>NZ_JACIEP010000001.1 GCF_014196915.1 Dysgonomonas hofstadii
GGTTTAAAGAAAGGCTACAAAAAAAGGGATTCCCCGAAAAAGTAGTGAATAGCGCAAGGGAAAACGGAGAATATATTGATGTGACAGTTTAGGGTAAAGAATAGAGGATTGATGATTTCATTACATTCGTTACATTTTTGTTAAAATGGCTAAGAGCAGGCTGTATCCGGAAGAAGCGATTCTATTGTAAAAGGAGTAAACATAATCAAAAAGGCTGCTTTTGACGCGGTTATTCTATCTTCAATGTGGAGATTATAATTAATTTAAATAAAATACCTATATTTATCGGATGATTAACACTGAACCAATACATATAAATAAGTGGTTGCTACCATTTTCGTGGTTGTATGGGATTGGTGTATACATACGTAACAAGTTTTTCGATTGGGGAATATTTAAACGGGAAGAGTTTGACGTACCTGTCATCTGCATCGGAAATATTACAGTGGGAGGAACCGGGAAAACCCCGCATACCGAATACCTGATAAATGTATTGAAAGATAAATACAGGGTAGGGGTACTGAGCAGGGGGTATAAGCGAAAATCGAAGGGTTTTGTATTGGCCACATCCGAATCTACCAGTCTGGAGTTGGGAGATGAATCGTATCAGATAAAACGTAAATTTCCAGATGTGATAGTCGCTGTGGACGGAAACAGGAGAAGGGGTATAAAAGAAATGCTTTCGTTGGAGAATCCGCCTGAAGTAATCTTATTAGACGATGCTTTCCAGCACAGGTATGTAAAACCTTCATATACTGTTATACTTTCAGATTTTAACCGTCCTGTTTACGAAGACACGCTTTTGCCCGCAGGACGATTGAGGGAATCGCCTTCACACCTCAGGGATGCGAATATAATAATAGTGACCAAATGCCCGGAAGAACTGCAACCGATAGATTTCCGTATTATATCGCATGATATCAATGCGTTTCCATATCAGGGATTGTACTTTACACAATTTTCTTATAATAACCTGAAACCTGTTTTTGGAAATGGAATTAAACAATTACCTTTGGATAGCCTTCAGGGAAAAAGTGTTTTACTGGCTACGGGGATCGCTTCTCCGGATATGATAATAAAGAAATTATCCGATTATACTAAGGATATAGATATGATAACTTATCCCGACCATCATAATTTCAGGGTGAAGGATATACGGTATATCTCCGAACGTTTTAAAGGGATATTGTCGGATAACAAAATAATAATTGTAACCGAGAAAGATGCAGCCCGTCTTGTGCTTAGAGAGGACATAGATGAGGAAATAAAAGAAAGTTTATACTATCTGCCTGTCGAGATTACATTTATGAGCGATGAGAATGATTTTAAAGATAAAATATTAAAACATGTTAGAGAAAATACTGGAAACCGCAAAATTTATAAAAGGTGAGTTACCTACTCTGCCTAAGATTGCTATCATTCTTGGAACAGGACTTGGAGAGCTTGTTCACGAGATAAGCGATAAGAAAGAAATCCCGTACGAAACCATCCCTAATTTCCCTGTATCTACAGTGGAAGGCCACAGTGGAAAGCTTATTTACGGAAAGCTGGGGGGAAAAGAAGTATTGGCCATGCAAGGACGTTTTCATTATTACGAAGGGTATGATATGCGAGAGGTAACATTCCCTATTCGCGTATTTCAGGCACTGTCTATCCAATACCTGTTTGTATCGAATGCGGCAGGAGGAATGAATGGTAGCTTCGATATAGGTGATATCATGCTTATTGACGACCATATCAATACATTCCCTGAGCATCCGCTTCGTGGTAAGAATTATAAAGAACTGGGAACCCGTTTCCCGGATATGAGTAACGCTTATGATAAAGATCTGCGCCTGATGGCTATGGAAATAGCAAAGAATAACAATATAAAATTACAGCATGGTGTATATGTGGGTACACAAGGCCCTACATTCGAAACTCCGGCTGAATATAACTGGTTCCGTATCATAGGTGGCGATGCTGTGGGTATGTCTACTGTACCGGAAGTGATAGTGGCCAACCATGCAGGTATAAAGGTGATGGCATTCTCTATTATTACCGATATAGGTATTATCGGCAAGATAGTGGAAGTAACGCACGAAGATGTGCAGGAAGCTGCCAAGATAGCACAGCCTAAGATGGCTTTCATCATGCAGGAGGTGATAAAGAGACTAAACTTATAATATAAAGGTGATATTTTTATATCCTTTGTCATTGACTACACTACGTTCCGTTGAACGTTGTTTCTGGACGGAGTGAAGAATCTCTTAATAGAAGGGGATCTTTCACTCCGTTCAAGATGACAAGATAGTATATTTATGCTGACAACAAGATCCCGATATTGGTACCATACCATTGCTATTTTTACGGTTATTGTGTGGGGTACTACTTTTGTATCCACCAAGGTATTGATCGGCTATGGACTCTCTCCGGTGGAGATACTTCTTTACCGGTTTTCGCTTGCCTATATCGGTATCTGGTTTATAGGAAGACGGGCATTATTTGCCAATAACTGGAAAGATGAATTATTGTGTGTGGCTGCCGGAATGGGTGGTGGGTCGCTTTATTTTATATTTGAGAATACGGCTTTGGGGCTCACATTGGCTTCGAATGTATCGTTGATCATTTGTACAGCACCTATATTTACAGCTTTTCTGTCTTATCTGATTTACAGGAAAGAGAAGCTTAAAAGTCACCTGTTCATAGGATCATTAATAGCTCTTACAGGAGTAGCATTTGTTGTCTTCAACGGGAAGTTTATTCTGCAAATAAACCCTTTAGGTGATATACTGACTATATTGTCCGCTTTGTCGTGGGCATTTTACAGTATTATTCTGAGAAAGCTGCAAAAAGGTTATTCCACACTGTTTATTACCCGGAAGGTATTCTTTTATGGAATTGTTACCATGCTACCATTCCTTGCTGTAGGTTATGGCGATGTGCATCTGCAACTTCTGGCTGAACCAGTGATTATCGCGAATCTTGCATTTCTCGGTCTGATAGCATCGTTACTATGTTTTATTACCTGGAACACAGCAGTGAAAGAACTGGGGGTTGTACAGACATCCAACTATATTTACTTTACTCCGCTTGTAACACTTCTCACATCGGCATTAGTCATCAATGAGCATATTACAATCATTGCTCTTGCAGGCTCTGTGTTTATACTTTGTGGTGTATATATCGCAGAACGGGGATTTAAGCTCAAATTAAGAATTGCGAAATAACACTTATACTTTTTTAGTGTTAGGAAGAAAAGCGGCAACCAATCCTAAAAGCGGCAGGTATGAACAGATATTGTATACATATTGTATGCTTGTATTATCTGCGACTTTACCCAATACTGCCGAGGCTATACCTGCAATACCGAAAGCCAGGCCGAAAAATAGCCCGCCTATCAATCCCACCTTTCCGGGGACAAGCTCCTGCGCATATACAAGTATTGCTGAGAAGGCCGAAGATAATATCAACCCAATGAAGATGCTGAATATACAAGTCCACACCAGTCCTACATGAGGCATAATAAGCGCAAACGGAGCAGTACCCAGTATTGATGCCCATATTACATATTTACGGCCGATGCGATCACCTACAGGTCCGCCTATAATGGTGCCTAAGGCAACGGCAAACAGAAAAGCGAATAGGAATAATTGCGCATCGTGCACCGACAGCTGGAATTTGTCTATGAGGTAAAACATATAATAGCTGGTAAGGCTTGCCATGTAGACATATTTGGAAAATATAAGAATCAAAAGTATAGAGATAGCGAATGCTACCTTCTTAGACGAATAAGTAATCTTTTTATCTGTTATGGCATTGTTTTCACCAACAGCTGGTTTCAATCTGTACAAATTAGCCCTGTACCATTTGCTGATAACCAGCATGACGCCAATGCAAACCAATGCGATTAATGACATCCAGCCTATATTTTGTTGTCCATACGGAGTGATTATCCATAATGCTAATAAAGGTCCGATGGATGAGCCGAAATTACCTCCTACCTGAAATAATGACTGAGCTAGCCCGTGTTTTCCTCCCGATGCCATGTAGGCCAACCTTGAAGCTTCAGGATGGAATACAGAAGAACCTAATCCGGTTAGGAATACAGCAATAAGAACATGTATAAAACTCCCGGCCAGAGATAGAGATAGTATTCCGACCATTGTAAATGTCATGCCTATGGGAAGTGAGTAAGGCTGGGGCTTTTTGTCAGTAATCAAACCAATAACAGGCTGGAAAATAGAAGACGACATTTGAAAAACAAGTGTAATAAGCCCTATCTGAGTGAAATTGAGGAGTAATGAATCCTTTAACAGTGGATAGACTGCCGAAATAATGGATTGCAACATGTCATTGAGCATGTGGCACACCGCGAGCATAGATAATATTGTGAATGCTGTTCCTGTAGAAGTCCTTGTTTTCATTACATTTTTGTAAAATGCATACAAAGATAAGCTTAATACTTTACATAAAAAAGGGACTTAGTTTTTTCAACTAAATCCCATTGTTGTATTTTTATTACAGATTATTGCGTAATTTCCAGCATTGTCCTGTAACTGCCATCTTCATTAAAATATAACATGTATTTTTTCTCTACATATACTGTATATCCTTTACTGTTGTGTATAAGGGAATAAATTTCTTTATCCTTATAATTATTATTCAGATAATTTGTCGTTGTAACAGGGAGTTCTTTAACAATTTCTGATGGTAGGCTTATATAAACAACCTTACCATTTTCTATGTAAGATGCATTGATTTTAATCCAATTACCATCCATATCCACCTCAATAGTTACATCGTTGTCTTTTCCTTCATACAAGAAGGTAGAATTGTATTCATAGGCTCCCACTAGAGTTAATCCGTCAGGATATACATGTTTGTATGATATTATATCATAATAGTCTGACATTAGTTTGTCTGCGGCATTAACTGGAGGAGGGACAATACCAGTATTTTCATTTACCAGTAAATCTTTATTTTTGAAACGAAGTCCGTAATTTCCGTCTCCGTAAAAAGCTATGATGCGTATTCCTCCCAGGTTGCTTTGTCCTTTTATAGCGTCGGAAATACTCGCAGGCATCTCATTTTCAGCTATTGTACTCAATAGAGTTTCGGCACTCTTTATACTACTGTTATCTACATAGTCATTTATTTCAGCGTGTATCCAGGCAACATCTTCATCGAAACTGATAACAACTATATTCCCCATGAACAAGCGATAGGCTGTTCCTTCTGTTTCGGTTATTTTAAAAATACGTCCTAATAGGTTACTATTTAATCCAATATGATTACGTTTCAAAAAATCAGTGACTTTAGTTACAACATTATTATCTGTAATATTGGCTTCGGCTAATGTTTTACCGCTATATGCGAGTAATTCAGTCTGTGCATAACTGTTACCATTATTTAACCATATCATTATGCTATGATCATAAAAAGCGGTAAGCGTTGTTATTTTGGCCTGGGGTTCTTTTTCGGTTAGTTTTTGATAAACATACTCATCCAGTATTTTAGTAGCTGATACGGGGATTCCGTTTTGGGCGAATATTTCGATCCAATCTCCATTATTGTAGGAAAAAGCAACAGAGGTATTCCCTTCCAGGAGTGCATATATATATATTGTTTCCTGGCTTGTATTTCCTCCTGTAGACTTTTCTATCAGGGAGATAGGGAAATCAAAACTAACAGATACTACCTTATTGTCAGGAAAATATTGGGCTAAAAATTCCTGAGAGGAGGCTGGTAAGTCACCAAATCCGAGATCCGGTTGTTTGTCGTTATCGTCGCTGCAGCTGGAAAGAGCGATCATGCCTGCTAATAAGCATAAAATTAAGAGTAACTTTTTCATGATAATGATGTTATATGATTTTTCATTATAATTGATGTCGATAAGCAGTTTCAAATTTAACATATTTCTTAATACGGACCAGAGCATAAGAAGAAGATATTAATATATTATAGATTTTTTAAGAAAATTGAAGTTTGATTTTACAATAGTGACATGCTATTTGAACAAAAGGTTAACTTTGTATTCTATTTAAAAAATTACTACAAATGAAACGTACAGAAATATCTCAGCTGGGTGAATTCGGATTGATAGATCGCCTGACAAAAAATATAGAATTAAAGAATAAAAGTTCAGAAAAAGGGGTAGGGGATGATGCCGCTGTTCTTTCGTTTGAAAATAAAAAGACGTTGGTAACTACTGACCTGTTGCTCGAAGGCATACATTTCGATCTTATTTATGTTCCGTTGAAACATCTGGGATATAAATCGGCGGTGGTAAATTTCTCTGATATTTATGCTATGAACGGGCAGCCGAAACAAATAACTGTATCGCTGGGAATCTCGAAACGTTTTTCAGTTGAAGATATAGAAATATTCTACGAAGGGGTATACTTGGCATGCCAGGAATATGGCGTAGATGTTATTGGCGGAGATACTTCGGCTTCGCTTACAGGGCTGACTATCAGCATTACTTGTATAGGAGAGGGAGAAGAAGGAAAGATTGTTTACCGTAATGGAGCCAAAGACACCGATCTTATTTGCGTATCGGGAGATTTAGGTGCTGCATTTATGGGACTTCAACTATTAGAGAGAGAAAAAGTGGTATATGATGGAGAGAAAAATTTCCAGCCCGATTTTACCGGAAAGGAGTATCTGCTCGAGCGTCAATTGAAACCCGAAGCCCGTAAAGATATTGTGAGATTTTTATCAGAAGAAGCGATCGTTCCTACTTCGATGATCGATATCTCTGATGGTTTATCCTCTGAATTGAAGCATATCTGTAAGCAGAGTGGGGTAGGGTGTCGTGTGTTTGAAGAGAGAGTCCCCATTGATTATCAGACGGCAATGATGGCTGAGCAGTTCAATATGAATGTGACTACGGTTGCATTGAATGGCGGTGAAGATTATGAGTTATTGTTTACTATTCCTCTATATCTGCACGAAAAGGTATCGAAAATAAAGGGTGTACATGTAATAGGTCATATCACAAAAGCCGATTACGGATTACTGCTTGAAACCCGTGACGGAGGAGAGATTGAGTTGAAAGCTCAGGGATGGGATTCTATTAAGGAATAAAGATTCAATTATCTATAGAGTACTTTCTCCTATAATAGGTATTGGAGTAAAGGCTTTATAGTGGATAAATTTTGTAAGTTTTTAGTTAAATGAAAATACTTATATAAATACTGCAAAGTGTAATTTTCTTGTTAACAAATACATGATAAATCTTTTGATAAAACAAATACTAGCAGATATCTGTATTTAAAATATTTTTAATGATATTTTTGGTTAGTATAAAAAATATCCTATCTTTGCACACGCAAACACAAAACGATAATTATGGTGCCATAGCTCAGTTGGTAGAGCAAAGGACTGAAAATCCTTGTGTCCCCGGTTCGATTCCTGGTGGCACCACAAATGACTAAAGAAAGCCTCTGTAAGACAAAAACTTACGGAGGCTTTTTCTTTTTAGTGACCGATTTGGTGCCCATTCGGATATTTTCGATAATATCCCGTATTATGTGCTATAATATAGCAGTTTATACTTTTAAATATTCCAGTTTTCTTTCTTTTCGAATAAGTTTAGCGGTTCGATTTTTATTCGAAGTGCCCACAATTTTATCAGTTAGGCTGTGGACTCCCAGAGAGCCCACGGTGCCCAACAGTATGAAGAGCTAACGCTCTTTGGGCATTACCTATCTCTTCTTGCTCTTATCTCGAATGATGTAGATATTATGATATTTAGTGGAGACTATTGTCTTCTTTTATTAGATATTGACTATCTTTAATCAGCAAAGCTTAATCCAAAACCATATAACTGTATGAGCATGAATTTAACAGAGATGAAAGATATTGTGACCATTTTATTTTATGTAATTGGTTCTACAATTGCTATTCTTACTTATATGAGAGCAAAATCAACAATCCTACAACCCAAAAGAACAGAGCTGATAAAAAAGCAAACTGAAATATTTAGTGATTTTTTATCATTTATAAATGAGAATGAAAATTCTGTGGATAATGGTTTAGATTATGTGAATTTATTCAGTTATAATGTTGATTTAGTATTGAGAGATTTCGGATTTATTACTATTGATAATGAGTCAGACAAATATCAAGAGCTCAATTTTAACATTTCTGGATGGACACAATTTTTAGAGAACGATATCTATGAATTTGTTTTTGTAAAAGGAAACTTAAATACATATGATAGTCTAATTTTTGAGGTAGACAATAGAGCTCGACAAAAATATTATCAAATCTGCTTAACTAATAATAAGTTTAATGTATATAGAATATTTTTCACAGCTAAATATGAACGGTTTTATAAAACCTTGAGAGCATTTGCCACTAACCCTTTTTTACCTAACGATGTACAAGAAACTGCTTATCAGATAGGTAAAGATTTACAAGAAAATATCCATAACAAATTAAGAATATTATTAGAGACTCTTGTTAAAGAGTATTTTAGAGCATCTACTAACCAGGAAGGTTCAAGCAAAGAAGTTTTAACAAATGATTTTAGGCATGTGACATTATTTAGGATATTTGAGAAAGAAAGAATAAAACATGAAGAGTCATTTGAAAAACTGAAAAAACAGATTAGAAAACATTTAAATATTGATGATAGGTGGTAATCACAATTTAACTGTCAGTGTACTTAATAGTAGCTCTAAAATATTAAATATTAGATTTATATCTATTAGTTACTCGGTTTTTCAGGATTCCATTATATATAGTATTTTCTCCCCTTTCTCCCTTCCTTTTTTTATGAATAACTATCTGCCGAAAAAAAATTAAAAAAACAGCTCATTTATATCTGACTAACAAAATGATTCTTTAACTTTACCCGAAATACAAATTACACCTTAAATGGAAAGCTCCAAAGAAATAATTGAATTACGTCCAAGAGAGAAAAAGATAAGACTTAAACTTATTGAGTTTGCTGCAGCAAAACGAACAATAGCTTATCAGCCACTGTCATATATAGCTAATCTAGGTTTGGAGATGCAATATAATGAACATGTAAATGAGTTGTCTGATTATTTAGATAGAATCTCGAAATTTGAATTACAAGAGGGCAGACCTTTATTGTCAGCTATTGTAATTAACTCTATCTTGAAACGTCAAGGCGATGGCTTCTTTAGGTTATGTGCAGATAAAGAAGAAGATTTAAAAAAGCTTTTAAAATGTGATGTTCTTTCCCCAAGTATAGACTAGCAAATGAAATTTTCCAAAGCTAGAATAAAAGATTGTTGGAATTTTTGGAGTGATAAAGATAATTTCAAGAAAAACAAAGGTAAAAACACTCACATAGAGTAATCAAATTAAGATATTATTTTTTGTAAAATATTGGGATATTCCCATAATACACAAATCGGGCACCCCTATGGGCTCCTGATTCTTTTGTTTTTATAAAAGTGATTTTCGACATAAGACTTCGATACCCAGTTAAGGGTCATATCGGAATATAACCACTCATTGAACTCTCTCCGAAACAATCCGCCATATACCAATAATCTACTTACTATCCATAGAGACAAATTTAAGTAAAACTCCATTTTACTCTAAAAAACTATACTCACAGTCCCTCTTTTGCAGTAAAATACAGTTAAAGTAAGTTAAAGATTTCACGGTTAAATACTGTTAAATTCTCTAGGTGCCGAAAATCGGGAGCTGGAAAATGAAACCTTTTCTGAAAAGCCAATTTCTTAATTTTCGTTAATTATTTTATATATAGATTTGCTCTCGGATTCAAATATTCTGCGCAGATAATTAGAATTCAAAGATAATAAAATATTAATTATTAATACATTATGTGTATGACAAATTTTATTCTTTTTGAAAAAGAGGAGCTCCGCACCTTAATACGGTCGGAAGTAGAATTGGCTGTAGCTAATGCCATGGCAGATAACAAGGCGCAGGAAAAGACTGCACCGAAGTATTTAACAAGGAATGAAGCAGCAGATGAATTGAGAGTGTCGCTTTCGTCACTACATCGTTTAGTGGCTACAGGACAACTTCCTTGTATAAAAATCGGTAGAAAGTCTGTCTTTCGTGATAAAGATGTACAACAAGTTGGTATAATCTTAAATCGCTGATTATTATGAACGAAGAAATCAGGATAGCTTTTAACTGTATGTGTAAACTTGGACAAGATAGAGGTATTACGTTTGCCAGTAGTCCGTCCAAGTTTAAAGCGCAAGTATCTCTTGTAGGCATCGTCAGGACAGCTTTATCTCTTTCAGATGAGGCAGGATACGGATTCAAATGGCATGCTGGCAAGCATTATATTTTTACTGGAATGCATTGGCAACAGATAAGTAAAAAGCAAATAATGCAATACTTATCTGCTATTGCCAAACTCGGACAAGTACCAGAATCGAAAGCATATAATTTCAAATTTGCCGATGATATGTACGAGCAGTTCCGCTATCTAGTTAAAGATATGTATTTGCAAGAAGACCCGAACACCGTTAAGATAAACACGCAAAGCGGAACAATAAAATTCGATGGGAAAACGGTTGAATTGAAGAAATTCGACCGAGACGACTTCTTTACTTATGTATTGAAGCACTCTTACAATCCGACATCATTATACCCAATGTTTCAAAAATTTTTAGATGATATTTTGCCTAGAAATTTACAAGCAGTGGTACAGGAATTCGTCGGCTCTATTTTCATTCCTAATAAAAACTTTCAGAAGATTATGATCTTTTTAGGGCAAGGACGAAATGGAAAAGGAACACTAATGAATATTATATCTACAATCCTTGGGAGAGAAAACGTTTCGCACCATTCATTAGCTTCTTTGTGTAAGGAAGACAGTCGCAGCGCAGCCAATCTTGAAAATAAGCTCTTGAACCTGTGTAACGAGCTTGATGGTAAATTCTCCACTTCAACATTTAAACAAATTGTTGCGGGCGATATAATTTCTGTAAGGAAGCTATATGGCGAAGAATATGATATGTACCGATATGCCAAACTATTGTTCTCCGCAAACTCTCTTCCTCAAAACGCAGAAAAGTCCGAGGCATACTATGACCGCTTTGCAATTATTCCTTTCACTAAATGCTTTAAAGGAGAATCTAGGGATGAATCTTTAGAACATAAAATAGTAGAAGCAGAAGCTGATGGAGTGTTGTCATGGATAATAGAGGGTGCAAAGAGACTAATGGCGCAAGGTAAGTTCTCACACGCCCAAGAAATGGATGATGCGCTTGAGGATTACAAAGTGGAAAGCGATTCTGTAGCATCTTTTCTGGACGAAAATAATTATGTGTCTGATAATGAAGAAATAATTTCCTTGCAACATTTATTTGATGAATACAATTTTTACTGTAAAAACAGCAATTATCATCCATGTTCCAAGACGACTTTTTCTAAACGTTTGCAAGCTCTCGGACTAAAGAAAAAACGCACTTCGGCAGGTTACGTTTTTTACATCAAAGGCAGACAGCCTATTGCTGAGGAACCGCAAGTAATTACCCCTACTGGTAAAACAGATATGACTGTTGATGATTTTTTTTCAGCAAAAAGAGCGACAGAAGTTAACGATGTGGTTCCAGAAGTAAATCATCGCAAATCATATTCAAGAGAGGGGACATTCTTGGACGATTCTTACAGTCTTGATGCGATTGATAAGGTAATCGAAAATATACAGTAGATTTCTTACGCTAGTTGAAAAGCATTAAAATGGCGAAGCTATACGGTTTCGCCATTTTTGTATTTGTACACTTTATTAAATCGGGGAACGGTATTCAATTAGGCAACCTGCTGATAAATATTATAAAAGATAATATGAACAGCAATAATATACATTTAAAATTTGATACTATTAAGTTGGTAACTAAATCAAAATACATTTCGAATATAAATGATGAGGTATTTAAGCATGATGTTGATACCGCAATAGGCGAGCTCATTTCTGTTGAGTTTCATTCACAAGGACATAATGATATAACCCCTTTTGAATTGCGTATAAAAACAAACTATCGTTCCAATCGTATGACCATCGAATTTTCATCTAAAATACTTCTTGATGACTATCCCTTATTAATATCAGAGCGAACATTTAATCAATGCTTATCCAATATCGAAATGCTCGGCATCTGCAAATTAGATATTGACAGTATCATAGAAGATAGCTATTTCAATAAATTGCATGTAACCCAAGATATAGATTTAGAGCTAACCCCCGAAATTCTAAACATGCTCAATCAATGTACAGGCGATTACCGCCGATATAAATGGAATCGTTATCAAGATGCAATCCTTTTTACAAGAAATGTCAAAGCCGAGGATTGCCGAGAATCTATCAGCATTTATAATAAGGAAGTAGAGATTAACCTTTCCCGAAACAAACCATTCCTAAATATGACAGGCAATGCAGCATCCATTCTTGATTATTTCAAAGGCAAGACTCGTTTCGAAGTGAAGTTGGAAAATAAGCGTAAGATACAAAAGGAATTAGGCATTGAAAATACAGACTATCATTCTGTAATGAATGCTTCTAAGAATATCATCCTTACCCAATTTGACAAAATATTCAATTCTAATATTCCCCAATCCGATACCATGCAGATAAGCAATATTGTCGATTATGGTCTATGGTGTATCATTCGTTATCATAATTTCGATTTAAAAAGCATCGAGCAGGAAATCAAAGACATGAAACTTTATGAAGATAAAACAAAGGGTGCAATGGGCAAGCAAATGAAGAAAATACGGGCAATTATGCAGGCTTACCTTAATCAAAATCATGATGCGGACACAGTTATTGAGGGGATAAGAAAGATGCTAAAAGATTAAGCTCTCTTGTTGAATCTGACGCCCTGTCATGTTTTTGGTCTGAAAATCATGCTCTTATGCTCAAATTATTTGCCAATAATCGAAACTGACACCTGACGCCCCTCTTTGATTATACTCTCCACTTATTTTTCTCAAACTTAGTGTACACAAAAGCCTGACTGCTTGTCATATATGGGTGAAACGGAGTAATGCTTGAAAGTAATTAAGTATGAAAGAAAAGCAGAATAAATCTCCGCCTGTAGTTTAAGGATTTTCGGGAATCGTTGGAGGGAAAAAATCTGCAACGGAGCATTCGAACTCCTTTGCTATTTGATAAATCTGATAAACGCTGTATTTGGTTTCATGGTTCGGACTTTCGACCTGTCCGATAAACCCGACAGAGCAATGCAAAAACTCGGTCATCCCTCGTTGAGAGAAGCCTTTCTCTTTTCGCATTTCCCGAATTCTATTAATTACGAACTTATCAATATCGGTTTTCATAAAACAACCTGTAAATACATGATAAATTAACAAAAAGGTTTTATATTTGCGCTTAGTTATACTAAGCGTTGTTTTGATTAAGCTACTTGAAAACATGAATAAACTATTATTAGTCATACTATTATCGGCTGCTTCATTCTCTTTATGGGGACAGACATTCGATTCATTAGAGGCGATGCGCTTGCAGGAAAAGGACGGCAGTCATTCCTATTTCGATTTTGACAACCTTGTAAAACAAGGAGATGAACTCTTTATGGACATGAGTTATGAAAATGAAGAGAAAGACGATTGGGATGACTATAGCGTGCAAGTAAAAGGAAAATCAATCCTTGTCGTTGGTCTGACATCTGATAAGGCGGAATTATCGGTTACTCCTATCATCTCCATGCTGATAAAAGATAACAGCTTGATTATGCATCGGATGATTAACGGTGATTATCTACTAGTAACAACCTATTCAGTACAGTATTTAAAAGAAAAGAAAGCCTTGATAGGCAAGTATAAAACTCATAAAATAATCAGTACATATTAACCATTTAAACAAATTAAAACAAAAGTAAAATGAAAAAGAAACACATTATTATTGCGGTCATAGCCGTTGTTGTTATAGCATTTTTAGTAATGCGTAATTGTAGTGGAGGGGGAAGCAAGTATGAGCAATTTGACCAAAAGATAGAGTTAACCCCCAACGAGAGCAAAGTTAAAGGTTATCTGTCCGAAGTATTGGAAATAGTAGATGGAACTTACACATTTGATTTTAAAGGTAACTCTGCCGTTTCTTATAATAGTGGTAAGGGAAAGATACAAGTAAAGATTAAATCTGTAAGCAAAGGTGATCCGAATGATTATGGCTTGAATGACGGAAGTTCTGGACCACTTTATCTTACTGTCTGTGATAAAAATGGTACTCCTATAACTGACTTCACAGATATAGAAAGCGAAAGCACTTCGGACGGCATTCTTAAAGACATGATGACAACCAATAGTGAAAACTGGATTTCATTCGAGATTACTATACATGGTGGCAAGAAAATACCCGAAACGGCAGCAACATTCTTTGTAACCAGCAAGAAGATTGAAAAATTAGAATATTCATCGTCAACTTCGACATCAGACTCAGACACCGATACTGACTCTGATAGTGAAAGCATGTCGAATTCCGATAATAAAGATTGGGATAAGGTACTGGATGACTATGAGGATTATGTAGATAAGACCATTAAAGTCTTGAAGAAATTGAAAAATGATGACCTTAGTGCCATGACCGAATATCCAGACATGATGGAGAAAGCTAAAGATTTGGAACAAAGCCTTAAAAAAGCACAGAAAAGTAAATCTCTTTCTTCAAAGCAAGTCAGCCGCATGATGAAGATACAAACCAAGATGCTCCAAGTAGCAAAAGACATGGAGTAAAGCGATAAGACCAGCAAGCAACAACGACCGTTACGGAGCCAATCTGTAACGGTTATTTTTTTGCCAAATAATCAGCAACAACGATAGAAAATGACGTACGACAGCATGCAACTTTAACTAATTATTGTAGATAATGGAAAATAAAAAACAATTCAAACTCAAAATATTAGATAGTAGTACCAAGGAATCAATCATTGTGACACTGGACTACAGTCAACTCACAAGCGACAGAATCCGCAAAGCAATTCCTCTTTGTACCAAGATAATAACCAATGGCGAGAGCCAATTGCTCTTTGTCGGAGATAAGAACTGCAAACTGGAATTGGAAACATTGTACAATCTCGCATCGCTTATTCAGTCCATGCTGTCGGATTCGATGACTTGGGACATCATAGATCAGATACCACCCGAAGAAAAGCAAACAGAGGATTTGAACGGTTACCTGATACTAAATACCGACAAACAGGAAGGAGCAATTGATTGAGCAAATGATAGATAATTAAAAGCATTAATCATTAAACAATAATTGAAAATGAGAAAATTAAAGATTACTAAAGGTCGCACTGCGAATGGTCAATTAGTCTATATCTCGGGACAGATAACAGGCTTGGAGCTGAAAGAAGCCAAAGCCAATTTCGATAAAGCCGAAGCCTTATTATTGGAAAAAGGTTTCACTCCAGTAAACCCTATGAAAGCGAATCCTCCTATGTCAGCAAAGAATTGGAAAGAGTATATGCGAGACGACATCGTACAGTTATTTGATTGTGATGCTATCTTTTTACTCGACAATTGGCAAGATTCGAAAGGAGCAAGAATTGAACAGTTTATCGCCCAAGAACTGGGACTGATGAAGCTGACAGAAAAAGACTTGTAGCCCTTAAATACAGCATAGGCAGGTTATCATCACGACCACCTGCCTACATCAATGAAAAACTTAAAAATTTTTGAAAATCATCGAATCATGATTCTCCTCTTATAGTATTTATCAAACACACACAACATGACGAGGCGTCATAGTCTGACTTTAAGGCTATGACGCTTCTGTATAAAATATGACGAGCTGTCTAATTGAAATTTAACGGAATAACTCTTGAAAAAATTTATTCAATATCACTTAAAATCAATAAGATATGAATAAAAAAGAGTTAGTAAATGCCGTTTCGGAGATGACAGGAATCAGCAAAAGCGACACAAGAAAAACATTTGAAGCCATTTTAGAGGTTATCAGTGCTGAGATGCAGAAAAATGAGAAAGTCATCATCCTTGGTTTTGGCACATTTTCCGTGAAAGACAAAGCTGCCCGTATGAGCATCCACCCTCAAACCATGCAACCCTTGGAGCTACCAGCTAAGAAAGTAGTTCGGTTCAAGCCGAGCCAGTATCTGAATAATCTTCTCGTTCTGAAAAAGAAGCGAGGTCGTCCACGAATAGAGAAAGGAGCTGAACAATGATAGATATACAGGAAGCTCAAATTTATGTGGGGACTTATGCCAAATACAATGAGGGTAGCTTATTTGGCAAGTGGATGCAGCTATCGGATTATTCCGATTTAGATGAATTCATCGAAGCCTGTAAAGAATTGCACAAGGATGAAGAAGACCCTGAGTTTATGTTCCAAGATTGGGAGGAAATACCCGAGGGGCTGATTAATGAGTCATGGTTGAGTGAAAATTTCTTCGACCTACGGGATGCAATGGATAGCCTTAAAGATGACAATCAAGAGGCTTTTATGGTTTGGTGTACTCACGGCAGTTATGATATTTCCAGAGAAGATGCACATGTTCTACTGTCCAAGTTCTGGGATGAATATCACGGGAAATATGCCAGCGAAGAGGACTTTGCTTATCGCTATGTGGTCGATTGTTATGATTTACCCGAGTTCGCTCAAACCTACTTCGATTATGAAAAATTTGCCAATGAGCTTTTCTCTACGGATTATTGGTTTGAGGATGGGTATGTGTTTAGGAGATAGGTTTTAGATGTTTTTTTTACATGGTTTTGAAGTTGAGTTCGCCGCCTCTTTTCGAGAGGCGGCAGAGCAGCCCGTGACCATCGGACGCCTTTGAAGTGAGCAGATGTTTGAGAGCTGTGTTGTGACGGCGTCCGACGTCCACAACCAGCTCTTTCCTCTCTCTCAAAGGAATAAACAATAATAATAAAAAGAATAGTATATATAAATTGAAAAGAAAAAAATGTAGTAAGGTAGGAATTTTGCTACATTTCCTACACTATCTACATCTTTACATGAAAAACTCGTGTGTTTGAAGCAGTTGGGCGTTCTCTTCCTTGCTGATACGAATGTACTTCATAAAACTGGATTCGGTCTTGTGTCCTGTCATAGCCATAATTGACAGGGGAGACATATTTGATAAAAAAGCATTTGTCGCAAAGCTTCTCCGAGCAGTGTGGGTAGTTACCTTATCACATTTGCGGACTGTCTGTTCTTTGCGCTTTCCTCCTACTGTTTCGGTATAGGTTATCAGTTCCGTAATACCCGCTTTTTCACATAGCTTTTTTAATAGGCGGTTAGTCGATTGGTTAGATTGAGGCTTTGGTGGTCTGTTGTTGTATTTTACCAGTATCTCTTTTACTCTCTTACCTATGGGGATAATTACCCTGTTATGGGTCTTATAGGTATCTATTGAGATCGTGTTCGTTTCCCAATTAAAATGGTCCATGCTCAAATTCACTATATCTGAATACCTTAACCCTGTGCAGCACGATACCAGAAAACAATCCCGCACTTCGGCTTGATTATCGGGTAGTTCCAGAGCATAAAGGGCATCCAGTTCTTTTTCCGACAGATAGATGGTATTGGCATCTTCTCTCGGTGGAGCAAAATTCTTTTTGAAAACGCTGTTATTAGTGGTAACGTTATTATCGTAAGCATGACGCATAAAGACTTTTAATGTCTTGATGTATTTCCCGATAGAATTTAATTTGTATTCTCCCGTGTGATGTTTAGAATCATATAGGAAGTTAATGAAGTCATTTTTAAACTCATTTGTTATACTATCTAATGACAGTACCTTATTACGGGCTTTAGCGTACTTTTGGAGAATGTTCTTAGTGGATTGGTAGGTAGCGATAGTTGCAGGGGTTAGCCTTGTACTGCCTCCGTTTAGTATTTTACCCTGTTCGCATAAATCTATGTAGTAGTCAATATAGGATATGAGGTCTGTAATGACTTGTTTTGTCTCTTCCTGCTTGCTCTTTAGGTTCTTGCGTAATTCTTCTTGTATCTGGCTCGCCGTGGGGCTAATATCTCGGCTCTTGTAGCTTTCGATAATCTTAATGAGGGTAGAGGTGGTTTTCTCTATTTCCCGATTGATATTTTGGAGAGCAACTTGCAGCATGGAATTACCTTTGAGGTCTTTGTGCTGTTTGGCTGTTTCAAAGGCTTTCCCTGCTTCTCTATCCCAATAGGCAGTTTTGATCTTGTAATCCACAGGCAGGCAATAACTGAAACGAACGCCGTTGATAGTCATTCTCAATCGGATAAGAGAGAATTCTTCGGTGGCGTTCTTGAGAGAGAACTTGATTTGATTTCTTGTAAAAATGTTCTTGTTGTTCATAATCATTTAAGTTTTATGTTTCAGGAACTTTCTTTCAAGGCTCGTTCCGTGAGACATAGACCTTAACTGCTGTTTTCAAGTTATTTGCCGTTAATCGGGCTCCACAACATGACGAAGCGTCAGAGCCCGTCAAAGTTAAGCAATTATTGCACCACAATTAGCAAAAATGTTAAATCAAGTCCTTATTTTTTCATACATTTACGGAAAATATAAAAATACCATGTCTACAATAGCATTGACAGATAAAGAAACGGCAATCAGGGAAAAGTTAATCAAGGCTGCTTCCGAGGGTAGAACTGTGTACTATTCGGAGTTGACAGAGGGAGATGCTTCTCTTGTACGTAGTCTTGGGGCGATATTGGAAAGGATTACCCGATATGACATAGAAAACAAACAGCCTATCTTGGCATCAATCGTTGTTCTTAAAGAGACAGGTTTACCCAGTGAGGGTTTCTTTGAGTTATGTGATACGCTGGATATTGATGCATATCTGAGTGATTTGCAGAAGGAGTGTTTTGAGTGGTATGGAAATTGCTAATTAGCTATAATATAACTTTCTACACAAATGTTTACTTGCATGTTTAAGTTAACAATAATTTTTATTGGTACTATAGGAAATGGAAGGTTGAGGAATAAAGAGATGATTACTTATTAAAACGAAATATCTAAGACTGTATTTTAGGTATAGTGAATTAGTAAAGCTTTCCTGGAAACAAGTAATTTGTTTGTATATTTGTGTGATATAAATTATCTATACAAAGATAAAAACTTCTAAAGCAAATAATGTGAATAAGATTGAAACAAATATTAGAGTAAGTATAGACTCAATCAGTTCTAAAGTTCTTAACGGTGAAAACTATTCAAGAACTCATTTCGCAAGGAGTATTTTAAATTATCCTGCAATGATGGTTCCCTCTGTACAAGAACCAATAATTGAGATATTGTCTAGTGTTATAGAAGGGGAGGTTTCTTTACTTGATCCTTTTATGGGAGCTTCCAATACACTTGTTACAGGAATGAAGTATGGGATTAATGTATTTGGACAAGATATTAATCCACTATCTGTTTTACTTAGTGAGGTGAAAATTTGTATTTACCAAACAGATGAATTAATTGATGCTAGTAAACGAATCTTAGGATGTATTAATTCAGATATATCTAATAACATTGAGATCTCATTTACTAATATTGACAAATGGTTCACTAAAGAAATTCAAATTGAGTTGTCCAAAATACATAGAGCAATTAGAAAGGAAAGTTCTCTCAAAATACGACGTTTCTTTTGGGTAGCCTTAGCTGAAACAATTAGATTAACTAGTAATGATAGGACATCTACATTCAAAATGCACATGCGTCCTTTAGAGGAAATTGCTATGAGAAATGTGTCAGCATTAAGGACATTTAATTTAACATCAAATAAAAACATTAAGAATTTAGGAGACTATTTAGCCATTCTTGACCAAAGTGGACTTATAGATAATAACAAATACACAAAAAAAGCTGATATAGCGTGGGGCAATACCAATATAAGAATTGAGTCAAAGGACATGTTTAACCTCTTGGTAACTTCTCCTCCTTACGGAGATAATCAAACAACTGTAACCTATGGTCAGTTTTCACATCTTCCATTGCAATGGATACCAATTGAAGATATTGATGAGAAAATAACACTTGAATACCTTAAATCAGCTCAGGTTATAGACAATGAAAGTTTAGGTGGAAAAACCGAAGAGAAAATTTCAGATATAGAAGAACGTATTTTTGAAAGATCTAGGACATTAAAAAAATTTATCACTCAATTTGATGCTGTTGAAAGGAAGAAAGCAGAAAAGGTAACTAAGTTTATTAATGACCTAGATAAAAGTATAGATAAAATGCTTCCTAAAATGGTGCAAAATTCATTTTTAGTTTGGACAATTGGGAACAGAAATGTAAATAGACAAATAGTTCAAAATGATCTTATTCTGACTGAGTTGTTTAAATCTAAAGGTATTGGTTTATTTACCGATCTTGAACGAGAAATTCTAAGTAAGAGAATGCCAGGAAGAAATAATTTTTCAACTATGATGAATAAGGAGAAAATATTAATTTTCAAAAAAACGGACTGATGGATAAAAGATATCATTTCAATATAACTCCTCACATTGTTAAACAGTTAGGGGAACAGCTTGTCCCAGATGAAGTTACGGCTCTGCTTGAGCTGATAAAAAACTCTTATGACGCAGATGCTTCCTATGTTTCTATAGAAATCAATACAAGTGAAGTCTATAATAATAGAGAGGTTTTCTATCCAAACCAAAAAGGATTTATTGTTGTTGAAGATGATGGGTTTGGCATGAATGAAGCCACAATTATGAAGTCGTGGTTGTTGATATCTTATTCCAATAAAAGAGCAAAGGATGGAGCTAAAGTCCAAACTCCTGCTGGTCGAACACCTTTAGGTGATAAAGGTTTAGGAAGATTAAGTACTCAACGACTAGCTAATATTTGCGAAATATTTACAAATAGATTAGGGGAGGATGGAACACATATCGGTTTCAATTGGAAGGATTTTGAGAAAGAAGAAGCATTAACTGATGTGAAAGTGAAGTATGAATCGTTCAAGAGTAAAAAAAAGAAAGGAACAATCCTATTACTAACTGACCTGAATAACGCTGAAGTATGGCAAGGGAAAAATTTAGAAAGATTTAAGGGGCAAATTATTCAGGTGATATCTCCATATAAAGAAAATAGACCATTTGAGGTATATTTAAAAGTGAATGGACAATTGATTGAATTAGATTTATTAAGTGAGAGTTTATCTGATTTATCTATTTCAAACTTTTCATTTGATGTAACCGAGAATATTTTAACAATTTCAGGGAAAACAAGATTGTCTAAGTTTTTGGGGAACGAGAGACCGCAAAAAGAAGCATTCTACAGTTTGGTAAGTTCTGATAATGGGATGAAACTCTCTAATTTTCTTCAAAAAAAAATACTAGATATACGACTTGCAACTAATCCATATTTTATAGAATTTGAGAGAAAATTCGAAATTGGCAAAGATATAAATTTGGAAATTATCAATGGGGGTGCAGCTTATCCTGGTGATTTTAAAGGTGTCATTAATGAATTTTCATATAAAGAAGAACAACTAAAAGAAGAAGAATCAATAGATAATATTTTTGGAGAATTTAATAGCTACAAAGATTTTGCTCAAGCTCAAATAGGAATAAAGATTTATAGAAATGGTTTCGCTGTTCTTCCATATGGAGTAGATGGAAATAAAGATTGGTTAGATCTCTCTAGTTCTCAAACTAAAACTTCATTTTATGATTTAAGACCAGATAATGTTATTGGATATATATCCATAGATGAGGGAATCAATTACGAATTGAAAGATAAGACTGATCGATCGGGTTTGATTTCTAATCCTTTTTCTAGAAATTTTTTCATGCTAATCAGTTTTGCAAAAGATCAAATAAATCTATATCAAAGATCCATAAGAAAGAATTATAATGAGTTCTTAAACACATATACCCTTGAAAATAATGGGATAAAAACAGTCACTCAAGCATTTAATCAATTAAAGGAAACTAAATCTGAGACTGAGGCTGTTAAGAATGACTTTAGATCTGCAATAATGACTACAGATAAAGTTATTAAGGATTCATCCAAAATAGTTGAATCAGTCAGAAGTAACCCTATGTTTGCAACAGATTTAGAGAAAGAAACTGCTGAGAAGGTAGATATTCTACTAGATACATTAAAAGTACTTCAAAACACCCTAATAAAATTAGAAAAGATAATTTCTAAAACAGAGAATTTAAATGAAGTCATAGACTTGCTTGAACCTAAAATTCAAATACTAGAAGAACAACTTAATGAGTTTACTGAATTAGCTAGTTTAGGATTAACCGCAGAAGCTATTGGGCATGAGTTCGCTTCTATTGGAGCTCGATTAGCAGAAAAAGCATCGTTTTATTCTCTGAAATTACAGAATAAAAAACTGACAGATTCTGATATTTATATTTTAATCGAATATATAAATACAACTGTTAACGGTCTGAATACTCAATTAAAACATCTTGATCCAGCTTTGAAATATGCACGTGATACGAAAACAGTATTGCAATTATCTGTATTTTTTGATGAGGAAAAAGAGTATTACAAAAACAGATTTAGTCAACATGAAATAAATTATAATATAAAAATACAGAGAGATTTTTCAATCAAAATTAACAAAGGGAAATTAGTGCAGGTTGTTGATAATCTTCTTAACAACTCTGAGTATTGGCTGCTTGAAAAGAAGAAGAATGAGCCAAGCTTTAAACCTACAATCACTATAAAAATAGAAGAACCTTGGATATACATATCAGATAATGGATATGGTATCACTCCAGCCATCGAGAATCAAATATTTGAGCCTTTCGTTACAACAAAACCCAAAGGTAATGGGCGAGGGTTAGGATTATTCATTGTTCAACAACTTTTAGATTCATTCAAATGTGGTATAATATTAGAACCAACATTAAATGAGAATAATAGGAAATATATTTTCGCAATAAATTTTTCAAATATTTTAGAGAATTGATGAAAGAGAAAATTGTAGTTCACAGTAGTGAGGAATCGCTGGTTATAATACCTAAAGAATCCAATATAATAAATTTGCGAAAGAAAGCAATCGATTCAATATCGAATTTGTTAGATGTAGAAAATATTGCTCAAATCATTTATATCGATGATAAGTTTGATATAGAGAGTCAGAAAGAAGAATACAAAGCTCGACTGATTAAACTCAAGCATGAAAAGAAATATTTAAAAAGTGAAGAATTTGATGATTTAGATTGGGATGCCCCTACTCCTAAGTTTGAAACTGATATTGCTAAACTATGGGAGAAATCAGAAGATAAATCTGCTTTATTACTTGAAATTTGTTCACATGACAAGAATGATGAAGATGCAAATGTGATACCAGCTTTGGAAATTGAAAGATATTTTGGAAATAGAATTAAATTAATGACTCCTGATGAATGGGTAGCAGATAAACATAATAGTATAGTTGCATTAGAAAAAGATCAAAGAGTGATCTGCTTATTTGATTTTGAATTTCAAAATGGTAGCCCTCTGGTATGTAGAAGTAATGGTGCATTATTAGCTAAAAACATCCTAGATAAGAAAAGATTAGCAGACAAAGTTGTTTGTGGTATTTTCTCTCATAAATTTACTGAGGAACAAGAAGATGAATATAGAGAACTCTATTGTTCACAATACAAGATAAAGAAAGATCTATTTTATACAATATCTAAATTCCGTTTTGCTTTTGACCCACAGATTATAGGATTTCTTGAAGGTATTAAAAACTTATTATTGCTCAAATATGTAGAGCTTTTAAAAGTAGAATCGTTGAAACTTTTGAGTAAATCTAATAAGAGAGCAACCACAAAGATACAGAATATATCGCCTAAAACCTTTAATCAAATAATTCAAAAATCATCCGTGAAAGAGGGTGTCTGGGAAGTTAATACTCTATTTAGACTTTATGGGATACTTTCTAAAGTTGAGAACTTTAATATGATTTCAGACAAGGAGATTAGAAAGAAATTTAATGAATCAATCAGAAGAATTAGAGGAATTGACATAGTAGACACAGGATATACTTCAAATATTAAAAATCAACAATTAATAGATTTAAGGACTAGTGAGTTGTACATTTCAGGTAGTATTTTAAATAAACTACATTTGCCACTTGCCAATGGAGATATTTTTGAGATAAAAGGAAAGGAATACATGCTTTTGGTTCAGCCTTGTAATCTTGCGCTGAGAAGTACTGGGAGTAGGAGTAATGAATATGATAACGCTTTTTTATTGCCAATTAAACTATTTAAGAAAGAAGAACTTAATCATACAAAGCATGAAGTGCATACACCCAGTAACGCATCAGGAAAAATATTATGTGCCCATTTTTCTGACTTTAAGATTTTATCCTTAAACTTTCTTGATTTGACTGTTTTTAATGAAGAAGGTAGGTCTATTATTGATATGAAAAATCCTCAATTAGTAAATGATGTAATTCATACACCTTGGAAAAAGCGTTACCATGAGATTCAAAAAAGCTTAGTTGTTTTGGAGAATACAATCAATTCTTTTAAATATGTAGAAAATAATATTATTCTGCAAGTGAGTCAGATAGATGCTGAGTTGAAAGTACTTGCTGAAGCTTTGAAGTCCCCAGCTAAGAAAGAGGAAGCTTTAAGGAATATGCAACCTCTTAGAGAGAAAAGAAAGCATTTAATAGATCATTTAAAAACAATCGAATCGAGTGTTTACTCAATAGATAATTTTGAAACTTTCAAAATTTCTAACTTGGAAAGCTATGATATTGCGAATCGTATTTTCTCATTTGATATTAAAAGGGTCAAGCATTATAAATCTCCTTATTCAGATGATTTACTACAAAAATTTATGTTGTATTTATCAAGAAATGCATTTGAACATGATTTTACCTCTTAATTATCAAATACAATTATAATGTGAGAGATATTTCATGATTCAGCTAAAAATATTTACCATCTTTCTTACAGAGATCGTACCCAATGCTCAACCCAATGTTAAAAATAGATTAAATATAAAATTGGAGAGTTTTGCAATTATAGGAAATACATCTTCATTTATTTCACTATAAGTTATGCAACTATCTGTTAATTAGGACTTTTTTGGATGGGTTCTTTTTTTAATAGGATGTTATATTTACGATCAATGAGTTATAGATGTTTCCCTTTTTATGTCGGACGGCAATAAAGATGCGTCTAGTGCCCAATCCAGTGCCCATTTTTGCGATGCATGGTGATTGCTTATGATTCTTATAGCACTTAAATATTGATTTTCGGTTACTTGGAATAGAGTCAGCAAGCGTCAATACGAATCAGTTCGATTCCTGTTTCCTTCTCTGGTGGCACCACTTTTAGAAACTCATAAAACGTTGTAATTGAATAAATTACAGCGTTTTTTCTTTTTAGTTGGGTAAACATAGGTTAAACATTTAGATGATTAATAGCTAAACACCTCATAATTAGGCGTTTGTATTTGCAAATATAAGATTTTTTTAGTAACTTCAAGGAATTACTTAATAAATAACCACTAAATTAGAACTATGGAGTTAGTAAATTACAATGATGTTTCACAATTAAAGAACAGTATTTTTGATTGTATAGATGTTACAGAGAACACACAAAAAGAGTACTTGACCCGGATTAAACACTTTATTCATTTCGTAAAGTTACACGGAATTAATTCCAATACTTATTTAAAGTATAAACGCTATTTAAGTTCTATCGACACGTTAAGTATTTCCACAAAGAATAAGTATTTAATTTCCGCTAAGATTTTTATTGACGGCCTGAATAATTTACAGCAATTTCCATTTCAGATTAATACAAAGGCAAGAGGATTTAAACAAAGCAAGCTGCACAAGAAAGACGGTCTTTGTGATGAGGATATTTCTAAGATTGTAGATTATTGTTCTTCATTAAAGCCGACAATTCAAAACTTGCGATTAAAATCTATTTTATCACTGCTTATTTTTCAAGGTTTGCGCCAAGTAGAAATTACTCGTTTAAATGTTACCGATATTAATCTGAAAGATAAAACAGCTTTTATTATAGGCAAAGGACAGGACGATAAAGAACTTATACACTTGCATCCCTCAACAATAAAAGTCTTAAAAGAATATCTACACACAAGTAGAATAAGAGAAGGTGCTTTATTCCGAAGTGGAAGTAATTTCTCTTCGGGCAGTCGTCTAACGACAAAATCCATTCGAGAGATAATAAAGAAAGTTTTGAATGAATTAAATATTGACGGAAGTACCCACGGCTTCCGTCATTTTTTTATAACTAAATTAATAAAATCTTATAAGGGTGAATTATTGACTGTTTCCAAATATAGTCGCCATAGAAGTATTCAGATGCTAGAGGTGTACAATGACGAGATAATAAGGGAGCAGGATTTGCCACGTTTTTATAACGTATTTAATGATATTATACTATGAGTGATACAAAGACATACGAAAGAAATATCTATTGTTTAGAGGGCAACTGGAATAAGAATCCACGAAGTAATCAAAGTGTAAAACCAATGCTTGAATTACTCCGTACTTTTGCTAATATCAAATATGTATATTACAAATGCGATACTAAAGAAGAGTTCTATAAACGCTTACAGCAATTCACAAAAGGAACTTATAAAAACTATGCTGTTTTATATTTGGCGTTTCATGGTCAACCTAATCGCATTGAAGTAGAAAAGGGACTAATAACATTAAGAGAGATTGCAACGGCTTTAGAGGGCAAATTAGCCAATAAAATCGTGCATTTCGGGAGTTGTCATACTATGCGCACTTCGGAAAAGAATATCCAACACTTTTTGGCAACTACAAATTGCCAGTTTATTTCAGGGTATCGGAAATATGTAGATTATATCGATGCTTGCGTATTTGAATTGCTCTATTTTGATTTATTACAAAAACATAACAGTATTAAAAAATTAGATTCTCTGTTATTTAAATTATCCCCTCAATTGATAGATAATAAATTAAAGTTTGTGATATATCAATTTCTGTATTAAATATAGAATTAAGGATGTGTCTCAATAATTTAGTTATTTTGTAAATTATATATAACCCAACTTCCTCTGAAATAATTTATCTTTATTTTCTATTCCTACGATTTCCCTCCCAATTATATAGGAATGAAATAAATATTTCGTTTCTATTTTCCATATTTCTTAAATATATATTTATATATGATATAAAATTAACAATTTACATATAATAATCAATCTAATTCTTTATAGCTTATATTTTTTCTTAATTTTGCATTAATCAACATTTTATGACACTATTTAATCTTATATAAAACTAAATGGCAGACTACGAAGGATATGTTGTTTATGGGAAAAAGAATAATAAGAGGCAGGCTTTTGGAGTTATATCTAATAATTCTGAATGTAAAGCTGTTTCAAAAAGAATACCATCAAATTTAAAAAAGATAATTGTAGAAATTGAAGATAAAAGATTTTATCAACATCATGGAATAGATATTCATGGAATTATAAGGGCATCTATTCAAAATTTTAAGGCAAAAAAAATTGTCCAAGGTGGAAGCACTATCACCCAACAATTGTCAAGAAATATGTTAAGAGTAAATAATAAAACATTATACAGAAAGATAAGAGAAAGTATAAAAGCATTAGAACTAGAAAACCAATATAGTAAAGATGAAATATTAGACCTCTATTTTAATAATGTATATTGGGGAAAAAATATAATTGGTCTTAGGAGTGCTTCTCTGCATTATTTTGGAAAAGAAATACATTATCTTACTCAAGAAGAATCATTAACACTTTTAACAATATTAAGAGGACCAAACTATTATCTAAAGAATAAAGACAAGCTTGCGTTTAGATATAATCTCCTCAATAGTATTCTATTAGAAAGAAAAAACATTACAAATAAACGCCATAAAAAGAATCTTGATAAATTTCCATTGTTACAAAATAATCCTATTCAAATTTTAAGAAGAGAGGTGATTCCTTTTATAACTGAAAGTATAGAAGATAAGAAATGTGTTATTAAATCAACAATAGATAATAATTTACAGGCTCTTATTAATAAAATTATAAACTCCTCAAACCAACCTATTTCTATTGTATCAATTCAAAATGGAAAAATAATTGCTTTTGGAAGTAGATTTGGGTCGGATTACCCTTTTATAACAAAAGCTAATGTAGGTTCGACACTAAAACCTTTTATATATTGCTTTTTAAGAAAAAATGGAGTTCTAAATGAAAAGTATAGTAGCTATACCAATAAACTAGATTGGACCGTTAGAGAAGCGACAACTGTAAAGCCATATTTAACAATACAAGCAGCTCTTTTAGTTTCTAATAATAATGTTTTTATAAATTCTTGCGAGAAAGTTGGAATGGATATATGTTTAGATTATTTATCAGATATTTTTAATAAAAATCGGGAATATTTTTATCCTTCAAGTATTTTAGGGGCTACAGAATGTGGGATTTCTTTGTATGAATTAGCAATTGCGTATAATAATTTTTTTAAATGTAAGAGTTTAGATTCATATAAAATTGAATGTTTAAATATTTTAAAATTGAATGCAAGAAATAAGTTAGGTTTTAATATAGATAATGTTTTTCTAAAAACAGGCACAACTAATGATAATCAAGAACGCTATGCTATTTTAGGAAATCCTGATAAAGTTTTCGCAATATTAAGAAATGAGAAATATAATTCAGATACAGAAAAAGAAGGAAGCTTTGTTAAACAAATAAGGGATTTCGCTTCTTTAGTATTAAACACTAGAAAAAATTATAAATGGACATAAAAGATATAATATCAAAAGCAGATCCTAATATATTAATATTTTTATTAACTACTTTCTGTGCCTTTCTTGCATGGTTGTCCAAAGGCTTAGTAGAAAAACCTCTAGAAGAATCTAAAGAAACATTTAATCGTTTCTTGGATAAAAGAATAGAGATTTTAACGGAAGTTAAAGTTCGATTAAACTTCATTGCATATTTTCCTACTACAGAAGAAAGCAAAGAGTTTAAAGAACAATTACAAGAACTAATTTTGAAAGACGGCAAAGTCGGTTATTTAAATAAGGATACTCTCGAAAATATTTTAAAAATTTCTATAGACCCCAAAACTGATGAAAAATTGTTATTAGCAACTATTAAAAACATAGATGAGGATTTAAGTGCTCAAATATCTAAAATTCAAGATGAGATAAGTTTTTTTAGAAAATTTTCGAATTTCAATCCTTTTAAAAAATTCTGGGGATTATCGTTATTGTCAGCACAATACA
This sequence comes from Dysgonomonas hofstadii, assembly GCF_014196915.1. Taxonomy (GTDB): domain Bacteria; phylum Bacteroidota; class Bacteroidia; order Bacteroidales; family Dysgonomonadaceae; genus Dysgonomonas; species Dysgonomonas hofstadii. The sequence goes on from NZ_JACIEP010000001.1 coordinate 29,138, forward strand.
TTTTGTCACTAACTCTTATAACCAGTTTTTTCTACTTAGTTATATTAGGTCTTATCACTTTCTCTTTGCCCTTTAAAATAGGATTAATAATAATAGTCATTTTAATCCTATATTTTCTTAGTAAATATATCAATAAGAGTTAGTCTATAAAAAAGCCTGAATTTGAATCAAATTTTTCTAAATTTCTAATTTTTCCATCAGAACGAATACTTATTATTTCTATTATTTCATTATTAATCTGAAACAGGAAATAATAAACAGAACAGGGTTTAGATATAAAATCACTACTTTTTCTGTCACTAAAAAATAGGCTGAGGTCATCCATGACAAGATCAGCCCTTTTTATTAAATGTAAAGATTTTATATTATGCTTTTTTGATAAATAATCTATTGCTATAGATAAAGCTATATCTACATCAAAATAGGCAATCTTTGTTTTTGTAAGCAAGCGTTTAATCTTTTCACCTATCTTACCCCAAGCCTCAATATTTTTGTCTATTTTATCTCCCATAAAGAATATAGATGCAGATAAAACTATAGCGTGGAAAAGATTAAAGTCTGCTCCTTTTCCAATATTGGCAGTTTTTAAAGAATACTCATTATCAATCTCAGATAGGATTCTATTTATGTTTTTAAGTTCTTTAGATTGGATTTCTGTAAAAGGAGAATTCATTAATTCTTCTGATGAAATGTCTTTTGGTATAAAAATAAGTTCCATGATAGTATATATTTATATACGACAAACATACATAAAATCATCAAATCTTATTTAATATTCTTATTTAATCTTTTTTATAAATAAACTTTCAACGTTTGATAATACTAATTACAGAACGTTGGAATATTATTTTGGTGGCGGCATAATACGACATAAAAATAATAATCCCCAAAATTGCCGAGAACCATTAAATTCATCCTCGGCTTGTTTAACAATATTAGGATGGAATTGCCATAATGCACTTAAATTCGGCTTTATTCCTGTTGATTCCAGTGCATCAATTCCAATATTTATAATATCATTTAAAATCTTGTCTGAATTTGATTTTATATGTTTATTTTTGGTTTTATCAGCATAGAGAGTTATTATTTCCATACAAACCCGCATATTAGGTTTTTTATAAAATTCTTTATTATTACTAAGTTCTTGTGTAATCCCCTCTAATTGATTATTAGCTTCCTGCCACAGTTTAATATTATTTTTACGAAAGTTGTCAGATGGAATTCCCTGTCTACCACACTTCAATTCTAAAAATAAATGATATTCATTATTTGTACCTGCGTTATTAACACAATAATAATCAACACGTCCATTATTGTCATTTATGCCACGTCTAATTGGATATTCTAAAATACAGTAATCTGTTAATCTTGTAATTGCAGGAACAATAATAGAGTGAATTTGCAATTCTCCATAACAAAATGTCGTATATTTCATCTTCAAAATATGAAGTGCAGCGTTTTTAGCACTTAATTCTATTAATTTTTCTATGAAATCGGAAACAACCTGTTTTAATTGAAATTGTTCTGATCTACGAATAAAAAGTTTGCCAACATTACGGATAGTTTTAGGTTTTTTCATAATAAACGTGGGTTAAAGCTGTATCTTAATCTTGAATTCTTCAATTAAGCAATCGAGGTCTTTTAAATTTACCATAGCTTCTTATTTTACTATATGGTAAATTATAATTCCGGAATAGAATATTTGTGCTCCGAAACCTTTGTATTTATAGTCGGCCCGATATATTTTATTAAATTGATTTCTATACACTTTACGGCTACCCCATTTTTTATATTCAGGGAAATGTATAAAACCTAATTCATATCCCATATGGTATGGGGTAGGAAATCTAACATGAATTAATTTACCTTTACTGTTATACATACATCTTATTGCAATAGGAACTTTTTCATATTCACTATCTATTTCATATACGATAAATCCATCTTCATCTCCTACTGGCTCACCTACTAATTGTTCAAAATCCTCTTGGTTTACTTTGCCCAAATAATTAATCATATTTTTAGGCAAAAGGTTGAAATTTTTATTTTCTATCCATTCTCCCTCATCCACAAATGTTTCCTGTGCTTGTGATGTTGTATAAATTAATAAAGCTGCAAATATTACTAAAATCTTTCTCATACCATATAATATTTATTTGATGAAATTTTCTAAAGATGCTATTGTTCTCATTCCATCTCCCATAAAACTTAGATAGTATTCAGATTTATCTGGAATTTCAAAAACAGCGTAGGCGCGCTTTGAAAATCCTTCGGGTATAACTAAAACACTAAAATTATCATATTCATCTTTCACATCCACTGAAAAAGGGTCTAAGCATTTTTGTATTAATCCGTCAGAATTTACAACGTGCATATCTATTACACTAGATATGCTTCTATATCTTGAAGATTCATTTTTTATTAAAAATGTTATAGCTACAAAATATCCATCAGTATAAATTTTATTATTAAAAATTGCTGGTAATTCAGTATATATATCTATAGACTCTATTTTTATATCAAATCCAGTAATTTTTAAATTGTCTCCCAATTCTAAAATATGGATATTCTTAAAAGGTTTTTCTTTTTCATTTTTTGTCTTTTCAGATTTAACTTGTTCTTTTTCATTTGGCGATTTAGAATTATTTCCACATGAAAAGAATAACATAGGAAATAAAAAAAATAAAAGTAAATTTCTCATAATACATTGTTTTAAATTATAGTAATTACATAAAAAATGCGTGGAACTAAAACTTGTCCGCCATTGAGGTATCGCCAAACACCATGTAGAGAAACAAGTATAGCCCACGCACCATGCGTGAGCATTATACTTATTATTCCTCTCTACTAAAATTTTTGGCGATTTTCAATGACAAGAATAAAAGCTAATGCTTTATATTAATATGTATTTTTAAATTTTTCTTCTTATAGACTAATTGTTTAATTTGGTTTATATGCAAAAGTAGTAAAAAGTTTATACCTATATATAATATGTCCGTATTCTAAAAAATCTTATTCTAATCTAAGCGTACTACCCGCACCCTACTAACATAGTTGTAAGATAAGTCACTACTTCGGGGCTACTCCAAACTTGTTTATGCAGAAATTCTGCAACTGCAATTAGTTCCTCATTCATATAATAGAAATAAAATTCGCTTCAATAAATTTATCCGTATAATATAAGTGTTCTAATATTTGTGGTAATTCCTCCGTAGCGTAGGAAAATTCTAATTCGCCGGTAATTTTATGGAAACTTATATTCTGTACAATTACTCTACACTTAGAGTGTATATCTGTACAAGAGGAAACTTCATCCGTATGCAAAGTTATTTTTTCATTTATATTAATTTCCGTAGAAAACTTCTTACACACAGAAACTAAATCGCCGGCAATATTTCTAAAATTAATTCCGGTGTAAAATTTATCTCGTAATGTATTTAGATGAACTTGGTGTAATTCCATATCTAATTCTCTGTACATTTTAGAAACTTCCATAAGTTATTTCTTACGTGTGCGTGGAACTCTACGTGTAGAATTTTTCGCCGTAGTTAATTTCTTACGCATATCTACACAGTAATTCTCTAACTGTTCAATATCTTCTAAATTAACTCCAGTTTTCCTAGCAGCTAAATAAGTTTTATTATCATGCCCGTATAAATTAAATTCGTCCCTAATAATATCCAGTATTGTATTATTCCTTATTCCCATAATAATTCTAATTAAGTTCTACGCACAGGGAAAAATTACGCCGGTAGAAAATTCTAATTACTCTACGTGTATAATCTATCCTCTATCCCCCGTACAAAAATTTATTTATTCCTGCTACGCCAATCCTGCTTACCCATACGTATGATAAGGATATGTTTGAAACTCCTTGTATAAAACAATACCCAACCACTACATAAGGATATGTTACGAACTTCCTGTGTATAGTTATATATAGTATAATAGTTAGTGTTATTATATAGATAAGGGAAACATTTAGCCGCAGAATCTTTTTCTTAGTATGTGTATTGTTATAGATAATTCCGCAGATTTCTGTGTGTATCCGTACATCTTTATTACTTCTGTATGTGTACTTAAATAAAAGAGGCTGTTTTTTCGATGTTTTCTCACCATAAGGATACCTTATCATGGGGTTATAAATCTTCTGTGATTGTTTCTACATAATAATTTCGGAAGATTTTTCCCTCGAAAATGATTTTTAGCGATTTTTCCGAAAAAATACTGATAGAAAAAAATACAAAATTGTCTTCGGGATAGGTTAGAAAGAAAAAAAGGGATAATTTCTAAGAAACTATCCCTAAATTTGAATATTAATAATTATAAATGAACTATGTATTTTTCCAATAACGAATTTACTTTATCTTTAAAAATTGAGGAGTAAGAACTCTTCTTTACAAACTCTACAACATCCCCAATCCGATACATAATTTTCTTCCTGCTGAATTGATAATACTCCAATTTACCCTCTGTCCTATAATTATACAATGTCCGAGGGCAAACGTGTAATATCTTACAAACAGCTTCCGTTGAAATCAAAAAGTTAGAATTATTTCCCATAACATCTTAGTTTAATCAACTAATAAATCTTCTAAATCATCGAGAGAATCAATCGCTTTATCTTTATTTGCTTTGGATGCCTTTGCATATATTTGAGTAACCCTTATATCACTATGCCCTAATAATTCTTTCATAATAAAAGGGTTTACATTTTTAGCTACCATTAAATAAGCAAAAGTATGCCTGCCTATATGAGTGGAAATATTCTTCTGAATTTTTACCCTTTTAGCTATTTCTTTCAGATTCTTATTAATAATTGCAGTTGCCGAACTAATTGCATTTAACGCATCGTGCGGAGATACTTTATTAATATCGACAGGCAGAATATTAAAAATGTATCTGTCGGGAGTTATATCTTCTTTATTTGCTCCTAATATTCACGCCTATTCTCTATTATTTTCTTTACAACTTTATTTACTTTTATTACATGGTCTTTATCGGTTTTACGCATACGAACAGTTAATTCATTTTCATTATAATTTTTCCATCTTAGATTTAAAATAACGGAAATACGTAGCCCCGTATAACATTCAACCAAGAAAACATCTTTTGCATCATAGGCTCTATTTCTTACTCTCAATCTTAATTTTTCAATTCTTTTTACTTCGGTTGCATCTAAATATGCTCATTCTGTTAATTCTCTTTTCATCTTAAATTTTTTAAATGGGTTTTTACTTTGGTCTAAATCGTAATTATTATAAATATCATTCACTAATTTTGCTATTGCTTTTAGATTTACAGTAGTCGTATTTCTATTATTATTTTTCTTATTCATTAAATGATTCTCGTATTGTTTGATAAATTCCAGTGTAACATTTTTAATAGGGAGAGCGTCCTTTTTCAGATACTCTTTTAATTTCATAATTACAGACTTATATTTTTTGTATGTAGCATATTGACCTCTTTTATACATTCGGTCCATTTCTTTATCTGCGTATTCAAATACATCAAATGAAGTTCTATTATCCAGTTTATTTCTGATTACAGAAATATTTGCGGAATCATCTGTAATTTCTAATAAAGAAATTTCCTTCTTAATTTCTGCTACCCTTTTATCAAGGAGTGCATTTAATTCTATTACATTGGGATGTTGTTTTTTTACAATTTCATTTTTCACATCCCAATATTCAGGTTCTACATGGAGGATTGTTCTATAAAAAGAACGCCTATCTTTTGTAATACGCAAACAAATTGGTGCTTTGTTTGATGATTTAGCAAGCTTGTCTAATCTCATTACAAGCTTAAATTTTGAAACGTTGAATTTCATAATTTAAAATTTATTGATTAAAAAATAATGATTTTATAATTCTGTGGAGATGCTGAAAAAGATGGGGTAAACATAGGGGTAAACATTTCCTATGCGATTCCGACATATATACACAATAAATTTGAAACTTCCAAATCAGTTTATGTTTGTAAGGAGTTGAAAACAAGTAAAAAAGTAGTTTTTTAAAAATTTTGTGGAAAATACAGGAAACGTTTTTCAGAACTGGTGGCACCACTTAAGAAGAGTGGCAAAACGCAGCAAATATCTGAGAAATAGACAGTTTCAGGGATTTTTATTTTTAGGGCAACCCTTCGAAAATGGCAGAAAATGACGGTTTATAGAACATTTATCTTTGTTCATGCATATGCTTTACAATTCCATATCTAAAAAATTATTTCATTGTATTAATGTAATCTTTGATAATTGTCGGACTATATAAAGGTTCTCTCTTACCATGTGTTTTTTATCGATCCGAATGTTTATTATTTGTAGCTGTAAAAGACTTTTATTTTTTTTCTCCAATAAATTTGAAACAGGCTCTGAATGTTCACGTCATTTTTTTACATTTGTAAAGTTTTCATGAAATTTACTACAATTTGGATAAGGATATAATTAAAGTATGGGATCTTTTTAGGGATGGTGATGAAGACTCATTTTCTCTTTTATTCGAAACATTTTTCGACACATTGTTCCGGTACGGGATGAAATTTGTTTCAGATGAGAACCTTGTCAAAGATTGTATACAGGACTTATTCATAAAGCTACATAACAACAGGGCATCTTTGTCGTCTACAACAAACCCTAAATTTTATTTACTTTTTTCCCTGAAAAATATGATTCTGGACGCAATAGCTAAAAATAAGCGTCTGACATATGTCTCCCCTCAAGATCTGCCATTTATTGCCACCTATCAATACCTGAGTGAGCAGGAAGAAACGGAGGAAACAGAAGAAGTGAAACAGAAGTTTGAACAAGTGTTAAATATGTTGAATTCAAGACAGAAAGAAGCTATATATCTACGCTTTCAACTCGATTTGTCGTATGAGGAAATCTCAGAATTACTGGGAATAAATTATCAGTCGGCAAGAAATCTTATTCACCGTTCTATCACTAAGATCAGGGATAATATGGATCTTGCATTATTCATCTCATTGTTTATCAGGGTGTTCAATTAATTCTCCCATAATAGAGCAAAAAAAAATATTTTTTTTCGGATAATAAGAGTACATACGCTTCGTGAGAATCGTTTCTTAATTGTTATCTGATAAAAAATATGGAAAAATATTTGAATGATATTATTTATTCACTGTTGGACGACGATTCGTTTGTCCAATGGGTACTGTGCCCCACACTTGAGTTGAATATGTTCTGGGAGGATGAATTTAGTAAGAGTAACGAACTACGGGAAAGCGCTTACATTTTGAAAAATATAATAAAGAAATTTAAAATAGAAGAACCTGCTTTGTCTGCCGACGATAAGCAAGTTATATGGAAAAATATACAACAGGGTATTAGTCGAGACAAAAAGAGGAAGACTCTGTGGAGAAGATATATGCAGGTAGCTTCTGTCGCTGTCATTGCTGTACTGTTGTCTGGAGGATACCTGTATGTTGTGAACAATAGCAAACAGATAGAAATAGACTATGCATCTATGCTGAATGATAGTATAGGGATGCCGAGTTCAAATAATATAAGCCTTATTTTATCAAATAATAAAGTCGTAGATATTCAAAGAGATAGTACTAATGTAATTTATGATGAAGAAGGACGGGTAAATGTAGACTCTGAACAGATCGAGGACACGGAAACTGGAAAAGCTTCGCTCAATCAATTGATTGTACCTTATGGAAAAATGACATCGCTTACATTAAGTGATGGTACTAAAATATGGGTCAATTCCGGTACTAAGCTTATCTATCCCTCTGTATTCGAAAAGAATAAAAGGGAGATATTTCTTGTAGGAGAGATATATCTCGATGTAGTAAAAAATGAAAAAAGTCCGTTCATTATCAAGACTAACCATATGGATGTGAATGTGCTGGGTACCCAACTGAATATTTCAGCATATGCAGACGAAAGTTTACACTCTGTAGTATTGGTTTCGGGAGCGGTCAATGTAAAGAGTAAAGAACTGAAAGGTACATATGATATATATCCTGACCAAATGTTTACATACGGTGTAGACTCCGATAAGGCAGATGTCAGAAAAGTTGATGTAAATAACTATATATCGTGGATATACGGATACCTGCTTTTGCAGAGTGAAAGCCTCGACCGTGTATTACAAAAGCTGGAAAGACATTACAATATATCATTCACATACAACACAAGCGATTTTAAAAATATTTATGTAAGTGGAAAATTGGACTTGAGAGGAAGTCCTGAAAGTGCTCTTAACTATATCAGTATCACCACACCTATAACTTATACGATAAATGATGATACGATAAAAATAGAGTTAGCCCCTAAGAAATAATTACACAAAAACCTTAATTGCTTATGAAGAATGAATACGATCAGTCGTAGGTAAGTTATATTATAACTTATGTCCCCCTCAGTTTAAGAAAAAACCTTTTATTAACTAAATCCATGGAGTTTCTATGAAAAAATTCATTAAAAAGAACCATTCATTTTATGAATTTAAAAAATGCTTTCGGATAATGAAAATAAGTATTTTTTTAATGTTTATTGGAATTGGAGTGATTTCTGCAAGTTCCAGTTACAGCCAAACGGCAGTGCTTTCATTAAATGTTCATAACAAAACATTGAAAGATGTTTTTCGTGAAATTGAAAGCCAAAGTGAGTATATTTTCTTTTACAACGATGCCGCTGTAAATGTGAATAAACGAGTTGACATTTCTATCGAGAAAGGTACTATCAACCAGATTTTGGACAAGGTCTTAGACGGATCGTCCAAGTATAGGATAGAAGATCGTCAGGTTATCATTTTTAAGGACAATGTGGGCGAAAACACAACCACAGGAGTATTAACTAGCAGTACGAAAGATGTGGTACAGACTGGGGTTACCGTTACCGGTAGAATTACAGATGCCGAAGGCGAGCCTCTCCCTGGCGTAAGTGTTACCGAGAAAGGTACGATGAACGGTGTGATTACCGACATCGATGGCAACTACTCTATTGTGCTGAGAGGACAAAACCCGGTCCTTGTATTCAGCTATATAGGTCATGAGCCGCAAGAGAAAACAGTCGGTAGCCAGAGGGTTATCAATGCGGTAATGCAAACCGAGTCGTCTGACTTGGATGAGGTAGTCGTGGTAGCCTATGGTACTCAGCGCAAAAGCTCGATTACCGGAGCCATTTCTACGGTAAATGTAGATAGGATGAAGGATCTGACTACGCCCACTGTATCGAATATGTTGCAGGGAAAAGTTGCCGGTGTATCGGTAGTGCCTCAATCAGGACAACCGGGATCCGAAGCCACTATCAGGATACGTGGGATCGGGTCGATACGCGGGAACAAAGATCCATTGTGGGTGATAGATGGCATGGTGAGTAATAATGATGTTATTTCCGCACTCAATCCGAATGATATAGAAGCTATTTCCATACTTAAGGACGGTTCCGCAACTGCACTTTACGGGTCACGCGGAGCAAACGGCGTGATCCTCGTTACCACTAAGCGGGGCCGGATGGGGATGTCTCAATTAGACGTCACCGCAAGAATGTCGGTGTCGGAGCTACAGAAAGGCAGGTTGGAAATGATGAACGGATCGGAATATTACGATTATCTGGAGCAAATATATAAGAATACAGATTCAAACGATACATACCTTTTGCAGCCTTATTTAAAAGATCAAAATACTGATTGGTTCGACATAGCTACCCAAAGTGCACTTACCCAAAATTATAATATCAGCTACAGGTATGGCAACGAAAAAATCAGGTCGTATATTGCTGGTGACTACTACAATGAAGAAGGTACTATCAGGGGCTATACACTCGACCGATTTACACTGAGACTCAACAACGATTTTATCGTTAATAAACGGCTTACCATAAAAGCGAATTTAGCGGCTATGTACCGGGAAACCGATAGCCAGGAATATTCTTTGAGTAGCTGGTACAGTTATTTGCCATGGGATACCCCATATGACTCTCAGGGAAATCTGAAAGACGGTAGCCAGGGCAGGCCTACAGAAAGTGCCGCTCCGACAGCCGACCCGCGTGATTACTGGTACTCTGACGGAAGTACGAATTACCTTTACGACCGCCATCTGAACTGGAGCAGAAGCCGTCGTAATACGATGGATGTGGGTTTAGGCCTTAATTATAAACTTTTTGACTTTCTTACTTTCGAATCGAATAACAGGTTCTCGTTTTACAATCACTACGGAAGTAGCTATACCGATCCCGAAAGCAGAAGTGGTCAGGCAACAGATGGAGCATATTCAAGCAGCAGTACTAATACCCGCAACATTACCGGTAGCCAGATGTTACGATTCCTGAAAACCTTTGGAGAAAAGCATGAAATAGATGCCTATTTTGTTTACGACTACGATGAAAGGCGTTATTGGTATGATTTCGGAAGATCATACTCTGTACTCACAGGTACCGAAATATTATCAGGAGGAGTATCCGACTACTATGTAGAGGGTTCCAAAACAGAAGAAAAACATGCCAAGTATTTGTTTAACGGAAATTATACTTTCGATGGCAAGTACCTACTACAGGCATCACTTAGCCGCGACGGTTCATCCCGTTTTGGGATCAACAAGCGTTGGGGTACATTTTGGTCTGTAGGTGGTGGCTGGAATATGCACAAGGAAGAGTTTATCAAAGGACTTGGCTTTATTAATGAGCTCAAGCCACGCATATCATACGGTATAACAGGCAACGAGCCAAGCGGTGCTTACGAATGGACTACAAAATTTAATACCACACAACAATATGGTGGAGAACTGGCCTTTATGACCAACTACGCAGGTAATGCAAACTTGTCGTGGGAAGAAACCGGATCACTGGATATTGGCCTCGAAACCAGGCTTTTCAATAGAGTGTCCGTTAATTTTGACTACTATTCCAAAAAAGTGAAAAATCTGCTTTACCTCAGACATCTTTCTGCTGTAACCGGATATAACCGGCAGACGGCTAATGACGGCAAACTTGAAAATTCGGGATTCGAAGTTACCATTACACCCGAAATTATCAAAACCAGGGATCTGTATTGGGATATAAGTTTTAATATCGGTTATAATAAAAATAAGATAACTTATCTTCCTGACGGAGATGATCTTGGTTCTTATCAGGCTGTGGCAGTAGGATATCCTTACCTGAACTGGTATATGCGCGAGTGGGCCGGAGTAGATTCCCAGACCGGGAAAGGATTATGGTTTATTGTAGACTCTGAAACAGGACAAAAAACTGCAACTACCGATTACGATGCAGCAACCCCTGTTTTGCTCGACTCATCTCCTACACCTAAATATAACGGAGCTGTCAGCACCAGCTTTGCCTGGAAGGGGTTGTCGTTAAATGCTCTCTTTACCTTCAGTGCCGGAGCTAAAATTTATAACGGTACACGTGCCGGTTCTATCGACCGGGATGGAGCACGTCCATCGCAGGCTGCCATGAAACTGGCTGACGGATGGAGCAGATGGGAGAAACCGGGTGACATTGCTACCCATCCGCAACTGGGGGTTAACGACGCTGCGTCCAGTACATCTTCCCGCTATCTGGAGGACGGAGATTTCTTTAAGATGAAATCCTTATCGATAGGCTACGCTTTACCGAAAAAATGGCTGATTCCGATAGGGGCAAAAGAGGCGACTATAAGTATCGGCGGCGAAAACCTGTTTACAATTACCAAATATTCAGGAGTGGATCCCGAAATACTGCTGTCATCAAATTACAACGGAACAACCAGTGCGAGCTCAGGCCAGGTATACCCAACTATAAGGCGTTTCACTTTTGGAATAAACCTTAGATTTTAATTGAAACAACTATTAATGAAACAACTATGAGAATAATAAAATATACATTGAGTACCTTATGTATTCTGCTGGCAACGGTAAGTTGTGGACTGGACGTAAAAATGTATGACGGAATTATTGCAGAAGATTTGGACCCCCGTAACATCGGTGAAGTATCGCAGGGTACTTATCGCCTGCTAAAACATGATTCAGGAATTATTGATTACGGATATTATTTCTGGAATTTCGGTGCCGATGACCTGTCATGGAGTGGTACTTCTACGGGAGGCACGTTTAAAATATACGATTACACCAGAAGTAAAACCAGCACTATAACCGAATATGCATGGGAATTGGGTTACCGTACGATCGGAAATTGTAATTTGGTGATTGAAATGGCGGAGAGCTTTGGTAGTGATATCACTGCCGAACAGACTTTGATGATGGGTGAGAACTACTATATCCGTGCTCTGTGCTACTTTCTGCTGGTTAATGAATTCGCACAACCGTATTCAAACAATCCGACAACAAACCCTGGCTTGCCGTTGAAACTGGATAGTGACCCTGATCCTGAGAATTTGCCTCAAAGCCGTTCTACAGTTGCCGAAATATACGATCAGGTAGAAAAAGACCTTCTTGCGGCAATTGACTATCTGACACTGCCTGGCAGTGGCACACCCAAGTCGAACATATATGCGACTAAAGAAGCGGCGCAGGCCTTGCTGGCAAGAGTATACCTCTATATGGAACGTTGGGACGATGCTTACACGATGGCTGATGCTGTAATCAAGTCGGGACGTTTCGAACTGGAAACAGGCAGTCGTTATATTATTTACCCTCAGATTGTTCCTGAAGAAAATAAAGAAACCATATTTGCCGTACGCCGGACTATCAACATCGATGATGACACATACAGCCGTCCGGGTGGTATGTATATACGTATCGATAACAACGGTTGGGAAGAAATAGGACCTTCATCCCGTTATCTGGAACTTCTGGAACTATATCATAGCAGCGGAGATATGCCTACAGATCTTCGCAGCAGATTTATTGTCAAAAGATATGTAGAAGACGGAGCCTCAGACTATTCAGTAAGCGGATACCCCGACAAAGTTTATGAAAACTGGTGGTTTGTCTATGGCCGTAAACAATCCGGAGATAATGCCCATTACGAATATGGCAAGGTATACGTAACAAAACAAGCGGATGGTACATTTAAGATTACCGATTCGGGAGTAGCTGCTACTTTCAAGAGTGATATCATACAATCCGAGACATACAACCTTGGCGTACGTTACTATGTAGTAGGAGCAACAGACAATACCAAATACATCGGACGTATCGAACCTGAGACCTATGATGCCAATACTAAACGTGGGAAAGATTCCCGTAATTTGGTATATGCCATCAATAAGTGCTCGTATCAGGAGCAGCGGCTTCATTTGTGGTCACCTGTGATTTCCCGTCTTGCTGAAATGTATCTGATTCGTGCCGAGGTCAATGCAGAGAAGGGTAATACTCAACTAGCACTGGACGATGTGAACATTCTTCGCAACAGAGCTGGTATTCCTGAATGGACTATTGCAAATATGGCGACAGCAGAAAGGGATGTAGATGGCAATTCTACAGCTAAGGATATCAAGAAAATTGTAGAGGAAGAGCGTATGCTTGAACTGGCATGGGAAGGACACCGCCGTTTCGATATATTCCGTAAACGCCAGACTCTGGACAGAAAATATCCGGGAGCACATACATACATGACAGCCGGAAGTAATTTCCTAGAAGTGCCATACAATTCTTCTGCCGTATGCGAATATATTCCACAGGCACAGTATGACACTTATCCGTATCCTTTGGAACAAAACCCTTAATTAGATCAGATTAATAACTTAAATATTGCATTTACATATGAAATCAATATCATATATATTATTAGCTTTTTTATTGATCGCGGTATATGGATGTAAAGAAGAAGACCATCCTTATGTAGGCTATATAACTGTTGAACGTGCGGTTGTGGATGCGGCCGGAGGTTCTGCAACAGTAACTGCCGAAACAGATATTAATTCATCCATCGAAGTGTCGACGGATGCCGATTGGGTCACAGCTACATCTAATGGCAAGCAGATTACTGTTACTGTTAACGAAGCCAATCCTAATACTGAAGATTTCAGAACAGCGACTGTCAATGTAAGATGCGGCTACCGCATTACTACATTTACCGTCTTGCAGAAATATGAGGGACAGGAATATCTTCAGTACGACTGGAGTTCCTGGACTGCTATCGGTTCCGACGTTCAGGCCAGTGATGGTGGTGGTTATACAAGTTTATTTACAGAAGACCGTACGACTTTCTGGCATAGCCAGTACAGCCCGGCGTTAACTGATCCTCTTCCGCATTGGCTGGTTATCGACATGAAGCAAGAGTTGGAGGTTTCAATGGTCAGGATTGGCCGCAGGCATTATACCGCTAATGGCAACAACTATCCTACAGTGAAAACTATGGAAATTTATGTCGGTACTGATGGAGAGAATTATTCTAAAGTTGGCGAATTTACTTTTGCGCTGCCTTGGACTGCTCCCGACGGAACTATCGTTACAGGGAATAGCCCTTTGGTTCCGGGCTATGAAGATGTAATGATGCCGGAAATCGTAACTGCACGTTATGTGAGACTAGTAATTACGGAGACTAACAATACCGCTGGTACTTGTCAGGTTTCGTACTTTAAGGCATTCGAAAAGATATAATACGTTTAATTAAATATGATAAGTGAGGTATCCTTCGGGAGCCTCACTTATTCGTTATCAAGGAACACTTACAATGAAAAAAATGCTGTTTATTTTTTTACTTTTAACATATTTTTGCGCGTGTAGTAACGATACCTCACCAACCCTCACAATAGAAGGAGATCAGGAGATGATATTTGATCAGCAAGGTGGCGAGCAGGTCGTTTATGTTAGTGTCGAGAATATTACCCTGACAATGGATGAGTCTGCAAAAGAATGGTGCCAGCCCGTAGTGTTTGGAAAAAGGATCATCGTTTCAACAACTTATAATAACACACAATCGGATCGGAAAGTGGATATTACTATCCATGCCGGACAGAGTACATCCGTACTGTCTGTTGTACAGAACGGGATCGGGACTATCAGCCTTGATGAAAAACTGGTAGTATCCGGAGGAGAAGCTTCGAGCGAACATACACAATACGAAGATACCGGATTTGCAAACTCTTTTGACGGCGACCTGACTACTTTCTGGCATACAGACTGGAGCGCAAGTCCTCCTCATACAGCGACTTACAATCTGCAAAATGCTGAAAAACTGGATTATATTATGTATTATCCGCGTTCAGGCGGAGGCAACGGTACTTTTGGCGAAGTGGAAATATATGTTTCTACAGAAGAAGTACCCGGGTTTACCAAAATAATAACTTACAATCACGGGGGATCGGGTAGTGCCTCCAAAATCACGTTGCCATCACCGGTGCAGAAACCGAAGGCTGTTAAATTCGTGATCCTGTCGGGAAGCAATGGTAATGCCAGTTGCTCCGAAATGGAATTTTACTCCTCAACAGGAGGTACGGTCTCTACCAAAGATATTCCGTTAGGAGGAAACTCTTATGTTACTTCGGGAGGTTCTGACGGCGGTAGTGTCACCGATGCCGGATTCACATCATGGACATCTACGTCTACGGTATTCAGTACTTTCTTCCGCGTAAATAATTCCGGAGACCTGATATTATATCTTAAATACAGGGCCGATGCCGATGGAAATATTATTCAGGCTGAGTGTAAAGGGGAAAAATTTGAAGTGACTTTGCCGAAACCGAAGACCCGTACGGATACAGTCGTATTCCTGGGCGTTATTCAAAAGGTAGATCCCGGTTATGTGCAAGTTGACTTTAAGGGGACAACTCTCCGCGGATCTACGTTTGCCACAGCTACTAATCTAATGGTTGGAGGCACTTCAACCCAGAGCATGAACTATGTTGGTGATTTCTCATACTATTGGGGGCGCAGGGGGCCTTCTGTCCATATGGGATATACTATTCCATCGGGAGAAACTGCAGAATGGTTATACAATGAGGTAACCGTACCTGTCGGTTTCGATCCGCTGGGCTCGTATTTTATGGCTAATGGCTTCTCGGAGGGATATTTTGGTATGCAGGTGAATACTGCAACCGAAAGGCGTGTATTGTTTTCGGTATGGAGCCCGTACGAAACAGATGATCCGAGCCAGATACCTGAAGAAGACAGAGTGAAACTCATCAGGAAAGGCGAAGGTGTAACCATCAATGACTTTGGTAATGAAGGTTCGGGTGGGCAAAGTTATCTGATATATGACTGGGTGGCCGGAAATACCTATAAATTTCTTAACCGTATCAGACCTATCGAGGACAGTTATTCGGAATATACAGCCTATTTTTATGCGCCGGAACTGGGCAAATGGAAACTGATAGCACAATGGAAGCGTCCGAAGATACAGACATATTATACAGGAGCACATTCGTTCCTCGAAAACTTCAACAATGATATGGGACATCTTACACGCAAGGCATATTACAAGAATCAATGGGTATATACGACTGCCGGAAACTGGGTAGAGCTTGTCAATGGAAGGTTTACAGTCGATGCCACCGGAAGCCCGGGCTGGCGAATGGACTACAAAGGCGGTACTGAAGAAAATGGTTTCTTCTTGCAGAATTGCGGATTTTTCAACGACTATGTAGCTCCTGGCAGTGCTTTTGAACGGAAAACAGGTAGCGTGCCATCTATAAACTGGAGCGAACTGGAATAATCCTAAGCATTCTTATAGTCAAAAAACAATTTAAAATTATAACAATGAGAAACAATTTATTTTTACTCAGCCTCTTCATGCTGCTTAGTTTAGGGATCTCCTCACAGGGGATTATTAAAACCCCTGTTCCGTCGCGTCCTTCAGGACAAACCGATGTTTTAGAACTGCGATGCGACCCTCTTCCTACCGTCCGTGTCGGTTTTATCGGGTTAGGTATGCGTGGCAAAGGCGCCGTAAACAGATTTATGGCCATAGAAGGCGTTGACATAAAAGCCCTCTGCGACCTGGAACAATACAATCTGGATGGGATGCAGGAATCGATAGCCCAACAAAACCGTCCCGAAGCAGAAGAATATACCGGGCAGGACGGATGGAGGAAATTATGTGAGAGAAAAGATTTAGACCTCATATATATCTGCACCGACTGGCTGACCCATACTCCTATGGCTGTTTATGCAATGGAACAGGGAAAACATGTTGCCGTAGAAGTCCCTGCCGCCACGACACTTGATGAGTGCTGGCTGCTGGTCAATACAGCAGAAAGAACACGCCGCCATTGTATGATGCTAGAAAACTGCTGTTACGATAAATTCGAGCTGGCCACCCTGAATATGGCCCAACAAGGCATTTTCGGAGAAATCGTCCATGTAGAAGGCGCATATATTCATGATCTCCGTTCCTTAAATTTTAATTCCCGTACATCCCGAAAAGAATCGTATGAACCGGGAATCGGCCAGACCAAACAGAAAAGTCCTGGACTGACAGGCTACTGGGACTTCTGGCGAAAGAAATACAATATAGAACATACGGGCAATGTCTACCCGACCCACGGATTAGGTCCTGTTTGCCAGATACTGAACATACATCGCGGCGACAAGATGGACTATCTTGTATCAGTCTCATCCAACCAGTTTGGGATGAGCGAATACGCAGAAAATCGTTTTGGCAAAGACTCCCCGGAAGCACAACAAGATTATAAGATGGGCGATATGAATGTAACTCTCATCAAAACACGAAAAGGCAAAACCATGATGATCCAGCACGATGTGACCAGTCCGCGTCCATACAGCCGCATCCATATGGTTAGCGGTACACAGGGCTTTGCCCAGAAATGGCCATCAACCCAGATTGCGTTAAACAGTCACAGCGCCTTGCCGAAAGCAAAAATGGACTCAGTCCTACATGTTTATGAACATCCGTTTTATAAAGAAGCGGGCGAACAGGCAAAGAAACTGGGCGCTATCGCCCATGGTGGTATGGACTATATAATGGATTACCGTTTGGTGTATTGCCTGCGAAACGGGCTGCCTTTAGACCAGGATGTCTACGATGCAGCAGAATGGTCTTGTCTAGTACCCTTGACAGAGTTATCAGTGAATAACAATGGATCCCCTGTCGAAATCCCTGACTTTACACGGGGTGCATGGGATAAAATAAAAGGTCTCAAATTCGCAAAGTAACGCTCTTTCTTCATAACACTGCTTAGACTACGAACTGGTTTATACAGCAGGAAAACTTGAATGTTCGGGTTTTCCTGTCTGTTGACCAGTGTTTGTATAATAATACTCACCCGCATTTTTGATTAAATTTTTTATTGATTTATAGATTCAAATACTCTTCCCGCTTTCACTTTGGACGAGGGAATTTTAAAGTAGGTTTCGGTTATCCGATTGTATTTTTCTCTTAAATCAATCGACTTTTCAGGGTTGCATTTGAGGTTTGCTTTGTCAAAGTTTCGTGATAACCAGCGGCCTGTTCCCGGATGTCATATGATGAGTTCTATGATGTCCCTTTCTTACTGAAAGGTTTGAAAAGGACATTTTGTTATCCAATGCAAGAGAATAAACAGGGTTTTAGGATGAATTAAAGCAGAACGAAATAAGAGATAACCGGCTCTATTCTAAAAATAATTCTATAACAGGCACTTCCACATTCGGTCTTTCTACAGGAAGCGAAAGTATCAGATCATTCTCTCTGGATGTCTCTGTTGTATGGCTACCTTCTTCGGTTTGCGTGCGGAATTTGATCTCCGATGCATCGTTAAGTAATTGCGCATATTTGAATTTACCTTTATAACCAGGTAAATGCAGTGATTTAAACGGCCATTCGAGCACATGAATATATATTCTTTTCTTTGATGGATTATATGTAACAAGACAATTTTGCGGAGCTTTAAAATCTTCGGGAGCCTGTGTACATCCATAAACAGACCGGCTGTGGTATTTCATCCAGTTACCTATTCCATCCAAACGCTCATCTGCGCGCTCATCAAAAACTCCACGGGCTGTAGGCCCCACATTTAATAACAGGTTACCGCCTTTGCTTACCGTTTCTATTAACATTACTACTAACTGATGAATACTTTTCCATGAATATTCATCACGATGATACCCCCATGCGCCTGAAAAAGTTTGGCAGGTTTCCCATGGGACACGCTCTCCCTGCACTGTCGGCCATTCCTGTGGCATAAACTGCTCAGGAGTTACAAAATCCCAGCCCCAATCGGTATGATTAAGATCCATCCTGTTGTCAACCAGAATATGGGGTTGTAGTTCACGCACTATTTTTAATAATCCTTCCGAGTCCCATTCTTTATGTCCTTTTCCATTCTCCCCAGGATATGAAAAGTCCATAAACAATTCATCGATGCGTCCGAAATTCGTCAACAACTCCCTTAATTGGTCTTTCATATATTGCTGATATTTTTTCGCATCTCTTTTCGTATTTTCTTTTTTACGTTCCTCGCTGTCTCTTGGTGTAGGCGGATGAGAATGATCGAATGGAAAATGAGGATGATGCCAGTCGATGAGGGAATAGTAAAATCCTACTCTTAAGCCCTCAGCACGTATAGCTTCCACTAATGGAGCGATAAGGTCTTTTCCGTAAGGGGTATTCGTTACTTTATAATCAGTATATTTTGTATCCCACAAACAGAATCCATCGTGATGTTTTGTTGTAATCACTACATACTTCATCCCGGCTTTTTTAGCTTTTTTCGCCCATTCTTTCGGATTATACAAGTCCGGATCGAAATGATCGAAGTATTTTCTATAATCGGCTGGGGTTATTCTTTCATATAACTGGATCCATTCATGTCTTGCGGGTAGTGAATAGATTCCCCAATGGATGAACATACCGAAGCGGTCATGTGTCCACCACTCCATTCTTTTTTCCTTTTGTTCTTTTGTTTCTTTCGCCCACGATGGGGTTTCCTGAGGGTACATTCCATTTGATAGTAACAATAGAATCAGAGTGATAATGATGTTTTTCATAAAAAAATGGTTAGGTAATTAAACGATTATTATTCTACAAACAGTATACTCATAAAACGACAATTAATATAATCACTACTCACTTTTGTTGATGTTTTTATTATAATTGTTAAAAGTTGACAATTATCAATCGCCGAAGCGTAGGCGAGGCAAAGTTGACGCATATTTTAGTTTTTATATTCTTGTCATCCTGATACATGAAGGACTCCTCTAGATACTTCGCTTCGCTCCAGCACGACAGAGAGTAAAACCTGACAAACTTTACATATTTTATTGTCTAAATTCTTCATTTCTTTCATTGTCACATCGGCATATTGACACATTAGTTCATTGTTTATCTCATTGATAAAGTTTCTGGAAAAAAATGCAGAATTCAATCATTACCGTTTCTGTAGAGGTTCTATTCTTTAACTTGTTTTTTTGACCATATTTACTAATCTTCTTTATATTTGTATCCGGATCATAAGTATATGATTGCAATATCACAAATGAAAGCACCCATTTTTATTGCCAAAACATAATCTTGTGGCTGAAATGATTAGACACTTTTTGGTATACTTTGAAAAGAGAATTTAATGGACGAACTGGAACTTTGGCAACAAATCGTAGATGGCAGAAAAGATTCTCTGGAAATAATCTATAGAAAATATTATGATCTGCTATTCAATTACGGGTTAAAGATATATTACGAAGAAGATTTGATAAAAGACTGTATTCAGGATTTATTTGTAAAGCTGTACAAAAGTGACTCTTTAAAACCTACTCTTAATGTACGCTCTTATCTTCTCAGAGCTATGAAAAACATCATTCATGATAGATTATCGGCAAAGCAATATAATATAGTAAGCATGGACGATAATCAATTTGAAATGAGCATCAGCGATCATGATCTCGAAATACTCTTCGAAAAAAATGACGATGATCTTTTGCTAAGCAAAAAGCTTATGGAAACCTACAATAATCTGCCAAAGAATCAGAAAATGGTAATTTATCTCCGTTTTATTAAAGGTTTCTCATATAAGGAAATTGCCGAAGTAATGGAGATCAACAAGCAATCGTCTATGAATTTAGCATCCAGGGCATTAGCGAATATTCGAAATAAACTATCTAAACTTTATCTCTTTTTTTTCTAAATAAGCGAGTATATTTTCGATTTATACCCGTACTAATTATACACTATTATTAAAATGACTAGCGAAAAAAATAACATACAACATATAGTCCGTCAATTAATCTTCTTTTTCAGAGATAAAGAAAGAAAAACAGATCAGCAACAACTGGACGTATTATGGGCTGATGTAAAAAGAAGAGCAGAACAGGAAAAAAGCACCAAACGACGCCGTCTTTTTATCTCTATCGCTTCTTCGGCAGCTATTTTGTTGGGAGCATTCCTGTTAATAAAGAATATGGGATTGATAAATACAGACTATACTGATATCAGAAAAATTATATTTGCAGATGATCTGCATCCTTATAACGTAGAGGACATCACATTGATAACTTCCAATAATCAGGAATTCATATTGGAACAAGTTTCGGAAATAACCTGCTCCGATGAAGGAACCATATCTTTTAAATCCGGTAAAATTGTGCCAAAAAGGAGTGAAGAGAAAGCAAACGGCTATAATAAGTTGATTGTCCCAAAAGGGAAAAGGATCCAGGTGATATTGTCCGATAGCTCTAAATTATGGATAAACTCGGGAACACAGGTCATCTTCCCGACCACTTTTGACGGGGAAAAAAGGGAGATATTTGCCGATGGTGAAATATATCTTGATGTAACCCGTGATACTAAAAAACCTTTTATCGTAAAAACTGATAATTTTGATGTTAAGGTACTTGGAACTTCTTTTAATATATGCACCTATAAGGAATTAGTCCCTTCCGTCGCGCTGATAAACGGCCATGTAATGGTTGAAGATAATAAAGGTGGAAAAGCTGAATTACAGCCAAATCAACTAGTTACGATAGAAGAAAACGGTATAGGAAAGAAAAGGGAGGTAAATGCGGCAGAATATGCCGGCTGGACTGAAAACCTATTGATCTTGCGTGCCGAAAGTGTTGAAAATGTATTGAAAAGGCTATCCATATACTATAATGCAACTTTCGAGGTCGATGAGGCTGTAAAACATCTGCCTATATCCGGTAAGCTCGATCTGAAGAATGATATAAAAGATATAATACGGATAATTTCGAAAACCGTGCCGATTACATATACAGAGAAGAATGGAAAATTAATAATAACCAAACAACAATTGAAATAGTAAAATGTGAGAACCTTAAGAATAAAATCGTATATACCAGAGATATGAAATGAAACCGGACAGCAGTGCTAGTACCGTCCGGAGTGAATTTCTAACTTAACATTTGGATGTATATAAATTAAAAACACACATACAAATGTATGAAAAACCCTTTTAATAGTGCCGGATTAGTATATAAATTAATATTAAAGGGAAAATACTTACTAATAATTCAATTTGTTTTAAGTATATCTTCTTTTTCTGCTTCACTGAGTGCAGGAGAATTTTCGTATGCACAGAATAAAAGAATGACAATAAAGGCCTATGATAAAACAATTAAGGAAATTTTCTCATTGATAGAAAAAAGCAGTGATTTTCTATTTATTTACAGCGAAAATCTTCCCGGGTTGAATAAAAAAATATCCCTTTATGCCGAAAATGAATCTATTGAAAAAATATTAGATAAGCTTTTCAAAAACACCAATCTGACATATGAAATAGATGACAGGCAAATCATTATCAATGAAAGTAAAAAGAAAGATATTCCTGCCTCAAAGAAAGCTCCGGTCACGCTCAAGGGGAAAACAGTAAAAGGAAAGGTTATTGATGAAACAGGGACAACCCTTCCAGGAGTAGCGGTAGCAGTTGTAGGAAGTACACGTGGTGTATATACAAATACTGATGGTACATTTGAAATAGAAATAGATAATTCAGACAAACTAAAATTTTCTTTATTGAGCTATAAAACTCAAACAATATCTATAAAGGATACCAATTCTGAGCTACTCATAGAGATGATACCCGAAGCCGGTGAGCTTGAGGAAGTAACTGTTGTAGCCTTCGGTAGCCAAAGAAAAGAAAGTGTTATTGGAGCTATATCTTCCGTTTCTCCGGAATTCTTACAAAGTCCGGGAGGTCGATTAAGTAATAATCTGGCCGGACAAATAGCGGGAATAGTATCGGTGCAAATATCGGGAGAACCCGGAATGGGAGCTAACTTCTGGATAAGGGGGATCAGCACCTTCTCTCTTTATGATAAACCGTTGGTTCTTGTCGATGGCATCGAGCGTTCTCTGGATCTGATCGATCCCGAAGATATTGAATCGTTTTCGATATTGAAAGACGCTACGGCTACAGCCGTTTATGGAGTAAGAGGGGCGAATGGAATAATACTGGTTACTACAAAAAAGGGGCGTAATGGGAAGTTCAGGATCAATGTCAATACAGAATATGGGTTCCTGTCCCCGATCAGAATGCCCAAACTAGCAAATGCAGGCCAGTGGATAGACTATTATAATGATATAAACTATGATTCCAGCGGGCGTATTGTTTTTACAGATGAGATGAAACAGAAATACCTGAATGGTAGCGATCCTGACCTGTACCCGAATGTAGACTGGATGGACGAAATATATAAAGATGTGACCACCAGCCAGAAAGTAAGCCTTAATATTACGGGTGGAAGTGAGCGGGTAAGATATTATGTTGCAGGATCATATTATAACGAAAATGGAATCTTCAATGCCAAAGTAGGAAAAGAATACAATCCGTCATTAAAGTTCAGTAGATATAATTTCCGTGCAAATATTGATATAAACGTAACACCTACAACAGTCGTTAACTTAAATTTATCGAACCAATACGAAACCAAGAACCGACCGGGAAATGACCGGATTTGGAATCATACTTTATTCACAACACCGATCTCTATTCCTACCATATACTCGGATGGTACTTTAGCTCAATCCCTGATGTCGTCTAATCCATGGAATATACTGAATGTATCAGGATATTCACACGATTTCTGGAATTATGCCCAATCGTTGGCCGGAGTCACACAAGACTTTTCAAATATAATAACAAAAGGACTGACTGCCAATGTGAAGTTTGCCTGGGATGCGTATAACTCGGCCACTCTTGACAGAAGAAAATACCCTACTACCTATTATGCCTTAGGCAGGGATGATAATGGAAACCTTATCTTTCATCAGAATAACGAAGGTAATGATTATGTCGAACTGGTAAGAAGTAACAGAGGCTCCCGTTCTATAAACCTCGAAGCTTCCCTCACATACGACAATGCCTTTGGCAATCACAGAGTAGGTGGTTTATTTCTATTCAACATGAGAGAGTATACCGATAATTTCCCGGATAATTATATCGCGTCATTTCCCAACAGAAACCAGGGAATTGCATTCCGGGGTACCTATTCATACCGGGACGCTTACTTTGTTGAAGGTAATTTCGGATACAATGGCTCTGAAAATTTTGCCCCGGGCAGAAAGTTCGGTTTCTTCCCATCTATTGCTATCGGTTATCTGATCAGCAATGAAAATTATTTTGAGAAAATAAAACCGGTAGTATCCTTATTAAAATTAAAAGGTTCGTATGGCCAAATAGGAAATGATAAAATTGGAGGAGACCGCAGATTTGCTTTTAATACAGAGATGAATTGGCTGGGAGGATATTTAGATGGAGGATATTTATTCGGTAGTTCAGGACAAAACAATATAGGTGGAGTTACTACCCGTTATATTGGAAACTCCGAGGTTTCCTGGGAAACTGCAAAGAAAGCAAATTTCGGGATTGAGATCGAATTTTTTGACAAACTAAAAATATATACTGATTTTTTCCATGAAAAACGGGAGGGGATATTTATCGAGCAACAAAAAATACCGTCCATAGTCGGGCAAAGCGCTGTAGAATATGTTAATCTGGGAAAAATGAAAAATCAGGGAATAGATGGTTCTTTAGAATATATACAGAAATGGAAAGACCTTTCTATTCATGGAAGGGCTAATTTTATATTTAACCGGAATAAAAAATTATATGACGATACTCCTACCCCTATATGGCCTTACAGATCATCGGCCGGATTTTCCCAAAACCAACAAACCGGCCTTGTCGCCTTAGGGCTTTTCGAATCGGAAGAAGACATACAAAATAGTCCAAGACAGGATTTTGGGCCTGTCAGGCCGGGCGATATAAAGTTTAAGGATATAAACGGGGATGGTGTTGTCGATGTAAATGACCAGATCGCCATTGGCTACACCGACGTTCCCGAAATAAGTTATGGCTTCGGGGTATCTGTGAAATGGAAAAACGTAGATGTGTCTGTATATTTTCAGGGAAATGGCAATGTCACCAAATTTATAGGTGGAGCGCCAATATTCGGACAAGAAGGAAATATTCTTTATGTAGGACAAATCTATGCTGATGTTGCAGACAACAGATGGAGCCTGAAAAATCCTGATCCGAATGCAAAATATCCGCGCATGTCGATGACCTGGAATACGAATAACAATCAGAATTCGACCTTCTACCAGAGAGATATGAGTTTTATCCGTTTAAAAAATGCGGAAGTAGGTTATACAATACCGCAATTTCTCTCCAAAAAGCTTGGATTATCGTCTGTCAGAATATATGCACAAGGCGTAAATTTATTCACCTTCAGCAAATTTAAGTTATGGGATCCGGAGATACAGGATATATACCTGTACCTCCAGTATGGAAATAGTTATCCCCAAATGCGCACCATTAATTTCGGAATAAATATCAGTATATAACGGCTATGAAAAAGTTGATAAAATACATATATATATTGCAGATAATATTATTATCGTCTTCCTGCGAAAATTATCTGAATGTCGAACTTAACGACCAGGTATCCTTCGATGGGATCTTTGCCAAAAGAAAAACCACAGAAGAATATTTGGGTCATGTATATTCCTTCATCCCTAACGAATACGATCCTCTGGGCACAGAAGGAAGTGTTGTTCCCAGAAGCGATGAAGCTTCTTTTTCATGGAAATCCATCGCCTATCTCAACTATAATAACGGTTCATGGGGGCCGTCAAGTGGTTACTATGTCAACTGGGTTTACTGTTATCAGGGAATCAATCAGGCGACAATCTTTATTGAAAATGTCCACAAATGCCTGGAAGTAACTCAGGATGTAAGAGATATAATGCAGGCAGAAGCCCGTTTTATCAGAGCATATATGTACTTTGTGTTGTTTCGCAAATACGGGCCTGTTTACGTTTGGGGAGACAGGATGCCCGATAAATCTATCGGTCCGGCAAGTGTTGACCGGCATCCCCTCGAAGTGAATGCAGATTTTATCCTGTCCGAATATGATAAAGCAATAAAAACATTACCCTTAACCATCGATTCTGATCTATGGTTCGGGCGCATTACCAAAGGAGCGGCTATGGCTGCTAAATCGAGACTGACATTATATCTTGCGCGACCTCTGTTCAATGGATGCGATCTGTATAAAGGAATGAAAAATAAGAACGGAGAATTTCTGTTTCCTCAGAATGAAGATCCTGATAAATGGGAAGTTGCGGCAAAAGCGGCAAAAGATATAATTGATCTGAACCAATACTCACTATATGAAAATACATCTGAATCTGACCCCTTCAAGAATGCAATCAATTCTTATATGGGGGTTATTTTCCAAAAATGGAATAGTGAGATCATATGGGGGCGCTATCATAACGACGGAAAAACTTACAATGTCAGAACCGCACCTCCCCGTGTGGTGAGTGAGGGATACGGAGGTTTCTGTCCTTCCATAAAGCTGGTCGATACATATCCGATGGCTGCATCCGGCAGATACCCTGTTACAGGTTATGATACCAATGGGAAACCTGTCATAGATCCGAAATCGGGGTATATAGAAGATGGCTTTGTATATCCCTGGACCCATCCCATAGATTCCTATACTGCCATAAAAGCTCATAATAGTTGTATTGGGCGCGATGCCCGTTTCTATGCGTCAGTTTTAGCGAATGGTATGTACTGGATAAACAGGTATAAAGGAGATAAGCTGGTAACATTTTATACAGGAGGCACTTCTACTTACGATGAAACACGAGATTGTGTGAAAGTCGGCTATCTATGGCGGCGTATGAGCGATCCGGCAAATAATATAGAAGAAGCCCAATGGGGAGAATTCTGCTGGCCGATGTATCGTCTGGCCGAAATATATCTGAATTATGCAGAAGCTTGTAATGAGAAGCCTCAACGGAATGAAGATGAAGCTCTAAAATATTTCAATAAAGTAAGAAACAGGAGCGGATTGAATAACATTGAGGAAGCATATCCTGAAGTGATAGGAAACAAAATTCTCTTAAGAGACTTACTTCGGAAAGAAAGAATGGTAGAATTGGCTTTCGAGAATCACCGCTATTATGATATTCGCACATGGATGATTGCCGGAGAAGAATCCAATGGGATAGTCTATGCCCGCAATTTATTAGCGACGAATTACGAAGACTCCTGGGTAAGAACGGATAAGATATTCAAAGAGAAAATGGTATTCGAGCCTAAACATTATCTGTTCCCTATTCATCAGGATCAATTGGCCGAAATGGTGAATCTAACTCAAAACTACGGATGGTAAAACGATTAAAATACGTCATTCTGAAAATCTGCTTCATCTTTGGTGTTATGGGCTTCATATATTCCTGTGCCGAAGATTCAAGGTTGCATAATATGGTAGATGATTCCGTTTATCTAAAGGATTCTCAATTAAATATCATTTCAGTATTCAACTGGGGTGATTTCAATTATAAACTTGTTGTTGTAAAAAGCGGAATTGGTCAACGAAGCGCAAGTGTAGAGTTAAAAGTAAACGAAGCTTTACTCTCAAAATATAACACAGAGAATAATAAAAATTATAAAGCACTTCCTTCTGATTATTATGAAATAAAAAATTCAAAAGTAGTCTTTTCTAAAGACGATTATCTTGATAATTTCGAAATAATTATCAATTCCTATAAATTAAGGGAATTATTGGAAACAACAGGGCAACAGTATGCAATCCCTTGCGAAATAGTTCTTTCCAATACATCCATCCAGCCGGCATTCGAAAAAGGTCTGTATTCTATAGTCGTACCCGAGATAAAAGAACCATATATTCAGTTTGATAAAACCGGACTGGTACAGCCTGTGATAAATATGAATCCTGCGTCAGAAAATATTGTATCTAATAATTCTCTGGTAAAAATAAATTACTTCAACTCATTCGGGGATATCAGGTTCACTATCGATATAGACCCTCAGGCACTTGAAGATTACAATGCTTCGGTAAGTGAGGATCAACAGATAAAAGACCCAGTCATACACCAGGATGCAGTCAGATTTCAAAAAGACAGCTGGCTTATTTCCAATAAGAATAATGAAACATACGCATTCTTCGATATACTGAAAGAAGCATTTTTTAAAGATGGAGAATACCTGTTTGGCAATTATATTTTACCTCTGAAATTAACAACGGTAAACATGTTCAATATAAATCCGGCTCAACGGACACAACTTTATCAGGTATCCTTCCTCCCTCAGAACCTTGACCGGTCTCTATGGGAGGTAATAGAAGTATCCAGTGAAGAAATAACCGACGGGGGAGGTAAAAATTCCATTCTTGACGGTAAGCCGGAAACGTATTGGCACAATAGATGGAGAAATAATGAAGCTCCACTACCTCACTATCTTATTATAGATATGAAGAAAGAATATCAGATTCTTGGATTTGAGATAATAAGACGTTTGGATTACCCTGATACCAAAGTAGTTAAACTGGAGTTAAGTCTGGACGATAAAACATATAACGAAGTTGGACAGATGGATTTCGGCCCCTCTGATCTAAATACAGAAACGACAATGTCTATATCTGTTACCCCGGTAAGGGCTCGGTATATAAAATGTATTATTACCGAGAGCAACCGGCCCCCGAGTGCCAGCATCGCAGAATTAAATGTAAAAGGATTAGAATAAATGCCTGTAGGATGAGTATATATTTATATTGATCAGAATCTTCAGTCAGCATTCTTTTAACAGAGAAAGGTCTTTCTTATTCGCAAAATTGAAAACCTAGAAATGTAAAGAATGAAATGAAAAAAAAGTGTTTATTGTTAGTACTGACTCTGATACCAGTACTAATGTTTTCGAATCCGGTTTTGGGTTTATTGGAGCGCATTGATAAAGGTGCCTCTAAGAAATTTAAGATCGAAGTAACCGAATCTGCTGATAATAAAGATTATTTCGAACTTGACCAGACCGGAGACAAGGTCGTGGTCAGGGGTAATAACTACATCAGTATTGCCACAGGGATCAACTGGTACCTTAAATATTATGCCAATATCCATCTGTCGTGGAATGGTATGACCGTTAAGCTCCCCAAGAAACTTCCTGTAGTGAACAGAAAAGAACACAGGGAAACGGATCACCATATCCGTTACTATCTCAATTACTGTACCTTTTCTTACTCGATGTCTTTTTGGGACTGGGAACGATGGCAGAAGGAGATAGACTGGATGGCATTGCATGGAATCAATCTACCCTTATCCATAACGGGAACAGAAGCCGTATGGGTAAACGTTCTCGATAAACTGGGATATACAAAAGATGAAATTAATAAGTTCATTGCAGGATCGGGATTCCTCGCATGGTGGCAGATGAATAATCTCGAAGGATGGGGTGGCCCTAACACTGATCAGTGGTATGCGCAACAGGTAGAACTCCAGAAAAAGATAATAAAGAGATATAAAGAATACGGCATGGAGCCTGTGTATCCCGGTTATGCTGGGATGCTACCAAGCAATGCAAAGGAGAAACTTGGACTTAATGTGTCTGATCCGGGATATTGGGGCGAATTCAAACGACCGTCTTTCCTGCAACCTACCGATCCTCGTTTTGCCGAAATAGCTGAACTCTACTACACTGAACTGGAGAAGTTATTCGGAAAAGCCCAATATTATGCGATAGATCCTTTCCATGAAGGAGGAAGTATAGAAGGTGTGGATCTGGATTTAGCAGGTAAATCCATTATGAACGCCATGAAGAAAGCTAGTCCCAATGCCGTATGGGTTGCACAGGCATGGCAGGCTAACCCGCGTCCTGCAATGGTCAATAATCTGAATAAAGGCGATCTGCTCGTCCTCGATCTGTATAGTGATTGTCGACCAATGTGGGGGCCTGAATGGTCTACATGGTACCGTTCACAAGGATATGGCAAGCACGAATGGATATATTGTATGCTTCTCAACTTTGGTGGACGTACGGGCCTTTATGGGAAAATGCAACCTGTAATAGATGGATATTACGATGCACAGTTGCATAGGAGTGGCAATACGCTGAAAGGCATAGGTGCTACAATGGAAGCCATAGAAAATAATCCTGTCATGTTCGAACTGCTATTCGAATTACCCTGGCGAGAAGATCGGTTTACTAAAGAATCGTGGCTGGCGGATTACACCAAAGCACGTTACGGAAAATCGAACCAATATATAAATAATGCATGGAACATACTTAGCAACACTGTTTATAACTTCCCTATAGAATCTGTACAGGAAGGTACTACCGAAAGCGTATTCGCGGCCTGTCCTAAACTGGATATTACTAATGTATCCTGTTGTTCGTCGACACAACCTATCTATAATACAGATTCTGTACGAATAGCTGCCGCACAAATGTTGAAAACAGCAGATCAGTACAAAGGGAATAATAATTTCGAGTATGATCTTATCGATATAGTTCGTCAAACAATAGCCAACAGAGCATATTACCTGCAAAAAGATGTAACAGTGGCGTACAAAGAAGGTAACAAAAAGAATTTTATCCGATTGAAAAACGAGTTTCTCACACTGATGCTTGTTCAGGACAGCTTGCTGGAAACACGCTCCGAATTTATGGTTGGCGCATGGGTAAACCAGGCTAAGAAAATAGCGAAAACAGATGCTGAACGAAAACTATATGAATGGAATGCCCGTACCCAGATCACTGTATGGGGATCGCGCATTAGTGCTGAAAGCGGACTGAATGATTATGCATACAAAGAATGGTCGGGTATCCTTCGTGATTATTACTATACACGCTGGGATGCATTCTTCAACTATCTGGAAGAGAAACTGGATGGGAAGAATCCGAAAGAAATAGATTTCTATCTGATCTCTGAACAATGGACAAATAATAACAATCCATATCCGGATTCTCCTCAGGCCGATCCTATAGAGCGGGCGAAAGATTTGTACTATCGTTATGTGCACAACAAATAAACATTATGAAGAAATTTTTAAGTTTTCTACTACTATTAAGTATAATTCTGACATCTTGCGAAAAGCCCCGTCCGGCTTTGAATTGTGAAACATATATTGAAGCTACCGATCCCGATACAACAGATTACAGTGCCGAGTGGAGCAAAGTAAACGGCCTGAACATTTCTTTTGGCAGTATCAACAAAAGGTATCCCAAAGCACAGGTACCTGATGTTCCGCAATCGCAGGTATGGAAAGGAAGCGGTTGGAAAGGCGAGCGCATTGCTGCTATGTTGGTACTGTGGACAGATGAAAATGTGGAACAGGTTGAATGTGAATTCTCTGATTTCAAAAATGAGAATGGCTCCGTATTAAAATCTTCCACCGCTAATGCGCAATTTATAAAATATGTCATTACAGATTCGTATGGAGATGGATGTGCCCCTCGCGAACATTTACGGCCGTCATTAGTCGCAGATGCGCTCGACACTGTCAAATGTTTCAATATCGAAGCGAGAACTACTCGTCCTGTGTGGCTTAGTTTCGATATACCTGACGATGCCAAGACCGGGACTTATACAGGTACAGTCAATGTTTATGCCCGTGATAAAAAGACAACAAAATTGAACGTTTTCATTGATGTATTACCTCATACCCTCCCAAAACCTGAAAGTTGGAAATTCCATCTGGATTTATGGCAGCATCCTTCTGCTATCGCCCGTATACATAATGTTCCGGCCTGGTCGGAGGAACATTGGAAACTAATGGAAAAACCTATGAGTATGTTGGCTAGCACAGGACAAAAGGTTATTACCACAACATTGAATAAAGATCCGTGGAATGTGCAGACATTCGATGCGTATGCAGACATGATTCTCTGGACGAAAAAGAAAGATAGTTCATGGGAATACAATTATGCTATATTCGACCGCTGGGTAGAGATGATGATGGAACTGGGTGTGAAAGATATGATCAACTGTTATTCGATGGCTCCGTGGAACAATGAACTTCATTATTTTGATGAGATCCAAAACAAGAAAATCACAGTAAACCCTGTTCCCGGCTCAAAAGAATTTAAAGAAGTATGGTCTCCGTTCCTTAAAGATTTCTGTAAACACCTGAAAGAAAAAGGTTGGTTGGATATCACAAATATAGCCATGGACGAACGTTCACCGGAAATTATGAAAGCTACGATGGGATTATTGAAAGAAGCTGCGCCAGAACTGGGCGTTGCTTTGGCCGATAATCACAAAAGCTATAAACAATATCCCTACCTGAAAGACATTTGTGTAGAATACGGAGCAACTTTTGAAGCTGCAGATCTGCAATACCGTAAACAAAACGGGCTGATCAGTACCTATTATGTTTATTGCGGTACAAAATTTCCTAATGTGTTTACATTCTCCGATCCGGCCGAAGCGGTGTATATATCATGGTTCTCGATAGCCAATGACTATGATGGGTTCTTACGTTGGGCTTATAATTCGTGGCCGGAAAACCCGTTGCTGGATTCCCGCTACAAAACCTGGTCTGCAGGCGATACTTACATCATATATCCGGGAGGACGTAGTTCTATCCGTTTCGAACGCTTGAAAGAAGGTATACAGGATGCGGAAAAAATCCGGATATTAAGAGATAAGTTCGAAGATGAAGGTAATTCTGAAAAACTGGATTTATTAAATAATGAACTTTCTAAATTCAAGATTATCGGAGAACCAGCCGAACCTTGTACGCAAATGGTGGATAATGCCAAAAAGATGCTCGAAAAACTGAGCAGATAAAAGAATAACTGACAATTTTACATAATCTGAAAAACAAACAAAAATGAGTATCAATCGTCGTAATTTCCTGAAAGGATCATTATTTGGAACCGGAGCCGCTTTATCTGCTTTTGCCGGAGCCACTTCTTACGAAGATGTGGAGAGGTCAATCAAAAACGGCTTGCAACACGGGTCGTCAAAGAAACCGCTTTTCAACATGTGCGGTTATGCCGCACCTAAAATTCCTGTCGTAAGAATCGGTTATATCGGTCTGGGTTCGAGAGGTAGCTGGGCTGTGAACAGGATGCTGAATATAAAAGATATTGAAGTCACAGCTTTATGTGATGTAAACGAAAACGCTGTAAAAAAGAGTCAGCAAACATTAAGCAATTTCAAGAAACAACCTGCAAAAGAGTATTTCGGAGATGAATATGCATGGAAAAAATTGTGCGAGCAGGAAGATATAGACCTCATATATATAGTCACACCGTGGAAATGGCATGTACCAATGGCTTTATACGCTATGGAATGCGGAAAGCATGTAGCTGTAGAAGTTCCTGCCGCAACTACAATGGAAGATTGCTGGAAACTGGTAGAAGCCTCGGAGCGAACAAAGAAGCACTGTATGCAACTCGAAAACTGCTGTTACGACTTCTTCGAAATCCTGACGATCAATATGGTACAAAAAGGACTTTTCGGAGAAGTAATGCACGGGGAGGGCGCATATATTCACGATTTGCTGGGAAGTCTGTTCGGAGAACCTGATTATCCGGGTTGGAGATGGGATGAAAACCACAAGAGTGGAAATCCATATCCAACCCACGGACTGGGACCTATCTGCTGGGCAATGAATATCAACCGGGGAGACAAGATGGAATATCTCACATCTATGTCAACAAACGATTTTATGATGCAGGCCTTTGCACAAGAGCAGGCTCAAAAACATGATTATTACAAACCGATGGCCAAGATGAAATATCGCGGAAATATGAATACCTCTGTCATCCGTACTAATAAAGGCAAAACTATAATGCTCCAGCATGATGTCACCAGTCCGCGTCCATATAGCCGAATTCATGTATTGAGTGGAACGAAGGCTTTTGCGCAGAAATATCCTGAATCTGGTAAAATAGCATTCGGGCACGAATTTATAGGTAGCGATAAAATGAAGGAGCTGGAAGAACAATACACGCCCGAAGTGGTCAAACATATCTCTGATATAGCGAAAGTTATTGGCGGGCACGGAGGCATGGATTTTATTATGGACTGGCGTATGATCGATTGCCTGCGCAATGGCCTTCCTCTCGACATGGATGTGTATGATGCTGCTTTATGGTCTTGTATTACTCCGTTAAGTATCCGTTCTGCTGCTAACCGCTCCAATTCGGTCGATGTGCCCGATTTCACAAGGGGAGCATGGAAAAATAATCTTCCTGTCGATCTGACTCTCAGAGGTGGAGGGGATACAGGTATAATCAAAAAAATATAATATATAATGGTAATTATGAAATCAATAAAAATATTATCGGTAATCAGCTTGTTCCTTTTGCTCAGTCTGAATCTTTTTTGTGACCAAGGTAAAGGCTCATTTGAGATAGGGCAGAAATCTTTTCTGTTGAATGGTAAACCTTTTATTATAAAGGCAGCGGAAATACATTACGCGCGCATTCCGGCAGAATATTGGGAGCACCGAATAAAAATGTGCAAGGCTTTAGGCATGAATACAATATGTATTTATGCATTTTGGAATTATCATGAACAAACTCCGGGAGATTTTGACTTTTCGGGGCAAAAAGATATTGCGGAATTTTGCAGGCTAGTAAAAAAACATGACATGTATATTATTGTGCGCCCCGGACCTTATGCTTGTGCCGAATGGGAAATGGGCGGACTACCCTGGTGGTTACTTAAAAAACACGATATTAAAGTCCGCTCTGACGATCCTTACTTCCTCGAAAGATGTAGTTTGTATTTAAAAGAATTAGGTAAGCAGCTTGCAGGTATGCAGATCACCCGTGGAGGAAATGTTATTATGGTTCAGGTGGAAAATGAATATGGCGCCTACAATACTGACAAAGAATATGTGGCTGATATACGTGATATGGTGAAAAACGCGGGTTTTACCGATGTACCGCTCTTCCAGTGCGACTGGGCGTCTAATTTCAGGAATAACGGATTAGATGATCTGCTTTGGACTATAAACTTCGGTACGGGAGCAAATATACAGGAACAGTTCAAAGAATTGCAAGAAGTCAGACCCAATTCACCTCTTATGTGTAGTGAATTCTGGAGCGGATGGTTCGATCATTGGGGACGTGCTCATGAAACACGTGACGCCACCACAATGATAGCAGGGCTGAAAGAAATGCTGGATAATAATATATCATTTAGTCTGTATATGGCTCATGGTGGAACTACTTTCGGACATTGGGGAGGAGCCAACAGCCCGGCATACTCGGCTATGTGCAGTTCTTATGATTATGATGCCCCTATCAGTGAGGCTGGGTGGGTAACACCTAAATACCATGCACTCCGTGAGATGCTATCCGGTTATCTCGATAAAGATGAAGTGTTACCCGAGATACCTGATGCCATGCCTATAATAGAAATTCCCGAGATCAGGTTTACCGAATCGGCTATGGTATTCGACAATCTCCCGAAAGCCGTGAAGAGCAAAGAAGTGAAGCCGATGGAAGACCTCGATCAGGGTTGGGGAAGTATCCTGTACCGGACATCTTTACCTGTAATAAAGGAAGAAACAACTCTGGTTATCACAGAACCGCATGACTGGGCACAGATATTTATTGATGGCAAGCTCATTACCCGTCTGGACAGGCGAAAAGGGCAGAATTCTGTAAAATTGCCAATAACGAATGCTACATCACGATTAGATATTCTGATTGAGGCCATGGGACGGGTTAATTTTGATGAAGCTATCCACGACAGGAAAGGTATAACCGAAAGGGTAGAATTAGTAAATGAAAAAGGTACTAACTTATTAAATAACTGGGAAATATTCAGCCTGCCTGTGGATTATTCTTTTGTAAAAAATAAACAGTTCACTAAAAACACCCGGCCTCAATCTTTGCCTGCATATTACAGAGCGACATTTAATCTCGGAAAAGCAGGAGATGTCTTTTTCGATATGCGCACATGGGGCAAAGGTATGGTATGGGTAAACGGTAAGGCGATAGGACGTTTTTGGGAGATCGGCCCGCAGCAAACTTTGTTCATGCCCGGATGTTGGCTCAAAGAAGGCGAAAACGAGATAATCGTCCTTGATCTGAAAGGTCCGAAAGATCTTGTTGTAAAGGGACTTACATATCCTATTTTGGATATGCTCCGACCAGAAGAATCGTTAACCCACCGGAAAGATGGTGAAACACTTAATCTTTCCAATGAAACTCCTGTTTACAACGGAACATTCTCCGCCGGAAACGGATGGAAAGAGATAAATTTCGGTAAAATCACTGAAGCACGCTATATATGCATTGAAGCATTGAATTCCTATAATGGAGATAGCAATGCCGCCATAGCTGAATTATATATTACAGGAGCAGATGGAAAACATTTTTCACGCCAGGCATGGAAAATAGTATATGCCGACAGCGAAGAAATAAAAGCCGGAAACCACTCGGCCGATAAAGTATTCGATCTACAGGAATCTACTTACTGGAGTACTAAACAAGAAGATAAGTTTCCGCATTATATAATTATCGATCTGGGAAAGTTAGAAAAGATAAAAGGTCTTAAACTTCTTCCTAGAATGGAAAAAGAAGTACCTGGTCTTATTAAGGATTATAGTATTTATGTGAAAAAAAATCTTTTCAATATTAAATAGCAAATCAGAAGTGCTGTACAAAGAAAAGTACAGCACTTTTTCAAAAGAATTATACTATTATTCTCAAAAAAGTGAGTAGTTATTTTTATTTACATCGTATTAATAATATATAAAACTTAAAAGCGAATAAGAAAGATTATATTAACCTGATTATTAACCTTAAAATCAAGACTTATGAGATGAAAGCCAGAACGGATGCCCCGATAATAGTGCTAGTGTTATCCGGTGTGAATCTTTAATTTATTTTTTTGGATGTATAATAATTTATTAAAACATAATACCCTTATGAAAAACATATCATCATAGCATTAAGCCCGGATTTATCTATTCCATATAAAGATTTTATAGATAAAAATACCCAAAAAAAGTTTTAAGCCTAAAAATAGTATATGTGTTAATCTAATGTTAGCACATACCTGACTTATAGTGATATGTAATATCACTACAGGATATCCCCATTATTAACCAGGCTGGTTAAGTTTCTCTATAAATTCCTATTAATGAACAATTTAAAACAATACCGAAGTGATAAATACAAATTATTTTACTATGAATTTCATGTCGGCCTTTTTCTGTCGGAAAAAGCATTCATGGGACAGAAGTAGGAAGTTATTTCTTTTTCTTCTGTTCTCAATTGCGTTTTTAAATGTAGAAAATCTACATGCCCAGACCGACCACATCAATGGGCAGGTACTAGATCAGGACGGAGCTCCGTTAATAGGTGTTACGGTAGCGGTAAAAGACAAAAACACCGGAGTTTTCACAGACGAAGCAGGTCTTTTTTCAATCAGAGCGGTTAATGGAGATATTCTCATATTCACTATGATATCCATGAAAACAACTGAGGTGAAAGTTGAGAAAGGCAAACCTATCAGAATCATTATGAAACCGGACGAAGCTACTTTAGAAGAAGTGGTAGTCGTAGGTTACGGAAAACAAAAGAAAGTAACCATTACAGGTTCTGTTTCATCTATCGATATGGATGATATAAAAGTTCCTGTGGCAAACCTGAGTAATGCCCTTCAGGGAAGAGTCGCTGGTATTATTTCAGTTCAGTCAAGCGGCGAACCAGGATATGACAACTCCACTTTCACAATCCGTGGTATCGGAACATTTACCGGGAATACCTCTCCCTTGGTAATAGTCGACGGTGTACAACGGGATGATGTAAATAGTACATACGGAGGCGCGTACAACAACATTGATCCGGAGGATATACAAAGCATTTCCCTCTTAAAAGATGCCTCGGCCACTGCTGTATACGGAGCGAAAGGAGCAAACGGTGTATTGATTATCAACACCAAGCGCGGGCAAGCCGGAAAACCCCGTATCTCATTCAAGGTAGAGACAGGACTTACCAGTTTTACAATAAAGCCTAAAATCCTTGACGGAGTGAACTACATGAAACTCTATAATGAAGGGCGCAGAAACATGGGACTGGAAGAAACATATTCACAGGAACAAATAATGAAAACCGCCAGTGGGCTGGATCCTTATTTGTATCCTAACGTTAATTGGATGAATGAGATATACAAGAATAATTCATCTATCACAAATGTCAACCTCAACATAAACGGGGGTGGCGAAGCTGTCCGCTACTATTTGTCCGCCTCATTCTATAACCAGACAGGCCCTTATAAGGTGAAAAACGAGAACGGTTTTAATCCGAATCTCGATTATAAGCGCTACGATTTCAGAAGTAATGTCGATGTAAACCTTACACCTTCCACCTTGCTGCAAATGAATATTGCCGCCATGCTTGTAGACTCACGCTATCCGGGAATATCGGCAGGGAACTTATGGTATCTGGCATATTCTACCAGTCCGGTAGCCTATCCTGTGAGATATCCTGATGGGAGATGGGCTGGTCCTACGGCAAACGCAGGGAACAATCCTAAAAACGAAGTACAGAACAACGGTTATACAACAGAATTCAATCCTTCTGTGCAATCAGTATTCACCCTCAACCAAAAACTGGATTTTATAACTGAAGGTCTGACCTCATACGCCCGTTTCTCGTTCGATAGTTATAGTCAATTCTATAACAAGAGAACAGGAGGAGTTGACCTGTGGCGTGCAACCGGACGAGATGGTGATGGAAACCTTATTTTCGGGAATCCGGTAAAAGAGGGGCAGCAGTTCTTAGGCTATGAACAAAGTTCCACCGGAGAGCGTGTAACTTACCTGGAAGCAAATCTGGCTTACGACAGGGCTTTTGATCGTCACAGGATAGGAGCCATGTTACTGTACAATATGCGAAACAGGCTTGTTAGTACAGCCGGAGATGTTATAGGTTCTATCCCGTTCCGCAATCAGGTGGTAGCAGGACGTTTGAGTTATGTATTCGACGACAAATATATGACAGAGTTTAATGCATCTTATACTGGTTCTGAGAATTTCGCAAAAGGAAATAAATTCGGATTCTTCCCGGCAGTGTCGGCGGGATGGCTTGTTTCCAACGAAAAATTCTTCGAACCTATCAATAAAACCATTAACCTCTTAAAGATACGAGCTTCTTATGGAGTTGTAGGGAACGATAACATCGCAAACAATGTCAGATTTGCCTACCTTACCCAGATTGGAGGAGGTAATAAAACAGGTTTCGGTTTGAGCGGAACAAACTACTGGGGGATTAAAAGTAATGTATTAGGCGTAGAAGACCTTACATGGGAGAAATCATACAAAACCAATATAGGACTCGAGCTCGGATTTTTCGACAAAGTAAACCTGACAATGGACATCTTCAAGGAAAGGAGAAAACAAATCCTGATCGAAAGGGCATCATTGCCGGGAATGGCCGGGTTTGACACGCGCATCTACGCCAATATGGGAGAAATGGATAATAACGGTTTTGATGCCAATCTTGAATATAATGATCAGATAGGAAAAGTCGGAATCAGAGTATATGGAAATATCACTTACAGCAAAAATAAAATAGTGTATCAGGACGAACCGACACAAAGATATGGCTATATGAGTGCTACAGGGAGAAGAGCCGGCGAATACATCGGTTATATAGACCAGGGACTTTTTGTCGATCAGGATGACATTGACTCCCATCCTCCTCAGTTCGGGGTTACGGTACGTCCGGGAGATATTAAATATATGAATCTGAATCCGAATGATGATGCGATAATAGATACATACGACAGAACCTATCTCGGAAAATCATGGTTCCCGACATGGTCCTATGGAGCAGGGTTTAACCTCAGATATATGAATTTTGATCTGTCTCTGTTTTTCCAGGGTATAGCTGATGTAGGCATCATGGCTAACGGATCAGGATTCAGTGCAGGAGACTGGGGTGTAGCAGGAGCTGGTGTATTACCATTCTCTGGAAATGGACAATATCCTAACAACGTGCTCGAAAATATGCTGGACAGGTGGACAGAAGAAAATCCCCGCCAGGATGCGTATTATCCAAGACTAAGTTATAATAGTAAACTGGAAGATAATAACTATGTATCAAGTACCCGCTGGCTTAAGGATGGTAGTTATCTCCGTTTGAAACAGGCATCATTTGGATATACGCTGGATCATCCATCGATAAGGAAAGCGGGATTATCCTACCTCTATTTCTATGTATCGGGGCAGAACCTGCTTACATTCTCAAAATTCAAGTTATGGGACCCTGAACTCGGTTCGAACGGAGCAAAATACCCATTGACACGGATGATCACTTTTGGTATCAGAGCGCAATTTTAATTATCTAATTCCGAAATAAAATGAAACACAAAATAAAAAATATTATCAATTCAGTTTTTATACTGATTAGCTTCCTGTTTATACATACAGGATGTGACTATCTGGATAAAGAGCCTGATAATATCCGTACATTCGATATGATATGGGAGACAAGGGCTGATGCCGAAGCATATCTGTACAATATATACGGGTATATATGGGTTACACTGGATGACTTTTCCACATTAGGGGTAAGTGATGAAACCTCAGTGCCTTACGGAAATGTTAATGCCCGGAAAATAATAGAAGGAAACTGGAATGCCTCGAGCGGAATATTCGATAACTGGAGTACTTGTTATAAAGGAATCAGGGAGTCTTTAGTATTTGAAGCGAATATTGACAGGGTTCCTTCAAGTATACTCAGCGATAAACTGAAAGTACAATATAAGGCCGAATCGAAATTCCTCCGCGGATGGTTCTATTGGAAGTTGTTACAACAATATGGTCCCTTTGTAATAATTACTCAACCGATGGGTATGAGCGACGACTACGACATATATACAAGAAGCCCTTTCGACGACTGTGTTACACATATATGCAACCTGATGGATGAGGCCGCCGGAGTCCTTCCTGACGAATGGGCATCGTCGGCTAATTATGGAAGACCATCAAAGGGTTCTTGTCTGGCTGTGAAATCTCAGGTTCTATTATTAGCAGCTAGTGAGCTCTGGAATGGAAATACCCGGTTTGCAAACTTTAAAAACCATGATGGAACGCCATTAGCTCCTGCATCATACGATCCTGAGAAATGGAAACAGGCAGCAGATGCGGCCAAAGATGTGATAGATATGAACATTCATAAACTATTCACCAATCTGGATGAAGGGGATGTCGATTTTGATCCGTATTTATCTTACCGGAATGTATTCCTTACTAATTGGAATAAAGAGATACTATTCTCTACCAATATATCCGATTCATGGCAATGGGGACACGAGAAACGTTGTGCCCCGAATCCGGGTGGATATAATATGCAGAACGCCACACAGAATATTGTAGATGCGTTTTATACCCGTAACGGAAAAGATATTTATGACGATGCGTCTTATATGGAAACGGGTTTTGCCACAGTTGACGATCCTGCCAGATACGGCTTCGAGCAAGATCAGGTAAACAGAGGGTATAGTAAAGGCGAATGGAATATGTACGTTAACCGCGAGCCCCGTTTTTATGTGAACATCCAGTATAATGGGCGTCCGGTACTTCCTGCACCATCTGTCGATGATAAGAATTTCTTTTCGTCAGATGCTAACAAAGACGGCCGTGGCAGAGCAGAATTCTATGCTACCGGATTGTCGGGCGCTAAGACAAATAATATGCCGGATGTTACAGGGTATTGTGTACTGAAGAGAGTCAGCCCCGAAACAAATATCAGGATTGACAAAGCTTCTTACAGGCCTTTCATCCAGATACGCTACGCAGAGATATTGCTCAATTATGTGGAAGCCCTGAACGAATATAACCCGAACGATCCCGATATCAAAACATATCTGAATGAAGTAAGAACCCGTGCGGGTATTCCGGGAATAGAAGTCGCTTACCCTGCTGCTCTCGGTAAAAAAGAAGAAATGAGGAAATGGATAATCAGGGAAAGACAGATAGAACTGGCTTTCGAAAGCGACAGGTACTGGACTTTGTGCCGGCGATTGTTATACGAACTACCGGAAAACCGTACTATTCAACGGATGAATGTGAATGCTGACGACGGCGGACAAAGATTCTCTTTCGAAGGATTTTATACACGCCAGAGAATGCCGGACAGGTATTGGAGTAATAAAATGTATCTCTTCCCGGTTTCCCAATACGAACTGGATAGGGGTAAAGGATTAGTACAAAATCCTGGTTGGTAACTGTAATAATCAATATGAAACCATTTAATCTGATTATGAATTATGTCAAAAATAAGAATAATATATCTGGCAATAGCCTTGTTTAGCTTTGCGTCACTTACCACTAGTTGTGATGATGATGACGAAATACAAAGCGTTACGGGAATATCTGAATTTTCTCCATTACAGGGTGGATACGGCACGAATGTATTGATCTCGGGAGAGAATTTTCCGATCGATGCGTCCAGAGTATCCGTAACCATAAATGAAATAGATATCCCTATACTGAGGTCTAATGAAGAACAGCTACTAGTTGAAATTCCTAAAAATAAAGAGATAGGAAGCGCTCCGCTGGTTATAACAATAGACGGGCAAAGTTTTACTACTTTATCAAAATTCTCCTATATGAGAACCCGTACAGTAAGCTCCCTTGCCGGAACAGGTGAAAGGGGCTATCAGGACGGGCCTGGAAATGAGGCTATGTTTTCATTTACTACCGACTGGGGTGAAACCCGCAGAGGCGGAATAGATGTGGATGACGAACTGAATGTATACGTAAGTGACGCTGCCAACCAATGTATCCGTAAAATTGCTCCCGATGGTACAGTAACAACAGTTGCAGGACAGGGTCCTGTCGAAATTACTGATTGGGGACTTAACTGGAGACACGAAAACGATGGTAAAGGTTCGTACAATGCACAGATCAGGCCAACAGACGTAAAAGTGGATAGTAAAGGCAATATGTATGTAACCGACGATTATGTCGGAGGTGTGGTAATGTTTGAACCTGACGGAAAAGCTCATTATCTTGGATGGGGAGGGGGAATCAATTGTATAGCTGTTGACGAAGCCAATAACACCCTGTATCTGAATGATCATAATGCCGGAATTATTTATACCTCCGCTATGGATAATTACGGCCCATCTCCAGCGGCTATAGAAAAAATTATATCAGGTGTACAATGGTCTGCCGGAATGGTAGTCGATAAAAGGAACGGAGATCTATACCTCGTATATCATGATGCCAATCAGATACTCAAATACAAAAGAGGAGATTGGGAGAATCCTACTGTAGTAGCAGGGAGTGGACAGGAAGGTTATGCCGACGGGACTGCTATGAGTGCACAATTCTATTATCCATGGGGTATCGCTATGGATAGTGATGGCAATCTGTATGTGGGTGGAAATGGACATAGTACGGGGACTTCCAGCGCTTTGGATCAGAGTATACGCTTTATCGATTACAATACAGGATATGTTACGACTTTCGCAGGCGGACAATACGCCGGATTCACTAACGGCGAATTTGCGATACCATCCTATGCGGGGATCAACAATACAATCTCGGGAAATTCATCACCAGTACGCTTTAGCGCTCCTACGGGGGTTGCCGTTGACAAAAACGGGACGGTATATGTACTGGACAGGGCAAATAACGTAGTGCGTAAGATCGAGACTGAATAGTTTAATTTAAATAAAACAGTATTATGAAGATTAAAAATATAATTACAGGTTTACTGGCAGGTTGTTTGATTTTAAGCTGTTTGCTGACGAGCTGTAAAGATGATAATGACGATACTCCGTCTACACTGGTAGTCAACAAATTCTACCCTACCAGTGGTGGTGCAGGGACGGAAATCTTAATAACAGGTAAAAATTTCACGGATGATACATCCCGGGTATCTGTCATGGTAGGCGAAACCCCTCTGAAAATAATAGGATCTAACAGTACTGGCATAATGGTAGTTGTACCCAGAAAGTTGGGGTCAGGTCTGTTGCATGTAAAAATAGGTGATCAGGAAACAACAA
This sequence comes from Dysgonomonas hofstadii, assembly GCF_014196915.1. GTDB lineage: Bacteria > Bacteroidota > Bacteroidia > Bacteroidales > Dysgonomonadaceae > Dysgonomonas > Dysgonomonas hofstadii. Next base: position 73,235 of record NZ_JACIEP010000001.1, read on the forward strand.
GTGTGGAAGAGTTTACCTATACTTTCTCTGCAACCGTGACGACTTTGGCCGGAAACGGAAAACCAGGATATGTAGACGGAGAAGGAACTGAAGCCCAGTTTTACCTGCAGGATACAGTCAGCAACTGGAGAAAAGGATCTATTTGTGTAGATCTTGAAGATAACATTTATGTAGGAGATGCAGGCAACAATTGTATCAGAAAGATTACACCCGATGGAAAAGTAACCACTCTGGCCGGAAGACAAGGTAATTACGGACATGCTGATGGTACAGGAACTGCTGCACGTTTTCAGGAAATGTATGGGATGGATTGCGATTCTGAAGGGAATATATATGTTAGTGACCTGGGCAACCCGCAGACCATCAGAAAAGTTACATCCGAGGGTGTTGTCACAACTATAAAAGATAATATCTGGCCATACCCGTGGTATCTTGCCGTGGATAAAAGAAATGGTAATATATACACCGCTAATCCCGAAAAGGGGGGTATTTATCAGTTGAAGCCGGATGGTACAATGACACACATTATACAAAATGTTTCAATAGCCGGTTTGGTTGTCGATCCTCAGGGAAATCTGTTTGCTATCGATTTTGATACGAACCAGATTGTTAAATATGAAGCCGACACATGGAGTAGAAGCACAATTGCCGGAAGTGAATATGGCTATGAAGACGGACCGACAGGCAATGCGAAATTTGCAAAACCATGGGGAATGGCTCTCGATGGTGATGGGAATATATATGTTGCCGGAAACGGAATCTGGGACGGAGGAGATAATCCGGATCAAAGTATCCGGATCGTCGATATGAAATCGGGAGTAGTCCGCACTGTAGCCGGAAGCGCACAAAAAGGCTATGTCGATGCCAACGGCTCGTCTGCGGCATTCAACGCTCCGCTGGATCTTGCGATAAACAAAGATGGTATTATCTATGTCTTTGACAGAAAGAATAATGCGATCAGGAGAATAATGTACGAGTAATATTGTTAGTCGAAAAATAATCAAATAAATATGAAAAAAATGCTCAGTTTTATTATAATTTTTGTCAGCTTGTTAATATACGGATGCAATTCTGATAGTTATTATACTCCTTCTACAGATATTAACTATGCCAAAACATATTATGTAGCGGAGGATGGAAATGATGAAAATGACGGGAGTAAAGAAGCTCCGTTAAAAACAATAAATAATGCTTTGGATTTGGCAAAAGCGGGAGATACGATCCTCCTGAGAGGAGGCGTTTATAATCAAAAAGTAACTTTCCCTAAATCTGGTTTATTGAATCAATGGATTACGCTAAAAAGTTACCCGGGTGAAAGGGCCAAAATCGACGGTACAAATCTGACAGCTACAGGCTGGGCTGCGTTGGTAACGCTGAAAGATATCAGATGTGTCAGTATTGAGGATATTGATATTTGCAACTTTCAAAACACAGCACCCAATGCCGACCCAGAGGGAATCTATATCAACGGAGAATCTCGTCATATCCGGATTAAAGGATGTAAGATATACAATATAAAGAGTGTATCTCCGGGCTTTAACAATGATGACTGGCGAAGTGCTCATGCCATTTTGGTGATTGGCGATTCGAATACCCCTATATCGGATCTGATAGTCGAAGGTTGTGAAATCTATGATATACACTCCGGAACCAGCGAAACTTTTTCATTAGTGGGTAATATCGATGGATTTATAGTCAGAAATAACATTATACGAGATGTAGAAAACATCGGGCTTATAGTTGCCGGTGGCGATAATCTACGGCCAGAGATGAATCCAGAGATCAACTACGCCAGAAATGGTGTGATTAGTGACAATGTGGTATATAATTGTTCACATACCAACAGCCCCGAAGTATGGGGCCCTGACAGATATGGAGCTATCGGCATCTATGTTTGTGGCGGAGGTAAGACCATTATTGAGCGAAATATAGTATACAATTGCGACAGGGCTATTGGCCTGGTAAGCGAAAGTGATATATTAGCTACAAAGGATTGTATAGTAAGGAATAATTTTGTCTACAATAATTACCGCACAGGCATATACATGGGTGATTATCTGAATTACACCAATGGAGGGACAGACAACTGCCAGATAGTGAATAATACCCTTCTGTTCAATAATTCGGTCAGGGGAGCATTCGGTGAGGTTGAAGGAGAAATCCGTTTGACCAAGAATTGTACAAATATTCTTGTAAAGAATAATATTATATATGGAGGGACTGACGATGTATTTATCCACAAATACACTACCACAGGGAAGAATAATGTAATAGACTATAATCACTATTATACTACAGGTGTGGCTAAGTGGATTTGGAATGATGTGGAGTATACCGATTTCGAAGCATGGAAAAACGCATGTAATGGTGATACGAATTCTTCGAACGGAGTTGATCCTCAACTGGAAAACATTTCAGAGCCAAACCTTCATATAAAATCTTCATCTCCGGCAAGAAATACAGGTCTTGTAATTTCGGAAGAAATTAACGGACAAACTGATATTGATGGTAATCCGAGGATTGTCGACAATAAAATAAGTAAAGGTGCCCAGCAATAGTTTTTAAGGTTTTAGGCAGTTTACTGATAGCCGGGATGGATTTATCCATATCCGGTTATCAGTATTTATTAATGCGAACAAATAATTAAAACCTGCATTTTTCTCAAGGTACTTTATCAATGAGATAAACAATGAACTAATGTGGCAGTATGCCGATGTGGTAATGAAAGAAATGAAGAATTTAGACAATAAAATATGTAAAGTTTGTCAGGTTTTACTCTCTGTCATGCTGGAGCGAAGCGAAGCATCCAAAGGTGAGATCCTTCGTTCCTCAGGATGACAAGAATATAAAAACTAAAATATGCGTCAACTTTGACTCATCTTCATGTCGTCGATTTTCAATTGTCAACTTTTAACAATTTTAGATACTTATCTGCATTATCTAATAATTTTTTTTTAATTTTCATTCTTTTATAAATTAAGCATGAAAAAAACACTATTACTTATTTCATTCCTTTCCTGGTATCTATTGGCTGTATCCCAGTTGCAGACAGAACAAAGAATAATTTTATATCCGTCCGAAGGGGAACAGGGATATGTACAAATCAATCCTGAGAAATCTTTTGAGCAGGAGGTAACATTTGAGAATAAAGATTATCCTGTGAAGCGCATCTTACGTGTTGTAGGAGGGGTGAAAATGCCGGGAGAGTTTTCTGCACGGGGCGAACAGTCTTTCAGGGGACAGGAATATTTTATTGACGAAAATCTTGACTCACTGAATATTTACAGAGACAATTATTCTCTCTCTTTTAAAGGGAATGATGATCCTTACGAATGTCATGCATATAACAGAATCACAGGTGTAAATTTCGATAAAGGAAATATAGATATTGAAATTGCTTATAAACGAAAAAATCTGAAAACAAGAATTAATGGTGATTTTGGCATCGAACTTCAGATATATTATAAAAAAGAAGGGAGATATTCCGATGATGTTTATGATTCACCAGACTCCATTGTATACATACCCATTCCGGAAGGAAGTGGAAATTTCAGGTTATTGAAAAAGAATATAAAACTATCTCCAAAAACAGCAACTATACTGATAAGGGTTGGAGGTACAAATTTCAGTGGCGAATGCTGGCTCGAAGCCCCTCGTATCTATGCCGAAGGAAAGAGAATATTCACATCGCCGTTTATTCAAAACGAGAAAAAGACAGATAATTATAATTACTGGGTTGGTATAAACATGGCTACCCGCAGCTGGCCAAGATGGAAATTAGAGTTTAAAGGAAAAACTATTTTCGAAGGTAATCTATTCGACAGAGCCTCAAATATAGCCGATTTCTATATTAAGCTTCCGGATGGAATAGAAGGAAACGGCAAATTGAAACTAACTCTCGAAAAAGAACCTCACCGTACCGCATATCCTTATGAATTAAGATCTTTACAAATGATAGAAGAAAGTGCCCGGGATTTTGAGATAGTTTCTGTTCCCCGTTTTGTAAGTGTTGGAGATACAACTGCGATATTAATAGAAACGAACCGGCCTGACATAACTCTAAATATATCGACTAACAATCGGAATGTAAACCTGATGGACAAACACCTTAAATTAAAAGAAAAAGGACTTTATACGATACAATTTTCTGCGGTTGGTACTGATATACAAATACCGATAGATATATCGGACGGAACGAATAAGAGGACAGGAATAATACAGCAAACCGTAATCAAAGAAAAAGATAATGTTTATCTCTCTTCAGGTGATGAAGTACATATCGATAAAGAGTACGAACCATATGATCAGTTCTTTAAATGGTATATACGGGAACGTATCGGAAACTGGTATCAGTTCAGACCGTCATACCAATGGAGTGGGGTGCGGATAACAGACGAAAGCGTAATAAAACATTATACTTCCCTGCTAAATAAAATGCATATACCACATGCATGGCAGGTTGAGGGGCGTACCCTCGCTGCAACAAAAATTAATGCATCCTTGGCCTCCCTTCAATCACCAATGTTCAGAGGAAAGCAAGCTCATGAAAATGACGGAGGTTACTATTATTGGCAACATTTTCCTTATGCAGGTCTTTGGTCTGATATGTGTGCCCGGACAAGGCCATATGGGGGAATATTCGCAAAACACAGGCCGATTTATACCGATCACGGTAATTTCATCCACTATGATCCGTTTAGTGTGAAAGATATGGCAGACGGAGCGAACAGGTTTATAGCGAACCTGAGTTATTCCCGTGGGGAAAGCACCAGGCATACAGGGCCTTCTACCATGTTCAGGTATCTTTACCAGGCAGGTTACGACTGGTTGGGAGCCGAACAGATGTATGGTCCCGAAGATGTTATTATGTCCTCTTTGCGTGGCGCATCTAAAGCGTATAATAAAAAAGATTTCGGCTCACTGCATGCAGTGCAATGGGGATCAAGGCCATTTATCGATCCGAAACATTCCCTGCGTTTTTTTCTGTCGCTGGCAGTAGCATACATACACGGATCTTCCCATATTAATACCGAAGAAGGGCTATGGACGGATGAATATGCCAATGATAGATACACCAAGGCCGGAAAAGAGCATCTTTATGCGCAACACCAAATGTATGATTATATACAGACACACTCACGCAAGGGTGAATTACAGGCAAAGATTGCAGTCATACAGGGACGGAATGACGCATGGAAATCGTTCGGTCGTTCATCTCTGTGGTCACAGGATGGCGATAAATGGAAGTTCAATAAAGCGATGGAAAGTTTCGATCTCCTGAAAATATTTTACCCTGAAAATAGATTGGATTTTTGTAGTACTGACGGATTATTTACACATACCCCATATGGTACTGTAGATATTCTCCCTATTGAAACATCAAACGATGTGTTGAATCAGTATAAAGCCTTGATATTTTTAGGTTGGAATACTTTTGATAATGCCGACTTTATCAGGATAAAGAAATTTGTGAAACAAGGAGGAACCCTTATTTTAGGAGCAGTGCATCTAAATAGCGAACTGCAACCCGACCTACCTTCCAAATTTCCCGAAGATGATACTGTGATAGAAACATTGATCGGACTGGATTATAAGACATATACGGATAGAAAAGTAATACCATTGGGTAAAGGTCGTGTTATTTATTACCCTCAGAATGTATACCCAGCAGATGAACTTATAAAAAGCAGTTATACAGAAGATATAATAAATACAGCTTCCGGCATTGTATCGGCAGAATATGAGAAAGGATGGATCAAAGCCTCTCAGAATATCGATTTCTCTGTTTGGGATTCTGGTAATTTCAGAACGCTTTATCTGTTGAATGTGGATTGGAAAAGTGATCTTGATTCTCAATCGGCTAAACTAATATTGAATAATCATGAATTTAATGTAGGGGCAAAACGGTATATGATAACTACCATCCGTTGTTCTGGGAATATAGCTGCAATGATGGATGCCAATACATCGGATATATTAGAAATTAAAAAGGATGCTGATAAATGGGAGATTATTTGTCAGACGACAGGTCCCGATAAATTGAATATCTTTGATGGGTTTACAGGGACAAAAGATGTTAGATCAATAAATTCAGCAGGAATACATAAAATTATTCTTTCTATAAATTAAGTTTGGGATAACTCAAATAATACAAATATATTTGGATATGTTCCAATGCAGATGAAAATTTGAAAGAATTATTCCGGCGTACTACATTTTCGGTTTGTATTAGTATCATCTGTTCTAATCGAAAATGGAAAGTGTATTGTTTTGATACAAAACCAAAACAATATTTTATTTAGTCAATTCTATATCATAACTATTTCCATCTTTACATGTAAATAATAAAACAGTTCTTTTATTATCGGACAATATAATTTTACAATTATTATTATTCCCTGAAATATTCCATGCGCCTTTCAGAGTAATGGTCACAGGGATTTCTTTACTCTCATTCTTTATCCACGGACGTGAATAGATACTGCGTTCGATACGTCTTCCATCCTTATCGAAAGCTTCATCAGACGAACCACGATACAAGGCTAAATCGGGATTGGCAACCGTAAGAATTAAGGTTCTCTTATTCTCTTTTATCATTATCAAACAAGATGAGTCAACATCTTGGAGTATGCCTTCCGGAAGTTTATTGGGACGTTCGAACAGCACGTATGATGTAGTATTTGTTTTTATATCTTTTACTATGTGCGCTTCACTATTGTGTTGTAATATTTTATATGGAGGTTTCTTTTCGAAATCAGATATTTGGGTTTTATTCATCCGGGGGATAACAGCATATTCATAAGATGCTTTTTGGGGAGCTTTTCTATGATCGAAAACAAGTGATACCCAGTCGCCCGAAGTTTCTTTTCCTGTATTTTGCATGCGCGAAATCTGGTTGTAATTCTTTTCGAACCGGAGATTATTGTTTCTTCCGGCCGGAATATAATATCCCGTTCCGATATGGTCTGTCCATACACTTCCGGCGTTTTTATAATTATTCCAATAGTTGCGGATAGAATCATTTGTCATTGCTAGTTGGAATATTGTAGTTTCAGTATTGTAATCAGTATTCGAGTTTTCTATATCACTTCCTAAACATACAATGACATTTCCAAAAAAGTGGAATGATTTACGTGCGCGTAGCGAGCCGTTATATTTGTCGTGTTCGTGCAATTTCATTCCGAAAGCTCCGTTTGTCGCCTGTTGCGAAATACCTCCTGCAAACACTTCGTCAGAATAGAGCATTTCTTCGAACCCCGAAAACTTATCGACATTCAATATATTAGCTTCCAGTTGATCGACAGGCAAATGTATGGCAGTAGTACCCGGTATACGTCCCCAGTCAAATCCTTCTTCAATCCATCCACCGGATTCGGGCGTTACCATTTTATGCGCGGGAGCAGTCATTATCTGCATACTACCATGTGCGAGGTAGCGTCCATATCTGTTTGCTCCCAGATAATGTTCGGCGGCCCATAAATAGCGGGAATGCCCGCGTACTACGGCCGACCAGTTGTCGCGACGCTGCACGCTGACACATCCGTACGGCATGCTTATGTTACCTGAAGGGTTACTTTCGGCACGAATACCGTTTTTCTTTATCATATCCAGCAATATCTGGTCTTCCCTGCTATTTGCCACTGGAGAATATTCAGGGTTGTCATCCTGGTTGACTGTTTCTTCCTTTAATCGCAGATAGGCGGCTGCCATATCTTCATCTATCAGCTGATATCCGCCAGGGGTGCCTGCTATGGCCATTCTGCCGTAATGGGTAGGGAATAATGTGCCCTTGCCGTTAGGATGACGTCCCGACATAGAAAGTGGGAAATGGGTCTTGTTGCAATAAAAACGCATTGCCATCAAAGCATTTTTTACAGTTTGATGGGCTAGCTCCGAAACTGCAAAGCCTGTATTGCTCAAAAGGTATATCATATTGGTAGCTCCGCTCAGGCCGCCTACTGCATAAGCCGGATAATTGTTGCAATGGTGATATGCACTACCATCGCTCTTAAATGCATCATCCAGTCCTTTTGCAGGCAGACATCCATTATTGATCCATTGGCTGAACGATTTAACATATTGCACTTTTTCCGGCGAATCTTCCATCAGCATTATGCTACAAAAACGTCCTGTGGCAATTGTGTTAAACGCATCCATATCCATACCCGGTTCTTTGGGTTTTATGAAAACCTCATTTGTCATAGCATACCAGCGCAGGGTTTTATCGGCTTCTTCGTAGCGTCCTGTTTCTTTCAGCACATCCTTCATCAGGTAATAAGCCGTAAAGAAATTACGGAAGCTATATCCGTAATGAGTGATATTTCCCAGACAGCTGCCATAGGCAACTCCCTGATCGCTTGCATGATCGAACATCCTGAGAAACATATCTTTCAACAAATCTTTTTCTGAGGATGTTTTAGCGTCATGGTAAGCTATGGCAATACGGTTCATTAGCGTGAAATATTCCCGGAATTCCATGTTGTTATTTTCGAACTTGTTTTTCCAGTCCGGTATCAGGCGTTCGTATGCTTCTACTGCGCGGGTAAAGAATATTGGTAAACCTGATATATTACCCTCTTTATCAACCTTGATCTGATAAGTGTCGTATTTACGGAACAGGGATTCTATTGTTTTTTTACTAATATTTGACGGAATATACAGTAAACCGGTAAAACGTTTATCCATTGTTCTAAGGTCTGCTGTTTGTACATCGTTCAAAGGCTCTTGAAGTATATCGGGAGTTAAATAAGATGCCTTTAGTAACTGTAACCAGTGGTTGTTGGTTTCTTTATTGACAAATGGTACTTGCAGATCAGGTGACTGGTACCTATGGTCTGTTTTTACAGAAGCTATCAGATGATCTATATACAATTTGCCGTCTGAATCGGGGGCAACAATACGTATTTCGTTCATCTTTTCTTCTGGTTTTCCTTCCATATCGCGGTCGTAACATACCCATGCTGCACGCCATCCACAGAAGTTGATGGCGAACGGAAAAGAGGTACAGACTTTTCCATCACGAAGAAATTCAAACCGGATCGTTGTATCTGCGGGCTTTTCGTTGTATATCCACACAATAAATGTGGAAAGGTAAGTATCTGCACCTGTGGGGTCGACAGGTTCATATCCGATATCTTTTTTAATATTTATCGTACCTCCGGCATTATATTTCCACAACAAGCTGCGCAGCCCATCCTTGTAATGTTTCTCCGATATTGAAATATCCGATGCGGATGTGCTGATATATAAAAGGCTGTTATTATCTTCGAAAGACAAGAGCCGCTCATGTTTGACTAATTGTGCCTGACAAACAATGGTGAATAAAAAGGCAGATAATATCAATATATGTTTTTTCATCAGATAATATTTAGATCCAGATATTTTTCTATTTATTCAAATCGAAATATAATGGTTCCCCTTCTTGCAAAGTAAATGAGATTTTGGTATTGCCGTCTATATTTTCTTCTTTTATATTATTGTTGTTTCTTGTATTTTTCCACTTGCCTTCGAGCACTATCGACGCATATGTGGGAGTAGATCGCCACCCGAATTCTCTGTCGGTTATAGGATTGAGATTCGGATTGCAGACAGCTATACTGATCTGCGATGTGCCTTTTTCTTTTACGATCAGCAGCAATTGGGTTGCCGAAGCTTTTAATATCCCAATATTTATGTTTTGTGAGGGTTCGAATACGGAATATGCGGTAATACTTTGAGGTTTGTAATTGAATGCATGTAGAATAGAATCGCGGCGTAATATCTCATATATATTATTACTGCCACTTTTTTCAATAACATTACTTAATTCGCTGATATTATCCTTTTTCGCATTTGGAATAACAATGTAAAAATAACTTTTATCTTTTATTTTCACTCCATGATTGAGGAACGCTTTAGCTGAGGTAACAGTGGTTTCCGGATTCTGGGCATCTGCACCAGTCTGTTTCGGCGAAGTCTGTTTATCATATATCAATTCAAGCCTGTCGTTTCCTTCGGGAATAATATAACCTGTTGATTGAGGGGTTATGATCCATCTCATTCTATCAGATTCTAAGACAGATCGATAACCGTCATTAATAATATTTCCGTCAAGTATTAATTTCCCACTTTCCGGATACTTTATTTCTTGGAATAGATTTGTTGCAGTAATCATATTATCTTTATAATTCCCTGATGCATCGATATTACTACCCATACAAAAGAGCATATTATCTATGGCAAATACAGATTTTTTAAATACAAGATTTGTGGGTTCGAAAACCTGTTTACCCCATGCATCTATCTGGTCAAAGTCTGCTGCGAATAGCCCTATCTGATCCCAGGCGAGCGCACCGGCAAAGTTGCTTGTTTTTGTATATTGATCGAAACGCTGCGAGGTATTCCCCGCCGGCATCATTTCAGTCCAAGATGTATAATGAACTGTTGTTGTGCCCGGCACTACATTCCAATCCCAGCCCCCGCTCATAGCATCGGCAGGACATCCCGATTTTGCAAGCGAACCTTCGTACATCACTTCCAATGATCCGTGGCTCTGGTAACGGCCGAAACGATTGGTAGCGTTATATATTTCGGCTCCCCAGAATTTTGTCGTAGGGCTTCGCATGGTTACCACCCAATTTTCGTTCCTGTAAATTCCGGCAGGGCTGTAATTGAACTGGAAAAAGCCATCGTAGTTTTTTGTTTCCACTTTATATTCGTTTGCCATAAAAAAGAAGTTATAGGCCGAAGCCAGTTCTTCGTCAAAGGCTTCGTTTTGCAGATCAGCGCCTATTTCTATCAGTTTTTTGAAGCTTTCGCATGGAACCTGTACTTTTACTCCGTTCTTTCCGTAAGGATTGCGTCCGGAAAGGGAGTTGGCTGTGTAACGGGTATCCTTCTTGTCGCGTGTTGCCATTACATACATGGAAATAACGGCTTTCCGCATGTGCTTGAAAGCCTCTGTATCGATGCGGAAAGGTGTTCCTTTCAGGTGATAAGCTGCCTTGATCCATGAGTCGTAAGAGTACATATAATTGTTGTAATGGGTCTTATGATGGAATCCTGTCCCGTCGGGTTTCAACATATCTTTTTCGCCGGGAACATATTCGGTAGAGCGGTTCAGATATCTGGTGATCGCTTTTAAATCTTTTATCGCATCCTCTTTTTCGGACCGGCTTATCGCATAGGTATAGTAATGGGGTACTACGTTGGTAAGTACATCGGCATTTATCTGAGAAAGATATTCGTCTTCGGACAAATATACATTTTTAAATTCGAGTATTCGGGCAAGGAATTTCAGGATTTCGCCCTTTTGCCTGTCAGTTGCAGTTTGCAATGAAATGAAAAAACCTTTGGGCAGGTTGCGAACTGTCGAATAGTCGTTTGTAGGTATAGTGAAATCTATCTGTTCGGTAATCCCCTGCGATAGTATATAGTCTATAAACGTACGGCACAATTCCTTATCGGATTTAATCGATGAAGAGGACAAAGAACCGAGAGTTGTGGAAATATCCAGTAATAGTTTTTTATCTACTTTTCCTTTTATGTTGAGAGGAATACCGTCGGTAATACCGCTTTTAGATGATATTCCGCACGATTTCACATAGTCGCGGGCTTTTTCTAATTGGGCTTCCGATACATTAAATGGAGTAATTCTATATATTTTTTCCAGTTTCTTCAGGGCTGTTAATTCTTCTTTTGTCGGTTGTGACGATTGCCCGTTGATAGAAAATGTAATAAAACAGGATAAGATGTATAACAAAAATAGCTTTCTTTTCATATAACCGGTTTATTATTGAATAGATAGAATTACTCCATCGGTCTAAATAATTATTTGCAATCCAGATTTCTTTTTCTTACGAGTGCTTCCAAAAAGTAATAATCGGCATAGTTGATCGGTACGTCGATTTCCTGTCCGTGAGGTATACTGCCCACCGAATGCATCAACAGGAAGTTTCCGTTGGTACCTACTATTGCACGATAAGCACAGCTCGATAGAGATTCTGTGATTTTATCGGCAGTTGCCTTATATTCAGGCTTAAACTCACTTAACTCGTACAGAGCAGATGCAGCGACTGCTGCTGCCGACGCATCACGCGGTTCGTTTGGAATGTTTGGTGCATCGAAGTCCCAATAAGGAACGAGATCAGCAGGCATATTTTTATGGGAGAAGATATAGTTATATATATTTTCGGCCATATCCAGATAACGCTTATCTTTGGTTTCACGGTAGCATACAGCAAAACCATAAAGTCCCCATGCCTGTCCTCTGGCCCACGCCGACTCATCGGCATATCCCTGTGCTGTACATTTCCCTCTGACGCCGCCTTTTATTTTGTCGTAATCTATAACATGGTAGCAACTGTAATCAGGTCTGTACTGGTTTTCCATTGTTGTATTGGCATGAGTGAGGGCTATATGGCGGAACGTGGTGTCGCCTGACATTCTTGATGCTTCAAACAGTAGCTCAAGATTCATCATATTATCTATGATCACAGGGCACATCCAGCCTTTTGTACCTTGCCAGCCACGATCTTCATCCCACGATTGTATAACTCCTGCGGCAGGCCGGAAGCGGGTAGACAATGATCGGGCAGCTTCTATAATAACGTCTTTATATGCATCGTTTTTGGTTAGCTTGTAAGCGTTTCCATAGCTGCAATTGATTATAAAGCCAATGTCATGGTGCCACTTCAGGTTTTTAACTGAGTCCAACGCTTCAGTATATTTTATACCTATGGTTTTCCATTTCTCGTCTTTGGTAAGTTCGTACATATACCATATACAACCGGGAAAGAATCCACTGGTCCAGTCGTCGATGGGGATATACTGGATTTTATTGTCATTTGTCGTTCTCGGATTTAAGTTCTTACCCGATTCTTCTATCAGTTTTACCTGGAAACCAATCTGTTGTGATGCAACATCTATATTTCCGGCAATCAGCTTGCAAGGATCATTAGTTTCTTGTACATTTCCGGTATTACAGGATAATACCAGAAATGCCAAGCTTATTCCATAAAATATCTTCTTCATACAGTAGTATCTTTATGCTATAAAATTTAAACAGGTTCTTAGTCTATTACTTTTATTATTAAATTTTTTACTATACGTGAATAATGATCCATGTTGCCGTTTGTCGCAACGAATGTGACTTCATATTCTCCGGATGTTTGGTATTGGTAGGTGTAAGAGCCAAGTGCCGCTGTTGTTGATTTAATGGCCACGCCTTTGTCGGGAAGACAGGAATTGAGAACCAAAGGTGAAGAAATAATCCAATCTTCGTTTAACTCTGCTCCTGCACTTGACGACTGCATGCGTACACGGGGCAATGCTGCTGAAATATTTCTAAAATCCCAAACTCCCGAGTTGGAGGAATGTACACCAACTGTATATGGTAAATAAGCAATGGTGGGATCGGCATGTATATCAAAAGCCGTAAGTCCCATAGAAGCTGCGGGTAGGGTGGTTACGCTACCGTCTTTTTTCAATACGTTTTTTATTACAAGATTCTGTATTTCCCATGTAGGTTGGGCTGCTGTGTTATTCAGCGGCTTATATCTGAAAGCCAAAACTAATGGTTCGCCTAAATAATCAGCTAACGATACACTCGAAGCTTTTGTATTTGTAGAGCTTGCTGTCGGCAGGTCGCAAAGATCAGATATATCGATCCATTCGTGAGCGTTTATTTTAGCTATATCGGCATCCTTATCCTTCGACAGATCGCCAAAGGATGTGGAAAGATATACTTTAATTGCTCCCGGAATTGTTCCGTATTGTGCAAATGAATCGAAATTTAGATAAGATTCGATATCATCGATAGATAGTTCAGTCCTGTTTATATTTTTATATTCAAGGCCTACCTCACCACTGTAAAAAGAAATAAAGTCGGGGTTGCCTGAAAAATGGAATGTAATAGGAGTCAATGTTTTAACGATGATCGTATCTCCATTTACGGTCAGATCGTCTGCCGTCACAGAAACATCCAACGATACGGATTCGTTCAGCTCGTTTTCGCAACTTACCAGTGTAAGAAGGCCCGAAATTAATGCTATAAATATTTTATTTGTCATAACTTTTGCTTTTTAAGGTTCTTTGAATCTTGCTTGGATCTTACCATCCTGCATTTTGTGTTACAGCCTTGTTAGTGGTTATTTCCCAGTCGGGGATAGGAAAATACACATAGCTTGCAGGTACATTGTAATAATCGGCGGCATATTTATGTCCTGTGTTCCATCCCATACCTACTCCTGTTCCCTGATGGCTATTCACATACGATACCATTGCCTGCATGGTGGTGTAGAACTCGCCCCAGCGTATAAGATCCCAGCGGCGAATTGCTTCAAAGCACAATTCCATGGCACGCTCTTTCTTTAGAGCATCAGTAAAGTCTGCCTTCGTAGGGGTATTTATGGCATCCAGATCACCGAGTCCCGCCCTGTTCCTTACTCTATTTATGTATTGGTAAGCATCTGCCGGACCGTTCAGTTCGTTTTCGGTTTCAGCTAGTATCAGCAATATATCACTATACCGTAAAATAGGGAAATTGATAGGTGTGAAGTTTTTGTTTTTAGGTGTAACAGATTCATATTCACGACGGTATTTCGCAGCACTTCTTGTTTTGTTACCACTGGATGCTTCTTCTTCATACAGCATGCCATCTACAATTTCATTTGCCGGACCATTTGGTTTTTTCCCTTGAAAATATTTACGTCCTGCAATTCCCAGATTGCTGTTACCATCTACATATGTGTATTCATAATCTGCAATATTCCAGTTGCCGCGTTCGGTATCGCCTTCCTCTTCATACATATTGTACAGCTTCAACGAGGCAAAAGCAAAACGATAACCATATCCCGGATTCCTCATTCCTGTGTAATCTTTGAATGATGCATTTGCCGAATAATCTACATTAGCTCCAAAACCGATCGTGTTTCCGATACGTCCGGCAGAATAAGCATTTGAATTGATTCTGTTTCCTGCTTCTTCTACTTCCCACATGCTTTCATATACTCCCTGACTGTTGTACTGGTCGCTGCACATGTCAATGAAAACCTGCTTGTAAGATGGTGCCAAGTCATGTAGGTTGCTGTTGTATACTCTCAATGCCCATTCTCTGGCTTTTGTTGTATATTCTGTAACTTCTGTTCCGGCTGTCTTCTTGTCCCTGTGGTATTCTCCTGCGCGGAACAGGTATATACGTGCCAGAATTCCCTGTGCGGCTGTCTGTGAGATGGTTCCCGGCGAGGCAAGATCTGTTATGGATGGAAGATCGGGTATAGCTGTTTCTATGTCAGCTATTATACGGTCATAGATAACCTGTTTGTCTGTTCTTGGAATACTTAATCCTTCTACGCTTTTGACGGCTTCGAGTCGGAAAGGAACATCACCCCAACCCTGTACCAGATTGAAATAATAAAAAGACCGCAGGAATAATGCTTCAGCTTTGGCCTGAGCGCGGACGTCAGACGATATTTCCGTATTTTTATCGGCATTTTCCATCAACATGTTCGCTCTGTTTATTCCATCATATAGAATACGCCAGTATGAAGTGATTTCAGGTGTTCCCGGTGATGCTGTCGCACAAATCATACTTTCTTTAGGAGAACTACGCTGATAAAAAGTGAGGTCGTCTCCCCCAGCGATATAAAGAGGGTAACAATCGCCGTAGAAATATTCCTGCATTAGTGGATTATATACGCTAAGGAGGAATGTTTTCAGTTCCGATTCGGTATTGAAATATGTTTCAGGTGTAGATTTTGTGGGTTCTTTGTCCAGAAAATCGCTACACGAACTAAAAAGACATACCGAAAGGAATGATAGAAAGATATATTTAATAGTCTTCATTTTTCTGTTTTTTTAATTAGAAATTAAGATTTACACCAAATGTAAATGATGCAGCTCTGGGATAGGCCGAAAAATCGAGCCCTGGATTTAACGCTGTGTTTTTTATAGAGACTTCAGGATCGTATCCCGAATAACTAGTCCATGTATATAGATTCTGAGCAGAAACATATACCCGCATTCTGGATATATGCGCTTTCTTCAAAATTTTAGATGGTATCGTATATCCCAGCGAAAGTGTTTTAAGTCGCAGATAAGAACCATCCTCTATTATCCGTGACGAAAATACCATGTTAGACGGCGATGAGCTAGCAACCGGAATGTTGCTCGATTGGTTCTCGAATGTCCATCTGTCGGCGTATGATGCAAACTGATTCAGGTTTTTCTTCTTGTTGAAAGCATTTTCAAACATTAGTTTGTTAGCGTTCATTATGTCGTTGCCATAGCTCCACTGGAGAAATATACTAAGGTCGAAGTTTTTATATGTAAAGTTATTCGTAAAACCTCCTATATGTTTAGGATCGCCTTTACCTATGATGGTTCGGTCGTCTCCGTTAATTACGCCATCTCCGTTCAGATCCCTGTATTTGGCATAGCCCGGTTGTGTATTGTTCTCTCCGGAGAAGTTAGGTACGGTCGATTTCAGGACATAGGTTGATCCTGTCTGATCGAAGTCTTCCACACCATATACACCATCGTAGAGGTAACCATACATCATACCTATCGGATATCCTACTTTGGCTATATAACTGGACTGGCTGTTGAAATTCTGATCGAAGGTAGCTATGGAAGTGTATGAATCATATCCTTCGGCTAATGAGATAACTTTATTTCTATTAAACGCGATATTGAAATTGGAAGACCATTGAAAATCTTTGGTTTTTATATTTTCTGTATTAAGCGTGAACTCTATACCACGGTTCCTTACTTTCCCTATGTTTCTCATAGCTGTTCCATAGCCTGAAGAAAGTGGTAGCTGTACAGCAATCAAAAGGTCTGATGTTATCTTATTATACCAGTCGGTAGTCAATGAAATACGTTCGTTAAAGAATGAGAGATCGAGACCGATATTGGTTTGTGTTGTTGTTTCCCATTTCAAATCTTTATTCCCCAGGTTTACAGGTACTACCCCAATGGAGTTTTCATTCGATCCGACAGGATAAACACCATGGGCAATACCGGCAGGAGTGGTGTAAGAACCCGATGTGCCTACAAGCCTTTCCAATAAAGTAAATCTGTCGTAGGCCCCTATACGGTTATTGCCGGTTGCCCCCCATCCTACACGCAGTTTACCGTTACTTATTACCGGTTTCACAGGCTCGAAGAAAGATTCCTCAGAGAATGTCCATGCCGTAGATCCTGAAGGAAAATAGCCCCAACGGTTGTCTTTGTCGAATTTGGAAGAACCATCGGCCCGCATTGTTGCTGTAAGATAGTATTTAGATGCGAAATTATAGTCTACACGGCCAAAGTATGACATCATAGATTCTTCATCCGAAGATGATGTTATGGTTGGGACTCCCTGCCCGTCTTTAATTCCTGCCATACCCAGCGACTCGAACAATAATTGGGTATTGGACGTGCTATTGTATTTCTGGGCTGATTCCTGTAACGAAATACCTCCCACAAGTTTAAGGTTATGATTTTTATTGAAAATCTTATTATATGACAAGGTATTTTCGTTCAGCCATGTGTTTTTTTCAATTGTAACCAGCGATGCATTCATTCCGGATGTAGAACCCGGATAACCATAGCGTGTTTTTGAATTATTGAATGTTTCATAACGCCTGTTATCAGTAGCATACGTACCCGAAACCTTGAAGCGCAGGCCTTTTATAATTTCGTATTCGGCAAAACCGTTGAATTGAATATTGGTAATATAATTTTTCCTGTAACTGTTCTGCAAGTCCATTATAGGGTTGAAACGATAGTCATTCAATGTTTCTATACTCGGGTCTTGTATATTGTCCATCAAGCTGCTTAATGCCACGCTTGGCTGTGTTACGGGACGATATCCCCATACGCTGTAAAATAAATTATTCATACCACTGTATGAGGTTTGCGAAGGACTGGCTCCTGTCTGTATGGCGCGGTTGTAGTTTACCGAGAGGTTAGAACTGAGTTTTCCTTTGCGCAGGTTCAAACCCATACGTCCTTGTATCTTATTATAATTAGAGCGGAGAACAATACCATCCTGATCGTAATACGATAAACTTGCATTATATCTGGCTTCAGTTGTTCCTCCTGTCAACGACAGATTGTGACTTTGTTGCCATGCATCCCTGAAAATCATATCCTGCCAGTCGTATTGATCTATATTGCGATAATCTTCCAGCGTATAATCTTTTCCATTATAATTTTCGAAATAGCCAAGGGTCAGCCCTGTCATTTCATCGGGATACATTTCAGCTTGTAATTTAACAAATTCATATGCATCCATCATCTTTATCTTGTTAGATATCCATTGAACGCCACCATTGAAGTCATAAGATATTTGCATTGAGCCTACCTTTCCTTTCTTGGTAGTAATCATAATAACGCCGTTCGCTCCACGGGCTCCATAAATAGCAGTTGCCGATGCATCTTTCAATACATCCAGTGATTCGATGTCATTGGGGTTGATAGAAGCAGCTATGGCAGGATCTTCTACAGGAAAACCGTCTACTACATACAAAGGGGAATTTTCCTGTGTCACAGAGTTTGCTCCACGGATAACAATATTCATTGCGCCTCCGGGCATACCTTCGTTAGAAGAAACTTGTACCCCGGCCAGTCGTCCTGCCAAAGCCTGATCGAAGTTAGGAACGGGAGCTTTAAGCATATCTTCCAGATTTGCTTTACCTACCGATCCTGTCAGGTCGCGGCGGCGAACATCCTGATATCCTATGACCACGATCTCGTCCAGAAACTTAGAATCTTCTTCCAGCAGTATATTCATTGGTCTATCAGGGTCAGCTTTTGCTTCTTGGGTTGTATATCCTACATAGGAGAATATCAATGTTTCGGATCTGTTGGGGACGGAAATAGAGAACTTCCCGTCTACGTCTGTTACTGTACCTTTTTGGGTGTCAGATTTCAGTCTTATTGCCACTCCGATGAGCGCTTCGTTCTTCTCGTCGACAACTGTTCCCTTTACAAGTATTTGCGCACTGGCAATTGAGGGCAATACTATAAAGAAAGCGTAAAGAAACAGTTTAAATAAATCATGCTTTTTCTTCATAAAAAAATGATTAAAGTTAACTTCCTATTTTTTGTTAATTATTTCTATTCCGGATTTTTATATTGTAAATACCGGCGGTTAAAAAGTAAATATTCTCATAATAAAAGTATTGAGTTTGGAATGTATTCTTGTTTTCATATTATCTATCAGGTTTATTTTTTTATTTATCATAAGGAATGATATCGGATAATATCTTGTTTCTGTACCAAGGGTCGTCTGCATTTTTTAGTAATGAGGACATTGAATTGCACAATACATAAAATTCCTTCCTGTGTGCTTCTATCGATAGGTTATTCATCTGATAGGGGTCGTTCTTGTCATCAAAAAAAAGTATATCCTGTACCGAGTTATCTCTATCAATCGTGATTGCCAGCGTATAGCGCGAGGTTTTTATTCCTCTGGCAACAGGGAAATAACTCACTACATTTCCATCGTTGTCTGTTTCCCCGTCTATGTTTCTTATATATAATACGCTTTCCAGCGCATCCTTTGCACTTGTTTTATCCTGAAAAAATCCCGACAGATCTTTTCCTTGGACACTAACCGGAATCTCGTTTTTTAGTCCGGCCAGAGAAAGCAAGGTAGGCATGATATCTACAGGTGATAATAATAACGGGGATACCTTCGGCTTCAATACTTTAGGATAACGGATAATGAAAGGGACATTCATCGACTCGCTATACGGAGAATTTTTGGGATCAAGTACATGGCTAGCCATTGTTTCACCATGATCGGAAGTAAATACTACGATTGTATTTTCATCTAATCCGAGAGATTTTAATGTCTGCAATACCCGTCCAAATTCTCTGTCTACACCTGTTACCGATGCAAAATAATATGGGGCGCAGGCCTGTTTTTCCTTTAAATCCTTATTCACATTCGGACGTACTAACAGATGTTCTAAAGGAATATCTTTATACAGGTTATAATCTTCTTCCTTGCAATCGTTTAACGAGCGATAGGGACTATGCGGCGGGTTGGCGCTCCAAACCAGAAAGAAAGGCTTATTTTCATCCCGTTTTGTTGTCAGGTATTCAATTATCTTATCGGCCTCGTGTTCGGGGCTCCATTCCTTTATTTCGTGTCTGTTTCCTTCGGTATCCCAGTAATGAGGTGATTTATGTACATCATATGTGCCGTAAGAGTACCAAAAATCAAACCCATGACGGTTTTCGGGAGCTGTGTATGCGTCCCATACCGGATTTTGGCTCTCTACATAAGTGCCGGGAGCCTGAGGGTTGTTTCGTGTCGGATATTCGGCATGCAACTTACCAACATATGCACATTGATAGCCATTCAGGCCGAAAACATCGCTTATAGTAACGGCGTCTTTCCGTAAATTACTTATCGGACGGCTACTGTTACAATTGAGAGGCACACCGCTGTTGCCTGGGTACATGCCGGTAAGGAACATTCCCCGGTAAGGACTGCTTAACGGACATATACTTTGTGCGGATGTAAGGACTACCGATTCTTTAGCAAAATTGTTCAGGGTGGGGGTATGTACCGGATCTGCTTTAAAATTCACATATTCGCAAAATCCTTTTTCATCCCAGAATTGCATTGCCGAGTTTCTGAATTGATCGGGAAATATATATATGACATTCGGGTGTTTATTTGTTTGTGCAAATAAACCACTCGATAGGGTAACAAATGTCGTTGCTGTGATTAATGTTTTTTTCATACCCGGTATAGGATTAACAAACAAGGAAAACATAAGCGTTATTCCTGTTAGCAAATGTACTTTAGAGAATAGGATGTGATGTGCAAAATAATTTGAATAATGTCCATTATTGTCCAAAAATGTCAGGACAGGTAGGTTTTGCAGGCATTTAGTATATCCTTTACTTATTATTTAACGGAATGACCATATTCCAGGAGTTTGAGGCATTTTCAAATCCGCCGGGACCATCCATTGTAGCAAAATAGATGAATGCAGGCTTACCGTTTTCAAAAAGAATAAACGGACGTTCCAGTTGCCCTTGTTTTTTAATCGTGCCATCTTCCCATTCTACTGTCAGTGAATATGCTTTGGGATCTTTATCCATCATCCAGTTTATACCGTCTTGTGAATGAGCCATCACTCCGCCACCCCTTTCTCCTGTAAATCTGGCTACATGGTCTTTAAATATGATGTGATATCCCTGTTTATCCTTCCACAAGAAGGGATCTTCTCCTTCTCCCTGTTTTTCTACATCGAAGATGGGCTTTCCGTTATTGATCACAGTATATGGCCCTTCTATATTTTTTGCATAGGCCATTCCGATAGCCATATTTGAGTATTTGTCATTTCCAAGATAGGAGCGTCCTTTAAATACCATCATAACTGAACCGTCTTCCTGCACAATGGGGGAAGGATTTGATGTAAGGAAGCTATAAAATGTTCCCGGCTGGACATCGAGAATCGGTTCGTCGAAACGTTTCCACGGGCCATAGGGATTGTCAGCCACTGCAATACCTATGCGTTTGTTGGCGCGTCCTACAATACACCATTTACTGTCCAGCGTTAATTCGTCGTAATCAGGGTCTCTGAACGGGTGGGTAGAACCCATGTATATGAGATAATATTTCCCCTGATAAGTAAGGATACGGGGATTGTGTGTAGATCGTCCGTCCCAATATTCAGCTCCGCGTGGAGGAAGAGCGATATCACTGAAGGTGAATGGCCCCTGTGCCGAATCTGATACTCCATGTACGATTTCAGAAGCAACCATCCATCCGGGATGGAAAGGCAGACTTTTGGGAAACCGCGAAACATATATATGATATTTACCGTCTTGTGCTTTGATCACGGAACTTCCCCATATCCAATAATTATCCATTGTAAATGATGGCTGACAAAATACTTTGCCTAAATTATGGAAAACAGGGTTCTCCGATTTCAATTTCATTTCCACCAGATTATCAATCTTCTGTGCCGCAATACCGCAACAAAAGAATGAAAATATGAGAAGAACCAGTAAGTGTTTTTTCATTTCCATGATATCTAATTTTATGCAAATAAAGCCATATAGAAAGGATCTATAGGGCTAATATAATCTAAAGATAGTCTAAAATAATCCAGAATATATTGCGGATCAGAAAATGAATAAGCTATGTAAAACATCGATAATGGTGGCAAATAAATAGGTTTATTCTTGAGAACGCTAGAGTTCGTCCTCTTCTATGGTATCGCCGCGGTATGCCAATGGTGTAAGCTGGTATATGTCTTTGAAGCATTTACTGAAATAGCGGGAGGAGTTGAACCCGACAATAGTAGATATTTCGGAAACACTAAGCCGCGGATTTTCTTTGAGTAATATAGCCGCTTTTTTTAATCTTATTATCAATATGAAATCATTCGGGGTTTTACCCGAAACAGCCTTTAGTTTGGTAAACAGATTAGAGCGGGACATACCTATTTCCAGAGCGAAGTCGTTCACCGAAAATTCAGGATTATCAAGGTTTTTTTCCACAATCGCTACTGCTTTATTGAGCAGTTCCTTATCCAGGATATTGGTTGCAAGCATTTGAGGAGTCATCTGCGGTTGTTTCGAGAATTTCTCTTTCAATATGATCCGGCTGTTTACAAGGTTGTTGCAACGCGAAATAAGGATATTTACATTGAACGGCTTGGATATATAATCGTCTGCGCCGATTTTCAGCCCTTCCAGATTGCTTTCCACAGATGTTCTGGCGGTCAGTAGCACTATTGGAATATGGCATGTGTTCACATCGTTCTTTATTATGCGGCATAACTCCGTGCCTGTCATGTGGGGCATTACAACATCGCTTACAATGATATTAGGCAATTCGGTCTTTGCTTTTTCCAGTCCTTCCGCTCCATCGGAAGCCGTTATTACCTGATAGAACGGGATAAAGGTATCATTCAGCATATTACGAAGCTCCTCGTTATCCTCTACAATCAGCATTTTTATATCTTTTTGTTGCTGATCTGGTAGAATATCCACACTCATCTCTTCCATAGACAGAAGGACAGGTGTAGATATATATGTATTATTCATCACAGGTTCTATATCGTTGATCTCTTCCCCGGAAAAATGGGTGTTGCCGAGTTTCAACCGAACGGAGAATGCAGAACCTTCATTCAATGCGCTTTCTACCTCTATTTCTCCATGATGCAGGTCTATAATATTTTTAGTGAGAGCCAGTCCGATTCCTGTTCCTGTATCTACTAGGTCCAAGTTTTGGCTCTCTACCTGATAGAAACGGTCAAATATGTGGCCGATGTCTTCTACACCAATTCCACAGCCGGTATCTATGACTTTGAAAATAGCAGTGTCTTCGGTCTTGCTTACGGAGATGGTGATTGACTCTCCTGATGTGGTGTGTTTCAGCGCATTCGATAGCAGGTTGTTCACTACTTTTTGCATCTGTTTTGCATCGTACCACACTTCTATCGATTGCTCCATACTCTCAAACCGGATATCTACGTTTTTGGCTTTAGCATAACCTTCGAAAAGGAGGTAGTTCTCGTAGAGAAACTCAACTAGGTTATGCTGTGAGACGTATATTTTCATAAAACCCAGTTCCTGTTTCCTGAAGTTGAGAAGTTCTGTAATCAGTTCCTTCATTTGCAGGCTGTTGTTGTATACCTTTAGTATTTTATTGTATATTGTAGGTGTAAATTGTTGAAATTGCAACAATGATTCCAGCTGACCGATTATCAGAGTAAGAGGGGTTCTGAATTCATGCGAAATATTAGTAAAGAACCTTAGTTTCGATTGATTGAGTTTCTCTATATCTTCCAGGTGTTTATGTTCATATTCGAGTGAGGCTTTCAGTTTAATACGCTCTTTGTATGAATTAATCAGATAGAATAATATGGTTGCAATTATAATAATATAAATGAGGTATGCAATAGTTGTTCGATAGAAAGGCGGGTGTATTACTATATCCAAGCGGGCTTCCTGTAATGGCTGGTCAGGATTATTACTCTTGATAACAAGGGTGTAATTACCCGGATTGAGATTCGTATAAGTAATTATATTCTGGCCGTATACAGACGTCCATTCGTTAGAAAAGCCTTCGAGTTTATATACAATCTCATCTTTGTTTGCTTTTATATAATTGGTGGTAGCAAATTCGACACTGAATATAGAATGGCTACTCTGTAATGTGATGGCCGATGTCTGTGAAAAAGGTTGATGAAGTATGCCTGATTCGTCTCCTATCTCTATTTCTTTACTGTTGATGTATAGTTGCGAGAGAATGATATTGTATGGCTTCTTGGTAAAGTTGAGAGACTGTTCTTTAAAGGATACCATTCCCTGTACACCACCGAGAAATATTTCATTATCGTTGGTCAGGTAGAGTGCGTTCTCGTTAACAGTAGAGAGAGGGAAACCGTTTTCGATACTGTAATTATAGAACATTTTACTTTCTGTATCGAATACGGAAAATCCTTTGTTGGTTATAGCCAGTAATTTGCCCGATTGCGATTCCTGCACATTGTATACGCAATCGCTGGAGAGACCGTTGTTCTTCGAGTCGAAATTGATAAATTTATCAGTTTCATAGCTGTACATATCCAGTCCCCTTCCCGATGTGCAGAAATACAGATTGTTGTGTTTGTCTTGGGTTATACTGTTTATATTATTATTGCTAATGCTTCCGGGATTTGATATGTCGTGTTTATAATGTTTCAGGACTTTTGTGCCCATATTGTAGGCGAAGACTCCTTCTCCTGCAACAGAGATCCATAGCATATTTTTATGGTCGAGGTATAATGCAAATACATTTTTTATAAGGTTATTGGTATTTCCTGAAAACAGCGGACTGCTTTTTCCCGTTTGCGGGTCAAAAACAGCTACTCCATTACTTGTTGCCAGTATAAGCTGCCTATTATAAGGTACTATATCTCTTACAATATCGGAAGGTATAGATGACTTGTCATTCATATTATGGCGGTAGTGAGAAAACCTGTCTGTTTGCATATCTAATTTATTCAGCCCGCCCATATGAGTACCTAACCACATCAGGTTATTTTCGGGATCGTAATATATCGACTTCACATTATCTTCGGAGATACTGTTTCTGCCGGGATGGGGCTTGTACCATTTAAAGACTTTGTCTTTTCGGTTATATACATTTAATCCTCCGCCTTCGGTACATATCCAGAGGTTCTGGTTTTTATCCTCGATCATCCGTCCTACAATAGCCGAACTCAAACCGTTTGCCTCGGTTTGTGAAGGTTTATACCATGTATATATTTCATATTCGGGGTTAAAGTAGTTGACTCCGCCAAAATAAGTTCCCAGCCACAGTGTCCCCTGATGATCTTTTATTATAGCCCATATAGACGAGTGAGTAAGTCCGTCCGGTTTCCCGTTAGCCAAATAATGCTTAAACTCTTTCGTCTTTTTATTATAGCAGTCAAGCCCGAGGAAGGTGCCTATCCATATATTGCCCTGATTGTCTTCGCAGCACGACCTAACAAAGTCCGATTGGATGGAATTCTTATTTTGTGGGATATTTTTAAAATTAAAAACATTTTCTTTTGATATCAGATATAATCCATGTTCCCAGCTTCCGGACCAGATGTCATCATCCGAATCCTGATAGATACTGGTAATATTACTCTCGGATGATATCGGATGATTAAGCTTCATTGAACTTGTTAAAGTATACAATCCCTTGTGCGACGTGCCGATATAGAATGTACCTTGATTGTCTATGAACAGGGCGGTTATTGATAGTTCTTTGTCCGGAAGTTCGTAGAACAAGTCAAATTTTTTATCTAATGGATTATAGGTGTAAATTCCATTTCCTCGCGCTACATATAACTTTTCGTGGAAATGGAGTGCTAATATTTCTACGTCTTCCCACAGAGTATTGAATTTATCCGATTTTATATCGTATTCGCATAAGCCTTCTGTGCATAGTACATATATTTTGCCTTGTTTGTCCCCCGTTATACGCAGGATATTATTGCAGAATAAACTGTTTGGGTTGGCTTTCTCCAGTTTATATGTTTTTATTTTATTTCCGTTGTAACAGTTCAGCCCTTCCCGTGTACCAATCCATATAAGCCCGTATTCATCCTGATACATTGCGAAAACGGAAGTCTGCGATAACCCCTCATCTGTCGTTAAATGATGAAATGTTATATCCTGTGCTGTTGAATAAAAAGAAAAAGCACTGAAGATCAAGAATATTATTGTAATAGTTGTATGGCGCAATCAGCCTCCTTTCCGATAGATTATACTATCTGTGATAAAAATATTTTAGCTTATTCAGACTTACGATTAATAGATAAATAACAAATATAAAAAATAAGAGACATATATCGACATCTTGAGTTTTTTTAATACTCATTTCCCTCAGGAGCTACTTTTACTAATTGATAATTTGCAGTCTATCGGCCAAATACTGAGAATAATCGTTGAAGATAAGTTAATGCTTTTAAGCGTATGTCATAGAAACTGAGTTTTTCCATCCGGAAACCCGATTCCCTCTATGCGCTTCTAATCTTAATCCAATGGAGGAGAAAGTCTGTTGCCTTGCAACTTCACTGAGTAGTCAGGATTAAAGTGTGCTAATCTTTAATATTTATTCCCGTATCTTTCAGAAACTCAGAAGGAGTCTGACCGGTAAGCTTCTTCATCGTATGAAAAAATGAGCTTCTAGAACTGAATCCGCATTCTCTTGCTAAAGCACTTAGCGTATATTGATGAATCAGCCCTTCCGCAGCTTTTTCCTTAAACATCTCTATACGGTATTTAGAAATGAAATTAGAGAAATTTGTATCCAGATATTGGTTTAAAACTTGCGATATTTTTGTTTTCGGACAATTGATAGCTTGGGCAATATCATCGAGTTTAAGGTCGGGATTAAGATACGGCCTTTCTTCTTCCATATACTGTATGAGTAATAATTTTATATTTTCTAATTCATCTTTTTCAATCTTTTGATTCTGATATTTTGTCTTCCCCGTTTCTTCCCTGTTTTTTGCCGCATTTTTATAGTTCCTCAGTTTTTTTATAAACCATTTATAAGTATAAATAAACAGAAAAGCTATAATTGATATTACCAGTAAAACCCAGTAAATTAAATATGATTTATCTTTATAAACCACAAATATCCTTTCAGAGGGCTGGTCTCCTGCTTTTCTGATTTTCAATATATGAGAACCGCTTGCAATATCTGGTATCAGAATCTCATTGCCAGCTAAAGTCTTGTGCCATGTGGTATCCTGAGAATTCTCCAACTTGTATTCATAAACAATAGAAGGAGGGTAATCATATTTGAAATCTGAGAATTTAAATATAAGATTTTTTTGCGAAGAAGGTAATTTTATTATTCCACTATATTCCGGAGCTTCTGATAGTTTCCGTATTTCATAATCTTCAGGGAAACCATCTATTACAATTTTAGTAATGAGGATGTTATTTTCGTAATCTTCGTTTATATTAAGAGAATCTAAAGATAAAAGTCCTTTTTCATTACCCCACCATAATATACCGTTATCTGTTTTCTGTACAGCGCCGTCATTAAAGGCATAGCTGGAAACGCCATCATATAAAGAAAATATTCTGTACCTGGATGAATTATTATCATATAATACTATCCCTTTCGGGGTAGCCATCCATAGATGTCCTCTAGTCCCTTCGATAATGGAGCAAACATAATTATCCGGTAAGATATCACGTATTGTATAATTCGTATAAGAATTGAGATCAGGAGATATTTTAACCGCCCCTTGATTCTCGCATCCTAACCATATATTATTGTCGGAATCCTGAAACAATGTACGCACTATTCCGATAAAAGACAGATCAATATGTGCAGGTTGTTTAAAAAAATCATCTTGGAAATAGCATATTCCTGCCCTTGTCGCAATCCATATCCTGCCCGACGAGTCTTTCAGTAAACTATATATATCATTGGAAATGATATCCGAATTCTGAGTATTGTAAACAGTATATTTCTTGGTATTAAGTTCATATTTTATCAGACCCGCTAAAGTTCCGAACCATAAAGTATTATCATCTCCTTTGATAATGGAGTAGAATGATGTTTCTGAAAAAATAGAATTATTATCAAACCTTTTGATGGACTTTGTCCTGGTCTCAAAAAGATTGAGCCCACCGCCATAAGTACCTATAAGATAATCGTCATCGAACGGGAAAATCGATAAAATTATATTAGACTTTAAATCTGGCGTATTATCAATAGTAAACCATTGAGATTCTCCATTCCGATTATAAATAAATCCGTTTCGGGCACCATAAACACCCAAACCTCTATTATCGATATGGAAGGATCTGATATTTAAGAAAGAAGTGTTGAAATACTCGTTGTTGAAGGTTCTAAAACTGGTTTGCAGTGAAGGGATATAATTTAATCCTCCGGAGAAAGTTCCTACCCAGAACATGCTATCCTCAATCAATAACGAATATATGGCATTGGAGCTTAATGTATTCTTTTGCGAAGTGTTTTGTGCTATTGTCGATATACTTTTATCCTCAAGGCTTAGCACTTTCAATCCATTCCCATTGGTTCCTATATATAGTTTATCATTATGATAGGCTATGGTTTGTATATAGGATGCTTCAACGACGGCCACTTCTGCGAATGTCCCGGAATTTGTATCGAAGGATACGACCCTGTTATTTTGAGTACCGATATACACCTTATCATTTACACTGATCAAACATAATAATTTATTGTCCGAAGGGTTCTCAAAGATTAGTGTTTGGTCCGATTCCGGATTATATTTGATAAGCCCTTCCAAAGTAGTAAGCCAACAGTTGTTTTTGTTGTCTATATATATATCGGTTATAACTTTCTTTTCCAGCGAAGAATTTCTGACGGGAGAGGCAGTAAGGCTGTTTTTTTCTAAAAGATACAATCCCTTATTACTGACTATATATATATTGTTGTTTTTATCTAAAGCCAGTTTTTTAAAAAAAGGAATATCATCATTAATAAAAGATAAACGAATGTTCTTTCTTGTAAGCCGGTTATATTTGTACAATTCTCTTTCAGAAAGAATATACAGATTTGTAGTATCGGGTTCAATAATAGAAATTATCGATTTATCTTTAAATTCTTCGAAAGATAAGATTGCAGTTCCATCAAATCTGTTAAGCCCATTTGCAGTTCCCAACCAAATGAAATTCTTATTATCCTTATGAATACAGTTGATGGTATTACTTGTTAATCCTTGTTCAACAGTAAGATTTCTGAAAAAATAACCATCTGTAGCAAACAAGGATAAACCATATAAGAATATAAAAACTGTAAGAAATAAATTCTTCATTCTCAAATTAGCCGGAAATTAACATCAAGATATATTAGATTTTATCAAAGTAATTAATAACAAATAGCAGATATAGTAGACCAAATTTTGTTTCTCAGACTTACTTTCTTCTTATTTCTTTTTAAGAACAATAATACTCTCGTTATAAAATAAAAATCTAAAGTAAGAAAT
The DNA here is from genome assembly GCF_014196915.1 of Dysgonomonas hofstadii. GTDB lineage: Bacteria > Bacteroidota > Bacteroidia > Bacteroidales > Dysgonomonadaceae > Dysgonomonas > Dysgonomonas hofstadii. The sequence goes on from NZ_JACIEP010000001.1 coordinate 102,709, forward strand.
ATTTCACTGAATACAATATTTACCATCGGTTTTTAGAGTCCGGCAAATTGTATATTATATATCTCATATCTACTTGCATTGTTTCAATTGTTAAAACTTTACAAAGTTGACACATATTTTAGTTTTTAACTAGCTTCTGGCTGTTAGCTTGTAGTCATTCGTTTTTAACTAAACCATTACAAAGGTAACGGATTTTATTCTCTATATTTTTATTCTCAAATTTATTCATATTTTATTTTCAAATTAATTTGTTGGCATCTTACCAGATTATTATTCATTTCATAGATAAAGATATTCTATAAAAACACGAATCTTAAATATAAAATCATAAACTATTTACAATTAGAAAATTTAATCATAATACTACACAGAAGCCCCCTGATCTCTTCAATACTTTGTATATTGACATAAGCAACTGAAAACAAAGAGTCCATAAATAATTTTGCACTCATACAATCAAATCCGAAATATTTTTTCAGGACTTTTTAAGCCACTAAAAAAAGATCGAATTAGATTTACTCTAAGTATTTTTGTCTCGTTAACAGATATCTAAACCTATAAAATAAATAATCATAGACTACCATGAACGAACCATAAAATACTATATATAAAATACGGAGAATAAGGTTAACCTAATCACTTTAAATTCTACAAAATTTGAGTCGCTCTCATTAGAAAAGCTCAAAATACTATCTATAAATCCATAGTAAATAAAATTAAATAATGGAAATATGAATATGAGACTTAAATCAAAATTCCTGAAAAACAAAGGGAAAGCTATGGTTGTAGCTATTTTCCTTATAGGGGCTTATAGTTCTTCCCTGTATGCGGAATACAATTCGGGTGGAAATTTATCTGTAAATCAGACAACCCGGACAATAAAAGGAAAGGTTATTGATAGCTCGGGAGAACCTCTTATCGGGGTATCGGTAACTGTCATAGGAACTACAAACGGAGTAATGACTGATGTTGATGGAAATTATTCGATAAATATCCCTCAAGGTACAGCCCAATTGAAATTCAGTTATATTGGCTTCAAAGAAGAGATAGTTACAATCAATAGTCAAAGAGAAGTTAATATTACCCTCACGGAAGATAACCAACTTCTGGACGAAGTAGTAGTGGTCGGTTATGGTACACAGAAAAAGGAAACCTTATCCGGTGCTATTGCAGTTGTCAACTCAAAAGCTTTTGAGGAAAAAGGTGGTCTCTCCAGTCCGTTACAAGCGTTGCAGGGGCAGGTAGCCGGAGTGATGATTACACGCTCTTCGTCTGCTCCCGGCGATGAAGGCTGGAATATGACTTTGCGTGGAGCTTCTTCCAAACATACGACTGAGCCGCTGATTATTATAGATGGCGTGGCTTCGGGTAGTGTAAACGACCTCCGCAACCTGAACTCTAATGACATTGAGTCTATTAGTTTTCTTAAAGACGGTTCCGCGGCTATCTACGGTTCTCGGGCTGCCGGCGGTGTTGTTCTCATTACTACTAAAAGAGGAGTTACAGGAAAGACTAAAGTAGAATACAGTGGCTCGGCTACCCTGAAAACAGTAGGTCTGATGCCGTCTGCTATGAATATAGACCAGTGGGCGGATGGAGTGATGACAGCCCTGAACAATGATAATAATGCGTCTAACGTATGGTATACTTATGCCGAATTGGCCAAAAAGTATAAAGGATCTTATATCGATCTGGCAACCAGTGCCAACCCGTTTGGGACAGCGGCCTTTACGGACGTTAGCGACTTTGTGTTTGATAATGACGCCAATTGGCTCGATTCTCTTTTTGGAGATACATGGTCGACCGAACAAAGCCTGAGTGTTTCAGGAGGAACAGACCGTTCATCTTTCCGGGTATCATTCAGTTATTTGTATGATGGATCTACATTGCAATTTGGAAATAATAAAAATCAGCGTTACAATTTCAGGGCAAATAATATTTATAAGCTCAGTGATAAACTGACCTTGGAATCTTCTATTTCTTACAATCGTCAGCAGCAAGTTGTACCCACAAGTATTGGCTCCGTGCTGACAACAAGTATGCCGATGCCGGGTCTGCCTTTCAGGTCGACAAATGGCAAGGCTTATGCCTGGGGCACATGGGGTTCTCCGGTTGCTAAAGTTGAAGATGGTGGAGACAATAAATTATCAGTATCTGCTATTAATATCAATGAAGTGTTGAAATATAATGTGACGGACTGGCTGAATGCAAATGCAGAAGTTGGTTATAGTACCAATTCGGCTAATCGAAGCATTGTCGAAAATTCTATTACATATTATAATTATGTCGGAGACAAAGAAGTGCTGGTAAATCCAACACAGGCCAACTCTTCCTATAATCAGACAGATGCGCGTACCGATTTTTATTCATTCACAGGTTATGTGAATGCCCATCGTACATTTGCCGAAAAGCATGCTTTCAGCCTTACGGCAGGTGCTCAATATGAGTTCAAGGAATATATTTATTATGGTACTAAAGTAAAAAATATTCAGGACGGGCTGGAAATAATAAACGGTTCGGGTGAAGTCACTTTGGAGACTGGTGATAATAAAAATAATAAAACAAAATGGCAGACTTCAATCCTTTCGTATTTTGGTCGGTTTAATTACGATTATGATAAACGTTACCTGTTCGAACTAAATGCACGCTATGATGGGGTCTCTAAATTTCAGCCGGAAAACCGTTGGGATTTTTTCTGGGGTACATCTTTGGGATGGCGGATACAGCAAGAGTCTTTCCTGAGAGATGCAAACTGGTTGCACGATCTGAAATTACGCTTATCTTATGCAGAGGTCGGCAATCAAAGCGGTGTGGGCAACTACGATGGCGTCATTTTCTACAATTTGGAAACAGGATCGGGCGCATATCTGGGATCCAACAAAGTATCTTATATCAAAACAAATGGTGAATTGGCAACCAAGGCCCGTAAATGGGAGCGTGTTAAGAATTACAATGTCGCTTTAGACTTTGGCTTTCTGGGTGGTAACCTGAGCGGAACTATCGATCTCTTTATGAAGCGTAATAACAACATGCTGATAGAAGTCACTTATCCCGCTATTTTAGGAGATAAAGCCCCGATGGCTAACGCAGGTAAGTTTAAAACCTGGGGTATAGACGGGCAGTTGACTTACCGTGGAAAGATAGGTGAAGTTGACTATCATGCAGGAGGAACATTAACCTTCGCCCGCGACAAATTGACTGATATCGGAGGTACTACCGTTATAAAATCCGGTTATATTGCAGAAATGCAGGGATATCCTCTGAAATCGGTGTTCGGTCTTCGCTATGCAGGTAAGATACAAAATGAGGAAGAATTAGCAGCTTATAAAGCTAAATATTACAATAATAATAGCATAGGCATGCCAAGCAACCTGCGAGTAGGTGACAATATGTATTGTGACGAAAATGGTGATGGAGTTCTGGATGAGAACGATTATATCCACTTAGGCAGTGATACTCCGGAGATTTCTTACTCATTCAATGCAGGCGTGGCTTATAAAGGATTCGACATAAATGTTGTATTTCAGGGAGCGGCTAACCGTTTCGTATACCGTGGCATCGACAACTGGACTGTACCGTTCCGTGCCAACTATACCAACACTATAACGTCTTCGATAGGTAATACTTGGAACGAAAATAACCGCGATGCATATTATGCGCCTTATACCAACGATACGAATATAAATAATTACAATTATCAGGCTTCGACCCTGACAGCTCAGGACGGCCGTTATATCCGCCTCAAGAATATAACAGTGGGTTATACATTTCCATATAAATTGTTGATGAAGACAAAAGCCATTCAGGCTGCCCGTATTTATGTAACAGGTGCCGATCTTTGGGAAACAACCAAAATAAAAGATGGATGGGATCCGGAAGCTGTAACCGATTCAGGATCGTCAGCAAAAGGCGTGAAACGCTATCCGTTTACCCGTAATTTTACTTTTGGTCTTAACTTAACTTTCTAATTATTATAGCATGAAAAAGATATATTATATTAAGATAGCTTGCTTATCCCTGATAACATTGGCCCTGACATCCTGCATGGATCTTGAGCCAAAAGCAGATTTAGGAGATAATCTGGTTTGGGATAAGGCTGATAACTTCCAATTGTTTGCCAACCAATTCTATAGTTGGACCCGCGATTTTCAGATGAGTGTGGATTATGGTTCGGGAGTGAGTGATGGCCCTCATAGTGATTATCGTTCCGACCTGATAGCTACTTCTTCTATAAATACTTACAGTCAGGGGACTAATACCATTCCGGCTACAGACAAAAATTATACGGAGATCTACAAGCGTATTTATTATACCAATCTGCTTCTCGACAGAGCCGAATCATTTAGCGATAAGAACGCAATTGCAATTCCGATTGCCGAAGCCAAATTCTTCCGGGCTTATCTGCATTTCGAGCTGGTTCAGATCTGGGGAGATGTTGTCTTGCTGACAAGGCCATTGGATATTGATGATCCGACATTATTTGCTCCCCGTAACAGCCGTGACGAGGTTATTGATCAGGTGATAAAAGATTTGCAGGATGCCGCAACAGTACTTCCGGAAACAGCCACGGAAACAGGGCGTCTGACCAGGTATGCATCATTGGCAATGTTGTCGCGTGTAGCCCTCTATGAAGGTACCTGGCAGAAATTCCATACAGGAGGTAGTAATGCCTCTTCTAATACCAGCCGCAGCACTGAATTGCTGACTATAGCTAAGAATGCAGCTGATGATGTGATAAAATATGGTAAATACCAAATATTCTACAACGAAACATTAGGAGACCAGAGTTACCATTATATGTTCATTCTGGAAGATGCCGCGCAATGTAATCCGGCTAACCTTACAAAGAAAGACAATCTGGAATATATTTTAGCCCACCGCCATCGTGATGGCGATAATCTGGGAATTAATATTACACATGCTATGCAGGGAAATGTTGTCTACGTTACCCGTAAGCTGGCTAACATGTATCTTTGTTCAGATGGTTTGCCTGTTTCAAAGTCCTCTCTTTTCAAGGGATATACCGGTGCAACTGATGAGTTCCTTAATCGGGATATGAGGATGAGTAATACGATGCTGCAAAACGGGCAGAACTATTGGAATAATGACGGAAAATGGCGCGTGACCTGGGACGATGAAGACCTTAACAGCAGCCTCGTAGCTAATGTGCGCTCTAACAGTGGTTATCAGAACAATAAATGGTCGGTGGAACGTCAGGTCGCCGATTATTATGAATCAATGGATTATCCTGTGATCCGCTATGCCGAAGTATTGTTGAATTATGCTGAAGCTGTGTATGAACTTACCGGCTCAATCTCTGATGATGACCTGGATTACTCTCTCAACCTGGTTCGTTTGCGTGTTAATGAGAATATGCCGAAATTAAGCAACAGTTTTGTTAATGCCAACAGCCTGTCGATGCGTGAAGAAATCCGCCGCGAACGCAGTATCGAATTATTTCTCGAAGGATTTCGTATAGATGACCTGAAACGCTGGGCTACCGCTTCTACCGAAATGATTCAGGATCAACTTGGTGTGAAGGTGTCAGGTACATGGTTCGAAGCCAATTGGGCCGCACAAGCCAGACCGTTGGACGGAGATGGCTGCATCATCCTTTACGACGGCAGAGTCTGGGAAGATAAACATTATCTTTATCCACTACCATCCGACCAGAGGCAGTTGAATCCACAACTGGGACAAAATCCGGGATGGACAAACTAAATATGTTTAACCATTAAGTAAGATATTTATGAAACATATATTGAAGAAATATAGCTCGGGTTGTTTAGTGCTGGCTGCAACCTTTATTGCGATGGTTTCCTGTAGTGATGACGATGCTTCGTCAAATCTTTCATCGGCCATCTATCCTAAATCTGTCGAGATATCGGTCCCGGCTGAATTACAGCCACTTATTTATACCGATCAGATTTTGGGTATTAAAGTGCTGCCGATGATAAAAGGCGAAAGTGTAACATTCGGATATACAATCCTGCCTGAAGAAGTAACTTTCAAAGATGTAAAATGGACATCGAGTGATGTAAGCGTCGCCACTGTAGACGAAAACAACAAAGTTACTGCTGTCAGCGGCGATGGTGCAGGATATTCCATCATTCAGGTTGCTCCTGATGCTTTTTACTCGGGCAGTAATATCTATGGTACATTGAAAATTGTCGTAGCGAACTCGTTAGTTCCTGCACAGTCTATTACATTAAGTTCTCCGGCAGACGATGTCTTTGCAGGGGAAACATTACAGCTTACTGCTACTATTTTACCGGAAGAAGCGACTTACCGGACTGTAAAATGGACTAGTTCCAACGAATCTGTTGCTACAGTAGATATGAATGGGCTTGTGACCGGTAAAGTGAACAGTGAAACTTTTGCTTCGGCAACCATCACCGCGACATCTTTAGACGGCGCTCAGGTTATTGCAACTAAAATTATTACGGTAAAACAAATTGTTGAACCACAAAGCATTACAATCGATCAAACATATTCTGTCAACAACAATTATTTCTGTGCGATAAATGAGAAGACACTAAACTTGAATTTCACCACAGTACCGACTGACGCCACCTTGTCTCTGATAGAATGGACATCGAGCGATGAAAGCATTGCAACTGTTCAGAACGGAGTAGTAACCTATAATCAGGAAGGCGTATTCGGAGATGTTACCATTACCGCGACATGCCCGTCAACAGGCAATACCTCTTCTATCAAACTGAACCTGGCAGAAGGATTGCTTCGAGAATTATTCCACGACCAAAGTAATTACACATGGTATAATGCACAACAGTCAGGAAACGGAACTTCTTCATCACATGTATGGAGCTATGGAATGGTGAAGGTGACAACCTATACACAAAATGATACTAACCAGCGCGGTGACTTCAGGTGTTGGAGTCCTAAGACCTGGTTACATGCCGGTAAATATCCGATTGTCGCTATCCGTATGGAGGATGCCTTGGATAAATATGCAGCAGATGGGGTAACTGCACGTAATATTACATTAGATGCATCTGGTAATTGCAATGGGGCTGCCTACAGCGGAGGATTGAATGGCAATAATAACAAATGGCTTCACGATTATAAGTGTAGCGATGGCAGTCATGTGTTTATTTACGACATGAGCAGTCAGGCATGGGCTACAGGAGGCATCCTGCCTACCAACGCGCTTGCGACCTTTACTACTTTACAGTTTAAGTATGCCGATATAAAGACATTGACTAAGCAAGTCACTTATAATGTATACTGGATGCAGTCGTTCAAAACTATTGATGATTTGAAAGCCTATATCACATCAGAAGGTTTGACTTACGATATAATTAAATAAAAGATCGATAATCCGGAACCTGTTGATAAGATTCCATTATTAACAGGTTCTTTAAAAGAAACTAAATAATGATTAAGAATTTAATTAAAACAGCAAGCGCCATCTTACTCTTGGCAATGTCGGTTTCCTGTCAGGAAAATAAACATGGCACTGTAGACCTGACTTTACCTGAAGAACCGGAAAAGCCAGTAGAAGCACAATATACATATAATCATCCCTGCGCCATGTTCAATCAGGATGACTTCGACAGGGTGAAATCGATGCTGGATAATGGCACGGCACCTCAGGCGGTGAAAGACGAGTACCAGAGTCTAAAAAACTCTGTATATACAGCGGCCGGTTATGCACACAATCCGCAAACGAAAATCGTTCGTGGTGATGTGACCGGAACCGGTGTCGCTTCGGAGAATTATAGTTATGCCATGCGTGACGCTGCATCATCATATCAGAAAGCTCTCTTATGGAAACTGACAGGTGATAATCAATATGCAGATGGAGCTGTAAAAATACTGAACGACTGGGCGGCAACGTGTACCGAAGTGACATCTAATGACGCTAATCATAAGCTTGCTGCTGGTTGCCAGGGTTACACATTTGCCAATGCAGCTGAGATATTACAAAACTATGAAGGATGGAAAGCCAGTGATCTGGCAACATTCAAATCATGGATGGTCCGTGTTTTCGCATCTAAGAATAAAGATTTTCTGGATAATCATCAGGGAGCAAATAATTGTCCGTTGCATTACTGGTCTAACTGGGATTTGGTGAATCTGTGCTCATATCTGTCTATTGGTGTCTTGACCGAAGACGATGATATGGTCAATTATGTGGTCAACTATTTTCATAATGGTGCCGGAAACGGCTGTCTCAAAAATATGATACAAGGAGCATTTACCGATCCGCTAAACTCGGGTGAAACTCTTTGCCAGAATCAGGAGAGCGGACGCGATCAGGGACATGCATCGATGACAGTTGCCGTTGCGGCCAATCTTGCGCAAATGGCTTATACGCTATATCAGGATAACGAATCTGTAGCCGAACTGGACTTTTTCGCGGCTAGTGATAATGCATTGATGAAAATGGGAGAATATACAGCTTTATTCAACCTAAAAGATGGCACAGACAATGCCAATGCCAGTGGTTCATGGCTCATCACTGCCGATAAAATGCCTTTCAAAGAATATAAATATTGTACAGGATGTAGTTGCAAGGATCAGAACCATGGAGCTATACATACATCCGTCGCTGATGACACGGGACGTGGAGGTGTGCGTCCGGGATGGGAAATTCTTTATAATCACTATGCTAATGTAAAAGGATTAGGCAGTGGTTATAAATATGCCAAACAACTATCGGACAAAATGCGTCCGGAAGGTGGAACTGGCGACAGCCGTTATGGTGGCAACAGTGGAGCTTTCGATCAATTGGGATGGGGTACTTTGATGATGTACCGTCAATAAATTCATAGAAAATAAAACAAGGGGCTTTTCCACCGAAAGACTTGCCCCTTGTTTATATTAAAAAGACCATGAAAACAAAAATACTCTTATTCCTTATACTTTTTATTTTCGTCAAAGGCTTATTTGCTGCCGAGTGGCAATGGTCTGTAGAAATAAAGAGCATGAAATCGGATGAGACAAACGATCATCCCCGTGCTTTCCTTTGGATACCGTCAGACTGTAAGCAGGTAAGAGGTATTGTTGTAGGTATGCACAACATGCAGGAAGAAGGTATTATGGAACACCCCGATTTTAGGAAAACCATGTCAGAGATTGGTTTTGCCGAAATATGGGTGACACCGGGAATAGACCCGCTATTCGATACAGCAACAGGTGCGCAGGCAGCTTTTGATGAAATGCTTGAATCCCTGGCCGAAGTATCCGGTTATACAAAGATAAAATACGCCCCGATAGTACCTGTCGGACATTCTGCCTATGCGTCCTTTCCATGGAACTTTGCGGCATGGAATCCTGAAAGAACTTTAGCAATACTGTCTGTACACGGCGACGCTCCTAAAACTAACCTCACCGGTTGCGGGCGTCCGAACCTAGACTGGCAGAATCGCAATACCAACGGTATACCCGGACTAATGGTTATGGGTGAATACGAGTGGTGGGAAGACCGTCTTGATCCAGCCATAATTTACAAGAAAAATTATCCGGAAGCCCCGGTTTCGCTCCTTGCCGATGCAGGACACGGGCATTTCGATCATTCAGATATGCTGATAGAATATCTGGCATTATTTATCAGAAAAGCAGCCAAATTCCGCTTACCGGAAACAATACCGAATGATAGACCAATAAAATTGAAGCCGATAGACCCGCAAAAAGGCTGGCTGGCAGACCGCTGGCATCCGGATCAGGAAAGAAGAGCCGATACCGCTCCATATCCAGAGTATAAAGGTGATCGTCATGACGCTTTCTGGTATTTCGACCAGGAAATAGCAACTCTTACAGAAAGATATTATGAGAAAGCAAGAGGCAAGAAAGCGCAATATATAGGTATCGTGCAGGATGGAATATTATTGCCATTCGGAGAAAAGTCACATGCCAATTACAATGTGAGATTCAAACCCGAACAGGATGGATTGATATTTCATCTGGCGGCTATATTCACAGATTCACTACGTAGTTCTGTAGCAGAAAATCATTCAAAAAAAGAAAATATAAAGATCGACCGTATATGCGGCCCGGTTCAAAAAATAAATGATACAACTTTCACGGTCTGTTTTTATCGTATGGGTTTGAACAACCCTAAGCGTACAGGCGATATATGGCTTATTGCACATCATGAAGGAGATAAAGAATATAAGAGTTCGGTTCAGCAACTCAATATCCGAATCCCTTACCCAATAAAAGAAGGGAAAGCACAGAATATATTATTTAATCCGATAGATAATATATCGAAAAACTCAAAAGAAGTAACACTCGAAGCTAAGTCTGATAGTGGATTACCTGTCTGTTACTATGTAAAAGAAGGACCTGCTGAGATTATTAAAGATAAACTTATAATAACCAAAATACCGCCGCGAGCCAAATACCCTGTAAAAGTGACAGTTGTAGCATGGCAATACGGAATAGAAGGTAAATATAAAACGGCTGAGGCTGTTGAAAGAAGTTTTTATATAAGAAAAAACAGGTATAAAGTGAAAATGAAACAAAATGGCCGTGGATATGAGACAATGTAGGATAATAAATATGACTGAATATCTATACTTTAGCAAAATGAAGAATATAGTATTTATATTATTTCTTTACATTATGTCGGGAACTTTTAATGTGTACTCACAAGATAATATTTTAAAACCCCGTGTTTTCATACTGACCGATATCAATAATGAACCCGATGACGAACAATCATTAGTGCGTCTGTTAGTATATAGCAATGAGTTTGATATTGAGGGTTTGGTTGCCACAACATCCTGTTGGTTGAAAAAAGACACAAGGGAAGATTTGATTAGAAGACAATTGGCCGCTTATGGGTTAGTTCACCGCAATTTGTCGAAGCATGCCGCAGGATTTCCAACTCAAAAAGAATTGGAGGCGGTAACTTGCACAGGGCAACCAACTTATGGGTTGGATGCTGTTGGAATAGGTAAATCAACTACTGGTTCAAGATTATTGATTGAAGCGGCGAAGAAAAAAGATACTCGTCCTCTGTGGGTGCTATTATGGGGAGGTGCTAACACGCTGGCTCAGGCGTTATTGGATGCCCGCAGCGAATTAAATGAAGAGGAATTGAGTGTTCTTGTTTCTCAATTAAAAGTATATTCGATTTCAGACCAAGATGATGCAGGCCAGTGGATACGTAAAGAATTCCCTTCTCTTTTTTATATTGTAGACCCTTCTAATCCTGATTTTCAGCAGTATTATTCAGCTACATGGAATGGAATTGCAGGAGACCGTCATAATAGATCAGGAGTATTATATCACTTCGATTTGGTTGATAGCCCTTGGCTGGGAAAAAATATAATGAAAAATCACGGAGCTTTAGGAGAATGTTACCCACCAACGGCTGTTCAGATGGAAGGAGATACACCGTCTTTCTTCGGCTTGATAAATAATGGTTTGGGTTGGAATATAAGCCCTGATTATGGAGGCTGGGGCGGCCGTTATAAGCTTTATCAGGCATACGGGGAGACCAGACCAATCTGGACAAGTAATAAAGATAGCCGCGATACCGTCGAATATGATGCAGGGAAAACTTATACATCTAACGGAACAACAATCTGGCGTTGGCGCGATCATTTTCAATATGATTTTGCAGCCAGAATGGATTGGTGTATTGCAAATACATACGAAAAGGCAAACCATAATCCGGTTGTTATTTTAAATGGCGACCATACAAAGGATGTGTTGTATATAAAAACAGAAGGAAAACAAAAAATACTATTATCGGCAACAGGTACTTCCGATCCCGATAAAGACGATATAGATATAAAATGGTGGATTTATCCGGAAGCAGGAAATGTGGACGGAGCCGTATTATGCAACGAAAATGGGATGACAACAGAAGTTGATTTGTCAAATGCGAAAGGTGATACCCTTCATGTCATACTTCAGGTAAACGACAATGGCAGCCCTAATTTATATAGTTATCGCCGGGCAATAATTATCCTTTAATCAAAACAATCAAAATATGAGAAACTTAAAAAAGTATTTTTCTTTATTAATTATCACATCTTTTTTCTGCAATATTCTTTCTGCACAGAAAGTTATTGATTCTACCCGTTCGCAAATAACATCACCCGATGGAAAATACATATTCGAAGTTTATCAGAAAGAGTTTTCCGGCGGGGAAAAACAAATGTATTATACTCTCTCTTATAATAACAAAACTGTAATAGAAGAATCGGAACTGGGAGTATTAATTGAAAACCAGTTGTTTGAATCAGCTTTAGGCATTCAAAATGATTCCTGCAAAATATGGGGTGAAAACTTAACTCTCACTGATAAAAATAGTCGCACAACAGATAATACATGGAAACCTTTATACGGTGAACGTAATACAATTAAGGATCATTACAACGAATTGACTCTGAAATTTCAAAAAGGTGGAGTTGAACACAAAGAAATAAAAGAACATACTTATGACAGGAGGCGCTATTATCATATGAATTTTATAGTCCGCGCTTATGATGAAGGAGTTGCTTTCCGTTATCATTTCCCAGAGGCCACTAATGGATTGTTTCTTCATATAGTTGGCGAACAAACACAGTTTACGTTACCCGAAGGAACAATGGCATATTATGAGCGTTGGGCACAGGGGCCATACTCATTCTTACCTCTAAAGAATTGGAGAGATGAGTGTGAGCGTCCATTAACAATGAAACTGCAAAATGGGCTTACTGTAGCCCTTGCCGAAGCTGGGATGATTGACTATGCCCGTATGAAATTCCGTTTGAGTGATAAAAAAGCTAATACATTGCAAGCTTCATTATATAGTTCAGTTGATATAATTACTCCGTACAATACTCCTTGGCGTGTAATCATGGCGGCTGAAAAGGCAATTGATTTAATTGCAAACAATGATATAATATTAAACCTTAATCCTGAAAACAAGATAAAAGATACTTCATGGATTAAGCCGGGGAAAGTCATTCGTGTCGCTAAAATGACTCAGGAAGATGCTAAAAAATGTGTCGACTTTGCTGCCGAACGCGGACTTCAATATATTCATATAGATGCCGGTTGGTATGGCCCTGAAATAAGTATGAGTTCGGATGCTACAAAGGTGGCAGAGAACAGGGATTTTGATATTCCTGCATTGACTGCATATGCAGCATCAAAAGGAATCGGGCTGATGGTATATGTAAATCAGCGCGCACTTGTTCAGCAATTGGATGAAATATTACCGCTCTATAAAAAATGGGGAATAAAAGGTATAAAATTTGGTTTTGTTCAGATCGGTAACCAGCATTGGAGTACATGGCTTCACGATGCCGTAAAGAAATGTGCGGAATATGAGATGTTGGTCGATATCCATGACGAGTACCGTCCGACAGGTTTCAGCCGTACTTATCCTAACCTGATGACACAGGAAGGTATTCGGGGCAATGAAGAATTTCCGGATGCTACAAGTAATACGATATTGCCGTTTACACGTTTTCTTGCAGGTGCAGGAGATTATACAATTTGTTACTATGATAACAGGATAAAAACAACGCATGCACATCAATTGGCTATGGCGGCAGTATATTACAGCCCGTTGCAGTTCATGTACTGGTACGATCAGCCATCGGCATATACAGGAGAACCTGAAATAGAATTTTTCGATAAGGTAAAAACAGTATGGGATGACACGAAAGTTATAGCAGGAGATATAGGGGAGTCTGTAACGATTGCCCGTCGCAGTGCTCAGGATTGGTTTTTAGGCACCATAGGTAATAATGATGCACACAGTATTGTGACTCCCCTGTCTTTTCTGGATGCAGGAAAGAAATATGTAGCTAATATCTATACTGATGATGATAAAATAGAAACTAAAACCAAAGTAAGGATAACCCGGCTGATAGTAGATAATGCAACCAACCTGCAATTCCAACTGAAAGCAAGCGGCGGGTGTGCTATCCATTTCACTCCTGCGACAAGAGAGGATTTGAAGAAGTATAAAGCATATAAGACAAATCAGATACTATAAGCATGAAAATAATTTATATAACATTGTTATCCCTTTTTTGCTGTTCTACATTAACTGCTCAATCCGTCTATCCCGGTCAGCATAAAGGAAAGATCAAACAGCCACTGAACGGCGAGGTCAAAGCCTATAGTTTCGACCTGAAAGACGTTCGCCTACTTGATTCTCCTTTTCGTCAAAATATGGAACGCGAATCCAAATGGATATTATCACTCGGTGTAGACAGGCTTCTTCACAGTTTCCGCAATACGGCAGGGGCTTATGCCGGACGCGAAGGCGGTTATATGACTGTAAAAAAACTAGGAGGATGGGAATCTCTCGACTGCGAACTTCGCGGACACTCCACAGGACACATATTATCCGGATTAGCCTACCTCTTTGCCTCTACCGGAGATGAAAGGTATAAAATAAAGTCAGACAGTATTGTGAAAGGACTGGCAGAAGTACAAGAAGTCCTGATAGAAAATGGGCAGAAAGGGTATATAAGTGCTTACCCTGAAAACCTTATCAATCGTAATATAGCAGGAAAAAGCGTTTGGGCGCCGTGGTATACACTGCATAAAGTTTATGCAGGGCTTATCGACCAGTATCTTTATTGTGACAACAAAGATGCACTCGAAATTATGCAAAAAGCCGCTTCATGGGCATATCAGAAACTAATGCCGCTTAGTGAAGAACAACATACAATAATGCTCCGCAACGAATTTGGAGGCATTAATGAGGCTTTCTATAATCTGTATGCAATAACCGGAAATTCAGAACATAAAAAATTAGCCGAATTCTTTTATCATGCTGCTGTTATCGATCCATTAGCAGAACATAAAGCCGACCTTTATTTCAAACATGCCAATACATTCATACCAAAAGTAATAGGTGAAGCCCGAAATTACGAACTGCATAGTAGCGAACGGTCTAAAGACATAGCTAACTTTTTCTGGAATACAGTTATAGACCATCAAACTTATTGCACAGGAGGAAACAGCCATAAAGAAAAGTTCATTCACTCCGACAGCATTTCCAAAAACCTGACGGGCTATACACAGGAAACATGCAATACAAACAATATGCTAAAACTTACTCGACATTTGTTCTGCTGGGATGCTGATCCGAAATATGCAGATTATTATGAAAGGGCATTATATAATCATATTCTCGGTCAACAAGACCCTCAGTCGGGAATGGTCGCTTACTTCCTGCCATTGCTTCCCGGAGCGCATAAGGTATACAGCACACCTGAAAACTCTTTCTGGTGCTGTGTCGGTACAGGTTTTGAAAATCATGCAAAATATGGAGAAGCTATTTACTACCACGACAACAATGGATTGTATGTAAACCTCTTTATTCCATCAGAACTGACCTGGAACGAAAAAGGTGTAAAAGTAAAACAGGAAACAGATTTTCCTGAAAATGGAAATGTAAGGCTTACTATATCAACAGATAAGAATATCAAAATGCCAGTTTACCTACGCTATCCCGAGTGGGCAAAGAATGTGGCGGTAAAAGTCAACGGGAAGAAAATAAACATAAAACAAACCCAATCGAGTTATATCTCAATTGACAGAACTTGGAAGGATGGGGATCAAATAGAGGTAAATTATCCAATGAATCTGTATCTGGCAGAAACTAACGACAACCCTGATAAAGCTGCTGTGATGTACGGGCCTCTTGTCCTTGCAGGCACAATGGGTACGGAAGGAATGAAAGCCCCTGCGCCATTCTCAAATCCTATGTTGTATAATGATTACTATACTTACGACTATAATGTTCCTGTAAGTATAAAAACAGAATTAAGTCTTAATAAAAAGAATCTGGAACAATATATCAAACCGCTTGCAGGGAGTCCTTTAGCCTTTTCTGTAGAAAAAGAAAATGTTCGTTTAGAACCTATCTATAAGATTCATCACCAGCGTTATGTAGTTTATTGGGATTTATTAAAATAAAATATGAAAAAGACATCATCATTTGTACTATTACTCTTAATTATATTTGTAAACAACCACGTTTGCACGCAGATTGTTACTCATTCTGTACCAAAAGAATTGTATTACGGAATGCATAACGACGATTATACCGTGCAGGTGCGTGTGCCCGGAGACCGTGAGTGGACAGACCTGTATGAGTACAATGTAAAAGTGGATATGGATACGAAATCCAATGCATCGATGGTTTATTTTGACTTTAACGGTGTTGTTGAGGTCAAAGTGCAAAAGAATAACGGAGATATTAATAAAGCCGTCATTCGTCCGCTATCGAAAGGTGTAATACCACAAATAAATGATAATGTCATAATTTTTACACTTGACACCCCTCAAAACCTGTCGGTAGAATTTAATGGAGACCGTCTCAGTAATCTGCATATTTTCACAAACCCCCTTGAAACAAATAAGCCTAAAGAAGATGCGGAAGGAGTCATGTATTTTAAGGCTGGATTACATACACCGGCCGAAGAAGATAAAGGGGTTTTCAAAATACCATCGAATACCACTCTATATATGGAAAGTGGTGCAGTGCTGAAAGGAAAACTACTCTGTGAGAATGTAGAAAACGTGCAGATATGTGGACGAGGTTTTCTTCTGGAACCTACACAAGGGATTGCTATCAACTTCTCCAAAAACGTGGAAGTTCATGATATAATAGCTATCAATCCTCGCCACTATTCGATTGCAGGCGGACAATCATCGGGAATAACTATTCGTAATTTCAGATCGTTTAGCAATCAGGGATGGAGCGACGGTATCGATATGATGTGTTGTCGGGATGTATTGATCGATAATGTTTTTATGCGTAATAGCGATGATTGTATAGCCTTGTATAATCACAGATGGGATTTTTATGGGGGGAGCAGTAACATTACATTACAGAATTCCACCTTATGGGCAGATATAGCCCACCCTATAAATATGGGAGGTCATGGAGATCCTGACAATGATCCCGGCGAGGTTATGGAGAATATAACGATCCGCAATGTGGATATTTTAGAGCATGATGAAGACGATCCTCCTTATCAGGGTTGTATTTCTATCGATGCCGGCGATCGTAATCTGGTACGAAATATATTGTGTGAAGACATCAGGGTGGAAAATATACAGGAAGGACGGTTGTTGTATATAAAAGTCCGTTTCAATGAGAAATATGACAAACAACCCGGACGGGGAATAGAAAACGTTACATTCCGCAATATATCCTACAATGGTACGAATGAAAGCTTATGTGTACTTGAAGGATTAACTAAAGATCAGATAATAAAAGATGTGACATTTGAGAATGTAACTATAAATGGAAAGAAGATTACTAATCTGGATTATTTCCGTCACAATGAGTTTATCAGGAATATTCGCTTTAAATAAAAAAAACGAAAAAATGAAATATCTAATTCTAGTCATTTTCATCTTATTTGTTTATCCGGGTTTATCGGCACAGCAAATACCATTACCTGAGAATCTGCCTCAGTCTCATCCCCGCTTGATGACTACACCGGACTATAAGACTGTTTTACAAAAGCAGCTAAAAGAAGAAGCATGGGCAAAAGAGGTAATGCAAGGGATTTTAGACAGGATAAATCCCTATGTAGAGAAAACACAAAAAGAACCCGACTGGCTTTATTCACGACTGATGATGTACTGGAAAAGCCATGCTACACAGGTATATATCAATGGTGGAGCTTATTCCCATGCCGAGGGCAAAGCGCCTGTTCCTACTGTCCGTTTCGGTAGCACACGTGGGATAAGTTCATCTTTCAGCCGGCCAAAGATAGAAGATGTCATTCCTTATATGGACGATACCAAAGGTGTCTATTTTCGTAATACATCAAAAGAGGGTAATCCATTGGAATGGGTTGATCAATCGAATGTATCGGGTGGAAGTATCGAAAGCGTTAATGAAGAAATTATGCGAATCGGTAAGGATGCGGCTTTTATATATTGGATTACTGATGATGAAAAATACGCCAAATTTGCTTTCGATCTGTTTGATACCTATATGACAGGTATGTTCTATCGCACAGAACCCATCGATCTGGGTAACGGTCATGCCAATACTTTAGCAGGACTTTCCACATTCGAAGTAATACAGGAACGTATTCTCAATGAACTAGCTTATCTCTATGATTTTATTCATCCTTATGTAAAAACAAAACATAGTGATAAGATGGGCATGTATGACTCTACATTAAAAAAATGGATAGACCTGAGTATAAAAAATGGCGTACCCCATAACAATTGGAACCTTCATAAATCAAAGTTTATACTTAAAGTGGCAATGGTTTTAGAAGATAATAAGAACTATACAGACGGCAAAGGACGCGAATATTATATCGACTATATATTGAATAAGACATCCGCCCGTCAATGGTCACTGACCGACTTTATGAAATACGGCTACGACTACAATACAGGCATATGGAACGAATGTCCCGGATATGCACAGGGAGTAACCAAAGACCTGACTAATTTTATCCGTGATTATGATAATACTTTCAATCAGAATTTATTACCATATATGCCTGTAATGGAAAAAGCGGTGGAAATGCTTCCTCAATACTTGTTCCCCAATAAGCAGATAACAGCCTTTGGTGATACATATTATGGAGGTATTAATACAGAAGCGATGAGCGATATGGTCCGTATGGCACAAAAGCATGGCAATAAGGATAAAGAGGTATTGTTTACCAGAATGTACAAGTTGTTTGAGCCAAATGCAGAACAACAAAACACCGGTGCACAGAAGCTAGCCCCACAGGTTGCATCGTTCTTTACCAGCAAGCCGCTTGTGTTGGATAAGAATATAGAAAAAGGCAAACCTGGTGATTATATCACACAAACATTTTATGCTCCGAATGTAAGCTGGTTTGTACAACGTAATAAATACGATGACAAGCAAAACGGTATGATGATATCGCAATATGCCTCCTATGGCAACCATGCCCATAGTAACGGCGTAGCGATGGAACTATACGGTAAAGGTTATATACTAGGTGCAGAATCGGGCATTGGCTCATCTTATTTCGAAAAACCCTATCTGGAATATTACTCGCAATTCCCTGCCCATAATACGGTAATGGTAGACGGTATCTCGAAATATCCGGAAATGCTAAGTAATCATCCATTTGATTTACTTAGCTGTTATCCCGAATCGAACCAAAAGGAAGGTTATTATCCTGATATAACATATTCGGATGTCTATTTCTTAGAACCCGAAAGCCGCAGCGATCAGAACCGTTTGTTAAGCATTATCAGCACAGGTGAAACGACAGGCTATTATGTGGATATTTTCCGTTCGAAGAAACAACGCAGTGGAGATAAGTTTCACGACTATTTCTACCATAATTTAGGACAGGAACTTTTTATCCAAAATATGAAAGGTGAAAATCTTAATTTGCAGCCTAGTGATGAAATGGCTTTTGCCGGAGGACATCTGTTTGCCCTCGACTATATGTGGGATAAGAAGTCTGCAAAAACAAACGAGGACTATCAGGCAATTTGGAAAATGAGCTTTCCTGATGGTAATAATATTTATATGAACCTATGGATGAAAGGACAGGAAGGGCGCGAGGTATTTTCCATTAAAGCTCCACCATGCAAAGCTTTTCGCAATAATAATGATTTTCCGTATGAGGTAAATAAATCGCCTTATCTGACTATTGCTGCCCGTCAACATGGCGAGGCATGGAACCATCAGTTTGTTTCCATATTCGAACCAACTACGGAAAAAGAAGGAAAATCTATCCAGTCGATAGAATCGTTTGATGTCGCTGGTGTTTCTCCTGACTTTGTAGGATTAATAGTAAAAAGTAAATCAGGAAGGACGGATTATATATTCTCTTCAATAAAGGATGAGGATGTGTCTTACAACAACATGGCTGCTAATGGAACTTATGCCGTGATAAGTGAGAATAATAAGGATTTTACGCTATTCTTGGGTAATGGCACACTTATTCAGGGGAAAGGCTTTACCATCGAAGCGAATGAAAAATCAAATGTAATACTCGAATATAAAAATGGAGAATACTATTTCACGTGTAACAAACCTGTCACTATAATAAGAGCGGGAGGAAAGGAAATCAAAAAGGATAAGACAACATATCAAAAGATCAAGCTATGAGAGAACTGACCATCATATTGGGGTTGATTATCAGCCTTACTACTCACGCTCAATATAAATCACAGGTTTGGGTTTCCGACCAAGGCGATGGGACATATAAAAATCCGGTTCTTTATGCCGACTATTCCGATCCGGATATAATACGCGTGGGTGATGACTATTATATGACTGCGTCCAGTTTCAACTGTGTACCAGGATTACCTATCCTTCACTCAAAGGATTTGGTTAACTGGAAAATAGTCAACTATGCCCTGCACGATTTATATCTTGGAGGAGTAGAACCACAAAATTTCTTTGACAAAGCACAACATGGCAAAGGCGTCTGGGCTCCCTGTATCCGCTATCATAAAGGTGAATATATAATTTATTGGGGCGATCCCGATTTCGGTATTTACGTAGTCAAGACAAAAGATATACTGGGCAAATGGGATAAACCAATCCTTGTACTTCCGGGTAAAGGCAGGATAGACCCGAGTCCACTATTCGATGATGATGGAAAAGTGTACCTGACTCATGCGTGGGCGGGCAGTCGTGCCAATATGAACAGTGTAATGACTCTTTGCGAACTGAATGGAGACGGCACAAAAACGATAAGTGGAGAAAGCCTTATTTATGACGGGCTGTTACAGGGAAATCATACAACCGAAGGCGGTAAGTTCTATAAGAAAGATGGTTATTATTATCTGCTGGCTCCAGCCGGAGGAGTGGAAATGGGCTGGCAAATAGCTCTTCGCTCAAAAAATGTATATGGCCCATATGAAATGAAGAAAGTGCTACATCAAGGAAGTACTAATATCAACGGACCACATCAGGGAGGGTTGGTTGAAACACAAACGGGCGAATGGTGGTTTATGCATTTTCAGGATAAGGGAGCATATGGACGTATTATCCATCTGCAACCAGTTACATGGAAAGACGGCTGGCCTGTAATGGGTATTAATGATAAAGGTTACTGCGGTGAGCCTGTACTAACATATAAGAAGCCGAATGTAGGAAAAACCTATCCGATAGAAACTCCACAGGAGAGCGATGAGTTTAATAGCCCGAAACTAAGCTTACAATGGTCGTGGCATGCTAATCCCAAACAGACATGGGGCTATGCTTCCAATCTCGGATATTACCGGATGTATGGCCAATATTATCCTGAAAACTATACTAACTTCTGGGATATACCGAACCTGTTGATGCAGAAACCGACTGCACCTGAACTTACAGCCACAATGAAAGTAACGGCAGTATTACAGAATGAGGGAGACAAAGCCGGATTGATAATGATGGGATGGGATTATTCCTATATAGCACTAGTAAAAGCAACAACAGGCTATGAAGTGGAACAGATTGTCTGTAAGGATGTCGAACAGAAAACACCCGAAAAAGAAATAGCCAGAGTTCCTCTGAAAAACCTGAAAACAGAGATAAAATATAATTACCAGACTAAACTTGAAAATACAGAATTCTATTTCCGCGTACAGGTAAGAGACGGAGCAATATGCACTTTCTCATATAGTACGGACGGAAAGAAGTATCAAAACATAGGTGAACAATTTACTGCACGTCAGGGCAAATGGATAGGAGCTAAAACAGGTATGTTTATTATGAATAAAACACCAAACACGCAGCGTTCCTGGATAGATGTAGACTGGTTCAGAGTTGAAAAATGAAAAAATAAAATATAAGATATATGAAATTAAGAAATGTCATTTTAGGGATCAGTTCTTCAATATTACTGTTATCCTGTTCTCAGAACGATACATCAAACAATTTTGATGTTGATAAAAACCTAACCTATTGTAATACACAAATAGAAAGGACGTTATCCGAAATATCCGGTAAGCAGATGATGCCGCGTAATATTATGGATAGCCTTACTCAATGGAAGCTTGTACCAATTGAGATTAGTGAATGGACAGTCGGGTTCTGGCCAGGTATACTCTGGTATAATTACGAGAACACAGGAAATACGGCAGATGCAGATGTGGCCACATATTACACCGATTTGCTGGAACCTTTGACCAAGCTTCCCGTTTATGACCATGATCTCGGATTCCAGATATTTTGCAGTTATGGGAATGCTTATCGTCTGACCGGAAACGAAAAATATAAACAGATTATTCTTAATGCAGCTGATACACTTGCGATCCTGTTCAATCCAAAGGTGGGAACAATATTGTCATGGCCTCGTGAAGTAGAACCCAATAATTGGCCACACAATACCATTATGGATAACATGATCAATCTGGAAATGTTGTATTGGGCAGCCAAAAACGGAGGCAGCAAGAGGCTTTACGATATTGCTACAAAACACGCCGAAACAACGATGAAATATAATTTCCGTGAGGATGGAGGAAATTACCATGTGGCTGTTTATGATACTATCTCAGGGAATTTTATTAAGGGTGTAACTCATCAGGGTTATGCTGATAGCACATTATGGGCAAGGGGACAAGCCTGGGCTATATACGGCTACGCAATGGTATATCGTGAAACACAGGATAAGAAATTCCTGCGCTTTGCAGAAAAAGTGACTGACTTATATCTAAGCCGTCTTCCAAAAGACGAATTTGTACCATATTGGGATTTCGACGCTCCTAATATACCGAATGAACCGCGGGATGCTTCAGCGGCGGCTATAGTCGCTTCGGGATTACTTGAGTTATCACAACTGGAAGATGATTCACAAAAAGCAAAAGAATATAAAGATGCAGCAGTAAATATGCTTATAGAGCTTTCTTCTGACAAATTCCAAAGCAGAGAATCAAAACCTTCATTCCTTCTACATTCGGTAGGACATTGGCCAAACAAATCAGAGGTGGATGCTGCCATTAATTATGCAGACTATTATTATATTGAGGCTTTAATAAGATATAAAAAGTTGATAGAGGAGGTTTAATAAGTAGTCCTCCGGTCAGACGATAAGCATTCCCATAACTGCAAATTAGCTGTATATTTGACATGCTACAGGAATATTCATATTCTAGGATAACTGTGTTTTCTTATTATTTACAATAACAGATAGTATATCCGGTTTGCAGGAATAAATTTTAGCTAATTCTAATTGAGCATTTGTATAATACTGATATAAGATTAAATTATTATCTTTTTATTCTAAAAATTTGTTAATATAAAAATACTTCATATATTTGCATCCGTAAAAATGAATGTTTTGAGTAGCGAGCGTGGAAGCCAAGTTTATTTGGATTATGCCGAGTCACGAAAAACATCTAATTAAAAGAATACTAACCCTTAAAAGTTTAGAGAAAGGGTATAATTATGTTGGTCAAAAAATAGAACACAAAAACACTAAGAAACTAATTTGGTTTATCGGGATGGTGAACCGGGCAATATTTGAATATATCTATCACAATTTATGGCTGCAAAGTTGATAGTTATTGGTTAGTTTCAAGCTCATCATTAAATTTTATTATTAATTGCTGATATATCGGCTTGCAGGGATCATTATATCCGTTTAGCTGCACTGTATCGCAATCAAAGAATATCTGGTCTTAAATAAGATTAGTTTAATACCTCTGTATATTCTTATATACCAATCAAACCATTATGGGCATAAAACCAAAAGAATTAAGTAAACTGGGATATACCGACAATATAGCTCGCAGTCTGGCATTAAATATAATAAGCAAGTACTGTAAGCACAATACAAAAGAAGTAATTAAAACAACTCTGACCGATTTGTTGGATAACCCTGAAAAATATAAAGGAGACGGGATATGGGGTAAACTGGCAGAACATTTCGCCCCAACTATCATTGACAAGCAATTTTCAGTTTATGACCTGTCAGATACACCTTTATCATACAAAACTTACGGTGGTAAGTTTATCGAAAGCCTGGCAAAGCAACAAATGGAACTGGCTATGCGTCTGCCTGTGACTGTTGGCGGAGCTTTGATGCCGGACGCACATGCAGGTTACGGACTACCTATCGGGGGTGTACTGGCTGTAGAAAATGCAGTAATCCCTTATGCTGTGGGAGTAGATATCGGTTGTAGAATGAGCCTGACAATATTCGATGCGAAGGCCGATTATCTGAAGCGCTATCCGCATCAGATAAAAGAAGCGCTAAAAGAATTTACGCATTTCGGTATGGATGGATGTTTAGGCTTTCCTCAAGAGCATGAGATACTGGACAGGAAAGAATTTCAGCTGACACCATTACTCAGGATGCTGCATGGAAAAGTTGTTCGTCAATTAGGTTCTTCCGGAGGGGGAAATCATTTTGTGGAATTCGGCGAAATTGAATTGATTGAAAACAATATCCTGAACCTTCCGTCAGGAAATTACATGGCGTTACTTTCCCATTCAGGTTCACGGGGAATGGGCGCGGCTATTGCAAGGCATTATAGTGATATAGCCCGTGAAGTATGCAAATTGCCAAGAGAGGCACAGCACTTTGCATGGCTTGGGCTTGATACCGATGCCGGACAGGAATACTGGATGAGTATGAATCTTGCAGGTGATTTTGCGCAGGCCTGCCACGAGCGGATTCATATCAATCTGTCGAAAGCACTTGGACTGAAAGTAATAGCTAATGTGAATAACCATCACAACTTTGCATGGCGGGAAGAAATTGCCCCTGGCAGGTATGCTATTGTGCATCGCAAAGGTGCTACTCCGGCAGGCAAAGGCATTGCGGGGTTTATTCCGGGTAGTATGGCAACAGCCGGTTATCTGGTGTGTGGAAAAGGAAATGCCGATTCTCTCAATTCTGCTTCACATGGTGCCGGCAGGGCAATGTCGCGTCAAAAGGCAAAAGAGCAGTTTACACAGTCGGCGTTGAAGAAATTGCTTTCGCAACAACAGGTAACGCTGATAGGTGGCAGTGTGGAGGAGATGCCATTGGCTTACAAAGATATTGATCGTATAATGCCGGCACAGGAATCATTGGTAGAAATTCACGGCAGGTTTATGCCGCGGATAGTGAGGATGAATAAGGAATAACGATATGTGTAAAATTAGATTAGATAACGATCCACCGCTGGCTACAGAACATTGGGGCTGGAAATATCACCATATGGGAATACCGACGGCAGAGGAGAGGGAAGGTGAGAAATATATTTCTCATCTGAAATTTTATGTATCGGGATTTTCGACAAGTCCTTTCGGTGTAGAATGGATGCGCTTTGACGATGATTCGCCTATACATCCATTGGTAAAATCAGTTCCACATATCGCTTTTGAGGTGGAAGACCTGGATTATGAATTATCCAGACATGAATTTAAGATTATTACAGCCCTGAATCCGCCATCGGAAGGTGTACGGGTGGCAATGATCGAGCACAATGGGGCTCCGATAGAATTAATAGAATTTAAAATTTAAACTTACGATTATGTTTGCAAGACGAACAGCAACTAAAATAAAAGATGGGAGAGTAAGCAATAAAAACAGGAATACAAAAACTCCCAACTACTGGAATACAAGGCAGAATGAGCTTCAAATAGACATTCAGAAACCGGGAAAAGGATATAAACATTTTTTGAAAAAAAGAGATATAAAACAGTTTTGGGAACTTCTGCCGGATAAAGATAAAATAGAAATTGAGTTGGATGCAATAGTTTTGGCAGAAGGCAATACTATATGTGATGGTTGGTATCAAAACGGGGTTATCTGTATATGTGCATGGGAAAAAGAGATGACTAGAGAAATGGGATATAAATATTTTGAAGACCATAAAGACCTATTCGACAGATTAGGAATAAAATATACCCTTAAAAAAAACTATGTGATCTGCGACTTTAGTGAGAATCAGATTAAAGCATTTCAGTTGCTAAGGGTAATGACCCATGAAATAGGACATCATATCGACAGGATAAGAACGCGAAGCAGGAGAAATTGCCCTCAAGGGGAAATCTTTGCCTTTAAGTTGGAAAAAGCATATGAAAAGAAACTTTGGAACAAGTATTTCGAATACTTTCCATTCTAATTGAAAATATAAATAATGGAACAAATAAAAACAGAACAATATAAAAGACATTTGTCCGGAAAGAAAGAGATATTAAATAATGCGATCGCCCAATTGAAAAAAGAGTTCATAGGTATCGACAGCGTTATCGATCAGATAGCGAATACCCTTACTTCATGGTTCTTTTTTCCGGAAATGCAGGACCGGCCTGTTATTATTAACCTTTGGGGACTGACAGGCATAGGAAAAACGTCGGTCATCAAACGTTTGGCAGAACTGATCGGTTTTACCGAATATTACTTCCGCTTCGACCTTGGAGAATGCACCGCACGCTATTTTGATATTCAGGATTCGTTTAAAGATATTTATAATAATTGCGACGGTACGCCTTTTATTGTCGGCTTGGATGAATTTCAGTTGGCAAGGACAATAAATGAGGATCAGGAAGAAATAGACCGTGCTTCGATACGTGCGGTATGGGATCTGCTCGATTGCGGTAAATTCGATATTGTTGACTTCGAATACTGTATGGACTGGTTCAATAAATATATCAAGAAACTCGATCTGGCTCTATACAAAGGTGTTACCGTTAAGAGCGGTTTGGTTACTGATAACGACAGTATATATTGGGAAACTGTAAACCCAAATAATAAACCCGAAGGAAAGAAAAGTAGGAAAGCTCCGTTTGTATCGGATAGCGATCTTGATACCATATTCGATATGGTCGATCATTTATTTCTGGTAAAAAGTGAGTTGCGGGAGAAACTAAATAAGATGGACGGGGATCAGACGGTAGACTACCTGATATATCTCTATAAAGCATCGTTGAAGCCAAAGACAGTAGACTGTACCAAATCGTTGATATTTGTTATGGGAAATCTGGATGAAGTATATACAATGAGCCACGATTTCAACCCCGATATGAATGCGAATGAATTTCACCGCCAATCGGCAGAAATAACCGTGACCGAAGTGAAACAGGCTTTGCAGAACCGTTTCCGTAGCGAACAGATAGCCCGTTTGGGAAATAACCATATTATCTATCCGGCTTTCGATGAGAAGTCATTTTACGGTATTATCCGTCTGGAACTGGATAAAGTGAAAAAGAAAGTCGCCGGTACTTATGGCTTAAATATGTTGTTCGATGAAAAGGTAGAGCGGTTGATATATGAAGAAGGGGTATATCCTACACAGGGAACCCGCCCTCTGTTTACCACTGTTCATCAGATTGTGAATACCCGCTTGGGAAAGATACTGAATGAAATCTACCTGAACGGATATGAAGCCGATTCGCTTCGGTTTACGATAAACGAAAAGGCATCGGATAAGGATAATACAGCATTACAGATTGATTTTCTGAAAAAAGAGGTTGTTATTCATCATATTATCGACCAACAACCATTGGTATTGGGAAAACTCCGTCAGGAAAAACAGAATGATGAACAGGCTATTGTTGCTGTCCACGAAAGCGGTCATGCGATCCTGTCATCCATATTGATGAAGACGATCCCGGATGTTGTATTTTCGGTGACTGCTGATAGCAATAGTGACGGTTTTGTTCTTTCCCGTCCGGAATGGAATTATATCTCCAAAAAGGAGATTATTAACCGTCTGGCAGTATTACTTGGAGGATTTGTGGCTGAGCGTATCATCTTCGGGGAAGAAAATGTAACTATCGGATCGAGTTCCGATCTGGGTAAGGCTACCCGTTTGGCTACTTATGTGCTGTATGTATGCGGAATGGGGGATACAAGGGCTTGTTTCGGTAATGAAAATATGAGTAATACTCCATCTGTAATTTTCGACAACAGTAGTGAAACCGTAAATAAAGATGCGAAGGAATTACTTGCAAAAGCTGAGCAATTAGCTGAACAAACTTTAAAAGAACAAGAAAAATTATTAATCAAAATGGCCGATTATTTAAGTGATAAGCGTACCTTGACAAAGGAACAGGTGAAAGAATTCGTCAGGCAATATGCCGTTGATTTCAATATAAGTGAAATTATTGGAGATGCCGAACATCTGTTTTATCGCGGTCACTTGAAAAAACTGGCAGAAAAGTATAACTAAAAATGACAGAACAAGATAAAAAGCGGATCGGTAAATTCCTGAGCCTTGTGCTCAGGCACGATCCCGATAAAATAGGGTTAGAACTTGACGAAAACGGGTGGACTAACGTAAAAGAACTTATTGAGAAATGTAAAAAGCACCGTTATCATTTTTCGATGGAGGATCTTATTGAGATTGTTGAAACCAATGACAAACAACGATATTCGTTTAATGAGAAGCGGAATAAGATCAGGGCTAACCAAGGACATTCGATCCATATAGATCTGGCTTTATTGCCTGTTGAACCGCCTGAGTTTCTATATCATGGAACGGCAACCCGTTTCCTCTCCTCGATTATGGAACAAGGCATTGTAAAAGGTAGCCGTCAGCATGTCCATCTGAGTAGGGATAAGGAAACAGCGACAAAAGTGGGTTCAAGGCACGGAAAGCCTGCGATTCTGACTATTATGTCGGGTAAGATGTATCAGGCTGGAATCCTGTTTTATCAATCGGATAACGGTGTGTGGCTGACTGATTTTGTAGATGTGAAATACATTTCGGAATAAAACTTGAATAAGTTTATCTATACTATTTTAATGTGCCGATTAGCAAATATGCCGATATGCCAATGAATTAACTTGAAATGAGAAAATTTGAGAATAAAAATAAAGATAGTAAAATCTGTTACCTTTATTACTTTTTAGTTAAAATGGATATAACAAGAGAAAGCCAGATTTTTCATTTTTCATTCTTCATTTTTCGTTACATTCATTACTTTTTAGTTAAAATATAAAGAACAATGAAAATAATCGATATAGGTATTAATCTGATGCACCGGTCATTCAATGAAGACCGTGAGCGGGTTGTACAATCTGCAATTGAAGCAGGAGTAAGTCCGTTGATAATAACGGGAACCAGTGAACGGAGTAGTGTGTATGCCGCAAAATATGCATCACAATATCCGGGTAAATTATATAGTACGGCTGGGGTACACCCCCATGATGCAAAATCGTGCACGTCAGAAACGATTAAGAATCTGGAAAAACTGACTAAGCAGGATTGTGTTGTTGCTATCGGTGAATGCGGGTTGGATTATAACCGCGATTTTTCGCCTCGCGATGTGCAGCGCCAATATTTTGAAGCACAAATAGAACTGGCGTGTAAAACCGGGCTGCCTCTGTTTTTACATGAAAGAGATGCTTTTGAGGATTTTTACAAGATACTTGAAAAGTACAGGAGTGATATCCCAAATATGGTCGTACACTGTTTTACAGGACGGAAAGAAGAGTTACTGGCATATCTTGAACTGGGATGTTATATCGGTATAACAGGGTGGATATGTGACGAACGCAGGGGTAAACATCTGATAGATTTGGTAAAGCTGATCCCGCAAGATAAGCTTATGATAGAAACTGATGCTCCATTCCTTACTCCGCGTAATCTGGCTGAAAAGCCAAAAAATGGACGGAATGAACCTAAATTTCTGGAACATATTCTGGACGAACTGGCTTATCATCTGGATGAGGATGTACAAGATTTGGCTGATAAGACATATCGAAACACAAAGAGCTTCTTTAATATATAGTTAGTCACAATGCATTTAAAGTTTGAAATCATTTGTTTAATTGACAGTGGATAAGTTCCCTATTTTAGAAATTCTGGCGGAATATTTCTGTTGGATGAGAAACTCATATATTTATAAACGAAACAATTACAATTATGCTATCACAAAAATATAGCCTACTCTGTTTTGTTCTTATCTCCATCTCTACGCCAATGCATAGGAGATACACCAAAGAAAGTCCTAAAACATTTACTGAAGTACTTGGCAGATGAGAATCCTAATTGAACTGAAATGTCAGATACATTCAGGTGCGGAGAATTAACCAACAAGTGCTGTGCTTCGTTCAGCTTAATATTCAGGGCGAATTCATTCGGGGTTAAGCCTGTTATATCTTTAATTCTTGTATACAGTCTATTTCTGCCAAGACCTAATTCCGATGCCAGTATATCCATATTAAACTCGGGGGTATCGAAGTTCTCTTTCACAATAGCCGTTGCCTTGTCGATTAGACTTTGGTCGTGTTCTGATAGGACATTGAATGTAACAACAGAGTTTTCTTGTCTGGCCAAACTTTGGTACAACAACTTGCGGTTTACAACAAGACTGTTGCAGCGCGAAATCAGGATATCCATATTGAATGGCTTGGTTACGTAAGCATCAGCGCCATACATATATCCTTCGATAGTTTGCGCTATCGAATCTTGTGCCGTCAGCAATATTACGGGGATATGCGAGATATTCATATTGTTCTTTATCTTATAGCACATTTCTTTTCCAGACATCTCGGGCATCATAACATCACTCAGTACAATGTCGGGCTGCAATTCCTGCACCATATTCAATCCTATCCTGCCATTAACAGCCTCATATACTGTATATCTTTCCGAGAAAGACTCTGCCAGCATTGCCCTTAATTCTTCATTGTCTTCTACTATCAAAATAGAGTTCTTCGATTTATCTTCATTATTTTCAGCAGCAGATGTATTTATAGTGTTCTGTGTTAGAACTATCTCGGAGCCTTTGCTCTTCCCGATACTTGTATCTATCTCTTCCTGAAGTAGAAAATCGTCTAAAACATCTGCACTAAAATGAGCTTTTCCCAATTGTAGCATTACCTCAAAAATGCTGCCTTCATTAATTGTGCTTCTTACTTGTATGTCACCATGGTGGCTCTTTACAATTTCTTTAGCGAGGGCTAGTCCAATGCCCGATCCTAAGCTAAAGCCAGAGGAGCGATATTCGACCTGATAAAAACGATCAAATATTTTGGATATAGATTCAGCGGGTATACCAATCCCATTATCTTCGATCTGGATAATGACACTATTGGACTGTAGTACGATTCGTATAATAATTTTTTCCCCCGAGGAAGTATATTTGAATGCATTAGACAATAGGTTATACACAACCTTTTGCATCTGATCTGGGTCAATATACACTATTATATCTTCATCCAGAGGTTCATAAAGATAGACTATATTGTGTTTTAATGCATATTCTTTAAAAAAGTCATAAATGTTATTCAGATAATCAACAAGTTTAACCGGCCGGATTTTCAACTTGGAAAAACCTTGTTCTTGTTTCCTGAAATCGATCAACTCAGTAATGAGGTTGCGCATATGGCCGGCATTTCTATAGACACTCGATATTTTATTATGTAGCTCTGTGTTTATCTTTTCATTTTGGAGAATGATATCTAACTGGCCTAAAATCAAAGTCAAAGGTGTTCTTAGTTCATGAGATACATTGGTAAAGAAGCGCAGTTTAGTCTGATTTAATATTTCATTCTGTTCTTTCTCTCTGCGTTCCATCTCTAATGCCATGCTTAACTTCGATCTCCAGAGGAAGAAACGTATGATGCCAACCAAAAGCAAGACAAACAATACAAAATACAATAGATATGCGATTGTGCTTTTATAAAATGGAGGGTCTATTATTATAGTAATTTCACAAGAAGGTCTGCCATTCTGGCTTCCGTCCTGACTTATTTCTTTCAGTAGTAGCTTGTAGTTTCCTACAGGTATGTTCGTATATGTTATTATATTAGAACTGGTCTTGTTCCAGTTTTCGTCAAAGCCGACAAGCTTATATTCGTAATCTTGAACGGTTGTCATCAAATAGTTTGATGTGGCAAACTTTATCATAACATTATTCTGATTATGTTTAAGACGAATTTCCTTGCTTGCAGATAATGTTCGATTTAGTATTTGAGTTTCATCGTTAGGTGTTATTTGTTTATTATTGACGAATAGTTTATCGAAATAAAGGTTGTATCTTTTCGTATCCAAGTCACTCATTTGAGATTCAAATATAGAGACCAGCCCATTTACCCCTCCAATAAATATTTCATCGTTGTGCGTAACATAAGCGCTGGAACCATGGAAGAAATTAGTCAGTGGAAAATTAGACGATGATTGGAACACTACCTTTTCTGTGTTCTTGGCATCAAAAATCGAAACTCCGGCATTGCTTAATATAATTAAATTCCCTGATGGAGCTTCTGCAATGTGGTAGCAGAAATTACTCATCAGCCCGTTTTGTTCCTGTGTATAGTTTTTAAAATTATCAGTTTCGGGCTGATACTTGAATAATCCGGAGCCTGATGTGCCAAAATAAAGTTGATGATCACCCGTTTCTAAAACTGTTGACACCCGGAATTTTCCTAATGAATATGGATCAGCAGGGTCGTTCCTGTAATCCTGGATTTTCTTAGTTCGCAGGTTTATGCATCGCATACCATCTAATAAAGATAACCACATTCGCTCTTGGCTATCGATGTAGAATGAATAGACAAAACTCTGTTTCAAGGCTCTTTCTATAATACTGTCTGTACTGAAATCGTACACTTTGTCATCATTGAGGTCAAGCCTGCTAATGCCTGTTGCTGTCAGCAAAATAAGGTTGTTATTGTAATATTGCATATCCCTTATAATGTTATCAGGTATCGAGTATTTATCCAGGTTGTTATGAGTTTTGACTTTATAGGTTTTGGTCTTCAGGTCAAAAATGCGAAGTCCCCCATTGTGTACACCTATATAGAGTTGTTGCTTGTCTTCTCTATACCATATCGATTTAAGATTATATCCTAGAGCCGATATTTGTTTGTTATTTTCATGAAAGAAGTGAGAAAACTGCCTGGTTTTTAGATCCAAGCAATTCAACCCTCCTCCCTCTGTACATATCCATAAATTGCCATATCCATCCTCCGTCATTTTGCCTACAAACGGATAACTCAGATGGGTTTTACTAAGAGGATTAGATGTATAGAGGCGAAATGTATTAATCGAGGGATTAAAATAATTGACCCCTCCGAAATAGGTGCCAACCCATATTGTACCTTGTGTGTCTTCATAAAGTGAAAATATGGAAGTGTGGCTGATGCTATGGGGGATATTGTCTACATGAACATAGCTTTCCCAACGTTGGGTAGCAGTATCAAAACTATTTAGCCCATAAAAAGTACCTATCCATATTTTGCCGGCACTATCTTCCAGTATAGTACGGATCTGATTGTTTGATATAGAGTTTTGATCTGTTTTATGCTCAAAATGTGATATAATCTTCTCATCTTTATTCAGCAGGTATACTCCATTGTTTGAACTCCCAACCCATATATTATCTTTCTTGTCTTTGTATAAAGTATATATGCTAATATCTCTCAGCACAGGCCGTTCGTTTGTCACATTACTTTGAGGGATTATGGTCAGCCCTTTGTCAGAACCTATCCATAAATCATTGTTTTCCGAAACCAGAAAAGAGGAAACCTTACCTATTGTAGCTCCTATAAGACAATATTCTTTTATTTCATTATTGTCATACTGAAATATTCCCGAATTTCCGGCAAACCAAAGGACGCCGTTTTGATAGGAGATAGCCCTTACATCCCCCTCTTTTATCAGATGGAATTTTTCTTCTTTTATGTCATAACGTATAAGGTCAAAATCCGCCTTTATGTATATACTACCTTTGTTATCTCCACAAATTGCGTAAATATTATTTTGAGTAAGGCCAGCTTCATTCTTTAACGAACTGAACGCTTCGGTTTCCTTTCCGTTGTATCTGCAAATACCCTCAGCAGTTCCAAACCACATTGCTCCTGTTTCATCCTGATAAATAGACATTACATTTATTTGAGACAATCCATCCTTGCTCCCAAGGTGATTGAAATATATTCCATTAGCTTGGGCGACTAAAGAGCATGTCAAAAAAACGAAAGAAATTATTTGCCGCATCATGTCATTGAGCATATCCTAATATTAGTAAAGGCCAGGGTTTATTATTTTATTAAAAAAATAAATTGTCCAGTCTGGTATAAATCGATGTATCTGATTGTCTGCTAAAATCTAATAGCAAGATTAATTTTACTGCAAATTACATAATAATTCTAAATATAACTTGTGAAAGGTAGAAAATTAATAATGATATATCCATTCTAGTACAAAACTACCCCATAACAAAAACAAAAAGAGGAAAAGTATCTCTTTACAATGTGTACTTTTAGATAACTTTTTTAACATCATATTATTTTGTGAAACATGAAAACCTTTACCTCCATCACTAAATACCTTTATTATTATACTTCTTGTTGGCAATCAATAGTGATTTTCATGTTTTTGTTACTTTGCTTCTTCTCTATTGAGGCTAAATCAATCAATAATATTGAACTGATTATAGAAAGAATTCAAGCTACCCAGAAGGTTGTAAATATTGAGTCTGTGGAACGGGAAACAAAAGACTGCATGGCGCAACTACAAGACGATGGGGCACTTCTCTCTGTGAATTACAAGGATAGACATCAGACAAACTGGAAACCTTTGGAACATCTGGATGAATTGAAGAGCATTGTGCTGGCTTATACCGTGGATGGCAGTAAATACTTTGGAGATGCAAAGGTCTATAAAGCAATTGAAAAAATGCTTCAATACTGGTACGATACAGCTCCTACAAGCACAAACTGGTATATGCAACAAATTGCGGTTCCTCAACGTATGGGCATTATACTGATTCTCATGCGGTCGGGAGTACAGGCCCTGCCTGCCCGGTTAGAGAACCAGTTAATTGAACGCATGGAAAAAACAGGAGGAAGGCCCGATCAGTCAGGCTCACTTGGAACAGCGGCCAACAAACTGGATATAGCTACCCATTGGATATATAGAGGCTGTTTATTAAATGATGATACTATCTTATCTTTTGGGGTACAACAAGCATTCGCCCCTTTGGTGCTGACAACAGACGAAGGATTGCAGCATGATTTTTCATACCAGCAACACGGAACACAATTATATATAGGAGGGTATGGTGATGTTCTTGCCGGTGGTATTGCCAATCTGGCTTTATATATGGCAGGTACACCTTATGCATTGTCCGAAGAGAAGTTAGAACTCCTTAGTGACTTTGTTCGCAAATCTTATATTCCTGTTACAAGAGGGCAATATTTTTTGTACAATGTAATAGGACGAGGGCTGAGCCGGAAAAATGCATTGAATAATATTTCTTCGGCTGCCTTGATGCAACAAATGATGATCCTTGATCCTGCTAACAAACAGTATTATGAAGATGCAGTATTCAGGTTAAAGGGAGAAAGAAGTCCGGGCTATGGTATCTTGGCAGAGAATGCTCATTTTTGGCGTTCCGATTATACTCTCCATCAGCGACCGGCATATACGTTCGATGTAAGGCTGGCTTCAATATATACATCCAGAAGCGAGAATGGGAATGGCGAAAACATGAAAGGATACTTCCTGACCGATGGTGCCACCAGCCTGACATTGCAAGGAGATGAGTATAATAATATTTTTCCTGTGTGGGATTGGGCCAGGATACCCGGAGTAACAAATCCTATTGTCGAAGATATTCCACAGCCTAGGGCTTGGCAGACTCCGGGAACAAGTAAATTTGCGGGAGGTGTATCCAATGGCAAATATGGAGTCTCGGCCTATTTTCTGGACGATAAAAACTTTGGAGTAAACACATCTGCTAAAAAAGCATGGTTCTTTTTTGATGAGGAGATCGTTTGTCTTGGCGCAGGTATCACCTCAACGTCTCCTCAATCTATAAATACAACAGTAAATCAGTGTTTACTCAAGAGTGATGTTGTTGCATGTATTGATGGGCATGAGATTAAGGTAGACGGAGTTTTACAGTCACAGAACAACTTGTCATGGGTGTTACACGATGGAATTTGGTACTATTTCCCCGAAAAAGGAAATATATTTATTAGCAATCAGATACAAAAAGGTACATGGAAATCTATAAACACATCTTTATCGGACGACACGGTACAAAAAGAGGTGTTTAAATTATGGTTCGATCATGGATCTTCCCCCAAAAACGAAAAATATTCTTACATCATTGTGCCCAATAAAGGGACTATCGCTGAACCGAAGAAATACACTCCGGATGATGTCGTAATATTATCTAATACTGATTCTATTCAAGCGGTAGCCCATCGCAAATTAAATATTTACGGGATTGTTTTCTACAAAGCAAGTACGTTTTCGGACGACAAATATTCAATAACGACGGATAAGCCGTGTACTATTCTTCTTGATTATAATTCTGAGCCAAAGACAAGAATTTATCTGGCAGATCCGTCACGTATCGAGTCGAATATTAGGGTAAAACTAGAAATACTATCTTCAGGCTATTCGCAAGAAATAGAATGTAAATTACCTGTTGTTCCCGATCCTTATGCGGGAGCATCTGCTCTGTACACCATTCACGAATTGCCATAACAGAGTGAACTTTTGCCGATAGGAAAAGGGTTAATTAGGAAAATATAAACAAAATTCCCCCATTTAAAGTATAAAAATGTCCTGTCTCATGTGGGTGTTTAATCTACATTTGTAATGATAATTTAATGATTTAAACAAAAAGAAGTAATATCGGAAAATCTTGAATAACCCTAAACCCAATAAAATGAATTTCTCTAAAATATGCTTCTTGTGACCTAATATATTAGCTGCATGATTGGATATCTACCTACAATATATGTTATAAGAAAATTAAGACAGAGAAAAGAAATCTATAATAAGGAACCATAAATTTAATCTTGAAGATGAATAAATTGAAATGTATCTGTATTTCTATATTAGTTGGTATTATGTCCATATCTTGTGAGAAGAAGGGCAATGAAAAAGAAGCATTTATAAGCGACAATATAAATTTTTCTGTTCTCCAAACAACTTTGATGTTGAAAAACCTGGGAGAACCTACAGGGAAGAATTATCCGCGAACAATGGATGATGAAGGCAAATTAGTGACAACTCAGATGAAAGACTGGACACCAGGCTTCTTTCCTGGTTCGCTTTGGTATCTTTATGAACTGACAGGTGATACCCTGTGGCGTCGTCATGCTGAAGAATGGACACATAGTCTGGAACCTCTCAAAACATTTACAGGACATCATGATTTGGGTTTTATGATGTATTGCAGCTATGGCAATGCAAATCGATTGGCTCCTAAACCAGAATATAGAGACATTTTGATTCAAAGTTCAAAATCTTTATCATCACGTTTCAGTGAAAATACAAAAGCCATTAAATCATGGAATTACCGTAAAGCCTGGAACGATACCGTCGAGTGGTTTTATCCTGTTATCATAGACAATATGATGAATTTGGAGATGTTGTTTAACGGAACTAGATTGTCAGGAAATGAAAGGTTCAAGGATGTTGCGATTGCACATGCTAATACAACGCTCAAAAATCACTTTAGAGAAGACTATAGTAGCTATCATGTTGTTGACTACGATACAATAACAGGAGTCGTGAAGGATCAGGCAACTTGCCAGGGGTATAGTGATAATTCTACATGGGCACGAGGACAGGCTTGGGCAATATATGGATATACAATGATGTATCGCGAAACAAAAGATAAAACTTATCTGGATGCAGCTATAAAAATGACAGACTGGTATCTGGCCCACCTTCCGGAAGATCTTATTCCTCTTTGGGATTTTAATGTCAATACTGAAGGTTATATGGCTGAAGGTAAATCGTATGCAGTAGAATTTAAGGGGGAGAACCTAAAAGATGCATCAGCGGCTGCAATTACATGTTCTGCCCTATTTGAGCTGGGGGAAATTACTCAAGACAAAAAATATTTGGATAGCGCAGTCAAAATGCTTCACACTTTGGCCTCTCCTGAATATAGAGCAGAACTTGGCACTAACGCCAACTTTCTTTTGAAGCATAGTGTGGGGAGCATTCCCCATATCAATGAAATAGACAAACCACTTGTATATGCCGACTATTATTTCTTAGAAGCATTAGTCAGATATAGAAATATGAAATGAATGCGTTTCATGTGACTATTGAAGCCGGAAATTATTAACAGATAGAATAGTAATTATTATGAAAAAACTACTTATTGGCTGCTTATTGTTTTTGACAGGTATAAATCTGGCAGCACAAGATAAGTTACCTTACTGGAAAGATATCAATGTATATTCTGTCAATAAAGAAGCTCCACGCTCGGCATTTATGTCATACAGTAATAAGGCACAGGCTTTGACAGGGGTGTATGAAAACAGTAATTATTATCAATTGCTAAATGGTAATTGGAAGTTTTATTTTGTCGATAGCTACATACAATTGCCCGATAATATTACGGACCCTAATATCAGCACCGATTTATGGCATGACATCAAAGTGCCGGGTAATTGGGAAATCCAAGGTTTTGGAATACCTATATATACCAATCATGGATATGAATTTAAACCACGCAATCCAACCCCTCCACTTTTGCCTGAGGAGAATCCGGTGGGTATCTATCGCCGCAATATAGAGATCCCTTCAGATTGGACAGGCAGGGATATCTATCTTCATCTTGGAGGAGTTAAGTCGGGAGTATATGTATATGTTAATGGACAAGAAGTTGGTTATAGCGAAGATTCAAAGAATCCGGCGGAGTTTAATATCAATAAATACATAAAGGCAGGAAAGAATATCCTCACGCTCAAAGTATTCAGATGGACTACAGGCTCCTATCTTGAATGTCAGGACTTCCTGCGTATAAGTGGTATAGAACGCGATGTCTATCTGTGGGCGCAACCTAAAGTGGCACTGAAAGACTTTTGGGTAATATCTACATTAGATGATAGTTACAAAAACGGGATTTTCAAACTGGCATTGGATATCGAAAACCATGAGAAAGTAACTAAAAGCACAAGTGTATCGTATGAATTATTGGACGCAAAAGGACACATTGTAATTACTGGATCAGATAATATCGAGATAGAAGCTGATGGAAGGCATACCGTAAAATTTGCCGCCACATTAGAGAATGTCGCTACTTGGACTTCTGAGAATCCGAGCCTTTTCAAATTGGTGATGACAATAACCAGCGATACCGGTCAGGAAATAATTCCATTCAATGTCGGTTTCCGCAAAATAGAAATTAAAGAAAGCGAATTTGAAAAAGGGGATGGAGAAAAACTCAGACTATTTTATGTCAATGGGCAGCCTATCAAAATAAAAGGAGTAAATGTACATGAAGTGAGCCAGATTGGAGGACATTATGTAACACCGGAAGAAATGCGTCGCGATTTTGAACTAATGAAATTACACAATATAAACTCTGTCCGTTTGTCTCATTATCCGCAAGATAGAAAATTCTACGAAATGTGTGACGAGTTTGGTTTTTATGTATATGACGAAGCAAATATCGAATCGCATGGCATGTATTATACCCGGTATCTGGACGATGTACGTAAAGGCTCTGATGGACACAAAGATGGTACTAAGCTAGGTACTTTAGGGCATAATCCGGACTGGCTCGATAACCATTTGTACAGGATCAATAATATGTTTCAACGCAATAAGAATTACCCGTCACTAACCATCTGGTCGTTAGGAAACGAGGCGGGTAATGGCTACAACTTCTACACAGCCTATATGGTGTTGAAAGATTTAGATAAGGATTTGATGAATCGGCCTGTCAACTATGAACGTGCCCTTTGGGAGTGGAACACAGATATGTTTGTACCTCAGTATCCGAGTGCTGCATGGCTCGAAGAGATAGGAGCCAAAGGAGCAGACCGCCCGATTGTGCTTTCCGAATATGCTCATGCAATGGGCAATTCTACCGGAGACCTGCATGGACAATGGCAGGCTATTTACAAATATCCTCAATTACAGGGCGGTTATATCTGGGAATGGAAAGATCATGGAGTTTTGATGAAAGATGAAAAAACAGGCAGGCCTTATTGGGGTTATGGTGGAGATTGGGGTGTAGACCAGCCTTCAGACGGGAATTTTATGTGCGATGGATTGCTCCGTAGCGATCAGGTACCACAACCGGGACTTACTGAGGTAAAATATAATTATCAGGACATTGGATTTGAAGCGGTAGATCTGGGACAAGGATTGTTTAAGGTTATAAATAGGTTCTACTTCACCAATTTATCTGACTATCTGGTAAAGTATAAGATTTATAATAATGGAAAACTATTGAAGGAGGCTGTATTGAATCTGAATACAGCTCCGCAAACTTCTTCCGAAATCGAAATACCTTATTCATCCTTCAAGCATATTGCACCCGGAGAGTATTTTGTAAACTTTGAGGCATTTACCAAGCATGCAACGCAACTTGTTTCTGAGGGATATATGCTGGCTCATGACCAATTTCAACTACCATTGACACAGGAGGAAAAGGCATATGATAGAACCTTTAACAACCCGGGTTTGGAGTATACTGAGGATGGGGATAATGTACGCATACATTCTTCGAAAGTAAACTTCGTGTTCGATAAGAAACAAGGTATAGTCACCTCTTATAAAGTTGATGGCACAGAATATTTTAATGATGGATTTGGTATACAGCCTAACTTTTGGAGAGGTCCTACTGATAATGACTATGGAAACGGAGCACCGATGCGTTTGCAAACATGGAAGCAGGCAAGCAAGAACTTTAATGTTATCAATGTAGAGCGAATGCCGACCTCCGACTATACCGTAGCCATGCAGGTTGATTACTTACTACCGACGGGAAATCACTATCTATTACAATATTCGTTAGACCGATCGGGAACTCTTCATGTTTCTGCAAAATTTACAGCGCTTGAAATAGAAGCTGACGATGTAGCTAAAACTCTGGAGGCCGAAACTGCAACTCATTCGCCACAGGCTATTGCTGATTTGCAGGCAAAAGCTAAAAATAAGATTCTCGAAATACCTCGTGTCGGCGTCCGGTTTAGGCTCCCTGTGGAGATGGATAATATTAAATACTTTGGCCGAGGGCCGGAGGAAAACTATATAGACCGCAACAAAGGAACGCTTGTCGGGCTATATAGCGCAAAGGTGGAAGAGCTTTATTTCGGTTATGCACGTCCACAAGAAAACGGGCATCATACCGATTCCCGTTGGTTTACTGCAACGACAAATAAAGGCAAAGGCTTGCTAGTGAAAGCCACAGAAACAATCGGGTTCAACGCATTAAGAAATACAGTTGAAGATTTTGATGCTCAGGAAGCAGATGCGCCCTATCAGTGGTACAACTTTACACCGGAAGAAATAGCGAACCGTGATGACGCTAAAGCTGAAAATAGACGCCCTAAACAGACACACATAAGTGACATTGAACCTCGCGATTTTGTGGAAGTTTGTGTAGACATGAAGCAACAAGGTGTTGGTGGATATGACAGCTGGGGCTCCAGACCAATACCGGCTGCTACGATCTATTCGAATGTAGACTATGACTGGTCGTTCACCCTTGTTCCAATTAATAGTACCAGAGATGCGGAGAGTAAGATATTATTAAAATATTAAGATGAAAAGATGATATTGAAAAATAGTCAGTTTTGAAGAAAACGGCACTAAGACCTTTTATATTAATAACAACTTAATAAAAATGAAAAACAAATGAGATTTAAAATGAAAAACAAGTGGCTTTTATGGTGGAAACCATTATGCCTGATACTTCTTTTGGTCACAATATTACCATTAAGAGTAGATGCAAAAGAAGATATAGAACAACAATCTGATATAACAGTCAGAGGAATTGTATCTAGTGAAAGCGGAGAGACTCTCGTTGGAGTCAGTGTAGCTGTCAAAGGAACTACTATTGGTACATTTACAGGGGTTGATGGAGATTATATGATTAAAATTCCTTCACAAGGAGGAACGCTTGTCTTTTCTTACATAGGCTTCACTACTAAAGAAGTAAAAGTGACTAGTGAGACAATCCTGAATGTGACACTAACTGAGGAGTCAGAACTTTTGTCCGAAGTTGTAGTAGTCGGTTATGGAGTGCAAAAGAAAGTAAATCTTACAGGATCAGTTTCAGCAGTTGGTTCCGAAAGACTTACGAATAGAGCTAATGCAAGTTTGTCAACTTCTTTGTCCGGTTTATCTACAGGTTTGAGTGTATCGCAAGCTAGTGGTAATCCGGGATCGGAGGATGTTAGTTTTACAATTCGTGGTGCGGGATCTTTTAATAACAGTAGCCCGATGGTAATAATAGACGGAGCTCAGGCTTCGATGAGTGATATTAATCCGGACGATGTGGAAAATATATCTATTTTGAAAGACGGGGCATCAGCAGCAATCTATGGCGCCCGGGCAGCAAATGGAGTTATATTGATTACTACGAAAAAAGGAACAAAAGAAACAGCGCCTAAAATAACATATAGTAACTTATTTGCTTCTCAAAAACCGGTGACAAGCTTAAAGCTTATGTCTGACATGCCTTCATGGATGGAATGGCATAATACGGCACAGCGCAATAATGATGTAAATGCCAGTGTATGGTATAGCGACTATCTGATAGACACATGGAGAGCTGCAAACTCTAATCCGTACGGGGTTGACAACGGATATGGCATACCAAACTGGATGGCTTATCCAAATACAGACTGGTCTGAAGAAATGTTCAAATCGAGCTTTTTCCAAAGGCACAGCCTGTCTGTCTCGGGAGGTTCCGAAAACAGCACTTATTTAGTGTCGGTAGGGTATCAGGACAATCCCGGAACTCTTACAAACACCAGTCAGGAAAGATTCAACGTTCGCGTCAATACAGAATCTACAATTGCTAAGATTCTGAAATTCGGGACTCAAACGTATTTAACCAAAACCAAAAAAGATCCGGGGAATGCATCCATGTCCTTCTTGCTGCAAGCATATCCGGGCATGATTCCTGAATACAATGGATACTATGGGGCAGGCGAAGACCCTACTCAGTACGACAGGCAGAATGTACTGAGGAATGTTGCTGCGGCAGGAGGTAAGAATGAGAATACCACTATCAATACTACTTGGTATCTAAAAGGTGATATTTGGAACGGTATTAGCGGAGAGGTGAAATTTAATTATCAGGAAATAACTGAAGATTCGGAAGGCTATAATAAAAACCTGCCTATGTACAGCTTCCGTTTGGGAACCGAAAACCCGGTGAATGTAATGAACACATTGGATAATACTCCTATAACAAGGAGCCATGCAAAAACGTCGAGCTACTTGTTAAACTTCTTCTTATACTACGATAAGAAAATTGGAGATCATAATATAAACGCGTTATTGGGATACGAACAAATGTTTTGGGAAAAATCCGGCTTCAGAGGTCGGAGCGAAGGCATGATAGACTGGAATATAACCGATCTTCCTGCTTCAGCAGGAGAAAACGATCAATTCTATGCCAGTCCCGCAAAAGGTGATTATGCTATGATTTCATATTTCGGGCGGGTAAATTACAATTATAAAGGCAGATACCTATTCGAAGCCAATCTTCGCGCCGATGCTTCATCGAGGTATGCACCGGGACACAGATGGGGTTACTTTCCTTCATTCTCGGCCGGATGGCGTATTTCGGATGAAGAATTCTTCGCCCCATTGAAAGAAAGCATCAACGACCTGAAAATTAGAGGTTCGTGGGGAAAACTGGGAAATATAATATCTGACTATTATCCTTGGCAAGCGCTTTATGGTGAAACGAATGGAGTTCTCGGCGGGGCAATTTCAAACGGTTTGGCTCAGAGCCA
The DNA here is from genome assembly GCF_014196915.1 of Dysgonomonas hofstadii. Taxonomy (GTDB): domain Bacteria; phylum Bacteroidota; class Bacteroidia; order Bacteroidales; family Dysgonomonadaceae; genus Dysgonomonas; species Dysgonomonas hofstadii. The sequence goes on from NZ_JACIEP010000001.1 coordinate 146,280, forward strand.
GCCATCCAATTATAACCTTACCTGGGAAAAAGTATCCACTTTCGACCTTGGGTTCGATGTTTTTGTACTCAACAACAGGATGAACCTATCAATGGACTACTACGAACGGCATTCTACAGACATTCTGGACAAGCCTGCAATGTCTTTGACACTGGGCGTTATACCGAATAATCAATGGCTCAACACTTCCGATATGGTCAATAAAGGGATAGAAGTATCAATAGGTTGGAATGATAGAATAAAAGATTTCAAATACGGCGCTATGCTAAATGTGTCATACAATACCAATAAAATAACCCAATTTAGGGGGGCTTTAGATTACGGGGCTGTTGGTGGACAGTACGACATCTGGGGACGTCCTGTGTATGGATACACTAACCTGGGAGATGCATCAACCGTGAATGGCAATACGAGAAGAGTAGAAGGACATATGATAGACGAATACTATATGAATGTCCCATACCAAGGGTCCGGTAGTTATTACACCTCTAATGGACAAGTAGATCCGAAAGGAGGGCCAAAAGATGGGATGATCAGGACAAAGGCCGATTTGGAATGGGTAAAGAGCATGATTGCCGCCGGATATGATTTTGGGTATCAGGTCGGATCTCCTACAGTAGATGCTAACGGGAATGTAACCGGTGGGTCTGGAGGTACATTGTGGTATGGAGATCAAATTATGGCCGACCTGAATGGAGACGGCATATACGGAGATAGCAACGATCAAAAATTCACAGGCAAATCGGCTACCCCGAAGTGGAACCTGGGAGCAGTTTTCACGGCTGAGTGGAAAGGATTCGATTTCAGTATGTCATGGGAAGCCAGACTGGGATCATATGGTTATGTGGACAGCAAAGGTGTGAACGGAAATATTTCATTGTCATACGATGCTATTCCTGCAGACGCGGCATCTGTATACTATACATATGATGCCTACCAGTCTGTTTACAACTACGATAACTATGATCCTGCGACAGACCCTAATGCGAATATAAATGGGAAGTATCCACGTCTGTTGGCTGCAAGTAGCAAATCTCCGGCAAACACACTTTATTTGCAAAATACGTCATTCCTGAAACTCAGAACGTTGCAAATAGGATATACACTTCCCAAAAAATGGATTAAATCGGCCCGGTTGAGTAATGTCAGGATTTTTGCAACAGGAGAAAACCTGTTAACAATCAAAAGTAAAAACTTCAGAGGGGTTGATCCGGAACTGGGAAGCAGCGTAATCGTATATCCTTTGTCAAGAATGTTCTCAGGGGGAGTAAATATTACATTTTAAATAATACACTTATGAAAAAATATATATATTCAGTAATAATTATAATTTGCATATCACTTTTTTCTTGCACCGATATTCTGGATAGGAATTCGTCCGGGGAAATTGACTCCGGCTCTATATGGTCTTCCGAGAATCTGGCCGCGCAAGGAGTTAATGGAATGTATCAGGCTTTACGTATGCCTGTGTGGTCCGGTAGTTTTGTCGGGGCAACTACCAATCTGGGATATTATGCATGGGAAGCATTTGGGATGACAGGACAAACAAATAAATCGGCATACGGTTTATTTAGTGACGGAAATGCCGGAAATACGCAGTTTTCATCCGTTTGGAAATGGTGCTTTACAGGTATCAACAGAGCGAATGATGCCATCAATGGATTACCGGATACACCTATGGATGAAGCGAAAAAAGAACAATGGATAGCTGAAGCTAAAACACTCAGGGCTTTTTTCTATATGCGGTTGACAGAACTTTATGGCAGAGGCATCGGAGTGCCTATTTACGATGAGGTGGTTACTGGTAGTACTTCTACTAAAGGACAAAGTTCCGAAAGTGAGGCTTGGGATTTCATTATCCAGAGCTTAACAGATGCTATCAACTCCCCGAATTTTCCGGATAATACGATCGGAAGTAGCGGAAGGGTCTCTAAAGGTACGGCGTATGCTCTCAGAGGAAAAGCTTACCTTATGCGTAGCATGAGCCTGAATGAAAACCATTACGCTGCCGCGGTAGCTGATTTCGAGGATGTGGAAGCTATGGGCTATGGGCTATTCGGCGACTATGCCGGGATTTTTAAGGAAAGCAATGAAGGCAATAATGAAATGTTACTGGTAGTTCAGAATATTGCCACGCAGGTTTGGGCTGACGCAAGTGGTATAGAACCTATGTATGGCTCATCTGTCCAAAAATATTGTGCGCCATATCAAGCCGGCTCCAAAGACTCCAGAGGATGTTGGAATGATATTCAGATTACACCTGCTGCTGTAGATAATTTTGAGGTTTTAGTAGATGCCAATACAGTAAAAACATTCAATTGGAATGACTTTATTCCCGGATATAATGAAACCGGCTACGCAGACAGGATGGTTTATTTCTTACGTAATACTCAAAATAGCGCAGGTGTGGATATTCATGCTAATATAACGAGAGAGGTTAACTTAAAATTGAGTGGCATTTCCGCAGCAAATATATCTAAATATCTACCTTCGGGAAACGAAGATCGGATAAGTGCTGCATATGCCAATAGAGATCCAAGATTGGAAGCAAGTATTATAACTCCATACAGTTCATTTATAGGTGTCAATAGCAGTTCAAGTGCAGTCGGTGAATATATTTACAGATGGCCGGCGCTAGGGGCAATATATTTTGATGGAGCCAATGCGGAAAGTTCTTTAGTGTCAGGTATGAAAAGTACTCTTACATCAAATAATACCGCTGTATTAGTGTATATGTTCCGCAAATTTGTATCTGAGGGTGTAGAACTAGAGTATAGAAACACTAGCCCTGTCGACGAACCTATATTACGCTATGCTGATGTATTACTGATGAAGGCTGAAGCATTGGTAGAACTAAATGATTTGTCGGGAGCGAAAGCCGCGGTAGAACGAATAAGAAATAGAGTGGGAATGCCTACAATGGCTCAGTCTTTTGCAAGCCAGACTATTGCCCGCGATTATGTGAGAGACGAAAGAAGACGTGAATTTGTAGGAGAAGGGGTTAACTTCTTTGACGAAATGCGTTGGGAAACATTGAAGGAAACGAAATTTGAGTATGCCTCGAAATCTGCTTTGCAAGTTACAGGAGCCAGTGCACCTGGTCCGACTTATGTTTGGAGAGATTCATGGTATACATGGCCTGTGCCAAAAGATGAAGTGGAAATGAATTCGAACTTAAAAAGAACACCAGGCTGGACATATTAATACTCTAAATTTTTTATTATGAAAACAAATAAATATTCAATCATATTAATTCTGATCTTAGGGTCGCTATTTAGTTGCAATAGTTACGATGATCCAACACTTGATCAAAATGAATTTATCGGTAACCCGGTATTTGAAGTGTCAGAGGAGAAATTAGATCTGGATCTAAATGCTACGACAACTCAAATAGATGTAACTACCAATACAGTATGGTGGACAATACAATCCAGCCAGAGTTGGGTGACGGTAACTTCTGATACATTATATGGAAATGCAAATGTCAAAATTGAAATTTTGGAGAATACTACAGCAGATACCAGAGTTGCAGACCTGACACTGAAATCAGGGACTAACGGTCCTGAAAAAACAATAGTTGTGACACAAAAAGGACTTCCTTCTCATATTGATATATCTACTTCCAATATAACAACAACAGGATACGGAGGTACTTATGAAGTGGACATTACAAGTAATGCAACATGGACTGTGAATGTGAATAAACTGGCAGAGCCAAATACCGATTGGATTACGGTATCGCCTATGTCGGGACAAGGAGACGGCAAAATAGTGATAACAATTATCAAAAATGTTAGCAATGTCGATAATCTGAATGCCATTGTAACTGTTAGTGTTGCCGATGAAATGAAGGAAATATCAGTAGAGCAAAATGGCAGTGCTTCGTGCGATGCTCCGGACAACACAACAACACTTTACTTCAACGAGTTCTTCCCTTGCGAAGATGCTCCTGTGGGATCTACCTGGACACTGACAGACCCTCGTGATGACAAAGAATATAGAGTACGTTTGATGGCCGACGGTAATATCTGGATGATAGACGACCTTAGATTCTCGGGTGATACAGGTGCACAAAAAGCTAATCTGGAATCGGTTACCGGATTTGATGGTAACGGTCACGCAACCTTAGGAAACTATTTCCCTAACTACTATGGCGACGTAACCAATATGAGACAATACTCTTATATACCGGCAGAAAGAGGCTATTTCTACGGATGGCAAACTGTTATTCAATCAGCATACGCCCGTAATGCCGGAGGTTACTCAACCAACCTGGTTCTTGAACCGGAATACCAGGGTATCGCTCCTGATGGATGGCAGGTGCCATCCATCGGACAGTTTGAAGAGTTGTATGCCAAAATAGGATTCAGTGGTTTTATGAACGACTGGGAAGCTGTCCTCGGCGGTAATATGAACTATGGCCAGAGTGCTGCTGCTAACTGGGGTGTAAACAGCTATGGTTCATACTGGACTATTACACAAAAAGTCAGGGATATAGGTGCTCCTGCAAGTGCAGATAACAATACAATTCTTGTATGGAGGGTCAACTCAGGAAGTTCCGATTGTGCTACGGCCGAATCGCCACGAAATTATGGTAATATTGTACGTTTATTAAAAAAGAAAAGTAATTAATAGGGTAAATAGGAGGGTACCTCCCCTCCTATTTACTTAATATAGAAGGAAAAATATGAAAAAAATAATTATTGTTTTGCCGGTAGTTTTTATACTAATGTGCTCTTGCAGTAGCGATGAACACGATAGTACACAACCTACGCCATGGCCTAAAGATCCGAATGAACAAGAGAATGGGGATAAATCCGGAATTGATAAAACATACGCAATAGGTCAGCAGCTTGAAAATGCTCAGATTCAACTAGTTTGGGCTGATGAATTTGATGCTGATGAGTTGAACCTCGACTATTGGACCTATGAGAGAGGTTATGTGAGGAACAGCGAAGTGCAATATTACACTGTTGGCAGAAAAGAGAATTGTAAGTTAGAGAACGGAATGCTTGTACTCACCGGACGAAAAGAAGAAGCTTCGTTTGAAGATCAGGATGGATCTCATAATGATTCATACACTTCGGCCAGTATTATCACCAACACAAAAAAATCATGGAAATATGGACGTTTCGAAATACGTGCCAAAGTGCCGGGTGGAACAACTGGTATATGGCCGGCATTCTGGGCTAAAGGAGATAGCCAGAATTCGGGAGCATCATGGCCTAGTTGCGGAGAGATCGATATCATGGAATATGCGGTAAAAAGTCCGTATGAGATGATCAATAATGTGATATGGGGAGAATCGTCCTCGGCATCGAAAAGCAGTACAAAGAAAGTGCCATCTAATGCGAAATACTCAGACGCATTCCACATATATTCTCTCAATTGGAGTTCTACCCAAATTACATTTGCTATTGATAATAAGGTTACACATGTGGTCGAGATGTCTGATATTTCGCCAAATCCTTTTCATCAGCCTTTCTCAATCTTATTAAACTTAGCACTGGGTACTCCTACCGACTCCAGCCTGGGAGGGAAGTTTGATGAATCGAACTTACCGGTACAATTTTTTGTTGAATATGTTAGAATATATCAAACTTCTACTGAAGACTAATCCATAGAGTAAAATGTTCTACTTAAGGGGGGTATTCTAAAGATACCCCTTTTATTATTAATAAATTGGCCTACCTAAATATATATAAGGTTTCAATTTTAATATACAGGTTATTTTTAATAAGTATCCTTTGTCCCAATTTTCTGTAAAATCTATATCTTTGCATTCGTAATTCAATTTATTGTCTCATTTATGAAGTGGCAACTCTGTATATAGCTATTCAGCTTCGGGTTTGTCGGGGAATATCTCTCCGGCATTAAATTATTATGCCCGTGTTCCTCACAGAGTTTAATTAATAAAAAATATTAATGATTGTTTGCAGTACCTTGAATGGTACTGTAGAGACATGCCGTTTTATAAAAACAAATGAATTATACATATAAACAAATATGGCTCATCAATTTGCCCATAATGGTGAGTCTGCTCATGGAGCAGTTAATAAATTTAACGGATTCCATTTTCTTGGGGCACGTCAGTCAAATAGATTTAGGGGCTTCCGCATTAGCTACAATGTATTATACAGCTATTTATATGCTCGGGTTTGGTTTTAGCCTTGGGACTCAAGTTGTTATTGCAAGGAGGAATGGAGAGGGACGATATACCGAAGCCGGCCGGGTGTTCTATCAGGCTATAATTTTTTTATCTGTTTTTGCCGTTGCCGTTTTTGTATTGTCCAAACTGTTTTCTCCTTCATTACTACGTATGTTGATTTCATCGGATAATGTTTATCAGGCTACTGTACGATATATGGAGTGGCGGGATTACAGTTTCTTGTTTGCTTTCCCTTTGTTGGCGATCCGTGCTTTTTTTATCGGAACTACAAATACCAAAGTTCTCACCTCCACCTCCATTGTAATGATAGTCTGCAACATTGTATTCAACTATCTGCTGATTTTTGGAAAAGCAGGGTTTCCCCGTTTGGAAATCAGTGGGGCTGCTATATCTTCTTCCCTTACAGGGCTGCTCGGATTACTGTTCCTTATTATTTATATGTGGAAACATGTAGACAAAAAACAATACGGGATACATGCTGTATTTGATCCGAGATTATCACTACATCTGTTAAGTATATCCGTTTGGACAATGGTAAGGCAATTTTTTTGTATTGCCCCGTGGTTCCTGTTCTTTGTGGCGATTGAACATTTAGGTGAATGTGAACTGGCGGCTGCAAACGTGGTGCGAAGTATTTCTATGCTCTTTTTTGTGATTGTCAATTCATTTGCAACCACCACAATTTCATTGGTTAGTAATCTTATCGGTGCAAAGAAACCGGAACAGGTTATGCCAACCTGCCGTTGCGTTATTGCGCTGGATTATTTAATAGGCGTTCCGCTTATCTTGTTGGCTTTCCTTTTTTCAGATACTCTTTTGGGGCTGTTTACGAATGATGCAGAGATTATCAGGACAGCATTTTATCCATATTGTGTAATGCTCTCTACTTTTATTTTTTCTGTACCCGCCTATACTTGCTGTAATACGGTTATCGGTACAGGTAATACAAAGATAGCATTCCTGTTTCAGATGATAAATATAGTTGTCTATTTGCTTTATCTGTTTATATTATCACGTTCGTCAAACATTCCGCTAGCAGTGTATTGGACTGCCGAGCAGTTATATGTTCTCGTGTTATTGATGCTATCCCTGGCCTATCTTAAACGGAATAAATGGCAGAATAGGATTTTATAGTTCTGTGAGATATATCCTTAGCAGGAGTAATATGTGATTTTTCAGATACTTTGTATCTGAAGTTTAAATATTGTTAATGTAGTATAATTAGGTTACGGACTCTTTACATAATAGTTATTTTTTTGATAATAATAATTTCATTTTTTGTCGCATAAGACATATTTACATATAATCATTTAACTATTAATGATTTGGCTTTATTTCTTGGATTTGGTATATTATCTTTAACTGATATTTAATATAAATTCTATTGATTAGTTTTAAGGTTTGTTGTATCTTTATTTAATTAAAAGTAATAAATGCGAATATTCGAAAAGCAAATATTTTGTCTTTATTGTAAATCTATTGCAAATATTAACGTATCAAACAACAAAAATATCAAATTGTATCAATAATTATCTAAAACATTTTAAAATGAGAAAGAGTATTTTTGCAAAGTTGTCGATGGCATTTGCCCTCGCTCTTCTTATTGGCTTTGTAGGCTGTAATCGTGAAGATATAGACTATGAACAGCCTGTACTTGAAATAAATAAAACTCAGTTAGAATTTGATGAATTGGGAGTTGCAGTAGACAATAACGATTCTTTTACAATTCAAACAAATCGGGAGTGGTCTATCAGTGTTCCTGATGCAGCAAGCGAATGGGTCCGGATTTCCAAGTCGGAAGGAGAAGGTTCACAAACAATTAGTGTTACAGTACTATCAAATGCAGGAGAACCTCGTTCGGCAAAATTAAAGGTTTCTTCAAGTATCAACTATGAATATATAGACATTATACAGAGTGGAGCTTTAGCTGCTACACCTATATATAATGAAAAAGTAGGAGATAGTGTCGAAAAGACTAATGATTCGTGGCCGTACGCAGATCAGTTTACAGGTTGGTCGCGTGGAGGATCACTCGATCAAAGTGCTGTAACCTATGGCGGTTCTGGTGCCAATGTGAGTAACAGTGGCGCAGCATTCCAGCCAGCCGATGGGTCAGCTATTACAGGAGCTCCGTATGTAGGACTTAATTATAGCGGAGGCAATCAAAGAACATTTACTATAAGCAAAATAAATGTATCAGAATCATCTAATCTAAGATTGAAGTTTGCTTCTCTTTTCCAGAGTGATTATTCCGGAGGTGCTCAGTTTGGAGAGATAAATGATCAATCATTCCAGGTTAGTGGAAGTCTTGATGGTAGCGCATGGACAGAATTAACTTATAGTGTGAGCAAAGATCCGGCAGGTGGTAGCTGGTATATACTAACATCTGAATTTAAAGTACCGGAAGGTGCAACAGAATTATATTTGAAGTTTGATGCAACACCTCAGAGTAATCAGGGATATCGTATCGATGATATTAAACTAACAAGAGAGGGAACCGGTCAGACTGAAATAGGAGGAGGTGTAATACCTCCAACAGGAGCCATCCTTTCGGAAAATGTAGGAGATACCGAAGTCGCTGCAAACACACAGGTAGATGCTTTTACCGGATGGTTGAAGAGTGGTAGTGGAGCTTCGGGTGTAACATATGCCGGCTCAGCGAAAACTGATGTTCGTAAATCTGTCGTATCTTCAGGATATACAGGTGCTACAGGTGGTAACAATATATTCTTTGGTAGTGAAGATAATGGTACATTCGAGATCAAGGATATAGATGTTACAGGAAAGACGCAGTTAACATTCAGCTTTGGAATCAGTTGGCAAGCAAACTATCCTGATTTTTCAGCGGTAGACAATAATACGATCAAACTATCGGCTAGTATCGATGGTACTAATTATACGACGCTGACTTTCAGTAATGCTGCCACAGCAGGATGGGTATTAGCTACATCAGAATTTAAAGTTCCAAGCGGAACAACAAAACTTTATATCAAATTTGCCGATCCTGCAGCTAAGAGTCAGATACGTTTAGATGACTTTACTCTTGAAGAAGGAGGCTCTGGTACAACAGTAATTGGAGGAGGAACTACTCCGGCAGGAGCCATCCTTTCCGATAATATGGGAGATACCGAAGTTGCTGCAAACACACAGGTAGATGCTTTTACCGGATGGTTGAAGAGCGGTAGTGGCGCTTCAGGAGTAACATATACAGGTTCTGCCAAAACCGACGTTCGTAAATCTGTCGCATCTTCAGGATATACAGGCGCTTCAGGAGGTAACAATATATTCTTTGGTAGTGAAGACAATGGTACATTCGAGATAAAAAATATAGATGTCACAGGAAAGACACAGTTGTCATTCAGTTTTGGAATCAGCTGGCAGTCAGCCTATCCGGATTTTTCGTCAATAGATAATAATACAATCAAACTATCGGCCAGTATAGACGGAACTAGTTATACAGATCTTACATTCAGCAATGCTGCCACTGCAGGATGGGTATTAGCTACATCAGAATTTAAGATACCAAGCGGAACAACAAAACTTTATATCAAATTTGCCGATCCGGCTGCCAAGAGCCAGGTGCGTCTGGATGACTTCACTCTTGCAGAAGGAGGAAGCGGCCAGACTGAAATCGGTAGTGGCGGATCAACACCACAGCTTACATTCGGTAATCCGGCTTTTTCAGGTACAATGACCGCCGGAACAGCTCTGTCCGGAGCTAAAATAACAATACCTTATAGTAATGCCAAAGCGGAGTCGTTTACCGTAAACGTTGCTATTTCCGGTACAGGTGCAGCTGGTATAGATGCGGTGACTGCTAAGAATGTCGTATTAGGAACCGGTTCAGGGAATGTAGAGCTTGATATAGCAGGAACTCCTACTACCGCTGGAGATGTAGTCTTTACTATTACAGGCCTAACGGGATTAGCTACCACAACTGTTAATGCAACAGTTCAGTCGGGAGGATCATCAGGAGGAGATTTCTCCGCTTTATGGGATATGACGGGTATTCCGGCATGGGGAGACTCTCCGATGAATGCTACAGATGTAACAGGTAGTGGAGTCACAGTAGGAGGATTGACTAAAGAAGGCTTTACGATATCCGGGACTCCAGGCAATAATAACTGGGGTGGAGTAGACTTTAGTGCAAATGCAGAAGGTATTTCACTATCGGCACCTGAAAAGTATGCATATTTCACAGTTACTTCAACCTCATCGTTCTCTATCAGTTCGCTGGAGGCAACAATCAGACTAACAAAGACAGGCCCTACTAAAACATCTGTTCAATATAGTATCGATGGTGGTGCTTATGCACAAGCCGGTGCGATAGAGCTTGAAAGACCCACTGCGACAAAGACGTTCCCTAAGGAAACTGTTGATTTGAGCGGAGTTTCAGCTTTACAGAATATCTCATCCGGAAAAACTGTGACTATACGTTTGGTACCGGTTGCAACAGAAGGTACAACAACGGGTAACTGGTATTTGACTGGTGCGGAAGCATTATCAATAAATGGAAGTACCAATTAATTAAGATCACGTTAATAGTTTAATTATCTCCATCATCAGTTTTGGTGATGGAGAATAATCTACAAAATATGTTAGATATAAGAAAAAACTTTAAATATATAGTATACCTGATCTGTTTTGGTATATTCACTTTTACGAGTTGTTCTGATGACGATTCTGATACATCCTCTATAGGTATTGTATTAGATAAAACAATCGTTGATGCATCGGCCGGAGAACAGTTTATAGAAATAAAGGCTTCCGCGGACTGGACTTTATCTATCGATTTCCCTCCGGGAACAGGACAATGGTGTATGATAAACAATTCTAAGACACAAGGTACAGGTAATACATTTGTTGTTCTTAAAACTTATGCGAACCTCGATCCTGAAGAACGTACAGCAACGATTATACTCGAATCCGGTTCTGAAAGGATATATCAGGATATAACGCAAAAAGGAAAAAGTTCGACCGATCCTGATCCCGATCCGGAACCTACACCGCAAGGTAACTGGCTCGAGTTGCCGGAGATAATATCTCAGGATGGGCAAAAAGCCATTACACACTATACAAGTATGACAGAAGGTAGTGTAAATAAGACTGTACGCAACTATAGTATGCTCTTCGATACAAAAGAAAAAATAGCATACTGGGTAGCTTATCCATTACATAGTTCTTACATAGGATCTGCTGATCGTACTGACGACTGGGCTTTTGACCCGGTATTGGCTCAGGCAGAGCAAGGTAATTTCATCAAGGGTTTTGTAAGTCTGGGGTACAGTGATTTTGACAGAGGCCATCAAATACCATCGGCAGATAGAACTCATACAAGGGCTGCTAATCAGCAAACTTTCTATTACACCAATATAACGCCTCAAAACTCAACCTTAAATCAAGGTGTTTGGGCTAATTTGGAAACTCAATGCCGTAGTTGGATGTCTAAGTATGATACATTGTATGTTGTAACGGGTGCATTGCTGAAAACCGTAGGCAATAATGAAACAGTAACCTATTTGAAAGACCATAGTAATAATCAGATTGCAAAACCAAACTACTATTACAAAGTATTACTGGGGAAAAAAGGCAGTACATACAAATCGGTCGGTTTCTGGTTCGAAAATAAATCTTACGTGAGCAATAAAGATTTTATAAATTATGCCAAGAATGTGCGCGAGATAGAGACTCTTTCTGGATTCAACTTCTTCTCTAATTTACCACAAAGTACACAGGATGAGGTTGAGACTGCATACAAAGCTCAGGATTGGGGATTATAACCAAATATAAAGATTATGAAGAAGAATTTTATAATATTTGTTTTTGCGCTGATCCTTACATGGGGTAATTCTCAAGCTCAGGATAAACATCTGGTCATGTTCTATAATGTCGAAAATTTATTTGACACCATACCATCGCCAGGTGTATCTGATAGAGAATTTACTCCCGGAGGCACCAAAAACTGGAATAGCTTCAAGTACTGGAAGAAGATAGCCAATATAGAAGATGTATTGTACAAAATAGCTTATCAGGAGCGTACATTTCCGGCTATTATAGGTCTGTCCGAAATAGAAAACAGGAATGTACTGGAAGATATCGTATCTGCGTCTAAACTGGCGAAGGTTAATTACCAGATTGCTCATTACGATTCACCTGATGACCGTGGAGTTGATGTCGCTTTATTGTACAGACCTGATGTTTTCAAATATGAAGGAAGTTATCCTATAAAGACAGTAGTTCCGGGATTACCTGATTTTAGAACCCGCGATATCCTGTCTGTATGGGGCACTATCGAAAATGAACCATTTTGCTTCTTCGTATGCCATCTACCATCCCGGTTAGGAGGGCAAGCCGCATCCGAATTTAAGCGCATTGCAGGGGCTCAGATTATAAAAAATGCAGTTGATTCTATTCGTCTCGAAAGGCCTGATACCCGGTTTGTTATCATGGGAGATATGAATGATGAACCTACAGACAAAAGCCTTAGTCAGGCTTTGGGTGCAAAGGGTGATCCTTCAAAATTAAACTCAGGAGATTTGTTTAATCCGTTTGTAGCTATGTTCAAAGATGGTTTAGGCACATTAGCTTATCAGGATGCATGGAGTTTATTCGATAATATGATTGTAAGCGAAAATCTTATAAATGCACCACAAGATGGTCTCTCTCTGTTGAAAAAGAAGAAATATTACGGATATATCTTCAATAAGTCTTTCCTGACAGAACAACGGGGGCAATACAAAGGATATCCGTTCAGGACATTCAACGGAGATAATTTTGTGAATGGCTATAGCGATCACTTTCCGGTTTATATTCTACTCTCAAAATAAGCAGATGAAGGTAGGATATCTTTTAAATTAGAATAAAAAAGTATATAAATATGAAAAAGCAATTCTTACTGTTATTTGTATTGATACTGTTGCCGGTCGTTGCTTTTTCCCAGAATGGAAGCATTACGGGGAAAGTGATAGATCGCTTAAGCAGGCAACCGATTCAGGGTGCGCAGATAACACTGCAAACAACAAATCCGCAGACGGTGAAAACCGATGCTCAGGGAGTCTTTAATTTTTATTCAGTTGAGTATGGCCATTATAATGTAGATATATCTATGTTGGACTATCTGCCGATACAACTGATGATAGATGTGAGAAAAGTTGAACAAGATATGGGAACGATCTCACTTTCTACAATGTTTGTTGAGAACAGAAATATAGACGACTTCACCATTGATGAATTAGATACGGAGTTCGAGGATGAGCAGTCTATGCCTAGTATATTGTCAGCCTCAAAAGATGTATTTGACAATGTAGCCGGATTTAAATTCAGTTCTATGCGATTCCGCACACGTGGTTATGATTCGGAAACAGCTGGAGTTTACCTTAATGGTATTTATTTCAATGATGCATTGACAGGATACAATCCATGGTCATTGTGGTCGGGCCTGAATGATGCTACCCGTACACAGGAAGTTACCTCCGGATCAAAAATTGCAGACTATGGTGTTGGTGGGATAAATGGTTCGACGAATATTTATGCTACTGCATCTAAGATACGTAAAGGTGGCCGGGTAAGCTTTGTAAATTCAAGTGGACAATATCGTTACCGTGTGATGGCTACTTATGGATCGGGCTTGCTGGACAATGGGTGGGCATATGCAGTTTCGGTATCTACCAGACAAGGAGGTAATAGTTGGACAAAAGGCACATATTACGATAACTGGGGATACTTTGTTTCGTTAGAAAAGTATTTTGCCAATCACCATAATTTAGCGTTAACGGTTCTGGGAACACCAGGCGAAAGAGCTATTCAGGGTGCTTCCACTCAGGAAGTGTATGATTTGGTAGGCAGCAACACATATAATCCAAACTGGGGATATCAGGATGGAAAGAAACGTAATGCACGGGTCAGAGACAATCATGAGCCTATTATTACGCTTAACTACAATTATGAACCGAATGCCAAATTTAATTTGGCTTCAGCCTTTTCTTTCCGTTTTGGAAAGAATGGATATTCTGCTTTAGACTGGCATGGAGGACAAGATCCTCGTCCGGATTATTATCGTAACCTGCCAAGCTACTTCTTACGTCCGGGAAGCTATTATGATCCGTATAAAGCAGCACTTGCCGCCGAAGGCTGGAAATCAGACTGGAATATTCGTCAGATAAATTGGGATAAAATGTATCATTCCAATAGAAACAGCTACTTCGGGAATGATGGAACGCAATATTATAATGGAGTAGATCCTAACGGGAAACGCCGTTCGGAGATAGTATTACAGGACCGCCGCACCGATCAGCGTGATTTCAGAGCAACAATAAGCTTCAAACAGGCTCTGACAAACAATAGTACGCTGAGAGGAGGGCTTAATCTGAACATAAATCGTACAGAGTATTTTACTACAATAAAGGATTTATTAGGCGGGGACTATTATCTGGACATAGATAAATATGTAGAACGTGATCAGGGTGATGTGGCTGCAATCCACAGCAATATGAATACACCTTACCGTCTGGTGGAAAAAGGTGATAAATATGGTTATGACTATTACGGACATGTACAAAGTCAAAATACATGGTTAACGTATAAATTAGCGGTTGCTGGTTTTGAAATAGATCTGGGAGGCGAAACAGGATTTACCCGTATGTGGAGGGAAGGTCTTTACAAAAAAGGACTATTCCCTGATAACTCGGAAGGAAATTCTGAGAAAAAAGGATTCTGGACTTATACTGCTAAAGCCGGGCTCAATTACAGGATATCAGGCTCACAAATGGTATATGCTAATTTTGTCAGGAAGCAGGATGCACCTCAATTCAAGAATGCTTTTGTATCGCCACGTACAAGGAATGAGTATGTTTCAAATCTTAGTACAGAGAAGACAACAAGCGTTGACTTGAATTATGAATTGCGTTTGCCTTCTGTAAAAATGCGTTTGAGTGGTTTTTATACCGATATCAGGGATAAAATGAATGTCATTAATTTTTACGATGATTTGAGCGGTAGTTTCACAAACTTCTCGATGAGCGGGATAGATGAATTATATACAGGTATGGAGTTCGGTATATCGGTGCCAATTACTCAAAGTCTTACAGCAACAGGAGTGTTCAGCTATGGATATTATAAATATAATTCTAACCCATATGTTACTCAGACACGCGATAATAGTGCAGAGGTCATATTGAAAGACGAACGCGTTCGTTGGAAAGATATGAAAATAGCCGGTACACCGCAAACTGCGGCAAGTATTGGCCTGAACTACCGTGGGCCGAACAATATATATGCCAGTATAGACGGAAACTTTTTTGATGCCATGTATTTGAGCATGAATCCAATGTATCGTACAGATAAAGCGATGCAAGGTCTTGAAGATGATCCCGAAGGTACTTTAAACTGGATGTCTAAAGAAGACAAAATACAGGAAATGGCTCATCAGGAAAGATTTGGCCGGGCTTTTGTATTCAATGCCAGCGTAGGTAAATCATGGAGACTTCCTCATGGTTTATTCTTGGGAGCTAATCTCGATGTTCGTAATATTTTCAACCGGAAATCGATTAAAACCGGAGGTTATGAACAAATGCGATTCAGTAAGATGAGTGATAACGGGGAGTATAATACACATTATAGCCGTTTCGATTCGAAATACTATTATATGTATGGTACCACCTATTACCTGAATGTTTATTTACGTTTCTAAAATTAATAAAGATTGTAGAATTATGAAAAGGATAATATATATATTAATCTTATCACTAATATCTGTCGCATTTATCAGTTGCCATGATTATGACGAACCGGGACCGGAAAAACTATATACCGACTCTGACTTTAGTGATTACAACATTATATCAATAAAAGAGCTGAAAAGCATGTATGCAGCTTCTCACGGTAACACAATAGGACAGGGCGTCGAACTGATGGACAAGAGCCTGATGATTAAAGGAAGAGTCACAAGCAGTGATGAATCAGGTAATATATACCGTGTACTATATATACAGGACGAGACCGGAGGTATTGAAATAAAGATAGGAACCACTTCTAATTATACTGAATATCTTGTAGGCCAAACTATTTATGTGAGCTTGTATCGTTTAACTTTAGGGGACTATCGCTATAACCTGAGCATTGGAATTCCGGGAACTGCCGACAGCGATTATCCAAATGGTTATCTGGATACCAAACTGGCCATCAACCAGCATATATTCAAAGGAGAGATACCTGAAGAACCGGTAAATCCCATTGTCGTTACTTCTCCAGACCAATTAAACGATGATATGCTCGGTATGTTGGTTCGGTTCGAAGGTGTACAAAGCAAATGGGGAAGTGTTACAATTGTAGACGAAGGTTCAGGTAGTTCGTCTACTGATAAGTATCCGTCTTTTCTGGAAAGTAAACAAGAATTAGGACAAGAAACAGTATATACTTCCTATGCCTTTGTAGACGTTATAGAAGAATGGAAGAAATATATTGGAGATATGGCTGTTTGGGAAGCTAATGGAAAGCCAGCGGGATCTCAACCACAAGAACCTGCTTCTCCGCGACCTGAGACATTGGAATACCCGACCTACGCATTCAAGAATTTTTCTGAAAATGTCAGTTATTATGGCTCTGCAATGTTCCAGTTTGGAGAATCGAGTACAAAAGCAACTCACAATCTGATTTTACGTTCCAGTGGTTATTCACATTTTGCACTTAAGCCGATTCCGGCAGATGGTAAAAAGGCTGACATAACAGCTATATATACAAAATACAGTTCAAGAACTGGATCTTATATCAAATATCAGCTAGTAATCAATGATTTAAGCGATGTCGAAATAGCGAACTAAGTTTAAACCAGAAAGAGAAGATATATTATAAGGCCTTATTGAAAATAAAGCCGGACTTTTTAGGGGTCCGGCTTTGTTTTTTGAGACAGTGTCCGTAATTATGTCTCATATAAAGTATCATTCTCAGCATGCCCATCCTATGACCTCGGACAATTCTTGTTGCTTTATTATTTATCTACCTTAAACCAATCGATATCCACTCTTCCGCCGTCATTTTTCGTAATAGGACGGCTACAGAACATTCCGATCTTCGCTCCTATCCATTTGCCTTCTTTAGCCTTAAATGTTGTACCGAGACTTGTGTATTTTTTATTATCGGTACTATAACTGAAATCACAGGTTGCATCAGGAGATACTTTTACACGCAGGTATAGTGTCCCCTCCTTTATTGGCACAGATGCGTTTACCTTCTCTGCTCCGCCTTTGTCTGCCTTCAGGCATTCATTTTGTGATAAAACCAGTCCGTCCTTTGTGTTTTCGAGGGAAAGTAATCCATAATCCAAGCCCATGACAACCAGGCCTGTGCGCTCTCCCTCTATGCCCGGATTAGGAATAAATGTCAATTTCATTGTTGCTGTAAACGATGGGGCAGGTGTTTTCTGAAGGAGTAAATTTGGAACATCCCAAAGGTTCTTGTAATCTTCAGATACAGGAACGGAATACAGGCTTAAGCATCCTTTCTCCTGATTGGTAAAATACCACCACGACATAGGGTTAGAATGCCATTGCCACTGCAATCCCAGTTCATTGGTATTAAATTCATCGCTTTCTGCCGGAGTAGCAACCGGATAGGTTTTCCCTATATTCGGTTTTTTATATGTCAAAACAGGATCGCCGCAACCATCACCATCTTTATCTTCACCGATAACAGGCCAGTCATTCTTCCATACCATCGGTTGCAGGTGTACAAGGCGGCCAAAGGTTCCCACATCCTGAAAATGTATAAACCAGTCTTCTCCTGTTTGGGTGTCTATCCATGCTCCCTGATGAGGGCCATTGATGATGGTATTACCCTGAGCCATCACTATTTTTCGTTCGTATGGGCCAAATACATCCTTCGAGCGCATCGCCAGTTGCCATCCTGTGGCAACGCCACCTGCCGGTGCAAAGATGTAATAGTAACCATTCCGTTTATAAAATTTAGGCCCTTCGATAGTTGGATCGAGGTCGTGTCCGTCGTATATTATTTTTGATTCTCCTACCGCCTTTTTCCCGTCAGGAGTCAGGCGGGTGACTGCCAGCAGACTCTTTATCTCTGCACGGCTTCCGGCATACGCATGGGCAAGATATACATCGCCATTATCATCGAAGAACGGACAGGCGTCGATCAGTCCTTTTCCTTCTTTCACTAAAACAAGTGGCTCCCATTCCCCCGCAGGATCTTTAGTTTTAGTCATAAAAATACCTATATCGGGATCGCCATAATAGATGTAAAACTCTCCTTTATGATGCCGTATGGCCGGAGCCCAGACATTCCCTCCGTGATTGACACTACTTTCTCCAAACACTGCATTCTTTGGCATCTTATCGATGGCATGTCCTATAATTGTCCAGTTCACAAGGTCTTTCGAATGAAGAATGGGAAGACCGGGAATACAATTGAAACTGGATGCTGTCATATAGTAATCGTCTCCTACCCGACAAGCATCGGGGTCGGAATAATCGGCATATAACACAGGATTTTTGTAAGTTCCGTTACCCTGGTCAGCTACCCATACCTTAGATACATAATTTTCCTGACCAACCAGATCACTAAAGAAAAGTACCAGAAATAAAGTAAAAAGTGTTTTTCTCATTATTATTATATCATTGATTAGTTATACAAATTACTAACTATAATTGTTAAAAGTTGACAAAGTTGACACATATTTTAATTTTTATATTCTTGTCATCCTGAGGTACGAAAGATCTCCTCTAGATGCTTCGCTTCGCTCCAGCATGACAGAGAGTAAAACCTGACACATCTTACATATTTTATTATTTTCCAAGTTGTTCATTTTTCAAATTTTCATTGGCACAGCGGCATATTATTACATTCGCTCATTGTTTTCCCTATTGATAAAGATATTAAAGAAAAATTCAGATCTGATCTTTGATTTTGATTACATATTACAATATTAAAATATGATAATCGCATATTACCGTGGTTTTTTGGTTTTTCTTTGATGTTAAATTGGAATTTCGACATCAGGGTTTGTAGTTAATGTGCTTATTGTTAGATGTATGTCTTTTAAAATCTCATTTAACTTCTTTATAACTCTTATCTGGTTCTTTTATTTACCAATAAAGAAAATTATATTTGTTATATCTTCTTCAGCTATATAAACTATGAAAACATACAGTACTATACTTCTTATTCTCCTCTTATTTCCCTTTCCCGTATTCGGGCAACCGAAATCGCATATCGATCATTATAATCTGGAAGAAGGATTACCTCAACGTTCTATAATGAGTATAATGCAGGATAAAAAGGGATTTATCTGGCTTGCTACATGGGATGGACTATGTAAATTCGATGGTTACAATTTCACCGGTTATAAAACCACGGTGAACGACTCTGTCATAATGGGGAATAACCGTATCCACCGCATAGTAGAGGATGCGTATGGTTATATATGGCTGAATGCATATAGTCATGAAGTCTTTAAATTCGATCCCAAGACAGAAAAATATATAGCTACCTATAATGCAGGAAAAATACCTTTCAAAGCTTCAAAGATAATACCCATGCCTTCGGGTAAAGTATGGCTTATCTCGGAAACAATGGGAACGATTTGCGTTCCCGACTCAATTAGTCCTCCCATTCAGTTCTCTCTTGAAGAAAAGAACCTGCCGGATAATAAGGTTAATGCTGTTTTTGAGGATAGCAACAACTTTTCATGGATATTGACGGACAATGGATTGCTAAAGATACCACCATCAGTCAATCCGGAAGGAGAATATGAGGTCTTTTTCCCTGGTGGGAAAAAATCTGATAAAGTGAAGCCCTTTTTCTCAGCTATGGAGACTGCTTCGGAAATATGGTTCGGGGCAGGCAATGGTGAAATATGGTGTTATAACAAGAATGATAAAACATTTAATCTGTTCGAAACAGGAGTTGATTCTGATATTATTTCCATAAAAAAGATATATGAGAAGCTATTCATTATATTAACATCAAAGGATGGATTTTTAGTAAGTGACATAAACCGGACATATTTAAAGAGATTTGATAAATCAAATCTTAAAGAATTACCTACCAATGAAATGCTATCCTGTTTTATCGACAGTAACAATAATATATGGCTCGAAACAAATTCGAAAGGCATAGCAAAATTCAATCTGATAGACAATAAGCTAAAGTATTATTTACCCAATGATTATGGTAACAACCGCATCCTTTTCCCTTCGTTTTTCATTGTCGAAGATAAAATAGGGCATATATGGGTGCATCCGCATGGCGGTTTTTCTTTTTATGATGAGAAATCGGATAGGCTGGTACCTTTTTATAATAATCCTCATTCACCGGAATGGAAATTCTCGGATATACTTCATCACGCCTTTTTAGATAAGCAAGGCAATTTATGGTTAAGCACGCGTAGCGGAGGACTTGAGAAAGTCGTTTTCGATAATTCATTGTTTAAGTTGAACGACTTCTATTCCAATAAGCTTTCCATTACCGGGCTCGAAGTCAGGGCTATTCTCGAAGATTCCGGTAATAATATATGGCTGGGTAACTTGAATGGTATAATATCGATATACGATCCGAAACGTAATCTCAAAGGATATTTATCAAGGAGCGGTTCCATATCAAAATCAGGAGATCTGCTTAAAACGATGGCCTACACTTTTTTGCAGGATACAAAAGGAAATGTCTGGATTGGAACAAAAGGTGACGGGGTATTTTTATTAAGGCCGAAAGACAGTACCAGAACATCATTTTTTATAGAGCAGTATAAACACGATCCTGCCGATATTTTTAGTTTGAGCAACGACATTGTGTACTCGATCCATGAAGACAGGCAGGGGCGGATATGGATAGGTTCGTATGGCGGAGGCATAAACCTGTTCGACCATCAGAATAAGAAGTTTATCAATGCAAATAATAATTTCAAAAATTATCCTGTCGAGACAGGAGCCCAGATAAGAACAGTACAAAGCCATGACGGAAAAATATATATAGGCTCAACACTGGGACTGATTGTCCTTTCTATCGATGACGAGGATAATAGTATATCAAGCTACAAAAGATATTCGAAAACCTACAAAATTGAGGATGGTATAAGGGCCAATGATATACACAACATACTTGTGACCAAAGAAAACAATATATATATCGCAACATTCGGAGGTGGCATGTCTAAAATCACAGAGTGGGATCGCAATGGCTTTCCTTCTAAATTTAAAACGTATGATACCCAAAATGGATTACACTCTGATATCGTATTATCGATAACCGAAGATAATAAGAACTGTTTATGGATAAACAGCGAAGGCAGCCTGTCGCGGTTCAATCCCGAAGACGAATCATTTCAACTGTTCAATGATGTCAGCCGGACAATCAGTAATCAGTATTTTATGGAAACATTGCCCTTGTTGACCAACGACGGAGAGCTAATTTATGGTTGCGCACATGGAACATTATCTTTCTTTCCTGACAAAATAACACAGAACACTTACTCTCCATATCTGGCTTTGATTAAGTTTAAGGTCTCAAACAACGATTACCCATTAAAGACCAAAATAGACGATGTCAACGAAGTTATATTAACTCATAAGGAGAATATATTCAGTCTGGAATTTGCAGCATTGGATTACTCCAATCCCAATGGTATTTCTTATGCATATATGCTTGAGGGATTTGATACCGAATGGATTAATTGCCAGTCGCAAAGGGTTGCAAACTATACGAATATTCCGCCGGGTGAGTATATTTTCAAAGTGAGGTCGACAAATAGTAACGGAACGTGGGTCGGCAATGAGCGCCATCTTTCAATAATAATAACTCCTTCGTTCTGGCAGACAAAATGGGCATACCTGTTGTATATTATTTCTTTCATTACTGTTCTGTATATTATCCTCAGATCGATATTTATTTTCTACCGTATGAGAGATAAAGTTTTGCTGGAACATGAGCAAACCGAAATGAAGACGCGTTTCTTTACAGATATATCGCATGAGATCCGTACACCTCTCACTATGATTGTGTCGCCAATAGAAAACATTCTGGATAATCCGAAGACTCACCCCGACATAAAACCACAGCTTCAGTTGATATTAAGGAATGCCAGCAGAATGCTCAATATGGTAAACCAGATACTCGATTTCAGGAAGATACAAAAACAAAAGTTACAGGTAAAAGAAATTTCTGTCGGACAACATATTGACAGTCTATGTAATACATTGTTCAAGATAGCCGAGAATCAGAATATCGAGATAGAATTTAATAATGCGATTGGCAATCAAAAGATGTGGGCCGATCCGGACAGTATCGATAAACTGGTTTCAAACCTGATCTCCAATTCTATAAAATATACGGATAAAGGAAGTAAAATAGAAGTAAACCTTTTCTGGAAAGACAAGGATATCGCCATACAGGTGAAAGACGAGGGACGTGGCATGAGTAAAGAGGTTTTGAATAAACTGTTTACCCGTTTTGCTTCATACAATAATGATAAAAGCAAACCCAGTACGGGTATCGGATTGTCGATAGTAAAGGAAATTACAGACAAGCATCATGCGAAAATAATAGTTGATAGCAATGTAGATGAGGGATCTTGTTTTACATGCTTGTTCCAGACAGGATTGGAGCATTTTTCGAAGGATGAGAATGTGGAGATCATTCACGAAGAAACCAGTATAAGTGACGAAGTGAAGGTTTCCGGGCAGGTTTATAATGAAAAAATTATACCTTCTGAGGAACACGTGCAGGAGAAAAACCGTTTATCGGTTCTGGTTGTTGAGGATGACCACGAATTGAGAGGCTTTATTAAATCTGTCTTGTTGGATTACTATGATGTCCATGAAGCACAGGATGGCAAAGAAGGATATGATAATACAGTAAAATATATGCCCGATTTTATACTGAGCGACATAATGATGCCTAAAATAGATGGAATGGAGTTCCTCCAGAAAGTAAGGGAAAATCAGGAGACCAGTCATATACCATTCATCCTGTTAACCGCCAAAACCAATATCGATGACCAATTGGAGGGCATAACATCGGGGGCTAACGATTATATAACAAAACCGTTCAGTGTTAAGCTGTTGATAGCCAAGATAAATAACATTATTAAGCAGAGGAAGTTATATGCGGCCTATGTGGGAAATGACCATTCCGGCGAAATACAAGGAGAGGAGCAAAAGCTGGTAGAGCAGAGCAAAATAACAGAACAGGATGAACTGTTTATCCGCAGGCTGAAAGATGATATATATAATAATCTGGACAACAGTGATTTCACGATAGATAGTTTGGTGGCCAATACGAATCTGAGCCGCAGAGTCTTTTTTAATAAAGTGAAAAGCCTGACAGGACAGGCTCCGGTAGAGTTTGTCAGAGAAATAAGAATAAGCCATGCCGCGCAGTTATTGAAAACACAACAGTACAGAATAAAGGAAGTAACCTATATGGTTGGATTTTCCGATATCCGGTATTTTACACAGTGCTTTAAAGATATGTTCGGGATGACGCCCAGCCAGTATAAAGACCAGTTTAAAGAAAGCTGATGTATTAATAATATACTGTAGTGTAAAAACATTGTGCTCTTTGTGGTTGGCCGTTTTCTTACCACAAAGAGCACAATGATAAATAAGAAGATTATGTGTTGATAATCAGTGTCCTTCCATGATGATGCCAATTTGACTACAAATAAATGCCAAAAAAACAACACAGGTATTTATGCCGATAGTATAATATTGCAGCATAGCAAAAAATACTATTAATCGCTTTTATTTATAAAAAATGGCAACTGTATTAAAGAAAAACACTCACAATCTATTCTGCGTAATGATATTATTGACAATAAGCATTCAGTCTCTTAATTGCACAAATAGAAATTCAGATAACAAATACAATCATTTATATAAAGATCTCCCTTTTGAAATGCAGATACTTGAAAAGCCTTCCTTCCCTGATAATAAAGTATATATTACAGAATATGGAGGAGTTTCCGACGGAAAGACCTTAAATACCGCTGCATTTGAAAGTGCGATGCAAAGCTTGTCGAAAAAGGGTGGCGGCACATTAATTGTCCCTTCCGGTATCTGGTTTACCGGGCCAATTGTCTTCCGGTCGAATATAAATTTACATCTGGAAAAAGGAGCATTGATATTGTTTTCTCCCGATTTCGATCTTTATCCTCTTGTAAAAACGGTTTATGAAGGGAGTGAAACCCGGCGGTGTCAGTCACCGGTTTCAGCAAAGGATATTGAGAATATTGCTATAACCGGAGAGGGGGTGATAAATGGTTCGGGAGACGCATGGCGTCCATTAAAAAAAATGAAAGTTACGGAAAGTCATTGGAAGGCTGTTGTAAGATCCGGCGGCGTATTAAAGGATCAGAATATGTGGTTTCCGTCAGAAAAGGCGCTGAAAGGAGATGGCATGGATAAGGCATCCTTAACAGAAGAAGAATGGCTGTCGATAAAAGATTTTTTGCGTCCGGTGATGGTTAGCTTTATCAATTGTAAAAACATTCTGCTGGAAGGAGTCCTTTTCGAAAACTCGCCCAGTTGGAACATACATCCTTTAATGTGCGAAAACCTGATTATGGATAATGTGAATGTAAGAAATCCTTCCTATGCGCAGAATGGCGACGGAGTAGACATCGAATCATGCAAAGATGTGATCGTTGTAAACTGTTCTTTCGATGTGGGCGATGACGCCATATGTATAAAATCGGGAAAAGATGAAGAAGGCCGTAAGCGTGGACGTCCTACCGAAAATGTAATAATCGAAAATTGCAGGGTATTCAAAGGACATGGGGGATTTGTTGTCGGCAGTGAAATGTCCGGTGGAGTAAAAAACATATCCGTCTCGAATTGCCAGTTTATGGGAACGAACATCGGATTGCGTTTCAAAAGTGCGCGTGGCCGGGGTGGGGTAGTAGAAAATATCTATGTAAAGAATATTAATATGTTCGACATCATATACGAACCGCTATCTTTCGACTTGTATTACTTTACCAAAAGAAAAGAAGATGAGATACCTCTTGTCAATGAGACTACGCCTGTATTCAGAAACATTTATATAGACGGCATTATTTCACGGAACTCAAATAAAGCAATGCTTTTTAACGGCCTTCCCGAAATGAATATTTCCAATATCAATATAGAAAACACAGTTATCACCGCCAAGCTGGGTGCCGAACTTTCCGATGCTGATAAAGTCAGTTTCAGGAATGTAGAGATTTACCCTGAAACGGGCCCTGCTTTAATTTTAAACAATGTAAAGAATATGAATGTAGAAGGATTTAAGCATCCTGATAAAATAGAACGGACAGTAATGATAAACGGAGACAGGTCTGACAACATAAACATACCTGGATATCTGTCGAAATAACCATATAAATAAAGAAATACCAAACCATGAAAAAAATAGCGATAACGACTCTGATTCTTTTAATTTCCTCTGTTGCATGTATAAATTCTATTGCGCAGGAAGCTTATAAGAATCAGCAATTAAGCTTCGATGAGCGTGTGGAGGATTTACTGAGTCGGTTGACATTAGAAGAAAAAGTGCTTTTGATGCAGGATGCGTCGAGGCCGATAGAAAGGTTGGGCATCAAACCGTATAACTGGTGGAACGAAGCTCTGCACGGTGTCGCCCGTGCCGGACTGGCTACGGTTTTTCCTCAGCCGATAGGTATGGCTGCGACATTTGATGACAAAGCAGTTCTGGAAGTATTCGACGCCGTGTCGGACGAAGGACGGGCCAAACATAATTATTTTTCATCACAAGGTGATTTCGGAAGGTATCAGGGTTTAACGATGTGGACTCCTACTATAAATATTTTCCGTGATCCACGATGGGGAAGAGGTATCGAAACTTATGGAGAAGATCCATATCTGACCAGTCTGATGGGAATTGCCGCTGTCAGAGGACTTCAGGGGGTGTCCGGTGAAAAGTATGATAAGCTACATGCGTGCGCCAAGCATTTTGCAGTACACTCAGGGCCAGAATGGAACAGGCATTCTTTCAATGCAAAAAATATCAATCCGCGCGATTTGTGGGAAACATATCTTCCCGCTTTCGAAGCATTGGTAAAGGAAGCCGGAGTAAAAGAAGTGATGTGTGCTTACAACCGCTTCGAAGACGAACCTTGTTGTGGAAGCAACAGATTGCTAAATCGGATATTGCGTGAAAAATGGGGTTTCTCTGGGATTGTAGTGGCAGATTGTGGTGCTATTCGCGATTTTTACGGGGAAAATGCTCATGGCACCCACCCCGATGCGGCAACAGCTTCGGCCGCAGCTGTGCTGAGCGGGACAGATCTCGATTGCGGATCAAGTTACAAGGCATTGGTAGAGAGTGCAAGGAAAGGATATATAAAAGAAGAAGATATAGATGTTTCTGTAAGGAGGTTACTTAAAGCCCGTTTTCAGTTAGGAGAAATGGATAGGAATGAAGATGTTTCATGGTCTAAGATTCCATATTCGGTAGTGGCTTCTGAGAAGCATGACGCAATTGCATTGGATATAGCCAGAAAGTCGATGACACTTCTCCTCAACAAAAATGGTGTTCTACCATTGAAGCAGGGAGGATTGACAGTCGCCGTGATGGGGCCGAACGCAAATGATTCGGTAATGCAGTGGGGAAATTACAATGGGACTCCGGCCCGGACAATTACAATATTAGAAGGCATACGTGCTGCTTTAGGGGTAAATGATAAACTGATATACGAACAGGGGTGTGCTTTAGTCGAAAACACATTGATGGAAAGTGCATTCAATCAATGCCGCTCGGAAAATGGGCAGGGCTTTAGTGCAAAATACTGGAATAATATGGACAGGAGCGGACAACCCGATGTTACAACACAAATATCCACTCCTTTCAATTTCTGTACATTAGGAGCTACAGTGTTTGCATCAGGGGTTAACCTGACTGACTTCTCAGCCTCTTACAATACGACATTTACTCCCGAAAAATCAGGAGAAGTTGTTTTTGACTTTTATGTGAATGGTACTGTCAATTTATTGATAGATAAAAAAGAAGTAAAAGGTACCCGGGCAAATCACGGAAGCCGTAAGATGGGACATTCCATGAAGGTGGAGGCCGGAAAGCCATACGATATACAGATAGATTTTGATTATAACAGAGGTGACGCCCAGTTGAATTTCGATTTTGGTTATAAGGAAGAAATAAATATTGATAAGTCTGTGGCAAAAGTAAAAGATGCCGGGGTAGTGATCTTTGTCGGGGGTATTTCTCCTTTACTGGAAGGGGAAGAAATGGGAGTGAATTTACCCGGATTTAAAAAAGGTGATCGCACAGATATCGAATTGCCTGCCATACAACGTGAGTTTATCAGAGCATTGCATGAAGCAGGTAAAAAAGTAGTCTTCGTTAATTGCTCGGGTTCTCCTATCGGTATGGAGCCGGAAATAGAAAATTGCGAAGCTATTCTGCAGGCATGGTATCCGGGACAATCGGGAGGTAAAGCCGTAGCGGATGTCCTTTTTGGTAATTATAATCCGGCAGGGCGTTTGCCAGTTACATTCTATCGTAATGTTGATCAGCTCCCCGATTTTGAAAATTATGACATGAAAGGACGTACTTACCGCTATATGGCTGAGACTCCACTTTTCCCATTCGGATATGGTTTAAGCTATACAAGCTTTCAGTATGGTAAACCCGCATTAAATAAAAATAAGGTAAAAGCCGGTGAAAAAGTAAAACTGACTATCCCTGTAACAAACAAGGGGAAAATCGACGGAGAGGAAGTAGTGCAGGTTTATCTGAGAAAGAAAAATGACATATCCGGCCCTATTAAAACATTGCGTGCCTTTGAACGTGTTTTCATCCCTTCGGGAAAAACCAAAACTGTGGTTTTTGAACTTACCGGCAAACAATTTGAGTGGTGGAATGAAAATAATCAGGCAGTAGAAATATCAGCAGGAGATTTCGATATTTTAGTAGGAGGTAGTTCCGGAGATGAAGATCTTGTTAAGATGAATGTAAAACTGCAATAAAAAGAATGATGTCTGTTAGGTATAAATAGGGGGTGATGGGCAATTTATTTATTGTTAAATGTTTACATATTTATGGCTGAGATTATTTCTTCCAATTTACCCCCTGAAAAATGCCGAAAAACCACTATATGAATTTGTGAATAACCTTTAATATTGCATAACAGATATTATAGAAATTAACCTGAATCGATAAAAATGAAACACAATGAATGCACTGAACAAACTCCATTATTGAACAAATCACATTTATTCTTCGGTAAGAAGTATTGAGTAAAAACGAAAAAAAAAAAATAACTAACCCTAAATTAAAAGCTAATGCATTATGAAACATTTAATTAGTTTATTGTTTCTGTCAGCCTTGATTCTAATATCTTCCTGCTCTGGTCAGGATGATAATGAATGGGATTATAACGGGCAACAGGATACTCAACCAACTAAAAAATCGATGAGTATAGGCTTTAGTCAAGCCAGTCTCTTAACATTTGCGGAGAATAACATCACCGAATTGGGAATTTATGTGTACCTGAATGATTCATTGGTATATGGGAAAAATCTTCCTGTAAATAATGGAGAATTGCAGATAGAGGTACCTCTGGGCGAAAATCTCAAAACTTTTGCTGTGGCCAATGCAGGAGAGGTTCTCGATGCAGATAGCCTTACGAAAGTTGCCGTGTATCAGGATGAGAATTGCCAGAAAGAAATCTTTATGTCGGAAATCAAATCTTTTGTATCGGATAAATCGGTTAATGAAGTAACATTGGAACTGAAACGAATGGTAGGACAGGCTCTTTTGCAACCGACTGAAACTTCGGCGGAACTTTCAGCCATAACAGCCTTCGATGCATTGGATGTGGTATTCAATAACGTGGTTATCGGATATAAGCCGGGCACAGGAGAGTATATTACAGGCAATGCGACAGTAAATACCAGGCTGGCGGATGGGTATAAAGCATCGGTATATTCTTATCCTTCGCCCGCTGATATTCTTGGAAATATAGAGGTTATTTATTTGAAAGAGAATAATGAAGTAACCCGCACTTTGCGTCCGTTGGATGTATCTCTCGCTTATGTAGCATCGAAGCGTATTGTGGTTAACATGCCGATTCTGGATAGCGATTATCTGGAAAATCCTCTTCCAACCACACGTTTGAAGAGTGTGAATACCTCTCGTGGAATAAGTGTTCAGGAATATCAATTTTAACTTTTATTGAATCTTATGAAAAGAAACATACTATATACAATAACAGGTCTGTTTATTTTATTCCTTTCTTTTGCCTGTTCCGAGGACTATAAATATGAGACCTCTGTCGTCCGGCAATTCGATTTGACCCTGAATGGTAAAGCATGGAGTTTAAATCCCGGAATATCGACCAAGCCATTTTTTATATATAAGGCAAATGAAGGCGATTTTGTAGCCAATTACAGTAGCCATTATCGTTTTTCTCTTGAAAATGGGGGCTACCGCTTTGTTGCAACCCCGGCTCCTGCAACGCTAATACCGGATTCGGTCATTGCTACTAATCTCAATAATCTTGTAATAAAACAGTTTCCAAATGCCGACCAAAAAGTAGAAATTTCGGCGGCAGTGCAATATAATTCTCCTTTCGATGAGATACTGAAACTCGATATGATTAGCCGGACAGGGACTTTGCGCCTGAGGGCTACCGACACCAAAGCCGATAAGAGTTATACGACAGTGCGTGCTGTAGTTACAGTCCAGAGGTCGGGTTATAATGTTATAGATGAAACTTATATAGAATCTCCGGTAGATATAACCCGTTCGAAGGCGACGGCTACCGGTGGTGTGAATTATACAGATGATTTCATTATTTTCAAAACGAAGGATGCGCAGAATGGAGTTGATGTCCGTTTCGAAATGCTGGATAATAACGGGAATATTGTACATAGCCGCGAGCTTGGCGGATCGGTGCAGGTATGGGGCGATACCATCACATTGGTAGAATTCCAGCTCAACGACACGGATAATCCTGTTATTCAGGATTACAAGGTTACTATTCTGGCAGAAGACTGGACAGATGAAGAACTCAACCCTGCACCTCCGTTTATCGTGCCCGATGGATATACCTATGTAGCTCCTACCGATGATATACAGGCCATATATAATGAAATGGCTGGCGATGCATCTATAACCGAAATCAAACTTTATCTGAAAGCGGATGCTACATATAACCTCGGACGGATAACAGTATCAAAAAGCCTTTCGATTCTGGGACAGATACCGAAAGAAGGAGAAGCAAAGGCTATATTGAACTTTGGCATAAATAATATAGAGGGAAATATGGACTATATCAATATCGAAGGTTTAGATGTACAGGCAGCCGAGAGCTATCTTTTCAATCTGAATTCGACTTCTGCTTTCTATGTTAAAGATATTATACTTCGTGGTTGTTATATCGATAATATTGTAAGGAATATTTTCCGTGGACAGGCATCAACTGCCGATCTTCAGTTTATAGATAATTTCATTATTGATGACGTGAGGATGCTTAACCTTGCCACTGAGCAAAATTATTCTACTATAAGTATGGCTAACGGTAATCCTATCCGCAATATTGTGATAAATAATACTACGATGCACGTATTAGGAACTGGTTTACGGAACTCGTATATAGGAGGAACACGAGGGCAGACCGAATCAATGACTGTAACAATTACTAACAGCACCTTTATTCGCGAAGGTAATGCCAATATAACAATATTTGACTTACGTGCCGATGGTGGTGCGCCGACTATCACAGTCACTTGCCGGAATAATCTGTTCTCGGGGATCTCGGTTGCCGGACAAGGACGTTGGATGTACCTATCTGGTAATACAGTCAAAGACATTACCAATAATTATTACACAAGTGATTTTGTAATGAGCAACTGGGGTGTGGATACATCGGAACTGCCTATAGTTACTGTCGCAAAAGATGC
This sequence comes from Dysgonomonas hofstadii, assembly GCF_014196915.1. GTDB lineage: Bacteria > Bacteroidota > Bacteroidia > Bacteroidales > Dysgonomonadaceae > Dysgonomonas > Dysgonomonas hofstadii. The sequence continues at coordinate 177,372 of NZ_JACIEP010000001.1, forward strand.
CCTCTTTAATAACGTTGCTACAGGTGACCTCACTATCAAGGATAAAACCTCAGCAGTATATACAAACAGAATTGGCGACCCTCGCTGGTTAGATTAACAGCTATTCATTTACGAAGGATGGGGAATAGAATATCCTCATCCTTATAAAAACCGAATAAAAATGAAGAAAATTCTTATTATAATAATATCAGGAATCTTATTCTTTAGCTGTTCCGATGACGATGCTGCAAGTAACGCCGAATCGGCAAAAGAATTTGCGTTGTCCAAAGAAACCGTAAATCTGGCTAATATAGAGGGTTCCGGAACAATATCAGTAACCTCCGGCGGATCCTGGACTGCCACGGTAGAAAGCGGTGCCGACTGGATAAACCTTTCCCCTTCTTCGGGAAATGGGGACAGTCCCATTCGCATTATGGTAACTGAGAATATAGACGGTGATACCCGCAAAGGGAAAATCAAGGTGTCGCAAAGCCTGAATGGTTCTACTACATCTAAGGAGCTGGAAGTAAATCAACTGGGAGCCAATCCTGACATTCTGATAGAATATTCTAAGGATATCCTGCCTTTCCAGGGAGGAGAGATTTTAGTCAGTATTACTTCCAATACCGAGTGGGAAGTATCCATTGATGAAGAATATGACTGGATTACAGTTGAGGATAAAGAGAAAGTAAAAGCTGCGTTTGTGACCGAAGAATGTAAACTTATAATAGCGCCTAACTCCGATGTGAAGAGGACAGGGAAAGCAGTTATACGTTCGAAAGAAGGGTATGTTATAAACCGGACTATTGAAATAGTTCAGGAAGAATCCGTTGCATTCTTGAGTCTTGAACAAGATGAGTTTATTGTTCCGTTCCGTTGCGAAACCCTGGCTATACCTGTTGATCTGGGAGAATTTGCCACGAAATACAGTATCACGACTGATGAAGACTGGATAACGTGGGATGAAGAAGCTTCTACTTCCACTCAAATTGTATTGAAGTTGAAAGATAATGATCAATCCGATTTTCCAAGGACAGCCGATGTAAAAATAACAAATGTCACCCTTTCCGAAACAGTGACATTGTTCCAGTACGGCAAACCGAATCCTCGTATCGGAGATGATATAAGTGTCTCGGCTCTTGCCTTTCCGGGAGCAGAAGGGGGAGGCCGGTTTACTACAGGTGGACGTGGAGGAATAGTTTACCATGTGACTAACCTGAAAGACTATGCAAAAGGAGAAACTTCTATTCCGGGAAGCCTGAGATACGGCCTCGATATAACAGAGCCAAGAATTATAGTATTCGACGTTTCGGGAACTATCGAACTGAAAAGAAAACTGGGAATTGTAGAGCCGAATGTGAGTATTGTGGGACAAACAGCTCCGGGGGATGGTATAACACTGAAAAACTATCAGCTCGAAATCGGTTCCAATATCGATAATGTATCAATACGTTTCATCCGTTGTCGCACAGGAGATGACAAAGATGACCATGAGGATGACGGGATCAGTGGAAGGTGGTTCAAACAAGGGATAGTAGACCATGTAAGTTCCAGTTGGTGTGTCGACGAATGTGTTTCTTTCTACGGAGTAAAAGATTTCACTGTGCAATGGACTATCGGTTCCGAAAGCCTGAACGAATCGCAACACGAAAAAGGTGCCCATGGCTATGGCGGCATGTTTAGCGGAGATAATGCCTCTTGCCACCATATATTACTGGCTCATCACGGAAGCCGTGTTCCCCGCATCTCGGATCTGTCTGCCGATGGCCCTTCGCTGGCTAATGATTATCAGGGCTATTTCGACGTAAGGAATAATGTTTATTACAATTGGAGTGGTAGCGGGCAAGGCGCGTACGGCGGAGCTTACGCAAAATTTAATCTGGTAAACAGTTATTATAAGGCCGGACCTGCAACAAACAGTAAAACTGCGAGAATCTTATCAAGTGACCCTAGTGCAAGAATCTTCGCAGAAGGTAATTATGCGACAGCCGATCCTAATGTGGTTAATGATAACTGGACTACGGGAATATGGAATGAATTTTTTCATTCGGTGAGCGTAACAGAAGAAGAAAAACAAGCTATGAAAATGAATGAGCCATTCCCATTCGATAGAGTTACCACTCATACGCCGGAAGATGCATATCTGCGTGTCGTCGAATATGTGGGAGCGTCACTTCGCCGCGATGCGGTAGACAAACGTATTATCGATGAGTTAAAGGCCGGAACGGCTACATACACCGGATCTATTTCGACAAGCCCTAAACCGGGTATTATCGATAAAGTATCCGACACCGAAGGGTATCCGGTACTTAAATCACTACCGGCTCTGGCCGATACCGATGGAGACGGCATACCCGATATCTGGGAAGATGCTTACGGGCTGGATAAGAATAACGCAAGCGATGCCAATACATACAGCCTCGACAACTTGGGACGCTATTCCAATCTGGAAATATATTTCCATAATCTGGTTCAACATATTGTGTATCATCAGAATCTGGGAGGTACTCCTCTGGAAAAGAAATAAGAAATACGTATAAGTTTTATTCTATAAAATAATCTTAAATCATAAGCTAATATATGACAATGAATAGATTTATAATAAGCTTTTTTGCAATGCTGCTCTTTTCAATAGCCTCTTTTGCACAAATTACCGTAACTGGTACAGTAACAGATAGCTATGGGCCGTTGCAGGGTGCAACTGTTTCCTTGCAGGGGACTACAGTGGGGAGTATGGCCGATGAGAAGGGGAACTTTTCAATTAAAGTACCCAATGCACAAACGGCAGTGTTATTATTCCGGTTTATAGGGATGAACGAGATTGTAGAGCCCTTGCATGGGCGTACATCGGGAATCAACGTTAAAATGATCGAACAGGCCAACCAGATGGAAGATATCGTTGTGGTAGGTTATGGAACTCAAAAAAGGGTAAATATTACCGGTTCGGTAGCGTCTGTGTCGGGCGATGTTCTGGTTAAGACTCCCGCAAATTCTGTTGCTGAGGCCATGGTAGGGAAATTGCCGGGCGTTCAGATCACATCAGTAGATGGTTCGCCTGACGCTGATATAATGATCCGGGTTCGCGGCGGCGGGTCTATAACTCAGGATAATTCGCCTTTAATTCTGGTGGATGGTTTTGAAGTTGCTAACTTGAATGATATTCCGCCCAGCGATATCGAATCTATCGATGTTCTTAAAGATGCTTCCACAAAATCTATCTATGGAGCACGTGGAGCCAATGGGGTTATACTTGTTACTACCAAGCAGCCTACAGAAGGAAGGGTGACTGTAAATGTAAATTCTTACTGGCAGATAAAAACACTGGCAAACAGGCTTGATGTTATGGATCCGTACGAATTCGTTCTGATGCAGTATGAATATGAGCGGCAGCGTTCTTCAAATCCAACCGGATTTTATAATAAATACGGTCAGGCATACGAACTTTACAAGTATCAGGGCATAGAAGGCGTTGACTGGCAGGATGAGATCTTCGGATCGAATCCGGTCGCACGGTTTACTGATATAAATATAAACGGAGGAACTCAAAGGACGAAATATAAATTATCCCTGGCAAATCAGGATCAGCCGGGAGTATTGGTTGGTAGCGGACTAAAGCAAACCAATATAAATTTTACCCTGAACACTAAACTCACCGACCGTCTGACATTGGAATACCGAACTCGTTTTACAAACAAAGCTGTGGATGGAGACGGTACAGACGGAGTTAATTTGCTGGATGCCCTTCGTACAGCACCTACCGAAGGACTCGACGATTTTATGACCCTGCCCGAGGATAACTCCTATTTTGATCCTGATGAATATACTCAGGTGACCAGAATGAATCCGAAAGAAAAAGCGGAGAATAATTACCGGAAACGTATCAGGAGGACATTCAATACGAGCGCGGCATTGACATGGAATGTATGGGATAAACTATCTTTCAGAACAGAGTTTGTTTATAATTATGGCTTCAACGAGAATAAGCGGTTCTGGGGTAAGGATGAAAAAACAGCACTCGACAATAAAGGGTTGCCTGTTATCCGCTGGGAATCGGGAAACAGTAGAGGATGGCAGTTTACCAACAGGCTGAATTATGACTTCAAGGTGGATATGCATAGTTTCGACCTGATGGTCGGACAAGAGATAAATCAGAGTGAAAGTAAAAATAAATCATTCTCGGTACGGTATTTCCCGGATGATATTACTGCTTCCAAGGCATTTGACAATATCAGTCTGGGTAAAGTATACAATGGTACTTCCACAGCAGGATCTCCGGAAAAATTATCTTCTTTCTTTGGCCGTCTCTTCTATGGCTACAATGACAGGTACCTGGCTACATTTACGATGCGTGCCGACGGTTCTTCAAAGTTTGCTAAAGGCAACCAGTGGGGAATATTCCCGGCAGGATCTCTTGCCTGGCGCATCTCACAGGAAGAATTTATGGCCAATGTTAAGGCCGTGTCCAATCTGAAGTTGCGTCTGGATTATGGTATATCGGGAAATAACCGCATCGAAAGTGACCTTTTTGCAAAATATTATACAGTAAACGGAAACAACCGTCCGGTGGGCTGGGGTGATAGCGACGAGGAGAATCATTATTTTTATAGTTCTTACCATAAAACTTTATATAACCCCGATCTGAAATGGGAAACAACTATTGGGCGGGGTATTGGTGTCGATTTCGGATTTTTCAGGGAGAAAATAAACGGTACAATCGATGTTTATTGGAATACGGTGAAAGACCTTCTTGTTCCTTCAGAGATACCCGGACATTCGGGATATACAAGCATGATGAAGAATATCGGACAGACCTCCAACAAAGGTATAGACTTAGCCCTGAATGCATGGGTAGTGGAAACCAAAGACTTCACTCTGAATCTTAACTTTAATATAGGTTATAACAAAAATAAGATTGACAAACTGGCCGATGGTGAGCAGGAATGGATTCTTTCATCGGGATGGGCGGGTACCCAGTTATTGAATACTGACGACTACAGAGCATACGTAGGTGGCAGAAGAGGGCTTATATACGGCTTTGTCAACGATGGTTTCTATACAATGGACGATTTCGAGTCTTTCGATTCAGGTACCCGTACATGGACACTGAAAGACGGGGTTGCCAATTCAAAAAATCTGTCGGGTGATCCCCGTCCCGGAAATGCCAAGTTCAAGAAACTTACGCCGGTAGATCCGAATGATCCGAATACTTACGTAATCGGGGATAACGACCGTCAGGTAATAGGTGATACAAATCCTGATTTTTCAGGTGGTTTCGGACTAAACGCGACATACAAAGGTTTCGACCTGACATTGTTCTTCAACTATATGTACGGATTCGATGTGTACAATGCCAATAAGATCATGATGACATCATGGTACCAGAATACCAGTAACAACCTGAGTATGGATGTCTCGATGAACAACCGCTGGCGGAATTTCGATAATATGGGGAATGAGATCCGTTATAATCCTGAAGCACTTGCTAAGTTCAATGAGAATGCGACCATGTGGAACCCGACTTCCATAGGCCGGCCGATAGCTATGTCTTATGCGATTGAGGATGGTTCGTTCCTTCGCCTGAATACAGCTTCGATAGGATACACTCTTCCTGCCGCTCTTACACGCAAAGCAGGAGTGACCCGTGCCCGGATTTATGCAACTGGATATAACTTGTTTACAATCACAAGCTATTCTGGATATGATCCGGAAGTAAATATCGAAACGGGGTTAACTCCGAATATCGATAACAATGCTTATCCGAGAAGCCGTTCCTATACTTTTGGAGTGCAACTTACATTTTAATTAATGACTAAAACGAAATAACAATGAATAAAAAATCATTATATGCCATTTTTGCAAGCCTGATCATTTTATTCTCCTCGTGTGACGATTATCTGGAAGTTACACCTCCGACAGGATTCACCGGTGAATATATATTTTCCTCCGAAGCTGAAATTAAGGCGGCAATAACAGGTGTTTATTCCATAATGCTGAATGACGATGCATACGGGAACAGACTGGCCTATGTGTATAATCCGAATACTGATGTGGAAATGTCAGGTATTACCACAAGTGCAGTAAGTGTAAACGGGGGAGACTTTGCCTGTTACGAACCTAAGCCGTACTGGACTACGCTGAACGGAACATGGAATACTATGTATTCGATTATTAACCAGGCAAATGATATAATCGAAGGAATCGAAACCAGCGATTTGTATACACAGGCGGATAAGACGAAAACCTCGGAAATTACCCAGCTGTATGGCGAGGTGAAAACCTTGCGGGCAATGTTGTATCTCGATCTTATCCGTATATGGGGAGATGTCGTATTCCGTACAAAACCCTCAACCTCAGATGAGAACTTTTTTGTCGGAGTTACCGACCGTAACGAAATTCTGGAATATCTTATCGGTGATCTGAAATCTGTAGAACCGGCCATGTCTTATGCTGCCGATCTAGATTATGGAGTAGAAAGGGCATCCCGTGAATTCTGCCAGGGATTGATAGGATTGCTGGCGATGAACCGTGGAGGATGGATGTTAAGACCAGATACCAGTGATCCTGCCGGCATTGGATATATGGAACGCGGAGAGAATCATGAACACTATTATGATATTGCTATTGAATATCTTGGAAAGGTGATTGATGAAGGAAAGCATGACCTGAATATGAGTTTCGAAGAACTGTGGTATGAGCAGTGTAACTGGAATACTCCATCAAATGACGATATATTGTTTTCGATTCCTCTGATGAAAAATTCATCCGGCCAGTTTGGTTATTATATCGGAGTTCCGATAACGGCCGGAACTCATCCTTACGGAAGCGCTTCGGGTAACCTTAACTTATCTGGAATCTATTTGTACTCGTTCGATAAAGACGACCTGCGTCGCGATGTTACCTGTGCTCCTTATCGTTACAGTGATAAACTGAATCAGGAAATTCGTCTCGATATTGCTACACTGCCTACCGGCAAATGGTCGAAACTAAAGATGAACACTCCGTTAGGAGCTACCAGTACAGCCGGCACAGGGATCAATTTCACATGGATGCGTTTTGCCGATGTACTTTTACTGTATGCCGAAGCAGTCAATGAGCGTTTCGGGCCTCGCGATGATGCGAAAGATTGTTTGAAACGGGTAAGGAACAGGGCCTTTGATCCGTCTGTACAGGGCGAAAAGGTAGAAGCTTATGTAGATCGTTTAGGTACAAAGGACGATTTCTTCAAGGCCCTAATGAACGAACGTAAATGGGAATTCGGCGGCGAAGGCATCCGTAAGTTTGATTTGGCACGTTGGAATAAATTCAGTGAAGTGATTTATAATCTTTACCATGATCTGATCACATGGGGAAAAGTAGCTAATGGGGCACACGACCCTGTTATTACAGAAGTAGCCGAAAGCGTTTATTATAAATCAGTGACAGATCCGCAGAATCCTGACAGGACGATTCTGGATATTGTAGGCATTGATGAATTTGTTCACGCCCGCCCTTCAGGTTATACCGAACATGAATTTGCGAAAAAATGGTATGCGCTTGATAACCAGACAGAAAGTTATGAGCCAATTACGACGATACGCTGGAGTTTCAGGGGCTTTATTAATTACAATAATGCATCTGTGGTTAAACCGACAGACCCATTGAGATATTTATGCCCCTATCCAACTAAAGTGATAACTGACCATCGGGGGAAGATACAGAATTATTATGGTTTCAATTATTAAGACGAATATAAAAAGAGACGAAAATGAAACAAATAAATATATTACTTACGATACTATATGTATGTTTTTCGGGTTTGTTTTTCAGTGCCTGCGAAGATGACAAATACCGTGAAGAACTGGATTTGTTCCAACCGAGATTCGTTTTAGATGAACCTAAAGTTGAAGGGAACTCGATAGCCTTGGTCTGGTACAAAGTGAACGATGCTACATCCTATACTGTTGAATTGCATCTGGATAATTTTTACAACAGTCTGTTTGCGGCATACAATACAACAGATCCTCAACTGTTTATTGATGATATACCTTATGCTACCCGCTATTATATTCGCCTAAAATCGGTAGCTTCGGATAGTCTTCATAATTCGCATTGGACTTATACCAATGCTCTCACAGAGTCTCGTCCTGCTTTTGCCAATCTTTTAGAGAGAGTTGCCAAAGCTGACATTATGGAAACAAGTGTGACTATACGGTGGCAAATCGATCCTGAAAATCCGGTAGACAGTATTGGTGTAGTACCTGCTATGGGAGCAGATACAATACCAAGTGTCACCCGCTTCCTTACTTCAGAGGAAATCGGTCAGGGTTATGCCGAAATAGACGGATTGGAGAGAAATACACTCTATAATGTTAATATATACGATACAAGTAAACCCCGTAAATACGACAAACCTTATAATACGGTTAACTTCCGTACGGCCGGGCCGTCTGCCGAAACTATAATTATCAGCCGTGATGACGATTTGTCGGCGATATTGTCAGCGGCAAACAATAACACTGATGTTCCTGAAGGGACTGAATATTACCTTCCTGCCGGCTCATACTTTAAAGTATCACCATTTACTATCAAAAAAGGATTTAAACTGACCGGAAGTACAGATGGCGAGAGAGTGCAGATAGAACTTACTGGTAGCTGGAATACCGAATCGGATGTATATATCTCAAGTCTGGAATTTGAAAATATCGAATTTTTCCAGACTATCGATGCCGGATACTTCTTTAACAGTGGTAATGCATGGAATATGGAGCAGGTCATATTCTTTAATTGTACATTCAAACATTTCAAACGTGGATTCTGGCGTCATCAGGGAAGTGATAAGCTGAAACGTATCGGACGTCTCGAAATGGAAAATTGTATGCTCGACGAGTGTGGTGGCCACACAGGACCTTATGGTACATTCTCTATTAATTCAGGTGGTGCGGATAATATCGAAAATGCAATATTCACAAATTGTACATTTATGAGAGACCACTATCAGACTGACGATGTGACCCGTAATATGCGGCATCTGTTCGATTACGGTTCCTCGGCTTATCCTATCAATCTGGAATACAGGAATATTACGATTTACGATTATGCATATAATCAGCGGCTGATCAATATTGCAGCAGCAGAGAATTCTACTCTTGTATTTGAAAAAGTATTGGTTGCAGCTGCCTGTGGAAACATATATTCCTTAGCAGCAAAAACAACGACCAGCTTTGCTGACAATTATGTCACCGCCGATTATCTGGTAGGCCCCGCTTCTATAAATGCGACAGAGTTGGGCATAAGTGCCAATAACTTGTTTGTTAATCCTACAGCTGGCGATCTTACAATAAAAGATGCTAATTCGCCTATCGTGACCAACCGCGTAGGTGACACGCGCTGGTTACCATAAAAAGCGAGCATAGTTTTTTAGAGTACATTTTATAATTTAGTTTTGAGGCCGGTTCTTATGATCATAAGAACCGGCCTTGTATTTAGAACCGGCTAATTCCAATTTATCCCCTAATAAATACCAAAATACCACTGTTCGGATATCTGATTTTATGATTACTTTGTAGTAAATCACGCTATAATACCAATGCCATGTTTTTAAAAACTTTTTACCTTTCCTTTTTCTTTATTTTAATTTCTTTGTCCATATCCGGACAGGATTCTCCGGAATACGATATCGTGGTTGACCGCAATGGCAGAGGTCACTTCCGTAATATACAACAGGCTATCGATTCGGTTCGGGCTTTTAATCCGGAAAAGACAGTCACTGTTTTTATCCACGCAGGAGTGTATAAGGAAAAACTGGTCTTGCCGACTCACGTCTGTAATCTGAAGTTGATAGGGGAAAATATGGAAAAGACTATTATAACTTTCGACGATCATGCCAACATAAACAAGATGGGTACTTTCCGTACCTATACTTTCCTTTTGCAGGGAAATGATATAACGGTAGAGAATCTGACAATAGAGAACTCTTCGCTCCAGTTGGGACAAGCTGTAGCCCTGCATATCGAAGGTGACAGAATCGTGTTTCGTAAATGCCGCATGCTCGGGCATCAGGATACAGTGTTTACCGGAAGAGAAGCATCCCGCATGTATTTCGAGGATTGTTATATTGAGGGGACGACCGATTTTATCTTCGGCCCATCAACTTGTTGGTTCGAAAGATGTGAAATCCATTGTAAAAGGAATTCATATATTACGGCAGCGAGTACACCTGAATACATCGAGTTCGGCTATATTTTCAATAATTGCAAAGTGACATTTGCCGATGGAATTAATAAAATGTATCTTGGACGTCCATGGAGAGCTTATGCGATGGTTCTGTTTATGAATACAGAGTTACCGGAAGGCATCAGACCTGAAGGCTGGCACAACTGGGGACGTGAAGAAAATGAAAAAACAGCCCGTTATATGGAGTATAACAATAGGGGAGGAGGTGCTGAAGCCGGTAAGCGCGTGAAATGGGCAAAGATGCTGACAGTAAAAGATGCCGGAAAATACACGCTGGAAAATGTGATGAAAGGAAGTGATAACTGGAATCCGCTAAATAAATAAAACAGAGATAAAAACGACTATGAAACGACTATTCGCTTTGTTAATACTATTGGTTTCTTTCCTTTTTGTGCAGGGAAAAGTATATAATATGCAATCGTTAGGTGCAGATGTTACAGGAAAGAAGCCTTGTACCGATTTAATAAACAATACAATAAAACAGGCAGCGAAAGAGGGTGGAGGTGTCATCTATTTTCCGGCAGGGCAGTATCTTACCGCTGCCATACACATGAAAAGCAATATTACAATCGAAATAGAATCAGGTGCTGTACTTAGATTCTCTACGAATTTCGAGGATTACCTGCCTTTTGTCCGGATGCGTTGGGAAGGGGTGTTTATGAACAGCCTTTCGCCTCTGTTTTATGCTGTGAATGCCGAAAATATAGCGATCAAAGGACGGGGTGTTATAGATGGGCAGGGGCATGCATGGTGGGCAGAATCGAGACGTGTCATCGATGAAATAAGAGAGAATGGGAAGACATTGAGTACGAATAAACTCCAGCAGATGTGGCTCGATACAAACAAAGATATAAAGGTTTCGCCGTATTATGAAAAAACGCTGGAACGGAAGTTCTTCCGTCCGCCATTTGTCCAGTTTCTTGAGTGTAAGAATATTCTCATCGAAGGCATTACAATCATCAATTCCCCTTTCTGGACTATTAATCCCGAAGGTTGTGACGATCTGGTGATTCATGGAGTGACAATCAATAATCCGTCGGGTAATCCTAAAGGACATAATACCGATGGAATCAATCCATCTTCGTGTAGGAATGTACGGATTTCCGATTGCTTTATCAGTGTGGGTGACGATTGCATAACGATTAAGTCGGGACGTGACGAAGATGGGCGTAACTATGGGCGTCCTTGTGAAAATCTGGTGATAACCAATTGTATAATGTTGGCGGGACATGGCGGTGTTGTTATTGGCAGCGAAATGTCGGGCAGTGTGAAGAAAGTAGCTATATCCAATTGTGTTTTCAATGGGACTGATGCCGGGATACGCCTTAAAGCTTCGCGGGGGCGTGGAGGAATTGTGGAGGAAATAAGGGTCGACAATATAATAATGAATGACATACAGCGTGATGCTTTTATCTTCGATTTATTCTACGATAAGGGGACTGAAACAGAGCCGGTAAGTGAACGTACGCCAATATTCCGGAATATACATATCAGTAATGTAACGGGGAGCAATATAAAGAAAATAGGTTACATCACAGGTATTGAGGAGATGCCTGTGGATGAGATTTCATTCTCAAACATAAATATGTCGGCCATAGAAGGGTTTACGGCGAAAACAGCGTCGAATATCCGTTTCCATAATGTAGATTTTTCATCGGAAAAAGGTAGTCCTTTCACCTTTAAAAACGGAGAAAATATCGTTCTGGATAATGTTCGTTCGAAATCACCTTTACCCGGTCAGCCGGTTGTAGAGCTTGAGAATGTGGAAAATGTACTTATCAATAACTGTTTCCAGATCACAAATGCAGATATTTTCTATACGGTGAAAAGCAGTAATGTCATATGGGGTAATAATTTTATGCAGAATGTAAAAACAGTAAAAGTTGATAAATAAGATGAGAAAGGCGATTTTGTATATATTTTCGGTTGCAGCCTTGTTATTCTTTTCTGTTTCGGTCTATAGCCAGAAGAATTATATAAAAATGGCGGATTCGGAAATGAAACGCAATCCTGAGGCCTGGATGATAGATTTTTCTAAAACACCAAAATGGAATTACTGTCATGGACTGGAAATGATGTCGATCCTTCAGGTCTGGGAAAAAACAGGCGATAATAAATATTATGACTATGTATACGAATATGTAGATAAAATGATTGATAATGAAGGTGATATACAATCATATTCGGCTGAGGAATATAATATTGACCGCATAAATACAGGGAAAATATTATTCCCTATTTATAACAAAGCCGGGGAAGAGCGTTTTGCAAAGGCCATCCGTCTCCTTCGTGGTCAGATGATTAAGCATCCACGGACTTCGAACGGTAGTTTTTGGCATAAGCGAGTATATCCGCATCAGGTATGGCTCGACGGGCTCTATATGGCCTGTCCTTTTCTTGCCGGGTATGCTGTGCAATTTGACGAACCGGGCTTATTCGATGATATTGCATTGCAGATAACAGATGTCCACAAACATATGTATGACTCCCAAACAGGATTATACTATCATGGATGGGACGAAAGCCGTGAGCAAAAGTGGGCTGATCCGGAAACCGGATTGTCCCCTAACTTCTGGTCGAGAAGTATCGGCTGGTATATGATGGCTATGGCAGATGCTCTCGATTTTATTCCTGAGAATCATCCTCAACGCGGGGAAATAATAACAATATTCCGGAACTTATCCGAATCATTGGAAAAATTCCGGAATAAGGAAACCGGAATGTGGTACCAGGTAACTGATCAGGTAGGAATAGAAGGCAACTATCTTGAGTCTACAGGTTCTATTATGTTTATATACTCATGGATTAAAGGAGCTCAAAAAGGTTATCTGGATAAAAGCTACCTAAAAAAGGGAAAGGATGCTTATAAGCAATACGTCAAAGCTTTTGTCAAAAAAGAAGATGATGGTTTTCTGTCTGTAACCAATTGCTGTGCTGTAGCCGGCTTAGGAGGCAATAAGAATTACAGGGATGGAAGTTTTGAATACTATATATCTGAGCCTGTCAGAAATAATGACCCCAAGGCAGTGAGTCCGTTCATTATGACAAGTATTTTATTAGACCAATAAAAAGCGATGAAAAGGATAATTTTGTTATTGATTTTCTCATGCGTTCTGTTAACGGTAGAAAGCCAGATACAGGTGCCTGCGTTTCCCGGGGCAGGAGGTGGAGGAATGTACACCAGCGGTGGACGGGGCGGTACAGTCTATTATGTAAATACCTTAGAGGATAATACTGAGGGTAACCGACAAACAAAAGAGGGCTCCTTACGATGGTGTCTTATACAGAAAGAGAAAAGAACTATATTGTTTAAGGTCAGCGGGACTATCAGGCTTAATAAATCTTTACGAATAGTGAACGGAGATCTTACTATAGCCGGACAATCGGCCCTTGGCGACGGTATCTGTATTGCAGACTATCCGGTAACTATATCTGCCGACAATGTGGTAATTCGGTATATACGCTTCCGTATGGGAGATGAAAAGGTTACACCAGAGGAGGCTGATGGGGCAGACGCTTTTAATGGACGTAAGAACAATGGCGTTATTATAGATCATTGTTCAATAAGCTGGAGTACAGATGAATGTTCGTCTTTTTATGATAACAGAAACTTTACCATGCAATGGTGTATAATCTCGGAGAGCCTGCGTCTGTCGGGCCATTCTAAAGGACCCCATGGATATGGAGCTATTTGGGGTGGTGTGAATGCTACATTCCACCATAATCTGCTGGCGCATCACGACAGTCGCACTCCCCGTCTTGGCCCGGGTACAAAACATGCCGGTACAGACACGACAGATATACGCAATAATGTCTTTTACAACTGGAATGGAAATGGTTGCTATGGAGGGGAGGCTATGCATGTAAATATAATTAATAATTATTATAAGCCTGGTCCGGCAACTGGTGACCGCATTAAAAACCGTATAACGGCAATCAATACAAATAAGGGAACAAAGGGTTTTGAAAGAATAAAAGATATATGGGGCAAGTACTATATATCGGGGAATATATTACCACATAATGAAGAAATAACCCGTAATAATTGGCTGGGAGTCAATGTAAGTGATAATAAAAATAGTGCTGAACTTAGATTGAATGAACCACTGAATGTTGGAAAGATTATTACACACGACGCTCACACAGCCTATAAAAAAGTATTAATGTATGCAGGCTGTTCGAAAGTGCGAGATCTAATAGATAAGCGTATAGTCGATGAAACAATGAATGGTACAGCCCGGTTCATCGGTCGTAGTAAATATAACGGAGAAGGCGGGCAATGGAAAAGCCTAAATTATCCCCGAAAAGGAATAATAGATTCCCAGTCGGACCTAAATCCTGATCCGGATAATAAAAACTGGTCGGCATGGCCCGAATTATTGAGTGAAGCATCTTTGCCGGATAGCGACCGTGATGGGATACCAGACGGCTGGCTCGATAATAATTATCCGGGGAAAAAAGCCATTGATGTTCATGAACAAGGGTATACCTATCTTGAGGTTTACCTCAATAGCCTGGTTGAGGAAATAACTACAGGACAAAAATAAATCGTAGAATAAGAAAATCTGAGACTTGCCTCTTTATTATACAAACAAAACAAGTAAAACTAAAATTAAATAGAGCAAAATCAATAGTCCCTTTTTATCTAAGTTTGTTAGCTCAAATATCGAAATAACCCAGCTAAACATGAAAAAGCGTAAAAGGAGCTATTGTATTAATCTGTTTTTTCAATTAATAATTATTGGATCGGTATTTCCATCATTGTATAGTCATGCCAAAGGAGATAAGTTCGATCCTCTAACTATTTTTACAGATCCGTCCTGTTCGGAATTAAAAGCAGGTATTACGGCCAAAAATATTGCGAAAATATCTGATGTCTTATACAAAGATATTGCTACAAGGTTGAGTACAGGAAGATACGAAGATAAAGAATTCCGGATACAATCATACAGGCCTTACCAAACTCCTAAGATTTCTGCTGCCAGAACAAAAACAATGCATACGTGGGGAGTATTGGATAATGTAACAGGAATATACGTGGAAAACCCTGAAGATGAACTCTGCATCCTGGTAGGAGAAACACACGGACAAGAGGTAAAACTCAGGGTACAGGACTATTCAAAAGGATGGGAAACAAATACTGTAACTCTGAAAACGGGAATGAATAAAGTGAAACCGGGCTCAGGACTTTGTTATATTATGATTTTCCAGGACGAATATATTCCTTTGAATCCGGAAACTGATGTTGAAAAAAGAGAGATACAGTCTAAAAATGTGAAAATCCATTTTGCCACAGGAAAGGTAAATGGTTATTATGACATTGCGAAGAATAAAGGAGAAGATTCCGGATGTCTTTTAAGTAAAGCAAAATATCCATACTTTGATGTGAAAGGGAAATATAGTCAACTGGCATGGTATACCGAAGATTTTCAGGAAGCAGGAACGAATCTATCTAAAACTATTGAAAGACTCGATCAGCTGGTTGGTTTGGAGATAGACTTTTCAGGGCTTTTCAAATATGGAAAATCTTTTAGTACAAGGATGTTCTTTATGCCTTCAACCAATGGAGGAGGAAACCCTAATGCCACAGTAGAGAGAGTTATTTTCCCCAGGGTATATAAAAATTTCTTCGCCAATCCCGATAGTGATACATTCATGAAGCGTATATGGGGGCTTGCTCATGAAGTAGGGCATTGTAGCCAATCCAACCCGGGAATGAGATGGGGTGGAATGGGGGAAGTAGGGAATAATATATTCTCTATGTACGTGAAAACGCAACTTTACGGATATGAGAAAAGCAATATGCTGGCAGAAGGATATTATGAAAAAGCAAAAGCTCTTATAATAGATAAGAATCTGGCGCATGCAGATATGAGCATTATTACCAGACACTTCGAAAGACTTGTTCCGTTCTGGCAGTTGCATCTCTATACAGCGGAGGTAAAAGGATATAAAGATCTTTATAGAGACCTGTATGAGCATTATAGAACGACTCTGAATGTAGGTACGACTTTTGAGAACAGTGGTGCTCTGCAACTGGATTTTGTTCGCAATGTTTGTCATTTGTCGAAAACAAACCTGATAGATTTTTTTAGAAAATGGGGATTTCTTACTCCTGTTAATGTTGTGATAAATGATTATGGAAAAAGGACATTGAAGATAACTCAACAAGAAATAGATGCATTGGTGGTTGAAATAGAATCAAAGAATTATGAAAAGCCGGTGAAAGATATTACCAGTATACGAGATGATAATTTCTTCCAGTTCAGATAAAATGATTATATAATTAATGAGAAGTAGTAACAGATATTATGGTTTTTAAGGTAAAACACTACTTTCCTGGCAGTTTCAATGTCACTCTTGGAACTGTCAGTTTTTAATATGATTCTGTCCTTGAATAAAGATTTTCAAGTAATCATGTAATAAGTCAATCAGTTATCACTTGTACATTATTATATTAAACTTTCGAACGAATGTCATTTAGAGCAAGATAATAAACAATTTCAGCAAGCTGATTTTTAGAAATCTTACTTTATTTGTGTGTTAAAAAGTGTCAACCTTGACTATACTATTTTATAATATAAATTAAAGACTTTTATCTATGAAATTGAAAAACAAGCCAACTTTACTTTTTATAGTAGGCATCTTATTATGTGGATTCTTTTCGTGTAGTGATGACAGTATGTCGCTACCGGAACAAAAAATCAATGTTGCCCGGGTGACAGATGTCATATTGACCCAAGCGGTGAATGGCGGAGAGTCTCTGGAACTGAATGACGTAAATGCGGAAATAAATTTCGTTTCACAACTCACATTTGACAACAAACTTAATTTATGGTCTAATCCTACATTGGAACAGACTTTTGCCGGCGCATTTGATATTGAGAAAGAAAATGTAACTATTGTTAATGACAAAGACGTTAAGATAACCTCGGCTGATATCACCGTGGATGAGAACAATAGGCTGAAAATAGCCTTTACCAAAGTCGATAATTCTTATAGTTACATGGAGTCATCTACAATCACAATCTCTGTGAAGGCCGGACTCAAAACAGACTTAACGGATGATGATTTAGGTGTGCTTGCCAGTACCGGATATAACGGACAGGCTACGTTTTATGGAGAAAAAGCCGATCAGAATATTAAGTCTAATTTTGTCTCGGTAACTTCTAAAATACAACTTTCGGAACCATATACAATAAAAGGTGACCTGAACAATGATAAATATAAATATCAACTCAATGTTATTTACTTCATTCCAAGTGACATAAAGGCAAATCCGAATTTCCAGAGACGTATCAGCACAATTTTGCTTAAACACCAATTGTTTGTAATGAAATGGATGAAGTATTGGGGATATGAAGAAAAAAGCTTTGGTTTGCCGCTCGACGAGAACGGCATGGTGAAAGTTGTTGTCGTAAACGGAAAAGAAAAAAAAGCAGATTATCCTTACGACTCGAGTATAAGTGTACCTAAAATGAAGGCCGAAGTAGAACAGCATTATACAGATAATAATCTCACCTGGTATAGTGAACATACGCTTATTGTAACAGCAACCAATGGCGATGTTTCTGAAACTCCTTTCTACGGATCGGGGAAATGGTGTTATGCTACAGATTATGAAGGTATGGCTTACGAATTATATAATATAGATCCTATCACGGGAGAAGCAATAAATCCGACACCTCTCACAACAAATCTGATAGGAGGATTATTGCATGAACTTGGACATGGACTGAACGCTCCGCATGTAGGACCTACCCTTTCACAAAAGAATGATTCGCAGTTCGGTATATCTTTGATGGGATCGGGTAACACAACGTATGGTAAAAAACCAACGTTTATGCATCATACGACTGCGGCCATAATGAATAACTGCCAGCTATCGGCTACTACTGACAAGACATATTATGAAACAACTACCGGGGCAGTAATACTTGAAGACCCGATTATAGATGGAAATAATGTTACCGTGAAAGGTTCTTTCACCGCATCGCGTACTGTAACAGACGTAATCGTGCGTTTCTATAACTCAACCGAAACATTTTTGGGAGGATCATCAGGTTACACCAGTGTGGCCTGGGTAGCAAAACCGGACGGGAACAAATTCGAAATTACAGTACCTATCAGTGAACTGAGTGTAAATACTTTCAAATATAAAGTAGGCGCAACTATTCTGATGGATAATGGTACTACGGCAAGTGTGAGTCTGGCTAGTATCTACAGGCAGGAAAACAATACCCTTGTATGCGAAACTGTAAAGAATGACGGTACATGGGCAGTAATTACTTCGCATTCTATTCCTGTTGACGATGTTGCAAACAATTTTGCAGCTGGTCTGGTAGACGGAATTAGTACTACTTATATGGCATTGGTAAAACCAGGTAAGACTTATGGCGGAGTAACCGTAGCAGCAACAGAAAGTGTATGGTTTACTGTAAACTTCAAAAAGCAAACTGAGTTTAATACGATAACAGTCGTCAACAGAAACTTTAATGTTATCCTGAATCCAAAAACCGTATCGTTTTACGGAAGTAATACAAATAATGGTACTGACTGGGTGGTAATAAAGAAAGATGTCGATCTTCCTGATAATAAAACGAATACTATTATATTGGATACGCCGGCAAACTACCAGTACCTGAAAATGACATACGACAAATGGGATACTAGTGGTGGAAGTACAATGCAGATTACTGAACTGGAATTACTAAATACGAAATAGAAAGAGTTAAGAGGATTAATTTAATATTTTGACCGGTCCTGAGTAAGCGTTATAAGTTTATTCAGGACTAGTTAATTGTAAGAACCGGAAAAATATATTATTTTTAATATATCATTCCATCGGAATTAGTAAAAACTGTACAGTACTTAGTTTGTTTTATTGGGGAGTTCAATATTTCCTTTTTTAGAAAGAATCAATATTTATGCGTTTTATAATAGCTCTGTTTCTGGGATTTATGTCTATCCTATCGGCTAATTCTCAAATTGATTATAAATTTCGGACCCTTTCTCCCGGGGGAGGGTTCTATTATGATGGAGTCAGCCGTATCGAACAAGATAAGGAAGGGTTTATTTGGGTGCTTATGGCAAACGAATTATATCGTTTCGATGGCTATCAATATAAACGATATCATAGTTATTTCAAAGAAATGGAAGACTCTGTCAGATGGTCATTTGTAAATATGGCATCTGACTCGAAAGGAAATTTTTATGTAAATACAAATAACGGACTTTTTATCTACGATGGCATTCAGGATAAATTTGATAAGATATTTAACCCTGTTGATCATGTAAGGGTCGATGGAAGGGATAGTGTCTGGATAAAGGTCGATAACCGGTGGAGTCTACTCGATACAAAGAGCGGAAATCTCACCACACCCTTGTATGACGGGGAGTCGCTATCTATGATTGGTAATATTTTCTGTACACATGGTGATGATCTTTACTTATTCTCAAATTATAGCCGTATTTACCGTTTCAATTATATAAAAAAAGAATTCCATCTTTGTTCCAATATGCCATATGCCGATGGTGTTATTTCATATGCAAGAGCATATAAAGGCAAGCTTTGGGTACTGAAGCATAAGTATGGACTATTTAAAATAGATTTATCCACATTCGCAATAGAAGAACGCTTCGACCTTTTTAACGGTGATAATGCTACACAGGTGAGAACTTTCTTTATAGATAAGAATGGTTGTATATGGGTAGGCTCGTTGTCAGGATTAGATATATTTGATCCGGACAAGAAGATGTGGACACAGTTTACTCATTCAGAAACAGATTTTTTTAGCTTGCCCAATAATTCTGTATGGGCAATAAATGAAGACAGGCAAAAAAATATTTGGATAGGAACATATTCGGGATTACTTTCTTATGTAAACCTTGATGAAAAAAAGGCATTTAAGACATATACTCCCCGGAAGAATCAACTGAGCCATATACCTGTAAGCGCATTTGCCGAAGATGATAATTTCATATGGGTGGGAACCGAAGGTGGGGGTATAAATCAAATAAGTAAGACTACAGGTGAATTTTCATATTATAAAAGTACATTGGGAAGTAAAAAGATAACTTTTGATAATATAAAATCCATGGTGGTCGACAAAGATAAAAACCTTTGGATAGCAATGTATACCGGAGGGCTTGATTGTTACAATACAAAAACAAATCAGGTAAGAAACTTTAGATCTCGGAAAGACAGTAATTCTTTGTTGAATAACAATATCCGTAAGATTATAAAAGACGGGGATTTGGGGTTGTGGATTATATATCAACAACAAAAGACAATAATATCCTTCTATTCATTCAAAGACAATTTATTCTATCATTATGATATCGATGGTGAAAATGAGACTCGGTATCTATTTGATATTCTCCGTTCAGGAGAAGACCAACTGTGGACGATCACAAATAAAAAGCTTTATCGGATGAACACAAGAGATCATTCGGTAGATGTTATGCAGCAGAAAGATTCTACTTTCATGGACTTTAATACATTCTGCCTCGATGATTCAGGCAACATATGGATAGGTACTATCGGAAACGGCTTGGTAAGATATAATCCCAGTAAATCTGAATTTACTCTCTTTTCCGAAATATTGAAATACAATATATATTCAATATTCAATATTTGTTACGATGACGAGGGTAATCTTTGGATGGGAACAGATAATGGACTGATAAGATATAATATAAAGAAAGATCATTATTCAAAGTATGATAAGGGTGATGGTGTCCAAGGGCAGGTATATTATCCTCTGGCAGCGATGAAAGGTCTGAATGGAGACTTGTATTTTGGAGGCACCAATGGCTTTACAATTGTGAATCCTAAAAATATTCCTCACAATACTTACAAACCGAAAGTTATAATTTCTGAACTTTTGATAGACCATAAACCATCAAAATTAAATTTTATTCCTAACGATTCTTTAGGTTTAAAAAATGAACTTGTTCTTAATTATTCTCAGGCTAATTTCGGATTCAGATTTTCTTCAGATAACTACCTGATTCCGGAAAAAAATCACTACAAATACAGGCTCAGAGGATATGATGATCGCTGGATAGAAGTGAATGCTTCCAATCGTGTGGCACTTTATTCCAAAGTGCCGGCAGGAACTTATTATTTTGAGGTTTTGGCAGCTAATAACGATGGGGTCTGGAGCGATCATCCCACAATAATAAAAATTATTCGTAAGCCTGCACTATGGCTCAGTTGGCCTGCTTATATCTTGTATACCATAATTATTTGTGGTATAATATTTATGATCCTCCGTTACTATTATGAGAAGAAAAAGTTAAAGAACCAATTGTATCTTGAAAATCTGGAAAAAGAGAAAAAAGAACAAATACATCAGGCTCAATTAAGATTTTTCACTAATATATCTCACGATTTCAGAACCCCATTATCTCTTATCTTGGCGGCCTTGGGCCGGTTGAGGCAAGAAGGATTAAAAGAATATTATTATAGAATATTGAACAGTAATGCCCAGCGGCTATTGAATCTGATAAATGAGTTGATGGATTTCAGAACCGTTGAAAATGGTAAGATGAAGCTGGCTATAGAAGCTTTTAATGTAAATGAATATGTCGAGAAATTGGCATTGGATTTTACCGATTATGCCAAACAGCATAATATTACATTCAATATAATTAAGGACAAAGGAATGCCTCGGGAAGTTTATGCAGATAAACATCTTATAGAAAAAATCGTTATGAACTTGTTAAATAATGCTTTCAAATATACAAAAGAAGGAGGAACGATTTCAATAGAAATATTATCAAACTCTGATGTGTTTTCATCTCGATATGAGAATCAATATACGGTAAAGAACGAAGAACTGTTGGTTTCTCCTTTTTCAATTGTCGTCAGAGATTCAGGGGTAGGGATATCCAAAGAATCTATTTCTAATGTGTTTGAGCGTTTCTATAAAGTAAATACTGTAAATACAGACTCTCATTTGGGAACAGGCATTGGCCTGGCTTTGGTGAAAAGTATAGTTCTGCTTCATAAAGGTACAATCTCTATATATAGCGAACGGGACAAAGGTACTGATATGGAGGTGAGGTTGCCGCTGGATAAATCTGTTTATGAAGATTCTGAATTCTTAGTGAAAGTAGACGATATAGAATCCATTGATACAAATCCGATAGAGGATAATGATTTAGAGGAAGAGGGAGGATTAGTTGAGGAAGAAACAGTCCTGCTTAGAGATAAGAAGCGGGTTTTACTTGCTGAAGATAATAATGATTTAAGAATTTTACTGGCTGGAGCTTTATCCGATAATTATGAAGTTATTGAGGCTGCAGATGGTCTAATCGCGGAGGAATTTATTAATGAGATGGAGATTGATCTCAT
Source organism: Dysgonomonas hofstadii (assembly GCF_014196915.1). Classification (GTDB taxonomy): domain Bacteria; phylum Bacteroidota; class Bacteroidia; order Bacteroidales; family Dysgonomonadaceae; genus Dysgonomonas; species Dysgonomonas hofstadii. The sequence continues at coordinate 199,924 of NZ_JACIEP010000001.1, forward strand.
AATAAGTGACATAATGATGCCGTTCAAGGATGGGGTAACATTATGTAGAGAAGTTAAAAATGATATTAAAACCTCTCATATCCCATTTATTCTTCTTACCGCAAAAAATAGTGTAGAAAGTAAAATAGAAGGAGCCGGCTCGGGAGCCGATATTTATCTGGAAAAACCAATAGATATCAGTTTTCTGATACTATCTGTACAAAATATATTCAAACATCAGCAACAGTTGAAAGAATATTATGCTAAAAACTATTTTGTTGATAGTGCTGAATTATCTACAAATGAACATGATAACAAATTCTTGAAAAAATTTGTTGAAATTATAGAAGCAAATATAGATCAGTCGGAGATGGATGTGAATTATATTGCATCTCAGTTATTGATGAGCAGGAGTAAATTGTATACTAAGATTAAATCGTTAACCGACAAGTCTATTGTGGAATTCATTTTGAGTCACCGGATGAGAAAAGCCGCCCGAATGATAATAGAAGAAGATTTGACTATGCGTGAAATAATGGCTCATGTCGGGATTGAGAGTCAATCTTATTTTACAAATGCTTTTAAGAAAGAGTTTGGAGAAACCCCGACAGCTTTTGCTGCGAAGCATAGGAAAAAGAATAAATGATAGAGTTTGATGCTGTTTTTCTGCCGTATAAACGGAAATGGCAAAATAAATAACAATTTGAGCAAGACTAAATAAGCCTGTGAAGATAACTTTGTTTCCGGTATTTTACTTTGCAGAAGATAATTATGGCTGGAAAAACACGCATTGTCGTCTTAATTTTACAATTAATCTTTTTACTTAATTCATGTGGTAATTCACAAGGGTCTTATTCTGTGGTTACAGAGAAGGAGATAGTCTCTGTAGCTAGAAAAGTCATATCGTGGCAACAAAAGAATTTTACATATAAGCAAGAAGGAAATCTTCACGATTATGGAATAGATGCATGGACAAATGCTGTCTTGTATTTAGGTATGGAAGAATGGGCAAAAACAGTAGACGACGAATCCCTTTATACCTGGTTATATTCTATCGGGGAGAAAAATAATTGGCAAATACCTGCCAATTTTAAGGATTCCCCTAAATATCAGTTATATCATGCTGATGAATTGTGCATAGGTCAATTTTATCTTAATATGTATCAAAAATATGGAGATAAAAAGATGCTCGATTCTGTAAAAGAACGTATCGATTGGATTATAAATAATCCTCCGGACACAAGTATGGTTTATAAAAATAAACAAACATGGTCATGGTGTGATGCCTTGTTCATGGCTCCTCCTGTCTATTTAAGATTATATTCTATAACTAACGATTCAAAATACCTCGAATTTATGGATGAACATTTCAGAGCTGCGTATAATCATTTGTATGACAGTGATGAAGGGTTATTCTTCCGTGATGATAGTTATTTCGATAAGAAAGAAAATAATGGAGAAAAGGTATTCTGGGGTCGTGGCAATGGTTGGGTTGCTGCTGGATTGGCGAATATTTTGAGATTATTACCCGCCACATCAGAATACAGACCGTTCTATGAGAAATTATATATAGAATTATGTTCAAAACTGGCTGGTATGCAAAATAGCGACGGCTTTTGGCATGCCAGCCTTCTCGATCCGGAGAGCTATCCTTCTCCAGAAACCAGCGCAACAGCTTTGATAACGTATGCTTTAGTATATGGTGTCAACGAATCATTGCTCGATAAGGAACGCTATTTACCTGTGGCAATGAAATCATGGGATGCGTTGAATTCCATAGTCAACAGAAAAGGAAAACTTGGCTGGGTACAACCTATTGGTGCCGATCCTAAAAAAGTAACAAAAGATATGACTGCTGTTTATGGGGTGGGAGCGTTCTTGCTGACTGCCACTGAAGTATATAAACTGCAAAAATAAAACTCTGAATATATAGAGCCATGAAAAAAATAATACTGAACCTTTTCCTTCTGAATTTTATAATCGTACTGTCTGTTACAGGTCGCGATGTAATATCTTTCAATGATGGATGGAGTTTCAAGAAGGGACCATTTACTAAAAGCGCTACTTTATTAACTGATGACCAGGTAGGGGGTCAATGGCAGGAAGTGACGATCCCACACACATGGAATGCTAAAGATATGCAAACAGATTTGGCTAATATGTCATGGATTCGCAATCCTCAGGAGCGTTTCTATACAGGAGAGGCCATGTATAAGAAAACATATACACCGGATAGTGCCTTAATAGACAAAAGGATTTTTCTTCGTTTCGAAGGTGTGGGTTCTGTCGCAAGCGTTTATGTAAATAATCAATATGCAGGGAAACATCTGGGTGCCTATTCTGCATTTGCTATCGAGATAAGCTCTCTTCTGAAGTATGGGGAAGAAAATGAAATTATAGTTTTAGCCGATAACACTCCCCGTCCCGATGTAATCCCCGTTAATAATGTACTCTTTGGTGTCTATGGCGGTATCTATCGGGATATAAACCTGATTGTTACAGAAAAAGTAAATATTGCTGTGGATGATTATGCATCGGCAGGTATATTTATATCACAGAAGGAGGTAAATTCTAAATCGGCAAACGTAACGATAAAAACCAAAATAGATAACAAAACTTTCAGGAAGCAGCACATTAATCTTGTCACTACCATCTTCGAAATGGATGGAAAAACCGTCAAGGCCAAAATGGAATCACTGGTAACATTGCCTACTCAGGGAAGACAATTCCTTGAACAAGATTTTTTAATTAAAAAACCACATTTGTGGCAAGGACTGGAAGATCCGTATTTATATAAAGTCGTTACTCAGATTGTCGATGACGGTCAAATCCTTGACCAAATTATGCAGCCTTTAGGACTTCGTCACTTCGAACTGAAAACAGGAGAGGGGATGTTTCTCAACGGGAAAAAGGTCCCGATGTATGGGACATGTCGCCATCAGGATTGGTGGGAATTAGGAAGCGCATTAAAAAAAGAACACCATGATAAGGATCTGGAAATCATAAAAGAAATGGGTGCCACGACAATTCGACTTGCTCACTATCAGCAAGCCGAATATATTTATGCCAAATGCGATAGTATAGGGTTTATTGTATGGGCCGAAATACCTTTTGTAAATAGTGTAAGTACACTGGAAACAGAAAATGCAAAGCAACAGTTAACAGAACTTATCCGTCAGAATTATAACCATCCATCCATATATGTATGGGGATTGCATAACGAAGTATATAAGCCTTTTCAGCAAACAATACCTTTGACTACGACGTTGCACGATCTGGCAAAAACGGAGGATCCGTACAGGTATACAATATCTGTTAGCGGGTACAATGCCATAGATGCTACAGCCAATAATAATGCCGACATACAGGGAATTAACCATTATTTTGGTTGGTATGGCGGTAAAATAGGGGACATAAAGGACTGGGCCGAAAAAATAGAGAAAGAGTTCCCGGATCATAATGTAATGTTTTCGGAATATGGTGGCGAGGCAAATATTTACCAGCAAAAAGAAGATGTTGGTGAAATCGGGGATTGCTGTGGATTCGACAAAAAATATTATGAGACTTTTGGGACTAAGTTCCATGAGATACAGTGGGGAATAATTTCTCAGCATCCATATATTCTGGCTTCTTATATTTGGAATACTTTCGACTTTGGCACTCCCCTCTCTTCTCAAGGAGGTATACACTCCCGCAATATGAAAGGTCTGGTAACATTCGACCGTAAAACTAAAAAAGATCCTTTTTACTGGTATAAAGCAAATTGGAGTAAAGAGCCGGTACTGTATCTTACTCAACGCAGAGCCGATCAGCGGGAAAATGAAAACACATCAGTAACCGTATATTCTAATACAGGTACTCCCCGCTTATATATAAATAATACGGAAGTTACCGATTTCAGTAAGGGTACTACCCCTGTTCACTACATTTTCAATGTTGTGAAACTTAAAGAAGGGGAAAATATCATCGAAGTCAAAGCTAATGATAACGGACAAGAATTATCGGATAAAATCATTTGGTATTATTCTCCTGAAAACAAGAAGAGTGCCAGTTCTGAACAACCTAAAGAAAGAACAGAAGAACATATCGGACTATAAATAAATTACATATCTAAAGAATGAAGAAAACGATCTTATTATCTATCATCTTTTGTTTTATCTTTTCAATATCAATTTTTGGACAGGAAAAAAAGGTAAAAGAAGATATCCCATTAAAACATGGAGCACATCGCATAGGTAAACGTACAGATGCCTATATGCAGCATTGGCGCGAATATGGACTGGGGCAATTTATCCATTGGGGAGTATATGCTATACCAGGAGGACAGTGGAATGGAAAAACAACCCAATATGCAGCCGAGTGGTTTCGTACTTCTGGATTGATTTCCAAAGAAGAATATGATAACCTCTATAAAGAATTTAACCCTACTGGTTTCGATGCGAAGCAATGGGCTAAAATGGCGAAGCAAATGGGTGCCCGATATATGATCTTTACAACGAAGCATCATGACGGGTTTTGTATGTGGCCAAGTAAATATACGGACTATACCATTGCCAACACTCCATATAAGAAAGATATAGTGAAGGAACTTGTCGATGCATATACTGAAGAAGGTATCGATGTTTATTTGTACTTTTCAATTATAGACTGGAGTCATCCGGGATATGTCTCTGGTGGAAATATCAATTCTGCTGATATAAAGAAAATGTATCAGGAAGGTAAAAATCATAATCCTTTTAAAACGGAAAGGCAAGCTGGACTTTATGAAGAATTTAAAACTTTTACCCGCAACCAGTTATTTGAATTGTTAGATGATTATCCGCAGATAAAAGGGCTTTGGTTCGATGGTTCCTGGGATGTAGCCTGGGTAAAAAACGCCGGTTGGGTCGATACATTAGGACTTGAGCTAAGAGAAAAACATCCCGGGCTTATAATAGGAAGCCGTTTCCGCTCCGATGAATTCGGTAACAGACACGAAGACGCAAATGGTTATTTAATAGATGATTATGATCAACGTTATGAACGGAATCTTCCAAAAGACCTGAAAGAAACGAAAGGTTTTGACTGGGACTGTGTGATGACAATCCCTGAAAATCAGTGGGGTTACCATCGTGATTGGACGCTGACATATATTAAAACTCCTTACGACCTGATAGGGATGATAGTCCAGGCAAACTCATTGGATGGCAATTTTGTAATCAATTTTGGCCCTGATGGAAAAGGAAACTTCCGTCCGGAAGAAATCAGTATTGCAAAGGAAGTAGGGAAATGGATGTCGGTGAATAATGAAGCTATATATGGCACCCATCATTCCATACTGGAAAAACAGGATTGGGGCTATTCAACGCAGAAGGATAGTTATATATATCTGACAGTACTTAACAAGCCAATGAATAACTTACTGAAAGTAAAAGTACCGAGAAGTAAGACAAAAGATATGATCTATGTTATAGAAAATGCTCAATATCTATCGACGAAGAAAGTTGCTAAAATTCAAGACGGAGGAAGAGATAAATTTGGATCGGTTTTTTATGACATAGTGATACCGAAGGATATTCAGAAACTTAACGAACCTTTTGTGATAAAAATTAAATTGAAAGAGGTCAACAAAGGAGAAAAAGATGCTTACCAGCAAGCGATAACCTGATTAATAAACAAATACAACAATAACAATGAGAAACAATTTATTTTTACTCAGCCTCTTCATGCTGCTTAGTTTAGGGATCTCCTCACAGGGGATTATTAAAACCCCTGTTCCGTCGCGTCCTTCAGGACAAACCGATGTTTTAGAACTGCGATGCGACCCTCTTCCTACCGTCCGTGTCGGTTTTATCGGGTTAGGTATGCGTGGCAAAGGCGCCGTAAACAGATTTATGGCCATAGAAGGCGTTGACATAAAAGCCCTCTGCGACCTGGAACAATACAATCTGGATGGGATGCAGGAATCGATAGCCCAACAAAACCGTCCCGAAGCAGAAGAATATACCGGGCAGGACGGATGGAGGAAATTATGTGAGAGAAAAGATTTAGACCTCATATATATCTGCACCGACTGGCTGACCCATACTCCTATGGCTGTTTATGCAATGGAACAGGGAAAACATGTTGCCGTAGAAGTCCCTGCCGCCACGACACTTGATGAGTGCTGGCTGCTGGTCAATACAGCAGAAAGAACACGCCGCCATTGTATGATGCTAGAAAACTGCTGTTACGATAAATTCGAGCTGGCCACCCTGAATATGGCCCAACAAGGCATTTTCGGAGAAATCGTCCATGTAGAAGGCGCATATATTCATGATCTCCGTTCCTTAAATTTTAATTCCCGTACATCCCGAAAAGAATCGTATGAACCGGGAATCGGCCAGACCAAACAGAAAAGTCCTGGACTGACAGGCTACTGGGACTTCTGGCGAAAGAAATACAATATAGAACATACGGGCAATGTCTACCCGACCCACGGATTAGGTCCTGTTTGCCAGATACTGAACATACATCGCGGCGACAAGATGGACTATCTTGTATCAGTCTCATCCAACCAGTTTGGGATGAGCGAATACGCAGAAAATCGTTTTGGCAAAGACTCCCCGGAAGCACAACAAGATTATAAGATGGGCGATATGAATGTAACTCTCATCAAAACACGAAAAGGCAAAACCATGATGATCCAGCACGATGTGACCAGTCCGCGTCCATACAGCCGCATCCATATGGTTAGCGGTACACAGGGCTTTGCCCAGAAATGGCCATCAACCCAGATTGCGTTAAACAGTCACAGCGCCTTGCCGAAAGCAAAAATGGACTCAGTCCTACATGTTTATGAACATCCGTTTTATAAAGAAGCGGGCGAACAGGCAAAGAAACTGGGCGCTATCGCCCATGGTGGTATGGACTATATAATGGATTACCGTTTGGTGTATTGCCTGCGAAACGGGCTGCCTTTAGACCAGGATGTCTACGATGCAGCAGAATGGTCTTGTCTAGTACCCTTGACAGAGTTATCAGTGAATAACAATGGATCCCCTGTCGAAATCCCTGACTTTACACGGGGTGCATGGGATAAAATCAAAGGTCTCAAATTCGCAAAGTAAATATAGTAAAAGCTCTTTAGATATATAATTCTATGTTTGAGATGTTTATGTGTATCTTTCTAATGGTGCTTTATGGAATTAGAGCAAAAGAAATGTTTAAAACAGTAAGATAAATGATTTGTGTAATCATATTTTTGTGAATAAATATTAACCGAATTAAATCAAATTAAAGAGTAAAGCTTAATTATCTGTTTTTAACTATGCGGTAATTTTAAATTATAAAAATATCTTCCAATTGACAAATCTCAATCCGATACTATGCATATAATAACAAAAAATAGGACAGGTTTAAAAACCATTTTCTCTACTGAAAATTTGGTTGTTAACCATATTTTGTTAGAGAGAGAGAGAGAGAGAGAGAGAGAGAGAGAGAGAGAGAGAGAGAGAGAGAGAGAGAGAGAAGATAAGAATTTTTTTAATAAGAATAACTCTCACATATATTATATTTATAGCATACCATGTTTAGAGTGATCATTTTGATTGCTCTAAACATGGTATGTTTTATTAGTAAAGAGTAATAATTTGTTTATGTATTAACCTAATAACTTTTTAGTGCTATGAGAATTTTAAAAATAGAGAATTCATTTTGTTTTTGTGTATGCTGATTCCTGTCAATATTTATTGTAATACTGGATTGGAATTAACCCTTATTGACAATTAAAGGCAAAGGGTTTATTCTAATTCCGGAATTATTGATGGGTAGCCGAAACCCGAAACCGATTGCAAATGTATTTTTGAAAATAATATCAATTTATAGAAAATAGTTAACAGTTAAATTCTAATAAACTATGACAAGTAATGTAAAAGAAAAATTCCTGAAATTTGGAAAAATTCTGTTTTCTCTTTACATTTTCTGTTCAGCGATTTCGATATCTGCACAGGAAAAAACGGAGAATGTTGAATTAGAAAATGGAAAAGTCGACGTGTTGCTAATGGGTGCACAAGACTCTACAACTGTGTTACAATCGATTTCGACTGTAAAAAGCGAACGTTTGTTACACCGTCCGGTTTTTCAGATGGAACAGTTTCTCGATGGGACTCTTCCCGGTTTGTATGTAAACCAGAGTAACGGTTACCCAACTGAAAGTCTCGGTTTGCAAATGAGAAAGAGAAGTCTGTTGATAGTCGTTGATGGAGTTCCCCGGTCAGATGCCAATTTATCACCTAACCAGATAGAGTCTGTCTCATTGATAAAGGATGGATTAGGTTTGGCAGCCTGGGGTATGTCCTCCGGTGATGGAGTCTTATATATTAAGACAAAGAGAGGTACTGCCAATAAAATGAAAATCGAATTTACGGCACAATTAGCTCTAACTGAGCAAATCTATCGGCCTGAGATTCTGGATGCCTATTCTTATGCCGATTTATTAAATAAAGCTCTCATCAATGATGGCTCTACTCCTATATATTCCCAACGTGATTTGGATTTATACAGAACGGGAGCAAGTCCTTATACACATCCCAATAATGATTGGTATTCTATCTTGATGAGGGATAGAGCCCCTATCCAGCAGTACAATTTGAACCTGTCGGGAGGAAATGAGAATGCACGGTATTTTGTCGACTTAAATGTGTTCGATCAGCAAGGATTCCTGAAACAGGATAAATCTTTGAACTCCTATAACACACAAGAAAGTTTTAAAAAATATTCATTACGTACTAATGTGGATGTAAATCTGACACGCAATACGCTTTTCTCAGTAAACCTATTTGGGCAATTGTTTAGAGAGAATACTCCGGGAACACTTATGATGAGCGGTATTTATAATGGAATACATACCACTCCGGCCAATGCATACCCGATTTTTAACCCTCCAGCCGATTTGAGTGGAAAAGGAATAATGGAACAGTCTTATGGAGGAAATACCAGCTATCCTGACAATTTATACGCACAAAGCCTGGCAACGGGGTATGTTCTATATCCTAAAACCGACCTGAACTTCGATCTTTCACTGGAACACCATTTTACTGGCGATCTTAAAGGCTTATATGTAAAAGGATTGTATTCTTATAATTCTTCTTATCGTGAAACAAGAAACAGTACAAAAGGGTATGATGTATGGCAATATACCTATACTGATGAGACAAAGGAGCCGAACGATCCGTCTAACTATACCAAAATAGTTACAGGAGATTCTCCTTCAAGAGGTTCTTCATATAATCGCCAGAATCGCTTGCAGTATATTGAACTTCACTCCGGCTATGATTTTAATATAGGCTTGAATAATATAAAAACAAGGCTGACTTACTGGAATAACCAGTTTGTCATAACAAGTACTGCTATCCCTATGTACAAACAAGGATTCAATTTCCATTCAAATTATGATTTCGACAAGAAGTACATGGCGGAGATCAGTCTTTCCACTAATAGTCTGAACTATCTGAAAAAAGGCCATCAATGGGGATTTTTTCCGGCAGCAGGATTGGGTTGGAATATCGCCAGTGAGGATTTCTTTAAGGTTGATGCCATTAATACGTTGAAGCTACGTGCTACTGTAGGATTGAACGGTAACGATGGCACAGGTTCATTCTTTAGAAGTGCAAGCGGAAATCTAACCTCGTATTACTACACTTACATACCTACCTATACAAGTGGAGGGGATGTAATATTAGGTCAAAGTTCAACATCCTACTCTACCCTGGTCGAAAGCGGACTTGCATATACTTCTCAATGGGAAAAAAGCTTGCGCTTTGCTGTGGGGATCGATCTGGAAGCTTTCGATAAATCATTGAAAGTTGGGATGGAATACTTCAATAACCGTCATTTCAATATTCTTTCAGTAAACATGTCGAAAAGCTATAGCGGACTATTGGGGATATCCCCTGCCGCAGAAAACTTTGCGGCTTACCGTCAACAAGGATTTGAGCTTGATATCACTTATCAGAAGCAATTCAATGATTTTTCTCTTGTTGTTAATCCTCACATGACACTGTATAAAGAAACCACATTGAAAAACGGAGAACCTGAATACCCAGAATCTTATATGCAATTTGTGGGAAGAAGTCGTCACCAGACTCATGGATATATTGCAGAAGGAATTTTCCAGTCTCAGGAAGAGATCGATCAGTATATGACACAGTACTATCTGGATGGCTATACTCCTCAACCCGGCGACATCAGATACAAGGACCTGAACGGCGATTATAAAATAGATGGTTTGGATATTGACGAAATATATTCCAATGCTCCACGTATCGAATACGGGGTTTATCTAAATGCTGGATGGAGAGGACTTAACCTGAGCATGCAATGGTCAGGGTTAGGTAATGTTCAGGCCCAGATAGGAACAATGCCTTTTGAACGTAATAGTAACAATGGATATGGCAATGCTTTCAAAGAAAATCTTGACTATTGGACTCCCGAAAACCCAAATGCAAGTTATCCACGGCTTACAGCTGCAAGTAATTCATATAACACCCGCAGTTCTACATTTTGGGTGAAAAACACCAGTTACCTGCGTTTGAAAAACATCGAGTTATCTTACGATCTGCCTCAAAGTTGGATGAATACTCTGCGGTTATCGGGTGTGAAAGTGTTTGTTAATGCCTACAACCTTGTGACTATTACACCTTTGAAATACAGGGATCCGGAAATACTAAGTTATGGTAGTGCTGCACCTAATACCAAGGCTTATAATGTTGGTCTGAATATTCAATTTTAATCTCTTTAGAATATGAAAAAATATATATATTTATTACTTCTCTGTTTCCCTGTTCTGTTTTTGGCATCCTGTAACTCCTTTGAGTCAGAGCCTCTGAACTATAATTCAGAAGACAGGGTGTTGAATCCGGGCGATTCTACAGACAACAGTTCTATAAAGCAGTTATTTTATGCATCTTATTTAAACTTACCGACTTTGCATAACCGTCTAGGCAACTCTTATCTTGATGCTGCTACCGACGATGCTTTGCCTACAGCTACTAATACTACTTTAGATTATTTCCGTAATAACCTTGTTTCGGCCAGTAACCTTCCTGACGGAACAGCATGGGCCAGCGGTTATCAGGGTATTCGGCGTGTAAACCTGTTTTTGAGCAAGGTGGGTATATTTCCTCCTTCAGCACAGGTTCCGGCAGATTATATTAAACAGATGAAGGCAGAAGCACGCTTATTGCGTAGTTATTATTATTTCGAGATGCTAAAACGTTGGGGCGGTGTTCCATTTCTTGGTGACAGAGTTTTGACTGCCGATGATGATCTTAATATTCCTCGTGCCAGTATTCAGGAAATTGCTGATTATATTACCAATGAAATAAGCCCTGATGTAGCCGGATCTTGTTACGACGATTTACATCCTGCTCAATCTGTTGCAAATGATGATGATCCAGACAATCAGGGAAATATGATCGGGCATGTGAATCAGGGTGTAGCGTTAGCTCTTCTTTCGCGGTTGCACTTATATCTTGCCAGTGATTTATATAATGAAGGCCAGAGTGGCAGTACGATAAGTAAATGGCAGACAGCAGCAAGTTGGGCAAAACGTTTAATTGATTTAGGTGTCTATGATCTTTATGTCAACACATCGGCTCCGTTTCGTCAGTTTGCGATGGAGTCAAGTGATTTTCCCAACAAGGAGATGATTATGGTTAAGCTGGCGGGCAGTCCTACCGTAGGGCTGGATCAATACAATGGTCCGACAGGTTATTCTTATACTACAGCTTCGGGATTGGTTAACACCTATGGATATACCAGCCCCAGCCAAAATTTGGTGAATGCGTTCCTGACATTGGATGGAAAATCTATTTATAAAGATTATGATCCTCAACAAGGATATGATCCTTCATCAGGATATGATGAACAAGCTCCTTATACTAATCGCGATCCACGACTTAAACGTTACATTTTCACTAACGGCGATACATGGTTGAAAACTACAGTGGAAACATTTGACGGTGGAGCAAACCGTGGAGCCCAACAAAATTTGAATTATACACGTACCGGCTATTACTTGAAAAAATTTCTGGGTAATGGAGAAGATGTAGTAAATTATACGGCATATTACCGCCATTACCAGATCATGCGTTATGCAGAAATTCTACTGAATTATTCTGAAGCTATGAACGAGTCAGAACCGACGAACGATACCGAAATTGTGTACGGGTTAATAGAATTACGTAAGCGCGCAGGGATCAAGGCCGGAGACGATGGACGTTATGGTTTACCTGCAATCGGGACATACAATCAGGAACTAATGAGGAATATTATCCGTAACGAGCGGCGTATAGAGCTTTGCTTCGAAGAACATCGTTTCTGGGATATTCGCCGTTGGAAAATCGCTGAAGATGTGATGAACAAACCAGTGAAAGGAGTAAGAATTACTAAAGAAGAAGATGGAACATTTACTTATTCTTATGAGGACGCAGCTTCTTCTTCTTTCCTTCCGCACATGTACTGGTATCCGATACCGAGAGTTGAGCTGTGGGGGAATAATGCTCTGGAACAAAATCCTGGCTGGTCATATTAAAAACACTATAAAAAACACTCAGATATATGAAACATATATTAATAAGCATATTATTACTCATGCCTATTTGCCTATCGGCTCAATTTACAGTCAAGGGTGTGATTGTTGACGAAACTGGCGAGACTCTGCCCGGAGTTAGTGTCGTAGAGGTGGGTAAACCTACCAATGGGGTCATTTCTGGGCCTGATGGAGATTTTGTTTTGAAAGTAGCTTCTGAAAAATCCAAAATCACAATAAGTTATTTGGGTTTTATTTCAAAGACTTTGGATGTTTCCGCAAATATGGAAATTTCCATGGAAGAAAATGAAAACATGCTGAAGGAAGTAGAAATTGTAAGACAAGGTTTTGGTACTAAATCCAGAATTTCGAATATAGCAGCCATTAGCCAAATCAATGCTGCACAAATCAGGCAGTTGCCATCCTCCTCCATTCAGAATGCTTTGGCAGGACGAATACCGGGATTGTTCCAACTACAAGGGAGTGGCCAGCCCGGTGAAGATGCGGCCAACTTGTATATTCGTGGGCAAGGCTCTTTCAATAGTGATGTATCACATGATCCTTTGGTCCTTATCGACGATATTGAATCGGATATCTCTACACTTTCACGTATTTCAGCAAACGATATTGAGGACATTTCTATTCTGAAAGATGCGGCAAGTACAGCTATTTTTGGGATCAAAGGAGCAGATGGGGTTATTCTGGTAACTACCCGTCGCGGGAAATTAGGAAAACCAAGGGTCACATTTCGTATGGACTTTGGTCTGCAACGACCTACCTATAAAAATAAATTTCTGAACTCTTATGATGCATTGACCTTATTGAAGGAATTACATACAAATGATCAAAACACTACGGATCTTAACAATGAAAAATATTTCAGTGATGAAGCTCTGGAGCACTACCGGTTACAGGATATGCCTTATGTGTATCCCGATGTGGATTGGTATAACTTGTTGTATAAGAAAAATTCGCTTCAACAACAATACACAGCAGATGTTCAGGGAGGTGTTGATAAAGTAAAGTATTTTGTATCTTTTTCTTATCTGGATCAAAGAGGGTTGTTCAAGAATATGCCGAAGCAGGAAGACTTCAATAACGACTATTACCAACATCGTTATAATCTCCGTGCCAATTTTGATATTCAGGTAACCAAAGAGCTTACCGCGAAAATCAATGCTAATGCTATCCTCACCGAGATCAACGAACCTAATATGCCGGCTACTTCAAGAGGAATGACTGATGTTAATATCTTCAACCGGATCATTGGTGCTGGTATTGCCCCTTATTCATATCCTGCATATCAGGCTGATGGTAGTTTCGGAGGTTATACCGGAACTTACATCAATCCGTTGGCTCAGTTGACTTATGGCGGTTACAAGAGGCAGATGAGAAACAATTTGAATGGAAACATCACTTTAGAATATGACCTTAATAAAATTACTCAGGGTCTGAAAGCCCGAGGGGTGATGGGATTAACCAACACTTGGGGTTGGCGTAGAGATTTGACACGTAGTGAGGTACTTGACTATTACTACGAACCTGCTACCAACGCATTAGCTCCGGTCGTCACCAACCAATATATCTTAGCACCATTGTCTGTCAGTGCCGTAACTGCCGATTATAAACCGGTAACACAAATGAATACCCGTTTTGATCTTTCTTATGACCGGAAATTCGGACCTCATAGCATCAATGCCCTGGCTCTTGCCAACTGGTATTCGAACAGGGATGGAGCAGGTGCTCCTCGCAACTCTGTGAATGTTACAGGGCGTGTTGGATATAATTTCGATTCCCGCTATATGGTCGAAGTCAGTGCTGCTTATAATGGTTCAGATGCTTTTGCCAAAGGACATCGCTACGATTTGTTTCCGGCAATTTCGGCGGGTTGGAACCTGGCGCAAGAACCCTACCTGAAATCAATTGCTGAAGCCGCTCATATAGAAATGTTCAAACTGAGAGGATCTTACGGTCAAACCGGTTCGGATAAGATGAAACAGGCCTTTGCCTATAAAGATATTTATGATGTTGTGATGAATTATCACTTCGGAGAATCGAGTTCTACTGCTGCGAACAAAATAGGTGCGATCGCCATGTCATATTTTGCAAATCCTTTGATGAGTTGGGAAACGGAAAAAAAGACGAATATTGGTATCGATCTTCAAATGCTTAATGGACGTTTATCCTTAACTGCTGATTATTTCTATAATAAGCGTACAGGTATTTTGGCAGAACGCGAAGATATTGTCTATTATGCCGGATACTATAATATCTTCTCAGGTGCAGACGGTACTGCTGTGAAAGCTAATCAGGTTATGAAGATCTTACCTTATATGAACATAGGGAGTACTGAGAATTCAGGTTGGGACGGAGAACTGTCATGGAGAGATAAGATAGGCAAAGTCGATTATTTCCTTAGAGGAACTTTCTCCTATGCCAAAAATAAAATTCTGGATATGGGTGAGGCTGCCACTCCTTACACGTTGAGCATGAGAACCGGACGTCCTATCGGTACCATTTTCGGTTACGTAGCCGATGGCTTTTATACTTCTTATGAAGATATCGCCAATAGTCCTTATGATGTAAGGAAAGGTGAAGAATCACTGGCTCCCGGCGATATTAAGTTTAAGGATATAAGTGGTCCTAACGGTGCTCCTGACGGTTTGATAAATGAATATGACCGTGTTGCCATCGGTAAGGATGTGCCCGATCTTACTTACGGTATTTCTTTTGGATTCAATTATAAGAACTTTGACTTCTCAACTTTATTCCAAGGCGCTACCGGTGCTTCGGTGAGTGTAGAGGAAATGTTGCGTCTGGCTTCAGGTACAGTTAATCCGGCTGTGGGTGATAAAAATGGTAAACCTATGCCTATCCATCAGGGGCGATGGAGAAACTACGACGATGATGGAAATTTGGTTACCGATGCCGCTATATTGGCAGAGATGAATAAAAACGCTACTTATCCCCGTCTGACAAGAGAAAATGGGGTGAACAAAGAAATGTCGACTTTCTGGCTTCGTTCGGCTGATTATATTCGTTGGAAAAACATCGAAGTAGGTTACACGTTACCGAGTGTTTGGATGAACCGTCTCGGAGTAAGCAGTGTCCGTTTCTACTTTACCGCTCAAAATCTATATACATGGTCGAACCTGAAAGATTACCAGATCGACCCGGAAAGTACAAAAACCGGCATCACCACTTATCCTCAACAGCAGGTGTATAATTTCGGATGTCAGATCAACTTTTAATACTACTATAATATGAAAAAAATAAAATATTTATCCTTTATATTGTCGGTTGTCATTATTATGCTGGCTACCGGCTGTACAGAAACTTCCGAAGGTTTTTTGGACGATAAGTCAGAGGGAATAACTATCGAACAGATATTTGGAGATAGTCTGATGACAAAACAGTATCTTGCCACTGTTTATTGGCAAATACCTTCTGTACTTTATGCTCCTCGCAAAGCGAGCTGGTTTTTAACAGATTATGAAGATTACAGTTCGGCTACCGATGATGGAAAAGAAGTGTCTAATAATCGCACGCGTTTCTGCCCGGCCTTTATGAAAGCGGATTTCACACAAAATGGTATTAACGCGGGGTTCGATCATTTTCTGAATCTCTGGACCTCGATGTATAGTAATATCCGTATATGCAATCAGGTACTTGAAAGTATACATCAGGCTCCATTAACACCTGAAACGATAGAGGGTATGAGATTGGAGGCACGTTTCCTGCGCGCGTTCTATTATTTCCATCTGTTGAGAAATTTTGGAGGTATTCCGTTGGTAGGAGATAATATGTTAAGCCCGTTTGAAAACTATGATTTGCCACGCTCAACCTACGAAGAGACAGTAGACTACATCGCATCGGAGTTTGAATACCTTGCCGAACACCTGCCGGAAGTGCAAAATGTACAAGAATACGGACGTCCTACCAAAGGGGCTGCTTTAGGTATGTTGGTAAAATTGTATCATTATGCAGCCAGCCCTTTGGCCAACGGAGACAATATAGGATCGGGAGAGAACCGTCTACTGGTAGGGTACGACAATTTCCAGATGAGCCGTTGGCAAAAAGCGAAAGAAGCCGTTGATAACTTCAATAGTTATAATGATGCAAAGAATTATTATGGGTTAATTGAAGAGGCAGATGGCAAAGGATTTTATACCGCTACTACTACACGTTCTTCAAAGGAAAGAATATGGTTCTGGCTGGTTGATGGTATCGGTGGTAATGTGTGGCCTCATGGTTCACTGTTACCTAAATCCCGTTCGGGTGATCCCAAAATCGTGCCTTATCATGAGTTGACAGAGGCTTTCCCTACAATAGATGGTGTGGATGTTCGTGATAAAAATAGTCAGAATAAATATTATACATCTCCGGGACGGTATAATGAAGATAATAAAATGTATGATCCGGATGAACCTTACTCAAATCGCGATCCGCGTTTTTACTACACATTCTTGTATAATGGAAGCATGTGGAAACGTTTGAAAGATGGAGTTAAAGAACCTGTTTATACATATCGGGGAGCTCAGAACGATGGAATTTTCGGTTCAGGATCACCAACAGGTTATTATTACGTAAAAATATGTAAAACAGATGTTATCGGCAATCAATCTGATAGTGAGGTAAGAGGTAACGGAATGGCATTTTTACGTTATGCAGACATTTTATTAATGGATGCGGAAATTATGACGGAAATCGGTGTGGACAAGTATAGAAGTGATATTGAGGATTGTCTGTTCAAAATTCGTAAGCGTGCGGGTATAACAGCAGGAAATGATGGCCGCTATGGTGTTCCGGCACATATGGATCAGGATGATATGCTAGATTTTATTATTAACGAACGCCGTATCGAATTTGTGATAGAAGGTGGAAACCGTTTCTGGGATTTGCAAAGGCGCAAATTGTTCGCAGCTTTAAACAACGAGTGGTCTCATGCGGCAGTATGGGAAAAAATAGGTGAAGACAATGGAGAGACTTACTTTACATGGTCTATACAACCGATCGAACAGCATTATTTCCAGAATAAAATGTACTATCTACCTATACCTTTGAAAGAATATGGGTCAGCTAAAGGCAGGTTGCTTCAAAATCCTGGATGGTAGTTTAGAATTTAAAGTTATGCATTATATAATTATAGATATATGAAAAAGAATATAATAGGCTTAATCTCCTTGTTGTGTTTCGTGTTGGTTTTCATGTTTTCTTCCTGCGAGGAAGAATATTATAAAATCAATAACGACTTCTATAAGGATAGAAAAGTAGCAGTCCTAAATCCGATGGAAGGTAATACTTTGCGCATTGAGCAATACAATACCGACCAGATTATGTTGGAAGATCCCAGCGATTCTACTATTGTTTATGATAATCGTGGGTTTAGATTTAATGTAGAAGACGAGAGTATAGTATCCATTGCAGAAGATGGGACTGTTACGCCGATCTCGATAGGGATTACGAAAGTTGATGTCACTTCCCGTGCAGACGCTAATGTATCAACATCTTTCTCTTTGGAAATTTATAAAGATTATCATGCGGTTGAACGCATCATGATAACATCGGCCGCAAGGAAATTATTGATAGAAAAAGGGTATGAACTGGATATTGCACCCTCTATTTTTGTGTTTCCGGGTCATGCCGATAACAAACAGCTCCATTTTTCGTTGGATGAAGCATCGAAAGTGTATGCAAGTATCACCGATGAAGGTGTTATTACGGGTATTATGGCAGGCCCTATTAACATTCACATTGTATCAGATGATAATCCGAGTGTAACGGCCGATCTTCAGCTGAACGTTGTAGATGAGATCGTAGTAACCGAGATCGTTTTGCATAAGAGCCTGAACAATGCAACTGTTTATGTTGGCGAGAAATTCCCGTTAGATTTGATCATCTCGACATTACCGACCAATGTTCGCGAAGAAAACAGGAAACTAACCTATACTATAACCAGTGGTGCCGGTGTAATATCGATAGATAGCGATAATATACTTACTGCAGAATCTGCAGGAACGGCCGAAGTGAAAATTGAAAGTAAATATGGTGTTATTAACCAGTTTACAATCAACGTGGAAGCTGCAAATAAGGATCATACACGCCTGTTCTGGGGAGTAACTACTAATATAGAATACTCTAGTGGACTAGGTTATGTAGTCGATGGTACTACCGGTAAGCCAGAAGATATGTTTGATGGAAAAACAAATACTTTCTTATCTCTGATGAAACCAGGGAAACCGGCCATGAACGGAAACTCGGCCCCGAGTGATCATATCAATGCATTCATAGTGGATATGTTATTACCAGCCAAATTTAAATCTTTCTATTGGAGTCACCGTTCAGCGAACTTATACACTTATCTGAGAGTCTGGGCAGTTACAGTTGAAGGTAGCAATGACGGCGAAAACTGGACTACTATTCAATCAGGAATTCAACTTCCTGATACATACGGTGCAGCAAATGTAGCAGTTGATAAACGTTATGATATTGCTCTGAACAGTGAATACGAATATCGTTATGTGAAAGTGAAACTGACGAACTGGGCCGACAACTCAGGTGGCACCGCGTCAGGTAGTACTATGCAAATGAGTGAATTCGGATTAACGAAGTAATGATCTAATACCTCACGCATAGCCGTGAAGAATAGAGGCCTGTTAAGCTTTCAATAGCTTAACAGGCCTTGCTAATATTCTATGGACTTTTGGGTAAATACGTTAAATACAACATTATATAGAAACCGGGTATATATAAAAGTTATTCTCTGATCAGCTGTTTTATTAATTATAGGATAGTTTTATCTATTTTGTTTTTAGGCTGTTCAGTAATTCTTTCCTCTCCGGCGTTATCCGGTAACTTTCGCGTGCCTTTTGGATAGCTTTGTTATGCACAAATTTTGAGAACATTCCCTGTTCCAGCGTCACAAGAGTTTTATCGTAAAATTTGATAAGGCCCACACTTATAGCCCATGCAATAGCCATGTCTACATAATACTGTCCCTGAGGTATTTCTGATAACTGCTTCAACGTTGTGTCGATATATGTTTTGCTCATGAAATAATCCATCAGAAGTATAGCAAAAGTACGTTTGGTAAACTCTCCTTCATGGGTTTTGAGGGGTAGGAAATGAGCTAGTACCTCACCAGGATATTTTTGAAAGACTTTTAAGGAAGAAATAATTGTATCTACATGAGCCCAGTTATCAAACTTTAAAATCAGAGGGTCTAAATAGTGAAATATCATTTCTAATGAAGGCTTCTTTAGTTGCCCTAAAACCAACCCATAGAGCAGGATATGTTCGTATGTAGTATATTCTGCATTTTTGAGATAAGCCTCAACATTTGGATCGGTCGATATCTCTTTTGCTAATTTCTTTAATGCCGGCATACGGATGCCGAGTATCTCATAATTAGTCGGGATAAGTTTTTCATTAAATGCTTTGTAGTCACTCTCTGTAAATATATGGAACTTTTGGTTGATCTCGGTATTCATATAACTGATGTATAATGTTATTTATTCGGAAGTCTTTTTTAGCCAGTCCTCGATTGCCTTGTCCGATGAATTGACGTTTCCGCCACGGATAGCCAGTCCTTGTTTTATATTTGCATCGGGACAAAGTTTTTTAATATCGCGTATGCTGGTGCCCAATGCACTTCCTTCGTGCGTACAGAATGGTATAATAGTTTTACCTTTGAAGTCATAAGATTCGAGAAAAGTAAATAACACCATAGGCATAGTTCCCCACCAGTTTGGATAGCCCAGATAAATAACATCATACTGGTTCATATTTTCTACTTTTCCCCTGATTGCCGGACGGGCATTGTCGTTTTGTTCCTTTTTTGCCACTTCGGTTGTTTCGGTGTAATCTACAGGGTAAGATTTTACTGTTTCGATGCGGAATATATCGCTTCCGGTCAGTGCCTGTATTTTGTTAGCTACTACTTCAGTGTTTCCTGTTTTAAGATCTACTATTTCTCCGTTCAGGTAATTATTTCCCCTGCGCGAATAGTATACGACAAGACTTTTCTTTTTGTCCGTATTTGCGGTTTGAGCTTGTATATCTGCTGATAAAATATTCATGGTTATAATGGCTAATAAAAAGAATTTAAGTTTCATATTGGTAATGATTTATAATTTGTAAATCAATAGTTCATATTGTTAAAAGTTGACAAAGTTGACACATATTTCAGTTTTTCATTTGCCTATAGTTGTCAGCTTGTAGCCATTGGTTTTCTTGTTATCCCGAGGAGCGAAGTATCTCCTTCCAAATGCTTCGCTTTGCTTGAGCATGATAAGTCGCAAAACCTGACAATCCTTACACATTTTACGTTTTTCATTTTTTGCTTTACTATTGGCATATTACCATTGTTTATCCTATTGATAAAGATATTCAAGGAAAATGCAGATTCAACTACTAATTCGCATAATTTACATAAAATCAGAAGTTAAAGGAGTAAATGAATTTCGAAATAAGCAGGTTTTATTTATTGTTCCTCAATGAGTTCATGTCAATTACAAAACGATATTTGACATCGCTTTTCAGCATTCTTTCGTAAGCAGTATTAATGTCCTGCATATTAATGATCTCTATATCCGAAACAATGTTATTTTTACCACAGAAGTCAAGTAACTCCTGAGTTTCTGCTATTCCTCCGATAACTGATCCGGCTACCGACTTCCGCCCCATAATCATAGGTACAGTATTCAGCATTGGATCGAGATTCCCTAAATATCCGACTAAAACCAATGTCCCATTGTAATTTAATGTTGCCACATACGGATTTACATCATGTACATAAGGTACGGTATCTATTATCAGGTCGAACTTGCCTTGCACCGATTTCATTTGCTCTTCATCGGTGGATATAATTACATGGTTTGCTCCCAAAGCAAATGCATCCTGTGTTTTTCCCGGGGTTCTTGAAAATAATGTGACTTCGGCGCCTAAACCTTTAGCCAGTTTTATAGCCATGTGCCCTAAACCACCTAAGCCCACAACAGCTACTTTACTGTCCTTGCCTGCATTCCAGTGTCTTAGAGGCGACCATGTAGTGATTCCGGCACAAAGTAATGGAGCCACAGCCGCCAGGTCCAGGTTTTCAGGAACTTTCAACCCAAAATGTTCATCGACAATTACTCTTTCCGAATAACCGCCATATGTTACTCCTCCCAGATGTTTATCATGAGAATTGTATGTCCCGGTGTATCCGTTCCGGCAAAATTGTTCCAAATCATGTTTACAGCTATCGCATTCTCCGCACGAATCGACCAGGCAACCTACTGCCGCAATATCTCCGACTTTGAATTTTGTTACTTCGCTTCCTATACTGGTGATTCTTCCCACAATTTCATGCCCCGGAACTACAGGATAAATCGTTCCTCCCCAGTCGTTGCGGGCTGTATGAAGGTCGGAATGGCAAACTCCGCAATAAAGAATTTCTATTTCAATATCTTTAGGTGTCACTTCGCGACGTTGGATATGCATTTCTTTTAACTGTGCATCTGCAGCTTCGGTGCCAAATGCTTTTGTATTTATTGTTTTCATCTTTTGTGATTTTAAAGAGTTAGAAATTCAAATTAATTCCACCTGTAACCGTTGCCTTAGGCATCGGATAACCGGCGTTTATTTCGTATCGCTGCGCCAACAGATTTTCCCCTTTGATGAACAAAGAGGCTATAGAGTGAATTTTATAGCTGCCTCTCAGATTCCATAATACGAAATTCTCTCTTGTCATTGGTTCTGAATCTACATCGGTGTACAGTCCGTTAATATATTGTATTCCGGTAGAAATATTCCATCTGTTCCGGGTATAATCTACCCCTGCAAATAACTTGTGTTCAGGGGCTCCTATAACTTTGTGCACCATACGCAACCAGCTGTAATTCGCTGACAGATTCCATACACGATTGATCCTGTAGTTTGCGTTGGTTTCGATACCCCAGTTTTCTATTTTATCGATATTGGTATTCTGAAAACGTCCATCTACCATGATTGATTCTATAATATTGTCTCCGTTGATATAAAAGACATTGACTCCATATGAAAGGGAATTATTTAATAAGCGCTGCGAATAGGATAATTCGTAATTCATTGTCTTTTCAGGCTTCAGATCCGGGTTCTGCGGCGGAAACATATACATTTCCCGTATAGTCGGATTACGGAATCCTTTGCTTATCATTGCCCTTAATTCGGAAGAACGTGGCAATTGTAAGGCGATTCCTCCTTGTGGCACCCAGACTGTGCCTGTGTGTGAATGATGATCGAGACGCAGCCCTGCATCAAATGTCAGTATCTTATTTATATTTTGCCGGATGCTTACATATCCGGCTACTTCATTTAGTGATTTATCAACCAGTTTTGTCCGGTCACCATTATCAAATTTGTTCCAGGCATCGCCACCAAAGTGCTGGAAATCAAGTCCTGCTGTAATACGGTTGCCTGTGAACAGGCTGATACTCTGGTACCAGTTGATACCCATCATCAGGTCTTTCGAGTTGAAGCGATAGTCCAGAGGGGAAGTTCCGGGTGTATAACCGTCGTTTATTTTATGCCGTCCCCAGTTATAAAAAAACTTGAAAGCACCTGAAGTTTTTTCATATTCGTTCTCTATCGAGAGCGAAGTCATTCCACGTGTGATATGCGAGTCATTGTCTAACAGAGGGGATGTTATACTTCCGGGATTGGACGCATTGAAATGTGAGATATTTACATCGGCAAAGGCTTTCCATGTACTGCTGAAATCGTATCCGAACTTTGTATATCCGCTAAACTGTTCGAATCCCATATCTTCACGATGCCCGTCTGTCCGGTTGTAAGATGCGGTTATCACATGATTGAATTTTCCGTTCCGGTAGCGGTTCATGGCTTCTGTCTGCAATGTGTTGTATGAACCATATCCCAGGCGGATGTTTGTTTGTCTGCCGTCAGCTTTCTTTTCATCAGTGACAATATTGATGACTCCTCCCATCGCGTTCGACCCGTATAGTACAGATGCAGGGCCACGAAGTACTTCAACTTTATCAGCCAACATCGATTGATAGGAGTCGGCCAGAGGATGCCCCATCAATCCCATATACTGAGGATGCCCGTCTATAAGCATTAATACCCCGGTAGTTACACCTCCTCCTACACCTCTTATCTTCATACCGCCAGACCCTCCTTTAGATACACCATATCCTAAGATACCCCGGGAAGTGATAAATAGGCCGGGCACCTGTTCGGCAATGACAGGAAGCAATGAAGGCTGATAGCTGTTGCGGATCTGCGAATTGTTGACAACGGATATGGTCATGGGTAAATGGCGTATATCCGTTTGATTACGGGTACCTGTAACTACAACCTCGCCAAGGGTTAGGTTGCGGTTTATCGATGCTGTGTCCGCCGTGTTTTGTGCAGATAATAGTGCCGGCAGTAAAATCAGAGTAATTGATGTAAGTGTCTTTATTAATTTCATATATTTGAATTTGACAGGTCTTTATTAGTTATGTGATTTTTTTTTTGATTGCCAAGATAATATTTTCTATAATTTCTACATTATTTAAAATTCAATTTCCTGTTTCAAATTTTCTGCATATTTATCAACACGGCGCATTTCGGTAGGTATATCGATGTTTTGCGGACAATGAGGTTTACATATTCCACAGCTTATACAATGGTCAGCCTGCCTGAGTTTAGGCACACTACGGTCGTATCCGACAAGGAAAGCTTTCCGGGCTTTCTTATAGTTATCATCTTTCGAGCTTTTCAGTATATTGCTTGCGCTTACACAACGGTTGTAATGGGCAAATACCCTTGGAATATCCAAGCCATAAGGACAAGGCATACAATACTGGCATTCGGTACATTGCACATAATCTGAACTCAGCATCACTTCCGTTACCTGTTCAAGGGCTTTATATTCTTCTTCATTGAGCGGCTCAAGGGGTGAATACGAACGGATGTTCTCTTGCAAATGTTCCATATATACCATACCACTTAATACTGTGAGTACTCTTTCAGGAGTGCCTGCATAGCGGAAAGCCCATTTGGCGGCGGTATCCTGAGGATGGATTTGCTGCATGATATCCAGGGCTTGCGAAGGAACTCTTGATAAACGACCTCCTAGTAATGGCTCCATAATGACAGCCGGTACGTTTTTCTTTGTAAGTTCTGCGAGCAGATATTCAGCATTGGTATTCCAGCCCGAAGCATGTTTCCAGTCTATATAATTAAGTTGTATCTGGGCAAAATCCCATTGTACATCCATTGCCAGCAAATAGTCAAATACTTCAATATCGCCATGATATGAAAAGCCCAGGTTGCGGATACGTCCGGCTTTACGTTCCCTGAACAGGAAATCGAGTAGTTTATTATCGAGAAAACGTTTTCTGAAATCTGCCATCCCTCCCAGTCCGATACCATGGAGGAGGTAATAGTCGAGATAATCGACCTGTAAATCCTTCATCGATTTGTGATACATTCCCACAGACCCTTCAAGTGTCCGCAATTCGGGAACGTCACGGTGTGTAGACATCTTGGTGGCAATGAAGAACTTATCGCGCGGATGCCGTTTCAGTGCAATTCCTGTTGCTGTTTCAGACCACCCCCTCACATATACGGGTGCCGTATCGAAGTAGTTTACTCCATGTGCTATGGCATAATCGACCAATTCATTTACCGCGTCCTGATCTACTTCTTCCTCTCCTTTGGTATTAGTGCGTAAAGGCCAGCGCATACATCCGTAACCAAGCAGTGAAACTTTATCGCCGGTATGAGGATTCGTGCGGTAAGTCATCTTGTCAGTTGGGACTTCTCCCAACGAACCACCCCCGGCCGACACCGAATTCTTTGGTTTACATCCATATATAACCGCCGCAGAAGCAACTGTTCCTGTACCCATTATTTTCAGAAAATTCCTGCGGTTTATCTTATTTCTATCTTTCTTTTCCATATTATTTCCGATTGTTAAACTGCATGATGCCTTAAATTTCCTTCCACATATATAGCGCTGAACGGGCGGGCAGGGCAGAGGTATTCACAAGCTCCGCAACCGATACACAATTCTTTATTGATTGCCGGAATTTTCATCGAATCCTGATATTGGGGATCGCGATTAATTAATGTGATGGCTCCGGTCGGACAATGATGTTCGCAATTGGTGCACTGGATTTCATCTGTGTTTACAATGCAGTTATCTTTTATCCATACTGCCTGTCCGATCGATATGGCTGATTTTCCGGCGCGGTCTATCTTCCTGATCGCTCCTGTAGGACATACCTCCGAACATTTGGTACACTCAGGACGGCAATAGCCTTTTTCGAAGGACATTTCCGGCTGCATAAAGTTTTCCAGCTTTTCTGACGGGCGCAATATATTGTTCGGGCAAACCGATATGCATAACTGGCAGGCCGTACATTTCGAACTCATATTCTTAATTCCCTGTGCACCCGGAGGAACGACCGGTGTATTCCGGGCGGGTATCTTTTTATCTTCAATCTCTGCTAATCCGCCATCGGCTACATTTTGTTGTGCTTTCAGGGTCGCAGAGAGGAGAAACAGTGAGGACACAGAGAAAAAATCGCGAAGGGATTTATCTGGTTTAACGGTAGCTGCGTCTGTTCCAGCAGTTGGTAACTCTGTTGCGTTTTTCGTTTCTGTTTTTTTGCGAAGTGTATATACTATTGCATTCTTATTACATTTCTCTACACAATTCATACAGGTCACACAACGGCTATAATCTATCTTACGTTCCTTTGTACTGATACAGGATGCTTTGCAATTGCGGGCGCATAATCCGCATCCGTTGCATTTATCGGAAACGAATGCCGGACGGAAAAGGGAATACTTTGACAAGAAACCTAAAAATGTTCCTACCGGACAAATTGTATTACAATACGTACGGCCATTCTGCCAAGCAAGGATGCTGATAACAACAAGAGAGACAGCAGCGATAGAGAATGTAAGAGTACTTTTTATCCATACATCTGTTGAATAGAAAGTATAACTATCCATGCGTTCGGCAAAATAAGCCAGAATATTATTGCCCCATTGATAAACCGGTGCAAACAGATTAGATATAATCCGTCCGAATGCGCTGTATGGCTCAAGTATTGTAAACACAGAAGTTATACCCAACACTAATGACAGGATGAATATTCCCATTATACTATACCGCAGCCACGATTTGGCAGGAGAAAAGGTAAAGCGGTTTTTCTTACGTTTTCCGGCTATCCATGAGATCCCGTCCTGAAAAATACCCAAAGGGCAGATCACTGAACAGTAGATCCGTCCGAATAGCAGGGTTAATAGTAGTAAAGCAATTATTATTCCAATGTTCAGTGCGAGAATGGCGGGTATAAATTGTATTTTCGCCATCCAGCCAAACCAGCCGTGTATTGTCCCGGTAAAGTCGAGAAATAGCAGTGAGGTGAACACTACAAAAACAGCCGCAAGTATTATTCTTATTTTTCTAAGCATAATGTTCTATGTATATCTTACTTTAATACTAAGGAAGTCGATACAAAAATATAATGAAATATGATGCGAAGGTTTGTTGTATGGTTCAATTTAATTTGCTGTACAGTTCAATTAACAATTGAAAGGGAGTTAAGGCTCTATTTTTCTTCTATTAACTATCTGTCTGATTTATCATTGTAAAAGGTTATAAATAAATTAAGGTTGACAAGTCTGAACCTGTCAACCTTAATTACATTCTTAAAATACCTTATTCTAAATCCTAATTACCATATTTTTATAAAATGGGTGAATTAATCCCGTAGCACATTCTGTTTTAATAAATGTACTACGGATTAAAAAAGAACTATTGCTTCACTAAATCAATTTGCATCGTGTGCAGATTCATTTCCAAAGTATAAGTGCCAGATGCCGTACCCTCCGGTAACATCCATTTTCTATCTCCGGAACTGTCTGTTGTTACAGATTGTTTTGTTGGATCAAAAGGGTTGGCGTAAGATTCTGTCGCAAACAAGCTCGCTCCCCAGCTTCCGTTACCTACAAATTTGAAAGCATTATTATCATTGGTTCCACCTTGGGTGTATGTAAAGGTTCCTGTATAGCTTATAACCTCAGGTCTGTTTATCAGGTCTTTTTGTGTCAATGAACAATCCCTTACAGCAATACCAGAATCCCAACCAGAAGAAACAACACCTCCGACAACAGCGACTACTCCTGTAGAAGACTCATACACATCAAGGAAAATCATTGACATGTCTTCCATATTTACAGTCATTACATAAGTTGCTGTAGTATTGGCCTTAAACATCTCAGACCCTTCTCCTCTATATACTAATTCGGTATTGTCAGCTCCTTTCACATATGCAGGCCATTTGCTATTTTGACTTGTGACGAACCGGAACTCGGTGCCGGCATCGAGCTTCACTTTACCGTAGAATACATTTCTGCCAGCCTGAACTTTATCCAGTTGTTTCACACTCTCTATTCCATTTAACGAGGTTATCAGATAAAGGTTATCGGCCGGAGCGACTACCTGTTTGTTAATGGTCAGGTCGTTAAGATTAATAACCATCTTGTAGAGGTTGGTCTGAGTGATTTCAAACATTGTGGCTGCACTCTCGTCTTTGAATTCTAATTTGGTATCATCAGCACCTTTTACATATGCAGGCCATAATGTCTCTGCTTCTCGTACAAATCTGAATTTGGTTCCAGCCTCGAATCGTTTTTCTAAATGATAAATATCAGTTCCAACCTCATATTCATACAGTTTCACAACATTTTCTACCCCATCCTTAGATGTGACTATGTGAAGAGTATTTATAAAGAATGTCGTAATTGTTATCTCCAGATTATTGAGATTCACTGTTATGTCATATTCACCATATCTGGTAGTATTAAATGGATTTCCTTCTCCTGTTTCGGAATATACCAGTGTGTTTTCACCAGAGCCTTTCATGTACGCAGGAACCCCTTGTTCCGAACTTCTGACGAACCAGAAATTACCAACATCCAAATTTCCTTTCCACTTAAAGATGCCTGCATCGGTCTTCGTCATTTCTATATTTCGTTTTAGTCCTCCTGTTTCGATAGTTAGATACAGTATATCGGAAGGGCTATAACCTACGACATTGAATTCGGCTTTGGATATCTCCGGCTTCATGTATTTCGGAGAAGATTCGACAACAGCCAATACCTCTGCTACTACAGTAACCTCATCGCCCGGAGTTACTCCCCATGAATATATTATGTTGTTTAATTCACGGACTGTCATCGAAATTGATCTGACACCTTCATCGATTTTTATCAATTCACTTTCAAGTAATTCGCCATCTACACTTTTCATTTCGCCATGATATAATCTGAAATAATAGGTCAGTTTTGTATTATTTCCCCGGTCTGCGGCATCTTTCCAGCTAAAGCTAATGGCTTCCTGAGTTTCGTCTACCCTCTGCAATTTAACGTTTTCGGACGAAGGTGCCAGATGCATTTGATCCGGTGGTGTCTCAAGTGTATAATATTCCGCATCTTCGTTACAGCTTCCCATTAATAATACAAACATTAATGGCAGGAGTGTTTGTTTTATGATTTTATTCATAGTTTTAAATTTAAATGTTTGGTATTATTTCCAGAATGGAGATTGTCGCAAATTCTGATTGTTATCCATTGTTGAAATATAAATCGGAAACCAATAGTATTTTTTATCCCATACACGAGTCTGGAATACCGTAAGTTTATAAAATTCACCATCAGTTGCCCCGCTTTTATTCATTCCATAACAGTCTCCGGTCATTTCCGGCAGGTCTTCTGCTATTTTCCAGCGACGGATATCGTCCCAACGGGTACCTTCGGCACAAAGCTCTACACGGCGTTCCATCCTGATAAGGTTGCGAACGGCTTCCTGATTATCGTTTACCCGTATATATTGAGGATCGGTAGAAGATACAGCGTCGAATGTATATTGGCGTACACCTGCACGTTCACGTATCATGTTCAGATACTTCAATGCATCCAGGCGGGCATCTGTTGTATTGTATGCTTCATTTATAGCCTCGCTGTAATCCAGATAAGAGGCTGCCAGACGATATAAGAATGGCTGACGCCATTTCCAGCTTCCGGTTTTAGGGTTATCTGTAGGGCAGACTTTCTTGCGGGCCAGGTAGCCGTTTTGAGGAGCATCGTGTGTGCCGCCATTATCTTTTCCGCTTTTAAAGAAATCATATTTACGATTTGCGATAGGATACCACGCCCCATTATAGCTTACAGCTGTATAAAAGCGAGGCTCCCGTTTGCAATACATATTATAAGTTCCCGCACTGGTTATTTCTCCGGCTTTTCCTGTGCCTCCTGTCCAGGCTGTGGTGCGTACTTCTTTTTCGGTTGAAAATCCTGTTTCAACATATCCACTTTCAGAATCGTTGATCGGAAGCCCATTTTCAGAGAAAAATGCATCGACCAGCCCTTGATATACTCCTAAACCACCACCACCATTAAATTCGAGGGTTACGATTTTGTTTGTATAGAATTTGAAGTTGTTATAATCATCCTTTTTGGTATATGGAAATAGGATTTCTTTATTTCCTTCATAGTATCCTGTCCACCACATACTTTCTAATGAAGTGAATGGATCTATTGTGCCATCGGTATTGTTAACAGTAAATAGTTTATGACCCGCTTTTTCAGCTTCGTCCAATAGTAATTTGGAAGCCTCGGCTGCTTTTACCCATTTATCCTGTTGGTATGTTGTGTTGAACAACTCTTCCCCTTTGTCATTCAGATGGTCTACATACCACTCGTTGCCATTCACAAGAGGACTTGCTGCAAACAACAACATTTTAGCACGTATAGTCAGACACATAATCGATGTTACCCGGCCGTATTTTCCTACATCCTGATAAGTTGCAGGCAATTGTTTCGAAGCTTCCAGCATTTCGTTATCCAGATAGGCTACAATTTCATCAAATGGTGTTTGACCTATCATCAGGTCTTCCAGATTAAAGTCGGTGGGTGTGATATAATCAGGTTGGAATGGAACAGGCCCGTAAGTGGATGCCAGTAGCCAATAGTAATATGCGGCCAGAAAACGACATTCAGCTTTCATTAGATCAACCTCTTTCTGAGATAAATCAGATTCAGGCAGAGGATGTACCTTATTTATAAAAATATACGCCTGACGGATAAATTGTGGCATTCTGTGCCAGTATCCTCCATCCCATGTCGTATTTGGGGTCCACTGTCCGAATATTTTAGGGATATTTTTCCATTCCCATTGTTGCCAGTCTTTCGACGGAGTAAGGTCATCTCCAAATATCTCCCAACCATGAGAGTTTAACCATTCACTGCCCGGATTAGGTATTCCCGAATAAACTCCGGCAAGCCAGCCTTCCACTTTTGTCTTATTCTCAAACACCATATCAATATCTAATTCAGTATCCGGTTCTTTATCAAGAAAATCGGAACAAGAAGTGATAAGTAAGATGCTAATGAAGCTAGCGATTATATATTTAATTAATTTCATTGTTATTAATTTATTGGTTTAAAAATTGATATCGATACCAAACATAACAGAGCGCATACCCGGATATTTTAATCCATCGGATGTATTCAGTTCCGGGTCCCACATTTTAAATTTCGAGAAATAAAAGAGATCATTACCACTAACATATACACGGACGCTTTTCAGGCTGGCTTTGCTTACAATGCTTTTTGGCAAAGAATAGCCAAGCTCTATTACTTTACAACGCAGGAAGCTCATATCCTTTTTCCACCAGGTAGAGGCCCTGTAATTATGTTGATTCGGATCTTCAGAAAGACGAGGCCAGAATACATCCTGAGAAGGATTCTCCTCTGTCCAGCGGTCGTTGTAGTTATCATAAACATTTCCTAATACAGCTTTTCCACTACCCGGCATAAAGTATGTCGAACCTCCGATAATACGGTGTGTATCGCCCACTCCCTGGAAGAAAAAGCTCATGTCCCAATTTTTATAGTTGATATTACCTCCAAACCCGTAAACAATCCGGGGGTCTACAGTACCACCGATATAGCCTTCATCTTCATCTGTTACCAATCCATCTCCATTACGGTCTACATATTTAATATCTCCGGGGCGAACTGTTGTATTGCCTACCGAATGTGGAGGAATACCCTCTTTAAGATTCCCATTCTCGTCAAAATCATCCGCAGTGAATAACCGTTCGGCTTGCAGTCCCCATAATGTGTTCATGGATAGTCCTGTTATACTACGATGGGTTCCTTTTACCGATTGTGCTTCATCGTATTCTTCAATTGTATTTTTTGCATATGTGAATGTAGAGCGGAAACCAACCTGCCAGTCTTTATTTATCCTTTTGTTATAAGTCAAAGAAAATTCAACACCTTTATTATCTACCTTTCCGTAATTGGCCCATGGGTTGTTGATAAACCCTGTCTGGCTAGGGATTACACTACGTCGCATAAAAATATTTTTGCGTTTCTCTTTGAAAAGATCCATGTGAAATTCTAATTCATTCCATAATCCTAATTCAAATCCTGCATTATATTTCAATGCGGTTTCCCATGTCAGGTCTGTTACACCGATCTCTCCTTCTGTGATCTTGTCGCGGCCGTTCTGACTTGTGTCTCCCCAGTGGTAGCCATTTTCGCTTGTAGAGATAGTTGTCATATAAGCAAACCGGCGTCCACCAATATTATCATTACCTGCTTTACCGATTGATCCTCTGAGTTTTAATTTGGTTAAATTTTTGAAATTATCTCTCAAAAATGGTTCTTCGGACATCAACCATCCAATAGCTGCGGAAGGGAAGAATCCAAAGCGTTTTCCTTTTTCGAAATTCTCCGATCCGTTGTATCCGAAATTAAATTCAGCGATGTAACGGCTGTCATACATATATGAGAGCCGACCGGCAATACCTTGTTTGCGGTAAGGCTGAAAACTACCATCATCATAACTTTGATGATTGTACAGGAATAAGGCATCTATATCATGTACCTTATTAAATACACGATTATAAGTGGCATTTGCCTCAAAATACACATTATTATTTCCATACCCTCCTTCATTTGAATGACCTAATGACTCGTCCCCATAACTAAGAACATCGTGTATCAGGTTGCCTTCAATATCTCTTCCTGTTGCAACATTATAATATGAAGGAGTCATCGATCTGGTCATCCTTCCCGAACTGTAAGAGTCAAATGAGAATGTCACTTTGGCTTTAAGTCCTTGAGTAATCATTTTCAGATTCTGTTCCAAAGCGAATAAAGACTGTATTTGTGATGTCGAAGTGGTATAATATCCTCTTTGGGTAGCCATAGCCCAAGGATTCTGCCGATTTGCTACAACCGGTATAGTGCCATCCGAATATCGTGCCGGATGAACAAACGGCGCAGTTGTAAAAGCAGCGGCGAATGTATCATCGGTACTGGAGTTTTGACCTCTGCGTTGCTGGAGATATCCTCCTATGTTCATGCGCAAGGTAGTGGTTTTCGTTATGTCTATATCTACGTTTGCACGCATGTTATATCTGTTCAATTTTATTCCAGTATCATATGGCAGCGTATTGTCGGTTTCCATAATACCTTTTTCTCCGAAATAAGCTCCTACAAGTGAATAACGCAGGAAATCGGAGCCTCCGCTTACTGTCAGGTTAGCACGTGTGGCGTAAGCATAGTCTTTTGTTATTTCGTCCAGCCAGTTCACATCCGGATATAAATCACGGTCGTAGCCATAGCGGGTTCTGTTGATTTGCTCCTGAGAGTAAGCCAGCTGGCTTTTATCTTCTTTCAGCAGGTTCAATAATTCCATGTGGTCGGCGGCTCCGATAAATTTAGGGAGTTTTGTCGGTTCGGATATAGACTGCTCTACTCTGATATTAACCGTTGGAGCGCCTATTTTTCCTCGTTTGGTATTGATGACAATTACACCATTTGCCCCACGAACTCCGTACATAGCGCTGGCTGATGCGTCTTTCAATACTGAAAATGATTCGATTTCGGCCGGATCGATATTGTTCAAATCCCGTTCGATTCCGTCAATCAGTATTAATGGATTTTGAGTTCCCGAAAAACTGGCAATACCCCTGATCCAGAAATTTGAGTTGTCGTATCCCGGTTCTCCCGAACGTTTTACCGCAATAACCCCGGCAATTTGTCCTGCCAGATTGTTTGATACGGAACGGGTGGAACCTACCTGAAGATTTTCAGGGTTAATCGTTTCGATCGATCCGATAACCGACATTTTTTTCTGATTACCATAACCGGTTACCACAACTTCTTCGAGGCTGTTAATGTCTTCCTGCAATATAATATTAAAGTTAATGTTTGAACCTACTTCAATTTCCTGTGGCTTAAAACCAATGTAAGAAACCTCAATTATAGTCTGTTTATTAGGAACATCCATGTAAAAATGCCCGTCGATGTCAGTAATGGTTCCATTCACAGCGTTTCCTTTTTCTTTTACGCTCACCCCTATGAGAGGATTTTTTTCATTATCAACGATGGTTCCACTGATGCGGATCTTCTTTTCCTGAGCGGTTATCCCCTGCCCGGATGCCTGATTTTCATGTGCGCCATATATGTTTATACAACTACATAAAATCCAACATAGAAATAATGTCTTTTTAAAATTCATAATATAATTTTAAGGATTAATAATCAACAAATAAAATTATGTGAACGGGCCTTTTTTATTCGAAGTAAGGCCTGTCGGCAGATAGGGAAGGAGTGCCATCGCTTATTACAGGCCATCCGTCAACCCATTTCACCTGATCAAGGAGCAAAATCCTTCCACTAGGATTATCCACATCGATGCCATGGTAAAGTATCCAGTCGTTTCCTGCATCGTCTTTAACTATTTCGGAACAGTGACCGTTACCAACGAAACGTTCGTTCTTGTCAACCACAACCTCGTAGCCATTTTGCATCATGTCTTTTCCTGATTTATTTACATATGGGCCGAATAGCGAACTGGAACGCCCTACGACTAATTTATATGTACTGTTTACTCCCTCACAGCATGAGCCGATGGAAGCAAACATATAGTAGTATTCGTCTTTTTTATGTATATAAACAGCTTCGAACGCAGTGCCGGCAACCTGTTGTTTTTCTGCACCGTATTTCATGTTCAAACCGTCGTCCGTCAGTTCTATAGCATAGATTCCAAAGAAGCTACCCCAGAATAAATATTTCTTGCCGTCTTCTTCTATATAAAAAGGGTCGATAGAATTGTGCACATCGATTTCATTGCTGCGGAAAAGTTTTCCCTGATCATTGAAAGGACCTCCGGGCCTTGCTGCCGTGGCGATACCAATACCGCAAGTATTACCACCTCCCCAGACGGACATGGAATAATACAGTACATACTGGTCGTTTATATAATTGATATCGGGAGCCCACAATCCTCCTGACGACTCAAATGTCGGACGGGTGTCATCTGTAAAGGCTGTTCCAACAAATGTCCACGATACAAGGTCTTTCGATCTGCAAATAGGAGTGTTTCTTGTGTCTTCCGTTGCGTATAAGTAAAAATATCCATCCCGTCCTTTTATGATTGTTGGGTCGGGCATACTACTTGGATATACCGGATTGGTATAAGTGGTTTCTTTTGGAGTATCAATAACTCCATCCGGGTTATCCTTATCTTCGCTACAACTACATATTATTGATAGTGTAAAAAATAAGGTTAAAAACATTTTCTTCATGGTTCTCATATTTTATTATTAGTATTAGAAAAATATTAAATTTCAGTTAGCACTTTCTTCTCGGTAATAGGAGTGAGGTTTCCAGACCTGCCAGTTATGTCCTGCTCTAGTGAAATTGTGAGACAAATATAGTTTTATGCATATATAAGTAGTGGTTACGTTTCTGTCAGTTTTGTGTAAAATTCTTCCAAAGCGTTATTGTTGGAAGAAATTTATTCGTTTTTGCTTGAATTTAACAAAACACTCTTATTACTTTGAGGATAAATACAATTTGTCTATATCTCTATGGCCTCTTTTCTTTAATGTATCTGATAGAAAAATTGAGTATAAGCAGTAAAAATTTACTAATATTATGGTCATAGCTGTGAAAACTTTTATATGAATACCATGTTTTGTTATCTTATGAAAAATCGTTGTTGTTTTATTATTATTTTATCTGTGATTACCTTTTTTCTTGGTACCTCTCCTGTGTCAGCGAAAAAGTATCCATACTTTAATCATTTGGGAGTAGAAGACGGTCTGGCCCAAAATACTGTATATTGTATACTTCAGGATAACCGGGGATTTATGTGGTTTGGCACTAAAGACGGCCTTTCCCGGTATGATGGATATGAGTTCAGAAATTACAGGAATGATAAAAACGACCCGCAGAGTATAGGGAATAATTGTATTCGTTCTCTTTTTCAGGATTTCAATGGCGAAATATGGGTTGGAACAGATGCCGGTGCGTATATTTATCATCCCGACAAAGATTGTTTCGAATATCTTGATGCTATGACGAAGGATAGTATAAAGATACAAAAGGAAGTGAATGATATTAAGCAGGATCAGAATGGAGTGTATTGGTTTGCTGTCGATTGGCAAGGCGTGTTCTCTTATAATCCGGTAAATAAAGAGCTTGTATTTTATGAACTAAATGCTATTGTAAATGCCTGGTGTATATATATTGATAAAGAAAATAAGGTGTGGATTGGTACCCATGGTGGAGGATTGAATTATTTTAATGCAGAAAAACAACAATTTGAGAAAGTTAATTATTTATTCGACAACCAGGTAGGCGATAATGAGGATGATATATACCGGATATTTCAGGACGACTACAACGATCTTTTGATAACGACCGCTAACAGCGGGGTAAAAAGACTAAATCTGGTTACTAATAAGATCCAGCCGTTTTTACCTTTGCAATCATACTCTTCTTTATTTGTCAGAGATGTTATACGAAAATCTGACAACGAAATCTGGTTTGCAACAGGAGGTGGAATTTGTGTATACGATGTTCTAAAGAAAGAAGTTGAGTTCTTACAACATAACCGATCAAATCCATATACAATATCTGATAACGCCACCTATTCTATTTATAAGGACCGGGAAGGTGGAATCTGGGTAGGAACGTATTTTGGAGGAATTAATTATTATCCTTATCAATATACACCGTTTAATAAATACTATCCGGTAGAAAACAGGAATGAAGCAAGTACATTGATCGGGAAAAGAATACGGGAATTTCAGGCGACAAATGACGGACGTGTATGGATAGGAACAGAAGACGGAGGTCTGAGTTTGTTCGATCCGCAATCAGATACATTCGAACACTATCTTGCAAACGGAAAGCCAGGAAACGTGTCCTATAATAATATACATGGTTTGCTTATAGATGATAACCAATTGTGGATCGGGACATACAATCATGGACTCGATATAATGGATCTTATTACACAAAAGGTAGTAAAACATTACGCAAAAACTGACAAAGAGAATTCAATCTGCGATAATAGTATTTTTTCCATCTATAAGGATCATTCGGGACGTGTTTGGATTGGTACACTTTATGGATTATGTTATTACAACGCCGAAAGTGATAATTTTACACGGGTCTCATCATTAGGAAATATTTTTGTCAGCGATATTCTTCAGACTAAAGACGGTATGGTCTGGGTTGGTGCATTGGGGGGAGGATTATACAGATTCAATCCTAATGACAACAAGTGGACTGTATTTAAGAATGACCCTAAAAATCCGGCAAGTCTCTCTCACAATAAAATAATCTCGTTGTTCGAAGATAGCAAGATGACATTGTGGATTACTACTGAAGGGGGTGGACTCTGTAAATATAACCCGAAAGAAGAAAATTTCGCATCATTTACCACCAACGAAGGGCTTCCTAATAATGTTGTATATAAGGTGGTTGAAGATAATCATTCGAATCTTTGGTTCACAACAAATCAGGGGATTGTATGTATGAATATGAATGATTATTCGATCAAGCAATATACAAAGAGCGATGGATTACTTAGCAATCAGTTTAATTATAAGTCAGGAGTTAAGGATATTAATGGCCATATATATTTTGGGGGATTAGAAGGCTTCGTTTCGTTCGATCCGGCTTCATTTGTGTCCAACAGCCATGCACCGTCTGTCTACATTGTTCAGTTCGAACTATTTAATACTATAGTTAAACCGGGAGAGAAAAATTCACCATTGAAAAAAGCCATAGAGTCTACAGAAAAAATAGAGTTGAAGTATAATCAGTCAACATTCAGCTTTAGTTTTGCAGCCCTTAGTTATGTAGCTCCCGAGAAGAACCGGTATGCATATATGCTCGAAGGATTTGACGAGGACTGGATTTACCTGGAGAAAGCACAAAAAGTAGGATATTCAAATGTCCCTCCTGGTAAATACACAATGAAGGTAAAGGCCTCTAATAATAATGGAGTATGGAGTGATAAAATAACCTCTATCGAAATAGATATTCTTCCTCCATTCTATAAAACAGTGTGGGCGTATATTATTTATTTCATTATCATTGTTTCTATTATTGCTTTGTTAACTGTTAGTTATCGTAATAAGATACGTAAAAAAAATAAACGCCGGCAGGAAGTTTTTGAGAATGAAAAATCAAGAGAAATTTACGATGCTAAAATAGCATTTTTCACAAACATCACTCACGAAATCCGGACACCATTGAGTCTGATAAAAGGACCGTTGGAATACATTATTAAAGAAAAGGTGAGCAACACTGAAAGAAGTGAATACCTGAAAGTAATAGAGCGGAACACAAACCGATTATTAGACCTTAGTAACCAATTACTGGATTTTAGAAAAACAGAACAAAAAGGGTTCCGTCTGAATTTTACATCAACGGATATCTCTTTGTTGATCAATGAGATCTATATGCGGTTTAATGCCTCTGCTATCAGACGTAATATAAAATTCGAAATAGACTTGCCGTCCGAAAGTTTTCAAGCCGATGTTGATAAAGAGGCTTTTACAAAAATCCTGAGTAATCTGTTTAACAATGCAGTAAAATACGCGAAATCCGAAATTTATCTGACGGTGAAGAAAGATACCGATTCATTTCATATTATAATCAGAAATGATGGGAACAAGATTAAAGGACATTTGCAGGATAAAATATTTGAACCTTTCTATCAGCAGATAGAAGAAGGTGATACAAAACATATACCAACAGGTACCGGACTGGGATTGCCTTTAGCCCGTTCCTTGGCAGAACTGCACGATGGTAGCCTCAGGTATATACATTCTGACGATCAATTCAACTATTTTCAACTGACCTTACCGATTGTTCAATCGATCAGAGTCAATCTTGAGCATAATATAGGGAAGCCTGTTCAGGAAGAATTGCTTATTTTGAATGATGAGCCTACTAATTTGTCGAAATATTCTCTTCTTATAGTTGAGGATGATGAAGATCTCAGATTATTTTTATGCAATCAGCTTAAGGGTCATTATAATATATTTAAAGCAACGAATGGAGCAGAAGCGTTAGAGATACTCAACGCCCAGCATATCAATGCAATTATCACGGATATAGCTATGCCGGTAATGGATGGATTACAGCTCTGTAAAGAAATAAAATCAAATATAGATTACAGCCATATACCGATCATCCTGTTAACGGCGAGGACAACATTACAGTCCAAAATAGAAGGCTTAGATGCAGGGGCTGATGCCTATGTCGAAAAACCATTCTCAATGGAGCATATGTTGGCACAATTATCGAATCTTCTTTCCAACCGCAATAAACTCAAAGAAGCTTTTATCCATTCACCACTGGTTAAAATAAAGAGCATTGCGCCTACAAAAGCAGATGAAACTTTTCTGAAAGAAGTAACCGAAGTCATCCACAAAAATATTTCTGATACTCAATTCAATGTTGATGCTTTGGCCAGTGCGCTGAACATGAGCCGGTCGAGCCTGCACCGGAAAATTAAAGGCATATCGGAACTTACCCCGAATGACTTTATTTTGTTGGTGAAGCTGAAAAAGGCGGCTGAATACATCAAGGAAGGATATCGGGTGAGTGAAGTTTGCTTCATCGTAGGATTTAATTCTCCGTCATATTTTTCGAAAGTATTTAAGAAGCAATTTGGAGTATCTCCTACAGAATGGATGCAATAAATTGACTGTAAAGATAAACTGAGAATTTCTCATCAGATTTTATTAAAAAGAGATAAAAAGACCTTAGAAAAGGAGTGTAAATCGCCCAAAGCAATGCTTTGGTAGAATTTTACATAATATTGACAGAAACGTTGCCATTGCTTCTGTATATATAAGATTATGTTTGCTTTCCAATTTTTCCCGGAACATAATCAAGCGTAAGAATCGATTTTAGTTGCTATTCTCATTTTTTTACGTTGGTTTACGGACACAATTCAGAATTTTAATATAAAAGCGTATTTGGCCTTGAGAGTCATAAAGTCTAAATGATATGAGAAAAATACTATTGTATAGTTTACTTGTTACACTGTTTTTATCCTGTAGTTCAGATCAAAAAACTACAATTCAGTTATCCAATCCGTTACCTATTCCCTTTGGCGATCCGTTTCTTTTATATGGCTCTGATGAGACTTACTATATGTATGGTACATCAGAGAATCTTAACGGATTTAAAGCCTATTCGTCAAAAGACCTGAATAATTGGGAAGACAGAGGTGTTATTTATGACAACAACCAGCCGGATGCATGGGGCAAAGATTGTTTTTGGGCACCCGAGGTTTATGAGCGGAACGGAAAATTCTACTTATGGTATAGTGCTAACTGGAAGCATAATCCGGAAAATAAATATGAAACTTTTCGTATTGGTGTGGCTGTTGCTGACAGTCCGGTTGGGCCGTTTAAGAATCTTTACGACCATCCTGTATTCGATCCCGGTTACCCCATTATTGATGTTAACTTATATTTCGATGATGAAGCAGATAAAGTATATCTGTACTACTCAAGATGCTGCTATGAAAATCCGGTCGAAAGTGAGATCTCTGAGTGGGCAAAAGCGAAAGGCTGGTTCGACGAGGTTGAAGAAAGCTGGATATACGGCGTGGAGATCAAGCCTGATTTTTCGGGTGTAATCGGAGAACCTCAATTGCTGCTTCGTCCACCGGTAAAGATGGATGACGCCCAGGCTGAATGGGAAAGCCGCTCTGTGACAAGTCACGAAGTAAACCGGAGGTGGACCGAAGGATCATTCCTTTTCAAGGAAAATGACACATATTATATGATGTATTCTGCAAATTTTTTTGGAGGACAAAATTATGCAGTGGGCTATGCCACATCGAAACATCCGCTGGGTCCTTTTCAAAAGGCGGCAAACAATCCTGTGTTGCAAAAGAATACAGCCGAAGGTGGAAATGTAACCGGAACAGGGCATAATATGGTACTTACTTTACCCGATAATCAAAGGTTGTGTGTGTATCATGCCAGAACTAATGGCAGTGGAGATCAACGGGTAGTTTTTATCGATAAATTAAATATTGATAAAGATGGAAAACTAACTGTAGATGGCCCTACAACCAGAGGTATATCTAAATATTAAACGCGGAAGTCAGAAAGAATATATAAACATAACAATGGAGGGTACAGAATTAAAAAACTGTACCCTTGTTATTTTACTATGGCAGATCAATAAGGGTGTTTTTTATGAAATAAGTAAAAAGAAAGAGGGCTTCCCTTTTTACAATAAAGCTTTGGAAGAATTTTACACAAAACTGACAGAAACGTAGCTGCTGTATATATCGCCATAAAACTATATTTGTCAATCAGCTTTTAGGAAATACCCGGCTATCGGAAATTTGCGTTTTGCATATAATCTCTGATCTTATTAACTAATAATATTCATGAAAAAAATCGAAATACTAGACTAAAAACCAACAAAT
The DNA here is from genome assembly GCF_014196915.1 of Dysgonomonas hofstadii. Taxonomy (GTDB): domain Bacteria; phylum Bacteroidota; class Bacteroidia; order Bacteroidales; family Dysgonomonadaceae; genus Dysgonomonas; species Dysgonomonas hofstadii. Next base: position 241,275 of record NZ_JACIEP010000001.1, read on the forward strand.
ATGAATCTAAACCTTAAGAAAATTGCGACTTCCTTATTTCTTTTTCTGATGTTGACCCATCAGGTTTATGGAAATGAGAATCCTGTGGCTGACCCACAGGCAATTGTGATTTCGGGAAATATGCGCTTTACAGTCCTTACCCCGGAAATGATACGAATAGAATGGAGCGACTCAAAACAATTTGAGGATAGGGCATCTTTTATCGCCGTCAACAGAAACCTGCCTGTGCCGAATTATACTACAGAGACCAAAAACGGGTATCTGTATATAAAAACCGACAAGCTGGAATTAGTTTATAAAATAGGGACTAATCCTGTTACGAACCCAGCCGGTTCTGATAACTTGAAAATCTCATTTGATCTGAATGGAAGTTCAACATATTGGTACCCTGGTAAAGAAGATCCGTTTAACCTTAAAGGCACATCCCGCACACTTGACCATTCGAGTGGAGACAACCTGAGAGGCGATATGGAAGATGGGCTCCTTTCGCGTTCGGGATGGACGTTAATAGATGAGTCAAAACCAAATGGAGATACCAGTAAGAGCCTCTTATTCGAAAATCAGGGTGGCGATTTTGACTGGGTTGCTGCACGCAGAGAAGGAAATACTATTGACTGGTATTTTATGGCTTATGGTCATGATTATAAAAAAGCTCTGCTTGATTATACAAAAATAAGTGGTAAAGTGCCGATGCCGCCGCTTTATTCATTAGGATATTGGTATTCCAAGTATGAAAAATATTCGGAACAGGATTTTAAGGATATAGTGAACGAAATACATCAGCACGACATTCCTCTCGACGTTATGGTATTTGATATGGACTGGCATAAAGAGGGCTGGACCGGATGGAGCTGGAACAGGGACCTGATTCCCGATCCTCAGGGGCTGATAGAATGGATGCATCAAAAGAATTTGAAAATCACCTTAAATCTGCATCCGGCAGATGGCATCGGTACACACGAGGATAATTTCGAGGCTTTAGCGAATGATTTAGGGCTTCCAACAAATAAAACTATTGCATGGAATATCGAAAATGAAAAATTCTATAAGGCTTTCTTTAAGAATATCATGCGTCCCCACGAGAATATCGGTGTCGATTTCTGGTGGCTCGACTGGCAGCAATGGATGATAGCTCCCGAAATGAAGGATCTGGGCAATACATTCTGGTTGAATCATGTATATTATAATGACATGAAAATAAACAGGACAGATCGCAGACCTATGATTTTTCATCGTTGGGGTGGGCTGGGAAGTCATCGTTATCCTATTGGTTTCTCAGGAGACTCCTGGGCTACATTCCCAACTTTGGCTTTTCAGGTGTATTATAATTCAACGGCTTCTAATGTAGCTTATGGCTATTGGGGGCACGATCTTGGCGGACATAATCAATCTGGAGCAAATAATCCCGAACTTTATCTTCGATGGATACAGTTTGGAGTATTCTCTCCTATAACAAGGACACATGCGACAAATTCCTCCAATATAGAAAGGCGCATCTGGAAGTTCCCGAATTTTGAACATATGCGGGATGCCCTCAAGTTACGCTATGCGATGATCCCTTATATATATACATACTCAAGGCAGGCTTATGATACAGGTCTTTCCCTTTGTCGTCCTCTTTATTACGATTCGCCGGAGAATAGTGAAGCTTATAAGCAAGAATCCAGCTATATGTTCGGAGACGAGATATTTGTGACTCCGATTGTAGCCGCCGCAGAATCTAAAATTAGCACATCTACAAAACAGTTTTGGTTGCCTGAAGGAAAATGGCTGGAAGCAGAGACCGGGTCGGTAATGGAAGGTAATCAGACATACATAAGGAGTTTTTCTCAAAGCGAGATTCCTTATTACTATAAAGAAGGTGCGGTTATCCCTATGTATCCCGATATCAAACATCTGAAGGAAAGGCCTGACAAGCTTATTGTCCAGTTTGTGCCTGGTGCTTCGGGATCGTTCTCTTACTATGAAGATGAAGGTGATAGTGAAAGCTATAAAGATGGCAAATATACCACAACAAAAATAACGCAGGAAACGAATTCCAGTCAGGGAAAATATACGATCTATCCTCGTGAAGGCTCTTTTGATGGGATGCCGTCGACGAGAAATTACGAACTCATATTGCTGTCTAAACTTCCGGCAAAACAAGTGGTGGTTGATGGTAAAACATATCCTTATTCGTTGGAAAATAAGCAAGAGCACTGGAGCTATGATAGTAAATCATTGGCGATAGTAATCAATACTCCGTCTGTGAATCTCAATACTAAGATGGAAGTAGTGGTAACGTATGATGACAATCAGGAGGCTTCCGAAGAGTTGCTTTCCGGTAAAGCAGGACAAATGGACAGGATAATCCAATGCCATGATTCGTTAAAGACTAAGATAGGAGCTAAAATGCCTGCTCTGTTCACCAAAATGGTAGAGACAAGAAACAGAATAGCCGCAAATCCACAAACAGTACTGGATGAACTGCAGGACTTTGATACACATTTGGAAGAGTCCTTAGATCTTCTTATAGAAGCTAATAGCTCGGTGGAGAAAGAGTCGGCAGAATGGAAAAACTTTATATTATCAGGCAGGAATACCGGGCAGACTAATCTGGGGGAATCCGAGAAGAATACCGTGCCAGGTTATAACCGTGATGGTTCCAATTTGTGGATAACAGGTTCTGCAATACCTGGTGGTGTAGCGATATTGACAGAAGACCCTACTCAGGTTGCAGGATATTTCCGCTATCATGGTAAACTTCAGACAGGAGAATTCAGAATAATGAATACGCAGACAATCGGGGCTAACACTAAATTTTATGTTCCCACTATAGAGGATGCGAATGCCGTAGGAACCTTTTCTATTCAAACTACTACTAACGCAAATGCTGAGGGCTGGAATGTAACTATCCCTGATGATTATTACAAAATAAAGGTAGATGCGGTGGCAAACACGCTGAGTAGTGAAATCTTTATGGCCAGAGAAGACTTGTTCATCGTTGGAGGGGCTACAGAGATTGGTTGGGATTCCGGATTATCCCTGCGTTTGAAGAAAGATATTCATAATCCGAATTTATTCGTGTTTTCGGGTATGCTGGAAATAGCAACATCTGGTGATGACAAAAACATGTTCAAATTATTGGGACAGAATAACTGGGATCCTGTTTCTTTCCATCCTAAAACGCAAGGAGAGTCTCTGTTGGGTTCTAAGTATATTTTCGAAAATCTGTCCGGAGATTATAAGTGGACTATTGACCAAACGAAGCAAGGTAGCTATGTGATCAAAGTAGACCTGCTGGAAGAAACAATCAGCGCCGAACATACCAATTTGGTAGCATTGTATATCAATGGAGAGCAATGGAAAGACCTGAATGAAGTTTATTCTTTGGATTGCAGCAATTCGGATATTCCTTTGGATATAGAGATAGTCCCATTATCGGAAGCTACTGTCAATATAGGGACTTCGATTGAATTTGAAGCTGCTAAGCCCGGCTTGAATACGTTGGATTTTGTTATTACCTCACCGAATGGTGAAGATAAAACGTCGTATCAACTAAAGGTGCTAAAACCATTTGCCTTCGATGACCTGGTAACTCAGATGTGGAATAACACCCTTACAGTAAATAACAATCCTGAAAAAAACGGAGGTTATAAGTTTGTTAGCTTTGAATGGTATGAAGACGGAAGAAAAGTGGGTCAGAATAAACAGTATTATTCAGCAGGAAAATCTTCTGCCGATCTGCTGAATAAGGATGCTTTTTATATGGTTAAACTGGTGGATGATAAAGGATATGAATATCAGACCTGTCCGGGAAAAATAACGTTTGAAACGCTGAGCCAGTTCTTGGTATACCCTAATCCGCTGAAGGTAGGAGAAACCTTGAATATTGAAACGGGGCTGGAAGACTTACATCTTGTAAATAAAGTGGAGCTGAAAGTCTATGATTTAAGCGGAAATATTGTCCATAACGGAAAAGTAACAGGAAGCACGGCGAGTGTAAAGTTTGGGTCTCCGGGTACTTATCTGGTACAATTGGCTATCGATGAGGATGTTCGCACAGCGAGACTCCTTGTAAAATAAACAGGCCGGACTTACCATATAAAAACACAGAAGAATGAAAAAGATAATTTTATTAATACTGACAGCCGCTATTGTAGTTTTAGCTGTTGCGCAGGACAAGCAGGAAATCTCTGTTTATCTGGGAGCCGGATCATCTTCCCTTAATTATGATCTTGATCAGCCTGGTGACAGAAGTTCGCAATTTGGCCCTTTGTTCGGGATCGGGTATACGTATAAGTTGAATTCTACGTGGGGGCTTGTTTCAGGCTTGGAAATGGCAATCTATAAGTCGGAATTTAGTTCGGACGAGTTGAAAGACCAGTATATGACACAAGATAACTATGGGAATAATTTTGAATGGAGACTAGCATTGCATAATCTGAAAGATAGCCAGAAGGGCACTTATCTGAATGTTCCGGTCATGGTGCAATTTACTCCCTCCGGCATAGACAAACTCTATGTTAATCTCGGGATCAAAGTAGGTATTCCTTTAAGTGGAAAATATGAATCGGAATATACCAAATTGGTTACATCGGGCTATTATCCTGAAACCGGAGCTGAATATACGGATATTGATTTCCGTGGCTTTGGCGAATTTGATGGGATGTCATCGAAGGGCGATCTCGATCTTGGAGTTGCATTTATGCTGGCGGCAGAATGTGGTATGAAGTGGAGTCTGTCCAATTCTATGAATTTATATATTGGAGGATATGTGGATTACGGACTAAATAATATTGTTAAGGAAAATGGCGGCGACAATATCATACCATATGAAAAAGATAATCCTACTACTTTCAGATATAACAGTCTGATGAATAGTAAATATTCAAATGAAGAAAGCAGCAGCCCATTTATAGATAAAGTAGTTCCTCTTGCTTTTGGGCTGAAAGTTAAACTTGGTTTTTCCTTATAAATAAGATTAGATACAAGCGGTTAAAATAAGGTAATAGGGTTTTGTTTGTATCATAGGCTGGCAGTGAAAATTGCCAGTCTATTCTAAATGAATTTTGTACAGATAAAAACATAAAAATTAAAGAGCTGGAATAAAGTACATTAAATAATTAATGAGCGGGGTTGGGGCTGTACAAATGCAATTTTTAAAACACTTAACACTTCTGATATCTTTTTAGAAGTCCCAAAAGCCTAGGCTATTAAATAAGTTATTTGATGAAATGAAAAGGTGTGTCAAAAATAGAATGGCATACCTTTTTCTATGATGGTTCTTAAACAAACCTTATTGTAAAATTAACATATTTTCCATTTAACATATCGGATTTTCGAAAGTAGCCCTGAATCTCGTTTTCTTATTGTTTAATGTACAATAATATAAAATACTTATTGTATTATATACAAAATATAATTCGTTGTATTTCAATTATTTAACTTTATAATATTTTCAATAAGTAAATATTATATAGTAAAAATAATTATATTCGCATATTGAAAATGCATAAGATATACCTTGAACAATGTCATGAAAAAGAATTTCATCCATACTTATGTCTCTATTGATTGCGTTGTATTCGGGTTCGACGACGAACATTTGAATATTCTGCTGGTTCGGCGTAACGATGAAAAGGTAAACGATCTGAAGCTTCCCGGTAGTCTGATATATGACAGGGAGGATGTTGACGATGCGGCCCATCGGGTATTGTTCGAGTTGACAGGTATAAAACAAATGCCACTGAGGCAATTCCGGTGTTTTGCTTCTCCCGACAGGGCAAAACCGGATGATATAAGGTGGATGGATACAGAGTACCAGCCTAATATAGACAGGTTGATAACAGTGGCATATCTGGTTTTATGTAAGATAGACCGTAAACTCAATAATATATCTAAATACAAGCAGACCGCTTGGTGCCCGGTGAATAAAATCCCTCAATTGCCATTCGACCATAATGAAATCGTAAAAGTATCTCTGGAAGAGATCAGGCGTTGGATAGAGCACGATTCTGCCATTGTGTTCGAGTTATTACCGACAAAATTTACGATCAGCCAGCTACACCGCCTTTATGAAGCGATATATAATAAAAAGATAGATATCCGGAACTTTCATAAAAAGGTGTTGGCGATGCCTCATGTAGTGGCTTTGGAAGAGAAGCAGAAGAATGTTTCGCACAGGGCTGCCCGACTCTACAAATTCGATAGAAAAACATATAATAAATTCAGAACAAATTTATAATACTATGTATTTACTTGGTTATGATATAGGTAGTTCTTCAGTTAAAGCATGTTTGGTGAATGCCGAAACAGGGAAGATTGTTGCCTCTGATTTCTTCCCGAAGGAAGAAATGAAAATAACAGCCGTGAAATCGGGTTGGGCAGAACAAGATCCTGCCGACTGGTGGGCTAATCTGAAGCTTGCACATCAATCGGTGATGCAGATAGCCGGAGCAAAAGGAGAAGATATCAGGGCAATCGGCATTACCTGGCAAATGCATGGATTGGTGATCGTCGATAAGGACAAAAATGTGCTTCGTCCGTCTATTATATGGTGCGACAGCCGTGCCGTGCCTTATGGTGAAAAGGCATTCCAAAGTATTGGAGAAGAGAGATGCCTGAGTCATCTTCTTAACTCACCGGGCAATTTTACGGCATCGAAACTGGCTTGGGTGAAGGAAAACGAACCACACATCTATGAAAAGATTGATAAACTGATGCTTCCGGGAGATTATATCGGTATGAAGCTGACCGGGGATATTGTAGTCACTATAGAAGGTATGTCAGAAGGTATATTCTGGGATTTTAAGACAAATACTTTATCTGAAGATGTCCTTAATTACTATGGCATCCCTAAAAGTTTCTTTCCTCAGATAAAACCGATTTTTGGAGTACAGGGCTATGTCTCTTCCGAAGCAGCGAAGGAATTGGGCCTTAAAGAAGGCACTCCTGTTTCATACCGTGCCGGCGATCAGCCGAATAATGCGTTGTCACTAAATGTATTCGAACCGGGAGAGATAGCTTCTACTGCCGGAACATCTGGAGTTGTTTATGGCGTATTAGACCAGTTAAACTATGATAAACTATCCCGTGTAAATACTTTTGCTCATGTGAATTATACAAAAGAACTGACAAGGCTTGGTGTATTACTTTGTATAAACGGGACAGGAATCCTTAACTCATGGCTCAAACGTAATCTGGCTTTGGAGGGATTGTCTTACAATGATATGAATAACTTGGCGGCACAATCGCCGATAGGATCGAAGGGAATAAGTATCATTCCATTTGGCAACGGGGCAGAGCGTGTGCTGGAAAATAAGGATGTAAACTGTTCGATACATGGTATCAATTTCAATATACACGATAAGAAAGATATATTACGTGCCGCTCAGGAAGGAATTGTATTCTCATACGAATATGGTATGGAGATAATGCGCGAAATGGGAATGAATATCCGCACAGTAAAAGCCGGGTATGCCAACATGTTCCTGAGTCCGGTTTTCGCACAGACTTTGGCAAGCGTAAGTGATGTGACAATCGAGTTGTATAACACCGATGGTGCGGCAGGTGCAGCTAAAGGTGCGGGCATCGGCATAGGATTGTACTCTACTCCACAACAGGCTTTTGCTTCTCTTGAAAAACTCGGTGTTATTGAGCCTGAAATGGATAAGAGACAACAATACCGGGAGGCTTATGAGAATTGGAAAAGTTTAATCAATAAATAATCCTGTCACAGAAATTTAAAAGAATTATCTATACCAATGAGTAGCTAGTAGAAGCGATCTTTGAAAACATTAAATAGAATTTATATTCAATAAGGTTATATATGGTTTATTCCCTGTGATTTAATAGCCTCCTGCTTTAGCTGGAGGATAATGGTCTAATCGGATAAAGGCTTTAGCCAAAATGTTTTGACTAAAGTCGTTTTCTATCTGTATCATTATCCACGACTTAAAAGTCGTGGCAACTAAAACGCCTAAAAACATGCATCTTACTCTTTTATTGAATATAAACTCTAATAGTTACAGGTATTTTTTGTTAACTGTAAAGTTTGTCAGATTTTGATAGGGGTATCTCTTATGGGTGCCAGTTTGGACAAAATACGGGCGGATACAAGGCGCCGTCTCGACGAAGGAAAAATGACAATAAGAGAAATGCTGCAAAAGTGTAACTTTTGTCACTTTTTAACAAAATAAGAATTCATTATCAATAATTTATATCATATTAAATAGAATAACATTATGGAAATTTTGAAAGGAACAAAAGAATTCTTTCCGGGAATAGGAAAGATCAAATTTGAAGGAAAAGAAAGTAAAAACCCTTTGGCTTATCGTTTTTACGATGAAAATAAAGTGGTTATGGGTAAAACAATGAAAGACTGGATGCGTTTTGCTATGGCTTACTGGCATACACTGTGTGCTAACGGCGGTGATCCGTTTGGCGGACCTACAATCCATCATCCATGGAATATTGGTAACGATGCTATCAGCCAGGCTAAATATAAAATGGATGCAGCGTTTGAGTTCATGACAAAAACAGGTATCAACTTCTACTGTTTCCATGATGTGGATCTGGTGGATGCGGGCAGTAACTGGACTGAATATGAAAAGAATCTGCAGGCGATAGTGGAGTATGCTAAAGAAAAACAAGCTGCTTCAGGCATCAAGCTTCTTTGGGGCACAGCCAATGTATTCGGACACGAGCGCTATATGAACGGAGCATCAACAAATCCTGACTTTAATGTTGTGGCTTGTGCCGGAACCCAGGTGAAAAATGCTATCGATGCAACTATTGCCCTTGGTGGTTCAAACTATGTATTCTGGGGTGGCCGTGAAGGTTATATGAGCTTGCTGAACACCGACATGAAACGCGAAAAAGATCATCTGGCACAATTCCTGACAATGGCTCGCGACTATGCCCGCAAACAAGGGTTTACCGGTACATTCTTAGTCGAACCTAAACCAATGGAGCCAACTAAGCATCAGTATGATTATGATACGGAAACTGTTATCGGATTCCTTCGCAATTATGGATTAGACAAGGATTTCAAAGTAAATATAGAAGTTAACCATGCTACTTTGGCGGGACATACATTCGAGCATGAACTTCAGGCTGCTGTAGATGCAGGAATGCTGGGCAGTATCGATGCTAACCGTGGAGACTATCAGAACGGTTGGGATACTGATCAGTTCCCTCTCGATATTTATGATTTTGCACAGGCATGGTTGGTAATGCTGCCTGCCGGAGGACTGGGTAACGGAGGTGTAAACTTCGATGCTAAGATCCGTCGTAATTCTACCGATATGGATGACCTTTTCATTGCCCATATATCGGGTATGGACGTGTTTGCCCGCGGTTTATTGGTAGCGGCCGATATTCTTGAAAACTCTGATTACAAGAAACTTCGTCAGACCCGTTATTCTTCATTCGATGGCGGTGAAGGTAAGGCATTCGAAGATGGAAAACTTACTCTTGAAGATTTACGCACAATTGCACACAAAGTGGGTGAACCTAAGCAAATAAGTGGAAAACAAGAGCTTTACGAAGCGATTGTAAATATGTATATCTAAATAGATACAAGCTGACGAGATACAAGTGAACAAGCAAAACTTGTATCTCGTATCTTGTCTACTCGTTAACTAACTAAAGAACCAATGAAAAACGAAGTAAGTAAATCGTACACTTTAAAACTAACGCTTATTGCGACCCTTGGAGGATTGCTCTTTGGATATGATACGGCCGTTATATCGGGAACCGTGGAGTCTCTGAGGCATTTCTTTATTGAACCGATGGGCTTGCCGCTGAATGAGGCTAATGCGATGGAAGGTTTTGTGATAAGCAGTGCATTGATAGGTTGTATATTCGGTGCTGCAATGGCAGGTTGGGTAAGCCAGACTTTTGGACGCAAAAAAGCATTGTTTGCAGCTGCTGTCCTGTTCTTATTCGCTGCTGTCGGTTCTGCTTGGCCCGAAATAGGGTTCCGCATGCCTGCCGAGGGTGATCATTCTTTTGTATATCACTTTGTGTTTTACCGGATAATCGGAGGAATCGGCGTAGGTATAGCTTCCATGGTGTCGCCTATGTACATTGCTGAAATTGCTCCACCTGATAAACGGGGCAGTCTGGTCGGATTGAACCAGTTTGCCATTATATTTGGTATGCTTGTCGTGTATTTTGTAAATTACTTTATTGCCAAGCAAGGCGACACACAATGGTTACATGCAACAGGCTGGAGATGGATGTTTGCTTCACTGGCTATTCCGTCGGTTATATTCTTCCTGTTATTGTTCATTGCACCAGAAACGCCAAGATGGCTTGTTATGAAAGGGCGTATCGCTCAGGCAGAAGCTATTCTTACCAAGCTTGTGGGCAGTACAATGGCCAAACAAGAGATAGTTGAAATACAGCAAAGTTTTGGAAAAGAAGAAAAAGTATCGTTGAAGCCTTATTACCGCTTTATGATGACCTGGCTGATACTGTTTGTGGTCGGAATTATATCGCTTTCGCTTGCCGGAGTTTCCAGTGCGTTGGAGATATCCATGATAGCAAGTTTCATTATAGCATTGTATGTTCCTATCAAGTCTTACGGTTTCCTTATTATTATGACAGGGGTATTGCTTTCGGCATTCCAACAGTTTGTCGGCATCAATGTCGTGTTGTATTATGCACCCGAAATATTCAAAAGCATGGGTTCGGGAACCGATTCGGCATTATTGCAGACAATTATTGTCGGTATCATCAACTTGTCGTTTACCGTATTGGCGATTATGACTGTCGATAAGTTCGGGCGTAAACCTTTACTGATTACGGGTGCATTGGTTATGGCTGTATCTATGCTGGGACTCGGCACCTCATTCTCTCAGGGATTGCCTGGGGGGCTGAAGCTGGTATTTATGCTTACATACACAGCCGGATTTGCCATGTCATGGGGACCTGTTTGCTGGGTTATGTTGGCGGAAATATTCCCTAACTCGGTACGTTCCAGTGTGATGTCTATAGCCGTGGCGGCTCAGTGGGTGTCTAACTTCCTTATATCATGGACATTCCCTATTATGGACAAAAACGATACACTCGTCAGTACCTTTAACCACGGTTTCTCTTATTGGGTATACGGGGTATTAGCAATCTTTGCTGCTTTATTCGTTTGGAAACGCTTACCGGAGACCAAGGGAAAGACTTTGGAAGATATGGAGAAGGTTTGGAAGAAGTAATATATCTCGGAAGATATGAAATAGGTATAATATTCTGAATAATAGCTTTTTATACTATATTGTTAAAAGAGGCTACCCATCCGGGTAGCCTCTCATTATATTTACCAAACTATTCTTTAACTTGATAATCAAACCAATCGAACCAGGCTTTCGCTTTACTCGGTTTCCCGTTCGAAGATGTGTACATTCCTATCATCACACCGGTAAAACCTCCGGCTACTTCTGTTGCCAGATAGCGGGTATCCAGTCTGCCGAGTTCCTGATAATCTTTATTGGTGGCATCAGAATAGGAAAATATGTATTGGGAAGGATTGCCTTCAATCTTCAGGCTTATCTTATTGCTCCTTATCTTTTGCTCAGCAGCGATATACGATAACGAGCCAAGCGTTACCCTCAATTGGGCAGAATACCCGTTTTTCACTTTCCGGATAAGGAAATCGTAATGGTGTGAGTTGTTCTGGATGAGCGTCAAACCGGCTTCTTCATTCTCAGATGATGAATCAAACACCATCAGGGTTGCTGCTTCAAAATCATGTTCGGTTTGCCTGCGGCTGACAAAGGAAACAGCATCGAGATCATTCAGGGTAGAGGGGGATGTACTTATTCGTAACCAGCCTTTCCGTTCCGACAATGAGTAGTTCTCCCTGACCGGGTTTCTGAGATATTGCCAATCGAAACCTAGCTTATCCTCATTAAATTCCGTCCTTTCCGGTGCTTTTGGAAATGGGTGAAGAGGCAGGGTAGGCACATCCATATTCAGGGAAACTGTTCCGTTACCGTTTACCTGTGGCCAGCCTCCTTTTGGCCAATCGACAGGAGCCAGGAATGTTTCACGCCCTAATATATGATAATAGGCCCATTTGTGTGTGACACGGAATCCTAAAAAGACCATCCACCAGGAACCGTCTTTCGCTTGTATGAGATCGGCGTGTCCGACACCCTGTATCGGGTTGCTCTGGCCTATGCGGTTGGCATGTGTAAGTATCGGATTTAGCGGGCACGATTCATAAGGGCCATAAATGTTCTTACTGCGACCGATGGTTGCACTGTGCATATACTCTGTACCACCTTCTCCTAATAGAAGATAATAAAAGCCATCCTTTTTATAAATATGGGGAGCTTCGGGGAAACGCCCGCCTATACCGCCCCAGACAAGGTATTCGGGGCCGATCACCTTTCCGGTTTTAATGTCTATTTCCGTCACACGGATTCCTTCATCACCTTGTGTTACGAAATAGGTTTTACCGTCTTCGTCCCAGAAAATATCCGGGTCGATACTTTTGATGTCTACCCATATCGGTTCGCTCCATGGTCCGGCCGGATCGGTTGCTGTGCAGTAGAAATTTCCGCCATGAGACACATTTGTAGTGATTACATAAAACAGTCCGTCATGATAGCGTATCGAAGGCGCATATATTCCACCCGACGCGGTAACTTTCTGTAATGGGAGTTGAGAATCCCTTGTCAGACAATGACCTATTTGCTGCCAGTTGATAAGGTCTTTACTGTGATAGATCGGTAGTCCGGGGAAGTATTCGAATGAGGAGGTAACAAGATAGAAGTCGTCACCTACCCGGCATACACTAGGATCGGGATTGAATCCTCTGATGATGGGATTTTTATATCCGCTTTGCGGGAATGCCTGTATTGAGAAAGCTGTTAACAGGCAGGTTAATACAACTGACTTAAAGAAGTTCTTCATGGTTTGCTGTTTAAATTGGAAATGCCATTCTGAGCAGTGATGAGAATCCACTGGCTCAGAACGGCAGGAAAATGTGTTTAAATAACTATTTTACACTTATCGTTACCGAGCTTTTTATATCTGTTGATGAGGCAGCACAATGCAGTGTGAACTTATCCGATTCCACTATCCAGGCATGAGCTTTGTCATCGAAGTAAGCGAGGTCTTTTACCGGAACTGCAATTTCTACAGTCTGGCTCTCCCCTGCTTTAAGGAATACTTTTCGAAATCCTTTCAGTTCTTTTGCCGGACGATCCAGAGACGGTTTATTTTGAGAAGCGTATACCTGTACAGACTCAGCTCCGTCAACTTTCCCTTTGTTAGTAAGGGTAAAGGCTATTTTGATAACATCATCTTTTCCGTATTCCTTTTTATCTGCTGAAGCTTTACCATATTCAAATGTTGTATATGACAAGCCATAGCCGAATGGGAACAAGGCCGGAATCTTTTTCGTATCATGCCAGCGGTAACCCACAAGGATATCTTCTTTGTATATTTGCTTGCCATCTTGTCCCGGATAAGAGATTGCTCCGAACGAGATCGCCCCGTTATCTTCCGGCCTTTTCTGAATACTGAATGGCAGTTTGCCCGATGGGTTTACTTCGCCCGAGATAACATTTGCCGTTGCACTTCCTGCCTCAGAACCAAGATACCATGACTGCATCAGTGCAGGCACCTTATCGAGCCAGGGCATATTCACGCCATTGCCACTAATGATTATGACGCCCATATTCTTATTTATCGTCAGAATATCATCTATCAATTCATTTTGCCCGAAAGGCAGGTCGTATGTGATGCGGTCTGCGCCTTCACAGTCTTGTTGGTAATTCTTGTTCAATCCTCCGAAGAATAATACCACATCTGCATCTTTAACCAGTTCCAATGCTTCTTTCTTCAGTGAATCGGCATCGTATGGCGATGGAACGAACTGGTCATAAACAGTAGGGCCCGAACCATATCCCATTGTATAGAATACTTTATCTTCACCATATTTATTAATAAGGCCTTCGAGAGGAGAGACTTCTTTTTTTACTTTCAGCTCGGAAGAACCTCCGCCGACGGTGAGCGGGCGTGTCGCGTTTTCACCGATCACCACTATTTTGTTATACCTGTTTGTTGCGATAGGGAAGAAGTCGTTCGTATTTTTCAATAAAACGATTCCTTCTTCAGCTATTCTGCGGCTTACCCCGGCGTGTTCGGGTGTGGCAAAACTACCGAACGGACGGTTTCTGTTCATATTGGTTCTGAATGTAAGACGAAGTACACGGCGCACTTTGTCATCAAGGGTAGACATTGGCAACTCGCCGCTTTGCAGCATTTTCAGGTATGGCTGCGACAGATAGTAATTGTCATAGGCGAAGCTTTCGCCCCATGTCAGGCCATTTGTCCATGTTCCCATCTCTACGTCGAGACCATAAAGTGCTGCTTCGCGGGTATCGTGCGCACTACCCCAGTCGGTAACAACAATGCCGTCATAACCCCATTCGCCTTTCAGTATCTGATTTATGAGGCGCTCGTGATGACTACAATATTGTCCTCTGTATTTATTGTATGAGCCCATGATAGTCCATGCACCGCCTTCCTCTACTCCGGCTTTGAAGGCTGGTAAATAGATTTCGTAAAGGGCACGGTCACTTACTTCCACATCGATAGTATTGCGGTCGAGTTCCTGATTATTCAGGGCGAAATGTTTTAGACATGCCGATACTCCGTTTTGCTGTACACCTTTAATATATGGGACTACCATCTTTGATGCAAGGTAAGGATCTTCACCCATATATTCGAAATTACGTCCGTTCATAGGCGTACGGTATATATTTACGCCAGGTCCCAGAATAATGTCTTTCTTCCTGAAACGGGCTTCTTCTCCGACTGCATTACCATAAATAAATGACATCTCGGGATTGAAGGTGGCTGCAAGACAGGTCAAAGCGGGGAAAGCCGTGCATGAATCATTTGTCCATCCTGCATGATTCCATGTATCCCAGTCTATTTCCATGCGAACTCCATGAGGTCCGTCACTCATCCAGATTTCCGGAATACCCAGCCGGGGTACACCTGGAGTGCTGAACTTAGACTGTGCATGTATCATCGCAATCTTTTCTTCGAGAGTCATCCGGGATAGAGCATCCTCTATACGGCTTTCTACCGGTTTGGTATCGTCCAGGTAGACCGGAACCTGTTTGGATTGAACATTTGTTTGCATAAGAAATAAACTGAATAGTCCGCAAATGAATAGTTTCTTCATGTTTTAAATATTAACTGGATATTGTGATTTTCACTTTGTTGCCTTTTTTCATAGGCAGATGGAGTCTGTCGTTTATAGTCTTATAACCGTTTATCCCTGATATGTGCAGATTCCCTTCAGGACTTTTCAGGATGAAATCATTATCAGCTTTGGCTTCTATTTCGATATTGGTTATCTTGTTGTCTTTCCATTCAAAGCTTATTTCTGCACCACCACGGGCTTTCATTCCCCTGACTTTCCCATCTTTCCATCCGGCAGGGATAGAAGGCAGTAGCTCTATATATCCTTCATGACTTTGCAGAAGCATTTCTCCTATTCCGGCCGATCCCCCGAAGTTACCGTCTATTTGCATAGGAGGATGCGCACTGAATAGATTTGGGTATGTGCCCCGGCTTTTTCCCGCGGGCTTCAGTAAGTCCCCGATAAGTTTGAATGCTCTTTCTCCATCTTTCAATCTTGCCCAGAAGTTGATTTTCCAAGCCATCGACCAGCCTGTAGATTCGTCTCCACGTCTGTTTAATGTGGTTATAGCAGCTTCCATTAAATGAGGTGTTTTCTCGTATGTCATTTCATAGCCCGGATGTAAGCCATATAGTTGCGAAACATGGCGGTGATGTATTTCGGCTTCGTCGTAATCCTCGAGCCATTCCATTATTTGTCCGTGCTTTCCTATAGAGGTAGGAGCAAGTCTTTCTCTTTTTTCTAAGAGTATTTTTGCCCAATCCTTATCGATATTCAGAATATCGGACGCAGTAGCGATATTTGTAAATAGTTCGCGAATTATCTGGTTATCCATTGTAGAACCTGCACATATACACACCTTCTCTCCGGATGGCATTATGTATGTGTTTTCAGGAGAGGTCGTCGGAGCAGTTACCAGATAACCATTGTTTGGATCTTCAATAAGCATGTCCTCGAAAAACTGCGCCGCACCTTTCATTGTTGGGTATACCAAACGAAGGTATTCCTTATCCTGTGTGTATAAATAATGTTCCCACAAATGCTGGCAAAGCCATGCTCCCGCAGTATTGGTCGCACCCCACGACGGAGACTCGGATGGGGAAGTGAAACCCCAGACATTGCCGAGTATATGCGTTACCCATCCCCGGCTGTTGTAATAGATACGGGCGGTTTTTTCTCCGGGCTTTACCAGCGATCCGGTGTATTCTATCAGTGGCTTGTGTAATTCGGATAGATTGAACATCTCTGCACCCCACAGATTCATCTGTAAGTTAATGTTCAGGTGATAATCGCCATTCCACGGGGTGTGTATCTGATGTGCCCATAATCCTTGCAGATTGGGAGGCAATCCCCCTTCACGGGTAGAAGAAATCAGAAGATAGCGTCCGTATTGCGCATAGAGGGCAACGAGATCATAATCGCTTTTGTCGGTAACAAAGGCTTCAAGACGTTTGTCTATTGGCAAATTGGAGTTTTGGTTTTTGGCTAATGTGATATCTACACGGTTAAAAAGCTTTTGATACTCCTTTATGTGTTTTTGCTTTAGTTTATCATAGTTGTTTTCCGCTTTATTTAACAAATCTGAAACCAACCTTTCATGATCTGTTCCTTTATAATCAGTTGCCATTGAAATAAATAATGTTACCTCATTCGCATCTCTGATCCTTATTTCCTTATCTGTTGTGAATAGTGAACCATCTTTATGAACTACCTTTACCATCCCTATGTATTTCATTCCTTGTTCACCTGTTCCGGCTTCGGATTGCCCGAATATATACAGGATATTCCCACTTGCGTAAGTCTCATAGTTGCTTTCGCGGTGCAACGAAATATTCATACCCAAAGATTTGTATATACCAGATGTGTATTTAACAACGCCAATATCATCTGCGAAAGACGTAAAATATTCTCTGGTATAGGGAATCCCTCCTTTCTTGAATGTATTAACCGACATGGCATTATTCATATCCAGTCTTCTGATATATTCCGATACAGCAGCAGTGGAATCGGGATAAATAAAGTCCACATACAGGTTCCCCAGATTTTCGAAGCGACCGTATTCCACACCGGCACTTCCTTTTCCTAGGCAGGTGAACGTTTTGTACATCAGGTCTTGTGCTTCTTTATTCTTCTTTTCGAACAGGAGCTTTCTTATTTCCCCCAGATACTTATGGGCTTCGGGATTATCCGTATCCTGTTTATTTCCTGCCCATAGGGAAATTTCGTTAAGAACAATTCGCTCCCGTTCTACTCCGCCATAAGGCATCATTCCGATACGTCCGTTTCCAAGAGGCACAGATTCTTCCCATATCGTTGCCGGACGGTCAAAGTAATATTGCCATTGGTTTTGCTTATCCTGAGCAGTCAGATTAAGAGCTAATAAAGATAAAGCGATCAGAAGTTTTTTCATGGTATGAAATATTAGAACTGCAATACAAAAATATTGCATTGCGGTTTTGATTACTATTATTGATGTTTCCTAAATAGGGTTAATATGTTTACTGTATCACTTTGATACGTTCTTTTTGTACTCATTGGGCGTCACACCGAACTCTTCTTTAAAGTATTTTCGGAAATATTTAGGATCGTTGAAGCCTACTTGGAAAGCGATCTCATTAACAAACATCTGGCTTTTTTCCAATAAGTCGGCGGCACGTTTCAACCGAATGAACCGGATAAACTCGGAAGGCGTTTTATCGGTCAAAGCAAGTGTTTTCTTATAAAAGTAGACACGGCTCATTCCCATTTCTTTGCACAGATCCTCGACCAAAAAATCAGGATTTCCTATATTTTCTTCAACTATGGCTATTGCCTTCTGTACAAATTTCTCATCCATCGAAGTAATCTCTATATCGCTGGGTGATATATCTATCTTCTTCTTGAAGTTACTGTGCAGCATCTTTTGTTTTTCGATGATCTTGGCAATTTTCAGTTTCAGCATATCTATATTGAATGGCTTGGATATATAATCATCTGCTCCGGCCTCTATACCCGAATATTTATTCTCTTCCGACGATTTTGCTGTGAGTAATATGATCGGTATATGTGATGTGCGCATATCTCCTTTAACATTACGGCAAAATTCGTAGCCATCCATTTTAGGCATCATCACATCACAGAGAATTATATCGGGTAGCTGGTCGAGTACAGTTTTATAACCTTCTTCTCCGTCATTGGCGGTTACAATGCGGTAATCGTCAGTAAATAGTTCTGAAATGAAATCGCAGAAATCCTCATTATCATCAACAATAAGTAATAAAGGTAGATTTGCGTGCTGGGTTGATCTTTTGTCGTTTTTTCCTTCTTCGGTCTGAGTTGATGCTTCAGTGTCACCCGAGTGAATAACGGCCTGATTTCTTAGCTCTTGGAATGTGGAATTCTGTATCGGTAACAGGATGGTAAATACAGAACCCTTTCCGGCGTTGCTTTCTGCAAGAATTTCTCCTCCATGAAGTTTTACGTATTCACTGGCCAGATGAAGGCCTACTCCTGTCCCCGGCTGACTGTTTTTATCAGCGTTTTCGATGCGGAAAAATCTTTCGAATATCTTGTCAAGATACTCGGGATCTATACCTATGCCCGTGTCTGTGACTTTCAGGGTCATTAACTTTGCCGGGGTATTATCACTATTCTGCATTTGTTCGGATATACCGATACTGACATCTATATGTCCGTCCTCGGTATATTTGAATGCATTGGAGATAAGATTGGAGATGATCTTGTTCATCTTCTCTTTATCAAACTCCATTTGTAATTCCTGCAGGTATGTAGTGAATGTCAGCCTGATAGACTTTTCGGCTGCCAGAGAAGAGAATGACTGGCAAATTTCTTTCGTAAACTCTACAATATCACCACGTGATATATTCAAAGCCATCTTATTCAGATCGAATTTTCTGAAGTCGAGTATTTCATTTACCATATTCAACAAGTTCTGTGCATTCCTATGCATAATATCGAGAGTTGACTTGTTGTCTTGATAAACAGGTGATTTTATCAGTTTTTCCAGTGGACTGAGAATAAGAGTTAGAGGGGTTTTAAATTCATGGCTTATATTAGTGAAGAATTTGAATTTGAGTTCATCCACTTCATGTAGCTTGTTTGCCTCCAGTATTTTTTGTGCCTGTTCGTATTCTTCTTTCTGTTTATTAAGCTTATATGTTAAAAACCATCTAATCAATGCGGTTGCAATAATTATGTAAATGATATATGCCCACCATGAGAACCAGAATGGTGGTTCTACGTTGATTTTTAATATAATTGGCTGATCGGCCCATGTGTTGTCGTCATTGCTTGCATATACAATGAGCTTGTATGTTCCCGAGTTAAGATTGGAATAAGAAGCTGCGCCTATACCGTTGGTAATTTCTGTCCATTTATTGTCCAGACCTTCAAGCATATATTTATATCTGTTCTTTTCGGGATGTATAAGGTTGAGTGCTGAGAACAATACGGTAAAATTAGTCTCTCCATATTGTAATGTTATCTCGTCCAGATCGCTGATAGATTTTGATATGATTATGCGTCCGTTATACTCTTTATTCGGGCTGATTACCTGATTTGTGATCAATAGATCTGTAAAACGTGGTTTTGGCAAAATTCTGTTGAAGTAGATTTCTTTCGGATTGAATGAGACATAACCGCCAGTACTTCCTACATATATGTAGCCGTCCTTGTCCTTGAAAATGGCATTAGGGTTACATACCGAACTAGGTAAACCATCATTCACATTGAAAAATGTTATGCGGTATTCTAATGTATTACCAGTGCTGCTGCAATAGATACATGCCAGTCCGTTGCGTGTTCCTGCCCACACGTGGCCGTCGTTGTCTTCCACCAGTGATACTACATCATCACTCGGCAAACCGTCCGAAGACGTTATATACATAAATCGCCGGGTAAAAGGATTATATATATTAATTCCTTTATCGGTTGCTATCCATAACAATCCCCTGGAATCCATAATTTGGTAACTGATAGTTATTGTACTTAATGAGTCGATATAATGTTCTTCAGGGAAATAAGCGGTAATATCCTTGTTATTATGGTCTATATAGTTTATTCCCCTGTCGGAACTCAGGTATATGTTTTTCAACGGATCGGCAAAAACAGATAGTATATAATCTGAGTGCAATTTACTGTTCTCTGTATTGTAGCGGGTAAATGTTTCTCTGTCGGAGTCCAGTTTATTCAGGCCTCCGCCAAGTGTGGCTATCCACAGATTATTGTCATTATCTTCGGTCAGACCATATACACTTTTGCTGGCAAGCGAGTTAGAATTGTTTTCGTCTATCTGGTACCGTTTGAATTCTTTTCCGTCGTATGCATTCATGCCTCCGAGGAATGTTCCTATCCACAGTGTCTGAGAGTGATCTTCGAATATGGATGTTATGATGTCTGCAGATATACTTTTGGAATTTTTGGGATCGTTTTTGAAGCGTTTTATTTCCTCTGTTTTGGAGTTGTATTTTATTAGCCCTTTACCATTTGTTCCTATCCATAGATTGTCGGTTTTATCTTTGTAAAGACTGTTACAGTCGAAAATCTCAGCATTATGATTGAATGTATAGAATAACGGCGATTTCTTAAACTTAAACATATTAGGGTGGTAATAAGATAGCCCTTTTTTGTATGTTCCTACCCACACCGTGCCATCTTCTTCGCAAAATATACTAATAATGGAGTTCTGACTAATGGAATTTTCATTATAGATATTGTTTTCTACGACTTCGATAGAATTCTTTTTCTTGTCGAAGATATTTATGCCGCCGTGATCTGTACCTATCCATATCTGTCCGTTAGAGTCTTGTCCGACACATCTTACAAAATTGTTTGATAAGGCTACTTTTGTGTTGGTATCCAGTAATTTCCATTGATTCTGTTTCAGATTCAGATAGGCTGTCCCTTTATCGTTAATACTGGGGAATATCCATACATCATTATCGTTGTCGATAAAGATAGATTTACGGATGGTGGAATTTTGAAGATTTTCTTTAAAGAATGTATTCCTGATATCTACCATTCCTGTTTCAGTGTTGATACGCTCCAATACTCCGTTTTTGTGGAGAACCCAAACAAAATGATCCTTGATCTTGACGTGGGCTATTTCCGACAGGTCGAGATCATTGTTATTCTCTGATTGTTTATAGATAGTGATGTCCTTTGATTGGTTATTGTATTTATAAATACCTTTGCTGGCATAAGCAACAAAGAGGTTCTTGTCTTTGTCTATCTCTATGATAATTGGAGCCGGGGGTAATCCCATCGAAATGAGGACAGAATCGATATTATTGATAAAAGATTCGCTTTGCCAGTCATATAGCATATACGTAGAGGCCTGTACCCACAAATTCCCATTGACATCTTCAGCAATACCTATTATCCTGTCGTGCATAGGACTGCGCTCATTATTCTTGATGTGCTTATAAGTTTTGAAATTTGCACCGTCGTAACGACTCAAGCCCATATTTGTCCCTATCCAAAGAAATCCCCTGCTGTCTCTGAACAAACATTCGACCTGATTGCTGGATAATCCGTTGCTGTTATTCAGGTGCGAGAATTCAAAGTGCTGAGACTGAATAGTTATGATTGAACATAAGAAGATAAGGAGTAGAATTTGCCTTTTCATGGGATTTTACGGTTCGTTCATGTAAATTTACACAAATTATATTATTTATTAGTATTTGTTACCATTTTGAACCCTGTTTGGAAACATTTCACCCCCTCCTCAAATCTTTGAATACTTTTATTAGGAACATTTAAGCAAGCCTGCCTGTAGATCATTACATAATTTTGTATCAGAGAAAATCTAAACATTATTAGTATAATACCATGAAGAAGAAAAATCTCGTATTGGCAGGATTTTTATCGGCGTTCATTTTTGTGGGTTGCCAAACCGCCCCCTACAAAAAGACGAATGACGGAGTGATCATAAGCCTTGCGCAGGAAAATATGCAATCTGCGAAAAAAGTACGGTTGCAAGTAATAACCGACGATATTATCCGGGTATCAGCTACCCCCGCCGATAAACTGGCTGAGGATAAAAGCCTTGTAACAGTTTTTGATCAGACTAAGACAGACGGCTGGGAAATAATAGAGCAGGAAGGCAATATCACTGTGAAAACCGCTACCACTATAGCTAAAGTTTCTCTTACTACCGGAGAAGTTATTTTTACTGACCTTGAAGGGAATGTATTGTTGGCAGAGAATAAAGGAGGAGGAAAATATTTTTCCAATATCGAAGTAGATGGCAAGAAATCTTATTCCTTACAACAAATATTTGAATCTCCTGCCGATGAAGCTTTTTATGGACTTGGACAGCATCAGGCAGATGAGTTCAATTATAAAGGGAAAAACGAGGAACTTTTTCAATACAATACCAAAGTCTCGGTTCCTTTTATATTGTCAAGTAAAAATTACGGAATTCTTTGGGATAATTATTCCCTGACCCGTTTTGGTGACGAACGTCCTTATGCGGATATCGATCAATTTAAGTTATATGACAAAAACGGTAAAGAAGGAGGATTGACGGCCACCTATATGGTAAATGCCGATCCGAAGAATGTGTTTGTAGAAAGAACAGAATCTGTGATAGATTATGAAAATCTTGAGACCGTGAAGAAATTCCCTCAGGATTTTCCTTTCTACAACTCGCGCATCACCTGGGAGGGAGAACTCGAAGCGAAAGAAGATGGAAAATATCACTTCATTCTATACTATGCGGGTTATACGACTGTATATATGGACGAAAACGTGATTGTCCCTGAACGCTGGCGCACAGCATGGAATCCCAATAGCTACAAATATACGGTGGATATGAAAGCCGGAGAACGCCGTAAGATCAAACTCGACTGGAAACCGGATGGTGGTATTTCTTATATAGGACTAAAAGCTCTTAGCCCTAAAACAGCAGAAGAGCAGAATAAACTGGCCTTATGGTCGGAAATGGGTGACCAGATAGATTATTACTTCATTCGTGGCAACAATATGGATGATGTGATAAAAGGTTATCGGACGATTACGGGTAAATCACAGATTATGCCTAAGTGGGCAATGGGATTCTGGCAAAGTCGCGAGCGTTATAAGACTCAGGATGAATTGCTTGATGTTGTAAGAGAATATCGCAGACGGAATATTCCATTGGATAATATTGTACAGGACTGGTCTTATTGGCCCGAAAACGCATGGGGCAGTCACGATTTCGATTCGGTACGATTTCCCGATCCGAAAGGGATGATAGATAGTGTTCATGCGCTGGATGCACGTATTATGATCTCTGTATGGCCTAAGTTTTACTATACAACAGACAATTATAAAGCATTTGAAGAAAAAGGATGGATGTATGACCGTGCTGTAAAGGACAGTATCCGTGACTGGATTGCTAATGGATATATAGCCGGATTCTATGATGCTTACAGCGAAGGTGCCCGTAAATTATTCTGGGATCAGATGAACGAAAAGCTTTATTCCAAGGGGATCGATGCCTGGTGGATGGATGCTTCTGAGCCGGATATTCTGTCGAATGCAAGTATACAGTATCGTAAAGAGCTGATGGGTACTACTGCTCTTGGGCCTTCTACCGAATATTTTAATGCTTACGCTCTTGTTAATGCAGAAGCTATTTATAACGGACAACGTTCCGTTAATCCTGACGACCGCGTGTTTCTGCTCACCCGCTCCGGATTTGCCGGATTGCAGCGCTATTCTACTGCAACATGGAGTGGCGATATTGGTACACGTTGGGAAGATATGAAAGCGCAGATCTCAGCCGGACTGAATTTTGCCATGTCGGGCATACCTTATTGGACAATGGATATAGGTGGATTCTGTGTAGAGAAACGCTATGAGTTGGCAAAAGAAGGCTCGGAAGATTTGAAAGAATGGCGTGAATTGAACACACGCTGGTTCCAGTTCGGGGCATTCTGTCCGTTGTTCCGCAGTCATGGACAGTATCCTACCCGTGAAATATATAATATATCTCCGGAAGGACATCCTGCATATAACAGTATGGTGTATTATACTAAACTTCGTTACCGGATGATGCCATATATTTATTCATTGGCCGGGATGACTTATTTCAATGACTATACAATTATGCGTGCCTTGGTTATGGATTTCACGGCAGACCGGAATACACATTATATAAGCGATCAGTATATGTTTGGCCCCTCTCTGATGGTTTGCCCTGTTTATACATATAAATCTACAAGCCGCGACATCTATTTCCCCGCCGGAGCAAACTGGTATGACTATGAAACAAATAAACATATCGTTGGCGGACAAACCCTTTCTGTTGCAGCTCCGTACGAGCGTATACCTTTATATGTAAAAGAAGGAGCGATCATTCCTTTCGGAAAAGATATCCAAACTACAAAAGAAGTTCAGGATGACCTGACTATAAAGGTTTATATGGGAGCTAACGGTGATTTTACTCTTTACGAAGATGAGGGTGTGAACTATAATTACGAGAAGAACGCTTACAGCACAATCAGACTGGCTTATGATGATGCTTCCCAAACCCTTGCTATTGAAGAACGTAAAGGTGAATATGCAGGTATGGCCAAAGAACGGGCATTCAATGTCGAATGGATTTCAAAGGATAAAAAAGCTGTGACATCAGATATTAAATATAACGGAAGTAAAGTGACTGTAAAAATACCATAAATACTACATGAGAAATTTGGAATTATTATCAATTAATTTAAACTGTTAAATGCTATTACTATGTATGTAAAATCTAGACCATTAACAAAGCAAGTAAATTGCTTACGGAGGATATGTCTGGTACTTATTGTTAGTCTGTTCTCTGCTGCAGGGCTATATGCTCAGTCGGCCCGTGAGATTTCAGGTACGGTATCGGATGTTTTGGGCGAACCGCTAACAGGGGCGTCAGTAATAGAGAAAGGGACTACCAATGGAACGATGACAGATATCGATGGTAAGTTTACCTTGAACGTAAAGGAAAACGCAACAATAGAAATTTCATTTATCGGGTTCAAGTCACAATCGTTGCCGGTAAAAGATAAAAGTATATTCAATATTGTACTTGAAGACGAAGCAAATCTTCTTGATGAAGTTGTAGCTATCGGATATGGTGTCCAGAAAAAGAAACTGAACACAGGAGCTACAATACAGGTAAAAGGCGATGACCTGGCTAAAATGAACACTCTGAATCCCTTGCAGGCGCTTCAGGGACAAACTCCGGGTGTGCAGATTTCTACCACATCGGGACAACCGGGATCAGACATGAAAGTTATTATACGCGGAGTAGGGACTTTAGGTGATGGCGCGCCTCTTTATATCATCGATGGAGTAGAAGGTGATATTAGTGCTATTAATGCTGCCGATATACAATCTATCGATGTGCTTAAAGATGCTGCCTCGGCAGCTATCTATGGTGCTCAGGCCGCGAACGGGGTTGTTCTGGTAACGACAAAACAAGGATCGAAAGGCCGTGGACAGGTTTCATTCGATGCATATTATGGTATACAGAATGTGGCTCGTAAAGCGAAAATGCTGAATGCAGATCAATACAAGACCATAATGACAGAACAGGCGTGGAATTCGGGTACAGCTATTCCCGATTTTGCCACAATGAGCGGGCTTGCCGATACAGATTGGGTTGGGCAGATGTTTAAAGATGATGCAAAAACCGAAAGCTATACACTGGGAGTAAACGGAGGATCGGAAACGTCAGTATACCTGCTTTCTCTTAATTATACATCACAGGAAGGTATAGCCGGAGGTAAAGATGTCTCAAACTATGAACGTTATGGATTTCGCATCAATACCGAACATAAATTATATAACAATGTATTAAGGGTCGGACAGCATTTAAACTTTAATTATATAAAAAACAGAGGCATAAGTGTTGGTAACCAATACAATAATACCCTGCGCGGGGCATTTGCCACATCTCCGTTGTCACCTGTATATAATGAAGACGGAGGGTATAACGATACTACCAATTCTTCATGGTACGCTAACGACGGAAACCCTTACGGGAAAATGATGACTACTTCTAATAACGAAAACGATGCACAACGTCTGACTGCGGATGTTTATGCTGAATTAGAGCCATTAGAGAATCTGAAATTTAAAACAATATTCGGTATAAACTATTATGCTTCGGAATATCGTAGTTTAAGCCCATTATACAGTTTCTCAGCTGTAGATTATAATAATGATCATACTACTACTACACAGAGTATGAGTAAAGGGCATACTTTAACATGGACTAACACTGCCGGATACGATTTCAAGGTAGCTGACGACCATTCATTCAATGCTCTCATTGGTATGGAGGCCATCCGTTATCAGGGAACCACGATGTCTGCATCCAACTGGAATCTGTTATCCCAATTCAACGATTTTTCACATGCCTATCTTGATAATACAATAGGACAGGCGCATTTAGATAGTGATGGTAATATTGTGGAAACAAGGACAGTAAGTGGTAAGCCGGAATATATCTATCGTAGGGCTTCATATTTCGGACGTATAGGATACAACTATCTTGAGAAATATATGTTCAATGCTACACTTCGCATCGACGGATCTTCCAAATTCGCACGGGGGCATCGCTGGGGATATTTTCCTTCATTTTCTGCTGGATGGGTTATTACCAATGAAGACTTCATGAAAAATATAACAGACAGCAGAGTACTTGATTTCCTGAAAATCCGTTTGAGCTGGGGACAGGTTGGAAACCAGGATATAGGAGACCAGCAGTTTGTTTCTCCTATCAATACTTCAAACAGTTATAGCGCTGATGAGCCTGCCGCATATTATAACTTCGGGACAGGAAAAGTCAATGTGCCTGGTGCATATTCAACCCGTTTGGCAAATACTGAAGTGAAATGGGAAACATCAGAGCAGTTCAATGTGGGATTCGATGCTTATTTCCTTAAGAACAGATTGGGTGTAAACGCAGACTTTTATACTAAAACATCAAAAGACTGGCTGGTACAGATTCCGATACTCGCTACAGTAGGAACAGGAGCCCCCTATGTTAATGGAGGGGATGTAAAAAATACCGGTGTGGAATTGGCTTTCACATGGAGGGATAATATAGGGCAATTCAATTACAATGTAGGAGTTAATGGTGCTTATAACAAGAACAAGATTGGTAATATTCCAACAGAAGGAGGAATAATAAACGGATTGTCTAATATGTTGTATGTGAATGCCGGAGAGTTCTATCGTGCCCAAAATGGACATGCCATTGGTTATTTCTGGGGATATAAAACTGCAGGTATCTTCCAGAACGAACAAGAGATTGCTGATTGGAAAGCGGCCGGGAATGGAACGCTTCAGACAAACCCTCAACCGGGAGATGTGAAATTCCTCGACCTTTACCATTATGATGAAAATGGAAATATTGTTCCTGGGGCGGATGGCAAAGTTGATACGGCCGATAAAGTGGATCTTGGTAATGGTACTCCTGATTTTACTTTCGGAATCAATATCGGATTCGAGTATAAAGGGTTCGATTTCAGCCTTAATGCCAATGGTGTTATGGGAAATAAGATAGTACAATCGTACAGAGACCACAACAACCCGAAGGCGAATTATACAACAGCTATTCTTGACCGTTGGACAGGAGAAGGCACTTCGAACAGGATACCACGTGTGACAGAGACAAACGTTAACTGGGAGTTTTCAGACTTATACCTTCAGGATGGGGATTTTCTCCGCATAAGTAATATCACAGTCGGTTATGATTTCTCTAAGCTGATCCAATGGAAGTATTTGAGTCAGTGCCGTTTGTATGCATCGGTACAAAATGCATTTACATTTACTAAATATGACGGAATGGATCCCGAAGTCGGATATGGAGTGGAAAGTTGGGTTTCCGGAGTTGATCTGGGTTTTTACCCTCGTCCACGTACATTCTTATTTGGTGTAAATCTTAAATTCTAATAATAAAAGAATAAATGACTATGAATAAGTTTAAACGAAATATATTAGTTGTTTTAGGGGTTAGTCTGGGTATGTTTTCATGTATGGATGGTTTCCTCGATTCAGAATCAAAAACCAATCTTACCGACGATAACTTCTATAAAACAATAGCAGATGCCGAAATGGCACTGGTGGGATGTTACGATGGATTTCAACGTACATCGTCCAATGGAAATCTTTCTTTCTATGTTATTTCCGAAGTATTATCCGATAATTGTTTTGGCGGAACAGGCTCTTCCGACAGCCGTGCATATCAGGCTATTGACCGTTTCGACAGGTCTCAGTCTCCGTCAGAGAATGATTTATTTAACGGTACATGGAGTGATTATTATGCAGGTATCTTCCGTTGCAATAGACTATTGCAGAGTTTCGCTGACATAGACTTTGGCAGCTATACAGATACACGCAACCGCATCGAGGGAGAAACACGTTTCCTGCGTGCTCTCATGTATTTCGATATGGTACGTTTGTTTGAGCGTATACCGTTGCTGACAGCTCCTACAAGTGACAATATTCCGCAATCAGACCCTACGGAAGTATACAACCTGATAGTGGAAGATCTGAAATTTGCAGCGGAGAATATTCCGGAAAACGCTTATCCTAAAGCAAATGCGAGCGAAAATGACGGGCGTGTAACCAGTTATGCGGCAAAGGCTCTATTGGCCCGTGTATATTTGTTCTATACAGGCTACTATGGAAAAGATGGCCTCGGTGTAACTAAAGCGGAAGTTCTACAAGGACTTGAAGACGTGATCAATAGTAAAGAATACGACCTTGTAAAAGAATTTCATACTTTATGGCCGGCTGCCAGTTATGTGCCCGATGCAAAAAATAATACGCTTGATAAATCAGCATTTGCAGGAGTGGGTAATGTGGAGACTGTATTTGCTCAGAAGTTTAATAATACATCCGATTATAATGGGATGTCGGATGGCAATCGCTGGCTGGTGATGATGGGGCTGCGCAATACTAACTGGTCTCCTTACGGACAGGGATGGGGTGCATGTACGGTCAACCCGAAACTGGTCTCAGCATTTTTGCCGGCAGATACACGTAAAGTGGCATCTGTTATTGATATAGAAGGCGAGGGAATAGCCGATTCGTTCGATTTCGCCACACAGCGTGAATATACCGGATATACAGTAAAAAAATACACTCCGACAGCTTTGCCTGATGGTACGTCTGACACAGGTGGTTCGAATGATTTCCAGATATCACAGGATCAGGATTTTGTTGTGATCCGTTATGCAGATGTATTGCTTATGGCAGCAGAACTAGGCTCCTCCAATGCCCAGACTTATTTCGACAAGGTGCGTTCACGTGCGGGCCTGGGTTCTAAATCTACTACTGCTGCCAATATATTGGAAGAACGTAAGTTCGAGTTTGCTTTCGAAGGGTTACGTTATTGGGACTTACTCCGTCAGGGGATCGATGTAGCTGCATCTACTATTGCCCAGACGCAGAAGGTACTATCGAGTAATGCTGATGATGAAGTTGTTATTAGTGAAACTAATATCAAAAATACCAGAGGTTTTATGCAAATACCAAATACTCAGATAAATCTTTCGAAAGGGGTACTAACTCAGAATGATGGTTGGAAATAATCTTAAAACTACTATATTATGAAAAAAATATCGAAAATATTTGCATTGTTTGTATTCATCACTATGATGTTTGCGTCTTGCACTCCCGATAGTTATGAGTTGGGAGCTATAGATGTGAAGGCAGAGGATTTGGTAGAAGGAATTGCTTATAAAATAGAGCATGACGCATCGAATCCGAATATTGTGTACCTGACCAGTCTGATGGAAAGTAAATACACTCCTGTATGGAGTCATCCTCAGGGACGTAGCGTGAAGAGCAAGGTGAAACTGGAAATCGCTTTTCCCGGAACATACGAGGTTAAGTTTGGGGTGATGACCCGTGGAGGATTGGTATATGGAGAGCCTGTATCATTCGAGATTGATGATTTCTACGCAGGATTTGTTAGTGATGCCCTGTGGACAATGCTTTCGGGTGGAGTGGATAATGAAAAAACATGGTATCTCGATCTGGATGCTGATGGGGTGAGCCGCTATTTCACGGGGCCATTGTATTTCTATGGGACAGATGATAGCTGGGAGACTGTAACAAATGGAGTTACTCTTCCTGAAGGAAGCGATTCGTGGAGTTGGCAAGCCGATTGGCCGGGGAATAAATGGATGATGGATGCTGCCAATTTTGGAACAATGACGTTCAATCTGAAAGGTGGTGCCAATGTAACTGTAGAACATTTGACGATTCCATCCAGAGGTACTGAAACCGGTACTTATATGCTGAGCGTTGAAGAACATACAATGCGTATTGTTGATGCTTCTCCGCTGCACGATACAAACCGTGACGGGCAGGTTATCGACTGGGGTGATATTAAGATATTATCACTCACCGAAAATACAATGCAATTAGGTGTATTGCGTGATGCAGCCTTATCCGGAGAAGGAGCTTGTTTGTTAGTTTACAATTATATCAGCAAAGATTATTACGACAATTGGGAACCGGGTGAGCCTGAGCCTCCTTATACCGGCAACGCGAATGATGACCTTACTTCTACCTTTACGAAAAAATGGAAGATGTCGGTCGAAACTCCGTATAACTGGACAGAGCTTGACGGAACATTCCTCAATAACTGGAGTTCTGCGGCTGATTATGCTTCGGCGGGTTACGACTACAATCAGGCTATGATCAAAAATATCTCACTGTCGATGACAAAAACAGGTGAAGATACAGGCAATTATATCTTTACAGATGGAAACGCAGCAGAAATAAAAGGGTCGTATGAGACCGATGAAAAAAACAATATCATCTTCGATCAGGATATCAGTTTTGTTATATCCGGTTCGCAGAAATTATCGACTACTACTAAGGATAAAGCTTTGCGTATTATCCGCTCCGAAACGAACGAATCGGGCGAATTGTCAGGTTTGTGGTTCGGAAAACGCGACGAGACTAAGGAGGAATATATGGTCTATCATTTCGAACTGGTTACTTCCGGATCGGGGGAGGGAAATGAAGGTACGGAAGTATCCTTTGACGCATCCAAAATATTATATGGCGATTTGGAAGGAAAAGGTAATCTGAGGATTGAAATATATAATGAGTATGGTGCAGGTACAGCTTCAAATCCACCATTGGATAAAGATAATTTTTCTTTTGCAGGTAGTGTTTCGGTTACGTTCACTCTCACTGGTGCTACCAATGCTGGAGCAACCGGAAGTTATGATGCGTCTATCTATTTTGCTGATGCTGATTGGAATCCGCAAGGTAACGGGGCAGTAGTAAATGTTAATGGAGATGGGACTTATACTGTACAATTTAATTCAGCTGGTACAACTGCAGAGGGGATTATGGTATTTGTAGTCGATATAGTAGGCATGGCAGCAGATATTACGGATATGAGTAGTGTTAAGGCTACGGTAGATAAGATTGTAGTCAAATAATTTACATTCATCCGGGCAATTATCTGTTTGTATTGCCCGGATGATGAAATAAAAAGATATTTATGGAAAAAATAATAAAACTGTTATTACTTGGATTTTGTCTGTTGACGACAGCTTATGCCTGTTCTAATGATGATGACGCACCAGAACCCGAATTAATAGTATCTGCCGAAAGTATTCTTTTCAAGAAAGAGGGTGGCGATAAAGTGATGCATATAAAAACCAATCATCAATGGACTGTTTCCAGTTCCGAGACATGGTGTACTGTTACACCGTCTTCGGGTGACGGAACAGGTACTATCAAGCTGACTGTGAATGCGACAGAAAATACCTCCAATGATGAACGTTCGGCTGTACTCACAGTTAATGCCGGAGGTATAACAAAGCAGGTTGTAGTGACGCAGGCTTTGACAAACAAACTGGTGATAACAAAAAAAGAGTATGAAGCAAAAGTAGAAGGGGAAACAATTACTGTAAATTACCAGGCGACAGGTGATGTGGCTGTAAAAATAAACGGTGACTGGATTACCTAGTCATCTACAAAGGCCCTGTCAGATGAGTCAATTTCCTTTATTGTTGCTGCTAACAATAGTTTGTTTGCCCGTGAAGGAACTATAACATTTACTCTGGATGATCTGTCAGAAATTGTGACAGTTTCGCAATTGGCTTCAACACTTAATATTGCAGCAGACAAGACTGGTATGGACAGTGACGCTCCTGCCCTTGCTGCAAAAATGGGAATCGGATGGAATCTTGGAAATTCACTAGAGGCAACCAGTGGAACATCTGCCAGCGAAACCATGTGGGGTAATCCTAAAACAACCCAGACTCTGATAGATGGGGTGAAAGCCGCAGGATTCAATACAGTGCGCATACCTTGTGCATGGTCTGCTTATATAGAGGATGAAGCGACCTATAGGATAAAAGATTCGTGGCTTGCTCGCGTAAGCGAAGTCGTCGATTACTGTTTAAATAATGATATGTATGCTATTATCAATATACACTGGGATGGTGGCTGGCTTGAAGAAAACCCTACTTATGACAAACAGGCAGAAGCGAACAAAAAGCAAAAAGCCCTTTGGGAGCAGATAGCGGTTTACTTCCGCGACTATGACGAGCATCTGCTCTTTGCCGGAACAAATGAGGTGCATGCGAATTATAATGAACCCTCATCAGAGAATGTTGAAGTGCAATTATCATATAACCAAACTTTTATAGATGCAGTTCGCTCTACAGGAGGGAAAAACGCTTGGCGCAATCTTATTGTTCAGTCGTACAATACAAATATAGACTATGCTGTGAAATACCTGGAAATGCCAGTAGACCCTACTTCGGAACGTATGATGGCTGAGATACATTATTATGACCCTTACGAGTTTTGTATACAGGAAGCGAATACTGTTTTTCTTTGGGGTAAGGATTTCACGGGTATGACGGGAGTTGCTACATGGGGTTTGGAAGACTGGGCTGATACCCAGTTCAATAAAATGAAGACGAATTTTACGGACAAAGGTATACCTGTCATAATGGGTGAATATGCTGCGACATTGAGAACTTCGCTTAGTACTGCCGATTATGCCAATCATGTCAAGGCTCGTAACTATTATCTGAATTATATAACAAAATCGGCTATAGAAAACGGTATAGTTCCTGTTTACTGGGATAATGGCCCTACGGGAGACAATGCTTCAGGGCTGTTTAACCGGACTACAGGAGAGAAGGTGCATACCGATGCGATAGAGGCAATCATCAGCGCAGGTAAATAATAGATATTAAGGTTATCAAATGAATGAAGGCCGGAAATATGCCGCCGGTCTTCATTTCCCAAAGCGGTGTGTTATGGTTTTATCTGACGCTGATCGGTAGTTAATTAATCTGATTTTATTATGAAAATAATATATTTACTCATTACAAGTATCGTTTTATTCTCCTGCTCTTCGTATAAGGAAGCCAGGCATAACGAAGATTTTACCCTGGATTGGAAATTCTATCTGGGAGACGATTCGTTAGCTTCGGACTCACAATATGATGCTTCCGGTTGGCGGACTCTCGATTTGCCTCACGATTGGAGTATAGAGGCTGATTTTTCGGCAGACAATCCGGCAACACCGGGAGGAGGAGCTTTGCCTGGGGGAATTGGCTGGTACCGGAAAGAATTCGTAGTAGACAAAGCATGGGAAAATAAGAATATCTTTATTGATTTTGATGGTATCTACTGGAATAGTAAGGTCTGGATAAACGGACACTTGCTGGGTGAAAGGCCTAGCGGGTATGTCTCTTTCCGTTACGATCTTACTCCTTATATTAAGATTGGTGAGAAAAATACAATTGCTGTACGGGTTGATAATTCAGAGCAGCCTAATTCCCGCTGGTATTCAGGATCGGGTATTTACCGCAATGTATGGCTGGTAGTCACTAATTCTTTGTATGTAGATCATTGGGGTACTTATGTGACTACACCTCTTGTTTCTGCCGAAAAAGCAGAAGTGAAGATAGAGACGAGTGTGCGGAATACATCAAATAAGCCACAACAGTTCGAATTACACTCTATTATTATCGATAGACAAGGAAACGATGTGCTGAAGACAAGCAAACCTCTGACTGTTAGTTCCGATACCATTATCAGAGCCGAGCAGATATTAAATATGGTAAATCCGAACTTGTGGTCGGTAAAAACTCCATACATGTATAAAGTCCTGACTCGTATAGAACAGAATGGTAAAGTGATAGATGAATATGAAACACCGCTGGGTATTCGTTATTTTTCTTTCGATGCCGATAAAGGTTTTTTTCTGAACGGAGAGCATATAAAGATAAAAGGAGTATGTCATCATCACGATTTGGGGTGTCTTGGCACAGCCTTAAATGTACGGGCTTTGGAACGCCAGTTGGTTATGCTAAAAGAAATGGGATGCAATAGTATCCGTATGTCACATAATCCGCCTGCACCCGAACTTTTGCATATGTGCGATACAATGGGCTTTATAGTTATGGACGAAGCTTTCGATATGTGGCGTAAAAGAAAATCACCATACGATTATTCACAATACTTTGCCGAATGGCACGAGCGTGACCTGACAGACCTTGTCTTGCGTGACCGCAATCATCCGTCTGTTTTTATGTGGAGCGTAGGCAATGAAGTATTGGAGCAATGGTCGCACATAGATGCCGATACACTCGACCTACAACAGGCAAATCTGGTATTAAACTTTGCTAATACCATGGATAAAAAGGATGAGGATTCAGAGGAATTGCATATCAATTCATTATTGGCGGTTAAGCTGGTTGACATTGTTAAGAAACTAGATTCTACGCGTCCCGTTACAACGGGAAATAATGAAACGAAGCCAGGCAATCATATTTTCCGTTCCGGAGCAATGGATATTATAGGATTCAACTATCATGTAAATGACTGGTCAGATTTTCAGGAGAAATATCCCGGACAAAAATTTATTGTTACAGAATCAACTTCAGCTCTGATGTCGCGTGGTTATTATACAATGCCATCCGATAGCATCAGTATCTGGCCCGATAGCTGGGATAAGCCTTTGACCAAAGATGTCCAGCAATGTTCTTCTTATGACAATTGCCATGTGCCTTGGGGGAGTACACATGAAGTTACCTGGAATCTGGTGAAGAAACATGACTATATTTCGGGTATGTATCTTTGGACGGGTTTCGATTATCTGGGCGAACCTACACCTTTCTGGTGGCCGTCGCGCAGTTCTTACTTCGGGGCGATAGATCTTGCAGGATTCACTAAGGATGTATACTATATGTATCAAAGCGAATGGACTGATAAGGATGTGTTACATATCTTTCCTCACTGGAACTGGGAGGAAGGGCAGGATGTAGATGTCTGGGCATATTATAACAACGCCGATGAGGTAGAACTTTTCCTCAATGGAAAGTCCTTAGGCCGTAAGTCCAAGCCCGAAGATACGTTTCACGTATGGTGGCGTGTTTCTTATAAGGAAGGAATATTGAAAGCAGTTTCATATAAAAAAGGGAAAGAGGTGTTAACCAGAGAGATCAGGACAACAGGCGAACCTGTATCTATACGCCTTACTGCTGACAGGCAGGAGATAAAAGCTGATGGCAGGGATTTATCCTTTGTTACGGTAGAGGCTCTCGATGCAGAAGGAAATGCTGTCCCTGTAGCCGATGATCTTATTCGCTTTACGATAGAAGGGAATGGTTTTATTGCCGGAACGGATAATGGGGATGCTACCGACCCTGTTTCGCTAAAGAAGCCATACCGTAACTTATTTAGCGGGAAAGCACTAGTTGTAGTTCAATCCGGTAAAAATACAGGAGGTATAGTATTAAAAGCGACTTCTGACAATCTTAAAGAGGCAACTATTGTTATAAAAACCAAGAAATAGAAACAGGAGCGGAAACCTTTTTGTTCCTGTTTTTTGCTATTCGTAAATTACTGCAAACTCCAATGGCAAGCTCGTAGAGAAAGAAGTACACATAGACATCAGTATAGGCCGAGAGCAGGGTTGTCCTTTTTTAATTAGGACATTTCCACTTTCTTATGGTATAACTATTTATATTTTAAGTTTTACTCCGACCTTATTCAATAGGGCAGTAACCCCAATAGTAAGAAATGAAAACACTATACATTTCACTATACCTACTGGGTATGTTGTAACCGTATCGGGCAGATGAAAACTAGTCAGATAGAATATAGAATAAAGAATATACGGGATCAGGTAACAGGTAAGTGTAGCTGTTCCTGCAGGCTTGATAATGTTGAACCAGGAAGCTTTCCCTTTTTCCACAAGCCAGTATAAAAGCACATAAGTAGTTATAGAAATGGCTATGCAGTAAAATACCCATGGCGGAGTTTCCTGTACTTTAGATATTATCCAGAACTTATGGGAAATAAATCCTGCTGCAAATAGTATAACTATGGCTGCCCCTGCCATGATTAATTTCTTCTTGTTTCCTGTATTGATATATTTCACACCGATTACAGATAGAATAATTCCTCCCATTGTTAACGCAGGTAATGCACCATTGCCCAAATGCAGAATACTCACCATTTGATCGAGGAAATTACCTTGCCGCAGGCTTAATATGGCAGTTCCATCTATCATCTTTGATTTGAGAATACACCAGATGATAAGGATCAGCCAGACAGGAATCAGATATTTCAGTCGATCCCGGGTAAACAAATAGGTGAAAGCGCAAACCAGGTATGTCCATCCTATCAATCCTAAAATACCCCACCAGCGTGATTTGAATACTCCTCCCTCCCCATCACGGAATACAACAGCCAAATAGAGAAGGATAAGGATTCCTGCAATTTTCAGAACTGTGAACAGATATGATAGTTGCTTCTTTTCAGTTTTTGGATATACATTCCAGATAAGGAAGAATGCGGCAACCATCAGTATCCTGTAAGTAGCTATATTTAACCCTGTTACTTCTGATACTCCTGATTCGGAATTGACAATGAATACACCCATCAGCAACAACGCCAACGAGCGCGTAAGAACATGGGCAACCGTGCTAACTCCCGATAATCCTTTGCTAAATCGCCTTTCTATGGCGTAAGGAATAGACATACCTACGACAAAAAGAAAGCAGGGGAAGACCACATCGGCCAGCCCAAGCATATCCTGATCGTATTCGGCATGTCCCAGCCAGTCGGGCTCTCCTTTTATACTCCACAGGTCGTTGACAAAAATCATAAGTAGCATTGTCAGGGCTCTCAGGATATCTATAGCCACGTTTCTCTGTGTAAATCCGGTGTTTACTTCGTTCATATTTATTTAGTATTAGATTTAGTAAAAATAATCCTTTTTTCTTATTTCCTGAATGGATCTCCTTTTGTGTTTTGGCTTACTACCCATCTGAATGCATTCACAAACAGAAGCTTTTGTGTGGCATCAGTAAATTCGTCATCGCCATGTCCCATATTCAGGTAGATCATACGGTATTTTTTGTTTGTCCAAACGATAGGAAAATCTCCGAAGTTAACCACATCCTTGATCCCCAGAGGATAATTGTCGGGAGAGATTGACAATAAAACTTCCACATCTTTATTCTCCCTCGGGCTGGGATTCCATTGATACCATTCGCTTTCGGGTGCAATGAATGATGAAGGCAGATTTTTTGTTACAGGATGTGTTGTATTATCCATAACTAATTTTACGGGCTGAGGCGGCCAGTTGTTGCAATAAAAGATACCTCCGCCCAGGAATTCTACCAGCCAGGGCCAGTTCGTGTTTTTATCGTTGTAGGCAGCCGCATGGAAGCCAACCCAGCCGCCCCCGTTTTTCATGTATTTTTCGAAAGCTTCACGCTGGTCTTTTGCCTGTGGGGTTGCATTCAGCATCACCACCACATCGTATTCTTTTAGTTTTTCGTAAGGGTATTGCGAAAAGTCTGCTGTGATATCCAGATTAAAGCCCCTGCCATAGTTCAGCCTTTTGAAGAATTCAACCCCCTGTTCGGCAAACTTCACATGCGCTTCTTCTGCATGCGTTGTGTAATAAACCAATGCCTTGAATCGTGGTTCTTTAGCATAATTGGCCGGATAGCCCGTATTGTCCTGAGCATTAAGTAATGATATTGAAAAGAAAAATAGTAATGAAAATATAAAATGTAATTTATTGTTAGTCATTGTTATATGTATTTTATTTATAGGTTGTTAAATATGTTTTTAACTAAAAAGTAATGAATGTAATGAAAAATGAAGAATCTGGATTTCTCATGTTATATCCATTTTAACTAAAAGGTAACAAAAGTAATAGATTCCACTATCTTTATTTTTATTTTCAAATTTTCTCATTAGCATATCGGCATATTATCATATTAGCTTTTTATCCTATAGATAAAGATTCCTGGAATAAATAAAAGCTATTTCCCTGTCTCTGCAGCCCAAAGGATCGCATTCGAAAACATCTTCACAAAATCCTTTGAATCGAATAATGTTTTGGCATGTCCCATCAGGAAATATACATTGTGTGCTTTCATTTTCTGGTTTGTCCATACGGCAGGATGATCACCCATTTTTATATCCGAATCGGGAGTATATGTCGACTCGTCCACACTGGCCAGTACATGTACATTTGGCCTTGGGTTTTTATCGAATGTATACCATTCGTCATCAGGAATACTAAACGATTTATTCACGCCTTTCATCACAGGATGATCCATGTCTTCCACATTTACGGTTGCAGTAGCAAGGGCAGCGATATAGTTTTTGAATTTGATACTACCCATAAAGCCGGAAAACCATTGCCACATGGGATATCCGTCAAATTCGCCAAGCAAAGTTGCATGATGGAATCCTACCCATCCGCCTTTTCCTTCTTCTATGTATTTAATAAAAGCCGATTCCGCATCATTTGTCCATGTATAGGGAGGGTAGTCTAATTGAATAATTACCTTATACTGTGACAGGAACTCTTCATTTATCTGTTTTGTATTGTTTATTTCGGTGTATTCAAAATTGTTCTCTTTCGAGAATGTATCGAGCCATTTCAAAGCCGCATCGGTAAAACCGCCATGTTGTCCACCACGCTCAGTTAAAACTAATATTTTAAGTGGCTCGTTTTGTTCCTGGCTTTGTTGACTTTGCGAGCCTTTGGTGTTACAACTGATCAGTGTCAGAGCGAAAAGGATAATTAAGTAATAAATCTTTTTCATATATTCGGATTTTAGATATTATTCAATTTTGTAATTTACAGTCTACTAACTACTGCTTACTCTCTACTAATCTTCAATATTTCGCTATCAATGTCAACCACTTCCCGGCCGAAGTGATCCCCTGCTGGTGCGGATATCTCGTCCGCACCAGCAGGGGGGTACTCAGGAACGGGCTCTTATTCTACCCGTTCCCATATTTCATCGATTTCTTCCGGCCCGAAAGTTCCTGTACAATGCATCTTTCCATCTTCAAATTGTACCTTATATACAGCCTTTTCGCCTATACAGTCTCTCATGTTCGGACTTCTGTATTGCACCTCTTCGGTATACGTTTCGCCATCAAAAGAACAGGTTCCCCCCAGCGAAAGTACAATTACATTATCGTAGGTATGTGTCCATACAAAATGTCCTTCCGTGATGATCTTAACCTTTGCCTGATTGCCCGCAATACCTACCGCCGGATATACAAGCTTCCATACTCCAACAGTCGGATTTGGTTTCTTTGATTGGGCCTGAACGCTCGAAGCGGACAACGCAGTAACAAAAAGCAAAGCCATTATACAGATAAATGCAGAAAAGATAGTATTCTTCTTCATTGTCAAATCCCTTATTCGTGTCGGGCGCAACTTTTAAAATACTTAAAATATACTTGATTTATTTTGGATATTTATCAGCTAATTAATTTCTTCAAAGAGCTACAAGCTAATGGCTAATAGCTTACTACATAGATAAAGTTTCCGATTTCCGATTCATATCGATATATTAATATTCTGCTGTCAATGTCAGCCATTTCCCGGCTGAAGTTATCCATACTTCTTTATATGTAGCATTATTAGTCGGTGGCCAGTAAGGAATATCCTCATTTCCCAGACTACGTATGCCGACAGGCATTTCACCTGCCATCTCGCCCGAAGAAAAGGTGTCCATCTGCGGATAGTTATATCCTTCGCCGTATATCATCGATTGCCCGAATGGATTTTTGCCTACTACCCAATACAATTGCTCTTTGCCAATACGAAGCAGTTCTTCATCTTTCAGAAAATTACCACAAATGGCAGCTGCTTTTCCCATCGAAAGGAGAACTGCGTTATTCCCGTTGAAGATGCCGAATCCTACCGGGAAACGCCGCAGATAATGCTCCTTATCCAATTGTACGCCGTTTTTCAACTGTTTTGCGAATTCTCCGGCTTCATTTCCGCTGGTAAACAGATGCGAATGCTGGAAGCTAACTTCATCTTTCGGTTCATCGATATGGTAAACACCGCTGGCTATCATTCCGTAAGGTGCTGTATATTTGACAAGGCTTTTCAGGTAATCGCCATACAGGCGGATCGATTCTTCCCATTTTTTATAATCAGGGTGGTTTGGTTGTGTTTCGCAAAGGATTGTCATTGCCTGCATATAGACCTGCTCACGCGATTGGTGGTTATAGTGGACAATAACTTTCTTCGTTTTGTCACGATAGAAGAATCCTTTTATCTTGTCGTTGTCTCCTACTGGTTCTTTGCGTTGACAGTTGAGCGTGTAATTGATAAATTCAGTTGCCTTTTCTGCATAATACGGGTCTTTTGTTAGTTTATATAGCATACTGGCTGCCCACGATACAGTCGCCATATATTGGCTTTCCGATGTATTATAGCTATGTTCGTAGAAATGCAGGAAGCCACCGTAACCGTCTTTTTCGTATTTTCCCAGAGCGAACCTGAAGTCCTCTTTGGCTACCTTTGTAAGGTATTCCTGTAACATCGGGTCTCTGCCAATAGTAAGAGCTGCATAGGCTTCATATCCTGCATATAGGAAATTATCGAAAGAAATATTTTGTACCCTTACACTGGAAATATCATCCAGCGTGCCGAAAACACCATCCTGCCAGATAAGTAACCCCATACTGCTTGCCCGGTAGCCGTCTCCATAACGGTTGCGCAGGATAAATTCCAAGCCCCATTCTGCTTCTTCAAGCATGCGGGCAGCCAACAGCTCATTCTTGTTTTTCTGGGTATTATATGATTCCAGCAGGGCAAAAGTCACATCACTTGTTTGCAGGGTTTGTTGGGAGAGATCACCTGCATCGTGCCACCCTCCGGCATACGAGATCATTTTTCCGTCGTGCTTCGAGCAAAGGTCTAGATGGCAGGTCCCATGTTTGCCGGGTACAGGATAGCCACAGCGCTGACAGAATATGAAATTTAACACCCGCCAAAGGGAATTTTCCCATATTCTTTTTCCTATCTGAAAAGGAGGGGTAGTATAGTCTCCTACTTTCAGACTA
This sequence comes from Dysgonomonas hofstadii, assembly GCF_014196915.1. GTDB lineage: Bacteria > Bacteroidota > Bacteroidia > Bacteroidales > Dysgonomonadaceae > Dysgonomonas > Dysgonomonas hofstadii. The sequence goes on from NZ_JACIEP010000001.1 coordinate 282,787, forward strand.
TACATTCCGGATTGATTAAAATCTGAAAAATCCAGGACATCGAATTCGCCTGTTGACGTTTTTTGCTTTTTTATTTTGCCATTGAAAGCAGTTTTATTGTTTTGCGTGTCTATAAGTTCAAAAGTATTATTGTGCTTCTCAATATTAATAATAGCAGTTTTTTTATCTCCTGACAGATAACCGCTTGTAGAGTAGATTATTTTATTCTTTCCCGGCACCCATCCACTGATTGTTTCGGGATTTTCTATCTGTTGCAGTTCTATATTTTTGATAAAATAACTGCAATTGTCACCTGTAGTTCTGTCTTTCCCCTTTATACTGACACTAAAACCTATTCTTTTTACTTTATCTCTCTGATATTCACTTAGATCAAGAAAGCAGGTATTGTCAGAATAATTAGTAAGATTGATCAGATGAGAACCCGACTGCCGATTGAGGCCTTCCTTTAAAGTTGTATTAGCATTCTCAAAATTGACATTTAAATTAACAACCCGGGCGCCCTCGCAGGCCGGATATATATTGAAAACGATACGGTTGTATTTTTCCCAGTTCTCGCTATCCAGATCGAAATAAAAGTTTACATGTCCATAGGTCGCATAGTCTGGATCGGATTCGGAGCCTTTAGCCTTGTGTCCGGTGTAAGTAGAATAAGTGAATCCGGCTATCTTATCTCCCGTTGTTGTTTCTGTATTTATTATTTTGCCTGAACCGGATATTTTCCAGTTTATTTTATCTAAATTCAGTTTTTGAAAATATAAGACATTCTTTTTTAATTCCCCTGCTTCGTACGACTTTGATGTATCTATAAGTAGCGGGCTGTGGATTATCCCTGTACGGATAATATCTTTTTCCAGTTCTTTATCGGTTGCGAATCCTTGTTGTCCGGATACAGACAAAACGATAAAAAAAAGAAAGATAATAATAACAATATATTTTCTCATATCTGCTTTTTATAAAAGTCCCCCTTGGGGGATTTAGGGGGCTACCTATTCAACCCATTGTACACCGCCTTGCGTAAAGTCCCCTCGTCATCGTCACCTGCATAATCCCAGTACATCGCGCCCAGCATACCGTTATCCTTAATATACTCACTTTTGATAGCTATGGAACGGGGATCGTCATACCCGCAAACAAATTCTATAGAGTCGCTACTCAGGTACGGGGCTTTTGCCACATCATCCCAATTCCTTTCGAAATGGGTGAGAGTAATAATATTTTTATAATTACTGAAATTGCCTACTTCTTTTCTTCCCCGTCCGTAGAAAGGTATACCCATTACGAGTTTATTTATTGGTATGCCTGCTTCCACATGAGCTTTTACTGCTTCGTCAACCGAAGTGCCCCCGGTGTATTTCGAACGGTAAAGTCCAGAGTGATGGTGTGGAGGATTTCCCATGTCGTAAGACATGATATTTACAAAATCGATATAGGGATCGATTCCTTTGAAATCGATGTATCTGGCATTAGCAGCCGTTGCAAGGGTCAATAGCTTATCTTTTCCTATTTCTTCGCGGATATCTTTCATCATAAAGGTGAAGTTTGCCTTGTCGGCGGGTGAAGCAGAGATGCCTGCCATGTTTGATGTCGGGTATTCCCAATCGATATCGATACCGTCGAGCCCGAATTCGTCGACTACCCGTTTGCAGTCTTTGGCAAACGAACGGCGGTTATTCTCATCTGCCGCCATCTCGCTGAAACGTCCGCTTCCCCATCCTCCAATGGAAAGAATGATTGTTAATGATGGTTTTTGCTTTTTAAGTTCGACCAGTTGGCTTAGCCGGTTTTCATTATCTATGCGTACACCATCGAATGTATTGGTCACATGGGCAAAGGCGTAATTTATATGTGTTATATAATCAGGATCGGGCATTATCCGGCTCCATGATGTAACATAGGCCACTACTATTTTCTCTTCTTTTTTGCTTGTTGTGCCCTCTGCCGTTTTGTTGGATTTACAAGAGAAAAGTAGTCCGGTAATAATAAGTAAGATTATTGTTTTAAGATAATTCATGATGTCGTTTTTTTGTTTTTATTCTGCTGTTTGTTTGATCCTTGAACCGATTAAAGCATAATACAACATAAATAATTCTCCGAATATAACTATCAACCATGTCCAGCGCCATCCGCCGAGGGCGTCGGCCAGTATGCCCTGCAGAAGAGGCAGGATAGCCCCACCGACTACTCCTATCATAAATACACCGGAAGCCACCGAAGTATATTTTCCCAGTTTGGCGATGGAAAGGGTAAAGATAGCCCCCCACATAATAGAGTGGAAAAGCCCTACGACGACCAACAGCCAGGGGTTATTTATTATGATTGCCAATATCGTTAGTGTCGTTGCAGAAATTGTTGTGGTAGTAAGCTGCATTCGTGGAGGAACCTTACTCAAAGAACTTCCCACAAGCCTGCCGATAAGCATACCGCCCCAATAGAGGGTAGCCATAAGCGCAGGAATGGCAAAATTGGTTCCGAAAATGGTAAGGGAATTATTTCCAAAGAAAGAAAACGGTCCGTTCAGGCTTTCCTGTTCTATTGCATAAAGGTTTATATTTGCACCGATAGAGACTTCAACACCTACATAAAAGAAAATAGCGACTACTCCCAATGTGAGGTGGCTGAACGACCATATGCTTTTTTCGAGTTTTTCGCCTGCCTCAGCTTTTGTCCCTTCTACATCGGGTAAAGATAGTTTAGTAATAATAAATGTAACGATCAGCATTATCCCGCTTAAAGCGAGAAAAGGAATCATCAGTTGGCTGACCTGTACCTCTTCCATTGTCAGTCCGCCGAATACTATTCCTGTTACAAAGAAGGGTGCGATTGTAGTCCCGATTGAGTTAGATGAGCCGCCTATGGCAAGCCGTTGAATGGGTTGTGTGCCTCTTACCGTGCAGGCAACAAGATACGGGTTGATCACCACTTGCAGAATAGTCGCTGATGCTCCTACAACGAACGAGCCAAGCAGGAATATGAAAAATCCTACAGGAACAGATGCCGATGCAATCTGTATTTTGGCTTCAGGAAACCAGACTGTGAACCATGAGGAAAGAAAGAAAATGAGCAGTCCCACGATCATGACAAGCAATCCTCTGACTAATGTGCCTTTGTAGCCGTATTTTGTAACCCATGCCGAACCGATACCACCAGTCAGAGGATATGCCAGAAACCATGAAAATGTTATGAGTGTCGCAAATGTATTTTTCAGATCAACTGCTCCTTCAAGAAATGCAGCTTTAAGAGGGCCTTGGAATTGACCGTTTGCGGTGGTGAGGAAACCTACTACAAAAAACAGGAATACCAGTGTTATAAATGGGCCTATGTAATTTATTTGTTTTTCATGTATTGTCATCTCGGTATGTTCTTAAGTTATATATTTTGCTGCTGCTTTATCGAGCAGGAATTCACAATTGGGATGTAGTTGTAGTATGGACGCTGGAATATCTGTTGTAACAGGGCCATAAAGCATCTCTTTTACAATATCAGCTTTTGCTTCACCCTTTGCAACCAGAAGTATTTTGCAGGAATGCATAATGTTTTTGAGTCCTAAGGTTATCCCTCCCAGTTTTTTCCCAACCGGAGTATTCGTTTCTTTTCTGATACGGGTTTCAAGTTCTTTGTCCATTGCCGATACCCATGTTTCCTGCCCGAATGGAGTTCCCGGTTGATTGAATCCCAGATGCCCGTTGGTGCCCAGTCCCAATATTTGTAAATCTATATCTCCTCTTCTCTCGAGTTCGGACTGAAAAATTTCACATTCCTTTTCAAAATCACCGGATAGAGTAGGGGGGATGATAAAGTTTTCGTCTTTTATTTCTAATGGATCTACAATTTCGTTTTTCAGCATTGTATAACAGGCTCCGGCATAATCGCGAGGAATGTTTATTACTTCATCCAGGCCGAATATCGTAACTTTTGATGTATCAAAAGGGCCTGTTTTATATATATCACCTGCTATAAAATGCATGTTTTTTGTGGTTCGCCCTGTAGATAGTCCGATTACAGCTTTAGGATTCACCAGCATTTCCCTGATGATTTGCCACGCCGCTATACGGTCAAATTCTACTTCGTTTTCGGCTATTGTTATTTTTAATGCCATAAAGTTGTCATTTTATAAATGCATGATCCATCAGTACTTTCTCTATTGTCTGATATCCTTCCATAGCAACTGTAGCTGCGCCTAATAGTCCTGCTAAATTGGGATCGAGCTGAGTTAATAAAACTCCATTGGAGACAAAGCGCATAGTTGTTTTATTCAGTTTATCGAGTATTTTAGGAAAAAGAAAACCGTCGGAAACAATGCCTCCACCGAGCACTACTGTGTCAGGGTCTGTCACCCTTACCAGGTTCATAATAAGGTTTGCAATACCTGTAATTGCATTTTCCACGAGTTGAACACAAAGTGGATCGTTTTGCTGGCTTAGAAAGAATATTTCTTTTACATCTACTTTAATATCCTCATTGCTGGGAATATACAGCTTTGTTTTATATTCTTTACTTAATAACCGGGCAGAACAGTCAAATCCTAATCCGGCAGAAATAAGTTCAACGCAGTCTTCCCGCCCGCATCCGCATTTAACTCCGGCTTTCACTCCTACATTTGTATGGCCTACCTCGCCTGCATTAAAATGACTTCCTCTGATAAGCTGCCCGTTCACAACAAATCCGGCAGCAATACCCGAGCCTGCATTGATGTATATGAAATTGTCTGACAAACGGCCATAGCCCCATCTTTTTACGGCTCTGGTAGCGCTTTTCACATCATTATCGATGAAACACGGCATTTCGAATGTTCTCGAAAGATCTTCTGCAAGAGGAATTTCCTGCGACCGTTTAGGATCGATTTGCAGCCAAATTCCGTTTCCATTGTCTACGCGCCCCATTAATCCGGCACCCATGCTTACCGGGCGTGCAGATGTAGCCCATCCTATAGTGGAGATGTAATCTTCCAGAGATCTCTTTATAATAGAAAAGGCCGACAGCTGATCCATATATCCGGTTTCATACCTCTTGGAATTAAGTATTTCACCTTTTTTGTTAACTTCACCTATTAGTAGTTTTGTTGCACCCAGATCGAGCGCCAGATATGTTTCATTCATAATAATCCTTATTTTAAGCTCATCTCTTTCTCCTTATTCAAGAGTAAATCTGACCTTATCTTTGATGTCTGTCGCTGAGGCCGCAATTATTGCCTCGAACTCTCCATTTTCAGCTTTCCATTCATGTTTCTTGTCATCGAAGAAACTGAGCGCTGTTTTGTCTACAGTAAATGTTACTGTTTTCATTTCCCCAGTTTTCAGAAATACCTTTTCAAATCCTTTCAACTCTTTTATGGGCCTTGGCAAAGATGATTTAAGGTCAGAGATGTATAACTGAACGATCTCGGCTCCGTCACGCTTACCTGTATTCTTAACAGTCACCGAGAACGATATCTTTCCGTCTGCCGTCATTCCTTTCCTGTCTGCCGTAACCTTTCCATATTCGAATGTCGTATAACTCAAGCCATGGCCAAATGCGAACAGTGGTTTAACATTCTCTTTGTCCGTCCATCTGTAGCCGACAAATATACTTTCATTGTAAGTCACCTCTTTATCCACTCCCGGATACTGCCCCAGTTGATGCGCCCCGTTATCCGATAGCTTTACCGGAAAAGTAAATGGCAGTTTTCCCGAAGGATTGGTATCCCCGGTTAAGATAGCCGCCAATGCCGTACCCGATTCCGTACCATTATACCATGATTGCACAATTGCCGGTACCTCATTTGCCCAAGGCATGGCCACCGCATTACCCGATATATTAACCACTACCATATTTTTGTTAGCCTTCAACAGTTCAGTAATCACTTTATCCTGATTGTATGGTAACTCCAGATGCTTACGGTCGTTCCCTTCCGCATCCTGAAAATTGCTCTTATTCAAACCACCGATAAATATCACCATATCTACCCCTTTGGCCATCGCAACCGCTTCGGCGATCAGTTCGTCCGCAGAACGCGGATCATTCAGATCTCTTTTTAATACTACTCCGTTGTATTTGCTTGTAGGATCTCCCACATAACCACGTGCATAAGAGATTTCTGCTGATGCGCCAACACGTTCAACTATCCCGTCCAGCGGCGCTACTTCATATTTAGCCTTCAGTGAAGAACTGCCACCCCCGACTGTCATCGGCTTGATCGCATTTTCCCCTACCACCAGTATTTTTTTAGTTTTTGAAAAGTCGATAGGTAAGAGACCGTTTTTATTCTGTAACAAAACGATTCCTTCCTCGGCTATCTTTCGTCCTGCCGCTGCATGCTCCGGTGTGCCGAATGACCCCCATGGGCGGTTTCTGTCCATTGTTGTACGAAAAGCCAGACGCAGGATATTACGTACTTTTTTGTCTACTTCCTCCACCTTTACTTCTCCCGACCGTAATAGTCTTAGGAACGGATTAGCCAGGTAATAATTATCGTACGCATTGCTGGTCCCTTCACTAAGGCCGTCAGTCCACGAACCAAACTCCATGTCGAGCCCGTTATATATCGCCTGCATGGTATTGTTGACACCACCCCAGTCAGAAACTACTACTCCATCGAATCCCCACTCACCACGGAGAATGTCATTCAGTAGATACTGATTATGGCAAGCCCATTGTCCTTTATAGCGATTGTAGGCTCCCATGATCGCCCATGCATTTCCTTCCTGTACCGCAGCCTTAAAAGCCGGCAGGTATATTTCATATAGAGCCCTGTCATCCAGGTTTACATTCACTGTATGGCGATCTATTTCCTGATTGTTAAGCGCATAATGCTTCACGCAAGCAGCGACCCCGTTAGCCTGTACTCCTTGAATATAAGGTACTACCATTTTAGAGGCTAGAAACGGATCTTCACCCATATACTCGAAGTTGCGGCCGTTGAGTGGTGTCCGGTAAATATTCACTCCCGGGCCTAACAAAATATTTTTGTTACGGTAACGCGCCTCTTCTCCAATGCTTTTTCCATAGAGCAGGGACATATCTTTATTCCATGTAGCAGCCAGTGCTGTCAATGCCGGGAAAGCGATACACGAATCGTTTGTCCATCCTGCCTGTTCCCATTCGTCCCAAAGTACTTCAGGACGGATTCCATGGGGGCCGTCGGTCGCCCAATTCTCAGGGATCCCGAGTCGTGGCACTCCTGCCGAACTGAACTTGGACTGCGCATGGCACATGGCCACTTTTTCTTCGAGTGTCATACGGGATAATGCATCCTCCACTCTTTCTTCTATCGGACGAGTTTCGTCCAAGTAGACAGGAATTGTGTTTTGTGCAAATAGTGAAATGCAGGATATACTGATCAGTAATAAACTTTTTATTTTTTTCATGATGTTTTGTATTTTGTCACATCATTCGGCTTTCAGCCCTAATGCACTGATGTAACCTTTTTGTATTATGTTGTTCTTGAATTTTGAATTTTCTATAAAGTCGAGCATGGCTTTCCATGCTTCCTCCTGATTGGGGCGAGCTTCGCGTATTTCTTTGTATGTACTGCGTGGAGCTTCTGAAAAAGCTTTCACCTTATCCCAGCCTTCCGGTTCTTCTATACCTACAAATGAAGAATTGTGGATTTTCTTGTACGGCCAGAATGTCCACCCGATATTATTATCTTCCATTGTTTTGCAGAATGTAGCCATCCATTCATCGGTATTGTGTCCTATTTCTCCCATATACATCGGCAGGTTCACGCTATCGCGGAAATTGATAAAACCTTTGATGGCTTCAGGAGTAGGGTCTCCGCCGTAACGGTGGCAGGTATACATAATTTTGTCATCGAATTTAGAATCTTTAAACGGTTTGAAATTCCCGTTCCATTGTGCACCTCCCAATAGTATGATGTGATTTTTATTTACTTCACGAATCGCGGCGGTTCCCATTTTATACAAGTCTTCCAGTTTGCCGTTCAGTTCTTCCATGTTCTCAAAATAAGGAGCAATAGGTTCATTAAACAATTCGAAGCCTAGTATTGTTGGTTCGTTTTTATAATAATCGGCAATCTTTTTCCATATATCGCAATATAATTTCTGGCTGGCTTCGCTGTCGAATAGCCATGGGTAACCGTAGCTGTCGTCTATATTGTCACCGGTTTGTCCGCCGGGAGCATCATGCATATCGAGGATCAGGTAAAGACCTTCCTGCTTGCACCAGCTGATGAGTGTGTCAATACGTGCGAAACCATCCTGATTGGCCGTCAGTCCCATATAATCTTCATCGGTAAAAAGTTTGTAATGAAACGGAAGGCGTACTGTATTGCTCCCCGTTTGTTTAATGAAGTGCAGGTCTTCGCGGGTGATATAATTATCTTTGAATAGTGTCCAGAATTCGGTGGCACGATCCGGGCCTACTAGCTGAGAGAACATTTCATTTATAAAACGTGCCGAATTGGCCTTGCTGAATCCGAACATATAACCTTCGGGGTTGAGCCAGTTACCCAGATTGGTTCCTTTTATAAATAATTTCTCACCATCGGGGGTTGTCAGGTTATGCCCGTCAATACGTATAAATGCTTCGGGAGCAAGTTGTGGCTCACTCTTTGTTTGCTGGCAAGCTGAGAATAGGAGCAGCGCCATTCCGATTATGTAAAATGTTTTTTTCATAATGTTATATAGTTTTTATTTATCTAAATTATTTCGTTTCAACAATGCTTCCAGAAAATAATAATCGGCGTAACTGATCGGTACATCTATTTCATCTCCCCCGGGATGATGGCCTGTTGAATGTAACAAAAGAAAGCCTTTATGTGTCTTCACTTCCGCTTTGTAATTATTGATAAGATTTGATAGAATTGTATCGGCCAGCCCGATATATTTTTCTTTGTTTTTGTCAGAATACGCTGCTAACTCATATAGTGCTGAAGCAGTGATGCATGCCGCCGAAGCATCACGTGGAGCGTTTGGAATAGCAGGGTCATTAAAATCCCAGTAAGGAATAAGGTCTTTGGGTAAGTTAGGGTGTGAGAATATAAATCCGGCGACTTTTTCGGCCAGATCCAGATAATCTGCTTTTTTCGTATATCTGTATGACATTGTGAATCCATATAACGCCCATGCCTGACCGCGCGCCCATGCTGTGTGATCGGCATATCCCTGATGGGTTTGTTTTAGACGGGTATTCCCTGAGATGGTATCGTAATCTACTACATGGTAGGACGAATAATCTTCACGAAAATGATTCTTCAAAGTAGTCATTGCGTGAGCATCGGCTATTTTGTAGAAAGAAGAGTCTCCGGTCATTTTAGACGCTTCGAAAAGAAGTTCAAGATTCATCATATTATCTATAATAACAGGGTATTGCCATGTTTGCCTGTTGAAATCCCATGAACGGATGGAACCTATCTTTTCATTGAACCGTAAAGATAATGTTTTTGCAGCCTGGATGACTACCTCTTTATATTCTTTATTACCTGTAAATTTATAGCCATTGCCAAACGAATTGAATATTTTGAATCCTACGTCATGAGAGGTTTTATCGAATTTTTCACTTTCTATAAGCAGGGAATGCTTAATTGCTTTTTCCTTCCATTTTTCATCTTTTGTGTACTCATACATAAACCACAATGAACCCGGAAAGAAACCTGAGCACCAATCACGCGGATTGACAAGGCGCAGGCTGCCGTCTTTGTTTACAGAACGGGGATTAACAACATTTTTTCTTTTCGTTTTTGTCAATGATTCATCGATACATGTGAATGCATAATCAAACTGTTTGCCAGCAAAAGAAAGCGATTCGGCTATAGGATCGACTGTACCATATAAAAGGCAGTTTCTGTCTGAAGAGTCCTGCTTATTGTATTTCTTATAAATATCCAGATACTGAGTTTGGGACGGATCAAGGTCAAGGATGCGGTATAAATCATTGCAAACATCCTGCTGTTTGGCTTCCCACCCACTTATTTGTTTGTAAGGCCATTCGGAAACATCTTTGCCCAGAAATGAAACAAGGTAGTCCATCGCTTTATAGAAGCTTCGTCCGTCGGGAGACTCTAATGTATATAATTCTTTTCCGAATTTCTTTGCAGTAGCAAAGAAGTCTATCATGTGGCTAAGATTGTATTCAGAATAATGGTAAGCCAGTGTACGCCATAGTTCATGGGGTTGTTTACCGTCAGGCTCTATTTGTTTGAACATAATATTTACGGGGAAAGTATCCATTATCTTTTTTGCTTCGTCGGTCTTTTCCGAAAACAACAAATAAGTCACTAACTGGGAGTTGTATGCCGTGGCGTGATTGTTCTTCATTTCATGTTCTTTCTTCCCTTGCGGACTGGTTTGAAGCCATTTGGCAAATTCGCCGAACCACTTTTGTAATCCTGTCTTATCCTGTGAAGTATAGCTTTTAGAGCCACCCAATAGCTGTATGCTGCTCAACATGCTAACAAAGGAGTAAGAGTCGATCAGCCCTTCGGGGCGGCCTTTCGAACCGTCTTTTCCCGGAATGAATTGAGAATAATTGAGATTAGGATTCATTTTGGTTTTCTCATTCAGAAACCAGGTACGAATCAACTCGGTTGCTTTTGCCGCATAACGTTCTTCGTCGCTGTAGAAGTAGGCAAGCGCCAGTGTATTTACTGCACTGCACATTGTCCCTAACGGATTCCTATCGTACTCATTGAGTTCCGGGTTTGACTGTCCATCCTTGAATACATAAGGCATTCCATCCTTCTTTTCAGGATTAGGCCACCAGTAGCGGCTCAAACTCACATAATCGTGCTTGCTGCCACTGGGGGCGACTGCTTTTTTGTAAGTAACAGAATATGTGCCTCCCGATAAGCTGCGGTCGGCCTGCCTTATCAGTGCTTTATAAGCATTTGAGTAAGCAAGGGTGTTTTTGCCAGCTTTTACTGTTTCCATTTTATCTCTGTTCCAGAGCCATTGGGCCTGTGTGCTCAGAGCGAAGCTAACTGTCAGGACGAGGAGTATATATAACTTTTTCATCATTTATTTTTATCAGTTAATTATTATAGCTTTCTCAGTTTTATCCCGTTGATAAATGCCTTTCCCGAACGGGCTTTGATCTCAACTGATATACTTTTTTCGCATTGTATTTTTACAATATATTTTTTTCGGATACCATGGAAGTTCCCGACTGTATTGTTCAGATTTATAGCCGGATCGACAGTCATTGTATTAATGATGACATCGAAAATGTTATCCGAATTATTGTTTTGTGTATCAGAACCTAATGCATGGGCTATGCTTGTGCCTGAATGGAATATATCGGCAAACAGCAACTCTATTTCGTATTCCCCTTTAGGTACATCGAAACGATACATTTTGGAGGATGTTCGCAAAGTCTGGAACAAAGGATTTTCATCGGTTCCCGTTATTTGTGCCTGAGTCGATTGTACCTCGCCTCCTACATATCCCCAGCTTCCGTTTGTATATTCCCTGTCGGGCAGCCATGTAAGATTGCTTTCGGGCGAAGTGTAAAAGGCATCACTTCCACAATTTATGGCCAGTTCTTTGTTATAGAAATTCTCATTGGTCAGTTTATCGGGAATGGCAGTAAATGTTATTTCTATTCCGGTTTCTATGGTGTGACCATTATATTCCCCTTTTGCTGAAAAATGGTGCTCTCCGTCAGTAAAAGGAATGTCCCATATTGCTTTGTGATTTTTGATTTTCTTTTTACCGAGCGATATTCCATTCATAAATAATTCAACTTCCGGTAGGTTGGAGTATATTTTCAATGGCTGAATCACAGGCCCTCCGTCGATGGAAACATCTGTCCGGTTTTTCCAGTCATGCGATGCTATGTGTAATACCGGAATATCTTTCCTATAACTGGCTTTGAATAAATAGTACACATCTTTAGGTGTGCGATCGGCATATACCAATCCTTTATTGTTGATCCTTGGCATGGATTCGTCCCGTTGAGCTGAACCAAAATCGATAAAATTCCAGTAAGTCGCACCGCAAATATAAGGCTTACGGGCAATAACCGACAAATAGTGTTCGGCGTATTCTTGCTGATATTCTATACTGAAATCGAATCTTTTTGGCTTCAGTGAATGTATGCGTTTATCCGATCCTGCTCCGTATTCACTGATAATCTTTGGCTTGCCGGGATGTTGCTTTTGCTGGTTTTCGATAAACTGATCGAACTGTTGCATATTATCAGAATACCAACCCTGATATAAGTTCCATCCCACTATGTCTACAATATTGCCAAATCCGGCTTTATTGTATGAATCACTTCCATGAAATGCCATCACGCTGTAACGGCGGCTATCTTCTTCTTTTAATACTTTTTCGAGGCGTTTGGCCAGATCGATTTCCCTGCTTATGAGTTCGTCCAATTCTTTGCCTTTATGCTTACGTTGGGTAACGAGCAGTATTTCGTTCATATATCCCCACATGATAACTGATGGATGATTGTAATGCTGGCGGATCATTTCACGGAGATTTGTTTCGCAATTATCGCCGAAAGAAGTTTCTTCAGGAATAATATCTATAATAGGGATCTCTTCCCAGACCAGCAATCCCAGCTTGTCGCATTGCTCTATAATGGCTTTATCTTGTGGATAGTGGGAGATGCGTACGAAATTTGCACCCATCTCTTTTATCAGTTGCATATCTCTACGGTGAGCTTCGTCGCTGAGGGCATTGCCTATTGGCATTTGATCCTGATGGCGACAAATCCCGTTTAGTTTATAGGGTTTTCCATTGAGGAAGAATCCTTTCTCTCCGTCAAAACGAAACCATCTGAATCCTAGTGGAGAAGTAACTTCATCTAATATTTCCCCCGATATTTCATCGGAGATTGTTGTTTCTACTGTGTATAAATATGGTGTTTCGGGTGACCATAATAAAGGATTATTTATTGCGGCGTCCTGTTGAATTTCCTTTTTTTGATGTGCTTCGAGCAATAATTTTTTCTCCAGCGTTTTTATAATATTTCTGTGAGGATCTCTCACAGTATGGATTATCTTTATCTTAGCCTTTTTCCGTGAATCATTAGCTATACTGCTTCTGATAGAATAGAACGCTGATTTTTCGGAAACATTATCTGTATGTATAAATATCCCATCCGAACCAGAATCTGATAAGTCTATGTGTTGATCCGGCGTAGTTATTAACCATATGTCGCGGTATATTCCCCCGAAGATGGTAAAGTCTCCCGAGATGGGAGGAACATCTGTTATTGAGTTGTCAACCTTTACGGTGATTGTGTTTTCCTTATCGAATGTGCAATATGTGGTTATATTGAAAGTGAAGGAAGTATATCCTCCCTTGTGTTCTCCTGCCAGTTGCCCGTTAATGTAAACGGATGCTACCTGGTTTACTCCTTCGAAGCGAAGGTATATTTGCCTCTCTTTATCCCTGTCGGATAGGGTGAATGTTTTATGATACCATGCAATACCCCTGTAATAATCTTTTTGAATATAAGCGTCGGTATTCCATGTATGGGGAATGGATATTTTCTGCCATTCGTCTTTGTTGAAAGATTTATTTTGATCAATGTCTTTTTTAATGAAATGCCAATTATTGTTGAACGATTGCATCTGGTGTTGTGCATACATAGCCAAACAGCAAAATTGAGCTGTTAGTATGAGAATAAATAATTTATGGTATTTCTGTCTCAGGTTCATTCTATTTTTCCCTTTTCATATAAGATAAGGATGCAGGGTCTTTATTGAAGACCCTGCCTTTCCCTATCAAGATCTAATTGATATACTGTTTAGTGAATCAGCCTATTCTGATTCTGTCGGCGGTTCAAGAACCTGGCTCCATAATGGGTTCTGCACTAACAGCCGACTCTTGCTTATTTCATTCTGAGGAACCGGATACCAGTACATTTCTTTTTTCCAGGTACGGTTTTCTATCTGTACACGGGTGAAATAAGATGTTGAGCTGCCGATAGGCTGATCGGCATATCCTCTCATATTCATTCCCGTGAAAAGAGTAATATCACCTTCCATTTCGCGGTTAGCTTCTGTTGGGTCGCATATCATCCATCTGCGCATATCGAACCAGCGTTGTCCTTCGGCCATGAGTTCGACACGGCGTTCGCGGTAAATTGCTTTGCGTTGCTTTTGTTGGTCGCCGATGATACCTGTTTTTTTCCCTTCACTTTGTAATTCCCCGTAGCCCATTATTCCTGCACGTTCTCTTACTCTGTCGACATACTCGATAATGCGCGAATCAGATGGATCTATTTCGTTGAGCACTTCTGCATAATAAAGATAGAAGTCGGCTAGACGAAGAAGGATTGAAGGACGGGCAAAACTTTTCAGATCACCACTGGCATTACTCCAAAGAACCTGCCTGTTTTTCAACTTATAAAGTAAGTAGCCTCCTCTAGGACTGTTATCATTCGATCCGTCAGATGGCTGACCCCAGGCGAAGCCTACCTGATAATTGGCATTATTGTTTGGTTGTTTGTGCCAGCTTTTACCCTGATAGGTTACCGCAGCATAGAAGCGCGCTTCTCTGTTCGCATACATATTGAAAATGTTAGTGTCGGTACGTTTGCTTGTATTGCAAGGGTTAACGATGCTAGTAAAGCCGTCTTCTCTATAACCTGAACCTTTATCGTTAATTTCGAGCCCATTGTTCATAAAGAATGCATCTACAGTTTCTTGTGAGACCCCAATATTTCCGTAGCAGGAATAAATATCGCGTGGAGTAGAGCGTTTCTCTGCGTTATGTTCTGCACTGTAATCATTTACTCCTGTCGCCCAAAGAATTTCATCGTTGTAAGCCTGATAAAGTTCATATACAGACAGGTCAGCGTCGATACTTCCGTTTGAATTCAATTTTACATATAATTTATGACCTTGTGCTTCTGCGAATGTCAAAAATTCTTCCAGTCTTTGTTTTGCGATATTCCATTTATTAGGATCTTTATCAGGAAACAAACGTGTTCCGTCAAAGTTAGTTATAGTAAGTGCTTCAGGGAAACCACCGTTAAATAAAGGAGATGCCGCATATACCCATAACTTTGCGCGAAGTGCCATTGCTGCTACTTTTGTAGGGCGAACAACTTCTGTGAGGTTATAAGTTCCTTCTTTCCAGATTGAATTCGGTATATCCGGAGATTCGATAACTTCTACCAGAAGATCATCGATATGCTTAATTACATCGTCCAACGGAGCACGGGCATAATCTATATTTTGATCTTCAGGATCAGCCAGGCCGGTGACAATAGGTATGGGGCCGTATAGTTCAAACAGTGAGAAATAAGCATAAGCGATGAGGAATTTGGCTTCCATTTTCATTTTTCTTACATCTTCTTCGCGCAAAGATGTGGATTCGTTAGGATTCCCTATAGGTTTTGCCCTTTCAATAAAGATCATTGCCTGACGGATATACTGATATTGTGTTGCCCAACGGTGAAGACCGGCACTGGATGGATTGTATCCTTGCACAAGCAAATTTTTTGCAGGACCGTTGTTTTGCATTATTTCTCCGGCGATTCCCGACCATGGATTTTTCATTCCACTGTTTGAGCTAGACCCGTTTTCGGAGTATTCACATATAGCGTTAAATATGTTACCATGCCACCGCTTGGTGTAGCTTGCATTTTCGAAAACTTTGTCGACGGTAAGATTATCGGAAAGCTCACCCGAAACATCCAGGTAATCGCTACAAGATGTGAGAGCGATAGTACCTGCTGCTACTATGGATAAAAATATTTTATTTATTGTTTTCATATATCGTATTATTTAAAATGTAACATCTAAACCTATTGTCCAGCTCGAACTCATCGGATATTTAGCTCCCGAACGCGCGTCTCTTAGTTCCGGATCCCAGAATTTTATGCTGTCCCATGTATACAGGTTTTGTCCTTGTACATAGAGCCGTATTCCATCCAGTTTTACTTTCTGTACAAGTTTCTTGCTGAATGTATAACCAAATTCTACATTTTTCAGGCGTAGGAAACTAGCGTTGCGATGCCACCAAGTACTCCATTCCTGGTTGTGAGAATAAGATGTCGAGTGTATTCTCGGGAAAAGAACATCCTGATTGTATGGATCTTCGAATCTCCAGCGGTCTAGTCCTTCTGTGCGCACCGATTGTTGCTCAAGCCCTCTCAGGAAAGGGACGAAGTTTTCGGCTTTGTTCAATAGGTTGGCAGACACGTTTCCTGTTCCCTGGAAGAATACACCTACGTTAAATCCTTTCCATTCCGCATTTAATCCGAATCCGTAAACTATTCCCGGAGAAGATGACGGATAGAAGCCATTGTCGTAAGTGCGGTCGTATGTATCGATAACGCCGTCCCCATTCAGGTCTTTGTATTTAATATCACCAGGAGCAACTACTGCACCCGGAACAGGCAGGCCTTCTTTCAGTTTATAGGTTTGTTTCTTTGTATGAGGATCGGTAGTGATATTGAAATCATCCGGAGTATACAAACCTTCGGCAATATATAAAAGCGGTTGTCCTATACTCTGTCCTGTGTACTGTTGGTATTTATAAACCTGAGGAATTTCGTCATACTCGGTTACCTTATTTTTAGTATAAGTAAAGTTTCCTCTGGCAGATAAAGACACGTCTCCTATTTCGTGACGTATAACTATATTGGCATCTATGCCCTGGTTTTCGGTTTTACCGAAATTTTGCATAGGACTTACGCGAAGTCCGGATGCAGACGGGATAGTTTGACGACGAATCAGGATAGAACTACGTTCGTTATGGAAATAGTCAAAGCCCATATCCACTTTTCCTCTGAAAAGTCCTACCTCCATCCCGAGATTGAATTTATCTTCGATTTCCCATTGTAAAAGAGGGGTTGCGTAATCACTCTCAACAATGCCACTTCCCGGATTGTTGGTGCCACCTCCGCCAGAACCTTGAGTAATACCCAGCGGATAGCCGGATGCACCTTCATTTACTTTTTCGCGATAAGGGAAACGTATATCGGTATTGTCTATTCTCACCTGATCATTTCCGGTTCTACCATATGATACCCTGAATCGGAGTTTGCTTAGAGTATTTTCTATATTTTTCATGAAGTTTTCCTGGCTCACGGTCCATGCAGCACCTACTGCCGGAAAAAATCCCCAACGATGCCCTTTTGCAAAATTTTCACTTCCCGTCATCCCGAAACTGGCTTCCAAAAAGTATTTACTGTCGAATCCGTATGTACCACGGGCAACAACACTTTGCTTGCGATAAGGCAGCATTTCTATCCCGTTGCTGCGACTCTGATATTGTGTTTCTTTCTGGTTATACAGTATTAGCCCTGTTACGGCATGTTTTTGTGCAAACGTACGGTTATAATTTAAAGATGTTTCCAGATATATTCTTTTCTCTCCCGAACTGGATGAAGACGTAGGGTTTGCCAGAGCTGATCCTGCCTTTATCTGTTTTAGGATCAGATTTCCATCGGCATCCCGTCCTTCAGCATAGTATGATTCTGCTTCTTTGGCTCTGTCTATGCGACCCTGAGTAAATGAATCGAAACTCATTGAACCTTTCCATGATAATCCATCGGTAATGAAGTCTAGCTTTTGTTCGAGGCCTACTCTTGTTTGTACAGTTACTTCCCAGTTTTTTGTGTAACCTACGTTATTCAACAGGTTATAAGGATTAGCCCGTTCGGCATTAGCATCGGTATTGAGTGGATGGTCGGAAAATGTACCATCAGAATAAACCATTGGAATCAGATGCGTAGGGAATATGGTGAATGCGCTAAATAAGCGGTCGGCTGTGCTTCTCGGTGCATTTTGTTGGACATAGAATCCACTCATGTCGACCGTCATTTTTGTCGTTTTGGTTATATCCATATCGATATTAGATCTTAGGTTATAACGCTCGTATTTGAGATTAGCATCATAGTTTTCTATCGGATTCCCTTTGTATATACCGTCTTCATTATAATATGCGCCAGAAACAAAGAATTTTACTTTATCGCCTCCACCTCTGAAGTTGATAGTATAGCGGCTTGTATAAGTATGATCTCTCAACAGATCCATCCAGTTTGTATTCGGATAAAGGTCGGTATCTACACCTGTGCGGTATTTTTCCAGTACATCATCAGAGAATGGTGCTACCCAGCCAGCCAGTGGATTTCCCGCATCGTTCCATATTGCTTCGTTGTATAAATTGAGTGATCTGTATGAATCCAGAATTTCGGGCAGACGGATCGGGGTTTTCATGGCATGCTCCATATTAAAACTTATAGCTGTTTTCTGAGCCTTACCACGTTTAGTTGTAACCAAAACAACACCATTCGCACCTTCGGCACCATATACTGCAGTTGCAGCTGCATCTTTCAGTACGGTAAATGTTTCTATCTCGTCAACAGGGATGTTGCTGAAACTTCCTCTGGGAACACCGTCTACTACGATCAGCGGACTTGTACCTCCGGCAAAGGAACTTACGCCACGAATCCAGAAGTTAGAGTCGTCATAGCCCGGTTCGCCCGATGGCTGGATGGCTATTACCCCTGCTATCTGTCCGGCGATACTGTTAGCTAGGCTACGTCCGGTTACGGCAAGTTCTTTTGACGTGACTGTGTTTATCGCAGAAACTACACTTTCTTTTTTCTGTTGCCCGTAACCTACGATGACTACATCTTCCAGGTCTACTGATGATTCTACCATACGGATATTTATCGAGGTTTCTCCTTTTTTTACCTGGCGGGTTTCGGTGTTGAATCCGATATATTTGAATTCGAGAGTTTGTCCTTCAGCAGCCCTGATACTATAACGTCCGTCAACGTCCGTCATAACTCCGGTCGTAGTTCCTTTTACTGTTACTGTAACGCCGATCAAGGGGTTTCCGTCTCCTTCTGTAACCAATCCTGATATAGTGATCGCGGATTGTGTTATTTCATTGGTTACTGCTACATCATTCTTATCGGCTATAGCGTATACACTATTCGCAGTGCAGAATAATGACACGATTACCAGTAACATCGCTTTTTGCATAGGTACATGTCTGTGCCTTATAGCGGTTATTTTTTCTGATATTTTCATATATAATTTAAAATTATAATTGTTAGATATTGGTTAACTTATTCTTCAGTAACTGTGATTGTTACAGGTAAGCTGGACGCATTTATGGTAAATACGTATACTTTTCCTGTTACAAGAGTTTTGCCTGATTTCAGCCTGATGTTGCCATCTGTTGCCGGAGCTTCGAAAATGTCGCTGACAATGCTGATCCTGTCTTTCGTGAACTCGTTGCCCCAACCTCTCTGATAGAAGAATTTAAAATTAACGCCGCCAGATGAAGGTCTTAATGTGGTTCCGGCAATAAATTTAATTTGGAATGTTTTGTTTCCTAGAGGAGCTGTTGCGATTCCTTTGTCAGCATTCCAGTTGATAGAATTACGTGCGTAAGAAGGATTTCCTACGTAGCCGTCACCTATTATCCAGATAGTTCCTTCTCCTGTAGTAGAATTGAAAACGGCAAGCGCATCACCTATCATCGGTTCTATTCTGAAATATTTAAGATTGGCGTCGGCTGTGATCCGGTATTTACCATCTTTGGCGCGGAAAGTGAAAGAACCATCATTGTTTGTATCCAAGAATGTAGGGTCTATCCACCAGTCGTTCAGGTCGGGATATCCGCCGATTACAATTGTTTGGTTTTGAGTGAATTCTTGTTCCAGAATACTTAATCCATTTGATGGATCGGGGAATAAATGCCTGGCAAAGGATGGTGGAACAAACGGCCTTCCTTCATATGTGAGGGTATTGAACGAAATACCATATTCGCCTACCTCGTCGCTGAGGAAAGGGATAGAGTCTGTCTGGTTTTCTTTTATTATCCTGTTTTCTTTTACCCATCCGAAACTTATTTCATTGCCTCTTTCGCCATACGCAGGAGCAACAATAAGCGCAGGCGTATACTGCGATGGAAAAACTTCGCTGGCGACATAAAGATGCTCTCCCGTCGAACTAGGTTTCATCTGATATTCTCCTGCTTCAGTCTTTAATATCAGGTATGGGAATTGAGGACGGGAAAGGTTTATACTGGTACTTGATATAGCAAAATCAAAATCCTTATTCTTAACAACAAACTTCAGTTCGGCTGTTCCGTCAGGAATATTTCCCAGGAATGGAATAAATAGTTTACCGGAATATGTTCCCGGATTATTTACCGGAATAAAAGTCTCAGATACAAGAATATCACTGTAATAAAGTATAGCCTGGATTTTGTTTAATGGATCATTCCCATCGACAGTGACCGAAAAAGGAATGCTATCTCCGAAATAAGCAGAAGCCGCTACATCGAAAGACACTAAATTCGGTATTTTATCCTTATCGTCATCGCAAGCTGCGAAACAGAAAAGGATTGCAAGCATTAGAATAAAAAATGTGCATTTTTTCATAATAAATTTTGGCCTTTAATTGTTAGATAATTTAAATAGTTTTATTTTGCCCACCTGTAAGAGACCACAGATTTTGCCGGGACTTCGAATACGAAATGTTTTTTATTATCAGATATGGTTATTTTTTTACTGCTGCTGTTTTTGTTAAGTAATACCATTGCATAGGTGCCGTCGGTATTTTCGAATGCCGAATATATAAATCCGTCCTCGAAGAATCCCTTTGTGCCGATGCGGACGGCTCCGGGTTTTACGACCGATGACATATGTCCTATGATGTAATAATGGGAATTCCGTGTTATTGTTCTGAAATCGGACAGGCTGATGTCTACTGCTCCGTAACATGTTTTACAACCTCCGTCACGCCATGGTCCCCGCGATGTGTCGAGCATAAGGTTCCATACAATAACGGCTTTGCACCAATTGTTGACAGTACCCAACGCCACATTCTCCATATCAGCCATCAGGCGTGAGTTCAGGTCTTGTCCGTTATTCCATGTGCCAATAGAGGTTTCTGTAAAAATGAGTTCTTTATCGGGTTGCCCGTTGTGGATATTGATAAGTTCGCTACGGTTTCCGCCATAGTCATGGTAAGCGGCTCCTGTTAAGTATTTTGCCGCATCCGTGTCCTGATATATTTTGAGAGGATAGCTTTTTTGACTTGCAATGTTATCATAGTTATAGTTATGGTCGAAAGCATAGACCTTAGGATGTAACCCGGATTTCTCCAACTGGGGGCCTAGTGCTGTTTTAATAAAATCTCTTTGTTCTTCCCAACCCATGTATAAAGAGGCTGAATTCTTTCTGTTCAAGGGCTCATTTTGAATGGTGATAGCCGTGATAGGTATTCCCTCTTTTTCAAAAGCCTTAATCCATTTTACAAAATAAGTGGCATAATCCTGATAGTATTTAGGGTTAAGTTGCCCGCTTGTCCATGAGTTGTAAGGTTGCAGGTCGCTCAGATTATTTACTTTCATCCAACGGGGGCAAGTCCAGGGCGAACCTAGTATTTTAATTGAAGGATTAATTTTTAGAATATCTTTCAATATTGGGATAACATAATCCTTTTCTTCGCTTTGAAGGGCAAAATTTTCGATGCCCTCTTCATCGCAACAGGTATATTCGCTGAGTGAGAAGTCGGAGCAACCGATAGAGATACGGATGTAGCTGTAGCCCAAGCCGTCCTTCGGATCGAAAGTCTCTTTTAGAAATTTATATCTGTCTTCTTTGTCCATCCTTAGCAGGTTGAAGCATGTGGAGCCTGTTACCGCAGCTCCGAAACCATCCATTTCCTGAAATTTTTCGGAAGGATCGATCGTAATAGTAGATGGCGACATATTGCTTTTATCGCTGAAACTAACCCCTGTCCGGTGAAGATCCATAGACCGGTTTGTGGTTGTCACAATGATGCTTACATCTTTATTATCCGGAGTTTCTCCTGGTTCTTCTTTCTTTATATCTTCATCTGGAGAGTTGCTGCTGCATCCCCATCCCATAAAAGAAATATTACAAAGAAGTAACAGAAGGAAAGCTCTTTTTAGCTGATGAACCAGTTGACTTATGAAAATCGGTTCGGTAGATGTTGATGGTTTGTTTTTTTGTCTAATCATATGTATTCGATTTACGGTGTTTTATGAAATGTTCAGGTTTAGATATTTTTCAATGCAAACATATTTAGATTGGAAATGCAAAAATTTGATAAAACTAAAAAAGTGAAATGTTAAATTTCATAATTTGCTGATAAACATATTGTTGACATGCTGTCTGGAGGTTGAATAAGTGGAAAAAACACAAATAATTAAAGTTATTTTTATCACATGAAAACAACTTTTAATGAAAAATCCCGGCATTTTAACTTGTCGGGATCGTAATATATTGAGAGTGGAACTTAACGGTTTTTATTTATGGAATGTACTAATCTTTTTTACAGTCCATTCAAAATCTTCTCTTGATATTTTTGCTTTGTTTTTGATCTTCGCTCGGTAATTATATATTGTGTTGACCGAATAACCAAGAAAGTTAGCAATTTTGGTACTGTCGTCAATGCCAAGCCGCATGAGGGCATATATGCGAAGCTCGGTATTCAGGACTTCTCCTTTTTTCAATATGATTCTCTCATCATCTTGTAATAAAGAATTGAATTTATCTACAAAGTCGGGGAATAGATGCATAAACATATTGTCGAAGTTTGTGAAAAATTCTTTGAGTTCTTCCTCCTTCAACTGATTATTTTTGGTGATCTTGAATAGGTTTTCTATTTCTTTATTCTGAATTTTTTTATTTACCATTTTCCGGTATTCATCCATTTTTTCTATATATTTCGAACATTGATCGAGAAAATATCCGATATATTCTTCTTTTATATAATTAGCCTCAGTTACCTCAATGTTTATATTTTTGAGGTTATTATTCATATTATGTAATTTCTGATTGAGGGCATTTAGCTCCGTATTTGCTTCTTTAAGCCGTTTGCTGATTAAAATACCTTTCCTCATTTGTTTGTATACATAACATACCGATATGATCAGCAATATGGATAAGACACTGGTAATAATAAGGGAAATGCGGAGCTTTTTTCTCTGTTCGTTACTCTTCGCCTGATAGGCTTTGTCTATGATAGACTGGATATTAATTATCTCTGAACTTCTGATACGTGTGTTATAATCGTTGATGTTATCGAGGGAGAAGCGCACATACATATAGGCTCTGTTTACATCTCCTTCCTGCATCAGCATATTTGCCAGGCTGGGTATAGACGCATTGTCTTTTATAGCTGACTGTATATCTGATATAGCAGATAAAATAAGATATTTTTTTTCCTGCTCTTTATCCTCTTTTTTTCTGTATAGTAACGACCTGTGAAAGGTGATTAAGGCATAACCGGGCGTTCCCATTTTAATATGTTGCAGCCGTTGATCGTTTATTTTCAGGGCTTCGTCTATTTTACCCTGTTCACGTAT
This sequence comes from Dysgonomonas hofstadii, assembly GCF_014196915.1. Classification (GTDB taxonomy): domain Bacteria; phylum Bacteroidota; class Bacteroidia; order Bacteroidales; family Dysgonomonadaceae; genus Dysgonomonas; species Dysgonomonas hofstadii. The sequence goes on from NZ_JACIEP010000001.1 coordinate 306,048, forward strand.
TGTATTCTCACGTAATCTGAGAGATATTTCTGAATTCGAATCGGCCAGGCTGATTATAGAATCCCTGTAGGTGTTGTTTTTTTGCCAGTATCGCCATCTGTCACGGCTGTTTTGGGTGTATAGCCCCATTCCGGAATATATGCTCCGGTAAGCTGAATAATATTCTATTAATTGGGCTTTATCCAGAAACTCTCTTTTCACGTTATCGATTATGTCTATAGCTTCCTTATACATACCCAGAGCCGAAAAAATATCTGCGGTAGCAATGGATGTTTCATTTATTTTATGAGGTTCGTTCAAAGAATATGCTATATCCATATTATAATTGAGGTAGCGTATGGCTGAATCTGAAATAAAGGATTTGTATTCGTTGTAGATCGCAGAATTTAAAGAATACATTTTATCTATAGAATTTGCAGATCTTATTTTTTCAGATTTAAGTTCTTCTATTCTGGCTTCTTTTAATTCTACATATAAAGCACAATTCTTTATTTTATTGTCAAGTTCCTGAAATAGAGAATCCAATTCATTTTTTGAGTATAGGTTTTTAGAAAAAATGAAGATAACGACGAAGAAAAACAGTTTTTTTCCCATATTAAACTCTGTATAAATACAATTTTATAGTGGAAGTTAGGTTTTTGATTTTAATAGTAGTATAGAAAATAGCTTACTTAAACAAGTGTTTTTATAATACCAGTTTTATGAAGCTAAGATACAAAAATATAATATATGTCATAATGCTTAAATATAATTTAATAAGAGATGCACTCTTGATTTAGTTGTCTCTCTCGATTATAAGTATCCGAGATTTTTAATATATTTATGCTCACTATACAAAACCACGGCCATATATAAAGTGTTCTTTATATAGTTTGGCGCCATTTTAAATAAAATTTATGAAAGATTCAATATTAAGAGAAGTAACACCTCTGTCAAAAAGAGATTGTTTTATGATATTTTCGCGGGTAAAACAACATTTTACCTTTCCTATACATGTACATGCCGAATATGAATTGAATTTTATAGAAAACGGAGCCGGTTCCAAACGCGTAGCAGGAGATAGTATCGAAGAAATCGGAGAACTGGAACTGACACTGATAACAGGTTCCAGCCTGGAGCATGGATGGCTCGATCATAAGTGCACTTCGAAAGAAATAAAGGAAATAACGATTCATCTTTGTTATTTGCCATACAATGCACAAATGACGGATACGGATATGGTAATCCGAGAAATGTTTCTCTTTCAAGAAACGCATTGATCACTCTGGGTTCTTCATGGGGAGCAGGGAAAGGCCCTACGCTTAGCTTGCAGGAAACATTTGACCCGAGAGACGCACGCCGTTATTATACTTACATGAGAAATGGAGACTCGTATAGTAATCTGGGTGGTGGTGGCTATACTTACCGCAATTTTTCGGAAGATGAATCTACTGAAGCTGCCAATGAAATGCTGGCTCACGTCAGGAAATATGTAATCGGGGCGAATGCCGATTGCGATGGTTTGGCAGGAGCCACTAACCAGGATGCAGGGAATAACCTTTATCTGCTCCGTTTGACTGATGTATATCTTTGCTATGTTGAGGCTTGCATTGCTTCCGGTTCTTCTACGTCTGATGCCCTGGCTATAGATGTGTTTAAACAGGTGCGTACTCGTGCCGGACTTTCTTATGATGCTACATCAATCACTTATGATGACCTTATCAAAGAACGCCGTGTAGAGTTTGCACTTGAAAGTGTCAACTTCTTTGATGTCAAGAGAATGAGCTATCGCGATATGAGCAAAGCCCTATCTTATCTGAATGGCATGAAGCGTGAACGTCAGTATGTTTCTAATGCAAGTTATACATGGCAGGAGCGTAATGCCAGCGGTGCGTATCATGGAGGATTTACCCCAATTAATCCTAGTGCCGATCCTTCAGGAAAGGGTACTATTTTCTTCATCAATGAAGATGCCGCATCTATTACAATTACAGAAAAGAATCTAGTGTTACCGGTTCCGGCCGAGACTATAACAAAAACTCCTTCTATAACTCAGGAGCCTGTCGATTATCCATTTTAACCTTTTAGTTCAGATCGATTATGAAAAAATATATATTTAATGTAATTGTCGCACTGTCAGCACTTATTGCATTTAACTCGTGCTCTGATGACGATAACGGAGGATCGGGAAAAGGAACTCCGGTGGTAAGATATGTGCGGCCATGCGATGCCTCAGTTTCGGACTCATTGTTGACCGGAGCATATCTGGGTAATCAGATTGCCATTATAGGAGAAAATCTGGGAAGTGTTAATAAAATATACTTTAACGACCAGAAAGCGAAACTGAACCCGAATTTTGTGACAGACAATGCTATTATAGTGACTATTCCTTCAGGTATTCCGGGAGAGAAGGAAGATTTGATAAAGTTATATACGAATAATGACTCTTGCTATTATTCATTCGAAACATTAGTTCCTGCTCCATCTCCGCGGACAATGACTTGCGAATATGTAGAGGATGGAGATATTGCCTATATTCAGGGACTTTACTTTATTCATGAAGATGCAAATCCTTTAACGGTCACTTTTGCCGGAGGACTGAATGCTGAAATTATAAGTTATGATCTAAATAATATAGAGGTTCGTGTTCCCGCAGGTGCACAGAGTGGTCCTATAGAAGTGACTTCTGTATATGGAACAAGTAAAAGTTATTTCGACTTCCGTGATCAACGCAATATTGTTCTCGATTTTAATAATGGCAATTATCCGGACTATGACTATTTCTTTGGCTGGCATGGAGGAAAAGGAGTTACCTCTGATAATGGAATAAATGGGAATTATTTGATTTTCTCCGGAGATCTTGGTGGAGACGGATCAAGTACAGATGCTGATTTCTGTTTCGATCGCTGGACATATACACCGGACGATCCTGACTTCTTCGATGCCAGTGCGTTAAGCAAATATGCAGTGAAGTTTGAGGCTAAAGTAATAGGAGACTGGTCGGCATGTGCATTCCAGGTTATTTTCACAGGAGTTGACGAGGTTTGGCTGAACTGGCAAAATAATGGTAACTGGCCTGACTATGCAGGTACTCATGGTGGCAATGAAACATGGAAACGGGATAGTACCTATCCTCGCGGATTGTGGACGCCTTGGGCGGAGACAGGTTCGTTCACTACAGATGGCTGGATTACTGTGACAATGCCATTGAGCGACTTTAAATACGGTATAAACGGAGAGTCGATTAGCAGCCCTAAACCTGCCGGACATTATTCAGGAATTACTCTGTTTGTTGGAGCCGGAGGTGCTGAGGGGACAGACTGTTCTCCGACGATCTATGTTGATAATGTACGTGTAGTAGAAGCTGAAAGATAATCTTAAAAACTGAAAAAATGAATTTCACGAATATATATAACAGACTAATATTAATGATGCTGGCAGTACTTGTTGTCTCATTCACAGCTTGTTCCAACGATGATGACGATAATGCGGGTTCGGTGTTACTCGAGGCTTATGGCCCGAGTCCCGCCCTGCGTGGCAGCCAGCTTACCTTTATCGGTAAAAATCTGGATAAAGTAACAAAAGTTATCTTACCTGATGATATAGAGATAACCGAAATAGAAGTAATAAGCAGTGAAAAAATCAAGGTGACCATTCCTCAGAATGCAGCTGAAGGTTATGTAAAACTGATTACACCGAATGGAGAACTGACCTCAAAAACTCTACTTACATATACCGAACCTATTTCTATTTCGAGTATAGCCCCGTCTCCGGTAAAGGCAGGACAGACACTGACTATCGAAGGTGACTATTTGAACCTTATACAAAAAGTGATCTTTGCAAAGGATGTTGAAGTAACTTACAAAGACTTCCTTACTTGGGAACGTGGGAAAATAGAAGTGACTGTACCGGATAAGGCTCAGACGGGAACTATTATTCTTGCCGATACTGCAGCTATTCCTATCGAACTGGAATCGGAAATAGAACTACAGATTGTTCTTCCTTCTGTAGAGCAAATAGTTGACTTAACTAATAAGAAACCCGGAGGCTTAATCGAGTTTACAGGCAGCGATCTCGATCTGGTTAAATATGTGATATTACCGGATGGCGCAGCCGGAGACACTGTCGACTTTAAAGTGGAAAACAATAAACTGTCATTCACCATTACAGCTGGTGTTACCGATGGTGTTGTAGTGATGGTTCCGGCATCAGGGGTACATGTTTCCATCGCCAATATTGGTATGGCCATACCTACGGAATTGGTTGCGACTCCTTCAACAAATATCAGAACCGGAACAGTGATCACTATAACCGGGGTGAATATGGACTTGGTGACAAATGTAACTTTCCCGGGTGTAGAGGATTCGGTAGATCCATCTTCGCAAAGTGGAACAGAAATAAAAGTGACTGTTCCTGAAGGTACAATCAGTGGAAATCTCACATTGAATACTGCCAGTGGAAATTCTGCAACAATAGCCGTTACAACATTGAAACCGGCAGTAACATCATACAGTCCGTCTTCGGTTCCCGCAGGAGAGAGTGTAACATTGAACGGTACAAATCTTGATCTGGTGGCAAAAGTAACATTTGGAGGTAATAAAACAGTGGAAGTGACTCCTGCATCAGCAACGAGCTTAGTTGTAGCTGTTCCGGTTGATGCAGAAAGTGGAGCTCTTACCCTTACTATGAAGAATGGTGAGACTATAACAAGTCCGTCGTTGACAGTAACTAAGCCGGAATTTTGTTATATCCCTGTACTTCCGGGAGATGATGAGGAAATTAAATCAGGAACGATATTGACCATTAGTGTTGAAAACGGAGATAAACTGACAGGGGTTCAGGTAAATGGAACTAATGTACAGTATATACTTCAGGGAAATACGCTTAGTATATCTGTTCCAAGCAGTGCAAGTGGTAATACCAACTTTAAGCTTATTTCTTCGAATGGAGACGTGACATATTCAATTTATGTGATCAATTCGGCTGTAGTGGAAACAATTATATTCCAGGGGCCTTTGGCTATTACCTGGAGTGATGGAGGTAGAGCGATACTTTCAATCTCTGATTTTGAAAATCTTAGGGCGGGCGCTATTCTTAAGCTTTATTTTACCCAAAATGATAATTGGGGACAATTACAGTTTAATTATGGTAACTGGGTTAATATGCCATTCGATGAAATAGGAGGGGTCTATCTGACCACAGACGTTCTGGGGGATAAATCTATAAAAGAATATGAGCTGAGGCTGACGCAAGAAGGGCTGGATAATATAAGAGATAAAACAAGCGAAGGCTATGGTATAATTATTCAGGGTTCAGATTTCACGATTGATAAGATCTCTATTATAACAGGGCGATAATACTGATAAAGCCTGTCCGGTATGAAATAGTTACCGGACAAGCTCTTAACTGACAATACATATAAATAAAGATTATGAAAAAAACACTATATACATTTTTCTGCCTGATTATAGGAGCATTGTTATTAACAACGCCTTCGTGTAATGATGTTGACGATCCTGTTATCGGTGATCCCGGGATACCAGAATTTGTGAGTAGTAATCCGGCTGATGGTACTACAAATATTGATTTAGGAAAAGAAAATCCTAATGGTGATATGACAATAGTCCTGACTTATGATCAGAATATATTCTTCCCTTCTGCCGGGCTTGAAAAGATTACCATAAACAATGGAGCATCTGTAACAAGCGTTTCGGGTAAATTACTAAAGCTTACAATAGAAATTACCGGATTGCAAAAAGGTGAAACCTACCAATTGACAGTACCAGAAGGAGTGGTTGTTGGTCCTACTTACACCGGGGCACCAGAGGTTACGATCGGTTTCTCTGTAAAAGGCGATCCTGTGATAACAACTTCTCTTTGCAATCCGAATGCGACAGCTCAGGCTGTTAAACTATATGAATATCTCAGAGGCATCTATAAAGAAAAGGTGCTTTCGGGGACAATGGCCAATGTAAACTGGAATGTCGAAAATGCGGATGCGGTATTTAATCTTACCGGAAAATATCCTGCAATGAATACCTTCGACTATGTTCATCTGCCGTTTTCTCCGGCTAACTGGATCGATTACAGTGATATTACTCCTGTGAAGAACTGGAGTGATGCCGGAGGTATTGTATCCCTTATGTGGCATTGGAATGTTCCTGTGTCGGCAAGACCATGGGAAGGCGAAACAGCAATGCCTGGCGACTGGTCGGGAAGTGTGCAGTTGACAGATGCTGCTGCCGTACAAAGTTTTGCTGTGGCCAAGGAGGGCGATATTGTACGTGTTACAATTAAAGATGTAGCTGCCGGAGCGCAAGGTTCAATAAAAGGGAGCGATTGGGCACAAATAGCTACCGGATATGAATATTTCGATATTAGCGGAAGTTCTTATGAGATGACTATTACGAGCGATATCCTGACTAAACTGCAAGCATCCGGATTGATCATAGGTGGACACGATTATACGGTGACAGGTATATATATCATTCCTGCTAACTCGCAAAGTGATTATGCATTCTATAAGGAGCAGACCTATTTCGATGCGGCTAAAGCTACAACCGAGGGTACATTCGAAAATGAAGTATTCACAGCCGATCTGGCAAAAGTAGCAACTTCACTGAAGCAATTACAGAGCGAAGGAATCCCTGTTATCTGGCGTCCGTTCCACGAGGCAGCCGGAGGTTGGTTCTGGTGGGGTAAGGATGCAGAATCCTGTAAGAAACTATGGATCGCTATGTTCGATTATCTCAAGACAGAAGGTGTAAATAACCTGATCTGGGTATGGACAAGTGAAGATAGTGACGATGACTGGTATCCGGGAGATGCCTATGTGGATATTATCGGCCGCGACTTGTATGACAAAGATGCTGCCGCTTGTAAATCTGCATATGAAACTGAATTTGACCGTTACGGACATAAGATTATAGCATTAACAGAGAACGGATCGGTAGGACTTATATCTGAACAGTGGGCTGCCGGAGCACGCTGGGCATGGTTTATGCCATGGTACGGTGCAGAACATGCTACTGATGAATGGTGGCAGGATGCGATGAATCAGACTTATGTGATTACACGCGATCAGTTAGAAAGTTTTAAGTAAAAATTTTTATAAGAAGAGAAGTAATTAAATAATACGGTTATGAACAATAAAATATTGAATATAAACAGCAACTTATTGATAATATTGTTACTTCTCTTCTTCACATCCTATGTGAATTGTTCGGAAAGTAATTCTCAAACAGAAGAAGAACAACTAAAAGGATTTGTCGGCCAGCATGGATTTCTGTCTGTGAAAGGTGTTTCCTTAGTTGATCAGCAAGGCGATGCTCTGATGTTGAGAGGTGTAAGTCTGGGTTGGCACAACTGGTGGTCGGAGTTTTACAATAAGGAAACAGTCGCCTGGCTGAAAACTGATTGGAATGCAAACCTGATCCGTGCGGCTATAGGAGTCGACCCTGACGGAGCATATATAGATAATCCGCAAAAAGCGATGCAATGCCTGTATACCGTGGTAGATGCCGCTATTGAGAATGATATGTATGTCATTATAGACTGGCACAGCCATACAATCAAAAAAGAGGAAGCGATAGCATTTTTTATTCAGGTCGCAACTAAATATAAGGATTACCCGAATATTATTTACGAGATATTTAATGAACCCGAAGAACAATCATGGGCTGATGTAAAAGCTTATTCGGAAGAACTGATAAAAACAATCCGCCAGATCGATAAAAAGAATATCATTCTGGTAGGTTGTCCACATTGGGATCAGGATATACATCTGGTTGCCGACGATCCTATTCAGGGATATGAGAATATAATGTATACTGTTCATTTCTATGCCGCTACACATAAGCAGTATCTGCGTGACAGGACCGATTATGCGCTGAAAAAAGGAATACCTGTCTTTATCTCTGAGTGCGCATCGATGGAAGCAACCGGTAATGGCCCTATCGATCATACATCGTGGCAGGAATGGCTCGATTGGATGGAAGCGAACAAAATCAGTTGGGTTACATGGTCTGTATCGAGTAAGGATGAGACCTGTTCGATGGTCAAAGACGCTTCATCTCCGCTAACGGGATGGACGGACAATGACCTGAAGCCATGGGGGCGAATCGTAAAAAGAACATTAAAAGAATACAACGGTAGATGAATGCTTTAAGACAATGTTTGGTTATCATTTTGGAGATACTTTTTCTATCTTCCTGCCAGAATGAAATAAAGGAAGATCTGTCTCCTGTAGTGAGTGAGTCTTATTCCGATGTATGGAAATTCCATGCGGGTGAGGGGACAGACAGTCTTTGGATGAATGCGGATTATAACGATGCATTCTGGCAGGAAGTTGTATCATCCCGATTGCTTAAAGATCAGAATATTTCCCTTGAAAATGGCTTTGGGTGGTATCGTAAAACAATCCAGCTAGGCGATAGCTTACGGAATGCAATAGAAAGATCAGGAGCAGCAATCCTGCATCTTGGCCGTTTTGCCGCTTGCGATGAGGTGTATGTGAACGGAACTTTGGTAGGCAAAACAGGCCGTTTCCCTCATGATTATATGGGTTATTTCGATAACGAACGTAATTACCTTGTTTATGAGAAAGACCTGAATCTGCCCGGAGACAACCTGATCGCAATAAAATTCCATGACGGATGGAGCGCTGCCGGAGGTTTTTTAGACAGCGCCAAGTTAACCGTTTCATCAGCAAATACAAATGATAAGTTGAAGCTGGATGCCATTGTAGCCGATTCCTATTATATTTTCATGGGTGAAAATCCTATCAAGATCACTGTTGATTTACAAAATAATAACCGTTGGGATCTTGACGGACAATTATTTGTGACGTTAACCACCGACGATTTTCAACCTGTTACAACAGATTCTATAAACATTAAATTAGAAGCGAATAAAATTTATAGTAAAGACTTTACTTATACAAATCCTGCACCCGGATTCTACAGATATACAATTCAATTCAAACGGAATGGGGAAACGGTTTGTGAAAAGAAATTCAATGTCGGTTACGAACCTGAAAAAATCCAATCCCCGATAGATGCAAAAGCTGATTTTAAGGAATTCTGGGATAATAATCTGAAAGAACTGGCAAAGATCGTACCCGGCTATAAACTTACTCCGATTCTAGAAGCTTCGAAAGTCGATTATGATATGTATCTGGTTGAGATGAAGTCATTCGGCAACGAAACTATAAAAGGATATTATGCCAAACCTAAACGGGAAGGGAAACACCCTGTAATTGTAGAATATATGGGTTACGGATCACAACCGTATTACCCGAATCAATGGTGGGATGGATTTGCATATTTCGTTCTATCCATTCGTGGGCAAGCACTGAATCAACCAACAAATAAATACGGAACATGGATAACTTACGGTTTGGACAATAAGGATAATTATTATTACCGTGGTGCATTCCTTGATGTAGTGAGGGCTTTGGATTTTGTTTCTTCCCGTCCCGAGATCGATGCTGAAAGAATTGCTGTTCGTGGAGGTAGCCAGGGAGGAGCCTTGTCTTTTGTGGCTGCTGCTTTAGATAAGCGGGTAAAAGTAGCCGCACCAAATATTCCATTCCTTTCGGATTATCCCGATTATTTTAAAATCGCGCACTGGCCAAAGAGTGATTTCGATAATTATATACAAAATCATCCTGAAGCGAAATGGGACGATTTATATAATCTGCTAACTTATTTCGATATCAAAAATCTGGCCCAATGGATAGAATGTCCTTTGATTATGGGCATTGGTGTACAGGATGAAGTTTGTCCGCCACATATCAACTTTGCAGCATATAATCAGGTGAAATCTGAAAAAAGTTGGATGGCATTTCCTGAATTCGGGCATAGTGTAGGAAAGGAATTCAATGATGCAGCTATGGCATTATTCAGGAAAAAACTAAATATAAAATAAATATCATTATCAGATCATAAAAATTATGAGAACGGGTTATATTATATTCTTAATTGCAACCATAATCACATATTCCTCTTGTCAAAAAACGGAGAAATATGAGCGTTCCCGTATTGATCTGCAAGGTGAATGGTCATTCCAACTGGATTCACTCAATAAAGGACTGGAAGAAAACTGGCAGATAACTGATTTTACAGAGTCGGTAACTTTACCCTGCACAACCGACACCAATAAAAAGGGTGTATTAAATACCAAAACAGATGAAACCACCCATCTTTCACGTATCTATTCTTATGTTGGTAAAGCGTGGTATAAAAGACAAGTTGATATTCCTCAATTATGGGATGGAAAGAATATTTCCCTGACTTTAGAACGTACAAAGCCTACAATGGTATGGGTAGACGGAAAACCAGTAGGAACGAATGATAATATCTCTACATCTCAGATTTATGATTTAACTTCTTTCCTTTCTACAGGTAGCCACAGCATTACCGTTATGGTGGATAACGGTGAATCTGTACCACCGCAGATAATAATCAGTTCCCATGCCTATACCGAATCAACCCAGACAAATTGGAATGGGATTATCGGTGAAATTTATCTTGAGGCGGCTAATTCATTGCACCTGAAAGATATTCAGATTTATCCTGATGCGGAAAAGAAAACTGTTTTGGTGAAGTTTAAACTATCTAAGCAGAATATAGAAAATGTAAGAGTAAGACTGGATGCTGAAGCATGGAATACAGATAAGAAACATAAAGTAAACGCTGTAACCCATGATCTGGATTTATCAAAAAATGAATTTGAAATTGAATATCCTTTAGGTGAAGATGCCTTGCTATGGAGTGAATTTAATCCGGCATTATATAAACTGTATGTAAGCCTTGAAGGAACAGAGATATATGACTCCCAGACGGTCAGTTTCGGTCTGCGAGACTTTAAAACAAAAGGAACACAATTTGCGATCAATGATCATATAACATTTTTAAGAGGCAAGCACGACGCCTGTGTATTTCCCCTCACCGCCCATGTAGCGATGGATGTAGATACTTGGAGAAAATATTTCCAAACAGCAAAAGAGTATGGAATAAACCATTACCGCTTCCATTCATGGTGTCCGCCAAAGGCTTGTTTCGAAGCTGCTGATATAGAAGGAATATATCTGCAACCGGAGTTGTCATTCTGGGGAACATTAAATAAAGATGATGAACGCCTGATCTCTTATCTGACTAAAGAAGGAATCAATATACAGAATGAATATGGCAACCATGCTTCATTTGTGATGTTCGCTCTGGGAAATGAGCTATCCGGAGATCAGGAAGCGATGAATACATTGGTAGATACTTTTCGGAAAATAGATAACAGACATCTCTATGCTTTTGGTTCGAACAATTTTTTGGGGTATAACGGACAACTCCCGGAAGAGGATTTCTTAGTAACCTGTCGTATTGGCGGAGAATGGGGAGTCAATCCTTTCAACACGCATGTAAGAGGCTCTTTTTCATTTGCCGATGCGCCCGATGGTGGATATATAAATCATACTTACCCAAATTCTGTCATGGACTTTTCGGAAGCGATAACAAAGAGCACGGTTCCGGTCATCAGCCACGAATCGGGACAATTTCAGGTTTATCCTGATTATAACGAAATAAAGAAATACACAGGTGTCTTACAACCCCGCAATTTTGAAGTATTCAAAAAAAGGCTTGCCGATGCCGGAATGGCCGATCAGGCTGATGATTTTTTCAAGGCTTCGGGAAAATGGGCTGTTCAATTGTATAAAGCAGATATTGAAATGGATTTAAGAACTGCCGGATTCGGAGGTTTTCAATTACTAGATCTGCAAGATTATCCGGGACAGGGCTCTGCTTTTGTCGGCATCCTCGATGCGTTTATGGATAGCAAGGGATTGGTTACTCCCGAGGAATGGAGACAATTCTGTTCTCCGGTTGTGCCCTTATTTGTAACAGAAAAATTCTGCTGGACAAATAACGAAACACTGAAAGGGGATATCAGGATCGCCAATTATTCAGAAAACGGATTGGCAGGAAAGGATTTGAATTGGACGTTAAGCGATGGTAAAGGACAACCGATAGATGAAGGTAATATCAAAATAGAATCTAACCAGATAGGATTACTAGACGTAGGGCAAATACAAATATCCCTTTCATCCGTATCGAAAGCGCAAAAAGTGATCCTGTCATTGGAAATACAAGGAATAGAAGCAAAAAATACCTATCCTTTATGGATTTATCCCGAAAATGTTTCAATAGATATTCTTGCGGGAATTACAGTAACTGATAAACTGGATGATTCTACAATCAGTAGACTAAAAAAAGGAGAAAGTGTCCTTTGGTTTCCCAATAAAGAAAAATATAAACAGTCCACAGTCGGCGGATTATTCCAGACCGATTACTGGAACTACCGTATGTTCAAGACTATTAGTGAGAATGCTAAAAAGCCAGTTTCACCGGGAACATTAGGTATATTGACAAATCCGGAGCATCCGCTATTCAAGGATTTTCCTACTGATATGCATACAAGTTGGCAATGGTTCCCGATCATTAAACAGAGCTATCCGTTGATACTGGATAAAACGCCGTCTACATATCGTCCTATTGTGCAGGTGATCGACAATGTGGAAAGAAATCATAAACTGGGACTCATTTTCGAATTCCAGATGGATAATGGTAAACTATTGGTTTGTATGTCGGATTTAGGTTCGGTGATAGATAAACCTGAAGCTAAACAGATGTATCATAGTATGATCAATTACATGAGTTCGAATGATTTCAAGCCTCAGTCTAAGATTAGCATAGAATCTCTAAAAGACCTGTTTAATCCTGTTACAACGACAAACAAAATAGAAATACTGGAAAATATCTCATATAAATAAAAATATAGAACGATGATGAAGAAAATAGTATTCATTACTGTAATCACTGCTCTTATGGCATTCATATCCTGCTCTCAGAAGAAAACTGACATAACTGATACAACCCCTTTTGTAGAACAGAAGAACGGGCAGCTTTTCATTGGCGAAAAACCGTATTATTTCATCGGTACAAACTTCTGGTATGGAGCGATCCTCGGTTCAGAAGGACAGGGTGGAAACCGTGAACGTCTGCACAAGGAGCTGGATTTTATGCAGGCAAACGGTATAAACAATCTGCGTATACTGGTTGGAGCCGATGGTGTTGCCGGGCAAGCCGTAAAAGTGATGCCTACACTGCAACAAGCCCCGGGAGTATACAACGATACTATTTTCGATGGATTGGATTACCTGTTGGTAGAGATGGGAAAACGTAATATGCATGCTGTACTTTATCTTAACAACAGTTGGGAATGGAGTGGTGGATATGGGCAATATCTCGAATGGGCAGGAAAAGGCAATGTTCCTGAAAAAGGAGTGCATGACTGGCCTGTATTTGTAGAGCATGTCGCAAAATATGCCGATTGTGATAGTTGCCATGCCATGTTCAATGAGCATGTGAAATATGTTTTGAGCCGAACAAACCGGTATACCAACAAAAAATATACGGAAGATACTGTTATCATGGCTTGGCAGGTAGGTAATGAGCCGCGTGCTTTTAGCGAAGAAGGCAAAGCCGGTTTCGCCAGATGGATAAAAGAATCGACCGCTTTGATCCGTTCTCTTGATCCTAATCATCTCATTTCCATCGGATCGGAAGGAGTATGGGGCACAGAAATGGATTCTGTCTTATTCGAACAAATGCATGCTGATCCGAATGTAGATTATCTGACTATGCATATCTGGCCAAAAAACTGGAGTTGGATAGATGTCAACGATATCCCCGGATCGGTAAAAACAGGCATAGAAAAAACGAACGAATATATGCAACAGCATATTGCCATTGCAAAGAGATTGAACAAACCTGTTGTAATGGAAGAATTCGGCTTCCCTCGCGACAATCACAAATATACACTGGATGATCCTGTAACGGCGCGCGATAAATATTATGCCAATGTGTTTGGGCAGATTGTAGCAGCATCAAAGGACAACGGAGTTCTGGCCGGATGCAATTTTTGGGCATGGGGAGGATTCGGCCGCCCGGCTCATGAATTCTGGCAGCCGTGGGATGATTATGTGGGTGATCCATCGCAGGAAGAGCAGGGGCTAAACTCCGTCTTCGATACCGATTCCACGATTAAAGTAATTAAAGAATACGCAGATCAACTAAAATAAAGATATAATAATACTATTTAAACAATAACCTAATGAACGCACTATTCTACAAACGTCTGGAGGCTGTAACTGCGGCATCCGAGACCTTGATCACGCGCAAAAACGAACCGATATTGCCCGGTAACGGCATATTTGAACGATATAAATATCCGGTATTAACAGCAGCCCATGCCCCTGTATTCTGGCGATACGATATGTCTCCCGAGACCAATCCGTATTTTATGGAACGTTTCGGCATCAACGGGACGTTCAATGCCGGTGCAATGAAGTGGAACGGCAAATACCTGATGGCCGTTCGGGTGGAGGGAAACGACCGCAAATCGTTCTTTGCCATAGCGGAAAGCCCTAACGGTATTGATAATTTCAGGTTCTGGGATTTTCCAATCGTTATGCCAGAGACGGACGATCCCGATACAAATGTATACGATATGCGCCTTACTGCCCATGAAGACGGATGGATCTACGGGGTATTCTGTACAGAACGAAAAGATCCGGATGCAAAACCGGGAGATCTTTCTTCGGCCGTGGCAGCAGCAGGGATTGCCCGTACAAAGGATCTGGTGAAATGGGAACGTCTGCCCGACCTGAAAACAAAGAGCCAGCAACGCAATGTGGTTCTTCACCCTGAATTTGTAAATGGAAAGTATGCCCTTTACACTCGTCCACAAGATGGGTTTATCGATGCCGGAAGCGGTGGCGGAATCGGTTGGGCATTGATAGATGATATAACCAATGCCGAGATAAAAGAAGAAAAGATTATCAATTCCCGCTATTATCATACGATTAAAGAATTGAAGAACGGTGAAGGACCTCATCCGATAAAAACCCCGAAAGGCTGGCTACATCTCGCTCATGGAGTTCGTGCCTGTGCTGCAGGATTAAGATATGTTTTGTATATTTACCTCACCGATCTGGAACAGCCTGATAAACTGATCGCTGAACCGGCAGGTCATATTCTTGCGCCTCTTGGCGAAGAGCGTGTGGGAGATGTATCGAATGTACTATTCACAAACGGATGGATTGTAGACGATGACGGAACGGTCTATCTCTATTACGCATCATGCGATACCCGTATGCATGTCGCAGTGTCCTCGATAGACCGCCTGTTGGATTACTGCCTGAACACGGCGCCTGACGGCTATCGTTCGGCAACATCTGTGGAGACTTTGACTGCGATTATTAAAAAGAATTTAGAAAAATAACGGCCCCTTTCACCTCCCTCAGGGGAGGAGTAGCCCCTCCTCCCGAGGGGTTGGGGAGGCCCATAACAAACAACCATGAATACACCTAAAGTATCATTAAAAGAAAAAGTAGGATATGGATTCGGCGATATGGCCTCCTCCATGTTTTGGAAAATATTCGGGATGTACTCCCTTTTCTTCTATACCGACGTATTTGGTATAACAGCAGCCGCAGCTGGAACCATGTTCCTTGTGGCACGCATTTGGGATTCGTTTTTCGATCTCTTTGTCGGAATTATGGCAGACCGGACTAAAACCCGGTGGGGGCGTTACCGTCCTTATCTTTTGTGGTTTGCGATACCATTCTCTGTGATGGGCGTTATTACATTCTTTGTGCCCGATTTCGGCTATACGGGGAAACTGGTGTATGCTTATATCACTTATTCTTTGATGATGATTGTGTATTCATTGATCAATGTGCCTTATGCTTCGTTGCTGGGTGTGATGTCACCTAATCCGCAGGAAAGAAATATACTATCTTCCTATCGTATGTCTTTTGCATTTATCGGTAGCTTTATCACCTTTATGCTTCTGCAACCATTGGTTGATACTTATGGAAATGCTTTCGGATCAGATACTATCGATAAAGCAATAGAGACCGCCGAAACATCGATCAGCACCTCGCCTATCGGCTGGACTTTGGGTGTGGCTACAATCGGGGTGTTGTGTACAATACTGTTTTTCCTGTGCTTTAAGTGGACGCGGGAACGGGTAGAGCCCGTAAATGAAGAGCAGGACACATCTGTAAAGAATGACCTGAAAATACTTTTCCGTAATGCTCCGTGGTGGATTCTTGTAGCTACAGGCCTGGCGGCATTACTGTTTAATGCAGTGCGTGACGGTGTAGCCATCTATTACTTCCGCGATTATGTGCAGGTTGCCTATAAAATGCCGTTTACAGGATGGGATATGACAACTATCTATTTCCTTGTGGGACAGGCGGCAAATCTTGCCGGGGTAATACTTGCACCTACATTATCAGCCAGATACGGAAAACGCAGGACATATATGATTGCTATGGCCGCTGCGGCAGTATTGAGTGTTATATTCTTCTTTATCCCTAATCAATTAGGCTGGATATTGCTATTGCAAACGCTGATATCTTTCTTTGCGGGATATGTGCTTCCGCTTTTGTGGAGTATGTTCGCCGATATAGTGGATTATCAGGAACTGAAGACAAACCGCCGTACTTCCGGACTGATATTCTCATCATCTTCCATGTCACAGAAACTGGGGTGGGCATTGGGAGCCGCATTGACAGGTTGGATATTGTTCCTGTTTAAATATAGTCCCGACATTGCGCAGCAAAGCGTTGAAACCATTTTCGGTGAACGCCTGATGATCAGTCTTATTCCTGCGGGTTGTTGTATCCTTGCATTTATCGGGATGATGTTCTATCCGCTGACAGAAAAGAAAGTGAGAGAAGTAACGGCCGAACTGGAAAAAAGAAGGGCGGAAAAGTAGGCCCTCTGTAATCCCCCGGAGGGGGAAATTGAGAACTAAAAAATTTATTAAGAAATAATTCCTTGTTAAATAGCCTCCCCTTGGGGAGGTTGGAGGGGCTAATTTATGAATGGATTTAAAAAAGAACTGACTCAGAATATACTCCCTTTCTGGATCGATAAAATGCAGGATGCCGAATATGGGGGATTCTATGGCCGTATCGATGGAAATGACCGGCTTCATAAAAATGCGAATAAAGGCTCGGTATTGAACGCCCGCATATTGTGGACATTTTCGGCCGCTTACCGTATTCTGAAAGATGAAGAATATCTTGATGTTGCTACCAGAGCCTATGATTATATAAAACAGTATTTTCTGGATAAGAAATTCGGAGGCGTATATTGGGAACTCGATTATAAAGGGAATCCTGCGAATACTAAGAAGCAGGTTTATGCGCAGGGATTTGCCCTGTATGGCTTTTCGGAATATTACCGTGCGACGGGAAATCAGGAAGCTCTGGATTTAGCCATAGAATTATTCCATTTGATCGAGAAATATAAGGACAAAAAATATGGTGGTTATTTCGAGGCTTTTACCCGTGAATG
The DNA here is from genome assembly GCF_014196915.1 of Dysgonomonas hofstadii. Taxonomy (GTDB): domain Bacteria; phylum Bacteroidota; class Bacteroidia; order Bacteroidales; family Dysgonomonadaceae; genus Dysgonomonas; species Dysgonomonas hofstadii. The sequence goes on from NZ_JACIEP010000001.1 coordinate 323,450, forward strand.
GCAACCTATCGAAGATATGCGCCTTAGTGAAAAGGATGCGAACGAAAAGAAGTCGATGAATACACATTTGCATATTCTCGAACCATATACCAATCTTCTCAGGGTATGGGATAATGAAGAACTGAAGAAAGCACAGCGGGAGTTAATTCTTATTTTCTCCGACAAAATATTAAACAATAACACTTTCCATCAGGAATTATTCTTTGGCGAAGATTGGGCAGTCAGATCATCGGCTATTTCTTACGGGCACGATATAGAAGCTTCATGGTTATTGTATGAGGCTGCCGAGGTATTAGGAGATAAAGATTTGCTGGATAAGATAAGGCAACTTTCCCTGAAAATAGCAGATGCGGCATCGGAAGGACTGGTTGCTGACGGTAGTATGATCTATGAAAAAGATAGAGATCATACTGATAGAGAACGCCATTGGTGGGTGCAGGCCGAAGCTGTTGTTGGCTATATGTATGCCTGTAAAAATTCACGGGAAATCAGTTACAAAGAAAAGGCAGCAAGAATATGGCATTACATACAAAATCAGATTACTGATAAGCATAACGGCGAATGGATATGGAGCCGTCTGGAAGATGGGAAGGTTAATCAAAAAGACGATAAAGCCGGATTCTGGAAATGTCCTTACCACAATAGTCGTATATGTTTGGAAATGATAGAGCATTTCGGTATGGAGTGACTATCTTTTTCGGATAACTTTATCTATATATGAAGGGTAGCCAGGGTAGTTAAAGGAGTCAGATAGTAAGTGGAGGACGTTCTTTGACATGGATAAAGTTGACAAGTAAACGAGATACAAGCAAACAAGTTTCCTCATTTTTGGGGATTTAAACTAAAAATTGTGTCAGGAATGTCAGATTTTAGTTAAAAAGAAAGATAGAAAAAATAGTGCAAAAGTGTAACTTTTGTAACTTTTTGCAAGATAAATCGCATTATATCAATTAGATAAAAATAAATGAAAAAAGGTATTTTAATAATGACAACAACAATAGCGATGGCTGGAGGATTATCTGCCCAGAACAAAACAGACCTAGAAAGCAAGGCAAAAGAGATTGCCGGAAAGATGACTTTAGCCGAGAAGGTGGGACAAATGGCGCAGATCAGCATTGATGCGGTTTGTGAGGGAGAAGATACGCCACCCTCAAGCACAATGAAATTAGATATGGATAAACTTCGTGATGCTGTGGTCAACTACCATATCGGTTCTATCCTCAATTCGCCGAATGTACGTGCACGTTCTACCGAATGGTGGAATAAGGCTGTGGAGCAAATGCAGGAAGTCGCGATGAAAGAAACACGTATTAAAGTACCTATCGTATACGGATTGGATCAGATACATGGCGCAACCTATACTGCAGGCTCCACTATGTTTCCACAGGAAATAGCACTTGCCGCTACATGGAATCCGGCTCATGCACGTAAGATGGGAGAGATAACCGCCTATGAAACCCGGGCAAGTAATGTTCCCTGGAATTTTTCTCCTGTACTTGATCTCGGGCAAGACCCACGCTGGGCACGGCAATATGAGGGATTTGGAGAAGATCCGTATATCGGTTCTGTCTTCGGTGTAGAACTGATCAAAGGTTATGAGGGTGACAACAACAATATCGCTGATCCTGCTAAGGTGGGTGCGTGTATGAAGCATTTTCTCGGATATTCCGTTCCTGTAAGCGGAAAAGACCGTACACCGGCATTTATTCCTGAAAATGTGCTTTTAGAATATCACGTTCCGGCATTTCAGGCTGCGGTAGACGCAGGAGTTGCCTCTGTGATGATAAATTCAGGTTCTATTAATGGTGAACCTGTGCATGGCAGTTTTAAGCTGCTGACAACGCTTTTGAAAGAGAAAATGGGATTTAAAGGGATGGTCGTTACCGACTGGCAGGACATTGAAAATCTGTATACCCGTGAACGTTCGGCCAATAGCCATAAAGATGCCATTAAACAGGCAATCAATGCAGGTATAGATATGTCGATGATCCCTTACGATTATGAGCGCTTCTGCGGCATGTTGACCGAACTGGTGAATGAGGGCGAGGTACCGATGTCACGGATAGATGATGCCGTAACTAAGATAATAGAATTCAAACTGAAACTGGGACTATTTGAAACACCGAATACGTATGCTAAAGATTACCCGGAATTCAATTCAAGAGAATTCCAACAGGCATCATATGACGCTGCGGCAGATGCGATAACCCTGCTTAAGAATGAAGATAATATCCTCCCTTTGAAGAAAGGTGCAAAGATATTGGTGACAGGGCCGAATGCTGTTAGCCGTCGTGCGTTGAATGGAGGATGGACATATTCATGGCAGGGAGAAAAAGTCAATGAGTTCTTATCAACAAATACCTTGCTTACTGCTATCGAACAAACATTTGGTAAAGAGAATATAAGCTATGTTCCGGGTGTTAGTTATACAGATTCCATAGAGTATCGTACCGAATACAAAGACCGTTTTGAAGAAGCTGTTTCAGCAGCGAAGAATGCAGATTATGTGATTCTATGTCTGGGTGAAAATTCATATTGTGAAAAACCGGGTGATCTGGATGATATCTATCTGAACGAATTGCAGACCGAACTGGCGCAGGAAATTCTGAAACAAGGTAAAAAAGTAATACTTGTCCTTAGTGAGGGACGTCCCCGTGTTATTTCAAAGATTGCAGGTAAAGTGAATGCAATAGTGCAGACCTATCTGCCGGGAGCATACGGAGCTGATGCTTTGGCTGATGTTCTTATAGGAAAGGTCAATCCATCGGGTAAATTACCTTATACTTATCCGGCATTCCCTAATTCCATCGCTCCGTATTATCATAAGTATTCGGAAGAGCAGAAAGCAAATGCCGGTGCTTATAACTATGAAGGTGATTTCAATCCGGAGTTTCATTTTGGCTTTGGTTTAAGCTATACGACTTTTGCTTATTCGAATGTGAAAATTGATAAGACATCTCTGTCAAAAGATTCGAAAGAAAGTATAACAATAACAATAGATGTGACTAATACCGGAACTGTGGAGGGAAAGGAAGCTGTACAACTATATTCAAGTGACCTGTATGCTTCTATCATTCCCGATATGATACGCTTGCGCCGTTTCGAGAAGGTTTCTTTAAAACCGGGAGAAACGAAGACGGTGTCATTTAATCTAAATCTGAATGATCTTTCGTTTATCAATCTTCAGAATGAGAGAGTTGTGGAATCCGGCGATTTTGAATTGAAAGTAGGCACATCTTCAGCAGATATTAAAGAGAAAGTATTATTTACAGTAACTGATTAAAAAGTGAAAAGGTACTTAGCCATAGTCGTCCTTATGATTATCCCGTTCTTATGTAAATCGCAAAGTTTTGAACTGATAGATAAAGACGCATCTCCAAAGACAAAAGCCTTATTCCGCAACCTGAAAAGGATTCAAGATGAAGGAAAAGTTTTGTTTGGTCATCAGGAAGCGACGACTTACGGGCGGACATGGCGTGGAGATAAAGACCGCAGCGATGTAAAGGATATAACAGGGAGTCATCCGGCTGTTATCGGTCTCGATTTCGCTGATGTGACAGTAACAAATACCGAACAGTTCCTGAAGGAAAAGGCAAAGCTTATAAAGTCGGTAGTAGATACCTATAATCGTGGTGGCATATCCACTTTCGCATGGCATCAGAAGAATCCGGCAAATGGGGGAAGTTTTTATTGGGAGAAGAACCCGGTAAAAATTGTATCTGATATCCTCTCTGGTGGTAAATTACATGATACCTATAAATTCTATCTGAAGACTGTGGCTGATGTTGCGGATGCTTTCCGAACTGAAAATGGAGAACTGATCCCTATTATCTTCCGTCCTTATCATGAATATGACGGTGACTGGTTCTGGTGGGGAAAAGGTCATTGTACAAAAGAAGAGTTTATAGAATTATGGCGTTTTACAGTCGATTATCTGAAAGATGAATTAGGCGTCCACAATTTTATCAATGCCTTTTCGCCCGATTGCAGGTTCGATACTGAAGAAGAATTCCTCGATTATTACCCCGGAGATAAGTATGTGGATATGCTGGGCATGGATAATTATTGGAATTTCCGTCCCGACGGCAATAACAATCCTGCTTTGGCTGAAAAGAAACTGCGGATAGTCTCAGATGTCGCCAAAAGAAAGGGAAAACTCGCAGCGTTTACAGAAACGGGATTAGAGGGTGTGACACAAGCCGATTGGTTTACATCTGCTTTATTGCCAATACTGAAGAAAGTGAATGTCTGTTACGTGCTTGTCTGGCGCAATGCCTATGATAATCCGTCACACCATTATGCGCCCGATAAAGGTCATCCGGCAGAAATGGATTTTAAAGAATTCACCGGTTCGGGAATCATTTTATTAGAAAAAGACTTACCTAATATGTATGAATAATATGAAAAGATGTTTAGTTGTTTTTATAGCTGGTTTGATGCTTATATCGTGTAACCAAAAGAAAGAAATTATGTACGAACATATACCGGTTGATAAGGATGTAACAACAGAGACCGTAGAACTGTATAACCGTCTCTTCAAATTGATGGACAAAGGTATAATGGTCGGCCATCAGGATGCTTTGGCCTATGGGCATAGCTGGTATAAAGAGAGTGGCCGTTCGGATGTGAAAGATGTAGCCGGTGACTATCCTGCTGTTGTAGGCTGGGAACTCGGCCATGTGGAAATAGGGGCTGAGTTTAACCTCGATTCAGTCTATTTCTCCGATATGAAGCAATATATAAAAGAGACCTATAAGCGAGGGGGGATAACAACTGCCAGTTGGCATGGTGATAATATTGTTACCGGTAATACTTCGTGGGATTGCGCGCAGGATTCTGTCGTAAGGACAATCTTACCTAATGGCTCTAACCATGAGAAATACCTTACCAGGCTCAATCGTGTCGGAGACTTCTTTCTCGACCTGAAAGACGAACAGGGTAACTTGATACCTGTTGTGTTCCGTATGTATCATGAGCATACCGGAGCCTGGTTCTGGTGGGGAAGTGAGCAATGTACACCGGAAGAATACAAGCAACTCTGGACGATGACTGTGGATCATCTGCGCAATAAGAAGAATGTTCATAATCTGCTGTATGCCTATTCTCCATCTGAGACAAAGGATGAAACCGAGTTCCTAGAACGGTATCCCGGAGATGAATATGTAGATATCGTAGGATACGATTGCTATGCCACGGGGAGCGATTCGGTTGCAGTGGCTAATTATAAAGCAGCCATGGATCGTAACTTGAAAATTGTAACCACTTATGCGCAAAGATCGGGTAAACTGCCTGTTGTCGGAGAAACAGGAATGGAGTCGATACCATATCCACAATACTTCACCGATGCCGTCTATTCTGTTATCAATCAATATAGGATCGGTTGGGTGTTGTTCTGGCGTAATGCATGGGAGCCGGATAAGCCGAATCATTATTACGCTCCGTTCAATGGGCATTCGTCCGCACCTGATTTCAAAGAGTTTGCCGCTAAACCGGATATATTGATGAATAAAGATATTCTGGATTAATATTAGAAAGTTACTAAATAAATAGCACTGTAACTATCCTTGTTGCAGTGTTATTTATATATGGCTTTAATGATTTTCTATTCTTTGATCTGTGTTTGTCCTGTCGCCTCTTCTTCTTCGTCATCCTCTTCTTTAGGAGCTGGTTTCACAAAGAATGCACTTAGCTCGTATAAGCAGTAGAGCGGGATAAATACCACAGATAATGTGAATGGATCGCCCGATGGTGTTATAAATGCAGACAATACAAGTAATGCTACCACTGCATGCCTTCTGAATTTCTTGAAGAATGACTTGTTTAGTAGTCCCAGCTGAGACAGCAACCACGATAGCAAAGGTAACTCGAAAACAATGCCCATAATGAAAACAAGCATCAGGAAGTTATCCATATATGAATCCAGGGATATCTGATTTACGATGGTATCGCTAAGCTGATAAGTGGCTAAAAACCGGAATGTGATTGGGAATACCAGCGAGTAGCCGACTGTACATCCGATGAAAAACATGATAGTTCCGAACAGAAATACCCATCTTATACTCTTCTTCTCACTATCATATAAGGCAGGACTGATAAATCTCCATATCTCAAATACCAGATAGGGAAAAGTAAGTATAAGTGCCAACCAGAATGATGTGGTCATATGTCTGAAGAACTGCGAAGTAAGGTTGATATTAATTATATCAACATGAAAAGTATCATCACAAAAGTTCGGTAAGAAAGGGATGGCAGAGGTAGCCGCACATAGATATTCGTATAAAAAGAAATTGGCATGTGTAGGCCCCATTATAATGCTGTCATAGATATACGGCATTGCAATGAATCCCAAAATCATAAAAATAAATAATGCCCCGACAGACCTCATTATAGTCCACCGTAAATCCTCTAAATGATCCCAGAAGGTCATTCCCTGATTACTCTCTTCCATAGGAAAGTGTTATCTCAATCTTTTTTAGTAGTGTCGTTTGTTCCTTCTATGTCGTCTTCTATTCCTTTAACGCCTTCTTTAAAGTTTTTAATTCCTTTTCCAAGGCCTTTCATCAGTTCAGGAATCTTACGGCCGCCAAAAAGCAACAGTACAACAATGGCTATGATGATGATTTCACCTGTTCCCATATTCCCTAAAAATAATAATGTATCCATGAGTTTTTTTGATTGTTATTTTTTGTAAGATATTAAAATAATAAGGTCTCGTTCTTTTCAGAATTCAAAATAACATAATAATATCGAAATACAGTCTTAATTTAATATTTATTTCTTTTTTTATCTAAATAATAAGCCCTTTTAAGACAAATGCTATGAATCGGCAATAAATTCTGCCGCTATATCTGCCATTGGAAGGGTATCAAAATATTTTCAATTTTAAAAAAGTTGACGCATATTTTAATTTTTAATTAATACGGATTTCTTATAATTTTTCTCTTTAATTAAAAACTGACAAACAACGTTCGGCAGAGCAAAGCGGAGCCAATTAACAATCGACGAAGCGAAGGCGAGTCAAACCTGACAAATTTTGAGCCTTTAGTTGTTAGCTCATAGCTATTCGCTTTTTGGATAAAAAGTTACAATCAACGATCGCCGAAGCGAAGGCGAGGCAAATGTTACACTTTTGCGGCTTTTTTAATCAAAACCTGACACTTTTTTTAGCTGTTGGCTTTTTTGCTAAAATCTGACATTCCTGACACAATTTTTAGTTTAAATCCCCAAAAACGAGGAAACTTGTTTGCTTGTATCTCGTTTACTTGTCAACTTTATCCATGTCAAAGATCGTTTCTACTATCTACCGACTACTGTCTGGCAACGATTTTAAATTATAGATAAAGTTATCCAAATCTCATTAATATCATACCGCTATCACATGTTTCTGGATATCCGGAGTACAATAGACCTTATATTCTCCTTCTTCGTCGCATATAAAGACCGCATCCAATTCAGGAAAGTTGTTTATCCATTCCAATGCTTTTTCGGTACCCACAACCAGAAATGCTGTGGCAAAAGCATCGGCTGTAATGCAATCATTTGCTATTACTGTTGCCGATAGCAGATTGTTTTTTACCGGATAGCCACTGACAGGATCGATGGTATGTACCACTTTCTGCCCATTTTCTATATAAAACTGGCGGTAGTTGCCCGATGTGGCAATTCCTTTATCTGTTATCTGTAATATCAGTTGCAGGTCTTGTCCGGGAATAGGATTATCTTCTCCGGGACGGTCTACGCCTATTCGCCAGTTTTCACCTTCAGTATTTAGCCCTTTTAGCCTTATTTCTCCTCCAATTTCTACAAGATAATTTTCACATGTATGATCCTCAAGAAATGACGCAACCAAATCGGCAGAATAGCCTTTTGCTATGGCATTGGCATTCAGTATAACATTCGGGTCGGATTTTACTATTCTGTTGTTTTCGAGGGTAAGCTTGTCCATCCCGATGGATTTCTTCAATTCTTTTATCCGGTTTTCGTCCGGTATATTTTTCCCTTTCGAGCTGAATCCCCATACTTTGAACAGGGGTTCGGCCGATATGTCGAATGTGCCGTTTGTCAGTAAGCTTATTTCTTTTGCTCTGGTGAATACGGCCTTAAAATACCGGTCGACTTCAATATCCTCATTCCGGTTAATGCGTGAAATAATGGAATCATCATCATAAACAGATAAGGATTTCTCGAAATCTGCCAACAATTGTTCTACATCGGGCTGGAAATCGCGGTCAGCCTTGTCCTGATAGATTATACTGTAACTCGTTCCTTCTGCCACACCTTGTATGTGGTAGTAGAAAGTTCCGTCATCAGCCATTATTGCTTTCATCCTATTGAATCGATTTGAAGAGATTCAACATGAATGATACCTTTAGGCCGGAATGAAATATTCTTGTATGATTTAAATTTGTAAATTCCTCCGACCTTAACAGCAACCACCAACATATTTCCATGGCTTATGGAACCGATCCATTTGGGCGTTTTGTTATGTATAAGCAGTTGTTCCTGCTTATCTTCTTTCACAATCTCTACTATCATTTTGTTGGAAGTATTAGTAGGAACACTGTCTAATTTCACTGACCTTATATTCTTTCTTTGTAATAGAGGAGTCCCGACTGTCATATTTTTTGTTACTGTGGAAATACGGTCGCTTACATAAGATTGGGTATGCTGATTGTGGGATTCGAAGGTAGTACAGGAATAATGTACATACCCTATCGCGTTGCTGGGGGCTGAAATAGACTCATAATATATAATTGTATCGCTATTCGAGTCTATTAATTTGCTTAGAGCTTCCAGCCGGTAGGGATTGGTTACTGCCAATTCTCCTTTCTTATCTAGACTTGTGAAATAGTTCAAAAGTTGTTGTTGTGGTGTGTTATTAACAGGCATTATTTTATACATACTTTCCGGCTGAGTGCTTTTACTGCTTCCACAACCGGAAAGTATAAATATGATACAGATAATTAAAAATACACCATTTTTCATTATCTGCTAATTTTTTTAGTTGCTATAACTTGTTTTTACCAACGGGCATTTTTGCAGATATTCTAAACTTTTCTGCACACTTTCTGCCGGAGTAAAGTTATATTGCTCAACTTCTACTACGAGATGCTTTACTCCTGCTGCATCTGTATTGTTAAAGATAGCGTCGAAACCGACCATTCCACTTTGACCTAATTCCTTATTGTCTTTGATATGCAGTATTTCGAAACGGTTTTTGTATTTGTTAAAATAGTCAACCGGACTATTTTGTCCTCTTACAACCCAATAAACGTCCATTTCAAAGAATACATATTCAGGGTTGGTGTTTTCGATCATGTAATCATAAAATACTTTATCCTCTATTTTATTAAACTCGAAAGAATGGTTATGATAACCGAATTTCATTCCGGCTTCTTTACATTTTTTTCCTACTTCATTGTAGTATTCACAGTATGTTTGCAGGTCGGCCAGTGTTTTTGGAGTAGGCATTGACGGAGTCACTATATACTGCATTCCTGCAGCCTTATGAGCCTTGATGGCTTCGTCCCACCATTGCATGTTTTCAGTAAAGTCTTTTTTTGCAAGGGCTTCATCTGAAAGAGATTTACCTGTGTGAGAAGAAAGAACTTTCATTCCGGCTGCTTCTATATCCGCTTTAAATTCTTCCGGAGTTTTACCATAGAATTTACCACTGTCGTAGTTTGCCGCTTCTACAGCAGTGTAACCCATTTCACCAGCTTTCTTGATAGTGCCGGCATAATCGGTTTTTATATCGTCCCGAAGTGAATATAGTTGTAGTGCTATATCTTTCTTCTGTCCATCTGGAGTATATTTTACTTCCACTTTCGAATTACATGATGCTAAAACTAAACAAAAAACTGAAAATATTAATACTTTTTTCATTGTTGTGTTTTTTCATAAAATCAAATCCATGTAGGGGAGATCCCCTTCCATGGATTCGAAAAAGTTACTATTTACCGTTGTTTTGAGATTAGTCCATTACTTTTACTCTGATGTTGCGGAACCAAACATCATCGCCATGGTCTTGGAGGCCGATATATCCTTCACGGTTCGGGCCACCCAGGTTATTCAGCAATTCGAAAGCCAAAGGCCATTTTTCTTCGCTGAATTTGCTCTTTTGCAACAATTCTGTCCATTGCGGAGTCCACAAATGATATTCAACTACAGTCTCACCATTTTGTTTGTGGAAAACAGTTCCTTTAGAAACAATAATTTCTGCAGTGTTCCATTCTCCAAATGGTTTAGAGTTCTGTGGTTTTGCAGGAATCATATCATATAAGGAAGCTGATTTTCTGTTACCATCAACTCCGGCCAATGCATCCACATGGTTTTCATTGTCCAATACCTGGTATTCAGGAGAAGAAATGTAAATTGGTTCAGTTCTTTCATTTCCGTCTTTATCAGTAGAAGTTACTTCCTGAGCAAGATAGAAAATACCTGAATTGCTGCCTTTGGCAACTTTCCATTCCAGGGATAGTGCGAAGTTTTTGAACTTATGGGCAAATATGATATCTCCACCATCAGCTTCCTGAGCTTCGCCTCCGCCTGTACCGCTGAATTTTATAGCGCCCTCGTCAATAGTCCATTTTCCTGGCACCTTGTCTTTTCCATAACCTCGCCAGCCTGTAAAATCTTTGCCGTTAAAGATCACAATATAGCCATCTTTATCAACCTGGAATTTCAGACTGTCTGTTTCCTCTGCTTTTAGTGAAGGAGAGTAACTTAGTGAAACTTCTTTAGTCTCAGCTTCGGTGTTGCCACCATCAGTTTTCTTTGCGCCGCCACAAGCGATAAATGTTCCTGCAATCATAAAGCAGCTTAAACTGTAAATTAATCTTTTCATTTTCTCTATTTTTAATTTATATAATTATTATCTGGGCATGTCAGGTAATTTCCATCCGTCGCGATATGTATGTTTGATCAGCTCCTGAGCAAATGCCAGTGCATTTACAGGTTCTGTCATTGTCTTGTCGAAAGTAGGATGGCCGTCCTTTATCTGGAATCCGTCTTTGATCACCGTACGGATAGTAGCATCGGCAGGTATGTTTGTAAATTGCATATTTACACCATCCCAGTGCAATTCCTGATTAAGAGCTTGTAATCTGATAGCAAGTACTCCCATCACTACCATTTCATTGAATGGTCCTGCTTCGCTGAATGGCGATGCAGTTTCTACACGGTTCGATGCGTTTTCTTTACAAGCACGTACCCAGTCCATGTAGTGGTCATCGTTAGGAATTTCTCTCAGTACTTTCGGCGCATTTGGTGTACGTCCCGATAATAACCAAGGATCTTTTCCATAGCAACCACAGATCAATGTGTCTTTTGTTCCGTGGAAGATTACTCCACCTCCCGCATCGTTCATGTCTTTTCCCTGAGGGAATCCTTCGGGACGCATAGGTTTCAATCCTCCGTCATACCATATAACTTCTACCTCAGGCATAGCTACTTTTGGCATATTGTCGCGGGCAGGGAATATCAGTTTCACTGTTTGTGCGTTAGGTGCACAGTCTGTTAACAAAAGAGTAGAACTTCCCTGTACTTTTGTAGGGTAACCCAGTTTAAGGCCTTTGAATACAGGGTGGAGAATATGACAAGCCATATCGCCAAGTGCTCCTGTACCGAAATCCCACCAGCCACGCCAGTTCCAAGGAGTATAGATAGGGTTGTAGTCACGGAACTTTGCAGGCCCGATAAATAAGTCCCAGTTCAGTGTTTTCGCAACCTTCTCTGCTTTTTCTGGTCTAGGCAGTCCCTGTGGCCAGATAGGTCGGTCGGTAAATGCTTCTACTTTTGTAATTTCTCCGATTTCACCGTTCCATATCCATTCGCATACTTTGCGAACACCAACACCTGACGAACCCTGGTTGCCCATCTGGGTAGCTACCTGATGTTTTGCGGCTAATTTGGTAAGCAAACGGGATTCATATACTGTATGAGTCAATGGTTTTTCTACGTATACGTGTTTTCCCAGAGTCATGGCATCAGCGGCTATGATGGCATGTGTATGGTCGGCTGTTGCTACCATTACAGCATCGGCCGATTGGCCCAGTTTATCATACATTTCACGGTAGTCGTAAAATGTTTGAGCTCCCGGATATGCTTTAAAGACATGGTCGCTGTATTTCCAGTCCACGTCACAAAGCCCGATTATGTTTTGACTTGCCAGCCCTTTCAGTACGCCCGCTCCACGTCCGCCAACACCAACACCTAGTATGTTGAGTTTATCGCTTGGAGCCATTCCTGCGTGGCCGAAGCTTTTTCCCAGTACAGAACTAGGAATGATAGTAAGCCCTACTGCTGCTTTCGCTCCTGTTGAGAGAAATTTTCTTCTCGAAATGTCTGATGCCATAAATTTTTGTTTTTTTAGGTTAATAATTATCTAGATTTATCGGTTATATATTTTAACTGAGTTCTCCTCTTACTATTTCTTCTTTGTCTTTATCCCAATACATTGTGCGTCCTTCCAGATAAGCGCGTGTTCCCATGTGGGCTGTAATAGCCTCTTCGAAAGCTGCGTCTATGCCGCACGACGTTTTCTTGTTCTTGTCGCGGATACATTCAAGCCACTCCCTTATATGTAAGAACGTAGTATCGTAGCGTTTGCCACCAAGATAAGAATATAGCAATCCACGCTGGGCAAAATAGAGTTCGGTAGCTGATGTTACGGCGTCTACCTGACTTTTGCCCGGTACGTATGTGTAAAATGGTACATCCGCTTTGATAATTCCTTTTTCTATTTTCTCCTTGTATCTTGTAGACGCACTGTCAACCTTGACTGTAAGCGTGTCACCTACTTCCATTGAAGCGTCATGTCCCATAATTACTTTTCCTCTGTGCCTGTTGCTGGCAAGGGTTGCACTATAGAGCATGGTCATATTTTTGTCAGGGAATTCGAATGTGGTTTGCAGTACATCTGGTACGGTACGTCCGTCTTTGAAGAAGTAGACACCACCCGATGATGTAGCCGAATGTGGAATGCCGACCCCCATCAACTGGTTGATAGCATCATATTCATGAGTTAACAAGTCTCCGCTTAGTCCTGTACTGTAATCCCACCAGCAACGCCAACGGAAGAACCGTTCGAGACTGAACTGATCACGGGTTTCAGGTCCTACATACTTTGCCAGGTTATATTTAGTCATATAATCCATATATTCCTTCACTCTTTCCGGGTCTCCTTCAAACTGTTTCCAGTCTATAGTCTGAGGGTTTGCAGTAGGATCTATATTATATACCCATGCGCCGTTGGGGTCATTCCTGTTTGTGCATACTTCTATTAGTGTAACAGGGCCAAGCAATCCTTTATCAAGAATTTCTTTTGCCTTGTGGTAGCTGTCTACCTGACGTCCCTGATGTCCCAATTGGAATACGATTCCTGTTTGATTAATCACCTCTCTTACCATATAGGTTTCTGGTACGGTCCACGAAAGAGGTTTTTCTACGTAAACGTGTTTCCCTGCTTTTGCCGCATCCATTGCCATGGTACTGTGCCAATGGTCAGGAGTTGCAATGATTACTGCATCTATATCGTCAGCAGCCAGCATTTCCTTATAGTTTCGGTATCTTTTCGGTGCAGTTCCGGGTTTGCCATCCAGCCCCTCGCGAGTTGTATTTGCTCCGGCTGCGATTCCATCCTCTGCAAAAGTGTCGAATATATCACATACTCCGGTCAATACAACGTTAAGGTCTTCCTGTTCCCTGAATAGTTGGTAACGGGTGTCTTTTTTATCTTTCTTTGAAGCATCTATTAAATCTTGCAATGACTGAGGCGTCGCAAATCCGGCAGCTCTCAATAGTTGTTTGCCTCTGATTCCACAGCCGATAATTCCAAGGCGGATTTGTTGTCCGTCAGCTTTCAGATCGGCTATCGTAGGGGTTTCTTTGCTAAGACTGAATACATCGCTGACGTCGTGCATGGTTTTGTCATGCTTCTGTTTCTTGTATACGCCATAAGCCAATGCACCTAATACAGGTACTGTGGCTAAGGCTTTTATAGCATCCCTTCTGCCTTGCGATTGGGGTAGCGGGCTTTTTCCTTCATTGTTATTGTTATCCTGAGGTGTTGCTTTATCTTGGGGTGTCATAGTCTTATATTAGCTTATTTACGGTTTATTTTCTTGAAAATGAATCGGTCCAGACCAATTATTCTGGAAGTAGGAAAGTAGATTAATACCATCATTGCTCCTATTTCGATCAGATTTTTGTCTACCCATAAATACGATCCTTCTGTAGGCATCATATATTCGGCACCGATAAATGGCGGATGAGATAAGCAGTAAAAAACAAGCAGGATGATACCTCCAATTGAGGAAATCTTAGAAAAGCAGCCAAGTATAAGCCCAAGTCCGATTAAGATTAGTCCATAAACATTTAGAAAATTTGCGACAGACAATAAGGCCGGATTATCTGCTAAAGCATAGAAAAGGTCGGCAAAAACACCTTGCGAATCCATCAGATAGTGATAAGATGTCCAACTGGAATTAAAGAATTTCACAAGGCCTTCATATAAGAAGTGCCAGCCTATTAAAAGTCTTAAGACGACTAACCATAAGGTTTGGGCGCGCGAGTACGAAATTTGTTCCTTCATGAATAATGTTGAAAAAGATTTAATTTAGTTAAAATATAATTATAAGTTTGACGTATGTTTTGTCTGGTATCGTGTATGATTTCTTATCTCTATAAAAATATACACAGAATATATTTATAGCAGTTAATAAAAACCGCTCATAAAAATCTCTCTACCAACTATTTCGCTTATAGTTGGTAACTATACAAATTCATGGGATTGTAGCTGAACAAATGCGGGAATAAAGCTAGGAATATTTTGAGTGAAGAACTATTTAATATTGTTAAAAAAAGTTGGGTTTTCTAATTGGGTGTTTATTAAACAGTCTTTTGTATTTCAAAATAACATGAAAGACAGTGGTATATAATAAAACAATAATATCGGGGAACCGAAAGCCTTATTTTTTGTCAGCAGGATAAACTATCCCCAACTGTTTTCTGATTTCATCGATTATTTCAATTGTGATAAGGGAATTGTACAGACTGTTAATTTCCGATTGGCTTTTATCTGCCTGAATCAGACCGATAAATTCCGCAATCTCGTAGTAATATTCATGCAGAGGGCTTTGACTGCTGATTACGACTTCTTCACCATTCATATATTTAATAGAGACACCACTAATAATATTTATACGGTCAGATACAATTGTTCCTTCTTCTCCCTGTATCTCGGTCGGTAAAGACGAGTTCGCAATTTTTGAATATAGTACAGTGGCATTCATGCCGTCATATTCAAAATTTATAGCTCCCTGTCCATCCACACCTGTTGATAATTTCAGACCTGTGGCGTTAATGGATTTTGGTTTTCCAAACAAGACAACCATAGGATATATAGTATATATGCCGATATCCATAACTGCACCATTCGATAGTTCGGGTTTGAACGCATTCTGGATGATTCCTTTTTTCAGATCGTCATATCGTGAAGAATATTGGCAATAGCAGGAGAAATAGCGTCGGATGGTGCCGATTTTTTCAAGATTATCTCTTATCGCCAAAAAGTTAGGTGTTAATGTCGGTTTCATCGCTTCCATCAATACGACATTATTCTTTTCTGCTGTGGTTATCATTTCCCTGATCTCGTTTGCATTTGATGCGAGTGGTTTCTCGCATAAAACATGCTTCCCGTGATTCATGAACAAAATACTTTGTGGTGCATGCAGGGAATTTGGCGAGGCAATATATACAGCATCTATCAGTTCACTCGATGCCATAGCTTCAAGAGATGTAAAGGTATGGGGAATGTTATGTTTTGCCGCGAAATAATCGGCCTGTTTCTGAGTACGGGAATAAACTGCCGTCAACTTGAAGCGGGGTTCCTGTTTGGCGGCTTCCAGTATTTTTTCAGTGATCGAGTTGGTTCCAATTATTCCAAACCGGATCTCATTCTTCTTTTCCAACATAGCATTCATCAGTATATCCATTTTTTTAGATTTGTAAAAATAAGAAATATATTTTTTCTTATGATTATATTGTGTAGTTTTGTATGAAACTAATCTCTGTTAATCTTTTTGCTATATCCAAACTTGTGTAATGAAAAAGGCATTGTTCCTCATATTTTGTTTATATATATCAATAGTTATATATCCCAAAAATGAAATGGACTCTTTACTGAAAGTGTTGGATAAAACCATATCCGAGCGGCCTGTTTATGCTGCCGAAAAGGTATCAAGGATTGACGAACTGAAGTCGAAACTGGTAAAAAATCTCCCCTTAGAAGATGAATTTAATATAAATGAAAGTATTATTTCAGAATACGAATCGTTTATATGTGATTCTGCTATTACTTATATCAATAAGAATATACTTATCTCAGAAAAATTAAATAACCGGGAGCTTATATCTCAAAGCAGGCTGCGCTATTCGTTTGTTCTGTCTATATGCGGACTGTTTACTCAGGCCCAGGAAATATTGAGTACAATAAATCTGAATGATCTTCCGACGCACCTTAAGTTCATATATTGCTGGACTTACATACGGTATTACGAAAATCTTATAAAATATACAGACGATTCTAAATATGGAAGTAAGTATCTCGAGGAAAAGATGCTTTATCGTGATACTATCATGTCATTCCTTAATAAGGATTCGGAGATGTATATCAAGGAAAACGCATTCAAGCTTCAGGATGAAGGGAAATATCAGGAATCTTGCCAGATACTGATGGATATTTTTTCGAAAGAAGAACCTTATACACACAGTTATGCTATGTCGGCAATGAGTCTGGCTATCATATACGGATATATGAAAGATGATACACAAGTAGAAAAATATCTGGCTTTGGCTGCAATAACAGATACCCGCCTGGCAGTGAAAGAGAATGAAGCCCTTCTGGCATTGGCTATCAACCTATATGATAAAGGTGATGTAAACCGGGCATATACCTATATAAGGGCAGCGCTGGACGATGCCAACTTCTATAACTCACGTTTCCGTAATACGGTAATAGCACGGGTACAACCTATCATTGAAGATACATACCTGCAACGAATCGAACAGCAGAAGCAGAATCTCCGGCTCTATTCCATACTCACCAGCTTCTTTGTCATTGTACTTGCCATCGCATTGTATTTTATATACAGGCAGATAAAGATAGTGTCCCGTGCCAGGAAAAATCTTAAAGTTGTGAATGGACAATTAGCTACTGTAAATCAGAAACTGGACGAAGCCAATCTAATAAAAGAGAAATATATCGGGTATTTTATGAATCAATGTGGAGTATACATTGATAAGCTGGATGACTACAGAAAAAATGTGAACAGAAAAATAAAAGCGGGCCAGGTAGATGACCTGTATAAACTGACATCTTCAACCCGGAGCCTTGAGAAAGATGTGGAGGAATTATACATCACTTTCGATAAGGCTTTTTTTAAGATATATCCTGATTTTGTGAAAGGATTCAATAGCCTGTTAAGAGAAAATGAACGTTATAAGCTGGAAAAAGAGCAGCTTAACACAGAGCTTCGCATTTTTGCACTCATTCGTTTAGGTATTACTGATGTGAATCAGATAGCAGTATTTTTACGTTATTCTATCCAGACAATCTACAATTACAAAAGCAAAGTAAAAGGAAAGGCTATCATTGATAGTGAAAAATTTGAAGAAGAAGTGAAAAAAATAGGTACTTTCTCCTAAAAAATCGATTCTATGTCCTTTACCAAAACAAGATTTGTTATGTTGTATAATATTGTAATTTTCAACATCTTATCCCTGTTTTGTTATTAAAATCATTTACCAAAACGCTTACTTCCTGTTATAATTAGGTATTTCCTGCTTCTATATTTGCGTATAGGATTTCCGGAGCTATTTTAAATGGTAGCTGTAAAAATGGGATTCTTTATTTGACCTTAGTTTTATACCAAGAAATACCTGATACTGCTATGTTATATAATAAGATTATCCATAAAAATACATTGTTAGATATCTATGAGAGTACAGTAGATGATCAGAGGATAAATACGGAGCCTTCTCCTGTGTCGTTTTCAGAAATATATATTTCTTATTATTCAAAGCTATTAAGGTTTGCCAGAGAATATGTAGTCGTAAATGAAGATGCAGAGAACATAATTCAGGATGTATTTGTAAAACTATGGGAAAGACAGGACAGCTTGCACCTGATAGATAATATAAACGCTTATCTTTTCAGGTTGGTACGCAATAAATGTCTCGATTACCTGAGGCATAAATTATCTACGGAAAAATGCAATAAATCTGTTCAGAATACTTTTGAAATGGAACTGAATCTGAAAATTCAATCTTTAGACAGATTTGATGAGACATTTGTTTCGGAGAAGAATATGGAAAAGATTGTTTCAGATGCTATAGACAGTCTTCCGAACAAGTGCCGCGAAATATTTTTATCGAGCCGTATCGAAGGATTGAAATACAGGGAAATTTCCGAGCGATTTAATATTTCGGTCAATACAGTTGAAAATCAAATGAGTATAGCTTTGAAAAAATTGAGGATCAAGCTAAAAGATCATCTGTCTGTTTAAATCTTTTTTATATAATAAGTTCCTTTAGGGGTATTTTGTTCATCGATCGTTCATAGTAAAAGTAAAAGAACAGAATGGATGAACGCTTATTTGAACAAATATTTCAATGATGAATTAGCAATGGAAGAGGCAGACATTTTCTTTTCTTCATTAGTTCGCGATCAGGCTTTGAAAGAGGAATTTGTCGAATGTCATAATTTATTGGGAATAGTTGATTTATTACCCCAAAAAAAGGATACGGAAGAAGCTCAGGAAAGTTTATTTAGTTTCATTGAATACATGGAGAATAAAGATTGTTCGAAGTAATGATACTGAGCTCTCATTTGTTAAATAGTGCTGTGAATTTTTAATATCATATAAAAATATATCTATACGAAGATGAAAAATGTAATCATAAGTTTTGTTGTATTACTCTCATTGACTTTTTCTCTCCATGCTCAGCAAATATCCCCTTTCAAAGATGGGGACAGGGCTGTCTTTCTGGGAAATAGTATCACTGACGGAGGTCATTATCACTCCTACATTTGGCTTTATTATATGACTCGTTTTCCTGATATGCGGTTGACAGTATTGAATGCCGGCATCGGTGGTGATCAGGCCAGCGATATGGTAAGACGTCTCGATGGGGATGTCTTTAGCAAAAGGCCTACTGTTCTTATT
Source organism: Dysgonomonas hofstadii (assembly GCF_014196915.1). Taxonomy (GTDB): domain Bacteria; phylum Bacteroidota; class Bacteroidia; order Bacteroidales; family Dysgonomonadaceae; genus Dysgonomonas; species Dysgonomonas hofstadii. The sequence goes on from NZ_JACIEP010000001.1 coordinate 342,676, forward strand.
ACGACTTTCGGAATGAATGATTCGGGTTATTTCGAATATAATGGAGACCAACCCGAGAAATTTGCCGATGAAAAAGTAAAAGCATCCTATGAAGCTTATAAACAAATGGAAGCCCGTTTTAAAGAACTGGCCAATACAAAGATCATATTGATGGGAAGTTCTCCTTATGATGAAACTGCGGTTATTGAGGGAAATACTCCGTTCAAAAATAAAAATAAAGCAATGCTCCGTATTGTTGATTTCCAACGTGAATCGGCTAATGTAAACGGATGGCAATTCTTTGATCTGAACCAGCCGATGACAGCGATCAATGAAAAATTCCAGCAAAATGACCCGGCATTTACTCTCTGCGGGAACGATCGGATTCATCCGGATAACGATGGGCATATGATCATGGCTTATCTGATACTTAAAGCACAGGGATTCGCAGGAAAAGAGGTAGCTGATATCAATATAGACGCATCAAAAGCTTCTTTAGTATCTTCATCAAACTGTGAAATTTCAGATATAAAGAAAACTCCTACTGGCATAACTTTCGATTATCTGGCCAATGCATTGCCTTATCCGATGGATACCATTGCCCGGGGATGGATGCAAAAGAAAAGTCAGGCCGAAGCTGCAAAAATAGTTCCTTTCATCGAAGAAATGAACAAAGAAATGCTAATGGTTAAAGGGCTGAAGGGAAATTATAGATTACAAATCGATGGTGAAGAAATAGGTATTTGGACAGGAGCCGATTTTGCGAATGGTATTAATCTGGCTACTTTGAATAATACTCCGCAGTATCAGCAAGCTCTCCGGGTAATGTTTCTCAATGAAGAACGCTGGGAAATAGAGCGCCGTTTTCGTGACTATGCATGGGTAGAGTTCAATTTCTTCCTGCCAAAAGGCATCACCGGAGATGTCAGTACGAGGAAGGCTATTAAAGTATTGGATGAGAATAAAGATAGAAACGGATGGTTGAATGCCAAACGGGATCTTTGGAGTAAAACCATGTATCCGGAAATAAGAAAAGCATGGCAGGATCAGATGGATTTGTTACTTGCCGCTATCTACGATATCAATACACCTGTAAAGAGGAAAGTAACCCTGATCAGAGTAAAATAACAGGTCAGAAACAATTATGATAAAGAAGGCTGTCATAGCTATATTAGCTGTTCTTATGTTCTGTAATACTGTGTTCTCACAGCAGCAGGCCTATTTTGTAGATGGCTATCATGGGGGCATCTACGGGCATTATCCAATGTGGGTAACTCAGTTCATGGTGGACAAGTTCAATCAGTATCCCGAATGGCGGATAGGTCTTGAAATAGAGCCTGAAACCTGGGATACAGTGAGGCTTAGAGAGCCGGTCGCTTATAATAACTTCAAAAGTATTGTGACCGATAAGCGTATCGAGTTTACCAATCCTGCTTATGCACAGCCTTATTGCTATAATATTTCGGGTGAAAGCCTGATCCGTCAGTTTGAATATGGAATTAAGAAGATACATCAGCATTTTCCTGATGTTACATATACTACCTATTCGGCCGAAGAGCCTTGTTTTACAAGTGCCTTGCCTCAGATATTAAGATTGTTTGGTTTTAAATATGCAGTACTCAAATGCCCCGACACCTGTTGGGGTGGGTATACTGCAGCTTACGGGGGCGAGTTGGTGAACTGGATCGGCCCTGATGGCACATCTATGCTTACTGTTCCACGTTATGCCTGTGAAGAACTTGAAGATAATTCTACATGGCAGACCAAAGCGTGGAATAATTCCGATTCTTACCTTAAATCTTGTTTCGACTATGGTATAAAAAATCCGGTAGGTATGTGTTATCAGGATGCCGGATGGAAAAACGGACCGTGGATCGGCCATGGAAAGAATATTAAGAACAATTCGATATATGTTACATGGAAAGATTATATCGAAAATATTTCTGTGGGTAAGACTAATGATGATTACCATTTTTCGCAGGAAGAAATGCGGGTAAATCTCATGTGGGGTAGTCAGGTGTTACAAAAGATTGCTCAGGAAGTACGTGTTTCGGAAAACAGGATAGTCATGGCGGAGAAAATTGCTGCCATGGCAAATATCGATAACGGATATATATTCTCACAGGATAGGATAGATAATGCATGGCGTACACTCATGATGGCACAGCATCACGATTCGTGGATTGTGCCCTACAATGGACTCAAAAGAGGGCGTAGCTGGGCTGATGAGATAGCATTATGGACGGGTAATACAAATGAAATTTCTGGGAATATAATTGAAAATGCTATCCATTCATATATAACAAAGAATGGTTCTAATCCTGACAATGTTAGCTATATAAGAGTATATAATACGCTGGGTGTGAAACGGACAGAATTAGTAAAGATAAATGTGCCCTTGTCCGGAATAGGAAAAGAAGTTGTCATATATAATTCGAAAGGTAAATTATTACCTTCATTTTTCGAGCAGATTGGAGATTCGCTCTGCATATCATTTCAGGCAGAGGTTCCGTCTTTGGGATATGCAACATTTCGTATCGTGGAACAGCAACCTGCGATTACCAGAAGCACACCTGTTATCTTTGACAATAAAGGGAATTGTATTTTAGAGAATGGCTTTTATAAAATTATTATTGATTCCTCGAGAGGAGGAGTGATCAAAAGCCTTATTTCGAAAAAGGAAAAGGATAAAGAGTATGTAGATCAAGCCAGTAAATTTGGTCTGGGAGAACTCCGGGGATATTTCTACGAAGAAAACCGTTTTTATTCAACCACTGGTTCTCCGGCTAAAATAACTGTATTGGAAGACAATTCTTTTTATAAAAAAGTGAAGATTGAAGGAGAAATTGCATCTCATCCTTTCACACAAATCATTACTTTGACAAACGGGCAAAAGCGTATAGATTTCGATCTGACTGTAAACTGGAAAAACAATGTTGGTATTGGAGAATATAAGCAGGGACGAAACTGGCGCGATAATCGCAGGGCTTTTACAGACGGCAGGTTTAAGTTGAATGTAATGTTTCCTGTTGGTCTATCCTCTGCCAAGCTATATAAAAATGCACCATTTGATGTATGTGAAAGTAAGTATGGAAACACATTTTTCAGCACATGGGACAGCATCAAGCATAATATTATTCTAAACTGGGTTGACCTAGTGCAGAAAGACGGAAAATGTGGATTTGCTGTATTATCTGATCATACTACGTCTTATTCTTACGGAGAGGATTTCCCTCTTAGCCTGACAGCGCAGTATTCAGGCGTTGGCCTATGGGGTGTTGATTATAAGATTACACGACCATTAAAGATGAAATATGCCATTATTCCTCATACAGCAAACTGGGATCAGGCGGCCATATCCACAGAAAGCAATAAATGGAACGAGTCTTTGGTCGCATCTTTCTATAAAGAGATTGCTCTGGTAGACAAATCGTTTTTTAATATAGATGAAACAGGGTATGAAGTTACTGCATTCAAAACCGAAAATGATAATATCCTGATCAGGCTATTCAATGCTGAAGGGGACGATTCGTTAAAAAACCTAACATTTGGTTTTCCGGTTTCCAGCATAGAAGAAGTTGATCTGAATGGTAACACTATCACAAAAAAAACAATCAAAAAGAACAGCATTTCACTCTCGATGCCTCGTTTTGGTATCAAAACACTTTTAATAAAAAAATTGACTAAAAATAAAATATAAATTTAGCCAAAATACTATGTATAAAGCAATAATCACATCTTTTGCAGGTTTATGCCTGTTGATAACGGGTTGCAGCAAAGAGGTTAAAACTACAGAAAAATCTACTCCATCTGATTACGTTAATCCGTTTATAGGAGCCAGCACCAGCGTGGGAGCAGCGGGAGTTTATCATGGATTGGGAAAAACGTTTCCCGGTGCAACCACACCATATGGTATGGTACAGGTGAATCCCAATACCATAACTGGCGGAGATAACAGTCCGGGCTACAGTTACGAACATAAGACTATCGAAGGTTTTGCTTTTACCCAGATGAGTGGTGTGGGCTGGTTTGGCGACCTGGGCAATTTCCTTGTGATGCCGGCTACAGGTGAATTGAAAATAATTGCAGGCAAGGAGGATGGAAGCATTAGTGGTTACCGCTCTCATTATAATAAAGAGACGGAGATAGCCACAGCCGGATATTATTCGACTGAACTTACTGATTATAATATCAGAGTGGAAGCTACCGCAGCTCCTCACAGCGGGATATTGAAGTTCACATTTCCTGAAAATAAACAATCACGCATACAGATCGATCTTGCCCGCAGGGTAGGTGGCACATCTGTTTATCAGTATGTAAAAATACTAGACGACAGTACGATACAGGGCTGGATGAAATGCAATCCCGACGGGGGAGGCTGGGGTGATGGTGAAGGGAATACCGACTATACCATACATTTTTACGCGCAATTTAGTAAACCGATCAGTGATTACGGATTCTGGAGTGCCGATATTCCAAATAACTGGAAACGTAAAAAGGATGATGTAGTCAGCATTCCTTATCTGAAAAGAGTATCGGAGGCGGCTATTATAAGAGATAAAAAGGAACTCGAAGGCAAACATCTTGGCTTCTTCACTGAATTTGAAACACAAAAAGATGAGGAAATTACGCTGAAAGTGGGGATATCCTTTGTGGATATGGCTGGTGCCGAAAAGAATTTCAAGGCTGAGATAATAGATAAAGATTTTGATCAGATACGTAAAGAAGCTAAAGAATCCTGGGATAAAGAACTGGCCCGTATCAAGATAGAAGGTGGAACTGAAGATCAGAAAACTATTTTTTATACTTCGCTTTATCATACAATGATCGATCCCCGTATATATGTAGATGTAGATGGCCGTTATGTAGGAGGCAATAAAGAAATATTCAATCGGACCGATTTTACAAAACGGACTATCTTTAGTGGTTGGGATGTATTCCGCAGCCAGTTTCCATTACAAACAATTATAAATCCCGAACTGGTTAATGATCAGCTGAATTCACTGATTACCCTCGCCGATCAGAGTGGACGTGAATATTACGAACGTTGGGAACTTATGAATGCTTATACCGGTTGTATGATCGGCAATCCGGCATTATCTGTTCTGGCAGATGCCTATGTGAAAGGTATCCGCAATTATGATATTGAGAAAGCTTACCAATATGCGGTAAATACATCAAAGAAATTTGGAAATGATAAGTTAGGATATACAGGTCCTCCGCTTAGTATTTCGCATACACTGGAATATGCTTATTTCGATTGGTGTGTGTCCCGGTTAGCAAAAGAACTTGGAAAAATTGATGATGAAAAACAATTTATAGAAAAAGGGCAGGCTTATAAGAATATCTTTGATCACGAAAAAGGCTGGTTTCGCCCTAAGAAAGAAAATGGGGAATGGGAAGCATGGCCCGAAAATGCAAGAACAATGGAATGGTATGGTTGTATAGAGTCCAACGCTTATCAGCAGGGATGGTTTGTGCCTCACGATATTTCGGGTATGGTGGAGCTAATGGGTGGAAAAGATAAGGTTATTGCCGATCTGACAAATTTATTCGAGAAAACTCCGGATGATTTTATGTGGAACGATTACTATAATCATGCCAACGAACCGGTACATCATGTTCCTTTTCTTTTCAATCGTTTGGAAACACCATGGCTTACTCAGAAATGGACACGCCATATTTGCGACAAGGCTTATGCCAATAAAGTAGAAGGAATAGTGGGTAATGAAGACGTAGGGCAAATGTCGGCCTGGTATATCTTGGCAGCATCGGGGATTCACCCGGTATGTCCGGGAGAAACACGGTTGGAGATTACCAGCCCGGTATTCGATAGAATCGAATTTAAACTTGATCCTAAATATTTTAAAGGAGATAAATTCAGTATAATAGCGCATGATAATTCTCCCGAAAATATTTATATCCAAAAAGCCATGTTAAATGGGAAGGAATATAAAAGTTGTTACATAGATTTTTCGGATATTTCCAGTGGCGGGACTCTTGAGTTATATATGGGAAATCAGCCCAATGAAAATTGGGGTATAAATTAGAACTTCGGATTTAATGGAATGAAACAAATTACACCTTGTCTGGAAAAATCTTTTATTATTTTATTTAGTGGTACAATCAGGTTAAAACGTTCATAAATTATAAACTTAACCTTAATTGTATAGAAAATGAGAAATACAAATCTCCCTGATTATTGTATGGAAACGAATAAGCAGAAAAAACTTCATCTGGTGGATACGGATTGTAAGATACTCTTCCTCATTTTATACAGAATGTCTGTTTTTGACAGCATAAAAATAAGTTTAAACATGTGCAGGTAATTATATCTGTCAGCATGAAAAATATAAAAATTATTTACTAACTAATTCAATTATGTATATGAAAAACATTTTCTATTCATTAGTATTTATGTTGATCATATTTTCCGGAACATCATGTAAAGATGCGAGTTTCCTGGATGAAACCGTAACATCGGATCTTGATTTGCCGAGAATATTTTCGGATAGTGCCTACACAGTTGGTTATCTGAGCGAGATCTACGTAGAACTGGGATTCGATGTCAGCCCCAGACGATTTTTTGACCGGGATGGGCTCCTTCCCCAAACATATGGAGGTCTGCAAGGTGGGTGTGATGAGGTAGAATTGAAGGTTAAACCCAAAATAACTACGGATCTGTTGTTTACGATGGGTACAGTAAATCCTGTGAATATAACCGATGATGCATGGAAATTATGTTATGAGAATATCAGAAGGGTCAACATCTTTTTCGAAGGCATTAATCATGCGCCTTTACAGGAAGGACTGAAAAGGACCTACAAAGCGGAAGCCCGTTTTCTGAGAGCCTGGTATTACGCAACATTACTGAAGCATTACGGAGGAATTCCTTTGATTGGCGATACTATATATACTGTATATGACGATATACACATGCAGAGAAATACATACGCAGAATGTGTCGATTATATTGTTAAAGAGTGTAAGACTGCCGAAGAATATTTACCATCCGTTACTTCAGGCCGCGATTTTGGCCGAATCAGTAAGGGCGCTTGCCGGGCATTGGTTGCAAGAGTTCTTCTTTATGCTGCCAGTCCGTTGTTTAATGGAAGCTCATTTGGCACGGATACAAAAACAGAAGCCGGAGAATCTTATCCTAAAGAACTGGTAGGTTATGAAGATTATGATAAAAACAGGTGGAAAGAAGCCGCGGATGCTGCTGCCGAAGTCATCAGGATGAATGCATACAAACTGTATGTGAATGAAGATTCTGAATATGGGGGAGTAGGAGCCGGATTTGCCAAATTGTTTTTCGGAGAAACACCCGAGTCGCATTGTGGACATATACTGGACTGGAGACGCCCAAGAGGCCGTGAAAGAGAAAACTTATTCCAACCACCTTCTTTTGGAGCTAACGGAATGGGTGGATTTCCGTATCAGGAGTTAGTAGATGCTTTCCCGATGAAAGATGGTTCTGTGTTTAACTGGAATAATCCTGATCATGCAAATAATCCTTATTCGAACAGAGACCCGCGGTTTTATCATTCCATTTATTTCGATCAGGTTATTCTCATAGACAGGGAGAATCCCCGGCCTGTTGATATTCACCTGAACGCAGATGGTTCCGAATCGAGCCAGGATGCTGTGCATAAAGGAACACCAACAGGTTACTATAGTGGCAAACAGTTGAAGCAAACACTTGCCGGAAACTATATTCACGGAGGAGAGCAGTCTATACCGGTTATACGTTATGCTGAGATACTGCTTAATTACGCTGAAGCCCAAAATGAATATGGAGGGCCTGCATCAGGTTTCAATTATTACGATGCAGGAGGAAACGCTATTGTGTTTTCACCTTATACAGCCCTTAAACTAATCAGGGAAAGAGCGGGGATAGATGCCGGAGATGGAAATTACGGCCTGAATCCGAATATGGATGAGAATGAAATGAGAGAGGCCATCCGTCAGGAAAGGCGTATCGAATTGGCCATTGAAGGACATCGTTTTTGGGATGTAAGACGATGGATGATTGCAGAAACTACGGATAATAAACAAATGACAGGAATGGAGGTTCAATGGCTCGATGTAGCAGGAACATCTAAGGTTTACCGGCGTTTTGATGTACGTAAACACATTTTCCGTACAGATAAGTCCATGTATTTGTGGCCTATTCCATATAAGGAAATAACCAAATCGGAAGATATGATTCAGAATCCTTATTATAATTAGAGAATAACCAAAAATCAGATAATTATGAAGATCATTTCGTATATAAAAATGATAATTGTCACCCTGATGCTTGTATGTGTCTCAAGCTCGTGTGATGACTTTAAAGACCAGTCTCCGACTATTCAGGGAGAGAGCATCAAAGATATTAGTGGTTCGTGGAAGATAGTTAAAGCATCCAGAAATAGTGTTGATATTACCTCTTCTTTCGATTTTAGCAAATTCCGGCTCAATATCAATCAGGATAATACATATTCTATAGATGATTATTTACCTTTCCTTGTAAGAGACAATGGTACATGGAATACCGATGATGCACATTTTCCTTTCAAGCTGTCTTTTCAGGAAGCAAATGCTCCCGAACCGATTGTATCTATTCTTAATTATCCCGTATCGGAGGGTAAAAGAGTGATAAAATTGACTTTTACGCCAGGCTGCCACTCTAATTCATATACTTATGAATTGGAAAGAGTATCCAACTAATAAAAATAATTGATATGAAAAGAAAAATAAATATAGATAAAAAATGGAAGTCTGTATTCGCTTTCATTGCTCTTTCCATACTACTTATTGTAGTGGCATGTGAAGTCAGTTTCCATGAAATGAAGATATTGAATGAAGATGGCCTGGCTGTAACTTCCGTAAATGCAGGAGACTCGGTGATCTTTACATTCGATGTCTACATTAATGCTACAGATGACAAAGCGAACGAAAAACTGATTGTCGGTGTGCTTACACCTAAATCATGGGATGCAAAAAATAATACTAAAATTACACTTTTAGCACCAAGCAGTAATTTAGGGAATGTCTGGCAGGAATTCGAACCAATACCAACCGGTACCTATCCGGCAGATAAAGATTATTCAGGGGTGGAATGGCCGGAAGCCCTGAAAATATGGATTAAAGATGATCCTAACATTGAGGATGCAGATATGGGATGGACTGCATTCATATCTAAAAACGGCGCCGATGTGATGGGTGGAGGTGGAGGTAGTACTGTAGATTGGAAAGACCTCAAACTTACCGTGAGAATGAAGACCGGTCCCGATAATGTGAGGAGTAAATTAGGATTTTATATCGGGAATAATAGCAATGCCTTAGGTGGCGATTTAAATGGAAGCCTTAAGTCGTATAATGACTGGACCTATTCCGATTGTTTCGAGGTCACTAATGGGGAAGGAGATCTGATCGATTTTTGTGTATTGCATTATAATTCTGCAGTACCGGGTAGTTCTACACAGAATGATTTAATCTCATTCAGATTCAATGGAGGAATAGATGAAAATCCTGGATTCTTCCTCAACGATCTTGCCTATGAGAGCGAAGTATATATAAATGCCAAGGCTTACACGATAGAGGGAAAAACATATACCCAAAAAATAAAGATGGCAAGACTTAGCGAATTTGGACGGTCATTCTCTGTGACCTGCTGGCCCGAACAGTTCTTCGGTATAGACAGAAGCGAAACGCTGAGCAGGATTGAGTACTATTTCTCAAATGAAGACGGCTCAAAATTTGTCGACTATCTCGATGATAAAATTCAGAGCGGGGTAATAACCGATCCTGATGTTTTGAATAATGGCAGGGATAGAAACAGGGAGAAAGAACCGTTTAATTTTAGCTTTACTTGCAGGTAATGAGGCGTATAATCCATTTATATTAAAATCAAAAAGGAAGTTTATGTATAAATTATATAAAGGAATTAATAAGAACGTTTTCTTGTTAATCACTATATGGATATTATTTGGACATGGCTTGGCCCATGCCCAGAATAGTAAAACCGATATACCTGGCTTTTCGGGTATGATCATCGACCAGTACGGGCGCCCGGTGGCAGGAGCTGAAATATCCGTAAAAAAGACAGGATTCAGTACATTCAGTAATGAAGAAGGAATTTTTAAGATGGATCGGACTTCAGGTAATACCCTGATGGTTTCTCACCCTTCATATATGGCTAAGGAGATCAAGCTACCGAAAGAAATCTTAAAAAACAGTGATACACAGGAAGCGGATACTGCTGTTTTTAGGATAAGGATAGCCGAAAAGTTATTTAAGAATCCTGAAACCCTTGATGTTGTATATGGAACTATGGATAAGAAAAGCTATCTGGGGTCGGCTGCGACAATGTATACTAATCAGATGACTACCACCTTATCAAGTAATATTGCGGCTTCGTTTGCCGGCAGATTGGCTGGTTTATATACAAATCAGGAAAGAGGGATGAGAGGTAGCATGATAGACGATAATTTCGATGTAGATATCTTTGTCGGAAATCGTCCCAAATTGAATATCAGTGGATATGGGGACAATACAGAATTTGGTATTACTTCCAGAACGTTAACTCCGATAGTGATTATAGATGGAGTACAACGCGACTTTTACTCACTCGATCCCGAAAATATAGAATCAATATCTATTCAGAAAGACGCCTTATCTTCCATGTCCTTAGGTATGAGAAGTTCCCGTCCGGTATTGGTTATAACTACCAAAAAACCAGTAGATCAGGGATTTCAGATATCTTTTACAGGAAAGTTCGGTATTCAGAAACCTATGAAAATACCGAAGGCACTATCTGCAGACCAGTATGTATATCTGTTGAATGAAGCATTACAAAACGATGGCAAAGAAGCTTCATATTCTTACAATGATTATATGCTTTATAAAAATCAGACCAGTCCGTATACTCATCCTAATACCGATTGGTACGACGCAGTACTGAAAGATCATTCCACTATTCAGTCATATTCATTGAATGCTACCGGAGGTAGTAAGGCGGCCCAATACTATGTAAGTTTGGGCTATCTGGAAGAAGACGGGCTGTTCCGTTCTTCTAAAACAGATAATTATGAGACAAATGCCCGCTATCAACGTTATCTGATTTCATCACGGGTGAATGTGAATGTTACGAATGATTTCAAGATAGATGTATCTCTTATGGGACGTATAGAAGACGGAAACCAGCCGGGAGAAAAGACAAATACTATTTTGTCAAGGCTTTATGAAACGCCTAATTTTGCATCTCCTGTATATAATCCCAACGGATCTTACGGGGGAACACTTTCCTGGAATAATAATCTTGTTTCTCAGAGTGTTAACTCCGGTTATATAAAGGACAACAGACGTGACGGAATGGCCGCTATAACTATGAAGTATGATTTCAGTAAATATGTTAAGGGGCTTTCCGCTACTATGCGGGGTAATATAACAACTCAAAGTATATCTGCGATACAGCGTTCAAAACGGGGATTGGTTTATCAGTATTATCCTTCGGCGACAGAAGGCAATCCGGGCTATTATGAATATTTTGGTTCACTAAGCACACAATCGAATGATTTCAAATCTGTAGGAAATTATCAACAAATGTATGGTCAGATTGCTGTGAATTATGAAACGTCGATAAATAAGCACAACATTGGTGCCGGGATATTTGGCGACATCAGAGAAGAAATATTGAACTACGACCTGCCAAAACGACCTGCTAATCTGAATGGCAATGTGAAATATAATTATGATATGAAATATTTTGCTGAGGCTTCGTTCAGCAGAAGCTATTTCAATCGCTACAGGCCAGGCAAAAGATGGGGTACTTTCTTTGCTGTAGGAGCAGGATGGGATGTAAGCCGCGAAGATTTTCTTTCGGATGTCAAATGGCTGGATCAGTTCAAGATACGTGCGGTATATGGTAATACAGGTAATGGAGTGGACAATGCCGGATATTATGACTGGAGACAAGCTTATGGCTCTGGCGACGGATACAGTAATTCTTACCTCACAGGATATAACAGAAGTACCATTGTAAGCGTGTGGGAAATCGATGATAAATTAGCAAACTGGAATCTTTCCTGGGAAAAGGCACATAAGATAAATATCGGTGCGGATATCTCTTTGTTTAATAATCGTCTTCAATTCACAGCCGATTACTATCGCGACAAGTATTATGACCTGTTGCAGACCAGAGGCAAGAGTATCGAGCTTATCGGATTGAATTACCCTAACGAAAATATCGGAAAAAATCTGGTCACAGGAGCCGAGCTCTCGATCACATATCAGGATAACATTGCTGACTTCAATTACTTTATTTCTGCTAACTGGAGCCGTCAGAAAACCGAGGTATTATTCATGGATGAGCAGGACACCAGAAATCCATTTAACCGTCGTACAGGTCAGCCGATTGGAGCATGGTTCGGCTATGTTGCCGATGGGTTCTTCCAGACTCAGGACGAAATAGATGATCCCAAGACTGCAAAACTAGCGAATTATGATATCAAACCGGGTGATATAAAGTATGTCGATCTTGACGGAAATGGTATTATAGACCAGTTTGACCAGACGGTTATCGGGAACGACAAACCATTATCTTATTTCGGGTTTAACTTCGGTTTTGAATATAAGGGTTTTGAACTTTCAGCCTTGATACAGGGTGTTTATAACCGGGATATTTATCTTGATGCCGCAGGCGGAGCTTATGTACAACCATTCTTTACAAACTCCTATACGAATGGAAGTTATGGGCAAGCTTACGAAAATGCCTTGAACCGATGGACTCCCGAGACTGCTGAAACTGCAACCTTCCCAAGACTGAAAGCCGGAGTAACTACTCAATATGGAGTAAACGATTATAATACGAATCCGGGACTGGATAGGACTTCTTTCTGGGTTAAATCAGGAAATTATATCAGGTTGAAAAATGTAGGTATTGCCTATACTTTGCCTGATTCGTTCTCAAGGAATTATTTAGGAGGATTAAGAATAAAAATATTTGTAAACGGACAGAACCTGTTAACTAAATCGGCATATGGAGATCTGGATCCGGAAGTCCTCAATTTTACAAATTATCCGAACCTCAGAAGCTTCAACACCGGAGTCAATATTAAATTTTAAGTTATCCTCAAACAATGAAAAAGATGAAACTATATAAATTTTATACGCTTGTAGGATTAATCGCGATACTGTCTTTCTCGTCATGTAATGACTATGAGGATGTGCCTATCGAGAGGTTTACCCTTGATTATGTCTTTTCACGGACAGATTCCATGGGAACTAAAGCCAAGCAATATCTGACCAATATATATGGAATGATGCCATACGGACATAACCGCATCGGAAATGAATACCTGGATGTTGCATCTGATGATGGAATTTCGGTTCAGAATACATCTGACATTTACAAGTTGCAGGTTGGCAGATACACAGCCAATGATCGCATAGCGACAGAAATGGTATGGGGTACCTACTATAATGGGATAAGGAAGTGCAACACCTTTATCCAGAATATAGATATTGTTCCTCTTAAAGACACTTTTAACGGAGGGATTTCTTTAAACAGGGCATGGAAAGCAGAAGCCCGTTTCCTCAGAGCGTTTTTCTATTTCGAATTGGTAAAACGCTATGGAGGTGTACCAATGGTAAATGATATATATGAATTGGGTTCAGATATGGAACTTCCACGAAATACTTTTGAAGAGTGTGTGGATTTTATTATTGACGAATTGGACGCAATAAAGGATAGCCTGCGTACTGTACCTATTGCCAATACTGGTGCAGATGGACACGTCGTTACCAAAGAGGCTGCGCTGGCTTTAAAATCCAGGGTGCTGCTTTATGCAGCCAGTCCTCTGTTTAATGGAGAAACACTAAAACAGGGAGATGCTCTTTTAGGATATACAGACTATAAGGAAGACCGCTGGAAAAAAGCTGCTGATGCCGCAAAATGGTTTATCGATAACTATGGGCCAGACGGAGAAGGCAAGTATAAACTGACGTCTGATTATCTCGATATGTTCCTTAATTACTATCAGGACGATTTTAAAGAATTGATCTTCTATCGTTCCGGAGGAAATAATAAAGATCTGGAAAAGAATAGCGGTCCTGTTGGTTTTTCAGGCAACAACCTGGGTACAGGGCGTAACAGCCCGACACAGGATCTCGTAGACGCATTCCTGATGAAAGACGGAAGAACTATTAAAGAAGCAATGGAAACAGGTGACTATTCAGATGAAAATATGTACAGGGACAGAGATCCACGCTTGGAATATACTGTATTGCACAACGGATCGCTGTGGCTCACTACCAATCTGGCTACTTATGAAGGAGGCATCAATAAACCATCGAATCTGGCAGTAAAAACTGTAACCAGCTATTATTTGCGAAAATTCTTAGGTAAATGGGAGACTAAAACCCAGTATGACGACGCTCTTCATGTGTGGGTTATGTTCCGCTATGCTGAAATCCTGCTCAATTTTGCAGAGGCGCAGAATGAGTATGCAGGCCCTTCGGATGAGATATATCAGGCTATAAAAGATATCAGGCAACGAGCCGGAATAGAGCCGGGAAGTGAAGGAATGTACGGATTGGAGAAAAATATGGATAAAGGCGAAATGAGGGAGATCATCCGGAACGAAAGAAGAATAGAAATGGCCTTCGAGGAACACCGCTATTGGGATATTCGCCGCTGGAAGATTGCCGGAAAGGTATTCGAAAAACCACTTCAAGGCCTTGTGATAGTTAGGAATTCAGGAGCAAACGAAATAAACAGGGTGGATGTAGTCACTGTCAATTTCGACGAGAAAAAGAACTATCTGTATCCGATTCCATATTCAGAGGTAATAAAGAATAAACATATGATTCAAAATCCGGAATGGGATTAATCTCTAATTAGCCATTAAATCGATATGAAAAGATTAATATTATTTATAATAAGTATCCAGTTCTTTACTTTCGCTTTTGCTCAGCAACAGTTTCAGGTGAGAGGTAAAGTATCATCAACTACCGGTGAGTTGCTAGTTGGGGTGAGCGTTGTTGTTGAAGGAACCACTAACGGCACAATGACCGATGTAGACGGTAATTATGAACTTACAGTAAAGCCGTCGGATAAACTCGTGTTCTCTCTGATAAGCTTCAAAAAAGTGACAAAAAACATTCAGGGGCAGAGAGTAATAGATGTAGTGATGGAAGAAGACCAGACTAACCTGGACGAGGTTGTGGTTGTGGCCTATGGTAAGGCGAAACGTATTACAATGACAGGTGCTGTCAGTGCTATCTCGGCAAGGGAAATCAGGACTATACCTACTTCGAGTGTGCAGAACGCCCTTTACGGGAAATTGCCGGGATTTTTTGCCCAGCAGCGCTCAGGACAGCCGGGAAAAGATGCGTCCGATTTTTATATCCGTGGGGTAAGCTCTTTGAATACAGATGGAAATAAACCACTGATTATTGTTGATGACGTGCAATACACTTACGATCAGCTGCAACAGATCAATGTCAACGAAATAGAAAGTATATCACTCCTTAAAGACGCTTCCACCACAGCAATATATGGTATAAAAGGAGCAAACGGTGTTTTAGTGGTAAGAACACGGAGAGGTTCGGAAGGTAAGCCCACGATTAATGTGCGACTGGAAACAGGAATTACAATGCCTGTACGTACACCGAAATTTCTGAACTCATATCAGGCTGCTCAGTTAGTGAACGAGGCTTATGAAAATGATGGTTTAATGAGTCAAAGACCGTTTTCCGATGAAGATATAAGACTTTTTAAAACAGGAGAAGACCCTTACGGACATCCGGATGTGAATTGGTATGACGCAATCTATAAAAGTACGGCCTCTCAGTCGAATGCAAATATAGATGTATCGGGAGGAACAAAGAAATTAAGATATTTTGTTACCGGGGGAATGTTCTCTCAGAATGGCCTTATCAAGAATTTTGAAGACCCGTTCAATGAAGTGAATACCAACTATTTTTACAGAAGGTTCAACTATCGTACTAATCTTGACTTTGATGTGACAAATACAACGAACCTGCGTTTGGATATGACTTCCCGTTTTATGAATATCAACGAACCCAGCAGTTACAATACAACAGGCGAGATTTACAATTTTTCTAAAATGAGACCTTATTCGGCTCCATTTATGAATCCTGATGGGAGTTATGCTTATCATTACGGAACCGATGATATGGACCCGACATTGAATGCCCGTTTGGCAAATGAGGGCTATAAGAGAACAAGGAGATACGATTCGAATATTTTATTTGGAGCGACTCAGAAACTCGATTTTATAACAGACGGGTTATCGGCTTCGGCACGTATTGCATATTCCAGTATCGATGAGAATAGCAGGCGTGTATTCCGGGATAAGAGCTGGTATCCTACCTATCATTACGATTCAAAAAGTAACTCATATTCTTTAAGTCCTAAGGGTAAATATAACTACGATCCGTATGAATTGCTGGGAGATGCCGAGAAATCTATAAAAGATTTGAATATACAGGGTTTCATAAATTACGAAAAAGTAATAAAAGAAGATCATAATCTGAAAGCAATGTTTGTCTATAACAGGCAAAGCCGTACTGTTGACAAAGACGGTCTGGCATCGGCCAGTGTTCCCGAAAACTTTGAAGGATTTACCGGAACTGTCAATTATAACTATAAAAATAAATATTTATTAGACTTTAATGTAGCCTATAATGGTACAGACCGTTTCGGAAAAGATAACCGTTATGGATGGTTCCCCGCTGTGGGTGTCGGATATAATATTGCTGAAGAGCCTTTCTTCCAGGAAAAATTTCCGAATGTGCAGTTACTTAAAGTCAGAGGATCTTTCGGTTTGGTCGGCTCGGATGTTACCCCTGGCGACCGTTACCTCTATCGGCAGATATACAAAGAAGGAGACGGATACTATTTTGGAGATAAAGCCGAAACTAAGTGGACTTCCTATAAGGAAGGCAATCTGGCCAATCCGAATGTGACCTGGGAAAAAGCCCGAAAGTTTGATGTCGGTATCGATGCGAACTTATTCAATAAATTATCTTTCACTGTCGATTATTTCTATGATTACCGTTACGACCAGTTGGTGCAAAGAGAGAGTATTCCTTTGATCATTGGCGGAGATCTGCCAAGGGAAAATCTGGGTGAAACAGAAAACTGGGGATTTGACGGGCAGATTGCATTTAATGACAAATTCGGTGATTTCGGATTCAATACTAATTTTGTATTTTCTTATGCAAAGAATAAGATTATCTATCAGGCCGAAGCTCAACAAAGATATCCATGGCTGGCAAAGACCGGTAAACCGATAGGACAACCATTCGGATATACCTGGGATGGTTATTATACTAAAGAAGATATTGATATTATCAACGCAGGTAATCCTGATAAGAAAGTAGCAGTACCAAATGTGCCGGTGGTTGCGGGAGACCTCAAGTATAGAGACCTGAATGGAGACGGAGTAATAGATGATTTTGATAAAGGGCCTATCGGAAAACCAAATCTTCCTACTACAACGTTAGGGTGGACTATAGGTGGTTCATACAAAGGTATAACACTCAGTGTATTATTCCAGGGATCTTTCGATTATAGTTTCAGTATTACAGGTACAGGTATCGAGTCGTTCAAAAGCCAGTTCCAGCCGGTTCACCTCAAACGCTGGACGCAAGAGAGAGTCGATAACGGTGAAAAAATAGATTTTCCACGCCTGACAACAAATCCTTCTACCGTAAGCAGTAGCGAAACGTATATGTCGGATTTCTGGCTGGTGAACGCTATGTATGTCCGGTTGAAAACAATCGACCTGAGCTATCAGCTTCCAGCAAAGATATTACCTAAAGGAATAGACAACGCGAGATTATACATGAATGCTTATAACTTGTTTACATGGACAAATTTCGATAAATATCAGCAAGATCCTGAAATAGAGTCGAATTCGGCCGGTGATGCGTATATGAATCAGCGTGTGATCAATTTCGGTGTTCAGGTATCGTTCTGATGGTAAATATTCAGAGACTATTACTTATCGGTAGTAATCCCGGTAAGTAATACTCTCCGGATAAAATAGTGTTTATACTCGGATACGAAGTTTAATTATTTAACCTTATTATACATGGAAAAAATTTACTTTTCTATCAGGGCTTCAAAATGGTTGCGTATTTTACCATTATCATTATTCCTGATTTCGATTGCTCTATATAGTTGTTTCAAGCTCAAGTCACTGGATCACCCTGCGACAGCAGAAACGAATAGTTACTTTGATGTGAAATTTGTTTGTGAACCCGACGTTAGCATCAAAACAGAGGGGAGAGGCTACTTTGGCGCACTTTTGCCTAAAGGATGGCGTGTACAGGATTATACTGATTATGTGGTGGCTTTTCCTGCAGGGTATAATAATATTAGCGGGCGTCTTAGCTATGACCAATATTATACTGCGCGTTTAGAGGAGAGCTTTACGGCTCCCGAAGGATATTTTTGGTGGGGAGGTCGTTCAATAGATGATCTTGAATTGATTAATTCGAGTGAAGTCAAGTGTGAAAACTTCTCATTTACATTCCGTATTTATACAGATGATAAAACAGGAGATTTTAACCTCAGGTATGTAGTCGGAACTAACGGAAACGGTGAAAATCCTGTTGGCAATGGTAAATATATTGATGAGCAACGGACAATAACTATTACACAGGGGGCGCAGTTCCCGATGAAAAAAGAATATGACTGGCAGCTTTTGGCAAATAACGGCTGGAATGAAAATGTGAAATTTTACTCAGATAAAGATTACGATGGATTCTTTACCCGCTGGTACGGTTGGAATGGTGGTGATATAGGAATATCCTCTCTATTGAATGATGGCCGCAGCATCTGGGTTTGGGGTGACTCTCACACAGGTATAGTAACGTCTGACAGAGCAAGATCAACCCAGGAAGCCCAGTTCGAGCGGAATTTCATTATTTTGCAGGATGGAGAAGACTTTAGCGCTTTTAAACTAATAAATGAAGGTACACCGGGGAATATAAAGGAAGCGGTTATACCTACCGACGATGCAGGTAATGCTTTAGATAAACATAAAGAGTGGTATTGGCCCAACGGAAGTGCGGTTTATTACCGTAATGGAGTACCCGAATTGCAAATGGTACTTAGCCGCATGGAAGCTGCGGGAGAAGGCATGTGGGGAATGAGAGGGATAGGTACCGATGTCGCTGTATTCTCTTTACCCGACCTGAAGCTGCAAAAAGTTGAAAAATATAAACACCGGACAGTATATATTGAGAAGGGTAACGATACATATAGCCTGGGATATTCAGGGCAGGTGTTCAAAGATGATGATGGCACAGTGTATGTATATAGTTCGGCAGGCGTTCCGGGTATTTGTCAGGCAAATGCGGTAGTAGCCCGTGTAAAGGATGGAGATCTTACCGGAGAATGGGAATATTACAATGCTGAAACAAAGCAGTGGTCTGCTGATCCAGAATGGCATAACGATGCTGATAAGTGGGCTAATGCCTTTATCAGAAAAGTGGAAATAGTAGAAGAGAATGGAACCCAGGTAGAAAAAATAGTATCGACAGACAAACTTATGTTTGTGTTTAAAGACGCCGGAAAATATTATGCTTTCGGGATTCCAAACTGTTTTGGCCGCGAACTATTCATCTACGACGCTGATACCCCGTATGGGCCTTTCAGGAACGAAAGGATGGTAGGAAAACTGCCCGATGAAATATCTGACGGTTATGTACCTTCTTTACCCGGAATACATCATCAGTTTTCAAAGAATGGGGAATTACTTTTCTCAATAAGTAAAAATTACGATGATAATGCAAGGGCAGAACAAGGCTTGCCACCACTCTCATGGTACGATGTCCCTGGATGTGCCGATGAGTATCGTCCTTACTTTTTCCGTATAGAGAATTGGCGTGATAAATTGAGTATTTCTAATCTCGATGCTACTGATAATAAAGGAACCCTTACTGCACAATATGAAGACGGTAGCACGAGAGCGACTGACAATGACGAGAAAACAATTTACACTGCCCCATCCGGTTCAGCATGGATTCAATATGAATCGCTTACTCCTGTCAATTTAAGACGTTATACAATTACCTCTGCTGAAGACGATCCGGATAAAGACCCTTTGCATTGGAAGCTATTGGCTTCTGATGATGGAGAAAACTGGACTGTAATTGATGAACGCTATTATGCTGAATTTAAAGAACGTTCACAAACTGTAAGCTACATTGTCCCTGTCGATGGGGAATTCACGCACTTCCGTCTCGATATACTGGCATCTAAAGGCGGTTCGGCTCTACAAATAGCTGAATGGCAGATGTTCGGTAAATTTGAATATGAGAAAGAATCTACGGCAGAGCTGGAACTGGTGGCGATGAATGATAATCCTATAGGAAGCATAGAAGACGTTATTTTTATTGATATACCTTCCATAGCTTCAAGTCCGGTTGCTATCGATTTCAAAGCTAAAGATTATGGTAATATTAAAAGCGATGACATTAAATTTATCGTTACGGAAGAAAGTCCGGGTGTAAACAGATATACAATGGAGGCCAAAGTGGAAGAATCAGGTCTGACAGTTTACAATCTGACAGTAATATCAGAAGATGAGAAAAATGAAAAAGACTATAAGCTTGTATTAAGCCGCCGGTATCCGTTCGAAGACCTTGTAAAAGTGAAATGGAATAATACCCTGATGCTTTACTTGAATAAACTGGAAAGTTATGACGTGACCGGATATCAGTGGTATAAGAACGATAGTCCGATGAGTGGAGAGACAAAGCAGACCTATTCTGCCGGATCAAAGAAAGACAATCTTCTTGACCAGAATGCTACATATCATGTTGTAATAAATACAGATGATGGAGCAATGCGGAGCGAAGCTAAACAGATAACCCTTAAAAAGATGGATGTGCAGGTTTATCCCAATCCTGTAAGATTGAATGAAGCTGTCACTGTAGAAGCGGACCTTGAAGAGGAATTACTTGCCGGGGCATTTGTGGAGGTATATAATATTTCAGGAAATAAAGTAAGCACAGCCAAAGTACAAGGGGCTTCCACGACTCTGACCATGCCTTCAGGTATTGGTACATATATGCTCAAGTTCAAGACAAACGGCGATTTTGAGAAGACACTGAAGGTAGTGGTTAAGTAGAATGAAAGGATTAAGAACAAAGAAAATATTGGAATAATGAGAAATATAATATTAAGAAGCCTGAGAGCAATTTTCATTTTGTTTGTTTCTGCTACGATGGTGTTTGCGCAAGATAGTAAACATGAATTATCTGTATCAGTTGGCGGGGGACTGTCTACCTTGTCCTACGAATCTGCAATCGGAGATAAAAGCAACAAAGCAGGAGGCAATGTCGGAATTGGCTATACCTATTTTTTTGCAAAAAATTGGGGGATAAATACAGGGCTGGAATTCTCCTTATATAGTGCAGAGATGAAAAGGGAATCATTTAATGATGTGCAAAGGTTTTTGACAGATACTTCTGATGGGGAATTATACGACTTTTATTCTTCAGTCAAAGGCTATAAAGAAAAACAGGAGGCAATGTATATCAACATTCCTTTGATGCTACAGTTTCAGCATGGGGAAAAGAATAAATGGTTTATGTCTGCCGGCGTTAAAATAGGAATCCCTGTAAGCGGAAAATATAAATCTTCAGCATCGGAGATCATCAACAAAGGTTATTTCTATGATACCGGTAATTGGGGTGAAAGCCAGGAGTTCATGGGCTTTGGTACTTATGCCAATTATAAAAATGATGAGGATATTGATTTCAATGTCGTTTGCCTGTTCAGTGCCGAATTAGGAATGAAATGGGGCTTAACCGATAAGATGTCTTTATACACGGGTGCTTACTTCGATTATGGATTGAATGATATCGTCAAAGGAGGACACGACCGGAGTTTTACTAAATTGGTTGAAACTCAGGACGGAATAAAAACATTGAATAATAGTATTTTAAATTCTTCTATAGGTTATAGCAACAATACTTTTACTCAGGAACTGACCGAAAGGGTTGTCCCAATGGCTGTAGGACTTAAATTAAGATTGTCTTTTGCTATGTAAAATAATTAATTGAATAGAACCCGGATTTGTACAGATGCAAATCCGGGTTTTCTTTTTATACGGAAAGATTAATTTTTTAAAAGGTTGTTTAGTGGTAAAACTATGGTTATCCGTCCTACCTTTAGGATGATAATCTTTTTGATCAATCCATTAATCTAATTATGATGAAGAAACTTTTTGTATTATTTATCGCTTCTTTATTTCAAATTGCAGGTATTACAGCCCAGGTAAAACTATCTCCTCTCTTTTCAGACAATATGATCTTGCAGAGAGAGACGAATGCACCTATATGGGGAAAATCTGATCCAAATAAGAATATTGAAATAACCACATCTTGGAATAATAAAAAATATACGGTTTCAGCCGATGCACAAGGTAACTGGAAAATCAGTGTAGAGACTCCTGCGGCAGGTGGCCCTTATACAATCACCATTTCAGACGGGAAGCCTGTAAAACTCAATAATGTATTGATCGGTGAAGTATGGATATGTTCCGGCCAGTCGAATATGGAAATGCAGGTGGAGGGATGGGGAAAAGTGACCAATTACCAGCAGGAGCTTGTGGAAGCGCAAAACTATCCGAATATTCGCCTGTTGCAAGTGGAAAGAGCCACAAGCCCTCAGCCACTCGAAGATATAAAAGTAGCTGGTAACGGCTGGCAGGTATGCTCTTCAAAAACCGTAGCTGATTTCTCTGCCGTAGGCTATTTCTTTGGACGTGATATACATAAGTATCAGAATGTTCCTGTCGGATTGATCAATACCTCATGGGGAGGTACTATTATTGAAACATGGACAAGCGGGGAGGCATTAGCTACAATGCCAGATTATAAAGAAGAAATAGCATCGATAAAAAAAATACCTCAATCACCGGAAGAAAGGGAAGAACTATTTTATGAGAATGTAGAATTGTGGAAAAAAGATATTGAAAAAATAGACAAAGGTTTTAATAATGGTCAGGCTGTTTGGGCATCTATTCAAAATGACGATTCCGGATGGGAGCAAATGAATATTCCCAGCATTATGCAGGAGCAAGGATTAAAAGGATTTAACGGTATAGTATGGTTCCGCAAGACAATCGATATCCCGGCTAAATGGGAAGGGAAAGAACTTACTTTGAACCTCGGGCCTATCGATGATAATGATTTTACTTATTTCAATGGGATTCAGGTCGGGCATACCGAAGGCTGGATGGCCCAGCGTTCTTATAAAATACCAAAAGAACTGGTGACGAAAGGTAAAGCGATTATCTCTGTCCGTGTGATGGATACCGGAGGAAACGGCGGCATTTTCGGCAGTCCCGAAAGTATTAATCTACAAATAGCGGATAATGACCGTTTAGCATTAGCCGGACCATGGAAATACAAAGTATCATTGAATATAAAAGAAATACCTCGTATGCCGGTCAATATGACTACCGAGCCAAATATCCCTTCTTTCCTGTTCAATGCTATGCTTAATCCGCTGATTCCATATTCTATCAAAGGAGCCATCTGGTATCAGGGCGAGGGTAATACGGGTCAGGCTTATCAATACAGGGAATTGATGCCGTTAATGATCACAGACTGGCGCAACAGGTGGGGATATGATTTCCCGTTCTATATGGTTCAATTGGCAGCTTTTACCGCACTACAGACAGAACCTGTAAATTCTACATGGGCCGAACTCCGTGAAGCACAGACACTGACTGCCCAGCATCTGAAAAATACAGGAATGGCCGTAACAATCGATATCGGCGATGCATATGATATTCACCCTAAAAATAAACTGGATGTAGGTAAACGCCTCGCTTTGCAGGCAAGGGCTAAAACTTATGGAGAAAAGATACCTCATTCAGGCCTGATGTATCATTTCTACCAGATAGAAGATAATAAGATCAGGATATTTTTTAGAAATTCCGATGGTGGATTAAAAGCCAAAGACGGCGAACAGTTGAAAGGATTTACTATTGCCGGAACAGATCATAAATTTTATTGGGCAGATGCTGTAATCGAAGGAAATACAATCGTTGTCTCATCGCCGGATGTAAAATTACCGTTAGCTGTTCGTTACGCATGGGCTGACAATCCTATATGTAATCTGTATAACGGAGCCGGACTTCCGGCATCACCTTTCCGTACGGATGACTGGCAGGGAATAACTTACGGGCAGAAAAGATAATATTCATAAAATAAATAATACGTCTTTAAATTCACCATGAAGAAAGTTTTGTCGATCGTTTTGATTTCCCTTTTATCAGCAACAGGGATTAATGCCCAGTTAAAAGATCTGGTACAATATGTAAATACCCTTCAGGGCACCGATTCCAACTTCGGGCTCAGCTATGGAAATACGTATCCTACAACTGCCATGCCTTACGGTATGCACACGTGGGCTCCCCAGACGAATAAGAACGGCGAGGGATTCAAATACATGTATGCCGACGACAAAATACGTGGTTTTCAACAGGCTCACCAGTGCAGCCCGTGGATGAGCGATTATGCCGTTTACTCATTCATGCCGATGATAGGTAAACTGGTGGTTAAC
Organism: Dysgonomonas hofstadii; assembly: GCF_014196915.1. Taxonomy (GTDB): domain Bacteria; phylum Bacteroidota; class Bacteroidia; order Bacteroidales; family Dysgonomonadaceae; genus Dysgonomonas; species Dysgonomonas hofstadii. The sequence continues at coordinate 367,259 of NZ_JACIEP010000001.1, forward strand.
GAAGACGACAGGGCTGCAAAATTCAGTCATGCGAACGAAACTGGCAAACCGCATTATTATAAAGTAACGCTCGACGACGGCATCACTGCCGAAATGGCGCCTACGACTCGTGGCGTACATTTGCGTTTTTCTTTTCCCAATAAAGGAGACGCTTATATGGTGCTCGACGGCTTGAAGGACATGAGCGAGGTGAAAATCGATCCTGTAAAAAGGCAGATTACAGGCTGGGTAAATAATCAGCGCTTTGTGAATAACTCGAGTAACTTCCGTAATTATTTTGTGGTCCAGTTCGATAAACCTTTTGAAGCTTACGGAACATGGGAAAATCAGAACAATGAGATTTTTGCAGGAGAACTTCATCGTGGAGGAAAAGGCGCAGGTGCATACCTTAAATTCAAAAAAGGTACGAAAGTACAGGCGAAAGCCGCCTCATCTTATATCAGTCCTGAACAGGCATTGCTTACCCTTAACCGCGAACTGGGCAATGATAGAACATTGGAAGTAACCAAAGCGCGCGGTGCCGAAACATGGAATAAGCTACTAAACAGGGTAATCGTAGAAGGTGGTACTGATGATCAAATCAGGACATTCTATTCTTGTCTTTTTCGTGCAAACCTATTCTCCCGTAAGTTCTACGAGCGCAACGAAAACAATGAACCGTACTATTACAGCCCTTATGACGGTAAAATCTATAATGGATATATGTATACCGACAACGGGTTCTGGGATACGTTCCGCACACAGTTCCCTTTGTCGAATATACTGCATCCTACTATGCAGGGACAATATATGAATGCATTACTTGATGCGCAAGACCAATGTGGCTGGTTACCGTCGTGGTCTCAACCGGGTGAGACCGGCGGTATGATCGGTAATCATGCGATCTCACTCCTTATAGATGCATGGGCAAAAGGCATCCGTACATTCGATCCGCAGCGCGCTTTAAAAGCCTATGCACACGAAGCTATGAATAAAGGCCCGTGGGGCGGTGCAAACGGCCGTATTTTCTGGAAAGAATATTTTCAGTTGGGCTATGTTCCTTATCCCGAATCGTCGGGTTCTACTGCGCAAACACTGGAATATGCTTATGACGACTGGTGCGGTTACGAACTGGCTCGTATGACGGGCAATCAGTTCTATATGGATGTATTCGAAAGGCAAATGTATAATTACCGTAATGTGTTCGATCCGTCGGTAGGCTTTATGAGAGGGAAAGGCATAGACGGTAAATGGCAGGAGCCGTTCGATCCTTTTGTATGGGGCGGCCCTTACTGTGAAGGCAATGCATGGCATTATACCTGGTCAGTTTTTCACGATGTACAGGGATTAATCGACCTGTTTGGTGGCCCTGATAAAATGACCACCAAAATGGACTCGGTATTTACGGTACCAAATGTTATCAAACCGGGTACTTATGGTGGTGTTATCCACGAAATGAAAGAGATGGAACTGGCCAATATGGGACAGTATGCTCAGGGTAACCAACCAATCCAGCATATGATCTATATGTATTCGTATGCAGGACAACCATGGAAAACCCAATACTGGGCGCGTCAGATAATGGATCGTTTGTATAACCATACCGAAAAAGGTTATCCGGGCGACGAAGATCAGGGAGGTATGTCTTCATGGTATATACTGAGTGCTTTAGGTATTTATGCTGTTTGCCCTGGTACCGACCAGTATGTATTAGGTAGTCCGCTATTCAAAAAAGCGACCATTACCATGGAAGACGGAAAAAAATTTGTGGTCGAAGCCAATAACAACAGCAAGGATAATGTATATGTACAATCTGTTTCTTTAAACGGCAGTCCATTAACCAAAAACTATATCACCTATAAGGATATAGTGAATGGCGGAATGATAAGATACAAAATGAGTAATCAGCCAAATAAGGACAGAGGTACAACAAAAGATGCTGCACCGTTCTCTCTTTCAAAGTAATTCCATAATATAAATATATATATATGAATAATAAGATATTAATTTATCTGTTCTTTGTTATTGTTCCTTTTGTTGTAAAAGCACAAACAGTCGAAACAGACTATGCACTAAAAGTAAATACGCTTATGGGCACCAAAGGCGTGGGCTGGGCTTCCGGTTATATGTATCCGGGTGCTACTTATCCGTTTGGTATGGTACAATTTACCCCATCCTACTTTTCAAAACAATCGGGATTTGTCATCAACCAGTTGAGTGGCGGAGGGTGCGACCATATGGGCAATTTTCCTACCTTTCCCGTGAAAGGGAAACTGGAAATGTCGCCATTCGATATAATCAGCTACCGTGTAAACCTTACAGAAGAAAAAGGTCACGCGGGTTACTACCAGACAATGGTGCAGGAAGATATTAAGGCGGAACTTACCGTAACCGAACGTACAGGTATGGCTCGTTACGAATATCCGCAGGGTCAGAATGTAGGCACGGTAATTATCGGTGCGGGAGTAGCTGCTACCAATACTGAAAATGCAACGGTTGTCATCACCGGGTCGAATACTTGTGAAGGTTATGCTGAAGGAGGTCAGTTCTGTGGATATCCTACTCCTTATAAAGTCTATTTCGTAGCCGAATTCGATGTTAAAGCTGTTGAGACAGGTACATGGAAAGAAGACCGGATAAGAGAAAAATCGACTTTTGCAGAAGGGAGGAATTCTGGTGTTTATTTTACTTTCGACGTTAGTAATAACAAGACAATCCAGTATAAAGTAGGCGTTTCCTACGTGTCGGTAGAAAACGCAAGGGAAAATCTGCGTGCCGAAAATACAGCATGGAATTTTGACGCTGTTAAAAATCAGGCGGAAGCTAAATGGAATGATTACTTAGGGCGTATAGAAGTAGAGGGAACAAATCCCGACCGTATCACGCAATTCTATACCCATCTGTACAGGGTACTGATTCATCCGAATGTGTGCAGTGATGTAAACGGAGAATATATGGGAGCCGATTTCAAGGTACACAAAACCCGTTCCAAACATTATACATCTTTCAGCAACTGGGACACTTATCGCACACAGATACAACTCTTGACGATACTAGATCCTGATATTGCTTCGGATGTGGTGATCTCCCATCAGCTTTTTGCCGAAGAAACGGGAGGTGAAGGTTTTCCACGTTGGGTAATGGCAAATATCGAAACAGGTATTATGCAAGGTGATCCTACCCCGATACTTATTGCCAATGCGTGGGCATTCGGGGCAAGGAATTATAATCCTAAACCCATATTGAAAATCATGCAGCACGGAGCAGAAATACCCGGCTCTATGTCTCAGAAAGTGGAAGTTCGTCCGGGATTAAAGCAGTACCTCGAGAAAGGATATTATAATGCTTCGGAACAACTCGAATATACGTCTGCCGATTTTGCAATAGCACGCTTTGCATTACATGCAGCCAACGACCAGTTCGTAGCCTGGCGTTACGAACATTTTTCCCGCTCGTGGAAAAATCTCTACAATCCTGAAACGGGATGGCTCCAGTCTCGTAATGCCGATGGATCGTGGAAATCGTTAGGTGATGACTTCCGTGAATCGACTTACAAGAATTATTTCTGGATGGTACCTTATGACATCGGTGGATTGATTGAGATTATAGGAGGTAAAGCGAAAGCAGAAGCCCGGCTCGATGATCTTTTCAGACGTCTCGATGCCAGTTATAATGATGATTGGTTTGCTGCGGGCAATGAACCCAGTTTTCAGATACCGTGGATATATAATTGGGTTGGCCGGCCGGATAAATGCCAGAAAATAATCAACAAGGTGCTTAATGAACAATATTCGAGTGCCATAGACGGTCTTCCGGGTAATGACGATCTGGGTACAATGGGTGCATGGTATGTATTTGCCTGTATGGGGTTATACCCCGAAATACCCGGTGTGGGCGGTTTCTCAATAAATACGCCAATCTTTAGCTCTATAAAGATTAAGATGAGGAACGGAGATTTAATGATTAAAGGAGGTTCTGAAAAGGATATCTATATCCAATCCTTGAAGGTAAATGGTAAACCCTATGAAAGCACCTGGATAGACTGGGACAATATATCGAATGGAGCTATGTTGGAATATAATACGTCTGCTAAGCCAAATTTGCAATGGGGTACTAAGGTAGATCCACCTTCGTTTCCGTAAATATGGGAATTAATCCCTAAATATGCTATATTATGAAAAGGTATTTACTTATATTATTCAGCGGTTTGCTTATTATGACAGTTGCTGGCCAGAATAACGAACAGAAAGGGTTTCTTCTTGATCACTTTGAGAGGGGGAAAATCCTTTACCTGAAAGATAACCAGGCAACTGAAAGTTATTTCAATTATGAGACTATCATAGAGAAGATGCTTTTTATAGCCCCCGATTCGACAATATATGAACTTGCCAGACCTGATATTGTCTCTCATGTAATTATTGGGAGCCGTGTATTTGAGCATATAAGCAAAGGGATGTTCTACGAACGGCTCAATGTAGATAACGGCTCTTTCTATATCAGATGGAAATCAAAAGTAATCTCCGAAAAAGAGGGGCCTTACGGTTCGTCGCGTGGAACAGCACGTATCGATAATATTACTCAAATGTCGTCGATGGGGGGAGTATATGACCTGAAAGCTGCTGAAAAGGTAAAGGTTGATCCGGCTAACATCTATTATCTTAAAGAAAAGAACAGGTTTAAGCGCTTCGACTCATTTGATGCCCTCGCCAAAAACTTTAAGAAGGACAAAGAGGAGATTAAAACATACATAAAAGAGAATAACCTGTCTTTTAAGAAAGCAGATGATGTGAAAAAGGCAGTTGAATATTGCTATCAATTAATAAGTAAATGATAATGAAGAAAAGTATCATTAAGGCAAGCCTGATTCTAATGGCTGTAGTATTAGTATCTTGTAATGAAAAGAAACAGGTAGAAAAGGTTCCGGATTTTCCCGATTGGGCTTGGGCCGGTTTCCAACGTCCGGATGGGATCAATCCAATAATCTCACCTGATACCACAACCCGGTTCTATTGCCCGGTAACTAAAGATTCGCTGGCGTGGGAATCGAACGATACCTTCAATCCGGCAGCTACTATCAATGACGGAAAAGTTGTTGTGCTTTACCGGGCTGAGGATAAATCGGGAGAAGGGATAGGTGGACGTACATCCCGGTTGGGTTATGCGTGGTCGGAAGACGGGTCGAACTTTCAACGGAAATCCACTCCGGTGTTTTACCCTGATAATGACAGCCAGAAAGAACTGGAATGGCCGGGAGGATGTGAAGACCCGCGCGTTGCTATGACTGAAGATGGCCTGTATGTAATGTTATATACCCAATGGAACAGGAAGCAAGCGCGTCTGGCCGTAGCTACTACCCGTGATTTGCAGAAATGGGAAAAACACGGCCCGGCTTTTGCAAAGGCCTACGACGGACGTTTCAAAGATGATTTCTCCAAATCGGCATCTGTCATCACCCAGCTGGTAGACGGAAAACAGGTAATAGCCAAGATTGATGGTAAATACTGGATGTATTGGGGAGAGAAGTTCGTGAATGTAGCGACTTCCGAAGATCTTGTCAACTGGACTCCGATATTGGATGAAAACGGAGAATTTATTAAGCCTGTCATACCTCGTCCGGGTAAATTCGACAGCTCATTGACTGAGTGCGGGCCTCCTGCAGTAATAACTGATAAGGGTATTCTTCTTCTTTATAACGGTAAAAATGCTGTAGGAGTTGAGGGCGATACATTATATACGGCAAATTCATATTGTGCAGGACAAGCCTTGTTCGATCTGAAAGACCCTACCAAGCTGATCGCCCAACTGGATAAGCCTTTCTATGTGCCGGAAGCAGACTTTGAAAAAAGTGGGCAATACCCTGCCGGAACAGTATTTATAGAAGGACTGGTTTATCATAACCAGAAATGGTTCTTGTATTACGGCTGCGCCGATTCGCGTGTGGCTGTAGCTGTTTATGACCCGAACAAGAAAGACGCTAAATAATAAACTGAACAAACAAGGGCTTCTCCAAATAGAAGCCCTTGTTTATTAGATTATTTCTTTCTTATCAATCTTGTTATCTCTCCGATCCACAGGACAACGGACGTACCTCCGATTATTATCCCCCAATCTCTTATTTCAAGAGGCATAGTGCGGAATACATCACCTCCGAAGGTTACAATAAGTATTTGCCCTATCAGTATAATCAGGGCAACCATTTCAAAACCTGCGCTTTTGTTCATTCCTGCGAATGCTGATTTGCCTGTTGCGTAGGCTTTTGCATTGAACATATTCCAGAACTGCAACAATACAAATACAGTAAAGAAATAGGATAAGAAGTACCTTTCCCTGTCTCCTTCTGCAACATAGCTGAAAAATGAGTTCAGATGCTCTGGGTTGGCGAAATAGTACATCATTCCCAGCAGCAGGATAACAAACAGGATGCCGGTAATGAGTATATGTCTCGCTATAGACGGAGTAATAATAAAGTCCGAATTCTTTCTTGGCTTACTGTTCATCACATTTGGATCGGGTGGTAGGGATGCCAGCGCGCCTGCTGCGAATGTATCCATTATCAGGTTTACCCAAAGCATTTGTGTGACTGTCAGTGGCAATTCCTGTCCGAATATGGATCCTAAGAATACAATTAGCAGGGCAGCTACATTTATCGTTATCTGGAAAAGGATGAAACGCTGGATGTTTTTGTATAACGAGCGTCCCCACATAACGGCGGTGGCGATGCTGCTGAACGAGTCGTCGAGCAATGTGATATCACTGGCTTCTTTTGCGACCGAAGTACCCGATCCCATAGACAGGCCTACATCTGCATAATTCAGGGCAGGAGCATCATTTGTCCCGTCTCCTGTAACAGCAACAATTTCGCCCCTTTTCTTCAGCAGATGTACCAGTCGCTGCTTATCGGTAGGGCGTGCTCGGCACATGATCTTCAGGTCTTTAACCCTGTTGTAGGCCTCTTCATCAGAGAGAGCTTCAAAATCGGTTCCTGCTATAATGTTCCTGTCCGTATCTACTTTATCTTTCCATATACCTATCTGGCGGCCGATCTCTTTGGCTGTCCCGTAGGTGTCGCCGGTGACGATTTTTACGCCTATTCCTGCGTTCAGGCATTGCTGTACTGCGTCGGGAACGTCTGTGCGTACAGGATCGGAAATGCCTGCAATCCCCAAGAATATAAGGTCATTAGCAGCTAATTTATCCACAGGGGTATTTATGTCTGTGTCGTCTATGTATTTATAGGCGAATCCTAACGTGCGCATCGCCTGATCCTGATATTCCAATAGTTGTTTGTCTATAACTTGTTTGTAACCTTCCGTAGGGATAAGACCTTCTGATGTACTTACAGATTTACTTTTTGATAAAACCACTTCCGGAGCCCCTTTCACATATAGGATCTTCCCTCTCAGTTTAGGCGAATTTACCAGTGTTGCCATAAATTTTCGTTCGGTAGAAAATGGCAACTGGTCTATAACCTGCTCTTTGTTACGGATATTGCTATATAGTATTCTGCTTTTATTGAGCCATAATAATAGAGCACCCTCTGTAGGATTTCCTAAAGACGCTGTTTTGCCCGGATTGGAAAAATCGAGATAAGCTGTGGAGTTCACTGATATATTACCTATAACCAGACGGCTGATCTCACTGTCTGTCAAACGCTGTTCCGGTACTCCGTAAAAATTGGTGCTGGCTACCTGCATTTGATTCTGAGTAAGAGTCCCGGTCTTATCGGTACAAATAACAGTAGTGGCACCCATGGTTTCCACAGCGTGCATTTTACGCACAAGGTTATTCATTTTCAGCATGCGGCGCATACTCAGTGCCAGACTGAGTGTAACGCTCATCGGCAAGCCTTCAGGCACAGCTACCACAACCAGTGTGACAGCTACCATAAATGCCTGCAGGATTTCGGTCGCAATGTGCAGGTTTACCCACGAATCGCTGTCTAATGGATCGACGCCGAACAGGTAGCCGCTGGCTGCTATGATGACAGTAATTAATGCCCCTGTCAGTAACCATCTAAGCCAACTTCCTTCGGCGACGGCTTTGGGTAATTTTACCTTTTTTCCGGTCAGTTCTATTCCATCGTAAATAATGGGCAACCATACCTTTGTCATGGCAACGATAACCCCTAAGATAGCAGCTCCCAGCAATGCAAGCTGATCTAAGGAAACAGAAACGGCAGGATTGAAAAATATGTCTTTTGCTACAAGTACCGAAAATGTAAGCACTGCGAGAACAAGGCCTACAAATCCAATGAATTTGGCAAGGGAATCCAGTTGGCGGTTAAGGGGTGTTTGCCCTTCGACTTTCTCTGTCGCTTTTTCGGCTACCTTCCCGAATTCTGTGGCATCACCTACTTTGCTTACTTCAAAAACACCGTGCCCGTTGATTACTTTCGTTCCCCGGTACACCCAGTTGGAAGGGTAGGTGACGCCCTCTTCGAAATGTTCGGGATCGGTTGTCTTGTCTATGCTGAGTTCTCCTGTCAGGCTCGATTCGTCTACCTGCATCGAGACAGCGTCAAGCAGTTCTCCATCAGCGGGAACCTCGTTTCCTATCTCAAGTAAGACAATGTCTCCGACTACAATATTCTTTTTAGCGACCTGCGTTACTATGCCGTTACGAATGACCATCAGCATCTCTTCGTCGTTTACCTGATTGAGGACGTCAAACTTCTTGTTGGCATCCATCTCGAACCAGAAAGCAACACCCGTGGCCAGAAATATGGCACAGAATATGCCGATAGTCTCTATATACTCGTTGTGTATGACAGATATTCCCAGCGATAAAAATGCCGCGATGAGCAGGATACGTATAATAGGATCTTCAAACTTCTTGAGGAAGAGTTTCCATAGAGGCTCTTTCTTGGGCGGAGTAAGTATATTTGCTCCGTGTTTTTGCCGGCTCTCTTTTACCTGGCTGTCTGTAAGTCCTGTATAATTTTTATTTCCTTCCATTTATTATGTATAAAACATTTATTTAAATCTTAACAAACAATATATTGATGTTGTTGCAAAAGGCATCAAAGATATTGTTATTCAACTGCAAATATAACCTTTACTTGTTAAATTTTTGTTACGAAACGGTTTATTGCAGGTTAGAAAATATGTATCTGTAAATATAAAAAGTTGACAAAGTTGACGCATATTTTAGTTTTTGATTATCCTTTTGTTATTGACTACACTTCGTCCCGTCGAATTCGAAGAATCGGCGGAGCCAACAGTTGTTTCTGGGGAACGAGGGTTTTCTCTTTTTTAGATGCTTGGCTTCGCTCTAGCATGACAAGTTGTAGAATCTTACAAATTTTACGCCTCCCATTCATAACTTATGACTATTTTATATATATTGATAAAGTTTTCAATTTTTAATCAAAAATAAAAGAGCAGATTTTTACTTCTGCCCTTTCTGTTTTATTCTTCAGGTTCTTTCCAGTCCCCGTTTTCTTTTATGAGTTGTACCAACCGTTTTACCGCTTCTTCGGACGGGATGTTCTTTTCTATCAGGTTCTTTTTCTTATACAACGAGATTTTACCTTTTTCGGCACCTACATACCCATAATCTGCGTCAGCCATTTCTCCCGGACCGTTTACGATGCAGCCCATTACACCGATCTTTAAGTGTTTAAGATGCGATGTAGCGCCTTTTACTAAGGCAACAGTGGTTTGCAGGTCGAATAATGTACGACCGCAACTAGGGCAGGATATATACTCGGTTTTACTGGTGCGCACGCGCGATGCCTGCAAAATACCGAACATATAGGCATCCACGTTTTTTAATGGAATATTACCTTTATTTTCCAGCATAATGCCATTGCCGAATCCGTCGAGGTAGAGTGTTCCCAGGTCGGCAGCAGCTTTTATTTGTAAGTCTTCTGCTTCGTTTTCATTATATATACGGTTGAAGATGGCAGGCGTATCGCAATCGTTATTCATCAACGTGTGGATAAAGGCGCGTTGCTCACCCACTCCGTTGATATGGTTTGTTGTAAGGATTATAACAATCGACTTGTCGGATTTCAATAATGTTATGATCTCTTGTGAAAGTTCAGGATATGACAGACGCAGGAATTTTATAGCAGATGTGGTTTCGGCTATCTTTTTCCAATTAGATGCATCGAATAGAGGATAGGTATTCTTCTCGTCTTTCCAGCCTGCGATGTCTATGATAGATGGAATGGCACGGGGTGCCTGCAATGGTAATTCCTTACCCACATATAGGTAATCGGGTAGAAAATGGCTGTTCAGTTCGAAATTGCCTTGCGAACGGTCGGATATAACCACAGGTACATTGTCTCCTCCTATACTACCAACAACATAAGTCTCTCGCCTGTCTGTAGAAAAAGGTGAAAATTTATCGCTTGCAGTAGCTATAATCTCAGGGTGGTTTTCTCTTGCAATAATGTAATTAACGAGTTTTTTTGCAACAGGTATCTCATATTCAGGGTCTTCGCTCAGCGATACACGTATTGTATCCCCGATTCCGTCAGCCAGAAGTGAACCTATCCCTACGGCCGATTTTATACGTCCATCCTCTCCGTCACCCGCTTCTGTCACGCCCAGATGCAGCGGAAAGGCCAGCCCTTCCTTTTCCATGCGGGCAATCAGCAGGCGTACAGCCTTAGCCATTACGACAGTATTGGATGTTTTCATGGATATAGCGATATCTTTGAATCCTTCGTCGATACAAATATGCAGAAATTCCATGCACGATTCTACCATTCCTTCGGGTGTATCGCCATAGCGGCTCATAATGCGGTCGGACAGCGAACCATGATTTACCCCTATACGGATAGCAGTTTTATGCTCTTTACATATATTCAGTAATGGGATAAGTTTTGCTTTGATCTTCTCTATTTCCTGAGCGTACTCTTCATCCGTATATTCGAATGTTTCAAAGGATTTCACCCTGTCCACGAAATTACCAGGATTGATACGTACTTTCTCCACAATTTTAGCAGCTGCTTCGGCTGCACGCGGATTGAAGTGTATATCTGCAATTAAAGGAGTCGCATAGCCCTGTGATCTTACAGCATCTTTTATGTTTTTCAGATTATCCGCTTCACGCACACCCTGGGCAGTCAGGCGTACATAATCGGCTCCGGCTTTTACTATTCTGATAACCTGTTCGGCGCTGGCTTCTGTGTCGTTTGTGTTTGTATTTGTCATCGACTGGATACGAATAGGATTGCTGCCACCCAGAGGGGTATTCCCTATTCTTGTCTCGGAAGACAACCGTCTTTTATAATTGAAGTAACTCATCTGCGGTTTTTTAGTTGTAATTCGAAATATTATAACAAAGATAGAGTTTTTTTGTTTCGCATTATGCAGCCTGTTTAGACTATCAGTTATAAATCCTTTCTAACAAGGTTAATTGCTTTTGGTACAGTCTCTATAGTAAATATTCGTATAAAATATAAACAAGCTCTAAAGTTCCGGATTTTAATATTTACTTTGTAATACAAAAAATTTATTACTATGAGTAAAATTCTAAAAATTGTATTTGCGATATGTTTCGTAAGTCTGATCACTTATGATCTGCACGCTGAAGTGAAATTGCCATCCATATTCTCGGATAATATGGTAATACAGCAAAATAAGCCTATAAATATCTGGGGTTGGGCTGATAAGAATGAATCAGTCGAGGTTCGTTTTATGAATCAGACGAAGAAAGTGAAAGCCGATAAATTGGGGAAATGGTCGCTTATTCTCGATGCCGTGTCATACGGAGGACCTTATATATTAGAGGTAAAAGGTAAAAGTAATAAAATCGTTTTAAATAATATCCTGGTAGGGGAAGTCTGGCTATGTTCGGGTCAGTCGAATATGGAATGGACTGTAGACAGGGTAAATAACACAGAGCGTGAAATAGAAAATGCCAATTGCCCGCAAATAAGATCTTTCAATGTAGTGAAAGCCGTCAGTATGAAGCCAGAAGAAGAACTGAAAGGAGAGTGGCAGGAATGTACGCCTTCCACGGTTCCTTATTTTTCGGCTGTTGCCTACTTTTTTGCGCGTAAGTTAAATCAGGAGATGAACATTCCGATAGGAATCATCAACTCTTCGTGGGGCGGAACAGATATAGAAACATGGATTAGTAAGGAGCCGTTCGGAAAATTGGACGATAAGTTTAAACGCAGATATGAAGCTTTTGAGATAACAGACTTCGATAAGTTTATCAAAGAAAACGATATAAATAAGAAAGCATATCTGAATGCTATGAATAATGATCCGGGTATCGCTCAGGAATGGTATAATCCTGTCTATGATGCTTCCTCATGGAAGAAAATGCAGTTACCCCAGCTATGGGAAAACGTGTTGGGACAGGTAGACGGTATTATATGGTTCAAGTATAATATTTCCTTGCCTGAAGAAGTAAATGATGATTCTGCCCTGATACGCTTTGGTACCATAGACGATGATGATGCGGTATGGATAAACGGGGAGAAGATCGGGGAGACAAGAGGATATAACAAAGACAGGGCATACAACATACCGAAAGGATTCCTGAAAGAAGGAATAAATACGATCACGGTAAAAATAAGCGATTATTCCGGAGGCGGAGGAATTTATGGGTCAGCTGACAATCTCTATCTCGAAGCCGGAGGGAAAAAATATCCTTTAGCCGGAGAATGGCTGTACAAAGAGGCTGTAACAAACAAACTGTTCAATTATGTTGGATTCTCACCCAACTCGCTGCCATCGTTACTCTATAATGCCATGATAAATCCGATTACGGGATTCGGGATAAAAGGCGCAATCTGGTATCAGGGAGAAAATAATGCAGGACAGGCATATAATTATCGCACATTATTTCCTGTAATGATCAATGACTGGCGGGCTAAGTGGGGGTATGAATTTCCGTTCTATTGGGTACAGCTGGCTAATTTTATGGCCAAAGACAATGTTCCGAAGGATAGCGAATGGGCCGAACTCCGCGAAGCGCAAACAATGACATTGTCACTTCCTCAGACAGGACAGTCGGTGATTACGGATATAGGAGACGCAAATGATATCCATCCGCGCAATAAACAGGATGTGGGATTGCGCTTGGCTCTTAATGCTTTACACAAAGATTATGGCAGAAAAGACCTTGCATACACCGGCCCTGTATTCGAAACGATGAATATAGACGGAGATAAAGCTATTATCGAATTCGGCAATGCAGACAATGGATTTGTTGTAAAAAATAAATACGGATATATAGAAGGTTTTACTATTGCCGGAGCAGACAAGAAGTTTGTATGGGCTAAAGCTTATATCGATGGCAATAAAGTTGTCGTATATTCCGATCAGGTAAAAAATCCAGTGGCTGTCCGTTATTCATGGGCTAATAACCCGGATGTAAACCTGTTCAATAAGGAAGGGTTACCTGCAGTGCCATTCAGGACTGATAACTGGAAAGGCATTACACAGCATGACTAGATAAGAATAGGGAATAAAAAAGCCGCTTCTTAAAAAAGAGCGGCTTTTCTGTATAATAAAGGATTTCTTTATTTAGCGGCAAGATATACAGCATTTTCAACTGATTGGCGGAATACCAAAACTCCGTTGTTAGAAAGCTCAACGTTTCTTTCTTCCCCGTTCGGAAGGTAAACTATGGCACTCTTGTTATCTTCGTCTATAGAGATAAGTTTAGTTGTCTTTTCATTAGCAACCAGGCTCCATGTATTTGTTTCCTTGTCATAGATAAACTGGCTTTCCTGTCCGTTTTCATCTTGGATATTGTAACCGTTTTCTAAAGTTTCAACGGTGTAAACACCATGTTCTCCCTGAACCTTTTTCACAATACCTGCTTCTACAGGATTATTTCCCGACCAGAACTCGATAGAGTTGATAACAAGGATATCAGCCAACAGAGATACTTCATATACCGGAACTATCCAGAAAGCGAAGAATACCAACTCATTAACAAATTTGTTGTCAATGGTCTGATTCCATGCCAGAAGCTTCTTAGATAAACTGAAAGAACCGATACAGGAGCTTAGTAACAATGTGCTGGCTAGAGTAATAGCGGTTAGTTTAAAAAGTCTTTTCTTCATAACATTGTGAGTTTGTGAATTAAAAAATATAAAATAAGATTACGCAAAGATATAATTAAATTTATTAAAAAAACGGAACGTTTTACCTTTTATTGCGGGGATGGTGTTCAATGATCTCCTGCCGCAGATATTCCCTGTCCATGTGTGTGTAGATCTCGGTTGTGGTTATTTTTTCATGCCCCAGCATCAATTGTATCGCTCTTATATTTGCCCCGCCTTCGAGCAGATGGGTTGCAAAAGAATGGCGGAAAGTATGCGGGCTGATTGTCTTTTTTATTCCGGCCATTTCGGCATATTGTTTAATGAAATGGAATATCATGATGCGGGATATGGCTGTGCCTCTGTTACTTAAAAAAAGAGCATCCTCGAAACCTTTTTTTACCTCTGCTTGTTTACGGTAACAGAGGTATTTTTCTATTTCGTTGATCGCCGTGTGGGATATGGGAACAAGCCTTTGCTTACTTCCTTTTCCTTCGACTTTGATAAAGCCTTCATCAAAAAACAGGTCTGAAAATTTAAGTTTAGTAAGTTCAGATATACGTAATCCGCAGCTATATAGAGTTTCCAGAATAGCCCGGTTACGCTGACCTTCCTTTGTGGATAAATCTATGACCGACATAAGATTTTCTATTTCTTCCAACGAAAGAACGGTCGGTAGCTTTAATCCAATTTTTGGAGTATCCAGTAATTCTGTCGGATCGGTCTCCATATAGCCATCCAGCACCATAAAGTTATAAAAAGACCTTATCCCCGAAATGATACGAGCTACCGACCGTGCATTTATTCCTATATCGTAGAGTTGTGCGATGAATTGCTGTAGGTCGTCAAGTGTAACATTTTCTGCCTTTATATCTTCGTTTTCGAGGAAGCCCGTCAATTTTCCTAAATCTGTCATGTAGGCTTCTATAGAATTTGCAGACAAAGACCGTTCGAGTAACAGATAATTTCTGTATTTTTTTATTATAGAATCTTTTGTTGTCATCGACATGCAAAATATAAACGCAAATATATATCTTTGCAAAGATAGTTCCGGCAAAAATCCTGATTAATTTCCTTTCGGCTATGAACATTTTGAAATCGATATTCAGATATCTTACTACCAGATATACGAAAATACAGTTGTTGATAATACTGGTTATCATAGTGTTTGCTTTCTTTATCACCGAAAGTAATATTTTTGCCCGTTTAGGTTATGATAGTAAGATCAGGGAACTGAACGGACAAATCGAATATTATCACAATCAGACCGAGCAGGACAAACAGAAACTGGAAGAACTGGAATCGGAAAAAGACCAGATCGAAAAGTTTGCCCGTGAAAACTATCTGATGAAAAAAGATAATGAAGACGTCTTCATTGTAGAATAACTATAGTTGATGAAATTAAGCCCTAAACTTAAAAATACATTTTTTCAGGTATCGGCAATCCTTATTCTGGTTGCTGCTGTTGTATACTCTTTCTATCCGGTTGTTGCCAAATATATGCTGGCAGTTGGCGCGGCAGGCTTTGCCGCCATTACCTTTACCTCACCCTACCCAGGGAAAAGTATCCGGGGGAAACGTCTTTTCAATATTCAGATATTCGCTGTAATACTGATGGCTGTGTCTGCTTTCCTTATGTTTAAGGATATGGGAGGCTGGGTAGTGACATTGCTTATTGCCGCTATTCTTACTTTATATAGTTCTATTACATTGCCTAAGGTTTATAAAAAAGAGCAGGAGGGGGAAGATTTGTAATTATACGAAACGAAAGGAATTATCTGTGGAGGAGATAATCCCTTTCATAACCACTGTTTACAATGCGCCTTATTTTAAGGCAGAGAGACGTTTACTCTGTCTGCATACTACGGTTTCATTCCCAGAGCTGAAATGTATCCCTCATTTTTTATACAATTATTAAATTTCATATTTTCCAGCAAATCTGTCATTGCTTTTCTTACTGCGGCCTGATCAGGGCGTGCTTCACGTATTTTGGCGAATGTACCTCTGTCTTTCTTTGTATATTCCACAATCAGGTCCCAATTGTCGGGTGTCGGAATAGTTACCATACAACTCTTAGGAACCATTTTCTTATAAGGCCAATAATGCCAGCCAATATTATTCCGTTCCATCAGCCGTGTCCATCCGGCGATCCACTGATCGGTATTTTCTCCTGTCTCACCCATATACATAGGTAGATTGACACTATCGCGGAAGGCGACGAAGTCCTGTATATCAGCCTGTAATGTGTCGCACCAGTAACGATGGCAGGTGTACATCAGGTTATCATCGAATTTAGAATCTTTAAAAATACTGAAGTTGCTGTTCCATTGCGCACCGCCAAGTAATACGATATGGTTCTTATCTACTGTACGGATTGCCTCGACGCATCTTTTATACACAGACTCCAGTGAATCGTTCAGATGCGGATAATCTTTCACAAAATAATGGGCGACCGGTTCGTTTAGAAGATCGTATCCGAGTATGATCGTATCATTCGCATAATGTCCGGCTATATTTTTCCATATATCACACAGTTGTTGTTTACAGCTTTCGCTTTCTATCAACCACGGATAGCCATAACTATCGTCGATGTTATCTCCTGTTTGTCCACCCGGCGCGTCGTGCATATCCAGTATCACATATAAACCTTGCTGGCGGCACCATTCCACGACCTGATCAATGAGTTCAAAACCATTGTGAGAACTGTCGAGATTCATATAGTCTTCATTTGTAAACAACTTGTAATGGAAAGGAATACGGATAGAATTCATCCCTGTCTGTTTGATGTACTTTATGTCGTCCTCTGTGATATAGTTCTTCTTAAATTCTTTCCAGAATTCTCTGGTGAAATCAGGCCCTAGCAATTCGCAGAAAGCCTCATTTATTTGTCTATAAGAAGCGGCTTCTGCCTCGAACAGAAACATATATCCTTCAGGATTAAGCCAGTTACCCAGGTTTATTCCCTGAATGAAGAATTTTTCACCATTTGGCTTTATCAGATTCGGGCCATCTACCCGTAAGAAACGGGCTGCCGTTCCTCCTTTCTTTTTTGTCTGACAACTTAAAAGTATAATAGATAAGAAAAGGAAAATTGTTGTTTTTTTCATGATATATTTTTAACGAATAAAAAAAGGCACAGGTATTATGAAAATGTGTGTTTAATCATCCTGTGCCTTCTACTTTTCACCTTATTCCGTTATGGAAAAAGAACCTTTTAATATGGCGTTGCTGTCCCCGCCAACCCAAATATTGAAATCGCCTGCTTCGGCTTTCTTTATAAGATCACGGCCATAGAAAGCCAGATCATCGGTAGTTAACTGAAACTCTATAGTTTTACTTTCCCCGGCCTTCAGAAATACACGTTGAAATCCTTTCAGCTCTTTTACCGGACGTACTACCGAACCTACTTTATCCTGTATGTAGAGTTGTGCAACTTCGGTGCCATCTACATTACTTATATTCTTCAAAGTTGTTCTTACTGTCATGCTACCTTCCATCGGGATAGAGTTTGACGACAGATTAAGGCCTGAATATTCGAATTTGCTGTATGACAATCCATAACCGAAAGGAAATAACGGATCTTTGCCTGAGTCGAGATAAAAAGAAGTATTCCCGAGAGAAGTCTGTCCGGCTTCCAGTTCTATCTCATCCAGAGTCATTACTTTTTCAGGAGCGGGACGACCTGTACTATTGTGATTGTAATACATCGGAATTTGTCCGATTTCCCTTACGAATGTCGCAGGCAGTTTTCCACTGGGATTTGCCTTGCCGAAAATAAGGTCTAAAATTGCCGGGCCACCCATTGTTCCCGGGTGAAAATTGAATAATACGGCATCGGCGTAAGGCAGGTCGCGTTCAATTGTTAAAGGACGACCTGCCATGATAACCAAAACAACTGGTTTACCTACGCTTTTTACAGCTTTAAGTAAGTCTGATTGTGCTCCAATCAGATTTATGTTTGACAAAGAATGCGCTTCGCCCGAAAGTATAGCTTCTTCGCCTAGGAACACTACGGCTACGTCGGCAGAAGTTACGGCTTGTTTTGCTTTTTCAAAATTAGAAGTGTTTTTATCTCTTGAATAACCCAATGCCGGCTCGTACACATAATTGATATGTTTATAATCTCCTTTCAATGCTCCGATTGGTGTCACGGTATAATTCTTGTCCCCGTCGAATACCCATGTCCCCATCTGATCGTGAGGCGCATCGGCCATAGGGCCTATGATTGCGATTTTTTTACTTTCGGCTAAGGGTAATGTGTTATTATCGTTCTTTAATAAAATGGCAGATTCCACGGCTGCTT
The DNA here is from genome assembly GCF_014196915.1 of Dysgonomonas hofstadii. Lineage (GTDB taxonomy): Bacteria > Bacteroidota > Bacteroidia > Bacteroidales > Dysgonomonadaceae > Dysgonomonas > Dysgonomonas hofstadii. The sequence continues at coordinate 385,555 of NZ_JACIEP010000001.1, forward strand.
GTCTTGCTGCTTTCAAGTGATCTTCTGCATACAATACGGATGATTTTTTTGTGTCTACATACGGATTTTCAAACAGTCCCATTCTGAATTTTATGCGAAGAATATTACGCACAGCATTATTTATGGTTTCCATCGACACTTTGCCTTCTTTTATCAGTTCAGGCAGATATTTGACATAAGAACCTGTTACCATTTCCATATCGAGACCTGCGTTAGTCGATATCTCGGCTGCTTGTTTGTCATTTTTCGCAAAGCCATGAGGTATCATTTCTCCTATCGAGTTCCAATCGGAGACAACAAATCCGTCGAATTTCCATTCGTCTCTCAATATATTTTTTAATATATAGCTGTTGCCTGATGCGGGTATGCCGTCATTATCATTGAATGAGGTCATCAGAGTCGCCGCTCCTGCTTTGACCGCCTCATGAAATGGAGGAAGATATACATTCCGCATTTGGATAGGGGGAATATAAGTGCTGTTATAATCACGTCCACCTTCGGCAGCACCATAGCCTATAAAGTGTTTTACACAAGCTGCGATTGATCCCGGATCTGCCAGATTTCCGTTGCCCTGGAATCCTTTCACCATGGCAGCACCTAATTGTCCCCCCAGATAGGGGTCTTCACCCAAACTTTCGGCTATACGTCCCCAGCGTGCATCGCGAGAAATATCGAGCATCGGGGCAAAAGTCCATGTAACGCCTGTCGAACGGGCTTCTACAGCCGCAATACGGGCGCCGTTTTCCACGAGTTGGGGATTGAATGATGCTGCTTGCCCTAACGGAATAGGGAAAATTGTTTTAAATCCGTGGACAACATCCCGTCCGATGATCAATGGGATTCCCAGACGGCTGTTTTCCAAAGCGGCTTTTTGCATCTTGTTTACCATTTCGGGGTCGGAAATATTCAGTAATGAACCTATTTTCCCTTCTTTGATAGGCTGGGTAAAGTTCTTATCGAGCATTTTTTCAGCTTCCTGCCTGATAAGTTTTATTTTTTCATTTTTAGTCATTTCGGAGGGCTTCTTCTGTCCCTGGCCACCTGCAATACCCATCCGGACAAGGAATGTATCCATGTCGTCGTCGCTGTATTGGGCAATAGCCTTGTCATCTACGGCAAAGAAACTCAACTGGTTCATCTGCCCTATTTTTTCGTCCAGTGTCATTTTGGATAGCAGATCCTCGACACGTTTCTCCACATCGTTTTGTGCGTAACCTGCCGAGAAAACACCCGATAGAACTAATGCGCCTAATAGACCTAATTTTCTGATTTTCATAACTCTTAGCTTATTTTTGATATACTCTTACATAATCTATTTCGTAAAGGGCTGGGAATATTGCGGGATCCACTCCTTCCCGCCCACCCCAATCTCCTCCTATGGCAAGGTTGAGTTTCAGATAGAATGGTTTGTCGAATGGCCATGTCTCCATATCTCCTTTTTTGTCATTCTGGAATGTGAAATAATGGATACCGTCAACATACCCTTTGATATAGTCTTCTGTCCATTCCACACTGTATGTATGGAATTCATTTTCTATATCTTTTATATGATGTTCTGCCGATTTTTCTGTTTTTATGGCATGGTTATAGGCTTTTGTATGTATAGTGGCATGGGTGATGCCCGGTTTATAGCCTACGTATTCCATGATGTCTATTTCGCCGTCTAGCGGCCAGTGTTGAAAATTTTCGGGAAGCATCCAGAATGCAGCCCATGTTCCTTTTCCTGCGGGGACTTTAGCCCGCATCTCAAAATAACCGTATTTCCACGATTTTTTTGTGTTCATCCGTGCGGATATAATATCGGATCCCTGATATGGGATTGCTAATTTGTAGGCTGTTATTATCAGTGAGCCATTTTGTATTTTAGCTACCGTGTCGTTGCCTGATACACGGTCTACATAGTTTTGCAATTCATGATTTCCCCAGCCATGATTTCCTGTTTCGAACCACCATTCTTTGTAAGGGAGGGTTTTCTGATTGTTGTTAAACTCATCCTGCCACACAAGGGCGTATCCTTCGGGGACAAAGCCGGAGGGTTTGGCGTACGTTTCGTTTTGAGCGTAGGCAGAATGTATGCTTGTCGCAAGAAACAGAAGAAAGAAATATATCAATTTCATGGCTTTATTTTGAAAAAGGCTGCCTGTAGGAATTGGCTTTCATATCAGGCAGCCTGTGAATAGTTTAATGAAGTGTGAAACCTTTAAGTACTCGTTTACTTTATAGCTTAATACGGATTCTGAACCAGAGAGCCCTTCGAAGCCTCAATCTCACCCTGAGGAATAGGAAGATATTTTTTATTCTCGGTCCACTGAACGCGTTCAGGTATTGCATCTATTATATAAGAGCCTCCTTTTTTATCCAATACTTTTCCTCCTTTAGCTTTTAGTACTTCGGCAGCTTTTCCAAAGCGCACAAGGTCAAAATAGCGTTTTCCTTCGCCAACAAACTCAAGACGGCGTTCCAGCAAAATATTATCGAGTGTTGCAGGAATAGATGTCAGTCCGGCACGGTCACGTACCTGATCCAGATATCCTTGAGCTGAGCCATCGCCGGTACGTAAAGCCAGTTCTGCTGCATTTAATAATGTTTCTGCATAACGATAGATGCGTAGATTGTTGTCCCAGTTAAGGTCTGAACTACCCAGACTGCCTGTATTTCCACCTATACGTCCTAAATATTTTCTCAGGAAAAAACCGGTGTTTTGGTAACGTCCGCCATAAGTAACGGTTATGTTATTAGCCGCGTTATCTGCAATGTATTTTTCCATATTGAGTATACTGAGATCGCGGCGTTTGTCGGCAGGATCAAAGGCATCGTAAGCTTCTTTGGCCACAGGCTCGAATCCCCAGCCGCCTACATAATCGGGACTACCGCTTAATCCATCGATGCCAATCATGGCCGGAACGACTGTTCCTCCGGTAGAGACGGCGCCATCGTCATCCCAGTTTCTCTTACCACCTTTAGCTATATAGTTGATGTCGAAGATTGTTTCGTTATTCCACTCATATTCTGTTTCCCAAAGATTTCCATATGGCTGTAAAGAATATTGAGTTGAAGAAATAATGTCCTTCATATATTTCAGGGCTTTACCATATTTGGATTCGTCTTTCTGATACATTACAAATTCTGCATATAACATTGCTCCCATTGCCTGTGTGGCACGTCCTGCCCATTGGGCGGATTCTTTCATCGGTAATACATTGCTGTCAAGTACATCCGCCAGATCAGCTTCTATCATGTTATATATCTCAGTAGCTGTTTTTTGTTCCGCTATATAAGGATATTCAAGATTCACATCATAATATGGGACGTTGCCCCATAATTTCCACAATACGGAGTAGTACCATGCACGCAATACACGCGCCTCTGCTATAAATTTATTCCTGTCGGCTTCAGCCATTTCCATCTCGTTTACATATTTTATGATAAGATTCGAGCGGTTGATCCCTGTATAACTGGCACTCCACGCACCGGCGATAGAATTGTTAGGATCGGACAGGTATTGTGATATCAGGTGTAGCTGGCCCTGGTCGCTGGTATTAGATCCTCCTACATATACATCATCACTCATACAGTCGTATAGGAAAGACAATGGTGCCCATCCCCGGTAGTAGTCGTACCATTGTGAAGGCTGGTATGCTGCGACTACCGATTCCATGATGCGGCTTTGTGAGTCGTAATATCCATCTACAGGCAGCTTACTGGACGGTTCGACAGATAAGAAATCGTCTCCGCATGAAGTGGCTCCGAACATAGTCAGAATAATGCCACAAGTTATTATTTTTTTCATATCGTTTATCTTTTTCTATGTATTAAAAATTAAGATTGAAACCAACAGTAAAGGTGCGTGCTTGTGGATAGATACCTCTGTCGATGCCGCTTGAATTACCATAAGAGATTTCCGGATCGAAGCCTTTGTAACCGGTCAATGTCAACAGGTTCTCGGCTGCCACATACATTCTCAGGCTCGAAACAAAAGCTTTACTTGTTAACTTTCTTGGAAGGGTATAACCCAGTTGAATGTTTTTCAAACGCATGTAGGAACCGTTTTTAATATAAAGATCCGAAACACGGTTGTTGTCATTGTTATTTGTCCATGAGTAACGAGGCATCTTATTTGAAGTTCCTTCCCCATGCCAGCGTCCCATCATCTCTTCGGATAGATTCACATAATTCAGGTCTACCCGGCGGGTTGCATCAAAAATGTCGTTTCCGATAGTCCCTGAAATCAACATACTGAAGTCGAAATCTTTCCAACCGGCCTGGAAGTTGAAACCGTATGTCCAATCCGGAGTTCCTTTACCAATTTTGGTTTTATCCTTATCATCGATTACTCCATCTTTATAGACATCAACGAAGATTACGTCTCCCGGTTCGGCGTTCGGTTGCAATTTTTCACCTTTGTCATTTACATAGGCGTCGATCTGAGTCTGGTTCTGGAAAATACCAGCAGTCTTGTATCCATAAAAGTATGGATATGGTTGTCCGTTTTCGGCACGGCTGACATTTCCTATAATATGTACATGGTCAGACATTTCAAAACCATCGGCGTTACCCAGATCGATCAGTTTGTTTTTAAGGTAGCTGATGTTGGCGCTGGTTCTGAAGTTAAAGTCTCCTACTTCGAATTTATATCCCAGATCCATTTCAATACCCGAGTTTTCCATATCTCCTACGTTACCCCATGGTAGTTTTGCGCCCAGATAATTAGGGATACTCATTTCTTTCAACATTCCGTTTGTCTTCTTTTTGAAATAGTCTACACTGAATGTCAGGGCATTTCTAAGGAAAGCAAAGTCAAGACCTGCATCATACTGTTCCGATTCTTCCCATTTCAGGTTTGGATTAGGGGTTCCTGTAGGTCTGCTACCTCCAATGATCGATTGGTTAGTACCTCCGCCAAATACATAGTTGGCATTCATCTGAACATTAGCTGCATACAAGAATGGATCGATGTTTTCATTACCATTCTTACCCCATGATAAACGAAGTTTTGTACTTGTCAGCCAGTTTGGACGGTTTTCCATAAATTTTTCGTTTGTAAGATTCCACCCCAGAGAAACAGAAGGGAATGTAGCCCATTTATTATTTGCTCCGAATTTTGATGAACCGTCGCGGCGGACAGTGAACTGGAACATGTAACGCTCGTCGTAGTTATAGCTGAGACGTCCGAAATATGAAGCTAATGTAGTAGGATCAAAAAGTCCGCCTTCTGCCATTTGCTTTCCATCGGAAGGCAATCCTGAAGTGAAGTCAATATTTGCTTTGTCTCCCATCAGACCGATCATATCGGTACCTTCTCCTTTCAAACGGCGGCCTGTATACTCTTTTGCCGACTGTCCTAAAACAACAGAGAATGAATGTAGATTGAAAGTCTTGTCGTATGTTAATACATTTTCAATTTGCCATGTAGAGCCACGATTCATTTCCGACCAAACGTTCGATTTGTCATTGTGAGCATTAGCCGCGATAAAATAAGGCTTACTCCATCCGTCAGTACCCCAGAATGCCAGGTCGACACCGTAAGATGTTTTGAATTTCAGGTTATCCCAAATGGATAATTCGGCAAAGAAACTGGCAACAATTTTATCTGAATTGTATTTTTCTCCCGGCAAAGACAAATAAGCCAGAGGGTTGGATATTTCGTTAAAATCTTTATTCGGAATATTCAATAATTTACCTGTTTTAGCATCTCTTATCGGATCGCCATATTTTTGGGTGTCGATATTATGTTCTTTTATCAGGTCTGCTTCGTTATCTGCATATACGTCCATTAATGGGGAAAGGAACATGGCATTACCCAATGCCGAGCCGGTCAGACTGTTAGTCTCTATAGATGTATTTTTAATGCGGGAATAGCCTGCATTTACACCAATTACCATTTTCTTTAACCAGCTGCGTTGATTGCTTTCGTCAAATAAGGTATAGTTTGAATTAGAACGCATAGACATACGTCTGTAGTTGGAGCGTCCATAGTCACCACCTACAATACCCTCCTGGTTATAATAACCCAGAGATAAATAATAACTGGCTTTATCGGTGGCTCCGCTTACACTTATCTGATGATTTTGTACAGGTGCATCATAGTTGAAGGTTTCTTTCTGCCAGTCTGTACCTTTTCCATATTGGGCTACATTTGCGTACATATCTCCCTGTCCGGCATAGTTGCTGGCTTCGTTCATCAGGGTGGCATATTGGGTCCCGTCGAGCATTTTGCGTTCTCTCCACGGACGTTGCCATCCATAAGAGAAGTCATAGGTAACTTTTGTTTTCCCCAGCTTTCCGCTTTTAGTGGTTACCAGTACAACCCCGTTGGCTGCCCGTGTACCATAAACAGCACCTGCTGCTGCATCCTTTAATATTTCGATAGATGCGATATCACTTGGATTCAGATAATCAATTCCTCCATCGACAGGCATACCGTCAATAATATAAAGCGGATCGGAATTGTTGATCGTACCAGTACCGCGGACACGAATTTTTGAGGCTGCTCCCGGTTGTCCGGACGAAGTTGTTACCTGTACACCCGAGACCAAACCTTGCAAGGCATTATCTACTCGTGGTGAAGGGGCATTGAGTAAATCATCGGCAGTTACTCTCGAAATAGCTGCAGTAACCACGCTTTTCTTTTGTACACCATAACCGATCACAATTACTTCATCCAACATTTGTTGTGAAGCCGTTAAGTTTACATTGAGGGTTGTCCCGGTAGCCTGATGCTCTTGTGGATCATAACCCACATATGTGAATACTATCGTAGCTCCTTCGGGTACTTTAAGTGAATACTGACCGTCAATATCGGTCATCGTGCCGTTGGTTGTCCCTTTTTGGGCTACTGATACACCAATTAAGGTTTCTCCTGTTGCAGCGTCTGTTACAACACCTTTTATTTCGGATGTCTGTCCGAATGCAACAAAAGAAGAAAACATGAATAAAGGAAGAATGGTTAGAAACATTTTCCAGAATGAGGATTCTCTCTTCATGATTGCTGAATTTAAGGTTGGTATTAAATTATTTTATTAATGGTTATTAGACTCTTTGTGAAGATTCCTTTGCAAACCTACATGCTTATTCTAATAATTTAAAATATTTTAATACATCAAAAACTCAAATATCTTTTATTTTTAATACTACATCGATACTACACTGTGTTTTTATATAATTGATAATGATATTATTGTGAAAATAATTAATTGCGATTACATTTATTTATTATGAATATTGTATATTTGATTTTTACAAAAAAAAACAATTCGATGAGGAACTCAATATATTTAATTATTCTACTTTTTTTATTCTCTCCCCCAGGAAAAGCATCTCCTGTTTGGCAGCGGACAGTTATTAATTATGAACGCAGTCAGTATAAAGCAGGTTTTCAGAACTGGATGATTGCCCAGTCTGTGAATGGGTGGATGTATTATGCCAATTCGAAAGGACTTCTCGAATTTGATGGCATTAACTGGAATTTATATCCTATTTCAATAAATGCGGTGATGCGTTCACTTAAAATAATAGATGGCAGAATCTTCATAGGAGGAAGTACGGAATTCGGTTTCTTTTCGCCAGATGAAAAAGGATTATTAACATATCATTCTCTTTCCGAAAAGACGACTAATTGGGGAGGTGAAGTATGGAATATAGTAGATGGTGGAAATGATATCTATTTTTTGTCGGAACATCATATACATATTTATAATAAGACCGGAGGTGGCATAATCACTATAGATGCCATTATTAAAATAGATTGCTCCACTCTTTATCGAGGACGTTTATATATTGGAACTCCTGAGGGAATTTTTTATTTGAATGATAATAATATGCTTTCAAAACTATCGTCCTCCAGTGTTTTGAAAGGAGAAAAACTGGTAAGCGTATTGCCTTACGATAATAAGTTATTGGTGACTACAGCACGAAAAGGATTATACCTGCTTGAAGAAAATAAAATAGAAAAAATAACCTCGATCGCCGACGATTTTATCCGGGATAACCAATTATTCTGCACATCTATATCAGGCTCGAAAATAGCATTGGGTTCTGTGCAGAACGGGGTTTTGTTGTTCGACCTGAACAATGGTTCTTACAAGGAAACCTTCAACCTGAAAAACGGACTGAGTAATAATACTATTCTTAGTTCATTTTTCGATAAAGATCAGAATTTGTGGTTAGGACTCGACAAAGGGATAGGATATGTAAACCTGAATTCACCCATTCGTCCACTGTTTGCAACTACTTCGCCTATCGGGGCAGGTTATTGCTCGATAGTATATAACGGAGATTTCTACCTGGGTACAAATCAGGCTTTGTACCGGGTAGATAAATCAGGAGAATATCAACTGGTAAATGGTTCGGAGGGGCAGATCTGGTCTGTCATGATTATAGATAATACTTTATTCAGTGCAGGAGATAATGGTATTATGGTGATTTCTCCAGCCGGAGCATATAAGATAGATGTACCGGGAGCATGGCGTGTTTCTCCTTTGGCGGCAGATCAGAACAAGCTGATTGTAAGTACATATTCAGGCTTTTCTATACTGAAAAAAGAAAACGGGCGCTGGAATTATTCACACAAAGCTCCTGATTTTATCGATTCCTGCAGAGGGTTTATTGAGGATGAAGAGAACTATACCTTCTGGGTGGTCAATACGAATAGCCAGATACAGAAAATCTCCTATGATGCAGCTTTCAGCCGGATGCTTAACCGGAAATTATATACGATAAAAAATGCGCGGTTCGATGCGAATAATATTTTCAGGAAGATTGACAATAATCTGGTGGTATGTACTACCAATGGAATATATCAGTATAGCAGGATAACAGATTCTTTCGATCGTTATCCTCAATTGGAATCAATGCTGGATGGTCCCAGATACTATGAGTTCCTATATGCAGATGTGTACAAGAATATATGGTTCGTATCCGATAAGCAGCTCAAAATGCTACCTTATCAGAACGGCTATAAAGGATATTATAATTGGGGGCTGGCAGATGAATTGATCGACAGTTACGAGAATGTTTTCATGCTGGATTCGGCGAAGGCAATTGTGTCGGTTGATAATGCATTTGTAAGGATCGATCTGGCGAAAAGAACCGATTTGCCGCATGATATAAAAACGTACATAAGGAGGCTGGTCAGTAGCCGTAATGATAGTATAATCTCTTTCGGCAATACCGAAAACCCTGTAATGCTGCCATACCGGCTGAATTCTATAAGTGTGCACTATGCTGCTACAGATTATACAAGGATTCTGAATGTTTTGTATACCTATCGCCTGAAAGGATTGGACGACGACTGGAGTGTACCTGCTGCTACCACATCAAAGGACTATACAAACCTGCCCGAAGGAAAATACACATTCGAGGTAAAAGCTATTGTCAATGGGAATATAAGTTCTGCCATCACCTATATAACATTTACAATACAGCCGCCATGGTACAGGTCGGTATGGGCCTATCTTTCTTATGCCGCTCTGTTGATCCTGTTCCTGCTTGTTTTATACAAAAAAACAGTCAGCAAACAGAAGAAGATCATTCACCAGAAAGGTGAAGAGCTTATTGCCCAGTCGAAACGTTTTGAAGCTGAAACCAGGCAGAAAGATGAAGAAATTTATGAATTGCAGCACGAAAACCTGAAAAATGAATTGAAGTATAAAACCCAGGAGATAAACGGATACATATTGAACATTATCAGGAAGAATGAAATACTTGAGAATGTAAAAAAAGATGCATTGAATATTTCTAAAGCAATTGACGAAGATAAGCAGTTACCAATAATACGCCAAAAGGTAATGCGCCTGATTAGCCAGATCGACAGCAATATCGAGCATGATGATGATTTCGAGGTTTTCCAGTCTAACTTTGATCTGATCCATAAAGATTTCTTCAAACAACTGGATGAGAAGTTTCCGGAGCTTACACGAAATGATAAGATCTTATGCGCCTATCTGAATATGAATTTATCGACGAAAGAAATAGCCCCGTTATTGAATATTTCTGTCAGGGGAGTGGAAGTCAACCGTTACCGTTTGCGCAAAAAAATGAATTTAGACAGGGATGTTAGCTTGTCCGAGTTTTTGCAAAATTTAAAATAGCTTTTCTGTCATTTTGATAGTATTTGTGTTGTGTATTGTTCTTTTAGGTTTGAATGTGTCTTGTTGCGTCTAATGTATATGGGGTATTATATGATCTATTTGTCAATAAAATATACTTAAATCCTTTTATTCTAAAAATATAAATCTTATCTTCGAAAGTCATAATAGAGAATCGAAGATAGTATGGAAATAAGGCTTGATAATCGATTACCGCAATACCCTTCTTTCGCCGAAGGAATACGTCGTGCACCCGACAGAGGTTATAGGTTGACTCCGGCTCAGACCGAAGTTGCATTGAAGAATGCTTTGCGCTATATTCCAAATGAGTTACATGAAAGATTGGCTCCCGAATTTTTGGAGGAACTCAAAACGCGTGGACGAGTGTATGGCTACCGCTATCGTCCGCAGGGGGATATTTGCCCGAAACCAATCGATGAATATAAAGGTAATTGCATTGAAGGAAAAGCTTTTCAGGTGATGATTGACAACAATCTGTGCTTTGATATTGCTCTTTATCCCTACGAACTGGTTACCTATGGCGAAACAGGGCAGGTCTGTCAGAATTGGATGCAATACCAACTGATAAAGAAATATCTGGAAGTTCTTACATCTGAGCAAACACTGGTCATCGAATCAGGTCATCCGCTTGGATTATTCAAATCGAAACCCGATGCCCCACGTGTGATTATAACCAACTCTATGATGGTCGGCATGTTCGATAATCAGGCCGATTGGGAAATCGCTGCACAGATGGGTGTTGCAAATTACGGGCAGATGACAGCCGGAGGATGGATGTATATAGGTCCGCAGGGGATTGTTCACGGTACGTTCAATACTTTGCTGAATGCCGGACGCCTGAAGCTTGGTATCCCTCAGAATGAAAATCTGAAAGGCTACCTGTTTATTTCTTCCGGGCTGGGAGGAATGAGTGGAGCACAACCAAAAGCTGCCGATATCGCAGGGGCAGTTTCTATTACGGCAGAGGTGGATTATTCACGCATCGAAACCCGCTATAATCAGGGATGGGTGCATCATATTGTGTCGCATGAAAAGGATGCGTTTCAGCTGGCACAGAGAGCCCAAAGAGAAAAACGCCCGTGTTCCATTGGCTATTATGGTAATATTATAGATTTGCTCGAATATGCAGAGATCAATAAAATACACATAGATCTTCTTTCCGACCAGACATCGTGCCATGCTGTTTACGAAGGGGGCTATTGTCCTGTAGGCATTTCTTTCGAAGAGCGCACCCGTTTGTTGAAAGAGGACAGGGAGATGTTCCGTCAATTAGTAAACAGATCATTATGGCGTCATTTCGAAATAATCAGGAAGCTTACAGCAGCAGGTACTTATTTTTTCGATTATGGTAATTCCTTCATGAAGGCCATTTACGATGCCGGAATAAAAGAAATATCAAAGAATGGTGTTGATGAAAAAGACGGCTTTATCTGGCCATCGTATGTCGAAGATATTATGGGGCCCGAATTGTTCGATTACGGCTACGGTCCGTTCCGCTGGGTATGCCTTAGCGGAAAACATGAAGATCTTATAAAAACTGATCGTGCGGCTATGGAATGTATCGATCCCGACCGCAGGGGACAGGACAAAGACAACTATGACTGGATTCGTGATGCGGAAAAAAATCAACTGGTAGTAGGTACGCAAGCCCGCATTCTTTATCAGGATGCTTTGGGGCGGATGAATATTGCCCTGCGCTTCAATAAACTGGTGCGTGACGGCGAGGTTGGCCCTATTATGCTGGGGCGCGATCATCATGATGTTAGTGGTACGGATTCTCCTTTCCGCGAAACCGCCAACATAAAAGACGGTAGCAATGTGATGGCAGATATGGCTGTGCAATGCTTTGCCGGAAACGCAGCCCGGGGCATGAGTCTTATAGCCTTACATAACGGGGGTGGCGTAGGTATTGGCAAATCTATAAATGGCGGCTTCGGACTCGTTTGTGATGGCAGTGAACGAATCGATGAGATTATACGTTCATCCATGATATGGGATGTGATGGGAGGTGTAGCCCGCCGTTCGTGGGCACGGAATGATCATGCGATGGAAACCTGCGAATCGTTCAACCGGTCGCACGAAGAAAAAGGCTACCATATAACCATGCCTTATCTGGCAGATGAAAATCTTATAAAAGAATTGTGCAATAAATGAAAAAACTAATAATACTGATACTTATATTCTTTTCTATGAATTCTTTTTCCCAGACAATAAATCTTAGGGAAAAAGCAGAAGAAATCATGCAGGAGGGAAAGCTTCTTTACCGTCTTGAACTGGCTGCATGGCATGGGTCGGATATTTTCAGGAATAGTTTTCAGGAAAATGAACGTATCGGTGGCTATTTTTCCTATGTGGACAAAGATACTCCCAAATGTTTATTCTTTTCAAAAGGGGAAAACCCGAGAGTGCTCGGAGTAGTGTCGTTTGGTGATATCAGTATTGTTGAAACGGCGACGATCGATTTTAAGGAAAGGGATTTCAGGGATTTCGAAAAAGATCTGTATATCATACGGACAAAGGCGTTGGTTGAGGTACAGCAGGATACTTTATTTAAAAGCTATTCGAATTCAAACCTGAATCTTATCCCGGTATTCAATAAGGACGGAGGAAAAGTATATGCGCTCACGGCTCCAAATAAAGAAGGTGTAGTTCTTTTTGGTAACGATTATGTACTGACATTCGACAGGGAAGATAACCTGATCGGAAAGAAACAGATACATCAAAATCTGATCCCGATATATTTCGGAGAGAGTGAGGGAAAGGAAGTTGTTGCCACAGTACATTCACATGCTCCCGGAACAGGGGATTTTATTACACCTACCGATATTTGTACCCTGATGCTGTATGCTAAATTTGCCGAATGGAAAAGGCATTTTGTTATATCGGGGAATTATGTCAGTATATGGGATGTTGAAACTGAAACTCTTAAGATTATAACAAGAGAGGATTTTGAGAAAATGAAAGAGGAATAGTACAATGACCTTTAGTGAAAAGAAAATATATGACGCAATTGATTTGATCCTTTGGGAAGACTGGGATCCCATCGGAATCAATGATAATGAAAATATCAGGGATGAATATCAGGGATATACCCCTCTTATTTTCCGGCTCAAGATGCAGGGTGCCGATGAAGTGAAAATTTCCAAATACCTTTTCGAACTGGCTTGGGAAAATATGGGAATGACCAGCGATATGGAACATTGCCGGTTTGTAGCACATAAAATATTTGAAATCTGAAATCTTGAAATTTATATATTTATGAATTCGAATAAAATAGTTGAATGTGTTCCAAATTTCAGTGAGGGACGTGATCTGGAGAAAGTAGAGAAAATAGTCAGCGTTTTCCGTGCGAAAGAAGGTGTAAAACTACTCGATTACAGTGCTGACAAAGACCATAACCGTATGGTAGTAACAGTTGTTGGAGAGCCCGAAGCTCTTAAAAACGCAGTGGTCGAAGCCGTAGGCATTGCGGTGGATATTATCGATCTGACAAAACATGAGGGTCAGCATCCCCGTATGGGTGCAGTCGATGTCGTACCGTTTATCCCTATCCGCAATATGACGACAGAAGAAGCTGTTGCGCTTTCCAAAGAAGTGGCTAAAACTGTTGCCGACCGCTACAATCTGCCTGTCTACCTCTATGAAAAAGCCGCGTCTACCCCTGATCGGGAGAACCTGGCTAAGATACGCAAAGGAGAATTTGAAGGCCTGAAAGACAAAATGGCTAATCCGGAATGGAAGCCCGACTTTGGTCCTGATCAACCACACCCTACAGCCGGAGCAGTGGTAATCGGTGCCCGTATGCCATTGGTAGCATACAATGTAAACCTGAATACAGACAAACTGGAAATAGCTGATGCCATTGCGAAGAAAGTACGTTTTTTAGGTGGTGGTCTTCGCTTCTGTAAAGCGATGGGTGTGGAACTGAAAGAAAGAGGAATCGTGCAGGTGTCTATGAATCTGACTGATTTCACTAAAACAGCGATTTACCGTGCGCACGAACTTGTCCGCATCGAGGCCAATCGTTATGGGGTAGCTGTAGTAGGAGCGGAAATTATAGGGCTGGTTCCCATGGATGCATTGATAGATACAGCGGCATATTACCTCGGACTTGAAGATTTCTCTACCAAGCAGGTGTTGGAAACTCATTTGATGGAGTAGTTTTTCTTTTGTCTCTGTCATGTTGAGTGTAACGAAACATCTCTTTTAATATAGATTCTTCACTCCGTTCAGAATGACAAACTAACTAATATAAAATATGAGGCAAGGAAACTTAATCATAAAAAACGCATCCCAACTCGTCACTTGTAGTGCATTTTCAGCTAAGAAAGGACGTGAAATGTCCGATCTGCAAATTATAGAAGACGGTACAGTGATTATTACTGACGGAGTAATTACCTATGTTGGTAAGGATGCTGATTGTCCGGTGTTATCCGATTTTCCCAATCACAAGATTGTAGATGCTACAGGGAAAGCTGTTTTACCCGGTTTTGTGGATTCGCATACACATTTCATCTTTGGAGGTTACAGGGAGGAAGAATTTTCGTGGCGGATGCGTGGCGACAGCTATATGTCCATCATGGAACGAGGCGGCGGCATTCATAATACCATGACAGCTACACGCAAAGCCACTTTCGATGAGTTGAAAGAAGCAGGTCGTAAGCGACTCGATTCTATGCTTAAACTGGGTATTACCACAGTTGAAGGTAAAAGTGGTTACGGTATGAATAAGGAAACAGAGTTGAAGCAACTCGAAGTTATGAAAGCCCTGAACGAGGAACATCCTGTCGATATTGTCAGCACGTTTATGGGGGCGCATGCCACACCTGCGGAGTATAAGGGCAGGGAAGATGCTTTTCTCGATTATATGATAAAAGAAGTAATGCCCGAAGTTAGGGAGAAAGACCTTGCTGAATGTTGCGATATTTTCTGTGAGAAGAATGTATTCGATATCGGACAGTCAAGACGATACCTGACTGCTGCCCGTAATCTTGGTTTCAAACTGAAAATACATGCTGATGAGATTGTTACTTTAGGTGGAGCAGAACTTGCAGCCGAACTAAAAGCTCTTTCGGCCGATCATCTTTTACAGGCTTCGGATAATGGGATTGAAGATCTTGCGGAAAGCGGGGTAGTCGCTACATTATTACCTTGCACAGCATTTTCACTGAAAGAGCATTACGCCCGTGGGCGCTATATGATCGATTCGGGTTGTGCGGTGGCTCTGGCTACAGACCTCAATCCGGGAAGTAGTTTTACCAACTCTATCCCTCTGCTTTTTGCTTTAGCCTGTATTTATATGCAGTTATCACCTGAAGAAGCAGTAGCAGCCCTGACTATCAATGGCGCGGCGGCTGTCGGCCGGGCTGATAAGATTGGTAGCATAGATGTAGGGAAACAAGGCGATCTGGTGATACTTGAATTCCCGTCATATAAGTTTTTGCCTTATCATATAGGGATGAATATTGTGGAAAAAACAATTAAGAACGGGGTTGTTTATTAATTTCAAGATTTCAGATTTCAAAATTTCAAGATTGGCTAACACCGATTTTATTTGAAAATGATTATATAATTTTGAAATATAAATTATGGCAAAAATAAAAAGGTTTTATCAAATATCTTAAACAAGCAGAAATAAACGGACTAAAGAATAAATAAAATATTAATAACATGAGATTTCAGCCTATCAATCTTGAAATTTTGAAACCTGAAATCTTGAAATTAATCTTAATACCATGCTAGTAAACTTAACCATAAAAGAATTCCTCTCCAAAACAGCAGGAAGCGATCCGGTTCCCGGAGGAGGTAGTATCGCCGCTCTGAATGGAGCAATAGCTTCTGCATTGGCCGAAATGGTCGCTAATCTGACTATCGGAAAGAAAAAATATGAAGACAGGGAAGAGCAGATGAAACAGATCGCTGCTTCAGCGAACAATCATCAGATGCTCTTCATTCAGGATATCGATGCCGATTCAGATGCATACAATAAGGTATTCGACGCATTTAAATTACCTAAAGAAACGGACGAAGAAAAAGCAGAACGCAGCAAACAGATACAGGCAGCGACTAAAATTGCCGCCGAAATTCCTATGGAAGTAGCCCGCCGTGCCTATGCCATAATGGATTTGATAGCCGAGGTCGCTGAAAAAGGCAACCAGAACGCTGTTACGGATGCCTGTGTGAGCATGATGTCGGCACGGACGGCTGTATTGGGGGCGATACTCAATGTGAAGATCAATCTGTCTTCGCTAAAGGATGAAGAGTATGTAGCTAAAATGAAAGCCGAGTGCGACCAACTGGAAAAAGACGCTGTTGCTAAAGAACAGGCATTGCTGGAGAAAGTAAACAAAATGTTGTAAGCCTATGAAGAATGTATATTATGTAGGTTCGGGTGATCTGGATTTTGAAATAATCGAAAAGATAATAAATAAAAATCTAAAACTCGAATTATCCGATGAGGCAAAACAGCGTATTCAGAAGTGCCGTGATTATCTCGATCAAAAGATAGAATTATCCAAAGAACCGTTATATGGTATTACAACCGGTTTCGGCTCATTGTGTAATAAGAATATATCTCCTGATGAACTGACCCGCCTACAGGAAAATCTGGTAAAATCTCATGCCTGTAGTGTAGGCGAAGAGATTCCGGCAGTGGTTGTAAAGTTGATGATGTTGCTCAAAGCGCACGCCCTTTCTCTTGGATATAGCGGTGTGCAGGTAATCACCGTACAACGTATTATCGACTTTTTCAATAACGATATTATTCCTATCGTTTGCGACCGTGGATCGCTAGGTGCATCAGGTGATCTGGCGCCGCTGGCAAACCTGTTCCTCCCATTGATTGGGGTGGGAGACGTATATTATCAGGGTAAGAAGCGTGAAGCGATGAGCGTGCTCGACGAATTCGGGTGGAAGCCGATCCGTCTGATGAGCAAAGAAGGCCTGGCCTTGCTGAATGGAACCCAGTTTATGAGTGCGAACGGCGTATTTGCTATGCTGCGTGCTTTTAAAATATCTAAAAAAGCCGATGTAATAGCTACACTTTCACTCGAAGCATTCGATGGATTGATCGATCCGTTCTACGAAGGATTGCATATTATGCGTCCTCATAAGGGGCAACAGGATACATCCGCTAATTTCCGAAAAATGCTCGATGGAAGCGAACTTATTTCACGCAAGAAGGAGCATGTTCAGGATCCGTATTCTTTCCGTTGTATTCCGCAGGTACATGGTGCAACTAAAGATGCGATCAATTATGTGGCTTCTGTTTTACTGACCGAAATCAATTCAGTAACAGATAATCCGACAATTTTCCCTGATGAGGATAAGATCGTTTCGGGAGGGAATTTCCATGGGCAACCTCTGGCCATTACTTACGATTTTCTGGCAATAGCTTTGGCCGAACTCGGAAATATATCGGAGCGCCGTGTGGCGCAGTTGATTATGGGATTACGGGGATTACCCGAATTCCTTGTTGCCGATCCGGGTGTAAACTCCGGTTTTATGATCCCGCAATATACGTCGGCCTCGATGGTGAGTCAGAATAAGATGTACTGTTATGCGGCATCGAGTGATTCGATTGTTTCATCTAATGGACAGGAAGACCATGTGAGTATGGGTGCGAATGCGGCCGTAAAACTATTCAAGATAATGGACAACCTGAATCATATACTTGCCATAGAGTTGATGAACGCCGCGCAGGGAATAGATTTCCGCCGTCCGGCAAAAACTTCTCCGGTGCTGGAAGAGTTTCTGAAAGAGTATCGAAAGGAAGTACCTTTTGTTAACGAAGACATTGTGATGTATAAGGAAATACATAAAACAGTGGCTTTCCTAAACAGGGTATCCCTCGATTTTATAGATTAAGTAGTGTTTTAGTGCAAGTGGAGGGTGTGTCAAAAGTATTTTTTACTTTCTCTCTGTCATGTTGAACGGAGTGAATTGGAAATCGGCAGAGCGAAGCGGAGCCAGATATCTTGTTTCCGGAGGGTCGGGATTCTTCGTTGTACTCAGAAACAACGTTCGACGGAGTGTTACGTAGTCAATGACAAAGAAGGTAACAATTTGATAGTGTACTATTACTTTTGGCACAGCCTCTTTTTTCGCCCTTCTTGCATGTTTCTTTTATTATCAGAATAAGCAATCTTTACCTGTACTGAAAATATGAAATTGTCATCTTTGCCTGACAAAAAGCTGCTCACATTTCGCCTTTCTGTGCAGCTTTAAGAAACGGTCTCTGTAAAGCATGAGAAATACATTTTTTTTATGACAAATTGATAATTTTAGTATTTATTTTATTCTTTTATTCAGAGAGAAAGGCTTAAATTTGTATGATAATTGCGCTGAATGAATTAATAGATTCTAGAGCATAGCTATATGCTATGTAGCTCTTATTCAATATAACATCTAAAAACAGTTATGGGAAGAGAAATTAAATTTAGTCTTGTCTATCGCGACATGTGGCAGTCATCTGGAAAATATCAGCCACGTGTGGATCAATTAACACAAATTGCGCCGGTGATTATCGACATGGGATGTTTTGCCCGTGTAGAAACAAACGGTGGCGCTTTCGAACAGGTTAACCTTTTATATGGTGAAAATCCGAATAAATCTGTTCGTGAATGGACTGCACCATTTAATAAAGTAGGAATACAGACTCACATGCTTGAACGTGGATTGAATGCCCTACGTATGTATCCGGTTCCGAAGGATGTGCGCCAGCTGATGTTTAAGGTAAAATGCGCTCAGGGAACGAATATCTCCCGTTCATTCGACGGGTTGAATGATCCCCGCAACCTGGAACTATCGGTGAAATATGCAAAAGAAGCAGGAATGATTTCCCAGACTGCCCTTTGTATTACCCACTCTCCGATCCATACTGTTGAGTATTATGTAAATTTTGCAGATAAACTGATCGATTTCGGAGCTGACGAAATCTGTCTGAAAGATATGGCCGGAGTAGGCCGTCCCGCTTTTCTGGGAAAACTGGTGAAGGCATTGAAAGACCGCCATCCTAATGTTCCGATCGAATATCACGGACATACAGGCCCTGGTTTTTCTGTAGCTTCTATGCTTGAAGTTGCCCGTGCCGGAGCCGACTATCTTGATACAGCCATCGAGCCATTGGCTTGGGGGATGGTTCATCCTGATGTTATTACAATACAAGCTATGCTAAAAGATGCCGGATTCTCAGTCCCTGACATCAATATGAGCGCTTATATGGAAGCCCGTGCTTTGACACAATCTTTCATCGATGATTTCTTAGGTTACTGGATCGACCCGTCAAACAAAATAATGAACTCGTTGCTTGTAGGTTGTGGACTTCCGGGCGGAATGATGGGATCTATGATGGCCGACCTTCGCAATATGCACCCAGCTATCAATATGGCGCTTCGCAATAATGGCAAGGCTGAAGTTTCGTTGAATGACCTTGTTGTGCAATTGTTCGAAGAAGTAGAATATATATGGCCTAAGCTTGGATATCCGCCATTGGTAACTCCATTCAGCCAGTATGTGAAGAATATCGCATTGATGAATATTTTCGCTATGGCTCAGGGACAAGCCCGTTTTTCTAACATCGACAAAGACAGTTGGAATATGATCCTCGGTAAGACAGGAACACTTCCAGGCAAACTGGATGACGAGATCATTGAACTTGCTAAAGCCAAAGGGCTTGAATTCTATACAGGCAATCCTCAGGACGAATATCCGGATGCCCTTGACGAATATCGTAAGGAGATGGATGCGAACGGTTGGGAGTATGGTGAGGATGACGAAGAATTGTTCGAACTGGCTATGCACGACCGTCAATACCGTGATTACAGATCAGGCCTTGCCAAGCAGCGTTTCAATGAAGACCTGGAAAAGATGAAGGAAAAAGCAGGCGCGCCGATCGTAGTTACACGTCAGGTTGTGGAAGTTCCTGCGTTCGACGCGGAAGCTATCGCAGCTAAATATCCAGATGCAAAACCGTTGCAGGCTACTGTTAGCGGACAAGTTATCTGGCAGATCGACGTGGACGATGTGTCTACTGCTCCTGTTATCGGAACCGATGTGAAAGAAGGACAAACTGTATGTTTCATCCAGACTTATTACGGAATAGAAGAAGTGAAAGCTTTAACTTCGGGTAAGATTGTTCAGATAGAAACCAAGCAGGGAGCTAAGGTTCAGAAGAATCAGATTCTTGCATATATTAATTGATATTCTAATTTTTATCATAGGAAAGGTTGTTCCAAAACTTGGACAACCTTTTTGCATTATTTTATTATATCTTTATCTATACACGGAAATAAGGGTGATTGGAGAAATTGATGAAAAAGGAAAATGAAGTACTTTTATATAAATATCATATCCCAATTAAAATAAAAGCCTGGCAAAAATGAAAAAGATTTCTTATTCGTTAATACTATTTTTCCTTTTTATATCCGGCGTTACTGCGCAGAAGAAGCTTGGTAAAGAACAATTGGTCGCCGATGCCGATACTTTACATACGCGGATGTATGACATTCATCCCAACTTGTTCGCTGTTTTTCCCCAGACGGAATTTGAAGAAGATATGGCAAAAGCAAAGTCCCAATTTCGCGATTCGATGACAGTTGTAGATTTCTACCGGATAATTAATCCTTTGGTCGTGAAGCTGGAAGACGGGCATACCTCTGTTTCCGTTCCTGCGGGACTGATTGATAAGAATAAGAAAATTGTCTTTCCTTTTGAGGTAGATATAGATAAAAAGAAATATGATGTCACTGTTAAAAATAATTATTCCGAGAAAGATATACCTGCGGGAGCAAAAGTTCTGTCAATAAACGGACGAAGTACTAGAGATATTCTCAATAAATTTTTGACTTATGCCAGCGGGGAAAATAATCTGTTTAAGTTTGAAAGAGTAAAATGGAATTTTCATTTATTTCCTTATATGATATATGGGGATTCTGTTTTTAGTATAACTTATCAGACTGGTGATGAAAAGAAAACTGTTTCCCTGAACGGAATTACGCTGGGGCAGTACAATGAAATAACAGCAAAAAATAAAAAGGAAGAAAAGAAGGAAGTTAAGGAGGATTTTGTATTGACTGTTGATAATGAAAATAATACAGCCATAATAGATTTCCGTTCGTTCAGCGATCATGATAAGTTTGTCGCTTTTCTCGATTCCACATTTACGTTAATAAAGAAACAGGATATTAAAAATTTGATCATAGATTTACGGGAAAACGGAGGTGGTAATTCCCGGCTGGGGGATGAACTGTTCCAGTATATTTCGCCTGTTCCGTTCCAGCAATTCGGAAAAATGGAGATGAAAGTGTCGCCCACTCTGAAAAGGATATTCAATGATACTATCCGTACTTTAGGCATCAGTACATACGAGGGTGAGTTAGAAGATCTTCGGGAGAATGATAAGCGTTTTTCCGGTAATTGTTATCTGCTTAGCAGTAATCATACTTTCTCGTCTGCGGCCGATTTTACATGGACATTCCATTATTTTAAAATGGGTAAGGTTGTTGGAGAAGAAACAGGTGGCCTTATTGTCTGTTACGGGGATGTTGCCAGCTCGAAACTACCTAATACCGGAATGCGGTTTGGTACATCATGGAAAAAATTCTACGGATACGGCGCTGACGACTCTTATACTCATGGAGTGAAACCCGATTACGAAGTTCCGGCAGATAAAGCACTGGATTATACAATAAGATTAATAAAATCACAAAAATAGAAAAAGCTGCAAAAGTGTAACTTTTGTAACTTTTTTATTAAATATATATTGAAAATAAGCGGTTTAGATTAATTGAAAATGAAGAGAACAGTACTATTTTTTGTTGTCCTATTTTGTTTTATAATAGGCAATGCTCAGGTTAAACAAGATCATAAATATACGATATTACTTACCGGTGCCTCCTTTGCTTCGTCAAACAATGGATGGTTCGAACTCGGTTGTAAATATCTGGATGCAACACCCATTAATCGTGCGGTAGGCGGACAGGCTATAGCCGATGGGGCGAACATGATGGTAGAAGGCAAGCTTTATACGGCGGAAGAACTGGAGAATATAGATGCCCTTGTTATAATGCATGTCCATGATAAGAATGTGGCGGACACAGTCGGTCTGAAGAAAAATTATACCGATTATACAGTTCCTTTCGATCGTTCGAACTATGCAGCAGCTTACGATTATATGATAAAAAGATATATTACGGAATGCTATAATCTGAAATTCGACAAGAATTCGAAATATTACAATACTCCCGCAGGAAAACCTGTTGTTATCGTATTTTCCACTCATTGGCACGATGTGCGTGTGACTTACAATCAAGCGATAAGACTACTTGGCGAAAGATGGGGTTTCCCTGTTATCGAATTCGATAAATATATAGGCTTTTCGAAAGACTCCTTGCATCCGGTAACAGGCAAACAATACAGTATCATCTATTCTCATAATAACGAAAAAGTGAGTGGTGAAGAATTCGGCTGGCATCCTTACAATGGTGAAAAAGAGTATATACAACAGCGTATGGCAGCTATATTTGTAGACCTGATGAAAAAAGTCTTACCTTTGAAATAGAATGCTTTACCTGAAAGAATATATAACAGCGTCTACTTTTGTCGGGATATGGAAAATCGAAGAATCTCGGGATGAATTATTATCCTTTCTTTCCTGTCACGAATGGATTCAGAATATCTATTCCATAAAGTCCGAATCGCGTGTGCTGGAGATACTTTGCGCCCGTATTCTGATGAAAGAGTTGATGGGCGAAGAGAAAGAAGTATATTATAATCAGTCGGGCAAACCTTTTCTTACTGATAAATCTTATCATATAAGTGTGTCTCATACAAAAGGTTATGTGGCTGTAGCTGTGAATCAGGTGAAACACATAGGTCTCGATATAGAGCAAATATCAGAAAAAATAAGACGGGTGCAGAGCCGGTTAATAGCCGGGAGTGAATATATTGACAAAGAGAATGAATTAATACACCTCTTGCTTCACTGGTCGGCAAAAGAGGCTATGTTTAAATTTATAGATGTGGAAGGGGTGAATTTTTTAAGTAATTTGTTTGTTGATAAGTTTATCCCGTCACAAAATGGCGGAACATTCCGTACTTCGGAAACCCGTACAGAGAAAGCATATAAGTTTAATGCCTATTATAAAATAGATAAGGATTTTGTCTTGGTATGCCTGGAGGCCGATGTTTGACCTCCACATACCAGGATATTTATTTTTTCAGTAAGAAGCTGAAATCGTCGTTCTTTGACAATTCTACACTCTCTTGTCCATATTTGAATATGCGGGCTGTTTTATCTCCGATCAATTTCAATGTTTTGCCTTCGAGGTTAAGCATAGATCCTTCACGAAGGCCGACAACATACATATCAGGATTTTCGGTGATAAATTCCCTGATACGATCCTCACGGGTCTCACCGCCATGTCCTTCTGGGTGTACATCCAGATAGTGAGGGTTGATCTGGAATGGAACAAGATTAATCACATTAAAACCTTTCGGGTCGATAATTGGCATGTCATTAGTCGTGCGCAGGGTAGGACAGGCTACATTCGATCCGGCACTCCAACCAATATAAGGTGTCCCTTTTTTCACTTTCTGGTTGATGAGCCTGATAATGCCATTGTCGCGCATAGTGCGAACCAGTTTCCATGTGTTTCCGCCTCCGACTACTATCGCATCGGCTTCTTCGACCGCTTTTTTAGGGTCTTTAAAATGATGGATACTTTTCACACTGTGTCCGATTTCCTTAAAGCGGTCATTCACTTTCTTCTCATACTCGTCGTAAGAAAAGGTTACTGCTGCATAGGGGATGAAGAGTGCTTTCACAGGCTTCTTTCCTAGAAATTCCTTGATATTGTTTTTAGGATAGTCCAGATAGGCTTCACCCGGATTTGTAGAGTTGCTGATCAGTAATAATCTCATGGTTTAATTATTTAAGTGATTTTTACAAATATACCCATTCTGATCTGGAATTAGCGCATTCTCATTTACCTTTTTTCCAATTCTCATAATCTGTTATAAATCCCCTGCACATCCAATTGGCCAGAGCCTGCCGGTTGTTGGGATCGAGGAATCTTCGCTGATCGAAACTGTTTTGTATATTACCCAGTTCTGCATATAATCCCACTGGCGTCGTATTGTCAAGAACATAAAGGCTTCGTTGGCTTACTGTTCCTGTAAAGCCCCTGTTTGGCTGATGTTTATCGTAGTGGCTGGCAAAGGTCTGCCGCATAGTATTGGCCAGTTTTCGTCCTCCGCTGCTGTTTTTTGCATAATAGAAGAATACATCCAGTTGCTTCTTTTGGCTACGGCTATCCAGGTGGATAAACACAGCCCGTTTGTATTTCTCTTTCGACTGTCGGGCAAGACTGTTTATCTTATCACTCCGTTGTTTTAGTCTCAGTGTCTGGTTCAGGGGGATGGCAACACCCATACAGGTTTCTCTCTTGCTATTGGCTAAATAGCGATCGTCTCTTATCCCGTCTTTGGCATCTTGTATTATCATGTGTACGGTAGCGCCTTCTTCCATTAAAGCACGGGCAAGGCGTAATGTAATATCATAGGCATATTCATCTTCGTGAACTTCATATCCGTCTATTTTTCCTATTGCACCCGGGTCAGGACCTCCATGTCCGCTGGAAAGAAAAAATACAGCGCCTTTAAGTTTTTTCGATTTAATGGTGTAGTCCTGATATTTCGGGCCGAATAGTCTGTTTGTACTTTTTGTTTCTTTTGTCTGTTTTGGAGAGGCTTTGGCTGAAGCAGCATTCACCGTATTATTTCCGTATACTGGAGGTAGGGTATAAGTGATGCCTTTTAACAGGGAGTTATTCTTGCCAAATTTACCTTTATTCAATTCAAGAAACTTGTCGTAATCTCCTTCATTTGTTCTTTTGTGCCTTTTAAGAAAAGTATGAGTACCTTCTCCATTGCGGGGCTTTGCTTTGTTGTCCTGAGCTGGCAAACAGATACAAAATATAGAGAACAGAATAAGTAAGTAAAGATGCTTCATAAGCTATAACCAGATTTTTAATAAGGGACTATGTCTTTGCAGTGTGCTATTTATGCAAATATAATCAGAATCATATAAAAGCAAAAACCGATGTCTGTTAAAGACATCGGTTTTCTATAATATTTAAGATACTTAGTTCTTATTATTTACGTTGAACGCGTTTCCATCCGTAAACAGCTTTTTCGCCAAGTTCTTCTTCGATGCGAAGCAATTGGTTGTATTTAGCCATACGGTCTGTGCGGCTAAGCGAACCGGTTTTGATCTGTCCTGAATTTGTAGCAACTGCGATGTCAGCAATTGTAGCATCTTCAGTTTCGCCCGAACGGTGAGAAGTTACGCTTGTGTAACCTGCACGGTGAGCCATTTCGATAGCATCAAGAGTTTCAGAAAGCGTACCGATTTGGTTTACTTTGATCAGGATAGAGTTTGCACAACCGCTTTCGATACCTTTTTGAAGGAAGTCAACGTTTGTTACGAACAAGTCGTCTCCTACAAGCTGAACTTTGTTACCGATAGCATCGGTAAGTTTTTTCCATCCGTCCCAGTCTCCTTCGTCCATACCGTCTTCGATAGAGTCGATAGGATATTTCTCAGACAGTTCTTTCAGGAATTTAACCTGGTCGGCAGCTTTGCGTTTTGCAGCTTTCTTGCCTTCGAACTTAGTATAGTCATATACCTTAGTTTTCTTGTCGTAGAACTCAGAAGCTGCACAGTCAAGAGCGATAGTTACTTCCTTGCCTGGTTTGTAACCTGCATCTTTAATAGCTTTAAGGATAGATTCCAAAGCGTCTTCTGTTCCTTCAAGAGCCGGTGCAAATCCACCTTCGTCACCTACTGCAGTGCTAAGACCACGGTCGTGAAGAACTTTTTTAAGTGCGTGGAAAATTTCAGCACCCATTCTCAAGCCTTCTTTGAAAGATTTTGCACCTACAGGGCGGATCATAAATTCCTGGAATGCGATAGGGGCATCAGAGTGAGAACCACCATTGATGATATTCATCATCGGTACAGGAAGTGTATATGTATTTGTCCCACCGATATAACGGTAAAGCGGCATTTCAAGATAAGCAGCAGCAGCTTTAGCTACAGCAAGGGAAACTCCAAGAATAGCGTTAGCTCCAAGTTTTGATTTTGTTTTTGTTCCATCAAGTTTAAGCATCGCATGGTCGATTCCTCTTTGATCAAGTGAAGATTCCCCTTCCAATGCAGGAGCGATAACTTTGTTTACATTTTCTACGGCTTTAGTAACACCTTTACCGCCATAACGTTTTTTGTCACCGTCGCGAAGTTCCAATGCTTCGTTTTCACCTGTCGATGCTCCGGAAGGAACTGCAGCACGCCCTACAATGCCGCATTCAAGTGTTACATCAACTTCGATTGTCGGATTTCCTCTTGAATCCAGGATCTCACGTGCGAAAATTTTCTCGATTCTCATTGTTTTTATTAATTTAGAAATGAATAATGTATCTCGTTTTTTCGTTTGTTAAAATTGACCCACAAAATTACGTCTTTTTCTTGTATTTAGCCAATTAATGCAACTGATTTTACAGAGTTTCTATTAATTTATCTTATTTCGAATGAGAAATGCAGTGATTTGTTTACCCGGCATGACAATTTGTAAAAGTTATCGATTAGTCTCTTTTATTATAACAGGCAATATGCCATTATTTTTAACTGTAACCGGATCTGTGTCTTCTGTGTATATGGCGTTGATACTTCCTAGTATTTCATTGTCGGATATGCTTACATTTTTTGCTCCCGAGATGTAGATCGCATTCTCTCCTTCGGCTTGTATTGTATTGTTCCTTATAATAATATTCTCATTTAAGAATGCAGGTTTGGTTTTCAATCCGTTAATGCTGACACTCACAGCGGTACCTTTTTGACTACCATGGCCATATCCGCAACCTATTATCCAGTTATTCTCAATTAATACATTTTTTACAGGATTGCTTTCCCGCCAGCTCGCTTCAGCTCCTAATTGTATAGCCGACCCGCTACTGCTTTGTATTACATTACCGGATATTATAACATTGCGGGTCTTTATCAGGAAAGCTCTTGCCATGTGGCTACGCACGGTGTTGCTTGTTATTTCAACAGATGGCTGTCGGGTTATGTTGGTCATAAAATATTCTTCCGGATTATATTTCAATTCTTTGTCCAAAATAACCTTTACCCGCATATCAGATGATGTAGTATCGACCTGTTTTGTAATAAAATATTCCACAGGTTCGAGGTTTTTTCTCGACACAAGAGCTATCGTATCATTTACATCGGGATAATCCAGGGACAAGGCATGCAGGTCTGCTTTTTCTACGGCGATGAGCACTTCTTTCCCGGATTTTCCCGGATAAACACTCCAGTAATAGTTATGGACATTTGTGCAATCGTCACCTTGTCCTCCAAATTTGCAGGCATCCAGTACGATCTTGCCTTTGCAGCTTGCGAAATGGGTTGCATCTGTATTTGTGGAAACCACGCTTCCCGGCTCGGGGATTATCTGAAGGTTTCTCATTGTTATATTCTCAGATCTGTGTCCGACTATACCCATACCGGGCTGGCTGTGTATTTTTACATTTTCAATTAATATATCAGAAGACTCTTTTATAAGAATTCCCGGCCTGTAATGTGCGCTATGCCTGAGAATACAAAAATCATCTTTTTTAGGGCAGACTTTAGAGTATATCCTGATTGTTTCCCTGT
Organism: Dysgonomonas hofstadii; assembly: GCF_014196915.1. Lineage (GTDB taxonomy): Bacteria > Bacteroidota > Bacteroidia > Bacteroidales > Dysgonomonadaceae > Dysgonomonas > Dysgonomonas hofstadii. Next base: position 413,374 of record NZ_JACIEP010000001.1, read on the forward strand.
CTAACAATTCTTTTCCTTCGTGCCGTGAGCCTGTATAGATGCGTTGTCTATCGATATCATAAAAGTGTATTCTGCCGGTGATTTTATCATCAAGATACGGAAACCGGGTTGTATCTATCCGCATATCGAAGTAATCTTCTGAAACATTAATAATTGTTCCCATTGTGAAAGGCGGTCTTTTATGGGTTATTGTCAGCCCCTTTAGCCGGATATTGCTGGCATTCACAATGGATATTGTTTCGTACCACCCTTCCAGCATAAGTGTAGCGCCATCAGCCTCGATAGATATATTTTTACACCCATGCATATCCAACGCTTTTACATAAGGGGCATCTATTTTAAATAAGCGTCCTTGTACGTCTTCTCCATATTGTCCGCTTATAGCTTCGTATTCTATTTTAGTTGCTTCTTTATCTTTGAAATTATATATGCCGGGTGGAATAAACAGAGTAGTGTTGGGTGTTTCCCTGCAGAATTTCATGGCAGCCCTGAAAGCATCCGAGTCATCTATTCCATCATCAGGGATAGCCCCGAATGTCGATATATCAATCCTTTTAGATTTGGCGGCAGCTTCTTTTATAGATTGTGAAAGAACTGTGCCGGAAAATCCGGAAATTAGAAAACTCAAAATTAAAAATGAGCATTTAATGTTTTTCATGATAGTTACTTTATTTGAGATATCTTGATAAGGTCGAATTGTTTCACTTAATTGTCAGCCGTGAAAAACTGGTGTAAGTTACAAAAATCCAGTGACGTTTTGTGATATTGTTTTCTCATTAATGTCAATATGCAGTATGAATTGTTAAAACTTGACAAAGTTGACACATATTTACAGTTTACAATCAACAGTAATCAGTTATCAACTTTGATTCCACACTTTTGCGCCTCTGCGTCTTTGCGGGAATAAAACCTGACACTTCTGATAGATTATCATGCAAAAACGCTAAGCCACAAATTATAATCCTCCTTAATTGGCTCCGCCGATACTTCGTATTCATAACTCATAATTCATAATTTATAATTCCTTTTTTACATAGATAAAGATCTCTAAGAAAAATACAGATTTCAACTACTGGTGATTTACATTATTAATGCGAATCAGTAGTTAGATTTAATTGTTCAATTTTCTACTGCGCGTAATCGAAGATTACTTACCATCCTTTTTTCCTAAGCAAAAAAAGGATGCAAAAATGCTTTGGTGGCTCATCCTCCATGCGACCCGTTACAGGCTCAGGAGCTAAATGGAAAGATTGTCCTGCGGACGCTTCCCATTTCACGCCCCTCTCACCTGACGGGTGCCCCGCACTACGGATTAATGCCACCGGGCGAAGCCACCTCAAGGGAGGGTAATCCCCTGTCGTGCGCCAGCTTTCCGTGCATAGGTTCCTACGACGGGCACCTGTCCGGTGAAGACGGCGTGAAACCAAATATTGTCTGAACCGAAGGCGAGTTTATTTGGTTTAGCCGGCAAGCCGATGACAGGTCGGCGGGGAACGAAGCACTAGCCTTTTGTTTCGTTTTGGGCAATACCAAAATGAAAAACAACCCCGAAGGGTGCGTTAGTAAAATTGAACGATTATTTTTTACAATTATAATAGTTTCAACTACTGATTTACATTATTAAATATCAAATATGTTTTATAACTTGCAGTGCCTTTTAAAAATGAGAGAATCGAAAGAACTAAAAATATTAAGTTATGTTGCCTGCTAATTACGAATTATTGAAGCAAGAATTATCCAAAACAATTCCTGCGAAACGCATTATTACAAATCCGCTACAATTGCTTGCTTACGGGACTGATGCCAGCTTTTACCGTCTCATTCCTAAAATTGTGGTACAGGTGCATAATGAAGAAGAGGCTGTAGGAGTAATACGTCAGACAGGCAGGTTGAATATACCAGTGACTTATCGTGCGGCAGGAACAAGTCTTTCGGGGCAGGCGATAACTGATTCCGTATTGATGGTAGCAACCCACGAATGGCGTAAATATACTATTCTGGATGACGGATTGAAAATCAGACTGCAACCCGGTATTGTAGGTGCAAGGGCGAATGTATTTCTGAAACCGTTCGGACGGAAGATCGGCCCCGATCCTGCGTCGATCAATGCTGCTATGATAGGAGGGATCGCTTCTAACAATGCGAGTGGAATGTGTTGTGGTATCGATCAGAATTCATATAAAACGGTTTCGGATATTCGTATTGTATTTTATGACGGGACTATTCTGGATACTGCGGATGATAACAGTAAAAAGACTTTTCAGGAGAAACATCCAGAGATAATAGAAGGGGTAGGGAATTTAAGAGACGAAATAAAGGCTAATCCGCATTTAAGGGAGCGTATTAAACAAAAATTCAAAATAAAGAACACGACAGGTTACAGTATAAATGCGCTTGTCGATTATGAAAATCCATTTGATATTATCAAGCATTTGATGATAGGGTCGGAAGGAACATTGGCTTTTATATCGGATATTACCTACCATACTGTTGTTGATGAAAAATATAAAGCTTGTACGTTGATGATCTATGAAACAATAGAGACAGCCTGCGATGTAGTTCCTTTACTTAAACAAACACCTGTTTCTGCAGTCGAACTTCTCGACAGGGATTCGATCCGTTCTATTGAGGATGACCCAGAGGCACCTGCTTATTTCCGCACTTTGCCTGAAACTGCTTGTCTGTTATTAGTCGAGATACAGGGAGATACCGCTGAAATCATGGAACAAAAAGAGAAGAAGATAAGGGAAGCTATTGTCTCTATCCCGACCATACAACCATACAAATTCACATCAGATCCGAAAGAATACAATTTTAACTGGAAAGCCCGCAAAGGCTTATTGTCTACGATTGGCGGATTACGGAAGACTGGCACCACCTGTCTGATAGAAGATGTCGCTTTTCCTATCGACAAGCTTGGCGAGGCTTGCGTGGCGTTGAAAGAGCTTTTCAAAAAATATGAATATGCAGATGCTGTTTTATATGGACATGCATTAGATGGGAATTTCCATATTGTATTTTCGCAGGATTTCAATACACCGAGCGAAGTGCAGCGTTATGCTGATATGATGGATGAACTGGCCGATATTGTCGTTAACCGGTTCGACGGATCACTCAAAGCAGAGCATGGAACCGGACGCAATATGGCTCCGTTTGTAGAAAAAGAATGGGGGGAAGCGGCATATAAGATAATGAAGCAGATCAAGCAGATTTTCGATCCCAATCATCTGATAAATCCGGGTGTACTGATCAATGAAAATCCGAAAATACATCTTGAAAACCTGAAACCCCTTCCTGCGGCGAATGAGATTGTCGATAAATGTATGGAATGTGGTTTTTGTGAACCACATTGTGTTTCGGAAGGACTTACACTGTCGCCCCGGCAGCGCATTGTGATAGCTAGGGAAATCGCACGGTTAAAAGCATTAGGGGAAGATACTGCCCGGTTGAAGCAAATGCTGAAAGATACAAAATACTATTCTGATGAAACATGTGCCACCGATGGTCTTTGCGGATTGGCTTGTCCTGTTAAGATAGATACTGGGAAGTTTATAAAAGACGTGCGACATGACGAAGCATCTGATACAGCAAAGAAAGTGGCCGGGTATATCGGGCATCACATGTCCGGCACTACTTCGTTGATGCGTAGAGGGCTTAATTTTGTAAATGCTTTCCATACTATACTAGGCAGTACATTGATGGGTGGTATCGCTTCGGCTATGCGGACTGTGTCATTCAAAATGATCCCTAAATGGAACAAGGATATGCCGAAAGGCGCGCACAAAATACAAAATACGATAGTAAATGACGGGAAACCGGATAAGGTGGTTTATTTCCCTTCCTGCATTAACCGATCGATGGGAAAATCGAAAGGCTATGAAAAAGGTGATGTGGAACTCACTAAAAAGACACAGGAGTTGCTGGAGCGTGCCGGATTTACGATTATCTATCCCGAAGGAATCAACAGCCTTTGCTGTGGTATGGCTTTTAGCAGTAAGGGACTGAAAGAGGAAGGCAGCAGAAAATCGAAAGAGCTGGAAGACGCTTTGCTTAAAGCTTCAGAGAACGGCAAGTATCCTGTCCTGTTCGATATGAGCCCATGCTTTTATACTTTCCACGAAGCGTATACAAGTGATGACCTGAAGATATACGATCCCATCGAGTTTATGCTCGATTTTGTAATGCCTAAACTGCAGGTGAAAAATCCGCGTAATATTGTCACTGTTTTTCCCGTTTGTTCGGTGAAAAAAATAGGCATGGAAGAAAAGTTACTTGAACTTGCCAAAATGTGTTCCAAAGAGGTTTCCTTTGTAGAAAGTAATTGCTGTGGCTTTGCCGGAGACAGGGGATTCACTTATCCCGAGCTGAATAAGCATGGACTCAGGCATTTGTCAGAACAGGTTCCCGCCGATTGCAAAGATGGTTATTCTACTAGCCGTACCTGCGAGATAGGATTGAGCGAATACGGGGAGATAAACTTTAAGTCGATATTCTATCTGATAGATGAAGTGACACGATAGACAAGAAGTTATTCTTTCAGCCTGTTTACAATGAACAGGTCGTACCCATGGCCGTGATATAAGATTGGTTCTTCATATACAGCCTGCCATATATCCTTGAAGCGGACTGAACACCAGTTGTTTCTATTGGATTCTGATATTTGTCGTATTTTGTGATATATGTTTTAGTGTCCCATCCGAGGTCGCTGGGCATTAAATTATCAAAAATAATACTGCTTTTTCTATCACCTTCAGTGTAAATCATATCCCCGTTCCTCCAGATATCTATATCCACAGAAATGATAGTATCTCCGCTCATGCCTACAGGGAATACTTTGAATATATGCGCAATCATACAAGCTGAAACTTGTACGGGAAAAGCTGTAATAAATAGAAGTGTTAAGACTCTTGTATCTAAAAGTTTATTCATTACGCTTTGCAAATATAACGTTTACATATTCAATTTCCACAAGGCTTAACCTCCGGCAGCCCGTTGTCATAATATATTTCTACTTTATCGCCCTCGGATACGCTGTCATAGAAATCTTTATCAACAGTATATATCATATTGTCGATTGTCAGGATCCATTTGTCTACAGGATTCATTTTTTGACCCCAAAGATTTGGGAATAAGTCTCCCAATACCGGAATATAAAGCGATCCGCTTCCGGTTTCAAAGTCGACTTTGTATTCTTTTTTTTGTATTACTCCAGTTTTCATCCCCATAAAATTTAGTTAAGGCTGGCCACATAACAAGCGGCTGCATTCAATCTCTTTCTATATCCCCGTGTTTCGTTTTAACGCTTTTTTGTAAAGCTGTGTCAGTTTCCAAAAATAATAAAAATATTCCTTATCGTGCAAATATTTGCATGGGAGTTTGTATTTTCGGATTTGAACCGGAATTTCATGAAATTCGACCCTTCACGTATTAATATTGAACTTTTCCGATTATACTATTGTTAGTAAAACAACTAAAGATAAATTATCAACATTAAAAAATAAAAGATTATGCATAAGTCAGTTTTATTCTTATTTGCTATTACAATGTTTTTTGCCTCATGTGGCAATTCTGAAAAAACGGAGAAATTAACGGTGGCTTCACAGCTGGGAGATTGCATTGGTGTGGCTCCTATGAAATGTCTTTATGTGAAAAAGGACGGTCAGACCGAATGGGAATTTTTCTACAATAATATCAATGGGTTCAACTACGAGCCCGGATATGAATATGTGATTGAAGTTAAAGTCGATAGTGTTGCAAATCCTGCAGCAGACCGGTCTTCTTTAAAATATACATTGGTAAAGGAAATATCCAAAGAGCAGAAAACTTCAGAAAATCTTCCTCAGGTAAAAGTTGAAGAATTTGACGAAGTCCTTACTCTGGACTCTATACAATAATAACAATTATCTCATAAAAAAGCGGGAACCTGTTTGCTGGTTTCCGCTTTGCTTATATTATCCGGGTTTAATTTATTTCTGACTGGCATAGGCAACGTCTTCTCCGTTCAGGTCGATTTTTTCCACGGCCATAAAATTACCTTCATTGTCGTATATGTGAATTAATTGCTCAGCCTGTACCGATCTGTTGTTTTCCCACTTCGTGAAATTTAGATAGGCCAGTTTACCGTCAACATTATACTTATAATCGTAATTTTTAAGGATTACCCAGCCTTTTTCAGTATTCCAGTTATAGACGGTTTTACTTGCCAGAACTCCATTACTATTATAGATATATACTATTTTGTTTTCTCCCTGAGATATTTTAGTGTTATAGCTTATATATTCCTTTTTCACTCCGGCGTCAGTAGTCTCTATGTTTTCGTAAACTGTGGTCTTAGGATTTCCTGCTGACAAACTTGCTACTGATACAAGTGCTGCTAATACTGATGATATAATTAAAGTTTTCATAATAATTGTTTTTTATGGATTGTTATTTTTTTGTTTCATTTATTAAGCGCTTTCTAAAAATATGACGAATGTAAGATGAAAATGGTTACAACTTTTTTTGAAAAATTTTCATTTTTTCATTTAAGTGTTTGTTTATTAGTGAAATGAAAATTTGTTTTTTGTTGACGTTTTATTCTATTGTTGAATATCGTATATAAATAATGCCAATTGCTAATTGAAACGACCGTTGATTACACTGCAATTTGCCAAAGTGAAAACGAGGTCATTAACAATTCCGGGAGTAAACAAAGGCTATGTAAGACATACTAGCAGATTGTAAGCACCGAATGTTAAAACTTTACAAACTTTACATGTTTTTCAAGTTTTCTTATTGCCATTTCTCTCATATTGATACTTTTTTTCTCTTTTTCTGTCGATATGTTATTTGTCAAAGATCGATTTTTTATTAGCCTTTAGCTGTTAGCCTTTAGCCTTTTGAGCAAAACCTGACACTTTTTAGTTATCTGTCAACAACATATTCTTCATTCTTCATTTTTCTACTGACTACTATCTACTATTTCTACATAGATAAAGTACCTGAAATAAAATGCAGATTACATATACTTTTCATATCTGCTGTAAACTTAATAAGAGTGAATATTTTTTAAGGTTAATTTATTTAAACAAGGCCATATTTTGGGGCAAGTTTACTAATTTTGAGACATTAGAATTCTAATAAATGTCCTATATACGCTAGTATAGAATAATTAATGAAAAGTAGCCCAATCAATTAACATTATTTTCTATAGAATTACCATCAAAAATTATCTATTTATGAGAAAGTTTGTCTATTTCGCATTCGTATTCTTTTTGACGAGTTGCACAAATGATGAAAATTATGGTGTTGGTAATGAAACTACTGACGCCGAAAGAGATTTATCTCTAAAAAATATGGACCCGGCAAAATATCATGCCACCGGATATGGCTATGATATAACGGAGGGTTTTTTAAGCTATGGGGCACTAAAAGCACCAGTTTTAAATTTAGTTACATTTACAGCGGATGATCCGGCTGCATTTTCTACCCCACCGCCTCCTGCTGAAACAAATAATACGTTTTACTATGGGATTAATTCTATAGAATATATTCATTCTATAGTAGAAAAAACTAATCTACAAGGTTCTATTGGGGCATCGGTACTGTCACCAGAGGAAGGACAAACCAAAAGTGCCACCTTAGAAATAATGCCTTTTAGTAAGGGGGTTACAATTGATCAAATATCAGGTAAACCATTACCAAGTTATAGCTATTCGAGCAAGTATTCTTTTGCACATGCTGATTTTTGGAAATGGTTGAGAAGGTATGTGTTAGATGCTGATCCTACTAAATTTGCCAATTCAAGATATTTGCATCCATATTTTGTTGAAGATTTGAAAAAAGTAACCGATGCTAATACTGCATATAAGTTTGTTGAAAAATATGGAACAAATGTGTTAACAGATTTTGTAACAGGCGGTATATACAGATGTAATTATACCTCGAGTGTAATAAAAACATCAAATTGGAGAGAGACAACTGATGTAGTAAAGGCAGGCCTTGAAGTAAATCTTAGTATTGTAAAATTGGGAGCTAGTAGCGAGACTACAACAGAAGAACAAATAAGATTAAATGAACAAAACAATACTTATTCGGGGCGTATTCACACAATCGGTGGAGATACAAATGGTTTATCAGCAGAATTTAGTAACGAGAATCCGCCAAAAATCACTGTGGATTTTGGGGCTTGGGCCAGCACTGTAGACGATTCGAACTCTAGAGTTATAACAATCAATTGGGACAAAGCATATCCTGTATATGACTATATTACAGATCCGACAAAAAAGGCACTGGTAAAAGCCGCAGTACACCAATATATAGTAGATTCCCAGCCGAATGTTATTTCTACTGTTCCGTTTTATAGATATTTGCATGACAGATCTGTCGATCATTTTTATACAACATGGTGGAATGATACACAAGGGGAAGGGGCTTGGCGTTTTGAAAATGTAGAATGTTACATTTTAGATAAACCAACTACAGGGGCTATACCTCTGTATGAATTCTGGAATGCAAAATGGGTTGATCATTTTTTAACGACAGATCCTGTATCATCATGGTTAGGGTCAGGATGGACTAAAACATCTGATATAAAAGGATATATATACACAACGCAAAAAGAAGGAACTGTACCCTTACACCAATATTGGAGTGAAAGGTATAAAGATCATTTTTTCACCGTCCATTATGCTCCAACAGAAGGTAACGGAGAATGGAAGTATGAACATATTATAGGATACGTGTATCCTGCAAATTGATTATTAATTTAATTTTTTATAAAGGAGATGGTTTGTGATAAAGCCATCTTCTTTTTATACATTTGTATAATATCTAAATTAATGATGGAAAAAAGATCTCAATTAAAAATACTTTACATCAATAATTATGCCTGTGATATCTCATATTATAAAGAGATTAAGAACTTTGACTTTGGAGCTAACCACTACTGGGGAGTCTATGAAATGCTTCAGAGGGGGAACCATGTAGAGTTTCTTCCTTCCGATAAAGCACCGGCAATGAAAGGCAAGAAGAATTTTATAAAAAAACTTATTCTTAGTCTGAAAAGAAAGATTTACAGAAAGAGGGTTTTAAATAAATATAGAGATTTTGACATTATCTATTCTGCCATGACAGGTTCTATGCAGATGAATTATTATTCTCGGTTAAAAGAGAAAGGGAAGATGAAAGCTAAACTAATAGCAGTATTACATCATCCTGTTAACACACTAAAATATCCTTCTGCTTATCATAAAATATTATTTCTATCGAAAGGTGTAGAGACTGGATTCACTTATCCTCATAAAGAATATCTGTTTTGGGGACCTGATTTATCTTATTATGATTATTGGATAAACAAATTACAGAAAAATAGGGAGATGAAAGATATTATTTTCATATCTAATGGAAAGTCCCATCGTAACCATGATGAATTTTTGTATGTTGCCGATAAACTACAAGTAAAAGCAATTGTTACGTGCGACAATACAACGCTCCCTGAAAAGAAGTATCTTAATAATAAGAATTTTAATATATTATACCCGAACAACTCAAAGAGGGCGATAACCAGTAATGAAAATATAGAACTTGTATTATCTGCCGATGTAATGGTAATCCCTGTCAGGACAGATAATATACACCTTTGCGGTCTTACCAGTTTTGTGGATGCTATCGCTTTAGGGAAACCGGTTATCATGTCAGACAATACTTTTATTGATATCGATATAGAGAAAGAAGGTTTTGGATTTATTTATAAAGCAGGAGATGTTTTGGATTTAGAAGCAAAGATGAATGTCTTTTTGGAGAATAAATTTCTTGCTCTAGAAATGGGCAAGCGAGCCCGAGAATTTGCTCAAAAAATGAATTTTAAAGATGTTTGGGCGAAGAGGTTATTGGAAATAATAGAAGAATGATCAAATGTATCCCAGAAAACGGAAATTAATGCTGATGTTATAGTTAATGCTTTTATAATAATTGTTTTTTCAGATTGCTGCTTTTTTAATTCCTTATTATTAGCTAAATAAGAATTATTCTTTTTGCTGTTTTCTTATTCTGTTTTGTGAAAATGTAATTTATCGTTCGCAACTTATACCGAAAGAGTTATCTTTGTATCCTTATTTTTTATATATGAATAAACTTGTATCTTTATTAGCTATTATTTTATTGTTTCTGTGTGTCTCATGTTCGTCTGTAGATAGCGATGCGAAGAGAGCAGCAGAATTAAATTTAAAATCCATTGAATACATCAAAGAACAGGATTTACAAGAAGCAGAGAAACTATATAAAGAATCGCAGGAAATAGTAAACAAGTATAAGAATACCGAAAACTCGAAAGAATTTTACGCAGCATATAATAAATATCTCTCAGGAGACGACACTAATAAGTAATAACAATACTCCAGTCATATGTCTGAAAACAATTTAAACACGGAAGAACCTAAAAGAAGCCTCAATTTTATTGAAGTAGCAGTTGAAAACGACCTCAAAGAAGGGAAAAACGACAGCCGCATACAAACCCGTTTCCCACCCGAACCGAACGGCTACCTGCACATCGGGCATGCAAAAGCTATTTGTATTGACTTTGGCATTGCCAAAGAATATGGAGGAGTATGCAACCTGCGCTTCGATGATACCAATCCGGTAAAAGAAGACGTGGAATATGTAGACTCCATTATGGACGATATAAAATGGCTGGGATATAATTGGGAGAATGTATATTATGCTTCCGACTATTTTCCCAAACTATGGGATTTTGCCATCCAGTTGATAAAAGAAGGGAAGGCATATATTGACGAGCAGCCATCCGAAGAGATCGCTAAACAAAAAGGTACTCCTACCCAACCGGGAATAAACAGTCCATACCGGGATCGTCCCATAGAAGAAACGCTCGATTTATTTCAGAGAATGAATAAGGGAGAGTTTGCGGAAGGTAGTATGGTGCTCCGTGCCAAGATAGATATGGCATCGCCCAATATGCATTTCCGTGATCCTATTATATATCGTATTATCGATCATCCGCACCATCGCACGGGTACAGAATGGAAAGTATATCCGATGTATGATTTTGCACATGGGCAATGCGATTATTTTGAAGGAGTGACACACTCGTTGTGTACACTCGAGTTTGAAGTACACCGCCCGTTATACGATTGGTTTATAGACCAACTGGCAACGAGCGACTACCGTCCCCGTCAGTATGAATTCAATAAGCTACAGTTTACATATACATTGTTGAGTAAGCGTAACCTCAGGCGAATGGTAGAAGAAAAGATTCTGAATGGCTGGGACGATCCGCGTATGCCTACTATCAGAGGATTTCGCCGGAGAGGTTATACGCCGGAGGCTATCCGTAATCTGATGGATAAGATCGGTTATACTAAATATGACGGGGTGAATGACATCGGATTGTTGGAATATGCAGTCCGTGAGGATCTGAACAAAAAAACCACCCGTGTGTCGGCAGTTCTCGATCCTGTTAAACTGATTATCACTAATTATCCGGAAGGAAAGACAGAGGCTATGAAAGCGCAGAATAATCCGGAAGATGAAACGGCTGGAGAACATGATATACTTTTCTCCCGTGAGTTGTTTATCGAACGGGATGACTTTATGGAAGATGCTCCTAAAAAGTATTTCCGCCTCACTCCGGGTAATGAGGTGCGTCTAAAGAATGCTTATATCGTAAAATGTACGGGTTGCAAAAAGGATGAAAACGGGAATGTTACCGAGGTGTATGCAGAATATGATTCACAAACTAAGAGTGGCATGCCGGACAGCGGACGCAGGGTGAAAGGAACTATTCACTGGGTGTCTACTGAGGGTTGTTTCGATGCAGAGGTCCGTTTATATGACCGTCTGTTTATTGTTGAAAATCCTGCTGATGATGAAAGGGAATTCACTGAACTGCTTAACCCTGACTCTTTAAGAGTGTTGAAAGGCTGTAAGATGGAATCTTTTCTGAAAGAGGCTAAAGCCGGAGACAAGTTCCAGTTCCAGCGTACAGGTTATTTCTGTGTAGACCCTGATTCTACTGATGATAATATGGTGTTCAACAGAACTGTATCATTAAAAGACTCATGGGCGAAAGCAAAGGATAAATAAAGATATCCGGATATCTTTATCTATATAATAAATTGCGTTCTTTTTGTTAATGTTTATTTTTAACATGAGAATGCAATTTATCTTTTTAGAAGCACATATCTTTAATAATAAGATGCAAAGAAAACCAACAGTAAAAGATCACGAAATATTACTTTCGTTACTTTTTAGTTAAAAATGAAAGACTGGATAAAAAATAGAATAAAAAATATGAAGCTGAGAAATAAAATATTCCTTGGCTTACTATTCTTGTTTGTTATCTGGTTAGTTGCAATACAATTTCAAACTTATACATATCCGGATGCTGAAGAAATAGATAAAAGATTAAATTATCTGGAGAGGGTTGTTTACCAGCCGTTGGATCCGGATGGCGAGATCTATCAAATAGGGTATGAGAGCCACGAATTTATGTTGTTTTCATATGCTTATTCAGCCTATGCACTTACCAATATTGCTGTAAAAGATTCCACATATAAAGAGAGGGCAATACCTTTGATCAGGGAGTGTATTGCCAAATCGCTGACTAGAAAGATATATTCAGCTTATGGCGTTGATGAATCATTAGCTCAGCAGGATTCTGTTGCCAGCTTTTCGGTTTTGTATCTGGGGCATCTGAACCTTATGATGGGGTGTTACAGGCTGTTGTCGGGCGATAATGCATTTAATGATCTGAATGACAAGATAACCAGATACTTAGCAGGCAGATACGAAAATACTCCTTTTATGAATCTCGAATCTTATCCTGATGCTATATGGATACCCGATAATACAGTCGCTTTGGCTTCATTAAAGCTCCATGACGCAAATACGGGCAGTGGGTATGGCGATATCTGCAAACGATGGATAGAATATGCGAAAGTTCATTATATAGAGAGTAAAACGGGTGTGTTGTATTCTACCGTCGCAGCCAAAAGCGGAGAAGCATTGGAAGAACCCAGAGGATCGATGCTGGGCTGGAGTATTATGTTTATCTATCAGTTCGACAATGAATTTGCTATAGAATTATATAACAATTATAAAAAATATTTCAGTTTTAACTTACTTGCATTCAGGTTGTTTAAGGAAAGGAGCAACAGCTTTGAAATAAGTCTGGGTGATATTGATTCCGGCCCCTTGTTTTTTGGATATAGTATTCCTGCCAATGAATTTGCTTTAGGGGGAGCTGTTATCTCCGGAGATGTCAAAACAGCCCGTCAGATTGAACGGTTAATAGAATTTGGGGCTTCGGAAAAAGAAGAAAATAATGAACTGAAATATAAGATACGTTTTATAGATATGAATATCAATCCTATGGCTGAGGCACTTGTCCTTAATTCATTGACCCTTACTAGATGGGTAGAAGAATAATTAACTCAAAAAATGATACAAAAGTATTACCTTTGATCCGCTTTGGTGATCGTTGATTGTTACTTTTTAGTTAAAATGCAAATATAAATGTCCGAAAAAGATATAACACAGCTCATAAACAGATACGAACAAGCCCTGCATTCAGGAAAAATCCCATATTTCGATGCTGATGAATTCGGAGATCTGGCCGACTATTATGATTCGAAGGAAGATTTGAGTACTGTCCGGAAAATAATAGACGCAGGCTTGTCGATTCACCCGGGTAATACATTCCTGCTTGTAAAGAAGGCAAAGCTTGCCGTCTATGACGGAGATTATGAAAATGCGTTGAACATACTGCAATCTTCAACCGAATATGATTTTGATTTATATCTTTTAAAGATTGAGTGCTATCTGCAACTGGAAGAATATCCTGATGCCTACAGGTTATCTGAAGAGCTTTTGGAGAAGGAAGATAATGAACCATTGGATCATGTACTTGCTGAGCTTGGTTTTCTGCATGTTGAGGCCGATTGCTTTAAGGAAGCTGCTCTTTATTTTGAAGAGAGCCTGAAATATAATCCTGACAATATAGAGGTGTTATCGGATATGGCATATTCCTACGAAATGCTCGGGGACTATGATAATGCAATCGTTGCAACAAATAAGATTTTGGATATCGAATCTTATACCTACGAAGCTTGGGTGAATCTTGGTAAATTATATTCCCTGAAAGAAGAGTTTGAAAAAGCGATAGATGCTTTTGATTTTGCTTTGACCATAAATGATTCTGATCATAATATCCTGAAACTCAAAGCTCATTGTTTAACGCTTATGGGCAGGCCGGAAGAGGCGATTGTGATATTCAGGGACTTATTGTCTGTTGACCCGGAAGATACTTCTACTCTGCTTCTATTAGCGGAATGTTATCAGTCCTTGGAAATGTACGATGAGGCACTTGAGAGCCTCAATATGTATCAGTCAATAGAAGGTATAACAGAGGAGTTGCAATCTAAACAGGCTTATCTCTATCTGCAGAAAGGAGACCTTAGGTTAGCTACATCCATGACGGAAAAGGGATTAGAGGAAAACCCGTTTTCTGTAGATATGAACATGATTGCCGGAGAAATCGCACTGAGACGGGGAGAATTTGATATTGCTGAAAATTACTATTTAAGTATATATATTGGAAATGAAGATAACTTTCAGTTATTAGACAGGCTTGCGATAGTGAATATAAAAAAAGAGGATTATCAGGAAGCGGCTTTTTACTCTGAGAAAATGTTGGCGCTGGACCCTTATAACCTGTCGGTTAAAGAGCGTCTGGCATTACTTTATTTTGAACTGGATGATAAAGGACAGTTTAATAGCATATTGGACCAGTTTTCTGACACAGAGTTGTTATCATTATTTGGCCTGATATATGCGCCTCAGTCTTCAGATTACTTTGACAGGGATATGTTGATCTCTTATTTAAATAAGGCGAGAGAAGCAAGGACTTTATTTAAAAATATGAAATATTGATGTATTTTCTTTGTGACTGTCTATTTTGCTGAAAATTAATGTTCTATGAGAAAATATATCTTCCCGGAAAGGATAAATCTGAAAATATAAGGTGATTTTTGCAATCATTTATTTGGATAATAAATAATTTACACTACCTTTGCACTCGCTTTAATAAAGCAACAGGGAGATTCCGTAGCTCAGCAGGTAGAGCACATCACTTTTAATGATGGGGTCCTGGGTTCGAGCCCCAGCGGGATCACTAAACAAGAAGCGGTAAATCATTGATTTACCGCTTCTTGTTTTTTTAGTGTTTGGGAAGTACTTAGATTTTTTGAAGTATTTATTTATAATTTATTAAATATTTCACTTTCAAAAAAGCGATTTTTAAATATATATTATACACGTTTTATAGTTAAAATACCTCTCTGAAAAATCTAAGTAGTATAGTGGAGGTATTCAATTTTTCCGTATTAGGCACAATTCCATAAAAAGGAACAAATAAATAATTTAATTATAAATTTGATAAAATGGGCTTTGTGAAAAGATTTTTCTCATAATCGTCCTGATACCAATGCGTTATTGGAAGAATTGGAGATTGCTATTTCACATTCTTTTCGTATTTTCGCTAAATAATATCCGTTATCACTCAATCTAATATCATTGAATATGAGACTAACATTCATTTTAGTATTTCTATTAGTAATTACCAATATTACATCCCAAGTTCCCGAATGGCAGAATCCGGAGATATTTGCTGTAAACAAGGAAAAGCACCGGGCAACATTCTTACCTTACCCCGATCAGACATTAGCAATTCAGGACAACTATAATTCATCGCCTTATTTCCAATCATTAAATGGCATCTGGAAGTTCAAGTGGACAGCCAAACCGGCAGATGCTCCTGCTGATTTTTATAAAGAAAATTATAATATCAGCGATTGGGCTGATATGCCTGTTCCCGGGAATTGGGAATTTAATGGGTTCGGCATACCTATATATACTAATATAACCTATCCTTTTCCTGTAAACCCTCCGTTTGTAGATGTGAATGATAATCCGGTAGGTTCATACAGGTACGAATTCGATATTCCGCGAAGTTGGGATGGACGCAAAGTATTTATTCATTTCGAAGGTGGAACTACAGCTATGTATGTATGGGTTAACGGGCAAGAAGCAGGATATACCGAAAATGCGAAAAGTCCTGCCGAATTTGATATAACCCCTTATATCAGGCAGGGTAAGAATACATTGGCTTGTCAGGTATACAAATATGGTGACGGATCATATCTTGAAGATCAGGATATGTGGCGCTTAGGTGGTATCAATAGAAATGTATACCTTTATACTACCGCCCAGACCCGTATATCAGATTTCTTTGCTCATCCTGATCTTGACGCTAATTATAAGAATGGGGTATTTAGTCTTGAGGTTGAATTAAAAAACTATACGAATGAAAATAAAAATCAATCGCTAGAAATCTCCATATTAGATAAGAGTGGCAAAAAGGTATTCAATAAATTCCAGAAAATAGATATACTGGCCAATGCATCTAAAGAAGGCCAGTTCAGAGGTACGGTTTCCAATCCATTGAAATGGACGGCAGAAACGCCTAACCTGTATACTTTGCTTATAACGCTGAAAGATGAGAAGAATAATATTGTAGAAGTTACTTCTCACAAAATAGGATTCCGTAAGATAGAAATAAATGACGGACAGGTATTTGTCAATGGAAAAAAGGTTTACTTCAAAGGTGTGAATATGCACGAATACAATTATAAGACCGGGCAGGTTGCTGACCGTGAAACGATGATGCGTAATCTGCAACTGATGAAAGAGCTGAATATTAATGCCGTGCGTACATCGCATTATCCTCAACCGCCGCTATGGTATAAGCTTTGCGACGAATATGGTATGTATCTCGTAGATGAAGCCAATCAGGAATCGCACGGATTGGGATATGGTCCCGAGAATGTATCTAATCGACCGGAATGGCTCGCTACCCATATGGACCGGATAAAAAGCGTAGTGGAGAGGGATAAAAATCATGCTTCGGTAATCTTCTGGTCTTTGGGTAATGAATCCGGTAACGGAAAAGCGTTTTTCGATATGTATGACTGGGCCAAGCAACGAGACATCAGTCGTCCTGTGCAATATGAACAGGCGCATCAGAAAGACAGGAATACCGATGTGTTTTGCCCGATGTATCCTTCATGGGAGTCTATGAAACGGGATGCAGCGAAAGACCTCGGTAAACCTTATGTTATGTGTGAATATGCGCATGCAATGGGCAACAGTATGGGTAATTTTCAGGATTACTGGGATCTGATGCGCAGCAGCAAAAACATGCAGGGTGGTTTCATCTGGGAATGGCACAATCACGGTTATCCAGCGAAAGACGATCAGGGAAGGTCTTTCTGGGCCTATGGTGGCGATCTCGGCGGATACAACCTTGTAAATGACGGTAACTTCTGTATGGATGGTGTTATCACCCCGGATCAGCAATATATGCCGCATACACATATTGTGAAGAAGGTTTATCAGAATATATTGTTTGAGAAAAAAGACCTGTATAATGGCGTTATAACCGTGATAAACGACTATAAATTTACCGATCTCACTGATGATAACTATTATTATGAATGGGTACTTTTAAAGAATGGGAAGATCGATGCCGAAGGCAAATTTGAGGTGCTCGTTCCGGCTGATTCCCGCAAAGATATTAAATTGAATATCCCTCAGGTGAAGGCCGAGGCCGGTGTGGAATACTACTTGCAGGTATTTGCCTATAACAAAAAAGAGACTCCGTTTCTTAAAGCCGGATTCGAGGTTGCACGGGAAGAATTTGCTTTCGACTCTAATAACTACTTTGTAAACAAAACGAATTCCGGTTCATTAGATATAACTAAAGAACAGGATAAGATAGTGGTTACCGTAGGTGCTATCCGATATGAGTTTGCTACAAACGACTCATCGCGAAGCCTTACTGGGTTTGAAAACAACGGAAAACGTGTGATGAATGAGCTACCACGGCTTAATTTCTGGCGGGCACCTACCGATAATGACTTCGGGGCAAACGACCAGATCAATCTAAGGCTTTGGGAAGTTGCAGGAGATAATATCCGTTATCATTTCTCGGGTAGCGAAGAAAAGGATGGAAATATAACTATTAAATACGAGTGTACATTATCGGCTGTAGATGCAATAGTAAACCTTACCTATACTCTTAACAAAGACGGTAGCCTGACTATCGATTCCCATTATAAAGCCTTATCTGATAATCTTCCTGAAATGATGAGGTTCGGTATGATTATGACTTTAGCGAAAGACTTTAATGACTTTAGCTGGTACGGACGCGGCCCGCATGAAAACTATGTAGACCGTAATGCCGAAACATTTATTGGTATATGGAACAGTAAAGTGGAAGACCAGGCTTTCCCTTACTACCGTCCTCAGGAAACCGGAAACAAAACAGATGTAAGGTGGCTGGCTCTGAAAAACTCACAAGGTAAAGGTATATTAATCGAAGGATCACAACCTTTGTCGGTAAGTGCGACTAACAACAGGCCGGAAGATCTCGATCCGGGCAGGACTAAGAAACAACAACATTGGTCTGATGTCCTTCCACGCAAGGAAGTTGTGTTGTGTGTTGATCTCTTCCAACGGGGACTTGCAGGGCTTGATTCGTGGGGTTCAAGACCGTTAGATAAATATAAATTTAAGAACAATGAGTATGCTTATGGATTTACCATAAGATGTTTACCATGAACTGAATAGAAAAAGCTTACAATAATTCAGAGGCGTAATCCCGTTTTATCTGCGGTTTCATGATGTCGCATGTATATCACGGAAGTACTGCTAAAATCTGCTTTTTAAAATTCAAAAACAGCAAGTTATGTTCATTTGTGGATGTGAGGGATACGACTTAAAAACAACTGGAGTTCGCTACTCTGCTTAGGATTTTATAGATTCAAATTTTTTATATATGCGATGAACGTCTAAAATAAACGCTTCAAATTTGTGTAGGTATTATACAATTAGAAATGAACAAATATTTATTTGCAATAGCATAGCATATTGTCAATGCTGTTGCAAATGGAATTAACTATCGCCTGTTTATTTCCTAAACTAAACAAAATTGGAATACTTTGGAAAATCAAATGCAGATGGTTACCTTTTAATGCTTTTCTTAACTCCCGGAATCTCAAAAGAGCACCTGTTTAACATATTACAATATGAGTGCAAAATACATCATTAATTTTTATTTAGAAGGGATTGAATCTGCTAAAAAACAAAAATGTTAATGGTAAAATACCATAACATGAAGCTAAAATATGAATAATATTATATATATTAGTTCATTATATTTGTAAATAAGCTGTTAACCTGATTATAATATTCAATTAATACTACATTAGATATGATACCGCTATATCAAAAACTACCCTTTGATAATACTAGATATATTAATTTTTATAAGGAAGATTTGCCACATTTCATTGTTCCGATGCATTACCATCCTGAAATTGAAATCATGTATATATTGCAAGGAACAGGAACACGGTTTGTTGGAGATCACATCGACCTGTATGAAGAAGGAGATGTTTGCATGCTGGGGCCTAAAATAATCCATGAATGGCGAAATGATGAGGTCTATTTTCGTAAAGATGCGGGATTAAGATCTTCTTGTTTATGTCTGTTTTTTACAAGTGATATTTTCGAAAAAAACTTTATTTCACTGCCAGAAATGGATAATATCCGGTTATTGCTTGAGCGTTCGCGCCGAGGTATTAAATTTATAGGGGAAACCCGCTCCCGGATAGGTGCTCTTATGGAAGAATCAGCAAAACAGGCAGGTGTAAATAAAGTGGTTAACTTTCTGAGAATTCTGGATGTAATGTCAACAACAGAGGAATATGAATTACTGACCAGTGTAGGGTATACTGAATCGGTCAATTCAACAGACTTCCAGCGTTTCGATAAAATATACCAGTATATCATGAAAAACTTCTCTGAACAAATCAAGCTTGAAGAAGTTTCCGGTTTAGTAGGATTAACTCCTAACGCATTTTGCAGATATTTTAAGGGACGGACGAAGAAGACGTTTGTGCAATACCTTAATGATATAAGAATAGGACATGCAAAAAAACTGCTAATCAAAGGGAGGATGAAAATATCCACCCTTAGTATGGAGTGTGGATTTAATAACCTATCTAATTTCATAGAGCAATTTAAACGCTCAACAGGTATGTCACCCTCCGAATATCAAAAAAGGTTTGGAGTAAAAAACCAAAAAGCAATATAAAACAGTAATTGATAAAATACCAAAACTATTTGAGAAGATCATGGTAGTTTTCCATTACATCTATCCATATCTTTACAATATGAAATACTAGCCTTTTCAGGTAGCTTCATAAACACGATTGATACCATTGAAATACATACAATAAACGGAATGGACAGAAGGCATTTTATAAAAAAAGCAACTGCGACGGCTCTGACAGGAATTGCCTCTATAGATTTAATCAATTCCCAATCGTTGACAGATCATTCCTTTGATAAAAAGGAATATTCTTCAGTCTCGCCAAGAGCTATCACCATGTGGGACTTTTCATGGCTGGAACGTCGTTGGCCGGGTGCCGGGTATGAAGATTGGGATAAAGCCCTCGATGAACTGGCCGACCGTGGATATAATGCCGTACGAATCGACGTCTATCCGCATCTGATAGCAAAAAATCCGACTAAGAGATGGATGCTTAACGAAGTATGGAATCAACAGGTTTGGGGTAGCCCCGATTTGAATGAGGTACAGGTTCAGCCATATTTGAATCAATTTCTTGAAAAATGCGGAGAAAGAGATATTAAGGTGGGAATATCATCATGGTACAGGCAGGATACCGATAATACGGTTATGTCGATCACCTCTCCAGAAATCATGGCTGATTGTTGGATTAAAACATTGCAGTCTATCGAAGCGGATGGACTTTTAGATACAGTTATGTTTGTGGACTTGTGTAATGAATGGCCGGGAAACCTTTGGGCTCCATATTTTTCCAGTCAATATCCGCATGTAGTCTGGGGGCAATGGTATAAAGATGAATCCCTGAAATGGATGAAAACTGCGTTGAAAATAATGAGAGGTAAATATCCGGAAATGCCTTTCTTATTCTCTTTCGATCATGGTGATGTGGAAAAATACAATGAAATAGATACTTCATTTCTAGACTTATACGAACACCATATATGGATGGTTTATCAGAACGGTAGTGAGTTCTACAAAGCAGTTGACTATAAAGATGGACAGTTCTCTCCTCAGGCATACAAGAATGTTGTTGCACGGGCTGAAAAATTATATAAAGAAAAACCCGAATACTGGCAACAACTCCTTGTTGACAAAATCGAATTAATGGGTAAAGTAGCAAAGCAAAACAAACGTCTTGTGGTGACTACTGAATGCTGGGGAATTGTGGACTATAAAGATTGGCCGTTGCTCAGTTGGGATTGGGTGAAAGAACTCTGTGCGTTGGGAACCATAACCGCTGCTAACACAGGAGCTTGGATAGGAATTGCAACCAGTAACTTCTGCGGGCCTCAGTTTGTCGGTATGTGGCGGGATATCGAGTGGCATAGGAATTTGACAAAAATAATCCGCTCTTCCAAACTCGATAAAACGATTACAGAAGATAATGAAATTGTACATAAATTACTAAGAAGAATATAATATAGACAAATTATCAGATTGTAAATAAGCTTAAATTTAATATCAAAACTCTAACTATTACTATGAAAATGGTAGACAAGGTCAATCCGGATATAAGCCCTTGTTAATCATTAGAATTATTAATCTATCAAATTAATTATTTTATGGAAAAAAGAAATAGAATTATTTCCTTTAAGGCCTTTCTTTTCTCAAAAAAGACGGTGCTACTTCCGGTTTTTCTACTCATATTTTGCCAGTTGATACAGGCACAAAGTGGAAAAAACATTGCAGGGATTGTAACTTCCCTCTCAGACAATGAACCTTTGATTGGGGTGAGTGTCGTACAAAAAGGAACAACAAATGGAACGTTAACCGATATCGATGGAAAGTTTGAATTGACTGTTCCTTCCGATTGTGTACTCGAAATCAGTTATATTGGTTTTATCCGTCAGGAAATAAATGTAAGGCCCGGAGATACCGACATCCGGATATCCCTGAAAGAGAATTCTCAGGAATTAGAAGAAGTCGTTGTCATGGGGTATGGTGTTCAGAAAAAGAAACTTATCACCGGCGCTACTGTACAGGTAAAAGGTGATGATATTCAAAGAATGAGCACAGTAAACCCACTTACAGCTTTGCAAAGCCAGACTCCAGGCGTTAACATTACCCAGACTTCCGGTATGCCGGGCGAAGGATTCAAAGTCAACATCCGTGGTATAGGAACTGTCGGAGATTCCAGCCCCTTAGTGGTTATCGACGGAATAGTAGGAGGTGATATAGGTACGCTCAATCCCGGAGACATAGAGTCGGTGGATGTACTTAAAGATGCGGCTTCCGCAGCTATCTATGGATCGAGAGCGGCAAATGGCGTTATCCTTATTACGACTAAACAGGGAAGAAGTGGAAAAGCAACAATCTCATATGATGGATATTTTGGTGTGCAGAATGTGTATAAAATGCCCGATCTTCTTAACGCGCAGGAATATGCAACAATAATGAACGAAGCCAGATTAATGGACGGACTTCCTGAATATAATTTCAGCAGTCTGGTTCCTGATTGGGAAAGTATTGCAAATGGAAGCAATCAGGGAACAAACTGGTTCGATGCCATAAGGAATAAAAATGCTCCTATGCAAAACCATTCTCTCAATATAACTGGTGGTAACGATCAGGGCATATATTCTATCGGCATTTCATATACTTCGCAAGAAGGTATACTGGGGAAACCCGTTGAACCGAACTATGACAGATACAATTTCCGGGCAAATTCAGAATTTACTCTCTATAAAAAAGACGGACTTGATATCATAAAATTCGGTGAAAATGTAACATATTCATATACTGAAAAATCGGGTATTGGTATCGGAAACATCTACCAGAACGACTTGCGATATGCGATGCGTGCCAGTCCATTTATGCCTGTCTACGATGAAAATGGCGACTATCATTCTGCTTTGCAATGGAATCTGATGCAGGCAAACCCTATAGCATACATGGATTATGAAAGAGGACAGAATATGCAGAAAAATCATAATCTGAGGGCAAAAGCATTTATAACCATACAACCGGTTAAAAACCTGGTAATCAAGAGTAACTTTAGTATTGGTCTCAATGGAATATCTTATCGGGTGTTCAAACCGGAATATAATTTATCTTCCAATGCATATAGGAATGAGAATTATGTCTCTCAGGAAATGGCGTTAGGCCTTGGATGGTTATGGGAAAATACGGTCAATTACAGCTTTAATCTGAATGAAAAGCACAACTTCGATGTTTTGGTTGGTCAATCATTAGAGCGTAATGGGCTGGGTGAACGTATGAAAGGAGAAAATGTAAATTCCATATTCAATGATTTTGATCATGCTTATCTCACTAATACAAATGTAATCTATGCTGACAAAACGAAATTGATCGGTTCGCCTTATGCCGACAAGCATGGTATTGCTTCTTTCTTTGGACGTGTAAATTATAACTACAAAGAAACATACATGGCCTCATTGATTATGCGCGCCGATGGGTCATCTAATTTTGCAAAAGGTAACAGATGGGGTTACTTCCCGTCCATATCTGCCGGATGGGTAATTTCTAATGAATCATTTATGGAACCGACAAGAGGATTTATGGATTTCCTCAAATTACGGGCGAGTTGGGGACAAAATGGAAACCAGCAAATTGATCCTTATCAATACCTGGCACAGATTTCCTTTACCAGTTCTAATTATTTCTTTGGAAACGATAAGAAAACAATATCTTCAGGATCATATCCTTCTCTGTTAGCAAATCCCGACGTCACATGGGAAACATCTGAACAATTAGATTTTGGATTTGATGCCCGATTCCTCAATGGACGCTTAGGTGTAAACTTCGATTATTACACTAAGACGACCAAGGACTGGTTAGTTGTAGCCCCTACATTAGATCTTTACGGAGCTAACCCTCCCTATAAGAATGGAGGAGAAATCAAAAATAATGGAGTCGAAGTTCAATTGAACTGGAATGATCATATTACTGATTTTACTTATGGCGCTAATCTGAATTTCACTTATAATAAAAATGAGGTGACAAAAATAGATAATACAGAAGGTATTATTCAGGGAAGAACTAATGTATTAAGCGAGGGAATGACCGAAATATATCGTGCTCAGGTTGGTTATCCTGTAGGATATTTCTATGGATACAAAACCTTAGGTGTTTTTCAGACAGAAAAAGAAATAGCGGAATATAAAGGTGCTAAATTATCGAATTCACAACCGGGAGACCTTATTTACGAAGATTACAATGGAGATGGATCTATAGATGATAAAGACCGCCAGATGATAGGTAATCCAAATCCTGATGTAATCCTTGGTCTTGGATTAAACTTTGGATACAAAGGTTTTGACTTGTCGATAACAGCAAATGCTTCGTTAGGACACCAGATAGCAAAATCGTACCGTTCTTTCACTGACAACCCGCTCGATAACTATACTACTGAGATTTTTGGACGCTGGCATGGAGAAGGAACATCTAACCGTCTGCCAAGGCTTACTTCAGGCTCTAGTTCAAACTGGCAATACATGTCTGATATTTTTATTGAAGACGCTGATTATCTGCGTATCCAGAATATTACCATAGGCTACGACTTCAAAAGACTATTTCCTCGCATGCCTTTGGGACAAGCACGACTTTATTTTACTGCGCAAAACCTGTATACATTTACAGGCTATTCCGGTCTTGATCCTGAAATAGGCTGGGGTGCGGATGCTTCATGGGCTTCTGGTATTGATGTGGGTAACTATCCTGTACCACGAACGTATATCGTGGGAGTTAACCTAAAGTTTTAATAATATACAAATATTGCCTTTACAATAAAAATGTATAAATATGAAAAAAATTATATTTCTTTTAATAATAACATTCACGCTTATATCCTGTGATGGGTTCCTCGACTCAGAAAACATGGTGCAAAAGGATACCTCAAACTATCCTACAAATGCTAAGGAGATTGAAGAACTGTTGACAGGTACTTATTCTGTATTTCCCTCTGTAAATGTAAATCAATGTACGTTTTTTGTTTCTGAGTTAATGTCCGACGACCGCCTGGGAGGAGGAGCAGCAGTCGACAGAAGTTGGGCAGCATTAGATCAGATGAAGAAAATTAATGATAACATGTTTTCCGATTTCTGGAAAAAGATGTATTACGGTATTTATCGTACGAATCTGTTGTTGGAAGTGATCGACAATATTGAGACTTGGAATACCCCTAATCAAAAGAATATTATAAAAGCGGAGACTCATTTCCTGCGGGCTTACTTCTATTTCGAACTGAGCAGAGCTTTCGGGAATGTACCTTTAAGTCTGAATACTCTGGATGAGAATCTGCCACGTGCTTCAGTTGAAGAAGTTTATGGACAAATAGCAGCCGACCTGAAATATGCGATAGAAACACTAACAGATAATACTTTTGAACAGGACAAAGCCCGTTCAGGACATGCTACTAAATGGGCCGCCCAGGGTATGATGGCACGTGCGTTCCTATTCTATACCGGATATTATAAAAAAGAGTCGATGCCTCTCGCAGGAGGAGGAGAAATGAGCAAACAGCAGGTAATAAACTGGCTCGACGACTGTATAAAAAATAGTGGTCACGGCCTGATACCTAAGTTCCATAATCTTTGGCCTTATGGAAATAGGGCTACAGCGCCTGATTACAAATATGTCGTGGATAATGATGTTCAATGGATAGGTGAAGAGGGTGCAAATTATGAGACAGTCTATGCAATAAAATATTCAGCAATGGGTGAAGATAATTCAACAAGCCTGTATTATTCCAATCAACCCGTTCTTTATTTTTCGATACGTAATCAACCTAGTTTTGCTGACATATTCCCATTTGGCGAAGGATGGGGCGGAGGTCCCGTGGCTACAAATATGATAAATGACTGGAAAAGTAAAGAGCCGAATGATCCAAGACGCGATGCTTCTGTCCTTGATGTGGAAAATCCGGACGAAGGATTAACAAATTATACATGGGGAGCCAGTATGCAGATTCAGGAAACAGGACTTTGGCAAAAGAAATATATAGCTATCAATGCTTACCACTCTGAATATGGTCTCTGCAATTACAGTTGTTCTTTATATGGCCGGTCACCAAGTTATAAGGCAGATAATACTCAGGATCAAATCATTATTCGTTTCGCTGATATCCTGTTAATGATGGCCGAATTGACGAAGGACGCGTCATATATCGATCAGGTAAGAGACCGTGTAGGTTTAGGTTCTGTTGGAGCCTATACTGAAGAGGCGTTGCGCAACGAACGCCGTTGGGAGCTCGCTTTCGAAGGATTACGTTATTACGATCTTCTCCGTTGGGGTATTGTTGGTGACGCGCTCAACAAGCAAAATGGAATTCAGGTGAAAAATAATGGAGTAGATGCAGTAATGAGTTATGATAACATCAATGCACGTTACCAGCAAACAGGAGGCTTCCTGCCTGTTCCACAGACTCAGATTGACCTCTCCGGAGGTGTTTTAACGCAGACTCCTGGTTGGGGAAGCGATGCAATTTATTAATAAAATAAATTTCTAAATTGAAGAATATGAAAAAAATAACATTAATATATTCCTTTTTATTCTCTCTTATATTTATGTTCTCCTGTGATCCTATCGAGGATAGAGAGGGTATGGGAGGTATAGTTCCTGCAAGCGACTTCAAACTGGAGACTTACTCTATTTTAGTAGACAATGTGGCCAGTAATAAGATTGTAATGAAGAACAGCACCTTTGGCGTCGGTTCATTCTGGGATTATGGTTCAGGATTTTCATCTCGTCAGCAAGATACAGTTATTGTACCGTTTTTGGGTAATCTCCCAATTACATTCACCGGAATATCCAACGGAGGAACAGATACAAAAAGCCAGACAGTACAAGTCGATAAAATAGTATTTCCCGTAGACGAAACATGGAACCTGTTAGCTGGTTATGACGCAAATGGCAAGACCTGGATGTGGGACTTTATCGATCCTGGTAATGTGGTCTTTGGTAATGGTGCTGCATTAGTAAATTACGGGCCGGCATGGGCACAAAACTCCGCCGCATCAATGGATACAAACGACCCTACAGTAGGTATGAACGGCACAATGACTTTCGACTTGAATATGAAAGCGAATTTTACCAAAAAGAACGGTAGTGGAAGTGTGGTTGAGACAAGTTCTTTCTCGTTCGATATGACAAAGACAATTCTATCGGCCGATGGTGTGACCGATTGGTCGATAGGCCAGCTTAATATTCCTGATGCCTCTGTAATGCATGGTATCTCCCCGAATGCACCTGGTCAACCGATTGTTCACACTTACGAAATATTGAAACTCACTGAGGATGAAATGGTTCTTGCAATCATTAGTCCTAATGGGTGGGAAGGATGGTATTGGAAATTTAAGGTAAAAAGATAATGGGATTTTAGGCTAAACAAATTTTATGCATTCTAATCAGGAGCAGAGTGAAAATCTCTTCCTCTGTTCCTGATTTACCTTTATTTATGATGAAAAAAAATATACTTTTTATTTGTTTGATATTTAACACTGTTCTCCTTTCTGCTCAGTATCAACGGGCTGAAATGTGGGCAGAAAAAATAGCCGAACTCGACGATAAAAACCGTAAAGAAGGAATTATTCAGGATTGCGTTCTATTTATAGGCAGTTCTACTTTCACACGTTGGGGAAATGTTGCAGATTATTTTCCTGATTTTAAAGTCGTAAACAGGGCCTTCGGAGGCTCTATGTTATGCGATCAGATCTATTTTTTTGATAAGGTTGTAAAACCATTCAATCCGAAACAAGTTGTTATTTATTCCGGAGATAACGACCTGAATGATACACCTACCACACCGGAACAATATATGGAAGATGTTATATGCATGACCAGGCTTATTCATTATCATTTTCCGCAAGCTAAAATAATGTTTACATCCGTAAAGCCATGTCCGGCACGGACACATTCATTCAAAAAATATAAGAAGGCAAATCAGCTAGTAGCCGGATATGCTGCTAAGTACGATTATATAGATTATGTAAATATATGGGATTGTTTCTTCGATAAAAAAGGAAAACTAATTCAGGAATATTTTACCGAAGACAATATACATATAACTAAGGACAGCTATCGTTTCCTGAAAGAAGCGATGTATGACAAAATACTTCAAAAATAGACGGTGATATGAAAAATATATTTGGGATTATTATATTATTCCAGTTTATTGCAGGTTTTCAAAATCTGAATGCCCAATACGAACTCAATTTCGGGCTTCAGTCGAAACAAGCGGAAAGTGAACTGCCGAAGTCAAAAGCGGCATACATCCCCCCCACCCCTAAAGCTTATCAGTATATAAATGGAGAGCTACAAAAAGATGAGGAAGGGAATTTTACAATAAGCAAAG
The DNA here is from genome assembly GCF_014196915.1 of Dysgonomonas hofstadii. Classification (GTDB taxonomy): domain Bacteria; phylum Bacteroidota; class Bacteroidia; order Bacteroidales; family Dysgonomonadaceae; genus Dysgonomonas; species Dysgonomonas hofstadii. The sequence continues at coordinate 441,891 of NZ_JACIEP010000001.1, forward strand.
GTTGGGAAATGACAGAAGCTTATAAGCTGTTTGAAGAGGGAAATTCTTTATGGAAGACTTCTTCAGGTAATACCGGCTGGTATAACGCGACTGTCCCCGGAACTGTATTGACTACCTTAGTCGATCAGGGAATATATCCTGATCCTTATTATAGTCTCAACAATCTACATATCCCCGATACCTTATGCCGTATGGACTGGTGGTATCGTGTAGCTTTCGATATTCCGGCAGATGGACTCGATTCCGAATACGAACTTTTATTGAACGGTATCAATTACAAAGCTGATGTTTGGCTGAACGGGCAACGGCTCGGAAATCTCGCCGGAGCATTTAAAAGAGGCATCTTTCCGACAAAAGGAATATTGAAGAATAATGAAAAAAATATTCTGGCGATACATATATTTCCACCTAATAATCCGGGCATACCTCACGAGCAAAATAAGCTGTCATTCGGTGGCAACGGAGGAGCCTTATGTCTCGATGGCCCCACTTTTATTTCATCCGAAGGATGGGACTGGATACTTGGAATGAGAGACAGGAATATCGGTATATGGCAGGATGTTAAGCTAGTTAGGATGAACAAGGTCAAAATAATAGATCCGTTTATTATTACAGACCTGCCTCTGCCTGATACTTCTTATGCCGATTTGACGATAAAAACAACACTGGAAAATATCACAGACCAGTCACAAATATTTATATTAAAAGGGACAATAAACAACATTACTTTCTCAAAAGAGATTACGCTTAGCCGCAATGAAAAGAAAGAGGTAACCATTGACAAAAATGAGTTCAGCCAGTTAAGGATACAAAATCCACAACTATGGTGGCCAAACGGTTATGGAAGTCAATTTCTCTATAATCTTAAACTGTCGGTAGAACAAGAAAATAAAATATTACAAACCAAAAATATCCGTTTCGGTGTTAGGGAACTGTCTTATGAACTGATGGCTCAATCCGAAGCCAAAGAAAACGTTCGTTTCAACTACAGTCCTACCGATGCGGGTAAACCTTTATTCAATAATAAAAATGCCGTAAAATTGGAAAACACTCAATATCCCGACATCTTTGTGCCGACTTTTGAGAGCGGTGCGGAAAAGTATATCAACAGAATAACCGCTAGCGAAGAAAAAGATAATCCTTACCTGACTATACTGGTAAATGGCAAAAAAATATTCTGCCGTGGTGGAAACTGGGGAATGGATGACGGGATGAAGCGGGTGTCGAGGGAAAGACTCGAACCATATATCAAACTCCATAAGGAGATGGGCTTCACCATGGTGCGCAACTGGACAGGTGAAACAACCGAAGAATTGTTTTACACGCTGTGCGATGAATATGGATTACTCGTATGGAACGATTATATGATGTCGACTCAGACTTTCAACCTGGAACCCTTAGACCATAAACTCTTTCTTGACAATGCGGAAGACATTGTGCGCCGTTTCCGCAATCATCCGTCCATTGCTATCTGGTGTCCTCGCAATGAAGGGTATGCTCCTGCGGCATTGGAAGACGGTTTTCAGAAAATAATCACAGAGAACGACGGAACACGCCATTATCATGGAAACTCGATGAAACTCAATCTTCGTCCAAGTGGGCCATGGCATTATCTGGTAAAATCTATGGATTACCTGACTGAGCGTTCTGATGGATTCACTACCGAACTGGGAGCGCCATCCGTACCTACAGCCAATACTATCCGCAAGTTTATAGCAAAAGAAGATCTGTGGCCGATAGGAAACGTATGGTATTACCACGACCTGCACATCGAGAGTTTCGACTGGAAAGATTATATCCGTGATGTAAACCGTATAGGTAAAGAAGAAAGTAAAAATATAGATGAATTTGCTGCGCGGGCACAGTTCAAGAATTACATCCTCTACCGTAATATGCTGGAGGCGTGGAATAACAAAATGTGGAACCATGCCAGTGGAATACTGCTGTGGATGAGCCATCCGGCATGGCCCAGTATGACATGGCAGACATATTCTTATGATTATGAAACTCCCGGATCGTATTTCGGAGCAAAAAAGGCCTGTGAACCTGTGCATATTCAATGGAATTGTATCAACAACCAGTTACAGGTTATAAACACAACCTTGGCAAGTCTGCCTTCAGCTAAAGTTAGCTTTGGAATATATGATTTAAAAGGGAAAAAGCTTTTCAACAAACAACTGAAAGTGAACATCGGAGAGAATAGTGCAACTAATTGCGGTGAGATGACTATTCCTTCGGATATTCAAGAAGAATTGCTGTTAGTGAGGGTAGTATTGGAAGATGCCAAGGGAAAACAGATTTCAGTAAATGATTACTGGATCAATCAGAAAGACAGTAACGATTATACTAAAATATCAGATATAGGAAAAGCCGGAATTAAGATCATAGAAAAAGGAACTAATTATAAAAACGGAATTCTATCACTCAAAGCGGAAGTTAAGAATACGGCACCGGATATAGCCCTGACTGTCAAGCTAAACGCCCGGGAAAAAGAAACCGGTCAGATTATACTCCCTGCTTATATTTCCGATGGGTATTTTAATTTATTACCTGGTGAAACCCGGATTTTAGACGTGGAAATACCATTGCAGGAGAAGAGAGAAATATACATGTCGGCAGAAGGATTAAATACATTCTAAAGAGAAAATAAAAGGTAAAAAGTACAGATTAATTATACAAAGAATACATTACCATGAAATAGAAATATCTTATGGATAGGGAGAAATTGTCTCAAAAAATAAAGAACGAACATGGATAAATCGAAAATTTTGTTTCCAAAAGCAATATTCACGAATAATCTTTTAACCGGGGAGAGCGTAAAATGTGACACACGCAAACTATCCGATCTGGAGAATATATTTCTGGATAAAGAAGCTTTCCGCAATATGGACTTGCAGCAAACAGTCTACAATGTCAACAGCCTGCTTCCCGTAAAGGAAAATACTCCCGGAGGGCTTTTTTTCGGTATCACTACTATTTATCCGGGAAAAGTAGGGAATGAATTTTTTATGACAAAAGGGCATTTTCATTCAAATCTCGATACTGCCGAATTTTATTGGGGAGTGGAAGGTGAAGGAATGCTTATAATGATGGATATGGACAGGAATGTATGGGCCGAAAGAATGTTTCCGGGAAGCCTGCATTATATACCGGGAAAAGTTGCCCATCGTGTAGCGAATACCGGCTATCGAAAGCTGGTATTCTCTGCCTGCTGGCCATCAGATGCCGGGCATGATTATAAATCGATCGCGAAAGATGATTTCGCCATGCGGCTGATAGAAAAAAATGGAGTTCCTGTACTGATTAAATAAAAAACGATGAAAGAAACATATACAATAGGAATCGATCTGGGAGGTACATTCGTAAAGGTGGGATTGATTGGCAACGGGCTAATTATTGACTGTTCTGTATTCGAGTCTAATATGCATAACGGATTAGAAGCTAATTTGCCTGACCTGAAATCGACGATACTGGATATTATCGATAGGAATAATGTCCTGGTAAATGAACTGACCGGCATTAGTCTCGCTTTCCCGGGCATAGTAGATGCGACTAACAGCAAAGTATTATCGACGAACGAAAAATATGATGACGCATGCCGGTTGAATCTGGAAGCATGGTGCGAAATAAATTTCGGAGTGCCGTTCTATATCGATAATGATGCCCGGCTTGCCACAATAGGAGAATGGAAATACGGCGGCGCAAAAGGCCTCAATAATGTAGTAATGATGACTCTCGGCACGGGAATAGGCACAAGCGTCATTCTGGATGGCAGGGTGATGTACGGAGAGCATTTTCAGGCGGGATCGCTGGGCGGCCATTTTGTGGTAGATTATAAAGGACGGAAATGCTCGTGTGGAAACATCGGATGCGTAGAAGCTCATGCTTCATCATTTTTCCTGCAAAGAATAATCGAGGAAAGTGATAGCTTATCCGCTGCATTTAAAGCTGAATCAAAGGAGTACACTTTCGAAAAATTGTTTTGCCTGTCGAAAGAGAATGAAGAAGCCCAATCATTGATAAATGAATGCCTGAATGTGTGGGCTGCGGCAATAGTCACTTATATACATGCGTACGATCCTCAGATAGTGATCGTAGGAGGAGGAATTATGAAAAGTGAGGATTTAATCTTACCATTTCTTCGCCGCTATGTGGACGAAAACGCATGGTGCCCTACACAAAAAGTAGAGATAGTAGCTTCTGAACTGGGAGATAATGCCGCCGTGTTAGCAGCAGAATATTGTTTAATAAATAAAATAAGAAAAAGTGAATCCGCTAAAATATAAATCAAATTATGATAAATATCCGGTGGTTCAATTACCGGACGATTATATAAAAGATTGTTTCCCAGGCTGGAATGCAATATTAAGTGAAATAGCTTCTAAACTGCAACAGAAAGTTGGGAAAAAAAATATCCTTGTCATAGAATGCTATCCTGGGGTATTTGAAAAAGAAATTGAAGATAATTTTCTATCTAAATTTCCTGATGTACTGATTCTGAATTCATCATCGGCAATGCTCTGTGAGGATAAACTCAATGCCTTGCTGAAAGAAGATATAACAGACGATGAAATATTCGGCTATATGACCCGCCGGAATATCGACTGCTATTTCGACACTATAAAAGTTGAAGCATTACGAAGCCAAATAAAAGAAGCGAAGAATGATCTTATAATCATTTTTGGTACAGGCGCGGCTTATATACAACCGGAATCCGATATTCTCATGTATGCCGATATGGCAAGGTGGGAGATACAGATGCGTTTCCGTAGAAATGAGTTAGGCAATATCGGAGTCAATAATAAAGACGAACGGGCTTCTCTGAAATATAAAAGAGCTTTTTTTGTAGACTGGCGCATCTGTGACCGATTCAAAAAGAAATTAATGCCAAAATGGGATTACGTCCTCGACACGAATATCAAAAACGAACCTAAAATGGCTACGGCCAAGGCTATACGTGCAGGACTGAAACAGGCTGCAAGCCAGCCATTCCGTGTAGTTCCTTTTTTCGATCCCGGACCATGGGGCGGACAATGGATGAAAGAAGTCTGCGACCTCGACAGAGATCAAAAGAACTTTGCATGGTGCTTCGATTGTGTGCCTGAAGAGAACAGTCTCTTGCTTGGTTTCGGCGATGTGAAATTCGAATTGCCGTCTATAGATTTGGTTTTCGCACATCCCTGTGATTTGTTGGGAAAACCTGTGCATGCTCGTTTCGGAGATGAATTCCCTATTCGCTTCGATTTCCTCGATACAATGGATGGAGGTAATTTAAGCTTACAGGTGCATCCTCTGACAGAATATATACAGGAAAAGTTCGGGATGCACTACACGCAGGAAGAAAGCTATTATATGCTCGATGCCCGAGAAGATGCAGTAGTATATCTCGGTCTGAAGAACGGCATAGATAAGGATAAAATGATCAGTGAACTTGAAGATTCCCAGACTACAGGAAAATTCGACGCAGATAAATATATAGGGAAATATCCGGTAAAAAAGCACGACCATATCCTTATTCCTCCCGGCACGATCCATTGTTCAGGGATTAATGGAATGGTACTCGAAATAAGTGCAACTCCTTTCATCTTTACCTTCAAACTATGGGACTGGGCCCGTCTGGGGCTTGATGGCAGACCACGACCTATCAATATCGAGCATGGAAAGAATGTGATCCAATGGAACAGGGACGAAAACTGGGTGAAAAATGAAGGTATCAATCAGATAGTGAAGGTGGCTGAAGGCGATGGCTGGCATGAAGAAAAAACCGGATTGCACGAGTGCGAATTTATAGAAACCCGCCGTCATTGGTTCTCCAAGACAGTACCTCATAAAACAAATGGTAGTGTAAATGTACTGAACCTGGTGGAAGGACGTGAGGCGATAGTGGAAAGTCCGACAAACGCATTCGAACCGTTTGTTGTGCACTATGCCGAAACTTTTATCATCCCTGAGGCTGTGAAAGAATATACAATACGTCCTTTCGGCGAATCGGAAGGGAAAGAATGTGCTACCCTCAAAGCTTATGTGAGACACAATGGATAAGAAAATTCTTCAATTCGATCCAGGATTTGGAATTCAGCCAGTCAGTAATCCTTTAGGTTTTCTCTACGACAATGATGTATTTGGACCTGAGGTTGAAAACAGACGGTTGGACGATATACGAAAAAGCCTGATGCAACCCGATTGCGATGGCCCGGAAGTGGTCTATTCCATTGCTATGGATGTAGGAAAAAAAATACACCGTGAGATGCTAATCGACAGGCACCTCTTGTTTGGAGTGGTGACATTTGCTGCCGGGAAATTAGGTGCAGAGCCTATACGCAGTCAGGGACATATACATAAAGTCTCACCGATAAGTAACTGGTCTACTCCCGAGGTATATGAAATATGGTCGGGTGAAGCCATTATATATATGCAGGAATATGCAGAAGACGATCCGGGACGTTGTTTTGCTGTGTATGCCAAGCAGGGAGACGTGGTAATTGTTCCGCCTTATTGGGCTCATGCCACTATAAATGCGAATCCGGACAAGGAGATGACATTCGGGGCGTGGTGTGACCGAAAATACGGATTTGAATATGATGGCGTGAGAAAGCATAAGGGTATAGCATGGTATCCGCATTTCGATGAGAATAATACATTGGAATGGGTGGCTAATCCCCTCTATAATAGTTCATCTTTAATATGCAAAACGCCTGAAAAATATCTTTCTTTAGGCATTAAGGATAATAAGTCTATATATCAGTTGTTTGAAGAAAATCCTGATTTATTTTCGTTTGTTCCTTTTCCTCAAAAAAAGAAGGATGTATGGGTGGATTTTGTGCCATAGAAGTAAATTAATTTAAAATAGAAAAGTTTATCTATATATTTTAGGTGTAGGAATAGTTATTAAAAACGATCTTTGAAAAATAGAAAGTCAGGTTTTAATAAAATAAATACACAATAAAAATCCTGCAATAGTGTAACATTTGCCTCGCCTTCGCTTCGGCGATCGTTGATTGTTACTTTTTTGTTAAAAAGCTAATGGCTAACAGTTAAAGGCTAAAATACTAATTCGTATATTTAAATTTCAAAATATGAGATTTTTTTATTTTTTACCAGTATTATTTTTTATTATGTTGTCTTCCATAGTTTTGGCACAGAAACCTATCTATATGCAGATAAATGAAAGTTGGCAATTCAAACAGGCCAGGTTGGATAATTGGTATCCGGCAACAGTACCCGGAGTAGTGCATACCGATCTTGTCAAGAATAAATTGATAGAAGATCCTTTCTTCGGGCTCAATGAACGAACCATGCAATGGATAGACAAGGAGGATTGGATCTATGAAACAAATTTTGACGTATCATCCGAAATCTTTGAGAAGAATAACATTTCTATTTTCTTCAAAGGATTGGACACTTATGCCGATGTATATCTTAATGAGGAAAAAATACTGGCAGCGGATAACATGTTCCGTGAATGGAAAGTAGATGTAAAGAAATTACTGAAACAAAAAGATAATAAACTAAGGATATATTTTTATTCCCCGATAAAAAAAGCGTTGCCCGAATGGCAGGCCAGTCCGATCACTTATTTTGCATCTAACGATCAATCGCAAAACGGCGGAATGTTCGATGCGAAAGTCAGTGTTTATACCCGTAAGGCCGGATATCATTACGGATGGGACTGGGGGCCACGGTTGGTTACTTCCGGTATCTGGAAACCGGTTATACTGGAAGCATGGAATGATGTGAAAATAGAGAATGTACATTACATACAGAAAAATGTAACAGCCCGCCATGCTGATATTGATACTGGCATCGAAATATTATCAGATAAGGATGCACAGACAGTAAAGATTCAAATACTGGACGAGAACACGGATAAGATATTAACCGAAACTTCATCTGAACTGACAGCAGGAAAAAACATAGTAAATGTAAACTTCAAACTGAAGAATCCGACCTTGTGGTGGAGTAACGGGCTGGGTAAACCTCATTTGTACAGTTTCAAAACAAAACTGATACTGAATGGTGAGACTGCCGATGAAGATAAAACCCGCGTTGGTATCCGTTCCATAGAAGTAGTCAGAAAGCCTGATAATGAAGGCTTGGCATTCTATTTTAAACTGAATGGAGTTCCAATATTCTCGAAAGGAGTTAACTACATACCCGGAGATGTTTTTTTGCCCCGTCTAACAAGGAGCGACTATGAGAAGACGATAAAAGATGCAGTAGATGTCAATATGAATATGATACGTGTCTGGGGAGGCGGTATCTATGAGGATGATATATTCTACGACCTTTGTGACGAAAATGGCATTCTTGTATGGCAGGACTTTACATTCGCCTGCAGTGTATATCCTTTAGGCGATAAGATGAAAGAAAATATAAGACAGGAAGCTAAAGACAACATTCGCCGTTTGCGCAACCATGCATCGCTTGCTCTCTGGTGCGGCAATAATGAGATTATGGATGCGATATTCAATTGGGGATGGATGGAAAAATATAAAAAGGAAAATCCGGAACATTTTAATATTATTCTGAAACAATATTTTGATCTTTTTCACGAACTGTTACCTGAAGCGGTGGCAGAACATAACCCAGAGACTTACTATCTCCCTACATCACCTTTCAATGATATGAAAGGCACACGAAGCGAGACTTCGGGCGATTATCATTACTGGGCCACCTGGCAGCAGGGGCTTCCTATTTCAACATTCAATGATGTTCGGAGCCGTTATTTCAGCGAATATGGTTTTCAATCTTTTCCGACGATCGAAACTGTGAAAAAATACGCATCCGACAGCCGTGACATGAATATATATTCAGATGTGATGATGTGGCATCAAAGGGGTGGAATGAACGCCAATAAAACAATAGAGAAATGCATTATCAATGAATATGGCAAAGCGAAAGATTTCGAATCCTTTCTGTATCTCAGCCAACTGTTGCAAGGCGATGCCATGAAGATCGCCATGGAAGCACACCGGCGCGATATGCCATTCTGTATGGGTAGCCTTTACTGGCAGCATAACGATTGCTGGCCTGTGGCCTCATGGTCGAGCAGGGATTATTGCGGGCAATGGAAAGCGCAGCATTATTTTACAAAAAAGGCTTTCGATGAAATATTGATATCGACTGATCTGAAAAATAATAACTTAGATGTATATATTATTTCCGACAAGTTGGAAAAACTGAAAAGTAAATTAAGGATACAGATTATAACACCGGATGGGAAAGTTATCTCCGATATAAGTAAGGATATCATTGCCGTACCAAATTCGAGCACCAAGGTTTTAGAATTAAATCTTGCTGAATTACTAAAAGAGGAGAAAAAAGAAAATGTTATTATTTATTCATATCTTGAAAACGATAAAAAACCGCAGTATGAAAACATTTCATTCCTGACCGAGCAAAAGAATATGCAATATCCAGCTTGTCAAATAACCCAAAATATACTTGCTATCGATGGAGGATATGAAATAAATTTAAAGAGTGATAAATTCGCAAGAGGTATCTTTCTATCGATAAAAGGAACTGATCATCACTTTAGTGATAACTTTTTTGATTTACTTCCTGGTAAAGAATATAAGATAAATGTGACTACATCTTTATCCCTGAATGAATTTGAGAAACAGCTAAAAATAATATCAATAGCAGACGCCTTAATAAATGAATAAATAATAAAAACATGAAAAACAGCAAATATTTATATTGGATCACATTTGTAGCGATTAATGGAGGATTGATGTTTGGGCTTAACATGGCATCTATTTCAGGCGCTACGGAAATGTTGCAAAGCGATTTTTCATTAAGCAACAGCGGCCTCGGAATGGTTACAGGCTCAATGATGCTCGGTTGTCTGATTGGGGCATTATTCACGGGAAGTCTGGCTGAAAGATTCGGCCGGAAAAAGATAATGATATTCGCTGCTATTTCTTTCATCATTTCAGCGTTGGGTTGTGCATTATCCAATAGTCTGGCTATGCTGACCGCTTTCCGTATTCTTACAGGTATTACCGTAGGCTCAATATCTGTAGTCGGACCCATGTATATTTCGGAAGTTGCACCTGCAAAAAAGAGAGGAACACTGGTGTCGTTTAATCAATTAGCGATAACTATCGGAATCCTTTTAGCTTACTTTCTGGATTATCTGTTGGTTGATCTGGGAGACCAAAGCTGGAGGTATATGCTGGGAATTCCTGCTGTTTTCGCTGTACTATTCCTAATTTTCCTTATTATATCCTTTCCCGAAAGCCCGCGTTGGTTGTTGAAGCAGGGTAAAAAAGAGTTATCCCTGACTATCTTTGAAAAAATAGAAGGAGGTATTCCTGAAGAATTATCAGAATTAAAAATATCGAATAACAACACTACCTCTATTTCTATCAAAGACTTATTTAGAGGAAAAACAGGAAAGATCGTATTCATCGGTACACTGATCGCTGTATTTCAACAAATAACAGGGATAAATGCGGTTCTTATCTTTGCCCCTGATATTCTGAAATCGGCAGGCGTCGGAGGAGAAACTGCTTTGCAACAATCGATGCTCGTCGGGCTGGTTAATTTCTTAATGACCATTGTCGCTATTCGCTTGGTGGATAAGAAAGGACGCAAGACATTGTTGCTATCAGGGGCGATAGGAATGACCATCGCATTATCTTTCCTTACTTATCAGTTTACTCAACCGGACAGGAACTCCACTCTGGTACTGATCGCATTATTATTGTATATTGCTTTTTTCGCAGCATCTTTCGCTCCTGTAATGTGGGTTATTATATCGGAAATATACCCTGCTGATATAAAAGGACTGGCTATGTCTTTTTCTACAGCAGTGAGCTGGGTGTTTACGTTCATAACTGTTTACACAGCTCCTTTAATCCGCTCCAACTGGGGAGATTATGCTCTATTTGCGATTTATGCCTTATTTTCTGTATTGGCTTTTATTTTTGTAAAGAGATATATACCCGAAACAAAAGGCAAAACATTGGAACAAATACAAGAAGAACTGAAATTATAGTTCTACAGAGTGCCTTTTCTTCTGGAATATCTTTGCTATAATGAATTTAATCGGACTTTTCGCGACATTCTAAGTCGGTCTTATTTGATGTTTAGACAGGATTCTCCAGATTGTGGCAGTTTAACATTAAGTTAGATAATACTCGGTTGATTCTCTACCAACCAAATCTATTGAGTTTTGGAAACTGCCAAGTTTATGAAATGACCATATAACACCATCTGTTATAGTTATTTCAAAACCATTAATAATTTCATTAATTTTCAGAGGCGAGTATAGCGAGTATAGAACGTTCTCTATTTCCTCATTTTCTATGCTATAATAAAAGGTACCAATATTTCCATTAAAATTATGGAAATATTGGTCCGAAGCGGATCCCTTCTAAATATTATCTGCAGCTTGTAGATATAATAAATTAGTAGCCTCTGTTATCTCTATTTAAAAACGAAATCTCCAGAATCGTAAGAATTATTGGCTGATTGAACAATTATCCCACCGGCATTTAATACCCAACATCTTTAATCAAATTGAAAACTACAATATAGTCTGTTATGATATTCTAAACTGGCTCTGGCAATTTTCTTATCGTCTGTCGATAAGCTAAATGCTAAAATAGCCCTATAGCCATCTTTCATTCAATAAATATATGCTTCTGAAAACAATAGTACTGTAAGTTGCACATATTTTCTATTTCATCGGTGTCAAACAATCTATATTTGCGTACAGAAATACAATAAAGTACGTACATAATACCTATGAAAAACTCAATCTTATATTTATCTACATTGTCTTTAATAGGATGTGCTGCTCAACCCGAAGAGAAGCCCAATATTATCGTTATTCTCGCAGATGATTTAGGCTTTGGGGATGTCAGTGCCTATGGTTCTACAACAATACATACTCCAAATATAGACAGACTAGCACATGAAGGCGTTTGCTTTACTAATGGATATGCTACCTCGGCAACATCCACCCCAAGCCGTTATGCATTAATGACGGGAATGTATCCATGGAAAAATAAAGATGCTAAGATCCTTCCGGGTGACGCACCACTTATTATAGACGAAAATCAATATACACTTTCCAAAATGATGCAAAATTGCGGATATGCAACAGGAGCTATTGGTAAATGGCATTTAGGAATGGGTAGTGGCAATGTTAACTGGAACGAAACAGTAAAACCGGGTGCAAAAGAAATCGGATTTGATTATTCATGTCTTATTGCTGCGACTAACGACCGGGTACCTACAGTGTATGTGGAAAACGGGAATGTTGTTGGCTTAGACCCAAATGATCCTATAGAGATAAGTTATGAAAAGAATTTCGAAGGTGAACCTACTGCTATATCCAATCCCGAAATGCTGAAAATGAACTGGGCGCACGGACACAACAACTCCATAGTCAATGGTATACCGCGTATCGGTTATATGAAAGGGGGAAAAAAAGCCCGATGGAAAGACGAAGATATGGCCGATTATTTCATAGATAAGGTTAAAGGATATATAACAGAACATAAAAACTCCCCTTTCTTCTTATATTACGGCCTGCATCAACCTCATGTGCCACGGGCACCTCATGAACGCTTTGCCGGAAAAACAACAATGGGGTCCCGGGGGGACGCGATTATAGAAGCAGACTGGTGTGTAGGTGAATTATTGGCTCATTTAGAAAGAGAAGGACTTCTGGAAAATACGATCGTTATTTTCTCCAGTGATAACGGGCCTGTTCTTAACGATGGGTATAAAGACGGTGCAGCTGAACTGGTTGGTTCGCATTCTCCTGGTGGAGGTTTGCGTGGTGGAAAGTACAGCTTATTTGACGGAGGAACCCATGTGCCTTTGTTTGTGTATTGGAAAGGTAAAATTCAACCGATAAAATCTGATGCATTAATTAGCCAGATGGATCTTCTTGCTTCTTTGGGAGATATGCTGGGTGCATCTATCCCCGAAGGTTTGGATAGTCGTAATTATTTAAATGCATTTCTTGGAAAAGAACTAAAAGCCCGCGAAAATTTTGTTGTCGAAGCTCAGGGCAGGATGGCATATCGTAGTGGAGAGTGGATTATGATTCCTCCTTATAAAGGTTCGCAAAGAAATCTGACAGGAAACGAACTTGGTAATATCGACGAGTTTGGTCTATTCAATGTGAAATCGGATAGGGAACAACAAACGAATGTTGCCGTACAGCATCCGGATGTTCTTGAGAAACTGAAGCAGGAATTCTTTTCTCAGGTAGAAGGCTTTTATAGTACTAATGTAGAAGAAGAACCATTGAAATAAAATATTGAATGATAAGCCCGGGAGGCTTTCGTACAGGAAGCACAGTATTGTCTGCTATGTTTGTGTAATAAATAGTAAATAATTAAATAGTAATAAATATATGAAAGTATCTATACAATTATTAATGGCATTTATAATATTAATGTGTGGAAGTTGCCAGACAACAAAAGACAACAAGGTAGATACACAGCAGGATGAAATTGCGTTTGCCGACCCGACTATATTTGTCGAAAACAACAAATATTACCTGACAGGCACACGTAACAGAACCCCTCAGGGTTTTTCGATATTCGAATCAACAAATCTGGAAGATTGGAAGACTGCAAACGGAGATACTCTTCAGCTAATTTTACGGGAAGGAGATTCTGCGTATGGAGAAAGAGGTTTTTGGGCACCTCAGATATTTAAAGAGGGGAGCAAATACTATATGACATATACGGCAAGTGAACACACAGTATTGGCCTCGTCCAATTCAATATACGGTCCTTTCCGGCAGGACGAAGTTCGCCCTATTGACGAGAGTGCCAGAAATATCGATTCGTTTTTGTTTAAAGATTCAGATGGAAAATATTATCTCTACCACGTACGCTTCAATAAAGGGAATTATCTATGGGTAGCAGAGTTCGATTTACCCAATGGTCGTCTCAAATCCGAAACACTCAAAAAATGTTTTGACATAACAGACTCCTGGGAAGCGACAACCAATTACAACTCTTCCCCCGTAATGGAAGGGCCTACAGTTGTTAAAATGGATGATATTTATTATCTGTTTTATTCTGCAAATCATTTCAGAAACATAGATTATGCGGTTGGTTATGCAACATCTAAATCTCCTTACGGGCCATGGGAGAAATACGCAGGTAATCCTATTATTCATCGAAGTATTGTACACGAAAACGGCTCCGGACATGGCGATTTGTTCCATGGGCCGGATGGACGTTATTATTATGTATATCATGTACATAATTCCGACAGCATTGTGCAGCCCCGCAAAGCACGAATTGTACCAATGATTATGAAAAAGAACAGAGAGACCGGGATATATGACATATCTGTTGATCCATCAAATATTATTATACCTAGAATCAAATAATTACTATACCAGATTATTATGAGGAAAAACACTATCTTACCTTTAATGTGTGGAATAGGGGCAACAGCAGTTCCCTTATCAAACGCACATGCCCAACAAACGGCCGACAAACCTAATATCGTATTGATATTATTGGATGATGTTGGCTACTCGGATTTTGGCTGCTATGGTTCTGAAATTGAAACTCCTAATATTGATCAGTTGGCAGACAACGGGATCCGGTTACGCCATTTTTACAATCAGGCGCGTAGTGCTCCTACTCGTGCATCATTATTAACGGGATTATATCCCCATCAGGTTGGTAATGGCGCTTTAGGCAAGGTGCCGGGTTACAGTGCATATCAAGGACATCCCAACGAAGAAAATGCATTTATTCCTGAGGTCTTAAAATCTGCTGGATACTTTAGTGTAATGACCGGTAAATGGCATCTTGGCCAATATCAGGGAGTAACTCCGATAAAACGTGGTTTCGACCGATCGTTGAATGCTCCTTTCGGAGGCTTCTATTTTTCTACGGATGTAAATAGTCCCAAAAAGGCTAATGGAAATACTTTATTTCTGAATGATGAGAAAATCGCTTTCGATGATAAGCGTCTTCCCGAAAACTGGTATTCTACACATTTATGGACAAAATACGGGTTAGAGTTCATCGATGAAGCAATTGATAAAAAACAACCATTTTTCTGGTATCTGGCTCATAACGGAGCGCATTTCCCTTTACAAGCCCCCCAAAAAACGATCGATAAGTATAAAGGGAAATATATGAATGGCTGGGAAGATGTGCGCAACGCACGTTTCCAAAAACAGCTGGAAATGGGATTGTTTGAAAGTCCCGATCAACTGACACCCCGTAACCCTAAAGCCCCAGACTGGGCTTCTCTCACGCAGGTCGAAAAAGAGCGCTATGATTTACAAATGGCTATTTATGCAGCAGTTATAGAAGAAGTAGACCGGAGCATTGGAAATGTAGTTAAACACTTGAAAGAAAAAGGCGTATTAGAAAATACATTAATCATCTTACTTTCAGATAATGGCGGAAATGGAGAGCCGGGCATAGAAGGTCGCTTTGTTGGTAAAAAACCGGGTGCGGTGAATAGTACTGTATTCCTTGGTGCTGCATGGGCTGATGTTGCCAATACACCATTTTTTCTCTATAAACATCATGGACACGAAGGTGGATGTAATACACCATTTATTGTTTCTTATCCGAAAAAAATTGATAAAAGTTTGAACAATACTATTCAGAAAGATGATTACGGTCATGTTATCGACATCATGCCTACACTGGTAGAACTAACCGGAGCCACTTATCCTTCCTCACGCGATGGACATAAGGTTCCTCCAATGGAAGGCGTTTCATTATTGCCTTTATTAAAAGGGCAGCATGTTAATCAACTAAAACCGGTTATCGTCGAACATGAGGGTAATAAGATGCTCCGCGAAGGAGATTGGAAGATAGTGCAGGAATATAAAGAACCCGAATGGAGGTTATATAATCTGAAAAACGATCCGACCGAGATGAAGAATCTTGCAGAAAAAGAACCGGAAGTATTGAAGCACATGGTTGGTGATTACAATAAAATGGCAGACCACATTGGAGTCGAAAGTGAAATTGAGTTCAAGATTGGTAAATGGTATACTCCGGTGGAAGAATATCTCAATAATAGAAAATAGCATAATCCTTAATTTATAACATATGAAAAATAAGTATTCTAAACTAGTTGTTACAGTATTGACCGCTGTATGCTTCATGGGATGTCAGGAAGATGGTATTATATACCCTGAGGCGAATGCAGAAGTGGCAGCAACTTACCTGAACCTTGACGAACTGAGCCAATCGACAATACAGGTACAGGGTGTAGAGGGTAGCCATATATTGAAGGTTAAATCCGATGAAAAATGGACATTATCCAGTTCTCAGGCTTGGTGTAGCCCTTCTGATACAGAGGGTTTCAAATATTCTCAGATATCCCTGTCCTTTTCTGAGAATTCATGGAACGAGCCTCGTACCGCAATCCTGACTTTCGTCATCAATGAGACACAGGAAGAAAAGAAGGTAACAGTAGAGCAGGAAGCCAGTGAAACCACTTTTGCTACAGATGTACCGGAATTGCAATATAACATAGGAGGTGGTGAAAAGAGTATTGAATTGCAAACCAATGCAGTGGAATGGGAAGTAGAAATAATAGACGAAGCCACTAATGCTCCGGCAACATGGTGTTCTGTGACCCCTGCAACCGGAAAAGGAAAAACAACATTGAAAATTACTGCCGGGAGCAACGCAACAAATGTATTACGTAAGGCTAAGTTAGTTTTTACAGCAGCTGATAAGAGTCTGAGTGTTCCAATTATCCAGGTTGAAAAATTAGATGCTCCTGTCGTTAATCTGGAAGATAATGATGCATTCTTACTTTCATGGGATGAAATAACCGGTGTGGATGGCTATAAATTGAAATATATAACAAGTTTAGGCGAAAATACAATAGATATACCTTCGGGAACCATATCTTATGACCTGAATCTTATTGATTGGAATGGTTATGTAGGAATGATCTCTGTTCAGTTGTTCTCTTACGCAAATGTGGGAGGAGGAGCAATATCCCAGATGGGAAGTGAAGTTATAAATGTGCATAATTTATTTGACGATGCCAGTGGAAACGGAGGAGAATATTCTGAATATATTATTACAAAACCGCGTCATTTAAGGAATGTCAATAAGTACCTCGATAAACATTATAAACAGACAGCCGATATCGACTTGGCTAATGTCGATTTCTCTCCTATTTGTGCCGATCTGGTAGCTAATGTTTATACCGGTAATTTTACGGGAGTGTATGATGCTGCTAAAGGTAGTATCGTGGATGCGAACACAAAACGTTCTTCCGAACAATATAAGATAAAAAACTGGACATTGAGCAAAGGCTCTAATTCAAACTGTGGCTTATTTGCTAATATAGGAACAGAGGGCATTGTTCGGAATGTGAGTATCGAAAATGCAGTTATCACAGGAAAAGCGAAGGTTGGTGCTATTGCTGGAAGTTGTTTGGGTAAGGTTATATCTTGTCATACAATAGGTAGTAGTAACATCAGTACATCGGCAACTACCGATACCGAAATCCATCTTGGTGGAATTGTAGGATATCTTACCGAAAAAGGAGAAGTTTCTTATTGTTCTAATGCGGCAACAATAGACGGTTCAGCTGGTTGTGTAGGAGGAGTTGTGGGAATGGTGATGCGTGATGCAAATAATGCCCCTGCTATTTCATATTGTATAAACAGTGGTAATGTCGTTTGTAACAATAAGTCGCCGTTAGGAGGCGTCGTTGGTTCGATGGGAGGCACAGCTGGTACAGATCCGATCAAAGTAACCACTTGTATAAATATTGGAAATGTATCAGGAAGCCAGGCGAATAACCAGGTTGCCGGAATAGTAGGCCGTGCAGTTGTAGATACAGAAATATCCCAGTCCTACAATGCAGGATCTATTACTGCGGCAGGTTCGGCAGCTGGTATTATCGGACGCATGGGAGGAAACAGTGCAACAATCAGAGATTGCTATAATGCCGGTTCAATCAAGAGCACAGGTACAGTTACAAACGGGAATAGTAATGCTGCAGGCATTTTGGCTACATGTACAGTAGCTGCAGCGGGTACTATGACTATCGAAAATTGTCATAATACAGGAAATATGGAAACCGCAAACGGAGCCTCTCAATATAACGGATTGTTCCATCGTACCGATGGTAAGATTTCCCAGATAACAATGAAGAGCTGTTTTACCCTGAATGAGGGTTCCAAGTCTCAAAGTAATAGTAGCGATTCATATATATCAGGAGGTTCTTCAAATTATAAGAACCTGTCTGTGAGTGATATGAAAAACACTTCTTCATTTACAGGATGGGATTTTAGTACAATTTGGAAAATGGGAAGTGAGTATCCAACATTACAAGCATTATCAAAATAGAATTTAATAATCAATGAATATAATATTATGAAACAAAGGATTCGATTTAAGTTGATAGGTAGGTATTTAGCCCTGTTGGTATGCTTTTTGGGATGTGTATCAGCCGTATCAGCACAAACCCATAAAATTACCGGTATGGTAATTGATGAGGGAAATATTCCTATCATCGGAGCTACTGTTCAGGTGAGGGGTGCAAATAACGGAACTATTACAGATGCTGATGGAAATTTTACCCTGGAAGTAAGAAATCCGAAAGCCATATTGCAGGTGTCATATATCGGGTTTACCAGTATTGCCGTTCCGGTATTACTAAACGAAAAGATGGTAATTACAATGACAGAAAGCGCCCGTGACCTCAACGAAGTAGTCGTTATCGGTTATGGAACTGTTCGCAAGTCCGATCTCTCCGGAGCAGTGAGTGCACTCAGTATGAAAGATGAGGCGGAGGTTTTACCGATAACAAGTGTCGACCAGTTTTTGCAGGGACGTGTATCCGGTGTCAACATTTCGTCAAATAGTGGTGCGCCCGGAGCAGGGATGAATATTCAGATTCGCGGAACCTCTACACTTTCGGGCAACACCGACCCTCTTTATGTAGTTGACGGTTTCCCTATCGAAGCAGCTACTGCAAGCATAAACGGCAGCACCAACGAGTTGAGTCAGCAACCGGCAATGAATCCGTTAGCTGCTATCAATCCAAATGATATTGAATCTATTCAGATTTTGAAAGACGCCTCGGCTACGGCTATTTATGGTTCCCGTGCTACAAATGGTGTTATTCTGATCACAACGAAACAGGGAAAAGAAGGAAAAATCAATATAAGCTATAATGCACGTGTTGACTTTTCTACTATTGCCAAGAAATATAATCTGTTGAATGCTTATGAATACGGTCTTTATGAAAATGAACTGGATCGGACTTCAGCGGGATATGATATGCAGGGAAATGTTATTCCTGGCACGACAGTTCCCAGACATACTGACGATATGTTGGAAAGATATAAAACTTATTCAACCGATTGGCAGGATTTAATGTACCAGACAGCAGTAACTCACGATCACCAGTTAGTGCTCAATGGGGGAGGTAAAGCAACCCAATATAATATTACAGCCGGCTATACCAATCAGGAAGGAATTATTATGAATACCGGACTTGAACGTTACTCTTTTCGTATGAACCTTAAGTCCGAACTTGCTAAACGTTTGGTATTACAGGTAAATACAAGTTATTCACAGACAGAACAGAAACAAACATCGCATTCTCAGTCGGCTAGTATGAATCAGATGGTACGGCGTATCCTTACTACTAAACCGACGTTGATGCCCGGAGACGTTATTTATGAAGATGAGAATGTGGAATATGTTGCTGCAGATAATCCTTATGTTATGGCTACAGAGTTGAAGGACATACTGAAACAGAACTTCTTTATTTTGAATGCATCTTTGAATTATGGTTTTGGCAACGGACTTTCACTGAAAGCTGCCGGAAGTATTAATCGCACGGACGGCTCACGTTCAACCTATTATCCAATAGGTACCAATGCAGGAAACAGTGCCAATGGCTTGGCATTCCGTGGTGAGGATGATCGTCAGAATATTGTATTGGAAACTACAGCTAATTATGATCGTAAATTCAAGAAAAATCATCATATAAATGCTGTCTTGGGGTATACGCATGAAGACCGTCAGAGAAATACTTTAGGAATTCAGGTTGGGGACTTTGCCAGCAACGACTTGTTGTATTATGCTATCGGAGAAGGAACCAACACTATGGATAAATCCAGTTCAGTGATCCAGACAAAGCTTTCATCTTTCTTGGGGCGTGTAAACTATACATTGTATGATCGTTATATATTCACGGCAACCGGACGTTACGATGGATCTTCGCTGTTGGCAAGTGGCAATCAGTGGAGCTTCTTCCCTTCGTTTGCAGCGGCTTGGCGTATCAATCAGGAAAGCTTCCTGAAAGATATAAAACCAATCTCGAATATTAAACTTCGTTTAAGTTATGGTGTCACAGGTAATCAAAGTATTGCGTATGCAGCTCCACTTGCCATCATGAATCACGTTCGTTCATATTCCGGAGGTTCAGTAACTCATGGTATGGTTAACGGGAAACTGGCAAATCCTGATTTAGGCTGGGAAAATACGACTACTTATAACGGTGGGTTCGATTTTGGTTTTGTAGATAATAGATTCAGAATTACCGTAGACGCTTATAAGCGCGTAACTAAAGATATGTTGATGAATTTCGGCCTGCCTTTATCTTCCGGATATGGATCTATACCTTACAACATGGGGGAAATGACAAATAAAGGATTTGAATTAGAGGTGAGTGCCGATATATTAACAGGGCCTGTAAAATGGACACTAGGAGGAAATATCTACCTGAATAGGAATAAAGTGAACAATGTGGGAGGAAATGAATTATTGGGAGCTTCATATTTAGCAGGAGGCGGAGTATTCAGCCAAAGTATACATATAACCAAAGCTGGTTATCCGGTAGGTAGTTTCTATGGTTATATAGTAGATGGCGTTTACCAGAACGAAGAAGAGGCAAAATTAGCACCTTACGATACACCTCAGGCTACTCCGGGATCTTTACGCTTCAAGGATATTAGTGGCCCTGATGGCCTGCCTGATGGGAAAATTACTTCTGATGATATGACAATCATTGGAAGGGCAGAACCGAAATTCAATTATGGTATTTCTTCCGAATTAGCATGGAAGGGGCTGTCTTTATCTATGATTTTCACAGGTCGTGCAGGGGGCGATGTTGCCAATCTGAATCGTTACTTCCTCGATTCCTATACAGACAGTAGCGATAATATCCGTGCCGAAGCGTGGAATGGCAGATGGCAGGGAGAAGGTACCAGTAATTTCTATCCGGCAGTAAATGGTGCACAAGGTAGTTCCTATTTCAACAAACGCTTCTCTAACTTCCTGCTTGAAGACGGTTCATTCTTTCGCTTGAAAAATGTGACTCTTGCTTATCAGTTCAATGTGAAGAAATGGAAATGGATACGTAATATACGTGTGTTTGGAACCGCTACTAATGTATTTACAATCACCAATTATAGTGGCTATGATCCCGAAGTGAGTATAACATCAGGGGCAATGTCGCCTAATGTCGATTATGCTGCCTATCCTTCCAGCCGGACATATTCTTTTGGTGTAAATTTTGCTTTTTAACAATGAAATATTGAAAAATATGAAGAAATATATATTATCCTTACTGATAGCGACACTTACTTTTTCAAGCTGTCTGGACGTAGACATGGTAGACCGTATAGAAAAAGAAGACGGTTTCTTCAAAACCGAAGACCATGCTTTGATGGCTATTAACGGAGTATATTCCACATTATACCAATTTGCTTATCATAAAACAAACTGGCCTATTATACTCCCAACTTTCGAAGATGCGATGTTTTCTACCGGAACAGCTGTGCCGGCCACAGCTTCCAATAATACGCACAGTGCTGGTTCGGCTCCGGTTGTGAATTTTTGGGGGACATTGTATGATGGTATTAAAAACGCAAATGAAGTGATTGCGCGTGTTCCTTCGATCGAGTTTAAAAGCGAAAATGATAAGAGCCGCATTATTGCAGAAGCTTATTTTCTGAGAGCACTTTACCATTACGATTTAATGCGCTTGTTTGGTGGTGTTAATGGCATTCCTATTGTGACCGAACCGGTGACAGGAATCGAAAATGCATATATTCCACAATCTTCAGCCGAAAAGGTCTACGAGTCAATAATAAATGATTTCCAATATGCTGCTGGAATGAATGATGATGGAACGCCCCGTCTGCCTAAACGTTTAGATACCGGTTATACAGTAGGGCGTGTAACGAATGGAGCAGCTCATGCATTATTAGCAGAAATTTATCTCACTTTAGGCAGATGGAGGGATGCAGCCGATGAGGCTCAAATCGTTATTGATTCTAACCAATATGAGCTTGTTAGTGATTATCGGAGTTTATGGGATGTTGACCAGGAATCTTCGGCACAAAAAGAGCATGTGTTCTTTGTCCCGTTCTTCCGCGACAAAGAAGCATCGGCCGACGTGTCATTGGGTTCTAATATTGCTCATCTGTTCAATCCGAATGGTGTTGAGGTCGGAGGAAAGCTGCTTTCGGGAAATCCTTATGGAAAAGGAGCGGGAGTTCATAGAGTACAAAAATGGTTCATAAAATATTTTCAGGACGATCAGGGTAATCTGGGATATAGCGATCCGTTAGTTGATGCGTCAATTGATGAAGCGAAATTGGTATCGAAGGATTACCGGATTGAAACTACGTTTTGGCGCCGTTTCCAGCAGAAGAACAATACCACAGGCGTGTTGGGGAATATTGTAACTGCATATCCGGCCGCCGGAGGGAATACTCAGGAAAACTGGGGGTATATCCGTAAATTCATCGATCCGCAGGGTGTGAACAACCGTACCAACGAAAATGATATGCCACGCCTGCGTTTGTCGGATATGTATCTCATAAAGGCAGAAGCATTAAACGAACTCGGAGAATATACAGAAGCATGCAAAGCGATAGATATGGTACGCGAACGTGCTCGTAAGGCCGATGGTGTCGGGCGTGATTATCCTAAATATATAGGCATGGATAAATCGGATAACATTGGGCGTACATTGACAAAGCAGGAATTCCGCTGGTTAGTATTCATGGAACGTGGTCTGGAATTTGCCGGAGAGCAAAAACGTTGGTTCGATCTTATCCGTATGAAATATGATGAAAACACATTGATGTATGATTATATGAAAAATACTTTCATTCCGTCATTGCCTGCTGCGGATGTACAAAAACAAGGTGTTATGGCCGAGCGGAAGAAATATTTTCCGATCCCATTTGCAGAAGTTACCCGCAATAATGGTGTGCAGCAGAATCCCGGATATTGATTTTACACCTGTAAAATCAATACACTGATACTTGTTTAATTAGCTTTGAGTATTAGAGCCTGTTAAAATTTTTCACGAAAATATTCTTATAAAAGAAAGTTAGTAGTTCAAAAGATTTTAACAGGCTCTAGATAATTATAATTGCCTATGCCGATGAAGAAAATTTTGATAATGATTTCCGCTATTCTGTTCATCTTGCTTATAGGATGTTCGGAAGATGGCGAAGTGTCGATAAACGGGAATGAAGAAGAGAACAATGGGGATAATGAAACTATATTTTCTACTCAGTTAGGTGCCAATTTCAACGAGAATATAGATGAGATTGCCGATGTGACAGACTTAATGTACGACTCGCATGTAGAGTGGGTACGGTCGTTCGTACAAATAGCCCAGAATTTCCTTAAGAAGAACAACGGTGTCATAACAGGTGTAAAAGACGAAGCATTCGATACCTATACCGAGACGCAGGATTTCATAAAGATAAAGACCGAGTCAAACAATAAGGTTAAGCTCATTATGAGCCTTAAGATACCGTTTGGTAACTTTACACATAGTGTTCCCGGTAAAGACAGTAAGGAAATGGGTTATGTAATAGAGGCTTGTCGTAAATTTCTCTTGTTGCATAACTTGGGTGGCAATATAGATATCCTTGTCATGGGTAATGAACCTATGTGGGAAAATGGAGGCAATGAGGAAAATTACAAAGATTACCTGGATATAATGGCCTCTAAACTTACTGAATGGAAAGAAACTTATGGTTGGAACTTCAAGATATTTGCCGGAGCTTTGAATCGTATTTCATTGAACGCCTCGACTAATCCGCTTATCCCAATAGTTATAAACGAAGTCAATCAAAATCCGCTGATAGACGGTTTAGACCTTCATATTCACGCTCTGGATATAGGGGAGGTCGGTAATTCCCTAAAAATGATCAGGGAGGATTTCGAAATGAAGAAAGATATAATTATCACCGAATTCTCGATGGTATGGTTGTATAATCAGCATGTGAACGACGATCTGGGGCAATGGGGTAAGAATAATGGCTACACATCGGATATGAAGATGTATGAATGGCTCAATAATGCAATCGATAAGGCGCAAGACGGGACTCCTGTCAGCCAGGAAGAGTTTTCCTCCTTTTTCGATAGTACAGAATGGTATCCCAAAAATTGGTTTAAATCATTTTATGATGAGTTTGTCAAATATGAGGTTTTATGCGCAACAGGACGTTTTTCATGTGCGCTTAAGGAAGGTGATAATAATGAGCGATATACTTCATCTTCAACCATGTGGGATTTGAATGCTATTTTTAGTTCGAAACTGCTGGGTGTGAGTCCTTCTACCAAACTTATGAATCCAAGTCCGTTGGCATACCCGGACTATAAAGAGATAATTGAAAACAAATTCGGAAATATAAATTAATATATGAAAAAAGTATTTTGTGTATTTGTTTCGTTTGCAGTCATACTTATGGCTTGCGACGGCAAAGAGGGGGAGTCAGGTCTGGTGGGATCTGAACCAACATCACCTACTGATGGATCAGCGGTAGTTATTGATTTTTCGGAATCGGGGCTACCCAGGTTGGACATCAAGAGGGGGTATGTACTCCGTCCTGCTATTGACCGCCTGAATACGCGTATAATGGATGAATTGAAAGCATTGCCGGATATGGGTATGCAGCTTGTAGCCATGCCAAAAGATCTCAATCAGTTTGATGAAAACTGGAAAACAAACCCTCGTGGCGATTATTTTCTCAGCTACCGTTCGATGGGGAATTCATATTTAGGTGGCGATGGGGAAAAGGAAGAATTCAGTAAAAATTCTGAAGGAGGAATAGATGTCAGTATTAATTCCAAATATCTTGAGCTTTGTCGTACAGCCCGTAACCTTGGGCTTCAATTGATCGTTCAATGTTCTGGTGTTCCCGTAGAGGGCAAAGAGGACGGCTCGGTCGAACACCTTTTTCCCTTAGACGACAGACGGTCATTTCACGGTAGTGCACGCTATTACCCTTTACCGGCTCCTGGTAATTACGAAGCCAATGCAAACGTGATTTTCGAATGGATGAAAAAATTGCATGATGAATTGGGCGGTGGCAATACTATCTATGCCGGAAATCAGGAACCATCCCATACTACAGGTTACTTCAATGGTACGCAAACCGATGCGGCAACTATTCAAAACTTGCAGGTATATCCCGCTATATGGAAACCTATAGCCATGAAGTTGCAAAATGGAGGGATGTTGAGTGCGGTATCACAGCTCAACGAGGTATATAGTCATTACGATCCTTCTGTTGAATCCATAGTATCAAAAGGAGTACCGATGGATTATTATTCTATCCAGAATTATAGAGCGCAGAACAATCGAACTATTCTTACTTCTGTTAAAAACGCCCTGGAGAAATATGGGTTATCAACATCCAAGAAAGTCCTTTTCAATCGATATGATTATGGGGAAATGCCGGGATTGACAACCAATGATTTGCGGTTTGGTACTGCTCCCGGGATTATAAAGTTTCTTGAATCGGAACTTGTACTTTGCGAGTATGCCGATATGGTATATGGATATTGTTTTTTTACAGGTGCCCAGAGTTACGAAATGATGAATTCGACCTTTACATTTCTCAATCGGATGCCGCAAATGCGTAAAAAGATATTGAATATTCCTGACGGTCTGAAATATATAGCATCGGCGGACGAGAATAAGGTGTCGGTTATAATCTGGAATCCCGGTGATAACGATTGTCTTTTCGACCTGGATGCATCCGGTGCAGGTAGTGGCACTGCAGAATTATCGATACTGAAAGGTTCAGAATCAGAGATTTCCCAATATAGTCCGGCGGGATGGGATCAGACATCTAAAAAAATATCGGGGATAGACATTAAAGGTAAAGAGTTTATACTTATAACTTTACAACTTTGATAGATTGCTGAAAAGCAAAGAAAAAGGACATCTCATTGAGATGTCCTTTTCTTTTTATTTTAACTGCTTGATGAAATCAGTAGGAGTTATGTTAAACTCTTTTTTAAAGCATTTGGTGAAATAGTTTGGATCAGTCATCCCCACAGCATAGGAAGCTTCGGAAACATTCATGCCATTTTGCAAATGAATCCTGGCTTCTTTCATCCTGATAGTCCTCATAAACTGGGTTATGGAGCATCCGGTCAACGATTTGAGTTTTGTATGCAATAGGCTTCTACTTACCTTCATGTGATTGATGATTTCGGTAACGCCAAACTCTTCGTCTTTAATGTTAACCATAATTAGGTCTACCAATTCTTTCATGAAAACCTCATCACGCGGACTGTTGGTGATTTGTGTGATATTCAATTTTTCGATTCGTTTGAAATATTCAATATTGCGTTTTCTGTTAGTACGTATGTTCTGAACTAATAACTCCAGATTTTGTGCATTGAAAGGTTTGGTGATATACGCGTCTGCTCCTTTCAAATATCCCTGGGTATGATCCGACTCATCTGTTTTTGCTGTCAACAAAATTACGGGGATATGGCTGGTATTCAAATCTTGTTTGATATGTTCTGTTAGTTCAAGACCATCCACACTTGGCATCATGATGTCCGTGATGATCAGGTCAGGTAATTGTTTTTTCAATAACTTGAATGCTTCAGCACCGTCGTAAGCCCGGAGAACCTCGTAATCTTTACTGAATATTTCAACTAGATAATCATTTATTTCTTTATTGTCTTCTACAATAAGGATACTTTCTCTGGTAGTAGCACTATCTCGTTTTGCAGATATTAACTGTTCCGGAATCAGCTCAACAGTCTCTTTCATGTGTAAATTATATTTCCGGATTTCTTCGGACGTAATATTCTCCAATGACCTTTCAGAAGGACTATACGCCGATTCTGAAACATTTAAATTGACAATAAATTCTGATCCGTTCCCAACCTCGCTCTCGACCCTAATATGACCTTTATGCATCTGAATAAGCGATTTTGTAAGCGATAATCCTACTCCAAAACCTTTTCTATGGTCTTTTTTCTCCACCTGGAAATAGCTATCGAAAATTTTGTCCTGTGCTTCCTTCGGAATTCCCCTGCCACTGTCTTTTACTGAGATTTCAATAAAGGTTTCCGATTCTTTCTTAATTAACTTGGCACTGAGTTTTACATAATCGCCTGGCTGGGTATATTTGAAAGCATTAGATAATAGATTATACATAATACGCTCCAGTTTGGACGGCGAAAACCAAACCTCTTCGTCAGTCTCTTCGAGGCTAACGATGAAATCAATTTCCTTGTCTTTGGAAACTATATCGAAGATATGAGATAATTCGTCCAGAAAATGGATAATATTCCCTTTCCGGACATTAATCTTCATCTGGTTCATTTCTATTTTACTGAAAGTGAGCAGTTCGTCGATAAGATAATGCATTCTGTTGGCATTATGGTAGATTACTTCTAATTTTTCACGGTAATTATTTCCGATTTGCCCTTGCTCTATGAGTCGTTGGAGTGGTGATAAGATCAATGTCAATGGAGTTTTTAAATCATGGGAAACATAAGTAAAGAAATTGATCTTCGACTGGTTTAGTTTTTCCATATTAACTCTTTGTTCATGCTCTGTTTTCAGCCTCATAAGAAGAATTAATCTGGCTTTAGTATATTTATAAGCTAAAAAAATAACACAAAGGACTAATATCGCATAAATCAGATATGCCCATGGGGAAAGCCACCATGGAGGAAGCACCTGAATCGCTAATGTTTTCTGTCCTTTTTCATCCCAGTTGATACCGTCACTGCTCGCTTTGATTCTTAGAGTGTAATTGCCGGCCGGTAGATTAGAAAAACGTACCTGATGCTGATTCCCTACGATTTGCCATTCTTTGTCTATACCTTCCAGTATCATGGCATATTGTGTCTTATCTTTATATTGATAGTTAAGTCCCGAATATTCGATGCGTATAGACTGAGCCTGCTTATGGGTGAGTACTATAGCGTCACTTTCGGAAATAGAGGCAGGTAGTAGCGCATCCGGATTACTCGGGGATAAAAAATTGTTATTGCTCCATATCTCTGTCAGCGCAATATTGAAATGAGGTTCTACCGGATGTACCTGATCGGGATAAAATGAAATCATTCCGTTTATTGTTCCAAAAAATAGTTCACCGTCAGGTGTTTTACAAACTGAGGAGTAGTTGAACTGATTGGTTGGTAAGCCATCGGCTATGGTATACCTGTTGATCAGGCCGCTTTTTGTTTGGATATTGCATAAGCCATTATCTGTCCCTATCCAGATAGAGTTTTGATTATCTTCTATAATACCCTTTATAGCATTAGACCCTAATTCCGTTTTAGAATAGCTCTTTAGCTTTTCACCATTCTTATTCAATACAAACAGCCCATCATTATTGGTTCCCATCCAAATATTTTCCTTTGAATCTATATAAAGATAGGTTACATATAATTTATTGGATGAAAATTGCGGAAGAGGTGTCTCTTTTTCTGTTTGTTTATTTATTTGATGAACACCATTAACCCGATTTCCGGTCCATATAATGCTATCATTTAGATTGAGCATACAGAAAACAGGGAAAGATGATATTTTTTTTAACTGAAATCCACCATGTTGCCTTGTCAGGGTAAATAATCCGGTAGGGCCTCCATACCATATTTTACCTGTTTCGTCTTCAATAACACAAAATCCGGATGAGTTTTCGCCGGCTCCACTATTGAACGAGAGTGTTTTATTCTCTTTAGGCATGTAATATTTCATTCCTCTAAGAAATAAACCAATCCATAGGTTTTGATGACTATCAATTAACAAAGAATGGATGTTTCGGTTTTTTATATCCATTTGCTTTTGGATTTGCTCCGATCGTGTGATCTCCCGATGGGCATTCAAATAATTTAGTCCTCCATCCTCGGTAGCGACGTAGAGGCCATTGTTTGGTGCATTGATAATTTGACGTACAGCTTTGCCGCTAATATGATTAAGTGAATTGCCATAAGGATAAATCCGGAATTGATCCGAATTATATATAAAATAATTTACTCCTCCAAAATAGGTTCCCACCCACATATTATGATTCGAATCTTTGAAAAGGCTATAAATCGGAGAGTCGTTCAGATTACTTAAATCGCTTTCAGATTGCTTATAATTTGCAATTAGCCGGAAAGTTTGGTCATAAACAAAAATACCATTCTCGGAGCCTACCCAAATATTATTTAAACAATCAGTCGTTACACATCTGAATTGTCTGATTTCTTCAATTGAAGTAAGAGTATATAATGAATTATTATTGATATTATAGACAAATACTTCCTGAGAAGTAGTGAATAACAACTGGTTATTAGGCAGAAGAGCCAGATTGATACATGTGCTGAGAAAAGGTTTTATAATTGAAGATAAAGGTTCAAATTGTTCTTTCTTAAGATTATAGCGTTTTAATTCTTTATTCGTATTGATCCATAAAATGCCATTTGAGTCTTCTATCAATCCCCGTATATTTTCACCTTTACTATCACATAATAAAAACGGAATGAAACGATCGTTTTTTTCGTCATATTGAAAAATACCATTGCTGCATCCGGCCAGGAATTTATTATTAGAAGTATTTAGAAGGAGAACATTATTCTTATTATTACCTTCAATATGGTAGCGTGTAAATTGTTCATTTTGGGTGTTGTATTTACAGACTCCTTGTTCGGTGGAAATCCAGAGAGTATTTCTGTAAGAATCATTATATAATCTGGTAATAAAATCGTGGCTAATAGAGGTAGAATCATTCTCTTCATGTACATATTTCGTGATGTTATACCCATCATACCTGCACAGGCCATTCCTGGTGCCAAACCACATAAACCCTTTACAATCCTGAGATATGGCGTTTACAGTGCTATGTGCAAGCCCTTCTGTAATGCTTAGTTGTTTAAATCGGATGTTACTATATTGAATTTTCCCTTCAATGAAGACAGGACAGAGTAGAGAAAAAAGGCATAAGATTACTGATATATATTTTTTGTGCATGATATTTTCCGTGTATAATTGTATTCCTCTTTTAATAATCGAAGATAAGATTTTTTAGCAGGGTATTATAGTACAAATGTATATTCTATTAGTAATTATGTGCATGAATGTGATTTTATGAACCTGTTAAATACATGATTGCTAACATTGAAGCAGAATTTACGAATACCGACAGATTGAAAACCTTAAATTTGTATTATAAATCAAAAGATAAAACTATGAAAACAGGTTTATGTGGAATAATATTATGTTGCCTGTGTTATTTTGTTTCAGCGCAGCCATTAACAGGGCAAATAAATAATACTTATGACGGTGTTCTGCGTATCGACAAACAAAAAACA
The DNA here is from genome assembly GCF_014196915.1 of Dysgonomonas hofstadii. Classification (GTDB taxonomy): domain Bacteria; phylum Bacteroidota; class Bacteroidia; order Bacteroidales; family Dysgonomonadaceae; genus Dysgonomonas; species Dysgonomonas hofstadii. The sequence goes on from NZ_JACIEP010000001.1 coordinate 472,475, forward strand.
ACCAAAGTGAGTCCCGTAAAATACGGATTTCATTACGAAGAAATCGGGATGATGGGAGAAGGTGCCTTGCACGCAGAGTTAATCAGAAACCGTTCATTCGAAGAAGCAACTCCTCCCGCTGATTTGGCTGTTAAAAATGAACTGTATCAGGATGTGCCCAATCCGCGGGGAAAAAATAAAGAGGTATTCCATGTAGATCCTCTTATCGGATGGACAGCATACCCCTTGTCTTATTCCCCTGTTTTTATCAGTCGTACCGCCGAAAATCCATTGAATAAAGATACTAAATATTCCATGTTAGTCAATGTGACCGCCGATATTGTGAGCAATCCAGAAGCGATGATCCTGAATCGGGGATATTATGGGATGAATCTGAAAAAGGATTTATATTATAATCTTTCTCTGTATGTAAAAAGCCTGAATTATAGTGCTTCTTTACAAATAATGCTGGTAGACGAACAGGGGAAACCGGTCAGCGCACCCATTGTTTTGGATGCGAAGGATAAAGAGTGGGTGAAAATGAGTGGAACATTGAAGCCGGATCGGAATGTGAAACGGGGTATGCTGGCTATTAGACCTTTGGCTGTCGGGAAGTTTCAACTGGATGTTGTCTCTTTGTTCCCTTCTGATACTTGGGATAGCGGGAGATCTATTTTCCGTGCTGATATTGTACAAAACCTGAAGGAGTATGCTCCTGATTTTATTCGCTTTCCCGGAGGATGCATCGTACATGGAGTCAATGAGGCTACAATGTATCACTGGAAAAAGACAATAGGGCCAACTGAAAACCGGCCAGGTCAATGGAGTAAATGGGCGCCTTATTACCGGACAGACGGAATCGGCTATCATGAGTTTTACGAACTGTGCGAATATGTGGGAGCTGATGCAATGTATGTAACTCCTACCGGAATGGTTTGTACTGGTTGGGTTCGAGAAAAGTCTTTCTGGAATTTTATACAACCGGAAGTCAATTTAGATGCTTATATTCAGGATGCTTTGGATGCGATTGAATATGCAATTGGTCCTGTAACATCTAAATGGGGTGCCTTACGTGCTCAGAATGGGCATCCTAAGGCCTTCCCACTGAAGTACATCGAAATAGGAAATGAGGATTTCGGCCCTGTTTATTGGGAGCGTTATGAGAAAATTTATCAGGCATTGCATAAACAGTATCCCGACTTGATTTATATAGCCAACAGCATCATAGGTAAAGAGAATACTGATAAGCGTATTGATATTGCCAAATTTGTAAATCCTAAAAACGTGAAAGTATTCGACGAACATCATTATCAGCCGGTTGAATGGGCGTGTAAACAGCATTATCGCTTCGATGAATATGAACGGGGTGTGGCTGATTTATTTATCGGGGAATTAGGTATTGACGGAAAATATCCTTCTAACTTGTTAGCCAGCGGTGCGGTGCGGATGTCGCTGGAACGCAATGGAGATATGAACCCTTTATTGGCAGAACGGCCTGTAATGCGTCATTGGGATTTCATGGAGCATCGTAATATGCAGCCGATGTTGATAAATGGTGTGGATTGCAGTATAAAGACACCTTTTTATTACCTGTCGAAAATGTTTAGAGATAACACCTTTGATGTTTGTTTGGATGCAAGTATTCAGGGAATGAGAGGATTGCAGGACGTATTTGTTACTTTAGGCTATGACAGTAAGAGCAGGGAATATATATTGAAATTGGTGAATTTAAAGAAAAAAGAAGTTAAGCTGCGGACGGAAATGAAAGGATTCGGGAAAAGCATGCAAGCACAAAAAAACATATTGAGTTTAGAGACAGACAAAAACAATACACCGGAAACACCGGATGTGGTAAGGCCTGTTCAATCAACTGTCTCTCTGAACTTGAACCAAGATATTACAATAGAAGCTTCTTCGATGGTGGTATACCGTTTTAAATAAATACAGATATGAAAAATACGGCTTTAAGTATTACAGGATTAGCGCTACAGGGTTTGTGTATACCATTGGCGGCACAAACTGAAAAACCGAATATTGTAGTAATTATGACTGATCAGCAGCGCGCTGATTTGTGTGGCAGGGAAGGTTTTCCTTTGGAAGTAACGCCTTTTGTAGATCGATTAGCTAAAGAAGGAGTATGGTTCGATAAAGCTTATACGGTAGCCCCGGCCAGTTCTCCGGCTCGTTGTTCCATGCTCACCGGGCGTTTCCCTTCGGCTACTCATGTACGCACAAATCATAATGTCCCCGATGTCTACTTCGAGAAGGATTTAGCGGGTGTTCTAAAAGAAAATGGATATAAAACAGCCCTTGTTGGTAAAAATCATTCTTATCTGAAACCTGGAAACTTGGATTTCTGGTCTGAATATGGTCATTGGGGAAAGAATAAAAAGATAACTCCTGCAGATAAAGAAACTGCCCGCTTTCTCAATCAGGAAGCTAGAGGGCAATGGCTGGAGCCTTCTCCGATACCTTTAGAAGAACAATTGCCAACAAAAATTGTAGATGAAACATTAGCATGGATCGAAACTCAGAAAGACAATCCATTCTTCGTGTGGGTATCTTTTCCGGAGCCTCATAACCCCTATCAGGTTTGCGAGCCTTATTATTCCATGTTTTCACCGGATAAACTGCCTGTTCTGAAAACATCCCGTAAAGACTTGGATAAAAAAGGGGAAAAATACCGTATTCTGGCAGAGCTGGAAGATGCTTCCTGCCCCAATCTCGAGAAAGACTTACCCAGAATTCGTGCTAACTACATTGGAATGGTTCGTCTGATAGACGATCAGGTAAAAAGATTGGTTGAATCATTGAAAGCAAATGGACAATTTGAAAATACTGTATTTGTAATCTTGTCGGATCATGGTGACTATTGGGGAGAGTACGGGCTGATCCGTAAAGGAGCCGGACTTTCAGAAAGCCTGAGTCGTATTCCAATGGTGTGGACGGGTTATCAGATAAAAAATCAGTCTGCTCCCTTGGATAGCCATGTATCGATTGCAGACATTTTACCTACATTCTGTTCTGCTATTGGTGCTGAAATTCCGGCGGGAGTTCAGGGGCGAAGCTTATGGCCTATGCTGACAGGAAAAGCATATCCTAAAGATGAATTTTCCAGTATTGTTGTGCAACAGGGTTTTGGCGGAGCGAATGTCGGGTTGGATTCATCCCTGACCTTCGAACAGGAAGGCGCATTGACTCCGGGGAAAATAGCACATTTTGATGAATTGAACACATGGACTCAAAGCGGTACATCGCGGATGATAAGAAAAGACGATTGGAAACTGGTTATGGATAACTATGGTAACGGAGAACTGTATAACCTGAAAAAAGATCCGGCGGAAATAAATAATTTATTCGGTATAAAAGAATATAACGCTGTTCAGACAGAGCTTCTGGCAAAAATGCTGACATGGGAATTACGTCTGCAAGATCCATTGCCACTTCCACGGAAGCGTTATCATTTCAAGCAAAACCCATATAACTATCTACATACAGAATAATAGTAAACCAAAAGAATATACAGATATTAAATACTATAACATATGAAACTCTTTGTACGACTAGGATTTATTTTATTGACAGGACTTTTATCAGCTTGTTCAGCATCGTCACAATCATACGGTACGGCCGATACAAAAGCTCCCGAATTACGTGTTCCGCAATTTGTAGAACCTGCATTCGATTATTGGATGAGGGATACCTGGGCTATTTTAGGACCGGATGATTATTATTATATCACAGGTAGTACTTCTACCCCCGCCCGGGAATTTCCGGGGCAGAAGCACTGTTGGGATTGGAACGATGGCTTGTATTTATGGCGTTCCAAAGACATGAAGTCGTGGGAGGCAATGGGGCAAATCTGGTCGATGGAAAAAGATGGGACATGGCAGAAAGAACCGAAAGTATATAAAGAGGGAGAGAAATACCAGAAGAAGTCACTTAATGACGATCCTTTGGATAACCGTTTCCATGCGGTGTGGGCTCCTGAACTGCATTATATAAAAAGTGCAAAAAACTGGTTTATTGTGGCTTGTCTGAACGAGTCGGCAGGAGGAAGGGGGTCTTTTATTTTACGGAGCACTACCGGAAAACCGGAAGGGCCTTATGAGAATATAGAAGGAAATAAAGATAAAGCCATCTATCCGAATATCGACGGTAGTTTGTTCGAAGATACAGATGGTACTGTGTATTTTGTAGGTCATAATCATTATATAGCACGGATGAAGTCAGATATGAGTGGTTTAGATGAAGAGATAGTAACATTGAAAGAGACTAAATTCGAGCCGGAACCATATTGTGAAGGAGCATTCATTTTCAAACATGATGACAAATATCATCTGGTACAGGCTATCTGGGCACATCGTACAGCAGAGGGAGATACATATGTAGAAAAAGAAGGGATTACTAATAAGAAAACACGCTATAGTTATGATTGTGTTATCGCTACTGCCGACAATGTATATGGCCCATATGGGGAGCGTTATAATGCGATCACAGGTGGAGGGCATAATAATTTATTTCAGGATAGGGATGGCAATTGGTGGGCGACTATGTTTTTCAATCCACGTGGAGCTCAAGCTGCCGAGTATGATGTTACATGTCGTCCGGGACTGATCCCTATGCTTTATGAAAGTGGTAAGTTTAAACCTAATCATAATTACAGGGCACAATGAAGATACCATTATTAATCACCGGTGGGCTGGCTATAGGAGCAATGTCTTTTGCTCAGCAGAAGCCTAATATTATAGTTATATTAGCCGATGATATAGGTTTTTCCGACCTGGGTTGTTTTGGAGGAGAGATACAGACACCTGTTCTCGACAAAATGGCGGAACAAGGAGTCAGGATGACTCAAATGTATAATAGTGCACGTAGTTGTCCGTCACGAGCTAATCTGCTAACGGGACTTTATCCGCATCAGACGGGTTTAGGACATATGGATGCTATTCGTCCTGCATGGCCGAAAGGATATGCAGGTTTCCGCTCCAACTCAGATAATGTCACCATTGCCGAGGTACTGAAAGAAGCCGGATACTTTACCGCAATGTCTGGTAAATGGCATTTGGGAAAAACAACTGATCCGATAGATCGTGGTTTTCAGGAATATTATGGTTTGCTGGGTGGTTTCGACTCCTTCTGGAACCCTAAAGTGTACACCCGCTTACCGGAAGACCGGACACTGCGCCAATATAAAGAAGGCGAATTTTATGCTACGAACGTAATAACCGATTATGCAATAGATTTTATTAATCAGGCACATCAGGAAGAAAAGCCTTTATTCATGTATCTGGCTTATAATGCCCCTCACTTTCCATTACATGCTCCGAAAGAAGTGACTGATAAATATATGAAAACCTATTTGCAGGGATGGGACAAAATTCGGGATCAACGTTGGAAACGGATCCTAGATATGAAGCTTCTGCAAGGAAAGCCACAACTAAGTCCGCGAGGGGTTGTTCCCGAAAGTTTGTTTGAAGATGAAACCCATCCACTACCGGTATGGAGTTCACTTTCCAAAGAGCAACAAGTTGATTTAGCTCGCCGGATGGCTATTTATGCAGCAATGATAGATATTATGGATAGCAATATCGGGCGGATAATGGAAACATTGCAAAAGAATGGAGAGTTGGATAATACATTTATCATGTTCATGTCTGACAACGGGGCCTGTGCAGAATGGCATGAATTTGGTTTTGATAAACAAACAGGAACGGAATACCATACGCATACAGGCAAAGAACTAGACCAAATGGGGTTATCAGGTACTTATCATCATTATGGAACCGGTTGGGCAAATGTGTGCTGTACCCCATTCTCACTCTACAAACATTATGCGCATGAAGGAGGAATTTCTACTCCCTGCATTATTAGGTGGGGTAACCATATTAAATCTAAAGGAGGAATAGATCACCAACCGACACAATTCTCTGATATTATGTCGACTTGTATTGAACTAGCCGGAACGACATATCCGGATGAATACCAGGGTAGAAAAATTATACCTACACCGGGAAAATCAATTCTTCCTATAATACGTGGAGAAAATATGCCGGAACGCTATATTTACGCAGAACACGAAGGGAACCGGATGGTACGCAAAGGCGAATGGAAACTTGTTTCTGCAAATTTCAAAGGCGATGAATGGGAACTCTATAATATTAAAGAAGACCGCACAGAACAGTATAATTTGATAAAGATGTATCCCGGAATAGCGAAAGAGCTTGAAAATGCTTACTTCGAATGGGCGGATAAGAGTGATGTACTTTATTTTCCTAAGGTATGGAATACATATAACAAAGGACGTCGAAAAGATTTCAAAGAATATAAAGCAAAATAAGAAGTAATGAATAGAAAGTATTTAATAGCCTTATTAATCAGTATTACAGCATATACCTTAGTTAATGCGACAAATACTAAAGAAGAAAAAATTAAGACAGTTTGGGGCGAAAAAGTCACAGCAAATAATGTGTGGCAGAGCTATCCCCGTCCACAATTACAGCGGTCGCAATGGATGAATCTGAATGGTTTCTGGAATTTTTCGGTCACTGATCAGGAGACTCTAAAAGAACAGGTAAAATTTGAAGAAAGAATACTTGTCCCGTTTGCAATAGAATCTTCATTGTCGGGTGTACAACGTAGTTTTCTCCCTACCGAAAAGTTGTGGTATCGACGTGAATTTACTCTGAACGAAAAATGGAAAGATAGGAATGTAATCCTGCATTTTGGTGCTGTCGATTATGAGTGTCAGATATGGGTAAATAACAAATTAGCCGGCAGTCATAAAGGTGGGAATAATCCTTTCTTCTTTGATGTAACCAGATATTTGAAAAAAAGCGGTCCACAGGTTATAGAAGTTGCAGTTATTGATCCTACAGATACAGAATCTATATCGCGAGGAAAACAACAATTAGACCAAAAAGGAATCTGGTATACACCAGTATCCGGTATTTGGCAAACAGTGTGGCTCGAGGCAGTAAATCCGATACATATTCTTCAGGTTCTTCCCACAGCTGATATCAATAAAAAGACGATTAGCTTGGATATAAATGTGGCTGAAGCAAAAGGAAGAGAGACCATTAAAATAGAAATACTGGATGAAGGTAAAGTCGTAAATACAACAGAGCAAAAATTAACATCGAAGATAGAATTAGAGGTTCCTAATGCTATTCTCTGGTCACCAGATTCTCCAAAGCTTTATGATCTGAATATTGAGTTACTTAGTAATGGGAAACTGGTAGATCAGGTGAAAAGCTACTTTGCTTTGCGTGAAGTTAGTATTAAAAAAGATGAATGTGGTTATCAACGCATTTGCCTGAATGGAGAACCTATATTCCAATATGGAACGTTAGATCAGGGCTGGTGGCCAGATGGATTGCTGACACCTCCATCGGAGGAGGCTATGCTTTGGGATATGGTGCAATTGAAGGAGATGGGATTCAATACCATTCGCAAGCATATCAAAGTAGAACCCGAGCAATATTACTATTATGCCGATTCACTGGGGTTAATGATGTGGCAAGATATGGTTTCAGGCTTCTCTACAGAAAGGAAAGATGAAGAACACATCAAACCGAATGCACAGGCTGATTGGAATGCACCTGCTTCGCATACTGATCAATGGCAGCAGGAAATGTTTGAAATGATCGACCGTTTGCGTTTCTATTCGTGTATTACCTCATGGGTCGTTTTCAACGAGGGATGGGGGCAACACAATACAGTAGAGATTGTAAAAAAGGTAATGGATTATGATAAAAGCCGCATCATCGACGGAGTGACCGGATGGACAGATAGAGGTGTAGGACATATGTATGATGTTCATAACTATCCGGTAACTTCTATGATTCTTCCGGCCCATAATGGAAATCGTATTTCTGTTTTGGGAGAATTTGGAGGATATGGTTGGGCAATTCAGGATCACTTATGGAACCCGAATATGAGGAACTGGGGATACAAAAATATTGATGGAGCAATGGCTTTAATGGATAGTTATGGAAGATTGATATATGATTTGGAAACTTTAATAGCTCAAGGCCTTAGCGCCGCAATCTACACTCAAACGACAGATGTCGAGGGAGAGGTGAATGGCCTGATCACTTATGACCGTAAGATTGTAAAAATACCAACAAGCCTACTGCACATTTTACATGACCGTTTATATCGGGTGAAGCCGGCCAAGGCTGTGTCTTTGATAGCTGATGCACGCGATGAAACGAAGAATACTCGTCTGGTTGGATTAAATGGTAAAGAACTAAAGAATATATCACTTCCTTATTCCACAAAACCAGATTCAAATGTAGTGTCAGAAACAGCCTTTTCTATAGAGAATCCTTTCGAGCACTTATCCTTATGGTTAAATGTTGCAGGTAAAGCTCAGGTATGGCTGAATGGAGTCAAGGTCTTCGAACAGGAAGTAAAACAGACGAGGCATTATAGCCAGTTTAACATCAGTGATTATGTCCATTTATTAAGAAATGGGAATAATATATTTAGAATAGAGGTAACTGATACAGGCAAAATGAACTTCGATTATGGGTTAAAGGCTTATTAGACGATAGCCTGGCATGTTGCCTGTAAAAATAGATTAAGGCATCTCATACTTGAGATGCCTTATTTCTTATCCTTGTTCAGGTTCTTAGAAATACTGGAGAGCAAAACCAGTATACTGTCAATTTACCTCAATTTCGTCTACAAATAATAATCCGGGAACTCCGCTACCGTCGTGCCAGGACGGAATAATAGTACTGGATAATGAGACTTTTACATAGCGGACTTTTACAGGAGAAAATCCAACTCCAATTGCTACTCTTTCAATAGGGGTATTCTTGGTTGGTTTATCAACGTTTTTCTCTGCTAAAAGATTATAATTCTTACCATCGGCCGAGCCTGATACCTTTATTCCCGATGCTGCAAAGATCCAGTTCGGTGTGTCACTCAGTGTTCCTGCCTTTACAGAAGAGATTTCTTTTTCTTCGCCTAAGTCTATTATTGCAGCCAGTCCTGTTTTTCCGCTAAAACCAACCCAGTTGCCATCAACATAAGATGCTGCTCCATATTTGCAATCTACCAGTCCCGGGGCTCCGTTAAAAGTGTATTTAGGATTGGTCGGTACCAGTAATTCTATTGGTTTATATGTAGCCTTGTTGAATCCCGATTTATACTCAAATATACTGCTTGTTGTATCGGGATGCACGGCAACAGCCTTCAATATACCGGCAGAAGTTATTTTGATGGGAGATGTATACGGCATACTTTCTTTAGTCGGGGTTGTCCCGTCTGTTGTGTAATATATCTGCCCTTTGCCGACAGTATAAAGGCTCAGTAAAGTTCCCGATTTATCTTCCGATGGATTTACGTCAGAAGTGATGCCATATAAATGTTTCGCAAAATTACAGCCTTTCTTCTTATATATCCCGAGCATATTATCCATACGGATAAGGAACGACCGATAGTCTTTATTTTCCGGTAATACCCATTGTATTTCAGACAGGGCCGCTAAACGTGGCAGCAGCATATATTCGGCATGCGCAGGAGTTTCTATATACTCGGTCCATAGATTACCCTGTGGACCAATAATATATCTGGCCTCTTCTTTGGTCAGTTCGCTTGGAATCGGTTCATAATCATATACTTTGCGTACAGGGAGATATTCTCCGATAGACAGGGGTTCTTTACTCAGATCTTCTCCCTGGTTATAATCTAAGTACAAATTGTAATGTGGCACCATTATCACTTTATGCTGTTTCTTTGCTGCGGCGATACCTCCTTCTGTTCCGCGCCAGGACATGATAATCGCACTTGGCTCTACACTGGCATCAAGTATCTCGTCCCAGCCGATAATTTCCCGGCCTTTTTCTTTCAGTATCTTTTCGACGCGGGATACCACGTAGCCTTGTAGCTTTGTTTCAGCAGAATGTTCACTATCGGCTTTCAACCCAAGTTTATGAATCATCGACTGGCATTTCGGACATTCTTTCCATTGTGTTTTCGGACATTCGTCTCCGCCGATATGTATGTATTGGGACGGGAACAATTCAGCGATCTCGGTGAACACTCCTTCCAGAAATTCGTAAGTTTTTTCATTTCCCGCACAGAGAACATCTTCAAATACTCCCCATTTGGTTGCAACCTCATAAGGCCCGCCTGTACAGCCAAGTTCAGGATAGACTTTCAATGCAGCAAGCATATGCCCCGGCATATCGATTTCGGGAATTATTGTAATAAACCTGTCCTGAGCATATTTTACAATTTCTTTTATCTCATTCTGTGTATAATATCCTCCGTATGGCTTACCGTCAAACTTGTGCGGAGTGTCTTTCAGCAAATGTCCTACAAGGGTTTCTTTACGGATAGAACCGACCTCTGTCAACTCTGGATATTTTTTTATTTCTATGCGCCATCCCTGATCATCAGTCAGGTGCCAATGGAAATAGTTTATATTATGCAGAGCCAGCAGGTCAATATATTTTTTTATGAAATCGACAGGAAACATATGGCGTCCCACATCGAAATGCATACCCCGGTAACCGAAACGTGGATAATCTATAATGTCGGCAGCCGGAAAAATTACCAATTTATTATCTGAAGCTACAGGTATTGATTTTCTTAATGTCTGTATTCCATAGAATGTTCCCGCATCACTGGCTCCATTCACCAGTATCGAATTTTGTGTTACTGTCAATTGATATGCGTCCTTATTATCGTTTTGTAATCCGCTCTGCAACTTTATTACTTTACCTTGGGCGTCGGGTTTTACCGGTAACTGTACGGATGTGAAGTCTTTTATATAATCGGCCAAAAACCTGGCAGTCCTTTCCAGAGCTTCATCTCCGTTGGGGTAGCTAATTACGGTTTTCCCATCGAGTTCAAATGCGTCATCATCAGTGTATGAGATTTGCTGAGGCAATGGCACAATATTATAATCGGCCTGTATAACGGTTTTTTTACATGAGACAAATACAAAAGCAAATATAATGATGGTAAAAGGTAGTTTTTTCATTTCAGTTTTATTTATTTTTATTTATGTGAATCGGTCGTTCAGATTGTTAAAAGTTGACAAAGTTGACACATATTTCAGTTTTTAATTAGCCAATAGCTGTCAGCTTGTAGCCATTAGTTTTCTTGTCATCCTGAGGAACGAAGGATCTCCTTCCGGATGCTTCGCTTTGCTCAAGCATGACAAGTCGTAAAACCTGACAAACCTGACACTTTTGATTCTTTCCATTCTTCATTTAAATATTAGCATATCGGCATGTTATCACATTTGCTCATTGTTTATTCTATTGATAAAGTTCCTAAATAATAATGCAGTTTCAGATACTGATTCACATTATTTATTAATATTCTTTTACACAGCGCACCGACCGTCCTGCGGCTTTGCCACCGCCAAAACTAAGGTTGACAGATGTAAAGTCGAGGCGCAACGTTGTACCCGATTTCGCAGTATGATAGAATCCGGCGCTTCCGGCATAGGTTGTGCCACCTATAGCAGTCCTTTGCCCGGCAGCAGGGTAATATCCCAGAAGTGGAGTTTCTTCGAAATGCCATCCGCTACCCCATTTATTCTCGTCTTCAGGCAAGACTAAACCGTTCCATGGTGATTCGCCGTCACTACCGGTTGCTGCTACCCGCCATCCTTTCGGACACGGATCGAATGGTGTTTTAGTATTTTGTTCACCGTCCCAGCGGTCAAGTCCCAGGCTCCCCGTCTTTGTATACCAGTCGTTCTGACCGGAAGAAGAGGTTATGTAAGTATTAGGATAGATAATGGAATTTGCAAGATTGGTCTTTATCTCTGAGGTAACTTCTGCCATTTCCACATTGCCGCGTGTGGGGAAAGGATCTTTTCTACCCCATTGATAATACAATCCGAATGTACGGTCTCCACCAGCTTTAGGATTGCCTGTTGCTCCCAGGTTACGATCCATGAATGTGAGTCCGTTAAAATCATATGTAGTGCCATTCTCTTTTGATAAAGGATTGTAATCAGATACCCATAACTGCCAGCTCCAGCGGATAGTCTCACCTATCTTCAGAGCGATAACAGCATTTCCTTCTTTATCTGTTTTCGTTTTCACATGGATTATCGCATTTTCACCTGATCCGATGACTTCAATATCTTCGACAACCTCATAGGAGTCTTCCTGCCATACAGCCTGCGAACTTACTTCCCCACTCAGGTCGGGAGAGGTAGATAATAATAAGCTGTTTGTCTTCCATATCTTATAGGCTTTTTGTGCAGATATATAAATGTCTTCTCCGGGTTTTACCATAAAAGTATTCGGCAGGTCGGAAAGGTTATCTACCGTATAATTCACCGGAATGATATTCTCTTTGTTCTCTTCTACCCGGAACTGTTCCGGCAAATTATAGTTTATAGTCTTATCTCCGTCTTTTATGTCCAGTAAAAGTTTATTTCCGGCAAGGACCTGTTCGGGCAGATAGGCTATGAAACATCCGTTATCGAATGTCAGTGTTTGGTCGCTGTTGCTTTCGGAAGCTTTAAAGTCATCATCTTCTCCAAGTTTCGCAGGATAAAGTGTGCCGCCGCTTAATGCTCCTTTTAATGTCACCTGTACCGTGGATAAGATATCCATATCCGGTATCACGACTTTTACTAAAGTATTTTTGTTTTGTAAGGCCAATTTAACCTGAGTATTATCATTTCCTACATTTAAAACACGGCCAGTCATTATACAAGACACCGAGGATATCGATATTTCATTCGTTCCAGCCTGGCCTGTATATGGATAGTAAGCATATATATCCAATGGCATACCATCCTCGGATGTATAAATAATATCATCGGAACCCGCAGGGCTCCAGTTGCCATCTTCCTGATATATCCATTTAATATTTGTTTTGTAATTGCTATTGCCGGCTACCGACTGTGTATTCCGGTCTGACCTTTTTTCGACAAACAAACCGATAGCATCGCCTGCCTTAAAATTATAGGAGGACTCTATGCTGAGTTCGACTGCTTTGCTTTCAAAGCTATTGTTGTCATCATCGCTGCTGCATGCGCATAAAACAGCAATCAGGAAAGTGCAAGTGATTATTTTAAATTTATACATCTTGTTTTAAAGTTTTGAGGTTTAAAACTCTATTGACGGAATATATTCAACCCGGTAGAATATCTGGGGAGTGGAGATAGCCCTTAATACCTTAGCTTTAGGCTGGCTGTCGGTGAAAAGGATTAGCCGTGCTGTTCCCGAACCGAATATGAGCATATCGTCCCCGATCTTCTGCACATTGCTCCTGTTGGGTGAGCTGTACTCCTGTGGTAATTCGCTGTTGATGATGATGTCGGCAGAACCTTGCGATTCATTCACTTTATACATTATAGCCCTGGAACCTTCACTCTCATTACGGGCATTGTCTATTATCAATACTTCGTCAGGTGACTGCGGATTGGCGCAATGCATACCGTTAGCGTTCCCTTCCTCCGGAATGTTTACAGTTCCGTCTCTTCCTACACGGTATTTTACTTCATCCGATTTTGGATCTATTTTCCAAAGCTGGCTGATTGTATTGAAAGTCATATAGTAATTGCCTTCCGAATCGTAATTGATAGAATTGGCATGTAGCCAGTCCGATTTGCTTGACATGATTTTTGGATCATCGGCAGGATTCATTTCATCAAAGCAATCCCAGAGTTTTGTAATATTTCCTTCGATGTTCATAATCACATAACCATCGCCCTTTACCGTTTCATGCTCTGTACCTCCCTGTGATCTCAGGTCAAATTCACGGTCTACATAACTGACCATGATAATACTTCCGTCGGGCAAAGGGCGGCATTCATGGTGTATCTGCCTGTCGGCCAGTTCGGGTATTGCGGTCAGGTCTTTGGAAAGTATTGTGTTGCCGAACAGGTCAATAACCTTTACATATTGCCCGTTATAAGCGTATGTCTGGTCTGTTGGTCCTGTAAGCATATAAATACGGTTTGTCTTGGTATCGATATTGGCAACCAGAACACCTTCCTTCACCAGTTCGTACCATACCAGATTGCCTTTGGTATCCATCAGGTAGACCGAGCCTGGCGTATTCCTGTTGTATGAAAGAATATATCCGGGGAAAGCCTCTTGAATATCATCTATATACAAATCATGTTTCGGAATAGCTACGGGTGCAGCTTTGGTAGTAAATGTTTTCACTTCCGATTTTCTGTCACCGTCATAAACAATACAATATGAATATTCGGTTTCGGGTTTTAATATGATCAGGGTAGCTGATGAACTTGACGTACCTTCATAATTCTTGGTTGTCCTTTTGGTTGATTCATCTTTTGTTTCCCAGTATTCAATTTTATAAGAGGTAGCTTCCGTAAAACTGGTTTGCACTTCAGCCCTTAGCATATTAGATGAGGAGATAGAAGCACTGAAAGATTTTATCTCTGTATTCCCGGCAGGAAGTGTATCATCATTGTCGCTGCTACACGACATAACAGACAAGATGATAGCTGACAGGCAGAACAGTAATTTTATCTTTTTCATATGGATGAATTTTATAAACCAGAGTATCCCTGATTAATGAGGGGGATACTCTGACTTCAATTGTTATTTTAGTATGCGGTATATTCTAAATAGTCAAATTTAGCAGCATATTTCTTCGATATATCATTACCCGGCATCCATGCACGATTAGACTCCGCCGATGTAATGAACAGGAATTTAACAGTGTCGGGGCCGTATGCCGTATTCAGTGTGTATACTATTTCATCATTCAACAGCCAGACAATCATATATTTACCGCTGATATTCTTCAACTCTACCGACAATTTATAATCGGTATCCGGATCTAATACAGCTACATTTTTATCGACAGAAGGTATTTCTGAATATACACGCAGTAATAATTGTTTACCTGTAGCTCCCAGTCTTGTCCTTTCTGCATCAGGTCCATACCATCCGACCATCGTTATGGTGTGGTAACCTCCGGCCTCATTGGCTGTATACAGAGTGCCTCCCGACATAAATCTTTCGGCTCCTGCCAGTTCGGGGAATTGAACACCCCATGTGTATTTGCCAAAACCAACGGCTGTATTATATTCAATTTTTGAAGTAATACAATAACTATCGTTAGAGAGGTTCAGATATCCGTCTTTCACTCCGTAATATGCCGGGCCGTCTTCTCCGACACTTGTCCATGCTTTCCAGCCTGCAGGCATATTGCCATCGTCGAAATTCCATGTAACGGTTTCACCTTCCTCTGGTTCTGTTGGCGGATCTACAGGGTTTGTAGGATCTTCCGGAGTGATTGGCTCCATCGAGTAAGAGTAAGGTGTATATGTAACATAGTCCCATAATCCGTAATTATCTTTGTATGGCCATGTATCACCCACAAATTTGAGATTCTCGGTACTGCAAAATATATAGAACGGGTAATCTTCACCAAAAGACAATTGCTGGGCTGCACAAGCCACTCCATCGATGAGCCATGTGGCAAAATACTTTCCGCCTACAAGCTTCAGGTCTATCTGGAATATATGCCATGCATTTTTCTTGATCTTCACCCCCTGATGCAGCCACGGATTTGCCTGACTGGTCATATAAGCTATAACTTCATCTTCTGTGGCCTGTAGTGCTGTCCTTTCCTCTCCTGTGCCCGAGCCGATTTCAAAATCCAGTTCGTGCTCGTCGTCGTGCCATAGCCATGAACCGATACTTACACGCTCCACTTCTCCCAGATCGGAGATATAAGTCCTCCATGTGTAAAGCCCTGAACCGTATTGTTTCGAGGTTCTCACTTTTTTACGTTGCTGGCTATTGGCTTCGGTATATATCTTGAGTGCTTTGCCGTCTTCACAGTCCGCGTTGTTTTCTATCGATGTATGATCGGTTTCGCTGTCTTCACCCTGATTTGCGAGTTCCCATCCGTTAATATCTGCAAAATCCCATTTCGTCACTTTATCTTTCAGTAGTTCGCCTTCCTGGGGAGCCGTAACCCAGCTGTTGGGATCGTCTGAGAATCGGTCGTCTTTGCTGCTGTCATCGCATGCAGTTGTCATAAACAGGCAGCATGCTGCAATTGCCAGTGTATTTATCATATTTTTTTTCATTATGTTCTGTTATTAGATTAATTTGAGAAAACAAGACTATTATTCTTCTGCAAAATCCCGGTTATTCATCAAATCAGGGAATTTGCTGCTATACACTTTCGGTATAGGATAATAACGCCTCTTGTCGTATTTCTTCAGAGGACTGCTTGAGAATTTAGGGTATACCGACCATTCAGCGCTTAATGTGCCGGAGGCTACACCCATATTTTGTTCTTTCTTTTCCACTTTTGCTTTGATTGCATCCATATATTTATCCATACGGTCTTTCCATAGTCCCATACGGATCAGGTCAACACGGCGGATTCCTTCGTTATTCAGTTCAAACAATCGTTCGTCACAGATTGCACTGCGAAGTTCGTCTTTTGAAGAAAAATCACCGGTTGTATAATTATGGCCGCTGTTGCCAAACGCACGCTCCCTTATCTGGTTTATCAGTCCGACCGATTGCTGGTTGACATCATTCAACTCATTCAGGATTTCAGCTTTGCATAGCAGTACATCTGCATACCGGAGCAATGGAAGGTTATTCGGGGTATTATAGTTATAAGTGCCCGCCTTTTCGTAAAAATATTTGTCTGTATATGCCTGTGCCAGTTCCACAACAATAGGGCTGCTGGTCTCATCGTTAAGAGTTCCTGTTTCATTTATACTGGAAGGAACCTTATATAATTTGTCCGGATCATAAACATCGGTGTATTCTCCTACCATAAGCTTTGAGAAACGTTCGTCCGCAGGATCGAATTGCCAGTAAAGTTCGAGTGGAATACTGAAAATATCCCAGCCGTAATTATAGTACCATGGAGTAAAATACAGGGCAAGGTCTGAACTTCCCGAAGGGATGTCTTTACTGGAACGGACTGCAAAAATAATTTCGTTATTATACAAACTGGCATCACTTGTCGGATCAAACACATCCCATATAGTTGGCCGCAAAGAGTATTCACCTGTGCCAATCACATTATCGGCATAACTAAGGGCTGATCTCCAGTTCGATGTCGCATCCTGTCCCTGCTCACGCAGGTAGCCTGCCTTACGCATATATAGCCGCATAAGGTATCCGTATGCTGCCCCGATAGTCGGGCGGCTGCCATCCTTCATTTCCCTTGATGATGGTAAACCATTGAGGGAGATAAGTAGATCTTTCTCAATCTGGTTATCCAATTCCTCGACTGTGGCCAATACCGGATTGGATGCAGCATCATGAAATCCGTTGGTGATAAGCGGAACACGGTAGTAGATGTTCGTTAACTGGTAGTAAGCAAAAGCTCTCATAAAATGGGCCTCAGCCAGTAATTCCGCCTTTTTATTTCCCGAAAATTGACTGTCATCCATTAAGGTGATGTTGTCGATTGCTGAATTTGCACAACCTATCATCTGCCAGTTTCCGTTGTAAGCTCTTGCCACATCGACGTTTCCCGACAAATTGTTATCATTCATTATTTCATAGTCCAGCCCCGATTTGAAACAGGCATCAGTAGACATGTCGTTGAGGTAAAAAGTAGCAGGATGAGTCCCTGCATTCAGATAACGAAAGATGCCGTTTACACCTTCCTGGGCATTTTGTTCGGTTACATAGGCATTGTCTGTACCATATACAGAGGTAAGTTCTTCATCCAGGTTACATGAGGCAAAACCTCCTATAACCAGTACTTGAAGCAGGCAATATATTAGTTTTTTTGTCAATTTATTCATCATTTCTGTTTTTTAGAAAGTTACTTTTGCTCCAAAATTGAATGTACGGTAAGTAGGATATGAGTTCAGGTCGAGCCCCTGAGATATGGCGCTGCTACCGTTGGTGCTGGTATCAGGGTCAAATCCTTTGTAACCTGTTATAGTGAAAAGATTCTGAGCACCTACAAAAACCCTCATATTCTTTATGTAGTTACTTGTCTTTCCCCACTTCTTCAAAGGAAGAGTATAACCTAATTCTATATTCCTTAGTTTAAGATAGTCTGAGTTTTCCACAAAACGGGAATTTATATATGATCCGTATTGTATTTCAGAGTTCCGCTGATATCCTTTACGGGGTACTGTAGTCGATGCGTATCCGGTAGTGGTGTATGAATTACCGCTTTCATCGGTCATTACACGTCCTCCCTGTGTCCATCTTTGTTCAGAGTCTTTCAGCCGGTTATTATCTTCAAGATAGATGCGTGTAAGGTTCAGCATTTTTCCTCCCAGAGAAGCATCAAGGAAGAAAGAGAAATCAAAACCTTTGTATGTGAATGTATTACTAAGTCCCAACATCATACCCGGTGTGCCATGTCCCAGCACTTCACGGTCTTTATCGTCTATTATTCCATCCCCGTTAATATCCTTGAATTTAGGGTCTCCTGCTACCGAATTAGGTTGTGCACTATAAGTCTCACCCTGTTGTATAATGCCGTCGAATACATAGCCATATATCGCACTCAGTGGCTTGCCTTCCTGTAGGATAATATATTCCTTTTCATCATACGACCCGTGAGGTCTTATATATTGGAAGCGGGATTCTCCGTTATTAAGTTCTAATACACGGCTGCGGTTAGTAGAAAAATTAAATGATGAGCTCCAATTGAAATCCTTCGTACTGATATTTGTTGACTTAATAGCGATTTCGAACCCTCTGTTATCTATTTTACCGTCATTTACCATCATGGCAGTATATTCATATCTGCGACTGTTGGTATCTGTATAATTAGGGAATCCTCCGGATGGATGTATTGGTGTAGGATTTAATAAATCTTTTGTGCGTTTTATGTAAAAGTCCAGGCTGGCTTCGATCCTGCCATTCAGGAAAGTCAGATCTGTACCAATATTCCATTGCGCGGTTGTTTCCCATTTAAGGTCTGGATTGTATGGGTTCGACGGATACATTCCTTTGGAGGCATTGCTTCCCCCGATATACACATCGCGTACCGAATACTGGTATTGCGACAAGCCAAACCGGATTCCATCGTTACCGCTCAATCCATAACTTGTACGTAATTTAATCCTTGAGAAAACTGATTTTGAGAAATCCATGAAGGATTCGTCCCCTATATGCCAGGCTACAGATCCTGCAGGGAAATATCCCCAACGGTTATTTGCTCCGAATACGGATGAGCCATCTGTACGGAACGAAGCATTAAATATATATTTGTTATTCAGCACATATTCGGCACGTCCGAAGAAAGATGCTTTTCTTAAAGATGACTCGCCCGAACCGATCCAGTCGATATGCTCTGCGGCTCCCATATTCTTGAAAGAAAAAACATCAGATGCGAATCCATATGCTTGGACTTCGTCACTTTCTCCATTCTGAAAAATGTAAGATGCGCCACCGACAGCTTTTACATCGTGTATCTCTCCGAATTTCTGATGCCATGTTGCTACACCTTCTATCTGGTGTTTTGTTGTTTCCTCATGTCCAACAAAAGCCTGACCGTTGTAGGATTGCCCTGTTGTAGTGGAGCGGTCATAATATTTCTGGGTTTTCAGATTGTCGTAGCCATAAGTATATTGTCCGCGCATGGTTAATGAAGGCAATAAATCTACTTCAGCAAATACTGATGCATACATCGTATTGTATTTCTGGAAAAGCTGAGCGCCCTGCATTTCTTCGAATACTCCCGGACGACGGTCTTTTGTGCCGAAAACATCATATCCTTCTTTATCTTTCCATGGTTCCAGATTAAAAATACGGTACATGATATTTTTATCGGAAGAAACGGTTCCCATATCCAGGAACTTTTTCTTTGAATGCGCAAAGCTCATATTCGCCCCTGCACGTATGCTGTTACTGATTTTATAGTTGATATTGGTACGCCCGCCAAACCGTTCATAATCGGTGTTCAGCAATATACCCGGCTCGGTCATATAGTTTGCCGATGCAAATGCTGTGAGTTTGTCACTTCCTCCCGATACCGATAATTGATGAAGGTTGGTAGTTGCGTTGCGGGTGGTTTCTTCTACCCAGTCGGTTCCTTTTCCCCTGTATTTTGCCTGTTCGGCTGTCCATTTGCTACTGGTAGCCGTAGGGTCTTCCTCATAAAGACGGCGTGTCAAAGCTATTGTTTCCCCGGCATCCAGCAAATCCCATGGATTATACATCATTTTCACAGATCCGCTGTATGAATACTCAACGTTAAATTGTCCGGATTTACCTTTCTTTGTAGTAATAAGGATAACCCCATTCGCGCCCCTTGCTCCGTAAATGGCTGTAGTGGAGGCGTCTTTCAGAATTTCGATAGACTCGATATCATCAGGATTTATATGAGTCATATTATCTGTCTGAAAACCATCAACTACATACAACGGTTCGTTCTCTGCACTCACAGAAGATGCTCCTCGCACGCGGATAGATACACCCCCGCCCGGTTCCAGAGAATTCTGGCGAACCTGGACACCTGCTGCCCGGCCTTTAAGTAGTTGCGACATATTGCTGATAACACCTGCTTCTATATCGTCAGGTTTGAGGGAGGATATAGCGCCTGCCAGATCGCGCCGTTTGGTAACGCCGTAACCGACAACCACAACATCATCCATCATTACTTCATCCGATTGAAGTTTTACATTTAATACAGACGGCGTTGTTCCGGTCACATTTACTTCATAAGCGTTCATGCCAATATAAGAATAGGTCAGTGTCTGGCCGGCAGAGGCCTGGATCGTATATTTACCATCAACATCGGTCATCACACCTATGGTCGTCCCTTTCACAACAACCGATACCCCGATAAGAGGTTCTTCGTTTTTAGCGTCTGTGACTATTCCGCTTATTGTCTTCTGCTGGGCATATAAGCCGGAGCACAAAAACACAAGTGAAAATAAAAGAATTAAGATTTTTTTCATAATTAATTATTAGTTTAAAGATAACGTTTTGTTTAACTTTACATTTCCAAAGTATCCATCACTATCATACAATCACAAGGAGATATGCGTTTGCATGACAAACATATCTTTATTATAAAACAAAGTTGTTTAATATTGTCTAATTTTTTTTTGTTTTCGTCTATAAAAACAATATTAGACATCTTTTTAAACAGAATATTGCTTATTTAACTTTATGACTGGTTATGCTACATTATATCTTGAGATTGATTCTTTCCTTCATTATATTCATTACCTTACTCTCCGCTGAAGCGAGTGCATCGGATTATTTTTTTAAACGTATATCCATTGAGCAAGGTTTGTCACAGCCGGGTGTAAACAGTATTTTACGCGATCGCAGTGGAATTTTATGGATTGGGACGCGTCAGGGGCTTAACAGGGTAGACAGGAATGACCTGAACATATATTTTCATGATAGTGGTGACTCAAATTCGCTACCCGGTAATTATATCTATAACCTGAATGAAGATGAACAAGGCAACCTGTGGGTTGTCTCGGACGGTGGATTATCCTTATACAACAGGGAAGAGGATAATTTCATAACCAAAATCACCAATCGTATCCAGTCCGTGGTAAATACGAAGGAAGGTGTGTTGTTTGGCGGATATACTGCTATCTATTTCTATAGTTATCAGACAAAGGAAACAGAACGATTGCCTCTGATAAATAAAGACCCGGGAAAAGATATTTCCGATAAAGATTATTTCATAGCGCATCTTACGCCTATCAACGATTCAATTGTACTTGCTGGAACGGAAGGAGATGGTATCTTCCTGTACAATCTGAAGTCACACGATTTCACACCACTCATTACGAAGAATATACTTCCTCTGCAGGCCATGTTATTCGATCCTGCTACAGATGAAATCTGGGTTTCTGTTTTCCAGAACGGTTTGTACCGTTACAACCTGAAAGGAGAAATGAAAGAGCATTATACAGTAAGTAACTCAGGTTTATCCAATAACATCATTCTCGATGTTGAGAAACATAATGACAAGATATGGCTGGCCACCGATGGCAGTGGGGTAGATATCCTGGATATCAGAACAGGGCAATTTGATAATATCCAACATATTCCGGGCGATATAAATTCATTACCGGTCAATTCGATTACGATTCTGTATAATGACAGTAACAACAATCTGTGGGCGGGAAGCGTGCGAGATGGTGTTTTCCTCTTTAAAGAAACATATATCCGCACGTACAAAGATATAACCCTCGGCAGCAATAAAGGTTTGAGTGAAAGAGTCGTGATCAGTCTCTTCGAAGACAAAAAGGGAAACCTGTGGATCGGAACCGACGGTGGTGGAATAAATATGTTTAACCCTGATACGGAAACATTCACACACCACCTGAAAACATACGGGGATAAGGTTGTTTCTATTACCGATTTGTCTGACACTGATTTATTGGTATCCTTATACGGAAAAGGTGTCTTTACATATAACACAAAAACACAGACTTATAAGCCTTTTATAATAATTGATAAGGAGAAGAATGAAGAAGAGTGTTTTAGCGGATTCGTACCTTTTTGCTACAGGATAACTCCTGACAGGATACTGATACTATCAAAAAATGCTTATATATATAATGTCAGTTCCGGCCGGTTCGATACCCTTCATTACGATAAAGGTTTGGGCAATATACATTCATTACAGCTTGTGTATAGTGACAGCGACAGGTCTTTTATGACAAAGGGAAACACAATATACGTGCTTGAAAATAAAGATAACCTTATCAAAAAACTATTGGTGCTGGAGGATAATGAATATGTAAACTCTACGAGCTATGATAAAAGTAAGAACCGATTATGGATAGCTTCTACCGCGGGGTTGAAGTATTATGATATAAACTCGGGAAAATTGGAAAAGATCGGAACAAACATGTTTCATCGTATCTCATATATGTATCATGATGCAGAAAACCGCTTATGGATCAATGCTTCCAATATGTTGTTCTCTTACGATGTAAAGGATGAAAAATTTATGATATGGGACGATTCGGATGGCTTTTTATCTAATGACATATTAACGTTATATGTAAAATCTTCCCAATCGCGCTATATTTATATGGGTGGATCGAATGGCTTGGTACGGATCGATAAAATGATCAGTTATGACGATGACGAGCCTGTTACATTCAGCCTGCAGGATATAGACATGGACGGGAAAATATATCTTGGAAATACCCTGTCAAGTTCACGGAAATTCAGCGTGCCTCAAAATTATAGTTCGCTGAAAATCCGGATCGATCTGAATGAGAAAGATTTATTCCGGCGCATTCTTTTCAGATACCGGATAAGTAATCCGAACAATAATTCGGTTGTGGAATCTTATAGCAACATTCTCGATCTGGCTTCTCTGGCTCCGGGGAAATACGATATATACGTTTCGTGCATGACTAAAAGCGGGAGCTGGACAGATGAAACGAATCTTGTTACTCTTGAGGTGGTTCCACCCTGGTACAACCGCACATGGTTTATAATCTCCGTAATATGCGTTATTGCAGCACTGGTTGTGTTATCAGTGCGTTCCTTACTTAAAAGGAATAAACGGAAAATGGAATGGGAAATGGCTATTCATCAGCAGGAGCTAAATGAAGAAAAGATACAGTTCCTGACTAATGTCAGTCACGAATTGCGTACCCCTCTTACCCTTATATATGCTCCGTTGAAGCGTATGCTGGACAGTAAAGGGGAAAGTATGGAAAACGAAGAGCATAAAAAACAGATCGAAAGTATTTACCGTCAGGCAAATCACATGAAGGGAATCATTAACTGGATACTGGATTATGATCGCAATACAAGCCTTTCAAACGATTTGAACCTGGCATTTGTAGATATAAACGAATTGATACGGAAAGCGGCCGGTGACTTTACACAGGAGTTTGAGGAAAAGCAGATCGGCATAGAATTTAGGCTGGATGATACATTAAAGCCTGTTGAAATAGATGCGACCAAGATTAGGGTTGTTATTTCCAATATAGTGATGAATGCCCTTAAATTCAGTGAACCTGAAACAAATATTACAGTGGGGAGTTGTATAAGAGGAGAATATATACATATCTGGGTCGAGGATAAAGGTATCGGTTTGAATAACGTGGATACTAACAAGTTGTTTACCCGGTTTTATCAGGGGAACCATGATTTTAAAGGAAGTGGGATAGGTCTTTCATATTGCAAAGAACTGGTGGAGAAACATCAGGGAAGAATCGGTGCGGTTGATAACGAAGGAGCCGGGGCTACTATATATTTTGAACTGCCTTATAGGATAACATCAGACAATATGATACTCGGCCGGTTCGACGACTCTGAAATGTATAATAGTCTTATCGAACAGGAAAATGTTTCGGAAACACTTGACACATCAAAATACTCCATATTAATAGTAGATGACAACAAGGAATTCTTGCAATATCTGGAAAGTGAGTTAAAACCTCTGTTCAGGAAAGTTTTTAAAGCAAATAACGGTGCTGAAGCAACAGACGCATTAACTAAATATCAGCCTGATATATTGATAAGTGATGTGATGATGCCTGTAATGAATGGTTACCAGCTATGCAGATATGTGAAGGAAAAAATTGAAATCAGCCATATTCCTGTAATATTACTTACAGCAAAGGGTGATGGCGATAGCCAGAAAATGGGATACAAATTGGGTGCGGATTTTTATCTGGCAAAACCCTTCGATATAGAGCTACTGCTATCCGTAGTCCGCAATCAGCTAAAAAATAAGGAGATTATCAAACAGAAATATCAGACAGAAATATTGACTATAACTCCCGAACAGGCAACAATAAGCAATGCTGACGAACAATTCATGGCCAAACTGAATCAACTGATAAAAGAAAATTACAGCGATGCCACGTTTGATGTTTCTGCTATAATTGATAGCCTGGCTATGAGCAGGGCATCTCTATACAACAAGATGAAAAATATTACAGGAATAGGAATTAGTGACTATATAAACAAATACCGCATATCAGTGGCCTGTTCTTTACTAACCGATACGGATAAAAGTATTGCCGATATAGCTTTTGAAACCGGATTTACATCCCAGCAGTATTTCAGTACGGTATTTAAGCAAGCAATGGATAAAACACCGTCAGTTTATCGCAATGAAATGAGAGCTGATCTTTCATAATATTGAGAATAACACACTTTTATATCAATCAGGCCGGAAATCAATTTTACAAATTCTTCTTGGTTTTAAATATAAGGTGAAAACACTTATAGATTTTTCTTACCTTTACATCCTATTCTTAGGAATACTAAATGTCTGATTAAAAGGAGTATTTGCTATTTTGAAATATAATATTGATATGAATTTTTAAAATAATGAATAGCTATATTTCTCATATTTGTGATGTAAAATAACGAAAACCTAAATCAATGAGCAAACTATTTATCCTGATTACTTCCTTCATCATTATCCTGGTATCATGTAAAAGTAAAAAAACAGAGAAAACAGATATCGTTCAATCTGATTTCAATTTTGCATCTGCGCAACTTAGCTATGCAATGGTCGAAGTAGATAAGGGCATTACAGAAGAGCCTGAAGAAAGTAAAGAAAAACGGGAAAAGAGAGGGCATAGCCCTTTAGTCTCTCCAAGGTCCATAGATGAAAACGGTAAACTTATACTCGTGCCCTCGCGCGACTGGACCAGTGGCTTTTTCCCGGGCGAATTGTGGTACATATACGAATATACCAAAGATCCGAAATGGGAAGAAGCCGCACGTAAGTATACTGCCCCAGTCGAAAGGGAAAAAACAAACGGCGGAACTCATGATATGGGCTTTAAGGTATATTGTAGTTTTGGAAATGGATATCGTCTGACCAACGATGAAAGTTACAAAAAAATTCTCCTAGAATCGGCATACACACTGATAACACGCTACAGACCCGGTGCTAAAATCATTCGCTCATGGGATCACAGCAAGGATAAATGGGAAACTCCCGTTATTATCGATAATATGATGAATCTGGAATTATTATTCTGGGCATTTAAGGAAAGTAACGATTCCACATTCTACAATATAGCTGTAAATCATGCTACAACCACAATGAAAAACCATTTCAGGGAAGATTACAGCTCGTACCATGTTATTGATTATGATACCATAACAGGTAATGTGTTGAAGAAAAATACGCATCAGGGCTATTCGCACGAATCGGCATGGTCGCGCGGACAGGCATGGGCAGTTTATGGTTATACCATGTGTTACAGGGAAACGAAGAAAACTGAGTATCTTGAACAAGCTAAACATGTAGCAAATTATATCTTTACTCATCCTAATTTACCAAAAGATCTGATCCCGTACTGGGATTTCGATGCCCCGGAAATACCAAATGAGCCGAGAGATGTTTCTGCGGCTACAGTTACCGCATCCGCACTCTATGAACTGAGCCTTTACGATGCAGACAATGCTGCAAAATATAAAGAATGGGCTGATACAATACTTGAAAATCTATCCAATAACTATCTGGCTAAGGCAGGTGAAGATTTCGGATTTTTATTACTTCACAGTACAGGCTCCAAGCCCGGAAAACTCGAAGTGGATGTTCCCCTTTCATATGCTGACTATTATTTTCTGGAAGCCTTGTTAAGAAAGAAAAAACTGGAAGAAACTGGGAAACTATTTTAAATATTATAAGACAAAAATCTGAAGTCAAGATGATTTCTATAATAAACATATTTTTTTCAAAATAGATATACTATGTTTAGGATATATTAATACAGTCGACTACATTTGCTTACTACTAAGCAAGATAATAAGATGATGAGACCATATAAGACAAAGAAGATAGTAGCTATACACGACTTATCAGGAGTAGGAAGGGTTTCTCTGAATGTCGTAATCCCCGTATTAACCTCAATGGGATTTCAGGTAGTGCCATTGCCAACGGCTATTCTTTCTAATCACACCCAATATCCTCATTTCACCTTTTTAGATTTAACAGGAGAAATGAAAAAGATCATTGCTGAATGGGAAAAACTGGGTATAAATTTCGATACATTCTATTCCGGTTATCTGGGTTCCCCCGAACAGATTGAAGTCGTTGATGATTTTATTAAAAAATTCAAAAAAGAAGAAGACCTGGTTATTATAGATCCTGTATTGGGTGATAATGGGAAACTCTATACAGGTTTTGATAATAGAATGGTTGAAAAAATGCGTTATCTGATTAGCTCAGCCGATGTTATTACTCCAAATCTGACGGAACTTTCCCTTTTGTTGGACATTCCGTATGAAGAGACAAATACGGACGAACAATTAAAAAACCATCTTCTGAAACTATCGGAGAAAGGCCCTGAAATAGTTATTATAACAAACGTGCCTGTCATAGACGAGCCTCATAAAACATCTGTTTATGCATACAATCGCAATGGTAACCGTTTCTGGAAAGTGAAATGCCCTTATCTTCCTGCTCATTATCCGGGTGTGGGAGATACATTTACCAGTGTACTTACCGGAGCTTTTATGCAGGGAGACAGCCTGCCTATAGCTCTGGAGCGTGCCACTCAATTCTGTTATCAGGGCATAACTGCAACATTCGGATACGACTACGATTCACGCGAAGGTATCATGCTCGAGAAAGTGTTACACAATCTTAATATCCCTATCCAAATAAGCAGTTATGAGATAATTTAACACTGATCTTTCTTTATTCTTGTCTTTTTTTAGTATATTTAGAAACCTTATTTCTAAATAGTTATTGTTTCGCCCATTTATATGGGCCTTAATTTTTTACTATAATTAACCTATATACAACCGGCAAAAGAGTCTGGAAAACTATTTAGGCACTTATTTATATAAATTGAAAAATTGTGTTTTATAACATAAAATAAATAGCATTTATAAGCAATAGAATAAATATATTTGCATCAAATTGCAAACTCGACTTAGCAAAATCAACTAAAAATACACTAAAATACCGAAGATCAGATAATTTTCTTCGATTTATATGAGACCATGATAAACGACATCTGAAAACTAAAAAGCTATTATATGTCAATAGAAAAAGAAGGCTACATATCAGAAATCAAATCACATACAGGAGTGAACGTTAACCGTTGCTACCAGTGTGGAAAATGCTCGGCAGGATGTGCAGTCAACGAAGAAATGGACTATCCGCCAAGCATGGTTATGCGTATGCTGCAAACAGGTGAAGAGGAATGTTACAATACAGTTCTTCATTCGCAGTCTATCTGGCTATGTGTAACGTGTCAGAATTGCCTTACCCGTTGCCCGATGGAAATCGATATCCCCAAGTTGATGGACTATATGCGCGAAAAGTCTTTGGCAAAAGGTACTGCAAGCAAAAAAGCTAAAAATATCATTTCCTTTCATAAATCATTTCTCGATTCTGTAAAATATACAGGACGTCTGTATGAAATAGGGTTGGTAGGCGGTTACAAAATGCGCTCATTCAAACTATTGCAAGACCTGAATGTAGCACCCGGAATGTTTGTTCGGGGAAAATTACCTCTGTTGCCTGAAATGGTGAAGGATAAAAAGCAAATCAAAGAAATTTTCTCTAAGACCAAGAACAAGCAGGGGGAATAATAATATAAAAGATCAACTAATACTGTCACATTTGGCAGATAAGATATACTAACCATGGAAATAGGATTCTATCCGGGCTGTTCACTCAAAGGTACGTCTTCAGAGTATGCCCAATCGACTTTGGCTTTAGCAAAAGCATTTGGCATCAATCTGGTCGAAATAACTGACTGGAATTGCTGCGGTGCAACTGCTGCCCATAATATGAATCACGACTTAGCTGTTGCCCTGCCTGCGCGGGTGTTAGCTCTTGCCGAGAAAGACGGCATGAAAGAGATCGTCGTTCCCTGTGCGGCTTGCTATAATAGATTGTCGGTTACTCAGCATGACCTCAACAAGGATAAAGAACTGAAAAAGCGTGTTGAGGAAATTCTGCAAATGCCGCTATCAGGTAATCTGGAAATACTGAATGTTATGCAGTTTATCGACAAATATATTGCTGACAAAATAGAAGAGAAAGTAGCCAAACCATTCGATCATAAAGTAGTATGCTATTACGGCTGTCTGCTGGTACGTCCGCAGGAGGTGCTGAAATTCGACAGGCTCGAAGATCCTCAGTCTATGGATATACTGATGGCTAAAATAGGAGCGACCAGCCTTGAATGGGGATATAAAACCGAATGTTGCGGAGCGGGATTTTCTGTTTCCCGTACCGATATTGTAGGCAAATTATCCGGAAAAATAGTTAAAGATGCTATTGACAGAGGTGCTGAAGCTATTATTGTTGCCTGTCCTATGTGTCAATCCAATTTGGATATGCGCCGTCCGCATATCGACAGTTACCTGAAAATGAAAACAAATATACCTGCCATGTTCATTACGCAGGCTATCGGGCTTGCCGTAGGTGTTAGCAGGGAAGATTTGGGACTGAAAAAACTATTCGTAGCACCTGCATTCGTTTAAAAAGAAAGGAGAACATTATATGTCAAAAATAGGAGTATTTGTTTGTCATTGTGGAGAAAATATCGGGGCTACGGTCGACTGTGCAAAAGTAGCCGAAGAAGCTTCGAAAATCACGGGTGTTGATGTTAGTGTCGACTATAAATATATGTGTTCCGATCCCGGGCAAACGATCATCAAAGACGCTATTCGGGAAAAAGGGCTGACAGGAGTTGTCGTTGCTGCTTGTTCGCCACGCATGCATGAGCCTACATTTCGTAAAGCTTGTGCCGAAGCAGGCCTTAACCCTTTTATGTGCGAAATGACCAATCTGCGTGAGCATTGCTCATGGGTACACGAAAAGAATGAACAGACCACAGAAAAGGCAATTGACCTAGTCCGCATGTTAGTTGAAAAAACGAAGCTGAACAAGCCGCTAACCCCGATCAAAGTACCGATCTCAAAAAAAGCATTGGTTATTGGTGGAGGTATAGCAGGCATACAAGCTGCACTCGATATTGCCAATGCAGGACATAAGGTAATTATGGTAGAGAAAGAACCATCGATCGGCGGACACATGTCACAACTATCGGAGACTTTCCCTACCCTCGACTGCTCACAATGTATTCTTACTCCGCGGATGGTGGATGTGGCACAGAATCCGAATATTACATTATATACTTATGCTGAATTGGAAAAGCTGGAAGGATTTATAGGAAACTTTAAGGCTACAATCCGGCTGAAAGCAAAGAGCGTAGATCCGAAAACTTGTACAGGCTGCGGCGAATGTATGACCAAATGTCCTAGTAAAAAGATACCAAGTGAATTTAATGAAGGGTTGGGAAACCGTACAGCAATTTATACACCATTTCCACAAGCTGTACCGAATAAGCCAGTTATCGACAGGATAAATTGCCGCTACTATCAGACAGGCAAATGTAAAGTCTGTCAGAAAATATGTCCTACGGGAGCGATCGAATTTGATAAGGAAGATGAATTCATCACCGAAGATATCGGAGCTATTGTTACCGCAACGGGCTTTAATGTACTGAAACCCGATTTCTTCCCTGAATACGGCTATGGTAAATATAAGGACGTGATAACCGGATTGCAGTTCGAACGCCTCGCATCTGCATCAGGTCCGACTCTAGGTGCAATACGTCGTCCATCGGATGGAACGGAACCGAAGAAGATAGTATTTATTGCCTGTGCGGGTTCACGCGATCCGGCTAAAGGCAAGCCATACTGTTCCAAAATATGCTGTATGTACACTGCCAAGCATGCCATGCTATACCAGCACAAAGTGCATGATGGCGAGTCGTATGTATTCTATATGGATATACGTGCCGGGGGTAAAAACTATGAAGAATTTACACGCCGTGCTATCGAAGAGGATGGAGCAAAATATATACGTGGGCGTGTAGCACGTGTCTATGAGAAGAATGGAAAGCTAATCGTTTGCGGAGTAGATACCTTACTCGGTAGTCGTCCTGTGGAGATAGAAGCCGATATGGTTGTATTGGCCAGTGCAGGGATTGCCAATGAAGGCTCGGAAGAACTGGCACAAAAAATGCATATTTCTTACGACCCATATAAATTCTTTGCAGAAGCGCATCCGAAACTAAAACCGGTGGAAACCAATACAGCAGGGATTTATCTCTGTGGAGCTTGTCAGGCACCAAAAGATATACCCGAAACTGTAGGCATGGCATCGGGAGCTGCAGCAAAAGTAATCGGGTTGTTTTCGAACGATGAACTGACCCGCGAACCTGTTGTAGCCGTGGTTAATCGTATCGCTTCACATGATGTATCAACATGTGTAGGCTGTTTCCTTTGTGAAACCGCTTGTCCTTATCAGGCTATAGAACATGAAGAAATAAAGAACCGCGCGGGCGAAGTGGTTAAAACAGTTGCACGTGTCAATCCGGGGCTTTGTCAGGGATGTGGAACATGCGTATCGTTCTGCCGCTCGAAGTCGATAGATATACAGGGCTTTTCTAACGAACAGATGTATGCCGAAGTAATGGCCGTATTAGAAGAATAAAACAATACATTATATGACTAAAGAATTCGAACCAAAAATATTAGCCTTTGTCTGCAACTGGTGTACATATGCCGGAGCCGACCTGACAGGCACAAGCCGTATAAAATACGCATCGAACGTAAAGATCGTACGCTTCCCATGTACGGGGCGCATCGACTTTATGTTGTTGCTGAAAGCTTTTGCAAACGGTTCCGATGGCGTAATTGTATCGGGCTGTCACCCTAATGACTGCCACTATACATCTGGTAATTTTCATGCGCGTCGTCGTTGGATATTGTTCCGTAGCTTGCTTGATTTTATGGGAATAGATATCCGTAGAATCCAGTTTTCCTGGGTGTCGGCTGCCGAAGGTGCAAAATGGGCAGATATTGTAAATCAGACTGTTGCTAATATTCGTGAACTCGGTCCGTATATGGAATATCAGCGTGCAGCTGAATTTCTTGCAGGGAATGAAGACGAACTGGCTAAAGAAATGGAGGTGAACAATGGATAATCTGATCAGTAAAGCAAAAGAATTACTGGCAAATGGAGACATTGACCTTTTTATCGGTTATGAAAAAGGTACCCGTTTGCCTCGCCCTGTTTTTATCTCATCCCTAGAAGATACCGGCAAGCTTATCTTTGATGATCGATGTACAGGAAATCTGTCCGTTTACCTTACCAGAAAAGATTTGGTTGGAGGTAAGAGAGTTGGAATTACTGCTTCTTATTATGCGTTGAAAAGTATAAGCCAATTATATGATGAAAATCAGATAAAAGAGGATTCTTTAAAAGTATTCGGATTGATTGATAATTCTCTCAAACAATTCGGAAATATTGAGGAAATAAAGGAATATCTGAAAACAGCCACTCCTCCGGCAAAACAAACAGACGACGAACTTGTAAGCCAGATAGACGCCATGACGATGCAAGAGCGTTGGGAGTTCTGGACAAACGAACTTTCGAAATGCTTTAAATGCTATGCCTGCCGCGCTGCCTGTCCGATGTGTTATTGTACTAAATGTATTGTGGAAGTAAACCGTCCGCAATGGGTGCAGCCTTGGGCTGCTACAGCAAGCAATATGGAATGGCAGATCAACAGGGTGATGCATATGGCCGGGCGTTGTTCCGATTGCGGATCTTGTGGAGCAGCTTGTCCGTTAGGCTTACCTGTCCATATACTAACACATAAGATGGCTGCACTGGTAAAAGAACACTTCGGAGAACAGGATGGAAAGGGCAATGTACTTTCCACATTTAAACCCGAAGATAAAGAAACCTTTATTTTGTAAGTTATGGAAAAACGATATATAACCGAGAGTTCGCTAAAGAACTGGCTGTTGAAGATCAAAGACGATGGCTCGCATATATATGCACCTGTACCGAAAGGAGATAAGACAGATTTCAAACGGATAAAATCCATCGACGAAATATCTATGGAGCATATCCAGACTACCCAGTCGGCCAAAGCTATTGCTTTTCCACGTACGGAAAAGTTGTTTTCCTTTACAAGGCAAAAAGGTGATATTTCCTTGCAGGATTACGATACATCAGCCATCCCTGAAACAGTGGTATTTGGCATGCATCCATGTGATGCGACAGGATTTAAACCGTTGTCTTCTATTTTCAATTGGGGTACGCCGGATCTGCCTTTTAATGAAAGGATGAAACGTACGACTTTGATCAGCGTTAGTTGTTCAACGTGTGATGAATACTGTTTCTGTACCTCTGTAAACGGTAGTCCGGGTAATACGGAAGGCAGCGATATATTACTTACCAGGATAAACGATGGTTACCTTGTTGAAGTGATTACAGATAAAGGAAAAGCACTTGTCGAAAAATACAACGATCTATTTGGAGATGCACCTGAAGTAAATAAGGAAGACTATCTGGCAAAAATTCCTGTACGATTCAGTCTGGATGAATTACAAGGCAAAATCTCGGGTATGTTTGAAAGCGAAGTATGGAAAAAACAATCGGAACGATGCCTCGGTTGCGGGGCTTGTGCTTTTGTCTGTCCTACCTGTGCCTGCTTCGATATACAGGAAGATTCGAAAGGCAATACAGGAAACCGCCTGCGCTGTTGGGATGCCTGCGGATTCTCTTTGTTTACCGTTCATACATCGGGACATAATCCTCGTGAAGTGCAAAGCCAGCGATGGAGGCAACGCCTGCTACATAAATTCTCTTATATGCCCGAACGGCTTTCGGTGACAGGCTGTACAGGCTGTGGCCGTTGTTCACGGGCTTGTCCGGTAGATATGAATATATGTGAACATTTGGAATCGATCAGCGAACTAGAAAAAGAGACAATCTGAAAATTAGATAATTATGGATAAACCAAATATATATCTTCCCTATTTAGTTACAATAGAAAAAATAATAGACGAAGCACCGGGGGTAAAAACCTTCCGCCTGAAATTTAAGGATGAAGAAGTAGCACAGAACTTCCAGTTCAAAGCCGGACAATTTGGTGAATACTCTGCATTTGGCGAGGGAGAGAGTACCTTCTGTATTGCATCTTCTCCTACCCGCAAAGGATATATTGAGTGCACATTCCGTGAGGCCGGAAAAGTAACTTCTGCATTGGCGAAGTTAGA
This sequence comes from Dysgonomonas hofstadii, assembly GCF_014196915.1. Lineage (GTDB taxonomy): Bacteria > Bacteroidota > Bacteroidia > Bacteroidales > Dysgonomonadaceae > Dysgonomonas > Dysgonomonas hofstadii. The sequence continues at coordinate 506,434 of NZ_JACIEP010000001.1, forward strand.
AGAAGGACAGACAATGGGATTCCGCGGGCCATTTGGTAATACATTTCCGATAGATGAATGGAAAGGGAAAAACCTGTTGTTCATTGCCGGAGGTATAGCATTGCCCCCTATGCGCTGTGTAATCTGGAATACACTGGATACACGCGAGAATTTTAAAGATATAAGTATCCTTTACGGAGCTAAATCTGTTGCCGACCTGGTATATAAACATGAGCTGAAAGAATGGGATGAGATGTCCGATGTACGGCTCGTTACTACAGTCGATCCGGGAGGAGAAACTCCTGACTGGAAAGGCGAAGTGGGCTTTGTTCCATCGGTATTGGAGAAAATGAATCCGTCGCCGGAAAATACAATAGCTATCGTTTGCGGGCCTCCGGTAATGATCAAGTTCACATTTCCGGTATTGGAGAAACTGGGCTTTGCTCCGGAGAATATATATACAACACTTGAAAACCGTATGAAATGTGGCGTAGGTAAGTGCGGGCGCTGCAATGTCGGTAGCCAGTATGTGTGTAAAGACGGGCCTGTATTCTCAAGGGTACAACTCGAAGCCTTACCAGCCGAGTATTAACAAAACGAGATCATACAATTAATTAATATATAGAACTCATTAAAGTTTTTACAACAGAAAACCTCTGATCCGTGATGGAACAGAGGTTTTCGCCTTTATGTAATAATATCGTGTTTTACTTCTTTGTTATCTTAATTACATATCCACCTCCCGGAGCCATTGATATCGGAAGCTTTTTGTTAGCCGGAATATCAATGATTTCTTTCTTATAGTCGCGGGCTGCTCTGTCGGCATTCACTCCGTCTTTAAAGACTTCTCCCTTGAAACTACCTTCCCCAAGGAAAGACAGATCCAGTTCAAGATTACGTGCATCCCAGTTAGTCATAGAGCCTACATACCATGTGTCTCCTTTCTGGCGGGCTATAGAAACATATTTACCAATTTCTCCGTTCAGAGATACTGTATTATCCCATATAGTTGGAACCGCAGCAATAAATTTAGTGCATTCTTCTTCCCGTTCATAATTGGAAGGGCTGTCGCAAAGCATGTTTATCGGAGATTCGAAGATGACATACTCAGCTAGTTGGCGGCAGCGTGTGCCCTGACTCATGGCTTCACTGTTCACACTCTTAATATTATTTTTTGAAGCATTACGCATAGCGCCTTGTGTATAATCCATAGGGCCTGCTACCTGACGGATAAATGGAATTATTACATCGTAAGTAACCTGATCCAGTTTTTCTGCACCCCATTTCATTTGCTCCAATCCGTTTACACCCTCAAAATTGATAACGTTTGGATATGTCCGTTGTAAGCCTGTAGGTTTGTATGTCCCATGATAATCTACCAGCATTTTATATTTAGCAGCCATCTGGGCACCACGGTGATGAAAGTTGACCATGATCTGGTCGTCCCTGTCCATAAAGTCTACTTTAAAGCCCTTGATACCCATTTCACTGTAATGTTTGCAGACACGTTCCATATCCCTGTCGAAAGCCCAGTAGCCTGCCCAAAGAATAAGGTCTACATTTTTCTTTTTACCGTATTCAATTAATTCTTTCAGATCGATTTCAGGTACTACCTGAAACAGATCGGCTTGTTTGTTTACAGCCCATCCTTCATCCAGGATAACATATTCGATACCATATCTGGATGCGAAATCAATGTAATATTTATATGTATCGTTATTGACTCCTGTTTTAAAGTCAACGCCATACAGGTTCCAGGCATTCCACCAGTCCCACGCAACCTTTCCGGGTTTCACCCACGAATAATCGCCTTGGGCTGGAGTAGCTAGTTTGTAAACCATATCGTTGTCGGCCAGTTCCGAATCCATTGCTGATATAACAACGGCACGCCATGGGAAATCTGTCGCACCATCGAATTTAGCAATGTAGCTTTCTCTCGATTTCACAAGCATTTGTAGCATATTGTGTCCGCCTTGTTCCACATCTTTAGGATATGGTGCAAATATACCTTTTAGTGATCCTTGTTTTTCATTCGGATAAAGGAACATACCCGGATAGTTCATCAGGTCGGCTTCTACGATACAAACTTTTTTACCGTTTACACCCTCAACCACAAGCGGCGAAATACCAAGACGTTTCTTATTCCATTCTGATAGCAGGATATGATGGTAAGGCTGCTCGAAAGAGTTCATATACTGGCTCTCGAATGTTCCTTCCGGCTTATTGGCATAATTGACAAATGCTTTGGCATCGGAAGGGAAATTAAATTCAACCTGTTCGTTTTCTACCACAAAAGGTTTTTTTGTTGTGGATACAAAGCGATAGGCAACCCCGTCATTATAAGCTCTGAAAACAATGTTGTAATCTCCTTTGAAACGAAGAGTCAGCTCATTATAGTTGTCAGTTATTTTGTTTCTCTTGTATATAGTTGCATCTATTGTCTGATTAATGGAACTTGTAGATGATTTTGTCAACTTTGGATCAACCCCGAATGTACTGCCATCTGCTAATTGCATGGATATGGCCGATTTGTCGAGCATGAGATCCCCTTCATGAGAAACTGAATATTCAATAATTTTACCTACTGAAATCTGCGCTCCTATCTTTCCATCAGGAGACTTTAATGTGAATTGTTTCTGGGCTGAAACTACTGTTGAAAAGCATAAAAATATGCTTAGGAAAGTTGTGATCAGCCGTACATTTTTCTTCATATTGCTTACTGTATTTAGGTTAATTCTTTTCAAAGATAATTAACAATTAATGCGAACCATTAGCCGGGGTTGTTAAAAGTTGACAAAGTTGACACATATTTACAGTTATCAGTCAACAGTTACCAGTTATCAATTAACAAAAAAGTTACAAAAGTTACACTTTTGCAACTTTTTCAAAAAACCTGACACAATTTTCAGTTTATTAGCTTGTAGGGGAGAACCTATGTGTTCGCCCACTATATTATTTATATTATCTGGGTAGGCACATAGGTCTACCCCTACTAAACCTGAAGCTTTATAAATATTATTTTTCTTTTTCATTGGCATATAATCATATTTGCTCATTGTTTATCTTATTGATAAAGTTACCGAAGAAAAATGCAGATTCAACCCTAGATCTGTATAATTAATATTTATACTCTGTTTTTCCTGAAATTTCATTCGTATTATTTATCGGTACCAGTGTGAAACCCCAGTTATATTCTTTATTTGCAGGAATACTATATTCCGGTTCGGGACGTGCTCCCCAACTATTGTAGCCTGCAACGCCCATCTGCTTCATATCCACGCACACCTCAACAAAGTTGCGAGGGGTAATATCTGATTCATGGGTTTGTTTGCGAAGCACATCTTTCGCTTTTTCAGGATCTTTATCAGCAATTTCCTGTGGTGACATATTCCGCCACTGGTAATCAGCATTCGATTCCTGGCAGTCAAAGTCTTCTACCGAATTACGCAATGCATTAAAGCCGATTGTCTTATCTGCTACAATAAGAATGCCTTTACCCCCGGCCTGATTGAGAGCTACCCAGCGGGTGTCCAAATGATGTCCGTTTTCCTGTGGACGAACATACGGATAATACATATCTTCGGCAGACGTTTTATATAATCCGACTAAAGTACCCTTATGGCGATCAGGATAATTTTCTTCCGGGCCCCGGCCTAAGTACTGCACTTGGTTCATTGCCACAGGTATACGGAAACGCACCCCAATACGTGGTACTTCCAGTTTGGAAGTCTCGCGTCTTATCCTGTCCCTTTCGGCACTTTCAGACTGCGTGGCCTCTTTCGCTTCGGCAGTCAGTTCCGCTTTTGTTTCTTCGGCAGTTGCTGCTGTGAACTTTATCGCAGCGTTAACTACCCCCGAAGGATGGATTTTATATGTTACTATATAATCGTTTCCTGCTGCCAGTTCGTAAGCCACACTCAGTGTTACTGAATTATCGGGATTGCCGGTTGTCTCTGCTTTTGAAACTTTAAAATCTTTGCTGGATTGCTTCCATATCTGTAGACGTTTGGGTGCACCATTGCCATAATCATTATCCACCGGTGCCCGCCAGAAGTTCGGCTGAATACCGAATCCGTCAGCAAAATATTCCGTCCCGTTTACGTTGTAGGAAGTTACTATACCCTGCTGTTTGTCGAAGACAAAATTTACTTTGGACGAACTGATATTTATCTTGCCTCCAGCGTCTGAAATCGCAAGTTTGGAGCCGCCTGTATTTTTATATAATTCTTTTTCTCCCGTTGCAGGCAGTTCAAACTGGTCGTAAGCGACTATATGTCCGGCGGGAACAAGGTGTTCCGCTTTCTTACTTATTACTTCAAAGTTTACAAAATATTCTGTTCCGGGCTTAGTCTTTGACTCTGGTAAAGGAATAGTTACAATCGTTGAATCCTGTGGAGCCAGATTTAAAGGTAATATGCTTTCCTTTATGCTTTTACCATTTTTCAATATCCGGTATTTAACTGTATAACCGGCCAGATCTGTAAAGTAAAAACGGTTTTTTATTTTAAACTGTCTCTTATCCGGATCAGCAACCTCAAATCCTACATTCTGGTGCGTATATTTGACTTCAGCCATAGCAGGATGTGGATTCTGGTCAGGATTAACAATGCCATCGGCGACAAAATTACCATCCGAAGGTTGATCTTTGCCGAAATCCCCACCATAAGCCCATATTTCCTTACCATCTTTTTTATATTTCACGGCATGGTCTATCCATTCCCAGATATAACCTCCCTGAAGATTTGGGTATTTGTATATCTGTACCCACTGATCGTAGAGATTGCCACTGGAGTTACCCATGGCATGCGAGTATTCGGAAGGTACATAAGGACGGTTATTCATATTTTCGTTTCGTCGTCCGTTTTTTCCGTAATATTCAAAAGATTTGGCTGATGGATACTGAGGCACTATCATGTCGGTATTCCATTCCTCTAGTGCCCTTTCATAATTAACGGGACGTGCCATCAGGTCTTTGTCCAGTTCCTTTAGCAGGGTATATGCATTATAGAAATTGAATCCGTTTCCGGCTTCATTGCCCAATGACCAGATAGTCAGAGACGGATAGTTTTTATTCCTTTCAAACATGTTGCGGATACGGGAAAGATGGCTTTCCAGATAATCCGGGTTATGCCCCAGTGTACCTCTTTTACGTCCATCGATATGACCTACTGCACCTTTTCGCATATCGTCCTGATAAATGGTATAATACATACCGTGCGATTCTATATTAGCTTCATCATACACATAGAGGCCGTATTCATCACACATCTCGTAAAATTTACGGTCCTGAGGATAATGGCTCAGACGAACCGAGTTTATATTATTCAGTTTCATCAGTTCGAAGTTCCGGCGCATCTGCTCTGGGGTTACGTAATGTCCGTCCTCTGATGTTTCATGGATATTCGTTCCTTTTAGTTTTATTGGCTGGCCATTGACATAGAAAAGCCGCAAAGTTTTTTTATTGACTATAATATCGCTGTCTTTTATCTCTATACGGCGGAAACCTACTTTGAATGGAACCACTTCAACAACTCTTCCGCTTTCTTCCACAGTCATTACTAACTTATACAAACCTGGATTTTCTGAAGTCCATGTAGCAACATTTGCTATTGTATAATCGAAATTAGCTGTTTCCAGGCTCTTACCTTTAATCGTTACACTCTTTGAATCGGAAGTAACAGAATTGCCTTTTGTGTCAGTAAGATCATATTTTACAGTCAGGTTCTTATCGGTAGCATTCGTGTTTTTCAGGTCTATGTCCAACTTAAATATCCCGTCTTTGTATGTCTCATTCAAAGTAGATACTACTCTGAAGTCTTTTATCGCTGTTTTGGGTTGCGACCAGAGGAATACATCCCGCTCTATCCCACTCACCCGGAGAAAGTCCTGGCACTCGAGCCATGAACCTGTACTCCATCGGAATATTTTTAAGGTAAGGACGTTCTTACCTGCCTGTATATAAGGATTTATCAGGAACTCGGCAGGATCTTTCGAATCTTCGCTATAGCCGACCTCTTTTCCGTTAATGTAGACATATACGCCCGATTTGGCTCCGGCAAGATGAAGGAAAATATCCCTGTCCATCCAGTCAGATGGGATTTCTATATCGCGACGGTAAACGCCTACCGGATTTTCTTCCGGCAAAAGTGGAGGAGTCGGATTGTAGGTGGCAAATTCGTATGGCTGATTCACATAGAACGCTTCACCGAAGCCCTGCAATTCCCAATTTCCAGGAACTTTAATATCATGCCAGCTATCCGTATTAATATCAGCATTTGTTATGTTCTGAGGGAGTTTCTTATATGCATCTGTGAAATAAAACTTCCAGGTCCCGTTCAGGTTAATATGCCATTTGCTTTTTGTATAATCGGTGTAGGCACCCTCTATAGCTTGGCGGGCATCCTGTTCGTTGCCATAACTCATAAAAGTAGTACGTGGAGCTTCTTTGTTCACTCCAATTACTTTCACATCCTGCCAGTAGGGTAGGATATTCTGGGCAGAGACGGTCATGAAAAAGGGAATAGCTGAGATTATTACAGGTAATAGTTTCTTTATTTTGGTCTTCATGTTAACATTGATTGATAAGTATGCTGCGGGCATGCAGTACTAACTGACAGAAAGCCTGTCTGAAAACAGGCTTTCTACTATATGTTTATGGGATTTACTGTGCGAATTTCAATCCGTCGAGTTTATTCCATGCCCCACGGGTAAAGTCTGGTATTTCAACCGGAGCAGAATTATTATCAAGGGATATTTCGGTCAATGGTATCAGGCAGCACCATTCAGCTAAATCATATACGTCCATGTCGAGAGGCAAGCCTTTTTGGAGACAGTAGATCAGGCGGTAATCCATGATAAAGTCCATCCCTCCATGTCCGCCTACCTGTTTCGCTTTTTCTTCAATATCTTTGGCTATAGGATGTTTATATTTTTCCATCAACGCTTTTTTTACATCGTCCGGAACAAAGCTATGTGTAGTCAGGTTTTCATGGTTCTTTGTCATTTCCGGATCAAGGTCTTCGGCTCCCAGCGCGTAGCCTTGCACAGGATATTTATTGGCAAAACCTTTTGTTCCTGTAAGCTGATACATACGGTTATATGGACGAGGCGAAGTGATATTATGCTCGATCAGTATAGAATTTCCTTTTTCAGTGCTGATAAGTGTACACGTGTGGTCTCCGTTGCGGAAGTCTTTCACGTCTTCCCCTCTCTTTTCTTTCAGGAAAGCCGGATTACCTACAGCTTTAGTATCTACCGAAACCAGGTAATTAAGCTTATCTCCACGGTGAATATTCATAGCTTGACATACAGGGCCCAGACCATGGGTAGGATATACATCTCCTCTGTGATTTTTATTATAATCCATACGCCAGTCGTTCCAATACTCATCCCAATACGGCTGTAAACCGTGTATATAGGCTCCTTCTCCATGGATGACTTCACCTAACAGGCCTTGTTGAACCATGTTTAAAGTTGTCAGTTCAAAGAAGTCGTAAACACAGTTTTCGAGTTGCATACAATGTTTGCGGGTTTGTTCCGATGTATTGATCAACGCCCATATTTCATCCATATTCATTGCTGACGGAACTTCAATGGCTACATGTTTACCGTCTTTCATGGCTTGTACACCTATCGTTGCGTGCGATTTCCAGTCAGTAGCTACATAAATAAGGTCTACATTTGGTAAAGCTGTCACTTTACGCCATACAGTAGTATCTCCGTAAAATTCCTGAGCTTTAGGTAATCCCTTTTCTTCAAGCATCTTATTGACTTTCTCTGTGTTCTTTTGTTCCACGTCACACAGGGCAATGATTTCCACTCCATCGATGTGTGTCATGCGTTCCACAGCACCAGGACCTCGCATCCCAAGACCGATAAAGGCTACCCGAACTGTCGGTAGAGGGTCGGTTCTTAGTTCCAGAACATCGTTCTGTCCGGCTGGTCGTTCAGGCACCGGAGTCTTGATCATTGTTGAGGGCTGTCCGTCCTTTGATTGCTGGGTACAACTGATGAGTGCCAGACTGAAAATTAACAACGTAAATAATACTTTTTTCATGGTTGATTTCTGTTTCTGTATATAATAAGTTAACTGATTCCGCTTTTCCAGAGTATTAATCTTCTTTTTCTGCCATCCTGCTTAACCTCTTTTATCTATACTGAAAAAGTATTGAGAATAGCTATGTTTTTGTCGTATATTAATATATTATACCTTGGTTTTACTATATATACGATTTTATCTCTGTTTTGTACTCACTTTTTGTCGATAATTTTTGCCGAAAAATGTTAGTCTCAATGGTTATAATGGAAGATACTTTACAAAGAGTGACTTACCATTTTTTATAATTCTTCTTTTTGATGATCCTTCCGTTCGATCAAGAAAACTATTCAATTACAAAAATATGATTTTAAAATCAAATAGTCAAAGTACAGGTTGTATTATTCATTATCAAAAAGTTGAAAATCATTAATAATGAGAAGGGATTCAGTTTTAGAGGTAAATATTAAAATATATAACAGTATGGTAAGGGTAGAATGAATAAAACTTTCAGATATTATTTGTCAACAATACCTGAAAGTATTTCATCTGCATTTATCTTAGTTCTTTTATTTCAGAAATCTTTTACGAAGCCATTCTCTGACAGGAATGTCATAGAATCTCATCGATATATATGCAACCAGAACAGACGCACATACTACTAAAATACCTTGCATCCATGAATCTTCCAGCCCATAGCCGTTATTTGTAGCCCAGCCCATGTAAACGTAGGCTATCGGATAGTGGGTGATATAGATAGGATAAGAAATATCCCCAAGAAATTTACAGAGTTTTGATGCTTTTCTTCCTTTTACCTTTCCTCCTGCACCCAGCAATACAATGACAGGAAACATGATTATCAGGCAAAAGCATTCGTATAATCCATTCATCCAAAGATTTTCCGTACCACCAAGGCGTGGTATCGAGAACAATATTACCAGTAAAAGACTGGCTGTAAGAAAGGCATTTTTCGTGTAACGGAGTTTCACTGTGCGGGCTAAAAGCAGTCCGGCCATAAATGGAAATGCAAGGCGTGTGAAACCGATCCGCAGTTGTGTGGGATCGTCGATAGACCATCCGCCGATTATATCACCGTTCGGATTGGTCAGCGCATAATGTATTGTTATTCCGGCAGCAATAGCAACAAATACACCTAGTAAGATTTTGGATAGATGGCGCAAAACTAATGCGTATATAATATTAGCTATGTATTCGAAAAACAAAGACCACGCGGGACCGTTCAAAGGATGCATTTCGTGCCAGCCTCTTATGTCTAAGCCTTTGCCGACAGGAATCAAGGTACAACCGATCAGCATGACAAGCAACATTTTCCAGACAGGGACGTCGGCAATACCGGCCCACCCCAATCCGGGTGATGCCTGAAAATAAAATAATGCCGCACCGATCAGAGATCCGATTATAATCATAGGGTGGAGGCGAATGATCCGTCGTTTAAAGAAATCCTTCAATGTCATTTTTCCCCAGCGGTCGTCGTAGGCATAACTGATAACATAACCAGAAAGCATAAAAAAGAAATCGACGGCTAAGTACCCATGATTTATTATCTGTTTTGAATGGTCGCCATGCGAATGAATTTCAAATACATGGAAAAACACAACGACCAGGGCCGCTACACCCCGCAATCCGTCGAGTATTTCGTAGTGTGGCTTAGATTCTGCTAAACTTAGGCTTTGCTTCATTTTAAAGAAAAAAGGTTTAGAACAAATATATTAATAGAACGATCGCAAAAATAAGACAATTTTTAAAATACCTATTATTTTAATCCTTTTATCTTTCTTTTATCATTACATGAACTATGTCGCCGGGCTGCTTCCCTATTTGTTTTCGTATCTCCTTTCTGATACCAATAATATGTCCTGGTGTCCCCATTCGTACAATGCTTCCCTGATAAGGGACTCCATCAAAAGTCGCATTGACGGGAACACGCCCTTTGCCGAAAGCTTCTTTTACATCGAAAGGGATTTCTATATAAGCTCCGTCAATATCCGGCACTTTTTGTATCACGGCATCAAATTCACAAACTTTTTCTGCTGTCGTCTGCATTCTGCTCGATTAAAATTAATATTAATATGAATCAAAGTTCAAGCTTCATATCTAGTTGGTCGATATAATTTTCAAGACCTATATTCAGGAGAAATGAGTTTAGCGGCTCAGAATTTTTATCAATATTAACGATCGATAATTCAGTCCCCGGTTCTTTTGTTATTGATGCGATTAATGCAGAGGCTATCTTTTTTCTGCGAAAGTCTTTGTGCACAGCGATCTGCTGAATTCTTCCGTTGCCGGGATTATAGATTATAAAACCTGTTAACTGCCCGTCTATATATGCTCCCAGTGATTTATTAATGCTTTTGAGTTCATCCAGTGCATGAGCCGAATTCTGCCATGTAGGAGTGAAATCCCAGAAGGATTGCATCATATCCCAGTCGTAACCGGCTAATTCTTTAATGGTAACGTTGTCGGCTTTTCCGCTTAAAGAGGTTTGCCCTTTATAACATTTTAGCTCCCGGGCAATTTTAAATCCGACTCTTTCGTAAGATTTTATTGCCTGGATGTTTTTGAAGATAACTTCCAATGTCAGATAGTCAATGCCTTCTTCTTTTAATCTTGGGAGGATAAAATCATACATCTGCTTTGTCAGTCCCTTTCCTCTTTTTGAAGGAATTACTCCGGTTCCTCCATTGTAAGCAACTTTTTTATCCTCTATAATATCCGTTCCGTGGAGGATGAACCCGATAAGCTCCTCTTCTTCAAAAGCTCCGACTGAATATTCAAGGTTTACCCTGTCCGATTTCATCTTTGCACTCAATTGCTCCAATGTAAGATGGATAGGGACAAAATAATCGGAAAAGGCCAGGTTGAAGGTGCCTGTTATCTTTTCAAGGCTTGTTTTGGCTAGTGTTTTAATCTGTATCATAATATTATAGTTTAAGTTATTTTAGAATTAGAAACCCATCCCTAACTGGAACATAAAGCGGCTACCATCGCTCGATCCGAAATATGAAAATTTACCTGTGAATTTACGTAATATGGTAAGCCAGAAACCGCCTCCGTAAGAAGAATACCACCTTTCTGAACTTTCCCCGTCATACCAGACCCGTCCATGATCGACTCCTGCGAATACCCCATATTTCAGCGGTGTGAGCGGATTTTTGAGTTTACCCATATCGAGACGGATATCGGAGTATTGATAGAATGATTGTTGTCCGATAAAACGGTTGTCACGAAATCCTCTTAGCTCGGTAGTCGCCGCCTGATAGAATTCGTATTTAGAAGACGACAAGGCAGTTGCCTTAAACTGGGTAGCAAATGAGATGCGATCGGTTATTTTAAAATTCAACCCCAGTTTTGCCTTTGTATAAGCATAATTCCTGTCGGGTTCATCTATATTAAAATTCCATCCACCTGTAACGGCAAAAGATACTGAGGAAAGAAAGTATGGTAACTCTTTATTCAACTCATAAGTCATGCTCAGGTTCATAAAATAGTTTGGGGAGTATATATAATGCCCATCTTCATATATTGTATTAATAAAGCGATCTCTTCCTGAAGGATTTTTTACCTTATATACTTCGAAAGATGCCGTTGTGTAAATCGTTTGTTCTTTTGTGATATTATAATACAAAGCAGGAGCAAGCATATATTTTGTAATATTTACACGATTGTATTTTTTACCTTCGTCTTTATAGCCACTAGTCCTGTTCCCAAAGCCAAAGAAGTTGGAGAAATAGGCCGGGCTACCTAAATATGCTGCCACATGCAGGCTCTTTTTGTGGTCGTAGCTCGGAAAAATCCCCTGATAGGTGAATCCGTTCGTATAATCGTAGCTCACCTGATGGCGCCGGGTATACGGGGCTCTGCGAAATCCATATAACGTATATGAAACCGAAGTTCCTATATTCAGCCCGAGATCGGAGTCATACAATCCTATCGGGGTAACCGACACAGTGGAGTATTTCAATTTCCGGTAATCGTAGTCAAGAGCGCTTTCATCATTTGGTATAACCAACTTAGCAGCTTTTACCTCTTCTTTTAATCGATCTTTCTCCGGTTTGTATTCATATACCGATACATTTTTTCCAGGCCCTATCTTATATTCGTTTTTACCCTTTCCTCCAATCAGTAATAAGGATATGTTCCGTTTCTTTTTGTCTACTTCAAAATCATCATCACCTCCCAGACCATAAAGCCATATTTCTTCGGTATACTTTTCTATATACAATTTATCAAAAGTCAGGGTATTAGTCTGTTTGTCAAAGATTCTGATTCTTAGGTTTTTGTCCTCGTCCTGTTCTATCGCAAACCGTTCGCTTTTATCCGAGCCTGTCAACACTGGTGTTTTCTGTGTATATTTATAATATTCCAATGCAATTCTTTCCAGATTCTTTTTTCGCTGCTTCAGGTTCTTTCTGATCAAATCTGATTCTTTATTCTGCATCTCTTGTGGTAATTTAGAGAATGCAAGATCTATAACATCGTCAGCCAAGAGTGACTTTAGCTCTTTTGCCTGCTGTTGCCAGTCGGCTGCAGTACAGCTTTGAGTAATGGCGATATCCAGAGGATAAGATAATTTGTTGAATTTTCTTACATCCTTCAGATTACCTTCATAATTTGTAATAAAGCCTACTCCAAGCATATTCAGTAATTCTTTGAAGAACACCCCATCCACTTTAGTGAAAGCATGGCTACGTTCTAGCGACTGGGGGGTGTAAATAGTAAAATTACCATCTGTCGATGGTATCCAATACCAGTTTTCAGACACCTTATTCCAGTCTCCTATCAGCATATCGAACAGACGGGCTTTAATGTACTTTTGCTGATCGATTTTCACAAAATTATCCTTGTGTAATATCTCCAGTAATGTATCTGTATCATTAATCACTCCTGATTCTCTTATATCGGGAAGTCGTGATATTCCGACAAGCTTGTCTTTTAGCTCGCTTCCATCCGATATGGTGTCACACTCGTTCCCTTTGGCAATATATACGATTGCCGGGTCTGAGTCTCCCAGTTGTGCGGCTTTTGCCAGACGTTCGGCAGCTATGAAAATATATGGGTGAACAACCGTATAGGCTTCTCTAATAAAATCATTAAGATATGTCCCTTTAAAATCTTCACGCTCGTATACATCCTGAAAAAATTTAGATTCAAGAAAACTGGACGATCCTCCAAGAGGTTTCAACAGGTACAACTGTTTTTGTTGGTTTTCCAGTATGAGGGCATGTAGCTTTGGTATTTGTCCGGCAATGGATAAACCTCCGGCCAGATTGTCTAACGATGCGGTTTTCACGGTGACAGGCCGGTAATACAGATCACTGTAATGCTTTCCCCATGCCCATCGGTAGAATCCGCCGTGCGTCTTAAAATTATCAGTATAAATGGACTTTTCGGTCTTCTTGCCTAGTTGTACAGGTATGCTGTCTTCTGTAAGGATCTGGCTTGCTAACGAGAGAGGAAATATGAAAAAACAGAATATATATAGGATCAATCGTTTGTTTATGCTTATAATATATGGGGCAGTTAAACTCATTCAGTTATATTGTTTATTCCAGTTTTATTTCTTGGAGCGGGTTCCAGTATACCTTCCTCCAATTACAGATCTTGTTATCTTTTACTTTAATATTTTCGGCTTCCAGCAGCTCCTGCATCTTGGTTGGTGTTTCAAAAGCAAATCGTCCGCTCAGATATCCCTGGCTGTTGACCACTCTGTATGCGGGAATTTTCTCTTCAGAACAATCGCCCATTATGGCACCGACCATACGTGACATATTCGGATATCCCACCGCCTTGGCTATAGCTCCGTAGCTCGTTGCACGTCCAAGTGGAATAAGCCTGACTATGTCGTAAACAGCTTTTTTGAAGCTTTCTTTATCCAATATAACCATATAACTGCCGGAGTTGTTTAACTAAAAAGTAACTATATCAGTCAGCAGTGATCAGTAAACAACGCATTTCATTCTTAATTCTTCATTTTTTCTTCTGACCACTGTCTACTAATTACTTTTTCCGGGAAGATAAATATCCGTAGATTTGAAAGATCAATCTTTCACTTTCACATAAATAAGCTTTGTATGGCTCTTTTTATCTACTTCGCGTTCATCGATTTCAAATACCTTATTTTGTGATTTGATGAGAGGCGTTAGTTTTGGAAAGCCATATATGCGGGGATCGAAATCGGGGCGTTTTTTGATTATCAGATTGCCGACTTCACCCAGGTATGCCCAGCCATCGTCGTCTGCAATATCCCTGATCGTTGCTTTTATCAGTTGGATAAGTTTCTTGTTGATAGTCTCTATCTTTGTTTTCTTTGCTTTCTCCCTGCCTTTTTCCGTACTGTCTTGCGGTATCTCTGTATCTTCTTCCAGTATTTCGAGATAAATGAATTTATCGCAGGCTACAATAAACGGATTAGGTGTTTTCTTTTCGCCGATTCCCAGCACAAACATTCCCGATTCCCTCAGTCTTACAGCCAGGCGGGTGAAATCGCTGTCGCTGGATACAAGACAAAACCCATCAACTTTATCACTGTGGAGTATGTCCATCGCATCGATGATCATCGCAGAGTCGGTCGCATTCTTCCCGGTAGTATAACTATATTGTTGTATAGGTGTTATCGCATGTTCTAGTAATGGCTGTTTCCAGCCCGATACGGTAGGCTTGGTCCAGTCCCCGTATATACGTTTGATTGTAGGATTACCAAACTTTGCGATTTCGTCCAACATCCCTTTTATATTCGAGTATGGTATATTATCGGCATCTATCAGTACTGCCAGCATCAGGTCTTTATTATTTCTCATATTTTATAAGTAATTTAGATATTCAAATATACAAGTTTTTCATTTGCGTAAGGTCCGGGAATGTTATTATATTTTAAAAAATGTATACAGAAAGCCTGCGTAATTGGCTTTTAGCCCCATTTTTTGTATATTGTAAACATCAGAAAAACATATCAACTAAAAAACATATTAATTTAGCATGAGCAAACAGATAAAGACGTATGCACTGCATAACTATCTGTCTATTCCTCAAATGGCATCTTTACCGGATGAAATGAAGAAGGAAATAGACGTAGTGGGCAGGGTATTACCATTCAAAACAAATAATTATGTAGTAGATGAACTGATAGACTGGGATAATGCAGAGGTTGATCCGATCTTTACATTGAATTTCCCAAGACGGGGAATGTTGGAGAAAAGACATTATGCGGCAGTTGAAAAACTGCTGGATGAAAATGCAGATAAAAGAATTGTTGATGAAAAAATAAGGCAGATCCGGTTATCACTCAATCCCAATCCTGCCGGACAGGAGCATAACGTACCTTATCTGGGAGAGGTCCGATTGCGTGGAGTGCAACACAAATATCCCGAAACAGTCCTGTTTTTCCCAAGTCAGGGGCAAACCTGCCATGCTTATTGTACGTTTTGTTTCCGTTGGCCTCAATTCTCAGGTATGAGTGAACTGAAGTTTGCCATGAAAGAGGCCGATCTGCTATTGAAGTATCTGCGTAATCATAAGGAAGTAACAGATATTTTGTTTACCGGAGGAGATCCGATGGTTATGAATGCTTCTACTCTCGCCACCTATATCAAACCATTGCTTCATCCCGATTTTAATCATATTCATTCTATACGTATAGGCACAAAATCATTGGCTTACTGGCCTTACAGATATCTTACCGATCAGGATAGCGATGATGTGATCAGGCTTTTCAAAGAAATTGTATCAGCAGGTAAGAATCTTTCTGTACAGGCGCATTTCAATCATCCGAGAGAATTATCGACCGAAGCTGTTAGGCAGGCAATTACACGTATCCGAAACACCGGGGCACAGATACGAACCCAATCTCCATTATTGCGGAATATCAATGACAAATCGGAATTGTGGTCGGAAATGTGGCGCAAACAGGTCGATCTGGGTTGTATACCATACTATATGTTCATTGCCCGCGATACAGGGGCAAAGCATTACTTTGAATTACCTCTCGATAAATGCTGGCAGATTTTCCGCAGGGCTTACCGCAAGGTGAGCGGACTTTGCCGTACGGTAAGAGGGCCGAGTATGAGTGATCATGCAGGAAAGATTCAGGTGTTGGGCGTTCAGGAGGTAAGGGGAGAAAAAATATTTGTCCTGCGCTTCCTGCAAGGGCGAAATCCCAAATGGGTAGATATACCGTTTTTTGCAAAATATGATGCGAAAGCGACATGGTTCAATCAACTGGAACCTGCTTTCGGAGAGGAAAAATTCTTTTTTGAAGAGGAAAAAAAGAGATTGGAGATTACCAAACCGTTTTTGTTTGAATGAAAAAAGAAGCTGTCTAAAAAATAATTTTTATTATCTCTTTATCATGTTGAACGGAGTGAAACATCTCGTTTCCGGAGAGTCGGGATTCTTCGTTACACTCAGAATGACAAAGGGAAGTAACACTTTGATAGTGTAATCTTACTTTTGGGACAGCCTCTTTTCTTATAAAATATTGTTGTATTTATCTGAACATTTTATCTATCACATCATCTTCGAGAACAGAGATGATTGTCTTCCCTTCCGGAGTGTGTTTGTGAGTAGATGAAGCAAACAACTGGTCTACTATTTTATTCATTTCTTCGTCGGATAATTTGTGTCCGTAGGGAATAGCAGCGGAATGAGCCATCGATAAAGCAAGCGACTCCTGTATTTCTTCTTTTACATCGCTTCCTGTATCTACACTTTTCCCTATCATATTATGAATGACCTGTATTGGGTCGAGATTGGTTATTTCGGAAGGTATGCCATTGATCGCATATGAATTGTTGCCGAGATTACTCAGGTCGAATCCGATAGCTTCCAGATCGTCCATAAGGTAAGGAACCATGGCCGATTCGGAAGGGGATAGTTCGATAATCTCCGGAAAGAGCGTACGCTGAGATATTCCTCTTTTCAGCCTGATCTGTGAAAGGAATTGGTCGAATAATATTCTTATATGTGCCCTGTGCTGGTCTATCAGCATCAGTCCCGATTTAACCGACGTAAGTATATATCTGTTTTTATACTGGTAATGCACTACCAGATCGGTTATGTTGTTGTCTATCCTTTCCTGCTTCCCTTCTGTCGAATTAAACAGGTTTGTATCATGTTGTGGTTCAGCAAATATGTCATTTTCTTTTTTCTCATTCTCAAAGCCTTCATAGAATTGTTCCCAATCCAACTTTGGCCTTTTATAACCGGAAGACCCTATACTTGTTGTTTTAAAAGGATTATAAGACGGATTTATATTTACCTGAGGCTGGCTCACATTTCGCGATGGATCGTGGATCGGTATATCTATCGCTCCTTCGGTGTCGAAATCTATTGTTGGCACTTCATTAAATTTACCCAATGCTTCTTTTACTGCGGCAAAAAGTATCTGCCAGATCGGTTGCTCGTTTTCAAACTTGATCTCAGTCTTGGTAGGGTGGATATTTACATCTATAGTTGATGGGTCTACCTCGAAATAAATAAAGTAATTCGGGTTTTCTCCTGTTGGTATCAATGGCTCGAATGCGCTTATTATAGCCTTGTTGAAGTAGGCATGACGCATATATCTGCCATTTACGAAGAAGTATTGCAGGGCACGGGTTTTTCTTGCGCTTTCGGGTTTGCCTACATATCCTTTAATTTTTACCAGAGAGGTTTCTATATCGATGGATATAAGTTGCTGATTGAAGTTTTTGCCTACAACATTTACTATCCGTTGCCGCAGATTTGCCGCAGGATAACGTAATACTTCGATATCGTTTTCAGCAAAAGAAAATTCTATTTCCGGATTTACCAGAACAATGCGTTCCAGCTCTGTTAGTATATTTCTACGTTCGGTATCGTTCGATTTCAGGAATTTCCGCCGTGCAGGTACGTTAAAGAATATGTTCTTTACAGAGAAGTTACTGCCGGAAGGACAGGCGATACATTCCTGCGATTCTACTCTGGAACCTGATATTTGCAGTAACGTGCCCAATTCGTCTTCTTCCTTGCGTGTACGCAGTTCCACCTGTGAGATAGCAGCTATAGACGGCAGCGCTTCGCCACGGAAACCCATTGTGCGAAGGCTGAACAGGTCGTCAGCTGATTTAATTTTCGATGTGGCATGCCTTTCAAATGCCATGCGGGCATCAGTCGCCGACATCCCTTTTCCGTTGTCTATGACCTGGATAAGAGTGCGCCCGGCATCCTTTATGATAAGTTGTATGCTGTCTGCTCCGGCATCTATTGCATTTTCAACCAGTTCTTTTACCACAGAGGCAGGACGCTGTATAACTTCTCCCGCGGCAATCTGGTTGGCAATAGAATCGGGCAGTAGATGTATGATGTCGCTCATTTGTTTTTTCTTTAAAATTCTTCGAATGGCCTGTCGAAGACAGAAGACCGTTTAGGCCGGGTGTCCGCAGCTTTCTTTTCCACTTTTCTGAAAATATCGTCCTTATCAATAGGCCGCAGATAGTCGTACCAATAGAATTCGCTAAGACGTAGTTTATCAGTCAGCAGTAAGCTGAATGGTGTCGCTTTGGCTACAGGAGTAGGCCATGCTACCAGTTTAGAAAATGCCCCGTCTTCCATAAATATCTCAAGATAACTGCTGGTCAGCCAGTTTTGTATCAAATTAAGTGAGCCGTCTTTCTCTTCAGGATAAGATATGGTTTCTACATTACCTTCGGCTAATACTCTGTTGACTTTCTTGTTCTCAAAATTTATTTTCAAGGAGCGGCTTTTCAGCTGGTTGAAGTGTATCGAGTCCTTTTGTTCTATAGAGAAACTATATTGTTTCACATGCATGCGGTCTATCGTGCTGTCATTCATGTAAATGTCTATAGTGTCACCTGTCAGTTGCCTGTTGGTGTTCCACAGTATCGGGTCTTTATACATGTGCAGAATGGAATCCCGTGAACTGAACTGCAAAGAATCGCATACGCCTTGCATATCCGACCGGTAGAATCGTACTCCGTAATACGCTTTTATCAGGCGGAATCGTTCGGGTACAGTATCAGAGGCCTGTGGTTTTGGCAGGGTAGGAGGTTTACTTTCTATAGAATCTCCCGGAATGACTACTTCTTCATCTGTAATATCAGCTATTATTGCCTCCGATTGAGTCTGAACTTCTTCTGCTATTTGTGCGATGGAATCCAAAGGTAAAGATGCTGTCCCTATAGAATCGGTCAATTCCAGTGCTTCTATGGCAGCCGGTTGTTCCAATATCTTATTTAGTTTCAGCTTTGTGCTGTCAACTATTGTAATGAGCTTTAATGTATCAGCATGAATATATAAACTATCTCCTTGCGAATATTCGATTGCAAACGCCGAATCGGTAGCCAGTGCTGAGTCGTCCAATTCGTTATAGATACCGTAATGACCTCTTAAAATAACATGCTTGGCTGTATCCTGTAAGTACATATTGCCAAACACCTCTCCGTACCCTTGTGCCTTATAATAGAAGATAGAATCTCCCCGGAGATAACGGTTCCCTTCTTTATTGACCACAGTAGATTGGTCTAGCAGTAGAGACTCTTCATTTTCGGTATTGTACCAGCCATTACTGGTATATATGTAACCACTGTCGGATACTATGGTTGTGGGAGTTGAGATAAGGGCTATTTTCCGGTCTGTATCGTACTTTAACTGATCGGAATACAATACAAAATTAGGATTTGTCAGTATTACGCTGTCGCGGAATGTAGCCATATTCAGATTTGGTTCATACTGTCCCCAAAAGGAGGTCAGCTCGTTCAGTGAATCGACAAGCATACCTCCATCGAAATAATATCCCAGATTCATATTGCGATCATAGTTGAGACTGTCAGTAAACAGGGTAACAATGTTTCCCTTGTCCTGTGGTACATGTTCAAGACTCACATCCCGCCGCACCTTTACCAATTTAGTGTTTCCGTCGTAATGCATGTATCTGCCATTCAGGAATAACGTATCACCCTGCTCCATGCGTACATTGCTGAATGCTTCGAATGTATTGTTATTTTCGTTCCAGTACGCGCTGTCGCAATACAGATAAGCTCCATCATGAAAAAAGATAACACTGTCTTTTAGTATCTGATGATCAACGTTCTGAGGGTGGAATAAAATGTTTGAATTAATGATCTCTATAACTTTTACCCCTTTGTCTTTCGGTTTGGTCTGTTTTTTTATAGAGTCCTGTGGTTTTTGGGGGACCTGGTGCTCTTCTAAAACAAGCCGGGGAGAAGTCAGCGATTGGGCTGTCGCATATAGAGCAATGAGGCACAGAACACTCACCAGAGAGATTCTATGCCTTTGTGTCAGATATTTTACTGTTTTTCTTAACACAGATGTATTTTCAATTCAATTATTCTTGTTTATTCCTTCACCCACCCTGAATACAGGAAGTCACAGTTTTTCCAGTTGTCCTCTATTCTGATGTAAGTATCTTTTATCTTATTTTGCAGCCATTTTTTCAAAACTTCTTCTTCTTTCTTGGCTTCCACTATTTCTTTCAATGCCTGATAGTCATCCGACACATTGGCCACATGGCCTTCGGTACGGGAGCGTAGCTTTACTATTGCTACTGCTTCTTTTCCGTTGTTTTGCATCATCTTGAATGGCGCGGAAACTTCACCTATTTTCATCTTATCTACAACTCTACCCACTTCGGCAGGAAGTTCTTCCATTGTAAATCTCGGTGTTCCGTAGTTTGAACTTTCTTTACGGTTCACCATCAAGCCATTGTTGCGACGGGTATCTTTATCTGTAGATATTCCTCCGGCTGCTTCCTCAAATGATACCTTGTTCTCTTTGATGTATGTAGCTATAGTGTCAAGCCGATTAATGGCTTTATCTATTTCTTCTGCAGGTACTTTCGGACGCATAAGGATATGGCGCACATTGATGAGATCGCCCCTTCTTTCTATTAACTGAATGATGTGAAATCCATATTCGGTTTCAACTATATTCGATACTTTTTTAGGGTCATTCAGCGAAAACGCCATACTTGCAAATTCCGGAACCCACTGTCCACGTCCGTTGAATCCGGTTTCTCCGCCATTAGCGGCTGATCCGTCTTCTGAATACATGATTGCCAGAGAAGAGAAACTGGTCTCTCCGGCGTTTATACGATTGGTGAAGTCTCTCAGCCTCTCCTTTACTTTGTCTATTTCGGTCAAAGGAATTATAGGCTCAATAGTGATGATCTGTACTTCTACTGTCGTTGGTATATAAGGAAGGCTGTCCTGTGGCAGTTGAGAATAATATCTTCTGACCTCGGACGGTGTTAATGACGTTTTCTTACCCACGATGTTCTTTTTGGCTTCGGTTACCAGATAATCGTTTCTGATTTCTTCCCTCCATTCTTCCCTGAGCTGGCTCATCGGGGCCTGCATATATTCTTCAGCCTTCTCTTTCGATCCGAGATTGGCTATTACTCTCTTTTCATAACTGGCGACACCTCTGGATAATTCTGATGCCGGTACATCGACACTGTCTATCTTGGCCTGATCCAGAAACAGTTTCTGAACAGCAAGCTGCTCGGGAATGAAGCAGTAAGGATCGCCTTCGATACGTTCGCCTCGCGAAAGTAGCATAAGACGGGCTTTTTCTACATCCGATTTCAGAATAGCTTCGTCGCCTACAACCCATATTATTTGATCAATGATATTGTCCTGTGCTTTACAAAAAAGTCCTGAACCTAATAATACTAACAATAAAATAAATCTTCCGGCTTGTTTTACCATGTTATATGTTTAATTAAAAATCGCGTAAATATAGTGATTATATGTATCACTTTTTTCTCTTAACGTGAAAAAAGAGATTATATTCTATTTATTATAAAACTTAATTTCTTTATCTGATACAGCCTTTTCATAAAGGTCTTTTCTTACCTGTTTCAGATAGTCGGCCTTTCGTTGTTCCAGATATATTTCGGAAAGTACACCTTTAATGTATTCAAAAGGCGCCTGATCTCCGGCCAGTTTAAATTCTTTAATATTTAACAGGTAAACAAAAAGAGAATCTCTTACTTCAATGTTTTTATTAACTCTCAGATATTGCTCTTTATTGTCTATTATAGATGGAATATTTTCCATTATAGCATCAAAGCTCACCCATTGGTCGTAAAAGTATTCATAGCTGGCAGCATTTTGTAACCTGTTTTTTTCTATGTTCTCTACTGCGGCATCTGTTCCTTGTTTATACCATTTTATGAAATTATTAAGCTCCTTCGAGTTGGATGGGATTTTCAGATACAGTCCTTTTATTATATTCTCTTCAAGCTTAAATTTCTCTTTATTTTCTTCATAATAAGCCTTTAATTGTGCGCCGGAAACCTCCCGGGAGAAATGTTCTTTCAAGAGTTGTTCCTGATATGAGTTGACTATCAGTGATTTTTTGTAATCTTCGACGAGGCTTTCTATATCGTTTTTGTTCACAATGTTTTGTTCGGCTTTGTCGTACATAAGCTGGTCGTGTATCCACATATCCATATATGATTGGGCAGCCATAATACTATCCTCCCCGGTAAAGCCAATAGGAATGATCTTTTCTACGTCGGCTTTATATAGTGTTTTATTTTTTACCGATACCAGGGCCGGACTGTTTTCATCTACAGAAGTCTCGGTCCCCTTTTTACATGAGAATATTATGGAGGAGAGGAGTGCTGATATTAAAAGAACTAATGGATATTTCATTTCAAATTCTTAATAAACGGTTTATTAAACTCAATCATGTATTTACCCCTTATGTATGCGTTCCAATCATTTTCCAGTTTTTCCTGATAATCGGCTTCAACAGTACTCCTTACATCAGTAAAGTCTTCGGGCTTATCTATCAGCCTGCCTGAAACGAAATAATAAGGGAATCGCTTGTTCTGTACTTTTGGCTCGCTTCCATTAAATACTTTATAGTCAACATACTGATTGGTGCCTTTTTCCCATAATCCGGGCTCTATTGTGACTGTTACAGAGTCTTTGTTCAGACTTCCCCTTATTTTGTCTGTAAAAACTTCTCTAGTGTCTGTACTCTGTAGCATGTTTTGGGCTTCAGTCAAACTTTTTATATCTTTGGCATATACGATCATGCCTTTATATTTTTCTCCATCCAGCGTATATTTCGACTTGTTCTCCAGAAAAAATTTATTCAATCCCTCTTCGTCGGCCTTGGCACGTTTCCAGATATTTTTGTCTTTTACTTCAAACAAAAGTACACCATCTGCATATTCATCCATTACTTGCCTGAATGCAGGAACTCTTTCTTCCAGTATAGATTTTTCATAATCTTTGGCTAAAAAAACAGTAAAGGCATCAAGGTATTCTTTCAGTATATCTGTCGACAGGCTATATGGCGTAGCTTCTTCGACGCGTAACATCTGTAGTTCGTTAGGGTCTGATTCCAGAAGCTTTTGCCGCATTTTGATATATTTGTCAAATTCTTTTACCTGATATTTTCTTTTTCCGTCTATACTCAATAATATATCATTTCCGTTTTTTATCAGGGTATTGAACACCGAATCACGGGGGGATAACGATGCCGCAATATTTTCCAGTTCGGCATATGCTTTTTTATTTATTTCCACATGCATTCCTTCCATAATCTGTTTACGGCTGCCATCACTTAGTTCCTGTGCCTTGTCACTCTTGATTATCTTTTCTTTTAGTTGATTCTTTAGTTTACCAAATTCGGGAACCGGGATTTTACGGAGCAACCTTAATATGTGGTAACCATAATTACTTAAGGCAGGCTTGCTTATGTCACCCGGTTTTTCGAGATTGAACGCGGCTGTTTTAAAATCGGGGTACAAGGGTGAATCCAGCCCGATGATACCGAAATAACACCCTTGATCACCTGTCTGATGAACCTTGGAAAATTCTTCACATAGCAGAGTGAAATCAGCTGAGGAACGGATGTTGTTATACTCTCTTTCTGCCACCGCTTTTACACTGTCTATCTGGTGATCTGTAGGGGGAATTTTGGGGAAGTTGAACATGACTTGTTCCACCTCGGCCGAGCCTGTTGCCGGACGCCTGTCCAATACCTGCACTATGTGATAACCTCTGTGAGACCTTATAGGCTGGCTTATTTCTTTTATCGGGAGCGAATACAATGCATTTTCTACTTCGAAAGGGAGCATAAAAGTGGTAACCCATCCCAGATATCCGTTGTGATCCTCTGTCTTAGCCATAAATGGAGTGATTCTGGGAGATCTGAATTCTTCGAGGTTAAATCCGTCTTTTATAATTTTATTCCTTACCTCTAGGGATTTTCGGTATATTTCTACCGTATCGGCCGGTAGTACCAATTCATTGGCGAAAGGAATAAGTATATGGTTTACTTCTACATTTTCCAGTATGCGTCCGTATATTTTCTTCACATACTGGGATTCATAGACAGTATCCCTGATCATATATGCATCTGCAATTTGGTTTTTGAATGATTCGTATGATCTCTTGTATATGTATGTTGTGTCTATACCCTGTGCCCGGGCTTCTTCAACGTTGCTTTTATAATCGGCGTATGTCTTGATGAAATCAGCGATGGGTTCTTTTTCTTCTGCATATTCATTACCTTTATCGTAAGCCTGCTTAACCTCAGACCAATAGACCGGCTTCCCGTTTACCTTGAATACAACAGGGTCGTCTTTTTGAGAAAAGACAGTAGTTGAAGTTAGTAGTGTAATTATTATAAAGAAAAGTTTCCTGCGCATGTTATTAAGTAGTTAAGATATATCCCGGACAAAGATACAAGAAATATAAGCTTCTAAATTTTAAAATAATCTAAAATGAAGAACCCTGTGTATTTTTTTGATACACAGGGTTCATGCTATATGCTTTGTGTGTTACTTATTCTCCTCTGCTATAATTCGGAGCTTCGCTTGTAATAGCCACATCATGTGGATGGCTTTCGGCAACTCCGGCATTGGTGATGCGGGTAAATTTGGCATTATGCAGCTCTCCTATATTTTGAGCTCCGCAGTAACCCATTCCGGCACGGAGACCACCTGTCATCTGGTAAACGACCTCATACAATGATCCTTTGAATGGTACACGGGCTGCGATACCTTCCGGAACAAGCTTTTTGATGTCTGCTTCCATATCCTGGAAGTAACGGTCTTTCGAACCTTTTTCCATTGCTTCCAATGAACCCATGCCCCGGTATGACTTGAATTTACGTCCGTTGAAGATAATGGTTTCTCCGGGAGACTCTTCTACTCCTGCCAATAGTGAGCCCATCATAACAGAATATCCTCCGGCAGCCAGGGCTTTTACTATATCTCCCGAATAGCGTAATCCTCCGTCGGCGATCAATGGAACCCCTGTCCCTTTCAGTGTTTTGGCTACATCGTAAATTGCCGATAATTGTGGTACCCCTATGCCTGCCACAACTCGTGTAGTACAAATTGAGCCCGGGCCAATACCTACCTTCACCGCATCAGCTCCTGCATCCACCAGATACTTCGCTGCTTCGCCTGTGGCAATATTACCTACAACAATGTCGATATTAGGATAAGCCGTTTTTACTTTCTTAAGCATTTCTACCACTCCTTTCGAGTGTCCGTGGGCCGTATCGATGACTATGGCGTCTACTCCGGCTTTAACCAGAGCGTCTACACGTTCAAGGGTGTCATAAGTCACCCCGACTCCGGCGGCTACGCGCAAGCGGCCTTTTTCATCTTTGCAGGCGAATGGTTTGTCTTTTGCTTTAGTTATGTCTTTATACGTGATAAGGCCGATAAGTTTATTATCGTGGTCTATCACTGGCAGTTTTTCTATCTTATGATGCTGCAATATGTCGGCTGCTGCTTCAAGGTCTGTTGTTTGCTGAGTGGTGATAATATTTTCTTTGGTCATCACATCATCTATCAGCTGGCTCATGTCGCGGCGGAAACGCAGGTCCCTGTTCGTGACAATACCTACCAGATAGTTGTTTTCGTCGACTACAGGTATACCTCCGATCTTGTATTCGGCCATCATTGCCAGTGCCTGTCCTACGGTTTTGTTTCGTAAGATGCTCACAGGGTTTGATATCATACCGTTTTCGGCTCGTTTTACCGATCTCACCTGTTGCGCTTGCGCCTCTATAGGCATGTTTTTGTGAATAACTCCGATTCCGCCTTCACGGGCAATGGCAATTGCCAGTTTAGCTTCGGTAACTGTATCCATAGCGGCAGATACAAACGGAATGTTTAACTTGATGTTGCGTGAGAAATTTGTCGAGAGATCGACTTCGCGTGGGAGAACTTCTGAATAAGCGGGGATCAACAATACATCGTCGAATGTCAATCCATCCATGACTACTTTATCTGCAATAAAAGACATATATTAAAGAGCTTTTGAAATTTATTGCGCGCAAATATAGTTGTTTTTAGCGAGATTAAGGATATAGAAAGCTAAAAAAAGATGTAGAAATGAAAAAAATAAGAATTTAAAACTTTAAAAAATATATTGTATATTTTGAAAATATATACTTATATTTACCATTGAAAAACGTAAGGCAATTAATGTAAATGACCTCATAAGCCCGGAAAGAGGTGCATAATTACACTCCTCTGTACTGAGGCTTATCTTCTTGGCTTATCAATAATTTTTTTATACTAACCTTTAACATATTAAGATTATGGCTTTAACAAGAGGTGGCCCTTGAATGGAGGATTTGTTATATTTAACCTTTTTAGCTCACAAAACTATTTCGTTGCCGGGTACATTAAATGGGAAGCAGCGGTAATATTAACTTTTATATAAAATTTAAATGATGAAAAATAAACTGTTTTTATTTATAATGATGTTTGCCTGTATGGCTACAACGGTCTATGCGGATGATATAGACTTTTTTGACAAAGAGGGAGATGGAGGAAATGACACTGGCGGCGGCGCCGTTAAACCTCGTAGTTTAAGACTCGCATTATTTACTGCAGAACTGACGGAGGATATGAATATCGACTTCACCTTTACACAAAACATAGGTAGTACTGAAATCGTAATAAAAGATGAGAATGGAGTGGTATATTGCACCAGGACTATTAATACATCACAAACAAACAATCTGACAATAGATGTATCAGGCTTGATCCCTGGCTCATACACTATTACGGTTAAAAATTCGGCAGGAAGTATAAATAAATATGGTAAATTTGTAATTCATTAGGCTCTCAAATTAGACTAAACATAACTACAGGAGGCCGGGGGAAAACCGGCCTCCTGTTAACTACAACGACTTACACAAGGGAAAATACTAGAACTGGGCATGAAAAAGTTTGTTTTTGTATTATTTATATTTATAATTTTATATTCCTGCGACCGGGATAGCCGGTCTGTTGTTCTATTAAAACAAGCCTTAGAATTAGCAGAGAATAATTCCGCTGAAGCATTAACTTTATTGGATTCTATACCATCTCCTGAAAATCTGAATAAGGAGCATTATATGCAGTATATTGTAATTAAAACACAGGCTAAATATAAAAATTATCAGGATATTCACAACGACTCGCTTATTCTTCAGGCTCAACGATATTTTGTTGAAAACAACAACAATCCATATATGTGTGCACTTGCTAGTTATTATACCGGAAGTTACTATTATGAAAATGAAAATTCACCCAAAGAACTCGAAAATAGTTTACTTACAGTATATTATGCTCAAAAAACAGATGATAATCTTCTGATAGCAAAGAGCTTGCATAGTGTAGGGAATATATATTATGAAAAAGAGATGTATAATGAAGCGATTCTTAATTTAGAGCAGGCTTTAAATTGTTATGAAAAGGAAGAGCATATTGATATTAATAAATTAGAGGTAATAAGACTCTTATTGATTACATATAATTCAAAAAAAGAAAAAGAGCAGGCTCTTTATTATTATGATAAAGGGATGCAACTGGCGAAACAGAATAATGCCATTGATTTTATTACGACATTTACTTATTTACGGGGATTAATTTATTACACACATGGTGAGTATGATATAGCAATACCCTTTTTTCATCAGGCATATTATAATAATTCGAATAAAGAAGAAGCAGGAAGGGTAAATTTGAGTTTACTTCTTTCTTATAATGATATGAACCAATTAGACTCAGCAAGATATTACTCCAATCTTTTAATAAAAGAATTACCAAAGATAACGTATCTCTATACATTGCGAACTAGCTATAAGGCTATCTCTGACTATTACGAAAAAGTTGGAGATTTTAAACAGGCTTTGCCTTATCGTAAACTTTATGAAGATACTACAACGGAAGTTTATAAAGCTAAGAATGCCACAGAACTAGCAGAAGCTCAGCATAGATATAACCTGGCTTTAATGGAGAAGGAGCAGGATAATGCAGCAATGCGCCACCACACCTATATGGCTAGTATTGCTGGGGTTGCCTTGTTAATTATAGTTATTGTTGTATTTAAAAATGTGCAGCAGAAACAGAAAAACCGGTATCAGGCAGAACGGAACAGGTTACTGAAAGTACAGTTGCAAACTCAAAATCAGATGGTAGAGCAACAGGCTGATAATATGGTGTATATGCAGAGTATATACAGAAGTATTGTCAACGAATGGGTTGCTATAGATAAGGAAGTCAAGAAACTCGCTATCGAATTCGGTGCGACAGAAGAGCCTGAATTGTATACAAGAATGAGACTGATGATAGAGAATTTCAGGCAAAACACAAATAAGCAAATGATTGTTCAGGCGAGAGACTTTTTTCAGAAACAACCTTATGGCGAAGCTGTTCTTTCGTCACTCAAGGAAAAGGAACTATTACTCTTCATGCTTTATTATTCGGGGTACAAACGTGTTGAGGTCTCATTGTTACTGGGGGTGAATCATAAACTGGAAAATATGATTTTCCGTAAATTAGACTTAAAGAACAAATTACTCAAAGCAGGGATGCCTGAGGAGAAAATAGAAGAAGTGCTATTTACAGAGAATGAAGTTCCTAAAAAGAGGGAAAAGGATGATATTCCGATTTAATAAAAAACAGGAGCATTTGACGAATGCTCCTGTTCAATTATATCTGAGTGCAATTACTTACTAATTACTAAGCAACTTCTTTACCGTTTCTGAAATAGCCTTTCCTGCGGCAACTCCGGCCAGAGCTTTAGTGGCAACCCCCATTACTTTACCCATATCGGCAGGAGATGTTGCTCCAACCTGAGCGATAATTTCAGTGAGTTTCGCATCCAGTTCTTCTTGAGAAAGCTGTTTAGGCAGGTATTCTTCCAGTACGGCAACTTGTGCCAGTTCGTCTCCGGCCAAGTCTTCGCGCCCCTGGGTTTTATATATATCGGCGCTGTCTTTGCGCTGTTTCACCATCTTCTGCAAAATGAGGATAGCTGTATCATCAGACAATTCATCGTTTGCTCCCTTTGCTGTTTTTGCTTCAAGGAATTCTTTTTTTATCCCGCGCAGAGCTTCCAGTCTCACTTTGTCCTTGGCACGCATTGCGTCTTTTATGTCTTCGCTTACTTTATCAAATAAGTTCATAATAATATATTGTGTTTAGTTGTTGTTTTAGTCGTTGAACAGGTCGCCCTGTTTTTTTGCTTCCGGGCGATATTCACTCGGATTGAACTTCTCGTCACGTTTAAATACAGGTGTATTTTCCAGTGCGTCTATAATGCGGTCGTTATCCAGTT
Source organism: Dysgonomonas hofstadii (assembly GCF_014196915.1). Taxonomy (GTDB): domain Bacteria; phylum Bacteroidota; class Bacteroidia; order Bacteroidales; family Dysgonomonadaceae; genus Dysgonomonas; species Dysgonomonas hofstadii. The sequence continues at coordinate 536,053 of NZ_JACIEP010000001.1, forward strand.
CTTCGGCAGAAAGGATAGTCGGCTTAGGACTAAAGAATGAAGTCCTTACGGCCATTGTCTGCACACCGTCTTTACCGTAATGCTTCTCGATCATTTCATTGATACGGCGTTTTTCTTCCTCCTCATGGCGGATGCGTTCTTCCTCTTCGGCTTCTTCCTCTTCCGAAAGTTCACGGTAATGCTCGTCGATACCCGGAATACTTGACATGCCGAATCCTGTGGCCAGAAGCGTTATCTTCACTTTCTCTTCCAGTTTCTTATCGGTTGCAGTTCCCCAGATTACTTCTATTTCAGGGCCAAAGCGTTTCATAAAATTGGCAACAGCTTCCATTTCTTCCACAATAAGAGGGTTCTCTTCGCTGGAATAGATATTGAAGAGTATCTTCTTCGCGTCGAATACATCATTATTATTCAGCAATGGAGAATGCAGTGCATTTACAATCGCATCTTCTACACGGTTTTCACCTTCACCATATCCACTACTCATAATGGCTACCCCACCATCTTTAAGAATGGTTTTCACATCGGCGAAGTCGAGATTGATATGGCCATGCACTGTGATGATCTCAGCGATACCTTTAGCTGCGATAGTCAGAGTATCATCAGCTTTTGCAAAGGCATTTGGGATTGTCAGGTCTGCATAAATGTCGATCAGGCGCTCATTATTGATAACAAGCAGGGCATCTACATTCTTAGCTATATTCTCCACACCTTTCAGTGCCTGTATGATCTTTTTTCGTCCTTCAAAAACGAATGGAATGGTAACGATACCTACAGTGAGTATACCCAGGTCTTTGGCAATGCGGGCAACTACAGGTGCGGCACCCGTTCCTGTTCCACCTCCCATACCTGCAGTGATGAATACCATTCTGGTGCCGTCGCTAAGCAGGCGTTCCAGGTCTTCTTTGCTCTCTTCAGCAGCCGCTTGTGCTACTTCGGGGCGGTTGCCGGCTCCAAGACCCTCTGTCGTTTTACGTCCTAACTGGACACGTGTCTCTACTGGCGATTGGCAGAGAGCCTGATTGTCGGTATTACATAATGCGAAAGATACATCGTGTATGCCTTCGTTATACATATGATTGACTGCGTTTCCGCCACCACCGCCTACACCGATTACTTTAATAATGGTCTGCGTTTTTCTGGGAAACTGAAAATCTAATATCTTGTCATCCATATTGTTATAGGCTTTGTTTGTTGCTTTTTAATTGTATGCTTTTACTCTTCATCATTGAACATTGTTCCTCCGAAGTTCTGTATTTTTTCAAAGAACCCGAAAAGGGAAGTTTGCTTTCCATCTTTTTGTTTCTTTTCTTTTTTTGACTTCTTTGGTTGTTCCTCTTCCTCCTCTATTACAGGGGGAGCCTGAGTGACAGTTGTATTTACCACAGGAGTAGGCTCTGCCACCGGAATTTCTTTTTTCTCACAGTTTTCATTTGCGAAAAGAAGGAGGCTCAATGCTTGTGTATAAAGCGGATTCTGTAGGAGTTCGGCCGCATTGTTTATGTAAACGCGTTTCGCTACGGCACGTTTGACTGACATCTGGGATTTTTCGGCCAGATGATCTACGAGGCCGTTTATCTGAGATGCTCCCCCCATAATGATAATTCCTGCATCGAGCTGGTCACCGTACCCCGATTCTTTTATCTGATTAATTACGTTCAGTATGATTTCGTCTTCACGAAGTTGGATTACCTTGTTTAATTCTCTCAGGTCAACCTCCGGAGCTATTTCGCCGCTCGATCTGTTTTTATCTTTGCCCAGTTTTCCGTAACGGATTTTATACGTTTCGGCCGAATCGAAAATGAAGCCTAATTCCTGTACATCCTTCGTGATTGTGCGTCCGCCAAAAGGAATAACAGTCATATAGCGGAGTAAACCTCCTTTGTAAATTGACAGGGTAGTGGTGCCTGCTCCAAAATCGACAAGTGCACAACCGGCCTGCCTGTCGTGTTCGTCAAGTACTAATGCCCCTGCCGCTACAGGTCCAACTATGAAACCTGCTATTTCTATTCCGACTTTGTCTGTTATGCTTTTTATCAGGTTCGTCTTTATGTTCGGACGGCCTATTACCAAACGGTAATGTCCTTCGATAGAAGATGCTACCTTGTCAATAGGATCCTCTTCGTATTTGCCATCCAGGTAATATTCGGGGGCAAGGACACTGTAATTGGTATAAAAATCGGGTTTGTTTAGTTTAGCCTGTTGTTCCATCCCATCCAGTACGGCAAAGGTGATAGGCGTCATTCCGTCCAGAAGTTTCACTTCTTTATGCTCTATTGCCCGAAGCGACTTTCCGGCAACAGAGACATAGGCTTTACCAATTTTCTTCCCCGTTTTATTTTCAAGCAAGCTGATCAGCTTTTTAATTTTGCCTGCAACTTCATCTATATTATAGATTACACCATACTTTACGGCCGAGTCGGAGGGAACGCTTTCCGATGCCAGTATGGAGATCACACCCTGTTCATTTTTGCGGCCAAGTACTCCGACTATTTTCGATGTACCCAGGTCGATACCTACTATAAACCCTGATTGTTCCATATGTTTTTACCTTTTAACCGGTCAATTTGATCAATTGATCGGTATACTAATCTAATTAACGTCTTGTACAAACAACTTGTTTGTCAAATTTTAAATTTATGGCCGAATATTTATTCCAACCTGTTTCATTCAGTCCGTTTTTATAGAATGCAAACAGTTTGTCGAGTTTCTCTTTATATCCGGATAAGCCTCCAAGTATGATCTCGTGATCTCCCACACGTGGAATAAGCTTGATATCCTTATTTGGAAGCACGATAATTTGCTCTATCTGCGCATTCCAAAACTCGTTATCATACAAAAATAGTGCAAATTTATATAATTCCGACTTTGCAAAGTCCTCTTTTATTGTACCTGTGGCTATGGGCAGATAGGCTGTAAAGCGCTTCGAAAGCGGCATTCTGTTACCATCGTTGTCTATATAATAATTTTCTCCGGTATTGCTAATAATTCTTAATATAGGCTTGCGCTCCTCTATGGAAGCCTTAATTGTATTATTGTTGGTTATGAAAACGCTGGCCTTTTTTACCAACTGATTGGTCAATATCGCTTCTTCTATAGCGTTGGTGTTTATGTCTTTGAGTTGTTTTCCTGTGGGATTCAAACCTTTTTCTTTTATGAAAGCTTCAATATCTTTTGTCTCCACAAACTGATCGGACGAGGAATTGTTCTGAACTTCAACTTCAAAGCCTGTGCATAATCCGTCTTTCGGCTTTTCCTGAAAATAGATAGCTGCAAATATTAAATAGCCTGCCAACAGGCATATTCCGGTTATGACTAATGCTTTTTTCATAATTTTTCCTCCAGAATTTCTTTTATCGGCATTAATAGCTGGTCGATGTCTCCTGCACCGATGGTCAATAAAACTTCAATGTCGTTTTTATTTTTCAGTAAGGGAAGAAGCTCTTCTTTATCACATAATGTCTTTGGACAGGTAATATCATCAAATATGATTTTTGAAGTAACTCCTTCTATTGGTTTTTCTCTCGCAGGATAAATGTCTAACAAGATCAGTTCGTCCAGTAAAGACAAGCTCTTAGCAAATTCAGATGCAAAATCTCTTGTTCTTGTATATAGATGTGGTTGGAAAATACCTGTTACTTTTTTGTCCGGATATAATTCTTTAACAGAGGTAATACTGGCTGCCAGTTCTTCGGGATGATGCGCATAATCGTCGATCATCACTATCCTGTTTGTTTTCAGAAGGAAGTCGAAGCGGCGTTTTGCTCCCTGGAAAGTGGATATGGCATGACGTAGCTCATCAGCCGTAACACCATTCAACCAGGCAATGGCCATTGACCCCACGCTGTTTTCAATATTAATCTTTACAGGTACACCGAGTTGTATATTTTCTATGGTTTCGGCAGGAGTAACAAAATCGAAGCGGATTTCTCCGTTTCCTATTTTTATATTTCTGGCATGAAAATCACCTTTGTCAATAGAATAGGTGTAAATACGAACTTCTTTTCCGGTTTTGGGCGAAAGCTTTATATTGTTTTTCATTATTAAAGCCCCTCCTGGTTGTATCAGGCTGGTAAAATGTTCGAAACTTCTCACATATTCTTCTTCAGTTCCGTAAATATCCAGATGATCGGGATCGACAGATGTGACTAATGCCATATACGGATGCAGCCAATGAAAAGAACGGTCATATTCATCGGCTTCAATAACGGTATATTCGCTCTTTTCGGAAAGCATCAGGTTGCTTCCGTAATTTTTAAGGATTCCGCCCAAGAAAGCACTTGTATCAAGATGTGATTGTTTCAGTATATGGGCCAGCATGCTCGATGTGGTGGTCTTACCATGCGTACCAGCACAGCAAAGCGCTTTACTTGCTTTGGTGATCGTACCTAAAACCTGTGCACGTTTCTGTATAGAGAAGCCGTTCTTATGAAAATATCTCACTTCTTCGTTATCCATAGGTACGGCCGGAGTGTATACAATCAATGTACTACTTTGATTTTTACAATATTCGGGAATAAGGTTTATATCGTCGTTATAATGAATCTCCGCACCTTCTTTTACCAGGGCTTTTGTGAGTTCTGTTTCGGTACGGTCATATCCGGCTACTTTTATTGCTTTCGACATAAAATAGCGTGCAAGGTTACTCATTCCGATTCCGCCGATTCCTATAAAATATATCGATTGTATATTATTCATTTTTTATTTCACAAGTTTGATGACTTCGTCCACAATCATATCGGTAGAGCCGGGATGAGCCAGTTTAAGTATATTCTCTGAAAGAAGATTCAATTTTTGGTTGCTATTAATAGTTTCCAATACAGTCGGTATCAGTTTTTCCATGGCTTCAGAGTCTTTGATAAGTATAGCCGCCTCATTGTTTACTAAAGCCATAGCATTTTTTGTCTGATGATCTTCCGATACATTGGGTGAAGGAACCAGAATGGTTGCTTTTCCCAACAGGCTAAGTTCGGTGATAGAACTTGCTCCTGCTCTTGAGATCACCAGATCGGCGGCAGTATATGCCAGATCCATCCTGCTTATGAATTCGTACATATGCACATTGTCAGGATTCCCTTTGCTGGCAAGATCGAGATTCAGCTCGAAAGAATAAAGTTTTCCACATTGCCAGATCAACTGGATGTCGGACTGAGCAATGGCATCTATTCCTGAAAATATACTTTTGTTGAGAGTCCGGGAACCTAAGCTGCCGCCTATTAATAATATTGTTTTCTTGTCAGGATCGAGATCGAATTCTTTATAGGCATCTTCCTTTGTCAGAGATGGAGAAAGCAGTTCTTTACGGTAGGGGTTTCCTGTTATAACAATTTTGTCTTTAGGAAAAAACCTTTCCATACCCTCATAGGCCACACAGACGGTAGATGCTTTCTTCCCTAAAAATTTATTTGTAACACCCGCATAGGAATTCTGCTCTTGTATAAGTGTCGGAATTTTCATTTTGTTGGCTTGATATAAGATAGGACCACTGGCATATCCGCCTACTCCTATAGCCACCTGAGGTTTAAAGTCATTTATTATCTGCCTTGCTTTTTTCAGACTTCTCCGGAATTTTAGTATAGTGGAAAAATTTTTGAAAATATTTTTCCTGTTCAGCCCGGCTACTTCAAGTCCGATAATCTCGTATCCTGCTGCGGGTACTTTCTCCATTTCCATACGCCCTTCTGCTCCAACAAACAGAATGGTAGAGTTAGGATAACGCTCTTTTATGTTATTTGCAATCGCAATCGCAGGGAAAATATGTCCGCCTGTCCCACCTCCACTGATAATCACTCTTAACTCTTTCATCCTTCTAAATTCTTTTCCATTGAGTCGAATGACTCGAAATCCACATTCGCAATGCTTTCGTCCACGTCTTCGTGTTCTGCATCATTTAGTTTTGAGGAACAAGCCAGTATGATTCCAAAATAGGCACATGTAATTATGGTTGATGTTCCTCCGCGGCTTACCAGTGGCAAAGGCTGTCCTGTAACAGGAATCAGATTGACTGCCACCGCCATATTTGCAAGAGCTTGTATCGTGAGTATGAGGCCTGCACCCAGAATCAGATAACGAGGGAATTTCTTCTCACATTTCGAAGCTAAGACTCCACACCTGACCATCAAGGCAACATACAGTAATAAAACAAATAATCCACCCAAAAGTCCCATTTCTTCCAGGATAATGGCAAATATGAAATCCGAATACGCCTGTGGAAGAAAATCACGTTCTGTCCCACTTCCGGGTAATCCAATGACTCCTCCGTTGGCTATTGCTATCTTGGCATGGGATACCTGATAGTTTTCATCGGTTATTTTATAGGCCAGAGTGCCGTCTTCGTTCAGGTCGGTAACAGCTACCTGACCTTCATTCGAGTGCCGTTCGATACGGTTCTTCCATGTAGCCAGACGATCGGGCAAATATTCTTTTGCAATGTCATCGGGTACTATAGCCAGACTTCCAAGCAATAAAAGAATGCCGGAAATGCCGATCAATGCGATCATCCCCAATTTCTTTATTTTTACTTGCCCTATAAACATCATCAGGAAACAAACGCCAAAGAGAAGACATGCCGTAGACAAGTTTTCGGGAGCTATCAACAGGCATAATAAACCAACTCCTATAATGAGGGTATTGAATATCCAGTTTTCGTTCTCCGGTTTCATTTTACTCAAAAAGAAGGCGACAAAGCCGATGGCTGATATTTTGGCAAATTCTGATGGCTGTATTGTAAAGGCTCCTATTCCCAGCCAGCGTTGGGCACCGTTTACATCTTCACCCATAAACATTGTAATGACAAGGAGGAGAGCCGAAACAGGGAGACCTAATAAAAGTACAGAGAAGAAACGGCTGGGAATTCTTTGCAGGAACATAACAACAAAGAAACCGATGAGAAGGAATGCTCCATGTCGTAGAATCGGCGACCAGTGGTTGTGCTGGCGGTATGCGATTGTACTGGTTGCACTGAAAACCTCAAGCAAAGAAATGATACATAATGCGATGAAAATGCACCATATGACTTTGTCTCCTTTGAATGCCCGTCCTAAAAAATTGAATTCCATAATTTTTTTATTTCAAGATTTCAAGATTTCAGGTTTCAAAATTTCAAGATTAATCTTACAATTTTGAAACCTGAAATCTTGAAATTATAACTTTCTGACACATTCTTTAAACTGCTTGCCCCTGTCCTCATAATTCCGGAAAAGATCGAAGCTGGCACAACAAGGCGATAACAGAACGGTATCTCCTTCTTCGGCCAGGGCATAAGATTTTTGTACAGCATCTTCCATAGAAGATGTATCTTCTATCTTTTCTACTTTTCCGTCAAAGAATTTATGTAATTTAGTATTGTCCACACCGAGAAACACAAGAGCCCGTGCTTTCTCTTTCACCAGTTGCTCTATTTCGGTGTAATCATTTCCTTTGTCAGTTCCCCCCAGTATGAGGATGACCTTTGTCTTCATGCTTTGAAGGGCGTACCAGCATGAGTTTACATTAGTGGCCTTCGAGTCGTTAATGAATTGGATGCCTCTTACTTTGGCCACCTTTTCTAAACGATGCTCCACTCCCTGGAAATCACTGAGTGATTGGCGGAGATTTTCATCTGTAATATCCAATAATTTGGCGGCGATACCCGATGCCAGGGAATTATACAGATTATGAATTCCCTCTAAAGCCAGTAAATCCTGTTCCATAACAAACATAGATTTAGGGGTGTTTATAATTATTTTGCTGTCCATAGTATATGCCGAAGCATCTCCTGTTTTAAATTCAGCAAAAGTGTATTGTTTTCCTGAAGAAATCAGCTTTTTGATTTCTTTGCTCACGATAGGATCTTCCTCCCAGAAAATGAGGGCATCCTCTTCGGTTTGGTTTTGTGCGATGCGCATCTTTGCATCCACATATTTCTGCATATCGTGGTCATACCTGTCCAGATGGTCGGGAGTAATATTCAACAGAATAGCTATATCCGCTTTGAAAGAATACATATTTTCCAGTTGAAAACTGCTTAGTTCCAATACAAAATAATCGAAATTATCTTCAGCTACCTGGCGTGCAAAGCTACGTCCTATATTTCCCCCAAGCCCTACATTGAGTCCTGCTGATTTCAGGATGTGGTATATCAGGCTGGTAGTAGTGGTCTTTCCATTGCTTCCTGTTATACAGATCATTTTGGCGGTGGTATATCGTTTGGCGAATTCCATTTCTGATAAAACAGGTATGCCTTTTTCCGTAGCTTCTTGAACAAGTGGCGTGTAATTAGGAATTCCCGGACTTTTAATAATTTCTGAAGCAGCCAGAATAAGGTCTTCAGTATGTCCGCCTTCCTCGAAAGGAATATTATATCGGTTCAGTTCGGTTTTATACTTTTCCTGCAATATGCCATTATCTGACAGAAATACATCAAATCCTTTGGCTTGTGCAAGGATTGCCGATCCTACACCGCTTTCGCCTCCACCTAATATGATTATCTTGTTCATAATTTATATTTCAAAATTTCAAAATTTCAGGTTTCAATATTGGAGACAAAACTAATCTTGGAATTTTGAAACCTGAAATCTTGAAATGATATATTTTATCGCATTTTTAATGTTGCCAATGTAAGTACAGCTAAAATAATGCCTATCAACCAGAAACGTACGACTATTTTAGATTCGGGTATAGGTGCTATTGGTCTTTGAAACCTTGCCTGTATACCCGCATTTCCGGCTTTTTGGAAATGATGGTGAAGCGGAGTCATCTTAAAAATGCGCCGCCCTTCTCCATATTTTTTCTTTGTAAACTTGAAATAGAATACTTGTATCATTACCGAAATGCTTTCCACAAAGAAGATTCCGCAAAGTATAGGTAACAATAATTCCTTATGTATAATAACTGCAAATACTCCGATGATGCCCCCAAGGGTAAGACTCCCTGTATCTCCCATAAATACCTGCGCAGGGAAGGCATTATACCATAAGAAGCCTACTGTGGCCCCGATAAATGCGGCGGCAAATATCACCAGCTCCTGACTACCCGGTATAAACATAATGTTGAGGTACGATGCAAAGCCAATATGCCCCGATACATAGGCTAGTATTCCCAGTGTGACTCCTATAATAGCGGAGCTTCCTGCAGCCAGTCCATCGAGCCCGTCGGTGAGGTTTGCCCCGTTAGATACGGCTGTTACAATAAATATAACTACCAGAACGAACAATATCCATGCAGCCGGTTCGGCGTAATCGCCCATAAAGGAGACCAGGCTTTCATAATCGAGATTATTGTTTTTTACAAAAGGAATTGTAGTCTGGGTAGATTTTACTCCTTCTTCTATGTAGCTTACATGTTCGATAACATTATCCTGATTCCTGTATTCCACATTTTCCCTGATGATGACATCGGGGCTGAAATAGATTGTTAGTCCTACTATTAGTCCCAGGCCTATCTGGGCTATTATTTTAAACTTGCCATGAAGTCCTTCTTTGTCTTTTTTGAATACTTTGATATAGTCATCGAGAAAACCAAGTGTTCCCAGCCAAATGGTTGTAATGAGCATCAGTATTATATATATATTATCTAAGCGAGCAAGAAGTAATACTGGAACAAGGATGGCGATTATGATAATAATCCCTCCCATGGTGGGAGTTCCTTTCTTGCTCAGCTGTCCCTCAAGTCCGAGATTGCGGACAATTTCCCCGATCTGAAGTTTTTGAAGTTTATCAATTATTCGTCTTCCGATAACGGTTGATACAATAAGTGAGAGTATCAGGGCTACTGCTGCTCTGAATGAGATGTATCTGAACATTCCTGCGCCAGGGAAATCCAACTGGTCTAAAAAATCGAAAAGATAATATAACATTATATAAGCTCTGTTTTACAATTATTCTCCAAAAATATTTCTGACTACTTCGCGGTCATCAAAATGATGTTTTACGCCTTTTACATCCTGATAGTCTTCGTGTCCCTTACCAGCTATGAGGATTACATCTCCCTCCCTGGCCAGAGTACAGGCCGTTTTTATAGCTTGTTCCCGTTCCACAATCAACAATGCTTTTTTAAGTTGCTGGGCGTTCAGTCCGTCGGCCATATCGTTGATAATGGCCTGAGGTTCTTCCCAGCGTGGATTATCGGAAGTAAGTATCACCTGATCACTTAATCTTACGGCTTCACGCGCCATTATAGGACGTTTGGTCTTATCCCTGTTTCCTCCACAGCCTACGACAGTGATCACCCGGCCATTACCATCCAGCACTTCATGGATAGCTTCCAATACATTGGTAAGGGCGTCGGGGGTATGTGCATAATCTACAATAGCCGTTACGTTTTCGGAAGAACGTATCGTTTCGAAACGTCCTGCTACAGGTTTTAATGTGCTGAGTATAAGTAATGCCTGATCAGAATCCTGTCCTAATAACATTGTTGTACCATACACTGCCAGCAGGTTATATACATTGAATACACCCACAAATTGAACTTGAAGTTCCTTCCCGTTTATTTCGATAGCTGTTCCATCGAAATGTTTTTCGATGATCTTTGCTTTGAAATCGGCCAATGCCCGTACGGAATAGGTATGTTTGTTTGCTTTGGTGTTTTGGAGCATTACTTCGCCGTTCTTATCATCTGTATTGGTAAGGGCGAATGCTGTTTCGGGCAGATTATCGAAGAAGGCTTTCTTCGCTTTCAGATATTCGGCCATAGTGCCATGATAATCAAGATGGTCTTGTGTGATGTTGGTAAATATCCCTCCTTCAAACTTCAATCCACTGATACGTTTTTGGTGAATGGCGTGTGAACTGACTTCCATAAAAGCATAATCACAACCTGCGTCTACCATTTTAGCTAACATCTCGTTCAGGGAAATAGGATCTGGTGTCGTATGCGTGGCATGATAAGCTTTTCCATCAATATAGTTGGCTACCGTGGAAAGTAGTCCGGCCTTATATCCCAGTTTGCGGAACATTTCGTAGAGTAGGGTAGCGGTTGTTGTTTTTCCGTTTGTTCCTGTCACTCCCACTAATTTCAACTTTGCAGATGGATCGCCATACCAGTGTGTAGCCATTTTTCCGGCTGTGTCGGCGCTGTCGGTTACTTTTACATATATAATGCCATCTTTTGACGTGTCAATTTTTTCCTGGTGTACTACTATTTTTGCACCCAAATCAAGGGCATTATTTATATATTGGTGTCCGTCTACCTGAACTCCTTTTAGTGCAATAAACGCTGATCCGGCTGTTGCCTTGCGCGAATCGGTAAAGATACCGGTTACTTCTGCATTCTCGTCTCCCTTTATTTCTATTACATCAACTCCTCTAAGTAAATCCTGTAATCTCATATCTGTATCTTTTTAGTTTAATTCAATTGTAATGGTTGAACCTTTCACAATGCGGCTTCCAGTCTGAATCGATTGTTTTCTTACTCTCCCTGAACCCACAAGGTTCACTCTTAAGCCCTCATTTTCGAGAAGGTAAATGGCATCACGTGCTCCCATACCTATAACATTCGGAACTAGTCCTTGTTTTACTGTCGTATTATTTTCAAGAACAATATCATTGGATAACGAGTCGCTTTTTGCTTTCATCCATTCCATATCTCCCATTGGAGAGAATGATTGTCCCAGTTTTTTTAGTACCAGTTGTGTGTTTTTCGACGAACCGCTCTTTACAGCCGGAGTCAGTGGATTAATTGTATCTTTTGGCGCTTGCACTGGCGTAGCTACCAGATTCCGGGTATAGATGCCCTCTGCTATATTCTTGAATACTGCGCCCGGCATAAGCCCTCCCGATGGTGATCCCTGTGGCCTGCGGATGCCTACAAAGCAGGTATATTTAGGATTGTCAGAAGGAAAATATCCACAGAAAGACACATAATAACCTTCATAGCCGCCTCTTGCGGCGATCATGGCTGTTCCTGTTTTTCCGGCAATGGGAAATAGTTTAGATTCTACGGCTTTACCAGTTCCGTCTGTAACAACTCCTCTTAATATATCCCTGACTTCGTTTAAAGTTTTCTCGGAGCACAAGGATGGGTTGATAACTTCGGTTTCAAACTCTTCCTCTATTTTCCCGTCTTTCATAAATGCTTTTGTCAGGAACGGTTTGATCATTTTTCCGTTATTGGCAATGCCGTTGTAGAACATCAGCATATAGATGGGTGGAATCTGTGTTTCATAACCGAAAGACATCCAGGGTAATGTGGTTTTTGACCATGGGTTCCCTTTGTCATTTGGAAAGCGTATTACGGAAGTACCTTCTTTTCCTTTCAGTGGAACGTCCCATTCTATTTTCTTGGTTATGCCCAGATCGTGTATGTGTTGCACATATTTTTGAGGATCGTTTTCATATCCTTTCAGAATCATCTTTGCAATAACTGTATTCAAAGAAGAGTACATTCCTCTCGATACGGTAACATAACCTCTGTTAGATCCTTTGCGCCAGTCGTGGTCACGCACTACGCGTCCTTTATATTCAAATAATCCGTTTCCGGCATGGATGGAATCATTGGGAGTGACTACTCCGTCTTCGAGAGCAACCATCAAAGAAACAGTCTTGAAGGTCGATCCCGGTTCCGACATGTAAGAAAACGCATTCGGATTACCCTCAGCATACACACCTTCCGATACCCTGTCGAGATTGGTAATCGCTTTTATTTCTCCTGTAGCCACTTCCATAACGATGGCAACACCCGATTCGGCTTTTGTTTCCGCCAGTTTAGCGTAAAGAGCACGTTCAGCCAGGTCTTGAATATCTACATTCAGGGTTGTTTTTATATCCAGTCCATCGGTTGGTTCTTCCAAAACAATATCGATCCATCGTCCTTGTACCTTTTGACGGGTTTTGAGTCCGGGTACTCCCTTCAGTATGGAATCGTATTTCATTTCCAGTCCACTGGCACCTCCCGATTGAAAGTCTTTGAAAATAGACCCGACTGTGCGACCGGCAAGACGTCCGAAAGGTTTCAGTCGCATTGTTTTTTCTTCGGTGAATAATCCGCTTCTGTTGCTTGGCTGATTGAAGAAAGGATATGTGTATAACTCTTTCAGGTCGACATAGTTTATGTCGGGGCGTATGATGCGGATGTAACGGCTACGGACTTTTACTTTCTTGTTCGATCCGTTCTCTTTATTGCGTTTTATGTCTGCCAGTTCCTTGCGGCTCAGATCCCATCCGTCGAGTATCACTCTTTTGTATTGGGCTGCATTCCTGTCCGGGAATTTCTTTGCCAGTGCCTGGGAAAGAGGTGTCACATATTTCATCAGTGTATCTTTCCTTATCCCGTCGGCCATGAAGTCCATGTATACGCCATACAGAGGTTCACTGGTCGCTAACAGGCGGTTATCATCGGCATAGATGTTCCCCCTGTTAGGGCGTATTTCCCTGTCCTTTTTTACAGTTTCCTGTTTTCCGAGTTCTCTCCATTGAGATCCTTCTGCATATTTTATTTTGAAGATGCAAACGATAACAGCAATAAACACCAGGGATAATATGAATACAAGCCAACCGTAGCGGCTGACTGCTATGTTCTTCATATTTCCTTCCGACTTCTTTGCCATCTTCTGTTATTTTTTGATCTTATATGTAGGTTCTTCAGTCAGACTTATATCCACGCCGTTCTTCTGAACCAGTTCTTCTACTTTTGCTTCGCGGCTCACACCCATAAGTTTTGCCGAGATGGTGAGTGATTCATATTTTGCATCTTTGAGTTCACGTTGCAATCTCTCTATTGTGGCCATTTTTTCGATACAGCTGTATCTGTTGCTGATATAAAGAACAATGATGATGAAAACAGTGATGAAGAAGCGTGCGTTCTTCCAAAAGAAATCTTCTGTGAGGACTGTTCCACCCAGAATGTACATGATTTTCTTTTTAATGTCTTTAGCCTTCATTGTCTTATGCTTAAATCTTTTCTGCTATCCTTAGTTTTGCGCTTCGCGAACGGGGATTCTTATCCTGTTCCTCGGGCGAAGGTATAATTACCTTGTTGTTCACCAGTTTAAACGGCGTTTCGAAGTTTCCGAAGATGTCTTTATCTACCTTTCCCTCGAAATTTCCTGTCTTAAAGAAGTTCTTGACCAAACGGTCTTCTAATGAATGGTAGGTGATAACAACAAATCGTCCACCCGGTTTTAGTATATCCAATCCCTGTCCCAGCATTTCTTTCAGTGTTCCCATTTCTTCATTCACTTCTATGCGAAGTGCCTGAAATGCCTGTGCCAGTACTTTCTTCTCTTTCTCACCTCTTCCTACGAATGAATTAAGGGTATTCAGCAAATCGATGGTTTTCTTGTATGGCTTTTCTTTCCTTGTTTTTATTATTATGGAAGCGATCCGTCTCGATTGCTTTAGTTCTCCATAAAGATAAAATACGTTGGCCAATTGCTCTTCTGTATATGTATTCAGGATGAGTGCTGCTGTCTTTTTTGACTGCCGGTTCATGCGCATGTCAAGGTCACTGTCTTCGAAGCGGAAAGAAAACCCTCTGTCTTCCGCATCGAAGTGATGAGATGATACACCCAGATCGGCAAGTATAGCGTCTACTTCTTCTTCACCGTGATACTTAATGAAGTTTTTCAGGAAACGGAAGTTGCTGCGGATAAAAGTAAACCGTTCGTCCGGTTGTATATTGTTTATGGCGTCTTCATCCTGGTCGAAGCCGTATAGATGACCTCTCCAGTCTAGTCTTGATAATATTTCGCGTGAATGGCCTCCTCCTCCGAATGTCACATCTACACAGATGCTGTCGGGACGGATATTCATTCCGTCTACACTTTCTTTGAGTAGTACAGGTGTATGATATACCAGTTCCATAATCGATCAGTCGTTTTGTGTATTGTTGTTCATAAGAGCCTGTATGCGGCTGCTGAAATCATCGGCGGGAATAAGCGTTTGCTCCAGAGTGTTGTTTGTCCATATCTCGATGGTGTTGTCGACACCAAGGAACCGGACTTCAGAGGATATTCCTGCCATCTGACAATAGCGTTTTGGGATGAGTATGCGGCCATTGGTATCCATTTCGAGCCGTTCGGCATCTACAACGAATTGCCTGAAGAGAGCCTGCTGTTCTCTGTCCCATCTGTTTAACCGTGAGCGTAGTTTTGCCACTTCTTCTTCCCAAACTTGTAGTGGGTAGAGTACGAGGCAATTTTGGAAAATGTCTTTTCTGAGAATCAAAGTGTTCTGGTCGGCAGATTGCAGGATCTTACGAAAAGCAGCCGGCACAAAAATCCTTGCTTTTGCGTCGATCTTAGCTTCTATATTTCCTAAAAACTGTAACATTAACACTTTGAATTTTAACAGTATACAATTAGAGATGGTAAAGGTATAAAAATTATACACTTTTCCCCACTTTTCCCCACACAAAATGCCAAAAAACTTATTAACAGGTCGTTAATAAGTTTTCAACAATGGTAAATAGTTGATACATTGTTGTTTATCGAAAGTTATTAACAGCTTATTAACCGATGATTAAAAAGAGTTTATGTCCTCTGTTTCAGAAGGTTTGATGTTTTGCCGTTAAATAGCTTACTGATTATTCAGTTTGTTGATGCATTCCTGCAGATTTACAAGCTGTTGTTCACCGGTTTCCATATTTTTGAGGGTGATCTTGTCTTCTTGCATTTCACTCTCTCCTATGATAGCGACAAAAGGGATTTTATTGGAGTCGGCATACTTCATCTGTTTATTCATCTTTGCCGATTCCGGATAAATCTCCACAGCGATATTTGCCTGGCGCATTTTCATTGCCAGAGGAAGGATGTAGGATTCTTCTCTATCCCCAAAGTTTACAAAAAGTATCTGTGTTCCTTTTGTTGAATCTCTCGGATACAGGTCGAGTTGGTTGAGGACGTCAAAAATACGGTCGGCACCAAATGAGATACCTATGCCCGATACATCTTTCAGCCCGAAGATTCCGGTGAGATTATCATATCGCCCACCACCTGTAATGCTGCCTATCTCTACATCGAGCGCTTTTACCTCTATGATTGCACCTGTGTAATAACTCAGTCCACGGGCAAGAGTAAGGTCAAGTTCCAGTTCGGAACGAACACGTGTGATTTTTAGTTTGTTAAGGATGAATTCCAGTTCTTCAACGCCCTTGATCCCTGTTTCAGAATCTTTGAGAACTGTTTTCAGTGTATTTAATTTTTCTTCGTTTGTTCCTTTTAATAAGATAATGGGCTGAAGCTGATCGATAGCTTTTTGCGGAATGCCTTTCGAAGCCAGTTCTTCGTTTACTTTCTCCAAACCGATCTTGTCCAGTTTGTCTATAGCAACAGTAATATCGACTATCTTATCAGATTCACCGATTATTTCGGCGATACCTGAAAGGATCTTCCGGTTATTCAGTTTGATGCAAACACGGACTCCAAAACGGTTAAATACTTCATCGGTTATCTGGATGATCTCTACTTCATTCAGTAAAGAATCCGATCCTACAATATCGACATCGCACTGGAAGAATTCACGGTAACGCCCTTTTTGCGGACGGTCGGCACGCCATACAGGCTGTATCTGGAAACGGCGGAAAGGGAATGTGATTTCGTTACGGTGCATCACTACATAGCGGGCAAAAGGCACAGTGAGATCATAACGGAGTCCTTTTTCGCTTAGTTTTGTTGCCAGACGGTTTATATTTCTTTCGGTTAGTTCTTCGTCTGAAATGTCTTTCAGATAATCTCCCGAGTTTAATATTTTGAAAAGTAATTTATCTCCTTCTTCTCCGTACTTTCCCATCAGGGTAGACAGGTTTTCCATTGCAGGGGTTTCTATCTGGCGGAAGCCATAGAGTTTAAACACTTCGCGTATGGTGTCGAAAATATAGTTGCGTTTCGCCATTTCTTCGGGCGAAAAATCTCTTGTTCCTTTAGGAATTGAAGGTTGAGCCATTGGTTTTATTGTTCTAATTCTTTAGTTGTTTTGCGAGACTCGGCATACTGTGAAATAAATTTCAATCCGGCTCTCGCTACTTAACATTCGATAATATTAATGGTTGCAAAGGTAGGAATAATCGGTTAACAGTCATCAGTTCTCAGTTAACAAAAATGTTATAAAAGTTGACAAAGTTGACACATATTTCACTTTTCTGTTATTTCGCTTTTTGCTTATTTAAATTACTTTCCTTTACACGCGCAGAATTGTCGATAAGCTCCTGTTGCCTTATCAGTTTCCTCGATATATCGAAATATATTTCATTTACCTGGTAGTTTCCACTGGCTTCGATATCGAATTTATCGCACAAGTTCACTAATTGTTGTTTGTGTATTTTTTCGATATTGAAGTAGCTGTACATCATGTTATATTCGTCCGATATATAGATAACTTTGAAGGCTGTTTCACAAGACAAGCCGTTTCCGCTGTATGCTATCACTTTTCTCAGTTCTCTGTATCTTTTCTGGTACTTTTTCCATTCGTCTTCAGGTTTGTCAAGTTTGAATAAGGAGAACCCCATATAGTTATTTGCAGCCAGGCTTACAGGATTCTTCATCAGAATCTTTTTACATTCTTCAATAGCCAGTTCATACTGTTCCGAATCGATTAGGTTTAATAACTCTTTTTCATCGGGCTGCTTGTTAAGATAATCTTCCTGAAATGTAAATCCATAGTAGATAAATGAATACTCTTCCATAGTTAACAATTGATCAAAATTGTTGAACCTTGTCAGTAAACCGGGATAATAATACGGGGAATTTTTATCTTCAATCTTTTGCTTGATTTCCTGATAGTTGATCTCTAATTCATCCTGTGAGTAAATGAACTGAATACAGATTAACATGCATAGTGTAATTATGAACTTTTTCATAGGAGTAAATTTATAGGTGTATAAAAAATAAAATTAATCAAAAACCTGATTAGTCAACTGATTTTCGGATATTTCAGTAGTTTTTGATATTCAGATTCTCAGTTTTTTTGTATAGATAAATATAACCGGATTACATGAATTTATTTTCTAAATGAAGATGTAAAATTATTAACCTGCTGTTCCTACGGCAAAGATACTGATCTTAGCATCTTTGCTCTTTAATATTTCCTTTGCTGCTGATTCTAAAGTAGAACCTGTGGTAATCACATCATCTACTAATAAAATATGCTTGTCTTTGAACGCATCTGTATCTGTAATGGAAAAAATATCTTCTACATTTTTCCATCGGTCGAAACGGGAGTTCTTTGTTTGTGACTGGTTATTTATTTTTCTGATTAATGTACTCTGATCAACAGGTATTCCTATACTTTCTGATAACCCTTTACATACCTCCAGAGACTGATTGTATCCTCTTTGTTTCTCCCGCTTTGGATGCAGAGGGATGGGTACCAGTAAATCGACAGAGGAAATAAAATCACTACCCTTTATCTGTTCTCCGCATAATCTGCCTATAAACTGCCCGATCCGGGGATTTCGGTTGTATTTCAGTTCATGGATAATCTGCTGAATACTTCCTCCCTTAATAAAATAGGCATAAGCAGCGATCTTTTCGAAAGGAATCCGTCCGGCGAAAAATTCTTCGAGACGGTTGTCAGGTTGCAGATGAAAATTTGTTTTAGGCAAAAGCAGGAGACAATCGGTACAGATATGTTCCTCGCCTTCGGATAATCTGCTATTGCATACTACACAAAGGTTAGGAAAAAACAGATTAAGGAAATTATGAAAAATCGTTTTCATAATCGCCACCCATTAGTTTATTCACACACTTAATAGTAGAACCCATAGAAAAACCTCTTCCGATAGCAAAACGAATAAGCTTTGTTTTTTTCTCGTAATCGTTCTTGCCTTTTACACTTTTTATTTTTACCGAAAGTATATGTATCAATTGTTCTTCGAATTCGTCTGCCGATAATTCTTCGAAGATAGGATTGTAAATGGATTCTGATATTTTTCGTTTACGAAGTTCGAATATTATTTTTGTTTTTCCCCATTTGTTGAATTTCAGTTTATCGTTGATAAAGCTTTTCGCATAGCGGTCGTCATTCAGATACCGTTCCTTTTTCAATCTGTCTAATATCCGTTTTATAGCATCTTCCGGCAATTCCCACGCTGCAAGTTTTTTTCGCACATCGAATTCACACCGTTCGGCACGGGAACAATAGTCGGCTATGCGGTTAAGGGCTTGAGGTTCGGAAATAGCCCCTCCTAACCTCCCCGTAGGGGAGGAATTAGATTGTTTCCCTTTTTGTGCTTTCATTTTCAGTCATGGTATTAGTTTCCCCTCCTTCGAAGGGGCTAGGGGAGGCCGATGTCATCCTGTCATTCTTATTGATATCCTGATAGAGAGTCACATTCGAGAATCCCCTGTTTTCAAGCATCTTTACAGTCTCTTTGCCTAGTGCCTGATTGATTTCAAAATAGAGTTTCCCGTCCGGGTTAAGTATATCTAAGGCGATATCAGCGATCCGTTCATAGAAAATCAATGCTCTGTCATCAGGAACGAAAAGAGCAATGTGCGGTTCATAGTCCAGCACATTCTTCTCCATATCCCTTTTTTCACTCTCCAATATATAAGGCGGATTACTTACGATGATATCATATTTTTTATCTGTGGGATAATCTATTAAGACATCTACCTGTTCAAAATCGATATCCACAGCATTTCTTTCTGCATTTCCTTTGGCTATCAATAAGGCATCTTTCGATATATCCCAGGCCGATATTTTCGCTTCTTTTTTATATTTAGCTAAGGCAATAGCGATAGCCCCACTACCTGTACCTATATCAAGGATATTGAGTTTGTCTTCCTTGTTTTCATTAAGAATAAGCTCTACTAACTCCTCGGTTTCGGGCCGTGGTATTAAAACATTCTTATTGACAATAAAAGGCAGTCCGAAAAATTCTGTTTCACCCGTGATATGTTGAATCGGTTCGTATGTCCTGAGCCGTTTAATAATGTTGTTGATATTTCGGGCTTGTAATTTTGAAAGCTCTTTATTCTCAAGCATTGCCTGAGCATATGGTTTTCCTGTTATATATTCTATAATTATACGGATAAACCCCGAAATTTCACTTTCGGGGTAGTATTTATGCAATAGTGTTTTTATGTATGTGATTGTTTCCTGCATAATAAGAATTCGTGGGTGACGTAATTCGATTATATATAAATAGAGGAAGAATTTTCTTCCTCTATTTGACTATAAATTATTTTAAACTGATCAGGTCAAATGTCTCTGGATCAATAATTACATCTTTAATTTCAACGAATCTAAAAAAATAAGTATATTTTTCAGTACTTAACCCTAATTTTTCAGCTATTTCTTTGGACACTTCTTTACTTTTTATTTTGGTTTTATATTTTTCAGCTTCCCCCAAAATCTCTTTTGATTTAATGGAATCTTTTACCAAAATGCCATTAAAAACATTAAGCCTAATTATTCTTTTTACATTAGCCGGCCCAGTAGTAACTATCACACCTTCAAATTCCCCATATCCATTCTGACAAAAGGAGGTGACAGCAAAAAATAATAATAAACCAGACGTAATTAATAATCTTCTCATAGATTTATATTTTTATTAATCTTCTCAACTAAAAGGCGAGTATATGAAATTTGTCTTTAAAAACAAAGTATTATAATTATTCAGTTTCCTCATCGTATTTCTGAAACAGGAAGTCATTGTATGGATAGCGTTCGATGTGTATGGTTTTCACACGTTCATACAGCAGATTCTTCAATTCGTCTATGTTTTCCTTGTTCTTTGCTGATATGAAGATACAATCGTCATGCATTTTGTTCATCCACGATTTTTCCAGCTCTTCCAGAGAAATGTTTTCCTTGGTTTTTGGTGTCAGGTCGTCTTCATCTTTTGGTTTGTAGGTGAAAGCATCTATCTTATTGAATACAATAATAGTCGGCTTTTCTTCCTTATCGATTTCCAAAAGTGTATTTTTTACAACCTCTATCTGCTCTTCAAAGTTAGGATGAGAAATATCTACTACATGCACAAGCAGATCGGCTTCACGAACTTCATCCAGTGTCGATTTGAAAGATTCTACAAGGTGTGTAGGCAATTTTCTGATGAATCCTACCGTGTCGGACAATAGAAAAGGTAAATTTTCTATTATCACTTTTCTTACTGTCGTATCCAGTGTAGCAAATAGCTTATTCTCTGCGAAAACTTCCGATTTGCTCAATAGGTTCATAAGGGTAGATTTTCCCACATTGGTATACCCTACAAGCGCCACACGTACCATCTTCCCTCTGTTCTTCCGTTGCGATGCCATCTGGCGGTCAATATCTTTCAGTTCATTTTTCAGGAATGATATTTTAGTCAGGATAATACGGCGGTCACTTTCCAACTGGGTTTCACCCACACCACGCATCATTACACCTCCTCCCCGTTGACGGTCGAGGTGGGTCCACATGCGGGTTAGACGCGGTAATAAATACTGATATTGAGCTAATTCTACCTGTGTTTTAGCATAAGCAGTTTGCGCACGCATAGCGAATATGTCGAGAATAAGGCTGGTGCGGTCAAGTATCTTTACCTGTAATTCCTTTTCTATATTTCTTATCTGTTTGGGAGACAGCTCATCGTCGAAGACTACGACGCCGATCTCGTTATCCTCCATATATTGCTTTATCTCCTGCAATTTCCCTGTTCCTACAAATGTTACAGGATTGGCATAATCCAGTTTCTGGGTGAATTTCTTTTCCGGAATTATTCCTGCTGTGTCAGCAAGAAATGCCAGTTCATCGAGATATTCTTTTACTTGTTCTTCTGTTTGTTGCGGGGTAATGAGTCCCACAAGGATTGCTTTTTCGTTTTTTGATTCTGATATGATAAAATCTCTCATATAATTTTTGTCTGGTTTTAATACTCCAGTTCCAGTGTTCCGCCTTTGATCAGTTCATTATGGTCAATTCTGAAATCAGATACCGGAGCTTTGTTAAATGTCACCTTTTTTATAACATCGTCAGGCGACTTTCTGTTTTTCGTTTTAATATTGATTTTCTTTCCGTTGTCTAACTTGATCGTTATATTATCAAAAAACGGAGAGGTGATTTCGTACCAGGATTCACCTACTATCAGCGGGTATAATCCTAAAGTGGAGAATACATACCATGCCCCCATTGTGCCGTCGTCTTCATCCATTTCAGGCATGAATCCCTCTGTGGCCATCCTGAACGGTTTCCCTACATACGGCTTAGGGTATTCGGCATTTCCTCCATAGCGATGTACTAAATCTTCTTTTATAATGCGTCTTATATTTTTCTGTGAATTTTCATATTTTCCTAATCTGTTAAATATATATGGAGCATGAAGTCCGACTTCGTTGCTCTGGTTGAAAAGATTGTTTGCAAAATAATAATCCAGCTGGCTGGTTAATGTCTCTTTTCCTAAACTTTCTGTCATATAATCGAGATATTGAGGCAGAGCCCAGCGATATTGCCATCGTGTTCCCTGGTATAGCCCATTGTCTTTCATCTGAGAGAAAGTGCTGTCTACGTTTTTAAAGTCTTTATTCCATGTTTCTATAAATGTGTTTTTAGCTTTTTGGCTGTATTTCTCAGCATCTTCGTTCTTGTTCAGTATTCCGGCTATCTGCGCCATCGACCACCAGTCGATACAACTCTCTAATGCCTGGTCGGGACGGCTCGCCGGAAGGTTGTCCATTTCTTTCTTCATTCCTTCGTAGGCTTTAGTCAGATTGATATTTGTAATGCCCTTTTTGTAAGCGTCGAGTATTACAGCAATGGAGTGTTCTGTACGTACAGTCGGGGTAGATTCAAATTTTGTAGCCCAGTCTTTTTTACCATACGCGTAAAGATTACAGAGCGAGTTGGCAAAATTGCGCATATTTTTAGAGTCCAGTAAAGTTATTAGCGGAAACTTAGTACGGTATGTATCCCACATCGACCATGAACTATAATAAGTAAAATCTTCGATTGGGTATATGCCGCCATCTGTTCCCAGGAATTTACCGTCCAGAGATGTTACATTAGCCGGACTGAGAAAAACTCTGTAAAGGGATGTGTAAAACATGATTTTGTCTTCTTCACTGGCTCCTTTGAGTTCTATTCTCGATAATATGTTTTCCCATTCATCAGCGGCTTGTTTCTTTACTTGTTCAAATGTCAGTTTTTTTACTTTTTCATTTTCTTTTTTTGCTGTTTCGGTGTTTATGGGGGATAATGCAACTCTTACTTCGACTGGTTTCAGTCCTTCACTGCCAAAAGATAGTTCGGCTTCCCGTTCTGTTCTTGATTTTACAGTGAAAGGTCTGCTAGTTGTCAGATTGAAATAAAGCTTGTAAGCTCCGTGGTCACAAGTGTTTCCTGCCTGAATATAGCCTTGTATTTCACTGTCTGATACTATTTCGTATTTTACGTCCAGAACCTTGGTGAAAGAGGCGGCAAAGTTAATTGACATAAGCGCTTCCTTCCATATCGGGTAATGATATTGTTCGAAGGCCACATTGTTTGTCGCTGTAAATTCCGCTTTTACACCATTGTCTAATGATGTTATGTAATAGCCGGGCATTGCCATTTCGTAATTTTTGTCCAAATATAACTCAGTCTCTTTAAGTGAAGGTTTAATACTTATATTTCCTCCTGCTCCGCTGCATCCTATACCCGAAATCCGGTTGACTGAAAATCCCGATATCTTGGTTATGTCGTAATCATACCCTGCATGAGATCTGGGGTCTGAATCGGGGCAAACTCTAGCCATACCATATGGTACACAGGCGGCAGGATCTACTTGCCCGTTGTCGCCGGCTGTGCCTATAAATATTTTTACATACTCACTGTTTTTCTGAGCCGAAACAATGCTGAAGTTTGAGAAGATTAAAAAAATTATAGCTACTGCAAAATAAAGATTACTTTTTCTCATAATATCAAGATTCCAAAAAGTTATAAAATGGAGGAATTAAAGATAAGAACAATTTCTTCTAGTTAAAACGCAGTGATCTAATTTTTTTCGATTTATATGGAAAAATAAGATAAAACAAAGAGAGCCTGCTGTGCAGCAGGCTCTCCAATATCTTTCTTGTGCTTGTCAGCCGGGAAAAGATTAATTGTTTTTGCTTGTAACAACTCTCTTTTCTTTGATTCTGGCTTTTTTACCTGTAAGACCACGAAGGTAATACAATTTAGCACGACGAACTTTACCTACTTTATTTACAGTAATACTGTCGATAAATGGTGATTCGATAGGGAAAATTCTTTCCACACCTATATTGTCAGACATTTTGCGAACAGTGAAACGTTTCTTTGTTCCATGTCCGGAAATTTTGATAACAACACCACGATACGACTGCACACGTTCTTTGTTGCCCTCTTTAATGCGATAAGCTACCGTTACCGTGTCTCCACTTTTGAATTGAGGAAACTCTTTTCCTGTGGCAAATGCTTCTTCTGCAATTTTAATTAAATCCATGATTATATGATGGTTTTCTTGTTAAATACGCAATATTCACGAGCCCGTCCCGTCAGAGATTACGCAAAGCGGATGCAAAGATAAAAATATTTTGCAAATATGCAAAGGCTGTCTAAAGGTAAATGCTAAAAATATTTTTAAATGAAGAAGGAAACTGTATTACTATTTTTATATTTCTGTAAATATATAAAAAAAATATGTTTTTGCTTGTTTTTTGTTGATTACTATGTATTTTTGTCCTATAATATAGGAAGGATTACTTTACACTGTTTTGTTTACAACATTATATTAGGAAAATTGAATGGTTAATAAATTTTCCTGAATTTTCATCGAAAAGACAGACGCTCGGACCTTACAGAAGCAAAAAAAAAGGAAATCAGAGGGGGATTCTTATGACGACAAACGAACTTATAATGGCAGTTGTTAATGCCGGCTCAAAGGTCCATAAGGCTTGTGGTGTGGGCTTATCTCATAATGTTTATGAGGAATGTATTGTTTATGAACTATCAAAGATTGGGATAAAAGCAGAAAGGCAAAAGCAAGTTTCTTTGAAATATGAGAAGCTGGAGTTTTCCGATGCTTTTACTGTGGATATTTTAGTGGAAAATAAACTACTGGTAGGGCTGAAGCCTGTAAATGTTAGCCCGGAAGCCTACAGCCTCTTTGTAGAAGGGTATATGAAGCATTGCAGTTCGTCCGTCGGTTTAGTACTTGACTTTTATGTAGTCAATTTCCGATCCGGAGTGAAAATTATAGAAAAATCTGCTTTTAAGCCTATCGCTCATCCTTTGATATATACCGAATATCAGTACGGTAATAAGAGAAATAAAAAATAAATTTCTCTTTATCAGTAAAAGTGTTGACAGTTTGTTGAGCAATGAACTGTCGATGTTAATCTATGTTTATAATTTGACAGATACTTTCCGGTAAAGCATATTCCTTTTATTTTTGCATATAATGAGTTGTAACAGACTTCTGGAATCTTTACATAAGAATTATAATGAAAATAAAATATATATTATCGATTATAACGCTCTTTTTTATAATTAGCTTCAATAATTTAGTTGCCGGTCAAGAGAAGACAAAACCAACAATATATCAACAAGCAGACAAAGGAAAACTAACCCAATGGGTGGATTCCGTTTACAATCAGATGACGGAAGAACAACGCATAGGGCAGTTATTTATGCCTATTGTTGCCGGGGATATTTCAGAGGCTAACAAAAACAGAATACAAAGTTTGGTGCGTAATCAACATATTGGGGGGATTCTGTTCTCAAAAGGAACTCCGGCAAATCAGTCGATGCTGACTAACCTTGCTCAAAAAACAGCAAAAGTGCCCCTTATAATATCGCTCGACGGGGAATGGGGTTTGTCTATGAGACTTTCCAATACAACAAAGTTTCCCCGCAATATGATGCTGGGGGCGATACAAAACGATTCTCTTCTTTATTATTATGGATTGGAAGTTGCGCGCCAATGCCGCTTGATGGGTATTCATGTGAATTTTGCACCCGATATGGATGTGAACAGCAATCCTGCAAACCCGGTGATAGGGAACCGTTCGTTTGGTGAAGATCCAGAACTGGTTGCCCGACTGGGTATTATGTATGCTAAAGGTCTGGAGGCAGGAGGTGTAATGGCTGTAGCCAAACATTTTCCCGGGCATGGAGATACCTCTGTCGATTCTCATAAAGTCTTGCCAACAATAGAGCATGACAAAAACAGGCTCGATTCGGTAGAATTATATCCTTTTAAAAAGTATATAGATGCGGGACTATCTGGTATGATGGTAGGTCATTTAAATATTCCCGCTCTGGATGAAAAAACACAGCCGAGTTCGCTTTCGGAGGCTATAACGACCGGATTGTTACAAAATGAGTTGGGCTTTTCGGGGCTGGTGTTTACAGACGGATTGCAAATGAAAGGAGTTTCGGACGAGGAGGACTATTGTGTGCGCGCATTGCTGGCCGGAAACGATATCCTCCTGGGACCCGTAAATCCTGTGAAAGAATTCACTGCGGTGAAAAAGGCTGTAGCCGACGGAGTTCTTAGTGGCTCGCTTCTCGAGTTGAAATGCAAGAAAGTATTATCTTATAAATATATATTAGGCTTAAGTAACACGAGGTCGATAGAAGCGAAGAATCTTGTCAGGGATTTAAATGCCCCATATGCTGATTGGTTAAACAGGGAGCTACATAAGGCTTCTGTAACATTGCTGAAAGATGACCAGCAAATAATTCCGCTAAAAGAACTGGATAAAAGAAAAATTGCAGCAGTCTCAATTGGCGGAGGTATAAGTAATGCTTTTCATAAGGCACTTCGTCTTTATGGTGATGTAGCATGTTTCAATGTCGCGGATAGTGATGCTCTAATGAGGCTTAAAAACAAGCTTGGGGCGTTTAATACAATTATTTTTTCGGTACATAATAACCGGTCTAATGTTAGTGCTGCTATTCAGAATGTTTCGAAGGAGAAGGAAGCTATACTGGCCTTCTTTGTAGTACCGTATCGGATGTCTTCTTATGCTTCGGCGATAAAGTCAGCCGATGGGGTTATTCTTGCTTATGAGAATACGGATATGGCGCAGGATTATACGGCTCAGGCATTATTCGGGGGGAATAAAATAGATGGAAAGATTCCCGTTTCGGTAGATAATATTTTCAGGAAAGGAGATGGTATCAGTACAGAAAAGACACGCCTTAGTTACGATATTCCCGAATCGGTGGGGATAGAATCAGGCAGATTGACGAACATCGAATCTATTGTTAAAGAAGGGATAAAAGAGAAAGCTTTCCCCGGAGGACAAGTATTGATTGCAAAAGACGGAGTGGTTATCTATAACCGCTCTTTCGGTTCGTTTACTTACGATGAAAAGAGGAAAGTAACAAATGACGATATATATGACCTGGCTTCGATGACAAAGGCTTCGGCGACGTTGCCCGCCATTATGAAACTATATGATGATTCAAAATTGAAACTGAATGATCCTTTGAGTTCGTATATCCCCGTATTGAAAGGAACGGATAAATCACGGATTACTATTCGGGAGGCTCTTCTGCACGAAACAGGGATAAGGTCTTTTATTCCTTATTATATGGATGCGATAGATGATTCCAGTTATCAGGGGAAAATGTTCAGCCGGATAAGAACAGCACTGTATACAGCTCAGTTTGATGAAACCACATGGGCCAGGATAGATTTTAAGTATAAACCAAATCTGATTTCCACTACCGCAAAGACGGGATTTCTTCCATTGGGTGACAGGCTGTATGTAAATAAGTCATACAATGATACCATTGTGTCTGCCATTGCTAAATCGAAGCTAAGGAGCAGAAAAACGTATTTGTATAGTTGTCTTAATTTTATATTATTGAAAGAGGCGGCAGAAAAGGCGGCGAATAAAAGCCTGGATGTATATGTGCAGGATAATTTTTTCAAAAAACTAGGTGCTTACACTACTACATACAACCCATTGAAGAAGTTTGAAAAAGAAGATATTGCTCCTACCGAAAAGGATGATTTTCTGCGCAAGCAGCTTATTCAGGGTTATGTACACGACGAGGGTGCGGCGTTCATGGGTGGGGTGTCGGGCAATGCAGGTCTGTTTTCCACAGCCAATGATCTTGCAAAACTCTATCAGATGTGGCTCAATAAAGGGTCTTATGGGGGCGAAAGGTATTTATCGGAACGTACCTGCCAGCTTTTCACCAATACAAAAAGTTCTTCTTCCCGCAGAGGTCTGGGATTCGACAAACCCGAGCCCCGTACCAATAAATCAAGCCCCTGTAGTTTTAGTACCCCGGCAAGTACGTACGGCCATACCGGATTCACTGGGACATGCTTCTGGGTTGATCCCGACAATAATCTGATTTATATATTTCTGACAAACAGGGTATATCCGAAACGCACCCACAAGAAGCTGATGAGTATGAATATACGTCAGCGAATTCAGGAAGAGATATATATGGCAATGAAAAAAACAAAAAATAAAGAAGATATAATAACCACAACTAATACAGAAGAAGATGACGAACAAACTGATACTGAATGAGCAAATCCGGGAATTCCTTAACTCAGACGACAAAGACCTATGGAATCTTATATTAGAAGATAAGATAGATGAAATTTCTCCAAGAGAGGATATTCTTTTAGATAAAATCATACTGGAACTATTCTCAGAAAAGCAAAGTGCAACATTAAACGGTTATGACTTTGTAACATTAAAAGAAACTAACAGCACATTGTTCAAAGATATGGTGCGGCTGGTACTCGCTTTAGATGTAAACGGAAAGCATGATGATCTCCGTTTGCTGGTGGGAGATAAGCTTTTCGATCTTATTCCCGATGTTGTAAATAATATAAAAGAACAATCGAAAGGATATCCGAGGAATCCCATGAATGCTTTAGTTTGGGCTGAAGGCGCAGGCTTTCGTGCTGCATTGAATGCATTGATATATTATTACAGATTGAAGGATAATGCAGATACACTCCATTTCCTGATTATGAACCGCACACAGATTACCCTGTCCATAATGGGGCATTACAGGCATCTGGTAGGGCCTGATATGTTGGAGTCTGCACAAATAAAAGAACAATTAGGTGATACTGATGCGGCATTATCTTTTTATAAAGCTGTGGATGCCGATTTCAAAAATGAACTAAGCTGGTTTGCCAATACACCCGAAGCCGGACTAAATGAAGAAGATGTCGTTACTTTGGAGTCGTTGAAGAAGGCTTGGGAATCTATTGATAGACTATCGCAAACTGACCAGTATTCAGAACTTTGTAAGCAAATAGACGAGGTGCTTAGTCGTGAGCACATAGAAATACCCGATTTTGACGAAGAAGATGAGGATGAGTAGGGCAATATGCGGGATTTTTTTGTTTCTGTTATTTCCGGCTGTATCAGCCGCGCAGACTAAAAGTATTTCCCGGCTGGAGCTCTATTTGCAAGCTCAGAATATGGTGAATGTCAGCGATAAGGACAGGACTATCCGATGTGATTTAAAATATGCGACAACAGACAATTTCACGAAAACAATCCTGTACGATACATTGTTTAATATATATCTGCACACTATTGCTGCTGATAAACTGATGAAGGCTCAGAAATATCTGAAGACAATTGATCCTGAGCTTAGTTTACTCGTTTACGATGCAGTCCGTCCTTTGAGTGTGCAGCGAAAAATGTATGAGGTAGTGCAGAATACTAAATATGCACCTTATGTAGCTAATCCTTCGCGTACGGGACTGCATAATTACGGTATGGCGGTTGATCTGACTATTTGCGACAGGAATGGCAAGCCGCTGGATATGGGTACTCCGTTCGATTATTTTGGGAGTGCAGCGGGAATAAATAAAGAAGACGAACTTGTTCAAAGAGGTATTCTTACCAAAGAGCAAGTGAAAAACAGGCAGTTACTGAGAAAGGTAATATTGTATGCCGGCTTTATTGCAATAAGAGGCGAATGGTGGCATTTCAACGCTGTTTCGTTGTCCGAAGCAAAGCGATCGTATAAAGTAATAGAGTAGAATATATGCGATAACACAATTTAATTGTTTCATATATTCTCATAAACAGATCAGATATGAAACGAACTTACACAATATTATGTACATTATTGCTCTTGTTTTTATCGAAACAGGATATTTCCGCACAATTTGTAGTGGCTCGGGATACCATAAAGGGTAGTATAGACTTCAGTCCCCGTCTTGGGGATTTAACACATCGGATTCTGGTTCCTAACGATTCGGTATTCTATATGTATCCTGCTGATCCCGAAATAGACCCCTGGCGATATGTGGATTATTATACACCATCGCGAACTATCGAAAGGGGGTATATCAGAGGAACTAATCTGATGAGGGTAGATGATTATGAAATGATAGAGGTTGAAAGACTTTCTGCTCATGGGTCGGTTTCGTTTCGGGGTGATGATGTACGGGTAAATGTCTCTGTTACTCCCGTTAATTCAAAAAATACCGCATTGGAACAACGGGTGAGAGGGTATCTTATCAATGGTAAGCCTGTGATGGGTGTAGGTAGGAATGAATCCCCGAAACTGAAATATCAGTCGATATCAGTTTCTATCAAAGGTAAGAATATAATATTCCCCAAAAAGGTGTACGAGCATCTGCTAGAGCCCGAAATCGATAATATGGCAGTATATTACAATGCCACAAAAAAGACTGTCTACATTATGGCTAACAATGGCGGGATGGCTGCACCGTATAATGTTCTTTGGGTAGTATCCCCTAAAGGTGCGGCGAATGTGTATGTTTTCGATCCAATGACAAAATAACACCTGTGTAAATATATGAATAACTTATTGCAATAATATTTGAAAATTCAGTATTTTATTTATATTTTTGTTTTAAGAAGATATGCTTCAATGCCCTTATACGTTAAATCGTTAACGTACTTTTCTTTGTGAATTTACCGCAGAAGGTAAATGCTTTTTCTGTTCTAGTGAGAGTTGTTTAAAATCCAAGTACTAAAAATGTAAAATCATGATTAAAGATGATGTTGGAATCAATGCCGGTAATATCCTAAGCTTATTATCTGACAAAGGGAAATTATCCATTCGGGAGATTGGGGAGTTTACAAATTACAAAGACAAAGTAATATTCATTGCTTTGGGTTGGTTGCTTAGGGAAGATAAAATCAGTTGCTCCGAAAGGAACGGGCTACTATGTATAGAAACGAAGTTGTCTTGTGCAACTGAAATCTATTATTAATAAAATAGAAAACGGGGCTAATATGAATTTGGCCCCGCTTTGTTTTTCTATAGTATGTCTTTTATTTTGCGATATCAATCAGCTCTACTTCAAATATCAGATTTGAGAAAGGCTTTATTGTTCCCTGATCTCTGCTTCCATATGCCAGGTCATAAGGAATATATAGTATCCATTTAGAACCCACAGGCATCAACAGCAATGCTTCTGTCCAGCCTTTTATTACCTGCCCTACGCCGAATGTAGCGGGTTCTCCTCTGTCGATACTACTGTCAAAGACAGTTCCGTCTAGCAAAGTGCCTTTATAATGCACTGTTACGCGGTCGCTTGCAGTTGGTATTTCGCCAGTCCCCATTGTTATCACTTTATACTGTAGTCCATTAGGGAGGGCGATCACTCCGTCTTTAGTTTTGTTTTCAGCCATAAATTGATCCCCTTCTGCTATCTGGGTGGCATATTGCGCTTTTAGATCTTCTGCTTTTTTTGCTTCGTTTGCTTGCTGTGCTTTCATTGCTGCGTTCTGAACAAGATCGTCCGTGTTTTCTATCAGCATTTTCTCGTCTTTCAGGCTGCTGGTAAATGCCGCCACAAAGGCGTCCATATTTATTGTCTTTCCTTCTCCCAGTACTTCGCCACTAAACCGTTCTGTTGCTGAGGATATCTGGCTTCCAATAGCAACACCGGCATTGTATGAGCTTTTGCTCTTATCTTGATTCAGCGTTTGAGAAAAACCTGAAAGAAATTCGTCAAGACTCTTAGTGTTAGCTTTGTCTATAGAGTCTTTTTTAAACTTTAGCTCACTTTCTAATTTAGCTATTTTCGAAGCGTCTTTTTCATTTGCGATTTTTGTAGCATAATCGGAACTGATATTTGCAGTATCGGCTAAAACACCCATCTGTTGCAGGTAGCCTTTTAGTCCGTTTTGCACCATTGATGCTCCCAGCGCATAAGAGATGGAATCTTCTGCTGTCTTAAGGGTGATCTCTTTTATCGGCGAGACCTTTTTCGCTGCTGTTTTTTTCTGAGCCGATATAGCCAAAGGGCTCAATATAGCGCATGCAATTAGAGTGAGTAGTAAAGAATTCTTCATTTTTTATGATTTTATTTATTGATATTCATTTTGTTATAGTTCTCTTATCTAAAGTAAGTGTTCTTTTAACAATTAAATGCAAAAATAGTGTTTTTTATTCTTCTATTTTGATTATCTGTATAAACTTATTCTAAAATCATGTGAAAACATAAAAACTAATCGCTATCTTTGCGCCTCTTTTATGGCTAACTCTTTTATGTCGAATGTTTTTTGGGTGGGAGTGAGTCATGTAAAGACTTAATTACCACAATAGATATTTGAAAATTTTTTAATGAGAACATTTGAAGAGTTAGGGGTTGCCGCGAATATTCGCAAGGCGATCGAAGAAATGGGATATGAGAATCCTATGCCTGTTCAGGAAGAAGTGATTCCATACCTGCTTGGCGAAATTAGTGATGTAATAGCATTGGCGCAAACCGGAACAGGGAAAACCGCTGCATTCGGCTTGCCGTTATTACAAAAAATAAATGTAAAAGAAAATGTGCCTCAGGCGCTTATTCTTTGTCCTACCCGCGAATTATGCCTACAAATTGCCGGCGATCTTGCGGACTATTCCAAATACATCGATAATTTACGTGTTCTGCCCGTTTACGGCGGCTCCAGTATCGAAAGCCAGATCAAGTCTCTGAAAAGAGGAGTGCAGATCATTGTTGCCACTCCGGGGCGTCTTATCGACCTTATCAATCGCAAAACAGTAGAACTGGAAAATGTGAAATATGTAGTGCTGGATGAGGCTGACGAGATGCTCAATATGGGATTCATGGAAAGTATTGATGAGATACTGGGTAAAGTCCCTGAAGAAAGGACAATGCTCCTTTTCTCGGCTACCATGCCGAAAGAGATAAGCAAAATCACTCGTAAATACATGCAGAGTCCTAAAGAAATAACTATAGGACGTAAAAACGAGGGTGCGAATAATGTGAAGCATGTCTACTATATGGTACATGCAAAGGATAAATATCTTGCGCTGAAACGTATTGCCGATTATTATCCCAGTATTTACGGAATCATATTCTGCCGCACCCGTCGCGAAACACAGGAAATAGCTGATAAATTAATCCAGGATGGATATAATGCTGATGCTTTGCACGGAGACTTGTCGCAGGCTCAGCGTGATTATGTAATGCAGAAATTCCGTATAAGGAATCTACAGTTGCTTGTTGCTACTGATGTGGCTGCCCGTGGAATAGATGTGGATAGTCTTACACATGTGGTAAACTACGGCTTGCCCGATGATATAGAATCTTATACGCACCGCAGTGGCCGTACAGGGCGTGCGGGTAAAACCGGTATTTCTATTGCGATTGTCCATGTAAAAGAAAAAGGAAAGATTCGCGAAATCGAGAAAATAATCAACAAGAAATTCGAACAGGGAGTTATTCCATCGGGTGAAGCTATCTGTGAAAAGCAGTTGTTCAGCCTGGTAGACCGCATAGAAAAGGTAAAGGTGAACGAAGACGAAATATCGAATCTTCTTCCTTCGGTATACCGCAAACTGGACTGGCTCGAAAAAGAAGATATTATCAAGCGCGTGGTAGCTCTTGAGTTTAACCGCCTGATAGATTATTACCGTGATGCCGAAGAAATAGAAACACCATCAGACCGGTCTTCCCGTGACGACAAGTCATTCCCGAGACGTAAAGACAGGGAACGTTCCGATCGTTCAACAGGAGGGCGTGTTGCGGAAAGAGGATATTCGCGCCTGTTTATCAATGTAGGCCGTACCGATAATGTAAATCCGGCTACACTGATGGGGCTTGTAAATGATTTTGTGCCCGAAAAGATTGCCATAGGCCGTATAGATATCATGCAGAACTTCTCTTTCTTTGAAGTACCTGAACGCGATGCTCAGAAAGTAATAAAATCGATGAGCCGGCAGGAGCAAAACGGTCGTCGCCTGTCTGTAGAAGTTGCTCAGGGCGGGAACAGTTCTGCCGATAGAGATCGGGGAGGGCGGGAACGCGATCGCGACCGTGGAGGTTTTCGCGATAGGAGTCCCCGTAGGAATACAGATTCCAGACCTTCGAATTCGGGTTCATCAGATAAGAAAGGTCACAGAAAAGGTCGTAAACCAAAATATTGACAAATAATAGAGAATAGCTGTTTTGAGATCGAAGCAGCTATTTTTATTATGTGATGTCACCTCGGCTTTTTTGCTCTTCTGTCCATTTCTTTGGAATGCAAGAAGATGGCAAGGGGAAGAAGGGCAAAAGCAAGAACAGTATACATTTTTTTTCTTTTGGGTGATATTTTCTTATCACTTGATACTCTATCAACGAAGACCAAACGGTCATCCATATTCATCTTGTTCAGGTCTTGTATTTCTTTCATTTTGTCCAATTGGTTTTAGCTGTAATCAACAGATTCTTCTAGAAGATCATACCTAATAGGTCCTGTTCGTACACAAATTGCAGAATCATGTTTACCCCGCACATTATAAGCATTATAGAAGAAATAACTAATGCTATAATACTTTTATAATTATGCGTCCTCTTAAATATACATATTGCCGATATGATTATACTTACTGCCGACAAGCCAAAAATAAGAAACATCATAAGAATAGAACCGTAAACATATATGTAGCTTATTATCAGCCTTATTTCATTATGGTTATACCCGGTCTTGGGAAGTTCGAATGTAAGAAAATTAACCAAAAGGAGCAGAAATAAAATTCCGACTCCCAGCAGAGCTAATGTAAGGTTTAATTTAGGGATATTCCGATTCATGCTGTTCATTTTATATTAAGAAAATTCTGGGAAAAGTGTGTCCCTCCTTGTTTTTCGATTTAGATATTAGTTTTTGTTAGATTCTATAGGATAGAATAGCTAAGGCGAATAAAGTATAAATTAACTTAAAAAGCAATAAGGTGTTGTATGTTGTTCAACATATCTGAAAGTCCGTATATGAATTAAAATCAGATAATGGAATCGTCTCTATTTTTTATAGAACCCCGCATAACTCGGTTACTCCGTGGTGAAAAATCGAGTTGAGTCTTGTGTGATTGTTAAAACTTGACAAAGTTTACATGTTTTTTGATTTTTTCCCTTGTCATGTTCCTCTTCTTTTTCTGTTCGTTTTTCCTCATAACAGGGGATATTGGACGGCTCACGTCTTTTTCAGCACAGGCCTCCGAAACCGGGGCTTTTACAATTTCTTCCCTTTCTTCCTGTTTGCCGGGCAATTCTTCCTCCTTTCTTCCTGTTTCGTTTTCTCCGGGTATATACTTTTCGTCTTTGCCCGTTTGCGACTGCGAAGAATCTTTCTTATCGTTCCTGTCCAGCAACATTTTTATTGTCCGTAAATCCGGCGGGCATTCCTTTTTGGTTATCGTCTTCGACTTCAGTACAGCTTCGCCTGTCGTCTCATCAGGCACATACACATCTTTCTCCACAAGGGTATAATACCCCTCCAGTTTCTTTTTCAGCGAAGCCTGCACTATACCCATGAGTTCGGTTTCGCGGTGTTTCATTGCCTGCTCTATCTCCAGCCGGAACTCTTCTTTGCTGTCCATCCAGTTATAAAATGCCTGTCTGCTGACTCCGGTTGCCATGCATACTTCCGAAATAGTGTAAAACTCGTCTGCTATGAGACCTGCCATTTTTTGTGCTAATTCAATACTGTACTTTGCCATAATTATTTTTTTTAGGAGTTAAAAGGAGTTAAGTAGATTATTTCTATGCTCTGACTCCTTTAACTACTTTCTCCTATAGATAATTGGTAAAATAAATTATTAATATTATTAACTTAAAGTCCAATTTTATATCTTATTTTTATCAAACAGGTTTGTTAATTGCAGAACTTATGTTTTCTTTGTTATAACATTGTTAACAAATTAAGAAAATAAAACAAACATGGTATTATCTGTTTCACGATTATCTTTTTTACTTTTTCTCTTCTATATTGTTCTTCCACAAAAGGCTTTGGCTTCAAATAGAGGTCTGGATGGCGGGGATACTATTTATGTTTCGACTGATAATGACAGGTTAAAGCAAAGTCTTGATCCGGACGCTGTTTTTATCAAAGTCGACAAAAAGCCTGAATTTGAAGGAGGGCATGAAAAGATGAGCAAGTATATAGAAAAAAATCTTCGTTATCCGGATGTTAATGCCGATTCGTTGATAAGTAAGACGGTTTATCTGAAATTTGTTGTGACAGAACGTGGAGATATTAAAGATATAACGGTACTCAAAGGCCTTACTCCTGCGTATGATGCCGAGGCTGTACGATTTGTGTCTTCTTTTCCTAAAATGACACCGGGAATGAAAGATGGAAAAGTGGTGACGACCCATTTCTATTATGAATTGCGTTTTATGAAAATAGACCTGCCGGAACAATATGCCGATAAGATGCCACGTTTTGTGGGTGGGGAAGGAGCTTTGGTCGCTTATATCCGGCAAAATCTGAAATATCCTAAAGAAGCAGAAGAAAGAAAGATAGAAGGGAGAGTGCTGGTTCGTTTTGTTGTCAGTAAGACCGGCAAAATAGGAGACATTCAAGTATTGAAGGGCGTCGGTTATCATCCGCTCGATGCTGAAGCTTACAGGATTGTAAAGGATATGCCCGATTGGGAACCGGGATTATTTGAAGGAAAACCGGCATCGGTCTATTTTACACTGCCTATTGTTTACCGCCTTAGAAAGCTTGGAAAGTAGATTATAAGACAATCGATAGTTAGGTTTAATCTAACGCACCCATCGGGTTTGTTCTTCATTTTGGCATTGCCCAAAACGAAGCAAAAGGATAGTGCTTGGTTCCCCGCCGACCTGTCAACGGCTTGCCGGCTAAACCAAATAAACTCGCCTTCGGCTCAGACAGAATTTGGTTTCACGCCGTCTTCACCGGACAGGTGCCCGTCGTAGGAACCTATGCACGGAAAGCTGGCGCACGATAGGGAATTACCCTGCCTTGGTGGCTTCGCCCGGTGGCATTAAGCCGTAGTGGGGGGCACCCGTCAGGCGAGAGGGGCGTGAAATGGAAAGCGTCCGCAGGACAATCTTTCCATTTAGCCCGTGAGCCTGTAACGGGTAGCACGAAGGATGAGCCACCAAAGCGTTTTTGGTTCCTTTTGGGGATTTGGCCAAAAGGGACACAAGCAATCTCCGATTGCGCGTAGTAAAAAATAATAGAACTATTAATTCTAACTACTGATAGGCAAGAATATCTGTGGTATATCGGCAGATAAGAGGCGTAGGTAATCCCTGTGTTAAATAAAGCGGATTTCAAGTGTAAATTAAGAACAATAAGGCATCATAACTGGTTTTTGTTTTATATATTTGCTTGTTTATTACGGATGTAATAACGGTTCTTATATAATAGAAAAGTTATGAGCGAACAACACGATATATCAATATTAGAGAAAATAAATTACCCATCTGATCTGAAGAGCCTGACTATGGAAGAGTTAGAGACTCTTTGCTCCGACCTCAGGAATTTCATAATAGACCAGCTCAGTAATAATCCCGGACATTTTGGTTCCAGTCTGGGGACAGTAGAACTTACAGTTGCACTTCATTATGTATATGATACCCCCTATGATCGCATAGTATGGGATGTAGGGCACCAGGCCTATGGACATAAGATACTTACAGGCCGGAAGGATAAATTTAATACGAATCGCCAGTTTGGTGGTCTTTCGGGTTTTCCCAATCCGGAAGAGAGTGAGTATGACGCCTTTATCGCAGGACATGCTTCCAATTCGATCTCTGCAGCATTAGGAATGGCTGTGGCTTCGGAATTGAAACATGAGCACAGGCATGTAGTAGCTGTTATCGGTGATGGATCGATGACCGGGGGACTTGCTTACGAAGCGTTGAATAATGCCAATTCTCAGCCAAACGATATGCTGATTATCCTGAATGATAATGATATGGCTATCGACAATAATGTAGGCGGGATACGTGACTATCTGGTGAAAATGACTACATCGCCCACCTATAACCGGGTGCGCAATGATGTTTACCAGAAATTTAAAAGAGGGAACCTGATCAGCGATCAGGGTAAGAACTTTATCCTGCGTTTCAACAACAGTCTGAAATCGCTGCTCACCAAGCAGCATAACCTTTTCGAAGGATTCAATATACGTTATTTTGGCCCTGTGGATGGACACGATCTTCGTAGCCTGATTCGCATCCTGCAAAATATAAAGGATATGAAAGGCCCGAAGATGTTGCATGTGCACACAGTTAAAGGCAAAGGGTTTAAACCCGCAGAAGTATCTGCTACAGTCTGGCACGCTCCGGGTAAATTTGATAAAGAAACCGGGGAACGGATTGTAGTAAAAAGAAAAGACCAGCCACAATTATTCCAGGATGTTTTTGGCCATACGCTGGTGGAACTGGCCGAAAAAGACGAACGTATAGTAGGCATTACTCCGGCTATGCCAACAGGGTCTTCCATGTGTTTTATGATGAAACAATTTCCCGACCGGGCATTCGATGTGGGCATCGCAGAGGCACATTCTGTCACTTATTCGGCAGGATTGGCAAAGGAAGGGCTCATACCTTTCTGTAATGTCTATTCTTCTTTTATGCAGAGAGCATACGACCAGGTGATCCACGATGTTTCGTTACAGAAATTGCACGTTGTGATGTGCCTCGACCGTGCTGGTATTGTGGGAGAAGATGGGCCGACTCATCATGGAGCTTTCGATCTTGCTTATATGAGGATAATCCCCAATCTGATAATAGCCTCGCCATTCGATGAGCATTATCTGCGCCATTTGATGTACACAGCCGCCTATGGCAATGACGGCCCGTTTGTAATTCGCTATCCGCGCGGGCAAGGAGTTCTCATCGACTGGGAATGCGAAATGAAGCCGCTGGAGATCGGTAAAGGGCGAAAACTGAAATCGGGGAAAGATCTTGCTGTACTTACCATCGGGCCTATTGGCAATACTGCGCGTGATGCTATAGCTACGGTGGAAGAACAAGGCTATTCCATCGCCCATTATGATATGATATTCTTAAAACCGATCGATACGGATATACTGAAGGAAGTTGCCGAAAACTTCAAGAACGTCATGATTATTGAAAACGGTGTGATAAAAGGCGGATTAGGTAGCGCCGTATTAGAATATTTTGCGGAAAACGATTATCAGAATATAAAGGTAACCCGTGTAGGGCTGCCTGATGAATTTGTCACACATGGTTCGATTAAAGAACTGAATAAACTTTGTAAACTTGATATTGATGGCCTGATTCAAAGGATGCAGGCTGTGTTGAAAACAGCAGACGTCAGTAAAAAGGAAGAAATAAAAGTTGTAAATTAAGTGTCGGTGAAATGAACATTGTAATTGCAGGAGCAGGAGCAGTAGGAACACATTTGGCTAAACTATTGTCAATGGAGAACCATGATATTGTGCTCATGGATCTTGATAAAGAGAAACTTAGCTTTACAGGGAGTAATCTCGAAATGATGACAATGACAGGCTCGTGTACCTCGTTGAAAGACCTGACTGAAGTTGGTATCAAAGAAGCTGATCTTTTTATTGCTGTTACACCCGAGGAGTCTACAAATATTACAGCGTGTATGCTGGCTGCAAATATGGGAGCAAAGAAGACCTTTGCACGTATCGACAATTACGAATATCTGTTACCTAAAAACAAGGAATTTTTCGATAAACTGGGGATAGGTTCCATGGTCTATCCCGAAATGCTGGCTGCAAAAGAAATAGTATCAGCCCTGAAGCGTCCCTGGGTACGGCAATGGATAGAACTCTGTGGTGGGGCTATAATCCTTGTTGGGGTGAAAGTGAGAGAAAATTCGGAATTGGCAAATAAACATCTCTTTGACCTGAGCAATGCCGAGAAGAAATTCCATATTGTAGCTATAAAGAGAAATAATAGAACTATTATCCCGACAGGTAAAGACCAGGTGCTTCCGGGAGATATCGTGTTTTTTACTGCCACAAAGGAGAATGTGGAAGAGCTTCCCCGGATAGCCGGGAAAACAAGCTTTGAAGTAAAGAATGTGATGATAATGGGCGGTAGCCGCATTGCTATACGCACCAGCCAGTATTTACCCGATAGTACAAATATAAAATTACTGGAGTCGGATAAGGAAAAATCATATAAATTGCTTGAAAAATTACCGGGCAATGTCACTGTATTTCATAATGACGGGCGCAATGCCGAGTTTCTTCTTCAGGAAGGGATCGAAGATATGGATGCCTTTGTAGCCGTAACAGGTAACTCCGAGGCCAATATTCTTGCTTGTATGGCAGCCAAGCGATTCGGGGTGCGTAAGACTGTAGCCGAAGTGGAGAATATGGATTATATGTCGATGGCCGAGAACCTCGATATTGGCTCTATTATCAATAAGAAACTGATTACAGTCAGCAATATCTACCGTTTCCTGCTCAGCGCCGATGTATCAAATGTGAAATCGTTGACAATAGCCAATGCGGATGTGGCAGAGATAATCGCCCGTCCGAATTCATATATAACCAAAAAAGAAGTAAAGAAAATAACACTTCCTAAGAATGTGACCTTAGGGGGTCTTATCCGTAATGGAGAACCAATGATGATAGACGGGGAAACACTTATCGAGCCTTATGATCATGTGGTCGTTTTCTGTCTTGATGATTCATTACGTGAAGCCGAGAAGCTTTTCCATTAACTGAGAGCTATGGGTAAATTCAATTATCGTTTTATCTTTAAGACAATTGGTTTTCTTCTCATCATAGAATCGTTATTTATGATGCTGGCTACCGTTGTGTCTTTCTATTACCGCGAATTAGCCGGCGATGCCATGCTTATCAGTTCTAGTATTACCTTTTTCAGTGGTATATTTATCCGTCTGATCGGAACAGATGATTATGAAAGGTCGATAGGTAAACGGGAAAGTTTTCTTGTTGTATCTCTCACCTGGGTCATTTTGTCTGCGTTTGGAATGTTACCATTTTATTTAAGCGGGGCGATACCCGATATCAGCAATGCATACTTTGAAACCATGTCGGGCTTTACTACTACCGGGGCATCTATACTTACAGATATTGACAGTATGCCGAAGGGTTTGCTTTTCTGGCGCAGTATAACACAATGGATAGGAGGTATCGGTATCATTGTATTTGCGTTGGCTGTATTGCCCATAGTGGGTGGTAATGCATCTGTGCTTTATGATGCCGAGACAACGGGGATTGTGCATGAGCGTTTCCGTCCGCGCGTTACACAGGTGGCCAAACGGCTTTGGGTGACGTATATATTTGTAACGGGAATTTTATTCGTCTTGTTGTGGGTGGGGCCTATGAACATGTTCGACTCCATTTGCCATGCTTTGGCTACGATGTCGACAGGAGGGTATTCTACAAAACAAGCCAGTATTGCCTACTGGAACTCGCCGTATCTGGAATATGTGCTGAGTGTATTTATGTTTATCGGTGGTACAAACTTCGCTCTTATCTTCTTCTTACTGAGAGGTGTTCCCAAAAAACTGTTGAAAGATGAAGAATTTCGATGGTATGCGGTTATATGTATTATTTTCACGGTTGTAATAGCCGGCAGCCTGTATTTTTCCGGGACTTTCGATAATATAGAATATTCGTTGCGAACATCCATGTTTCAGGTCGTATCTATTATTACTACCACAGGGTTCACTTCTGTGGATTATATGGACTGGGGCGCATTTTACATCTTTATGCTCTGCCTGTTGATGTTGTTCTGTGCCTGTGCCGGTTCCACATCGGGAG
This sequence comes from Dysgonomonas hofstadii, assembly GCF_014196915.1. GTDB lineage: Bacteria > Bacteroidota > Bacteroidia > Bacteroidales > Dysgonomonadaceae > Dysgonomonas > Dysgonomonas hofstadii. The sequence goes on from NZ_JACIEP010000001.1 coordinate 577,905, forward strand.
GAATTAAGATCGTACGTATCATTGTATTGTTCAAGAATGCCATAAACGAATTTAAACGTCAGGTACACCCGAATGCCATACTTCCCGTAAGGTTGAACGGACAAGTGATTCCTATAGATATCGTGACCAAGATATTGGCCTTTATGTTCCTTTATCTGGCGATCCTTGTGGTCAGTTTCCTCGTTCTTTCGTTTATGGGTATCAATTTCGAGGAATCGATAGGTGCGGCAATCACCTGCATGGGTAATGTCGGGCCGGGATTGGGTGATATAGGACATAACGGACACTTTAACGATGTGCCGTCTGTTTCTAAATGGTATCTTTGTTTTCTTATGCTGACCGGGCGTCTGGAACTATTTACTGTGCTTTCTTTGTTTATGCCTGCATTCTGGAAACGTTGAAAACTCTCGTGCCATGCTGAAACCGAGCTGAAGCATCCCTTTATGTCAAAAGAGATACTTTTCTATCGTTGTTGATACTGTTTCCGTATGTAAATCCGGGAAGTCTATACTTAAAATTATTTGATAATATCTCCCGTAATACGGTCGTTTCGGTCCGGCTTTAGTTTCCCTTCTCCGGGAAATACATCACCGGTAGCATTCATCCATGTATCGAGAGCCAAACGCATTTCGATAAGTACCGGGTTTTGTTTCTTATTTTTCGCAAGGTTATGTAAGCAATGCATATCTTTTCTGGTATCAAATAGTTCTTCTGGAGCACGCGGCACAATGAATGTATCTGATTGCTCAGATGACAGCTTCCCTTTTTCGTAATCCTCTTTCATACGAAGGTGCGAAGGCATTTTTATAACATCGAATACAGCAGGGTTTGTCAAATGAGGGAGCCAATTTCTTATGTAGAGACATTCTTCGGTAATAACAGCCCTCTCGAATGCTTTAAACACATGCCAGTTGTGTTCACCAAATGCATATTTTCTTATACGATGTTCTTTATCTTTCAAAATTGGCACCATACTAAATCCTTGCATACCTGCGCTTTTCTCCAATCCTGCTACATCCAGTACTGTGGGTGCTATGTCCACGGCGCTGGCAAGACTTTTCGTAACACAACCTGATTCTATAAATGCCGGATAACGGACTATAAATGCCGATTTCAGTCCCTGCACATTGACTCTTGATTTGCTTTGATGAAACGGTCTGCCGTTGTCGCTCATAACAATTATCAGCGTATTATCCAATACGCCTTCTTGCGCAAGCATATCAATAACCTGCCCTACATGTTTATCGAACCTTGTTATTTCATTATAATACCCTATTAATTCGGCTCTCATTTCGGGTGAATCCTGAAGATATGGGGGAACTGTAACATCCTCAGGGGTATATGGGTCTGCAAATTCACTATCCGTGTACGGACGATGTGGATCGTGGGAAGCTGCAAACATAAAAAAAGGTTGATTATCCGGGCGTTCTTTTATCGCTTTCTGCCAAAGATCATCCATTGTCAAGGATGTATTCCGGCCTGTATCGGCTATAAAATCAAATTTAGCCCGCAATACGGGGGTATTTGTACCATGAGATTTTCCGACAAGCATAGTATAATATCCTTTAGAGCGTAACGCATCAGGAATCAGGCTTGTATAATCAGGCATGTTTTCGTGCAAATTCATTGCGTTAGTATTATGCGGATACATTCCCGTTAGAATTGATGAACGGCTGGGACTCGAAGAACTTGCTGTGAGATAAAAATTGTCGAAACGCATTCCCTGGGCGGCAAGCCTGTCTATATTGGGCGTTTTTATCAGATTATTACCGTATGCCCCGGACTCTTCCCATCCCCAGTCATCGGCAATGAATATTAATATATTGGGGAGTTGTTTTTGAGCCATAACCAGTTGAGGGGCGAGCATAGTTCCCGTGGCAAAAAAGAAAATCTTTTTATTTATCATTGGTAGATACTTAAAATTAACTTTATGAATCTTACGAAATTATAAATTTTAGATAATATAAACAATATATGCCAATCAGTAATTAGAATTATCTATATTACAATTTCGCCAGCCCTAATCTGTTCATTATAGCTTTCTCCAGTTCTACTACAAAGAATACAACTACCCCCAATACAATAGGGTATATCCAGTAATGAGCTTCCAGCGGATATGTACCGAATACATCATTCATAAATGGAATATAGGTAATCGCGAGTTGCAGCACAATAAGTAAAGCCGAAACCACAAATACCGCCTTATTTGAGAAGAAATCTTTATTTATGGCAAATTTGCTGATGCTACGGCTGTTGAACAAGTGAAACAACTGAGCAATCACAATGGTCTGCATTGTAACTGTCTTCACTATTATTTCTGATACCCCGTTCTCGATAAGATTCAGGTTCATCCATAAAGTTCCACCTCCGATCAGTACCGAAACGAAGAGAATCCGCCAGATGAAATAGCCGCTCAACAGTGGCACCTTAGACGATCTCGGAGGGCGTTTCATCGCATCGGGTTCTATATTCTCAAATGCGAGGGCTAATGATACCGTAACGGATGTCACCATATTTACCCATAATATTTGTACAGGAGTGAGCGGCATCATTGTCCCGAAAAGTATACTGGCTATAATAAGGAAACTTTCCGCGCCGTTTGTAGGCAGAATGAAGAGGATCGTTTTCTTCAGATTGTCATAGACCCGCCTGCCTTCTTCAACAGCGGCGGCGATTGTGCTGAAATTGTCATCAGCCAGAACCATTTCGGACGAATCTTTTGTAACCTCTGTCCCTTTGATTCCCATGGCAATTCCCACATCGGCCCTTTTCAAGGCGGGAGCATCATTTACGCCGTCTCCTGTCATGGCGCAGATAAAGCCATTCGATTGCAATGCTGTTACCAGTCTTAACTTATGTTCGGGGCTGGTACGGGCAAAGATATCGTATTCCTGAGCTGCTGCAGCAAGCTGTTCGTCATCCATTGCCTCCAGGTCTCTTCCCTGAAGAGCTTTTTGCCCGTCCCCGATGCCCATCTCTTTACCAATGGCTTTTGCGGTATCGGCATGGTCTCCGGTAATCATTTTTACCCGGATGCCGGCTTCTGAACAAATCCTTACTGCCTCAATGGCCTCTTCCCTTGGCGGATCGATAATTCCCGCTAAACCAAGGAATATAATATCATTCTGAATGTCTTCGTGCGATATTTTCGTTGTATTACTATCCACTATTTTATACGCTGCACCGATCAGGCGTTGTCCTGTTTTAGCGAGTTTCACGATCTTGTCTTCCCAGTATTTACGGTCGAAATCCTGTACTCCCTTTTCCGATCTTTCCTGTGATGCCATATCCAGCAGGCGGTCGGGCGCTCCTTTTATGAAGACAATCTTCTTTTCTCCGGTATCGGCAAGGATAGCCATGTATTTATATTCCGAATCAAACGGGATTGTCGAAACCCTTGTTATGTTTAATTCATTCAGATTGGCCTTATCATATAAGGTGATCAGTGCTCCCTCCGTCGGGTCTCCCTTTACTATCCATCGGTCATTTTCATCCAGTCCCAGCGAAGCATCGTTACAATAGTAGAAACAGTCGATAAGTTTTGTCAGCACGCGTTGATTTTCAAAATCCACATCTTCGCCCTTATAAGTGATTTTGCCTTCAGGGGCATATCCGGTTCCCGATACATTAAATATATTATCTCTTGTGACAACATTCTGTACGGTCATCTCATTTTTTGTAAGTGTCCCCGTTTTATCGGAACAGATCACAGATACCGATCCTAATGTTTCCACGGAAGGCAGCGTACGGATAATTGCCTTCCTCTTCGCCATATTTTGTACCCCGATAGCCAGAATGATAGAAAGAATCGCAGGTAATCCTTCGGGTATGGCAGCCACGGCCAGACCTATTACCGACATTAAAAGCTCGGTGGCTCCGTAGTCCCTGAAAAAATACCCGAACACATATATTAATACAGCAATGCCAACGATAACAATTGATATTGTCTTTCCGAATTTTGCCGTTTGTCTGAGCAAAGGTGTTGTAACGGGGTCCATTTCGGAAATCATTTCATTTATCTTTCCTATTTCCGTATCGGCACCTATTTCCACAACAATACCTTTGCCTGTTCCTGCACTTACTGTTGTACTCGAAAATGCCATATTGCTACGGTCTCCCAGCATGGTATCTCCATCCAGTGTTTGCGCACCTTTTTCAGATGGGACTGATTCTCCGGTGAGCAGCGACTCTTCTATTTTAAGGTTGCTCGTACTTATCAGCCGCAGGTCTGCAGGGACTTTGTCTCCCGGGTTCAGCAGAACAAGGTCTCCTATGGTCAACTGTGATGCATCTATATCAGTACGTTGTCCGTTTCGCATCACAGTCGCTTTCAGCGAGAGTAAATTCTTGATGTCTTCCAGTGCTTTTTCTGCTTTGTTCTCCTGAAAAAATCCAATGGCCGCATTTGTAAACGCGACTACGGCGATCACTATAGTATCTACATAATGTCCCAGCATGGCAGAAATAATAGCTGCAATAAACAGGATATAGATCAGTATATCATTGAAATGCTTGAAAAAACGGATTAAAGCGCGCTCTTTCTTTTTCTGGGGAAGTCTGTTCTCTCCGAATTTCTCGTGATTTTTTTGTATTATATTATCTGTAAGTCCTTTCTCGGCATTTGATTGCAGGTCTTTAATAATAGTATCGTTATCTATCGCATACCATTTCTTGTTTTCTTTCATATATATAGTTGATTTGATAGTGTGAAAGTTTTAACATTTTCATGTTACAAACAAAGCGAAGTATGCAGATGTTCAATTTTTAACATTAAATATAATTTCTCTGGCACAGGTGAGAATAGGATAGGTTTTCTCATAAAAAATGTTCTTTCGGATTTATAATCTCACGTTCCTCTGTCCTTGCTTGCCCTACAGACTGGAAGTTTATAGGGCAAGGGTCGCCAATGCCCTTGACGTTGCTATAAGTCGTAAAACTGCTATTCCAGAGGGTATTCAACGAAAGATTGAGCAAGACGACAATATGAGTATTCTGTGCATTAGTAAAGACACCATTCTCATATCCTCATAGAGCTTGCCTTTTCCGTTAATGGCATTTATTACATGTGCTTCAGAAAGAGGCTATTATGATCGAAAGTTCTCCTGATGCGGATAAATTCGAAGATTCTTTGAATAATAATACTGATTATGTGTTAACTGGGACTTGATGAAAATGAAATAAAAGCCCCTGCCGGAAAACAGACAGGGGTCGCCCCGAAAGGGTATTCCAAAACTACATAATACTACAAAATTATAAAGGAGTTTGGTTAAAGTTTCCAATAAACCATGCTCGTACGTACCGGACAAGCGGAAATATTACCGCCGGAGCACATTTTTTGTCTTAATATCCATTTTCGGGTAGTAACTCCACCTGTCGGGCGGTGCATAGCTATAACAACCCTGTCGCCGGCCACAAAAGTACCGCCCAGCATTATGGTATAACTATAATCGGTATCATCAACGGGAGTTGATAAATCAATTTCTGCCGCATCGATAACGTTCGCCAGATTCTGATTGTTGCGTGCCAGATAGATGTAATAGGGCTCTCTGTTATAAATAGCAGTAGTTCCACCTTTAGTCACTAATCCATAAAGCCTGAGGCAAAAAACGTAAGTTCCGCTCTCTGTGATTTCCACATTGCCACCCTCAAAAGGAAGCATATTGGCGGTCTGTGGACTATTATTAGCGTATTGCGCATTGATGGTTACATCTGCCGATAAGTTTTTGACATAAATAGATTTTACATCACCGTCACCTATTGAAACATTATTGCAGGTATGTCCTAAAAAAATTATATCGAAAGAGGTAACGATGGGTGAGGAAACAGTAGGCGTACCTGTAATTTTGTACGACACTTCACCTCCGCCGACAGCAAGCGTGCCGGCAATGAGCTCAATAAACAATCCGTTGCCGATAGATACGGGCGTCGTGGCTTCGTATGCCCCCCCGTTGCCACCTGTATAAGGGATTTTCAAAATGCCTACGTAGGGTTGCCCCTCCGTATAAATATTGGGGATAATGGTTATATTGTCACACAGTAGTTCGTCTATTTGCGGGGTAATAACCGTCTGGCTCTCAAAAATCCGCCAGTTTAAGCCGTTCCAGATATACAAGCCGTCCTCCAACGCGATTGGCGAATTGACGTTATACACGGTCAGCCCCGTGTGCTTGCGGTCTTCATCTGCCTTATTGAAAGGCTTTGTACCTATTTTGTAGCCACCCGAGCCGTCCGACTCGAACATCGGAAAGAGGTTCTCTCTGTCAGTAAGTTTCACGCGCGGAAATAGCATTCCCTTGTCGCTCGTTGAGTTATCGGAAGAAGTAATGATACGTTCTTTAAGTTCCAGCGCTGCGCCTAACTCAGGCTCTATCCCCGAACCGATCGTTATCTGGGCGCGGGTATGGAGCATAGTGCCAAAAATAAACACCAGGAATAACACCGTTTTTAAAACGGTGACGCTGCATTGTTTTTGTTTAAAGTTTGCTTGATCCATGTAGTTAATGTTTTAGTTTATAAAAATGATTAATCTCTTTTCTTACTGTAATTGTTTATATTTATATCTGCATTCTATTTCTTAGTTATTATCCTGTATAAAAGCTTCAATACTCCCTATCCCGACCAGGTGCTTTCCCAAGCGGCGGAAAGGATACGGGGATGAAGACAAATATTAAAGACAAATAAGTAATTCCCCGTCTTGCAGAGTATTGAAACTTTTGAAAGAATATAGTGTAGTTTGCGAAAAAATTGCATCAAAAAAAACGGCCTGCCGTCCATATTACAACAGTCCGCAGGCTTGCCATTATTGCCGAAAAAATTATTGTGCGTATCATGCATCATTCGGGCGCATGCGCGCCCGAATGATGAAATCATTGTGAGTAACGTGGGACAGGCGAATGTTAGACTCCTGCAAAATCGGAAATTCTCAGAAAAACTTCCGGAGTTTTTTTTAATTTGTAAAATATTTTTTAGGTTATTGCGCAGTGGTGCGCGCAGTAGTGCGCATGCGTTCATGTAACCACGCGTGATATATATGCATAAGAATCTTATGCACATGAAATGCGCATAAAAAAGTGTCAGGAATAATAAAAAGGGATGGTCAGTTAATGATGTGTGTGTGTGCTCTCTCTCTCTCTCTCTCTCTCTCTCTCTCTCTCTCTCTCTCTCTCTAATAAAACAATGCTAACTACCAAATTTTCAGGCAGAAAAATGGCACATGGTTTTGCGTCTTTGTGAGTTAATGTCATCCTTATTGGTAATCTGTTTGCTTCTAAACTTGTCTGTTTGCAAATATAGGGAATGAATTTAAGAATGAAAAATTATATGTGAAAATTTAACAAATAAAACTTAAAAAATGATTACGGAAGGGAAGGTATAATTCATATTTTACAGATATAAAAAGATTAATTAACTTCGTGATATAAAAAATAAGCATATGAATCTCGATAAAATACCGGAAGACCGTCTTTTTCAGAATAATACAAAAGAGGAAGTGATACGTTGGGCCAGAAACCTTGAATTTTTCCATTATATGCGTGACCGTGGCGGGCATAATTGTGAGGGCGATTCTTTTTGTGTATATCTGAAATATAATGACAGGAACGATCTTATAGCAAAGCTTTCGACAATAGGTATAGAACCGAAGCCTTTGGCCGAAGGATTTATTGCTTTCGATCCTTTTGAATCTTATTCGTTCGATGATCTGGATAAACTGAAGATCACGATTGCTCAATTCCCTGATTTGGAGCAACCTCAACATGTCGAGATACTCGGATATAAAGTTCATGTGTGGGTATTGAATAACCGCTTCGAAATATCCGTTTCAGGTACCAGGGACGGGCAAGTATATAAGGTTTCCGAAGACGATTTTCAGGTCTGCCTTCATTTGGAGGAACAATTTAGAAAACTCGGATGGAAATCTATTCTTGACGAAGAGATAAAGTCTCATTCTCATTGTGTATCAAAAGAGATATACCCCGAATTATTTTAACCCGGCGATTTTCACCAGTTCATTTGGTTAATAATTTGGACGTAATTTTATTTTCATATCTTAACCTATGTCATTATAGTCGCGCTATCTCATGTTTTCGGAATTAAGTAAGGTTTTTTCTCTGATCCATATTCATATCTTTTATATTAATTTTAAGAGTTCTGAAGTGGTGTAATTATTATTATTTTTGTGCCAAGGTAATTGTATAATTATGTACCTTTGGCATATCGGCCAGCTAATACTTGATACATTATTATGCTTAATAGAGAAGATTTTGAACATACTTTTAATCTTTATTACCGGTCATTATGTAAATACCTGTTGTTATTTACGGACGATTTTGGAATGATTGAAGATACGGTTCAGTCTATATATGTTAAACTTTGGGAAGATAAGGATACTATCTCTATCAATTATATAAAAACATACCTCTTTGTATCTGCCAAAAACAGAATACTCAATTCAATACGCGATCAACAAAAAAGGAGGGATCTACTTCAGGATTATTTTGTAAATGAGCTGATAAAAGAACAAGCCGATGAAATTATTGATATCGACGAGTTTATTTCTTTAGTTGAAAAATCAGTAGATGACCTGCCTCCTAAAACCAAAAATGTATATTGTTTGAGCCGTTATAACAATATGTCATATAAGGAAATTGCCAGCAAAGAAAATATATCTGTAAAAACAGTCGAAAACCATATTTCAAATGCTTTACAGAGAATTAATAATCATCTGAAAACATATTATAAAAAGGTATTCAGCATTTTTCTATAAAGTTCCTTTATAAAGAGTAGGGGTTTTTCATAAATCACGTGTCTTAATAATAAAGAAGAATATAAACTATAAAATGGAAAAAGAATATATCTATACCTTAATTTCTAAATACTTGAATGACGAATGTACTCAGGATGAGATTTCTTCTGTTCTCGATTGGTGCAATGAATCGGAAGAAAATAAAAAAGAGTTCATTTATCTGAAGAAGGCATGGATAATATCTGATAGAAAAAATGATGAATATATTTCTTCTTCAGCTCCTAATATATGGAATAATATACTGACTGGCATATCGCAAAAGACATCAAAAACATATACAAAACGCTCTTTGATCTATTATACGGCAATATCTGCTGCCGCGGCAATTGTTTTGATGTTTTGTCTCAATATATTTATGAATGGTGGTGCCTGGGGGAATGATGCCGAGTATGCACATTTTTATATGCCACGTGGTGAAAAAGGCCAGTTGTTTCTGCCCGATGGAACAAAAGTATGGTTGAACTCAGATTCTAAACTGACCTTCGGAAATGATTTTAATTCGAAGAACAGGGTTGTCAGTCTCGATGGAGAGGCTTATTTTGATGTAGCCAAAAGCGATAAACATAAGTTTATTGTGAAGACAGCATCTGTTGATGTAAAAGTGCATGGAACAGCATTTAATGTTACAGCTTATGCACAGTCGGGCATTGTGGGCGTTTCATTGCAACGGGGATCGGTCAGCATATATAAAAGTGGATCGGACATAGAACTGGCATCTCTGGTTCCTAACCAGCGTGTATCAATTAATAAAACCTCATTTCTGACAGAGATTAATTCGTTTGCAGACGACTCAGACATATCGTGGACATTCGAAGAACTCATATTTGACCATGCGCCATTGAAAGAAGTATTTTCCAAAATGGGGAATTGGTATGGTGTGAATATCGCAGTAGCATCATCTCCGTCGCAACATGATTTGAAGTACCGCTTTAAAATAAAAAGTGAATCATTAACGGAAATTCTGGAATTAATAAATAAAATGACGCCAATCGAATACAAAATAGACGGGAAGGAGGTGACGATCAGATATAAATAATAATACCATGAAAAAAAGGTGTAAAGAAATGCCGTTCTTCACACCCTGTATTTTAGCAAACCATTTTTCTCATCAAATCCGCTATGTTATATATGTAGCAGGAGAAGGTTATGCCATTTTTACAAAAGTAATTAAAATTCAGCAGTTACAAATTTAAAAAGTTAAATTAAATGCTAAAGAAAATCACATTGCTTGTTTGTTGTGTTTTTTTAACTATATTTTCTATTTCATTAAAAGCACAGCAAAAATTAGAACTGAATCTGAAAGATGTCAGTATAGAACGGGTGATAAAAGAAATAGAAAAAAAGACAAACTATTCTTTTATGTTTGATAGTTCGTTAGATCTTACCGAAAAAGTGAATGTCGAATATAAAGATGAATCTATAAATACTATCTTAAACTCTTTATTTACTGGAAAAGGTATTACTTACGAAATCTCTGGAAATCAGATCGTCCTGAAAAAAGGAAACCTGGCACAGGATACTCCTAAAAAAACAGTTGCAGGTACGATATTAGACGTGAATAACGAACCCTTAATCGGAGTTAGTGTATTAGTGAAAGGAACTACCAATGGTACGATAACCGATATGGATGGTAAATATACCATTAGAGCAAATGAAAAAGATGTGCTTGTATTTTCATATATGGGATATGTGCCACAAGAGAAAACTGTGGGACGAAATACAACATTTGATCTTACCTTACAGGAAGATAACGTTATGCTGGATGCTGTTGTTGTTACAGCTTTAGGTATAAAGCGTGCGGAAAAAGCGCTGAGTTATAATGTTCAGCAAATAACCAATGAAGACCTGACCACAGTAAAAAATGCAAACTTTATGAACTCTCTGGCCGGAAAGGTGGCCGGAGTACAGATCAATTCCAGTGCTGCCGGTCCGGGCTCTGCTGTTAAAGTGGTTATGCGTGGTTCAAAATCCATCACACTTAGCAATAATGCCTTATATGTAATCGACGGTGTGCCGATGAATAACTATGTAGGAGGGAATATGGACGCAGGAGCTTTGTCTGCACAACCAAGTACGGAAAGTGTAGCCGATATCAACCCGGACGATATAGAAAGTATGTCGGTGCTTACAGGTCCATCCGCCGCAGCTTTGTACGGATATGAAGGAGCTAACGGGGTTGTCCTTATCACTACTAAAAAAGGACGTGCAGGAAAGACATCTGTTTCTTATAGCAATAGTACTACATTTTCATCAGCAATGAAAATGCCCGAATTCCAGAATACATATGGAAACGTTGACGGATCGGTAATGAGTTGGGGTGGCCCTACCAATTACAGATTTGATCCGAAAAAATTCTTCAATACAGGAACAAATGTGGCTAACACGGTTTCACTCTCCACTGGTAACGAACAAAGCCAGAGTTATTTTTCTGTTTCGGCTAACAATGCCTCCGGGATTCTTCCCAATAATGATTATGACCGTTATAACTTCACTTACAGAAATACAACTTCATTCCTGAATGATAAATTTTTATTTGATGCGAGTGTAAACTATATTATACAGAAGAGTAAGAATATGGTTTCGCAGGGTCAGTATTTCAATCCGCTACCCGCTCTTTATCTTTTCCCTCGCGGAGAAGACTTCAGCGAAGTACAGTTATATGAACGTTACGATTCGTCCAGAGAAGTTAATACCCAGTATTGGCCTTATGGTGACCAGGGACTCTCATTGCAAAATCCATACTGGATAATGAACAGGATGGACAGGAAAGTAAACAGGAAACGTTATATGTTATCTGCCAGTTTGAAATATAATATCACCGATTGGCTGAATGTAGTGGGACGTGTAAATGTGGACAATTCCAATTTCCGTAATACAGACGAACGTTATGCAGGCACATTGGCTACTTTCGCCGGAAAGAAAGGACGCTATCGTTTCGAGCTGCGTGACGAAAGACAAACTTATGCCGATGCGATTGCAAGTCTGGATAAGAGAGTCGGAGATTTTTCTTTCAATGTGAATGTCGGAGGGTCGATAAAAGACCGCCGTATGGAAAACCATCTGGTAGAGGGTGATTTGGAAAAAGTGACAAACTGGTTTACAACAGAGAATGTGGGACGTGCCACAGGGGTTTTCAAACTCGACGATGACGGATTGAAACGTCAGACTCAATCTGTTTTTGCTAATGCGGAGATCGGTTATGATAACTTCCTATACCTGACACTCACCGGCCGTAACGACTGGGATTCGGCACTGTCATGGTCTCAATCGAAAGAAAGATCTTTCTTCTATCCATCTGTCGGGCTGTCGGGGCTTATCAGTGAAAAAGTTACTCTTCCTAAATGGTTCTCATACCTGAAAGCGCGTGTAGCTTTCACTTCGGTGGGTAACTCTTATGATCCGTATCTTACCCGGGAGTTCTATATATATGACGAACAAACCGATTCATACTCATTAGCCAGGATTCGGCCGAATTATAACCTAAAACCGGAGATTACAAATTCATACGAAGCCGGACTTAATATGAAGTTTCTGAACGGAACGTTATCATTAGACGCTACTTATTATCTGTCAAATACGAAGAACCAAACCCATCAGATCATAGAAGCCGGGGACTCGTATGACGGAAAGCTCATTCAGGCAGGAAATGTAAGAAACTCGGGTATAGAGCTGGCTTTGGGATATGATAATAAATGGGGAGATTTTTCATGGGCTACCAATTATACGTTTACTTATAATAAGAATAAAATCACCCGCCTATTGGATAATTCCGATGAATATACAGGTATTACCAAGTTTGACAAGGCTACATTAGGAAGTACCGGTTCTCCGGTTGTACGAATTACAGAAGGTGGTACTATGGGAGATATTTATATGACATCCGACTTTAAACGGGATAACAATGGTTATATCTATCTCGATCATGCCACATTATTGCCATCGATGGTCGGTCTGAACCCTGATGAATATAAAAAATTAGGTTCTTTATTACCTAAATATCACATGGGGTGGCGCAATTCATTCTCTTATAAAGGTCTGCGCCTGAATGTTCTGATTAGCGGACGTTTCGGCGGGTTGGTTGTGTCCAATACCCAGGCGGTACTCGACCGTTACGGAGTTTCTCAGCATAGTGCCGATCTGCGTGAAGCAGGAGGTGTAACGATCAATGGACGAAATATTTCGGCACAGGATTTCCTGAATGTAGTAGGAGAAGGAACGGGAAAGGCCGACTATTATGTTTATAAAGCAGATAATATCCGTTTGCAGGAGGTTAGTTTAGAGTATACCATTCCGAGAAGATGGCTGAATAATATTGCAGATGTCACAGTTGGTCTTGTCGGTAATAATCTGGCATTGCTATATTGCAAAGCGCCGTTCGATCCTGAAGTTGTTGCATCGGCATCAAGTACTTATTACACTGGTGTGGACTACTTTATGCAACCAAGCCTGAGGAATATGGGATTTAGTCTCAAGTTACAATTCTAAAAGAACTAAAAACTATGAAACAATATAAATTTAAAACAATACTGACTGCTGTTGTCCTGTCTTTTGCAGTTTTGTTTACACCATCATGTACCGGAGATTTTGATAACCTGAATCTTCATCCGACTAATCCTACCGAAGATGACCTTACAGAGTCTGAAAGGTTAGGTTCCCTGTTCTCTTCTTTAATAGCCACGATGCACTACGCTCAGGAAAACCGCAACCAGATGGTAGACCAGATGATAGGAAATCAGTATGGCGGATATATGGTAACTACAAATAACTGGCAGGGAACTAATTTTGGTACATTCAATCCGGCTACCGACTGGGTGGACTATCCGTTCAAAACCATTATGGTAGATTTCAACTCTAATTTCATTAAAGTAAAGAATGTTACCGAGTCTAAAGGATATATTTATGGATGGGCATCGATTCTTAGAGTTGCTACAATGTTGCGCGTTACAGATATTTACGGGCCGATCCCTTATTCAAAGATCGGACTTGTAGACTCGGATGCGATAGAATATGATAATGTGCAGGATCTTTATCATAATATGATAGCAGACCTGGATAATAGTATTGCCGTACTAAAGAGCTATCTGGCGGAAAGCCCGTCCGAAAGTCCTCTGGCAGAGTATGACATAGTATATAAAGGAGACTTCTCCAGATGGCTGAAACTGGCTAACTCGCTAAAACTCCGTTTAGCTGTGCGTATTGCATTGGTAGATACCGAATATGCAAAACAGGCAATTACGGAAGCTATTGCCGGCGGACCGATAGAAGCAAATGCTGACAATGCTTTTATCCCTACACAGGATAATCCTTATTATAAGGCTTCGCATTCGTGGGGAGATTTGGCAATAAACGCCACGTTATCTTCTTTTATGAATGGATATAGCGACCCCCGTGCTCCGGTTTATATGACTCTCTGCTCTTACGGCTCTACATATAGAGGGGTACGCATGGGAATTGAGAATATAAATAAGAGCCGGTATTCTAATAGCACATATTTTTCTAAACCGGCATTTACGGCCGATTCTCCATTGTTGGTATATTGTGCCGCCGAAACGGCTTTCCTGAAAGCAGAAGCCGTTTTGAGAGGCTGGATAGCAGGAAGTGATGCTCAGGCCAAAAATTTCTATGAAGAAGGCATAAGTCTGTCGATGGAGCAGCATGGAGTGACTATTGGAAGTTATCTGACAGGAACAACGTCTCCTCAGGCATATTCCGATCCGTACAGTTCGGGAAATAATGTATCGGTTAGCTCTCCTATTACTGTCTCCTGGACCGATGCCGGAACGGCCTCGAATACTAAACTGGAAAAAATAATCACCCAAAAATGGCTGGCTAATTATCCTTTAGGACTTGAGTCGTGGAGTGATCATCGCCGTACAGGATTCCCTCAGTTCTTCCCGGCTGTGAATAATCTTGGTTCGAGCGGATTTATAGGAACCGTTACCAATACATCGTCGCGGATGGTGAGACGCTTGCCGTTCCCACAATCTCAATACCAGGGCAATAATGAGAATGTCCAGAAGGCAATACAAATGCTTGGTGGGGATGATGTTGCTAATACAGATCTTTGGTGGGCAAAAAAACCGTAAATTGACACTTAAATATAAGATATTATGAATATAAATATTTTAAATAAATCATTCTTGTTTGCTTTTGTCTGTGTCTTGTTTATTGGATGTAGCGACTGGACTGAAGTAGAATCCGTAAACGATACCGATCTGAATTTAACTACAAAAACAGACGAATATTATGCCGCTCTTCGTGAATGGAAGAATACACCGGGATTACCTCAGATTTTTGTATGGTTCGATAACTGGAATGGTGTGTCTCCTACAGGAGAGAACAGTCTTCGGGGATTGCCCGATTCTGTGACCATTGCTTCAAACTGGGGAGGGCATCCTAAATTTGACCTTAGTGCTGAACGCAGGGCAGATATGGAATATGTGCAGAAGGTGAAAGGAACAAAGGTGGTAGTGACTCTTTTCTCGGCCAAAGTGGGTGATGATATGCCCGAAGATCCGATATATGATATAGGCAACAGTTCGGACGAGGCTGTAGTCAGGCCTGCGATACGTAAATATGCAGAAGCAATATACGATGCTGTTGTCGCAGCCGGATATGATGGCTATGACTGGGACTATGAGCCTAGTCAGGGAACCGGAAATTATTTATGGACAAACAAGACTCAGCGGAGAATATTTGTCGAAGAATTGGGCTATTGGTTTGGTGCAGGTTCTCAAAGGACTGACCGGGACGGGCGGAAATCGACTATACCGGGACTTCTGTTCATTATAGATGGAGAAGTTGGTACATGGACGCATATGGATAAGGACTGGGAATCTCAGTATGTAGACTATTTTGTATTGCAGGCCTATGGATCGACCACGGAGTCGAACCGTACGACCCGTGTTAGGGGGGTAATCCAGGATATGAGTGAGCACATTGCTGCGGGCAGAATTACTGAACAAGAGGTGGTTCGTAGAACTATCCTTACCGAAAATTTTGAATCTTATGCTAATACCGGAGGTGGATTTTTAGGTATGTCGGAGTTTATCTATGAACCGGATGGACTGAACCAACAAATCGGAGGATGCGGACTATACCGTTCAGGATTTGACTATATGCCTAAGGGACAGGGTGATTATGATGGCTCTCCTGAATATTATTTCCTGCGCAAAGGCATTACCAATTTGTACCGGATTTATTATGAAAGACTGAATCCAACTCCGTCAGGGGAAGAAGAACAACCGTAATTTGCATATTAAGTAATTCTTAATAAAACGATTAGTTTATGAAAAAAATATATATATTGAGCTTTGCTATTTCATTATTCGGTATTATATTATTTACCGGATGTGACAATGCGGAGTACGAAGTAAAAGATAATAGTGTATATTTGAGTGATGCTGCCGGGTCTGTCAAGGCGGTGACATTAACGATGGACGACGGTGTGGATATAAATGTAAATATACGTCTGGCTAAAAAAATAGATAAAGATGTCGAAGTGGAGATCAAGCTGAACTCCGCTTTGCTCGATCCTTATAATGAGACCAACAATAGCGAGTATTATCCGGTGCCTGATTTTCAGCTTCCGGCCGGAGCTAAAGTTACAATTCCGGCTGGAGAGATAGGGGTAGTTTATACTATCCATGTCGATGATTTCGAAACAGGTGGGAAACAATATGCTCTGGGCGTGGAATTAGGAAATGTCATTGCCGGAGGGGTTGAAAAATCAGTATCCCAATCGAAATTTATCTATTTACTGGCAAAACCATTGAATGTCTCTGTTCCTGTAATGAAAGGAGTCAACGATGGAGCTGTTAATGCCGGGCCGGAAACTAACTGGGGAATAACTACTACTCAATGGAGTCTTGAATGCTGGGCGCGTATGTCAGCTTATAGTAAAAATAATCAGGCGATCTTCAATACAGGTAGTGGTGATCATGAAATCTATATCCGTTTCGGTGATGCTAACAGGCCATATAATTATTTGCAGATAAAAACCTTAGGAGGCCAGGTGCAAACTTCAGCAGATCTTGAAGCTAACAAATGGTATCATTGGGCATTTGTGTATGATGGAACAACATTAACAATATTCCAGAATGGAGAAGAAAAGATTAAATTTGATCCACCTGCACCAAACGGAGGTTCTGTCCGTTTCGATTTCTTGCAGATGATTTCCAGTGGATCGACTTACTTTCCTGACAGATGTGCTATGAGCCAGGTACGTTTATGGAAAACTGCAATAACTCAAACCCAGATAAAGAATAATATGTATTATTCTATCAATCCTGCAAATCCGGATCTGATTTTGTATCTGCCACTGGATGAAGGCGACGGTACAGAATTCGAAGATATCACCGGAAACGGTCACGATGCTAAGGCTACAGCCGGAATATTGCAGGGATGGGAACATAATATCCGGTTCGACCAACAATAATTCTGTGTTAATTATTAGGTTTTAAGGTATTAAATCCTTAAATTTCAGAGAGCGGCAAAGTGCCGCTCTCATTTATTCAAAAATTTATAATCTTACCATGAGACGCATTCTTATTTCATTATTCTTTCTCTTGTTTGCTTCAGGCATACTTAATGCCCAGCTGCCTGTTGTAGAGAAAGGAAAACCTGTAGGGCGTATTGTTTTGTCAACAAATGATGCGGTAGATATTAAAGCCGCCGGTTTACTTCAGGATTTTATCCGGCGGATAAGTAATGCAAAACTTCCCATTGTTCACGATACAAATACTCGTAAAAGTGATATAATTATAGGAAATGGCGACTTAAATAAGGATATCATAACAAAAGATATTACAGAAGACGGATTCAGAATATCCGTTTCTAAAAACAATCTCCACATAGTTTCGGGTGGCGGGTATGGCTCTGTTTATGCAGTGGTTACATTGCTCGAACGTTATTTGGGTGTAGGTTACTGGGGTGAGTATGAATATTCATTTACCCCGTCCGGGACAATCGTGATTCCATTTGTTGATATTACCGAAAATCCGGCTTTCCGCTATCGCCAGAGCCAGAATTATGCTATGGCTACAGATTCTGTATATAAATTATGGAACAGGTTGAAAACACCCAATGAAGTCTTTGCTGCAAACTATTGGGTACATACCTTCGACAAGTTGTTACCGTCATCTGTGTATGGGAAAGACCATCCCGAATATTATTCCTATTTCAATGGCAAACGCCATCCCGGAAAAGCTAGCCAATGGTGCCTGACTAATCCGGATGTGCTGGAAATTGTAGCGGCGCGACTCGATTCTATATTCAAGGCAAACCTGGATAAACATATTATATCCGTTAGTCAGAATGACGGAAATTATACGAATTGCCAGTGTGACAAATGCAAGGCGATAGACGAGCATGAGGGCGCATATTCGGGTAGTCTTATACACTTTATAAATAAACTGGCAGAAAGATTTCCCGATAAAGAGATTTCTACACTGGCCTATCTCTATACAATGAAACCGCCAAAGCATGTAAAACCCCGGCCGAATGTAAATATTATGCTGTGCAGTATCGATTGCGACAGGGAAGTTTCATTGACAGAAAACGCATCGGGCAGGGAATTCGTCGATGCCATTGAAGGGTGGAGCCGTATATCCGGTAATATATTTGTGTGGGATTATGGTATCAACTTCGATAATTACCTTGTGCCATTCCCCAACTTCCATATTCTGGGCGATAATATCCGGCTTTTCAAGAAGAATAAAGCGACAATGCACTTTTCACAGATAGCCAGTAGCAGAGGCGGGGATTTCGCAGAAATGCGTACCTGGCTGGTCTCAAAACTGATGTGGAATCCACAGGCCGATACAGATTCTCTGATGAATGTGTTTCTGAGAGGCTATTATGGTGATGCCGCCCCATATCTGTACCGTTACATCAAAGTGATGGAGGGAGCCCTTATTGGTAGCGGAAAAAGATTATGGATCTATGATTCGCCCGTATCTCATAAAGAAGGAATGTTAAAGCCCCAACTGATGAGGAGGTATAATCACCTGTTCGATCAGGCGGAAGCGGCAGTTGCCAACGATTCTGTTTTATTGAAGAGAGTTTGGCGCACACGCCTGCCTTTACAATATTCGGAACTTGATATAGCCCGTACAGAGAGTCAGATGAATGTCGAGGATATCAGCAGAAAGCTGGATCTGTTCGAACAACGGGTCCGGTTATTCAATGTGCCGACACTCAACGAAAGAGAAAATTCACCGGTCGATTACTGTGAACTTTACCGGAAGCGATATATGCCTGCGGATGAAAAAATACTATCGCATGGTGCTAAAATTGAATATTTGGTGCTTCCTACCGGTAAATATGCTTCTATGGATGGAAGCGCGCTAACGGATGGTTTGTATGGAGGAATGACATTTACCGAAGGATGGATAGGCTGGGAAGGTGTGGACGGTTCTTTTATTGTCGACTTGGGCAAGGAACAAACATTCACTACGATACAGACAGATTTTTTACATCAACTGGGAGCATGGATACTTCAACCTGTAAATGTCACATATTCGGTATCTTCAGACGGTAAGTCTTATAAGACAGTAGAGTCGATAGATAATCCGGAAGACCGGGACCCACAGGTTAAATTTGTGGATATTACATATACCGGAAAACCAATAAATGCCCGCTATATAAAAGTTGAAATAGCAGGAACAAAAGTCTGTCCGCACTGGCATTATGGGGTAGGCCATCCATGCTGGTTCTTTATTGATGAAATTGTTGTTAAATAAAACTTAGTTAATAATCTTTAATTAGACTAGTATTACAGGCACCTTCAGTTGTCTTATATAAGTATCCGGAGGTTGTATATTATATATAAACTAAAAACAGAAGAGCGGATACTTCCTGCTTTTTATGAAGATTATTATATCCCGGTGGTACCGGGAGAAACAAAAGCTATAACGATGGAATATACTCCACAGGCGGAAGCCCCCCTGAAGTTGAGATTAAGGGCTGGAATACAGGTAAATAAATGACAAAATCCTATTCACACATCATAGGAATTTTGATTAAGGTTGGAAGACGGGTTGATGCGACATCAGCCTGTCTTTTTTTTGTATGTATTGGTATAAAAGAAAGAAACCTGATCTATAACAATGGTAGACCAGGTTTTTTATATGTTTATCTTATCTTTATTTCTGTATCTCTCTCAGTTTTATCTTCGTCAGTACCTGTTTGGTGTTCAGTGGAAAATCGGCATCCATCATCCATGCATAGAAACTGGGTTCGTTTTTAAGAACTTCCACAACCGGTTTTCCTTTGTGCTTCCCAAAATTGAAGACCTCTATACCATTTTCATTCTTAATTATCCTTCCTGCCAGATCGACATTATTATTGAAGAATGAGAATTCGGAAGCCAGCTTTTCGATGTCGTTTTCCAGATCAGGATATTTATCCAATTGTGCTTTCAGTACTTCGTAAGTAGCCTTTGTGTCAGCTTCAGCAGAGTGCGCGTCAGTCAATTCTTTGTCACAGTAGAACTTATAAGCAGCTTCTAGGGTACGCTGTTCCTTTTTGTGGAAGATGATCTGTACATCGATCATCTTTCGTTTACTGAAATCTATATCAACGCCGGCTCTCAGGAATTCTTCGGCCAGAAGGGGCACATCGAAACGGCTGGAATTGAATCCCGCCAGATCGCAACCTTCCATCTGCACAGCAAGTGATTTTGCAATCTGCTTGAATGTAGGACAATCTTTCACATCTTCGTCCGATATACCATGTATGGCAGTAGAAGATGGAGGAATTGGCATTTCAGGATTTATCTTCTTGGTCTTAATTTCTTCTTTTCCGTTAGGAAACACTTTCAGATAGGATATTTCTACAATCCTGTCTTTTGCCGTATCAGTGCCGGTTGTTTCGAGGTCGAAGAAAATAAGCGGGTTTTTAAGATTCAGTTCCATAAAAATTCAAGTAAAAGAGGCTGTCTAAAAAGTAATTTTTATTATCTCTTTGTCATGTTGAACGGAGTGAAACATCTTGTTTCCGGAGAGTCGGGATTCTTCGTTGCACTCAGAATGACAAAGGGAAGTAACACTTTGATAGTATAATCTTACTTTTGGGACAGCCTCTTGTTTTATAATATAATTTGATATAACAGTTTAGTCATTCAGCATCATCGGCATCAATAGCATCAACAGGTCTTCATTTTCCTCATTTTCGGTAGGTATGATCAGTCCTGCGCGTGAAGGGTCGGATAACTCTAAAGAAATATCTGTCGATGGTATATTATTCAAAATTTCAATCAGAAAACTCGACTTAAATCCGATGTTCATCGGTGTGCCTGTATATTCGCAAGGGATGGTTTCTTCTGCTGCGGTAGAGAAATCGATATCCTGTGCCGAAACAACAATGCTTCTGTCCGATAGTTGCAGTCTGATCAGGTTGCTTGCCTGATTAGAGAATACCGATACACGTTTCAATGCATTCAGGAAAGACTGACGGTCAAGAACAACCTTGTTCGGATTGTTTTGTGGAATTACCGAGTTATAATTCGGGTAACGTCCCTCAATAAAGCGGCAAGTCATTGTATAACTTGACATTTTGATGTATGCGTTATTCTCATCGAATCGGATCTCAACAGTTTCGCTTTCTTTCGGAAGTATAGCCCTCAACAGGTTAGCAGGTTTTTTAGGCAGGATAAATGAAGCTCTTTCAGCTCCTTTGACAGCAATTGTCTTGCAACGTACCAGTTTATGTCCGTCCGATGCCACAAAAGTAAGATCGTCAGTTGTGATATCGAAGAACACACCATTCATTACAGGGCGGAGTTCATCGTCTGCACTTGCAAACAATGTACGGTTGATACCCGAAAACAATACCTGAGGATCGATGGAAAGGCTGACTGCCGATTCCTTCAATTCTTTCGGTTGTGGGTAATCATCACCACTTTGACCTATGAAATTGTATTTACCGTTGTGGAAGAATATGAATGTTTCCAGATTATCGTTGTTGATCTCGAATGTAAGCGGTTGTTCAGGAAGTTCCTTCAATGGATCGAGAAGATTCTTGGCATTCACCGCAAATTTACCATTCCCTTCCGCATCATTTACTTCAAGAGATGTAACCAGACGGGTTTCAGAGTCGGCTGCTGTCAGTTTCAGAGTTGAGCCTTCCAGTTCAAGAAGGAAGCAGTCCAGGATAGGTAATGTGTTTTTCGAATTGATCACTTTGCTGATCGCCTGCAAGTGGCTTAACAAGGCTGTGCTGGAAACTACAAATTTCATATTATAAGTGTATTATTAAGTTTTTTATTTCAGGTAATATCAATAGAGCAAATATAGGTATTTTTTCATTTATATCAATCCTATCTGTCAGTTAGTTTCTTGTCAACTGAATTTCAAAAGTTGATAAACTTTATATCCCTTTTCATTGGCACATCGGCATATTAGCACATTAAATTTAGCTTTTTGCTCAACCCCTCTGCTATTGCATCCAGGAAATCTTCGGTGTTCAGATAATCTGTTCGTTGCATATTTTCACCATGAACCAAAAGGGCAAGATCCTTTGTCATTTTACCTTGTTCAACGGTTTCTATACAAGTCTTTTCAAGCTTTTCTGTAAAATCGATCAATGCCTGATTCCCGTCCAGCTTTCCTCTGTGGGCAAGGCCCCTTGTCCATGCGAAAATGGATGCGATAGGGTTGGTGGATGTTTCCTTACCTTGCTGATGCTGGCGGTAATGGCGTGTAACCGTGCCGTGTGCGGCTTCGGCTTCCATCACCTGCCCGTCGGGAGTAAGCAGTACGGATGTCATCAAACCGAGAGACCCGAATCCCTGAGCTACCGTATCGGATTGTACGTCCCCGTCATAATTTTTACATGCCCATATAAAGCCCCCGTTCCATTTCAGAGCTGCGGCTACCATGTCATCTATCAGGCGATGTTCGTAGGTGATTCCGGCCTTTAAGAAATCGGTCTTATATTCGTTGTCATATACTTCCTGGAAAATATCTTTGAAACGTCTGTCGTAAGCTTTCAGTATCGTGTTTTTTGTAGACAGATATAACGGATATTTTTTAGCCAGGGCCAATCTGAAGCAAGAATGAGCGAAACCATAAATCGACTCGTCTGTATTATACATTCCCATAGCCACGCCGTCTCCGCTGTAGTTGTATACGGTATATGATTGCGGCTCCCCATTCTCAGGAGTAAAAGTTAACGTCAATGTGCCTTTTCCCTTAGTAACAAAATCGGTCGCTTTGTATTGGTCGGCATGGGCGTGACGGCCAATAATGATTGGCTTGGTCCATGTATTCACCAGGCGGGGAATGTTGCTGATGATAATCGGTTCACGGAAAACAGTTCCACCTATAATATTGCGGATGGTGCCATTAGGCGACTTCCACATTTTCTTTAGCCCGAATTCAGTTACACGTGCTTCATCGGGAGTGATTGTCGCACATTTCACCGCCACCTTGTATTTTATTGTAGCCTCGGCGCTGTCTATCGTTACCTGATCGTCTGTCGCATCACGGTTTTCTATACTCAGGTCATAATATTTCAGATCGACATCAACATAAGGTAATATCAGTTTGTCTTTTATATATTGCCATATTATACGGGTCATTTCGTCCCCGTCCATTTCCACAACAGGGTTTGCTACTTTTATTTTTTGCATGTTCTATTCTGTTTATTTATCCAGTTTCTCATTCATGTCTTTCAGCCACATTCCAAGTAATTCCAGCATTTGTTTATGATACTTGAAATTCTCTCTCATACCCCATCCATGGCCACCTTCGGGGAAGATGTACATTGTGGCGGGAATATCATTTCTTTTCAATGCATCGTAATACAATGTGCTGTTGACAGGCAACACGCTTTTATCGTCATCGCTTAATAACAATATTGTCGGGGGAGTGTTCGTATTTACCTGTTTTTCGTTCGAAAACATATAAACATCCGATACGGACGGGTTGTCGCCCAGCAGATTTTTTTTAGAACCTCCGTGTGTGGCTACTTCCATTGTGATAACGGGATAGAAAAGGATCGAAAAATCGGGACGGGTACTGGTACCGTATGTGGCATAATGAGTAGAAGCGGTCGACGCCAAATGTCCTCCGGCCGAAAAACCTGCTATGCCTATTTTATCCGGATTAATGTTTAACTCTTTGGCATGCTCGCGAACATAGCGTATTGCCTGCTGCGCGTCTTCCAATGGCACCCCTTTGTGTTTGTTGGGCAAACGGTATTTAAGGACAATGCCTGTAATACCCTGCTTGATAAGCCATTCGCCTACTTGTTTTCCTTCATGATCCATGGCCAGTCCGGAATATCCTCCTCCCGGACATATAACAACAGCCATTCCTGTATTAGATGCCGTCTCCGGGGAGTAGATAGTCAGTTCCGGATTTTGATTCTCCAGTTCATTATTTGTAGGCGGATTTCCTTCCCACAATTTTACAGTTTTTTGTGCATGCATATTTATGGATGTGAATATGAATAACAAACATCCTAAAAAAAGAGTTACAGATTTTGTCATTTTCTTTAGTTGTTAAATGAG
Source organism: Dysgonomonas hofstadii (assembly GCF_014196915.1). Classification (GTDB taxonomy): domain Bacteria; phylum Bacteroidota; class Bacteroidia; order Bacteroidales; family Dysgonomonadaceae; genus Dysgonomonas; species Dysgonomonas hofstadii. Next base: position 602,222 of record NZ_JACIEP010000001.1, read on the forward strand.
ATTTCCAAAGATAGATATTTTAGGCTTTACTTCAAAAGCACAATAAGAAAGATATAACCATCGTTTTGTAGAATTTTGACTATCTTTGTGCTTCGAAAAATTAATCTGAAATATGGAAACAGTTTTAAGCGGAATACGTTCTACCGGAAAGCTTCATCTTGGGAATTACTTTGGAGCATTGAGAAACTTCACACGGATGCAATATGAAAACAAATGTTTTTTCTTTATTGCCGATTACCATTCTCTGACCACACATCCCGATCCTAAGATGCTACATCAGAATGTGAAAAACGTGTTGACCGAGTATCTGGCGGCTGGCATCGACCCCGATATTTCGACAATATATATACAAAGCGATGTGACAGAAGTATGTGAACTATACCTGCTTCTGAATATGCATGCTTACCTGGGAGAACTCTCCAAAACCGTGTCTTTCAAAGAAAAAGCCCGCAAACATAAAGATAACGTGAATGCAGGTTTGCTTACTTACCCTACACTTATGGCCGCCGATATTCTTATCCATAATGCCGATAAGGTACCTGTGGGTAAAGATCAGGAGCAGCATTTGGAAATGACACGCAAATTTGCACGCCGCTTCAACAACCTGTATGAGGTTGAGTATTTCAAGGAGCCTGTCGCTTATAATTTTGGAGAGGAACTGATAAAAATTCCGGGATTGGACGGCAGTGGAAAAATGGGTAAATCGGAAGGTAACTGTATTTATCTTGACGAAGATCCTAAAAGTATAGAAAAGAAGGTAAAACGTGCTTTGACAGATGAAGGACCAAAGGCTCCGGATTCCGAAAAACCCGATTATATAGAAAATCTGTTTACAATACTGAAAGTAGTATCTACAGATGAGGTTGTGAAGTACTTCGAAGATAAATGGAATACCTGTGAAATCCGCTACGGCGATTTGAAAAAGCAATTGGCGGAGGATATCATAAAAGTTACCGATCCTATACGCGAACGTATCAGGGATATTCAGAATGATGACGCCTATCTGCACAAAGTGGTGACAGAAGGTGCTGAACGTTCACGTGAAAGCGCGCGCAAAACGATAAATGATGTGCGTGATATTATGGGAATAAAGAAGTTTTAAATTATTTTTTAAGATAAAGAGCCTTGATATATACATGTCAAGGCTTTTTTATGTTTTTAAATTAAAATATTTGTATCTATATAATCGTTATTTCTAAAGAGATTTTGATTAAGTTTGTAACCAGTCGATAACCAATTTAAATAACACAATTACACTTCTTCATGGACAATAGTGAAAAATATGAATTACTGGCCGAAGGCGAAACAGGCCTGGCTTCGGTAATGGGGATATACCCGTCTGATAAGAATTTTAAATTTGAAGCTACACAAATAGAGAAAGCGCTGGCGGATAATAAAGATTTTAACCTTGTTTCTTTTAATAAGGCCGAGGTTGACAGTGAATTTTCCATCATGAGTTTCAACGCCGAAGTTGAATATAAAGAGGCTGTTTTCAATGTGGAACTATATGTCTGCGATGCAAAAAATATTAATCTGAGTGATTACGGGTTTGCCAATTCCATAGACGAACAATCGTTGCAGTCAGCCATGGAGCAGGAGTATTATTTGGAAACATCCATATATTTCGAACTGGAACCTTTAACTTCGTTTCATTTGCAACTGAAAATAATGAATACGATTGTGCCTGATGCCAGTCTGCTGATAGACTTTATGTCGTATCGGTTATTATCTGCGAAATGGTTGAGTATGACAGCAAAATCGGCTATTCCTCCATCTCCCGATTATTTATATACATTACATTGTGTATATGATGAGGAAGGAAAAGATGGAGAAAAAAGATACTGGTTCCACACACACGGCTTACACCGTTGTGCTTCGGTAGAACTGGAGATTCTGAATTTTAGCCAGGGAGCGGAGCAAATGAATACACTGATCAATATGACCGTGAAAAAATTCCTGACAAACCCGTCTAAGGAGAAGGAACGCTTTACAATAGGTTACGACGGTATGGGTATTAATCTGTGCTGGCTCAGATGGGAAGAGGCGCTGAAAGACTTGCCGGAGAATATACTTGGTGGATTAGGTGACCGTGACGAAGCGAATAATGTACATGCCGAACCATCGGGTATCCTGTTTGCCGTAGAAGACGGAAACATGATCTCGCCTGAAATATATGCGTCAACATTAGCCGAAAATCCTATTTATTATATAACGAATGAAGAAACAGAGCGGATGAGCGCTCTCGCTAAAGAACGGTTTGCTTCGTTCGAAAATGTGTTTAGAAGAGAAAGGAAAGAACCGGAAAAGAAATCGTTTCTGAAAAAGATGTTCGGAGCAAAGGAAGAAGAAGCTCCGGGATGGTCATTCCTGGTGAAGCTGGGGCTTACGGTGGACGATCCCGAAACAGGAAGCGAAAAAGAACATCTGTGGTTCGATGTGTTGTCTGTAGAGCAGGGGAGTATAACCGGAAAGCTGCTGAATCAGCCATACTGGATATCGGGATTGAATGAAGGTGATGTGAATACTTATCCGCTGGACGTATTGACAGACTGGCTCATTTATTCGCCCGACAGCACATATACCACCGATTCTGTATATATGTTAGAGAATTAGAACTTAAGATAGATAATTTATGCAAACACTTTCTGTCATTGTACCCTGTTATAATGAGGAGGCTGTTATTGAAGAATTTTATAGGAGAACCAAGGAAGTCCTGTTATCTTTAACGGATGTAGATGGTTATATTATCTTCATAAATGACGGCAGTAAAGATAAAACAAAGTATATTCTGGATCTTATCGCCTATCAGGATAAAAATGTGAAGGTGATACATTTTTCCCGTAACTTCGGGCATCAGCCGGCTGTAACGGCCGGGTTGCACAACTGTGATACAGATCTGGCGGTGATAATAGATGCCGATTTGCAGGACCCGCCGGAGTTGATTCCCGAACTAATAAAGACTCACGAGCAGGAAGAGGCCGGAGTTGTATATTGTGTAAGGAAAGAAAGGAAGGGTGAATCATTCTTTAAGAAGTCGTCGGCAAAATTATTTTATAAAACAATGAATAGCCTGTCCGAAGTGGAATTTCCTCTCGATACGGGCGATTTCAGGCTTATCGATAAAAGAGCGATCGAAGCCTTCAATAAGTTGCCGGAGAAAGGAAAGTATATACGGGGGCTTATCACATGGATCGGCTTTAAGCAGGTTCCATACTATTACGACAGGGATGCCCGCTTTGCAGGGGAAACAAAGTATCCATTCAAGAAGATGATGTCTTTTGCAAAAAAAGCATTGTTGTATTTCTCAAAGAAACCTCTGATGCTCTCCATTAGTCTCGGTTCGCTAGCTGTGCTTGTTGGGATCGTCTATGCGTTGTGGGTATGGATCGCTCATGAGAGAGGAGCAATAACAACAATTCCGGGATGGATGTCTACTGTTATCATCATTATATTTTTCGGAGGTGTACAATTACTGACAATCGGGGTTCTGGGACAATATATCGGTGTCCTTTTTGATGAGGTGAAAGGCAGGCCCGAATATATAATAGACTGTACAGTAAACTTTGAGGAATAGGTTAATACCTATTCATTGTCCTTTATTTCCTCATAATCTATATATTCTCCTTCATTCTTCGAGAATTTCTTCTGAGAGGTGTTATATGCATCCTGCTGTTGCTTGTTAGTCTGGCGACGGCCGGATTTATTTTTATTGTTAGGTGCAAAAAAACGCATGACCCTGCCTAATAGCACGCCAAGTATAAGAAATCCCAAAAGGGCGAATATTAATAGAATTCCTAAAAATTTAAACATACTGGTTTGAATAAAGAAAGCCTTTTGTACAGCAAAGATACAAATTAATCGTCAGGTTCTACTATATCCTGACTTACAATGGCCTCGGATATACTGGAATTATAAGCTTTGAAGCAGCCTAAGATTCCTCCTGTGAAGTTACTGATGGCGTTTGTGCCTTCTGCTACAGAATAGAGCGACTTGTAGAATGTGTACATGCCAATATCCAGATTTTGTAGTTCTACCCTGATTATATCCCCGGTTTGCAAGTCTTCTTCGTCGTTGTCATCCTTGTTGAAAAATAGAATCTCGTCGCATTCGTCCCCGTTTGTATGCTCGTCATCGAAAAGATATATCGACCTCATTATCTTTTCATTAACAGACAATATGGCATAATAGTAGTTGTTCGTATACGGAGGATCCTGGTAAGTAATAGCCGGAGAATACCAGGACTTGGTGCCCGCTTTGATCTCGTATATATAAATCCTGTCTATATATACTACTTCGGGTATGGTTGCAGTAGCTTCGTAAATGTCATCGTCGATTTGTATTTCGAGGTGATAGCTGCAATTGGCTTCTCCAAGCATTTCAGAATAATATAAACCGGCTTCGTAGTTGCTTTCTTGTAGAATCTCAGTTCTGCCTTTCGAGTTAGTGAGTCTTATTTCGGCATCAGAGATTCTCTCGTAAGCACTGTTATCCTGAAATCCCTGGGACTTTGTAAGAAGGACGAAACAGGGAGAGTTTTCGGTAATATAAGCGTCTACAACATTCTTCGGATCGGCTGTCCTCAAATTCAGAATCACAACTTCTTCGCAGGATGTTGCGAATACGATAAGCGACACAAGAATTGCTATTTTATATATGACTTTCATCTTTTATCAGAATTTAAAATTCCACGAAATAGAAGGGATCACACTGAACAGGTAAATCATATACGATTCGGATATATTTGTATCATACTCGTTCTGCCTGAATCCGTACATATACGGGTTTTTTCGTCCGTAAGCATTGTAGACACTGAAAACCAGCTCGGAAGTATAACGCTTCGTTTTCTTTAGTGTACATATCGCTCCCAGGTCGAGCCTGTGGAATGATGGGGCCCGGTATTGGTTCCGTCCTTCATAGTAGTAGACCGCATGGCCGTCCACAACATATTTTCCCGAAGGGAATGTGGTTGGATTTCCTGTGGCGAAAACCCATGTGGCCGATAAAGTCCATTTTTTATTCAGGTCGTAGATACCGACAAATGACAGGTCATGAGTGCGATCCTGATTGGCTGGATACCATGCTCCGTCGTTGATCTTTTCTATCTTTCGTTCTGTGCGCGCAAGGGTGTACCCTATCCAGCCATTGAACCGTCCGAAACGTTTTTTCAGGAATAGCTCCAGTCCGTATGCCCTGCCTTTGCCAAATAATAATTCAGTTTCTATAACATCCTTTCCTCCTCTGACATCTGCACCGTCTTTATAATCGATCTGGTTTTCCAGATTTTTGTAATATAATTCGGCGCTGAACTCGAACATATTGTTGTCGAAATTACGGAAATATCCGACTGATACCTGATTGGCGATCTCCGGTTTTATATAATTTGTATTGGCGATCCATCTGTCGACCGGGCTGGTCATATTGGAGGTAGACAGCAGGTGCATGTGCTGCGAAGTTCTGGCGAAAGCTATCTTTACCGAAGACTCCTTGTTTAACTGGTAAGCAGCCGATATCCTAGGCTCGATGTTCCAGTATGTTTTTACAAATTGACCGCTTTTGGTGTGCAGGGTATCTACAATATTCTGGTTATCATCGAATGTATAATATTTACTTCCTCCCAATGCGCTGAAAGTGGACAGCCGCAGCCCATAGCTTATTTCTAATTTATCATTTAACTTCATGTTGTTTGATCCATACAGCGCGTTTTCCCACGAATCGCGGTGCTCGTACGGATCTACGTGTATACGTGTGCTGGCAAGGTCTCCCGGAACTATCTGGTGGTACATGGATGTGAATCCGGCCTTTATTGAGTTTTTGTCATTGGGATAGAAACTGAACTCCTGATTGAAGTTGTAATCCCTGATATGTGATTTTATAGTAAGCTCGGCAGTAAGATCCACACTCACATTGTATGTGTAGTCGGTAAAGGAAAGCGAGGTGGTAGATGCTTTTTTCGCATCGAAGATATGGTTCCATTTCAGGCTGGCAATGGAGTTTCCCCAGTCCATCATAGCTACTTTGTTCAGTCCTAACTTATCTTTTCCGTAATAGCCAGTCAATGTCAGCTTGTCCTTGTTTGACAGTACATAGCTCAACTTAGCATTCAGATCATAAAAATACAGCTTCGAATCCTTTATTTGCTCTACTCCTACAGCATGAGCCAGGGCATCGGCATAGGTGCGACGGGCTGAAAGGATAAATGAAGAACGCTCTTTTTGTATAGGCCCTTCGAAAGTCAGTTTCGAAGAGATAAGGCCTATCCCTCCGTTTACACCAAATTTTTTCAGATCGCCGTCTTTCATGTTCACATCCAGTGTAGATGATAGCCTTCCTCCGTATTGTACCGGCATAGAACCTTTATAAATGGTCATATCGTCTATGGCATCGGAGTTGAATGTTGAGAAAAAACCGAAGAGATGGGACGGATTATACACTACGGCATTGTCCAGCAGGATAAGGTTCTGGTCGTCGCTGCCCCCTCTTACATAAAATCCGGTATTGCCTTCTCCGGCCGATTGTATCCCCGGCAGCAATTGGATGGTTTTGAGGATATCCCTTTCGCCCAGCAGTACGGGGATTTTGTTTACTACTTCTATATCGAGCTTGTCTACACCCGACTGTACGTTCTTTATATTGTCGTCGGTGCGTCGGGCTGATATCTCTACTTCTCCGAGCGAAACAACTTCGGGTTCAAGTTCTATGTTTTGTGACCGGTTTTTATCTAATTTTATTTTAATTTGCTTAGTATGATATCCCAGAAGTTTAAAAACAAAATTGTACTCACCGGCAGGTAAGGTAATGGAATAATTCCCTTTATCGTCACTAAAGCCTCCGTGTTGTGGCAGTTCTAAAGTGCCGATAGAAGCACCTACTAAAGCTTCTCCTTTTTCAATGTTGCTTATTTTCCCTTTGATTGTATATCTGCTTTGGGCTGAAACAGATATCGCAAGAATTATGAATATATAAATAAAAAGAAATTTCATGCTTGAGTTTTAAGGTCACAAACCTATTTGTTATTTTAGTAATATAACAACAATTAGTTATAGCTGAATATAGTTGTATAAAATACTTTCGATTACGAATAATCAAAGCCTGATATTTAACAACAAATTAGCGCTTCTTCTAATAAATTCTACACCGAATTACGCAAAGATAAAACTAATTTCGAAAACTCTTATAAAAACGTCTTTTTGTTAATTTATTTAATTCATTTTAAGATAAAACCTCTTCTTTTGCAGATTGTTGCTGACGTTTGTTTTTTCTATCTCTTACCTTTTTCTTATCTTTCCTTTTGATGAAAAATATGTAATATCCTGTAAGAGGAAGGCTGGCTCCGACAAGCGAGAAGAAGCATGTAAATATTTTGGACCAGATACCCCAGTAATTGCCTACATGGAGGGTGTAGACCCATGCCCATACTTTTGTAGTACCTTCCTGATCTTTGAAGAGAGTGGTTTGGGTAATTTCCCCGCTTCTCCTGTCAAAATCGTATTTGTCGGCAGCCCGCGAAGTGACTGACGATTTTAGATGGACGTTGGCTGTACCGTTCTGTATGCGGATATGTTCATAGTTAGTCGATGCAGACAGGGTACTGAAAGCCGTTTGCCAGCTGGCGTAATTTACCCGTGGTTTTTCTTTTTTCTCTCCGTCACCGCCCCGTTGGCCGCCACCGCGCTGTCCACCTCCACGCTGACCGCCACCACCGTGTCCCTGGCTTTGCTGTACCTCTGCTCCAAAAAGTTTGAATACTCCGTTACGATACCATTCGAACGACCATACCATACCTGTAAGAGCACAAATCAGCAATACGAGACAGGCATAAGCACCTAATACATTGTGGAGATCGTACATCATTCGTTTGGTACCTTTACGTAACTGTATCTTGAAACGGCTTTTGTTTATCCTCCGGGGCATCCATACGATGAAGCCGCTAATAAGTATAAATACAAAAATCAGGGTAGAGATACCTACTGTATATTTACCCCATGTGCGGCTGCCATCCATAAGCCAGCGGTGCAGGGTCATTATGGTGAAGAACGGACTTTCCCTGAATTTATAAAATCCGGTAACTTCGCCCGTATATTGGTTGACAAAGGCCGATTCACGGAATCCTTCGGCCAGGGTCATGGTGTAAGTCCGTTTGGGATCGTCGAATATCTGTACGGCCGCAACAGAATTACTGTCGAGCTGAGCATTTACCATCGGCACGAGTTCTTCCAACGGAATTGGAGTTCCTTCGGGCTCTTCTACAAAATAATGTGAGGGATTGGCCGCCTGTAATATTTCATCCTGGAAAACAAGGATCGCTCCGGTAAGGCATACTATGGTGATAATGATTCCGACAGGAAGAGAGAGCCATTTGTGAAGTTTTTTCAAGAAAATTCGCATATAATATGTTTTTATCTTATAAGAAATCCGGTGTTTAATGAATTTCTTCATAACACCGGATTCTAACTATCATCAAAGTTTAGTAATTTTTTAAACTATCATCACTACAAAGGTCGTATTAATCCCTATATTCTGCAATCACTATAAATAATGAAAAAATAGTTTCCCGGTAATAATAAATAGTGATTGGTCAGAACCTGTATGACACCACTCCGGCAAAATTGCGTGGGTCTATCTGATTAATAAATCCTCCACGGAAATATGAATTGTATCCGATCTCATCAAAGATGTTGTTGAAGAATACACGGGTTGTTACTTTACCAATACTATATGCCAGTTGTGCGTTTACAGTGGTATAAGCAGGCATGTCGAACGGTTTGGTCCCTCCCATATTTCCGTGTCCGTCAGGGGCAAGAGAATATTCGTTTACCGGACGTTTTCCTACATAGTATGCTCCCACACCAGCCGATAATCCTTTCAACAGGCCTCTGTCTACTGTGTAATAGACCCATCCGTTTGCTGTATGTTCAGGTGCGTTCATCGGAGCAGAACCTTCCACGTAAGACGGACTGTTTTTATAACGGGCATTCAGGTAAGCATAGCCTAACATGACCTGTAGATTGTTGAGTATACGGCCATTCAGTTCTACTTCTATACCATCGCGTACCAAATCTCCGGCTTTGTAATAGTACCCCGTTGCTACATTTGAGTTGGGGAGGTATTCCGAGTTAGATAAATTGTCAGTCCAGATGTGGAAATATGTAAAATTGAAACGCAGGCGGTTATCCAGCCAATCTGACTTAAACCCGGCTTCCCACTGCTTGGTACGGGAAGCTCCTATACGGGTAATGCTATCTGTGAGGATATTACTGGCGCTTCTCAGGTTTGTACTGGTGGTATATGATCCGAATATATTTACATTCTCTATCGGCGAAACCATCACTCCGACCATCGGATCCCATGCATCTTCTTTTGTGCGTCCGGGATCACTGCCTTTTGCAGAGGAAGATATAGTAGATATAGAGCTGTAGCGCAGCCCTAAAATAGCTTTCACATACTTGTTTATAGTCATCACTTCCTGAGCCATAATACCGTAAGTATTGTATTTGGTATTTACTCCCAGGACATTATCTGGGTTTGCAAATGTCACTTTCTGATAATCATTACTAAAGTTTCCGTTTAGTACATCTATTGTATCGATAACGATAGTACCTAAACCTGTAGTTGTTGCGTCGGCTATACGATAATCAAATCCTACCTGGAATATATGTTTAATTGGTCCTGTATAAATATCCTGTCCTACAAGGTCGAGTTGGAATGTGGTATTCTTATCATCTCTTAAAGACCTGGTCATGCTACGCACTCTTTCAGGATTTTCATAGTCGTTTCTGGTTTCAGGAGCTAATGCTGTTGATGTATTATCCACCTGATAAGAAGAACGGAAATAGGCAGCCCGTACACTTAATTTGTTTGTCAGATAGTGTTTGATGCGAGCCGAATAAGTAAGCAGTTCAGTATTTACATTATCATTCTTAAAGCCTAAGAATTTATCATGAGGCATTTCATACAATGCGTTAACATCCTGATCGGCAAAGTTTACTGTGCTTGTTACAGGTGTGCGGTCTTCATTCAGATAATCTCCTTCAATTGTAATTGTAGTCTTGTCAGACGGGCGCCATTCAAAAGAAGGGTTTATATATACTCTTTCGCTAGACACTACCGGACGATAGTTATCTGTTCTTTCGTAAGCCCCGTTCAAACGGAATGCGGTCTTGTTTTCGCTATCCAATATTGTTTGGACATCGAATGTCGGACGGAATTGTCCCCAGCTACCCACACGTACATCTACTTGTCCTGCTTTGGTAAATTTAGGAGTTTTGGTAACGATATCAATAACACCGCCGGCATTACCAAGATCGGAAATGACTCCCTGTGTTACGGCAGCCGAACCTTTTATCATTTGTATACTTTCCACACCCTGCATATCAGAGATGCCCGAAGCTGTCTGGAATTGTGAATCCATGCGGACGCCGTTCTTTAGTACGGGAATACCACGGAATCCACGGGTAGACATACTTTCTTTTACACCACCATATGAACCGAAAAGGGTTACACCCGGAACATTGCGCATCGCATCCGTAATAGTTAAAGCTCCCTGCTCTGCTATTACCTTCTCAGAGATAACGGATATACTTTGTATCTGCTCGCTGGGGCGGAGTGGCATGCGGGTGATGGCATCCAGTTTTTCAGGCTGCTTGTATCGCTCACCGAATACTTCGATTTCGCTTAGCGTATTGTCACTTTCCATTTTGATGGTCATCTTTACCCGGTCTTGTCTGGTAAGATCGATTTTCTCCGTATATGATTTATATCCGACAAAGGTAACTTCTATGGTAACTTCCTGGCGGGGAAGCCCGATAAAGCTGAATGTCCCGTTTTCATCTGTCATGACGGCTTTCTGTAGTTCCTTTATCTTTACAGTTGCTGAAGACAAAGGCTCGCCCTTTTCATCTGTGACTTTTCCTTTGATCCCATTGGCCATCGTCAAGGAACAGTTTATTAGCACTAATAGTAGGAAAAAACAAATTTTTTTCATAGTTTGTATATATTTTATTTATTAACGAATAGATTGTAATAACCGATGGCAAAGGTCTTTATTATTGAATTTCCTTACAATCGCAACAAATAATGAAAATAAAACGGTGTAATAGCAACAAATAGGGATTGTGAGATAAAATGAAAGCTAGAAGAATAATATTTATCTTAAATTTACTCAGGTTGTCAAGTGTTATTTTTTTTTAATTAATACAATATTAAATTGAAAACTTCTATCTTCGTCATGACTATTTGAAGTGTTAATTAATACATGAAAAATACAATCAGAAAGCTGATTTATCTAATACCAAATAATTATAAAATAAATTATGATCGCATTGCCAGCTAACATTGAACAAAAATTTGCCTTTGAAGGTATAGTGAAAGAAATCCGTCCCTTAGGCGAAGGCTTGATAAACGACACATTTTTCGTTGAGACAGAAGGAAATAGTCCGAATTACATTCTGCAACGGAAAAATAAGAACATTTTTAAGAATGTGCCTGCCATGATGGAGAACATCCATAAGGTGACTTCCCATTTGAAAGAAAAGGTTGTTGAAGCCGGAGGAGACCCTTTGCGTGAAGCATTGACTGTGACTCCGACAGTCGACGGAAAACTATATTTCGAAGACGAAAAAGGAGAATACTGGGCAGCCTGTCTGTTTATCGAAGATACTATTACATACCAGACGGCAGACTCTCCGGAGTTGGCTTCACAGGGAGGTAAAGGTATAGGTAAATTCCAGTCGATGCTGGCTGATATGAAAGAGCCTTTGGCCGATATCCTGCCCGGATTTCATAATATGAAATTCAGGTTTGAGCAATGGGACGATGTATTAAGAAAAGATCCTGTGGGAAGAAAAGCCCAGGTTAAGGAAGAGATAGAATGGATTGAAAGCCGCAGAACTGAAATGTTGTCTCTATGGTCTAAGTTCGAATCGGGAGAAATTCCTGTACGTGTTACCCATAACGACACAAAGATTAGCAATATATTATTCGATGAAAAAGGGAATGTGCTTTGTGTGATCGACCTGGATACTGTATTGAGCAGCATGTGTCTGAATGATTATGGCGATGCTATACGTTCCTATACCAATGCAGGTAAAGAAGACGATGAAAATCTGGATAATGTGTACATGAAGATGGACTTGTTTGAAGGTTATACCAAGGGTTATCTGTCGGAAACTGTATCGTTCCTCACTCCGTCCGAAATTGAGAATCTTGCTTTTTCTGCCAAATATATAACATTCGAGCAGGTGCTTCGTTTCCTGATGGATTATATAGACGGAGATAATTATTATAAGGTGAAAGATGAAACTCACAATCTGGTGAGGACACGTGCTCAGTATAAATTACTGCAGTCGATGGAAGAAAATTATGGCAAGATGTGTACGATAGTGGAAGATGCTATAAATGATCTGAAAAAATAGAAATTCATCATTTTGTTTTTCAAAATAGCGGCCGTATACCAGGAAAGGTATACGGCCGCATTTTTTTCTCTTTGAGGGAAATACAGGCTTAATTAGAATATACATGTATACTTCCCTGTGCCGCAGGAAGATAATTTACTCCTACCCAGGTGATCATTAACAGAACGAATGCTACTGGCAGCATCCACAAGGTAAACCGTGGGTGAGATTTTTGTAATCTCATATGGATATATACCAGATAGGCCGCCGATGTGATAAAGGCCCATGTTTCTTTAGGATCCCATGACCAATAGTGTCCCCATGCTTCTTTCGCCCATACAGCGCCCATAAGCATACCCAGCATAAGGAATCCGAATCCTATGTATACGATATTGTCCATCAATTTGTATAATTCGCTATCGGCTTTATTCTTTTTCAATTTATTGAGTTGTATAAAGGATGCTATGGTGGCTGCTCCCAGCATAGAGTAGGAGAGGATATAAACTGTTACATGCGGTACAAACCAGTAGCTTTGCAGTGCAGGCATCAGGTTTGTGGAATGTATTTCGGGCTTGAATATATTGATGCATACAAAGACACAGGCAACCAATGATGAAAAAGATAACAGCCATTTATATTTCCAGTGCTTGTAAGTAATGAATCCGATCACCGCAAGGAAAAACGAATACCACAGACGGGTTTCTCCGATAGTGCGCAATGGCGGGCGTTCCTGCCCGATCCAGAGGCCGACGATAAATGCGGCGAATATGATTATTCCTGCTATCATCAGCAAGTCTATGATAATCTGCTTCTTTATTTTATATACCAACACCCCTGCCCCTATCCAACAGATGATGGCAGGTATGGCAAACCAAAGATATTCATTCCATGTCATTTTCTTTCCTCCTTTTTTTGTTACCCACCCACAATAAACACACGGAACCCAGTGCCAGTAAAATTATTCCCGCGTATACCGGATATATCCACGGATCATATACCAGTTCGAAACTGCTGTATGTCGATGCTTTCCCTGCCCGATTGTCGTACCCGTACTGGTAGATTACCCAGTTGCCCAGCTTGAGTGGTTTGTTGACTTCCAGTTGGGTCTGAGCTTCGCCATCTTCTTTACTTACCACAAGGATATCTGACATAAAGCGTTTGGGTTCGGGCTGTGTCATTACCATGCAATATTGAGAATCGAGGGGCAGGACCATATACAGTTGCGACATACTGCCTCCACATATCCAGCCTTCGCTTAGCTTTCCGGTCGTTTTATTTGTGGCTTTTACCTTTGCCGCAGGAGATGAACCGGGCATCGGCATATGATAATAAGTACTGTCACTTTTGCGTATAGCCTCGTGAATGTATTCCTCTACTACTATATCCCAGTCGAAGACAGACGCTTTGGGCCTCTTCTCATCTATCTGGTAATAATCAGGTTTTGATTTGGGTTGCGCGTCTCCTGTCTGCCTGTCTATAATAGTGAGTTTGGGAGGATATTCCTCCATCACAAAGTCGTTGAGCTGTATGGCGATAGGTAATTCAAGCACATCGCCGTTATCGTTATACACACGCCATTCTACTTCGCCTTCCTGCACATGCATCACATAGCGTTTCATATCGGCTGCTCCCAGTCCTGCGGCAAAAAGCAGCAGCCACAAGCCAATATGATTGAAATAGAAAGCGTAATCACTGATATTGAAAGCAATTAGCCGCCTGATTATTAATGCACCCAATGATAACAGGGTAAGAAAGTAAATAAGGATGAACGCCCATGAACTGGTAACTTGCCTGAATCCGAGTTTAGTAAATATACTTGTGTCATGCGGATCAAACTTCAGTAATTGTGGCGTTAATCCCATAACAATTCCCAGAACCAATAATCCACCGATAAGCGATACAGCGAACGGAACGCCGGAGAACCATTGGTAAACAGGATTTTTCCGGGCGAAAGAGAATAGGACGAGAAAAAGGATCATAACACCTCCCACAATAAGATTTACAGGAGAACCGAACATCAGGAAGTTAAATTTCCCCGTTATCAGTTGCAGTATGAATCCTATTGTTATTGTTCCCAATACAATAGCGATACTCTCTTTGTACCGCCATGGGAACTGCCACATTTTACGTTTTTCCTCCGTCATTCTTTTTGTCTCTGGTACAGAAAGTGCCCGGTTTTTACTGTCCGGACACTCTCTGTTAATGTGTTATCATATTTTAATAGAGCCTATTGCTTTACAGGCTTGCTACAATGCGTCCGTTTTCTTTGGCTTTTTTCAACCATTGAGGAACGACAGTCTTGATCCATTTATCTTTATTCTCCTGAAGTGTTTTCATGTCGAGGCCGATATATTCCTGAGCTTTAGCTTTACTTGAAATGTCAGGCATCGGTACGTCTTTTACTCCGTGAGCGAACAGGACTTTCTGTAATTCCAGTTGAGCTAGCAACGATTTGTCAAGGCTGTGAGCCATTATGCGCTGTGTTTCGATAGGTGCGTGGAATGATGCTCCATGAGAGGCAACAGAGAAATCCCAACGCCATTGAGCCTGGCGGATCAGTTTGAGGGAAGCTGTCATTTCCTGTTCGGTGGCTCCGTTGTCCCATGCTGTTTTAGCCATGATGTGGGCTTTGGCCAGTTCTTTTTCGATACGGTCACGGATTTCCAGGGCTTTGTCCTGACGTTCGTACACGTAATTTTTCAGGTTCTCTTCACTATCGCGGTGGCATACCTGACAGGTATTGGCTACGTTTTTCAGAGGACTCATGATCTGATGGTTCGAATATTTGATTCCTCCTTCAGCGATGTATGGCATATGGCAATCGGCACAAGACAGGCCTCTTTGGGCGTGTGTTCCCATCATGAATATTTCATAATCCGGATGCTGTGCTTTAAGCATGGGCGCACGGCTGAGCTTATGTGTCCAGTCGGAAAATTCTATTTCGTCATAGTATTTTTCCATATCCTCCACAGTAGAGCCTCCATCCCAAGGGAAAGTCAGGTATTTTCCATCACCTTTGAAGTAGTATTCCACATGGCATTGAGCACATACCAGCAAGCGCATTTCCTGCGGTGTGGCTTGTGTGATATCTTTACCCTGACGCTGAAATGCTTCGACCAATGCGGGCTGAGTGATAGTCAGGTTCATTGTTTGCGGGTCGTGGCAGGTGGCGCAACCGACAGGATTTACTATCTGATCGCCTAATGCTCCCCATTTTGTTTTGTAGAATTCTTCGATGCCCAACTCATTCATCATGCGGGGAACATCGGGACTCTTGCAAGTCCAGCAGGTAGCAGGCTGAGGCCCGTCGGTATCTGTTTCCGGGCATCCTGTACGCAGGGTATTCCTATTGTCTTCGAGAGCATGCATGTGCCCTCTCGGTGCCTTGTAGTCCATGGCAAAAGCGTATCCGGCCCATAGTACGACCATTTCGGGACGGGTTTCCAGCACATCTTCTTCTACATTGCCCAGATGTTTGCTTTTGAAGTCCATATCGGCGGTTTTCTTCCATGTGTTGTATTCGCGCGGATAGTTCTCGCCCCAGAGTTCGCTTCTCGGTTCTATACCTTCACCTATATCTCTTACTTTATTATTGTAAATCGATGCAATTTCAGCACGTCTTTCTGTGATTGAGGCGGCTAATAGTCCCAATAAAAAGACGCAGACCATAACCACTCCGAATATAGCCCATCCGATGATCGGTTTCCGCTTGATGGCTTCTGATAATTTTTTGAACATAATATTGTGTTTTTAGTTATTATTTTTTCATTCTTTCTTTCAGCCAGTCCGGAACAGGGGACGCCGGTAGCGGTACGATGGCATTCGGTGTTTCGGATAAGCTGCTGACCTTTGAATGTGGAACCTGTGTGTGACAGTCCCAGCAGGCTTTGCCTTTTCCATTTTGCGAGTCTGCATAGTCGATCATTCCTGTTTTTACAAATTCAGTATTTAACTGGGTGTGGCAGCGTATGCAGTTGTTCATAATCACTTCGTAGCTTTCATCACGTGGGCGAATGGCCTGAGGTTCCTTTCTTACAGTGAATACCGCAGCATGGTACAGCCCGTCCTTGGCTTTGAATGCATATTTGCTGATTACATTGTCTTGCGGCACATGACAATCGTTGCAGGTACTCCACTGCGCATGCGAGCTATGATTCCATGTCTGATAATATGGAGTCATAATGTGGCAGTTGATGCAGGCTTTAGGATCGTCAGACAGATATGAATGCGCCCTCGACATATAAACGGTATATGCTCCAAGTCCAACGATCAATCCTCCCACTATAAATAGCGGAAGGACAAATTGCCGGGGTATCTGACTTAGAAATTTCTTCATTATATTTTGTTTTTTGTTGATCTCCCGTATTTAGAACCCTACCTGGATCTGTGCATAAACTACATTCGAATTGTTTGCACCCCATTTGTTGGAATAGTCCGAATATACATAATTTAACTGGAATCTGCAATTAGGGAAGAAGTAATAATTCATTCCGACTGTATAATCGATGACTTCACTGTTGAAATCTTTGTTGCTGTTGTAATAATCAACTTTAGCCAACGCATTCAGCTTTTTAGGGATGAAATAGTAAAGTCCCATTCCGTAAAGACCTTCTTTGCTGATACCGCCGTCGTTTGCGGTGATCCATTCGGCGCGGGCGTTGAATCTTTCCGACTTATAATCAGCGCTTACTATCCAGCGTTCGCGCACATGGTCTCCGCCATTATATGTGGCTTGTCCCAGATATGCACCTCCACCTACACGAAGTCCTTTTACAGGTTGCAGCATGAGTGTTCCGGCAAAGTCTTTCGTGTTATTTTTTTCACCTGTTGTCACACCCATTCCCTGAAACATACCGGCCGAGTATTGAAGCAGGTTGTGGCTTGCCTGAGGAAATAATTCTCCCGATATTTGTACTCCTGCGTCACGACCGAAGTTGTTTTTACCGTTCTGGGCTTTCAGCACATCGTCTTCTCCGGCATAGCCGAACAGATTGGATATAGTCCGGGAATAAGCGACAGTTTCCAATGTGGCGGGAACATACTGGCTTTCGAGGGTTACGGGTACTTTAAATTGTCCGGCCTTGAAATTAAATTCGGATGCAGCAGTCCATTCTGCCCAGAATTCCTGAACAGACGGATTCACAAATTCCAAAAGGAATCCGTATCTGAAAGAATCATTCAGTTTTCCGTTAACCGAGATGAATAGGTTTTTCGGTTTGAAATCGTGCTTGATGTCTTCTACATCACTGTATTTATACATAAGCTGCCCGTTTCCTCCAAACTGCATATATGGCGTATTGAATGCATTCCGTACTTTATCTATTGTCTGGGTAGTACTGGCCTTCTGCTCTTTCTTTTTGTTTTCTTTCATCAGTTCATCTGCTTCTGACTGTGTCAGTACATTTTTTTCAACGAGTTTTTTCAGAAGGTCATCGCTGTTTTGAGCGTATGTTGCGCTGCAAAACAGGCAAAGTGTGATAAATAATATAATATTCCTCATAGTGACAGGTTTTTAGTTATATCTATTTCATAATACAAAATATGTGAATTTTGCTAAAGAAAAGTGTGATAATTGTTACACTTCGTTGGAAACTGTATAAGAAGTTGCCCAGACTTTTTATAAAATAGTTTTTAATGTGAATCGAACTACTGATTGATATTTTATTTACTTTTTAAATTTTTTGTCATGTTGAACGATAGTGAAACATCTTCTGTGTCGAAAGAGATTCTTCGTTCCACTCAGAATGACAAAATACACAATAAAAGCCTTTTGACACAGTCTCTTGTATTATCTCGGGCGAAAGATTTTACGCCCCTACATGTACTTGTTTTTTATTATCAAAATCCCCAATCTTTATCTATACTAAAAAGTATCATTAAAAAGAATAAAGATTATGAAGTACAGCGAAAGATTAGTTGATAAGATAGTAAAACTGATAGAAGAAGACCGTTACACTATTACAGAAATTTGCAGGGCGTTCAAACTAAATACAAAAACATTCTATGAATGGAAAAAGACCAAGCCTGAATTCCGCAAGGCCATAGAAGAAGCCGAAGA
>NZ_JACIEP010000002.1 GCF_014196915.1 Dysgonomonas hofstadii
GAGTGAAACGAAGGATCTCTTATCTTACAAGAGATGTTTCACTCCGTTCAACATGACAAAGAGGGTATAAATTTCAGAACTTAACAGCCCTGCCCTGCGGGGAAAGACAGTTCCTCCCCTGCGGGCAGGTCAGAAGGGGCTTGATTTTGTAAGGTTTGTAAGTTTTTTGTTAAAATATCAATTGACTCCGTCGATTCCCACGAAACAACGTCCAGCGGAGTTAATTGCCTCCAGCTAAAGCTGGAGGATAAAATGAGGAATGAAGATGGCTTTAGCCAAAAGACATTTGACTCTGCCTATCCTCCGAATTCGACTAAAGTCGTTTGGTCATTAACTTTATTCCACGCCTTAAAAGGCATGGCAATTAATAGGACTTAACACCCTTTCCCTCCTGAGGAGGCCGGGAAGGATGAACTGCTAACTGCTGATTGTTAACACTAAAGTTCTCCTGCTGATTGATATTATTTACTAATGATTCCAATAAAAATGCGTACCTTTGCACCAAAATCAGAGATACAATAATTAATTATGGGAAATTTAGTAGCTATCGTCGGTAGGCCTAATGTGGGCAAATCAACCTTATTCAACCGTTTGACCGAGAGCCGGCAAGCTATTGTTGACGAAACCTCGGGTACAACCCGCGACCGCCAGTACGGAAAAGTAGAATGGGGCGGCCAGGAATTCTCTCTTGTAGATACAGGAGGATGGGTTGTCAATTCAGAAGATATTTTCGAAAGCGAGATAAACAAACAGGTAACTATAGCCATTGAGGAGGCCGATGTCCTCCTATTCATGGTAGACGTAAAGAATGGCCTTACCGACCTCGATTCGAGTGTAGGCAATATGCTCCGCCGCTCAAAGAAGCCGATCATACTTGTTTCGAACAAGGCTGATAACTTTAACCTGCATGCCCAATCGGCTGAATTTTATGCTTTGGGGCTGGGCGATCCGATTAATATATCGGCGATCAATGGTTCAGGGACAGGTGACCTTCTCGACCTGATCGTTTCGAAATTCACGAAGAAGGGAGAAGAAGAACCTTTGGAAGAGATCCCACGTATAGCTATCGTGGGACGCCCTAATGCCGGGAAATCTTCTTTTGTGAATGCATTGATAGGCGAAGAACGGAACATTGTGACCAATATAGCCGGCACCACACGCGACTCGATCTATACCCGCTTCGACAGGTTCAATATGGATTTCTATCTGGTAGATACTGCGGGGATACGCAAGAAAGGCAAGGTGGTAGAGGATCTGGAATATTACTCTGTCATCCGTTCCATCAAAGCGATAGAAAACTCAGATGTGTGTATTCTTATGCTGGATGCCACACAAGGGATAGAAAGTCAGGACCTGAATATATTCTCATTGATACAGAAGAACAGTAAAGGCCTTGTTGTATGCGTGAATAAATGGGATCTGGTGGAGAATAAAGAGCTGATCGCAATCAAGACGTTTGAGAACGCGATCCGTAACCGTCTGGCTCCTTTTACCGATTTCCCTATTATCTTCGGGTCAGCCCTTACCAAGCAACGCATACTGAAAGTGCTGGAAGAGGCAAAGGAGGTATATAAACGGCGTAAGACAAAGATTCCGACTCACAAGCTGAACGAGGTACTGTTGCCGATAATAGAACATACCCCGCCTCCGTCGAACAAGGGTAAATATGTAAAGATCAAGTATATTACCCAATTACCTAATACGCAGATACCATCGTTTGTGTTTTTCTGCAATCTGCCGCAATGGGTGAAAGAGCCATATAAACGCTTCCTGGAAAACCGGATAAGGGACAACTGGGACTTATCGGGTACTCCGGTAAATATATTTATCAGGGAGAAATAAGATAGAACCGAATATAACAAGGAGTGGCTTTCAGGACGAAAACCACTTTCTTTTTCTAAGGTAGGGCTGCTTATTCAGGAAAAGATGCTACTATAAGAAACAAGAATTATTATCTTTGTAAGTTTGAGGAATATAACAGAAACAGATAGTGGATCAACCAAATATAAATATAAAGAACAAGCGTGCCAGCTTTGATTACGAGTTCATCGAAACATACACGGCAGGCATCGTACTCACAGGCACAGAGATAAAATCGATCCGTCTGGGCAAGGCCAGTCTTGTTGATACATTCTGCATGTTCGAGAAAGGCGAACTGTGGGTTCGTAATATGTATATCGCCGAATATTTCTACGGTTCGTATAACAATCATGCCGCACGCCGCGACCGTAAGTTGCTATTGAACAGGAAAGAGCTTAAAAAAATAGAGCGTCTGGTCAAAGAGACCGGATATACCATTGTACCTACCAAAGTCTTCCTGAATGAACGAGGCCTTGCAAAAGTGAATATTGCAGTTGCCCGGGGCAAGAAGCAATACGACAAACGCCAGTCTCTTCGTGAGAAAGACGACAAACGGGCGATGGACAGAGCGATGAAGGGAGATTAAGAATGAATGGGCTTAAGAAATACTTTTCTGCCGGATGGATCAGGAATAATACGTCAGTATTGGTCTTGTCGGTTGTCATGGCTTTGACTGGTATATTCTTCTATCTTCTTAACACCCTCTACCCTATCTATCTCGACGACTGGTTCTACTCATTCAATATGGTTGACGGGCAAAAGATAGATAGCTTCTCGGCAATAATACAAAGCCAGTATGCACATTACTTTGAATGGGGCGGCCGTGTTATTCTGCATAGTATAGCCCAGGTCTTATTATGGCTTGGAAAATCGTGGGCCGATATATTGAATACGCTGGCTTATGTGGCTTTGGTTTATATCATCTACTCCATTGCCAACAAAGGGAACAAAGCCAATCCGATCCTGTTTGTATTTATAAATATCTTCCTTTGGTTTACCTTACCTTCATTTTCCCAGAATATATTGTGGAAGACAGGTAGTGCCAATTATCTGTGGGGAGGACTTATCCTTTTCGCCTTTATATATGTTTATGTATCCTACTATCTAAGCCCTCAGTCCTCAGAAAATAAGATGAAGTCTCCGGTATTGTTCCTCTTTGGCATCATTGCAGGATGGACAAACGAGAACATGGCGCTGGCACTGGTATTCTTTCTTATCGCATTTATTCTACTGCTGAAATATCAAAAGAGACCAATTCCCAAATGGATGTTATTCGGATTAGCCGGAGCAATAACGGGTTGCCTCGTAATGCTCTTGTCACCCGGAAACGCAATAAGGAGCAGTAACGACTTATGGGTAGCACACCAAAGACGTGAGACGGATCTGTCGTTTTACTTTTATCGCTTTGTCACAGTTACCAGACTGGCATACCAATATATCCTTATTCCATTTATGCTATATGTATTATTACTGGTATTGCACTGGTGGAAAGGGAATGCTAAGAATAAGAAAGAAGCAGTATGCTTATCTGTATTATTCCTATGCGCGGCAGGGATTGCCACAGCAGCTATGTCCGGGTCTCCGATGTTTCCCGAAAGAGTATGGTTCGGTATTATTCTATTTCTTATGACAGGCACAATGATATTATATGCAAACCTCGATTTTTCGGCTTTGATACCCAAAATAGTCAATTATTCAGCCTTCTCCATTATCCTGATCATTTACATCATATCATGCAAAGAGAACTACACAGAACTGAAACGATTCAGCCAGGTGTGCGGAAATAGAGACAGTATGATCCTGGCCGAAAAGGATGAGGGAATACAGGATATTGTTATAACCGACTATTTTTTCCATCAGAAGCAATCGGCGCTGATTGTCCTCGATTTGCAGGACTGGATGATGATTGATCCGGGATGGAACAAACGGGTAGGTAAGTATTACGGTGTGAATACAGTTGTTTTTAAAGAAAAGAAGCAAACGCTGGAATGACGATAGTTAAAGATAGCAGAAAAAAGAAGAGTATTTTATTATGCATAGCGATTGTCCTTACATTCGCGGGCATTTATGCGTTGAATTATTTCTTCCCTCTATATACAGATGACTGGAAATATGCATTCGTGTACGGACGCGATTCCGACAGAGTTGCCGGATTCCTTGATGTGCTGGAGTCCCAGTACTATCATTACTTCCATTGGGGAGGACGTTCAGTGGCACACACAATTGCACAATCATTTATTTATATAGGAGAACAATGGGCCGGTTTGCTCAACAGCCTCGCTTACGTTACTTTAGTCACATTGATCTACCTTATTGCTGATTATAGACGAAAGGTCAATCCATTTCTTTATGCAGGCATCAGCATCCTAGTCTGGTTCTTCGTACCCGATCTTATGGTATGTATAGCATGGCTGACAGGAAGTGCCAACTATCTTTGGGGATGTATGCTGGTGGTATCGGTAACAGTCCCCTACTGTATGTACTACCTGAAATATAAAGAACCTGACAAAAAGAAAGACAGCATTGGACGATGTATATTATTCATCTTTTGTGGTATTCTTGCCGGATGGACAAATGAGAATCTGGTCGCAGGACTTCTAACTTTCCTGTTCATATATATCCTTCTCCTTAAATATGAAAGGAAGGCCATACCGAAATGGGTTATATCCGGATTTATAGGAGTGGTAATTGGTGCTGTTTTTATGTTGGCAGCTCCGGGCAATTTTATCCGTAATAAGATAGAACTGGAAACCATACATGGTATAACTCCGGATCATTTTTCGTATTCATATTACTTTTACCGTTTGGTTTCGGTCATAAAGGCCTATTTAGTATATGGTATCTGGCCTACGATTATATACCTGTTCTCGTTACTGCTTTTCTGGAAAAAGGGAGAAATGGACAATAAGAGAAATGTATTGCGCCTGTCTTTATTATTCTTTTTCATGGCTATGATATCGATGCTGGTAATGGCAGGAGCACCGATCTTTCCGGAGAGGGTATGGTTCGGCATAATTGTGCTGATCATAATAGCAACGGCCTTGCTGTATACAAACCTCAATTTTGAATACAAGCTAATTAAAGTATCTAATTACGTCGTCTGGATTCCATTCATCATATTTTTTCTCGTATCATATACATTAAGTTTAAAAGATACGATCAGGCTTAGTGAAACATTCGAGTTCCGGGAGACTTATATACTGGAGGAAAAGAAGAAAGGAATAGAAGAATTTATCCTGTATGACAGGTTCGAACCCAGGCAAACATTTATCTTTACCCAAAAGGTATATGATATTCCCCATCTGGAGAATAATCTGTGGGAAGATGCTTATGCAAAGTATTACGGAATAAAGTCCATTGAAATAAGGAAAGGATCAGAGAAATGAATATACTTCAGCAGATATTGAAAAGCAGGATATTACTAGGGATTATCTCTCTGGTAGTATTTGCTGTTATATTCATCTTTAACAGATTGTTCCCGCTATTTGCCGATGATTGGGTCTATAGTTTCATATTCGAAAATTCATTTTTCGACCATTCCCTGAAACCGATCTCCGGATTATCTGATATATTCATTTCGCAGTACAATCACTATTTTCTTTGGGGAGGACGTAGTGTTGTACATTTTATCGATCAGTTTCTGTTATCTATCGATCCATTATTGTGTGATGCAATAAACAGCCTGGTCTATCTGGGATTTATATTCTTCATATATAGACTTATCAATCAGGGACGGGAAACTAATATAGGGGCATTCATTTTTGTTATTTGTTTTTCGTGGGTATTTGTGCCTCAACTTACAAGCAATGTGTTCTGGATAACAGGCAGTGCCAATTATCTTTGGGGAACATTTATTCTTTTGCTCTTTTTATATCCATATTATACTCGTTTTCTAAATGGAAGGGAGAATGATCCTGATACTGTGTTTAAATCAGTCATTTTCTTTATTACCGGGATAATAGCCGGATGGACAAACGAAAATACGGTACCCCCTATTCTATTAATGATCTTTTTTCTGGGTATTTATCTATATAGAAAAAGGGAATTGCCCCGATGGATGATTTTCGGATTTATAGGTTTGTGTGTCGGGTATCTCATTATGGTATTAGCCCCAGGAAATTATATAAGAATGCAATTCGAGTTCGAGCATAGTGAAAAAATGGTTGACGTAGCCTTTATAACTATTATAAAAGAACGGATAATCAGAATATTTTCTAAAAATTATCTGTTATATATGCTTCCGTTGGTTATTCTCTACCTGGCAATGTTTCTTGTTCACCGTAAATATGGCTATAAAACAGAGGAAGGAATAAATAAGAAACTATTGGCTTCCATATCCTTTTTCATAGCAGCACATATATCATTCTTCATAATGATCGCCGCCACAACCTTCCCGTTAAGAGCTATGTTCGGAATGGTGATTTATATGGCAATTGCAATCGGGATATTGTATTCCGAAATAGAAATAAACACAAAATGGAAGTCAGTTGTTAATATAACGTTCATTGTAATTCTGGCCTGTTTATATACTTTCGATGTTATCAGAAAATACCCTTCGATACACCTGATATCGGAAACATTCAGGCAACGTGAGATAATTCTTGAAGAACAAAAGGCAAAAGGGATTAAAGACATTACCTTTGAAGGGCGAATCGGATTCCACGAAAAATATGGATTTGAAGACCTACAGTCTGATTCAACGGCGTGGATGAACCGCGAATATGCAAAGTTTCACGGAATACACTCTGTAAAAGCAATAAATAAAGAATAGCTATATATGGAAAGATTCATTACCAGTATTTACAATAAGTTATCGAGTAACAAAGTTCTACTCGTTATTCTTATCATAACCTTTGTTTTTATTTATATGTTCAACAGGATATACCCGTTAATGATAGACGACTGGATGTATACTTTTATTTTCGGTCAAAACCCTCCTGTAAGAGTAAGCAGTTTTAATGATATTTTAGTATCTCAATACAATCACTATATGCAATGGGGAGGACGAACTGTTGTTCACATCATTGCGCAAGTATTAATCTGGATAGGCCCCTTCTGGCATGATCTGCTAAACTCAATAGTTCTGGTCGGGTTATTATTCCTTATGTACCGAATTTCTAATTATACAAATAAAACCAATATAACTGTTTTCATTATTACAGCAGTTTTGTTTTGGTTTCTTCAACCGGGATTTGCCGCTACAATGTTTTGGATAACAGGTAGTGCAAACTACTTATGGGGCACAATGATCATACTATTGTTTGTATATCCTTACTATACTTACTATGTAAAAGGGCAATCCCGTGATGGTATTATTAAAATGCTGGGATTCCTGTTCTTTGGCGTCATAGCCGGGTGGTCTAATGAAAACATGTCTATTGCGCTTATATTTTTCATAATAGCTTTATTTATAATATTGAGAAAGCAGGATAAGGATATACCAAAATGGGCTGTATTCGGACTGGTTGGTGTTATTATAGGATCTCTTTTTATGCTTCTGGCTCCAGGAAATTATCTAAGATACGAATCTGCAATGATAAATCTAAATCTGCAAAGAGAGAGCCTTTTTTCTTTAGATGTTTTGATGCCCAGAGTTTCTTTTATGTCTTGGCTATACCTAAAACGTGTATTTATTCTTTGCCTTCCTTGCTTGATACTTATACATTTCTACAAGAAGCAAAAATGGGATTCGGAAAAAAAGAAAACCTTTATCATTGCAGTTCTATTCCTTGTTTCTGCTCATGTTGCCTTCATCTCCATGCTGGCATCTCCCGGATTTCCTAACCGCGCCTTGTTTGGCATAATAGTATTTATAATCATTGCTATTGGTATTATATTTGCTAATATGAGTTTTCAGACAGTGAAGGCACATGCTATTATACTATTGATATTATTTGCTTCAATTATAGGATCCGGTATTGATTATGGTATTAAGTATAAAACCGTTGGACTTATATCCGAGACGCTAAAAGAGAGAGAGCAGATAATAAAAGAAGGAAAGGAAAAGGGACAAACAGATTTTGTTTTTACAAATGGATTAAAAATAAGAAGTCGATATTCGTATACCGAATGTACCGATGACCCTCATTTTTGGGTAAATATACTTTATCAGAACTATTATGGTATAAATTCGGTAAAGGTAATAGAAGTAGAGAAGAAATAGATTTATGCATAAGATAGAAAATATACTAAAAGACAGGATTCTTATCCTCGATGGTGCTATGGGCACCATGATACAACGATATAAGCTTACGGAGGAAGACTTTCGTGGTGAGCGATTCAAAGATTCAACTACCCTGCTGAAAGGCAACAATGATCTCCTTTGCCTTACTCGTCCTGATGTTATAGAAACCATCCATCGCGAATATCTGGAAGTGGGAACAGATATCATTGAAACCAATACTTTCAATGCCAACGCCATCTCGATGGAAGACTATAATATGTCCGGTCTGGTGAAAGAAATAAATATAGCTGCAGCTAAACTGGCACGGAAAGCAGCCGATGA
Source organism: Dysgonomonas hofstadii (assembly GCF_014196915.1). Lineage (GTDB taxonomy): Bacteria > Bacteroidota > Bacteroidia > Bacteroidales > Dysgonomonadaceae > Dysgonomonas > Dysgonomonas hofstadii. The sequence continues at coordinate 8,366 of NZ_JACIEP010000002.1, forward strand.
TTATACAAAGCAAAATCCTGATAAGCCTCGTTTTGTAGCCGGGTCGATAGGGCCAACCAATAAGACGGCCTCAATGAGCCCTAAAGTAGAAAACCCTATCTTCAGAGCAGTTACGTTCGATGACCTTTACTTTGCCTATAAAGAACAGATAGAAGGCTTAGTTGACGGAGGTGTGGATTTACTATTGATAGAAACGATCTTCGATACCCTGAATGCAAAGGCCGCACTCTTTGCTGCGGATGAAGTCAGAAAAGAAAGAAATATAGCTCTTCCTATAATGATTTCTGTCACCTTATCAGATAAGGGAGGACGTACATTATCGGGGCAAACGATCGGTGGATTCTTAGCATCGGTCAGCCACATAGACTTCTTGTCGGTCGGGCTCAACTGTTCTTTTGGGGCAAAAGATATGAAACCTTTCTTAAAAGAACTAGGCCGCTTGGCTCCTTCTTTTATATCTGCCTATCCGAATGCAGGACTACCAAACCAATTCGGGGAATATGACGAAACACCGGAGATAATGGCAGGCCAGATCAAAGAATATATTGATGAAGGCCTGGTTAATATTTTGGGTGGTTGCTGTGGCACAACCCCTGAACATATTGCCCGGTATTCGGAACTGGTAAAAAATGCTATTCCCCATAAACCTGCCGAAAAGCCAAAATACATGTGGCTTTCAGGCCTGGAGTTATTGGAAGCCAAACCAGAGATCAACTTTATAAATATAGGCGAACGACTCAATGTAGCTGGGTCTCGTAAATTCTTGCGACTTATTAAAGAGCAGAAATATGAAGAAGCGCTTACTATTGCTCACAAGCAAGTAGAAGATGGGGCGCAGGTGCTCGATGTGAATATGGATGAAGGTCTCCTCGATGGTGTGAAAGAAATGACTACTTTCCTCAACCTGATGGCGTCAGACCCCGACGTGTCTCGAATACCTGTGATGATAGATTCTTCGAAATGGGAAGTGCTCGAGGCAGGGCTGAAGTGTGTGCAGGGAAAGCCTATTGTCAACTCTATTTCATTGAAAGGCGGTGAAGAAGAATTCCTGCATCAGGCACGCCTGGTCCGCCAATATGGAGCGGCTGTTATTATTATGGCATTTGACGAAACAGGCCAGGCGGATACATATTCCCGTAGGATAGAGATCTGTGAACGGGCATACAAGTTATTGATCAATGACGGATTCAATCCGCTGGATATTATATTCGACCCTAATATACTTGCGATAGCGACAGGAATTGAAGAGCATCGTAACTATGCCGTTGATTTCCTTGAGACCATTACATGGATCAAGAAGAATCTTCCGCATGCAAAGATAAGCGGAGGAGTCAGCAACCTCTCATTTTCTTTCCGTGGAAATGATTATGTACGTGAAGCGATGCACGCCGTATTCCTCTATTATGCCATACAACGGGGAATGGATATGGGAATTGTTAATCCGGGACAATCAGTAGTGTATGATGATATCCCTTCGGATTTAAGAAACCTTGTTGAAGATGTTATCTTCAATCGCAGGCCGGAAGCTACTGACGAACTGATCGAATACGCAGAAAAGGTTAAAAATGAAAACACAGGCCAAACCGAGCAAAAAGTAGAGGAATGGCGCTCTTATCCACTTGACGAACGTATCCAATATGCCTTGATAAAAGGGATCAGTGATTATCTCGAAGAAGATCTGGCCGAAGCTTTAAAAGTCTATCCCAAAGCGGTGGATATTATCGACAAGCCATTGATGGATGGAATGAATAAGGTTGGCGACTTATTCGGTTCGGGTAAGATGTTCCTGCCTCAGGTTGTCAAGACTGCCCGCACCATGAAACGTGCTGTGGCTATACTTCAACCTACACTGGAAGCTCAAAAAGCATCTTCGTCGGGAAACAATAAAGCAGGCAAACTGGTCATAGCTACCGTTAAAGGAGATGTGCATGACATTGGTAAAAACATCGTTTCCATTATTCTGGCTTGCAACAACTACGAAGTGATCGACCTTGGTGTGATGACTCCACCGGAAGTAATTATACAAAAGGTAAAAGAAGAACAACCGGACATCCTTTGCCTTAGCGGGTTAATTACCCCCTCTCTTGAGGAAATGAGTATCGTTGCACACGAAATGGAAAAGGCCGGATTCTCAATTCCTTTGATGATTGGTGGGGCTACTACCTCAAAACTTCATACGGCGATTAAGATTGATCCTAAATACAATAATGGTTCGGTGGTATATGTAAAGGATGCTTCACAGGCTCCGGCTGCTGTAAGCAAGTTGATCAATCCTACCACCAAAAACAGCTATATCAAAGAGATAAAAGACGAATACTCTTCACTCAGAGATAACGCCGTAGATAAAAAGGAAGGCCTCCTTCCTCTGTCTGAAGTTTTGGGTAAGGGCATGAAAGCTGATTGGTCTGAATATATCACGCCAACCCCTAAAGTAGAAGGACGGCAGATGTTGAAACATATTCCTATCGAAAAGATTATCCCTTATATCGACTGGAAATTCTTTTTCCATTCGTGGAATCTTTCTGCCCGTTATGCTTCTGTACAACATATAGATGATTGCCCATCATGCAGGCAGCAATGGCTGAATTCTTTTCCAGAACAGGAAAGGGAAAAGGCCACTGAAGGAATGCAGTTATATAAAGATGCCAAAGAACTCTTAGACCAATTAGTCTTTAATAAGGCTGAATATATCAATGCTGTGTTCGGTATATTCGAAGCCTATTCCGATAATGAATGTATCTTCATCAACGACATTTGTTTTCCGATGCTTCGCCAACAAAAGAAGAACGAGAAAGGGGAATATCTCTCGCTTTGTGATTTCGTTGCACCCAAAACTTCCGGGATGAAAGACTTTGTAGGCGGATTCACCGTTACAGCTGGAATAGGAGCTAACGAACTGATGAGTGAATACGAACGGCAAGGCGATGAATACAAAGTCCTCTTGTTAAAGTCCGTATTAGACCGACTGGCGGAAGCGACTACCGAGTGGCTTCATGCCAAGATCAGGAAAGAATACTGGGGCTTTGCACCGGATGAAAATATATCGGTTAATGAGATGTTCGCCTTAAAATATCAGGGCATCCGCCCGGCAGTGGGTTATCCGTCTATTCCCGATCAATCCATTAACTTCCTGCTGAATGATAACCTTCTTCAATCAAAGGAGATTGGTGTGGAACTTACCGAGAACGGGGTGATGCTCCCGAACGCTTCGGTGAGCGGTATCATTATCTCGCATCCCAAATCCAAATATTTCAATATAGGCAATATCCTCGACGATCAGTTGGAGGCATATATTGAAAGACGCGGCGAAGATGCCCAGCTAATCCGTAAATTCTTAGGGGCTAATTTAGTATAATATGGAATTTTTCGATCTCTTATCATACTCCTTTTTTCAGAATGCCTTGCTGGGCAGTCTTTTGGCCAGTATAGCCTGTGGAATTATTGGTTCGTATGTCGTTGTGCGCCGGCTGGTCTTCATCAGTGGCGGCATCACTCATGCCTCGCTTGGCGGGATAGGAATGGGATTCTACTTCGGGTGGAACCCTATTCTGGCGGCAATGGTCTTTTCCATATTATCCGCATTCGGTATCGAATGGCTTTCGTCCCGTCAGGGAGTACGCGAAGATTCAGCGATAGGGTCATTCTGGTCGTTGGGTATGGCTGTGGGTATTATCTTTATATACCTCAAACCCGGCTTTGCACCTAACCTTTCCGACTATCTGTTCGGAAATATCCTTACAATAACCCAGACGGATATCATATCTTTAGCTATCCTTTCCCTTGTACTGATCGCAGTATTCCTGCTATTCGGGCAGCATATACTCTTCGCTGCTTTCGATCCCGACTTTGCCAAGACCCGTAACCTGCCTGTCAATTTCATCAAGTATGCCATGATGATGGCCATCGCTATTACCATTGTCCTTTCTATACGCCTGGTTGGCATCGTCCTGCTCATGTCTATCCTCACCGTTCCGCAAATGACAGCTAATTTGTTTACTTCCAATTTTGTAAAGATGATATTACTGTCAGTGCTCATTGGCTTCGTCGGATGTATTGCCGGCCTTTTTCTGTCAGCCATACTGGATGTGCCATCGGGAGTATTCATCATCTTTACTCAGATCGTGGTATTCCTCGTTGCAAGATCAATAGTCCGTTTAACTTATAAACACGATTTAAAGAAAATGGCCGAATAATGCGAATCAGCAAAACTTTATAGTAAATAGTCATCAGTTAACTAAAACCTGACAAAAATTACATATTTTATTATTTTCCAATTTGTTCATTTTTCAAATTATCATCAGCACATCGGCATATTATATAATCAGCACATTGATATACTATAGATAAAGTATCTGAAATAAAATGCAGGTCCAACTATCTATTTGCATAAATAATCCCCGCTTGTTTTATCCAAGACTGTAATAGTGAACCTCATTCCCCCTGTCACTGCATCTTACCTTTTCCTATGACATCCTTAAACGAAATATGTTTCACGCTCTGCTTCCTGAACAACAACGCTCCGATACATATACCTATTGCCAAAGTGAACAACAACGACATAGTCAGCATCAGGTTATGTGCCGTATCTATCAGGATATGCGGATTCTGCTCTATCGTTGCCAGATCGGTAGATTTTATTCCCCCTATCATTGTCCGGTAAGCAAACATACCCGGGATCATGGTAATACAGGCAGGCATCGTAAATACTACCGGAGGGCTGTCCACCCTATGGGCGGCAAATATACCCACAAACCCGATAAATACAGAACCGGCCAGCGTAGCCGTGATTAATCCGAAATCAAGCTGTACTAATATAAAACGTATACAATGCCCCATCCCACCAAGCAACCCGGCCACCCATAGCAATCTTTTGGGTGATCCGAACAAAATAGCCCAGCAAAATCCCACTATAAAAGCGATACCAAAATCGCGCAGAATATTTAATATTGTCAGTTCTTCCATATTATCTAAAAGTTACCGATACCTAAAAAAGTGATACACAATGTCATACCCGCTGCAATACACAACAATATAAATCCGCCGAACAATGCCCTGTTCATAGCCGAAGACAGATAACCTTCTATCAGGTCTATCACACAATTAATCAACGGAACTCCCGGTATCAGGTACAAAACAGCTGTCGCCATCGCTGCCTCAGGGTGCGATCCTATACCATATATTCGTCCTAGAGCCGTGATCAGAGTAGTAACAAAGGCGGCAATGGAAATGCATATCATCGGGTTGAATTTCTTACCCGAAAAAAAGCATTTTATCAGATAACCGACAAAAGCTGCAAAAAATGCAACGACCGCATTCATCGTATCTCCCAAAGAAAACAGGCACAGTCCGGCACACGAAAACCCGACCGCTATGGCAACAGGAAAATCTTTATAATTCGGTTTATTCTTTATCCTGGTAAACTCCTTTTCTGTTTCATCTATAGATAACTCTTCTTCCTGAACCTTCCAAGACAAATGCGACACCTCTGTCAACACAGCCAGATGGACCGAATGAGCTGGAGATTCTTTATAACAGGTTACTGAATTAGATGAATCGTTCTTATCCTTTACCGTTACCAGCAAACCTTTGAAAGTAGGGCTCATATTCATTTCAAACCCCCAGGTAGAAGCAAGCCTGCCCAAATTACTGTTCAGACGTCCACAATGAGCACCCGAAGCAAGCAGGTATGTGCCAATATCGAGTACCAGGTCGGCAAACCGTTGCGCAGGTATCTTTTCTTTTTTAGTCTTATCTGTTATAAGTTCCGGCATATTCGTATGCAATGTAATTTTGATGCAAAGATATTAAGAAATTTTTGTCTATTCCCTTATTACAAACAACTATACTGATGCATTGTTTTTTCTCCTCAGCCACATTTTAACTAAAACATTACAAACTTGACATTTTATTTAGCCTATAATTGTTAGTTTGTTAACCCCTATATTTTTAACTAAAACCTTACATTCCTTACAGATTTTCAAAGATCTTTTTACTATTGGCACATCGGCATATTAGCCAATCGGCACATTAGTATCCTACAGATAAACTTTTTTATTTCTCATTCGCTTAACTCATAACTATTTCTTACCTTTGCACAGCTTTGTTCCTTATAGGATTAAAAGGGAATCAGGTGTAAATCCTGAACAGACCCGCTGCTGTAAGCTCCGCAAAGTTTCATACAACTATAGCCACTATATTGAATGGGAAGGCTGTATGAAAATGGAGCAAGTCAGAAGACCTGCAAAGTGGATTTTTCTTAAAAGCTTTCGAGGAATAAGGCTTAAGAAACATTTTAAAGATACATTTCTTTTCTTTGTTCTTACCGGAAGCTATTTATTAATCTAAGACTGCTTTAGCCGTGGTAAGAGTTTCAATCTTTTCTGTCTTATTTTTTTCTATTGTATGTACTTTACAGGCACAGATAAAAGATAGTATACCCGACCAAAAACTACGGGAAATAGAAATATCAGTTCATAACAAACCTCTAAACTCATTATCAACCAGTCCGCTTCAGGTCATTACCAATGACGAGCTTTTACAACAAGGTATACAATCGGTAGCCGATGCCGTGCGTCGTTTTAATGGCATTGTTCTGAAAGATTATGGAGGCATAGGTGGACTGAAAACCATTGCCATACGGGGGATGGGGGCGGAGCACACAGCTATCAGCTACGACGGAGTAATGGTCAGCAATGTACAATCGGGGCAAGTAGACTTAGGACGTTTTTCTCTCGACAATATATCGATGGTCTCGCTCAACATAGGACAATCGGACGAAATATTACAAACAGCAAAATCCTTCGCATCATCGGGCGTTTTGAATCTGCAAACTATAACACCGGAATTTATTGAGCGTAACTTCACAGGTCACGCAAGCATAACTGCGGGTTCATTCGGACTATTCAACCCGATGCTGGATTATGCACAGAAACTGAACGAGACATTTGTAGTCTCTGCCAACGGAAGCTGGCAGCGCGCTGACGGGAATTATCCGTTCAAAGACTACACGACAGGAGAAAAGAAAAAGCGGAATAACAGTGATGTGGATATATGGCGGACAGAGCTTAACCTGTTCAGCGACTTTGGCAAATCGGGGAAACTAAATGCTAAAGTATATTATTTCGATTCTGAACGTGGATTACCCGGGAATGTGACTTATGGAAATGATTATGCCGCAGAACGGTTATGGGATAAAAATTTCTTCTCTCAACTTGCCTATATCAATAACTTAGGGAATAAATTTAAGCTCAAGTCGCAAATAAAATATGATTATGTTTATACAAAATACGAAGATAAACATGATAAATACAGCCAATATCCCAATAATACCCTGAGAAATATTTACAAAGAACAGGAGTTATACTTATCAAACGCATTGCAATATCTGCTGAATGACAAAATATCATTCTCCTTTGCCGAAGATTTATTTTACAACAAATTAAAAAATGAAATACAACTAGCGGAGGCACTCCCTTACCCCGAACGTTATAATTCATTATCCGCATTAGCTTTTCAATATAAGCATAAACGCCTCATCGTGACATCAAGTATTTTGGCAACTTACATCTCCGAAAAAACGAAAAACAACAGTAAAAACACTACATATAAAAAATTGTCTCCTTCATTAGGATTGTCATATAAACCCATTGACGCTACCAATTTAAGGATAAGAGCATCATATAAACAGACATACCGTGTACCGTCTTTCACAGAACTATATTACACCCCGGTAGACAAAAAACTTAATCCGGAATCTGCCCGGCAATTCAATCTTGGACTCACATGGGTAGGTGCAATTCCAAATACGGCTTTCAATTATATAAGCTTATCCGCTGATGCTTACTACAATAACGTGGATGATAAGATTGTGATCATACCCAAAACATTTATAGCCACAGCCTTCAATATGGGGAAAGTGGATATTAAAGGAATAGACCTGCGAGCTGTAAGTAATTATGCTATCAATAGTAAAATGAGCCTCAACCTGTCATTAGCATACAGTTACATGAAAGCGCTGGATGTTACCGACAAGAGCAACGATACTTATAAACATCAATTGGTGTATACTCCACAGCATTCGGGTTCTGCATCCTTATCTTTCGATAATCCGTGGATAATTTTCTCTTATTCGATGGTAGCCGCAAGTAAACGTTACTCCCTGCCTATCAACGAGAAATCAAATGCACTGGACGCATATACCGACCATAGTATATCATTATACCGCGCCTTCAAAATCAAAAACAACGAATTGTATTTGCAGGGCAACATACTGAATATCTGGAATAACAATTACGATATAATCAAATTCTATCCTATGCCCGGAAGATCTTTCAAGATTTCGGCAGGGATAAAGTTTTAATAAAGTAAAATCAAATTATTTATAAAAATGAAGAAGTATTTTTTAAGAACCATTTTAATCGGAATTTCGGCAATTTCTTTTTTTTCATGTGATTCTGACGATGACCCGGACTGGACGGAGCCCGAAGTGAAAACGACAGGAGTATACATACTAAACAGTGGAAACTATAAGGGGAATGATGCCAGTCTCACATATTACGATGTAGAAAACAATACTGTTACAGAAAATGTATTTGCCAATGTTAATAAACCCCTTATATTGGGTGAACTGGCGAATGACATGGCCATTTACGGAAGTAAGATGTATATTGCTGTGACAACTTCCAACAAAATATATGTAACAGACAAAAAAGCCAGGCTAGTGACTAATGGCACAATCACTCCTTTGAACGATGAAATGCCAATGGAGCCTCGTTGTATTCTTACTTATGAAGGGAAAATATACATATCTACTCAAACCGGCTATGTTTTGCGAATGGATACAACAACATACAGTTACGATAAAGTAAAAGTAGGCGCATACCCTGAGCAAATGGCAATTTCGGGGAATAACCTGTTTGTCGCTAATTCGGGGCAATATTATGATAATACGGTTTCAGTTGTTAACCTGAATACTTTTTCTGAAACCTCCAAAATAGAATTACCTACATATAATCCGGTAGCAATACAAACAGATAAGAGTGGCAATATATATGTACTCTGCTGGGATATACATATGGGAACATCTTCCGCCTTATACAAAATAAACGCTACTACACACGCCATTACGAAAATAGGAGATGACGGTATAGGATCATACATACTTATGAATGGCGACAAACTGCTGATAATGAGTTTGGATTATGATGCGAACACCAGTAATATAATTAGTTACGATACAACCGGCAATACATTCTCGGGTTCTTTCGTTACCGACGGAACTGTTATCGAAACCGGTAATTCCCTGAACATAGATCCGGTTACAGGTAATATATATGTTGGAACAGCAGTCTATGGCAGAAAACATCAAATGCTTATTTTCTCTCCTGACGGCAAATTAATCACAAAATTCAATACCGGAGGCTATTATCCAATGGGAGCATATTTCCTAAGTGAAATAAAATAGCAATAGATAATGAAACTACTGAATATCACTATCATTTCATACTCACTTATTTTTCTGCTTACGGGCTGTAACCAAAAACAGCCCGCAAGTCAGGAACCGCTATCTGTGAAGCCATATGAGATACACTATGCAAAAGGATTTCAGGTTAAGAAATATGCTGATTTCACAGAAGTTTCAGTAGTCAATCCCTGGGATACTACAAAGCTTCTGCAAAAATATATCCTTGTTGACAGGGACAAAGATATTCCTGCCGGTATTCCGCAAGGAACACTTGTTAAAGTTCCTGTAAAAAGTATGGCCGTTTACAATACACTCCAGTGCTCCACTCTGGATGAGTTGGAGTCTCCGGACATAGTCAAAGGAGTGTTTGAACCGCAATATGTAAAGCAGGAAACAATAAAAGCCGGAGTGCAGAATGGAAGCATCGTTAATTTAGGTGAAGCCAGTAAGCCCGATATCGAAAAACTTATTATGCTTTCTCCCGAAGCCATACTGGCATCCCCCATCGTAGGGCAGACATACGGAAATATCGAAAAAACAAAGATTCCTGTGATCGAGATACCGGATTATACAGAATCCAATCCGTTAGGACGTGCTGAATGGATACGCTTCTACTCTCTCTTTATAGGAAAAGAAGAATTGGCTGATTCTCTCTTCAACATTACAGTAAGCAATTACAATAAACTTAAAGATATAGCTACATCAGCAGCAAATAAACCAACTGTATTTACTGATACCAAATATCAGAGCAACTGGAATATGCCGGGAGGCAAAAGTTATATGGCTAATATGCTGACTGATGCAGGAGGTGCATATATATGGGCCGAGGATAATTCGACCACATTCCTGCCTCTGTCGTTCGAAGCTGTACTGGACAAGGCCGGAGAAGGAGATGTTTGGCTTATCAGGTACTTTACACCGCAGGATATGACTTACGAAAGCCTAAAAAAGGAATACAAACAATATTCTTATTTTAAAGCATTCAAAGAAAAGAACATATATGGTTGTAATACAACCTACTCGCCTTTTTATGAGGATCTGGCCATACACCCCGATTATATACTGAAAGATTTTATTAAAATATTTCATCCGGAATCGCTACCCGATTACAAACTGAAATACTATAAAAAGATCGGTGAATAATAAATACCTGAAAGACTTTGATACCAATTATCAAGGTCTTTTTCTTTTTTCAGGATTTACTTAGAGCCTGTATGAAAATTTTTGCTAAAATTTAAACAGGCTCTTAATCTAAAAAGTTGAAAAAACATCATCTATAATTGTGGAAATCGGGAACAATATGCATCTTTGTATATAGAGGCAATCTCATAAAAACTATTATAAAACAAGAGGATCAATCATAAACACTATAATTCCATGAAAAAGAACTTGTTATCAGCTTTACTTTCAATACTGATTATCTGCCCGTCCCTTTGCTTTGCTTCAGACAAAGATGACTATAAAAAAGGATGGGATGAATTTTATAAAAACAACCGCACGGAAGCCCGCAAACTGTTTACATCAGCCCTGAACGATGAATCCGTAAAAGCCGACGCATACCTCAGTCTTAGCCTGTTAGACTGGAGCGAATCCAGATTGGAAGACGCTTTTACAAAACTGGAAGGATTCTACGATTCGTCCTCCGATCCGGCGCCGTATCTGTACGGGATGTATTCTTTACCATTTGCATTCAGCGGAAGCGAAGTTTTAGAGAAGAACAAACTCGCCCTGCTCGAAAAACTGGCCGATACTCCAATACACGGGACACTGAAAGCGATGATATATATTTCACTGGGAAAACACTATATGGGTTGTAACGATTTTGAAAAGGCCAATATACTGTTCGACAAAGCAGGTTCTTTGAAAAACTGGCAGGTACTGGGTACATTCAATAATATTTCGGGTAGCGGGTTCGACAAAGATTGGGGTGCATTGGCAAAAAGCCAGACTAACGACAAATTCACCAATCAGATCGGGGCTTCTGTTAACTGGTACACCCCAAGTTCTAATAAGCCGGACGGATGGTTCTATTTCGATTATTACTTTGTACTGAACAGCATAATAGTATATGCCCAGACATTCGTAGACAGCCCTGTCAGCCAGGAAGTATATCTGCGAACCGGAACCTCAGGATCATTAAAAATATGGGTAAATGACGCCCAGATATCTTCTGTTGCCGATGAGCGCAATTGCGACCTGGATATATATGCATATAAGATAAAGCTGAATAAAGGGGCAAACCGCATTCTCATACAGATAGGCCAAAGCTATATAAACGCAGCTAATTTTCTTATGCGTATCACCGATACCAATGGAAACCCAGTTGAAGGCCTAACTCACAAATCTGAATATACCAAATATACCAAATCAGCAGCAAAGGATACAAACAGTCTGCTACCGATGTTTGCCGAAGAATATTTTGAGAACAAAGTAAAAGAAGATCCTGAAAATCCTGTCAATTACCTGATTCTGGGAGAGACATATCTTCGCAACGATAAGGCTGACGAAGCGATAGGAATATTACGCAGGCTTCAAAATATAGCTCCTATGTCTTCATTGGTGCAGCACCGCCTTGCCGAAGCATATGCCCGGGCCAATAATAACACGTATTACACCAAAGAGATAGAAAGTATAAAAAAAGGAGACCCTGATTCTTTCTATGCCCTCGATATCCTGGCAGGAGAGGCTATCAGTTCGAAAAAACTGACTGAAGTAAAAAATATCAATCAGAAAATGAAAGACCTCTACGGAGAAAGTATCACCACCCGTGCCATCGATTCGTGGCTGGCAGCTCAACAGGGAGACCAGGAAACAGTTATTGCAATATCCAAAGCTAATTACGAGAAATATCCTTATCGCTACGATTTGATGAATACCATGTTTTCCATCGAGGAATATACGTTGAAAAACAGTAAGGCCGCAACCGCCATCGTCGAGGACTATTGTTCAAAATACTTCAGTGCGGCCGCATTGGAAACCCTTTCAAACAGATATATAAAAGACGGAGATACTGAAAAAGGACTTAAAATACTAGCTGACAGAATCGATAAAATGCCTTATGCAACAGGATACCTCTACAATTATGCCAGTACCCTGTATAAGATGCAACGCTATCAGGAAGCTCTTGACGCAGCCGAACGCCTCCATAAGCTTTCTCCATATCTGCCCGGAGTATATGTACTGAAAGCAGATATTTACAAAGCGATGAAAGACGAGAAAAAGGCTATTGAGAACTATAAACAATCGATAACATACGACCCATCCCTGTTCAGTTCCCGCACCCAACTGGCTCAGCTGGAAAATAAGAAAGAGATAAACGACCTCTTTCCTAAATATAATATTGACAGCCTGATATCGAATGCTCCGACAGTAACAGAATATCCAAACGACCACTCTGTCGTACTGCTCAACGAAACCAAAATGATATTCTATCCGGAAGGAGCAACAGAATATTTGTGTGAGCTGGCAGTAAAAATTCTCAATCAATCGGGTATTGAGACGTGGAAAGAGTATCAGATTCCATATTATGGCAGCCAGAACCTTACCCTCGATAAATCGGAGATTATAAAGGCTAACGGACAAAAGGTAAAAGCTGAAACCAATGGAAACAGCCACATCGTATTCACCAATCTGGAAGTAAATGATGTCCTTTACCTCGAATACAGGATCAAGGATATGGCTACAGATGTTTTGTCGAAACATATTTTCGACCAGACTAACTTTAAGTATTATGTACCTACTGTAGTAACCAGTTACTCGATACTGGCACCTAAAGATAAAAAGATCAATTATATAGTGACCAACGGAAAGATCGATCCTAAAATATCTGATGTAGATGGAATGAAATTATATCATTGGGTTCTCAGCAATCAGGAATCGATCAAATCGGAACCATACATGAGTCCTCTTATAGATATCGCTCCTACGCTGACAGTAAGCAGTGTACCCGACTGGACATTCGTCAGCAACTGGTACAAAGACCTTACTACCAATAAATTCAAGGACGATTATCTGCTAAAGGAGACCATGGCGGATATACTGAAAGGGAAAGAAAATGCAGGCCAGTTGGAAAAAGCGGAATTGTTCTATGATTATATCATGAAGAATATCACTTACTCCAATGTTCCGTTCATGCAAAACAACTATATCCCGCAAATGGCTTCGCGCACGATATCAACCCGCCTAGGCGATTGCAAGGATATGTCGACACTGTTTGTCGCCATGTGCCGCAAATCGGGGATACAGGCAAACCTGGTACTCCTTATTTCCCGCGATAACGGTGAGAACATGATTCTGCTGCCGGCTAATAACTTCAACCATTGTATCGCTCAACTTGTTGTCGACGGGAAAACATATTATGTGGAACTGACTGACAACAGACTGGCATTCGGATCAGCCCTTGAGGTCGACCTGCACTCATGGATTCTCCCGATTCCTTATGGAGATGAAAAAGGTGTGGGCAGTACTATCCTGAAAATGGATATGCCTTTCCGCACTCCAAATTCCATGTCAAGGGAAACAAGCCTCAATATGGTCAACAATGATATGCAGACATCGACGAAAGCAACACGCACAGGTTCATTTGCATCCTATCTTCGCCAGATGTATGCAGACCTGGGACAGGAAGACAGATTGAAAGAGTTTTCTCAGATAATAGCCGCAGATTATACCACTCCGGTGAAAGTAACGAACCTCGTTTTCGATGATCTGACCAGCCTGTCCGAAACCGCAGTATATTCCTATGATATAGAAGCCAAGAACATTATCCAGGAAATAGCAGGAATGAAGATATTCAAGATCAGATGGTCCGACGGTATCAGTTCGCAGGAAGAATTCTCTGTTGAAAACCGTAAGACTCCATTCGAACTATGGATATATATGATGGAAGATTTCAACGAAGAAGAATATACCATTGTGCTACCTGAAGGAAGGAAGATGGTAGAAATTCCTAAAGATGTTCATCTGGAATGCGCCAACGCTTCTTATGACCTGAAATATGACGCACAAACACCGGGTAAAGTAAAAGTGCGCCGTACAATGAAACGTAAGACCGAGAAAGTATCAATAGAAGAATACAGCGCATTCAAAGACTTCATGCACTCCGTCAGCGAATACGACAATAAACAATATGCTGTAAACTAACACAATATAACAAAACAGAAAAGCCTTCCGATTTTCAGTCGGAAGGCTTTTTGTTTATATAGTATAGTTATTCTGCTTTTCAGGCTTCTCCTTTTTTACGCCATTTTACATTCCTCATATCGCCTGTTTCATTAAACGCTTCGTGGAATGCGAAAGCATTGTACATATCGAAACGTGTATGTCCCTGCGGAGCATTTTTGATGTACTCCTGCAACAACGGACGATAATCAGGATGAGCACATTTATTAATGATTTCCTGTGCACGTTCATCCGGATCTTTACCACGAAGGTCTGCTACCCCATATTCTGAAATAATGATCTTAACAGAATGCTCACTATGGTCCTGATGTGCTACCAAAGGAACAAAAGAACTGATCTTTCCGTCTTTTGCCATAGATGGAGTAACAAAGATCGATACATATGCGCTACGGGTAAAGTCACCCGAACCACCGATACCATTCATCATCTTTGTTCCCATAACATGAGTAGAATTGATATTTCCATAAATATCGGCTTCGATAGCCGTATTGATAGCAATAACACCTAAACGGCGGACAACCTCAGGGTTATTGGAATATTCAGATGGGCGAAGGATGATTCTTTTCTTGAAGAAATCGAGGTTCTGATATATATGTTCGATGCATGGATTACTTACTGTCAGCGAACAGCCACTTGCAAATTTAACACGTCCGGATTCCATCAGTCCGATTACAGCATCCTGTATTACTTCAGTATATACTTCAAAGTCAGGAATTTCTTTGCTATCACCCATAGCAGCCAATACCGCATTAGCGATATTACCTACTCCCGACTGAACAGGAAGGAAAGTTTTAGGCATACGGCCTTCGGCTATTTCCTTTATAAAGAACTCGGCAACATTTGCACCTATCTTAGAAGTAACATCATCTACCGGAGCAAAGCCACTTCCTTCATTCGGTTCGTGAGTCTTTACTACAATGATTTTTGTCGGATCTATTTTAATATGATTCTTGCCCACTCTGTCGTGAACATCATAGACAGGTATATCTTTACGACGGGGAGGATCCATTGGTTCAGGAATATCGTGCATACCACGCATTTCTTTCGGATTCCAGTCATTCAACTCCACAATAACTTTTTTAGCCAACCGGGCAACTGTAGGTGAGATACCCACACCACAAGTAGGAACGATTTCACCGTCTTCTGTCACATCGCAGGCCTCTACAATCGCAAAATCGATATTTCCGTAGTATCCGTAACGGATATCCTGGGCCATAGTAGACAGGTGAAGGTCACAGAACTTAACTTCGCCATTGTTTATAGCCTCACGCATACTCTTGTTAGTCTGGTAAGGTGCTCTGAAGTTAATAGCCTTGGCACGGGTTAGAACTCCATCCAATTTATCTCCGGTAGATGCTCCCGTGAAGACATTGATCTTAAAAGGGTTCCCCTTAGCGTGCTCTGCTTCTGCTTTTTTAGCGATGAATCCGGGAACTACTTTAGGACAGCCAGCGTGTGTAAACCCGCTGAATCCTACATTGTCGTTGTTGTTAATCAGCTCTGCCGCTTCTTCGGCAGTCATAAATTTTAAAGCCATTGTTTTTACAAAAAATATGATTTATATTGTTTTATATCCTTTGTTATAAGATCTTCTACTTTCGCGCTGCAAAATTACGAAATAAATACCTGAATAGCTATTTTAAATAACTAAAAGTTACTTAGTTTTGCACTTATTGAGGATATATGAAGCCTTTATAAAATCGAAATAAGAATACCCATTCTTTTTTGTTTCATTTTGTCACCCAGAGGTGTCAAAGATCTCTTTTTTCTGAAATTATAATTCATGTCAATCAGTGGTTAAAAGTTGACAATTATCAATCGCCGAAGCGCAGGCGAGGCAAAGTTGACGCATTTTTTCATTTCCTTTTTTGTCATCCTGAGGAACGAAGTATCTTCCCTTTAGATGCTTTGCTTCGCTCCAGCATGACAGAGTACAAAACCTGACAAACAACGTTCGGCAGAGCAAAGCGGAGCCAATTAGCTACTCTACGTTCCGCTGAACGTTGTTTCTTACACATTTTATTTTCTTTATTTTTCATCTCTTTCATTTTCACATTGGCATATTGCCACATTAGCTCATTGTTTTCTATATAGATAAAGATCCCGAAAAAAGATGTACACAATAACGATTACTTCTTTCATAAAATAAAAAATACCGCGCTTTGTCTTGAAGCACGGTATCTATATTACTTATCTCCGTTTTACTTAGTTAAATGCCCGATCCAGAACAACAGCCAGCCTTAAACCGCCTTTTTGTAACTGCTCTTCCATTTTATACTTATATTGGTAGCTGTATTGGTATGACAGTTCCATACCGTTGTGAACATTTGCATATACATCTTCTGCCACCAAATAGGTATCATGCATCCAGTCTTCCAGTGTGCCGGCCTGCATTTTCTGTTTTTTGTCTTTGCTGATCGAATTCAGTATATCGGCATACTCTGTGTAGCTGTAATTCTCATTGTCCACAATGCGGGAATCCCACACAGAGTGAATATTTGTATTGCTTCGGAACCATGTCACCGAAATCTTATTTCCCCCCAGATCTTCTTCTCGTCCCATATGCATTGGCTGATGCGCATCTCCTACCAGATGGATAAGAAAATAAAGGGCTATGCGCTTCTGGTCATCTGTAGATTGTTTATTTTTTATGATGGCCTCCAGTTTAGGAATTTCACTGTATACATTCTCTTGTGGTGTATTTTTTATAAAATCGATATATGCCTGCTTATCCAACCCACCCGGAGCATTCACAAAATGCCAGATATGAGTGTGCTTCCATGTGTCGGTAGTATCCGATTTTATAAAGTCAGCCCAATTGGCCCAATATGCCATCGGATAACCATCCAGCAATTTGTCTATTTTCTTTTTTGTCTTCGATTTAATATTCTTATTCGCAATCTCTGCTATCACACGATGTCCCGTAGTTCCCCACGCAAATAATTCATTCGGCAATATAAGTACCACAAGCAAAGTGAGTGTTACAATTATTTTCTTCATAATATTTCTTTTAAATATAAACAAAACAAGCCGGACTTATCCGGCTCGTAAAGGTATAAAATAATTTAACTGAAAGAGAATACGACTGTACTACTTTTCCGTTAAATATTTGCAGAGGGCTTTCACGGCCAACGCCCGGTGACTGATTTTATTTTTCACATCGAGCCCCAGCTCCGCAAAGGTATGAATGTAACCTACCGGACGGAAAACAGGATCGTAACCAAATCCGGCTGTCCCATGCTCTTCCGTAAGTATCTCCCCGTCTATGCGGCCTTCGAAGTAATGTTCCTGCCCATCAAGAATGAGAGCTATTACCGTACGGAAACAAGCCCGGCGATTTTCAATACCACTCAATTCCTCCAGCAATTTTTTCATATTGGCTTTAGCATCGTGCCCGTCTCCGGCATAGCGTGCCGAATATACGCCCGGTGCGCCGTTCAAAGCTTCTACTTCGAGTCCTGTATCATCTCCAAAGCAGTCGTACCCGTATTTGTCCTTAACATACTTTACTTTGATAAGAGCATTCTCTTCCAGCGTTTTCCCTGTTTCTTCAATATCCTCGGTACAGCCTATATCTTTCAGGCTTAGTATTTCAAAACTATCGCCGACTACTGCCTTTACCTCTTCCAGTTTATGTGCATTATTTGTGGCAAATACAAGCTTTTGTTTCATATTAAATTTCAAGTTTCAAGATTTCAGGTTTCAAGATTTCAAGATTATTTTTCAAAATTTTGAAACCTGAAATCTTGAAATTATTATAACTTATTATACGTTTCCAATGCCTTTTCCAGTACAGTCAGGGCATTTCCTAAATCTTCCTTATTCAGTACATAAGCAATACGGACTTCATTTTTACCCAATCCGGGAGTAGTATAAAAGCCCGAAGCAGGAGCCATGAAAACAGTCTGTCCCTCGTATTCGAAATCGGAAAGGCACCACGCGCAAAACTTATCAGAATCATCTACCGGAAGACGGGCCACAGTATAAAATGCACCCATCGGTATAGGTGAGTAGACACCTAGAATGCGATTTAACCTGTCAATCAGGAACTTACGCCTTTCCACATATTCATCGTAAGTATCCTGCAAATAGTCAGGACTGGCTTCTAACGAAGCTTCCGCTGCGATCTGTCCGATTAGCGGCGGACTAAGGCGTGCCTGACAGAATTTCATCAATGTTTTACGCAATTCCTTGTTCTTGGTTATAAGCGCCCCGATACGGATGCCACACTCGCTGTATCGTTTCGAAACAGAGTCGATCAGCACCACATTTTCCTCGATCCCCACCAGATGACAAGCTGATATATATGGCGAATTTGTATATATAAATTCCCTATAAACTTCATCGGAGAAGAGATACAGGTCATATTTCTGCACCAGATGTTTTATCTGGTTCATCTCGGCACGCGAATAGAGATAACCGGTAGGGTTATTAGGGTTGCAAATCATTATCCCTTTGGTACGCTCATTTATCAGCTCCTCGAACTTCTCAACCGGCGGCAGGGCGAATCCCTCTTCGATAGAAGATGACACTGTCTTTATCACTGCACCCGCCGATACGGCAAAGGCCATGTAGTTGGCATAGGCAGGTTCAGGCACAATAATCTCATCGCCCGGATTCAGACAGGCTAGGAATGCGAAAAGCACAGCTTCTGAGCCTCCGGTAGTTATAATGATATCGTCTGCCGATACATTTATTTTAAATTTGGCGTAATAGCCCACCAACTTTTCCCTGTAGGAACGATAACCATCGCTCGGACTGTATTCCAATATCTTACGATCTATATTGCGGATGGCATTCAACGCTTCTTCCGGGGTCGGCAAATCGGGTTGTCCTATATTCAGATGATAAACTTTCAGACCCCTGGCCTTAGCCGAATCTGATAGCGGAGCCAGCTTCCTGATGGGAGAATTCGGCATTTCCAAGCCTCGTTGCGAAATATGTGGCATAATGAAATTATATAATACAATTCTTTAACAATAAGTCGCAAATGTACAAAAAAACTTGCAGTTTTTACTAGTTAGCAGATAGTAGACAGTAGTTAGTAATTTTTTAACTAAAAACGGACAAAGGTGACAGATTTTTAGCCTTTAGCTGTTAGCCAATAGCTATAAGCTTTTTAACTAAAATCTGACAAACATTACAAATTATCAAAGATCTTTTTACTATTGGCACATCGGCATATTAGCCAATCAGCACATAAGTATCTTATAGATAAAGTCACCCAAATCTGATCTACAAAAACAAAAAAGCCTGCTCTTAATGGCAGGCTTTCATTCCCCGGATATTATATCTTATCTGAATGCGGCTTTCCGTGTAACCCAGATCAGCGTATCTTCTTTATTAGTCATAGCGTCAACCGTTGCGAAAGATGATAAAGAAGCTGCATACTCCTTATCTATCTCCTTCATCGGCACAGCCTGTACTATTTTGAAATTACCATCTCCTGTTTTGTAACCAATATAGTGCTGACGGATATCGAGGACCGATACATCGCCATCGCCGTAATATTTAAAATCGCCATTCTTTTCTACATACAAAGAGCCATCCTCGAATTTATAAGGGAAAATTTCCTTAACACTCGATTGCTCTATCGACATCCTTTCCCCGATAAACGATATGCTCGTACTGGTATAGCTTTCGAATGAAGCTGAAGCAAAAAATACTTCGGGCTTCCTCTTCAATGTATCTGTTCTGGTATTTTCAACTCCTCCGGCATCCGATCCATAATACAGTTTAAAGTCTACCAGCCCTGACTGCGAATCCACGTAACGGAGTGCGGTAGTATCCGAAGCATCGTCACCACAAGTTGCTAACAATAATACGGATAAAATTAACGGTACTATATATTTTAGTGTTTTCATATTCAGAATCAATTAAACAGATATTTAATATTACACCAGACTATGGTATCAGACGACAGTTTCAAATCGTCTAAAGAATCGTGTCCTGCTAGTTTCAGTATTGTATCGGCTCCTATTATTACATCAAACGTCTGAATCGTATCTCTGTCCAGCCCCGGCAACGGATAGCGAGCTATACTTCTCAGCATATATAAATTATTGGGATTATCGCCATATGCTACAAACTTCAGTGTATCGGCATTCAATATGTAGAGTTTATCATCCTTAAACTCATAAGTCGATACAATCTTTCGCCCTATTCCGTTATCATCCAGAAAAACATATGTCAAGCGACCTTCATAAAAATCCATAGTGTATCTGCTGAAGTAAGCGGGTTGGTATGATGTCTTGAAAAAATATGAAGCCAGCGTCCTGTTTTTAAGGTCGTTGTATATAATTTCTTCCGCACCGGACGCACTCCCTTTATACACTACCAGATCCGATAGGTCTAAATAATTGACAGACTTCTCTGTTGTCAGCTTATCGTCATCGCCGCAACTCATAAAAGAAAGGAAGCCAATAAATATCAGATATATTATTTTTTTCATTGACAAATCTGTTTTTTTTAGAACCGTAAAGATAAATAAAAATTGCCTTATCGCGCAATTATTGTTCAACACAGGATCGCCTTCCCTATAAAATAAAAAAGGCAATCATACCGATTGCCTTCCCATATATTAATAGAAATAGATTAATATGCCCATTTAAGATATAAAGAGCCCCATGTAAATCCACCACCGAATGCAGCAAGAATAAGGTTATCCCCTTTCTTCAATTTATCCTGCCATTCGTAAAGGCAAAGAGGAATAGTACCGGCGCTGGTATTTCCATATTTCTGGATATTGATCATCACTTTATCAGCAGAAAGCCCCATGCGGTTGCCCACGGCTTCAATTATACGGATATTTGCCTGATGTGGTACCAACCAGTCCACAGTTTCCCGTGTAAGGCCATTGCGCTCCATGATCTCAACAGAAACATCAGCCATTTTAGATACAGCGTGCTTGAAGACAACCTGTCCTTCCTGATATACGTAATGCATATCTTTATCTACTGTCTCGTATGAAGCAGGATACACAGATCCGCCGCCATACATATGAAGATTAGGCCTCCCCGAACCGTCGACATGCAGAATAGAATCTATTATACCGACATCTTCGGTTGTGGGTTCCAGCATAACAGCTCCCGCAGCATCGCCGAACAACGGGCATGTGGTACGGTCTTTATAATTGGCTATCGAGGTCATTTTATCGCCGGCGGCAACAATCACTTTCTTGTATCGTCCCGATCTGATAAAATTCGATCCTACTTCCAACGCATAAATAAAGCCGGAACATGCAGCCTGAATATCAAAACCCAAAGCATTTTTTATACCACAAGCTTCGGCGGTCATTGCTGCTGTTGAAGGGAATATATAATCGGGGGTTGTTGTCGCAAATATGATGACTTCCACCTCTTCAGGCTTAGTATTGGATTTTTCCAAGATTATTTTTACAGCTTCAGCCCCCATAAAAGAAGTACCCTTACCTTTTCCCAGTACACGACGTTCTTTGATACCCACACGTGTCATGATCCACTCGTCGGTAGTATCAACTATTTTGGCCATATCATCATTGGTCAATATATCCTCAGGCACATATGCGCCAACGGCGGTAATAGCAGCTCGAACCATCTTTATTTTTGTTTTGTATATAATTAATAAAAAAAATGCCCTATTTTTTTAGGGCTTAAAGATTCGGATTAAAGAATTTAAACCGCAGCTTCTTTTTCAATTGCTAATTTCCCCCTGTAATATCCGCACTCAGGGCAAACTGTATGAAAAACATGCCATGAACCACAATTAGAGCATACTGCCAGTGTAGGAGCGACCGCTTTATCGTGAGTTCTTCTCTTAGCTGTTCTAGACTTTGACTGTCTTCGTTTAGGATGTGCCATTTTCGTTTTATTTAGTTATTTTTATTTATCCGGATTAGAAAAATTATTTTC
Organism: Dysgonomonas hofstadii; assembly: GCF_014196915.1. Taxonomy (GTDB): domain Bacteria; phylum Bacteroidota; class Bacteroidia; order Bacteroidales; family Dysgonomonadaceae; genus Dysgonomonas; species Dysgonomonas hofstadii. The sequence continues at coordinate 30,899 of NZ_JACIEP010000002.1, forward strand.
TATCTATTTTTCTTGTTCTGTTTAATCTTCGTCCACTGCTACATCTTTCAGTCCATCCCAACGGGAATCGGAAAGTGATGAGTCGTCTTCTGTTTCCACATCGTCGTAATCGTCATCCGAATCATCGTCGTCTGAACTCTTCGCCCTGTGTTTATTTAACTTGGAAGACATCATTTTATTGCATGTGCCCGGAGGATGCACTTTCTTTGTAGGCAGGCTCAGAGCTATAAATTCGTATAAAAACCAGGCGATATTTATTTCCCCGTCGGCTTCAGGTATAATAACAATCTCATCGCTTTCTTCCGAATATTCTTTTCCAAACTTTACGATCAGTTTATTCTGCGTATCGACATCCATTGTTATATCATCGAGACATCTGTCACAGGGAACATGTACCATGCCCTTAATATCGAAATTCAATTCGAAAGTAACAGATGTTTTTTTCAAAGATACAACCACCTTAAGATTGCCTCTTTTTACATCTGCCGAACCATCGTCGATAAGTGCGAAAAACTTATTATCCAGATCGTACAGGAACTCATGTTTCCCTTCTGATAATCCCCTTAACGGGATATTATATAAACTAAACTTTCCCACGCCTTAATTTAATAATGAAAAGAACGGCGGCAAAGGTACAAAGTTTTTTTGAATAAATAAATAATTAATCAATTAACCTTTAATCTTAACACCTGACAACAAATATGATTTATTCTATCTGCCTTTTTGCAGAACCAGACCTTTGTTCTAAATAAATTATGATTTTATTTTTTAATTAACTATATTTGATGCACCTATGAAAGGGTAAGACAAACAATGGAATGAATACAGCGACTTTAACAAGGCGTGATGTATATGCTGATTATGTAAAAGGGCTACTTATAATATTAGTCGTTATGGGTCATGCTATACAACACCTTAGATATCATAATCCTGTTTTTTGGGACGATTATATATATAAAAGTATATATATGTTTCATATGCCATTATTCATTGGAATAAGTGGTTATTATTCTTGTTTTTCACTAAAACGGAAGCCGGCCCTGAGTTTCATCAAAGAGCGAATGATCTTACTACTCGTCCCCTTGATAACATGGGGAATTATGAATGGGCTCTTCGATATAATAGCCAAAGGAAATACAATCCCCGATAAATATATGTATATATACATGACCATAAGATGGTCATACTGGTTTATATGGGCCTTGTTGATCTATTCTGTCATATTTGGTGTTCTTAAGCTTGTACGATTAGATAATAAATATGTAATAATGGTCACGGGAGTGCTTTCCATGCTGGTTCCCCTGTTCTTTACCCAGAATGTCATACTGGCTTTTACGAAAGACATGTTCGTTTTTTTATTTTGGGCTATTTACTTACCTGTGTGAATATTAACAAGTTGTATCTAATCTGCAAAAAATACTTTATTATAATTATTGTGCTGGTAATTGCCTGTTATTGCGTATGGACCAAAGAAGACCTTATATATTTTACCCCATCGGATATTTTTCATCTGAAAACAGGAATACTGCGTCTTATCAGTGGAATAATATTATCAACCGCATTTTTGGCTATTACATTCTTTATATACGGGCTAACAAAAAGTAGTAAATTTATTCATTCATTAGCTCAATTGGGTACAAAAACCATGGGCATTTATATGATACAGGGATTTTTATTTTCCTGTCTGGCCAGTAATTTTCTGTTCAATCTGAACATTCTGCCATCTTTACCTTCTTTTTTTTATATAATACCAACTTTGTTTATTATTATTGTCATTTATTTCGTCATTAAACTGATGGAAAAGAACTGGCTTACAGCCTTTATTTTTCTGGGAAAGAAAAAGAAAGTGAAAGCCACAAGTAAACAAACGGTTGATGTTGTGACTAAAGAATCTGAAAATGAATGCGGAGAAATTATATATAAAGAATATGGTTTGTGACCGATGCAAAATGGTTGTCAAATCGGAACTCGAAAAACTTGGACTTACTCCTCTAAATATCGATTTAGGGGAAGTCATATTAGAAAAACCTTTGGATGAGCATCAAAAATTATTGATAGAGAATGCTTTGGCTCCACTCGGCTTCGAACTGATAGACGATAAAAAAAGCAGACTGATAGAACAAATTAAAACATTGATCATCGAACTGGTACATTATAACAACAGTAATCTGAAAATAAACTTATCCGATTATCTGAGCGACAAACTGCATCACGACTACAATTATATCAGTAATCTGTTTTCGGAAATAGAAGGTACAACCATCGAAAAATATTTTATAGCCCAAAAGATAGAAAAAGTAAAAGAACTACTGGTCTATGACGAACTATCTTTAAATGAGATCGCTTTCCGGCTCAACTACTCCAGTACTGCACATTTAAGCAGTCAATTCAAAAAAGTAACAGGGCTTACCCCCAGCCACTTCAAACAGATAAAGACAAATAAACGGAAACCTCTGGACAAGGTGTAAATCATATAAATCTATCTGTAAATAATGTAACGGAAATAATCCTTTCTTGTGCCATCTTTGTTATATCAAATTATAAACCACAAAGATTATGGCAACTCCAAATAATAAATCGGTCCTAACTAATAAAAATACAGCCGGAAAACCGACATTTTCCAATCCCGGCAAGAATCTTGTTTTTGCAGAGGGCAATTCAGTAAAAGCAGACTTTCCGGTAACAGGTATGTCATGTGCATCGTGTGTCGCTCATGTACAATCGACATTGAGTAAACAACCCGGCGTAAAAAATGCAACGGTCAACCTGGCCAATGCAACTGCTTATGTAGAATACCTGCCTTCGGTAGCAACTCCCGAAAAATTGAAGGAAGCCGTTCAGAATGCAGGTTATGATCTCATTATTGAAGAAAAAGAAGAGGAAGAGATAGAGGGTATACACAATAAGCACCTGGCTGAGCTGAAAAGAAACTGCCTGTGGTCTGTCATATTCGCCATACCGCTGGTTGTTATAGCCATGCTTTTTCACACCATACCTTATGCCAACTATATAATGTGGGCATTGTCTACCCCTATTGTACTTATTTTCGGACGCCAATTCTTCATTAATGCATGGAAACAGGCAAAACACCGCTCCACAAACATGGACACTCTGGTTGCGTTAAGTACAGGAGTAGCTTATCTTTTCAGTATATTCAATACACTCTTTTCTTCTTTCTGGACAAGTAAAGGCCTCGAGCCACATGTTTATTTCGAAGTATCGGGTGTGGTTATCGCTTTTGTCCTGCTGGGAAGATATCTTGAAGAAAGAGCCAAAAGAAGTACGACTACAGCAATAAAAGAATTGATAGGATTGCAACCCAAAACAGCTATATTAGTAAAAAACGGGCAATTCACAGAGACTCCGATCAAAGAGATAAAAACCGGTGATGAGATTGTTGTGAAACCCGGAGAAAAGATAGCTGTCGATGGTCAGATCGTTAAAGGCAATACATTTATCGATGAGAGTATGATAAGCGGCGAACCCATCGCGGTGGAAAAAGGAGAAGGCGAAAAAGTTTTTGCAGGAACGATAAACCAGAACGGAAGCTTCCACTTCATCGCCGAGAAAGTGGGTAAGAATACACTCCTTGGCCAGATTATAAAAATGGTGCAGGAAGCGCAGGGCAGCCAGGCTCCTATACAAAAAACAGTAGATAAAATATCGAGTATATTCATTCCTATCATAGGTGTTATTGCTATTGCTACATTCTTTCTCTGGTTTTTCCTTTCGGGCGAAAACGGATTCACTCAGGGACTATTGTCTCTTGTAACCGTGCTGGTTATAGCATGTCCTTGCGCATTGGGACTAGCCACGCCAACTGCCATTATGGTAGGCATAGGCAAAGGTGCGACAAACGGAATCCTTATAAAAGGAGCCGAAGCCCTCGAAAAAGCACAGAAAACGACTGCCGTGGTTCTGGATAAAACGGGCACAATCACCGAAGGAAAACCACATGTAACGAATATGATATGGACAGCAGAGCCGGCCAAAGAATTATACAATATATTATATAGTATCGAGGCCTATTCGGAACACCCGCTTGCCGATGCCATAAAGTCATACATAAAAGACAAATCGGAATTATTGCAAAACCTGAATGTGACCTCCCTTACAGGCCGGGGAGTACAAGGTGATACGGCAACAATGAAATATTTCGTAGGAAATAAAAGACTACTTGAAGAACAAGGCATTGCACTTACTGAGGAACAAGAAGGACAAATAGCGATTGAAACGGAAAACGCCAATAGTGTAGCTTTATTTGCCGATCAGAATACGTTATTAGCGATAATCGGCATTACCGATACCGTTAAGCCAACCTCACTGGAGGCCATCCGGAAAATGAAAGCTAATGGATTGAAAGTCTATATGCTTACCGGAGACAGTTTCCACTCCGCTAGTCTTATCGCCGGACAAGTAGGGATAGAGCCGGAAAGAATAAAAGCCGGAGTATTGCCTGCCGAAAAATCTGATTTTATAAAAGAGCTGCAAAATCAGGGAGAAGTAGTTGCCATGGTAGGCGATGGTATTAACGACAGCGGGGCCTTAGCAACAGCAGATATAAGCATTGCAATGGGTAAGGGCAGTGATATCGCGATGGATGTTGCGCAGATCACCATCATATCATCCGATCTCAACAAGCTGCATCAGGCAATAAAGCTATCTAAAGAGACAGTGAAAACTATAAAACAGAATCTCTTTTGGGCATTTATCTACAATCTGATAGGTGTGCCAATAGCGGCCGGTATACTTTTTCCCATCAACGGGTTCCTCCTCAACCCAATGATTGCAGGGGCAGCGATGGCGCTTAGTTCGGTAAGCGTAGTCACTAATAGTTTATTACTCAAATTCAAAAAGATATAAGAGAAGAGGCTGTCCCAAAAGTAAGATTATACTATCAAAGTGTTACTTCCCTTTGTCATTCTGAGTGCAACGAAGAATCCCGACTCTCCGGAAACGAGATGTTTCACTCCGTTCAACATGACAAAGAGATAATAAAAATTACTTTTCAGACAGCCTCATTCTTAATATTATTCCGCTTTCTTTAAAACAAACCGTTGTTTAGATGCATTTGCTATCTGCTCATAAAAAGCTTTATAGGAAGGATATTCAGACTTATCGTATTTCCCGGTAAAGACAACTGTATTCTGGGAATATATCACCCTGCCATCCTCTTGTTTAGCCGAAGACAGGAATGTTCCGTACGGTGTTTCTACCGAAATATCCTTAGGTGAAGATTCAAGGACATATCCATTTGGTAAATTATATATTATCGTATCAGCCTGCGAGTAACCATTATTGATCACAATATCATGATTCCTGTTTTTAGAAGAAAATACACTATATTCTTTTTTATTGAGGGGACATGCGGGAATAAACAATCTTGAGCCTGTCTTGTTGGCAAACTCTGCAGCATCGAAATTTGCGGTAAGGGTACAGGATGGCATCGAAGATTTATTCTCTTTGGCTTGCACCTGGTTAAACTGAGCTTTAGGAAGCTTCAGATTCCTGTTCAGATACCTAACTACAATATCCCTGTCTTTCGATGTCATACTAAATTCATTTACTGAATATCCGTGAAGGTTTTCCACAAAAACAGCTTCCCCCCTGGCGCTACCGTCTTCTGTCAAATTAATAATTAGAGTCGATTGTTTTCTATTAAGACTGTCAGTATAAACCGGCAAACGGCACATCTTCCCGCCATCGTCTGTTACTACCAGCACATCGTGGCCGGCTATGTCTTCATGTACATAACCAAATGGCAATCGCTGCGATGTACATTCCAGCCAAATACTATCGTTTTTGAGAGGAACAAGAAGAATAGCATGATTAAATTCATTCAAATTCGTAAAATCTTTTGTGAAATATTTCTTATCTCCCAGGTAAATAGTACAATAATTTGATGGTATATCCAGAGCCTTCAGCATGGCTTTCATCAAATTGGTCAGTCCTTTACAATCACCATAATTTGTTTTGGAAACAGACATTGCGTTTATAGGCTTCCAGCCCCCAATACCAAGTTGTATACTTACATATCTCCAGTTATTTTGTAAATATTTATACAGTATCTCCACTTTTTCCCTGTCGCTTCCCGCATCCTTGGTTATGTCTTTAATTTTACTCACAAAATCAGCAGGTAATACATCCTGATTTTTGAGGAATTCTAATATCCAGTTTCCATAGTTCTTCCAATCAGACATGTTACCGCAATAGGAATCGAAGCAGAAATTGTTTGGAGCTATAAGTACCTGAGGGAATATTTCTTTATAGAATGGGGACAGGGCTTCACTTTCTATATAACTTAAATTCTGCACCGAGAATGAGTATATATGTTTATTCTCTGTTTTTTCGTCTTTAATCTGGCAATCGAAATTAGTATTATACCGCAAATCCATATCAACAGGTAATTCTATCGTATAAGTAGCTTTTGTTACAGATTGCATATAACCGTCTATCGGATCGAAAAGTGGATAAACAATTACTCCGTTCTTCCATCGTTCTTCATAGGTATACTCTACTGTATAAGGATAGGTAGTTGCCTTGCAATTATACATTATCGAGTAAGAATCGGTAGCCATCTGATCCGAAAGGGAAGAGATAACCAGGTCTTTTTTACCTATCTTGCGAATAACTGCTCCCGTTATACTTTTCACCACACCCGAAAAATCCTTCAACTCTCTGAATTTATCTCCCGACGACCTGAAATAACCGTAACCTTCGCCTTGTTTTTCAAATATAGTAACAGACTTAGTAACCTTATATGTTGCATTATTCAGATCCGTCTGAGTAAACACTGCTTCATAATTATTTACAACGGAAACCGCATTCCCGTCCTTACTTGTCAGAGCTGTAGGAATCTGCGCACTGACAAATGGAAATGTAACGAACAAACTTACAATTACAGATAAAAAACGAATCATATTTTATCCTCCCTCTCTATTTATTTTCTGCAATACTTTTTGCTTTTTTCAATACGATCATCTCCGAATTCTTCAATATCAGATTTGAGAAGAAGGTACGTAAATCTTCATACTCATCCGGAAGAAATAATAATTTCTTTAACTGATACTGATAATGTACCCTTACATGGCCTTCCGCTTTGATTACACGATAAGTCAGCATAATATGATTATCCTTAAACACAATCCTTTCCGAACGGGGTACTTCGTCTACAACAAATCCCGCAGGGATAGGTATATCGATAATTTGCACATAATTCATCAGATTATCAAATTGCACAGGGTACTCTCTTTTTTCTTCCGTGAACGGATTTGTCGAATACAACTTTTCTACAATAGGATTTATATACACAACATCCTCATCCAGGTTTATATCCTGCATTTGTACATAACTCATAGTCAAAGCTTCTGCTGTATTATCCAAATTTGAGATACTAAAGCTATCTATTTCTGCTTCCAAACGTGCAGATTTCTTCTCTACATAGTCTTGTTCATCTTTAGCGTCAAAATACGAAGATCTGGCATTGTAAGCCGTATTTCCTTTCAGAGTCTCTGTCACTTTGGCTTTAGCTTTGGAATCCGTAAATTTAAAATTTGCCATTTTTACTGCTGAAGATGGAGCAATCGTAGACAAATCCCTCCAGTGAAATCTTTCATCCCGTAATTCACAGGCATTAGGCACCATACATTCCTCTGGGAGAATATTCCAGTTCCCATATTTCGCGGCAGCATCTGTATAATATATAGTTGTATCTATCTGTATCCCTGTTATCACGTAATCAAACGCCCGTTCGGTAGGCCGGAACATCGGCAAACGTCCATCACTACGGGTCCTCAGCAGCACAGGGAAAGCATCGAATCCTCCGGTCTTCAAAGCATTGATAAGCAGAAAATTAATATCAGCACTATTTCCTTCTCCTTTTTTGAGTACATTAGTCAGGTTACCGGGTATTCGCGCGTTTCTGTCGTTCCATTTTACCTTATACTTTATCATGTCCTGTATTTCCCTTGCACGATCGAGAGTTGGATCACCTTGCGATATTTCATCTTTAAACAGCTTTTCTTCTTTTAGTCTTTTCCCAAAACTACTTGCTCCCATATAATTACCTGCCACTTTTGACCACGATGACGATGTAATATTGTGAGCTTTTTCGGCAAACGGCAGGTCAATATTTTTCAATTCATAAGACACTCTCGATATATAATCGGATATTGCCCATACATAACTTTCTTTTTTCATTGCCGGAGCATTTCTCACCTCGGTTATTGTCCGGCTCGATGTCCATCTGAGAGCTTCCTGATAAACACCGAATCTATCCCTGTAGGCCGCAGGGAAATTCTCATTTTCAAACTCTGATTTAGTATTAAATCTCAGGTAGCCCTGATAGTTAGGAGTATATCTAAAATATTCGGGAATAGTAATATCAAACACACTATATTCTACAGGGATAGATTCCTGAAAATCAAAATCACGCAACATCCAGTAAAAGTCCGACACAAGGGTATATTTGTATTCTATCACAGATCCCACTTTTGCGGCAGGCATGGTAAACTTCTTGACTCTCCATATTCCATCGACATCTTCATCGAAGATATGCTCTTTCGACAGCTTCACTTTTTGTATTTTTCCATCTTCGAGATTATATGTAGTGCCCGAAAGTCCACGTATATCTTCCTTGTCTGTCCTGCTGGGCTCATAATATTCGATCTCATTATTACACCAATCCAAACCTTCAGTTTTTAGTATTTTTATCCTGGTTTGTATCGTATACTCGATCTGAAACAGCTTATGCAGACTGAATATAAACCGGGCAGTGCCTATTTTTGACAATACAACTGCCGTAGCGGCTGTATCCTGTGGATAGACTTCCATGGTCATCTCTTCCATAGTTACATTACCATACTTCGACTGGGAATAACCAGAGGATACAAACATAAACAACAATGCAAAAAACATTATCAGGGTATAGTTTTTCATAAGATAGATTTTTCAGTTTATACAAATGTATAAATATTTATTCAATTAAATTAACATTCAATTCATGTCATAAAGCATAATATTTCTTTCTATTTAGAGGAATTGAAATACAAAATTCCATAAACTAAATAACACAAATAATCTCACAATACACTCAAAGTGATGAATATCAAATAATTGATCGCTCAATATAGAATCCTACAAATTTACAACCAGAAGCCTATCCCCCCTGAAAATGAAAGAAAATTATCCGGATATAAATTTCACATATGTTGTGAAACAGCAAAAAGAAAGTTTTGCCATATATATTTCATCCGATCGATAAAGTATCGGTAGATATTAAAATATTTCAATGGAGGGTATATATCGACATAACCATGTAAAAAAATGGCATAAAGATAAACTATAATTATATAGTTATTATTTTAAGAATTCCACCTCGCCACATTAACGCTTATTAACTTAAAGGATGAAAACGAATGAATATTCATAGCAATTAATCCATAAAATATCAATTTGCAACATCAAGTAAGCAAAATGATGTATTTTTGTAAACATCAGCATTTTAATTGACATTATCGATAAAATATATGAGTCATTTTGTTCTTTTTTGATAAATAAATAAAGTATCTTTGTGCCCTGTAAAAACAAAGTATGTTAAGGAGGAAATTATGAGTTCAAATCTGTATGATTTTTTACCCATATTGATGCAAATCGCCTTTTCTTTTATTTTCGTATTCGCTACGGTATTTGCATCCAATATGCTCGGCCCGAAACGTAAAGGCTTTAGAAAACAGGCAAACTTCGAATGCGGTCTCGACCCCATAGGTAACGCCCGGTCACCTTTCCCGATAAAGTACTTTCTGATAGCAATATTGTTTGTGCTTTTCGATATCGAAATCATATTCATGTACCCATGGGCTGTCAACTTCAAGGAACTAAGCTGGGAAGGATTTGGCAAGATGGGAATATTTATAGGAGTTATAGTCGTTGGCTTTTTGTACGAAGCTAAACGCAGGGCTTTGGAATGGGAAAAATAAACAAAATATATTAAATGTTATATCCATAAACTATAACAAACAAGCAATGTTATAAGTATATACATTTAATAATATCGATAGTTAAAGACCATGAGTAAATCATCAAATATAAAAGTAGTACCAGCGCCCGAAGGTTACACTGGGCATGGTTTTTTTGCCACAAAATTCGATTACGTTGTCGGATTGGCACGGGCAAACTCTTTATGGCCACTACCATTTGCCACTTCTTGTTGTGGTATCGAGTTTATGGCCACAATGGCATCTACATACGACATGGGACGCTTCGGAGCCGAGCGCAACAGCTTCTCTCCACGTCAGGCAGATATGCTGCTGGTGATGGGAACTATTTCGAAAAAGATGGCTCCCATTCTTCGTCATGTATATGAGCAGATGGCCGAACCTAAATGGGTGATCGCAGTTGGTGCATGTGCATCGTCAGGTGGAATATTCGACACATATTCGGTATTGCAGGGAATCGACAAGGTTATTCCTGTTGACGTCTATGTACCGGGATGCCCACCCCGCCCTGAGCAAATACTGGACGGAGTAATGCAATTGCAGGAACTCGTAAAACACGAATCGATACATCGCAGAGGTTCTGAAAGATACGAAGAGCTTCTTGAATCATATAAATTTGAATAATTGGGAATGACACTTGAGACTACAGTTATTGAAAACAAGGTAAAAGAAAAATTTGGGGACAACGTATCGGATTTCAGGATGGAGCAGGATATACTCACGTTCCATGCTTTGCCTGTATCTATCTGGGACGTGATCAGTTTCATGAAAAATGATGAAACACTTCGTTTCAACTTTATGACCGATCTCTGTGGAGTACACTATCCGGATAATAACGAAGACGCACAGTTTGCCGTTGTCTACCACCTTCACAATTGGGTAGATAATGTACGTGTACGTGTAAAGACATTCCTCGATGGTAAAAACCCCGAAGTGAATACAATGTCCGATATTTTTGCAGCCGCCAATTGGATGGAACGTGAGACATACGACTTCTACGGTATAAACTTTATCGGACACCCTAATCTGAAACGTATACTGAATGATGAAGGCATGGTTTCGTTCCCTATGAGGAAAGATCATCCGTTGGAAGATGCCGGAAGGACTGATAAAGACGACAGATTCTTCGGAAGAACACCGAATAATTATGAACCAACTAAATAAAGCAAAGTAAAGTAATGTCAGATCCATTTGTAAATCCGGAACATCGCTTTGCGAAAATAGTAAGAGAGCAAAAATTTGAGGATGGAAAGGAACTATCCGTATTGAACTTCGGACCAACCCACCCTTCCACTCACGGCGTGTTTCAGAATATTCTGCTGATGGATGGTGAACGCATCCTCGATGCTGACACTACCCTCGGTTATATTCACCGTGCTTTTGAGAAAATAGCCGAACACCGTGCATTCTATCAGATAACCACACTTACCGATCGTCTGAACTACTGTTCTGCACCTATCAACAATATGGCGTGGTGGATGACTGTTGAAAAAGCACTTGGCGTGGAGGTACCCAAACGGGCGCAGTATATGCGTGTCATAGTGATGGAACTTGCCCGCATTACCGACCATCTTATATGTAATGGCATATTGGGTGTAGACCTCGGTGCATATACTCCGTTCCTTTATGTAATGAAATACCGTGAACTGGCATACGAAATCTATGAAGAGATCTGCGGAGCACGTTTAACAACCAATATGGGACGCATAGGAGGTTTCGAACGGGACTGGAGTGATGCTGCATGGCGAAAACTCGATGAGTTCATTGATGGTTTTCCTAAAGCATGGGATCAGCTTGAAAGCCTTTTCAAACGCAACCGTATTTTTATAGACAGATTGGTTGGGACAGGACAGATCTCAGCTGAAAAAGCTATGAATTATGGATTTACCGGCCCCAATCTACGTGCGACAGGCATCGATTATGATGTACGGAAAGCACAGCCATATAGTTCATACGAAGATTTTGAATTCGATATTCCTGTAGGGCAATCAGGTGACACATACGATCGCTGGTGTGTACGTGCAGCCGAAGTGAAAGAAAGCCTGAAAATAATCATACAAGCTCGTGACAATATGCCGGAAGGTTCTTTCCATGCCGATGTACCTGACTATTACCTTCCTCCGAAAGAAGCGGTGTATACCGAAATGGAAGCTTTAATAGATCACTTTAAAATAGTGATGGGCGAAATACCTGTGCCTATCGCCGAAACATATCATGCTGTGGAAGCCGCTAACGGAGAATTGGGCATGTACCTGATTACAGACGGTTCACGCTCTCCTTTCCGCCTGCATTTCCGCAGACCATGCTTTATATACTATCAGGCTTTTCCTGAGATGATAAAAGGAGGTATGTTTTCTGATGCTGTGGCTACATTATCCAGCATCAATGTTATTGCAGGAGAATTGGATGCTTAGGCAATTTGCCAATATGAAAATATGCTAATGTGCCAATTTATAAAAATATATTTTAATTAAAAAGCTAAAAGCTAATGGCTAAAAGCTAAAAGCTAATATGGAATATAAACAAATAATCAATATGTCGGATGAATTGATGGCTCGTATCAATGAATTGTTGAGCCATTATCCTGCCGACAAAAAGAAATCGGCAATGCTGCCTGTACTTCACGCTGTACAGGATGCACATGACAACTGGCTTAGCCTGGAATTAATGGACAAAGTTGCTGAAATACTCGAAGTAAAGCCAATCGAAGTGTATGAGGTGGTAACATTCTATTCAATGTTTAACCAAAAACCGGTAGCCAAATACATGTTCGAGTTTTGCCGTACTGCCTGTTGTGCTATACGCAAAGGTGAAGACCTGATGGACTATACCTGTCAGAAACTTGGCGTTAAACAAGGAGAAATCACCCCCGATGGCATGTTCAGTGTTGTAGGCGTAGAATGCCTTGGCGCATGTGGTTTTGGCCCGATGCTCCAACTGGGAGATAACTATCACGAGAATCTGACAAAAGAAAAGATCGACACCCTGATAGAAGATTGTAAACAAGGAAAAGTAAACCTATACTAATTTGCGATGGCTAAAAAGATATTACTTGAAAAAATAGATATCCCCGGAATAGACGGATACGAAGTTTATCGCAAAAACGGCGGTTATGCCTCTGTGGAAAAAGCTCTGAAAACCATGACTCCTGACGAAGTAGTCGAAGAAGTCAAAAAATCGGGTATCAGAGGCCGTGGAGGTGCAGGTTTTCCTATGGGGATGAAATGGAGCTTCATCGATAAAAAGTCGGGTAACCCCCGCCATCTGGTGGTCAATGCGGACGAATCGGAACCGGGAACATTCAAAGACCGTTATCTGATGCATCATATTCCTCATCTGTTGATCGAAGGGGCTATCGTTTCCAGCTACGCACTAGAGGCTAACCTATCATATATATATATCCGTGGCGAATATATGTGGATTTTCAAAATACTGGAAAAAGCCATAAAAGAAGCATATGCTAACGGATGGTTAGGTAAAAATATACTCGGGACAGGTTACGATCTCGATCTGCATGTTCATTGCGGAGCAGGAGCATATATCTGCGGAGAAGAAACCGCTCTTATAGAATCATTGGAAGGTAAACGAGGCAATCCACGAATCAAACCGCCGTTTCCTGCCGTTAGTGGATTATGGAACGAGCCGACTGTTGTGAACAATGTAGAATCCATTTCAACAGTATCATGGATTATCAATAACGGTGGTGACGAATATGCAAAAGTAGGGATAGGTAAATCCACCGGAACAAAATTAATGTCTGCTTCGGGACATATCAAAAATCCGGGCGTATATGAAGTTGAGCTGGGTATCACAGTAGATGAATTCTTCAATTCCGATGAATATTGTGGAGGCATGATGGACGATCGTCCGTTGAAAGCCTGTATTCCCGGTGGAGCATCCGTTCCGATTTTACCGCCGAATTATCTGTTTAAAACAGCAAACGGGGAAGACCGCCTGATCTCTTATGAATCTCTGGCTGACGGAGGATTTATTACAGGATCGTCTCTTGGTTCAGGTGGATTCATCATTTATAACGATTCTGCCTGCATAGTAAGAAACACAGCCAATTTCGCACGTTTCTTCCATCACGAAAGTTGCGGACAATGTTCTCCTTGCCGTGAAGGAACAGGATGGATGGATAAAATCCTGCATCGTATAGAAAACGGTGAAGGAAGGGAAGAAGATATAGACTTATTGTGGAGTATTCAAAGCCAGATAGAAGGAAATACCATCTGTCCGCTCGGAGATGCAGCTTCGTGGCCGGTAGCGGCTGCCATACGTCATTTCCGTGAGGAATTTGAATACCATGTGCGCTTTCCTGAAAAGATAAAAGACAGAAATCACTTTGTGAACGAACCAATGGAGAAAGTTCGCCACCTTTTAGGATAAAAGCCGTTAGCCAATAGCCTTTAGCTGTTAGCAAAGGTTTTTGGGAGCAATTATATAATCATTATAAAATGCTAATAGCCAATAGCTATCAGCTAAAAGCTAAAAAAATGAAAATTACAATAGACGGACATACAGTAGAAGTAGAACCGGGAACAACTGTTCTGGAAGCCTGCCGCATGGTAGGTGGCGATAGTGTTCCTCCTACAATGTGTTACTATTCCAAACTGAAAGACTGTGGAGGCAAATGCCGTTGCTGTCTGGTGGAAGTAACAAAAGGAAGTGAAAGAGATCCGCGTCCGATGCCCAAATTGCAGCCATCATGCGTGACTGCTGCCCAGGATGGCATGGAAGTAAAAAGCGCCACTTCGGAAAGAGCCAAAACATCACGCCGTGCTGTTTCAGAGTTCTTACTGATCAATCACCCACTCGATTGCCCGGTATGCGACCAGGCCGGAGAATGCGATCTGCAGGATCTGGCGTATGGCAATGAAAATTTCAGGTCTCGTTTTGTCGAAGAAAAACGCACATTCGAACCTGAAAATATAGGACCTTATATACAGTTGCACATGAACAGGTGTATACTTTGCTACCGTTGTGTGAAACTGGCGGATCAACTGACACCTGAACGTGTTCATGGCGTTGTAGGAAGAGGCGATCACGCACAAATATCTACTTACATCGAGCGTGCCATAGATAATGACTTCTCCGGAAATGTGATCGATGTATGTCCGGTAGGTGCTCTTACAGATAAAACATTCCGGTTCAAATCACGCGTGTGGTTTACTAAAAAATTCAATGCACACCGCCATTGCACCAAATGTTCGGGTAAAGTCACCCTTTGGATGTTTGGCGACAGCATCCTACGTGTAAGCGCCCGCAAAGACCAGTGGAAAGAAGTGGAAGAGTTCATCTGTAACGAATGCCGCTTCGAACATAAAGAAACTGAAGACTGGGTAATCGAAGGGCCCCATAAATTTCAGAAATACTCTGTCAATAATGTGAACAACTACACCGAACCAATGGAAAAGGTGAAGATCAATATTGATGAGCTGGCACTGGAAGGAAGAAAACAAGACCAGAAAAAAATTAGCATGGTAAACACGCCTTACGATGCCAATGAATTGGAAGCTATAAAGAAAACAAAAGAAGAATGAAACAGATACAAGTAAACAAGATACGAGATACAAGTTTTGAAACTCGTTTACTTGTCTACTTGTTAACTTGTCAACTAAGTTAAATATGGAAGTTGCTTTGATTTTAGAAAAACTGATCCTTATTGTTCTGGTATTTGCCGTTACAATGCTTTTTGCCTTGTACTCGACTTATGCCGAACGTAAAGTTGCCGGATTCCTCCAAGACCGTTACGGGCCAAACCGGGCGGGACCTTTCGGGTTATTGCAACCACTGGCCGATGGAGCAAAACTTTTCGCAAAGGAAGAGTTTATGCCGAATACGCCGAATAAAGTATTGTTTATTATCGGGCCGGCAATCGCCATGAGTATCTCTTTACTTGGTGTTTCGGTAATCCCATGGGCTGAAAAATTCATCATCGCCGGATATGAATTTATTCCGCAAATAGCTGACGTAAATGTTGCCGTCCTTTATATAGTAGCCGTCCTGTCAACCAGTGTATATGGTGTTGTTATCGGAGGATGGGCATCCAATAATAAATATTCGCTGATAGGTAGTATCCGCGCCGGAGCGCAAATGATTTCTTACGAGATTGCAATGGGGCTTTCCATCATTGCCATCATCATGATGACCGGAACATTGAGCCTTAGTGAGATAACACAGCAGCAGGCCAATGGCGTATGGAATATCATACTTCAACCATTAACATTTATCATATTTCTGGTTTGTTCATTTGCAGAATGTAACCGTACTCCGTTCGACCTCGCAGAATGCGAATCTGAGTTGGTAAACGGTCACCATACGGAATATTCATCTCTGGGAATGGGATTTTATATGTTCTCTGAATATGCCAGTATGTTTTTCTCATCGGCATTTATATCCGTCCTTTTCTTTGGTGGATATCACTACCCGGGAATGAGTTGGGTAAATGAAAACTGGGGTGTAAATATTGCGAATACATTAGCAGTACTATCATTGCTCGCTAAAACAGCATTCTTTATATTCTTCTACATGTGGGTAAGGTGGACAATACCGAGATTCCGTTACGACCAGTTGATGAAGTTGGGATGGAAGATGTTGTTCCCTTTAGCTATTGTAAATATTATTCTTGTGGGTGTTTTCACCCTGCTATTCAAATAATCTGAGGTTATGTCAATAAAAGATATATCATTATCGGGAAAGAAAAAGGAAGTCGTAGATAAGAAGATGACTCTTATCGAAAAGCTTTATCTTCCTGCGATAGTACAAGGTTTGGGAATCACGATCAAGCATTTCTTTCAGAAGAAAGTGACTGTACAGTATCCCGAACAACAACGTGAATACAGTCCTGTATATCGTGGGCAGCACGTACTGATGCGTGATGATCAGGGACGTGAACGCTGCACAGCCTGTGGACTATGCGCATTGGCTTGTCCTGCGGAGGCTATCACTATGACTGCTGCCGAACGCACGAAAGGTGAAGAACATCTTTACCGGGAAGAAAAATATGCCGCTGTTTACGAAATTAATATGCTGCGTTGTATCTTCTGTGGATTATGCGAGGATGCCTGTCCAAAAGAAGCCATCTTCCTTACAAAATCGAAATTGCATGTAAAACCTGACCTTGAAAGAGAAGCTTTTATTTATGGAAAAGACCGGCTTGTGATTTCAGTTGAGGATGCTAAAGCTCGTAAATACGATTAAAATACAGATACAAGGTACAAGATACGGGATACAAGTTAAAACTCGTTTACTTGTCTACTTGTTAACTTGTTAACTAACATAATATGGTAACTATAATTTTTTATATTCTGGCAGCTATCACATTAGGAACGGGAATTCTGACTGTTTTGTCAAAGAATCCTATCCATAGTGCGATATATATGATTATCTGCTTCTTTTCTATTTCCGGGCATTTTCTGTTGTTGAATGCATTGTTTCTTGCTGTTATCAATATAGTAGTGTATGCCGGTGCTGTGATGGTCTTATTGCTCTTTACCCTGATGCTTATGAATCTCGGAGAACAGCACGAGCCGAAAAAGAAAGTGATAAGCCGTGTTGCGGCAACTTTATCGGGATGTCTGATGGGAGTTGTTCTGTTGGCTGCACTATTGAGATCGGCACCTGTTATAGAAAACTATAAAGCCGAAGGACTGGATTACCAATCGGTAAATATTATCGGTCAGGTGCTTCTGGATGAATATCTTGTGCCGTTCGAATTTGCAGCCATATTATTGCTAGCCGCCATGATAGGAGCCGTACTGATTTCAAAAAAGGAGAAAAACGAGAAAAACGCTTAGCTATGCTGAATAATATATTAGAACAAGTTGGAATTGACAATTACATCTATCTCTGCATTCTTTTGTTTACGGTAGGTGCAATTGGAATACTTTATCGTCGGAGCACGATAGTTATGTTGATGTCGGTAGAACTGATGCTGGCCGCAGCAAATATGTTACTGACCATTTTCTCGGTTTACTATCAGGACACGAGCGGACAGGTTTTCGTGATATTCTCGATGGCGGTAGCCGCTGCCGAAGTTGCTGTCGGACTTGCTATCCTTGTAGCTATATACCGGAATATCGGTACCATAGACATCGATAAATTAAAAAACTTAAAAGGATAATTTCGGATGGAGACATTATTGGTATTACTACTCTTAATTAGCCCGGCTACCGGATTCCTGATAAACCTGCTGGTGGGTAAAAAGCTCACAGGACGCAAAACAACAGGAATCATCGGCTCGACCGCAGTGATCATTAGCTTTGTTATATCTGTGTATTTTTTCATTCGACTGCTAAGTACCGGAGAAGTGATTAACGTAAACTTTTTCCAATGGATCGAACTTGGAGAATTTACAACAAACTTTGCATTTACACTGGATCAACTGTCTATTATCTGGTTGCTGTTCGTAACCGGAATCGGTGCTCTAATACATATCTATTCGATAGGCTATATGAAAGACGATGAGAATATCGACCGTTATTTCTCATACCTCAACCTATTTATATTCTTTATGTCATTCCTTGTGATGGGTAGCAATCTGCTGGTTATGTTCATCGGATGGGAAGGCGTAGGATTATGTTCTTATCTGCTTATCGGATTCTGGTCGGAAGATCATAAGAACAACAACGCCGCTAAAAAAGCATTTGTAATGAACCGCATCGGGGACTTGGGTTTCCTTATCGGTATCTTTACTCTCGGATATTTATTCCATACGGTAGATTTCGAAACAATGCGACAAGCTGTATCTACAACACACGATCCGGAAACATTATCGATGTTAGGCCTAGCTACTTTAGCTTTGTTTATCGGGGCAACAGGTAAAAGCGCCCAGATACCTTTATATACATGGTTACCCGATGCAATGGCCGGCCCGACTCCCGTTTCCGCTCTGATACATGCCGCAACAATGGTTACCGCAGGTATATTTATGGTAACCCGCCTTAATTTCATATTCGACCTCACTCCTAACATACAGATGGCAATAGCCATAATAGGAGCAGCAACAGCACTTTTTGCCGCCACAATAGCAATAGCACAAACGGATATAAAAAAGGTTCTCGCCTACTCTACCGTGTCGCAACTCGGGCTTATGTTTCTTGCTGTAGGACTAGGGGCCTATCATGTAGCAGTCTTCCATGTTATCACTCATGCATTTTTTAAGGCCTGCCTGTTCCTGGGTTCGGGTTCTGTGATCCATGCTTTGGGTGGCGAACAGGATATGCGTAAGATGGGTGGTTTGAAAGGTGTAATGTTAATCACTTTTGCAACATTTGCCATCTCTACATTATCTATTTCAGGAATACCACCATTAGCAGGTTTCTTCTCGAAAGATGAAATTATGATGGTTGCTTTCCAGCATAACAAAATATTATGGGCGGTAGCTGCTCTGGCTTCCCTACTCACTGCATTCTATATGTTCCGTGCGCTCTACCTCACATTCTTCAAGGAATTCAGGGGAACGCAAGAGCAAAAACACCATTTGCACGAATCACCAAAGGTAATGACTATCCCACTTATCATACTTGGCTTCCTTGCTTTATTTGGCGGACTAATTGGTCTTCCTTTCGGATTTAGTTGGCTGAACAGTTATCTTGAACCTGTCCTGCCGGGAATCGCGCTCGAGGAGCATGCATCTATCGGTGATCAGGCCATAACAATGGTTATATCTACAGTGATTGCGTTTGCAGGCTTGGGATATGCATATTTCAAATATATTAAGAGATCCCATGTTCCTGTCAATGATGACAAGATGACCGGCCCCACCAGAATGCTTAACCATAAGTATTATGTAGATGAGATACTGAACCTGCTCATTACCAAGCCAATTTTCATACTGGCTGACTTCTTTAATAAAACATTAGAACCTCTGATCAAAAATATATTTAAAATCGGTGGCGGTGTCGTCGAAGTATTATCGTTCCCGGCAAAGAAACTGCAAAACGGAAGTCTCGGATTCTATCTGTTCTTTTTCGTATTAGGATTCTGTACGCTGATCATCTGTTTATTTCTCGTATAAAAATAGTCAAGGAAACATGAATATAGCAATTATATTAATCATTTTACTAGCGGGTTCAATACTCACCTATCTTTCAGGAAACAGGTTTGCATCGAAGGTAGCCATGCTATTCAGTATAGCCGCCGCAGTTTTCTCCGTTGCATTGTACCTTAAATACGGTGCTGCCGGAGTAGATTTTAGTGTAGACTGGATCACTAATCCTAATATATCATTCTCATTAAAAGCCGACGGGCTGGCAATAGCTATGCTGTTGTTATTAACGGTCTTGTTGCCCATTATAATACTGGGCGCTCATAACAGGGAATTCAAAAACGAGAAATTGTTGTTCAGCCTTGTCATGTTCATGGCCTTTGCCATGGCGGGCGCTTTCCTTAGCAGTAATGCACTGGTATATTATGTATTCTGGGAAATGTCGCTTATACCTATCTATTTTATAGTAACAATATGGGGCAACGGTGAATTTGCGAAAAGAAGACGTGCTGCCATGACATTCTTCCTGTACACCTTTGCAGGATCATTGTTTATGCTGGCTGCCATCATATTCCTGTATGTGAAAACAGGAAGCTTCCAGCTTGAGGCATTCTATAATGCCAATCTGAGTGAAACAGAACAGATATGGATATTCCTTGCATTCTTTGTTGCTTATGCTATCAAAATACCAATTTTTCCATTCCATACATGGCAAGCAAACCTATATAGTAAAGCCCCAAGTATCGGGACTATGCTTCTGGCCGGTATCATGTCAAAAATGGGTGCGTACAGTGTGCTTCGCTGGCAATTACCGGTAACGCCTTATGCATCGCAGGAATTAAGGACATTTATTCTTATTTTATGTAGCATCGGTGTGGTCTACGGGGCAATTCTGGCTTTACGACAGGAGGAACTGAAACGTTTCCTTGCTTATGCATCTCTATCGCACGTTGGTTTTATCGCCGCCGGAGCTTACTCCCTCACCTACGATGGTATATCGGGAGCTTTGATACTTATCCTCGCACACGGATTTGGTATAGTAGCCATGTTCTATTCCGCAGATATCATACAGAACAGAAGAAATACACTGATGATAAAAGAACTGGGAGGAATACGGCCTTATACACCTAAATTTACAGTCGCATTCTTCTTTAGTATTTTGTCTTCTATCGGGATACCATTGACATTCAACTTTATTGGAGAATCGACAATCTTATACGGACTATTCCAGGTAAACCTGGGTTTCTGTATAGCTGTAGGATCATCATTATTCCTGGGGGCATTATTTATGCTGCGCATGTTCCAGCATACCATGCTCGGACCACCTGCAAAAAAGCCATTCAGGGATTTGTCAAAAACAGAAGTAACAGTATTTACCCTTATTATCATAGTGCTGGTATTCTTCGGGGTATATGTGAAACCGGTTACAGATCTTGTATCGACAAGCATCTCTGAAATAGTAATGTATATAAACAGATAAAAGCAAATGAAAAATTAAGAATTAAAAATTAAGAATACCATTCTTTTATTTTTGAATCTAGAAATTTTTAAATCTTGAAATATAAATAATGAGTACATTAATAGCCATCTCGGTATTAGGAATAATTTCCCTGTTGTTAGATATTTTCAACCTAAGGAAGATACTTGTACCTGTAACTCTTATAGGATTAATAGCCATTCTGGGTATGACTGTCGCCGAGTTTTACCAGGGTAATGCGTTTATCGAAGTAGATAAATATAATATGATCGTTACTTCAGGATTTTCACAAGGCTTTTCCATTCTGTTTATAGTGCTTGCTATCCTGATTATAGCAATGACTCCTAAATTCTATGAAGAGAAGATTGTAAAAATAGCTGATTATGTCGCGCTGAAAGTATTTATGCTGGCAGGAGCCGTGGCAATGGTTTCGTTCGGTAATTTTGCCATGTTCTTCATTGGCCTCGAAGTTCTTTCCATATCGGCCTATGCACTGGCATCCAGTGAACCGAAAAACCTGAGAAGTAACGAAGCCGGAATGAAATACTTCATTATGGGAGCATTTGCCTCCAGTTTCATACTTTTCGGATTAGCTTTAATATATGGAGCGACAGGTTCATTCGACATTACTGAAGTTAACTATTCATCAATATCTCAGGGAGATTCGTTGCCCGTATGGTTCTATATCGGTTTCGTGATGATCACTGTAGGAATGATGTTTAAAGCGGCGATTGTTCCATTTCACTTCTGGTCACCCGATGTATATGAAGGCTCCCCTACCCTTGTTACTGCCGTGATGAGTACTCTGGTTAAGGTAGCAGCTATCGGAGCTCTGTTCAAAGTTATGGGAATATTATCAGTAGGAATGACTCCTGTATATATGATAATACTGGTCGTAATAAATATCCTGACGCTATGTGTGGGTAATATATCTGCCCTGAAGCAAACCAATATTAAACGCATGATGGCATATTCGGGTATTTCCCATGCCGGATTTATGTTGATTTCGTTTGTAGCAATAGGCGCATCGGCTAACGTTATACTTTATTACGCCGCAGCATACAGCCTTGCTGGAGTCGCAGCGTTCGCTGTAATATTAGGTGTTTGCAACAATAAAAAGAATGAGGATATAGAAAACTTCCGGGGACTGATAAGAAAGCAACCTCTGCTCACAGCCGTTATGATAGGAGCTTTGTTATCACTGAGTGGTATACCTATATTTTCGGGATTTTTCGCTAAATTCTTCGCATTCAGTCAGGCATTACAGGCAAATTATCTGATACTGGTTATATTCGGGATCATCAATTCCATCATTGCCGTCTATTATTATTTCGGAGTGATCAATGTAATGACTGCACGGGAAAAGGACGAAGAACCGGAACCTATGAAAGTGGCAATCGAGTATAAAGCTGTTGCGGCAATCGCTATATCTCTCAACATTATTTTAGGAATCTTCCCTTCCATCATTATGGGATTGAATTTATAAAAATAAATGTTGTAATTAACTTAAAAAAGCAGGCCTGGGGCTTGCTTTTATTTTTTATATACGATAAATTTATATATTTGCATCCGATAAAGATTTAACGGGATCATGACTAAAATAAAAATAACAATACTTCTCATTTCACTGTGCTTTACTTCCTTCATCTACAGCAATCCACCGGAAAAAGAGAAAGACAATGAAAAGATCATTTTAGGGTATATGGATCTGAAAGACCCTGCCATAGAATTTGCCACATCCGACATTAATATGATGATCATGCGTAAAAGCAGAGGTTATCTGTGGCCTGCGACAAAGATCATGCTGACAAAGGAAGACGGTAAGCTTTATTTCACTGTTACCGCAATAGACAACTCTTGGTGCAACATGTTTTGCCCCGATGAGACCGCGCATGGTTTTACAGTAGTAAACGGAAGGATGTTTATCATCACCACTAAAGGTGATATTCCCGAGGAATTCTATAAAATCTTTATACCGGACAATGAAGTCAAAACCAAAGCCTTTTCGAAAGCTGACCCCGAATCGAAACCTACGGCAAAAAATCCGGTATGGACATATTTGCACCGGGGAAATGATAAAATGGCAACAGTGATTAAATCTGTATATACAGAGAACTTAGGCAGATAAAAGATTCTAATTTGCCTCAAAAAAAATAAAAGCTGGCAGTTGTCTGTCAGCTTTCTCTTTACATCTACCGATGAATTATTTTGTTTGTTTGTCTAATTTCTTGAGATTTGATTCGGTTTGTTTTACACTTGCTTTTCCCTTTTTCACTTCTGCGTCAGACTTGCTTTCTGTCTTTTTCACATCCGATTTAACAGAATTTTTAGCAGAGCTTAATTTTGCTTCCGATTCTTTTTTCAATTGTTTGGTCTCATTTTTTGCTTTCAGATCCGCCTCTTTTACATCAGCTTTTGTGTCCTTCTTCACTTCTTTAGCATCAGTCTGTACTTTTTTCACTTCACTTTTCACTTCTTTTTTCGCTTTTGGGAGAGCGTCTTGAGCCATAATATTTGCAGATGCCAAAAGGGCAATTGCCATAATTCCGGAAAGGATAATCTTTTTCATAATTTTTTCTTTTTAAAGAGTTAGTGAATCAATTAATTTCAATTCCAGAATAGAACAAAAATTATCAGACTTTGTTTTTAATATTTTCAGGGAAAAAATCGTTTTTAATTTATTTAATAGACCACTCCTTGTTAAGTAAATAAAACAAAACAGCCCCTGATAATATGGCATTATCAGGGGCTTACTTTAGTTAATATTTTATTTACTGTATCTCTTTATCCAGTCGAGAATAAGGTAACAGGCCGGAGCATATACATTGCCATGATTGAACCCTTGTAACTCGAATAATTGAACATCCTTGTTTCCTATTCCCTTTAATATTGCTTCAAGGTGAGCATTTTCTTCATAACGGGCCAGCATTTCCAGTTTACGATCACCTGTTATAAGTAAGGTGGGAGGAACATCTTTTCTAGCCTGATTGAGTGGAGCAAATTCATCTATTACAGGAATATCATTAGGTAAATCCCTCTCTTTACGGATAGTATAGTGAGTGTTGGTCTGACCACTTACCGGTATTAACCCCCTAATCTGATTGGCGTCCACATCATATTTCTTCAGATATTTTTTATCAAGGCCTATCATCAGTGCCAGATATCCTCCTGCCGAATGGCCTGAGACATAGATATGCCGGGGATCACCGCCGAATGAAGCGATATTCTCAAATACCCAGGCTACAGCCTCAGCCGCATCCTCTATATAAGCCGGATTCTTAGCTTTCGTACTAAGCCGATAGTTGGGAGCGACTACTGCGATACCCTTATTCTTTAATTCCGCAGGAATCCCTTTTTCTCCTCCTTCGAGACCACCACCATGAAACCAGACCACTGTAACAAAGTCTTTTTTATCTGACGGATAATAAATATCAAGCTTACACCTCTCTTTCCGGTATTCGTCCGTTTCTCCTTTCGGAATATAGGAAACATCTTCTTTCGAAATATATTCCTGCGAAAAGGACATCAGGAAAAAAAACGAAAGACAAACCAGTAATATCGATTTTCTAGTCATTATTTACCCAAGAGTTTATTATATAGACGATCATCCTTAATTATCTCATATGCCTTCTTAAAAGTATCGCTATGATCGTTAAAGACTTTAATCAGGGTTTCCATATCATATACATCACGGCCTATAAGTCCTTTGATTTGATACTTAAAAACTTCTTCCGATTTATCGTATTGTTCCTGATTGAATTCTATTTTTTCTTCCTCTCCGGCAGCAATCAGCCTTTTCATTATAGCATCCGATACATTGTAGCTTTCGTAGAAGTCTTCCTTTGTCGGATACTTTCTTTTTATTTCATCCCTGTGATTATCTACCTCTTCGTAAGCGACTTTATACAAAACTCCTCTGTTGCCTATGCTCCCCAGGTAAGGCGTATAGCGCGATGTATCGGCAGGGACAAAGTAATCGGGCATAATACCACCACCGCCATAAACAGTTCTCTTGTTCACCAATGTCTGATATTTGAGTGAATCTGGGAAATGAATACTGTCAGCGTGCATCATCTCACCTCTGTTGTAACGCTCTATCACATCTTTGTTATATGACATAAGATCACCACTAGTATAAGGCTTCTGTATAGATCGTCCGGTAGGCGTATAATAGCGTGCTACGGTAAGTCTGATCATAGATTCGTCCGGTAACGGAATCGGACGTTGCACCAGTCCTTTACCAAAACTACGGCGACCGACAATCACTCCCCTGTCCCAGTCCTGGACAGCACCTGACAGGATTTCACTGGCTGATGCCGAACCTTCATTTATCATGATCACCAGTTTCCCCTGTTCAAAGGAACCCTTTCCTGTTGCCACTTCATCACGTCTTGGCTGGCGGCTGCCCTCGGTGTATACAATAAGCTTACCCTGTTCCAGGAAATCGTCAGAAAGGTCTATTGCCGGAGCCATATATCCTCCGCCATTACTTTCCAGATCAAGCAACAGATTTGCCATTCCCATATCTTTCAGTTTTTTCACCGCATCACTGAATTCTTTAGAGGTAGTGGCTCCGAATCGTGTTATGCGGATGTAACCGGTATTATTATCTATCATATAGCTGGCATCGATGCTATACACAGGAATTTTAGCCCTTGTAATCTTGAAATTCAAAAGATCGGGAACTCCACGGCGTAAGACTTTAACGTTCACGGTTGTTCCTTTAGGCCCTTTTAAACGGGAAGTTACAAATTTGGTAGACCTTTTAACACCTGCAATCAGGGTATCATTCACATATATGATTTTATCTCCCGCACGCAGCCCTACCTTTTCCGACGGCCCTCCGGGAATAGTTTCTATTACATACAATGTGTCTGTTAACATATTAAATGAAATACCGATACCATCAAAATTACCTTCGAGCGGTTCGTTCATTTCCTTTACTTCCTCAGCACTGATATAAGTGGAATGCGGATCTAACTTTTCCAATAAAGATTTAATGGCATCTTCGGCAAGTTTATTATCATCGACCTTGTCTACATACATATTCTCGATGACCGCCATTGTAGTTGCTACTTTTTTCGATCCCTCACTCATCTTAAACTGAGCGGAACTACTTAATACCACGAAAAACGCAAGTAGCAGTAGTATTGTTATTTTTCTCATTACTAATTATTTTTCATTTGTTATCACTAACAAACTGTATATTTATATTAATCCTGGATTTCTCAAATTCAAACCTTCAGGAAGGAATTCGCTGACATCATAACCAAATCTTAAAAGCTCACGGACTATGGTGGAGCTGATGTGTGTAAGTTCGGGTTCTGTAAACAGAACAAGCGTCTCTATTCCGGATATCTTGCGATTCATATCCGCAATTGTCTTTTCATATTCGAAATCGTTGACTGAACGTATTCCCCGTATAATAAAGTCTGCATCTACAGATTTTGCAAAATCGACGGTCAGGTTATCGTAAGTACCGACAGAGACACGAGGATCGCCTTCATACAAATCCTTGATCATCCCCACACGGTTTTCGAGCGAAAAGTAACTTTTCTTGGCATCATTCTTACCAATGGCAATAACGATCTCATCCACTAATGCGAGAGATCGTTTTACCAATGAATGATGTCCTATTGTAAAGGGATCGAATGTCCCCGGAAAAATTGCTTTTTTGCTCATTTGTTAGTTCGCCATATCAGAAATAAATTTGATTCTGACTAAGCGTATTTCATTTTCAGTATATTCTCCCAATTCATTAATAGCTTCTTCAAGATCGTCTGATTCTGCTTCTTGGAAATACATAAATATATCGTCTATATGATCCTCATCTATGACTTCCTGAAGGAAGTAGTCAATATTTATTTTTGTTCCTGAGTATACAATAGCTTCCACTTCGGTCAGCAGCTCTTCGAACTCAATACCTTTCGATTCGGCCAGATCGTCCAGAGCTACTTTACGGTCTATCGCCTGTACAATAGCCACTTTTAGCTTCGACTTATTGGCTACTGTCTTTACACGTAGATCTTCAGGACGTTCTATTTCATTCTCTTCTACGTGCTTTTTTATTATTTGCAGGAACTCTGTTCCATATCGTTTTGCTTTTCCTGCCCCTACTCCCGGAATGTTTTGCAGCTCTTCCATCGTAATAGGGTAAATGGTAGCCATAGCCTCTAATGAAGGGTCCTGAAATATAACATATGGCGGCACATTATTGTTTTTTGCCATTTTTTTTCGCAGGTCTTTCATTATAGAGAACAAGACGGGATCGACAGCCGAACCGCCGCCACCGCCTTTTACTACTACATCATCTATATTTTCATCATCAGCCATATCATCTTCATCGGCTGTTGTGATTTTGAACGACACCGGTTTCTTCAGGAAGTCTTTTCCTTTCTTGGTAACTTTCAGTAGTCCGTAGTTTTCTATATCCTTATCAAAATATCCGGCGATCAACGCCTGTCTGATGACTGCATTCCATGTATCTTCATCGGCATCCGATCCTGAACCGAATACTTCGAGGTCCTGATGTTCGTATGTTTCTATCTCAGATGTTTCCTTACCTCTCAATACATTGATGACATAGTCTGATTTGAATTTTTCTTTCAACGCAATTACAGCTTCTATGGCTGTCAGTAATAATTCTTTGGCTTCCACTTGTTTTTTAGGGTTTACACAATTGTCACAGTTTCCACAATTTCTTTCTTTATATTCTTCTCCGAAATAATGGAGAAGCACTTTTTTCCGGCAAAGCGCTGTTTCTGCATATGCAGCCGTTTCCAAGAGGAGTTGTTTTCCTATTTCCTGTTCGGCTACAGGCTTTCCCTGCATAAATTTTTCCAGTTTTTGTAAGTCTTTAAAGGAATAGAAAGCGATACATTTACCTTCACCGCCGTCGCGGCCGGCACGGCCTGTTTCCTGATAGTATCCTTCAAGGCTTTTTGGCATATCGTAATGGATCACATACCTCACATCGGGTTTGTCTATTCCCATTCCGAATGCGATTGTGGCCACAATGACATCAACCTGTTCCATCAGGAAAGCATCCTGATTGGCCGAGCGTGTATTGGCATCCAGTCCCGCATGATATGGCAGGGCATTGATTCCGTTAGCCTGGAGTATTTCGGCGAACTCTTCTACCTTTTTGCGGCTCAGGCAATATATAATACCCGACTTATGCCCATGCGATTTGATATATTTAATAATATCCTTATCTACATTATTCGTCTTCGACCGGACTTCGTAATAAAGATTTTCCCTATTGAAAGACGATTTGAAGACATCGGCATCTATCATACCGAGGTTTTTCTGTATATCGAGCTGTACCTTTGGCGTAGCTGTTGCTGTAAGAGCAATGATAGGATGTTTACCTATTTCGGTCACAATAGGCCGTATACGCCTGTATTCGGGACGGAAATCGTGCCCCCATTCCGATATACAATGAGCTTCGTCTATGGCATAGAACGAAATCTTTATATTACTAAGAAACTCAATATTTTCTTCCTTTGTCAAAGATTCAGGAGCGACATACAGCAATTTTGTTTTGCCCGAAAGTATATCAGTTTTTACCTGTTCTATTGCCGCCTTGTTCAAGGAAGAATTCATAAAATGAGCAACTCCGTCTTCCTCACTGAATGTACGCATTGCATCTACCTGGTTCTTCATCAACGCAATCAACGGGGATATGATGACTGCTGTGCCTTCCATCAAAATAGCAGGCAACTGATAGCAAAGAGATTTACCTCCACCTGTTGGCATCAGGACAAAAGAATCTCTTCCGTCCAAAACGTTTTGGATGATCGCTGCCTGATTGCCTTTGAATTTATCGAATCCAAAGTGTTTCTTCAGGGCCGTGATTAGTATATCTTCTTTGTGTGGCATATTAGAAAAATAAGCTGATCTTCTATACGAAGATAAATTCCATAATTTAAATCTCCAACATAAAATAGCCTATTTTTTATCAAAAAAGCAAACTTTATAGGGAATTTTTTAGTTTAATCATTTGTGAGTTCTCCAGTTGCTCGATAGCATAGTCTTTTGTGATATGCAATTTATCCTGTCGGGCAGAAGGTATATTGAACATCGCGTCCATCATTATATTTTCCACAATAGACCGTAATCCCCTGGCTCCCAGCTTATATTCTATAGCTTTATCTACAATGTATTCATATACATCTTCATCAAATGACAAATCTACATTGTCCATCTTGAACAGTTTCACATACTGCTTTATTATAGAATTCTTCGGTTCGGTCAATATACGGCGCAGGGCACTTCTGTCAAGGCTATCGAGGTACGTCAAAATCGGCAGACGTCCTATAATTTCAGGGATCAATCCGAATGACTTTAAATCCTGCGGTGCTACATATTGCAACAGATTGTCCCTATCTACCTGTGCATTACTTTTGGACGAAGCATATCCGACAACCATTGTATTCAATCGTTGTGCTATTTTCCGTTCTATACCGTCGAACGCCCCTCCGCAGATAAATAATATATTTTTAGTATCCACTGCAATCATCTTTTGCTCGGGATGTTTACGTCCTCCCTGTGGCGGCACGTTTACAATAGAGCCTTCGAGCAACTTCAACAATCCCTGCTGGACACCTTCTCCGCTTACATCACGTGTGATGGACGGATTATCGCTCTTGCGGGCTATTTTGTCTATTTCGTCGATAAAGACAATTCCTCTTTCGGCAGAAGCCACGTCATAGTCAGATGCCTGCAATAGTCGGGTAAGAATACTTTCTATATCTTCTCCCACATATCCGGCTTCGGTCAGTACGGTCGCATCTACTATGGCGAAAGGTACTTTCAGTAATTTTGCTATTGTACGCGCGAGCAAGGTTTTTCCTGTCCCGGTAGGACCAACAAGAATAATATTCGATTTTTCGATCTCTATATCGTCATTCTTTTCCTGCAACAACCGTTTGTAATGATTATAAACAGCTACAGCCAGATAACGCTTTGCAGCATCCTGTCCGATGATATATCCGTCAAGGTATTCTTTTATTTGTTTCGGGTCGGGTAATTGATTTCTATCAATTCCTAAATCCGACTTCTTTTTTGCCTCAAAGCTTTCTTTTACAATCTGGTATGCCTGCTCGGCGCAACTATCACAAATATCGGCCGACAGACCTGATATAAGCATATTTACTTCTTTATCGCTTCTTCCGCAAAAGCTGCATTGATTTATATTTCCTTCTTTTTTCGCCATTTATCCTCCTTAATGAGAAATGTATATGTCTTAAATAATTTTAGCCAAAAATACTTTTGGCTAAAATCATCTGGTAGTGTTATTTTTTAGCCCCTGTTTCAGGGGGCAAATATATATAAATTTTTATTTATTTCTCATCAAAACATCATCTATCATTCCATAATCTTTTGCTTCGGCGGATGTCATCCAGTAATCACGGTCTGAATCTGCCTCCACTTTATCGAAAGGTTGCCCCGAATGATCGGATATGATAGTGTAAAGTTCTTTCTTGATCTTACCTATCTCACGCGCAGTAATCTCGATGTCAGAAGCTTGCCCCTGAGCACCTCCTAATGGCTGGTGAATCATCACGCGAGAATGTTTCAAAGCAAAACGTTTTCCTTTTTCTCCGGCAACAAGCAATACGGCTGCCATAGAGGCTGCTATACCAGTACAGATAGTAGATACATTGCTGTTGATAAACTGCATAGTGTCATAAATTCCGTATCCTGCATATACCGATCCTCCGGGAGAATTGATATAGATAGATATATCTTTGCCTGAATCGGCAGAGTCGAGATACAGCAATTGCGCCTGTATTACATTGGCAGTATAATCATCGACCTGTGTTCCGAGGAAGATAATCCTGTCCATCATCAAACGGGAGAACACGTCCATCTGTGCCACGTTCAGCTGGCGTTCTTCTATAATAGTGGGTGATATATAACTACTGGTGATATCTATATATTTATCTAGTGCCAGGCCGTTCATTCCTAAATGCTTGGTAGCATATTTCTTAAAATCATTATTCATATTGTTTCCTTTTTTAGTTTTAAAACTGTTATTGTCACTCTAAATATATCAACAATTATCGTGCCATACAGCTGACAGGATTAACAAAGTTAAAAATAAAAACAGATACACCATAAAACCAATTACATTTTATAAAAAACGGGCAGGATATTAAAAATATCCTGCCCGCCCTTTATATTAGAAACAAATTATTCGTTTTCTTCTTTTACCTCTTCTTTGGTTTCTTCTGTTTCAAAGAATTTACGGAACTCATCAAGACTGATTTCTTTTTCTGTCAGTCCTAGTTTCGTTTTCAAAGCATCGATGATCTTATTTTCCATTGCCCTGTCGAGTAGGTTGCGAGCGTTATCTTTATTTTTCAGCATATCATTCGCATAGTTCTCCACCATTTCATCAGGCAGATTCATCATGCCATACTGGGCAAACTGTGCTCTGGCAGCCTGCATAGCAATAGTCTTCATATCTTCGTTTTCGATCTTTATTTCATAATCTTTAGCTATTTGCTCTTTTATAAGATGGAATTTCAGATCGGATATAATTTTAGGGAAGTCCTGATCAAGCGATTCGGCAGTTCTTTCTTCGCCTGTAGTCATCAGCCATCTCTTAAGGAAAGCTTCGGGGAACTCAAGATCGCCAACTTTCTTTTCCAGCAACTCTTTTGCATCGAGAAGGAATTTATAGTCGCTGTCAGGGGCAAATTGCTCAGAGATAATATCTTTTACCTTTGCCTTAAATTCTTCGGCATCCTTTACTGTTCCTGCGCCAAACACTTTATCGAATAAGTCCTGATCAAGATCAGCTTCTTTGTAACGGGTAACTTCTGTCACTTCAAAATTGAACTCGGCTGCAATCGCCTCTACTTCATCTTTTTGTATGTGTAATAAAGATGATATTTCAGTCTCATTTCCTTCATAAGCTTTTCCGGGATTGAATTTGATCACATCACCGGTTTTTGCACCTACAAATTTAGCCTGCTCTTCAGCATCTTTCATATATGATGGCATAACAACTCCGGCTTCTACTTTTATACCGCCTTCTTTCACGTTACCATCTTCGAGCTCGCTGATCACACCTCTTATCAGGTCTGTTTCTTTAGCACCTTCTTCTACTTTATCATATTTGCCATAATTGGCTTTGTATGATTCTATTTGTTTGTCGACATGCTCTTCGTCAACAGTTATTTTGTAGTAATTAAGTTTATCTTTCTTTGTTAAAGACAATTTGATCTCCGGAGCAAGTGCTATATCAAAGAAAAATTCATAATCGCCTTCCGTTGCAAAATCTATTGGCTGTTGCTTTTCTTCGTTTGGCAGAGGTTCACCCAATACATTCAGTTTGTTTTCCTGTATATATTTATAAAGGTTTTCTCCGACCAGTTTATTGATCTCTTCGGCCATTATTGATTTTCCATACATTTTTTTCACCATACCTACAGGCACGGTTCCCGGACGGAATCCCGGTATATTTGCTTTTTTGCGGAAAGTTTTAAGTGCATCGTTCAGTTTTTCCTGATAATCATCTTTTGCGACACTGATCTGTAAAATAGCATTTACACTGTCAACATTTGTGAGAGATACGTTCATCTTAACGGATTTATATTAATATTCTATTCTTCAAAGATTTATTCAAAAAAAGAAAAGCACCGAGATGCTTCTCATTTTTGGTGGTGCAAAAATACTCTTATTCTTGTAATATTCAAAGAGAAATGAGAAAAGAATATATGTTTAATTTATTTAAAAGACAGATAGTCCGATCATTCTACGATACTACATAATTAAATTATTTTGATCGTGGAATCGTAAAATTTATCCCTAATGCAAGAAAATCAAATCTATTTATTCTGTCATAGGATAATCTTAAGCCCCACTTATTACTATAAATAAAACTTTGAGCATATACAGAATATATCCAATAGTCGCCATAATATCCGGCTGAAAGGCCTGAATAAAGTTTATTGTAAAGCAAAACTTTTTGAATACCGAAACTTACTCCTAAATTGTCATGTTCGTTTAAGGATTGAAAACCTGCTCTTAAAATAATATCAGAGTTTATAAATCCCAGATATTTCACTCCTGTGATACTTATATTCCGATATTTAAATCGATCTTTCCCGGAATAATGAACCTGATCATATTCCAATGTGATTTTATCAATATGTCTTGTGGGATATAACCAACCGATAGCGCCACCAAAACCATAATCTTTATTGAATCCTGTTCGAAATGACGCTTTATAAATAAACCTGTCGGGAAAATCTTCGAAATGAATCAATGGCTGTTCATCATAACCATTACTGAACCGTACTCCGAATTTTGAGTTAATAAAGTCGTAATCTGCCCCAACGGTTATCCACTTTGAAGTATAGTCATAATAACCTAATCTTACAATTTGCTCTATATCGCTTGTGATCTTAAAAGACTGACATTCAAAGCCAAGCATGGAAATAATCAAGACACATGTGTCTTTTAATGTTACAATTTCAAATTTCCCATCTATATCCGAAAACACATGATTGCCTGTTCCTTCTTCCTGTATTTGTGCTCCTATAATTAACTCTTCATTATTATTCTTATCCACAACTGTCCCTGATATTTTTCTTTGAGAAAAAGCTACAGTTGAGTAAAGAAATAATATAAGTAAAACAAGATGCTTTTCTCTCATTGTTCCCCAATTAATCAGCAATCATTTCATGGCATTTTTTATTATATCCATGGCCTTTTCCAGTACCTCATCTTCCCCTTTTTTAATACCGTTTATTGTAGGTCTTACTACCACATCGGGCACAATACCGACCCGTTGTGTATCTGTGCCATCGGGATAGAAGATTCCTATACCAGAGATCATTGTACGTAAACCTCCCGGTAAAACTATGCCAGAAACATTGCCATCTGCTCCGGCTGTTGTACTGCCTGCAATAGTTGTATTCTTCCCGGCACGGAATGCCATAGTCGTATATTCAGCCTGACTTTGGCTAAATTCATTTACCAATACAACCAGTTTTCCCTGATAAGTTTCTTTGCCTTTTGGTATTTTATTGGGTCCTCTGAAAATAAATTCTCCGGGATTATTTACATTCCCTTGTGTGAATTTTACAAATGGCACAGTATCTGCCACAAAATAAGAACCCAGCGCAAACGGCACGAACGTGGATGGATAATTGCGGATATCTATAATAATCCCTTTTGTATCTTTAAATACTTCTTTAATTTCAGGAATGTCGTTGTTAGTAATAGAAGCTAATGTCACATAACCGATATTACCATCCAGAAGTTTGTAACATTTTTCTTCTTTATTCACCTTATACCAATGATACATTTTTAACTTGTTCCTATCATATAGAGGTAGGTCTTTTTGCTTTTTCAGTCCGGCAGATTCATATTTTATATTTACAGACTCTTTGTTTGAACGTAATATATCACCTGAAATATCCCTGAGCATCGCAGCATCGTTTGAAGCAGGGTAATAAATGCGCAGGCTATCTACTATCGATCCTACAGCTTTTCTTTCTATATGGGTGATTATATCTCCCACCTGCAATCCGGCATCTTCCGAATATTCGGGATTATAATAGTCAGTTACAACGAGCTTATTCTCTATAAACTGAACTCTGAAAGGAGCATATTTATTTCCTCGTAGTTCTGCAATTTTATTTCCCCCACCCCACAAGTTTGCGTGCGTATCCTGTATATCACCGATAAGGCGCAATGCGGCCAACTCATATTCCAATTCGTTTTGCGCCGAAATGAATATTGGAATATATTCTCTGAGAACTTTATTCCAATCCTTATCGGTCAGATATTTAGCAGGAAAAAAATAGTGTATCATATTCCAGTACCGAAATAACGATAACAATCTGAATCCGGCATCAGGATATGGCATATTTGAGTATGAATTTTCATTCTTAAATTCCGGATTACCTACATTAGGAAACATTCCAATATAGAAATGTTCGCCTTGATGACGGTTTTCATATAAATATCTTATTTTATTAATTAAATCAGGACTTATACTTTTACTATCTACCCACGACAAATCGGGTTTTATAAAAGCACTGTCAGGTGTTTGTTTACACTCTGTGCAAGGGGATACTTTCCCATATTTATCTATCCATGAAACAAGTAGTTTATTCCTTTCGGTTACGTTATTAACTTTTAGATATTCAGGTAAAAACCGGAACAATTCGTAATCCCAATTGTAATTTCCTTTTCCTACTTCGGGATGATGATATTTTATAAAACCCCATAGCTTACCTAACAGTTCTAAATTATTAATTAGTTGTTCATTCAGTTCCGGAAATGTTATATTGGAACCATTGTAAAATTCCTCATCTTTCTCCGCAGGCAATAATGGTTTCTGATAAATAGGCGCATCATAAATATCTTTTCCATCAATCGTGACATGCAAATCATCAAGCCACATTTTACCCTTTCCCACCAATAAGCCACCTATGACTATTTGCTTCGTTTTGCGCGGATTCATAGTCAAAGTAACCTCATATCTTGTCCAGTCGGTGGTACCTTCAACTCCCCTGCTGTGCATATTATCAAATGCAACCTCCGGATCTATTCTCATCCATAGTCCGGCATATCCATCAGAAACGTTTTCGGTCTTTATATATCCTGATAGTGTAATCAGCTTCCCTTCATAATTGTGCGGAAGAGCAAAAGACAAAGCTTTATAATCCGTCGCTTTCCCATCCTGATGTTCAATTACGGCAGAATATTTTCCTGCATGCGATGTCGTTGAGTCCGGATATATCAAATAATCCGAACTACCAAAGAAATGCCAATTCGCAGGATATTTACCTTTATATTCTTCAAAACTGAAATTATAATCAGCCTCATCATTTTTTGTTTGTGAGCATGCACATAAAGCTATAGAAGCTATTAAAATGGTAAATATTATTTTTTTCATCTTATATCAGGTATTAAAGGTTTTGCGATATAATCGGGCTGTTATTTCGGAAATAGACGTATCAATGTTCTCTAAAAGTATAGAATATCTTTGACATTTCGTTAAATATATGTTGCAAAACATATTTCTAATAAAAAAATATTAACTTTGTTATGTGATTAACCTAAGAACCTGACTTATATCATTGAGCTTTTTTATGGTGAAAGATAGTAGTAATGTTGTAAGCATATCCGAATGTATCCCTGAAATCTGGAAACTGCTGAGTAGCAAAGAAAGGGATTTAATATCTTCTAGTGCAAGAATCGTCGACTTTAAGAAGAATGAGATAATCTACCGTGAGGAGGAAACCCCTCAGGATTTGATGTGTCTTTGCCGTGGTAAAGTGAAGATATATAAAGACGGTGTTGGCGGCAGAAGCCAGATAATAAGAATGATACGCACTACGCAGTATTTCGGTTACCGCGCCTATTTTGCAAAAGAACCATATGTGACCGCAGCGTCGGCTTTCGAAGCTTCCACCATTTGCTTTATTCCCATGCAAATAATCGAGGATATAGTATTTGCCAACTCTAAACTGGGCATGTTCTTTATAAGGGAACTATCCACTGACCTGGGGATCGCTGACGAACGGGTAGTTAATCTCACACAAAAACATATCAGAGGGCGTCTTGCAGAATCCCTTATTTTCCTAATCGAAAATTACGGACTGGAAGAAGATGGCGCTACCATTAGTATATATCTGTCGAGGGAAGACCTGGCTAATCTATCGAATATGACAACGTCGAATGCGATCCGCACATTATCTACATTTGTCGATGAGCACATCATCGCTTTAGATGGCCGCAAAATTAAGATAATAGACGAAGACAAACTGAGAAAGATAAGCAAAATAGGATGATCACCCGCATTGCTCATAAGTATCTGGATTATAAATACAGGGAAGTTGCCTGTTTTATAGAAAATCCGATCCGGGCGCAAGAAGAAATACTATCCTACCTACTCCGTAACGGAGCACAAACCTATATAGGCCAGCAATTTAAATTTCCGGAAATTAAGAATAAAGATGATTTCAGGTACAATGTACCTGTTTTTCATTACGAAGATTTACGTCCTTATCTGGATAAAATACTGGTCGACAAACGACAGAATGTACTCTGGAACAAGCCTGTAAACTGGTTTGCCATGTCGTCGGGGACTACCGAAGACAAAAGTAAATATATCCCGGTCACAAAAGAATCGCTCACAGGCGGACATTACAAATGTGGGGAACAAATGCTCGCCATATACGGACGGGCAAATCCGGATGCTAAATTCTTTTTTGGAAAGACGCTTGTACTTGGAGGGAGCAAACAGATAAACAGAATAGGAGACGGAGTTTTCACCGGAGATATTTCAGCAATACTCATCAAGAATCTTTACTTCTGGGCGAAACGTAGCCGTACTCCGGAAAGTATTTCATTGCTGCCCGACTGGGAAGTAAAGCTTCAGGCGCTTACAGATTATGCTGTAAAGAATGATGTCAGGGCATTTATGGGTGTTCCGTCGTGGTTGATGGTTCTGCTGAAAAAGATAAAAGCCGACACC
Organism: Dysgonomonas hofstadii; assembly: GCF_014196915.1. Classification (GTDB taxonomy): domain Bacteria; phylum Bacteroidota; class Bacteroidia; order Bacteroidales; family Dysgonomonadaceae; genus Dysgonomonas; species Dysgonomonas hofstadii. The sequence goes on from NZ_JACIEP010000002.1 coordinate 68,869, forward strand.
GGAAGGGAACTGACCGATATATGGCCCAATCTCGAAGTATTTTTCCATGGCGGTGTTAGTTTCACCCCATTCGAAGAACAATACCGGAAGATCATACAAAAGCCCGATATGTGGTATTGGGAAACATATAATGCTTCGGAAGGATTCTTCGGTGTACAGTTCGAAGCCGGTTCGAAAGAAATGCTTCTGATGTTGGATAGCAATATCTATTACGAATTTATGCCGATGAGCGAATGGGATAAGGAGAATCCTAAAACATTAACTCTCGACGAAGTAAAAACAGGAGAAAATTATGCTATACTGATCTCTACAAACGGCGGGCTTTGGCGCTACATGATAGGAGATACAATCGAGTTCACTTCCACAAATCCATACCTGTTCCATATAACCGGACGTACAAAAAATTTCATCAATGCCTTTGGCGAAGAGATCATAATAGATAATGCAGAAAAAGCACTCTCTGCCGCATGCCTGCTAACAGGTGCACAGATAACTGAATACACGGCTGCTCCGGTTTATTTCGGCGATAATAATACCGGTGCTCACGAATGGCTGATAGAATTTGCCACAGAACCTGATAGCCTTGAAAAATTCACTCTGGCTTTGGATGAGAACCTGAAGAAGGTAAATTCCGATTACGAAGCGAAACGTTCTTACAACCTGTCTTTAGGATTACCAATTGTAAGAAATCTGCCAAAAGGCACTTTTAATGAATGGATGAAATCGATCGGGAAGCTCGGCGGGCAGAATAAAGTACCACGATTGTCGAATAACAGGGATTATATGGACAGGCTTTTGGCTTTCACAAAGAAGAGTCATTAGTTCTAATCGGTCAAACTACATTCTTCAAACACATATCCATTTGTAGCTTTGCTGACTCTACTGATAAACGGATATTTTTTCAAAAGACCGGACACTTCCTCTATATTATTGTTATTGCTTAATAATTGCACATAATAATAGGGAGAGCACGATTCTGCAAATAGATAATCAACGCCCAAAGTATTCACCTGGCTTATAAGAGAGTCCATATTCGTTTTGGCCGGAAAGTAATACAAACGTGATATTTTATTTGTTTTAAAATCTACATACTTTGTTTCATTCGTTGTCGTACGATGAATAAATGAAGTTTCGACAGGCTGAACATAAAATTTAATTTTTTCTTCTATCTCTTTAAACCTTTCTTCCGAGCCATCTAAATTTTCATCATCTGTATAATGTTCGCAATATGTAAGCTTCAATTTAGGGTATTGCTCTTCCTGAAATCCCAGCATAAAAGCATATAAGCCACCTTCTTTCAGGAATTTTATTATCGAATCAGAAGGCATATGGACATCTATCTGCAGATTATAAACGTAATGAGTAGGAGTATCTCTTATCCGTCCGGTCAATCCTCTCATTATAGTTTTAATATCCTCATTATATTTTTCGTATGTATCTGTTTCGGTATTCAGAATCCGGGAATAAAGTAACTCATTCTTTTCATTAAAGAATTGTATCTGGTAGTCATATCCACACTTACACAATTCTTTCAATTCATTGCCGACAAGAAGTTTCTCAAGCCGATCTATTTCTAAAGAATCCGTGATCATTATCGCATTATTATCCGCATCTTCCCAAAAGTAATTATTGGCAAAAACGATATATTGCGTTTTACCTGCCAGAGGTGTATCATTTCCTTTACAGTTTACAAACAACAACAGATTACAGATAACGATTAAAAGAATAATAAACCTTTTCATAATAGCAGATTTTACAATAACTCTCACCCTTTCCTCTACCTCTTCCATTCTTCATCGGGGATTGATCTATATCGTCCCCAGAACTTATAATGAGTCAATGACATCAAAGATATGACTTTTCCTATATATCTATTCTTCAATAATAGATGCTGAATGATATAAAATATCCACAAAAGGATAAAAAAGAACACACTATATAAGATTATCTTAATGAACCCCGGCTCTATAGGAAACGGAAACAGTTTATAAAACAGATAGGAGCCAAAAGTTGAGCAGATAATGCCAATCATCACGAATAACCCATGAGGCGTTTCTACCGCTTTTTTAGGACAATTTGCCATACACCTCATACAGCTCTCACATTTGAACGTCCAGAAAGGACGCTTGTTTACTCCTTTGATAGCCCTCACAGGACATTGTTTTATACACAAACCACAACTGTCGCAATCGACAGAGGCGTAATAAGATTTGGCTAGGTAAAACCGCCCTGCAAAATAATAAACGAATGCTACGGGAGAAATTAATATATCCTGAACAATATCTTTATATGCAGTGAATACCTTTTTCCCTTCAAATATTTCATCAGAGTATCCTTTTGTTCTGGAGTAGTTCTTTCTATGTAAGAACTTAACTGCCTTCTGACTTAGTGCAGGATGGATAGATAACCAGTTGGAAAGCATATCGAAAGGTATCATCCCTACAATATTATAGCCTTTACTTTTCAGTATTGCCGAAGATAGCAGAAAGGCTATACCAGTTAAACCGGGTGTCACAAACTTCCCTATTTTCAGTCCGGCTCTCGTATTCATCAGCATGATACCGTTCCTCCCTTTAGGAAACCGACGTATAAAATCAAGGGTTATTTCCGGATAGTTAAATCCGTGTATGGGAGAGATAATTATGATTAATGTCTGAGGGTTAAGATTAAGATTTTCATTTGTATGGATTTCAGCAATATTTTCCAGTTGACAATCAATATTCTTGTCAGCCGCAAATTCCCGAATCCATAGAGAAACCCTTTTCGCATTTCCCGTTCCTGAAAAATAGAATATTTTTATCCCGTTATATGTAAACATATATACATGAGAGATTGAGAGTTCAAATATACTCAATATACCATAAAAGCAAAAGTCCGCCTGAATAAATCAAACGGACCTTGCCCTATTAAGTATTTTATTAATCAAGTAAACTTGCCGCTTCCTTATCAAGGAACCAGTATATGTATCCTCTTTTCGGATTTACACGTGCAGCCGGATATTTATTCACAAAGTCTTTCCGGTTCTTTACTATATCCCTCACCTTTTCGGCCTTGCTTTTTCCTGTGGCCAGGAATATTACATACTGCGCATTGTTTACTACCCTTCCGGTTATAGTAACACGCTTCATTCCACTTTCAGGGTGTTCACCAACTTCACAGATTTCTTTGCTATCCCATAAATCAATCTGATTGGGAAAAATAGAAACAGTGTGTCCGTCATCACCCAGGCCAAGCATTACAATCTCGAAACATGGAATATCCTGACGTTGCATCAGTTTGTTTCTCAATACCGTTCCATACCATAAGGCCTCTTCTTCAGCCTCGTTCTCGCCATGAATCCGGTAAATGTTATTATTCGGTATTGCGGGAACTTTATCGAAAAGATGGTCTTTTGTCATCCCGAAATTATTCATCACATTTTCGGGTGGCACGCATCTTTCATCACCCCAGAAAAAGAATACCCTTTTCCAGTCGATCTCATCTTTACAATTCTCAGCCCAATAATCAAAGATAACTTTAGGCGTTGTTCCTCCCGACAGTGCGAGATTTACCTGCGGATATACATCCAGCAATTTTTTCAGAAATTCCGTGAAGCCCTTGCTAAGAGCATGCGGGTCATCAAATACTTTTACTTCTTCTTTTATCATCATAATTCACAGTATATGCCGTCATCGGATAAGTTTTTACATGGATAGCGCCATGTGAGGTTTTTCTCTTCTATAAGGTCGTCCGCGTGCTCAGGCCCCCACGATCCGGCCGGATAACCGTGCAAAGGTGCATCGGGATTCTTTTCCCAGAATTCGAGAAGAGGTTGCACAAACTTCCATGTAGCCTCTAAAGCATCGCCCCGTATATACAGGGTAGAGTCACCTATCATGCAATCGAGAAGCAGGCGCTCATATGCCTCAGGGAGGTAGGTATCTTTCAACTGGGAATAATGAAAATCCATATTCACAGTTTTCACCTGATAACCACTTCCTGGAACTTTCATCTTTGTTTTCAATAAGATTCCTTCATCGGGTTGGATGCGAAGAACCAATTGATTTTCATCATCCCTCAAATCAGTGGTTTCCGGGAATAATCTTTGTGGTGCAGGCTTGAAATGAATAACGACTTCCGATACCCGTGTAGGCAGGCGTTTCCCGGTACGCACATAGAAAGGCACATCTCCCCAGCGCCAGTTATCTATAAAAAGCTTCATCGCCACATAGGTCTCAGTCCTCGATTCGGGATCAACACCTTTTTCTTCACGGTAACCTTTTGCATACTTACCTTTTATATTGGCTGCCGTATATTGTCCTCTGATAACATTTTTGAACAGATCGTCGTCGCTCATCGGACGAAGTGCCTGAAAAACTTTAAGTTTCTCGTTGCGGATTGCTTCCGAATCTATCGACATAGGAGGTTCCATAGCAACAAGAGCCACTAGTTGCAACAAGTGATTCTGCACCATATCGCGTAAAGCTCCTGCATTATCGTAGTATCCGCCACGGTTTTCCACACCAATATTTTCGGCGGCGGTTATTTCCACATGATGGATATAATTTCGGTTCCATAGAGGTTCGTAAATACCATTGGCAAAGCGTGTGATCAACAGATTCTGAACAGTTTCTTTTCCCAGATAATGATCGATACGGTATATCTGATCTTCATCGTAATTTTCTTTCAAAGACGCGTTTAGTTCTATCGCGGACTTCAAATCGGTGCCAAAAGGTTTTTCTATAATAATCCGCCTGAAGCCATTATCCTGATTGTTCAATCCCTGTTCTGCAAGAAATTTAGGAACCAAAGGGTATAATGATGGTGGTGTAGAAAGATAGAATATATAGTTCCCTGCTGTATCAGCTTCCTTATCCAGAACTGCTAATCTGTCTTTAAGCTTTGAGTATTCCTTTCCATCATCGGTATTGATAGAAAGATAATGAAGCTTCTGACAGAAAGCATTTAATTCATCCTCGGATGCATCTTTAGCAGTAGCAAACAGCCTGATGCCATCTTTCATTTTTTCACGGAACGTGTCGTCTGTGAAAGAACTGCGCGCAACTCCCAGTACAACAAAATTCTTTGGTAGTGAATCTTGTTTATACAGGTCGAATACCGCAGGTATAAGTTTGCGGTATGTTAAATCACCGGAAGCCCCAAAGATAATCAGGGCCTGGTTCTTTATTTCCTTAGATTTCATAAGCCCCTCCATTCCTCTCCGAGAGGGAGGCTTTTAAATTCATTTTTTTCATTTCTCCAAAATTAAGTCCCCCTTGGGGGATTTAGGGGGCTACCCTTTTTTTATTTCATGACCACCAAACTGATTGCGCATGGCCGCCAGAAGCTTCATTGCATAAGAGGTTTCCTGTCTCGATTCGAAACGGGTGAACAATGATGCTGTAATAACATGGGCAGGCACATCAAAATCCATAGCGGTTTGCACAGTCCAACGACCTTCTCCACTATCGGCTACATAATCCTTTATTCCATCCAGGTTTTCATTGCCTTCAAGTGCATTCCCGATAAGCTCGAGTAACCACGAACGGACAACAGATCCCTGCATCCATACACGGGATACTTTTTCAAGATCTACATTATAGGGAGAATTCTTCATTATTTCGAATCCTTCAGCATAAGCCTGCATCATACCGTATTCGATACCATTGTGTACCATTTTCACCATATGTCCGGCTCCGCTTTCGCCGCAACGCATATACCCGTTTTCGGGCGCAAGGCTCTTAAAGATAGGTTCGGCAAAATCGCAGGCTTCTTTGTCTCCGCCATACATCAGGCAATATCCGTTCTGAAGTCCCCAAACGCCACCGCTGGTTCCACAGTCGAGATAATGTATTCCTTTTTCCTTTATTTTCTTTCCACGTTCTACAGTTTCGCGCCAGTAACTGTTTCCTCCATCTACGATTATATCATCAGGATTTAAAAGGGTAAGAAGTTCGGCAATGTTCTCTTCCACAGGTTTTCCGGCAGGAACCATCAGCCATACCAGCTTCCGGCCTCCCAGTTTACTTACCAGATCTTTAAGATCCGAAGCCGGAACTGCACCTTTTGCTGCGGCTTCGTCCACTTCTTTCTGTGTAAGGTTATATACAACTACTTCATGGCCATGATTCAAAAGGCGTTCTACCATATTACCGCCCATTTTTCCTAATCCTACAAATCCGATTTTCATATTTGTTAATTGTTTATTGATTTCTTCATATAATTAAAACAAGCAAGAGCCTGAAAAGATTTTGATTCCTAGTTATTTAAAACCACACGAAGTTACAATTATTTTACGATTTTAAGTTAAATACGCAATTCGCAATCGTCATTTTCTTTTATATCAATTGTATTTCAGGGAATTAGGCCTATATTATTTTTCATAAATTATATCTATACAAAAACGACACATTATCAAGATTATTTATACAACAAAAAACCGGCTGAATTTCAACCGGTCTTTTGTTATCTCGTAAAGAAGATTATCTTATTATTTATAATCTTCAGGTGTGATTTTGATTTCTCCTAAAAGTTTTTTGTCACTGTCATAATACGCATAAGTATAAGCAACTTCCAGTTCTTTTATTTGTTTAAACTCGGCCAGGCCTTTTAAAGCCTGTATCATTGTAGCCTTGGTTTGATCATTAAACTGAATTGCACCAGCCATTTCTGTTGGAACTGTAAAGTAAGTTTTTAGAATCTTGCTGCCATCTATTTCACATTTATCCATTGTCATTCCATTTCCCATATCCAATGGACATTGTTTGTTGATTTGATCTACCTGAAGCTCCATAAATTTTGTAACGGCCGCATCTTTTGCGTCTTTACATTGAGTGAAAGCTAATGACAAGATTAGCACCATTATGATGCTAAAAGAAGTTTGAGTTAATTTTTTCATAAATTTCGTGTTTTTAATAATTAAGTAGGGCAAAGATAGGATATATTTTAGATGTACCAATACCAAATATAAAAAGAAAAAGAGTTATTCTTGCGAATAACTCTTTTTCCGTTTTATGGTAAAATTTCCTTATTCAGAAACTACTTCGAAAGGAATTTCAACAGATACTTCTTTGTGAAGCTTTGCTGTTGCCTTGTAACTTCCGACTTCTTTTACTGAGTCTTTGATTACAATCACTTTACGGTCTACATTATAGCCTAACTTCTCTAGTGCTTCTGCTATCTGAATATTAGTTACAGAGCCAAAGATAGTACCTGTAGAACTGGTTTTTGCACCAATTGTAAGAGATACTCCGTCAAGTTTAGCTGCAAGGTCCTGAGCATCCTGTTTGATTTTCTCAAGTTTGTGAGCACGTTGTTTCATGTTCTCAGCTAAAACTTTTTTCGCAGATTCCGAAGCGATCACAGCCTTTCCCTGAGGGATAAGGAAGTTACGACCATATCCGTCTTTTACATTAACGATATCGTCTTTATATCCTAAGTTTAGAATGTCTTCTTTTAATATAACTTGCATATCTTTTTTCCTCCTTATTTTTATTTCATTAAGTCTGTTACGTAAGGAAGCAAAGCCAAATGACGAGCTCTTTTAACCGCTTGTGCAACGCGACGTTGGAATTTCAATGATGTACCGGTAATACGACGAGGAAGAATTTTTCCTTGTTCGTTCAGGAACTTTTTCAAAAACTCAGGGTCTTTGTAATCGATATACTTGATACCATTTTTCTTGAAACGGCAGTATTTCTTTTTCTTGACATCAACTGAAGGTGGAGTCAAATATCTGATTTCTGATTGCTGTGCCATAATTTAGTTCTCCTTTACTTCTTCTTTTTTAGATGATTTTAAATTTCTTCTCTTCTGTGCGTATTCGTGAGCAAATTTATCCTGACGGAAAGTCAGGAAACGGATCACTTTTTCGTCGCGACGGAAGTTGATTTCTAATTTTGAGATCACAGACGGATCAGCCTCAAACTCCAGGAATGCATAAAAACCAGTAGATTTTTTCTGGATAGGATACGCAAGCTTGCGAAGCCCCCAGTTTTCTTCATTCACTATTTTTGCACCTTCATTGGTCAAAATAGCCTTGAATTTTTCTACCGCTTCCTTCATCTGAACATCAGACAAAACGGGAGTTAAAATGAAAACGGTTTCGTAATTGTTCATAAATTAATTAGTTATAAATTAAACATTGTCATTTTTACAAATGAGCCGCAAAGATAATGCTTTTTTATCAAAACAACAAATGCTAAACCCTCAAAAAATGTTGGAAAAGCGGTTACGATGTCGTACTTTTGTATATCAAAAATGACACATTGATAAAATGACGCATGAAGATATATTAGATCTTAACCAGGATCAGGACCTGATCTTTCCTATAATAAACGGGAAGGTTTCAATGGCCATTAACCGGATGATGTACCGTAATTTCAGGAAGAAAGGCCTTGATATCACACCCGAGCAATGGACTGTGCTGGCTTTCTTATGGAAAGAGGATGGTGTTACCCAGCAAACATTATGCAATTCTACATTCAAAGATAAACCCAGCATGACACGCCTGATAGATAACCTCACAAAACAAAATCTGGTCTACCGGAACGCTTCGGATAGCGACAGACGCTCAAACCTGGTTTATCTCACCGATGAAGGCAGAGCTATAAAAGACCGTGCAACAATAGCCGTAAACGACACGATGGACGCAGCATTGGCCGGAATTGACGAAAGCGGACTGAGGCAGGTGCGTTTCTTGTTGGCTGCTGTTTTCGGCAATATATCAGATGCATTACAGGATAAATAGAAATATTATAGTAATTAAAGGAATTATCAGTTGCATAGCAACTTAGTAGTCAAGTAGGAAAATAGATTTTTTACGCTTAACTACTCTGACTACTTTAACTACTGATTTGCATTATTCTTTTATAACCATGTCTATGTAAACGGGCAGATGATCGCTGTATCCTCCCAGATATTTCCAGCCCGAATAGGTTCTGAAAGGCTTCATCCCTCCATATTTATCATTATCTTTTTCCAACAGGAAGTCGGATAAATAAACATGAGCTTCTTTATTTTTTATTGAGGTGCGACTTGATGAATCCAAAAGATTTCCACTGACGATAATCTGGTCTATATAATCCCACTTACCTCTGTACTTATATGTTCCGATGGGCTTATTCTTTACAATGGACTTATGGTAGAACATATTATATAAAATACCGGACACAACAGATTCTTCCAGCCCGTTTGCTTCCAATGTTTCTTTCATACTGACATCAGCGGGATAGTCGTTGAAATCACCCATAATAATGATATTCGCATTTCTTCTGATACGGGAAAGGCTATCTGTCTTTTGCCTCAATAACCGGGCACATTCTATCCTGTAAGGTCTTGTCTTGCGAATGCCCTCGCTGCGTGAAGGAAAATGGCATACAAATATATCGAGGACGTCCCCGTTTATAATTTTTCCTGTGACATGCAGAATATCCCTTGTGGTGCGGCCGGGAGCATCTTTAAAATAAGGGGTGTATGATCGTTTGCTTATTATTTTTATCTGATCACGCTGATAAAGCAAGGCTGTATTCGATCCGCGATGATCTTTCGATGTTGTGATTATATATTCATACTTATGCCTGTTCAAGGCAGCCCGTTTAGTCAGATCGAAGAGAACCGAATCATTCTCAACTTCACACAGTCCGATCAAAGCAGGAGGGTAACCTTCCCCCACTGAGATTAACACTTTGCTTATATCATGCAGTTTTTTCCAGTATCTGAAATCAGACCAACGCAGGTTACCTTCGGGTGTAAGGTCATCGTCATTTGTATCGGGGTTATCTTTCGTATCGTAGAGATTTTCTACGTTATAGAATGCAATCCTGAACTTTTCCTGCGCATCCGAAGCTAACGGGAGGAACAGGAAAAGAAAAAGCAGTAAAATATATTTATCTCTACTGCACCCATTCATAGCAGCCTATGTCGGGATAAGTATCGTTCAACCGGGATATACCTTTAATATCGTATGGAAGAGATGCTGAATATATTTTATCAGCTTTATCAATAGCAGATGAACCGTGTGTGAGTTGAAAGTTATAGGAAAATGTCCCGTTGCTTCTCACATCTTTAAACAAGGGATCATTATTCCATACCGTGTTTATATAATGAGCATCTTCCTGATTATTCGATCTTATCACACAATTAACAAAGCTGAAATCAAAAACCTTTCCGGAATTTTCATCAAGCCTTATTTCATTACTCACAGAGCCATAGACAATGGTATTAATAAAATCGCATTTTTCGAGAGTACCATCATACTTATTACTAAGTACCACCGTCTCCTCCGTTCTCGAAGACCATCTGAAATAATTGGCTACCGTACAATGCAGGAATGTATATTTCCCGCCTTGTAAACTGAGTACAGCGCCCCTTGAATTTACAAACAGGCTGTTGGAGGCAGTTATATCGCAATTGGTAGATACGATTCCATATTCCAATGAATTCTGCACAACAGTATTCATCAGAACAGCTTTTTTATATCCTGTTTTCGAAGGGTAGAAAGTCATCCCTCTTGTCGCGTTTTTCACCACCACATTGCTGAGATTATTTTCAAAACTTTCGGGATAGAAATAAATACCGTCCCATTGCCCGGGAACATTATCATACGGGATGTCTCCTTCTATATTATCGAAACGGTCGCCCCTGAATACGACAGATTCTCCCACATCTCCGTCTATATTCAACGATCCGTGTATCCTTACCGAAGCGTTTTCCTTCATAAAGAATTTCACTCCTTTATTTACCGTAAGAGTCGCATTTTCCTTTACAACAAGAGAATCAAATACCAGCAATGGCTTTTCATCTGTTATAATGGAATCCTTCGTTACTATTTCCCCCTCCCAGATATATACATCCTGCCCAACGGCTTCGAGCCGCAGATATTGAATGTTCCCGTTAAAAGTAAACTTTATGGAATCTTTTATCAGAACTGGATTATTTACATTTTGTGGATTAACCGTAACCTCGACAAAACCATACAGACTGTCTTTTTTCAGTATCTCCACATTCGTGAGCCTGGTTCCTTTTTCCCCGTCGATATTCATCCGGAATCCGCTTTCAGAAGGGTTAACCAGTTCTATAGATTCTATCTGTATCGACTTACTGTTACGGTTGTATATTTTAAATTGCTTTGTGGCAGAACCAACAGAAGAAAAAACAGTATCGAAACTTATCTTATCGGACGAAAAACTAAGTTTCAGATTTTGGTCAGTAGAAAAACTGTCATCATTATTGCAGGCAAAAAATGACAACAAACAGAATAACAGGATTAAATTACTCAGTTTCTTCATCTGTAATTATAGTTCCTTTAGCTACAAACCCCGTCGATAGAGCACGATTGTCCGCTTATAATTTCACCCTCTCCGGAAGACACCCCTCCTTTTTCCCATTCAGCGTATGATTCTTCCAGAACTTCCAGGTATTTTTCGATAGCGATAGAACCTTCTACCCGTTGCTTATTATTGAATACATAAAATGGGATATACTCCAGATTCAGTTGATCTTCACTATATGCTATATCTTCTTTTATTTCATCCAGGTATTTATCGCTGTCGAGCATTGTCATTATATTCTCTTTTTTCAGGCCTATACCCTCACCCAACTCAATAAGAGTTTGCTTGTCGCTTATGTTCTTTCCTCTGACAAAATAAGCATCGAAAAGAGTTTCTTCGGCTTCAGTTGCCAAACTATATTCTTTCGCTAATTTTACCAGGCGGAGAGCATCAGAAGTATTTGCGACAATAAGATTATCGAAATCATAATTCAAGCCTACCTCTCTGGCGATTGCAGCAACTTTACCCTGAGTCTCCCGGGCTTCCGCTTCACTCATACCGTACTTTTTAGCAAAGTATGAATAAATGGATATATCCAAAGCTTTCTTAGGCAATGCAGGATCGAGTTCGTAGCTATGCCATACCAGTTCGACATTATCCTTATAAGGAAATTTATCTAAGGCTTTTTCCAGTTTCTTTTTTCCTATATAACAATATGGGCAGGCAATATCCGACCATATCTCTATTTTCATTTTGTCCATGTTTGTATTGTAATTAATATTATACAAAGATACTATTTTCAGTTGAGAATTAACCCGTCAACGGGAATTTGAAAACTTTATCTATGTGTAAATAGTAGTTGGTAGACAGTAGTTGGTAGTGGCAGAAAGCGATCTTTGAAAAATAATGTAAGGTTTGTCAGTTTAAGTTAATAAGCTTATAGCTATTGGCTAACAGCTAAAGGCTAAAAATCTGTCAGGTTTGTCAGGTTTTCAAATAACACCTGATTTATAACATTTATATTATAGAAAAATGGAAATAAAAACTATATGAAAATATATTATCTTTGTTACACTTATGCAGACAAATCCGGTGAATGCTACACTTCTATAACAAGGTGTAAAATCTGTCAGGTTTGTCAGGTTTTAGTTAGTATACTAGAAAAAAGTATACTAGTTTACTAGAAGGAATATTAATAAATGGAACTAGCAAGCTAGTAAACTTAGAACTAGTAAACTAAAAAAAGTGTCAGGTTTTAACAATTTAGATGAATACACATAAAGCAGATATATTCGATAAGGGACTGGCATTATTAAAAAATGCATATCATAAAGCAGACCGGGTGTCAATGTCTATGACTGAAAATAAAGCCAGATATACTATATGTTGGATTATAGTAATCGTGTCAGTTTTTGGAGCCATATTGTTCCTGAACATACTTACACCTCTGATTTCCGACGACTTTGCTTATCTGTTCATCTATGGAGAACAGGTACGCGCACAGACATTAAGCGATATCGTTCAGTCCCAGGTCAATCACTATTATATGTGGGGTGGACGGAGTGTGGTGCATTTTATAGCACAGGTGTTGCTCTTACTTCCCGCCTTCGTTGCCGACCTGCTGAACACTTTGATTTATATGGGATATATTTTTCTTATCTATCTCCATATAAAAGGCCGGGGTAAGCACAGCTTGTCCTTGTTCATACTTATCAATCTGGCAGTATGGTTCTTTCAACCCGTCATCGGTGATACCATCTTCTGGATAACAGGTGCTGCAAATTATTTATGGGGGACTTTCTTTATCCTTCTTTTTCTGTTACCATACCGGATGTATAAAGGTAAAGCGGTTCCACCAGTCACAAATCTTCTGGCTTCGGCCGGTATGCTCATACTTGGAGTACTGGCCGGGTGGACAAACGAAAATACAGCTGGAGCTATGATTCTGATAGCTATCTTATTCATCTTTTACTATCATTCTCAAAAGTGGAAGTTTCCTGTCTGGGCATTGGTAGGCTTAGCAGGAGGGATAGCCGGATTTCTGATAATGATACTTGCTCCGGGAAACTTTGAGAGAGCAGGTGAAGCCGGGCCGATGACTCTATTCCTTTTGGGATATCGTCTATTTAATTCCACTTTTACCTATTTCTATTATTGCGGGCCACTTATCCTGGTTTGCCTTGCAATGATAATATTGTATCGCCACAATCACAGGTCGGCAGTTGAACAAAAGATGGTATTTAGCTATACTCTCATCTATTACATTGCAGCTATTGCCGGAGTGTATGCAATGATATTATCCCCAACCTTTCCACGCAGGGCTTTGTTCGGGGTGGTTACTTTTATGATAACAGGAGCAGGGATTTTATGGTATAATATCAATTACAGTTTATCTTTCGCCAAGCAACTGAGACTGTCAGTTCTATTTATTGGATTATTAGGCTTTGGTTTCACGTTTTATCTGGCCACAAAGCAAATAGATGAATACCGAAAGATTGTGACAGAGAGGGAGGTTGTTATCCGGCAAGCGAAGAATGAAGGTCGTCCTGCCTGTGAATTCACCAGATATGATGGTAGTATATATATTCATGGAGAAGATCCCTTCTCGGCAGTGCTAATGAGCAGATATTACGGAATAAAGATAGAATTTAAATAACAGGATTAAAAGATATCCACTTTCATCAGCGATCCTGTAATAATACCAGCTATACCCAATCCGATAAGCACGAGCCCGATAATCTTGTTGAAAATTTTCAGACCTCTGGGGTTGAATCTGGTACGAAGTTTTCCTACCACATAAGTAACCAGTAGCCACCATAGAAAAGCTCCTATCCCAATAAAAAATATCGTGAGCAGATCATAACCGAAAGGCTTTGTAGCATCGATTACGTTGAAACGGGCAAACAGTGCTATGTAAAGGAATAAAGTAGCGATGTTGGATATAGTAAGTATTAGGGACGAAACGAAGACTTTCCAGTAAGATGCTGCCTTTTCTTTAAGCTTGGTAAGGTTCTTGGCTGGGTTCTTGTTAAAGATTATATAGCCGAATACAATAAGTACGATACTGCCAACTACCTTTATAGGGCCTTCGTGCTGTTGTATAAATGCAGTATTGAAACCCATCCCCAAAGCAGCAACAATGGCCAGCAGTGCGATGAGCATATCCCCGACTACAGCTCCCAATCCTGTTACTAATCCATGACCTTTCCCTTCGTTCAAGGTACGTTGTACACATAACATACCTACCGGTCCCATAGGAGCAGAAGACAAGAAGCCGATAAACAATCCTTTTATAATGATATAAACCATCAACCCATTTTTAAAGGCAGAACATCTAAAGACACACAGTCCAAAGTTTGTGAGATGTACTGCTTCTAATTGCAAAGATACTATCAAATTATCTAAAATCGGCATACTTAATACTAAAAGCAGAAGAGCTGTTAATGATTTTTAATCTAACAGCTCTTCTTTGTTAATTATATAGAGCTGATTTTTAAGCCTATAAAATAAGTTCTCGGCAAAGATGGCCCATAGATATATTCCGAATCCCTGTTAGGCCCTTTATCATAATCCTTTTGTATCTGGTTGAACATATTCTGTACACCCCCGTTAATCTCTATTCTATTCGTCGAGTTTACAGTGAAAGAGTATGACAATTTCAGGGTTGTATCAAAGAAGCTTTTTGTCTTCACTGTTTCATCCCTTGTTACTCCTTCTGCCCCTGCAAAATGCGGAGTAAGCATTGAACCAGTGTATACACCCGACAGCGATATAGAATAGTTACTCTTAGGAGTGGCAGTAGCAGATATAAACCCATAAGTATCAGGAGACCGCAGCATCTTCTTTACGGGTTCAACATATTCCTCTAATGACCATCTCACAGGTTCTGTATACCGGCTCTTCTGCCATGTAAAGCCGCCTTGTACTTCCAGCCAGTTTACAGGCTGGATTGTAGTTTCCAGATTCACTCCATACACATATGCTGCATCACCGTTCTTCCTGGTCATAATAACATTTCCTTGTGCGTCTTCCCCTGTTTCTTCCAGGATGAATACCCTGTTGATCTTCGTATAAAATCCTTCTACCAGAAAATAAGAATACACCTTACTATTATACAGGCTAAAATCGATCCCTCCATTCACAGCATTTGAATATTCCCTTTTGAGATCATCCCCCAGTCGGGTAATTGTGGCACTACCACCTATAACAGGAATATCCAGATCGGAAGCAATGATCTCGGGGGCCCTATACCCCATCGAATACGCAGCTCTTAAATTAGTATTTTCACCTATCCGGTATCGTATGCTTCCACGAGGTATAATATTAATATTATTCAGCTTATTATGCTTGTCGCCCCTAAGCCCGACAATCAGAGACAGATTATCATCGCGCCACTCATTCTGCAGATAAAGGCTGCTTATGTTTATTATCTGTTTTATATTACGGCTATGGATTGTGTCGTGCAGATTAGTATATTCCTGAGTGAATCCTGCCGTAAACTTCGCCGGCATAAAGAGCAGTTTATCTATATTCAGTTCATACCTTACGGTTCCGGTCAATGCCAGTTCGGATGTGTTACCATAACCATCGGGATCGTAACCTCCTCCATAATAACTATCCCGTCCGGTTTTCTGAACAGATATATTTGTAGTTAGCTTTTGTTTATTGTCTTTGCTGAAATGAATATAACCGATCCCTCCCGAATGTATTCTGTAATCAGTGGTTTCTGCAATCAGAGCTTCGTGTGGCGGGCGGCTCAGATTATCTCCACCTCTCCTGTATTCGGATATATAGTGATACTCTAAAGTAATTTTATCATGCAGGCTTGGTTTAGAGTAAGAACGAAAACCGATCGATGAAGCTCTGTTTTTCCCTATCTCCGAAAAACCGTCGCCATTTGCATCCCAAGGATTGCGGTTCCTCATATTAGCAAAAATAGATATACCTGATTTTTTAGACCTGTCTATAAATGATGAGTTCAGGGATAATATATTATCCACCGATTTTCCATCGATAAGCGATAAATTATATTTCGCCTGATATGAATTCTTTTCCGGTTCCTTCGTTATTATATCGATAACGCCTCCTATCGCGTTTGCTCCATACAATACCGATCCTCCCCCCCGTACAACATCAACTTGTTCTATCATATTGGTCGGGAGTTGTTCCAATCCATACATTTTGGATAAAGAACTGAAAACTGGCTGTCCGTCTATTAATATCTGTGAATATTGCCCTTCAAGGCCATTGATCCTCACTTCCTGGGTGCCGCAGTTCTGGCAATTGGTTTCTACCCTGAGCCCTGGCATATAATTAAGCCCCTGCGACAGTGAATTAGAGTTAGTCGCTTCAAACGTTTTTGTAGTCAACTGATTTACCACTACCGGAGACATTTGCCTGTTCAATGCTCTTGCCGATGCAGTGACAGACACTTCGCCCAGCAACTGGCTCTCGGGCTTGATGTATAAACTGACATTTCTGGCAGAACTCCTGCTTATAACCACTTCTTGTTTAAGTGGGGCATACCCTATATATTGAGTCATTATTATGTATGTGCCTTCGGGTATATTATCCATTGAGAAATGTCCCGTCTCATCCGTAATTACGGCAAATTGAGTGTTTTCGATAAATACTGTGACACCAGGAAGATGTTCCTCGGTATCAATATCAAGGACATGTCCTTTCAGTGATGATAAATTCCGTTGTTGCGCCGCTAAATTAGCAAAACACAGTATGTAGAATGATAAGAATATAATCTTTTTCATATTTTAATTTCTTTTTAAGCACTATAGAATCACAATACATGCAAATCTGTGATTGAAAGCTTATCTTCCTGCAGCCAGCATTTGTTAGCAAAAAACTGACATATCAGTCAACAGTGATCAGTTAACAAACTTGTAATTGCCCATAAGGCGAAGAAATAACATTGCCGAAGCGAAGGCGAGACAAACTTGTAACCGTTTCGAAAAACCTGACAAACCTGACAATTTTCGCAATAAAAAGATACTTGCAAATTATTTCCCCCCCGCGGGGTTTCACAAACTCTTATCTTATTGATAAAGATTTTCGGGAAAAATGCAAGTTGTAACAACTAATCTGCATATCATAATATACATTTATAGGAAATTAATCTTATATATCCGATGATTGGGATAGATAAACTAAATCTCTCTATGAATTCTATAGCGGTCAATTTATAATACAGATAATTATAAACCGATCGTAATGGATATAAATAATTAAATAGAAAGGCCAGAATAAGCCCGTCTGAGAAGTTTTATCTTGTATAGATAAGTGATTTATGAAAAGAAAGGTGGAGCCCTGAGATTAAAACCGGTTACTACAGGCTTAGACACCTCATTACATAGAAGTCTTTTATATTTTATAACACAGAATGTATCCGGAGCAGTATCCAGAAGATTCCATTCTATAGCCTCAAAAGAAGTTATATTCGAAATCTGGTTGAATGTAAAAAATCCGGCGGAGGTGTGATGATGTGTTTCGAAAGGGAGCTGCTTGTCCTCATTAGCATTCTTTGCCCATTTATTGTATGGATGCGAATGAACATAGACTACCCCGTTGTAAACATGTGTATGTACAAAATAAGATATACAGCTAAAATACCCTATATATAACAGGAGCAGTATTCTGGCTGTATATCTTATTTGTTTAGAAGACATTTTATGTCTGTTTATTCTCTGTTATTATTGTATTTACTATATACAATACTCATTTTCATGTTATCTGGATCAGTCCTTAATATAGCTGAAGTGGGACTCATCAGATTGTATATATTCGTTACCTGCGTACTTCCGGTCGAAGAACTGGTCGTTGTAGATATCGATATAGGTATCATAAGATATTTCAGATCAGGTATTACAGCTTCATTTTTATAATAATCCGCATAATGGTTCACTGCGGCCGCTATATTACCGAAGTCATATGAATTATAAACACCAGACGAGGTAGACGAGTTCCAGCTCATAATAAAACTGGTGACATTATCGTGTAACTTTCTTTTATAGAAGAAATTCTCTAACGAGTCTTTGTTTATAAGAAGGATTGTATTCGGACGTTGTGTATCCAGCTTATCTTCTTCCTCGGTAAATCCTTTCATCACAAAGTTTACAGCATTAAGTGTTTTATCTTTGCCTATTTTATCCAGAATCTCACCAAGAGGAATTGTCAGTTCAGTATAAAGTCCGGCCGGAGTCTTCATATAAGTTTTCTCATTATTATAATCCGTATCCTCCATATTAGAGAAATCATTCTTTATACGATTCATCTGTATCACTTCCGGAGTAACACTGAGCCTTAAAAGAGTCGACCGTATAGAATCGGCGGTATCATCCGAATTCCGTCCCGTATAAGTATAATGGACATCCATTTCGGTAAACTCGGTTTGTATCAAACTTCCCGAACCGAATGTAGTGGTAATATATACTCCTTTAAAAAATTCTTTAAATGCTTCGGGACTCTCAAATGTCTCTTTTTTGGTTAGCCATTCGTTATAAATCCTGTCACCAAGAGATAAATCAAGTCTTGTCTTCAAAGTTTTATATCCCGAATCGATTGTGTCAGGAACATTCTGTATTGTAAAAATACTTTGTCCCAGCACTTTGGTCATATCACAATACTTTGCAGGATCTATACTTGTGAAAAAGAACGGAACCAAAGGGGACGTTATTTCATAGACTGATACCCCCATAGGAGATACAGAGTCTCCATAAAAAGTAATAAATCCGGTATTAAGAAATACGGAATCTATCGACAGGACATTATCTAAAAACGGTTTTACTGTATCTTTAGGATAAAAGAATTCACATAAATAATCCGATTTAATCTTTCCGAAAACAGGATCCACATACTCGCCAAGCATCCCCCGTGTAGTACGGGCATATATAGAATCTTTAAAAGAAACTGTTTTGGCTTTTACATAGACTGTATCCCCTCCTGCCATGATATCGTCACCGTCGGGCTGTATGTTACCACCAAGCGAACTTAAGTTGTCATCACACGAAATAGAAACAACTGCAAATAAAGCTACTGCAAGGCTTAAAAGTGTTTTAATTTTCATTCAAATAATGTTAAATCGAATTTGGGACTCAAATATCTTAAAAAATGCTGTTTACAAAAAATAAAACAGCATTTTTCTAGATTTATTTTACATACTTTAAAGATTCTCGTAAAAATTATTGATGGCGTCCACTGATTCTTCTAAATTACCCTGATAGGAAAGGAAGTTTTTTCCTGAATTTATAGCGTAATCAAGTATATTCTGATTAACTCCTCCCTCACTTTGAATAACTCCATCGGCATATTTAATAGCGAAATTCGATAAGGCCTCATAATCTACTGCGCCGTCCAGTCCTTCCAGTTGTTTATCTTTTATTCCGTCAAATTTCAGTTTATCAAGGAAGTGCCCGTTAAAAGATTCTTTAAAATCATCATTATATAACGAATAAACAACTTTCGAGTTTTTGAAACAAGGATCGTCAGCATATGCGGTTTTTATATACAAACCGGTCAAGGCGGTCATCCATCCGTGACAGTCGATCACATCAGGTATCCAACGTAATTTTTTTATAGTTTCCAGTACACCCCTTACATAGAATATACTTCGTTCGTCATTATCTTTAAATTCTGTACCGGCATCGTCGGCTACAGTATGTTTGCGTTTAAAGTAATCATCGTTATCGATAAAGTATATCTGCATCCGGGCAGCCTGTATAGATGCCACTTTTATGATAAGAGGGTGATCTGTATCGTCGATTATAAGGTTCATCCCCGAAAGGCGTATAACCTCATGTAATTGATTGCGTCGCTCATTAATACTACCAAATTTTGGCATAAAAGTCCTGATTTCCTGACCTTTTTCCTGTATAGCTTGTGGCAAGTATCTGCAATTTGTGGCAATTGGTGATTCCGGTAAATAAGGAGTGATCTCCTGCGTAATGTATAAAACTTTTTTTGTACTCATTTATTCTTCCTCTATTGTTCCTCTACATTTGAGTGTACAAAGATAATAAAAAAAAATCTTCTTTTTTGCAAACTTTACCTCTCAAAATTTGATATTTACTGGTTTTTAGTACTTTGCTTAATTTTTTATCACATATATAGGTTCGTTAAAAAACGGAACAAAAAGAACCGATTATTTCGAGATTTCATAAATATTTACTTGCTTTGTATCCGTTTTCATTATATAGATAAATGAGGATTGTAAAAACAACAAAAGAGCTGGGAAATTTGCTTGAAACCCTGCGTTCCGAAAGGAAGTCGATCGGCTTGGTCCCTACTATGGGAGCTTTGCATCAGGGACATTTATCCTTGGTAGGAAAGTGTGTGGCAGACAACGATGTATGTGTGGTCAGTATATTTGTTAATCCCACACAGTTCAACAACAAAGAAGATCTGGAAAAATATCCTCGCACATTAGAGCGCGATGGTCAATTGTTGGAAAAAGCAGGTGTTGATATTATTTTTGCCCCTTCCGAAGCAGAAATATATCCCGAGCCTGATACACGCCGATTCGATTTCGGTCAGCTCGACAAAGTAATGGAAGGAGTTCACCGCCCGGGACATTTCAACGGAGTAGCTCAGGTTGTAAGCCGTTTATTTGATATAGTAAAACCTGTGAGAGCTTATTTTGGAGAAAAAGATTTCCAACAGCTGGCAATTATCCGGGAAATGGTGAAACAACTGAATCTTCCGGCTCAGATAATCCCGATGCCAATAATCAGGGAACCCAGCGGACTGGCAATGAGCAGCCGCAACGAAAGGCTCTCTCAGGAACAGAGGAATATTGCGGTTAACATATCGAGAATATTGTTTGAAAGCAAGGAATGGATGAAAAATATTCCGGTGAAGGAAACGGCCGGCAAAGTCGTAAATAGCATTAATTCTATTAAAGAGCTCGATGTTGAATATTACGAGATTGTGGATGGCTATACTTTACAGCCGGTTGCGGGTTGGAAAGATAGTAATTATATAGTAGGATGCATTGCTGTCTTTTGCGGCGATGTTCGTTTAATAGATAACATTGTATATAAAGCGGAAAGCTAAATTTGAAAGAAACACGGATATGTTGATAGAAGTAATAAAATCGAAGCTACATCGTGTTACTGTGACCGAAGCCAATTTGAATTATATAGGTAGCATCACCATAGACGAAGACCTGATGGATGCCGTAAATCTGATAGAAGGGGAAAAAGTCCAGATAGTCAACAATAACAACGGCGAACGTCTCGAAACTTATGTAATAAAAGGCGTACGCGGTTCGGGAGCTATCTGCCTTAATGGTGCTGCAGCCCGAAGAGTTCAGCCCGGTGATATAGTCATCATTATGTCGTACGCTCAAATGGATTTTGAAGAAGCAAAGACATTTAAGCCATGGGTGGCTTTTCCCGACACAAAAACCAACAAACTAATTAAATAGCCAATAGTCAAGTCATTTTACTAACATTTACTAAAGGCTATAAGCTATAACAGCTAATAGCACAAGATCATCATGCAATCATATTCATATAAAGATATATGGCGGGTGAGCATTCCCATCATGCTGGGATTACTCGCGCAAAATGTAGTACAATTAACCGACACCTTTTTCCTTGGCTATGTGGGAGGCATAGAACAGAGCGCGTCGGGACTGGCAGGTATATACTACGTGGCCATTTTTACCATCTGTTTCGGTTTCAGTATAGGCGGACAGATCATTATCAGCCGTCGCAATGGGGAACAGAACTACGATAAGATAGGAAGTATTGTCATACAGGGTGCTATATTTTTACAGATGTTTGCCCTGATACTGTTTTTCCTTTCGCAGTTCCTGCTCGAGAACGTACTGGCTAACTTCCTGAAATCGCCGGAGGTATATGCAGCCACCGAACAATATCTCTCGTGGCGTATATACGGCTTTTTCTTTGCAGTTATTAATGTCATGTTCAGGGCTTTTTACGTGGGGATTGCCCGAACCAAGGTGCTTACTTACAACGCTATCGCAATGGCTGTTGCCAATATTATTGGAGACTATGTATTGATATTTGGAAAATTCGGCTTTCCTGAGATGGGTATCGAAGGCGCTGCTATTGCTTCGGTCCTGTCAGAGATAGTCTCGGTACTGTTCTTTTTTATATATACATTTATCACGGTAGATTTTAAGAAATATGGCTTTGTAAAGATGAAATTCAGGATGAGCATCATCAAAAGCATACTGAATATATCATCGTTCACCATGGTGCAATACCTGATTTCCATGTCCACCTGGTTTATATTCTTCGTGGCCATAGAACAACATTCCGAAGACGCCCTGAAGATAACAAACCTGGTACGTAGCTTTTATATGGTTTTCTTCATCCCGATGAATGCGCTGGCTACTACAGCTAATACACTTGTCGGCAATACTATTGGCATGGGTAACCAAAAAGGCGTACTCCCCCTCATAAAGAAAATTTGCCTGCTCAATTTGGGCATTATTATCTTTATGATAGCATTTACCCTGATAGCTCCTGAATTCTGGATATCTTTCATTGCGCCCAAAGATCAGGCGTCATTGATCGGCCAAACTGTAACTCCATTAATCGTACTAATGTTTTCACTCCCTATATCGGCAATTGGCACTGTGGTTTTCAATTCTATTTCGGGAACAGGAAATACCAAGATTGCCTTAATACTTGAATGCATCACCATGGTAATATATGTAGGTGCCATGTTCTGGATAGTGATTTACAAACAGATGTCGGTAGCGGCATGTTGGGCGGTAGAATACTTCTATTGGGTACCTTTGGCTATTTTCTCTATTATATACCTGACCAAAGCCAAATGGCAAAACAAGAGTGTATAAATAAAAAAAACAAAGGGCAGCAAAACTATTTTGCTGCCCTTTCTATGTTTGCTTTCTGTTAATCAAAACTCTGCGTTGTTTGGCGTACGGGGGAACGGTATCACATCACGGATATTAGCCATTCCTGTGATAAACAGTATCAACCGTTCAAAACCCAGACCGAATCCGGCATGTGGAGCAGTTCCAAAACGGCGTGTCTCCAGGTACCACCAGATAGGATCGGTATTCATATTCAATTCTTTGGTACGCTGAATTAATTTATCATAATCGGCTTCACGTTCCGAACCACCGATAATCTCCCCGATCTTAGGGAAGAGTACATCCATTCCACGGACAGTTTTTCCATCTTCGTTCTGCTTCATATAGAACGACTTGATTTCTTTCGGATAATCGGTCAGGATAACAGGACGTTTGAAATGTTTCTCTACCAGATAACGTTCATGCTCCGATTGCAGATCAGCTCCCCAATATACAGGGAATTCGAATTTATGTCCACTCTTTTCCAAAATTTCAACACCTTCGGTATAAGTCAGGCGGACAAAATCATTCGCGATCACAAAATTCAGACGGTCTATCAACTCCTTATCGAAATGCTCAGCAAGGAATTCAAGGTCGTCTTTGCAATGTTCCAAAGCATAACGAATCAGGTATTTGAGGAAATCCTCAGCCAGATCCATATTATCATTAATATCATAAAAAGCAACTTCCGGCTCTATCATCCAGAATTCGGCTAAGTGCCGTGGTGTATTCGAATTCTCGGCACGGAAAGTCGGCCCGAATGTATAAATAGCGCCCAAGGCCATCGCCCCAAGCTCTCCTTCGAGCTGCCCGGAAACCGTAAGATTTGTCGGACGGCCAAAAAAGTCTTCGGAATAATCCACTTGTCCGTCTTCTGCACGAGGAATATTGTTGAAATCCAATGTTGTCACCTGAAACATAGAACCTGCACCCTCAGCATCCGAGGCTGTAACTATCGGCGTATGAAAATAGAAGAATCCGTTATCGTTGAAATATTTATGAATGGCATAAGACATATGATGACGAATGCGGAATATAGCGCCAAATGTATTTGTACGTGGACGCAAATAGGCTATTTCACGAAGAAACTCCAGTGAATGTCCTTTCTTCTGCAAAGGATAAGTCTGAGGATCTGCCGTACCATATATTTCAATGGAATTGGCCTGTATTTCAGCATTCTGCCCTTTTCCCTGCGATTCCACAAGTTTTCCCACCACATGTATACATGCTCCTGTAGTAACTGGTTTGAAAAACTCTTCTCCGAATTTCTCCATATCTGCCACAATCTGCAGATTATGTATTGTAGAACCGTCATTAATGTGAATAAAACTCACGTATTTATTACCACGGATAGTGCGTACCCATCCTTTTACATCTACTGTCTCTCCAAACTTGGGAGATTTAAAAACATCTACAATTTTTGTTCTACGAATACTTTCCATTTTAGTAAGTATATGAATTTTTATAAAGCACACAAAGTTAATAAAAGTAGTCTTTCTCAGCTAATCTTTATCATGTTACTTTATTACTTCCTCCTATTTTCTTATATCCAGTTTACTATAAATACTTTTTAGTTTCTTATTAATATCTGCTGTAAAAAATATAAGCGCAAGATTCATCTCACGCTTATACCTATATAATAATTTTATTCAAAAGCTCCCATTCGAAGCATATTCACCTCGGTTTCTGACAGATAACGCCATTTGCCTCTCGGCACATTCTTTTTCGTCAATCCGGCAAAATAAACACGATCCAGTTTCATCACCTGATAACCGAGTTTTTCGAATATACGGCGGACAACACGGTTACGTCCCGAATGAATTTCTATACCTACTACATTCAGCATATCTTCAGCCTGATATGCAATAGAATCTGCATGGATCTCTCCATCTTCCAGTTCTACACCATCAGCAATTGCCTGCATGTCTTCTATAGCTACATCACGATCAAGCGTAACCTGATATATTTTTTTCTTCTTAAACTTAGGATGCATAAGTTTTGATGCCAAATCTCCATCATTAGTAAGAAGCAATACTCCTGTTGTATTTCTGTCAAGACGTCCTACCGGGTAAATACGCTCTGGACAAGCATTTTTCACCAGGTCCATTACAGTTAAACGATTTTGAGGATCGTCTGAAGTTGTCACACAATTTTTCGGTTTATTCAAAAGTACATATACTTTGCTTTCCAGACGTACCGGTTGATCCTGGAACATAACCAAATCACCACGGGTAACTTTTGCACCCAGCTGATCTACCACTTCTCCGTTTACTTTTACAACTCCGGATGTAATATATGCATCAGCCTCACGACGTGAGCATACTCCCGCATTAGCCAGATATTTATTAAGCCGGATAGGAGTAGTCGGATCAATATTTTCTTTATATTTTACAGGTTTTACCAACCGTTTTACACCGTCAAAGGAACGGCCTCCACCGCCCTGACCTTGTCGCTGATACCCTCCACCTGAAGGACGACGATTATCATAACCACCTCCTCCACCGCGATTATTACCATATGAAGGGCGGCCACCTCCGGACGAATATCCGCCACCACCACGATTTCCACCGCCACTGCGGTTTCCTCCACGGTTGTCAGAGTAACCTCCACGATTGTCGGAATAGCCTCCACGATTATCAGAATAACCTCCACGATTGTCAGAATAACCTCCTCTATTATCAGAGTATCCCCCGCGATTGTCGGAATACCCCCCACGGTTTCCCTGTTGGCGGTTCTGACCGCCTCCACTATACGAACGGCGCTCTCCTCCATCATAATTACCTCGTGAAGGACGATCCGGGTTGTTATATGAACTTTGCCTGTTATCGTTATTTCTATAAGGATTCCTTTCTCTTCCCTGTTCAGGATTCACATCATAAGCCTGTTTGCGCAGGTCGCCGACACGGGCTCTTTTCTTCTTTGCAGGTTCATTTCCGTTTGCTTTGTTTTCCGATGAAGAAAAGCCATCCCGGCTTTCTCTTTCATTTCCATTGTCTGTCACCATTTTTTTCTCTTTGTTTTTTAAAGTAAAAGTTTACAAATGCTTGTTTTAAAATAACCTCACGGTTATCCATCATTTATACACCAGTATAAGAATGAGGTGTAATTTTTCTCAATTCATTTTTCACGGATTCACTTACGTTCAGACCATCAATGAACTCAGCGATCGAAGCCGCCGTTATTGCCTGATTTGTACGGGTAAGTGCTTTTAAAGCTTCATATGGTTTAGGATAGCCTTCACGGCGCAGTATGGTTTGAATACCTTCTGCTACAACCGCCCAGCAATTATCCAGATCGTTATATAAAGCATCCTTGTTTAACAATAATTTATCTAACCCTTTTAATGTACTTTGTATTGCTATAACTATGTGTCCCATAGGTACACCTACATTCCGCAATACAGTAGAATCGGTAAGATCCCGTTGCAACCTCGACACAGGCAGTTTCGATGCCAGGTGCTCAAGGATTGCATTGGCAATTCCCAGATTACCCTCTGCATTTTCGAAATCGATAGGATTTACCTTATGAGGCATAGCTGATGAGCCTATTTCTCCCTCTTTTATCTTTTGTTTAAAATACTCCATTGATATGTACTGCCAAATATCGCGGTTCAGATCGATCATTATCGTATCGATACGTTTAAGTCCGTCGAATATCGCAGCCAAATTGTCATAATTCGATATCTGTGTTGTCCACTCTTCTCTTATTAACCCCAGTTTCTCAGAAACAAATTTATTTCCAAAAGTTTTCCAGTCATAAGTGGGATATGCCACATTATGAGCATTATAATTGCCCGTAGCTCCTCCGAATTTCGCTGACATCGGTATTGACCTGAGCAAAGTCAGCTGATTTTCCATCCGATTGACAAAAACCATTATTTCTTTTCCCAAACGTGTAGGGGAAGCCGGTTGCCCGTGTGTTTTCGCCAGCATAGGGATATCTGCCCATTCTTCAGCCTGGCTTCTAAGTTTAGCTATAAGCTCTTCCAACATCGGATAATAAACTTCATCCAAAGCTTCTTTTATAGAAAGAGGTATTGAAGTATTATTAATATCCTGAGAAGTCAGCCCGAAATGGATAAATTCTTTATACTCTTGCAGACCCAGTTCATCAAACTTTTCTTTAATGAAATATTCAACGGCCTTTACATCATGATTTGTTATTTTTTCGGTGTCCTTGATACGCAACGCATCCTGTTCTGAAAAATTTTCTACAATTTTCTTCAGATCTTTAAAAACTGCTTTATTTATATTCTTCAATTGAGGAAGAGGTAACTCACACAGAGAAATAAAATACTCTATCTCAACCAATACACGATATTTTATCAATGCATATTCAGAAAAATAATCAGCTAGTTTTTCGGTTTTATTACGATAACGTCCATCTATCGGTGAAATGGAAGTTAAGGGTGTTAGTGTCATTTAATGCAAGAAATTTTGTGTTTTTAATATTCCTGAAAATTTCGATATCCCTATTTACTTGATTTATCATACAAAGATATAACAAATATAACATCCAGTGTGTTTTTAATAGGGGGAAAATACAAATATTTTAAGTTTTTTACATTATTTTTTCCAATCATTTAAGGCAGAAGCGATTTTCTCCTGTTCCTCCTCTGTTAATGAGGGATAAGCCGGCAGACTTAACACTTCATTCTGAAGTCTTTCTGACACCGGAAGGTTCAATCCCGACATTTCGGTATAGGCTTTTTGTTTATGGATAGCTACCGGATAATGAACTTGTGCTTGAATCTCCTCTTTTAATAAATATTCTTGTAATTTACCCCGTTGTGGACAACGTATTACATATTGATGGAAGACATGACTTTTTGTATTATCTAGCAACGGAAGTATGATATCCTTATTCTTGACATTCTCTGAATAAAAACCGGCGATCTCTTTTCGTTTTAAATTGTCTTTATCCAGATATTTCAATTTTACGGATAATATGGCTGCCTGTATTTCATCAAGGCGTGAATTCAATCCCTTATATTTATTAATATATTTAGATTCACAACCATAATTAGATAGCTGGCCCATCACTCTTGCCAGTTCTTTATCATTTGTTGTCACTGCTCCTGCATCGCCCAGTGCCCCTAAATTCTTTACAGGATAGAAACTAAAAGCTGCCGCATCGGCTAAACTCCCAGCTCTTTTATTTCCATATATCGCACCATGAGCCTGAGCCGCGTCTTCTATCAACAGTAGATCGTGTTGCTTTGCGATTTCAGTCAGTATACTCATGGAAGCCACCTGCCCATAGAGATGAACAGCTATTACTGCTTTTGTTTTACCCGTTATTTTCACTTTTACCGAAACAGGATCTATATTATATGTATCGATATCACAATCTGCCAAAACAGGTATTAACCCACATTGTGATACAGCTAAAGCAGTAGCAACAAAAGTATTGGCAGGTAGAATAATTTCATCACCGATCTGAATCCGACCCAACTCCATATACCCCATAAGGATAAGCCGGAGTGCATCCAAACCATTCCCCACACCCACACAATGAGACACACCACAATAAGCAGCAAATTCCTGTTCGAACCGTTCTTTTTCTTCTCCCAGAATATACCATCCCGAATCAACAACCCGGTTTATAGCCTCCTTTATTTCAGAAGCATAGGGCTCAGTCTCTCGTTTCAAGTCCAGGAATGGAATCATCTGATCATATATAAATTTCTCCGGTGAGATATAGTTTACATTGCCCGCTGATCTCCACACGTTCGCCTAAATACTTACATGAAAGATAGCCTTTTCGTGAGGACAGCTGTATTGCTGATAATTCTTCCTTATTCAATCTTTCAGACCAGAACGGAGTTAACGTAGTATGTGCCGACCCGGTTACCGGGTCTTCATTTACATTTACCTGTGGAGCAAAAAAACGTGATACAAAATCGGCATTATCTCCTTTGGCTGTAACAATAATTCCCCGGGCTTCTATCTTAGAAATTAAATTAAAATCGGGAACGATATTCAATATTTCATCTTCGTTTTTATAAACAAGCATATAATCGGTCTTTCCCCGATAAGCTGCATCAGGTTTAATATTGAGACCAGCAGTAAGTTCTTCGGTAAGCTCGACCTCACTAAATACATCAGATGGAAAATTCAAAGTCAAATAATCACCGCCTTTTGCAACTGTCAGTTTTCCACTCCTGGGCGAATATAGATGAACGATATCTTCACTCACCCCTTCATAGTTGAACAACACATATGCTGTAGCTAAAGTTGCATGACCACAAAGATCGACTTCTGCAGCCGGAGTAAACCATCTGATCTGGAAACTGCCATCTTTTTCTTTTACATAAAAAGCTGTTTCCGCCAGATTATTTTCCATGGCGATCTTTTGCATCAATTCGTCCGGCAACCAACTGTCTAACGGGCAAACAGCCGCCGGATTACCTGTAAACAGCTGTTGGGCAAAGGCATCAACCTGATATATTTTTTGTCTCATTTTGTTATATTTTTTATTTCTGATTAAGCATTACTTTCGCGTTTTGTATGGCAGCTTCTGTTACAGTAGAACCACTGAGCATACGTGCTATTTCTTCCAAACGCTCGGCATCTGAAAGCTGTACCAGATGTGTCACAGTAGATTCTTCATTATCCGTTTTATACACTTTATAATGCACTTTGCCCTTAGCTGCGATCTGCGGCAAATGAGTAATAGCTATTACCTGCATATTCTTACCGAAATCACGCATTATCTCACCCATTTTATCAGCTATCTCGCCCGACACCCCTGTGTCTATCTCGTCAAAGATAATGGTAGGCAGAGCGGTAGCTCCTGCTATCATTGACTTGAGACAAAGCATCAAACGTGAAATCTCGCCACCCGAAGCAATGTTCGCAACAGGTTGCAATGGCACATTCTTATTCGCCGAGAATAAGAACAGCAAGCTGTCTTCTCCATACATATTCAGATTATCTCCGGCTACAACCTGGCATTCGAAGCGGATATTTGGCATTCCCAGATAAGCAATCTTTTGCATCAGTTCTTTTTCAAAAGAGGGAATAACAGATATTCTCCGGTCTGTCAGTTTTTCCGCTTTTGCTAATGCAGCTTCATATTTCGACGCGACTTCCTTTTCCAAAAGTCTGAGTTGCTCGTCCGATGAATCTATATTCTTAATTTTTTCTTCCAGTTGCGAGAAGATAGCTAATAATTCCACATTGGAAGAAACATGGTGTTTTCTCTGTAGCGAATAGAACTGATCCAAGCGGGATTCGATAAAGGACAATCTTTCAGGATTGAATTCGACATCCTCTGCCGATCGTCCTACTTCCGATGACAAATCCTTTAAATCTATATAAGAAGTCTCTATACGTTGCAATATTTCCTCTGCCTTTGCATATACTTTGATTAACGAATTGGATGTATTCAGGCTTTCCTTCAATTTTGAGACAATACCCCTTTCGTCATCAGCCAATAAGGCATGAATTTTATATAAAGCAGTCTTTATATCTTCAGCATGGGTTAGCATCTCCATTTCAGATTCGAGGTCTTCCTGCTCTCCTTCCTGTAAAGCTGCTTCTTGCAAAGAATTGTATTGAAACCGGAAATAATCTTCTTCCTCCTTACTCTTTTGTATGGCTATTCTTAGTTCTTCCAGTTCTTTTTCGACCTGTTGATAAGCCCGGAATGCTCTCTGATAATCCTTTAACAGATCATTATTACCGGCCAGAGCATCTACAACCTGCATCTGGAAACGGCTATCGCTCAACATCAGATTCTGATGCTGGGAATGGATATCAATAAGGCGTCCACCAAGCTCTTTCAGGTCGTTTAGACTGACAGGCGAATCATTTATAAAGGCCCTGGACTTTCCTGACGAAAGAACCTCGCGCCGGAAAATATAACTATCCGGATCGTACTCTATATCTTTTTCTTCACAAAAGGCTTTCAGGTCATAAGCCGAAACATCGAAAGATCCTTCAATAATGCATTTGCTCTCTCCTTGCTTAATAGCTTTGATATCGGCACGTTGCCCCAGAATGAGAGACAGAGCCCCGAGTATGATGGACTTACCCGCACCTGTTTCGCCTGTAATGACAGAAAAACCCGATTCGAAGTCTATCTCGAGACTATCTATCAGTGCATAGTTTTTTATGTATAGAGATTTTAGCATAGTTTCAATTTACGCATGCTAAGATAGATATTTTTGAATGAAGAACGAAGAATTAAAATTGAAGAATTCGAAGAATCGACCTAGTCAATTATGATTAAGTAACTTCAATGTTTCATTTGAAAGAGACATTTAGCACTACTATTTCCGAAATCGTACCTATACGAAACTGCGGGCCTGCGAGTCCAAGACCGGAAGATACATAAATATGGGTATCGCCCTTCTTCTTATAGCCGTAAGGCAGTTCATACATAAATTTTGGTTTCTTATCTTTTGGAATGATACCCGCATTGTAAATTTTTGAATTTAGAGCCATGAACACATTATTGGGAAAAAACTGTCCGTTATGAGTATGCCCATACAATGCGATATCCGCACCAGCCTCTACCTCCTGATCGAGATAGTGAGGTTCATGGTTCATCACAATGACTGGCAAATCTTTATCCACTCCCTGCATAATTTCGGGCAGCGATTTACGATTTTCCGCAAGATCATCTTCACGGCCAACCAGATAAAAAGAGTTGGCAATCAGTATTGTCGTATCACGAAGGACTGTCAGTCCGGCTTTTTCACTTAACCATAATATTTTTTCATCCTTCTTTTCCCCTATATCAATATATTCATGATTCCCCGTGGAAGCATATACTCCATAAGGAGCTTTCAACCTGAAGAACTCTGTTTCCATCCGTTGCTCATATAATGACTTAGCATCGTAATCAATAATGTCTCCTACCAGCAATATAATATCAGGCTTCTGGGCCATGATCTTATCTACGTACATTGATATTATATCCTTATCGATAAGATATCCGGCATGTATATCCGTTGCGACAACAATACGCAGATTCTTTACATTAGGAGAATGTTTATCGACAGTCAGATTCATTTCGGTAACCACAGGATTCCAGAACTTATAATTACCATGAACCATTACTCCGATAACCAAAAGTAAGGAGGCACAAAAATATATAAGACGGTTTTTCTTAGCCTTCAGGTCAAGAGTTCCGGACAAGAATTTCCATTTATAATTTATATATCTTACAAGATCGTATATCAACAGAAGCACTGTCATATAAATAGCAAAGATCATCCATGTAGTGCCGACCCATGCCAGATCGTGCAATGCATCGAAGGGCAAAAGCCCTGAACCCGAAGTAAAAAAACCAATAAAATAAATGATCAATTCAATTATAAAAACAGTGGCATAAGGGATCTTGATATACTTCTTATCGGGCAGAGCGCGCCAACCCCACCAGTATATATAAATACTGAGTACTACCTGAACTATTATTGCATTGAAAAATACTCTCATTTATTCCTTATTGATGTCTATTACAACATATTCCGATTGTGTGCCGATGCGGAATTTTCCACCCCAGATACCGATACCCGAACTTACATATATATTCGCATTTCCCTTTTTCAGATAACCGTGATCTTTTTCATATATAGCCTTTGTTATCATTGAAATCGGCCATACCTGCCCCTGGTGTGTATGTCCCGATATTTGCAGGTCAATGCCATTTTCTTCCGCTTCTTCCAGATGGTATGGTTGATGGTCGAGCATAATTACCGGTTTGGCTTTATCCAGATTGGCGACTAAATCTTTCACTGATTTGCGGTTTTCATTCATCCGGTCGTCACGCCCAATCACATAAAAAGAGCTATCGATCAGCGCAACAGAATCACGTAACAGATGCACCCCTGTTTTTTCTATAAAAGCAGTGCTTTCTTTCATTCCGCTTATATACTCATGGTTTCCGGCACAGGCGTAAATTCCCATCGGAGCCTTTATTTTATGGAAGCTTTCGGCAAAATTTTCATCATTGAGGGGACGCACACTATTATCTATTATATCTCCGGCGATAAGTACGATATCCGGCTTTTCGGCATTTATAACATCCACCCACTTTTCAAATTCACTTTTTCCGATACCATATCCTAAGTGCAGGTCACTGATAGCGACTATACGCAAAGGGCCAAAAGCTGTGGAATCATTAATGGGTTTATCTATTGTTAGCGGTAGTTCCACCCGCAACTTCCAGTTATATTTAAGATAGCCGCAGATCATAACCAAAGCTATGAACCCGATCATAAATCCCAATCCTACCCAGTTCTCCTTTGTATAGCGGGTAATAGCATCGCTGGGCATAAAATGGAACAGCTTATTTGTAAGACCGAATAAGTCCTTGACAGCCATCACTATGAAGAAGTATAATAAGATAAAGAACCATGCTGTCCCTATCTTGTACAGAGTGGAAGCCATCCACACAGGCATGGAATCACCAAGTAGGAAAGACAGGAAAAAAGACAATACAGCGATCACAGCAAATGAGATAAGACAAGTCCGCCCTACTGTTGTGGGGGGCATAGCTATCCATACATGGCGAAATACATAGTAATTTACAAGTAAGTAGACTATAAAAATAATTACAAACATCATAGATTTCATTCGGTGTTACCTAATGGTTTTATTTTCGGGAAAGGCACAAAGATAAAGATTATTAACTCATTATAAAAAAAGAGCAGCCTCAAAAGCTACTCTTCCTCTTATTCTTTCGTTCTTTTATCAATTACGTCTGCCACTCAGTGCAATCATTATATAATAGATAAGAGTTACCAGTGAACTTATTGCTGCTATTACATATGTATAGGCTGCCCATTTTAATGCGTCCTTGGCCATATCATGGTTGTTTACACTGGTAATACCTGCAGTATTCAGCCATACCAATGCTCTCTGGCTGGCATTGATCTCTACCGGAAGGGTTATAAAACTAAATATAGTGGTCAGGGCAAATAGTCCTATACCAATCCATATCAGTGCAGGAAATTGATTTATCATAAATATTCCAGCCAACAGAACCCACATTACCCATTGTGAAGCGAAGCTAACAACCGGAACCAGTGTCGAACGCATCTTTAACGGGCCATATGCATATGCATGCTGTACGGCATGCCCGCATTCGTGGGCAGCTACAGCAGCTGCGGCCACACTATTACTTGCATAAACACCCTCACTCAGGTTTACTGTTTTGTTTGCAGGATTGTAATGGTCTGTCAGCATTCCGGCCGTAGATATTACTTTCACGTCATATATTCCGTTATCATGAAGCATTTTTTCGGCGACATCGCGGCCAGTCATCCCGCTATCGAGAGGAATTCTCGAATATTTATTAAACTTACTTTTCAGCATCTGCTGAACTATAAATCCGGCAACTGCGATAAGTATCAACAAAATCCAACCTATAAACATATTTCTTATTTTAAAAGTTTATCTTAATAGCTAATCAACAAATAATATGCCAATTAAGTTTTAAACCTTTATTTCTATTCACAAAAAAGCTTTTTATTTCCTAATTATGGTCTGCTCTCTGTCAGGCCCGATTGACACAATACTGATAGGTACATTCAATTCCCTTTCAAGAAAAGCGACATATTCATTGAACTCCTGAGGGAATTCTTCTTCTTTGCGCATTCTTGTCATATCTGCCTGCCATCCTTTCATGCTTACATAGACAGGCTTCACATTATTATCAATGTCGTACGGGAAGTCAATTGTCTGCTCTCCGTTTATCTCATAAGCCACACATACCTTTATGGTGTCGAAAGTATCGAGGACATCACTTTTCATCATAATAAGTTGAGTTACGCCGTCTACCATAATAGCATAGCGAAGCGCTACCAGGTCGATCCAACCACAACGACGAGGACGACCAGTCACCGAACCGAATTCGAATCCGAATTTACGAAGTTTATCTCCTGTTTCATCAAACAACTCGGTAGGGAAAGGCCCGCTACCTACACGGGTACAATATGCCTTAAAAATACCATACACCTCTCCTATCTCGCGGGGGGCGATACCTAAACCTGTACAAGCTCCGGCCGTAACGGTATTGGAGGAAGTTACAAACGGATAAGAACCGAAATCGATATCAAGCATTGTGCCCTGCGCTCCTTCGGCCAGAATTTTTTTATTGGCAGTTATCGCATTGTTGATATAGTGTTCGCTGTCGATAAAGGTAAATTCCCTGAGTTTTTCAACACCCGAGAACCAATCTTCTTCTATTTCATCCAATGCCGAGATATCGAAATTATACTGATTAAGTATACGAAGATGTTTTTTCTTGGCAATCTCATATTTTTCATCAAAGTTATGCAACAGATCTCCCACACGAAGTCCGTTACGACCAATTTTGTCAGTATATGTAGGGCCGATGCCTTTTCCTGTTGTTCCTATCTTAGACTCGCCTTTGGCCGCTTCGTAGCAGGCATCAAGTAACCGGTGAGTCGGCAAAATAAGATGGGCTTTCTTTGATATAAGCAAACGTCGCTTCAAATCGTGCCCCGAAGCCTCCAAAGACTCTATTTCTCCTCTGAACAGAGCAGGATCGAGCACTACCCCGTTTCCTATAATATTTATTTTATCTCCCTGAAAAATACCGGACGGAACCGATCTGAGGACATATTTCTTTCCTTCAAATTCGAGTGTGTGTCCTGCATTTGGCCCACCCTGAAAACGGGCTACAACTTCATATTGGGGAGTAAGTACGTCTACAATCTTTCCTTTTCCTTCGTCACCCCATTGCAACCCTAACAATACGTCTACTTTCATTTCTTTTTAATGCGTGTGTTTTTATTTTCTACAATTTTATTTTTTTTCTCTTCGGCTCTCTTCGCCCGCATACATTTATTACAAACTCCATAAATATACATGCTGTAATAGCTAACCTTGAAACGCTGTAACTTTTTTTGCTGCGCAGGAGTAAACAGATTACCGTTTTTATGCTCTTTTACCTCGCCGCAATTCAGGCATATCAGATGGTCATGGTTTTCGTTTCCGTATGCCCTTTCATACTGAGACACATTGGCTCCAAACTGATGCCTGACAACCAGCCCGCAATCCAATAATAATTCGATAGTATTGTAAAGTGTAGCACGGCTAACCCTGAAACTGGAATCCATCATGGAATTGTACAACGAATCCATGTCAAAATGTCCTTTGGTTGAATAAATATGCTCCAGTATGGCATATCTTTCAGGAGTTTTGCGATGCTTATGCAGGTTCAGGTATTCTGTAAATTCACTTTTTACCTGATCCTTTAGTTTTAAATTATCCATGTATATATTAATATAATAGGGTATGAGCAAAAATACATCTTTTTTAAAGAATATATGACAGTATATCGTAAGAATTTCCTAAAAAAGAAAAAGAGAACTCTCCCGAGCTCTCTTTTCCGAAAGGAAATCAAAAAGAATATTAATAAATATTCAGGTTAGTATTTTCTGTTGTTTCTTCTACGTCTGGTTGAGTTTCTCCTCCACTCAATTTATATTCTATCGTCTTGGTTTTCTTTTCACCGTTAAAGTCAGTCCAGGATATTTCAAAAATCACTTCTTCTTTTCCTGCTTCTTTATACGGAGAAAGGTCGAAACTCACATAACCGTCAGCCTTGTAGTATTCAGGATCACCGTTCTTGTTATGACGGAATTCCAGTTTCACCACATCATCATTCAGGCCTAAATCTTCTTTATCCGAGAGAAGGTTAAGCATGTGCGCAGCCTTTTCCCCTACATTATACCCGAAACGGATATTCAGATAGCCTCCGCCTTCCCACATGGAATGCACCTTGATATAATCATTGCCGATACTGTCCTGTTTTACTTCATCATCGGAAGCAATATAAACCGGCTCCTTAGTTAGTATCTCAGAATAACGGTTCAATCGTATATAGTGATCATACCCGTCCTTTTCGTCCGACAGTATAGTGTAATTTATGATTGCCCTACTATATTTAGGGTTCAGGTTCAATCCTGCCGGCGCAGCTATCCACAATTTATCACCGTTATCTAAAGTAAAATCGTATGTATTATCTCCTATTTTATTGACAGTAGCAATGCTTACCCAATATTTGTCCAATGAATAATCATCGTCGGAACACGAAATATATCCCAAAGCTAAAATTGAAGACAATATCAATACTGAAAATAGTTTTATATACTTTTTCATTTCATTATTAATTTAATAAATCTGTTGATTTGATAGTCTACATATATAAGATGCACAATTTACGTGCCATGTTGCATAGACGAATCAAAATAAATGTTAACGAAGCAAATATAGTCTATATATCAGAAACTTACCTCTTGTTGTGAAAGAATTGTTTTAATAAAGCAGCGCTTTCTTCTGCTAAAATACCGGAGATAATCTGCGTTTTTACATGGAGTATCGACGGTGAATAGATAGAGTATCCTCGTTTTTCATCCTTTGCACCATATACGATCTTTGGAATCTGCGACCACAACAAGCCTCCTGCACACATTGGACATGGTTCTACAGTGACATACAAAGTACAGTTTTCAAGATATTTGCCGCCTAATACATTAGCAGCGGCGGTTATAGCCTGCATCTCGGCATGTGCTGTCACATCGTTAAGGGTTTCTGTAAGATTATGTGCACGGGCAATGATCCTCCCCCTGCAAACTACGACAGCCCCTATGGGAACTTCATCTTTGTCGAATGCAATACGGGCTTCATTAAGCGCCTGACGCATGTAGTATTCGTCATTGAGTATCGTACCGATCATCGGCGCATTTCATTTTCACCAAAAAGCGTGGGGTAATCCTGATCGAGATTCTTCAATATATGAGCTATAAGAGTCTCTCTGCACCAGCGGGAACGGTTCGCGATCTTATATTTTTTCATATACGAAGATATAAGGGCATATTCTTCCTCGTTGAGAGAAAAAAGAAGATGTTTCGTCCTGTTGCCGTGTATCCCTTTCTTTTTTGGTTTCATTTTTGCAAAAGTACGCACTTATCCTAATATCTGAAAGGATTTTGCATAGAATATTCACTCACGGGCTTCCGGTTCGTTTTCTTCAAAATTAATTCTCAGCTGGATAGCTCCGCTCCAATTAGTTTCTTCTTCATTATTTTTAAGACCGAGGCCTATCAGTCTCACTTTTGGAGAAAGGTCTACATTCTGAAGCAGTTCAAATCCAGCTTTGTAAAAATCCGGATATTCCGTTACCGGATCGGGAAAAGTCCTACTGCGTGTAATAATTTTGAAATCTGCATATTTTATTTTCAGGGTGATCGTCCTTCCTTTAAAACTCTTTTTCTTTATATCTTCAAATGCATCGCGCGCTACAATATCCAATTCGAGGGCTAATTCATCAAGATCATCAATATCCCTGTCGAATGTAGTTTCGGAACTTATAGATTTACGTATGCGGTACGATTCCACAGGACGGTCGTCTATCGCCCTTGCATTTTGATAATAAATATGGCCTGCTTTACCAAAATGAGCGACTAACTCCTGCTCGGTACGCTGTTTCAGATCCCATCCTGTTTTTATGCCCAATTCATGCATGTGTGTTGCAGTAACCTTCCCTACCCCAAAAAATCTTTCGATTGGTAGTGACTCTACAAATTTTTCGGCTATTTTTGGCTTTACTACAAACAATCCATTGGGTTTGTTTTGATCAGATGCTATTTTGGCCAGGAATTTATTGAATGACACCCCGGCAGAAGCTGTAAGGTGAGTTGCTTCATATATTTTTTGTTTGATCTCCTGTGCTATTTGCGTAGCAGAAGGAATGTCTTTATGATTTTCGGTGACATCAAGGAAAGCTTCATCCAGCGACAAAGGTTCTACCAGATCGGTGTACTCATAAAAGATACTCATTATCTGCCGTGAGACAGACTTGTACACATCGAAACGTGCCGGTACAAATATAAGGTGCGGACATTTACGTAAAGCGGTCTTTGAAGCCATAGCCGAGCGCACCCCATAGCGCCGCGACTCATAACTGGCTGCAGCCACAACACCCCTTGGCCCCGAATATCCTACAGCCAGAGGCTTTCCCCTGTACTGTGGATTATCACGTTGCTCGATAGATGCATAGAAAGCATCCATATCTATATGGATTATTTTGCGCATGGTTCAAAGCCCTTGAATATACAAAAGAAAGAAAAAAAACGGAGTTTTACACTTTTAATCTTTCACAGAGCAAGACTAAGGTAAATAATAATTCACCTCATATTATTGATAAATAAGCTTATCTTATTCTAGTGTAATCCGTTCTACATCTATTTTTTTATTTAAAAAAATGGTAGCTGTCTCAGAGAATTTTTGTGGAGATTCTGTGGTATAGTATTTCACTGTTCCGCCTTTCGTACACACCTTTTCCATTTCGGAATGACGTGAAAGATAATCCTGCAAGCTTCTTGCCACGTATTCACCTTGTGGTAGAGCCCTTACTTCTGGCGGAAGATATGAATTTATCTTATCCAACAGTAACGGATAGTGAGTGCAGCCAAGAATAAGAGTATCGATTAGCGGATCTGCAGATAATATGTGGCCGAGATACTTTTTTACAAAATAATCTGCCCCTTCGCCTTCAAACTCATTGTTCTCGACAAGGGGAACCCACATCGGGCAGGCCTGGCCTGTCACTTGTATATCCGGATGGAGCTTATTTATTTCTATGGGGTACGATTCGGATTGTATTGTACCCGCTGTACCCAATATCCCGATATGACGCGTTTTGGTAATATCACCTATAATTTCGGCAGTAGGGCGTATGACTCCCAAAACTCTTTTATCGGGATGTATTTTGGGCAAATCATTTTGCTGTATAGTACGCAAGGCTTTCGCCGAGGCTGTATTACAGGCAAGAATAACAAGATTACATCCTTTATCGAAAAGAGCCAGTACTGCTTGTTTTGTAAATTCATAAACAATGTCGAACGATCGGGAACCATACGGAGCACGGGAATTATCGCCAAGATAGAAATAATCGTACTCAGGCATAAGAGCCTGAAACTGCGAAAGGATAGTCAACCCTCCATAGCCCGAATCAAAAACGCCTATAGGTCCTGGTTTTAACATCGATTTTATTTCTTTATACAAAAAATGCTTCTGTAGAAAGAAGCATTTATATTTTTGTTATACTGATTCCTGTTATCTCACTTCAAGCTTCTTCTTTACCAGATCTGTCGCATTCGTTGCATCCGGTGTAACAAAAGCTATTGCTGGATTTGCCAGGTCATAGATACAAACAAAGCCCTGTTCAATTCCAACCTGATAAATGGCATCTTTCACCTTTTTGCGTAAAGGCACTATCAGTTGTTGTTCCTGAAGATTGATATCTTCCTGAGCGACTTTCATAAAATTGTTTATCTGACGTTCCAGTTCATATAGTTCCTGCATACGGCGAAGACGTACATTATCGGCCATAGAATTCTGATATGAAATAAAATCAGAATATTTCTTATTATAATCGTTTTGCATTACCTGCAATTCGTCTTTATACTTCTGATTCAGATCATTGATAAATTTTGTAGCTTCTACTTTCTCAGGAATGGCTTCTAATAGCTCATTCGAATTAATAAAAGCTATTTGCATAGCACTCTGCGCAACTATACTCTCAGCATAAAATACCGAAAATGTAAGAAATATTGAAAAGATAATTTTTTTCATCATGACTATTGCTATTTGTAGAGTGGCAATTTATTAAATCAGACGAAGAATTCGAGTTAACCTTTAAAACCTGTTGATAGTTGTGTGTTTCGGTGGTATGGTTAGTACCACCGACTTTCAAGGCAAGATTGCTTGTCAACAACTATCAATTGGTTTTTCTTTAGGTTATTCTTTAATGATGCAAAGATAAGTAATATTTTTTTATTACAACGTTTTCTTTACCTCTATTTCTTCAAATGGTTCAATTACATCACCAATTTTTATATCATTATAGTTATGTATATTCAAACCGCACTCATATCCGGCAGCGACTTCTTTCACATCATCTTTGAAACGCTTCAGTGATCCAAGTTCACCCGAATAGATAACTATACCATCTCGAATAAGGCGTATCTTATTGGCTCTCTTAAGCTTACCCTCCTTAACCATACATCCGGCAACTGTACCCACTTTGGTAATCTTGAAGACTTCACGTACTTCAACATACCCGGTTTGCACTTCCTTAATTTCAGGAGAAAGCATACCTTCCATCGCCGATTTCACTTCTTCTATAGCATCGTAAATAATTGAATACAGACGTATTTCCACTCCGTCTTTCTCGGCAGCTCTTCTTGCAGCCTGAGACGGACGTACCTGGAACCCTATTATAATGGCATCAGATGCTGCAGCCAGTGTTATATCTGATTCTGATATCTGACCTACTGCTTTATGAATAACATTCACCTGTATTTCTTCCGTAGACAGTCGGATCAATGAGTCGGAAAGTGCTTCTACCGAACCGTCCACATCACCTTTCACTATGACATTCAACTGCTGGAAGTTTCCGATCGCAATACGACGGCCTATATCATCAAGTGTAAGTATCTTTTGTGTACGCAGACCTTGTTCGCGTTGCAACTGTTCACGTTTGGTTGCTATTTCACGGGCTTCCTGTTCTGTTTCCAGCACATGGAAGATGTCTCCGGCCTGTGGTGCACCATTTAACCCGAGAATTAACGCAGGTGCAGCAGGTGCGGCAGCCTCAATATTCTGGTTTCGTTCATTGAACATAGCCTTCACACGCCCAAAGTAAGTCCCCGCAAGAACTATATCTCCTTTTTTCAAAGTCCCGTTCTCTACCAGAATTGTAGAAAGATATCCACGCCCTTTATCCAGTGACGATTCTATTACAGAACCTGTTGCACGACGGTTCGGATTTGCTTTCAGGTCTAGCAATTCTGCTTCCAGCAATACTTTTTCGAGTAGTTCATCTACCCCAAGCCCTTGCTTTGCAGAAATATCCTGCGACTGGTATTTACCACCCCATGACTCCACAAGGTAGTTCATATTAGCCAGAGTTTCTTTTATTTTTTCAGGATTTGCTCCCGGTTTATCAATTTTATTGATCGCAAACACAATAGGTACACCTGCTGCAGAAGCATGGTTGATAGCTTCCACTGTTTGCGGCATGACGTTATCGTCGGCTGCGACAATGATTATCGCAATATCCGTAACCTTGGCTCCACGTGCACGCATCGCAGTAAATGCTTCGTGTCCGGGAGTATCGAGGAATGTTATACGTCGACCTGATTTTAACTTCACATTATAAGCTCCGATATGCTGTGTGATACCTCCGGCCTCTCCGGCGATCACATTTGTCTGACGTATAGTGTCAAGGAGCGAAGTCTTACCGTGGTCTACGTGTCCCATTACGGTAACGATAGGCGCACGAGGTTCCAAATCTTCTTCATTGTCCTCCTCTTCATTTATAGCTTCAACTACTTCAGCACTTACATATTCGGTCTTAAATCCGAATTCTTCGGCAACTATATTTATTGTTTCCGCATCGAGGCGTTGGTTGATAGACACCATGATGCCTATGCTCATACAGGTAGATATTACCTGAACAACCGGCACATTCATCATATTGGCAAGGTCGTTTGCAGTAACAAATTCTGTTATCTTCAACACCTTACTTTCCTGTTCCTGTTGCTCCAGTTCCTCCTGTTGTCTTTGAGAAATTGCATCACGCTTCTCTTTCCTGTATTTAGATCCTTTGCTCTTTCCTCCTTTACTAGTTAGCCGGGCAAGGGTTTCCTTTATTTGTTTCTGAACGTCTTCTTCATTGACTACATGTTTAACAATAGGCTTACGGAGACTATGTTTCGATTTGTCTCCCTGACGCTGTACACCTGCGCCGCCACCTTGTGGAACACCTTTTTCAATGTCAACTTTACCTTTCTTTATACGATTACGTTTTTTCTTCGCGTTATCGTCATTATCTTCGTTTGCCTTGCGTTTTTTAGCCTCTTCATCAGTTTCTTTTTTCAGCAAACGCACTGTAGTATCCTTTACTTTCTTCTGATCCTGTTGTTCTTTTTCAAGTCGTTCTTTCCGTTTTTCAGCTTTGGTCTTTTTCGCCGGACGGGTTTTGTCATTGATCGAACTCAGGTCAATTGAACCTTTAACTACGATATTAGACTTAATTGTGGCTTTATTCAGTCTGAATACTTCATTCGAAGGTTCTTTTTCCTCCTCTGCCGGCTCAACTTCAACTGTCTCTTCTATGACAACAGATGCAGGAATCTCTTCTTCCGGGGCTTCCTCTATTATCTCAACCTTCTCTTCTATCACTTGCTCTACTTCTTTTTCGGGAAGTGGCTCTGGTTGCACTTTTATCTCTTCAACGACTTCTTCTATTACAGGCATTTCTTCTGGCTCAACAACAACTTCCTCTCTCCGTAGTTCAACTTTCTTTGGCCGGTTTAATGCATCCAGATCAATTTTGTCTACAACCTGCACATGAGGTTTGATCGATTCCGGAATTTCTGTTTTTATTTCGGTCTGAACAGGTTCTTCCTTCACCGGTTCAGGCTCAGGCTTCACCTCTTCTTTCGGAACTTCTTTTGCTCTTTCTTTTTCTTTTTTGTAGTCAAAGAAAGCTCTTAGATCTTCCGAGTCGCCAAATTCCCTTATCAGAAGTTCTTGTTGCCCACTGTCAATTTTAGTATTTGGGTTTGACTCTACATCAAAACCTTTTTTGTGCAGAAATTCAACTAAGCTGCTGATTCCTACATTCAGATCTTTTGATATTTTTATTAATCTTATAGACATATATTTTTTTTAATTCTAAAAATGAACAGCGGACTTATACGTTTTTCTTGATGTTGTCGTTTCTAAAACTTTGCAGATCCTGTTCGGGATACAAAAGTATTAAGAAATAAGCTAATAACCAAATTAAGATTACTCCTCATCAGTAAATTCTGCCCTCAAAATATCGAGGATTTCATCCACTGTACCTTCTTCTAAATCTGCCTCCTGAATTAGCTTATCTCTGTCGGCAGCCAAAACGTTCTTCGCTGTCACACAGCCGATACGCTTCAACTGATCTATTACCCAGCCATCTATTTCGTCACGGAATTCATCCAGATAGATATCTTCCTCGTCGAAATCGTCTATATCGCGATACACATCGATAGTATAGCCTGTAAGCATACTGGCCAGCTTGATATTGAATCCGCCTTTACCGATAGCTAATGAAACTTCCTCAGGGCGCAACAATACTTCGGCACGCTTTTCCTCTTCATTTATTTTTACAGAGGTAATTTTAGCCGGACTCAGCGCACGCTGAATATAAAGGCTGGTATTCGGCGTATAATTGATAATATCGATATTTTCGTTACGCAATTCACGCACAATGCCATGTATACGCGATCCTTTCATCCCCACGCAGGCTCCTACCGGATCGATACGTTCATCATACGATTCCACTGCAACTTTCGCTCTTTCGCCTGGTATGCGTGCTATATTTTTTATTGTGATCAGCCCGTCATTGATCTCAGGCACTTCCAGCTCGAGTAATCTTTCCAGGAATACAGGAGATGTACGCGACAATATGATCTTCGGATTATTATTTTTATTATCAACCCTTTCCACTACAGCACGGACATGCTCACCTTTGCGGAAAAAGTCGCTTGGTATCTGCTCTGTTTTAGGAAGTAGTAATTCTTCTTTCTCATCATCGAGCAGCAATATTTCTTTTTTCCATATCTGATATACTTCTCCCGAAACTATTTCGCCGATCTTCTCTTTATAGCGGGCATAAAGTCCTTCTTTCTGAAGTTCCAGTATTTTTGAGGTAAGGGTCTGACGAAGATTTAAGATAGCACGACGACCGAAGTCTTCAAAGAATACTTCATCGGTAACTTCCTCTCCCACCTCAAAGTCCTCATCGATTTTCTGTGCTTCGGTAAGTGATATTTCGGTATTGGGATCTTCCAGCTGATCATCTTCCA
This sequence comes from Dysgonomonas hofstadii, assembly GCF_014196915.1. GTDB lineage: Bacteria > Bacteroidota > Bacteroidia > Bacteroidales > Dysgonomonadaceae > Dysgonomonas > Dysgonomonas hofstadii. The sequence goes on from NZ_JACIEP010000002.1 coordinate 113,867, forward strand.
CGATAGTGCGGTTGCGCCAGATTTCGAGGTCTCCTTTATCGGGATTGATAATAACATCATAATTATCATTGGTTCCGAACAGTTTCGCGATTACGTTGCGAAACGATTCTTCAAGTACACTGATCATTGTCATTCTGTCGATATTTTTCAGTTCTTTAAATTCTGAAAACGTATCGATCATACTAATAACTTCTTTTTTAGCCATAACAGTTATTTAAATCGTATTAAGTATTTTGTATATTTTACATCATCATAGGCAAAAGGAAGTTCTTCTTCCATTGCCACCTTCTTTTTAGCTCCTTCGGGTTTTACCATTTTTGTTACAACTACCACAAAGCCTGCTTCGTCCGAAGATTTTAATATTCCTGAAAGTTTTTGTCCGTTTTTGGTCAAAACCTCCACCTCATTTCCGATATTCTTTTGATATTGACGTGGAATCTTGAATGGTGAAGTAATACCCGCCGAACCAACTTCCAACTCGAAGTCTTCAACATCCCTATCCAGCTGTGACTCAATATTACGGCTAAGAGAGATACAATCATCGATGCTCACCCCTTCCTCGCTATCTACCTCAACTACGATTACGTTACCCGGCCTCACAGATACATCTACCAAGAACATACCAGTATCCCCGATGAACGCTTCCGCAATATTTTTTATCTGATCTTTTTCTATCATTTCTTTCAGGAACAAGAAAGAGGAAGCCACGGCCTCCTCTCCCTCTATTTTATTTTTCAGATGCAAAAGTAATAAAAATATTTTCCTGCTCCAAAATTTTAATCATTATTATGCAATACTTCGACATCTGTAATCCTTTTATTTTCTGTTTACGGCTTTTACTCCTTTTATTTTTGCTATCCGCGAACATAAAGCCTGCAGATCATTCACATCGTGCACATAGATATTTATCTTCCCTTCAAAGACACCGTCATTGGTCTCCACATTCAATCCTTTTATATTGAGCGACCCAGCAGTGATCACCTTGGTTATTTCGTTTAATATTCCCATGCGGTCTATCCCTGAGACTGTAATTGTCGTATGGAACGGAAATTGAGTATAACTCCCCCATTCCAGATTTATAATGCGATCTCCCTGGCTGGCTTTCAGTTTTAGCCCCACAGGACAATGTATGCTATGCACTTCGACCTCATTATCATCGGTCAGGTATCCGAACACTTTGTCGCCCGGAATAGGATTGCAACAGGTAGGTATCTTGAAGTTTTTATTGAAAGAGTCTTCTTCGAGAATATATGTTTTCTTTGGATCTATATGCTCATATTCAACCGGCTTTTCACCTTTTTCCTTATCCCCTTTTTTTACTACATGGAACGCCTGTTTCATATATTTAAGAAGCAGGTTATCCGGATTTTGCTTTTTAAGGCTTAATATTTTATCAATGCGCTGAGGCAGTGCGATATCATTATTCCCGATCGCATAAAACAGTTCTTCTTTGTTTACCTTTTGATAGTAATCCATCATCCGGTCAAGGATCGCCGGAGTAAGTTCCATTTCAGCTTCCTTAAAGCCTTTATTTAAAATCTCCTCGCCTTTTTTAGCCACATCGCGCCTGATCCGTCGCAGGGCATATTCTATTTTTGTCCGGGCTTTTGCCGTAGTAACCAGCCCGAGCCATTCGGCTTTAGGTTGTTGCGTTTTCGATGTAAGAATCTCAACCTGATCGCCACTGTTAAGCTTTTCACTGAAAGGCACTAACTTATGATTAACCTTTGCTCCTATACAATGGTCACCAATATCGGAATGAAGATCATATGCAAAATCAAGTGCTGTAGCACCTTGCGCCAGAGTGCGGATTTCCCCTTTAGGGGTGAAGACGAATATTTCCTGAGAAAAGAGATTGAGTTTTATGGTATCGAGAAAGTCCATGGCATTGGGACTAGGGCTTTCAAGGATTTCTTTGATAGTTTTGAGCCATTTGTCGAGCTCGGTATCCTCTTCTATTTTTCCTTCTTTGTATTTCCAATGAGCAGCGAAACCTTTTTCTGCGATGTCGTCCATTCGCCGGCTTCTGATTTGAATTTCTATCCATTGCCCGTCGGGCCCCATAACGGTGAGATGCAATGCCTGATATCCGTTCGACTTGGGTCTGCTTACCCAATCTCTGATTCTGTCGGGGCGCAGTTTGTATATGTCAGTAATAACGGAATAGATATCCCAACATCGCTTCTTTTCATCGATACCCGGTTCGTTCTCAAAAATAATGCGGACTGCGAAAATATCATATATTTCTTCGAAAGGGACTCCTTTTGCCTGCATCTTATTCCAGATGGAATAAATGGATTTCTCACGCGCCCTTATTTCGTATTTAAAACCCAGTTCGTTAAGTTTTTCTATAACAGGACCGGCAAAATGCTCATACACATTAGTCCTCAGCTTGTGTGTGGCTTGTAACTTATATTCTATTTCTTTATATACTTCCTGATTCTCCCACTTGAAACTGAGTTCTTCTAATTCTGTTTTAATAGCAAACAGACCAAGCCGGTGTGCCAGAGGGGCATAAATATACATAGTTTCGCCGGCTATTTTATATTGTTTGGCCGGGGTCATTGCGCCTAACGTACGCATATTGTGCAACCGGTCGGCTATCTTGACCAGAATAACACGAATGTCGTCAGACATGGTAAGTAACAGTTTGCGGAAATTCTCAGCCTGAGCCGAAACGTTTTCACCAAACATACCACTGGATATTTTTGTCAGGCCATCCACTATCTGAGCGATCTTCTCTCCGAAAAGGACTTTTACATCGTCTACGGTGTACTCCGTATCTTCCACCACATCATGAAGCAGGGCGGCGCAGATAGACGTGGAACCGAGGCCTATTTCGCCGCAGACAATACGGGCTACCGAAATAGGATGTAATATATAAGGTTCACCCGAACGCCGGCGCGCACCTTTATGAGCCTCTTTTGCAAAGAGGAAAGCTTTTGTGATGATATCAACTTTTCGTCTATGGTTAGTCTTCAGGTAATCATCAATAAGCGCATTGAACTCTTGCTCAACCAACAAATCATCTTGAGTATATGTGCTCTCTTTTGCCATAAGTTTTGAGTAAGGAAACAAAAATAATAAAATCAATCCTAATAGAGTGAAGTATCTCTATTAAAATTGATTTTAAATATTAAATTCTATTCTTTCTTTAATTACTGGAAGATAATATCGCCCTGTGTGCTGTAGCTTCCCTACTGCTTACAACATTACTTTCGTCAGACTGATCGGGTAATATAATAAGCAGCCGCTGACCTACTTTTGCCATACTGGAGGAAAGCTTGTTCCAGGTAACTATATCTTTTTTTGACACATTATACCGGGAAGCTATCTGAGTTATGGTCTCTCCTATTTTTACTTTATGATAAATAATTTTGGAGTCGTCACTTGATGAGCGCCGATCTTCATCATCCCCGTCTGTGGCTGCAATCCTTACTATAGGCAGGGTAGATTCGTCACGTACGATTTTTTTCATATATCCGTCAATCAGACTGGCTGTATATGTAGAATCAATCAATACAACAGGAAGCTCAGGTTCAGGCAGTTCCACCTTTTCTTCTATCTGAACATATTCTATTTTTTGAATTTTCAGGCTTTTACCTGCAATAAGGCTATTATTCTTTATTCCGTTCCATTTTTTTATATCATTTATGGAAGCTCCGTTTTTACGTGCAACCCCTGCCCATGTATCACCCTTACGTACTTTATAGTAGGAAGTTACAGTTTTGGGAACAGACACTGTTTTTGTCAATCCAGATACAGCTACAACAGTAGTTTCTTCGGTGGTACTAACATTATTCGAAGCCAGTTGTGTAGATGTATCTTCTTCTTTGGCCTGAACCGGACGATATATTTTCAATCTCCTCCCTACGGATAATTTATTTGAGGATAATCCGTTCCACTGTTTGATCTGAGCAGTGGTTACTCCATACGTGCCTGCGATTTTCGACATCGTATCTCCTCTTTTTACCCGATAAGTCACAGCATTTCCTGAAGAAGAACTTCCTCCGCCGACAACGTCTAATCCTGCCATCTTGCGGTGAGTCAGCAACTCATTCGATCGATAAGCATAAATAGCATCTTTGTTGTCGATAAACGCAGAAAGTTTATTCATAGGCAAACTCAGGGAATAAGCTTTATAATCCCCCGGAATAATATCATTCTTAAACTGAGGGTTATATGCACGAATATCGTCTATCGATACATTAATCACATCTGCAATTTGCTGAAAATGGATATTTTTATTAACCATCAGGGAATCGACTGATGCCGGAATCTTGCATTCGGCCGGACAAATATTATGTTCGTTATAATAATTCATGATATATGTGGCCGCTATGAATATGGGCACATATCCTCTCGTCTCTTTAGGCAGATAAGGATAAATAGCCCAGTAATCAGTTTGTCCACCACTGCGGCGTATCGCCTTATTCACATTGCCGGGCCCACAATTATATGCCGCTATCACCAGATTCCAGTCTCCATATATAGCGTACATATCTTTCAGGTATCTGACTGCCGCATTAGTTGATTTATGAGGATCTCTACGCTCATCAACCAAACTGTTTATTTCAAGATCATACATTTTTCCGGTAGTGGCCATAAACTGCCACAAACCTGTAGCACCTACACGGGAGCGGGCAATAGGATTCAACGCCGATTCTATCACCGGAAGATATTTGAGCTCTAACGGCAAGCCTTCTTTATCGAGTTCTTCTTCAAACATCGGAAAATAATATTTCCCCAGGCCCAACATATAGCTCACCTGATCTTTTCTACGACCGGCATACATCTCGATATAGCTCTTCACTAATGGATTAAAAACCAACTCCATCTGTGTAGGCAAAGCATATAACCGCTGCATGTAAACAGAGTCGTTGAATGTAATAGCCCCATCATCATTAGAACGGCAGTTATCGGAGAATTTGACATCTCTGCTCCAATCAGATAATAACTGATCGTAATTGCGCTCCATATCCACAGGATAAGTAATGTCCTTATCGGTAATGGTTTCTTTTAAGCTTTTGTGGTCGGACTGTCCCAGTGCGAAAAGCACATTACCGAACAAGAGTCCTGTAAAAAATATTTTTTTCAGCATAAGTGTCTTTTTATGGTATCACAGAAATTTCACGGAATATGAAAAGACTGCCTTGCTTATTTACTTTTAAATTAAAAAACTATACTACACTGCAACCCTACTGCCATTTTCGATGTAGGAGACGGGCCCCATACAACGGGGTAAATATTCATCGAAAGATCGGGCGACATATTAAAATCATACAATTGAGCATCGACATACGCATCAATCATGCATAAGGCATATACACCTACAGCTACGATTATCGCTAAGTCCCTGTTGCGGCGAAAACTATCTTTTCCCCGTTTCAGGAACTGCCTGAACCCTTCACGTCCACCACTCCAGTCTTCGGGAGAGGTCATTCCATAGCGCAGAAAATTCTGATACCGTCCATCCGGAACATCATTTACCAGATCGCTATATGCATTCTTATAATCACCATACGTCGTACCATTCCAGGTAATAGCGTATGTCAAACCGATGGCACCTCCGTATACAAGCGGAAGTTTCCAGTATTTACGGTTATATATTTGTCCCAACCCCGGAAGAATAGCCGAAAATATGACTGCTTTTTTTGAATCCGGTTTAAATTCTTCTTTAGGTAAAGTTATTTTCAAAGAATCGTTCAATACTATTTTTTTTTCTCCGATTATCGGCGAAATCGCATCAGGTGGAATACTATCCTGTTTTTCCTCGGCATTTACTATATCTTGGGTCTCAGAATTCTGCGCATGTAAAGGAATAGTTGCCATCCCCACTACACACAATAAATAAATAATCAACCCCTTTCTCATATATAATTACTACGGATAATTAACCTTTTTATTTTTTCAACTGGTCGAATATTGCCATAATTCTTTCCAGTTCTTCTTCCGATTTAAACGGAATACTGATTTTTCCTTTTCCCTGTTCGTTACAGGTAAGTTGCACTTTCGTAGAGAAAAATTTGGACAGATGAGTTTTCAACAACTCGAATTCTTCGGGAGTTGCTTTTTTCACCCCTGTTCTTTTTACTGCTTCAACGGCTTTCTCCTCTTTAAGAAGGTCTTCCAGCTTTTCGCCTTTGGCAATCGCCCTCACGTATTCCTCCACCTTACGAACCGACAAACCTTCTTCAAGGATCAGTTCATAAACCTCGAGTTGTGCTGCCGCGTCTTCCAGGGTAACCAGGGTACGGGCATGAGCCATATCCACTTTTTTATCGCGGATACCCATCTGAATTTCGGCAGGTAGTTTCAGCAAACGCAGGTAATTGGCTATTGTTGTCCTTTTCTTCCCTACACGATCACTGAGTTGCTCCTGCGTAAGGCTGTATGTTTCTATCAGTTTCTGATAGGCTAAAGCTATTTCTATGGAATTGAGGTCTTCACGCTGAATATTTTCGATCAGGGCCATTTCCATCACAGCCTCATCTTCGGCTGTTTTTATATATGCAGGTATAGTCGTCAATCCTGCGATCTGCGATGCCCTGTAACGGCGTTCACCCGCAATGATCTGGTATGAATCGTCGTCGGTCTTTCTTAACGTAATAGGCTGGATAACTCCTATCTGGCGTATAGAAGCGGCCAATTCCTGCAATGCCTCTTCATCGAAAATATGACGGGGCTGACCGGGATTAGCCTGTATTTTCGACAGTTCTATCTCGTTTATAGAGGATGAACCCTCGGTTTTTACTTCATCAATGGTGATAAGAGCATCGAGCCCCCTTCCTAATACCATCTTTTTAGCCATATCAATTCTTTATCGGTTTAGTATAGAATGCAAAGTTACGAATTTTTATCGATAAGTTCTTTAGCCAGTTGCATGTGATTGACCGCACCCTTGGATGCTGCATCGTAAACGAGCACCGGCTGGGCAAAACTCTGAGACTCGCTCAGCTTGACATTACGCTGGATAACAGTAGTGAATACCAGATCCTGAAAGTGGTTCTTCACTTCTTCATATATCTGATTAGCCAGACGCAAGCGCGCATCGTACATAGTCAGCAGGAATCCTTCTATTTCGAGTGAAGGGTTCAATTTATTCTTAATAATTTTTATTGTATTCAGTAGTTTACTGATTCCTTCCAATGCGAAATACTCACACTGGACCGGTATAATAATAGAATCGGCTGCCGTAAGGGCATTCACTGTTATCAGTCCCAATGAAGGGGAACAGTCTATCAGAATAAAATCGTAATCGGATTTCAAAGGAGTAAGTACCTCTGCCAGTTGTTTTTCCCGGTTATCGATATTCAGCATTTCCAACTCTGCTCCTACCAGATTTATGTGAGAGGGAATCACCTCCAAACGCTCTATTTCTGTTTTCACGATGGCGTCTTTGGGAGATGCGGCACCGATAAGACATTCATAAATAGTCTTATTTACCTTCTTTATGTCAATACCCAAGCCGGACGAAGCGTTTGCCTGAGGATCAGCATCTACCACCAAAACTGTTTTTTCCAATGCCGCCAGTGAAGCCGCCAGATTTATTGTAGTTGTTGTTTTTCCTACGCCACCCTTCTGATTGGCCAGTGCAATTATTTTACCCATACAAAAAATTCTAATTTTCTTTTAGATGACAAATTAAAGAATAAAAACTATGATTTTAGTGTTAAATTTGTGTAAGAATGTTTTTCTTGTTGAAAAATCGGCCTTATTGTTAATAAACTAACAAAGCTCCAGCAGGTCGTACACTTTATTCAACCACCCGTTGTAATTGAATCTGGAAACAGCTTCATCTAGATCAGAGCTGTATTTTACAGAAAGAACCGGATCATCCAGGACAGCTTTCATCCCCTGATAAACCCCTTCTGTACTATTGTCGACTAACAGTCCGTATTTTCCTCCATCGACAATATCGCGGGGTCCTCCGCAATCGGTAGTTATTACAGGTGTTTTAAGCGCCATGGATTCCAGCAGGACAAGCGAGAAGCTCTCTCTCTCGGACACACACAGGCTCCATTTACATTGCAATACATAAGGAAAAGGGTTATCTACGCGCCCCTTTAATGTTATATTTTCAAGCAAATCTCTTTTTGAAAGCATATCTTTCATTCCTGGGCTATCCATGCCATCTCCAAAGATATAGATATGAAAATTGTAGTTGTCATCCTTCAACCGGGCGGCAGCATTGATCAACCGGTCGACACGTTTTTCCGGTGAGGTGCGGGTTATCAGTATAAAATTTGTCCGGTCTTGCGGAATATCCAGGATCGGCTCTTTCGACTTTTCGACTACCTGCGTCAGATCAATCGCATTATACAATACCCCAATATCCTGTTTAGGCATCATTCCTTCATGCAGGACGTCTATATAAGCATTCTTTGCTGCATCGGACACACAGATTACTTTATCGAAAGAATCATATGATCTTTGAACTTTACTTAATTGTATTATATTCAGCCAGACCGACAGTCTTTCCCTGAACGAATTTATTTCATATTTTCTCCTATATATAATATTGTGAATCCACAATATTTTCCGGACTTTCATTTTTGAGAAAATGCGGGCGAAGAAAGTTTCTTTGAAACAAACTATCTCGTCATAATCAGCCTCGTCTATCCCTTTTATACGGGCATATAGCCGTGGTAAGAAGATCATCATGCTCTCGCTAAGCTTTCGCCTGAAATGGGATAATTTGTCGGGATATAGATATTTTACCGATATTTTAGGCGATACCTTATTCAGCAATACATCCTTATCCGAAATTTCGGGCAGCAGGAGTGTCAACTCGCATTCTTTTGCCGCCAGATGATTTAAAAGATCTACCAGAAGAACTTCCGTACCTCCCATAACAAGGCTATCGTTAAAAAAAAGTATCCGTTTCATTCTCTCTGCCTGTTTTTCCGGTTAAGTAATTATCTTAATCACACTCTCTACCCAATAATCTTCGTGATTGAGGCACGGAACAAAGGAAAAATCCGTCCCACCTTCTTTCTGAAACAGTTCACGGGCTTTTATATTTATATCGTACAGGGTTTCCAGGTTGTCGGCTGCAAAACCCGGTGCAACAACAATGACTTTATTTGTTCCTGCTCCGGCCAGTTCTTTTATTGTGTCATCCAGATCGGGCTTCAGCCATTTACTGCCCATTGCCGAATGATAAACCAGCCTTGTTTTGCGGGGATCGATGGCTAATGCTTTGATAAGTAACCTTATTGTTTCTTTTGTCTGGTACACATAATCAAAATCCTTGCCTTTATTCCACCCTTCTTCCACATGGCTGAGAGGGAGACTATGGAATGTAAACACCAGCTTATCAAAACCTTCTCCGATATATGGTTTTATTCTTTCTGCCAAAGATGAAATATATGCAGGATGATCAAAATAGGGTTCGACAAATTTAAGACGGAAAGGATACGGCCGTTTATAAAAAACCTGACCTACATGATCCACCACCGTTTTATACGAAGATTCGGCATATTGCGGAAATAACGGCAGGACAATAACTTCATGCAACCTGCTTTCTTTAGCCAGAAGGCGCTCAAAGGCAGCCTGAACCGAAGGTTCGCCATAACGCATGGCAACCTCGACGGGTATTTCGGTTTGCTGTTCCAGTTTTTCCGCTAATTTTTTCGCATGATGCAATAAAGGAGAGTCATCACAGCTCATATCCCAGATCATTTCATAATGCCTTGTTGAAGGAAACTGGCGAAAAGGAAGAATAATACCATTAACCAGAACAGGACGGAACCAATCGGCAACAGTCATTACATAAGGGTCGGAGAGCATGGCACGGATAAAGAATTTTACATCTTCCCGTTTACATGTCTTCGGACTTCCGGTATTGACTAATAATATTCCTATCATAAGATTGGGTTTCAAGATTTCAGGTTTCAAGATTTCATTATATAAACAGAATTACTGATTTATCCAATTTTGAAATCTTGAAACCTGAAATCTTGATATATTAAATTAATCACACATACGTTTCAAGAAGCAGAACACTTCCCTGCGGACTGATAAGCACACTCTTTGTATCGGCTGGAATAAGGATCGTCTCCCCTTGTTTTACATCCAATTCGTTTCCTTTATCGTCTTTTATCTGACAGGCGCCTCCCATACAAATATATGCAACGAACGAATCTGTCGCGCTATAATCACGGGTAACATCTTTTGTCAGCTCCAGCAGGTTTGTTGTAAAGTATTTACAAGATTCGAGCAGTACCGGCTGGTTTTCCTTTCTGGTATATGATGTTTTATAATCGTCATACAGCTTAAAGTCTATCGCATCTTTAGCCAGTTCGGTATGCAACTCACGTCCGTTACCGTTTGCGTCTTTGCGGTTATAATCGTAAATACGGTATGTAATATTGGATGTTTGCTGTATTTCAGCAATAAACGTCCCTGCGCCTATCGCATGCACGCGTCCGGCAGGGAGGAAAAACACATCACCTTTCTTCACATCGTGTTTTGCCAGAGAATCTACAAATGTATTGTCTTCGATACTCTTCACATACGAACCGGGAGTCATCTGTTTTTCAAATCCTGAATAAAGGAATGCACCCGGAGCAGCATTAATCACATACCACATTTCGGTTTTCCCAAATGAGTTGTGACGTTTCTTAGCCAGTTCATCATCGGGGTGAACCTGGATAGACAAATTGTCGCGGGCATCTATAAATTTGATCAGCAAAGGGAAAGTCGTTCCAAATGTTTCATAGTTCTTTTTTCCTACCAATTGCTCTTTGTATGTTGCTATTACTCCATCAAGGCTTTTGTTTTCCAGTTCTCCGTTGGCCACGACAGAAACATTGCCTTCAACACTGGAGATCTCCCAACTCTCGCCTATTCCTTCTTCCTCGGGAGTTACACCTTTAAATTTGCAGATTTCATTACCACCCCATATGATAGATTTGAGGATCGGTTTAAATTTTAGCGGATATAATTTCATCTTAAATATTTATATTTATTATAATTCATGATTCCTTTACACAAAGGTAGTCAAAGTTTTTGCTATTGTACAATACAGCTTTTCTATTATCGAAAAAGGCCTGACAACCAGACCTTTTTATATTTTAATCTATTTTCTTCAGAACAAATGCAGTGCGTGCTGGGATATACAGTTTCAGCCAGCCTTTACTGTCTTTTGCATACAATTCATCATGAACTGTAAAATGCTCCACCGATTCATCCATCAGGTCGTTTCCTCCATACAGATGTGAATCGCTGTTCAGTACAGCTTTGTACCTTCCTTCAGGCGCAAGGAATCCATAATCGAAGAATGATTTATTCGGATTGAAATTGAATACAAAAATGTAATCCTCTCTCATATATGCCAACACCTGGTCTTCGTCCTTATCCCAAAGCCGGATAACCGGAGTCTTTTCGAAATGTTTTACGGAAGAGATGAGTTCGAGCATCGCTTTATCAAAATCGCCCAGATAATGATATTTCAAATCTTTATTATCTGCCAGCCACCACTGACGACGGGCATATTTGTATGACCAGCCATTACCTTCACGGGGAAAATCCACCCATTCGGGATGACCGAATTCATTTCCCATAAAATTAAGGTAACCTCCGTTTATGGTAGATGCTGTAACAAGGCGTATCATTTTATGCAGGGCAATCCCCCGGTCAGTAGCATATGAACTACCATAATGCTTCGACATATACCAGTACATGTCTGAGTCTATCAGGCGGAATATGATCGTTTTGTCTCCCACCAACGCCTGATCATGGCTCTCGGCATACGATATTGTTTTTTCATCCTCACGTCTGTTAGTCAATTCCCAGAATATGCCGGTAGGATGCCATTCTTCGTCTTTTCTCTCTTTGATTATTTTGATCCAGTAGTCAGGGATATTCATAGCCATACGGTAATCGAAACCGTATCCGCCGTCTTTTATTTTGGTAGCCAATCCCGGCATCCCACTCACCTCTTCAGCTATTGTGATCGCTTTGGGGTTTACTTCATGTATCAACTTGTTGGCAAGGGTAAGGTAAGCGATCGCATCCTCATCTTCGTTGCCGTTATAATAATCCTGATAGCCACTGAAATTATCACCCAGTCCATGACTATAATAGAGCATCGATGTTACGCCGTCGAAACGGAAACCGTCGAATTTATATTCTTCGAGCCAGAATTTGCAATTGGACAAGAGAAAGTGAAGAACTTCATTCTTTCCATAGTCGAATACCAGTGAATCCCAGGCAGGATGCTCCCTGCGACTACCTTCATGGAAATATTGGCTGAAAGATCCATCGAAACGCCCCAAGCCTTCCACCTCATTCTTTACAGCATGAGAATGAACAATATCCATAATCACCGCCAGCCCCAATTGGTGGGCGTCGTCGATCAGATGCTTCAGCTCGTCGGGAGTACCAAAGCGGGAAGATGCAGCAAAGAAACTGGAAACATGATATCCGAACGAGCCATAATAAGGATGCTCCTGTATGGCCATTATCTGGATAGTATTATATCCGTCTTCTTTTATCCGCGGTAATATATTTGTCCTGAATTCTTCGTATGTCCCAACCTTTTCCTGCTCGGCAGCCATACCGATATGGCATTCATAGATCAGTAAAGGATCGGTTTTCGGCTTGAAAGCTTTCTTTTTGAACTCGTATGATTCTTTCGGAACCCAAACCTGCGCACTGAATATTTTTGTATTCTCATCCTGCACAACCCGTGTAGCCCAGGCAGGAATACGTTCTGCTTCGCCTCCATACCAGCATACGATAAGTTTGAACAGATCGCCGTGCTTTATCTTGTCCAGAGGAAGCTTCAACTCCCATTCACCATTATCTTTCCTGTTCAGTTTAAAATCGTCCTGTTTCTGCCAGCCGTTGAAATCGCCGACCATATAAATCGCCGTCGCATTGGGAGCCCATTCCCTGAAAATCCACATCCGGGCTTGTTTGTGCAGTCCGAAATACAGATGTCCCGAAGCAAAATCGGCCAATGATACTTTACCATTATTTGTTAAATCGGCTTCCCGCTTCAACACATAATTGTAACGTCCTTCTATGGCTTCTGCATATGGTTTTAACCATATATCGTTCTTTACTAGTTTCAACATGGGCTTATTATTTTAGGAATTATAGGTTATGAGTTTCAAGGCAATTCATAATTTATAACTCATAATTCATAACTATTTTAACTACTACTTTGCGAACTTTGCCTCCGCCACCGATACATGGCGCATGTCCATCCTGAGGAAAAAATATGGCAAAATCGCCGGGTACGGCTGTTACCAGCGTAGTACCTTTATCGTAAAAAAACTGAATATCTTTTTCTTCGTTAAATATATCCCTCTCATTTTCCAGTTCGCCGCGGGCTTTCCATCCATATGTTTCGGCAACGCTGACCGGAAGCTGTATATCAATATATTTATTGTGAACTTCCATTTTAGCTTCTTCTTCAGTCCTTAGGTCACTGTCGCTGACCACAACAAAAAGATCTTTTCCTTTCAGTTCGGTCTTACCTGTCTCAGCCTTCATGAAGTCAACAGACTTAAGATATTCAAAAGCTTCTTTAAACAGAGGATGTATCCCATAATACAACTCTGCGTTTTTCAAACTGTCTAAAATCATAGCGTATATTTTTATTAATTCTTATAATCTTCGGGAGTTATAACCAACGAAAATATGTATTTGCCCGACTGGTCGTTATACTGGTATTGCATGGTCACCCCGTTTTCTCTGAAAAATTTCATATCGGGGCTTGTCTTTATTACACTCACAACCTGAGGTTTCAGATTGGACTTGAAAAGAGTGGTATCGGATATTACAATATCGCTTACAGTATGAAAATGCCGTATATTTTTACCGGGCAATGCTTTGCAGCTATCGAGCCGCGTCCATTGATCCAAAAGCCTGGGAGTAGCTTTATTTGTATCTTCAACAATCTTTTTTAACTGATTATCAACGCTTCCCGAACAAAAAGGAAATATGATAATACCTATAGCAATAAATAAATAAAATAGTCCCTTTCTATTAATTATTCCTTTCATAACGATATTTCTAAACTTCTACAAGTTTAAGAAATTTAATCGGAATATCCACTAAATCTTTTTACATTTCCTCTTCTTCGGGTTCTCCTATACTATCTATCATATCCTCTACAGTAGTATTACCCAAACCCTTCGGATTAGGCCCGTAATCGTTTTCGCCATAATCTCCATCGGCAAACAACATCCAGAAACCATAAAAAGGAATTATCTGAAACCAGCCTGTATTATTCCGGTCATGGCACCTTTTAGCTCCCTGTGCCCAAATAAACCAATAAACAGGGATGAGAAAAATGTACAATACCTCTTCAGGCATACCAGAAAAGCCTATGATAAAACCTATCAGAGTAGCCGCAAGATACATAAAAATAATGCTTAGGCCGTACTCGAGCCTGCGAATACGACCTTTAAAAGAAAACGGGTTTTGAAACATAAAAGTCTTGTTGTATTAGATTATTAAAATGTGTGTTTTACAGAATTTCAGGTGTCTGTCTGTTAAACAAATGTATATATTATTTTATTGAATTACTCATACGAAAGATATTTTATCTTACAATTTGCTCAATATTTTATATTCGAAAGCAAATTTTACCTATTTTTGTTCTAATTTGTTCATTTAACATTAATTAAATCTATAGTCGTTGTATGAGAAAATTACTGTTTATTTTAAGTTTATCAATTATGATTTATTCTTGTAACTCTACAAGCAATAAGGGTACGGATAATCCGTTCTTTTCGGATTACAGCACACCTAACGGGGTTCCGCCTTTCGACCTGATAAAAGCAGAACATTTCATCCCTGCATTTGAAGAAGGAATGAAACGCCATAATGCTGAAATAGCCTCCATTGTGAATAACCCTGAACCTGCAACATTCGAAAACACAATAGTAGCCCTTGACGAGTCGGGCAGGATGCTTGATAAAGTAGGCGCTGCATTTTCGGTGATGACAGGTACAATGTCTGATTCTATATACCAAAGCCTGGAAAAGGAAATAACTCCGAAACGCACCGAGCATTATGATAATATCAATTTCAATACCGCATTATTCGATCGTATCAAGGCCGTACATGATGACACTACCAGTGTTGCAAAGCTGACTACAGAACAAAAAATGCTACTTGATAATACATACAAAAGCTTTGTACGTTCGGGGATTTTGTTAGACGGATCGAAACAAACCCGTCTGCGTGAGATCAATAAGGAACTAAGCTCGGCTTCCCTAGCCTTTAACCAAAACCTATTGAAAGAAACAGATAGTTATCAATTAGTTATTGAAAACAAAGAAGACCTTGCCGGACTACCGGAAGATGTGATCGCCGCTGCTGCAAAAACTGCAAAAGATAAGGGACTGGAAGGCAAATGGGTATTCGGACTGAGCAAACCCAGCTGGGAGCCATTCCTGCAATATGCTGAAAACCGTGACCTTCGTGAGAAATTATATAAAGCTATGTACATGCGTGCCGATAATGGCAACGAGTTCGACAATAAAGAGAATATCAAAAAAATTGTCAGTCTGAGACTGGAGAAAGCAAATATCCTCGGATATAATACCCATGCAGACTATGTACTGGAACGCACAATGGCAAAAACCCCGGATAATGTAATGGATTTGCTAAACAATATCTGGAAATACGCCCTCCCTCAGGCTAAAAAAGAATTAGCTGAATTGCAGGCAATTGCCGACAAAGAAGGGAAAAACATAAAAGTAGAATCATGGGATTGGTGGTATTATGCCGAAAAACTTCGTAAAGAAAAATACGCACTGGACGAAGAAGCGCTGAAACCATATTTCCAGGCTGATAATGTGCGTCAGGGAGTGTTTGCTGTGGCTAATAAACTATACGGGATCACTTTCAAACAACGAACAGATGTCCCTGTATACCAGCAAGACGTAAAAGCTTATGAAGTAAGTGACGTCGATGGTTCACTGATCGGACTGATCTATTTCGACGACTTTGCACGCCAGGGAAAACGTCCGGGAGCATGGATGAGCAGTTTCCGCAAACAGGAAGTATTCAAAGGAGACTTTGTTCATCCTTTGATTTACAATGTAGGTAATTACAATCCTCCGACAGAAGGAAAACCAGCTCTGCTTACTATAGACCAGGTAGAGACAATGTTCCACGAGTTCGGACACGGATTGCACGGATTATTATCGAAATGTACTTACAACGGAGTATCAGGTACTGCTGTTGCCCGTGATTTCGTAGAACTACCATCACAGATAATGGAGCATTGGGCATTCGAACCGGAAGTACTGAAAATGTATGCGAAACATTACGAAACAGGTGAAGTTATTCCTCAGGAATTGATTCAGAAAATACAGAACGCAGGATATTTTAATCAGGGATTCCGCACAACTGAGCTTGTTGCAGCTGCCATTCTCGACATGAACTGGTATACGATGACCAGCGACAGTAATGCTAAAGGCGGGGACGGATTGAAAAATCTGGATGTAAATAAATTCGAAGCCGATGCTATGAATAAAATAGGACTGATACCTGAAATTATCCCAAGATACAGAAGCACATACTTCCAGCATATTTTCAGTGGAGGTTATTCATCGGGATATTATAGTTATCTGTGGTCTGAAGTACTCGACTCTGATGCATTCAATGCGTTTGTAGAAAAAGGAAATATCTTCGATCAGGAAACAGCAAAATCGTTCCGAGAAAATGTATTGTCCAAGGGTGGCTCAGACGAACCGATGACCCTTTACAAGAAATTCAGGGGAGCAGAGCCAAACCCGGTATATTTATTGAAAAACAGAGGATTCGTTAAATAATTATGAGTTATGAATTATAAGTTATAAATGGAGAGTATAATAAGTTATTTGTTGAAAAACGTCAACTTATAATTCATAATTTATAACTCATAACTACATTTTATTATCTTTGCAACTCGAAAATTTTAATAATAACCAAATATAATTTAATGGCAACTACAGCAGATATAAGAAATGGTATGTGCATCGACATCGATGGACAATACTATGTTATTATCGAATTCTTACATGTTAAACCCGGAAAAGGCGCGGCTTTTGTACGCACTAAAATGAGAAGCGTAACCACAGGCCGTGTTTTGGAACGCACATTCAATGCGGGGGTAAAACTAGATGAAGTACGTATAGAAAGAAGACCTTATCAGTATCTCTATCAGGATGATATGGGTTACAACTTTATGAATACAGAGACTTTCGAGCAAGTATCTATCGCCGGAGATATGATCAGCGGCGTGGCTTTCCTCAAGGAAGGCGATATGGTAGAAGTACAGGTACATGCCGAAACTGAAACTATCCTGACAGCCGAAATGCCTCAGAATGTTATTCTTCAAGTAACATATACCGAACCCGGAATGAAAGGTGATACAGCAACCAACACATTGAAACCTGCCACTGTAGAAACAGGCGCAGAGGTACGTGTTCCATTGTTTATCAACGAAGGTGATAAGATAAAGATCAGTACTGCTGATGGTTCGTATGTAGAACGTGTAAAAGGTTAAAAACTTTTCGATATATCAGAAAAGAGGCATATCTTTGGGTATGTCTCTTTTTTATTTATGGAAAACAAAGTAAAACTTAACATCAAAGACTGGGCGGAAGAAGACCGCCCCCGCGAGAAGATGCTCCTGAAAGGAGTAGGCGCATTATCTGATGCAGAGTTACTCGGTATCCTTATTGGTTCGGGCAACAAAAATGAAACGGCGGTCGAACTGGCTCAACGCATTTTGCGCAGCGCAGAGAATAACCTTAACCTGTTGGGTAAACTGGAAATAAAAGACCTGATAAAGAACTTCAACGGGATAGGCGAAGCCAAAGCGATAACAATAGTCGCCGCCCTTGAACTGGGAAAACGGCGCAAGTTATCGGAAGTAATCACCCAGCCACAAATAACATCGAGTGAGGATGTCTATAATATATTCCACCCTGTGCTGGCAGACCTGAAACACGAGGAAGTATGGGTACTTTTATTGAACAGAGCAAATAAAGTGCTGAAAAAAATACAGGTAAGCAAAGGTGGTGTAACGGGTACTGTAGTCGATGTCAGAATGATAATGAAAGAAGCGATAGACAGCCTGGCTTCGGCGATGATACTATGCCACAATCATCCTTCAGGCAATTCCAATCCCAGTGGAGATGACGACAATATCACCCGGAAACTGAAAGAAGCCGGAAAAATTATGGAGATACAATTACTTGATCACATAATAGTTTGCGACCATTCATATTACAGTTATCTGGATAGAGGAAGGATATAACAGGAGTTAAAGGAATCAAGTAGTTACCAGTTGCTTAGCAACTTAGTAGTTAAGAAGAAAATAATGTTAACATTACTTATTCTTAACTCCCTGACTACTAATGACTGAAACAAGTGATTACTCCTTTGACCACCAATTCGCATATATCATCTTTTTTCACTATTTTTGCAGCACAAAATAGAATCGTTATAAACTATCGGCTTGTACTGGCTGTTTATAACTGATACATAATTAAAAGATATCATTATGAGCGATTTATTAGAAATGGAAGGAAAAATCGTAAACATGCTGAAAACAGTTTATGATCCCGAAATACCTGTCAACATATACGACCTCGGACTAATCTACGAAGTAGAAGTAGACGATGAAAAGAATGTTACTATCACAATGACATTAACAGCCCCGAACTGCCCGGCAGCAGATTTCATTCTGGAAGATGTACGTTACAAGGTAGAAACAATTCCCGGAGTGAATAATGTGATTGTCAACCTCACATTCGAGCCCCAATGGACAAAAGAAATGCTGAGTGAGGAAGCAAAGCTTGAATTAGGATTCCTTTAAATAAAGTGGCGGTGGCGAAAAAAGTTTACTTTTTATCGGATGTACATTTAGGATCGTTCCTTCATAACAAGAATAAAGATGAAGGTAAATTTCAGCAAATGACTTTGCCTGCGGTAAAGGCATATAATAGCAAAACTCCCCAACATGATATAGAACGGAAATTGTGCCGCTGGCTCGATATGGCAAAGCAAGACGCCGAAGCCATTTACCTGCTCGGAGATATTTTCGATTACTGGTTCGAATATAAGAATGTAGTTCCCCGTGGCTTTGTCCGGGTATTGGGCAAAATTGCCGAATTGACCGATGCAGGAATCGAAGTTCACTTCTTTATAGGAAACCATGATATCTGGGTAACCGATTACCTGCAAAAAGAATGTGGAATGATCGTACACCTCAATCCATTGGTACGTGATATACACGGAAAGAAATTCTTTCTCGCACACGGTGACGGACTGGGAGATAATTCTTTAACATTCAAAGTTTTGCGGGGAATATTCCACAGCAAGATTTGCCGTAAATTGTATGCATCTATCCACCCGCGATGGACAATGGGATTTGCCCAGTGGTGGTCGAACCATAACCGTACGGTACATGTTACGCCCGAATATTTCGGGGAAGACGAGGAACATCTTGTCCTTTTTGCGAAGAAACAATTACGACTAGCGCCTAATATCAACTTCTTTATTTTTGGGCACCGGCATATCATGCTCGACCTGATGTTATCGGCCAGTAGCAGGATCTCTATTTTGGGTGACTGGATCGAATACTTCTCATACGGAGTTTTTGATGGTGAAAGATTTTCACTGGAAATATTCGAAGAATAAAAAAGAGGCTGTCCCAAAAGTAAGATTACACTATCAAAGTGTTACTTTCTTTTGTCATTCTGAGTGTAACGAAGAATCTCAACTCTCAAAAGAAGATCCTTCACTCCGTTCAGGATGACAGAAAGAAATCAAAAATTACTTTTGGGACAGCCCCTTTTCTTTATCTGTTTATTTTTTCTTAGAACCTGACTCCGTAACCCAGAGTAAAATAGGCCGGATCTTTTCCTTCTCTGAACGTATATTTAAATTCAAAATTCAAATATCCGTTGCTTGTAAGTTCATATTGGGCTCCAGCACCAATATTAAATCCGAAATCTGTCCAGCTATCACTGTTTCCGTTATCAGACCAACGGTTATTCAACATCGCTCCTCCAACAAATGGGTAAAGAGAGAATCCACCCTCTATAGGAAACACATAATGAACGTTTACATCTACATCCAAGCCCGTTGTATTATTGTTAGGAAACAAGACCGATACGCCTGGTGCCAAACGGATATTTTCAGTTAATGAATAACGGCCTTCCACTCCTATCAGAAAACGTTCACCTTCTGTTTGATAACCCATTTTAGGCATAATAACTTTTTCTCCGGTTTGTGCATGTAACCCTAAAGACAGTGTAGCTAATACGATAGCTATAAATACTTTTTTCATCTTAAAATGTTTTTATGTAAATATTATTGTGGTTTCTGTTAGCGTCTTTTTATTCTAGAACAACAAAGATACTATAAAGTTCAATAAAAGTTAAAACCATCTTGAGATTCCATCAGTATATTTATGTCTATACAGGCCTATATCCGGGGTTTAAAGTTGCATTTTTTTCAGAGTTCTTTATCTATATGGAAAATTTAAAAATCGATGTTCAGAAATTTAAAAATTACACTTTGCGGCTTAGCGATTTTGTTGATTGAAAGTTGTAACCTTTGTCAGGTTTTAGTTAAAAAGCTAATAGCCATTGGCTAATAGCTAATAGCTAAAAATGCGTCAACTTTGTCAACTTTTGATCTTTTTGGCCTCGTTTGAAATTACTTATATCTATCTTTGCACCAGGTTAATTAGTAAGGTTATCGTTATGAAAATGGTAAAAGGTATCTTTATCATTCTTCTGTTTTATTTCTTAGGTGAAGCCATCAGCTACTTTATCAATGGGTTTGTGCCCGGAAATATCCTCGGAATGATATTATTGTTCCTCAGTCTTTATTTTAAAATTTTCGATGCTGACAGAGTAAAAGATGTTGCCAATGCATTCACCCGCAATATGGCTATATTTTTCATCCCTGCGGGAGCAGGCCTGTTGGGCTCATACGGAATCATCAGCAAATTCTGGATGTCGATACTTATCATCTGTTCGGTCAGCACGGTTCTTGTTATTGCGGTAGTGGCTATTATTCAACAGAAAATGGAGGGGAGGCAACACAAATGAAAGCTCTTTTCGAATCTACTGAATTTACACTTCTCCTTGTTTTCGGAAGCTATCTGTTCGGACAATGGGTGTTTAAGAAAACCCGGATAGGGCTTCTTCATCCGTTGATCATTTCCATCGCCATCATAATAGCTTTTCTGAAAATATCAGGGATCAGTTACGAAACATTCGAATACGGCAGCCGGTTTGTAAGCTTTATGCTGGGCCCTTCGGTAGTCGCTCTCGGATATGTATTGTATGAGCAAATGGAATATCTGAAAGGAAATGTCATATCTATCCTCACTTCTATATTTATAGGTAGCGTGGTAGGGATAATCAGCGTGATCATATTAGCGAAGATCACAGGAGCCGATCAGATTATCATCCACAGTCTGGAACCTAAATCCGTCACAACACCTATAGCAATGAGTATTGCTCAGCAATCGGGAGGAAACGTTTCTCTGACGGCTGTCATTGTCCTGTTTTGCGGTATATTCGGCAGTATCGTAGGGCCACCGATCCTTCGCCTGCTCGGCATACAGAGCAGTGTGGCCAAAGGTCTGGCCATGGGAGCATCTGCCCACGGCGTAGGCACAGCAAAGGCTATGGAAATGGGTGTCATCGAGGGGGCGCTTAGCGGCCTGGCTATAGGATTAATGGGAGTGATGACGGCACTTTTGATACCAATTGTTCACCGGCTATTATCTTAAACAGAATCCTGCTCCGGTAACGGAAGTTGAAGCACATCTGATTCTTCCTTTAGTTGTTTCTTCTCCAGATAATGAGCGAGAATAATTTCGGCGACAGGGATCAGAAGGCCAATCAGGAAAATGAGGTAGATTTGCATTTTCAATCCGCCGAATATATTCCGGATATGTTTTTCGACCACGCTGTTCAATACTCCGTCATTTAGTATATTATTGATCTTCACATCCAGCATTTCCTGCGTCAGATCCTTGTCCATGAGCAGTTGTTCCCCTACTTTCTCGGCTAGTTGAGACACAACCTTTTCTTTTATAAAATCGGTCTGTATCAGCATTGCCGAAACTTTTGAGCCTATATCTGTTTCAGTTGATTTTATATAATCACTCAGTGTTTTTGCAGCGACATCGGCTGTTTTAGTTAGAGCTTCGCGTCCCGTTAAATCCAGATAACGTGCTTCTACAACGGCCTCTATTTCATCTTTAAGGTATTCGTTAAAAGCCGCATTAGCACTACCCAGATAAGCCGGTATATTATTAACCAACTGTGTCTGGCAATTATGTATTGCAAACCATTGAGTAAAGCAGAACGCCCCGAATAACAGGAAAAAGGCCATATAGATATATGAAAGATATTTAAGGCTCCAATGCCGGCGGTTGACCAGTATCTTCTTCCTTAAAACAAGTTCTAAAACAAGAAACAGGAAAAAACCTATGAGTCCGCCAATAATAGCCCATGCTATTATCCAAACAGGATTTATATAATCTGTAAGTGTGTTCCAATAGCGGAATATATCCCCGAATGAAAAGTTAAAGTCCATGGTATTATGTGTGTTTTATTAGTGTTGTTATCACAAAGATAAATCTTTATCTATACTATAAAATATAAATTATAACAAAAGTGATCTTTGATGTGGAAAACAAAAGTAGAAAGAACAGACAAGTTTTAATTTTCAACTTGTACCTCGTCAACTGAAAAATCTGTCAGAAGTGTTAGGTTTTAACAAAACAAGTTTCTCGCAAAGACGCAGAGACGCAAAGAATAAAATTGTTAACTGATCGCTGTTGACTGTTAACTGAATAATCTGTCAGGTTTGTCAGGTTTTACATCGGATCGACATCGTAGTGTAACAGAAGAGACTTATAATCAGGGTTTTTAAACACAGTTTGCTGATGCAGATAGATAGCCTCCCGTACTTTTTGTATCGAAGCATTATTCTCTATCTTGAGCAGAATATTGCGTATATACAAGGATTGCACGCGCGATACCGGCGGCTTGCCAGGGCCAAGTATGCGGCTTCCAAAAGACAGTTTGAGAGCCTGTGCCAGATCCTTTGCTGCATGATCTACTGTGTTTTCATCCCTACCCCTGAGGACAATAGAAATAAGCCTGTAAAAGGGTGGATAATGAAATACCTTGCGTTCCTCTGTCTGGACTTTGTAGAATGATTCGTAATCGTTTTGCTTAACGAAATTAATAATAGGATGCGCAGGATGTGCCGTTTGCAGCATAACCAGTCCTTGTTTATTTCTTCGTCCTGCACGGCCACTCACTTGTGTTATAAGCTGATAAGCTTTTTCATAAGCCCTGAAATCGGGATAATTTAACAGGTTATCAGCATTGAGGATGCCAACGACAGAGACATTTTCAAAGTCGAGCCCTTTGGATACCATCTGCGTGCCAACCAGTATATTGGTCTTGTTTTCCTCAAAATCGGTGATGATCTTTTCATACGACCGTTTACCACGGGTAGTATCGAGATCCATGCGAACAATGGATGCTTCGGGAAAAGCCTCTCTGACCTCTTCTTCTATGCGTTCGGTACCATACCCCAATATGTCGAGGGTAGGTGTTTTACATTCGGGACATTCCGCAGGGACAGGATAAACAGCCCCGCAATAGTGACAGACCATCATGCGCTGCCCTTTGTGATAAGTAAGACTTACGTCACAATTGTTACAATGAGGTGTCCACGAGCAGTTCTTACATTCAAGCATGGATGCGAATCCTCTCCTGTTCTGGAAAAGAATGATCTGCTCTTTTTCCTCAAGGGCAACTTTCATCCGATTGGCGAGCGGGGGAGAGATGATAGACTTCATCTGCTTTGTACGCCTGAGTTCTTTAGTATTAATGACAGCTATTTCGGGAAGTTCAATATCTTCGTGCCTCTTCGTCAGCCGGACAAGTCCGTACCGGCCTTCAAGAGCATTATAATATGTTTCTATGGCCGGAGTAGCCGTACCCAAAAGCACCTTAGCCGTATGCATATCCGCCAGCATAATAGAAGCGTTACGGGCATTGTAGCGGGGGGCGGGCTCCTGCTGCTTGTATGAACCTTCGTGCTCTTCGTCCACAATAACCAATCCCAGATTCCGGAATGGCAGGAATACAGCGGAACGCGCACCTAAAACGACCTGGATATTTTTATCTTTTAAGAGGTTAGTCCACGTTTCAGCCCGTTCGTTATCGTTGAACTTCGAATGATAGACTACCAGTTTGTTACCAAATACTGCTTTCAAACGATTGGTGATCTGTGTGGTCAGGGCTATCTCGGGTAGAAGATAAAGCACTTGCTTACCTCTGGCAATAGCATCTTTGATGAGTTGAATATATATCTCGGTCTTTCCGCTCGATGTTACTCCATGAAGTAAAGCGATATCCTTTTCCTTGAAGGATTCTATGATCTCTTTGTAGGCCTTTTGCTGATAGGGATTGAGTTCTTTGGCTGCATCGAAATCGGATTCTCCGTAGTTGAAACGACTTATTTCGAAGTCATACGCTTCGAGGATATCTTTCTCTATCAGCCCGCTCAGTACAGCTTGCGAAACGTTAGCTTCATCAAGCAGTTTCTTCTTTAAAACAGGGCTGGGTCCCGTTTGCAGACCGAGGAAGACCGTAAGCAAATGTTGTTGTTTCTTGGCTTTGGCAAGGCCATCCAATATTTCGCAGAGCCGTTCTTCCGTAAAATCCTGAGCCAGCCGAACCGCCTGCTGTGTTTTGGCAGAGTAAGCATTATATATATCTTCACTTATAAAGGCAGCCTGTTTATCAACCAGTGATTTTACAACAGGTATGGCATTCGGTATCTGTACCAGTTTCTCTATTTCGGATATTGACAATGCTTTGTCAGGGCTCAATTGGTAGAAGACCTTCCGCTCGTTGGGAGTAAATGGTTCTTTTCCTTCAAGATCAGGATTAAGCAGGACATGCGTTT
Organism: Dysgonomonas hofstadii; assembly: GCF_014196915.1. GTDB lineage: Bacteria > Bacteroidota > Bacteroidia > Bacteroidales > Dysgonomonadaceae > Dysgonomonas > Dysgonomonas hofstadii. The sequence goes on from NZ_JACIEP010000002.1 coordinate 138,842, forward strand.
CGCTTTCCAGCTTTAAAGCCGATGGTAAAGCTGCCCTGTACACGTCTCCCAATGAGCACATATAATAAAATGATATCCACTCCCAAAACCGGAGTTGATCAGCTGTTACAATAGGATAGTCTTCGAGGCTGGTTACAATTTCTTTTACGACCTGCAGCTTCTCTTCGGCTTCATACTTGCGGAATACAATAGCCGTATAGAATTTTTTCTTGCCGAATTGCACAATAACCCTACTTCCCTCATGCACAGATCTACTGATATCATAAGGGACGGAATAGGTATAAAGGCCTTGTAATGGTAGAGGTAAGACAACGTCGGCGTATAAAACCATTAATTAGAATAAATATGCAAGACTAACAGTCCATGTTTGTCTATCTACCTTACGGAAATCTTTAGCGGCTTCCTGATCATAAGTATCTGAGAATTTGTAGCGGTATTGCATACCTAATTCGAGATGATTCAGCAGACTTACACCTAATCCGGTATCCAGACCTGTCTGGAATCCTTTTTGGTCATATTTGGTTCCGTCAGTCAGTGTCAGTTCGCCACCTCCCACTTTTACATTACCGAAAACTCCGGCTTTAACATATATTCCGGCAACTCCGAATATGGAGAAACTCTTACGAAGCATAATAGGCACAGTCAGATAATTGAGGTTCGAGATATCTCCCTGTCCGTTATCGTTAGATATTTTGTAACTCTTATTTCCATATTGCAGACCCGATTCTACACCAAATCCGGTAAGTGGAACATTGATCTGGAGTACGCCTCCTATCTGAAAGCCTACACGGTTTTTAACGCTGAATATATCGGAATTTATTTTGTGGTCGGACACGTCGACTCCTGCTTTCAAACCATATCTTATCAGCTGGGCGTTCGAAACATTTATATTTGATATAAAAAGGAAAAATAGCAGGCTTAATGTTAAAGGAAGTTTTGTTTTCATAATGATTATTTTATTAAATTATCTATAGCAATATAACAATAAGGAAAGCTTTTGGTTTTGAAGTCTGAAGAAATCAAAGAAAATATTTCTTATTTGTAGCACAGCCGGGAATCGAACCCGAATCTAAAGTTTAGGAAACTTCTATTCTATCCATTGAACTACTGCGCCATGATTTGTGAACCACCAAGGTGTTCTCTAAATCCAATGCAAAAATAAAAGAAATTCTGACATATGGCAAATAGATTTCATATTTAATCAAATTGTGTTAAATGAAAGGGCACTTTTATCTAATTAGTGATATTACCAATTGCGCTGTGTATCAAAAACTACTATCTTTGCCTAAACTTAAAAAAACTGTCAGTAACAGTATGTTTCAGATCAAAGATACGATAATCGCATCAGATATAATAGAGGAAAATTTCCTGTGCGACTTATCGGCATGCAAGGGAGAATGTTGTGTAGAAGGAGATTCGGGAGCTCCCCTCGAAGATGAGGAAGTTGAAATAATAAAAAACCTGCTGCCTCAGGTTTGGAACGATCTGTCTCCCGCTGCTCAGGAAATAATCAAAGAACAAGGTGTGGCTTACGAGGATGGTGACGGCGATATGGTTACTTCCATTGTGAATGGAAAGGACTGTGTTTTTACGTATTACGATGAGAACGGGATATGCAAATGCGCCATTGAAAAGGCTTATCGTGAAGGGAAAGTAGATTTTTACAAACCGATCTCCTGTCATTTATACCCTATCCGCCTGCAAAAATATAAAGAATTTACAGCCGTTAATTATCATAGATGGCGGGTCTGCAAAGCAGCGGTCGAATTAGGAAACAAGAACGGATTGAAAATATACCAATTCCTGAAAGAACCATTAGTAAGGTGTTTTGGTGAAGATTGGTACAATGAACTCTCTCTCGTGGCTGAAGAATATACTAAAAGTAAGGAAGGCAAAAAATAATAAAACTGAAAACCGAATGCACCCACTCGCACAGTTTAAATACTGTCCAAAATGCGGTTCGAACCGCTTTGTTGAAAATAATTTCAAATCAAAAAGATGTGAGAATTGTGGTTTTGTCTACTACTTCAACTCATGTTCATCTACAATCGCCCTTATCATAAATGAGAAGAATGAGTTGCTTGTTGCCACACGGGCGCACGAGCCGGTAAAAGGTACACTTGACCTGCCCGGAGGATTTGTCGATATGAACGAAACAGGGGAAGAAGCTGTTATACGGGAGGTAAAAGAAGAAACAGGGCTGAATGTGGAAGATGTGAAATATCTGTTCTCTATACCAAATATCTATGTGTATTCAGGATTCGAAGTACAGACGCTCGACCTGGTTTATCTGTGTAAAGTATCCGACACTAAGGTATTGAAAGCAGAAGACGATGTGGCAAACCTCGAATTTATTAAGATAACGGAACTTAAATCCGAACTATTCGGTTTACTATCAGTAAAAGAAGTCGTAAAGAAAATACAAAAAATGAAAATATGAAAAAACTACTTGTAGCTGTAGGAATTATACTATGCTTGCCATCTGTACATGCTCAGAAATCGGCATACACAGAATCGCCGGGCAGACTTTTCTCGCAAGGGAAAGAAATGTACCTGAACGATAATTACACGGGAGCTATCCATAGTCTCGAAGAATTCAAAGCTAAGTCGAAAGATTCCAAATCCATTCAGGAAGCCGATTATATAATACTGAGTTCGATGTATTATATAGGAACGCCTGAAATAACAAACAACCTGAAGGATTACCTTGAAAAATATCCTGAAACATACCACCGTAACGAAATATGCTTCTATATAGGCTCATATCATTTCATTGAAAAAGACTGGAAAAAAGCATTATACTGGTTCAACCAGTCTGATATGGACTATCTTTCTGTGAAGGAACAAGAAGACTATGCGTACAGGACAGCCTATGCCAATCTGCAGGAAGGTAATAGGAACGATGCCAAGCGTCTGTTTGGTCTTTTGAGCCGTAACAGCAAAAAATATAACGAACCAGCATCTTATTATCTGGCGTATATCAGCTTTCAGGAAGGTGAATACTCCCAGGCAATCCCTATCTTCCGCAAGCTGAAAAGCAAAGGCGAATACAGGGAAACAGCCTCTTTCTTCCTGATGCAGAGTTCTTATCTCGATGGGGACCTGAATGGAACCATAAGCGAAGGACAGGATTACCTTTCTGCCTATCCAAACACAAAAAACGCAACGGAAGTCTACCGTTTGCTGGGGAACAGTTACTATCGTCTCGGCAATACATCTCAGGCCATCAGTAATTATGAGAGATATCTTGAAAACACAGAAACTCCGTTCCGTGACGATATGTATCAACTGGCAGAAGCTTATTACCGTACCAATGCTTATAGCAAAACAGTAAATGCATTGAAATATGTTGCCTCTACAGATGATTTGCTCGGACAGGCCGGATATATGTTGCTCGGACAATCTTACCTGAAAATAAACGACAGACCAAATGCCATAATGGCTTTTGATGCCGCCGCACGTTCATCTTTTGACAGAGGTATAAGCGAAGAAGCACTTTACAATTATGTAGTATTGATGAACAGCACAGGCGTATCTACTTTCGGAGAAGCCATCACAGCTGCGCAACGTTTCCTTACGGAATATCCGGATTCACAATACACAAACAATGTGAATGAAGCACTGGCAACGACATTGCTTTCAACAAAGAATTACAATACAGCCCTCTCGGCTATCAACAATATAAAGTCTCCGGGCAGACAAATACTGGATGCAAAACAGGTGATCCTGTTCCAGCTGGGAGTACAAGAGTATATCGATGGTAAATATGACGATGCTAACCGTGAACTGAATGCCGCCATCAATGTTGGCAATTATAATGCTGCCGCACGAAACGAAGCCTATCTGTGGCGTGGGGATATAGCCTACCGCAAAAGTGATTACCAGTCGGCATTACGCGATTTCACAACATATACATCACAGGTATCGCCTACACAGGAGAATTATCCTTTAGGGCTTTATAATCTTGCATACACCAACTATCAGTTAAAGAACTACAATAAAGCCCTGGCAGATTTCAAGAAATACGTCTCGGCAGAAAAGAACCGCCAGTCACAGAATTATCCGGATGCGCTGAACCGTATAGGAGATTGTTACCTGTATGAACGTAACTTTGCTCAGGCAGAAAGCTATTATTCACAGGCGATAAATGTAAATCCGGGGAATGCCGACTATTCGGAGTTCCAGAAAGCTTTTGTATTGGGGTTGCAACGTAACTACAACGGCAAGGTATCGGCCCTGAATGCCATGATGGTGAAATATCCGAATTCTCAATACTATGACGATGCATTGTATGAAAAGAGCCGTGCCCTGGTAATGATGGATAAAGAACAGGAAGCGATTCCGGTACTGGAAAAGTTGCTGAATGATCATCCTAAGTCTAACCTGGCTCAGAAAGCAGGCGTACAGCTTGGACAACTTTATTTCAATACGAATAACCCACAAAAATCGATAACCGCTTATAAACAGGTGGTAAATAACTACCCTAATTCGGAAGAAGCCCGCACAGCTATCCAAAGTCTCGAAGGTGTATACAAAGAGATCAACGATATAGGCTCTTATGCTTCTTATGTAAACTCGTTGGGTAAAGGAACCATCTTATCGGCCAGCCGCCAGGATTCCCTTACTTATCTGGCTGCCGAAAACGTATATATGAAAGGAAATAAAGCCGGATCGAAAACTGCATTCGACAAATATCTGCAAACATATCCTGCCGGAGTATTCGCCAGCGATGCACATTATTATCTGGGTAGTATGGCATATGATAACAAAGATATGTCAACAGCTCTGACTCATTTCAAAGAGGTCATTAACTCCAATAATCCTAAGTACATCGACAACGCCCTCATTCTGGCTTCGGGTATCGAGTTCGATAACAAGAACTACGAATCGGCTTATGCTGCTTACGAACACCTGAACCAGATAGCATCGAACAGCGAGAACCGCAATATAGCGCAACTGGGAATGTTACGTTGTGCATATCTGATGAAACAGGACAACAAAGTGGTAACTGCGGCGGGACTACTGCTGGAAGATACTAAGCTGACTGCCACGGTGGCTAACGAAGCCCGTTTCTACAGGGGACAATCCCTGAAGAATCTCGGACAATCCGATAAAGCGATCGCCGACCTGAAAGAAGTGGCAAAGAATACACGTACCGCATCGGGCGCCGAATCACAATACCTACTGGCTGACATCTACCTGAAAGCCAAAAACTATGACATGGCCGAAAAGCAGGTACAGTCGTTCATGAAAGAAGGCACTCCGCACGAATACTGGATGGCACGCGCAATCGTAGTGCTATCGGATGTATACGTCGCCAGAGGTGATAAGTTCCAGGCACGTCAATACCTTGAGAGCCTGCAGGCTAATTATAAAGGACAGGAAACTGATCTGGCTGAAATGATTTCAAGCCGTCTGGCTGCACTGAAATAACCAATAACTTATGTACAAACAGGAAAAAAGCAAGAGAATGAAAACATTATATAAGTCAATTTTTGTCATAGGACTGGGTATTATCAGCTTGACTGCCACAGCCCAAACTACTAGAAAAGATTCAACACTTACCCGTCAGGTCCTGTTGGAGCGCGATTACAATCCTACATTGCAGGAAGCCTCGAAGGTAAATACGATGCCGTCGATCTACACACCTACCGTTACAGCCAGGGATCTGGATTATGTAAGCTCTGCCCCACAACTTAGGTTGAGTAACAATCAGTTAGGCAGCGCCGAATCAGGAGATATAAAAACAAGCGTCGACTTCGACAAGAAGCGAGGCTACCTCAATCTCGGTGCCGGTTCTCACAAGAACATACAGGGAGCAGCCGGCTATCGCATCCTCAACTCGGCAACAGACCGGCTCGATATCTTTGCTACTCACAGTTCAACCAACGGAGAGGTAGACTATATCGACGGGGGTGAATATATTATGGACGATGTGAAGGCCAAGCATGCCGAGACCAATGTGAAACTGAAATATCAGCATATATTCGAACCTTCGATCCTTTCATTCGACGGATCGTTTTATAATACGTCATATAATTATTATGGCAATTCCTTTTTACCAGCAGCAACTTCAACCTTTCCATTCGATATAGACACCCGCCAGAATGTGAATGTAATCAACTTTGGCGCAGGATTAAGATCAAGTGATAATAATGATGGTGTATTGAAATACATGGCGAATATACGTTACCGCAACTTCAAAAGCAAACATGGAACATACAAAGACGACGATGGAGCAAAGGGTGGCCAGATAGATGCCGATGTGAATTTTTACACAGATTTCGGGTCGGATAAATCAATCGGTATTAAAGGGAACCTGATGAACCAGTCTTTCAGCGGTATCGATAAAGACAAACACATCGAAGATGCTTTCCACTCATTTACCAATATTACTGCTACTCCATATATAAAGTTTGAAGGAGGTAACTGGAACGCCGACCTGGGTGTAAATGTAAGCGGACTATTCGATGTAAAAACCAAGATGTTCGTTAGTCCGAACCTGAAAGCGGCGATCCACGTCAATGAAGTAAACACCTTCTACGGCGAAGTAACCGGAGGTGTGAACAATAATACTTTCCTCGACATCTTACAGGAAAACCGCTATGTGGCTCCATTGTCACGGGTGGAATATTCCAAAACGCTGTTTGACGCTAAGATCGGCTTCAAATCGGGAGTAGTGAGCGGTTTCGAATTCGACCTTTTTGCAGGATATAAGAAGACCGATAAAGATCATCTGTATATCGCCGATCCATCGGCTATGCCAGTTGTGGATATTTATACCTGGGCAAATGTGGGTACTCCTTTATATGCGAATATTGGTACAGGCCACATAGGAGGCTTACTCAAGACGAATCTTATTCCTTATACAGACCTGTCTCTTAAAGCCACTGCTTATTTCTACGATGTAAAATATACCGATGGATATGTATCTCTTATCGATAAAGACGACATATCGGAAAAGAAAGCCTGGGGACGTCCGTCTTTCACCGCCGAATTGAGAGCAGATGTAAAACCGGTAGACGAACTGACATTCACCATCAGCTATTTATATGGCGGTGGCCGTAAAGCATACAGGACTGATTATACATCGGGCAACTACGCTACTTTCAAAATGAAAGATATCAATGAACTGAATGTCAGAGCAGAATATCAGATCCTTGACTGGGTATCGGTTCATGCCAGCGCAAACAACCTGCTGTTCCAGAAGTATGAACTGCAATACGGTTACCCGCTACAGGGATTCAATTTCTTAGGTGGACTTAATTTCAGATTCTAACCGATGGACACCATTAAATGGGGAATAATAGGAGCCGGAGACGTTACTGAAAAGAAGAGCGGTCCGGCCCTTTACAAGATAGAACACTCGGAACTTATGGCTATAATGCGCCGTGATGAAGCCAAGGCAAAAGATTATGCCCAACGTCATAATGTTCCAAAGTATTATACCGACGCTGACGACCTGATCAATGATCCGGAGATCAACATGATCTATGTGGCTACCCCACCCTCTTCCCATAAAGAATATACTATCAAAGCGCTTCTGGCAGGTAAACCTGTCTATGTGGAAAAGCCGATGGCAATGGATTATGCCGAATGCCTCGAAATGGTTTCTGCTGCCGATAATGCTAAACAAAAGCTATTCGTCGCCTATTACCGCAGAGGATTACCCTATTTTCGGAAAGTCAAAGAACTCTTGGACAGTAACATCATTGGTAAAGTTCTATCCGTAGATGTAAAATATATCCGTCCCGCAAGTGAGGCCGACAAGGATGTTAATATTCAACCATGGCGGGTGAAAAAAGATATCGCGGGCGACGGCTACTTCTTCGATATGGCTCCGCACACACTCGACATTCTCGATTTCCTGTTAGGCGAAATAGAAGATGCCAAAGGTTACGCCTGTAATCTGGCAGGTTATTACCAGGTATCTGATACTGTATCCGCCATTATGAAATTCAAGTCGGGAGCAACAGGCACAGGTCTATGGTGTTTCGTTAGCCCCGAAGAAGCCAGACAAGATACTGTCACCATCATGGGAATGAATGGCAGTATTAAGTTCAACACCTTCTCGTTCCAGCCTATTGCAGTAGTATCAGGCCATCAGGTTTCTTATTACGAAACCGACCAACCCGAACATATCCAGCAACCATTGATACAAACAATTGTCGATGAACTAAGAGGCATCGACACCTGTCCCTCGACCGGAGTTTCAGGAGCAAGGACTTCCCGCATCATGGATATGATCACAGGAAGCCTATAATCTAGCGCAATCGCTTTCTTTCAAAGACCACTCTGGAACAGGCCCAGTATAGAACAATACTTATCAGGCATAAACCGGCGGCTATCAGATATAAGTCCTCGAAAGACATATAGCCTGTTATATATCCGCCGATCAGCATACCTAGTGCCAGTCCCAGATCGAAACCAATGAGGTATGTAGAATTGGCCGTTCCCCGCTGGCTGTTTTCGGCAAGGTTGATATAAAGCGTTTGAAGCGCCGGAAACATCATCCCGAAGCCAACACCGATAAACAGACCCGAAGCGCAGAAAGCATATATATTATGTACTAAAGCAAATATACCGAAAGCAATAGCGACAATAGCCATAGCCGCCACATTTACCTGATGGATCATTCCCCTGTCTACCAGTTTCCCGGCAAACACACGGGAAGCCATAATTCCCCCTGCCCAGAAAAGAAAGAAAATACCCGCATTGGGAATTCCTATCTCTTTACCATATTGGGCCACAAAAGGGCCTATTGTCCCCCATGCAAAACACGGAAGAAGCTGATTCAGAAATATCGGCCATCCTTTAAGTAAGAAAAAACGGTCTAATGATATTTTTTGCGATTGTTCTACTTTCGGGCGTTCGGGCGCTTTAATAAGAGCCACCGTAATTATACCCAATGTTCCCATACCGATAGCACACCAAAGCAGTGGATCGAATCCCCACGTATTATATATATGAATAGCCACAAAAGGCCCTATGGCCATAGCCACATTCATAAATGTGCCGTAATATCCGATTCCTTCGGCACGGCGCTCAGATGGAACAACATCGATAGCCAATGTACTGGAAGAAACAGTCGACAATCCCCAGGTTATGCCATGCAGAAAACGAACAATTACAAAGATCAAAATCGTACTTGCCCAGAAATAGCCAAAAAAGATGAGCACATAGCATGAAAACGCAATAAGTAATATTTTTTTTCGTGAATATAAATCCACCATATAGCCGGAAAACGGGCGGACAAACATCAATGCAATAGCATAAGACGCCAGAACAATACCTGTTTTGGATTGCGCCACCCCCATTTGCTCCGTTATATATAGCGGTATCGACGGCATAAGCAGATTGAATGAGCATGCCATCAGAAAGTTTGCAATACAAACATTCAGATAACTCAACGACCATAATTTCGGCTTTACTGTTTCCATTATTTTAAATATTCACTAATTATTTATACAAATCAGTAGATGGATTTAATCGTTCGTTTTTTTGTGCTACGCGCAATCGAAGATTGCTTGTGTTCCTTTTGGCTAAATCCCCAAAAGGAACCAAAAACGCTTTGGTGGCTCATCCTTCGTGCGACCCGTTACAGGCTCACGGGCTAAATGGAAAGATTGTCCTGCGGACGCTTTCCATTTCACGCCCCTTTCGCCTGACGGGTGCCCCCCACTACGGCTTAATGCCACCGGGCGAAGCCACCAAGGCAGGGTAATCTTTGTCGTCGCATTGCGACTCCGGCATCATGTCCGCAACAGGGGTACCCACCCTGCGAAAGTGGCGTGAAACCAAATTCTGTTTGAGCCGAAGGCGAGTTTATTTGGTTTAGCCGCTGAGCAGATGGTGGGTCTGTGAGGACTGCAGCCTTGATTTTTTGTAACTTTTTTATCAAGAAAAAAGTTGAAGAAAAACGAACGATTATTTATTACAATCATAATAACTTCAACTACTGATTGGCATGAATTATTAAAAAGAACGTTGTTAAAAAGCCAGCACCCTGACAACTGCGGCAAATATAATAAACAGCATGTAGCACACCGGGATGAACAATATCCCAGCCAGTGACCAGTTGCGCGCATTGTTGGAGGCACGGGTAGCTCCGGCAAAATCTTTTGAATAGTAGAGAGACTCGACTTTCGATGCGAAGAAGATACCTACAACACTCACCGGTGAACAGCAAAATATGGATAGCAGGATAGATTCCAGCAACCAGTTCTTGGGCATGGGTACAACATTGTTCCACTTACTATCTTCGTTTCTGTAGGCAGAGCCGGGTGTGTATGACGACGGCTGTGTGTTATGCCTGATATCTAAAGGCTGCCTGACCGGCTCTGTCTTCTCCTGGGGTAGAGGGATCCTGCTGTTGAACAGAAAAGCCAGTTCTTCAACACTGTCGGCTCTTTTCCAGTCGGGCATTCCCGACCGCCAGACCATTGTTTCGGGGCGTATGTTTTTACCTTGCAACTCATCCAGAGGAAAGGGCCCCTGTTGTTGCCTGGTCACATCATCTATATAGTAGTATTTAATCATCCGTGTTTCGGGCAGTTCGTGTTATTTAAACATCTTGTCGATGCCGACAGGTGGCGTGTCATTTGTGTCGTCCGCGTCGTCCGCCTTATCGCAGACTCCATATCCTTTTACGACAGGGAAATGTTCAGTCTGGCTGTATCCGAGGGTCTTGTCTGCGAATACTTTTTTATAGAATAGTCCTACGATAGGGAGAGCCGAACTGGCACCTTGTCCGTTGGCCATGCTGTCGAAGTGTATGGTGCCTTCATCGCCGCCTACCCAGCATCCGGCCGAAAGGCTCGGAGTGAATCCCATAAACCATCCGTCGGTATTGTCGTTGGTCGTTCCTGTCTTGCCACCCATCGGTGCGGTTATGCCATAGCGCCTGATGCGGCTACCTGTTCCTCCGTTAACCACGCCTTGCAGCATATCTATCATTTTTACATACGATGCTTCACTGAATACTTCCCGTAACTGAGGAGTAAAGTTGGCGATGATATTTCCATATTGGTCTTCTATATGTGTTACATATATAGGACTTACACGTACACCTTTGTTGGCGAAAGAAGTATAGGCTGAAGCCATCTCCGCTACTGTGACTTCGGGAGTTCCCAGTGACATGGAAACTACCGGGTCTATGCGTCCTGTAAGACCGAACGAGTACAGCATCCGTACAAACGTGTAAGGCGAAGTCCTGCTCATCAGGTAAGCAGTGACCATATTATCAGAGTTTTGTAATCCCCATCTTATAGTGACCGTTTCCCCGACTTTAGATGCTTTCAGTCCCCGTGGGGTCCATTCTTTGCCGTTTTCGGTAATCAGTGTTTGTTGTGCATAGACCATTTCGTCGCAAGGAGTCATGCCTTCCTCCATAGCCAGTGTATAGAGGTATGGTTTAATGGTGGAACCTACCTGACGACGCCCCATATTCACCATGTCGTATTGGAAAAATCCGTAATCGATACCGCCTACATAGGCTTTCACATAGCCATTGTGGGTGTCCATAGCCATGAAACCCGAGCGGAGGAATGATTTGTGATAGCGGATAGAATCGAGCGGTGTCATTATCGTATCGGTTTCTCCCCGCCACGAAAAGACTTTCATTTCTATCGGTTTCTTAAATGCCTTTTCTATCTCGTTTTCCGATATTCCGGCCTTTTTCATTGCCTTGTACCTGTCGGAGTTTTTCATGGCACGGGCGAGTCTTTCATCTACTTTATTTCGTTCCGAGTAAGCATAAGGGGCATAGGCACGTCCTTTCTTCTCTTTATCGAATTTAGGTTGCAGGTCTTTGCTCAGATGTTCGGTCATCGCTTCTTCGGCATATTGTTGCATACGGGAATCTACTGTCGCGTATATTTTAAGGCCGTCGGTAGACAGATTGTAATTCGAACCATCAGACTTTTGGTTTTTGTTACACCATCCATACAACGGATTTGTCTCCCAGTTGAGCGAATCCAGTGAGAATTGTTGCATCTGCCAGTCTGCATAATTAGATCTGTCCGGTTTTTTTGCGCTCATTGTGATACGCAGGTATTCGCGGAAATAAGGAGCAAGGCCATCTTTATGGTCAACTCTTTTGAAATCTAATTTCAGAGGGATAGCTTTTAATGAGTCGTATTTTTGTTGAGTAATGTAGCCGTGGTTTTGCATCTGCTTCATCACCACATTACGTCTTTCTTCTGTTCTTTTGGCGTATCTCTTAGGATTGTAATATGAAGGGTTCATACACATTCCGATAAGTGTAGCGGATTCCTCTATAGTTAATTCTTTAGGCGTTTTATTGAAATAGACCTGTGCCGCCGATTGTATTCCCACGGCATTGTACAGGAAGTCGAACTGGTTGAGATAGAGGTTTATAATCTCTTCTTTTGTATAATACCGCTCTAGTTTTACGGCGATAACCCACTCGATGGGCTTTTGTAAAGCACGCTCTATAAAACTGTTAGAACGTGGCGAGTAGAGCTGTTTAGCTAATTGTTGCGATATAGTACTTCCTCCCCCCGCACTTCTGTCGAAAAGTAGTATCCTTTTGAATACAGCGCGTCCCAATGCGTATGCGTCTATTCCCGAATGGGAATAATAACGCGCATCTTCGTTGGCCACAAGCGCTTGTGTAAGGTAAGGCGACAAATCATCGTAGTCGGAATAGATGCGGTTGTTTTTTGCCTGGGAATATGTGCCAAGCATAGTTCCGTCGGAAGAATATACCTGCGAAGCATATTTATCGATCGGATTCTCAAGGTCTTCGATCGGAGGCATATAACCAATCAACCCTAAACTGATAAGGGTAAAAATAAGGATAACCAGTGCTATTAGCGAACCGAAAGCAATCCATAATCCTTTGACCGCTTTTTTCGGATTTATTTTGCTGAAAAAACCTTTCTTCTTTGACTTCTTTTTCGTTTCCTTTTCCATATGGTGTAAAAAGTGTGCGCTGCAAATTTAAGCAAAACGTTTCAATAATGTAGATAAAAAAACTTAAATGCTGATAGTAGCTTCGGTTAAGGCTGTGAATGATTGTAAAATAGCTAATATCAGTTTCTTATATTTGTATTGAATTTCTCTGTTTTCTTAAATTCGCTAAATTCGACGGAATATAAACTTGCTGATGGTGTTTTTGAAAATTCGTTGTATTCATATCCTCCTAATATATAGAGTTTTTCGTTGTGAAAATATATTTCCGCGTATTTAAGGTTCAGGTTTATAAGGTATGCGTTTATTTCCCCGTTCCTGGTGTTGTAAGTTTGTATTTTTCCATCATCGAAAATGTAAATAATATTGTCATTGTAAGTGATGGCTGGTCTTTCGCATGGATATAAGAGTAATGTCCCGGTATCCCATTTTCCTGATGACAAGTCGTACAATTCGATTGTCTCCAACGCTTTTGTGTTGTATCCACCGATAAGGTATGCCTTGTTTCCAATAACGATTCCTTTGGCTTCTTTACCTTGCGGCATGTCTCCCAATTGGTACCAGTAACCTGTTTTGAGGTTTAACAGGTGGATCTTATCCGAATAGCTTTTTGTTTCTTTTACGCTTGTTTCCCGGAATTTAACGGAGCCTCCCATCACAATGATATTGTCTTCGCAGATATCCGACATGAAATTTATTGCCTGATGTGGATTTGTTTTATCGGTATGTATTTTGTCTTTTCTTATATCATATATTTCCAGAGTTTCGTCGAGATATTCGAATTTGCGATTTGTTGATAATCGTTTACCACCAAGGATATATAACTTTCCGTTGAAATAATTCATATTAAGGTATGCCCGGTCTTTAAATTCATGTTTGGATGTTTCCCATTTGCCCGATGTTATGTCATATATATACATCTTGTTATTGTAAGCGACCCATTTCGTGGAACTTTCCAGCCTTTTTGCAAATTCCTCAAACATAGCTTCATTTCCTCGTTCCTGAGCATGGGGATTCGCTTCCGACATGGCTTTTAAACCATCATCCTGTTCAACTGATTCATTACCTCCCACTACATATATTTTGTCGCCAACCAGTTGTGCGCCAAAAGAAAATAACCCTTTTGGCATCGATGCCAGTTTTTTATAACTGAGGAATGGTTTCAGTTCTATTTTTTTGCCTTCTACGGTCACTCCTTGCAGAGAGCGGGTGTTTTCCGTAAGGAATACCGTGTAGTTATTGTCTATTGTCTCTCTCAGTGAAATACTTTTGCCTGTGTAACTCACATGGGAGAAATGCAGTATATCGGTTTCTTTGATTTTAGGTAAATCTTTCAGGAAGAATTCACCATCCTTGTTTGTGACTGTTCCTTTTGTAAGATCGTCGGATTGTACCGATACTCCTTGTATGGGGGTGTTTGTAGCCTGATCCAGAACCTTTATTTTGTTTTGGGCAGATAATGGAAGCAATACTGAAAACAGGATGATGATTACTGTCGTAAAAAATCTGTATCTAAGTGTGGATCTCATATTATCAAATAAAAAGTTATTTATCTATACTATAAACTCAGTAGTCAGAGGAGTTAAGGCATAGTAATAATCAACTTGACTACTCTGACTACTTTAACTACTAAAAAACAAAAACTATGGCTAAGTACACAGAAGAACTAGTATCGGAAATCATATCATTGATCGAATCCGACATTTACACAGTAAAAGAACTATGCATGGTAGCGCGTATCTCCCGCGAAACCTATTACCAGTGGCTCGACACCAAACCCGAATTTAAGAAAGCGGTGGATGAAGCCATGAAGCAACGGGACGAGATGCTGGTGTCCATTGCCCGTGCTTCGCTTCGCAAGAAACTGGAAGGTTATACACTCGAAGAAGAGAAAGTGGTGTACGAACCTGCCAAAAGCAATCCGCATGTGCAGATAGAAAAATCACGGGTAGTAAAGAAGAAACAATATCCGCCGAACTTAGCGGCAATCAAATATGTGCTGGAACAGGAAGAAAAACGTAAGGAGAAAGAAGCGGCAGAAAAGCCGAAACTACGGCAGCAAATTATCTATGTAAATAACCAACATGAGGCAGACTTATTTATTCAGCTGGATAAACATCTGAACGGAGCGGATAGTGAAGTCATCAGGATGGCAACAGAAGAAGAAAGAGAAAAAATTAAGAATGAAATGCCTTGTTAACTGATAACTGTTGACTGATATGTCAGGTTTTGTTTAGTGTACTAGAAAAAAGTATACTAGTTTACTAGAAGGAATATTAATAAAACTAGCAAGCTAGTAAACTTGGAACTAGCAAACTAAAAATTATGTCAGGTTTGTCAGGTTTTTATTTAAAACCGCAGAATAAAAGGAACCGCACAGAGTTTTATTGAGTCTCATAAACTAAAGGATTATAATAATTGCGACTTTGCGTCTTTGCGAGAAGACAAATTGACTGTTGACTGTAAAAAATGTTACCTTTGCAAAAACATTTTTTATGGCACCTATTTTACAGGTAGAGGGACTTGCCAAAAGCTTTGGCGACTTAGTATTATTCACCGATATATCCTTTGGTATTTCCGAGGGAGAGCGTATCGGGCTGATCGCGAAAAACGGTTCGGGAAAGACTACTTTACTCAATATATTGACCGATAAAGAACCTTATGATAAAGGCTCGGTAGTATTCCGTCGTGATCTGCGTATAGCTTATCTTGAACAAGACCCTGTATATCCCGAACACCTGACGGTTTTGCAGGCCTGCTTTCAGTCGGGAAATGAGGTCACAGACCTGATAGCCGAATATGAAAGGGTTATCAATTCAAAGGATCATAGTAATCTTGATGCTATCCTGCAAAAGATGGATATGCTTCAGGCATGGGATTACGAACACAGAGCCAAGCAGATTCTGGGACAGTTGAAGATCACAGACTTCGAGCAGAGAATATCGGAGTTGTCGGGAGGACAACTGAAACGGGTAGCACTGGCTAATGTGCTGATAACAGAACCCGATCTTATTATTCTGGACGAGCCTACCAATCACCTCGACCTCGATATGGTGGAATGGCTCGAGGAATACTTACAGCGTTCGCGCCTTAGTCTGCTGATGGTAACGCATGACCGCTATTTTCTCGACCGTGTATGTAATGAGATCATCGAGATAGACCAACAACAGCTATACCGTTACAAAGGCAATTATTCCTATTATCTGGAAAAACGGGACGAGCGTGTCAGCGCTCAGAATGCAGAGATAGACCGTGCGAACAACCTGTTGCGAAAGGAACTGGAATGGATGCGCCGGCAGCCACAGGCACGGGGAACGAAAGCAAAATCACGCATCGACGCTTTTTACGATCTGGAAAAGAAAGCCGAACAGATACGGGATGCCGGAAATGTGAAACTGCAAATGAAAGGCTCGTATATCGGCAACAAGATATTTGAAGCGCAGCATGTGTATAAGTCTTTCGGGGATATCCGGATTCTGGAAGACTTCAACTATGTTTTCGCCCGCTACGAGAAGCTGGGAGTAGTTGGTAATAACGGTACGGGTAAATCCACTTTCATCAAAATGCTGATGGGTGAAGTACAGCCCGATAAGGGGGGATTCGATATCGGGGAAACGGTGAAATTCGGTTATTATAGTCAGGACGGCCTGCAGTTTGACGAACAGATGAAAGTGCTGGATGTGATACAGAATATAGCGGAGGTCATCGATTTAGGAAATGGTAATAAACTGACGGCTTCGCAGTTTCTGCAACATTTTCTTTTCCCGCCCGAAAAGCAGCATAACTTTGTCTACAAGCTGTCGGGAGGAGAAAAACGCCGACTTTACCTGTGTACAGTTCTTATCACCAATCCAAACTTCCTTGTACTGGACGAGCCGACGAATGACCTCGACATCGTTACGCTGAATATATTGGAAGAATACCTGCAACAGTTCAAAGGTTGCGTGATAGTGGTATCGCACGACCGCTATTTTATGGATAAGGTGGTCGACCATCTGCTGGCATTCCAGGGACAGGCAAAGATCAAGGACTTTCCGGGCAATTACACCCAATACAGGGAATGGAAAGAGATTCAGGAAGCGTTGGAAAAAGAAAAAGAGCAACAGACTAAACCAAAAGAAGAGAAGCCTCAATCGGCAGTTCCCAAGCAAGATGAAAAGAAAAAACTCTCTTTCAAGGAGAGGAGGGAGTTTGAGGAACTCGACACCCTGATACCGAAACTGGAAGAAGAGAAAGCAAATATAGAAGCGGAACTTTCGAGTGGAATACTTTCGAGCGACGACCTCATAACTAAATCGAACCGTATAGGTGAACTGATAGATGAGATAGATGAGAAGACCATGCGTTGGATGGAATTGAGTGAATGGATATGAAAAGAATGAGGCTACTCTTATTGATGTTTTGCACAGTGTATACTTCCTTACAGGCTACCGAGTGCGCAGACAGATTCTTTATAGAAAAGCATGTGAATCTGGCTATCTGTAAAAACCATGCACGTGGATTGGAAGAAGCCGCATTATATTATAGTGGAGTAGCCAAAGCATTAGATGACTATATTGCCCTCCGTATCGAGCGAGGGGAATTGCAGGATAAGAAATTTGAAATCTATATGCTCGATCCTATCCTTACCCGTCCGCATATCTTCCTTACACAAAGTAAGAAAGGATATCACATAATGACAGGGAGGGCGCATACCTTAGATGAGCTATTGTGTATGGTGGATGAATTCTCCAAACTGGATTTCACGGCAATAGACGTAATTGTCGATAGTTACGATGAAAAAGAATATGACAGGCAGGAACAACAACTAGATAAGTTGGAGAAAAGATTATTCGGCAAACAGCTTCCACAAACGGATATAGAGCTTATAAAAAATAAAGAATATATAACCCACCAGCAGAATAAGCTGAAGCTGGTATATAAGAACGATAAGGTAAAATGCCTTATAGACGAAGTCGAAATACAAACCGAGCTAAAAGGTTTACCATGGAATATTCAGGATCGGTATATTTTTCAGGAATGCGGGGTGTTTAAAGTCTATCAGGATTCTGCGCTTATCAAAACATTCCGGTATCAGGGAAATGATGAGTGGGAATGTGAGTATATGGACTATGCAGAAGTATTTAATAAATGGGTAAACTTCAGATTGTATGGCTATAACCAATATAGCTACTCTTATGATAAAAACAGATTTTATTATACCGGAGATAAAAAGGATTGAAGTTGTATCAAAATCAGAAAACTTTATCTATACATAAAAGGTTAACATAAGACATTGTGTTGACAGAATAATTATCTTTTATAATTAACGCCAATCAGTAGTTGAAGTTATTATGTTTGTAATAAATAATCGTTCGTTTTTTTGTGCTACGCGCAATCGGAGATTGCTTGTGTTCCTTTTGGCCAAATCCCCAAAAGGAACCAAAAACGCTTTGGTGGCTCATCCTTCGTGCGACCCGTTACAGGCTCACGGGCTAAATGGAAAGATTGTCCTGCGGACGCTTTCCATTTCACGCCCCGCTGAGCAGATGGTGGGTCTGTGAGGACTGCAGCCTTGATTTTTTGTAACTTTTTTATCAAGAAAAAAGTTGAAGAAAAACGAACGATTAAATCTATCTACTGATTCACATAATTCTGTAATATATTGGCTACTGACAGAAAATATATACAACGGTTCCTCTCCATTATAATTATTATTATCATGGGAGGAATCTTATTCTACTTGTTCAGCCCCGAAGAATCAGGTTTTTTCCCAGTGTGCCCATTCCACTACCTTACAGGATATGACTGTCCGGGCTGCGGTTCACAACGGGCTTTACACCACCTGTCACATCTCCATCTCAGAGAAGCATTCCTAAGTAACCCTCTGCTGATTATCGCTATTCCGTTTCTTATATCCGGCATTTATCTGGAATACTTCGGGGGAAAAGAACGACACCCAGAAATAAGAAAAGCCCTTTATAGTAAAAGGGCTGTCTATATTATTCTTGCAATAATTATTTTGTTCTGGATCGGGCGAAATGTCGGTTAAGGAGTTATGAATTATGAGTTATAAATTATGAATTTTTCTCCATTTATAATTCACAATTCACTTTTTCACCGGTTCTACCTTATATCCCAGCTTCGCCAACTGGTACAATATTCCTTCTTCCCCTGCCAGATGAAGAGCACCCACAGCGATCAGATTTGATTTATCTTTCAGTATGGCAGGAAGTTTTTCCATCCACTTGTTATTACGATCTTTAAGCAATGCATCCTGTTGCTCCTGCGAAGCCTGACATTCATCATCGGGATTATTAAAAGAGAAATTGTACATTCCCATCAGATCTCCTTTATGATACAGGCGGTTCAGCTCATCCAGTTGTTCTTTTGCATCATCTTGTTGCCCTACCGCACATACCAAAGCTTCGGCCTGCTCTTTTAACGGCGTGGCATCGAATAAGGCATATATCTGGTCTTCCACACTTTCCAATCCCAAAACCGGTTTTTCTTTTTCCTTTGCTATGCGCTGCACATAAGCATCGATAGCCTCATGGCTCATCGGATTGAATCCCGGATATATTTTCGTATAAAGAGTAATCGTGTAAAGCATTGAGATCATACCCGGCTTAAGGCTTCCCAATTGCGCCAGTCCTGCACCCACCACATTACTGACTCCTGCATCAAGCTTTGTATAATCTTCCGGAGATAATAGGGTATGATACGTCTCTCCGGCAGGCATCATGGCCGATTGTTGTATCTTAGTTTGCATAGCTGCCTGGTCTGACATGACCAGTTCTCCCACTGTCTGCTCTGCATTCTCCATCACATCTTTCAGGCCTGCTATGCTATCCACAAAATTCACATGAACAAGATGATGGGTTCCTAGTATATAAGACGGCTTATCCAGCCCATTCCCCGATACTTTCCAAAGCAACGAGCCTGTATAACTTTCCGCATTCTGCGCAGATGCATTCAAGTTCAGCAACAAAGCTAAAATGATAACCGACAAAAAAGATGTAATAACTTTCATATTCTTCATTTATAATTTTTCATTCTTCATTTTCTTCGAACTCTTCCACTTCTTTTATTGCGGCTTCAAGTTTCTTTATATTGTTCCAGTAAAGTTTTTTATATGTAAAGATAACAGCAACAAAGGCAATTGCCATTGCTATTATATATATAAAAGAGGGGATGCCTTCATCCGAAAATTCCCAGTATCCAAGAAACAGTACAAAAGCAATGAACCAGACAAGACCGACAATGAATTCTTTGTATATTATTTTCCGGTAACGATAAACCTGATTGGATATTTCGGTAATACTATGCTGTGCCATATCTACTTCTTTCAACTTCCGGTATTTATATAATTGCCAAAGTATACCCAACAAAACTGAAATAATGTAGCTAACAGCCACCGGCATGTATTTTCCAAAGACAAGATAACCTATCGGTAAGCATATTATCAACATGATAATTCCAAATCTCTCATATTTCAGCAAACTATTAAAGGCACTATGTCCTTCATTCGACAGCATCTTCCGGATTTTATCATCATCGATATCCGGCCTGATATCTGTTTGCTGCCATGTTTTTTTTATATTATCCAGATCCATAATAATTCCTTTATTCGTTCGACATCTGCTTTAGCTTATCCTTTATCCGGCTCAGTTTTGTAGCCACATTGGTTACCGAAAGACCAGTGATCTCGGCTATTTCCTTGTACGACTTGTCATCGAGATAAAGTAATACTAAAGCGCGTTCTATTTTCCCCAGACGATTTATCAGCTTATATAATTCCTGTATTTGCTCATTATTCTCCACCTCTTCGGGCACATCTACCGCAATATCCACATACGCCATGTTTTTTTTATTCCTGCGATAAAACGACACACAGGTATTCAGCGCAATACGGTATATCCATGTCGAGTATTTACTCTCGCCCCTGAATGATGGAAAAGCCTTCCACAGGTTGAGCACAACTTCCTGGTATAGATCTCCTATGGGATGATCGGCGTCGGTATAGAATGAAGTTACTTTGTATATAACACCTTCATTCTGCCGTATCATCTCCATAAACTGAGTATCGTTTTCAGTTGTTCGCACCATCTGCGGAATTCCTTTTTATTATTATATGTCGCAAAAACTTCTGCTTTGTCACAACATACAAGTTATTTTCTATTTAATTACGGGCTAAAATTAGAAATATGACCCTAATATTCGATATAAATCAGCGGCAAATTTTGCTCTACCTGCGAATAATTATTTCCTTTGTAAATATGAAAAAGATAATAAACCCATGGGAGGGAGTGGAAGGATATATGTGCTTTGCCTGTTCGCCCCAGAATCCGAACGGACTACATATGGAGTTCTTTGAGGACGAGGATGATGTTGTAGCACTTTGGAAACCTACAAAATATGAACAGGGATGGCTCGACACACTCCATGGCGGCATCCAAAGCACCCTGATGGATGAAGTGGCGGGATGGGTGATTGTGCGCAAGCTGCAAACCACCGGAGTTACATCCAGGCTGGAGGCAAAATTTATGAAAAGCATCTCCACTAAAGAACCTCAGATATCTGTCCGGGGCCGGATAAAAGAGCAAAAACGAAATGCAGTCTTTCTGGAAACGGAAATATTCGATTCGCAGGGAGAATTATGCGCACGGGCCGACCTCGTATATTTTATCGTTAGTCCTGAAAAAGCATCGGAAGAATTTTACTTCAAAGGATGTAAGATAGAGGGAGAAAAGTAGATTTATATAAACCTCATTTTGTATTCTTTAAATCCTAATTATAAACACATAACGCCATGAAAAAAACAGTAGTTCTTGTTATAGCATTTTCAGCATTACTATCGGCATGTACCAGTAATAATGAAAAAAAAACGGACAGTAACATAGGTAACAGTAACGACATTGCTGTTATGGAAGACATCGATCTCACATTCTCGAATATCAAATTCTCGAAAGCAATAAACGGGGCAGAAAAGCATTACAATGTAAGTGATAACGAATTGGATATCGATGGCATCACGGGCACAAACTACTTTATATCGCCCGACGGAGGCCGCAACGAGGCTACCGCCCCTATCCTATTGTCAGAAATAGACAATACCAAACCATTCACCTTCACTACCCGCCTCGAAAGCAAAATAGAAAAAATCTACGACGCTGGTACAGTATATATCTATGTCGACAATAATAACTGGCTGAAATTTGCTTTCGAATGTGACGAGAAGTTTCGCCATCGCGTGGTCACAGTCAGGACTGAAGGCTCTTCGGACGATAACAACCACGATATTATCGGCCAGGATTATGTATACCTGCGTATTTCGTCAAGCACCAAACAGATTGGCTTCTATTATTCACCTGACGGAGAAGATTGGAATATGGCCCGTATATACAGAAATGAATACCCCGCAAAAATATGGCTGGGAATCAGTTCCCAGTCTCCTAAGGAAGGCAATAACCTTGCGTGCTTCAGGGATATGGGCCTGACAGAAAGTTACATCTCGAACCACAGAGCAGGAAATTAATAGAATAAATTCTATTATTCTTTGCTTCAGGCTCTTATAAAACAGGCTATTCTTTTTTACAGGATGGCCTGTAATTCGTGTGTTTTTTCGTATTTTTGTATAAAATCAAAATCAGACACAACAGTGAAAAAAATAATCTGCCTGCTAATGATATTCATTAGTATATATGCTTGCAACATTAATAAAAATATGACAAAAGAAGAAGTAGCACTGATAAACAACGGGCCCGTAAATACGCCCTACAGGGTATTATTAACCACAGACAAAAAGGATTCCCTCTTTCTGAGGCAAAAATCAACTGATCTTGATATAAATAACATAGCGGAAAACAAAGACCTGCAATTTTTTATCGAAAGGCTGAAAATGACCCTGGCTGTAGAATCGGGTGTGGGTATAGCCGCTCCGCAAGTCGGACTGGGAAGAAATCTGTTTCTTTTTATGCGTATCGACAAACCGGGAATACCGGTGCAGGTGGCAATCAATCCTCGCATCGTAGCGCACTCCGGCGAAACCATATGCTTTGAGAATGACGGATGCCTGTCAGTTCCTGAATTATCAGGAAATACCAACCGTTATCCATGGATAGAAGTAGAATACTACAACGAAAAAGGAGAACTGATCAAAGAACGGTTGTCGGGTCATTCCCGTGAGGGCGATTTCACCGGAGTTATCTTCCAGCACGAGTTTGATCACCTGCAGGGAACTCTTTTCATAGACAGGCTGTGCGAATAATGTTATAAATGCGAAAATTTATCTGATATAATGAGCGAAAAAACATCCTTATATCAGTGAAAATTGTACATTTGTGCTGATAAACGAATAGGAGTTAGTTAGGAGTTATAAATTAAGAGTCATGAAATTAACTACCTACTACTGTCTACAGTCTGCTAACTACTAACATAAATATTGATAAAACTTTTACGAATATGAATGCAATCGACTGGTCAAATCTGTCATTCGGATATATGAAGACAGACTACAATGTGAGAAGCTATTACAAAGATGGCAAGTGGAGTACCCCGACAGAAACCGGCTCGGAGTATATCGACATTCATATGGCAGCCACATGCCTGCATTATGGACAAGAAGCTTTCGAAGGCCTGAAAGCTTTCAAAGGAAAAGACGGGAAAATCCGGATTTTCCGTATGCGCGATAATGCCCTGCGTATGATATCCTCCAGTCAGGGCACCTTGATGGCCGAACTCCCGGTAGAAATTTTTGAAGAAGCCGTAGTAAAAGCCGTTAAACTCAACGAACGCTTCGTTCCCCCTTACGGCAGTGGAGCTTCACTATATATCCGCCCGCTACTTATAGGAATGGGTGCACAGGTAGGAGTAAAACCTGCCAACGAATACCTGTTTGTTGTTTTTGTAACACCGGTAGGCCCTTATTTTAAAGAAGGATTTAAACCGACACCTGTAGCCATCCTAAGAGGCTACGACCGTGCCGCGCCACTAGGCACAGGTACAATAAAAATAGGCGGGAACTACGCCGCCAGCCTTGTTGCCGGCGATAAAGCGCACAAAATGGGATATTCTGCCGTACTATACCTGGATGCAAGAGAAAAGAAATATCTGGACGAATGCGGCCCTGCCAATTTCTTCGGAATTAAGGATAATACATATATCACACCTCAGTCTTCATCCATCCTGCCATCTATAACAAACAAGAGCCTGATGCAACTGGCCGAAGACATGGGATTAAAAGTAGAACGCCGTCCTGTACCCGAAGAAGAATTGGCGACATTCGAAGAAGCCGGACAAGTAGGAACTGCTGCCGTTATCAGCCCGATATTAAGAGTCGACGATATAGATGAAAATAAATCTTACGTTATATCCAAAGATGGGAATGCAGGCCCGGTCAGCACCAAATTATATAACAAACTGAGAGGAATACAACTTGGCGATGAGCCTGATACTCATGGCTGGGTAACAGTCCTCGACTAACAACCTCGAATGGCAAAGAGCGGAGGCTTTTGTTAACTGCTGACTGCTAACTGATTATTTTATTTATGGAGCAAGTACAGACACAGGAAAGAATGGTGCTGCGCACCGAAAATCTTGTAAAGAGATACAAATCGAGAACAGTTGTAAACCACGTTTCGATAGACGTAAAACAAGGAGAAATTGTAGGTTTGCTGGGTCCTAACGGAGCCGGCAAAACTACAACCTTTTACATGACAGTGGGACTGGTTATTCCCAACGAAGGAAAAATATTCCTGAATAACCAGGAGATAACCAAGTTTCCGGTTTACAAACGGGCACAGAACGGCATCGGCTATCTGGCACAGGAAGCCTCTATTTTCCGGAAAATGACTGTTGAAGATAATATCCGTTCTGTACTGGAAATGACAAAGACTTCACCCGAATATCAAAAAGAAAAGCTGGAAAGCCTTATAGATGAATTTGGACTTCACAAAGTGCGTAAAAATCTGGGAGACAGATTGTCGGGAGGAGAGCGCCGCCGTTCGGAAATCGCCCGTTGCCTGGCCATCGACCCCAAATTCATCATGCTCGACGAGCCTTTCGCCGGAGTAGACCCTATTGCCGTCCAGGACATTCAGGAAATCGTTGCGAAACTTAAATACAAAAACATCGGTATCCTCATCACCGACCACAATGTAGACGAAACACTCAGTATCACCGACCGCGCCTACCTCCTTTTCGAAGGGAAAGTACTCTTTCAGGGAACAGCTGAGGAATTAGCTAACAATGAAATAGTTAGGGAGAAATACCTCGGGCGGGACTTTGAACTGAAACGCAGGAATTTTGAATACCTGAATGAAACTGAAAACAGAGAAACCGGCATATCAGATATAATAGATGCCGGCACCGATCTATTTTTATAAATATCTATCTCATTTTCAAGTCAATTTACTACAGACTAAGCAAATAGGGAACACCTAAAAGCACTGTTCCGTTAAGTTTTGTCTTTGCACCACCTCTGTTGAACGAAAGTGAATTGAATTATCAATCGCCAAAGCGCAGGCGAGGCAAAATCGGCAGAGTGAAGCGGATCTAAACATCACTTAATATAGGAGAAATATCCTTCCCTGTGGTCAGGATGACAAAAGAGTATATCAGTTATTATCCGGTTTATGCCAGATCTCTTTTTGATTCGTTTTGGGCAATGCCAAAATGAACAATGAAACAGAACCTTAAAATTCAGCTACTAATACATATAAATAAATATTTTTATCTATCTTTGCCAGATAATATGGGAAGATTTCTGGCAATAGATTATGGAACCAAAAGAACAGGACTGGCCGCTTCGGACACACTGAAAATAATAGCAAACGGCCTGACGACTGTACCAACCCATACATTGCTCGATTATCTGAAAAAATATCTTGAAAACGAAGATGTAGAGCGGATTATTGTTGGACTACCGAAACAGATGAACAACGAATATTCTGACAATATGAAGCATATACGTCCTTTTGTTAAGAAATTACAATCGTTATATCCTGATATTCCCGTAGAGTTATATGATGAACGCTTTACATCAGCCTTAGCCCAAAAAACGATAATTGAAGCCGGACTAAAAAAGAAAGACCGGCAAAATAAGGCCCTTGTGGACGAAATAAGTGCAGTTATTATTTTACAAAGCTATATGGAAAGCCTTCGATTACAGAACAAATAACAATATGATACTACCAATATATTTATACGGACACCCTATTTTAAGGAAAGAGACCAAAGATATCACACCCGATTATCCAAACCTGAAGGAGTTGATCGGCAATATGTTCGATACCATGTATAATGCCGATGGCGTTGGACTGGCAGCACCACAGGTAGGGCTGGATATCCGTCTTTTTGTTATCGATCTGGAACCGCTTGCCGAAGACAATCCGACATACAAAGGGTTCAAAAAAGTCTTTATAAACCCCAAAATAGTAGAATATACAGGCGAAATCGTAAAAATGGAAGAAGGATGCCTCAGCATCCCCGGAATACATGAAGGTGTGGAAAGAGAGGAAACAATCAGGATACAATATCTGGACGAAAACTTCGTTGCTCATGATGAAGTATATGGTGAGTTCTTTGCCCGGTGTATCCAGCACGAATATGACCATATAGAAGGCAAACTGTTTACCGACAAGATATCGCCTATACGCAAACAATTGATAAAAAACAAACTGAACAATTTAATAAAGGGTAGAGTAAATTGCCATTATAGAGTGAAAGCTGTAGAAGGTAAAAGGTGAAACCTGAAAGAGACAGATAGATTTATGAGAAGCATAACAAAAATATTCTTGATACTGATCTGCGCTGTTTTTAGCCTTAGTTCGTGCGTAACAAGTAAAAACACAGACTTGTTGCAGGATATCAAAATGAATCATCCCCAGGTATTAGTAAAGGCTGAAGAATACCGCATCATACCCGGCGACCAGTTGAGCATAGTTGTATATGCGTGGGATAATGAGACCGCCCGCATGTTTTCGGGATATACTCCACGACTGACATACAGAGGATTTGACCAGGGTACCGGAGTAAACACCGGATCTCAGATACAAAGTTTACAGAATACCGATTACATTGCGCCGGTCTCAGTATATGCTGACGGCACAATCACATTTCCCTACATAGGGAAAATATATGTACAGGGACTTACCATGCTACAAGCCAAAAATGTAATCAGTGAAAAATTAAGTACCTTTTCGGATGGCACAACAGCCGATGTTACGCTGGCAAACAGATATTTCAGTATACTAGGCGAAGGCGGGGCAAACCGTATTACAATGACCAGCACTTCAATGACCATACTCCAGGCGTTGGCCATAGCAACTAATATAGGCCCGTACGGAGACCGTTCGCAGGTAACTATCATAAGGCAGAATATAGAAGGAGCAACAACAAAAACGTTCGACCTGAGAAGTAAGGAGATTGTCGATTCTGAATTTTATTACATACAACCTAACGATGTGATATACATACCTCAATCTTCCAAGAAATTCCTCGGTTCAACCAACAATTTCCCTGCTTTAGTAGCAATGCTGCTATCAGTAGCCAGTGCAGTGGTTGTTATACTTAGAATATTCTGATATGAAAAAAAGACATATACACACATATATAATTTTTGTCGGTTTGCTATTCACAGGATGGTTTTCTTCATGTATTTCCAGCGATGAAATAAACTATATGCAGCCAATAGACAAAAAATATCCCCTACAACCCTATGAAGAATACCGTCTGGTAGTAGGAGATATGATAAGTTGCGCCATCTCGTCGAGCGATCAGGAACTGGTCTCTACATTCAACACAGTACTCACCAGCAACCAGAATGCATTGAAAACTTACACCATATACGAAGACAGCACAGTTATACTACCTTTCTTTGGTGTAGCCAAAGTAGCCGGATATACGATACAGGAAGCCGAAAGCATCATTCAGAAGGTGATGCAGGAATCGGTCAGGGACGTACAGGTAAAAGTCTCCCTTGCAAACAATTTCTTTTATATCTATGCAAACGACAAAAGAGGATCTTACAGGGTTTACAAAGACAACCTGACCCTATATCAGGCTTTGGCGATATCGCAACAAACAACAGGGACTATGGATCTTACAAAGGTGACTATCGTACGGAAGAATGCCGATGGATTTACCGATCAGAAAACATTCGACTTGAGATCGCAGGATGTAATAGAATCAGAATTTTATTACATCCAGCCCAACGATGTGATCTATTTCCCGACCAATAAGAATGCATTCTTCAACATCGACTCCCTGGCCTCTTTTACATCCATTATAACCGGACCTTTGACATTCTTCCTCTACTCTATTTTCTATTATTTCTAAACAAAAAACTTTACCGCAACAGATTCGAATTATGGATATTAACAAAAATAACATAAAAAAGGCCGAGAATACCGACCCTTATTTCGAAGAAGTGAAATCGAAAACGAACATTTCTTTCGACTTTATATTGTGGTTCTACAGAATACTCAAGTACTGGTATCTTTTTGTTATCTCCATAGCTTTATGCCTGACTTATGCATTCATAAAAAATAAAACATGGGTGCCCCAATTCATGATACAAGCTGTGATGATACTGGAAGATAAGAACTCGGCCAGTGTTGTTGCCGGAGCAGTACCCACAGCCAGCCTGTTGCGCAACACTGAGAACCAGCAAATCGTATTGAAATCGTACGGGCTGACAGAACGTACCGTCAACCGCTTACCCGACAGAATGCGTGTCGATTATTTCAAACAGACCCGCTTCAAATCAATCAACCTCTATACCGACACCCCTGTGCGTGTCGACATCATTGAATTACAGCCGGCTGCATATAATTACATTTACGATATTACATATATAGACAAGGATAAATGCGAAATCAGTTATAAAGAAAACTCCGAATCAGACGAACGGATCAGGATAACAGCTCCTTACGATCAGGAAATAACCCATTCTCTGTTTAAGATAAAACTGACTAAAACCGACGCTTTTCGTAAAGACCTGAACGAGTTTAAACCCGACATTAGCTCTTTTAGCTTTACTTTCCTTAGTAAAAATACACTGATCGGAATGTTTAGCGGGCGCATAGATTCACGTCTTCAGGCATCGAATTCCACGATACTTAATATTTCAATGGCAGGGCCAAACCCTGACAGAGACATTGATTATCTGAATATTCTTCTCGATGAATTCCTTGACTATAACCTTGCCCTGAAAAATGAACAGGCCGAAAGAACGATCACCTTTCTCGATAATCAGTTAAAACTGATAAACGACTCATTAGATATTTCTCGCCTTAAACTCGAGCAATTTCAGAGAGAAACAGGTGTTTACAATATAACATCCCAATCGCTGAAAATAGATCTGGATAGTGCCAACAGAGAGAAAGACGCCTTAGCGATAAAGGAACGTTCGATACTGGCTTTAACTGAAGCCGTAAAAGAAGGTATCATGGGAAGTGAAGAACTAATTGAGCCGACAAACCTGAATATCACTAACCGGAAACTGAGTGAACTGATTATCAAATACAATGAAATAATTAACAGAGCTAAAAACCTGGGACCAAAAAACCCTCTGTACAACAGGATCATAGACCAATTGAACGACTACAGGAAACAGATACTTACAGAAGTACAGTCGCAACAGGTATACCTACAAGATCAGAAAGACGCCCTGGTAAGGAAATACATCGTACTGGATGCAAAGATGGACAATTTGCCTCCTCAGGAAAGGGATCTGATCAAGTTTCAGAATGAGAACAGGATGAATGAAATATATCAGCAATACCTTACGCAACGAAAGAGGGAGGCTGAGATACAGAAAGCATCGAATATGCCCGATAATACAGTATGGGAAGTACCCCGCCGGATGGGAGGAGCATATAACGGCGATGTACTTAACAAAAACTATATGTACTTCTTTATCATAGGATTGATAATACCTCTATGTTTTGTTATCCTGAAAGAAGAAGTGCTGAACTTCTCCATAACGACTAAAGAAGAGTGTGAAAAAATATCGGGGCTACCAGTTATTGGCACCATCGAAAATGTATCTAAAAAGCTCAGCAACGGTGTTGTTCTGGTAAAAAACTATCCTAAATCGAGTTTTGCCGAGTCGTTCCGGAATATGCGTGTACGTATAGAATACATGGCTCAGCGCGAAAATAAAATAACCATCCTTGTCACCTCGACCGAACCAGCCGACGGCAAAACATTTATTGCGACAAACATAGCTTCGGTATATCAGCTGATGGGCAAAAAAGTCATTATTGTCGACCTCGATTTACGCCGTCCATCCGTTGCAAAAACCCTGCAGGTGGAAGCACAGAAAGGAATATCCAACTATCTGATCGGACAGGTGGATCTCAACGACATTATCACATCGCACCCTGATTATGGCTTCGATATCATACCGGCAGGAACCCTGCCTCCAAATCCGAGTGAGCTGATAAAGACGGCAAAAACAAAAGAATTGATAGATCACCTGAAAGAGATATATGACTATGTAGTAATAGATTGCAGCCCTGTAGGACTGGTTTCCGATGCCTATATACTATCGGAATACGTAGACACTACACTCTTTGTGATACGCCGAGCCAAAACCAACAAATCGTTCTTCAAGAGCGTTATCACCCAGTTGAAGCAAGACGGCGTAGGAAACATCGCGCTTATATTTAATGATGTGAAGGGACGTGAAGGGTATTATGGCACATCCCGCTACTACGGAGACAAGACTTACTACCTCAAAAAGAATTCTTATTATCACGATGATTATTTCGAAAACTAAAAAATATATTAAAAAGAGAGGCCACAACGGTCTCTCTTCTTTTTTGTTAATCTATTATTCATATATTTGCCTGTCTGATAAATAAATTAATATTAACAGCGTTAATATCACAATATAATATATAGTCAAAACGTGAAAAGATTTATATTCTCCATATTTATCCTGCTCAGCACTACATTTGCTACAGCACAAATCAACACAGACAGAGTTATAATGATCGGACGTAATGCTTTGTATTATGAAGATTATGTACTGGCCATACAATATTTCAACCAGGCGATAAAAGCAAAGCCCTATCTGGCAGAACCATACTATTACAGAGCCATTGCTAAATATTACCTTGAGGACTACAAAGGCACCGAGGACGACTGTACGCTTGCACTCGAGCGAAACCCCTTTATGACAAGGGTGTACCACCTCAGAGCCGATGCCCGTCAGAACCAGAATAATTATGACGGAGCACTCGAAGACTATAAAACGACGCTGGAAGCCTATCCAAATGATAAATTCGCCCTGATCAATTCGGGGATAGTGAACATTCAGAAAAAAGACTATGACGAGGCCGAAAAATATCTGAACTCGCTGTTGAAGACAAATCCAAAATATACACAGGGATATCTTTCCCGCGGTGCATTGTATCAGGAAAAAGGAGATACACTGAAGGCTTTTGAAAACTATGACGAAGCCATCAAGATAGATAAATACCTCCCCCAGACCTACTCTATGAGAGGATTGCTACACTATTACAAAAAAGACTTTGACAAAGCCATTGCCGATTTTGATGAAGCCATACGCCTCGATCCTCTGCAAACAGGCAATTATATAAACAGGGGATTGGTTCGCTACTCTAAAAATGACCTGAGGGGAGCCATGTCTGACTACGACAAAGTGATAGAGCTCGAGTCAAATAATATTATAGCCCGTTTCAACAGGGGATTACTCCGCTCACAAGTGGGTGACGACAACCGTGCCATCGCAGACTTCGATGTTGTACTCAAATTTGAACCCAACAACTATATCGCTTACTTCAACCGGGCGATCATAAAAAATAACATCGGTGACTATAGCGGGGCACTCGAGGATATGAATACCGTACTGGCCGAATATCCGGAATTCTATCAGGGATTCTTTGCCCGGGCCGAAATAAAAAGAAAACAAAACGATCTGAAAGGTGCCGAACGTGACTACAATTATGCACGCAACGAAGAAACCAGAAAGAACAACGAACTGGCAGCCGGCATAGGCACAGACGAAAAACCTAAAACCAGGGAAGAATCAGATAAGAGCATCGATAAATTCAATTTGCTGGTCGTAGCTGACAAGACAGACGAAGAAAAAAGTAAATACAACAGCAACACAAGAGGGCGCATACAGGACAAACAGGTCCGGCTCGACCTGGAACCCCGTTTCGTTGTTTCATATTATGAAAAACCAAACGAAATACGCCGCTTTGTCTATTACAGCCAGTTGGTCGACGAGTTAAACAAAAAAGGCTCCCTGCCAAAGAAATTGAGAATAACAAACAGCGAGGCTTCGCTCAACGAATTGCAGATACAGGAACATTTTGCATCGATAGACGAATTGTCAAAAAAGATAGCTAATGATGAAAAAAACGCCGAATTATACTTTGCCCGGGCTATGGAATATATGCTGGTACAGGATTTTGCCAATTCTATCGACGACTTTAACAAGGCAATCAGCCTCAATCCGGCATTCACATTGGCCTACTTTAACCTGGCTGTAGTATATACCAAGCAATTGGAACTGAAAGAGAATATGCCGGAATACGATAAGAAGCCGGAAAACGACATATCTTCACTAGGCGGAAATACAAAAAAAGATGCGAACCTATCTACAAGCAGCACGATGCTCGACGCCTCAAAATATGAATACGACCTGATCGTAAAAAATTATAGTAAAGTAATAGAACTCAGTCCTGAATTCATCTACGCCTACTATAACAGAGCAGCTGTACGCTACAAGCAAAACGATTTCCGCACTGCTATACTTGATTACAATGAAGCTCTGCGTCGCGACAAAGAATTTGCCGAAGCATATTACAACCGGGGCTTAGCACGCTTCCAGGTGAAAGACAAGAACCGTGCTCTAGACGACATGCGTAAAGCCGGAGAAATGGGTATAGTAGAAGCATATAGTATTATTAAGAGGATGACGGAGTAATCTTGAATAAGCACATTATACAATAAAGCCTGTAGAGACGTATTGCATACACCCTTACAGGCTTTCAAATTAAAGTTCGACAATTTTCAAATCCTTGTCCATTCCGATTTTCAATCCGAATGTCGAATACTATAAGTATCTTCGATCCGAAATTATATATCAGGAGGCTTGAATAAACTCTTGTCAAAACATTTACTATCACAAAAATTCATTATTTTTGCAAGTTGAAAAAATAGCTTGTTTGTAGGAGCTATTATAATTAAAATAGAAAGAGATGATAAAAATTACATTTCCTGATGGTTCTGTCCGCGAATTCGCAAAAGGAACTACATCCATTCAAATCGCAGAAAGCATCAGCCAGCGCCTTGCGCAGGAAGTATTGGCGGCAAGGGTAAACGGTGAGATCCGGGATCTTACACGCCCTATCGAACAGGATGCTGCCGTTGAGCTTCTCAAATGGGAAGACGATGACGCCAAGCATGCTTACTGGCACTCGTCGGCTCACCTGATGGCCGAAGCTGTGCAAATACTTTACCCACATGCAAAATTTGGTATAGGTCCGGCCATTGAGAACGGATTCTACTACGATATAGATTTCGGTGATACGCCTGTCAAAGATTCTGATTTTCCGAAAATAGAAGCTAAAATGATGGAGCTGATCGCCAATAAAGAAGAGATACAACGCCAAAGCATTACCAAGCAGGATGCCTTAAAAATGTTTGGCGACCGTGGTGAAGGCTACAAAGTGGAACTGATCAACGATCTTGAGGACGGAACTATTACTACTTATACACAAGGAGTATTTACCGACCTGTGCCGCGGTCCGCACTTACCCAACACGTCCTACATTAAGGCTGTGAAAATCCTTAGTGCGGCAGGAGCATACTGGCGTGGCGATGAGAAACGCAAACAGCTTACCCGCCTTTACGGAATCACATTCCCTAAAAAGAAAATGCTGGATGACTATCTTCTCTTGCTGGAAGAAGCCAAGAAACGTGATCACCGCAAAATAGGCAAAGAACTGGAGCTGTTCGCTTTCTCCGAAAATGTAGGTAAAGGACTTCCATTGTGGTTACCCCGTGGGACACAATTGCGACTGAAGCTGGAAGATTTCCTGAAGAAAATCCAGAAAAAATACGATTATGAGCAAGTAATGACCCCGCATATCGGTAGCAAAATATTGTATGTTACATCAGGTCACTATGCCAAATACGGAAAAGACTCATTCCAGCCGATACATACTCCGGAAGAAGGAGAGGAATTCCTGCTGAAACCGATGAACTGCCCGCACCACTGCGAAATATATAAGGTAGTTCCACGTTCATACAGGGATCTGCCTTTGCGCCTTGCCGAATTCGGAACTGTGTACCGCTATGAACAAAGCGGGGAACTTCATGGACTGACCCGTGTTCGTGGATTCACTCAGGATGATGCGCATATTTTCTGTACTCCTGAACAGTTGAAAGCCGAATTCCTGAAAGTAATGGATATCGTATTCATAATTTTCAAAGCGCTCGATTTTGAGAACTTCGAAGCTCAAATTTCACTGAGAGATCCCGAAAATAAAGAAAAATACATCGGTAGCGATGAAAACTGGGAAAAAGCAGAACGTGCCATTGTAGAAGCCTGTGCAGAAAAAGGTCTTCCTGCTAAAGTTGAGCTTGGCGAAGCAGCCTTCTACGGGCCGAAACTGGATTTCATGGTAAAGGATGCGCTTGGCCGCCGTTGGCAGCTGGGAACCATACAGGTTGACTACAACCTGCCCGAACGTTTCGAACTTGAATATACCGGTGCAGATAACCAGAAACACCGCCCGGTAATGATACACCGTGCACCGTTCGGATCGATGGAACGCTTTATAGCTGTCCTTATCGAACACACTGCCGGCAAATTCCCGTTGTGGCTGGCTCCCGACCAGGTCGTTGTATTGCCTATCAGCGAAAAGTTCAACGATTATGCATACCGGGTATCAGGTTATCTGAAACAACATGGAATAAGCTCGCAAGTTGACGACCGGAACGAAAAAATCGGACGTAAAATACGTGATAATGAATTGAAACGCATCCCTTATTTGCTGGTTGTAGGCGAAAAAGAAGCAGAAACTGAAGAAGTTTCTGTAAGAAAACAGGGCGAAGGTGATACAGGTTCAATGAAATTTATTAACTTTGCTGCCCGATTGAATGAAGAAATGGAAAAAATGATGAATGCATGGGAACATGAATCCTAAGTGTTCGTTATTTATATATTTGAAATTTAAAAATTTAAAATAAAAGATAAAGGAAAAGATTCTAACAGTTTTTGAATGAGGAACAACAGATTTAATCAACAAAAAAAAGAAGATTTACACAGAATCAACGGTAATATCCGTGCGAGAGAAGTCCGCTTGGTGGGCGATAATGTAGAACAAGGTGTTTATACAGTCCAGGAAGCCCTTCGCATGGCAGACGAACTGGAACTCGACCTGGTGGAAATATCACCGACAGCTGTTCCCCCTGTTGTTAAAATAATGGATTATCAAAAATTCCTTTATCAACAAAAGAAAAAACAGAAAGAAGCCAAAGCCAAATCGGTGAAAGTAGTGGTGAAGGAAATCCGTTTCGGACCGCAGACTGACGACCACGATTTCAACTTCAAGCTGAAACATGCTAAAAGCTTCCTTGAAGAAGGATCGAAAGTAAAGGCCTATGTATTCTTTAAAGGACGTTCTATCCTGTTCAAAGAACAAGGGGAAGTCCTGCTTCTTCGCTTCGCTACCGAATTGGAGGATCTTGCAAAAGTAGATCAGCTACCTCAATTGGAAGGAAAGAAGATGATCATGATGATGTCTCCGAAAAAAGCTCCTGTAAAACCGGCGGTAAAACCAAAGGAAGTTGAGAAGAAAACAGAAGCAGTAAAGAAGAATGAAGAAACCCAATCAGAAGAATAATCTATTACATATATTATTCGTGTATTAAACAAATTAATTAATTAACTGAGATGCCAAAACAAAAGACTAATTCCGGTGCCAAAAAGAGGTTCGCCCTTACCGGATCAGGAAAAATCAAAAGAAAACATGCTTTCAAAAGTCACATTCTGACTAAGAAAACGAAAAAACAAAAAAGAAATCTGACTCACACATCTACTGTAAGCAAAGTAGACGAAAAAGCAGTAAAACAATTGTTAGCGATGAAATAATCGCCTTTCGTTTCAAACAAAAGCAAGTTTTAAAAGATTTATTAACCGGATGTACGCAACAAAGAGTTTCTGAAACAAGAAACCGCTATCATTCAAAACATTGTAAATTATGCCAAGATCAGTCAATCATGTTGCATCACGCAACCGCAGAAAAAAAGTATTAAAACTAACAAGAGGTTACTATGGCGCACGTAAAAATGTGTGGACAGTAGCTAAAAACACATGGGAAAAAGGTCTTACCTATGCATTCCGTGACCGTCGCGCTAAAAAACGTAACTTCCGTGCATTGTGGATTCAACGTATCAACGCTGCCGCACGTATCGAAGGAATGTCGTATTCCCGCCTGATGGGCGCTCTTCACAAAAACGGCGTAGAGATTAACCGCAAAGTCCTTGCCGACCTTGCAATGAATCACCCTGAAGCATTTAAAGCAATCGTAGATAAAGTAAAATAAATATACTTTACATACAGAATAAAAAAGCAATCTCAAATGAGATTGCTTTTTTATTATCTGAAAATAAAAGATCATTTAGACCAGAAACGATAGCCAACACGTATTACCGGAGACAAATCAATATTAGGAATCTTATATTTAACTCCATCAAAATCCAGACTTTCACTTTTTCTGCAATAAACATGAAAAGCTGGTTGAACATAAAAATGATTACCTACGAAAAACTGATAACCGACACCTCCACCCGAATCTATGCTAAAAAGATCTTTTTTCATACCTGTATCTTTTCTCTCTATTTCAAATGTATGAAATTCGACATACCCGTACACCTCTAAATTCTTCCAGACATTGTAACCCAGGAAAACACCCGGAGAAGTTTTGTAATATCGCTTAAAATCACCTGAGGAGTTATTGACACCCACTTTTTCCGCATCATATTTACCTCCGTTTATCACGCTGACTCTTACCCTGAACTTATCGTACCTGTACCCTACTCCGACATGAAAACCTCCCGTGATAAACATCGGGAACAAACTTTCCACTTCCAGAGCCTGCCTGGTAGGAGTACGCTTATCAACACTTTCCTGTGCTAAAGAATTATTTGCCAATAAAAAAAATACGGATAAAAAGAAAAAAACACTCTCTTTCATAATTTGATATTTATTTGATTTACGAAACAAATATCAGCATATGAAACGATTCAGTTTCTCCGCATTTGTTACCAAATCATTACTTGGGAGAAAAGACCGAATTGCGGATTCTGCTTAATGACTTCGGAGCTACGCCCAGATAATTCGCAATATGATAAAGAGGTAATTTTTGAAGGATTCCCGGATAAGTATGCAATAACTTTACATAACGTTCTGTTGCCGACAATGTCTGCAAATCGATACTTAGCTGCACCAGTTTAACGTATGCCTGTTCTATCAGTATCCGGTAAAAACGCTCTAACGCAGGTATTTTATCAAACAGATTCAGAATATCTTTTTGCCTGACAATTAGAAGTGCAGAATCTTCTATCGCCTTTATATTCAGATGAGAAGGTAAGCTGTTTATGCGGCTGTGATTATTGGTTACCCATTCACCCTCCAATGCGAAATCAGTAGTTATTTCATTGGCATTATCCAGTGTTTTATAATAGATCAATGCTCCCTTATTCACATAGGCAAGAGAATCACAAATCATATCTTCTTTCAAAAAGAAATCATTCTTTTTGATTATAACTTCCTCAACTATATTTGTCAGCAGTTCCCATTCGCTAAATGTGAGATTAACAATCGAATAGATATTCGCTTTTAGTTTTTCCAAATCCGCATGCATACTATAACAATTAATTATTATCACGAATAAATATAATTAAAAATGTCCATTTTTTACAAGACCGGGAAATAAAGCTTAATTATCTTTATCTCTATTTGAATTATTTCTACTTTTACAACTATGGATTCTTTCGATTTCATACTACCCTCTCCTATTCTTGCTCCTTTTGTAAAACATTACTGGGCATTGAGAATAGATACTCCGTATGTTTCGGAAAGGGTAACTCCTATCGGCTGCGTGCAACTTGTTTTTCACCGGAAAGACAAGATGTATTCACATACCGGTAAGGAAGAACAACCTCTGGCTTTCATCGGAGGACAATGTAACGAATTTGCAGACATCCAGTCTACCGGGAAAGTCGATATGCTGGTCGTATTGTTCCAGCCGCATGGTGCGAAAGCTTTCTTCAATATGCCGATAAATGAATTCAACAACCGGAATATATCTATCGACAGCCTAAATGACAGACCATTAGTACAATTGGCAGATCAGATACAAAACACTTCTGACAATAAGATTGCTATCGCACAAATAGAAAACTTTCTGGTTTCCAGACTGAGAAACTTCGATAATTACAATTACAAAAGAATGACTGAGGTTTTAAAGTCAATAAACAACACACATCAGGCCGGCATAAAACAACTGGCCAATAAAGCGTGCCTGAGCCATAAGCAGTTTAGCCGTATCTTCACAGAATATATCGGCACTACACCCAAAGAATTTACACGTATAATTCGTTTCCAGCGGGCACTATATACACTTCAAAACAATCCGGCAACAGACCAGGCCGGACTGGCATTCGATTGCGGTTTTTACGATCAGCCGCATCTGATAAAAGAGTTCAAGACCTTTTCGGGATATACACCCAATGAATATATGACGATCTGCGCACCATATTCCGACTACTTCACCCAAGTCTGAGGATGTCTGTTTTTTACAAGATTTGAAAAATTTGCTTATCTACTTTTGTGATGTCTTAATTGAATTACAAACCAAAACAGATTTTATGAAAAGATTAGTAGCATTCTTCGAAATCCCATGTTCCAATTTTCAAAGGGCAGTAAAATTCTACAAAAGCATTTTTAATATCGAAATGACAACTTTCGAGTGTGAAAATGAGAAAATGGCATTCTTTCCGGATGAAGACGGATTAGCTCCGGGAGCTATTTCGTGGGCAGAAGATTTTTCACCTTCACAAAACGGGATTCTTATCAGCCTGAACTGTGAGAATATATCCGAAACACTGGCATTAGCAGAAAAGAACGGAGGGAAATTGGTTATTCCAAAAACGAAAATTGAAGCAGAAAACCGTGGTTACTTCTGTGTGTTTTCAGACAGTGAAGGCAACCATATCGGACTGTATTCGGACAATTAATAAAAGAGGCTGTCCCAAAAGTAATTTCTGGTTTCTTTTTGTCATATTGAACGCAGTGAAATATCTCTTTTCGGGAGAGTTTAGATCCTTCGTTGCACTCAGGATGACAGAGAGAGTAACACTTTAACAGTGCAAAATCACTTTTGGGACAGC
Source organism: Dysgonomonas hofstadii (assembly GCF_014196915.1). GTDB lineage: Bacteria > Bacteroidota > Bacteroidia > Bacteroidales > Dysgonomonadaceae > Dysgonomonas > Dysgonomonas hofstadii. Next base: position 178,196 of record NZ_JACIEP010000002.1, read on the forward strand.
CTCTTTTTATTTCATTACAGACAATTGGTTATCAACGAGTTAAAGCCAATATTTATTTATTTGAATAACAGAGAGAAATATCCCTCAGGATAACTGACTAACTGCTGAACTTATCTTTCTTATCATTTGTTAATTGTATATGTATTATTTGTTAATCATAAAAATAACAAACATGAAATCAAAACTATCTGCTATGTTGCTGGCTATTGCCGCTTCGTTTATTTATCCACTTCCAACAGAGTCCTGCACAGGTATTACTTTGAATAGTAAAGAGGGAACTACCATCGTTGCGCGCACCATAGAATGGGGCGGAAGTAATCTGAACAGTCAGTATGTTGTTGTACCCAGAGGATATACCAACCAATCGTATATTCCCGGAGGAATTGGCGGCATGAACTTTACTGCCCGTTACGGATATGTGGGACTGGCTGTCGAACAAAAAGACTTTGTAGCCGAGGGATTAAATGAAATGGGGCTTTCAGCCGGGCTATTCTACTTTCCCTATTACGGAAAATATGAAAGTTATGATCCGGCAAAAAAAGAAAAGAGTATAGCTGACCTACAACTCATATCCTGGTTGTTGGGCGAATGTAAAACAGTAGACGAAGTAAAAGAGGCCGTTAAGAAAGTATGCGTTGTTAGTATTGATCCACGTGCATCAACTATTCACTGGCGATTTACTGACACATCGGGACGCCAACTTGTTCTCGAAATTATAAATGGTGTTCCCGTGTATTACGAAAATAAGTTGGGAGTACTCACAAACTCTCCGGGTTTCGAGTGGCATCTGACCAATCTCAATAATTATGTCAACCTTTTTACGGGTACAGCTCCTGCAAAACATCTGGGAAACATAGAAATAACATCCTTTGGTGCAGGCAGTGGCTTTCTGGGAATACCCGGAGACGTAACTTCCCCGTCGCGGTTTGTTCGTGCTGCTTTCTACCAGACATCAGCGCCACAGCAAGACACCGCTCTGAAAACAGTGCTTCAATGTTTTCAAATATTAAATAGTTTTGATATACCGGTAGGAATAGAGTTTCCAATAGGACAAGTGCCTTCTGACATACCAAGTGCCACACAATGGACTTCCGCCACCGATATGGAACACCGTATTATTTATTTCCGCACCATGTACAACAGTACCATCAGAAGTATCGACCTGAATACTATTGATTTTTTGAATGTCTCGTATCAGGCAATACCAATGGATATTAAAATGCAGCAACCTGTAGATATTATAAATATAAATTAGGAAGTAATCATTGAATAAATACCTCTCAACTGACCATTGGCTTCACCAATTATTTCGTTCTTTATAACAAGAAGAGGCATCTCAAAGTGAGATGCCTCTTTTCTCTATAAATTATATAATTAACACATTGTACAATTAACGGGTTTCAACTGCTGAAAAAAATCATTTCCTTTATCATCGACAAGGATGAATGCAGGGAAATCAACCACTTCTATTTTCCAGATAGCCTCCATACCCAATTCAGGATATTCAAGGCATTCAAGACTCTTGATACTGTTTTGAGCTAAAATCGCAGCAGGCCCCCCGATACTTCCCAGATAGAAGCCGCCATGCTTCTTACAGGCATCTGTTACCTGCTGGCTGCGATTACCCTTGGCGATCATAACCATACTACCGCCATGCGACTGGAACGAATCCACATAAGAGTCCATACGTCCGGCTGTCGTCGGCCCCATCGAACCACTAGCATACCCTTTCGGTGTTTTAGCAGGACCTGCATAATAGATTGGGTGATCCTTAATATATTGCGGTAGTCCCTCACCTTTATCAATTCTTTCCTGCAATTTTGCATGAGCTATATCACGGCCTACAATGATTGTTCCGGTGAGTGACAAGCGTGTAGAGACCGGATATTTTGTAAGTTCGGCCAGTATTTCCTTCATCGGGTGGTTCAGGTCGATCTTAACTCCTCCGGCTTCTCCGGCCTGCCTGTATTCCTCAGGAATCAGACGTCCCGGATTATCTTCAAGCTTTTCCAACCATACTCCGTCCTTATTGATCTTCCCTTTTATGTTACGGTCTGCCGAACAGGAAACTCCCATCCCGACAGGACATGATGCCCCATGGCGAGGCAAACGGACCACACGTATATCGTGAGCGAAGAATTTACCTCCGAACTGTGCGCCAAGGCCAAGTTGCTGCGCTGCTTTTAACAATTTCGCTTCCATTTCCAGATCGCGGAAGGCACGTCCGCCCTCGTTACCCGAAGCCGGTAATTCATCATAATATTTAGTCGACGCCAGTTTAACCGTTTTCAGGTTTGTTTCTACCGAAGTGCCACCAATCACAAAAGCAATATGGTAAGGTGGGCAAGCTGCAGTACCCAGCGATTTCATTTTCTCAATCAGGAAAGGTTCCAGTTTTTCAGGAGTAAGCAATGCTTTCGTTTCCTGATAGAGATATGTTTTATTGGCAGATCCACCGCCTTTAGCTACAAACAGGAATTTATATTCATTCCCCTGAATGGCATAAAGGTCGATCTGGGCGGGAAGATTCGTGCCCGTATTTATCTCTTTATACATATCCAGCGGGGCATTTTGCGAATAACGGAGATTATCTTCGGTAAAAGTATTATATACACCTCGCGACAAGGCTTCTTCATCATTCGCACCTGTAAACACATTCTGACCTTTTTTCCCCATAATAATGGCTGTACCCGTATCCTGGCAGAAAGGAAGAATTCCTTTTGCCGAAATTTCAGAATTACGCAGGAAAGTAAGAGCTACGAATTTATCATTGTCACTGGCCTCCGGATCGGAAAGTATTTTAGCCACCTGTTCCTGATGCTCGGGACGAAGCAGGAATTCCACATTATGAAAAGCATGTTGAGCCAGTAATGTAAGAGCCTCGGGTTCTACTTTCAATATTTCCTGTCCTTCAAAGTTTGCCGTAGACACATAGTCTTTCGATAATAGATAATACTCTGTCGTATCTTTCCCCAATGGGAACGTTTCCTGATACTTAAACGGAGGAGTTGCCATATTTAATTTACGTTTTTAGTTTGATACGCAAAAATACTAAATTAGTATCACCTTTTCAAGAAAGAAAGGTTTATAAAAGATAAAAAAGAAAGTGGTTTTATACTAAATTATAACTGAACAAATGTCATTCCCGAAAAAACTTGTATCTTTGTAATGTATTATATAAATTAGGGTAATTATATTGAAACTGAAGAAATAGGTTAAACATACACAAATGAATACAAAAAAATATATCCTGTTATTATCCCTGATGATGATGCTTCCCTTGTTTGCAGCAGGGCAAAGGATGAGATTCGTCACAAAAAGGGAGGCCGAGCAGTTGGGCCAAAAAGAATATAAAGCCAGTACCGGGGAAGTTACAAAAGTGGTAAACACCGTAGGTAGCGGACTCGACGATGAATACTCGCAATTTCTGTTCAGAAAGACAGGGAATGCTGAAGTCGATTCCATTTTTTCGGACATAAATTCCAATTATGACAATCTTGAAGAAGCAGCGCTCGACATCGACCGCCTGCTACGGGAAGTAGACCTCGACAGAAAAACCAATAGTGAGACCAACGAAGCGCTACAATTTTGGATAGCACGCAGAAACAGGGAACGGAAGAAAAAAGAACAGGAGGCCGGCAAAGTCGCTGACAACCTGCTCAAAAGAGATCCTTCGGTAGAACAATTAATCAGAGACAGATATCGTTTTGGCAACCAGCCTACCTTTTATATAAACGGTGTGGAAGTAGACAACAGTGTCGCTAACAAGCTATATCCGGGAGAAATCATAAAACGTGATATCCGCACCAAAGACACAGCCTCGGGAAACCCAAATGGAGAGATATGGCTGACTGTTACCGACAAGGCCCTAAAACGGGTAAAGATTCCATTAGAACTTACATATAATTATTTGTATGAGGAGGCCGAAACAGCACCTGCTAAAGAACTGGCTACCTACCTCGAAGAAAAAGAAAAAGAACGTAAAAGGATTGAAGCAAAATCACTGCCTGTCGTAAGAAGAGAAAAAACTTCGAGCGGAGAATATGTAGACATACCGGCTTCAGGACAATCAGGAACTACTGTAATAAAAAGCCAGGTAGAGGAAACGGAACAAGCCCGGGACTCGAGGACACAGGTAATATCCAGATCTGTAAACGATCAGGTTGTGTTTGGCAGAGAAGATCAACCTCAAACATCGCAACCAGCCTCAAACAGACAATCACAACCTGTTATAAAAAGAGAAGTGGAAAGCAATCCGGCTAATACTCTGCCGCAAAACAACCAATCTCAACAACAGGCAAAACAAAAGCAAGAAGTAAAAAATGAGCAGTCGTCTAAAAAGTCGGTAAGAAAAATAAAACAGGACAGAGAAAGACGCTACGACGAGGACGGCCTTGAAATATATGAAGATTAATCTTTAAGTAATTTTTCAATAATAACAGGAAAGTGCGTATACTCCAGTATATGCACTTTTTTTGCGACATCCTCATAACTATCCGATGGAAGAACAGGACATTTAGCCTGAAAAACGACAGCCCCTTCATCATAGTTTTCATTTACATAATGAATTGTAATACCCGATTCTTTCTCGCCGTTTTCTACAACAGCCTTATGCACATTATCGCCATACATCCCCTTTCCTCCGTATTTAGGTAAAAGAGCCGGATGAATGTTTATTATCCCATCAGGATATGCATTTATAAGATTTTCGGGAACCTTTAGAAGAAAGCCCGCAAGAACGATAAAATCAATTTCTCTCTCTTTCAGAATATCAAGCACTTTATCTGTAGTTTCAAAATCGTTTTTAGAGAAAGTGACAGACTCTATTCCATAGCTTTTTACCCTCTCATGCACAAAGGCATCCTTCTTGTTTGAAATGATTAACGCAATATTTACTATTTCATCATTCGCAAAATATTTAATGATATTTTCAGCGTTAGTTCCTGATCCTGAGGCAAAAATGGCTATATTTTTCATTTAATCAAATTATACATATCTGCACACAAACAAAAATAATGTGCAATTTTAACTATTTTATAAGGAAAATATTTGTTTCGTATGCATAAAAAAACGTTACTTTGCACCGACAAAATTAAAAATAAAAATTTATTATTAATCAAAACTAAGAATTATGTCAGAAGTAGCATCAAAAGTGAAAGCAATTATTGTTGATAAATTAGGTGTTGAAGAGTCTGAAGTAACTGATACTGCAAGCTTTACAAACGACCTAGGCGCAGATTCACTTGACACAGTAGAATTAATCATGGAATTCGAAAAAGAATTTGGCATTTCTATTCCGGATGATCAGACTGAAAAAATCGCTACAGTAGGAGACGCAGTTTCTTACATTGAAGCAAATGCAAAATAATCTTTTTTCCAATAATTAATTATGGAATTAAAAAGAGTAGTAGTAACAGGTCTGGGCGCGGTATCTCCTCTTGGCAACGATGTAGAAACTACATGGAAAAATGCCATTGCAGGGATAAGCGGGGCTGGACCTATTACTCATTTTGACGCGTCAAAATTTAAAACACAATTCGCATGCGAAGTAAAAGACTACGATCCATCGAAATATATGGACCGGAAAGAGCTTCGCAAATGCGACAGATATACACAACTGGCTATCGGTTCTTCAGAAGAAGCCATTGCGGATTCGGGACTCGACTTTGAAAAAGAGAACTGCGACCGGATCGGGGTTATCATGTCTGCCGGTATTGGTGGTATCAGAACTTTCGAAGAGGAAGTAGGATATTACTATACACACGAAGAGATGGGACCTAAATTCAATCCGTTCTTCATTCCCAAGATGATCTCGGATATAGCAGCAGGTCTGATATCAATACGCTACGGACTAAGAGGACCAAATTACGGTACAGTATCGGCATGCGCATCATCAACACACAGCGCTATATCTGCATTTGACCACATTCGTTTGGGCAAAGCAGATGTTATGGTGGTTGGTGGCGCAGAAGCTGCCATATCTGCATCGGGTGTAGGCGGATTCAATGCTATGACTGCACTATCTACCCGTAACGATTCTCCTACGACAGCTTCGCGCCCATTTAGCGCCAGCCGCGACGGATTCGTTATCGGTGAAGGTTCAGCTTGTCTTATCCTTGAAGAATTGGAACATGCTTTGGCTCGCGGTGCTAAAATATACGCTGAAGTAGTCGGTGGAGGTATGTCGGCCGATGCTTATCACCTTACAGCTTCGCATCCTGAAGGATTGGGCGCTAAATTAGTGATGAGAAATGCTTTGGTTGATGCGCAGATAGATCCGACTGAGATGGACTATATCAATGTTCACGGAACATCTACCCCGGTAGGCGACCCGTCAGAGATTAAGGCTATTAAGGAAGTATTCGGCGATCATGCCTATAAACTAAACATCAGTTCCACTAAATCTATGACAGGCCACCTTCTTGGAGCCGCCGGAGCATTGGAAACTATGTTTTGTGTTTTAGCCATACAGAATGATATTGTCCCTCCTACCATCAACTTCACAGAAGGTGATGAAGATCCTGAAATCGATTATAAATTAAACCTGACTTTCAACAAAGCTCAGAAGAGGACAGTTAACGTTGCTTTATCGAATACATTCGGATTCGGAGGACATAATGCTTGTGTTATAGTAAAGAAGTTTAAGAAATAAGTCATCGTGCTTAAAAAGATATATCGAGAAATAAGGCTTCTTCCCAAAAAAGGGAAGGAGCCTTATTTGTCTTTTTATAAGATACTGGGCTTCTATCCTTTCAATATAACTTTATACGAACAGGCTTTATTACACAAATCATCTTCCATAAAACTAAAAGATGGGAAATGGATAAACAATGAGCGCCTCGAATTTCTTGGAGATGCTATACTGGATGCCATTGTTGCCGATATTGTATTCAAAGAATTTGAGTACAAGAAAGAAGGATTCCTTACCAATATGCGTTCAAAAATCGTTCAGCGCGAAACCTTAAACAAACTGGCTCTCGAGCTGGGTATAGACAAGTTGGTGAAGACCTCTGCAAAAAACACTGCTCCGAATACACATATGTACGGCAATGCACTGGAAGCATTGATCGGGGCTATCTATCTGGATCAGGGCTACCGGGCTGCAAAAAAATTCGTATTCGAAAAGCTGATAACACAATATCTAAACATAGAAACAGTCGCCGAACAGGAAGCTAATTACAAATCACGCCTGATAGAATGGAGCCAGAAGCAGAAGATCTCTGTTAGCTTCGACCTTATCGACAGCTTTGTAGACGAACACAATACTCCGATATTTAAGACTGCCGTCATGATCTTAGGAGAACGGGCCGGACTTGGAACCGGATACTCTAAAAAAGAATCGCAACAAAAAGCAGCAAAAGAAGCATACAATAAGCTGCACAAGAACACTGAGTTCAGGAGTCACATATTTGAACTGCATTACACCCAGCAACAAAAACACAGCGAGCAATATGTGAAGACATCCGAGAAAGATACAGATCAACAATAATTATACACCAATATACTTTATTGTAGAATAACTTTTATTCTACCGCTTCCTCTTTTTCTTACATTAGAAAATTCTAATTATCTATTTGAATTAAAATACTGATATTTATTTTCACATTAACAGAAAAACAATAACTTTGCCTTTCAATTTAATATAAAATACAAAAATCATCAATAAAAATGAGTTATTTAGTCAAGCCGAAGCAATACCATGCGATACTCGACCTGCAACAAACCGAGATGGGCATTAAACAGATTAAGGACTTTTTCCAGCAAAACCTGTCTTCAGAATTAAGGCTCAGGAGGGTAACAGCTCCTCTGTTTGTACTAAAGGGAATGGGTATTAACGACGACTTGAATGGCGTGGAGCGGGCTGTGAATTTCCCTATAAAAGACATGGGAGACGAGCGTGCAGAAATTGTACACTCCCTGGCTAAGTGGAAGCGGTTGACTCTGGCTGATTATAAGATAAATGAGGGCTTTGGCATATACACAGATATGAATGCCATACGTGCCGACGAAGAACTGGGCAACCTGCATTCACTATATGTAGACCAATGGGACTGGGAAATGGTAATGTCTCCCAAAAACAGGGATATTGAATTCCTGAAAGAAATAGTAAGACGCATATATGCAGCGCTGGTACGCACCGAATATCTCGTTTATGAGATCTTCCCGGCTATTGCACCTATCCTGCCTTGCGAAATCACATTCATACATTCAGAAGAATTACTCAGGATGTATCCCGACCTGTCTGAGAAAGAACGGGAAAACAAAATCGCTCAAAAACACGGTGCTGTCTTTATTATCGGGATTGGTGGTATGCTAAGTAACGGAAAACCTCACGACGGGCGCGCTCCTGACTATGACGACTGGACTACCCGTTCTGAAAACGGATATCATGGTCTGAACGGAGACCTGATTGTCTGGAATCCTGTATTAAGACAGGCCATGGAGCTCTCTTCAATGGGCATCCGTGTTAACAAGGAGGTTCTGCTTGAGCAACTTAGACTTACCGGACTGGAATCACGGAAAGAGCTTTATTTTCACAGACGCCTGATCGATGGCGAGTTACCTCAGTCCATAGGAGGAGGAATCGGACAATCACGCCTTTGTATGTTCTACCTGAGGAAAGGGCACATTGGAGAAATTCAGGCAGGCATATGGCCAGCCAAAATGCGTAATGAGGCCGAAGCATTAGGTATGCCTTTGATATAGGATCAACTCAGAAACAGGTAATTAGTTACCATATATATTTAATTCGAACAAAAGAACTGCCATTGGGTAGTTCTTTTGTTTTGAAACTGAATAATATACCTTTTTTGAAAGAAATAGAAAAAAGGTGAAATTATGATAATAGGTGACATATATAATACAGAAAGAGGAAAAGTGAGTTTTTTTAATGAATAAATTTCCTTAACTTTATATCCGTAGAAGGATGCCCGGAAAGAAGGCATCCTTTATTTTTGATATGAAACTTGCTTAAAAATATAAAATGACATGAATATGGATAATACAATTACCATTCACTGCACAAACACCAACACATACAAAGAATTTCCGGCAGGTACGGATCTGATTAATATCCTGAAAGAATTTAATATCAACTCCAGATTCAAAATTGTAAATGCAAAAGTAAACAACAAGACCGAGCCACTCACATACCAGGCATACCATAATAAAACTGTTACGTTTGTTGACATGACAGACAACTCAGGTATGAGAACTTATGTTCGTTCTTTATGTTTCCTTCTGGCCAAAGCCGTTGGCGAACTATATCCCGAAGCCCAACTATACCTCGAACACCCTATTTCTCTTGGATATTTTTGCAGGATCAGCAATGGCGACACGCACGTCATCAACGAAGAGGTGATAAATGCCATAAAAACCAAGATGCAGGAATACATAGAGGCCGACCTACCTTTCGAAGGCGTGGAAGAAGAGACTGTAAAAGTTGTGGAAATGTTCCGTGACAGGGGATTCGACGATAAGGCTATCCTTCTGGAAACCTCCGGTGAGTTGTATTCTAAATATTACCGTATGGGCGATACCGTCGATTATTTTTACGGTTGCCTAGTCCCGTCATCAGGATATGTCAATTTGTTTGGTCTGGAAGAATATAATGACGGCTTACTGCTTCGTGTCCCTAACCGTTCCAATCCTGTCGTGCTGGAACCGGTAATATCACAACCTCAAATGTATAATGTATATAAAGAGCATCTTACATTTTTGAATATTGTCGGTCTGGATAATGTAGGCGACATGAACAAGGCCAACCTGTTAGGAAGAATGCCCGATGTGATCAAAATATCGGAAGCTTATCAGGAAAAGACCATTGCAAATATAGCCGAAAAGATAGCTCACAAAACAAAAGACGGAGTTAAGATTGTTCTAATATCCGGTCCGTCCTCGTCAGGAAAGACCACGTTCCGATTGAGACTCGAAGTTCAGTTAATGGTAAATCTCGTAAAACCCGTGGGCTTATCTTTGGACGATTATTTTGTGGACAGGGAAATGACTCCGCTGGATGAAAACGGAGGATATGATTTCGAATCTCTATATGCTCTGGATATCGACAAATTTAACGAAGATCTGGAAAACCTATTGAAAGGAGAAGAGATAAATTTGCCGACATTCAATTTCACAACGGGAAAAAGAGAGTATAAAGGAAATAAACTGAAACTGAAAGAAGATTCTGTTCTGGTAATAGAAGGAATACACGGATTGAATCCCGAGTTGACATCATCTATACCTGATTATCAGAAATTTAAAGTATATGTATCGGCATTGACTACCATCTCCCTTGACAACCACAACTGGATACCGACAACAGACAACCGCCTGCTGCGCCGTCTGATCAGGGATTACCGTTACAGGGGTTATTCGGCCATAGACACTATTTCGCGCTGGCCGAGTGTACGCAAGGGTGAAGACAAGTGGATATTCCCCTATCAGGAAAATGCCGATGTGATGTTCAACTCTGCTATGATGTACGAATTTGCCGCCTTACGCCTTTATGCCGAGCCTATCTTATCTCAGGTACCGAATAGTGCGCCTGAATATGCAGAGGCTCACAGGCTGCTGAAATTCCTCAAATATTTCAATTATATTAATGACAGGGAATTACCTCCAACATCTTTGTTACGGGAATTCCTGGGAGGAAGTAGTTTTAAATATTAGAATTTAGAAATTTATAAGCTGACTTATAAAAGAATTGAGTATATTTCGAAAAAGTATATCAAAATTAATTTTTGATATACTTTTTTCTTTTTCAAGACTAAGACCAGATTATGAAAACAACTCTGATTTCCACTTTTTTCCTTTTATTATTATACGGTTGCCAACCATCTTTACACCATATAGATACAGGTCACACTTTAGAATATAGGCTTGGAGATAAATCTTTATTTACATATAATTATGCTACCGTATATCCTCCTGCAGGAGCTGATTCAGTCTATCAGCGCAGCGGTTTTTTCCACCCTGTTAATAGCATTAATGGCGAAACCCTTACGAATCTGTCACCTCCCGACCATTATCACCATTACGGACTTTGGTATGCATGGACCAAAACCACTTTTGAAGGTAAGGAGATCGATTTCTGGAATGTGGGTAAGAGACAAGGAACAGTATCCTTCAGGAAATTTACCGATATATCTGATTCCGGATTCAGTGCTATTCTCGATCATATTGCATACCCTGATTCTCTTTCCACGCAAAAAGTAATGAAAGAAAATCTGAAAATAAAGATAGGGAAAACACCCATCTCCGGCTATTATATCGATTATACAACAACTCTGCAATGTGCGACTGATAGTCCGGTAACTTTGGAGCAATACAGATACGGGGGACTGGTAATTCGTACACGCGAAGACTGGACACCCGCCCGGGCTGATTTCCTGACATCCGAAGGCTTTACACGAAAAGATGCTGATAATTCGGACGCACGCTGGGCCTACTTCCAAGGAAAAGCAGATAAGGATGATGCGTGCATTCTCATTTTGTCACATCCGTCTAATCTGAATCATCCGGAACCATTACGGGTATGGGACGAAAATGCAAACGCCGGAACGGGAGATATGATGTGGAACTTCTCTCCTACCAAAAAGCAGTCATATACTTTAACTCCTTCTGAAAAACTGATATTACATTACCGTATTTTCATCCTTGATCAATTAATAAGTCCCGATGATGCAGAGAAACTATGGCAGGTATTTTCGAAAGAACAACATTAATAATTGAGATTGTTAAAACCTGACAAACCTGACACTTCGCTACGCTCCGTTCAATGTGCTGATTAGTAAATATGCCAATGTGCCAATGATGGTAATCAACAAAGAATTCCAGTTCTTTTTTTACTTTGTGTATCAAAAAAGTTACAATCAACAATCGCCGAAGCGAAGGCGAGGCAAACCTGACAGATTGTTCAGTTAACAGTTAACAAAAAATACTTATAACTTCTCTCCCATCGGATTACAACCAACGGTCAACGGAGAGAAACGTAGTAAAATCCACAAAAACGAAAAACTTGTTTACTTGTATCTCGTTTACTTGTCAACTTTATCCATGTCAAAGATCGCTTCTGCCAACTACTGTCTACCGGCTACTCGTATTATATTATACAGATAAATTTCTCCAAAAAAATACAACCTCAACGACTGATTGATATTAATAACAAAAAATGGCTACCCATGCAATTGGATAACCATTTTTATTTAATATCGCTATTTTTTACTTCCTCAAAATATACTTATCTGCTAACTCGCCGGTAATTTTATTACCTTCCATGTCAAGCATTATCAATGTATTTTCTCCAACGAAATACTTACCCGATTCACCGTCCAATCCTTCAAGAGTAATGGTGTTTCCTGCATCATTCCAGGTATATTTTCCTTTATCCTCGAATGTTTTATCGCCTTTACCGATATACTTCATTGTTTTCACATAAGTACTGTCCGACAATGTTACAGATACAATTATGCCTGAAGCATCTGCCGCCGGAATCTCGCCTTTATAAGTACCTTTGTAATCAAGAGAGTTCTTTGCATTATGCTCATCCTTCACGTTCTTAGCGATTTCTGTGAATTCTTCTACAGAAGCTTGTTCTTCCTGATTTTTTTGAGTATTGCCGCCACAGCTTGCCAGAAGCCCTGCTACAGCAATCATCATTACAATTTTTTTCATTTTTGTTTACTCTTTTTTCTGTTCACTATTATGTAATTTAACTTCGTAGCCCAATTTCTCAATTGCAGCCTGAAGTTTTTCGACTGTCGTCTGGCTCTTTTTGAATTCTATTTCAACTGTTTTTTTCGCAAGATCAACTTTCATATTGGTAACCCCTTTTTCGAATGCGATATTGTTCTCAATCCGTTTCTGACAATTTTCACATGTCATCGACACATCGAAAACAACTTTTTCCTTATCATTCGCCGGTTTTTTATTTTGTCCGAAAAGCGTCATACTCGCTCCTAACGCTAATAATATCGTAATTACAAAAATCCTTACATTCATAGTTTTAATACTGATTAGTGTTTATATAATAACGTTTTTAAAAGAATAAAGTTTACAAAAATACATTTTTAGCCCATATCACAAAGACATGTGATAAGATTTCGATCGCCAAATGCATTATCTACACGGGCTACATTTATCCAGAATTTGTTCTGTTTTACGAACTCCAACGGATAAGCAGCTTTTGATCGTGGATAGGCATGATTCCATTCGTCGCCACACACTTCATATTCAGGATGGGGCGCATTTACCAGCACATTATCTTCCTTGGTGTATGTTCCGTTTTCCACTTCTTTTATCTCTTGCCATATCTGATTCATTGTATCCACAAAACGGTTAAGTTCTGCCAGACTTTCGCTTTCAGTCGGCTCTATCATTAATGTTCCATGTACAGGAAAAGAAAGTGTCGGCGCATGATAACCATAGTCCATCAGGCGTTTGGCAATATCCGATTCCGTAATACCGGAAAAATCTTTCACATTGCGGCATTCGAGGATAAGCTCGTGCCCTACCCTGCCGGTGATGCCTCTGTACACCACACCATAAGTATCTTTGAAGCATTCGGCCAGGTAATTGGCGTTCAATATGGCAATCTTGGTAGCATGTGTAAGACCTTCTGCTCCCATCATACGGATATAACCGTAAGTGATAGGCAATATCCCTGCACTACCATAAGGAGACGAAGCCACTGTATTCACTGTACTACCGTCCAGTTCAGGATGGTGAGGAAGGAACGGGATCAGATGCTCAGCCACACAGATAGGGCCTTCTCCCGGTCCGCCACCACCGTGAGGAATAGCAAATGTTTTATGCAGGTTCAGGTGGCAAACATCAGCGCCTATAAAGCCCGGATTAGTCAGTCCTACCTGCGCGTTCATATTCGCGCCGTCCATATAAACCTGTCCTCCGTTGTCATGAACCACTTTGCACATTTCCTTGATCTCCCTTTCGAAAATACCATGTGTAGATGGATATGTGATCATACAACCTGCCAGATTATCTTTGTGCTCTGCTGCCTTTGCCTTTATATCTTCGAGAATCACATTTCCCTGATCATCACAGGCAACCGTTACTGTTTCATAACCGGCCTGTATGGCTGATGCAGGATTTGTTCCGTGAGCAGAAGCAGGAATAAGGATGATATTACGATGTCCCTGCCCGATACTATCCTGATACTTCCGGATAGTCATCAGCCCGGCATATTCACCTGCCGCGCCCGAATTAGGTTGAAAACTGACTCCCGCAAACCCTGTGATCTCCTTCAGGAATTCTCCCAATTGGGTTATCAGCTCGGTATATCCCTGAGTTTGGGATTCCGGCGCAAACGGATGGATATTCTGGAATCCGCCCAGTCCTAAAGGTAACAATTCCGATGCAGCATTCAGTTTCATAGTACACGACCCTAACGAAATCATAGATTGTGCCAAGGAAATATCTTTACGATCGAGACGTTTGATATAACGCATCAATTCGGTTTCTGTATGATACATATTGAATACTTCATGCTGTAAATATTCGCTCTTACGCAGGAAGTTATCTTTGATAGCCATTTTTTCAGGCAGATCGTCTATCATATACACCTTCATACGCTCGACCGCAAGAGAGAATACAGCTAACAACTCATGAGCCTTGTATTCGGTAATTGTTTCGTCAACACTGATACCCACCTCGCCACCTTCGAAATAGCGCAGGTTAATATCCCGCATTTCGGCTTGTTCACGCAACGCATACTGAGAAAGTCCGCCAGGTAAAGCAATCTTCAATGTATCGAAGTATTGCTCATTCAGAACTATATAACCTAGCTCCTTCAACTCATCAGCGATCAGTGCTGTTGCCGAATGAATTCGCTTAGCGATATTCTTCAATCCTTTTGGCCCATGATATACGGCATAGAAACCGGACATAGTAGCCAACAGAGCCTGAGCCGTACATATATTGGACGTCGCTTTCTCGCGTTTGATATGTTGTTCGCGGGTTTGCAAAGCCATGCGATAAGCCGGTTTACCATAGGCATCTTTAGAAAGTCCGATGATACGTCCCGGAATATTACGTTTGTAATCTTCCTTCGTAGCAAAGAATCCGGCCGACGGGCCACCGTAGAACATAGGAATACCAAACCGCTGGCTGCTTCCGAAGGCAATATCTGCGCCCCATTCTCCCGGAGGGACAAGCAATGTAAGCGCCATCAGGTCGGTAGCGACTGCTACTTTACAGTCGACGGCATGCGCTTTTTCGGTAAATCCTTTATAGTCGACAACATTTCCATTCGAATCGGGATATTGGATAACTGCCCCGAAGAATCCGTCTTTCAGGTCTATTATTTTATAATCTCCGGCAACAACTTCGATTCCCTGTGGAGCCATACGTGTGTTGATAACAGCCAGTGTTTGAGGAAATATATTTTTATCTACGAAAAGCTTGTTAGCGCCATTTTTTATCTGGTCGCGGCTACGCAGATTGAACATCATTGTGGCAGCCTCAGCTCCGGCAGTTGCTTCATCGAGCAATGAGCAGTTAGAAAGAGGCAGGGCAGTCAGGTCGCTCACCATTGTCTGAAAGTTCATCAGAGCTTCGAGGCGGCCTTGCGATATTTCTGCCTGATAAGGCGTATATGATGTATACCACACGGGGTTTTCGAATACATTCCGGTAGATAGGTGCAGGACATACTGTATCGTACCAACCCATACCTATGTATGATGCGCAGATACGGTTTTTTGATGCCATCAAAGCCATTTCCTCAGCATATTCGTGTTCGCTCAATGCTTCGGGAAGCCGCAGGCTTTGCTGTAATTTTATATTTTGAGGAATAGTCTGATCGATCAGTTCATCCAGAGAGCGAACTCCGATCTTTTCCAACATTACTTTTTCTTCTTCTGTACTGATGCCAATGTGGCGATGCTGAAATCTTTCGCTTTTCATGTGTATCTACTCTGTATTAGGTTATTACTGTAAATAAAAATTACTTTTAATTTCTTCTCTTATGGTGGTTAGTGGACCATGTCCGGAATAAACAATGGTATCGCCCGGCAAAGTCAACAGTTTCCCCTTAATGCCATCGATCAGTTGCTGATGGTTTCCTCCCTCAAGATCGGTACGACCTACACTGCCCCTGAACAAAGCATCCCCGACAAAAACACAGCCGGCATCCTGATTGTAAAACACAATGCTACCCGGAGAATGCCCCGGCACTTCGAGTACGATCAACCGTTGATTACCAAAAGTTACCACATCATTTTCATTAAGATATTTACCTATTTTAGGTATTTGGGAAGCTTCATCATTAAATCCGAACATTTTCAGCTGTTCAGGAAATTTCTCCAGAAGGAATTCATCTTTTATATTCGCTTCCGGTTCCAAGTGAAACCGTTCGTATATAAAATTATTACCAAATACATGATCGAAATGCAAATGCGTATTCAACAGGTGCTTTACGATAAGATCATTATCAAGAATAAAGTCCAGCAACAACGCTTTCTCTTCCTGAAAAAAACAGCCCGGATCGATAATCACACATTCTTTCGTGTCATCGTAGGCTACATATGTATTTTCCCTGATGGGATTGAACTCAAATATTTTTACTTTCATATTTTGTTAATTTGACTATCTGTAAAAAAACGGTTATAAAGATACTTCTTTTAGAATATAAAACTAATGATTTTTGCTTAGAACTTGTGTTATAAATATACAAAAAGGCAGCACCTTAATGTAAGGTACTGCCTATTGTATTAACTTATTAGAATTCTTTCAGTTTTCTGTTTTCACTTCTTCTTTTTCTGTTTTCACATCCTCTACTGCTTTGAATAACTAATACTTAGGCTATAGACACCAATCGCTATTTTAATTCTGTAAACTTTTTCTCAATTTTCATTAACCATTTTTTACGCGTTTCCACTGAAACACTTTTAACCATATTAAGACTAATCCATTTACGATTAGGACATCCTATTTTCCAAAGCGTTCCTTTCAATAATGAATTTTTAATAGCATTTCCAAATATCAGCTTATAAATAGTAGAAGGAGTATTCATGGTTGTAATGACTGTTACTCCCTTAAGTTTTTTTAGTCGAAAAATCATGCTTGTCGATTTTCCGTAATCGTAAGCGATTCCAGGAAATATCACTTTGTCAACAAAGCCTTTAGTTAGTGCAGGCATTAATTCCCACCAAATAGGAAAAATAAACACAAGATGCTCCGCTTCTTCCAACCTCTTTTTATACTCCGTAACTTGTGGATCAAGCATGGTATAAGCATCTTCGGCATTGTTTCTTGCTTTCGCAAAGGCAGCAAGATCCTTCCCTCTCATTACAGGGTCAAAATTGTCCTTATCCAAATGAATTAAATCAATTTGGTGACTACCCTTTTCTAATCCTGATTGTACCGCTTCTAAAATAGCGTTGCAATAACTCTTTTCATATGGATGATTAAATACGATTAAAGTTTTCATATATTTTGAATTTAACTATTTCTTTTTTCTATTCCATCCCAATCCTTTCATCATCAATGAGAATCGGGTAATGATATGAATCAATACAAATACTATCATAACAAGACCAAGCCTGTAGTGCCATATCCCGGCAGAGGAATTTCCACCCTCAATAAAGAAAACAAGAATAACTCCTGTAATTATCTCTATCAGAAACAATACAGATAGGATTGTTGTGATTTTACTTTTTTTACCGATACCATTTTTTATCAAACTCTTATACCATCCCCAATGTGCTTTTACATGAAGTCCACCAAATAAAAGTGATAAAATGGCTGTGATAACATGAAAATGTGTCCAATGCGTCCATGTATCATGTCCGCTAATGTGTCCTGCTACATGCAATTTTAACCCGCTGTATATTACGAGCGCAAACACAGGTATCAGGATTAAATCTACTATGAATATAGGCTTCCCTTTTATGAGTGAAATTTTCCTCTTCATACTTTTATGTGTTAATTTTGGCAATTTTACGAATTGCATCACATTGGCATACTTTGACACATTTGTTGCAACCTGAACAACTTTCAGTTTTTTTGAGTACAATATGTTTATGCCACAAAACAACCATTTTACTTAGAATTTGACTTGTGCAAACATCTATGCATTTCCAGCATGCAATACACTTGCTGGTATCTAATTTTATGAATTTGGTTGATTTTGTTCTCATTCCGCATCTGTTTTATGTTAATGCAAAGGAATGAAATTGGCAGAAAAGCGGAAATAGACAAACAGAGGGGATGCTTGGACTATTTAAGGTATTTTGCCCTAAACTGTGTCGGCGATAATAACGATGCTTTGGAAAACATACGGGTAAAGTAAGCCCAGTCTTCATACCCAAGTTCAAGAGCGATTTCTTTGACGCTCATGGTTGTATGAAACAACAAGCGTTTAGCCCGAACAATAATTTCGTTACGAATACATTCTCTGACGGTTAGTCCTGTTGTTGTCTTAACCGCTTCATTTAGATATATGGGGGAAATATTTAACTTAGCCGCATACTGCGATGGACTTTTCAATGACTGATAATTAGCAGATAACAGCGTCTTGAATTGAAAAGTAATAATAGTTGTGCGTTTATTAGCCTGAATGGGAAGACCTTTTTGATATACTTCCGCAATTATCCCTATATAAGACGATAGCAAATCATGTAACACACCCAGACTAACCGATTGATTTTCAACAGAAAACCTTCGTTCCAAAATAGAAATACAATCCTGCAAGTCATCTATTGTGGATTCGTTCGGTTCTATTTGGCTTTTGGAAAGAGAGCTTCTCTCAAATATCTCCTTATACTTGTCTTTTACATGCGAACGGTCTACAATTAATACCCATGCACTGGTATCTATGCTATGGTCTACTAAAAGATGTACTTGTCCAGGTAAGATATAATAGACTGTATTTTCTCTTAGTTCGTATTCTTTAAAATCTATCAGCAGTTTAGCATTGCCTTTTTCAATGAAAAAGAAAATGTAATAGTCATCTCGATGGGCATAGTCTATATTTAGATTATGCCCATCTTTTGACATATGCTTTAGTTTGGCTATTGCTCCATCAAATTTTTCCGATATTTTATGTATTGGAATTTTATTCATAAAACATATAAGATACAGTGCAAAGATAACTTCATATTAATGAAGTTACTCTATTTTTTAGGATAAGTTATATTCTGTCGGTTATCTGCTTTTCCAAACTTTCCAATTTATGCGATAGTATTTCCATGTCTTGGCTGATCTTTTCTTTTGTTATCTTAGCATAAATTGGGGTGATTTTAGTATTGGTATTCCCCATTATTGGGCTAACACAGTCGGTTGTCCTCGTTTGTCCGCTTCTTGCTTTTTGTTCAGACTTTTATTTTAGAGAATAGTTAGTGCGCAAAAAAAGCATCCCACAAAATGGAATGCTCTATATGTTAATCATTTAACTACAAATCAATAAGCTGCAGTAAAACGCTTACGTGAGAACTTATGATTTTCTATTTCGTCTATCACGGCAACGGCAAGGTCTTCGACCGACAAGGTCGATTCTCCGTCTTTACCAAATACCGGCTCGTCTGTTCCCAGCCTGTATTTGCCTGTCCTTCCGGTTTTTATACCCTGATGCATATTGATGGCCGGAGAGAACATAGTCCAATCCAATTCCGTCTCTTTCTTTAACACATCAAGGTAATCTCTTGCGGCAGTAGCTCCGGGTTTTATACTTTCGGGAAAATCGTCTCCATCGACAATTTGTTTGCCATCAATATACAGGCTCCCGGCTCCCCCAATGACGACATAACGCTTAACGCCGGCTTCTTTTACCGCTTCCTGAATGATTTCCGATCCTTTCATAAAATCATTATAAATATCAGGATTTGCCCAGCCTGCATTAAACGCGCTTAATACAACATCGTTACCTTTCAATACATTTGTTAACGCTTTGGCATCAGTCACATCTACGGCTACTGTTTTGGGATTTCCATCCTTCACTGGTATTCTTGCCGTATTACGCGCTATCGCCGTTACTTCATAATTCCTATGCAATAATTCTTGTAATAGAGCCGAACCTACAAATCCTGTGGCTCCAATTAATGCTACTTTCATATTTTTTCTTTTTTGATGATTATTCATTCATAGTATATATAACAACCAACAATAAGAAAAAGTTAAAAAACAACTAAATCATCACATATACGATTTTCTTTGTCTTGAAATATTCCTCCTCAAAGAACATGGAAAGGTCATCCGCCTCTGCTAATTTTTTGAAAGGCTTCATCTCACCCTCAAGGTTTCCTCCTTTCAGACAGATTACACCATTTGGCAGGGCATTGTGTTGTTCCGGAGAAATATTTTTGCGGACTATTTTTACCAGGTCGGGTAATGCCATTACGGCACGGCTGACTACAAAGTCGAACTTCTCCTTTATTTCTTCGGCGCGGCTATGCTTGAATTGTATATTTTTTAGTCCTATTGCATCAGACACTTCCGTAGCAACCCTTACCTTTTTACCAATACTGTCAACTAACAGAAACTCACACTTCGGAAACATGATTGCCAATGGAACACCGGGAAAACCTCCTCCTGTACCCACGTCCATGATCTTAGTACCATCGGTGAATTTTATAAGCTTGACAATAGCCAGAGAATGCAATACATGATGGGTATACAGATTTTCAATATCCTTGCGGGATATGACATTTATTTTGGAATTCCAGTCGGCATACAAATCGTACAATGCACTGAATTGTTCTTTCTGAGTATCGGATATATCCGGGAAATATTTAAGGATAACGTCTATATTCATTATTATTTACCTGAAAGATGAGAAATCGGAGAATTGGCTTTCAATACAGATATCACTTCTTCGTAAGGTATAAATACACGTATCTCGCCCAACGTGAATGCAGCACATTCGCCCGGATTGAAAATATAGGTAATACCTTTCTTGTCTACATAAAAATTATCATTGGATGTAATATCTTCAATACCCCAATAGCCAAACTCCAGAAGATCATCAGCCTTCTTAACATTATTCTGAGCGACTATCTTATCCACAATAGTAGAGTTAAGAACTTTCTTATAGTCTGCCACAAAAATATCCGGCTCACCAAGCCTGTTTCCGGTCTGAAGGTCAATCACGACATTGCGATAAGCAGTGGAAGAATTAGCCCCTCCTTTATAGTCCATGGATGATATCTGATAGGACAGAATGCCCGACATGTCATATATTATTTTTGTATCCAGAGTCTTGTAATACGAGAAATAGTCTTCTGTATCTCCGGAATCTTCCCAATTAGGAAACTGTTCCTTTGCATCACGCTTATAATTCTCGATATAATCTGTCACATATTTCTGGACAGCTTCTGTTGGTGTCAGTTTCTCATATGCTTCGTCTTCCATCAAGGCAAAATTGAGCTCCCCCTGCATTTTGGCCAAGACTTCCGGAGCCTTATACTCCACCGGATAAATATATTTTATTTTCAGGGAACAGGATGGCTTTGTGGAATCATTATCAAGATGATATATCCTGGCCTCCGAAATCGAATCATATACAATTCCATTAGGTGTATCTACCTGTTTATCTGTCTTACAGGAAAAAAAAACCATAAAGACCAAAATAAAAAAACTGTGGGTAATAAATCTGACTTTCATACAAATTGCCATTATCTTTATTGGTACAAATATACGATAAAAAGAAAATATGCTATTTTTTCCTCTGAAATTTCTATAAAGAAAAACAGATTTGAATTTCTGCTTACTATTTAAACAACAGCTATCTCTCATAGTTCATGAAAGATAGCTGCAAATTTAAACAAAACGTATTTATAGATATTTTTTATTAATATCAATCAGCAGTCAAAGAATTAAGAAAGATGAATGCTATTATCTGCTCAATTACCACTAAGTGGCTTAGATACTGACAACTACTCGATTATTTTAACTACTGATTCGAATTATTAGTATATCCTTTTTGATTTGCTAGTGCCAGAATCGATTCATTAATGGCTTTACCTAAGTCATCCGCAGAGGTGTCACCGCCCTCCTTCATCTTCTGTTCATCGATATACTCCTGGCGTTTCCTGGCCAGGTCATTGATCTCTTTCTGGATGGTAGCACGTTCGGCTTCTTTTTCTTTTACAAGCTTTTCGATTTCAGCCGTCGATTTATCCTGATACTCTCCCGGTAGTTCCGATTTTTTGATCCGGCTAAATACTGTCTTATCTTTCTTCGCCATGTCTACCAAATCCCACGAACTGTTATCATAGGCAGCCGCAGATTTGCTTACGGCACGTTCCGCCATATTAGATTTCGACATTTTCAGAGCATTAGCATCCTGTGCCACCTGATTGGATTGAAAATAATACCTGTCACTACCATAGCCCACATAAGTAGAATTCAATCTTTCATTGCAACGGCTTATCCTGTCATCGTAAGGCGTATCATAATAGCGGATTTTTGCATTATGATCTATATTGAAAAACCGCCCCTTCCCCCTGATTGCTCCGTCGCGCCACATTCCTCTGATGCCGGATTCACGATCACCGCAATGAATGGTATGCACATATATATCTTTATCCAATGCACGGTCTATGGCCGACTTATACGAAACTCTCCCTTGTGTGAAAGGTTCATTGCCGGCAATATATATAAGTTTCATATCTGCGCTGTGATTTCCCCATTCCAGCTTGCTCACAGCCTGATCTATCACAGCCCCGCAATATTCCAGCCCTCCATAAGTAGTCAAAGAGAATAATTTTTCAGAGATCAAATCCAGATTGGTGGTCAGCGGTGCGACTTGCCGTATATAGCTGTCCCGCTCCTTCAATCTGTCGTTACCATATTCATATAAAGCGATCTCTATCTGAGGAATTTCTCCTTTATACCTCAATGTGGTGAGAGTATTCACTATATTCCACAGGCGCGACTTTGCCTGCTCTATCAATCCGTCCATACTACTCGACGTATCCAGAAGTATGGCGACCTGAATTCTTGTACCCTTGTGTTGCTGATCATCTGTTTTGTTTGTATTTGCAAAAGCCATTGTTGCTAAAACAAATAACAATGAAGTTAATAGTGTAAGCTTTTTCATAATTTATTGTATTTTTATTGGTTGCTAATTCAAATGTAGAATGTTAAAAAACAATATTCAGGGCAAAGTGGGTGAACTGCCATTTTGAATTGGTGAAATATGAAGGATAAATATTTTAAAAGTATTTACTTTACAAACTGAATGATAGGAAACAATATATGCGCATAAAATATCTGTTTATATACTTAATAATTTTCGTTTCTCCGGTATGTCTGGCACAATCGGAAAACGATAGGAAAAAGGTAAGCAAACAGGAAACTGTAAAGGAAAGTCTGTTGCAAGTATCTGAATCTATCGAAAAAGGAGAATCGGATGAAACGATAGCCGCCAATTATGAAAAACTGGCCAAAGACTTATCGGCACAGGGAGACTATGCCAGAGCCGAAGATTATCTGAACAGGGCAAAAAAACTATATGAAAAACTAAAGAATAAAGAAAAGATAGCCGAAATTGACCGTGAACTGGGCAAAGTCCAGGAGGCTCAAAAGAAGTTTGAAGTTGCAGCGGTAAGTTTTCAAAGAGCAGCTTCGAATGCAGTAAGCCCGACGATGCAAAAAGCCAATTACGGCGATGCAAAAAGAGTTAGACTCCATGACAATCCGCAATCTCAAAAGCTTTATTTGGGCCAAAATGCAGACTTGTTCGCAAAAGCAAATAAAAAGGATGAGCTGGCTTTCAATTTCCAACAGCAGGCTGAAGTGAGCCGTAGCCTTAATGATCCGGATGCTGCTCTTGGTTTTTTGGATATGGCATTAAAAGAAGTAAAAGATCAACCCGCCACATCATGGACAATAAAACAGGAAATTGCCGACACCTACCTAGCCAGCAATCAGCCGGGTAAAGCGATAGAAATAAATAAAGACCTGTTGGCCGAAGCCCGCAAAGTTAATAATCCTGTTGCTGAAGTTAAGCAACTTCAAAACCTTTCGGCAACCTATCTGGAAGCAAATCAGCAAAAGGAAGCACTCAAAGTATTGCAGGAGGCCTATAATGTCGCCGTAGATAACGGACAGACCCTGAATGCTAAAAACAGCCTGGAATCTCTGGTAGAACAATACACGAAAACGAAACAGCCACAGAAGGCACTGGAAGCTTATGCTGATTTTATGAACCGGCTCGAAAGTCTTGTGAAAGGAGACAGTACATTGATCGACGACAAGTTCTTCCATGTACAGGAAGAGAAAATTGTACAACTGGAAAAAGAAAGAGCTTTAAAAGATGAATTGATTCTGAAACAGAATAAATTCAACTATGTACTGATCGGTGTTATCATCCTTATCCTTATATTTCTCCTGTTTATAGGAAAAACGCTTTATTCGATAAAGAAAAAGAATAAGCGGATAGCCCTGCAATCGCTGCGCCGTGAGATGAATCCGCATTTTATCTTCAATAGCCTGAACAGTGTGAATCAGTTTATTGCACAGAACAACGAACTGGAAGCAAATAAGTACCTGTCATCATATTCCAAGTTAATGCGTAATATTATGGAGAATTCCAATAAAGATTTTATTCCGTTATCTGTAGAAATAGATCAGATGAAGGAATACCTCGATCTGGAGTATATGCGTTTCCATGATAAGTTTACCTACCAAATCGATGTAGACGGCTCTCTGGATGCCGATTCTATACTTATTCCCAATATGATTATACAGCCTCAACTGGAAAACGCTATCTGGCACGGGCTTCGTTATAAGGAAGAAATGGGATTGCTTACACTTACTTTCAGACCGGAAGACAATAAGCTATCTGTTATAATAGAAGATGATGGTATAGGTATAAAAAAGAGTCAGGAGTTAAAAACACAACATCAAAGAAACCATAATTCGCGAGGGCTGAATAATACGCACGAGCGTATCGATCTGCTCAATAGCCTCTACAATACCGAAATATCCATAGATATTAGAGAAAAGGAAGCTCCGCATTCGGGAGTGATTGTTACACTGCAACTTCCATTAATAGTGAAAAACAAATGAATACCTTACAAAGAATAAAAAGCGTAATTGTAGAAGACGAATCGGCTGCCCGTGAAGCTCTGAAAAACTACCTTGCCAAATACTGTCCGCAAATTGAATTGGTCGGCGAAGCCCACAATTGCAAAGAAGCGATTCCTCTTTTGCACGATCTGGAGCCTCAATTGGTATTCCTGGACGTGGAAATGCCGTTCGGTAATGCCTTTGATGTGCTCGAAGGATGCAAAGACCTGTATTTCGAAACAATCTTTGTAACAGCTTTTTCAGAATATTCCCTGCGCGCTCTCAATCAAAGCGCTGCATATTATTTGCTGAAACCTATCAGTATCGAAGAACTGATCCTGGCTGTCAATAAGGTACAACAGCACATTATCAACAAAGAAATATTCAACAGGAACAAAATACTGGTAGAGAATTTCAGAGAACCCACCACTGAAAAACAACAGGTCATACTCCCTACTCTCGAAGGCTTTGAGGTAGTAAAGATGGAAGATATAATCCGCCTGCAAGGAAACGGCAACTTCACCGATATATACCTCCGTGATAAAAGTAAAAAAATGGTCTGCCGATTTTTGAAACACTTCAGCGAGATACTCCCCTATCCCTTCATCAGGGTACATAAATCGCATATTATAAATACCAACTACGTAAAATCATACCATAAAAATTCAGGAGGATACCTCACTCTGGAAGACGGAACCGAAATAGAAATATCGCTGAGCTACAAGGAAGAATTTCTTCGCATATTCAAAGGATAGATATCTGTATACTTATTAAAAATCAAGAAAATATCCTTAACAACTTCATTAAATAAAGAAAGGTATTTATAAAAAGAAGAATTATGGCTAACTTGCAGCCGTTTTTGGCATAACTCCCGCAAGAGCTATGCTTTTAAGGTCGCAGACCTATTTATTGTCCATCCACGTATAACATCTATTTATTTGTTATAACTGAAAAATGCGACATTAAATCAAATCTTTTACTCATTTACTAAATACTCTTAGATGAAGGACTTTATTATACTAATAAAACGGTTTATCCCCCCATACAAAAAGCAGGTAGGATTAAATATCTTTTTCAATATACTGAGTGCATTCCTCAATGTATTCTCTTTTATGTTCATCATCCCTATTCTGCAAATATTATTCAAAATAGAGATAAACAATTACGAATATATACCTTTCGACACCAGCAGCATTGGTTCCATGTTCAATTTCGGTGTCATCAAAAATAATTTCTATTGGTATATAACCGATCTTATGGATAAATATTCGGCCAGTACTGCACTTCTCGTACTTGGACTGTTCTTCGTTACGATGACACTATTTAAAACTCTAACCGTCTACCTGAGTGGTCATTTCATAGTTTCTGTCCGCACAGGGGTTGTAAGAGATATACGTAAACAAATAAACGACAAGATACTCTCCCTACCATTAGGCTTTTTCTCTAACGAACGGAAAGGTGACATCATGGCCCGTATGACAGGAGATGTAGCCGAAGTGGAAAACTCCGTCATGAGTTCCCTTGACATGGTGAGCAAAAACCCTATCCTTATAGCTATATATCTGGGAACAATGCTTTTTACCAGTTGGCAACTCACAGTCTTTGTTTTCATACTCCTTCCCTTGGCTGGTTATATAATGGGAAAAGTAGGTAAAAGCCTCAAACGAAAATCGGTAGAAGCACAAAACCAATGGGGCGGATTGATGTCTCAAATAGAAGAGACACTTAGTGGACTTAGGATCATTAAAGCATTTAATGCCGAAGAGAAAATGACCGGCCGTTTCGATAAGTCCAGTAATATATTCAGGGATATGTCGAACCGTATAGCCCGTCGCCAGATGATGGCTCACCCCATGAGTGAATTGTTGGGAACTATTACGATTGTTGTTATTCTATGGTATGGAGGCTCCCTTATTTTGGGAAATGATAGCATGATAGAGGCATCCAGTTTCATATTTTACCTCACGGTTTTTTATCTTATCATACAGCCTGCCAAAGACCTTTCCAAATCGGTATATGCTATCCAGAAAGGGATGGCATCAGTAGAACGTATCGATAAAATACTAAAGGCTGAGAACCCGATTAAAGATCCGGCAAACCCTAAACAACTTGCATTCAACAAAGAAATCTCTTACAGAAACGTTGAATTCAGATATGAAATCAATTGGGTAATAAAAGATGTAAGTCTTACTATTCCAAAAGGGAAGACCATCGCACTTGTCGGTCAGTCCGGATCGGGCAAATCTACCATGGCAGACCTCCTTCCCCGCTTTTACGATGTGAACAATGGGGGTATCTATATCGATGATGTGAATATTAAAGATGCCAGAGTACATGATGTACGAGCCTTGATGGGAAACGTTAATCAGGAAGCCATCCTGTTTAACGATACATTCTTCAACAATATAGCCTTTGGTGTGGAAAACGCGACAATGGAACAGGTAGTAGAAGCCGCAAAGGTTGCCAATGCACATGATTTTATTATTGCCACAGACAACGGGTATAATACTAATATAGGAGACCGCGGAGGCAAGCTTTCGGGTGGACAGCGTCAACGTATCAGCATAGCCCGTGCTATCTTGAAAAACCCACAGATCCTTATTTTAGACGAAGCAACTTCGGCACTAGATACCGAATCGGAACGACTGGTACAGGACGCATTGGAGAGACTGATGAAAAACCGTACCACGCTTGTAATAGCGCACCGGCTTTCTACTATTAAAAATGCCGACGAAATATGCGTAATGCACGAAGGTAAAATAGTGGAAAGGGGTCAACATAATGAGCTATATAATCTGGACGGATATTATCGCAAGTTGTGCGATATGCAGCAATTTTAATCTGGAGCAATGGGAAAGAACAAGCTAGCTAAATTTGCCAATATGGAGGAATACCCGCATGTATTCCAATATCCTTTTTCGATATTGCAGGAAAAGGGTTTTGAGATGAAGGGCAAATGGAACGAACTGTTTTTCAAGAACAATAATCCAATTGTACTGGAACTGGGCTGTGGTAAAGGAGAATACACTGTAGGACTGGCAAAACTTTTCCCGGAGAAGAACTTTATCGGTGTAGACATAAAGGGAGCCCGTATGTGGACTGGTGCAAAACAGGCACTTGAAGAAAACCTTCCGAATGTTGCTTTCCTGCGTACCCATATCGAACTGATAACTCATTTCTTCGCACAGGGAGAAATAGCTGAAATATGGATCACTTTCCCCGATCCGCAAATGAATAAGGTGAATAAGCGGATGACTTCTACCCGCTTTATGAAGTTATACAGGCAGATCATTTCCGATAATGGAATCATCCACCTGAAGACTGACAGCCACTTCATGTACACATATACCAGAGCAATGGTAAAGGAGAATTCGTTACCTGTGCTTTTCGATACCGATGACCTGTATCACTCCGGTTTAGCCGACGATATTCTTAAAATACAAACCTTTTATGAACAACAATGGCTGGCACGGGGTTTAAACATAAAATATATCAAATTCGAGTGCTCTGAGCGCGACAACTGGATTGAGCCCGATATAGAAATCGAAAAAGACGACTATCGCAGTTTCGGGCGCAGCAACATACTAAATCAATCAACTGAAAATGGCTAATATATATCCAAAACTGATTCTCGACGCACTGCGTAACGTGCGTTATCCCGGTACAGGGAAAGATATTGTGGAAATGGGTATGGTTTCTGATGATATCCATATCAATGGTATGAAAGTAAGCTTGTCTTTACTTTTCGAGAAGCCGAATGACCCGTTTATCAAATCAATAGTGAAAGCTGCTGAAACGGCTATCCTCACTTATGCCGATCCCGACATTGAAATAAAGGGAAACATCGAAGTAAAAACACCACAGGCAGAATCTGCGAAGCCTGCAAAACTTTTACCTACGGTAAAAAATATAATCGCCATATCATCCGGAAAAGGAGGTGTTGGCAAAAGTACAGTTTCGGTCAATCTGGCTGTATCTTTAGCTAACAAAGGCTATAAAGTAGGCTTGCTCGATGCCGATATCTTCGGCCCGTCACTTCCGAAAATGTTTGATGAGGAAGAAGCCCGTCCCTATCTCGAACCTATCGATGGAAAGGAATATATCGTTCCTGTGGAAAAGTATGGGGTGAAAATGCTGTCTATTGGTTTCTTTGTCAATAAAGACGATGCCGTGGTATGGCGTGGAGCAATGGCAGGAAACGCCTTGAAACAACTGATAGCCGATGCCAACTGGGGAGACCTTGATTATTTCCTCATCGACTTTCCGCCGGGAACAAGCGATATACATCTTACCCTTGTGCAAACACTGGCCATTACCGGAGCAGTCGTAGTAAGCACACCGCAACAAGTGGCACTAGCCGATGCACGTAAAGGAATCAATATGTTTATGAACGATAAAGTGAATGTCCCCATTCTCGGACTGGTTGAAAATATGGCATGGTTCACGCCTGCCGAACTGCCTGAAAACAAGTATTACATCTTCGGAAAAGACGGAGGTAAAGATTTGGCGGAGGAAATGAATGTTCCTTTACTCGGCCAGATACCAATCGTACAAAGCATCTGTGAAGGAGGAGATAAAGGTGTTCCCGTTGCCCTGAATGAGAATACAATCACAGGCATGGCTTTCTCCCATCTGGCAGACAATTTCATTAAGTCGGTGGAAAAACGGAATAGTGAACTAGCGCCTACTCAGAAAGTGGAGGTGCATAATAAATAACATAAAAGATAAAAGGACAACGACAGAACGCTTGTCCTTTTTAATTTAGTATCTTTGTATGTAACAAACACTGATTCATATACCTAAATAATCTATCTGTATGCAACTGATCGACGGCAAAGCCATCTCGGCACAAATGAAGAAAGAAATAGCAGAAGAAGTCGCACAAATCAAAGCCGCAGGAGGAAAAACGCCTCACCTTGCAGCCGTGCTTGTCGGCCATGACGGAGGCAGTGAAACCTATGTAGCCAGTAAGGTGAAAACCTGTGAAGAAGTCGGCTTCAAATCTTCTCTTATCCGCTTCGAAGAGAGTGTGAGCGAAGAAGAGCTATTGGCTTGTGTCAACAAACTGAATAACGATGCCGATGTGGATGGATTCATCGTGCAATTACCATTACCGAAGCATATATCGGAGCAAAAAGTCATTGAAGCAATCGATCACCGCAAGGATGTGGATGGATTCCACCCTATCAATGTAGGCCGCATGTCAATCGGGCTTCCTTGTTTCGTTTCAGCCACTCCGGCAGGAATACTCGAACTGTTGAAACGCTACGAAATACCAACACAGGGTAAACATTGCGTGGTACTCGGGCGCAGCAACATTGTAGGAAAACCCGTTGCCAACCTGATGATGCAGAAAGGTTATCCGGGTGACGCAACTGTAACCGTTTGCCATAGCCGGACTCCCAATATCAAGGAAATATGCCTTAGCGCCGATATTATCATTGCTGCGCTTGGTGTTCCCGAATTCCTGAAAGGCGACATGGTGAAAGATGGCGCAGTTGTTATCGATGTAGGCACGACCCGTGTACCCTCCACAGAGACCAAATCAGGATTCAGATTGAAAGGGGACGTGGCTTTTGAAGAAGTATCGCCCAAAGCATCCTACATAACCCCAGTTCCGGGGGGTGTAGGCCCGATGACTATTATCTCGCTGATGAGAAATACTCTACTGGCCGGAAAGAAAGAGATATATAAATAGCATACCAGTACTATAAGCGAAAAGGGGCTGTCCCAAAAGTAATTTTTGATTTCTTTCTGTCATCCTGAACGGAGTGAAGGATCTTCTTTTGAGAGTTGAGATTCTTCGTTACACTCAGAATAACAAAAGAAAGTAACACTTTGACAGTGTAATCTTACTTTTGGGACAGCCTCTTTTTATCTACTGTCTATATCTTCTCTATAATAATAGCAGTTCCCCCACCCTCTGCCAGATTCAGTTCAATCAGAGAATCGGATGTGACTTCTATTTCCTGAATATCCACAGGATAAGGATTATTCTGATAATTAGTATCTTTATCATCCCTGAATATTCTGGCCATATATCTTGCTCCCTTATCCAGAAAATCCAGTTTCAGGGACAATTCTCTTTTTTCCGCGTTTGTAATACTGCCTATATACCAGTTTTCGCTATCCCTGCCTTTTCTTGCAATGGTAATATATTCTCCTATTTTAGCATGAGGTATAACTGTCTTCGACCAATTCGTCGGACAGTTCGTTATAAACTCAAACGGAGCAGGATTACTCTCATAATTTTCAATCATATCGGCAGCCATCTGCAAAGGGCTGTACAATACCACAAACAAAGCCAACTGCTTAGCCAGTGTTGTACGGACTCTGGTCTGAGGCAAAACGGGATTGTCAAAATTAAAGATCACGGGCGTGAAATCCATCGGCCCTGCCAATCCACGGGTGAAAGGAATAACAGTGGTATGTTCCGGCGGATTACCTCCATCGGTAGACCATGCGTTCCATTCCTGTCCCCTTACCCCTTCCTGTGTCATCAGGTTTGGCCATGTACGTTGCAATCCGGTAGGCATCACAGGCTCATGGTTGTCTATCATAATGTGATGTTTGGCCGCTGTTTCTATCACCTTCCGGTAATGACGCACCCCATACTGGCTGCTATGCATCTCTTTGCCGTCGAGTTTTCCACCTACATAGCCTGTTTTCACAGCATTCACCCCATACTTTTGGTAATAAGCAAAGGCGCTATCCATCTGCGATTCGTAGTTTTTTGTCTGTCCTCCCGTTTCATGATGTCCTATCAGTTTCACGTTTTTGGCAGCCGCATAATCGGTTATCTTTGCTATATCGAAATCAGGGTATGGAGTAGTGAATTCAAATGATTTCCAATCTTCCCAACCTTTATTCCATCCTTCGACCAATACTCCCTGAAAGTTATGCTTAGCGGCAAAATCAATATATTTCAATGTGTTCCCGGTTGTAGCTCCATGCTTCGGTCCTTGTTCCCATGTGTATTTTTTCATGTGCATGCCCCACCAAATACCAATATAGCGTCCCGGCTGAATCCACGAAGTGTCTTCTATCTTAGACGGCTCATTCAGGTTCAGCATCAGACGGGAAAGCATGAGATCGCCCGCATTATCAGCAATGATCATCGTACGCCAAGGCGTAGCGTGCGGAGTTTTCATAAACACCTTTTCGCCTGTAGACCACGGGGTAAGATAAGTCCGCAAAGTAGTAGAACTACTATCCGGATATAAATTCATTGCGGCATAATCGGTCAGATTTGCTTCATGAATAGCCAGAAACATACCGTCTGCTGTTTCCATTGTAAGAGGTGTGCAAACAGTATCTAATTGATTCATCTCCGATGATGTATATAATCCTTCATAGAACTCGGTATTATAAGGAATAGACCATGCTTTGTGATTTGCGGCCAAAGCAAATTCAGTCAATTCATCCATAATCACAAAGTCTTTCAGATTCTCCTGTTCCGGGAACTCATAGCGAAAACCAAAGCCATCATTGAAAATTCGGAAGACAACCGAGAATTTTCTTTTCAATCCGTCTTTTTCCTCAATGTTTAGTTTCAGCTCATTATAAGTATTATCGACGGTTACTTCTTCGCCCCAGGGCTGATCCCATTGTTCACTGAACGATCTTTCTTCGGTAGTGGTTATCCGGAAATTATCTTTCAGCGAACTGTCTTTCAAGACAAATCCGAGATACGACTTATCCAGAATAACCTTATTGTCTTTTTTCAGGGTATAGTATAACCGTCCGTCATCCAATCCCGTATTCAGCTGTATAGAGCCATCCGGCGACTGAACCGAGTTATTGCCCTGATGCGAACAGGACAATAACAGGATTACTGAAAGAAACGGTATCAAAAATCTTAATTTCATTTATTATTGCATTTAATATTTCATATCAATCGATAGCCAGATAAAAGTTGACAAAGTTGACAGATATTTTAATTTTTTATTTTTTCCTGTCATCCTGAGGAACGAAGGATCTAAATGCAGATACTTCGGTTCGCTCCAGCATGACAAGTAACAAAACCTGACAATTAGCAATCGCCGAAGCGAAGGCGAGGCAAACCTGACACTTTTGGCTCTTTCCATTCTTCATTTTTAATTCTTCATTTAAACATTGGCATATTAAATTTATCCTATAGATAAACTTCTCTAATTCCGATTATTTTACAAAAACTTCGTACCCATTCTCCAGCAGGGTAATGCCTTCTTCTGCGGAAAATTCCTTATAAGTATTATTCAGATAATCTTTGAATCTGCCGGAAGGGACATCTTCGGTAAACTTAAACCGCACAGCCACTTTACCCAGATTGAGTATTACAAGCACTTCATTATCTCCTTTTGTACGCGAATAGACGAATACCTTTTCGTTATTGGTAGGATATATTTTCAATGCTCCACGATTGGCTCCATCTTCTAATGCAGGTTGGGTACGCTTCAGTTGTGTCAGTTTTTTGAACAGGTTCAGATATATACTGTTTGCCGGATCCCATTGTACAGGCGACAGTTCGAACAAGCTCATCGCCTTATTCATTCCTATTTCCTGCCCGTTGTATATTAACGGCATATCATAAATAGTAAATGAAAGAACGGTTAATGGCAATACACTATTCCCGTAACGGGTAAACTCCGTACCATCGTGTGCATTCAGGTCGTGGTTGGTCAGGTAAACCATACGCCCTTTGTTTTTGTACGCGGAATTATTGAATAGCTTTTCGCATTCGCTTACTAGTTCCGGCACATTATTATTACTTCCAAAATTATTCATTGCGGTATTAAAACCCCAGGCATAATCATAATCAAATGCTTCCATATAATCGGGATTGTCCCCTTCGCAAAGCCATGTGATTTTTTTCACGGCATCTACCTGTGTACGGGCTTCTTTCCAGAATGACAGCGGAACAAAAGTAGCCGCATCACAACGGTAGCCATCTATATCAAACTCAGATACCCAGTATTTCATTGCGTCTATCATAGCTGCGCACATATTAGCGTTGTTATAATCAAGTTGTACAACATCCGCCCAGTCGTTCGGTGAATACGGGCGTTGTCCATCTTTTTCAGCATAATAATCGAGATGCTCCGTTACCCAGCTATGATCCCATGCTGTATGATTCGCCACCCAGTCCATCCATATCTCCATACCGGCCGCGTGGGCTGCGTTGATCAACGATTTGAAATCTTCGGAAGTCCCGTAATTAGGGTCGATTGCTTTATAATCCTTAACCGAGTAAGGGCTACCGAGCAATCCTTCGCGGTTTTCCACACCTATCGGATGAACAGGCATCAGCCATAGGATATCCACTCCCAGTTCTTTGAGCCAGGGCAGATCTTTCTCAAGACCTTTGAAATTCCCCTCCGGTGAATAGTTGCGAACATTCACTTCGTATATAACCTTATTGTGAGCGGTTATCGGTTTTACTTCGGCGTTGGGTATATCCACCCACATATCCTCATCGTCATCGCTGCAACTGCTGAATGTAAGAAATGATATCAGCGTCAGCATCAGTATTTTTATTGTGTCCATTATATTCTCTTTTAGATATATTATCCTGCTTGTTTCTTGATTACGTAATGACCTGTGATGTCATTGAAATATATACGGTATGTACCCGCAGGAGCTGTTGCACCGGGACCGTCGAATATACCCTGCCCAAACGGAATGTCGGCAGGTTGGGCACCCCAGTTCTTACCCCAGTCACGGTCTCCTCTGAATTTAACCGTAGTAGAATTATCGAAAGTGAATACTCCGTTCCACTGGTGGGAGTCATAGGACGAGGCGTCCATAAGCGGCTCATTATCCCATGCGCAGAAGTCACCGATAGGGCCCATCATCGAATATGTTTTTATTTCAGATGCATCATATGGTTCTATTTTCCATGTCATATTAATAATATCAATAGTAACTGTGGCATATCCTTCTATATAGAACGCGCCTTTGTCTCCGAAATCCAATACTCCGTCCGTACCTGCACAATACATATTATCGTAACTACCCAGATATTCTTCTCCGCAGAATTTAAAATAAGATCCTGCGCCGAAATTTCCTGTATAGGTATACACCCCACTCTCCGGATTATTATCGTTCCGGTACATAATATATCCGGTATTATTCGGATCCCATCCGTTCATATCGCCGATGATGTATACATAAGGCGGCTCTTTTAACGGTACAAATGGAGAAACTACCAGAAGAGCCGCTTCTGAATAAACAACTATATCATTACCTGTTGCCTTGATCCTGAAACTGATAGTCTGAGCTTCTTCGTTTTCTTCTCCGGCCAGCTCATTGAATAATGAGCGTAAAGTTTCAGTATATATATCTGTGTAGAGCCCTGTTGTAGTTGCCACGGTCACCGGATCGGAGAAGTTACGATCTACCAGATCGGCTTCTACTTCATAAGTGATCGGATCAACAAAAATGGGCGTTCCTGCTTCTGAGAAGAATTTTGTCTTTGTCCAGTTCATCCTGAACAGATAAGGATTTTCCCCCTCTTTCGGTTCGGGCAGCGAATAGTTTGTAGTTTCGAAGCTGCTGATCACCGATACGGTCGCAGGAAGCTCGATTGTATTTGTATTGTTGTCATCGTCGCTGCATGCCGGCAAAAAAGCCAGCATACAGAACAAAGCAAATATATATTGTATCTTTTTCATGTTTCTATAAGATTTTTCTATTATTTCTTAATGATCACATAATGTCCTGTCAGGTCGTTCAGTATCGCGTAATACTCGCCTGTTTCGGCCAATGAGATATTATTATCGTGGGCAGTCGGGTTAAAGTCGGCCTTACCAAACGGACTGTCATCCGGATTAAACGGACACCAGCGGTTGTCCCAGCTATGGTTCGCACGGAATTTCACACCATATTCGATAATATCGAGATTGATATTTATCTTCCAGATATGAGGATCGTATGCCATCGGCGTCATAGCGGGTTCTGGATTAGGACTTCCCGATCCCCAGCCACAGAATGCGCCGACAAAATTGACCATTGTAAATTGTGTGGCTCCGGTCATATCATAATCTACAATGCTATATGTCATATCCTTCAGATTGATCGTAATGGTCTTATAACCTTCTGTCTCATTATAGAAAGAACCGACTTCGCTTTCTTCATAAACCATTGTAGTTTCATCTTTGCGGCAATATGCTTTGTATGAACCTAAAGACTCTTCAGGAATAAACTTAAAGTAGCATCCGGCCTGTATACGTCCCGTATAGGTGTATATACGTTCTTTCGGATTGCTGTTATCCTTGAACATCATAAAATCGGTATTCCTGTTATCCCATCCATTCATATCACCCAATAAGTATATGAACTGAAGATCTTCGGTCGGATAATATGGAGTCACAGTCAATGCGATCTTATTATCAGAGATTGATTCCCCTGCCAGGTTCTGCCCGTAATTCACTAAAAGGCGGAGTTCAATATCTATCGGTTCATCCGGTGTTGCCTCTAATCCTTTTAGTAAAAGCTGATTAAAATCTTTGATGTAGATATTAGCTGCCAGAGAAGTAGTCACAGTTACGGTTTGTGCTGCGGCAAAATTATTACCTGCTTTGTCAACCTGTAAGGTATAATTGACCGGAGCAGCCGGAACAGGATTTGTACTGCCATCGAGATGAAACAATGTTTCAGTCCATGTTACTGTAAACAATAATGGGTTTCCGTCTTCCGGTTCAGTAAGGGTATATTCACTTGTAGGAAAATCGTCCAGTATGCTGGGGATAACTTTTGTCAGAACCGGAGATGTATCATCATCGCTGCAAGCCATAAAACCAAGCATACAAAGAAGGCCAATTATATATATCTTATATGTTTTCATATATTTATCTTTTTAGTAACCTGTATTTTGTTTCAGATTCGTGTTAGCTGTCAGTTCGGTAGCCGGAAGCGGGTAAAGGTTGTACTTATCGTCGATGTTAGGCACACCGTTATAGATTCCGTTTTTCCATGGCCAGTTATAATTTTTTGTAAACTTATTGAAGCGGATCAGGTCGGTACGGCGATGACCTTCCCAATACAATTCGCGGGAACGCTCGTCCAGAATAAAATCCAATGTCAGTTCCGAGTCGCTTATGGCAGGAATTCCCGCCCTTTCGCGCAATTCTTTGATGAATTCGAGCGCCTTTGCTTTTGTACCACCCTGTCCTCCACGAAGCACGGCTTCAGCATACATCAGGTAGGCATCTGCGAGACGGTAGACGGGAAAATCCGTATCGGCAAACATTCCGTTCGAACCCGCTGTCCCGTCACTCTTTTTATTGGTGAACTTGATAACCGACCATCCCATATTGAAATCGTACCATTGTGTGGTTTCCTGTGTCCGGTTTTCTTTCCAGAACAAAGCCCGTTTATCATCGCCACTAAACAGAGAGGAGAATGACTCTTTAGCCCTGATACCCGACCATGCCTGAGTGAACCCGAAATTATCGCCGGGCATCATATCCGATTTGTAGGATGCTGCAAGCAGGAATGTGGTTCCCCCGTATGTGGTTGCTTTCTGGCCATCATAAACCAAAGGAAAGATTATTTCAGGCGATTTTTCATTATCAGCCCCGAACATATTCTTATATACAGGATCGATCGTGAATCCTGCATCCAGTACCTTATTCAGATAAGTAAGACATTCATCGTATTTTTTCTCTCCGATATATACTTCCGCATTCAGATACATTTTTGCCAGAACCATCCATGCAGTAGGATCGTTTACCATTCCGTAATGGGCCTTATCGGCAGCCGGAAGCTTACCTTCCACGTCCTGTAATTCCGATTCTATCCATGAAAAGAAAAATGCACGGTCTTTCTGCTCTACAATACTGTTGGCTCCTACCGGCACATTTTCATCTATAAACGGGATATTGGCATACAGATCCATGAGGAAGTAGTAACTCATCGCACGCAAGACTCTGGCTTCGGCCCTGAATCCAGCTATCTTAGATTTTAATTCGCTATTCACATTACGACTGTCAAGTTTAGCATCAGTGGTTTCACGTAAATATTCATTTGCATAAGCTATATTCAGATAGATACGTGTATAATTGAGCGCAATGAAATTGTTGCTGGAAGTCCACTGAATAAATTGTAATCCGCGCATAGTTTCATTATCCCAGGCCCCGATTACTTCATCGGTACCAAGCTGTTGCAGATTCCAGTAAGAACGCAGGAAAGTAGCTTCGCCCTGGTCATCCGCATTCATATCGGGTAGTCCCGAAGGCCCTTCATTTCCCGACAAGGTCATACCCGCATATATTTTTGCCAGAAACTGTTCGTAAGCCGCCGGGTCTTCCCATGCTTTCTCGGGAAGCAGTGTGTTATCAGTCAGAGGCTCTGTATCGAGGTCTCCAAGACAAGAGGAGAAGGCCAACGGCAGGCATGTAAATATCAATAACAGTCTATATATTTTTTTCATGATCTCAGAGATTTAAAAATTAAGATTTACACCTAACATAATTGTTACAGGACGTGGATAAACATTTCCGTCATACCCTCCAAACACTTCCGGATCGAGCCCTTTATATTTTGTAAATACGAACGGATTCTGCACCGTGCCATAAATACGGCCATTGAGAGGAAATTGTTTCGACTGTTTGAACGACCAGCCCAACACGATATTATCTATGCGGAAAAATGATGCATTCTGTACATAATAATCGGATAATGACTGCCCGGTCTGGAAATTGGTATCGAAAGCGCTGCTCACACGGTTCGACAAGAACTCATT
Source organism: Dysgonomonas hofstadii (assembly GCF_014196915.1). Classification (GTDB taxonomy): domain Bacteria; phylum Bacteroidota; class Bacteroidia; order Bacteroidales; family Dysgonomonadaceae; genus Dysgonomonas; species Dysgonomonas hofstadii. The sequence continues at coordinate 216,944 of NZ_JACIEP010000002.1, forward strand.
TGTATAAACAGATGTAGCACTTATACCTGCATTATTCGCTGCCACGGCATTGTAGTTATAGTTTCCAAGGCTTCCGTGTCCGGCAATGGATAAATCCCAAGCTTTCCATGTCAGTTTTGTATTCAGCCCGAAGGTCCAGTCGGGAGTCGGATTTTTATAAGCACGCAGATCCTGTTCGTTTATTTGTCCGTCATTGTTCTGGTCTTTATAAAATCCTTCGACCGGTTTCCCCTCTTCGTTGTAGATTTGCTCATACACATAATACATATTGGCAGCCTGTCCTACCATGTGTACATTCATGCCCACACGGCGCTTTGTATCTTTATCATCGCCCGCACTCAGTTTGGTGATCTTATTTTTATTGTAGGCGAAGTTTGTACCTACTTCCCACGTAAGGTCTTTTGTTACAACAGGGCTTGCGTTGATCGCGAATTCAAATCCTGTGTTTTCGAGGTTTCCTATGTTGGAAGCCACATATTCACGGAAATTCGTTCCTGCCGTAGTTTTGGTTTCCGCATTGATCAGGTCTTTTGTCTTGCGATGGTAAATATCTATCGAACCTTCTATCCTGTTTCTCAGGAATCCATAGTCGATGCCTGCATTATAAGTAGTGGTTGTTTCCCATTTCAGGTCGGGATTGAATGCTTCGGGGCGCAACAGAGATACCCAGACTGGCACTCCGTTATTGTATCCACGAAGATAATTAGCCTGATCGCCCACTGTATTCTGGTAAGTCGGCATATACGGATAATCCCCCTGATTGATATCCTGCTGGCCGGTCATCCCCCACCCGAGACGAAGTTTCATATTGCTGATCGCATCCACATCTTTCAGGAAACTTTCTTCCGACATTCTCCACGCCAAAGCCACAGATGGGAATAGCGACCAACGATTGTCTTTATGGAAACGGGACGAACCGTCGTTACGAAGTGTAAATGTCAGCAGATATTTATCCAGTATGCTATAATTGAGACGTCCGAAGAATGAAATAATATAATGTTCTGTTTCGTAATTGCTTTCACTTACCAATTCCGGATCTCCGTACGCATCATACCGTGTGATACGATGCCCTATATTACTACCCTCGCGCCAGTAGTGTTGCCACGAATATCCGCCCATCACATCGAAACGGCTGCCAAGGAAATTGAGATCTTTGGCATACTGTGCATAAAAATCTAAAGTAGAATTGCGTCTTTTCTGATCCCATGACGAATCGTATCCTCCATACATATAATCGGACGGTGAGAATTCGGAGATCCATTTTGTACCGTCACTTTTGGAATAATCCATCCCTAGATTGAGATTCAACCGCAGTTCTGGCAGAAAATGTAATTTATAATCGAACTGGGCATTTCCTATGAAATTGTATACATCCGATTTATCTTTTGTCATTTCCAGCATCGACACAGGGTTCTTTGTCGCCACCTGAATGATATTATCGTCTTTACCCGTCCATGTATAGAAACCGCCAAACGGACTATTATCGTCATATACAGGTTGTGATGGATCCATCACTAAAGCTGCTCCGATAGCTCCCTGATCGGCAAATCGATTGTTTACATACATTCCTCGTCCGTTCAGGCTTATTTTCAGATGATCGTCGAAAAGAGTAGGTGTAAGTGAGAAACTTCCTGTATAGCGTTCCATTTTGGAAGTCTTCAAAATACCGTTCAAATTGGTATACCCAAACGATACCCGGTATGGAAGCACCTCATTGGCTGTACCATATACACTGATATTATGCTCTGTATTTACAGTGGTGCGCAATATTTCGTCCTGCCAGTCAGTATTGGCTTTACCCAGTTTTTCCTGCATTTCCCCATAGGTAGATAAGCCAGAATAAGAATTGTCGATAAAGGCACGAAACTCATCGCCGCTTAATACATCTATTTTCTTCTTAGGTGTGCTTACCGATACGTTTCCGTCGTATGTTATCCTGATCTTGCCTGCTGTTCCACGCTTGGTGGTGATAAGGATAACCCCATTGGATGCACGGGAACCATATATAGCGGTGGCCGATGCATCTTTCAGTACGGTAAACGATTCTATATCGGTAGGATTGATGGTACTCAATATATTTCCAACACCACCTAATCCCTGGTTATCGATAAATACTCCATCGATCACTATCAGTGGATCGTTACTGGCTGTTAGGGACGAACCTCCACGAATACGGATTGAAGCACCTCCACTGGGTGATCCTCCTTCGGAGGTGATGGTTACCCCTGCTACTTTTCCCACCAGCATATCCTGCGCATTCGGAGCGAATCCTCTTGTCGATGCATCGGCTTTTATACTGGTCAATGCACCTGTAGCATCCCCTTTACGCACTTGTCCGTAACCGATAACCACAACCTCATCCAACAGTTTGTTATCCTCAACTAATGTGATCAGCAATTCAGGTTGCCCCTGATAGACGATCTCCTGAGTTACATAGCTGATATAAGAAAAAACAATAGTTGCTCCATTATTTACATTGAACAAGGAGAATTTCCCGTCAATGTCTGTCATTACACCATTGGTAGTGCCTTTAACCGACACGCTTACCCCGATCACAGGCTCCCCGGTCTCATCTTTGACTATCCCTTTCACTGCACCCTGCTGCGCAAAAATATGTTGCGAGAAGAATACGAGAAGAATAAATACAAAAAAATGAGTGATTTTTTTAGTTCTTAATTTCTTTTTCATGTGTATTAGTAATTCTAATATAAAGGATATTATATCCTACTAAGATTTATAACTAGTTTGATTTTGTGCATTTAGATCAATGCAATACTCATGCTTTCATGTTCCTTTTTCATTTATATTGTTTTCGATGGTACAGAAACAAAATTAAACGGACATATTTATAAATATATGTAAAAGTAAACGTGAAGTAAAAATTAACACATAAAAAACACACATAACTAATTAATTATAAAAAAGTTAAAAGAAATATCATTTCAATAAAATGTAAAAACTGAATTTAGAAAAAGGATGAATATTGTGGTAATCTGACAGGAATCTATTAAAAATTATTCAGACAAATATGTTTTACTTTCTCCTCAAAATCTTCTTCCGGATTTAAGGCCTTCGATTTTACCTTGCTGCGGTAATTATAAACCGTCCGGGGTGTATAGTGTAAAAATGTCGCTATCTTATTCGTGTCTTTTATACCCAGTTTTATAAGTGCAAATACACGTAATTCCTGATTGAGGGATTTATCCTGACTTACGGCATATCGTTCTTCTGTCCGTAAAAGGTTATTAAATTCTTCAATAAAAGCAGGATATATATTAAGGAATGCTTTATCAAAATTGGTATATAATTCTTTTAGTTCCTGAGCGGAATTCTCTGTCTTGGATGTCAGTTTCAACAGGTCAGCAGTTTGTCCCGATTTTATTTTCCTGTTGACCGTTATTTTAAAGGCTTCCAGTTTTTCTATATATTCCGTGCAGATATCCAGAAAGTTACTTATAAACTGTTCTTTGATATGATTGGCTTCTGCCAGCGAAATATTTGTTTGCTTTTGCTTCTTATTTGCATCCTGCAAAACTACATTCAGCTCGTTCAGACGAGAATTTATTTCTTCTATATGCTGCTTGGCTTTCGAGAGTTTTCTCATTTGCAGTACAACAAATATAATGGCAACCAATAAAATAACCGATAATATACTTACCGCAATAAGCAATACCCGCAGCTTCTGTTGCTGTGCTTCCCTATCCAGTTGATAAGCCTTATCTATGATAGGTAATAATTTAGATGTCTGTATATTACGTAGACGAGCATTATAAAAATTCGCATCGTCGAGACTTTTCTTTATATAGCGGTTAGCCCGCCAGATATCACCATCCTCGAACAATAATACAGCTAATGTCCGCAAAGACAGATTCTCTTTTACAGGTACTTTTATATCTGTAATGGCAGAGAGAGCCAGATATTCCATTTCTTTCTCCCTGTCCCCTTTTTGTTGGTAATAATATGCCAGAATAGATGTTATAAGCGCGTATTCTTTTGTGTCGGTCTTTACTTTCGGAAAGTATGCGAATAATACCCTTTCGGCATTCTTAAAGTCTTTTATTTCTATATATCGCGTACCATAGTTGATGGCATGCTCGAAAGAATTGGTTTCCACCACTTGCAGAAGTGAGTCCTGATAAGTCTCTCTTTTTCTGACGAGTTCTCCTATATCATAATGATCCTGGTATTCGAGCCAATAGATATAAGCATCTGAATATGTGCGGTAATAATCTACGAGTTGATATTTTTTCAGTTCACCTCGCCTGATAGTGTTGAGGATTTCGATAGACTTGGTAAACATGCCAGCCCGGGCTTCACTCCTGGCCCATTGTATCTTGCTATCGTTTATCCAGTTCATGTTTTCCGTATCTTCTGCTATAGATGCCGCCTTCTTTGAATATATAATGGCCGAATCACAGATGAATGTTTCATACTCTTTGGCAATATTTAAACAAATAAAGTATTGATCCTCTTTGCGAATATTTTGATTATGGAACTGTTCTTTTAATTTTTCCAAATAGTCTTCCTTTTGTCGGGAGTATTCTTTTTCATTCTCTAATACCTTATCCAATTCTACTAACAAAGAATCGAGATTCGATCTGTTGGCAGATACAGATGTCGCCATAAACAGGATAAATATAATAGGAATAAAATATCTCATCAAAATATGGAGGTTTTTCAATAAATACTACCTATACAACAAAGATAGGAATATTTTTGAATAGCATTAGCATCACAAGAAAGGTGTATATTTTGTAGAACAACTAAACCTTTACTAAAAAGTGTCTATTTATAACACTATATATATCAATTAAATATAATTTTATTAAAATATTTTTCTAAATATCATTTGCAGTATTCAAAAATTTACATACCTTTGCCACGCATTTGAGAGAAAATGCAACCTTAATAAGGGCGTTTAGCTCAGCTGGTTCAGAGCATCTGCCTTACAAGCAGAGGGTCGGCGGTTCGAATCCGTCAACGCCCACCGAAAGGTGGAAATGTCGAAAGACAAGCAAAGCCAACAAAAGACAAAGAGTCTGATTATCAGTAGATAGTCAGACTTTTTTTATTTCCACGATTGACAAAACAAGACAAAAATTGACATGTTGAGACAACCTATCCGTGTACAAATCGTGTACAAAACAGACCTCAAAATTCTGTACACGATTTACGGGGTAACTTAATGATTTACATTGTCTTAATATGACATCTTTTGACCACTTTCAGGGTTCTTAATCTCTTGGTTTCGAGTAATAAATTTGTCGAATTAAAAGAGAAAAGAAATGAAAACAACTTTCCGTGTTTTATTTTTAGTTAGAAAAACCAGACTTAATAAAGATGGTTCAGCTACTATTATGGCTCGCGTCACAGTAGGTGGAGACTTTGTTGAATTTAACTCAAAGGTTACTGTTGATCCTACTTTATGGAATCCTATCGGGCGAGTAATAGGAAGAAGCAAAGATGCTAAAGATGCAAATGATATGCTAGACAAGGTCCGTGCAAACTTAAAGATGCACTACGATAATCTATATGACCGTGATGGTTATGTAACTCCTGAAAAACTACGGGATTCCTATCTTGGTATCGAAATACAACAATACACATTAATTATGTTGTACGACAAGAAAGTGGAACAGAAACGAAATCTTGTCGGAAAAGTTATCCGTGATACTACCCTATCCAAATATACAGCAACAAAGAAGCGTATAGAAGATTATCTGGAATATCAATATAAGAAGAAAGATATACCAGTCAGGGATGTAAACTTTCAGTTTGCACTTGACTATGAAACATATCTTCGTTCCAAATGTGATTGCGGACATAATTCTACAGTAAAACATCTGCGATACCTGAAACAGATACTATCAGAGGCTTTCAAGAATAGATACATCACAACTGATCCATTTGTAGATTACAGACTCGGATACAAATCTGTCGATAAAGAATATCTCCTGGAGTCAGAAATAAAGAAGCTCATGAGTCAAAAATTTGGGGCAAAAAGACTGGAAGAAGTGCGTGATGTTTTTCTCTTCCAGTGCTTCACCGGAGTCGCATACATAGATGCTGCTAATCTTACAGAAGATAATATTCAGGAGGATGAATTCGGGCAGAAATGGATTCGTCTCTATCGACAAAAATCATCTATCCAGGCCAATATCCCATTGCTGGAAGTACCTGAAATGATTCTTGATAAGTATAAGCATCTGGATGGGAAACTTTTGCCGATTCATACCAATCAAAAGATGAATGAATATCTCAAGGAAATAGCAAATCTGTGTGGAATAAAAAAACGGCTCAGCACGCATATGGCAAGACATTCTTTCGCCACGATAATGCTTACCAAAGGTGTATCGATAGAAAGTGTATCCAAAATGCTCGGTCATACGAACATTACAACTACTCAAATTTATGCTAAGATATTGAATCAAAAAATTAGAACTGAGGTGAATAAAGTTAGAGATGAATTTGATGATATGAAAGAGTTTTATCAATAAAATCTCCGTTTTTCTGTATAAATAACTCATTTTATAGGAAAAGGAAGTAATCCTGAAGACAGAGCTTTCATAGGACCTAAACCTTCAGCCTGATATAATCAAGTATTAGAAAAATGGTCAATGAAAGCTCTAATCTTAAAAGACACAACCTTCATGGGGCAATATAAAAGCTAAACTTGGAGATAGAAAGATATACAGATTCAAAGTTAGGGTATAAAAAGCTTAAAACAACTCAAATCTATGCTCGCATTTTGGATGAGAAGAAACAAGAGGTGACAAATAAGATACCTGATATAGAATAATGTAGAAAAGATTCTTTTATCTTTGCAATGAACTCTTAATACTTCAATATGTTTAATTTTAGAATGCATTTATGTTATTTTGTATCTGCGTGTATAATTCTAAATATTGTTTCATGCAAAAAAAATAATTCAATTGGAATGCTACAATTGACTAAAGTTGAGCAGATTGTAGAGTTGAACCCAGATAGTGCATTATTAATATTAGATTCAATAACTATTCCCCATGATTTAAGCAAAGAAGAATACAACAAATTTTTATTGTTACTTATTCAAGCTAAGGATAAAAGCTACAAAGATATATCTTCCGACACTCTGCTTTTTCAAGTAAAAGATTATTATCTCAAGAATAAAGATATAGACAACGCTGCATTAGCCTCATTTTATTGTGGACGGATTCTACAGGAACAAAAAAAGAACAACGAAGCTGTGGCATATTATTTGGATGCAGAAAAGTATGCAACACAAATAAATAACCAGAATTTAATTGGTTTAAGCAATAGCTCTATCGGTGGGCTATTGTCTATCCAATTTACACAGGATGAAGCTATTTTAAAGTTTAAAGATGCAATTCAAGCCTTTAGGAAGGCAAGCAATCAGAAAAATGAGATTATTAGCTATATAAATATAGGGAATTGTTTTCTTATTAAATCGATAAACGATAGCGCATTATATTACTATGGCGAAGCTTTAAAATATACAGACCTCTATCAACTCAAAAAAGAACAAATGAGTGTGAGGAATAACTTAAGTATTGCTTTTCAGGAAATAGGAAATTATGATAAATCATTGTATTATTTAAGAGAAGCTCTCACTTTTACATCTGATGATCTTGAAAGAACAAAGATATATTTAAATTTAGCAAAGACTTTTAAAGACAAGGATTCCATTTCGTATTATATTCAAAAGTCATTAGACTTTCAACAAGAAGAAAAAGATCCTTATTTGTCATCCAGCGCTTACAATGTATTATCAAGTCTGGAAGAAAAAAACATGAATTATAAGAAAGCTTTGGAATACCACAAAGCTTATACTAGTTATTTGGCGACTATACTGAATCAGAACGAAGACAATAGGGTGTCTGAAATCCAGAAAAAATATAATTTTGAATTGATCCAAAATAGATATAATAAATTAACTCTACAAAGGCTAAAGATCATTGTTGTGCTTTCGATATGCCTTTTCGTGCTAGCTCTTGTTGCTCTGTTTTATTACCGAAAATCTTACAAAAATAAGAAAGCCATGCTAATCGCAGAAAACGCTGCGATAGAATCCGAAAACAGGGCTCTTTGGCTAATCGATATGTCTAAATCATTTAATGATAAAGAAGCGTCTTTCAGAAATATACTCTTACATCATTTTGATATCTTAAAAAAGGCCGCTTTATTGGAAAGCCACTTGAAAAAAGGGGATGAGAATCAATATTTCATAAAAAAGATAAATGATATTGTTTATGGACAGGAAGCTTTAGACTGGAATGTCCTTTATCGAACAATAAATAATCTTCATAATGGTTTTTTTGATAAACTGCGTGAAAAGTATCCACAATTGGATGAAACAGAATTTAGAATTTGCTGCCTAATTTATACGCAGTTTAGTAGTTCCGAGATAGCAGTTATTACTCAGCTAAGCATAAATACCGTCCACATGAAAAGAACATCAATTCGTAAAAAAATAGGAATTGAGCATTCCGGAAACATATCGGACTATCTTCGTAGTAATATTATTTAAACAATCATCTTTGTAATTCTTTAGTTCTACTTTATTAAAATTCATATTGGACTTATATGTTAAAATAATAAAGCGTTCACATACAGAGACTTCAAATTTGCTTCTTAGAAAAAAACTCATATCTGACTTATTACCTATTTTCTCAAAATCAGGAATATCATAGATTTGATTCTAATTTATTAGAGTTCAACTAAACAAATTTCTGACATGAAACAAATAATATTGCTTGCTAGTTTAATTGCTTGCATAGGTTTATCTGCCAATCTAAAAAGCCTGCACATCCAAGAAACTGATACTGAAAAAGAAATTGACCTAATCGGATCATTGATATCTCCCCAAACAAGAATGCTGATTAAGCCTATAATCTTGTTTCAGCAAATGGACTGCCTACGTGTAAACTGTAGCAGTTCGTTGGGATATATAAGTGTTCTTATCTATAACAATACTGGTGATCTAAAATATCAAAAATGCATAAATACGTCTGTAGAAAGTCTCTTATATATTAGTACTCTCGGGCTAGAAGCTGGAAACTACACTGTAAAATTTGTCGATTCTAAAGATCAAAGTTTAATCGGGAATTTTATAGTTCAAGAATAATTTTTTTGAAAAGTTAGACTTCTGATAGGAATCGCTATTAAAATTATTCAAAATACTATTAATACTGAACTTTTCATCCGATAAATGGAAAAAGAGATTGTTATTGAAATTACTTCATGTATGTACATCATAGGAGGGAAAAATGAATGTTTTGCTTTTCCCAATGATAGTGTAGTAAAGATATGTAAGATTTCAATAGATGATATTTCTATACTAATATGTAATGGAACAGACTTTGTTCGCATAAATATACATGTAATCATAAATACAAAATATTTCATAAAATTAAATGAGAGAAGGAAAATAGTGATGAAAGACGGAACAATATTTAAAGTATCACGCCGTAATATTTCATTATTTAAATAATAGAAGTATATGTACATATGAATGACGGTGATGAGTATCCACCATTAGCTACTCGAAGTAATACTTAAATTATATATCTTATGAAATTTGAATTATTAGTTGCCCCTGAAGATGTTTTGACAACTGAAATGGATAATATCCGTGGTGGAAAGAGCGACAAGGATCAAATTGTCGTTTGTAGTGGTGACGGTATCGTTAAGAGCCAGGTTGCAGCAGATGATACGTTGAGCGTATTCTGATTCTGAACTTATTAGGTTAGGACGAGGGTGTTATTGCTAATAGCTATAGTGAGCCATCCTCGTTCATTTATATACAGCAAATATGATTTTTTATGGAATGGTCTAAATTCAATATATTATGTAAATCGCCGGAAGGCAGAAACTATTTGTATAATTCCCGTATGAATCTTTTGCTAAAATTACCGGAAGATACATATGCTTCACTTTGGAAAAACCAACAAAATTTTTCATTGGATAAATTAAAAGGAGATTTAGATGAAGAAAGTTTGGATTTCTTTATCAAAAACAAAGTTATTGTGGATTCAGGCGAAGATGATAATTTTCTATTGCAAAAGAAACTATTAAGGTATAAAAGAAGTCTGGATGAGAAAAATGTTGGATTTGTAATAGTCCCGACATATGGTTGTAATTTTAAATGTCCATATTGTTATGAGTCGAATCTACCAATGGATATAATGTCAGAAAGAGTGGAAGACCAATTAGTTAGATTTATTAAATCATTTGGAATAAACGAGTTCCCAATTTCATGGCATGGAGGGGAACCCCTTTTAGCTTTCCGTCGAATAAAAAGTATTCTATATAAATTAAGAGACGAAAACATTAAACTTTCAGATCATAAATTAGTAACTAATGGCTTTTTACTTGATGATGAAAAATGTGCTTTTTTTAATGATTTCAATCTGCAATCCATCCAAATAACAATTGATGGATTGGAAGGCACTCATAATATGAGTCGAATTCATAAATCAGAGATACCAACATATGATATTATAATACAAAATATAGAAAGAGTATTCAGATTGATGCCTAACTGTCGTGTAATAGTGAGGGTAAATGTTCACAAAGGAAACGAAGAAGAGTTTCCTGTGCTACACAAGCAATTAAGAAAAAGGTGGGAGGGACAAAACTTTGAGATTTCGATGAAATATGTTAACGACCACAACAATGGATGCAAGATTGCTTGTTTAAAAGATCAAGATAAAATTCGATATATTGAGAAATTAGTAAAGAAAGATAATTTTTCATCACTTTCATTGTATCCAAAACCAAAACTTAGCGGCTGTACTGCAACTTTCCTCAATTCTTATGTAATCGGAACAGGGGGAGAGTTATATAAGTGCTGGGTAGATGTCGGAAAATTGGAACGGGCAATAGGAAACATCTTTGATAACAATAGAAATATCTCTCTAATATCAGAGTATATTTTGGGGACTGATATGTTCTCGGATAAAAAATGTCTATCATGTTCTTTTTCCCCAATATGCGACGGGGGATGTAATCTCCGTAGGTTAAATTTCAAGCAAAATAATATCAAATATGATGTATGTCCTATTAGAGAAGAAGATTTTGGTACAATATTAGATCTATATTATAACCAAAAGTTCCCAGCACAAAGTATATCTCAATAGTCTATTGTAACATTGTCATCTTTTCTTTCGTCCTTTTTAATATAGAATCTATTTAGAACACATTAATATTACCAAAATGAAACTCTTTTCCTATTATATTGTATTTCTTTCTTTATTATTGAGTCCAATTCAGTTATCTTTTAGCCAGACAATGCTTAAAGGTAGAGTTGTAGATAATAAAAATGAAAGTGTCGATTATTATCTGGTAAAGATATTATCTGATCCGGATTCTACAGTCATACTTACGGGTTCATTCATTACAGAAAATTTTGAACTTGAAATTGCAGGAAAAGGAAAGTATATCTTGGATGTTTCATCGATGGGATATAGCAAACAACTATATCCTTTTTCTGTCACAGAAAAAGATAGTATTGTAAACTTACCGGTTATTTCATTAAACAATTCTTCTTACAACCTGAATGAAGTTGTAGTAACAGGAAGAATGCCATTGGTTACATACAACAACAATAAGTCAATAGTAAATATAGAAAATAGCGTATTGAGCGATGCCGGTTCTATTACTGATATGTTGAGCAGGACACCGGGACTTATTTCAGATGTCGGAGGACAAATATCTGTTATGGGGAAAGGTAGTCCTATTATTTATATTGACAATAAGGAAGTTGTCAACAAAGACGAATTAAACACGCTCCAATCAAATGATATAAGTAAAGTTGAAATTATGAGGAATCCTTCATCCAGATATAATGCTTCCGGCCGACCGGTCATTATTATAAGGACAAAGAGATCAAGAAAAGATAATACGATGATTCAACTCTATAATAATTTGACTATCGCAAGAAAAGTGAGTGACAGGGGCGGTTTACAGATAACTCAGAATACAGGCAGATATTCAGGTCTTTACAGTTACTCATATGGCGTATATAATCAGAAGCAATATGCTGATTATTTCCAAACAATATATAATAAGGATTATACAATGGATAATATTTCAAATGCCATTCAATCTTATTCCAACAAAAATCACAATCTTTTTGCCGGTATAGACTATCAAATCCGTAATAATGATTATTTAGGACTAAAATTTGCGGGAAGTTTCACTGATGATACCAGAGATGAATATAGAAACCAAAAGATTACTAAAAGTAATATATCCGAGAACATAATAAGAGATCTTAATTCTGTCAAAAATAAAAACGACGATTATTATACTATTGACTTCAACTATACAATGAACAGAGATTCTGTTAATACACTGAATCTTAATGCAAGTTATGCACATAAGAAATATTCGGAAAAAACGAATATGGACGAGATTGATATAATTAGTACAGACTATGCGCGGTCTTTAATTAATTCACAAAACAAATATGATGTATATTATCTGTCGGCAGATTATCAATTTGAAGTTATGGGGATAACTTCACAACTTGGAGGTAAATATTCAAAAATAAAAAACAATGGATATAGTGAAAACCACAATCTGAATACGACTAAATTAAACTCTTATGACAGTAATATTACTAACGAAGAAGTTTCAGCAGCCTATCTTAATTTTAGTAAGAATATTAGAGGATTAACAATTGAAGCGGGTATCCGCTATGAATATACAGACTCAAAAATTAAAACTTCAGAGAGCTTGGAGCATAACAGGCTGACCTCGAGTAAATTTTTCCCAAATCTAGGGCTAAACTATGTTATTTCTCCTAAAGCTGAATTAAATATCAATTATAATAAATCCATCAGCAGGCAGCTTTTTTCACAAATCAATCCGAATGTGATTTATCTTGATTCGTTATCCTATATTATAGGAAATCCGTATTTAAAACCTTCATATTCCGATAATTTCGAAATTGGTTTAATTCTCTGGAAGAAACTGAACTTCACAGCGAGTGTTGAAACAGAAAAAAATCCTATCATATTTGTCGGCATTAACGATGATAATAATACTGATATTACACGATTTACTTATATGAATCTGAATAAAGCAAAATTTTATAATACAGGATTATCATATTCAATAACAAAAGGCAATTATACTTTAGCATTAAACTCTAATCTAATGTTTCCTGATATGACAATAAATTATATGAATAGAGAGAAGAAGATAAGAAAGATGATGTCCTCTTTTACATTCAACAATAGTTACAATATTCCAAATATCGATATTACTGTTTTTCTTAACTTTAATTATAGGGGACCGGGTGATTATGAGATCAGACGGTTTACAGAGCAACATAGCCTAATCGCAGGTGTTCGCAAAAATTTCTTAAAAGACAGGCTGAAAGCAACTATAACTATGTATGATATTTTACATAAGAATAGTGGAGGTAATTACGATACAGAATATGGAAATATTTCAGAGGGCATGAGAATAAATCAGGACACAAGATTCTTGAGAATCAGTTTGAGTTATACCTTTAATAATATAAAAACAAGAGTTAAGAGCAATTCTGCCAACCAGAAAGAATTAAATAGGCTTTACTGAATCAGTATATGAGGAAATTTCCATTTATACAACAACATGATTCGATGGACTGTGGCCCGGCTTGTCTTAAAATGATTTCTTCATTTTATAGTCAAGAGTATTCTATAGAAATTCTTAGGGATTTATGTTGTATAGCCAAAGATGGTGTTTCATTAAAAGGGATTAGTCTGGCTGCCGAAATAATTGGCTTTAAAACTATAGGTGGGCGTCTTACTATCGACAAACTCATGGAAAAAGCCCTGTTACCTTCCATTCTTCATTGGAATCAGGAACACTTTGTGGTCTTATACAGGATTAAGAAAAAGAAAAAAGACATCATTTTTTATATTGCCGATCCCGGCAAAGGACTTTTACAATACAATAAAAAAGATTTTTTAGAACATTGGATCAGTACCAAAACAAATGGAGAAGAAAAAGGTGTAGTCTTACTCTTAGAGCCGACGGAACAGTTTTATAAGCAAGAAGTGGAAAAGCCTGTTAAAGCAAGCGGAAAACTGAAATTCCTTTCCTCCTACTTCAAACGTTATAAGAAATTCTTCGGACAACTCATTATCGGGCTTCTGGTTGGTAGCATATTGCAACTTATATTCCCATTTCTTACCCAAGCCGTCGTCGATATTGGCATCGGTAACAAGGACATCAGTTTTATTTGGCTTATTCTTTTGGCTCAACTAATGTTAATTATTGGGCGGACAAGCATTGACTTTATTCGCCGCAGGATTTTACTTCATATCAGTACTCGCATCAATATTTCCTTGATATCCGATTTTTTTATCAAGTTGATGAAACTTCCGATGAAGTTTTTTGATACAAAATTATTGGGGGATTTGTTACAGCGCATAGAAGACCATAGCCGGATAGAACGCTTTTTGACAGCCCAATCCTTAAACCTTTTATTCTCATTATTTAGTTTTATTGTTTTCGGTATTGTACTTTTTATTTATAACCTGAAAATTTTCTTAGTATTCCTTTTCGGCAGTATCCTATACGGAGTGTGGATACTATTCTTTCTGAAAAAAAGAAAAATACTGGATTATAAGACTTTTGAACAACAAGCCATCAACCGTAGTAAAACCTACCAGTTAATTAATGGTATGCAGGAAATAAAATTACAGGGATGCGAACAACGCAAGCGTTGGGAATGGGAAGACACACAAGCCGACTTGTTCGACGTGAATACACAGTCTCTGTCCTTACAACAGACACAGGAAGCAGGGAGTGTTTGTATCAATGAAGTGAAAAACCTATTGATTACCATATTGGCTGCTACTGCTGTTATACAGGGTGAATTGACGCTGGGTATGATGCTTTCGGTTCAGTATATTATCGGACAGCTTAATTCTCCGGTGGAGCAAATCATGAACTTTATTTACCAATGGCAGGATGTAAGTATCAGCCTCGAAAGGATGAGTGAAATCCACAATAAAGACGATGAAGAAAACAAAGACAAGAATATAAAAAGCCTACAGCCTGATATCTCAAAAGATATAGAGATAAAAGAGCTTGTTTTCCAATACGAAGGGCCATATTCGAAGAAAGTCTTGAATGACATCAACCTAACGATCCCGGAAGGGAAAGTTACTGCTATTGTCGGGGCTAGCGGAAGTGGTAAAACCACATTGATAAAGCTTCTGCTGGGCAATTATTCTCCTGTTGAAGGTACAGTAGATGTTGGGAATGAACCATTAAGTCAATTCAACTTAACATGGTGGCGTACACAATGCGGAGCTGTGATGCAGGATGGTTATATTTTTTCTGAATCAATTGCTAGAAACATTGCTGTTTCAGAAGATGAAATAGACATTAAAAGATTAAGGGATGCCGCTCAGATAGCAAACATAGATGATTTTGTATCCGGCCTGCCATTAGGCTATAATACGGTTGTTGGACAAGAAGGACAAGGTATCAGCCAAGGACAAAGGCAGCGTATTTTAATAGCAAGAGCCGTGTATAAGAATCCTCAGTTTATATTTTTGGATGAAGCTACCAATGCGCTGGATGCTAATAACGAAAAAGTTATACTTGATAACCTGAATGAGTTTTACAAAGGAAAAACAGTAGTGGTTGTAGCCCACCGACTAAGTACGGTAAAGAATGCAGATCAGATTGTCGTTCTGGATAATGGTGAAATTGTGGAAAGGGGAACTCATGAAGAACTGACTAATTTGAGAGGAAAGTATTATCATTTGGTAAAGAACCAGTTGGAACTGGGGAATTAAATTATGACGGAGAATAGTAAAGGCATAGACAAAGCGAAAAACAGAAACAAGGATATCGAATTGCGCAGTGAGAAAGTTCGTAATATCATTGGAAAGATACCTCCTCGTATATTAAGAGTTGGTATTTCTGTTGTATCCTTAACAATAATTGGTGTATTAATACTTGCTTATCTAATTCCATATCCTCAATATAGTATAATATCTGTTCAATTTTATAGTAACCCTTTAGTTCAAACTGTTGAGGCTTTAAATTCAGGTATTTTTTATTCTGATATTGAACGATTAACCATATATAAAGACGAAGAAGTTGGATTAATTAAAAATATAAATGACTCTGTTTTTAAATTATATTCAAAAGTATCAGGGGAGATATTTTTGAATTCGAAGAATGGGGATTATATAGAGAAGAACAAAATATTATTTACAATTATACCAGATACTATACAGTCTGCTTATGCTATAGGATTTGTTATGCCTGAAGAGATAAAAGATATAACTGTAGGACAATTTGTCTATATATCATTAAGTGAAAAATCTATTTCCGGGAAAATTGTGGAAATTTATCCAATTCAAGAAATGAATACTAACAGTGGAAGTAAGGGATTTAAGATAAAAATAGGTTTCTCCACAGATATAGTATATCAAGATAAGAACCTTTTATTTCCAAACACAACATACACAGGTAAGATATTGACTTCAAAAAAGCCCATATTACAAAAGATATTCAATCCCAAATGACTTCTTTTCTGCCTTTCATACAAAACATATTTGTCATATGTGGAATAAAAAATGGCTCAGCACGCATTTTGAGGACATACATTTGCTACCCTTATACTCGCAAATTAAGTATCGATAGAGAATATTGCTAAAATGCTCGGCCATACGAACATTACTACTACTCAAATTTATGCTAAGATATTGAATCAAAAAATTAGAGCCGAGGTAAATAAAGTTAGAAATGAATTTGATGATATGAAAGAGTTTTATGTACAGGAGTAATATTGTGAAACTACAAAATAAAGATGCAATTTAAATAAAAGAACAACAGTTAGGATTGAGATGCTATACTTCAATTCTAACTGTTGTAATATATTATTTTACATCACCATTGTATATTCCATATCCGCCTTTTGGCTGTTTCCGTTCTAAATATTATCTCTGGATAAGTTACATTCCAACTTTTGATGAAATTTTAACTGGCTCTTAATCTTTTGTTTATTCTTGTTTTTACTCGCCCTTGGCAAATACGGCAAGACTTTCGTGTCCTTCTGAATCAATACTTTGTACAGCGAAGAAATAATTATCCTTGCTGTAAGGCAAATGTGCTTCTGTTCCATTTATACGTATTTTCATTTGCCATTGCGATTGGTCGGTTTCACGAATCAAGATGTAATAGCCTGCCGGTTTCTTTCCTTGTTTAGGAGCCTCCCAATGGAGAGTGGAATAGTTGGTAAGTTCAGAGACCTCCTGCCTCACATTCACGGGAGCTGAAGGGGCCAAAGCCAGATTCGCCACAGTAGACAGGTTTACACCCGTATTTTTTCGGAGGTATTCAAAGTCGATTCCTTCTATTTCATCCCCATATTTCACTCCGTTTTCGTTCCGGACATATTGATGGGTTCGGTTATAATTCTCGTGCATTTCGCAGATGCGAACGGCGGCATATCCTTTCCGGCTGAAGGGCGTATGGTCGCCACCCCGGCCGAAGCGGTCATTGCGGTAGATCAGCTTTACAGTTATATTATCCACATAACGCTCTCCGGTTTCTTTGATATAGCGTGCCAATTGTCGCGAAGGACTATCGTTCTCGGCAGAGTTATACACTCGTTCGCGCTTCATTTCGTCGGTTTCGGCAAAGGGGATATTTTCAGAGAAGACACGGAGCAAGGTGTTGTTGTGCGTATCCGTTTCGCTGGCCGTTCCGTTTCCTATCATATCGTTATTGACTACGGCTATCAGGTTCCAGTTTTCACGGCGGGCCATTTCTGCCATGTGTTGTGCCCCGTAAAGTCCGTGTTCTTCGCCGGAGAGAAACATGATCTTCAATGTAACAGGCAGATCGACCTGCGAAAGCAGACGGGTGATCTCCATCAGGCAAGCCACGCCGCTACCGTTATCATTGGCTCCGGGAGCATACCCGATGGAGTCATTTCCGTTCCCATTCCTATTGTCGAAGTGAGCGAGGAGGGCAATTACTCTGTCGTCGTCCGGATTACTTCCCTGTACGGTGGCTACCACGTTACACAAGGTCACTTCTCGTTTGAGGCGGGTTTCCGCTCCTCCAAACGTATAGAACACCTTTTCCACACTGAGCCGTCCACCCGAAGCAGGGATGTATGCATTTACTCGCCGGTACAGGTATTCAGTAGCGGCACCTATTCCCTGTGTGGGATGCGTCATGCTACTGAGGTTATTCCGGTTGTGAAATCCAACCATATCTTGTATCAATGCCTTCATTGTATCAACGGAGATACTATTCACTGCCGCTTCGATAATGGCATCTCTATTTTTAATGGTCGTTTGAGCATAGAGACCGTTCACATACAGGAACAGCCCCATGAGGAAGTATAAATAGCGTGGCGTTTTCATATGATAAGTAGTTACGTTATAATGAACTGCAACAAAAATACATTTATTTCCGTATTATTTAGTGCTTTCGCGCTCCTTAATGCATATCGGATATTTCTACACCGGGCATGCCTGTATCTTTTATTAGATGATTAAAAACCGAATAACAAGAAAGGCATATTCGGAACGAGTGAAACGATCTGTTCCCGTTTCTTTTTAAAAGAATCTTTTTCTATTACGATAATATCCATATTTATTAGGTTTTGCCGACAAATATAGATGAATAAGTAAACGTTTTTTTGAAATCGGCAGCAATAACTTTATCAGGAAGTTATAGACTTTATTTTCAAGTCCAATTTCGATAAAAAGTATAATATGATTAATTTTACATCATGTTGAAAGAATATTCCATATCTGATATATTAGCCTTACCCTCGCAACATGTCTCACATTATACAGGAACATTTGAGGGGACAGAAGACCCTGAAATCGAGTGGGCACACCGTCATTCTTTCTTTTCGTTAGTTTGGTTTACGGAAGGAGCGGGTTTTTATGTGATAGATTTTGAAGAATATGAGATTAAACGGAATAGAGTATTTTTTGTAAGCCCAAAGCAAATCCATAATTGGGATTATTCGGAAAACTGTAAAGGTTATATTATCGCTGTTGACAGTACACTTGGCGAAGAATTGAATCTGAATTATACATTTCCATACATTGACATAAGCGGTAAGACCAAAGATTTACTATCAATAATATTTCCTGATTTAATAGAGAATTTTGATAAACAACAGGATGTAAACATCGACATTCGATATGTTTACCAACTTTGCGAGAGGTTTGCAGAGCAGAATAACGTGCAACACTATGCGAGCAATCCTTATATTGTCAGCTTTAAAAAACTTATTTCAGAAAACCATGTGCAACCGCATGTCATAGATTGGTATGCTGATAAGCTGCATTTACCCGTAGAAGAATTGAACTCCCTCTGTAAAGAATATACAGGAACTACTGCAAAACAATATCTGTTGGATATTCAATTGACCGAAGCGAAACGTCTTTTGTTATACAGCGATCTCAATATAAATGAAATCGCATTTCAGTTGGGCATTGAGGATAGTTCCTATTTCTCCCGTATCTTCAAAAAGAAAACTTCGTATACTCCATCCGACTTTCTGAAAAAGTACCGAAAACAAGAATGAAAGTCCTGCAATGTTGCTCATTTTTTATTCTTCTTTTGTACAAAAGATAGAAAAATGAAGCAATTATTATTAATCATGTCGGCCGTATTGTCGATGTTAAATATGCATGCACAAATGGAAAAGTCTGAGCGTTATACTCGCGGATGGAGTAAATTACAGGAAATAGATGGAGAGGCAGGAGAAAATGTGGTAAATAATTTAGGAATCATTTCTCCTGATTTAGCTCGTTTCATTATTGAATATTCCTTCGGAGATGTTTATAGTCTTAATTTTCTGAATAATAAATCCAAAGAAATCGCAGCTGTATCATCCCTTATCGCACAAGGTGCTACCCCTCAACTGAAAGTCCACCTGAACGGGGCATTGAATTCCGGATGTTTGATAACCGAAGTAAAAGAAATAATCCTGCAAATGTCTGTTTATACAGGATTTCCGGGAAGCATTAATGCCATGAATACTTTCCAAGAAGTATTAAACGAACGGAAGAACAAAGGAATCAATGATTTGGCAGGAAGCATTACGAATCAGGAAACGGATTCATTAAGCCGTTACTCGAAAGGGGCAGAAGCTCTTTCGCTTCTTGATAGTTTACAAGTGCAACACATGGAAAAAGCTTATCGTGATTTTTCTCCCGAATTAGTACAATTCACTTTGGAGTATGCTTTCGCCGATATTCATTCCCGAAAAGGATTGGAAAAGAAGTACCGACAAATTGCAACAGTAGCAGCGCTTGCTACATTGGGAAATGCACCGTCTCAATTAAAATTCCATATAAGCGGAGCATTGAATGTCGGAGTGACCGGGGATGAAATAAAAGAAGTCATGTTGCTAATGACTGTGTATGCAGGATTTCCGGCTGCGATAAACGGAACAAATATTCTGCGAGAGGTAATGGATGAACGCTCTGATAAATAGATCGCAAGTCTATGGATTGTAATTGGAGCAATCTTATGTAGAGAGAATACTATAATTAGCCTAAAATCTTCTTGCGATGCTTCAATCCCCATTCACGTAGCATTTCGATAATGTTGGTTAAAGATTTGGCGTGGTCAGTCAGAAAGTACTCAACTTTAGGAGGAAACGTTTCATAAACAATACGCTCAATAAGTTGATCTTCTGCCATTTCTTTTAGCTCTTTGGATAGCGTTTTGTCCGTTAGTCCGGGAACAGCCCTTACGATTTCTTTAAACCGCTTATTGTTGTGCGACAATGCTATAATGATAGGGATTTTCCATTTACCTGATAATACGGCTAATGCATCAAGAACCGGGAGCATTCTGCGCTTACACTCAGTCATATCCCTTGATTGTTCATTCTCCATAGTTGTATTATTATCCATAATGCGAGTATATTATTGAATACTTTCTTTTTTGATAGTGCTTTCCAAATGGAAAGTAATATCAATTGGATAGTAAATATAGGTAATTTTGCAAGATGATCAATTATAAGTTATGGATATGAAAAAAGTAATAGCAATAAATGGCAGCCCTCGTAAGTCAGGGAACACGACAACCTTGCTGCAAAAAGCATTAGAAGGGGCATGTTCAAATGAAGCCCAAATTGAAATTATTCATTTATATGACCTCAGCTACAAGGGGTGTGTAAGTTGTTTTTCATGCAAACAAAAAAACAGCAAACATTTAGGAATATGTACGATGAAAGACGAATTAACCCCCATTCTGTATAAAATAATGAATTGTAATACTTTAATTTTAGGCTCTCCGATTTATTTTAGTGATGTTACGGGAGAAATGCGTTCTTTCTTAGAAAGACTTCTTTTCATGAATCTATCATACGAAAAACTAAGTTCTGATGGTCGTGGAGGTTCTAACTTCAAAGGTCGGATTAATACAGGATTTATATTTACGATGAATGTGAATCAAGAACAGGCAACATTTTTAAGATATAACAGGATTTTTGAGGGATTACAATCTCTACAACGTCTTCTTAACGGAAAATGGGAGTACATGATGTCTTATGATACTTATCAATTTAAAGATTACTCCAAGTATGCCGTCGAAATTTTTGATGAAGCCAAAAAGAGAAAAGTGCGCGAAGAACAATTTCCTGTTGATGCTCAAAAGGCTTTTGAGATGGGGAAACGGCTAAGTAAATAAAATACTAATGAAGGTTTACATATACAAAATCCATTTATACCATAATCATGCGAGCAAAATACCATATATGCGGTATTTTGCATTTTATTAAATGTATGTTAATTTGTATCGAAATCACTATGATAATATAAGTACGGCAAAAATGAAATCATTTTCTAAACAATCGACCCTTTCTTTTCAGGAGAGCACTAATTCCGGCACATTCTTTTGCCCAGCCCTTTCCGGCTTCGAAAACTTTTCTTCTTTCCGAATGCGAATGTGTTGCTGTTAATGGCAACATAAAATCTGAACTTATCAATTAAACTGTTCGGTCTTATATGGTTGGCAGCTTGTCTGTCAGCTATATGAAATAGAATATCCGTATAAAAAAACGAACACTTCCTTGTCCGACGGCAAATGGCTTTGGAAGTGCTCTTGATAAACATTCATTTATCCATGGTAAAGATAACTAATTTCTTTAAAGGAAGTTATACTTCTTCCTTTTCTGTCAAAAAATGCACCTGCATTTTCCTGGTACTATTCGTCTGTTCACTGGTCATCCATGCCCAGACAACACTAACAGGATATGTCCTTGATGAAAAAACAAAAGAGCCGGTAACCGGAGCGACTATCGTTGAACAGGCTACAACCAACGGAAGCAGTACGGATGCCGACGGCCGATTTGACCTGAAAGTATCCGGCAGGTTTCCACTTAAACTGTCAATCCGTTTAATCGGATATAAAGACCGGGAGGTCATTGTAAAGAATGCAACAGACCCTGTTAACATATATCTTACTGAAGATATAAATGCTCTCAACGAGGTTGTCGTTGTCGGTTATGGAACACAGCGAAGAAAAGAACTAACCGGAGCTGTAGCATCCGTATCCAAAGCGACTCTGGAACAACCGGCTACTTCGGTAAACGAACTTCTGGGAGGGAGTATAGCAGGGCTGAATGTTTCCCAGAATTCAGGGCAGCCCGGAACAGGGTCGGCCATTCGTATCCGTGGCGGGAATTCGATTTATGCAAGCAATGAGCCGTTATATGTGATAGATGGCTTTATATTCTTTAGCGAAAAAAATGCAACTCAGGCAGGCGTAGGTAATATTGATGGAAGTCTCGATCCTTTGGCGGCGATTAATCCTTCGGACATAGAATCGATAGAAGTCTTAAAAGACGTATCGGCAAAAGCTATCTATGGTTCCCGCGGCGCAAACGGAGTAATCCTTGTGACTACAAAAAAAGGTAAACGGGGAGGAAATACCATTCGCTATCAATATACTATAGGCGTAGATAAATCAGCTAAAAAGCTCGATCTGTTAACAGCTAAACAATGGCTCTCAATCCAGAAAGAATATTTCAACGATAAGCCCAGCCTGTATTATAGCCAAGAAGAGCTTGCCCGGTTTGATAAAGGAACAGACTGGCAAAACGCAGTATTGCAGACCGGAATTTCACAAACCCATGAATTATCGGTCAGTGGAGGGGATGAGAAAACCCGTTATCTCATATCAGGAAATTATACAGATCAAAAGGGGATTATCCTTAATTCAGGCTTCAAACGGTTTAGCGGGCGGTTGAATTTAGATAAAGAATTGTATCAGAATCTGAAAGTAGGACTTACCGCCACGGTAAACAGAAGCACACAGGATGCGCTCACTACTTTTGAAGGAGCAAACTATAACGATTCACCTTATTCTCACGGGATAGCCAACTCTCTTACTTATGCCTTATACATGCCTCCGGTATTGTCCATCTACAATGCCGACGGAAGCTACAATTATAAGAATCCGTTCGAATATAGCTATCTGAGTTATTACGGACAGGCTGCAAACCCCGTCTCGGACTTAAAGAATAGTATTGGGCAAACCATAAGCACATCGTTGTTGGGTAATTTCTTTGTCGAATACAATATCCTTAAAGAACTGAAGGCAAAGGTCAATGCTGGAGCAAATACAGATTATATTACACAAAACTATTTTGCCCCACCCTATACGGCATTGGGCCTAAATCAGGATATCCGGGGGATGGGAGCCATTGGAAACAGGCGTACTGATGTTACTCAATATGAGTTTTTACTCTCATTTACAAAACAGCTCAACCCGGTTCACTTTATTGACTTATTAGCCGGATATACTTATCAGAATACGAAAACGGACTTTTCTGTAAGCAAGGCCAATCATCTCGAATCTTTCGATAATCTGGGTACAGGGAATGAACTTCCTCCTATTTCGCGTAAGCAAAAAGCTTCATTCAACTCATTTCTGGGCAGAGCAAATTATACATTGCTGGAGCGGTATAACCTGACCGCAACATACCGTGCAGATAAATCTTCACGTTTCTCGAAAGGCCATGAATGGGGTTATTTCCCTTCTATAGGATTCTCATGGAATGTAAACGAAGAAGAATTCGCAAAGCCTCTTTTCCCGGCATTAAGCACATTAAAACTTCGTTTGACTTATGGAAAAGCTGGCAATCAGGAAATAGACTTCGACGAGTACGAACAATATTTCAATACCGGAAGGTATAATGGTGCTCCGGCTTACGACATGAAAAATCTGGGTAATTCTGATCTTAAATGGGAGACAACGACGGAATACAATGCCGGAATAGATGCCGGATTTTTAAATGACAGATTTACCCTGACAGCTGATGTTTATTATAAAAAGACGCATGATCTACTACTCCGTATACCTGCTCCTTTAGGTTCGGGAACAAGCGAAAAGCAGATTGCCAATATTGGAAATGTTATTAATAAAGGATTTGAGTTCACCTTGAATGCGAAATTAGTAGAGCGAAAAAACTTTTCATGGTCTGCTTCGGCTAATATTGCCCGTAATATAAACCGGATTACAAGCCTGGGCGAATATGATGGATTGACCGAAGGAAATGACCAGGAACAAATCTTACGTGTAGGAGAATCGGTTGGATCTTTCTATGGCTACCGCTTTTTAGGAGTGGTACAATCTGATGAGGATATTTCAAAACTGCCTACAATAGGAGGCCGGACTCCGCAACCCGGAGATGCTAAGTTTGCCGACATAAGTAGTTCTGATGGAAACCCTGATGGCAGGGTAACACCTGAATCTGACCGCGTAGTTTTAGGCAATATTCAACCTGATTTTACCTATGGTTTTTCCTCTTCGGCTTCTTATGGCAACTTCGACTTTTATATTATGTTGCAGGGTTCACAGGGAAATCAGGTTTACAATCTGCTAAGGCGTTACCTTGAACGTCCGAATGATTCCTATAACATGTCGGCGGCATTACTAAATAGCTGGACGGAGGCCAATCCTTCCAATACAATTCCTTACCTCGGTAGCACGCGTGCGACAGAACTGGATAGCCGGTATGTAGAAGATGCTTCATTCCTGAAATTAAGAAATGTGACGCTCGGCTATACAATCCCAATCAAAGTAAATTCCTCTTCAGCGAAAGTGCGTGTTTTCGCTTCTGCACGAAACCTCCTTACGATTACTAAATATAAAGGCTACGACCCGGAAGTTGCCAGTGGTGTAGACCTCGGAATTTACCCTTCTTCCAAAAGTTTTATGGCTGGAGTAAGCCTTACTTTCTGAATAGAAAATCTTGTTATTATAAATCCAAATTGATTGCTAAAATGAAAAAGAATCTGTTTTTTTCAATAGTGCTGTTTGCACTCTTTTCCACTGCATCGTTTTCTTGCAGTGATAATAATGATCCTGACGATGGAGGAGAGAATTCTTCTTCAGTGAAAACCAAAGCAGAAGCCGAGGCTCTTGCCAATGCGGTATATGGCCCGCTACAAACATTATCTTCGTCTTATTCATTCCTGTTGGAATCGGCTACAGAAACTACTATCTCGTTTGAAGAGGTAGACGATTCCAAAGATGGGCCTCAGGTGAGTGTATTTGAAACAACACCGAGCAATTGGTACCCAATCAAGGTGTTTAACCGTTTGTATAAGAGTATAGGTGCGGCAAATCTGGCAATAGAGGAAATTGGCACGGCAAATACCAGCTCGAATCTGACAGAAGCAGATAAAACCCTGTTGGTAGCGCGTTCCAAATTTATCCGTGGTTATAACTATTTCCAGTTGGTACAACTTTTCGGAGAAGTACCCCTGGTACTGACATCTAGCAGTACGGAAAGGACACGAGCATCTATTGATGTAGTGTATGACCAGATTGTTAAAGACCTGACAGATGCTTTACCCAATCTGCCTGAATTCGACAGTAATAAATCCAATCCTTCACAAGGAGCTGCAAACACAATTCTGGCAAAGGTGTATTTAACATGGGGGCAAAAGCCTCTTTCGCAATCTGAGGTTTCTGCGATTTCGGGTACGACCGATCCCACAAAACCGGCCCCCGATACAGAAAAGCTGCAAAAGGCTGTGGAATATGCAAATAAAGTGATAAACAGCGGTAAGTATCAATTATTGGATAGTTATAATGGCATATGGGGTGTGGCTAACGAAAATAATGCTGAAGTCATCTTTTCTATCCATCATGATGGAGATGGAATCGATGCACAAGGCAACCATCAGACACATTGCGGATTCACATGGCCTAAAAGCGCAAGAACCGACCCGCATATAAGCTATGCCGATATTACACTCGAAAACCGTATCCCTGACGCTAATGATACCCGCAAGCTCTTCTCTTATGCAACACGTATAGAGTATACCGATGCCGTAGTGGATACATTGACCTGGCCGGTAAGTATTGTCCGTCCGGGCAAATGGATACATCGGACAACTGACGGAACTAAGGCTCTGGATGAACAGCCGAATAATATCGACCATATCGACTTCCGTTATGCAGAGGTACTACTTATAAAAGCAGAGGCACTGTTTTTCTCGAATAAAGCATCTGAAGCTTTACCTGTTGTAAATGAAATCAGGAGAAGAGCTTTTGGCGGTCATTATGAGCATGGAGGAAAATTATCGACACTCACAAAAGAAGACCTGTACAACGAATGGGACTATGAATTTGCCTTCGAGCAAAAACATTGGGTAAATCTGGTGCGTTGGAGAACGTTGCTATCTCAGGTGAAGAACACCGTACCTAATTATGAATATTATAAACCTGAATATCAGTCGGCTACAACTATCAAGGCTGCATTTCCAGAAATAGCAAATAAGATAAATGCCGCATTCTATGCCCGTGTACATAGCCACCTGCACGCTAAAGTAGATAACTTGCATGGGAAATTCTATCGCTTTCCTATACCACTGAGTGAGGATTATACCAGCTTAGGTATCACTCCTCAGAATCCGGGCTACTAAAAATATTTCTAAAAACAAACCTGTGTTATTGTCTGCTGATAGCACAGGTTTAATTCTTTTATAAATGAAAACTATAATTCTGAAAATAATATCGAATACAACTTTCAGACTGCTTTTGTCGGTCGTTATCGGTATGCTGATCGGCATGTTTGCTAATGAAACCGTAATAAGCGTTATACTCCCCATAAAACATGTATTGGGACAGATCATATTTTTTCTGATACCCCTGCTTATTTTTGGCTTTATCACACCATCAATAACCAGGCTGAAAAGAAATGCATCGAAACTATTAAGTGTTTCCCTGATACTAGCCTATGCCTCGTGTATCGGAAGCGCAACGCTGGCTGCTGTTGTCGGCTATAAGTTGATTCCACTTTTTGACATTGTACCTGCGACAGAGTCTTTGAAAGAGATCCCTGAAATGATATTCCGGCTGGATATACCTCCTCTTATGTCTGTCCTTTCGGCCTTGGTGTTATCGTTCATGTTAGGACTGTCCATAATATGGACAAAGTCGGATAAGATAGAAAGTGCATTGTATGAGTTCCAGAATCTGGTATTTATAATGGTGAAGAGGTTTCTTCTACCGATATTGCCATTGTTTATTGCTGCCAATTTTAGTGTACTGGCATATGAAGGGGCTTTGGCTTCAAGATTGCCTGTCTTTTTTGCAATCCTGATTGTTACCGTTCTTTGCCATATCACATGGATGACTATACTCTATAGTTCGGCAGGCATATATTCACGCAAAAATCCGTGGCATGTGTTGAAGTATTATGGGCCGGTGGTTCTTACAGCTTTAGGAACGCAGTCTTCTGCAGCAAGTCTGGGTGTAGCCATAGAGCAAACAAAAAAGAGTCCTGTACTACGGAATGATATCAGGAATTTTGCAATTCCGTTATTTGGGAATATCCATTTTGTAGGATCAATCCTGGACGTTGTGTTTTTGTCCCTTGCCGTATCTCAATTATTGTACGGAACAATGCCGGGATTGGAGAAGATGCTTGTTTTTATTCCCTTGTTGGGGATATTCGCTATTGCCGCACCGGGATTGCCGGGAGGAACCCTCATAACATCACTGGGACTAATTCATGCTGTTTTAGGTATTGATGAAGCAGGAACGGCATTAATGATCAGTATCTTTGCTCTCCTTGATAGTTTTGGAACGACTCATAATATAACCAGTGACGGCGCTCTGACATTGATTCTTAGTTCGTATGCTGATAGGCATGAACAGAGTTTAAATATTGAAGGACAGGAATAACAACTTCAAATCAGAAAGGACAGTAAATCACTCTAAAACTTCCCTTGTCTTTTTATAACTATTGAAACTTTTAAAACCGACCAGGTATATCAGTTCTTCTTCACTCAGGTCGGCATAAGAGGCGGATTTTTTAATCTTTTCCAACTCTTCCAGTCTGCATTTATTTATATACATGCTAAAACTCAGTTGGTAATTATCATTAATAAACCGGGAGAGATATGTCCTGTTCGTGCCTAGCGACAATGCCAGGTCTGTGATCTTCAGGTTGTAGTCCAGGAATGGCTTTTGCTTTTTTATAAACGACTCAAACTCTTTCTTATTCAGTGACCCGTAATTGCCTGTTTCAGCATCCTTTTCCTGAGTGACTATATCCTCCGCTGTCAGCACATAGTTGTTTGTGAAAATGTTATAGCAGAGGATTATATCGAAAATAAATGCAAAACAGTTAAAAGATATCTTTGTCAGGTACTCGATATTGCTTCCCGGGGCAGATAGGAGGAACAGTACCGGAATCGGGACATAGGTCACCAGGTAAATAAGCAATACCTCGTATATCCAGCGCAGGGAGGAAGCCTCCATATTAGCCGAGTAATGGATAATGCTTTTCCTGTATGTGAGAACCCTCCTGACTGACAAAACAAAATATACTATGATGAATATGCTTCTTATAAGAATCCGTAAATAGTGAAATCCGCAGAACCACTCATAACCGTCCGCTATATATATTTCTTTGGTGGGTAAGCCTACCCTGACTTCGTCCGGGACGAACAGGCTCCATGTCGTATAGGTCAGATATAGTATTACAGGAAAAACATAGTGTTTATACGGGAAAGCCTCGTCTTTGTGAAGTCTTGTAATTAAAAAGATGATGTGGTAAAAGCCTACTGAAGCCAGCAAAACCACCAGATAGAACAATGAGGATATGTTCAGGAATATTCCTATCGCATAGTTTAAGAAGAACGTACATACGTGATACAGTACAAGGATCAGGTAAAAATAGATGGTGTAAATTTGCGTTTTCCTGCTGAGCCCGTTTTCCCCGGACGAATAGATTTGCTTGGCCGATAATAATATGGCACAAAATATTGCAGCGAAAATTGAAATGGAAAAGGCTGCCAAAAGTATTATCTGATCGGGTGTTGTCATATATCGCTTGTTCCCTTGTCTTTCTTACATCTCCAATAACTTCTTACACTTCCGAATCCTGCCTGTTTGCATAATGACTCGATATTTTTCCCCTGGTTTTCGTCCATTTGCAGGAGTTTTTCCATTTCAGCCATGCGCCAGGAGTTTACATATTGCCTGAAATTCATTCCATAAACTTCATTGATAAAGCGGGATAGGTAGCTTTTATTAGTCTTGAATATATCCAGAAGACCGGTAATCTTCAGTTCTGTATCAAGATAGGGCCTGTGGGTAGCAAAATACTGCTCGAATTCTTTCTGATCTATCAGGCTATTGTCCGTTGGCGAATCTTCCTTGTCCCCTGCCTTTAAATCATTCAGGATATCCGTGCGGATATTCATTATATTTCCTCCGCGGGTCATTACGCTGTTGCTGATATCCTGATATACAAATACATAATCCCTCAGTAATGTATGGTATGTCAATAAGGTACATATCAGAGGATGGACAATAACGTATAATACCAGAGAGGTTATGGTTACATTCAGCGCATAAAGCACCATGCATCCGATATATATAAACCTGAAAATGATAAGCCAGTACATCCAATTTATATGTATCTTGCTTTTATCGCCGGAGAATTTCCTGCTCAGCATTTCATGGTACGACCTAACTTTCCGCCAGCTCAGGATTGCATAGAAAAGAACATACAAACTACAGGTAATATGGAAATAGTTTTCCAGATAATGGCCTATATCTCTCAGGGAACCCAGATGCGAGAACTCCCTGTAATAAAACAAGGACTGTACGAGTAACAGCAATATGGGCACATAATAATGGTATACGGATATCGCTTGTTTTTTCCTCTCGCTGGCAGTCATCTCTGATATAAAATGATAAAATAATACCTGCATCAACTGTATTCCCATAGATGATAATGGCAGGATATACCTGAGAATACCTTCCATTATATTGAACATGCCAGAGAAAAACAAAATAGTGAGTGACAAAAGGAAATAAAAAAGCAAAATTATCCTTATACGGTTTTCTTTAGGGGGTAGTTTCTGCCGTAAAGAATAAAAAATCAGACAAAATGATGCCAGGGCCGTTGTAGCCGGAATAAATGATAATACACCATTTATATCACTGAAGTATATACGGACTAATTCCATGACATCGTTGATGTGCCAAATTGTATATTATGAGAAATAAAACCGGAGTAAAATTACATATAAAATTCAATATAAGAATAGTTTATAACTATTTTACGTTTTGTCACATCAAATATTTTACGCAAATACAAATTTAGTTTTACTATTTACAACAATTTTGCATCGAATTTTAAAACCAGTTGAAGATAATCACTTTTGAAGCCGTTTTTAGGCCTTAACTATTATATAATATGATAATTAAAAATAAAAAAATCCTTTTTCATTTAATCTTTTTATTCTTTTCTATCAGTCTCGCAAATTTACAGGCTCAGGTAACGATAGGTTCCGGTGCTGAACCTCAGAATGGAGCCCTCCTTCAACTAAAGGAAACGGAAAACGAGAATGATAACTCTGTCAGGGGATTACTCTATCCCCGCGTATCACTTTTTAAAGCAAATGAACTATTCCCGATGTACGGTATGCCCGGTAATGAAAACGCAACCTACACAACAGATAAAGCGACAGTGAATAAATCTCATATCGGTTTGGTCGTATTCAATACAACAGACAATCCAACTCAAACACAAGAAAGAGACGTTTTCACTCCGGGCCTGTATATCTGGGATGGCAGTTTATGGAAGAGGATGGACACCAGATTAGTTGTCACCCCGGAAATCCAGGAACTAAAGTGCGCCAGTGCCACTTTATCCCCAGCGCAGTATCAGGCGGGTACGCCTTATTCCGGAACACTGATAATACCATATATTGGAGGTAATGGCGGAGAATACAGTTCGCATACGATTTCTACAACGAACGGCCTGACCGCAACATTGCAACCCGGAAATTTAGCTGTAGGTAACGGCTCTCTGTATTATAGCGTTGAAGGTACGCCTATAGAATCATCACCTGTAACAACCGAATTTGTAATAGCTGATTTCCTGGAACAAAATTGTTCCGCTATAGTTGGGGATGTAAAAAATATTAAAGTAATGGAATATGCAAGATCCGTTGTTGCTCTTCCGGGAACTCTAAGCATGGGTCAAGATTTCTATGCAACTCCCATTACAATGGGAAACCTGAATATCCGGTATGTAGGCTGGAACTATTTATTAGGAGGAAGTGGAGAAGGTTTTCAACTATCGACGAATGTCGATACACATTTAAGTTACTATTATGACAAAGCCGGATCAGGAGGGCATTACAGCCTCTGGGGTAAGAAATCGCTGAGGACGGGCACATGGATGGCTCTGGATAGAGGGGACAATGTTTACCAGAGTAGCAGCACTGCTTATACAATAAGTTCGATCAACAGGGATTTCGCCGTATTATTAGTATCTCTTCACAATACGCAGGAAGTTTACAGGGTAACATTTAATATAAACGGAGAGATAGCGGCCTCAAATGGCATTCCGGGAATTCCTGCTACACTGACTACCTTTATTGAAAGGCTGGAATAAACCGGTTTCCGGGATATCTTATTTCTTTACCTCTGATAACGCCAATCTGTAATTTTTAAGTTTGTCTTGCATGAAACATCAGTACCCGTCAGGGAGATATTGCTTATAATTTTTAATATTTGTTTGTCTTCTATTTGTCTCATACTTACTTATTCCTGTCCGCCACTTGTGAAAGCAGCCGGCACGGGACTTGGAGGGTATTGATGTTTTTAGATGGAATAATGCAATGACTTATAACAATCTTTTAAATATATAAACTAAACAGAATTAAACGACATGAAACTAGCAAACTTTAAACAAAAGCACTGTATATGGACAATATTCAGAATGTTGCTGTTACTGGGTATATTTTCCTTTCCACAGACTATACTCGCCCAAGTAACAATCGGATCGGGAGAGCCTCCTCACGAAAAAGCACTCCTTGACTTGAAAGAACATGCGGACGGAACGGCTTCCAAAGGGTTGATATTGCCCCGTGTATCACTTCTTTCAGCCAGTGATTATTTTGGAATAACGGATCATACGAAAGGAACAATCGTGTATAATACCAATACTTCTGATTCATCGGTCTCTATTGAAAACAGGGTGTCAGCAGGCTTTTATTATAATAACGGGTCCCGATGGGAAAAACTATACTTAGGATATACCAACTGGTTTTATATGCCTTCCATCGTTTTCGACACATCATCCACCGGACTCCAGTCGGCAAAGAACCTCTATCAGTTTTACATAAACCAGTTTAAAACGCCGAAGTTTGTAAGTCCGGGGGCTCCACCCTCTATACCGTACCTGCCTCTTGCAACCGACCTGTACTACTATATAACCGATTATGATGAAGATGTTTTTGAGATCGTATCTTTAACCGACGAGGGTATATTAACCTATAAAGTGAAACAGGCAGCCTCGGATTACTCGCTGATCGATATTGTTTTTGTTTTAAAATAAGTGTCTTATGAAAAACAAATCTGTAATTATATGGATGGTCTTGATATTGGTATCTTTAGGCCTGTCACAGGCAAAAGCACAATCGATATACGGCGATTTTCCTTATTACCAGAGTTTTCGTACTTCAGGTCAACCCGGCGAAATAGAAAAAGCGACACCACAGGGAGGAAAAGCTAATGCTGCAACTTTCACTACCGACGGCTTACGGTTAACGCCGGCAACAGCCCAACAATTCGGCGCGGTCTTTATAAAAAACAAGCAATTTCAATCTATACAGGGAATCCGGATAGAGTTTGAATATGTAATGTACAGCGGAAACGGAGCCGATGGCATGAGTGTATTCCTTTTCGATGCAAGCGTAGCTATTCCTACTATCGGGGCTGCCGGGTGCGGACTCGGTTATGCTTATAACCGGGCGAATAATAACTATAGTGCTTCCAGGGCTACAGGATTAAGCGGTGCCTACCTGGGAATTGCCCTGGATTCTTACGGGAACTTCAAGCAAAGGAGGTTCCAGGGAGAAGCCCGGGTAAACGGGATACCCGATCTTACCACCAGTACCAGCGACCTCTATACCAGCAATGTTACATTACGTGGAGCCCGGGGTGGAAGTGTGCAGGCTTCACAATTTTCTTCAACAGGCGGAATGGGAGCCGGCTATACCGGTTATCCCATATTGATCAGCCAGCCGACAAAAGGAGAAAACAGCCCGGGCTGGAAACTCAATGATACAGGCGGGGCTTATTCTTCCATAAACACATATAAGGGGAACTTCGATTTAAGGGGCGGCCAGAATTCTTACCGGAAAGCGATCATCGAACTTTTTCCGGATGCGGGTGCAAACGGATTCCTGGTGACGGTCAGTATACAGCATGAACAGGATACTACAATTATTATCGACGGTTACCATTACAAAGAATCCCTACAATATGCGGAAAATGCCTATACTTCTGCCGGGGATTATAATACCACTAATCCTAACCCTACAAGCGTTACCAGCACTCTGGCCGCCTCCATCCCTGATTTCTTCCGTATCGGTTTTGCCGCCAGTACGGGAGAATCTACAGATATCCATTTATTGAGGGAGTTGAAAATCACCCTACCGGGTTCAGCTGAAGCGAATGATGATCATGCTTCGACATACAAGGGAGTGTCAGTTACTATTGACCCACTGTCCAATGACATAGGATATACCGGACATATTGTACAAAAAATGACAGGGGACACGAACAACCTCGATCCATCTTCATTCCGTTTCTGTGATGAATCCGGAGCTGAAATAGGTGTGCCCTATGCAGACGGGGTGTCTTATAGTGCCGCAATTGGTATCTGGCAGTTTGATTTTGCTACAAAAAAACTGACTTTTACCCCGGCGGGCAGTTTTATAGGAGAAGCTTCAGTAAAGTATAATATCAAAGCCGGGTTGAATAATGAAGTGCCGTATAATGACGATGCTTACCGCTCCCTGCCTACCACGGTAAGGGTAGATGTCGTTCCCGGAAAAGCTGTAATTTCCAACCGGATGGTTACGGGAAAAATAGAAATCAATTAATCCAATCTTAATGCCTGATATATGAATATTATCAAATGAGTATCACCCTTCCCTCCGCTCACTCCGGAGGGATTATTTATCTTCATACAGGGTTGTCCGTGCTTGTGATAAGGAAAAGGCAACCCGCTTTTATAAAAGAACCGGATATAAGACAGTTAAAGGATAATTATATAACTATATTTTACATTATGACAGAGACTATTTAACAAATATGTAATCACAAAATGGAAGCAGAATAGAGTTTTACGAAAATGTTAATAAAAACAAATATTCGACAGAATATTCATTTTAACAAATTGTATTTAAGTAAATTTGATTGCTCGCAATCATACAACTCATAAACTAATGGTTGTACCACAATCTCTCATAGAATTATCTGATCGGATAAAGGGGTCAAAACTTTATCATAATACCTATATGGGTTGTCGTGTATATATCCCTTACACACTGGATTATTCCCCTTTCAGGGTAAGGATAAAAGCCTATTTTGAGGTTGTAAACGACAGATTGAAGCTCCATGTGGCTATTTCTTCGAATGATCATACCCCTTCCTGGTGCAGGCAGGAAGCCGTGCGGATCAAACAGATACTTGAAGAGCAGTTCCACGAAATCATATTCGATTGTGAGTTGATATACCGGAATATCCCCCTGGCTACCCGCCTGCGGGATGAACTCATCCCTGCCATAGGAAACCTTATCCCCTATTATGGAAACGCCCTCCGGTTCCTGTGCAGCATGAAGGTATCCGTTTTACTGACAGGAAGGTGGCGGGATAAATGGTTCCTGTCGTTATCCCTTGCCTGGATACGTTACCGGAATAACCGGATCAACAAATTATACTTGTTCTTACCGAATGTACAGGTTCCCCTTTTGAAAAAAGAGATGGAGAGGCAGTGGCCGGGAATAAGCCTTCCCGTATATCTTATCCCGGTCGAAAGTTTAAGTTTTAACATACAGGCTTATGAAAAGTTATTAAAGTCAGTAGATGCCCGGACTATGCTTGTTATCGATGACTGCCATCTGTTCAAATCACCCGACGCCATACGCTCACGGCGCATGATGGTTATCGCCGACCAGTGCAACTATAAACTGTTGATGACCGAATCATTGATTGTGAATAATATCCATGATATTTATATGCAGTACCGGATACTGAATAAGGATATACTCGGATATTACCGGTGGGACGATTTTTCCCGGAAGCATATTATTTACGGAGGAGTGGATGGTAAGCAGATATTAGGATATAAAAACCTGTCGTATCTGGTTGGACTGGCAGAACCCTATACTTACCCGGTCGATGAGAAAGGAACCCCGGAAGCCGAGCCGGATGTCAGGACGTACATCTGTGAGCTGACTCCTACTCAAAAAGAATCTTACAGGAGAAAAAAGAATGAACTGCTCTTACTCATTGAAAAATACGAGATACAGGTATATGATATTTTCAGGATCATGGGGGAAATGGAACGGATCGCGTGCGGTTATATTTCCACAGGCTATAAAAAGGATCATTACTACAATACCAATAAGTTGCTTTTGCTGGAAAAACATGCATGCAGGGAATGCAGGTATGTTATCTTTTGCAAGTACCTCTTTGAAGTGGACCTGCTGACAAGCTTCTGGGGACGGAAATCCTGCGCTGTTTTCTGTGGCAGGAACAGAAGCGACAGGAGAACCGAAAGGACACAGTTTATGCGGAATAATAAGAAATACCTTATTTCCACATTGGGCATACAGGAAACATGCCTGGAGGGAGTCGGGGCACAATGCGAAATCATTTTCTTCAGCCTCTCTTTCAGGTACAGGAATTACAGGAGGGAACTCGCTTATATCAGCGAAAATGACAAGAACCGGGACACCCCGGTAAAACGCTTTATAACCAACAGCGGGATTGACAGGAAGATCGTAGAGGCCCTGTCCCGTAAGGAAAAACTCGCAAATCAGGTCAACCGGCTGTTTACAGACCGGCAGAAACTGAGAGAATTTGCAGAAAGCTTATAAACTATACATATGACACACAACAATGATGAAATAAGGATAGAAAAAGTCTGGGGTACGGATGGCCGCCTGTATGAACTGATCGCCCCTTTTGTGATGAACCCGGAAGTTATCCGCCTGAACGGAGGCTATCCTTTCAAAAACACAGAAGACCACCTTTGGTATATTTCCGTCAAAGGGAAGAATATGGTCACCGGATTCATTTCCATTGTGAACGACCACCTGTGTAACGACTTTACCTGGCAGGATAAGGACTTGTTACGGATATTGATAGAACGCGCCCTGATGGATGTAGAGAAAGGGACACCCGTTACTTTCGTTGCCGATAATTCGGACCGGCCTCTCCTCGAAGAAATGGGCTTCTCTGTAGATAAGGAATGGACGAAGTATTTTAAAATGGCAAAGATCATATGAGCGGCTGCGAAAAGAATGTTTATGAGGTTACTCTGGAACGTACCGGATATATATTCTCGGAATTTGAGAATATATACCTTGCTTTCTCGGGAGGCAAAGACAGCGGGGTGATGCTCAATATTGTCCTCGACTATATGCGCCGGCACGGGATAAAGCGTAAAATCGGTGTGCTGTATATGGATGTGGAGGCTTCCTATAAAAGAACCGCCCGTTTTATTGAGCGGATGTACCTCGATAACCTTGACCTTATCGAGCCCTATTGGGTATGCCTTCCGATGACGACTACCAATGCGGTTTCCATGTACGAGCCGTACTGGATATTCTGGGATCCTGCCAAAAAAGATAAATGGGTGCGTCCGATGCCGGAATATGACTTTATTATCAACAAGGATAACCATCCCTTTGATTTTTACAGGGAGAATATGACTTTCGAAGAGTTCACTCCCCTGTTCGGCGATTGGTATGCCCGGCAGCACGGGAATAAAAAGACCGCCTGCCTGATAGGTATCCGGGCGGACGAAAGCCTGAACCGTTATCATGCCGTCTCCCGGAAGGATAAGCTTTCCTATAAGGATAAAAGCTACTCAACCCGGATATCGGACAATACCTATAATTTCTATCCGATCTGTGACTGGCGCACGGAGGACATCTGGACATACAACGGCAGGTACCGTAAGCCCTATAACAGTATCTACGATTTGTTTTATATGGCGGGAGTGCCTTTATCCAGGATGCGGATATGCGAACCTTACGGGGATGAGCAAAAGGCGGGGCTAAACCTTTTCAAAGTATTGGAGCCCGAAACATGGGTAAGAGTAGTAGACCGTGTCAGCGGAGCCAACTTCGGGAATATCTATTGCGGGACCAAAGCAACGGGAGCCGGGAGGATAAGCTTTCCTCAGGGACATACATGGAAAAGTTACTGCAAGTTCCTGCTGAAAACACTTCCCGGAGAAACCCGCAGGATATATACGACCAAATTCATCAAGTTTATCCGTTACTGGAACAGGACCGGTTCTCCCGTCAGCGAGGAAGATATCCTCGAACTGGACCCGGATATGATCGTCAATACCCGGCAGTATAGCAAACGGGGAAAAGGTGATAAATATGTCGTGCGTTTCAAAACCATACCGGATGCATTGCCCGGCTTGGATAACAAAACGGATTTCCTCTCGTGGAAACGTATGTGCATGGCTATCCTTAAAAATGATATTACATGCAGGACACTGTCTTTCTCAATGACAAAGAAGCAGATATTAAGGCAACAGGAATTAATCCGGAAATACGAAGAAATGCTATGAAAAATCAAAATGAAGAAAATTATGTTTTTCAACAAATGACTGCATCTATATGCCGGTATATAAAAGACATTAAAGATACGGATGAAAAAATAGACACCCTGAATTATGTCCGCTCAATGTTGCATGAAGTGAGCCCGATGAAATACCATCCGGTAGACTTCGTCGCATGGGAAAGATCGGAAAACATAGAAGGCAACGACTATAACCCGAACAGTGTTGCCCCGCCGGAAATGGCCCTGCTGGTTACCTCCATCGAGGAAGACGGCTATACCATGCCTGTTGTAGGCAGTCCGGAAGAGGATATCATCCGGATCGTGGACGGGTTTCACCGCAGGAAGGCTGAGCGCAAGTCCCGGAAGATATCCCAAAGTACACAGGGCAGGCTTCCTGTGACTTATATCCGTGAGTCCAGGCGGGAACTAAGTGAAAGGATGGCTTCAACCATACGCCATAACCGGGCCAGGGGCACCCATGACATAACCCTGATGTCGGAAATCGTAAGGGAACTGATCTCCATAGGAAAATCCGGCACATGGATATCGAAACATATCGGGATGGATATGGATGAAATACTCAGGTTAAAGCAATTGACCGGTATTGCGGAGCTGTTTAAAGACCGCGAGTTTTCGGTAAGGACGATAGACGGGAAACCGGATAGAGAATGAATGACCGGATAATTTAAAGATATTAGACATGCTATAAGATGTAAGTAAACAGGTTGCAATGATCGAGTTTGCAACCTGCAATTGTTTTATTTACTAAATCTTATAGTTTATGACAAATTTTATGTATCTGTTGAAGCAGGAAGTAGAAGTACAGCTTCATGTTCTGGAAAAAGAAGAAGTTCTTTTGAGTAAGGCACAACGGGCTATCCTTTTGTTGAAAAATGTATTTGAACGGCTTAAAGAATTTACCGGGTCCTATGTATTTAAAGACGATGCGGAAGAAATCGGCTTCTTTAAAGAGGATAAGCCCTGGTTATTATGTAATTTGATTTACTATCAGGAAATGTATAATATGGAGATGAATCGCCCTACAGGAGGCGATAACGAACTACGGAAGTTCTTTACCGGAGAATTATCCTATATCAAAGGATTTTTCGACAGGAATAAAGAACTTTACAGGTATTACA
This sequence comes from Dysgonomonas hofstadii, assembly GCF_014196915.1. GTDB lineage: Bacteria > Bacteroidota > Bacteroidia > Bacteroidales > Dysgonomonadaceae > Dysgonomonas > Dysgonomonas hofstadii. The sequence goes on from NZ_JACIEP010000002.1 coordinate 256,225, forward strand.
GGGCTAAAGATACATACATGGATAAATGTTACTTTTTAAGAGGTAAACCCGGCATTTCTCCGGATTCGGATGATCTATATTTCGAACGGGATCCGCGATTCTCTTCGCCTTGTGATTTTAAGGTGGCAAAAATCCTTGCAAATGATAAGATTGAAGTATATCTGACCGAACAACTGGATAAACTGGATCATAAAATACCGGTTTCGGACCGCTCGGGCATGTTATGGACGGCATCGAAAGCCGACCTTACTGAACTGATATACAGTAATTATTTATTACAGAGTATTAACGGGGGTAAGATTACCCTGAAAGAGATGCAGCGAAAAGCGGAATCTATTTTCAACATTGATTTGGGTAATTTATCCCGCACATTGTATGATTTGGGTATGCGTAATAATCCGACGCAATTTTTAGATAAGCTAAGGAAAGCATTGGGTGATTATTTAAATAGTAATCTAAACAAATAGCCTATGGCAAAATATGCAGAATAACTGATAAAAAGGATATACAAACTGTCTCCGCGTAGAAAACTGGTAATTTTTGAAAAAGGTGAGATAACGGTTGTATCGTCCCGGCTATATATGATAGCGTGGACTTTTCCGTTGCACCTGAAGGTATACCAGTACCCCTACGCAGTAATGGATTTGTTCCACGCTATTTATTATTTCCCAGACTCTACAAAACCATTTATATTTATTCCCTATTTTTCTTTACGCAAACAACTTGTTTTTCTGAATATTCCATACATAAATATCACAATATCAACATCTTGAAATATTGCTAAAAAGTAACCGAACCAACTTTGGAATATTACTTTACGGTTTTATGAAACTTTGTTGCTCCAATCGATTGGAATTAATTGGATTATTAATTTCAAAACTAAAGTATTATGTATTTAGATAATGAAGATTTCACTTGTTGGACTGAAAAGATTTCGTCCAAACTCACCGAAATAGCCAGAGAAATTAAACTTTTAGTGCAGACCAAAGATGTATTGGAAGAAAATGAAAAGATATTGGATAATCAGGACTTGTGTTTCCTACTTAAGGTGTCAAACCGGACTTTGCAACGGTACCGGGACGATGGCAGCCTTCCCTTCTTCAGGGTAAAAGCTAAAATCTACTATCGGGCATCCGAGATACGGGATTTTATAAGGAGTAAAGGCACAATCCAAAAGATCAATCTATTTGAAAAAGCAACCCGGAATCCAGCCTAAACCCACAATAAAATTTTTCTCCTTTTGACGAATGCCCTTTCACAAAACCACGAAGGGCTTCGACGGAAGGAGAAGAATTTCTTTCATAAATTTGATCCGATTAGAAATGAGAAAATAGTTTATATTTCATTCTTTCTAAAGACTTTCGGAGTAGCCTGCTCACTCTTTTTAAAGAACTTAATAAAGTGTGACGGATCTTCGAATCCCAGACAGAAAGCTATCTCATTGATCGTCCAGTTTGTATGCTTCAGCAAGGCCCTTGCTTCCAAGGCTATCCGCTCCGAGATTAATAACTTTGTAGTTTTTCCTGTGACTTCTTTCAGTACCTTATTCAGGTGATTGACATGGATATTTAGCTGCTGTGCATAATCACCGGGAGAATGAAGGCGGATACTTTGTATGGTCGATTCTATCGGAAACTGTCTTTCCAGTAGTTCGAGGAATAAAGATGTGATTCTGTCAGAGGCGTGAGACTCTTTGTGTCCTACAGGCTGCATTATGGCAGGACGCATCTTCAAAGCGGTGTGAATGAGTTCTGTAACCAGATTTCGAAGGACATCGTATTTATAGATATAATCGGAACTAATCTCCGAAAACATCTTGTCATAAATTATACGTACCTGCCTGAACTCTTCATCATCCAGATCCAAGATAGGTATTCCATGAGGCTGGAATAAGGGATAGGCTTTAAAATCGCCATATCCTTTGAAAAAATCTTCCGTGAAAACACAGAATGCGCCTGTCTTATCCAAGCTCAGAGGTTCCCAGTTATAGGGAACCTGAGGATTTGCAAACAACAGCATATTATTTTCCACAACCAGCGTTTTGTCGGCATAATGAACGGTATTGCTACCGGATATCAGGCTTATCTTATAGTAGTCTTTGCGGCTATATGGGATCGTATGATCAGGCTGTATATAATCATCCAAAGAAAAGACATTGAACTGGCCTATCTTCCCGATAATCTCACTAGGTAAGATCCCTAATTTAATGCGATAAAAATCTGCTAATGACAATGCCTTTTCCATTATAATACAAGCTTAAATACTCATTTCCTTTTTAAATATTTTGTCCTCCTGAAACCTCAATCCGCTGGGCATTCACCCATCGTGCGTCATCAGTACATAAAAATGCAACTACTCCGCCAATATCCTCGGGCAAACCGACTCTTCCTAATGGGATCGTACTGGCGGTTATTTTATTGACCTGTTCGTTATCTCTGACAATACCTCCGCCAAAATCAGTGGCTATAGCACCAGGAGCAACAGCGTTAGACCGAATACCTCTGGCTCCAAGCTCTTTTGCCTGATATCTTGTTAATACCTCAATAGCTCCTTTCATAGACGCATAGGCGGAATATCCCGGCCGGGAGAAACGCGCCAGACCTGTTGAGATATTTATGATACCTCCACCGTCTTCGAGGATATTCAATGCTTTTTGAGTAAAGAAGTAAACACCTTTGAAATGTATATTGAAAAGACTGTCGAAATCCTCTTCGGTTGTTTCGGAAAAAGCTGAATTAATTCCGATGCCTGCGTTATTTACCAGATAGTTTATTTTCTGAGTACCAAATTTTACAGACAACTCTTGTTTAAGTAATTCGAAAAAAGAATCGAAGCTTTTTACATCGGCAGTATTGAGTTGGAGAGCAATGGCTTTTTGTCCGAGTTGCTCTATCTCTGCGATTGTTCCTAAAGCACTTTCCTTTTTGCTGTTGTAGGTAAGGACTACATCCAGCCCTTTTCGGGCTATATTTAAAGCCATATTTTTACCTAGCCCACGGCTGCCGCCTGTTACTAATGCGATTTTTGATTGTTGTGACATAATTCAATAGTTTTAATTACAACACAAAGATATTGGTATATAACTGATTGATACTGTACGATTCAATCCGCTTATGGTAAAAATCAAATAATTACAGGAAGTAATATGTATAAGAAATTTCTCATATTGATGAATGTTAGTTCTTGTTATTACTGTTATGCTATGATCTCCCAATCCTCAATCCCTCCTTCTATTGTTTCAAATAAAGGATGCAGTTTTAACTCAGTCAATGCTGGTAACTTTATAAAAAGTTCCGGGCTTCGTTTTTGAAGTTTTCGCCTCAGATGCTCATACTCATATTCCAATTGCCCTTTGGTTACAGGGATGGGAGAAATATTCTCAATCATCCGGATCTTTTCTTTGCTATATGAAAAATTCCTTCTCATAGCTTCTTTGTATACTTCGGTAAGGAAAGCATCGATGTAGAGATTTGGATCAGGACTATTCTTAAAACGAATCAATTGAGGGTGATTCATATATCCCTTGGTCTTTCCTAAAAGCACATTCTTAGCCAATAACCCTTCACGCCACGAGGCATTAAGCCCTGCCGAGTCAAGATGCTGAGGATGTAAAGACCATAACCGCATGTATTATTTTGCTAAGAGTTTTTCGATAGTCCCGGCAATCTTTGACGGATTAGTTATCGGAGCATATCGGTCAATGATATTTCCTTCTCTGTCGATCAGGAACTTAGTAAAGTTCCATTTTATAGAATCCCCTAGGATGCCTTTGCTATTTTGCTTCAGGTATTTATAAAGAGGATCTGCATTATCTCCGTTTACCTCAATCTTGCCAAATGTGGTAAATGTTGTTTTATACTTCATTTCGCAAAAAGAGGTAATTTCATCATTGGTTCCGGGAGCCTGTTTCCCAAACTGATTGCACGGAAAATCCAATATTTCAAAGCCCTGATCCTTATATTTAAGATATAAATCCTGTAAATCTTTATACTGAGGGGTAAAACCACATGCGGTAGCTGTATTAACAATCAGCAGCACCTTTCCTTTATAGTTGGATAACGGGACATCATTGCCTTTGCTACTCTTTACGGTAAAATCATATATACTCATAATATACTTGTTTTGCCATATACAACAATCTCAAACGATTTTAGATTAGACGGTGGTAATTTTTATTGAAATATCCTTTACTCGCTTTATACATAGACATTGATTATTTCAAGAATAAGACAACAATTGCAATCAGAGCGGGCAAAGCCTGCTTGAAGAAGATTGATTTCTGAGCAGTGATCGCTCCATAAATTCCGGCAATAGCGACACAGCTAAGAAAGAATAATGCTATATTCTGGCTCCAGTCCGGACTGTCAATCAACAAAGACCAGATGAGTCCGGCTGCCAGAAATCCATTGTACAAACCTTGATTAGCAGCCAGTCCTTTGGTCTTCTCGAATAACTCATCCGGTATACTTTTGAATGTCTTACGTCCCTTTGTCGTCCATGCAAACATTTCAAGCCAAAGGATATAAATATGTTCAAGAGCGACAAACCCTATTAATATTTTAGATAATATTTCCATCTGTTTTTCTTTAAAGAATATTACCCTACGAAGTAAAGATTTATTTTTCAAGATAATTATTACATTCTTCGTCTTTTTTGTTTTTTGCGTCGGATTTCTTCTTCCCTTTCTTTCTCACGGGCAAAGTTTTCTGCTTCAAAATCAGGGCTGTGTTGCTCGAACAGCCCGATGCCTAAGCTATCGCTTCCGGTGGATTGCGGAACTCCAGAGGATTCCGTGAATTGGCCGGAACGATTCGTTACAATCGGAGACTTATTAATTACCGCCCGTTCAATGTTTCTCTCAGGAGAATCTTTGAACAGGTCATTAAAAGTATTTGCTGAGAATTCTTTACCCAGGCGGGAACCATTCAGTATGGTTCTGTTACTATAGTCAATGAAAGTTACACCATATATCCGACCTTGCCCGTTCTGTCGAAAGATACAACCGATGCCTTGTTTCAGTAGAGACTGCCTGAAGCTATCTGTATCCAAATCCGGTTGTCTCATAGCTTTACCTATGATAGGCTTTAGCCTTTCTTTAATATTGGAATTTTCAATATTATCCCTTGATGTTTCAAAATGCTTTTGTAGCGCTATATTATTTACGGATTTGCCGAATAATGAGGATTTAAAAGGCTTGGATACTTTCTCCCCATTCTTATCCAATACCGAATAGGTCAGTCCCTGATACGGTTTATCTTTGTATTCTCCTTTTATTTCCTCCGCTGTTATATTGAACTGTTCCAGTAATGTGCGGTATTCACCGAATGATTGGAAATTATAATTAGCCATAATAGACTTTGTGACATTGCCTATCTGATGTTTTAAGTCTCCGGCTTTATAATCGACCTTTTGAGTAGGGGCTTCGCTTTCCCGCTGACCTTTCTTTAGTGGAATCAGGTCGAATTCCTGCTCCAGTTCCTTACAGATTTTCATCGACCTTGCTACTTCATAACTGTCGTTTATCTTTTTACCTGTTTCATCTATCCGTAATGAAATGATGTGCAGATGCTCCCTTTGGATATCGGAGTGCTTTATGACAATATAGGGTTGATTTCCGTATCCAAGTTTATCCATATACCATTGGGCTATCTTTGATAGTTGCTCATCAGATAATTTATCTTTTGGGTCGGGATTGAGTGAAGCATGAAAGACTACCTTTTCAGTCTTGTTATTATTTACCAAATATGGATAGAACGAATCCATGCAATCCTGTACGGAAAATTTACCGTCCATCGAACCGAACATTTTTTGACTATACAGCATATTTGCTTGTTCATTATCTACTTTAATTTTGTTATAAGCCAATACGCCGTAAACCGATTTTCCCGAACTTATTTTGGCAAGCATTTTTCTCTTAGTTTTGTAGTTAATTCTTCAAACTCTCTCATCATTCGGATAAATTCAAGTGTAGGATTCTCCAGTATTTTAATAAACTTCCGGGCCTTTTCTTCTCCCAGATTTCTCACTAAAACAGTAAACAACTGATTGTAATTATTCTTTACTCCCCTAAATTGGGTGAAGAACTGGGTTAATAACATTACAAAATCAATTGCCGATTTATTGATTTCGATAACCTTTAGTTTACGATTGAGGACACAATTTGCTATAAAGCGAGACTTACTTTTGATTCCCGACTGCTTAAACAAAGTGAGAAATTTTTCATTTTCTCTGTTATTAAACCTAATCATAAAGCGATATTTTAGGATATCGTCTTTCTTGGGTCTTCCCTTCTTTCGCTTGGGAACTTCTTCCCCATTAACAACATTCATGTTCATTAAATCTTTGTTTTTTAGGTTCGACTTGGGAGAACCGTCCTCCAACATCAGGTTGGAGCGAGAATGGTTTTGGGCTGGTGAAAAGTATTTTTCTGCTGCTCAAAACACTTCTCGCTATTGTCGATTGACAATAAAATCCGCCTGCATGGGTGGACATTAGCTGGAACCGGAACGGTTACTCATTAACTATTGAAGATATCACATCGAAATATATCAATGTTTCCATTCTCTTTTTCAAAATTACATTAATCTATCTACCTCAATATCATAGGGTAGACAGACAAAACGAGACACAGAATGTCATGTAAACCTGTTTTGAAAAAGGCTTTGGTTTTTGAATTTCATTTGTATCGGCAATGCAAAATCGCAAGTATGATGATTTGCGTATCAGGACATATATAATCATTGCCTCAAATATGCACATAAGCATATCTGCAAATCGGAATGAGAATAATAATACATGATTATATGAAAGAAGAAAAAGATGCAAAGAAGGATATCGGCACTGAAACAGAAAAGAAGATAAACACATCTGCCTTTATGCGTCAAATCGCTGTTGCAGGAATAAATGAAGAGAAGCCTACTACTGTACATACAGACAAGCAGGCTGATGAGCAGGTCATAGAATTTGAAACAAAAGCCCGGGAGTCTGCCAAAAAGAAAAAACAGTCTGTTACAGATTATGAGTCCGTTTTCCTTACCCGCAACGAACTACAGAATAGGCAGGGCCTGTATATCGACAAAGAAAATTATGATACCCTGCAATCCCTTGTCAATGTAATACGGCGAAAATCAAAACTAAGTGTCAGCGGACTGGTCGATAATATTATCAGGCACCATATAGAACTATATGAAGAGGATATCAACCGGATATTCGATGAAAATATCAGGAAGCCAATTACCAAAAAGTAATTATACAGTAATAATTAAAACAATAACTATTATGGGTACAACAAAACCAGTTTACATTTCTTTCTGCACCCAAAAAGGAGGGGCAGGAAAATCAGTATTCACAACCCTTACAGCCAGTTTCCTGCATTATCAAAAAGGGTATAATGTTGCAGTTATCGATTGTGATTATCCTCAATGGAGTATCTACAAAATGCGGCAACGGGAAGCTGAGCAGTTAAACAATAATGCTTTCTACCAACACAAAGCGGAAGTGTTATTTCAAAAGATCGATAAACCCACTTATCCGATAGTCCCAAGCCAGCCCGAAGCTGGAATACAACAGGCAAAAGATTTCCTATCCAGGGAATCCGATGATTATGATATTGTATTGTTTGACTTACCCGGAACAGTAAATAACGAAGGTGTGATAGAAACGTTGTTTTCGATGGATTACTTATTTGTTCCGATAACAACTTCCCGAATCAATATGGAAAGTACGCTCCCATTTATTATTTCGGTAAACGAATTGTTGACCGTAAATCAGGGGAATATAAAACTAAATGCCGTTTATCCGTTTTGGAACAGGATAACGGGAAGAGAAAAACCTGAGCTATTCAACCATTACGAAAATGCGATTCTTAGTTTAGGTATCTCTATCCTTGAAACAAGGATACCACAAAGTGTGCGCTACGATAAGGAACAATCTATTGAAGGGAAAGACAATGTTTTCTTATCGACCATATTCCCTCCTGATAAACCCTTGCTAATGGGTAGCAATTTTGATTTACTGATAGAAGAAATTATACAAATCATAAATATCAAGTAATGATAGAAACGATAGGGAAAATCATATTGGTTATTGCCTGCCTGTTTATGGCGGGCCTTAATCTATGGAATGAGTTTAGTGATTGGTTTAATAAAAAGTATCAGAAACGGAGTGACAATAACCAACCTGCAAAATCTATCACCAAAGAGAAACAGAAAGGGATAATTCCGAATATAATCGGAGAGTCAAAATTCAGGCTACGCACTAAAGAAGAAGAGAATATTCCGTTCCATAGCATAGAGTTGGAAAAAGAATTTCCTGAAAAAGAACAAATTAATCCGGAAGATGAATTAGTACCGCTGGATATTGTCTCAAATCAAAATACAATTCACGACCAGGGGGTGACAATAGATGAGTTTGAAATGCTGGCAAATACTTTACAGGGAAAAATAACACGAAACACAGAGTCTCAGGTTAAAGAGGTTTTACAAAAAATGAAAGGTACAAATTTACTGGGACAATTCACAAATCAGGTAAAAGGAGCCGAGGACATTGCCAATAAGATTCTTGCCAGTTTTGACAACAACGAAAAAAATATCAATAATACCGGATTCGATTTTAGTAAATATATTAGAAAATAAAATATGAATACAAATTATATACCTCAGCTAAAAGTTATCAAAAGGATAGCTACAGATCTCAACAAGGTCATTCAATCATTGGAAAATATTGATAACCTAAAACCTCCAATCAAATGGACTGGTAGTGCTGCTGATTTGGTTGAGCTGACTTATGGAATCGTAGAGTCAAAACGATTTAATGATGGAGATGCCGATATCAATACAGTTATTCAATATCTCTGCGATATGTTTTCATTTGAAGTGAAGGATTGCTATGATACATATCGAGCTATCCGTAGAAGAGTTGATAGTCGGACTTTGCTTCTGGATGAGATGAAGGAGAAACTAAATGAAAGGATGGATAGGGCTGATGAAGGTGTGTGGGTGAAGAGGAGAAAAAATAAGAGGTAAAAGCAAGCTCTTAAAAAAATCCTATCAAAAGAATTCTTATATATAAAACAATTATTGTTAAATTAGTGGCCTTTATAGTGAAAGGATTTCAATTATCACAAATTATAAAACTTCTAACTATGTTTGATATTACCAATGAAGAACTTTTCAAACTTTTATATTCTAGCCCCAACGAAAAAGAGGTGGATAAGATTATTCAAAAATATCCAGATGTTTTCAAAGAAGAGAATTGGGCTCCATTAGGAGGTAACCCAAGTAATTTTGGTGTAATTGAGAATCAACAATCTAATCCAATTGCAGCATTAATTGAAAAATTAACAAATTCTATTGATGCTATCCTCATGAAGAAATGTTATGAAGTAGGAATCAATCCGAAATCGACAGAGGCTCCTCAATCAATGGAAGAGGCAGTTCGGTATTTTTATCCAAATGAATATAAGAATTGGGATTTAGCGACTTTCAGGAAAAAACAGTCGGAGAATTTGCAGATTCTAGCTCATGGAGATAAATTAAATCCTTCTTTAATCATTTATGATGATGGGGAGGGGCAACATCCAGATAATTTTGAGAACACATTTCTTTCTTTACTAAAAGGTAACAAAAATGAGATCCATTTTGTACAAGGTAAATATAATATGGGAGGAAGTGGTGCAATCGTTTTTTGTGGAGAAAAAAGCTATCAATTAATCGCGTCTAAGCGATATGACAATACGGGAAAGTTTGGTTTCACATTAATAAGAGAGCATCCTTTAAGCAAAGAAGAAGAAAGAACTAAGAAAAACACTTGGTATGAATATCTTATAATTAATGGAAAAATTCCAGCATTTGGCATAAAAGAAATTGATTTAAATCTTTATAATAGAAAATTTAAGACAGGAACAATAATTAAATTATATTCATATGATTTACCATCTGGAAGTCGTTCTGTTATTTCGAGAGACTTGAATCAGAGTATCAATGAATATTTATTTAATCCTGCATTACCTATCTTTACAATTGATACAAAAGAAAGGTATCCTGATGATATTAACTTAGAAAGGGACCTATATGGATTGAAATATAGATTAGAACAAGAGGATAATAAATATATTGAGCAAGATGATAGTTTTTCCGAAGTTTTTAATGATGAACTTTTTGGAAAAGCAAAAGTTTCTTGTTACATATTCAAAACTAGAATTAAAGATAAATCTGTAAAAGAGAGTAGGGATACTATAAGAAGAGAATTTTTTAAAAATAATATGTCTGTTTTATTTTCTATTAATGGGCAAGTACATGGAAATTATAGTTCAGAATTTATATCTCGTGCATTAAAACTAGATTTATTGAAAAACCATTTATTAATTCATGTTGATTGCTCTGAAATGAATTATTCTTTTCGAAAAGAACTATTTATGGCTTCCAGGGACAGATTAAAGGATAGTAAAGAAACGAGAGCTCTAAGAAAATTTCTTGCAAAAAAGCTAGGAGCCACTAATGGAAGATTATCTGAAATTGAAAAAAGGAAAAGAGATTCTATTTCGGTGGATGCTGGAGATACAAAGGATCTGCTTCGCTCGTTTACAAAGAGTTTTCCTATGAACAGTGAGCTACTTAAACTTTTAGGTCAAACATTTAAACTTGAACAAAAAAAGGAGAAACCAGACATAAAGAAAGAACCTAAACGAAAGACTATAAAAGAAGATTTTGAACCGTTTAAACCTCAACGATTCCCTTCATATTTTAAATTAAAGGGGCATAATGATGGGGAAAAAGAGGTTGCTAAAATTCCATTAAATGGAGAGAAAAATATTCGTTTTGAAAGTGATGTAGAGAATCAATATTTTGATAGGATAGAAGAACCTGGAATATTAAGAATCGCATTATTAAATTTTAAAGAAAATGAAAACTCAGGTGGAATTAAGCCCGGGAAAATAGATCAGATAGAAGATGTCTTCAATGTTAATGTTAGCAGTCCAAAAGATGGTACAATAAAAATATCAATGAATCCCAAAAAGGAAGTCAAAGTTGGGGATGCTGTCAAAATGAAAGTGACACTAGAAAGTCCGGGTAAAGAATTTGATGAGATATTCTGGGTTAAAATAGGTGATTCTGAAGCAAAGAAAGAACCTTCAAAAAAAGAGAAAGATGCAAATGATGATATGCTTGGTCTACCCGAATTCATATTAACATATAAAGAATCAAAAGAGAATGCTATAACATGGGAACAAGTCGAAGAAGCTACTTCTGAAGATATAGATTATAGAACGGTAATGTACCCATTGGTAAAAGGAGATTCTTTAGAATGTATTTATATTAATATGGATAGTACTGTCTTAAAATCATTCAAATCTAAGTATAAGAATGCAGATGAAAAACAATTGGAGTTAGCTAATCGGAAATATATTTCATCGGTGTATTTCCATACACTTTTTCTTTACACAATAACAAAAAATAATAAATATAGAATTATTCAGGATATAGATAATGAGAAAAACTCTCTTGATATTGGGCTAGATAGATACTTAACAACTCTCTTTCAAAATCATTATTCCGAATTCATTTTGAATTTTGGAGGCACCAATGAATTAATGCAAGGCTTAGGAGAATAATATTTGAAATAGATGTTTTTATTAAAATAAATCATTTTGGAAAAGAAAAATAATTTACTATCTGATACAGAAGCTGCGATATATTTGGGAATAACCAAAGAATTACTATTCGCTTATGTGAAAAATGCGCCTAAAAAACATAAAGGAGAAACTAGAAAATTATCTTCAGTTACTTCTAATGGTCAAAATTATTTTACCAAAGAAGAATTAGATAGTTTTGATGCTTATCTGAAGGAGCCTTGGTCAGCTCCTACAGAAAAGCGTCCTCCAATTCCTACATATATTCGAGAATATCTAAAAATTGAAATTCAAGGAAAGTGCCCTATCTCAGGAAATGGGTATCCTTTAGAAGATGCTCATATAGTTCCTTATTGTGAATCCTTCAGCCATCACCATCACAATATTATTAGAATATCGGGAGATGCACATACAAAAGTGGACAATGGAATAATATCAAAAGAGATATTAATACAAACAAAAGAAAAACTAATTCAAAATCTGAAGCAGAAAATTAGAGAAAACATACAACTAAGTCGATCAACATTTGAAGTGCCAAATCCACATCCTCTCTATATAGGACGACAAGAACTTATCAGAGACCTAGTTGGAGCTATGAGCGAGACACAGCTGGTTATAATTGAAGGTATAGGAGGCATCGGAAAATCTCAACTTCTCCTTCAAGCAATTCATGGGACAGTAGAATACTATAATCCCGTTGTTTGGATCGATATTGAACAAATAGAATCATATGCAGACTTTCTAATTCTTTTCAATAATGCAGTATATGAGTATTTGAAAGTTAGCTTTACCGATTCTGGATTTAAGATTCTAGCAGGTGTACAGATAACATTTGTTTTTGATAGTTTGGAAAAACTTTTAATTGCTGAAAGAGATGAAGTTGAAGATTTTATTAGAGAACTGTTGTCCGAGGCTCCTATGATCCAATTGCTTATCACCAGTCAAATTGATTTGTCATTATTTGACATACCTATGAAGGTATTTAAATTAGATGGATTAAATAAAAAGGAAAGTACATCTTTAATTGACAATTTATTAAATGAAGAATTTAAAATTAATGTTTCTGAATTAAACTGGATATTAGATTTTTGTAATGGTCATCCACTGTCAATAAAGTTAATATCTACACTTATAAAATATTACCGTTCGACATCACGAGTTATTCAATTACTGAAGTATTCAGAGAAAGTACAGCATCCAACCAGACAAAGACAAAATAAAAATACATCTTTATCTGTTTGTTTAAATACAATTTATAATATTCTCAATGAAAAACAAAAAGAGATTCTGCATTTTCTTAAATTTTATCCAGCAGGAATGATATTAGATTTTGCGCAGAAAAAATATAATGATGTTTTATTTTTTAATAATATTGCAAACCTTCAACAGTTTTTCTTTATTGAGATAAAAGATGACATTCTTGCTATCGAACGACTTGTCATTCCTAATCCTATTCGTTCATTTTTAAAAATAGAAATTGAGAATGAAGATAAGAAGCTTGATATAGAAATCGAAAAAGAAGCTATAACTGAAATAATGCTTAGTGCGGTTATAATAGACCTACATTATATATCCACAGGTCATTATGGAGCCCCCTCATATGGGATAATGCGTTTGGAAGTTGAGATTCCCAATTTGTTATTTGCAAGTAATACAGCAAATGCCCGTGCTATTCAATATGAACAATTAAAAAAAATTGAAGTTAGAGATAGTTATCTAAATATTGTATCAGGGATATCAAGTGCAATCGGACAGTTCTGTTTCACAAGAACATATTATAAGCTTGGAATTTTGTTTGCAGAATTAGGTATCAATGCTTATATTAAATTAAAGGAGTATTCTTTTGCGTCCACTCAATATCTATATCTTGCACAAATGCAAGCCAGACTATTTGATATTCAAGGGCTGGAAAATACTATAAAAAAGATAAAAATATTGTTGAGTCAGTCCGAAGAAAGTGCTGTATTAATAAATACTAGATGGATAGAGGGAATGTTGAATTTAGAACTCAATAGGTATAGTCAGGCTAGAGATAATTTTAGTGAAGCTAAAATAACCTTAGAAAAAATTATTCAAGAGTTTGAATATGATGAATCTGATGATATTGCAATTGTTTCCAGGGATTCAGATATAGGTAATATTGAGTTGTTAAAATCATATATAGCAAAGACATATGAAAATGAGAATAATTATTCCGAAGCAATTTCTATTTATAAAGAAATAATTGACAATCTGCCAGAGAATTTTCCAGAAGGCAATGTAGCTAGTATTTATCATCATTATGCTTATTGTTTATCTCAAACAGAGAAAAAGGAGGAAAGTATAAAATATTATTCTTTAGCAATAAATAATTTTAGTACAATTGGAAATTTTGACTATTTGGCAAATTCTATCTCAGACTTAGGATTATTTATAGTTGAAGGGTTTCCGGAAGTTATTAATAACTTAGATATAGATGAGGATTTGATAATTGAATCTCTGAAATGTATTAATACTCATCTAGCAAACATTCCTGATTTTCTCGAGCGAATGAAAAATAATCCTGATATTATCCCATTTGAATTAATAGGCAAGATTATGGGAGTTATCAAGGCTTTAAGCTTTTCTCAATATTCAGAAATACTTTGTGAATGGGTAACAAGTCTACTTAATGAAATTTCTCTTGACCTTTCGAAACCGAGTTACTTTGGAGCAATGGTTAATCTTGCTCACTGTATAGGCGGAGTAAACGATTGGAAAGACATGCCTGAAAACAAACGCATTGTAGTTAACTCAATCCTACAATGTTGTATAATTATTAATGCTGGTCCAGATTTGAAAAGTAAAACACGGATTTTTTACTGGTTAGCAAAATGGATGCAATTTACAAAACTGCAACCTGATGCTACAGCAGAAAACCTTTGGGAACAAGCATTGAACTCTTTTAAAAAAGAATGGTTACTTTAATTTTTTTAGCAAATTATTAACACTTTTAATCTCGACATTTAATGCAGCAGCATACTTACTCTTTAAAGACTCGAATTCTTTTGTAGTAAGTGTGCTTTTATCATACAGAAACATTAGTAAATATCTAGTCAATGTTGCGTTTCCCATTATCATTGTGTTGTCTACAGGCTCCCAGAGAACATTTATCCATGGTTTTTGAGATATAACCATTTCTTCTTTAGATAAAACTTCTATTACTTTATTTATTGGAATATTTTTCCGTCGATGTATCTCCATTATTGCCTGGATCAATGGATGTAACGCTACAGGCCTAAAGTATAACAAACCTCCATCTTTTTTATTCCTAAATTTTTCTGCTGGAGTTTTATTATTAGAAGATATGAACTCTTTCATTCCTTCTAGCTTTGAACAAAAAGTGTCCCAAAATTTGACTAAATATTCTTGAAATTCTTCAATTTCATTTTGATTAGCTCTATACTTTAGAAATTCATCAATTTTAGCTTTTGAATAAAGTTTAGACTGGTTATCTTTCTTCGTTTTATAGTATTTAAAAATCTCTCTGTGGCATTCATACAATGTAATTAAAGAAGTGAAAGAAGTCTTGTCTGTATCTGATAAGGCCTTAGAATTTGTTGCTCTAACTCGATCTTTCATAAACAAGGGATATGTTTCTAACAACTCTCTTGTAACAATAGCTACAATATCATCTTCATCCAAGGCAATAATATCACCTAAACTTACAGGCTTTGCATATCTATTTAAGGTCGAGAATATTCTTCGCGTCTTCTCCATACCTTCAGGTGTTTTACTATGTCCGATAAGAATAGCTCCAATAGTTTCTTCTCCTAATGCTGGGTTTTCTAATATAGCCTTTTTAATACCTTCTACTCTATGTTGACCATCTACAGGGAAAATTTTTTCTTCGCCATTAAGTTGTAAAAACCCCATATTGTAATAATCAACATCCTGAAAATCAACCTTCATCTCACTCCATTTAGGTTCCCCATCATATACAGCTAAGACTAGTGAGTTAAAAAAATGTTCTTTTTGTGTCAGAATGTAATCTTTAATTTTATTATGGTTATCTGTCAACGCCCGTTGAATTTGCTCCTTCAAGGAATTTGAGGTGTGTAATTCATCATCAATACATTTAATTCGAGTAGCTATTTGATTAAATGTAAATGTTGTGATGTAATAAGTAAATGTACCTATATATCCTCTTATTGCTGGAATATTAATCTTGCTCATATTAAAAATTTAAAATGCATCAACAGGTTCTTCAAACTCTATTTTATCTGGAATTTCATCATTAAAAGGAGGAAATACAGCTCTAATCAAATTGTTCTCTGTTCGGTCAATAAAAATATTATCAGAGGCTGGGTAATATCTAAAAAACAAATAATCTTTCCAATATTTAAGAAGATTAAATATTTTAGGACGAGGGTTTAGTTTATTCAATTCTGCTAAATATTCTTTAGCTCTTTTTCTTATATTTTGATGATCTGTACATTTACATCGACCAATATAAGCTAAATAGAATTCAGCAAATGGAATGCTAACTCCTTTTATAATAAACATATATATGCCCCCAATGTTATTCGGTAGGTTTTTAATTTCATCAGAAACATCATCTCCAGTATCATTCAAATATTTAATGGGTGCTGACCAATTTTCTTCAGCTACTATATGCATATTATTAACAGGATTATCAGACCACCTTGTGGGTGTTAAATAATATGTTACATCATATATTTTGTTTTCGTCATATCTATGTACAAAAGCATCGGCCCTCATTCGTTCTTATATAAAGCAGTTTCCACAAACAATATTCTCTGCATCCACTAAATTATGGATTAAAAATTCAGATTTCTTATTATTAGCAGAACTTATCTGCTTTTTTATTGTCATTTCTTTTATTTGTTTAATTCGCTCTGGTTTAATTAAATCTTGAAGAGATTCTCCTTGTATCCAAGTAAAATCATCCTTTTCATACTCCATTGCTGCTTTAAATTTGTCTGGATGTTGTTCATAAAGCCATATCCATTCTATTTTTTGTTGAAAAAAACAAAAGAAGCAACCCGATCGACTTCTGGCATATTCTCCTTTTTGCCCGTCAACTTCAAATTCTATTTTATTATAGTATTCAGGAACGCCGACTCCACTCTCTTTTAGAAGCCTAAAGATATCATCTCTATTTAGATTGTCTTCATGATTTAATAGAGGGTACTCTTCTATATTGGAGATTGGATAATTTTTATCTTTCAAATACTGAAACATAACTTTATTAAAGGTCGTAGCACTTACATCCAACAATGAATTGAACTTTTTAGATAAAGTAAATTTATTATCCTTTGGAAGCTTCAAAATATCTTTAACCCCTGAAAATGTCTTGCTATCTGCTAACCCTTTGTAGAGTAATAGATGTTCTTGCATATTGCTGTTATCAAAAAATCTATGCAAGATTTCAAGACTCCAGATATTCCTGCGAAATGGAAAGATTGATTGAATATTAGTTTTTGTAGAAATATATCCCTCTCGATCTTCGTCTCCTCTTATGCCTACATAAGAAATAGTTTGATCATCTCCAACATGCTTTTCAAACGGTTCTAATTTCAACTTTTGCGTACACCATCTATTTTGTACCGAAGGCATATAATTCCCTTGAACCTGTAAGAAATAATCGAAAGGATTAAAATTTGGATTGTCAACCCCACTTAGGCGTACTATTTCTTTTCCAAGATATGTTTCAAGACGTCCAATTAGAGCTAGAGTCTCGTCTAGTTCTTTTCCTGTATCACTGAAATAATACTCAATATTTAGTTCAGGATAATTATTCTTTAGATAAATTGCCAGTGCAGCACTATCCTTTCCTCCTGAGATACCCAATAAGTGCCTAACCTTTTGTGTCATCTTTTGTTTGTTCTTGAATAAGCTTACTTAATATTACAATATTAGAAGACTTATCTGTTGTTAATTGTTTCCTAATTTCCTGTTCTATCGGCTCTATTTTCTTTAATCTCTCTTTAGATATTCGAATTGTTTTTTTGAAACTTCCTGTATTAACAGAGCTAATTTCTAGTTGATACATATCTTCTTTTTCCGGATCTATATCATGCTTTGCTAATTTACACAAATTATCTAATTCATCAATCGTTTCTTGGAGCCTTTCATATAAGATATACTCATCTTTGTCTGATATTTTATCTAAAGATTTATTTAACAAAGCTTCCGATATTGAACTTATCCATGTATTTCTAATGTCAATTGCAGACATAACTCGCTGATAAAAAACCATTTGCTTAGGAGTAAGCATTGGCTTCTTTATTCCTTGAAATCTTCTTTGAAATCTAGCTTTATATTCAGGGAATGTCTCATCACTTCCTAGAATATCATTTACTAAATAACGTTCTATACGATTAATAAGCTCCTCATAGCTTGTCCGAATTTCCTTTACATATGATTGTAACGTTTTTATAAAATCGTTTGTTTTAATAGAATCTTTCGCAATAATATTTAAATCATAGCCTAAAGCTGCTGGAATATCTTCAAAGAATGCTTTTTCCGGATCTTTAGCATGTTTGATAGCCTCTCTAAAAACAATAGCATTTTTTGATATCCTTTTTGTTGTTTGTCCATATGGGGGTAATGATAAATAAAATACAAGGAAAGGCTTTATTATATTTATTAGCTTTTCATTATTTATTGTGTCTGACGTTTCTATATTAAGAAATTCTTGATAAGAGTTATAGAGTTCTAATTTAATTCCAGATACATCAAATGCCTTTATTTCAAACTTTTGAGGCTGTTTGGATAGTAGCTCCAAAGATGCCATATCTATATCTGGATGATAAACCCCTTCGTAAAAAAGCGCAAACTCATCTTGATTAATAAACAAGAATAATGGTAACCAAAGTTCGATAAATCCATATTTTAAATTGAAAGGTTTCTTTTGTAATAATTCGATTAATTCGACAGGGCTAGTACGCGCTGCTTTGGTTTTTTCAATAAAACTGATACAGGTTTGCCATAATAATTGATAGGATGGATCAGTAGGAGCTTGGAGATGACCATTGCTATGGATACCTGTAGCTTTTAATAGTGTCAGATAGATAGTTTTATGAGCAGGAAATTTATCATCATCAAGACCTAGATTTGGTTCAGTTTGATTCTTTATAAGTGCTTCAATTAAATTTTTCTTAGCGAACTGAATTGCTCCAGATAATTTGCTCCTATTTATTAACTCATTTCTTTGAATTGGCGTTCCATAGTAGACAGAATCACAGATATCAGTAAGTACTCTGTTTAGTTTTTTACCACTAGTTATAATCTGTTTTTCGCCTTTAAATACCCAATATAGATTATTTTCTGATGATAACAAATAATCTGTCATATAGGAAGAGAGTTGATTCTGATAATCCTTTAATAACACTTTCAAGTCATCAACAACGATTAAATCATCTCTAAATTTATGGATAATAGCTTTTATTTTTTCTATGTCTATAAGAAGTGAATAAATCTTACCCTCTTCTTTATATAGGCAATACAAAATTGCATCTTCGTTTTTTTTAGATAACTCTTTTAAATCATTATCATCTATGGTTTTAGAGAATATGATATTAATAATACCATCATAACTATTCTCAATACTTATGATAGGCTCGGTTGATAATATATAAGAGAATAATCGAGGAGTTCCTGTTCTATAAAAATGTCCTTTTGCTAGTATATGAGGTAGTTCAATATTTTGTTTTAGAAGTGTTTCAAAATTAGAATTTGGAATTTTGGCTTTCAACATTTCATCTTCGATGTCAATATCAGAGCCCCCAACAATCCTAAATCTATTATAAAAACTGGAGTAGCTTATTACTTTATATTTTTCCAAATCTTGAATAATATCTTCAGATTTTTTTATATTCAAGCTAAGTTCTGAATATCTCTTCAGAAAATTAATGTCAATAATCCCATTCGCGTCCCCTAATAAACTCAATAACCCTATGACCTTGATAATATTTTTATAATTGGAGCTATTATCGAATATTGATTCGACCCTATCTAGTGCCGATTCTATATATTTCCATCTCAGATAATCTGGATTATACTTTGAGGTAATAAAAGAATTATGATTAAATAAAAGATAATCATACACACAGCTTAGATTATAAAACGGATTATGTTCTTTATCAAAATTGTTTATTGACAAATAATCATTAGAATCAATGAATTGAAATAGAGACCGTTCATTTTGTCCATATTTTTGTAGAGCCTTAGTTAGTATTGCGGCAGATATTATATCAAATGGCTGTAACGATCGAGCAGAATCTTTATTTAAATGGTCTTTAAGAGGGAATATTTTAGCATCTTTTACTATCTCTAATAATTTATCAACATTAAGATTATCAGCTTGTGAATTTAATCTTCTTGAAGCCAAATATAATAGATGTTCGACGGGCTCATTAAATGTTATTTCTTTAAAACGCCCCTTTACTTTTTCCCATTCATTCATTTGAGAATGAGATAAACCAAAAGAATAGGATGTAAATCCTTTATGTAAAGCAGTAAGGAAAATAATACGATTTTGAAAATCGTTGGCAAATTCTGCTAGTAACTGTATAAAATAGAGCTCTTTTTCGGGACTATTATTTGTTGCGTATTCTAAAAATTTCCCAAATTCGTCGATTACCAATAATAATGAGAGTCCTCTTTTATGTAGATTTTGATAATATTTTTTGAATTCTTCAATTATAGCTTGTGGAGACGTCTCTCCTTTATATTTGAGAAAAGAAGCAAAATAGTCAGCAATGGATTGATAGTTTCCTATTATTGGTAAATATTCAAATTGCTCCGGTTTAAGAGTATCTATTGATTCTGTGAAATATATAGTCTTTTTATTTAGATGCCTTTCTAATGCCCATAAAAAAGAAGATTTTCCTGTGCCATAAGAACCGATCAAATTAAAAGAATGCGCTCCTGATAAATAATTACTGATTATATGATCAAATAATAACTGTGTATTAGGAGTGGCAATATAGTTTATTTCAGTATTTAAATCTCGGATAATATTTACGGATGGAGTATATTTATTTGTCATAATAATTACTTAAAACTTGCCACTTATCAAATTGTTTATTGAACTGTAATGTTTGTATACCTGCTGTTGAAGAAAAGATAATACCAGAATAGTTTTCTTCAATTTCTTCGAGATATTTGTATAAATCTTCTTTTGATAAAGAGAAGGTTTTCCCTGGAGAGTTATTACCGTTCCACAACTCGTTAAAATCAAGGCTGAGGCTATTTTTTGCTTCATTTTGATCAAGTATAGCATAAAGAATTATCTCGTATGGGAGTCCAATTTTAGCTTTACTGCTAATATCATATTTTTTCACTTCACTTTTATTATTCTCCTCTTTTTCTTTTTTGCGAGCTATTGGAAGCATATAAATAATATTCAATTCAGAGAAGATTGTTGTATACAAATCTTCAATTTCTTCTTGCTGATCTTTAGGTGCCAAAAACATACGCCTAAAAACAGAGATGTCGGAATTTAGAGTTTTCTGATTGTAAATGTTCTCCTTTTCCATAAGACTCTTTAAATAAGAGTGTAGCTGTTCCTCAGAAAATTCAAGGGCATTGTATTCCCTGTATTGGTTAAAGAATATATTGTAGATCGAAGCATAGCCAGTTTTTATTAAATTATATAGTAATAACCATAAAGTTCCATAATCTTCTAGATATTGATCTTTTCCATTCTGTCCAAAGATATAATTGGAAATATCTGTTAATTCCCATCTTTCATTACATAAACCAAAAGCTTTCATCCAATAGCCAATAGAGCTAACCATGTTTTTTCCAACGCCTAAGTCTATTACTGCTGTCTCCTTGGAGAAGCTTTCTCCATGGATTAGAAAATCATATCCTTTTTTCAGCCAAGTCTGCTTACAGACAAACGTCTCGTGCCCAGAAAACCTCATTCTTTATGTGGATTAATAATTTATTATAAAGGTAACAAAGGTACAAAAAGGATTTATATAGAAGATGCTTCAAGGTCATAAGAAAGAATGAAATAATTACTCCAAATATCTTGTTTTAATTATTTTTACATAAAAATATCAGACTTAGTAATGAACAAAGGACAAATCATAATATATCAAGCATCAGATGGTAGTACTAATCTAGATGTTAAACTAGAAAACGATACAGTTTGGCTTACACAAGGTCAAATGGTCGAATTATTTGAATCTAGTAAAGCAAATATCAGTGAGCATATTAAAAATATATTTGAGTCAGAAGAACTAGATAATTCAACTGTTCGGAATTTTCGAACAGTTCGAAAAGAAGGAGAGCGTGAGGTTGCTAGAGAGCTTGAATACTATAATTTAGATATGATTATTGCTATAGGCTATCGAATAAATAGCAAACGAGGCACTCAATTTCGTATCTGGGCAAACAAAGTTTTAAAAGAATACCTTGTCAAAGGGTTCGTTATTAATCAACAAGCAAAAATAAAACAATTACAGGAAGCGTTAGATTCCATTAAAGTATTGACAGGCATAGCCTCAAGGCAAGTATCAGATGACCAAGCAAAAGGTATATTACAAGTTATTAACGACTACGCACATGGTTTGGATATCCTTGACCAATATGACCACCAAAAACTGGCAATAGAAGAAAGTGATACTAAAGAACAATTCAGGGCAACATACGAGAATGCCAAAGAAGCCATAAAAGAGCTTTATGATAAGTTCGGCGGTAGTAATTTGTTTGGAAATGAGAAAGACCAATCTTTCAAGAGTTCTATTAATACTATATACCAAACTTTTGATAGGGCAGAATTATATCCAAGTGTTGAGTTAAAAGCTGCCATGCTCTTGTATCTAGTAACTAAAAATCATTCTTTCAGTGATGGCAACAAACGCATTGCAGCATTCCTGTTTATCTGGTTCTTGGATAAGAATAATATCCTTTATAACTCAGATGGAACAAAGCGAATTGAAAATAATGCCCTTGTGGCTCTTACTCTTATGATTGCCGAAAGTCGGACAGAGGAAAAAGATATGATGATTAAAGTAATAGTGAATCTAATAGGATAATATAATCATTACAAGCCTATGAAAAAGCTTTTATTTATCTTCCTACTATTTTGTGGATATATCAATGCCCAAACACTGGATTTGCAACAAGCAGAAAAGATATTCAAGCTGCCTGTTCACTGTATCGAAGTAGAATATCCGAATAAACTGGGACAAGTAATAGGTAGTGTTGACGACCTGAAAAGCCCGAAGGAATTACGTCCAATATTTTACGGCTGTTTTGACTGGCATTCCTCTGTACACGGGTATTGGTCTATTATAAAACTATTAAAAGACTATCCTCAACTGGATGAATCAGGAACAGTAAGAAACATTCTAAATAGAAATATAACTACAGAAAATGTATCCGTTGAGTCAGCATTTTTTCAGGATTATAATAACCGGAACTTTGAACGTACCTATGGCTGGGCATGGTTATTTCAACTGCAAAGCGAACTATACATATGGAAAGATGCAGATGCTCAACGCTGGTATCAAGCACTGAAACCTTTAGCTGATATACTCGCAATCAAATACGAGGAATACCTGCCAAAGCTCAATTATCCTATCCGCACAGGACAGCATGATAATACAGCTTTTGGCCTATCTCTATCTATCGACTATGCCAGATGTATAGGAGACAAGAAGTTTGAACAGTTAATAATCGAACATGCTAAAAGGTTATATAAGAATGATGTAAACTGCAACCTTTCTTATGAGCCCAGTGGCAATGATTTCCTGTCTCCCTGCCTTGAAGAAGCTTTACTAATGAGTAAAGTATTGGATGCACAGGAATATAAAGTATGGTTAAAGGCATTTCTGCCGGAAATGTTCCAACCTGATTTCTCACTAGAACCTGGAAGAGTTTCAGACCGCACAGATGGACATTTGGTTCACCTCGATGGATTAAATTTCAGCAGAGCAACCTGTTTGTATTTTATCTCAAAGAAATTACCTGAGCTAAAGCATCTGAAATTAATTGCTGATAATCATCTTAACTATTCGTTAGGCAATATTACTGATGATGATTACATGGGCAGTCACTGGCTAGGCACTTTTGCCCTTTATGCTTTAATGAGTAGATAAACCATTATCGGCAAGATTCATTTAAAATCAAGCCTAAAAACGCCTCTTTTTTGCCGATAACGGCAAATTGGTTATTATGTAAATCATGTTTGAGAATATAAATCTTCCATAAAATGGGAATCTATCGTTAGTCCATACAGATAGCTAATTGTGCATATTTGCATAATTAATGCTTAAAATGTGGTATTATTGTGGATGTAGACATAATTATAATCAAACCGGATGTTATTGCTTCAAGAGTGAAATATAGATGTTCGGAGAAAAACCTTACACAAATACACTGAAGAATTATTGTTTTAGTTCACTTGTGGAGAGATTATAGAATCGTTTGATTTCATCAATTTCTTCTTTGTTACCTCTCTCTAACACACGCTTAATAACAGCATATTTGCTTTTACCCCAGTTGATTTTATCAAAATCCGTATCCCAGAAAAGTATTCTGCGGATATGAGGATGTGCAGGAAAAAGATTTGCAAGTTCTTTCTCTCTATACTGTTTTATATAGTAATGGGTTTGAAGTATGGCAAGGAATCCTTCTTCCAGGTTTAATGAAGAATCTATTTTTAGAGCTTGTTCTGTTGTTAAGTTCCGTCTGCCAGCAATGATCGCATTAATTGTCTGGTATGGAATGCCTGTCTCTTCAGCCAAAGCACGTTGAGTAAGATTTTTCTTTTTCAATTCCCTTTCAATAAATTTTCCAGGATGAATGCCTTTAATTATATCTATTCGACTATCCATATAATTACTCTTTTCACAAAGATAATATCGAATAAACAAATATGTCTACATTTGATTTATTTTGTAGATAAATTTATTAGATAATAATTTGTACATAAAACAATAATTATCTATTTTAGTATTTGTAAATTAGGCGATTAAGAAACTCTTTGAAAGAGCGTGTACAAATCGTGGACTATAAAATTCTAATACTTATAACAACTGAATAATCAATGGCTTACGGGAATAGTTCATTTCCGTCAACTTCATAAATGAGCAAAAGCCGGCAATCAGTGCGTCATTGAAGTGGATTATATTTATCCCCGGATGCTCTTTACAGGTTTTTCTAATCTTTCTGATTAATGTTAAAAAAAATAATAGTTTAGAGCCTTTGTTATCAAAAATAAGGCGATGTACTTTACATTTTTTCTCCATTCCTGTTACTAACTGATAACACTGATTTTCCATTCCTCCTGTTGATGGAGGAAACTTATGACTTACGAACAATACTTCCATGAACTTTAACCGTATTTTTTATTTTTTTCTGTTGTATATATAATAATGCTGCTATTCCACTCCAAAATAATTGTCTTGTACGCCGGAGAATAGAAACCGACAGCCACAGGTCGGGGGAAGAAATCCCGAACAGGTACAAAACAAATTTGTTTATTAATTCCTCTACTCCCAACTGGCCGGGTATGAATGCAACAGTCGATTTCATCACAATTATCAAAGTATCCAGAAATAAACCATCCCATATAGTAACACTATAATTCAAAAAATATAAAATAAAAAATAACTCTAAAGAGTTCAGTATCCATTGTAGTGTGTACAGAAAGAATGCCATTGTTGTTTCCCCGGGACGTTTCCGTATATACCGGGCTAATAAGGAGCGCATTTCGGTTATATGAAATATAATTTTTTGCCATTTTTTTTCTGTAACTGACTCTTTCCTGTCTTTACCTTTCTTTAGCAGCACAAAAAACAGGATGGTTATAAAAAACAATACTACGAAGAAACACAGATAGATAAGGAACATTATATCGGGAGAAATTCTGGCAGAAAGATAGAGTATAAACCATATAAGCAATACAACAAGCAGTAAAAGCTGACTCAATGTCATCAGGATACGTCCCAACAGAACAGACTGATATGCGCTTTTTTCTTCTATGCCATTATTCATCAGCATTCTGGCATTATACAGTTCTCCGGCAATCACCCCGGTAGGATTGAACAAAGTAATTGTATTTCCTACATGTCTTATGGCAAATAGCTGAAGTAGAGAAGGACTGTTGGCAGAGTCGATACAATATCTCCAGCCCAGCGTACCCGCCAGATACGCAAAAAAAGTAGCTATTAATATCAAAAAACAGTAAACGCCCAGTTGTTTTACCAGACGGACAGATTCCCCAATATCAGTTCCCTGCAGGAAAATAACAAAACAGGCGCATATACTGATTATCAGCAATAGCTGCAATATTTTTTTCATTCTCAGGCTACAAAAACATCAAGATCGAGCGTCAGAGATTTCAGGTCTTCGAAATATATTGAAGCCAGATTTTCCCAAACATATTTTTTACTTATTTCTATGCTATTTTCAGAAAACTGTTTTGCGAGCCTGGACTGGTCGCTTATTTCAACTATCCTATCCAGATAATCCAGTGCATTGTACGGACTGCATCTGAATCCGTTAAAGCCATCTTTAATAAAGTCTTTACTTCCTCCCCCATCGGCAATTACACAAGGAAGTCCAGAAGCCATTGCCTCTAAAACCACATTGCCAAAAGTTTCTGTAACGGAAGGAAAGAAGAAGACGTCTGCTGAGGCATAAATCTCCGGCAACCTGTCATGCCCTACATGACCCAGAAACATGGCGTTCGGCATTTGTTTTTCTACGGCTTCCCGTGCTGCACCTTCGCCCACAACCACAAAGTTATAGTTAAGGTTCTGTTTCTCTATCAATTCGTAGAGATCGATCATTGTTTGCAGGTTTTTTTCCCAGACAAGTCGGCTTACGAATAGAATAGAAGGATTGTCGTTTCCGGTAATAGCTTTCATTAATTCCGTATTACGTTTATTCGGAGAAAACAAATGCTTATCGATACCCCTTTCCCATAATTTCATAAGTTCCGGGTTAACTCCTTCATCCGATAGTTCCTGCATAATGCTAACTGATGGAACATAAACTGTATTGCATTGGTTATAGAATGACTTAAGCATTTCCCTGACCCGTTGTTTTGTAAAATCGACGAAAAGAGGAAACTTCTTGAAGTAATATTCCACATAGCTGATAAAATGTGTATGATAAATCGTGGTAACCGGAATACATAACCGTTTTGCAAACTTCAGTGCATAATTACCTAACAATGAAGGGGTGGATATATGTACAAGATCAGGAGAGAATAAGCGTATTTGTTCATCCAACTCAGCTTTTTGTAACAGAGGCGTTGCAAATCTATACCCTTTGTTGCCTGGTACTCCTAATGTAGGTACATGTATGCATTTAAAATTTCCTATCTGATCAGGCCCCAGCCCACATACAAACAAAAACTCGA
Organism: Dysgonomonas hofstadii; assembly: GCF_014196915.1. GTDB lineage: Bacteria > Bacteroidota > Bacteroidia > Bacteroidales > Dysgonomonadaceae > Dysgonomonas > Dysgonomonas hofstadii. The sequence goes on from NZ_JACIEP010000002.1 coordinate 283,224, forward strand.
ACTCACTGGAAGGTATCCTGTTTATTAATTGAAACATTGTCCTGGATGCCCCATCAAAATCAGCGATTAAAATGTCCGCAAAAAACACAATTTTCGTTCTATCCATCTGCTTATATATCTTGTTACTAGTAGTTTGAGACTAAAACAAAGGTTGATAATTAATATTATCTACTGATGACGAAAGGGTTAATAACCAATCAAGAAAGGATCACAAAGGTTTTAAGCACATTTAAAAGTTACCCCGGTAAAAACTGCAGTTTCAGTTCCTATATATGTATTTGAAGACATAAATAACCACGGACAAAAAGAGAAAAAAGGAAAGGAAATTGCCGATGTTGCCGTATCGAACGGAACAGATATTGTATTGAAAGACTCTGAAGATAAATATAATTTACCTATAGGTAATGGATGTTTATTCACTCCTACAGTATAAAATATAATCATTGACACCTTACCTTCCTTTAATTAACTTTATATATGTTCAGCAATAGCTCGCGTTATTAATAAAACCTCTTTTATCTCCTCTTCTTTTTTATTCTCAGCAGCTTATCCTTACAGGAGCGCTCTGGTTCTTTTTAAGCACGTTCGGAAAATGAGATATAAATATTACAAAACTGGCCGCAAATACGACCAGTCCTGCTAGATATCCAATTATTGAACATAAAATTCTTTCATATCATTAAATTCCTTGCTGACCTTATTTACCTCCTCCTTTATCTTCTGATTGAGTACACGGGCATAAATTTGCGTGGTAGTGATATTTGTATGGCCGAGCATTTTTGATACACTTTCAATTGATACACCTTTGGTCAGCATTATCGTTGCAAATGTATGGCGTCTCATGTGGGTAATTCACTCTAAAACAAGCAAAAGCGGATTACAGTAAGTATAACGTAAACGGTTTATAATGAATAGATTTTCTCTTTTTTGTGTATTATCAGAAATCAGATTCCGGCAAAATATTGCAGTATTTCTGTTACCAAACCGTTAGCCGGGTTGTTACCGGAATACCGACAGGTAACAATGCATTGTGAATCGGATTCTTTTGTTCTGAACCACAATGTTTTGCATAACAAAGAGCACTTGTATAACCGGTAACTTTGCCTATCGGCAAAGTCCACAAAATTATAAGTGTTATGAAAGTAGAAAAATTTAAGGTTTTGCTTTACCTGAAAAAAAGCGGTTTAGACAAGTCGGGTAAAGCTCCTATCATGGGGCGCATCACCCTGAACAATTCCATGTCGCAGTTCAGTTGCAAACTGTCCTGTACGCTTAGTTTGTGGAATCCCCGCGAGAGCCGTCTGGACGGCAAAAGCCGGGAAGCCATTGAAACCAATCAGAAAATTGAAAAGTTGCTGTTAGCCGTTCATTCTGCATTCGACAGCCTTATGAAACGCAAAAAGTTTTTTGATGCTGAATCCGTAAAGAACCTGTACCAAGGGAGTATGGGTACACAAATGACTCTGCTTGCCCTTCTCGACCGACACATGGAAGAACTGAAAGCCCGTGTAGGAGTAGATGTTGCCCCGACTACACTGGCAACCTATAAATATACCCACCGTTCGTTAGGCAAGTTTATCAAAAAGAAGTTCAGAACCAAAGACGTGGCTTTCGGACAACTCAACGAGCAGTTTATCCGGGAATACCAGAACTTTGTTTTGCTCGAACAGGGATACGCAATGGAGAGTGTCCGCCATTATCTGGCAATCCTAAAGAAAATCTGTAAGATCGCTTTTAAGGAAGGTATTTCCGAGAAACTCCATTTTGCCCACTACAAATTGCCCAAACAGAAAGAAACCACTCCCAAGGCATTAAGCCGGGAGAGTTTTGAAAAAATACGAGACTTAGCGATTGATCCCAACCGTCATTCGCATCTGCTTACCCGTGACTTGTTTCTCTTCGCCTGCTATACAGGTACTTCTTATGCCGATGTAGTCCGTATTACAAACGAAAACCTTTTTACGGACGAAGAAGGAAGCCTTTGGCTCAAATACCGCAGAAAGAAAACGGATTTCCAAGCCCGCGTTAAACTGCTGCCTGAAGCGATTGCGCTGTTGGATAAATACAGGGATGAAAACAGGGAGAGCCTGTTCCCGATACAATCGGCGGAAGTTGTACAGCTCAATATGCGGGGGCTTCGGATTATGGCAGATATAAAGCAGCCAATCTCCTATCATTCAGGCAGACATAGCTTCGCCAGCCTGATTACGCTCGAAGAGGGTGTACCGATAGAAACCATCAGTCGGATGCTCGGGCACAGCAATATCCGGACAACCCAAGTCTATGCCCGTGTTACCCCAAAAAAGCTGTTCGATGATATGGATAAGTTTATAGAAGCAACTACTGATCTAAAGTTAGTTCTCTGATCTTTCATCATACAACTTAGTATAGATCATTACAAATAGTATAAACCATCAAAAAACAGAGAATAGCCATGCGTAGTACATTCAAACTATTATTTTATATCAACAAAAACAAAGTAAAGACCGATGGTACGACAGCCGTTCTATGCCGTATCAGTATTGACGGCAAACAAACGGTTCTTACAACAGGACTCTACTGCCAACCGGGCGACTGGAATGCCCGTAAAAGTATAATCAAAACCGAAAGAGAGAATAACCGCCTTTCGGAGTTCCGTAAGCGTGTTGAACAGACTTATGAACATATACTGAAAGAGCAGGGAGTTATCAGCAGTGAACTGCTCAAAAACACGATCATTGGCGTAAATTCTACTCCGACCATGCTGTTACAGGCAGGTGAAGTAGAACGGGAACGCTTACGGCTTCGTTCGATCGAGATCAACTCCACAACAAGCTACCGACAATCGGGAATATCACAGAGAAACCTCCGGGAGTTTCTTCTTTCAAGGGGGATGGAAGATATAGCCTTTTCGGATATTACCGAAGAGTTCGGAGAATCATTCAAGCTGTTTTTGAAAACCGTAGGGGAACGCAGAGCCGGTTATATCAATAAATGTATCACATGGCTCAACCGCTTGATGTATATCGCTATTGATCAGGAAGTATTAAGGAGTAACCCGCTTGAAGATGTGAGGTACGAGAAGAAAGAGCCACCCAAACATAAGCATATAAGTAAGGAGAATTTGAAACACCTGATGGAAACCCCGATGCCAGACGAGCGTTTAGAGCTAATCCGCAGGGCGTTTGTCTTTTCGTCGCTGACCGGGCTTGCCTACGTGGATATACACCGCCTGTATCCCCGGCATATCGGTAGAACAGCCGGAGGCAGACTATATATCCGCAAACAGCGGGTAAAGACAAATGTGGAAGCTTTTATCCCCCTGCACCCGATAGCAGAACAGATACTGATGCTCTACAATACCACCGATGACAGCAAACCCGTATTTCCGTTGCCCGTCCGTGACAGGATTTGGTATGACATCAATCAGATAGGTACATTAATAGGATTGAAAGAGAACCTCTCCTACCATCAAAGCCGCCACAGTTTTGGAACGCTGGCAATTTCGGCAGGACTTTCCATCGAGAGCATTGCCAAAATGATGGGGCATGCCAATATCAATACGACACAGGTTTATGCCGGGATTACGGAACAGAAAATATCCGAAGATATGGACAGGCTGATGAAGCGAAGAAAAACAATGCAAAACAGTGAAGTTAAAACCAAATAATCATGGAAAATAGAAGAATTATAATATCAGATGATGGAATGGTAATCGTTTCGGATGAAGTAAAAATGAATATTGGTGAAATTGCCGACTTGTTCGGCATATATTACCGGACGGCAAAGCAACATATCCGCTCTATTGAGAAAGCGGGTATTACCACAGGCGATAACACGATGGGTGGCTCTGTTGAAAGGATGAAAGTTTACCCCGATTATTATGGACTGGAAATGATTATCGCTATTGCTTTCAGGGTACAGTCGCCAAAGGCAGTAGTATTCAGAAAATGGATACAGGAGAAAATTGTTTCGCGTATAGGAAGAAAGTCAATTCGATTGATTGAAGATTGGCGGGATCAAAACTTTTCTCTTAACTGATGACAAACCAAGCATAGTACAATATATTGCCGGCAGGCTTCTACAGGGAAAGAAAACCGAGCCGTTGTATAAACTGACAGATATGAATTACGGCATGACAGTATTCGGTATTATGATGGGAGGTATGGGTAGCAGCTTTGACGAAGAAGAATATACGGAAGAGGAAGAAAACGGATTTTAAGCTTAACAATCATAAATATCGGAACGGTACGGGTTGCCGATACAAAATGAGTATTTGCAGAATTTAGATTATATACGAATGATCGGTAATACTACTTGCTGAATTTATTTTTATCTTTGAAATAGTTTTCAATAAGATCATTTGTATGAGAAATTCTTTCTGTTTTCTACTCTCTCTTATCCTGTTAATTGTCTCCTGTTCGGATGACAATGATGAACAGAGCCCTATACCAGAACCTACCCCCAATCCTGAAAAGGTAAATCCTTACAAAACAGGAGCCGATCTGTCCTGTTCAAAATCGCTGCATTGGGAAAACAAAGGTTTGTCGGAAAACTATTATATGCTTGGGTATGGATTCGATGCTACAGGTAAATATGCCCATCCGGCATGGGTGAGAAACAAAATCATAGATGTAGACAGCTATGAAGCAGATAGTGAGGGATCAGCGTCCCTCTTTAAAGTGCTTTCCGGTAGTGCAGAAATAAATATTTTCGGAACAAAAAAAGAGTGTCTTACGAATTTGGCCTCTTTAGCCGGATTTGATAAAAGCGAAATAAATAAGCACAAGAATCTATTTAAAGCTACTTTTGAATCAACCTTTGTAAATGACACTTCGTATCCGAACCTTGACTATTATTATTCGGGCTATTCATCCGTTTCAGCTATATATCTTGCCCGTTTTATATATAGCTCCAGATATATGAATAAATACCTTACAGAAGCGTTCAAATCTGATCTTCAGTCATTGTCTGCTGATCAAATTATAATAAAATACGGAACTCATTTACTCACCGAGGTTTATGTCGGAATGAGAATCGATTACCTGTACAGGGCAAATTCTTCTGATCGGGATGTACTCAATAGATGGTCCGGATATAATGCCTTTTATTACTTTCAAATACCGACATCGGGATTAACTGTTTATAAACCCGATATTGAAAATCCTCAGAAGGAAAATATTTATATAGAAGTAGTAGATGGCAGACAAGCAAAACCTAATTCATGGATGATTGATATTACCAATTATGAAGGTACACCTGTAACTTTTGAGGGTTGGGGCAAAACAGAAAATACTGATTTAGCCCTTGTAAATTTCACAGATAAAGCACTGATTCCTATTTACGAATTGGTACAGGATATGACTAAAAAAGAAGAATTACGCAAAGCTTATGAAAAATATTTGAATGAATAGCTTATTCATAACTTTGTATATAAGATAATTAACAAATAAACAGAATTAAAAAACATGAAACAGTTAACAGACAATTTGAATCAGTTATTTGCAGAATTTGCAAAAGACGCAGCCTTACAGGTAGAAAACGGAAATAAGGCGGCGGGAACCCGTGCCCGCAAAGCGTCTTTGGCGATTGAGAAAGCATTGAAGGAATTTCGTAAAAAATCAGTTGAAGCCTCAAAGAGAATCATAGCAATAGAAAAATCATGAAAAAGTTGTCTGATATGTAAAGACAACTTTTTTGTTTTTATCCTTATTTCATCTGAACACAAACATAAAAGAAGGGAATAAAACGTCAAGGCTGAACAAAGTATTTTGCCAAATCTTCCTTTCTCGTTCCTCGAAAGAGTATTTACCAAAATAGCCTTGCCTGATTTATTCCCTTGCTATTAGGGGGTGTTTATCAGTTGTAAAAAGGAAAATATAATCAAGGGGGGTGGGTTGTGAGAATTACTTATTTCAGATCTTCCGTCCTCTGCTTTTCTTCTTTGGAATCTCAATCTGCTTCCTTTTCCCTGTTTCACTTAAAGATTGAAAGCGTTTGTTTTCTTCCCTGGTCATCCTCCGGACAGAGCAAAGTAGTTGAATGCCATATCGGCCATGAGCGACTTTAAGAGTCCATAAGTGCCTGTCTCGACTGTTTGCATGTATAACATTTGAGTTCCTCCTTTTTGAGATTAAAAACGGCACAAACAAAAGCAATATCTTTATCAGAAAGGATCAATACTTCATCCCGTACGATCCGTCTGACTCCATCCATCCCGCCGTAAAGAGCGAACAAAGCATAATAATCTTCATCCCAGCCTCTTTCTATGACACGCTCCACTACCAGAGCACGCATATATTGCCAGTCGAAAGCAGAAAGGTCGTATTCCCACAATAAGGATGGCCTTAGCTTGGGCTCACGCTTGATTTGTTCTTTCCAGTCAGACCACATCTCATTTTTGTTTAGATTACAAAAATAAGCGTTTATACTTGAATTGCCATCATGTTCCATGCCGATTGATTTAATACGATTGATCTTTATACTCCCTTTTAGTCCACGCCATTACCTAAAACTTTCCCTATAGCCATCTTGCAACAACTTATCGATATCCGATGCCCGGTAGAGGATCTTGCCGCCCAGTTTGATATAGGGAATACGCCCTTCGTTACGATAATCCTGGAGGCTTCTCCGGCTGATCTTTAGTTTCTTCGATAATTCTTCGTCCGTGTAAAAACCTTCTCCGCCCAGTGTCGGTTTGCGGGAGGCGAACAGGCGTTCCATCAGGGAAGAGAGGCGATCCAGTGAAAGGAAAAAGGCCTTAACCCTCTCGTTGTTCTCCGGTGTAATTAATTCGTTTGCCATAACCTTTTTGTTTTAATGATTTATTTGAACCGTTTTTTTACTTAATTCCTCATATAGCTACCCCAGCCTGTGATATGCAATCCGTAAGGCGATTCTTCTTCCGTTAGCCGGCAACGTTTTATCCCCATACAGATATAATTACCGTCTTCATCCAGTTCTACTCCATAGCAGGAATAACTTCCCCGCCCACATTCGGTATCATAGCTGTAGGCAAGCAGGTAATAGTTGCCGTCGTAATCCCGGAAGATATAAATATCGGGATTACCATTCACACTTTCCCAGCCGCCCTGTAGTCGGGCAAGGAAGTCGTTGTTTACCGGATAATCTTCTTCTGTATTCATATTCGTTTACCTTTATACCCGGCGTTTTTGCGTTTGTCTTCCACTACCGGGACGATCTTCTCCACATCCTGTGCTTTGTAGTAGATCTTGTGGTTGATACGGCTAAAGGCGAGTGTCCCGTTATCCCGGAGTGTCTGTAACGTCCGGGGCGATATGTTCAACAGCAGGCATACATCCTGATTGTCGAGCCACTCGCTTGAATCCTTGTCTCCATGCAATCGGCAGAGGGCTTCCATACGACTTGCAAAACTTTCAAACTTCGAGAGCATTCTTTCGAATGTCTGTGCATCGATATTTACTATTTCCATCACTTGATAAATTTATATTGTTCTTAATTGTTTCATCCAAATTTAGGGCATCTACCCTGATCCCGGAAAGCTCCCGACTCCTATGCAGCTATCCGCATAATCTTTCGTCTATCAGGGCTTTCTATCCGGTGTAACATTCACCTTCCTGCTACGAAGTAAAACAGAATAAACCGTACCGCAATGGGTTGATCCACAGGTGGCAGCTTGTGGCGTCGGTTTGGTAGGGGTAGCGGACAGATTTCTTATTTTAGGTGCTGTTTTGAATCTGAAAAAGCAGTTTTTTACTTTCGATATTTCCTATCTGGGTACTCTGAAATGAAAGCGTTTTTTACAGACATTACTCCGGCAGTATAGTATAGCCGATAAGCGAAACGGTGCAGTTTGTACCATTCATTCAATCTTTGCAGTAGCAAGACAATACAGAATCATCCATGTAAACCCGGTTAAGATACGATACTGACTAATAGTTGTTTATTTGCAACTGACAAGCGGTGTTCTGTATCAACAGGAGCCGGAATATTCACTTTTTAAATACAGTATTCTATGGATAGTAAACAAACTGGCGAAAGTCAATCGAAGAAACAATCTGTACATGATTGGTTACCGGATGATGGTAAGAGCAGAGGCAAGAATCCGACCGATGGGAACAAGAGTAAGTTCATCAGGGAATTTCTCAGGGAAGATATTATTGAAGAACCACCAGTTCTGGGTGTCGATACAGCAAACAGTACCGCCAATATCGATGATGCAGATACCAATGACAGTGTAGATACTGTATCGACTGTACCAACTGAAAAAAGAAAAGATACAGAAGATGCAGCATTACGAGAGCAATCTGTACAAACAGTACTCAAACGAACCAGCAGCAAACAACGCAAAGAATCATTGGAGGAATACCGACAGGCGTTTCTTATCGTTCCCAAGCTCGAAGACCGCAAGCCTGTATTTATCAGCCGGGAAGTGCGGGATGAGTTAGACGAGATAGCCCGCAAGTTGGGAGGTCGCCGGATGAGTGTATCGGGTTTTATCGAGAACCTTGTCCGCCACCATCTGGAGATCTACCGGGAGGATGTGGAAATATGGAAGAAGCTATAAAGTATTGCTTCTGTCCATTGTATGGTAAGTCTGGTTAGTATCTACGACTTACTTTTCTTAATGGAACATTCCATGTTCATTTTAGCGTAGCGAGGTTATGTTTCCATTGCATGGAAACCCTCGCTTTGGCTGACCGCCAAAGGGGAAACCACTCCCGTTGGTCGCAGTTTGGGTCGCAGACCCTTCTATTATTGCTTTTAATAGTCAAAAAAATCAAACTAATTTGGATCAGGATAATCAGGATAAAAGAAAAGGCGGACGTCCAAAGAAGAGTTCCGTTACCCGTAAAAATAAGACTATTGCAGTCTGCTTTTCCGAGCCGGAATTCTATGCCATCCGGCATAGGGCAACCAAAGCAAATCTGTCGCTTAGTGTTTATTGTCATGATGCCATCCTGAACGGAGTTATCAAAGAACCGCTCAAAAAAGAGGAATTGGAAGTCTTGAGAAGCCTTTCCAATATGGGAAATAACCTGAACCAGCTTACAAAAACAGCCAGGTTTTTAAGTGCAAAACGGCTCGAAAATATGGCGATTTCCTTACTGGAAACGATTCAAAACATCATAAACAAGCTTTCGGATGATTGGAAAAATAGTAAAAGGAAGAAGTTTTAAGGGATGTATTTCTTACGTTCTGGAGAACAAAGAAGCGAAGATATTAACAAGTGAAGGCGTATTGGAAACAGATACTAAATCGATCATCAATAGCTTTTACATGCAAAGCCTGCTGAATCCGAACCTGTCGAAATGTGTCGGGCATATCCCTTTGGCTTTCTCTCCTGATGACAAAGAACGCATGACGGATCAGTTTATGGAACGCCTAGCCAAAGAGTATATGCAGACGATGGGAATCAAGAATACGCAATACATCATTGTTCGCCACAACAACACCAGTCATCCGCATTGTCATATCGTATTTAACCGGGTGGACAACGACGGGAAGACTATCTCCGACAAGAACGACCGTTACCGCAACGAGAAAGTATGCAAGCAGCTTAAAGATAAATATAACCTGACTTATGGCATAGGAAAAGAAAAGGTTAACGTCCAAAAACTCAAAGGAGCCGAACAGACGAAATACGAAATCTATCATACGATTAAAGATACCCTGTCCAAAACCAAAAACTGGAGCCAACTTGAAGACGCTCTGAAACGTCAGGGGATAGATATTGAATACAAGCGGAAAGAACAAACCTACGAAGTGCAAGGTGTTTCATTCAGGAAAGGAGAGCATTGCTTCAAGGGCTCGAAAATAGACCGGCAGTTCAGTTATGGGAAGCTCACTGCACAGCTAAGAGAACATAGCCCTATTCAGGAACAGCAACAGGAACACGGGCAAATCGCTGTTTCAAAAGATACAGGAACTAATCTAGTTGAAAATGTTGTGTCAACAGTAGCGAATATTGCATCGGGGATAGGTAGCCTGTTTGATCTCCGGCCGTCGGATTATGATCCGAATGATACAGAGGCATTGCGTCAACAGGAATTAGAGCGAAAAAAGAAAAAGAGGAAGATTTACAGACCTAGATTTTAAAACGAATTATTAATCACTTAAAAATAAGAAAATATGGCACAGACAGTATCAAACGATGCCCTTTGGGAAAAGTTATCGGAAATAGACAAGAAGTTTGAAAAATTCATTGTGATGCAGGAATCACAGGCAGTAGCGCAGGAGCAGAACAGAAGTACACCCGGTTTTGAAGAAGCGAAAGACGTTATAATTGCTGAAATAAGAGAACAAGTAGCCTTATTGAGTAGGCACAATAATGATCATTTCGGAGCCAACAGGCAGAATATTGAAGTGCTTAATAAGAATATTCTTTTGGCTGTAAAGCATAGCATAGAGACTAAAGATCAGCTAAAAACAGATATGGAATCACTAAAAGAGGACAAGAAAATCTACTTTAATTTCAAGTTATTTAAGATTAGGAAAATATCTTTGATGATAGCTATACTCGGTTTGTTGGTATTCATTCTAACCCTGTTTTCTATGAAACAGCAGAACGATTATGCATTGTTGTTGGAGGAATATTATAGACAAAGTAACACGACGGAGCAACAGAAAGAGGTAATGAAAACAAAATAAATGATGCCCTTAAATTAGTTTATCCGAAATAAAGATAATGTAAATAACAGTAGAGGAAGTATCTCTCAATATTTTAATAGTAGGTTCATTATCTCCATACCATCTCTTTAATGATTTTTTTATGTGGGTAATAGATTCTTTAGATTTATAACTGACAGTTCTTGTATTAATTTTTAGGATAGCAGCGCTCTCGTTGATCGTATAGCCTTTTCTATATACTAACTCGAATATTTTCTGATTTTCGCGGGGTAAATCTCTCAGTATTTCTGATATAACACGGTTTAACTCTCCTATTGCAAAATCCTCATCAATATGAGTATAAGATATATCCTGACTAGATTCTTCCCCCATGATCAGCTCCTTACCCTCTCTTGATGCTTTCAGATAGACGGATTTCATATAGTCCATCGTATAGAATGTAAAATGTTGTAACAGGAATTTCCTTACAGAAGCGTTTGTGTCCGGTTTGATTTTTAAAGGGTCTATCCAAATATTAAGCCAGAAATTTTGAGTAATCTCTTCTGTTAATTCAACAACACCAATTCTATTAATAGCCCATCTGTACAATAGATTTGCATACCTATTGTACAAAGAATTAAAGGCTGATTCATCTTTTTTAGATATTGCCTCTATTAATTCTTTATCAGACGTAGCCATAGCTTCATTACCAATGTTGAATAAATTAAAAACAAAGATAAATCAATGATGTTACAGCATGGTTAAATACGATATTTTAAAAATCGAGAAACTATTTTTAGAAAAAATAAAAAAATAGTTTAAGTGTATATTTATTTGAAAAACAGATCTATACCTAATACTAAACAAATACGAAGCGAAAATGTAACAATTTCGTTGCCATAAAAAAGGCGAGATAATTCTTATATCTTAATAGAGGGAAGATTATTATCAGTCTCTCATATAAGAACTGGAAATAATAAAGTGAAGTTACATGGCAAAAAAGAAAAATTGGAGAATGCTGTTCGAGGTGGTAAGCTTATTCAATCGTTTTTCAAAAAATGAGTTGGATAGCAAGACTAAAAAGACATTGGAAGAATGGAATCCTGAAGATGTTCCTTCGAGCTTTAACTCCTCGCAGAAAAAAATAGACGAAGGTGTAAAGCGGGTAAAAGAAAATCTATTTCAGGAATTGGGGCTTCACAATACCGATGAGGTTATTAGCACAAAAAGACTCTTGCCCTTTCACCCTTATAAGTACATAGCGGTAGCAGCATCTTTACTTTTATTAATGGGTGTATCTTATTTCTGGTTTAATTCGGATATACAACCGAATAACAATCTTACATCAACAACAGATATAGCAATCTCGACTATCCAAACAGCAGAACGGGAAATTAAAAACATTACCCTGCCCGATGGAACACTGTTGCATATCAATGCACAAAGCCGAATCAGTTATGATAAGAATCGGTTTAATAATAAGAAACGGGAAATATGGCTAGAAGGAGAAGCGTTCTTTGATGTTGCAAAAAATCCCGACAAACCTTTTATTATTCACCATAGAGATTTACAGACGGTTGTTAGGGGTACAAGTTTCAACATAAGAGCATATGACGAATTGGACGAAATATGTATCAGTGTAAAAACCGGACACGTGGAAGTAAGAGATGGCAAAACACAACTTGCAGATCTGAGAGTTAATGAACAGGCTATTTATCATACAGCTGATAAAAGTATTGATAAAACAACAATTGACTGGAATGATGCAGGTGCATGGATGGAACAACGCTTAGTGTTGAGAAATGCAACCATGAAAGAATTACAGCTAAGAATAAAACAATTATATGGGAAAGAACTTATTTTTTCGAGAGGTATGCTAAGCGATGTTCGCTTTGAGGCATCATACCGAAAAGAATCGTCATTCAAGGATATAATGGAAGGTATATGTCTACTTTATAATGTGACGTACAAGGAGATTGATTCGGATAAGATAATGATATATAGGTGATAGAAGAGCGTAATAGCTAATTAAAGAAATAGCATACTTGAAACAAAATGTCATTCTTCCTTTATAGGAAGGACAGGGAGAGGTTTGCCTAATAAAAAGAGAAATGATGAATTTTAAATATCTATTAAACATTTAATAATCAATGAAAAGTAAAGTTAAAGTAATAAAACTAACAGTATCTGTGCTGTTTTTTATAACTATGTTTATTCCTTTTAATCTTATTGCTCAGTCGCAAGATAGGCAATATCCTCAGGAAACATTGGCATTAAGATTAAGCCGGATTGCAAAAGATTATAAGAAGAATATCGTTTTTGACCCCGGACAAAGTAAAGAAACTATACCTGCACTTAATTTAAAGCAAGCTGATGTAACCCTTGCATTAACCCGTAGTTTATCGAATACCTCTTTTGTTTTTAAGCAAATGACAGACGGATCATTCGTTGTTAGTAAAGATAATGCGACTAAAAAAGAGGGCTCTTCGAATCAAAAAGGCAAAGGCTCCCTCTCCGGTATAGTCCTTGACGAAAAAGGCGTAGCCATTATCGGTGCAACGGTAATAGTGAAAGGAACGACTATCGGTTCGGCTACGGATGCCGATGGCAAGTACACGCTGCCTCATATTCCGGTAGGAACTACTACGATACAGATTAGTTTTATGTCTTATGAAACTTTGCAGGTTAATGATGTGAAGATAGTAGCAGGTAAAACCACCCCTTTGGACGTGGTACTGAAAGAATCCACACAGCATCTGGAAGAAGTGGTGGTAACAGCAAGCTACAATCAGGCTTCAGCAACAGGGCTCTATGCCAAACAAAAGAATTTGGCAACGATGAGTGACGGAGTCAGTGCCGATATGATCAAAAAGACGAGCGATAATAATGTGGCACAAGTTCTAAAACGTGTATCCGGTGTTACTATCGACAACGGCAAATATGTAACTGTGCGTGGTATGAGTGAACGTTATAATAACGTACAACTTAATGGAGCTTCGCTTCCCAGTACCGAACCAAATCGCCGCAACTTTGCTTTTGATGTTATCCCTTCCGGTCTGGTGGATAACGTGACTATCAGCAAAACCTTTACTCCTGATATGCCGGGTGAATTTACAGGAGGACTCGTCGAAGTAAACACATTAGCTGTTCCGGATGAAAAATTTCTTAGTTTAGGTATCGGGACAGGAATGAATACTATCAGTACGGGAAAAAAATTTTACAGTACTAAACGCTTTGGCTCTGACTGGTTCTTTGGTGAAATTGACAAACGAAAATGGTATTCAGGAGGGGATGAAGCCGCTACCGCACTGAATATCATTAATGCCGGACAGAAAAATACATATGGTTTAAGGAAATATACAGCTATGCCACTTCAGAACTATAGCCTTACCGCAGGTTCACCTTTCAATCTTGGAAGAAGTTCTTTAGGCGTTGTAGCCGCTTTAACTTATAGGCATGAAGAAAATACAGAAGAGATTATAGAAGGAAATATGATTACCCGTGATAGCATCTTTAAGCCATCGGGCAAAGGTTCATACCGTTATAAAGCAGCTACAAGTATAGGTGCGGTATTGAATACCGGTTGGCGGATGGGGGGACACAGCATTACATGGCGTAACCTGTTTAATAATCGATTCAATCATACCAACCAACAACGATTTATCAATAAATATTATGAAGATCAAAAGCTTGTAGAGCAATACAGCGTACCTTTGGTAAGTAGCCTTTGGCAAACGCAGTTGGATGGTAAGCATAATCTTTTCGGAGGAAAACTGATTGCCTCATGGAATGCGTCTTATAACGATATTGCCCGTACTAATCCCGACGACAGGATGGCACAGGGGGCTATTGTCGGTGAATCACCCGATGGAGTCAGTTTTGTTAATTGGGGATGGGCTACAGATTATGGTAATAGCTTCAATGTGGGCAGTGGACATATCATGTACAGTAAGTTGCACGAGACGAAGAAAAATATCGGAGTAAACCTGGAACATCCTTTCATTATACAAGGCAATCGTCAAAGTATAAAGATAGGATACCTGGGAGCATTTCGCCGAGCTGATTTTGAACAACAATACTTGAAAGCAATGAAGGCGAAGATTGATAATTCGATAAATTCTTTACCTATAGAAGAATTTTATGCTCCGCAACATTTCGGAAGTAACCCGCTAATATATGAGCTTTCGGGGATGCAAGGAACCAAGGCTGACTATTATGAAGGAGGACAAGATATCCATTCTACCTATCTGATGGGCGACTTCAGTTTTTTGAGAAAATTACGCTTGATTGGTGGCCTACGGATGGAGAAAACAGACATGCATGTAACGACTGAAATGTTGGAAAAAACAATAGGCGGAGGGATGATAGATAGTACAACCGTTATCAAAAAAACAGACTGGCTACCCGCGGCAACCCTAATCTACAGCATAACACCTGAATTGAATGCCCGAGCTTCATATAGCAAAACCCTTGCCCGTCCGGATTTCAGGGAGTTGTCTCAATCCAGCTATTATAATGTAGATGACCGTGTATGGGTAATAAATGGTTCAGGTATTGAGCAAAGCCGTATCCATAATTACGATGTCCGGGTAGAATGGTATCCTCGTCCGGGAGAAGTATTATCGGTCAGTTACTTCCATAAGAAATTTATTAAACCGGTGGAGATGGTTATGCGTATGCTAAGCGATATGCAGAATTTTGAAATGTACAATATGAACCTTGATAATTCCACAGCCAAAGGAGTTGAGCTCAATTGGCGAAAAGGATTAGGTTTTATTTCCCCGTCACTACGAGACCTTTATTTTACAGGTAACTACACATGGATGAAAGCCAATGTAAAATATAATCAGGAAAAACTATTAAATCCGAATATAAAAGATTCTGATCCGGACTTCGATCGTGATCGTCCTTTACAAGGTTTGAGCCCCTATACCCTTAATTTAGGGCTTGCTTATGAAGGAAACATTATCGGTGCTGCTGTCAATTATAATCGTAATGGGAGAAAACTGGTCTATGCCGGGGAAGAAACTAAATATGATCAGTATGAGAATTCGCGAGACGTATTGGATTTACAATTTTCAACCCGTTTGATGAAGGACCAACGTTTGGAATTAAAATTCAATATTTCCGACATTTTTAATCAGGATATTATAGTCTATCGAAATACCCGGATAGTAGAATATACTGCTGAAAATCCCGATCCGGAAACAGGGAAATCGGGAACCGTTTACATGGATTTAACAGGTGATATGAATTATAATAAAGGAGATTATGTTATGAGCCGAATAAAGAAAGGAATCAACCTTTCATTAAGCGCAAGTTATAAATTCTAAAATGAGACAAATTATGAAAAAGATAATAAATTATATAGCAACTGCTCTGGTCTTATTTTCTGTTGTGAGTTGTAATAGCGAAGGAGACTTAATTAGTGAAATTGATGGATTTTATACATTAAGTGCGGATTTCGTTTCGCCCGCGAACATCAGAAGCAATTACGATATCTTGTTTAATAGTGATACTATAAAAAGTATATATTATGTAAATAGAGCAGATCCAACCGGAAAATTAACGGTTTTTGAAAAAGGAAATAAAGAACCTGTTTATACAGAAGAGTTGACTTTGACAAGCAATAAAAATATCCAGTTTATTAAACTTGGGAATAAGATAGATACTTATTCTGCAGATAAGTACACTAAATTCAGTTTGGATATAAAATGGGCTACACATGAAGACCATGATAAATATAAAGCAACGTTTAATGGATTTGAATTAAATACCGAGCAGGGTAATATCAATTATGTATTGACAGAATCATTAACCGGCACATTACAATTAAAAAAGGTAGATGATGGATATTTAGTTATTGATAGAGAAATTACAGTGGAACCAAATGGGACGTTTACATTCTTACAGTTATCATTGATTGAATTTTTAGCTATGCCTCCGGGAGATGAGGATGATCCGGAATCAAATGATTATAAAAAGATAAGAGTGTACTACACCTTAACGGACGATTTGACAGAAGAATCCTATACAATTAAATTTTACACTTTCGATTCATGGATATATGATAAAGAACAGGTTGTTGATAGTGGTTATGAATTTGAAATTAAAGTAGGAGAATTATCTCCCTATATTCTAGTGTACGGACGTACCTTTGAGAACGAAAATGGTGATGGCGGACCAGCTTTCATTACCTACGATCTAATTGCAAAAGATGGGACTATAGTAAGGAGACATGACCCAAACCAAGTAGGAATAAGCTTTAATGATCAAGATTGGGCGGGAGATTATTTGAAATATTTAAATAAGTTTGAGACTTACAATATCAATTTTGTTGGAACTGGAACCTTAGTATTAGAGGAAAAATGGTAATTGATTATTTCCTATATTCTTATTATACTACCATATAGTATTCAATAGCCCTTGCCACTTCAAACTGGCAAGGGTTGTTTTCAAGGTAGTCAATAGCTATAACTAACATTCCATATCTGGAATTAGCCCATCAGAATGAAAGGAATTGAGAAAAGTAAGCACGAGCATTTAATTAAATGCTTAGAAGAACTTCACCTGTACACCACAGATCGGGACAAGGCTAGGGAAGTAGAAGCCGAGATAACAACACTGACCGAAATATACGAACGCTATATATCATTTATGCAGGGCGTCGAGTCACAAGCCGATCGTTATAACTCCCTCTACAAAGATATTCAACTAAATACATATAAAGAGCTTAGAAAAGTCAGGCACAAACAAAAGAAATGAAGAATGCTTAAAGAACTCGTAAAGTCTCTTCCCTGCTTTCTCTTCTTTTACATTTGTCAATTAATTTTCTAAAAAGAATAATAAGAGAGGAAGTAGTATATTGAATTTATCAGTTTTTCCTCCCTCATAACTTAGTATCAACTTTTCTCGAAGAGAAAGACGTACTGTCGAAAGTCCGTTACGGACGGTGCTTTCTGCTATCCCAAGTTTTGACGCTGTTTCTTTGACAGAAAGATCACTAAAACAACGTAATTCATAAATCTGACGATGGAGAGCAGGTAAGGATCTCAAAACGTCGTCCACTAATTGTTGTATTTCTTTTACACTGATGTCTTCCTGTACATGGGTATAAGAAAGAGCTTGAATCTGCCCGGAGATTATTTCTTCATTAGGAACTTCAATTCTGACTGATTGTTTGTGAAAATATTTTAATATGCGGAAAGAAACGTTTTGAAGCATAAATTGTTTAGCAGATCCATTCTCGTCTGGACGCATATTTTGTGGAGCCATCCAAATTGAAGCCCAGAATTCCTGCATAATATCGGCTGTCACCTCTTTGTCTTTAAGGCGGGAATAAGTCCATCCGTTCAGCAGATTGCAATAACGGTCATACAATGTTCTGAAAGAAGTGGAATTTTTTTGCAGTATATGTTCCAATAGCTCGCGGTCTGTCATTTTACATCCCTGCTTATTTTTTACGAGACAAAGATAAATGAAATAGAATAAATCTTAGACATCGTATGTATTACGATTCGGTTAATTCGCAATAAGTATGTCTACGGACGGATTAACTAAAAAATAGAATTTATCTGTTTGATTTTATGTTAATTATATAAATGAAACAAAATCTTAATCGATTTTCAAAGTACACTTTACCTTTTCAGAGGGTTTAATATATAGAAGCAGATATTTTAAAGAAAAATATGGAAAAAGAGAACAATAAAAAGGTGAAGGTTCTGGATTATATTATCAACCTGATTCATCGCTACGAAAAAGGAACGGCAACTAAAACAGAACGTCAGGCTCTTGACACATGGGAACCAAGTACGGAAACAATGGATAAAGATATTCCTGATCCTAAAATATTAACGGAATTGAATAAGGATATATGGTATCGGTTGGACAAACAATATAAACTGGATGAACACGGAAATAAAAGGAATCAGTCATTCATACATCATCTGTGGACAGCTTACCGGCAATATGCCGCAATCATTTTTATTCTGTTTATAACGGGTAGTGCAGCATGGTTTTTACATCAAGATCATGTAGAAAACATTCAAACAGATAAAATATCTTATGCGAATGATGAACGCCAAATCTGGACAACAGAAAATATGAGCCAAACGAAGCTGACACTTGCCGATGGGACAGTCGTCCAAATGAATGAGGGTAGTCGGATGGAGATATTAAAGTATCGATTTAATAAAGAAGAACGAGAAGTTTGGTTGAGTGGAGAGGCTTTCTTTGAAGTTGCAAAAGATGTTGAAAAGCCATTTATTATTCATACCGGAGATGTAAAGACGATAGTTAGAGGGACATCCTTCAATGTGAAAGCATATGATGTGTTGGATGAAAATGTGATAACTGTTCGGAGTGGAAAAGTAGAAGTTGAGAAAGGGGGGCTAAGCCTCGGAATACTTACTACTAATCGAGAGTTAAAATATAGTAAGATAGATGCTACCTCAAAGATAGAAAATACGGATTGGCAAGATGCCGCTGGGTGGACAGAAGGAAGGCTGGTTTTAAACGGGATCGGAGCGGAAGAACTTAAACTAAGATTGCATCAACAATTTAATGTGGAGGTCATTATTGAAGGAACAGCTCTTGAAGGTAAATACCTGCAAGGAACCTTTGGAAAAGGAGCAAGCTTAGAAGAAGTGATGAATACAATCAGTGTAATTTATAATATACACTATATGATAGAAAAAAACAGGTTGATAATAACCCCCTAATTCAATAAGTAGGTAAAAGTACAGCGATATAAAATAGCCGGATGTTTTATAAATGCTGGTTTTTCAACTTATCTAAAAAATCAATTATTTATGGAGAAAATGTGCTGAAATTCTTTTCTGTAAAAGGAAAGAAGGGGAGTGTCATTCCCAATAAGAAGATATTAAAATATAATTAGAATATTAAAAATGAATAACTTACAAACTAAAATGAAATCAAGGATCAAAAAAAGATGCTTAAAATTAAGGTGTTTGATGGTGATAACCCTTGTATTATGTTGTATAATACCTGCAACCGCCCAAAGTTTCGACGTACAATTTCAGGAACAGTTATTATCTGTCCGATTGAAGAAAATCAGTGAAAAAAGTGGGGCAACTATCTTAAGCGATCAAAAAACTATCGGAGACACACGTGTGGCGGCACTTACCGCCACTAATTTAACTGTAGAAAAAGCACTTGAACGTAGCCTTGCGAGTACCTCTTTTACGTGGGAAAAGACGGCTGTTAATTCTTATGCTGTAATAAAGAAAACCGTTGACAAGCCAAAACCCTCCGGCAAAGGCTCCCTCTCCGGTACAGTCCTTGACGAGAAAGGAGTACCCATTCCCGGGGCAAGCGTTATTGTACCGGGAACAACAATCGGAACGACAACCGACCTGGACGGGAAGTACCTACTGTCACATATCCCTTCTGGTAGTACCACAATCCAAATCAGTTTTATGTCTTACGAAACCTTGCAGGTAAAAGATGTAAATATTGCACCCGAAAAAGTAACCCCTTTGGATGTAGTACTGAAAGAATCCACGCAGCATTTGAGCGAAGTAGTGGTAATGGCAACATACAGTCAGGCATCTGCCAACGGCCTTTATGCCAAACAAAAGAATATGGTAGCCATGAGTGACGGAGTCAGTGCCGATATGATCAAAAAGACCAGCGATAACAATGTTGCACAAGTGTTGAAACGAGTTTCCGGAGTGACTATTGATAATGGCAAATATGTAATGGTACGCGGGCTGGGAGAAAGATACAATAATGTACAATTAAATGGCAGTTCTTTACCCAGTACAGAGCCCAATCGTAGAAATTTTGCATTCGATATTATACCTACCGCACTTATTGATAATGTAACCATCGCCAAAACATTTACACCGGATATGCCGGGTGAATTTACAGGGGGATTAGTAGAGGTTAATACCCTTGCTATACCGGAACGACAGATAGTTCAAGTCTCTGTCGGAGGAGGAATTAATACTAATAGCACCGGGAAAACATTTAAGAGTACAAAACGCTTTAGTAATGATTATCTTTTTGGTAATAGTCGCGATTGGTACGGAACGATTTATCAACCTGAAGTTACTGAAAATATGTTTAAAGATGGTGTTATCAGTTACGACCAGCTATCTCCCGAGCAACAGCAAACACTGAATAATATGAATAAACAAGTTCCCAACTATTGGGGATTTCGTAATTTCAAAGGAGCACCGACGCAGAATTATGCGCTTACCATGGGTGTACCATTCGACTTAGGAGACAACAATAAACTGGGGGTCATTGCCTCATTGACTTATCGTCACGAAGAAACAACAGACGACTTGCAAAAAGCTTTTTTTATAAACAATGCGGATAGTTTGGTTACTGGAGATCGCTATAAATTTGTTACAGCGGCAGGTGCTGTCGCAAATCTAGGCTGGGAACGTCCCGGACACAAGGTTACCTGGCGCAACATGTTCAATAATCGTTTTACCCATACTAACACCGAGCGTGTGGTTTATAATGACGATGCAATACATTCTTTCCGGATGGAACAGTACAGTAATCCTTTAATCAATCGTCTCTGGCAAACACAACTATCCGGAGAGCATTTGTTGGCATCAGATTTAAAGTTTACATGGACGTCGGATTACAGTAAATTGACACGCATAACTCCTGATGACCGCTTAGCATATGGCAATGTGATATCCGATCCCAATCCTGCTGATGATTCGTATATGGTAAGTTGGCAATACCCGACTCTAACAGCTCTTAAAGAAGGTTTTCAAATGTATAGTGAATTAGAAGAAAATAAGAAAAATATAGGCGGAAATCTGGAATATTCTTTCATTGCAGAAGGTAGTAAGCAAAAGTTGAAAGCCGGTTATTTAGGAACTTTTCGTGAGGGAAAATTCAATCAGGATTATATTCAGACACTCAGGCCGGACAGAGAACGTTTTCCATACGAAGACGGAACTTCCTTAGAAGATATTTTTTCTCCGGATCTATATGCGCAAGGAAAACTTTTTTTCCGTGCTGCCGGTCGAACAAAAAATTACTATGACGGAACACAGGATATACATTCAGCTTATATAATGGGAGAATTTACTTTCTTTAAAAAACTTCATATCACCACTGGTGTCCGTATGGAGGCGGGTAACATGGAGGTTATTTCTTCTTATAATGATAAAGTCAAACAAGAAATCATTGATACTTTGCTGGTAAATAAAAAGACAGATTGGCTACCTTCTCTAACTGCCATTTATAATATCACGGATAATCTGAATTTCAGAGCTGCATACAGTAAAACATTGGCACGACCCGATTTTCGCGAATTAGCAGTGACTGAATACTATAATGTGGATGACCGCATTGACATTATAAACTTGGGTGGTTTGAAACAAACCTATATTAATAATGTAGATGTTCGTTTTGAATGGTATCCGCAAGCCGGAGAAGTGATTTCGATCAGTGGCTTTTATAAAAAATTCGAGAATCCGATTGAACTTCTTTCTCTTAAACGTGGAAACGACGGAGCCAATTATGATATGTATACTTTCAATTTGGAAAAAGCCAACACACTGGGCTTAGAATTTAATATACGTAAGTCTTTGGGTTTTTTAGCTCCCAAGACATTTTTAGACGATCTCTATTTGACTGCAAATGCCACTATCCTGAAAGGAAATATTACTTATGATATTGAGAAACTAATAAATGAAGCAGTTGGTTCGCCAAGAGAACATGCTGGGGATAATGAGCGTAACCGGACCTTACAAGGCTTGGTTCCATATGCAGTGAATGCCGGATTGAGTTATTCAGGTAAACGCTTTGGAGCAACTGTTAATTATGGTACAACAGGGCGTAAACTGGTGCAGGCTGGACAGTATGAAAAATATGATGAATACGAAGCTCCACGTCATGTGCTCGATTTACAATTGTCTGCAAAATTCTTAAATGAAAGACTGGAAGTAAAAGCCAATGCCAGCGATTTACTGAATGGTGTGTATCGTGTATATCGTAATGCCAGTCGGGAAATTAAAGGTGCCGGAAATAATACGGAAGAAAATACCGAACCAGACAAAGGATATACAGACCGTACTGATATAGGTATGAATTATGACGAAGGAGACTGGATTGTGAACCAATACAAGAGAGGAACGACATATTCGTTTTCGGTTAGTTATAAGTTTTAAAATTCGACACACTAAAAAAAGAATAATAATGAAAAAGAGATATTTATTTTGGACTTGTTGTTTGGCTATGCTCTTATTAGCAGGATGCGATACGGATGGGGATAGCATTGATCAAAGCTTTACTTCATATTCTATAAAAGTGATGAGTCCGGCTCATTTCGATGATTTAAAGAATGTAACGGCTACGATAGATGGCGAAAATATAACAGGAACTACTTTTAAAGGACGTTTCGAAAGAACAGGTACACTGAGAGTTGCTTATTTGGACTATACCCCAATTGAACAAAATGTTACCTTGCAGCCGGGTACAACGCTGAAATTGTTGCTACAACCCGGAAAAGTAATTGAATTATACGATGAAAAAGATTACATAACCTTTACAGGTAGTTTCATTTTGAATGAAGGATATACGGCTAAAATCAACGAACAGATTCTTGTACAAGGACTTAATTATATTCGTAACGAAATAAGACAAGGAGATTTAAAATTTTATAAAGAGGGAGAAACAGCTCCGGTTGCAACAATATCGGATATTTCTTTAGTACAAGATGCCAATTTAAATGTCATGCAACTAACAGATAACGAGTTTATAGAAATCCCTGTTGACGATGAACCGGAACCCACATCCAATAAAATATTGAAAGCACGATTTCTTTATTTGGGTGATGATGTTCTTAGTATGGATAAAGTACGGATAGATCTCTATATATTGAATCAGTGGAGCTATGAATTTATTTCTAATCCGGTAGCTTCAATTACAATAGAAAAAGGTAAACTATCAGAATACCTTGATTTAGACGCTTCTTTTAGAGAGCCGGATCCAAATGCCGGAGATGCGGAAGACTCGTATGGATACTCATTCTTATATGAAATTGTTGATCCTTTAACCGAGAATGTAATTGTCGATCATAGTTCATATTCAACTTATCTGGATTTATCAGGAGAGATGACTTCCGATGGAGGAATGTCATGGACTTACAAGAAAGCTTCATTTATATTTAAGAGTAATGGGAATGAATGTGTGCTCCAAAAAGGACTAAGCACCTCTTGGTAGAGGTCTGAATCATATTCCTTTATATAATATGTTAAAATAAGCATTCACTCAGATATATCGCAAAAAACTGTTGCCCTTGCCACTTTAAATGAGCAGGGGCTGTTTTCGAGCTAGTCAATATCTATATGGGATACAATACAACTATCTATCGAAGTCGTCTCAATATCTTTAACTTTGGATGACTATTGGTTACAAGATACTACCAGAAGTAATACAGTTATACTTAAAATGTGTTGTAGAAATACATTGGCGATTATGAATCTAATCTTTGTCCCATCATCATTGTAGTGTAATAGTTGGTCTGTCTATAAAACTATTTTATCAGCCATAAATACAATATAGATAATAGAAGAAGAAACATCCCTGACAACCTTGAATGATTTGGCATTCATACCCTCTTTCTCCATGATCTTTTTTAGGGCATCCATTGCTTGTTTCGATTTGTATTTGACCGTTCTCTCATTTATATTCAATATTTCGGCCGTTTCCTTAATGGTATAACTATCCCGGTGGAGCATCATAAAGATCTCTCCCATTTTATCTGGGAATCCTTTTAATATTTCATTGATAACGGACTCAAATTCTTTGATGTCATATTCTTCCGCCACGTGGGAATAAGATAATTCGTTCTCTAACTTCTCAAATGATATTTTGTCTGCATCCGATAAGGTTTTTGCGTAAGATGACTTTAAGAAGTCAAGCATCCGATAGGTAAAATGGTGAAGCATGAACTTATTGGCTGAACCTTTAGTATCAGTTTTAATTATTTTCGGTTCGACCCAAATCGTTATCCAGAAGTTTTGGGTGATCTCATCCGTCAACTCTAAATCACAGGTTCTTCGAAAAGCCCATTTATACAACAGACGATAATACCTATTGTAAAATATATTAAAAGCAACTTCATCCTTCCGGGATATTGCCTCAATTAATTCTTTATCAGACATAGCCATGGCTTCATTGCCTATCATGAATTATAGTTTTATACAAAGGTAGATCAATCATGTTACAGTACGGTTAAATACAAAAAAATCACAGTTAAACATCTTTAAAGAGTTTTTTAGAAAAGTGAAAATATTCGCGCTGACACAATTCTCTAACAGACAGACATATATCATTGCGGTAACAGGTTTGATGTAAAAATGTAACAATTTCGTTGCCCCAAAATGGATGAGCAAAATCGTTTATTTACTTAGAGGGGAAACATAACTCTCAACAAAATTTTTTTATGAAAAAGGAACAAGAGCAATATTGGAGAAAAGTAATACACTCGATTAATCTATTTAAACGCTATTTTACAAATGAACTCGATAGCGGCGAAAGAGAGAGGATCGAAAATTGGCAACCGGAAAAGAATTTAAATTCTTCCAAAGGAAATTTTATCAGTGACAAAGTTGTAGAGGAACATGGAATGCTGGTGAAAAAAAAGGTATTTAATCAGTTGGGGATACAGAATCCAGAGGGTAAGTCTCCTGTGAGAAGAAAACTGTTCAAAACTCCTTATTTAGTAAAATATGCCTCGGCGGTAGCAATTGTATCTGTTGTCATAGGTGTTTCCTATTTTATGATTAATACCGGTTCTTCTGTTAAAGGTGAATTTGCATCTGTTAGAAATGAAAAACAATTATTTGTGCAAACCCATGATTTACAAATCAAAGAAGTCCAATTACCGGATGGAAGCAAAATTCATCTAAACAGCAATTCCAGCATTGAATATATACAAAAAGAGTTTGGCAAGGATAAGCGGGAAATATGGTTAGAGGGGGAAGCTTATTTCGATGTAGCTAAAAATCCCGATAAACCATTCATTATACACAGCAAAGAAATCACAACAACAGTGCATGGTACAAGTTTCAATATAAAATCTTATGATGATATAGGAGAAATAAGTGTAACCGTTGAGACAGGTAAAGTAGAAGTCCGTTCTAAACAATCTATTATAGGAATGCTGACGCCAAACAAACAGTTGGTGTACAAAGAAGGTAATAAAACACACGTAATAGCAGACAGAAACTGGGAAGATGCGGCGGCATGGATGGAAAAACGCCTTGTTTTACGTGATGCAAATGTAAATGAGTTAAAGATTCGTCTTCAACAAATATACGAAATGAACATAATGATTGAAGACAGAGTGCTTTCGGGTAGTATATTAAATGCTTCGTATCCAAAAAACACAAAGATATCTAGTGTTTTACAGGGTATTAGTGAAATATATGAAATAAAATATTCCATCGATGAAAAAAACAAAGTCGTCCGGATTTATTGACAATCACAATATGATAAAGAGAGAAGGATACTGGTTTACTTAAGATCTTATTAATTTGACATATATATTCTCCTGCAAAGGAGGACGACTATACCCTTGTCTTTTAGAAGCTTGAATAATAAAATATAAACGATTGATAAATAGTAAAATAACAACTATTAAATGAATAAAAAAATGAAATCTATGAATCTGCGATGTGTATTTTTCCTATTGGGGGTACTTATCTTCTCAACAATGCTTCAAGCCCAATCAATGGATGTACAATATCCCGGGGAATCATTAAAGCAACGTATTGAACGTATTATCAAAACCAGTCATAAAAATATCGTTTATGACAGTAAGCTTGTGGAAGCAATAAAAGTTTCTTCTCTAAAATCAACAGAAACAGATGCAGAATATCTATTATCGTTGAGTCTTAAGTCTACTGGATTGACCTTTAAGAAAATGGAGGATGGTTCATATGTTATCAAAATAGATGAAGAAAAAAAGACGAGTGTTCCTCAACAAAAGACCTCCGGCAAAGGCTCCCTCTCCGGTACAGTCCTTGACGAAAAAGGCCTACCCATTACCGGGGCAACCGTCATTGTTCCGGGAACAACAATCGGGACAACAACCGATCTGGACGGGAAGTATCTATTGTCACATATCCCTTCAGGAACTACAACAATACAAATCAGCTTTATGTCTTACGAAACTCTACAGGTAAAAGATGTGAAAATTGCAGTCGGAAAAGCGACTCCGTTGGATGTAGTCCTGAAAGAATCAACACAGCAATTGGGAGAAGTGGTTGTAACGGCAACCTATGGACAGGCATCGGCTACAGGCTTGTATGCCAAACAAAAGAATATGGCGACTCTAAGTGATGGTATCAGTGCTGATATGATCAAAAAGACCAGTGATAATAATGTAGCGCAAGTCTTAAAACGTGTATCAGGTGTTACTATCGACAACGGCAAATATGTAACTGTGCGTGGTATGAGTGAACGTTACAATAACGTACAACTCAATGGAGCTTCACTTCCCAGTACCGAGCCCAACCGCCGTAATTTTGCTTTTGATGTTATTCCTTCCGGTTTGGTGGATAATGTGACTATCAACAAAACCTTTACTCCTGATATGCCCGGTGAGTTCACCGGAGGATTGGTTGAAGTAAATACTCTGGCTGTTCCAAATGAGAAATTTCTGAACTTTGGAATTGGGACAGGAATGAACACTATCAGTACCGGGAAAGACTTTTACAGTACTAAACGCTTCAGCTCTGACTGGTTCTTTGGTGAAATTGATAAGCGTAAGTGGTATTCCGATAAGGATGAAGCAGCTACCGCGCAGAATATCATCAATGCGGGACAGAAAAACACTTATGGATTTGGAAAATATACAGCCATGCCACTTCAAAACTATAGTCTTACCGCAGGTCTTCCTTTTAATCTTGGCAAAAGCTCTCTGGGAATTGTCGCTGCTTTGACGTATCGTCACGAAGAAAATACAGAAGAGATTCTTGAGGGTAATATGATTACCCGTGATAGTATCTTTAAACCATCGGGTAAAGGTTCATTCCGCTATAAAGCAGCTACAAGTATAGGAGCGGTATTGAATAGCGGTTGGCGGATGGGCGGGCATAGTATAACCTGGCGCAACCTGTTTAATAATCGTTTCAACCATACCAACCAGCAACGTTATATCCATAAATATTATGAGGATTACAGTTTGGTAGAATTATACAGTGTGCCATTGGTAAACAGCTTATGGCAAACGCAACTGGACGGTAAGCATAATCTTTTCGGAGGAAAACTGATTGCCTCCTGGAATGCTTCTTATAATGACATTACCCGCACCAATCCGGATGACCGAATGGCACAGGGTTCTATTGTTGGTGAATCACCAGATGGTGCCAGTTTTGTCGATTGGGGATGGGCTACCGATTATGGCAACAGTTTTAATGTTGGTAGCGGACATATTATGTATAGTAGGTTACATGAGACAAAGAAGAATATCGGAGTAAATCTTGAACATCCTTTTATAGTAGAAGGTAATCGTCAAAGTCTTAAAATCGGATATTTGGGTTCATTCCGAAGAGCCAATTTTGAGCAACAATATCTGAAAGCGATGAAAGCAAAGATCGATAATTCAATCAATTCTATGCCTATAGAAGAGTTTTATACTCCAGAACATTTTGGAGGAAACCCCTTAGTCTATGAGCTTTCTGGTATGCAGGCCACAAGAGCTGATTATTACGAAGGAAAGCAAGATATCCACGCCAGTTACTTCATGGGAGATTTCAGTTTCTTTAGGAAATTGAGATTAATAGGAGGTGTCCGTATGGAAAAAAACAATATGGCTGTAACTACTGAAATATTAGAAAAAACAGTAGGAGCTATCCCAAAAGATAGTACCCTGACAATTAAAAAAACAGACTGGTTACCAGCTGCAACTCTCATTTACAGCATAACACCGGAATTGAATGCCCGGGCTTCATATAGTAAAACCCTTGCCCGTCCCGATTTTAGAGAGTTATCCCAATCCAGCTATTATAATGTAGATGACCGTGTATGGGTAATAAATGGTTCAGGTATTGAACAAAGCCGTATTCATAATTACGACGTACGTCTGGAATGGTATCCGCGTTCAGGAGAGGTCGTGTCTGTCAGCTATTTCCACAAGAAATTTATCAAACCGGTGGAGATGGTGATGCGTATGTTAAGCGATGGACAGAATTTTGAAATGTACAATATGAACCTTGATAATTCCACAGCCAAAGGAGTTGAGGTCAACTGGCGCAAAGGTTTAGGATTTATTTCTCCGGTACTCCGTGATCTCTATTTTACAGGTAACTATACTTGGATGGAAGCCAATGTAAAATATAACCGGCAAAAACTATTAAATCCGAACATAGAAAATTCCAATCCGGATTTTGACCGTGATCGACCTTTGCAGGGATTAAGCCCTTATACCCTCAATCTGGGGCTTGCTTATGAAGGAAATATTATCGGTGCTGCTATCAATTATAACCGTAATGGGAGAAAACTGGTCTATGCCGGGGAATATGAAAAATATGATCAATACGAAAATCCACGCAATGTACTAGACCTGCAAATATCCGCACGCCTTTTAAAACAATGCATGGAAATAAAATTCAATATCAGTGATCTGTTAAATGAAGATATTATTGTTTACCAAAATAGCGGATATGTCAATGGTACGGACGAACCTGATAAATCTTATATAGATAGGACCGGGTTGGGAATGGATTATAACGAAGGAGACTGGGTTATGAGCCGGATAAAGAAAGGAATCAACCTCTCATTAAGCGCGAGTTATAAATTTTAAAAAGAAAAGAAGATGAAAAAGATAATAAATTATATACTAATTACCCTACTCTTATTTTCTGTTGTGAGTTGTGATAAGGAGCCTGAACTAAATGAAAACCTACATGGATATTATTTGTTAAGTCTGGATATTGTATACCCGTCAAATTCTTATGGTACTTATACCGCCGAATTTAATGGACAAAATATTTCTGAAACCAAATTCCTCAGAAGTATAGAAAAAGGAGAATTGAAAATATTTCCGAAAGATAGTAATACTCCTGAATTGACCATCAAGGATTATAATATCATCGAAAATGGAGAAAAGATTCGTTTGATAAAGTTACCTGGACAGAATATTGAACTATATAAAGAAGAGAATTTTGTTACTTTTCAAAATAATATTCAATTCATGTCTGACAACTACAAAGCGGTTTTCAATGGGCAGGAATTGGCAAAGGGATTGAACTATTATAAGAAAGTAAATGGATTGGATGGCGATTTAAAAATATATGAAGAAGGAAACCTTGAGCCTATTTTCTCTCAACCATTCTCTGTCATAGAAACAGGAACAAGTGTAATAAATCTTTTACAACTTTCCGAAACATTATTTCTTGATGTTCCAGAAGATACCGAAGTTGATCCGGAGTCAGACCGATATACTAAGGTACGCTTTTTTTATACTCCGAATGTGTTTCCCGGAGTCGAGAAAATCAAATTGGAAGTGCTCGAGTATACAAATTTAACTCCACTAGGTTCTATCGAAATGAATGTCGGTGAACTTTCTCCATATCTAACAATAGACTGGGATATTGTTACAAATGCAGGAGGAAATTTAAACGGATTATGCCAGATCATAACCGATGTTGCGACAGGGAATATCTTGGTCGACGGAGGAACCAATTATGATGCTGTAATTAATTTTATTAAGAATAATAATTATAAAAAAGTAACTTGTCAAATTCCTATAGGAGGTATAATGATAACACCAATCGCTAGTTTGAGCAATAAATGGTAGGTTTTTTCTCTCTATATTAAATGATATATATCATAGCTCTTGCTGCTTGGATTGGGCGAGAGCTATTTTTTTTTAAGATAATTAATGTTTATATATAATTCTACATCTGGGATTAGCATATTAGAATGAAAGGAATCGATAAGAGAAAGCACGAACATTTAATGCAATGTTTAGAAGAGCTTCGCCTGCAAACTACCGATGCGGAGCAAAGACGCAGTGTTGAAAACGAGATAGCAACATTATCCGAGATATACGACAGCTATATTTCATTCATCCATGCTGTAGAAACACAAGCCGACCGTTACAATTCCCTCTACAAAGATATACAAGTCAATACCTACAAGGAACTTCGCCGTGTCAGGCGCATACACAAGAAATGAAAAATACAGGAAGAGTTTGGAAAATCCCTTTCCGGCTTTTTCTTCTTTTCCTATTTTATTTAATACCAATCTAAAAAAATGAACAGTTATGAGTCCATTAAACAATTCGAGGCTGTTCCACCTATTGGCGGAATCCTCACAGCAACATGCCACAAAGGCTGCCTATGAACAAGCGTACAACGAATTTGTAGAACAACTCATCTTCTATTGCAAGCAGGAGGTTAATCCGACCTTACTCCTACAGAACTTGCATATGCTACGCATCGAGTTAAATTCTTTCGAGACTGTAAACCTGATTTGTGAGAGTAAAAAAAAATGTAGTCAAAGACCTTTTCCTAACTAAAACGATCCATCTGTTACTCTCCGAGCTGGAAGTCCTCGAACAACAGATGCGTTATCCTGACTTCTTTAAAGAAAAAGCAGAGCCTGAACAGATCAATCCGCTGATTGCTCTTTCTTCCTTACCTGCCGGGGTAAACCAGATAGACATTATGGAGGTTGCCAGTGGCATCTATTACCTGTTATTAGAAATTGGTGTTCCAAAAGTACTGTTTGCCTTTACCCATGTAGCCCGTACTTTCAGTTGGCTTTTTGGCTTCCGCTTCGATGACATCTACAAACGACGGGAAGATGTGTTAAAACGGACACCGGAGAAGAAAACCCAGTTCCTGCAACGGATGATTGAAGCCATTATCAAAGAAAGCAAGAAAAAAGGCTATTTATAATCAGTCGGTTCGCAATTATTTTACGGGGAGTAGATGATCTACCCCCGTTTTTTGTTTCTTTTCATTGCCGTACTTTGCTTTATCGATCGATTGGTAATAGTGACATGAGTATTAATCCAAAAGAAAAATAAAGCAGTATGTATATCAATAACGAAGATTTTGAAACATGGATGCAAAAGCTATCCAAGAAATTGACAGAAATAGGTCAGGACTTGAAATCTCTGATAAATACCGATAAGGTGTTTGACTCTGATGAGAAGTTTTTAGATAACCAGGATTTAGCTTTCCTGTTGAAAGTATCCTACAGGACTTTGCAACGCTACAGGGCAAGTAAGAAGCTCTCCTATTTCTCGATAGGTCATAAAACTTACTACCGTGTTAATGATGTCCGGAACTTTGTCCGTGAGCATATGGATTCGGGGACTTATCAGGAGTTTGAGAAGAAACACCCGAAAGAAGACGAGGATGAAAGGTGAGGATATGTTTTTTTCTTTCATATCCAATACATTGGAGCAACTAAAGAGTTTGGGAAACCGTAAAAAACACGGTGATTCTCTCTATGCCAAACAAAACTTTTGTATCTTTACAGCGAAGATAAGTTGCTCTTTGTATGTTGTGCAAGAAGAAGAGAAAAACAGAAGTTCTCTCGTTTCTAAATCGTTACCTATTGAGAATATAGAGACACATAATCTATTGATTAATAGCTGATAATAAATTTCACTATGCCTTGCCATATGCGTGCTGAGCCGTTTTTTTATTCCACCATATGACAAATATATTTTTGTATGGAGGATGAAAAAGAAGTAATTTGGGATTAAATATTTTTTATAATATAGGTTTTGTTGAACCCAATATCTTACTAGTATACATCCTTTTACTAGCTATTGTTCCATGAACAATAGTAAAATGGGTAACAGAAGCTTTAAATTCTCTGAATTGTTTATTGCATAATGGATAGTAAGCTCTTTGCGAACTGAAGAAAGAGCAGACGAAAGCCCATTGCGAACAGTTTTTTCACTCACAGACAGTTCTTCTGCAACCTGTTTTACCGTTTGGTTTTCTATATGACGTAATTGATAGATGCGGCGGGTGAGAAGAGGCATTTTTTGCAATATGCCATCAATGAAAATCAGTATCTCTTTTACATCAATTTCTTCATTGATATGCGTATAACTCAAATTGGTAAAACCTTGTTCGATAAGTACCTCATCGGGAATTTCTATGCGCTGCATATCTCTCTGCAATTGCTTTAATATCCTATAGGTTAACCGGCGCAATAAATAATTCTTAGCAGAATCATTGGTGTCAGTTTGTATTTCTTCTGAAGCAGACCAAATTGAAATCCAAAAATTTTGAGTAACATCACAAGCAACATCATAATTGTTCAATCTGGAAAATGTCCAATTATAAAACAGCTTTTCATAGCGTTCATATAGCACTCTGAAAGCCTTATCATCTTTTTTACTGATCCGTTGTAGTAGTTTCAGATCCGTCATTTTTCTTAGCTTTTCCCTGCAAAAATAAATTCCTCTTGTTTCAATTATGTTACATTCCTGATATTTTTTCATCACCTCGCAATTTATAACAATTACACTTCATATTCGATTTTTCCAATTGGGCTCAAGTGTTAACTATCTGTTTTGCAGAATAGTACAATGTATGTTTGGAAATTTAGCAAAAACGTAATGGGTTTCGGATGGGACATTTAGCCTTTTCAGGTCTTTTATCTAATAGGGAGGTTTATCTCCGTGTATAAAATCTAAAAAGTATAAAATTCAATGCGAGGGAAATTACTAAAACAATTGGACATCATCCTGAAATTTTTGGATCGATACGAAAAGAGTAATTCGGGTGACCGGGTCAAAAGGGTTCTAGATCAATGGAGTCCTGATATGGACGATATGAATGTAATGGATGAAGATGAAAAATCAATAGAAGCCAGAGAAAAAGTAAAGCTGATAGTCTTCGAACATGTTCATTCCGATCTGAGTCCGCATCCACTGCGGGTACTGTGGAACAATTACAGGAAGTATGCTGCTGTTGCCGCTATTGTCCTTGTTTTAGGAAGCGCCATATGGCTCTCTTTCGACCAATCAGGTAATATGACTCATCCGGCATTTGCGGAAATTCATAAGAATTGGCAAACAGAAAACTCCGAACGTATGACAATAAATCTTCCCGATGGTTCTACGGTGCAGATAAATGGCGGCAGTAGTTTGGAAATGGATGAGACCGCCTTTAATAAAGAGAAACGGGAAATCTGGCTTTCGGGAGAAGCTTTCTTCAATATAGCCAGGAATCCTGAAAAACCTTTCATTGTCCATACAGGAAGTGTGCAAACAACGGTAAGAGGAACTTCCTTCAACGTGAAGGCATATACGGAATTAGAAGAAACCGTAATCTCCGTACGTGAAGGGAAAGTGGAAGTAAGTGCTGATAACCAACTATGCGGAATACTAACCGCCAACAAGCAATTGAGCTATGACAAAGTAAGCGGCAAAGCCGAAACTGCCGATGCCGACTGGCACGAAGCTGCCGGATGGATAGGCGGGCAAATTGTTCTGAATCATGCCGGAGCAAAAGAACTGGCTTTACGGATCAAGCAATATTTTGGTATGGAGGTGATAATCGAAGACAATGCTCTCGAAGGAAAACAAATATCAGGAGTTTTTGCACCCGAAAGCAGTATCGTAGAAATGCTCAATACAATAAGCGCTGTACATCAGATACACTACGATATAAAAGAGAAAAAAGTAATCATTATTCCTTAATCGGCATCGGTTAGGATATTTGTCGGGAACGAAATGTGTCCGGAAACCTTTCGCAAACGACAGTTTACTCTAAATATTAAAGCATCTATAATGAATAAACAACTAAAGAAAATGAATGTTACACTTCTAAACAGAGTCAACCGATGGGTAGTTCTCATCGTAGCGGTTTTCGGTTTCTTTTGTTCACTACCGGCAAAAACGCTACAGATTGACGTACAATTTCCTGATGAACTTCTATCTATCCGGTTAAAAAAGATTAGTACCCAGGCAAATGCCTCTATCCTGTTCGATCCTCAATTAGTGAAAGATACCCGTTCCGAAGCTTTAAGCTCAACGAAAAACATGACAACCGGCCAACTGATAGCGCAGAGCCTGAAAGGGACACCGTTTTCATATAAGAAAACAGCAGCCACTTCTTATGCTATCATCAGAAAAGATGACGAAAAAGAAACAGATGCTCTTACTGTTCCTCACGGCCAAGGCACCATATCCGGTACAGTTCTCGACGAAGCCGGTAATCCTGTTACCGGAGTTACAGTTAGCATTCCGGGAACAACGATAGGGACGGTTACCGATGTCAATGGTAAGTACAGTTTGTCAAACATTCCGGAGGGGACTGTGAATGTACAATTTACCTTCATGTCGTATGAAACACAGTTGATGAGAGGTGTGAAAGTTATAGCAGATAAGGCAACATCCTTGGATGTAGTGTTGAAAGAAACAATGACCCAATTAGGCGAAGTAGTTGTAACTGCACTCGGTATAAAGAAAGATGTAAAAAAACTGGGTTATGCCGTTCAGGAAATAAACAATGACGAAATTTCGGAAATTCCATCCACTAACTTTGCTTCACAATTGAGTGGTAAAGTTGCCGGATTAACGGTTTTTAACACACCGAATTTATTACAGGAAAACAGAATAGAATTACGTGGACGTTCTCCATTAATTGTAATCAACGGAGTTCCGACCAACTCGAACGCTTACGACATCAGTGCAATGGATATTGATAAAGTAGTTGTATTGAAAGGAGCGACTGCTGCCGCTCTTTACGGGTCAAAAGGCCAGAACGGAGCTATACAGATCATAACTAAATCCGCACAGAAAGGAACATCTATAGAGCTAAGCCAGCGTTCGGTTTTCAATATGGGATGGATTGTTTACCCGAAAGTACAAACCAAATACGGAAATGGGGAAAAGGGACAGTATGCCTACTTCGACGGGCAAGGAAATGGTACATATGACAATGATTTTATTTGGGGTCCGGCGCTCGACAAACCCGATCCGTCAACATCCAGCGGAATCTGGGAAACTCCACAATGGGATAGCCCTATAGATGCTGACGGGAATAGGATACCAACCCCATTTACATCCCGCGGTAAAAATAATCTGAAAAACTTTCTCGAAACAGGTTACACTTTGAGTAACAACATAGCTATAACCTACGGGACTGAAAAGGGAAGTATTCGTGCAGGCTTTGGTTATGACTATACAAATGGTGCCATTCCAAATACAAGCCTAAAGAATTATAACGCATCATTAAACACAACTTTTGAAGTAACGAAAAAACTTAAACTGACAGCGAATATAGCTTTCAACAGACAGGATTCCCCAAATTTTCCACGTATTATATATGGCAATTCCAACATATTATACAACATGCTTATATGGGCAGGAACGGACGTGGATATGAGGGCGATGAAAAATTATTGGAAACCGGGACGGGAAAATTACGAGCAGGTATATTTCAATTATTCGTGGATAAACAATCCCTATTTTACAGCGTATGAACAGTTGGAAACCTATGTAAGGGATAAGACAAACGGTATATTTCTGGCTGAATATAAATTAAATGATCATTTCGAATTTGATGTGCGCCAGAGTATCGAGACTATCAGGGATAGCCGCGAGAGTAAGTTCCCATTCGATTATGTGGGCATGCGTGAAGGGGAATACGGCATCAATAACAACGATTGGAGTGAATTTAATACGGAGTTATTCATAAAATATAATGATACATTCGGTAAATTCGGATTGAATGCCTTT
Source organism: Dysgonomonas hofstadii (assembly GCF_014196915.1). Taxonomy (GTDB): domain Bacteria; phylum Bacteroidota; class Bacteroidia; order Bacteroidales; family Dysgonomonadaceae; genus Dysgonomonas; species Dysgonomonas hofstadii. Next base: position 319,513 of record NZ_JACIEP010000002.1, read on the forward strand.
GTAGGAGCGGCGACTAATTATAAACAAAGCAAAAATATATACTCAAAGACACATGGTCTCAAAGTTCCCAATGTTTATAATTTAGCTAATACAAAGGGTGCTATTGCTTCAACCAATAATCTGACCGAATATGCCCGCAACAGCGTATTCACATCAGTAGATATTGATTATCTGAATACTTATTACTTGTCTCTAACCGGACGCGTTGATAAATCATCAGCCTTGCCTACTCAAAACAATAGTTATTTCTATCCGTCAGCCTCAGGTTCTGTTATATTGTCCAACTTGCTGGGATTACCTACGTCTACTTTCCTTAAAGCGCGGGGAACATGGTCTGTCGTACGTGCCGATTTACAGCCATATGAATACATGACCGCATATATGCCTGCTGTAATATATGGCACGGAATATAGTGTTTCATACCCGAATGTACTTGGCAATAATGAACTAAAAGCTCAAAATACGTCCGGTTATGAATTAGGATTGGGTGGAACTTTACTCAAAGGGTTGCTTAACTTTGACCTGACTTACTACAATTACATAGACTCAGACATGATATTCGACCAACCGGCATCAATTGCGTCGGGCTTCATCAGCCATAAAATAAATGGAAATAAATTCAGAAGATACGGTTTCGAGGCAATTGTTGGAACGGACATTAATATAACTAAAGAAGTAAAATGGAATAGTGCGATCAACTGGAGCCTTTATCGGAATGTGTTGAAAGAGATACATGGAGGCGCAGATAATCTGAATGGAGTAAAAGTCGGTGAAAGATTAGATAAATACATGACAACAAATACGATGATGAAATCTCCGTCAGGAGAGCTCATTATTGGAGACAACGGACTGCCGGTTCGTGATACAGAGCTTAAATCGTTGGGACATAGAGGCCCGTCATGGACAGCATCATGGAGTAACAAATTCTCGTATAAAAATTTTGATCTCAGTTTCTTGTTTGAAGCACGAATCGGAGGAAAAGATCAGGCAAATATGAATCGTCAGATGTGGTATTCAGGTGCACATCCCAATTCGGTAGGTTGGGAACGAGAGGATTATGTAGAAGGTAAACCTTATATAGCAAAAGGAGTAAATGTTGTATCCGGTTCTTTGACAACAGATGCGAACGGAAATGTTGTGGATACGAGAGTATTCAAGGAAAATGACCGTCCGACCGATTATAAATCATTTAGCGAGCAATACTATTACCGGATGAGTGGCGAGACAAACGCCTTTGACCTTTCGTTTCTGAAAATGCGGGAAATATCTTTAGGATACACCTTTCGGCCACAACTGCTGGAGAAGCTCAATATCGGGATGAAACAAGCATCTCTTAGTGTAGTTGCCTCCAACTTATTCATCATATCCGACTTCCCGATGTCCGACCCGGACGAAGGTTCGGGAGGGATGGATGAAAACAAACTGCAATTCCCATCGTATAGAAACATCGGTTTTAATATTAACGTCAAATTTTAAAAGCAATGAAGCTAATAAATATATTCTCAGTAATTATCGTATGTTTACTATTCTCATCGTGCGAGATAGACAAATACAATCTTGATCCAAACAGGCCTATAGAGGTAGAGCCTGAATCAATCTTACCGAATGTCCTGTTTCAGTCATTTAAGAATAGATACCCTTGGCAACCGGCTTTGGCAATGCGCCAGATAACCGCAGTTTCGGATGCACAAGACTGGCAGACATATAATTTTTCTTATGGCAGCTGGGACGAATATAATATTCTCCGTGATGTCCAGAAAATGAAAGAAACTGCTGAAAGAAACGAATCGCAGGAAGCATATATTGCCGTATCTCATATACTTAGGGCTCACAACTTTTACTTTCTTACCTGTTTTTATGGGGATATCCCTTATTCTCAGGCTTTGAAAGGGCAGGATAACACTGTTGCGGATCGTTTTACTCCTGTATATGATTCACAGAAAGATGTAATGATAGGTATTCTGGATGAATTGGAACAAGCAAATCAGATTCTTAAAAATGAACAGTTGATACTGAAAGGAGATATAATTTATAATGGAGACATAACGAAATGGCGTAAAGCGGCAAATTCATATAAACTCCGTATACTAATAATGCTTAGCAATAAAAAAGACGATAGTGACATACAAGTAACGCAAAAGTTTTCGGCAATCATTTCCAACCCGTCCGAATACCCTGTGTTTACAGATAGATCAGATGAATTGAAGTTGAACTATCTGGACGGAGATGGTACCAGATATCCATTATACGAGCATTTGGACACTCGTAACAAGCGATATATGGGAAAAACAATTTGCGATTTGATGAAAAACTTACAAGACCCACGTTTATTCTATTATGCAATGCCTTCGAACAACGCGAAGCAGCAAGGGAAAGCGGATACAGATTTTTCAGCTTATGATGGGATTGACGCAACTCAAAAGTCGGAAGATATTAATTCGGATGCAGAATCAGGAGATTTCAGCCGTATTAATCAAATAAATTATACGACGTTTCAGGTAGGAAAGCCATCTCTGGCTCTCTCCCACTCGGAGATAATGCTTGCTATTGCAGAAGCTATTACCAGGGGCTGGATTAGCGGCAATGCCGGGACATATTATAATGCAGCAATGAGAGCTTCTATGGAATTCTATGATATAGGTGAGTCTGATATAACTGATTATATAAACGGGGTGGCTAAATATAATCCGACAAAGGCATTGCAACAGATATATGAACAGCGTTATATCTTGTTTTATCATCAAAACGATTTTGAACCTTTATTTCATTATCACCGGACAGGCTATCCTCAAATATCTTGTGGTATGGGACAAGTAACGGCAACCGTACCCTACAAAATGTTGTATCCTCAATCGGAACAAACAGTAAATAAAAATAATTGGGATAATGCAATAAAAGCGCAGGGATATACCTCCGACAGAATATTAAATAAACTTTGGATATACTGATGAAAAAAGCGATTATAATATTATTGACTGTTTTGTTGAGCTTGTATATACAAGCTCAACAATTACATGAATCATATCCTCAATGGCAAAAAGGCGATTTTGATGCATTGATGATAAATACAGGGCGTGGTGATGCCATGCTTATTACCATGCCGGATGGCACACGAATGCTTATTGATGCCGGAGAGCTGGATCTCGAAGATCCTCGTACATGGTCGCCTAGAAATACAACAGCAAAACCAAATGCTTCTCGTTTTGCATACCAATGGATTTCTCATTACATCCGGATATTAACACCAAAAGGAGAAAAGCCTGTATTAGATTATTCCTTGATCACACATTTTCACGACGATCATTACGGATTAGTTTATGATGGTTCGGCTAAATCTTGCGAAGGCGGCTATTTACTCTCGGGAATAACCGGTGTTGGTGATAATATTCCTATTCGCAAGATTGTCGACAGGGGATACCCTGACTATAATCAGCCATACAATTTGGAATACCATTTGGCTAATGGGGCGAACAAGAAAGAATATCAAACATTTATTAATTACAAAGAGTTTCTTGATTATCACAAAAAAGAATCGGGGCTTGTAATAGAAAAGTTCGATGTCGGGTCAGATACACAGTTTGTTCCTAAGTCTGGATTCTCCGGATTCAAAATACGGAATCTATATGCAAATGGATATACAGCCAACAAAGAAATAGAACCTCTTTATAGCGATACCGCTTCTTACAAAGCTTCTGAAAACAATGTCAGCTGCGCATTGCGCATCAACTATGGTAAATTCAGTATGTTTATAGGAGGTGATATAACTGGAATTGGAGGTGTTGGTGATCCACAAAGTTATAATGTAGAAAGTGCGATTGCCCCTTTAATTGGAAGAGTCGATGTTGCAGTGGCTAATCATCATGCCGGAAGAGATGTGCTGAATTCAACATTTATCGGGACATTGAGGCCGAGGGTATGGATGCAGTCGGTTTGGTCGAGTGACCAGCCTGCACACAAGACACTCATACGCCTGACATCAAAAGGTATATACCCGGACGACAGGGATTTATTTGCCACTAATATACTTGATGTAAATAGGAATTTTATTGGAGATTTAGTAGAAAAGGCGTATAAATCTACCGATGGGCATATCCTTCTGAGAGTTAAGGAAAACGGAGAGTATTATATTTATATACTGGACTCAGACCGCAATGATTTGAAATTGAAACAGAAATTTGGCCCATATTCAGGTTTTACTAAATAAAAGGTCTATAAAATGAATATGAAATACCCGATGGTATAATCTTGATATTTCAATGTATATTTATTTATAATTTTCGATTTATTAATACTGTCGTAACATCTAAAAAATATCTTTGCTCCCGGGAAATATTACCCAATCATTATAATCATGTCTGATAAAGAATTGTTTGAAGCAATTACTATATAAATTAGCAAAAGACAAAATAATCTGTTTTTATGAAAAAACTATTACTCATTACGTTCTTACTGACAAGTTTATTTAATTTGTCGGCACAGCAACTAGCCAAAGGCTATGTATTTGAAGACATAAATAACAACGGACAAAAAGAGAAAAAGGAAAAGGGGATCGCCGATGTTGCCGTATCGAACGGAACGGATGTTGTATTGACAGATTCCGAAGGTAAATATACTTTGCCTGTAGGTGATGATAATATCATCTTTGTAATAAAACCAACCGGATATAAAATTCCTGTAAATGAGTATAACTTCCTCCAATTTTATTATATACATAAACCCAAAGGGTCACCCTCATCCTTTTTTTATAAAGGAGTAGAGCCGACAGGCGAATTACCAAAATCGATAGACTTTGGCCTTATCAGATACAATGAACCGGAGGTTTATTCGTCATTCATCTTTGGGGACTCACAGGTTTACTCTGAGCAGGAAGTAGAATATTTTATCAAAGGTATTGTAAATGAGGCAAAAGAAAGAAGCGGTCTAAGCTTCGGCATTACGTTAGGTGACCTTGTAGGAGATAATCTGAATCTACATTTGTTATACAAAGAGGCTATTAAACAAATGGGATTACCTTGGTATAATGTCATTGGTAATCACGATATGAATTATGATGCCAAAGAAGATATATTTTCTGACGAGACATTCGAATCTAATTTTGGTCCGGCAAACTATTCTTTCAATTATGGGAAAGTGCATTATATTGTACTGGATGATATACTTTATCCTAACCCTGTCACAGGCAAAGGATATCTTGGCGGATTGAGAGAAGATCAATTGAAATTTGTAGAAAACGATCTTAAATTTGTACAGCCGGATCAGCTCATTATAATCAGTATGCATATTCCTTTGTTTGATAGGCAAGACAAAGATGCTTTCAGGGAAACAGACAGGCAACAACTGTATTCGTTGTTAAATAGCTATCCGAATGTATTAGTATTATCCGCCCATACACACATTCAGTCCCATAATTTTATAGGAAAAGAAGATGGGTTGGACAGGGAGAAACCGATTCACGAATATAATGTGGGAACCTCCTGTGGTGACTGGTATTCAGGAGTACTCAATGCTAAAGGCTTGCCGACATCTACAATGCGTGACGGGACACCCCAGGGGTATGCAATTATAAATATAAAAGGCGATAAATATACATTGGACTATAAAGTAGCCGGACAGCCGGACGATTACCAGATATCCATATATAACCCCAAAGTTGTACCTTATAAAGGACGATGGATCACATCGGGGATATATGCCAATTTCTTTATGGGATCAGATAATGATAATGTAGAATACCGTGTCGATGATGGGACATGGACAAAAATGACAAAAATAGATGATTACGATCCTGCCTACTATCGTTATATGCAGGACTGGGATTATTTAGACGAAGTAAAACCTGTAAGAAGACCTTCGAATGCGCAGATATGCCGCCATTTGTGGCGTGCCAGTATACCAAGTAACCTCCCCATAGGAGAGCATCGCATAGAAGTTCGGGCAACTGATATGTTTGGACGGGTATTTACTCAAAACAGTACATATAAGATAAAGGAACTTCCTAAATAAAAAAACACTACTTAATTCGGAATAAGCGGCTAGGGATTAGTCGCTTATTTTTATATTGTAACCTGACTTTTAAGTGTCATATAATACTGCATTTAAAATATTAGCAAAATTGTAATAGTCAAGTCACCTTCTGGTAATTGTATTTATGTTGCTTTGAAATATATAGAAAAGCATATAAACAAATTAAAACTTGCTATGAAACTTATCCGTTTAGTATTCATTTTACTACTTATTACTTGTTTCAATATAACACTATGTGCGCAACAGAACAGAATATCCGGAAAAATAACCGATGATAAAGGAGAGAGCTTGGCCGGGGTCAGTGTTATAGTGAAAGGTACCAGAACCGGAATTAATAGTGATCAGGAAGGGTTGTTCACCCTTTCGGATGTAAAAAGACAGAATATCCTTGTTTTTTCGTTATTAGGCTATATTACAAAAGAGATGCAGGCCAACGAAAGTATGCAGGTGACTTTACAGGAAGATACACAACTACTGAATGAAGTGGTTGTAACTACCCAAAAAAGGAGCCAAAGCAATATCGAAGTCCCGGCCGCGGTAAGCGCATTGTCAGGAGAAAACCTGACGGCTTTGAACATTAGGCAATTGGATGAATTGTCGGAGTATATCCCGGGTATGCAGATGCAATTGCAGAGTCCTAACAATCCGGGTTATGTGATCCGCGGGGTAACGTCAGACGATGGTGATTCCCGGTCTCAGCCCAGGGTTTCTGTTTTTCAGGACGGTATATCTATATCCCGGTCTCGCGGGTCTGCAGTAGAGTTGTTCGACCTGGAACGGATAGAAGTAGTTAAAGGCCCTCAGGGAACACTCTTTGGGCGTGGTGCGGAGATAGGGGCATTACACATCGTGCGTCATAAACCTGTAAATACTTTGGGCGCAGAGGTCACTCTTGGATATGGATCTCATAATCAGAAGTTAGCTTCCGGATTTATAAATACTCCTATAGTAAAAGACAAATTATTAAACCGCTTTTCATTCAACTATGAAGACAGGGATGGTTTTATCAAGAATCTTTCGGGTGGTGATCTGAATGGTAAAAATACCTGGGCAATCAGGAATTCTACGCGGTTTTTTGGTGGGGAAAATACAATTGCCGATCTTATTTTAGACTATCAACGTGACAATTACCCCGGAACTTCTTTCAAAAACGGACAATATGCCCCAGCCGGAGGAAATACAGCCCCGAATACAATGGCTGACCTGGAACAAGGTAAAAACCTTTATATAAAGAGAAATGTTGGAGGAGCCGGCTTTTTAATTGATCATACAATTAATCCAAACTGGAAATTCTCTTCTATATCCGGATTTCGCGCATTCGACTCAGATGAATCGTTCGATGCGGATGGTACCGCAGCTCCCATTCTTTGGGTTTCGGAAAAAGCGAAAGGGACACAGCTAAGTCAGGAGTTCCGCTTTAATTATGACAATAAGGATAATTTTTCAGGTTTTGTCGGAGCGAGTTATTTTTACGAAAACAATTCCCAGGAAGTACCGATGCGTATTAATGAGCAAAGTTTATATCCGGCCTATATTTCTCCTGTATTGAAAAAAATGCTGACCGACCAGTTTGCGGCAACGGGATTTTTGTCTGAAGAGCAGGTTGCCGGGATTGCCGATATGTTATTCCCTTCTACTCCAGCACTAACAGATGGCAAACCGAATTATGTAAGTAATATTCCCGACATCAGAACTACATTAGAGCAGGTATTCAGCGCTCAGATGGGTATGCCTCTGAAACTGGAGCAAATATTCGCGCAATTACCTGTAGAGACACAGCAGCAACTGATCGGAACCATTGATTTACTCTCCAATCATCCTATAAATGCTTACCATGAAGAGACGTCTAAAAATACAGGTGTGAATAACGCGGCAGAGTTCTTTGCCGACGGTACATATAAAATTACTTCCCGACTGGGAATTACCGGTGGTATCAGATTAAGTTACGAACATCAGAAAGGATCATACGAATCGGTTGGTTCAGCACAGCCAAGTATATTCGGACAGTTGATGAATCAATCTCCTAATTTGTTGAACCCTGTTTCGAATGGAAAAATTTCAGCGTCAAAAGACTATTTCTCTTATGTAGGGCGTTTGGCATTAAACTATATGTTTAACCGGAACAATATTTATGCAAGTGTATCGCGGGGCAGGCGTCCGGGCGTCGTTAGCGTGTTACCTTCTGAAACAACTTATCTTCAACCTGAAATTATCTGGAGTTACGAAACCGGAATAAAAGGGAATGTGCTCAAAGGCAGGCTTAACTATGATTTTACCATGTTTTATTATGACTGGAATCATTTCCAGACCACTTCGTTAAAGACGATCGAAGGCAGCCTCACTCCTCAATATCAGGCTAATGATGCGGGTAAAGCTCATAGTTTCGGCATCGAAACAGGCTTGAGATACCATTTTATGTCTCAGTTGAGTGCGTTTGCAAATTTCGCGTATATTGATGGCAAATTTAATGATGAAGATGAAGACGGAAATCCTCAGGAATATGCAGGAAATAGATTCCGGCTTACCCCCAAACAGACCTTTTCTCTAGGTGTGGATGCGAATATCCCATTGAAAGGCGGACAAACCATATTTATACGTCCCGCATATTCTTATAAATCGAAGGTATATTTTGAGGATGACAATACAGAGTTATTAAGCCAAAAAGGTTACGGACTATTTAATTATACAGCCGGAATTGGATTTAAAATGAATAAGATGTATTGTGAAATCAGTACCTATGGTAAGAATGCTTTTGATAAGAAATACATTATTGATGCCGGAAACAGCGGAAATACTATAGGTATGCCAACATTTATAGGAGGTAGCCCCAGTCAATACGGGGTGCAGATTAAAGTAGGATTCTAAAATTATAATACAGCAATGAAAAAAGTCTTTTTACTTATTACATTATTGGCTTCATTACTGGTAATGAACGCTCAGGTTAAAGCAGATTTGCAAGATTATACGGGACACTATGTCTTTCCGGAAGGTAGCCTTGCTGAGGACGCCGTTATCTCAATCGTAAATGATACGGTTCTGAATATTACAGCCTCGGTAGGAGAATGCGATCTGAAATATGTTGAGGGAGAAACTTTTGCCTTGCCTCAATATGGTGGCAGTATAGTATTTAATCGCAATGCGGAAAATAAGATTGATGGTTTCACTGTTTCGATACCGATGGCCGGCATAGATAGCCTGGAAGCCTGTAAAGAAGTTAAAGTTCCGGTTGAGGCTTATATCCACAGTAATAATAGAAGCAAGCAACCGGATAATGTGGCCTTAGCTGCAATAAGTTTTATGAACATTGATATGACTCTGGAATCTGATAAAACTCAAAACTCAGGAGGAAACGGAATTATAGCAGATTATCCGGACCTACTGGCTAAAATAGCTGAATCCGGAGATTAGTAAACAGAATAGAAGAATTTGTTTGGTTATAGCTACCTGTTATATTGGTTAGGTAGATCAAATTTTGGTATTTAGCTTAGTTAGCCCACTTTTAGTGGGCTTTCTTGTTATTATAAGTTTGCTGACAAGCAAGCTTTCTGATGATGTATAGTGTAAATGAATTGCCTTTTTGCTAATGAAAATATTTGCAAAGAGCCATTACATTATTTTATTGACAACAAAATTTTTTTCTCAGTGATTAAATCGTCTTGGTTAAACTGAGGAAAAGGAATAGAGCACATTTTGATTACATCTGATGAACCTGATACATAATCATAATATACTTTAAGATGATTATCAATCTCATCCTTCTCTATTATTCTCCCTGTCAGACTTTCTATATCGATCGGGGATTCATTTTTCACAAAAAGGATTCGACGAGCTATCGGATTTCTATTATAATCTAATGTCATATACATTCCCCTCAGGAATTTAACATTTTCATAAAACGGCAATTGAAGATAAATAGTTACCAATGCCAGTTGAGACTCATCTGATTCATTGAGCATGATATACATACTATACCCATGTATTACGATGGCAATTCCCGAATTTAATGAATTGTATGCATTTTTCCTGACAACATTTATTTGCCCCATTTCGCCATTTTCTAAAATAAAAGGTTCTTTCTTCAGGGCATCCCGGGCCGATGACAGGCTGTAACTATCATAAGATCCTAAATAACTTAGTGCTATATCATCAGATTTTTTTGAGAATTTATCAAGAGAATTGATAAATGTGCCTTTGCCTGGAGTGCTGATATGAGGGATGAAAGATGATAGCCGGGTGTGTATGTCTGTAATGGATGCCAATAGCCTTTTCTTTGACACATTGTTTACCTGGGATATGGCATAATCTAACGCTTCATTTTTTCCTAATTTCTCAAGATTATTCAGGTATGCGGGCAGAACAGTAGAATATATCGCCGAAACAACACTGGAAGGCATATCAATATGATTGGCGATATCCTTCATCTTTATGCCTTTCTGCCGCAAATCATTTATCTGTTTATATACTTCTTTTAGCAAATCAAAAAACATGGAGTCGTTGGTTTATCAGGCATGAAGATATTATATGCTTGTTAATTATATTTTACGAAATTGCTATATTTTCTTCCTGTTTATTGCATAAATATTAAGTAATAAAACCCCCTGTATTTTAATAAATTATTCATTATAAATTCATAGACGGAATGGTTTTGCTCACATAATTTTGAGCCAAACTAACATACAAAAGATGATTATATGGAAAATTTATTTAAAAAAAATGTAGTACTTATATGTTTTCTGTTCATGTTTTTTAGTGTATTTGCTCAGAATACATTTAAAGTTAGAGGTGTTGTTACTGATCAGAATGGAGAGATCCTTCTTGGCGCCACTATTCTGGAAAAAGGGACAAGCAATGCTACTCTGACGAATGAAAATGGCGAGTATGAATTGGCAATATCTTCGCCTGACAAAACCTTAGTATATTCTTATCTGGGAGCCTTATCTCAGGAGCTAAAGGTAAATAACAGGACATTAATTAATGTATCCTTACAGGAAAATCAACAGTTGCTCGACGAAGTGGTTGTGACTGCATTAGGAATATCGAGAGAGAAAAAAGCATTGGGATATGCAGTCCAGGACATAAAGGGAAGTGATATGGATGGTCATGTGTCTAATTTTTCATCAGCCCTTTCCGGGAAAGTTGCAGGCGTTACCGTGAATACGAACTCTACGGTGGGAGGACATAGCCGTGTTGTTATCAGGGGTGAGTCGTCATTAAATTATCAGGCAAACCAGCCGCTCTATGTAATAGACGGGATACCTGTCGGGAATGATGCCGTGCAGAACCATAGTAATGCCGACTATGGCAACAGTTCTGCTGAATTCAATCCGGATGACGTGGAATCGATAAGCGTGCTCAAAGGCGCTGCCGCATCCGCTCTCTATGGTTCCAGAGCCGCCAACGGAGTAATAATGATTACAACCAAATCCGGAAAGAACCAGAAAGGGCTGGGGATATCATACAGCGGGTCATTCTCAAGGGAAACACCCCTGAGGCTTCCTCAGTTGCAACGTCTGTTTGGGCAGGGAAACAATGGCGTATATGAAGGCAGCAACTTTGGATATAGCAATGGAGGCTTGTATCCCGATGGTGTAAACGACAGTTACGATGAAAGCTGGGGGCCTCGTTTCGATGGCAAACCCCGTGTACAGTTCGATTCACCTACCGACAATGGGTATAGGGCAGGCGACGTATATTTGCAGGATCGCGGTAACCCCATCGCGACACCATGGGTAGCCCATCCCGATAATCTAAAAGACTTTTTCGATTCGGGATATACCCGTGTGCACAATGTAGCTATTAGTAATGCCAATGACAAAGGAAGCTTCAGGGCATCTTATACCAATCATAATCAGGAAGGATTGACTCCTAATAATAAAATGACACGCAATACTTTCAATATAAACTCAACTTACGAAATCAACAAGTGGGTTGACGCCTCATTCGTGGGTAATTATATTAAAACCAAAAGTACCAATCGCCCCGATTTAGGTTATGGCCGCGAAACGCCAATGTATTTCTTCATTTGGTTACCTCAAAGTAACAATATAAATAGTTATAAGAACTACTGGACTACCGGCATGGAAGGGATACATCAGTTTCAGGGGAACTATGGGGAAAATCACAATAACCCGTATTTCTATCAGTATGAAAATACTTCGGAGCAAAATAAGGATAAATTTTTTGGTAATCTGAAATTTGACGTAAAGCTAAATGATAAACTGAAGTTCATGCTTCGGGGTGGTACAGATTTTTACAGCGATTTTCGACCTCGTAAAATGGCTGTAAGTACGGCAGACTATCCGGAAGGTTTTTATCAAGAAACGAAAATTACTTTTCAGGAAAATAACTTTGACGGGCTCTTAACCTATAACACTACCATAAATAAGGACATCAGCCTCATTGCCAATTTGGGAGCCAACCAAATGGATCGTAAACAAAGGACATCCATAAATACGGCGAATAGCCTGATTATTCCGGGTCTTTATTCTTTGGGCAACTCTAAAGAACGTCCTTCTGTGTCGGCATATGGATATCATAAACGTATCAATAGCGTGTATGGAAACGTTCTGTTAGATTATAAAAGAACAGTGTTTTTAGACCTGTCGGGACGAAATGACTGGTCCAGTACCTTACCTGAGGATAAAAATTCCTATTTCTATCCCGCCATTACAGCAAGTGTGTTGATAAATGAAGTGGCTAACCTGCCATCATATATAGACATGCTGAAAATAAGGGGAGGCTATGCACAGGTAGGTAATGATACCGACCCTTACAATCTGCGTACGACTTATTCCTATGGCGGATTTTACGGAAATTATGCGCTTATTTCGGAAGAAAGCGCGTTAAAAAACAAAAACTTAAAGCCTGAACTTATTACCACAATAGAGGGTGGTCTCGAACTAATGATGTTTAATAATCGGTTGAGCGTCGATCTTAGTTGGTACCAATCCGATTCGAAAGACCAGATTCTTAACCTGCAATCGACTCCGACATCAGGATACGGAAGCCAGGTTATCAATGCCGGAAAACTCCGAAATACAGGATTTGAACTGGTACTGGGTGCTACTCCCATTAAACTGTCTAATGGATTTGAATGGAATGTAAATGTAAATTTTGCAACAAATAGAGGAAAAGTCTTAGAGTTGGCTGAAGGCTTGGATGAGCTCGTTGTATCTGCTCCCGGCGAGGATGCAAAAATGGTGGCTAAGGTTGGAGAACGGTTAGGTCAGCTATACGGACCTGGATTTGAACGTGTCAAAGAAGGCCCTATGAAAGGTGAAATTATCATCGGGGCGAATGGGTTGCCGGTGATGACCGAAGATCCTATCCTGTTAGGAAATGTAAATCCTGATTGGACGGCCGGTATATATAACAGTTTCTCATTCAAAGGATTTTCTCTTAGCTGCCTGTTCGATATCCGTCAGGGCGGAGTATTTGTATCCCGCACACTCAACAAGGGAATTGGCTCAGGGCAATTGGTAGAAACCGAAACAGGGCGTGGCGCCCGCCAGATAGGTACGGAGTACGACGACCCTTATTACCTTGAGGGTGCTGCTCAGCTACCCGATGGAACATATACCCCTAACCTGACGATACATGATGGAACCTACAGTCAGGGCGTATATGGCACTGATGCCCGTGGTTTTCACAAAAATTACTATGACCACAATTCCGAAGCACAAAAACTGGATGCATCGTTTGTAAAACTCAGGGAACTTAAGTTCGGATACCAGTTTCCACAAAAAATGCTGCAAAAAGTACACCTGAAAAATGCTGGCATCTACCTGTTCGGAAGAGATCTCCTTTTGTTCACTGACGGGAAAAACAAACATATAGATCCGGAGAATGCAATGGCTAACACAGGAAACGGCCTTGTTTTAGGTTTCGAAAATCTGAGTATCCCAACTTCCAAAAGTATAGGGATACAGTTAAATCTGAGTTTCTAAACAGGCTCTTTTGTACAATATTTAAAAACAAATTTCCGTATGAAAAAGATATATAAATTCATTTCAATCATTTTGGGCTTTCTATTTATACAGTCTTGTACAAATGATTTCGAAGACATAAATACAAATCCAAACAGCCCCGAAGAAATTAAACAGGTAGAACTATTACTGCCTTCCATTATCAATAGCGCATCGAGGTCATATTTCAGCAACACTTTGTCGAGAGGGACAATCGTTTGCGATTATTTGGAAGATACGTTCACAAGCATGTTTGCCAGCGCATTCAATGCTACAGATACAGAACGGTATTATTTCGGTTGCCTGCGCGATGTACAAAATATAATCGATGCGTCCGACGCGGAAGCAAATCCCCACATGCTGGGAATAGGAATTACATTAAAGTCGTGGATGTTTCAGGTAATGACTGATATGTACGGGGACTTTCCTTATTCGCAAGCCCTGAAAAACAAAACCGAAGGGAATAAATATCCGGTATATGACAAGCAGGAAGATATCTATTACGATCTGATAGCGAAACTCGATGAGGCCAATACGCTTCTTGGTAAAAATTCGGCGGAGAACATATCCAAAGATATCCTGTTCGATGGGGATGCGGTCAAATGGCAGAAGTTTGCAAACGGTCTTCGCATACGCCTCCTGATGAGAATATCTGATAAATCCGGACTGAAAATAAATGTAGCGCAACTTCTACAGGAGATGGTATCTAATCCGGCAAAATACCCGTTATTCGAAAGCAATGCCGACAATGCTGTTTTTACTTTTCTGAACGAGGAGGGCAATTATGCACCATCTTACACCAATACGCCGGCCGATTTTAACAACAGCCGTTTTATGGCAACCACTTTAGCGGCTAATCTCGAAGCATTGAACGACAACAGGATACATGCCTATGCCAGCCCTACAAAAAACAGTGTGGTACAAGGCAACCCTCAGTTTGCAGGCGTGCCTAACTGTCTGAACACAGCCGATGAGATTAACTTCAATGGAGGTACGAATGATAATTCAACCTTGAGCAACATTTTTCTTCCCCGGTCTATCGACCCTGCTATTGCTTCGCCAACAGCGGCTCAAACCATTATCTTAACCTACAGTGAGATACAGTTGCATTTAGCCGAAGCGCGGGAAAGAGGGCTGATTTCGACAGGCAATGCCGAAACTTATTACAGGGAAGGCATCAATGCCAGTTTCGAATATTGGGCGAGCCGCGTGCCTTCATATTTCACCTATCCTGCAAGCAGCAATATTTTGCCGCAGAATGACTATATGACACAACCGGCAGTGGCCTATACCGGGACACAAGCCCAAAAGCTCGAAAAAATATATACCCAGAAATGGATTGCGCTCTTTTTCTGCGGCTTCGAGGGTTGGAGTGAATGGCGAAGAACCGGTATCCCCCATCAAATATCGACAACGCCTCCCGGCGGATATAACAGCAGCAGTGCTATAAATGAATGGCCTCGCCGCATCCCGTATCCTCAATTCGAACAAAATTATAATAACAAAAACTATAAAGAGGCTGTTGGCCGACAAGGTGCCGATAATCTGACTACCCGTATTTGGATAGATAAATAATAAATGATGATGAAAAAGATATTTTTGATAATAGCGATCCTGTTTCAGCTAAACGCTGTAGCCCAGCAACCTGCAACAGGTATTGAACATGTAATTGTAATAGGTATTGATGCCTTGAGTGTAGAAGGATTAAAAAAAGCCTCAACACCGAATATGGACAAACTTATTCGCAACGGAGCTTTATGTGAACATGTCAGGACAGTACAACCGTCATCCAGCGCTGCCAACTGGGGATCTATGCTGATGGGAGCCGGAACCGAGATACACGGGGTAACGAACAACGATTGGCGGATAAATGACCATAGCCTCAAGGCTGTGGTAGTAGATAAACAGGGATTTTTTCCTACAGTATTGAGTGTAATCAGGGCGCAGCGTGCAGATGCCGAACTGGGGATGATATATCATTGGAGTGGTTTTGGCGACCTTTTTGAGAAGGGCTTGGCTTCCGTCGATAAGACTTATCCCACTCAGGAGGAAACAGCTTTAGCTATGGCCGCGTATATAAAAGAAAAGAAACCGATGTTTTTATTTTCACAATTCGATGATGTGGATGCGGCCGGACACCACGACGGGCACATGTCGCAAGGCTATATGGATTGTATCGGCAGAACCGATTCATTGGTCGGTATCATTGTTGATGCAGTGAAAGAAGCCGGTATAGAGAATAAGACAATGATTATGATTGTTTCGGATCATGGTGGTATTGGATTGGGACACGGAGGTACAACCCAGGAGGAAATAACAGTTCCTTTTATTTTAAGAGGAAAAGGGATAAAACAAAATTATTCTATTCCTACCGAGGTATATATGTTTGATGTAGCGCCTACCATCACTTATGCTTTGGGTCTGAAAGAGCCTTATGCATGGCGCGGAAAAGCTATCCGATGTGCATTCGAAGGTAACGACTCCCCCATTGATCCTTTACCTTTGATACGATTTGCAAATCCGCCTAAAATTAATGGAGGACGAGCATCTGCAGCTCAGCAGGGAGGTTTGTATGTAGATAAAACGGCAATAGTTAAGATAGAAGGAAACGATTCTTCCGATAAGATTTATTATACGACGGATGGCACCGATCCAACACAAGAATCGAAATTATATACAGCGCCGTTCACTCTAAACAAAACAACTGTAGTGAAAGCCAAATCTTTCGGAAAGAACGATACTGAAAGTTTTATATCGGAGGCTTACTTCCGTATTGTAAGCAGTAATGAGGCAAATGGCGTGAATGTCAGCTACTTTGAAGGCAAAGAGTGGAACAGTGTACCTGATTTTCGTCCCCTGAGTCCCGATAAGACATGGAAAAGTCCGGAAATAAGTCTCGACCGTGAGTATATTAAGTCTTTAATGCCGGAAGGAAAGAGTTCATTAGGATTACAATTCGAGTCTCTTCTTGAGATTGATCAGGACGGAGAATACACCTTTTATCTCCAATCGGATGATGGCAGCCTGTTATATGTAAATGACCAATTGGTTGTAAATAACGATGGTGATCATGGGGTGATAGAAAAGCAGGGCACGGTAAAACTCACAAAGGGGAGACATCATATCCGCGTAGGATTCATCAATGTTGGTGGAGGCTTTTGGATAGAGACTCTGTACAGAGGCCCCGGCATTCCGAAACAAATTATCCCGGCTAATAAATTATTCTTGAGATAATGGGAGTTAAGGCGCAAAAGCAACCATCCGATATTCTGTTCATTATCTGGGCCGGAGGCGGGTCATTATTTGCTTATTTTCTGGTTTATACATTACGGAAAGCATTTACTGCTTCTACTTTCGACGGACTGGAACTTTTTAGTCTGGACTATAAAGTGGTTATCAGTATAAGCCAGATATCGGGTTACCTGTTGGCGAAATTTCTTGGTATCAAATTCGTCTCGGAACTCAAGCGCAATCACCGCCTGCCCGTAATTGTCATATCGGCAGCCTGTGCCGAACTGTCTTTGGTCTTATTTGGGGCTATCTCATATCCGTTCAACTTTTTTTGCCTGTTCTTCAATGGATTGTCGTTGGGTTGTATGTGGGGTTTCCTGTTCTCCTATCTCGAAGGGCGGAAGCTGACCGATATTTTAGCCAGTTTTTTGGGCGTAAGTATGGTCGTTAGTTCGGGAGCGGCAAAATCGCTTGGGCTTTTTGTCCTTGATATGGATGTAAGCCCTTTCTGGATGCCGGCAGTTATAGGGGCGGTTACTTTCCCGCTATTGGTTACGATAGCCTGTTTTCTGGATCGCTTGCCCGACCCGACGGATGAAGATAAAGCAAATCGCACGGAACGTATCCCGCTCGGAGGAAAGCAACGGATGTCATTGTTGAAGAAGTATAGTACATTGCTGATACCATTTCTTATTGTCAATGTCCTGTATACTGTGCTGCGTGATATAAAGGAAGATTTTTTAGTAGATATTCTAAGGCATACGAGCATAAATCTTACCTCTTTTTTGTTTGTGCAGGTAGATTCCGTTATAACGATCATTCTCTTGGTAGTATTTGGTGCGATGATTTTAATTAAAGATAATGCAAAATCCCTGAATATATTGCTGTTGTTGATGATGACCGGTTCCCTGTTTGTCCTGTTTACTTCTTTATTTTTTAATCAATTAAGCACCACCCCGGTTACCTGGTTGTTTTTGCAGAGTATAGGTATCTATACGGCATACCTGGCATTTCAGACTATATTCTTCGATCGTTTTATTGCTTGTTTCAGGATTGCAGGCAATGTCGGTTTCTTTATCTATTTAGCCGATTTTCTTGGGTATTTGTTTTCCTGTGTTTTCTTACTTGGAAAGTCGGTTTTAGGATTTGAAATTAATTGGCTGCAATATTATAATTCCCTGTCGATAGGAATTAGTTTGATCTGTATTTTATCTATTACAATTGCTTTAAAAGTGCTGTATAATAAACAAAGAAGTTTAACCCTTGTAAAAATATAAAATAATGTCAAAAGAAAAACAAATAGAATGCGTTGTTATGGATTGGGCAGGTACAGCCATCGATTTTGGATGTTTCGCACCTGTAGACGCTTTTGTAAAAGCATTCCGGGATTTTAATATTAAAGTCACAACGGACGAAGTCCGTATCCCTATGGGAATGGCTAAAATAGAACATATAAGGCAATTGCTTCGGATGAGCCGGGTCAATAGCGAATTCAAGGCCTTATACGATAGGGATTGGGTGGAATCAGATGTTGTAAAACTGAATCAATTCTTTGAGAAATATCTTTTTTCTACGTTGTCTGAATATACTGATCCCATACCTTACGTTGTAGACACATTAAATACTCTCCGGATTAAGAATATCAAAATTGGTTCTACAACCGGTTACACACGCAAGATGATGGATATTGTAGAGCCTGCCGCAGGTATGAAGGGGTATGTGGTTGACAATTGTGTTACACCGGATGATTTACCAATGGGACGCCCCGCACCATTTATGATTTTCAGGAACATGATTGATTTGAATATTCAAAATCCGGATTGTGTGGTCAAAGTTGGTGATACAGTCGAAGATATCCGTGAAGGAATAAATGCTAAAGTATGGACAGTGGGTGTTGTGATGGGAAGCAGTATGCTTGGTATATCTGAATATGAGGCAAATGAAATGCCCGAAACCGTGTTAACTGAGAAAATGAATATAGTCAGATCCGAAATGTCAGCCACAGGGGCACATTATGTAATTGATTCAATAACAGAACTTCCCCAAGTTATAGAACAAATTAATACGAATATAAAATAATGAAACCATATATATTATTAACACCCGGCCCCCTGACTACCTCGCCAACAGTAAAAGAGAAAATGATGGTGGATTACTGTACATGGGACGACGACTATAATATATCAATAGTACAAAATATCAGGGATCGCCTGGTTGCTTTAGCCACAAAACATACAGCAGACTATACATCCGTCTTGTTACAGGGTAGCGGAACGTATGCTGTTGAAGCTACAATAACCTGTTCCATGTCGCAAAAAGACAAAGTGTTAATACTCACGAATGGTACATATGGCGACCGGATGATAACTATTTGCCAATATGCAAAACTAAATTATGAAGTATTGGCATTTGGAGAGGCAGAACCTCTATCATTATCTGAGTTAGATTCTTCTCTGCAAAAGATGAACGATATTACACATGTGGCGTTTGTTCATTGCGAAACTACTTCGGGTATATTGAATCCATTGGAAGACTTGTGCCTGATCGCGAAAAAACACAATAAAACGCTTATTGTAGATGCCATGAGCAGTTTTGGAGGAATACCGTTCGATATAGGTAGTCTGGGTATTGATTATATGATAAGCAGTGCAAACAAATGCATAGAAGGTGTTCCCGGATTTGCCTTTATTATAGCCAGACATAGCGAATTGGAAAGATGTAAGGGAAACTCAAAAAGTTTGTCACTGGATATATATGCTCAATGGAAAACAATGGAAGATGGCAATGGAAAATGGCGATTTACTTCTCCAACCCATACCGTAAGAGCTTTTAAGCAGGCTCTGGATGAGCTTGACGCCGAAGGAGGGATAGAAAGCAGATATAAAAGATATAAGGAAAATCAACAGATATTGGCTCAGGGAATGAAATCGTTAGGATACAATATCTTATTACCGGAAGATATACAGTCGCCAATTATATCTTCATTTGAATATCCGGATGAAAATTTCTCATTCAAAGATTTTTATACAAAACTGAAAGAACAGGGATTCGTTATTTATCCCGGAAAAATATCGGGGACGGATACATTCAGAATCGGCTCTATCGGCCAAATATATCCAACCGATATGAAGAAACTAATAGAAGCGATATCATCATTATAACCACAATATATGTTACAGGATTTAAGGAGTGAAGGGGATGTTAATCTTTCACGTCTACACACAGTCTGGCAAAATAAGTTGCAGGAAACAGAGGCCTCCCGTTTTCTCGAACGCGACAAAAGCCAATATCTTCATCAGTCACTTTCTACTCCATGCCTCGATGTGTTGGATAGGGCGGAGGGTGTATATTTATATGCCAAAAGTGGGAAAAAATATATTGACTTTCATGGCAACAATGTTCATCAGTTAGGACACAAGAATCCTTATATTGTTGACCGTATCAAAACACAGATGGATGTGCTTCCATTTTCGCCCCGCCGTTTTACGAATGAACCTGCAATCGAATGTGCCGAAAAGCTTGCAAGCCTGATGCCTTCAGACCTGAATAGGGTATTGTTTGCCCCTGCCGGGACATTGGCAGTAGGAATAGCTTTGAAGCTTGCCCGTGTCGTAACAGGAAAATATAAAGTCGTTTCGGTGTGGGACGCTTTTCATGGTGCCTCAATGGATGCTATTGCAGTCGGAGGAGAGGCTCAGTTTAGGGCAGGCATAGGGCCTTTATTTCCCGGAGTGGAGCGTATTCCCCCACCGATGCTTTATAGAGGTGTTTTTGAAACAGATAATGATTCTATATATGCTGATTATCTCGAATACGTTGTGCAAAAAGAAGGAGATATTGGAGCTTTCATCATCGAAACTATCCGTAATACTGATGTACAGATACCATCATTGGCATATTGGAAACGGGTACGCGAAATATGTGATAAATATAATATCCTGTTGATTCTGGATGAAATTCCAATCGCTTTCGGAAGAAGCGGCAAGATGTTTGCTTTCGAGCACTTTGGGATAGAACCCGATATTATCTGTATTGGAAAAGGTATGGGAGGCGGAATATTTCCAATGGCCGGAATAGTTGTCCGCGAATCGTTTAATATAGCTAAAGACATCTCGCTGGGGCATTATACGCATGAAAAATCTCCTTTAGGCTGTGTTGCTACTTTGGCTACGATAGAATATATTGAACAGAATAATATATTATTGAAGGTACAAGAGGATCAAGCCTATATAAAGGAGCGTTTAGATACGTTGCAATCCATGTACTCCAGTATCGGAGATGTCAGGGGAATTGGTGCTCTGTGGGGAATTGAGTTAGTAAAAGACCGAAAGACGAAAGAACCTGCATCCGATCTGGCCGAAACCATACTATATCGATGTTTGGATAATGGGCTGAGCTTTAAGGTGTCGAAAGGAAATATAATACAACTATCTCCTCCTCTTACCATCTCCAAAAAAGAATTGGACACATCTTTTGATATATTAAGGAATGCATTTAAAAGCTCGATAAATTAGCACAAAACATAAAGAGGTCTCAAAAGTAAATTTATCTCTTTGAGAATTACAGACCGAAGAAAAAGGGGCTTGTCCAATATCGAGGATAGCCCCATTATAATAGATATTAATCATGCTTATTTTTTTACACGCTGAATACTATGCAGGGGTACCGCATTCTGATCGAGCATGATAAGTTTTAGTGTGTCAGGGGTGACAGAAACTACAGAAAAGCCAGCCTCTCCCGAGCTAAACTGCATACCTTCGATAGGTACAACCTCACGGCTCAATGACCCGGACGAATTGACTACATAATCTATATCGCTACCCTCCATACGGATATGCTGGAAATTGTGTATGTGCCCGCATATATAAAAGTCTACTCCTCCACGGCGCAGAATCGGGTCGAGACGTGCCTGCATATCTATGCGTTCCTCATCGTCTTTATTCGTTCCGGCATAGATGGGATGATGTCCTACCACAATTTTCCATGTTTCCTGCGAAGCAGTCAGTACTGAGTCAACCCATTGCAGTTGGCGATCCATATCCTGCTTGCCTGCATCGGAATATTCTTCGTCATTGCGGTATTTATCTATTAATGGAGCCGTGTCGATAAATACAAGTCGCAAAGATGCGCCTTCTTCCACCTCGTATTTACGGGTGTAATACCGTGCAGGCATTACCCACCTGCGGCTAACCGCAGAATAATCTATTACGGCTTGTGGGTTACCCTGGTATTCGTGGTTACCGAGTATAGGAAGCCATTCCACCTGTAATTCGGGATGCTCATAGATGAGTTCGTAATTGGTCATCCACAGCGGGTCATCTATGCTTTGTACTCCCAAATAATGGTGTATGTCACCGGCGGCAACCACAAATTCTATATCGACCCTTTCGGCCAGCAACCCCATTTCATTGGCAATAGGTTTCTGCAAGTAATGGCCATTGCGGCCAAGGTCATTGGCTACGATGAAGTTGAGCGCATTCTCCGGAAGCTCGGATAATTTGCTGTTGTTTTCTTCTTTTTTTACTCCAATCTTACTGCAACTGCCCAGCAGGATGAGTATCAGCATTGAAAATAGTATTCTTTTCATATTAAAAATCAAATTTAAGACCTATGTTATAAGTCGGTTTGTAATATTCCATTTGCGCTACACGATTCCTGATACCGCTTTGATAGTACCGGAGCGGTTGGTTAGTCAGGTTATTGGCCTCAGCAAAAATACGCATATACGGGAGAATCCGGTAAGAAGCATTGGCATCGAGAAAGAGCTGGCGATCATAGTAGAGGTCTTCAAAAGCCGAGCCACCCACTTCGTCAATGTAGCTGCCTGTATAGTTGAGCGATACACGTGCTGACAGACGGTTGTTCTCCCATGATAGCGATGCGTTGAACATGTGCGGGGCTGTTCCCGGCAGCTTGACATCGGTACGTTGTTCTCCATCTTCGTTGTAGATACCTTTCGTTTTAGAATCGGTGTAAGTATAGTTCAGATAGACACCAAAGTTTTTCAGGAATGGGGAATGGAAGAAGTCGAGTTTACGCTGGAAAGCAACCTCAAAACCAAAGATATCTACATTGTCTCCATTCATAGGCCGGAGCAATTCCCAACGTTCGCCATCGCCTATAGGATTGTTCATGCCTGGAAAGTCGCGGGCGAACTTATCTCTGGAATATTCGGCATCGGAATAAAAATAAGTAAAATCCTTCATACTTTTATAGAAACCGCCAATGGAGAATATTCCCACCGATTTGAAATAATACTCGCCCATCAGGTCGAAGTTATAAGAGTAAGTAGGTTTAAGGGATGAATTACCGGCTTCTATTTCCCTGTCTTCGCGGTTGATATTGGCAAACGGGACGAGGTCGTAATAGTTAGGACGTGCCAGCGATGTGGTAAATGCCGCACGGAAAATAAGGTTTTCACGGGCATTCCACTTGAGAGAAAGACTTGGAAGAATATCCAGGTAATTATTGTCGAACTTGTTACTGATAGCATCCTCGAATTCTTCATCTACTATAAAGTTGCCTTCGTACTCCATATAAGTGTGTTCAGCCCTTATACCAAGGATCATCACCAAATCTTCAGAGAAGTTCTGGTCCCAACGCAGATAACCGGCCAGGATACGCTCTTTGGCTTTGTAGTTTTCGGCCATATATTCATCGGGAGCATCTTCTGCCTCAAACAGGCTGGTATTCTTCAGATCGAGCTTGCCGACATATTTAGGATCGAAAAACGAACCGGGAATGTAACGTGAATCCATTTGCAGTGCTTTATCAAATGTTACTGCCTGGTCAGCCAGGCTTGGGAAATCGCCGATAGGTTCATATTTGGTAAAATTGTTATTGCGGTCCTTGTCTTTGAATCGAGACCGAAGTCCGAAACGTAACCTTCCTTTCTGGTCGTCAATTACCGAAAGCGGTACCCTTGCATCGATACGGGCTGCCAACTCATTCTCGGCTGTATGGTCATTATTTTCGGTAAGTTCATCCAGTGAGAAATCGGCGATATTCTGATCCGGCGAACTGATAAAAGGGCGCTTTTGGTTGCTTATATCCTGAACGATACTTACATCTTCCTGTGCAAAGGTAATATAGCGTTCGTTTGAAGCCTTTTCAACCCCTCTGGCATAGCTCAGATTCCAGTTGAGATCAAATGTTGTAGAGATAAGGTGTTGTCCGCTGAGCGCATAACTCTGCACGGTCTGTATTTCGAGGCGGCGTCCGGGCTTGGCACTACTGCCGATACCTGCTTTATCTTCACGGACTATTTCACCGGTGTATCCGGTCACTTTTCCATTGTCGTCATACTCCGGTTCTACTTCATAACCGAGCCGATAGCGGTTTTCCAGGTCATCCCGCCAATTATATATTGCATCGAAAGCGATTGTATTAGACGAATTGATTTTCCAATCGGTATTGAGAGCTATGCTACGCCTGATTCGCTGTACATAGTACTGTCTGATATCCATTGCTTCGAGAAAGAGACCTCCGTTATCATCTTCGGCCCATACGCTTTCTACATTGTCAGAACCATAATCCTTATTTTGGTATGAACCACTTACCACAACGCCGAGTTTGTTTTTGAAAAAACGATTGGCATATACCAATGATCCGCCCCAGGTTGCACTTTCGCGAATAGGGTTATACCCGCCCAGTATAGTTGCAGAGATTCGCTGTCCACCTGTTGCTGCACGGGTAATCAGGTTGACCGAACCGCCGATAGCATCGGCGTCCATATCAGCAGTAAGCGTTTTGCTCACCTCAATAGTTTGAACCATATCGGCAGGAATAAGGTCCATTTGTATATTCCGGTTATCGCCTTCAGCCGAAGGAATACGATTGCCGTTCAACGTTACTGAGTTAAGTTGCGGAGCCAGACCACGTATCACTATATTGCGCGCTTCTCCCTGGTCGCCCTGTGTTGCAATTCCCGGTACACGCTTGAGGGCATCGCCTATGTTGGCATCAGGGAAACGCCCGATTTGGTCTGAAGAAATTACATTGGTTATCCTGTCATTTGTCTTCTGGGTATTGAGCGCTTTTGCCTGCCCGCGTAATCCGTCCCCCATAACCACTACCTCGCCAATAGATGACATTGATTCGGCTAGAACAATATCAACAACTCTGTTTCCACCCTGTGTCACATTGGCCTGCCGGGTTTCAGTCTTGTATCCCAAATACGATACTTCTATCGAATAGTCTCCGGCAGGTACATTGAGAAATTCATAGTGTCCGTTTTGGTCAGAAATAGTGTAGCGGTTATGCTTGTCCAGTTTGAGCGTTGCTCCCGGCAAAGGCCGTTTCTCGGTTGCATCGGCCACCATTCCCGAAATTACTCCGCTAGTTTGTGCCTGTAAAACCAAACCATACAGCAATAGTATCAGTCCGCAAAATAAAATCTTTTTCATAGTGTTTTTGTTTGTTTAAAGAAATTTAGCGAAAGAAGAAAAACATAATAACAGAGCTGTTACGAAAGCATTATGAACTAAAGAATTTATTGTGCCAACATACTTTTTGAGACACCGCCTGTTTTTTACCATGGAATTGTGCAAATTTTCAGGTTAGGATAAGATAAGTTACTTCGTAACTGCTCACCCTTTTTCCGGCAGGTTAAAAACCACTTCGCGAACCCGGTCAGCCCACTCCTTATGATTTTTTACTTGTCCGAATGTTTGCCAGGGTATGGGTCTGCCTATATACAGAGTAAACGTGTTGCCTCTTTGTTTGAAAAATTCATTGGCAAACAGTAATACTTCAAAATTAACTTTCGAACGAATCCTTTTTCGGAAATTCTCGATGCAATAAAACAAATTTGAGTTTCTGGCTTCAAAGTATAAGGGTACAACATCGCGTTGATAGTTAATTGCTTCTTTGATAAAATTCTTATGCCATTCATGGTCTGTAATCTTTCCTTTCGACTTATACGCCGTCACTCCGGCAGGGAAAACGATAAGATGGTAATCTGTTTCATAGAACTCCTTAATCCGGTGAATATTATCCCTGTTCTGACGTTGGTGTTTATATATCGGCAGGAACATCTCTTTCAGAGGTTCCAAAATGGTGAGAAATTCATTTGCATAAAACTTAATATTTCCATTGTACTGATGGCCAAGTATATATGCCATACAGATAGCCTCAGCCCCACCTTGCGGATGATTGCTTACGAAAATAAATTTTCCGGCAGAAAAAGCCGGAAGATTTTCCTTTCCCACAACATTGCATGAAAAACGAAGCTGTTCCATACAGGAATCGATAAAGTCGAGGTTTTTCTTTCCCGGTGCATTAATAAACAGCGTATTGATGTCTTTTTCCCTGAGTATCTTCCGGATAAGGTTAACAACAAAGGCTGGGAACTTCTTTCCGGGAAACTGTTCGGCAAAAAACTGGGCTATATCAACTTTTGCTATATATCGGCTTTGCATAAGCGGCTTTTATTTATGACTGTCACTAAGATTCATAAAAACCATGTGATAATTACAAACCATTTTCGTCCAACTATAATTGTCTATCGTATATTGACTGAATACCGGCCTGTACTGTTGGAATGAATCGGGATTCAGGGACAACTCAATCAGCTTGTCTACCCATGCATGGGAATCTTCAGAGGGCAAAAGATACCCGTTCTTTCCATCCATAATAGCATCGGAGATACCATCAATATTTGCAGCAAAGACTAATGAGCCGTGTGCAGATGCTTCGAGACATACCAATCCGAATCCTTCCATATCTCCGTCAACCGGAATATTCGGCATCAGAAAGGCATCCGTTTTACTTAATAATATTTCGATTTCGGGATAAGGTAAGCGCCCAAGATGTTTAATATTTGTCGTATTGTTTATCACTTTTCGTAATTGTCTTTCATCCGAGAAGTATCCGGTCAAAAGCATCATTTTTTTTCTAAATCCTTTTGGCAGTGAATAAATAATTTTCTCGGATAAAGTTGCCCTTTGATGGAAAGGCCCCACAATAACCAGATAAAACTGGTCCTGTAAAAGAGGAAGTACCTGTTCGGCAAACCATGTAAAGCCCTTCCGGCGGACAGGTCTGCCCATCATTATCAACAGTTTCCGGCCTGCTAAATCTATTTGTCTGGCAGATAGCCAGTTTTGGAATGCTTCTGTTGAAATGTCATGGGAAGGGGTTATATCTACCCCGTTTGAAATCACGACTATTTTTCCCGGTTTTATGCCCAGACTAACGGCTTTTTTTGCTGTTGCGTTACTTACAGCAATCATACAGCTATAAAAGTTGAGTCGGCTGAAAATATATTTGTGATATATTTTACTCGGAAAAACAACATCGAGCCCATGCAAAGTAGCAACGCAGGATACCCTTTCCGTCAACGCCCACCGAAAGGTGGAAATGTCGAAAGACAAAGAAAGCCAACAAAAGACAAAGAGTCTGATTATCAGTAGATAGTCAGACTTTTTTTATTTCCACGATTGACAAAACAAGACAAAAATTGACATGTTGAGACAACCTATCCGTGTACAAATCGTGTACAAAACAGACCTCAAAATTCTGTACACGATTTACGGGGTAACTTAATGATTTACATTGTCTTAATATGACATCTTTTGTCCACTTTCAGAGTTCTTAATCTCTTGGTTTCGAGTAATAAATTTGTCGAATTAAAAGAGAAAAGAAATGAAAACAACTTTCCGTGTATTATTTTTAGTTAGAAAAACCAGGCTTAACAAAGACGGTTCAGCTACAGTAATGGCTCGCATTACTGTCGGTGGAGATTTTGTGGAGTTTAATTCAAAAGTTACTGTTGACCCTACCTTGTGGAATCCCATCGGGAGGGTAACAGGAAGAAGCAAGGATGCAAAAGACGCAAATGATATGCTAGACAAGATCCGTGCAAACTTAAAAATGCACTATGATAACCTATATGACCGTGACGGTTATGTAACTCCTGAAAAACTGCGGGATTCATACTTAGGTATAGAGATACAGCAATACACATTAATTATGCTGTATGATAAGAAAGTGGAACAGAAACGGAACCTTGTTGGTAAGGTTATCCGTGACACTACCTTATGTAAATATACTGCTACTAAAAAGCGAATGGAAGATTATCTGGAATATCAATACAAAAAGAAAGATATTCCTGTCCGGGATATAAACTTTCAGTTCGTACTTGATTATGAAACTTATCTTCGCTCGAAATGCGACTGCGGACATAATTCTACAGTCAAACATCTGCGATACCTGAAACAAATATTAGGCGAAGCTTTTAAGAACAGGTATATTACAACCGACCCATTTGCTGATTATCGGCTCGGTTACAAACCTGTCGATAAGGAATATTTATTGGAGTCGGAAATCAAAAAACTTATGAACCAAAAGTTTGGAGCTAAAAGACTGGAGGAAGTACGCGATGTGTTTCTGTTCCAAATATTTACCGGATTAGCCTATATAGATGCAGCTAACCTCACGGAAGACAATCTCATAGAAGATGAATTCGGACAGAAATGGATTCGCCTTTATCGTCAGAAGTCCTCTGTTCAAGCAAATATCCCATTGTTGGAAGTTCCCCAAATGATTCTTGATAAATATAAGCATCTGGAAGGGAAACTACTCCCAATCCATACCAACCAAAAGATGAATGAATATTTGAAAGAGATTGCAACCTTATGCGGCATCAACAAACGGCTAAGCACGCATATGGCACGCCATACATTCGCCTCCGTGATGCTGACCAAAGGTGTATCGATAGAAAGTGTATCTAAAATGCTCGGGCATACAAATATCACTACCACGCAAATTTACGCCCGTGTACTCAATCAGAAGATAAAGGAGGAGGTAAATAAGGTCAGCAAGGAATTTAATGATATGAAAGAATTTTATGTTCAATAATTGGATATCTAGCAGGACTGGTCGTATTTGCGGCCAGTTTTGTTATATTTATATCTCATCTCCCGAACGTGCTTAAAAAGAACCAGAGCGCTCCTGTAAGGATTACCACTACGCAAAGGATGCCGTAAACAATGCGAGCGGTCTTTACACCAAACATATTTACCCAGCCGTCTATCTTTTTGAGGCTGTATGTTACTCCGCTCACGTCTTTGAACAACCATTTCCAGTTGAAAATTGCACCCAATAAGCCAACTACACCAAATACCACGAAAACCAACCCCAATAAGCTGGGATTTTCTGTAAGCATTCCCTTTATTTTTTCCATTGTGGTTTATGTTTTTTCAAAAGTTTCCAACATAGTAATAAGACAAAAACCGTGTAGAGGCTTATGTTTATCAGTCAACCTTTTTGATAACATTCCTCGCAACCTCTATCTTATACTTCTTACCTTTCATCTTCTCGTCCCTGATATTAGCCAACAAGGTTTTTACGACAGATGAGCGGACAGCCACAAAAGATATAAAGTCCTTCACTTCGATCAGTCCTAAATCGGATTTATCCAGTTTCCCTTTTTGCAAAAAGAAACCGACAATATCGCTTTTATTCAGTTTGTTTTTCTTGCCACCACTGACATAGATAGTCTGATATTCAGGACGGTTTGGTAACGGGTTCCCTGCTTTGAGTTGTAGTATATCCAGGTTTTCAGGGATATAATCCGGTGCCTTATCTTCTTTGAACTGTATAATATAGGCTGTTCCCGAAGCGTGCATACGTGCAGTACGTCCGTTGCGGTGGATAAACTCACTCTCCTTAGCCGGAAGATGATAATGTATGACATGTTTCATTTCGGGTATATCAAGCCCTCTGGCCGCCAAATCGGTTGTAACCAGATAATTTAAGCTTCCATTCCGGAATTGTACCAATACTCTTTCCCTGTCATCCTGATCCATACCTCCGTGATAATATCCGGTCTGTATCTTTTTCTTATTCAGTAAATCGCTGATACGTTCTGTAACTTCCCTGTGATTGCAGAAAATAAGCGCAGGCTCGGAATTAAGGGAACATATAAGTTGGAACAAAGATTCAATCTTATCTTTCTCAGGGGATAACACAAGTTTGATGGAAAGTGCATCATTCTTTTCTTCCTCTATATAATCAAGAATTGCAGGCGATTCCATATTTACAAAATCAGGAATCTCCACATCGGAAGTTGCTGAAAGGAGAACTCTTTTTTCCTGGTTGGGCAGTTGACCGATAATCGTATTCATCTCTTCCTGAAAACCCAGTTGCAGCGATTTGTCAAATTCGTCCAACACCAATATTCCAATAGAACCGGTATCAAAGGATTTTCGCTCCAGATGGTCGGTCAACCGTCCCGGCGTTCCGATAAGCAGGGCCGGAGGGTTGCTTAGATTTTTTAGTTCTGTATCAATGGAGTGTCCGCCATAACATACATTTACCTTGAACTTTGTTCCCATTTTCTTCCATACCTGCTCTATCTGGAGAGCCAGTTCGCGTGAAGGTACTATGACCAGGCACTGCACGGTCTTTATATCCTCTTTCAATAATTGCAGGACAGGAAGCAAATAAGCAAGCGTCTTTCCCGAACCTGTCGGGGACAATAACAGTGTATTTTGTTTATTGGTTATTGTATTCCGGGCTGCTACCTGCATTTTATTCAGGTGGTCAATTCCCAGATTGGATAATATACTTATTGTTTGTTCATCTGTTTTCATGTGGCAAAGGTAAGATATTATATTATACGCCTTTGGCGGATTGCTGAATTTTGAGAATTACATGTCAGCTTTGACCTTCTATCTGTATTCCATTCCAACTTTTTATTTCTTGTAAACCGTATCTGAAAGACTTTTAATTGTTTTTACATGCCTTATAATCTGACTAATACAAAATAATTAAAAAATAGTTATTCCAACTTTGTAAACCGGGTTATCTAATTTACAGAACTTTGTATCAACCAATCGATTGGAATGAATCAACTTAGTAACAACCGGTATCTATGCAGTACTATAGAATCAAAGCATTGCCTGTATTTATACCCGGTTGGTAAACAAAAAGTAATAAGTATACCCGTAGTGCATTTAGGCAATACGTATTTTTAAATTGTTAATATTCCGGTTATTTAATTTATTTATCAGTTGTATAATGGTAAAAGCCATTATTTTAGATAATATTCTGTTTTTGAATCCATCAAAGGATTTAGCATAATTTCTGCGAATCATAAATTGGTCGCATAATTGTGAAAACAAGGTCTCAATCCGTTTCCTTGATTTTCTGAAAATATATGCCTGAGGTTTATAATCATGTTGATTCTTACGCATTTGGACTTCAAGCTTAATCTGATTCGATGAAAACAAATCCCTTTGATAATCAATATTTAAATACCCTTTATCTCCTAAAATAGTACAATTTTGATAGAGTGATTTTATGTTTTTAAGATAATGAATATCATGTATGGATGCCTGTGTCAAATCAAAATCCGTAAATACTCCGTCAATGGTGCATATCGCATGCAATTTGTATCCATAATAATGAATTGATTGAGAAGCACAATACCCTTTGTCTGGTGCAGTTTCGTACTCTTCTTTACATATTTGACTTCGATAACTTCGACTTAGTTTGCATATCTCCAACGGCATACTGTCCACAATATAATAATCATTTGATGAAATTCTGTTTGCCAATTTCTTGCGAATAGACTCTCTTTTAGAGAACAGCTTTCGCTTTCGCCTATTATAGACGCTACGTTCTATTTTATTAGATAAACATGACGGAAGTATTCTAAATAATTGATATTCTGAATCAATACTCATATACTCAGAGGTTAAGTCGATAGCAATCAACTCTATATCTGAGAGTTTTGGTTTACGTATTTGATTCAAAAAATTCATTTTAGGTTCTACTTGTTGCAATGTTTTCAATATTTTTCGGTAATTTCGAATGAAGTTGTTCATGTTATTTAATTGCGTGAGATACAATTAAATATAATCATTTAATTGATAATGAGCAACTTCTTTTTATTTATCCAAATGCACTACGGGTTAAGTATGTATTTAGATAATGAAGATTTTATCTGCTGGATGGAGAAGCTGTCCAAGAGATTAAATGAAATAGGCAATGACCTTAAATCGTTGGTTGCGACCAAAGATATACTGGGCGATGATGATAAAATACTGGATAACCAGGACCTGTGTTTCCTGCTTAAAGTATCTTACCGGACTCTACAACGCTACCACACAAAGAAACAATTGCCTTATTTTAAGATAAATAACAGGCCTTACTACAGGGCATCGGATATCCGGGCGTTTGTTCAAAAATATTGTGATATCCATACAATGAAACACTACGAACAGCAAAATAAGGATAAGCAGTAAGCAAAACATCAGTGTATAGCTACCCATTCCAATAACAAAATTTTTCCCTTTAGACAAACGGCCTCTCACAAATCCTTGGAGGTCTTTGACTGAAAGGGAAAAGTTTTCTTTAAATAACCTTATTTTATATCATCCAAAAGCTTTTCAATATCACCGCTAATCTTTGCGGGATTTGTTATCGGGGCATATCGGTCTGTTATATTCCCTTGTTTATCAATCAGGAATTTGGTAAAGTTCCATTTAATAGCTTCACCCAAAAATCCTTTGCTGTTGGATTTTAGATATTTGTACAGCGGGTCGGCATTGTCCCCGTTTACGTCTATTTTTCCAAAAGTTTTGAATGTTGTCTTATATTTCATTTCACAGAAATCCGCAATTTCCTCGTTTGTGCCCGGAGCCTGCGAGCCAAACTGGTTACAGGGAAAGTCCAGTATTTCGAATCCCTTGTCTTTATACCTGAGGTATAAATCCTGTAAGTCCTTGTACTGTGGGGTAAATCCGCATTTGGTAGCTGTGTTTACAATCAGTAACACTTTTCCTTTGTAAGCATCAAGTGAAACATCGTTTCCCTGAACATCTTTTACTTTAAAATCATATATGCTCATAAGCTTTTTCTTATATAACATTCTCCGACAGTTTTTGATTAAAACTTTCATCAATTTATAAATTCAAATATTCTTCCCGTTTTCGCTTTGGAAGTTTTTTAATTACTTCGTCCACCGAATGCCGGATTAGTTCTTTAATCAAATCGTCCGGTACATCACTGTCTAAAGTCACCAAATTCCATAAGGGAGTTTTAAAATCAGTCCCGGTTATGCCATTGTATCTTTCTCTTAAATCAATCGACTTTTCAGGGTTGCATTTCAGGTCTGCCTTGAATATCCCGTCTTTGGGTTCTAATGGAATATATGCAAACATTTTATCCATTACTTTAAAGACTAAAACATTATGTCCCAGAAAAGGAAGAGACTCGCCACTGCCTTTGATTGACAAACAATATTCCCGGAATTCTTCGATATTCATACTCTTTTCTTGCTGATAATATTTATAGATTAAGCATCTATGTATCCCTACTGCGTAGGTGCAGCTTCTGCTTTATAAAATTTTGTAGAATAGCCGATATGATATTTAGAACCATCGGCTTTTTCATATTCTTTTAAATAGCAAATTGTTTCATCGTCAATCCAATAAATGCCGGACATTTCACCTTTTCCCCCGTACGCGAGAAGATAAGGAACATATGTTTCTCCTTCCTCTACTTCAATATAATACCGGACTCCATCATATTCAAATGTCCCGAACCTGTATTTCTTGGATGGAGAATAGACATAACTTGACGGATTAACAAAGATTTCTTCCAAGCTGACTAAGTCGTATGCAGAAACAAAGCCATGCCCTCCCGTTATCATTACATAATTTAATTCAGGACAATATTCGTATGCTTCCTGTTCTCTAAAGAATATGGTACTATCATTTTCCAGTTTAATATACTCTCCAAATATCCCAGAATCTTTGAGCCTCTCGTTTTGCATCAGTAACTCACTGAATTTTTGTTCTGCTTCCTGCTCATAATAAACCTTATGCGGATTCCTTTTTACTTTACTGTAATCATAGACTCCTATATCAAGGGCTTTGGGACGAATTTGGAGTTGCTTTTCTTGTGCATATATTTGAGATACACTACACATAATCAGCATTAATAAAAGTATTTTCCTTTTCATGTTCTTAATAAAGATTGCTTTTTGAAAATAAAAATAAATATTATTTGTGGCAATTACGACAATTAATTTTCATTCTTTGATATTCCCAATACATTTTCCCCACTAAACTAGCCTTACCTAATAATTGTTATGTTGTTATCTTTGTTTCAATAATGAAGCAAACAGACAAATTCACAAACCCTTTAAATCAAAAAATCAAAAAGAATTATGGCAAGTTTAACCTTTTATTTGCGTTCCTCGCGTCGTGGGGAGGATTACCCGGGACGCCTGTGCCTGCGTATCATTCACCGGAGGCAGGGCAAGTCGCAGTCCACCCCCTTCCGTCTCTCGCGGGATGATTTCAACCTGCTGGAGCAGGGGGCAGATGTCCCCTCCCGCCTGGATGATGTACGGCAGTATATGCAGGATGTACGGGAAACTTTCGAACGTATCACCGGCTCTGCGGATGAACCTTTCCTGAATGCGCAGGGGCTTATCCGCCACTTCCGCTACAACAGCAATAACCTGTCGGACTATGGCCTTCGCCTGGCCGAAGAGCTGGAAGCTGCCGGCCGGGTACGCACCGCCCGCGCCTACCGCTCTGCTGTCAAACGACTGTCAGCATTCATTGGAAAGCAGGGCATCCCTTTTACAAGTATCACCTGCAGCCTCATGGAAGCTTTCGAACGTCAGCTGCGGGAAGACGGTCGGTCACCCAACACGATTTCCTTCTATATGCGCAACCTGCGTGCCATCTACCGCAAAGCCATAGAAGAAGGCTTGGTCGAAGAAGGGCGTAAAAACCCATTCAGGCATGTCTTCACCGGCGTATATAAGACGCAGAAGCGTGCCCTGGATGCTTCACAGATGCAACGCCTGCAGAACCTGGACTATAACCTGTGGCTCGAACAGGGTGTTTGCCCTGTCCAAACACGCCCCTCTGCCATGTATACCTCCTGGCGGCTGTTCACCTTCTGCTTCCATGCCCGGGGTATGAGCTTTGTAGATTTAGCTTATTTGAAAAAGGAAAATATCACAAACGGGGTTATACGCTATTACAGGAAGAAAACAGGGGGATTGATTGAGGTCAGGGTTACTTCCCTGATGCAGGATATCATAGACAGTTTTGCCAAGGAAACAGTAAATTCCCCTTATGTATTCCCCATTATCACCCGTCAGGATAAGTATACACGCCTGCAATACGAGAATGCCCTGTATCTGCAGAACCGCCGTCTGAAAAAGCTGGCAAAGGAAGCGGGAATCAATATGGCTTTGAGCACCCATGTCTCGCGCCACAGCTGGGCTTCTATCGCCAAGAGCAGGGATACGCCTTTGTGGGTTATCAGCGAAGGACTGGGGCACAGCAGCGAGAAGGTCACCTATACCGACCTCTCCCGGCTGGACAGGGCCAACGAGGAGGTATGCGCTTTGGTAAAAAGGATAGGCAGTCCGGGCACACACGCAGCCTTCTGACAGTATCAGCCTTTGTTATATCGTGTTAGTATGTACAGGGTGTATTCAGCTTTGACAGGGATGCGGAGTTCTCCAGCGGCGGTGACCGCCTGGTCACCCGGATACTGGCCTACGACATGCTCGAGACGTGGCTGCTGGAGGAGATAGACCGTGTCGATGACGATGCAGGGATAAACGGGCAAGTGAAGACGGGATTGTTCTGGACATTCTCCAAGACAGACCTGACGGAGTTATCCGGCCCCTTATTACTGGTCGGGGCCCTCAATGGAGGGAAGCTAACCCGTAAGGAATATAAAAAGCGTATAGAAAATACGTTTAATATTGAACTGGGGGATTTCTCGCGTACGCTCTACGACCTGAGAAACCGGAGTAACCCGGCTCAGTTCCTGGACAAATTAAAGAAAGCCCTGCTGGATTACTTAAATAAAGACGATGTATTTACGGATAATGATAAAAGATAAATTATAAATGAACAAAAACCTGAAGCAAAGACAAAACGAATGCATTATAAAATAAAACGGATTGTTTCCGCTGGGTGGAAACACATGAAACAGGTAATTACCATATTACTTGAATATACGACATAACTGAATCCACTCTCCATCTTTTTACGGGAAAACTGGTAATTTTCTAGAATAAAGAAGAAAAAGAGTCTGGAATTCATGCGCTATGAATATAGGACGTGGATTGCGGCTTTTCTTTATTCGGGCATACCAGTGCCTCCTGTAAAAAAAAGCAAATGTGGTCCACGCTTTTTTGATTAAAATTTTCATTCATAAATTCAATACATATTCCTCTTTAATCCTGTCTTTTTCGTGATAGTCTGATAATTATATGAACAAAGTAAAGATTGCCTAACTTTAGGAATCTATTATATTTGTATAAAAAGTATGGAAATAAAGCTATTAACAAAATATACGACAGCCAAACTACTATTGATTAGTGTCATTAGTGCTGTTTTTATTGTTTATCCCAATATCGCATGTCTGCCATGGGAGTTGGATTTTATAAAAGGTACGGAACGGATTTATCATTTAGCCTTTTTCGGTTTCCGCTATGTATTTTTCAGTGCATTAATCTTCGCATTGATAAAGGTTAATCTGGACAAATTCAGCACACAATCATTTAACAAACGCTTTTTATATACAGCGATAATCAGTGCTGTTGCCTATGGCATTCTTGTGGCGATAACCTTCACCTTTTATCCCAAAGCAAGCCATTTTGGAAGCATTCTGGTCTTTCAGTTTTTTGTGGTTTGCTTCCTAAGTACATTCGTGGGACATATTTATTTGATGTATAATGTACAAAGAAAAAAGGAACAGGAAATCGAGCGATTGAAAGTAGAGAATCTCCAGAGCCGTTACGATGCCCTGATGAATCAGATTAACCCGCATTTCTTTTTCAATTCATTAAACGGATTAACGGCTCTTATCCGGAAAAAGAATGATGAAAATACACTCACCTATGTCAATAAGATGTCGGATGTATTCCGCTATATATTACAGAGCGATAAAAAAGGATTTGTAACCCTTGAAGAAGAACTGGAGTTTGTACAGGCATTCCGCTACATGATGGAAGTACGTTTTGCAAACAAACTGCAATTCAATGTTGATGTAGACAGTAAAATGTTATGCAGTAAACTGCCTGTGCTGTCCATTCTCCCGCTTATAGAAAATGTAGTTGTTCATAATACAATTGACAGTGAGCATAAAATGGTGGTTACAATCCGCTTGAATGAACGGAAAGAGTTGGTTGTCTCCAATCCTAAATATCCGAAGTTAGCACCTGCTGAAACAAACGGGACAGGGCTTGTGAACCTGAATAACCGTTTCTCATTGCTAATGGATAAGCAAATCAGGATTGAAGACAAGGAGGATGTATTTTATGTGTATTTACCGCTAATATCATAAAACAATGAAAGTACTGATAGTAGAAGACGAAACGGCCGCTTACGAAAACCTTGTGGATATTCTGAATGAGGTAGATCCTTCCATCGAAGTTTTAGGAAATACAGAGAGTATAAAGCAAACGGTTCAGTGGTTATATACGAATCCTCTGCCTGATATTATACTGATGGATATCCATCTGTCCGATGGCTCCGCTTTTGCTATTTTTGATGTTATTGAGGTAGAAACCCCGATTATTTTCACTACTGCCTATGATGAGTATGCAATCGATGCTTTCAAAGTAAATAGCGTGGATTACCTGCTCAAACCTATTAAACCCGAAGAATTAAAGCGTGCATTGGTGAAGCTGAGCAAGTGGACGAGAAGCGACATTGTTGATTATTTGTCAAGATTGACAAACCTAACACCAACAACGAACTACAAAGACAAACTATTAGTCCCGATTAAAGATAAATTGCTTCCGGCTGACCTTAAAGAGATTTCCTGCTTTTATACAAGTGATAAAAGCACAAGGATATATATGAAAGACGGTCAATCCTACCCCTATTCAAAAACATTGGAGCAAATTATAGTTTCACTGAATCCTGCTGATTTTTACAGGGCAAACAAACAGTTTATCATATCACGTGATAGTGTAAAAAATATAACAATCTGGTTTGACAACCGCCTGCTTATTACTCTTGATATTGAAGTTCCCGAACGTGTCTATATCAGCAAAAATAAAGCTTCGGAGTTCAAAATGTGGGTTGTGAATGAAAAATAATACAGAAAGTTACCCAGACTCCTGATTAGCAAGAGATATTCATATATTTTTTTCGAAGAGCAGCTTGTTTCAGGCTGCTCTTTATATTTCTATTCTGGTCATTCGTATCCTAATTCGTTTTTATTGATAATTTTTTCGTGTTGGTCAGACAAGAATAACAACTTGTTAAAAAACACTGAATATTTGTACTTGAATTACTGAATTTCAATGAACAAATACACAAAAAACATAATCAGTGCAAAGCGTCAATCATCGGATGCAGTACCATACAAAAGGACCCTGCTGTTGATACTTTTTACTATCAGGATTCATGTGCATGAAATATAAAACACGAATATAATGCTAAAGAAAATCAGGTTAATACTTGCGGTTATTTGCTTTTTACTCATCACGTTGCTATTTCTCGATTTTACGGGAACGCTTCATCAGTGGTTCGGTTGGTTGGCTAAGATTCAGTTTCTTCCCGCATTGCTGGCTCTCAATACCGGAGTAATTATCGGGCTAATCGTGCTGACATTGTTCTTCGGGCGGATTTACTGTTCTGTAATCTGTCCGCTGGGTATTTTTCAGGACATAACATTAAGATTGTCCCGGAGATTTAATAAGAAAAAACGTTTTTCTTTTTCCCGTGCCCTGCCATGGCTTCGTTATGGTGTATTGATATTAGCCATAGCAGCTTTCGCTTTAGGCATGGGCTCATTGGTTGCGTTACTTGACCCCTATGGAGCTTACGGGCGGGTTGCCAATAATTTGTTTTCACCGGTCTATCAGGGGATAAATAATATACTTGCCTATTTTGCCGGACGGGCAGACAGTTACTCATTCTATTCGACGGATATATGGATAAAGAGTACCGCTACCTTCCTTATCGCTGTCACTACATTTGTTGTAATCGGAATACTGGCATGGCGCAATGGCCGCACTTATTGCAATACGATTTGCCCGGTAGGAACTGTCTTAGGCTTTATATCGCGCTTTTCTATATTCAGGCTGAGATTTGATGCTGAAAAATGTACCAAATGCGGGTTGTGTGAGCGGAATTGTAAAGCCTCCTGTATAGATTCAAAGAATATGTCTGTGGATAGCAGCCGTTGTATAACCTGTTTCAACTGCATTGAAAAATGCAAGGCCGGAGCAATAAAATATACTCCCTTAAAAATAAGCACAGGGAAAGAAAATAAGAACAAAGTCGAATCAATTGTTGAGAATGAAGAAACCAACAGTGTTTCAAGACAAAACTTTCTGACTATTACAGGACTGTTCCTTCTTGCTAATACAGTTAAAGCACAACAATTGCATGTAGATGGCGGATTAGCCGAAATACAGGATAAAAAAATACCTGACAGAAAAGTTCCTATCGTTCCGCCTGGTGCTGAGGGGGAAAAGAACTTTAACAGCCGTTGTACAGGCTGCCAGTTATGCGTAACGATTTGCCCTAATAACATATTGCGCCCTTCCAATAAGCTTTCGACAATGATGCAACCGGAAATGTCTTTTGAAAGGGGATATTGCCGGCCTGAATGTGTCGAATGCTCAAAAGTATGCCCAAGCAAAGCAATCAAACAAATAACGACTGCCGATAAGACTGCAATCTCAATTGGGCAGGCTGTATGGATTAAAGACAATTGCGTGGTAAATAGGGATGAAGTACCATGTACTGCCTGTGAGCGCCATTGTCCGACCAAAGCTATTACGCTTATTCCTGTTCATCCGGAAGAAGAAAATACCCCTCAACAGGGACCTCCCGGCCAACAGCCACCAGTACTGAAAACACCTGTAATCAATAAAGAATTATGCATCGGATGCGGGGCTTGTGAATACTATTGCCCGGCACGTCCGTTCAGCGCTATTTATATTGAAGGTAATGTAAGACATCATTCTGTTTAATTGTTAGAAAGTTGGTTATGAAGAAAAATAATAAAAATATAAGTCGCAGAGGTTTCTTAAAAGCAGTAGGTGCAGGTACGGTTACTACCACAGCTATAATGACAGGTTGCAAACCTGACAATAAAGTTTCCGCTACAGGCGGTACCATAGGCGAAGTACCAACAGATAAAATGACCTATCGTACCAATCCGAAAGATGGGAGCAAAGTTTCGCTTCTCGGATACGGATGCATGCGGTGGCCGTTAAGTAAAAATGCGAATGGTGAAGAAGAAGCCGATCAGGATGCTATCAACGAACTGGTAGATTATGCCATAGCGCATGGTGTTAATTATTTCGACTCATCTCCCGTGTATGTCCGCGGCTGGTCGGAAACCGCTACAGGTATTGCCTTAAGCCGCCATCCCCGCGATAAATATTTCGTTTCTACGAAAATGTCAAATTTCCGGAACCGGACATTTGAAGAAGGGGTTGCTATGTATCGAAAATCAATGAAAGATTTTCAGGTCGATTATCTGGATTACTATCTGTTGCATATGGTTGGTACGAGTATCGAAGATTTTCATGCCCGGTTTATCGACAATAAACTACTCGATTTTCTACTGAAAGAACGTGAAGCAGGACGTATCCGCAATTTGGGATGGTCATTTCACGGAACTAAAGAAGGTTTCGATTATGTACTGGCAACAGATGTTAAATGGGATTTCTGTTTAATTCAGCTCAATTATCAGGACTGGAAATATGCAACCGGCATGAATGTAAATGCCGAATATCTTTATGCCGAACTTACAAAGAAAGAGGTTCCGGTAATGATTATGGAACCTTTGTTGGGGGGACGGCTTGCGCGGGTACCTGTACAGGCTTTATCATTGATGACAGAGGTTCACCCCGAAGATAGTGCCGCGAAATGGGCATTCCGTTATGCCGGATCTCAGGAAAATGTACTAACCGTACTTAGTGGAATGGTTTATATGGAACATTTACAGGAAAATATCCGTACATACGCGCCACTAGAAACACTTAATGAGCAGGAATATAAAGTGTTGCAACAGGTAACGGATATTCTAATCAATTCGGACTATATCCAATGTACAGAATGCCAGTATTGTATGCCTTGTCCATATGGTATTGATATTCCTCAGACTTTTACCCACTATAACCGCTGTGTAAGCGCCGGAAACATTCTTAAGAGTTCCAATGATGAAGGTTATAAGAAAGCCCGCAGGGAGTTTTTGATA
This sequence comes from Dysgonomonas hofstadii, assembly GCF_014196915.1. GTDB lineage: Bacteria > Bacteroidota > Bacteroidia > Bacteroidales > Dysgonomonadaceae > Dysgonomonas > Dysgonomonas hofstadii. Next base: position 360,948 of record NZ_JACIEP010000002.1, read on the forward strand.
GGATATGACAGGCGTGTTGATAAATTACGGCAGGCTGCCCATTGCATAGAATGTAATGAATGTCTATCGAAATGTCCGCAAAGAATTAAAATTACCGAAGAATTACGGCGGGTAGATAAATATGCGGAACAACTGAAACAAAATATAGAATTTTGATGATTAGTGTAATTATCATACAATTGGAAGAACAACTTCAAACAAGAATAACTTAAAAATGAATATGGAAGCAACGACGTTAAGACTTCAAACGCTGAATTACAATACTGTAAAAATTTATTTGGTTGCAGCACTTTTTATTGCGGGTAACCTGCTGTTGCCACAGATTTGCCACTTAGTACCCAACGGAGGTAAAATCTTATTGCCTATATACTTTTTTACGCTTATCGGAGCGTATAAATATGGCTGGAAAGCCGGTTTGTTAATTGCCGTTTTCTCTCCGTTAATCAACTCTGCTTTGTTTGGCATGCCTTCTGCGGCAGTACTGCCCATTATACTTATCAAATCTGTATTGTTAGCCGGAGCAGCCGGATTCGCAGCTCATAAATTCGGAAAGATATCCATTCCGATTCTTATCGGTGTTGTATTATCTTATCAGATAGTAGGCTCTATGGCTGAATGGGCTTTGGAAGGTAGTTTCTTTAAAGGGATGCAGGACTTCAGGCTTGCAGTACCCGGTATGCTGATACAGGTCTTGGGTAGTTATGCGCTTATTAAATATCTGGTGAGTAATAATGAAAAGTAATTTTCATTGATAAATTCTGTACAGATAATTAAATCAAAAAAGAATGGGTAACGCTATAGAAACCAGCCTACACACCCGAATCATCCATCTCTGAATCAGCTATTTGCGTCGACTGCAACTCAAAATAGGTAACGGATAAGTAACGAGTCAACTTCTCTGTTTTACTCCGCTTTGAGCAGATTGATTAGCTAGAGACAAAGGTACAAAGATGTATCAAAATCCCAATGTTTTTAACCCTGCTTTTTCTAAATTCCAATGCAAGAAATGCACCCAACATTTTTATAATAATACAATGTGGTGGAATAAAATCATAGATTTGTTCTATAGGGTAATAGTCTAAGATTGTTTTCTGATTTATCTTCTATCTTTATAAGTACATATTTCCCTCGAAAAAAATATATCCAAAGAACAGAAAAAATAATAAAGAAAAACAATAGTGATATATAGTTGAATCATTATAATATGTCATATCTTTGATTATGAGTTACTCACTAGATTTCCGTCAACAGGTATTCAAGATAAAGAATCAGGAAAACCTTATATTTGAAGAAACCGGAGAAAGGTTTGGAGTACCCATTCGTACTCTATTTAGATGGCAACAGCGTATTGAGCCTAAGAGCAAACGCAACAAACCCTCAACAAAAATAAATATGGATGCATTAGCAAAAGATGTAGAAGATAATCCCGATGATTATCAATATGAACGAGCAAAGAAATTTGGTGTTGGTCAAAGTACGATATTCTATGCATTGAAACGTTTGGAAATCAGCAATAAAAAAAACGCTGTTCCATCCCAAAGCAGATAAACTATCCAGGCTTATATTTCAACTTAAGCTTTTCAAATATGAATTTATAGATAAACGACCGATTGTTTATCTGGATGAGAGTGGCTTTTGTGTAGATGCTCCCAGAGACAGAGGCTATAGCTTAAAAGGTAAAAAATGTTATGCAAGTAAAGACTGGCATGCCAAGGGTAGGATAAATGTAATCGGAGACATCAGTAGCTTCAAATTATTTAGTGTTTGTTTATTCCACTGCAATATCGATTCCGATGTGTTTTATCAATGGCTTACTTTGGAACTACTTCCAAATGTTCCCCAAAATTCAGTCATAGTACTTGATAATGCGACCTTTCACAAAAGAAGGGATGCTTTGTTGGCAGTACAAAAACATGGACATACTTTAGAGTTTCTTCCCCCTTATAGTCCAGATTTAAATCCCATAGAAAAGAAATGGGCGCAAGCCAAATCTATCAGGCGTAAGTATGGATATTCAACTCAAGAACTTTTTATTTATGCAGAATTATGACGTCTTATTATGATTTAACTATATGTTTCTTTTGCTTTTTCACATTCGGCACTGAAAGAGTTGGACGGATATACCCGTAAAATAGGCAATGTCCTATCTTCAATATCCCCTTTTATATCATTTAAACGGCGTGTAAAATTAATTCCGGCATTATCCAGGTCGTCAACTTTTCCGATAAGTGCATTGAGTTTTCTTATCAGGTCGTCAAAGAATTGTAATTTGGGCAATTCGTGTGATGTGCCTTCGAGTTTTATTTTCTCTTCTTTTACATGCTTGCAGATATCGATTAAAATACGAATTGACAAGTGCATTTTCATTAATTCAAAAATAGTAGCCAACCTGTCTTTTAATACGGCATCTTGTTCCAAAACTGTTTTGTAGGTATTTTTGGTACACCCGATAGCTAATTTGCGTAACTCATCATCCCAATTCTGAGATTGTGAAGAAAGTCCTATCGATTTCCAATAACCTAAAGTTTTTTCTATACATTCTTTTGCCACAGTAATGCTAAAACGTATTAATAGAAAGTGTATCTAAAATGCTCGGCCATACGAATACAAATACTACTCAGATTTATACACGAGTCCTTAATCAGAAGATAAAATAAGAAGTCAGTAAGGTTAGTAAAGAGTTTAACTATATGAAAGAATTTTATATGCAATGAGTAAGATCCCTAATAAGGCTGGTCACAATTCGTTACCAGTTATGAAAATATGATACAGCTTTATATTATTCATTTATGTTTTATCTTAGCAAGATCCGACAATCCCGGTTAAATTTAAGATGTTACCTTTGTATGATTCATTATTTCTAAAATCATTGTATTATGCGACAATTACAGTTAATAGAAAAAGTCAGGCAACAATCCCTGCAGAATGAAGATATTTCAGCAGTATTGATGTATGGGTCATTTACCAAAGGAGAAGGAGACCAATATTCCGACATTGAGTTTTATATATATTACAGGACAAAAGAGTGTCCGGATAAATTAGGTTTAATTTCGCAAATAGCTCCCGTGCTATTATTTTTTACTAATGAGTTCGGGACAGATGTTGCCGTTTTTGAGAATATGATCCGTGGAGAATTTCATTTTCACCCTGTATCCGACATTGAAGACATAAGGGCGTGGCCGAAAGTAATATCTTTTGAATTCAAAGATAAAATGAACTTGATGGATAAGGACGGAACGCTTTCAGCTGTCTTAGACTCAATCCCTCCCATTCGACCAGAACGCTATACGTCCGAAAACAGAGAATATCTCGCCTGTAATCTGATTAACAATCTTATTTTTGAGAATAACCTGATTCTTCGAGGAGAATATGCACATGCACATCAGTTATTTGGATTCATACAACGATATATTCTCTGGTTGATGCGGTTATACCTCAAAAAAGATAATCACTGGGAAGCCCCAACAAAAAAACTGGAGGAGGATATTCCCCATGAGTGGTATTTAAAATATGAGCAATGTATACCAACACTGGATAAAGAGTCTTTGCAAGAAAGCTTTAAGTCTGCCGTTGAGTTAACGGATTTTCTTTTCTCTGGACTCGATATTCCTGAAAATATCCACACAATCTTAAGAAGATTATAGTTAATCAACATATTCTTACTAAAGAAGAATTCAGCATCAGTTTATCCTTCCTTTTTTATTCTACGCTATTCAATAGATTCAATTTACCTTCATTAACCAGCTTCAGGATAAGTTCTCCGAAAAGGGTATTCTGCCAAGCAAACCAGGCACGGGTAAAATTCTCAGGGTCATTCTTATGAAATGACTCGTGCATAAATCCTGTGCCGGCATCAGTATCAAGCAACATCTTGATACAAGTTTTTATTTCCTCATCATCCTGGCTTGTAAAAGCTTTCATCATAATGCTCATTGGCCATACCATGTCGTATCCGATATGTGGGCCACCGATACCTTCTCCAGCACTACCCTTGAAGAAATAAGGATTATTATCACTCCACACAAATTTACGGGTATTCTGATAGATAGGGTCATTTATACTTACATCTCCTAAATAAGGCATCGCTAACAGACTGGGTACATTTGCATCGTCCATCAACAGGTGATTACCAAATCCATCTATTTCGAATGCATATATCTTCCCGAACTCCGGATGATTATATATTGCATATTTTTTTATGGCTGTTTCTATTTCCTCTGCCAAGGCTGTGCATTCATTGGCTAATGCAGATTTCTTATTTATGCTGTCCAGTATTTCAGCTGCTTTTCTCAAGGAAGATACGGCAAAGAAATTAGATGGGATAAGAAATTGAAGTGTTGTTGCATCATCCGAGGGGCGGAAACCGGAAGCTATCAATCCTACGGGTTTTACAGGCGAGCCCAGTCCGTTATTATTTAATGTATCGAGAGCTCTTTCCGTTTTACGTTGAAACTTATACGGTCCCCAATTATGTTTGCGTTGCTGCTCTTTGAAAGTTTGCAGAATAAGTTCGATAGCTTGTATCCATTCTTCATCAAATACGCTCGTATCTCCTGTTTCTTTCCAATATTGATAAGCCAGACGGATAGGATAGCACAAGGAATCTATTTCCCATTTGCGTTCATGTAATTCCGGTTTCATTGCGGTATTGTCCGACATCCATTGATGATCGGGGTCAGGGTCATAAGGATCGAGGAATGCATTTGCATAAGGATCGATAATTATACATTTAAACTGGCGGCGAATAACTCCTGCCAACATGCTTTTCAGTTCGGGATCATCATTTGCTAACTGGATGTATGGCCATACCTGCGCTCCGGAGTCGCGAAGCCACATAGCGTGAATGTCTCCTGTGTAGACAACAGTGTCGTCCTTACCATCTATTCTGCGATAGCGTACTGTTGTATCCAACGTATTGGGAAAACAGTTTTCAAACATCCAGGCAAGCTTTGGATTAGTCAAAGACCGCTTAACCCGGATAATCTCATTTTCTACAGCTTTTGAGACAAATAAACGTTTTGATTTTTCGGGACGATTGTTTTTTGTATAATCTATTTTTACCTTCGTATTATCGCACGACAAAGCAGTCCACTCCGATGCATGTGCAGTACTGTTAACCAATAGGCAAATCTACCCCCCTAAAAACAACGAGTACAAAACGGACGACATTGTAAACGGCGGAAACCTTTATTAGTAAACAGTTTACGGAAAGCGAGCGCGGACGGCGTTTTAATACGACTTGTACAAAACGATGGATTTTGCCTTGATTGTGGCTGGATTTCTGAGGGCATGAATTGACTGATAACAGCGCAGGCGGCTCTGTGATATAGCGAAGTGATAAAAGCGGCGCAAATGGCTTTAAACAGGCTGTTTGCGCTTTCTTTATGCACGATAGTAATATATGGAATAGGGCCGGCAAAGAAGAAAATGCCAAAAGTGTTAAAATTGAGGGTTTAAAACGAAAAATACGCGAGTTAGGGCGGAGTTAGGGCGAAAGATAGGGCAATATGCTGATTGTTGTGTGTAGTTTATTTGTGTATTTGGCTTTAATTATGGTTAAAACGGTGTTAATGACATACCTATAATTCCACATATAGCAAACGGATTTCGTATGTAAACATCACAAATACAGCAACTTGCTATTTTGCGTCCACTTTTTTGAGCGCCTTTTGTATATTCTCTACTTTGTCTTCGATTGTGCTGAGCCTATCAAAGTATATTTGGTTAATATTTGTCATGTCATTAGAAAAGCGCCACTCAACATAGTATATATTGGCTATATCATCGGCCTGTATAGGAATATCCCTATACTTTTTATCGTGGTTGTCGGATTGGCAAAGAAGAATACCCTCATCTCTTAATCTATTTTTTACCCGCTTTACGATGCCCTCGCCCGACCTATTGATAATAAAGTATATATTATCACTTTTTATGTCGCCCCATTCGCCGGGGGATAGTAACCGAAATATAATCCAATCATTATATAATAAAGTAGGCTCCATAGAGTCTCCATTTACTCGCCCACAATAGTAATTGCCATACTTTTTTTGTAAAAAATTAGTAGGGAATGACAGTTCCCCAAGTTTTTCGGGGTTGTCTGAGTTGAAACGGCCATAACCAGCCGCGGCGGAAACATCAACGATAGGTATAGAGGTAATATTCTCGGCTACATACTCATGATCTACATCTGCGACAATGTTATATAGTGTTTTTTTGTTCTGTATAACTGAGTCACTTTCTTTATTTATCAAGGTTCTTGATAATTCTGTTTGAGAGGCCGCCTCAATATCTGTATATAAAATATCGTGTGCAGATACATGAAAGAAAGAAACAATCTTCTCTAATATACTGTAATCAGGTGCACTTACCTCATTTTCATAATTAGATATAGTATTTGATTTTATATCTAAGTGTTTCGCAAGGTCACTTTGCCCCATCCCTTGTTTTTTTCTGAGAAATTTCAAGTTTTTTGATAAAAATATCATGTTTCTTGTGTTTTTATTTTGAAATATCAAGAATCTTGATTTATTTTGTCATGTGATACAACTACTAATGCAAATATAATTAGATATTGTTATGAAAACCCAAACAAAAGTAGAAAAAGAAAAACTGAGGCTGTTAAAATATTCGCCTTTGGCAGAAAAATACGGTTGCTCGGTGGGCTATGTGCGTATGGTATTGCTGGGGGAACGGGTATCGGACTCTGTGAGGGCGCAAAAGATATTGCGGGATGCCGTGGATATGTTAGAAATATTGGAACGAGAAACTAAAGTAACACTATGAAAGCAAAAGATTTAAAGAAAGGTAAAAGCTACTACTATACCGCCGGGGCAGAATGGGTAAAGGTGACTTATAAATACAAGACAATAAACGGATATCTGTTTACGTCTGACGGCGTGGATAATGCGCTTGCGACACAGAGTGTTGAACTTTATATTGAAGAAATATGAGAAGCATTAAACCGGGAACGGATATTGAGGCAGGGACTTTTGGGGCAGCGAGAAAATCTCGAAAGAGTAATATTTTAACAGCCGATAGTCCTCGAATATGTGGTCAATCAATTTTCGAAAATCAGCAACGGCAACTTTTGTATGCCGTGAAGAGCGGAAATATACAATGTCAGAAACAAGTGCTTTCAGAAATATATCGTGTTCATCAGATGGTTCGTACTCGAACAGGCGGTCGTACTCTATCGCGCAATCAATTCCTTTCAGAAATGCAACATTTTTTAGAACGTCAAGGGCTGGCTTTCGATAAATGTTTGCTACGGATAGGGTTTGATAAGTAATGCAATAATTGATTCTCCATTTTTTAGCGGCCATAATATTAGATTTTTTTAGAATTAGGCAGCGTAAAGTTAATTATTAATATGAAAAAGGAAAAGCATTTAAACCCATTTGTTGGGTTGCTGATAATCATAGTCTTATATCTTCTTGCCTCCACAATGACGCGGCAAGAAATAGAGGAAGACAGGCAGGCGCAAATCGATTGCATGACGCGGGACATTGATAATGATAATAACCATATAATAGATTATAGCAATGAGTAAAGCAAGACCGCAAAGTTTAGGCCGCGCCATCAGAAGGGGCAACGCCGTAGTATCGTATAGCAGGGCAGGGCAAGGCCTTTCGCAAGTATATAAAAAAGGTTCAACACGCCAACAATGGCACTTAGCCCAAAGCAACCGAGTTAGTGAGGAACCGCAAAGAGAGAAAAGGCAGTTTAAACCCGTAATCAAAAAGGAAAAGACATGTTAGAGGTAAGATTCAATAAAGTTTTTATAGTGAAGAAAGGAGATGCTCCTGTAAGTCTATCGAATGAAAACGACAAAACGCATTCAGAGCCTCTGAAAATCGTAGCACAGGTAGGAAACTATGACGTTTATAGCAGATATCCGCTGAGTAATAGTAGCTATCGGATGGCTCTTCGTCTGATATTTTCAAAATCTCACAATCAGACACTTGCACAGCCTTCAAAAAGTTAGCCATTGCATCTTTCAGCATTTCAGTTTCATACATGGACATGTTGCCCATAGTGACAGTACAAGTATAAACATATTCTTTCATAATGATTAGTTTTTGAATTAGACAGCGTAAAGTTAATCATTAATCCCGAAAGGTAGCCAAGCCTTGTAGCCGGTTCGAGTTCCGGCACGGGTACAAAAGATAAAACGTAAATATATGTATCAGGTAATAGATAATAACATAATAGCCATAACAGTAAACGACTGGTGCAAAGCAGGGCTGTCATATAACCAATTCAACCATGATGCAAAAGATGGCTATCTGACTATTGTTCGCCGTGGACTTAACGGCAATACATTGATAGATGTAAAAAGTATCAAGCGCCCGGAGCGCCGCCGTGTGATCGAGGCGTATATGGGGAAGATAGATACAGAAAAAGCGGCACAAAGGTCGATATTCAGACCCGAATTAGATACAAATGCCCGTACTTTTTACTTAACGCAACGGAAGCCTGACGGCTTACCAATCGACCCGGAACGCCAAAAAGAATATGTAAACCGTGCGACATTGCTGAATGCGATTAAAGACGGTATGGCGCGACAAATAGAAACCCGTGCCCGCGCCGGAAAGAAAATAAACAAGGGTGATTTTTGGAAAACGGCTTTAGATTGGTACCGCGAGCAAGCCGAGGGTTATGCCGACGGCGAAATAAGCAAAGAAGCGGCTTACCCTTGCCAATCGTATAAAAATGTCCGCAGCCTTGAACGGGTATATAAAGCATATATAAATGACAACTATGCGGCATTGCTGGACGGACGCGACGGGAACGACAACGCCCGCAAGGTATCGGTATCGGCAGAAAAATTATTCCTTGCCCTATGGCGCACAGAAGACAAACCTTTTATAAACCGTGTGCATGAGTTGTACCTCGAATTTGTATCGGGTAACAGAGAATTGTTTGATAAAGAAACGGGGGAAGTATTCCGCCCCGAAGATTTCAGATATAAAGACGGCCGTGCATTGGAGGTTAGCATCGGTACCGTGTGGTCGTACCTGAAAGATGTTGTCAATAATACAGCCGTTTACGCATCGCGGAACGGAAATTTCGACTATGCCAATAACCGCCGCCCGAAACAAAAACGCAAGCGCGGGCGCTATTCCCTTTCAAAAATATCGATGGACGACGTTGTACTGAGCCGCAAAAGTGTTCGCGGGTGGGTAGCGAAATATATTGCCGTGGATGTTGTTTCGGGATATTACTTCCGCCCTGCATATATCATAGGCAAGCCGAATATAGGCACCGTTGTCGAAGCATTCAGGAATATGTTTTGCGAATTGTCGGAACTTGGCTTGCCGATGCCGGGCGAATTGGAGGTAGAATATCACCTGATGAAAGATATAGACTGGTTAAACAAACTATTCCCATTTGTCCGCTTTTGCGCCAGCCCTACGGAAAAACGCGCCGAGCATAAGATTAAGGATTTAAAATACGGGGCGGCGAAAGATGCGGGCCATACGCGCGGGCGCTGGTATGCTAAACATGAGGCTTGGCGGTCGGTTCGCAATAAAGTATCGGGCGACTTCATAGAGCCGGAATACCAACCGCAGGCAATCGTTGCCGACGATTTGGCCGACATCGAAAAATACAACAACGAATTGCACCCATTGCAAAAAACATATCCGGGAATGACGCGCAAACAAGTTATGTTATCGAATATCAACTCGAACTTACAACCAATCGAGCATTGGTCGCTATACCGCTTCATCGGTAACGATACGGAAACATCTATATACAACAATGACTATGTAAAATGCGCCAATGAGATTTTCGAGATAACAAACTTCGATTGTCTGAAACGCCTGAAACCGAATAACTACGGTGTTACGGCCTACTGGATGCCCGAAGCTGACGGCAGTATAAATAAAGTGTATCTGTATCAGGGCGATGTGTATATAGGCGAAGCACTAAACAGCGAGCAATTTGCATACAACGAATGCGCCATCGAGCGGACAGACGAAGACAAAGCCAATATGCTATACCAGAACAAACGCCTTGCCAAATTTGACAAGTTCGTAAAAGAGGAACGGGCAGATATCCCGAAAGTAGGCTCTTTACAGCCCGAAACGATACAGGCTATTAACGACATTCCCGAGATACCCGAAAATACCACAAATACAATTATATGCGCCGACGATGTAGACGAGGAATTCGACTTCACAGGGGTTGAAGATTGGGCAACGCGCGCCATAGCTAATTTGTAAATGTGAAAATATGCCAATGTGCCAATTGATAAAACGACAATAAAAATATAATAGCATGATAACAAATGAAGTAAAAAAACAGATAGTTGAAGCCCTAAAGGAGCAAAAGGCAAATTTTTCGGGCAACGATACTCAATATGCAATAAGCCTCGGTATAAATAAGGCGATTTGGAACCGCATACAAAAAGGCGACTTCGATAAAGTTCTTAGCGAAGTAAAATGGACTACGCTTGCCCGCCGTGCCGGTATTCCTCTGAAAGCGGAGCGCGAATGGCAAAAAGCCGATACCCCTGTTTTTCAGTTTATCACCGCTCAATTGGAAAAGTGCCAAGAAAAAAGCCTTTGCTCCATTCTCTGCGATAAGAGCGATATCGGTAAAACATTTACCGCAAGATATTATGCCAAACATCACAAAAACGCTTTGTATGTAGATTGCAGCCTTGTAAAATCGAAACAAAAATTAATCAGATTTATTGCTAAAGGCTTCGGGATTGACGATACAGGTAAATACGCTGATGTGTTTGACGACTTAGTTTTCTATCTGAAAACGTTAGATCGCCCGATAATCATATTAGACGAAGCTGGCGACTTAAAATATGAGGCATTCCTCGAACTAAAAGCCATATATAACGCAACTGAATATGAGTGCGCCATGTATATGATTGGTGCCGACGGATTAGAGGCTTTAATGAGAAGGGCCATTAATAATAAGAAAGTAGGATATGCCGAAATATTCTCACGCTTCGGTAAAAAATACGGCACAGTGGTTCCCGTCAATGCTGACGAGCGCGAAAAATTCTTATCTGTAACGGCGGCAATGATTATTAAAGTCAATGCCCCAGCCGGAACAAATATAAACGTGACACTTCGCCAAACGATGGGCGACGACAATGTACCGAGCTTGCGCCGCATATATACTGAATTTTCAAAAGCGGAGGGCTGATAATGATAGAGAGAGCATGGTCGCCTACGGATATAGAACGGGCCAAGTTTAAAGAATTGGAGTTCGAGGGTGAGTGGCTCAGAGAAATAGGCAAACCCCAAATAACGGGAAGCTGGATAATTATGGGGCCACCCAAAAACGGAAAAACATCTTTTGCCATGATGGTGGCAAAGTATCTGACAAATTTCGGACGCGTTTGTTACAATTCAATCGAGGAAGGATTTTCCAAAACGATGCAACTTGCATTTAAGCGCGTGGATATGAGCGAAACAAAAGGAAAACTTATTCTTGCACAGGATAATTTCAATCAAATGTACACCCGCCTATCAAGACATAAATCGCCCGACATCGTGATAATTGACAGCTTGCAGTTTATGGAATTGGAATTCAGCGAGTATAAAAAACTAAAGGTTGATTTCGCAAACAAGATATTCATATTCATAAGCCACGTAGACGGGCGCAAGCCCGAAGGGAAAACGGCGCAAAGGATATGGCGCGATGCAAATGTTATCGCCCGGGTAGAAGGCCGCAGGGCTTTTATTGAGAGCCGTTTCGAGCCTGATGGTGTGGGATATATAGATATAGAGGCGGAATTCGCAAATAATTATTGGCAGGGACAAAGTAAATGATATTACAAGATAAAATAGAGCATTCTATCATGGCCATTAGAAAAGCCGAAAAGCTGGCGCTAAAATATAGCGACGAGGGCTTTCATCTGGCTTTTTCGGGTGGCAAAGATAGTCAGCTTATATATCTACTCGCCCAATTGGCTGGCGTGAAGTTCCAAGCCTATTTCTATAAAACATCCGTTGATCCCAAAGAATTGTTGTCTTTTATCCGCACTAATTACCCGGATGTTATTTGGATTAAGCCCAAATTAACAATGTTTCAGTTGATTCTGAAAAAGAAAAACTTTCCTACTCGGAAAAGTCGCTTTTGTTGCGAATATATCAAAGAAAAACAAGGACTTAACCGAGTTGTAATAATAGGAATAAGAAAAGCCGAAAGTACAAATAGAGCCAAACGAATAGAGTTTACCTCAGATTGTAAGAATGGGTGCGATAAAAATTTATTATCACCGGCATTGGAGTTTACAGACGCGGAAGTATGGCTTGTCCTAAAAATGTACGGTATCTCAACATGTGTATTGTACAAAACACAAAGGCGCATTGGTTGTATCGGTTGTCCTCTAAATAGGAATATGTTAAAAGAGTTACAGAAGTTCCCCAATATTATGCGTGCTTATATCAATACCGCTCAAAAAATAATAGACAAATATCCCGATTGCAAATTTGCTCAAAACTTCAAAAGCGGGCAAGACGCATTTAACTGGTGGGTGTCAGATATGGGCGTAAAGGCATATATCGCAATGAGAGATAAACAATTAAAACTAAAGTTCAAAGAAAATGAAACCAGCAATAGCGACATATAACCCTCATAAATGGTTTTTCGGCTATGTAAATTCATTGGAAGGGTACAATAAGGAATTTGCAAAAGTTATCCGTGAGGGCATCGTATTCGAGTACTCAGAAGGAAAAACGGAAAGCCTAAAGGTAATGTACGACAATCATCGGTTTATGTACGACCGCATGAGGCGGAAACTAACCGGGGGATTTAAAGACGAGTTGGATATGGCGCGCAAGCGTGTGATCGCGGTCTTGTTTTCGTGGTTGAGCTATAAGGGGTATAAAGCCGATATCGCCTATGTGAAAAAAGTAGCTTGCAATGCGGCGGGTTCCCAGCGCTTCAATGCGATACCACTTCTTAAACTTCGCCAGCTATACAGGATTTTCGGAGATATGAAAAGTAAAGAGGCCGAGGCATGGGTAACGGCCGTACTAAATAAAGTAATGGAGGACATGACAAATGAAACAACAAAGTCTTGAACAATTGGAGCATGATATTGAGATAACGCTTGCGTTTCTCTTTGGCGACCTGACAATGAAACAATGGTCGTACTATGTGGGTAGGTACCACGCCCTTTGCATAAAACGGGCACAAATGAAAGGCGAAAGGCCATCAGTAACGGAAGGAAAAACAGATTATATCATTTAAAATAGTAGAATTATGGCAACAAAAAGAACTAAAAAACAAGTGATTACAGGTGTAACACAGAAAGCGGCCGAGGGGGCTTTCTCTGACTTTGCGAAGGCAGACGCCCGCATTTCCAAAATTAATGCGGAAATGGATGTACAAATAACTAAAATCCGGGATAAGTATGCCGAGGAATTATCCTATTTAGAGGAAGATAAGGCAAGGGCATTCGATATCCTACAAGTGTATGCAACTGAAAATAGGGACGATCTATTCAGAAAGAAAAAAAGCATCGAAACCGTACACGGCACTTTTGGCTTTAGGACAGGAACGCCAAGCCTTAAAACATTAAAGGGCTTTACCTGGCCGGCTGTCGCTAATCTTCTCGAAAAACTTGCACCTGACTATATCCGTAAGAAGATAGAAGCGGATAAAGAAAAATTGATTGCTGACCGTGATAAAATCGGGGATGCAATGGTGGAATATGGTATAAAGGTAGTGCAAGATGAAACATTCTATGTCGAACGGAAAACAGAGGAAGCCGAGGCCTAAATATTCGTTTTGTCGGCACCGCTCCCGATGGGCGGTGTACGATGACGATACGGGTTCAAAAGTCTGTGATTATTTCGAGAGAGAGGAAGCCCGAAAAAAAGTATATGAGTTGAACGGATGGAATTATAAATCAAATAAATAACATTTTAAATATTGACTATTATGCACAATTGGTTTGAATGCAAAGTATCATACGAAAAGATACTTGAAAATGGAATGCAAAAAAAGGTTACTGAGCCTTATTTAGTGGATGCCCTTTCTTTTACGGAAGCCGAGGCACGAATCATAGAGGAAATAAAGCCATATATAAGTGGCGAGTTTACAATTTCCGATATCAAGCGGGCAAAGTACAACGAACTATTTTTTAATGACAACGGCGACCGTTTTTATAAGGCAAAGGTTATGTTCATCTCATTAGATGAAAAGAGCGGTACCGAGAAAAAAACGGCGGCCCAGATGTTGGCACAGGCGTCATCCTTGAAAGAAGCGCTCGAAGTAGTAGAAAAAGGAATGGCGGGTACATTGGCAGACTATAATAGTGTGTCTCTTACCGAAACCCCTATTATGGATGTATTCCCATATTCGGAAGATAGTAAAAAGAAAATAGTATTGGAGGGCGAGTGATGTTATCGGAAAGTGCTAAAATATTGCAAGCTATGTCAAAATCAGATGCTCGCAAAGAAAGTATCCAACAATTAACAGATTTATATAATAAAACTAATGAGTCTGATTTGGATATAACAAAGTTAGAACTTGTTTTACACAATGCCTTTGAACATGGGGTTTATTGGGGTAGTCTTAAACATCAGGCGGAACTTGACGAAGAAAAAAAGAAAGCGCTTAATAGTGGCATTTGGCTTGTGATAACGGAATTCGCCTTTTATGGTGAGTCTAAACAGTTAATACCGCTTGTTATAAAGGCAATGGGATTTACCTATGATGAATGTATCGAATTGATGCTTGATTGTGACTGTAATAATGATGTTTTAGAGCCTATTATCAATGAAATATTTGAAGTTGAAGAGGAGGACGACGAATGATTATAGCAGTAGATTTTGACGGAACATTGCATACGGGGGAATGGCCGGGTATCGGCGCCCCCGCGCCCTGTGCGACTGATGTAATGCAGTCCTTAAAGGATAAAGGGCATTACTTGATAATTTGGACTTGCCGGAATGGGGATAAGCTAACCGAGGCTATCAATTGGCTACTTGAGAATAATATCCCTTTTGATAGGATTAACGACCATGAGCCGAAACATCTTGCAGAATTTAACGGAAGTAACGCCCGTAAAGTGTATGCACATCTGTATATTGATGATAAGCAAGTTGGCGGTCTTCCTTCCTGGCCCGATATATTAGATTATGCCGAAAAATTGGAAGCGGAATATTTGAAAAGAAAGGAGGTGCAACAATGATCTTAGGATTTAAACCGCAATTTGTAGCGCCTATTCTGTCAGGAAATAAAATCCATTCTATAAGAGAGGACAAAACCGACAGATGGAAAGAAGGCAATACTATCCACTTTGCGACAGGCGTTCGAACAAAGAACTATGATAATTTCAAGATGGACGAATGTAAAGGCACTCAGAGTATAAAAATAGAATATTTTGAGGGCGTCTTTTTTGCAAATAAAGTAACTGTATTTATTGACGGTCGTGCGCTGGAATATGAAGAAATATTGACGCTGGCACATAATGATGGCTTTTGCTCTGTCGCCGACTTCCTTAAATGGTTTAATAAAGATTTTGAAGGTAAAATTATTCATTGGACGGATTTTAAATATGAAAAAACTAATCATTCAATTTTTGAAATGGCTTCTAAAGAAACTCGGGTATAAAGAGCATCCTTTGAAGCCGTCGCCTTTTTACATTGATAGCAGAGAGGTATTAGCTCCTATCCAATTGTCGTGTAAGGTAGGGCGGGAAACCCCAAGCAAATATATTGCGATGAAGTTGTCCGAGGGGTTGATTGATTATATATCCGAAAATATGATGCTTAGAAGTGAGTACTTCGCTCAATATCCGCCGTGGGATAGGCGGGCGGGCATTATGGCCGGTATTATAGTTTATATTCGGAAGCCGATCGAACCACGTATAGATATAGAGTATTGATTTATAAACGTAAATAAATAATGGAAATGACAATAATAATATTAAGTGTAATCAGCGCCGCATTGGCATTGCTTTGCCTATACCTTATATTATATGTGTATTTGACTAACAAAATGTTGGAGTCGAAAGACCTTATAATAATGGAACTGCAACAAAGAGTAGGCTTGGAAAAGAAAATTTCCGGTGATACAATTATATATGAGGTTACTAAAAGACTAAAAGAGGCTATCGCTGCGATTTCAGAGGAAACGCCGGGAAAATAAAAAGCCTCTCACATATCCCGAAAGATTTTGCAAAAGGCTGGTGGCTACAGCAAAAATACAAAATATTTCGGATATGGCATACAATAAGCGTAATTTATATCTTAAAGTGATTGAAATACAAGACAAAGTGCTTGCCGGACAAAAACGAGGGGATACACAAAAGGAGATATTTTATAAAGAGATTGAACCCGTGTACCATATTTCAATAGCTACATTTTATAATTACCTTGCTATGCCGGCAAAGGCGGAACTCGCCAAAATGCAAAAGAAAGCTGCCGACAAAGAAGCGGCAAAACGTGCCCAGCTATCACTGGCGTTTTAGAGGAATGAGGCGGGCGATATTGTTCGCCTCTTTTGTTTAACTGATAATTTTAGATTTATGATCGATAAAAATAATACTTCATGGGGCAATGTAAAGATTATGCTCGGAGGTAAGGAAATAACAGGGATTGCGGGCATAGAATATAACAATATGCCAATAGGTATAATAGGCCCGCCCAGTGATGCGATAGATACAGCGTCTATGGCTATGTATCATGCGAGCCATGCGGGGTTATTACCCGGGATTGTAACTGTTGATGATTATATGAGCGACGATGACCATTTCTATGGGGCGAAAAATATGGCGAAAAATATGGCGAAAATTACCAAAATGGCTAACGAAATAACAGGGACTATAACTCTAAGTAAAAAAGCCATGCGAAAGTTGCTTAAATCTATGCCGATGGCAAAGAAAGTCCGATTGCCCCGTAAGCGAAAAAAGATGTTGAAAAAAGCCTTGCGGGCAAAGGATATCGATTTGATAAGTAAGCTAATGCCAAAGGGGGCCATATTTTTATCTTGTGACATGGCAACAGGAAAAGATTATTTAAGTACATATCATGTTAAAATATAATCTTTATCCTACATCATACAAGGGCGGTTCATTCTCTTTATCGGGGGTACCGCCTTTTTCAATTTGTAGATCACGGTTCGGGTCTTGCATTTCATCGTATAATACTTGCGCCGAATAGTCCACAACTTTACATTGGAATGATATCCGATACAGGTTCCCGGTATCGCCGCTTTCTTCCCGCCTCATATCCACACGCCGCATTTCGCTGTAATTGGTACCGCTACGTCCATGAAACAAGGCGTGTAAGCGCGTCAGCGTATTCAGGTAGTCAAGCGCTCGGTCTTTATTATAACTGCCGTGGTAGGTATCCGAAAACGTTTCATAAAACAGATAAAAATCTATTTGTACATCGCATTCCTGTGCCAATAGCCCCCGGTCGTCGATGGCAATAGTAGAAAAACCGATAAAGAGTGCCGGTGTACTGAAGGGCAATTCCTCGGTTAAATAACTTATCTGGTCGTGCCAAAGGTCAACCCATTCTATTTCGGGCAATTTATCTTTTGCCTTTTCGGCTATTTCGGTGTATAAATCTGTCCAATAATTCATAATAATATGCCAATGTGCTAATATGAAAATTAGCCATTTAAATACTATTTAAATTGCATTTAAACATTCGCTAATTTGCATATTTGCTAATTTATTAATTATTCTATCTGGTCGACGATGCTTTGAAACCATTCGTCGAGGGTTTTGAATAGAGTTTTACTTTCGCCAATATATTGACGCTTCGGTATCTTTATTTTTTTACCGACTTTCATCAGAGCCATACCCCGGCAAAATTCCGCCTTTGCATTGACGCGAGCCTGAGCGGCGGCCGTTTTCCTGTTTGCCCCGGCAAATTCGTAATACTTCGCCCACCAGAAGGCTTTCATTTTCTTAGTAACCGTTATGATACCCCCGTCGTTGTGAATTTCACTATATACAAGCTGGGTTCCCGTGCGTACCCTGTTTTCGTTTTCTTCGAGTGTGCGAATACTTTGCATCAGGTTCATTGTATTGCGGTACCCTATCAACGTTTTTTTCCCGCGCAACGGGCTTGTACCCTCCGCCCATTTACTAAAGGACTCATCCGTAAAGCCGCCTTTGACAAAGCAATCTTTAAAGAACTTGGCCGCCTCAATGGCGACGACACGGGGCCGCCCCTTTTTAATTTTGAGGGCTATCTCTGCGAAATTCGGCGGTTTATTTTGTTGTCTCATAACTAAATACTATCTTTGTAATGATTCTAAGCCCGTAAGGACTGCGAATCTCCAAATAAGGCAGTAATCGCAAGGTTGTTGCCTTATTTCTTTTTAATGCCGAGGCTTTGGCGGGTATATATGGTAACAGCGCCACCCCTGATAACATACACTTTCTTAATGCCCTTATTTCCCGAAATTAGCGAGCCCTTGATATGGCGAGCAATATCCGTATCGTTACCTTTGAATGAAGACAAATCGAGAACGGCCGCCGATGCTGTTTGCTCTGCCGCACCCCTTATGCGGTTACGGATAAAGTTGTCAATCTTCGATGTGCCGTCGTATGTTTTAAGGTCGGCCTTATTATTCCTGCCCCCGATTCCCAACTCCGCATTTTTATGCCCGATAGCAATTCCCCCCTCAATGTGCGGGCGTACATAAATATCTGTATCCAGCGAACGCGCCAGCTTCTTAGCCGCCACAACGTTTTGCTCCATATCCGAAAGGTCGGCGAAGTCGTTTATGTGTACCGTGTTTTCGCCCGCCTTTACGGTCTTGTTATATGGCATATATTCTTTAGCAAGTTCCGCCTGTCTGCGTACTTCGCGGCGGGTTTCCTTACCTTCTATCTGCTTGTTATAACTATTATGCTCGTTGAACACCACGCCATCGAGCCCCGTATTTCCCGACCATTCCGGCTCGGGCGTATATTCCGGCTTCCAATCCGTCAGCCTGTCGAGTGTTTGTTCCCACCAGCAACGGCAACTTGGCCCGAGCGGAGTCATATATAAACTAAGGTCGGGGCTGTCGATATTCAAAACCAAACCATCGAGGGCGGCATGTTCCGGGCGTACCCTGTCGTCGCTCATGGTGCGAAACTTTACGCGCTGGTAAATATCCTTATCCTTTTGCCAATCCTGATATTGCCGTGCCGCCTGTGCTTTGCGCGCCGCCCATGCCGCTTGCACATCGAGGTAATTACCGTTTTGTAAGTCGAGATATTTCTTTGCTTCCTCCGTATATTGCTTTTTGCTGTCTATGGAGTCGCTCAATAGTTGCACCTCATGTTGTTGTACATGGGTTTTTGTAGCGGAAAACTGCAATATGTTTTCGCGTATCTTGCGGGCAATCTCATCGGAATAATAATCTTTACCATAACCAAAGCCCGCCGCTTTGTTCAGGCGGTCGTATGTTTTCAGGATAAAGTCCTTATCAAGATCGTCGGGATTTATTTTGCCCTCGCGTATTCCTTTTATGATTCTCTCAAAAGAATCATTCCATGTTGCGGCATAGATTGGTATTACTGTAAGTCCTCCGGCCTTATTGAGCCCCCCGCCCCGAATATCGGGAGCCGTGTATGCGTAAGGGGCTAAGAGCGAAAAACTGCGTGTGTCAGGCTTTTTTTTTTGCCCTGCCGTTGGTTCGGGGTCTGTTATCCCGAGGGCGCTCTTTATCGTTGTAATAGGCAGGCCGGTAACCTTTTTCAGTTCCTCCACATCAAAATTGAAATATATTGATAAGTCTTTCACAGCATCGATATACTCTTTCATTGTCAGCGATTCGCTTTCGTCATATTCAAATGTCAGATTTTCCAACGGGGCATATACCGGGCTTAATTTTACAAGGCGCGGCTTTATTTCCTCATTAAAATAATATTTGAATATCAGCTTATCGACCTGATGGCGGTATGCAAGGATGCGTTCCTGTACCTCTGCCGCTCCGACATAGGACTTTTCATCTGTCAGCCCGGAACTTCCGAGAATACCCTTACTTATGGCATTGTCGCAAATATCCGTCATCAGCGACTTAAAGGTATTGTGCGCATCGACATTGTAGCCCTGCGGCGTTTCAATCTTTTCGTTGCCCTGTAATACGGCAAAATGATTCATTCGGAAGTTAAGCAACATCTCGAATAGTTCGTCGCGGCGGTTTGTATCCATACGGTCGGTAATAGCAAAAATAGGCGGTACCCCGTACTTTTCTATATAGGATATCCATGAACCGAGCCCCAGCTTCTTTGCCAGCACTACATTGGCAAGCATGGAAAACAGCCCGAGCGACCAATCGTTGCCCACCTGAAAATAATAGTTTTTATACGCGCCGTCGCGATAGCTTATGCCGGTTGTGTCGTATTCCTCAATCAGAACAATACCTTTTTGCGGGATAAAGTTCGATTGCGGTACTTCCTCTACATTGGCAAGCTCGCCGTTTTCGTTCAACTCATACATACATATCAGTTTCGGGCCTTCATATATGTAGGACAAAACATAATCATACATGTCGAGCATCCACGGCTTTTCGAGTAGTTTCTTTACCTCTTTTGGCGCTTCGTTGTCGTTGTTATCTACCAATTTGAACGGCGCACACTTTACGGGTAATACCCTGTTTTCGACACAACTCATCAGGTGCGAGTCAAGTTTCATGTTTTGGCGGAAGCGCATCCAATCGCCAAGCCTCGGGTCGTCAGGGTCACTCGCCGACATTACTGCCCGGATATAATCTTCTATTTCCTTACGGTTGAGTTGTACCGCCTGACGGGTATAGTCTACCCGCTTGCCGTCATTGCGCTTGTAGTATTCGGCAAAAACGAAGTTGTTGCTTGCCCTTGATAGTAACCAGCTTGCCGCTTTATCTAATATATTAGCCATTGTCTAAATGAATAAATTGTCGTTTGTAGTATTACCGTACATCAGTTTTGCCGTTGAGCCGTCATCGCCTGTTACTTCGGGCATACCGGGCAGGGATTGAATCCCGCTTTGTATTTTCGCTAAAATGGACACGGCTTCGTCATAGATTGTCTTATAATCTTCGGGAACCTTGCGAGCTGCGTTTCGTCTTACCGTCCAATAGACTACAAGCCGGGCAATGACAAATATTAATAGCGGGGTGCGTTTTACCGGGTCGTTAAATATTTCATCGGTCTTGTACCGCCCCGATATATACGATATGACAAAGGCTATTGCTTTTTCTTCAAGCCCGTCGGTTACCCTGTCATCAAACTGTTTACTATCATCAAGGAAATATTCTTGTATTACCTCTATTAAGTCCTCTTTTTCCAAATACCTCATGGCATATTATATTTTTGTTTCATTTTTCCCGTGCGCCAGCTTTTATCGCCATCGTTTTTCTTGCGCGCCGGTACCACATATTTTTCAAGTGCCGACAATGCACGCTCGTCGGCATCCGGGCTGTCGTCGTGTTCGTTACTTCCTTCCTCTACGGCGCAAAGCTGCATAACCCCTATTTGCGTATCGCTATGGGCTTTTAGTTCCTCATTGTAATATGTACGTGCATTCTGATAATAAGGCACCATTTTAAGCATACGCCCGAGTTTATTGGTATGAGGGGTATCGACTTTCATTATATTAAGCGATACATTATGCGCGTCTTCCGCTTCGTCGATATTGCGTTGTACTTCCTCATTCCAGAACTGCGACTCGTATTGAAATAAAATGTTTACCCCGTTGGGCAATCCTTTCTTAAATTCACACATCCAATTACACGCCAATTTCATTTTTGCCTGTCGGACAAAACAATCGATCATATAAAATTTTCGGTCTTTCACGCCCCACACCCTCACGGCATTGTAGTCACTTGTATCATTATCAGTATAAGCAATATCCCAATGGGCAATAATCATATCGAAGTCGAGCCAGCCGGGCAGCTTGGCCCATTGTATCATATCTTCGCTGAAATTCTTGCCCTCTAATTTCGTTTCGTGGAGGTACTCCGCGTAAGCGGCGGGTATTCCCATGTCTTCCTCTTGCTGTATATAGTATTGTTTACTATACATCGAAGGCCATGCAGGCTTATGTGTCGCTTTGTTGTATGCCTTTATCTGGTGTACCTTCCATTTAGGGTGCCGTTCCTGTAAAATGGTTTGTGTCATTACCCGCGCAAACTTATTATTAGCATATACCACGCGCCGATGATGGCCCGTCATGGTCGGAATAATATCACGTTCGATAATTTCGGCCTGCTTGCGCATCCGCTTCGGGTTCCCGATGGTATCGGGCGTTTCCAAGTCGTCGATAGACCAATAGTTCGGGCGGCGGTGCCCTATACGCACCCCGCGCACTTTCTTCTTGATACCGAAGGCACGACCAATAAAGCGCTGGTCTTTTGTCTCAAACTTTCCTAATGCCCAGCTACCCTCATTTTTTTGCTCACCAAAGTCATGAATGAGTAATGCGTTTCCTTCCAATTCGGCTTGCACATCCGAAAGCAATTCCTCCGCCCGTTCCTTACTATCCGACATCAGACAGAAAAAAACTTCCTCGCCGCGCATCCACAGCCAAAGCGGAATAATAACATTACACCATACCGACTTTGCCAAGCCGCGCCCCCATTCCGCAAAGCCTTTAAACAAAGGATTGTTTGCCACAAGGTTGGCATATTCAATCTGAAAGGCGGCACTTTCGGCGGTCGCATAATGTGGCAAATAAGTTTTAACCATAAACCGCACATCGTTTTGTGCATCGCGTATGCGGTTCATCTGGTCGGTCAGGGATTCGGCCGCATCTATCGCCGTCGCGGTACGGGCGAGTAATAATCGCTTGAGGTACGCTTCGGCTTTTTCTTTATCCTGTTTTTTCTGATTGCGTGCCATTTCAACCTAACTCATTTGTTTTTTTACGGATGTAAAATGTGTGAAAATCAAAAGCTTTATCGGAAAGGTCGGAATCAAAAGACCGCATCTCTTTGTAATAGTCGTCTGCAAAGTCTACTATTTCGCCAAGTGTAAGCGCCTTTTTCTCGTTATCTTTATTCAACTCGGCCAATACGTTTTTTTGATAAATCATATCGTTCGATACCCGCCCGGCTTCTTTGCGTAGTTTTATTTCCGAATCTTCATCCCCTGCGTCATGCGCCTCGTTTATCCTGTATTCAAGTTCGAGCCTTTTGCTTGAAAGTAAGTTTATAAGTTGTTGTACGTTTTCACGCGCTGTATTAGCCGATGATTGCCGCGTTTTTCGTAATTCCTTCCAATTACCCTCAATAGCCCACTCGGACATCGTATTTTCAGCAACGCCCAATATTCGGGCTGTATCTTTTTGCGTACGCCCTTCCTCTACTATATATCTGTATGCCTCTTTTCTAAGCTTTTCATAGTCGGGCTTGAAAGAGTTCGGCTGTTTTTTCTTAATCATCGGCTATACCTTTTTTTAGCAAAGATGCCTCTTTACATAGTCGTCCGAAAGAATTAATCTAAGGGTTAGAGCATTATTTTACAGGCGTTTACATCAACCCCATATTTGTATTGACAATAGCGCGAAAAGCGACAGAACAATCAAAAAATTCAGTCAATGTAAATGAAGAAATTACCCTTTTATATGAGTGCTGCGGCACAGGGGCAAAATGAGAAAATACCCTTTAGCATCAGCGCATCGACAGAAAGCCAAACGACCTTAATACGCATAACCGGCACAATCGGTTGGGATACTGATTCCGAGATATTTCGCAGGCAAATAGATGCGTTATCTCAACAGGGAATTGCAGACGCCCATTTATACCTTAACGGCCCGGGCGGCTCTGTCTTCGATGCGGAGGAAATAGTCAATATTATACAAAGTGTATTCAAGGGCAAGATAACGGGCGAGGGTGGCGCGCTCGTTGCCTCTGCCTATACACGTATCGCAATGATTTGCGAGACTTTCACAATGCCCGAAAACGGTATGTTCATGGTACATAAACCATCGGGTGGCGTATGGGGTACCGCGAACGATCTGCGGTCTTACCTGAAATTATTGGAAGACAAAGAGAAACAATACTTAGATATCTACAAAGCCAAAGTAACCGACAGCACCAAGCTGGAGCAACAATGGAACGCCGGCGATTGGTGGCTGACCGCTACCGAAGCTAAAGAAAACGGCTTTATATCCGAGGTCAGGGGCAAGGCAAAGATAGGCTCTACCACTACCGCCATGATTGCGGCTTGCGGTTGCCCACAAGATAGAATTCCAAAAATCAATAACTCTCAAAAAGAAGAAAACATGGATTTAAAAGCGATGGCAAAAGCCCTCGGACTGCCCGAAAGCGCAACCGAGGCAGAAATTAACGCCGCTATCGAAAAGGGTAACCAAGCACAAAAAGATTTGGAAACCCTGAAAACGGCACAAGCCCAAAAGGCAAAAGACGAACTAACTGCCAAAATCAAAAAAGATGTAGAAAAAGCAGTTGAAGAAAAACGCATTACGGCAGATAATTCCCAAAAATGGATTGACGCCCTGCATAAAGACTATGAAGGGAATAAGGAATTGCTCGACTCGCTCGAAGCCGTGGAAAAAATACCACATAAGCCAAGTCCCGGCGCCCACGGCACCACAACCAAAGCAACGCACATGGGCAAGACCTTCGAGGAACTGCAAGAAGAAAACCCGGACGCATTGGCCGACCTGATGGAAAAAGACCCGGACGCATACGATGCGATCTACAACAACTATCTGGAACGTAAAAAACTGAAATAATCACCTAACAAAAAAAGATATATGGCAACTCTTATCTCGGGGCAATGGCTTACGCAATATGTAGCCCCACAACTTTTGGAGGAATTCCGAAACTATAAGGATGACTTTCTTGCTGTCATCCCGGGGGCGCCTAAAGCCGCCATTACCGCCGACGGTATCCGCTTTAACAAGCTGATAAACAATGTAGGCTTTTTGGTAAACAACACGGCAGGCTTTACCCCTACCAAAATGACCGGCGAAAAAGTATTCATCGAATGGGAAAAGTACGACACTACCCCGACAGAGGTAGACGATGCTGAACTTCGCGCATTGCCTTACGACAAACGCTCGGAAGTTCGCAAGAAACATACGGAAGCCTTTAAAATAGGTATCCGCGACCATGTGATTTGGAAATTGGCGCCTGATGACGATACGAATGTCGACATGCCGGTAATGCGTACTTCCGGGGCTGACGATGGCACGGGACGCAAAAGGCTGACATTTAAAGATATGGTTAAATATCTTGAAATGGTTAAGGCGCTTAATCTTCCGTATCCTGAAAAGCAATATATGACACTCAGCCCTGAACATGTGACCGATCTGATTGTCGATGCCGATTCGGCGAAATTCTTCTCTACAAAGAAAATATTCTTTGACGAGGAAACGGGCAAAGTGCGTAGTATTATGGGCTTCAAGTTCTACGAAAATGCGGCGGTACCCGCGTACACTTCGGCAGGCGTGAAGAAACCGAAAGGCGCTGCGCTGACTACCGGCGACCAAAGAGCCTCTGTTTTCTTCTATGCTCCTAACGCAGTATATCACCTCGACAAAGTGAAAATATTGTATGTGGACGAACATACAGACACACGAAACCCTGACCCTAAATCGGAGTTCCGCACACAGACTTACGGTATTGTCGACCGTATTGTCGACTATGGTTTCGGCGCAATCATATCCGCTAACGTATAAATCAATTAGCTAATGTGCCGATTTGAAAATGTGCCAATAAGGCGCTAAGCGAAAAGGTATAAGTCATTGGCACATTGGCATATTATCAAATTATCGAATTAATTATCATGGCAAAATTGGATTTACAAAAGATAGCGGACGACTTTTTCAAAAGGTACCGCAAGGCGGATAAAGTTTTCATAACCACAGACGGGCAACCGTTTACGGATGAAAACTACGCTAAAACCCACGCCCAAGCTAAAGACTTGGATGTTGAAACCTTCCGCCGCAATGGCGAAGACTCAAAAGAGTATGACCTTGACGAAATGGACAGGGTGCAACTCGAAGCCTTTATCAAGGATAACGGGCTTGAAGTAATATTCTATGCCGAAACGCCTGACGAAG
Organism: Dysgonomonas hofstadii; assembly: GCF_014196915.1. Taxonomy (GTDB): domain Bacteria; phylum Bacteroidota; class Bacteroidia; order Bacteroidales; family Dysgonomonadaceae; genus Dysgonomonas; species Dysgonomonas hofstadii. Next base: position 386,951 of record NZ_JACIEP010000002.1, read on the forward strand.
ATTTGCGGACAATGGTTGAAAACGCAATCGAAAAAGTGGCGGAAGCGGCAAAAGCTAAAAAAACAACTTCTAAAAAAGCGAAGAAATGAGTTTCACAGGCCCAGAAATAAATAAGCTGAACGGCGGACTCGGCGGAGGGGAAACCTCCGACCGTGTCGCGGTTTTTGTTGCGGGCGCTGACGCCATCGCGGGCACATTGGAGCAATACAAGGCTTACGAACTATTACAGATTGAGGACTTGGAAGCCCGGGGCATAACGGAAGAAACCGACGCAGCAAAAAAAGAATTGACTCACTATCATTTGTCGGAGGTATTCCGCTTATCGCCCGAAACATCGGTAAACATAATCACGGTACCGAAAGCGACAAAGGTTAGCGAACTGAAAAACGATGCCGACTTTATTTCGGCTCTACGCTCTATTAACGGCTTAAATACGATATCCGTTGCCGGATTGACTGATGACGAAACGATACAGATTGCCGTGCAAGGCATGCAACTTTTGGTTGACAAGCTGGCGGAGGACTATATCTATATAGATACGGTTCAAATCGAGGGGAAAGGCGTATATATAACCGCTCCTTTGGTCGCTGACTTTGTAAATCTCCGCGAATTCGACAGCGAAATTATTTCGCCGATATGGGCACACGACCCGGCTATTGCCGAAAAAGACGAGGCCTATGCCAATCATGCGGCGGTGGGTTCCGCACTCGGAATGTTGATGGTTCGCGCCATACATGAAAATCTCGGGTCGGTAGATATCGAAATTAAGCCTAACAAGCGCAAGGCGGAGGAAAATTATACGCTGACCGATACAAAAACGGGGCGCTGGTTGTCTGCCGCACTAAGTAATGGACGCCTGTTTGAAACCCTTTCGGGGGCAGACCAGAAGAAACTCGATACTTTGGGATATATCTATGTCGGAAAATTCGAGGGCTATGGCGGCTATTATTTTTCAAACTCGCATACGTGTACCGAGGAAGACAACGACTATTGCTTCATCGAACGCAATGCCATCTGGAACAAAGGCGCGCGTATTATCCGCTCGACACTTATCCCGCGTATCCGTAGCAAGGTACAAGCAGACCCTTCGACCGGGTATATCAAAAATACCACTATCACGGATTGGGACGGCAGGGTACGCAAGAATCTGCTTGCGATGAAAAATGCGGGGAATGTTGCCGACTTCGATATTTATATCGATCCCAAACAGGCGGCCGTGTCTTCCAAGCCCTTTAAAATCAAAGTTCACTTTGTTGCCGATGGCATTGCCCACGACTTCGAGATTGACCTCGGCTTCACAAAGTCAATATGACAATTAGCTAATGTGCCAATGTGAGAATTAAGAAGAAAACGAAAGTAAGCGCATAAAACGCCATTGGCATATTGGCACATTTTCAAATTATCAAATTAAGAATATGGCATTAGATGTATTAGTAAATAAGTTCGGAAAGGTTGCCGGCTGGAATAGTACCACGGCAACCATGATGGGGCGCGATATCGAGGGCATTACCGAGTTAAAATATGACGACAACGTAGAAAAGGAAAATATCTACGGCGCCGGAAAGATGCCCATAGGACGCGGGGAAGGGAACTATAAGGCGACCGCCTCTATTACTCTGATAAAAGAGGAAGTCGACGCCCTGCAACTATCACTTGGCCCGGGCAAGCGACTGACGGATATCGCCCCGTTCGACATAGCGGTAAGCTATGACTATCTGAGTAAGATTTATAAAGACCGCATCCGCAATTGTGAGTTCACAGGGCGGAGCGTCGAAGTAAAACAAAACGATAAAGTTATTGCGACCACTTTCGAGTTGATTGTGTCGCACATTGACTGGAATATCGTGTAAACCGTAAAGCAGGGGATGGCGAAAACCTTTAATAGAGTAGCCAAATATATAAATACACACAGATATGTTCATTTTAAGAAGAATTACAAGTCAAGGTTTAGAGTTGAATACATGTTTAGGTATTGAATATGTATTAGTTCTGAAAGAGGTAAATGAGAGCGAATTTAGAGACCGCGTCAAGTTATGGGGCGAGGAAGATTTGAAAGACTTGTATGGCGTTGTGTGCTTCGATGATGGGGACTCGATAATGCCATTGTATAAAAAATCATCTTACTACATCATGACCGGCGACGGGAAAACATTCTCTAATATTTCGGAAAAATAACGCTTAATATTTTAATGTAAAAATGGAAGAAAAAGATACGAAACCCAAATTATGGGTAATCACGCAAGCGGAGTTCGACGAATTGGAGGCGAAATACAAACACCTGTATATCGTCGATATAGCCTTCGACGAAAAAGAGCGCTACCAATTTATTTCGCGCCGCCCGACGAAAGAAGTCATCGAGGCCGTGAATGAGAATAAAGGCTCCGCTTTTAAAGTTGCCGACCTGATGGTAAAAAATATGATCGTGGCGGGCGACATGGAAGCGTTGGACGACGGGGTTGTTTATTCCCGTTTGCTCGAATGTCTGACGGGTATCGTAAAAGACGGTAAAAAACTTTTTACGAAAGCATAGAGGAAGCATACACCGCTTTCAAGTCGGATACGAACCTATTGGCGCAAATAGACCTCGTTATCGAACAAACATTCGGGGTAAAGGCAAAGGACTTAGACGAGGAAGCGTGGCTCAACTTCTATGCAAAATACAGATACCTGAAAGAAATTGATATCGAAATTCAATCTAAAGTAATCACTAAGGGCGTTTTGGATGCCGCTAAAATATTGTTCGGATGAGTACAGTTACAACGCAATGGGTAGCAACGTTTACCGATGAAATCACAGGCCCCGTCGAGGGCGTGACGGATGCGGCCAACGAAGCGGCGGAAGCCATTGACGGGATGGGCGAAGCGGCGAACGGTGCGGCGGAAGAAATACAAAAAATATCGGCGATGGACTTAAAAGCCGCCGCCGATGCCATTAAAGATTTAACAAATCAGTTTGAGGAACTGATGAAGCCCGGGCAGGATTTCGAGGTACAAATGAAAAATGTGCAATCCATTACCCAGCAAACCGACGAAGAAATGAGCCGGCTCGGGGACAGCGCCCGCGAACTTGCCGTACAATTCGGAGGCGACGCTTCCGCCCAGCTTGAAAGTTTCGGGGCTATCATTGCCCGCTTTGGCCCTTCCATAGCACAAGACCAAGCGGCAATGGCCTCGATGGGTAACTCGGTATCGACATTAAGCAAGCTGATGGGCAACGATGCCGTGGGCGCAATGGACGCACTAACAACGGCGATGCTCCAATTCGGGGTTGACCTGACCGACCCGCAGACGGCGGCCGCAGAAATGGAACGTATGATGAACGTGATGGCGGCGGCGGGTAACGAGGGCGCCTCGGAAGTTGCCGACACATCGGAAGCCCTAAAAAATGCAGGGGTGCTCGCTAAACAGGCGAATGTTTCTTTTGAAGAAACAAACGCAGCTTTGCAGGCTTTGGCACAAGGCGGGCGCGTGGGAGCCGAGGCGGGTGTATCGCTTCGTAACGTACTCGGAAAAATGGGCGGTCTTGATGTGATACCGCGTAAGGCACGGGAAAAGTTAAGGGAGCTTGGTATTAACTACGATATCGTTTCCGATAAGACACTTCCTTTTGCCACCCGATTACAGGAACTGAAAAAGGCACAGGCAGACGCAACGCTTATCGCGCAAATATTCGGCGTGGAAAATGCGGCGGCCGCGAATATCCTACTCGACAGCATAGATGCACAGCAAGAAATGACGCAAGCCATATCCGGCACAAACGCGGCTTATGAAAGTGCCGATATTGTAATGAGTAGCCAGATAGAGCAACAATCGCGCATGAATGCTTGGCTCAATGACTTAAAGATTAGCTTTTTCGATGTAGCCGGTAGCATTACGCCTTTTGTTGTGGGGCTCGGGACGGTTGCCTATACGATTGCCAATATAGCCGCAGCGGCGGCAGGGATACAGAAACTTATTGTATTTGTAAAAGGCTTGACTATTGCCACCCACCTACAAACGGCGGCACAATGGGCGCTCAACGCGGCTCAGGCTCTCAGCCCTACCACATGGATAATAGCGGGTATTGTGGCCCTTATTGCCGTTGTGGTTGCATGCTGGAATAAGTTCGAGGGCTTCCGTAAGGTCGTTATGGGCGTGTGGGAAGTGATGAAAGGCTTCGGTAATATACTGAAAGATTTTGTCATTGACCGCATAAAGGGAATAATATCGGGTATCGGCGCTATTGGCGAAGCTATCTCGAAATTATTCGACGGCGATTTCTCGGGCGCGTGGGATTCGGCAAAACAGGGCGTTGCCGACCTTTCGGGATATACTGCCGTTAAGAACGCAAAGGAAAGTTTTTCTAATATGGATATCGCCGGGCTGTATAACGAGGGCGCGGCAAAAGGTGCAGCTTCATGGGCGGCCGATAATCCGAAAGAAGAAACGACCGGGCTAAGCCCTATGCAAGCCTTTCAGAGCGGACAGGCTCCGACGGGCGGAACGGGTGGCGCCGTAACGGGAACCGGCGCAGGCGGAAAAGGAGGTAAAGACCCAGGTGACGGTGTAAAGCTGTCAGGCTCGGGCGGTAGCGGGGGCGGTAAGTCTATCGTTATGACGGTAAACAACTATATCACCGGCTTTAAAGGTAGCGACGAATTGGCAAATGAGGTAGCCAAAAAGATAAATAACAGATTGTCGGACGGTTTAGCAGTATTGGGATGATGGTCGCAGACCATTTTATTGGTTGACACATGATAGCAAAGTTATGGATGCAGTAGACAGAACAAACGCACTTATTTTCGCGGATGCCATCCGCCATATATTCGGCATCAATACGCCGATATATATTCCGTGGGGCAAAAATGTGCCTTATGAGGCGGGCGAATTTTCAAATATTCAGTTTGTCCCGGAAGAAACCATACTTGAGGAATTGCCGACATCGGAATTCGGTACAAATGTTTTCGGGGCTATCATGCTTGAAGGTGGCGAATATAATATGTACGACCACGACGGTAGCCTTGTAAAAAAACGCTTTGGCGATTATACCCTGCCTTATTCCTGTATCGCCAGCTTTACCCGCGAATCGAATATAACCAAAACCGAAGTATTGGGCTCGACGGGTACCGTCAAAGAAATATACGGAAAGGGCGATTGGCAGATAACAATAAGGGGCATTGCTTTTAACCGGCGAAACGGCGAAAAAACAACGGCACACGAACAAATAAGCACGCTGTCGAAATGGGCGAATGTCTGCGACTCGATAGGTGTGAAAAGTTCGATGTTCCGCAGTAAGGAAATATACAACATTGTTATCGAAACATTTTCGGTACAACCGATTATCGGGCAATGGGACGCTATCCCCTTTCAGATCGACGCCATAAGTGACGAACCTATTGAACTGTATTTGCCATGAGTACGCTTGCGATGGCCGCCGATATATTTTTCCCCGAATCGAGGGGACGACGCGCTTTCGGTTTTAAACGCGTATCGGCTATACATACAGAAAAAAGCTGGAAGGAATTTGCGGGCATTGCAGAGCTTACGCTTCCGAGAAATGTCAGCGACTTTAAACGGGTAGAGTCCGACAACCTTTTTCAACTCGGCGACCCCATTACAATAAAATTCGGTTATGGTACCGGGGAACTGCCGACCGAATTTGTAGGGTATATATCCGATGTGGCCGACGGCGTACCGTATGTATTGAAGTGTGAAGACGAGATGTTCAAGTTGAAACGGGGCTCTGTCACCGTAAGCAAAAAGGGCATAAACCTAAAGCAGCTACTTGAAACCATCGCCCCGGATTATCAGGTAGAATGCCCGGATATTCCACTCGGAACGGTAAGGTACACGGAAAAAGCGCCCATTGCCATATTGGAAAACTTAAAAAAGGAACTTGGTATTTATACTTATTTCGTTGATAAGGTCTTGCACTCGGTAGACGGCAATTCGCAAGGGGATGAAACCATAAAGATATTGCTCGAAAAGAATGCCGTCAGCGAAAATCTGAACCGAAAAAGTGTGGCGGATGAAAAGGTACTCGTAAAATTCAAGTCCCTGCAACGAACCGGCAAATACCTGACAGTAGAGATAGGCGATAAAAACGGAACGGTGCAAGTGCGTAACTGGCCCTACCTGACAAAAGCCGAAATTGAGGTAAGGGCGAAGCGTATCGTCGAACTGCAAAAGAAAAAGGGCTTTGACGGAACGGTCGAACTTTTTGGGATCCCACGGGCGGAGCAAGGCATGATTCTCGACTTGGCAAGTATTTTCTATAAAAATATGACGGGTAAGTTTTACATCGATAAAGTAGTAAAAGATTTTGACAAGGGCGGCATCCGCCAGCAACTGACACTTGGTAATAAAGCGGAAATATGAGCGAGATAGACAAATTAGCAAAAAGCATCATGGAACGAACCGACGGTGCGCGTCAGGCGCAAATACGGTTTGCCGAATGCGTGTCGATCGATTGGGATAATAAAACCATGACGGCCAAAGGCACCGGCGACGATGTGGAATATTTGGATGTGACGCTCGGCTATGGCTTTATGGATGTAAAACCGAAGAAAGGCGCCGTTTGCCTTATCGGAATAATCGAAGGCCAGGAAGTCGTTTCCTTCCTGATAGATGCCGAGGAAGTCGAACTGATGGAAGCCCGCGCCGATAATATTGTATTCAACGAGGGAAAAAACGACGGGATACCCGTAAGCCCGGAACTAACGAAAAGGCTCAACGCCCTTGAAAAAGATTTGAATGCGGTTAAGGCGATTTTTGCCGCATGGTCGCCAATGCCTAACGATGGCGGGGCGGCTCTGAAAACTGCCATCGCCACATGGTCGGGGCAACAAATAACGGTTACAAAGCAATCGGATATCGAGGACACTAAAATAAAACACTAATGAGCAAAGGCATACTATTAGACGGTGATAACGACCTGAAAGTAAATATAAAGCGCGACAGTAACGGACTGATAACCGACGGGCTGACAATAGGCGAGCGCACCATGCAAGACGCTTATATCGTGCTTGCCAGCAATCAGGGGGATATAAAGGAAGACCCGCTCTGCGGCTCCAACCTTTTGCGCATGATACGCGGGAAAGCCGATATCGAAAAGATACGCAAAACGGTAGAGATAGCCCTTGCCCGTGTGAAGATAAGGCTCGACGACATAAAAAATCAATTGGATATAATCATTAACAAAGTGAGCGTATGAGAAAGATAAACAAAATAATAATTCATTGCGCGGCTACAAAAGAGGGGCAAAACTTTACCGTTGCCGATATTACCAAATGGCATAAAGCCCGGGGCTTTGCCACTATCGGCTACCACTATGTGATATACTTGGACGGCTCAGTACATACAGGCCGCCCGGAATCCCAGATAGGGGCACACGTTCAGGGGCAGAATTCCGACTCTATCGGTATTTGCTATATCGGGGGCGTGGACTTGAACGGGAAGCCGAAAGATACCCGCACACAGGCACAAAAAGAGGCTTTGAAAAAGCTGGTTAAGGAACTAAAAGCCAAATATCCCGGCGCAACCGTTTTGGGGCATCGTGATTATTCGCCCGATAGGAACGGCGACGGAATTATAGAGGAATGGGAATGGATGAAAGCCTGCCCGTCCTTCGATGTAAGAAAATGGCTAAAAGAAGAAAATATATAAAGCTATGAATGTACTTGATATAATCAGCCTATTGCTCAACCTTATACTCGGGGGCGGCTTATTGGTATCACTCGCAACCCTTCGCCAAACAAAGCGCAAAGCGGGGGCGGAAGCCGAAAAGGCAATTGCCGAGGCGCGCGCCGATGAAATTAAAAACGTGGATGCCGCTATAATGATATGGCGCAAGCTGGCGGAAGATATGTCGGACAAATACAACGACATGAGTAATAAATGCGAAGCCCTTTCGCGGAGCGTTGAGAATCTGACAACCGAAGTAAATCGCCTACGGCTGACAAATAACCGCATCATTCGCTTATTGGATAAGATTACCCCCGAAAACTTGGAGCATGTGGTTGCTGAAATTAAACAGGAATTAAACAAGGATTAAATATGAAAAATAGAGATGCAACGAGAACTATCATAACCTGCTTATGCTGTATGTTCATCATGTACGCATGCGTATCGTGCAAAACCTCTCAGAAGGTAGCAACCGAAAGTAGCGTCAAAGAGCAAAAGGATATTGCCAACGATATCACATCGTCTGAAATATCATCCATTGACGAAGCCGTACAACGATCGATTGAAAAACTGAAAAGCGGGAAATACGGGATTATCATTAACCGCGTCGAATATGATACTGATAAACCTGCCGACACGATAACCGGGAAGCCTCCAATAAAAAGCGATACAAAAACAAGAATCTCGGCTCAGGAAGATATCAGGGAAATAGATAATACAACAACCGACCGAAAGGAAACCGTTTCCTCCGAGTTATCCGATAAGACAATAGATAAATCGAAAGTACAAACGGAAGATATAACGAAAACAGAGCGGGAACTTAGTCGCATAGAGGTATTAGCCATTTGCTTGGTTGCCGCGCTGTTTATCGTACTTGCAATTTATATAATCAGAAAATTTAAAAAGTAGCCCGACAATGGAAACCAAAGTAATAGCCAAACAAAGCCTTTTCGATATCGCCATACTTGCGGGCGGCTCTATCGAGTCGGTATTCGATATTGCCCTGCAAAACGACTTGAGTATAACGGGCGAAATGTCGGCGGGACAAACAATCGACATATCGGGCATCGAGGGCAACCAGATAACCGACTATTACAGAGTAAAAGGCATTATGCCGACAACATTTTCAAGTCAGGAAATATTCACGCTTTCAGGCCTCGGATATATGGCCCTTGAAGAAAACTTTATCGTATCATGACAATAGCGGATATAAAAAAGACAATGACCGATACCTATATTAATGACCCCGATGTCATTGTAAAATACGGGCTGGAAAGCGGCAAAACATTCGAGGAACAATTTTCGGTTGTCTCGCTCGAAAATATATGGTTTTTCATTGTAGCCACGGCTGTTTGGCTATTCGGGTATAAGCAATTGGTGCAACACAAAACGGATGTCGCCAATATATTAAGGGAAAACAAAGCCCATCGCCCGAATTGGTACGCCATGATGGCGAAGCAATTTCAATATGGTTACGCGCTGGTTCCCGATACTGACTACTACGATAATACAGGGCTGACCGAAGCACAAATAGCGGCATCGCGCATCGTGAAATTTGCGGCCGCCGTGGAGACGAAGGACAAAAGTATAACATATTTAAAGATTGCAACCGAGGCAACCGGACAAAAACAGCCCCTATCGTCCGCCCAGCTTACAGCCTTTACGGCCTATATGATAGACGAAACATCCGACACGGGTGTAAGGATAGAAATAATAAATGCTCCGGCAGATACGATGCGGCTGAAAGCCGATGTGTATTTCAATCCGTTGGTATTGGATAGAGAGGGTAAACGCCTCGACGGAACGAACGACACGCCGGTACAGGACGCCATACGGTCGTACCTGAGTAACCTTTCATTTAATGGGTTATATGCGAATCAATCGCTTGTAGATAGCGCTCAGGTTGTGGAAGGTGTAGAATTATTCGAACTAAAGGAAGCGGCATCGAAATACGGTACATATACGGAATTTCAGCCGATAAATGCCCGCAGCATTCCTTATGCCGGCCATTATGCAATTAGTGACGCTAACCTGATATTAAACTTTATAGCGTATGAAGAATATATATAATATCAGCTATTCGCGGGTGGCATTGCTCCTTATTCCTTTTGTCATCAGGAAAAAGATACTCGTTGCTTTTCTTGCGGCATTTATGAGGCCCCTCGAAAATCTGAACGAAGACTTTACTGCGTTCCGCAACTCTGTCGATACTTCGGTAAAATCGCAAGTGTGCTATATGCGCGGAATGCTGAACGATTACTTTGACTATTTCGACCGCCGTATCAGGATACGCACGGCGGCTTTAGATAAAAGCTATTATCTGCTTTGGCAAGACCAATATAACAAGCCGATAATGGTATATAATGAAGATAACCCGGATACATACAAGCCCTACCTTTTGAGTAAAGACGGGCAGATAGGAACAAACAACCCTGATTTTGAGGTTGTCCTTCCCCCGGGATACGTTCTTTCGGAAAGCGACCGAATTCAAATGGAGGCTTTAATCAACAATAATAAGTTAGCATCAAAAAAATACATTATAACCAATGGATAGTATTAATTTTTTAGGTAAGGCGGATTTTCCGATTTCCTCGCAAACAATGGAGATGTTGCAGGGTATGACACAACTTGCCGGCGCGCTGGCAATACTCGGCGGCCCTAACTATATATTGACAGGGTGCAACGAAAGCGGCGTCGGAGTAGTGAGCCCCGGTATTATCGTTATCGGCGGGCAGCCCTATGCCTTTTTAGGAGGAAATAAAAAGGCAAAGATAACCATTCAGGAAACGAAAGAAAATCTTATTGCCTTCGGAGTGGAATATCCCGAAGCAAGGACAAAGCGGGCGGTTGTTTTTTCGGATACGGGCGAATATGTGTGGGCGGACTTTGAGCGGGTACCTACTAATTTGGAATTGAAAACGCTTTTTCAATCCATAAAAGGGGATGCACCAGGAACCGTAAAGATGTGGGCGGGACAGGTTTCGAAAATTCCTGTCGGATATATGCTGTGTAATGGCGATGAACTTTTAATAAGTGCTTACCCTGACTTATTTGATACACTCGGCGTTTCCTTTGGGGGCAACGGTATTTCGAGTTTTAAGTTGCCTGATTTGAGAGGGCGGTTTGTGGTTAGCTATGACAGTTCGGATACTGATTATAACGAAATTAATAGTTCAAAGAAAGGCGGCTCTAAAACAGCAAAGTTAATTGAGTCTAACCTTCCGCCACATAAACATATTATGCCGTGGGGTGAAAATGTAAATGTGGATTGGAACCCGCCTTGGGGATACGCCCAAGATTACATGGGAAATCGACGCGGTAGTAACGGTAATGATAATGACAACTCATGGGCGTATACTTCGCCGGTAGGGGATAGTGTACCCTTTGATATAAGACCGCCATATTTTACCCTTGCATACATAATTAAAGTAACTGCATAAAATTATCACTATGATTAGTTTATCAGATATAAAGAAAATATTCGTACCGAAAGCATTTCCGACGGCCGATCAGTTCTGGAATACTTTTTCTTCTTTTTGGCATAAGTCGGAGCGTTTGCCAATAGAGCAAGTTTACGGGCTTAACGCGGCGCTCAATGATAAAGCGACTAAAGCCGAGTTAGCGAATGCAACAACCAATTTCAAAGGGTATCACACAAGTTTGGCAAAATTACAGACCGAGTATCCGCAGACCAAAAACAAAAAAGATTGGTTTGCGTGGGTCGGCTCTCCATATCCGGGCACCGTTTACAAAGTGTTTGCCGATGGCGGAGCGTGGACTGATACGGGCGAAGTGCCGACACAACAAGAAATAGATTTGGCAGAGTATGCGAAGTTAAACGGCAATAATGGGGATAAGGTAGTATATGTAAAAAACGGATTGGTAAAAATCGAAACAACCCAATCAGCAATAAATTTATATGAAGGGGTTGGCTTCCAAAATAAGGCTGTTAATGGCAATACTGGCGAATTATACGATTACACAGGGGCTGATGTGTCAAAACCTATGAATGTAAGCGGACTGAACAAAATAAAAATGTATGCTACGAATTATTTTGATAGCCGTGTTTATTTTTTTAAAGATTTAGGACTAACCCAATATCTTGGTATGTCTTCTAATGGCGAGTCCGGCACTGGACTATTTCAGACAAAGCCAATAGAATATAATATTATGTCGGGCAGTAGCTATGCCGTAATCTATACTCGCAATGTGCAGGTAAATGGCGGTTCGAATTTCGCTAATTTAACGTTTGAGAATGCTATTGATGCGAAAACATTGCTTAAAATTGGTGACGATTCGGCCGTGTTGGATAGTAACGAAATCTTTAAAATTTATCATCTCAATACAGATACTGATCTTGACGACGTATTGAATGGTACATACTTTGTAAAGCGTTCGGCAATAGACTATGTTGATTTAGTAAGGGCTGATATTTTTAAAAATAAATATTTCGATTCGAATTTTGAACTGAAAGAAAGCATATGGGGAGATGATAAGGTAGATGCTGTAATATGTGAGTTGAGTACAAGCAAAATTCTTATTTCGACTTATATATCACCATCAACAAGTAAATATGTTTTTTTGTTGGATGAAAGTAAAAATGTTATAAAAAAAATACAGTATCCAAGAGGAGCATTGACTAATGAGGTAATAGATACAGAAAATGCAAAATATATTGCCCTCAATGACAATAAAGGTTACCCGTTTTTAACCAAGGGATGGCTCAACGGTAATTCGTATGTAAGGCAATATTATAATACGAATACACTTACACAAGATAAGTATGATACAGGACTAAATAAGATAGCCTATAGAACGAAAACGGGTAACACGTGGGGTGATTGGTTATACACTGTTTATATATCATCCGATGGCAAAGATTATGTAACCCCTAATGATATAGCGTTGGGTAGTCAGATAGAGAGAATAAACGAAGCAATAAACAGAGCTGTACAAACAAACAGAAGGGTTGTTATACCACGAATTGATGAAATTGAAAAGACAAACAAGTGGCTTATAGATTCTGCCATTGTCTTACCAAGTAATATTACAGTAGAGCTAAATAATTGCCATATTCAACAGTCAGACCTTTGTCGTGATAATATCTTTCGGACAGCAAATGTTGAAGTTGGGAAAACAACCTTTGAAACCCTTGAAAATATACATATCAAAGGTATAGGAACCGTTATATTAGAGGGGGCGAACAATCCCCGTTCTACGGGAGATTGGAATAAACAATTGACTTTAAATTCTTCTGGTGGTTGGGTTTCCTACGGTTCAGATGCAGGAAAAGCGGGGCAAAACCAACACGGTGGTTGGCTTAATAATACATTCTGTTTTGTTCATGTAGATAAATTCAGCATTAGCAATGTAGTTGTAAGAGAGCCACATGCATGGGGGATGATTGCAGCTTATTGTACAAGCGGAATTATATCAGACATTACCATAGAGGGCAATGGCTATCGGGTGATTAATGGTGTTAAACAATACATAAAGAATCAAGGCGCATTTATTGCTGTACAGGGTTGTCACGACATAGAGTTTAATAATTTTTACGGCTTCAATAGCGATGATATTATAGAAATAGGTACATTATTATGGACGGCAGGCTCACCAGAAGCATCACAACACCCTTCAGGCGAACAAAACAATATATCGCCAACAGGTGATGTGTATAAAGATACAGGTGATGATACATATAACATTGTTATCCGAAATATATTTGCAAAAGCCGAAGCCGAAAATATGGTATATGCGTTGATTAAATTTGGGTCGTCCAATCAGCAGAAACAGTACAATATAACCGTAGATAACGTGTTTTCGACAAAACCGGCATTGATCACGTTTGATTATTATAATACAAATGGGGGCAAATCAATAGCTCATTCATTTCGTAACATAGGTTCGAACATTAGATTCTGGTGTAGGAATGCGAATGCTACGATTCCTACATACAGTACTTTTAGGGATATATGGTATATAGGTACAGGTGAAATATTTGATACTTATATTCTTAACGGACAGGGTAATGTGTTTGAAAATACAAGAAAAATAAGCATCTAAGATTATTTTCGATTGCCTACAAGTATAGGACAATGCTTTTGAATGAATAGAATGGGATAATATAATAGAATCATTATGAGTGCAGATATCAATATGTTAGATGTAAAACTAACATTAGTAAATCCGAACAATAAAAATAATGCTTTATATATAAACATTGGCATTTGCAAATGGAAAGCTAATATTACAATAGTACCAGATGAAAATACATACATTAAATGAGATTTTATATTGTTAAACAATTTGAAAAGTGAAATCGACATGCAACATCCAATAAAAGCATTTATATAAAAAAGGAACAATGATTTACCAAAAAAGCACCCATGCATCCCAATTGTTCCATTTAGCTTACTACTGATGGTTAATATAAAAAGAGATAAAAAAAAAGTGAATAACAGGATATATTTATTAGTGACTTTGGTGTCAAGTGCATACTTTTTAAAATAGTATCCACCTATAAAAAAGGGTAACGCCATAATAGAAGAATCAACAGTAAAATATAAATCAATTCCTTTTGAGGTTATAAAGTTAAAGCATAATACAACGAGTATCGTTATAATGGGTATTTGAAACTTGAGCCTCAATTTTAAAATAAAATAAGATATGATTTTTAAATTAAATATGCAAATAAGAAACCAACATGCACCTGCCGGGGACTTGCCATCCGCAATAAGGAAGTAAAGCAATAATTTCTTTAGGTCTTCCCCAATATAAATGTAATATGGAATTAATATTATAAATACAATGATATTGAATAAAATATATGGAATAATTAAAGATGTAAAGTTTTTTTCGAGTAAGGTTTTTAAATTATCAGATGGAGTAAACAAAATGCCAGACAGAAGAAAAAACAAGGGCATATGAAAGCTATAAATGAATTGCTGGTATATTTTATACTCATCAGTATATGGGCAATGACCTAAAACAACCAGAAAAATTCCAATTGTTTTAGCCCAATCTATCCAATTTATTCTTTTTTGTTGTGTAATTCCCATAAGACAAAATAATAAGCCCCCATCTCCGATTAACCGAATTTCTCACGCTCGGTTAATCAATAAAGGTGACGACACACCACGACAGAGGCCATTTAAGCCTTTGGTTGTTGGCGTGTCGTCGCCGTTTTATATACGTGAGAACTGCAAAAATAAGAATTAAATCATATTTAATCATCATTTAAAAACAATTTAAACATGGAAAAGAAGAAAGGTTTTAGCTACAAAAGCCAATATGGCGTTGTTGTTGTCTGCAAAAATGAAGCGGAACAAAAACAGATTTATGAAAAACTTAGAAAAGAGGGATTAACATTAAAAGTAGTTTGTGTATGAAAATTGAGATTAAGCACAGATGCAGCGACTTTGACAGTTACAGAGCCGCCCGCGTCAAAAGTTTATTTAACGCCGAAAACGGTTGTAATTGGGAGCATGTGGCAGAGTTACCTATCGAGGGCGACGATTGGCAAATAGGGCTTGTCGTCGGGGCTTCGGGAACCGGCAAGACAAGTATAGGTTCGCAGATATTCGGGAAACCGATACACGACCTTTATTCGGGTTGGGACAGTAACAAGCCGATAGTGGATTGTATCACGCCCGACGGCGATTTTAACGCAGTAACGGGGGCATTGTCTTCGGTAGGCCTCGGCGATGTTCCGGCATGGCTTCGCCCGTTTCATGTATTAAGTAACGGCGAAAAGTTCAGGGCCGGGCTGGCACGCTTGGTATGCGAATGCCCGGATAAAGTTGTTGTCGATGAATTTACAAGCGTTATCGATCGGCAGATTGCCAAAGTAGGTGCGGCAGCTTTCGCCAAGACATGGCGGCGTGGAAAGGGGCAAATAGTTCTTTTATCCTGTCACTACGATATTATTGAATGGTTGCAGCCCGATTGGGTTTACGACACAAACGAGGCGCGGTTTATCCGTGGATGTCTTCGGCAACGGCCAAGCCTCGAACTTCAAATATATAAAGTCAAAGGAACTGTCTTCCGGCATTTTAAGCCGCATTATTATTTAGACCTTCCACACCCGGTAGCGGCCGAATACTTTGTCGGGGTGATTGGTGACGAGCCTGTTTGCCATTCGGCGGTGGCTCCTTTGTTTACTGCCGGGGCATACCGGGCAACGCGCCTCGTTACTATGCCCGAGTGGCAGGGAATCGGAGTCGGCACAAGGTTTTTGAATGCGGTATGCGAATATCACTTACAGGGTAACGGACGATGCGGAAATAAGTATCCCGTGTTTTTCCATACCTCGCACCCGCAGCTTTGCGGCGCATTGCGGCACTCTAAGAAGTGGGAGCAAACAAACGCATCATTGTACGGCTCAAACAAGAAGCGAAGCGCGGAAAGCATCCAAAGGGCACACGCCAAAGCGGGCAACGAGGGCAAAATAACCGGCGCGGGTTATGGCGGACACTTTCGGGCGGTACAAGCATTTAAGTATATAGGAGATACAAAAGTATGAAAGTAGCAATTTTAGGTAAAGACCACACACGGGCATATATCGAAGCCCGTAAACTTGTGCTATCATTGGGGCATGAGGCTGTAAGTGACATTAACGGGGCAGAGTTAGCCATTGCCCCGTTATTGACAGATATATTGTCGCCGGGGCAGATATACGCCCCGAAGTACGGAACACTTATCTTTCATCCGTCACCGTTACCATACGGTCGCGGAGCAAGTGCCATCAAGTGGGCATATAAGCGTAACGAACCAATCACGGCCGCCACATGGTTTTGGGCGAACCTCTACAAAGTGGATAGCGGCGACATTTGCGAGCAAGAAGTGATAAAGATTGATTATTCATTGCCGCCGCGCGAGTTCTACGATGTGCACGCTGTACCCGCATTGCTCCGCACGTTGGAGCGTGCCCTTACAGGCATTGCCGCCGGGCATATACGGCGCGTTCCTCAGGTGCAAGCGTACTCAACGTTTGACTTCCTATACAAGAAAGGCTCCTAACTCGGAGCCTCTTCTGTTTATCGGTTTTTCGCAATTTTATGTACATTTGGTTCTGAATTGTTGTACATTTGGTTTTTGCAATTATAAATCATCAAAATATACATTCCTAAATATTTTTTCATATCTATATCTTTTTTAAAGGGAATCAGTAATTCATATTGTTAAAAGTTGACAAAGTTGACACATATTTTAATTTTTGATTTGTTCCTGTGATCCTGAGGGACGAAGGATATAGATGCAGAAGCTTCGCTACGCTTCAGCATGACAAGTAACAAAACCTGACAAACCTTACATATTTTATTGTCTATATTCTTCATTAATTTCATTGGCATATCGCCATATTATATAATTGGTACATTGATATACCATTGATAAAGTTCTTCAGAAAAAATACAGTATCCAACTACTGGTACGCATTTTTTTATAACATTAAATTTATTCATTCAATGCTCCTATGCGGGCATACATTTCTACCATTGCAGCCTGGGTAAGCAGCCACTTTTCCGTATCTTTTTCATTGCCGCTCAAATCTTTTTCAAACAGGCCGTTTTCATCCCTGGCGTGTTTCCATGCATAATCTAAGTTTTGCCTGAAAGTATTAATAAATATGGGATCTTTATCTATCTGGTACAGTTCGATATACCCACGAAGCATAACAGCAGTAAACCAAACATTTCCTTTCTCGATCAGCCTGAATTCCTGTTTTTCATTATCGCCGAAATTAACAAAGAAATGGTTATAGCAGGATTTTGCTATTTCCTGAGATTCGTGCAAATAAGAGTCTATACCGGTTAACTTATAAAGTAAGGCGGCGGCTTGCATCATTTGCCCGCTATTATATGCATATTTTGCAGTTCCGATTTCACCATCCAGCTTTATGTTATCAAAATATATATAATCATCAACATCTTGCAGATGTGCTTTAGTCCAGTCATATAAAGCTTTTCCCTGATAGAAATAAAGGCTGTCTTTTGTCACCTCGAACAACTTCAGGGCAAATACGGAACCGGGTGCATTTGAACAAGTATTTTTAGAATTCTTGTTCTGTTCGCACCAGTAGATTCCTCCGTCCAGTTTATCATCCTGCCCGCTGATAACGAAATCCCAGATAAGTCTGGCCTTATTTAAATATTCTTGTTTCGACGTGATCGTATAAAGATCGGTAAAATCAATTCCCAACCATACATTATCATCATAGAAACGGTCCGACTGTGGCGCTGAATTAATATAGGAAGCATAACCGGCTGGTTGCCTTTTTGTATCAAAGTATTCTTCCAATCCGGGTAATACTTTCTTTTCCAGTATATTTTTATATTTATTGTCTTGGGTGGCCTCTATTAAGGCGCAGACTGCAGATAATGTACCTGAATATGGCCATAGATAAGAGTACTCATTTGTCGCATTTTGTTCAGTGGTGGCCAGGTATGTTGCTGAATACTGGTTGTTGAATGGAAAATTCTCTCTTAAAAGAGGTGAATCAGTCACGGCATAATGAGAATAGATGGAATCAAGTGTGATCTCAGCTCTGTTTAAATCAATGTTTTCCAGTTCGTTTTGTTTGTTTTTGCAGTTTACACATAGGATCAAACAAGACAGTGATATAAAAAGATAGATTTTGTTCATTTCTTAATCAAGTTAATATAATATCATATAATGTTCTTATTTAATAAACCATTAAAAGGCCTCCCGTCTCTCCCCTGAGATAAAATTAAGAGTCAGCGACTTTTTCCCTTTTTTTATTTCAACATGTTTTGAATCAAACTTTGTTTTGCTATATGGATTATCATATCGGTAACCGGTTTTTAAAGGTATTATTTTCCCTTCTATTTCGAAAGGTTCATCCCATCCAAATTTCATGGTTCCTGTTTTAGGTGATATATAAGTCACTTCTGTATCGTTGCAGTTTACTACAGAATTGCTTATCGCTTCTACAAAACCGGAGAAACTTCCCCAATCTTTTTGAGATCCCATTTCACATATCCAGACATTCTGTTTTCCTTTCACTATCAAATCATTTATGTTGCCTTTATCATCTGCCTGCCATTCGGTCGGATGTTGGCTGTATAATGCGATATAGCCCGTCCCCTTTTTCCCGAATGTCCAGTTCCTTTTTTGGATAACTTCGTTGAATGCTTGTTTGGGAAAGTATGCATGTGTAAAATCCAAGCCTTCATCCCCGGAAGAATTGTATATGCATATAACTACATTCTTGTGCTGAACCGCTCGTGGCATAGATGCATTTCCTGCCCAATAGTTAGGATTGAATCTTAATGTCCTATTACCGGGATGGTTAGTGAAAACCAGGGCATGGTTGTCTATATTGGCTTGCCAGATATGTTGCTGATAACCAGGTGCTCCTACCCTGTAGTCAAATGAACAACTTAGCATATAATGGGATGTGCGATAGGTTTCTATATTTGCCTCGGATAAAGCAAACCGGTCTAACCTGGCATTCACTATCTTGCCATATCGCTCTATTTGTGTATCATATTCCCTGATGTAATCATCGTAATTTTTATATGGGTAAATCCCATACTTATTTGACATTTCTTTTGACATACGAACTACTTTCGGATGAATAAACTCCTGCATGCCCCAAAACAAATGGGTGTCGAGTTCATTATCTGTAGATAATCCATATTTCGAAGCATCATCTACTTCAATACTCATTTTTTGTCTGTTCAGCATATCGACAGAGTAGTCTGTGGCTATTTCCTCTATAATATCGGGGCAACGATATGAGCTGCTGCACAATACTGAATTACTGACTATGTTTTCCGGCAGATATTGTCCTTCCCCAAATACTAATTTGAGTGTAGGAGACATAGCATGATGCCCCGTTATCAGGGAACTTACATAAATACGCCCGCTGGTCGACCCCAGCGTGCCATGAAAATTATTTAATGCCAGATCGAACATTAACAGATCGAGCACCATACGCGCCCTCGTTCTCAGATACTCATCCTCTGCAAAATCATAAATATTTGCTAAGACTAGTATGTCTACTTCATAATAACTGGATAACCACTCACTGAACCCGAAACCGAAGCGGAAATCGAGCCATCGCTTTAATAGTAATTCGGCATGTTCTATATGTTCCCGTCCCGTAAGGCCGCTTTTAAACTTTCTGTCTTTATACAATTGTCCGGCAAGAAGCTCGGCAGTATGGTACAATGCCTGATGGTTTTCAGTGTGGTAACATCTATATGTAGTATCGGGGCGAATATCGTTCCACCAATATTTAAAATCGAGAATCCGGTCTTCAATCTTTTTGTTCGTGTCTTCCGGCAACATATTTTTCTCTTTATCCAGATATTTAAGCCGGAGCAATCCGTTCATTGTAAAATCATTACAATCACGATTGCTTTTGATTACTTCCAATGCTTTCTGGACATACGCTTCGTCCGGCTGTATTCCATTTGTAAAACGGGCAACCTGTGTGAATATTCCATACAGACCGTCTTTTACTCCGTTTTCGATGCAATAATTCAAAAAATCTGTTCGCCTCTGTTCATAAGTGCTCTGTGGCGTTGTCCAATATGAATCAGCTTTCACTATCTCTTGTGAATTTGTCATAAGACAAATTATGGATATAAAAACGGATAATATATATAACCTTTTCATCTTTGCAAGTCGTTTTATTTATATTGACCGGGCTTCCAGTCGTAAGGATATGGTATTCGTTTATAATAATCCAAAGAATGTTCCGGCTGCTCATATTTCGCAGGAATAGGTTGTTTTGAATATTGTTGGAAAAACAGCAGGCATCCGTCTCTCCACCAGATAGCTTCCCCTTTTTGAAGCTCAAGCAGGGATTTTACATGATCGAAGCGCTCCTGATCAATTTTCCCTTCTATTGAGTTCCATATTTCCTGCATTTGACGAACTTCATCTACTCCCCGGTAATAATATTCCACCATCTCATTCCATATCGTATTCCCCGATTTCATCCTATAATCCCACGGCACACGGTGAAACCATAGTAAAAGATTATCCGGACAGGTTTTAATATCGTTTAGTTCGCCCCTGAGTGGTTGATGGTACTGACCGACGGCATTACTTCCGGATTCGGTTCTATCTACCCCGATACCACTTTCACTGGCCTTATGATAATCGAATGCGCTCCATACGGGGTCATCGTGCCAGGGTTCAGGCCCATTGTGTGTATCATAGTTCATTATATGATTCAAGCCCAAAGGTGTCATATAGTTTACGGCGGCCTCCCTCGACATGAGCATAATTTTTTGAACAGCATCTATAAGTTTCTCATCATTCGAGAATGTCATTCTGATCCATTCCTCCGATATTTCTTTTGCCGTGAGATCGGGGTTCCACGCCAGACGTCCGAAAGCGTGCCAGTTTGCCTGGCCAAACAAATGTCCTGTCCAATTTATATCCGACCCTGTATTCGAAACTCCGGCTAATCCCGATATCCCATGTGTCTTTCTATAGTTTTGCAATACTTTGGACACCGTAGACCCCTTGCCATGCTCATATGTATCCGATTGCAAAGTCTCTTCAAAAAGAGGACCTAAATACACCAGATGTCCGGCATGCCCCAGATTTTCCTGAGTAATCTGGAACTCGAGAGACAAGGCGGTTTCAGGCATCGCCCCGAACAGAGGATGGAAAGGTTCGCGTGGCTGGAAATCAATCGGCCCGTTCTTTGGTTGCACAAATACATTCTTATTAAAATCGCCATCCAGAGGCTTAAATTCATCATATCCATTTATCACGCGGTCGATATGGCGTTCATTCTGATAGACGAATGCCCGCCAGAATATAACACCCCCGTATGGAGCTAATGCTTCAGCCATCATATTGGCTCCGTCGGCATGGGTACGCCCGTAATCCTGAGGACCGGGCTGCCCTTCAGAATTGGCTTTCACCAAAAAACCTCCGAAATCGGGGATATACTCATATATTTCTTTTACTTTATCCTTCCACCACAATCTGACACGAGGGTCCAGCGGATCGGCTGTATCCAGTCCCCCTATCTCTTTAGGTGCACTGAAACGGGCTGTCAGGTAGACACGTATTCCATATGGACGAAAAACATCAGCTAATGCAGCAGCTTTAACCAACCATTCAGCACGCAGGCTTTTCGCATTGGCATTCACATTATTCAGCACAGCACCATTAATTCCGATAGAGGCATTAGCCCGTGCATAATCTGTATAACGACTATCTTTGTAATGAGGCAAACGAGCCCAATCCCAGAGTGTGTAGCCAGCATATCCGCGTTCTATGGTTCCGTCGAGATTATCCCAATGATTGAGCACCCGTAACTGAAGTTTCGGCTCTTCTTTTACCGACAGGTTATTTAGTGGCCGGTTCGTTTGCATCAGTTTAAGATAATGGAATACGCCATATAATACACCTATATCTGTTTTAGCTGCAATTATATTGACTGTTTTGCCTCCGATTGTTGTGGTACGTATAATGAAACCTTCATCATCTAACGACTTAATTTCATTAACATGTGATGAGGCACATATAAGAGGTGATGAATCGGGCGTTCCAATAACCAACCCTTGTTGCGAAATCTTTTGTACCTCATTCAGATTTATTCCCAACAATCCCTTAAAACCTAACTGAAGCTCTTTTTTTGCGACTTTCAATCTGTCGGAATTTACCGGAAACACCACCTCTTGATTTAGTTTCTGATAGTCATTTAACAATACCGTATTATTTATTTTATGGTAACGGAGCCATAACTCATATCCATTTTCAGCAGATATAAAGCAGATATTAAATAGAAATAAAAGATTTATGATTATTCTTTTCATGTTATTGTGTCCACTGTTTTATATATCTATGTATACTTTTCGCCCAGTATATCCCCAGTTTCCCGGCTCCGGATGCATTCGGATGAAGGTAGAATACTCCCGAATTTCCATTTTGTGCTCTATGGTATTCCTTATAATTCTTACGAAAAAAATCAAAAGCGTCTTTATCTCCTTCAAATACATGTCCGGGATTGCTTTTCGCAAGTGTCTCTATTTCCGGAATATAAGTTTGCAGGCGATCCAGACCTTCCTGCAGATAGAGCGCACTGTTATGCGTATTGGGACTATACCAGATAGGATGATGCAAGATTATTTTACATGAAGGATATCTCGATGCCAGGCTATCAATAATAATTTGCAGATTCTCTCTGTACTTTTCAGCAGACACGGGGGCACCTGTCGGTCCTTTAATAGCACTGTCATTGGTTCCCAGTTTCACTGAAAAAATCAGTAGGGAGCCACCAGTGTATAGCGAATCGGCAGCAGCAACAACCCTTGCATAGCATCCGGTCTGCGCAGGCAGGAAATTAAATGTTGTCATACCACTGACTCCGCAATTTGCATATTTCACCTTATAATGGCAACTGTCTTCGAGATACCTGGCTGTAACAACAGGAGGCGGCTCTTTCAGATATGAACCCTCCGTTATACTGTTGCCGATGAAAACAATATTTATAGATTTATATTTGTCTGTTGCCGCCACGGAAAGAACAATAACAAATAGTAACAGGTATGTAGATAAATGCCTTTTCATACTACTTTAATTACTGCAGCAAAACCGCCGTTGCGTACCATATTTATTTTTATCTTCTCTCCTTTTCTTACCTGCGAAATGCATTTTCTGTAATCCATAGCTTGCCGCCCGGCATTTATGCCATCCTCAAACATTGTTATTTGGTAAGGTTTGGAATCCTCCAGGAAATCAAGGCTTATTTCAAAAGTTCGTTCGTTCTCTTTATTATTGGTCATTCCGCCGATGAACCATTCTGCTCCTTTTCGCTTGGCAACTATTACATATTCACCAACTTTAGCTTCCAATACTTTCGTTTCGTCCCATGTTACAGGCACTTCTGTTATAAATTCGGTACAATCCTGATTACGGTAATACAGGGTCGGATTGTCGGCCAGCATTTGTATACCGCTTTCAAATATTACAAATAAAGCCAGTTGATAGGCCCGTGTACCGATGCTTGCCGAATTTGGACGTTCGGCTTTATATACGTTCGGCTGCATACTGATCATAGCGCCCGGAGTATAATCCATTGGTCCTACGGCATTGCGCATAAACGGAAAATAGATACTATTATCGGGATAGCATCCGCCCATTTGCTCCATGCCCCTTACACCTTCGTAAGATAGTACATTCGGATATTTATATTCCAATCCGGCAGGTTTAAAAGAACCATGAAAGTCCACAAACAAATGATGCTCAGCTGCCGTTTTGGCAACACGTTCGTAATAATTAACCATCCATTGGTCGCTACGATCCATGAAATCTATCTTTAATCCTTTGACCCCCCATTCCTCAAAGGTTTTGAACAACTCAAAATTATTCTCTACTGCCAACCATGTAAGCCAAAGTACAACACCAACATTTTTTTCTTTACCATAACGGATGATTTCATGAACATCCACTTTTGGATTCGGTGTATACGGATCACGCGTGCTTTTGGCCCATCCTTCATCCATAACAATATAAGGAATACCGAATTTAGAAGCAAAGTCGATGTAATACTTATAAGTATCAAGATTATAGCCCGAAACAAAGTTTACGTCAGGACCATAGGGGCTGGCATCATTCCACCATTCCCAACTGGCTTGTCCCGGTTTTATCCATAATGTATTTTTCAATACGTTTTTTGATGCCAGTTTGTAAGTCATTGTGTTTTCTATTAGCTCTTTATCATCTTTTGTGATAACGAAGTAACGCCATGGATAGCTTCTTTTTCCTGCTGTTTTAGCTATATAATCAGCTTCTTTCTGTATTTTCAGGCTACGGTCTCCATCTTCTCCGAACTCAAGTGGGTTTTTAGGGAATAACGATTGCATCCCGTTCTTCCCATTTGCTTGCAGAAACATACATGGATAGTCCGACAGGTCAGACTCGGAAATAAGTATTTTATAGTTTTTCTTCGAGTCAAGCAACACCGGAAGGACTGCCATCCTGTCTTCAGGTTTCCAAGCATTTGTTTCGACATGTGTAAAAATCTCTTCATAAGCTGTTTTAAAACCTTTCGGCTGCTGCATATGAGCCAGATAGTCTGAAGGGAAATTTATTACAAGATCTTCGCCCATGACTTCCACCTCATTCTTTTTATTGGTCACAAAACGATATGCGACACCGTCATCGAAAGCACGAAACTCGACAGTATAAGCCCCTTTAAAATTTATTGATAACTGATTGTAATGATTACTCACAGTGGAGTACTTTAATGGTACAACAGGTTTTAGTATTTCGTTGACCGTAACATGTTTTTTTCCTGATAATTTGGGATTCTGTCCCAGTATATCATCTTTTAGATGCAATTGCAGGTAACAATCATTGAGCAAAATTTCATTATTATATGATATTGTATAATATATTTTATCTGAAATGGTTATCGAAACCGTTATTTCTCTATTTGGAGATTTCAGTTCCAGGTTTTGAGCTTTTGTTACTATCAACCCTGACAACAAACATGCGATAAGCAGTAAGATCTTTTTCATATATATGTTTCTTTATTTTTTCTATTCCAAAAGAGCGGCAGCGCACCATAACATAGGGGCTTGCCCGTGAAGATCACCTATAACACGTTTCCGGTCCAGATAATACTGTTTTGTAGTGCCGATATTAGTTCCCTGGCATACCTCTGTGATATCATTATCGGCATTGATATAAGTAAGCAGTTGCAGCCATGCCTTGTATGCTATTGGGGCATATGTTTTGGCATCCAGCCATCCTCTTTTGACTCCGACGATGATTGCGTATGTAAACATGGCCGATCCGGAAGTTTCGGCCCATGAAGAAAGTTCGTCTACCAGTTGCCCCCATAGTCCTTCCCCAGTCTGGTATTCTTTTAATGTATCCATCATTTTACGATACTGAGCAAGTATCCGTGCGCGGTGGGGGTTGTTTTCAGGGAGATTCTTCAGTAAATCAGTCATTCCCGCAGCCATCCAGCCATTTCCTCTGCACCAGTAGAAAGGGGCTGAAGATGCATGATAGAACAAACCGTTAGGCTGTTGGATAGAATCCAGATAAACGGTCATTTGATAAGCGGCGCGATCTATATACTTTTCATCTTTCGAAGCCAGGTAAGCCTGACTTTGAATAGTTGTTATCATAAACATATCGTCTATCCAGAAGCGGGTTTGCCATGACAATCCTTTGTCCAGATAGCTTTGGTAAAGTTCTGGCTGTTTAGTCTTTGCAGGCATTTGCCATTGCCGGTCAGCAAAATCTATTCCTATATAGTAATAGCATTCGTTTCCGGTCTGCAAATACAATTGCAGGGGTACAGAGCCAAATACCGTATGATCGACATGGTCTGGCTTCTGCATCAGTTCTTTTTTTGATCCTAATAAAGGCAAAAAGCGTTCTTCGAGTTGACGCAATAATTTTTTATCTTTTGTTACTCCGGCGAATTTCAGGGCTCCATACCATGTGCATACCTCCGGATAAGTTACTTCGGAGGGGGGAGTCTTTATTCCGTCAAAATTATGGAATGGTTCACTCACGTACCGTTGCGCCAGTTTTTGTCCAACTTCAAGCGGCGTGCATCCTTCCGGAAATTTTTTGAGATCGACTTCCTGGGCATTGCCAACAGAAAACATCAGCACAAAAAGTAATAATGTAGTTGCCTTAATCTGGTTCATAATAAATTAGTATATAAGCTGTATTAAAATATCTGTTCAGGTAAAGAATAGGCTGCCGTTTTTCAGACAGCCTATCATTATGCAATTTAACTAAAATATTTTTTAATTAGTCCATCCCTCATTTTGAGGATATTTGGTTCCTACCGTTACTAAATCTATTTGATTTTGTGGTATCGGACGTAATACATGTTTTGGTGCAATGTTTGTTTTTGCATCGTCTGTACTGTATTTCTGAACACGTTCTATCAGTTTTCCTGTTCTGACTAAATCGAGCCAACGCATATTTTCCGCACATAATTCCCTGGTTCTTTCATCAAGGATAAAGTCGAGGGTCATCATACCAGATGTTACCTGCATCTGCGTTTTTTTACCTTCCGCAGCGGCTCTTTCCCTGACGGCATTTACCATTGGAACAGCTAGCGCAGGTTGATTATTCATAATTGCAGCTTCGGCAGCGATAAGATAAGTTTCAGCCAGACGGTAGATCATGATAGGCCTGCGGGAATTTTCACCAACATCTGAGGTCCATGCTGAACGGGTAGGATCAAGGAACTTTGTCATTGTGGGGAATAGGACATTGCTATTGGCTTCGGTTTCGCTACTATAGTATGTAGACGGAATCACTACGCCTCCGCCATTGTCTATTTCCGCCTGAATTTCTTCTTTCGTCATAGGGTGTCCGGGCATGTATATTGCACGGGAGCCTACAGTAGGAAAACTTGTCGTAAATGATTGATCTACTCCGTTTATTTTTACTGTATATGTATAGGAATCTCTGGTCTGGTTGGATTGTTGTACTGTCCAGACAGATTGGAAAGTAGACCAATATCGTGTGTCATTTTCTTTATCAGCAAAAGCAGAATTGAAGACCCAAGGATTAGCTCTGTACCAGCGGAAAGAGCGTCCGTTAACGAAATCGCGCGCTTTCATTGCCTCGTCATATCTCGCTACAAAGAAATGATTCAGAGGATGCCCTCCACTGTATGTTTTGTCTGTAGAGTATTGTATGTTCATCAACACCTCTTTATTGTTCTCGTTACCAGGAGTAAAAATATCAGCATAAGAAGGAAGAAGACCTATTCCTATCGATTCGGCATCGTCTGTCAATGCCTTGGCAGTTTTGTAAGCATTTTCGAAATCGGTGGATTCTGCGAAATTCTTATAACCACGGGTAAGATATACCTTAGCCAGCAGATGACGTGCTGTAGCTCCCGTGATAGCTCCTGTACGGGAATTTGCGGGCTGTCCGTTATTTCCTACAGTTGGACTCAGAGGCAGATCCTCTATTGCTTTTTTCAAGTCTTCAATTATAAACTCGTATACGTCTTTTTGTGGGTTCCTTTCAGCTGACCTTGACGGTTCATTCTGGAACTCCTTATTTAATGTTACATCGCCAAAAAACTGAACCAGCTTAAAGTAATAGAAGGCGCGCATAAATCGGGCTTCTGCCAATATTCGTTTTTTATCAGATTCGTTCATATTGGCCGACGAACCATAATCTATTACACCACTACAAGTATTAATTCCCATATAGCACCAACGCCATACTAAATTGAGAGAATTATGGCTAGGCGTGAAAGACGAACTGTATTTAATAACAGGCTCTACAACTCCGGCATCATTGTTGTGCCTGAATTCATCAGTCCCGGCAACAGTAAGCCCCGAAATACCATCTTCTGCCCCGTAGAGTTCCCTAAGAATATAGTATGCAGAATTGAGGCCATATTCAACACCTTCGGGAGTTGCAAAGAATTCGGGAGATATTACCGAACGAATTTCTTCATCCAGTTTGTCATTACATCCCAAAATTGGCAGGAGTATAGTTGCTATGAATATCTTAATAATATATTTTTTCATGATTGTTCAGTTGTTTAAAATGAAAGGTTTAAGCCAAAAATCATAGACCATGTAGCCGGTGTATTTATACCAACCGATCCGTCAGTTTCGGGATCGAGCCCTCCAAAATCGTTTACATATTCTGAAAAGAATGTAAAAGGATTTGATACGGTAGTGTATACCCTGGCCGAACCTATACCTAATTTTGATAGTGTAGATTTAGGAACCGTATATCCAAGAGTTATATTTTTTACCTTCAGGTAAGATGCATCCATTATAGCTAATATACTTCTGTAATCGGGCCATTGTTTATTAGCATTCGGTTTTGGCCAGTAATCGGCCCTGTTTTCGGGTGTCCAATAATTCACTTTAAGGTTATTGGTAGAGCCCTGAAGCGTATTGGCCCAACTGTCATGCAGATCCGATTTCATTAAGCCTCCGACTTTAAAATAGAGCATTAAAGAAAAATCAAAATTCTTATAATTTACCGTATTTGTCATAGCTCCCTCGAAATCAGGGTCTTTCTGCCCAAGTATGACCTTGTCGTAACTATTGATAAGGCCGTCAGGCGAACCATCTAAGTATGCTCCCCCATTTGCGTCCAATACTCTTACTGTACCTATGCGGTTGCGTACTTCACTCTCGGAAGTTATATTATAAAGCTTCATTATGAGCTCCCTGTCTTCCGGTGTATCCTGCCATATACCGACTCGCTTATAATCATAAAATACGCCTATCGGTTCATTTACAAACCAGCCATTAGCAGTATTCATGGAAACTCCATCCTGAAGCCTGGATATTTTGCTTCTGTCGGCAAAAATATTAAGGTTGGTATTCCACTTAACTGTCTTGTCTCCATCACCATCGAGGATAACAGCATTCAAATTTAACTCTATACCCTTTCCTTTTGTTGCTCCCACATTCATCATGATGGCATCAGCTACTCCCGATGTTATCGGGTAATTTTCACTTAATAACAAATCGGTTGTTTTTCTCGAATATAATTCGATACTACCTGAAATACGGTTATTCAGAAAACCATAATCAATACCGAGGTTCCATGTTGTCGTATTTTCCCATCCAAGGCCAGTATTAGGCGCTTTTCGTGAATAATAGCCCAGAACACCATCACTACCATAATTATATTTAACTCCTGTCAAAGAGCCCAGTGTTCCATAAGGGGAAACAGCCGTACTGCCGACCCTACCATAACTCAACCTGAATTTGAGCATCGAAAGAGTTTTTTGATCAGCCATAAAACTTTCATTACCGACATTCCACATAAATGACCCCGAACCATATGTATTCCATCTGTTACCTTTAGCCAGTCGCGACGATCCGTCGGAACGTACAGTCCCTGTCAAATAATATCTTTGTTTGTAGTTATAATTTAAACGTCCCATCCATGAAAGCAGATCCCATCTTTCATATCCTCCGCTGTTACTTAGGAATGTTCCGAATGCCGGATTGTAGTACTGATACATATCTGCCAATAAATCGGATGTTTGCAAATTCAGGTTTTCTTTCTTCGATTCCTGCCAGCTGTACAATCCGGTAAAATTGAAAGTATGAGTATCATTAATAACTTTATCGTATGTAAATATATTTTCTATAGTCAGATTCAGGTCATCATAATTCAGGTTATTCGCCCAATTGGTTCCTCCTGATTGTTTTGTGGTATTTGCTGCATAGTATTTACCCTGCGTGTCGTGTGACAGGTTAACACCTGCATTAAATTTATATTTAAAGCCATGGGTAAAATCTATCTCCAGATAACCGGTTGTAAACGTAGATAACTTCTTCCGGCGATCTACAAGGGCATTTTCATCAAAGTCTGCCAGAGGATTATATAAAGCCGGTGCATTGTTCACCTCAAATCTCAGGCTACCGTCTTCATTGTAAGGCGATACATAAGGTGATATCCTCATCGAGTTCTCTATTGGATTTATATCCGTTCCATTTCTGAGAACATAACTGTTAAGGGAATTCAGACCGACTTTTACATATTTTCCGATCTGCTGGTCTATACTTAACTTTATCGAATAGCGCTCCATACTCTGCATCTTGTATGACCCCTCTGCATTATAATAACCGATAGAGAATGCATACTGGGTTTTCTTGGTTCCCCCACTAACGCTTACCTGATGATTGGTGAGTAATCCGTCTGAATATATAAGGTCTTGCCAGTCTGTACCCACTCCGGCTTCATAGCCTTCTATTTCGGGAGTAAAAGTCATAGCCCTCGAATAAAGATTGGGGTCGTCCATTCCTGTAAAAGTCCCTTCCGGATTAGCATTGATCTGCGCCCATTTTTTCAGTGTGAGCAAACCGTCTCCATTATCCCTGTACACATCATACTTACCCAGACTTTTATTGAAGCCTACATATCCGCTGTACGATACCCGGGCTTCTCCTTCCTGTCCTTTACGCGTATTGATGAGGATTACTCCATTTGACCCACGGGATCCGTAGATAGCTGTAGCTGATGCATCTTTTAATATTTGAGACGATACTACATCATCGGGATTTATATCGTTAAGGCTTCCGTCAAAAGGTATTCCATCCACTACGACAAGAGGGTCATTACCTCCGCTTAAAGAACGTGTACCACGGATTCTGATACGGGGTGTTGAACCCGGATGATTATTCCCTCCGCTTTTGGATATCTGTACACCTGCTCCCAGTCCTTGAAGCACACTGGCTATATTGCCTCCGGGGCTCATACGCAATTCTTTCTCGCCTACAGCGGAAACAGCTCCTGTATAATCTGATTTTTTTTGCGTACCATAACCAACAACAATAACCTCATCCAGTTGTTGGTTCTCTTCCTCCAATGTTATGTCGAAGGTGGCTTGTCCACCGATTGAGATAATCTGTGTTTTGTATCCTACGTATGAAATTTTTAATTTTGCCCCTTCAGGTACATCCGACAAGATAAAATTACCATTATCATCCGTCATTGTTCCATTCGTAGTGCCATCTACGCTGACAGTTACGCCGATTAGCGGTCCTGATTGATCATTTACTGTCCCCGTAATTTTCTTTTTCGATTGCTGAGTCTGCGCAAATTCATTTTCAATCGGCCCGGTTGAGGCTGAAATGGTCAGGCTGAAAACAAATAAGGTTCCTAGATAGCAAAACCTCGATAAGTTTCTTTTTATTTTCCACATAATTTTTTTATTAGCATTAAATGGTTAGACAATTTTTTCCAGATGTAAAATTAATATTGAGAAGAAAATTTTCAAGAACGAATATAAGACATAAGTGGATGAATCAGAGACGTAGTCACATATTCGTGCTACTATGTCATATGTTGAGACTTTTTAACTAATACTACGTTTGAGAATTAAATTTTATACAAATAAAAATAAATATATTTGTGTAGGAGCATATCTAATACTGTAAATGCCATGAAATATATCATTTTATTTATTATCATTCTTAGTCCTTGCTCGGCAATGTCATATAATTTGCGACAGATATCCAGCAAAAACGGGCTTTCCAATAGCGCAATCTTATCAATTTATCAGGATAGGAAAGGGTTTATGTGGTTCGGATCGTGCGATGGCTTAAATATGTTTGACGGCATTAATATCCAAATATATAAGCCTACAAATGGGAATAATAATCTGTCTGGTAATCTGATCGAAAGTATTCATGAAATAGATGAAGATATATTCTGGATACAAACAAATTATGGATTAGACAGGCTTGACAGGCGTACAGGAACTATAAAATCCTATAAAGAATTTAAGAGTAAGAATCTGTTTGCGAAAAGCATGCATAATGATATATTTATCATAAAAGATGATAAATATATCTATTATTTAAAACAGGGTAGTGATATATTCAGAAAAATATTTGATGATGCTATATCTTTTAATAATGTACTGGATATGGTAATTGACAAAAACAATATCTTATGGATATTTTCGAAGGATATGAAATGTATGAGCTATACGATAGAAACAACGACTGATGATATAAAAATAAAGCCGGTTTCTCTCTTTGAACACCAGACAGACCTATTGTACTGTTTTCATGAAGGAAATATTATCTATTTTGTTGATAGTGAATATATATTATATGAATATGATCTTATAAATAAGAAGAAATACTATATTCATGATCTTAAAAATGAAATTCAGAAAAAAGGAGGCATATCGTCCATTATCAGATATCACGATGATTATCTTATCGGTTTCAAATCGAATGGACTTGTCTGGCTGAAAAATATTCCGGATCAAAAAAACAATTATCAGACGAGTGAAATTGATATTAAATCGGGAATATTTTGTCTGACTAAAGATAAAAATCAGGATATAATATGGGTAGGAACCGACGGACAGGGAGCATTCATGTTTTTTATGGATTCGTACTCGATAAAGTCTACCACATTCGATAAGTTTATATATCCCATAAACAATCCCATAAGAGCCCTTTTATTAGACAAGGATAATACTCTCTGGATAGGTACAAAAGGAGATGGAATACTTAAAATATATAACTATGATTACGAAAACGGTAACAACAGCCGGATGGAGCACATCCTGTCCAGTAATAGTCCTTTAAATGACAACGCTGTATACTCTTTTGCTAAAAGCCGGAAAAATATTTTATGGATAGGTAATGAGGAGGGGATTAATTACTTTTCATATAAAGAAAAGAAAATAAAAAAGTTATCGCTCGAGATAGATAACAGACCAGTAAGATTTGTGCATTCTATCTGCGAGTTTAATGATTCTACATTGTGGATAGCTACAGTAGGAGACGGCATCATAAAAGCTAAATATTCGGGTTCTGTAGACAATCCTGTAATCACAGAAACCAAAAGGATTGTTTTAGATAAAGGTAAGACATCATCTAACTATTTTTTTACTTCATATAAAGAGAACGATTCTATCATATGGTTTGGCAATAGAGGATATGGAGCTTTTAGATTAAATACAATTACAGAGGAATTAAAAACATTCCAATTTGATAAGAATAATTCGAATCAGACATTGAATGATGTGTTTTCCATTGCAAAAAGTGACGACGGTTATTGGTTCGGTACAAGTTTCGGATTGACCAGGCTTCATGAAGACACAGAAGAAATATTTAACGAAACTACCGGTTTCCCTAACAATACAATTCATGCTATTGTAGTAGATAATAATAACAATCTTTGGCTTAGCACCAATCAGGGTGTTGTGAAATTCAATATTAAACAGAATACTTTTCAAACATATAAACAGGAAGATGATCTTGCTATAACAGAGTTTAGCGATGGCGCTTATTTTAAAGATAAGGCGACAGGTTCTCTTTTTTTTGGCGGGATAAATGGTTTTATATCTATTAAGGCAAATGAGACAAAGCAAAAAGAGTATCTTCCTTCCATACAATTTAGTAAATTATCTATTTTTGGAAAAGATTGTAATATATATGATTATTTTTCTGAAAACGAAGAGAAAATCTTAGAACTGGATTATAGTCAAAACTTTTTCTCAATATCTTTTTCTGCTATCGATTATATCAATGGTAATAGCTATACATATTTGTACAAGTTAGATGAATTAAGCAGTAACTGGATAGAGAGTAATTCAAATATGGCGACTTTTACCGATATCTCTCCCGGCCGATATACTTTATACGTCAAATATATAAATCCGGCCAATGGCAATGAGAGTCCGGTATTTCCCCTCTCTATAAAAATCAATCCGCCATGGTATAGAACTAATCTGGCATATATAATATATTCTCTTGTCATCTTGCTCCTCATATATCTAGGCATAAGAATAAGCCTAAAATGGTATAGAATGAAGAAGAACTCAATGTTGGAAAGGCTTAATCGTCAGCAAAAAGAAGAAATATATGAATCAAAACTTCGGTTTTTTACTAATATTACGCATGAATTATGTACACCTTTGACTTTAATTTATGGTCCATGTGAAAAGATTATATCATATAGTAAAACAGACAATTATATTCATAAATATGCTTCTTTAATACAAAATAATGCAGAGAAGCTGAATGGTCTTATACAGGAGCTGATTGAGTTTCGCCGCCTCGAAACAGATAATAAGAAATTGATTATAAACCGATTGTCTGTATCGGAAATAATAGCTGAAATAGCCGAATCTTTTCTTGAATTATCCGAAACGAAAAACATAGATTATCAAATTAAAATAAAGCCGGATATGATATGGAATTCGGATATGAGCTGCCTGGTCAAGATTGTGAATAACCTCATATCCAATGCGTTCAAATATACACCCGAGCAAGGGAGCATTATTGTGGAGGCTCATATAGAATCTGAAAATCTATATATTACTATATCCAATACCGGAAAAGGAATTAAGGAGGAAAATATTTCAAAAATATTTGATCGTTATAAAATATTGGATAATTTGGAAATGCCCGAAAACAAAGGACATTTGGCTCGTAATGGACTAGGTTTAGCAATTTGTTCCAGTATGGTTAAACTATTAAAGGGAGAAATAGATGTAATAAGTGTACTTAATGAACAGACGTCTTTCAAAGTTGTACTGCCTTTTTGGGAAATAAATCCGGAAGATGAGATTGTAGAAGACAAGATATTAGTACCCAATACAGAAAATACCATTGTGCTCGAGCAATCGGTTCAGGTATACGATAAAAATAAACCATCAATAATGATCGTGGATGACGATCCCGAAATGTTGTGGTTCATATCCGAAATATTTATGGAAATGTATAACATTATTCCGGTAAGTGATCCGCAAGAAGTAATGGAGTTACTTAACAAAAGACAACCGGATCTTATTATTTCAGATGTAATGATGCCCGGTACAGACGGTATCTCTCTGACTAAACTTTTAAAAAAAGATAAACTATTTAGTCATATACCGTTAATATTATTATCGGCTAAAAATAATCCGGACGAACAGGTAAGAGGGATAGAGGCAGGAGCAGATGTATATATAACGAAGCCTTTCGATATCAAATATCTGGAAAAGATAGTTAACCGGTTATTGCAACGAAAAGAGGATTTAAAAGAATACTATAACTCAGCTCTCAGCGTTTTTGAATCAGAAGATGGGCATT
Source organism: Dysgonomonas hofstadii (assembly GCF_014196915.1). GTDB lineage: Bacteria > Bacteroidota > Bacteroidia > Bacteroidales > Dysgonomonadaceae > Dysgonomonas > Dysgonomonas hofstadii. Next base: position 422,175 of record NZ_JACIEP010000002.1, read on the forward strand.
TTTTGCATAAAGACGACAAAGCCTTTTTTGAAAAAATGATTCACATCATAGAAATAAATGTAATGAATCCTGATTTATCTGTTGAATTATTAAGCTCATCGTTAGGATATAGTACCAGACAATTGTATCGTAAATTAAAAAATATTACAGAAAAATCTCCAAGCGATATTATACGTGAATACAGATTAAGTATTGTAGAACATCTGTTAACAAACACGAACTTATCAATCGATGAAATTCTTTATAAAGCTGGATTCAGTAATCGCGGAAACTTTTTTAAACTCTTTACCCAGCGGTATGGAACTACTCCAAAGAGTTATAGAAATATGAAGATGAGGGAATTGGATAAGCATGAATAATTCATTGATTATCTTATGCCTTGTCTTCATTATATTCTATACGCCACCATACATAAATTGATCTTTCAATTATATCGCTTTCATTGCAATATTTTTAAAGAAAATTAAAAAAAAACAAAAGTCTAGATGACTTCAATATGTAAAGATAAAAGATTGATTTTATTTATTTGGCCTGGCAATGCATACAATCTTTGTTTATAATATCCAAAGACACATGACAATACAGATGTAGAAAATCCGACGGACTCTCCTTATTCTTGTCATTCGCACTATTTTGATAGTGCATCATTTCAATTTGTGATAGATAAAACTTAATTTTAAGGTTTCAAACATAAACAAAAGAATGAAAAGAGTAACCCTTATCACCGGCGGACAACGTTCCGGGAAAAGCAGTTATGCCGAGAAAATGGCTTTGTCGCTGGATGCTAATCCTGTTTACCTGGCTACATCACGGGTTTGGGATGAGGAACATCGCAAACGTATAGAAAAGCATAAGGCAAACAGAGGTTCGGAGTGGGTCAATATCGAAGAAGATAAAGCCCTAAGCAAACATGATTTAAACGGGAAAACGATCTTGATAGATTGCGTAACCCTATGGGCTACTAATTTTTTCTTTGATCTCGATTCCGATGTAGAAACATCCCTGGCCTTATTGAAGAGAGAGTTCGATTCTTTTACATCACAGGATGCAAGTTTCATATTTGTTACAAACGAGATAGGCATGGGAGAGATGCCTCAAAACGAGCTTCAACGCAAATTTTCCGATTTGCAGGGATGGTTTAACCAATATATTGCAGCAAACGCAGATGATGTTTTTCTTATGGTTTCGGGAATTCCGGTAAAAGTAAAATAATTAATACTGATGAAAAGAGAATTGCTTTATCTATACAAAGAAAGCTTTTAGCGGATGACCATTAGTGTTTAATAAAAAAGTGCAATAGCAAAAGAACATCAAAAAAGAGTTACTTTCGTTACTTTTTAGTTAAAATGAAAACTTGTAATTTAAACAATATATAATGAAACAATTTAAAATAGAGCGTCCTCTGGACGATATTCGCCAATACCTGCAAGAGAAGATTGATAACCTGACCAAACCCAAAGGCTCACTCGGTTTGCTGGAAGATATTGCCATGCAAACAGGCTGGATACAGCAAACATTAAATCCGAAACTGAAGAATCCATGTCACATTGTATTTGCGGGTGACCATGGCATTGCAGCAGAAGGTGTGAGCCCGTCGCCACAGGAGGTAACTTATCAGATGATTGCCAACTTTTGGGACGGGGGCGCAGGTATCAATTTTCTGGCACGTCAACATGGCTTCAATCTTAAAATAGTAGATGCCGGTGTAAATTTCGATTTCAAACCCGAAGACCCGATAATAGATAAAAAGATAAGGAAAAGCACGCGCAACTATCTGCACGAAGCTGCCATGACCCGGGAAGAAATGGATCTTGCCATAGAACGGGGTGCAGAATGTGCACAAAGCTGTTTCGATGAAGGATGCAATATAATCGGCTTCGGTGAGATGGGAATTACCAACACTTCTTCTTCCTCGTTATGGATGGCCTGCCTCACAGGAATTCCATTGGAGAAATGCATTGGTGCCGGATGCGACCACACAGGAAGCATTATCAACCATAAATATAATGTATTGAAAACTGCAATAGAAAACTATAAAGGCGATGGTTCGATATTGGATATAATGCGTTATTTCGGTGGTTATGAAATGGTAATGGCCGTAGGAGCCATGCTGAAAGCTGCCGAACTGAAAATGATCGTACTTGTGGATGGATTTATTATGACTAACTGTATCCTGTTAGCATCAAAACTGAATAAAGAGGTACTGAACTACGCCATTTTCGGACATCAGGGCGATGAGGCAGGACATAAACTACTGCTCGAATATCTGGGAGCAAAACCCATTCTTCACCTGGGTCTCAGACTAGGAGAAGGGACAGGTGCATTGTGTGCTTATCCTATCATTGAATCGGCACTACATATGATCAATGAAATGAATTCATTCAAACAAATTCAGGTTACAAAGTATTTCTAAATATGAGATCTGTTGCCGCGGCTTTTGTGTTTTTCACCCGCTTACCCTTCTGGCGACTGAATGCCTTTCGGGTATCTGCTGAATATTTTAGCCAGGTTATTAACTATTGGGCGGTAGTTGGCTGGCTGACAGGAAGTGTTATGGCCGTGTCGCTTTGGGTTGGAAACCTGATTTTGCCTTATTCTGTGGCAGTAATTATAGCTATATTGAGCAGGCTGCTTATTACCGGTGCATTGCATGAAGATGGGCTGGCCGATTTTACAGATGGATTTGGAGGAGGAAATACAAGAGAAAGGATACTCGAAATAATGAAAGACTCCCATATTGGCACTTATGGGGTTATCGGGCTTATTTTTTATTTTGTGTTGCTCTACACACTATTATCTCAATTGCCCCTGATATGGGCTTGCAGTTCTATATTAATTGCCGATCCTTTATGTAAATATATCAGTTCGTACATAACCCGCTTTTTACCCTATGCCCGCACAGCAGATACCAGCAAATCAAAAACAGTATATAGCAAAATGACGATGAAAGTATTCGTCTTATCTTCATTCTTCGGACTGATTCCTCTGTTTTTGATTCCTGACGTCAAATGGCTGATAGCTATTGCTTTCCCAATCATAGTATTTCTTTCGTTGATCGCTTTAATGAAAAATAAGATACAGGGATATACAGGCGATTGCTGCGGCGCCACTTTTTTATTATGTGAGTTATTACTTTATCTGGGGGTGGTGATTGTTTATTACAACTTGATATGATGAAAATATATTTAGTGAGACATACTGCCGTAGATATACCGGGTGTCATGTGTTATGGCCAGACGGATGTACCATTGAAAGAAACTTTTGAAGAAGAAGCTCAGATCGTAAAAACAGAAGTAGATAAACTTTCGCCTGATATAGTTTACTCCAGTCCGTTGAGCCGCTGCACTAAGTTGGCTTCCGCCTGCGGGTTCGGCAATGCTATTCCCGATAACCGGCTGATGGAGCTCAACTTCGGAGAATGGGAAAAGAAACAATGGAACGAAATAGATATGTCTGTATGGGAGACAGACTGGATTAATCCACCTGCTCCGGGCGGTGAATCATTTATGCAAATGTATGACAGAGTATCTTCCTTTTTCGAGGAACTAAAGTCGAGGAACTATAATTCAGTTCTTATATTTACACATGGCGGGGTTATCAGTTGCGCCAGGGTGTATTTCAAACAAGCAGATATAAAGAGAGCTTTCGAATTGATGCCTAAATATGGAGAGATCGTTGATTTTGAACATAAAACAAATATATTATAGTGAAAAAAATAAATAGTCCCGCCGAAAAAATTTTCTTTACTTCCGATACTCATTTCGGGCATGACTGGATCATTAATTTTAATAACCGTCCATACCAGACAAAAGAAGAAATGGACTGCGCACTGATCGAAAATTGGAATAAAGTTGTTCCGGCTGATGGCCTTACTTTTGTGCTTGGTGATATTGGTTTCACAAGCGATAAGCGGATTGTTGATATTTTCGATCAGTTGAATGGAGAAAAGATCCTGATAAGAGGAAATCATGATGATAATTATACAGAATCGACATTAAATCATATTTTTACGGAAATACATGATTTGTTATATATCCGGGTTACGGACAATATTGCCTCTAAATTTTATTATATGGTATTATGCCATTATCCGATGCTCGATTGGCAAAGTTCTTTCCGGGGGACATGGCAGTTATTCGGACATTTACATACAAGGGAACTCGAAGAGTTTGAAACCTTCAAGACAAGGTTATTTGCCCAGCAATACGATGTAGGTGTGGACGGTAATGATTTTCGGCCGGTCTCATTTTATGAATTACGGGATATTATGGAAAAGCAAAAAGAGGATAAAATATTTAAAGATTCAAACTATTATTAATCTGCACTTTACCGCACGGTTATTTGCATCAAAAGTTACAGATAAATTTACTCAATTTTCCATTACAGGTCAGAGTTAATCGATGCATAGCCTTGGTTATAGCAACATAAAGTATGCTTCTTTCGATTTCAGTGAACCTTTAAAGTTTGCGGTTTCTCCCCATTAATGCCAGGCTGTGTAAAAAATATAGTGTAGTTAAGGTATCATAAGCCTGATTAAATAAACCTATTTTATACGATTTAGATATAGCCGGTTTAAATAATAAGGTTATAATCAGCCTCTAATTACAGGGCTAAATGATTTTGATTGGATTTTTATTCTTTTTATTAAGTATTTAAATTATCTTTGTTCCCTAACATTTGAGTTTTTTATAACAGAATTCATTCTTTGTCTTCGATTTACGAATTAAGGTCTAGCATGTAGCTTTGCGATAATACTCATCTGAATTTTATTAACAATTTATTTTTATACAAATGAACATTTTTATTGCAGGTCTTAGCTATAATGTAAACGATGCAGATTTACAAGACCTTTTTCAAGAGTACGGTGAAATCACTTCAGCGAAAGTAGTAATGGATCGCATGACCGGTAAATCTAAAGGTTACGGTTTTGTTGAAATGGAAAATAACGAAGCTGCCAACAAAGCAATCGCTGAATTGAATGGTGCTGAATATGATGGCAGAACAATTTCTGTATCAGAAGCAAGACCAAGAGAAGAAAGACCAGCTCGTTCTTTCAACAACAACAGAGGTGGTGGATACGGTGGAGGCCGTAACAGATACTAATTATTGGAGTAATCGAATAATAATTATAACAGAGCAAGGTGTTCCTCAAAAGAACACCTTGTTTTGTATAAGTAGCAAATATTTGAGTAGATTAAGGGCATATTCTACAAGAGAAGAACGGGCTAATACCCTATCTCATGCAGCAGGCATTCTTTTAGGTATGGTTGCCGGATATATCCTTTTGTCTAAAAGCTTCGCAGGTTTCGATCTTTGGAAAATAGGCAGTGTATCAATCTATCTTTTCGGGATGCTGTCTTGCTATATGGCATCTACACTCTATCATGGATGCAAGAATGAATTAAGAAAACGGTCGCTCCAAAAACTTGATCACGCTTCCATATACGTACACATTGCTGGCACATACAGCCCGTTTACTTTAATTATACTACGTGAAAACGGTGCTTGGGGCTGGACGCTCTTTACTTTTATATGGCTGGCTGCCATAATCGGCATCATACTTAGTTTTAGAAAGACGGACAAGCATAGCCATATCGAAACAGTTTGTTATGTGATAATGGGGTGTGCTATATTTATCGCTTTCAAACCTCTGGTCGACACCCTGAATGAAACAGGAGGCATCAATTCCCTATACTGGCTTATTGCCGGAGGAATTTCCTATATCATTGGAGCCGTATTTTATTCACTGGCCAAAATGAAATACATGCATACCGTGTTTCACTTCTTCGTTCTTGGCGGCAGCATCTGCCATATTATAGCAATTTATATTATCCTGTAGATCAGCGACTATTTTATCAAACTCATATAATAATATCAATCAGTAGTTGAAATTATTCTAAAGGTTGTAATAAATAATCGTTCGATTTTATTCAACTTTTGTCTTGATACAAAAGTTACAAAAAATCAAGGCTGCAGTCCTCACAGACCCACCATCTGCTCAGCGGCTAAACCAAATAAACTCGCCTTCGGCTCAAACAGAATTTGGTTTTACGCCACTTTCGCAGGGTGGGTACCCCTGCTGCGGACATGATGCCGGAGTCGCAATGCGACGACAAGGGTTAGCCTGCCTTGTCAGGCGTCCGCCCGATGGCATTCGTCCGTAGAGCGGGGCACCCGTCAGGCGAAAGGGGCGTGAAATAGAAAGCGTCCGCAGGACAATCTTTCCATTTAGCCGGTGAGCCTGTAACGGGTCGCACGGAGGATAAGCCACCAAAGCACTTTTGCATCCTTTTTTTGCTTAGGAAAAAAGGATGGTAAGTAATCTTCGATTACGCGCAGTATAAAATAGAACGATTAAATCTATCTACTGATTCGCATTAATACTATTACTCTGACAACTTATTTAATACATTTTTCGCCCGGTTTATCATATCGACATACGAATCTCCCGGTGTGATCGTATTAAATTTAGCGACCTCATCATCAAGGGTTTTTAGCTTTTCAGGATTATCCTTAAATTCGTTACGAAGTATACGGATCTTTTCTGCGTCCTGTATACCTTCCACTAAACGCTCGAAGCGCATCGAACTGCGAGCCTCGGGATAGACAATATATGTATCTCCGGCAGGCCAGGTCACAAAACGGGAATCAGTTAAAGGGTTCTCAACCCACGAATTATATGCCCAGCGAAGCATGCCGTCATATCCGGCAGCCATACAATACCATCCTGCATAAACAGCCTCAGGTAGTTGCGAGCAGGTAAACATATTCGGGAACTTATCCGAACAGCAGACATAATATGTTGTTATCAGTCCTTTTTCTTTACGAAATTGAATATCTGCACTGTCAACCTTAGCATCGGCTGCCACACTCATATCTTTTATATAAGGATATTGTTTGTAACTTTTATGATTATCAGCTAGTGAGATCCCAAAATCCGGAGCTATCTTATGCAACACATCCATAGCCGCCTTCATTTCTTTAGGTCCGCGTTCGTCCATCGCTACATTCGTTATGGTTAACCAGCCTTTATTTTCCAGATGTTTTTTGAAATCGGCAAAGAAAGGAGTCCATATTTCTTCAAAGACCTTAGTACCGGGAATTACTTCCACATCGATCATTTCCCCGCTGGCGGCGTCTTTATAATGAATACCACTTTTCCACGGAATAACCGAGTAGCAGTTAATCATTTTAGTGACCCCCAAATCCATCATAAACTGAATCCATCTGTCAAAGACTGTATAATCGTAAACCCATGTGCCATCAGCGTTTTTCGTCCACAGTATCATGTCTTCATATTTATCGTATGTCTGCACCCAAGGATCTTTATTCAGAGTAGCTGTAATTACTTTCTGCCCTGCATCAGCCAGCATTTTATATAGTGGTTTCATTGCTTCGAAATGTGCATCGCTCCACAATTCCAGATTTTGAGCACGGGCTACAGCTGCCGGGTGTTGCCATAGATCCAGATGGTATTGCCATTCGAAAGGTGGGGGAAGGATTCTATCCTGTACTTTCAATTCTACCTCAAATTCCTGTGTTTTCTGATCACGGGCGGTAATGGTCAGTTTACTTTTATATGTTCCCGCAACCGCCGATTCCGGAACATTTACTGTAAGCCATACAGGGCGTACTGTTTTTTCAGGAATATCGAAACAGGCAAGGTTATCGAGCATATCGGGGACTAACGATGCCGGAAAATCTTCCGGTTTACGGTACCCGCAACCCGGCTCAAATATATCGGTCATCACATAGCGGACAAAACGCGCCTCAGCTATGTTTGCAGGAAGCTTACCTGACGATGAGGTGAAGTCTGTAAACTCACATTCGACTTGTTTTATGTCTTCTGCCGTCCATAATAATAATTGTCCCGATAATTTTTCAGCCTTCCATCCGGTCAGGGTTACAGATTTGTTAATACTGATTTCCGGGGCTACCGACCTCGGGTATTTTACATCGACGCTTACAAGTGAGGCTTGTAGTCCGGTAGTAACTTTACTCCAATCAGATAAAGTATCGGAGGTGGGGTCGCCCATTTCCTCAAAAGTGATGCACTCTTTCGGTGCTTTTCCTGTATTGCATCCTATTAAAATCAACAAGAACAATAGACAAAAATAATTAATTATCAACACTATACGTTTATTCATATTATTATAGTTTATATATTCTCCAATGGTTATTAGTTAACAAAAAAGTTACAATCAACGATCGCCGAAGCGAAGGCGAGGCAAATGTTACACTTTTGCAGTATTTTCAACCAAAACCTGACACTCCTGACAGATTTTCTCGCAAAGACGCTAAGTCGCAAAGTATAATTCTCCTTAATTGGCTCCGCCGATACTTCGAAACAACGTTCGGCGTTAGCCAACTCATAACTCATAATTCATAACTTATAATTCCTTTCTTACATAGATAAATATCCCCAATATTCATAACGCCCATTTACTCCTCACGGTAACTGAACATTAATAGTCTCCCCCTCTTTGATCATTTTATTCAAAATGTCTTTTCCATTTCCTGTAATTTTCACATTCAGACGATCTTTATTTCTGGATATTTCAATACTGAAATCGCTATCAAAAGCCTTTATTCTCTTTAAATTCATATATTCCCAGCCTTCCGGAAGCCGTGGTGTCAGAGAAAAAGACTTTAAGCCTGTAGGGCGGATTCCAAACATACCTTCAGTAATAATCCGTCCATACAATCCACTCTCTGCCGAAAGATGACGCTGACTACCTTCCGGCCACGCTTCTATCGCATAAGGGACATGATCGCCAAGCAATCGTTTCTGTGAATATTTTTCCAGATATTCCAACCCTTTTCCGGTTTCACCACAGGCAAATACACCCCTGAGGGCATAAAGAGTGGAACGATCCCAGAAGGTGCTTGTGCCGGCTTGTGTCAACAGTCCGTTTTCGGTCCATAACCGTGGCGAAAAAAGCGCAGCTATTGTGGCATCTTTACGGTCATATATCCCTACTGTCAGCGGAATACATATCCATGAACGCAATATATCATTTCCTTTATAATATTGGTATGTATCAAATCCTTCCACATTGGCACCAAAGTATTTTTCAATATTTTCCTGAAGTGCTTTTGCCTGCTTTCTATAAGTAGCCAGAACTGCTCCGGACTTTTTTAGTTCTTTACCTAAATAGGCCGCAGAAATCAAAGCATCGTAGTACAGCGAAGATGTACACAGATTAGCATCACCCGATGGAAAACGGTTTTCCAGTTCATCCGAATCAGAAGCAACGACTCCTTCCGCATTAAGATTCCTGTTGCAATATTCCAGACACCATTCGATAAGCGGCCATAACTCCCCGGCCTCTTCCATATTTCCCCGTGCCAAGGCATACAGGGTAGCGCCATAAGCAATCATTGCCGCGTCACCCCTGTCTCCCGCACCATTCCACATACTTCCCCCTTCTGAAATAATAGAGCTCGGTATAGGCTTATACTCTGGATTCATAAAACGGGCAAAATGCTTAAATGAGTTCAACGCAGATTGATTACCTTTTTCATAACCTAAATAAGGGAAAAACGGATTGATATATTCAGCCTGGTCATTCGCCCAGATTGCAGCATAATAAGATTCACCTCCAGGCCCGTGCATCAATCCTCCTTTTGTTGAGTAGATACTTTCTGCTCCCCGTATTTTGGAAAATGCAAACATCGTATTAATTATCTTATCAGGTGTTTCCAGAACCAGGTCGCTCCATAGCTTCTTTGTTAATGCCTGTCGTGCTTCCAGTTCAGCATCGATATCAAACTTAATTTCCGGTTCTTTGCTTTTATAACCTGTAAAAAAAGCACTGAAAGAGATTTCCTCCCCGGGCTTTAAAGTCTTTGCCTCTGCACCCTGAATAGATGAGATCAGTCTGTAACTACCTTCAGTACCATCCACCGGATTTGTTTGGATAACTGATTCCGAAGATGGAATCTCCACTTTTAAGTCTGTTTTTCCGATATTTTTCAATATATATTTTTCACAAAAGGCCGGTTTATCTGTAGACGGGAATAAATAACGTGTCAATTCCAATTTTCCGTTTTTCGGTAATTCTATATTACTTTTAACGGTCATAATGCCTTTCAGGTTGACCTGTTCCACCTTTTCATTCGTTACCGATCTCCCATTTACAGTTATCATTTCCATTATATTCCATCCCAAACGACGCATCAGACTGGCATGCGTATTGTTAGGAACCGTCCGCAGCATCGGCCACACCATTCCCCGCTCACAGAAGAAGGAGCTATCTGCCCTGACACCATACCGTAAAACAGTAGATACTTTCAGTCCACTCATTTCAATATGATCGGAATGAGGAATCTGTCCGTCAATTTTCCAAACGATACTGCCATCAGATTCAATGCTCCACCTGTCTTTTGCATTCAGGCTCATTGTGAAAGATAAGAGTACTACTCCAAGAATAATGTAAATGCAATTTTTCATAAATGAGATTATAATTTAGGTTATATTTATTCATCGAACAAAAAATACTGTGCGCCATCGATACCAGTAATTTATCATTGGAGACAAAAGACAGACAGCGGTTATTTCTATTGGGCAATTATTATTCAATCTCCAAAAATAATGAAGGCAATTCAGTTTTCCAATCCTTTAATAAATATTCACACAATTTGTTGTACTAAGAAATATGTTATTCTCAGACTTGGTTTTTCGAACAGCGCAATGAATAGCTATATTTATAGTATCATTGAAAATGTTGTCTGCACTGAATTTCTCAAGTACTGAAAACAAAAAGAGACGATCCTGTGGATCGTCTCTTTTTGTCTATGTATTAAAAATCTATTTCATATTTATCACACTTCTCTCCGTTGCAACCGCTGATTTTCCCGGAGTAGCCTTACGTGTGCAGTAATCAAATTCAGTAGATTTCTCCCCACTGAATGATTTCCATTTCAACTTCAGCTTTACCGTCTCACCTTCTGTATCCGGCAGACTACCCAAATTGAATGCAACCAAACCATCTGCCTCAGATCCATAAATATCACCGTAAGCATTATGTCTGAATTCTACTTCATAAGGAGTATCCGGATCGGTACTTGCCAACAGATTTACATAATGAGGTTTGCCTGAGTTTCCATATATAGTCCTAAAACGAAGAGTCAGATAGCCATCTTCTGCAATTGTCACCCAGTCATTAACAATCTCCACTGGATCTGTCCCATATACGTCATCGTTATCCGAACCCAGATCCGGGGCGATTTGTTTTGTAAGAATACTATCTATCCAGTTAATATAGACAGCCTTATCATATTCTCCACTCGGCTTGTCTACTTCACTAAAGTTAACCAGTGCCCTTACTTCTTTATCTCCAAAAGGAGACGATGTCACATTCGTAGGTAATAATGTTGTATTGTCATCAAGTTGCAGGAAGAAAGAGTCTCCTCCATCCGACTTTACAGTTACAAGCGCATTCGGATACCTAAGTTCCCAATCATTATCATCATCATCCAAACAGGATTGAAAGGCCATAGCAATGCCTATAATCCCTACAATCATTAAAAAAAATTTCAAAGTTCTCATCATTTTATTGTCGCTAATTGTTTGTTGTCTACATAATATGACAAATAAGGCGTCCAAAAAGCTGCAATAGGGTATGATAAAATATATTAATAAAGTTAAACGACAATATATAAAATCCGTATCGAGAGATATTATAATGTTTGTAGTGAATGTATTACCTGCTATTAATCTTTCAGGTCCCTAAGTATACGTTCAGCATCCAGTTTTCCTTTTTCCAGAATAGCTTCCATTGATACAGGCGCTCCATTCTGGCGTTTGCTTTCATTAGATGCTTCCATGAAAGTAAATATTTCGATTGTTTCGTCCGGATCGACAGGAACTTCTTTTGACCTGAAGAATTTGAGTATCTGATCCAGGAGTGGTTTATATCCATTATAGCCTCCGGCCTGTACTACCTTGCTGCTACAGAATACACTGCCGCCGAAATAGTTATGGCCTGTGCGGATAGCCCGGAATGTTCCGATCCTTCCGTCAGTCCAGATGCCTGTAACCACACTGTAATCTTTGGTAGTGGAACGACTGACCTGCGTACAGCCTTTACCCATCACTGTATAAAGAGTTTCTACCCCATGAATTCCATACCATGTAAAATCGGCATGGCTAGGCTCATAAGCATCGGGAGAATAACAATCGGCTCCCAATACTTTACCATGATCCCCATTGCGTATCTCCTGATTTATAGGAGAATAACGAAGTACAGAAGAAGAAAATACAGGCACGTTATATTTCTTCGCCAACTTGAATATTGCAATAGTTTCAGCCAACGTTGCAGCAACCGGTTTATCTATAAATACCGGCTTGCCTGCCTTGAAAACTTCAATTGCCTGCTCCAGATGCATATTACCGTCATTTGTTTCTAAAAACACACAATCCACTTGTTTAAGCATTTCCGCTATCGAAGTTGTTATTTTTACTCCGTGTTTTTTAGCTTCTTCTATATAACCCGGAATACGTTTGTAGCTGCTTTCTATTGTCTTTGACCCGTAAGGATATGCTGCTACAATTTTAAATCCTTTATACTGCTCATGTTCTGGAGCACTCTCATCATTCAACAATTTGATGAAAGCCGGAGAATGGGAGGTATCCAGTCCAATTATTCCTAATTTGATAACTTCCTGAGAGTATAAAGACACTGATATAAGTGAGAAGAGAAGTGCTATAATGATATTTTTTGTTTTCATATTATGAATAGATTTATAGGTTTTCGTTTTCTGTTGATTCTACATTTCTAATAATTCAAAAGAGCCGAACTATCCCTATCCAGATAGAGGACGGCGTTGTCTTTTGTTCGTAAAGCCGATGCCGGGCATACTTCGGATATTTTTCCGTTTATTGTATTAAATACCGCCTGCGCTTTCGTCCTAAACGGCACAATACAGAACAGATACTGGGCGAGTAGTAATGTCGGAATCGTAAGAGTAAGCGCCTCAGTAGGCACATCGTCTAATTTATCGAAACATTTATCATTAACCTGTTGTTGCCTGCACATTTCATCCAACACCACGACTTTTACCATCTCTTCATCATCGAACCGTGCCACATGAGGATCATTGAATGCGATATGTCCATTCTCTCCTATTCCCAAACATACAATGTTCGGCGGGTATTTTTTCAACAGATCGGCATAGCGTTTACATTCTTCATCTATCGGTTTGTTCCCGTCAAGGTAGTAAATTTTCCGGAAAGGCAGCAAGCCGAAGATTTCTTTTTTCAGGAAATTGCCAAACCTTTGTGGTGCATCTTCACTCAGATTTATGTATTCATCAAGATGAAAAGCATTTATACGAGACCAGTCAATTTCCTTATGCGAGGTAAGTTCCTTTAAAAACTCAGACTGGGAAGGAGCCGCCGCAAAGATCATATTTATATATTCTTTCTCTTTGAGAAGCTCCTTTATCTGATCCGACACATCCCGCGCAGCATTTACAGACATCTCTTTAGTCGTAGTATATATTTTTACCGTAAGTTTATCCTTTTTTAAAATCATAGCATTGTTAATTTTTTGTATAAATAATTCTACCATTCACTATCGTTGTCTGAACTGAAATTTCTGAATCGAATATGATAATATCTGCGTCTTTTCCTACCTCCAATGAGCCCTTATTCTTATCTACACCAAGAATACGGGCCGGATTCTGAGTAATCATTTTCACAGCATCATGCAAAGGAACTTCCGCTATTTGCGTCATTGTTCGCACCAGACGGTCAGCCGTAGCCACACTACCTGCAAACGCCGAGCGATCCGGCAGTTTTGCGACACCATCTTCTACTATGACTTTCTGCCCTTTATCGTTGCTTCCCAAGATGTATTCACCATCCGGCATACCCGCTCCCCTCATTGAATCCGTACATAAAGCAATCGTGTGAGGTGCCTTGAATTTGCATACATATTGTAAAAGTGATTTCGGCAAATGAATACCGTCTGCTATGATCTCAACAGTCATATCATCGATCATATAAGCGGCCTCGATAGATCCCGCATAGCGGTAAGCATTGCGACGGGTAATGGACGACATACAGGAATATAAATGTGTGACGTGTGTGAAGCCATGTTTGTATGCTTCGACAACTTCTTCATACAGGGCATCGGTATGCCCTAAAGAAGCTAATATACCTTTAGACCGCAACAGATCGCCTAACTCCAATGCGCCATCCAGCTCTGGAGCCATACTCCAACGGATAATATGTTTTCCGCCTATAGCCAGTATTTCGTTATATTCCTCAGGTTCAGGGTTACGCAGATACTTAGGGTCTTGCGCTCCTCGCTGACTGTATGCGAAATAAGGGCCTTCGAGATGTAGTCCTAAGAGCCCTGCTCCATCGGTATTTAACTCTTTTGCCTGCTCGTATACGGAGAATGTTTTCAACAATTCCCCGGTTGTACTTGTCAAAGTCGTAGGCACAAGGCTTGTAGTACCGTATTTTGCATGAGTTATGGCTGCTCCCAGATAGGCTTCGACTGTATTATCCATAAAATCATAACCTCCGGCACCATGCGTATGCATATCAATAAAACCCGGAGATACATAATTTCCTTTCGCATCGATTACGACATCGGATTCATTATACTCCCCGAAAGCCCCCTCCCCTATTTGAGAAATAGTACTCCCGGCCAGAATAATAAAGCCCTCGTTCAGTATCCTGTCAGACAGGATAAGAGTCGCATTTTTTATTATTGTTCTCATTCAAATTTCAGTTATAAGGTATCAGTCAGAACATCGATCTAGTAATTGTTCAAAATTAATCTTTTAAATTTTCAGAATAAGGAATGTAATGCGAATGACTGTTGTCATAAGACGTCAAAATTTCATTTTTGAGGAAAATACATTACAATAAGGTTAACCGCGTGTGTTTGCTTTTGTTTATACTGATAAGGATGTGTCTTCTTTTCTCCACATTATTATATGGAAGGATATAATTATCACTGAAATTTTTAAAGTTTTTCTGGAATATCTGTTAATAATCCGGACGATTCCTCTTTTTTATACAGTTTCCTGTACTCAGCCGGAGATATGGACTTATATTTACGGAATATGCGTGACACATTTTTATAATCGTCAAATCCGGCCTGGATAGCGGCATCGGGTAGATGCAAATCTGTGGTAAGCAGTAATTTTATAAAATGATTGATCCTGTGATCCAATACACATTGATATATAGAAGTCCCAATCAGGTCTTTAAACTTTTTCTCAAGCACTCTTCTTGACAGGGGCACCAGGTCAACCAGGTCATTGACAGATATTTTATTATTGTAATTATTATTTATATAATCCAGTATAAATCTGATATGAGGATCCGAAACGGCATACTTATCAGTCGATGAACGGTTCTCTATATACAAAGGTTTCACTACTATGTTAAAGGCCTCATCTATTTCATTCCTTATATATTGATCCAGTAATTTGGCAGCCTGGTATCCACCATTTTCTACATCGAGTACTATGGAGGATAATGTAGGCGTGGATAAATTACACAACAACGAATCATTATCACACCCTAAAATGGCTACTTCATCAGGTATAGATATATTGAATATATTACACGTTTCTGATATCTGCAATGCATAGTAATCGTCACAGGCAAAAAGGGCTGTAGGCTTAGGTAACGATTGTAACCATTTACCCGTATACTCGGTATTATACAGCCATTCCTTATTGTCAGGATTTTTATTTTCAAGTATTTTACATTCGTAACCAAGATTTTCAATTTTTTCCTTATATCCCAATCCTCTTTCCCTGGACCAGATTGCATTCTTATATCCGTAATATGCAAAATTCTTATATCCTTTTGCAATAAAAAAATCGGCGGCCATTACTCCTGTTTCATAATAATCCCCGGTAAGATTAGAAATATACTTATTTCTTTCACGGTAATTCTGTACAATAATAGGAATATCCAACTCCCTGAATAATTCAAGGTTCACATCCCGAAGTTGCGCGATAATAGCATTTGCTTTCCATTTTTTTGCAAAATTCACAACTCCTGTTTCTCCATACATCATCTGATAATACAAAGGCATACGCAAAAACGACCACGGCCCGACCTCTCTCGAATAACGGATAATACCTTCCAGCAAGCGACGACTGTATCCACTTGAAAAGTCAGTTAGAACAAGAATCTTTAGCATAGGTTTTTAGGATTTGTTGAAAATCTCAATTCGCATCTAAAATAATACGTATAGATTAAAAAGTATCAATTTTATTTTAAAAATAATCTAAATGATTATTAAATGCAGCAAATTTCCAGATTTTATTTATACATTTAGGTCAAAGCAAGTCTGATGGGTTAGCCACGGCACTTTAACCCCATCAAAACAAACAAATTGATTAAAAATATTTATAAAAATGATTTTTATGATACAGAATGAAAAATGTGATCATATACTATTTCTATTATTACAAAAATAATTAATTATTTCGAAATTGTATTCCAGAGAAAAACTTACTTAAACACTATTATATTTTCAGACTTATTGACTTCGGATTATTATATACCTTCGAAATCCGCATTAAATCTAACTTTATAATTATATATCTTAGAAAGATATTTCTTAAAGCGACAAATAGATGTTGACGTTTTTTGAGAATAGTAAGGCGTCATTTGAGTTTAGTTTTGTTTCAAATAAGAGTTTCTTTGTATTAGTAACATTATGTTAGATTAAATTTAATTACCATAAAAACATTATCATGAGTACACGACGTGATTTTTTAAAGAAAGCAGTTCTGGGAACTTCAGCTCTTTCATTCGGAGGAGTAATAAACGACATGAGTGCAAAAAGTTATTTCAATGTCAATGGTGCAAACGATAAAATAAGAGTTGCTGCCATAGGCGTCAATTCCCGTGGTGGAGCTTTAGCCGTAAATTTCGCAAAACAAAAAGGTTGCGAAATAACTTATATATGTGATGTGGACAGCCGTGCTATCGCAAAATGCTCGGAAGCCGTAGCAAAAGTACAGGGAAGTAATCCAAAAGGAGAAAAAGATATAAGAAAAGTCCTCGAATCGAAAGATGTGGATGCTGTTATAATCGCTACACCTGACCACTGGCACGCACCGGCTGCATTAATGGCCATGCAGGCTGGCAAAGATATTTATCTTGAAAAACCTTGCAGCTATTGCCCTGAAGAAGGTGAAATCCTTATTAATGGAGTAGCAAAATACAACCGTGTCCTGCAAATGGGTAACCAGAGACGCTCATGGCCGAATGTGCAGGAAGGGATTCAGGCCATAAAAGAAGGGATTATCGGCAATGTGCATTTCGGTAAAGCATGGTACACCAACAACCGCCCGTCGATAGGTATAGGTAAAGAGGTTGCCGTTCCTGAATGGCTCGATTGGGATCTTTGGCAAGGACCTGCTCCACGTACAGCATACAAAGACAATATCGTACACTATAACTGGCACTGGATGTGGAAATGGGGAACTGCCGAATCATTGAACAACGGAACACATATGGTCGACATATTACGTTGGGGAATGGAAACAGAATACCCTACAATGGTCAGTTCTGCAGGAGGCCGTTATTTCTTCAAGGACGATTGGGAAACACCGGATACGCAGGTCATAAATATGGAGTTCGGCAAAACCAAATCCATGACATGGGAAGGCCGCAGTTGTAATGGACGGACTATCGAAGGCAGTAGCGTAGGTTCTATGTTCTACGGAGATAAAGGTAGCATGCTGATTACAGGAAGCGACGGATACCGGATTTTCGATATGGATAATAAAGTTATAAAACAACAGTACAGCAAACTGGAAATTGATCCGCGCAACCTGATGAATCCGGCAGAGAGTCTGGATGCATTGCACATCAATAATTTCTTTGACGGTATAAGAAAAGGTGAGAAATTAAATTCCGATATCGTATCGGGACATAAGAGCACATTGCTTATGCAGCTCGGAAACATCTCTCAACGTGTTGGACGATCTCTTGATATAGATTCTGCCAATGGTCGTATAATAAAAGACAAAGACGCCCAGAAACACTGGAGCCGTACTTACCAAAAAGGATGGGAAATGAAACTGTAATATTTTACAGATGAACAAAGCAAACAAAAACAATTTTAAATCTGATGCCCCATGAAACCATTAGAAAATCAACCATTAAACAAACGTAATACCACGATTGCCATAATCATAGTAGGCGCTATGTTTTTCATTTTCGGTTTGGTTTCATGGGTCAATGCGATCCTGATACCATACTTCAAGATAGCATGTGAACTAACACATTTCGAATCTTACTTTGTCGCTTTCGCATTCTATATTGCGTACCTCTGTTTATCGATACCTTCGGCTTTTATACTGAATAAGGTGGGTTATAAACGGGGGATCATGTACGGTTTTATTTGTATGGCTATAGGAGCAGCGTTGTTTATACCTGCTGCCCTTACTCGGACATACGGAATATTCCTTGCGGGATTATTCGTTATCGGGGCAGGCCTCACAATACTCCAGTCTGCGGCAAACCCTTATATAACGATCGTAGGCCCCATCGAAAGTGCAGCCAAGAGGATCAGCCTGATGGGAATCTGTAATAAGTTTGCGGGAATTATCTCCCCACTTATCTTTGCCGCAGTAGTGCTGAAAGTAACAGACAGCAGTTTATTTACTTTACTGGAATCCGGAACACTGGACGAAGCATCTAAAAACATGATGCTCGACGACCTGATCCGGCGCGTAATAAAACCATACGCGATCTTATCTGTTGCTCTGCTTGCATTCGGAATATTTATACGTTATTCGGTACTTCCCGAGATCGATCCGGCGGAGAATAATAAGGAAGAAGAAAATTGCACTCATAAAAGGACTTCCATCTTTCAGTTTCCATACCTGATTCTAGGTGCATTCGCATTGTTCGTACATGTGGGAACACAGATAATAGCTATAGACACCATTATCAGTTATGCCGGTTCGATGGGCATGAACCTACTGGAAGCCAAAGCATTCCCCTCTTATACATTAACAGCGACAATAGTCGGATATGCAATAGGAATTGCACTGATACCAAAATATTTATCGCAGACAAGAGCTCTGCAGATATGCTGTTCTCTCGGATTGTTATTGTCCATAGCCGTTATCCTTGTCAGCAAAGAAGTGATAATATTAGGGCATGACAGCACTCTTTCCATCTGGTTCCTTTGTGCGCTGGGATTGCCCAATGCTTTGATCTACGCAGGTATCTGGCCGTTATCGATAAAAGGATTAGGGCGTTTCACTAAGATAGGCTCTTCTCTCCTAATCATGGGGCTGAGCGGAAATGCTATTATGCCGATAGTTTATGGATACTTCGCAGACATACAGGGCCTGCAGAATGCTTACTGGGTTCTATTACCTTGCTATATTTACCTGATATTCTTTGCCATAAAAGGGCATAAAATCCAGTCGTGGTCCTTCAAATCAAAGAGTTAGGGTCGCAGACCTATTTATAACTTTTGTCTGTGTAATAACAAAAATCAGCTATAGGTGGATATTATTGTATTAAATACTTTCTTTTACTTAAATATATCAGACTTATGAAATATGCTAAATATCTCTTTTGTCTTCTACCGGTTCTTATCTTTATAACAGCTTGTGATATGCAACCAAAACATGAGAAGTTCAATGGCTCTGAAGGTGAAGTACGTTTAATAACGGTAGCACCGGCGCATTTCCATGCAGCCTTGTTACAAAAGTCAATGCTCAGGCAGTTGAATTATAATGTGAACGTATATGCTACTGAAGGTCCCGAATTGGATAATTACCTCAATCTTATCAATTCGTTCAACACGAGAGAACATAACCCGACTTATTGGAATCCTAAGGTATACACAGGAAACGACTTTTTTGAAAAAATGCTTTCGGAGAAAAACGGGAATGTTGTCGTATTGGCAGGGAACAACAAGTTGAAAACAGATTATATTCTCCGTTCGGTAGGTGCAGGATTAAATGTTCTGGCCGATAAACCGATGGCAATAGATGAAGCATCGTTCGAGCAACTGAAGAATGCTTTTACCCTCTCGGCAAAAAACGATGTCCTTCTATACGATATTATGACCGAGCGTTACAACTTTATCAACATCTTAAGCAGAGTATTGATGCAGGATAAAGAACTTTTCGGAACGATAACCAAAGGCACACCCGAAAATCCTGCCGTGGAAATGGAAAGTGTACATCATTTTTACAAAATTGTATCGGGAAATCCTCTTACACGTCCGGCATGGTATTACGATGTGGAACAACAGGGCGAAGGCATTGTGGATGTGACCACACACCTGATAGATATTGTCAACTGGCAATGTTTTCCGGAAGTAGCGCTCGATTACAAAAAGGACGTAAAGGTTACAGATGCTAACCATTCGGCCACACCTATTACGCTCGAACAGTTCCGTTTATCGACAAAAGTGGAAGAATTTCCGGATTATTTACATAAATATGTCAAAGATTCCGTTCTATACGTATATGCGAACGGTAATATAAGTTATCAGGTGAAAGATGTCAACGTAGGTATAAAAGTAGTCTGGAATTATCAGGCTCCCAACGGGACAGGCGATACACACCGTACTGTGATAAACGGTACTAAAGCGACCTTGCTGGTGCTTCAGGGCGAGGAACAGGGATATAAATCGAAACTATATATAAAGAAAGGAGCAGATGCGACGGAAAGTGCATTCAGAGAGAATATTGAAAGAGCGATCAATGACCTGAAAAATATCTATCCTGTATCTCTTAAAGAAGCATACGATAGCATGCTGGAGATAGAAATATCACCAAGTATGGATGACGGACATGAAGCCCATTTCTCCAAGGTTGCCGAAAAATATTTCAACTTCCTTATTACCCGTGAAATGCCTGAATGGGAAGTACCTAATATGCTGGTAAAATATTATATAACCACCACAGCATTGGAAATGGCCAGAAAAAAACAACCTGCTTTTTAAGCGGTTACTAATATAAAACAACTCATAAAATGACAATAAAAGAATAAGAACCATGAAAACACAGAATCTGTCTCGTAGAGATTTCCTGAAAAATATGGGAACGGCAGGAGGAGGGCTGATGTTATCCTCACTACCTTTAATACATATGTTCGCCCAAAACAACCATAAAGACGCGCAGGGTGGAAAAGCAAGGCTTGCACTCATAGGTACAGGATCGAGAGGTATGTACCACGTTAATCACCTATTGCAGATACCTCATGCCGAAGTTGTCGCCATATGCGATATCTACCAGCCACACCTCGATAATGCTGCTAAATTTTACCCGAAGGCAAAACAGTATAAAGATTACAATGATGCTATCGCCGACCCGAATGTAGACGGTATCCTTATTTCTACTCCGCTACATATGCATGCTCCAATCTCCATAGCAGGACTAAGAGCAGGAAAACATGTATTCTGTGAGAAATCGATGGCCCGTACATTAGAGCAGTGCAGGGAGATGTACGATACGTACAAAGAAACAGGCAAAGTCCTCTATATAGGAATGCAACGATTGTTCGATCCTAAATATCTGAAAGCGATAGAACTTATTAATGACGGAACCATAGGACAGATCGTTGGCCTGCGTAATTTCTGGTACAGGAACAACGATTGGCGCAGACCTGTGCCTGAACCATCATT
Organism: Dysgonomonas hofstadii; assembly: GCF_014196915.1. Lineage (GTDB taxonomy): Bacteria > Bacteroidota > Bacteroidia > Bacteroidales > Dysgonomonadaceae > Dysgonomonas > Dysgonomonas hofstadii. The sequence goes on from NZ_JACIEP010000002.1 coordinate 443,822, forward strand.
AGAAAGACAGATCAACTGGCGACTGTATAAGGAATATTCGGGTGGTTTGATGACCGAACTTGCTTCACACCAGTTGCAAATGGGTACATGGGTAAATAAATCTTTGCCAGACTATATCACCGGCTTCGGAGACAATATCTTCTGGAAAGATAGCCGTACAGTTTACGACAGTGTTAGTGTAATTTATCACTACTCCAATGGTCTTCGTATGACTTTCGAATCCATCATTTCCAACAAGCGTTATGGTATGGACGAACAGGTACTGGGACATAAAGGGACTCTTGAACTCGCCCAGGGATTACTATACATGGAAAATCCCAAACCGGCACCGGGTATTCAGCAACTTATAAACCAGATAGAGCATAAAGTATTTGACAGCATTCCGTTTGCAGGACCTAGCTGGGTACCTGAAACAGCTTCAAATGTAAAAGGAGAACCGATTCTGGATAATATACAGACACACGACGGTTCAAATACAACCGGAGCTGCTATCGACGATGGTTCAAAAGCACTCGTTTCAGCTTTCTGTTCATCAGTGATCACAGGCGAAGCTATGCCGATGCTGGTAGAAGAAGCATATTATTCATCGGTACTGGCCCTGCTTGGAAATAAAGCAATGGAAGAACGTACTATATTAGAGTTCCCTCAGGAATATGTGATACCTTACTTATAAAAATGAAGATCATGAAAGATATAAAATTTAAATTAACAGCAAAAAGGCAAAAGACCGAACTTATTATATTCGCAGCATGCTTCCTGTTCGCCTTTTTATTAAACGTTTATTCTATCATCTCATTCGAAACAGAGTGGAAAGAACTATATACACAATTACTATGGGTGCTTAGCCTGAGCATAGGGTTCTACTTCCTAGTACTTTTTTTACGGTTACTATATTGGCTCATTGCCAGCGCATTCCGTAAAAAATCAACAGATAAAACTGACGTAAAATGAAACGTATACTATCCGCACTTTTAATTTTCACTCTCCAGTTTGGATTCTTACATGCTACAGAGCCCCAATATACAGAGAACGAGCGTGGCTCCGTCTGTGTAAAACCGGAGGATTTTGAAGGTGCTAATATATCCGGAAAAATCGCCAATGCGCTCAATTTCCTGAAAGAGTGCAATGGTGGAACAATAATATTTAAAGATAATCCAGTTTATCTTATTTCCGAAGCTATTGCCCTGCCATCCAATACAAAGATGATAGTGGATGGTTGCAAGATAAAGCTGGCCGATAATATTTTCGACAATATTATTCGTTCGGGAAATCTGGATATTGATCCGGAAAATCCAAATGGATACGTGAAACAATTGTTGCCAGCCCAGAATATCAGGATAGTCGGATTAAATGGTGCGGAAATAGAAGGTGCGGAAAACTTTTATGAAGGGGTTAATCCGAAAACAGGAGTGAAAGAGAAATGGCTCGGAGACTACTGGGGATGGCGCAATTATACGATCCTGCTCTCATTTGTCGATGGCTTTGAAATATCCGGACTGAAGGTAAGTAAAACTCATAGCTGGGGCATTGTACTGACCAACGGATGTAAAAACGGTCATGTAAACAAATTAGATCTGCATACCACCGTCAAGAACGGGGACGGAGTAAGCATCATTCAGGGAGGATCGGATATAGTGATCGAAAATATCACAGGCGAGACATCTGACGATACTATAATCCTTGCTGCATTCGACGAAACAAGATGGAGCAATAACAAATATGTATTCCCTCTATTACCTGTAAGATACTCCGATTATTCTTTTGGGGGCGACATACATGATATTACCTGTAGGAATATAGAAACATCTGGCATACACCATGTTATGATACTTCTGCCGTCACAACCTAAAATATATAACATTTACTGTTCCAATATAAGTGACGGGCCAAAAGGTGGCAAGCGGAAAGTTGTACGTATCTACGGTAACGGGCAATACGGAGAAGGCTTCAAACCGGGAAACATGTATAACATCTACATGAATGATATACGTTCTTATAAAACGGATATAGCCCTTGAATTTCTGGCACCAGTACACAATGCTCACTTCAATAAAATTACCCAACTAAATCCTAAAGGCACGGAAGTCCAGAACAATCCAGATAATGTGAATGTAAGGATAACCAATGTCACGAAAAAATAGCAGGGGGATTTAATCCAAAAGAAAGGTACTATGATGAGAACACCGATAAATGAACAGGAGCTGAACGATCTAATATCACAGCCCTGGAAGAAACTAATTGACTTTTTTAAAGAATTACCAGGTGATATTTCCATACTCGGGGCAAACGGAAAGATTGGATTATCCCTGTCGCTGATGGCGAAAAAAGCTATCGAAATGGCCAATGTGGATAAGAAGCTTTACGCTGTTTCCCGCTTTTCTTCCGAAGAAGGCAGATTATTGCTGGAAAGTCATGGAATTACCACCATAGCCTGCGACCTGAGCAACAGGGAAGAAGTACAGAAACTACCCAAAACGGAGAATGTGATCTTCATGGCCGGACGAAAGTTTGGAACAGAAGGTGCAGAGCCTTATACATGGGCGAAGAATGTGCTCGTCCCCGCGATTTGCGTAGAACATTTCAAAGAGTCGAGGATAGTAGCTTTTTCAACAGGTTGTGTTTATCCGTTGGTGTCTAAAGAAAGTGGAGGATCAGTAGAGTCTGACCGTCCCGAACCAATTGGTGAATATTCGCAGTCGTGCCTTGGTAGGGAACGTGTATTCGAATACTATTCCCTTATCCAAAAGACGCCTGCGCTACTGTTACGGTTAAATTACTCTACCGACCTGCGATATGGTGTTCTATGCGACATTGCGAAAAAAATATGGAACGACGAACCTGTTATCACTGATAATGAGTACTTCAATATATCCTGGCAGGGAGATGTGAATAACTATACCTTGCTGTCATTGAGTGAGTGTACATTTCCGGCTAATTACCTGAACATAACAGGCCCTGAAATTCTATCCGTAAAAGAAGTGGCTGAAGAGATGGCGGAAATAATGGGTAAAAAAGTCGTTGTAAAATGTACTGGAACAGACAGGTCATACCTCAACAATGCTGAAAAGTCTTTCAAATTGTATGGAAAGCCATCTGTAACGGCAAAAAAACTGATCCGCATGCAAGCAGAGTGGACTATGCAGGGAGGAAAAGAACTGAATATTCCGACTCATTTTGAGGTTGGTGACGGTAAGTTTTAAGACCACAGGTCTTTTTATTACTTTATTGAGAATGTAAATCTGTGGTTAAAATTATTATGATAGATATAAATAATGGTTCTATTATTAGGAACCTATGCACGGGAAGCTGACGCACTAGTGGCTTTGCCCGGTGGCATTAGGCCGTAGTGCTGGGCACCCGTCAGGTGAAAGGGGCGTGAAATTAAAAGCGTCCGACAGGACAATCTTTTAATTTAGCCCATGAATCTGTAACGGGTAGCACGGAGGGCGAGCCGCCAAAGCGTTTTTGGTTCCTTTTGCGGCTTTGGGCAAAAGGAACACAAGCAATCTTCGATTGCGCGTAGTATAAGATAATAGAACGATTAAGTTTTACGACTATTAACATTAAATATAAAGTTATAATCTAAAAACCTATTACTTAAAATACTCTTCCATGAAAATAACAGATATAGATAGCCATTTATTACAACTATTCCGCAAAGGAACAGTAATACCGGCAACTCCTCTTGCTTTGACGAAATTACGGACTGTGGACGAAAAATACCAGAAGGCACTTGTGCGTTACCACATCGATTGTGGCGTAGGAGGAATTGCTATCGGAGTACATTCTACTCAGTTCGAAATACGCGAACATGGCCTATTTGAGGGATTATTAAGCCTTGTTTCCGAAGAAATAGACAAATGGTCGGAATTCCGGGGTAAGAAGATATTGAAAATCGCAGGTGTTTGTGGGAAGACTGAGCAGGCTTTAAAAGAAGCTACTTTCGCATCGTCAACCGGATATCATGCTGCTTTAGTCAGCCTTTCAGCATTAAAAGAGAATAGCTTGGATGAACTGATCTTACATTGCAGACAGGTAGCTGAAATAATGCCGATCATCGGCTTCTATATGCAGACATCGGTAGGCGGTATCAATCTGCCTTATGAATTCTGGAAAGAATTTGCCGCCATCCCTAATGTACTGGGAATAAAGATAGCTCCTTTCGACAGATACAAAACTTTCGATGTGGTAAGGGCTATCTGCGATGTGGAAAAAGAAAAAGAGATTACGCTATATACCGGAAACGATGACAATATTGTGGCGGATTTGCTGTCTGAATATAAGATAGAAACTTCTACAGGAACAAAAAATATAAGGATAAAAGGAGGCTTGCTCGGGCACTGGTGTGTATGGACTAAAAAAGCCGTTGAACTTCTGGATGAGATTCATTCCATAACAGAGTCGGGCAAGGATATACCTCAAAGCTTATTAACCCGTGCCATTCAGATCACTGATTCGAATGCTGCGTTCTTCGATTCCAAGAATAAGTTTGCAGGATGTATTCCGGGATTGCATGAAGTCCTCTTCAGACAAGGACTGATGACCAATACCTTATGCCTGAACCCGGAAGAAGTATTATCAGACGGACAGAAAGAAGAAATATCAAGGGTTTACAATGCATACCCTCATCTCAATGACGACGATTTCGTCCGCTCTAATCTTTCTATGTGGTTAAAATAAAACACAAGACAAAATGAATACCAAAACTCCTTTCTTTCAGCAACTGCTATCATCGTTCGGCCCCGGCCTGATAACCGCTGCTCTTGTACTAGGGCCCGGAACAATTACAGTATGCAGCAATGTCGGGGCAACGACAGGCTACTCTATGTTATGGGTTGTTGTTATATCCTGCCTGTTTATGATCTGCATGACAAGAGTTGCTGCAAAGATGGGATGTGTATCGCCGTTGTCGTTATTGACCAATGTAGAGAATAATTACGGCAGGGTAGTATCTGTACTTGTGGGACTCAGTGTATGTTTTAGCTGTTCAGGATTCCAAACAGGAAATACTGTTGGCGTAGGCATATCAATGATGGAACTCTTCGGAGGAAATATACCTATATGGACTATTTTATTTTTAGCAGTCACCCTTGTTTTTATATGGACTTCCAATAACTTTTATTCATTACTGGAAAAAACCATGATTTTTCTTATCCTGATAATGGTAGTCGCTTTTGTTGGCAATATGTTTTTTATAGAAATAGACGGGGGTGATCTGCTTAAAGGCCTCATTCCTACCGCTCCTTCCAATAAAGCCCTCTGGATAGCCGTGGCATCCACCTCTTTCAGCGTAGCCGGAGCAGCAGGACAGGCGTATATGGTACAGGGAAAAAACTGGAAAGTAGAAGACCTGAAAAAAGGGCTAAGAGATGCTACAGTAGGCATACTTATTCTGAGCACGTTAGGTATTATAATAATTATCACATCAGCGGCCATTCTTCATCCTCAGGGAATAACAATTAAAAATGCGGTGGATATGGGATTGCAACTGGAGCCTTTCCTTGGTTCTTTCGGCAAATGGCTTTTCCTGATAGGCTTATTTGCAACCTCTCTTTCATCTTATGTGTCTAATGCTGCTCTGGGTGGAATGTTCCTTTGCGAAGCCTTGCATCTGGGTAAATCGATCAACGACCGCTGGGTAAAGGTATTTGCGTCGGGTATATTAGTATTCGGTACAATTATCGCTATCATATTCGGTTCCAACCCTATACAGCTTATCGTATTCGCTCAATCGATGACAATATTCGGAGCTCCTATCGTTGCTGTGGTTATCTTATTATTGTCTAACAATAAGAAGATGATGGGACAATACAGAAATTCCCTTCCGTTGAATATAATACTGGGAATAGCAACGGCATGGGCTATATATATTTCAATAAATCAACTCATAGCTTTAATACGATAACATTATGGGAACTATTAAAGATACAGTTGACAAAATCATAGACCTGAATTCAGAAGAGGTAATCGGTCTTGTAAAAGATATCGATCTACATCCCGAACTCGGATTTCAGGAACACCGGACGTCTGAGATAGTGGCCAAATATCTGAAAGAATGTTCATACGATGTGAAAGAGGAACTGGCAATAACAGGTCTGAAAACAATACTGAAAGGAAAACAATATAAATATACGATAGCTTTTATAGCAGAACTGGACGGCGTAGTATGTAAAGACAGTCCGAAAGCATCGCCCAAAGACGGGGCAACCCACACCTGCGGCCATAACCTGCAATTAGGGATATTGATGCTTGTTGCAAAAGCGTTAAAAGAATCTGGTGTAGCAAATGAACTGGATGGGAATATTGCATTTATAGCAGTTCCGGCCGAAGAATATATCCAACTCGAATACAGGCGGCAACTACAAAAAGAGGAAAAAATAAAATATTTGAGTGGCAAGCAGGAGTTTATCCGTTTAGGCTTATTCGATGATATAGATGCTGCTATACTACTACATGCCGAGCCAAACAGCGAAGTTGCCTCTATCCATTTATATAATACAGGTAATGGGTTCAAACTAAAAGATGTCGTATGTAAAGGGAAAACCGCACATGCGGCCGCTGCTCCCCACGAAGGGATTAACGCCCTGCATGCATTGGTTCAGGGAATAAACAATATAAATGCAATACGGGATACTTTCCAGGATGAGAACCATAGCCGGATACACTATATAATCACCAACGGCGGGGACAATGTGAATAGTGTTCCATCCGAAACCAGTCTGCAGGGTTATGTCCGGTCTTCTTCGATAGAGTCGATAGATAACCTCTCGGAAAGGTTCGATAAAGCTTTTTATTGTGCAGGAGAGAACTTTAATGCTAAAATGTCGGTGCGCACATCAGCCGGATATATGCCTCTTATCTGCAATCAAGCACTAAACAACGTGTTCGAAGATAATGCAAGAAAATATTTACCCAAAGAAAGCATTTACCACAAAGGGCACTTTATGGCATCTACTGATCTGGGTGACCTGTCCCATATAATGCCCGTTATACAACCTATGATGGGAGGGATAAAAGGAGGGTTGCATTCTCCCGATTTTGAAGTCACTGATTATAATGCGGCAATAGTTATCCCTGCAAAAATCGTGACAAACACGCTGATCGACCTATTAAGTGATAATAGAATGGAGAATATCCTAAAAGGTTATAAACCTGAATTGACTAAAGAAGAATATCTGCAATTGATGGAGAAAGACAATCTGTAATTGCCCTATTTTCTAAAAAAACTGTTTATGAATAAAAACAAAGACAACATATCATACCTTATACTTCTCATTACCGGCATTTTACTTTTGTCTGGAACATCTGTATGTGCAAAAGAAATTCTAACAGATGGAAAATACAGTGTCACTCTATATGCAAACAAAGCCGATATAAATAAAAAGACTACTAAAATAATCGGTAAGATAGGAACACCTAAAATAAAACTTGTTACGCTGAAAGATAATATAACTGAAAGGGCGAGCAATGAAATTGAAAATGATCCGGATATAACATACCAAATAAAATTACCCGTTGCTGGTAAATACAGGATATTTGCAGAAGTAGTCAGAGAAGATAAAGTCATCCCTGGAATGAAAGTTGAAACCCGTCTGGTCAAACTTAAAATAGATGGTCAGCGAATTACAAGACGGATAATTTCCAATCTTCACGAATACTCAGGTCACGATCTGGGAATATTTGATTTGCAGGCAGAGTCAGAAATAAAAATGTGGTTGCCCGAGAAAATATCTTTCGAATCAATCCGTATAGAAGAATATATGCCAATAGCAGTACCAAACGAAGCTGCTAACTATATTCCATACATCACGCCTCCTTCAGACAGGCCAAGTTTATGGGTGAATAAAAATAATCTACCCAGTATAAGAAAACGGTTGACGAAAGGAGAAAATCTTCCGGTCTGGCAGGAAGTGCAGAAAAAAGCAAAACAACCTTACCCTTTCGAATTCGATGTACGAAAAGAAATGTTTCACAACAATGAGATAGAAAAGATTGCTCTTATAAAGGCGTTTTATTATCTGATGACAGATGATCGCAAAGTCGGACAGGAAGTTGTCAATCTGATGCTGAATTATTTGTCCGTTCTCGAATTCGGGAATGTAAGACATGGAGACATTACCAGGGAACTGGGACAATCTATTTATACCGCAGCAATCACTTATGACTGGTGCTACAACCTGTTGAGTGAAAATGACAGGCATACACTTTATAATCACATGATGCGCCTTGCTCCCGAAATGGAAATAGGATGGCCTCCATTCAAGGAGCATGTGGTCAACGGGCATGCCAGTGAAGCTCAAGTTAACAGGGATCTGTTGGCTATGAGCATCGCTATTTATGACATAGACCCTCAGCCATATCGTTATACATCATATCTGCTGCTTGAGCACCTGTTGCCGATGAGAGCTTTTGAATACCAGTCGCCACGGCATAACCAGGGATTCGACTACGGAGCATACAGGCACGGTTGGGAAATGCATGCGGCATGGATGTTTTACAGGATGACAGGAGTACGCATATTCAACGATAATATCACAAGCCTGAGCAAATATTGGATATATATGCAACTGCCTGACGGCAAACGTTTTTCGGACGGAGATAAATTCTCAAAAACCCATGTCTCCTATCCTGAAACATTGCTGTTAGATTATGCATATGCTGATGATGCTGTACTCAAAGGAGAATTTGAACGACGTGGCGGATTAAGCAGAGCAAAAGATAATCCGATTCTTTTCCTATTGGTAAATAATCCCGATCTGAAAACGAATCCAGACCTCAATACTTTACCACTATCTATAGATTATGGAAATATCTTAGGTGGATTATCCGCAAGGACAGGCTGGAATATGGAAGAAGGAAGCAACGATGTAGCGGCAGAAATACGAGGTGGAGGATATCATTTCGGAAACCATCAGCATTGCGATGCAGGCTCTTTTCAAATCTATTTTCATGGAGAACAGGTATTTAATGTCGGCATATACAGGGCTTACGGAACCCCTTACGATTTCAATTTTTATAAAAGATCGGTAGCTCACAATACAATACTGGTAAAAGATCCGGACGAAAAACTGGCGCACAGGACAAATATCAATGATGGCGGAAGCAGATTTAACCAGAGGAATCCAAAGACACCGGAAGAAGCGATGAACGATCCCTGGTTCGATTACGGAACCGTGATCTCCGCCGATTTCGAGGCGAATACTTTAAAACCATCATACAGTTATTTCAAAGCCGATCTTACAGCCGCTTATTACAGTAAAACAAGTAATTACACACGCAGTTTCTGCTTCCTTAACCTGAATAGGGAAGATATTCCGGCGGCGATCATACTGGCGGATGATCTTATCACATCGAAAAATGATTTCGAAAAATACTGGAAGATAAATACATTCAATCAACCTTCTTTTTCTGATCAGAATGTTGTTTTACATAATAGCAGTGGTGGCCAGGTAGGTAAAACACATATGAATATGTTGCTTCCGCGACCCGAAGACAGACAAATCGAAATTTCCAGCCTGAAGGACTCTACAAGTGTTTTAGGGCTTCAATATCAGATTAAATATCCGACTCCCGAAGCAAATGCCTATCAGGTAGTGGCATATCCTAAAAAGAATAAAAAGCATAATCGCTTCCTTACTGTATTCCAGATGACTGCCGACGGAACAGAACCATTACCTGTTGATTTCTACGAAACAGACAATAAATATGTTATTTCCCTTCAAGACCGCATAGTGTGCATGAGTGCCGGGTACGGACAAATACAGGATTCATTTTCTCTAAACATAGATAGAAACACTGAAATTCAAATACTTATCACCGATCTAAAACCCGGATTTTGGAATATACGGAATATGGAAACCAATACAGATCGAAATTTTAAAGTAGAAGCCGGAAAGAACACTATTTTCTTCAAAGGAGGAAAGGGCAAATACATAATTACTCCGGGGCGGTCTTATGTTGTTGGGGAATAGTATAACAGAAAAGTATAAATTTTTCCGGAAAAGTATTTATATAACAAACAAAAAATAATACCATGATTCAGAAAACGAACAACAGACTACTATCCCTTGACGTATTACGGGGATTAACTATTGCCGGAATGATATTGGTAAACAATGCCGGCTCGTGGAGATATCAGCCATTAAGCCATGCCGCATGGGACGGGCTAACTCCGACAGATCTGGTGTTTCCCTTCTTTATGTTCATCATGGGGATATCAACATTCATATCGCTTCGCAAATTCAACTTTGAATGTAATAAACCAACATTGTTCAAAATATTGAAAAGGACAGTGGTTATTTTCCTCATCGGATTGGGATTAAACTGGTTATCATTATCTTTTCGTACTTTCCATAACTTATCAGCGGAAGAAATGGGCTTTGGGGAACGTTTCATTAAAGCCATTACAAATTTCGAATATATCCGCATATTAGGAGTAATGCAAAGACTGGCCATTACATATGGTGCTACAGCCTTGATTGCAATTCTTGTAAAGCACAAATATATTCCCTATATCATTGTAACTGCATTGATCGGCTATTTCCTGTTACTCTTTTTCGGAAACGGATTCGAATTCAGCGAAAACAATATCGTCTCTACCCTCGACAGAGCCATATTGGGAACAAAGCATATGTATAAGGATAGCGGAATGGCCATAGACCCGGAAGGATTACTAAGTACAATACCGGCTATCGCTCATGTATTAATTGGTTTCTGGTGCGGAAAGGTTTTGTTGGCAACAAAAGATAACAATGAACGGATACAGTATCTGTTTATCGCTGGTGCAATTATGACCTTCCTTGGATTCCTTCTGAGCTATGGATGCCCGATAAACAAAAAAATATGGACTCCTACTTTTGTTCTGGCTACTTGCGGGATGGCCTCCACACTGCTGGCTCTACTGATATGGATCATAGATATCAAGGGATATAAAAAATGGAGTGTCTTTTTCGAATCATTCGGAGTAAATCCCTTATTTATATACGTAATGGCAGGCGTAGTCTCCATTCTGTTAGTGAACATCTCGTTTATATATAATGGAGATGCTATCAGTATCAGGGACTTCATATATCAGGCATGTATACAGCCATATTGTGGCAATTACTTCGGTTCGCTTGTCTATGCGCTATTATTTGTCGGCTTCAACTGGGTAATAGGAAATATATTATATAAAAAGAAGATCTTTATAAAGATATGATAATGATAAAGATACTTTTAACAGACATATAAATCAAAATGACGGAATTTGAGGATTCTTTAGCTCGAATGGACTACTAAAGAGGTAAAAGAATCAATATTTTTGTTTTAGAGTACATCGAAATACTAAAATAAATAATCAGCTGCTATTTATAAATTTTTAAGTATTTAAACCCTCCTATAAACTCTGAAATTATGAATGCAACAAAATGAGGTATCTGAACTAAGGTTGGAATCTGGTAATTAACTGAGAATGCCATTCACAAAACATATTGTGAAATTGTCTTTTTGTAAATGAAAAACGTTTAAGGCTATAAACCAACGTAAAATGTAAAATCTAATAATATGAAAAACTTCAAGAAGCTTATTTTAGGAGCACTAACCTGCTCCATAATATTGGGGTTATCCAATATTACTGCATATGCATACACGCATGATGAAGCGCTGAACAGTAGTAATACTGAAACATTATCCACTACTCCAATGCAACAGAAAAGAATACAGGGTACTGTTGTAGACGAACTGAGAGATCCTCTTATTGGTGCCAGCATTACTGTCAAAGGCACAACAAATGCTACAATGACCGATATTGATGGTAAATTTTCCCTGAATGCAAATGCCGGTTCTGTAATAGTCGTTACATTTGTCGGCTACCACACAAAAGAAGTTTCCATTGATTCGAAAAGCAACTATGACATCCAATTAGAATCAAACTCTCACATAATGGACGACATTGTAGTTGTAGGTTACGGTACCATGAAAAAACAAAACATGACAGGTGCTGTTTCGTCCGTTAAATTTGACGAGGCATTATCGAGCCGTCCTACTATGAGTTTGTCTTCTGCCCTTACGGGATTAAGCGCAGGATTGAACATTTCGCAATTGTCGGGAACACCGGGTGCAGAAGATGTTAATATTATGGTGCGAGGCAGAGGTACAATGAATGATTCTTCTCCTTTAGTGGTAGTAGACGGAGTACCGGGAGCTCTGAATGATATAAATCCAAGTGATGTAGAAAGTGTATCTATACTTAAAGATGCGGCATCTTCAGCCATTTATGGGTCGCGTGCTGCTAATGGTGTTATTCTTGTTACTACAAAAAGAGGAACCGAAGGTAGAGTAAACGTCACCTATAACGGATATATAGGCTGGCAAAAAGCCGCAAAAACTCTTGATTTTATATCTGATATGGCAACCCATATGGAGATGGTAAATATAGGAGCGGAAAATATAGCTCTTACTACTACTGGTAAACCTAGAACAAGTGATAAATACGACAAAAGTCTTATTGAAGAATGGAGAAGAGAGTCCGCGGCAGGTAACCCATTATATCCCAGTACAGACTGGTATGACGAAATGCTGAATACATCTGTTCTTACCGAGCATAACCTGTCGGTAAGGGGGGGGAGCGAAAAAGCTAATTTTTCTTTCTCTTTGGGATATTTAAACAATAAAGGTATAATTGATAATTCAGGATATACAAAATACTCTTTCCGTCTGAGTGCCGATTCGAAGGTGAATAACTGGCTACAACTGGGTGGACATGTTTTCGGTTCGTGGTCGGACAGGGATCCTATTGATGTTAATCAATTTTTTGGACAGATTAAAGATACAACTCCAGGGACTATCCCAAAATCGGAAGACGGACGTTATGGAAGGGCAATGTTTCCGGGCTTACCGGCTGGATACAATCCGCGGGCATATGTCGATCATGTACGTGGAAATTATGAAAGGCAGAAGTTAGGATTAAAGTTTTATAAAAAAGTAAAATTCCTGAAATATCTGGAGTGGGAAAGCAGTTTCGGTTTCAATTTCGATAACAGGCGTAACTGGGAGTATTCCATGCCTTATGATGTATGGAATTTCCAAACAGAAACCAAAGAGGGTGGTAATACTCTCACTGAAGACAAATTGTTTAATGGTACCCGGAGAGATTATTCAACCATTCTGAATACATTATTACGGTTTAATTATTCTTTGAATAAAGAGCACAATTTTGCAGCATTGGTTGGTATCGACCAGCAATATAACCGTATGGACAGATTCGATGCTACTAAGGATGACATATTGGGTAACGATGTCCTTTATATAATGAATGCCGGTGTAGAGATGAAAAGTATAACAGGTGATGCTACAGATGATGCCCTCAGATCCTATTTCGGACGCATCAACTATGATTATAAAGGCAAATATTTATTCGAAGCCAATGCCCGTTACGATGGATCTTCCAGATTTGCAAAAGATAACAGATGGGGCTTTTTCCCTTCATTTTCAGCAGGATGGAGAGTCACCGAAGAATCCTTTGCTGAATCATTGAAAACTGTTTTTGATGATATTAAAATAAGGGGATCGTGGGGTAAACTTGGTAACAACAGGATTGGAGATTATACTTATCAGGTAATATATAATTCTCTAAAATATCCTTTTGGAGGAAAAGTTCAACAAGGCGTTGCTCCTACCGAACTGGCTAATGATAAGGTAAAATGGGAGACTACCACCATGACCAATATTGGGTTAGATCTGGTCCTTCTGAAGAACAGATTAACATTAAGCGCTGAATATTATAATAAAACAACCAACGATATATTGGTACAAATTCCTGTACCATATGTATTGGGAAAGTTCAACCCTTTCTGGCAAAATATTGCTGAGATGAGGAATAATGGTATTGAATTACAGGTAACCTATCATGGAAATGCCGGAAAAGACTTTTCATATAGTATCAGCGGAAACTTATCGACAATCAGCAACAAAGTGGTGAAATACGGCGAGGTAACAGATAACGGAGCGACAGTCATACAAGAAGGAAGCCCTTATGGAGCATTCTATCTTCTCGAGTTCGACCATATTATCCAAGATCAGGCTGAAATAGACCAACTAGTGGCAGACGGCTATACCTGGAGTGCCAATCTAGGAAATAAGCCATTACCGGGTGATATGCTATATAAAGATTCAAACGGGGATAAGATTTTTGATCTGAATGATCGAGTTGCCAGAGATTACACGACTCTTCCCAAACTCACTTATGGGATAAATATCAATCTGGCATATAAAGATTTTGATATAAATATAGTAGGGCAAGGCGTAAGCGGTTCGAAAGGATATTGGAACGATGGATATAATACCTTTAATATTAATGAAGGTCAATTAATGAGAACTAATGTTTTGGAACACTGGACCCCAGAAAACAAGTCGACTAAGTATCCACGCCTATCGGAAGGAGGATCTCTAAATGTTTCTGCAAGTGATTACTGGTTATATAATACATCTTACTTCAGGATAAAATCGATACAACTGGGATATACTTTACCTAAAAAGTTAACATCAAAGTTTCAGGTCGAAAGGTTAAGATTGTATACCAATCTGGAAAATTACTTTACAATCACCGGCTTCAAAGGATATAATCCGGAAAATACAAGTATGGCTTATCCTATTATGAAACAATGGGTTATTGGTTTAAATCTAACATTTTAAATAAAAGAGATATGAAAAACAAAATAATATTAATTTTACTATCTGTTTGTCTTCTATCTTCTTGCAGTGATAGTTTTCTCGATCGGAACTCACTATCAGGATTATCTGGAGGAGATTTCTGGACAACTCAGGAAAACGCCATATTGGGTATTAATACCTTATATCATTCTAACCGTGAATATACGAGTGGTAATGGTGCAGGAATAACAAATCCCGCCGTCTTTATAGGTATAATGGAATACGGAATGCTCGATGATTTTACGGATATTTCTTACCATTCGCTAAATATCCCAATGGTAACCGGGACAATTGCTCCAAATAATGTAATGTTTTTAAATTATTGGGGAATATTATATAAAGGTATTTACCGTGCAAATACAGGCCTTAAATATATACCTGATATAGCGATGGATAATGACATCAAAAACCGCTGTATAGGTGAAGCCAAATTTTTCAGAAGTTATTTCTACTTTAAGTTATGGGATTTATATGGAGGCGTTCCTATTTATGATTACGCGATGAATCCGGATGAAGCATACAAACCCCGTAATACAGAGAGGGAAGTATATGAATTTATAGTACAGGATATGACTGACGCATATGCTCTGTTACCTGAAAAATATGAAAGTACCGATGTTGGACGGGCGACTAAATGGGCTGCACTGGCAATGCGGGGTAAAGCTCATCTCTGGGCAAAAGAATATGCAAAAGCTGCTGCGGATTTTAAAGAACTGATGGAAAAAAGCGACAGAAAACTAGTTGATGACTACGAAACTCTCTTTCATGTGGATGGAAATAATAACAGTGAAGTTATTTTGGATGTTCAATATACAACGGAAGCCGGACATGGAATACCTACAGGCAGATGGTGGATAGCGAGCGCAAAAGCGTCTCCATCTCCCGGACAACGGTCACGTCCAACAAATGAATTAGTGAATTCATATGAAATGATCGATGGTACTCCTTTTGATTTTAATAATTTTACTAATGCGAAAGGAGAACCATTCAACCCTAATAATGAAGAAGACTGGAATGATGAGGCTTCTGTCAGAAAATTATATGAAAACAGAGATCCCCGTTTACAGCAGTCGATAGTAGTACCCTGGTCAACATATGTTGGTTTAAATAATAGTACATATATTTATAGGTTTCCTGAAACCAGTGACGCGGATAGCTATACAATGGTTTTCCCTAATAACTATGCCTGGCGTAAATTTGTCGAACCGGGAACACGATATCTTACAGATTTATATAATGTCCCACAAAATATACCTCTTATCCGCTTAGCTGACATCATGTTGATGTATGCTGAAGCACAGAATGAAGCATTAGCATCCCCTGACCAATCTGTTTATAAAGCTGTAAACGATATTCGTGACAGGGCAGGTATGCCTGATCTGCCTACAGGCCTGACTAAAGACCAGATGCGAGAAAGAATACGCCATGAAAGAAAAATAGAGCTTTGTGTTGAAGGGCAACGCTATTCAGATATTCGCAGATGGGGGATTGCCAAAGAATTGGTAGACAAGTTCGAAATGAAAGCAATTAGAGGCGGCGGCGCTATTCGAGTAAAAGGATTCGGCGATCAGTATTATCTATGGCCAATACCGCAACAGGAAATTACTTTGAATCCGAGTTTAACACAAAATCCGGGTTGGGAATAAACATAAACATCGGCGATTTCGGTTACATAGGTTAATTATTTGATATATAGATTGATAAAAGAGGAAGTTAGAATCGCTGATTCATTCCTCTTTTATTATTTTATACTTTTAAATCTTTTTATTACTTTTAGTTAGTTCAATAAGCTGATAACAATGGATACTTCAAACTCATACTCGGAATTCTACGAATCATCTAACCTGTTTCACGGATCGTTAATGCACGCGATGGGCACCAGACTGGATGTTATAATCGTGGAGCCCAATAAAAACACATCGATGATCTGCTGGGAAAGGATTGAAGAAGAGATTTCACGGTTATCGCTGCTATTTAATAAGTTCGATGAAAGGAGTGAGTTATTTACTGTAAATCAGAAGGCTGCTCAATCTCCTGTTGCTGTGAGTAATGAACTGTGGACCGTATTAATAGACTGTAAACAATATTTCAACATGACTTCCGGTTACTTTGATATCAGCCTCAAGGATTATAATCAGGTAATACTGGATGCGAAAAAACGAACCGTCTATTTTAAAGATGAGCAAATTCAATTGGATCTGGGGGCATATGCCAAAGGCTATGCACTGGAGAAAATCCGCAATATATTACATGATCAGTATGTCAGTTGTGCCCTGATCAATTTCGGGAATAGTTCCGTCCTTGCATTAGGTTCCCATCCTCATGGCGACTATTGGCCTATCGGAATAGAAGACCCTTATAATCCCGAAAATACACTCGGAATAGTAGAACTTGTTGACAACACCTTGTCTACATCCGGAAACATGCCCAGTCATACAAAACATATCCTCGATCCTCATACAGGGACATATACAGAAGCGCGAAAAATTGTATCTGTAAAAGCAGTAAACGCAATTGATGCTGAAGTCCTTTCCACAACTTTGATGATAATTCCCGATGAATTGGCAAGCTCTGTATTATCCAATTTTATCGTTGATGAATATTTATCTTTTGACCTGTAATAAGGGTTAAGATTATCATTCGCTCATAGCCCATTAATAATCATGATAACAGGATTTCGGAATATTTTTTTCTTATCATACCTACCAGATCAGCAGTCCTCAATCATTCCAAAAACACCAATATACCATGTTTATGGTATAAAAATACCTTATTTTGGCGATTACATAAACCCTTAAAACCTTGTACCTTTGTAACAATTAATCATTGAAACAAATAAAAGATATTCGTTATGAGTAAAATAGCAAAAAAACTAACAGACCTTATAGGTAACACACCTTTACTGGAACTATCCAATTTTAATAAGAAGCACGGGATCGATGCCCACCTGATTGCCAAACTGGAATATTTCAATCCGGCATCGAGTGTAAAAGACCGTATTGCAAACGCAATGATTGAGGATGCTGAAGCGTCGGGTATATTAAAACCTGATAGTGAACTTATTGAGCCTACCAGCGGGAATACCGGTATAGGACTGGCTTTTGTAGCAGCAGCAAAGGGATATAAATTAACCCTTACCATGCCCGAAACCATGAGTATCGAACGCCGTAATCTGTTGAAAGCTCTGGGGGCAAATATAGTGCTCACTCCGGGACCCGATGGTATGAAAGGAGCAATAGCCAAAGCCGAAGAACTTCAAAGAGAGAACCCTAAAGCTGTATTATTGCAACAGTTTGCCAATCCTGCTAATCCCGCAATACATAGAAAAACAACCGCAGAGGAAATCTGGCGCGATACAGATGGCAAAGTAGATATATTTGTATCCGGTGTAGGAACGGGGGGAACTGTCAGTGGTGTCGGTGAAGTTCTGAAAAAATATAACCCGGATGTAAAGATTGTGGCTGTTGAACCAAGTGACTCTCCGGTATTATCAGGAGGCAAACCCGGGCCGCATAAAATACAGGGAATCGGAGCTGGATTTATCCCAAAAACTTATGATGCATCTGTGGTTGATGAAGTAGTCCAAGTGAGTAATGACGATGCCATCAGAGCAAGTCGAGAACTGGCTCGTGAAGAAGGTCTGCTGGTGGGTATATCATCCGGAGCAGCTGTCTTTGCAGCTCTTCAACTGGCCAAAAAATCCGAGAATAAAGGGAAAAACATTGTAGCTATATTACCCGACACAGGAGAAAGATACCTGTCTACGGTACTATATGCTTTCGAAGAATACCCACTTTAATCTATAATATAAAATTGTTTGGTTATCAATGGAAGAGTAATTGGCCTTAATAAGCCTGTTACTCTTTGTTTTAAATTCATGTAGCTTATGAGTAATTATAAATTTGAAACCCTGCAGGTGCATGCCGGGCAAGACAAAGATCCTGTTACCCGTTCACGGGCGGTACCCATCTATCAGACAACCTCCTACACATTCGACGATGCACAGTATGGGGCAGACCTGTTTGGTTTGCGTAAATTCGGCAACATCTACACACGCCTGATGAATCCGACTACAGATGTGTTTGAAAAACGAATTGCCGCTCTTGAAGGTGGAGCTTCGGCACTGGCAACTTCATCAGGGCAGTCAGCTCAATTTATCGCACTGAACAATATCCTTTCCGAAGGAGATAACTTTGTATCTACATCGCATTTGTACGGTGGCACATACAACCAGTTTAAAAGCCAGTTCAAACGGCTAGGTGTAGAAGCCCGCTTTACAGCTGATGACCAGCCGTCATCATTCGAGAAGTTGATAGATAATAAGACAAAAGCAATCTACCTGGAAACGATTGGTAATCCCGACCTGAATATACCCGACTTTGAAGCTATAGCAGCAGTTGCCGAAAAACACAATATTCCGCTTATTGTAGACAATACATTTGGCGCAGGTGGATATTTGTTCCGACCACTAGAGCACGGAGCATCTGTCGTTGTAGAAAGTGCTACCAAATGGATAGGAGGGCATGGGACATCTTTGGGAGGAGTAATTATAGACAGCGGAAAATTCAACTGGGGTAATGGCAAATTTCCTGAATTTACAGAGCCTTCAGACAGCTATCACGGACTTGTTTTCTGGAATGTATTTGGTACAGATGGTCCATTTGGAAACATTGCCTTTACCATAAGAGCCCGTGTAGAAGGTTTACGGGATTGGGGAAATACAATCAGTCCGTTCAATTCTTTTCTTTTGCTGCAAGGTCTGGAAACCCTCTCTCTCCGTGTAGACCGCCATTCTGAAAATGCTCTGGCAATAGCAAAATGGCTGGAGGAACATCCGAAAGTAGAATATGTAAATTATCCTGGACTAGAGAGCAGTCCTTATCATGCTTTAGCCAAAAAGTATTTTAAACGGGGATTTGGAGGAGTGTTGTCATTTAAGGTAAAAGGTACAGGTGAAAATGCTGATAAGCTTATTAATTCATTGGAACTGATCAGTCACCTGGCTAACGTGGGAGATGCTAAATCTCTCATTATCCATCCGGCGACCACCACTCATGAACAGTTGTCCGAAGAAGAGAAAATAATTTCGGGAGCGATACCCGGGTTACTTCGAATATCGGTAGGTATAGAGAACCTGGAGGATATTAAAGGAGATCTGAAGCAGGCGCTGTCCAGAATTTAGAATAAAAAAAGACCAGATATTCTGGTCTTTTTTTATTTATATAGAATTTTCGATTATTTTTTTTAATCTGTTATCCCTAATTTGGTTTTTACAAATTTAGTGGCATCTACTGCACTCGACCCTACATGTAGTAATGAAGCTGCATCAAGAATGTAAGTATAGTTATGCTCATCGCCTACATCCTTTATAGCCTGTCTCATTTTCTGCTGTACAGGCGCAAGCAATGTTTGATGCTCTCTTTCATATTCGCCCTGGCTAGCCTGCATGTAGTCCTGATATCTTTTTTGAAGGGCTTCTAATTGGTTTTGCCTGTCAACAAGAATACTTTCTGTAACCTCAGTAGAATCGCCACGAAATTTCTCCAGTAAATCGTTGTATTCTTTTTCAATGGCGGCTGCATTCTTTTGTATTGTTTCTCTCTTAGTCGCCAGTTTTGTTTCAATATCTTTCAGTTCCGGCATTTTAGAGAAAACCTCATTGGAATTGATAAATGCAATTTTATCTTGGGCAAAGATGGTTACCGGTGCTACAATAAGCAGTAACAGGAATAGCTTTTTCAACATAGTTATAATTTCTTTTTTAGTGGTTAATTCTATATTTGTGGAGACAAATATAAATAATTATTTTGAATATCCGAGCTTCTGAAGGACTTCATTACTAATGTCAATCCTCGGAGATGCAAAAATAACACTTTCGGCTGATGCCCTGTCTAAAACCAGTTGATAACCTTTAGCTTCGGATATTTCTTTTATGGCCTCGTATATATCATCCTGAATAGGCTTTATAAGCGCCTCTCTCTGTTTGAATAATTCACCTTCGGCTCCGAAATATTTCCTGTTCAACTCTTGCAGACTCTTTTCTTTCTCTACAATTTCGTTTTCTCTTTTGGTCTTTTGTTCGGGAGACAGTAATATCAGATCTGTCTGATATTTTTTATACATATTTTTTACATCCTGCTGAACTTTCTCAACTTCTCCCTGCCATTTCTTAGACATGACTTCTATCTGCTCCTGAGCGGTTTCATAGCTACTTATATTCTTAAGTATGTATTCCATGTCTATCAGCGCAAATTTTTGGGCGTAGCTGCCTGTAGACACGCCTAAAAATAATACAAATAGTAAAATCAATTTCTTCATAACTGCTATTTTTTAATATATAAATATTAGACATCATGTCTGTGTTTTTGTTTACTCTGTCCAATATAAATAATGTTAAATCCCTCTTTTTCTTAGAATTCCTGTCCTATGATAAAGTGGAACTGGCTGCCACTACTATCCCGGCTTCCTCTTATCGGATCGAAACCATAAGCCCAGTCGATTCCCATCAACCCGATCATTGGCAACATAATACGTGCACCAAATCCGGCAGAACGTTTCAGATCGAATGGATTAAATTTCTTCAGATCGTCCCATGCGTTACCAGCTTCAACAAATCCCAATATATAGATGGTAGACGATGGTTCGAGAATAAGTGGATATCTCAATTCAAGTGCCAGACGTGAATATGCGCTGGCCTGTGTACTTAATGATCCGTTTTCATAACCACGCAATCCGATAGTTTCTGTTGCATATGTACTTGAATATCCTGACATACCGTCTCCCCCTACATAGAATGTTTCGAATGGTGATTTTTTATCTTTATTAAAGTAGCCTACAAATCCATATTCGGCACGGGTCATCAACACAGGAGTACGTTTTGAATCCATATTTGCCAAAGCGGTAAATGTCTTGGCTTTGAATTTCCATTTATGATATTCTATCCACCTGAATTTTTCTGCTGGTTCATAGTAATTGTCAACCTTCTTCATCGATGCATAATCCTTTCCATCCCACAATGAGAATGGAGGTGTAACCTGAAGGCTCAATGAAATGTCTGTACCACGACGCGTATAGACCGGATTATCAATAGATCGCCTGTTCAGTGACAAGTTAAGACTCAGATTGTTGGCTGTTCCATCTTTTACTATGAAATAGGCCCAGTCCTTCATTTTATATAACTGATATGATAATTCTGCCTGTACATAGAAATAATCATCAGGCCAGTTCAAACGTTTTCCATATCCTACTGATAGTCCCATCACCTGGATAGACTTATTCGGGTCTGCTCCAAATTCATAGCTATTACCATAACCATAGCTATTACCGTATCCATACCCGTAACCATATCCATAGCTATACGGATCATAATAGCTGCTGTTTTGTAAATAACGGCTGTTGATGTCTGTCTGTTTTGAATAGTAAGCACCTACAGAGAGCGAATTAGGTCTCTTTCCGCCAAACCAAGGATCCATAAACGATACAGAATACGACTGATAGTATTTGGCATTGGTCTGCGCACTCAATACAAGAGTTTGTCCTTCACCCTGAGGTATGATACCTTTATATGATTTTGGATTAAGCAAATTCTTCAAAGAAAAGTTTGTAAACTTGAGACTCAATTTTCCGATAATCCCTGTTTGTCCCCATCCGGCAGAGAATTCAACCTGGTCGTTAGCTTTAGACACTAATGGTAAACCTATATCCACTGTACCGGATTCTGGATCAGGAACAATTCCCGGATTCAGATTCTCAGGATCGAAATGTCCTGTCTGTGCAATCTCACGTAAAGACCGAACAATATCATCACGACTATAAAGTGCCCCTGGTTTAATCCGAAGTTCGCGACGGACTACATCTTCATATACCCTATCATTACCCGAAATAGTAACTTTACGAATAGTAGCCTGAGGCCCTTCGGTAATTCTTATTTCAAGATCAATAGAATCTTTATCTATATTCACTTCAACAGGATCGGCATTGGAAAATATATAACCGTTATTTTGATAGAAGATGTTCATTACAGCCTCGTCTTTAACCATAAGGTTCTCAGTCAGTTTCTTCTGATTATAGACATCACCCGGCTTCATATTCAACAAGGTTTGCAGCTTCCATGTAGGCTCAATTGTATTACCAACCCATTTTATATCTTTGATGAAATATTGTTTCCCTTCATCTACTTTGATATTGATATTTACCTTATCGGGCTTTTCTGAATCGGAATAAACTGTATCCCAAACAATTGCCGCATCACGATACCCCAATTCATTGTATTTTTCGATCAGTAGATCCTTATCTTCCTCATAGCTTTCAGGCACATATTTAGTTGAACGGAGGAAGTTTCTTATCCAGGCATTGAAGTTACTCTTATGGCGGGTTTTCTTCATTGCCTTCTCTAAAGTACTGGATTTTACCTCTGAATTCCCTTCTATCGCTATTGTATTAACCTTTGTCTTATTCTTCTTAACAACATCCACATGGAGTATAATATGGTTTTCTTTCGACAGATCAGGCTCTTCGGTAAGATTTATCTCAGCCTTGTTAAAACCTTTTTCATCAAAATATTTTTTAATAATGGTCCGGGCCCTGTCCATTTTATTCGGAGTTATCTGCAGATTTCTCTCCATCCCTATCCGGGATTCAATATCCTGACGTTCTCCCTTTTTCATTCCCGTATATACGATATCTGAAATACGAGGACGCTCTTTCAACTTGATCTCCAACCATATTTTATTTCCTTCTACTTTTGTCGCAAGTATTTTCACATCGGAAAATAAACCCTGCCTCCAAAAACGCCTTACAGCATTTGTTATTTCGGCACCGGGAACCTCAATCTTATCGCCTACCTGCAATTGGGCGAAACCCAATATTGTGTAGTCTTCATACATAGGATTTTCAATTCCTGTAACCTTGATATCTGCTATTTCATACTTTTTACTTGTATTGTACGATATAACAGGTAAATCTTCTACATTTTCCTGTAAAATTTTATTGACATTTTTCAGTTCTGTACTATCTGCTATTTGAGCGGTTATTCCGGCAGAAACAGAAAAGAGGATGACAAACAGAATAAATAAACCTTTTTTGAACATATATATGGAAGTTACTTTCTAATGTTATTGTTTTAATCAGTGTTTTTTAGGTCGTGTCTCAAGATTTCCCTGATACCTGTTCGCTTGTTTTCCCAAAACGTCTTTCCCTGTTTTGGTATTCAACAATGGCCTTATATATAGATTCTTCATTGAAATCGGGCCACAATTCATTGGTAAAATAGAGCTCTGAATATGCGATCTGCCATAACAGGAAATTACTTATGCGCAATTCCCCTCCTGTACGGATGAGTATGTCCGGATCAGGAATTCCGTTGGTCGCAAGATATGTACTAACAAGTGCTTCATCAATATTTTCAGCATTCATTTTTCCGTTTTTCACATCGTTGGCTATATTTTTTATCGCTTGTGTCAGCTCCCATTTCGAGGAATAACTCAATGCCAGCACAACGGTGGTTCCTGTACATTTGGAGGTTGTATCCAGACAGTATTGCAATGCTTCTTTAGTATCAGCAGGTAACCGGTCTATATCTCCAATCACCTTCACCCTGACATTGTTTTTCACCAGTTCCGGAGTTTCATTGGCCACAGCCTGTACCATAAGCGCCATAAGGGCTTTAACTTCTTCTTCAGGCCTTTTCCAGTTCTCGGTAGAGAATGTGTATAGAGTCAGATAAGCAATCTCAGCCCGTGAAGCGCCTTCAATGGCTCTCCGTACAGCCGAAATGCCTTCTTTATGGCCGAATGTCCGATCTAAATTTCTCTGTTTTGCCCATCTGCCGTTGCCATCCATTATGACAGCAATGTGATGGGGTAACCTTTCTTTATCTATCTGGTCGAGAAATGACATCTAAATCTTATTTTGTTATTAATCTATATTCAAGCATGGACAAACTCTGGGACCAAAATCCCAGGTAACAGTAAACATTGTTAAGGAGTACCAGTCATTATTTTTCAGAAAACTCCCCTTTATTTCATACGGTTCATCCAGATTAAAATCATCTCCTCTTTTTGTAACATCGAACGTGTCGCTGAACAATTTGCGGAAAGAAAACTCAAATCCGAGATTCCACCGGTCTCTAATCTTATATTTTACTCCTATCCCTATAGGAACATTAACATCCAGAAAAGTTTTTTGTCCGGAACCGAGTGTAAGCCCTACTCCGGTAAAAATATAAGGTGATACCCTCTTTGTTCCCAGATATGAGAATTTGTCACTATAATTAAAAAAATTAAACTCAATTTGCGTCCCCAGTTCATAAAACATCCGGCTGAAAGATGTTTCTTGGCTAAAGGGAAATTTATTCCCCGACTTACGGGTATCTCCAGAGACTTTCCCTATAACGAAGTTACTTTTCACAGACCATCTTAAATCGGGGTTATACCTGAATATAACACCTGCTGACAACCCGGGATCTTTGTACAATTTCGTTTTATTGGCATCTCCCATATAAAAAGATGTACCCGCCATCCCTCCTATCTCGAACTTATAGTCATCCTGCGCTACTGATTTAGTTAAAAAGAAGAATAAGAAGACGATAAGCAGAAAAGTATATTTGATTTTTCTTTTATCCATCATGGTTCGTTTACACTGCATCTATTCTTCTAACGCAAAAAATGGGACTATAAGTATACAGGACGTAAATATTAATTCCAGTCTTATGGGTTGAGTTTATTCAACCGCCCTTTCCAGATATCTAAAACCGGAAAATCTCCTGTACCTGAAATTCCGCCGAATATCCAGATATTATTCTCATCATCTACAATAACAGACTGAGCTGTAGTGCTTACCATATCAGCACTAAACTGCTCTTTATCGGGAGCAAGATTCCAGCTGTCAGCAAACATTGACTTATAGAACTTATTATCTGTCAATGCATACAAATAGCCGTCGTACATAAAGCTAGCAATACCGGCCTTAGCTGCAAAACGATTATGTTGTTGATTCGATGTTACTCTAAATACCCCACTTCCGTCAACCTGCATAAACCAGGTTAGATTTGAATAACTGTTATCTGCTTTTTGTCCGGCTGTTACTGCCAGTATATTTTTATTCAGATTACTTCTGTCATAATTTGTTACCGAAGAAAACCCTGAGAAAGAGATACCTGCCGACTCGAAATCACTCAATATCCTAATAGGGTCTATCGTTGCCATATCGGTAGTTTTAGCAAAAGAATCCTGAGTTCCGTCTGTTATTACCAGTAACGCATCCTTATCGGCAGAAGCACCTGGTAAAACCCCTAACAAGGCTTTAATTCCGCTACTCTTTTGTGACCAGTTAATACCATCAGAAGAACTATAACCGTTCTTCGATTTATCTATAGCATAGAACTTTCCATTAAACAGAGTAATACTTTCCAGCAGAACGTCCGATGCATTTATTCCGTTTATAGGCAGCTTCGTTTCATAATCAGTTACAGCGGCATTTGTTTTATGTAGATAGAACTGATTATCTTTATCTATAGAAAATGTATAGAAACCATCATTTTCTTTTAAAAGAGTTTTCTGCTCTTTTACAGATGATGGTATTAATAAAACCTGTTTATTCCAATTTATAAGCTCGGGGTCAACTTTTCTTATTCGTATGTCAATTGTATATTCTCTGGTAGAGGTTGCGCCAACAGCTGCTGTCACCTTGAAATTAGGATGCAAAGAGAAATCTACTGAATCACTACCATTCCACTCAGCTACTGAATCGGCATAGATTAATTCCACCTTGCTTGGAGTAGCTGACGAGTATGAAATTGTTACCGCATAATTCTTTAGCCTAGTCTGATAAGGCAGGGAATCTCTGTTATATATTATCCGGTTGCCCTGATCGATAGAAAACAAGGTCGATGCCAATATCGGATAATTCACCGAGTCAACCGCATTATCTGCTATGGCTGCAAGTGCAAACGAGTATATCTGCGCATCTGCCGAGGCATCTAAAGAAATGGTATCAGAGTCGCTGTTACACGAACTCAATGTAATAATAGCGAGTACAAAAAACAGCAGTTTATTAATATGCTTCAATTTCATTAGTTTAAACAAATTTATTCAAATATCAATTTGCAAAAATAGAAAGAATTTCGGCTTACGCGTCAATAAATCTAATATTTATAAAATTTTATAGTTATCCCTGAAGGCTAAATGCCTTTGCCGGGAAGTCCTCCAATCGTATTCATCTATAAGATGTCCGTCAATAACCGGAGCCTCAACTCCAGCTCTAAAAATCTGATCTGATCTTTCAATGTAAGCTTCATCCCAAAGTTCTTTATCGATAAGGCTTTGCAATACTTCCTTTCCCCCTTCAACTAAAACAGAATTTATCTTACGTTTCTTCAACTCCGAAAAAACAGACTGAAAAAGATTATCGTCAAAACAAAGCTTGATAAAAGTAATATTTTCCAAAGATTCTCTATCCTTTTCTGTGAAAACAATGGTTTCCACATTACCATCAAACAATTTATAGTCAGAAGGAATACGCCCCTGCCTGTCTAATACCACACGGATTGGGTTTTTACCATACCAAAATCTTGTAGTCAAAGATGGGTTGTCATTGACGGCTGTATTTGTTCCGACCATTATAGCAGACACTTCGGCTCGTTTCTTATGAACCAACATCTGCATAAAGTCATTAGATATAGGAGTCGGAGAAGGCACTTCGCCCTCAATACGTTTCTTATCAATAAAGCCATCTCTTGTTTGTGCCCATTTAAGGTACACGTAAGGACGGTTTTGTATTTGAGCAGTAAAAAATTCTTTATTCAGAAACCTTGCCTCTTCCTCAAGTACCCCCATAACAACTTCAATACCTGCATCCTGCAACATTTTAATACCTCTACCCGAAACAGACGGGTAAGGGTCGAGGCATGCTACCACAACACGTGGTATCTGCTGATCTATAATCAGTTGTGCACAAGGAGGGGTCTTCCCGTAATGTGAGCATGGTTCAAGAGAAACATAGATTGTAGAATCCTTCAGAATAGACTTGTCTTTCACGCTGCTTATAGCATTCACTTCGGCATGGGCTTTTCCGTAACGACGATGATAGCCTTCGCCTATTATCTTATCCTGATGAACAATAACAGCACCAACCATCGGATTGGGAGCGACATAGCCACTTCCGTTCAAGGCCAATTGTAAACAGCGGTACATGTATTTGTTATCTACATCCATTCTTTTAAGTTTCTGTAATGAGAGAAACGCAATTATTGCAACTATATTTTAATGAATGCCAATAAAAATGATTATTGGTATCTTTTTTTTAACAAAGTTCAAATTTGCCCTAATACAACAAAAGGGCCTAAAGCCCTTTCTATATGCTAATTATCTGGATGCTATCACTTCTATTTCCACCATTGCTCCTTTAGGCAGATCTTTCACAGCAAAAGCCGAACGTGCCGGAAATGTTCCTGTAAATTGGGTGGCATATACCTCATTCATTCCTCCGAAATACGCTATATCGGAAAGGAAAACTGTTGTTTTCACAATATTATCAGTCGTTAATCCGGCTTCAGCCAGAATAGCTTTAATATTTTGGAACGACTGGGCGGTCTGCTCTTTGATATCTCCATCCGGAAAATCTCCTGTGGCAGGATTAACCGGTAATTGTCCCGATATAAACACAAAACCGTTTACTTCAATTGCCTGACTGTAAGGCCCAATTGCTGCAGGAGCCTTATCTGTTGCTATTACTTTTTTCATTAATTAATTAATTTATTTGTTTTGAGGTTTATACTATTGATTTCTTTGCCGTATTACTTCATAAATTAAAACTCCGGCTGCTACTGATACATTCAACGATCCAATGGTTCCATACTGAGGAATTTTCACCAGGTTATCCACTATCCGCAGATTCTCGTTAGATACCCCTGTATCTTCTGCTCCCATAACGATGGCCACAGGCCCGCCATAATTAGCTTCAGTATAATTAACAGCTCCCCGTTCCGTAGCAGCAACAACTGTTACTCCGCTATTTTTAAGAAACTGGATTGCATCGGTTAAGCTCTGCTCTTTACAAACCGGAATTTTCAGCAAAGCTCCTGCCGAAGTTTTCACAGCATCTGCATTTACTGTTACACTACCTTTAGCCGGTATAACAATGGCATCTACACCTGCCACTTCACAGGTACGTGCTATTGCCCCGAAATTGCGTACGTCGGTTATACCATCGAGCAAAACGATGAATGGGTCTTTGCCGTTTTCATACAGAAAAGGGATAATATCTTCTATTTGCTCGTATGTGATCGCAGATAGAAAAGCGATTACTCCCTGATGATTTTTACGGGTAAACCTATCGAGCCGCTCAGCAGGAACTCGCTGCACTGGAATATCCTTTGTTTTAAGCAAGGCAAATAATTCTTTCGACAAATCTCCTTGCAGCTCACGTCTTACAATGACTTTATCTATCTCTTTTCCGGCTTCGATAGCCTCTATCACGGCACGAATGCCAAAAATCATTTCTTTTTCTTTCATTCAGTATTATATTCTGCCTGTTTATTTTTGTGAGGCCAGCTTACTTTTCCTGTATCCGTATCCCAGGTATATAATCAACCCTATTGCCAACCAGATGATAAACATTACCCAGTTTGACCAGCCTAATTCAGTCATCAGATATAAATTAGTGAGAATGCCTAATACCGGCAATAACGAAAATTTATATTTGAATGCGGTAATTGACAGGCCTAGCCATACCGCCCAGAAAACAAGCAGTAATGGTTTATGGCTTATGACTTCAATAAAATCCGTCTTAACCAGGAACAAAGATACGGCAACTAGCAGTAAAATAAAAATGATATACTGTCCATTTATATACGGAACCTTAAATTTAGCCTTTTTACTATCTCCTTTGTGATCTAAAAACAAAACACCTGCACAAACCAAAATGAAAGCAAAGAAAGTACCCACGCTAGTCAAATCGACCACAAACTGCATATCAAGGAAAAGAGAGGGAATACAAACCAAAATGCCTGCGATAACAGTAGAAAATGAAGGTGTCTTATATTTCGGGTGTATTTTAGAGAATTTCGGCCACAAAAGCCCGTCACGGCTCATTGTCATCCAGATGCGGGGCTGTCCTATCTGAAAGACTAGGATAGCACTGGTTATAGCAACAATAGCTGTTGCAGATATAACGCCCGCCACGAAATTCATATCCACCACCTGAAAAACATAGGCCAGCGGATCATCCACACCTAATTCCTTATAATTGACCATACCTGTCAACACCAAAGCTATGGCTACATAGAGTATGGTGCAGATACCCAGACAATACATCATGGCGCGGGGCATATCCCGCTGGGGATTCTTACTTTCTTCAGCCGTGGTGGAAATGGAATCGAATCCGATGAATGCAAAAAACACGGCTGCCACACCGCCCAATACACCTGTCAGCCCATTAGGCGCAAAGGGAGACCAGTTGTCGGGCTTAACGAAAAATGCTCCGACAAGAATAACTGTCAGGATGATTGCAATTTTGAGGTATACAAGCAGATTATTAATCGTTTTTGATTCCTTTATTCCAATATACACAAGATAAGTAAGGGCTGTCACTACCAATCCTGCAGGCAGATTCACTAATACTTTCATCCCCATAAACTGAGGTGCATTCTGATAAGCCCGTGCTGCGCTACTTATATGATATGGCAAATTAGCATCCGCTCCGGCAGTGATCACCTCGTTATATGCCTTATGGGCTGTAGAATAGCCTATTGCCAGCCAGTCGGGCCATGCGATGCCGAACCCATGCAACAGAGTGGTAAAATATTCAGACCATGAAATGGCTATCACCATATTCGATACAGCATATTCCAGAATCAGTGCCCAGCCTATCACCCAGGCAAATACTTCGCCCAATGACACATATGTATAAGTATATGCACTACCACTGACCGAAATCATAGACGCAAATTGCGCATAGCATAAAGCTGTAAAAATACAGGCTATAGCTACAAAAACAAAAAGGAGCGACACTGCCGGTCCTCCATAAAATGCCGCACGTCCGATAGTGCTGAATATTCCTGCGCCGATAATGGCCGCAATCCCAAAAAGGGTCAGGTCTTTTACGCCTAATACCCGTTTCATGCCCGAACCAATAGCATCTTCTCCCGAAATGCTATCAATGTTCTTTTTCCTTATAAATGAGTTCAGATTCATTCTCTCTAATTACAGTTCTATTGTATAGATGTCATAAATAGTCGCCCGTGCTCCAAAACCCTCTTTCTGGTATATCAGATTCTCATTCAGATACCAGCCGTCGTTCTCAGTTGAAGTTCCGTAATCGAAATATTTCTTATCAGGATACGCCACATTAATAATATGATCGATAACAATATCCACCGCACCTTTATTTTTCCCCTCTTCTGTTGCAGCTGTATATTGAGCGTGGATGACAGTATCCGTCACGAAGACCAAACAGCCTCCTAATATCTGATCAGCATCCGTAACAGAAAAAAGATGAATATTGTTTGGGAATTTTGCTTCTAAATAAGTTATTTCAGCCAATGTGTGAACTGGCTTTTTATCATACCTTTCTTTCAGATTTGCGGAAAGTATTTGCCAGAAACTATCTAAATTATCAGATCGTTCTACCCTGAGATTATTTTTCTTTGCTTTCTTCAATCCATTCTTTCTGGAATCGGAATACTTGATTTTCTCGGGTAAAAAGATTGTGGATGATATATTTCTTGTTGTCAAAACAGCCTTATAACGGAACAGGGCATATAAATCCTCTTCAGAAGGCAGCTTATGATAGATGTGGGGAACAGCCTTATAAATTATCTTTTTTATCCCCTGATGACGAAAAGTCACAGTAAGATATTCAAATATTTCCATCACAAGGGAAGCCGTTGTTTGCTCACCCATAATAAGCCCTCCGTAAGTCAGTCCCTGATGAGAGTAGTAAATGCGATCCCTGATATGACCAGGCATCAGGGCAACAAGGCTGCCGCCATCATAAAACATTAACGAATAGTCGCCAAACCTGTCTCCATGATATTCTATAAAGTCCCTGTAAAAGAGAAATGTTCCATTCTTTGAATTCCTTACAAAACCATCCCACTCTGCTTTTAATCCGGATTTATAGATTTCAATCTTCATGCTGGCGATATTTTTTGAATTCTGAATATGTATCAATGTAATCTTCCGAATCGTAGACATCCGAGGCCAAGACAAGGCATACTACTCCTGCCGAGTAATTTTTCTGGGCAGCCCATACCCCGGGAGGGATGTGCAATCCCTGCATAGGGCTGTTCAGCAATACAGACTTTTTGTTTGTACCATCATCCAGTTCCACCTCAAAGCTACCGCTTGTGGCCACCAGTATTTCATGACAGGCTTTATGTGCATGCATTCCTCTTTTCACTCCCGAGGGAATATCGTATATATAGAATACCCTTC
Organism: Dysgonomonas hofstadii; assembly: GCF_014196915.1. GTDB lineage: Bacteria > Bacteroidota > Bacteroidia > Bacteroidales > Dysgonomonadaceae > Dysgonomonas > Dysgonomonas hofstadii. Next base: position 475,942 of record NZ_JACIEP010000002.1, read on the forward strand.
TGATGCTGAATGGAACATTCTCCATCCCTTGCACAGGAGTGATATTACCGGCACGGTTCCTGATTATGGGAAAATCTATAAGGGAGCAATCTGTAACGGTATTGTATCCGGATACCGGATTATCAGGACGGGACAACGAGGGAACGCCCCCAGACCTGTCGACGGACATGCTTAAGTGTTTTCTAAACTGCTTATAGTTACGAATATAATCTTCTTCACTGTATGGTTCGGAAGCAATAACAAGACACAAGGCATTCGTCGAAAAATTGTTGAGACTACGCCACACCATATTCGGAACATAAAGTGCATTATAGGAACGGTTCAATGTGTATGTTCGTATTTCTACCCCATCATTGAGGACGACATCGAAACTACCCGACAGGGCAATTATAACTTCATGCTGAGATTTGAATGCGTGGCTTCCCCTATGCTGTCCCCCCGGCACATCGTATATCCAGTAGGAACGGGCAATATTGAACGGAATGTGTTTTCCGGCCTCTATGAAAGAAAGATTTCCCCTCCGGTCGATAACCTTCGGTAGTTCTATTATGCGTACTCTTTTCATATTACCCGATCAAAAGGTTATCGTAGCCAGGGTTCAGGGTTTTGTTTGTTTGTACCCTGCCACAACTGGAAGTGAATCTCAGAGAATCCGGTGTCAGGATCAGTATATAATCTACCCAGACTCTGTCCGGTTTTCACCTTATCTCCCTGTTTTACATATATGGATTGTATATTACCATAGAAAGTATAGTAATTGCCGTGGCGGACAATGATGCAAGTATTATACCCCGGAATAGCGGCTACATACGTTATCTCCCCATTGAATACGGCTTTAGCTTCTGCCCCCGATTGAGAACGGATATCCAGTCCGCTGTTGAAAATAGTTACTGCAGGCCCCTGCTGACGTTTCCCGAAGCGGGAAGTTATCGTATAATTTCCTGAAATAGGATACGGCAGTTTCCCTCTGTTGGAAGCAAAATTATTAGAAAGGACAACATTTTCCGTTGTCATTTTTTCACTAGGCAAAGTAATGGATGGTTTAGTTTTACCTTTCGATGAAGCTGAACCCGATTTAGCCGCCTCTGCTTTTGCCTTTTCTGCAGCAATACGTTTGGCTTCACGCTCCTGACGGGCTACCTCTTCGGCTATGAGCTTGGCTATCTGCCTGTCTAAGGCTTCGGCTTGTTTTCTCTTCTGCGTAAGTATTTTTTGTAAATCTTTCTGCTTCTTCTGGGCTTCAGACACTTCCTGCTGAAAATTACCTTCCTCCTTTTTCAAATTGGCCTGTTCTGTAACACGTTGCCCCAGAAGAACTGTTTTCTCATTCCGGGTTTTAGCCAGAGCCTCTTTCCGCTCTTTCAGATTGTCGCTTTTTTCTTTTATCTCGTCGGCCTGTTTGCTTCTCCATTCTGAATAATCACGAAGATAACGCAACCGCCGGTATGACTCAGTCAAAGATTTCCCTGACAAGACAAAAAGCATACGATTTTCGCTCTGACGGTTACGCAACATACCGTCTATTGCTTTAGCATAGTTTTTCTGTTTTTCTTTCAGTTCGCCTTCAAGGACAATCACCTCAGACTCGATACGTTTTTGTTCAGCATCCAGACCATTTATTTCCTGCCCTAGTAGATCGAGCACTTTTTGACGCGAGAATATCTGATTGGATATTAATTTTATCCTATCCAGTAATGTTGTTGTAGTTTTCTTTGTATCAGACAGTAGTTTGTTCGTGTTCGAGATTTCGCGCAAAGCCTCTTTCCGCTGCCGTTCGAGCTCCTTGATATGGGGAGTACTTTGGGCAAAAGACGATATGCTAATCGCAAAAGCTAACAGAACAACGAATATTCTCATTTCGACTTAATATATGTTCCCATTAATTCTGTGAAATCGACACGCTGATATCTCGACGACACAGAATTATCTATACTTACATCCTGATCCAGTTCTAGTTTGTTATATGCTATTCCCAGATCAAAGCGTTTCTTTGCAATATCTACATTTGCTTCGATACGGGTAGGATAAATCAGTTCGTTATCCTGAATAAAATCGGAATAAGACCACTGCAAAGTTACTTTCTTCTTTTCATTATAGATGAGTGTGGACACCAGATGATCGGATGCGTCTATAGCAAAAGTATAAAGCATATCGCTCTTATCTTTTGTTTGCAGCATATAAGCATCTTTTGAGGCTATTATCCTCATTTTATCATAATTCTTTTTCTCTACGGATTTGGTTCCGGGTATGAATATCTTATTTGTAAACAAAGACTGAAGGTTATAAAAATTGAAATCGAAATTACTTGCCAGTTGAGAATCCTTAAATCTTTCGGCTACATATTGTTTATTCAGACGGTCAATGATTATTACACTGTCGGGAGTTATAGTAATGCGCATAGCTTCTCCTCCAAGAATTGGAATCCTGACCGAAGCCTGCAATACTTCATCTTTTATCAGTTTGTACACAGTATTCAGTTTCCGGCTTTTACTTCCCATCTTGAATTCTATACTTCCTTTAGCCGAAATCGTTTTATAATCTATCTCCTTGGATAAAACATCTGTAACAACCTGTTCCTGCGACTTTTTTGTCAATTCGCCCGTACCGGTTTCTATAATCTTCTTCGATTTACAACCATTCAAAAAAAGGATTGCTGAAATGAAGAACAGCAAAGCCAGTGTTTTATTTATTTTGTGTGATTTCATCATCCGAAATATATGTTTTTGTTTCTATTTTTTTGTCGAGCGTTTTCGACTTGCTATCGCCTTTTTCCTTTGCTCTTATCCAATACTCCAAAGCTTTTTCGGCATCATCCGTTTTGTAAAGCACATCTCCATAATGCTCCAGCACTTCGGCGCTGAGGTCTTCTCCTTTTTCCTCACTGTATTTCACTGCATTTTCGATATAAATCTTTGCGATGGTATAAGCTCCCTGTTGAAACAGTACCCAACCATATGTATCGAGATAAGTGGGGTTGGATGGCTCTGCCTTTATGGTAATACTACTCATTCGCTCTGCTTTATTCAGGTCTTTTTTTGCCACCGAAAGAAAATAACTGTAATTATTAAGAACACCGACATTGTTGGGATTGTAAGACAATGCTTTATCGTATGTGGCAAAAGCGCTGTCTGTCTTTTCCAGATGGTAGTACAGATCGCCTATTTGTCCATAGAAATCGGAAAGTAACCCTTTATTATTTTCATCTACATATTCCACACCTTTTTGTAGGGCTTCAAGGGCAGTAGCATAATCTTCTTTCATATATTCCGAAACACCCAGATAGAAATAGAACTGGGGCTGATCAGTTATATATTTCAAAGCCTCGTTGCAGATATTTATCGTTAAATCCAGGCTGTCTGGAAAAGCTGTGCTCAACATCTGTTCCCATCCGATCGGATTCGTAGGATTGGCTTCTGCAAACAATTGGTACTGAAACCGGGCCTCATCCTTCTTCTCCTGCATCATAAGCAGATTGCCGTACATCAGGTTCAGTTTTGGTTCCTGAGGATGTTGCGTCATCAATGTATCAAAAAGAGCATTTGCCGCACCTGTATCATTTTTATTTTGCTGCAACGACCCTACATATTGAGCCAGTATAGCCAGTTTGGTATCCACATCCATTTTAGGACTGATCAGAGCGGTATGCAATTCGTTTTCAGCAGCTTCCTTATTATTCGTCTGCTCATAGTATTCCGCCATAGATGAGATCAGATAAGGATCTTCCGGATCGATGGCTTTTGCCCTGCTGTATACCAGAAACGCATCTTCTTTTTTGCCGGCCTGCAGATATAAGTCTCCGAGCAGAATCTGGTATTTCAACTCGTTAGGATATTTATCTATATATTTCTGAATTTCAGCAAAGCCTTTGCTTTCCTGCTTCAGTGTAGCATATAATTGGTATTTTTGCAGGCTTATTTTCTCATTCAGACCAACTATCAGCTCCAGCTTATCTAATGTTTTAATAGCACTCTGCAAATCACCATCCATACGATACGATTCTGACAGATAAATATACAAATCCGTATTATCAGGATCTTCGTTAATGAGCTTCTCGAATTGTTCTATAGCATCGCTGTATTGTTTAAATTCGAGACATAATGTCGCATAAGCCATGTTGTAATAATAATTATCACTATCATAACTTACAGCTTTGCGGTACAGATCTATAGCCCTGTTTTTATTATCGAGGGAATTATAGTAATTACCTAACTCATACAAAACATGTGCATTAGTAGAATCTAACGCCATGCAGTACTTTAAATAATCGTATGCAGCATCATATTTATTGAGAGTCTTGGCATTCATAGCCTCGTAAAAATAATAATCGAATTTCCGCTTATTATCCGGCGATATGATCTGTGGTTGAGGTTCGCCTGCCACAGTTTGACTCACTTTCTGAGCTTTCTGCGAAAACACAGGAAAGATAGAAGATGTCACAAATAAGAAAATAAGAAATGTATAGAATTTTTTATACATAAAATAAAGGGATCGTTTCTTAATTATTTTTTACCGGTATGGCCAAATCCTCCGGCGCCCCGTTCGGTTTCGTTTATCTGATCTACTTCGTCCCAAACAACCTGGGCATGCTCTGCAATTACCATTTGGCAGATACGCTCTCCGTCATTTATAACAAAGTCCTCGTTAGATAAGTTTACCAGAATCACCCGGATCTCGCCTCTATAATCGGCATCGATAGTGCCCGGAGTATTCAACACAGTCAAACCATGTTTAAAAGCAAGCCCGCTTCGGGGACGTATCTGAGCTTCATATCCCTGAGGAAGTTCCAGAAATAACCCCGTAGGCACCAGGATTCTCTCTAACGGTTTTAGATACAATGGCTCGGAAATATTCGCTCTAAGATCGACTCCGGCAGAATAAGGAGTTGCATACTCCGGCAGCGGATGATGCGATTTATTTATTATTTTTACTTTCATTATTGCATTATTCTTATTGTGTGCGAAATTAGTTAATTCTTTGATATCTATCTTGTATATTGATAAAAATTAAGAATTTAAATACTAAGAAAATATTTCAATCAGGTTACGTGTTCTTCTTATTTTATTACTTTTGCTAAATTCGAAGAAAAGAAAAACATACTTAGTCGTTGAAATATGAGGTTTTTGTTTGCGGTATTTTTCACACTGTTTTCCATCCCCGGCTTTGCCTTAAATATATCAGATTATAGATTTCATACTATGCCGGAAACCTCCTATTATGGAGGGATACATAGTATTACTAAAGATAGTATCGGGCGAATTTGGTTTAGCGGATACGATGCTTTATTTGTCTATAATGGCAATTCGTTCGAACAAATGAATGATCTTGTCACAAGTATTCTGCCTAGTTCCTACTGGGCATACGGGCAAGTTATTACCGATAAATCGAAAAGATTGTACGTCGGCACTAACCAGGGATTATTACGCTTCAACTACCAGACCAAAAAATTCGACCGTATCTTAACCGGAAATGTAGGGTCGGTTATACCTGCTGAGGATGGGAATATATGGCTAATCAGGGATAACAAGATCGAATCGTTCCATCCCGACCATTTACCTGACATTACCCAATATCCGCTACCTTCAGACGTCGTTGTATCTACAATGTCATTAATATGTACAGAAGATCATATCTATATTTCCTCGAATGGCAATGTATACAGGTTGAACAAGGCTACAAAGCAATATAACCTGTTTTCGGCATTAGGGGATGATAGCTATGTAATAAGGGATGTAATAGAATATAATGAGTCGGTTTATATTCTTACGCATATGGATGGGTTATATAAATGTGATAATAATGGTAAAGTAACGAAGCATTACAATCTCTCACGCGAGTACGGGAAATCGGCCAGCACAAAAAAACTATATCTCGACTCTTCAAATACCGTCTGGGTAGCCACGCAATCCGGATTATTCCTGTTAGATCCACTAACGGAAGAAATGCATCAACTCCGGTTCAATCTTCATTATACATATTCCCTGCCAAATAATTCGGTATGGTCGATTTTTCCTGATCCGGATGGAGGTGTATGGATAGGCACATATGGAGGCAAGTTAGCCTATATGACTTTCTTCGACAACAATGTCAACTATTTCAAAGCTACCCCGGGAGGACTGAATCACCCTATAATAAGTTGCTTCGAAGAAGATAAAGAAGGCAATCTATGGATAGGCACAGAAGGAGGAGGTTTGAATTACTGGAACAGGAAGACCGATAAGTTCTTCTATTATACACAAGGAAACAAAACAGGAATAACATCAAATATGATAAAAAAGCTGCAATATGACGAAAAAACCAATTCTTTACAGATTTCGGCTTTCAACGGCGGCATGGAGCTATTCGATGCCAGGCAGCAACATTTTATAGACCAACGCATGCATCATCCCATAACCTCACAACAGTTAACCGTATATGACTTCGTTATGGAAAGTGACTCAGGTATTTGGATGACTGATCCCGATACCGAACTGATGTATAAAGATAAAAGAAAAGGAACTATAGAAATTGTCTCTATACTTGACTCTAAAGGAGCTATGGTTAGAATGCAGATTGAAACACTGTTTCGCGACAAGGGAAACAATCTCTGGCTGATAACCCACAACGGAGCATATATCGTAGATGTCAGCACAAGACGAATCATAAAACATTATTATATAGAAAACGCTCCTTATTCGGTGAATAACCTCTGTTCATTTTGTATTACATCCGAGTCTGATATTTGGTTTGGAACACGCGGCGGCGGCATAAACAGATTGAGTAAGGATGGTCGTTATGTGAATTTTGCAGAAAAAGACGGACTATTGGGAAAAACCGTTTTTGGTATACTGGAGGACACCTCTTCCAAAGACATATGGTTCAGCACCAATGATGGTTTGTATTATTACGACCATAAGAACGGGAAAATAAACAAATCCCAGATAGATAACCTGAGCTTGTGTGGCGCGTTCTATGTACGCGCATGCTACAAAACATCGCAGGGAGAAATGTTGTTTGGCGGAACAAACGGCTTTATTATGTTCACCCCGGGTAAAATAAAATATAACAATCAAAAGCCCAAAGTCTTTTTTACTGATCTACTTATCAATAGTAAAATAATTGCACCAAATGATAAAAACTCCCCATTGACAAAAGATATATCTACACTATCCTATTCCGAAAGATATGATGACAAGATAATACTATCGCATAAGCAGTCTAATATTGAAATACAGGTTTCGGCAAACAGCTATCTGGATGCTGAAAAAAATCAATACGCATACCGGATGATCGGGCTTTCAGACAAATGGAACCTTCTGCCCCGGGGACAGAAAACAATACAATTCTTTAATTTGCCTGCCGGTAAATACACCTTCGAGGTCAAGGCCGCCAACAACGACGGTTTGTGGGGCGATGAGGTTTCCACTTTACTTTTCGAGGTAAAGCCCTCGCCTTTCCTTTCCATTTGGGCATACATTGTCTACTCAATATTATTATTATTCATAGTATACTTTATATGGAGATATTTTACGAATAAGAAGATATTCAAGAACCGGCTCGAAATGGAACAGATCAAGGAGCAAAACATGCAGAAGCTCACTCAAGCCCGGATTAATTTCTTTACAAATATCTCACATGATCTTAAGACCCCACTTACTTTGGTCGTCGATCCGTTGAAACAACTAAAGGAGTATTTACCAGACGATCAATCGTCGAATGCGAACACCTATGTAAATCTTATTGAAAAGAACGTAAACCGCATTCAGCGAATGATCAGCCAGTTACTTCAATTCAGGGAAATAGAGAGTCAAAAAATCACATTCAACCTGCAACCCGGCGACCTGATCCAATATATCGGCGATATCTTCTCTTTATTTGAGCTTTATGCCAACAAAAAGGGAATAGAGACGGATATGAACCCTGATATTGAAAGCTTCTATACAAAATTCGATCACGATGCAGTAGAGAAGATCTTCACCAATTTATTTTCGAATGCCATAAAATACACATCTGAAGACGGATTTGTAGGGGTAAGAATCAGTAAAACTACCCAAGAAGAGATCACTGCTCTTGCTCTATCGGAAACAACAAATACAGGGTATATATCTGTTGCCATAACCAATACCGGCACAGAAATTCCCGATGACAAGAAAGAAGAGATATTTGAGTCATTCAATCGCCTGACTTCTGGCAAACCTGCGTTTGAAGAGAGTACAGGATTGGGTCTGGCCATTGTCAGGGAACTGGTTAATAGCCTGGAAGGGAAAGTTTTACTGCATTCCGGTGACTCGAAAGTCACTTTTACAGTAATCCTGCCTTTCTCTTTAAATATCGAAAAGGCCGATAGCAATGTTGTGTCGTATGAATATGCCATTTCCGAGATAGATAATATTCTGGCAGAATCAGAAGTGACCAATCTGAACGACAAGCGAAGCCGTAAAACACACAGTATTGTTGTCATAGAAGACGATCCTGATCTGAGAGCCTACATGGAACAACGGTTATCGGAATACCATAATGTATACACAGCAGTAAATGGCAATGAGGGTATAGCTAAAACTGAAAAAATATTTCCTCAGATCGTCATTACCGACCTGATGATGCCGGAAGCCGATGGTTTTGACGTTTGCCGCAATCTGCGCTCTAATATAAAAACAAGCCATATCCCGATAATTGTCCTTTCGGCAGTGGGTAAGAATACCGAATATAAGATAAAAGCACTGGAAAGCGGAGCAAATGTCTTTATCGACAAGCCGTTCGATATGGATTTCCTGCTCAAACAGGTGGATAATCTCATCAGGAATCAAAACGAACTCAAAGAATTGTACAGCAAGAAATATATTGCCGAACCGTCTAAGATCACGATATCCTCAATGGACGAAGAATTGCTGAAAAGAGCAATGGAGCAGATCGAACAGAACATCAGTAACTGTGAATATAATGTCGAGGCATTCGTTTCCGATATGGGTATCGGACGTACGCTTTTATACCAAAAGATAAACGATATAGTAGGAATGTCCATTAAAGAATTTATAATGGATGTCCGGCTTAAACGCAGCGCTCAACTATTAAAAGATTCAGATCTTACCATATCCGAAATAGCAATTCAAACAGGATTCAATAATCCTAAATACTTTAGTATTTGCTTTAAAAAACATTTCGAACTAACACCTACCGAATTTAAAAAGAAGCCGTAAAAGGCTTCTTTTTTTATGATAAGTATAAATTTTGTACGGCTCCGTACAAAATGAAACCATTTCCGAATAAATGAGTACCAGGGTATATTCGATTTTTATTCACCTTTGCTATAGACAAAGGCTAGATCCTGTTTTTCTTCTTCGATATACCTATACCATGAAATGGAATAAATAGAATCTACTTGCCATACCCTAATAAAAACAACAGTCTAAAACCATAAGAATATTTCAATAATCTAACCTTAAAGCATATGAAAATAACAAGAGAAGATGGAAACATCTTCATTCTGGCTAACATCAGATCCCCATCCTGATATCAGAATGAAGATACAAATGAAAATACTAACTTAAATTTTTATCTTATAATATTGAAAAATGAAAATACACAAAAAGATTAAAAGTAGATTGATGATTGTTGCCATATTCTTACTATCGGCAACTCATATGTATGCAGACTTGCAACAAGATCTTATTAAAATTACCGGAAAGGTTATTGATGGAACTGGAGAATCTCTTATCGGAGTCACAGTTCGTGTGAAAGACGGAGATGCAGGAACAGTTACTGATGTAGACGGGAACTTCACAATACAGGCTTCCCCTGCATCAACTCTGGTTTTTACCTATGTAGGCTTTACAACTCAGGAGGTTAAGGTAAATCCTTCTGGAATTATGAATATAACAATGACCGGAGATGATAAATTACTTGACGAAGTAGTCGTTGTAGGCTACGGTACACAGAAGAAAAAAGACCTTACAGGAGGGCTTTCAGTGGTAGGCAAAGAAAAATTAGACATGGTTTCTACCAGCAATCTGATGGATCGTCTGACCGGACAGATTGCCGGGCTAAATATTACCACCTCTAATGCAGCTCCCGGACAGGATCAGACCCTTCTCATCCGTGGACAAAATTCTATATCAGCAAACAACGATCCCCTAATTGTTCTGGATGGAATTCCGTATAGTGGTTCTTTAGTCGATCTCGACCCGAACATTATTGACAATCTTTCTGTATTGAAAGATGCCTCGGCTGTATCAATTTACGGAGCACGCGGATCTAACGGAGTAATACTTATACAGACAAAAAGAGGTGCAAAAGGAAAACCACAGGTAACGTATAAAGCCCAGCTTGGAATATCCGAGCCAATGCAGAGAATTCAGGTAATGGGACCGAATCAATACATTCGTTTCCAACAAGATATAGGCCGTCTGAAAGAGGGTTATACAGGCGACCAGCTCGATCCTATCGCAGGCCAGATCATCAGTGTCAGTGAGCGTGAAAATTACCAGAACGGAATTACACACAACTGGCAGGATTATGTTTTCCAAACAGGTTTCACAATGGATCATCAAGTAAGTATTTCAGGAGGCACCGACGATACCAAGTATATGGCGGCGATAGCTTATCTTGATCAGGAAGGAGTGGTTTACAACTCTAAATTGGAGCGAATAAACGTCTCTGTAAATATCGACCAGACTTTCAATAAATGGCTGACCATCGGAGTAGGAACCCAGTTCATACAAAAAGAGAATGGCGGCATCACCCCAAATCTCGAGCATGCCATAAAACAGAGTCCGTATGGAAAATACAAGGATGACGCTGGCTATTATGTTACCGAGCCGATGGAGTATTCTCTTATAACCAACCCTATGATCAATGTAAATGCCGATCAGGATAGAACCAACCGAAACTTTTTCCTCAATGCATATGCCAATATTCTGCTACCAGTCAAAGGTTTGTCATTCAGGACCAATTATGGATACAACTACCGGAGCAGCTTTACCGGAACCTATTACGGACGAGATACATATGACGGTAGAGAACAAGGAGCGCAAATCGGAGGGAAAGCAAGTATCAGCAATGAACATTATACAGATTATACATGGGAGAATATACTCCGCTACGACCGTGAGATCGGTGACCACCGCTTCGATGCAACCGGACTGTTTAGTATCCAGGAAAACAGGAAAACCACATCTTCCCAGACAGCATATGGTTTTGTAACCGATGATACCAGTTATCACATGATGGGCACCGCAGAACGCAATCAAACGATATCTTCGGGATTGAGCGAAGAGGCAAGAATGTCCATGATGCTTCGCTTGAATTATGCCTACAAAGGCAAATATATGACTACATTGACCGGGCGTAGAGACGGGGCTTCAGTCTTTGGGGAAAACAATAAATATGGATTCTTCCCATCTGCCGCTCTTGCATGGCATATAGCTGAAGAAAATTTTATAAAAGATAATATCGAATGGATGGACATGCTTAAACTAAGGGTCTCTTATGGTGCCAATGGTAATGAGGCTATATCTTCCTACAGAACCCTGGATCGCCTTTACTCGAAAGTAAAATATATATGGGGAGATGGGGGAAATGCCGCTAACACGGCCTATCTGGCCAGTGATGGCATTGGTAACCCAAACCTGAAATGGGAGACCACATATACGGCTAATGTCGGATTGGATTTTCAGTTATTCAAAGGCCGCCTCAACGGAACTATTGATATGTACCTGTCCAACACACACGATCTGCTCATGCAACGCACTGTGCCTATTATGAATGGTTACAGTAAAATATGGGATAATGTGGGACAAACCCGCAACAAGGGGATAGAAATAACCTTGAATTCCCAGAATATCCGTAGTAAAGATTTCACCTGGAGTACCGACATTAACTTCTCATTAAACCGTGATAAAATTGTTGAGTTGCGTGGAGATAAAATAGACGACATTGCCAATAAATGGTTTATAGGCAAACCTATACAGGTTTATTATGACTATAATATGGTAGGTATCTGGCAACAGGGCGACGAGTTTTACTATACCGATGCGAATGGAAGCCAAAGTAAAATCCAGACCGGTGCCGAACCGGGATCTGCCAAAGTCGAAGATGTAGATGGCAACGGGTATATAGATGCAAAAGATAAGACGATTATCGGATCCAAAGTACCGGATTTCAGAATGTCTATGGGTAACAGGTTTACGTATAAAGATTTTTACTTTTCATTTCTGTTAAATGGAGTATTTGGTGTTTGGCGCGAAGATAATGTGGCTAATATAGGATCATGGACATTTGGTATAACAAACTATGTGCATAACGCAAATTATTGGACGCCGGAGAATCCCGATGCGGAAATTGTTTCCCCGGGTTATCTGAATCCCCTGGGACACAGCTATTACAAAAAGATGACATATGTACAGCTTAAGAATATAACCTTCGGTTACAGAATGCCTCATAAAATAGCCGGTAAACTTGGAGTAAACGCAATCGATATAAACGTGAGTGTCAACAATGCGCATACATTCTCTAACGTAAGGCAGGTTCTTAATTACGATAATAGCTGGATGGCTTCTTATCCCACAGCTCGTTCCTTTATGTTCGGATTAAATTTAACTTTCTAAATCAAAACACGATATGAAAATAAAAAACATCATAAAAACAGGGCTGGCATCCATATTAATGATCACAGCCACCGGATGTGACGGTTTTCTCGACGAAGACTTAAAATCAGAATTGTCTCCTACCAATACCTTTACTAGTACATACGGTTTTGAGGTAGGTGTTACCGGACTTTATGCCCTTACCCGCGCCGAATACAATACATATGGTGAAGAAGGTGCATTTATGCACAATGGAGCTTGCCCTTACGAAGCGTTACAAGCTGCTACTGATATTGTAGATGTAATAAACAGTGATGCATCTCTTACTGCATTTGCAAATCTGACACTGACATCCGAAGAAAGATTTGTAGGTACATACTGGAATTGGGCATATAGTGTGATCTCTTCGGCCAATTTAATACTGGACTATTCAGAAAAAAACAATAACTGGGATTATCCTACAGACAAGACTCGTTTTCAGGCTGAAGCACGCTTTTTCCGTGCTTACGCATATCGTACGTTGGTCTACCTCTACGGAGACGTGCCATATGTAGAGAAAATATTATATGATTTCCAGCTTGATTTCACCCGCACTCCTAAAGCAGAAGTACTAGGACATATTGTAGACGACCTGAAATTTGCAACTGAATATCTCCCTGAAAATCCGGATAATGTCAAGGATGGAAAACTAACTAAATGGGCGGCATATCACCTGTTAAGTGAAATGTACCTGTTGCAGGGAGAATATAAGCTGGCAGAAGAAGCTGCTCTGGAAGTGATTAACAGTAAGCATTATGAGTTGATGAAAGCCCGTTATGGAGCGGGTAAGGATAAAGCAGGCGATGTATTCAGCGATCTGTTTGTCGAAAACAATCAAAATAGAGGAAGCGGCAACAAAGAAAGTATCTGGGTTATGCAATTCGAATATAATACGATCGGAGGAGGAACCAATTCTGACGAATGGACACGCAGAGCGTGGAATCCTAAATACCAGGATATCTCAGGCTTCGTCTTAGCCGATACATTGGGTGGTCGCGGTCTGGCACAGATAGTTCCTATGAAATGGTGGGTAGGTACCAAAGGTACAAATGCTACCGGAGATGTTGCCGGTATCTTTGATGACACAGATATTCGCAACTCGAACCACAATATCAAACGTAACTGGTATTATAACAACTCAGGTGATGCATCCCTATATGGTAAAAAATGTAATATTACAGAACAAACCTGGTTCTCTACAAAAACATTGTTTCCGGCTTTGACTAAATTTTTCTATGGACGTAGCGAAAATTTAAGTCTTACAGGAAGCTATAGGGACCGTATGAAATTTCGCCTGTCCGAAACTTATCTGTTGCTTGCAGAGGCTTATCTGGGACAAAATGAAACATCAAAAGCTGCCGACGCTGTAAACGAAGTACGCAAGCGGGCAGGAGCAACACCAGTTGCAGCCGAAGACATGTCAATGGATTACCTGCTCGATGAGCGTATCCGTGAATTGGTTGGAGAAGAAACCCGCCGCTTTACATTGGTACGCACAAATAAATTGATAGACCGGGCTAAGAAGTACAATAGTGCAATAAAAGATGTCATCCAGGATTATCATGCATTGTGGCCTATTCCGCAAACGATAATCGACGCTAACCGTGACGTAGTATTCCCTCAGAATCCAGGGTACAAATAAATAAAATCATTCATTCAACAACATTAAGTTAGAGACATTTAAGAAACACTTAATAAAAAGAGAATAATGATTTTTATCTTAAAAACAATATTTATGAAAAAAGTAAATTTTTTATATAAAACATTGCCATTATTGTTCACCGCGTTTTGCATGAATGCATGTGACGATGGCGATATTAAAGATATACCAAAGGTTGAAGAACATCTGGAGCTTACAGCTTCATCTACTGACATCATACTGGATGAGAATAATCTTACAGGCGACATCCTTACTTTCACATGGACCGAAGCCCGCCCTCAATCAGATGATGATCATATGGTCTCTTATACAACAAAGCTCGATGTTGTAGGGAATAATTTCGGTTCGTCTACAGCTATCCTTACATATGAGGATGACGGAGTATTCAGTAAGAGCTTTACATCCGAACAGTTACAAAACTGGGCAAACGAGAAATGGACCCTGCCTACTAATAAACCTTTTACTCTTGAGTTCCGGGTAGTTGCCCAATGGGAAGGAGGATCTACCTTCGAAGCCCCTGAAGTTCGTACTGTCAGGGTTAATGTTCAGCCTATTAAAACAATTGTTTTTGATGCAGATAAGTTATTCCTTGAAGGTAGCGCCGTACCAGGCATGAGTGGAATTGAATTAACTCAAACCCTAGAGAATGAAAACCTATACGCATATCTTCTCAACCTGGAAGCCGGAGACCTCATTATTCCGGTTGAATTCGAAGGAGAAACCAACTATCTTTGTCCTGTCGAGGGAGATGGGACTTTACAAGATGGCGAAGCCGTAAGTGTAACAATGCGCGAAAATCCTGTTGCATGGAAAATACCAACTGCCGGAGAATACCGTATCGTTGTGAATATGCAGAAAGCGACAGTTACTATCTATTCGCCGGAGAAAGCACTTAAACCAAAGAGCGTTGACTGGAATGGTGACGGAGGTGTACCAATGACAACCGAAGTAACGGAATTATGGATGCATGGAGCCATCAATAGCTGGGGAACTCCTATAAAATGTGAATGTACAGTAAGCTTGGCCGACCCGCAAGTACTTATATATACAGGAGGCAAAACGGGCAAAACTAAGTTCATCGTTTATGGAGGATCAGATAATAACAAAAACCTTGCTTATGCATTCAGTTGCCCGCTGACAGCTAGCAGCACAGCGCAAGAACTGACTCTTACATTGGGTAAAGTAGCCGAACTGTCGGGAGGATATACGAGTGCACAGCGTAACTCATACTATACGATCCCTACAGGAGCAAACTTTGTAATACTCGATCTGAGAAATATGACAATCATAGCTGAAAAACGTTAAGGTACACCAAAGAATAATATTGCCGTATTGGAATGAAGATAAAAATACTGACAGGAAGGTACGGCAACATTTTCTGATTATTAATTACTACAAATTCTCTTTAATATTATAAATATGAAAAATATAAACATCAAAATATTGATTTCCTGCGCATTGGCCGCATTATTATGCCTCACTTTACACGCTTGCAGTGATGATGATAACACGGATCAGGGGAATAACTATCCGGGAACTACTTTGGTGAAAACTAATTACAGTAGATCTAAAATCCTTCGTAATCCTCTGAACGGATGGGTAATGTATGCAGCCCGCACTGCCGAACCGTCCTATTGGGATACAGAATATTACGTTCCAGACCTTGGAAAGAAAGTAAAGGTTATAGACTATGCTTCGGCCTGTTATGTCCGTACAAGTTGGGCTTCTCTTAATCCCAGCGATGGGGTCTATACCTGGAAAGATAAAAATACCCAGATAGGGCGGTTGATTCAGGGAGCCTTGGAAAGAGGTGTGCCTATTGCCTTCCGTATTGTGGTTGATGGACGCGACCAGGGAGCGAACACTCCGGATTTTGTGTTCGACGCCGGAGCTAAATATTATCTGGAAAATTCTAATTATCCAACCAGGAAGACACCATATCCTCAGGATCCTGTCTTTCAACAATACTATACCAAACTGATAGAGGCTCTAGCCGCAGATTTCAATGATGGTGAACTTTGCGCTTTCATCGATGCATATGGTTTAGGTAAATGGGGAGAAGCACATAATGTAATTTACGAAGATCCTAACACTTCTACCGGAGAAAATACAGAAAGACTTAAAGAAGAAGTTTTTGAATGGATCACCGACCTATATACCCGATGCTTCACAAATGTACCTCTGGTTATCAACTATCATCGCGTAGTGGGACATCCGGCTAGTGACGGGGCAGTGAATGTAAACACAGAAAAGCTACTAAATATGGCTATCAACAAAGGATATAGCCTTAGACAAGATGCATTCGGAATGACTGATTATTATAAGGATTGGGAGAAGAACTTTGCCAAAACTTGGAATTACAAACGCCCGATCATTATGGAAGGAGGCTGGATTACCGACCCCGGCCACTCTCACAGACCTGAAACCGACAGTAGTGGCAAGTATAGAGCGGGTCATCCGGAAGATGTACGCCAGGGAGAATTCGATGCTTCACTCGAAGCTAAGGTAAACATGATGGACTTCAGAGCCGGATATGAAACCGAAACTTGGTTTGCTCTGAGTTTCAGCCTTGTTCAGCGATTCAATGCCGAAGGAGGATACCGTCTCTATCCAGACAGGGTATACTTACCTGAAAGTGTCAACAGAGGAACTGAAATAACTATAGCTCATCGCTGGAGAAATATGGGTTGGGGATATTTTCCTAACAATATTCCTCAGTGGAATTACAGATATAAAGTTGCTTTTGCTCTGTTGGATTCTGGTGACAATGTAAAGGAGGTAATAGTCGACAGTACCAGTGAGCCTTCTAACTGGCTAAAAGATACCCCCGCATTATACGAACTTAAAACATCTGTTGATTTACCTGCCGGAAGCTATAAATGGGCTGTGGCAATTGTAGATACAAAAAAAGACAATCAACCGGCTATACAACTTGCGGTAAACGAGGACATAACCGCTGACGGTTGGGCTAAACTCCTTGATGTGCAGGTGAAATAGCAGATCGTATTTTATAATCTCAAAGAACTGAAAAGTTGGAAAAATATACAAAAAGAACAGTTTTAATCTCTCTATTACTGTTTCTGAACTTAACCTCATATGCCGTCGTGCTCTTGGTCGAAACCGAGAGTTTCGGCGACAAAGGTGGCTGGGTTCTGGATCAGCAGTTCATGGATCAGATGGGCTCGCCATATTTAATGGCTCATGGCATGGGAAAGCCTGTTGCCAATGCCACAACAAATATTACTTTCCCCGAAACCGGAACCTATTACATCTATGTCCGCACATTCAACTGGACTTCGCCATGGACCAGCACAAACGGACCGGGAAAGTTTACCCTGAAGATCGGAAACAAAAAATTACCGGTAGTATTAGGTGATAAAGGTTCTGAATGGATGTGGCAGAGTGCCGGAAAAATTACTGTGAAAGATTTGCAGACTACTGTTTCTCTTGTCGATCTCACAGGTTTCAATGGCCGGTGCGATGCTATTTATTTTACAACAGAAGAAAGGAACGTTCCACCATCGGACATTAAGGAATTAGCTTTATTCAGAAAAAAGATGTTGAATATTCCTGCGATCCCCGAAGAAACAGAATCCTATGACTTTGTTGTAGTCGGAGGTGGAATTGCCGGAATGTGTGCATCCGCAGCCGCATCACGTCTGGGATGCAAAGTCGCATTGATAAATGACCGCCCGGTTCTGGGCGGTAATAACAGTTCCGAAATCAGAGTACATCTCGGCGGTTCCATCGAATTGGAACCAAACAAAGGTCTGGGACGTATGATCCGTGAATTCGGCCATTCCCGCGAGGGCAACGCCAAACCGGGAGACTACTACGAAGACGGCAAAAAGAGTGAATTTATCGCTAATGAAAGAAATATCACCTTATATTCGAATTACCGGGCAATTGCAGTCAAAAAGAATGGAGATAAGATAGAGTCTATCATCATCAAAAACATAGAAACAGGAAAAGAAATATGCCTTAAAGCTCCTTTATTTTCCGACTGTACAGGGGATGGGACAATAGGATATCTGGCCGGAGCCGATTATACAAGCGGTCGTGAAAGCCGTGCCGAATTCGGTGAAGAACTGGCTCCCGAAGTAGCTGATAATATGACAATGGGCGCATCCGTACAATGGTATTCAGTAGATGCAGGAAAGAAGATCAAATTTCCACAATTCCGCTACGGTGTGGAGTTTAACGACACAAACGCCGAAAAAGTAACTATGGGCGAGTGGAAATGGGAAACAGGCATGAATCTGGATCAGGTAAATGAATTCGAACGTATTCGTGACTATGGCTTACTAGTTGTTTTTTCTAACTGGAGTTTTTTGAAGAATGAACTGATAGATAATGATAAATATGTTAATCGGGAATTGGGATGGGTAGCTTATATTGCCGGTAAACGTGAATCACGCCGTCTATTGGGCGATTATATTCTTAAACAGGACGATATCGATAAAAATGTATTCCACGAAGATGCGTCTTTTGTAACAACATGGAGCATCGACCTGCATTTCCCCGATTCGGTAAATTCCAGCCGTTTTCCTGATCAGGAATTTAAGGCTGCTACAAAACATATACGTATCTATCCGTATGCAGTACCTTATCGTTGCCTGTATTCCCGGAACATCGATAATCTGTTCATGGCGGGCCGTGACATCAGCGTTACTCATGTTGCGCTAGGCACAGTGAGGGTAATGCGTACTACAGGTATGATGGGAGAAGTAGTAGGGATGGCGGCATCGCTATGCAAGAAATATAATACAACACCCCGGATAATCTACCAGGCACACCTGAGTGAATTAAAGGTACTGATGAAAGAAGGGGCTGGAAAACATGACGTCCCCGACAATCAACGGTTTAATGAACAAAAACCATTAAAAACACCCCGGGGATTAAATAACAGTGAGAATAAATAATAAATGAAAAAACTGATTTTCATATCAATCTTTTTATTGTCATTCCTGAATGGGCATGCTCTTTTACAGGATAGTACGCAATATACTATCCTGTTAACAGGGGCTTCTTTTGCATCACCTCAAAACGGATGGTTCGAAATAGGTTGCCGGAAGCTAAAAGCCCGCCCGGTTAACAGGGCAATCGGAGGCGAATCTATTGCAAATACGGCAAACAGGATGATTGACGGCACTTTGTATTCTTTCGAAGAGCTGGATAATATCGATGCACTTGTTATTATGCAGGTACACAACCGGAATGTCTTTGATGAATCTCAATTATTATCCAAATACACTGATTATCCGGTTCCTTTCGACAGGAGCAACTATGCTGCTGCTTACGATTATGTGATAAAAAGATATATCAGTGAATGCTACGAACTGAAAAATAATCAGGAATCGAAATATTATGGCACTAAATCCGGAAAACCAGCAGTCATTATTCTTTGTACCGATTGGCATGATGGACGTATCATATACAATACTTCTGTTCGTAGATTAGCTTCGAAGTGGGGATTACCTCTTGTAGAATTCGATACGTCTATCGGCTTCTCAAAAGGCAGCCCACACCCTGTTACCGGAGAACAGCAAAGCCTGCTGCACGCAAAAGATACCCAGACCATAGACGGAGTAAAATATGGCTGGCATCCCAACCGGGGCGAAGACAAATACATCCAACAGCGGATGGCCGCAATATTCACAGATTTGATGAAAAAAGTTTTACCTATAAAATAAGAACTGCAAGATGAAACGTATATTATTAATTCTGTTTGTTTTTGGGATATTAGTACCTGCTCATTCTCAGAACGCTTATTATAGCCGTCTGGAGAATGACACACTAACTATCGGAAATGACCTGATAGAGCGGAAATTTATCTGGAACAAAGGAAATCTGATCACATACAGCCTGACCGACAAAAGTTCAGATCATTGCTGGCTGAACAAAGTAAAATCTCCGGATTTTTCCATATCCAAAAACGCAGATAACATATCCAACTCATCTTATGCCTCGAAAGAAGTAAAAGAATCAGTCATTCATCCCGCTTACCTTGAAATAACAGTCTCTTTTTCATTGGATAAGCTGGACATTAAAAGGGTATTTCGCATCTATAAAAACAGTCCCGCCATTGCTTGTAACACATATCTAAAAGGCAGTATGGAAGTCACTCTGGATGGGAAGGTCACTAATCTGGCCGATATGAAAAACATAGAGTTCACCGAAGATATGAAGTCCAGACAGGTAATGGCCATACTAGACCAGATCAAACTGGACGGATTTCACTGGCAGACAAAAATAGTTGAATTTTATGACGTCACCGACTGGAACAACAACCTCGTTTTCGAAAGTAATATAATACCTTATCGCAAAAATTCATATAAAGGAAACTTATTATTCGCACACAATACGGAGAATGACAAAGGCTTTTTCTTCTTGAAAGAAGCACCTTCATCAAGTGTTCAGTTGGCTTATAACGGATATGATTTTACCACCGAATTCGGACATTTTGTTGTAACCGGACTAGGCATGACCGAAAAAGACATCAGAGTAGATGAATGGCGGAAAACATATGGCTGTGTAATCGGTGTCTATAGCGGTTCGGAACTGGATCAACTGATGGCTCTACGTAGTTATCAGAAAAATATCAGGAAATTACTACCGGGCAGGGACGAAATGGTGATGATGAATACATGGGGCGACCGCAGCCAGGATTCTAAGGTAAATGAGAAATTCAGTCTGATAGAGGTAGAAAAAGCCGCCAGACTCGGCATCACTCACTTTCAGATAGATGACGGATGGCAAGTCGGTAAAAGTCCCAATTCGGCTGTAGCAAAAGGATCTTTTAAAAACATCTGGGACAATCCCGATTACTGGAAACCCGATCCTGTGAAATATCCTAACGGGCTGCATCCAATCGTAAAAAGGGGGAAAGAACTGGGTGTTGAAATATGTCTTTGGTTCAATCCAAGTGTTCAGCACGATTATGCCGATTGGGAAAAAGACGCTCAGGCTATGGTAGACCTATATAATGAGTATGACATCCGTACTTTCAAAATAGATGGGCTAGCTATCCCGACCAAACAATCCGAAATCAACCTGCACAAGCTGTTCGACAAAGTGCTGAAAAAAACAAACAACAATGTTGTCTTTAATCTTGATGCGACTGCCGGACGCCGTGGAGGATATCATATGTTCAACGAATATGGCAATATATTTTTAGAGAATCGCTACACCGACTGGCAGAACTATTATCCATACTGGACGCTACGAAATCTGTGGAAACTCTCGAAATATGTTCCTGCCGAAAAGCTTCAGATCGAATTCCTGAATAAATGGAGAAATACGGAAAAATATGGGAATGATATATTCGCTCCGGCGAACTATTCATTCGAATATCTTTTCGCAACCACCATGGCCGGGCAACCGCTGGCCTGGTTCGAGGGTAGCAGTTTGCCAGAAGAGGCCTTTGGTGTAAGCAAACTGATAAAAGCTTATAAGGAAATACAACATGATTTCCATACCGGAACCATATTACCTGTCGGAGAAGAACCATCCGGCAAATCGTGGACAGGGTTTCAGTCTGTAAAGGGAGATAAGGGATATTTTATCTTTTTCAGGGAGAATAATTCTAATGGAAAAGCTACTGTTGAAACATGGTTGCCCGAAAATATAAAAGTCAGATGCACGCCTGTTCTTGGAAATGGCAAGAACTTCGAGCAACAGACAGGACGTAAAGGATCACTGGAAATAGAACTGCCTGGAATCAATGACTTTGTGATGTACAAATATGAAATAATAAAATAAATAAGCTATAAACATAATGAAACTGAAAGCAACTATTATTATACCAACCTTACTCTTGTGTCTGTTCTTTACAGATATCAAAGCACAGGGATTAATCACAAATGTTTACGGACGGAAAGTAACATCCCTTAACGGCAAATGGGATGCCATTGTCGACCTGTATGATCAGGGACGGAAAAATAAGATTTTTTTGAATAAAAAGCCCGAAGGTAAGACTGATTTCTACGAATATTCTTTCGAAGGCGGTCTACGGCTGAATGTTCCCTCCGACTGGAACAGCCAGATGCCCGAACTAAAGTATTACGAAGGTACAGTCTGGTATGCACGCAGATTCGATGCAGAAAAAGAAGCTGATAAACGTTTATTCCTTTACTTCGGAGCAGTCAGCTATCGTTGCCATATTTACCTCAACGGAAAGGAAATAGGTAAACACGAAGGCGGATTCACACCTTTCCAGATAGAAGTAACTGACCTGATAAAAAACACAGACAACTTTCTTGCTGTGGAAGTAAATAATACCCGTACCGTTGATGCTATCCCTGCTATGGCTTTCGACTGGTGGAATTATGGTGGAATTACCCGTGATGTATTTCTAGTAAGTACACCGAAAGTATTTATCGAGGATTATTTTATACAACTGGATAAATACAAAACCGATAAGATCGACATGCGTATCAGTTTATCTGAAAAGGTAGCTAACGCAAATATACAAGTAGAAATACCAGAACTTAAGATTAAACAAAATCTGACAACTGACAGCCAAGGCTTCGCACAGGCTTCTGTTAATGTAAAAAAACTGGAACGCTGGTCTCCCGAATCACCGAAGCTTTATAAAGCCATTATCTCTTCTGATAATGATAAGGTCGAAGAAATGATCGGCTTCCGCAATATATGGGTAAAAGGAGAAGACGTATATCTGAATGACAAGCCGATTTTCCTTAAATCGATCGCGTTCCACGAAGAAATACCTCAACGTAAAGGGCGTGCATTTTCAGAATCAGACGCCGTTATGCTCCTATCAGAAGCTAAAGCTTTAGGTTGTAACATGATCCGCCTGGCACATTATCCGCAGAATGAATACACGGTTCGTATGGCAGAAAAGATGGGTTTCCTGCTATGGGAAGAAATACCGATCTGGCAGGGAATAGATTTCGAAAATGAAGAAACAAAGCAAAAAGCAGGTAATATGATAAAAGAGATGGTAACGCGTGACAAAAACCGTTGTGCCCTCGCTTTCTGGGGAGTAGCCAATGAAACACAGCCGTCAGCACCAAGAAACGAGTTTTTAAAATATCTGATCGGCAGTGTTAAAGACATTGATACTACACGACTGATAACAGCTGCTTTCGACCTTGTTCGCTTCAATAGGGACAGGCAGGTCTTTGTAATGGACGATCCATTCATCAAGGAACTCGATGTAGTAGCCGTTAATAAATACATGGGTTGGTATCATCAATGGCCTGTAACTCCAGATAAGGCAACATGGGATGTAGCCAAAGGACAACCGTTAATCATATCTGAATTCGGCGGAGAAGCTCTTTATGGAAGAACAGGGGATGCTGACATTGTAAGCTCATGGAGTGAAGATTATCAGGCAACGCTTTTCAGGGATAATCTGGAAATGTTCAAGCATATACCGAATCTAAGGGGAACAAGCCCATGGATATTATTTGACTTCCGCTCCCCATTCCGTTTCCACCCCACTAATCAGGAAGACTGGAACAGAAAAGGCATGGTATCGGATCAGGGATATAGAAAAAAAGCCTGGTATCTGATGAAAGAGTATTATGACAATATAAAATAATCTGAAAAATGAAGAAAATAATTATATACGCATTAGCCGCAATTGTATTTTGCGCTTGTAATGATAAGCCAAAAACTTCGGACAAAGAAGCATTATTATCTATTGTTGACAGCGCTTTGGCCTTTGCAGAAAAGCAATCTTTGCTAATGGCACAAAAATACGAAAATCAGGAAGGCAGGCTACCCCGCAGTTATGAGAACGGAGAGGATATTTCATCCGATTCACGCTGGTGGTGCAGTGGTTTCTATCCCGGAGTATTATGGTATTTGTATGAGAATGACAAGAATCCGGAGATATTGAAATACGCCAAACTTTACACCGACAGGGTGGAAAGGGAAAAATACACAACAGATAACCACGATGTGGGCTTTATGCTGTATTGCAGCTTTGGTAACGGCCTGCGCCTGACGGGAGATGAGCATTATAAAGAAGTGTTGCTGACAGGGGCAAAGTCTCTGGCAACCCGCTATAATGCGAATGTAGGATTGATCCGTTCGTGGGATCATAACAAGGATAAATGGCAATATCCGGTTATTATAGACAATATTATGAATTTGGAATTGTTGTTATGGGCTGCTAAACAATCAGGTGATTCTACATTTAAGGAAATATCCCTTTCGCACGCAGACAAGACGATTATAAATCATTTCCGTCCCGATTACAGTTCTTACCATGTAGTATCATACGATACTATTACAGGAGAACCACATCTGAAACAAACCCATCAGGGTTATTCCGATGAATCTTCGTGGAGCCGTGGACAGGCATGGGGACTGTACGGATATACATACCTGTACAGGGAAACTAAAGATAAACGCTATCTGGAACAGGCGAAGAATATAGCAAACTATATAATAAATCACCCAAATATGCCGAAAGACTATATTCCTTACTGGGATTTTGATACACCAGAAATACCGGATACTCCGCGTGATGCCTCGGCAGCCTGCATTATAGCTTCGGCGCTTGTCGAATTAAGTGATTATGTAGATGCAGACCTGTCAAAAAAATACATGGATATTGTAGAGAAACAAATAAGCACACTGGCATCACCCGGGTATACGGCTAATCCGGGAGAAAACGGATGCTTTATTCTGAAGCACAGCACAGGAGGTTATCCATTCAAGTCGGAAGTCGATGCACCTCTTACATATGCTGATTATTATTATCTGGAGGCACTAAC
Source organism: Dysgonomonas hofstadii (assembly GCF_014196915.1). Taxonomy (GTDB): domain Bacteria; phylum Bacteroidota; class Bacteroidia; order Bacteroidales; family Dysgonomonadaceae; genus Dysgonomonas; species Dysgonomonas hofstadii. The sequence continues at coordinate 500,946 of NZ_JACIEP010000002.1, forward strand.
CAGATTGAAAAAGAAACTGTAAAGGAGACCTGATATGAAAAAAGTGTTATTAGCATCACTTTTCTTTTTACAAGTCCTTCTTTTTTGGGGGCAGGAACCTAACTACGATGAGTCGAAAGTCCCGTCTTTTATATTGCCCGATCCGCTAATAATGGAAAACGGTGAAATAGTAACGACAAAGGAAGAATGGATAGAAAAACGAAGACCTGAGATTTTAAATCTGTTTGAAACATACGTCTACGGGAAATCGCCGGAAAAACCAGCAAATCTGCATTTCGAGGTATTATCGGAAGACCATTATGCACTAAGCAATATGGCGACACGTAAGGAAATCGCAGTTTATTTCACAGAGAGTGATGAGCATTACATGACAATACTAATGTATATCCCAAATAAGCGTAACGGAGCAGTGCCACTTTTCTTCGGCCTCAATTTTAAAGGAAATCACACAATATATGATGATCCGGATATAACCGAATCTGTAACCCGCATGGAACCGCGTGACGGAGGAAGTGAGATTCGTCCGAACGCATTCAAAAGAGGGGAAGCCTCTTCTCGCTGGCCAGTGGAAATGCTGATAGCCAATGGCTATGGGCTGGCAACGGTTTACCGTGGTGATATAGATCCCGATTATGATGATGGCTTTCAGAATGGAGTACATCCTTTATTCTATAAAGACGGACAGACAAAACCTAAGGCGGACGAATGGGGAACACTGGCCGCATGGGCATGGGGATTGAGTTGCGCGATGGATTATTTTGAAACGGATGAAGATATCGATGCTTCTAAAGTCGCCGTCTTCGGGCATTCCCGCCATGGAAAAACTGCTCTTTGGACAGGAGCAATAGATCAACGCTTTGCTATGGCTATCTCCAATGATTCAGGTTGTGGGGGAGCAGCTTTGTCGAGAAGAAAATACGGAGAAACTGTAAGCAAGATAAACAAGCTCTTCCCTCATTGGTTCTGTGAGAACTTTAAGCAATACTCAGACAATGAAGATAAACTCCCGGTCGACCAGCATCAGTTAATCGCATTAATGGCTCCACGCCCGGTTTATATAGCCAGTGCAATAGAGGACAGATGGGCTGATCCGAAAGGTGAGTTTTTGTCCGGAGTATTCGCCACTCCGGTTTATGAACTATTCGGGCAGGATGGATTGCCTATTAAAGATATGCCGGATGTAGATTCTCCCGTGATAGACGGATATATAGGTTACCATGTGCGGACAGGCGATCATGATATTAATTTATACGACTGGCAACAGTTTGTAAAGTTTGCAGATAAATATTTAAAGAAGTAAGAAAAATAGAAATTAGTATGACTTGGGAAAACTATGTAAGAAAATCGAAAAGAGCAATATCACAGGCAAATAGGGTAAAGCCTTTGGTGTTTTTATAACTAAGTTTGTTATCTCTCTATCCTATCTAAGACAGTCTAAAAAAACAATTGTCCAGGAACAAATTAAAAGACATTCTTACATTAACCTTTGATGAATATAAATAATAACTAAGATATATAAAACATGAACAACAGGATGCAATGTTTAAAGATTGTATTTACAGTGTTACTCCTTTTACAGGTCTTCACTGCTAAGGGACAAACCCAAACCATCGATTTGTCCGGTGTCTGGCGATTCCAGACCGATGTGATGGACTTCCGCCGGGGATCATTATCGCCACGTTACAACCACGAGTTGCAGGAAACTATTACCCTGCCAGGGATTACCGACGATTATAAAATCGGTTATAAAGTTCCCTACAAATATATCGACCGCCTGACACGCAAATACGAGTATATGGGCCCGGCGTGGTATCAACGTGATATAGAGATTCCCAAAGAATGGAAAGGCAAGCGCATCTTCATGTATTTCGAACGTACGCACTGGCTCAGTTCCATCTATGTGGACACAAAGGAAGTCAGCAAAATAGATTACATCAGTATACCGCACAACCATGATCTGACGGATTTTGTCACTCCCGGCAAAACACACCGTTTTACTGTCTGCATCGACAACCGTTACCAGTATAATACCCATAAATGGAACCATGCCCATACGGAATTTACCCAGATTAACTGGAATGGTATACTAGGTGAAATAAAACTGGTCGCCATCGATCCTGTTTATATCGACGATCTGCAGGTATATCCCGATATCGCAGACAATAGTATCAAAGTAAAAATGCAGGTAAATAATTATACGAAGAAAGAAGTAACAGGAACAGCTACTTTTAATATAAATGGAGAGAATTACACTATAAATAAAGAAGTTGCCATAAATGGAAACGATTCTGTTATTTCAATTGAAGATGTGATACAATTAGGAAAAAACATAAAGCTTTGGGACGAATTCAATCCGAATATATATAAGATCACATGCCAATTAAACACAAGTACTGATAAAGCAAAATACCAGCATGAAAAATCAGCTGATTTTGGTATGCGGGAAGTAAAGCAAGGCAAGAATCATGTATTGATAAATAACCGTCCTGTCCATCTGCGAGGCAATGTGGAAAACGCTGTTTTCCCAAAAACAGGCTATGCTCCTGTTGAAGATGCAGAATGGGAAAGGATCATGTTATTGATGAAGGATTACGGATTGAATCACCTGCGTTTCCATTCCTGGTGCCCACCTAAAGCGGCTTTCCGTATGGCGGACAAACACGGTATCTACTTTGAAGTGGAAATGCCAATGTGGGGCAAGGATGCCGAACCGGACGAAGCTCGTTATAACTTCTTCCGTCGCGAGATGCGTGCGATACTCAAAGAATATGGCAATCATCCTTCATTCGTGCTGTATTGCAATGGAAATGAAATTACCGGAAACTTCGACTTTATAGAAGAACTGACAGCAGCAGGACGTGAACTGGACAGTCGTCATCTGTTTAGTGGTTCAACTGCACGCACCAGGGTAAAATCAGACCAGTACTATGTGTCGCAACAGACGAATAAAGGTCCTGTGAAAGTATACGAAGGTATGCCGAACACCGATTGGGACAGAAATAAAGAATCGGATGTGGATGTGCCTGTTATTTCACACGAATCGGGGCAGCGCTGTGTTTACCCAGACTTCCGTGAGATAGAAAAATACGCAAACAGCCCTGTCGAAGCCCGCAACTTCGAAGTATTTCGCGACATGCTGAAAGCAAACGGCATGGGCGACCAGGCGTATGACTTCTTTAAGGCTTCGGGAGCATTAACCATAGTTGAGTATAAGGCAGTAATAGAAGCTCTTCTGCGTTCATCAAAATCGGCAGGCTTCCAGCTTCTTTCTATAAATGACTTCCCCGGACAGGGCTATGCCCCGGTAGGTATTCTCGATCCGTTCTGGGATTCGAAAGGATTAGTCACACCTGAAAAATTCAGAGAATTCTGCGCTCCGACTGTAGCTTTACTCCGTTACGAAAAAAGTTCTTATTTCAACGATGAAATATTTACAGGTAATGCCGAAATCTATAATTTCAGCAATTCAGGAATCAAAAACGCAAAAATAAAATGGTCGTTGACAGACAGCAATGGTAAAACACTGAAGAAAGGAAATCTGAAAACCCAGACAATTGGTAATGACGATGTATTCCCTGTAGGAGAATTCACATTCGACCTGAAAAGAATTACTTCTCCACAGCAACTGACCGTACATCTGTCTGTTAACGACAATATAAAAAACAGTTGGAATATCTGGGTGTATCCCAAAAATGAGACATTGATGACTTCGACAGACGATGTGCTCTATACCACTGTGTACGATGACAAGGCAAAACAGCAACTGGCTCAGGGCAAAAATGTAGTATTACTTCCGGCTCCGAATAAGGTAAAGGGCCGTAAATCAGTCTTTCACAACCATTTCTGGAACCCGATCATGTTTGCATGGCCGCCAATGACAATCGGTTGCCTGATACATAACGATCAGCCTGTATTCAACGATTTCGTAACATCATACCATACCGATTGGCAATGGTGGGATATCCTCAACAATGCCAAAGTGATAGAGATGCAGAATAGCCCTCAGGAGCTAAGACCTTTTATACAGGTAATAGATGCTTATGACAACAACCAGAAACTGGGTATCGGATTCGAAGCGAAAGTAAACGGCGGAAATCTTCTGGTTCTGGCTGTCGACACAAAGAAAGACATGGAAAACCGCCCTGCTACAAGACAATTACTGGAAAGTATCGATAAATATGTAAAGAGTGACAAATTCAATCCGCAGGTAAAAGTGGAAGAATCGTTTATCCAATCGTTTCTGATGAAATAACAAATAGTTTATCTATAACATAAACATAGATGAGAGGTAGAGGTATTAAGTATTGAGATTGTAAAAAGGTGGCATCGTAAAAAACATTGATAAAATCAATATGTCACGCCTGTCACCTTTTTTTAACATTTACATCTTATGAAAAAAGTATACTTATTTGTCGTATTGATATTTACATATAGCCTTTCAACATACGGGCAGGAAATACAGATGAGCGAAACAGCCACTTTGGAACAGGTATACGGAGAGAACGTAGAATCGGAAAACCTGCTGCCCTTCAACGATCTGAATATAGAGTTCGGTTATGTACTTTATGAAGCAAAAATAACAACAGAATCAGAAGAGGTCGTTCTCGATCTGGAAAATGTTAGGGATTACGCCGTAGTCTTTATTGATAATACGTTTCAGGGAACATTGACAGACAACCGAAAGAAACTGACTTTAGATCTTACTCCCGGCGAATATACATTACAACTCTATGCCGAAAACATAGGCAGGATTACCTATGGTCCCGAAATTCTGGACAACTCCAAGGGTCTGTTCGGAAGTATAACCCTTGACAATGAAGAGATAGAAAACTGGAAGATAACACCGCTTGATGTAAAGAATTGTGATGTGAATGATCTGCAATTTACAGAACAAAGCACAAATGCAATCCCTTGTTTTCATAAAGGAAATTTTGAGATGACTGCACCGAAGGATGCCTACCTCGATATTTCAGGCTGGGGAATGGGCGAGGTCTGGCTCAACGGTAATTATATGGGCTCGTACTGGGAGGAAGAAAAACAGCAATCGATACAGATTCCGGCTGAAAACCTGATCAAAGGGATGAACGAAATAGTTATCTTTGAATTGAAAAACAATGGTAGGAAATCGGTGAAGCTCACCGATGATCCGGTGTTCAAATAAAAAAGAGGTAGAAATATTACTTTTGTTACTTTTTAGTTAAAATAGAAATACAATTATCAAATGAAAATGGTCAAAATATTTTGCTTATTCTTTATTACTTTGTTAAGTATCAACTTATCGGCACAAGATAAGCCGTTGTATAAAGATGCCAATCAATCCATCGAAAAACGGATAGAGGATCTGTTGTCCAGAATGACACCGGAAGAGAAAGCCATGCAGCTAAATCAGTATACACTAGGGAGAAATGATAATGCTAACAATATGGCCGATCCGGTGAACGATATTCCGGCAGAAATAGGCTCGCTTATTTATTTTAGCAGCGATCCTGCCCTGCGCAACCAGGTACAGAAAAAAGCCATGGAAAAATCCCGTTTGGGTATTCCTGTCATATTCGGTTATGATGTCATCCATGGTTATCGCACAGTATACCCGATATCGCTGGGACAGGCCTGCTCATGGAATCCCGAACTGGTAAAAAAAGCCTGCGCCGTAGCTGCACAGGAAGCGAGGATGTCGGGAGTTGACTGGACTTTCTCGCCAATGATAGACGTTGCCCGCGACGGACGTTGGGGACGCGTTGCGGAAGGATATGGAGAAGATCCTTATACCAATGCAGTATTTAGTGTGGCTTCAGTGAAAGGTTATCAGGGAGATGATATATCTGGCAATAAGAATGTAGCCGCCTGTTTGAAACATTATGTAGGCTACGGAGCATCGGAAGCCGGCCGCGATTACGTCTATACGGAAATATCAAAGCAAACGCTCTGGGACACCTATATGCTGCCTTATGAAGAAGGAGTGAAAGCGGGAGCAGCAACACTGATGAGTTGCTTTAACGACATCAGTGGAACACCCGGCACAGCCAATCGTTATATTCTGACAGAAGTGTTGAAAAACCGCTGGGGACATGACGGCTTTGTCGTATCAGACTGGGGTGCAATAGAACAACTCCGTTCGCAGGGAGTAGCCAAAGACAAGAAGGAAGCCGCCTTGAAAGCTTTTACGGCCGGAGTGGAAATGGATATGATGAACCGATGTTATGACAATCACCTGGCTGAACTGGTAAAGGAAGGAAAAGTTTCGGAAGAACAGCTGAATGAGGCTGTAAGACGTGTATTAAGGGTAAAATTCCGCTTAGGCCTGTTCGAAAATCCTTATACACCGGTCACTACCGAGCAAGAAAGATTCCTGTTGGCCGAAAGCATGAAAATAGCCGAAAAACTGGCCGAGGAATCTATCGTATTACTTAAAAATGAAGACAAAGCATTACCATTGTCTAATGTGAAAAAGATAGCTGTCGTAGGTCCGATGGCTAAAAGCCAATGGCACTTGCTGGGTTCGTGGAGAGCTCAGGGAAATGCAGAAGATGCAGTTTCTATCTATAAAGGACTGGAAAATGAATTCGAAGGTAAAGCACAACTGCAATATGCTGAAGGGTGCGACTTCGAAGGAGACGACAGATCGAAATTCGAGGAAGCGAAAACAGTAGCCAAGGATGCCGATGTGATTATTGTTTGTCTGGGAGAGAAAGCCCAGTGGAGCGGAGAGAATGCTTCACGCTCAACTCTGTCGTTACCTCAAATTCAGGAAGATCTTGTAAAAGAACTTCATAATCTGGGAAAACCTGTCATTCTTGTACTTTCCGGTGGCCGCCCGTTAGAACTGACCAGACTGGAAAAACTAAGTGATGCCATGCTGGAAATATGGCAACCGGGAATAGCCGGGGGGAATCCTTTAGCCGGAATTATTTCCGGACGCATCAATCCTTCAGGTAAGCTTTCCATCACATTCCCCTACTCCACCGGACAGATCCCAATCTATTATAATCACAGACAGAGTGCCCGCACTCATCAGGGAAAATATCAGGATATACCAAGTACACCATTGTACGAATTCACGCACGGATTAAGTTATACGACTTTCGAATATGGAGATATAAAATTGTCTTCCGACAAGATCAGGAAAGGAGATAAGCTATCTGCTGAAATAACTGTAACAAATACAGGAGATATGGACGGAGCAGAGACTGTACACTGGTTTATACGTGATCCTGTATCTACCATTTCGCGTCCGGTGAAAGAACTGAAACATTTTGAAAAGCAGATGTTGAAGAAAGGGGAAACCAAGACTTTCCGTTTCGATATTGACTTATTTAAAGATCTGGGATTTGTAAACGGAGAGGGCGACCGCTTCCTCGAAACCGGAGAATATCAAATCATTGTAAAAGATAAGAAAATGAAAGTGGAAATTGTAGAATAAACATAAACGCACCCCAAAAGTAATCTCAGATTTTTGGGGTGTTATTATTCAATATCTATCCACTCTTTTCTCAATAAGGCAAAAATCACATCATCCACCCACTCGCCACGCAAATAGTAGCTTTCTTTAAAATGAGCCTCTTTTCTGAAACCCAATCTTTCGACCAACCGGATCGAGGCTGTATTCCTTGGATCGACAGACGCAATAACACGATGCTTCTTTAGTTCGATGAAAAGATGATTCACCATTGCCTTCAAGGCTTCAGCCGCATATCCTTTACCCTGAAAGTTCTTGTCTAAAGTGCAACCGACCTCCACCTGCATCAAATCGTGATTGGTAAAGATAACCGCCATATCTCCGATTAACCGATCGGTATCCACTTCGACAATGGCGAACTGAAAGCATACACCCGCAACATCCAAAGTCTGCGGCATGCTGGCCATATAATCACGGACTTCCTGTTCCGAATAAGGAAACCATCCCTGGTATTTATTTTCGATAAAGTCGGAACGGTAAGAGTATATAGCTTCGGCATCATCCGGTCTGGCAAGTCGCACAGTTAACCGGCCGGTTCTAATATTTATCATATATTATTCATTACTAATTCTGTAAAAGTATAAAAGAACCAGTGATTACATCCACAAAAACTGCTTTTATTCAGTTCCTTCAACTCAGATGATTGTATTTACTATAGAAAAAACAACCATACTCATCTTCTTTTTTAGTAAAGAAGCAATAAGTAAAAAACGTTAAGAGCAAAATCACATTCCAATAATTAACACTATATTCGCATACCTTTAAATAATCTTATAGTGCTACCTGTAATAAAACAAAAATGAGTAAATAAGCGTTTCATTTTAAACCTATTTTAGTAAAGTTCATGGAGATATCTGAATTATATAAAATCTACAAACAATATCCTGAAGTTTCGACTGATACCAGAAATGCTCCCAAAGAATCTATCTTTTTTGCTTTGAAAGGCGCCAATTTTAATGGAAACGAGTATGCCGAAAAAGCAGTTGACAGAGGCTGTAGTTATGCTATAGTAGATGAAGCTAAGTACGCAACACGCCCTAATATAATTTTAGTGGAGAATGCGTTGGAGACTTTGCAGGAACTGGCTAAACACCATCGTAAGCAATTAAAGACCCCGGTCATAGGCATTACAGGGACAAATGGAAAAACAACAACCAAGGAGCTGATCACAGCTGTTCTTTCTCAGGAATATAATGTTATATCTACGGTAGGCAACCTTAATAACCATATAGGTGTTCCACTGACTATATTGCGAATAAAGAAAGAACATGAAGTTGCTGTTATTGAGATGGGAGCCAGTCATATAGGGGAGATAAAACTCCTGTCCGAAATAGCTCAGCCCAATTATGGTTTGATCACCAACATAGGTCATGCTCATATCGAAGGATTCGGATCATACGAAAACGTAATAAAGGCTAAGGGTGAATTGTATGACTATATACGAAGTACCCGGGATGGCAAAATATTTATAGACTTCGACAATTCTCTCTTGCGGGAAATGGCAGAAGGGATAACTTCTATTGATTATGGGTTTGAAGAGGATCTATTTGTTTCCGGTAAAGTAATTTCTATCAGGCCTTACCTGGTATTTGAATGGAAATTCGGAAATAAGCGTAACAAAGTTAAAACCAAACTGATAGGAGAATATAACCTAATGAATACTTTGGCTGCAGTCACAATAGGCAAATACATGGGTGTAAAAGCCCCTCTTATATGTAAAGCCATAGAAGACTATGAGCCTACCAACAATCGGTCTCAATTAAAAGAAACAGATAGAAACATGCTTATCATCGATGCATATAATGCCAATCCGACAAGCATGCATGCCGCTCTTGAGAATTTTGACCATATGGATGTCAGCCGCAAAGTACTTATATTGGGAGACATGAAAGAACTGGGTCCCGATACCGATATGGAACATCAGAAAGTTGCAGATTATATATCTAATCACAGTTTTGATAAAGTTATATTTATCGGCGATAATTTCAGCCGGGTGAACACTAATTATCCCCGGTTCAGGGATATGGAAAGCCTGAAAGATTATCTTACGGTAAATCCGATAGAAGACAGCTATATTTTACTGAAAGGTTCAAGAGGTATACAATTGGAAAAGTGTATTGACATGTTGTGAACAAATACACAAAAGATAAAATATAGGAACCCGATATTCAGGCAATGAATATCGGGTTCTTTTAATTAAGGCCTCCCGGAAAAATAAAATATCCGAAGATGGCTTATCAGGCACAATCTTCGGATATTTCAGAACTAATATAATAAATTAAAACATGGTTTCTTACAGATCTGTAATCGGTTTGTACTTAGGCACAAGTGATTTCATAATAGTCCATCCAATCAGATAAGCAATAGCGCAGACACAGAATATAATAAAGTATCCGGCAGGCTTACCTTCAAAGCCCATAAATGTCATCTGGGTTTCATCAGCATACACAAATAAGTTACCGGCCGATTTTTGTAATATCATGGAACCAATACCTCCGGCCATACCACCGATACCTGTAATGGAAGCAATTGCTCCCTTAGGGAACATATCGCCTACAGTAGAGAATATATTGGCCGACCACGACTGGTGGGCAGCACCTCCGATACCTATCATAATCACCGGCAACCATGGAGAGATAGTACCCAACGGCTGAGCAAACAATACTACTAATGGGAAGAATGCAAATATCAACATAGCACGCATACGTGCGGCATAAGGATTCATACCTGTCTTATTCATAATGATAGTAGGTAATTTACCTCCAAGGATAGATAACATTGTGATCGCATATAGTGTAAATATTAACGCTATACCTAAGCCTTCGGACGTTTTAATGCCAAACTGGGTATTTAGATAAGATGGAGTCCAGAACAGGAAGAACCACCATACACCGTCGGTCATAAACTTACCGATAGCGAAAGACCATGTTTGCTTGTAAGAAAAGCATTTCCAGAATGGGACCTTTTTGTCTTCCTCCGCTATATCATTATTTTGTTCCCCCTCTTTTTCTTTATCCATTTCAATATATGCCAATTCGGCTTTATTGACATGCTTGCTTTTCGCTGGCGCATCATAAAGGAACACCCAGAATCCCATCCAGATGAAACCGAGAGCACCAATCACAATGAATGCCATTTCCCATCCCCAGAATTTAGCCAGCAAAGGGATACTCAATGGAGCGACTAATGCACCGATGGAAGCTCCGGCATTGAATATAGAGGTAGCATAAGCACGGTCTCTTTTAGGGAAATATTCGGCTGTAACCTTAATCGCAGCAGGGAAGTTTCCGGCTTCTCCTAATGCAAGGACACAACGTGCAAACAAGAATGCATACATACTCACCGTGGCAATCACAACTGCAACATCGCCAGTCGCAGCAACTAATTCAGCGGCACTGCTCATTCCGACATAAGCTTCTGTCATGACTCCGCAAAGCGCATGCAAACACGCCCCTACCGACCATATTCCGATAGCCCAAAGAAATCCTTTCTTACTACCCATCCAGTCTACAAAACGTCCTGCAAAAAGCATACAGATAGCATAGACGATAGAGAATGTGGCAGTAATCGTTCCATAATGAGATTCATCCCAATGGAATTCAGGTTTGATAAACTCGTCCCATGTCAGGGATAATACTTGCCTATCCAGATAGTTGATCGTCGTTGCAAAGAACAACATAAGACAGATGGTCCATCTGAAATTGGTCATTTTGTTATTTCCGGTATTATTCATAGGTTATTAATTTGTTTTATTTAGTTCTGGTCTTTGCTATTATAGCCAACGCATCTTTACATAGTTGAGTTATCTTATTCCAGTCTTTGGCTGCGATCACATCTTTAGGGAAAAGATTCGATCCCATACCAACGCACATAACACCTGCACCGAACCATTTGCTCAGATTTTCTTCGGTAGGTGTAACACCTCCTGTTACCATGAGGTTTGACCATGGCATAGGAGCTTTTATACCTTTCACAAAAGCAGGACCTACAACATCGCCCGGAAATACTTTTACTACCTCAGCACCCAACTCCTGTGCGTAACCGACTTCGGATACAGATCCGCAACCGGGAATATACGCTACTTGCCTACGGTTACACACTTTGAAGATGTCGGGATTTAATAGGGGTCCTACTACGAAATTGGCCCCAAGTTGTAAAAACAAAGATGCTGTTCCGGCATCGACTATCGATCCGATACCGAGTATCATGTCAGGGCATTCTTTTGCTGCCCATTTGTTCAGTTCTCCAAATATTTCGTGTGCGAAATCGCCACGGTTTGTAAATTCGAAAGCTCTTACCCCTCCTTCATAACAAGCCTTGAGCACTTGCTTGGAAGTCTCAAGGTCGCTATGATAAAACACCGGAACCATTCCGGTTTCTGCCATCACCTGGCAGGCTTTTATTCTACTAAATCTCATTTTAATTAAGAATTAAGAATTAGGAATGAATAATTAGAAATTAAGATTTGATTTCAATGTTTTAATGGATGCCACTAATAGAGATATTAACTCGTTACAGTCTACTTGCAAAGATGTATATTCAATCTTATCAATATATTCTGTATCATATAATAAGGAAATCCAATAATCTGTTTCATTAGCTTCTTTCAAAGCAAGACTCAATTTATGAATAAAATCCGGTTTGCTTTGTCCAAATTCAGATTCCCTAATTAAAGCACCTATTGCAGTACCACTTCGTAATATTTGTTTAGACAGAACATATTCCGATTTTTCCTTCCGCAAAAATTGGGATAGCTTTACTATTCGAATAGCAAAAGCATAACTTTTTAGGTTTAAAATCGAATCAGTTCCTTTACCCATTCTTAATTCTTAATTATTCATTCTTAATTAATTTATTTTAGGGTTGTTTACCAATATATGCAAGGATACCTCCGTCAACATACAATATGTGTCCGTTTACAAAATCGGATGCATTGGATGCTAAGAATACAGCCGGCCCTTTCAGGTCATCGGTAGTACCCCAACGCGCAGCAGGAGTTTTGGCAACGATAAACGAATCGAACGGATGACGCGAACCATCAGCCTGACGCTCGCGAAGCGGTGCTGTCTGTGGTGTTGCTATATAACCCGGGCCTATACCATTACATTGGATATTATGTTCGCCATATTCGGAGCAAATATTACGGGTAAGCATCTTCAGACCACCCTTAGCTGCAGCATAAGCAGATACCGTTTCACGGCCAAGTTCACTCATCATAGAACAGATATTAATGATTTTACCTGCTCCTTTTTTGATCATCGATGGGATAACAGCTTTTGATACAATAAATGGCCCGTTAAGGTCGATATCGATCACCTGACGGAAATCAGCAGCCGACATTTCATGCATAGGCACACGTTTGATGATACCTGCATTATTCACAAGGATATCAACAACTCCTACTTCTTTTTCAATTTGAGCAACCATTGCATTTACTCCGTCCTCGTCTGTAACATCACAGATATATCCTTTTGCATCAATATTTACGTCCTTGTATGCGGCTATACCTTTTTCAACAGCTTCCTGATTACGGTCGTTGAATACAATTTTAGCTCCAGCTTCTGCCAATGCCGAAGCAATGGCAAAGCCGATCCCGTATGATGCACCCGTTACAAGGGCGACTTTTCCGTTTAATGAAAATTGATTTTGCATAATTATTTGATTGTTTATAGATTTCAATTTATCTGGATACACGGCCTGAACCATCACCTTTCATCAGATTTTCCACCTCTGCGACAGTAACAAGGTTAAAATCTCCATAAACAGTATGTTTCAGGCAAGAGGCAGCTACAGCAAACTCTAATGCCTTCTGATCATCTGAAGGATAAGTCAAAAGCCCATAAATAAGTCCACCCATAAATGAGTCACCTCCACCTACACGGTCTACAATGTGCGTGATGTCATAACGTTTCGATTGGTATAGCTTATCGGAATACAAGCATCCGCCCCATGTATTATGGTTAGCATTGATTGAACCACGTAGCGTAATAATTACCTTTTTGGCACGAGGGAATTTTTTCATCATCTGAGTGCAAACCGACTCAAATTCATCGGCATTTACTTCTCCTCCCGTGTGAGCTACATCGAAGCCTTCCGGTTTGATTCCGAATACTTTCTCTGCATCTTCTTCATTTCCTAAAATAATATCGCAACCTTCGGTCAAAGCTGGCATTACTTCCGAAGCAGTTTTTCCATATTTCCAAAGATTTTTGCGGAAATTGAGGTCAGTAGAAACGGTTACTCCCATTTCGTTGGCTATCTTGATTGCTTCCAGACATGCATCGGCAGCACCTTGCGAAAGAGCCGGAGTAATACCAGTCCAGTGAAACCATTGCGCGTCTTTAAATATTTCTCTCCAGTTTACCATGCCCGGTTTAATCTCAGCGATAGCAGAGTCGGCACGGTCATAAACTACTTTAGATGCACGGGCAACAGCACCGGTTTCAAGAAAATAGATACCTACACGGTCACCTCCGCGAAGAATATTATTTACGCCTACGTTATATTTTCTAAGATCGGAAATACACCATTCAGCGATGTCATTTTTAGGCAAACGGGTTACAAAATCTGTTGGAATTCCATAATTTGACAATGATACGGCTACGTTAGCTTCCCCTCCCCCAAATGTAGCATTAAGGTTTGTTGACTGTATAAATCTCTGATATCCGGGAGTTGCAAGGCGCAACATAACTTCACCGAATGTTACTACTTTTTTCATAGTCTGTTACTAATTATTTTTGAATATGTTATTTTGGATATGTTACTACCAATGGCTGTTGCAGTGCTTCAGCAAAATTCTGGATATATTTTTCAAAATCACCTACCGTCGGGAAACCAAATTCTTTCCATCCGTAACCGGTATAATATGTCACAGGAATTCTAGGTTGTTGGGTAGTGATCCCTAATACATGAGAGAATGTTCCTTTCTGCTTCTTTACGGGATTGAAATCTTCATAAGTATCTATTTTCATTTCATTAAAGCCCTGCGGGAATACAAGCCCCACATACACACCTTCAGCTTTGTCGGTTTTAGGCTCGGAATAAACGATATATCCCTTATCAGTAACAGAAATAATGGAATCGCCAGTCTGTCTCTTCACAATGCCTGCTGCTACATTCATAGGTTCCTTTATTGTATAGGCCTGAACAACCTTAGATAATTGTGAACCCGCATCAATAGATACCGTACGGCTCTCAGCCACTTGCTTACCGTCTACATCAAGGTCTTTATAAGTTAGTTTAAATGTTGTACGCAAGGGGCCATTCTCCAGGACTTCCTGCGATGCATAATTTTCATTCAACCATAATTTTCCGTTTACATACGGAGCCATTGCTCCCGCACCAAGGCTACGCTTGACATCATAGTTATCAAGCCCTTCTCCATTATCATTATGATATGACCGTACACCGGCAAGATCATCTTTATACCATTTATCTATAATCAGATCATTGGTTTTCTTATACCATATATCGAACCCATTACTCGGTCCGTCTATCTCGACAAGTGATGGCCCATAGGCACGAAATGCCACACGGTCATTTTCCCATGCAAAATCGTCTTTACGTTCTGTAATAAAACGTCCGAATGTTTTGGCAGGAAATTCCTGAGGCTCTCCGGTTGTAATAACGAATGATTTTGATTCTCCTGCTTTCAATCCGGGCTGGAAAACGATATTCCGGTCATATGTAACCTGAGAAGGAATAACTGTTCCATCAATAGTTTTAACAACATAAACCAAGCTATCCTTTAAAGGAAGTTTTCCTTTTATTGTATCAATAGGAATTTCAACCAGCTCTGACAACCGATCGAAACTACTCGGATTCTCAACTGTCACTTTCACGTCATTACTGGCACCTGAACAAGAGAACAGGAACGCAACGGTAAACAATATAACAAATATGTTTTTCATTTATTTCTGTTTTTTAGAGTTCAACATTAACGAAGTTTATCTGCTGTGAAAGTATCCATGTCATCATAATCAAGATTCTCTCCACACATTGCCCAAATAAAAGTATAGTTACTTGTTCCGGCTGCCGAATGGATCGACCATGACGGAGAGATAACCGCCTGTTCGTTACCCATAAAGATATGACGGGTTTCCTGCGGCTGTCCCATAAAGTGACATACTGACTGTTGGGCAGGCACTTTGAAATAGAAATATGCTTCCATACGACGAGAGTGTGTATGAGGAGGCATTGTATTCCAAACGCTACCCTCTTTCAACTCGGTCATTCCCATCTGTAACTGACAACAAGGAACAATCTCGCTAAGGATAAGCTGATTCAATAATCTTTCGTTCGATGTAGCCTTAGCACCCAAGTCACGGGTACGACGCATTTCTGAAGTAATCTGTGCAGTAGGAAATTCTTTATGTGCCGGAGAAGACGCAAAGTAGAACTTGGCCGGTTTTGAAGAATCGTTGCTTTTAAACACAACATCTTTCGAGCCACGACCTACATAAACGGCATCTTTAAAGCCCATTTTATATTCTTTGCCATCAACTGAAACCGTACCCTCGCCTTCGATACATATAATACCAAGTTCGCGGCGTTCACAAAAATACTCTGAACGGATAAGGTCTACAGTTTCCAGTTTCAACACCTCGTTTACTGGTAATGCTCCTCCGATAATCAGACGGTCGTTATGCGTATAAGTCATCAGTACACTATCCGCTTCGAAAAGAGTTTCCACCAAGAATTCTTTTCTCAACTGAGCAGTGTCGTAATGTTTCACATCATCCGGGTGAGTTCCCCAACGTTCTTCGATTATTGTTTTCATTGTTTTTATATTTTAGATTGATCTTTAGATTTCCTTATTTAGAACTTAAAGAAGTTCTTCGCATTGTAATACGATACATTTTCCACCAATTGTCCTAAGAATGGTAATTCTGAAGAAGGCAACAAACCTTGTTCAACATCCGTTCCGATCAGGTTGCAAAGAATACGGCGAAAATATTCGTGACGCGGATATGACAAGAAGCTTCGGGAGTCTGTCAACATACCTACAAAACGGCTTAACAGTCCAAGATTTGACAATGAATTCATCTGTGCTTCCATACCTGTTTTCTGATCGAGGAACCACCAGCCCGAACCGAACTGGATCTTTCCTGCAACCGAACCATCCTGGAAGTTTCCGATCATTGTCGCAATAAGATCATTGTCGCGAGGATTGAGATTATATATAATTGTTTTAGCAAGCTTATCGCCGGTATCGAGCTTGTCAAAAAATTTCGACATTGCTTTGGCTATGGTAAAGTCCCCTATAGAATCAAAACCAGTATCAGGACCTAATTGTTTGAAAAGACGAGTATTGTTGTTACGGATAGCTCCATAGTGGAACTGCTGAGTCCATCCTTTTTCCCAGTCCATGATAGCTCCTTCGAAAAGCATCGCCGATTTAAATTTGATAACTTCTTCATGGCTAAGCTGACTGCCACCATACACCTTATTGAAGATCGCATCTATCTCGGTCTGTGTATAGTCTTCTGCATAAAACTCCTCTATACCATGATCGGATAATTTACATCCTACACTGGCAAAGAAATCGTGACGGTTGCGAAGCGCAGCAATCAGGTCTGAAAAATTACTGACAGAAATACCTGAAACTTCCGATAGTTTCTCCACATAAGCACGGTAAGCTTTCGGATCTTCCACTGCCATCGCCTTATCAGGACGCCATGTAGGCAATACTTTTATAGAAAACCCTTCATTTTTAAGAGCGATATGATATTCCAACGAATCGACAGGATCGTCTGTAGTACATACAGTTTCCACTTTGTAATGCTTCATCATGCCACGAGCTGAGAATTCAGGCGTACGAAGCTTTGCTGTACATTCATCAAAAATTTCTCTTGCTGTCTCTGGTTTCAATAATTTGGTTACGCCAAAAGCAGTTTTTAGTTCCAGATGAGTCCAGTGGTATAAAGGGTTACGCATCGTATAAGGCACAGTTTCGGCCCATTTCTCAAACTTTTCCCAGTCTGTGGTATCTTTTCCTGTACAATAGCGTTCGTCCACTCCATTTGTACGCATCGCACGCCATTTATAATGGTCTCCACCAAGCCATATCTCACCAAGATTATCGAATTTATAATCTTCTGCTATCATTTTAGGATCGAGGTGACAGTGATAGTCTATGATCGGCAATGACTTAGCATGTTGGTGATATAAATACCCGGCTGTTTCGTTTTGCAATACAAAATTGTCGTCTAAAAACTGTTTCATGATTATATTTTTTATCTTATTGTATTATTGTTCTTTTCCATTTTCAATATGTACGCGTCCGAAAAGTGTGTGCGCACACAAATATTTTACAAATATATCATTAATTACTAATTAAACAACATGTGTGCGCACACAAATATTACCCAAAATATAGTTATTGACTATGTATCAATACTTTAACAACCTGTTAAGAAATAAAAAAATGTTATATAACATAAGAGAGTACATTTCACTTGTTTTCCTTGCCTTTCAAGACCTTATCCAGAAAAGAAACAGTCCTGTCCACTGTAGTAGGAAACCACGGGTAAAACAGCCAGAATGGATGAGGACTATCATCAAAAGCATAAACTTCGGTATATATATTATAAGCGGACAATTTTTCAATAATTTCATCTCTCCCTCCATGAAACCGGGGAATAGAGCTATTAATGAACATGACCGGAGCCGAATCTTTAGTCACATGATTGATTGGAGAGGCGGCAATCCACGTATCTTTCATATCTTCATAGGTTCCTCCCAGCCATTTTATAGAAGCAGGCATCTTATTCTTTGCCAAAGACTCTCTTGTAGCTGTTAGTTCTTCAGTCGAAAAATCAGAAATCCCATCGATATTTACCACAGCGTGAACATTTGTATTGTAACTGGCATATTCATCCGGTGTTTCGTATTCAGGCCGGAAATTCGTCATTCCAACCAACATCGCTAACTGCCCGCCGGCAGAACAACCCGAAATTGCTATTTTTGTAGTATCGATCCCATAAATCTCTGCATTTGCGCGTATCCACCTGATCGCTATTTTGAGATCAAAAACTGCCGCAGGAAATTGTGATTCAGGAGATAAACGGTACTCAACAGGAACTGTAACATAACCTTTCGATGCTATTCGCTGAGCCATTGGTATTTGCAAGGACAGATCACCAGAGCTCCAACCTCCTCCATGCACCATTAATAGAGCCGGGTATTTTTCATCATTCTTTGGACGGTATATATTGAGATTAAGGTTTCTTCCTGATTTCAGTGTAGAATAGGTTACATTTTCAATTTCCCTCACATTTTCAGGCAATTGTGGAGAAACAATTTGTATTTGCGGATAATTCTTTAATGCCTTCACATAGGCACTGTGTACAGTAAATGAAGTATCACGCGGAATACCATTTATTATTACATTCTGGGCTATAGACGAACTATAACAGAACATGAAAAACAATAAGAACTTCATATATTTCATACACACATTTCTAAAAAGAATAAGGGCAGGGGAAATTACTATTTCTACCCTACCCTCAATCAAAATCTAAAAACAATCTAATCTAAAAAACTTAAGGGTAGAACCTTAATTAATATTTTAAGCTCTTTAAAAGCAGTATATGGAGAAAATCCTCTCTTAATATGCTACTTCGTTAAATTCCTTCGTTAAATCTGTAATACCTAATTCATTCAAACCTTCGATAAATAAATAAGCCATAGCATCTGCACCTTTGATCATGAAATGAGTATTATCGATTTTACCTTCCGGAAAGTTTTTGTTTTCACCCGGTTTCAGATGCAGGAACAAAGACTTGGAATCTTCCACTCCCATTTTTATCAAAAGCCGTTTACTTTTCTCATACATATCGATCATCGGAATGCCTTCTTTCTTTGCCACATTACGTGCCAGATCGAGGTATTCGCCGTGAGAATCTACAAATTCACCGTTCTTATCGAACTTACGTCTGGCTACTGAAGTACAAATAATTGGCCTGGCTCCCTTCTCTTTGGCTTTTTGTACAAACATGGTGAAATATTCAACATATTCTGCGGGTGTGGTATACCGGTCTTTCTTTTCTACGGATGCATCATTATGCCCGAACTGAATGATAAGGTAATCACCTGATTTTATATTATCTATCACTCTCTGCCAACGACCTTCACTAATAAAAGTCCTCGAGCTTCTGCCATTTTTAGCATGGTTGTCGACTACAATATTCTGATTGAAGAATAAGGGAAGCACTTGTCCCCAACCCTTTTCAGGGAAAGGTACTGATTCTGTTTTTCCGGAAACACTATCGGTCACATTCCTGAACAGATCTTTATCGGCCATTGTGGAATCGCCTATCATAAATATCCGTTTCTGTGCCCAAACAGCAGTATTGGTCAGAAACAAACAACACACAAGAAATGTAATTACCTTTTTCATTAGTTCAAAATATTTTTCGGATTCCAGTTATCGCACCCACTCAATACATTTTCTATAGTATATTCCGATGCTTGTGTTGAAGATAAGATTTTTGCCCATTTTACTCTTCCTTTTACTGAAGCACCTTCTCCTTTGTTGCCGTATTCCATATAGCGGGCTGTTTTTTCATTTTCAGGATTGCGCCAGTTGTCCCAGCCTTCGGGTTTTATTCCTTTGGGCAAGGTGCAATTCATAAATAGCGTCATGGCATAAGCTCGCCACGGACGACCGAGGTAAACATCGGTTATACCGTCAGCCATTGTTATATCACAATTATTGAAAATATAACCATATTTTATATTCTGAGGAGTATTAGCAGCTGTGATATATGAATTCTTTTTGCAATGTATCGTACAACCTTCGAACCAAGCAGTTGACGGGCCAAATATAAAATCGGTAGTTCCTTCTATATAACAATTCTCGAAATACTGCCGGGCTCCGTCGCGGCCTGCATACAATGTATCCTGATGCCCGAGCAGGCGGCAGTTGCGCAGGATTACCCTGTCTCCCTCAATATGCAGGGCGATAGCCTGTCCTAATTCGGCAGAAGAGTTTTCTATGGTAAGATTTTCTAATATCACGTCATTTCCACTTAACAGGAAAGTATAGGTTTTAAATGTTCCCATCTTGTCGATATTGGCATGGTCGTCATAATTTATAATTGTTTTATCCTTATCCTCTCCTATTATCCGCACATGGGTAACATGAGGTGGTAGTATCAGTTTTTCTTTATAAATCCCATTTTTCACATGAATAGTAATTTGTCCGCGCGGATCTCCTGTACGTACAGCTTTTATCGCCTCCTGAATAGTACGGAAATCCCCTGTCCCGTTACGGTCAACAATGTATTCGGTCTTCTCTTGTGCAAATGCGCAAAGAGAAAAAAGCAGGAAACAAATAAAAATAAACTTCTTCATTATCATATCCTATTTTACAAGGCTGTTTAAATATACTTCGAGATAAGTGTATCCCTCTTCATTCAGATCATTAGCCGTTTTACCCGGATATTTCTTTTCAAGCCATCCGTCAGGAATACCATCGATATTGGAGTCCACAGGTACATCTTTCAGATCGTACGCATAAGTTTCCCATCCACCAACATCGTTCTGAGTATCTATCATGCCCGGTCTTGTACCGGCATCTCCGGATGCTCTTTTTGGAGCCAACCCGTTTCTGACTTCTTTTATGACACGCGCATCGGTTTTATCTCTTTTATAAGAGGCTCCGGCCTTCGCCAAAACCTTTTTAAATGCATCTTCAGCACTATCGGTAGTAACAAAAGGTGTTTCGAATGGCATAAAAGACACCAGATCATAAACATCTTTATCCGCAGGATTGGGTTGCAGCCCTAGTATATTATTCTTCGAGACTTTTTCATTTCCATGGATAACATTTCCATTCAGATGAAATTTACCCCAGATTCCTGCTGCCTGCTTATTCTTGCCATCATCGGCATTAGGTGAAAATATGCGGCTCTTGTTAGAAGATGTAGAAGTTGGTTTATAATAATTATTGATAAAATTATACCTTCCTCCTTCTCCGGCATAACCACTGTTGCTTCCCCAATTGTATATCACATTATTTCTGAAATCGACTAATTCGAGTTCAGGCTCATTGTTATAACGGCTACCGCACATGCGGGGATTGCGGCTATCGTGATGTGCCAGCAAATTATGATGATACGAAGCTTTCTTTCCACCCCAGATAGCACCATATCCGTGAGCGCCTTTTTTATGTACCGAAGCTCTCAGGCTTTCGGAAATAATACACCACTGCATCGTAAAGTTTTCATTGTCGTAAAACGAAGAGCACTCGTCAGTACTCCAACTCATAGAGCAATGATCGATAATAATATCCTTCTGGCGATAGCCATACAAAGCATCATCAGCCACGCCTGCGAGGTCACCCATACGGAATCGCATATATCTTATGATCACATTATTACCCTCAACTCTTACAGGATAATTAGCAATACAGATACCATCGCCCGGAGCAGATTGTCCTGCAATAGTTGTACTGTCAGATATGTGTAATTTCTTTGTCAGATGGATGATACCCGCGACTTTGAATAATATCGTTTTTGCCCCCGGCCGCTCAAGACACCAACGAAGTGTACCTTCCTGAGTTTTCTTATCGCCGTCTACTGAATCTTCCAACGAGTTCACATAATAAACTTTGCCTCCACGACCGCCGGAAGTATACATACCTCCACCCTCAGCTCCGGGAAAAGCCGGTGTTTGCGCAGTCAATGACACGCATGACAATATGACTGCAAAAAAAGATGTTATTGTTTTCATATCCGTTTTTTATTTATCAAGCATAATGCTCAGCATAATAAACGGCCCTACTGCTTTAGGGTCATTATCTCTCACAGGTTCATTTATATAGTATTCGTAACTTCCATCACGATAATTCTTTTCTCCTCCAAGTCCGGCTACGGCACAACCATCAGTCAATGAAACCGTTCCGTCACTGTTATCTTTTATAAAGCGCTTCACAAACTGATCGTACGCTTTTTCTCCTTTTTTCAGATAAGATTTATCCAAATATCCTTTCTGCGCGCCTTTTACCCATGTGTATATAAACATGGCCGAAGCACTGGATTCAATATAATTGCCTTCCCGGTACATCTGATCGGTCACCTGAAACCACATGCCGGTTTCCTTATCGCGAAATTTTTCAACCGCTGCACTCAGGTTTTGTATCAATGAAATAATCTCTCCTCTTTTAGGATGGTTCTCTGGCATAAAGTCGAGCACATCAACTATAGCCATCATATACCAGCCAATACTTCTCGACCAGAAATTAGGGGAAAGACCCGTCTTCGGATCAGACCAGCGTTGCTCACGGCTTTCGTCCCAACCATGATAATATAAGCCTGTTTTCGCATCATACATATATTTATGCACATCGAGTATCTGAAGGGCTACATCATCAAATAATTCCGGTTCATTAAATGTTTTTGCATATTCTGCAAGAAAAGGCCCTGCCATATAAAGACCGTCGAGCCATACCTGATGAGGGTATATTTTTTTGTGCCAGAAACTACCATCCTTAGTACGAGGATGTGTACGCATCTGGTCACGCATCAAATCAATCGCTTTTTTGAAACGCTCCTGTTTTGTCAGAGCGTACATCGGGAATAAGAACTTACCCGAATTAACACGATCGATATTATATTCGAGCGGTTTGTATGTTTTCACCTGCCCGTCCGGTTCAACCATCAGATCGGCAAAGCTGTATACATAGTCGTAATACCGTTGATCGAATGTTTGTTGCCAAGTTTGATATATAGCCTGTAATTCAAGCCCATGGCAATAATTCCACTTCGGTTTCGGCGAAAAATCAAGCATCCATGATTCAGGATTGCGTTTGATTTCAGACTCAGTTAATCTCACTGAATATTTTGTCTGTGCTTCTATAGAAACTACAGAAGCAACAGACAAAATGATCATAAATAGTTTAGTTCTCATCACTTTCACCCTTCCGGTTTAGTTTATTACCTGAACAAGATTTTTATTCAAAGAATCAGGCAATTGAATATTTTCATTTTTCCCGCTGATCGTTACAGCTTCTTTAAGACTGGCCGGATATTCAAATCCTGTAAGGTAGAAATCTTTCACATTTTTGAGTATTAAAGCCGGTCCTGTTTTTGGAATCAGTGTTACATTCTTGAAATGGATATTTTCAGATTCAACCAGTTCAGCACCGATGGTAGACGAAATAGTTACATTCTCCACATTTATATTTTCGATCTTCATTTCCGGTAGCCCGTTGAACAACATAGCACGGCGCGCATTTCTCGATGTGAGGTTCTTCACATAAATATTCTTGAAAGCCGGAGTAGTTTCGTCAACCGCCGGAACAACCTCATCGACAGGAGTTACATCTCCATCTTCCAGCGATTCACTAGCCGATTTTCCTCCGTAATAGAGATCGAACAGAAACGATTCTGTTACAATATCAAACATGTTAATATCCCGAATATAGATATTTTCTACGATACCGCCACGTCCTCTGCGGCTTTTGAAACGAAGGCCGACATCAGTACCCAGAAATTGACAGTTAGAAACCGAAACATTTCTTACGCTTCCCGACATTTCGCTACCGACAACAAATCCTCCGTGCCCCTGAAAAACCTTACAGTTATCTATTATTACATTTTCGGTAGGACGGTTACGCTTGCGGCCATCTTCATCTTTACCCGATTTTATACAAATAGCATCATCGCCTACATCGAACGTACTGTTCACAATAATAGTGTTTACACACGATTCGAGGTCTACGCCATCGCCGTTTTGTGCATAACCCGGATTGCGGACAAATATATTATCGATAATAACATTCTCACACATCAGCGGATGAATATTCCAGCTTGGAGAATTCTCGAACAGAACTCCTTCTAGCAGAACATTCTTACATTCGATAAAGCTAACCATTACAGGTCGAAGGAAATCCCTCACTTCCATCCATTCTGCTTCCGTAAGATTTTTGGGAGGCACATTCATATCGCTTATTTCAAGACCTTTCTTCGATCCTTCGGACGGGAACCAGTAATTTCCGTCTTTGACAACACCACCCGAAGCAACTACTTCTTTCCAGTGATAGGCTGTTACCTTTGCTTTTTTCAGAGGTCGCCAAGCCTCGCCAGACCCGTTGATAGAGCCTTTTCCTGTAATAGCAATATTTTCCAAGTTGCGCCCCGAAATAGGCGACTGGCAACGGCGTGTATCCAGCCCTTCAAATACTGTATTTACCAATGGATACAGGTTGAAATCGGCTGAAAAAAGGATCAAGGCGCCTTTTTCTAGATGCATATTGATGTTCGACCGGAATACAATTGGCCCTGTATACCATATGCCCGAGGGAACGATTAGTGTTCCTCCACCCTTCTTTCCCAACGCATCCATCGCTTTTTCAAATGCTTCGGTATTAAGAGTAACACCATCGGCTACTCCTCCGAAATCAGCAACAGACACCTGATTGGAAGGAAATACGGGTTTATCCAGTTTTTGCATTCCAAACGGAAGGTCCTTGTAAAGATATTCATATTTGTACTCGTCTTTTTGCGCGCATCCCGATTGTGAAACCAATATTAATATGGATAACGCAACAAATTGAGTTAGTTTCTTTATATACATTAGATTTTGTATTATAATGTAAGACTTTACATGTGAAGTGCTATACTGTAAAAATTACAGTATATAAACAAAAGGTCTTACAGTTTATAAATTTCTGTTCTGAGCGTTTTTTAATACTGTTGCAGGAGTTTGACCTGCAACAGTGTTGGGTTTATATTATTCTTTAATCCATTGAGGATCTCCTATTCCATTGGAAATCAATGTCGAATTTGACAGAGTGAAATCACCATTGGCAACATTGGCAAAGCCCGGATCTAATGTTGTATAAGTACCTGTATCATTTTTCGCACTACTTTGGGTACTACCGGTGAAGTTAGGCGCATTATGATAGTTATTATTCCTCATCAACACGATATTTGTTGCAGCCTGATTTGTGTAATATCCATCTGTATTTGCCAGAATATTATTGGTGAAAGTAATCTCATTACCAACCCAGCGAACATAAAGCATACGCCTGCTACTACCATTTGATACATTATTGAATGTATTATGGTCAATCAGAAGTTTTGGTGCAGAAGAGAAAGCCGATGAATTATCATTATCTATTCTAAAGAAATCTCGTGCTAATGCACTGTTATAAACAGTATTGTTGGTAAAGTTAATCTGTTTTGCAGTTCCTTTACGGCAATCGAAGAAGTCTCCTCCATTACATTCAATATCATAGATAATACACTTGTCTATAGTTATTGATTCGGCCATTCCTTTCTGATTGAAGTATAAAAGTCCTTTCAGATAGTTTTTGATTTCACACCCTGTAATAGTAATATCTCCATAATCAACATCTGCTGTATTAAATTGAATTGCCTGATCGGCATTGGCTCCGGCATCGACTGCATCTGCTCCATTCAGTATAATATCTTTCAGTTCAAAAGAGACACCTGCTTCTAAAGATAGAAGGGCTTTAAGAACCGGTCTGTTTGTCGCATTTGCACCCTTAATTGTTATACTCTTCTTTATGGAGAGCTTTCCTACCGAATATTCCCCTGCGGCCAATGAGAATACATCTTCATCATTAGCCTCTGCAATCATTGTAGCAAAATCATCAGTAGGTGTTACTTCTATGGCAGCCCCACGGGTTTCGAAAGTCTTAGTCCCACGAGTTTTTGTTCCGTTCAACAATGTTGCTTTATATTGGGTCGCTCTTATCAATCCTGTGATTGTAGCCTGACCTGCTGCTATTTCACTTGCAGTAACAGTATGCTCTATATCGCCCGGAGTAAGCATAATCTTTGTAGCAACTTCACCCGCAGTCCAGCGAAGTGTGACTTCGGTATAATCAATATCGCCATCTTCGAAATTTAAGAAGATTTGCTCTGTGCCTGTTGTAACAACAATAGTACTCCATTTTGAATCTTCTCTACCTTGATTAGTAGTAGCTTTTACTCTGATTGTATATTCGGTTTCACCTTCCAGTCCGATCACCGTATATGGTATTTCATCCGGTGTGACTGTGTATGATGCTACTTTTTCGCCACTTTCATCAGCCCCTTCGATAACCTCAAGAATATAAGCTTCAGCATCTTTACTCTCAGTCCAGGTTACCTTGACTCCTGTCATATTCGAGATTGTTCCTTTCAGATCTACCGGAGAAAATAGCCGGTCAAAATCAGGATTAACGATATCATCTACATCATCGCAGGAAACGGCAACAAATCCTGTCAATAACAGTATCCCAATGAGGGTTGTATATTTGAATAACTTTTTCATTATTTCTTTGTTTTTAAAGTATTAGTTATACCATGAAGGATTTTGAAGAGCCCCATTACTTGCGTTTATCACAACATTGAATATAGGCCAGTACATATACAGGTCAGGATCACGAGCATAAATCGCCTCTATTTTTGAATCTTCCAATTTAGTGTCTCCAAACCATGATTCAGAAAATTCATAATCACCACTCTTATCCAGTGTTTCTCCATGACTCAATCCATATATAGACACTGCGGCCTTACTTTCAGTATTTGTCGTACCATTCCTTGTCCATTCGAAATCGACCATATTATAATAAACCTTGGTATTCAAATCAGCATATTCGCCCGTTCTGTCACGTAATCTGTACATTTTTTCTTTACTTTCATCTAATTTGGTCTTTAAAAGATTCCAGCGAATAAGGTCTGCTTTACGAAGCATTTCTCCACAGAACTCGAATGCACGTTCATCAATAATTGCTTTCTGCATAGCATCCTTGCTTGCACTGGCAGTTGTTACATAGCTGGTTACTTCTGTAGCCCAATCAGCCGAATCGAAAGCCCTTTCGCGAATTTCCCGGAGATAAGGAGCTGCCGCAGATGGGCCGTTCAATTCATTTTCCAATTCAGCTCTCATAAGTATTATATCAGCATATCGCATATATTGTTTATTTATTCCATCATCCGTACCGGAAGTTATCTGACGATCCATCCACTCGTAACGGTATTTTCCAAAACTCCAGTTATTAAGTTTGCGAAGTATTTGTTTCTCTTTTGTCCATTCATAAGGAATACAAGTTACATCGCGGCGTTTATCTTTTACGTTATAATCATAATAGAAATTTGGAGTCGGGCCTGCCTGACCTCCCTGATTTAAGCCGTATTTATCAGTATCGTTATGCTTAGTACCGAAAGTATATACCTGGCGTCCACGGGCTGAAGGTGAATTAGCAAAAGGCATTTCCCACAGAGATTCACCACCTGCGGAAATCACATCCTTACAGTTATTTATAAAAATATTTTCGAACGAATCTTCCAATCCACATGTCTTTGAATCAATAACATCTTTACATGCCTGTAAAGCAATAGGATACAATACAGACTTTGCTAACTCGGGATCACTACTTAGCGCAGTTTTACCGTCGTCTCTCAACGAATATCCGGATGCCTGTAAACAAACACGAGCCAAAAGTCCTTTAACAAAAGCTTTGTTAACGTGCTCTACTGTAGATGTCGCACTTGTCTCGTTAGGCCAGGCAACCAGGTTCTGTGCCTCTTGCAGATCGGCAATAAGTTGTTTAAAAATAACATCTTTATCTGAAACAGGCATATATAACGTCTCGGCTGTTACAGGAGCAAAACGTGCGGGAACATTCCCCCAACAGTTTACAAGGTCAATGTAGATAACAGCCCTCAATGTTAACGCTTCACCTAACAATTGGGACATTCTGGAATCGGAGAAATCGGCAAATTCCCGCAGACCAGAGATCGCCATGTTACAACGCTCAACAGCTTCGTACATTTTCGACCATGGGTCATTGTCAATGTTTAACTGATTATTATCAGGTCTACAGTAGTAAACCGCGATATCGGCTTTCCCATCTCCTAGTTTATCCGAGTTATTGTACCACTCTATATCCGTATTGAACCCATACCAGGGAAGTATACGTCCACGATATGAATTAGTTTCTCCAAAAGAATGATAAATGCCTGTTATGGCACCATAAGCCAACTCATATTTTGCAAATATCTGAGTATCATCCATCGATGAATCTGCTGTCGTATCCAGTATATCATTGCAGGAAGTCAGTAAAAGACTGCCCGATAATGACATCGCTAACATAGTTGTATATATAAATTTTTTCATTGTTTAATTAGGTATTAGAATGTTAGATTTAAACCTACTACAAATTGTCTGCTCTTCGGATATGCCGAATAGTCTACACCAGGAGTTACAGCACTTTTAGTACGCGTTGATACTTCAGGATCGAATCCACTGTAGCTTGTTATACAGAATAAATTATATCCTGTTACGTAGAACCGAAGGTTTTGAACACTTATCTTCTTAAGCAAAACCTGAGGTAAAGTATATCCTAATGTCAATGTGTTCAGGCGAAGGAACGAGCCATCCTCTACAGCCCAATCAGATATAACAGATTGTTTCATAAAAGGAGACCACATTGTGGTATTGGCATTCATCGCTGCCAATTCGTCAAGGTCATTGGAAATAGTTCCGTCAGGACGAAGGTTTGTCCAACGGTTGCCACTTTGCATAATATCCAGCATATTGCGGTAATTATACTTAGAGGTGGAAGTATATTCTATCTTATTGGCGTTGTAGACATCATTACCATAGCTCCATGTAAAGTTTGCAGAAAGGTCAAAACCTTTAAAGTAACCATTGATATTGAATCCCCCTGTATGAACCGGATTTACATTACCTATAACTGAACGGTCTGCTGCTGTAACTTTATTATCCTCACTTCCATCAGTATTTTTAAGTTTCATCGATCCCGGACGCAAATCTCCTATTATCTCTGAAGCATCAGCTACTCCCGGTTTCAATATCCATTGTTTTTTTGCCGCATCATAAGATTCGAAGTCAGAAGCCTCGTAACGTCCATCGGACTGGTATCCATAGATTTCCCCAACTTGTCCATGTACAGCAACACGATAATCACCAATAATTTCAGTAGAAGCCCATCCTGACGACTCAAAATAGTCATCCATTACACCCAAAGAGTTGATCCTGTTCTTGTTGAATCCGATATTAGCTCCGAAACTCACACCATAATCCTTTTTACTGATGATATTCCAGTTAATAGTTGCTTCGAAACCTTTATTCTGTGTTTCACCCATATTACGATATTGAGTATCATAACCTGAACCCCTCACATTGAAGTCCATCAAAAGGTCTTTAGTTGTATTCCAGTATCCCTCGAACGATCCGCTTATTTTACCTCCGAATAAAGTATAATCGAGACCGATATTACGGGTATACGTGGTTTCCCACTTCAAGTCCGGATTAGACATTCTCTTACCTGTACCCCAATAACTGGTTTCGTTATTAACCCAGCTTGTACTACTAGATGAATAACTTGTTCGGTATTGACCTTCCGGAATATTATTATTTCCAGCTGTACCATAACTCGCCCTAAGCTTCAAATCTTCCAGCCATGTTCTGGTTTGATCCATAAAAGTTTCTGAAGAAATACGCCAGGCCACAGCAGCAGAAGGGAAATATCCCCAACGGTTGCCTTCAGCAAATTTAGATGAGCCATCGGCACGGAAAGTAGCACTAAATAAGTATTTACTTTGATAGTCGTAGTTTACACGGCTAAAGAAAGAGAAAAGAACATCATCCTCGTTTTTGAATCTATCGATAGTATAAGGTGTTCCTTGCGTAGTAAGATCGAATGCCTCTTTTGATGTAAAGAATGAAGGATAGAAGCGAACATCATAAGAGTTTGTTGTCCCTTTCGTTTTAATATATTCCTGCCCACCTAATAAATTCAAATGGTGATCTTCACTTTTCAGCAATTTTTTGAAATCGTAATTTACCGTATTCGTATTACGGAATGTCTTTTTATCTTTATCTGTAAATTCTGCAATTGGTTGCTTTCCTCCATCTATACGCGAATGATAAGTGGTAACTCCATAAAACCTTGAATCACTGCTGGTAACATGCGCCAGACCAAACTCGGTCTTGAATCGGAAATTATCAAAGATCTCCCAACCGAAACTTCCATTATAATTAAAATTTCTTTTATTTTGCTTACGGTCATTGTCAGCCAGTGAAACCAAAGGGTTTGTCAATTGAGAATCTTCATCGTATCCGTCACTCAGGTCTGCGAAGTTCAGAGGAGAATAGATCATGGCATTTTTCATACGTGAATCGGCTGAAGATACCTCTGTTTTCGATTCGTTGGCACCGCCACCATTAATATCAGTATTGGAATAGCGAATTGAAAAATCCAGAGTAGTCCTTTTCGATGGTTTGCTATTCAGCTTCAAACTCAGGTTGTCTCTTTTGAAATTAGACATTTCCATAATAGCCTTATCGTCTACATGGCTATAATTGAATGAATATTTTGTTTTTTCACTACCACCAGAAATACTCAAACTATGATTAAATGTATGCCCTGTACGTCCAAACACCTGATCTTGCCAATCATTAGCAGCCAAACCATCGTACATATCCATATCCTGATAATTGCCAAAGTATTTAGTATAATTTCCAGGATTGATCACATCATAATCTTTTTCCCTAAGCATAGCCAGCTCATATTGCCAGTTCACATAATCTTCCACACCAAGTGTATTGAGCTTTTTAGCCATTGTTTTCCATGAATAAAAGGCATTATAATTCACCGATATTTTACCTTCCTTTCCACTTTTTGTATTAACGATAACTACACCATTGGCTCCACGAGATCCATAAATAGCTGTAGAAGATGCGTCTTTAAGGACATCGATTGATTCGATGTCAGATGAAGGGATATCACTTATAGATTCTACAGGGAAACCGTCAACAATAAACAACGGAGTATTATCGCCGGTAATAGAACCTCCTCCACGTACACGTATTCTCATTTCCGCATCGGGAGATCCTTCTGTTGCTGTAATCTGCACCCCTGCCATTTTACCGGCTATGGCCTCTGCCACATTTGAAACAGGAACAGCCTGAATAGCTTCTGACTGAACCGAAGAAACCGATCCTGTAAGGTCTTTTCTCTTTACAGTACCATAACCAATAACAACTACCTCTTCCAGTTCGGAACTAAGATCTTCCAATGTAAAATCAACGACAGTTCCTGTAATTGCTTTTTCATTCGGTTTCATTCCCACATAAGTAGCAACAAGTGTCTTGTCATCATTCGTTACCGAAAGAGTATATTTACCATCGATATCGGTCATCGTACCTTTTGTTGTACCTTTAATCGAAACGGTAACACCAATCAGGGGCTCGCCCTGAGAATCTTTTACTGTACCTGTTATGTTTTTTTGCTGAGCATAAATTTGCCCACTCAATAAAAACAAAGAAATACACATAAGAGACAAAATTCTTTTGATCATCTTTTGCATAGTTAGTAGATTTATAATTTCAATTTAGTTTAATTTTTTGATTTTTTCTAAGTTTTCTTAAAAAAGAGTGAAGATTTCAGAGATTGTTCTTAGTCATTTTTTTCATGTCGTTTTCTTTAATGGAATTAGATTTCTTGTATTTTTATTTTATTAAGGTATATTTAGTTTATTTCATGGTATAGCATACTGTCAGATTTCGGATGCAATGTATACAGCTTTCCCCGACAATAAGGGGGAGAAAATATTTTTTAGAGGGGGAGGAATTGACTTACTGCTATTTTTGGATAATTCCCGCAAAACTCACTATATTTGCATTAAAGCCACACTGTACCATGAGACTAAAACTATTATTTAGCTTCTTCTTAATTATTCTGACCAGCCTGTCATCCAATGCCCAGGAGAGATGCTTCTTTGAGCATTATGGACCTGAAGACGGATTGCCACAGCATACTATAATGAGTATTCTGCAAGATAATAAGGGGTTTATCTGGTTTTCTACATGGAACGGGCTCTGCCGGTTCGACGGATATAACTTTTACACTTACAAAATACAGCTGGGCGATAAATACCATATGCGCAGCAACCGTATTGATTTCATTACCGAAGATAAATACGGTTATATATGGACATTGCCCTACGACATGGAACCACACCGGTTTGACCCCCGTACAGAAGACTTTATGGGGATAAGATCTCTGAAAGAGTATGAAGACTTCACGTTTATCGCATCTAAAATCGTTACAACAAAATCGGGGAAGACGTGGCTGTTATCGAATAATATGGGATGTGTGTGCGTGACCGATTCATCCTTCAGCATCGAAATCTACAACACCGACAACAAGCGCATCAATGGCAATACGGTTTATTCTATATACGAAGACAGCGAACTGAATACATGGATATTAACCAACAACGGACTATATTCGGTAAGCAAAGACAACAAGAAAGTAAACAGTTATTTCACAGAAAAGGCTCAAACCGGTTCCAATCCCACCCAGGATTTCTATTCTGTTATGGAACAGCAGGATAATATATGGTTCGGATCGGGTAACGGACGGATATGGATACATAATAAAAAAAGCGGACAATCGGAATTGTTTCAGACAAATGCTAAATCTGAAATAAGACATATTGAAGCCATAACAGGTAACGAGATCGTAATCACAACCCGGAATGATGGTTTCTTTATATACAATACCGAAACCAAGGAACTAAAGAAATATGATAAGTCGAACGTAAAAGAGCTGAGATCGGACAAGATACTTTCCACCTACATAGACCGGGCGCGAAATATATGGTTTGAAGTAGACTATCAGGGCGTGGCAAAGTTCAACCCGCAAACAAGGGAGATGAAGCATTTTGAGATGAATACAGAAAGTTCCGTTTCTAATGTATTCCCTTCCAATTATTTCATTTTCGAAGATAGGGAAAACCGGGTATGGATTCATCCGAGAGGGGGTGGTTTTGGTTACTATGACCCGCAAAAAGACCAATTGATGCCGTTTTTCAATGAGCCGTCGTCACCCAACTGGAAATTCTCGAATATGATGCATGCCGCATTTTCCGACCAACAGGGAAACCTTTGGCTAAGCACCCGGTCGCATGGACTGGATAAGGTTATATTCAATAATGATGTTTTTAAAACGATAACTGTCGATCCGAATATACATTCCACTATTAACAACGATGTACGCAGTATTTTCGAAGACAGCAGGCAAAACCTGTGGGTATCGGCCAAGGGTGGAAAAGTATTCGTATACGATAAAAACCGCGTTCAAAAAGGATACCTGTGCAGAAACGGAAAAATAGAATATGGAGCTCCTATTGAAGGCATAACCTATTGCATGACAGAAGACAGTAAAAAAAATATCTGGATAGGGACAAAAGGAGAAGGCGTATACAAACTGATCCCTGCGGGAGATTCATACAATATAGATCATTACAGCCATTTGGAAGAAGACCTTTTTAGCTTGAGCCACAACAGTGTATATGCAATCTTTGAAGACAATAAGCAACGCATCTGGATAGGCACTTATGGAGGCGGACTTAATCTGCTTGATGAAAAAGAAAAGAAGTTTATCAATTACAGGAATAACCTGAAGAATTACCCCTCCCAGTTCGGATCACAGATAAGGACACTACTGGCTGATAAATTCGGAAACATCTGCATCGGCACCACTCTTGGACTTATCATGTTCTCTACTGACTTCGATTCACCTTCGGATATCGATTATAAGTTCTATACACGCATTCCCGAAGACAATGAAAGCCTTAGCGAGAATGATGTATATGACATCTGCACAACTGCGGGCGGGGAGACATATTTCGCCACTTTCGGAGGAGGGTTGAACAAAGTGACCGCCGTCGACATGAAAGGTTTCCCTACAAAGTTCAGATCATATAAGACAAAAGACGGATTGCCATCAGACGTAATACTTACACTCACAGAAGACAAAGAGGGAAAGCTATGGATCACCTCGGAAGGGAACCTCACAAAATTTGACCCGGAAAAGAATTCCTTTGAAACATATAGTGAGATCAACCGGTTGATAGCAGGACAAAACTTTTCGGAAGGCTCGCGATGGACATCTCAGACAGGGACTATATACTTAGGATATTCAAAGGGTGTCCTCTCCATCGACCCCGCGAATATCAACAAAAATACATTTAAGCCATACGTTGCGCTGACAAGGTTTCAGATAGCCAATAAAGATGTGCCTATCGGTGGCGGCTCGCCTTTAAAAGAAAACATAGACGACATCGAAAAAATCAGGCTGAACTATAAACAAAACTTTATCAATATAGAATTCGTAGCCCTCGATTATGTAGAGCCCAAACGTATATCGTACGCCTACAAACTGGATGGAGTAGATGGTGACTGGATTATTACAAAAGAACAACGGATAGCCAATTATAACAACCTGTCACCTGGCAAATATATATTCCGTGTAAAATCAACCAACAGTGATGGGGTATGGATGGATAACGAACATGTGCTCCATCTCGAGATTACTCCTTCGTTCTGGCAGACCGGATGGTCATACTTATTATACTTTTTGCTGATCGTTGCCGTTCTTTATGCTATTCTGCGCACTCTCTTTGTGTTCTACCGTCTGAAGGATAAAGTAAAACTGGAACAGGAACAGACCGAGATGAAAACCCGTTTCTTCACTGATATTTCACACGAAATACGAACACCACTTACAATGATAGTTTCTCCGGTAGAAAATATTATAGAGGATAATACTACTCCCGAAGAAATAAAATCCCAGTTGCAACTGGTGCTAAAAAACACTAACCGGATGCAAAGGATGGTAAACCAGATACTAGACTTCCGTAAGATACAGAAACAAAAACTCAATATACAGGAAACCGCCATAGGAGAATATGTGGACGACATATGTAAGAATTTTACTAAAACGGCAGAATATCAAAACATAAAACTCCAGTTCAACGACAATACCAATGGAGAAAAAATATGGATAGACAGGGACAATGTTGAGAAACTGGTTTTCAATCTTCTATCGAATGCCTTTAAATACACTCCCGATGATAAAGCCATAGAGATCAATATCTTTAAAGCTCAAAAAGATAATTCCATAGCCATTCAGGTAAAGGACGAAGGTCGGGGAATGAGTAAAGAGGTTTTAAACAAGCTGTTTACCCGCTTTGCTTCCTTCAATAAAGATAAAAGCAAGCCCAGTACAGGTATAGGCTTGTCTATCGTTAAGGAAGTAGCAGAAAAGCATCATGCCAAAATAGCCGTTGACAGTGAAGTGAATAAAGGATCGAGCTTTACAATTCTGTTCCCTACAGGAATAGAGCATTTTAAAGACGATGAGAATGTAAATTTTGTTTATACCGATACAATAAAAGAATCTGAAGAAGAAGCCGGTAATCTGCATAAAACCTCGCAGGAAACCGAAGGAAAACAGATATCCGTTGAAGAAATAACCGAAGAAAAAGATAAAAAAGAAACGATTCTTGTGGTGGAAGACGATAATGACCTCCGCGGTTTTATTACCACTATCCTCGAACCATACTACAACGTACTGGAAGCTGAAAACGGGAGAACAGGTTATGAATTCGCATTAAAATATATGCCGGATTTTATACTCAGCGATATTATGATGCCTGAAATGAACGGAGTAGAGTTTTTGCAGGAAATACGCAAAAACGATAAGACAAGCCATATCCCGTTTATTTTACTGACCGCCAAAACAGACCTTGAAAGTAAAGTCGACGGTCTGGATTACGGTGCAGATGACTATATTACCAAGCCTTTCAGCGTTAAATACCTCAGAGCCAGAATAGACAATATCATACGTCAGCGCAAGCGCCTGTATGAATCATTCTCTACAGAAAAACAAAATGCGATAGTTCCTATTGAAACGATTGAGACAGATACAGAAACAACGGAACTCAAAATAACCCCTCAGGATGAAGCATTTATTCGAAAGATAAAAGAAGAGGTGGAAAAGAATATCGACAACAGCGATTTTGTAGTTGATAATCTGGCAGCAGCTGTAGCGATGAGCCGTACTGTATTTTTCAAGAAACTGAAAAGCCTGACAGGATTTGCTCCTATCGAATTTATACGGGATATAAAGATAAAGCATGCGGCGAAATTGATTGCGACACAACAATATACGATCAAGGAAGTCTCTTTCATGATAGGAATTGCCGACACAAAATACTTTACCCAATGTTTCAAGGCTGTTTATAATATGACTCCGAGCGAGTATAAAAACCTGCAAAATCGTTCAAAATAATATAATTTAGAAGGGGGTGAAACTGTTTAAGTCAAAAAATCCCCCGTTTAATAAAATTAATACTCTATATTTGTTACAAAATTCAGAGATAAAATTTTAAATTCTGAATATAATCTGTACCCTCTATTAACTAATAACCAATGAAGAATATTTTTTGCAGAAATACCGTTCTTTTATCGTTTTGCTCCGCCTGTTTTTTATTTTCAAATCAAAAAGTGTGTGCGCAAACACTCCTCGTAAAAAACAATTCAGGCAAAGAAATCATAGACTACACATTGGAAATTCCGGCTGAAGAACTGAACCTCAAAATGGGGAATTATCAGGCTCTGGTCAATGGTGAATTTGTTCCGCTTGAAGTTATAACGGATATAAAAAACAGACAGATCGTAATATTGCCGATCAATAAGCTTCCGGCGAATAAAGAAACAACGGTAAAAATAGAAAAAGGGACATCAGAAAACTATCCAAAACGCACCTATGCTGAATTATCTCATAAAATAGGCGGACAGTTTGAAGGACACAAATATGTAGGCGGATATTCGTGGGTAAAGCCCAATTATATCACCCTGCCGGGGGCATTCCGCGACCATTCCTATTACATAAAATATGAAGGGCCGGGATGGGAAAGCGATAAAGTAGCATTCCGCTTCTACCTCGATAATCGTAATGCAATAGACGTATTCGCCAAAAAGACCTCCGACATTGTACTACCCGCTGTAGGTGTCGACGGGTTCGACAATTATCATAATATGGCCGATTGGGGAATGGATAATATGAAAGTGGGAAAAGCACTTGGCATCGGCTCTATTGCCATTTGGGACGGACAAAAAGCTGTAAGGGTAGAAAAGAAAGATAGTATAACCTGCCTTATTCCTGCCGATGGAAAAATCCGGTCGCAAGTGAAGACAATCTATTACGGCTGGGATGCAAACA
This sequence comes from Dysgonomonas hofstadii, assembly GCF_014196915.1. Lineage (GTDB taxonomy): Bacteria > Bacteroidota > Bacteroidia > Bacteroidales > Dysgonomonadaceae > Dysgonomonas > Dysgonomonas hofstadii. Next base: position 538,460 of record NZ_JACIEP010000002.1, read on the forward strand.
GCCAGAAATGTGACCTTACTTCACTCATATCTATCGATGCGGGAAGCCGTGCTTCGCATATGGAATTGCTTGTAAACAAAAACATTGACAACATAGCAACAGGTATTATTAAAAGTGAAGATGCCGAACTGATCGTAAATAATGATAAAAACAGTGAATGGTCGTACATTGCAACCTTCGGTAAACAGAGCCTGAACAACGATATGCAAGGGTTGGTAGTATTTGCCCGTACTAAACAAATAAAAGAGATAACAGGGGATGACCTAAACCACGTTATCGTACTGAAACCTGAGAACGGATATACAGAATATTATTTTATGCCGACATGGGAACTCGATAAGGAACCCGTTAAGACAAAAGAAGATATGCAACGTTGTATAGACGAAGTAATGAACAGGTTAAACAATAAAGTAACATACAAAATAACTAAATAATCAATATCATGCAACCACTTAATAAAACAACAGTAGAGAAAAAAAATCTACCCGTAAAAATACTCCAGTTTGGCGAAGGCAACTTCCTTCGTGCTTTTGTAGACTGGATGATAGACAAAGCCAATGATGCAGGCGTAATGAACCACGGCATTGTGGCTGTGCAGCCTATCGCCGGCGGCGAAAACATGATCAGGATGTTTAAAGACCAGGATTGCATGTACCATGTCTATCTGGAAGGTATCAAGGACAAAAAAACTGTAAAAGAAGTCGCGCTGGTAAAAAGTATTATGGACATAATGAATCCATACAGCCAGTATGCTGAATACGAAAAACTATTCCTGAGCGAAGAACTGGAAATGATCATCTCCAATACGACCGAAGCCGGTATCCGTTATGAAGAAGGAGATGACCTAAGCGCATTGCCGCCAAAGTCATTCCCGGCCAAGATGACTGCTTTGCTACACAAAAGATATAAAAAATTCAACGGAGATAAGGATAAAGGCCTCCTTATCATCTGCTGCGAACTTATCGAAGATAACGGCTCCACCTTGCGCGAGTACGTGCTGAAGCACGCCGAATACAACAAACTGGAAGAAGGTTTCATCGACTGGGTAAATACAGCCTGCCACTTCTACGACACACTGGTAGACCGCATCGTACCGGGATTCCCGCGAGAGAACATTGACGAAATAAAAGCTGAAATAGGATTCGATGATAATCTGGTGGTAAAAGGTGAATACTTCCATGTATGGGCAATTGGTGGCGATAGCATCATTAAGGAAAAATTTCCGTTAGACAAAGCCGGACTTAATGTATTGTTCATGGATGATATCAGGGATTTCCGCGCTAAGAAAGTACGTATACTGAACGGATCGCATACTGCAATGGTACCCGTTGCCCTGCAACTGGGATGTGAGACAGTGATGGATGCCTTCAATACACCTGAAGTAGAAAAATACATCAACCGCATGGTAGCGGAAGAAGTACTCCCATGTATCGACGAAGAACCGGAAGAACTAAAAGCCTTTGCGGCCAAGATACTTGAACGTTTCTACAACCCGTATCTGAAGCATTATCTGAAAGATATATCATTGAATTCCATTTCGAAATGGGAAACCCGTGACTATCCTACCGTATACGACTGCTGCAAGAAACTGAACAAGGATGCCAAACTGGTTACATTTTCTTTTGCCGCCCTGCTGGTTCTTTACGCAGGACAATCGGCAGCAAAGAACTTTATTCCGAATGACACACCCGAATTCCTCGAATTTATCCAAAAGACATTCGATAAAGGGAATATCAAAGGATGGGTAGCCGGCATTGTAGCCAATAAAGATATGTGGAAAGAAAACTTTGCCGAAGTTTCCGGCTTTGTGGATGAAGTATCGAAAGATGTGGAAGCCATCCTTCATAAAGGAATGATGGATGCCCTGAAAGAGGTAATGGCTTAAATAAAGATAAAAATCAATGGAACAGGAAATAATAGCATGTGAGGAAAAGTTTTTGCAGGCTCTCAGAAATTCGGACTCGAAAGGATTATTAGAGATGATCCATGATGAGGTGATTTACAATCATCCCTCGGGAGAAGTCTGGACTAAAGAGATGGATCTGGATGATTTTAAAGCCGCAAATCCTAAAATAGAGCAACTGGATTGCCTGGAACGGAAAATAGAAATATTCGGCGATACGGCAATTGTATCTACTGCTCTTTATCTGAAAGGTATATTCGGAGGTCATCAGATAGAAGGGAAATCCAGATTCCTGCGCACCTGGAAGAAGTTTGCGGACGGATGGAAGATAATAGCTGCCGCCCAGAATCAACTTTAAATAAAAAGGAGTTTATCAGTAACTCCATAAAATATAGGTTATTAGTATTAGGCTGTCATCAAAGACATAGCGGGAGGATGGAATCCTTTTGCTATGTTGAAGATGACAAAAATCATTTACAACTATGTCAATAAATAACGATTGCTTATACTGCAACAAAAACCAGACTCAGAAAGACCTGATGATAGAGATCTGCCCTTTACAGGTTTCCACAGTATTCCTGTTCAGAGAACAAACCTACCGTGGACGCTGTATAGTGGCCTACAAAGATCACAATAAAGAATTATACGAACTTCACGGTGAGGAATTACTGGCATATATGGAAGATGTGAACAAGGTGGCTAAAGCCCTCAAAGATATCTTTTCTCCAGTAAAGATCAATTATGGAGCATATTCTGACAAGTTGCCACACCTGCATGTGCATCTGGCACCTAAATATGAGAATGGCCCGGATTTTGGGAGTACATTTACAATGAATCCGCAGAAGGTGTATCTGTCGGACGAAGAATATATGGAGATACTTGCAGCCATAAAGAGTAAATTGATTTAATTACGGAAACTTTATCTATGTATAGTAATTATGAATTATGAGTTATAAATTATAAATTAAACACTCACAGCTTATAATTCATAATTAGAAAGACGATCTTTGAGAAAACAGAAAACGTGTCAGGTTTGTCAGGTTTTTAACAAAATGAATACACAATAAAAAATACTGCAAAAGTGTAACTTTTGTAACTTTTTAGTAAAGAACTAATAGCTATCGGCTAATGACTAAAAACTGAAAAAAGTGTAAAGTTTGTAAAGTTTTTGACAACTGATTGCTGTTAGCTGTTAATTGACTAAGAGATATCAACCAAATTATCAAGGAGATAAAAAAATGAATAAATACTTAAAGATAGCACCATCCGACAATGTTTGTATCGCAATCGAAGACCTGCCACAAGGACTTGTCTTAAATGTAGAAGGGACTGATATAACTATCAAGAATGATATCCCTACAGGACATAAATTTGCCATAAAAGAAATAAAGGAAAATGAGGATGTCATCAAGTATGGCTATCCGATCGGCCATGCGACCACAGATATACACGCTGGTGAGCATGTGCACACGCACAATGTGAAAACAAACCTGCATGATGACCTGCAATACAGCTATATACCAGTACATCCAAAGCTTGACATCAAAAAAAGCGACCTGAAAATAAACGGATATCTCCGCTATAATGGCGAAATGGGCATCCGCAACGAATTGTGGATCGTTCCTACTGTAGGGTGCGTAAACGGACAGGCTCAGGCTATTATCAACCGGGTAAAGAGTGAACTGGATGTTTCACATATAGACGATATACGGGTATATACACACAATTATGGATGTTCGCAACTCGGTGATGACCACGTCAATACCCAAAAAGCCCTCGCCGCATTGGCTAAGCATCCGAATGCAGGGGGAGTTCTGGTTATGAGCCTTGGCTGTGAGAACAACCAACAAAAAGACTTTAAGAAAGTAATGGGTGAATGGGATGGAAACCGTGTCAGGTTTTTGATCTCACAGGATGTTCCGGACGAAATAGAGGCTGGCTTTCAGATGATGAAAGAACTGGTGGAAAATATGCGTAACGACAAGCGCGAACCACTTCCTTTGTCGAAACTGAAAGTAGGCTTGAAATGCGGTGGCAGCGACGGGTTCTCAGGAATCACGGCTAATCCGCTGGTAGGCCAGTTTTCCGACTGGTTGATCGCTCAGGGCGGTACAAGCATCCTGACCGAAGTACCTGAAATGTTCGGGGCTGAAACCATATTGATGAACAGAGCCGAAAGCAAAAAAGTTTTTGACGACACTGTATTGCTGATCAATAACTTTAAGCATTACTTCCGTAAGTTTGACCAACCTATTTATGAGAATCCATCTCCGGGAAATAAGGCAGGTGGTATCACTACTCTTGAAGATAAATCGCTGGGCTGTACTCAAAAAGGTGGCAACTCAGAAGTGGTGGACGTGCTGGATTACGGACAACCTGTAACCAGACATGGGCTAAACCTGCTGAACGCTCCGGGCAATGACCTGGTGGCAGCTTCGGCGTTGGCTATGTCGGGTTGCCAGATCGTATTATTTACAACCGGACGGGGTACTCCTTTCGGGGCATTTGTTCCTACGATGAAGATCTCTACTAATTCGAGGCTATACAACTTCAAGCAGAACTGGATAGACTTCAATGCGGGAGCCTTACTGGAAGGCAAGAGCATGAAAACTGTTCTGAATGATTTTATCAACTTTACTGTTGAAGTATGCGATGGCAAACACCTGAAACATGAAGAGACCGGGTTTAAGGAGATAGCTATCTTTAAAACCGGGGTGACACTATAAAAATAAAAGAGGAGTACTGCTCTTTTATGATGCAGCACTCCTCGTATATAAATAAATCAAGCGCTCTTTGACAATAGATTTACAACAGCTAAAATATGGCTCAGCTGTTTATACTTCCCGAAAAAGAAACCTCTATTTCTTTTTCAAGATAACACTCATATCCACTAAACTGAATGCTTCCCTGAATATTCTCAATATTTCATTATAAGCAGAATTGTATTTTACATCATCATCCTGCATATTGAAAGAATAACATGCTTCGGTTTTAGTTTCACGAGTTGTTTCTATTGTATAAGTCTTTGTCATAATAATAGTGTTTATCTGAGTAGCTATTAAAACTGTTAAATAACTCTATCCGAAACTTTTGAGAAAATATTTAGTCCGGATTTTACCATCCTACATTAAATATACGAAAAATAAAGTTTCTTTTCAAATATTTTGTTTCGAAAAAGTTTCTTTTTCATCCAAAAGGCAAGAACAGGTATATCTAATTAAATATCAGTAAATTAACAACGGTTCGCATTGACACAAAAGTGCTTGACCTGCTTATTAACAGGATAAGAGACTCTACCCGCATCTCACTTCATAACTTTTGGAAAGAAATATCGAAACTTTGTTCGTAACTTTCAATTATTCAAGGCAAGATACGACAAAGCAGCCAAAGCTCCTCCGCAAAGCGGAGCTACAACAGGAAGCCATGCGTACCCCCAGTTACTATCACGCTTTCCTTTAATAGGCAAGATAGCATGGGCTATCCGCGGCCCCAGGTCACGGGCTGGATTAATCGCATATCCTGTCGTCCCACCGAGTGACATACCAATAGCAACGATCAGTATCGCCACGGGAAGTGGACCTGCAATCTCTGCTCCGGCAGCATAAAGAATACCAAATACAAGGATAAAGGTACCAACCACCTCACTGAAAAAGTTCGAGAACCAATTTTTAATAGCCGGTCCGGTACAGAATGTACCCAGTTTGGCATCCGGATTTTCCTCTGCATCGAAATGCGGCTTGTACATCAGATAAACGATAGCAGCACCAACAATAGCTCCTAACATCTGGGCTACGATATACCCAATGACACTACCCTTGAAAGTACCCGCAATAGCCAAACCTACAGTGACAGCCGGATTTAAATGACCTCCTGAATAAGGACTGGAAATAAAGGCGGCAACAAATACCGCAAATCCCCAACCAAAAGCGATCACGACCCAACCGGATTTATTTCCCAGCGTTTTCTTCAGGTTAACATTTGCACATACCCCGGCACCAAAAAGTATAAGGATAGCTGTGCCTATAAATTCAAACAAGATGTCTTGTCCCATGGTATCTTAATATTTAGACAGGTTAATTTAGTTTGAGTTATTTGTAGTTACTTTATCCACGATTGAGAACGGTACACAGCCTCAGACCATTTTTTCTTCACCATGTGCATATCCATCTTAGTATCCGGCTCGAAACGGGAATCTACATACCATTGCTTTTTCACCTCTTCGATATTATCCCAAAAACCAACTGCCAGTCCAGCCAGATACGCTGCGCCCAGTGCAGTTGTCTCTGTCGTCTGAGGGCGGATTACAGTTTGCCCTAAAACGTTCGCCTGAAACTGCATCAATAAATCATTTTTTGCAGCTCCACCATCTACTCTCAGTTCCTTCAGGCCGACACCTGCATCCAGGATCATAGCATTAATAACATCCATAGTCTGATAAGCAATACCCTCAAGAGCGGCACGGGCAATATGAGCGGCAGTCGTTCCACGGGAAATACCAACAATCGTACCACGGGCATACTGATCCCAATACGGGGCACCCAAACCTGTAAGAGCCGGAACAAAATACACATCGCCACTATCAGGTACCTGAGTGGCTAAAGCTTCGATATCCTCGGAAGATTTAATAATACCTAAACCATCTCTTAACCATTGTACAATAGCACCACCAACGAAGATACTCCCTTCCAGGGCATAACTTGTCTTACCATTTACCTGCCAGGCAATTGTGGTTACAAGGTTATTCTTTGAAACAACCGGCTCCTCTCCCGTATTCATCAGGATAAAACAACCTGTCCCATAAGTATTCTTCACCATCCCCCGGTCAACACACATTTGGCCGAATAACGCAGCCTGCTGGTCTCCTGCAATACCGCCTATAGGCACTTTAGAGGCAAAGATCGTAGTTTTGGTATGCCCGTACAATTCACTGGATGCGCATACTTCAGGCATCATATTCTCAGGGATATCAAAAAGCTTCAACAAATCTTTATCCCATTCCAAAGTATGGATATTAAACAGCATGGTGCGCGAAGCATTAGTTACATCCGTCGCATGTACCTCGCCCCTGGTCAACTGCCATACGATCCATGTATCGACAGTACCGAAAACCAGTTTGCCTTTTTCAGCTTTTTCCCTTGCTCCCTCAACATTATCGAGTATCCACTTTACTTTGGTCGCGCTAAAATAAGCATCAATAATCAGCCCTGTACGCTCTTTCACATAAGACAACAGGCCTTCATTCTTTAGCTTATCGCAGTATTCTGAGGTTCTTCGATCCTGCCATACAATTGCGTTATATACAGGTTCTCCTGTTTCGCGATCCCAAACGATAGTAGTCTCACGCTGGTTTGTAATCCCGATAGCAGCAATATTCGTTCCGTTAATTCCAATTTTAGTTATTGCTTCAGCAGCAACAGCGGCCTGGGAAGACCATATCTCATGAGGATCGTGTTCGACCCATCCACTTTGAGGAAAGATCTGGGTAAACTCTTTTTGTGCAACCGAGCATATCTCCCCCTTATGGTTGAAGACTATTGCCCTGGAACTCGTAGTCCCTGCATCAAATGACAAAATGTATTTTTCCATGATATTTTTATATAGGTATAAATCTAAGCAATTATTATTACTTCTTATATGGTATCAATAAATAGTTCTGGGCCAATCCTACAAATTCTGAAACCTGGGAATTTCTCCATTCCTCATCCCTGTTCATCTCTCCGGCCATAATCTTTGCCACCAAAGGAGCCATATCTATTGCCGCACGTGCATCAAGAAACAAAACTCTAAATCTACGCGCCAAGACATCCTCTACCGTCTGAGCCATTTCTTCCCTGACAGCCCAGACTACCTCAGCTGCAATATAATCATAATCGGGATGTAATTTTACAGATAACTCAGGAAAACTTCTTGCCAATTCCTGTATTTTCTCTATATCGCTACCATATACATAATTGAAGTTAGATCTATCAACATTTTCCTTATATCCGTGTATACGCAACCCCCTTGTTTTACATTCAAGATCAGGCAAATGTGCAACTCTGATAGCTCTATTCACTACATCCTCGGCCATATCACGATAAGTCGTCCATTTCCCTCCGGTAACTGTAATCAGACCACTGTCTGAAACCACAATCTTATGGCTTCTTGATATTTCTTTCGTTTTCGACTCATCGGCATTACTCTTTGGTGCAGCCAAAGGACGAAGTCCGGCAAAAACAGAAAGGACATCTTCTCTTTTGGGCTGCTTTGCCAGGTATTGCCCTGCTGTTTTTAATATAAAATCTATCTCTTCTTCCAGCGCCTGAGGCTCCAACACGAACTCTTTCAATGGGGTGTCTGTAGTACCCAGCACAACTTTATCGTGCCAAGGAACACCGAAAAGCACACGCCCATCACTTGTTTTTGGAATCATTATAGCTGTATCTCCACCTAAAAAAGATTTGTCAACAACCAGATGCACCCCCTGGCTCGGCCTGACAATATTTTCCTTTTCTGGCGCATCCATCTTCATCAAATCATCGACAAAGATTCCGGTAGCATTAATTACCGCTTTAGACCGAAGGGTAAATTCCTGCTTACTCACTACATCATATGCAGACACGCCGGATACCTTTCCTTGTTCATCCTTCAGTAATCCTGCTACCTTCACATAATTCACAACAGTTGCACCCTGCTCTACGGCTGTCTGCATCAGGTTAATTCCCATACGGGAATCATCAAATTGCCCATCATGGTAAACAACACCACCCCTTAAATCCTTTGCCGCCATTTGAGGAATCTCTTTCAACACGGATCTTTTACTCATAGGCAAAGACCTGCCTAAACTCTTTCTGCCTGCAAGAATATCATATACCATTAATCCAATGGTGTAAAAAGGCTTTTCCCACCATTTATAATTACCTATAATAAAACGCTGATCTTTTACTAAATGTGGTGCATTCTTTTTCATCAGACCTCTTTCACGCAGAGCTTCAACCACCAGACTTACATCTCCCTGAGCCAAATATCTTACTCCTCCATGAACGAGCTTCGTGCTTCGACTAGAAGTAGCCTTAGTAAAATCAGACTGTTCCAGAAGAGCAACTTTAAATCCACGCGAGGCTGCATCCAGAGCTACACCCAGTCCGGTAGCACCACCTCCCACGACAACAAAGTCCCATATCACAGATGCATCCATCAAGTTATCTAAAAAAACTTTTCTTTCCATACAAATATTATTATATCCTACAAATATAAATTCACTTATTTACAAAAACAAATAATTTCGAAACTTTTTTAAAACATATCGAAACAATATTTGTTATGAATCCATATTGATACAACGATCAATATGACTAAAGGTTTAGTTAAATATTGCAACAAACATGTCTAGGGATATCGTATAGAATAGTATTGAGAATACTGAATATAACCGGATATTTTTTATAACTTTGTAATACTATTAAAAATATTACCTTAATATGGGAAATATAGCCAAAAGACATAAACTGATTCTGGAACAGCTCAAGCAGGATGGTTATGTAAAAGTTCAAGAATTGAGCCAGATATTAGGAGTTTCCGAGGTTACGATTCGAAAGGATTTGAAACAACTTGAAAGCAAAAAAATGCTATACAGAAGTCATGGTAGTGCCAGTAACCTGAGTTCGATTATTTCCGATAAACATATAGATGTAAAAGAAAAGATGTTTATGGAAGAAAAATTACGTATTGCAAAGGCCGCGAATATATTATTGGAACCTAACGATAAAATCATCATAGCATCAGGGACTACGCTCTTTGCTTTTGCCAATGAAATAAATGCAATTGATAATCTTACAGTTATTACATCTTCAGTTAAGGTATCCCTGGCTTTATGCTACAATCCAAATATTGAAATTATACAACTGGGAGGTATTATGAGGAAAAATTCCGTATCAGTCATTGGCCATTATGCAGAAAATATTCTCGATAGCCTATCCTGCAATAAGCTATTCCTAGGGGTAGATGGTATCGATCTGGACTATGGGCTGACCACCAGCGACATGAGTGAAGCCAGAATAAACCAGCAAATGATAGATGCCGCCCAAAAGATAATTGTATTAACAGATTCTTCAAAATTTGGAAAAAGAGGTTTTTGCAAAATATGCGATGTAAACAAAATTCATCACATCATAACGGACACTAACGCTCCTGCTCATATTATAGACATGATGAGAGAAAGAGAGATTGAGGTGACATTAGTGTAACCAGAAATCAGAATTTCGAATAGTAATTTATGAAAGAATTATTAAAACTCTTAAAACCTAACACATCGCTTTTACTCACACATTATAAATACTTATTAGAATACTGAAAAACATCCGGTATCACAACATCCAGATTATATATAGCAAAAGGATGTCTCGGTTTATTGAGACATCCTATTACAATATACGGACTTTATATTAATTACTATTTATTATCAAGCGAACTTTCGGGAGCCTGTTCAATCAGATCCATAAACTGATCCAGTTTCGGTGTGATGATTATTTGTGTCCTACGATTACGCGCTTTTCCTTCTACACTACTATTGCTTGCAATCGGATTATATTCTCCCCGCCCGGCAGCTGTCAGGCGTTTAGGGTCAACCCCATAATTGTTTTGCAATGCCTGAACAACAGAAGATGCCCGCAAAGCACTCAGATCCCAATTATTACGGATATTAGGACGGGAAATCGGATCTGTATCTGTATTACCCTCTACGAGGACATCATAATCTTTATAATCCAGAATGATTTTAGAAATCTTACTTAGAATTTCTCCGGCTTTATCGCTTATTTCATAGCTTCCGGAGCGATACAGCATCTTATCATCAAGAGAGATGTATACCACCCCCTTTAGTACCTTAATATCCAGATCCTGCATTTCGTCCCGGGTAAGCGAACGGGTTAGATTATTAATCATCACAAGATTCAATGAATCAGATCGGTTCTTAGCTTGTACCAGATGCTGAATGAACCGGTTAGATGCGTTGATCTCGTCTACCAGTTTCGCAATATTTACATTACCCTGAGAGTTTTGAGAAAGGCTTTTATTCAATGAATTTTGCATTTCAGTATAAGCTGCACGCAATTCTTCGTTATTCTTCCGGGCTTCCGCCAATCTTTCTTCAAGGCTCGTAACACGGGTGCGACTTTCTGTCAACTGCAACTGGCTTTCTTGATAATCTCTTTTCAGACTATTATGTTCTGTCTGCAAGCGATTGTAGTCAGTTTCTAAACTAGCAAACTGCTTCTTGCTTACACAGCCTGTAAACATTATACTTGCCATTAATAGCAACAACCAAAAAGAATGTTTCATAACTAAATATTATTTAATCGATAATCAATATTTCAACAACAAAATTCGTTATTTGTTGTATTAGAAAATATTTATTAAGAAAAGATCTGTTAATAATAATCGAAACAGATATTATATCGATCGGTTCTTATTCAGCACAAATTTACATTTTTTTCAGATAGGAGTTGGGCAGGCTTTAAGAATTCTTTTCCAAAGAGCTACAAAAAGTATTTTTTTAGAGAGGTACGATTTGGTAACAGTTCTTTTGACTATTGTTTACATATATTTACTCACACCGAATAACCCAACATCACAAATATATGGAGTAAACCTATTCAAAATAATAACTTCTAATTTTGACACTAATTATCATCTATATCCTAATTGTAAATACACTTCCTTCTCCCAATTTCGAAGAAGCAACCAGTGTTCCACCATGGATAGTCACTATCTGCCGACAAATACTTAGGCCAATTCCCGATCCATGAGGTTTTGTTGTGTAAAATGGAGTAAATATTTTTTGCAATACATTCGCTTCCATACCCGATCCGTTGTCTGAGACTGTCATGACGATCAGATTGTTTGCATCGTTTGTCACTGTCAGCTTTATCATAGGATTAGTAATATCAGAACAAGATTCCTGTGCATTTTTTATTAGGTTAATCAGCACCTGCTCTATTTGAGCTCTGTCAGCATATAAGGTTAGGCTATCCGATGTTATCAATGTTTGAAGTTCTATCCCATGCCCTTTCATCAGTCTCGTTATATCATCTACCAAAGCTTTTATTTTTATATGTGTGTATTGCGGAACAGAAATTTGCGTCAGCTGCTTGTAATTATTAATAAATGAGACCAATCCCTTACTGCGTCGATGAATTGTTTCCATTGCTTTACTTAACAATTCAGTATCACTTCGATCTTTGGATAAACTCTCAGACAATGAAATTATCGGAGTCAGAGAATTCATTATTTCGTGAGTCAGCACCTGTATTAGTTGCTGCCATGCTATATCTTCTGTTTTATCCACTATCATTTGGACGTCTTTTAGACTATAAATATTAAACTCTTCTCCTCTTATACTTATGGTTGAAAGATTAACTATCAGATTTCTTATTTTGCCTTCTGTTTCCAACCTCAATGTTTTCGAGATTTTGGGTTGCAGCGATTCAAATACTTTTTTCAACTCATCCGCCCCTTTCTTAATAGCTTCCAAATCCACAGGTTTAGGTCGTCCCAGCATATCAAGTGCCGGTTTGTTGATCCATACAATATTACCGGCTCTATCAACTATTATGAGTGCGAAGTCTATTCTATTGAGTAATATATTGTAAAAACTAATATCAGCTTCTCGTTTTTGTGTTTGGAGGTTTATCTTATTCAAGGCTCGCTCCAGCGAGTTATAATAAGCACGATAGGTATCATCGCAAACAGTATTGGAAAAAGAAATATTACTCTCCGAGAACTGAATGGAGTCTGCAAACTGTTTGAATTGATTTGTTGTCCGTAAATTTAATCTATACAATTTATAACTAACTAAAATCAACGGCATCAAACAGAACGCAGCCGGCAGATAATGTCTAGATACAACAAGAAAAGCTCCTGTAACTGCCCAAAAAACTATTAAAGTTATTAACCGTATTATTTTATTCGACAATTTATTCATTGTTTATTCAATTTTCTGTACAATGCAAACCGACTGATCCCGAGAAGATCGGCAGCTTTACTCATATTCCCCTCGCTCACTTCCAGCGCTCTGTTGATAGTTGTATATTCAAGTTCTTCAAGATTAAAGATTTCATCCTTTTTTGCCTTCACTACCTTTCTATTATTTATATTCAAATCTTCGGGATATAATACTTTTTTCGAAGAAAGAATAACTGCACGCTCTACTACATTCTGAAGTTCCCGAACATTTCCCGGCCAAGAATAGTTAAGTAGAAGTTTTTTAGTTTCATTCGAAATTGTACTTATATCTTTTTTATACTTCAGGTTGAATTTGGATAAGAAGTATTCAGTAAGAAGAATTATGTCATTTCCACGCTCACGCAGAGGAGGTAAGTTTATTTCTATGGTATTAATACGATACAACAGGTCTTGCCGAAAATCACCTTTTTCAACTAATGAGTAAATATCAGCATTGGTAGCAGTAATAAAGCGAACATCGATAGGTATCGTATTCACTGAACCCAAACGAATTATCTGCTTTTTTTCTATCGTAGTCAATAGTTTAGACTGCATTGCGGGTAGTAGGTTCGCTATCTCATCTAAAAAAAGTGTCCCGTCCGAAGCAACTTCAATCCGTCCTTGTTTTTCTTTTTTAGCATCTGTAAATGCACCTTTCTCATACCCAAACAATTCGCTTTCGAAAAGAGATTCGGATATACTTCCCAGATCGATAGGAATAAAAACTTTGTCTGCACGAGGTGAATTGTTGTGTATAGTGCGAGCTATCAAATCTTTTCCTGTTCCATTTTCGCCAAGTAGCAGAATATTTGCTTCCGTTTCAGACATTTTTTCTATTACACTAAAAACCTCTTGCATTTGCTCACACTCGCCAATAATCTCAACAGCAGACTCTGATGTTACAGCATTTAAACGTTTCTCCAAACTTATAACTTCATTTTGGGTCTCCTTTATCTTCAATGCCGAAAAAATCGTAGCCAATAGCTTATCGTTCTCCCACGGTTTAGCAATAAAATCTGTAGCTCCCATTTTTATAGCCTTCACAGCCTTTACTGTATCTGCATAGGCTGTCATTAGAACAACTATCGCTTTAGGGTCGATTTTCAGTATCTTATCCAACCACATGAAGCCCTCTTTACCACTCGATACATCTTTGCCGAAGTTCATATCCAGAATAATGATATCAGGCTTTAGGTCAGACATAAAATGTAATATATTTTCGGGCTTGGTACTTACTTTTATTTTTTCGACATGATTATGCAGAAGCGTATTCAGAGCAAACAAAATATCTTCATTATCGTCTATAATCAGGATTCTCCCTTTTTTTTCCATTAAATGTCTTATTGTTGAGATTAACTACCGCTAAGGTATAGAATAAAACAGAATATAAAAGTGCGTTTTCGAACTTATTTTGTGTGATAATGCACGTACACAAAGGTATCCACAATTTGTATTTAATTAATATATAGGAAATTACAGTTGTGGCATAATAGTTGAATATTTTTTTTATAATCAGATGCTATATGAAGAAAACTATCTGTTATATATTATTTTCAATTTCTTTTTCGTTATCCATCGACGGAGAAGAATTGAGCAACGACACCTTACAATTAGATGTATTGCAAGCAATTAGAATTGCCCGTACACAATCGCCCGATGTGTTAGTGGCCCGTCATAGTTTTCGATCATCTTATTGGAACTATTGTTATTATAAAGCGAACTTCAAACCAACACTAAGCTTTTCGTCTATCCCATATTATAATAATCAAATCAATATTGTAACGATGGAGGACGGAACATCTAAATACATCAGGCAGAAGCAACTGAGAACAGACGGTAATCTGTCTATCACTCAAAATATACCTTGGACAGGAGGAAGCATTTCTGTAAACACAAGCTTGCAGCGGCTCGATATACTAGGCTCTCAAAAATATCATACTTACAAGACTAATCCTGTCAATATTATTTTGCAGCAGTCTGTTTTTGGGTACAACTCGCTGAAATGGGACAGGAAAATAGAACCTCTGCGCTTCGAAGAGGCTAAGAAAGAATATGTAGAAACCCTCGAACTGGTATCAGTAAATACTGTAACGAAGTTTTTTAATTTAGCAAGATCGCAATCTAATCTCGAAATAGCACATGTCAATTTTGCTAATGCCGATACCCTATACACCTTTGCCAAAGGAAGATACAACATCGGTACTATAACCGAGAATGAAATGCTACAACTGGAAATCAACCGCTTGACAGAAGAAAGCAATATGTTTAATGCACAGTTAGAAGTCGATGATTGTATGGAAGAACTTCGAACATATTTAGGCATAACAGATGAAGTAGTTATAAAAACAGACATAACGCATCAAATACCCGAAATAGCGATAAACCCTGAAGATGCTCTTCTCAAAGCGGTAAATAACAGTTCCGACATTGTAAGTATGGAGCGTCGGAAACGAGAAAGCGAAAGCAATGTAGCCTATGCTAAATCACAAGCCGGATTGAAGGCTGACATATATGCTCAATTGGGATTAACCCAAACGGGCGACAGATTCAATAGGGTGTACAAAGACCCTCAAAACCATCAGTATGTCGAACTGGGAATCAGAATCCCGATATTGGACTGGGGAAGAGGGAAAGGTAGAATAAGTGTAGCCAAATCGAACCGAGATATGGTATATACACAAGTCGATCAGGACAGAACAAATTTTGAACTGAATGTAAATAAATTGGTCAAACAGTTTAATTTACAGGTATCGCGCGTAAGAGTAGCTGTGAAAACAGATTATACAGCAAGCAGAAGAAACGACATAGCCCGCAAACTTTATATACTCGGACGTTCCACTATCTTAGATATGAATGCGGCTATTACCGAGCAAAATTCGGCACGAAAAAATTATATCAATACTTTATACAACTATTGGCAATTATATTATACAATAAGAAGTATAACATTATTCGATTTTGAAAAAAACATTCAACTAACTGAAGATTATAACGCTTTGATAAGATAAGACAATGGATATAAAAATAGATAAGAAACCTTTTTTGATACGATATAAGTTTTATATTTTAGGAGGAGTTGCCTTATTGGGACTCTTAATATACCTATTGATTATTTCCACAGGACCATCAAGACAGCGCCAAAGTAAAGACAATTTATTGATATCGGAAGCAAAGAACGATAAATTTCTTGAATATCTCGATCTGGAAGGTATAGCCCAGCCTAAGCTGACCGTCAAACTCAACAGTATGGAGTCAGGGCTAGTAGATCGTATTGTGGCGGATGAAGGCAATATGCTAAGGAAAGGAGATACAATCTTAATACTAATAAATCTGGAATTGAATAAAATAATAGAAAACGAATACAACGACCTTGAAAAACAACGAATCTTATACCGCGAAAAACTTTTGCAGATGGAACAGAAAACATCAGAACTGAAACGTAACACAATGAAAACAGTTTATGATCTGAACCGGTTGAGCAAGCAGCACGAATTGGATAAAGAAGAATATGCCATAGGAATAAAAAGTAAGGCTCAACTGGATATATCTACCAATGAATATAGTTATAATCAGAAGAATGCAAAACTTCTTTTGCAAGAATTACAGCAAGACTCTGTGAAAAACATCTATCAAAAAGATCTGTTGAAAGCAGATATGGAACGTGAAGAAAAAAAATACTTGCATAGTAGGGAAAGATTGGGCGAACTGATTGTGCGAGCACCAATTGACGGACAATTGAGTTTTCTCAGTGTAATACTTGGCGAACGCGTCAATGCCGGAACAAATATTGGAGAGCTGAAAGATATGTCTAACATGAAGATTATGACCAGTGTCAGCGAATATTATATAGATCGCATTTCGCTGGGACTCCCTGCAAGCATTATTTACAATAATGAAAAGTACAATATGGTGATATCCAAAATCAATCCTGAAGTAAAAGACCGAAATTTTGAGATCGACTTACTCTTTACAGACAAAGTGCCCGACAATATTCGCATAGGAAAAACCTATCGCATTCAAATAGAAATGGGCCAGCCCGAAAACGCGCTAGTTATCAACAAAGGTAATTTCTACCAATCCACGGGTGGGCAATGGATATTCAAACTAAACAAAAATGAAGACAAGGCTACCAAAGCTGCTATTGTAGTTGGAAGGCAAAATCCATTACAATACGAGGTGTTGGAAGGGCTCGAAGAAGGAGACAAAGTCATTGTCTCAGGATACGATAATTTTGGAGATGTGCAAGAATTGATATTAAACTAAAATGTAATATAAGAAAAATTTCAATTTTACACTAGTTCTTTTTCCACTACAATAAAAAGAAATAAAAACAAAAATATGAAGGCTATGATTAAGACAGAAAACCTAAAAAAAGTATTCCGCACAGAAGATGTGGAAACATGGGCGCTGCGCGATATAAATATTGAAATAAAAGAAGGCGAATTTGTTGCCATAATGGGGCCTTCGGGTTGCGGAAAATCGACTTTGTTAAATATTTTCGGATTACTGGATAATCCTACTGGAGGCAAATATATTTTGAATGAAAAGGATATAAGTAATTTCAGTGAATCGCAACTTACTGATGTACGCAAGGGACTAATTGGATTTGTATTCCAAAGTTTCAATTTGATCGACGAATTGACTGTCTTCGAAAATATAGAACTTCCACTACTTTATATGGGACTTTCATCAGCAGAACGTAAAAAGCAAGTTAACGAAGCTATGGACAGAATGGGAATCACACATCGCGAAAAGCATTTTCCGCAACAACTATCGGGCGGTCAGCAACAGCGTGTAGCCATAGCCCGTGCAGTAGTAGCCAACCCCAAACTGATTCTTGCCGACGAGCCTACGGGTAACTTGGATTCGAAGAATGGAGAGGAAGTAATGAACCTACTCACGGAACTAAACAACAGTGGAACGACTATCGTAATGGTGACGCACAGCCAGCACGATGCCGACTATGCAGCCAGAATTATCCGACTATTTGACGGACAAATAGTAATGGAGGAGAAATAGCCTGATCAATTAAAGAGTAAAACTATGCTGAAACATTATTTAAAAATAGCCCTCCGGGGATTGTACAAAGATAAGGCTTTTGCCGTTATCAATATTGTGGGATTAGCGGTTGCCATTACGTGCAGTTTCCTGTTGATATTTTGGATTAAATTCGAAACCAGCTTCGAAGATATTTATCCGAATAGAGACCGAATATACAAGCTCATTATAGAGGAAGAAAGGAAAGACGGGATATATTACAGTGATCGTATGCGAGATCAATCCCAAAAGTTGAAGGACAGCTATCCACAAATTGAAAGTGCTACCTTTTTTGTTAACTATCATACACAGTTGACAGTAGATGGCAATACCGGAGATGGCATATTGGCTAATGTGGCTGCTTCCAATTACGATTTCTTGCGAATGTTTGCTTTGGAATATATTGAAGGTTCTCCACAAGCGGTATTCAATAATAAGGGAAGTGTAATATTGACAGAAGAAGGCAGCAAATTATTCTTTGGAAAAGAATCTCCGATAGGAAAGAAACTCAAATATTATAGAAATATATTGACAGTAGAAGCTGTAGTGAAATTGCCTGAAAACACAAACTTACAATTCGATGTACTTATGTCCTCAGAAAGAGGAATGGATTCGGGAATGCAGTTTATCATGCTCCGTGAAAATGAACAAATGACAGCGAGTCTGCAAGAGCAGCTTTCGCGACTTTTAACCACAGGACAAGAGACACAAAAGACGATAACAGTACAGAAACTAAGTGATGTTCACTTACACACTCAGGCTGACATAAAAGGGAAAGATAGTTATGGAATAAAATTTAAATATGGTAATTATACTCAAATTATTTATTTTTCTGTAGCTGTATTGCTTATCTTACTGATGGCGGTTATCAACTATGTCAACACATCTATAGCCCGTGCCATGAGCCGGATGAAGGAAGTGGGAGTGCGTAAGGTGACAGGAGCTAAACGAAAAGAATTGATTGAGCGCTTTCTCTTCGAGTCATTTATTATTACTGCAATAGGAATTATACTGTCTTTTACTTTTACCAAATATATTTTCCCGCAATTTAGTGAATTGATGGGCAACAAGGTCGATCTGCTATTCGATTGGCAAACAATAGGCATAGCAGCCATACTATGTATCGCAATATCAGGTCTTTCGGGAGGATATGCCGCTTTCTATCTTTCTTCGTTTAAGCCCGCAATTATCTTGAAGGGCGGAGCAAAAACAGACTCTAAAGAACGTTTGCGAAAAGGGCTTCTGGGAGTACAGTTTTTCCTTTCTGTAGGTATTCTTATCTGCACTGTATTTATTTACAAACAGATTGATACTATATTCAATGAAAGCACGGGAATGAACCGGAAAAATATTCTTGTGTTGGACACCAGTCTGTGGTATGAGTCCGAAAATTTTATTAAAATCATTAAACAAGAAAATCCGAATATCATTGATGCCTCTATGGCAAACTGCCCGCCATACAATGCACAATGGTCATACACAGGACAAACATGGGAAGGCAACAATAAGGATATGAGCAATGTGAGTTTTACCCGAGTATTTTGTGATAGTCATTATGCGAGCACATTTGGACTGGAGCTGATACAAGGCGAATTTATTAAGCCCAACCTGCCCTGGTTTGGACAACCAGACCCTGAGAATGAGTCCCAAAACATTGTTGTCAACGAAGCTTTTGTACGACTAATGGAAGTCGACAACCCAATAGGAGTGACAGTAGGAGCGGGTAAAATAATTGGGGTAGTAAAGGACTTTAACTTTAAACCACTAAAAGAAAAAATATCACCTTTTATTATGTGCTTCAATCCTGAGAATCAAATATATATGTATATCAAAACAACAGGAAAAGACAAACAGGCTACATTGGACTATATACTCAAAAAATATAAAGAGATGAAACCCGATTGGGCAAACCGTCCAATAGTGTATAACACTGTCGATGATGATTATAACAAGATGTACGAAGATGAGATACGTTCGGCAAGGGTATTATCCATTTTTTCCATTATTTCTCTTTTCTTGTCATTGATGGGTGTTGTCAGTATGGTATCATTTATGATAGAGAAGCGAAGCAAAGAAATAGCCATCCGAAAAATCAATGGAGCCAAAACGCACGATATTATTCTCCTTTTCTGGAAAGATATTGTAAAAACAGCAGCAATAGCTTCTGCACTTGTCATACCTATCTGTTATATTCTAATGCACAACTGGCTTGAAGGATACGCCTACCGTGCAACACTTAGCTGGTGGATATTTGCGGCTGTACCAGTCTTGTTAATACTACTGACTTGCCTGATAATTGGTATGCAAATTATATATACAGCAGGTCAACGCCCGGTTGAGTCATTGCGAAATGAATAAAAATAACGAATTATGAAAAAGAGTAAAGAATTATGGATAATAATCCTTCTGCCAGCTTTCCTGATAGCCTGTGGTGGAGGAAAGAAACAAACATTAGAGGCAGAAAAAGTTGATGAAGCCACAATTGCTCCCCGAGATTCTATGCAACACTCCAGGGTGGTATACAATGCTACAGAGGAAACAAGTTTTAGTAAAGTAGAAAAGCCTAAAATTGGGAAACGAATAGTAAGCCAGGACCTCGTTAAACTAAATTTAGCACAACAAAATCTGGAAGAAAAAGAAACAAATTTAGATGAGTTTTACACTAAAGTAAACTATGTAAAATTACAACATCATTTGACAGATAAAGGTTTAGGGTTTTTAGGCAATGCCGACATTAAAAGATATACTAAACACGAAAAAGGAGAGAGTGTCACTTCTATGGGAGGGTTCAATTCGAAAGTTTATCTTACCGAGAACAATATTGTGGCAGGAGATAATTATCTGGGCTATCATGTATATAACAATACTGGTGAATTTTTATATACGCTGGCATCATGGGATCAGTTGCCTCAATATGACAGCGGGACAAACACTATAACCTATTATACCAACGATGTGAGAACTGAAATCAGAAATTTTTCGATATGGGGCAATAGAGCACTTATCAGCGTAAGGGAGGACACACTTTATCATACTCATATATATAATATAGAGAGACAAGAAGGTATAATGGCTTTTAGTTACATGTCACCTGCATTTATAATTAATGATAATTTATTTCTGGCATACAATGGTAGTATCAGTTTCAAAGATGGGGACAATTATCTCAATTTGATTTCATATTCCAAACAGAACAATTTACTCAAACCCACGTCCTTCCGCAACTACAATCCCGGGGCTACAACAAAAGGGCGAAGATATAGTCCCGAATATCATACTTTTACTTACTACAACAATGTATTGACTACACGTCAGGCGTACAATGATACTATCTATAGGATAAAAGACGAAAATACTCTGGAAGCTGTCTATGTACTAAATTCTGGTGCTATGAAATTATCTAACCAAGATGCTAGTTCCGAGAATAAAGAAAATAAGCTTATCATCAAAAGATGGCTGGAAACTGATGACTTTATATTTATTTTGTCTACTGTAGATCAAGACTTTCAGAATAATAGAAGAGACGGGAAAGTAAAGTTCAGGTACTATTATTATTACAAGAAGGAAGGTAAGTTGTATATGAAAGAGA
The DNA here is from genome assembly GCF_014196915.1 of Dysgonomonas hofstadii. Taxonomy (GTDB): domain Bacteria; phylum Bacteroidota; class Bacteroidia; order Bacteroidales; family Dysgonomonadaceae; genus Dysgonomonas; species Dysgonomonas hofstadii. The sequence continues at coordinate 559,969 of NZ_JACIEP010000002.1, forward strand.
GCAAATCACTTTATCCTGAAGAATACACTTTTGGTTGCAATATAGATGGGGCGATACCCTTATTGGCTAATACAACTCAACAATTGGGAAAGAGACTTTATACCAGCTATACCAAGTCTCAGTTGAAAAACATGATTGTCAACAAGAATTTTAAGAACTATTCTTCGGAACAACAGGACAAATTGAATTCTTTACATGATGGTTTATCTGATGGTGAATTATTGGTGATGATATTGGAATAAATAAAAAGCAATAGAGCAGATTTCAGTTTTTTTTCATCTGTCAAAATATTCTGAGGAGCGAAAAAGACGAGATATCAGTGAGAAATTTGATAGACCTATTCTGTTACACAAAAGATGGCCAATGTCTATACATACTAATGCAATCAGATAAATCAGTTATATGTAGATTAAAAATATTCAGGAAATCAAATAACTTTGGTACTATATACTTTATAACGATTGCTATAAGAAATGAGAGAGAATATGAAATAACCGATACAAATTCGGTATGTATTCTTATATCAGACATTACGAATTTGACAAAACACATATCACAACGCCTATGTGTACGCAAAGGGAAACCTGTCAAAATCTTTTCTACTGAGTCTCCTACTTGTGTATATGTTCCGGAAAATGGACAAATATTTTATTCAGAATATACTACGACATTAGCTTAGAAATATTTCTCTAAAATTGATCCGCCTATCAACATAATTCTAAAAATGATATTTTTTCATTTGTTTCGAACAAAATATTACCACTATAATAGATACTTAACACAGCCACTAATTATCTGAATATAATTAAATTAGCTGACTATATTTATCAATTTCAGATTGAAGTACAAATAGTTTATAATCTTATTCAACAGAGTAATTCACTATAAATCTTTCATAAAGAAACAAGTAAAATAAAATTCATGGTAATTCATTTCAGCTGCTTACATAATAGGTGTTTAACTATTAATAACTTGTAGAAAATGACAAAATAAAGCAATTTACTATTAGTGCTTGAAAATAATTTTACCTTTACAATATTACAACACACCAGCCTTTTACTGTAAAAGATTACCTTTCTCGAAAGTTTCTGAGAAGAAGAAAAGATCAGTGGTAGAAGGCATTAATTAATATAGTACAATGTCAATTACAAATATCCGTCTAGAAGTCATGCACTTCTTAGAAAAGAATGTAGATAATTTCATTACCCAGTTTCTGGTTCCTGTTGAAAAAATATGGCAACCTACTGATTATCTTCCTAACTCAGAGAAAGAAACTTTCTTTGAAGATGTAAAAGAATTACGCGAACTGGCGAAAGAGCTCCCTTACGACTTCTGGGTCGTATTGGTCGGGGACACCATCACCGAAGAGGCTTTGCCCACTTATGAATCGTGGCTAATGGACGTAGAAGGTATAGAAAATGTCGACAGCGAAAAGCGCAACGGATGGTCAAAGTGGATCAGGCACTGGACGGGTGAGGAAAACCGTCACGGCGATTTATTAAACAAATATCTTTATTTATCCGGCAGAGTGAATATGAGAGAGATTGAGCAAACCACGCAACATCTCATCAATGACGGTTTTGATATTGGTACGGGAAGAGACCCGTACAAAAACTTTATATATACCAGTTTTCAGGAATTGGCAACTTTCATTTCGCACAATCGTGTAGCAGAAATGGCTAAAAAAATGAGTAATGAAAAATTGTCGAGAATGTGTAAACGTATCGCAAGTGACGAAATGAGGCATCACCATGCTTACAGCGAATTTGTGAGGCGCATATTTGAGGTAGACCCCAGTGAAATGATGCTCGCGTTCCAGTATATGATGAAACAAAAGATAGTTATGCCTGCTCACTTCCTGAGAGAATCGAAAGAGAAAATAAGCACAGCCTTCGAACAGTTTTCAAATGCTGCACAGCGCATCGGGGTATATACTGCCACTGATTATGTGGATATTATGCAAAAACTGATAGATAAATGGCAGATAGACAAAATTACGGGATTAACAGACGAAGCAGAACGTGCCCGCGATTTTCTGATGAAGCTTCCTGTGCGTATGTCTAAAATATCAGAGCGGTTGGTTATTCCAGTCGATTCTTATATTTTCAAATGGGTACAACCTGCTGTGAAATAACACCATTGGACTCAGTATATGCTATAAATATTTATAGCATAAAAGAAAAAATAATACAGCTTCAAAGAAAGCACTTATAGTTTACAGGCCATATCTTCTTTATATAAAAGAAAGAATTGAAAGCCCAAAAGAGAGAATCTCCTGGCATAATTTTCTTCATTATTCAAACAAGAAAGGTTTTGTATCGATAAGTTTATAACGGTCTTCTTCAAAGAAGAATCTTTCTTCTCCGAATGCCGGTTTAAGCTGATTGAACCAAGTGGCTTTGGGATCATATTCAGCAAAAAAAGGAATATCGACCCACTTGGGGTTACGTCCCTGAATAAAACGAAGTATAAATATCTTTTCTCCTTTAATGTCCTGCACACCCAGCACCTGTATCTTTCCGGCATGATCACTCATACTGGGTCCTCTTACGGTCCTGCATAGGCCGCTCACCTGCTGATATGCCCTTCGAAAGATATTCCAACATTTCTCCAACGGAAGTTCAAAGTATTGCTTTGAGCCGGTATCCCGTGCGATAAACATATAATAAGGGATACAGCCCAAATCGACTTGTTTACGCCACATCTGGGCCCATATTTCAGGCTTATCATTGATATGCTTTAGCAGTGGAGACTGAGTCCGTATTTGTGCTCCGGTACTTCGGATACGCATAATGGCTTGCTTGACAGCCTCGGTCGACAGCTCTCTCGGATGATTAAAGTGTGCCTGAATCGACAGGTTCTTTCCCGATTTGTTAATTTCTTCAAATAAGCGGATAATATCATCACTATCTGTATCGGTAAGATATCTGTATGGCCAGTAGGCTAATGACTTTGTCCCGATACGAATAGAACGGATATGATCAAAATCAGAAGTTAACAAGGGGTTAATATAACTACTAAGAATGGCTACATTCATAACCATCGGATCTCCGCCTGTAAAGAGAACATCTGTTACCTCTTTATGAACCCGCAGATACTTAAGTAATAAGTCTGCTTCTTTCATTGCAAATTTTAATCCGCTCATCCCTGAGAATTGAGGCCACCGGAAACAAAAAGTGCAATAAGCATGACAGGTTTGTCCCTGACTGGGAAAGAACAATACCGTTTCAGGATATTTATGTTGGATACCTTTTAACTTTATCTCTCCTAAAGATGGTACATTATGCTCCTGCCCTGCCGGATTGGGATTCAATGACAAACGTATTTTCTGTATCTTCCCGTCAAGAAAAGATTTTTCCGCATTTCCATCCAATAATTTTTCGACTATCGCATAATGCTTTTTATCAAGCATCCCTCTTCGTGGAAAGTTTAATGTGAATATCGGATCAGTTTCGAGATTATCCCAATCTATCAGTTCATCTATTACATAATTATTGGTTTTGAAGGGTAATACTCTTCCTACGATTTCAATATCCCTGACAAACTCTTTAGGGATACCAGCCATCTGAGGTATTGATTGATAATTGTGTAATATGTACGTTTTTAATTGATTACGGGATTTATTCATATTTACAGTTAAATTATTAAGCTGCACTTGCTTATATTCTAAGTGCAGGTATATTGAATTTGTTTTATGTTGTTTTCGAGCGTACAGAAGGCATCAGCTGAATATTCATAATCAGTAAATAGACAAAAAGGAAAGCCTGAATAGAATTCAAGTCATATCAGATAAGGGTTAAAAAAAGCTGATCTTACCTGTAAATAAAATATCTCACAATGATATATTGACTAATCATATCCGGAAACAAACACAGGTACAGCTAAAAGGATGCTATTGCGTTTGTATAAATGATTCCGGATTGTAAATATACAAAAAATAATCGGGGTACCGATTACAAAAACAGAAAACGGGTAAGAAGAGTCTCCTACCCGTTAACTGAAATAGTTTCGATCTGATCTGACAGTTAAAGGGCAAACAATTAAGTTTGTATTGCTAGATAAAACCAAAAGTTTAACCCTTTAAAATGTCAGA
>NZ_JACIEP010000003.1 GCF_014196915.1 Dysgonomonas hofstadii
GCCGATGGTACTGCGTAACAGTGGGAGAGTAGGTTACCGCCGTTTTTTAAGAAAGTGAAGTCCGCATACTAAAATATGCGGACTTTCTTGTTTTTTAGGCTAATAGTTAATAACTCTTCTACACCTTTTATATTTAAAAATTTACCTCCTGTTCGGATGGTAGTCAAATTATTTTCAAAGAGCGTTTTTGGTAGTTTAAAAATGATTGTTCTTTTTAGACTAATATATAGATAAAGGTCTCAAATTATAATTTAGATTATTAACAGAAAGAATAACCTTTTTATAAAAGATGGCAATCAAATACTACCATAGTAGCATTTTAACCTGTAATGAGGAATATTCAATAATTGGTTTTTAGTATGGTACATTATATCAATCTCATCCATATACTTTTACAACAGTAAATAGTCCATATATTATTAAGACCAGTAATATCAATATAAAATTTATTATCACCTGAATAAATGATTTGATATTAGAAACCCATCTTTTTTCATTGTAGAATATACGACTTCCTCTGAAGAAGTAGAATGTTATATAGCAGATAAAGAATATCCAGGTTAACGCTGCTAACCAGATCCAGTCTAGCCAGTTTGCGATGCAGACTAATATGCTCCCTATTGTGAAAGAAAATAAGACTACCGAAAAGAAATGTAATGTGAAAATCCCACTATCGAAATAGTAAAATCTCTTTTTGTTATGAAACAGCCATAACATAAAGGCAAACATTGGCATATATATAAATAAGGCTTTTGGTATGTTGCTTACAAAGAAATCCATGGCTTTTTCTTGCCTGTGTTTATCGTCCATGTTATCGGCAACGTTCAGTGCTGTTTTATATATGATATTATCTGTAGAGATTAATTGTTTTTCAGGATTTGAGTTTCTGTATATCGAATCTAATTGAACGCTAAGCAGTTGTTTATCATTTAATATTGTTGTATCTCTACCGGCATTTACGATTGTTAATTTATTACCGGTATTCTTTTCTTCATCGTTAATAGTAGGAGGATCAGGTAGCAGGAAGGGGATAAAGAAAGCCAGGAAGCTAATAAATATATATAAAGAGAAAGGATTAATATACGATTTCCGTTTACCTTTCATATACTCAAGTGATAACTTTCCTGGATATATGAATAAACATTTTATGCTTTTCCAGAAAGACCCATCGTAGTGAAGGTAATCTGAAACAAAGTGTGTAAAAAGGTGATAAAACGACTGGCGGCTTTCACTGTTTTCCTGGCCACAATTAGGGCAATGATTCCTTTCGACAAAAGAACCGCAATTGAGACAGGTCTTATTGTTTCTGATCTTATGCTTACTCATGGCCTATCACAATATTTATTCTGTAACGATTTCTATGGAAAGTTCCTTATCAGGCTTAAGAAATAGACTTGCCGGATAATTGAGTATAGCCGTTTTTCCATCCATGGAGAAAGTTGCATCTTTATTGTTCACACTTTTTATTTTTTTAGGAAAGTGATATTTAACAACCATCTTACCTTGCGAAAATAATCTGTCGAATGACTCATCAATCTTTTTGTCCATTCCCTCTTCGGAATCAGTATTCTGATTTGTTATCTCTTCTTTTTCCGGCGCTGTAACAATGCGTTTTAGCCTTGTTCCATCCCAGGAAAGAGTGTTTTTATTGAATAAATTATCAATTGAAAATTTACTCATTGGATTATTTTCTCTTTTCTTAATTTGTCCTTCAATTTTAGACATCGACGCAAAGGCATTTGTAAAGGATTCCATATTATCGAAATCTCCATAAACAGATATTTTCAGTATCCCAAGACTATCATTGTTCTGAACCCGCATGTATATTGGTTCTATATTTTTTACATCTTGTTCTATTTCGGCTGGGATTATATCCAGTGTATCTCTTACAATTTGTGAAAAGTTGATAATACTGTCTTTTGGATAGCCATTTTTCCCTTTAAGGGACGATTCTCCAACGAGAGCCATCATTTCTCCGCCATCTATGGTCATATTATATTTTACACGGCCATCTTCCAGGAAGTATATGTCTTCATACACAGAACAACTACTTAATATAACGATTGGTAACAGAAAAAATGTAAGGATGTATTTCTTCATAATATTATAAGTTTGAGTAATGATAAAAATCCCTCTTTACTTATTAGGAAATAAAGAGGGATATCTTATTTTTATTATTCAAGGTATGTATATCCATATAAACCAGACCGGTAGTTTGAGAGAAACTCTTTCCCTTCTTCTACCGTAATTGTCCCTTGCTTCACACTCTGGGTTACCCATGTTTCAACTGTACGAACGAGCTTCTTTGCATTGTATTGTGCATAGTCCAGCACTTCGGCGACAGTTTCACCATCGATCATTTGCTCTATTTTATATCCGTCTTTATCTACGGATATATGTACAGCATTTGTATCGCCAAACAGGTTGTGAAGATCGCCCAGTATCTCCTGGTACGCACCTACAAGGAATACTCCCAGATAATATGCTTCATTCTTTTTCTTGGAATGTACAGGAAGATATGATTTTTGATTACCATTCGTAATGAAATTATCGATCTTGCCATCGGAATCACAAGTAACATCCTGTAAAGTCGCTGTTTTATCCGGTTTCTCGTCCAGACGATGGATCGGAATAATAGGAAAGACCTGATCGATAGCCCATGAATCGGGTAACGACTGGAATAGTGAGAAGTTACAGAAATATTTATCCGGTAACAACTTCGATAACTGTTTTAATTCTTCCGGAGCATGTTTGGCCCGTCCTGCGATCTGAAATATTTCGCGCGCAATGGAGAAATAAAGTCGTTCAACCTGTGCCCGGGTTTTCAGCGCGAGCATGCCGAGACTGAATAGGTCAAGAGCCTCTTCACGGATTTGCTGGGCATCATGCCAGGCTTCAAGCATTCGCGACTGGTTCAGATCATCCCATATTTCGTATAATTCCCGAACCAGTTCATGGTCATCTTCCGCTATTTCTTCACTTTCGTCCCATTCGGGTAAAGTGGTTGTTTCTAAAACCTCAAATACCAGAATAGAATGATGTGCTGTAAGAGAACGCCCCGATTCAGTAATAATGTTAGGGTGGGGTATATCATTCTTATTCGCGGCATCTACCATTGTAGCTATCGAGTCGTTTACATATTCCTGTATCGAATAGTTTACGCTACTTTCATTGTAGGAAGAGCGTGTGCCGTCATAATCTACACCAAGGCCTCCTCCGATATCAACAAATTCGACTTTAAAGCCCATCGTATGTAATTGTACATAGAATTGTGCAGCTTCACGCAGAGCTGTTTTGATGCGGCGTATTTTTGTTATCTGACTGCCTATATGAAAATGGATAAGACGGAGCGAATCCTGTAAGTTATTCTTTTCAAGATATGCAAGTGCTTCCAGTAGCTCACTCGAATTCAGTCCAAATTTACTGCCATCTCCTCCCGATTCTTCCCATTTGCCACTGCCAGAGCTGGCTAATTTGATGCGAATGCCAATATTTGGTGTTATTTTTAGCCTCTTCGCTATTTTGGCGATCAGAGGTATTTCATTGAGCTTTTCTACAACAATGAAAATTGGTTTTCCCATTTTTTGAGCCAGGAGAGCCAGTTCTATGTAACTTTCGTCTTTGTATCCATTACAGATAATAAGCGAATCGGAATCGGTATTGATGGCTATTACGGCATGAAGTTCGGGTTTAGAACCAGCTTCGAGTCCGATGTTGAATTTCTTGCCATGGCTGATAAGCTCTTCAACAACGGGACGCATCTGGTTTACCTTAATAGGATAAATTATATGGTTCTGCCCTTTATATTCATATTCTTCGGCAGCCTGTTTAAAACATGTCGATATTTTCTCGATACGGTTATCCAGAATATCTGGAAAACGTATCAATACCGGAGTCGATACATCACGAAGCTGCAGTTCATCGAGCAGCTCTTTCAGATCGACAGATACTCCGTCTTTACGCGGAGTTACCACAACGTTACCTTTCTCATTCACAGAAAAGTAATTAATTCCCCAGCCTGCAATGTTATACAGTTCGGCCGAGTCTTCGATGCGCCATTTTCTCATTCTTTCGTGTAAAATGTAAAATAATTATTTAATAGATAAAAACGTCGTAATTTTTGTATTCTTAGGATCCCGGGATTCTGCTCCATATACATCGAAATCGGCAGCATAGTGTCTGTCAATATTCGATTGCCAGATATGTGCCCAGGTTTTTCCTACAGCATAAGGCAACTCTCCTTCAGATATATATTTATAATATTTGCTCTCAGGGATTTCTTTAATAGTTAAACTCAGGTTGGTCGGAATCCCTTCTATTCCTGATACTTTATATCCTATGATTGTTGTATATTTTCCAGTGTAGTCGCTCTCGTAATCGGTATAAATACAAAAGATGTCATCAGATACTTTGTTCGCTAACATTTGTTGCAGATATCCGTTCCGGAAAAAAATTTCCCACAATTTGGCGATATCCCCTTGTGACTGATGATTCTGATTTGTTGTACGTACCGAAATGCCGACAACATAGAATTTATCTAATGCAACTTCTTCGTGTTTCATTATTTGTCTTTCTGTAAAATGTCAGTTATTACTGCAATATAAAGATAGTGAAAATCTTTTTCAGGATACCATTGTTTGATAATGCCCTTATCTAGAAATGCCGATTCATCTATTCGCTGCACAAACAGTTTTTTTGCAAGAATCGCAGTTTCGGCTTCTTCGAAGTATGGTATGCCATTTTTTTTAACTACAGTCAGCCCTGTCTTAGCTATCTTATCTTCATCACGTCCCGATATTTTACCCAGATAACCCAAATCTTTTAGATATTTTTTATCGAAGAATGTAAGCGAAAATGATTCTGCGCTATCTACAAATTCCTTTGTATATCTTTGTGGACGTATAACAACAAAGACAACTTCTTTGTTCCACATCACGCCGAATCCGCCCCAGCTTGCCGTCATTGTATTAACTGTTCCATCAGGTTTGGCGGCCGTGATAAGCATCCATTTATTCTTCAATCCGAAAGCATCGGGGGTGAAGTCTTTTATATTCATTTCTTTATGTTCCATTATCGTTTAATTTAAATAAAAACCTGACAAACCTGACACTTTATTTAGCCTTTAGCTGCTAGCTCATAGCCATTAGATTTTTAGATAAAAAGTTACAATCAACGATCGCCGAAACGTAGGCGAGGCAAACTTGTAACTATTTAAAAACCTGACAAACCTGACAAATTTTTTCTGTTTTTTTCAAAGATCGCACCTATTTTGTTCCCACCTTAATTTTTCTATCCTATAGATAAAGTTAATCCAATTTCAATACAGCAAGGAAAGCTTTCTGTGGTACTTCTACATTACCTACCTGTTTCATACGCTTCTTCCCTTCTTTCTGTTTTTCCAGAAGTTTACGCTTACGGGAAATGTCACCGCCATAACATTTTGCCGTAACGTCTTTACGTACAGCCTTGATAGTCTCGCGGGCAATGATTTTTGCACCGATAGCTGCTTGTATCGCAATATCAAATTGCTGGCGGGGAATCAATTCCTTTAGCTTTTCACACATGCGGCGGCCAAATGTAACCGCATTGTCAACGTGTGTTAGCGTGGAAAGTGCATCTACCGATTCTCCATTGAGCAGGATATCCAGTTTTGCCAGCTTCGATTCACGATAGTCATGCATATGATAATCGAACGAAGCATAACCCTTCGATATACTTTTCAGTTTATCATAAAAGTCGATTACGATTTCGCCCAGAGGTATGTCATATATTATTTCAACCCGGTCGCCCGAGATATATTCCTGTTTAATAAGTATTCCCCTTTTACCAAGGCACAGGGTCATTATCGGTCCTATATAGGTGGTGCTTGTGATAACAGAAGCCCGTATGTATGGTTCTTCTATATAATCGATAAGAGTGGGGTCGGGTAATCCTGCCGGATTATGTACTTCTTTTTTATTCCCTTTCTTATCGTGTACAATATAAGATACATTGGGCACAGTGGTAATCACATCCATATTGAATTCCCTGTCCAGGCGTTCCTGTATGATTTCCATGTGCAGAAGTCCCAGGAATCCACATCGGAAACCAAAGCCAAGAGCGACAGAAGATTCCGGCTGGAATGTCAGTGATGCGTCATTTAATTGCAGTTTCTCTAGAGAAGAACGCAAGTCTTCAAAGTCTTCACTGTCTATCGGGTATACTCCGGCAAAAACCATTGGTTTTACTTCCTCAAATCCGGCAATAGCTTTATTAGCAGGGTTTTTCACATGAGTTATAGTATCTCCGACTTTAACCTCTTTAGAGGTTTTAATACCTGAAATAATATATCCAACATCTCCGCATTGGACTTCATCGCGTGGGGACATATTGAGTTTAAGAACCCCAACCTCGTCGGCGTCGTATTCTTTCCCTGTATTGATGAATTTTACAAGATCACCTTTTCTTAATGACCCGTTTACAACTTTAAAATAGGCTATAATTCCACGGAAAGAATTGAATACCGAGTCGAAGATCAAAGCCTGCAATGGTGCTTCCGGATCACCTTCTGGCGCCGGTATACGTTCTATGATAGCATCCAGGATGTCATATACACCTTCTCCTGTTTTTCCGCTTGCCCTGATAATTTCTTCTTTTTTTACACCCAGTAATTCGATGATCTGGTCTTCTACTTCTTCGGGCATAGCGCTTGGCAAGTCTATCTTGTTAAGTATCGGAATTATTTCCAGATCATTATCTATTGCCATATACAGGTTCGATATAGTCTGTGCCTGTATGCCCTGTGCCGCATCTACAATGAGCAAAGCGCCCTCGCAGGCGGCAATGGAACGTGAGACCTCATACGAAAAGTCTACGTGTCCCGGGGTATCTATCAGGTTGAGTATATATTTTTCACCTTTGTACATATATTCCATCTGTATGGCATGGCTTTTGATCGTAATACCCCGTTCACGCTCAAGATCCATATTGTCCAGTACCTGTGCTTGCAAATCTTTGCCTTCAACAGTTTTTGTATATTCCAAAAGCCTGTCGGCAAGGGTACTTTTACCATGGTCGATATGTGCAATGATGCAAAAATTCCGTATTTTATTCATTCTTATTTACCTCAATTTTATTTTCTTGCAATTCAGAGTAGATACACTACCCCAAATTAGAGTGCAAATATACTAAAAAGATATAGAAATATTACTTGTATAGAGCAAAGGAGAGTGAATATTTATTAGTAGGCTTAAACTGTTTACCAAGAGTTCCGATTTAAAAACTTATAACTCATAACTCATAACTTATAACTAATCCTTATCTTTGCAGACAATAATTTAACTTTCAAAAGATGACGATAAAAAATATTTTTGCTATAGCTTTGGCTTTTTCCCTGATAGCATGTTCGTGTGGAAACCGGGCAACTAAAAATACAACTACTACACCGGTGACATATCAGAAAATATCACCGGATTTCAATGGTGATAGTGCCTATGTTTATGTAGACAAACAAGTAGCATTTGGTCCCCGAGTTCCTAATACTGCTGCGCATGTGGCATGTGGCGATTACCTTACAGGTGAGCTGAAACGTTTTGGTGCCGATGTTACAGAGCAAAAAATGACAGTAACCGCTTATAACGGAACAAAACTAAATGCACGCAATATTATAGGGGCATACGTACCGGATAAAAAAAACCGTGTGCTGCTTTTCGCTCACTGGGATAGCCGTCCTTATTCAGATCATGATCCTGATCCGGCTAATCATAAGAAGCCATTATTGGGAGCAAATGACGGGGCCAGCGGAGTAGGAGTGTTGCTGGAAGTAGCCAGGATTATACAATCGCAGGCTCCTGAAGTGGGAGTGGATATAATTTTCTTCGATGCCGAAGATTACGGGCTTCCGGCATTTGTGACTGATTATAAAGGAGACTCGAATGAAACATGGTGTCTTGGTTCGCGCTATTGGGCACATAATCCTCATGTGGAAAATTATAAAGCTAAATTCGGTATATTACTCGATATGGTGGGTGCCGAAAAGGCCACTTTCTATAAAGAACCTTATTCAAAAGAATTTGCAGGTAATGTTGTGGAAAAGGTATGGAGTACTGCTGCTCGTTTGGGCTACGGTAAATTCTTTATTGGTAAAGATGGTGGTGGCGTGATGGACGATCATATTCCGGTCAATCAGATAAGACGCATACCTAGTATCGATGTAATAGATTACAGAACGGATACCGAGAATGGATTTGTTCATACATGGCATACACAGAAAGATGATATGAGCAATATAAGCAAGGAAACCCTGAAAGTTGTAGGACAAACAGTTTTGGAAGTAATTTACAAGGAAAAATAAAGAGAGATATGGCTACAATAAACGAAGTACAGGACGAGATAATAGAAGAATTCTCTATGTTTGACGATTGGATGGATCGTTACGCATTGTTGATAGAGTTGGGAAATTCGCTGGGAAAACTTGATGATAAATATAAAACGGAGGATAACCTTATAGTAGGATGCCAGAGCCGGGTATGGCTGCAGGCGGAATATATTGACGGTAAGGTCGTGTTTCATGCCGAAAGTGATGCTGTAATAGTTAAGGGGATTATAGCATTGTTGATAAATGCCCTTTCGAACCGTACACCGGATGAAATAATTAATGCCGACCTGTATTTCATAGAAAAGATCGGATTAAAGGAAAACCTGTCGCCGACCCGTTCCAATGGATTGGTGTCAATGATAAAGCAGATACGCTTTTATGCAATGGCCTATAAGGCAAAAGAAATGGGAGAGTAGATGAATGTTATATTTCATGTGGCTACGGCTATTAGTCTTACTATTGCATTAACGGACACAAACAAAATAAAGACAGTTAAGGACACAATTATTCCTGCTTGTGGCGGGTTAATATCGGGTGTTTTCGCACATGGAATCATTGATTATCTGCCACACACTTATCCTCTTTCTGCAAAGCCGGATATAATTATAAGTTTTTTGCTGATAGCAGCTATGTTGGTTATCGCTAACAAACAGTATATATTGATATTAAGCTTTACAATATTTGGTTGCGTTTTGCCTGATCTTGTTGATTTATTACCTCCTATGATGAATAAGTATCTTGGATTTCAGATATCGGTAAATGAAAAGATATTCCCCTGGCATATGCCTGAGTACTCTGGTTCTATTTTTGCCGGTAAGAGTCTTGCTTCTGATATAAACCATATAGCAGTCCTACTGATAACAGTGATGATCTGCTGGTGCAGGAGGTCTGACTTTTCAAATATCTTTATCCGGGGAATAATAAATCAGAAGGCCCTGTAAATTATAGTTCGTCCATAAGTTTTTATAACGAATTCATTGCTCTCAGCCTCATTAAGTGTTGCCTGCCACCAATTTGTGAAAACCTGATCTTTAATAGCATAAGCCAGATTGTGAGAGGTGATTTTGTATTGGTCTATGCAAAATATAGAGACTTGTTGCTGGGGGATACTTTCGAATATAGAATCGGAAGTGATAGCATTAAAGATACCATAATCAGTAATCATTTCCACATCGGCTGATCTCATATACTCACATAGCAGACTTATATTTCCTATAGTGTGGTCTTCACGTTTTCCGGTAGCACCCAGTATGGTAATCTTTTTTCGTCCCTGTTGTACACAGAAATTTACTGCCTTTGTCAGGTCATTGGTTTCCTGTTCGGCAATACGGTGGATAATGTCAGTAAAGCGTTCCTTGTTTTCTTTCGACAGTGAGTCACAATCACCGACTATGGCGTTGGGAATCTTATCCGTTGCTGACAAATTATTTATAGCCCCATCACAACAAACCAGATATTTACAGTTTTCCAGTATTGATAATGCTATAGGGTGGGAGGGAAAGTCGCCGTTTGCCAGTATGACTGTATCGGTATGCTGTCCTATAATTGGTAATATATATTTTTTCATTAAGTTAAATTAGCACCTATATAGAACAGCAAAATTAGCGAAATGTTTTATATTATTCCTCTTCCTGTACGAAAGTTCCTACTATTGGTACAGACTTAGATGTTGATGCGGCTTCAGTCTCAATCACTTCACGTTCGCCTTTATCATCGAAAGTGTACATTTTGTATTGCCGGCCGTTTTTATCAATTCTTACACCCCAGGTATGTCCTTCGGGTGTGTGCCAGAATGTACATTTCCATTCATTACCGTCTGTTTTGTTATAATAACCTTCCTGTTCCAGGTATTCCAAAACATTATTATAACCATATATATTTCTTCCGGTTTCAAGATCAGTTACAGTACAATTACCCTTGTTGTCGCATTGTATCCATTTGCCTACCCTTAACTGATTGGGAAGGAATACCACTTTTTCTTTCAGGCTACCATTAGCATAAAATACTTTATAAACAATATGAATTGCCGGAGCAGGCGGATATTCAAAAACCTCAATTTCGGAGTTACGCCTGTAGGATTTAAATACAAGTTTGGTGCCGTCATCTTTTGTGTAACTATAATCTAGAATAGAGCCTTTGTATTTACCTGTATACAGCCCTATATCTATTACCTCTTTATCCATGGAAATTTTATAGTCAGGGTAAATTTCCGTATATGCTGTTTGAGCATTTAGAGAAAAACAACTACATAAAATGATAAATAGAGGTAATAATATAAATTTAGGAGTACGCATAGCTTATATGTTTTTTTGTGTTATTAAATCCGAATTATCTTATGTGTGTGATAGCAAATATATTTTAACAACTGCTAAGATAATTATTATCGATTAAAATTTAATAACTTTGACGGTTCAAAAATAAAAAGTTATTACGAAAATGATCGAAATAGATAAAATCCCGTCACCTTGTTTTGTGATGGAAGAAGAATTGTTAAGGAAAAACCTTTCACTGATAAAGTCGGTGAAAGAAAGGGCTGGGGTTAACATAATCCTTGCTTTCAAGGCTTTTGCCATGTGGAAATCCTTCCCTATCATCAGGGAGTATATCCCGCACTCGACGGCCAGTTCTGTTTATGAAGCGCAGTTGGCATATGAAGAGATGGGAAGCCTTGCCCATACTTTTTCTCCGGCATATACGGAGGAAAATTTCCCCATATTTATGCGTTACAGCAGCCATATAACTTTCAATTCGCTGTCACAATTCAATCGTTTTTATCCAGATACGCTGAAATACCGCAAGAAAGTATCATGCGGGCTCCGTATAAATCCTGAATTCTCAGTAGTGGAAACCGATCTTTACAACCCGGCTACTCCGGGCTCGCGTTTAGGAGTCTCTGTCGATCAGTTGGACGATACTTTGCCGGAAGGGATCGAGGGCTTACATTTTCATACGCTATGTGAGTCTTCTTCTTACGATCTTGAGAAAACACTGGAGGTTATAGAACAGAAGTTTGGACATTTGCTTAAACAAGTAAAATGGTTCAACATGGGAGGCGGCCACCTTATGACGCGTAAGGATTATAATGTGGAGCATCTTATTGGTGTACTTCAATCGTTTAAGGCAAAATATACGAATCTGGAGATAATAATGGAACCCGGAAGTGCATTTGCATGGGAAACCGGAGTACTTGTATCCAGTGTTGTGGATATTGTGGAAAACAGAGGTGTGAAAACAGCAATACTTGATGTGTCTTTTGCCTGCCATATGCCCGACTGTCTCGAGATGCCATATAAACCACGGATCAGGGGTGCTTACCATGATCCGGTAGAAGGCTTGCCTACATACCGTATGGGTGGAAGTAGTTGCCTGAGCGGGGACTTTATTGGGGAATGGTCTTTTGATGAACCTTTGGCAATAGGAGACAGGATAATATTTGAAGATATGATACATTACACTACGGTTAAGACTACCATGTTTAACGGAATATCGCATCCGGCCATTGCCCTTTGGAACAGATATAACCAATTGGAAATATATCGTGAGTTCACTTATGAAGATTATAAAGGGCGAATGAGTTGATTCTGTAAATGTTAAAAATAAGGGAATAGGCAATAAGACCTCCGGCATGGCGTTTCGTATATAGGAAATCTATTAAACAAGGACGCTTATGAAAAAAATCTTTACACCAAAAGATAATATGAAGAAACAGGAGGAGGTTGTCGTACCTTCCGAAAAAACACTCGATTTCTTGAAGCAGTTTGCACGCTCATACTATGTAGAGAAATCCCTGCCGAGAGCAGTAAATGAAATTTGTGTTAATTAATTTATTCTTAATAATTAAGAATATGGAAAGGTACAGACTTGCAAAATGTTTGTACCTTTTTTATCTTTGATGCTCCAATCGTAAATTAGATTATACTATGAGAAAGATAGTTTTTATACCTTTTCTTTTTATATTGTTATTCCTGTCTTGTGGAAGAAGGGATGTTGTTGATAATAATATTCCTCAAATGTCGTTGAGGGATACATTACATTTGCTGATGGATAAAGCATTGCTGGTTGATTCTTTTGAATTCGCCACCGATTCATTACCGTTAGCTTATCTCAAAACAGGCTATTTTCTCGATTCATTAACCAAAAATGCACTGTTGATATATAATCCGGCAGATACGTCCTATACAATAAAATTATATACCCAGGCCAATGATATATGGGTACAGAATGATTCGGTACCCGGAATATGGGGGTTGCCTGCATTCTTCGAAATAAAGTATATGGACTATAATTTTGATGGAATAAATGATATTTATATACAAACATCGGTTTCGAATAATCTTCCTATTTCGAGAGGACATCTGTTTACTGTAGATCGAGATTCATTGAAGCTGAACTATCATTACGAAACAAAAGATCTGGGTAACCTTGCGCCGGATAAAGAGAATAAGGTTGTTTATTCACAAGAGGCGATTATAGATAATTATGGTCTGTGGAAATATCAGGTATCTGCGCACCAATGGGAAGAAGGCAGGCTGATTATCATAAGAAAAGAAGACCCGGTTGATCCGGATGCCGGAAAATAGAAGTTTTGTGTTATTTTGCACAGGTTCTGCTTTACAAATACTAATAAATAATACACACAACTTATTATGAAAAAATCAGTTTTATTTTGTCTGCTGTTGATGCTCTTTATAAATGCGTTCTCTCAACAACAGATAGAGCTTACCGATATTCAGATGAATAATCTGGGTGATACCCAGATGTATGCCCATAAGCGGGATGAAGCTAAAACTCCGTTGGATGGAAAAGTGAGGATCATAACAGGTTTCACGACAGAATATATCGATGCCGAGTTTAAAGACGGTTATGGCGTAAATACATGGGAATATTACCGTAAGAATAAGCTAACCATATCTGTGCACTTCAAAGATGGTTATATGGATGGAAACTTTACTGAATACTATCCGGGTGGCGATATAAAAGAAAAAGGGCAGTATGTAAAAGGACAAAAAAACGGGACATGGGAAAGCCTGAAAGACGATGGAATTCCAAAGCTTACCGAAGTTTATGACAATGGGAGCAAAATCAAGACAGTGACTTATTATACCGATGGAAAAGTAGACAGGGAGCGGAATTTTAAGAATGGAAAAGAACATGGCATTGATAAACAGTATACATGGGAAGGTGAACTGAAATCTGAAAAGAACTATGTAAATGGTAAGCAAGTAGGTAAGCAGATGCAGTATTATACAAGCAATCAGAGTAATTTTATCCAGACAAGCAATTATAATGAAAAAGGTCAGCTTGATGGGGATTTCTCGGAAATATTCGCTGAAAAAAATACAGTGAAGACAAAAGGAAAATATAAAGATGGAAGGAAAGTGGGTAAGTGGGAATATGGTTATCCTCACAAATTGTATAAAGAAGAGATTTACGAAGACGGTAAACTAATTGAAACTAAAAAACTAGATTAATAAGCCGGGACAATATCTTCTTATATGCATCTTTTTACCTAAATTTACAGTCACATATTATAATCAGAATTATGAGTCATAAGATTGCGCCCTCTATTCTTTCTGCCGATTTTCTGAATCTGGCTGCAGATGTAGAGATGATAAATAATAGCGAAGCCGACTGGTTTCATTGCGATGTGATGGATGGAACATTTGTTCCCAATATATCATTTGGATTCCCCGTAATAAAACAGATCAGTAAGATCGCTAAGAAGCCGCTCGACGTACACCTGATGATTGTCAATCCTGATAAGTATATCAATGAGGTAAAAGATGCCGGCGCGTATATGATGAATGTACATTATGAAGCTTGTACACATCTGCATCGTGTAGTAGGAGCCATACATGATGCCGGAATGAAAGCAGGGGTTACTTTAAATCCGCATACTCCGGTATCTCTGCTCGAAGATATTCTTCAGGATGTGGATATGATACTCCTTATGTCGGTCAATCCCGGATTCGGAGGTCAGAAATTTATAGAACACTCCCTTACGAAAGTCGTCAGGCTTAAAGAAATGATACTCAAACAAAATCTGGATACACTGATCGAAGTAGATGGAGGGGTTAACCTGGAGACAGGCAAACGGTTGATAGATGCCGGGGCTGATGTACTGGTGGCCGGTAATGCGGTATTTGCAGCCGATAATCCTACAGAGATGATACATAAACTGAAAAGTATTGTATAAGAATTGCAGTAGAGGAAGGTGAAGAATCCGCTGGCTAAAATACCTTTTCTGTTCCTTCTGATTCCTTTATTGATCGGGATTCTTTTGCAATATTATTTCAGTACTGAATATTTAAGCATGGCCTTTGCCCTTACCGGGACAATGGCCATGCTTTTTTCTTACCTGATAGCAGAAAAATATCAGTTTAGCTTTCGCTGGCTATTCGGCTTTGGTGCCTTTCTTTTTATCGTAGCTATTGGAATATTCTCCACTGAACTTCGGCAACAGAAATCGGAATTTATATTTCCAGATATGCAGGAGGCATATTATGGAATAGTGACCGATACCCCGCAGGAGAAACCGAATACAACGGCATATCGTGTATATCTGCCTGATTTGGATAAACAAATAGTCTGCTATTTCCAACGGGATACATTGGATAACAATCGCCTCCTTCCGGGAGAGCAATTCCTG
The DNA here is from genome assembly GCF_014196915.1 of Dysgonomonas hofstadii. Lineage (GTDB taxonomy): Bacteria > Bacteroidota > Bacteroidia > Bacteroidales > Dysgonomonadaceae > Dysgonomonas > Dysgonomonas hofstadii. The sequence goes on from NZ_JACIEP010000003.1 coordinate 15,006, forward strand.
TTTTTCGGAGCTATACAACCGTTTAGGAATATGGGAAATCCCGATGATTTCGATTATGTGAAGTATATGTATGATCAGGGATTTGCAGGCTCTGTATATCTAAACAAGCAATCGTGGAAGTCATCAGGTGACGTGTCGTACTCATTGAAGTATTTGGCGCTTCGTTGCCGGCAGCAGATTATGAATTTCTATAAATCATTGGGATTTACCCAAACGGAATATTCTATCCTTTCTGCATTGACGCTGGGTTATCAGAATGATCTGACCGATGATATAAAGCAGGGTTTTCGTACGACCGGGACTGTTCATGTGTTGTCGGTTAGCGGATTGCATGTCGGGATCATATATCTGATAATAAGTTTTCTCTTAGGTTTTATCTGTCGTAGTTCAAAATATTACTGGATAAAACCATGCCTGATTATACTGTTGCTGTGGTGTTATGCGTTTATTACAGGACTTCCGGTGTCTGTAGTCCGTGCAAGCCTCATGCTGAGTGTATTTTGCGTGTCTGAGATTTTCGAAAAGAAAAGCTTTTCCATACATGCTTTATTTATCGCCGCCTTTTTTATATTGCTTATTAATCCTTTTTCTTTGTTCGATGTCGGGTTTCAGCTTAGTTTTATATCAGTACTTTCCATATTGTATTTGTTACCGAAGGTATCGGGCATAATAAAAACAGAGAATAAATATCTACGAAATGTGTGGCAATTATTTGCTTTGTCTTTGGTAGCACAACTGGCTACCTTCCCGCTTTGTTTATATTATTTTGGAACGTTTCCAACTTATTTCTTTATCGGGAATTTGCTGATAGTTCCATTGGTCTCCTTTATTACTTATGCAGTAGCTGGGATTGCTGTGGCTAAATTATTCAGCCTGATATTGCCGGATTTAAGTTATTATTTTTATTATCTTCCTGTAAAAATATTGCAGCTGCTGGTGTGGCTGATGACTGCAATAATTCGGCTAATAGAGGATTTGCCTTATGCCTTGATCGATAATGTAGAGTTTTCCTTTACAGATTTGGTTCTTATGTTTACAATGATAATAAGCGGAATATTCTTTTTTGTTTATAAACGATCAAAGGCTTTATTGGTGAGCCTTTCTGTAGTAGTATTTATATTTTCAATTCATATTTATGATAATCTGAGACAGAAGCCGGATCTGCTGACTGTATATAACAGGAGGCAATCGACAGAGATCAGATTGTACAAGGAACAGAACGAAACGATACTAAATACGGAGGATCTCAGTCAGGGTTATTATATTCCGGATACGAGAGATAAAAATACATTAATATTATCATCGGATAAATGGGATAGAAAAAGAACAGGAGATAAACTCTGTGTTGATAACCTTATACTGACAAATGATAATAATTTTTCTTTGTATTCTTTAACTGAATTATTTATTCCGGCCAGAGTTGTATTAGATGGCTCATTATCAATATATACCCGTCGCAGATTATCTAAAGAATGTAAAAAACTGAATATTCCCTGTCACGATGTTGTTGAAAATGGTGCGTTTAGTCTGTTTTTTTAGTATTTTTGTGGCTGCGCTTAAAATATAAGAGAAAGAAGTATAAGTAAATGATTTCAAAGATAATAGCAAGCAAAAAGATAACTCAGGTTGAAGAATTGCTTAACAAATATGATAAGATTGTGATTGTAACGCATGTTTCGCCCGATGGAGATGCCATAGGCTCTTCATTAGGTTTGTATCACTATCTTAACGATTTAGGGAATAATGTGAATGTGATTGTGCCCAATTCCTTTCCCGATTTTCTGAAATGGATTCCCGGATCAAAGGAAATTATAGATTATGAGAGGTATACAGAATTTGCCCAAAGGCTGTTATCGGAAGCAGAATTAATATTTTGTCTCGATTTCAATATTCCAAAACGTACATATCTGATGGCTCAGGCTTTGGAAGCGGCTAAAGGAAAAAAAGTACTGATAGACCATCATCCCGATCCTTCCGATTTTTGTGATGTCGTGATTTCATATCCGGAAATATCATCAACCAGCGAACTTATATTTCGCCTGATCTGCCGGATGGGAGATTTCGAAGCTATGAGTTTCGAAAGCGCCACCGCTCTTTATACGGGTATGATGACTGATACCGGTGCGTTTACTTATAATTCAAACAATGCCGAGATATATTATATTATCGGGGAATTGCTGAAAAAAGGAATAAATAAAGATCAGATATATTCAAATGTCTATCACAACTATTCGGAAGACCGTTACCGGATGCTTGGTTATACGTTGTGCGACAAAATGAAAATTTATCCTGAATATAATGCTGCGCTAATATGGTTAACGAACGAAGAGCAAAAACGCTTTCATGTAAAAAAAGGCGATACGGAGGGTTTTGCCAATATGCCATTGAATATAAAGGGAATTATTTTCTCTGTTTTTATTCGAGAGGACAATGATTTTATAAAAATTTCGTTTCGTTCTCAGGGGGATTTCCCTAGTAACAGGTTTGCATCTGAATGCTACAATGGGGGAGGACACCTGAATGCGGCCGGAGGTGAATTTTATGGTACAATGGATGAGGCGATAGCTATTTTTGAGAAGGGCCTGTCTGAGTTTGGAGATTTATTGAAAAAAAACAAAACGAAAATATAATTTAATATTTACTGATGAGAAAGATAATAGTTACAATATTTGCATTGATGGGATTTGCTATCCTGTTTTCTGCTTGCGGTGGAGAAACGTATGCCGATAAACTAAAAAAAGAAAGCAAGGCAATTAACCGTTTTATAGATGATAACGGCATAAAGGTGCTTTATACATACCCGGACAAACATCAGTTTGCTGAAAATGAATATTATCTGGAACCTTCTACCGGAATATACGTTCATGTAATTGATTCGGGAATTAAAGATAAACCTTCGAAGGAAAACAAAACTCAGATATTTTTGAGATACGATGCTATTTATGATATGCTGGAAAATACAGATGTGTCAGGTTCTAATTTTTCGGGAGTAGCCATGTCATTCGAATATGGAACATCTTCTACATATTATAGTACTGATTATAGTACTACATATACGGCTCAGATGTACTATTTCCTGTCTCAGGCTTGTGTTATCCCGTTAGAGCTTGGTTTAGGTAAATACGCCGAGGTAAAATTAATTGTGCCTTTTGCCAGCGGCTCTACCTATCAGCAGTCCAGCTATGTACCGCTATATTATTCCAGATTGCAGTATAATTTCCTGCTGGATCAGCCAGAAGAATAAATAAGATTAAAAATACAACATTAGTAATACTATGACATTAATAAAATCTATCTCGGGAATCAGAGGGACAATGGGGGGAAAAGTCGGTGATGGACTTAATCCGTTGGATACAGTAAAATTTGTATCTGCATACGCTACTTTTATCAGGGAGAATGTGAAAAATGGTTCGAATACAATCGTTGTGGGTCGTGATGCACGCATCTCCGGTAAAATGATGGAACAGGTAGTTATAGGAACACTTATGGGGATGGGCTTTGATGTAACGAATATCGGACTGGCCACTACCCCTACAACAGAATTAGCTGTAACAATGGAAAAGGCTTGTGGTGGAATAATCCTTACAGCCAGCCATAACCCTAAACAATGGAATGCCCTGAAACTCCTAAATGAAAAGGGAGAATTCCTGAATGCAAAAGAAGGAGAAGAAGTTCTCCGTATAGCCGAATCGGAGGATTTTGATTATGCTCATGTAGACCATATAGGAAAAGTTGTTGAAAAAGATTATACTGATAAGCATATACAGGCGGTCTTAGATTTATCGTTAGTAGACATAGAGTCTATTAAATCTGCTGATTTTGAAGTTTCTATCGATTGTGTTAATTCAGTAGGAGGTGTCGTTATTCCTAAGCTATTAAAGGCTTTAGGTGTAAATAAGATAAACGAATTATATTGCACTCCTAACGGAGAATTTCCTCATAATCCGGAACCACTGCCCGAGCACCTGAAAGATATATCAATAATGATGAAGACCACTCCTTCAGATGTAGGTTTTGTTGTTGATCCCGATGTTGACCGTCTGGCTATAATCTGTGAGAATGGCGAAATGTTCGGAGAAGAATATACATTGGTTGCAGTGGCCGATTATGTGTTGAAACATACTCCGGGCAATACAGTATCAAATCTTAGCTCAAGCCGTGCATTACGTGACATTACACGGAAGTACAACGGTGAGTATTATGCGGCGGCTGTAGGTGAAGTAAATGTCACCACCAAGATGAAGGCTGTAGATGCAGTTATCGGAGGTGAAGGTAATGGCGGGGTTATATACCCGGCAAGCCACTATGGGCGTGATGCATTGGTTGGCATTGCATTGTTCCTGTCTCATCTGGCATTCGAAAAGAAAAAAGTAAGTGAGATCAGGGCTGAATATCCGCAATATTATATAGCAAAGCAAAAAGTAGAACTGACTCCGGCCATAGATGTGGATGCTATATTAGGTGCAGTTAAAGAAAAATACAGCCAGTATGATGTGACAGACATTGATGGTGTGAAAATAGATTTCCCCGATAAATGGGTACATCTGCGAAAATCAAATACCGAGCCGATTATCCGGGTTTATTCCGAAGCCCATACAATGAAAGAGGCCGAAGATATTGGAGGTGAAGTAATGGATGTAATAAAACAATTGGCAAAATAAGATCAATAAAATAGCAGTTTTAACAAAAACTGCTATTTTTGTCATAAAATACATCGAATTCGGAAAAATGGCTCAGAAAGATTTAATATTTAAAGGTTTTACTCCGCAGACTTTCCAATTCTTCAAAGATCTTGGAGAGAATAATTATAAAGAATGGTTCGATGCTAATAAGCCAGTCTATGAAAAGGTATTATTAAATCCATTAAAGGCTTTGATAACTACTTTGTCGCCGGCAATGCATAATATAGACCCGGGGTTTGAGTTGCGTCCGCATCGGGCGATGTCGCGTATATACAGGGATATACGATTCTCGAAAAATAAAGATCCGTATAAGGATTTTATGTGGGTTGCCTTTCAGATACCGGTTACAAATGATGTATGGAAAGACTATCCCGGTTATTTTATGGAATTCAGGGCTGATACATACACGTTAGGACTTGGCCTTTTTCAGCCGAAGAAGAAGGTGATGGATACTTTCAGGGAAGAAATTTCATATGATGCGGAAGAATTCAGAAGACAAACACAAACTAATGTTCTCGATCGTGGATATGCGATAGGAGGTGAGGAATATAAACGTCCTGTTCCGAATGATCTTCCTGAATATTTCCAGCCATGGATACAGCGCAAAGGCCTATGGGTGGAGAAAACAAGGCCTATAGGAGAAGAGTTATTTTCTTCCGGTTTTGTAAAACTGGTACAGGAAGATTTTATGGCTATGGAATGGCTGTATAATTTCATGAAAGAGTGTACATTGTAATTATAATCAAATAATATATAAATCAATAACCAATGAAAAAATTAAGAGCAGCGATTGTCGGATACGGAAACATCGGGCAATACGTTTTGGATGCGATTCTTACATCGCCCGAATTTGAAGTGGCCGGTATCGTGCGCCGTGATCCGAATAATGTGCCTGATGAAATTAAAAAATATCAGGTAGTTAAGAGTGTTAAAGAACTGGAAGATGTAGATGTAGCCATACTATGCACACCTACCCGCAGTGTAGAAGAATATGCGAAAGAATGTCTTGTTGCAGGTATCAATACAGTAGACAGTTACGATATACACGGAGGTATTGTCGCTTTACGTGCCAACCTCGATGCAGTAGCCAAAGCTAATAACACAGTTTCAATTATATCAGCAGGATGGGACCCGGGAACAGATTCTATGGTACGTTCCATGCTTGAGTTCATGGCTCCTAAGGGTGTTACATATACTAATTTCGGGCCCGGAATGAGTATGGGACATACTGTTGCTGTTAAAGCCATAAAGGGGGTTAAGGCCGCCTTGTCGATGACTATTCCGTTAGGAACAAGTATCCATCGCCGTATGGTATATATAGAGGTCGAAGATGGATATAATTTTGATGAGGTTGCAAAGGCTATCAAGACAGATGATTATTTCGTTCATGATGAAACTCATGTAATGCAGGTAGACTCTGTTGACAACCTCAAAGATATGGGACACGGAGTGAATATGGTTCGCAAAGGCGTTTCGGGAACAACCCAGAATCAGCTTTTCGATTTCAATATGCGTATCAATAATCCAGCTCTTACAGCTCAGGTATTGGTCGCATCTGCCCGTGCAACCATGAAACAAAAGCCTGGTGCATATACTATGATTGAAGTGCCGATTATCGATTATATATACGGCGATAAAGAGGCTTTGATAAAAAAACTGGTTTAATAAATTAAAAATGAAGAATTAAAAATGAAGAATATATAGATAGTTATTCAAAATTTTTAATTCTTCATTCTTCATTTTTCATTTACAAACATGATCTGTTTTCCGAATGCAAAAATAAATCTGGGACTGAATATTGTTTCGAAGCGTAGTGATGGTTATCACAATCTAGAAACAGTATTTTATCCTATTGGAATAAAAGAAGCATTAGAAATTATTATAAAGGAAGATCTGAAACAGGATTCTTTTTTTCAATGCGGAATACAGGTTGATGCGATTCCTTCCGATAACCTGGTGATAAAAGCCCTTAGATTAATGCGTGAGCATTACAATTTCCCTCCGCTTGAAATTCACCTGCTAAAGAAAATACCTTTTGGAGCAGGTATAGGGGGAGGATCGGCTGACGCTTCTTTTATGCTGAAACTCTTAAATGAGACTTTTAACCTGAATGTTACAAAAGAGAAATTGATTCATTTAGCCCTGCAATTAGGTGCCGATTGCCCTTTCTTTATTTATAATAAGCCGAAGTTTGCTACCGGGGTGGGAGAGATTCTTGAGGATGTGGAATTGTCGTTAAAAGATTATTATTTCGTGCTGATAAAACCGGATATACATATATCAACTAAAGATGCATTTGCTTTGGTGACACCACAACAACCGCAAACTTCATTAAAAGAGATCATCACTTATCCGGTTTCTTCATGGAAAGATCTGATGGTAAATGACTTTGAGAAAAGCGTATTTATTAAATATCCGCAGATAGAGGATATAAAGAAGGACTTGTACGAAAAGGGAGCATTGTATGCGTCTATGTCGGGATCAGGTTCCTCTGTTTTTGGAATTTTTAAGGAAGAAGTAAGTATTCCCGAAAACCTTTATGCAAACCACTTTGTTTGGGTAGGACAAGGTATGTAACAGTTTCCCATTCTTTTATAACTAAAAATAAAGTCGTACCTTTGATAGTTATTGTCTATTTTGGTGAAATGCCAGAATCTTTATCTATTAATAAAAAGAGGAATGATATTGTAATGGAAAGTAATACAAAAAAGAAAACAGGAGAAGTTGTAGAACTTTGTTACTTTTTAGTTAAAAGTTTTAGTTCTCCATTTTTTACTTTTAATTATTAGTTTTTCATTTTTAATTACTTTCATTACTTTTTAGTTAAAATGTTTTTGTATAAGTGTTATTTCTAATGAAAAAAAATATAATGTATTTTATTCCTGTTGTTTTGTTATGTGCGGCAGCTTTCATGTTTTTGTCCAATCATAATCAGGCGCAGGTTGAGGCAGAGAAGCCGTACGTGTTGTCTATGACAAAATCGGTAGAGGTGCCACAGAAAGTGCAATTTGCAGGAGAAGACATTGACTTGAGCCGGTACGATATGCATGAGCGGTTTGACAGGGAAATAAACGGGTTTACCTATCTTCATTCTACAACATTGCTGCTTATTAAAAAAGCGAACAGATTTTTCCTTGTGATAGAACCTATCTTGAAAGAGAACGGAATACCTGATGATTTTAAATATCTGGCTGTTATAGAAAGTAGCCTTAACCACCGTGCTGTATCTTCAGCCGGAGCTGCCGGCCTTTGGCAATTTATGCCTAAAACGGCTCCCAGTTATGGGTTGGAAGTTTCATCAGAAGTAGATGAGAGATATTCAATAGAAAAATCGACTGTCGCTGCCTGTAAGTATTTCAAACAGGCATATGCAAAATATGGCAGTTGGGCGAGTGTCGCTCTATCATATAATGCAGGACAAGGGCGTATAAGTGGTGAGCTTGACAAACAGCAGGCAGAAGATGGATTAGATCTTTGGCTGGTAGACGAAACTACACGTTATTATTTCCGCATGCTGGCGGTTAAGCAGATATTTGAAAATCCTTCCAGATATGGTTTTGTATTAACAGATAAAGATTTATATAAACCTATGGAGTTCAGGAAAGCCGAAGTAAGCCAATCAATCGTCGATTTGGCTGCATTCGCCAAAGACAACGGTGTATCTTATGCACAGTTGAAAGATTTCAATACTTGGCTTCGCGACCGGAAACTGACTATTTCGGCTAAAAGCCAGAGTTCATATACAATTTTAATTCCTACACAAGAATCCCTCTACTATAAAAAGGGCGAAAAAGTAAAGGTTCATGACAGAAGATGGCTTTATCAGGATTGATCGAGCATGACAGAATTAAATTAATGGAAACAAAAACAGAGAAAGAGACTATAAATGTGTACGGTGCACGTGTACACAATCTTAAAAATATTGATGTGGAAATTCCTCGTGATTCACTTGTTGTAATCACAGGGCTTAGTGGCAGTGGGAAGTCTTCGTTGGCATTCGATACCATTTTTGCGGAAGGGCAACGCCGCTATATTGAGACATTTTCGGCCTATGCCCGTAATTTTCTGGGTAGTATGGAGCGTCCCGATGTAGATAAGATCACAGGGCTTAGTCCTGTAATTTCCATAGAACAGAAGACCACCAATCGCAACCCACGTTCTACAGTAGGTACAACGACAGAAGTTTATGACTTTCTGCGTCTGTTGTATGCCCGGGCTGGGGAAGCTTATTCTTACCTGACGGGTGAGAAGATGGTAAAATATACTGAAGAGCAGATTCTTGACCTTATACTTGAAAAGTATTTGGGAAAAAAGATATATATGCTGGCTCCTCTTGTTCGTAACAGGAAGGGACACTATAAAGAACTCTTCGAGCAGATCAGTAAAAAGGGATATCTAACAGTCCGTGTCGATGGAGCAATACGTGAGATCATACCCGGGATGCGCCTCGACAGATATAAGATGCATAGTATAGAAGTCTTGATTGATAAACTGGTTGTATCCAATAAATTTATCGATAACCTCAAGGCAAGTTTACGTACGGCTATGAAGCTTGGAGAGGGATTGATCCTGATCCAGGATGTAGAATCGGACGAAGTCCGGCATTATAGCCGGCAGCTGATGTGCCCGACCACAGGATTGTCCTATAGTGAACCGGCTCCGCATACTTTTTCTTTTAATTCTCCGTACGGAGCATGTCCCCGTTGCAAAGGCCTTGGTTATGTCAATCAGATAGATATGACGAAGATAGTACCTAAGCTGCAGTTGAGTATATATGCGGGAGGTATTGCGCCATTGGGTAAATACAAAAACTCATTGTTTTTCTGGCAGATTGAAGCTATCTGCGAAAAACATGGTGTTACCATTAAAACTCCGATCAAGGACATTCCACAGGAGGCTATGGACGAAATCATGTTTGGAACCGACGAGAGGCTGCAGATTAAGAATGAATCGCTGGGAAGTTCCAATTATGTGGTGGCATTCGAAGGTGTTGCAAAATATATAGAAATGCAACAGGATGGAGACTCTTCGGCTTCTGCTCAGAAATGGGCTGAGCAATTTATAAAGACTGATGTTTGTCCTGAGTGTAACGGACAGAGATTAAATAAAGAAGCATTACATTATAAAATAAACGGAAAGAATATTGCCGAACTGGCGGAAATGGATATTCAGCATCTTTATGAGTGGATTAAAGATATGGATATACATATTTCCGAACGTCAGAAAGTAATAGCCTCTGAAATTAAGAAAGAAATAGTTTCACGTCTTTCATTCCTGCTCGATGTGGGTCTTAGTTATTTGTCCCTTAACAGGGCATCGGTTTCTTTGTCGGGTGGTGAAAGTCAGCGTATTCGTCTCGCCACACAGATCGGTTCTCAATTGGTAAATGTTCTCTATATACTGGATGAACCGAGTATTGGTTTGCATCAACGCGATAACAGGCGTTTGATAGAATCGCTGAAGAAATTACGCGATACAGGTAACTCGGTTATAGTTGTAGAACACGATAAGGATATCATGCTCGATGCTGATTATGTTGTAGATTTAGGCCCTTATGCCGGACGCCGTGGAGGAAAGGTTGTTTTTTCGGGAACACCTCAGGAAATGATAAAAGCAAGTACCATGACTGCCGATTACCTGAATGGAAAACTTAAAATAGAGATTCCTAAAAAGCGAAGGAAAGGTAATGGTAAAAAGATCACTATAAAAGGAGCCACAGGACATAATCTGAAAAATGTAAATGTAACATTTCCTTTAAATACTTTTATTTGTGTCACAGGGGTATCGGGTAGCGGGAAGTCCAGCTTGGTTAACGGTACTTTACAACCTATTCTTAGCCAACATTTATATAGATCATTGGCAGATCCACTACCATATAAATCACTGGAGGGGATAGATAATGTGGATAAGGTGATCAGTGTAGATCAGTCACCTATTGGACGCACACCCCGTTCCAATCCGGCAACTTATACCGGAGTCTTCTCCGATATAAGAAACTTGTTTGTAAACCTGCCCGAATCAAAGATCAGGGGATATAAGCCCGGCCGCTTCTCTTTCAATGTGAAAGGCGGGCGCTGTGAAGTCTGTGGCGGGAATGGTTATAAAACAATCGCAATGAACTTTTTGCCGGATGTATATGTACTATGTGAAGAATGTCATGGAAAGCGTTATAACAGGGAGACGCTGGAAGTCCGTTTTAAGGGAAAATCAATAGCAGATGTGCTGGATATGACTATTAATATGGCTGTTGAATTCTTTGAAAATGTACCTAACATTCTTCACAAAATTAAAGTCCTTCAGGAAGTGGGATTAGGATATCTTAAATTAGGGCAACCTTCTACAACTCTGTCAGGAGGAGAATCTCAACGTATCAAATTGGCAGCTGAATTAGCCCGTGTCGATACCGGAAATACAATATATATTCTGGATGAACCTACAACCGGATTGCATTTTGAGGATATACGCGTATTGCTTGGAGTACTTAATAAATTGGTAGATAGAGGGAATACTGTAATAGTAATAGAACATAATCAGGATATAATTAAAAGTGCCGATTATATTATTGATATGGGGCCCGACGGAGGAGTTGGAGGTGGAACCGTAGTCACTACAGGTAAGCCGGAAGATGTTGTTAAGACAACCAACAGCTTTACAGCTGAATACCTAAAAGATGAACTTGTTAATTAAGGATAAAAACAAATATATTTTATAAAAAAAAATAGATACTGTCTATTGTCATTGTGTAAAATTTGCATATCTTTGTTGTGTCAGTTTGCATATAAAAGAATATATAAGTTTTAATTTTTGAAAAGTTTTAATAACTGATTAGATTATAAAACTGAAAAGAAATATAATGAGACATAGGGTTGGTTCCTGATTTTGAACCAATTTCAGGCTGCGATCAGCTCTATTGTGTAGTTTTGTAAAGTTTGTGTTAAGGTTGGGAAGTCTGCGAAGTTGATTTCGCGGACTTTCTATTTTTATGCATATTTCTTTCGTTAATTTATCTATACTCAGGTAAATGATTAATATTAGATATTGATTGTTTTCTGAGATCTTTTGAAATAAATTTTTAATCACAATTCTATCGTTTAATAACCTTTATTTGATAAAAATATCAAGGCTATATTGTTTTTAATCAATTCCTTAGTTTAATATTCAAGATGTTTGAAATTGATTGTATATAAATTTCTTTAAATTTTATCTCTTTAAAATTTGTTGGTTAAAATATTTTGACATAATTTTGTTGAATAATAAAACAAAAAGATCACTCTTCTCCATTTTTCTAATCAAAAAGAAGATTAAATTATAAATTTAACATCTTTAAATATTTGATTATGAAAAGCTCTATTTTAAGGAAAATTATTTGTTTGGTTATTGTATTCACATGTTTATCCTCTGTCTCATTACAGATGAAAGCCCAGTCTGGTATAGATGTTGACTTTGGTGCAGATCTTGTCAGTTCGTATGTCTGGCGTGGTGTTAAATCTGCCGGAGCCAGTGTGCAGCCCAACCTGAGTGCAAGTGTAGGAGGATTTTCTCTAAGCGCATGGGGTTCTACCGATTTAACCAGTAAAGAAGGTAAAAAAGAGGTAGACTTCACTGCCGCTTATGAAGTTAGCGGACTTAAGTTGGCTGTCACCGATTACTGGTGGGATGGAGAGGGTGTTTATCGTTACTTTAGTTATCCTAACGATGGTTATAGCGGCCACCTGTTGGAAGGAACTATTGGCTATACCTTGCCTGAATCTTTTCCTCTAAGTATTACCTGGAATACTTTTTTCATGGGAAAGGGAAATAAGAAAGCAGACGGAAAGAACAGCTATTCTACTTATGTTGAATTTGCATATCCTTTTTCAGTAAAGGGAGTGGATATGGGAATCTCTATGGGATTCACTCCCTGGCAGAACACTACACTGGGAACAGACAACGGTTTTAAAGTAACTTCTATTTTGTTGAATGCATCTAAAAGCATAAAAATCACAGATTCTTTTTCTCTACCCGTATTTGCTAATATAATAGCTAATCCGGCACACGAAGACATACATTTCGTATTTGGTATATCTATCAGGTAATTATCATTGGTTCTGGTAAAATTCATTTATATAACAGGTTCGTTAAAACCAATTGTAAAATAAGTAAAGTATGAAAAAGATTGAAGCAATCATCCGTAAATCAAAATTCAATGAAGTGCGTTGCGCCTTGCATGAAGCAGATATCGACTTCTTGTCGTGGTGGGATGTAAAGGGGCAGGGGAGTGCCCGCCAGGGATTAATATTCAGAGGAATAGCATATGATGTGAATGCTATAGACCGTATATTCATTTCGTTTGTCGTCAGGAATATAAATGTCGACAAATCGATTGATGCCATATTAAGGTCGGCATATACAGGAGAAAGTGGTGATGGAAGAATCTTTGTGTCGAGTATCGAGCAATCTATCCGTATTCGCACGGGAGACCATGGGGATGAGTCTTTATACGATAAAGAAGAGGAAGATAAGTAAATAAATTTCATGGTTAGGTAAAAAATAATAAATATGAAACGAAGATTTTTTAAATACATCGCAATATTATTGGTCACTTTTGTAATTGCTCCTACTATATTAACAGCTCAGGATTCGATAGCCACAACAACCGATTCAGTTCAGATCGTTGCGGGAATTACTACACCAATCATAGAAGAAGTTTCTGCGACAGCAGAAGTGTCGGGCCTGGACTCTGGTAATACAGCCTGGATTATTGTTGCGACAATTCTTGTTATGATGATGACTGTTCCCGGACTGGCTCTCTTTTATGGAGGCTTGGTACGGCAGAAGAATGTACTGAGTATCATTATGCAATGTCTCATTATAACAGGAGTCATCAGTATACTCTGGATTTCATTCGGATATAGCTGGGTATTCGGTACCTCTTTCATGGACTCTGAAAGCTCTTTAGGAGCTGTGATCGGAGGATTCGATAAAATATTCTTAAAAGGTCTTTCCCTAGAAACATACATAGACGGTGTAGGTATACCTGAAATACTTTTCGCCTTGTTCCAATGCATGTTTGCTGTTATAACACCGGCCCTTATTATCGGAGCATTTGCCGAGAGGATCAAATTTTCGGGCTTCCTTGTATTTACTATCCTCTGGGCTATTCTTGTATACAATCCAATGGCTCACTGGGTATGGGGTGGCGGTTGGTTGATGCAGATGGGCGCTATCGACTTTGCCGGAGGAACAGTGGTGCATATCAATGCTGGTATTTCGGCTTTAGTAATGGCTATTATGCTTGGTCGTCGTAAGGGATACCGGACTATAGGCCACCCGTTTACTCCACACAATATACCGTTCGTCTTCATCGGTACAGCATTACTTTGGTTAGGCTGGTTCGGGTTCAATGCAGGTAGTGGACTGGCGGCAGACGGATTAGCTGCAAATGCTTTTCTTGTAACACACCTTGCAACCTGTATGGCGGCTGTAATCTGGATGAGCCTGGAATGGATCATGTATAAAAAGCCGACAGCCGTAGGGTTCTGTACCGGAGCTGTTGCCGGATTGGTAGCTATAACTCCTGCAGCGGGAACTGTCGATGTGCTAGGTGCATTTGCCATAGGTGGAATCTCTGCTCTGTTTTGTTTCTGGATGGTTGCTTATGTGAAACCAAAACTCAAATATGATGACTCTCTGGATGCTTTTGGCGTACATGGGGTAGGAGGGATAGTCGGATCTGTCCTTACCGGGGTATTTGCAACTCAAGCCATAACCGGTGCTGATGGTGCGCAGGGAGCCCTGTATGGCGACTGGAATCAATTATGGATACAGGTAGTGGCAACGTTCGCTTCTGTAGCGTATAGTGCAATCCTTACCTTCATCCTGTTCTTCATAGTTAACAAAACAATAGGCCTGAGAGCGTCAAAAGAGGAAGAATCTATCGGGCTCGATATATCTCAACACGGAGAAATAGCTTATAGTGAAGATGAATAAAAAAATACTAAGTACTATTAAAAACACACATTTTTAGTCAGAAGCGAGGGGAGGCCTATCCACCCTCGCTTCTTTATATTATTTTTCGAATTTTTCCATATCATCCAACAGGTCTTTATCCCATTTGTCCCTAGCCAATTCCGAGAATAACTCGATAAGATTTCCATCTACATCTCTGAGGTGTACCGTTCTCATACCCCATCCACCCATATCGGTAGGCTGGTTGATAAATTCTACACCGCGAAGCTGTAATTCTTTATAAGTTTCATCCACATTATCCACATTTAAGATAATAGCGACCTTTTCCCGACTATTCTCTGGTAGAGGCATGTCTGAATTACCAATCGCTTCGGCCATAAGGTTGGATGGAAAAATAGAAAGGCTGTCAGGGTTATCCCCTATGTCGAAACTGGCGTATGCTCCACCCAATTCACCCCATGTTACTTTTAATCCCAGCTTTTCAGAATAGAATTTAAAGCTTTCATCAAAATTCTTTACTAGTAGTCTGATTCCAATTAATTTCATAATATTATATTTATTATTAGTATCTATTTCTTTTTTAATAATTATATCAAATTGATATATATATAGTGTTTTTATATATAGATAAAGATATAAAAATATTATTCAGAATATTTTAGATTTTAATGTTTTTTGATATAGATAAAAAAGACAAAAGCCCCGAAAGGGGCCTTTGTCTTTTACTGTTATGCATATAATTTATTATTCTGCGGTCAGATCTTCAACATCTGCATCAGGAGCATTTTTTTTGACGGAAGCAATTCCATTATCACGACTGACTACACTTTCATACATTTCACTGGTTCCGATAATCTGGCCGTTACTGGCTTTCAGATTGAAATATGGCTTTCCGTTTTTAGCTTCCAGTTTTTCAAATCTTTCGTCGAGTTGGCTATTTTTCTTTACAGATTCGATCCCTTTTTTACAATTTTCTTTTGTTGTATAGCCTTCACTGCTTAGAATAACCTGACCGTTAGAGGCCTTCAGATTGAATTGGAATTCTCCGTCTTTTCTTTTCTTAATTTCAAATTTTCCCATTTTGTTTCGTTTTAAGAAGTTCGTATTATGTAAACATCAAACATTTAGAAAATGTTTAATGAAATCTCACAAGGTTAATACGATTCAAAATGAAAAAGAATAAACGATCTTTATTTTTTAAGATGTTTAGTTTCTTTGATTAGTTCAAATACGGCAAAGGGTACTAAAATTAATAATATTCCCGTACAAATTAATTTTAATTCAAGTCCAAATGCTAGTCCAGATAGAACCGGAGTGGTTACCAGTATTGAAATAAGAATTAATAGTAAGCTATATCTAATACTTTTTTTCATAAAAACTATATATAAACAATATTACATAATATGAACTTCTTAAAACGAAACAAAATAAAGAAAAAGATTAGGCTGTTACTACTGCCACTACTACAGCAGCATAAATAATTAACTAAATACTAAAGTGTGTGTTGTAAAAATAACAAAAATAGGTTATAAACCAATATTTTCCAGATAATATATAGCGCTATTATAATAAAGCTACATATTCATCAGATATCCAGCCATTTCTTCCTGTATCTTCTTCGCTTCTGCAGCAGCGGCGAAAGCAAATTCACGTGTGCTGTCAGCATAGATTATTGCCCGCGAAGAATTAACCAATAGTCCACATTGCGAATTCATCCCATATTTCACTACCTCTTCGAGGCTACCACCTTGAGCACCTACTCCGGGTACCAGCAGGAAATGATTCGGTGCATATTGGCGTATATCAGTGAACATGCTCCCCCGGGTAGCTCCCACAACATACATCAACTGTTCATCGGTAGCCCATTCCTGAGATTTTTTCAGTACTTTTTCGAACAGGCGTTCCCCGTTTTTGTCTTCTGTCAGTTGAAAGTCTGCAGAGCCTTTATTCGATGTCAGTGCCAATAATATCACCCATTTGCCCGGATATTTAACGAATGGCTTTACGCTGTCCTCTCCCATGTAAGGAGCGACAGTGACGGCATTTGCCTTTAGGTGTTCAAATGCTGCAGTTGCATACATCTCAGATGTATTGCCGATATCTCCGCGTTTAGCATCGAGGATAATGAACTGATCAGGATATTTTGTGCGTATATATTCAATTGTTTTTTCCAGAGAGATCATTCCCTTCACGCCCATGCTTTCATAAAAAGCAGTATTGGGTTTGTAGGCCACACAATATTTCGCTGTGGCATCTATAATCGTTTTGTTGAATATGTAGATCGGGTCTTCTTCTTCGAATAAAAATGAAGGTATCTTTTTTATATCGGTGTCGAGTCCTATGCAAAGAAAAGACTTTTTCTTTTTTATATTCTCAAATAATTCTTGTTTTGTCATAATTGTTTTACTTCTTCTATAGTTCACTTTCCTTTAATCTCTCGGTATTTTCAGCAATTATCAACTGATCTAAAATAGGTTGAATATCCCCATCCATTACTCCCGACAAGTTATATAGCGTAAGATTGATGCGATGATCGGTGACACGGCCTTGTGGATAATTATATGTCCTGATCTTTGCAGAGCGGTCGCCTGTTGAAACCATTGTTTTACGCTTGGATGCTATTTCATCCTGATATTTTGTTAATTCTATATCATATAGTTTAGCTCTCAGCATCTGCATGGCAAGTTCCCTGTTGGCTAATTGCGAACGTGCCTGCTGGCATACAACCACTATGCCCGACGGCTTGTGGGTTAATTGCACTTTGGTTTCCACCTTATTTACATTTTGCCCTCCTGCACCGCTCGAACGTGCTGTCTGCATCTCGATGTCTGCCGGATTTATATCTACGTCCACCTCTTCAGCTTCGGGAAGAACTGCAACTGTGGCAGCCGATGTATGCACCCTTCCCTGAGTTTCGGTAGCAGGTACACGCTGCACACGGTGTACACCCGATTCATATTTCAGAATGCCATATACACCTTCTCCTGTAACAGTGAATATGACCTCTTTGAATCCGCCCGAAGAACCTTCCGTCAGACTGGTTACTTCTGTTTTCCAGCCTTTATTCTCGCAATACTTCTGATACATCCGGTAAAGGTCACCTGCAAATATGGCAGCTTCGTCACCTCCTGTACCTCCTCTGATCTCGACAATAGCATCCTTACTATCTCCCGGATCGGCCGGAATAAGCAATAGCTTTATATCTTCTTCAAGTTCGGGTAAGCGGATTGTTGCGGCATCCAGTTCTTCTTTTGCCATTTCCCTTAATTCTGCATCATTTTCTGTTTCCAGAATGTTTTTAGCTTCATCTATTGTTGTCAGCAGTTGCTTATATTCGTTGCGGGCTGAGTTGATTTTCTCCAGGTCGCGATATTCCTTGTTCAGCTTTACATAGCGTTTCATATCCGAAATAACGGCAGGGTCTGTTATCAGTTTGCCTATTTCTTCGAAACGTATGACCAGTGTATCTAATTTCTCTAATAATGACGTTTGAGCCATGTTTTCTCTCTTTTTTAATTCGGGTACAAAGGTACTGAAAAAGGCTTCATCTTCAACAGCCGCAAAACATAATTTATGAAAGGAGGATGAATATTTATATGGCGTTCTGTTTTAACAAAAGTCTGATATTTCATTCAGTTAACAGTCAACAGTTAGCAATTAATAAAAAAGTTACAAAAGTTACACTTTTGCAGTATTTTTCTCGCAAAGACGAAAAGTTTTTTGTTTACAAATTTCAAAGACCGTTCACATTCTTTGTTTCCCATTAACAACATACAGATAAACTATTATAAAAAAGATGCAGGAAATGACTATTTATAAAGCAGAAATATGCATAATTGCTTGTTCATGTCAGGCAATTGCTTGTTCCATTGTTTAACAGTCATAGTTCTGATGTATTCGTTGTCGCAGGTAATGTTCATTGCAATGCATAATTTTGTGTTCGGGTTGCAATGTTTGAGTATGTCCTCGACAAGCTTCAGGTTTCTGTATGGGGTCTCTATAAATATTTGTGTTTGATGATCCCGGTATATGTTTGTTTCCAATTGTTTCAGTTTTTTTATCCGCTCAGAAGCTTCTACTGGGAGATATCCCTGAAATGCAAAACTCTGACCGTTGAATCCCGAAGCCATGAGTGACAGCAGAATGGACGAAGGGCCTACCAGTGGTACTACCTTGATGTTCTTTTGCTGTGCAATAGCTACAATGTCACTGCCTGGATCGGCTATTGCAGGACAACCGGCTTCTGAAATAATTCCTACATTAAATCCTTTGGTAATCGGTGTCAGGTAATTTTCAATTTGCTCGGGGTTGGTATGTTTATTCAGCTCATAGAACGTTAGTTCATCTATATCGATGCTGTTATCTACCTTTTTCAGGAAACGGCGCGCAGACCGTATGTTTTCAACAATGAAATATTTCGTTTGCAGGATTATTTCTTTATTATACGGAGGCAGAACCTGTTCGATACCAGTTTCGCCCAATGTTACAGGAATAAGATATAATGAAGGCTGCATAATAGCTCAATCTTTTCTTTTATACAAGTGAAAAAACTTATCTCCTTTATCAATATATGTATCTATCAGATCGTAATTTTCTTTCAGATAAGGCAGATTATAAAAATAGTCGAAATTCAGCGCTTTCTCCGGCAGAATAACAAATTGTATTTCCTTGTTTTTTATATAATCCGTCTGCGCATTACGCATCTCAGGATACATCTCGTAAGTAATATTGGGAGTGATGAAATACTTAACATTCGGAATAATGTTTAATTGGGTGAATATAACATTGTTTTCGTCCAGTCCCATATTCATCAGTGTGGGATTGGTTTCAGCCCCAATTATACTTTCGAAATGACTGTATACGGTAGTTTCTTGTTTTCTACTCAATAAATCCTTTATTTCGAAGTCGAAAAAGTTCTTTTTGGAAATTCCCCAGTTCAGAGCCAATACAGCGCATATGGCATAGATATACCATTCCGGTTTCAGATTTAAATGATTACAGATGACTATGAAGCCAAGTAGTCCGTATATATAATATACTATCGTATAATAATAGAGAAACTTCGGAGTAATAAATATAACACTATAAACAGCAAAAAAGGAACAAATGATAGCGATCTTACCTAATTTATTCTTAATGTATCGGATTGGGAACCATATCGCACCTGTGAGTATAATGATAAAGTCGAACGGCTCGAATCTCAATCGCAGATAGAAACGCACAGCCAGTTGCTCGATCACTTCGGGTAATGTTCCTATTTCAGCGTAACTTCTGTTGAGGACTATATAAATATTCCAGGCTTCGGACAGGGAATTATTTACAACAAAATATAAGATAAACGGTAATGTTACCACAAGAACACCTCTGGCGAACGCGATTAGATTATGCAGCAGGTTTTTATATTCCTTGTTTATCAGTATATTCAGAAATATGGCAAGTACAGGGAAAAACCAGAAGATGGCTAGATTTATCTTTATGAAAATCACGGCTGTGAACAAAATTCCGTGAATAAGCATATCAGTCGGCTTATGCCTTATTGCCGTACTATCTTTAAAATACGAAATAAAGAGGAATAAGCTTATGACGGCAAAAACTGCGATGAATTCTTCAGCAGAGCCACCTTCCGATGTATGTGTTGTTATAAATACAGGGAATAAGACTGTTGCAATAAAAGCATATATCTTATCAAGGTATAGCCTTGCTGTATAATATGCTGCAAAAACCATAAGAGTCCAGCAAGCAGACTGTATAATATATACACCCAGAAAGCTACTATTGGAGATCAGATAACCAATACCGTAAATTACGAATATCAGTGGCCCTTTGTGGTCGAAGGTTTCCGAATAGATCGTTTGCCCGTTAAATACGGCTTTACCTATGTTGAAGTAGAGATTGACGTCAGCCCATGCATTTGTCGGATATAGAGGCGACATCTTGGAACAGAAGAAAAGTAGCAGGAATGTATATATAGCCAAAGTAATAAGGATATTCCTGTCTTCTTTTATTCCAATGCTTCTTATTATACTCATATCTTGTAAAATTGGATGTAAAAATAGGAAAAATATTGCTGTCTACGAATTGTTTTTAAGTATTCATTAGTTCCGGATATTGGAAGAAGCGGTAAAACTTCTATTTTTGTATTTAAAAAACTAAAGATGGCCGAACTTTCCATTGATTTTATATCCCGAACGAAGAAACTGCTTTTTAAGGATTGGGACTTGTTTGCTGATGCGCTGAAGAGTGAGTCTCCGGTAAGTATACGCTTAAATCCGGCTAAGGCTGATGTGAAAAAAGTTGCATCTTTCTCTTCTGTATTATGGAACAGTGACGGGATGTATCTGGAAAAACGCCCCCGGTTCACTTTCGATCCGTTATTTCATTCGGGGGCTTACTATGTTCAGGAAGCATCTTCCATGTTTATCGGTCATGTTCTGAAGCAATATATGGACGGCGATTTGAAAGTGCTTGATCTTTGTGCGGCTCCTGGAGGAAAGTCTACATTGTTGGCAAGTCTGATGAACAGGAACAGTTTGCTCGTGTCTAATGAAGTGATCCGTTCCAGAGCGAATATATTGGCTGAAAATATGATTAAATGGGGCTATCCGAATAATATAGTAACAAATAACGATCCGGCACAGATAGGGAAGCTACATAATTACTTCGATGTAATTCTGGTGGATGCTCCATGTTCGGGTGAAGGAATGTTCCGAAAGGATGAAGGGGCTATCAACGAATGGTCTGTTGAGAATGTAAAGCTGTGTAAAGAACGCCAGCAACGGATTCTTGCCGATATATGGCCTGCATTAAAGACTAGTGGAATACTTGTGTACAGCACATGTACCTATAATCTCGAAGAAAACGAAGAAAATGTAGGATGGATAAGGGATGAGTTGGGAGCAGAGGTTTTACCGGTAGAAATAGAAAAGGGGTGGAGGATATCTCCATCTTTTGTAAAGGAGGTGCCTGCCTACCGTTTCTTTCCTTATAAAACCAAAGGTGAGGGCTTTTTTTGCGCATTATTGAGAAAAACAGAAGAAGCCGATGACTGGACAGATTTGCCTAAAAAGCCGAAAGATAAAGGAAAGAAGATGAAAGAGTCACTGCCGGTTGAATATAAGAACTTTCTTCTGAATGATAAGGAGTTCTCTTTTTACACAAGTAAAGAGAGATGGTATGCTTTCCCGGCGTCAATGTATGATGATCTGTCAACTCTGAGAAAGTCCCTGAATGTAATGTCAGAAGGTATCTGTCTTGGAGAGTTTAAAGGAAAAGACTTTGTCCCGGATCAGTCATTGGCCATGAGTATATACCTGAATAAAGAGAATTTTATCATACACGATATAGATTGGAGAACGGCAATCAATTACCTTCGCAAGGAACCTCTTGCATTACCAGATCAACCCAAAGGGTTTGTATTGCTTACATATAAAAATATGCCGCTAGGTTTTGTGAAGAACATAGGTAACAGGGCAAATAACTTATATCCACAAGAATGGCGTATCAGGTCATCTAATATTCCCGATGAACCGACAGATGTGTATTAATGCTGAGTTTCTTAATCTTTTAATTGTGCCTCTTCGTAGACATAGGGTTCTACATAAAGTCCACTTTCGTTAGCTCCTAATATGTAATTCTGATCAGCTTCTATTGAAGCGTGCACAAGCGCAGGTGTCCTTTGATATGTAGCACCATGAGCTATGATACTGTACTTTCCCGGTTGCAGATAAATTATTTCAACCTTTCCTGTGAGTAACCCTTTTCTCTTTTTGCTTTTTTCCCAATAGAAGTCATTCAGTTTTTGCTCATTTATCGAATCAACTTTGATAAAATTAAATAACTTTCCACATATCAAAGGGGGCTCTTTAATTTTACTTTTTGAATCAAAAATACTCATAATAGTTATTTTTAGATATAGATTTAAGTTTAGTGTTCTGAGTTCTGTAAATATATAACTATTAATCCAAATTAACAAATCTAAATATTCTTCCTAGCTTACAAAATACTCTGAAGCAGTTGTATATCCATCTTTTAGACTTCATTATATCAGTCACAAATCCGTTTTGTTCCAAATAATAAAGCCGTTCTAATTTCTTTACTGCGCTCTCTTTTAAAAACTCGCGGCAAACTTTTAGTTTCTCCGGATAGATCACCTCTCCTCCGATCTGCGTGCTGAAACCTTCCATATTGTAGATGACTATGAAAGTATCCACATATCGCACAGGCAACTGATCTATAGCTATCCCTTGAAAAAACAATTTCCAATCTGCTACCACCCGCAGGCTTTCATCATATAATCCGTATTTTTCGAAATTATTGCGATGAATAAAAAATGCCTGATGACAAAGAAATCCGGAGAATAGTTCATATACAGCCAAATGCCAGTCGCGGTCTCTGTAAGAAGTATCTGCTTCGAGCTGTCCGGCGACTTCCATATAAAAGCTGCCGCAAATGAACGGATCGTGCGGATCATTTTTAAATACTTTTTCCAGAGTTGTATTTTCATAAAGCGCATCGCCCGAATTCAGAAAATAAAGGTATTCTCCTCTGGCCTGTTTTATTCCTTTATTCTGTGCATTATATATGCCGCTGTCTTTTTCACTTACCCAATAAGAAATCTTATTTTCATATTCTTTGATAAGCTCCACATCCCCTTTAGTAGAACCTCCATCGATAATAATAAATTCGTAATCAGTAAAAGTTTGAGAGACAACACTTTCTATGGTTTTTTCCAAACCATCTTTGTTGTTAAGATTTATAGTGATAATAGATAACTTCATGGTTTATTTTCTTCTCGACTCTATTAAGAAAGGATTAATAAGGGCTAATTTCTGATATAGACTAAGTACAGCAGCGGCTTTCCGCAGACTGTAACCTTTTGCATAATATATTTGTAGTTTATACATCCTTTTTATACGTTCTACAATTGCTTTTTTATATCCATTGCTTGTATATTTATTGAATTCATGCAATAAGTATACCATCCATGCAGTCTGGTTCAAAGGCTTTAAGGTGGATGACATTCCACCCAGATGCTGCCTGTAGACTGCCATATATTCAGGTAGGAATTTTATTTTACCTGACAGTGATACAATCAGTTGCAGCGCATAATCGCCATTCTTCACTGTGTAATACCAGCCGGGTGTTTTATGTGCGTCCTTGCGAAAAAAAACAGAAGCAGTGAGTAATCCCCAGTCTTTGTTTATCAGATCCTCAGTTGTCAACTCATCTTTTTCCATTTCTATATTTTCATCCAGTACGCCGCACATCAGAGTATGCACTTTGTGAGAACAAAGTGCAAAATCAGGATTGTTCTCCATAAAATCCACTTGTTTTTGCAGCTTATAAGGATCTGTCCAGTAATCATCTCCGTCGCACAAGGCGATATATTTGCCTTGTCCGCTTTCTATGTTGTTTATCCAGTTGAGCATCATGCCCTGATTTGGGTCATTCAGTCTCAGGCGAATAATGTCGGGATATTTCTGATGCATATCGATGCAGATAGCACGGGTATTATCGGTGCTGAGGTCTTCTCCGATAACTAGTTCGAAAGGGAATGTAGTCTTCTGTGATACAACACTTTCGATAGCTTCGGCAATGAATTTCTCATGATTGTAAGTAATCATGGAAACAGAGACCATTATATTTTTTTGCTCATTCATTTTAACAAAAAAGTGACAAAAGTTACGAATTCAGGAGTTAGTAGAATTGAAAATCGGCGGATCCAAAAAACTTGTTTACTTGTATCTCGTTTACTTGTCAACTAAAAATTAACTAAAACCTTACAAACTTGTATATGTTTTTCAAAGTTACTTCTTTTTTCGATATCATCTTTTCACAGTGTTGATAAATTGAAATATATAGATAAAGATGTTTGAATTTATTAATATTTAAGTACATGAAAATATTTGCGTCAACAGTGGATATATTAGAGGATAAATAGTCGAAAAATCAGATTGTTATATTTATCTTTAAACCTTAATTTAGCAATACCGGCAATGAATAGAATGAAACTTATTTATCTGATAATATTATCAGCTATTGTAACAACAATGACCGCTCAAAATGATAAGCCTTTACGGCTGGGTATAGCAGGGCTTTCACACGGACATCTGTGGGAAGTTATATCGCGTCTCGATCGTGGAGATTTCGAAGTAGTAGGAATAGCAGAAAGAAACACTAAACTATGGAATAATAAAACGCTGCGAGCGAAGGTTGATGAAAAACTATTCTTCGAAGATATAAATGAGATGCTCGACAAGACCAGGCCCGAAGCTGTAATTGTATATGAAAGTATTTACGATCATCTTCGTATCATAGAAGCCTGTGCTCCCAGAGGCATCCACGTTATGGTAGAAAAGCCACTGGCAACTACTACAGAGCAAGCGAAGCGTATAGCAGAACTGGCTGAAAAATATAATATAATGGTGCTTACCAATTATGAGACTACTTGGTATCCAGCTAATCATAAAGCATACGAATTGATAAATAATCAGGGGAAAATAGGAAAATTATCCCGTATCAACGTATATGATGGACATGAAGGCCCTGTTGAAATAGGCTGTGGCCCTGAATTTCTCGAATGGTTGACCGATCCTCTTCTGAACGGTGGAGGAGCAGTTGTCGACTTTGGTTGCTATGGTGCAAACTTAACTACATGGTTGCTGAAAGGGCAAAAACCACTAAAGGTAACAGCCACGCTAAAACAATTGAAACCGCAGATTTATCCAAAAGTAGATGACGATGCCACTATCGTATTGGAATATCCCGAAACAACGGCTGTTATTATGGCTTCGTGGAACTGGCCGATGGGCCGGAAAGATATGCACATATATGGAGCCAGTGGATATATCTATCAGGATGATCCTACTAATATGCGTATATATGCAGATAAGAAGCAGACTACTACTGTTGCGGAAAAACTTCCGACGCCTTACAATGATTCATTCTTTTATCTCAAGGCAGCTGTCAGGGGAGAAATAGAAGTGAAGCCAACTGATCTTTCGTCTTTGGAAAATAATCTTATCGTAGTTGAAATACTGGAGGCTGCCATCAAAAGCAGCAAGACAGGAAAAGCCGTAGAATTGGATAGATAATATTTTCCTGTATGTGAAGAAACGTTTCTATATTGTCTGGTGCGGATTTATCCGTGCCTTATTACATTCACTATCCTTTCCATATCCTCTTCATCATACCGGTGGTCGCAAGGTAATGGCAATAAATAGTTTACAATCTTATATTCGGCCGAATCTTTTTCTACCAGGTCTAATGTCGCTTTCCAGTAAGTGGAAACGTATATTTTGTTTTCGATCAGCCTTTTTCTCAAGTGGGGATCTTCCGAATAGAACATATAGCTCAGAGGGCAGGTATCGGCAGGGAAATCGTCATATTCGAATTTATTCTCTTTTCTCAGAACGGCATGCAGATAACGAAAATTCTTTATCTGCCTTTCTTTCAGATTTTCATAATCGAGACTTTTCAATAAAGATTCTCCCAGATTCGACATCCGTTTAATCGGCTGATTGATAAGTCCTGCGCAATAATTGAGGTAATCCTGATAGGCGGAACTCGCACTACCGTATTCAATCCGTTTCATCAAATGCGTCATGTGGGGGATAGCGTCATCCTGATCAAATTCTTCATCCAATAAAATATCTGTGAAAAGATATGCGCCATCAGGTAATCCAAAGAATTTCCGAGGTGAATATATTGTATCTATCCCTTCATATGGCTTAGAAAAGAAAGCATGGGTATTATCAATAATCAGTTGCTTACCCAAACGTTTAACTAATTTTTCTACTGTACAGCATTTGATGCCGTAAGTATCGGAGTAAAAGAAAACTTCATCTTCCTCCAACTTCTTATCAAAAATAGGATCAAGTTTAAAATCAACGGAATAGAATTCATATTCAATACCTAATTTACCCATTGGTTCCCAAATTACTTCCGAGTCGAGATAGGGAATATATATCTTTTTATATTTTTTCGCCCTGAGAATATACTCAAGGCAATTGCGGGCAGTATTTAGTTGTATTGCGCCTTTATGGTAATGTTCTCCTTTCCGGAGTTGAAGTTCAAAGTATCCGCCTATTTCTTTCATCTTGTCAATTAGCAGATTAGCAGATTGGTAAATTAGCAAATATTTTCATTGGCTAATCTCCGAATTTGCTAATTTTCAAATTAATTTATATTCATTCAGCATTCTTTGTATATTATCTGTCGAATTAAACATCATAACATCCAGAATCGACAGCCAAGGTACAAATTCATTTTTAAACTGTTTATATTCAATAGGATTGCTTGATATAAAGTTCAGGATTATATTTTCTTTTGCAAATTCGTTTTTGTCATACAACGATTGCCCTCCTATTGCATTATAATAGTTTTTTGCGTCTAATGATTTGCAAAGGGCTATTACCTTATCCTGTCCTTTCAGCGAATGATCAGTGTCAATCGCAGATGATATGATCAGTTCTGTTTTTATACCTAAGAAAACGCGAACCTTGTCTATCGAATTATATATATATTTGGCCAGGTTACATTCCTCATAATTGACAATATCCTCGATTAGAGGTATTATTTCCTGAAAATACGGAGCCTTCCTGTACGACTCTCGTATCTGGTTGAGAAGTTTCTTCTTATCGAAATTTTGAGAAACGCTCCTGTCTTTTATATCGAGGTAATCCGAATCTTTTTCTACAGGAACGGTTATCAGTACATCTTTTCCGTTTTTGAGAATGCGATTGCGATTGATCCACCCCTTTTTGGTGTATTGTATATTGTCATATATCACATATTTATCAACAGCATTCATCAGTTGGAAATACCCGATATATGGCAGGAAATAAGGTTGCATTATTCCTATAGTCATTTCTTCCATGGCTTATTTCTTATCAGATCGCAAATCCGTTCTACTTCTTCAAATTCAAGATTAGGATAGATCGGCAGGCAAACGATCTCCTTCGATACCTGTGTAGCTACAGGGAGGTTTGATACGCTGGCAGATGGTAATCCTTTATAGGTTGGGAAATCGCTGATAAGAGGATAAAAATAACGGCGTCCGAAGATATCGTATTCCTGTAGTTTAAAATAGAGGTCATCACGGCTTATGCCGTATTCGGCGGTATTGATACGTACAGGGTAATAAGGATAGGTATGTTTTATATCATCTGCTACTTCCATTACGGTAATACCCGGAATATTTTTCAGTAGATTATCATATAATTCTGCCAGTTCCAGCCGTTTCGCTATATAGCTGTCAACATATTTCAGTTGAAGAGAACCATAAGCAGCCTGTAATTCGTTCATCTTGGCATTGATACCGGGTTCTATGACTGTGACTTCATCGCGGAAGCCGAAATTTTTCAGTAAATCGATACGCTGTTTGGTCTTCTCATCCTGACAAACGATTGCTCCGCCTTCAATGGTATTGTATACCTTTGTGGCATGGAAGCTTAGAATGGAAAGATCACCCCAGTTCATCACCGATTGTCCGTTTTTCCTCACAGCAAAGGCATGGGCGGCATCATAGATTACACGTAAGCCGTATACGTCGGCTATACGTTGTATCTCCTCCACATCGCACGGATTGCCATATACATGCACGGGCATGATCGCTGTGGTTCGCGGAGTGATGGCTGCTTCTATTTTTTTCGGATCGATATTATAATATTTGTCATCGATGTCAACGAATACAGGCTTGATGTTGTTCCACCACAGAGAATGTGTTGTTGCTACAAAACTGAAAGGTGTTGTTATCACTTCCCCGGTGATGCGTAGTGCCTGAAGAGCTGTAATAAGCGCCAGTGTTCCGTTAGAGAATACAGATATATATTTTACACCCAGATATTCGGCCAGTTCTTTTTCAAACTGTTCGTGAAAAGGTCCGTTGTTTGTCAGCCATTTATTATCCCATATCTTTTGCAGGTAAGGAATAAATTCTTCCAACGGTGGAAGGGCGGGCTGGGTGACCATTATTTTTTTATTGCTCATATGTTTTCTTGTTATGAATTATGAGTTATAAATTATGAGTGTTTTAATGTTTTTCAATTCATCATTTATAATTCATAACTTATAATTAATTTACTATTTTCCTGTATATACTCCTTATAAACGCAGGGGTAATGTTTTTTATCCTGCCTTTCAGCGATTTATCGCCATAAAGGAGAATTTCCAGCCTCCGTTTATGTTTTGTAAATACTTCTGTATATTTATAGTTGAAATATTTATCATATTCGTTTATCAGTTCGATGATGCGGATAAACTGTTCTTTCTCGTCCATACGTGACCATTGGCCGTTATCGTGTATGCGGTACGCCGAGGTTACTTCTTTGAGGTATAGCAGCGGGCCAAACTGTCCCATATACATACCCAGCATCCAGTCGGCAATTTCCATGTCAAAAAGCTTCGGGTCGATATTACGGATATACTCTCCTCTGAATACACAGCAGGAAAGGTTTCCTATGCGATTACCTAAGGCTAGCTGCTCTGTGGTTATCCGTTCATAATCAATGTTACTCTCCCAATCGAATAACTCTTCTCTGTTCTGATCTTCAAACAGGCGCAAATGCCTGTTGTAACTCATAGAGCAACAATATTGTTGTTCCAGGAAATTTATATGATTTTGTAGATGATTCGATTTTATCCAGTAATCATCACCTTCCATTATGGCCACATAGTCTCCTGTGCAGGCGGCAAATGCCAGTCGGTAGTTTTTATTATAACCTACGTTGTGCTCTTTTTGCAGGTATATAAAAGAAAAGGACGTTTTACTTTCGTATTCTCTGATTATGTCGACGGTATTATCGGGTGAACAGTCATCGGCCACAATAATCTCCACTTCATGCCCGGTTTCCTGCATCAGTATGCTTTCGACAGCCTGACGTATATAATTGGCATGATTATATGTGATTAATATGACGTTTATTTTCATAACAGTTTGTATTTCCGTCTCTTATGTTTCAACCCTTTTTAGAGAATATCCGGTGGTAAAGTTTTTTTAATCCGTTATATGGTGAAAAAAGAATACGTCCAAGCCTGTATTCTTTTGTATTATAGTGCCAGCTTAATTCCCGTTTATAGGTTTCGGCTTCTATACGATCTTTTACCGGATTGAAATATTCCAGAAACAAAGGTACATGATTCCTGAACATTTGCAGAAGCATTGCGTCGTTTTTTTCTGTGTGCCGGGCAATATCTGCTGAGCGTGACACTGCTTTTATCCGGTAATAATAATGAAATGCATTCAGTTTTACTACCTTATCGGCTGGCTTGATAAGTGATAGATAAAAATCCCAGTCTTCGATTCCGTCAATCATATTGGGATTGTATCCTCCGGCCTCAATAAAATCAGATCTTTTGAATATAGCTGAATTGAAAATCTGGTTTTCGGTCAATATTTTTCTGAATTCAAATTCAGAATTGATCTTTTTCTCGTTTACATCGCCAAAAAGTATTGTATCGCTATATATTAATTTTATTTCCGGGTCGTTGGTAAAAGTTGCAATAGCTTTGCTGAAATAGGAAGGTCCTATCTTATCGTCTCCGTCGAGAGGTATGATATATTTTCCTGTAGCCTGTTCTACTCCGAAGTTCCGGGTATTGCACACGCCGGAGTTTTCTTTCCAAAAATACTTGAAGCGGCTGTCTTTTTCAGTCCATTGCCTGGCTACTTCCTCTGTATTATCAGGTGATCCATCGTTTACAATGATACATTCCCAATGAGGATAATCCTGATCGAGAACAGATTGCAAGGCCTCGGGCAGATATATTGCCTGATTGTAGCATGGAACTATGACGGATATTACAGGATTTATCATGATATGGGTTGTATAATTCTATTATCCAAATGTAGGCAGATAGACAAATTAGTTATGAAAATAATGATTTTATTTTATCCATTGCTTTATCTATTTTCCTGTATTTTTTATATTTATCGGCAATGTGATCGAATTCGTGCTTGGGTGTGAAATAGTCGAAGAAAGTAGATTCCAGATTGATACCTCTTCGTCTGGCTGAACTGAACACAACTACCCATGCCCAATAGTATGCTTTGCGGGCATTCTGGGTTGTTGAAATACCACCCTCATGTATACGATAATAATAGAGAGCTTCATCCCAGAATAATGTTTTTCCTATATCATATAGTTTTAGGTATAGGTCTTGATCGACAGCCCTTTGCAGATAAATATCTATGCCTTGGGTCTTATTATAAAAATCTTTTTTGAAAGTGCTGAAATGAGTGATGGCTCCATCCAGATTGAAAAATAAGAGATTGTGAGGATCTACATTTCGTGCTACCGGATATTCCCTGGTGATTTTCATGTTTTCATCGCATAAATACGATTTTGAGTGAATAAGCGAATAATCGGGATTTTCTGTATGTAATTCAACCATTTTTGATAAAGCGTTGTTTGCCAGTGTGTCATCTGGGTCGAGAAATCCGCATATTTCTCCATTTGCTTCATCCGCACATCTTTTTTTCGCGTATCCGGCTCCTTTATTTTTATTATTGTAGAATATCCTGATGCGTTTATCGTTTTCTACAGCTTTGTATATTTCCTTTGAATTATCAGAAGAACAGTCATCGACAATTATAATCTCCCAGTTTTCATAAGTCTGGTTATAGATTGAGTTTAATGTTTCCTCCAGATATTTGCCATTATTATAGTTTGCTATCAGAACCGAAAATAATGGTTGTTTATTCTTTTCGTTTAAGATACTCATAAAAAAGCCTGTCCTCCCTTTTTTGATAACGTCCTGTTTCTGTGAATATTTGGCAACAGAAATATAATTTTATAAAATACGACGATATTGATTAGTAGTTTTTCAAATGAAAGGCGTAGTAAATTTTTCAGAGATGATGATATATTTGAAAAAATGAATCTACCTACACATTTGAAAAAAGATTCGTGAATATTGCATAAACCAAGTAAAGATATAACTAATTCTTTGCTTTTTTTGTTTACGAAGGATGGTTTTCTCCATTCACTGCGGTTTCTGTCGTGAATTCCAAAAACTTCGGGATATAATCCTACCTTTTTATTATGATATTCGAGTCGTTGTATGTAATTTTCGTCTTCTCCGTAGTGAGGGAATAGCGGGTCGAAGATCCCTACCGTTTCGATGCATTGACGAGATACGAGCCATAATGCCGCATTGACAAATTTAACGGGATATATTTTGTCTTCGGGCTTCCTTTTTGTAACAAGATCAGAAATCAACCCCGGACATCTGTCGGGTAATATATAATATGAGAAATTGAAATCAAGGTTTTGTTCTGTTCCGTCAAGATGTATAGGACTCAGAATCCCGTATTCTGTATTTTCCTGCATCTTTCCGATGAGTTTTTCTATCGTATCGGGTCTTACCCAGGCGTCCTGGTTGAGAAGAAACACATAGTCTGCATTCTGCTCCAAAGCATATCTCAGGCCGATATTATTGGCTTTTCCAAATCCAAGATTTTCCTTGCTGTCTATTAAATGGATTTCGGGATAATTCTCTTTTATGAAAGATATTGTCTGATCGGATGACTTATTGTCGATAACAACAATCTCTACGGGGACGGAGGAATCCTTAAGGCTGTCGAAACATTTCCGATACCATTTCATTCCGTTGTAGGTGACAATTATTGCTATTGTTTTCATTTGAATACTATATGCTTTATGTTTGTCAGAATTTGTATTATAGCTTTACCCTTCGAGGTTGAATATTTTAAAAATAAGAAATAATTTTTAATAACCTTACTATATTCTTTTTTCAAGGTAAAAAAATAGGCTTCGTCTGCATAGTCGTTTGCCAGCTTTTGCTTATTGATGATATTTATTTCGTGATCTATATTTATCTTTTTTAAAAATTCGTTATATCTTAGACGTACGTCGATATGCGGTTGTTTGTAAGTCGGTACATCTTTTGTCCACACCTTAGACACTACACTCTGGTCATGGTATCTAAAATAATTCAGCTTCTTGGCAGAAAAACTAATTTTACCCATAGACGATATTTTCAACCAGGTCATCCAGTCTCCAATATATCCAATATTGGTATCGGCTCCACCAATCGTCTCAAATGTACTTTTTCGAAAAAGTACGCCGCTGGCATTGGGAATTGTATTTTTATGGATCAAAAATTTCCTGATAAATTCTTTTCCTTCCATGGTGAAGTCTTCTGTAAAAATATTATCAAGGTCGTATTCTTGTGTATGGGAAAGCCAATCTCCGGTTACATCCCCTTTATTGTTAACCCGGTAAGACTGACAAAAAGATAAAACAATATGATCATCAGATATAATATTTTCATATAAAGTAGTAAGAAGGTCGGGGGATGCGAAATCGTCACTCTCGGCTATTAAAACAAACTCCCCTTTAGAAAGAGATACGCCTTTGTTCCATTGAATAAAGGTAGATCCTGAGTTTGCCTCATTATATATAATGGTACTAATATGGGGATGGTTCCTGTATTTTTCTATTATTTCTTTACTGTTGTCTGTTGATTTATCATCCAGAATAATAACCTCAAAATCCTTGAAATTTTGGCTCAATATAGACTCTATCCTTTGTTCTAGATAAAAGGCGTGGTTGTAATTAGGAATAATAACAGAGATCATAATATTTTCTTTGCTAAACGTTTAAGAAAACGCAGTGGTTTTAGAATTATATTCCCTATTTTATAATCTTTAGAAGACAGAATATTTTTCAGAAACATATTCTCTAGCTCTAACTCACTCTTTTTGTTGAGTTCATCAAATGAATATATTTCTTTAAAATACCAATCATCTTTGGATGTGCTAATACCGGACAAATCATTGTATAATACGATAGTTCGGTCGTAATAACATATTTTCAGATCAGGGGTGGAAAAGCACCGTATATTAAAATCCCAGTCGGCATATATTGAAAAATGTAAGTTATATTGTCCCAGCCTGTAAAATATCTCTTTTTGATAAAAAATTGCCTGATGGCATATATTCATCTGTTTATTTAATCTCTCCCGGGTAAAATACCCGGCATGGAATTTTTCCTTTCCAATGAAATAAGCATTTCCATATGCTACATTGCAGTCGTTCTCAGAAATAAAGGAAATGATATCTTTTAAAACATTATTATCGTACAGGCGATCGTCACTTCCAAGGAAATAGAGCCATTTCCCATTTGATTTATCTATCCCTTTATTCATGGCGTCATATACACCTGTATCTTTTTCGGAAAATATATGGATATTGCTATTTTTGTATTCTTTTACGATATTAATTGTATTGTCAGAAGATACACCATCCATAATCAGCACTTCATAATCTGTATATGTTTGCGATATAATACTGTCGAGGCAATCTTTTATCGTTTTTTCCGAGTTGTATGTGGGTATGATAATGGATAAGGAATACATATTTCTTTTAAATTACAGATTCTTTATTCAGAATAGATTTATATAATTCGATGTACTTATCTGTTTGAATTTTTATATTAAAACGAGATAATATATCTTCTCTGATTTTATTATTATCGAAATGTGTATTAATCGCTTCTTGTATTGCATTAGCCAAATCATCTGATGAAAAATGATCTGTAATAATTCCATTGAATCCTGTTCTTATTACATCCAAAGCACCTCCTGTAGGGAATGAAACAACAGGAGTCCCACAAGACAGGGATTCGATAATTACCTGACCAAAAGTTTCTTCTATAGAAGGCATTACAAATATGTCAGCAGCAGAATATATCAAAGATAGTTTATTTTCATCATGTATAAGCCCCAAACTGAAAATGTTCTTTTGAAGCCATTCGGGTGAATTTCCAAAGGCGCAAAATAAATAATTGGAAAAGTCAGGTCTATTTATTGCTTCGAGCAATAAATCCATACCTTTTCTCTTAACAAGCAATGCTTCGGCTCCGAATAAAATGATTCTTTTATCAAGGGGTAATCCTAGTAATTCCCTTGCTTCTTTTTTATCGAACTGTTTAAATATATCGGAATCTATCCCGTTTTGTATGACGGTAATAGGGTTCCCTTTCAACAATTCGCTTTTTTCAGCTTTCGATTTAGTCCAGTTTGAAATGGCAACGATGTTAATTTTCTTCCCTGTCAGGCTATTTTTCCTTATCTTATAATTTTTCTTTATCATGTTATGATATGTCCCGAAAGGAAATTCTTTTTCATAATGATTGCCTCCACCGCATATATATAAGTCTGCCATTCTCCAGACCACAGGTTTTTTGTTTTTTCTAAAAAAGCTAGGTTCGTCTAAAAAACCTGAAACCCAATTCAATTGTATTATATCGGCTTCTTTGTAAAGGGGGTGCTTGGTAATATCATATATTGTTTGAGGATTTGTAAAAGCCTCAACAGGATATTTTTGGCGAAATGTACTGAATTTCGAAAGCTTTTTTTTATAGTATCTTGATTTTAAACTCCTGTATAATCCATCGATTCTATTTTTTATATTATTCCAATAGTCGAACTGATATGTTTCGGGTATATCCTTTGTTTTATGTAATAATAGAACCTTTGAGTCAATACCCTTTTCTATAAGAGTTTTATGGATGCGCATGCATGCATTTGCTGCACCTCCCGTGTCTTTGGTATTGACATGTAGTATTTTCATAGGTGTAGTTATTTTATTACATCATGAATAACCTTATTCAAATTATCCATATGTATTTCCATCCTATATTTTTCAAATATATTTTTACGTCCGGCTTTACCCATTTTCTCTGATAAATCAGGATTGTCCAGTAGTTTTATCATGTTTTCAGCCATACCATCTACATCGTGTTCATCTACTAAAAATCCGGTTTCTCCATCAATTATAACATCTGGTATGCCTGCATGTCTGGTAGAAATAACTGGTAAAGCTGCAGCGGATGCTTCTAATATAGCAACAGGAGTTCCTTCCATATCGCCATTTGCTGCTGTAATTGAATGTTGAACATAGGCTTTCGCCTTTTCATAATACGATAGTAATTCAGCATGACTTAAAGCTCCTAAAAATATTACGTTATTCTCTAAAGCTAATTGTTTTGTCATATTAATGCAGGTATTAAAGAGGGGACCGTCTCCTGCCATATATAATTTTGCATCGGGATATTTTTCTACAATTTTTTTTAATGCCAGAATCGTGTAATAAGGAGCCTTTTTATCGACAAATCGACCAACAGAGAGGAATGAATTCTCTTTATAGGTCGGTTGAATATCAAAAAAATCATCTTCTGGCCCATAAGTTATATATTCAAGTTTCTCGGCAGAACATCCCATATCAATCAGGCGATTGTACATTTGTCTGGATACTACAATGATTTTTGAAGAATGATCAAAGAGTCTTTCATATTGCTCCTTATAATTTTCAATAATATCATTTACGGAAATATCTGCTCCATGAAAATTGACTATAAAAGGAATGTCTAATTTCTTGCAAATATTGGTTATAGCTGCTCCTGTAGGGCCATATTCAGCATATACAACATCTATTTTGTGTTTCTTGAAAGAATTAATTAATGCTTTCTCTTTTTCTGTATATTCCGGTTTCTTTTTTAGAATTCTTTCTTTTATATAGCGGATTATTCTCTCTTTTTTATTTAGTCCCAATAAAGCCTCTTCTTCCAGGAAGATGGGCAGATATCCTCCATAATAGAATTTGACATTCGCATC
Source organism: Dysgonomonas hofstadii (assembly GCF_014196915.1). Taxonomy (GTDB): domain Bacteria; phylum Bacteroidota; class Bacteroidia; order Bacteroidales; family Dysgonomonadaceae; genus Dysgonomonas; species Dysgonomonas hofstadii. The sequence continues at coordinate 51,275 of NZ_JACIEP010000003.1, forward strand.
AAAATATTTTTTGTGATTTTGAATAAATGTTTCAGAATATGCATTCAGATTTGGAGATATGAGAGCTAGGTTTATTTTCATATTTTACTTATTTGATAGCCTGTACAAATAGGTTGGTAATCATTAAGCCTTCGTGAAAGTTAGTCGGCGGTTTATCTTTTTTTAATAAGTATTTGATAATTGGTTTTAGTATAACAGATAAATATTTTTTTTTCTTAGCAGACAAGCCACTTCTTCTAACCCATAATCCTAACATTTGAGCCATACTGGCATGCCATCCTCCACCTGCATAAATTTTTATATCCCTGAATCCAGCTTCTTCAAATAAACGCTTTACTGCAAAAGGAGTGTATCTGTATTCATCATGAGGTGTCTCATGAAGTGGCCAAAGAAAAGGCATGGAGAGAAATATATATCCATCTTTCTTTAGTACCCTTTTCATTTCCTGAAGAATTTCGGCAGGATAAGGACAATGTTCCAGCACTTCAGTTGCAATGAGGGTATCATAGCTTTCATTACTGAATGGTATAGTTTTTCCATCCCATGTATAATCGGGTCTAATGTCTTTGTTGTATTCTATTGCCGTATCTATGTCTAGCCCTGTATATGTCTCAATCTGGCTGTTTTCAAAAATGTACTTACGATAAGGCATCTGCCCGCATCCGACATCAAGTAGGCTACCTTTGAAATATGTCAAACTTTTCTTTATAAAATTAAATATAGATGTGCGAATAAAGTATCTGTCTAAATTATTCGTTATAAAAGGGATATCTGTAAAATTGTCGTATTTATTTGTCATCCTTTCTATATATAGCTAATATATTTCTTCCATCGATAGATGAGCTAAATTTTTTCACAATCTTATATGTAGCTCTTCTTACAATTTTACCAATTACACTTTTTCCAAAGAAATAGTTTATTTGTACATTAAACCAGTGATCATAATGGTTATTTGGCTCAATGTATAAATTGTCATTTTTTAAAGAAAAGAAACGAGGCAATCTCTTTAATGATTTTTTATTCCATAAACCTATATGATGCGGAGGTAAATTCAATGTGTGATAAAGATCATGTTTAAATAGGTATGGGTTGTTGTTGGGTACTCCTATAATCAGTTTTCCGTTGGGTTTGAGAACTTGTACACAAGAATCAATAAAAGATTGTATATCGTAAACGTGCTCTAACACCTGAAAAGCACAAACAACATCAAAAGTTTCAATGTTTTCCTTTGAAAAATGCTGAATATCTGATTTAACAACTGGAATGTTTTTTTCTTTGCATTGTTTTATTGCTAAATCGTTATATTCCAATCCTTTTATATTAGTAGTTTTATTTAATAGTTTTTCCAGAAAATAGCCGGAACCACATCCTACATCCAATACAAAGTCATCTTTATTTATTTCATCTAATGCTTTTTGATGTTCCCACCTCCACGAATAATATGATTTGGGACGCATTTGTAATTCTTCATAGAATAAGTCATCTCCTGCGAGTGTAGCAGGGTAATAAAAACGATATAAAGAATCTTTACATTTATAAATTATTACATCTTTATTTAAAAAATATTTTTTTGTATCTATGCCAAGATCTTTTTTATATAAATCAATTATGATTTGATGATTTAATTTTTTTACAACTTTGGCATTTTTTCTACCTGTTACAGGGCTAATAATATTCATTGTATATATGTTTTGTTAATTAATTTAACCAGATTCTTTATATATTGTTTATATCAATATATCTTCTTTGAGAGAATGGTATAAACTAATTTGATAAACTTTAGTTTATTTTTCTATATTCCAGAATGAATTTTCTACGTAAGTTGCATTATTGGGATACCAATAATAATCTCGCAGATTTCCAAAAACTTTGACTTCGAAGGAAACAATGTCGATCAGAGTTTCATATTTTGTTTTGGTTTTATTATCAGCAAAATGTACAATTAATCGATAATTATCAGGATATAAATGAATTTTAGGTATAGTAGATTTTATTATATATTTCCCTGGCTCTTTACAGAATGGAATTTCTTCACTTAAATTTAAAATATGCAAAACCGGAATATTTCTTGAATTAACTATTTGATAAGAAATTGCAGCGGATTGTACATATATAGGATTCTCTATTTCGAAAATGAACTCCATTCGTTCACCCAATTGCTGAATGTTACCTGCATGAGATGATATGCATTCTACTTTTGTAATAGTTGGTTTGTCCGAATATCTGTTATTATTAATGTATATATTGTCAAATTGAGCAGAAGATAAGTATCTTTGAATTACATTCTCTGTTTTATCGATCATCTCAACTTTGCCATCTGCCAATAAAACACTATTATTAGTCAACGTAGAAACAGCCTGCATATTATGGCTTACGAATAATACAGTTCTTCCTGCTCCTTCCGAAACATCTTTCATCTTTCCTATTGCCTTCTTCTGAAATTCAGCGTCTCCTACAGCCAATACTTCGTCTACAACCAATATCTCAGGTTCCAGATGAGCGGCTATAGCAAAGCCCAGGCGTACTGTCATTCCCGAGGAATAGCGTTTTGTTGGGGTGTCTATGTATTTTTCTACTCCGGCGAAATCAATTATTTCATCGAGTCTACTCGTTATCTCCGTTTTGGTCATACCCATTATAGTACCGTTCATGTAGATGTTTTCCCTGCCTGTAAGTTCGGGATGAAATCCTGTGCCGACCTCTAACAATGAACCTATGCGTCCTTTAGCTCTTATTGAGCCTTCTGTAGGAGCAGTAACCCGTGATAACAGTTTTAACAAGGTTGATTTCCCGGCTCCGTTCTTTCCTATTATTCCAACAATATCGCCTTGTTTTACCTCAAAGGAGATATCTTTTAAAGCCCATACATATCCGCTCTTTGTTTTTTTTGAACGGTCGTTAACTTCACCTATTTTAAGATATGGATCATCTTTTCCTCTAACAAGATGCCACCATCTGTTTATATCGTGGCTAATTGTACCTGTACCGACTGTTCCTAACCTGTACTGTTTTGATATACCATCAAATTTTATCGCTATATCTGACATATGTTCAGTATTTCAATTATACAATATCGATAAATTTCCGTTCCATTTTGTTGAAAATCCAGGAACCGAATATGACTAGAACAATGGTTACAACAAAACTATATCCCAGAGCCCACCACGAAAATGCTCCTTCTCCCATAAAGGAGTATCTCATTGTTTCTACAATAGATGTCATTGGATTGAGTTCTACGATCCACCGGAAGCTTTTGACCTTATTAGGAATAGCTGAAAGCGGATAGGCAATAGGAGTGGCATACATCCATAATTGTGTGAGAAATCCGAATAGTATAGCCAGATCCCTGTATTTTACTGTGAGAGAAGATATGATGATACCAAAGCCAAGTCCCATGAAAGCAGACATCAATATAAGAAGGGGGAAGAGAAGTATGGTTGCGTTCGGGTTTATATTTGCTCCCTGGTTGATGTAATAAATATAAATGCCTAAGAATAGGGCAAATTGTATTCCTAATTTAAGTAATCCGGATATTAGCCCTGATATGGGAACAACCAACCGTGGAAAATACACCTTGCTGAAAACTCCGGCATTTCCAGCAAAGGTTGATGATCCCCGTCCCATACATTCCGAAAAGTAGTTCCAAAATAATAATCCCGACATATAGAATGGTATGTGAGGTATGCCATCAGTCGATATATTGGCGATATTCCCAAAAATAACGAGATACATCAGTGATGTAAATAGTGGCTGTATTACATACCATAACGGCCCTAAAATCGTTTGCTTATACTGGGTTACTATATCGCGACGAATATACATTCTCACAAGGTCTCTGTATTTCCATACTTCCTTGTAGTTTAAAGAGAACTTTTCATTCTTGGGCTTTATGATAATATCCCAATGCTCTTTTTCAACTTCCATTTGTTTCAATATGACTTTTCTGATTTGTTTGTGTCTAAATCCCAATGTACAAAGATAGTGTTTTTATCGAAAAAAACATTCATAAACATAGGGGCGTGTAAATATGGCGCCTTGAAAGGCTAAAATAAAAAAACCTATATGAGTGATCATACAGGTTTAATCCTTTTGTGTTGTTCGCCGGATTACTTTTTCTCAAGAGCAGCGATTGAGTCAAGAACTGCTTGAACTTTAGCCAAAGAATCTGCCTGAAGAGCTGCTTCAGCTTCAACTTTAGCAATAGAGTCTGCTCTGGCAATAGAATCCTGGATTCTTTTTTGCTCTTCTTCCGGAGAAGGTTTGCTTCCACCACAAGAAGCGAAAGAGATTGCAACGATAGCAACAGCAAATAATACTAATTTTTTCATTTTTCTTTCTATTAAAACTTAAACGGTAAATGTATTTGAGTTATTTCTGATAACACGCTGCAAAGATATATAATAATTACGTTATGTTGTATAACACAATTATAATTTTTTTAGTATTTTTTCTGGAAATAATTCAAAAAACGACTTTTTTTCGTTTTTTCGTCTATAATAGATTAATTTTCATACAAATATCTTTTTATGCTTTTTTTAGGAGTTTTTTCAAATTCACCAGGGTAAATCTGTATTGCGGAGATATTTTCGTAACTGGCGAGCATCTTGTTGAGATTTTGCTTATTCTGATCCATTATAGCAGGTAGCATTTCCTGGTCAACATGTGCGGCGTCCATTGTTTCATAGTCGGGATGCACCAATGCTACCAGTTTACCGCTACGCTCTACGATAAGGCTTTCCATCACAAAAGGCATATTGTTGAGCTTCGATTCTATTTCCTCAGGGAAAATATTTTGTCCGCTTGGTCCTAATAACATTGTTTTGCTACGGCCGCGTATAAATATACGGTTGTTTTTGTCTATCGTGCCCAGGTCTCCTGTCCTGAGCCATCCGTCTTCTGTAAAAGCAGCTTTGGTGGCTTCCTCATTCTTATAGTAGCCCTTCATCACATTTTCTCCACGAACCTGTATTTCTCCTACAATGTTGTACGGATCTTCCGAATCGATACGGACTTCCATTATATTGTCCAGTATTTTTCCACAGGAAGTGGGTATAAAGTCATAGTTATGATCGTAGGATATCAATGGAGCGCATTCGGTCATTCCGTACCCCACGGTAAATGGGAATTTAATTTTGTGCAGGAAGGCTTCTACTTCTCCGTTTAGGGCGGCTCCTCCGATAATAACCTCATGGAAATTGCCTCCCAGACCTTCCATCAGTCCTTTTCTTATTTTTGCATATATCTGGTCTCTTACGATTGGCACTTTAAGCGCCATCTTTATGGCAGGTTTTTCAATCTTAGGCAGAATGGACTTTTTATATATCTTTTCTATAACTAATGGTACCGATATTATCAGATGAGGTTTGATTTCTGCAAAAGCTTCCGACAGTATTTTAGGGGAAGGTGCTTTTCCTAACAAAGTGGTATGCGAACCTTCTGTCAGGGAATAGAGAAATTCGAAAGCACAGCCATATGCATGAGCCAGCGGCAGAAAGGACACTATGTTTTGTCCTCTGAATAATAGTTTAAGGTAATGTGCATGGGTTATATTCCCGGCCAGATTATTTGCCGTTAACATCACTCCCTTGCTAAAACCGGTTGTTCCTGATGTATAATTGATAAGTACAACTTCCGAATTATTTACTTCTGCATATTTAATATTGTCAGAAGTAAAACCTTTCGGATATTTCTGATTCATTTTATCATTAAGAGACTCACTGATAAGAGAAAAATGTTCCCCTTTTCGTTCATACAAACATTTAAAACTAAGATCGTTAACTGAAAAAGCGCCTCTTATGCTAGGTAAATAATCCTCGTCCAATGATTCCCATATAGTAGTATTGGTGAATAAAAGTTTAGATTCGGAATGGTTGATGATATGTTGTACGTTGTCTGCGTGAAAATCCTGTAGTATGGGGACTATTATTCCACCATATGTGATAACAGCCAGATAAGTAGCGCACCAGGGGATATTGTTTTTGCCTATCAGTGCAATCTTGTCTCCTTTTTTCACCTTGGCTTCCGATAACAGAATATGTATACGTGCTATTTCACGGGCGAGGTCTTTATAATATAAGGTTTTCTTCTCGGAGTAATCAGATAATCCTTTTAGATCCCAATTATTTTTGAAGCTGTTTTCATATAACTCAATTAGATTCTTATCGATCATAAATATTGCTCATTTTTGATGAATTTGTGCAAAAATAGGAAGTCTGCATAGAATCTACAAGTATTTTGTCGTTAAAGTTGTAACAATTATGTAATTTTGTACTCTTTTTAAAACAGCCATGTTTTGTGTTTATTGGCTATTGTGTTCAAAATAATTTATTTAGGTTCTCACAACAATAATGATAGATAATTCAATATTTGAAAATAAAAAGGCCGCATACCTTACATTGGGCTGCAAATTGAACTTTGCCGAGACATCAGCCATTGGCAGGCAGTTATTGCAGGTCGGTGTACGCAAGGCCAGGGAAGGGGAAATAGCAGATATTTGTGTCATTAATACTTGCTCTGTTACAGAATTTGCAGATAAAAAATGCCGGCAAGCCGTGCGTAAACTGATAAAAGAAAATCCGGGGGCTTATGTGATTGTTACCGGATGTTATGCGCAATTGAAGCCGGAAGATATTTCGGGAATAAAAGGTGTGGATATTGTCTTGGGTTCGGAACAGAAGCTGGATGTAGTAGCTTATCTGGATGAGTTAAAGAAGAAAGATAAGGGAGTAATACACACATCTAAAACAAGTAAGATAAAATCATTTGTGCCATCATGCTCACAGGACGATCGTACACGCTATTTCCTGAAAGTGCAGGATGGATGTGACTATTTCTGTTCGTTTTGTACCATACCATTTGCCCGGGGACGCAGCCGTAACGGGGCAATTGAAAGCATGGTGAAGCAGGCGCAAGAAGTGGCTGCCAAAGGGGGAAAAGAAATAGTTCTGACAGGTGTAAATATCGGGGATTTCGGCAAGACTACAGGTGAAAGCTTTATTGACCTTATAAAGGAGTTGGATGAAGTGGACGGTATTGAACGTTTTCGTATTTCGTCGATAGAACCTAACTTATTAACTGATGAGATTATAGAATTTGTTGCTCGTTCGAAGCGGTTTGCGCCACATTTTCATATCCCTTTACAGGCCGGATCGGATACTGTATTGAAGTTGATGCGTCGCCGTTACGATACGGCATTATTCCGTCACAAAGTGGAAAAAATAAAATCCATATTACCGTATGCTTTTATTGGGGTAGATGTAATTGTGGGAACCCGTGGCGAGACGGACGAATATTTCGAAGAAACAGTGCAATTTCTCGAAAGCCTTGATTTTTCCCAACTTCATGTGTTTACCTACTCTGAACGTCCTAATACGCAGGCTTTAAAGATTGAACATGAGGTTGATCCGAAGACTAAGCATGCTCGTTGCAAAGTGTTATTGGATATCTCGGACCGGAAATTGCAGGCGTTTTATCAATCGCAGCAAGGAACAGCTCATAAGGTGTTGTTCGAGCATGCACAGCATGAAAAAGTGATGTATGGCTTTACTGAAAATTATGTAAAAGTGGAAACTCCGTATAGCGAGAAAAAAGCGAATGAAATAAAAATTGTTACTTTGGGAAATTTTAATAAAATGAAGTCAGCACTTGTAGAAGGATAAGTTATGGATAAACTACTGTATTATATATTGTATTTCTGGATGTATCTGCATGCCTTGTTGCCATTCAGGGTACTTTATATTTTATCGGATATACTGTATTTATTTGTGTACAAGATCGCGGGATATCGCCTTAAGGTTGTCCGAGGTAATCTTTCATTGTGTTTTCCTGAAAAAACAGAAAAGGAAAGAAATGAGATTGAACGTAGATTCTATCATCACTTCTGCGATTATTTTGTAGAAACAATTAAACTTCTGCATATTTCAGATAAACAGATGGCTAAAAGAATGCAGTTCGATAATATGGATCTGGTAAGAGAACGAATGAAGAAAGACGGGAATTCTGCGCTTATGTTTCTGGGGCATTATTGTAACTGGGAATGGGTACCTTCCATCACAATGCAGTTTAGAGGAGTTGGAGAGGAAGATATAATGCTTGGTCAAATATATAAACCATTGAGAAATAAGGCTGTCGACGATTTGTTTCTAAAGATTCGCAGTCGTTTTGGTTCGCTGAGCATTCCTAAAAATGAAACATTACGCGCCATTATAAAACTTAGAAGGGAAAAGAAACAAATTCTTATCGGTTTTATGGCGGATCAGACTCCTTCGGCGGTGAATATTCACTATTGGACAGATTTCCTGAACCAGGATACTCCTGTATTTACGGGTGTAGAACGTATTGCCAAACAAACCGGATATGCGGTGTTCTATCTCGATATGGAGAAAATAAAGCGGGGATACTATAAGGGTACCGTGCGGCTGATTGCTGATAAACCGAAAGATGAACCGGATAATCGGATAACGGAAACTTATATCCGTGCAATGGAAAAAACAATTCTTCGCGATCCTGCATACTGGCTTTGGACACATAAGAGGTGGAAAAGGACTCATGAGGAAGTAGAACGTATACAGCAAATCCGCAAATGAAAAAAGTAGCTGTTGTTATTCTCAACTGGAACGGTAGGAAACTTCTCGAAGAATTTCTGCCTTCTGTTGTGAAATACTCTACACATCCCGATGTGGAAATAATAGTGGCAGACAATGGCTCCTCTGATGATTCTATAAACTACCTGCAAACAGTATATACTGACATCCGGCTTATTGTATTACCTGAGAATTACGGCTTTGCCGGTGGTTACAACAAAGCTTTGCAGCAAGTCGAAGCCGAATATTTTGTTTTACTCAATTCGGATGTGGAAGTAACCGAAAACTGGCTGATGCCAATAATCGGGCATCTGGATAGTAATAAAGATATTGCGGCAGCTCAACCTAAAATACGGTCGCAGCGGAATAAGGTTTACTTTGAATATGCCGGAGCCGCAGGAGGATTTCTTGACCGATACGGTTATCCGTTTTGTCGTGGACGGATATTTCAGAATGTAGAAGAAGACCGCGGGCAGTACGATCAGCCTATAGATGTGCTTTGGGCGACAGGGGCCTGTCTGTTTATCCGTTCAACGGACTTTTTTGAAACAGGAGGTTTTGATGCATCTTTTTTTGCCCATATGGAAGAGATAGACCTGTGTTGGAGACTCAGTTGCAGGGGGAGAAGAATTGTATGCTTGCCGTCTTCGACTGTTTATCATGTGGGTGCTGCAACCTTGACGAAGGAAAGTCCCCGCAAAACGTATCTCAATTTCAGGAATAACCTTTTGATGCTCTATAAGAATCTGCCGCAAAAACATCTGAAACGGACAATGATTATTCGTCTTATTCTCGATTATGTGGCCGCTTTTCAGTTTACATTGACAGGTAAGTATGCCAATGCAAAAGAAGTGATAAGGGCTCATAAAGATTTCTATAATAATCGCAAGGAGTATAGAGAGGCCCGCCAGGAAAATTTAGCTAAGAGGGCTGTTGTGACAGTACCTGTTGTGTATTCTAAAAGCATCTTAGCCGCTTATTATCTTCGTTTTGTACGGGTATATTCGAAATTGAAGTAATAGTTCCGGGAGTTATTAATTCTTAATTTTTCATTCTACATTCATCATCTTTTATTTTTCTTGTATATTTGAGAACTTGAATCGAAAGAATATATGAAAAAAGTTGTGTTCATATTATGTGTGTGTGCTATGTTTTCTTCCTATGCCAAAGCGCAGGATGAGAAACCTAAAACATATATCGATGTGGCCGGAATTTATGAAGGTGATACTATTGCATGGTTTCAGCTTCGTCCTGTTTATATATTCGCCCCGCGTAAATTTAAAAATAACAAAGAACGCCAGGAATATACAAAACTGGTGCGTGATGTAAAGAAAACCTATCCCTATGCCCGTAAGATAACTGAAGCTATTATCGAGACTTATGAATATATGGAAACGCTTCCGACCGAAAAGGAAAAACAAAAATATCTGGAAGATGTGCAGAAATTCATGATGGACGAATACAAGCCCCAAATGAAGAAAATGACGAAAAATCAGGGAAAGATATTAGTCAAGCTTGTCGACAGGGAATGTAATACCTCTTCCTATAATATTGTGAAAGCCATTGTTGGTAGTTTCAAGGCCGGTGTTTATCAGACCTTTGCCGGTCTGTTCGGTAACAGCCTGAAAACAAAATACGATCCGGAGGGTAAAGATGCCGAAATAGAGGCTATTGTTATCCAGATAGAGCAGGGAACTGTCGATTACTATTATTCTATCAATTATCACGGATATAAAAAATAAGATTTTTTGTTTATTTAATAAACGGTAGCTTTCGATTTGTTAATTGATTAATTTTATGTTAAATTGCATAATATCTAATTAACCAATTGTCTATCATGAGAAAAGCTGTTATTAGCATATTGTTTTTGTTCACATTCACATTTACATTACACGCCCAATGGGGAGTTAAAGGTGGGGCTGATTATTGTTCTATTACAGGTCATAATCCTTATTCCAACCATGCGGGATTTCACATAGGGGCTACTTATGATTATCAATTATCCGGGAATTTTTATCTACAGCCAGCGTTGTTATTTTCACTTTTCCAGTTTCGTTATCCTGTAACTGAATTATATAATTCGGGTAAAGCGCAAAAATATTCGTTAGAGCTACCCTTGAATTTGTCATTTCAGCCGCATCTTACAGAAAAGGTAAAACTTGTAGTTGATGCCGGTGTTTACTTTAAGTGTGGAATAGCTGGAAATTACAAGCTTAAAGGTGTAGATGATTTGACCGGTTCTTCATACGATGATTTTAACCGTTTCGATTTCGGGCTTAATATAGGTGGCGGTGTCCAAATCAGTAAGATTTATATCGGATTGGGGTATCAGTATGGGCTGATTAATGCTGAAAAAGGAATAAGTGATTATCACAACCAGATTACCCGTATTAGTCTGGGATATAAATTCTGATTTCAATGTAATATAATATAATAAGAAAGGGTTCGATAACTAACTATCGAACCCTTTCTTATTATATAAATAGAATCAATGTCTTATGATTAATTCAACAACATATTCCTTATATCCGAATTAGTAAGGAAACGTGTAAATTCGATATCATTCAGTATCTCGCTTGTCGGAACACCTTTGTCGATAGCCGATTTCAGGTTGCCTGCTACGCCTGATGCATTATTCGTTCTGGCAGCAACAATCGCAGACAGATAACTTGTAGTAGCATCTTTGTTCGGTACAGCATTCAGTATTTGCTGGGCTTTATTGTAGTTCTTGGTTAATATCTGAGCTACAGCGGCATTGTTTGTATTTGCGTTGCCAAATGCCTGAACAGCTTTGTTGTAATCTCCTTTCTGAAGATACAATAATCCCATTGCTTCACCCAGTGTATTTGCTCCGGATGCATTACCTAGCTGTTGCTCTGCCTTGGAAAGGTTTCCTTCAGCCAAAGATAACAATGCCTGGTTCATGTTTGCTTCAGGTGCAAGAGATGTAACGCTGGCAGCTTTACTGAAAGCCTGTGCAGCTTTTGCTGTTTGTCCTGATTGATAGTAGTAAGCTCCGAGGTTGTTCCAGCCGCGATAATCGTTAGGGTATTTCTGAGTTATATAAGTATATACCTTTTCTTTTGATACTCCGTCAAGATTTGCACTGTAAAGCAATTCTTCAACAGTAAGGCCCGACAGGTCAGAATCTGCTGCCTGCTGTAATTCCTGGTCTGTTTTTCCTATTACTTCAACGTTAGCGATTAAGCGGGAACGGCGAAGTTGTGGAAGTATAGTTTCTGCAAGACCTGAATAAACCGCTGAGATATTTTTAATTTCTCTTTCTCTGGTTTCAGTGTCAGGATACATAGATAGCACTCTTAATACAAGATCTTTATCCTGTAGGCTGGAAGCTTGTACCAGTTTCTGGAAGCCTTCCCAGTCCTGAGCAGTGTATTTTGCGTTTATTTCAGTATCTATATCTTTCTTCTGGAATTCCTTTACTAAATAGTCTGTTGTGTTTTTCTCACGTTTTTCAGCTAGTTTTTCATTCAGTTCCAAACCACCGTCTGGTGAAGCATAAGCAGAAATTTCCACATTAAGATTTTTACGTTGGTTGTCGTTAGCTTCTTTTACTAAATTCTGCCATGCGGCGAGATTTGAAGAGTTCAATTCGCTTGAGCGCAATTCGGCTTGTTGGATAAGGAACATGATATCTGCATCATAAGCTTCTTTTATGATACGTTGGAATGCATCGGGAGCCACAGCCGGAGTAGTTGTCGCTGCACTGGCCAGTGCTTGTGTTGCGATTACACCGTCAGCAATTTTTATATCACTGAAACCGGGAACAGTCTGGCCTTTTCTTGAAAAATCGAATCTTAGGAAGAGTTCAGATTTTTTCATTGCCGGAATGTAGTTGAATTCTGAACGCATTGTTATGGCGCTTCCGTTCTCGTAGCTTACAGTTACTCCGTTTCCTGCTACTTTTTCACCCTGATAAGTATAAGGTGTACCCAGAGTTTCTCCTCCCTGATACTTCAATACAGGAGTAATAACAACCGTAGTTTCTTTTTCGAACCATTTAGCAGGGAAACGTCCGTTGATGGTAACAGGGACTTTTGTGCCAACAAGTTCAAGAGGGGAAGGATTTGTCGTAAACAGCGAATTCGCTAAGGGAGTGATTGTCTTTTTACTACAGGATGTAGCTAATACAGCAACAATCATAATCAATGAAAAAAATGATTGGAGTTTTTGCCTCTTCATAAGTTCTAAGATTAGTTTATTTATAATTATTTATTCAAATGTTTTTCCTTCACGCAAATCTACCCTTTTTCTTTCTGAATGAGAAATGTAGATGTTCATTTTTTAAGATAAATAAGAGTTTTAATATTTTTTAATCCTTTATTAAGAATCCTTACACTTACTTTGTTTTACAGCTGTTGCAAGATAGAAAGCAAATGTTTTTAAAGTTTAATGAAATATTCGGTTTAAAGTCAACTATAATTTTAAAAATTCCAGGCTTCATATCCGCCAATAATACTGTACACTTTACCAAATCCTTGCTCTGACAGGTATCCAGCTACTATCTGGCTGCTGTTTCCATGATAACAGATAACGAGCACCGGAGTGTTTCTATTTGTATCTTTCAAAAAAGAAGGAAGATTATCTTGTGTAAGATGGAATGCTTCTGGGGCATGGCTTTGGCTGAAGCTTTCGCTATCTCTGATATCGACTAGCAATGCGGAGTTTGTTTTTAATATTTTTTTAGCTTCCGATGCGCTTATTTGTTCAAATGACATATTATCTGATCTGTTTTACAGAATTTATTACTAACATATAATAAGAACAAAAATAATATACCTTGCCCTTAAAATCATTAACTTTGCGAATTAATTTTTAATAAAAAAGCAAATATGCCTGTTACCATACCAGAAAGTCTTCCGGCAATAGAGATTTTAAAGAAAGAAAATATCTTTGTAATGAATCAGTTAAGGGCCAATCAGCAGGATATCCGTCCGCTGAGGGTTCTTATCCTCAATCTGATGCCGATAAAGATAATGACAGAGACAGATTTGATCAGGTTGTTATCGAATAATCCTTTACAGGTAGAAATAGATTTCCTGAAGCTGGAGACTCATGTTTCAAAAAATACACCCGAAGAGCATTTGCTGATGTTTTATAAAAACTTCAGTGAGGTGAAAGAAGATTATTATGACGGGATGATCATTACAGGTGCTCCGGTTGAGCTCTACGAATTTAAAGATGTGACCTATTGGCCCGAAATATCATCTATATTCGATTGGGCGCGCACTCATGTTACATCTACGCTATATATCTGTTGGGCAGCACAGGCGGCGCTTTATCATTTCTATGGAGTGAAGAAATATCCATTATCCGAAAAAATGTTTGGTGTATTCAAACATATAGCCCACGATAAGAAATTCCCTTTATTCAGAGGGTTCGATGATGAATTTTATATTCCGCATAGCCGGCATACTACAGTAACTCGGGAAGATATACTGAAATATCCTGAATTAAAGATATTATCGGAATCGGACGATTCGGGTGTAGGCATTGTTATGTCCCGTGGCGGGAGGGAATTTTATTTCACAGGGCATTCCGAATATGCGCCATATACGCTTCATAACGAATATGTGCGGGATGCAGAAAAAGGACTTCCTATAAAAATACCTTATAATTATTATAAGAACGATAATCCTGAAAATCCTCCTGTTGTGAGATGGACAGGTCATGGTAATTTGCTGTTCAATAATTGGCTGAATTATTTTGTTTATCAGGAAACACCATACGATAAAACAAAGATACAGGAGCTGGGGGATATATTACCTGTTAATGAATAATCAATAAGGAAATAAACAGACTTGCTTAAAACGCGAAAAATAGAACTTCTTGCTCCGGCAAAAAACATGGAGTGCGGTATCGAAGCCATCAATCATGGAGCCGATGCCGTTTATATAGGTGCACCTCGGTTTAGCGCTCGGGCTGCTGCAGGTAATACGTTGAAAGACATTAAGCAGCTATGTGAATATGCACATCTGTTCAATGCTAAAGTATATGTGGCTCTGAATACAATATTAAACGATAAAGAACTTCAGGAAACAGAACTGCTTATCCGGCAGCTTTATAATGAAGCTAAGATCGATGCGCTCATTATACAGGATATGGGCATTACAATGCTCGATCTTCCCCCCGTGGCTTTACATGCCAGCACACAGGTTGACAATAGGGGAGTCGAGAAAGTGAAATTCCTTGAAGAAGCAGGTTTCAGACAAGTGGTACTGCCTCGCGAACTTACAGTGGATGAGATACACGACATTGCTTCGCAGGTAAATATTCCTTTGGAAGTCTTTGTGCATGGTGCTTTATGTGTGAGTTATAGCGGCCAGTGTTACCTCAGTCAGGCTCTTTCGGGTCGTAGCGCTAATAAAGGTGCTTGTGCCCAGTATTGCCGTTTGCCCTATTCGCTGGTAGACTCAGCAGGCGAAGAGATTGTTTCGAAGAAACATCTTTTATCGATGAAGGATTTGAATCTTTCCGGTAATCTGGAAGAATTACTGGACGCAGGCGTAAGTTCACTGAAGATAGAAGGGCGGCTAAAAGATGTTTCGTATGTGAAGAATGTGGTGGCGTATTACAGAAAGAAGCTGGATGCTATATTTGCAAAACGCCCCGAGTATTTAAGAGTGTCATCGGGTGCGGTCACATATGCATTTGAACCGAATTTGGAAAAAAGCTTTAACCGTAGCTTTACTAACTATTTTTTGCACGACCGTAGTAAAGATATCTGGTCTTTGGATTCTCCTAAATCGGTAGGCGAGCCAATCGGCAAAATCACAGAAATAACAACAAAATATATTAAGATTAATACTCAGAAGGAATTTCATAATGGTGACGGGCTTTGTTTCTTTAATCACAGGAAGGAATTGGAGGGGATCAATGTAAACAGGGTAGAGGGTGACCGTATTTATCCGGCTTCGATTCCCGACATAAAACGTGGCGCGTTTGTCTATCGTAATTATGACCACGAATTCGAAAAGGTTTTATCAAGGAAATCCGCCGAACGGAAAATAAAGGTGGAAATAGACGTCGATGAAATACCTTTCGGGTTTTCTTTACAGGCAACAGACGAGGATCAAAACGTTGTTGTCCTTAATTTTGAATATGATAAACAAGCAGCTCAGAAACCTCAGACTGAAAATATAAAAAGCAATCTGGGCAAAACGGGCAATACTATTTTTACAGTAGACAGTGTCGATATAAAATTCGCATCATCATGGTTTATTCCGGCATCTGTTCTGTCGGATTGGCGCAGGCAGTTGACGGATAAATTACTCTCTGTCCGGAAAATAGCATATAGACCGGAAATTGTAAAACACCGGCAAACTTTCCATCCGTTTCCTCAAAAGGAAATCAATTATCAGGGGAATGTGATGAACACAAAAAGCAGGCAATTCTATGAACAGCATGAAGCCAGGGTAGCTCAACCTGCTTTCGAAAAGCAGGAGCAAAAAGATGTTCCTTTAATGTTTATCCGCCATTGTATTAAATATTCATTGGGCTGGTGTCCTAAAGAAAAGGGAGAGAGGCATCCATATAAAGAACCTTTCTTTTTGATATATAATAATACTAAATTAAAGCTTTCGTTCGATTGCAAGGTCTGCGAGATGAAAGTCTTTAATGATTCTGCCGCAGAATAATATACATATTGATATTTTCAGTATCTTTGATGTCTTGTATATGAGTGGTAGATAGTATTTAAAGATAAGTTTCTATATTAAAAACTACCAATGGTTGTGCTTGTAAAAGCAATAAATAGGTCTGTGACCTTAATACCCTGTAACCTTATATGTTGAAAAGAATATTTAAATACACCTGGCCTCCGGCTATTGTAGCCGTTATAATATTTTACCTGTGCTGCCTTATTCCGCCTGACGATGTTCCGGATGTAGGATTTGAGTTCTTTATACCAACAGATAAGGTCGTTCATTTTTTGATGTATTTTGGTTTGGCAGGTATTGCGTCTTTCAATTATGTATATGATAAGAAAGGGCATATTATCATACTAAAATTATTAGTATTTGCTATATTGGTTCCAATCCTGTATGGTGGTTTGATCGAAATTCTGCAGGCAGAGTTTTTCCCGCTACGATCGGGCGATTGGTACGATTTTTTAGCGGATGTGCTGGGAGCTTTAGCCTCCATCCCATTCTCTCTATGGTTTAGACGTATATTATTAAACAGACAATTAAAAGAAGAAGAAGCATGAAAGCCAGATTATTTATATTATTAAGCGGTTTGTTTTTTGTCCTGGGAGCAGTTGCTCAGAACATATACCCCGATCAGTATAAGGTGAAGGTAGGGGATATGGCTCCCGATTTTGAGATGAGTTTGCCATCCGGTGAAAAAGTGAAACTATCCTCTTTAAGGGGAAAGGTGGTTATGCTTCAATTTACTGCCAGCTGGTGTGGTGTATGCCGGAAGGAAATGCCTCATATAGAAAAAGAAATATGGCAAAAGCATAAGGACAATACTGAATTTACTCTATATGGTATTGACCGTGAAGAGCCTGCGGAAACTGTATTGAAATTTGCTAAAGCCACAGGAGTTACTTATCCTATAGGTCTCGATCCGCAGGGAGATATATTCGCTTTGTATGCAGAGAAAAATGCAGGTATTACCCGGAATATAATAATCGACAGGGATGGCAAGATTGTAATGCTTACCCGGCTTTTTAAATTGGAGGAATTTGGAGAAATGGTTGAACTGATCGATTCTCTGTTGGAAAAGAAATAAAATGGATATAGCTATTATTAAATATAACGCTGGAAATATTTTTTCTGTAGAGCACGCTTTTAAGCGTTTAGGTGTAGATGCTGTTGTAACAGAAGATAAGGAATTGATAAAAAAAGCAGACAAAGTAATTTTTCCCGGAGTGGGGGAGGCCAGCACTACCATGGATTATTTGCGTCGATCAGGTTTTGCCGATCTCATTCCTGATCTGAAACAACCTGTGCTGGGTATCTGCCTGGGAATGCAGCTGATGTGTTCATATTCGGAAGAAGGAGATGCCGATTGCCTGAATATCTTTGATGCACCGGTGAAACGGTTTATACCACAGAAGCAGGAGGATAAAGTACCCCATATGGGATGGAACAATATTATGGATGTAAAGAGTGCTTTGTTTGACCAGTCGCTGGAGGATCAGTTTGTCTATTTTGTACATAGTTATTATGTACCTGTGACAAACGATACCATAGCAACGACTAATTATATACAACCTTTTAGTGCCGCTTTGCATAAGGATAATTTTTATGCCACACAATTTCATCCCGAAAAGAGTGGGAGCGTAGGAGAAAGAATCTTGAAAAACTTTTTGTCAAATACTAAATAAAATTAAGTCATGGATAAATATGACGATTTAAGGAAACTGGAAGAACTTCGTGAAAGAGGGGTTATTTCGGAAGAAGAGTTTCAGAATGAAAAACAACGGATATTGAATTCTGACAACTACTATCGTAAAGATATCGGAGGTATGTCGATAAATACATATCTGTTACTTATGCACCTGTCCCAGTTTGCCGGGTTTATTGTTCCCGGACTAGGCTTTATTGCGCCTATTGTAATGTGGGTAGTAAATAAGGAAAATCCTGAAGTAGACAAGCATGGTAAGAATATTGCCAATTTCATGATAAGCATGATCATATATGCCATTGTTTCAGCCATATTGATCATATTGATTATAGGTATTCCGATGCTGATTGCCATAGCTGTCATCGAACTTGTCTTTATAATAATAGCTGCGGTTAAAGCAGCAAACGGAGAATATTGGAAATATCCGTTGGCAATACAGTTTTTTACATAAATATAAAATGATAGAAATTGTTCCGGCTATTGATATCATCGATGGTAAGTGCGTGCGCTTATCGCAAGGAGATTACAATGCCAAGAAAGTCTATAACGAAGACCCTGTCGACGTCGCTAAGATGTTTGAGGATGCGGGTATCCGCCGCTTACATCTTGTCGATCTCGATGGAGCTAAAGCCAAACGTATTGTTAACCAGACGATTTTAGAAAAGATCACTTCCAACACTTCGCTTATTGTCGATTTTGGCGGAGGGGTACAAAGTAATGAGGATATAGAGATCGCTTTCAACTCAGGAGCTTCTATGGTTACAGGAGGCAGTATTGCTGTCCGAAACCGGGATTTGTTTCTTAGCTGGATACAGAAATACGGATCAGGAAAAATCATTCTGGGTGCTGACTGCAAAGACCATAAGATCGCTGTTTCGGGCTGGCAGGAATCTACCTCTGTCGATATCATTCCCTTTCTGGGAGATTATACCAAAGAAGGAATCACAAAAGTTGTTTGTACCGATATAAGTAAGGATGGTATGCTTCAGGGCCCTTCCTTAGATTTATATAAGGAAATATTGGAAACATACCCTGACATGTACCTTATTGCCAGTGGTGGAGTAAGTTGTTTTCAGGATATACTTGATCTGGAGGCCGCAGGGGTTCCTTCGGTAATATTAGGTAAGGCTATATATGAAAATAGAGTGACTTTGAGGGAGTTAGCTGGTGTGAATTTATGAGATATTGTCTGCTCTTAGTTCTGGCTCTTTTTTGTATAAATATTATGGGGCAGGACTCTATCCCTCGCACAATATATTATCCGAGGTTCCGAGAAGGGACAAAGGATATAAGCCTGTACACGGGCTTCGTTATGAGCGGAGAGGAGAAAGTTTCTACCAGAGGCTTTGAAGTTGGCTTGTCCAAAGATTATCTTGTACCCCCATTACTCATAAGTTATGGCTATTATGGTGCAAGTGAGTTTTTATTTAACCGGGATGGTTTTCTTATGGGACCGAAAGCGGGGTGCTACGCCAGTTTTTTTATAGCATATATTGGTAATGAACTGGTACTCTATAACGATTTCAAGAAAAGTTCCCTGCATTATGCTCCCTATTTTGGGATAGGGGTTCCCGGAGGCAGGATATCGATTGCATATCATCTGCCATTTTATAATAAAGACTTCCGGTATAAGAGAAACTTTACAATAAATATAGCTGTAAATATTTTCAATATCTCTAAAAAGAAATTTTATTGGCACAATCTCAATAAATAGGAAAAAATAAAGATGCTTGCAAAAAGAATAATACCCTGCCTCGATGTAAAAGATGGCAGAACTGTAAAAGGAACCAACTTTGTAAATCTGCGTGAAGCCGGAGATCCGGTGGAACTTGGAGTAAAATATAGCGAACAGGGAGCCGATGAACTGGTCTTTCTCGACATTACTGCATCTCACGAAGAACGGAAAACTTTTACCGATCTTGTAAAGCGCATTGCGGCAAATATCAATATACCGTTTACTATTGGCGGAGGAATAAATGAATTGTCGGACGTAGATCGCCTGTTGAATGCCGGAGCCGATAAGGTATCTGTTAATTCCACAGCCATAAGAAATCCTAAGATTATAGAAGAAATTGCAAAAAATTACGGTTCACAGGTATGTGTATGCGCAATAGATGCTAACTTTGAGGGTGGAATATGGTCTTGCTATACAAGTGGCGGACGCAATAAGACGGAAAAGGAACTGTTTTCGTGGGCAAAAGAAGCTGAAAACCTGGGTGCAGGCGAAATCCTGTTCACCAGTATGAACCACGACGGCGTGAAAACAGGCTATGCGAACGAAGCTTTACGCCGATTATCCGAAACATTGGATATTCCGGTAATAGCCTCTGGTGGCGCTGGAAATATGCAACATTTCCGGGATGTATTTGTTGAGGGTAAAGCAGATGCTGCATTGGCTGCCAGTGTTTTTCATTTTGGAGAGATTGCTATAGAAGATTTGAAAGAGTATCTCAAGATTCAAAATATTATAGTGAGATGAAAAGTAGATTTATACCTGTATTATTCTTGTTATTAGGGGTACTCTCTTCCAGGGCGCAGGTATTGTCACGGGATTCACTATATAATGAATTCCGGTATTTTGTAAAGTTGCTGGAAGAAACTCATCCTGATCCGTACAGCGAATATGGAGGAAAGGTATCATTTCATAAAAAAGCTTTTGAAACGGGGCAGACATTAAAATCAACTGACTATACACTGGAACAATATCAAGATGTACTTGCATCCTTTATCTCAGGACTTCATGACGGGCATACCAATGTAAATAATTCGTCTCAACTTGAGACAACACGCTATATTTCTCTTATGCTCAAAGCGATTCCGGAAGGTATGATTGTAAAAGGTCTACCAGAAAAAGATGTTAAATATCTGGGTAGCAGGGTTATTTCTATAAATGGAATCTCACTTGATTCGTTGTGTGCCGGAATGTCAGAAATATTACCCAATGAGAATAAGTATGGGGAATATATGAATCTGGAATACATAGTCTACAATCCTTCCCGTCTGATGCAACTGTTTTCTGGTTTGAAAAACAGTGAAAGTCTTGTGATGCAAATACAAACACCGGAGGGAGAAATAAAAAATATAGTAATTCCGGTCACAGAAAATAAAGAATGGTATAAAGTAGATTTTGTTCAACTGCCGAAACAGAGTAGATTGTCGCATGATGAATATTTATATTACAATATGGCTGATGGAGGACAGACAATGTATCTACGAATGAAGTCCGTGATGGCGCGAGAGAATTTTCTAGCCATGCAACAACAGAAGTGGCCTTCGTTTGAAAATCAGCTAAAAGGTTTTTATCAATGGACAATACGCAAAGAAATGCCTGAAAATACAGATGAAGCTATACTTCAGTTGCCTTGCTTTGCTGAGGTTTTTCGTAATATGCTTTCTGAAATGAAAATGAATAATACCCCTAATCTCATTATCGACCTCAGGGGTAATGGTGGAGGGTGGACGCCGATTACATTGCCGACATTATATATGATGTACGGAGATAAATATCTGAATACAGATATAGAAACCCATTACTACCGGATGTTTTCGCCTCTTTACATGAAGAAGCTTGGAACTACTTTAGAAGACTTTAACAGGAATAATAATTCAGATTACTTCTATGGAGATTACTCGTTCGGCAATTCTTCCGGTGAAGATTTGACACAAGAGGAAAAACGGGCGCAGTTCGTGAAAAACACTATTGGTAATGGTGGAGATTATATAGAAGATCTGAATGGAAAACCTGTATATACACCTGAAAAAGTTTATGTGCTGACTGATGTGGGTACATTTAGCGCGGCATTCCATTATGCATTTTACCTGTGGAAAATGGGGGCTGTCGTGGCTGGGGTTCCTTCCGCGCAAGCACCTAACACATTTATGGAGACAACTGCGTTTGAGTTACCATATACAAAGACTAAAGGAAGCATTTCCAACAGCGCACAATACTTTTTGCCGTCAACGGATAAAAAAGCTAAGACATTCTGGCCCGATGTAATGCCTGAATACGAAGACTATAAAAAATATAATTTCGACCAGGATGCTGAACTATTGTGGCTCCTCGATCGTATTAATAATAATTAGATGGATATGAATCTCGATTTTGATAAAGTAAACGGCTTGATTCCTGCTATCATACAGGATAATGAGACAAACAAGGTTTTGATGCTTGGCTATATGAATGAAGAAGCCCTGCAAAAAACACAGAAAACAGGGCGGGTGACATTCTTTAGCCGCACTAAGCAACGCCTTTGGACAAAAGGAGAGGAAAGTGGAAATTTTCTGAATGTGGTGAGTATTAAGGACGACTGCGATCATGATACCCTGCTGATAAAGGTAAATCCTGTAGGGCCTGTGTGCCATACCGGAGCCGATACCTGTTTTGACGAAGAGAATAAGGAAGATATTTTATTCTTAAAATATTTGCAACATTTCATTGAGAAACGTTATAAAGAGATGCCGGAAGGTTCTTATACAACGTCTCTTTTCCAGTCGGGGATAAACCGCATGGCTCAAAAAGTGGGAGAAGAAGCGTTGGAGTCGGTTATCGAAGCTTGTAACGGTACAGATGACCGTCTGATATATGAATCGGCCGATATGATGTACCATCTTATCGTTTTGTTAACATCGAAAGGATTAAGTATAGAAGATCTGGCAAGGGAATTACAGAAACGTCATAAGAAGTAATATTATGGACGAAGAAAAAGATGTAATCGTAAAATACGAAGGTGTCGATCTCGATCGTGACAGGAATACAATTTTGAGCGATATCAATATTGCGATCAGGGAAGGTGAATTTATATACCTCATAGGTAAAGTCGGTTCAGGAAAAAGTACTTTTCTGAAAAGTCTTTATCACGAAATTCCTTTGGAAAAAGGTCATGGCCGTATTTTAGATTATGAATTGGAGAATCTGAAAAAAAAGCAAATACCATACTTGCGGAGGAAAGTCGGGATTGTCTTTCAGGATTTTCAGTTATTGACAGACCGGACTGCCGAAAAGAATCTGGAATTTGTATTACGGGCAACAGGCTGGAATAATAAAGACCTGATCTCTATTCGTATTAATGAGGTACTCACACAGGTAGGAATGCAGAATAAAGGATATAAAATGCCGCATGAATTGTCTGGTGGGGAACAGCAGCGTATTGTTATTGCGCGTGCTTTGCTGAATTCTCCCGAAATAATCCTTGCGGATGAACCTACCGGAAACCTTGACCCTGAGACTGGCAATCAGATCGTGCAATTGTTGCATACAATTTCACAGGAAGGTACAGCGGTGATCATGTCTACACATAACTATGCTGTGGTACAAAAATATCCGGGGCGTATAATCAAATGTGAAGACGGACATCTGAAAGATGTGAAACTGAATAGTCATCATAACTAAATCGGTGGAGTCAATTATGAATGCATTGTTAACTGTTAACTGTTAACTGAAAAGAGGGAGTTATGGAAATTAGAAATTTGGACTTAAAAAATAACCACGAGGTTTCATTTGTGGAGAATCTGTATATCGAGTCTTTTCCGTTGAGCGAGCGTCGCCCGGTGGAAACGATGTTCGACCTGTATAAAGAAAATTCTCCGTTTGTAATATCAGTTACTATCGAAGATGATAACCTGGTTGGTTTCCTTACCTACTGGGATCTGGATGATTTTATATTTGCAGAGCATTTTGCGATATCGCCCGAATTCAGGAATGGAGGCTATGGACGTAAAGTAATGGAACTCTTCAAGACTAATATGGTAAAACCTATTGTTTTGGAGGTTGAACTGCCAGCCACAATATTGTCAGAGCGCCGGATCGGTTTTTATCAGCGTTTGGGCTTTAAGTTGTGGGAAAATATACAGTATCAGCAACCTGCTTATTATGAGCATACCGGAGCTATACCAATGAAACTGATGTCGTATGGAGATATAGATGTTGAAAAAGAACTGGTAGAAATAAAAGGTAAAATATACAGTATTGTCTACGAATGCTGATAAAAAACATTCCATCTTTATCGTGTTTGATATTTTTTCGAAAAATATGTTTGTATATTCGTGAATACTTTTTTCCTTTGTTTGTAATTTAAAAACATTCTATATATTTAAGATCAAGTAATGCAAAACACAGTAGAAATTAAGGACGTAAAGGACATAGTCATACGTTTTTCCGGCGATTCGGGAGATGGTATGCAGTTAACCGGAACCATCTTTTCCAATCTATCCGCTATTTTCGGGAATGAAATATCTACATTTCCCGATTATCCGGCTGAAATACGAGCTCCGCAAGGAACTTTATCCGGAGTTTCGGGATTTCAGGTACATCTGGGAAACCGTATTTATAATTCGGGAGATCAATCGGATGTATTAGTAGCAATGAATCCGGCGGCATTGAAAGTAAATGCCAAATACCTGAAGGAAGATTCAGTTATTATTGTCGATACCGATTCTTTTGAAAAAAGGGATCTGGAAAAAGCCTTATTTGCTACCGAAAGCCCTTTTACCGAATTAGGACTTACTTCTCAGCAAATTATATCTGTACCCATCACTTCACTGACAAAAGAAAGCCTTGAGGGAATGGAACTGGATATGAAATCGCGTATCCGCTGTAAGAATATGTTTGCGCTGGGACTTGTGTGCTGGTTATTCAACCGTCCTTTAGATGTTGCCAATAATATGCTTTCATCCAAATTTGCAAAGAAGCCTGTTTTGGTCGAAGCAAACCTAAAGGTATTGGCTGATGGGTATAACTACGGGCACAATACAGATATGTCCATAACATCATATAAGGTAGAAACCGTGAATGTGGACAAAGGTTTTTATCTGGAAGTAAATGGTAATACAGCAACAGCATACGGACTGATCGCAGCTTCGGAAAAAGCAGAGCGGCCTTTGTTTCTAGGCTCTTATCCGATCACTCCGGCAACTGATATATTGCATGAACTGGTTAAATTTAAACAACTGGGAGTAAAAGCCATCCAGGTGGAAGACGAAATCGCAGGTGTTTGTACTGCGATAGGCGCAAGCTTTGCCGGAAATCTGGCAGCTACATCTACATCCGGCCCCGGACTGGCTCTGAAAAGCGAGGCGATAGGCCTTGCCGTGATGGCCGAATTACCGCTTGTTGTTATAGATGTTCAGCGTGGTGGGCCTTCCACAGGATTGCCTACAAAAACAGAACAGACAGACCTTCGTCAGGCTTTATACGGGAGGAACGGTGAAAGCCCTATCGTAGTGATGGCTGCCGCAACTCCTACCGATTGCTTCGATATGGCCTACTGGGCATCGAAAATTTCCCTTGAACATATTACGCCTGTCATATTACTTACCGATGGTTATATTGCCAACGGTGCATCGGCATGGCGTATACCTGATATGGATAAGTATCCGGCAATTGCACCACACGATCAGACTTTAGTTGATAGTAACGAATGGCGTAGTGCCCTGCGTGACGATACAACCTATGCACGTTATTGGGCTGCCGCGGGAACAGAAGGCTATACTCATCGCATAGGCGGCCTCGAAAAAGATTATGATACAGGCGCTATCTCTACCGATCCGGCAAATCACCAGAAAATGGTGGATACCCGCCGTATGAAAATAGAGAAGATATCTGAATATATCCCCCAACTGGAACTTGTAGGCGGTGAAGACGCCGAATTGCTGATTGTAGGCTGGGGTGGTACATACGGACATTTGCGTGAAGCTGTGGAAAGACTGAATGATATGGGACATAAAGTCGCATTGGCTCATTTCCGTTTTATCAATCCACTGCCTAAAAACACTTTGTCAGTATTGAGCAAATTCAAGAATATTGTTGTGGCAGAACAAAACAACGGCCAGTTTGCGGGTTACCTGATGGAGAAAATCCCGGGCTTGCAGGTCGAATTATATAGCAGGGTAGAGGGACAACCGTTCTCTATATCCGACTTGGTAGAAACATTTAAAAATAAATTAGAAAAATAAGCATGATGGATATAAATTTGAAACTAGCCCCATCTCATCAGGCTAAAGATTATAAGAGCGACCAGTATGTACGCTGGTGTCCGGGTTGCGGCGACCATGCCATACTTAATTGTCTACACAAAGCTATGGCCGAACTCGATATAGAGCCACATATGACGGCTGTCGTGTCGGGTATAGGATGTTCGTCCCGTTTGCCATATTATATGAATACTTATGGCTTCCATTCTATTCATGGTCGTGGCGCGGCAATTGCTACGGGCGTAAAAACTGCTAACCCGGAATTATCGGTATGGTTGGCAACAGGCGATGGAGATAGCCTTGCTATCGGTGGTAACCATTTTATTCACGCTGTACGTCGTAATATAGATATCAATATTCTTTTGTTTAACAATAAGATATATGGCCTGACTAAAGGGCAATTCTCCCCGACTTCGGACAGGGGAGCTATTACCAAATCGTCACCATATGGTACAGTAGAAGATCCTTTCCATCCTATCGAACTGGCTTTAGGGGCAAGAGGAACTTTCTTTGCACGTTGCGTTGATGTCGATCTGGCTAACACCACAGAGATTTTGGCTGTAGCTGCACGACATAAAGGTACTTCGGTTATCGAGGTGTTGCAGAATTGTGTGATATTTAATGATGCTATTCACAGCAACATAGTAGATAAAGCATGGCGTGCCGAACGTACAATTCTACTGAAACATGGAGAGAAGATGCTGTTCGGAACCAATAAGGACAAAGGCCTTGTTATGGACGGCTGGAATCTGAAAGCGGTGACAATAGGCCAGGAAGGATACACAATAGATGATGTATTGATACATGATGCCAAAACTCAGGACAATACATTGCATCTGAAGCTTGGTCTTATGACCATCGAAGATAACCTGCCTGTGGCTCTAGGTGTCATCCGTGACGTGGAAGCTCTTGCATACGATCAGTGTGTCGCAGATCAGATCTCGGAAGTTCAGGCTAAAAATCCTGTGAGAACTTTGCACGACTATCTGATGACAAAAGATGTCTGGGAAGTGAAATAAAAAAGCTTATATACGTAATCACTCTTGTAAACAGAGTGATTGCAGTAAAAAGCATATTTTAGATGAAATAGCGGGCGCAAAAATTTTGCAAAAAAGAAAAAACGCATTATCTTTGCGCTCACCAATGCGAAAATAGCTCAGTTGGTAGAGCACGACCTTGCCAAGGTCGGGGTCGCGGGTTCGAGTCCCGTTTTTCGCTCAAATGTGACAGTGGTCACATTTTTTATTTAAAGGTATGCGCACGTGGTGAAATTGGTAGACACGCTACTTTGAGGGGGTAGTTTCTGTAAGGATGTACGAGTTCGAGTCTCGTCGTGCGCACAAAGGTTTTCAAGAAATTGGAAGCCTTTTTTGTTTTAGGAATGTGGTCAATTTTGTGGTCAAAAAACATATAGAAAAAGATTACATTCTAAATACTCCTTCTTGTTTCTGTGTTGTAAATTTATAAAATAATTATTTCTGGCTTATCATGTTTCTTCCCTTTTCGAGATGGTTTTTTCTTTTCTGAGTAGCAACTAACAGGCTGGTCCTTCTGGAGTAGATATAACTTTTTTACATTCAATACAAATTTTATGATTGTGAACCATTTTATATTTAAAATATATTTACATTTGCTTTTAAAATAGAATATGAAAAGAGATTTAAGAAGAATATTTGATAAAAGTTTTAAAGTCTGTTGCCTTGTTGTAACTCTGATTGTTGGAGTTATTAGTTTGTTAGATGTTGCAGGGTATCAAACATCTCTATTCAATATCTGCCTTTTTATAGGAATTCCGGTAGTTCTTGTTTTTATTTATTTTTTTATTAAAGATTCAAGCATAAATGATACTATCTATGATCCTGAATTATTAGATGAGAATTCCGGATTCTCTATTTCATATGACACTAAAGATGATTGTCGGTTTTTAAATCAAAATACACAAAGGGTATTTGGTAGCGATTTCATTGATGATGCGGTCGCTGAATCATGGAGACGTGTTAATCCAAAAGGGTTTTTATGTCTAAAAGACTCATCGAAAAATATTTGGGCAGGATTGACCTTATTATCTATTGAGCCAAAGTGTTTTAAGTTTTTTAAAGATGGTATAATAAAAGAATCTGATATAGACTATGAGAGTTTAAACAGTTTTGAGGAATCTTTTGATTTTAATGATTTATATATTACATTAATAATAGTAATAAAAGCCCCTTATGTGAGGAAAAGACATGCTTTACCAATCATGATATGGGGATTCTTTGAGTATTTAAAGAAAAACTATTATTCTGAAAATGGAAAGAAATACACATTATATGCATTGCCTATTAATCAAGACAGTGAGAATTTGTTGATCAACTTCGGTTTTACTGTTTATCCTAATTTACAAAGAAAAGATAAACATCGATTATATTATTTAGAATTAACGTCCGAAAACCTTGAACGTGCATCATCCCGTGTGCCAGACTATTCTAAAAAATGTAAACTTGATATCGATTAAAAACCACCTTATCCCGACA
The DNA here is from genome assembly GCF_014196915.1 of Dysgonomonas hofstadii. Taxonomy (GTDB): domain Bacteria; phylum Bacteroidota; class Bacteroidia; order Bacteroidales; family Dysgonomonadaceae; genus Dysgonomonas; species Dysgonomonas hofstadii. The sequence goes on from NZ_JACIEP010000003.1 coordinate 79,710, forward strand.
TATCATTACCCATCTTCATTAGCTTAACAGGAGTAAACTGAAGGAGATAGAGAACAATACATACTAACAGGATGATCCCTAAAATCAGCATCCATCCGGCAATGGTTTTTATACTAACTGTCGTTGATTGTATTTGTATAGTTTGGTATAAAGTATTTGTCGCCAGTTTTTGAGCATCTTCCAGGCTCCAGCCTTGTGCCAGAGCATTATTTACAGATGTTGTAAACTGGCTTGATGCCAGTTGGTTTTGCATATCCACACCTTGCGATAGTATGCTGATATTCTTTTGTTGTAGGCGATACAGCCAATTGGTCAGGACAGATGCGCCTACAGCAGGAGCTATCGCAGAACGGGCTGATATAAGGAAAAAAGCATTGTAAATCAATTGTTTTGGAGAAAGCCCGTATATACCATAAATGGCGAATGCCACAAACAATACAAGCATTCCAACCCCTCTTAGGAACATTAACAAGTATAAATCTTCATAAAGCCCGTATGGGGTGATCTTAAAATACAGGATGGCTATAGATACTGTAAAACAGGCAAATCCCAGGAAGATAAGCCATGTCATACGGATTTCTTTCAAAAACCAGTAATAGCAGATAATGCCTCCGACTATAAATCCCGGAATCATATAGAGATAGAGTTCATTTACATGTGTACTGTCGAGCCGTAAAACGTTGGTGGTATATGATGATACCAGAATACTGAAAGATGCGTAAAACATCAACAGGAATGAAAGCAGATAGACAGTAACCGAGTTGCGGTTCTTTAGCACACTCATATCCAAGAACGGTTTGTCGGAGAACTGACGGCGTATAAAAAGCCATCCGGTAAGAGGGATAAGTATAGTCGCTATCAGTATGCTGCCCGAAGCAAACCAGTCTTTGGTTTTACCATAAGTGGCCACATAAATAATAGACATAAAACAAACCGATACAAGAAAGAAACTCAGCCAATCTATATCTTTCAACGGAATGCGTATCAACCGCCTGGCAAAAGACATGCAGGTGACAACGGCGATAATAGCGACCAATAGCATCAATATCATAAAATAATACATATACTGCCAGTTAAACATATAGGCGAGTTCGGCGGTAAGTACCAGGGATAACTGCCCGCAGGCAAGTGTTATGGGGTAAAATTTGGCATAGAATTCGTTACGTGTGCCACTGGGGCTCAGGGCAGGCATCAGTATATTGATGGTCTCTATCATCGAGAATGCTTTGAAATACCCGATAAAGAAACTGCAAACGATGATCACCTCCATGTAATTCGTTTCAGCACAGATAAGGCTTAACAGTACCTGAAACAAGAGGACTATAAGAATGATCGTTTTAGCGGTAGCAATGGGTTTCACCTTTGGAATGACCAGGTGAGCCACAGCCATACCTGCGGATGAGGCATAATAGGCCATATTTATATCCTCGGAGATTACACCCAGGTAACCGGATATATCTATGTTACTCCCTGTATACGCTCCGTTGACAAGTAATATAGGAATAAGTATTAATAGCGCGACGATCACCTTCAGCCAGTTGGGAACCCAATGCCTGAAAGGACTTATCGTTGCTCGTTGTATTACGGGAATTATCATTTTAGTCCTTAACGGCTTCTGTTATTACCATCATACCGGCACGTAGTTTTTTCATATCTTCCGGCGAAATATCTTCAAATTCGATACGTACGGGAATCCGCTGTTGTATTTTAACAAAGTTACCGGCCGAGTTGTCTGTCGGTAGCATTGAATATTTAGAGCCTGTGGCTTCTGAAATCGCAGTCACCCGTCCTTTAAATGTTTTATTACTGATGGCATCCACACGGATTTTCACTTCCTGACCAATGGATATATTTTCTATCTGTTTCTCCCGATAGTTGGCTATGATCCATTTATTGTCATCTTTAATCAGATTGGTAATCGTTTGTCCGGCCTGTACCAGCTGTCCGGTTTCCAGTGTTCGCCGTCCTATATATCCGTTATAAGGGGCTGTTATAACTGTATAGGAAAGGTTTAGTTTGGTCATCGCCAGATCTGCTTCACGCCGTAGGATTGTAGCCTCGACATTTCCTTGTCTTTTTGTTGTTTCGGTAGAAGTTGACAAGAGTGCTTCCCGCTGTTTCAGTAAAGCATTGTAATGGGCCGATTGCGCATCATATTCACTTTTAACCTGTTCGTATTGCTGACGTGAGACAGATTCAGCATCCAATAGATTTTTATAACGCTTCATATCCTGTTCTGCACGCCATAACCTCGCTTTAGCCTCTTCAACATTGGCATCGGAAACGGCTACATTCGTTGAGGTGGTGGTTATACTGGACGATAATACAGACCCTGAGTTTTTAGCATCCATCAGGGCGGCTTCCGCATCCATCTCTTTTATCCTGAATTCCCGGTCATCGATTATCAGTAGCGTGTCACCCGAATTTACCCATTGGTGTTCGGTAAAACGTATCTCTTTAATATATCCTGTTATGCGGGAATTGACAGGGGCAATGTATTGCTCAACAGTGGCATCGTTTGTTATTTCATATCTATAGTAATGGATGAAGAAATTTACTCCCCAGATAATACCAGCCAATGCCAATAAGATACTGATAGAATTGAGTATAACATTCCTTCTGCGCTTATTTTTAAGTTTCCTGTAAGCTTCCTTTTCAGCTTGTTTGAGTTCCGGTGCTTCTGATTTATCTGTATCCATAATTATAAATTTCCGCTTACTTTTTGTAGTTGATAATAAGTATATATTGCATTGGTTCTGGCCGCGGTAAGTTGAAGTTCCGAGTTAAGTTGTACTGTATTGGCATCCAGCAGGTCGGTCAGTATGGCCAGTTGATTAAAGTATTTATTTTTAACTATACGGTAGTTTTCCTTCGATTGTCCGAGCGATTCCTCCAATGCCTTTATCCTGTCCAGTGCTTCCATATGCTTAATATAAGCTGATTTTACATCGGTGCGTATTGTTTGTTTTTGTTGTTCCTTTGCCAGCTCTTGTAGTTCGATCTGCTGTTTGGCTACACTGGTGTTATGTTTTTTATCGAAAAATGCCGATATGTGGAATGACAGGTTCAGTGTCACTCCCCATGCGTTCAGGTACAGATCCTGCGCCGGTGAGACATTCGGTATCGGGCGCGCCAATGTATTGCTGGCCTGTAATGACAGGGTAGGGAGGTAATCAGCTCTGGTCAGTTTCAGGTTGTTATTTGCCAGTGCGATATTTGCCTGCGCTATTTTCATGTCCGGATACCGGACATAAGCCTGATCTACATAATCAGTCTCGGTTTCCATTGCGAATTTCGAATCCAGAATATCCTGCTCCGGTTCCAGCAATATATTTTCATCAAGCCCCAGAACTACGTCCAATTGCTGTGATACGAGTATAATGTCGTTCTGTGTTTCCTTATATGATAACTCGTAATTGGTCAGTACAAGCTGACTACGAAGAACATCGTTTGTTGTGATCATTCCTTCTTCTTTCATCTTTTCGATGTCGTGCAGACGTTTTTTGGATTCTTCTATATTTTGTGAATAAACTTCACGCTCTTTATACAGATTGAACAGGTCAAGGTACTTACCAATAAGCCATAATTTAATTTCTGCTTTGTCTTTCTCTAAGGCCAGCCCGACGATTTCCTGTTCCAGTTCGGCTTTCTCTATATTATTCTTAATTCGTCCTCCCTGATAGATCGGCTGTGTGGCTACCACCTGATAGTTTTGTTTCCACGAAGGTGTTTCCGAATGTTTCAGGAAAGAGAAGTCCTTATCTAATATGGTGGGGGTACCTACATACCCAACAGCGCCCCCGATTGTAATATCGGGCAACCGCTTATTCTTTGCCAGGCTTACTTTTCCTGCGGATATCTGTGATTTAATTTCGGATGATCTGATAACAAGGCTGTTTTGAATGCCCCGTTCAAATAATTCGGTTACAGAGAGCCTGTATGTGTTTTGTGCCTTCATAATCAATGATATGGCCAATAACAGTATTGTAAAGCTAATACGTTTCACGTGGTTTGTTCATCTTTAACTGTTTGCGTAAATTCTTTCATATAATCGATGCATAAGCGTATATGCCCGGGATTCTGGTTCTTTTCCAGTTCCTGGTATACATCCTCTATGATCTTTCTGATCCGAATATATAATTCTTCTCCTTTAGAAGTGAGAATCACCTGTTTGCTGCGTTTATCGCTCTCATCTTCTTCTCTCCTTACAAGTTCTCTTTTTTCCAGATTCTTGATAAGGTATGACAGGCTCGATTTATCTTTATACGTCAGATTCGCCAGTGTTTGTTGATTCACTCTGCCAGCTCCGTCCAGGCACCTTAATATGTGTAACATTTCAAATGTTACGTCTATATTATGTTCTCGTATTTTTCTATGGATTATCTGACGGTAAAAAGATTGAGTCTGCAATATTGTTTGTACAAATTCCTGCAACATATCTCTTTTTTCTTACTGCAAAGATATAACAAATAATTTAGTTAAATGTTTAACTAAATTATTTTTATTGTTGTTTGATAAATTCTGTATAATATGAGGATAAAAAAAGGGAGATAATGGCTTTAAACCATTATCTCCCTTTACTTTCATTATATAGACTCAAACTATACAGGCTTAGTGTCATTCACTTTGCGTGCATCTTTTATCACCTGACGTTTGTCGTCCCTGTATTTAGTGGTAAGGTTTTTAATCTTTTGTTTTTGGGCATCCGGAGCGATACGGCTAAGCTCTACGGCTTTCTTTTCTTTAAGATAATTCTCCTTTAGTTCTTTCAGTTTTGTCTTACTGGCATCATCAATATTAAGATTGCCTCTGTGACCCCTGAAAGAGAATCTGTCGTCTTTCTTGAAATTTTTCTTCATTTCATCCAGCTTCACGCGCTGTTCAGGAGTGTATACCTTATTCAATTCTTCACGATGCTGTTGGGATAGTTCTTTCGATTTTGTTCTGAAATCATCATTCAGGGCTTTTATTTTTTGCTTCTGATCGTCAGTCAGGTTCAGGTCTTTCATGTGATCTCCACGTTGAGCCATGTTTCCTCTTTTTGGCATATCATTTTTCCCTCTCATAGCCATATCTTTCCCCTTTCTGCCATCGCGTTTTTTTGCCATTTCACCTCTCTTATCTTTCCATTCCTTCATTTTAGCTTGTTGGTCGGGTGTAAGAACCTTGTTTACTTCGGCCATGTGCTGATCTCTCAGTTCCTTCATTCTAGTCTGTTTGTCATCTTTTGATAATGCGGCATTATCTTTCAGTTCTTTCATCTTTGTACCGAAATCGGAACGTAAAGACTCCATCTTTTGCTTTTGGTCGGCAGTAAGATTCAGTTCTTTTTCCATACGCTCTCCCGGACGACCATCTCTTCCCTTATTCTGTGCATCAACTTGCATTGTCAGTGATGCTGCTATTAATATTGCTAATGATAAAAACAATCTTTTCATAACTTTCTCATTTTAAATGTTTCTATGTGCTTAGATACAAATTAAAACCGGAGGTTTAATCGGAAAATTGTTTTTAACATTTATTGGACTTGTGCGTAATTCGCTCTATTATAACAGTCTGCTATTCAGGTTCGGTCAGTAAAGGAATTTTGGTTCGTGACGGTTTTGTGCGGATATGGTTATTTTAACTAACTTGCATGAAAAATTAGATGGCAATGTATAAACTTATTATATCTATGGCACTATGCACGTTTGCTGCGACTTCATGCGGTAATAAAGAAACAAAAGCTGAATATTCGGGAAAAGATATTTCTAATGATGTTAATATCATCAGGGCAAAAACGACTAAGAATGCTTCTGTCCAGGTATATACAAAAGGGGTGTGGAAATTATATGCCGGGACTTCCATTGAAAGTATCGACCTTACAGAGCCCATTACCGGAGGTAAAGACAGTGGCACTTTCCCTATAAATGTGCCTGACAATGTGCGTTCTTATTTTCAGATAGAGACCGAAGAAGGCAAAGCTATCTTGTCGGACAGGCATCTTCCTATGTCCGGAGGATATAACTTCCGCGATCTTGGAGGCTACCGGACTACAGATGGGCGATATGTGAAATGGGGAAAGATATTCCGCTCCGACGACCTGCATAATCTTACAGATGAAGATCTTAACTATTTGTCATCAATCCCGTTGGTCTCTATTGTCGATTTCAGATCTGACGATGAACGGGAAGCCGCTCCGGATAAGAATCCTGAGTCGGTAAAGGAGAATTATAAATATGCCATCTCTCCCGGAAACCTGATGGGTGCTATCAAAGCAGATTTACAGAATATCACCGAAATGAAAGCCGATACGCTGATGATGGGTATGAACGAATTGCTGGTTAGTGATCCGGCTTGTATAGATCAGTATCGTAAATTCTTCGAACTACTGCAGGATGATAAGAATGTGCCTTTGATGTTTCATTGTTCAGCCGGCAAAGACCGTACGGGAATGGGTGCCGCACTGATTTTGTTTTCGCTGGGTGTGGATGAGCAGACGATAATTAATGATTATTTACTATCAAATAAATATCTGGCAAACAAGTATGCTGCATATAAAGCGGCTTATCCTGCATTATCTTCTCTGTTTGAGGTAAAGCCTCAGTTTTTGCAGGCCGGAATCGATAAGATAAGGAAAGATCACGGTTCTGTTGATAATTATCTGACTAAAGTACTGAATGTCGATATTACTAAAATGAGAGATAAATATCTTTACTAAGATATTGTGCGATAGACTATAATAAAAAAGAGAACTGAATCTTCAGCTCTCTTTATCATTTTAAACTTAGTAATCAATGCATCTGCATTATCCTAAGTAGCTTTTTAGTAATTTGCTTCGTGAATTCTGGCGTAAACGCTTTATTGCCTTTTCCTTGATCTGACGGACACGTTCCCGTGTCAGTTGGAATTTATCGCCGATTTCTTCGAGGGTCATTTCCTGATATCCGATACCGAAGAACATTTTGATAATTTCACTTTCTCTTTCCGTCAGTGTTGATAATGCACGGTCGATCTCTTGCTGGAGCGACTCGTTTATCAAGGTACGGTCGGCAATAGGTGCGTCGTCATTTACAAGAACATCCAACAGACTGTTGTCTTCCCCTTCTACAAAGGGAGCATCCATTGAGATGTGACGTCCTGAAACTTTCAACGAATCGGCTATTTTATCTACCGGTATGTCCAATTGCTCGGCTAGCTCTTCTGCTGATGGCTTGCGTTCGTTTTCCTGCTCAAATTTAGAAAAGGCTTTACTGATCTTATTCAGTGAACCCACCTGATTGAGCGGAAGGCGTACGATACGCGATTGTTCTGCTAGCGCCTGCAATATGGATTGGCGAATCCACCATACCGCATAACTGATAAATTTAAACCCTCTGGTTTCGTCGAATTTTTCAGCAGCTTTGATTAGTCCTAAATTTCCTTCGTTGATAAGGTCAGGTAAGCTTAGCCCTTGATTCTGATACTGTTTTGCTACAGAGACTACGAACCTTAGATTAGCTCTTGTCAGTTTTTCTAAAGCGGCTCTGTCGCCTTTCTTAATTGCCTGTGCTAACTCAACTTCTTCTTCAACTGTAATAAGGTCTTCGCGACCAATCTCTTGTAAATACTTGTCTAAAGACGCGCTCTCACGATTTGTGATTGATTTTGTAATCTTTAACTGCCTCATATATAATTATATATGTTTAATGCCCGAAAAATGTCTGCAAATATAGTAAAAATCCAGCAAATTCAAGGCTTATGCCTCCTTAATAATGGGATAGCTTTAGTTAATAATATTCAATTGCTATTTTGCTGCGTCTAGAGTATATAAAAGTTTATTATAGCTTATTTACATAATTAATAACGCTTGAGCCACTATTTTGTTTCAGGCCCAAGCGTTATTCTGTTAGTTTTAACTTATTTACTATTATTCACTTAAGTCAACAGCGTAATATTTTCTTCCACCGTTAGAGGTAATAGCTGAAATGAACAATACCTTATCTTGGCTATTGGCTGTAGATTGTATTATTCTTTCTACTTCGGCTGGTGTAGATACTGACTGGTTATTGATCTTCAATATAACAAATCCTTTCTGTATACCTTCTTTATGGAATTTACCTGAATTGTCCACTCCGGCAACTTCTACACCATAACTGATGCCTAATTGTTTTTTCTTATCGGCAGTCAGTTCTTTGAATGCCGCACCTACAGTTCCTATAGCATCTTCTTTCTTCACAACGGAAGTACTGCCTGTGCTTGTTTTCAATGTAACATCAAACGATTTGGTTGCTGAACCCCGGACAACCTCCAATTTTACCTTTTCGCCCGGACGGAATCTATTCACCTGATCCTGAAGTTCACTTACACTTCTTACTTTAACTCCATTTACAGAAGTGATCACGTCACCTTCTTCTACTCCGGCCTGTTTAGCAGGACTCATTTCAGCGAATCCACCTACATAGGCTCCTTCGTTAACTTTAATATCTTTAGTTTTTTCAGGATTTGCTTCTTTTGCAATATTCATATCCTGTATCATAACTCCTAAAACAGCGCGTTGTACTGTACCAAATTCTTTAATGTCGGCAACAACCTTGCCTGCAATGGAAATAGGCACCGCAAAACCATAACCGGTAAAGTCTCCTGTCTGGGAATATATAGCGGTATTGATACCTACCAGTTCGCCATTGGTATTAACGAGTGCACCACCACTGTTACCTCTGTTGATGGCAGCGTCTGTCTGGATGTATGACTGAATGTTCGCAGGACCTGAAGAACCTATTCCTCCCCGGCCTTTTGCACTAACAATACCGGCTGTAACTGTAGATGTGAGGTTGAAAGGGTTACCAACAGCTAACACCCATTCTCCGACCTTCAGATTATCGGAATTGCCAAATGGAATATAAGGAAATTCTTTGCCTTCTATTTTTAATAAGGCTATATCGGTCTGAGGGTCTGTACCTATAAGTTTAGCTGTATATTTACTATTGTCATTCAGCGTAACTTCTATTTCGTCGGCTTTATCTATTACGTGGTTGTTGGTAACGATATATCCGTCTTTATTAATAATGACACCCGATCCAAATCCCACACTGGGCTGAGGGTTTGAATAGCCTCCGCCACCATCACGATCACCAAATCCAAAGAAATATTCGAAAGGGTCTATCATCCTTTGGCGTCCCTGTCCCTGAGGAGCCTGTGCTTTAACGGTTGACTTGATATGTACAACCGCATGTATGGAATTTTCTGCAGCTTTTGTGAAATCGGGATAGCCATCGGCAGTTAAACTGGCTAGGCGTACTCCTTTCTGATCGAATTCAGCTCCATAATTATAAGAATCGGAGGAACTATAATTTCGCTTACTTTCCATATAACTATAAGTAGCGTATGTGGCTCCACCACTTATTAGTGCAGCCAATGCAAGTACTGATAAAATTTTTCCAAAATTTTTCATATGCAAGTATTTTTTAGTTATCAAATATCATTTATTCTTTTCTCAAAATTAAACACAAAAATCATTCATTTGATGCGTGTGACATCTATTTTTTAACACTTTTAACCGAGTGCGAATTCTTTATTGCTATTTTAACAATTTCGACGGACTTTTTGTCATGTCAATAGATTATTATCTCTTGAAATAGAGTTTTTTCATATTCTCTGTAAAAAATATTATATTTTTGTAGTGCCCCAATTGGTATCTTATTTTTTACAAAGAATATGAAAACTATAAAGCTATTTTTCTCCAATGCGATCCATGCAATCAAAGGGATTTTTTCGAACCTGAAAGATTGGAAATTAATACTTGTCCTCACTATACCAACTATAGCTGCCATATATTTTGCATCTACAGTGGCCATTTCCTGCGATGAGAGTGTAACATTCTTTAATTATGCGAAACGCCCGCTCGAAAAATGCATGGTACGTTACCCCGAACCGGGAAACCATATATTAAATTCTATCCTGATCTGGTTCTCTAACAGATTGCCGATTACTGACATTTTATACAAGATAAGGCTACCCTCTGTTATATTCTCTTTTTTTACCTGGCTTGTCGCCTATTCCTTTATAAAAAAGAATTGGGGGGAGAAAAGCGCTTTGTTTGTTGTTGCCATATATCCGATACTTTTCATGTCTGTATATTACAGTTATATGGCCAGAGGATATGCCCTGTTAATTTTGATGTTCATCATTAGCCTACACTCCATCTATAACATAATAAAATATGGTGGACAAAGAAAGGATTGGATGTTTTTTACTGTCGCTTCGGTATTGGGGTTTTACACAATGCCATCCTTCTTATATCCCTTTATAACACTAAACATCATTATCCTGGTATACGACCATAAGCTATTTAAACCGCTATTTCGCTACGATTGTTATATAGCTATTTCTGCTATTCTTTTATATTCTCCCATACTATTTAATGATGGTATAGGAGCTTTGGCAAATAACCAGTATGTAACCCCCAAAAGTCGTTTCTGGGTACTAGAGAATCTTTTACCTTTCGCAAATGAAACGATATCCTTCATGTTTGGCTTTCCGGCAATTATAATAGCTATATTAATTATTCTGACTGTTTTTTTTGTTATAAAGCAACATAATAATACTCTAATAAAAGTATGGTTTATCTGTCTGTTTACTCCGTTTATACTATTATTCATCCATTCGGTAATACCATTTCCCCGGACTTTCTCATATTATGGGTTTTTATTCATATTTCTTTTTGTTGTATCTTTCAGGGAATACATTGGCAGAATAACTTACAAATGGTTATTGTTCTTTGTAATAGCTATTCAGATAGCAGGCTTCATAAACTTTAAGACAAATATAAAAGAGGCTGAAACATTCAATACCTATAATATTGAGATAACAGATCATGTACTTCAGGAAAACAAATCATATTATGTACTTTCGTTCGGAAATCATCCGACATTCAGATTTGAAGTGGAAAGACGAAAACTGGATGTAAATGTTTTTTATGACGATTATTATTATAATGACAAAAGAGCATCAGCTGACACTATCAACAATTACGACTATATCATCATCGATACCGAAAGGGATGATACAAAAATAAAGAAACCGATCTACTCGAACGTATGGCAGAGGGTATATGGGAAGGAATAAATAAATGGGAATATATATATTAATAATTATCGCTATATACTTCGGAGCCTTATTGCTCATTTCTTATTTTGTAAGTAAGAAGAATAGCGATAATGAAGCTTTCTTTCTTGGCAACAGGCAGTCGCCATGGTTTATTGTAGCTATAGCTATGGTGGGTACTTCCATATCAGGAGTGACATTTGTTTCCGTGCCAGGTATGGTGGGTAAGTTCGATATGACATATATGCAGATGGTGTTTGGTTTTGTCGCCGGATATTTTGTTATTGCTTATTTGTTGCTGCCTTTGTATTACCGGTTGAGCCTGACGACTATATACGGTTACCTGGATCAGCGATTCGGCTTGTATTCTTATAAAACAGGCGCTTCGTTTTTTATCTTATCGAAGATTATCGGGGCTGCTGCACGGCTTTATCTTGTAGCTATGATTCTGCAAACGCTTGTTTTCAGCCAATGGGGTATCCCATTTTGGGTTACAGTTACAGGGATTATATTATTGATATGGGGATATACTTTCCGAAGTGGTATAAAAACTATTATCTGGACCGATACCTTGCAGACATCGAGTCTCATATTGGGAGCTATATTAATAATCTGGCAGGTGGCTGTCAAAATGGATATGAACTTTCCGGAGATGGTACAGACTATCGCTGATAACGAACATTCCCGCATATTCGTCTTCGATGATTGGGGTTCGCGTCAGAACTTTTTCAAGCAGTTCCTTAGCGGGATGTTCATTACCATCGTAATGACCGGGCTCGATCAGGACATGATGCAAAAGAACCTGACCTGCAAAAATCTGAAAGACGCACAAAAGAACATGGTGACTTATGGTTTTTCCTTTGCGCCGATCAATCTCCTGTTTTTATCGTTGGGGATATTACTTTTGTTGTTTATGAGCCGGTACAATATTTCTATACCAGAAAATTCAGATCAGATATTGCCAATGCTGGCGACCGAATATCTTGGTTTCCCCGTGCTCGTATTCTTTACTATCGGTATAATAGCCGCTGCTTTTTCCAGTGCTGATTCTGCTCTTACAGCCTTAACTACTTCGGTATGTGTGGATATACTGAATATAAAACGGGAAGATGCGGTAAAAGCTAAAAAGACAAGGAAAAGAGTACATATAGTAGTAAGCTTTGCTTTTCTGCTGGTGATACTCTTGATAAATACAATACAGCAGGAAAATGTCCTCGATACAATATATAAAGTGGCTTCATACACATATGGACCTTTGTTGGGGTTGTTTTTCTTCGGCCTGTTTACCAAGATAAATATCAGGGACAGGATGGTGCCCTTTATATGTATGTTGGCGCCTGTTCTAAGTTATGTGTTGGAGTATGCTTTATTCAAGATATATGACTATCGGGTAGGGTATGAGATCTTATTATTTAATGGATTGCTTACAGCTTTTGGCCTGTTGTGTATTTCTAATAAGAAGAATTCCAAGCCTTTGTAGATAAAAAAGGACTAATGATTGTTCATTAGTCCCTTCTTTATAATCTGTCAAGCGGGATTATCCTACTTCAACTACTAAGAATTTAGTAAGGCTCCAGAATCTCTTATAGTCTGTAATCTTCACAACGATCTTGTTGTTGGCATCTTTTTCCAGTGTATAGCTGTCTTTCGGGTGGTCGGATAGTAGCTTCGCTTTCTTGTCATAAACAGGGATACTTTGTGTGTCACGAATGTCGATTCTTACGAATTTGCTTTTTTCGATTCCTTCGTTCAGTATTTTAGAAGACGCAAGGAAGCCACCTGTTACCACTTTCGCTTCTTTCAATTCTTTTGATGTTCCGAACATATAATAAGCTGTATTCAGCTCTTTGTCTTGTTCTTTAATCTTTGAAGCCTGTTCAGCTGTCTGACCAGATAATACTTCAACGTTTTCTGTCAAAGATTTTACATCTGTCTCTAATGCAGCGATCTGGGCATCACGTTTCGAAAGAGCTCCTTGAAGTTCTGTTATTGTATTGGCTCTTTCTGTCAGTTCTGCATTCAGGTTCTCGATGGTTTTCTTAAATGTGGCCATCTGTCCTGAGTTATTTTTCAGTCTTTGATTCAGTTTGTCAATATCAGCCTTATTCTTTTTAAGGATGTCATTGATCATTTCAAAATTGTCTTTGACACGTGTTTTTGTATCATTCGACATTTCGCCTTTTGTTTTAGACTCAATAGTCAGATACTTTTCAGCTTCCCTTATCTGACGGAAGTTTTCTTCTATCTGATTTATTAAGTTATTGGTTTCTTCCAATTCACTATTACTTTGCGCACTTGCCTGCATCAAAGAATCTCTTTCAGCCTGCAAAGCCTTGTATTCATCCGAACTTTTTACATTACATGAAGCCATTGCCAATAAGCACAGGCATCCTACTAATAGTTTTTTCATATAAAAATTGTTTAACTTGTTAGTTCTATAATTTATTTATTTTATCCTTTTAATTATCCTTACCAGACACTACTATAACAAATTCACCTTTCGGTTCGTTCACAGAAAAGTGAGATATTAATTCTTTCAGAGTTCCCCGCCGGGTATCTTCATATACTTTCGAGATTTCCCTGCATGTAGCGGCATACCTGTCTTCTCCCATATACTCCGCCAGTTGTGTCAGTGTTTTTACGACTCTGTGGGGAGACTCATAGAATACGATCGTGCGAGGTTCTTCCGATAATATTTTCAATCGTGTCATACGTCCTTTTTTCGGAGGGAGAAAACCTTCGAAGCAAAATTTATCGGAGGGGATGCCTGAAGACACCAACGCCGGCACAAAAGCCGTTGCCCCCGGCAGACATTCAACTTTTATCCCGGCCCTTACACATTCGCGCACGACAAGGAAGCCCGGATCGGAAATACCGGGTGTACCGGCATCTGATACCAGGGCTATATCTTCACCACCATCGAGCCGCTCTACAATATGAGAAACAGCCTTATGTTCGTTAAACTTATGATAAGATTGCATTTTGTTCTGGATATCGAAATGTTTCAGCAATATCCCTGTAGTACGGGTGTCTTCAGCCAGAATAAGTCCGACCTCTTTTAAGACCCGTACAGCCCTGAATGTCATATCTTCCAGATTTCCAACCGGGGTAGGTACTACAAATAATTTTCCCATCCTTTACCTTCGAATATAAGCCTTTTACGTTGCAAATATACGAATTTTTTAACCCGTTATATATAGAACGTTAATAATGTCAGTTTTATTATATTTTCTTTATGATACATTTTTCTTCGATGGAGATACCGAATAATGCAAAATCATACTTCACAGGATCATCCTTGTCCAGTAACTGCAGATTTGCTGTCAATTCAAGGGCTGCCCGCCAATCAGGTTTGTCGCGTTCCAACAGGCCAAGCATACGGGCTGTGCGCTCGACGTGCAAGTCCAGAGGACAGATCAGGGAAGAAGGCGATATTTTTTTCCACAAGCCGAAATCCACTCTTTTATTATCATTCCTGACCATCCAGCGCAGATACATATTTAATCGTTTGCATGCCGATTTCTGTATTGGGGATGGTATGTGCTTGCGTGTACGGTGAGGAGCATCGGGCGAAGAAAAAAAGTAATTTTGAAAATGATTTAATCCGCTTTCCACATCCATATCGTCATGTGGGAAAAAAGCTGTTTCCAATGTATTACTTTCTTTATAATGGCGTTTCATAAAATCGATACAATATAATAGATCGGTATCATTGAACGTCCGATGTTTGAACCCCAGAAGACTTTTCAAGTTTTGTTCGTTATGATTCTTTACAAAATCTGAAGGAGCATTATCCATTCTTTCCGATAATTCCCTGCATTTGTTTATTATAGTCTTGCGTTGTCCCCACGCGAAGATGGAGGCAAAAAAGCCCATGATCTCTTTATCTTGTTTCGAAGTATAGCTATGAGGAATGCAGATTGGATCATTGGCTATAAAGGCAGGAGTGTTGTATTGTTCAACTTTCTTGTCCAGTAGTGTTTTGATATCCTGCAAATACTGATGTTTCATATACGTTCTTTTTTAGCGACTGCAAATGTAATATTTTTAATATCAAAAATAATGAATCAATAACTTATGTAAGTTTTAATATACTCAATATAAAATCTGCCCTTTCCTTTACGGGCAGGCAAGGCACATCGATAACATTATATCCCGATTTTTTATAGATATTACACATTACGTTATAGGTTTCTGTTGCTTCATCGAAATCCTGCTTCCGTTCGTTATCTGTTCCATAAATCTCTTTCCAGGGTGGAAGTATGAACACAGTAGGATTATACCTGTATTTAACAACAGCCTCTTCGAGAAGCTTGCTTATTTCCAGGTTGATAAGGACTTCATAGCCATAGGTGTCAGGTATTCCCCTGTCGAAAAATAGCAGACTGTCTACGCTTTTGTTTTGCACAAAATCGTCAACAGACCGGAATAACATCAGGTCGGAGTATTTACGGGTATTTGCCCAGGGCAGTGCATCTCCGTTACCGGCTATTTGTTCTTTTATAATTTTACGGGCTACTTCCTCTATGTATTGATAACCTCTGTTCCTGAGTTCTTCCAAAAGAGTGGTTTTACCCACTCCAGGGCCTCCTGTTATAATATGAAAATTCGATTTGATCATAATAAAACATTTTAATAAAAACCTGAAACCTGACACTTCTTTCAGTTATCAGTTAATAAAAAAAGTTACAAAAGTTACACTTTTGCAGTATTTTGTTGAGGTGTATCACATACATCTGCATGATAAAACCTGACAGATCTGACATATTTTCTCGCAAAGATGCTAAGCCGCAAAGTATATTCATAACTCATAATTTATAACTCCTTTACTTATATAGATAAATAAGAAAATAAAATATGCAGATAAGAAAGGTTGGAGATAATAATAATCGAAAAGTAATACAAATATACGAAAAAGCCACGATCCGAATGAATCGTAGCTTTTAAATTTTTATATGTAGGCTATTTTTCCCGAACTTCTACTTCTATTTGTTTGCTTTGTCCCGATTCATCACTTACTGTCAGTATCGCTGTCCCTGGCTTAAAACTGTCAACATTGAATGCTATGGGATTATAATTGGCATTTGTTATATCCCAGACATATTCAGAAAAATAACCAGTTGCGACAGTAGGGTCAGACGATTCTACTTTATAACCGCCATTCCCCATTCCAATACCGAAGCCACTCCCCTTGGAATTCTGAGATAAAGAATATTTTCCAATTGGGACTATTAAGGGATATTCTTCCACGACTCTTATATCATAATTGTATTCAGTCCAGTAATTCTTACTGACGGACAGTACTGTACGCCCGCCTTCTTTACCATCAACAATAAGTTGATCTGTCCCAATAGTAGTAGCTATTATTTCACTATACTGGTCTGGCAAGAGTGTGTAGCCCATATCGGCAGGATAGGGATGTTTAAAAACCCGGGTCTCACCTTTTTTTACAAAAACTACTTCGGTTATTGTTTGTACCCTGATTATTTCGTTTTCAACAGATATTTTTACTTTTGCTGTATTGGCCTTGCTATCAGAAACTATTATATCCGTTTCCCCGGTTTTAAATCCCAGAATAATTAGCTTTTCCCCGTCAATTTCGGCTGTAGCCACATTCTGGTTAGAGCTGGAGGCAAAGCATTCACCAACAGGTTCGAGAATATCTATCACTTCAAAGTTTTTAGAATTATTCAGTGTTGCTTCATTCAGGCTCAACCTTAATCCGGCTTCTGGTTCGGGCCTTGGAATTATGTTTTCCTCATCTTCGTTGTTACAGGCTATAAATAAGATAGATGCTAATAATAAGAAAAGAATTTTTTTCATAGGATAGGCATTAGTTAATTGATGGAATACAAATTTAAGAAAAAAGAATCTTATAATGAATAGAAAGTTTGTTTTATCTTTACTACTTAAATTTTAATAAGAAATGGAACTTCGCACAGTAAATGTAATACGCTATATCGCACCTTTACGCGAAGGTGGATCACTTCCCGCACTGGCCGAAGCTGATGACGGATTCAAATATGTTGTCAAATTCCGTGGATCGGGACATGGTACAAAAATGCTCGTGAGCGAACTTATAGGAGGATTAATTGCCCAAACTCTGGGTTTTCGTGTTCCGGAAATGGTTTTTATCTACCTTGACGAAGCTTTTGGCCGTAACGAAGGCGATGAGGAAATACAGGATTTATTACAAGGTAGTAAAGGATTGAATATGGGCTTGCATTTTTTGTCGGGTGCGCTGACTTTCGACCCGTTGGTTAATATGGTGGATGAAAAGACCGCATCGCAAATTCTTTGGGTGGATGCCTTGCTTACGAATGTAGACCGCACGGTGAAAAACACTAATATGCTGATCTGGCATAAAGAACTATGGCTGATAGACCATGGTGCGTCACTCTATTTTCATCATTCATGGACAGGCTGGGAAAAGTATGCCTTGAGTCCTTTCGTACAGGTAAAAGATCATGTTATGCTGCCTCATGCGACTATGCTGGAGGAAGTAGATAAAGAGTTTAAAGGGATACTTACTACAGAAAAAATTACTGAAATAGTAGGTTTATTACCTGATGACTGGTTGCATTGGGGTGGGGAAGAAGAGTCGCCTGAACAGATAAGACAGGTATATATCGATTTCCTGAACGAGAGACTGAAACATTCCGATATATTTATAAAAGAGGCTCAACATGCAAGGAAAGCATCTGTATGAATACGCTGTTATTCGTGTTGTGCCAAGGGTGGAACGCGAAGAATTTATCAATGTGGGTATCATCATGTACTCTAAAAGGGCAAAGTACCTGAAAGCCCGTTATCTGGTGAATGAAGAAAAATTAAGGTTATTTTCTACTGAACTGGAATCAGAATCATTATACGCTAATCTGAAAACATTCGATCTGGTATGTTCGGGTAATAAAAACGGAGGGCAGATAGCCTTACTCGATATTCCGGAGCGATATCGCTGGCTAACGGCCACCCGTAGTACATCTATTCAAACATCTGTCTCCCGACAGGGATTCTCTGATAATCTGGATATTACATTCGAAAAACTGTTCGAAGAATATGTGTTGTAAGTTATCAATGATAATGCGAATCAGTTGTTAGATGTAAAAAAAACAGTCTCATGCAAAGTCGCTAAGACGCAAAGAATAAAGAGAGGGATAGTCATTTCAAACGAGAGATGTTATCGGATAAAAACAAGTCCTGCGAATCTCACGACTAACAGGACTCAACCTTAACACAAACTTTACAAAACTACACAGCAATCGTGCGATTGCTTTTTTACTTTATATTTTCGTTTTTATCGTACATTCTATACTCTGTTGGTGACATTCCTGTATGCTTCCTGAAAAAGCGACCTAAAGAAGCCTGGTTGGAAAAATTCGTTTTCAATGCAATTTCCTGCACATTCATAGACGAATTTTTCAATAAAGATTTTATTTCCAGCAGGAGGTATTCGGTGATCCATTCTTTGGCTGATCTTCCACTGACCTCTTTTATAATAGCAGAAAGGTATTTGGGTGTAATAAATAGTTTTTCTGCATAAAAAGACACTTCTTTTTCTTCTTTGTGATGTTCCAGTATCAACAGGAAAAAATTGTATACCAATTGCTCTTTTCTCTTTTCCGGCACTGCTTTTGTCGACAGCAGATCGTTTTTATAATTATTATATAAGTCCAGATAAAACAACCTTAAAATATTTACAATATACTCTTGCTGAAACGATTGGTTGCGTGATAAGAGCCTGTTATATATCAAGTTATAATATTCTGTATATCTGTATACTTCATCTTCTGTCAGATTGTATAAGTACTTTTGCCTCATATGGATAAAGAAAAGAGGAGATAGGCGCGAGATACCACTCAACGTTTCATTGATAATATTTTCAGATAACAGAAAATAATTAATCAGAAAGTCCTCACTTCTGTTTTTCAATGCTGCTACTTGTCCGGGAAGAATGACAATCAAATTGTCCTTGATAAAATTAAACTCCTGAAGATAAACTTTTAAGGTTGCACTTCCTGATTTGCATATTCCCAATATACCATAAGGTATATATGTGGGGATATCAGGGATAAAAATCGACTGGGCGTTTATAAAAGTTTTAAAATCATCGTTTAAAGTATATGAAGTTTCTGGTCCGTCTTCCAATTGTATATTATTTAAAGTTCTACTACTCACCATTAGAGATGAAATCTAAAAACCGGATGCAAATATATAATTAATTATTTATGATTTCCTATTAGTGGAGATATGGTATAAATTTGCAGTGGTTTGGTACCGTATTTCTTTATTAGCTCTATTTTTGTGTTGTTATTTATCTTCTTTACGCAAATGTAAAGAAAAGCTTTGTATAAACACAACAAAAATTAAGAATTTATGCCTGGATATATTCTTTTTGTAAATCATAAAAGACGGACATGTTACTTACATGTCCGTCTTTTGTAGTTTGGGCTATCACTGCTATTGTATTATTACTCCTATTTTTCCGATAAATAAAATGATGCCGGTACTTTTTTCCCTGATGGCTAATGCAAAAGGTTCGTTGACAATAAATAATATATTACGCTACTTATCTACTTGATGCATATCAATTGAATAAAGTTGCATACCGGGTAACTTTATTATTCGTCGGGATAATTCTCCATTATCTCACTAAGATTGGAGAGGATAAACTCTTTGAGCTTGTCTTCGGGGACTATGATATTAAAATCCCCCCAGAAGTTTTTATCGTATTTGTACTTGGTTTCCGAAAAAATTTTGTGTACAGGCAGCCGGTCTTTTCTCCTGATGCCTTTCACGTTTTCGGTCTCTGTTTTGCAATTTACCATCTCAAACCATATATGTAATGCCGATCCGGAGCTGAACAGCCTTCGTTTCCTTTTTATATTGAATTTTATATCGGCACGTATATGATTGACATTATACAGTCCATTATCTAGCTTGCGGTATGTGACTATGTATTTTGCTTCTTTTAAGATGATGTCTAGTTTGGGATCTTTCTTTTCTATGAAACTCCTGCTGGCCAGCCTTGCATATTGGGGATTAACTTCAAAACGGGCTTCTACGAGTGCCGAGTTTTCAGGGTCTATATATAATTCTCCTTTATACAAAGGGGTTTTTATATGGTCTTTTTGTTCAAAAGAGATAACGTTTACCCGTTTGTTGTCTATATAAGAAATATCAGTGTGTGTGTAATTGTATTCTTCAGCTCTGTTAATATCAAGGAAATCCGGTGTTTTCTTCATGATATCCAGGAAAAGGCTCGATTGTATTCCCGACTTCATTTTCGGAACTATAGAGTCTTTTTCGATCTGGCTTACTATGCGGCGCATTTTTATCAGTTTCACCTGATCCGATTCGGAAGAGTGCTGATAACCTGTTTTATATATTTGAAGCACTGCTTCGCTTATATCTGTATTGTTCTTTTTATGATCTACACCTTCCCTGTAAAAGGTAGTGAGTAGAGTAGGGGTGGATGGATAATTTTGCAAGCGCTTTTCGAGCATTTTATTTACTTCCTCCTGCGGATTGACAATGCGTACAACTACTTCCTGAAGTGGAACAATTTTGGGCTCGAGCGATAATTTTATATTTTGTCCTGCCAGAAAGGATGCTTTTATTTCTTCGGTTTGATATCCCACGTGGCTAAATCTGACAGACGATTCATTCAACGAATCGGGGATAATGAATTTGAATTCCCCATTCCGGTTCGATACGGTGCCGATAGAACTCTGGTTTATACTAACAGTTCCATAGATAATAGGCTCATTGCTCATCCGGTCGTATATTGTACCACTTATTACAATATGATTATCCTGTTTGTTGTCTGGTGTCGCAATTGACGTTCTGGCTGCCACATATGGATTTTCTCCGTTGCGTAAAAGTATGTGTTTCCCTATTATGTTTATTTTCCACTGATTACTGCCTGTTATTGTGTAAATAGCTTCCCTGAGAGAATATTCTCCTTTCTTTATCTTTATTTTTTTATCGTTGTTGATTATCTGGCTATCGTAGATGAACTGATAACCGGATTTCTCTGATACGTGGTTAAGTAATTCATAGATAGTTCCTTTGTCTTTATCCAATTTCAGTTTCAGACTCAAAATATTCCCATCGTCGGCCTGTGCCGGGATTACTGTAAGTATTAGTAATACCCAGACCGAAAAACGAAGGAAAATATTTTCAGCCGTCTTTTTCATTTCGCCATGTTATTATCACCTGAATATGGTAATGATATTTGATTCCTGTTTATATTGTAGATCCAGAGCCATGCTGATCAATTGCGCCATAGT
This sequence comes from Dysgonomonas hofstadii, assembly GCF_014196915.1. Taxonomy (GTDB): domain Bacteria; phylum Bacteroidota; class Bacteroidia; order Bacteroidales; family Dysgonomonadaceae; genus Dysgonomonas; species Dysgonomonas hofstadii. Next base: position 101,066 of record NZ_JACIEP010000003.1, read on the forward strand.
ATCCGGAGAGTCGTTGGTCAGTACCATCGTTAGCATTCTGTCAGCTATCTCAGGTGAAACTTTGAGTTGTATGGAATCTGAATTCAAATTGATGATATGCACTACATTTGCCAGTTTTTCGTCTTTAAACTGTATTTGGTTGAAATACTTGTCGAATAGTTTCTTTTCACTTATTTTCTCCGTAGTTAAATGACCCGATTCTATCACAGCCCTTTCGCCTGCCTTTACGTGAACAATTTTGCCACTGCTTTTTGAGGTTACTTTTACTTCTCCATTTTTTACCGATAGCGAAAATGCGTTGCTATTGCTGCTTTTAACGTCAAAGGCAGTTCCCAATACTTCGATTGTAGCCAGCGATGTTTCTATGAAGAAAGGTTTTTCTTTATTCTTACTGATCTCAAAAAAAGCATCACCCTGCAGATTTATTTCTCTTTTTGTTTCGGCAAACTGTTGTGGATACTGTATTGATGCCAGATCGGACAGGTATATAACAGATCCGTCTTCGAGAGTTGTAACCAGAGTTGGTGCTCCTTCGTCATTTTGGAGAGTGATAAGATCCTGCCTGGTGGTTTCTCCCGAAGAATTAAAGACTAATGCAAATACCAGACTGATGCAGGCCACCAGACCTCCGGCAATATATAGCCATTTCAGGTTGACTTCTCTATTCTGAGTATTTATTGAATCCCTGAAGTCTTCATGTATAATGGCTGCTTCTTTTTCCGCAGGGGTTGTATTCTTCCGTTCGAGCAAGCCGTCCTGTTGCAGGCGCGAATAGAGTTTATCCCAACCCTGATCGGTAAATTTATCAGTCCTTTCTTTTATTTTCATGATGTATGTGTATATTTTTCTATTTCCAACCTTAATGCCTGATAGGTTTTTGTCATTTCTGCTTCTACGGTTTTTACCGACAAAGACAGTATTTCGGCTATTTCTTTATATTTCTTTCCGTCATTGCGATGCATCCGGAATATTTTGAGGCGACGTTCGGGTAACCTCTTCAATGCCTGATCGATTATTTTTTCCAGCTCCCTGTATTCCATCTGTTCATGAGGGGTTTCGTCATGGGTTGCTTTATGCTGGTACAGCGCTTTTTCTTTATAACGGTTCTGTATATTTTTATGTTCTATGTATTGCAGCGACTGGTTACGAATGGCACCATATAGATAGCTTTTTATAGATCGTAGTATTCGTAGCTCTTGCCGGTCTCTCCACAATACATAGAACAGTTCCTGTACTACTTCTTCCGATGCTTCCTGTTGCCCGGTTATGCTGTATGAGTACATGCACAAAGGAGCATAATATTGACGAAAGACATGTTCAAATGCCTTTATGTCTCCGTCTTTTATCCTTTTAAATGCAAGCAGATCGTTCAACATACGTAGTTGTCAGTTAATACCGAATATAGTGAAAGCAGAAGTCAGAGACCGGGTTGGCCCGGAAGTGTGCTAAAGCGCATCCTATATTCTATAAATATATGAAAAATATTATTTGTCGTGTTGTTTTTTCAATTTATTCACAGCGTCTTCCAGCGATTCGGTAGGTTCTATGATATTGTAATCTTCCCAAAAGCCCGGATCAAGGAAACTGCTCACTTTCTCCGATAGCGAATTTTTTGCATCGAAAGCCAGCTTGTTCGATATTTTTTCCACATTGTCTTCTTTACGGTCGGTTACTACCATCTCAGATACAATGGTATATCCGGTAGAGAACAATTTACGTTTCCAGTCACATTTAAATCGTACTTCATTCCTTATGTAGCTGAGATAGCTGATTCCGTTATCTTGCTTATATGTGATCAGGAATGTTACTTCTTCTGGTTTGAAACGTAGTTTGAAAGGTTTTTTACGCAGGATGACTTTCGATACTTTATCTTTATCGTCCATGCTCAGATTGATATCTGCCTGTGAAAATGCCAGATTTTCCTGATCGATATATAGTTTTCCGAAATATAAAGCATATGGGCTTATTGCATTCGGTTTGAATTTTACTACATAGTGGGGGCGTTCGTTTATCATCACCGATTCGTCCCATTCAAATTCATGAAGTGATAACATTTCTTCATCTAAAAAGAAATTCGGATTCTTCACAACGTCCATATATGTTGACAAATTCGGCCCCCCAATAAATTTAACCGCCAGAGTATCATCCAGCTTCGGACTCAATAACTTACGTCCTTTATATACCTGCACCTTGTCGCGGGATGCATCTTCACTATATGGAGTTTTGTAGATATTTATAATCGCCTCGGATATATTTATATAGTTACGCCTTTTCTTTATAGTTTCTCTGTAGAAGCCTGTCAGAAGATTTACCTTGTCGGGATTGTTTTCGGCAATCTTACCCATGGCTGTTTCTACAAGCTTGCGCGGGGTCATATTGTCGGGAACTATTACAATGTCTTTTAGCTGTCTGGTATTCGATGACAAATATATTGTAATGTCTTTCTCATTGTTGTTTTTTATAGGGTATGTTCTGTTTTCATATCCCAGATGTCTGACCTCGAGGGCCTTTGCCTGTAATGAATCGTTTATTTTTATACTGAAAGTGCCATCAGAGTTCGTTACTGTACCGATACCTGTTCCCTGAACAGAGATAGAGGCATATTCAAGCTTTTTGTTGTTCCGGCTGTCTTTTACAATTCCATTGATAGTCGTATAAGACATTTCTTGTCCATGAAGAAAAATAAATCCGGATGTCAACAATAAAATAAATAATTGTGCTGTACGTAAGTATATTGTTTTCATAACTGTAAACATTAAAGGTGAATAATAACCGGTTTACTTATATGATCGGGAAAGAAGTAAAAACCCTATTAAAAAAACAATTTATTTTTGATTAAGATACAAAATAAAAAAGTTATCCCCCATAATATGGGATAACTTTTCTGATTATTCACCTAAAACCTAAAACTATTTACCAAACAAATCTTTATTTTATCTCTATTTTCTTCACTTTATCTTCTAATGCTTTATTCATCTTGGGTAATGAAACCTGTAGTATTCCGTCTTTCTGAGTAGCCGAAATATTTTCAGTATCAATGTTTTCAGGAATGGTAAAGCTGCGGGTAAATGAAGATTTCCGGAATTCCTGACGAATAACTTTTTGATTTTCGTCTTTTTCTTCATTATTTACTTCACTCTGAGCCGAAATTCTGAGTATGTCCTTTTCTATTTCTATTTTAATATCCTCTTTATTGTATCCCGGTACAGACACTTCAATACTGAAAGCCTTATCGTTTTCAGATACATTAATAGCAGGAAGTTCTCCTTCTATAAAATTGTTGAATAAGCTATCGTTCAGATATCCATTGAAGAATGAAGGGAAGAAGTTTCCGCTACGGTCAAATTTTCTGATTTGATTTCTCATAATTTTATCCTCCTATAATTGTTTATGTTATTATCGACTTATTTAATGCCGTTTGATAACAATATTGCAAAAAGTGTGCAAAAGGGACATTTTGTCATATTTTGAAAAGTTAATTTGTTTAAATATTTTTGTAATTATTTGTTTGTAAGATTATTGTATAAATTTAGTTTAGAGATATAGGTTTTAAAAATATGACATTGTGTCATTTTTGGTCAACTTATTTCAGAACGGGACAGGTATAAAAAGTAAAAGAGGAGAATCACAAGATTCTCCTCTTTTACTTTTTACGGTTTGACTCTCTTATTTCTTTTTTGTTACGGTAATCTTTACATTTTTTATGTCAGCGAAAGTTTTTTCTTCATCAGGATTAAGCGCAAAACTAACAAGTGAATATTTACGTTCTCCGACTATTTTTTCTATTTCGGCATCTTTGGTCAGGAATACTTTTCCGCTCGTGTTTTCACATTCAAATTTACATCTATATGTGCCACCTTCCATAATAAGGAAGTAGGCATCTATAATCGGTTTTTCCTTATATTTTGCGAAATAGTCCAAAGAAACCCCCGAAGAAAAGTTTGCTGTATATGGTATCACATCATAATGAGTTTCTACTTCCTTGTTGAACCCGTCAGCAAAACCATCGACCGCTTGTACTACAGTCCGGCCACCTACCGAGAATACTTTTTCAGCGTGTTCATTTAGCTGTCTGTCAAGGCTGCGTCCTACACCTTCTGCCAACTTTCCGGCTGCGTCAGTAGCCTTTTCTCCTACACGGGCACCATGTTCGTCTACAGCTTCAGATATGCCTTCAATGGCTTCCAAACCAGTTTCAGTTGCACTTTTAGCTGCTTTTTTTACACATCCCGAGCAAGAACTAAAAAGCCCGATAATTGACAAAGATAAAATAGTTAATAGGATCAATGATTTTTTCATAATTTGCAAAAGTTTGAGTATATTAATTGTAACAAAGATAACAAAATCTTTAGAAGAAGAAAATGCCAAACAAAAAAGGGGCTATCCCAAAAGTATTTTTATCTCTCTGAGAATTGAATATTTGAAAACAGTCTCAGATACAGACCCGAAGAAAAAGCATAGAAAAAGGGGCTTGTCCCAAATGGGAGCAGCCCTATTAAAGAGCAATAGGCTGTATATCAGATGTAGATATTTGTGGTTTTTGCCATATCCTGCATATATTTCTACATAATGGCTTGGTTATTACTATATTTATACGATTGCAAATATATACAGTTTATCTCAATTTAAAAGCCTATGAATGATAAGATTTTTGAAGTCTTACATTTATAGGCTTTTTATATTAATACGGCTAAAATTATTTATCTACAACTGAACTTAAATATTTGATTGTAGATAATTAACCAGAAATATATTCTAACAATTCTGCATCCACTGCCTTTTTAATAAGTCTAGCTCTTTTGGGTCCGACATTATAAATTTTAAGTATTAAATCAGACTCTGTTTTGTTATGCAAATCATCTATAGTATAAATACCTGCTGCGTTCAATTTTCTTTTCTGCCAATCTGTAAGCATTTGTAATACACCAATTGGCTTTTTAAGCATACTCTCTAGAGATTTATGAAAGGCTTCATCCTCATCCGTTATTACATTTTTTAAATTTATTACAGAAGTAAAAGCAGAATTATTTTTTCCAAATTCAGGAAACTTTGCAATCGATAAATTATTATAAAAACTTTCAGAGATAGAATGAGGATTGGACTCTAGGCTAATAATGCACCCATATTTCACTTCGTATCGAGTACCAAGTTCAGACCTAGTTGCTCTAATTCCCGAATCCATTTTTCTTATAATCCCCGTATATGTTAATAATCGCAGAGATTCATTGACGGTTTCAGGTGCATCTTTATGAATCCAAAAATAAGTAGTAGTTTCATTCTTACCATCAGCTTTTCGGACATTATTATACTTGACTATTGAAGGGACAACACTTTTTTCCAGAAAATCTCTACCCCAATCTATTAAGACTTTATGTCCCTGATATTTATCTCCTAAATCGGTATGTTCCGCCCATATCTTATTTCTATAAAAATCCTTGATAATTTGCTCTACATTTCTAGAATTAAATGGAGTTATATCTTGTAAAGTTTTTAATAAAAAACGAGGATTTCCCCCACAACAATACGCTAAAGTTATAAATAATGAAATATTGTTTTCTATGGCTTTCTTTAAGCTGTCATCTGATTGATTAAATACTATTTCTTTAAAATATTGTAAATAGTTAGAATCTCTAATATCTCTTTCTAGTTTCAGATATATACAATCATGCAAAGGTTCAAAAGATTTTCCAAAATATGTAACACCTGGATAAATTGCAGCATTACAGGTTATATAAGGAGACCTAAGATCCTTAAATAAACTAAAAAATTGCCTTTGTTGCTCAGGCCGAAACACATGAGCTGCCTCATCGAATAGAAAATAGATCCTTTCTAAATTATTTTCTTTACAAATTAATTCGATTGCCTCTTTTACGTCCTCAATATCAGGCAATGCATCTATATTTATAGAAGAATGATCTTTATATGATTTTTCATATAATTTTACAATCTCTTTTAGACTTTTAGAAACTTCTTCATCATTTTCTTTTTCATCATTACTTAATAAATTTGCAGAATGCTGATTTATTATAATCCCTTTTTTTCTCAAAGTATTCATGAGTCCTTTTAAGGTTTTCGCAAGCATCCAATGATAAAATTGCAGTTTATCATCAGTGCTTATTAAGGAACTAATATTAAACGACATATAAACACATATGCAGTTATTATGACTCTCTTCAATTTCCAATTCTGTAAGTCTTAAAAGAAAAGATTTACCTGTTCCTCGAGAGCCTTCTAGCAGACATGGGTCTGGTAATATGAGAGATTTAATTATATCCTTATCTTGTTGACTAATAACTGAAAGACTTTTTATATCTTCCAACTTAATACTCTCTGTTCTTAAATAGAATGTAGACATAATAATTTTATTATTTAGGTCCTCCCATGTAGACTCGAATATGCTCTATATGAGATAACTCCGTTAGTAGAAAATCTAGATTATCTTTATTTATAGACTTAAGATATCTTGCCGATAATGAAAAAAATATAATTTCTGAAATTTCTTTAAAAAAATAGAAGAAGTCTTTTATTAAGGTTTCATTATATTTTAGTTGGAGCCCACTTTTTGTCCATGTTTCATTATTTCCATGAACAAATTCTGACAAAGATCTATATACAGTAGAAGCTCTTTCATTAAATGATTCAACATATTCAGTTAAATCAGCATTGAATGCATTTGTAAATCGTTTCGACAAAATCCCATCTACTTTATCAATCAGATTATGCCATTTTATGTCTTGCTTTCCTTGTTGCCACTCTAAATATTCTAATCTATTTATAGAGTAATGTACAGACCCTAAAATTAATTCAAAACTTAATCTTAGACATGAATATGATTGTCTATACAAACCAATGGTTAAACAAAAAATGCTTGTTTCTAACTGTGAGATTGCGTTTTTTAATATATAGACGTCGTCATTAGACTTCACAATTTCCTCTGTATAATCAAATATACAACTTGTTAGATAATGAGATTCTGCAATTAGCCCTTCATGATGCTTTAACGTTTCAGTGAAGATAGATTGAGACTGAGAATTAACATTGTTAAAATATTGATTTATATCCATGTGTATGAGAATGAAGTCTAATATTATTTATACTAATTATAAATGTAAATATAATTTAAAAATACAAAAAAAACAATCATTATATTTCAAAAAGAAAGAAATGAGTATTTATATAAATGAAAGACAATTTTAATATGACTGAAGTATGCCTATACAAATCTTAGTGTATCTCCTTGAATGTTTAGTTTAACCCTTAATACTTTCCTAAGATTTATGTAATTCAAGAGTAACTTAATTATTTTTTTTCAAACCTTCCCTATTTTGACCTCCTATTCTTATAAAAATTAATCAGTCCCAAGTGGGATTATGTATAACAATTAAGTTTTATAAGAAAATGAACAAAGAATTATCAATTTCAGAAGTCATCGATTACTTAATCGAAAAATTCAGTACACAAGTTAGGATCAAGAATGGTCGTGAAGTCATCGGCTCCACCAATGCCAAGGACTATAAGATGCTGAAAAACTCATTGGAGAAGTTTGTATCAGAAAAATATAAGAAGCCACTTACATCCTATCAGTTTCAGGATATAGATACTCATTTTCTCATTGATTACATTTCTTTTCTGGAAAGACGGGCTGCCGACATGGGCACAAAAGGTGCCATACCCAACCGATTGAAGAAACTTCAGGCTGTCTTCAATCATGCCCGGGAAATGGGAGTTAAGAACGCCGATTCATCCATATTCAAGAATGTATCAGAAGAAATGAAGATATCTGAGGTAGCTCCTTTAATTCTTTCTGCTGACACTATGCATAAGATAGAGAACATTGATCGCTCGGCCTTTTCCCGTACCGAACTGTTTCATGTTGACCTGTTCCTCTTTAGTTTATATACCGGCGGCATGACTTGTTCCGATATGGCTTATCTAACTTATAGCCAGATCAAAAAGGGCATAATTACCTGCGAGAAGATGAGAACCCATAAGACAGTTATTGTCTCTCTTATCACAAAATCTCAGGATATAACAGATCATTACCGGAATAAGTGTTATTCCAATTATGTCTTACCCATATTTACAGCAAAGCATCTGACAGAAAAACAACAGCGTGAAAGAATAGACCGATTGACATTTAGCGTTAATAAGACACTGATCAAAGTATGTAAACAAATTAAGTTCCGAAAGAAAATAACATTGGGCTCAACACAGGCTGCCTATATAGCCCAGATGCTGAAGTCTGGGGTTGATCCATTCTACATAGCCCAAAGTACCGGATGCACAACAGAATATATCTGTAAACATTTTCTATAATATTATACTATTCTATTTATATACTGAGAGTCTTTGTGAAAAGAGTATATTGATTGTAAACATTAATGATTTTAAAGTGTAAGTACAACAGTGCGGCTTATCATCAGCTGCACTGTTTGCTTTTTCATATGTTAGTATTACTTATACTTAGAACAGTTCATTTAAGTGTTTCCTCATTTTCTCCTTATTGGTATTGATATAGTAGTATTTATAAATAGTCTGCGGATTATTACCAACCTGTTCGGCTATCTGTAAAGGATGATAACCCTCATCGATCAGCCTGGAAATAAAACAACTGCGGGCTGTGCCCCAGGTTACTCTTTCCGTAATGCCCTGATACAGGCATATTTTCTTGAGTGTCTTATTTACCTTAACGGTAAGCCTTGATACCAGCTCATATCTGTTCTTCTCTGACTGGTTGCATAACTTGAATATCGGAAAAATATAATCCATACAAGCTTCTTTCCTGTATTTTTCGATTAAGTCTTTTGCTTTGTCTATTAATACTACACGGACCTGCTTATTACACTTTATGCGTTCAAAAGCTATTTCGTCATTCTTTATACATTTACGGGTAAGATAACATATGTCGATATTGGATATACCTCCGGCATAGTAGCTGAATAAGAATAAATCCAGATGAAATCTCTCATACTTCTTTAGAAAAGACCTGTCCATATTCTCTAATAACTGCATGGATATATTCGTTACGGCTTTGGGAATGAAGAAACGGGATTTGAACTTATCCCGTATAGGTTCGAAGACGGACAGGTTAACTCCGTACACATTATACTTCTTTGCATAGGTAAAAGTAGCATGAAGGTACTTTAGTTTTGCATAAATGCCACCGTTATTTCCTTTCTTAGCACCCTGTTGCTGGATAAAGACACCAAAATCCAAAATGAACTTCTCTGTTATATCCCGGAACAGGTATCTTGAAAATTCTTTCCGGTATTTTAGCTTGGTAAACTTTTCCAGAGATCTTTTCAGAAATCGATATCCTCTGGCTGTATTGGAACTGGAAATCGTTATACCGTTCTTGACACGTTTCCGGTGTTCAAAGTAATTGACAATACGGTCAAGAATAGCCGAAACGCTAACCTGCCGGTCCTTATACTTTTGGTTATCATCATAATAATGGGATAGCTCAGCGGGAGACCAATCCTTCTCTTCACATTCCCACCGTTCGGCAATTTTCAGATATTTTAGGATTGTTTTGCGGAGCAGATGATTCTTTGAGCTGATTTCGGCTGTATTTCCGATGAAACATTGTCCTTTCTGATCCCAGTCCTTATACAGTCCGGAGATACAAATGGTTTTGGTGATCCGTGAGTAACTTGTCCGGTAAAATACAAGTTTCAGACGGACCATTTCGATGTCTTTTGGAGTTCGGTCTCCTTTGAGTCGGATAGAAAACATAGTTGAATAATTTATGTGTTAGTACTGTAAAATTTCAACTAGGCGACTATCTCGCCTTAACAATTTTGAAAGCCTAAAATGCAAAACAATGTAAAAATAAAATGAAAAGATAGGACTATTTTAGGTTTATGCAGATTTACGGGTCAAAGTCCGTACTGGAAACGCTGAAAACCTATTATCCTACAGTAACTTACAAGGAATTAGCTATATATGTACGAAATAGCAGGTTGTCATCACGACAACCAATTAATATATGGAATATTAAGTTAATTCTGGATTTCTATTATTTTCATATTATACTTATATACTGTCTGTTACAAAAAAAATGAAATTTTGAGGTCTTTGAGATGTCAATTAGTAAAAAACACAAAAATAAATCTAATTGTTAACTTTTCAACCGAAACAGTATATACAATATAATACCCAGAAGGGTATGCAAATGTAATAATCTTTTTGGAATAGTACATAGAGGAAGCCATATCTATTTGAGTAATGCCTCAAAAGATTTTATAATGAAAGCATATTTTGATCTGTATATATTCTAAGTATATGAATTGACACATTCCATTAACAAATAGAAATGCAAGATTCTTGAGATTTTGACGAGGTTCTTTTCGAAGTATCTAATATTATAGTAATTCATCATGAGCCTTCCTTTGTTATTGAATACTCTTTCAGTCAAAAGTAGTTTTTAAATTTCGTTCAAGTAAATGTTAAATTTAGATTAAATCTAAGGTTGAAATTTTAATTATATTCATTACATTTACGAATTAACATGATAAATCACAAATACACTCAAAGGTTTATGAGACACGAAAAAACAAGTAAGACATCAGCTGATTCTTTTTTAAGAATTGAAGTAAATTATTATCTTATATAAAAGTATAAGATTATTTAGGGATGGCTCTATTTGTTTTGTAATGGAGGATATTTTGAGTGTCTGGAAATTAAAAATATTGAGTTAATGAGTTGGGATGCATCACCTACTTGGTCTGGCTATATCTTTCAAGGAGAGGTAGCTTTATGTAAAGCGATTGAAGTTATAAATTGTGTTGAAAATCTTCCAGATGACTATTGTTTAAAGATAGAAGAGGAGGAGGATTTTTCTTTGCATGAAATTGACAAGCAAATATTCCAAGTGAAGGCTTATACAAAGCATAATTATACAAAGTATAAAGAAGCATGGGGGGATATGATGAGACGTTATCCCGCTAATTGTGAGAGAAACTATCTTATATTACACAAAGAAGATGTAGATTGTGATAGTTTTGGAGAGATAATAGAGAAAGATAAATTAACGTCTAATGTAATATCTGGGATATATACTCTTAATAATGTTTGTACAAAACTTGATGATGAGATAAAAAAACTACTTATAGCGAATCATATAAATTTAGTTGATGCAGATATCGCGCTCAAACGAAATTTTTGCTGTGAAAAAATATATCAATCAATCAAGAAAAGACATCAAAATAAAACGCCTGAGTCCATATGTCTAAATAGTATTAAAAAGTGGATATTAGAAGATTCTTCCCTTGCTTTAACTGAAGAAATTGTTTGGTATGAAGCTACCAAAATATTTTTTGATAATATCCGAGTTGGTATTGAACATTATGACATATCTGACCCTAATGATAAAATTAAGATAGAAAAGTTAAATTTGGCTATTAATGAACTAGAAAAATTATCTATACAGGAAACAAATAAATTATTGGATGAACATCTTTTACCACATAAGCGATTAGATAAAAATAATTTGAGAGCTACATCTATGGATTTGATTAATAGTGCTACAATCAAAAATGTGATACAGAATGCAATAAAGAAGATTCAACTTGCCCCTATATATAAAACTTTACAATATATTAAAGCAAATGATGACTCTACTCGATATCAATTAATAGTGCATAATGAAGATTTTGATTTAGAGGATATTGCTAGCAAAATCGATTTTCAAAAGCATTGTGAATTGATAAATAATCAACCTGTATCAAAAGATATTGATTACTTCGTAACTCAATCTTTAGAAAAAAACAAAGAAGAAGTAAAGAAGCATTTAGAAAAAGTAACAGAAGTACCTTCCGATTATAAAGAAGATGAAGAGGCGAGTTTGAACTTAGAAGAGAAGAAACAATTTGCATTTAGAACAATCGAAAATACAATAATAGACTTAAACGGAGAATTATGAAAGAACTAATCAATAATATCATTAGAGACAATCAACTAAAAGTCATGATTGATAATTTTTATGATGTGGATATTATATTTTCTTATTTTGAAGATAAAGAAGATTTTTTCATTTTTCTATTTTGTACTTATTCTGAACTATCACAAAAAATTAATAAAGACAATAATAATGAGAATGATATTGAATATGCTTTAAATTCATTTGTATATGAATTTAAAAAGAATAGGTTAAATGATTTCAGAAATCGAAATATTGATAATAATCTATCTTTAATCATTGTGATAGAAGAAACTAGTAAAGATATGTCCCATCTGTATAAAATTGAAGAGAATTCGATCATTTCTAAAAAATATATTTTATCTTATGATAAACAGGAGCTCGAAAAATTAAAAAATGAAATTGATGACTCTCAAAACATAGTCAATGTATTTAATGAACTTGCAATAAAGCACAGTAATAAATTACAAAATGAAGAGGAAGCATGGTATAATCTATTGTTAAAAATATTTATAAAAATTCCCTTTTTAAACTATGTCTCTACTATTAATACAGAAGTAAATAAATTAGAAAAGCTTGAAGACTTGATTGTTCAAGAATTAAGTGTAGAACAACATTCAATATTAAATAAAATATTGAATGTGTATAATCCCAATGACATGGATTTAGAACTATTTATATCATTAAATCAAGACAATGAATAACAAAAATACACTTAGAATCAACTCATTATACGTAAAGAATTTTAAAAGTATAACAGAGGCTTCATTCAAATTTGATGAAAATAATTTAATTATTTTTGATGGACCAAATGGATATGGAAAAACAACAGCATTCGAAGCAATTGAAATTATTCTTTCAAAAACGCCTCGGAAATATAGAACTATATTGATAGATGCAAAAATAGGCTATACCAATAGTCCAATTCATAATGATGAAAACTCTCCCATTGAACTTATGTTGCATTTAAACAATAATGGAGAGTCTTTATTTATAAAACGATACTTTGAAAAAGCTCCACAGAGAAAGAGTCAAGATAATAACATAAGAAATATATTTGAAACATCTAAGCTCTTTATCAATGAAGAGGAAAGCACAGAAGATAAATTAGAAAAAAGATTAGATTTCCCTAATATAAATATCTTATTTAATGTTCTGAATTATGTGGAACAAGATGAAAATACATTCTTTCTGAAAAAGAATCCAAAAGAAAGATATAAAGAGTTATCTTCTTTATTAGGTGCTGAAAAAGAATTATTCCAACTTGAAAAAATAAAATCTTTAGAGAAAGAGTTATCAGGTTTAATTAGACAAAAGAAAATAGAGCGGGATAATATTATAGAAAGGAATCGAGAGATATTAAGTTCCGAAACCTTAACCATATCATATAAGCAATTTATTAAAGATAAAGTTTTTGCATGGGATCAAGAAAATATCGTGAATACTGATATTAACATTAGAAATAGCTATTTATCAGAGGTTGAAAAGATAAAATATCTATATTCTAACAAGGGCTTATTAAAAGAAATCTATGACTGGCATAATATACAAACTTATATAGGTGATGATTTCTTAGATAAATTCATTAGTTTTTACTGGAAAATAGAAAATTATGAGGTTCTTAAGGTTGAACTTGGAGAAAGAAGACGGAATGATTCTATATTAAAAAATAACCAAACTCTTATTGAGGCAATAGACCAACTTAACTATAATTATCTTAATCAAGATTCGACTTGGGAATATCTGAAAGAAAAAGGTATTAATATAGATATCCCTAAAACTAAATTAATTCTGTTTATCGCACAAAGGGAGGCTCTTGGTGCACAAAGTAAAGTGTTGAATAATTTGAAGAATAAACGAATCGAATTATTATCAATACAGAGGGAGCATAGATATCTAATTAATTTGGCAGATGGTGAATGTCCTACATGTGGATTTGATTGGGAATCATCTGATATATTGATAAATCATATACAGCAAACAGAACAAAAAATATTTCAAGAATATAATGTCCTAAATGTAGAGTTTGAAAAGCTTAAAGGAGAAATAAATTTTTTATTAGAATCTTTTAGAGATAGACTAATAAAAGACAGTGAATTAATTACAGAAATAACAAATAAATTTATTACTTATGATAGTTTTGCTTATCTAGAAGATATCTATTTACAACAGAAAGAAAAATTCGATGTATTTCTAAGCGATATGAATGAAGATGATAAGGTATCTATAATTTCTTTGGTTAATAATCGGATACAAGCAGACGATCAAAATAATCTAAAAAATAGCATTCGATTTATTATTAATCAGAAAAAGCCTAGCATAGATTCATCTATCAATACCTTTCAACTGGTTAATGATTTTGATGTGTATTTTCAGAATAACATACAAATATTAAATAATATATCAGAAAAAGATATTAATGATAAATCATTATACATAATAACTCAGTATAATTTGGCAATTAATAGAGACCTTAATAGTCTCAAAGATAAGATCGAACAGCAAGAATCTTTTCTTGTCAAAGTACAGGGGATTATAAAGATCTTTGATAACGCAATAAAAAACTATACTAAGAATATTGTTGATACAGTAACAATACCATTTTATATATATACAGGAAAAATACTTCAGCGCCACTCTTTAGGTTCCGGATTAGTGTTAGATTTAGATGTTAGTAAAAAAGATCCTCAACTAAAAATAAACCCGACTGGAAGAGATCAAGAAGTATCCTACACTCTAAGTTCAGGCCAATTATCAGCAACTGTTATTTCATTAATGTTAGTATTAAATAAAGTCTATAGCAAATCTAAGTTTGGAACTATATTAATTGATGATCCTTTACAGACCTTAGACGAGATAAATACTCATTCTTTAATTGAAGTTTTGAAATATAATTTTTCTGATCAGCAAGTTGTACTATCAACACATGAAGATAGATATTCAAAATTGATTAGATATAAATATGATAAATTTAATTTACTCAATAAAAATATTAGAATGAAAGATATCTTTTGATTATTCTATTCAATTAAGGTTTTACTAACTGTTGTTTGAGTGGTTCTATGTGATTTACTAAATTAAGAATATGAGTTTTTATACCCGTCCCAAAATAGATTTCAATGCCGAAAGATCTGAAAAATCAGTATTGCTTGTTCGGCAATTCTTTTTAATGGAAAATGGATTTGTATCAAGAGAGATTGATGGAACAAAGGACTATGGTGTTGATATCTATACAGAACTTGTTGATTCTGATGGCCCGATGGGAGTATCGTTCCCTATTCAGATCAAAAGTGCAAAAAAAGGACAAATAATAGAAAAGAAAAATGGAGATTACATTTCTCTTCAATTCAAAACAAGCAGGTTAGGATATCTATGTAATCATATTCCTTATTATGGGTTAATTGTATATTATGATGAATATACTGAATCTCTCTATTTTGATTACGTATGGAAAATATATGAACGCTTAATGTTGATAAAAGGAGATGATAGTTGGAAAAACCAAGAAACAGCTATTATTCATATTCCTATTGAAAACACCCTTTCTAAAGACTCATTACTGGAAATTTACAATACTTTCTCAAATATCTCAAATAATCATATTAGCTTAATTAAAGACAAGGGGGCAGAATATGGACTTAATTATATAGAAACTAGATCTAACATAAGTAAAGAGAAGGCTTTAGATAAAAATCAAGTAATAGAATATTTAGAAACCAGTGGAAAGGATTTGATAGATTCATATAAATTTGAACAAATCATTCAGATAATAGAAAACTGTTTATGCTATAAGGACTATAAAGATCATTATTTGATACATTTCTTAGCTGCTATATCTTACACTAAATTAGGTATCTATATAGAAGCGAATGTTTCTTTTTTGAGATGTCAAAAGTATAAAGCTAATTTTCATGAAGGTTTATGGGAGATTCTTGAATTAGTAAAATTTGAGTTGGATTATGGATTAGGAAAATACTCGTCGCAAGATGCATTGCTGAAATTGGGAGAGTTGAAAAGCCATGTTGTAGATATTAATAATATTGCTTCTATTGATCAAATATCAAGCATGATCCGAGTTGGGGAACAAATTGGCAAAAAGGAATTTAGTATCAATGAAGTAGAGAAATTGATGGAGGTATTCGAGATTATTGAAAATAATACAGATAGTGAAAACCAAAAATATTTTCAGAAAGTATTTCAATCAGAAAATTTGTTATTTGCAATAACTAGATTACATGCCGATTTTATAAATGATGAAAGACTTATAGATAAATCTGAGCCCTATCCGAAACATAGGAAAAACCTATATGATTATATAAAGAATAAAATTGTATTCATAATAAAAATCAATACAGATGCTTTAGAATATTCCTTAAAAATAGAAGATAAATTTTTAGAAGCAACGACTAAACACAATATAGCAAGAACCTATTTTTCGATAAATTACACACTGTTTATTGATAAGACAGAACTAAATCATAAGCAGGGATTCATTAAGTTAATGGAAGATAGTATAAAACTTGCGATTGAAAGCTATAACCTATTTTTAACTTTATCAGTAAATAAAGAAGCGTATCTTTCAATAAGAACAGTTTATGATTTATATCGTTTAACAAAAGAGTATATAAATACCAATTTGGATTATTTAATTACTTTGGATGAAATCAATAAAATAATAGAGAGCTTCTCCGAATATGATTTCTATAGTAAATATGGTTCAACTATTGATGAATACTGTATGACATATAGTCATCATCAATATTCGGACAATCCTCTTCTAGAACAAACAGACGAAGATATTGAGTTCTTAGCAAAACGTTATATAGAAATACAAGGTCTACCTCAAGATAGAATTCAGAATCTGAAAAATGAAATGGTCAGTTATCGAATATTTTTTCAATTCTGCAATAACCCAGATTTGATGTTATTTACTAATCAAAATAAAGTAAATGATAATGAACTTTGGGAACTTCCTTCTATGTATCAAATAAGGAGTCAGCATACAGGACTCATTTGTGCAGAAGGATCTGATGTCAAAAAGATGTTAGCTTCAATAGGAATTGACACTAGTACTAATACATAGACGAAAAGTCTCTTAATAAATAATAAATTAATACACTCTTATATGTTATGTTAGACATAAAAGGTTCGAAATATTCTTCAAATGATTATAGAAGTCGAAATTTCAAGGGGGATTGGACTAAACATTTTATAAATGACTACGTAACATCTACCCTAAATAAAGGTGTAATAGAAGCACAAAAAGAGTTCACTGGCTATAAAGAAGAACACCTACCCTCTCAATTATACAAATTTATGCCACCGACTGTGTATAGTCTCATGAGTTTGCAACAACAAACCGTCTATCTATCATCTCCACGTAATTTCAATGACCCTTTCGATAGCTACTTATGTGTAAATCGAGAAATATTTTTAAAAATGTACATCTTAAATAAAATTAAAGATATTGGAACAATATCAAAAAATGGTACACCTGATACTCTGTCTGAAGAAGAATATTGGAATGTGTTTTACTCCCATTGTGAAGGAGAAAAAAAGAATTATAATCGAGGTCCATTTTGGAAAACATTCTGGGAAATAACAAAGGGGAAATCAGAGGACTTTATGTATCTGTTGGGCATAAAGTTAATGGTTGAAGCGCAAAGAGAGTGTGATTTAAGAATGGATTATCTTCGTAATACAATGTTTCGAATTTCTTGTTTTTCATATTTTGAGGAAGACAATGAGCTAATGGAAAATACAACAATGTGGTCTCATTATGCAGATAATCACAGAGGATTTTGTATAAAATACTCCCTAGATGAAATAAATAACCATAAATACAAAGATATTCTATCTTGTGGCCTATATCCTGTAAGATATACAGCAAGGACACAAGAAATAACTCCCTATCAATTGCTTAAAGTAGAGCAAAATTCAGATAGTATAGATATAAAGATACAGCAGAAGTTACTTAAATCTTTTTTAACTAAATCAAGATTTTGGAGCTATGAAAAAGAGTGGAGGCTTATTGTAAGCGAGGAAGATTCATTTTTGTTCTATGAAAATAATATACCTTTTCTGAAGATTAATGCTATCTACTTGGGTTGTAGAATCGACCAAAGCCTAAAAAAACTCCTCGTTACAATAGCAGAAGATAATGGAATATTAATATACCAGACTAGACAATCTGACAATAAATACAGCCTAGCTAACTATTCTATAAATAAAACAAGTCTGTTATCGGATGAAAACTATCTTAAACAAAAAAAAGTAATGACAATTAAAAACGAAAATGAAAAAAGGGATAGATTAAGGCGAATAGATAATGATTTTCAGGAGAACCTTTAAGTTGTACCTTTTAATCATTATTTCAGATAAGTGATTCAAAACATTTCATTCATATGCTTAAGCACATCATCCTTATGAGTTTGATCCCAATAATGCTTATAGATTGTATTGGGACTATTCCCTGCAAATTTTGCTACGGCAATAGGATGATAACCTTCATCAATCATCTTAGTGATAAAAGTACCTCTGGCAGCATACCAAGTAAACTCTTTTTCAATCTTTAGGATTCGGGCAATTTTCTTCAAAGTCCTGTTCACTTTCTCTCTAAGACGTATTATTCGTTTCGTTTGTTGGTATTCACTCTTATGCTTAGCTGTAAATATCGGCAAGACATAGTTCTGATAGCATTTGTCTTTATATTTCTCTACAATTACTTTTGCCTTATTATTAAATGGTATTTCAGCTTCCTTTGGAAATTTTGTACGTTCATAAACAATCATACCATCGACAATACAATCCCATGTCAAGTAACAAACATCTACGCTGGCCATGCCTCCAGAATAAAAGCTAAACAGGAACATATCAATCCAAAAGATTTCTTTTTTGCTGAATTGACTTTTATCCATTTCTTCAATCTGTGTAATAACATCATAAGATATTGCTTGTGGAGGGTTTTCTTTTCTTTTAAAATGAGGACTGACACACTCGAATATTTTCTTGTCAGCATGAGGTTGTCCCATCCGATTCGCATAATAAAATACTCCGTAAAACTTTTTTAGTCTTTCTGGAAGAGAGGCATTTGTTCCTTCCCGGGCTCCTCTTTCCTGAAGATATTGGACAAAATCTTTCAGGAACTTCTCGTCAATATCCCGGAAATAAAAAGAAGAAAAACTCTTATCATACACCTCTTGAGTAAATTTCTGTAATTGCAAACGAAGATAATAGTATTGACGGGCGGTATTAGCACAAGATACAAACTTGCCGTTTTTCAATCGTTTCTGGTTCTTTATATCCTCGATGATAATGTCAATACACTGCGATATCGGCATCACCTTTACTTTTTTCACTTTGGGAGTTTCTTTATTATCAGCATCGAAGTAATGAGACCATTGGACAGGTGACCATTTGATGCCTTCGGCTTCCCAATCCTCTGCTACTTTTTGATATTTGAGTCTAAGATCGAAAAGAATTTTGTTCTTGCTGATAGCATCTTTAGACTTAGGCCTAAAGTTTTGTGCTGTCTGATCCCAATCTTCAAACCGTCCGGTTAAGTTCAACGATTTTGATACTCTGGGATAGCCTGTCTGGAATAAGATCATATCCAGTTTTACCAACTTACTGTCTTTAGGGTGTGGTTTTCCTTTGAAGTTAATTGTATACATACTAAGTGGTTTTAATTGCCATTCATGTAGAATTAGTTTCTACATATTATTCTACATGAGAATAGGGCTATACCACAAAAAAGGTTTACTCCGAGTATATTTTAGTATATAACCCGTACGAGTAAACCTTTTAAATATCTTACAATCTTTTAGTTACAGATATTACTCCGTATATCTATGAAAAAGAGGCTGTTCGACTTTTGGGACAGCCCCTCTTCTATAATAAATATGAACTGATCAGTTGTTTTCCGGTCTCAACTTACGTACCACTGCACCTGCGCGCCACATTTCGCTTTCGCGAAGAGCTTTCAGTTCTTCTTCCAGCTTTTCACGGTAGTCAGGTTTTGAGTTAGTGTCGATAGAACGCTGAGCTTCATTTCCACAGGCAACTTCTTTATAAAGTTTTTCAAACACAGGTTTTGTGGCATCATGGAAAGGTCCCATCCAGTCAAGGGCACCACGTTGGGCTGTAGTAGAACAGTTTGCATACATCCAGTCCATACCGTTTTCTGCGAATAGAGGCATTAATGATTGAGTAAGTTCTTCCACTGTTTCATTGAACGCTTCTGAAGGAGAGTGTCCGTTTTCGCGAAGTACCTCGTATTGAGCCTGAAGGATACCTTGTATAGCACCCATCAGTGTTCCCCGCTCACCTGTAAGGTCAGAATAAACTTCACGTTTAAAGTCTGTTTCGAACAAATAACCTGAGCCTACACCTATACCCAGTGCAATAACACGTTCTTTGGCACGTCCTGTTGCATCCTGGAAGATAGCATAGCTTGAGTTTAATCCACGACCTTCCAAAAACATACGGCGAAGACTTGTTCCCGATCCTTTAGGTGCAACAAGGATAACATCTATATCTGCCGGAGGAATAATTCCTGTACGTTCTTTATAGGTGATACCAAATCCATGAGAGAAATAAAGAGCCTTACCTGCTGTAAGATATGGTTTGATGCGTGGCCAAACTTCTATTTGAGCGGCATCTGAAAGAAGATATTGGATGATTGTTCCTTTTTCGGCAGCTTCTTCTATTTCTAATAGTGTTTCTCCCGGTACCCAACCATCGGCAATAGCTTTTTCCCATGTTTTGCCACCTTTGCGCTGTCCTATGATAACGTTGAAACCATTGTCACGAAGATTTAAAGCTTGTCCCGGACCTTGCACTCCGTAACCGATGACTGCAATGGTTTCATTTTTTAATACTTCTCTTGCTTTTTCCAATGGAAATTCGTTACGGGTAGCCACTTGTTCTACTACTCCGCCAAAATTCATTTCTGCCATTTTTTTTCTAGTTGTTTAATTAATTAAAATCAGTTATTTGTATTTTATTTATTTCTATATAAATCCGGTTTATTGTAAACTGTTTATCTCCAAATTACTTTTGCCGAACAAACATTCGTTTGTTCATCTCTCATTTCAAGAATAAAGACACTGTCTTCCTCTTCACGCTTCAGTATATCCAGCCTTTTTCCATAATGCGCTTCGGAAATGTAATTAACCTCGATGCGGCGTATTTCCTTTTCACGAAACATATCTATATCGAAAACGTCGACAAAGTGTTCGATATACTTCATGCTGTTCAGGTGTTTGTTTATATCCACATCGCTGTATTTCACTACAAATTCTGCTGCTTGTTCATAGTCATCTTTCAATGCCGGAATTTTACTTAAAGCATCTATTGGGGCTTCTTTTTCACTATTAATATAATCTGATAAACCGTACAGTTCCATCAGATTTGTTGGCCTGCGGGTTTCCAGATCGATAGATGCCCATAGGGAACGGGCATAGCCTAAAGGTTTACCATTTTCATCCTCAAAAGCAAAATGCCGTTCTGTGAACAGGCGGTTTACGCTCACAATCCATGTTTTGATAATAAAAACTGTATCGTTTTTAGGATATTCATGCACTTGTATCGCCATACGTGATAGTACCCATACCCGTTGTTGCGATGTCATATCGGAATAGCCGAACCCCCGTTCTTCAGCATGTTTTGTTGCAGCCTGCAACAAGAATCCTCCAATCATAGGCAGAGTGGCTTTTCCTCTGAAATCCGTTAAATACGCGTCTATCGTGAATTCGTATTTTCCAACAAGTGCTATCATAAAAATTAAGAATTAAAAATGAAAAATTAAGAATTCAAAGTTACAAGGTAAAATTATTATTTGCATAATAAAAGAATTTTTAATTCCTCATTCTTCATTCCTCTTATATTTCCTATCCAGTTCAGCCAGCATATCGCTCAGGCGTTCTATTTTCGATTTGGTGATCGCCACCCGTCCCGAGCGAATGAACTGCAACACACCGATGGTTTTGCTTAGCTGTTCGAACAGATCCTGTGTTTCCTGATAATGTCCTGTTTTTTCCAATACAACACTGTTTTCGTTAATATCCAGTATACGTGCATTATGGTTGCGTACAAGTTCTTCTACAGACGATATTTTCAAGAATTCGGGTGTAGATAGCTTATAGAGGGCGATTTCTTGAAATACCAGTTCATCATTCGTATTGTAATATGACTTCAGGACGTCTACACGTTTATCTATCTGAAGGACTACTTTCTTGATGGTTTCTTCGTCACAGAACACGGTGATGGTGAATTTATGTATTCCTTCGAGAGCTGATGCCGATACCGATAAGGTCTCGATATTCAACTGGCGCCTTACAAATACACTGGTTACCTGACTTAGCAATCCTACGGTATTTTCTGAAAATATAGTTATTGTATATAATGTTTTATCCATGATGTTAATTTGAAAATTTGAAAATTAGCATATTAGCAAATATTTAAAACAAATTGTTTTAAATCATTATCAAATTCGCTAATATCCGAATTTACTCATTAGTTATTCATTTCCTAATAAAATATTCGTTACACACGTCCCGGCAGGAACCATCGGATATACCATCCCTTTGGCTTCTACCTGTACATCGAGCAGGTAAGAACCTTTATGGGCAATCATTTCTTCGATGGCTTTGTCCAGATCGGCACGGTCTTCCACTTTCTTACCAGGAATATCATATGCTTCTGCTATTTTTACAAAATCCGGATTATGCATTACTGTGTTGGAATAGCGTTCATCAAAGAATAATTCCTGCCATTGGCGAACCATACCTAAGAAGTGATTATTCAATAATATGATCTTCACATCTATCCCATACTGCATGATTGTTCCCAGTTCCTGTATCGTCATTTGTATTCCGCCATCGCCAACGAACAGACATACAGTTCGATCCGGGGTTCCGTATTTTGCGCCGATCGCAGCAGGCAGGCCGAATCCCATTGTTCCCAATCCGCCGGAAGTAACCACACTGCGGCTTTGAGAGTATTTGAAATAGCGTAGTGCCATCATCTGGTGTTGCCCGACGTCGGTAACCAGTACAGCCTTGTTTCCGGTGGCTTCCGATACTTTATTGATCACTTCGCCCATCTTTAGCTGCCCCGATTCCGGATATAGTTCTTCTTTGATTACAACATTGTATTCCCTGTCATAGCAAACTTTAAATTCATCCAGCCATTCAGTGTATGATTTTCTATCTAAAAGCTCTGTAACTAAAGGCAATGTTTCTTTTACATCTCCTAGTACACAGGCTGTTACAGGTACATTTTTATTTATCTCGGCCTTATCGATATCGAAATGTATAATCTTTGCCTGTTTGGCATATGTATTCAGATCGCCTGTAACACGGTCATCAAAACGCATGCCTATGGCTATAAGCACATCACATTCGTTAGTTTTTTGATTTGGGGCTATATTCCCATGCATGCCAAGCATACCTACATGTTGAGGATGATCTGATGGCATAACAGATAGACCCAGGACTGTAGAGGCCACAGGTATACCCGATTTTTCGGCAAAAGCAAGGAATTCTTTTTCAGCGTTCCCCAAGATTACACCTTGTCCGACAAGTACTAATGGTTTTTTTGCCGTATTTATAATTTGTGCCGCTGTTTCTATCTCCTGTTGCTTTACCTCGGGTTTTGGTTGATAACTGCGTATAAATGTTGCTTTTTCGTATTTGAAGTTTTCGAGTAACCCGAATTGTGCATCTTTGGTGATATCCAGGATAACAGGTCCGGGACGTCCCGTGGATGCTATATAAAATGCCCGTGATACTGCCCATGCAATATCTTCGGGGCGGCGTATCTGGTAGGCCCATTTGGTAACAGGTTGCATAATACCTACTACATCGGCTTCC
Source organism: Dysgonomonas hofstadii (assembly GCF_014196915.1). Classification (GTDB taxonomy): domain Bacteria; phylum Bacteroidota; class Bacteroidia; order Bacteroidales; family Dysgonomonadaceae; genus Dysgonomonas; species Dysgonomonas hofstadii. Next base: position 124,859 of record NZ_JACIEP010000003.1, read on the forward strand.
TGGAATGCATCGCTTCCTAACAGAGAGGATACTACTTGTCCTGAAATAACAACAATAGGAGTACTGTCAAGCATGGCATCGGCAACACCTGTTACAGCATTAGTCGCTCCCGGCCCTGAGGTAACGAGGGCTACACCAACCTTTCCCGATGTGCGTGCGTATCCTTGTGCTGCGTGGGTAGCACCCTGTTCGTGACGTACAAGGATATGGTTTATTCTGTCCCGATAGTCATACAGACAATCGAATACGGGCATTATAGCTCCGCCCGGATATCCGAAGATAGTATCTGCTCCTTCGTTCAGTAACGATCGCATAAGAGCTTCACTTCCTGTTATTTTACTATTGTTCATAATTATATTATATATGCTATTTTGTTAATAATAAAGATTCTCAATATAGTTGATCAGAAATACTAAACCAATAAGGATAAGGACAATGACTGCCAATACTATAGCTGGTCCTGTAAATGAAACGCCACCTTCGTATTCGAGGTAATCCAGCTGGTCTTTTGTATTGTTATAGGATTCTTTAGCACGCCTGACTGTGCGCTCAGCTTTTTTCATATAGAAAATGTTGGCATAACAGCCTGCAAATATTACCCCTAAAAGAATAGTCCATACATAAGGGTAGAAGCCCATAACGATCATAATAAAATTGTTGAGCAAACCTATGGCAAGAACGAAGACAACCAATTCTGCATACATTTTACGATATGGCAACCAAAAGATACTAAGCAGGAAAGCATATGGATTGAAGATGATCGACTCTCCCGACAGCATCCTTTTATATATCTTTTCGTAATAGGTGGCATCTTTCCCGAAAAAGGTCTTATAGTATAGACTTTCGTCAAAGATATCGTCTAATTCTGCTTCTTTGTTTTGATTGTCGTATTTCATTTGATATTACATTGCCGGATCACTCATTATAAATGATACAAATATTATGAAAGCTATTAGAAATAAAACCGGAATAAAAACTATTAATAAAGAATCAAAAATATTTGTTCCGCCTTTTTCTCTTATATAAGTGAATTTATCTCCCAATCTTTCATATTCATTTGCCTTTTTAATCACTTTGATTGCTTTTTTTATATATAAGTAATTTCCAATAAGTCCTAAAATAAGAGAAAATACAATATATAATAACAAAAAAGAGATATTTACGAAAAAACTAAATGTAAATAAAGCATATATTATCAGTGATATAACTATTGTTTCCAGTGTCATTCTCCGATAGCAGAACCAAAATACATTGCCTATAAATGCATAGATATTAGGGTTGATAACAATCCCTTTTTTTACTTTATCCAGACATTTTAGATAATAGTCTTCGCTGCTGCTAAAAAATGCTGCATACATTGCTCTTTCTTCTATTTCATTTAAAGACTTATCTTCCATCCTTTTATTCCACTATCCTTATTCCGCCCAAATCAGCTGAACTAACCATGCTTGCATATGCCCTGAGCGCCTTAGATACAACACGGTTACGGTTCGGTTTAAATGCATCCTTCCCTTTTGCCAGTTCTTCCTGACGGCGGCTTTCCAGTTCGGCATCAGAGAGTTTGACGTTGATACTGCGGTTTGGAATATCTATTTCTATAATATCACCATTACGTACCAGTCCTATTGCCCCACCCGAAGCTGCTTCGGGTGAAACATGTCCGATGGATAAACCGGATGTACCACCAGAGAAACGGCCGTCGGTGATAAGTGCGCATTCTTTTCCTAAGTGTTTCGATTTGATGTACGAAGTGGGATAAAGCATTTCCTGCATACCCGGTCCGCCTTTCGGCCCTTCGTACGTGATGACGACTACATCTCCCGCGACTACCTCGTTGCGTAGAATACCATCACAGGCTGCATCCTGGGAATGAAAAACTTTTGCAGTGCCCGAGAATCTGAAAATACTTTCGTCGACACCTGCGGTTTTTACTACGCAACCATTCAGAGCGATGTTCCCTTTCAGTATTGCCAGACCGCCGTCTTTAGTATAAGCATTCTCCATATCCCGAATACATCCGTTAGTGCGGTCAGTATCGAGGGTAGGGTAGTAATTATCTTGTGAACCCATCACCAGATTAAATTTGTTTCCCGGAGCCGATTTATATAACATTTCGGCTTCCTGCGAAGGGTTTTGTTTTGTTATATCATATTTTTTGATAGCCTCGCCAAGGGTTAACCCATCTGCTCTTGAAACACAGGTATCGATAAGTTTTCCTTTATCCAGTTCTTTCATAATCCCTAATATGCCTCCTGCACGGTTCACATCTTGTATATGATATTTCTGTGTATTAGGAGCTACTTTGCAAAGGCATGGTGTATGGCGCGACAGTTTGTCGATATCATTCATCGTGAAATCAACTTCGGCTTCCTGTGCTATGGCCAAAAGGTGAAGGATCGTATTTGTAGATCCTCCCATTGCTATATCGAGTGTCATAGCGTTCAGGAAGGCTGTTTTGGTCGCTATTTTACGGGGGAGAACGGATTCATCACCGTCACGGTAGTATTTGTATGCATTTTCTACGATTTGCTTAGCCGCATCCTTAAATAGTTTGGGGCGGTTGGCATGTGTGGCAACTATTGTTCCGTTACCGGGAAGAGCTAAGCCTATGGCTTCGTTCAGGCAGTTCATCGAATTTGCAGTAAACATTCCCGAACATGATCCGCAGGTGGGGCACGCAGCCCTTTCTATCGCATCTACTTCTTTATCGGAAACAGACTCATCGGCGGATTTTATCATAGCATCTATCAGATCAAGATGCTGATTGTTCAGCTCCCCGGCTTCCATCGGTCCGCCCGAAACGAATATGGCAGGGATATTCAGGCGCATGGCGGCCATTAGCATCCCGGGAGTGATTTTGTCGCAATTACTAATACAGATCATTGCATCGGCCTTATGCGCATTTACCATATATTCCACGCTGTCGGCTATCAGGTCGCGTGAGGGTAGGGAGTAAAGCATCCCGTCGTGGCCCATCGCTATCCCGTCGTCTATGGCTATTGTATTAAATTCGGCGGCAAAGCAGCCTAATGCTTCTATTTCTGCTTTTACTTTTTGTCCTATATCGTGAAGGTGTACATGTCCCGGAACAAACTGGGTAAACGAGTTGACAATAGCGATCAGCGGTTTGCCCATCTGATCTTCTTTCATTCCGTTTGCTCTCCACAGAGCACGGGCTCCGGCCATGCGGCGTCCTTGTGTACTTGTTGAACTTCTTAATTCGAATCCCATAACTTTTTTATTAGCAGTTAACTATTTCTAGTTTTAATTAATCAGACAACTTTATAAAAAAAGCCTTTCCCATATTTGAGAAAGGCTTATATTTAGTTTTTTCCTTAGATTTTCAATCTATTATTTATATACATACCTTTCTCATTTATTCTGGCCGACGAGGAGAATATTAATGACGAGGACGATATATAAAAAACAATTTGTCATATTTTTTTATCAAAAGTGATCACAAAGTTATAAACTCTTTTTTTATAAGCAAATTTTATCAATACTTTTTTTGTTGGGGAATAATTAAGTTCTATTTTTTTATGGAATTAGTCAAGATATTTTCAGTTATCTGTTATTTTAAATGTATAAGGAAGCGTTATATTTGTGTAATTGAATATCTAATCTATGAATATTAATAAATATAATTTAGTTATGAAAAACATTTATTATTTTCTTTTCATATGTATTTTTCTTTGTTTTCTTTTTGCGGGATGCAGTAGTGATAATGAACTAGAACTAAGTGAATATAGTTGCGAGCTTGATGATGCAAAGATGTATGCCAGGATTGAAATTAAAAGTGGCTCAGGTGAATATACTGCAACCTCTTCAAATGAGAATGTTGCAGTAACATTAATTGAGGGAAATGTATTATTTATATGCGCAAAAAAAGAAGGGACCGCAACTATAAATGTTATGGATGGAGAAAAGAATCATGCAAAAATAGATGTAGTAAATAATAGGTTTATGCTTGATCCGAATCCTGCGTCTCGAAATATTGTCTTAAAAAAAGGTTCATCATGGGAAATCCCAATAGAGGATGCCGTGAAAGGATATGAATATCTGTTTCTTTATGCTGATGACAAATCTTTATTTGAATCGGGAATGATTGAAAATAAAATTAGAATAAAAGGAATTAAAACAGGAGAAACATATTTGTCAGTCAAGCAATTAATATGGACATATGCTTATTATCACGTGAAAATAGTAGATGTTTATGATCTTAATTTATGGAAATATACAGATGTGTTTGATATTCAGCCAGAACAGAAGATATCGATTGATATTATGGAAGGTAACGGTGATTATAAAGTGACCTTTACCGAACCTGATATTGTATCTGCAAACATTGAACCTTTTATCGAGAATGAATACATAAAACATACATATTATTCAGAAAATCAAAATACTTTAAAAATCAAAGGATTAAAATCCGGAAATACAACAATTACTATTACCGATAGAGAGGGTAAATCGGATGTTGTAAAAGTAAGAGTAAATTAAGTATTTAAGTTTATTGATAAAATAGGAAAGCTATCCCCAATGGATAGCTTTCCTATTTTATATGGTCAATATTATATTTTTAATATGCACTCTCAAATTGTTCTAAGAAACGCTTGTCGTTCTCCGAGAACAGGCGCAGGTCACTCACTCTGTATTTTAGGTTCGTTATCCGTTCGATTCCCATGCCCAGAGCATAGCCGCTATAAACCTTACTATCGATACCACAACTCTCCAATACGTTAGGGTCTACCATACCGCAACCAAGAATTTCTACCCAGCCTGTATGCTTGCAGAACGGACAGCCTTTGCCGCCGCAGATATTACATGAGATATCCATTTCCGCACTAGGCTCTGTGAATGGGAAGTATGACGGGCGAAGACGTATTTTTGTGTCTGCCCCGAACATTTCCTTAGCGAAATACAACAATGCCTGTTTCAGGTCGGCAAACGAGATATCTTTGCCTATATACAAAGCTTCTACCTGATGGAAGAAACAGTGTGCTCGGTACGATATAGCTTCGTTACGGTAAACGCGTCCAGGACAGATGATACGGATTGGAGGCTCCTGTTTTTCCATTACACGTACCTGTACAGAAGATGTATGTGTGCGGAGTAGTATCTCTGGATTATGCGCAATAAAAAATGTATCTTGCATGTCACGTGCCGGATGATCGTCTGCAAAATTTAGCGCAGAAAACACATGCCAGTCGTCTTCTATTTCGGGGCCTTCGGCTATCGAAAAGCCAAGATGGCGGAATATATCACATATTTGTTTTTTTACGACTGACATTGGGTGGCGCGTACCCAGTGTTACAGGTGCAGCAGTGCGGGTGAGGTCGATGCTATCGTCTGTCGTCTGGTTGTTTTCAAAAGAATCTTTCAATTCGTTGATTCGGGTCTGGGCTTTTTCTTTCAGTTCGTTAAGCTTCATTCCCACTTCACGTTTCTGATCGGAGGCTACATTACGAAAATCGTTCATCAGAGTCGATATTTCACCTTTTTTACTAAGATATTTTATACGTAATGCCTCTATCTCTTCAACTTTACCAACTTTGAGATTTTCTATCTCTGATAGCAGTTTATTTATTTTATCAATCATGTATTTTGTTATAAATTATAAGTTGTGATTATAAATTATAATATTGTTTCATTTTAAGCCTACAAAAATACATTTTTCTTTTTTGATAAGCGATTTTATGTGTTTTAATTTTTATATTAAGTAAAATCTATAAAAAAAATAAGGATGCTCAAACGAGCATCCTTACTACCTGATATTATTTCTAACTATTTTTCTGTTATTTGCTTGTAGCGGTGAATACAACCACACGGTTCCATTCGTCTGTAGGGAATAGTTGTTCCTTGTCTCCGCTGGCTTTAGTTGTAATGCGGCTAGGAGAAATGTTGTATTTGTCGATCAATACTTTTGCTACAGCCTGAGCGCGTTGTTCAGACAGCCTTTGGTTTACTGCGGCAGTACCGGTGCTCTTATCGGCATAACCTGTAACTGTAACGTTTACACCAGGATTGTCTTGCAAATAGCGTGCGGCGTTAAAGATATTGATATCCTGATTCTTTTCCAGTTGTGCGCTACCAAGACGGAATACGACAACAGCATTCATCAATACTTCTGTTTGTTCTTTAACTTCTTTGGTTTCTTTTACGATAACCTGAGGTTCCGGTTTAACGGCCAGATCACGTTTCAGACGGCTGATTTCAGAGTCTTTGCTGTCAAGAGAAGCTCTCTGTGCATTGATCTGATCGTTCAATGCTTTTAGTTGAGCCGGGTCTTGTACATCTACCATTTTGAATCCACCTTTTGTCAGGTTAAATGTAACACCCAACAAGGCATTGACTGTACCATCATAAGAAGCAGCCTGTGTACGTCCGTTGAAATCGTCACGAAGAAGATTCCCTGCAACTTCAAGGTTAAGGCTGGCTATTTCGCTTACACGGAAATCGAACTGAACACCCGCACGTGGCACAATCATATTGGTAGTGGTCAGCGCATATTCTGAATCTTTAAATCCATGAACATAACCTAAACCGGCTAAAATACTGAAATTGAACACACGGTCTGGTTTGTAAGGTAAGAACAGGTTAGTCAGGTTCAATATACCATCTAAATTAGTCTGGATATATTTGTTTTTGTATGTGCCTGTCAGGCCATTTGAAGCACCATATAATGCTTCGCCTCCTGTAAAGTCGTAATAGTTTTTAGAAGACCATCCGCCAACTTGTAAACGAGCTCCAACTGCAGGAGAAAAATATTTACCTAGGGATACTGCTGCATGAGGAGTAATAAGGTCTCCGAATGATGCGCTACTTCTGTCTTCACTGATTGTGTAGGATGCTCCACCTTGCAATTGGATAAACCAATTATCCCCGAATTTGTTAGGAGCAAAAGCTTTTTCTTGGGCTAATGCAGGCATTGCTGCTAAAGCAAGTGCTGCAATACTAAATACTAATTTTTTCATTTTTCTTAATAATTGTTTGTTGTTAAGTAGAACAATCGTTCTGTAAAGTTTGTTCGAAAGCAAAAGTACAATATTTTATTTTTCAAAACATTTGTTAAATGAAAAAGTTTTGAACATCTGTTCACAAATAGCTTATAGTCAATATTATCAAATGAAAAATGATGAAAGAAAAAATATTAGTAATTATGTATCGCTTTGCCAAAATTCTTTCATAAATCATTTTTTTTTGATAATTTTATGATCTGAAATTCTTTCCAAAAACAAAATTCAGGTTATTGAATTACACAAAGTAAAAAAACATAAAGATAATATATGGCGCATCTACCCGATTTTATCAGTGATCTGGCTATTATTTTAATAACAGCCGGAATAGTCACTATTATATTTAAATGGCTGAAACAACCTGTCGTCTTGGGCTATATTGTTGCCGGATTTTTGGCCAGCCTGCATTTTAAAAATTTTATAGAAGGTATAGTTCTGAAGGTAACAGGAGCTTCGGAAGAACAGGTCTCGGGTATATTCAGGGCGTTACCTGAAATTTCCGATATGGCCAATGTAACCATTTGGTCGGAGCTTGGTATTATATTCCTGCTTTTTGCATTAGGACTCGAATTCAGTTTCAAGAAACTGATGGATGTAGGAGGAAAAGCCTCTATTGCCACATTAATAAATATGGGTTCGATGATCGTAATCGGATATATTGTGGGTGAACTACTGATTGTGAAGCTTATACCCGATTGGAATGCAATGAACAGTATCTTTCTGGGAGGTATGCTTTCCATGTCATCTACTACCATTATTATAAAAGCCTTTAACGATATGGGGCTGCAAAAGAAGAAATTTGCCGGAATTGTATTTGGCATGCTCATTGTAGAGGATCTTGCTGCCATTGTGATGATGGTATTACTTTCTACATTTGCTGTCAGCCGGCATGTCGAGGGTGGAGAATTGGCTAATAGTATAGTTAAATTACTGTTCTTTATGTTGATCTGGTTTGTAGTGGGTATATATATGATACCTACCATGCTGAAGAAGCTAAAGAAATACCTCAATGATGAAACGCTTCTTATAGTCGCTATAGGTATGTGTCTCGGTATGGTTTACTTTGCTACAGCGGTAGGGTTCTCTGCGGCTTTGGGAGCCTTTATTATGGGTTCTATTCTTGCTGAAACAATGGAATCGAAACATATAGAACACTTGATTGAACCACTGAAAAGTCTTTTTGGAGCTGTTTTCTTTGTATCGGTAGGTATGATGATAGATCCTGCTGTAATTAGTGAATATGCCTCATTGATTATCCTGTTAACAATTGTTGTCCTTATAGGACGTATTATATTTGCCACTATTGGGGTTATGGCTTCGGGCGAAGGGCTTAAAGTTGCTGTTCAATCAGGTTTCAGTCTCGCTCAGATCGGTGAATTTTCGTTCATTATTGCTACGTTGGGTATGAGTTTGGGCGTAATAACCGAAACACTTTATCCGATAATAGTTGCCGTGTCGGTGATCACTACATTTACAACACCGTACTGTATACAATATTCGGGTAATGTTTCCGACTGGATAGAGAAACATATTCCTCTTAAATACAATAAACTGATAGAAGGGTACAGTGCTTCGGGCTATAATACGGTAAACAAGCAGAACGACTGGAAGGAACTCCTGAAAAGTATCCTCAGCCTTGTGGCTGTTTACTTTACAATATCGATAGCCATATTATTGGTATTCCAGAAGTTTATCACTCCTTATATTGTGGAATGGATGCCTGGCAGTACCTGGGGGCCAATATTGGCGGCTTTGATAACGCTTACATTGATGGCTCCGTTCCTGCGCGCCATAATGATGAAAAAAAACCGTTCTGAGCAATTTAAAAATCTGTGGAAAGATAACCGTCTCAATCGTGGCGCATTGATCTCACTCATCGTTTTTCGTATAATAATATGTATAGTGTTAGTTCTGATGGTGCTGATCCCATTATTCCCTCATCTTACAGTATTAATGGTGATTATATCGCTGGCAGTAGTTACACTCATTATATTCTCGCAAGGATTCAAGGCTCAGTCCCGCAGGATAGAAGCCCGTTTTCTTGAAAACCTGAATCTGAAACAAAGAGTGGAGGAGAAGAAAGCGGCTATATTGCCGACTGTGGCAAACGACCTGAGATCGAAGAATATACATATCGAAGAGTTTGAAATATCCCAGAATTCGTCAAGTGTTGGTAAAACGCTCAGGGAACTCAATTTCAGGCAAAAGACAGGAGTAAATATAGTGACTATCATACGTGGAAGCAAGAAAATAAATATACCTGACGGTAACGAACATCTTTATCCGTTCGATAAACTCGTTGTATCAGGATCGGATGACGAGATGCAGCAATTATCGCAATACCTGCAAGATAAGCGTGAGCAAGCATCACAAATGGAAGAGGAGGCTCAGTATCATGTCAGCCTATCGCAATATCTGGTAGAACCGGGCAGTCCACTTATCGGAAAAACAATAGTGAGTGCCAAAATAAGAGAACGTACAGAATGTATGGTTATCGGCATCGATCGTAACGAAACCTCAATCATACAATTTACACCTGCCTTTCTGTTCGAAGAGGGTGATGTGATATGGCTTGCCGGAGAGAAGGAAAAGTTGAATTCATTTGAAGATAATATAAAAGATCTGGAACCGCTTATCCCTTAAAAGAATAAGTTTTATGATAGAAATACCCGAATCCACTGTAATTAGTCGTCAGGCGGAAAATATATTGATTGGTAAACGAATATCGAATGTTTTACAAGCCACAAGTCCGCATAAGTTCGCATGGTACAACGGCGATCCGCTTTTGTACAAAGATTTGCTTGTTGGCCGTGAAATAGAGTTGGTGAGGGGACACGGCTCTTTTGTTGATATTATACTCGATGAGGATGTGAAAATATCAATAGGAGATGGTACAAACCTTAAATATTATCCTGCATTCGAGAAATATCCTGTTAAGCATCAATTATTGATAGTTTTCGATGACAACAGTTTCCTGGCTTTTACAGTAGCTATGTATGGTGCAATATTCGCTTATAAGGGTGAGTTGGATAATTTTTATCATCGCAACAGTTTGGAAAGTATTTCTCCACTTGCTGAAGAATTCGACAGGGTATATTTCGGGAATATATTCAAAAGCGTAAAGAAAGATATGTCTATAAAAGCCCTTTTGGCTACTGAACAGCGGATTCCGGGATTGGGTAACGGGGTACTTCAGGATATCCTTTTTAAAGCAGGGATACATCCGAAGCGGAAAATATCAACGCTATCCGATCTTCAAAGAGATGATCTTTTTCACTGTCTGAAGGTAACATTGCAAAGCATGACAGAGAAGGGTGGACGCAATACTGAAAAAGATTTTTACGGAAACTGGGGTAGATATAAAACACTTCTATCCAAAAATACGTATAAAGATCCTTGTCCGAACTGTGGCGGAGAGATTAAGAAAGAGGCTTATTTAGGTGGTAGTGTTTATTACTGCATTGATTGTCAAAAAGATAAATAATTTCCTATTGATAGCCAAAATACTCTAATGCATCGGCCACAATAAAATTACTTCCTCCGATAAAGATGAAATCATTCGGTGCAGCCCAATCTTTAGCAGCTTGCACAGCTTCGGCCACAGTAGGGTAGGAGTAACCGGTCAAACCTTGTTTGCGAGCAAGTGCTTCCAATTCTCTTTCGTTTCTTGAGCGGGGAATAGATGCTTTCGTGAAGTAGTAAATCGCTTTTTTAGGTAGCATGGTCAGTATATTACTTATATCTTTATCGTTAACCATTCCCAATATAAAGTGCAGGGTCTGATATCTCTCTGTTGTTAGCTGCTCGACTATATATTTCATTCCGGCAGCATTGTGCCCCGTATCACATACTATTTTGGGATTTATTTCCTGTATAATTTGCCAGCGTCCCATCAATCCGGTCAACTCATTAACATAGGCAAAGCCACTGTAAACAGCTTTTGACGGAATTACATATCCGAGTTTCTGGAGTTCTTTAATTGTGCATAGTACTGTTGCTGCATTCTTGATCTGGGCGTATCCCGATAGTTCTCCTTTCAGGTGCAGATGATATTTGGTGTCGAACAGCCAGCCACTTGCGGTTTTCAGGCTCGAATGGATGATCTTTTCGTCTTCGGCGAAGATAATGGGCGCGCCTGTTCTTTCGGCAGTTTCTTCAAATACCTGTCTGACCTCGCCTTCGGCTTCACCTATTATCACAGGAATATCTTTTTTTATTATTCCTGCTTTTTCCGCAGCGATTTTAGGCAATGTGTTGCCTAAGAACTGCATATGATCGAAGCTAATATTAGTGATTATACTCAGATCAGGACTTATGATATTCGTACTGTCGAGGCGGCCGCCGAGGCCAACTTCAATAACAGCTACATCTACCCCCATGTAGGCAAAGTACATGAAAGCCATCATCATTGTCAGTTCGAAAAACGATGGTTCTATAGGTTCGAAAAAAGCCTTGTGTTTTTCTACAAAGTTCACAACATAATCTTCCGAGATTTTTTCACCATTTACACGTATACGTTCCTTAAAGTCAATCAGGTGGGGGGATGTATATAGTCCTACTTTATATCCGGCTTCTTGCAGAATGGCGGCAGTAAGGTGCGATACCGATCCTTTTCCGTTGGTTCCGGCTACATGTATTGTTTTATATTTTCGGTGCGGATGTGAAAAATATTCATCCAGGCGAAGGCTATTGTCCAGTCCTTCTTTATATGCTGATCCTCCTACCTTTTGATAAACAGGAAGCTGATTGTATAAATACTCTATTGTTTCCTTGTAATCCATGTTTTAACTAACCTTTTCACTATCTTACCAGATAGTGGCCTAATTCTCTGATATTGTCAACCTTATAGAAGTGTTTGCTTGATATGTTGTTATCTACCACCTCGTGTTGCCACATGGTGTGATATGGAACATATGCAGCATACATGCCAATAGACAAGGCGGGGATTATATCGGATTTTAAAGAATTTCCTACCATGAGTATATTCTCCGGAGCTACATTCAAAGCAGAAACAAGCTTTGTGTATTCTTTATCCGTTTTATCAGACATAATTTCAACATGGTCGAAATATTCCGCAATGCCTGAACGATCCAATTTCCGTTGCTGATCCAGTAAGTCCCCTTTTGTAGCGACTATTAGCTTATATCTATTTTGTAGTAAAGATAATATATCTTTTACACCATCGAGCAGTTGTATAGGCATATTTAAAAGATATTTACCTTTTTCAATAATTTTACTGATTGTTTCGATCGGGATGTTCCCGTTGCTTACTTTTATAGCTGTCTCTATCATCGATAAGGTGAATGCTTTTGCTCCGTAGCCGTATACTCTCATATTGGCCATTTCGATATCGAATAAGGCCGAAGATATTGTTTTATCATCTCCATATTGGCTAAGTAATCCGCATAGTTCTTTTTCTATATTCTGGAATAATGGTTCGTTATCCCAAAGGGTATCGTCGGCATCGAATGCCACTATTTTTATATTATTCATTTTAATTAGTAGTTAGATTCGTTAAGAAAGGAAACATTTTTTTTACCTGCTTCTCCTGACTAAAGCCCACACTAGCGGCCTTGCGGCTCCTCTCCTTCTGGAGAGGCAGGGGTGAGGTGATTATCCGAATAAATTACGAAATGCTTCTTCTACTTTTCTTACTTGTACTATTTCTATATTAACTTTTGATGTGAATCCTTTCAGGTTATTCTGAGGAATCAGTATCTTTCCGAAACCTAATTTTTCAGCTTCAAGAATCCGCTGTTCTATACGGTTTACCGGACGTATTTCACCCGACAATCCCACCTCGCCCGTCATGCATACATGCTTTTCTATTGAAATATCGAGACTGGAAGACAATACCGCGCTGATGACCGAAAGATCCATCGCCGGATCGTTTACCCGTAATCCTCCGGCGATATTGAGGAATACGTCTTTCTGTATAAGTTTAAATCCTGCACGTTTTTCCAGTACAGCTAGCAACATGTTCATCCGCCGCAGGTCAAATCCTGTTGCCGAACGCTGTGGTGTACCGTAAGCAGCAGTACTTACCAATGCTTGTGTCTCTATCAGGAAGGGGCGTATACCCTCGATCGCAGCAGCAATGGAAACACCGCTCAACCCTTCGTGATTCTGGGTAAGAAGTAACTCCGACGGGTTGCTTACTTCACGAAGCCCGTTTTGCCGCATTTCGTATATTCCCAATTCGGCTGTACTTCCAAAGCGGTTTTTAATACTGCGCAGGATGCGGTACATATAATGTTGGTCGCCTTCGAACTGGAGGACTGTATCTACTATGTGTTCGAGTACTTTTGGCCCGGCAATACTTCCTTCCTTATTGATATGTCCGATAAGAATGACCGGAGTGCCTGTTTCCTTAGCGAATTTAAGTATGGCTGCGGAGCACTCGCGTACCTGTGATACGCTTCCCGGAGAGGATTCTACAGTTTCGGTATATATTGTCTGAATGGAATCGACGATAACAAGATCGGGCTTTGTATTTTGTATATGGACAAATATCTGTTCCATATTGGTTTCACATACTATAAAGCAATTCTCACTGGCAGGATTGATGCGGTCGGCACGTAGTTTCAATTGTCTGGCACTCTCTTCTCCCGATATATACAGGGTTTTTATTTCTTTCAGTTCCAGAACGGTTTGGAGGACTAATGTCGATTTGCCGATTCCTGGCTCTCCTCCAATCAGAACAAGAGAGCCCTGTACAAGCCCTCCGCCCAGTACCCTGTTGAGTTCTCCGTCATGCAGGTCAATACGGGGTTCTTCGCCTGTCTCTACGTCTTTCAATAACAAAGGTTTGGCCTTGCTCGTTTCAAATATATCGAGTCCGTTTTTAGCAGACGGTTTTTCTTTGCTGATGCGTTCTTCCACATAGGTATTCCATTCTCCGCAAACCGGGCACTTGCCCAGCCATTTAGGCGAATCATTACCACAATTGCTGCAAACATATACTGATTTTATTTTTGCCATAATATCTTTTTCGCCTTCGTTCCCCCTTTTTCTGTTTTTATTTGTATGATATATAGACCTCTACGGAATGGCAACATGTCTATTGTATGACTACTTTCATTGATATCTTTTTTATCGTAGAATACATCGCCGTCTAGGTCTATAAGCCTTACCTGTTTGATAACATCATCCTGATAAATACTGACTTTAATGGAGTTTCCATCCATAAAGAAATCTATGTTGTTTCTTACTGTAACAACCAGTTCTTTTGATTTATTCAGCCGGTCTTTTACGGTTATTACCGCCCGTCCCAGTTTTTTTGCATTCACATTGATTGTTGAGCCACTGACTTCGGCTGTAGCGATATTGTCATCTGATGACGTTATTGTATATCCATCATTGCCGCTAAGAATACTCACTGGTGATGATGTGTGCGGAAGGATGTCCAGACTGTTTTTTTCGAGTACCAGTTCTTTTACATCCCCGTCTATATTGGGTAATCCTGCCAGAACAGTCTGTCCGGTATTCAAAGGATCTAAATACTTGCTCATGTGCAATTCTGTATTGGCCGACTGATCCCAGTGGTACCATAATTTTCCGAAAACATCTATCCGGTTTTGGGAACTGCAATCCATTGCATCGCCTCCTGTCAGGGAACCTATGACTAAGCCGTTTTGATTGAATAATGGGGCGCCGGAAGATCCTCCGGCTGTGATACCATCTGTGTATTTTATATTCCAATAAGCCTGATTAGCACCGTTTTCCCATGTTGTAGTGGATGGGGACTGGCTAAACAAAGATATTTTTTTTATATCTCCATTCGGGTGATGAATTATGCTTCCGCTTGTCGTAGAACTGGCATGGTTATTTCTGTCCCAACCATTATAATATACTTCCCAATACTCGGGTATAGAACCCGTGAGCAATATTAATGCGCCGTCACTACCTCCAACGGTAGGATTAAGTATTTTAACCTCCCCTCCCCGGTGGTATTTATATGTCGGACGTTGGTTTTCGCATCCGGGCGATTCATATTCAAAGAGAACTTCAATATTATCGGGATTGGATACAACTACATCTTCGAAACAGTGGTATGCTGTGAGTATATAAGGTTTTTTATCTTCGGCAGTATTATTTATAAGCGTACCCGAGCATAAGTTGCTGTTGTTGCCGCCGCTTCTGATTGTGCGGAGCTGAATTACTCCTCGCTTTTGTACTTGCCAGTCCGCCCCTTGTTCGCAATTTATATTTATCATGCAAGGCAGTGATGCTCCATAGTAATCCCTATCAGGGATAGTTTGACCTTCAACGTATTTATATCCTAGTTTAGCTAAGTGAAGACGGGGCTTTTCGGTTGGATTTTCAGGTGCTACATATTCCAGTACGACATTATCTCCATAGAGATTTTCGAATGAATATGGCCCTCCTTCGGGATTGTCTTCTGGTGCAAACAATATTGCGTTTTTCAGATTATCTTTATTATATACATATAATTTACTCCCTTTTGGCAGATAGAAATCATCGAGCCCGATAAAGAATATCTTAGCCTCGGGCACATCTATTTGTATTTTCCAGATATTTTGTCCGGTAGATAACTGCGACCACGCGCCGATAGTATCCATATCGATATCTAGTTTATACAGGCGTGCTTCAAGCATCGGCCGCCCCTGTTCTTTCCGCAGGATATTATCTACTGTAAATTTTGTTTTTTCCTGACTGACGAGTATTGATATGGCTGATTTGTCGCTGTTGAGCTTATATTCCTTATTCTGGGCTGCAAAAGGAATGCTTGTGATCAGTACTATTATACTCAGAATAATTCTTTGTGTAAGGATTTTTTTCATAATATTCCTGTTAGTTGCTGTACATACTGTTCTACATCATCCCGGCTGATTAATCTGTCTGTTTCAAAGATTATTTTTGCACGGGAGTAAAAAGGTTCGCGTTTATCCAGACTTTCTACAATAAAAGTATATAATTCTTCTTCGCTTTTGTCTTTTATTAGGGGACGTTTGTCTTTACATGTATTTAGCCTGGAGGCTAATGCCTCGGGCTGAACTTTCAGATAGACGGTAGTACCTGTCTGGTTCATATATTCCATGTTATCAAAGAAGCAGGGAGTTCCACCTCCGGTTGCTATAACTATATTTTCGAATTCCCCGACTTCACGCAGCATATTACGTTCAATGTTGCGGAATTCAGTTTCTCCTACTTCCTGAAATATTTGATTTACTGTTTTTAAGAAACGTCCCTGAATGAAGTGGTCGAGATCAATAAAATCTAAACCAAGGGCTTTGGCGAGCTCTCTGCCGGCAGTTGTTTTGCCTGCTCCCATGTATCCAATAAGGAAAATCCTTCTCATTCTTTATTCTACCTTTTAGCTAATCCTACAAAAATAGAAATAAAATACAGAAAGACATATCTAAGGAATGTAAATATTTTGAAGACGTGAATATTCGTTTTTTTAGGCTTTGTCTAAAAAAATAGTCAAAAATATTTGCTGTCTAAAAAAATAGACATATATTTGTCGAGGATAAGATAGGAATTCTCTATTTTTATCCGGAATATTAAAGAAAACGATAAAGTATATATAATTATGCAGTTGACCAAGGCCGAAGAACAGATTATGCAAATACTGTGGACAATAGAGGAGGGGACAGTACAGGATATATTGAAAGAATTCACTGATAGTAATAAACCTGCCAGAACCACAATAGCTACGGTATTGAGTATTTTGGAGGGGAAAGATTTTGTGACTCATTATAGTGAAGGGCGCACCAATATTTACAAAACCACAGTGTCGAAGGAAGAATATTCGAAGAAGCAATTGTTTGGCTTTGTGAAAAATTACTTTAACGGTTCATTTTCTTCTATGGTGTCTTTTTTTGCTAAAGAGACAAACCTTTCGATAGAGGAGTTGGATAAATTGATAGACGATACCCGGAAAGCGCTGGAAGAAGAAAAATAAAACCTGATATTATGGAATCATTTATCATATATATAGCTAAATCGGGTATATGGACGGGAATCTTTCTGGTCATTTATGTGCTGTTTTTGCGGAAGACCACCTTTTTCCGATTCAACAGGTTTTTCCTTATAGCAGGATTTATCGCATCACTGATTCTCCCGGCTATAAATTATACCTATGATGTTGTGATCTCTATCCCGCTTCTCCCTATCGAGGATAGAATTCCTGCCATGGCACAGTCTGTGGCTTCCTCGCCGGCAATAGATACATGGTCAGTTCTTTTTGTCCTGTATGTCCTTGGGATGCTTGTCCTCCTTATACGGAACGTCTGTTCGTATCACAGATTAAAGCAATACATCACAAACGGTGAAAGGCTGGACGCTAAAGAATATAAGCTGATAGAAAGCGATATCGTAAAATTTCCTTTTACGGTGCTAAATTTTATTCTGATTAATACTAACAGGCTTTCATCGGCAGAGAAAGAACTTATATTAAAACATGAAATAACCCATATCAGACAAAAACACTGGATAGATCTTATTGCCGGCGAATGCATGCTGCTGTTGCAATGGTTCAATCCCTTGATATGGATATATGTGTATTTATTAAAAGAAAATCACGAATATCTTGCCGATAAGGCTGTTCTAGATTCCGGGGTTTCTCCGGCATTGTATCAGGCGGTACTTATCAATCAGGAATTTCAGGGCCCCGTATTTTCTTTTTCCAATTCATTTAATTATTCAAAGCCATTAAACAGATTAAGTATGATGAAGAAAGCAAAAAGTGCCTCGTGGAAAAGGCTGGCAGCCCTGATGATTATTCCGGTGTCGGGTTTGTTTCTTTGGGCTTCGGCAGAGCCGAGATATATTATAGAACAGACGAGTTTTGATTTTGGTGAATATCTGGCCGGTAAGGACACTGTTGACCTGCACATGAATATTGAAAGTTCCGATAGTACCCAAAAGGTTTATTATTTTAGAATAGGAGATACAACCAGTATTGACAATAGTATAGTGAGGACGAAGGTATTTACTGTAAGTAAAGATAAAGAATCTAAATTTTTTGTGGATGGAGTGAAAGGTGATTCTGCTGATATTCAGGAATTCGAGTTCAAAAATATCAATTATCATGATTCGTTGTATGAAGTAAAAGCTAAGAATGGTATTATGGTTTTGACAACAAATAAATTGAATGGGAAACCTGTAAGGGTACAGACACAACTGATACGAAAATCGACTGACAGTATTTCTGAGAATGAAGGAGTAGGACATTTTTTGAGTAATGTAAGAATCATACCAAAAGGAAATGCTTCGGGGAAGGTATCTTCCAGCACAATGACATTGAGGGGTGATACTATTAATATTCGAGTTAAAAACACCAGTAGTATACCGAGAGACAAGCCTTTGGTCATCTTGGATGGAAAGAAAATTTCGTATGATAAAATGAATGAAATCGCTCCGAATACGATAGATAATATATCGGTACTAAAGGATAAGTCAGCTATTGATGTATATGGAGAAGATGGTAAGAACGGGGTGATTATTATCCATACAAAAGAGTATGTAAAAGAGAATCCTTCCAGTGAAAAGGTTTCTAAAGTGAAGGTTATCGGTTACGGATCGATGAGTAAAATAAATAAGGATCTGCAACTTGATAAACCTCTGCTGATAATAGACGGAAAAGAAGAGCCCGATAAAAGCATCGATTCGTTGGATGCGAAAGACATAAAGTCAATGCATGTTTATAAAGGTGAAGAGGCGATAAAGAAATATGGCGATAAAGGTAAAAACGGAGTTATAGTAATTATAACAGAATAGAACACTACTTATTCGATGCGGCCTCGAAAGTCCTTTTCTATGGATTTTCGGGGTCGCATTATGTAGTGCTATAATTGCGAGTAAGGTACAGAGAATGTATCGCCATCTGCTAAATTTCCCGTTTGCAGCCCTTTTTTCAGCCAGCGTGAACGCTGTGCTGAAGTTCCGTGATTAAATGAATCGGGAACAGTGTAACCTTGTGCGTTCATTTGCAGGCGGTCGTCCCCGATCTGAGACGCTGCATTCAATCCTTCTTCAATGTCGCCGTCTTCTATCGAATTGAATATCTTATTGTCATAATGCGCCCATACTCCGGCGTAGAAGTCGGCTTGTAATTCCAGTCTGATATTCAGTTGATTACTTTCTTTCTGGCTCATCCGTTGCTGCTGTTGTTGCACTTTATCGAGTGTTCCCAACAGGTATTGTACATGATGTCCTACCTCGTGAGCTATTACATAGGCATAAGCGAAATCGCCACCTGCATTCAAATGGTTTTTCATCTCGTTGAAGAAAGACAGGTCGATATATAGTTTCTGATCCACGGGACAATAAAACGGGCCTGTGGATGCAGTTGCCTTTCCGCAGCCCGATTGGGTTGCCTGCGTGAAAAGTACCATTTCGGGTGGGGTATATGTCTTTCCGTTTAGCTTAAATATCTCTGTCCACACATCTTCAGTGCCGGCCAGTATCTTTTTTGAAAATGCAGCAGCTTCTTCTTCCTCTGCCGAAGGTGTATAATCTCCTTGTGTAGTAGTCATTGATCCATCGGATAATTGCTGGGTTACAACATCTAAAGGATTACCGCCCATCAGCCACACAATGAGCCCTGTTATAATTAATCCGCCGATACCCAACGATGCTTTGCCCCCGGGAATTTTACCTCTGCGGTCATTTACATTATCACTGGTTCTTCTTCCGTCAAGTTTCATGTTATTCCGTTTTATAGAATAACGTTATGGTGATATCTTTTGTTTGTGTAAATACATGAAAAATAACTGGAATAACAACATTCTCATTATAGTTTATAATTCATAACTCATAATTCTTTCTCCCTTCCTCGTACATATTCTTTCCCTGGCTATCGATAGCTACGATTACAGGCAGATTTTTAACTACAAGCCTTCTTATGGCCTCGGTTCCCAGTTCTTCAAAAGCTATCACTTCCGCACTGATTACGCTTTTACCCATCAGTGCTGCTGCTCCGCCAATAGCAGCGAAATAGATGCCCGAATGTTCCACTATGGCGTCTATAACTTCCTTATTGCGCAGGCCTTTACCTATCATCACTTTCAGACCTTTTGCAATCAGTTGTGGCGAATAAAGATCCATCCGGCCGCTGGTAGTCGGGCCAACCGATCCGATAGGAGTGCCCGGTTTGGCAGGGCAGGGGCCTGCATAATATATTGTCGCCCCTTCGAAATCGAAGGGCATAGGTTCTCCTTTTGCCAGCAATTCACACATTTTTTTGTGTGCAGCATCGCGACCAGTGTATATCGTTCCTGAAATATATGCCATATCTCCGGCTTTCAGGTTCTTAATAATTTCATCTGAAATGGGAGTAGTTAGTTCTATTCTGTTTTCCATATGTCTATATTTTTTGTCATGTTGAGCAACGAAACATCTTATATTAGATTCTTCGCTACTCTCAGAATGACAAATAAAAGAAAAATTTTATAAATTACCTTCTGCGTGCCTTGTGGCATGGCAACCGATATTAACCGAAACAGGTAATCCCGCTATATGAGTGGCAGAGGTAAGTATATTTACACTTAAAGCTGTGGTTGTTCCTCCAAATCCTGCCGGACCGATTCCCAATTTATTGACCAATTCCAGTAATTCCTCTTCCAATTTTGCTAGTTCCGGATTGCTGTTTCTTTCATTCACAGGGCGTAAGAGAGCTTTTTTGCTCAGATAGGCACATCTTTCCATCGTACCGCCTATGCCTATGCCTACAATAATCGGAGGGCAAGGGTTTGCTCCCGCTTCCGAAATAGTATTGATCACAAAATCTTTGATGCCTTGCAGTCCCTGGCTTGGTTTCAGCATTTTCAACTGGCTCATATTTTCGCTGCCAAAACCTTTTGGTGCAACTGTCATATGGAATTCATCACCCGGTATTATTTCGTAATGGATAATGGCAGGCGTATTATCTTTTGTATTAACCCTTCCTAGTGGATCGCTGACTACGGATTTCCGGAGGTAACCTTTTTCATAACCTTGCCGTACTCCCTGATTGATGGCGTCTTCAATATAGCCCCCTTCAATATGCACGTCTTGCCCCATTGTGACGAAAACAACGGTCATACCCGTGTCCTGACAGATTGGGTCATTACCGGTTCTGGCTATATCTGCATTTTCTATCAATGTATTCAGTATATCCTTGCCTAAAGGTGACTTTTCCTTTTTACGACACTCTCCCAGACATTGGTAAATATCCTCTGTTAGATGGCAATTGGCTTCTATACAAAGCTTTTCTACAAGTTGGGTTATATCTTTAGCATAAACAGTTCTGGTCATTCTAGCTTTGTCTTTTTAAGAAATGAATTGTATTCAGGTTCTTTATATTGATCTTATCTTCATCATCGAGACATCCGACAAGGCAATAGGTATTTGTCTTGGGATCGTAAATGAATTTTTTGATCAGCGTAAAATGTTCGACTTCCGATGTGTTGCGGATATGGAAGCGTGGCCCGTCACACTTCACAATGGTGTCACCTATCATTATATGGTCTTCATCGTAATAATTGATAGTCAGGTTCTCTGCCAGTTTTTCGTGTATGCGCTGCGAAAGCCTGCAAAAATCGAGCTCTACTTCTTTTATAAATCTTAGCACAAATCCGTTACGCATATCAGAACTATAATACAGATTTTCGTCTACGCCGAATTCTGTGCCGAGCAGTAGCATCGTAATATCTTCGATTGTGTGTGCCACTTTCCTATACCACAGCGATTCATGCACAATATCGTATATACTTTGTGGCAATGGGCCAAAAATGCTGGGACGTGTAACGATAATCTCTTCACCGATGCCCACTATTATATCGGCATTAATCCCCAGGGCAGGAAATAACAGGTCGAAATGTTCTACTATGATTCTGCGTTTGCGTTCAAGAATATGGCGAACAAAGTCCACGATCTCGTGCATTTGTGTAAATGCCACTTGAAAACGCATATCGATATGATATGTAGTCGCTTCGTGCAGATCTTCTTCGAGATCCCTTACCTGTAATATTTTACGGGGATTCAATGTGTCATCGTCATTTGAAAGTTCCAGTCCGGGAAACATTCCTTTAATAAGGGATGACTTTCCCGATCCGGCATCTCCCACAATCCCGATCAACCGGTCATAATAGCTGAGATGGCGCTGTGATATCTGTTCACCAAGGAATAGAAGCCTTTCTCTGCCACGAGGGGCGAAGTATTGGGAGAAGACGGAGTATTCCTGTATTAAATTGCGCATAATAGATTTGGCCCCCTGTATCCCCCGGAGGGGGAGTTGAAAACAAATGACATATTATAATTTGTTTTATTATTCTGTCTAGTTCCCCCCCTCGGGGGGACACAGGGGGGCTTTATTAAAGTTTAAATTTAAAATTCATTAAAGGGGAATGCTGTTGTGCTCCGTATACATCTGTTTCTCCTAAAGCTCCGGATGGAATAGGGCGTATGATAGTAATTTTCACCGCTTTGGCCGGATCGAAATATACCAGATTGATAATGTCCGATTCGGGTATATTATATAATGTGGCAAACCCTTTTTCGTTAATTGCTTTGGCCGCTTTTATTTTATTATACATTTCAAATTCCTTGAATATGATATCAAAAGTAAGCTCATATGGGCCGGAATTCTTGCTGCGGATAACCGAGGCTATATCTCTTAAATTGTATTCCATAATGTTATTCGATTAATTTCCGTTCCTAAATTCTGTATACGTAATGGGAAAATACTCCATAGGATCGTCCACCTTCATCAGATGGTAAATGTTGAACTCATAAACTTCGCCCACTTTACAATCTGACGGGGAGAAAGGGAATGCCAGGTTTCCGGCGGTGGAAATACGCCCTTCATATCCGAAGTGTAACATTGTACTGCGTGCAAACCCACAAATGGTATCTGCCTGATCCTGAGTTGGGGCAACAGCCTCGATAACGATGGCCAGTTCATGAGCTACACGGTTATCTGCTCCGGGGAATAGTCCCATTACACCGTTCTTTCCATATATCTTAAAATCGAGGAAGAAATCGGTGATACCATAGCTCTCAAAATTGTTTTTTACACGGTCTTTCACGCTTTGTACTATGGAATCTATTTTTTCGATCATTACAGGGTCTTTCACAGCAGCAACTGAAATAGTACGGTAACCAACTTTTTTCACCCCTTCCAGTTTTACAAAATATTCTTCGGTAGGCACAAATTTACTGCCGGTAACTTTTACTGTATTATCGGTAACCTGCGTAAATTCAGCTTCATGTAAATCAATTGCTCCACCAGGACCCGGAAGTATATACGGATTTGTTTTTTCATACAATGTATGGGCAGCCACCGAAAGAGTAGTGCATTTGCGCAATGGAGATAGCGGTTCGAGGACAAAATTATCCTTTTGCAGGTATCCGAACATGCAATCGCTGCCACTACCCGGAATAGCGGCAATCGAAGCGCATTCCAGTATTTTGCCCAGGTGTATGGCCAAACCTTTGTCAAATCCTTCTTTAATAGCAAGAGCAGCAAATACCGACGGATCGTAAGAACGTCCGGCAAGGATTACATTTGCTCCTTCACCCAAGGCTTTTATATAAGGTTCTTCTCCCATTTGAGCAACTATACGTACTGTATTATCTACATCTTCTTCTGTAATAGGGCCGGCGGGATGAAGCGGAATAACTTCACCTTTCCTTAACTTCGATTTTATAAGCTCTTTATCCAGTTCGGATTGTATTATCGCCAGTTTGAACGATAATTTCTTTTCTGTGGCTATTTCTTCAATTATCCTGCGACAAAACTCTACGTGGGGATAACCTCCGCAACCGCCTCCGGTGCCGATGATGACAGGTATTCCTGCTTCTATGGCGGCAGGGATCATAATCCCAAGGTCGCGTTTCACTGAATTATAGTCAGTAAAGGATTTTCCGGCACCCAGATAATAAGGGCCCGGATCTGTAGAGCCCGCATCCACGGCAATCACATGAGGCTTACGCTTCATACCTTCAACAAACGATTCCATCGGAAAGCCATATCCCAGGATGGCAGTAGGGGAAAGAATTCTTATTTCTTCCATAATCTAAAATTTCAAGATTTAAAATTTAAGGATTTCAAAGATTCTTTTCAAATTTAATTTTGAAATATTGAAACCTGAAATTTTGAAATTATTTTTTACAATTTATTTTTTAATGCTAATATACGTTGCATTTCGTTGAAAACGATCATATAGCCTTCATCGACACCCATACCCGGTTTTGCCAGATATTGTATTGGTGAGGTTGCCATTGCGATATGCGCACAGACTTCGGCTGAGCGATTCGTTTCGTTGCATGTTCCACCCAGATAAGCCCCCATGCCGTTTATTTTACAATAGATCACCGCTTCAATGGAGTTATTGATGCCCCCAAGATCAGGAGTTTTTATCTGTGCCATATGTCCGGCTTTATTCATCGCAAAATCCTGAATGTCTTCGAGTGTATTACACCATTCATCAGCGACTATCTCTGCTTTGATACCTTTATCTTCCATCAACTGGCGAATCCTGCTCAATGCATTTATCTGCGCGATCTTTTCTCCCATATCCACAGGCCCTTCTATCCGTATATGGAAAGGTTTGGCTATCACTTCCAGTGTGCCGATATATTCGGCGATCTTTTCAAAATCATTGTCGAATACAGGCCCTAGCGTTCCATATACGTCTATATGTATAACAGGGCTATAACCTTCATACGGTTTAAACTGCAAGATACGGTTTTTCAGCCATTCTACATAAGCCTGTAATTTTTCACCTTTCAACCCGGTCTTTTCTTCCACATTATTAAACAGGGCATGAGGAAGTACATCCGCACCTTTCATAATCATTTTGTCGGCGTTGAGATAGCGGTCGTCGCCCGATTGGGAAAAAATAGGAATAATGCTATCTGATATGCTTGTCCCGTACTCATCAGCGATAACCTGCGCCATTAGCTTTGATCTACTTTTGGCGACAGCGTCGAGACAGGCTTGTGTTACACCGTAACGAATGGCTGTATGGTATATTTTTCCTGTTTCGGGGTTGATGCCTTTATCCACAATGTCGGCCATTTCACGAAATGAAGAGATTTCTTTTCCTTTATATAATGGTGCTATATATTTTTCTATAACAGGTATAAAATCTTTGGCAAGGAACAATGGGTCGCGTCCGCCTGCTCCCGAATATTGCACTGCCGCACAATCGCCATGAGCAATGGCGCCGTTTTCCAGGATAAATAATACTGAAATGGCTTCTCCCGCCTGTCTTACCGCCGTAAATCCCGGAGTCATAGGTTCACCTTCATAAAATGCGCCATCGTGTTTTGCTCCTGCTTTTATGGCTTTCTGATCGTCGAAGAAAAAACCTGTTTTTCCCTGCGCACAAATTACATCGACTATTTTCATAACTGTATTTTTATAATGATTGATATTCTTGTTTATGAACGACTGGTTGGTCTGCCGACAAGAAATCCTTTTCCTATGGCATATACATCGTCAATCACCATCTGGAAACTTACTGGACGTTTTTCGTAAGCGGCCCTTTCTTCCAGTTTCTGACGATGGAAGATTTTCAGGTCTTCAGAGAAAGGAACATTTCCTATTTCGAGGAATCGTACGGCTCCCATATTGTCCCGGGCCGGCATAATCTTACCTGCGTTGTATTTGCTCGGTGCAAAAGGAATGTCGATGACCCCGGCCTCGAATGCGCGGACTGTGCCGACTGCATAGTCGCCATGTCCCAGTTCTTCTACTTTATCCAGGATACATCTCATTTCTTTCATAATAATTTCACTCTCGGCGACCACGGCAGGGATATCTACAAAACTCTGGTCTTTCAGCATCGATGTAAGTTGCTTGCTTGCTTTCAGCCCTGCAGCATTGGCTTCTTTAGTTGGTACCCCCATAGCTTCGTGAGGAGTTTTTACGATCACTTTGGTCGCTTTTGCCAGTACAGCTGCTGCTGCTCCCCATGAGATGACGGCAAACGATTTGGATTCGTCCTGCGGAAATCCGCCCATCCATTGATGGAATACCGTTGTAACCCTAACATCAGTAAAGCCGAATTTATCAAGATATTCCCGTGTCATTATATTCAGAGAACGTATAGCGGCTACATCCTGAATGAGGTTTCCGCATTGTCCGTAGCCCACTGTTATATCTTTCACTCCTTGTGTAGCGGCAAGAATAGATTCTATAACAGCAACGCTATTCGAAATACATGGAGGGACAAGCGTCCCCGTCAACGGGCCGAATGGCTCCCTGTTGATGGAGACACCCGCTTCTTCGTATAAACCGATCAGACGGTCGGCATACTGCCAGTGAGCAATTGTTTTTTCAAGTGAGTGATTCTTCGAATATGGTATATTGTAAGAAATACCACCACCTTCATACGAGGTGAAACCTCCGGCTATGGCTATTTCTGTAAGTAATCTGGCATCGGGAGTTCCATGGCGCACCTGTACCGGACTTTTAAGCGAAGAAGTCACAGTGCGGCAAATATCCACACCATAATTCACGGCAGGAAAACCGTTGAGCATGGAACGTCCTGTTTCTTTACTTTTCTCTATTCCTATCTCGGCTTCTTTGTATCTGTTCAGACGGGTATAGCTGTCGATGGTAGTCGGCAATAAGTCGGCTTCACCTTCAGTTTCCAGATATTGCAGCAACTTGATATGTTCGGCGTAAAGAGCTACTCCCGCGCGAGGCTGGATCAGCGTGACCCCTTCTGCCGCTGCTTTTGCTAGTTTTTCACCAAAGCGTTTTTTTGCGGGAATTTCTTTCTGATATTTGACCGCTTCGTCAAAATCAACGCCTTTTCCCGTAGGCCAATGCTCCAAAACTTCTTTGCGTTCGGCAAAAAAATCGTCGTTAGATAACTTTACGTTTTTAATTTCCATTTGGTTTACCCTCCTCGGTTCAATTATTTTAGGTTATATTTTTATTATTTCTTTTTTCATTATATCTAAGGCCAAATCGGGATCGGCTTTTGCCAGAAGTCCCATCGAGGCGAAAATGTATTTTTTATCCAGCAGGTATTCCGGTTCCCGGGGTTTCATATAATTATATTTTCCCGGATTGTATTTTGCTCCTCCCAATATGAATGACGGATTGCTACTGTTTATTATGGCGCCTCCTATACCTATTATATAAGGTATTCCGGTAAGGTCTTTTCCTGTAAGGGTAAATATCTCACCCATTGGGGAATAGGAGCTTTCCAATATACCACAGTGCCTTTCTACGGCTATTTCCACAGCACTTCTGGCAAGTAGTTCTTCAATGATGGATTCCTCAGCATTCATTGCTATGGTATCAGGATTCTTATTGCATTGCGAAATCCAATCCAGAATAGTGTTTTTGATTATTCCCGATTGTTTTTCCAGAGAATCGAAATCGATGCTTTCAGCCATTGAATTCAGGCTATACCGCATTCCCAGATCACCTTCGACCGTACGTTTGCTGAATGGTTCGGGCAATCCTTTTTCCAAAATGTTTTCCATCTGCGGCTTTCCGTCAGCCATTGAATATACATCGGTGGTTGCCCCACCCAGATCTACTGCCATAAAATCGCCAATGCCTTTGGCGGTTTCCATGCCTTTACTGAGCAGTTCACATGCCGACATAACGGCCAATGGGGTAGGGATAACCTCGTTCGAAGCCATTGCCTGTACACCCGAAAGACCTTTAGCCTCAATGATCTTTTTTATAAAGAGTTCACGTATGCTTTGCTTGGCAGGTTCAATATTAAGCTTATTAAAGACAGGCATTACATTATCTGTAATGATAAAGTCTTTCCCCGAATCCTTAAATATTTCTTCTATTTCGTCGGAAGCACACTTATTGCCAGCTACGATTATGGAAAAATCGGCCGGGATGTTTTTCAGGCGTCCGGCATTTGCAATGATTACTTCTTTATTTCCTCCGTCGGTACCTCCGCAAAGTAGTACGAGATCAGGTCGTATGCCAAGTATTTCTTTTTCTTCGGCTGAAGATATTTCAAAAGAGTATGTTTTGATAACTTTCGCTCCGGCACTTGATACAGCCATTTTAGCGGCTTTGGCGGTCAGTTCGGGAACCAGCCCGAGGGCGACCATCTTTAACCCGCCTCCGGCACTGCTACAACAAAGTATCTGATCGAAGTGATTTTTCCCTATTGTTTGTTCGAGTTTGAGCAAAGCGGTGTTATACCCGTTAATGATATCTGTGTCAATCGTGGTAAAGGCACTGGCAGTACCCATTATGGTCCTGTTTTCGGCATCTATGGCAGTTAGTTTGGTGTATGTGCTGCCAAAGTCGACCGTCAAGTATTTCATGACAAAAAGAATTAACCTATTAGTTCATTCAAATCGTGGATTGTTGTTTCTAAGGTTGTTCCCGGAGGGTATGCACGCGTAAAACCCATATTGATGAATCTTTTTTCAACATCGGCAAAATCCTGCTTACCTACTACCAGATTTCCTCCGGCCAATAAAGGGATGTTTTTTAGTCCGGCTTCTTCACACTTTTCACGAAGGCCGTTGCAATCAATCTCTCCGTGTCCGTAGAGAGACGAAACGACTATGGCATCGGCATTTGTTTCTATGGCCGCATCTATAAATTCTTCCTGAGAAACCATAACCCCAAGATTCACAACGTTGAATCCTGCTTCTTCAAGGGCAAATGCAAGGATTTTATTACCTACGGCATGCACATCGGCACCGATAACACCGGTAACAATAGTTTTTGTTTTCATGGTTTGTTTTTAATATATAGGTCTTTTAGGTCAATTTGTCACGAGTATTAAAATGATATTTTATTGTTCAGAAATACGATGTAAATGTACAAAATAAAAGCAATATGAAATAATATTAACTATAATTAACTAATTAGAATTCTTTAATATTGAATTTTTGGTTTTGTGTGTGTAAAAAATAAAGTAAATGGACTTCGAAAAACAACAATCTTAAAACAATATAAATTCTGAGCTGTTAAGAAGAAGAGGCAAAAAAAATGTATCTTTGTCTGGATTTTACAAATTATTGCATAAAGAAATAACTATTATATGTTTTTGATATCTATTTTCGACAAATTGGGAAAATACACGCTTCTGATGCAAAAAGTTTTTACCAAGCCCCAGAGGTGGAATGTATTTCTTCGCCAGTATATGGATGAAATAAGCAAATTGGGTGTAAATTCCATCTGGATTGTAGTCATTATTTCTTTTTTCATCGGTGCTGTTATTGTAGTACAAATAAAACTGAATATTGATTCACCTTTTATGCCGCGTTATACGGTAGGGTATGTCTCCCGTGAAATTTTGATACTTGAGTTTTCATCCACTATAATGTGTCTGATCCTTGCCGGAAAGGTGGGGTCGAATATTGCTTCGGAAATAGGGACGATGCAGGTTACAGAGCAGATAGATGCTCTGGAAATTATGGGCGTCAATTCGGCTAATTATATAATATTGCCTAAGATCGTAGCCCTTATGAGCTTTGTTCCTGTACTTGTGATATTGAGTATGTTTTTTGGGGTGATAGGTGGTTTTGCTGTCTGTATCTTCGGTCAGGTAATGCCGGCTGACACATTCCAGTATGGATTGCAATTTTTCTTCAAGGAGTTTTATGTATGGTATGCGCTTATTAAAACAATTATTTTCGCTTTCATTATATCTTCGGTAGCCTCATATTATGGTTATGCGGCCCGTGGCGGATCGCTCGATGTGGGAAAGGCCAGTACCGACTCGGTGGTAATGAGCAGTATTCTGATTTTGATTGCCGACCTGTTGCTCACTCAATTGATGATGTCATGATAGAAGTAAAGAATTTATATAAATCATTCGACGGACGAGAAGTTCTCTCTGATATAAACATTATATTCGAGGCAGGAAAGACCAACCTGATAATTGGCCGTAGTGGCTCAGGAAAGACTGTATTGCTGAAAAATCTTGTCGGACTGATGCGTCCTACAAGTGGGCAAATATTGTATGACGGGCGCGACTTACCTAAAATGAGTGCAAAGGAGATGAAAGATCTTCGTCAGGAGATGGGAATGATTTTTCAGGGTTCGGCTTTATTCGATTCGATGACTGTGTTCGAAAATGTGCGATTCCCATTGATGATGTTCTCTAAAATGTCGAAAGCCGAACAGGACAAACGCACCCAGTTCTGCCTTGAACGTGTGAATCTGGGAGACTCCGGACATTTATATCCATCCGAGATTAGTGGAGGTATGATGAAGCGCTCGGCTATTGCGCGAGCTATAGCTCTTAATCCGAAATATTTATTCTGTGATGAGCCAAACTCAGGTTTGGATCCTCAAACTTCTCTGGTTATCGACGACCTTATTCATGATATTACCAAGGAATATAAAATGACAACCGTTATTAATACGCATGATATGAACTCTGTAATGGGTATCGGCGAACGCATAAACTTTATTAAAGAAGGGCAGTTGGAATGGCAGGGAACCAGCAAAGATGTTATGTCATCTACGAACGAAGATTTCAATGATTTTGTATTTGCGTCCGATCTGTTTAAGAAAGTAAAGGCTGCCGAAAATGAAGGTATAAAACTAACTGATTAAAATATCGCATCGATGAAAATCATATCATATAATGTAAACGGTATACGTGCTGCGGCAAATAAAGGACTTTACCAATGGATTGAAAAAGAATCACCGGATGTGCTTTGTTTACAGGAAATAAAGGCAACGGAAGATCAGATAGACGTTATAACGCTCCGGTCTCTCGGGTATAATTATTATTTCCATCCTGCCGAAAAAAAAGGTTACAGTGGTGTCGCTATTTTGTCGAAACTGGAACCCGATCATGTAAAGATAGGTATGGGAATCCCTGAGTTTGACAGAGAAGGCAGGGTGTTACGTGCCGATTATGGTGATCTGACAGTCATATGTGTATATATTCCTTCGGGTACGATGGGGGATATCCGTCAGGAAATAAAGATGCGTTTCCTTGCCGATTTCACCGGCTTTATAAATGAATTGCGAAAAGAAAGGCCGCAGATACTGGTCTGTGGCGATTATAATATATGT
Source organism: Dysgonomonas hofstadii (assembly GCF_014196915.1). Taxonomy (GTDB): domain Bacteria; phylum Bacteroidota; class Bacteroidia; order Bacteroidales; family Dysgonomonadaceae; genus Dysgonomonas; species Dysgonomonas hofstadii. Next base: position 155,861 of record NZ_JACIEP010000003.1, read on the forward strand.
CATAAGCCAATAGATATTAACCATCCCGAACGTCACACCAAAAGTTCGGGCTTCTTACCTGAAGAACGTCAGTGGTTCGATGAGTTTATTGATACGGGATTGATAGATACATTCCGTGTATATGACCAGAGTGCCGAAAAGTACAGCTGGTGGAGTTATCGTGCCGGAGCCAGGGGGAAAAATCTGGGCTGGCGCATCGATTACCATATTATATCGGAGGCGGCAAAACATCGTCTTAAAGGCGCTTCTATTCTGAATGAAATTTACTTTTCAGATCATTGCCCGGTAGTGGTGGAGATGGATTTTTAAATGATAAAAAGCTATAAAATAAACAAGGAAAATCAACAAATAATGTTGATTTTCCTTGTTTTATGTAACAGTATGGCTGATTGTTTCGTCTTCTTATTAAACCGGTAACTTAATAATATTATGAAAAAAATTTCATTGTTTATTGTAATTGCTTTATTTTCTGCACATTCCGTTAATGCGCAAAATGAGAATAGTAATCAGAAAGAAGATTTTGAATCGTTTATGGGAACTGTTTTTCAACAGGTTGGTAAGTGTTTTGAGGAAAAAGATTATTTGTGCGCAAAGAATAATTTGCTGGAAGTCGAGAATAAATATTTAATGCTTGGAAAAGATAAGCAACGTGATTTTTCCGGTTCCTTGCAACATGTTTATTATAATCTGGCATGTGCGTACTCTATGCAGGGAAATACAGAAGAGGCTTTATTGTCGTACGAAAAGGCTATTAAAAATGGTTATAGTAATTATAACCATTCAAAAAATGACAGTGATCTGGACAATATCAGAGCTTTTCCCAGATTCAAAGAACTTCAGAATTCTATCCGTGAAAAAGGCGATTATACCTATATTTTACAGAAATCAGGACCATATTCGAAAGAACCTCCTGTATTTACATATCAACCACCTGGTGCATCTGAATTACAGATTTTAAAGAAATATTTCAATTTGGATTCAATCGCAGGGGTGGGTAATGAGACATCACGCATATTGAATCTTATGACATGGGCTCACAATCTTATCAGGCATGATGGAAATTTTATGCCGCCGATAGATAAACGTACAGCAATATCATTATATGAATATGCAAAAGAACACGATAAAGGCATAAATTGCAGGGCTTTGGCCATATTCCTGAACGAATGTTACCTGGCGATGGGTTTTAAATCACGTTTTATAACCTGCTTGCCTAAGGATGAGAATGACTCGGATTGCCATGTTATTAATATGGTTTATTCGGAAACATTAAACAAGTGGGTGTGGGTCGATCCTACTTTTAATACATGGGTAAAAGATGAGAATGGAAATATGCTTGGTATAGGAGAAGTAAGGAAAAGGTTGATAGAAAATAGTCCTGTGTTTATAAGTGATGATGCGAACTGGAATAATAAGATAAAATATACGAAAGAAATGTATATAGACAGTTATATGTCGAAGAATCTGTATTGGTTTTCTTGTACAGCTTCCAGTAGTGTCGATTCGGATATGATACGGGAATACAACTGCAAAATAGCATTGGTGCCTCACAACTATTATCAGAAGAATAGGGATAGTCTGACTTATTATAGTCATGATGAAGATTATTTCTGGGAGAATAACTGATAAAACATTATAGATTTAATAGATAACTAATAGCCTGCCATAAGCAGGCTTTTTTCTTTTTATTTTATTAAATTTGCGTCCTGAAGTTCAATAAATTCTGAACATATATATTTCTTTAGTGTTCAATAGATGAACAAACACTAAGAATTTAACTTTTAAACAATAACAAAATAAATAATGGTGAACTTATTAAACATAAAAAATCTTCACGCCAACGTCGAAGGCAAGGAAATACTAAAAGGATTGGATCTTGTTGTAAACGAGGGAGAAATACATGCGATAATGGGGCCTAACGGTGCCGGAAAAAGTACCTTGGCTTCTGTACTTGTAGGTAACCCCAATTTTGAAGTGACAGAGGGTGAAGTTGATTTCCGTGGACACGATCTGTTAGATATGGATCCTGAAGACAGGGCGCGCGAAGGGCTTTTCCTTAGTTTCCAGTACCCTGTTGAAATACCGGGAGTCAGTATGACGAATTTTATGCGCGCATCACTTAACGAAATACGTAAACATAAAGGCGAGGAGCCTATTTCTGCATCAGACTTTTTGAAAATGATGCGTGAAAAACGCGAATTGGTAGATTTAGATAAAGACCTTGCCGGGCGCTCGGTGAACGAAGGTTTTTCGGGAGGAGAGAAAAAGCGTAATGAAATATTCCAGATGGCAATGCTAGAACCGAAACTGGCTATTCTGGACGAAACAGATTCGGGTCTTGATATCGATGCCTTGCGTATTGTGGCTGCAGGAGTGAACAAGCTGAGAAGTAAAGATAATGCAACAGTCGTTATAACGCACTACCAGCGTCTGCTGGACTATATCAAGCCGGATTTTGTTCATGTGCTGTACAAAGGGCGGATAGTGAAAAGCGCAGGCCCTGAGCTGGCTTTAGAACTCGAAGAGAAAGGTTACGACTGGATTATTAAAGAATTTCAATAATGATAGAAAAACAATATATAGACATATTTCACCAATACAGAGATACTATAGACAGTAAGTCTGCTGCGGGGATGAATAGTCTTCGGGATAAATCATTCGAAGCTTTTCAGAAACAAGGCTTTCCTACCAAAAGAATGGAGGATTACCTATATCTGGATGTGGCCGCAGAATTTCTACCCGATTATGCACTGAATATACACAGGGTACCATTCAAGGGCAATCCTTATGTGGCTTTCAGATGTGAGATACCAAACCTTACAACGAATTTATATTTCGTACTAAATGATCTGTTTCACAAAGAGCATCAACCACGGGTTGAATATCCGAAAGGTGTGTTTGTGGGCGGTATGAAGGATTTTGCAGAACAGAATCCTGAGGTGTTTACGAAATATTACGGGCACATAGCCGATGTGAATAATAATGGTATTGTGGCATTTAACACCATGTTTGCACAGGATGGTTTTGTTATCTATGTGCCAAAAGGTGTGATTGTAGAGAAACCTATACAGTTGATCAATATACTGAAAAGTGAGTTTAACTACCTGGTGAATCGTCGTGTGATGATCATTGCTGAAGACGATGCACAGGTAAAACTACTGATATGTGACCATACGGTTGACGAATCCCAGTTCCTTGCTACACAGGTTACTGAAATATTTGCCGGCAGGAATGCTGTTGTTGATTATTACGATCTGGAAGAAAACTCTGATAAAGTGACACGTCTCACCAATACGTTTGTCAATCAACAGGAAAGCTCAAATGTGTTGGTAAATAATATGACATTTAATACAGGGGTAAGCCGTAATAATTATGTTGTTAAACTGAATGGGGAGCACGCCGAAGCCTATGTGTGCGGTATGGTGATCGCCGACAGGCATCAGTATGTCGATAACTTCGCATTCCTTGATCATCTTATGCCACATTGCACAAGCACGCAGCTTTTTAAATATGTGTTACAGGATGAAGCTACAGGCTCTTTCTGCGGACGTATCAGGGTAGAAAAAGATGCACAGAAAACAATGGCCTATCAGTCGAACAACAACCTGTGTATTGCTCCGACGACCCATATGTATTCAAAACCGCAGCTCGAGATATATGCCGATGATGTGAAATGTTCGCACGGGCTTACAACAGGTCAGTTGGATGAAGATGCTTTGTTCTATCTGCGCTCGCGTGGTATTCCTAAAGAAACTGCTCGCCTGATGCTTATGCAGGCTTTTGCTGCAGGGGTATTGGAGCATGTGCGTATCGACCGCCTGAAGGACCGCCTGCTTGATCTTGTGGAGAAGCGTTTCAAAGGGGAGAGCGCCCGTTGCGGGAATTGTGCTGTTTGTAAATAAATATAGATACGAGGTACGAGATACAAGATACTTTTTTTAACTTGTTTACTCGTATCTTAGTTTACTTGTCAACTATTATGATTGATATAGAAAAAATAAGAGCTGATTTTCCAATACTTTCTACCACTGTTTATGGAAAACCATTAGTTTACCTTGATAACGGTGCAACTACGCAAAAGCCTAAAATTGTAGTGGAAACACTGGAAAAAATATATTACACCACGAATGCTAATGTGCATCGTGGTGTACATCATTTAAGCCAGCAGGCTACAGATCTGGCCGAGGAAGCACGGTTAGAGGTTCAGCAGTTTATAAATGCGAAGCATAGCAAAGAGGTTATTTTTACAAAAGGAACTACCGAATCCATTAATCTGGTAGCGCATAGTTTTTGTCAGCAATATTGCGAAGAAGGGGATGAGATAATCATTTCCGAGATGGAACATCACGCCAATATCGTATCGTGGCAATTACAAGAGACTATCAGGGGAATTAAACTCAGAGTGATTCCCATCAATGAAAAAGGAGAATTGAAACTTGATCAGTTCGAGCAGATGATTTCGTCAAGGACTAAATTGGTTTCAATTATGCATGTTTCTAATGTATTGGGTACTATAAATCCGGTAGAAAAAATCATTGATATTGCCCATTCCCACAATATTCCTGTATTACTTGATGCTGCGCAATCGGTTCAACATATCGAAATAGATGTGCAGAAGCTTGACTGCGATTTCCTCGTTTTCTCCGGCCATAAAATATACGGGCCAAACGGGGTAGGGGTGCTTTACGGAAAAGAAGAATGGCTCAACCGGATGCCACCTTATCAGGGAGGTGGTGAAATGATCAGCCAGGTGTCGTTTAATAAGACTACGTTCAATGAGTTGCCTTTCAAATTCGAAGCCGGTACACCCGACTATCCGGCCGTGATAGCATTGGCCGAAGCAATAAAATATGTAAAAAATATTGGTCTCCACTCAATAAAAGTGTATGAAGATCAGTTATTACAATATTGTACTGATGAATTAATGAAAATAGAAGATGTCCGTATATTTGGCACTTCGGATAATAAGAGCAGTGTAATCTCGTTTCTTATTGGAGATATTCATCATTACGATATGGGAATGCTGCTCGACAAAATGGGCATAGCTGTCCGCACAGGGCATCACTGCGCCCAGCCGCTGATGGAGGTTTTGGGTGTAGAGGGCACGGTAAGGGCTTCGCTGGCATTCTATAATACGGGAGAAGAGATTGACAGGTTTATTGAAAGTGTGAAACGGGTTGTAAATATGTTCTGATAATCCGGTTAAATCTCTCAAAAAAACATAATTGTAAAAGTTTATTTTCAAATTATAAAAGCTTTGTGTAAATTTGCAAACTAATTTTTGAGTAGAATGAAGATTAAAATTCTGTGTACTTTATTTTTGGCTGTGTTATTAGCTTCGTGTGGCGAATATAATAAAATACTGAAAAGCCGCGATGCTGAACTGAAATATACATACGCCAAAAAATATTTCGATGAAAAAAAATATAGTAGGACATCCACTTTGCTGGAAGAAATATTAACTGCATACACAGGATCTGCCAAAGAACAGGAGATTTTATTCCTGTTGGCCCAGTCTTATTTCTATAACAAAGATTACACTACGGCAACTCAGTACTATACGCGCTATTATAACAAATTCCCGAAAGGAGATTACACCGAACTGGCCCGATACAATGCAGCCTACGGTTTGTATCTCGATTCGCCTGATGCCCGTCTCGACCAGACAAGTACAATTAAGGCAATTCAGGAGTTTCAGAGTTTTCTGGAATATTTTCCTCAGAGCGAAAGAGCACCCGAAGCCCAGGATCTGATGTTTAAATTGCAAGAGAAACTGGCGTATAAAGAGTTCCTCGCTGCCCGTTTATATTATAATCTGGGATTGTATATGGGTAATAATTACGAAGCGTGTATTGTTACAAGTCACGAAGCATTAAAGAATTATCCGTTTTCTGCTTTTTCAGAAGAGTTTCAGATCCTTATTGTAAGAGCCCGTTACGAACTGGCATATTACAGTGTAGAAGAGAAGAAACCTACGCGTTACCGTGATTTGCTGGATGAGCATTTCAATTACAGGAATATGTTCCCTAATGGTAAATATTTGAAAGAGTCGGAGCGGTATTATCGTCAGGCGCTGAAAGCTTTGGGACAGGAAGTAGATCAGGTGACCAATGAGGCTGTTCAACAGGAAATGAATAATTAAAAGACTAGTATAAAACATTAAAATAATTTTTTAGAATATATGGATTACAGAAAGTCGAATGCAGCAAACAACACAGTTACAAGAGATATGATGTCCCTGTCGGAAGATACGGGTAATGTATATGAAACTGTGAGAATCATAGGGAAACGTGCTAATCAGATATCTGTGGAAATGAAACAGGATCTGGACAAGAAGCTGCAGGAATTTGCATCATATAACGATAACCTTGAAGAAGTTTTCGAAAACAGAGAACAAATCGAAATTTCACGTTATTATGAAAAGTTGCCGAAAGCGACACTGATAGCAGCACAGGAATATACAGAAGGTAAACTTTATTACAGAAATCCAAATAAGGATAAAGATAACTTCTAAGGCCACCAGACCTTTTTATCCTTTCTTAAGCATAATGACCAGCATTAATTATGATTCAGAAACGGATCATTAAATGTTCTTATTTCTAAAAAGCTGATGATACAACGCATACAGACGATCTTTCTATTACTGACTGCTATATTGATGGGAGTTACTATTATTTGCCCGTTACTGGGGATTGATGATGGAAGCAAGTTTATACAGTCTTTCCATTCTTATGGGATAGGAGTATTTGGCAGTGGTTGTCATACATGGGGCGTACTCACCTTTGCTGTGTTAGGTACTCTATTGCCACTGATTAATATCTTCCTTTACAAAAAAAGAAAACTGCAAGCGAATATAGGTTTACTTACAGCATTATGTATTATTATATTTTATGTGACATTTGCTGTATATCTCAATGCATTTCTGGGAAAGATGGATGAATATATAATACAGGTGCAGGTTGGTATCATATTACCGGTTATAGCTCTTATATTTGACCTGTTAGCAGTATCTAAAATTAAGAAAGACGAAAAACTGGTAAAATCGTTAGACCGTATACGTTGACAAATATCGTAAAATATATAAAGAAGCTGGATCGTGAATACAATCCGGCTTCTTTTTTGCATTATATTTGTTATTCGTATAGAGGTTTTATGTTTTGCAGACATCTTTATCTATGTAGGAAAGGAGTTCTATATTGTAAATTATAAGTTTGAATTATGAATAAAGGATGTAAAATATGTCAGGTTTGCTTCACCTACGCTTCAGCGATTTTCAATTAGACCCTTACAAACCAATTAAAAAATGAAATATGTGTCAACTTTGTCAACTTTTAACAATACTTTCAGGCTTTACTGATTGTCGACAGTTGACCTATAACTGAAAATATTATGGAAAAAATACCTGATATAAAAGCGTTTAGGTTCAAGGATACATCGTTTGCCGATCTGATGGCTAAACGAATTTTTAATGTATTGCTGATAGCGACAAAGTACGATTCTTTCATGCTCGAGGATGATGGGCGTATCGATGAACAGATATTTAATGAATATACGTCCCTCAATCTGAGTTATCCTCCCCGCTTTGTACAGGTTGTTTCAGAAGAAGAAGCCTTGAGAGAACTAGAGGATAATCACTATGAACTGATCATCCAAATGCCCAATATGGATGAAACGGATATGTTTGCTACGGCAAAGCACTTAAAAGAAAAATATCCTGATATTCCGTTTGTAGTATTGACCCCATTTTCGAGAGAGGTGACAAAGAGGCTTTCGCAGGAAAACCTTTCCGGGGTAGATTATGTGTTTAGCTGGCTTGGCAATCCCGACTTGTTGTTAGCTATAATAAAGCTAATAGAGGATGCTATGAATGTGGAACACGATACAGAAAGTGTAGGGGTGCAAATTATATTGCTGATCGAAGATTCTGTGCGTTTCTACTCGTCGGCGCTTCCTACATTATTTAAAATTGTGATGGAAGAATCGAAGGAATTTTCGAAAGAAGCCTTAAACGAACACCAGCAGAAGCTTCGTATGCGTGGACGGCCTAAAATTATGTTAGCCCGCACATATGAAGAAGCTGTTAATATTTATACCCGGTATTATAACAATATATTAGGCGTTGTAACCGATATGAGCTATACACACAAAGGGATAAAGGATAAATTGGCCGGTTATCATTTTGCCAAATGGGTGAGAGAGCGAAGGCGGTTTGTTCCTATTGTATTCACTTCATCGGAAAAATCGAACGAAATATATGCTGAAGAGCTGAATAGTAACTTTATAGATAAAAATTCGAAGAGTTTTCCAAGAGACCTGAAAAAGCAGGTCGTTAACAATTTCGGATTCGGAGACTTTATTATTATAGATCCGGAGACGAATGAAGAGGTTATGCGTATCAGGAATCTGAAAGATTTGCAGAAAAATATTTTTTCAATTCCTGACAATTCTCTTGCATATCATTTATCAAACGACCATTTTTCCCGCTTTTTCTACTCCCGTGCGATGTTTTCTGTTGCCGGGTGGCTGAAAAGGATAAGTGTATCTGAATATACAAGTATGGAGGAGGCACGGCAGCTTATTTACGATATGATCATCAAATACCGTAAGGTAAAAAACTCGGGTGTGGTGGCTATCTTTGATAAAGACCGCTTCGATGAATTCTCTAATTTTGCCCGTATGGGAGATGGTTCTATCGGTGGAAAAGGCCGCAGTATCGCCTTTATGGATAATATTGTGAAGGAACACCTGGAATTAAATGAAGATGTCAATATCCCGGTGAAAATACCCCGTACAGTGGTTCTTTGTACAGATATTTTCGATGAATTCATGGAAACAAACGATCTGTATCCTATTGCTCTGTCTGACCGTCCGGATGATGAGATATTACGTTATTTCCTTAAAGCCGGGTTGCCGGATCGCCTCATTGAAGACTTTATGGCTTTTCTGGAAACAATAAAGGCTCCGATGGCAGTGCGGTCGTCAAGCCTATTGGAAGATTCTCATTATCAGCCTTTTGCTGGTGTATATTCGACCTATATGATACCTCTTTTAGAGGATAAATATCAGATGCTGGAACTTTTGAGCAAAGCGATAAAGGCTGTCTATGCTTCTGTTTTTTACAGAGACAGTAAGGCATATATGACAGCTACCCAAAATCTTATTGATCAGGAAAAGATGGCAATCGTATTACAGGAGGCTGTAGGCTCTGTATATGGAGATCGTTTCTATCCGACTATTTCGGGTGTGGCCCGATCTCTTAACTTCTATCCTGTAGGAAATGAGAAACCGGAAGAAGGCATTGCCAATATTGTATTAGGGCTGGGAAAATATATTGTGGAGGGTGGGGTGAACCTGCGTTTTTCTCCGGCTCACCCGCATAATATTGTACAACTTAGCACTGTCGATCTGGCATTACGGGATACACAACGTTATTTTTATGCATTGGATTTGAAAAGTCCTGATAAAGAATTTACTACCAATGATGGTTTCAATCTACTGAAACTTACAATCAAAGATGCGGAGAAAGATAATTCGATTCGTTATATATCATCTACATATGATCCTGTAGATCAGGTAATATATGACGGATATTATGATAGTGGGCGGAAAATTCTATCTTTTGTGAATGTATTACAACACAATGTTTTTCCGTTAGCTGAAATTCTTCAGCAAATACTGAAAATAGGGCAGGAAGAGATGGGGCGTGCCGTGGAAATTGAATTTGCGGCAGACTTGAAGGATAAAGGAGAAGGTAATTTCTATTTATTACAGATACGTCCGATCGTTCAGAATAAGGAATTACAGATAGAGGATTTATCCCGTATAAAACCTGAACAGGAAATACTTCATTCCAACAGTGCTTTGGGACATGGTGTCTTTAGCGAGGTGTATGATATCGTATATGTGAAAACCAGGGACTTTAATGCGGCAAACAATAACAAAATAGCATCGGAGATAGATTTAATTAATGCCGCATTTCTTGAACAGGAGAAGAACTATGTGCTTGTCGGTCCGGGAAGATGGGGGAGTAGCGACCCGTGGCTGGGCATTCCGGTGAAATGGTCCCAGATATCAAATGCGCAGGTTCTTGTAGAATTAACACTTAATAATTATAAAATAGAGCCGAGTCAGGGAACTCATTTCTTTCAGAATCTGACATCTTTTGGCGTCGGCTATTTTTCCATAAATCCATATGTATCGGGGGAAGGGCTTTTCGATGAAGATTATTTGAACAGTCAACCTGCGATTACAGAAACGGAATATGTACGCCATGTCCGTTTCGAGAAACCGATTGTAATAAAAATCAATGGAAAGACAAACACCGGAATTGTATTGAAGCCGGAATAGGGTGAAAAGTATAAAAACATTGACAAAAACTTGTCTTCTAGATAAAATATTATATCTTTGCAATCGCTAACCGAAAAAGGTTCCTTGGCCGAGTGGTTAGGCACCGGTCTGCAAAACCGTTGACGGCGGTTCGAATCCGCCAGGAACCTCAGAATGAAAGCTCAATTGATTGATTGTCAATAGATTATTAATTAGTTGAGCTTTTTTATTTAATTAGATTAATTGATTATCTTATTATTAGACACAAACTAAAATCTCTATAAACGCTAATCGAGGCGGATGGGCATGTTTATGTTATATAATTAGAAGAAAATCAATAAGATAGTTTTTTTTGATATTTAATCTACCATGGCTGATCCATTGACAAATATTATGAATACAGATTTTGTAAACATAACACCGGAAAACCTTATCGATGAACATTTATGCTGCATTATCTGTAGTAAAAAAACACATCAAGGGATTGAAGCAAAGCGACAATGGCTCTCAGACCGGCTAGAAGAAGGCCATGTTTTTAGAAAGTTAAATGCAAAAGCTACGGTTTTTATTGAATATGCCCCTCTTGAAACAGCCTGGGTTCCTATAACCGGTGATAACTATTATTATGTATATTGCTTATGGGTTTTGGGTAGTTATAAAGGAAAAGGGTATGGGAAATCACTGATGGAGTATTGTTTGGCTGATGCTAAAGAAAAAGGTAAATCCGGTATTTGTATGCTTGGAGCAAAAAAACAAAAATCCTGGCTTACAGACCAATCATTTGCGAAAAAGTTTGGCTTTGAAGTTGTTGATACTACCGATAGCGGATATGAATTGCTTGCCCTTTCTTTTGATGGAACAACGCCAAAATTTGAGCGAAATGTTAAAAATAAAGAAATTAAAAACAAAGAGCTAACAATCTATTATGATATGCAATGCCCCTATGTCTCTCAAAATGTCGAGCAGATGAAACTGTATTGTGAAATGAATAACGTTCCTGTATCTTTAATTGAAGTGGATACGCTGCAAAAAGCAAAGGAATTACCTTGTGTTTTCAATAACTGGGCTGTGTTTTATAAAGGAAAATTTGAGACAGTGAATTTGTTGTTAGATATTGCCTATTTGGAAAGAATACTCAAAAAATAGAAATGTAATCTTGGCTTTCTCTCCCTGAATGAGTGCTTTCTAACTGTCGTATCTTTAACTATAATAATACGAAAATGAAATAAGTGATATAGTTCCAGCGAAGGCTTCGATTATTCTATAATAGAGCAATTTAGAAAGATTAGGAAAAATTGTCAGAAATGATACATAGTGTAAGAGGCTGTTAATCATATTATTTGTTTGGAGATTACTATGTAGATAACCACTAATAGATGAAGCCGGAGAAACAAAAGAGTAGAAAGTAAATGGAGGACAGATCTGTTGAAAAGTGATTTATTTTAGCTAAAGAATAATTTTTTTTTTTAGAAATCGTTCCCAAAAGAAACAGATGTATGTTTTTTTAGAGTATTTAACGCTTGAAATACAAATTCTTTTGTATATTTGCGCTCTGATTCTACTAGAAGGATTAGAACAAAAGTTCCGGTCTGGATAACAATCTTATATATTTTAATCTAAAATTTATATATCAGTCTAAATTTAGGGTATTATATATAAATGCCGGAAACTTCTAAAAGCAAACTTTCAGGTAGCTTAATCTTCAAAAACGATCCTATATCATATATAATATAATTGAACTACAAGGAAAGTGCATCTTATTCATTTTATAAATATAAATTATAGTAAATCAACTAAATAATATAATTTAACATAGATATACACATGCGTATATACAACATTCTTGAGCTAAATGAAAAGCTCACTATTGAACTTAGAACTATTGCAAAAGAGCTTGGAATAAGACGTCCGGATGCTTATAAAAAAGATGAGCTTATTTATAAAATACTGGATGAACAAGCAATCCTGAAAGCTCGTAACAAAAACTCTGAAAGCTATCAGAGTGAGGACAGGATAGAGCAACAGCAAAAAAAATCTTATGCTGCAAAAACAAAACAAACGAAATCAAAAACTCCATCCTCAACTAAAAAACAGGAAGCTGTAACTCCAAAAGCAGAAGAAACACCTGTTGTTGAAGCTAACAAGGTGAAAAAAGAAGAACCTAAGGCGCAAAAAGCGACAACCAAGGCAAAAAAAGAAGTGCCCGTTGTTGTTCCGGAGACTGCTAAAAAGGAAGAAGTCCCAGCAGTCGTTGCAGAAGCTGTGGATAAGAAACCACTAAAGGAAATAATAAAAAAAGCACCTGTTGAAGTAAAAGAAAATAAACAGGAAGAACAACAGCCTCAGCAACCAAAATCTCAGCCACAGCCACAAGCACAGCAACCTTCAGCAAAACCAACCCAATTAGTTTTCAGATCGAATAAGGTAAGAGAAAGTGAGCCGCAGGAGCCAATTCCAGGGTTGCCATTACTTGCACCTCTCGAAGTAGACTCGGATGTGGTTCCCGTTGAAGTTGTTCAGGAAGCTGCTCCTGTAAAACAGAATAAAGTACAACAGCCACAGCATAACAATAACAACCAGAAACAAAACAATCAGGCACAGGAGAAACCGTTTGATTTTGAAGGTATTCTTGTCGCTACAGGTGTATTGGAAATTATGCAGGAAGGATACGGGTTCCTTCGTTCTTCAGATTATAATTACATGTCGTCTCCCGATGATGTTTATATATCACAATCACAGATTCGCCTGTTTGGTTTAAAGACCGGAGATATTGTAGAAGGCCCGATTCGCCCGCCAAAAGAATCGGAGAAATTTTTCCCATTGGTTAAAGTTGACAGAATAAACGGACGTACTCCGGACGAAGTTCGCGACCGAGTTCCGTTTGACCACCTGAAACCTCTTTTCCCAGATGAAAAGTTCAGGCTGACCAAAGGCCGTAATGATAACCTTTCGTGCCGTGTTGTAGATCTATTCTCTCCAATAGGAAAAGGACAACGTGGACTTATAGTTGCTCAACCAAAAACAGGTAAAACTACATTGCTGAAGGATATTGCCAATGCCATTGCAAGTAATCATCCTGAAGTATATATGATTGTTCTTTTGATCGATGAACGTCCGGAAGAGGTTACCGACATGGAGCGTAGTGTGAATGCAGAAGTAATTGCTTCTACATTCGATGAACCGGCCGACCGTCATGTGAAAATTGCAGAGATTGTGCTTAATAAGGCAAAACGCATGGTAGAATGTGGACATGATGTAGTTATACTATTAGACTCGATCACACGTCTTGCGCGTGCATATAATACTGTTCAGCCGGCATCAGGTAAAGTGCTGACCGGTGGGGTAGATGCAAATGCATTGCATAAACCAAAACGTTTCTTTGGAGCGGCCCGTAATATAGAAAACGGAGGATCGTTAACCATTATTGCCACAGCACTGACTGAAACAGGTTCTAAGATGGACGATGTTATCTTCGAAGAATTTAAAGGTACAGGTAATATGGAACTTCAGCTCGATCGTAAATTGTCTAACAAACGTATATTCCCAGCAGTTGATATTATTGCATCAAGTACACGTAGGGATGATTTGTTGCTTGACAATGACACGCTTAGCCGTATGTGGGTGCTGCGTAACTTCTTGTCGGATATGAATTCGGTAGAAGCAATGCAATTCCTTGAAGGACGGTTGAGAAAAACAATGAATAACGAAGAATTCCTAATCTCAATGAACGACTAATAAGTAGATTAGTGAATTGCTCGAAAATATTTGAAAGCAAGGGAAAAAGAATTAACTTTACCCTTGCTTTTTTATTTTTAATAATTCTAAATAAGAATATTCATGGGACATAATCATAACCATGACGATCATACTCACAGTCATAACCATTCACATAGTGGCCACAGCCACACTCACAATGCTAATAAGAAAGCTTTAACTATCAGTTTCATTCTGATAACCAGCTTTATGTTTGTTGAATTTATAGGCGGATATCTTACTCATAGCCTTGCTCTTATATCTGATGCCGGGCATATGTTGAGTGATGCTGTTGCTTTGGGGTTAAGCCTGAGTGCCCTTATATTCGGAGCCCGGGCTGCAACTCATTCTAAGACTTATGGCTATAAACGTTTTGAAATTCTTGCGGCATTACTGAATGGTATAGTATTGGTCTTGTTGGCTATCTTTATTTTCAAGGAAGCTATAGATCGTTTATCCGATCCGCCACAGGTAATGGGAAAAGGGATGATGATCATCTCTGTTATCGGGCTTATCATTAATATTATCGTTGCTTATATATTGCATTCACAAGGTTCAACAGAAGACAATCTGAATGTACGAAGTGCATTCATGCACGTTATCGGGGATTTGTTAGGATCGGTAGGAGCTATTGTCGCTGCCATACTGATAATGCTGTTTGGATGGTATATCGCAGATTCAATAGCCAGTATGATTGTTTCAGTATTAGTATTGTATAGCGGATGGAATGTACTGAAGGAATCCGTAAATATATTGATGGAAGCAAAACCGTACGGTATAAATTTTGATGAAGTAATGAAACTCCTGAAATCTATAGATGGGGTAGAAGATATACACGACCTGCATATCTGGATGATAACTTCCGATTTTTCGGTAATGACCGCACATTTAAAGGTGAAAAAAGACATGGACAGGGATGCTATCCTCGAAAAAGCAAAGTCTGTAATCGAAACTAAATTCGGAATCAGGCATGTAACTATCCAGATAGAGGGTAGGGAGGTTTGCCCTCACGAAGAAATTTGCAATTAACCTGTAATGCTTATTCTTTGACCAATACTACCAGTTCTTCCATTTTTTTTATTATTTCAGCAAAAGACATTTTCAGCTCATTGTAATCGCTGGCACTATATATATTCTTTTTATATGAAT
This sequence comes from Dysgonomonas hofstadii, assembly GCF_014196915.1. Lineage (GTDB taxonomy): Bacteria > Bacteroidota > Bacteroidia > Bacteroidales > Dysgonomonadaceae > Dysgonomonas > Dysgonomonas hofstadii. Next base: position 171,089 of record NZ_JACIEP010000003.1, read on the forward strand.
ATCCGGCGGTTATTACTATCTGGTTATTCTCATTTTGGATTAAGTAATCCATTCTTATTACGGAATTATCAATAGTTTGCACTTGTGGCATATATTCTATTTTGTAGCCCTGAGGTATTTCTATTTTTGATTTATAATTACTTCTTCTCACATACATCATATCTACAAAAAGCCGCCGCTCAGTTTGTTTAAATGGATTATCGCTTATAGACAGGTTTGCGAATGGATGTATAAATAATTTATCCGGAGTACTCTCCAAGTTAGTAGTGTAGGAAAAAGAAAAATGAAAAGGTCTGTTCAGTTTATCTTTATCTGCTGTAACATCAATATCTCCTATGACATCGATATTATGATTCTTTTTTAAATAATTAACAAGATTCTCTTTTTTTCCGAGATAAGCAGTACGGTAATAATAGGCGTCGTAACCCTGACCTATGAATCTGCTGTTAGCTTCTATTTTATTTCCTTCCGGTACTATTTTGAGCGATATTTCTTTCTGATCGAAAGAAATACTTCTTTGTATAAGCTCAGCCCATTCTTCACTTTTAGGTTTTACGACCAATCCTTCTACATTTATACAACGAATAGGTAAATCGCTGAAATACAACAAAGGTTCGGTTGCATCTATAAAATAAGGCCGTCCATCTATTGTAACCTGAGTTACAACGTAATTAAGAAATTTACTGAAAGGATAACTCTTTCTTATTATGCCATTCTTTCTTGTACTGAGGGCTACCGGATGCGCATCTATGCCAGCACTTTTGAGCAGGCCTGTCAGAAATAAATTTAGATTTCCGACATTTCCTTTTTTCTGCTTAAGAAAATCTGATAGCTTAATCTCTGCATATTTTCCATACATGCCATTCCAGTTATAGTTAGACTTAACATATTCTGTTATTGCTTGCACTTGTTCCAAAGGGGTCTTGTTTTCAAGGTTTAATGATGGTAATATTTTTTTGCCTTCTTTTTCTGCATTTTTGACATATTTTCCGAAGTCATCATTCTTCAGGTATTCATCGCATATTTCAGGCCAGGTACTCATATATTCTTTATTTCCTCCTCCGGGATAATGAATTTTTGATAACTGGAAGTTTAAACTGGCTATATAATCTTCTTCCGAGGTAATAAACTCTTCATCTTTAAAAGCAGGTAGGTCTTTCATTCCGAACGTATATTCCATTTCCTTATATAGCAGATTGCCAAAGCGGATATCCTGCAATAAAGCTTTGCTGTCAAATTCATCGAACTTATCGGTACCCTTTGCGATATATACATATTCATAATATGGGATCGCTTTATACTTGAGCTTGCTGTATACAACCGGAATTTTTCTTTGAAAATCCCACTGCCGCATATGTACAAAGTATGGTGTAGTCAGAATATAGCTGATTTCTATGACCGACCCTTCTCTTACATTTGGCAATGCTATTTTTTTCACTCTTACATTATTTGTAGCCTTTTCTTCATATATATTTTTATTATCCAGAACTGTTTTTATTAATTGTCCGTTTTCTGCGTTATAGGTAGTCGCTTCTATCTCATGTATTTCTTCCCAATCGTTACCTTCTATATAGTAAGGAATCTCGATATTTGCATATTCGATGCCGGCTGGTTTCAGTATTTTTATTTTGGTTTTTCTTTTCATATATAGTATGAAACCCCGCCTGTCATCTCCCTGAAAAAAATATTCTCCCATGTCGTAAACGACCAGAGCTTCGGCATCAGCATCTTTACTATATTCAGTCATAGTCATTTCATAATTCGTAACCTTACCATATTCCATGGAAAAGTTTTCCTGGGCATAAGTGGTTATAAATATTGACAAAAACAGGAAGAGAACTAAAGTCTTTTTCATAGTGTTTCTATATAATAGTTTTTATTTTCATTGTTGTAGACAAGGGTCATAAACCTGTAAAATTCATTATATTGCTCTTTGGAATACCTTCCTGAAAATATAAGAATCGATTTGCATATAATCAGTTTATTACCATCTTGAGTGAATGTCTGGGAATATTCTCCAAATTTAGATTTGAGAAGCATATCATCAGGTAGCTTCGTTATATTTTTATCTGTAATTCCATAAACAATAGTGTCCTTATAATATTCAGGATAATCTATTTGAACATCGTTTATTCTTTTTTCGGGCAATTCGTATGACGGGAGGATGATGGGAAAGGGATTCAGTACCAAGTTGTTGCCGTATTCTTTATAAAGATTATGCATTTTGCATTTTACTTCCATCTTTATATATGCGCTATCGCGGTTTTCTTTCTGGAATTTAAAGTCGAGTAAGTCGTAGGAGCCTGATAATATATTCTTCCTGATGTGTTTATCTACAATGTTTTTGGTTACATCTGATGATAGAAAATTAGAAAATTCATAATTCTCACCTCTTTCGGTTGCTATCATGCCCATCTCCAGTGTGTTCAGATTGACATTGAGATTGCGGGTACATAACACATCCTCAGGCTTGAGGGATGGAATGCTTATTAACTGACTATTATTTTCATCGATAAGTAGTGCTTTACGCCCTTGTATCTCTGTGTGTATATAGCCAAAAGGTGTATTTTGGGATGTACATTCCAGATATACGGTGTCTTTTTCGAAGGGAATGGTCAAAATTACATGGTTGAAAGCGTTCGTGGCGAAATTGTTTTCTATGTCGAATACATTTTCATCGGAATATATAAGCGTGTAATGAGATTTTATGCCTATATATTTGAGCATAGATTGCATATAATTGGTTAGGGCCTTGCAGTCTCCATACTTATTGTCACATACGTAGCTTGCCGGATATGTTTGTAAGCCGCCAATTTTAATACTTACATTTATATATCGTGTATGGTCCTGCAAATACTTATATAAGACTTTTGCCTTTTCTTTATCATTATCTATTCCCGATAATAAGTTCTCGATCTTGTTTTGTTCCGATACAGTCAGTTGGTCTCTTCCTTCGTTTAGTTTATGTATCCAGTTCCCAAAACCAGTCCAACTGTTGGTATTTCCTTTTATACCATATTTAAAATCAACCGGAAGTATTTCAATTTTGGGTGCTTTAGATGTGTTTGGTGATATTTTTATTTCGTTTATTCCTTCCGGTTTATAGCTATAGGTCCAATGGTATGTTTTTGTATTAGCAATCGTATTAATCTCGGGTTCTGTCACATTTTTCTGCTTATATTTTATCTGCATATCAGAAGGAGTTTCTACAATTAATTTAGCAGATCTGATTGGGTTTCTTCTACCTGTGCAGTCCATATCTGCTATGTGGATATATGCAGGAAATACATATTTGTATGAATAAACCATTCTGTAAGGATATGAATTATGTTTCAGACTGAATGATTTTATAAACTTATCTTCATATAATGAGTAGTTTTTTATATAACTATTATCCATTATCTCATTTTTCTTTAATTTTCGGATAATATTTCCATTCATATCCTCAATCCACACATCACCTATTGATAGCTTGTCCCCTTTGGAGTACACAAGTCCTATTTCAGCATCATTATCTCCCATTCGTTCATTGATTTGGAGTGTAATTGAGTCTGTCCTTTCTAATTTGTCGCCTTTGATTTTAAATACAGATATATGCTCTATAATTTCACTTCTGGGAGTTTGTCCAAAGCAAGGAAATGAAATAAGTAATGAAACAATAAGAACGAAGAATTTCATAGACAACAGGCTTAAGATTATATTTGAATTATGTAAAAATATGTAAAAAAAATAGCAAATCAAACTTATTTTTTACATTATGATTTATTCATTAAAAATTATACTAAAAACGGGCTGTAATCACAATAGTTTTTATAACTTTGTTTCCCTGAAATAAGGATATTAACACATCATATGTCTTACGAAAAAAAAATTAAAACAGCGTTAGTTTCAGTTTATCATAAAGATGGACTGGATGAAATTTTAACAGAGTTGAATAAATTAGGAGTTCGTTTTATTTCCACAGGTGGTACAAGAACTTTTATAGAATCGTTGGGCTTCCCATGCGATGCTGTGGAAGATACTACCGGTTACCCTTCTATTCTGGGAGGACGGGTTAAAACACTCCATCCCAAAATATTCGGTGGAATTCTTTGCCGTCGTGACTTTCCCGAGGATTTGAAGCAAATTAAAGCATACGATATACACGAAATTGATCTTGTAATAGTTGACTTATATCCGTTCGAAGAAACTGTAGCTTCTGGTGCAGACGAAGCTGATATAATTGAAAAAATAGATATAGGTGGTATTTCCCTTATACGCGCAGCCGCCAAGAATTTTAAGGATGTGGTTATTGTCGCATCCAAACAGCAATATCAGCCTTTGAAAAAATTACTTGAAGAAAAAGAAGGAATATCAGATATAGAAGATCGTAAATTCTTTGCTAAGGAGGCTTTTGCCGTATCTTCTTCATACGACTCATCTATATTTAACTATATGGATAATAATGAAGGTACTGCTTTCCGTTATGCGGAAGACAATGCTATGCATCTTCGCTATGGGGAAAATCCTCATCAAAAAGGCACATTTTATGGAGACTTCAACGCGATATTCGACCAGTTGCACGGCCGTGAGATCTCATACAATAATTTGCTGGATATAGAATCGGCTGTAAGCCTTATCAGTGAATTTGACGAGACAACTGTTGCTGTCCTGAAACATAATAATGCCTGTGGTATAGCCTCACGCCCGTCAGTAGCCGAAGCTTGGAAGGATGCATTGGCCGGAGATCCGGTGTCTGCATATGGTGGTATTATTGTAAGTAATAAGAAAATAGATAAAGCTGCGGCTGAAGAAATAAATACGATATTTTTTGAAATAATTATTGCCCCTGAATATGATCAGGAAGCTTTGGATATATTCAAACAGAAGAAAAACCGTATAATTCTTGTACAAAAACAGTCTTTGGCAGGAGAAAAACAATTCCGTTCCCTGTTAAATGGTGTTTTGGTACAGGATAAGGATCTAAGTATACAAGCATCAGAAGATCTGAAGCTGGTAACAAACCGTCCACTGGAAGGTACAGAGGTTGAAGATCTCCTTTTTGCCAATAAACTGGTAAAACATACTAAGTCGAATGCAATTATTCTGGTGAAGAATAAACAACTTTGTGCTGGTGGTACAGGGCAGACTTCACGTGTAGATGCATTAAAACAAGCTATAGAGAAGGCTAATTCTTTCGGGTTTGACCTGAAAGGTTCTGTGATGGCATCCGATGCTTTTTTTCCGTTTCCCGACTGTGTGGAAATTGCCGGAAATGCAGGGGTTACAGCAGTCGTACAGCCTGGTGGATCTATCAATGATAAATTATCTGTTGAGTATTGTAACGAGCACAATATATCGATGCTGATGACTGGTATCCGTCATTTTAAACATTAATAATTGATTGTAAATAAGTAATATATAAGTACAGAATATGGGATTATTCTCTTTTACTCAGGAAATAGCAATTGACCTCGGAACGGCCAATACTATCATAATACATAATGGAAGAATAGTTGTAGATCAGCCTTCAGTGGTAGCATTGGAGCGCAGATCGGGTAAGGTAATAGCAGTGGGGGAGCAGGCTCGCCAGATGCATGGGAAAACGCATGACGATATACGCACCATCCGTCCGCTAAAAGACGGGGTGATTGCAGATTTTACCGCAGCAGAGCAGATGATTCGTGGGCTCATTAAGATGTTCAATAATAAGAGCCGTTTGTTTTCACCATCTCTTCGTATTGTAATATGTATCCCTTCGGGAAGCACAGAGGTTGAAACCCGTGCTATTCGCGATTCAGCGGAACATGCGGGAGGACGTGACGTATTTATGATATACGAACCAATGGCAGCAGCTCTTGGTATTGGAATCGATGTGGAAGCACCCGAGGGAAATATGATTGTAGATATAGGTGGAGGAACAACAGAGATCGCTGTAATATCGCTGGGCGGTATTGTTTCTAATAAATCTATTAAAATTGCAGGGGACGATCTTACCGAGGATATTCAGGAATATATGGGACGCCAACACAATATTAAAGTGGGAGAACGTACCGCTGAAAATATAAAGATCGCTGTTGGTGCAGCTCTGACTGAACTACCGGACGAAGATATCCCGGAAGACTTTATTGTTCACGGGCCAAACAGAATGACTTCATTGCCAATGGACATCCCTGTGTCATATCAGGAAATGGCTCATTGTCTCGATAAATCCATATCTAAAATGGACTCAGCTATACTTAGTGCTTTGGAGCAAACTCCACCAGAACTGTATGCTGACATTGTACGTAACGGCATATACCTGACAGGTGGCGGAGCTTTGCTTAGAGGACTCAGTAAACGCTTCACTGATAGAATAGGAATACAATTTCATGTAGCTGAAGATCCACTTCACGCTGTAGCAAAAGGAACGGGTATCGCTCTTAAAAACATTGAGAAATTTAATTTCTTAATGAGATAAATATCCGGATAGATATAATAATTTACTAATTAAATCAGAGACAAAGGCAGATTATGCGTAACCTGATCAACTTTTTAATTAAAAATAGTTCATGGTTTGTATTCATATTTCTTGAAGTAGTCTGTTTTTATCTTATTTTTAGTAGCAATTCGTACCAAAAAAGCGTATTCCTTAGTTACTCTACAGAAATAACCGGACGCGTTTATTCTGTATCGGGCAGTATTTTATCTTATTTCGGTTTAAAGCAGGAGAATCAGGATCTTTTGCAGAGAAATGGGGAGTTAAGTACCCGGATATCAGAATTGGAAGATTATATCTTTACCCTCGAAGCTGATTCCCTAAAAACAGAAGCTTTTTTACGTGATTCTCTTGGAAGGCGTATCGAGCCTGATTTTATTGTTGCCCGTGTTGAGAAAAATAGTATCTCAATGATAGAGAACTATATAATTATCAATAAAGGAATAAAAGACGGAGTAAAAAGCGATATGGGAGTACTCTCACAACAAGGAATTGTTGGTGTTGTAAGAAATGCCAGTTCGAATTATGCTATTATCCAACCAATATTGAATCCGCATAGCCGGTTTAGTTGTAAAATACAAGGCTCTAATGCAGATGGCATTTTAGTATGGGAGGGAGGAGATTCCCGATTTGCACGGCTAACTCAGTATCCTAAATATGAGAAGATCGAGAAAGGTGACACGATAGTGACAAGCGGGTTCTCTGATTTTTTTCCGGAAGGGATAATGGTAGGTACAGTTGAGGATTATAAGAGTGAAACAGATGATAATTTTTATAGTCTAAGTGTAAAACTGTCAACAGATTTTGGTGCATTAAAGAATGTATTTATAGTAAATAATACAAATGAAGAAATAAAGGAATTGGAGAGGAAAGTCAAAAATGTTAAAAAGTAATATATTCAAATATATCACGCTGTTTATTGTACTTGCATTATTGCAGGTATTAGTTCTTAACAAGATTTCTTTTCTTGGTTACGCTGTTCCTTTCGTATACATTTATTTTATTCTGAAATTGCCTGTCGGATGTGATAGAAACCTGTCTACATCTCTGGGATTTCTTTTGGGCTTTTCTATTGATGTATTTTGTAATACGCCAGGAATAAATGCTGCTGCGACAACTTTGATAGGTTTTGTCTGTCGTCGGGTACAGGGGCTATTTTTCATGGTAGATGATTATAATAATCAGACTCCGGGCTTATCCCTTTTAGGAGGAGCTTTTATGAAGTATGCTATTTTCATTACTTTGATACATCATATTGTTTTAGTTTCGATAGAATCATTCTCTTACTTTAATATCAAGCTTATATTATTGAGAATATTCTTATCTGCCATACTCACTATTGTATTAATTTTTGCATTCGAAGGATTCTCTTATAAAAAGAAAAATTCATGGCAAAAAACATCATAGATCTCACAAAACGTAAATATATTCTGGGAGGAATAGCATGCGCTATTGTTCTTATATACATCGGACAGTTATTTTATTTGCAGATAATTAAAAGCGAATATAAGGCATCTGCGGATAATAATGCATTCTTTAACAGAACTTTATATCCTGCCAGAGGAATAATTTCGGATCGTAATGATCGCCTTCTTGTATACAATCAACCAACATTCGATCTGGTATATATCCCGAGAGAAGTTCAACCATTCGATACACTTGATCTCTGTAAGATATTAAATATCAGCAAGGAACAATTTGATAAACGTTTGGTGGATATAAAAGACCGTAGGTTGAATCCCGGATATTCTACTTATACACAACAGACCTTTATGACACAACTGACCTCACAGGAAAGTGGTCTGTTGCAGGAAAAATTATATAAGTTTCCCGGATTTTTTATACAAAAAAGGGCATTGAGGCAATATACACATACTAATGCCGGCTTACTTCTAGGATATGTAGCAGAAGTCAATAAAGCCCAGATGGAGAGTGATCCTGAAAATTATTATGTGCGTGGTGATTATGGAGGAAAATCGGGAATAGAGCTCTCTTACGAAAATTATTTACGGGGAGAGAAAGGTGTTGAAATATTGCTGCGTGATGCACATGGCAGAATACAAGGCCGATATGAAGATGGGAAGCACGATGTTGCTCCTGTTTCAGGTAAAAACCTTACTTTGTCTATTGATATAGAATTGCAGGCATATGGCGAATACCTGTTGCAGAATAAAGTGGGCAGTGTTGTTATGATAGAACCGTCTACAGGCGAAGTATTATGTTTGGTTACATCACCCACATATGATCCTGCATTGTTGCTGGGCCGCGATTTTGGTAAAAATTATCTGGAACTGGAGAATAATCCGCTTACACCTCTGTATAACCGGGCAATACAAGGTATGTATCCACCCGGATCGACTTTTAAAACGACTCAGGGATTGATCTTTCTTGAAGAAGGGATTATAAATGAGAATACAATGTATTCATGTCATGGTGGATATCCACCTTTGGGAGGGCGCCCTAAGTGTCACCCACATGGGTCACCATTGCCCCTTATTCCTGCAATTGCGACATCCTGTAATTCTTATTTCTGTTACGGGCTATCGGCTATGTTGAGCAACCGTAAGAAATATACTAATGTGCAATCAGCTTTCGAAGTGTGGAAGAATCATATTGTGGGACAGGGATTTGGATATGCATTAGGTGTTGATATGCCATCAGAAAAGAGAGGGTTCATTCCTAACAGCGCATTTTATGACAGGGCTTATAAGAGTAATTGGACAGCATCTACGATTATTTCCATAGCCATAGGACAGGGTGAGGTAACCGCAACACCTTTGCAGGTAGCCAATCTGGCTGCAACAATTGCCAATAGAGGTTATTTTATAACACCCCATGTTGTGAAGGAAGTACAAGATGTTCCACTTGATCAGAAATATGTAGATAAACGGGAAACAGGTATTAGACGGGAGCATTACGAGTCAATCGTGGAAGGTATGGCTAAAGCAGTTACAGGAGGAACATGCCGGGGCGCAAATCTATTACCAGATATAGAAGTATGCGGTAAGACGGGTACAGCTGAAAATCCACATGGACGTGACCACTCTATTTTTATGGGCTTTGCACCGAAAGATAATCCTAAGGTAGCGGTATTTGTTCTTGTTGAAAATGGTGGTTTTGGTGCAACGAACGCAGTGCCGATAGGACGTTTGATGCTTCAGAAGTATCTGAAAGGAGAAGTGCCGGCAAGCGATAAAGGATTAGAAGCGATGATAGCCAGCCGGGTTATCTTACCACAGTCATTCTTCAGTTGGAGCCGTAGTAATCTGAGAAATACGGAATTTCGGAAAATTACTCCGGCAGGATCGGAAGGAGAAGGAGAGAAAGTTATACAACCATTTAAACCAGAGGTAAATAACTAAATAAAAATGTACCAACGGGAAGATGAAAATATAAAAAAGAGTCTGGATTGGTTTACAATAGCTTTGTATCTCATCCTCATTGTGTGTGGATGGTTGAGTATATATGGAGCCAGTTACCAGTATGAACATGCCGGAAGTCTGTTCGATGGAAGGGCTGGTTCTCAGTTGATCTGGATGGGGACATCTATCATATTAGGTTTTATTATATTGAAACTGGATAGTAATATGTATGATATTCTTGCCTATTATATATATGCTTTTTTTATGCTGCTTTTACTGGTCACGGCAATCGTAGCTCCCGATATAAAAGGTTCCCGGTCGTGGCTTGTGATAACTGATACTATACGATTGCAACCTGCCGAATTTGCTAAATTTGCAGTAGCATTGGCATTGGCCCGGCTCTTGAATACATACAATTTTAAGCTATTACAACCTAAGAATTTACTACTGATAGCTCTTATTATAATCGTACCGATGGTTCTGATTCTTTTACAAAAAGAAACAGGATCGGCATTAGTTTATACGGCCTTTGTACTGATGTTATACAGAGAGGGGTTGCCGGGTATCGTGTTATTTCTGGGTATTGCGGCCATTGTATTTTTTGTTATTGGCCTGAAATATTCCGAAACGGATATGGGGATAATTCCTACAGGTGAATTTATAACAATTATTTTGGTGATAATAATAGCTGCCATCCTGTTATTAAGTTATCGTCAGGACAAGATCGCAGCCCGTAATATAGTACTGGGTGCTATTGGAATTTTTGGTATATCCTATCTTATTTCTTTATTAGGAATAGATGTTGATTTTGGAGTAACTGCTTTAATATCAGTTGGATCTCTGGTTGTATATCTTCTCTTTCTGGCTAAGAAGTATTGGTCGAAAGTGTATTTGCTGACAGCCGTTTTTGCCATAGGCAGTGTTTTATTTGTGGGATCGGTAGATTATCTGTTTAGCGATGTAATGCAACCGCATCAGCAGATGCGTATAAAAGTCACTCTCGGTATGGAAGATGACCTGATGGGTGCCGGATATAATGTTAATCAGTCTAAGATAGCGATAGGATCGGGAGGACTTTTAGGAAAAGGATATTTGAATGGGACACAGACCAAATTGAAATATGTACCGGAACAAGATACGGATTTTATTTTCTGTACAGTAGGCGAGGAGCAGGGTTTTGTCGGGTCGGTAGCCGTACTTTTTTTATTTTTGGCATTGATACTTAGGCTGATCTATCTTGCAGAAAGACAGAAAAGTATATTTGGTCGGGTATACGGATACTGTGTAGCATCGATCTTTCTGTTCCATGTTATCATCAATATTGGGATGGTCATTGGACTTACTCCTGTTATTGGTATTCCTTTACCATTTTTTAGTTACGGAGGTTCTTCACTCTGGGGATTTACTATTTTGTTGTTTATTTTTCTTCGTATCGATATGGCACGTAAACGGCGTTAGTTATATATAGTTTCTGAGCCAATTTGCCAGTTCTTCAAAAGTATTTAATTTAGTTTTTTCCCCGTTGATATCTATAATAATATTATCGGGAGAGGAGATGTATATAGAAAACAGAGGTATATCATTATCAATAGCTAAAGCATAACCGTGTTTTTCAATAAGATTCTTCGTCCAGTGTAAAAGAAGGTTATTTGTCTCAATATGAACCTTTCTGTTACTTTTCCTGTTAGGCAAGAAATTACCTGAATACCTGTCGAATACAACATTCTCTCCTTTGAAAAAATTATCCATTATCCCTGATAAAATAATATCTTCGGTGATGCCGCTGACTAAACCTTTTTCTTTCGAAAGTAGCCACAGGCGGTCAGCAAGGAGTAAAGCTAAATCGATATCGTGAGTAGATAGCAGAATTGTTTTATTCTGATTTATAGCAAGTTCATGTAATAAGTTCATTATTTCTATCCGGCTTTCAATATCCAGAAAAGCCGTTGGTTCATCTAGTAAAATAATGGGACATTCTTGTGCTAAAGCTTTAGCTATCATTGCTTTTTGCCGTTCACCATCAGAAAGTTCTGCTACATAAGAACTGGCTTTGTGAATAATCCCGACATCTGTCATCGCTTTTTCAACAACATCTTTATCTTCCTTATTTATTTGTCCGAAGAAACCTGTGTAAGGATATCTTCCCAATTCGACTAACTCTTTGACTAACAGCCCTCCGGTAGCCGTTTTATCTGTAAGTACCAAACCCAGTAATCTGGAAAGAGATTTTTCAGAATATAAGGTTATGTCTTTATTCTGAATGAAAATATTTCCGTTAAGTGTTGGTTGTGAGTTACTTATGGATCGGAGTAGGGTAGACTTGCCTGCTCCGTTAGCCCCTATCAAACAGACTAATTCACCTTGATACAAATTAAAAGAAAGACCTTTGTATAAAGCCGTTTCGTCTCTGTGTTTTGTTTTACCATAACCGATTCCGATATTCACAGCAGATATAATAATGTGTTTCTCCATCTCAATTAAAATATTGTATTTTTTTCTGATTCAGAATCACATAAATAATTACCGGCGCGCCAAAAATAGGAGTGATAGCATTAAGAGGAAGAACACCCGATGCACCCGGCAGTACACTTATCAGGTTGCATAAAAGAGCCGTAGCCGATCCTATGAGGATAGTAACAGGTAGTAAAGATTTGTGATTGGATGTTCTCAATAACAGACGGGCAATATGAGGTACAGCTAATCCTATAAAAGCAATTGGTCCGCAGAAAGCACAGGTAATAGCAGTAATAAGCCCTGCGCACAATAGCAATAAAAACCGGATAAGTTTTATACTCACTCCCAGATTTGCAGCGTATCTTTCTCCTAAAAGAAGAGCATTGAGCGGTTTGATCAACAAAATTGATAACAAAAGTCCGATTCCTACTATAATACAATAAAATGGTAGCTGCTCCATAGAAACTCCCGAAAAGTTTCCCATTCCCCAAAGCATAAAAGAATAAGCATTTTCATGAGTACTCCAGAATTGAAGGATGGAAATAACAGATGAAGTCAGATAGCCAACCATGATACCGATAATCAGCAGCATAACACTATTTCTGATTACAGATGCGAATCCCATAATAATAGCAAGAATAACTGATGCTCCAATAAAAGCCCCTATAACAATGCTCATGGAATACGAAAAGTCGAAGCTTGCTACCGATCCTATACTGTTTCCTATCAACAATACAACTAATGCGACCCCGAGATTTGCTCCGGCGCTTATCCCCAAAATCCCGGCATCGGCCAGAGGATTCCTGAAGGCAGTTTGAAGTAGAAGTCCCGAAACAGCTATAGCTCCTCCGGATACCAGAGCGGTTATTGCCTGAGGCAGGCGTGACTCCAGCACAATATATGACCATGCTTGTTTTTCAACTTCATTTCCCTGCAATATTTGGAGGATAGCTGATGCAGGTATCGATACAGAGCCCAGAAACAGCGTTAAAATAAACAGGATTATAATGCTTATTGAAAATAGTATGCTATATATAAGCCATTTAGGCATAGAAATGTATATTAATATAAACCCCTCGTTTGAGAGGGGTTTTGTGAAAATTAGTATAAAACTTTATATTTGTCGCCTGTTTCTTTTACTACACGGCGATAATGATCTTCCGGATATCCCACACGTTGCGGAGAAGATGGTTTGCCATGTTCGTTACGGATAAATTGTCCGTCTTTTTCTTTACGCACAATTCCGTCCATATATTTTATAAGAAGGAATTCTCCAAGTTTTTTCCATTTATCGAAAGCAAACTGTGCTTGCTCACCACTGTAGCGGGTTAAGTACTGTATCGCTTGTTCAGGAGATTTCTTATATAGCTCAACAGCTTCTTTTTCAATTCTGGCCTGATTCATAAAAAATCCATTTTCGAGTTCATTCTGTACTTTTACCAGATCGGCATGCATTGGTTCATATCTGTTGTATACCATGTTTGATACCCAGTTTTGAATCCAGAAGCTTGATGTCCACGAGAATGTATACAAGTCTCCGTTTCCTTCGCGGTAGCATTCAGGTATTTCGGTGATTGAACAATACATAGGTGTAAACACTGTTTGTGCAGCGTCATCTGTTCCAAACCAAATTACACCGCCTACAGGATTTGGCAACCACGAACGCATTTGTGTTGTGAATACAAAACCACTTTGCTGTGTTGCTATAGGGCGCTCGTTACAATATTTTACAGAATCGGATTCCCATGTGAGTGGAGCCCAGCGGTATGGCGATTTAAAAGGGCCTGCGCCCACGTCGTTTGTCCAGTCAAGTTCTGTTCCTTCATAGTGATCTCTCATCATTGCCTGAAGATCAGCTAATGATAATTTTTTGTTAGCCTTAATATAAAGAGGCATCGGTTCTTGTGTTTTACCCTGTGCATAAGTCACGTATTTAGCCATATCTTTATTATAGCGATTAAAGAACGCCCACACACGAGCTTCACAAAAACGCTGTCCGCCAAAGTCTAGTGGGTTATAGGCCTTAGCGAAACTAAAGTCTTCATCTTTACCACTAAAATATCCTTTTTCCCTGGCAAAAGAAATAACATCTTTAGCGTAAATACAGTTATCAGGATCATTCAGCGGGAATTGCTGTATTCTCGCCTGGTTGGCATGAGCAGAAACACAGTCATCAGGAATGCGTACAGCTACCCAAACAGCGCCCTTATTGCCTTTACCCTTGCCACTCATTTCCAATACCCATATTTCATTCGGATCACCAATCGAGAATGATTCACCTCCACTATAATAGCCATATTCAGCTACAAGATCAGTCATTATTTTTATCGCTTCACGTGCTGTTTTTGCCCGTTGTAATGTGATATATATCAGGCTGCCATAATCCATTATTCCATCAGGATCGGCTAATTCTTCACGGCCGCCAAATGTAGTTTCGGCAATGGTAAGCTGGTGCTCGTTCATATTACCAACCACATTGTATGTCTGGTTTACTTGGGCTATTTCGCCCATATATCTTCCAGAATCCCATTCATAAACTTTCAGCATCACACCATTGGGATATTTTCTGGCAGGCCAGTGATACAATTCTCCGAATAGTGCGTAAGAATCTGCAGAATATGTGATCATAGTAGACCCGTCTACAGAAGCTTTTTTGCCAACTAATAAATTTGTGCACGCAAATACGTGAATCTCGCAGAGTAAACAAAATAAGGTAAACAGAAATAGTTTTCTCATATGATTTGAATTTTTGTTATGAATGTAAAGATAATTGATTATTTGTAAAATAGGAACTTTCAGCCTTACAGATGTATTTGTTTAATTATTCAGAATACAAATGTATACTATATGATGATCTACATTTGTATTATCAATTATTATATTATCTACAAATATTAAATATTACAAAAATAAACTCCACGAGATATAGATACGTACAAATGTATTGTATACAATAGTACACAAATTATTCATTGTTAAATGTTGATGTTTTAGAATTATAAAATTCAAATAATCAGAATATTATAATTATTTTATAAAGGTTTACTTTTTGATTTTGCTTCAAAGAGAGGAAAATAACTCTTAGAGACCACCTGTAGGTGTATATATACGTAATTATAGTATTATATATTAATATATTATAACAATAATATAAAGCAGTACTTTTTATTGTATACAAATGTTCAGCTATATTTAATATACAAATGTTCGACGACTGGTTACTTTTGTTGTTTACAAATATAAATCGCATTAATTTTCATTTGTTGATTTAATAATATACATTTGTAGTATTATAATTTACATCACATGAAAGACCGGATTAAACAAATTATAGATCAGGAACATCTGTCACCATCTTCTTTTGCAGATAAACTGCAATTAGGAAGGGCTGTTGTATCACATATTCTGAATGGACGCAATAATCCAAGCCTGGATGTTGTAACCCGCATCCTCTCTAAGATGGATTATATAAACCCGGACTGGCTGATAACAGGGAGTGGCGATATGTATAAATCCGGATATAAGGATAGAAATGCTCCTACGCAACAAATTCCGGCAAATCCGACATCCTATAATTCACCTCAGTCCGATCTATTCTCCCAGAATGTAATATCTGCGGCCGATAATGTACAAAATACAGAATATCGCAAGGAAATTATAGTTGAGCAACCTCTAAAACAACCGGAAATTATTGAAAATAAAACGGTTATATATCAAAAAGTTCCAGAACGAAAAGTGTCTAAAATAATCATTTATTATACAGATAATACATTCGAGACTTTCAACGCAGATAATAAGCCGCTATAAAACGAAAATAGCCTTCATCTAGACAGATAAAGGCTATTTTCTAATATTACGCCTTCTAATCAATTCTTTTCATTTCTACCGTAAAGTGCCTTAACAATTCGGATTCCCAGATAATTTCCAAACCTTTTGTGATATTTTCACGGCGATCGTAGATATTCTTTAATGCAGCGGCGACTACATTCATATGATTATCCGTGTAAACTCTGCGGGGAATAGCTAAACGCAACAAGTCGAGTCCGTCAAATCGGTTCTTACGGGTTACAGGATCGCGGTCTGCTAAAAGATATCCTATTTCGCACCCCCGTATACCAGCCTCAAGATATAATTCTACAGTCAATGTCTGGGCTGGAAATTGTTCTTTAGGTACATGTGTCAATAATTTTGTCGCATCAACGAAAATAGCATGCCCTCCGGCCGGCCGTTGGTATGGAATTCCATATTCATCCAGTTTCTTTCCCAGATATTCCACCTGTTTGATACGGCTTTCGAGATTATCGAATTCGGTATTTTCATCCAGTCCGATAGCCAGTGCATTCATATCCCGTCCGTTCATTCCTCCGTATGTAAGGAATCCTTCATAGGCAATGCCCTTTACCTTTGCTGCATCATACCAGTCTTTGATATTTGTTGCAAAGAAACCGCCCATATTTACAATCGCATCCTTTTTTGCGCTCATGGTCATACCATCGGCATAAGAGAACATTTCGAGGCAGATTTCTTTGATTGTCTTATTATCAAAGCCCTTTTCACGGGTTTTGATAAAATAAGCGTTTTCGGCGAATCGTGCCGAGTCGAATAATACCTTTTTTCCGTACTTATTAGCCAATACACGGGCCTCCCATAGATTTTGCATAGACACGGGTTGTCCGCCGGAAGTATTATTTGTAATGGTTATTATAATGAATGGTATGCGATCGCTGTACTCTTGTAAAGCCTTCTCTAATTTTACTATATCTACATTCCCTTTGAATGGAATTTCAAGCTGGGTATCTTTAGCTTCGTCAATAGTACAGTCCAGCGCTATAGCTTTGCGGGACTCAATATGTCCTTTTGTAGTGTCGAAATGTGAATTGCCCGGCACAATATCTCCTTCTTTTACCATAACGGAAAAGAACACATTTTCGGCGGCTCTCCCCTGGTGAGTCGGCAGTACATAATCGAAGCCTGTTATTCTTGAAACAGCCTCTTTCATATTATAAAAAGAGGTTGCTCCGGCGTAACTTTCATCACCCAGCATCATGCCGGCCCACTGGCGGTCGCTCATGGCTCCGGTTCCCGAGTCGGTGATAAGATCGATATACACCTGATCGGCTCTCAGTTGAAACATATTGTATCTGGCTTCTGCAAGCCATAGTTCACGTTCTTCCCGTATGCTTTTACGGATGGGTTCCACCATCTTTATTTTCCACGATTCGGCAAATGGTAATTCCATAGTAATATGAATTATAAAGTTTTAGATTATAAAAAATTAGGAGGAGGCAATAATGTTTACCTCTAAAGAATAATAAAAAGAGAATATGCCGAAAAGTGGTCTCTATCCTTTATATTTAAGTATAGAGGGCTGAAAAATGTGTTTATGAAAGAAAAATTATCTTTATACATCGGTTATTATTGATAATCTTTGTCATAAAGATAGTAAATCTTTTTAGAAAATTAATTTATCGGATATTGAAAAAATTATCTATACATTATGTGCTAATAGGTTAATATGCCAATGATAAGGAGTTCTTTGAAAAAATGTTAAAGAGTTGACAAGTAAACAAGATATAAGTAGACGAGTTAAAAAACTTGTATTTCGTGTAAAAGAGTCAGTTTTGTCAGCTTTTTGTTAAATTCATTGAACTGAATAAATAGTGCAAAAGTGTAACTTTTGTAACTTTTTTGTTTGGAATCAATGAAGTTTACAACTGAAAAATCAATAATGAATAAAGATGAAATTCTTCATTGGCATATTGGCATATCTTCAAATTTTCAAATTGATTTCTGTCAGTTTTTTATTAACTTTGTACCCGAAAACTAGCTGAATAATATTCCTAAAAAAACGAAGGTAAATGAAAAAAATACTGGATTTAGTTGTTATAGAGAATAACAAACTGAACCAAAATTATTGCCTCATAAAACTTACCACTACCGACAAATCCTTACTCCCGGATATGTTTCCCGGACAATTTGTTGAAGTGAAGGTAGATAATTCTCCTTCTACTTATCTGCGCCGGCCTATATCGGTAAACTATGTAGACAAGATTAAAAATGAATTATGGCTGCTGATACAGGTAATTGGTGATGGTACACGTAAAATGTGCGAATGGGAGGCCGGAGAGATTGTAAATCTGCTGTTGCCATTGGGTAATACATTTACTATACCTGATTCAGATAATGGGCATGAGCTACTTCTTATAGGCGGTGGTGTGGGAACTGCTCCTATGTTATTTTTGGGTGCATGTCTCAAAGAAAAAGGGTTTAAACCTAAATTTCTGCTAGGTGCCAGATCGAAGAATGATTTACTTCAGCTAGATGATTTTGCCCGGTATGGTGAAGTTTTCTGCACTACAGAAGATGGTAGTTTTGGCGAAAAAGGATATGTTACCGATCATTCGGTGTTAAATAATATACGTTTTTCACAGATTTACACATGTGGACCTAAGCCTATGATGGTAGCTGTAGCAAGGTATGCCGACACGAATAAAATTAATTGTGAAGTATCGCTCGAAAACCTTATGGCATGCGGGTTTGGTGTATGCTTGTGTTGCGTAGAGAAGACCCGCGAAGGGAATGTGTGTGTATGTATAGATGGTCCCGTATTTAATATAGAAAAGTTGACATGGATAAGTTAGCAGTAAACATAGGTAATTTACATTTGAAGAACCCTGTGATGACCGCATCGGGTACTTTTGGCTATGGAAAGGAGTATTCTGACTATATTGACCTTTCGCGAATTGGTGGTATATTTGTCAAGGGAACTACTATTCGTGATCGTCAGGGAAATGACTATCCGCGCATGGCAGAGACCCCTATGGGTATGTTAAACGCTGTGGGACTGCAGAATAAGGGTGTGGACTACTTTGTATCAAACATATATCCTGAGATAAAAGATATAGATACGCACATAATCGTGAATGTATCGGGTTCCACAATCGAAGATTATGTGGAATGCACCGAAAAATTGGTAGGACTAGACAAAATTCCGGCTATAGAACTAAATATTTCCTGCCCTAATGTAAAAGAGGGTGGAATGGCATTTGGTGTATGTGCCGATTCGGCAGCAGAAGTTACTAAAGCTGTGCGAAAGGTATGGGATAAGACCTTAATAGTGAAACTTTCACCCAACGTAACCGATATAACCGAGATTGCCCGTGCGGCAGAAGCTGAAGGGGCAGATGCAGTATCTTTGATCAATACACTGTTGGGAATGGCTATTGATATTAATCGAAAGCGTCCGGTGCTTTCTACTGTAACAGGGGGACTCTCGGGGCCATGCGTAAAACCTGTTGCTCTCAGAATGGTGTGGCAGACTTACAATAGCGTTAAAATACCGGTTATAGGTATGGGTGGTATATCCTGTTGGCAGGATGCTATAGAATTTATCCTTGCCGGATCGTCAGCTATTCAGATTGGGACACATAATTTTGTAGACCCTGCTATATCTGTAAAGGTTGTGGATGGTATAGCCGAATACCTTGACAGAAATAACCTGAAATCGGTAACGGAATTGGTCGGTGCGCTGAATATATGATTTGCAGGTATAATGGCAATTATTGACTATTTTAGATTAAATAGACCAACCTTACTATTTGCTTATAAATGGATAGGTCTTATATTTACAATAATTGCTGTAATTATAATAGTCGGTGGTATTATTACAGATGGTTTCATAGCAGAATCTATATGGGGTGCAATAGCCTTGTGCTTTCTTGCTATTTTATACGGGAATCTGCTCGGATTGCTAATTATGCTGATAATATTCTTTTCCGGTTTTATTCAAAACAGAAGATTATTATGCCTCTTTTCTGTGAAGAATAAAGTTTTCAGGGACATCTTTAATTTAGGTACTCTATGCCTTGATGTTAATTCTAATACCAAATTAGCCACTATCATTGAAATTGTAGGAGAATTTAATAATGTTGCTTTTAAGGTTGTACGGATTGACAAGGAAGTAAAGTTAGTCTTGCCATTTACTTTTACAAAAGCAATTACCCCAGAGAAAGAGCAGAAGTTATCAACTCTTGGGATTGGTATATGGGGTATTGGACTGTACAAAAAAATGAGTATGAAAGAGTGGAAGGACATTTCGTCCGAAGATGTATATGGCATTTTAGAATTAATGATAAAAGAAAGTTATAGTATTGAAAATGAACAAAATGTTTAAATTAACTTTATTAGTTAAATAATTCTTTTTGTTAAAAAATGGCAAACTATCTAAAAAAGAAAGTGATTCTTTATAAAACATTTCACAAAAACATTACAATACTGTTAATTTTGTTTCATGCATCAGGTGAAACTTACATTACTATCTATCTTTATTGTATTCAGTACTTTACTGAGTGCCCAGACAGATTCTACAGCAGTAGCCGATACGCTTAATGCTGGGAAGAAAGGATTTTTCAAACGTTTTATAGAATATTTCGAGAAATCGAATAAAGTAGATCCTGCTAAGAAATTTGATTTTTCTATAATAGGAGGACCTCATTATTCCAGTGACACAAAGCTGGGATTAGGAATGGTAGCTTCGGGATTATACAGGATAGACCGGACGGACCTGGAGATGTCCCCTTCCAATGTTTCCCTGTATGGGGATATTACCACATCTGGAGCCTATGTGATCGGGATAAGTGGGAATACCCTATTCCCTGAAATGAAATACAGGATAGATGCCGATATGTACTTTGCATATCGTCCCAGCCGTTACTGGGGAGTAGGCTATGATGCAGGGCGACAGGATTATTATTCGGAGTACGATAATCAGATAATAGAGCTGAAGTTTGACTTTCTGAAAAAGATGGCCAATAATACCTATCTTGGGATTACGACCAATGTGAAGAATATCAGGGGAAAGCATTTTGATGATATAAGTCTCCTCGGAACAGAAAGAGAGAGTACAACAGCAGTCGGTGCCGGATTAATACTATCCTACGATTCCAGGGATTTTATCCCCAATCCATACAAGGGTATATATGCCAGCGTAGAACATATTTTTTATCCTAAGTTTATTGGAAGCACTTATACTTTCAACAAGACAGAGGTCATATTCAGGTATTACCAGCAGGTATGGAAAGGAGGAGTTATTGCTTTCGATGCACAGGGCCTTTTCAATTATGGGGATGTGACGTGGAATATGATGGCGCAGGCCGGTAATTCACGGCAAATGAGGGGATATTACGCCGGGCGTTACAGGGATAAGAATATGATACAATCGCAGATAGAGTTGAGACAACATATCTACGGACGTAGTGGTGCTGCCGTTTGGGTTGGCGCTGGAAATATTTTTTCTAAATTTTCTGAATTTGAATGGGGGCATACACTGCCTACTTATGGTATCGGCTATCGCTGGGAATTTAAAAAAAGGGTAAATGTCCGTCTCGATTATGGGTTTGGTAAAGGAGAATCTTCCTTCTACTTCAGTATTAACGAGGCTTTTTAGAATATAAGGATAATGGAAGTCAAGAAACATCTGGATGAATTTTTAGAAAATCCGGTCAAAATGTTTATATTCTTTGTTATAGTCAATCTGTTACCTAGTCTGGGATTGATTTTTACAGAGCCGTATAATTTATGGGGGAAAGTCATTTTGATACTGTTTCCAACAGGACTTTTCTTTTTCATTTTCACAATAATGAAGAATGTAGGCCTGATGCAGTTGATACTGATCCCTATACTTATAATTCATGCTTTTCAGATTGTAGTCTTTTATCTTTTCGGAGAAGGTGTTATTGCAGTAGATATGTTTCTGAATGTAGTAACAACCAACGTCACTGAAGCCAGCGAAGTTTTGAATAGTATACTCGCCTCGGTGGTATTTGTTATTATAGTGTATGTGCCAACAATAGTTGTAGCTGCCATTGCGAACAAAAGGAAAGTATACCTTACAGGTAAATTCAGGCTAAGGATCATGATTGCCGGAGTCGTTATAATGTTGGGGGCATACCTGCTCACATTTGCAGCGAATAATACCAATACAAATAGCTTTACCATGCATGAAGATGTATATCCGGTAGATGTTACGTATAATCTCGGCCTTGCCCGTCAGAAATGGAAAAGGAGCAGTCACTATCACGAAACATCAAGGAATTTTACATTCAATGCTCATAAAAAGGATTCTGTCGGGCAGCGGGAAATCTATCTATTGGTAATCGGTGAAACAGGCCGGGCAGAAAACTGGAGCTTATACGGATACGAAAGAGAAACAACACCGTATTTGGAAAAAGATAGCAATCTTGTTATTTTTCAGGACGCCGTTACCCAGTCGAACACAACGCACAAAAGTGTTTCGATTATGTTGACTGCGGCTTCGGCCGAGAATTATGATATTATTTATAAGCAAAAAAGTATCATTAAGGCATTTAAGGAAGTAGGATTTTCTACGGTTTTCCTTTCCAACCAGTCTGCAAACCGCACATTTACTGATTTCTTTGCTAAGGAAGCTGATTTTACTGAATATTTCAGATTTTTCGGCCAGACTACCAATAATTATGATGAAGTGCTTTTGCCCCGGTTGAAGCATTATATAGACTCTGTACAGGGTAATATGTTTATCATTCTCCATACATATGGCTCACACTTTAATTATAAAGAGCGCTATCCGAAAGATTTTTCGGTATATACGCCTGATAATGTGACGGAAATAAGCCGGTCTAATAAATCTATTCTCATCAATGCCTACGATAATACAATACGGTACACCGATAATTTCTTACATAATGTGATACAACTCATGGAGAGGACAGATGCCTGCTCCTCCATGTTTTATACGTCCGATCATGGAGAAGATATACTGGATGACAATCGTCAGCGCTTTTTGCATGCATCGCCCAATCCGACATTTTATCAGCTTAGGGTACCTATGTTATTATGGTTCTCGTCGAGCTATAAGCAAAATTATCCTGTAATTGTGGAAAATGCCACCAAAAACAATATGAAACCGGTTGCTACTAATGTGGTTTTCCATACACTACTCGATATGGCTCATATAGATACAGAGTATCTCAATAAGGAGAGATCGCTTGTAAATCCGGAACTGAAAGTAACAACAAGGATGTACCTGACCGACCATGACAAGCCTATTCCGTTTTATAATGCGGGGTTGAAGAAGCAAGACAGGGCTATGATTGAAAAAAGAAATATGAGTCATTAACGAAAAACAAGAATCAGTATGAAAAAACTATATATTACCTCGTTGGTAGTGTTGTTTATGGTTTCTAGCCTATCGGCACAGACTGAAAAAGTAGAGTCAATAGCTTTTGGCAATATGGATACCTGGATGGTGAGAAAAATAAAAGAATCGGGTATTATTGGGGGAAATACCAGATATCTGTACGAGATTACTAAAGGAGATACACTTGTCGATGCCGCATATAAGAATACATCATCTCCCTGGGCGACGTCTTCGGTATTGGCAAAGGTAAAAGGTGTAACTAAGACAAGTATTACTGTTTTCCCGGAGCAAAGGGGAAGCGGACATTGTGCGCGGCTGGAAACAAGGATAGAAAATGTTAAAGTGCTGGGACTTATTAATATAAACGTACTAGCCAGTGGCACTATATTTCTGGGAGAAATGATTGAGCCGATAACGAGCACAGATAACCCGCAATCGAAACTGATAACGGGAATAGCTTTTACTGGTCGTCCCAAATATCTGCAATATGACTATAAGGTAACTACCGGAGGGGATTGTATAAGGTCGACAGGTTTCAGTGGTCAGAAAAAAGTTGACAGAAAAGATATGGCCGAAGTACAGATACTATTGCAATACCGTTGGGAAGATGCTGATGGCAATGTATATGCAAAAAGAGTGGGTACAGGCTGGGAACGTTTCCAGAATTCTGTTGAAAGCTGGCAAAATAATCACCGTCTCGAGGTTCATTACGGTGATGTAACTGCAAAAAGTTTCTATGGCTCTTATATGGGACTAAAAGATAAGGAAGAAACATACTATTATACAAAGAATAGTAAGGGTAAAATGGTGCCGATACGCGAAGTCGCATGGGCTGCTCCGGATGAAAAAGTAACTCATTTGATCGTTCAATTCTCGTCCAGTAATGGAGGCGCATATACAGGAAGCATCAATAGCCGGCTATGGATAGATAATGTCAAATTAGTTTATAAATAGGAATAAAAAAGAGGGTGTGTCAAAAGTCAAACTGCTCTATTAAAGTGTTATCCTCTTTGTCATTCTGAATGTAATGAAGAATCTCAACCCTCCGGACACGAGATGTTTCACTCCGTTCAACATGACAAAAAGAAAGTAAAAATTACTTTTGACACACCCTCTTCTCTTTTATAATTGTGATTATTATTTCACATAACCTATAGCCTGAACAATAGTTATTTCCTGATTATCTGCCAATTTCATAGCTTTATGCAGATCAGGCCTTTGGAATGAAGCCCGCACAACAGAACCTAATCCAGCCGAAGCACAATACAGATATACATTCTGGGCAATGAACCCGCTGTCGATAAATCCGGCTTCACGGTTCGAAGCCTTACTCATATCGGCCACGTAAACAAGGGTTAGGGATGCATTTTCCGATATATTAGCTTGTCCCAGGGCCTGTCTGAAATCACCTTTCTGTATAAGTTTTAAGATGTTTGCCTTAGCGTTGTAAAGGTATATACCTGTATCAAAGACAACATACACGTCCATTTCCTGACGATTTTGCGATGTAGGTACAACACGTTTGTCCTCCCGGTTAAATCCGTTAGCCGCCCATAGCAGATCCGACAAAGTTTGCGCCGGCAGATCCTTTTTCTCGAAGCTGCGGTTCGACTGACGTTCGTTCATTGCATCCAGTAATGGCTTTCCTCCCGTTTTTGTGGGTGCGTTCAATGGTATATCCTGTGCCGAAAGGCAACTTATAAAAGATAACAGCAAGATTGTGAATAGTCCTTTTTTCATACGAGTATACTTTTTAAAAATTTCTGTTTAAATTTATATAATATCATTGTCATTATCTACATAAATATGTTCGTTTTTAAGTAAAATTCACATCATAATAACGAATGAAGAGTCTGACTTAGCACATTCTTTTAACGGATATCTTATCTTTGTGCATAAATAAAAATATGATGCGTAAATATATTATACTCCTTATACTAATCACCGGATTCGTGCAGTTAACCAAAGCTCAGAAAGAATATATATTTCCTGTAACACTGAGCGATTCGGCGCAAATCAGCCTTCTCACAAATCAGCCTTGGGATGAAGCTGTTTATTCTTTGTTCGGGCATGCATCTATGCGGGTAAAAGATCCTGTGCAGAATTTCGACTTCGCCTTTAATTTCGGTATCTTCAATATGAGTAAGGATAATTTCATATTGTTATTCGTCAAAGGCGAGACCGACTACATGGTTGCCGCTATTCCTTTCCATTACTATTATCTGGACTATCAGGAAAAAGGAACAAGTATCATAGAACAGATCTTAAACCTTACACAGGAAGAAAAACAGGAAATATATGACGCCTTTCTGATAAATATCAGACCAGAAAACAGGGAATACCGGTACAATTATTTCTATGACAACTGCGCCACCCGTCCCCGTGATATACTGGAGAAGTACATAAAAGGTAAAATAAATTATATCCCTACAGGTAAAGACCAGTCGTACCGTGATCTTGTGCACGAATGCACTAAAGTACGGTCATGGTTCGAATTTGGGGTTGATCTTGTGATTGGTTCCGAGGCTGATAAGACAATAAATGACAGGCAAAAAGATTTCCTTCCCGAATATCTGATGAATGCTTATCAGGGAGCGACAGTCCGGAATGACAGTATTTCCCGCGAACTGGTTCTTTCCAGGTCAATATTACTAGAACCGGCGCCATTGAGTAAAGATATTCCGGTAAAACCTGTCCATGCAGGGATTTTGTTATTAATTATTACAATTGCTATTTCTATCTTAACTTACAAAAAAAGAGAATTTAAGGCCGCTCATATTTTTGATACAATATTATTCTTAATAGCTGGTATTGCGGGATTTATCATATTTTTCCTGATGTTTTTTTCGGAGCATCCATGTACTTATCCTAACTGGAATATCATATGGCTGAATCCATTGCAATTGATCGCAGCCTTTTTATTCTTTGCAAAATCACTGGCAAAGTATCTAAGTTATTATCATTTTATTAACTTTGTGGCGCTTTTAGCATTTCTTTTGGCATGGAGTTTGATACCACAACAATTAGAAATAGCATTTATTCCGTATATCTTATCTATTGCGATCAGATCTGGAATGAACATTTTACAGGTAAAAAAGTTAAATAAGAAAGCTGATTACAGCTTGCCCAGAGCAAAATGATAAGAATAATAACCTCTTTAGTCGCAGTATTAACAATATCTTCCATACAGGCTCAATCGACTGTAAGGGAGACACCTAAGCTTGTAATTGGTATTACTATCGACCAGTTGCGGGGCGATTATCTGGAGTTATTCCAGCATACATTTACCCAGAGAGGCTTTAAAAGGCTTTTGAGCGAAGGATTGGTCTATCAGAACATAAAGTACGACTTTCCTAATCTCGACGATGCATCTGCCATAGCTACCATTTATACGGGCACAATGCCGTTTTATCACGGGATAGTAGGCAATAAAAAGTATCTGGCTGCTAAGCAACAGGAGGTATCTACATTTGCCGACGATAATTTTCTGGGAAATTATACACAAGATAAGGTTTCACCTTTAGCAATAAAAACCTCTACCATAACAGATGAATTAAAGATCGCCACCGGTGGCTCATCCGATGTGTATTCATTTGCTCCGAATATTTCCCAGGCTCTTATAACTGCCGGATTGAGGGGTAACACTGCGTACTGGGTGGATGACTACACTGGAAAATGGGCTTCATCTACATATTATGGGGCTTTTTACTGGTCTGTAGACCAGGAAAACCGCAGTAATTATGATTTTTCGGTAAAGGCCAAAACCTCGAAATGGACTCCATTACTTAATATGGGTGATTATAAGGCATTCCCTTTTTTACAGGGCGTCTCGTATTTTACTCATGAAACAAGTTCTGGGACAGATGCTTTTGTCAGGATAAAACAAACTCCTGCCATAAATGAGAATGTGACATCGATGGCAATGACAGTCTTAAACAAGGCTGAACTGGGAAAACGAATTGCTCCGGATTTCCTTTCATTGACTTTCTATGCCGGAAATTATGGTAATACATCTGATTATTCTGTTGAGATACAGGATACATATGCCCGCCTCGACAGGGATATTGAAAAAATACTGGATGAAGTTGAAAAGACTGTCGGATTAAGAAACGCCCTGATCTTCGTTACTTCTACAGGCTATTATAACTCTAACGAATCGGACAATTCGGGAAAACAAAATATACCTGAACGCAAGTTTTATGTAAACCGTTGCGAAGCTCTGCTCAATATGTATTTGATGGCCATATATGGCAGGGACAGCAAATGGGTTGATAAATTATATAACGGACAGGTTTACCTGAACCGTGAGCTGATCAAACAAAAGAATATATCGTTACAGGAAATCCAGAACAAGGCTGCTGAGTTTGTTTCCGAGTTTACCGGAGTACAAGAAGTTTATACAACCTATCAGTTACAGCATGGACAATGGAATCCGGTGATGGAATTCTACAAAAACGGTTATACCCAGGAAACAACCGGAGATCTATTTGTAGAACTGCAACCAGGTTATAAAATAGTAAATGATCAGGATCCTTCTTTCAAGGAAAAGCAGGTACGCAACAATGCTGTTGTATGCCCTGTTATTTTTTTTGGAAACAGCATCAAGCCCGAACGGATTAAAAGAACGATAAAGGCTACCGAAATAGCGCCTACTGTATCGTATATCATGCGCATACGTTCGCCGAATGCGGCAAAAGAAGAAGCTTTATCCGAATTACTCTGAACAGCTAACAGTCAATAGTTAACTGTTAACAATGAAAATGAGTAATCTTGAAATTTTTAAATATTAAATCTTGAAATAAAAAAATAAATATATATGGGATTCGCTGATTTTTTAACATCATTATTCGGAAACAAATCTCAACGCGACTTAAAAGAGATTAATCCGTATGTAGACCGTATACAAACTGTATATCCTGAAATAGAACGTCTGTCGAACGACGAGCTGCGTGCCAAAACCGCAGAGATCAGACAGCAGGTTCAGGATTATGTAGCTACGGAAAAAAATAAAATTGTAGAACTGAAAGCTAAAGTTGAAACACTCGAAATAGACGAGCGTGAAGAAATCTGGGCTGAAGTTGATAAGCTGGAAAAAGAAGTAATGGACAAATACGAAGAAGTACTCGACAAGGTGCTTCCTGAAGCTTTTTCCATTATGAAAGATACCGCCCGCCGTTTTACGCAAAATGAAGAGATTGTAGTAACAGCGACTGATTTTGATAGGGAACTGGCTGAAATACATGATTTTGTTGATATAGATGGAGATAAAGCTATCTATCACAACCACTGGGTAGCAGGAGGAAATGAGATCGTTTGGGATATGATTCATTATGATGTACAGCTATTTGGTGGTACTGTGCTTCATAAAGGTAAGATTGCCGAAATGGCTACAGGGGAAGGTAAAACCCTTGTGGGTACATTACCTGTATTCCTTAATGCGCTGACAGGCAACGGTGTGCATGTGGTAACGGTGAATGATTACCTGGCAAAACGTGACTCGGAGTGGATGGGGCCTATGTATATGTTCAATGGGCTTTCCGTAGATTGTATTGACAAGCATCAGCCTAACTCGGAAGGTCGTCGCAAAGCTTATCAGGCAGATATTACGTTCGGGACGAACAATGAATTCGGTTTCGACTACCTGCGTGATAATATGGCAATTAACCCATCCGATCTGGTACAGCGCAAACATAACTTCGCTATTGTTGACGAGGTTGACTCCGTATTGATCGACGATGCCCGTACACCATTGATTATTTCAGGGCCGACACCTAAAGGCGAACAACAGCTTTTTGAAGAGTTCCGCCCACGTGTGGAAATAATCGTAAAAGCACAAAGAGATTTAGCCACAAAATTATTGGCTGAAGCAAAAGCGAAGATGAACTCGGAAGATAAAGAACAACAGAAAGAAGGTGCTTTCCTGTTATATCGTTCATTTAAAGGACTTCCCAAAAATAAACCATTGATCAAGTTCCTGAGTGAGCCGGGTATCAAAGCTGCTATGCTGAAGACAGAAGAAGAATACATGGCTGAGCAGATGCGCCGGATGCATGAAGTTACAGACGAACTTTATTTTGTAATCGATGAAAAGAATAACAGCATTGAGCTTACGGATAAGGGGATTGACCTGCTGACAGGTAATTCTGACGACCCGTTATTTTTCGTATTGCCAGATATTAGTTCTCAGCTATCCGAACTCGAAAATCTGACTGTATCTGATGGCGAGAAAGCACAGAAGAAAGACGAGATTATGCAGAATTACTCGATCAAGTCAGAACGTGTTCATACAGTAAATCAGCTGCTTAAAGCATATGCATTATTTGAGAAGGATGATGAATATGTTGTTATCGACAATAAAGTAATGATCGTTGATGAGCAGACAGGCCGTATTATGGACGGACGCCGTTATTCTGACGGACTGCATCAGGCGATAGAGGCAAAAGAACGTGTAAAGGTAGAAGCTGCCACTCAGACATTCGCAACCATTACATTGCAGAATTATTTCCGTATGTACCACAAGCTTGCCGGTATGACAGGTACGGCGGAAACAGAAGCAGGTGAGTTGTGGAACATCTACAAACTGGATGTGGTAGTTATTCCTACTAACAAGCCAATTGCCCGTAACGATATGAACGACCGTATATATAAGACCAAACGTGAAAAATATACGGCTGTTATACAGGAAATAGAAAAGCTTGTAAGTGAAGGACGTGCCGTACTGGTAGGTACAACTTCTGTTGAAATATCAGAATTACTGAGTAAGATGCTTACCATGCGTAAGATCAAACATAATGTATTGAATGCCAAGTTACACCAGCGTGAAGCCGAGGTTGTTGCCCTTGCCGGACAGCCGGGAGCGGTTACCATTGCTACCAATATGGCTGGTCGTGGTACCGACATTAAATTGGCGCCTAGCGTGAAAGAAGCGGGAGGTTTAGCAATCATTGGTACAGAGCGTCACGAATCGCGCCGTGTAGACCGTCAGTTGCGTGGTCGTGCCGGACGTCAGGGTGACCCGGGATCATCAGTATTCTATATATCGCTGGAAGACGATTTGATGCGTTTATTCGCATCCGAGCGTATTGCAGGGATGATGGATAAGATGGGCTTCAAAGAAGGCGAAATGCTTGAGCATAACATGCTTAGCAAGTCTGTGGAGCGTGCCCAGAAGAAAGTAGAAGAAAATAACTTCGGTATCCGTAAGCGTTTGCTGGAGTATGACGATGTGATGAACTCGCAGCGTGAAGTGGTTTACAAACGCCGCCGTCATGCACTGATGGGAGAACGTATTGGCATCGATATTGTGAATATGTTCTACGATGCAGCAGTTAATTTATCAGAAGAATATGCTAACAATCTCGATTACGAAGGATTAAAAATAGATCTGCTACGCTTGTTTGCTATCGAAGTACCATTTGACGAATCTGCATTCCGCTCGATGAAGCCGGAGGCTATATCAGATGCTATTTATGAGAAAGCAGTACAGAACTTCAAGCAAAAGATGGATCGTCTGGCAGAGATTGCTAACCCTGTGATCAAACAGGTTTTTGAAGAGCAGGGAGATAAATTTGAGAATATACTTATTCCTATAACAGACGGAAAACGTATCTACAATATTTCATGTAATCTGAAAGAAGCCTACGAAACCGAGTCGAAGGATATTATCAAATCTTTTGAAAAAGCAATTGTTCTCCATACGATAGACGAAGAGTGGAAAGAACACCTTCGCGAAATGGATGATTTGCGACAATCGGTACAGAATGCGAGCTATGAACAAAAAGATCCACTGTTGATCTATAAGCTTGAATCTTTCAACCTCTTCAAAACTATGTTGAATAGCATCAACTCGAAAGCTGTAACTATACTGATGCGTGGTCAGATACCGGTTCGTGAACCTGAACAGGTTCGTCAGGCTGCGCCGGAACAAAAAACTGATTATAGCCGCTATCGTACAGAAAAAGATGATGTTGATCAAGGTGGAGGCGAACAAAGAAGACCGCCTATGCCGGGACAAGATCCAAACAGACCACGACCTACAGCTCCGATACATGTAGACAAGAAGCCGGGGCGAAATGATCCTTGTTTCTGCGGAAGTGGTAAAAAATATAAGAACTGCCACGGTAAAAACGAATAATTTTTTGACTGTTGAATTGAAGTAAAATTCATATAAATAAAAGCCCGGTAGATATATATACTTCCCGGGCTTTTTTGCGTCTGTATATTTTCATAATAAAAAGGAAATTTGTATCTTAGCATGTTTTTTAAACAGTCGTGAAAACCTTATCACAAAGGCTTTTTATAAATATTTGAGAATAAAAAAATTATCTTAAAATATAATGGCAGAAGCAGAGGATAGAATTATTAAAATTAACATCGAGGACGAAATGAAATCTGCCTACATTGATTATTCAATGTCGGTAATTGTATCGAGAGCATTGCCCGATGTAAGGGACGGATTTAAACCCGTTCACCGCCGTATCCTTTATGGTATGAGCGAATTAGGAAACACTTCAAATAAACCACACAAAAAATCAGCCAGGATCGTGGGGGAAGTATTAGGTAAATACCACCCGCACGGAGACTCTTCGGTTTATTTTGCGATGGTGCGTATGGCTCAGGAATGGAGTATGCGCTATATGTTGGTTGACGGTCAGGGTAATATGGGTAGTGTTGACGGTGATAGTCCGGCAGCAATGCGTTATACCGAGGCCCGTCTGAGCCGTTTGGCAGAAGAAATGCTGAAAGACATAGATAAGGAAACTGTTGATTTTCAGCTTAACTTCGATGATACGTTGAAAGAACCTACGGTTCTTCCTACACGTATTCCGAATCTGCTTGTAAACGGAGCATCCGGTATTGCTGTTGGTATGGCTACCAATATGGCCCCTCACAATATGACAGAAGCTATTAATGCCACTATTGCATATATTGAAGACAAAGATATCGAGATCGAAGGTCTGATGGAGCACATAAAAGCTCCAGATTTCCCATCCGGTGGATTTATATATGGCTATCAGGGTGTTAAAGATGCCTTTGAAACTGGCCGTGGCCGGGTTATTATGCGTGGTCGTGCCGAAATAGAAATGGAAGGCAATCATGAAAAAATCGTAGTTACAGAAATACCATATCTGGTAAATAAAGCCGAACTGATCAAGCATATAGCCGATTTAGTCGGCGAAAAGAGACTGGATGGCATCAGCAATGTAAACGATGAATCAGACCGTCAGGGAATGCGTATCGTTGTCGATGTTAAGCGTGATGCGAATGCGAATGTTGTGCTTAACAAGTTATATAAGCTTACAGCATTACAGTCTTCATTCAGTGTTAATAACATCGCTTTGGTAAAAGGCCGTCCACGTACGCTGAATCTTAAAGACATGATTTCCGCATTTGTAGAACACAGAATAGATGTGGTTATTCGTCGTACTAATTTCGATTTACGTAAAGCGGAAGAACGGGCACATATACTTGAGGGATTGATTATTGCCTCTGACAATATTGACGAAGTGATAGCAATAATCAGAGCGTCTAAATCTCCACAGGAGGCTATAGAAACATTGATGGAGAGATTTTCTCTTTCTGATCTCCAGGCTCGTGCGATCGTAGAAATGCGTCTGCGTCAGTTGACAGGACTTGAACAGGATAAATTACATAATGAATATGATGAAGTTCAGAAACTGATCGCATATTTAAAAGAAATTCTTGAGAATGAAGAGCTTCGCATGACTGTTATTAAAAATGAATTAATCGAAGTAAGAGACAAATACGGAGACAAACGTCGTACAGAGATAGTTTATGCATCAGAGGAACTTAATCCGGAGGATTTCTATTCCAATGACGAAATGATTATTACTGTTTCTCATTTAGGCTATATTAAGCGTACTCCGCTAAGCGAATTCAGGGCTCAAAACAGAGGTGGAGTAGGGGCAAAAGGCTCGGAAACACGTAATGAAGACTTTATTGAGCATATTTATCCGGCTTCGATGCACAATTACATCTTGCTGTTTACCCAAAAAGGAAGATGCTACTGGTTACGTGTATTTGATATACCGGAAGGTACCAAGAATTCGAAAGGGCGTGCAATACAGAATCTTCTAAATATAGAATCGGATGATAAAGCAACAGCATTTATACGTGTCAGAGGGTTCGGTGATAAAGAATATATTAATACGCACTATCTTGTATTCTGTACTAAACAAGGAGTTATTAAGAAAACAAGCCTTGAAGCATATTCCCGTCCACGTCAGAATGGTGTTAATGCGATAACTATACGTGAAGACGATAAAGTGATAGAAGTGCTTATGACTGACGGTGATAGTGAAATCCTTATAGCTAACCGTAATGGGCGCGCTATACGTTTCCATGAATCGGAAGTCCGCGAAATGGGACGTACAGCCACTGGAGTTCGAGGTATGCGTATTGATGAAGACGGAGAAGATGAAGTTGTAGGCATGCTTGCTATGTCGAAAGAAGCACAAAAAACTGAAACTATTATGGTAGTTTCGGAACAGGGTTATGGTAAGCGAACAAATCTGAATGATAAAGACGAAGAGGGTAACGAAATCCTTGATGAAAACGGCAATATTGTACCTGTTTACCGGATTACCAGCCGTGGAGGGAAGGGCGTTAAAACCATGAATATTACAGACAAAACAGGTAAGCTGGTTTCGATTAATAGTGTTACTGATGATAACGATTTAATGATTATTAACAAGTCTGGTATAACAATTCGTCTAAAAGTTTCAGATATTCGCACTATGGGACGTGCTACACAGGGCGTAAGACTTATAAATCTGGGTAAAAGGAATGATGAAATAGCCTCTGTGTGTAAGGTTGAATCAGAACCAGAAGATGAAGATATAAATGACATAGATTTAGATTTATCTGATGATAGTAATGACGATAACACAACAGACACAAATAACTTTGAAGTAACAGAATAGATAATTAATTTAAAAACAGGTAATATGAAGAGAATATTATTAATTACATCACTCTGTGTGTTGGCAGGTTTCTCTTTTGCTCAGAAAAAAGCAGTGAAAGATGCCAAATCTGCAATGAAGAAGGATATTCCGGAAGCCAGAACTTTGATTAAGCCAGCGCTTACCGATCCGGAAACAGCAAATGATCCTGAAACATGGAAACTTGCCGGCGATATTGAATATACGGCTTTTGACAATGAACGTACACTGGAAATGCAAAAGCAATTTACAGGTAAAGGAGGTAATGAAGAGGCTATGTATACCGGGCTTTACAACATGTATGATCCATACATTAAAGCAGACGAACTGGGACAGCTTCCGAATGAAAAAGGAGAAGT
Organism: Dysgonomonas hofstadii; assembly: GCF_014196915.1. Classification (GTDB taxonomy): domain Bacteria; phylum Bacteroidota; class Bacteroidia; order Bacteroidales; family Dysgonomonadaceae; genus Dysgonomonas; species Dysgonomonas hofstadii. Next base: position 205,858 of record NZ_JACIEP010000003.1, read on the forward strand.
TAAAAATAAAGTAAGAAAAGACATTGTGAAGAACATGCTTGATGGTCATAAATACTTCATCAATGGTGGTGTATTTTACAATGATAAACAAAATTATAAGAGGGCAGCAGACTTTTTTGAAAGATACTGGGAGATGCCTACACTGGCAATGTTCGAGGGTTCAAAAGAAGCTTTTGTTATAGACTCTATATTCCAGACTATTAAATATTATGCTGTTATCAGTTCTATACAATCGCAGGATCATGCCCGTTCTATAAAATTGTTGAATAAAATTATGGCAGAACCTTATATTGCTAATACCACATATAAGGAAAGCGATGTATACGAATTGTTAGCTAGTGAATATCAGCAAGTTGAGGACAGCCTTTCGTATGTAAAAACATTACGCGAAGGAGCTCAAAAATTCCCTAGTAATAAATATTTTACACCAAATCTTATCAATGAATTTATAAGAGGAGGAAAAGTTTCTGAAGCTCTGACATATCTTGATCAGGCTATAGCTAATGATCCGTCTAATACATGTGATCTTATGAGTGTTAAAGCATCTCTTTATGCTGAACAAAAAAACTACGATGAAGCGGCTCCAGCATATACAGCAGCTATAGCTGCTGATCCGAATTGCGAAAGAGCATTAGAAGGATTGGGCGTATTATACGTATTGCAAGCACAGGACTTGAAAGAAAAAGCGAGCCAGGCTGCTTCTCGGAGAGAGCAGGCTGAAATGGATAAACAAACATCAGAATTGTATCTGAAAGCATTACCATACCTGGAAAAATATTATGATCTGTTGAAAGCAAAAAATGCAGATACATATGAAGTTAGACCTGCTTTGATGAAACTTCAGAATGTATATTACAATCTAAGTCTTTTAGATGTTGATAAATCAAGTGAACTGAAAGTTATTGATGACGCTTTGAAAGCAATTACAGGAGAGACTGAAGAATAAAAAAAATTGATATATAAAAGCGAAGGAGTTGTTCCTACTTTGGGACAGCTCCTTTTTTATTATCTTTTAAATAATCAAAAGTTACTATATTTGTATTTATCTCACAAATGAGCATATTATTCATCGCAAAACTGACAGAAATTTTAACAAATTGACAATTTTGAAAAGTATGCAAAATAAGAAAGTATTGGTGTTTCTGGCAAAGGGATTTGAGACTATGGAGTTTTGTGTTTTTATAGATATTCTTGGCTGGGCCAGAGTTGATTATGGACATAATTTGATAGTTGACACATGTGGTTTTACTGAAAAAGTTATAAGTACTTTTGATGTACTCGTAATAGTAGATAAAACCATTGAAGAAATAGATGTTGACGAATATGACGCTTTGGCAATACCTGGTGGATTTGGGGAATTTGGTTTTTATGAAGAAGCATATGACGAAAGATTCTTAAAAATAATTAGGGAAATAAAAAAAGCTATGGGATTTTAAGAAAATGTTAACTTTAATTCAATTGTTATATAATCTCTATTATGTTTAATTTGTTTTTCTTTTGATAATTAAATATGCATTTTATTTCAGATACTTTATCTATGACATAGGTGACAGAAATTTGCTATTTGTGATTTTCTGGGTTTTCTCTGACATATACCTGATACTTTAAGCCCTCCTCTTTTTTTACTATATTTACATCATAATTCAATTTTAAAATATATTTGAATATGGAACATATCGAGAACGATGAACAGTTTCAGGGACTACGTGTAAACAAAGGGACTTCCGAACAACCTACAGTAAATCCCTATCTAAATAATTTCAAAAAATTTAAACGTAAAACATATACAGCTTCAGAATATGTGGAAGGTATCTTAAAAGGAAATATTACTATTCTGGGGCAGGCTGTAACCCTTATTGAAAGTGCCAAGCCAGATCATCAGGCTCTAGCACAGGAAGTGATAGAAAAATGTTTACCATATACAGGAAATTCTATCCGTGTAGGGATAACCGGAGTTCCGGGTGCAGGAAAAAGCACATCGATAGATGCTTTTGGAATGCATATTCTGAAGGAGAACCATAAACTGGCCGTATTAGCTATTGATCCTTCGAGTGAGGTTACAAAAGGTAGTATTCTGGGTGATAAAACCCGTATGGAGAAACTTTCGGTAGAACATAATGCCTTTATCCGCCCCTCCCCTTCTGCCGGTTCGCTGGGAGGTGTGGCACGCAAAACCCGTGAAACAATAATATTATGCGAGGCTGCAGGCTTTGATCGCATTATTGTGGAAACAGTTGGTGTAGGACAGTCTGAAACTGCTGTACATTCTATGGTAGATTTCTTCTTGCTTATTCAACTAGCAGGAACTGGAGATGAATTGCAGGGCATTAAACGTGGAATTATGGAAATGGCTGATGGTATTGTTATAAATAAGGCCGATGGAACTAATATAGAGAAAGCAAAACTGGCTCAATCCCATTTTCAGAATGCATTGCATCTGTTTCCCCTACCCGATTCTGGCTGGACACCTAAGGTGATGACTTATTCGGGGTATTATGAAATCGGCATCGATGAAGTCCTGAAAATGATAGATGACTACATTGATTTTGTAAAGAAAAATGGATATTTTGACTATCGCCGTAATGAACAATCACGATACTGGATGTATGAGACTATAAATGAAAAACTTAAAAATAATTTCTATAATAACCCGAAAATTCAGGAAGAATTGAAGGGATATGAACAACAGGTTTTAAATTCTCAAATGACTTCATTTGCTGCAGCAAACAAAATTCTGGACTCTTATCTTAAAAACCTTTAAAACCTAAATGTTAATTAGCATATGGGGATACGTTTTTATCATTTCTTCAAGTATATTTATATGTGAGAATTAATTATATTTGTACAGCTAAAATCTGAAAATAATTACATTGTAAAATTAACATATTTTTAAATCATGGAAAAACCATATGCTATTGGAATCGATATTGGTGGAACCAACTCGGTTTTTGGTGTCGTTGATAAAAGAGGACACATTATAAATCAAGGTTCTATCAAAACAGGAGCTTATAAAGAAATAAACGAATATGTAAACCATCTGTCTGCTGGTGTACAGGAGATAATTGATCAGGTTGGAGGTTCAGGAAACATCAAAGGTATTGGTGTTGGAGCTCCTAATGGTAATTATTTTACAGGTTGTATAGAGTTTGCGCCTAACCTGCCATGGAAAGGTGTGATTCCTTTAGCTCAGATGCTTTCTGATAAGCTGAATATTCCGGTGGCTCTTACTAACGATGCCAATGCTGCTGCAATCGGAGAAATGACTTATGGCGCAGCTCGGGGAATGAAAGATTTCATTGTTATCACTCTGGGTACAGGTGTTGGTAGTGGTATAGTAGTTAACGGGCAGTTAGTATATGGACATGATGGTTTTGCCGGAGAGCTTGGACACACAACTATAATTCGTGAAGGACGCATCTGTGGCTGTGGAAAGAAAGGCTGTCTTGAAACTTATACATCTGCTACAGGTGTTGCCCGCACAGCAAAAGAATATCTGCAAACGAGAAAAGACCCTAGTATACTGAGAGAATTGGATTTGGATACAATTGAATCAAAAGACGTTTACGATGCAGCCGTTAAAGGTGATCAGCTGGCATTGGAAATATTCGAATTCACAGGACAGCTATTAGGAGAATCCTTTGCCGATTTTGTGGCATTTTCCAGTCCTGAGGCTATTATCTTATTTGGAGGGCTAGCCAGATCTGGTAAATTTATCTTCGATCCGGTACGTAAGAATATGGAAGAGAATATGCTCCCTATTTACCGCAATAAGATCAAACTTCTTATGTCGGAACTGAAAGAAAGCGATGCTGCTGTACTCGGTGCCAGCGCCCTTGGATGGGAAGTGAAAGATTATTAAATAGCTCTTATTAATAATTAATATATAAGCAACCTGTAAGAATATCTTATAGGTTGCTTTGTTTTCGGATAAGTAGATTTTCAAATCATATTGATTTTATTAACTTTGTACACCAAATACAAATCATCGAAAAATGAGTGACCAACGTTATAACCAGAGAGGTGTTTCAGCTTCGAAAGAAGATGTACACAATGCTATAAAAAACATTGATAAAGGCATCTTTCCTAAGGCTTTTTGTAAGATAATTCCTGATATATTGGGTAATGATCCCGAATATTGCAATATAATGCATGCTGATGGAGCAGGTACAAAATCGTCACTTGCATATATGTATTGGAAAGAAACCGGTGACATCTCTGTATGGAAAGGTATAGCGCAAGATGCACTTATAATGAATATTGATGATCTGTTGTGTGTAGGAGCAACGGATAATATCCTGCTTTCTTCTACTATCGGCAGGAATAAGATGCTTATCCCAGGAGAAGTGATTTCCGCTATAATAAACGGTACCAATGATCTGTGCGAAGAATTATCTTCATTAGGAGTGAATATTTATCCTACAGGCGGAGAAACTGCCGATGTTGGCGACCTTGTTCGTACAATTATTGTAGATAGTACAGTCACCTGCCGTATGAAGCGGTCGGATGTGATATCGAACGATAATATACAAGACGGAGATCTGATTGTAGGGCTTTCTTCTTCGGGGCAGGCCAGCTATGAGAAAGAATATAACGGTGGTATGGGAAGTAATGGCCTGACTTCGGCTCGCCATGATGTATTTGCTAATTATCTGGCAGTAAAATACCCTGAAAGTTATGATTCGTCTATTCCTTCTAATCTGGTTTACTCCGGTAAAATGGAATTAACGGACAAGATAGAAAATCTTGGCATCGATGCCGGGAAACTGGTACTCTCCCCTACCCGCACTTATGCGCCTGTAATTAAGCAGATTCTTGAAAAGTTACGTCCCGTAATTCACGGAATGGTTCATTGCTCTGGTGGCGCGCAGACTAAAGTATTGCATTTTGTTGAAAATGTGAAAATTACGAAAAATAATATGTTCCCTGTTCCTCCTCTGTTTAAACTGATACAGGAGCAATCGGCTACAGACTGGAAGGAAATGTACAAGGTATTCAATATGGGACATCGTATGGAAATATATTTACCCAAAGAGAATGCTCAGGAGGTTATCGATATATCCAAATCATTTAATATTGATGCGCAGATTGTTGGTTTCGTAGAGAAATCCGATAAATCAGAATTGATAATAGAAAGTGAATTCGGTCATTTTGAATATTAATAAATGTAATAATCTAATATTTAACTTCCGTTAAATATATTTTAACTAAATAGCCAATTATATTTGTAGCATAACAAATTTGTATAACAAACTAAGCGAATAAAATCAGGTATGAAAAAACTAATAATGTCAGCTGTTATGTGTGTAGCCTTAATAGCTTCGGCCGGAGTAATGGCTCAGGATGGAAAAACTACACAAAAGGAATGCTGCAAAGCTAAAACCGAGTGCAAAAAAGACGGAGAAAAGAAAGCTTGCTGTTCAGATAAAAAAGCCACAACAGACAAGAAAGATTGTACTAAAGATGGAGCTAAAAAATCATGCTGCTCGGATAAAAAAGCTGATAAGAAATAACTATCATTTTTATAATGAAGAAGAAAGGACCCGATAATACCGGGTCCTTTTTATTTTTATAGCTTTCTGAAAGGCGGTTTTACCACTTCAGCTTTCAGCATCTTATCTCTTACTTTTATGTAAATAGCTGTACCCATCGGAGCATACTCTGGTTTCAGATATGCAAGTCCTACTCCGATTTTTGTAGTCGGCGACATTGTTCCGGATGTAACAACTCCTATTTTCTCTTCTTTGTCATTCACTATTTCATAACCATGGCGTGGAATACCTTTTTCCAACATATGGAATCCGCAAAGCTTACGGGTTACCCCTTCTTTTTTCTGTTTTTCAAGAATTGGGCGTGCTGTAAAATTCCTTTCTTCAGTAAATTTGGTGATCCAGCCTAATCCGGCTTCTATCGGGGTTGTAGTATCGTCCAGATCGTTGCCATAAAGACAGAAACCCATTTCAAGGCGCAGTGTATCACGGGCACCAAGCCCTATCGGTTTGATCCCGAATTCTTTTCCTGCCTCAAATATAGCATTCCATATATCAACACCATATTGAGGATAGAAATATATCTCAAAACCTCCTGCTCCGGTATAACCGGTATTTGAAATAATCACATTATCAAGTCCCGATCCTTCTATACTACCGATAACAAAGGTGTAATATGGAACTTTTGTCAGATCTACTTTGGTAAGCTTTTGCAATGTTTCCAATGCTTTTGGCCCCTGGATAGCCAATTGTGCTATATTGTCGGAAGCATTTTCCAGCTCTGCATTTTCCTGATTATGGTCTACAAACCATTTCCAGTCTTTTTCCACATTAGATGCATTTACAACAAGCATGTATTTTTCGGGTTCGTAATGGTAAACGATTATATCATCTACTATTCCACCCTGATCGTTTATAATAGCTGAATATTGGGCTTTACCTGTCTCTAACGAGGCTACATCATTGCTCATCATGCGTTGAAGAAACGCTTGTGCACGGGGGCCTTTTACCCATATTTCGCCCATGTGCGATACATCGAATACTCCTACGGCATTGCAAACTGTAAGATGCTCGTCTATGATACCCGAATACTCGATAGGCATATTATAGCCGGCAAATTCATGCATCTTTGCTCCAAGAGCGATGTGAATGTCTGTAAATGGTGTTTTTTTCATGTTTATAAATTATATTTTAGGTATTATAATGCAATCAGGTTTCTCCAAAAGTTGACAAAGTTGACGCATATTTTAATTTTTAATTGCTACTGATCTATTAATTAAAAACAGACAACCATTACACACTTTCTTATTTTCTATATACTTCATCACTTTATTCATAAGTTTCTAAAATTCTATAGATAAAGTATTCTGAAAAAAATGCAGGCATGTGATCTGTTTTTTATAGACTCAACTAATTTAATTACTTATTCGCTGCCAGTTCCGCAATCTTTACAATCACCTGAACAGCCTTTTCCATCGATTGAATCGGTACGAATTCGTAACGTCCATGGAAATTATGTCCTCCCGCAAAGATATTAGGACAAGGCAGTCCCATAAATGACAAACGAGCTCCGTCTGTTCCTCCTCTGATCGGTTTTACTATAGGAGTCACACCGGCCATCGTCATAGCCTCGAAAGCCAGATCGACAACATGCATCACAGGTTCTACCTTTTCGCGCATATTATAATATTGGTCTTTTATTTCTACAACAGTTGAATTCGGATAGAGCTGGTTTATATAATCGATTGTTTCTTTCATTAACTTTTTCCGGTTTTCAAACAATTCACGATTATGGTCGCGAATAATATAGCCGACTGTAGCTGCATCTGTTGTGCCCGATACATTTGTCAGATGGAAGAAACCTTCATAATGTGCAGTATGTTCAGGCCTTTCGTTAGCGGGAAGCAGCGAAATCAGTTTATTCGCTACCACCAATGCATTCACCATCTTATCTTTAGCATATCCGGGATGTACACTCCTACCCTGTATATTGATTTTTACCCCGGCGGCATTGAAGTTTTCGTATTCCAGTTCACCAATCGGGCCACCGTCCATGGTGTAAGCCCATTCACATCCGAATTTTTCAACATCGAAATAATCGGCACCTGCCCCTATCTCTTCGTCAGGAGTGAATCCTATACGAATTTTTCCATGCTTGATTTCCGGATGATCTTTCAAGTATTGTATAGCAGTCAGTATTTCGGCGATACCGGCTTTATCATCAGCTCCCAGTAACGTATTTCCATCGGTTACAATAAGGTCTTGTCCTATATAATCCAGCATTTCGGGAAAATCACCTGGAGATAATGTAAATTCATTATTTAATGGAATATCCTTCCCATCATAGTTTTTTACTATACGTGGATTTACGTTATTTCCGGTCAGATCGGGGCTTGTATCCATATGTGCGACAAAACCGATAGCCGGAACTTTTTTATCGGTATTGGCAGGAAGTGTTGCCATTATATAGCCTTTATCGTCTAAAGAGATATCTTCCAATCCCATTTCCCGAAGCTCTTTCTCCAGTTCTTTAGCTAAAACCATTTGTCCGGGAGTACTAGGCGTTACACCTGTTTCGGTACTCGATTCGGTATCAAATTTCACATATTTCAGAAATCTGTCTACTACTGTCATATTATTTATTCTTTTTATATTATTTTTTATTGAAACACTTCTGTTTTATAACGCTTTGATAGTTAGTCTATTCTTTTCTACAAAAGACTTCCATACAAATGTAATAAAAGGAAAGCAAAGGAAAAAATCGAATACACATTTTGTGAATAAGAAAAATTTATCTACTTTTGTCGCGGGTAAGTCCTATACGGCCAGCTCCTGATTAATCCCCCAGGGCTTGATCGCAGCAAGGGCAGTCGGTCGTAGCGGCGCGATATAGTAAGCTTGCCCACTTGCCTCTTTAGCTCAGTTGGCCAGAGCACGTGATTTGTAATCTCGGGGTCGTTGGTTCGAATCCGACAAGAGGCTCAAAAGAAAACCACTTGAATTTTCAGGTGGTTTTCTTTTTATATATTGTTCTGATTATGAGCCTTATACTGTTCAAATTCATCTTTCGACCTGTTTATACAGTCTTCGATAGAAAGTCCATAGAAATAATTTCCCAATATATAGATCGAATTGTTTTGCCGGGCATCTGATATTTGCTTATCTATATGGAGATGTTGCATCCGGACTGATGGCAACAAGTGCTCTGTAATCGATTGTTCAACAATGTCTTGTCTATTGATTTCTAAAACCTTACAAATAAGCTCTGATTTTTCATCATCTGTTTTCTTTCCCTTCTCAAAATGAAAGGTAAAACTGCGGTATCTGTCATCATCTACTGTATCACGTGACACGGCAGACATAAATTCGTCAGATAATGAAATGATTCCGGCTACGGGTTTTATCTTCAGCTTTTCCTTCAGGATTATTACGTTCAATGATTCGGAACTAAATGATGGAATCGACCCCAAAAGATTACTTAAGTCTGATTCTATATTGATTAGCAATTTTGAGTCTGTTTGAGGATTACATGCCAATGCTATATTTTTAGTTTGGTATATTTCGCCGTTTTTCGTTTCTATAATATACAAAGAATCCTGTTTCTCAATGGAAATGGAGATAACTTCCGAATTTGTTTTTACATTTAGTTTGTTTTTTTCAATTACAGTTTTTATAAATGAAGATAAACCGTTTTTCAGTGAATATTTCCTGGGAAATTCTTTGTATCTGTCTTTTCTGTGTTTCAGGAATATTTCGGCAGGGTAATCGTCAGCAGGTTGGCAAATTACAGCACGGAATGCATTGGTAAACAATTTATTATAATTTTTACTACCGAAAATAGGACAAAAATACTCCTTTACGGTTTTGCTTGATTTATCTTTATTGGCAAAGAGTATTTTCGGTATACTTAAAATGCAGGATAGTATAGATATTCCTGAGGAAATACTTTTTATTTTGTTATCATAAAGCACATAACTTACCTTATTTAATAGCTGAACTTTATCTTCTGCTTTTATATCTTTTAATATTGACAAGAAACTGGTGTATGAGTTGTAGCAGGTATGTGAGCCTAGTTCCCGCCAGTATTGTTCATCCTGATTGGATGACAAGGAATGAATCTGCCCTCCTGCCCTGCCGTCTTTTTCCAATATCAATATATTCTGATCGATGGATGTAAGGTAATGGGCAAATGAAATTCCGCTGATTCCTGCTCCTATAATTATACAGTCATATATATATTTATCCATATTAAATTTTAAGCAATAAATAGTATTTAATGATTTGAAATTTAGTAACAAAATAATGCAAATACCATCTTTGTCATTTTGAACGGAGTAAATTGAAAATCGGCGGAGCCAAAAATCTCATGGAAACGAGATGCTTCCTGTCGTCAGCATGACAAATAGAAACTATAAAAAGGTCTGCGACCTCAAAGATACTCTATTATCATATATTTCCTGCACTTTTTTTAATGCATAAAATTTTTAGATATAAACTGTAATCTATGTTACAAAATATTTTTTTTCTTCTTCGTATTTTAGTTAAAAATTAATGAAAAGTCCTTTGTGTAAACGAAATATCACTACATCTAGTGATTGATTTCAAACATGGCTTTCTTTAATTTTGCATGGCAACTAAAAACTATAATAATCATATATGTATCGTAACAAAGTTCGTTTGCTAATCTTATTTCTATCTGTCATTATATTTAAGGTACATGCTGATGATGTTCCCCATGAAAGCGACTCTGTTATAATGAGATATACAGCTAATGAAGTCGTTGTCGAATCTTTTAAGCAAAACAATAAACTGTATATACAGCCAGTCTCTGCAACATTATTGTCTGCACGGGAAATAAAAGAAAGCAATATACTTAATATAAAAGATATCACAGGGCTTATCCCCAATCTGTATATGCCCGATTACGGATCGAAAATGACCTCTCCTGTTTTTATCAGAGGTATCGGTGCGGCAAAGGATGCCCCTTCAGTCGGATTATATGTTGATGGTGTGCCATATTTTGACAGGTCAACTTTCGATTTCAATATAAATGATGTAGATCGTATTGAAGTCCTGAGAGGGCCACAAGGCACAATCTATGGACGAAATACAATGGGTGGGATAATTAATGTATATACCAAGTCACCGTTCAAGTATAAAGGAACGAATCTTAGTCTTTCGGCAGGAAATCACAATAATTATCAAGGAGGCTTGTCGCATTATGGTAATATAGATAACAAACTGGGATATTCTTTTTCGGCTAATTATATACACTCGGGCGGCTTTTTTAAAAACGTGTCTACTAATAAAAAAGCTGACCCTATTGATGCCGTATCGCTTAGAGGAAAGCTTAGCTGGCGCATACAACCACGGCTGACCGCACATTTGATTCTTGCATATGAATATTCTGACCAGGATGGTTATCCTTACAGGCTTTATGATAAGGAGAGCAGAAAGATGGAAAATATAGATTATAATTCGCCAAGCTTTTACCGCCGCAACATGTCTACCAATGGACTAAACATTGAATATGTGACAGACAATTTTAAACTGGGCTCGCAAACTTCTTTTCAGTTTTTTGACGGGAAACAGGGATTAGATCAGGATTTTTCTCCTCTGGATAATTATTATGTGGATTTTTATCACCGCCAGCAAATGTATTCACAGGAGTTCAATATCAAGTCTATAAAAGACAGTCGATATGAATGGCAATTCGGACTCTTCGGATTTTACCAGAATTATTTCCAGACAAATTATACAGATATTCGCACAACAGGTGGATATGCAATACAAAATGTGAAAAATCCTACAGGTGGTTTTGCTGCCTACCATCAGTCCACGTTAAACGATTTATTTGTAAAAGGGCTATCTGCGACTATTGGTATTCGTTTCGACTGGGAAAAAACCAAACTAACATACGAGAGCCTTAGCTCTAGTTCAACGTCTGATGAAGATCCTTATATAGATGATATATCGTTCTCACAAATAAGCCCTAAAGTATCTCTGCAATATTTTTTCGGAAAAGAAGGTATTGCTTACCTTTCTGTAAGCAGAGGATACAAAACCGGAGGATTTAACAGTACAGCATATCCAAAAGAGCCAAAAGAAGACTGGACTTTCGAGCCCGAGCATAGCTGGTCATACGAGACAGGTGCTAAATCTGTTTTTTTCAACAACCTGCTATCCCTCGATCTCTCTTTATTCTATATTGACTGGCGCGATCAGCAGATATTCCAACCAAAAGAGGCTTCTACAGGCTATAAGATACGAAATGCAGGTAAGTCATCTAGTAAAGGGCTGGAACTGGCAATGCAGGTGAATCCGATGAAGAACCTTAACTTTCAATTGTCTTACGGATATACCAATGCTAAATATAAAGACTACAAAAGCGGTGATTTGGTTTACGACAGAAATTACCTGATAATGGTTCCCCGTCATACACTCAATTTATCAGGAAACTACACGCTAACACTTAAAAACTTCTGGTTCGAAGATATTATATTCAATGCCGGATATACAGGCGTCGGCAAAATTTATTGGAATGACGAAAATGATGTTGTACAGCCATTTTACAGTCTTGTAAACGGAAAGGTGTCATTTGCCAGGAAGAATTTTTCGATTGACTTATGGACGAAAAACATTGGCAACACCAGTTATATTTCTTACTATTTTTCGATGACAAACGGGACAAAACATTTAGTACAAAAAGGGCGTCCTTTTACCTGTGGTGTCAATATGAACCTTAAATTCTGACTATGGCTGACTTTCAAAAAGGTGGGAGATTATTTACATTCTTTTGCTTGTATATAGCACAGAAGATACCAATGAGCTTTTTTTCAACGGTAATTCCCGTGATCATGCGTCAACAGAATTTCTCACTCGAGACAATAGGTCTGCTACAGTTGCTGAAACTACCATGGATACTTAAATTCCTGTGGTCACCTGTTGTCGATCGCAATACGCATAAGTTAAGTGATTTTAAAACCTGGATATTTTCTTCCGAACTGATCTACGCCTGCATAATATTTTCCATCGCGTTTCTCGATCTAAGTGTCACTCCGCATCTTATTATCGGATTGGTCGTTGTGGCATTTATTGCATCTGCCACACAGGATATTGCGACTGATGCACTGGCCGTTATATCTTTTAGTAAAAAGGATAAAAGCCTGGTGAACAGTATGCAGTCGATGGGAGGTTTTGCCGGGACTATGATTGGTAGCGGACTGTTACTCTTGCTTTACAATAAAATGGGTTGGGGAAGCCTTCTACCCTATCTTGCCCTGTTTGTAATAATTGCCGTGATACCTCTTATATTCTTTAAAACAGATAATAAAGATGGTATCGTCAAACCAAAATTGCAGGCAAAACCAACATTGAACGACTTCTCTGGATTCTTTAAGCAAAAGGGTATCTGGAAACAGGTTATATTCCTGTTCTTTTATTATGCCGGATTGATAGGTGTACTGGCCATGCTTAAGCCCATGCTTGTAGATTATGGCTATAGTATGAGGGATATAGGCATTATGTCGGGGATTGTGGGTACATCGATAGGCTGTCTGGCATCGTTCGGCGGTGGATTTGTAGTAAGGAAACTGGGCAGGCATACTTCGAGAATCTTATTTGCAGTCTGTACTCTGATCACTACTATTTACTTTTGTCTGTTGATCAATATTATACCTGTAAATATAGCTACCCTGCATCTTGGTATATCCTTGTTGTGGGCCAGCTATGGAATGTCTGTGATTGTAGTATATACTACGGCTATGGACTGTGTGCGTCCCGGATATGAAGGTACAGATTTCACGATACAGACAGTTATAACCCATCTTAGTGGTATTATAATCGGTGTGAGTTCAGGTAAAATTGCGGCTATGGTTACTTACAAGGGCCTGTTTATGGTAGAGGCCTGTATTGCCGCTGTATCGTTACTTTTTATATTATTTGCATTTAAGTTGAAAGCTCCAAAAGAAGAATACGATGAAACAAGAATTACTGAATAAGTACAGCATACCTGTGCCCCGGTATACGAGTTATCCTCCTGCCAATTTTTTTAATGATTCGTTTACATCCGATTCATACTGGGATGCTGTTGCTGAATCAAATAATCAGCATCCGGAACATATTTCATTTTATATACATATTCCCTTTTGTTATCAGTTATGCTATTATTGCGGATGTAATTCACAGTCTTTCAGGAGCGATGCCGTTACCAATAAGTATATAGAAGCATTGAAGAAAGAGATAAAGATGGTGCTTCCCCTACTCGACCACAACCGGAAAATTTCACAGATACATTATGGAGGTGGTACTCCCACCTCGCAGCCAGTATCTGTACTGAAAGAGATCAACCAGATACTTTTATCTGAATTCGACTGTATAGATAATCCCGAAATAGCGATAGAATGCCATCCCGGCTATATGGACGAACAATACTGGAAGGAACTCACAGATGCCGGATTCAACCGGATTAGTATGGGAATACAGGACTTTAATCGGGATGTATTGAAAGTCGTTAATCGTAAGACTCCGCGATTACCTATCGAAGAAGCGGTTAAGATCGTACGGGATAAAGGCCTGTCTTTGAATATGGATTTTATATATGGCCTTCCTTTGCAAACTTCCGAATCATTTGCCGCAACTATAGAAAAAGCAATAGATTTAAAACCTGACCGCATTGTAACTTTCTCTTATGCGCATGTACCCTGGGTAAATGAATTGCAGAAAAAACTTGAATCGGCAGGGCTTCCCGACGTGGAGACCAAGAACAATCAATATACGACTGCAAGGCAACTGCTTACCAGTGCAGGATATAAAACTATTGGTCTCGATCATTTCGTTCTACCCGGTGATGAATTATATAAAGTACTGATTACAAAAAAACTACATCGTAATTTTCAGGGATATTGCACCCGCCGCACTACCGGACAGGTTTATGCATTCGGAGTTACCGGCATCAGTCAACTTTCAACAGCATATAGCCAGAATACCAAGGATCTGGATACATATATATTTATGCTGGAAAAAGGGGAACTGCCTGTAGGTAAAGGATATATATTGAATGAAAATGAGCAGATTACCCGCACGGTGATTTCAGAATTGATGTGTAATTATACGATACACTGGAAGGAAATTGCCGACGAGCTCCATTTGACCGTCGGGAGAATTAAATCTGCTGTTAATTATAATACTAATACATTAACAGAGTTTGAAAAGGATGACATTATAGAATTCAATGAAGATACACTTTCCATCCTGCCCGATGCGACTCCTTTTGTACGCAATGTTGCCGCCTCATTCGACAGGCTTTTGGGTACAAGAGAAAACCGGTATTCCAAATCGATTTAAGAATAAGTAATAATTTCTGTAATAAAGAATACTAATATAGTAAGCAACAATGATGAAACGAACGATACCATCAATATTTTAATATTCTTTGCAAAAGTGCATATTACTGTTACGATCAGAAGAATGAAATACAAGACGGCAAATATAAGATTAAAAATAGCTGATGAACTGGATGACATACGTCCTTCTATTACTCTATCATTTAATCCGTATACATAACTATCTACGGCTTTGAATCCTGAATCGGCAAATCCCATAGCATGTTCATAGGCCAGGTAACCACATAATACCATTGTTAATATAGCAATTACCCAAAAACCGGTATTAGTTTTTTGTGTATAATATTTATTTTTTTCGTAATCCATAAACCAATTTACACTTTATCTTTTCCGAACTGTATTTAAACCCTGTTTTTTCAGGGCAGCAACGTCCATACCCAGGATTTCATATTTATTTATTTCCTTTGCCAAATTTACATCATAATCCGTTTTTCCACTATCAAAAAAGGCTAAAAGTGTAATAACTTTAAGCCTTCTTTATGCATTTCCAGCAAACTTCGTATAATATGTGCCCTAAAAGCCTAATAGCGGATCGTATTTTTTCTACCTTTATTCATCATGTCCAGAGTGATGTGATAAACATTGGCACTTTATCTTCTCCTGCTTCAAAGCCGCAATGCTCATAAAAGGCTGTTTCTTTTTCATATGCGATGAGCACAATACGCAGATATTCTTCATATCGGGCTTTGATCATGTTTACCAGTTCTTTACCAATACCCATTTTATGGTATTCCGGATTTATAAGTAAATAGTGGATATATGCCGTCATTATACCATCATCCAAAGCATTGATCAAACCAACAAGTTTATCACCGTCCCAAGCTGTGAAAACAGTTGACGAATTTTTCATTGCTACCACAAGCTTATTAGGATAATGTCCCGATGACCAGTCGACGGACAGAAATAAGTCCCGTAATTCTTCCGGACTAAATTCCTTAATATCTTTATATGTTATATTCATAATTGTTTTATTGCCAGATAGATTTAACTGAAAATACTTCAAGGTTTTTAACCTCTATTCTATTACCCCTGAAACGGAAACCTTCTTTGTTGTCATTATGGGCTTTTCGTTCCATTGAATAAGAGTAGACACCGCCGTCAATAAATACTTCAATAGAAGTCCGGTCAATAAAGATGTCTGCTGTTAGTTCCATGCTTGTCATATCCTGAGGTGAATAGAAGACACCATTAATTGTGTTTGCATTCATGTCGTAGTCGATAATACGCTGTCCGAAAAGCCTGAGACCGGCACTTGTGGCATGTGATAGTTTGATCGTCGTTCTTATCCTTAAAACGTCAGCATCGTTATATTCTTTGAGCTTGTCATTCGCTTCGTCGGACGAAAGCGAAGTCCATTTACCGGCAGGAGTGAACAATCTTTCGGTTTCTTGCACCGGATTATTAAATAACCTTACCTCCTCTTTAGTTGTGCGTAATGATAATTCGGTAGGCAACATCATCATTCCGTTGAAAGGCATTCCCGGGTGAGAGATACGCCCCCATCCTATCTGTATACGTCTGCCATCGCTGTCAGGTATATTTGTGTAAGTCTGTGCGGCATATATGCTTCCACGCGTATAAAAATATTTTCCCGCTTCGGGTGTAAAGACCTTTCCATCGAAAGAACCGATCATATATGTGCCGGTAGCACCATACATTACCCATTTTTTATTGTTTTTATTTCCATCGACAGGCAGTTCGAATAATTCGGGACATTCCCAGAATCCGGTTATATGACTCTCGTATTTCCAGTCTTTCAGATTGTCAGAGGTGTATATAGAATGTCCGTCGCGTTCGTTTAGCACCATTACCCAATTATTCCCTGGTTTGTACCAGAATACTTTTGGGTCACGTGTATCCCTGCTGTTCCATATTTCTTTGGAATCTATCACCGGATTTTTATCATATTTGATGAATGTACGCCCTTTGTCGAGGCTGTAGGCAACACATTGTGTCTGTCTGTCACCATTTTCGGCTGTGTAAATAACCACCATCGCCGGAGTATTTCCTTTATTGAATCCGGCCGTATTATCGTAATCGATGACTGCTGAACCCGAAAACATGGTGCCATGCTCATCAGGATAGAGGGCTACAGGTAATTCTTCCCAATGTATGAGGTCTTTGCTTACGGCATGCCCCCAATGCATATTTTCCCAATCGCGTTCATATGGATTGTATTGATAATACAAATGGTATTCCCCATCAAGGTAAACCAATCCGTTCGGATCGTTGATCCAGCCTCGCTTTGTTGTAAAGTGATATTGTGGGCGGTTTTCTTCCTTGTATATATTTTCCTGTCCTTCTATTTTATCGTCCTGGTAAATTTTGCTTAATCCCGTATTATTACCTTCATAACTGATCTTTATTGTCTTGCCGATGTATGCCGACACATCGCAAAACACCCAATACTCTGCTTCGTCCGGAGCCAGGCGGATAACAAAAGACCGTTCCTTTTTACCATCAACACTGATAGACATGCGTGCTCTGTCCACTTTATGGGAAACGGGAATATTCAAATATTTTTTAGAAATCTTTATTTCTATTTCGCCGGCATACGTATGCAGACAATTAGACAGGATAAAAAAGAAGAATAAGAGTTTCTTGATGTTCAGATTCATAGGTTATATTTTTTTATAATGTGTTTATGCTACAAATAAAAACAATACAGATTATTTCTAAGATTAACTTAGGGTTATAAACAGGTTATTATTCTGCATTTGCCATTAACTATGTCTGATTTTGCCTGAAAATTCGCATTATTTACTTATTCTTTAAAAGGGTTTCATCTATTTAATTTTAAATTTCATGACGGTATTCCGTTTATCTTCGTCTTCATCATAATCGTTCCAATTACCGCTTCTGAGAGGGATTACTTTCTTGGTAACTTTCTCATTTTTGCGCCCCCAGTTTCTGTAGATCTCAATATATGCTTTCGCTTTAGTCGCTGTTTGCGTTCCGCTGTCGGCGTAATAGTCAAGTAATATGGAATATTCTCCCTGCGGTGCTTTTTCAAGGACATACATTTCAGGACCATAACCACTCGTTACGTCTTTGGTCAGCTGTCCTCCTATTTTAGTATTACTGTTTCCATAATAACACTTTTCTCCGGTAGGTTCTAATATGTGGAGATCTATATCTGTATTATCTATATTCCAGCTCACTATAACAACGATATCGGCTTCATCGATTTCTTCCAGGTTGTCGTTGGCCAGTATGTCCTTTACTACTTCATCTTTCATATAGGTCATAAACTCTTTTGTATGAGCGGTTATAGTGTATATAGCAGAATCGGATAATTGATTGAGATATTTATTAGCCTTTAGCGCGACGATCGTTTCTATATCTCCATAATCACTGTCCCAGTCGCTTTGCAGGCAGATATAGTAATACACAAGAGCCATATCTATATATCCGGCATTGGCTAAGGCCTCGGCGGCTGTCATATAAGCCAGCGCTTCGCCTTCGCGCCAGTCTATTATACGTCTCATCATGTAGTAAGCATGATCACCCATATCCCAGTCTATAGCAGTCATTGCCACATCGCGTATTGCTTTTACATCGGCAGCATTCCGTTCTACCACCGAGCTTAAGAGTTTCAATGCATTGGGCTTTCCATAAGAAGAACTTCTCTTTTTTGCCAGTTTAAACAGGTTATCGAAACGTAGGTCATCATCAGCCAGCATTTCTATTTCTTCATCGGTTTGCTGTTCTGCTAGTTGTACACCAAAACGTCTCTCCTTCAGTTTTATCGAAAATATTTCTTCGGGCAGTCCCTCTATATATTTATCGAATTCGTCAGTCATATCCAGTCGTGCATCACTATCATCAGACAAATGTTTCAGCCATCTCTGAAAATCAGATTTGCCATAACCTAATGCTAACGCTGAGCCCGATTCTTCTATGGCCTTCACAATCGAATTAACAGTATTGTCTTCCACAAAGCTTTCGGCATCACTATCGTCAATTCCCCATCTGTCGTAATCCCGTTCGCTTTCCAACATGAGGAAAGATGTGTATTGTCCCGGTACTTTGTAATACGTGGAATAGTTAATTGCCGCATCTTCTGAGTGGAACCCGTAACTCTCTAGATAAGAGGATGCTATTTGTCCGTAAATTCGTGAAACTAATGCGGATTTGATTATTTCTTTTGCGGTATAAGTGATAGTTCGTCTTTCTGAACCATTGTTTACATCTATATGGATATTGCCCGAAGGTATGTCACGGCCTGAAAATATTAGTTTCTGACCGTTGTACAATTGAGTAGGTTGTCCCGAGATCAGAAAATCTTCAACGCCGTCTACTGTAATATTTTCAATATTCCAGGGTTTGTATCTGAAAGATCTGGCTGTTAATGTGGCTTCTTCTTCCCCTGTAACAGTAAAAGCAAATCCTCCCGATATTTTGCTGAGATAGTTCAACATACTTGAATTTGTTCCCGAAAGTCCTGTTTTATATGTATGTATCTGATCTCCGGGATGAAGCAGGTTCTTAAATGTATGCATATTGGTTTCGCCCCAGTTATAGTCAGCATCACTCATCAGAAAGATATGTTTGGGTGTATTCTTGCCTTCCTTAATCCACGATGGATTGGATGCCTCTTTCAGTGCCGATGACAGATCGGTGGCTCCTTCGAGAGCAAGCGTATTGGCATATTCCAGAAAACGGGACATATTATGGTAATTGTTTTTCTGGAAATGACGGCCATACCATTGCTGGTCTATATTGAATGTCAATACAGCAAAGCGCTTGATTATATCTTTGTTTTTATCCAGTATTTCTTCAATCAGTTTTAACCACACATTAAATTTGTCCGGATTTGAACTGATCGATACATCCAGCAAGAAAACGGCGTCGGCAGGCAGGTTTTCCTGCAATGTTTCCGGCAATTCTACCCTGTAATTTGCAGCAAAGTACGGAATATCTATCTCCTCATCGTATCCGGTTTCCTGTACCAACATAACAGGTTCTACTTCGTCATATCTTACTATATATTCATTTTCCTTAGGATTGGTGAATGAATAGAAGTCTTTGCCGTTTTCCGATTTTACCGGCGTTACCTGTGGTGTAATACTTGCCTGTAGTAGTGGTGAATTGTGAATTACAATGTCCATTTTCAGTTCTGTTCCGGTTTTGGGCAATGACATTATATATTCCCTGAAGTCAAGGGCTTCGGTCATATTCAGGTCGTATCCGATCACAATACGGTGAAGTGTGTTATTTGACAAAGGATATACACGGCAACTAAACATATCGGCTCCACCCCACTCCATCAGTGCCGGGTCTATATTTGCCGAAACTGTTTGTTCGTATGCTTTTGCAGCTTTTTGCTTCGATACGATACGGGCTTCTTTCACCCTGTTCCACTGGCGCCCCTCCTGATCCTTTATTCCCTGATAGGTAAGATTGAAATTATCAGACTCATATTTTTGGTATGGAATCTTTTTTGAAGTATTTTTATCATCATCATTTTCATTTATATATTCGGTTTCGCCGAAGGCAAAGAAATACGGGGTGGCATCAGTTGGAAGTTTTAGTTTAAAGGCACCTTCCAGCCCATTGCCTTTATCATTATAGAAAAAACAATCCATCAATACCCTCACTCTGAAACCATCTATTTGTACTGCCATTTGAGCCGCTTCCAGTGGAAGGAAATCGTTTTCACCTACTTGTAAACGAATGGAATTATCTTTCATTCCTGACCGTTTCCATGTTGTTGATTTCTTTTTGCCCTCTTTTTCTTTCGCCGAAGAGGCGGAAATTCCCATGAGAGAGCCTGTCAATGATTGTTTTCTTTGTATGCCGTAGGCCACCACAACCACTTCTTCGAGAAGCTGGACGTCTTCTTCCATTTTTACCTGATAACGCGACTGAGAGGTTATATCTATTTCCTGTTGCTTATAACCGATATATGCTACTACCAGTGTTTTGTGTTCGGAACTGATATTTAAGGAAAAATTTCCATCAAGGTCTGTAATAGTACCTGTAGTTGTTCCTTTGACCAGAATGCTGACACCTATAAGTGGTTCTTCTGTATTTTTATCTATGACCGTTCCGGTAATTGTTCTGTGATTTCCCTGTGCATTGGATGTCAGAAAGGTAATAATGAGTAAAAAGATAATGGTCAATGCCTTTTTCATAGTAATGCAAATTTTGTATAGATAAATGCAAATTTAAAAGAATTATCGGGTTATGGGAGAAATAAGATAAAAATAATGGATAAATAGTTGATAATACCAATCTGTAGTCGAATTATGATTGTAATAAATAATCGTTCAATTTTACTAACGCGCCAGCCGGCTTGTTCTCTCAACTTTTGTCTTGATACAAAAGTTACAAAAGATCAAGGCTGCATTCCTCACAGACCCACCATCTGCTCAGCGGCTAAACTAAATAAACTCGTCTGCGGCTCAGACAGTATTTAGTTTCACGCCGCTTTCGCAGGGTGAGTGCCCCTGCTGCGGACATGATGCCGGAGTCGCAATGCGCTGACAAGGGCTTTTTCTAGTCTGCCTTATCGTGCGTCAGCCAGCGCCATTAGCTGAGCGTACGGGGCACCCGTCGGAAGAAGATGGCGTAAAACGGGGTGCTGTTTGAGCCACAGGCGAGTTCAGCCTGTTTAGCCATCGGAGCCCGTAACGGGTCGTACGGCTAAGCTGGGCGCAAAAGCGTTTTTGGTTCCTTTTGCGGCTTTGGGCAAAAGGAACACAAGCAATCTTCGATTGCGCGTAGTAAAAAAATAGAACGATTAAATCTAACTACTGATTCGCATTAATAAATTAATTTCTCAATTATTTATCTATAGACATGAATGGATAGTCTTTAGTGAGGTGTTAGGAAGTGATCTTTGAAATGTGGAAAAACTTGTAATATTTGTCAGGTTTTAGTTAAAATAAAAAAGTTACACTTGCAGAAAAATTACTGCAAAAGTGTAACTTTTGTCACCTTTTAATAATTTATTGCTGAATATCAATTATTTATCTAAAGTAAAATCGGATATATATTTTACTAATTGGTTGTTGATTAGGACAGTACTATCGGTATACGTATACAATTGTGATTGCAGGTCTTTTTGTTCGCAATCTTTCAGAACGTGGTTCATCTTCTCGATAATAACCTCTTTCGCTTTTGGATTAGCTTTTGTCAGCAATTCGGCATGTTCTACAGGAACCTGCACATCCATAGCCCCTTGGATGATCAATATGGGGATTGTAAGCTTGCTGATTTCTGTTTGCGGGTTATATTTAAACCATGAGATCATATATGGCTGTACACTGGGACGAAATAATGAATTAAGAGCTGCTGGAACATTATCTATCGTCTCGCCTTTTTCAATCCTGTCGATATATGAAAACATCGTCTCTTTTATCGCGGGCTGGTCTTTTAAGCGGTCTTCCAGTTGTTCTTTGAGTATATCGGCGGCTTTGATACCGGATCCGGCAATAGAAACATACTTATTAACTTTAGGATTGTCCTGTGCGGCTACCATTCCTATTAATGAGCCTTCGCTGTGCCCTGCAATGATGATTTCAGAAAAACGCCCGTCTTTTGATAAAATATCAATCCAGCCACGCACATCGTCTATATAATCTTCGAAACGCAGATCAGATTCTTTTTTCATTGCGTCCTGACTTTCACCTATTCCTCGTTTATCGAAGCTAAGCGATGCTATATTATAGTAAAACAGTCCATCGGATAACATCTTCAACGAATTATTTTTCATCTGCGGATTATTTCCATCCCTGTCTGTGGGGCCAGACCCTGCAATGATTAATACGATTGGGATTGGCTTACTATTTGAGAAAGGAATTTTTAAAGTACCGTGAATATCTCCTGACGATGTTTTTAGAACAACGGGTTCTTCTGAAATAATAAATTGAGCGAAAATCGATGCCGATAGAAACAGACAAATGATTATGGATGCTATCTTTTTCATTGGTTTATTTTATTAGTGGTACAATCAGATAAATAGCTATTTTAGAAATAATTTCACTTACGAACAGGGCTAACCCGAAAGAAATCCAGGCAACTGCTCCTTTTAGGTTTGCCGATACAGAGTAAGCATTGTATTTTAAGATAACCGACCAGATAGTAAATACCATAAATATGATTGTACCAACAGTTAACGGTATTATATTTTCTTTGAGGTTTTCCATTATTGCAGCCATTGTCATAGTATTCATGTCTCCCATAGAAAAGTGGAGAAAAGGCATAAAACCGGCCAATGCTGCAAATATGAGGGGGATCTGAGAAAGAGCCATTGTTCCGGCAATATCAATCAGGCGTGTTTCTGATTTTGATGCTATGCGTGCTGTAATATAAAATACAATGGTAAGGATAAACCAGGTGGACAACTGGTAAAATGCATGGATTATATAAGGAGTCGACGCTTCTGGGTTTCCGAGATGGATGTCAATTATACCATCAAAATGGATATTGCTCAAATAACCCGCAACTGACAATATAGCAAGAACAATGATGCCAGATACTAAAGCCTTACTTCCTGCAATATAGGTAAATGGTCTGAATAACCATGTTACGAGAGTTGATTTATTTTTCATAGCTATTAAGTTTTTTAATTATATCATCTAATAAATTACGTACAGTAGGATAGCTTAAGCCCAGTTGCTTTGCCATATCTTTCAGGCTTCCGCTACTCTTTACAAACTTGAGGATAAAGTCTTGTTCTTCAACAGACATTTGTGCCAATACAGGGAGATCATAGAGGCCATGGACTTCGGTGCCACAGTTCTCGCATTTCAGGCTTTTTACTTTCAGTTGGTTTTGGCATGCCGGACAATTACATGGTAACATAATATTATTCTTTAATTTTTTACAAATATAAAAATAAAATTGAATAATATTAATAATAAAATAAATAATATTTAATCACAATTGAAAATAATTGAATATGTTGGATGAAAAATGCCCTCTGGCATAAGATACCAAAGGGCTTTATATTATGGTAAGTAAAGCTAATACTTATTCGTTGATCAGATCAAATAGTTCTTCTGCTGCTTCGCGAGGTCCGTCTTTTGTTTTACCGTCAATAGCCAGAGAAGTATGCATTTCTCCTATTTCTACTCCTGCATCCTTCATCTCCTTGAAATATGAGCGTACCAGTTTTTCAGTAGCTTCGCGTTCCTGTACAGGACCGAAAGGGTTAGCGAAATAGGATTTCACCAAGCCTTTTTCTGTTGTAGTACCTTTTGCTTTGCGGGCGCCATCTTCAAAAACAGAGATAGCCTTATCCAGATTGTCGTAGATCAGGATTTTCTTATCGGCTTCATTGTAATTGTTTGCATAGAGGAAATAGTCGATAGGATACCCCTTTGATATAACCTCGTATGTAGAGATCGGAATAGTTACACGGGCATTTACCTGATCCATATTTGTGTATACACCCTTGTCAAGCTGTTCGAAGGCATAAGCCGGGTCCAGGTCGTCGACACGGACAAAAGCCCCTATTTCTGTTCCGTATGCTTTGATTGTACCGTCTTCTTCTTTTTTCAGATAGCCCATATCGTCGAATATAACACGCATATGGCGAATATACTTTTCATTAAGAGTACGGAATGCTTCAAGGCTTTCAGATTTACCGGCACCACTGTCCCCTACTATAATAATGTTAGATTCTTTGCCGTTGCGAAGAACAATATTGACCATTGCTCCATGAATAGGTAAGCGCTTTTGTTCGATTTGCTTCACATTATGTAATGTAAGCAGCATTTTCTTCATATAGCCGAAATAGTCGATATCATCGCAATAATTTGCATAACCGATCAGTATATCATTCTTTTTGTCCTTATAATAGAATGTACGTTTTTCTTCGTAACCATCGGGATAACCGAACACGTATATCATGTCGGGTTTTTTCCCTATATATTCTGTTTCGGTAGCCATTTCAAACAGGTTTGAAACTCCTATTCCGTGTACCATAAAATCTTTATGGAAATATACGAAAGTAAGCATGTTACCGACCTTGGCAGGGAAGACAAACCAGTCGTCTTCGTTAAGAACTACGTTCAGTAACGGATTTTGCTGGTGTTCCTGGAATATACCATCGCGGGTATTACGTTTGGTATACGAAATATAAGGTGGTTGAAATACGACAGAGCTTATAAATGGTATAGAGGTTAGGCCTTTATATTCTATCGGACAGTTCCAGTTTACATCGTTAAGGGTAAGACCTGCGTTTGCCCCGGCTACCGACTGTCGATAGACACGGGATTCGCGCCCTACTACGGTTGCCTGTATACGGCGACCGGTAGAAAGGATAAGTTCGTTGAACATATCATTGGCCTGTATGAAGCGGACATTCTGAAGCCCGTCTCCTACCCTGTTGTTACGTACTATTGTATAGCGTTCCAACCTTTTCCAGTAGGCAAAGAGTACTTCTGTTACTTCGATGAAAAGATCCTTGTCTTCGAAGAATTTGGAATACTTATTATCAACAGCTACAACTTCCTCTATATTGAATACTGTCAGCAGTTTAAATACTTCGATCAAGGAATCTACAAGTTCATCTTCGCTACCAAAGTGATCGATATAGTAGTCGTAAATGACAACTTCTTCTTTTTTCAGTACTGTCTTTATAAAAGATTCTACCACACGCCTAAATCCGAAGCTATTAAGAAGTTTTTGCTTGGTATCGCAGTATTTTAGTGTGAAGTTGATCATTGCTCTTCCTCTCGAAAGGGTAAATTCATGTAGCATAATGTTCTATATATTGTTAAATTAATACAAAAGAGTTACTTCTTTTTGACAAACCAAGCAAAGATAACCAAATAAATTAACTTTTCAGTTATTTTGACACATTATAAATAAGGGCACTTTGTTAAATTATCTTTTACCTGAAGATTAATTAATATATTTTCAAAACTAAAGATAGACATGTTTTGTTTTAGTATGTAACAATAATTATATAAGAAATAAATCAAATTAAACTTATATATAAAATTTTAACATTATGGCAAATTCTAAGATTATTTCTATTCTGGGAGATCAGGCTGATTACCTGTTGGGACATGTGAGCAAAACGATAGATAAATCATTGATTCATGCACCGGAGCCGAATATTATCGATAATGTTTGGATAGACTCAGATAGAAATATACCGACATTAAACAATCTGCAAAGGCTTTTAGGGCATGGACGTCTGGCTAATACAGGTTATTTGTCCATCCTGCCTGTAGATCAGGATATAGAGCATTCCGCAGGAGCATCTTTTGCTCCTAATCCGATATATTTTGACTCAGAGAATATAGTGAAATTAGCCGTTGAAGCAGGTTGTAGTGCAGTTGCATCTACCTATGGCGTATTAGGGTCCGTAGCACGTAAGTATGCACATAAAATACCGTTCGTAGTAAAGATTAATCATAATGAGTTATTAACTTACCCTACTGCTTATGACCAGGTATTATTTGGTACAATAAAAGAGGCGTGGAATATGGGTGCTGCTGCTGTGGGGGCAACTATTTATTTCGGATCTGAACAAAGCCGCCGCCAGATTGTTGATATAGCCAAAGCATTTGAGTATGCTCACGAACTGGGAATGGCTACTATCCTGTGGTGTTATCTAAGGAACAGCGATTTCAAAAAGGATGGGACGGATTATCATACAGCTGCCGATCTTACCAGTCAGGCTAATCATATTGGGGTAACAATTAAAGCTGATATTGTTAAACAAAAGCTTCCAACAAATAATGGAGGTTTCAAAGCTATCAATTTCAGCAAATGGGATGAGCGCATGTATACCGAACTTTCATCAGATCATCCTATTGATCTATGCCGTTATCAGGTAGCGAATGGCTATATGGGTCGTGTAGGGCTTATCAATTCCGGGGGTGAATCGCATGGTGCTTCCGATCTGAAAGATGCTGTATACACTGCTGTTGTAAATAAGCGTGCCGGAGGTATGGGCTTGATTTGTGGACGTAAGGCATTCCAACGCCCCATGAAAGAAGGGGTAGAACTCATACATGCAATACAAGATGTATATTTAGACAAAGATATTAAGTTAGCGTGAGCTAAGTCTAGTGTTTTTTATTATAGTTGCTGGAGAATGTCCCTGTGCTTTTGTACAGGGCTTCTTTTTATTATTCATTTTCAAATATTCGATTAATTTTTGGCTGAATAAACCAAATACCTATGATTATAAACCAGAACATAAGAAAATAACCTATATAGTCTTCGGTAATAGCTGTATTATTGATTTCTATTGACTTCAGTGCTTTTGATATGAAATACATACAATAAAAAACACAAAACATCGAGAACAAATGTAATGGTAATACAATCAAAAATATTATAGGAAATATACCCAGCATCATTTCATTCATTTCTTGTATATTATTGATATTATAGAACATAATACTAAGAAGTATAAAGATAGATGAAATATATATTGTTGGAATGAAAAGGAATATCTTGAATTTATGTATACTCATATTCACATTTTCCGGAAGTTTCTTGTAAAGATTTGTTCCCAAGGCGTAATACCAACCAAAATAGAAAAGAATATATAAAATAAAATATACGAGAAATATTACAGGTATTGTAATGAATATAGCATCTGTATTAATATTTGCAATAACGCTATATACAATTAAGCAGATATAGATAATAAACGGCATAATATAAAGCATGCAAAACAATTGCCAATGCTTGATTTTAAGTAAAAATTTCATAGAAATAGATTTATTGATGTTATTAAACTAATTTTTTATTACATGTTGTACAAACGGTCTTATGCATACTCCTTATTTTGTTACAATGAGGACAAGTCCACTTTATTGATTCAGCTTTCATGAAAATTTTCGATCCGTTAACTTGAATATTTCGAAGATTCTCAATCAGGCTGATATGGTAATTCTGACTGTATCTCACATCCATTCGTCTAAGCCGGATACAGGGAAATTTTTCGCAATTGTAACAGAATCGGGTTCCTGTTTCTACTAGTTTTTCACAATTAGATATTCCACATGTAACGCAATGTTTCGGCTTATTCTCATTCAATCCGTTGCAACCTGGACATGGTTTACTGCTACGTAAATAAACGTAACAAACTCCACAATTGATTCCACATGGAGCAATCAGTTTTTCGTCCCAATTATTCATATCTAAAAAGATAAAGTTATCAAAATTTCTTATTTTTGCATACTTTTTTATAAGTTATAATATGAGCAGTAAAATTACATTCGACGATATAAAGGATTCTAAAGAGATACAAACATACATAAAGCAAGCGGATGCTTCGCTAAAAGCATTAGGATTTACGGAACACAGCTTTGCGCACGTAACCAAATGTGCAGAAGAAGCAGGTAAACTACTTCAGGAACTCGGTTACTCCGACCATGAAATAGAACTGGTTAAAATTGCCGCTTATATGCATGATATAGGCAATGTGATAAACCGGGTGAACCATGCGCAAAGCGGGGCTGTTATGGCCTTCCGTATTCTGGATAAGATGGGAATGGAACCAGAAGATACCGCCGCGATAATAACAGCTATCGGCAACCATGATGAGAAGGCGGCTTTCCCGGTAAATGCAGTTGCTGCAGCTGTAATTATAGCTGATAAAACGGATGTGCGCCGTAGTCGGGTACGCAACAAGGCAACTATTTATACCGATATCCACGACAGGGTAAATTATGCTGTGGAGAAGGCCGGATTGAAACTCAATAAAGACGAGAAAACCCTTACTCTTCACCTCTCTATCGACACAGGAATCTGCCCGGTAATGGAGTATTTCGAAATATTTATGGACAGGATGCTGTTATGTCGTAAAGCTGCGGATTTCTTTGGGCTTGCCTTTAAGTTGAATATAAATGGGACTGCATTGTTGTGATTAACTCAGATTTCTATTGGCTTAAAATCAAATGTTTCAAATATTTCATTAATGTCCAAATTACAATCCTTAGGTAAGTTTATAGTCGCTATTTTACCAAAATCTACTTGCCAATAACCTCCTGATTTCGTTATTTCCTCACCTAAAAGTTGATATTCCGATTCTTTAAATTGAGATGTGAGCTGAAAACGCTTTGTGATATATTCCGATTGTTTTATGATTCTTACTACTTCGTGTTTCTTTTCTGTATTAATTTTTGTCTCAAAAACAGTATCTAAAGTAAGTCGGCCGTCAATAATTTCATTTTGAATTGTTCGGAATATATTAGAGGAAATATGTTCTACTGATATTACCGTTGACGCCTCATTTTCAGAATTATGTATAGAAATCTCCACAACTTTCATAATTATTCATTACAATAATCAAATTCATTAATAGTCTTCCATCCTTTATCCTCATAATCAGGATTTACTGAGAATTCAGCCACGCCTATATCAAGATCTCCCGAGCAAGGAATACGGTATTGTCCCCATGCACATTTTTTTGATTTTCCGGTACGGTAGCTTTTCCATGTTCCAAGGTATTGATTGTTACAATAACCATCTGCATCAGCCATCAGGTCATCATAGAGCAGGTCATTGCTATTGTCCTTATACCAGTAAGATACCATTCGCCCCTTAAATTCACCGCTAGCAGACTGGCTTTTATCTTCCTGTAATGAAAAATCAGCGATAATATAACCTTGTTCTTTTACCTGTCCTTTCATTTCGTCATCGACACCGTAATAAAGTTGATCGAGCTTCCTTAATGCGCTGATCTTTATTATTCCGGTGAAATTGCATTCATTGTCCTTTACCCGGCTCTCTCCTTTTACGGAATATTCCGTGGCAGATATTTTTTCTATTTCGGTGAAGTATATGTAGAATCGTTGATAATCGTCACCAATATATCCCAGATAACAGGTACTGTTATCCATCAGGATATTGCTGAAGTTATAATTCTTCAGAGCAGTTAAGGGTAATGGTTTTGATTCTTCAGTAAGAATAATTTCATCTGTCCATGCCTTCGGATTACAGTTGTCCTGAGCATTTACAGGCAGGCTTAATATAAAGATCACAAATAAAAGCGACTTTTTCATTTATTCAGTATTTTAGACAGTTCTTCATCTGTAAGGTTTTCCCCCACTTCATCAAAAGATAACCTGAAAGTACAACCGGCTTTCCACTCTGAACATCCATAGGCAGACTTGCCTTTCAGTATTGTCCCTTTTTTACACAGCGGGCACACTAAAGATACTGTTGTTTTTTCTTTTATTGCTTTTTCCGCCTTCTTTTTTTCAGATGGTTTCTTTTCCTTTGGTGCTTTTTTCTTCGATTTTACGGCCTCCTCTTTCACTGCATCCACAATAGTAATGCTGCTGCCCCACTCGTTTTTCACATTGGTAACAATACCTGTCAGCATTTCTTTCAGTTCTTCTATAAACTGCCGAGGATCATATTCTCCCTTTTCTATCTGGCGAAGTTTCCTTTCCCAAATCCCGGTCAGTTCAGCGGATTTCAGCAATTCTTCTTTGATAGTGCCTATCAGTTCTACACCGGTTTGTGTCGCATACAGATTTTTACGCTCTTTGCGGATATAATTCCGTTTGAATAAGGTTTCGATGATAGCCGCACGAGTAGAGGGACGCCCTATCCCGTTTTCTTTCAAGGCATCTCGCAATTCATCATCATCTACCAGTTTCCCGGCTGTTTCCATTGCCCTTAGCAATGTGGCCTCGGTATAATATTTAGGAGGTTGTGTCCATTTCTCATTCAAAGCCGGTTCATGGGGGCCTTTTTCTCCTTTTGTAAATGCAGGAAGTATGCCGTCTTCTTCTTTTTCGGCATCATCTTCTTCCTGATTCTGATTTCCTGTATTGGCAGGTTTTTCGAAAACCACACGCCAGCCGGACTCCAGAATTTGCTTGCCACTAACCTTAAATTCTACTTTTGCAGCCTCACCTAAAACGGTAGTTGTGGATATTTTGCAATTAGGATAAAATGCTGCAATAAAGCGTCTTGTGATCAGATCGTAAACCTTCCGTTCATCACCTGATATATTATTTGCCCGCACGCCTGTTGGGATAATTGCATGGTGATCGGTTACTTTGCTATTATCGAAAACCTTCTTCGATTTTGGTATTTTAACTGCTAGTACAGGTTGCGTAAGTGTTTCATAACCGTAAAGCCCACGCAGTATAGCCGGAACTTTCGGATACATATCATCACTCAGATAAGTAGTATCCACGCGGGGATAAGTAGTCAGTTTTTTTTCGTATAACGATTGTATGGTTTTCAAAGTATCTTCGGCTGACATTGAAAATTTCTTGTTGCATTCCACCTGCAAGGCTGTGAGGTCAAATAATCGTGGCGCAAGTTCTTCACCTTTCTTTGTTGTGACATCGGTTACTTCAAATTCGGAACCTTTAATCTCCTCCAGAAATTTTTCACCTTCTTCTTTGGTTGTAAACCGGCCTTTTGTCGCCGAAAAGGTAGTATTCCGATAAATTGTTTTCAGTTCCCAGTAAGGCTCGGGGTTGAAGTTCTCTATTTCGAGTTGGCGGTTGACTATAAGGGCTAATGTAGGTGTTTGCACGCGCCCGATAGACAAAACGGATTTGTTTTGCCCGTATTTAACCGTATAAAGCCTTGTGGCGTTCATTCCCAATAGCCAGTCGCCAATGGCACGGGATAATCCTGCTTCATACAGTTTATCGAATACCGACTGGTCTTTCAGGTTACTGAAACCGTCTCGCATCGATTCTTCCGTCAGTGAGGATATCCACAAGCGCTTCACAGGGACTTTACACTGTGCCTTTTGCATTACCCAGCGCTGTATAAGTTCTCCTTCCTGTCCGGCATCACCGCAGTTTATTACTTCGTCGGCTTTTTCAATTAAGGATTCGATGACAGCGAACTGCTTTTTTACCCCGTCATTTTCTATCAGTTTGATACCGAAACGTGGCGGAATCATTGGAAGCACAGCTAAAGACCACGATTTCCATTGCGGAGAATACTCGTGTGGCTCTTTCAGTGTGCAGAAATGGCCGAAAGTCCATGTGACCTGATACCCATTCCCTTCGAAATATCCGTCACGGCGGGAATTGGCTCCCAATATGGCGGCTATTTCGCGGGCTACGCTTGGTTTTTCGGCTATGCAGACTTTCATATATTATATAAATGAAAAATTAAAAATATTTGTAATTGTTAAAACCTGACAAACCTGACATTTTTCTGGTTTCTTATAGGGGCAATCCCTTGTGGTTGCCCGAAAGTATAATAAGCGGGCAGGAACAAGCCACTGCCCCTACAAAACCTGACACATCTGACAGATTATTTCGCAAAGTCGCTAAGTTTAATTTTCCTTATTTGGCTCCGCCGATACTTTGCATTCATAATTTATAATTCATAACTCATAATTCTTAATTCCTTTATTTACATAGATAAAGTTTTTAAAGAAAAATGAAATTTATAACTGCTAATTCACAACTTATAACTATTTAATAACTTTCCTTTTCGTTCGGGAAATCCGCAGATTTCACATCTCTTATATATCCCTGTACAGCTTCGGTCATCACAGTGTGTAGGTCGGCATAACGGCGAAGGAATTTTGGTGAAAAACTCTTGTTTATACCCAGCATATCATGTACAACAAGTACCTGCCCGTCAGCATGTGGGCCTGCACCAATACCAATAATAGGTATAGTCAGTTGTTCAGCGATTTTCTTTGTCAATTCCGATGGTATTTTTTCCAAAACGATTCCAAAGCAGCCAATTTGCTGTAATAATAGAGCATCTTTTACAAGTTTGTCAGCTTCTGCGTCATCTTTTGCCCTTACGGCATAAGTGCCGTATTTGTTTATCGATTGCGGCATCAGTCCTAAGTGTCCCATTACAGGTATACCTGCATCTATTATTTTCTTTATATCGGCGGCGATTTCTTCTCCCCCCTCAATTTTAAGCGCGTCTGCCCCTGTTTCTTTCATCATACGGATAGCAGCATCCAACGACTTCAACGGATCGCCCGAAACAGTGCCAAATGGCATATCCACAGCCACAAGTGCCCTTTTTACAGCATTTGTCACCGAACGGCCGTGATAGATCATCTGATTGAGTGTCATCGGCAGAGTGGTAATATTACCTACCATCACATTCGATGCGGAATCTCCAACGAGGATAACATCCATTCCGGCCTGATCGATAATGGAAGCCATTGAATAATCATATGCAGTAAGCATTGATATTTTTTCGCCACGCTGTTTCATTTCTATCAGGCGGCTTGTGGTAACCTTCCGGTTGTCTTCGGTATATGTTGACATATTCTTTATGATTTGTTTGTTAATAATCCCGGCAAAGTTATAAAAAAGTAGTCAAAGGAGTTAAGTAGTCAGAATAGTTAAGTAGTTTTTTATCAATATTAAACTAATAACAGGTGGTATACAATATTTTACTAAACTACTAAGTAGCTTTGCTACTGATAACTACTTGACTACTTTGACTACTATATATTTCATGAATTATGGCATATTTTTTGATCAGTTTTTATTAATTTTGCACTTCTTATATTAAATAGGCTATCACATTGAAACTATCGACACTACAAGAGGCTTTTGAAACTCACAAGAATATATCTGTTGTTACAAATATATTAGGTAAGCATAAGAATATTTATGTAAAAGGATTGCAGGGATCTTCCTCTGCCATACTTGCCGCGGCATTATATCATAAATCGAACGATTGTTTCCTGTATGTACTTAACGATCTGGAAAGTGCCGGATATTTTTATCATGATCTCAATCAGATACTGGATTCCGAAAATGTGCTTTTCTTCCCTTCTGCTTATAAACGGGCTATCAAATACGGACAGATAGATGCTGCCAATGAAATTCTCAGGACTGAAGTATTGGGGAAGATCCAAACGAATGATAAACACCTGATCATTGTTTCATATCCTGAAGCTTTAGCAGAGAAAGTGGTTTCGAAGAGTATTCTTGAAAAGAATACGATACACATGAGGGTAAATGAAGAGATAGACCGGAACTTTGTTTCAGAAATGCTCGATTCATTCGGGTTCGAATATGTAGACTATGTATATGAACCGGGGCAATATGCTATCCGTGGTAGTATTCTCGACGTATTTTCTTTTTCGTACGAATTTCCCTTCCGTATTGACTTCTTTGGAGATGAAGTCAGTACGATACGTACTTTCGATATAGAAACACAGTTGTCTAAAGAAAAACTGCAACAGATACAGATAATTCCAGATATGCAGAAATCTGATCTGGACAGGGAATCTTTTCTTAAACTTATCCCGGAAAATACCATCATTGCATTTAAGGATTATGCCTGGGCCAGCGAGAAAGTAGAAGCTGTTTATGTTGATTCGACCATTCTTGACAATCCTGAATATGAAAAGGATGTACAGAATAAGCTAACGACAAGGGAAGAATATGATAACCTTGTAAAAAAATATAAACATTTACATTTCGGAGCGAGGGAACAAGGTGTAGCTGATGCTGTTGTTGAATTCAAGACAAATATTCAGCCTTCTTTCCACAAAAATTTCGATCTGATAAGTGAGACTTTTCATAAATATATTGACGATAATTATAAGATATACATACTCAGCGACAGTGAGAAGCAGCATAAACGCCTGCAATCAATATTTGAAGACAGGGAAGACAAAATCAATTTTGTTCCTGTGGAAAGAACCCTTTCCGCAGGTTTCATAGACGAAACGCTGAAAATATGTTGCTTTACCGACCATCAGTTATTCGACCGTTATCATAAATACAATCTGAAATCAGACAGGGTACGCTCGGGAAAATTCGCTTTATCCTTAAAAGAACTGCAACAATTCCAGATCGGGGACTATATTGTACATATCGACCATGGAGTCGGTCAGTTCGGTGGATTGGTACGTTCGGACATGAACGGAAAGATGCAGGAGTTGATAAAACTTATATATCTTAACAACGATACCATCTTTGTATCACTGCATTCGCTACATAAAATATCAAAGTACAGAGGCAAGGAAGGCGAACCTCCCCGCATCAATAAACTGGGTACCGGCGCATGGAATAATATAAAAGAACGTACCAAGAGCAAGGTTAAAGACATTGCCCGTGACCTGATACAACTCTATGCCAAACGACGTCAGGATAAAGGATTTAAGTTTTCTCCCGACTCATTCCTGCAGCACGAACTGGAGGCTTCATTCATTTATGAAGACACCCCTGATCAGTTCAAGGCTACTAATGATGTAAAACTGGATATGGAGAATGAAAAGCCCATGGATCGTCTTATTTGCGGTGACGTGGGTTTTGGGAAGACAGAAGTAGCCATACGTGGAGCATTTAAGGCTGTGGCCGATAATAAGCAGGTTGCTGTACTTGTTCCTACTACGGTACTTGCCTATCAGCATTTCCAGACATTTAAGGAGAGACTGAAAGATTTTCCGTGCCGGGTGGAATATATCAGCCGCGCCCGTAGTGCCGGAACAATAAAGGACGTACTGAATGATGTAAAAGAAGGTAAAGTCGATGTATTGATCGGCACACACAGGATTGTAAGCAAGGATGTACAATTCAAAGATTTAGGATTACTTGTTATAGACGAAGAGCAAAAATTCGGAGTAGCTGTAAAGGAAAAGTTGAAGCAAATGAAATCCAATGTAGATACATTGACAATGACAGCCACACCTATACCACGCACACTACAATTCTCATTGATGGGTGCCCGTGATCTGTCTTCGATAACAACACCTCCACCAAATCGTTATCCGATACAAACCGAAGTACATACATTCGATCCACGCATTATTCGTGAGGCTATCGAATTTGAAATGAGCCGCAACGGGCAGGTGTTTTTCATCAACAACCGTATAAAGAATATTTACGAGATAGAAGATATAATCCGCCGTGAAGTTCCTGATGCCCGTGTGGCTGTAGGCCACGGACAAATGGATCCCGCAAAACTGGAATCTACTATTATTGACTTCGTAAATCATGAATACGATGTATTGCTTGCCACAACTATCATAGAATCAGGCATAGACATACCCAATGCCAATACGATCATTGTAAACAATGCCCAGAATTTCGGATTGAGCGACCTGCACCAGCTCCGCGGGCGAGTGGGACGTAGTAATAAAAAGGCGTTTGCCTACCTGCTTGCTCCCCCACTCCATACGTTAACTCCCGAAGCCCGCAGACGGTTACAAGCCATAGAAAACTTTTCAGAGCTTGGACATGGATTTCATATCGCCATGCAGGATCTGGATATCCGTGGCGCCGGCAACCTGCTTGGAGCCGAACAAAGCGGCTTTATTGCCGACTTGGGATATGAAGTTTATCAGAAGATACTTACAGAGGCTGTAAATGAACTAAAGAATGACGAGTTTGCAGATATTTATCACAGCACCGAAGATGATGAAAAGATAGAGGGAGATAAATTTGTAGATGACGTGCAAATAGAGAGCGACCTCGAGCTTCTGTTCCCAGCAACATATATACCAAACGATTCGGAGCGTATCACCCTTTACCGGGAACTGGATAATATGTCCCGCGAAGAGGATATTTTTAAATTCAGGGAAAGGCTCGAAGACCGTTTCGGCAAAATCCCGGCAGAAGGGCGTGAACTGATTCAGGTAGTTCGTCTTCGTTCTCTGGCAAAAATACTGGGTATAGAAAAAGTTGTACTGAAAAGCGGGCGTATGAATCTGTTTCTGATATCAAATTCGGATTCACCTTATTATCAGTCTAAAGCATTCGATAAATTATTGGATTATATACAAAAATATCCACGCAATTGCGAACTTAAAGAACGAAATGGAAGACGATCGGTCGGCATCCAGCATGTCCCTAATGTAGAAACAGCCTGTATGGTACTATCGGAAATTATCGGATAGGGGGGTAAATCAAAAGAGCACCGGGGAGGCACTCTTTTTGTGTAGTTTGAGATAAGTGTGATAAGTTGGGGATCTAATTCATTCATTACAAAAATATCTGTTTCGATTGAGATATTTGTAAATATTTACAATTCCTAACCACAAGTTTTTTATTCAAGCATAAAAATAAAAACGGGCAGAGATAAAATCTCTGCCCATCTCATTGTTACACAGCGTGTTTTTTATTATAGTTGTCTAGTCCATCCAGCTGTCCAGTTGTTGTCGGCAGGTACAGCTCCTTTGTATTCGGCTTTTGTAAAGAAGCTATCAGAAGACAAATCTTTACCTCCGGCGACAGTGCCAACATATCCGTTTGTAAATGTAATGACCTGGTTTACTGCATTGCCTGTTTTATTTTCAAGGCCGAGTGCTGCATTGTTCTCATATTTAAATGCTTTGTCGGCATACAGATACTCTACAACAGATTTACCATCAAGGAAACTTTGTTCTGTCTGTGCAGTAGCTGTTGTCAGCGAATTAGTTTTGCCCTTTACCAAAACATTATACATTTTAACGTAAGTTCCTGCACGCAGGCGGATTCCTCTTTGTTGTTGGTTTGTATCATTATTCCCCACCAGAGTCAGATTGGCTATTGTAGGACAAGATATTGGAGTATTCGTAAAATTATCTTCTCGGTTATCTGCTTCAATAAGGCAATCACCTTTGGCTGTACCATCAGCTCCCGGAGCAGTCTGATCTTGTATAGCTACCCAGAACTGTCCTTTTCCTATCCATCCGTCTGTCCAGTCGAAAGAATCATCTTCACTCGCTGTAGAAACAAGATATTTTGCATTTACCGTACCGCCAAACCATTCGAAGCCATCGTCTGCTCCTTTATAAGTTTGTACATACTCTATAGTTGTTCCGTTACCTACACCATACATTGTAAGTCCATTCGACTCTTTTATTTCACTAAAAGCAAAACCCGTATATTCGAGGCGTACATATCTTAGTGTTCCCGAATTATCAGCCGGATTAGTTCCACCGAATACCACGTCTCCAATTTCAGATATACCCTTTCCTCCTGTCAGGTTTATAGGAGCTCTACCACATATGTGCAAGCCACCCCATGCCCCTGCTTTTTGTTCGGAAGATGTCATCACAATCGGCTTATCCTTTGTTCCGTTCGCTTCTATTTTACCACCCTGCTCTATTAGTATATAGTCCGGATTTCCACTCGAACGTGTAGCTACAATTGTTACGCCTTCTTCAATAATAAGCTTTCCACCGTCCTCTACATGGTATCCTTCTATCAGGTTATATGTATTGCCAGCCAATAAAGTACGCTCTCCTGTTAATGATCCTTTCAGTTCGAATTCGGTAGGATCGGTCTCTCCTGTTATTTTTTTATCATCGCTACTACAACCTATCGATATTGCAGCCACAGAACACATTGTTAAGATGTAAAATCCTAATTTTGAAAAATTCTTCTTCATAATAATTGTCATATTAAAAAATGGTTGATAATCTGTTTATTTAAAAATTCATTGAAAATCCGATCCCTAGCGATAAGCCTTTCTTATAGTATTCTACAACTTCATCCTTACCTGTTTCAGATATTTCCTGTGTAAATTTTTGCTTTTGGTTTATAAGGTTTTTTGCCTGTAATTTCAGTTTCATACGGGGATTGAAAGAATATCCTGCGACAAAATCGAGGGAATTAAATGATTCTTCGATCACATTATTCACACCGTTTATACCTACCGAGCTGATACGTGGTCCGCGCAGATTATATACGATAGAAAAGGAAGCCTCTCTTTCCTTTGTGAATTTAGGTGAATAATTTATATCAAGATTGAATAAATATGGAGAAGCTCCCTGTAGTTCACGTTTTTTATCTGTGTAGATTCCATCCTCGGGTAGTGATATATGCGTATAAATGTAGGATGCATTAAAATCTACCCTGACATCCTTTATCAAATATTTGCGGACTTCCAGTTCCGCACCGGCTACGGTGCCTTTGTCTACATTGTCGAAACTTTGCATTGCCGATCCTGAATATTTCTGAATACGTTCTATTGGAGTTTTCAGATGCTTATAGTATGCCGATAGGGAAAACATATCGCCCGAGGCCGGAAATATTTCATAGCGAAGGTCAAAATTGTAATTATAGCCATTTTCTATATTCTCATTACCCCTAACTGATGCCCCTCCATAAGATTCTTTGTATTCGAACGGAGCCATTTCGATAAATGAAGGACGGGTTATCGTACGCGAAAAACTTAATCGCAGGTTTTGCTTATCATTCAGGCTATACCGCAAATTAACGGCAGGAAAGAAGTCATCACTGTTAAGTTCGGCAAGCTTTTCTTGTCCTTTATCATCCCAGTAACGTACCCATTGCTCGGAATGTTCGTAGCGAACTCCGGCGGCAACCAATAATTTATCGACAGGATAATACTCCGCATCCACAAATACCGCATATATATCAGACCCTGCGAAATATTTATTACGTTTAGGAGCATTTTTTTCAATGGAAATAATTCCGTTTGCGATATTATTGTAATTCAGATAATTATCAGTGCTAAATATATCGTTTACATTAATATCAATGTTATCAATATTATAGTAATAATTAGTCGAATTGAAGTCGCGTGTTTTTTTACGTAACGATCCGCCCAGTCTTACAAAATCCTTATTTTCTTTGGCATCATTCAATACATATTTCAGCTTCAGATCACCGTTCCATTCGTCTTCGAACAATTCGCCGAAATAACGCATCGTCCCTTGCTGGTTTAGTTTAAATAAGGAATATTTGCCATCGTCATTTTTTGTATATACCACCTGTCTGCGATCTGGTTCGTCGCTCGTTGTACGGCCATATGACACCTGCCAGTCTGTATATATATTACTGAACTGATGCTTACCTGTTAATTGGCTGTTCAATAGTGTATACAGGTGATAAACACTATTACTGTTTTTTATTGCCACTCCCTCCGCATCATATCCGTCCCGTATCGAATAATTGTCTTCGCTATTGTTCACATACATTGCGTTGAGTGATATGATATCATTTTTCCTCAATGTATAACTCAACTGCCCTATGGCTGTCGCAGTAGTTTCATAGCTGTATTTATTGTAATTGAACATATCACGGACTACACCTTGCGCATTGACGGTGGACACATAAGCATCGTCGTATATAGTGTATGAGTTATCAAAATTGATGCCGAGCATCGCATTCAGTTTTTGCCCGCCGACATTCCATGAGTGGCCTATACCAAATTCGAGCCCCAGTTCGGGCAATCCTTTATTTTTACTGATGTTGAATGTCGTTTCGAAAGGATTATTATTGAGGATATATGTAGAAAATTCACCGGGTGTAAGGTCTTTTATATTACCTGACTGGTTAAACCCTTTGCTGATGCCAAAGAAAGGTATACCTACCCCACCTTTATCGGAAGAATAAAAGTCTTTGAATAGCGTATTTGTCTTTCCGCCGGTAGACACTCCCACGGTGATATAGTTATTCCCAATATTCTCTTTTGTTTCCACATCGATATGGGCTCCTGAATAATCCCCGAATACAGACGGCTGATATACTTTGCTTACAGTCACATTTTTTACGACAGATGTAGGAAATAAAGTCAGAGGAATAAGCTTATTATCAGGATTGGGCGAGGCGATGGGAAAACCGTTGAGTGATGTCATGCTGTAACGGTCTCCCAGTCCCCGCACAAAAACTTTAGTGTTGCCCTCCATAGATATTCCTGTTATTTTCTTTATCCCATCAGCGACTGTCGACAAGCCCTTATTCGACATTTCCCTTGCACCTAAATTTTCCACTGCCACAGTAGCTCTCCGCCGTTCCATCATCAGATTCATTTCCGACTCCATGTTCTTGCGGGCTACCACTATCACATCATTTAGATTTTGGGCAGCTTCTGTCATTGGTATATCCAGTATAGCCGGTTTATCTTTCTCTACGACTACATCTGTTATCTCCATTGGCTGATATGCGATGTAAGATGTTATCACAGTATATTTTCCCGGAGATACATTTAGTTGATAATTACCGTTCTCATCACTAATAGCTCCTAATGTTGTACCTTTTATGGAAATGGTTACTCCGGGAATAGTTTCTTTAGTTTTCGAATCCCTTACATTCCCTTTTATTATTGTCTGAGCAGACAATACATTTACCACCAGTATGAATATTGCAGTAAACAGAAATTTTAATACATAAATCTTGTTCTTAAACATAGTTTGATTCAATCTTTAATTATCCTTGAAATTCACATTGCAAATCACACTTATTTTTGTTACAGGCAAACTACGTATCTGATAAGCTTGAGTAAAGGAATTTTCTCTTTTTTATTACGTCAGGCTTAACATCGTTAAGAAATACCAGAGATTTGGGGGCTATTATGCCTCTCAAAACGGCTATACGTCGATAAAATCAACCTGTCTGTCGATTCTTATTGACCACTTGCGCAGAAGGGTATAATTTCGGTGTAAAATGAAAATAAAATGAAAACATTAGCAACAGTAATATTGTTATCAATAAGTATTAATCTGGTAGCACAACCTCCTATGGGAGGGGGCGGAGGTGGCAGACCACCGGGAGGTCCGGGTGGCGGGCGTCCTCCAATGCATAGTATGAATCAGCAGGAAGATAACTTTATTATAACCGGATTGCCGGATATTCAGGACTTGTCACTGAAACAACGGGAACAATTAAGTAAAGCTCTTTCAGATGAAAGAAAAGATGTTTCGAAGCTAATGAAAGAGAAACAGGAACTGGAAAGAGAAGCCCAGAATCCGGGACTAGCCAGTAAAGATCGGGTGAAAATGATGGAAAAGGCTGAAAAGACAGATGATAAAATAAGGAAGAAAGAAGAAAAATACGATAAAAAAATACGTAAAATTCTTTCTGACGAACAATACTTGCAATTTAAAGAAAAGAAGAATGAAATCCGTTTCCTGGATCAAAGAAGACCTAACGGGCAAAGACAACGTCCCGATGGTAAAGACAGGCAGGATCGTCCGATGACACCTCCTGATGAGCCTATGGGCGGAATGGGTGAAGATATGTTTTAAACAAGAGAAGAATACTTTTATGCACACACAAGGTATAATAAAGTTGTTTGGTTTTATAGTTTTCACAGTAGCCGGACTAACGTTCCCGGCTACTGCCTTTTCACAAAGAGTGTGGACTTTGAAAGATTGCATCGATTATGCCCGTAAGGAAAATATTCAGGTAAAGAAATCGAGCATTACAGCAGAATCGTATAAAGTCGATCTGTCGCAATCGAAAGCCGAATTGTTTCCTTCATTGAGTGGTAGTATAACGGGCAGATATACGAATTCCAAATCACAGGAAAAAAATTACCAGTACGAAGGTTTATTTAATGGTCAATATGCTATCAGTGCCAGTTGGACATTATATAATGGTGGTAAGAACAGGAATAACATCAAACAGGCCCAATTGCAAAAAGACGCGCAGGACCTGACTACCGAATATACCCGGAACGAACTGGAAATATCAATTACTCAGGCTTATCTGCAAATACTTTACAGCAGGGAATCTATCAAAAACAATGAGAATATACTGGCTTCGTCAGAAGAGCAGCTAAAACAGACCAAAGATTTTCTTGATGCGGGTAGTATAACCCGTAGTGAATATGCACAGGTAGAAGCGCAATACAGTTCAGACAAATACAATCTGATACAAGCGCAAAGTTCGTATGATAATTACAAATTGCAATTGAAATTGTTACTTGAATTGGATTATGACAAAGATATAGACCTGGAGTTCCCTGTCATTGATGATAACGATGTTTTACAGTTCATTCCTTCAAAATATGAGGTGTATAAACGAGCTTTAGCTATCATGCCGGAAGTTGCCAATAGCAAATTGAATATACAGATCGCTGATCTGAATAAAAAGAATGCCAAAGCCGGTTACCTGCCGACAGTATCGCTGACAGGAAGCCTTGGAACAGGGAATATATTCAACAATTCACCTTCATTCGGCACACAGATCAATCATAATTTTAATCAAAGTATAGGTGTTACTGTAAGTATTCCTATATTCGACAATAAGAGTAACAGTTCGAATGTAAAAAGAGCCGATTTACAGATACAAACAGCCCAATTAGATTTATTGGATACCGAAAAAACGTTGCAGCGTACTATCGAAAGCCTGTACCAGGATGCCGTATCGGGGCAAAGCAAATATAATGCGGCTAAGGACAAGCTTAATTCGGCCCTACTTAGCTATGAACTTGTGCAGGAACAATACGCCCTCGGCATGCGCAATACAGTGGAATTGACTACCGAGAAAAATAATTATGCCAATGCGCTTCAGGATCTGTTGCAAGCTAAATATACAGCACTGATTAGTGTGAAGTTATTGAATTTCTATCAAGGACAAGATATTACTTTATAAAGAATAAGGAGATGAATAAAAAAGTAAAAAAATACCTGATCATTATTGCTTCGGTGGTTATCGTTGCAGCTCTGGCGTACTGGCTATTGCCGTCGAATAGAAAAACATCTATTACTTTAACAACAGCTAAAGTTGAAAAGGGTAATATCTCAACATCGGTCACAGCTACAGGGACAGTAGAACCCATAACACTAGTCGAAGTAGGTACACAGGTTTCGGGTGTTATATCTAAAATATATGTCGATTTCAATTCGGAAGTAAAGGCCGGACAAATACTTGCCGAACTGGATAAGAGACTTTTATCTTCGGAATTGGAAAATGCGAATGCGACCCTTCAGTCAAGACAAGTGGATCTTGATCTGCAGAAAAAGAATTACGATCGGCAGAAAATGCTTTGGGAAAAACAAGCGATAAGTAAGGTTGATTGGGAAAATGCCGAATCCACTTATAAAACCGCACAGCTTGCGGTTACTTCATCCAGAGCAGCTGTGTTGAAAGCGGAAACAAATCTGGGGTATGCAACCATTACTTCTACGATTGACGGAGTAGTAGTGTCAAGAGCCGTAGAGGAAGGACAGACTGTTGCCGCATCGTTCAGTACTCCTACCCTTTTCACTATTGCCAACGACCTGACTAAAATGCGTGTGATTGCCAATGTGGACGAAGCCGATATAGGTGGAGTGAAAGAAGGACAACGTGTTTCCTTTAATGTTGATGCTTTTCCCGATGACCAATTCGAAGGAAAAGTTGTGCAAGTAAGACTGGAAGCGACAACGACATCTAATGTAGTAACATATGAAGTAGTGATTGATGCTCCCAATCCCGATCTGAAACTTAAACCCGGGCTTACCGCCAATGTATATATTTATACGCTCGAAGAAAATGATGTGCTGACTGTTCCTTCCAAAGCCTTGCGTTTTAATCCAGATCCTGATATAATAAAACAAATAGAAGGGTTAAGTATGGATGATAAACCTGCTGCTATAAACCCTGATGAGAAGAATAAAAAGGTAGTTTGGGTCAAATCCGGGAATGTTATTACAGCGAAACAGATCACTACCGGAGTTACCGATGGGGTAAATATTGAAATTAAAGATGGTATTGCTGCCGGAGAAGAGGTCGTGACAGGCATTGCTCAAAAAACAGATAGCCCTGCACCTGAAGCAAACGGATCGAACGGAGAATCAAGCCCGTTCATGCCTCAGCGTCCCGGTGCGAAAAAGAAATAAATATACTGTGTTTTTTACTGAGAAAATACTGGTAAGGTGCCCGTTAGTATTACAAATCCCTTATTCATAACTGCAATAACCCAACCGAACCGGTATTTTCTCAGTTTCACTAATGATACACGATATGACAAAGGAAATAATACGGGTAGAAAATATAAAACGAGACTATGTAGTTGGTGAAGAAGTCGTGCATGCCCTGCGTGGTGTCGACTTTACCATACATGAAGGCGAGTTTGTAACCATTATGGGAACAAGCGGCTCGGGGAAATCTACCTTATTAAATATTATAGGATGCCTTGATACTCCTACTGAAGGTGAATATTTTCTTGACGGGACATCTGTCCGCAAAATGG
Organism: Dysgonomonas hofstadii; assembly: GCF_014196915.1. Lineage (GTDB taxonomy): Bacteria > Bacteroidota > Bacteroidia > Bacteroidales > Dysgonomonadaceae > Dysgonomonas > Dysgonomonas hofstadii. The sequence continues at coordinate 250,553 of NZ_JACIEP010000003.1, forward strand.
GGAAGAACGACAGGGCTACTTTGCGCAACCGCAAAATAGGTTTTATATTTCAGTCATATAACCTGTTAGCAAAGACAACAGCTGTGGAAAATGTTGAGTTACCATTAATGTATAATCCCGATATATCATCAAAGGAACGACACGAAAGAGCTATTAAAGCATTGCAGGATGTAGGTTTGGGCGACAGGTTGAATCACAAGTCGAACCAAATGTCGGGAGGCCAGATGCAACGTGTGGCCATAGCCCGGGCTTTGGTAAACGAGCCTGTGATTATTCTGGCCGACGAAGCTACAGGGAATCTCGACACTCGTACGTCGTTCGAAATATTGTCGTTAATGCAACGTCTGCATGCGGAAGGCCGCACCATTATATTTGTTACTCACAATCCTGAAATATCTGCATTCAGCAGTCGCAATATAGTTATTCGCGATGGGCGTATTAAGGAGGATAAGGTGAATAATAATATCCAATCGGCCAAAGAATATCTGGCAAAACTACCTAAGGAAGATAATTAAAAAGCAGTCGGTGAAGTCACGGAGTTAAAGTAGTAAGAATAATGAATATAACTAATCTGTTCAAAATAGCACTCAAAGCCCTTAGTGGTAATAAATTCAGAGGATTTCTTACCATGCTGGGAATTATCATAGGGGTGGCTGCCGTTATCTGTATGCTCGCCATAGGCCAAGGTTCTAAAAAGAGTATACAAGACCAGATATCTACCATGGGTTCAAATATGATAAACATACGCCCCGGAACAGGCCAGTTTGGAGGAGTACGCCAAAGTTCATCGAGTATGCAGACTCTCAAGCTTGAAGATTATGAGGCCATTGTAAACAATGCAGAGTATATTACCGCCGCAACACCCGAAGTGCAATCTTCGGGACAGGTGATCTTTGGGGCAAATAATGCACCGACTTCCATTTACGGAGCCAATCCGTCTTATCTCGATATACGTAAATATAGCATTGCACAAGGTGAAATGTTTGATGAACAGGATGTAAAAACATCGGCTAAAGTATGTATCATTGGACAAACTGTTGTAGAAAACCTGTTCACTAATGGAGAAGACCCCGTGGGACAAACAATCCGTTTCAATAAAATACCGTTCAGAGTAATCGGGGTATTGACATCTAAGGGAGATAACACAATGGGTATGGACCAGGACGATCTGGTGATTGCACCCTATACTACTGTGCAGAAACGTATTCTGGCCATTACATACATACAATCTATAGCAGTTTCGGCCGTAACGGAAGATGCTACAGAAGATGCCATAGCCAGTATTGAAAGTATTCTTCGCCAGCAGCATAAGATAGGACCTAACGATGAAGATGATTTCAATGTACGATCCCAGAAGGAACTTATCTCAATGATGAGTTCTACTACCGATATGATGACAGTCCTGTTAGCTTGTATAGCCGGGATATCACTTCTTGTAGGTGGGATTGGCATCATGAATATAATGTATGTATCTGTAACCGAACGCACAAGAGAAATTGGTCTGCGTATGTCTATCGGGGCAAAAGGGATAGATATACTAATGCAGTTCCTTATCGAAGCTATTCTGTTGAGTGTGACAGGTGGTATTATCGGAGTAATATTGGGAGTAGGCAGTTCTTATGTAGTTAATAAAGTTTTGGCATGGCCTATCGACATACAGGTGTATACCATTGCTTTATCATTTATTGTATGTACGGCGACAGGTATATTCTTCGGCTGGTATCCTGCAAAGAAAGCGGCGAAACTGGATCCGATAGAAGCTTTGAGATATGAGTGATAAAAAATTATAAATTATAAGTTATGAGTTATAAATGAAAAAAGTGAAGAATGCGACAAATCACAGCTTATAACTTATAACTCTTTTCTTACCTTTGTTATACGATTCGATTGATTATGAAAAACTTTATCAAGATATTTCCGCATATAATTATCTGGGCCATTATTCTCATTGTGCCTGTATATCTCATTTCCAGAGAGGGAACTATAGATTATAAGCCGTATTTGAATTATGTATTGCAGATAGGGGTGTTTGTGATTTTGTTCTATGCGAATTATTTATATCTGATTGATAAATTCTTCTTTAATAAGAAATTTCTTCTGTACATATTAATTAATATAGGTCTTATTGTAGTTTCTGTAATTATTCGCTATTATATATCCGAATCGATGCGCCCTATTCCTATGGATATGCCTGGAATGGATATAAGAATAGATGATATGAATATGGAAGGCCGTCCTCCTAAATTTGAAGGTCATCGCCGTCCGGTAGGACCTCCTTTCTTTATGCGGATGATATTCGATTATGTTTCTATTATCTTCGTCATAGGGCTAAGTGTGGCCATTAAAACGACAGCCCGCTGGTACAGGGATTCAATCAATCTGGAACAAGCGAAAACTGTGCAGCTGGAAGCAGATCTCAGAAATCTAAAAAGTCAGTTGAATCCGCATTTCCTGTTCAATACACTTAATAATATATATTCGCTTATAGCTGTTAATCAGGATCGTGCACAAGAAGCTATTCATCGGTTGAGTAATCTTCTCCGGTATGTGATGTATGATAATAATGAAAAATTTGTACCGATGGACAAGGAACTGGAATTCACCCGTAACTATATTGACCTGATGAAACTTCGCCTTAGTCCCGAGGTTAAACTAAATGTCACTATTGATGGCAATGGCAGCAGGGATCTGATTGCTTCACTTATGTTTATGACACTGATTGAGAATGCATTTAAGCATGGTATCAATAGCGGGAAAGACAGTTTTATTAATATAAGTATACTGGTAGACTCAGGGAAAGGGGTTCTCTGCACTGTTGAAAACAGTACATTTGAAAAAGAAAAAAATATGGAGTCACGCACAGGTATTGGTCTGACCAATTTATCCAAAAGGCTCGAACTATTATATCCCGACAAATATGAATTTGTTACAGAAAAGCGGATTGATAGCTTTTTTGCCTTATTAAGGATAGATTTCGGTAAACAAAAAGAATTGTCATGAAACTGAAATGCATAATTATAGATGATGAACCTCTGGCCATTGACCTGTTGAGAACCTATGTGGACAGAACTCCCTATCTGGAACTGGTCGCCACTTTCAATAATGCGCCGTCAGCAATGGAAGCCATAGGCAGCAATCATGTCGATATCTTATTTCTCGATATAAATATGCCCCAGATTACAGGCCTGGAATTTTCAAGAACCATCCCCTCCTCCACCCGGATAATATTCACTACAGCCTATGATCAGTATGCTGTGGAAGGCTTCAGGCTCAACGCACTCGATTATTTGCTGAAGCCGATCAATTATACTGAATTTTTGCAAGCTGCAAACAAGGCTTTGGAATGGTTTAAATTAACATCTGAAAAGAATAGCACGGACGAAAATACAATATCAGGCTCCAGTATCTTTATTAAATCGGGATACCGGATTGAAAAAGTAGATTTTGAAAACATTCTATATATCGAAAATCAAAAAGATTACGTAAAATTTCATCTGGAGAATGAAAAAGAGCCGGTCAGTTCTCTTATGAGTATGCAATCACTGGAAGAGAAACTGCCTTCAAAGCTTTTTATGAGGGTACACCGTTCATTTATTGTTAATCTGGATAAGATTAAGACCATTGAGCGTAACTGCATCGTTTTTGGCAAAGAATATATCCCTGTATCTGAATCTTATAAAGCTAAATTTATGGAATTTCTGAATAAGAATTTCTTTTAAAATTTCTGTCTGCGACTTCTGTTTTTTCTAATTTATGCCAATTAGCAGTTGAAATTATTATAATTGTAAAAAATAATCGTTCAATATTACTAATGCGCCATCGAAGATTGCTTGTGTTCCTTTTGCCCAAAGCCGCAAAAGGAACCAAAAACGCTTTTGCGCCATCTTCTTCCGACGGATGCCCCGTACGCTCAGCTAATGGCGCTGGCTGACGCACGATAAGGCTGATTAGAAGAAACTCTCGGGCGCATTGCGGCTCCGGCATCATGTCCGCAGCAGGGGCACCCACCCTGCGAAAGCAGCGTGAAACTAAATACTGTCTGAGCCGAAGGCGAGTTTATTTAGTTTAGTCGCTGAGCAGATGGTGGGTCTGTGAGGACTGCAGCCTTGATTTTTTGTAACTTTTGTATCAAGACAAAAGTTGAGAAAACAAGCCGGCAGGCGCATTAGTAAAATGAACGATTAAAGTTTACTACTGATTCGCATATTTTATTAAAAGTACATTAATCTCATCAGATGTTAATTAACGTTTTTCGTACATTTACAATATTAACAATTCTTATATTTGTTATACGAAAGAAAATCTATAAATTAAATCAATGTGCTGATGAAAAAATTATTCCCCTCTATTTTGCTGACAACAACTATGTTAGTAGCATGTGGCGGACAAGAGAAAGTTGTTGAAAAACCTTATAACAAAGGAATAAACATCACTCCCCTACCGGCCGAACTACTCCAAAAGGAAGACACATTCAAATTATCGAAAAGCATAGTTTTTGTAGCCGATAATGTCACAACAGAAAAGGTAGCGGTTTATTTTGCTGCAAAAATTAGAAACTCTACCGGTTATGACCTTAAAATCGAAAAAGTAAAACCTGCTATCGGATATATCAATCTGGAACTTACTCAGGATCCAGATATAAATGAAGAAGGTTATTTATTAGATGTTTCCAAAGACGGAATAGATATAAAGGCGAAAACTGCCAATGGAGTATTTTATGGCATGCAAACAGTGATGCAACTATTTCCGGCAGAAATAGAAAGTCCTGTTATCGTTAAAAATATAGCATGGCAGGCATCAGGCGTGACAATTAAAGACGAACCACGTTTCAAATACCGGGGGATGCATCTCGATGTATGCCGTCATTTCGCGAGTGTAGAATTTATTAAAAAGCAGCTGGATGTACTGGCAATGTTCAAGATCAACAAATTTCACTGGCATCTGACCGAAGATCAGGGCTGGCGTATCGAAATAAAGAAATACCCTAAGCTTACCGAAAAAGGAGCTGTGCGCACCGAAGGAGAAGGTAACACTTATGGTCCTTTCTATTATACTCAGGATGAAGTAAAAGATGTGGTAGCTTATGCCAAAGAACGATTTATAGAAGTAATACCTGAAATAGAACTTCCCGGTCATGCCGTAGCCGCTATTCATGCCTATCCCGAGTTATCGTGTACTGGTAAAGAAATAGATGTCAGAAACTACTGGGGAGTTGCCAATGATGTATTTTGTGCTGGTAATGATAGTGTATTTCAGTTCCTCGAAGATGTGATTGCCGAAGTTATTCCCTTGTTCGAAAGTGATTATATCCATATCGGAGGGGATGAATGTCCTAAAGACCGTTGGAAAGTATGCCCTAAATGCCAGGCCCGCATCAAGGATCTTGGCTTGAAGGCAGAGAAAGGGCATTCTGCTGAAGAAAAACTTCAAAGTTATTTCGTACAGCGTATAGGTAAATTCTTAGAACAGCATAATAAAAAAATGATTGGTTGGGATGAAATACTGGAAGGTGGCCTTGCTCCTAGTGCGACAGTTATGAGCTGGCGTGGTGAAGAAGGCGGAATTGCTTCTGCCAATATGGGGCACGATGTGATTATGACTCCGGGTGCCTGGTTGTATCTCGATAAATACCAGGGAGACTCTAAGCTTCAGCCTGTAACTATCGGAGGATACCTCACTTTGAAGAAAGTGTATGGATATGAACCTGTACCTGAAAAAATAGCAGAAGATAAGAAACACCATATATTGGGAGCGCAGGCTAATGTATGGAGAGAATATAAATACACAGATGAGGGAACAGAAAACGATATATATCCCCGCATTATTGCTCTGGCCGAACTGAACTGGACTCCCAAAGAAAAAAAGGATTATAATGATTTTGAACGCCGGATCGGCAATCAACGAGTAAGACTGGATATGCATGGCATCAATTATTATATACCAATGCCGGAGGACAAAGGCGCTTTCACTGTAAATTATTGGGGAGACTCTGTCAGTGCGCCGGCATCCTGCAATTTTGTAGCGTTTATTGATAAAGCCACACTTGAATTTAAAATAACGGAGCCTGCAAAAATAGTTTACACTACCGATGGTAGCGAACCTACACTAACGTCGGCGATATATAATAACGCTCTTACATTTACTGAAAATACGACATTGAAACTCCGTTCGGTGTTATTATCGGAGAAGATGAGCCCTGTGCGTACAATCACTATAGAAAAACAAACTTATGCGCCTGCCGTGGAAAAGACAGAAGGTACACAGCCCGGACTTAAAGCCGAATATTATAAAGGTATGTGCCTTACAGTAGCAGGACTCGAAGGTAAAACTCCGGATGAAACAGAACAGGTAGCCACGCCACAAAATGGCAAGTACCGGGTAATGAATTATTCTGAAATTTATCCTGAAGATTATTGCTCTACTGTTCTTACAGGCTATATAAATATACCGGAAGACGACATATATTATTTTAATACTGACAGTGAACTATGGCTGGATAATAAATACCTGATATCTAACGAAAAGGATAATAATGGCACCGCCCGTCGTTTTTCCCGTAGCGATAAATCGATTGCACTGGCAAAAGGAGCTCATGCTATAAAGATTGTAAGGCTTGGTGCTATATTTGGCGGATGGCCTACTCAATGGGAAAATGTCACGGTATGGATGCGTAAAGCTGAAGAACCTGTATTTACACTTCTTGATGAATCTTATTTTAAGTAAATATATATATATATGCACATTGTAAAAAATCCCTTGTAGATAAATTCTACAAGGGATTTTTATTTTGATATATATTTTATATTTAAGATAATGCTGCTATAGCCGACCCAATCAGATTGGCATTATCCATTTTAGATACATATACATGAACATCTTTCAGACCCATTTCATCAAGAAGATCCTGAAGCTCAGCCATTACAATATTTTTATAGTTTTTACCTTTTCTGTATTCACTCCAGAATAAGCTACCTTCGGCAACAAGCTTAATGCGTTTTATTGATGGATCGTTCTCTACAAGGACCAAAGCCAGTCCTGCCAGTGATGCAGCCACAAGCTTAGCCGAACGCTCATATATCTGGGCAGCCACTTTTACATATTTTTTCTTATGTATATCAGGATAGTTCATTATACTGGTCAGCTTTTGAGCATCGAATCTTTCTTCAAATTCATCGCAAGGGAAAACAGCTTTCAATATTTCACCCAGATACATTCCCGATACGGCTTTCTCGAAGCGTTGAGCTCCTTTAGCATCAGAACGGGCATCGACATTCTCATCAACAACTGTCAGATGTGGAGGGTTGAAATTTCCGGATTCCAGATTTACCGGGATCAGGCCACCTTCTTTATAATCCGGGTTCAGCTTTTTAATGTTTTCCGATTTTATGAAAGTCGCCATATTTGTACCCGTTCCTACGATCAATCCAATGTATGCATCGTAATTGCTTTCAGTAAGTCCGGCGAACAGGCTGGCAACAGTGTCATTAATGACTTTTATCCCGGTAAATTTCACTTCATTTCTTTTGTTCAGATAATCTACCAGTGGTTGGCCTACAGGCTTACCTATCATTTCTTTGATATCTACCCCTTTAGTCCAGCGAAGAAGTTTGGCATCTCCGTTAAGCATCGACTCGGCTGGATAAGAAAAACAATAGCCGATTGGATTTTCTTTTGTACGCTTGATTTCACCTATCGGATCTGCTTGTTCTTTAAACAGATCTTCTTCTGTGAATCCCGGGGTTTTCATTACTGACAGATCTTTTTTCCATCCGTTTTCAGGGTGAATTGTAGGCTCTCCGTTCTCGAAATCAACCACAGCTACCCGATAATTTGTTCCTCCCAAATCGAGAACAGTAGCCTGGCCGTTTATTCCCGAAGTTTTAGGATTTATATAGGTCGGGATACATTGCACCTCGGCACCTTCTTCTCTTAGTCCTGTTTCTACTTTTAATTTCAAAGACTGCGCAATTTCCACAAGCTGCTTCGTTTTCAGATGAAAGACATTCTTCTTCATATGGTATTTTTGTTAATTAAGATGTTTCTAGACATGCAAATATAGATAATTGATATCATATTACAGCTTCTACTTTCATTATAATAACTATTTTTATACAAGCATTTATATTCATTATCGATTAAATTTGCAGTTTAATTAATAATTGTTTATCAATGCAAATAAATACTAAAGTTACTTCTCCGAATTAAACCTTTTGTGTTATTTTAGATCGGATTAGCGTGAGTTTTTGAGTTAACTCGGTTTTAGGAAAGATTTAAAGAAATCAATCTGTTGTAATTTTACTGGATTCTATGCTTTTTATATAATAATAGCATAGTTTTCCATATTATCTATAATTCTGATTATGAATAAAAAAACGAGAATTGCTCTTATTGTTGTTATTGTCCTGTTCATTGCAGGAATGGCTTTATACCCGAAAATTAGTGCATGGATGTCGGCTGACAACAACCCTTCATCCTCTTCCGGTACAGAAAATGGAGGCTCTGGCCGTCGTTCCCTGAATGTAAACGCCCAGATATTAAGGTTTGAGAACCTGACGGACGAGATACGGACAAAAGGATTGTTAATTCCGGATGAAGAAGTAGACCTCTCATTTGAGACCTCCGGTAAAATTACAGAAATTCATTTTAATGAAGGTTCTGCTGTTAAAAAGGGACAATTGCTGGCGAAAGTAAATGATAAACCATTACAGGCCGAATTGAAGAAACTGGAAGCACAGATCCCTTTGGCACAAGACCGGGTATTTCGTCAGAAAGCCTTATTAGCCAAAGATGCGGTAAGCCAGGAAGCTTATGAATCGGTAAATACCGAACTGGAAAAACTAATGGCCGATATAGAGCTGGTAAAATCTCGTATATTACAGACTGAATTAAGGGCTCCTTTCGATGGAATAATAGGTCTTCGCCTTATAAGTGAAGGAACATATGCATCTCCTACAACAATAGTATCCCGCCTGACAAAAATTTCTCCACTCAAAATAGAATTTTCAGTTAACGAAGCGTATGTAAATAATGTAAAAGCAGGCACACCACTGACATTTACAATAGACAATGATATGAGTACTTATCACGCTTCGGTCTATGCCGTGGAATCCAACCTTGACAGAAGTACGCTGACATTGAAGGCCCGTGCATTATATCCTAATCCGGGAGGAAGGCTCAAACCGGGACTTTCTACTAATATCAATATAAAATTACAGGAGATAAAGAATACTATAGTAATTCCCAGCCTTTCTACTATTGCCGAAATGGGACGGGATATTGCTTATGTATACAAGAACGGTAAAGCCCAGCAAGTAGAACTCCGCAAGGGTATGCGTACGGCTTCATCGATACAGGTAATAAATGGGCTGAATGCAGGTGATACATTATTGGTTACAGGCGTAATGCAATTACGTGATGGAGCCCCTGTAGTTATTGACAATTTTGTAGATAATGTGAGCAATTAAGATTTGAAATAAAGAGATGACAGTATCAGAATTAAGTATAAAACGCCCCGTATTATCCACAGTATTTGTATTGATCATATTCCTGCTGGGAATGATCGGTTATACATATCTTGGAGTGCGGGAATATCCGAATATCGATAATCCGATCATTTCTGTGAATGTTTCATATCCGGGAGCAAATGCAGAAATAATCGAAAACCAGATAACCGAACCTCTCGAACAGAATATCAATGGGATTCCGGGAATCCGTTCTTTGTCAAGTAGTAGCAGCCAGGGACAATGCCGCATTACAATTGAATTTGAATTATCTGTCGATCTGGAAACAGCGGCAAACGATGTGCGCGATAAAGTTTCACGTGCACAGCGCTACCTTCCCAGCGACTGTGACCCACCAACCGTTTCAAAATCGGATGCCGATGCCAGTCCTATCATTCAGATAAGTATCCAAAGTGAAAAACGCTCATTATTAGAATTGAGTGAAATCGCCGAACTTACTGTAAAAGAACGTTTACAAACCATACCAAATGTAAGTGCTGTAGAATTATGGGGACAAAACCGTTACTCGATGCGTCTTTGGCTCGATCCGGTAAAGATGGCTTCTTATGGCATTACTCCTATGGATGTAAAAAGCGCAGTGGACAGGGAAAATGTAGAATTGCCTTCGGGAAGCATCGAAGGTGACGCTTTGGAATTATCTATCCGCACATTAGGGTTAATGCAGACACCAGAGGAATTTAACAATATGATTATCAAGGAAGATAATTATAATGTTGTCCGATTCAAGGACGTGGGTACGGCAGAACTGGGAACAGAAGACCATCGTAGCCTCATGCGCCGTAATGGTGTACCGGCCGTAAATACGGTTATTATACCACAGCCGGGAGCAAACCAGATAGAGATATCGAATGAAGCGATGATTCGTATCGAACAACTGAAGAAAGACCTTCCCGAGGATGTTATCATAGATGTAGCCTTTGATAACACCAAGTTTATCCGGGCGTCCATTTCCGAAGTGGAAGAGACTGTATATATTGCCTTTATACTGGTAGTAATTATCATATTCCTCTTCCTTCGCGACTGGCGTGTAACACTTATTCCTTGTGTGGTGATACCCGTTTCGCTGGTAGGAGCATTCTTTGTTATGTATGTTGCAGGATTTTCCATTAATGTATTGTCTATGCTTGCGGTAGTATTGGCAGTGGGGCTTGTGGTGGATGACGCCATTGTGGTCACGGAGAATATCTATCTGAAAATAGAGGCCGGAATGACGCCAAAAGAAGCCGGGATAGAAGGTTCGAAAGAAATATTCTTTGCAGTAATATCCACGACGATAACAGTGGTTGCCGTATTCTTCCCTATAGTTTTCCTCGAGGGTATGACCGGGCGTCTGTTTCGAGAATTTAGTATCGTGGTGGCAGGAGCTGTGCTTATTTCAGCATTCGTAGCACTGACATTTACCCCGATGCTGGCAACTAAGTTGCTGAAGAAAAGAGATAACCCGAATTGGTTCTATCGCAAAACCGATCCTTTCTTTGTCGGAATGACCAATGGCTATCATAACTTGCTTAATAAATTTCTGAAAGCAAAAATTATTATCTGGCCTATAATTATTGTAACTCTCGTATTAATTGTATATCTGATGAAAGCAATACCGTCTGAAATGGCTCCATTGGAAGACCGCTCTCAGATAACAGTCAGAACAAGCGGGCCAGAAGGTTCTACTTACGAATATATGCGCAATTATACAGAAAAAATAGCAGTTATAGCCGATTCTGTCGCACCGGAAAGACTTATAAACACAATGCGTGTATGGACAGGAGGAGGGTTTATTAATGTGAGTCTTCCCGATATAAAAGACCGTAAGCGCAGCCAGATGGAAATTGCAGGTGAACTGACAAAAGCCGTAAGGGGAGAAACTGCTGCAAGAGCATTCGTCCAGCAGCAATCTACATTCGGCGGACGGCGGTCAAGTATGCCTGTGCAGTATGTTTTGCAGGCGCAGAATCTGGCTAAACTGGAAGAGTTTATTCCCGAATTTATGCGCAAGGTTTCGGAAAGCCCTGTATTCCAGATGTCTGATGTGAATCTGAAATTTACTAAGCCCGAAACACGTATTATTATTGACCGCGACAAGGCAGCACTTTTGGGTGTAAGTACGCGGGATATCGGGCAAACACTACAATATGCACTTAGTGGCCAGCGTATGGGATATTTCTATATGAATGGTAAGCAATACCAGATTCTGGGAGAGATAAACCGTCAGCAACGTAATACCCCACTCGACCTGAAATCTATCTATCTGAAAAACCTCACAGGAAATATGATCCAGATGGATAATCTTGTAAGGTTGGAAGAAAGTGTTGCCCCACCTCAATTATACCGGTATAACCGTTTCAACTCTGCGACCGTTTCGGCCGGACTTGCACCGGGAGTAACTATCGGGGCGGCTCTCGACGAAATGGACCGTATAGCAAAAGAAACTCTTGATGATACTTTCCGCACTGCATTGTCGGGAGATTCAAAAGAATTCAGGGAAAGTTCGTCCAGCCTTATGTTTGCCTTTATTTTAGCTATTCTACTAATATTCCTCATATTGGCAGCGCAGTTTGAAAGCTTCAAAGACCCGTTTGTGATCATGCTCACGGTACCACTGGCTATTGCAGGAGCACTTATCTTTATGTATCTTACGGGGGTCACGATGAATATATTCAGCCAGATCGGTATAATTATGCTTATCGGATTGGTGGCCAAAAATGGTATCCTTATCGTTGAATTTGCCAACCAGCGGCAAGAAATGGGTATGAGCAAAATGGAAGCAATACAGGGAGCTGCAGTCCAGCGTCTCCGCCCTATTCTTATGACTAGTTTTTCTACCATACTGGGGCTGATCCCATTGGCGTTGGCTAGTGCCGAAGGAGCTAACGGACGTATAGCTATGGGTACGGCTGTAATAGGTGGAATGCTTGTTTCCACTATGCTGACCATATTTATTGTTCCGGCTATGTACCTGTATATATCCACAAACAGAGGTGGAACGAAGACCGCAGAAGAAGTTGTGAATGAAAATAATGATATATTATAAATTTGCATTTTTCTTGGGAAACTTTATCTATGTAAGTAAAGTAATTATAAATTATGAGTTATAAGTTATGAATGTGAAATACAAAAACCTGAAAATTATTCTTTGCGTCTTAGCGACTTTGCGAGATAATCTGTCAGAAGTGTCAGGTTTTGTTTTCTGTCATGCTAGAGCGAAGCGAAGCATCCGTAATGTAGAACCTTTGTCCCTGAGGATGACAAAAAAGCATATGCTCTGCCCAAACGAACAAAGAAAAAATTAAAATATGCGTCAACTTTGTCAACTTTTTTATAATATGAAAAAATATATACCACTAATATTATTTATATTAACTCCTGTTGTTTGCAGTTCGCAAGCCATATACGATCTGAAAAGTTGTATCGCATTAGGTTTACAACAAAATTATGATATCAGAATTATTCGTAATAATCAGGAAATATCGGATAATAATTTCACAATCGGTAATGCCGGCTATTTACCTACTGTCGATCTGACCGCAGGATATTCAGGTACATCAAATAATGTTACCCAAAATCTGGCAGATGGAGGACAGAATAAAAACAATGGTGTAAACAACCAGTTGCTGGATGCTGGAGTAAGCCTGAACTGGACTGTATTCGACGGATTCAATATCCAAACAAATTATAAACGGCTGAAAGAATTACAACAGATGGGCGAACTGAATACCCGTCTCGAAATCGAAAATTTCATTTCTAATCTTACAGCAGAATATTATAATTATATCCAGCAGAATATACGACTTAATAATCTGAAGTCAGCAGTTAAATTGTCGAAAGAGCGTCTTCGTATCGTTGAAGCCCGTTACGAGATAGGTGCAGGTTCGCGCCTGGAGATGCAACAAGCCCGTGTTGACTTCAATAGTGACAGTTCCAGCCTTATAAAACAGCAGGAAATCCTATATACTTCACGTATTACTCTTAATCAGTTGATGGCGGTAGATCAGATAGATCAGTTGATAATAACCACTGATACAGTAATAAAATTTGATGAATTCCTGGATCGAAGTAATGTATGGGGTAGGACGTTATCTCAAAACACATTCTTGCTATTGGCCGATAAAAATAAGAATCTGAGTGTTTTAGATCTAAAAACCGCACAAAGTGAAAACTATCCGTATCTCAGACTGAATGCAGGATATGGTATATCTAAGAATATATATAATACGGGAACTATTGATAATCAGCGTACGTTAGGTTTAAATTATGGCTTTACTGTCGGCTTCAACCTTTTCAGCGGATTTAATAGAAAAAGAAAGCAACGTAATGCTAAAATAGAGATAGAGAATAAGCAACTTCAATTCGAACAAACAACATTATCCTTGAAGGCCGACCTGTCGAATATGTGGATGGCTTACAAGAATAATATAGAATTGACAAACCTGGAACGGGAAAACGTAGAAACTGCCCGAGAGAACCATGAAATAGCAGTGGAGCGTTATAAACTGGGTGATCTGGCCGGTATAGAATTACGTGAAGCTCAGAATAGTTTGCTTGAAGCCGAGGAGCGTCTCGTTACGGCCGAATATAATACAAAACTCTGTGAAATATCGCTTATGCAAATCAGCGGACAGGTAATGAATTACGCAGAATAATTATTAGAGTTTATATTCAATAAAAGAGTAAGCTACATATTTTTAGTTTTTTTTTAGTTGCCACGACTTTCAAGTCGTGGATAATGATACCGATAGTAAACGACTTTAGTCAAAACATTTTGGCTAAAGCTATTATCTGATTGGATTATTATCCTCCAGCTAAAGCAGGAGGCAATTAAATTACAGAGAATAAACCATATATAATTTTATTGAATATTTATATTCTTCTTTTGTTTAAGAAAACGATTCGTCAGGTATTTTCGTACAGGCATATCATAAAACTTCAAACAGATGTATGCCAGAATAATACTACCGATGACAACTCCTGCCGCACCGGGCAATGATTCCTCAAAAGTGAGGTTATTATTTTTCACCCAGGCAAAATACAGATAAATAAACGGGTAGTGCACCATATACAAAGGATAAGAGATATCGCCCAGAAACTTGCATATCCGGGTCGTATACTTGTCGGTGCTTTTTCCTGAAGCCCCAAGGTAAACAAGGAGTGGAAAAAAAACAATACAGCACATTGTATCATACATTCCGTTCATCCATAAATGTTCGGCTCCGCCGATACGTGGTACAGCCAAAAGGGCAACAACGGACAAGCTGCATATCCAGAAAGCTGCCTTTACCTTAGCCGGTTTGAAAATACGGGAAAGGAGTAATCCGGCAGAAAAAGAAAACAGCAATCGTAGGGAGCCTCCGGTGAATTCAGTCCCGGTCAGTGAAAATCCGACGCATATATCACCTAACGGCCCTAATATGGCAAATGAAGCCAGACCACATCCGGCAACAAAAACGAATGCCGCAAGAGCTTTGGTCGAAAATTTACGGATAAACAAAGCATAGAGGATATTACCGATATATTCAAAGAATAAAGACCAGCTCGGGCCATTCAGAGGGAACATTTCTCCCACACCCCGTATCTCGGTCCCGGGAGTAGCCGGAATCAACAGCATGTTAAGAAATGTAGCAATAAACAAAGCTATGGCAGGCACTACCGACACATCCCATACCGGGCAGCCTTGGGTATAAAACATAATCGCTCCTATGAGAGCTCCCATAACAACCATTGGGTGTAGACGTATAATCCTGCGTTTGATAAAGTCTTTTGTCTTCATTTTACCCCACCGGTCGTCATAAGCATAACCTACTACAAATCCCGACAATATGAAGAAAAAATCGACGGCCAGGTAACCGTGATTGATGCGTTGATCTAAATGGCTGGTAGCAAAAGCTTCAAATATATGGAAGCATACTACTGTAATAGCCGCTACTCCACGTAAGCCATCGAGAATATTGTAGTGTGGTTTTGTGTCGGCAAACGCAGCAGCAGTAGATATATGTGTTTTTAGCATAAGGTAAATTCCCTGTTTTAATAATCCGCTTTTTCGAAAGAAAGTTCCAAAAGTAAGCAATTCATCTTATGATAGAAAATAACAACGCATAATATTAAGACCATAATGTGTTATTGTTTCTCAGTCAGATATTTCCAGAATCGCTTGGGCATGTGCTGTCGCTGAAGTTTCAAATTAATACGTTCTTTTATGGTCATAGAATTGAAATATCCTTTCCAAAGTTCCTGGAATATCTTTTCATCTTCGGCCATTAATTTTTCATCCAGTTTTCCACTCAGCAAATGTTCATCGTTATCGAGAGTCATCTCAACGACCGAATGTAAGTCATAGTAAAAGCCATAATGGCGTTTCACATCATAAATGACCCATTTCTGATCGGAAAATCTGTCTTTGAAGTGGTTAATGGCTAAGGGTAATGCATTGTGACGAGGCGATACCGGCGCGAAAAATATATCATCCGCAGCCTTTTGGAAACGGACAAACATCATCAGGTAATGTCTTTCGTGTGATACCCTCTTGGCCATCTGATGTATTTCTAGCACATCACTATCTCCAAAATTCGTTTCTATAGGTATCTTGCTATCTAACGTTTTCCTTATATAGCGAAAAATAAGATCATCACTCCCCTCTTCTTCCGATAGCCACGCATAGGTAAGCATATTGCGGGCAAGCGCGCTCATTTTCTTGTCTAAGGCTTTCCATACACGGGTAGCCCGGTCTTCCTGGGTGGTTACAGTATAACTATGTTCCATAAATAAAGGAGGGACATCTCCTTCTTTTAGCAATTTATCGGGGAACACTTTTCGGCTATACGCATCGAATATAGCTGTTAATAACCCTTCGAATGTATTATCGTAAAAGAATACTGTCATACCTGATCGGGAAAAACAATTGATAGCTGATTATCATCTTTTTTCTTCTTCTTCGGCTCGGTCAGTATTTTCCGGACATATTCGGGGGTAGCCTCATTTACTGTACGCATTGCCAATTCGTTACAAGTAATGAAATACTGTGCTTTCTTCATCACTACACCTATTTTTTTCAGGTGTGATGCATTTAACCGCCCATGCCTTCGTGACATAACTATAAACTGTGCCGATTTTACACCTATTCCCGGCACACGAAGTATCATCGCATAATCAGCCTTGTTTATATCCACAGGAAACATTTCGGGATGGCGCAATGCCCATGCCAGTTTCGGATCTATTTCAAGATCGAGGTCAGGGTATGAATCGTCAACTATTTCATCGGCACGGTACTGATAGAAACGCATCATCCAATCGGCCTGATATAAACGGTTTTCCCTTACTAACGGAGCTTGCTTCAGTGCAGGCAGGCGACTGTCATAACTGTTTACAGGAATGAATCCTGAATAATATACCCGCCGCATTTGCGTTTGCTGGTAAAGTATGGATGAAACACGCAGTATATCTTTATCCCGTTCATTTGTTGCTCCTACAATCATTTGCGTACTTTGCCCTGCCGGGACAAAACGGGGAGCTTTACGAAATTTTTTACGGTCTTCGATACTTTGCAATACTCCCTGTTGTATGTATTTCATCGGTTTATATACACTGCGATGATCCTTTTCCGGGGCAAGTAGTTTAAGATTTGTCTCGGTGGGTATTTCCAGATTCACACTCATACGATCGGCATATAGTCCGGCTTCATCTATCAATTCCTTACTGGCTCCCGGTATACTTTTCATATGGATATACCCATTGAAACGATGAACTGTACGCAGATCTTTTACGACCCGAACCATACGCTCCATTGTGTAATCGGGATTATTGATCACTCCCGAACTAAGGAAAAGACCTTCAATGTAGTTTCGACGATAAAACTCGATAGTAAGCTCTACCAGTTCCTGTACGGTGAAGGTTGCTCTTCTTATGTCATTGCTCCGGCGATTGATGCAATAAGCGCAATCATAAATACAGAAATTCGTCAGCATTATTTTTAGTAACGACACACAGCGCCCGTCTTCGGTAAAGCTATGACAGATACCCATTCCGCCCACAGTATTACCCAGACTGCCCGCTTTATTTTTCCGGACAGTCCCGCTGGAAGAACACGAAACATCGTATTTCGCTGATTCGGCCAGGACCTTGAGCTTTTCGAGTACATTATCGTTCATACTTATACAAAGAAAAGCATTTCATAATGAAAAACGTTATCCAGAATTGCTAAAAATTTTCACTTGTTGAAAAGTCATTTGGTTAATATTCAAATACATATTTTAAATAAAATTAATTATGCAAAAGCGGAAAAGAAATTAATAAAATGTCTCTATTTATACGGACTTTTATTATATTTGTATATAAAGTCGAAATAGGATAAAACTACTTTTCCTGAATATATGAGAAAACTATATATAACAATATTTGCCGTTCTCTTTTCACTTAACGCACTCTGTCAGAAAGAAAAAGCAGTATATAAATATGCTGGACTGGAAGTCATAATTGGAAACATACAAAAAGAATATATACCGGATAAACGGGTGAAGGTATATGAAATAGAAGTTGATACATCACAGAAGCAACCAACCCTGATAGGAGTAACATCTGATTTAACGGCATATGAAAAGTTAGTCAGTCTGGCTACAGAAACATACGGTTCGTCATTCGTTAATAAAGTGAACCTTTTACCTTCCAAAGATTTAGGAGATAAAACATACGGTGCCATCAACCTTTCGGTAGCAGACATAAGGGAAGAAGCTAATTTTACGTCAGGAATGGCAACACAGGCTATTCTTGGCACACCTATCCGCATACTTCAAAAAGATGGCTGGTACAGGATACAAACTCCTGACGGGTATATAGGCTGGTCGCAGCATTTCAACTTCCACCCAATGACAAAGGAGGAATTCAATTCGTGGACAACTGCTAAAAAGATAATCTTTACCGGTTACTTTGGTTTTGCATACTCTGCTCCTGATAAAAACAGTCAGACCATATCTGATCTGGTGAATAGTAATATACTCAAATATGATGGCGAACAAGGTGACTTTTATAAAGTTTCTTATCCTGACGGACGAACAGCTTATGTATTGAAATCCCAGTCTGAATTGTATGATAACTGGTATTCGTCTTTACAATTAACAAAAGAAAGTATTGTGAAAACAGCCTTCACTATGATGGGAATACCTTATGTATGGGGCGGCACATCGGTAAAAGGCATGGATTGCAGCGGCTTTACCAAACAGATACTTTTTATGCATGGAGTGATACTTATGCGTGATGCCTCGCAGCAAGTCAATACAGGTATACCGGTCGACATTACCAAAGGATATAATAATCTGCAAACAGGAGATTTAATGTTCTTTGGGAAAAAGGATGAGAAGACCGGGAAAGAACGGATACGCCATGTCGGATTCTATATTGGAAACAACGAATTCATCCATGCTTCGGGTTATATACGTATAGGTAGTCTAGATCCCCAAAAAGAGAATTACGACGAAGTTAATACAAAAGAATTTATACGAGCCTCCAGAATAACCGGAGCTATAGACACAGAAGGAATATGGTCTATTGCCAATAATCCTTTTTATAAAACCATTACAGAATAACGAAGTATATTATATATGACTCAAACAAGAAGAAATTTTCTGAAGACAGCTGCCGTTACGGCCATTGGTGCAGGAATAACTGCAAGTCCTCTGAATGTATTCGCACAGAATAACAGAACGGTCATATCATTGTCTAAGAAAATGAAATTGACCTTCAAGCCATATGACCTGCAATTACGCCATGTTTTCACATTGGCAAACTCTTCGAGGAAAACAACTCCGGTAGTGCTTACTGAAATAGAATATGACGGCATTGTTGGCTATGGAGAAGCCTCTCTTCCACCCTATCTGGGCGAAACGCAGGCTTCGGTAATAGAGTTTCTGAAGAAAATCGATCTGGAACAATTTCCCAGCCCTTTCGATTTGGAAGAAATCCTTACCTATATAGATAAAATAGCTGATAACAACACTGCGGCAAAAGCATCTATTGATATTGCGTTGCATGATCTGGTCGGCAAACTGATGAACCAACCTTGGTATAAGATATGGGGATTGGATAAATCAAAGACTCCCGATACAACCTTTACCATAGGTATAGACACGGATGAAGTCGTAAAGCAGAAAACCAAAGAAGCAGCACCTTACAATATACTTAAAGTAAAGCTGGGGCGTGATACCGATAAGCAAATGATAGAAGCTATTCGTTCGGTAAGCGATAAGCCAATCGCCGTAGATGCCAATCAGGGCTGGAAAGACAAGCACTATGCGCTGGATATGATCTACTGGCTGAAAGAACGGGGAGTGAAAATGATAGAGCAACCTCTCTCAAAATACAATCTTGATGATGCGGCATGGATCACCGAAAGAAGTCCCATTCCTGTATTTGCAGACGAATCATTTCAACGGCTGTCTGATGTATTAAGACTTAAAGGAGCATTCTCCGGCATCAATATAAAACTGATGAAGTGTACGGGAATGCGTGAAGCCTGGAAAATGATGACTGTAGCACGTGCTGCTCATATGGATGTGATGATAGGTTGCATGACCGAAACTTCATGTGCGATATCGGCTGCCACACAGCTTTCTCCTGGAGTAGTCTGGGCTGATCTGGATGGCAATTTGCTGATCAGTAACGACTGCTATAAAGGGGTAACGGTAGTTAACGGAAAAATGACTCTGAATGACCTGCCTGGCATCGGAATTGAAAAACTCTGATATAGTCGGTTCAATGCTTATTTTTGTATATATTTGCAACAATTTTAAAGATATATATTTGTGATTCTTTTAGCAGAAAGTGGTTCTACGAAGACTGAATGGTGTCTGGTTGACAGGGATGGGATAGCTGAACATTTCTTGTCGGATGGTATCAATCCTTTTTTTCAGACAAGGAAAGAGATTAGCCGTTTGGTCAGGCTGCAACTTCCCCAGATATTCTTCAGGGCAAAGATCACCAATATATACTTCTACGGAGCAGGATGTTCTTCCATAGAAAAGAAGAATGTAGTGAAAGCATCCCTGGAAGCTCAATTCAAGACTCCCTCTGTCATAGAGAGCGACCTTTTAGGTTCAGCACGAGCCTTGTTTCAGGATGAAGCGGGAATTGCATGCATACTCGGCACAGGATCAAATTCATGTTTCTATGACGGAGAGAATATTATTAAGAATGTTAAGTCTTTAGGATATATTCTTGGTGACGAAGGCAGTGGCGCCTCTTTAGGTAAAGTGTTCCTGTCCGATTGCCTGAAAGGCCTTGCACCAAAGGAACTGATAGAACCTTTCTACAAAAAATATAAGATAGACCCGGATGAAATAATGGATTATGTATACTCTAAACCGTTTCCAAACCGGCTTCTTTCCGTATTATCTTTCTTCTTGTATGAATATCTGGAGCATCCGTACGTAAATAACCTGGTACGCAAGAATTTACGGTCTTTCTTCGAACGGAATATATTGCAATATGAATATACAGAATACCCGATACGTTTTGTGGGTTCAATAGCCAAGATGTATTCTTTCATATTGCGGGAGATAGCGCAGGAGATCGGGATCTATATCGATGTGATCATTGAAAATCCCATCAAAGGCCTTATCGAGTACCACCACGACAATGGACATGTATAAAAAGAAAGAGCACAAATCTTGAAATATGTGCCCCTTCTCACCTTGTGTATTAACCTAATACCCGGACATAAACGACAAGACAGCTTTCATCAGACTATCCCGTTCGCTTTCGCCCTTTATCGTTTCAAATGGAAATCCCAGTATAAGAGTTTTATAGTCACCTTTATAAGCGACTCCAGCGCTCAGGTTATTCTCAGAATATCTGAAAACTGTTTCACCACCATTTCCAACAGGCTCTATGGCATCCGGCGATTCCACAGCATAGAAGTCAGAATTCAATTTTGTATAAAATTCATAATTACCTGTAAGAGAAGGATAAGGCGAAACAACACTTTTAACTTTGCCTTCCACAGCAGCCCTGCCTACGCGCCATTTATACTTTAATATATCTGTCGCAAACTTCTTGTCTGTTTCCTGTGCATCTGGCGTATCCCACAGATCGGAAGCCACATAAGCGCCACTGACAAATATATTCCCTCCCTGTTCACAATATCCTGCAATCTTATCCTGTAGTTCTTTAGGGAAAGTCTTAAACCCAGCAGGGAAAGCTCCTCTTCCTATTTTGGTTTGCCGTTGTTTACCCAGGATGAGATCAACCAGTTTAAAGTCGTTCATATTAACGTAGCCTTCAATCACAGCATCCCGGTTGGCTGAAACAAACGAATATCCGGCTTTTGCAATAGACCGTCCGTGCAGTGCCGGATAATCGAAGATATTTCCTGCGACGACCGTCGTTTCAAAGTTAGCATTACTTGCTCCAAAACCTGCTGCATCGTCATCCATCCATGGAATAATACGCCTGAATTCGTACTGGCTGCCTATGTAGTTATATTCCACTTTATCAGGTACTCCATGATCGATAAAGTCTACAAAACCTCCGATGCTATCTTTTGTAGCAAAACTATAAGGAGCAGAGAGACGGTCGAAACCGTTTATTATCAACACTTCGCCCAACTGATCTGACTTGCGGCAAACAGATAATATTTCGGATGGGAAACTTTCCCCTCCTTTATTCAGGGCCGCAACTTTAAAACTGTATACCTTATCTTTTGTTATAGGAAGGCGTACAGTAGAATTATCCACAACGATTCCATTATTGAAATCTCCATCGCCTGCACGGGTGTAAACAATATACTTTTCAGGTTTGGCTGTGGACTCGGAAACATCTTCTACCCCACTCCATTTCAATTCGACTTCGGTATCTCCTGAAAATGATGCGCTGAAAGATTTCACTGGCAATGGCTGTACTACATAATCATACCCATATTGCTTAGCCACAAATTTCAGCATACCTTTATAAATAGACCGGCTGACTGTAAACCTGAAACCAGGATCGAGTCCATATTTCATATCAGCAAAATTCTGATGAGATAACAGTTCCAGCAACATAGTCGGTACGTTCGGAACCCGGGCTTCGCTGTACGAGCGGTTCCAGACATGGCGCCGTGTCCAGTTCGGCTCATATTCCCGACGGATATCATTCACTATCTCATCCATTATGACCATCGACAAATCGCGCGATGTCCAGCGGGTTTTGCCGTTTTCGAATTTTTCATCATTATGATGGGTCATGTATATTCCTAATGTGCCGATAATGGAATCATTGAATGTTGTTCCGGCATCGGTATGGAATGCGAAAGCGAGATCAACAGGAATATTCAGACCATCTTGTTTTGGTAAGGCTGAAGAACCACCAGCCAGATAATTCACCCAAAATCCACGGCTCTGATAATCATCTGTATAATCATTCCTGCTTTCACTTTTGTTATAAACACTGTCGGGGACTCCCGCCCATTGCAGCCAGTAACGTGCTCCTTCTGTATAGCGGGGATAACCGCTGATCCCGGGCTTATAATCGGCTTTGGGCAAAAGTCTTATATTATCTGCATTGATCGATTCCGAACTTTTTGTATTATTCGTCACAATCCCGTCCGGATGCGGCATACGTGCTATATTACCCATCCCCCCGCCTATCTTTACAGCATCGGCAGTCAGTATACGTCCGACCTTATCACTTTTGTTTGTAAGTACGATTTTACAATGGTCGTTAACACCTTTATCGAAAGAGAAGAAACCAAGGAATATCCATGTACCGCCACCCATTTTCTGATTGACTGTAAAATCGGTCTTTCCTCCCAGATGATAAACACTGTATAAGGCATCGTCCGTACTGTTCTTTAATGTTTTATAAGATATATAAACCGCATAGCTGCCCTTTTCTGGAATATCGGGAACCCATTCGCAAAAACTTGCTTCCGGTTCTTTATTCACAGTCTTCACCTTGCGGTAAGAGCCTGCTCTGAATGGATTTTCTCCATCCAGATAGCTCTTCTTCATATATGCAAATCCTTCATCAGAGCCAGCTGTCCAGCTGTCTTTTCCGTTTGTTTCTTTATATTGTGATCTGTCCCACACCTTGTCATTATCCACTATAACCTCATGCCGTTGTATGTCACGTTCGCGGGGCAATAATACGTTTGCTCCTGCATTTTCGAGCATTGGCACCAGATAAGGCAATACATAACTTTGCGTATACAAGTCTTCTACTGTCTGGAAAATGCGCGCCCTCTGCCATTCCCACCGTGTCAGTTTTTGTTCGTAATACCAGCCATGACTCTGCCACATGGCGAGATGGTGGTTTTTCAATCCGTTTTCCGGAGAATAGGGTTTTGAAGTATTGGTTACCAAAGGTTTCGTCAGCTTGTTGGCAAACAATTCTTTCTTATCCCGGTTGAAAGTAGCAAGGTCTTCTATTTTTCGTGTATCGGAGATAAGTTCGACTTTATACTTACGAAAATCTTTGGGTAATACATTTTTTATATGTCTGTAAATCTCTTCTACATCATTATTGGTAAAAGCAATATAAGATAGATTAAGTGAAGCAAAAAGGCTTACAGTCTTTTTCTTAACATCCACAGAGTCGATCCTGACATTCCTTACACGAACATCCTTATTCGAAAATTCTGTAAGATACTTCCCTATTTCCTTTCTTATGCTGTCGGAAATGGTTTGAGCTTTTGTCTCATTTATAAAAAGAAACAAAAGAAATGTAGTAAAACATATTGTATATAACCTCTTCATCTTATCTAAATTATTAAAACCTGACACACCTGACACTTCGCAACGCTCCGTTCAATGTGCTAATTAGTAAATGTGCCAATGATGACAGTCAATAAAGAACTCCTGTTACTCTATGCTTCAAAAAAGTTACAATCAACGATCGCCGAAGCGGAGGCGAGGCAAATGTTACACTTTTGCAGCTTTTTTAATCAAAACCTGATAGATTCAGTTGACAGTCAGCATTAAACAATTTTATTCTTTGCGTCTCTGCGCCTTTGCGAGAGGCTTTTTTTGTTAAAACCTGACACTTCTGACAGATTATCCCGTAAAGTCGCTAAGTTTAATTTTCCTTATTTGGCTCCGCCGATACTTTGCATTCTTAATTTATAATTCATAACTCATAATTCTTAATTCCTTTACTTACATAGATAAAGTTCTTTTAAAATTATAAACGGTTGAATGTGTATCCTTTCTTTTTTAGCTGCTTAATTATTTCATCCAGCCGGAGATATAGTTTATCGGTACGTTTGTAATGCGTTCCCGGATGGATAAGTATAATCGCCCCATTCAGTCCGTTTTCTTCTTCGAAAACAAATAACAGGTCGATAAGTTGCTGCGACGACATATAATTCTTCATGTCGGGCGTTGTATAATCGGCTGCCGTTCGAAGTCCCGAAGTAAAATTGACAGATACTTGCCCCTGGGTTTCAATCAGCCTTACCGTTTCCCTGTTATACCACTCCGATGGTGGCAGATAATAATCCACGTTTGAAATATCTACTCCAAACTTTTCAAGTTCAGCCATATTTCTGCGGAAATCATTTATCAGGCTGTCAGCACTCACTCTTGTATTTTCTCTTTCGGCACCCCAGCCGGCATAAAGAATATGTTTATCGGAATGCCCGCCTATATAATGACCTTTCTTTATAATTTCCTTTATTACAGCCTCATGCTCTTTCATTCTTAAATTATTACCTGTAAGAAAGAACGAGCCTTTAATCTTGTGTTTATCCAGTGTTTTAAGTATCGAAGTCGCTCCTTCGAATGTTGAATCTGCCGGAAAAATCAGGTGGACTACTTTTCTGTCTGCATTGATACGGACAGTAGCCCCCTGATTATCCGTTACATTATTTACTTTTTTTTTTGAGTCTTTCCTGTTTTTTCCATTGTCGACAGGTAGAAACTCAAACTTGCAGTGCCATCCATTGTTGGTTCGTTGGAAGAATAATCCCCCGGATCGTCATGATACACAGCAGCTCCGAACTGGAACGGCGCATACGCATCGTCGTATCTCAGATGTATCCCCAGCAAACTTTCATAAATAGTTTTATATATAGGGCCATCTACTAAACCGCCATAAGGAATATCTTTCATTAGTTCCGATACAAAGGAGTGCGGGCGTGTAGGTGAATCTCCATCTGCCGGAAATCCGCAAATCATAGATGTCCCCCAAGGGTTACAACCAAAAAGCCAGTCGCGAAGAGCCGCTTCCATTTCCAGATAAGACTCGTCGCCCGATGCCTGATAGTAAAGCTGTGCATGTGTGATAGCTGCAGTGACAAGATTATTCGAACACCAGATGAAAGGCACCCCATTCAGAAACGGATCATCATACTCTTTCGCTCTCTTCATCAGGCAATCGAGCCCTTTTTTCATAAAACCTTTATATTTATCACTGACGCCCTTATCGTTTGCCTGAGCCATATAGAAATGTCCCAGATTTACAAACGGATAGTATTGGTAATGGCGTGCCCTGCCAAGCTCCATCCATGGAGTAACTTCCTCGAGTACACCCCAGTAATCAGCCTTTTCCAGCCATGACTGGTCACGGCTTATATTATATTTAACAGCGGCGGCAAGCTCCATATCATCCACCCAGTTGTCTTCTTCATAGAAGTATGGAGATTTCAGGCAAGCTGTCTGGAAATTACCAAGATCGGAAGCTGCAAAACTATATGCCGGACCTGCCTTTTCTTTTAATACAGCAGAAAAAGCCGGATCGATATCCTTAAATACATCTACCCCCAATGCAAACGCAGAGGCAAATTTAGCTGCACTTGACGACACGCCTGTACTGCGGTTTTTATGCTTGCCAAGTCCCTGCGATTTACCTTCGATAAAATAAACAGGGCGGCCTTTACCTTCACCCCATCCGTAATCAACAAAATCGCGTGATGGATAACGCATGCTGGCATGGTCACGGTCGTCAGCTATTTGATTGAACATGACGGCTGAGTCGGGGTTCATCCGTACCATCCAGTCCAGTCCCCAGCGTATTTCATCAATGATGTCAGGTATGCCGTTGCTGCCTTTCTTGCCCATTGCATCGTGCTCATCCTTAAAGATGGTTTTATCAGGAGTTTGCTGCCATGCGAATAGCATCTGAAAAGTAGCGTTTGCCGATGTCGGCAGGTATTGCAGATAGTCTGACGCATCGTGCCAACCACCGCGCACATCTATTTTCTCGCCCGTACGTGTCGGATGTTCTACTATAAATCCATCGTGCTGATGACAAAGTGTATCCAGATACGGATTGAATCCGCAGCGTTGCTGACGCATATACTTCAGGATGAAATCGGCGGAACCGTCATAAACATCTGCATTTATCTTGAATACAGGCGATTTCACACCGTTGGATTCTACATAATATTCACCGTCTTTTTCCACCGAAGTAAATGGCATGCGTAAGGCGGCCTTCATGCCCCAGCGGGCAGCATTAGTTTTTGTAGCCTGTCCTTTGTAAACAGACGTATTTGTTTTTGCATCCTTCACTTCAAATGCCAGGTTATCTGTTTCATTTTGTGAAATGAAAACAGCAACCTTTACACTCTTAGGCAGGTAACCAAGCTGGTTGATCCTCACCCATGAGCTTTGTGCTGACATAGAACAGAATAGCGTGAGTGTGAGCCATGTAATGATTAGATATATTCTTTTCATGTTTTCTGGTATTTTTTTAATTAGTAATTAAAGGAGTCATCATTCGCCACAATCATTAGTAATCAAGTAGTTAAGAGTAATTTACCCCTACTTTAACTACTAAGTTACACAGCAACTTATAACTTAACTCCATTGATTCCTTTAACTACTCATTTTTTTATTAATAGATATTCTGTGTCACCAGTTCCTTAAATAATAAGGCAATCTTATCGGTAACAACATTAGCAAATTTCTCTCCTTTTCCGGCAGAAGATTTCCGGGGATCGCCCACGCCCGTATCAACAGAAGCCTTACTCCAGTTGCGGGGAACCCATGCAATTTTTTTATTCAGCGAATCGATGGCAAAGGGTTTACCTTCACCCGATCCGGCCATACTAAGCTCTACCAATTCCGGATGATAGTGCATCATAACCGATGTTTCCATCTCTCCCGCATGGTCATCAATATTTTCAAAATAGCCCGTCTGCGGTTCAACGGCAAACCAATCGCAATTAGCGATGAGCAGATCAGGAAAATCGATTGTCATATCACGGATTATGGGCTTAAAGTTATTTCCTCCATGTCCGTTCATAATAACTAATACCCGGATTCCCTGATAACTTAGCGATTCGGCTATATCGTACAGGATATGCTTTTGTGTTTCGTAACGGGTATGCAGGCAAAAAGGCAATTCGCGCTGTCCCGGATTTTGAGCGCCAAGAGGAATAGGCGGCAGCACCATTCCCCTCACATCATACCGTTCCCATGCCTTATTGGCGGCATCCACAGCAATATCATGCGCCAGATAACAATCCGTCAGATAGGGCAAATGGTAATTGTGCGGTTCGGTTGCACCCCATGGCAATACGGCGAAAGAGTATGGCTTGTCTTTCAGATTACCATAATTTTCAATAGTGAGATCGGTATGGGTTTTCATATTTATATGTTTTTTGGCCCCTCCTTGCCTCCCCTCTGGGGAGGTTATGGCAAAGCCACGAGATATTCTCTGAACTATCTAATCCCTCCCCTTTGGGGAGGTTAGGAGGGGTCTATACTTTCGACACTCTTTTCTTATATTCTGCCAGACAAGCATCGAGACGTTCGTGAGCGGTTGTATCCCCAGGAACGTTATGCGATGGATGAATGTATAGTTTCACCCCCCTGTCGGCCAGAATTTCAGCAACTGTTGTAATAGTCATCCACACCAAGGTTACAAAAGCCAATGTAGATACAGGCCCTATTTTATCCTGATGATTTTTCAACGGAACACATGCGTCAACTACAGGGACACATGAGTCAACCACTATATCGGCTATTTCAAATATTGTCTTTCCACTTGGGTGGCGTGTTACCTTTCCTTTGGCCTCTGCCGCTGATCCGAACACGATGACTTTCATACCCAGTTCTTTTGCACGTAAAGCTACATCAATATTTACATTATTGATGCCTGTATGCGAAAAAATCCAGATACAATCCTGCTGATCGAAGTTATACGCTTTCATTATGGCATCGCCATATCCCTGTGCACGCTCAAGAAAAAGGAACTGGTGAATACCCATCTGGCCTGTAATACCTGTAAAAAACGTCATGGGCAATTCTACCATAGGATGGAAGCCTACAAAGCCTCCGATGCGCGGGTACATTTCCTCAACAGGGATTGTCGCATGTCCGCAACCAAAAGTATGTACCCAATGATTCGATCCTATGGAGTCAGCCATTGCTTCGGCCGCTTTCTTAATGTTTTCTAACTGTGTGTCTTCAATTTTCTGCATAATGCCACGGGCATTTGCCAACCATTCTAATGCTAACATAATTCTTTTTAGTTTTTATTATTAATATGTAAGTAGTTGTCACTCATTTTATTTATCAGTAGTTAAAGGAGTTATCACTTGTGTTGCTTGTTAGTAGTCAGAATAGTCAAGTAGTTTATAAAATTTACTTCTTTACTTTAACTACTAAGTTGCGTAACAACTGATAACTCCTCTGACTACTTTGACTCCTTATTTATAATTTTTGAATTCATAATCACTATTAATCCCTGTAACACAAGCAATACGGCGAGGAATACA
Organism: Dysgonomonas hofstadii; assembly: GCF_014196915.1. Taxonomy (GTDB): domain Bacteria; phylum Bacteroidota; class Bacteroidia; order Bacteroidales; family Dysgonomonadaceae; genus Dysgonomonas; species Dysgonomonas hofstadii. Next base: position 279,743 of record NZ_JACIEP010000003.1, read on the forward strand.
GGGAACGACGATATTTCGAATGTCTTGGAAATATATCCTATCAGGTAATTCAGTATAGAATTGCCACTTAATGCGATAACCAATGCAAAACCAATAGCCGTACCTGTTGTTTCTTTGAATATGGAGCCGATAATACCGATCACAACCGGAAATCCTGCGGCGAGACCGAATCCTATGATAAACAGACTGGTAGCTGCTAATGGAAAAGAGGTGGCATAATTGAGTATGATCACTCCCATTATTGACAAAGCTATACTACCGATAAGTATATAATACTGCTTTATTTTCTGTAAGAGATAGCTCAACAGCAAGCGTGCAATGGTCATACCTAATACCAGAAAAGTGAGTGTAAGTACTATATCACCTTCTTGTATGAAAGAAACCGATTTAAGGTAACTTGTCGTCCAATTATTGAATAAACCTTCGAGTCCACTTTGGAAAAACAGGAAAAAGCTCAATATAAGCAGTACAGGTTCCTTGATCATTGACAGAGTCTTCTTTATCGGAAAACCCTGAGCAACTTTTGGTGCAGGAAATTTTATAGCAACGAAATATACAACACAAAGGAGCATAAATATAGCAGTCCACTGCAATATGATTTCATACGAGTATATTTTTGATAACCCACCAAGCAGTACTGGCACACCTAGTGCTCCTATTCCGTAGAATACGCCTAATATACTTAAACGTGATGCCCGTTCCTTATCGTCGGAAATATCCGAAGCAAGCGCATTGGTTGAGCCGTTGAGCATCCCCCCTCCAAATCCTATACAAAAGACACAAAAGCGGAGTATATTCAGATCGTTAAACAGTGACAAGCCCAATAATCCCAGCAATGCTATAATTGTGCTTACTATCAGTAATATCTTATATCCAAACCTGTCAACTACCGGCCCGAACACGACTGATCCTAATAAAATACCTACAGGCAGGAATGTCACCAGTGAGGAAGCACTCACATGATCAAGTTCGTACTTTCCGGTAAGGGATGGCAGAACCGATCCCATCACGATAAAAGCTATACCGAAAAAGGCCATTCCGATACAAGCTGCTGCATATACGAGATTTTTCTTATACATAAGCTTTTATTTTAATGAAAGAATAGCTAAATATCCTGCCCCAAAGAGTCCAGCATCACCATCGAGATATGATTTTTCGAAGCTTACCTGTTTTATAGCGATAGGCTGCGCCCACCGGCAGGCTTCCTTATATATGCGATCGAGGAAATAGGCTGCCGGGCCGAATACTCCCCCACCCCAGATAATTTTTTCGGGATTGAACAGACTGACTAAATTAGCTGCTGCCATTCCCCACATCTTTATGGCATTATCCAGGACATGCATAGCTAACGCGTCTTTTTCCTCATATGCCACAAATATATCTTTGGCTTTGACTGAGCTAATGTCTATACTTCGTAAAGAGCTTTCTTTATATTTGGTCTTATCTTTTAACAGCTTCTTTGCCTGAAATGCAATGCCGTTACCGGATGCGTTCCCTTCGAAGCAACCATAAATTTTATATTCTTCTTCATAAGTAGGACACAGGGCAAGCCATCCTGCAGCACCTACAATATCGCCATGTCCATGCAACACCTGTCTATCGACCAAGATGCCTATACCAATACCTGTCCCTACGGCAATAAAAAGCGCATTGGAACATCCGATTGCCGATCCTTTCCATGTTTCACCCAGGATGTAGCATGTTCTGTCACTGGCCACATCTACTTTTACAGCCGGATTATTTATATGATTTTCAATCTCCTCCTGTAGTGGGTAATCATCCCAACCTTTTATATTAGGCGCCCATACCCTCTTGGTTTTACTATTGGCTATGCCGGGAACACAAATACCTATGGCCTTTACCTTTGAATCATTTCCTTTGTAAGAATCTATGAGTTCATCGATAATATGTCTTACCAATTCTCCTACTTCATTACCTGCGCGCTCTAATAATAAGGATGATTTTTTCTCCATGATATATCCTTCATTATTAAAGATCGCTCCGATAATCTTTGTTCCTCCCAGGTCGATTCCTATAACAGCCATAAATTAGATTTGAAAATTTAAAAATTTCAGGATTTCAAGATTAATCAAAATATACTATTGAACTTTCGGAATGGGACGGGCTCAGGCTCGTAATCCCATAGCGATATTTTTTCAGGTCTTTTTTCTTTACTGGTAATGATATTTCGGTCAGGCCTGTCACTTCTACTATATTTTCAGGATTATCGATATTCACCGGTTTATTCCGCTTGAACTTATAGATAACAAAACGCTTGGCATCCTTTCCCCGCTGCCATTTCAATTTTATATTCTTATCGTCTACGATCTCAATAACCGGTTCAACCGGATTTTGAGGTTCTATACGCTTTATCCTGTTATTTTCGGGTGAAAGAGACAGGCTTTTATATTCTTTCCTGGTCAGTTGTTTTTGCAGATTAACATCCGGTTTATTAAATACGGATTTTGCACTGAAGTATATCTCTCCTTTGATATTAGGATCAGAGAAATTACGGTTGATTTGTTTGATAAGTTCTTTTGAATTATGCCATTGTTTATCTTTCGCCTTTTTCGATACCCGGTAAGGGGCTAAACCTGCATATACATTCGCCCCGTAATTGTATTTCGACCACCAGTCGGACAATACGGCATAATCGGCAATAGGGTATCCTATATAGAAATACAATTGCGGCAGCACATAATCGATCCAACCTTTTTCCTGCCATAATATTATATCAGCATAGAGGCCATCATAATTAGTCATAGCCTTCGTGTCTGAACCACGTGGATCTTCCGATTTATTCCGCCAGACAGCAAACGGAGAAATACCAAATTCTATCCACGGCTTTTCGGCCTTTATAGTCTCGTTTATTTCTTTAATGATCAGGTTTACGTTATTCCTGCGCCAATCTTCTTTATTGGTAAATCCGCGCGGATATTTCACAAATGTGAGAGAATCAGGGAATTCCTCCCCTTTTATTTTGTATGGATAGAAATAATCATCCATGTGTATTGCATCAATATCATAGTTTGCTACGATGTCTTTTACTACATCGCAGGTAAATTTGCGGACTTCATCCAGTCCGGGATTGAAGTATTTGGCTTTCCCGTAGTTTATTACCCACTCCGGGTGTTTATTTATCACATGGTCTTTTGCATATGTATTGTTGTGTACCGTATCGTTGTTTATACGATAAGGATTAAGCCATACATGGATATATATTCCACGTTTGTGGCATTCGTCTATTGTAAATTGCAGAGGGTCGTAACCTGGATCTTGTCCCTGTACGCCCGTCAGCCAATAGCTGTATGGCTCGTATTTCGATTTATAAAAAGCATCGGCTGTTGGTCTTATCTGAAAGACAACAGTATTCATGTTATGATCTTTTACTTTATCGAGCAAACTGATCATTTCCTGCTTTTGCTCTTCGGCTGTCAGGCTTCTTTTTGTAGGCCAGTCGATATTTCCGACAGTAGCTACCCATACACCTCTCAGTGCCCTTTTGTTGGGCTGGGCAAAGCATATAGTAGTAAAAAACAACAGAGATAAGCTTAGATAAATGATTTTTTTCATGAGAATAAGGTCTTTTCCTCAGAGAATCTGAAGGAAAGAGTAACAGTGTACTCTTCCCTTAGAATCTCTAAAGCATAAATGGATATTTTCTTTTTATTTATAAGAAACAATATCAGATACAGCACTCTCAACATTATCTATGTTAAGAGTAGTCAGGCAGTAATCGCCTTTTTCAGGCAAAGAATATTCTTTATCCCATGTGATGGCTACAACTGTACCTTTCTTATCGGCAACTTTATAGATAACCGTGCGAAGTCCGCTTCCGGCACTCCACTTCAGATTATTGCTGCTTATGGTAATATTTGACGCAGCAGCAGGATCAGCCGCAACTTTGCGCCCGGCAAAAGGTATTACGGCAGGGTTTTTATATATCTGATTTTTGAGCACGTCTATTATTCCCAGTTTGTTTTCCTGGAAATATTTAGCACTATACATAATGCTTCCCAGTACTTTCGACTGAACATTAGCCAGCCGGAACTGTTCAACCAGTTCGCTGGTTGTCTGGAATTTAGCTCCGGACTCTCCGTCTCCGAATTTATATAATCCATATCCAATCATTGTAACGGCCTTATAGCTATACTGTGGCCACCATGATACACGGTAATTGAAACTGGAGGTGGCATCACCTGTCGAAGAATAAAGTTGAGGTATAAGAATATCTACCCAGCCTTCCTGGCACCATTTGGTTACATTCGCATAAAGTGAATTCACATTATAGCTGTTATCACCGGCAGGACTGACAGAAAATACTGCATCCGGCTTATTCTGGACAACCACATCATATATTTTTTTAACTACTTTATCCACGTTTCCTTTACGGAACTCTGTTATTGAAGAATAATCCGATCCGTATTTTGCGTATTCCTCTTCATCTTCTAAAGATGTATAATCGGCAGGATCGGGATAGAAGTAGTCATCGATATGAATGCCATCAACATCATACTTTGTGATAATGTCCTTTACTATGTCTGCTATACGATCCTGTACCTCTGGCAAAGCCGGATTATACATACGTATCTTATCATATTCTTTTACCCATGCCGCATTTATCTTAGGATCTAATGTGGTAGGGAAAGGAGAAGTCTTATCAGTCCTTCTTTCTATGCGGTATGGATTTAGCCATGCATGGAATTCCAGATCACGGTTATGCGCCTCTTCCAGCATGAAATCCAATACATCATATCCGGGATCTTTTCCCGGCACATTAGTAATCCACTTACTCCAAGGTTCATAAGGAGAATTATAGAATGCATCGCCATTTGGCCTTATTTGAACAAATACAGCATTTACGCCACTGTCTGCAAGTTTATCCAGAAGGTCTGTATATTTCTTTTTCTGGCTGGTTGCATTATAGTCAGATTGTGGCCAGTCGAGACTCCAAACGGTAGCAATCCAGGCTCCACGCATTTCTTTTTTCTGCAATGTGATATCGGTAGATGGCGGATTAGGATCTCCGCCATTACCTCCACCGTTGCCGCCGTCATCGTCGTCGCTGCCTCCACAAGAGGCAGCAAACGCGATAATGGCTGAGATCAATAAATATCTGAAATATTTTTTCACGATTTCTTATTTATCAGTTAATATTACTGGTTTTCTTTCACTTTTTTAGGAATTTCGAACACAGCGAATCCGGCCTGTACACCTCCTGCCAACAGATATAGTGTTTCGTCACCGTCAGCAATCCAGGCTGTAGATATTGATGCATTTGCAGTAGGGATAGCTCCACCCAGCGAGTATTCGAACAGAGGAGTAGCAACATTTATTAGTTGGAGTGCATCCATAGTTGTGCTACCAAGTGTGATATCATATACCCTGAATGTGCCGGAGCCGCTACTCATCGTTATTAAATAACGCTCGTTATTAAATACAACTACTTTTGCATCAGCACCATTTCCCATACCAATAAGCGCAGCAGGGATCTCGTATAATATACTACCACTTCCATCCATTAATCTGACAGTCATGTAAGTATTGTTAAAACTACTGTTATATCCGCTGTAAATATACTCTTCAGCTTTACCCGGTACGCGGTTGAAGCTGGCCCATGAACCTGGGTGAGGACTTACTGCGCTATTTACCAATGAAACTGAATTCAGGGTTTTGAATCCGGAAATAGAAGCCTTGATCAGACTACTTGGCTGAGCATTATTGGAATGCGTAAAGAGATAACCATTTCCTTCGTCGTCGATATCGACAGATACAAAACCTTCATAACGCCCTGCATATCCGGCAAGACCATCAGCTGTGCTTACTGTGGTTCCGGAAGTAGCCACACTCGCATTAGTAATCCTTGTTGGAGAAAGTTCCGGATGAGCTTCTTCCCATACATCAAAGGATATGCTGGTAGCAGCTCCGTTACAGAGGTATATATGTCCGTTTGCCATTGTACCGCCGTTCACACCGAACCAACCGCTATTAAATCCGGTCAGAGGTGTTGAATTGATCGTTCCCTGCTTAAGATCAGACAGTTTAAGTAATTCAGGAGTTCCTGTCGCAGGACGGCTTGCCACTAAAACATTAGTAAGGCTTAACCCGTATTGACGGCCATAATCTGCGGCACTAGCCAGATACATAGGTTGGTCTGTACCACCGGCATATTCCGCCAGGTTAGGTGTTGCACCCGAATAGTCATAGACCTTAACTTTGCTCTTACTGAAATCGGCACCCCATACAGGTACATCCAGTCTTATAGTCACATAATATTCCCGTTTACGCAAGCCGTTGACTACAGCGATAGTCCGTTTATACTGGCTGGCTCCTTCCGGTATGAGAAAACTATATTCGGTGGAGTCCAGATGCGCCCTTTCAGAAACTGAAGCTTCAAACCTGACTTTGGAAAGGTCTGTTTCCATATGGACTTCGGGGAAGGTAATTTCTTTCGTATTTTCATCCACTGTTCCCGTAACAACCTCATCACCGTTGACTCCGGCGTTTAAAATCTGAATGTTGTAGATAACCGTTTCGTCAGCTGTAGTATCAGGATAACTATCGTCATCGCTACATGAGACCATTATCAAAGAAAATGGTATAACTAGTAGTCCAATATATCTTATTATACTTTTCATAGTTTCTTATCTTTTATTTTACATCATAATTTTACAGATCAGAAGGCCAGCCTTCTGTTTGAGCCAGATCATAACCCTTGTCCATATAGCTAATGCGTTGTGTTTTACCTACAGGAGCCAGATAAGCATTCATTCCGGCAACACCAAGGAAAGGTAAACGTCCCTGTATATTAGTCGGACTGTAGAATCCCACCATCTGAGCAGCATTAGACCCATTATATGTTGTAACAGTTCCACTAAGATCAGTAACAGCTACTACCCCAATATTTGCTGGTGTAAGTAGTTCAGGCGCATCGACAGGTATATTCATCCATGTTCCTCTCAATATATCGGCATTCTGTGTATCATCCATATAATCGAGTTTTTTCCAACGACGAAGGTCCAGTATGCGGGAATGTTCAAATGCCAGTTCCATACGTCTTTCACGGCGTATTTCCCATATAAGTTGCGATACATCTCCTCTATTAGGACTATTCGGCATATTTGATAAATTCATATCGGCTGTTCTTTCTACACCAAGTGCTGTAGCAGCTGCTGCTATAGGACGGTTGCGAATTTTATTTATTGTTGCATCAATATCAGCCTGAGTAACGGCATCTCCACCCAAAGTTGCCAATTCGGCTTTAGCTTCGATAAGATTTAGCAGTACTTCCGCATAGCGCATTACAGGATAATCATTTTCATTGTAAGTTGATGTATACTGCGATTCAGGAGATCCACCTGTATCCAGATATTTAAGGCCGTCCCTGTTTATAAACTTACAAACATACAGATATGAGCCTCTACCCTTTGATGTCACCTTATTATAGAAAGTAGCTTCGAAACGAGGATCACGTGTCTTGATCAGATTTGCCATTGAAAAATCCCTGTTATTGACGTCAGTAGAGGTCTGCCAATCAGAACCATCATTACAGATAAATGATTTTACCAGTGCTAAAGTAGGACTGTAATAACGGCCGTCCACCAGATTATTATTAGTTGCTATCGAGTGAGATACCCCTTGCCCGATATCATATGCCCTGTAGAAAATACAATCTTTGTTCCCGCTTAGATCCTCTGAGCCAAACAGGCTGCGAAAATCTGTTACTATATCATACTTTCCGGTAGCACGGATTATTTCCGCTGCCTCCACTGTCAGATTTAAGAATTTTTGAGCTCTCTCTGTATTATTCTTATGATATTTTTGCCATGTTCCTTCAAACAATGCCAGTCTACTGACATAACCTGCAACTACGTCTCTGTTCACATAGAGGTTTCCATCACTCTGTCTTACATTGTTCATAGCGAAAACAAGGTCGTCATATACAGCATCCATAACCTCGTTCCGAGGTGTACGTTGCTTGTAAAGTTCATCAAATTCCTTATCACCTATTTCACGGTCATAATAAGGGACATCTCCGAATACGGTCACCAATCCGGCATATTCCATAGCCCTAAAAAAACGGCCTATTCCTAACCAATGGTTCTTTTCTTCTTCGCTGAGAATTCCACCCATGCGCGTCTCGATACGATCGATCATGATATTTGCTTTTCGCACCCATGAGAAGTTCCATGTCGGACCGGAATATTTCTCTATCCACGGAATATTAGTTGCTCCGGTAGCCGTAGCAGAAGGAGTTTCTCCTCTCGAATTAGGTACCGATAGTTCAAATTGTGTTTGTGTCCCATTGTATAAGATGTCATCACTGAACATATATCCCAGATATGCTGCATATTCCGATCTGTTTGCGACATTATATCCGACAAAATGGCGCGGATAAAATTCATTAGCATACAATCTTAGTTTTTCTTCGCTTGTCCAATAGTTTTCATCATCGTACGATGTCAATTGCGGTCTGTCGAGAACATCGTCACAACTTGAAAGCAAGAAGATAAACAATGATATAAATAATAATATTTTTGTTTTCATATTTTCCGTTTTTACTCGTTTAGAAACTCAACTGAACACCTACAGAAGCTGACTTAAAGACTGGTGTCCCTGTACCGGTACGTCCCAGGTTATAGTTTGATGTATCGAACATGGAATAACCGGATTTTGCTTCAGGATCGATAGGTAAACCTCTCAGATTGTCAAAAGTGAAGAAGTTTTCGAGAGAAACATAAAAGCGTGCTTTTGAAATATACGCTTTTCTCAAGAGAGCCGTTGGAAGAGAGTATCCGAATGTTATATTCTTTATTCTCAGATAAGACATATCCAGCAAATAGCGGCTTTGTATCTGAAGGCTGTAGTTTGTATTGCCTCCTCCGTTGTTCCATGCACGTGGATAGAAAGCATCGGTACGGTCGGGACGCCAGTAGTCTCCGGCGATCGCTTGCGGTATTGCTCCGTCGGCAGCACTGAATCCCGGTATTGCCAGCTGGCCAGCTCCCCACATGCTGCGTTTTCCTATTCCCTGGAAGAATATGGAAGCATCGAAACCTTTATAATCCGCTCCCAGACGGAAACCATATTCGTAGCGAGGAGTTGTATTTCCGATTACCTCACGGTCACCCGGATCGCCAAACGTACCTTTACCCGGAGTAATATATCCGTCTCCATTCAGATCTACAAACTTAACATCTCCCGGACGGAATATTACAACACCACCTCCATCTTCGAAATAAGTCTGATAGACCGGATTATCTCCTGCCAGCATATACGAACGCTTGGATGTTCCGTCAATAATAATTGTTACTTTCTGAAGGTTGCCATCAGCACCTCTCACGAAATCTTCTTCCTGATACAAGCGGTCTGTTCTATATCCCCAAACATCTCCGTAACGGGCGCCTGTAGCCCATCCGTTGCTAATCAACCTGTTTTCCCAAGCTGTATTCTGGTCTGCTCCACGGGTAACATGTGTAACCGCATCGGCAAACGTAACTAATCCGTTTATAGATAATCCGTTACTAAATCTGTGGTTGAAGTCTAAAGATATTTCCCATCCTTTGGTACGAAGGTCACCATAATTACCCTGAGGTACAGCTACACCAAATGTTTCGGGTAGAGCATCTCCGGCAATAATCATATTTTTGGTATCGCGCTGAAACCAGTCTACACTTAATCCTACCCGGTCTTTCCAAAAACGGAAATCGGCACCTATATCCAATGTTTCTATACGCTGCCATGTAATATCCTGTGAAACAGCTGCAGGCGGCCTGTAACTCATTGTTACACCATCGGAACCCAACCATGTGGTTTTTTCCACAGTAGCCAGAGTAGGAACATAGAGTGAGTTTGAAACACTCTGGTCGCCGATACTACCCCATGATGTTCTTATTTTAGCAAAACTTAATACAGATTCTATCGGTTTCATAAATTTTTCGGACGACATGATCCAACCTCCTGAAAAAGAAGGGAACCACCGCCATCTGAGATGTTCAGGGAAAACAGAAGTACCATCATACCGTAAATTGGCTTCCAGCAAATATTTACTGTCGAATGCATAGTTAACACGGCCAAAGAAACCGAGTTGTCCATTCCAGTTTGCAGTGGAAGAAACTTTCTGCGTACCTGTTGCGAAATTAAATTGAGGATTTTCATAATCCATAAGGTCTAATTTCTCTGCATAATGGCTTCTCCAGTCATTTGTAACCCTGTTCATACCCGCCATGAACTTGAAAGCATGCGGATCTCCTATTTTCAGATTATAGGTTGAATATACATTAAAGTTATGGCTGTTTTTCCTAAGTGAATTGCGTGATATATAGCTTGTCTGCCTATCTGTAGGGCTTCCGCTGGCAGGGAAAGTTATCGTATTAAACATATATGCCGGCATACCTCCGTCAGTAGTCACATTACCTTCATCATCCACATATACCTGATTTCCGTCAGCATCCTTCCACAATACAGGAGAATACCATGCATCTCCGGCTGTAAATTTTGGTATAGATGCATCTGTAGCATCTTCTTGGGTATAATATGTGTAGTCGAATTCAAGATTCCAGTTTTTGGTAAAATTAACTGTTGCACCCAGATTTACGTTCGTATAGACATTGCGAAGGCGTGATGTTGTTGACGCTTCCAGTTCATAAGCCGGATTCCTAAGATTGTTTCCGTGTTGATCCTGTACACCAACCGGCATTAAACTGCCCCAGCGATATGCATATAGCCACGGGTCTGATGTAGTCGAGCCTGTGCTCGGATAACGCTTAACACGATCAGAATACATGGCGCCTCCCCGTATTGTCAGGTATTTGTTAATTTCGCTGGACAAACTCAATGTTACATTGTATCTTCTGAAATCATCTGTTTTGGCGGGTTTAGTCATACCACTCTGATCGAGTAATCCCAGTCCCAGATTATAGCTGACTTTTCCGCTTTTACCGTTCACCGACAGATTGTGTGTCTGTGTTGGAGTCCATTCTTTTACCAGAGCATCTACTGCATTATATGTACGTATTCCCAGTTTGTTACCTAGTTCATCCATATACCAGTCTCTACCATAAACTACAGGATCACCTGCTTTTACGGTTTTTCCGTATTTTTCAACCCATTCTCTGGATTTCTGAATACTTTCGGCTGTCATTTTCCACATATTTCCGGTAGCCCCCGTATTCGGATTCTCAGGGTTACGGCTTGTCCATGCATCCCAGGTATACTGTAGTCCGTCTATCGTCGCCATTTCCAGATCCTTAGCCCTATTTTGCCATGAAACGTTCCCCGAGTATGTTACGCTTACCGATTCAGCTTTGGCACCTTTCTTTGTAGTAATAAGTATTACACCAAATGCAGCTTTAGCACCGTATATAGAAGAAGCCGCAGCATCTTTCAATACTGATATATCTGCAACGTCATTCGGATTTACAAGCTGTAAACTAGGAACCTCTACGTTATCAACTAGAATCAATGGATTTGAACTTCCATTGGGAGAAGAAACCTGGCCGCGTATTCTCATTATCGGATCAGAACCTATTTCTCCTGATGGCACTGTGATATTCAAACCCGGAACTGTACCCTGAAGCCCACGCCCGACGTCGGCTATCGGTCTGCTTCCTAAAGTTTTATCTACATCAACAGAGAATACTGCCCCTGTCAGGTTTTCCTTTTTTTGCGCACCATAACCTACAACCACAACTTCATCCATCACTTTGGAGTCTTCCTGCATAGTTATATTTATAGTCTTGTTCGTTCCCACTCTGCGTGTAACAGTGGAAAATCCGATATATCTGAATTCCAGTATATCATCAGATGCTGCATTTATTGTATAATTTCCATCTACATCAGTAAGTGTCCCTTGTGTTGTTCCTTTTACGACAACACTAACGCCAATTAATGGCTCTCCCTTCGAATCTACTATTTTCCCTTTGATTAAGATTTTTGTTTGTTGCTGCTCTAAGGTATTCAGGTTTTTTGATTCGGCATCATTGGCATAGGTATTACCCATGGATGAACAAATCAACCCAATAGACAACAGACAAAGAATCTTCTTTGATAGTGTTTTTCTGTGTTTCTGCGAGTTATTCATAATACTTTGTTTATTAATTTATACTTTTTACAAGTAGATACAAGTGATTGAGGTTATTGCTTATTTTACATCAATTGTATTATAAAAATCCGGTCTTTTCTATATAGCAAAACCATATATCAGGCAGTTGCTTTACTGTCTGATATATGGTTTACAGAAATAGAAATTTGGGACGAAATAATATTTTCTATTATTTGTCCTTTTAAAAATATAGATTTTGTTACTCTCTCTCTCTCTCTCTCTCTCTCTCTCTCTCTCTAAGAAAACACAGTTAACTTCCAAATTTTCAGAAGAAAAAATGAAGTAAAATAACTTATAATTTTGTGTATTCTTAGACATAATCGCTATTTATTTTTTATAATAATTGATATTTTAATATCAAGTTCCGGTTTCAATAAAATTGTATCATAAACATTTTAACATAAGAAGACTTTTGACGTTTAATTAAGGTTTAAGGTATTTTCTTCATATAGATTATTTTTTTAATAGGTTTTACAAATATCTTTTAAATGTGTCCGTATTTTTATACCGAATAAGAGTTATCCTGTTTACTTTTCCTGATTGAATAATAAACCGACAATGCCTTCACTTGACGTGAATATACATGACTGGCCGTTTATTGGGACAACTGTGTTTACCAATGAATTGCCAACTTTGTGTTTCCATTTCATTTTTCCTGTTTTTGCATCCAATGCAAATATGATCCCGTTTTTGGTACTGCCAAAAACAACATTATTTTTTTCCACAGGCATAGACGGGGCATGATCGTATCCATAAGACACGTTTTGCGACCATATTTTTTGTGGTTCGTTACCCAATGCCGAGTAACAGACTACGCTATCCTGCATTGTTTTACTATATATTCTAAGATGATCCTCTGACAAACCGATAGTTTCCCTTACCATAGACTCTTTAGTACGCCAGACAGTTTCTCCTGTTTCTATATTTATAGCTGTCATAACCCTATCAGGAGCTGTAAAGAATACTTTTCCATGAGCTGCTACCGGCCAGACTGCTGCCGGAGAGAAATGCATACGGGTAAGGTCGCCATTCCATTTCCATAACAGGCTACCGGTATATTTATTTAGAGCATACATATAATTATCCCATGCACCAAAGATCACCTTATTGTCATATATCAATGGTTTGGTTTCTATATACCCTTTTACTTCACTGTATTCCCATACCAAATCCCCATTATATATGTTTATTGCTCTCATTGTATGATCGCTGGCTCCGATATATGCGATATCTCCATCAATAGAAACTGCTCCCAACACAGCTTCTTTAGCAAGATATTTCCAAATGAGGGAACCGTTATTCGCATTTATTCCATATATATATTTATCGGCTGAACCAAAAACAACAATATTTTTGGCTACAGCCGGAGTTCCTACTATGCGGTTATCCGATTTATAGTTCCAGATTATTTTGCCGTCTCTTAACGACAGACAGGAGAGTTGCCCGGTATCATCCCCCACATATATCTTATCTTCATATATAACAGGGGAAGAATAAATTGTATTCCCAATCCTTGTTATCCATTTTGCCTTTACATTGGGATATATTGTATTAACTGAGTCAGAAGGACGTCCATAGGTACTATTATCTTCCGTATAGTATTGTTTACCTAAAGTATAACTACCCCATTTTATTGGAGACTGATTTATTTTCTGTTCATATACTATTATAGAATCCTGATTAATTTCATATATTGAATATCCTCCCACCTTATCTGATTTATCTCTCAGATTTGAGCGGTTAATAAAGGCAGGTATTCCGTCATAAAAGAAAAGTCTGTTGCTATGATAATGCCCACCGAGAACCGCCTTTACATTATATTGTCTGGCTAAATCCGTTACTTCATACCAATTGTCTACATCACCATCTTGTAATGGATAATGAGTGACCAATATAAAAGGAGTACCCGGGTTTGCTGATGAAAATTCATTCCTGAGCCATGCTATATCCTGTGGCGCTACATGTCCGTCCATCATCCGTATTATCGGCCCTGTATTGAATCCCAGAAACATATATCCGTTATATTCAAATTTAAACCTGTCACTCCCGAAGATATGGCCAAAATCTGTAGCACCCGATTCACTCCATTTGGTTTCGTGATTTCCGGCTATAGCATAGTATTTAATATTTAAATTATCGAGTAAGTCTTTTGCTTTTTGCAACGACAGCCGATCACCTTCTTCTGTCAGATCTCCTGTCACAAGGACAAAACTAAGTCCGGGTGCTTCATTTATCTGGGCGACAGAACGCTTCAGGTCATTATAAGCCAAGGTATCCCTATTCAGGTGAGTATCTGTTATAAGAGCAAAACGAAAGCTTTGTCCCCATGATGCTTCACACAGGAAAAGGATTATTATAACTAATATTATATGACGTGAAAAGTTCTTCATAGACAATACTCTTTACAATTGATTATATAGACTAACACTTTTCTTTATGAGCTATACAAATGTATAAGAATTTTATATATCTTTTTTGAGTCATTTGTTTATTTTAATATATATTATATATAATTTGAACATTTTAATTATTATGAAAAAGATGCAACTGCAGCAAAATGAGAACTAATTATCTGTTTATAAATATGTTATAATTAAATACCCCTTATTAATCGTAAAATACATATCATTTTAATTAATTATTAAATAGTTATTTTTAATTTTATTAACCATAATATCAACAATACACTCAGCGGAAAGCATCAAGAAGAAGGTTAATCGCGATAGGGATTCAATCCTGGCTGCATCAAGAATATTTTTAAAAGATTTTAATATTTAATTTATGTATATGAATACAAATAATAGTTAATTTAATATTTTTGAAGATATCTTTTGACTGTTATTCAAATATATCGTTTTATATTTGTTCTTAATAAACTGGATAAATAATTCACTAAACACTCGATAAATGACCTGCATCTACGAGAATCGAGCAAAAATAATAGCTTTACTATGAAAAGAGCAATCATTTTATTTATTCTGACAACAATATCAATTATACTTTCGGCTCAAACCAGTACAATAAAAACAGGAGCTGAACAAACTGATCTTTATTTTCCACTGCTGAAAGGAAAACGTATAGCCGTAATGTCTAATCATACAGGCATGATACAAGATAAGCATCTGGTAGATATATTTGTTGAAAATAAACTAAATGTTGTCGCTATTTTTTCACCTGAGCATGGTTTCAGAGGAAATGCCGATGCAGGAGAACATGTAGCCAGTTCTGTAGACAAAAAAACAGGAATCCCTATCAAGTCTTTATATGACGGAAAAGATAAAAAGCCTAGCACCAGATCGATGGATATGTTTGATATACTTGTTATAGACATACAGGATGTAGGATTGCGTTTTTACACCTATTATATAACTATGGTAAGATTGATGGATGCTTGTGCCGAATACAACAAAAAAATGCTTATTCTGGATCGGCCTAATCCAAACGGACATTACATTGACGGTCCTATATTGAACATGAAGTACAAATCGGGTGTAGGATGGCTGCCAATACCGGTTGTACATGGTATGACCATGGGTGAACTAGCCCTGATGACAAACGGAGAAAAATGGTTGCCAAATAATCGCAAATGTGATCTCAATGTTATAAAATGTGCTAATTATACACACCAAACGCTCTATCAGTTACCGATTGCACCCTCTCCTAACCTTCCTAATATGAAGTCAATATACCTTTATCCTTCAACTTGCCTGTTCGAAGGCACTCCTGTCAGCCTTGGCCGGGGTACAGACTTTCCTTTTCAGGTGTACGGGCATCCAGATATGAAAGGTTACAGCTTCTCATTCACACCACGGAGTGTAGCGGGGGCAAAGAATCCACCCCTTTTAAACAAATTATGCCACGGAGTTGATTTAAGGAATGTAACAGATGAAGAAATATTCGCCAAAGGCTTTGACCTTTCATATATAATAGATGCATATAATAATCTGAATATAGGAGATAAATTCTTTACTTCATTTTTCGAAAAACTTGTAGGAGTAGATTATATTCGCAAAATGATAATAGAAGGAAAATCAAACGAAGAAATAAGAAAGATGTGGCAGGGCGATGTTGAAAAATTCAAACAGCAGCGCAAACCATATCTTTTATATGAAGAATAATATAAATCAGTAGTCAAAGGAGTCAAGTAGTTATCAGTTGCTTTGCAACTTAGTAGTAAAGTAGAAATAATACCACTTCACTACTCTAACTACTAATGAGTGAAACGAATGATAACTACTTGACTCCTTTGACTACTCTAACTACTAAAAAAAAAGAATGAATCCGGCTTTAGTGCTCTTAATCATAGCGTTCTACTTTGCTATACTATTTGCCATATCATACATCACAGGCCGCAAAGCAGACAATCAGGGCTTCTTCACGGGAAACCGCAAGTCGCCGTGGTTTGTCGTGGCTTTTGCCATGATAGGATCGGCCATATCGGGAGTGACATTTGTTTCTGTTCCCGGAATGGTTGCAGCCAGTGGTTTTTCCTATCTTCAGATGGTAATGGGATTCGTTGTAGGACAAATGATTATCGCCTTTGTACTGATACCGTTATTCTACAGGATGAATCTCACCTCAATTTATGAATATCTTGAAAACCGCTTTGGGATAGCATCATACAAAACAGGAGCATGGTTTTTCTTTATATCTAAAATGCTGGGAGCTGCTGTAAGGCTATTCCTTGTGTGCATCGTATTGCAATTACTGGTTTTCGAACCATTGAAAATATCATTCTTTATTAATGTAATATTCACAGTTGGACTTGTTTGGCTATATACATTTAAGGGCGGCGTGAAATCACTGATCTGGACAGATTCTTTGAAAACGTTCTGTCTGATTGTTTCAGTAGGCTTATGTATTTATTATATAGCATCCAATCTGGGGCTTAATTTTTCGGGAATGTTCTCCACAATTAACGAAAGCAGTTATTCCAAGACATTCTTTTTTGACGATGTGAATGACAGGAGATTTTTCTTTAAACAATTTCTGGCAGGTATTTTTACCGTTATTGCTACTACCGGACTCGATCAGGATATGATGCAAAAGAATATGAGTTGTAAGAATCCTAAAGACTCGCAGAAAAACATGGTAATCAGCGGCGTATTACAATTATTTATAAACCTGCTGTTTCTCATGCTTGGAGTACTACTTTATATTTACGCGACTAGAAATAGTGTTGCTATTCCCGAAAAAAGCGATGAACTATTCCCCATGCTTGCCACAGGAGGATATTTTCCTATGATAGTAGGCATATTATTCATCATTGGCTTGATCTCGGCGGCTTACGCTGCGGCAGGATCGGCACTTACAGCTCTTACAACATCATTTACTGTCGATATACTGGAGACAACTAAAAAACAAAAGACAGATGCCGAAATAGCCAAAACCCGTAAGCGTGTGCATATAGGCATGGCGGTTGTTATGGGATTGGTAATTATTATCATCAATTTACTCAATAATACTTCTGTGATCGATGCCGTATATATCCTCGCCAGTTATACTTACGGCCCTATCTTAGGCCTGTTTGCCTTCGGCATATTCACAAAGAAATCCGTAAAAGATAAATATATACCACTGGTGGCAATATTGGCCCCAATAATATGTTTCATATTCGACAAAAACTCGGAAGCATGGTTCGACGGATATAAATTCGGATACGAGATACTAATAATGAATGCTGTTTTGACATTCATTGGTTTACTTTTGCTAGTCAAGAAAAAAGAGATTACAATAAATACAAAATAACCTATTTAAAGATGAAAATTAATTGCTTTATACCCTTCCAAAATGTGAGTCAGGTACAGGAAACCGTTACTTCACTAAAGAGTTCGGAACTTGTAAATAAGATATTCCTGTTAACTGATAACGGCTGCAAAGATACTATTGCCGGTTGCGAAGTGATCGATATAGATTCGATCCGTTCTACGGCTACAATAAAAAAGATTGCCGCGAAAGCCGATGCGGAATATACACTGATTTATACTAAATCAGATCAGCTACGCATGGGGATGTTCGCCTTCGACCGGATGTTGCAGATAGCGAAAGATTCGGGTGCAGGACTAATATATGCCGATCATTACCAGATATCGGGAGGAGAAAAGAAAAATAGTCCTGTAATCACTTATCAAAAAGGAAGTTTACGCGACGATTTCAATTTTGGATCAGTGCTTATTTACAAATCCGAAGTATTGAAGCACGCAGCTTCGGAAATGGATAAAGAATATCAGTTTGCCGGTATTTACGATCTCCGTCTCAAAGTTTCGCAAAAAGCCGGACTGGTACACATCAACGAATACCTGTATACTGAAATTGAGAATGACAGCCGCAAAAGCGGTGAAAAGATATTCGATTATGTCGATCCTAAAAACAGGAATATGCAGATAGAAATGGAACAGGCTTGTACCGACCACTTGAAGAAAATCGGCGCATATCTGGCTCCTCAGTTCAAAAAAATAGAATTCAAACAATCGAATTTCGAATACGAAGCTTCTGTGATCATTCCCGTGCGTAACCGTATACGTACAATTACCGACGCTATACAGTCTGTATTGAATCAGAAAACAAACTTCAAATTCAACCTTATTGTCGTTGATAATTATTCTACCGATGGTACTACCGAAGCCATCGATAAATTCGCTTCGGATAAACGTCTGATACATGTCATTCCCGAAAACAAAGAACTAGGTATTGGTGGCTGCTGGAATGCAGGCGTGCACAATCCTAAATGTGGAAAATTCGCCGTGCAGCTCGATAGTGACGATGTATATTCCGATGAAAACACACTACAAAAAATTGTAGATGCATTCTACGAACAAAATTGCGCTATGGTAGTAGGCACATACATGCTTACTAATTTCGATATGGAAATGATACCTCCGGGCATTATCGACCATAAGGAATGGACACCAGATAACGGACGCAACAACGCCCTGCGTATCAATGGATTGGGAGCACCACGTGCATTCTATACCCCATTGTTAAGGGAAATAAAAGTACCAAATACAAGTTACGGTGAAGATTATGCATTGGGGTTATATTTCTCACGTGAGCACCAGATTGGGCGCATCTACGATGTGTTGTACCTATGCCGTCGCTGGGACGACAATTCCGATGCATCACTGGATATAGTGAAAATGAACGCACACAATACTTATAAAGACAGGATACGTACCTGGGAATTGGAAGCCCGTATCGCTTTAAATAAAAGCAAACAGGTAAATTAATGTTAGCAATGTGAAAGGGTGAGAGTTCAAAAAATACTACTCATGACTTGGCTCTCACCTTTTTATTTTTAATGGTAAATATGAATTTATTATCAAAAGACATACAAGATTTATTCGACTCGCAACTACAGGAGTGGCCTCTTGCAAAAGCCAATTTTGAAGCCTTGAAAGGTGTGGAGTCAAAGGATTTCGATTTCAGTGATTTCAAGATAAGGGTACAGTTCAATCCGGCACGCATACAATCTTCTGCGGCAAAGGTCGATACCAAATCCATACAGGAGCGCAAGTGTTTCCTTTGCCCACAAAATTTACCGGCTGAACAAAGAGGTGCTCCATTCAAAGACGAATATCAGGTATTGGTCAATCCGTTCCCGATATTTCCGGTGCATTTCACAATACCTGCCTATCAGCATATCGATCAGTTGATTTTCAACAGATACGGTGATATGCTCGATCTGGCAAAAGAAATGGACGGATATACCATATTTTATAATGGGCCTAAGTGTGGGGCTTCGGCACCCGACCATGTACATTTTCAGGCAGGTATAAAAGATTTTCTTCCAATAGAAAAAGAGATACAAAAAGTAACAGGAGGAGAACTTCTGTATCAATCAGATGCATTAAGTGTATATACAATCAAAAATTATCTGAGAAACGGATTCTTACTGGAAGCTGAAGTTAAAGAAGAGAGCATCGCATATTTCCAGAAAATATACAACCTATTGGAAATTAAAGATGGAGATAAAGAGCCGATGATGAACATACTTACATGGTATAACAATAATAAATGGCATAGCATCGTTTTTCCTCGTAAAAAACATCGTCCGGATTGCTTCTACGCCGAAGGAGATGATAATCTGCTGATAAGCCCCGCTGCCGTAGATTTAGGTGGCGTTTTCATCACACCATTGGAAAAGGATTTCAAGAAGATCACAAAAAATGATATAGAAAACATCTTAAAGGAGATATCTATCAGTGATGAGAAAATGCAGAAACTAAGTGAAAAATTAAAAGTGAAAAGTGAAGAATGAAATGCTTTTAATCTTGAAACTTGAAATTTTGAAATATAGAAAATTATGGAACCAAAGGTAACTGTTGGCGTTTTGTGGAACAAAGAGATAAAGTTTGTACTGAATACAAATTATTCCTGCTTAGGAAAAAGTATTCAGGGAGAAAACTCTGTAGTATTTGCTGACGGGCAAATCTTATGGAACGGTTCCTTATGTAAAGAATTAGTATTTGAATCACAAGATGCCGACGCTTCATTTACCATTAAAGATGTAGTTATAGGTATCGGTTTCCACTGGGAAAGAAAAGAAGACCAGCAATTTCAGGGAGCGCTGAAGCTAATCGTGGAAAACGATATGATAACAGCTATTAATTTGATTGGAATAGAAGGCTATCTGACGAGTGTTATCTCCTCAGAGATGAGCGCAACGGCGTCTCTCGAACTATTGAAAGCACACGCTGTAATCTCACGGAGTTGGTTGCTTGCCCAGATAGAAAAAAATAAAGAGATTCGGACTAATGAAGAAACATATACGACTTTCACCGAAAACGAAAGTGAAAGAATCCGCTGGTACGACCGCGAAGATCATATTAACTTCGATGTATGTGCCGACGATCATTGCCAGCGTTATCAGGGAATAACAAGAACTTTTTCAAATATAGAAATTGTAAAACAGGCCATTGACGAAACCCGTGGACAGGTCTTGAAATCGGGAGAAAAGATATGTGATGCACGCTTCTCTAAATGTTGCGGCGGTGTTTTCGAAGAGTTCCAGAATTGCTGGGAAGATACAAAATTACCATATCTGGTCAAGCGAAGGGATAGCGAAAATTCGATGGATATCCCCGATCTTACCAAAGAATTAGAATCTGATCAATGGATAACCTCACGTCCCGATGCATTTTGTAACACACAGGATAAAAATATACTCGGACAGGTACTCAATAACTATGATCAGGAAACCACCGATTTTTTTCGTTGGAGTGTGACTTATACTCAAAAAGAAATATCTGAACTGGCATACAAACGCTCTGGGATCGATTTCGGCACTATAGAAGAACTAATTCCGGTAGAAAGAGGAACATCCGGAAGGCTAACAAAGCTAAAAATCGTTGGATCTAAAAAGACAATGACAATTGGTAAGGAGCTGGAAATACGCCGTACACTATCCACATCACATCTTTACAGTTCAGCTTTTATTATCGACAAAAAAGATGATAAATTCGTCCTGACAGGAGCCGGTTGGGGGCATGGTGTCGGCCTTTGCCAGATCGGTGCCGCCGTAATGGGAGAAAAAGGTTATTCTAATGATAAGATACTCCTGCATTATTATGTGGGTGCAACTATTGAAAAACAATACTAAAGATAATACAATGAAAGAAAGCAAAAAATCGCCGTGGGCATGGATACCGAGCCTCTATTTGGCAGAGGGATTACCTAATGTCGCCGTTGTCACCATATCGGTAATAATGTATAAACGCATGGGAATATCCAACACAGATATTGCTTTATATACAAGCTGGCTTTATTTACCCTGGGTTCTTAAATTTTTATGGAGCCCCTTTGTAGATTTATTAAAAACAAAACGCTGGTGGATTGTAACAATGCAATTGCTGATTGGTGCCGGATTTGCAGGCATTGCTTTTACCATACCCGTACCATTCTTTTTTCAGGCGACACTAGCGTTATTTGCTTTGTTATCTTTTAGTTCTGCTACACATGATATTGCCGCAGATGGATTTTATATGCTTGGCCTGAATACTAACGATCAGGCTAAATATGTTGGGATCAGAAGTACATTTTTTCGTATAGCAACTATCATGGGACAAGGTGTCCTTATAATTCTAGCGGGATTCCTTGAGAGTCATACAGGGTACGATCCGATTAAAGTAAATATTGATGCATCTCCTCAGTACACTCAATCTTCATTATATATTCCTCAAATAGAAAATATCACATCGAAAGAGGGGGATATACATTTTATAATGGATAGACAGGATGTGCAAATCGGCACACAAATCATTAATGAGGATAGTTTAAAATTGATAATCAATAAAGTAAAACAAGCTAATCTCGAAAATGGATTTGTTATAAAAGAGAGTGCAAAAAAGGATGAAAAAGACGGATGGTGGAAAACAAATGTGTCAAAACCATTTGGTAATTGGATAAAAGAGAATTTCGGGGAAAAAAGATATTTTGAAAAAACAGATCAGGCCGGAAATATTGCTGTCGCTGCTGTCTGGTTATCACAACAACCGGAACAAGGAAAGGGTATTGTATTGAATACCACAATGAATAAAGGTGATAACAATATAAAGCTGATTGAAGGTGATAGATTCTCATTTAATGAAAAGAACTGGAACAAACCCGCATATCTGATTTTTCAGTTAGATCCTAAATTAAAAACTGCTAATAATGCAGAATATAAAGGGTTATCTGGAAATATTCCATTTGCTTGGTCTATTACATTTTTTGTTTTGGCGGGATTATTTATATTTTTCAGTTTTTACCATAGGGTCGCTTTACCTAAGCCGGCATCCGACAAACCGCATTCCCATATTACGGCAAAATCAATTCTTAAAGAATTTGGTACTACATTCGTTACATTCTTCAATAAGCCACAGGTTGCAACAGCAATATTCTTCATGCTCACATTCCGTTTTTCAGAAGCCCAGCTATTGAAACTTATAAATCCATTTTTATTGGATCCACGTGACATTGGCGGACTCGGACTTACTACGGGTGAGGTTGGATTTGTATATGGAACTATTGGTATTATAGGTTTGACAATAGGTGGTATAATCGGAGGGTTTGCAGCAGCAAAAGGTGGGCTTAGAAGATGGATATGGCCTATGACAATGAGTATGTTACTTACAATAGCAACATTTCTTTATTTAAGTTTTACACAAACAGATAATTTAGTAATAATCAACATTTGTGTCTTTATAGAACAATTCGGGTATGGATTCGGATTCACGGCCTATATGCTCTATCTGATGTATTTCTCAGATGGAGAACATAAAACATCCCATTATGCATTTTGTACAGGGTTTATGGCATTAGGCTTAATGCTTCCGGGTATGTTTGCCGGATGGCTGCAAGAGCAGTTGGGATATAATCATTTCTTCATCTGGGTGATGATATGCAGTATTATACCGATTATAGCTGTGGCATTACTAAAAATCGATCCTAACTACGGAAAGGCAAAAGAAGATATAGAAGAAAAAGCGGAAGCTACTAAAAATGAATAAACAAAAACAACATAACATGAGAAGACCATTAATAATACTATCGGTACTGTGTCTTTTATCCCTATCGGCTTTCAGCCAGAAGATAAAGATAAAAACGGGTATTGAAGTATTAAAGGAGCAAAAGTTCAAAGCGCTGGAAGGAAAACGTGTGGGATTGATTACCAATCCAACCGGGGTGGACAACAGCATGAAGTCGACGATCGACATCCTGCACGAAGCCCCTAACGTCCGGCTCGTTGCACTCTTTGCTCCCGAACATGGTGTCAGGGGTGACGCCCATGCAGGAGACCATGTAGAAAATGTAACCGACCCTAAGACAGGGCTTCCTGTCTACTCTCTTCACGGAAAAACCCGTAGACCGACTCCTGAAATGCTCAAGGATATTGATGCCCTTGTGTATGACATTCAGGATATTGGCTGCCGCTCGTTTACTTACATCAGTACGATGGGGCTGGCCATGCAGGCTGCAGCCGAGAACAATATCGAATTTATTGTTCTCGACAGGCCGAATCCTTTAGGAGGATTAAAGGTCGAAGGTGGTTTAGTTGACGATAATTTTATTTCCTTTGTAAGCCAATTCAAAATACCGTATGTATACGGATTGACCTGCGGGGAATTAGCCTTGCTACTCAACGGTGAAAACATGCTGGACAAACAGTGTAAACTTCAGGTAGTGAAAATGAAAGGATGGAAACGCAAAATGATTTATGAGCAAACAGGACTGCAATGGATTCCGTCTTCCCCTCATATTCCACAACCGGTTTCAGCTGTGTTCTATCCCGTATCGGGTATATTGGGTGAACTGGGATATATGTCTATCGGTGTAGGCTACACGATTCCTTTCCAGATGTTCGCTGCCGAATGGGTGAAAGCAGAAGATCTGGCCGGAAATCTTAACAGATTGCGCCTGCCCGGACTATATTTCAGACCGATGTACCTGAAACCGTTCTACTCAGTAGGACAAGGGAAACAGCTCGAAGGCGTACAGGTTCACATTATGGATTACGAAAAGGCCCACTTATCCGAGATTCAATTCTATGTGATGCAGGAAGTCGCAAACCTGTATCCGGATAAGGCCATATTCAATAATGCGAACGACAAACGTTTCAGAATGTTCGATCAGGTTTCGGGTAGCGATTTTGTAAGGCTTGAGTTTGCAAAAAACAATAAATTTGACGATATTCGAGAATTTTGGTATAAACACACAGAACCTTTTAAGAAAGTATCGAAAAAATACTATCTCTACAAATAAAACCTGAAAAGTTGGCATTATGGAAAAGAAACCAAGCAGCAGACTTTTGTCTCTTGATGTACTGAGAGGTATAACTATAGCAGGAATGATCATGGTAAATAATCCGGGATCGTGGAGTACTATATATGCGCCACTAGGGCATGCCCAATGGCACGGACTTACTCCAACCGATCTGGTTTTCCCTTTCTTCATGTTCATTATGGGAATATCAACATTTATCTCCTTACGTAAATTCAATTTTGAGTTCAACAAACCCACTTTGTTGAAGATACTAAAGAGAACTGTTGTTATTTTCCTCATCGGACTAGGATTGGGATGGCTATCACTATCTTTCCGCACATACCATCAGTTGTCAGGCGAAGAACTTGGATTCTTTGAACGCTTTTTCAGAGCCATTACAAACTTTGAGCATATCCGGATACTAGGCGTCATGCAACGGCTGGCTATTACTTATGGGGCTACGGCACTTATAGCCATACTGGTTAAGCATAGATATATACCATATATCATTGTAACCGCCCTTATCGGATATTTTCTGCTCTTACTGTTTGGAAACGGTTTCGAATTCAGCGAAAATAACATAATATCCATATTGGACAAAGCCATACTGGGAGCAAACCATATGTATGTGGATAGTGGCGTAATACTCGACCCTGAGGGACTTTTAAGTACCATTCCGGCTATTTGCCATGTACTTATCGGATTCTGTTGCGGCGAGCTGTTATTGTCCACCAAAGACAATTATGAACGTATCACACGACTATTTATTACAGGGGCGATACTTACATTCCTTGGCTTTTTGTTGAGTTATGGTTGCCCTATTAATAAAAAGATATGGTCGCCTACGTTTGTACTGGCTACATGTGGGCTGGCTTCTACCCTATTGGCTTTATTGATATGGATCATCGACATCAAAGGTCATAAGAAGTGGAGTGTATTTTTTGAATCATTCGGAGTAAACCCTTTATTTATCTATGTAGCCGCGGGAGTATTCTCTGTGCTTTTAGGTAATATTCTGTTTACTTACGATGATTCCATTATCAGTTTAAAAGGATTCTTATATAAAATCTGCATACAGCCATATCTGGGCGATTACTTCGGTTCGCTGGTGTTTGCCCTGCTGTTTGTCGGATTCAACTGGGTGATTGGAAACATATTGTATAAGAAGAAAATCTATATTAAGATATGATAATATTAGCTGACGGAGGGTCTACAAAGGTCGACTGGCGTTTTGTAGACGGAGATAAAGAGATTAAGCAGGCTTCGACCAAAGGCGCAAATCCTTTTTTCCGCACCCGCGAAGACATTAGCGAAGAAATACGGACTACCATTAAACCTATGCTTAACGGGCATAGAGTGGATTCAGTCCATTTCTTTGGCGCGGGATGTGCTTCTCCCGAGAAAAACCAGATTATAATAGACGCCATTACTGACAATATAAAAGCTTCACAGATCGAGGTCGACAGTGACCTCTTAGCTGCGGCCAAAGGTCTATGCGGCTCGAATAAAGGTATAGCGTGTATTCTGGGTACAGGATCTAATTCCTGTTACTATGACGGAGAAAAAATTGCGGACAATGTATCTCCGCTAGGGTATATTCTGGGAGATGAAGGCAGTGGTGCTGTCATTGGCAGACTATTTTTAGGAGCTTGCCTAAAGAATCAACTGACAAAAGGTTTAAAAGAAAAATTTCTGCAGGAATTTGATCTTACACCGGCTCTTATACTCGACAAAGTGTATAAGCAGCCTATGGCAAATCGTTTTCTGGCAAGCCTTTCACCTTTCCTTATCAATAATATTGAAGATAAAACCATTCAGAATCTCATATACGGCGCATTTAAAGATTTTTTTATGAAAAATGTGATGCAATACGATTATATGAACAATGAAGTGCATTTCACAGGCTCGGTAGCATATCATTACCGCGATATTTTAAGGAAAGCAGGAGAAGAATTAAATATAAAAGTTGGAAACATTGTACAATCGCCAATGGAGGGACTCATCAAATATTATGGGACGTTATTGGCGGTGACAAAAGATCTGTAGTTAATGGAGTCAAAGTAGTTAAGCCGGTAAAATTAACACCCCTTTAACTACTTTGACTTCCCTGGCTACTTTAACTACTATTAAATAATAAGAAATGACATTTGTTAAAATCACGGAACAATCCTCATTGTATGATAATCTGGAAAATAAATCCGTATTAGAATTACTGACCGACATCAACAAAGAGGATCAGAAAGTCGCATTAGCTGTAGAGAAAGCCATACCCCGGATCGAAGAACTTGTATCACAGATAGTTCCCCGAATGCAACAAGGCGGACGTATCTTTTATATGGGTGCTGGTACAAGCGGACGTCTGGGGGTATTGGACGCATCGGAAATTCCTCCTACATTCGGTATGCCAAACACTCTGGTTATAGGACTTATAGCAGGAGGTGATACAGCTTTGCGTAATCCTGTTGAAAAGGCCGAAGATAATCTGGAAGCAGGATGGAGAGACCTGCAGGCATACAACATAAACGATAAAGATACCGTAATAGGTATTGCAGCTTCGGGCACAACACCTTATGTTATAGGTGCATTGCACGAAGCACGTAAGAACGGGATTCTCACTGCATCAATTTCCAGTAATCCGGATTCTCCTGTTTCGCAGGAAGCTGATGTTGCCATAGAAATGATTGTAGGTCCCGAATTTGTTACTGGTAGTTCCCGGATGAAATCTGGTACAGGGCAAAAAATGATCCTGAACATGATTACCACAACCACAATGATAAAGCTGGGACGTGTTAAAGGTAACAGGATGGTAAATATGCAATTATCTAATGCTAAACTTGTGGACAGAGGCACACGTATGGTATCAGAAGAACTTGGACTGGATTATGATCAGGCTAACAGGCTTCTTTTATTGCACGGCTCTGTAAGAAAGGCTGTTGATGCATATCGTGAAGAAAACAGATATTGAAATGTTAATTAACTATTAATTATAACTAAACAAGCATTTAAGTACTTTCTTAATTGTATTTTTATGTATCTTTACTGTATCTATTTACATACTTAATAGTATATAAATGCTCAAAAAGAATAATTTACATAAAACCTAAGTCTAACAAAATTAATTAATTATGAAATTAACTTTTAAAAATCTGTTTGCATTTTGTGCTATTGCGGCAGTTTCATTTTCGTCATGCAATACAGGAGGGCAACAAAATACCCTGACTGAACAGGAGAAAGCTGACGGCTGGCAATTGCTATTCGACGGCCAAACAATGGCCGGCTGGCGCAACTACAACGACACTGTAATGACACAATCGTGGCATGTTGTCGATGGATGTATCCAGGCTAAAGGCGATGGTGACGACGCCAACGGTTATATCGTTACGGACAAACAATTCGAAAACTTTGAGCTTTACTGGGAATGGAAACTTTCGAAAGGAGGTAACAGCGGTATGCTATACCATGTAGTAGAACGCCCTCAATTTAAAGTACCTTATGTTACAGGTCCTGAGTATCAGTTGATAGACGAGCCAAATTTCGAAATCGCACTTGAGCCTTGGCAACGCCTGGGCGTAGACTATGCTATGTACCTGCCCGATACGGCAAAAATGAAAGTGAACCCTTATGGGGAATGGAATAATTCGAAAATAGTTTTCGACAACGGCCATGTGGAACACTGGCTGAACGGAGAGAAAATACTTGAATTCGAAGCATGGACAGACGACTGGTTTGCACGTAAGAACAGCGGCAAATGGGAAAATGCCCCTGAATACGGATTAGCTATGAAAGGCGTTATGTGTCTGCAGGACCATGGCTATCCTGCATCGTTCCGCAATATAAAAGTGAAAGAACTTCCCCGTAAGACTAAAGAAGTTGACCTGTTCAACGGAACAGATCTTACAGGATGGGATGTTTACGGAACAGAGAAATGGTATGTGAAAGACGGTCTACTTGTATGCGAAAGCGGCCCGGACAAACAATACGGCTATCTGGCTACACGTGAATATTACGATGATTTCGACCTGACTGTGGAATTCAAGCAGGAAGCAGACGGTAATTCTGGTGTATTTATCCGTTCGTTCATCGAAGAAGGTGTGAAAGTTAATGGCTGGCAGGTAGAAGTTGCTCCTAAAGGACACGGAACAGGTGGTATCTATGAATCTTATGGTCGTGGATGGATCGCCGAAATCACAAAAGACAAAGAAGAATTCCTTAAAGTGGGTGACTGGAACACAATGCGCATTCTTGTACAGGGAGATAAAGTAACCACATGGCTTAACGGCAATGAAATGATTTCCCTTGAAGATGAAAAAATCGGTAAGGGACAAGGCCGTATAGCTCTTCAAATTCACGATGGTGGCGGCATCAAAGTATTGTGGCGCAACCTGAAACTGAAAACTTTATAATATAGTAGTCAAAGGAGTGAGAGTAGTTAAAGATGTTAAAATCATAATAATGACCACCTTAACTACTAATAAAAATAGAAAAGAGAATGGCCATCACGGTTATTCTCTTTTTAATTGTTTTAATCTTAAAACCTATTATTAACTTATTTCGTCGGTAATTTCTTTAAATTAATTTTCGGACGGTCTTTTTCGTTTGCTGTCCGTTCGAAGGTTGCCCTTAAAATAGTATTTTCATCAAAAAAACCACAGTTTTGTAGGAAGAAACGGTTATCTTCCATCCCACCTTTATAATCCTGCCGCACTCCTGCCCCTGCCGTAGCATCATAGGTAAACCGGCCTTGTGTCAGCGAAATCCATTTACCTTTCGTGGTTACAGCCCACTGGTTACCGAAATAAACTTTACGGGTAATAAAGCCCTGATCGGGACTGAAGTTTTCAAGGAAAGAGTGCGCCCCTTTATACCATGTATCGGTTTTTGGACGGAGGAAACTGGCTATCAGTCTCCAGCGGTTTTCATCCGTGGCAAAAAAATAGGATGTAAATATCGTATTGCCTTTCCCATCGGGACGAATGCGGGTAAGGAATTTGTATGTTACTCCCGCTTTCCACATATATTTCAGATAGCTTTGTCCACCTGATCCTTCATTGCCGAATTCACCGATATGAACGTCTTCTCCTCTGGCTAATGTCTTTATCTGGTATTCTTCGGGAATTTCTTTCGGATTATGGGTTTCATAAGGACTCCATACAGAGAATAAGACTCTACGCTCAGTCTCCTTGTTGACCTGCATACCAAAATAACCGCCACTAAATCCGTTTGACATGAAGTACGAACCTATTACATCATTCCCTTCAGGGACAGTAACTTCATTGTAGAAATATTCAATATCTGTTTCTTTAGGTAATTCATATTTCATGTGCACAGAGGGACCACGACGCCCCCAGTAATGAGAGAAGTTACGGACGAAATATACAGGCTCTTTAGCTGAAGTTCCGCTAACGATAACTTCGGATATGCTTCCGAACGATTTGCCGGACTTCTCTAATCCTTGTATGTCTACTCTTACATATCCGGCTTTCTCGATTTTGACTTTCCCTGCCGGAACAACTGACCATGTCTCACCTGATATGTTTATTTCATTAGTCATTCCAGCAACAGACACTTTCACTTTTGAGTTGTCCTTAGCTTCGTTCTTTGTCCTTAGAGCAACATTCAGCTCACCGGGATTAGATAACTTAAACCAAAGGGAAAATACTATTTCTGGTTTATCCCATGCCGTTATACCGTTTTCTCCGATAATATCCGGAATTCGTTGCCCTGACGTGATGTATGTATTTCCTGTAAGAGGAATACTCACAATATTATCATCTGACAATGCTACTGTTTGTGCTGTCGAACCAAATGAGAGTAAAAAACAAAAAAATGCGAAAAATAATTGTTTCATTTATATTAGAATGTTTAGGATGATCGTTTGAACAAAGCAAATGTATAAAAAAAGAGAATGGGTGATTTGCTCATTCTCTCTTTCTTTTGTCTTATTTTGTTTTTCGGAAAGTTTTATTCTATAATTTCAGCATCTAATATACTCCGTATATCCTCTTTGACTTTCATACTTTCGAATTTGAATCCGCCATAAACCATTAAATAAAGAAATATCAACATACCGAATGGAGTCAGATAAATAATATCAAAGCCCCCTGTGATCATTGTTTTGGTCGAAACTATGGTAGCAAATAGTAGGAAACAAAAACAATATATGGAAAAGATCAGGACAAAACGGTGCAATCTCATTCTTACTCTTACCCTTGTGCCTGCATTATCCTCTGAAATATAGCCTTCGATTATGGGAGAAAAAGAGTTGCGATAGCTAATTATGCGTTTTATACTAAAGGCTGCATCTTTAGATCCCCTGCTTACATAATCGTACCGACCATCAGAATTTATTCTGATCAAAGCGTCATCAGCTGATAATATGGTTCTGTAGGTAATATCCTCTATGGGAAGTAGTTTTTTTATGTTCTTCGTTTTCATAGTATTATAGAAGAAAAGGCTCTTATTTCAAGAGCCTTCTGTTATATAATTATTTCTTATCTCAACTGTGCTCCCAATTCGCTTTCTAACGACTTTTGTATCTTCTGCATTATAGCGTCGATCTGCTTGTCATTAAGCGTTTTCTCTTCATCCTGCAATACAAAATTCACCGCATACGATTTCTTACCTTCAGGCAGGTTCTTACCCTCGTAAACATCGAACAAAGAAACGCTCTTCAATAACTTACGCTCGGCTTTATATGCGATTCTTTCAATCTGGTCGAATTGGATATTCTTATCCAACAACAAAGCCAAGTCCCGCTTAACTGCAGGGAATTTAGACATCTCACTGAAAGTGATACTATGTTTTTTTATCTCTTT
This sequence comes from Dysgonomonas hofstadii, assembly GCF_014196915.1. Taxonomy (GTDB): domain Bacteria; phylum Bacteroidota; class Bacteroidia; order Bacteroidales; family Dysgonomonadaceae; genus Dysgonomonas; species Dysgonomonas hofstadii. The sequence continues at coordinate 311,399 of NZ_JACIEP010000003.1, forward strand.
CATCAAAGCATCCCAATTCAATTCGGCAAAGTATACATCTGTGTTTATATCCTGTACTTTCAACAGCTTCTTAGCCACAACACCGATTGTACCCAGCGACTTGCCTTTTCCTTTTGCCTGGATGTCGACTGCAGCACTGTATAGTTCATTTGAGAATTGCACATAATCATATCTGCTTTCGGGTATACCCAGACGGGTAAGAATATTTTCTACATAGGCTTTCAACTGGTAAACCGATGTTTTTTCATCCTGTGCCGCCCAACTATTACTGATATTGTTTCCGCTAAGCCAAAGTCCGAGATGATATTCCTCGCTGTATTCACGGAGTGTTTCACCTTCTACTTTTTTATCTGCATCGTAGAAATAGCAATTGCCAAATTCGTAGAACTTAATATCAGGATTCTGACGGTTACGGTTATGGGCAATACTCTCCAATCCTCCATAAAGTAAGGTTTGGCGCATTACGCTCAGGTCTGTACTCAGCGGATTCATAAGATGTACACACTGCTTTACCGGATATAGCTCCGATTCGACATAATATGATTCTTTTGTCAGTGAGTTGTTCATTATTTCATTAAATCCGCTTCCGGTCAATTGCTCGGAAATCAGATTCTGTAAATCATAACTCTTATCCGTAGGTGACTGATAAGATAAACTCGACATAAGAGTTTCGCCAATCTCCACATTGTTATAGCCATATATACGTAAAATATCTTCTATTACATCCACATCGCGCAATACATCTACACGATAGGTAGGAATAGCAAGTGTAAGGCTATCTTCGGTTTCTTTTTCTATAACTACTTCAAGGCTTTCGAGGATAGATTTTACCGTATTTTTCTCTATTACTTTACCTATCAGTTTATTTATCTTATCGTAAGTAACTTCTACCACAGGCTTTTGTATCGGATCAGGATATACATCCTGAATTTCACCTGTGATTTTACCTCCTGCTATTTCCTGAATCAGCAATGCAGCGTATTTCAATACATACATCGTATCATTCGGATCGCAACCCCGTTCGAAACGGAACGACGAATCGGTATTTAATCCATGACGACGTGCAGTCTTACGAACCCATGTCGGATTAAAATAGGCACATTCAAGGAATATATCGGAAGTGTTTTCCGTTACACCTGAATTCAATCCTCCAAAAACGCCTCCGATACACATTCCCTCTTTATCATTACAGATCATCAGGTCACGATCGCTAAGTGTGCGTTCTACTTCATCTAGTGTTGTAAATTTGGTACCTTCCGGCAAAGTTTTTACAATAACTTCTCCTCCTGAAATATAGGCCACATCAAATGCATGGAATGGATGACCGAAACCATGAAGCATATAATTGGTAATGTCCACTATATTGTTGATAGGGCGTTGTCCGATAAGCGTCAGTTTGTCTTTTAACCAATCAGGACTTTCCGTAACTTTTACACCCTTTATAGTAAGTCCTGCATAGCGTGGACAGGCTTCCGTATTTTCTACCTTTATAGTAATAGCTTTACCCGGATCATCTATTTTGAATTTCTCAACAGACGGCAGTTCCAATTTAGATTTTAATCCATTCTGCTTCAAATAAGCATATAGGTCACGAGCCACACCATAGTGTGAAGCACCGTCAATCCGGTTGGGCGTAATGTCTACTTCAAGCACATATTCGCTCTGTATATTGTAATATTCCTTAGCTGGAGTACCTACTTTAACATCGGCAGGCAATATGATAATTCCGGCATGACTTGCACCCATTCCTATTTCGTCTTCGGCACAGATCATTCCGAAAGATTCTACTCCTCTGATCTTCGATCTTTTGATCTTAAACGGTTCTTCTCCCGAATAAAGTGTTGTTCCAACTACTGCTACCACTACTTTTTGTCCGGCAGCTACATTGGGTGCCCCGCAAACGATTTGTAACGGTTCTGCTTCGCCCACATTTACAGTAGTCACGTGCAAATGATCTGAATCGGGATGATCAGTACAAGTAAGCACCTCGCCTATCACCAATCCTTCGAGTCCGCCTTTTATGGTTTCCACTTCTTCTACTCCCCCAGTTTCGAGACCAATAGAGGTTAAGGCTGCCGAAGTTTCTTCCGGAGACAGATCGAAATCGAGATAATCTTTCAGCCAATTGTAAGAAATATTCATACTACAAGTTCAGTATTATATTATTGTTGTTATTTATTTTCAAAAAAGTCTGTCAAAAATACAAAATATATTTCATTCGGCTGTAAAATAATTATCAATCTAAATATATTATAATAGCATACAGTCTTTTCAAGGCCAAGATAACGGGGATTAGGAAAAATAAAAACAGGCGCAGAATCATCTGCGCCTGTTTTATTTAAGTCTGTGTTTTAGTGGAAGAATCCTCTTTTATCGATTATCTGAAAAAAGCGTTAAAAGAAAACCGGAATTGAATTCACTGAATGTGACGGAGTACCATTGCCTACGATCGGCCATCCGTCATTATCCCAATCAACTCTGTCCAACATTAGATTACGGTGATTGCTTCCATTGTCAATAAAAGCATGGTAAAGAAACCAGTCTACTCCTTTATCATCTGTTATAATTCTCGAATTATGCCCCGGACCTCCAAATGTGTCGTTGCCTTTTATGACTATAGGCTGGAAGTTTGTCGGATTCCATGCATTAACAGTTTTCATATCTACTCCCGTCTTGCTCAAATATGGGCCTTCCAGACTTTGTGATCTTCCAACCATTACTTTATATGAGCTGTTCATACCTTCGCAACAAGCTCCTGTAGATGTAAACAGATAGTAGTAATTACCTCTCTTGTGAACATAAGCAGCCTCAAATGATCTACCGGCAATTAGTGTTTTTTTAGTCAGGTCTTTCACAGCCATACCATCTTCCGTCAATTCGGTCATGTATATCCCATAGAAACTACCCCAGAATAAATAACGCTTGCCATTTTCTTCGAAGAAACATGGATCAATTGAGTTGTGAACACCTATTTCCGAACTTACAAATAGTTTTCCATTGGAATTTCCAACAGGTGGGACAAATGGCCCCTGTGGTTTATCTGATACACCTATACCAATACCACATGTAGCACCTCCACCCCATTTAGATATAGAATAATACATCACATATTTTCCATCAAAATAGTTAATATCAGGAGCCCACATTCCGGTATCGTTCACTTTATCGTCCGTGAAGTCGGGCCTTTCAGTAAAAACCTGGCTGGAAGAATTTCCAATACGATCCCAGTTTATCAAATCGGTAGATTTGTAACCTCTCACAATCCCTGATGTTACATACATATAGAATTCTTTCCCCATACGGATAACTGTCGGATCGGCATAGCTGCCTACTACGATAGGATTTGTAAAAGACGATTTGTCTCCCTGTTTTAATGTTTTTGTATACTCTTTCGATTGAGCAGGGCTTTTGCCTGAACACAGACATAATGCAATGATAACAAAGAGTATATGATATATTAATACTTTTTTCATAATCTTCTTCAGCCATAGGCTGTTTGTTTCTTTAAATATAATTGAGTCGGTCTTTATTTGTATCTTTTCTTTGCAGATAGGACAATAAAAATATTTTTCGTATTTGTTCCTTCACAGGCATCTTTTGCAAAATTGATATGGGGCTACCATTTTTACAGATAACCCCATACAATCTAAAAACAGGTTGCTACTAATCCCATTCAATCTGCTGATCCTCGTCAGGAATCAATGTATTCAATCTACGCTCCATTCCCATGGTTCCACTCACCGAATATTTAATAGGAGTACCCGGGGTAGAGGTATAGTCTTCGAATGTATAACTTAAACCGATATTAATAAATATTTTTTTCAGATAAACTTTTGTTTCATCCATCGATTCGTCCATTGTATAATATGGTTCTCCGGTGGACTGGAAATTAATCAACGGATTATCGCTATAGACTTCCAACTTCTTTTTCTGGATATCAATTCTTTCATCCGTAAATTTGATATATATCTTATACATTTTACGATCGAGATAGTCCTCATCCCTAAGACCTGCATAAAAGAAGATTGTCTCCTCATCCACCACATAAGTTTTGATCTGCGGCATGGTCAAAGCTGTTTCTGTATCGGGTAACAGAAACATTTTCATTAAAGTCCCACTATATTTACCTGAATAATCATTGAACGGATTAATATACAACATCGCTCTTTGAAAGTACTTATGAGGATTGACCTGATAATCGTATGACGGATCATCGAGTATTTTCAACGGCAATAGCCATTTGTATGTCTGATCCAGATCACCTAATGAAAATTCGATAGGTATAGTAGATGTAGATTCACCGGCAGGAATTGTTACAGATTCGGGCATTGTGTAATACGTAGTTCCTAACTGCTTGAAATAAAGTTCGTCACGATGCCCAAATCCCTCTTTGTTCACTATAGCCAATGTATCAGGGTCTAAACCGACATGTATCGTTTGCTCCTTTGAGTTCTGATTGGAACCACTGATAATGAGCGGAAGTTGATACGTCACTTTTCCCTGAGATTTATAACGTACATATATCGGTGTCACCCCTAACGTATTAGGGTTCGCTTTGAATGAGGCTAAATATTTATATTGCTCATCTTCCCATTCGTTATTACATGATACACAGCATATCACTGCGCACACAGCTAAAAGCAGATAATATATATATTTCATTTTCTTCTGATTATAAGAGTTATTCCGGAGTAGTCCAGCCCGGATTCTGAATCAATTTAGGATTACGTCTCAGCTCGGTATGATGAATAGGCAGGAACCACATCTTACGGGCAAATATAGTCGGCAATGAAGCCGCCAGAGTAGGAATATGAAACTCTACTGCCAGATCTTTGGTCGCATAAGGATTACATCCGTATACCTGTGCGGCTTCCTCTACCGGAGCATCCATCCAGCGACGAAGGTCGAAATAACGGTGTCCTTCTGCAAATAATTCGATCTGACGTTCACGTTTCAACTTCATGCGGAACATATCCTGATTACCATATACATCATCTCCATAATCGGGAACTCCCGCACGGATACGAACAGGCTGAATACCTTTTTTCAACTCGCCGATATTGCGGCTAACGGTATGAGTCTTGCTTCCGTCCCACGATGGAATATTATGACTACTGGTTAATTCATTCAAAGCCTCGGCATAGATAAGCAGGACTTCGGCATAACGGATAGCCGGATCAACTTTTTTTGTAAACCTGCTCTTATCATAAGCTGTCGAAATGGTGTTACTTATATCATACGGACTTACATATTTCTTTATGCCAATACCGGTACGTAACCAGTAAGTTGCATTCGAATATCCGTTACCGCTTCCACGATAATAAAACACCTGTTGGTTTGCCAATTCATCTTTCGTAGCTTCTGCATTCAACAAATTCCATGTGCTTCCATTGTAAGCCACGGATGCATAAAAACGAGGTTCGCGTTTTGCATATTGTTTAGATACTCCTGTACCCAGTGAACCCAACTCAGGATAGTTGGAAAGATCACCAGCTGTAACAAAACCTGTTTCGCGAGGAAGTGTATTGAAACGGCCTGCATATTCCGGGATATCGGCATACACAGAATTCATACCCGCACAATCTGTTCCATCTGCCATATAATAGGCATCGCATTGCTTGAGTGTCATACCATGCGAACTGTATCCTTTGCCATGCAGACGAGGTAATTGGTGAACAACCATAGTAGCCACATCTTCTCCCGAACCATTCTGGCCACGGGTAAAGATAAGTTCAGGATTATCACTGGCTTCGAGGTCTCCATTGAAGACTGAACGATACGATTCGAAAGGATCTATGTTTTTATAACCAAGAGGCCAGTCGTTATTAGAAAAATTACCATCATCATATGGAGTAAGAGTATTCGGATAAGCTATATTATTACTGTTACTTCTCACATAAGCAACATACAAGCTATAACGGTTTATGTCCATCACATCTAAAGCCGCAGCGGCAGCTTTTGCCCATTTAGATTCGTCATAAGTAGCGGGAAGCAACGGTGTACCATCCGGATTTATCAAAGCTGAAGTCACTTCGGCCGGAGCTTTTCCGTTATACAAAGGGCTGGCGGCAAACAGCAAGACTTTCGCACGCAAGGCCAGCGCTGCCCCACGTGTAGGACGGGCAATTTCCTGTACAGGACGTTTATCTGGTGAAAGCAGTTTAGCTGCTTCTACCAAATCTGCGGTAATATAGTCCACACATTCGTCATATGTATTTCTGGCTTGTGCAATCTCGTCATATTCTTTCATATAATCTACAACCCCGCCATCGATAAGAGGTACCGGGCCATACAGGCGCAACATAATCCAATAGAAATAAGCTCTCAGGAAGTGGGCCTGTCCTTTGAAATCGGTAATTTCCGCGTCATCAAACACTTTACTTTCATCTATATGCTGCAGAAAGATAGATGCCTGGCGAATTCCTCTGTATGCATACTGCCAAACATATTGAGTTTCACCATGATCGCCACTTTCGGTATACTGTCCGCTTTTCCATCTTTTATATCCGTCCGATTCGTCACCGTAATACATATCGTCGGCAAAATTGAAAGGAATGCTCTTCTTGCTACATACATCCTGTAGATAGCCATTGCCTAAATATGAATAAGCATCAGCCAACCACTCATTTGTATAGTCTCTATTCTGGAAAACATCCTCTATAGACAGACGTTCATCAAATATGTAATCAGAGTCCAGATAGTCTGAGCATCCGCCAAGAGTCAGACTTAACCCTACTACAACAGATAATATTATAATTATTTTCTTCATATACTTTTAATGTTTATAGTGAAACTGAGATACCCAATGAAAGAGTTTTACTAAGCGGATATTTTTTCCCTGTGCTATTACCTAATTCAGGATCCCATAATTTAAAGCTGGTAAATGTAAGCAAATTGGTACCTACAAAGAAAACACGTACATTATTCAGATATAATTTACTCACCAGGCTTGTAGGTAACGTATAACCGACATCCAGTGTTTTCAGGCGCAAATAAGAACCATCCCTGAGCCAGAATGTTGAACTCTGATAGTTATTGCTATTTCCTCCGTAAGTCAAACGCGGATAGTCCGCATTCGGGTCTTCGTTCTCACCTAATACCCAACGGTTTGAGTTAGCCAGGTCGTCCAATATATTTCCCCAGCCGTCGCCTAAACTAAACATATGTACAGAAGAGCCGGATATCTGTACAGACGTTTTCCCTACTCCCTGGAAATGCACATTTACATCCAGTCCTTTCCATTTGGTAGAAAGCCCGAAACCGTAAGTCAGATTAGGTTTTGTTGTGGAACCAATAACTACTCTATCGTACTGATCTATTTTACCATCACCGTTGATATCCTTGTACTTGATATCCCCCGGCATTACTTCTCCAAATGTTTGAGTAGGACTGTTCCGGATTTCATCATAGTCTTTAAACAAACCCAATGCGACCAAGCCCTTAAGCTGATTTATACGATGGCCTTTATCCAGTGTGTATGAATAGATAGAATATTCTTCATCTTTTTCGAGAATCTCATTTTTACCGTAGGTCATATTACCGCGTAAAGTAAAATTAACGTTTCCTACTTTCTGCTTGTAGGCGAAGTTTCCGTCAAATCCATACGCTTTTACTTTACCTATATTCGCCCATGGGCTACTCTCTACACCCACCGACCAAGGGAGATAATTACGTTCCTGAAAAACATCATCACGTTTTTCGTGAAAATAATCGATTGTTCCAGAAAATCTGTCGCCGAGAAAAGAAAAATCGAGTCCTAAATCCTGTTTGGTGGCGACTTCCCAGCTAACATATGGAGAAGATATGACAGAATAGTATTTACCGGAATATGCTCTATCATAACCAAAGTCCCCAAAATTATAGACAGTGCTCGCTCTTGTAGCAATAGTGTACAAATAAGAGAAACGCATATCGTTGCCACTAGCATCTTTAAAATTATCATTTCCGGCTTTACCCCATGAATAACGTACTTTGAACATATCTATCCAATTCATATCTTTGAAGATAGACTCTCCGGCAATGTTCCATGCTCCTGAAAAAGCCGGAAAGAATCCAAAGCGGTTATCCTTATGATAGTTCTCTGATCCGGTATATCCGAAATTGAAATCGAAAAAATAACGGCTTGCATAATTGTAATGGAAACGTCCGGCCAATCCCTGATTACGGCGCGCCATCCCATTCTTAAGGTCATCTCCAAGATTTACCGTCTGAGTCTTAGAAGATTGGGTATATTTCAAAACTCCTCCTACATTATGATTGTTAAATCCACGCTCATAGCGCAATTCCCATTCAAAAAATTCATTTCGTTTTCCGGTACCACCAGAAGATTGTGTCATTTCCTGTTGCTTTGCAACTTCTGTAAATATAAGATTCCCGTTTTCATCCCTCGTTTTTTCGGCTCTGTACATGGCCGGCTGTTTGTAGCGTCTGATGGAATTACTATTCTCGGTATCGTAGCCAAAGCGCCCTGTAAAGAAGAGTCCTTTTGTTACGAAATCGAGTTTTTGCTCCAAAACCACGCTGGTCTGAATATTGTTGTCCCAGTTTTCCCTGAATCCGGTTTGGGTAGCCTGTGTCCATGGATTGAAACGGTCTCCGTTATCGTCTCCATAAGCAGGAGCATACCCATTAGAATAAACCTTTGGCGCCATTATCGGATTATATCCCATCAGTGCCGTCCAGATTGCGTCACTTCCTATTCCTGCATCGTTTTGCTTACGCAACGAACCGGAAACCCCCACTTTCAACAGGGTAGATTTTGTAATATCGATATCGACATTCAGACGGTAGGTGTATTTCTTGAAATTGGCATTGGTATTATAATCTTTCAATGAATTGTCTACCTTATACATACCCTCCTGGTTCTGGTAGCTTCCCGATATGAAATAACGGGCTGTTCTTCCTCCCCCTCTCATACTTAAATTGGCACGTGTACTCCACGAACCGTCACGCAACAAAATATCCATCCAGTCTTCGTCCGGATATAAATCTTTGTCAAGGCCTAAACGGAGTATTTCGAGCTCTTCAGGTTGATAGAGAACATCCTGGTTGCGTGAAATTCTTGCTTCATTAGCCAGGGAGGCATATGTATATCCGTCTGCAAAATCCGGAGTTTTGGTCAACATGCTATAAAACCCTTCTAGCTTTGCATTAATACTAATTTTCCCTTCATTACCACGCTTGGTATTAACAAGGATTACACCATTAGCACCTTTACTACCATAAATAGCAGTAGCTGAAGCATCTTTGAGTACAGAAAATGATTCTATATCTTCCACACTGACCTCATTCAGATCGCGCTCGAAGCCATCGACCAAAACCAATGCCGCGCTGCTGCCTCCGAATGTAGCGATACTACGCACCCAGAATTCGGATGTGCTACCCGGACGGCCATCTGTCTGCATAGCCATTATACCCGGAACTACACCGGCCAGACCATCGGCTATGGATGCACTCGGACTTGCTTTTAAGTCGTCTACATTGACTGTTGTGATAGCTCCCGTCACGGCTACTTTCTTCTGCACTCCCGTTCCTGTTACGACAACCTCGTTGAGCACACTCGTATCCGATTCCTTCATGATAACATTTACGACCTTTTGCTCTTTCACCAATATTTCTACTTTATCGAATCCGATATAAGTAAAAACCAGTGTACTATAAGCCGGTATTTTAATCCTGTATTTCCCTTCTATATCGGTTATGACTCCCAATCCGGCCATATTGCTTACAGATACACTAGCCCCGATCAAAGGTTCGTTGTTTGAGTCAGTTACAACACCGGTTATCTCTACAGCCTGCTGTGCGTAAGCGCTGACTGAAAACCCGAGTAACAAAATACATGTTAATAATAAGTTTCTCATATTTATTTTGTGTCTTTCAATTTATTATTCTTCATAAGCAATCTTACGGATACGATGGTTGTTGGTATCCCCTATATAGAAGCATTGCCTTTCTTCGTCATATATCATTCCGGCCGGAGCTCTGAAAAGGGCATCCAAGCGTAGATCACCATCTTTATATCCTTCAACTCCAGGATTGCCGGCAAAAGTAGAAACCCTGCCTTGTGGTGTCAATTTGCGGACTACATGATTCAATTTATCTGTAAAATAGAAATCATATTCATCATCCTCTCCTTCATAGTCCGGATTTTTGACGAAAACACCCTGTTGTGGTTCGTTCATCAGTGTATTACTACCTACTCCATCCTGATGGCCTTTTTTATTATCCTGACCAATTACCAGATAAGGTTCTGTGAAGGTTTTTGTTGTCCAATTATAATCGGTACGCATAATATACTGCCTGTTATTCACTATTATATAGGCATAATTTCCTGTCGGGTGAATGATAATAAAAATCCTTACTGAAGCATTCGGAACCCTGAATACGTTCACTGCGCTTGTCGAATTAACCTCACCCCGCCATACCATACCGGTATTATAGAATGCAAAATAATACTCTCCATTCACCGGATGTACAGCGGCAGCCCTGGTACCACGGCCATTCGCCAATGGAGACATCGCTGTAAAACCTGATGCACGGGTAAGCAGGTAATTGCCCGGTTGGGTATCATTGGATTGGTCATGGGTAACAATCATATCGCCATCCAATGTGAAATTTATGCAAGGTATTCCATTAGCAGAAGGTTTGGGTACACCCGAGACAAAAGTGCTTACATATTCTTTTTCAAAATCGACCATCCGGATCGATTTTTCATAACCGGTTATATACAAATGATTATGGTTCATCGGATCGAATGTAAACCATTCCATTTTTTCGAATCCGCCGCATGCGCCAAACGGGCCATTTATTATATCATACTTCGTGTTATTTTCGTACATCTCTCCCAAAAAAGAACTTACGAGCATCTTCTTTTGATAGACAAAAATTTCCTCAGCTCCAGCTGAAGCAATCTCGTCCCCTTTTTCATCGAGGATATATACTTCAATATCACCATCATAAGCCTTGGCTGGAACCATACAATACAGGGATTGATTGTTTACCCCGATTACCGGTGCATTTTTTCCGCCAATAGTTACTTTGATCCTTGACGGATCATTACCAAAATTATCACCGTAGATAACCAATCTTTGGCTGGCTCCTCCCTCTTTCGGAGTGAAATCAGAAACCACTACAGGTTTCGATGGATCGTAAGCTTGCGAATCCGTATCGGATTTATCGTCTTTGCACGATACACAAAGAACGATGAGCATCAACATCATCCACCAATGTTGAATTTTCATACTGTTTTTCATTTTCATAAAAATAGGGTCTAAATTAAGTTTGTTTAAATATCTCACTGTTATATTGAGTTCGGCACTAATGTGCTGTATGTATATTTTTCATAGGTACTAAGTGTCTGTTAAATCCTGAGGCAGATGTAACAATTCCATTTTGGTATTAGACACAAGTTTTATTCCAGTTCTTTGATTTTTATATTTTTGAAATATACTTCATCTCCATGATCCTGTAATAAGATATTGCCTTCAGCAAGATTCCCAAAATCGGGCCAGTTTTTATATTTACTGTATGCGACAAGGGCATTGAACATTTGATTGTTACGCTCATATTCTACGACTTTCACTCCGTTAAGCCAATGCTCTACCTTATTGTCTTTTACAATAACCATGGCAGTATTGAAATCATTTATATCGAACTTAAAAGAATTACCTCTTTTAGACGGGATCAAATCATACAATGAACCTAAAGTCCTGTTGCCTTTAGTTCCCAGCTTAGCATCGGGATGGTTATCATCGTCCAGTATCTGGAATTCGCAGCCAATTGCCGAGCCCTGGCCTTTGTTCATATCCGAGTCAACGAAATATTTAATACCGCTGTTTGCTCCTTTTGTTATTTTAAAATCAACTTTCAGAATGAAATTCTTATATTTTTTCACTGTAACGATGTCGCCTCCGTTGGCCGACTCTGCACCACCGCTTTTATGGACTTTCAGCACTCCGTCTCTTATACTCCACCCTTTTTGGGGAAATGAATTTAGTTTTGCTCCTCGCCAACCGTTAGTAGTTTTCCCATCCCATAGTAATTTCCATCCTTCCCTGACTTCTTGCTCCGTTAATGTATTAGATTGGTTCTCTTGAGCATTTATCATTGAAAAACAACACAATATGGATACAATAAATAATAATGTTTTTCTCATTTTCATCTGTTTTATGTGTTATAATTAAAAACCTCTTCCCTAATCAATTCTGAGTTGTAAACCTTTTGACCTTTGACCTTATCCTATCAAAAAAATGATAAACCTTTATCTTTTTTACAACTTAACCCAATGAGTTATTTTTTGAAAAAGAGCCGGGAAGAGGTAACAATTTGCATTGGTATTTTTTCCAAGAAGATTACCGGCTATAGTTTGTTTATTATTTAAATTCTGATCATATTTTATAGTATTGTTCCCAGTTTCTCCGTGGCGGCAAACCGGCTAAAAGAGCATTAGCAAAATGATTATTGGTAATTTCCTTCGCATTTCTATCTAATAATAGCGGCGTGTTCATCCGTTGAGCGATTACTCCCAGTGAGAATACCTGGCTAAGTGGTCCGAATACCCCGAATGGCGAACGGGTTTTCTCCTCTCCCATACAGGCCTTTAAAAAGTTAGCAAAATGATTGGACGGGCTCTTAGGCACCTGCGGTAACTTCGAAGCCATCTCCTTTGCTTTTTCTTCCGGAATTATAGATAATGTACTACCATGCGATCCTCCTTTAAAAATCAGGTCTTTTGAATAAATTATTTTCCCCGGATTCAACTTTCTGGCTTCCATTTTACCTCCTGCCACGGTTGGTATATTAGGGTCAAGTTCCGATGCTCCATATCCTTTGGGTAGTGACGGCTGATTATTTATCCCATCGTACCACATAATATCCATTGCCGGCATATCGCCACGTCTTGGGAAGCGGAATTGAATAGTGGAAGACATTGGAAAGAAATAATCATTATGCCCTTCCAACATTACTGGGTTAACCTCATAAGGCAGTCCCAAATCGAGAAATTCATGCACCGTATCAAGGATATGTGCACCCCAGTCACCAAGAGCTCCCATTCCGAAATCGTACCAACAGCGCCAGTTACCATGATGATATTTGTCGTTGTAATCATGATATGGCACTGACATCAGCCATGTATCCCAGTCCATCCCCTGCGGTATGGGCTGTCCCTCAGGCAGTTTATATATATTCGTATCCCATCCGTGCCATCTGCGTGGCGAATTCATGTGGGCAACGACTTCTGTTACATCTTTTATTATTCCGGCCTCCTTCCATGCTTTAAACTGGAAGTAATTTGCCTCGGAATGTCCCTGGTTTCCCACCTGAGTGACTACATTCGGATATTTCGCGGCGGCCTGCATCATCAGTTCTGCTTCGTAAAACGTACGGGCCATAGGCTTCTCCACGTACACATGTTTCCCCAGTGCCATGGCCATCATACAAATAGGAAAATGCGAATGATCGGGTGTTCCTACCGAAACAGCTTCGATCTCATTTCCCATTTTATCAAACATCTGGCGGAAGTCTTTGAATTGCTTCGCTTTGGGAAATTTTCCCATGATTTCACGGGTATGCTTAGCTCCCATATCCACATCACAAAGAGCGACAATATTTGCCAGACCTGTTTTTTCAAGCTCCTTTATTATATCGGCACCCCGGTATCCGACACCAATGCAAGCCAGATTGACTTTTCTATTGGCACCGTTCACTCTTTGATAGCTTTCGGCATTAAGAGCATTTACCGAGCCTATACCGCCTACAACAAGTCCTGCTGTTGCAGCTCCGGCTCTTCTTAAAAAATTTCGTCGTGTTATCATTAGTTTATATTTTATTTAAAAGTATTACAGACTATATACAGTAGCTTCGAATTGGCGTAAAATACCGGCTCTCTTTTCCGGTTCTGCAGCAAACAGGGCTGTTGAGAGTGCCTCCCCGTCGGCCGCGCTATTTGTTATTACCGATATACCATTGATTCCCTCTATATATTTTCCGGTATAGGGCGACTTTATATGCTTGCGGCAAGCCGTATGGTTACCTGATGTTGTCAGACATTTGTCGATTAGCACTATTTCTTTATTGCCGGTAGCGGTAGGAAAAGTCACACCAATTTTCCATCCATTTCCAAAAGGGTGATTTCCGATAGCCAAGACAGAACTGTTCCCTATATTTATAAGGGCATTATTTATATTTTTTTCTGCCAGTATTTCTTTTATCTGATCCAGTGCATAACCCTTAACAAAACCGGATAAATTCAGTTTCATGCCTTTTTGGTTTAATGTTACAGCCTGATCTTTTTTTGAGATCGATAAATGTTTTATGGTATCAGCAGTGTAATCGTCAGAATCTATCGAAATATCAAAATATCCGTCTGTCCTTTTGTTATGGGAAATACACATTTCTATCATGGTAAATAAATCGTTGCTGACAACTCTGGGTATTCCTTTTTCTGTATTATTTACAGCGGATAACTCACTGGAAGGATTGTAGAAATCACCTGTTTTTTCCAGTGCGTATAGCTTCCTGTATATATTCTCCGTTATTTGCATCAGTTGTTCTTCATCCTTACCGTTGAGGACAATATCGACTCTGGTATGCATAGAAATAAACCAAGCATAGAAAACCGCTTCTGTTTCAAATTGCTTATATATATGTTGTAGAGGAAGCATAAGCAAATATTACTTTTTAGTCTTAAAAGCACTTTTTAGTCCATAGAAAAGTACACGTATAGCGGTCCACACAAGATATATCGCGACAGAAGCTACAAACACATATCCCAATGAAGTAAAGAGCTCGCTAAAAAGTGTATTGTCGTACACGATTACAGCATACAGATTGATAAGGTTGGCTATAAAAAAGCAAATCAGCCAGGTTATAATCTCCGTTCTTTTTCGTTTAGATGTGATTACCGTGTCTTTCATTATATCAGAGATTTACGATGATTAAGATAATCGAGCTTAAATTCTTCGGGGAAAGTCAGGATCTCCCCCTTTTCGATGGCCATATCACCCAACAAAGTGAGTACACTGGCATAATACCCTTCCTCTGCAACTTTTGCCGGTTGCTTTTCTGTTATAACAGCTTCTGCAAAAGCGTTCAGCATCAGGTCTGTCCCATCTCCTTTCGGTTTTTCGCCTAGTATGTATTCACCTGCATTATCTTTCGCTGTCTCCGGCGCCCAGCTGGTACCGGCAAAAGGCAAGGTGTCGAATAGCTGGTGCTCTATATCATTGATCAGCCTCAGGAAGCCGGGAGCAGGAGCCGTATTTTCGAAATAATATTTTCCTTTTTCGGGTTCAATAGTACCCAGATGTCCGAGAATTTGTTCTTCCAGCCCGTAAAACTGATTGGATATGACGGACTCGAAAGTCAGTTTCTCTCCATTGTCGAATACGTACAGGCAACTGACATTGTCGTATACTTCCCTTCCGTCTTTCCAGTAAGTGATGGCTCCATGCCCCATCACTTTATTTGGAATAGATTGCAGTGCCCAACTGCCTATCTGCAATTGATGGCAAGCCAGCTCTGTCATCAACCCTTTGGAATATTCCCGATAGAGGCGCCAGTTTATTTGCCGCTCGAGTTGGGGAGAAGGTACAGCCCTCCGCCAGTCTCCGTTGCGGAACCAGAATGTACGGATGGCCTGTATATTGCCGAAAATGCCCGAATGGATCATCTCCATCGCCTTTATATAGCGGGGATCGAAGAGGCGTTGCTGCCCCGAAAAGAATACCTTTCCGGTAGACTTATGCTTATTATACATTGCAAAGCACTCTTCCATGGTAAAACCAATGCTCTTTTCGCAAAAGACATGCTTTCCCGCATCAAAAGCATCCAGGGCAATCTGGCAATGTGTATTGAGTGGGGTTGCGATAACCACGGCGTCGATAGCCTTATCCTCCAGTAATTTTCGGTAATCGCTATATACCTTAGCTTCAGGCGTTATTTTCAGAGCCTCATCTAATGATGGCTGGTACGTATCGCATAATCCGGTAATTTCCACTTTCGGATCGTTTGCCAAAAATTGCATCAGATATCTACCCCGAGACCCCGGACCGATAATTCCTATCCGTGCCACAGATCTATCTGTGTGTTTACTATCGGCAAATACCGATAACCAGGGGCTCGATGCAAAAGCAACAGCTGTCCCTGCCATACCTGCTTTCTTGAGAAAGTCACGCCTGTTTAATGTTGTATATTTCATAAAACTAACTGCAATTATGATAGATTGGCTACAGTCTGTAAGTCAAAATATTAGTAAGCAAGTTGATATTATAAATAAATGGTTTTCATTTTTTGCACTCAATGATAGATTCCTTTAAGATTGAGAATCAAAAAGTCAAGAGAACAATAATTCAGATCAACCGGTTACTTTTCCAGAAGAGCGGCAACACACCAAAGATACGGGGCTTGCCCATGATAGTCGCCGGTACGGCGCGGACGGTCATAATAATACTTTTTGTCGTTCTTTTTGTTTGTCCCTACACAAACTTCTCTTACGCCACCCCTGTCATCAATATAGTGTGTCAATACGATCCATGCTTTACGGGCTGCCGGAGCATATTCTTTAGCGTCTAGCCAGCCATTTCTTACTCCCACGATGAACGCATAAGTAAACATAGCCGAAGCAGATGTTTCGGCCCAGCAATCGGCTTCGTCGATCAATTGATTCCACATACCACTTGGCCTTTGATAATTCAGCAGACTTTTCATCATCGTATGATAGCCTTCCATAATGCGTGGCCTGTCTGCATTATCTTGCGGCAAATAACGGAGCAATTCTGCCATACCAGCGGCCATCCACCCGTTTCCCCGTCCCCAAAAGAACGGAACATCAGGTGCATGATAGAACAAGCCGTTAGGCCGTTGCAATTCATCCAGATACATGACCATTTCTTTCGCTGCCCGGTCTATATATTTACGGTCTCCGGTTACTTTATAGGCTTGTGTCTGGACAATAGTAATCATATACATATCGTCAATCCACAGGCGGGTTTGCCAGGTGTATCCTTTATCAGCCCAGGCTTTTTCCTCCGGTTTTGCATCCGTAGGCACTTGCCATTGAGTATCTGCATAAGGTATACCCAAATCCTTATACTGCTTTTCTTTTGTTATTTGATATAATTCCAATGGCAGACTCCCGAACATATTCAAATCGACATGATTCTTTATGGGAAGCAATTCTTTTTCGGATGTCATCAGAATATTAAACTTATTTTGCAGAAGTTTAAGGAGTTTATCATCTTTTGTTATTGCAGCAAATTTGAGGGAACCGTTCCAATAGAATGTTTCGGGGTAGCTAATCCATTTCCCCGCATGCAGGGCGTGCTTTGAATCCACAAAACGATAGGCCAAACGCTTTCCTACTTCTTCGGGAGAGTATCCTTTTGGAAAATCTTCCAGCATATCAGTTTGGGCATACAATAGTTGAGAGGAAAGGACGAATAATAACAAAAATATCTTTATATATTTTTCCATAGTGATTAAATAATTAGGTTTGTTTTTCATATATCTTTATCAAAATCCGAAATGTAAATAACCCTCATCCCGGATATTATCTATCCGAAACAAGGGTTTCTATATATTAAATAAGTAAAAATGTAAACAGTCCTGAAGAAATATATTTCCCGAGACCGTAAAATTGTCTATTTTTATTGGTTTGTTGCTCTCTCTCTCTCTCTCTCTCTCTCTCTCTCTCTCTCTCTAACAAAATAGAGCTAATTGCCAAATTTTCAAAGAGAAAAATGACATCTGAAAATGTTATATTATTTATATTATTATGTACTAATTTTTCGTTATTGATCAGCATCCGGTATTTATAGATTTAATTTAATTATTTTTCATGATTATTAAATAACACACACAACAGGAACGGCTCATATACACGTTAACTTCATTCAAAGAAAGAGTATTATTTGTCAAAAAAATAAAACAAATCAGTCATTAAAAGGGAAATTCTAGTCAGGTATGCCTAATTGGCAAAAAATACCGTTTTTGACTTATTTCTTTCATTCATTTAAATCCCGGTCTTTCAGCAGATAACGAAGGCGACGAACCTTTCACATAAGGCCAGTCCTGACTATCCCATTCGATCCTGTCCAGCATAAGCACTCTGCCCTTTGGTTTCTCCGTATCTATACCATGATAGAACAACCAGTCATTACCGTTACCGTCCTGCACTATTTCGGAGCAATGTCCGTTGCCGACAAAGCGTTTATTGGAACCAATTACCAATAAATACCCGTTATCCATCATATCCTTACCTGTTTTATCCACATAAGGTCCGAACAATGACTTCGAGCGACCGACAACCAGTTGGTAAGTACTTTTTACACCTTCGCAGCAAGTACCTATAGAAGCAAACAGATAATAATATTTTCCCCGTTTGTAGATATATGTCCCTTCAAAGGCGGTTCCGGCAATTTGCTGCTTTTCTGCTCCGGATTTCAGGCTCAATCCATCCGGGCTGAGTTCGATGGCATAAATACCCCGGAAGCTACCCCAGAAGAGATATTTTTTTCCTTTTTCTTCTATATAGAATTGGTCTATAGAGTTTTTAACATCGATCTCATTACTCCTGAATAGTTTTCCCTTATCGGTGAAAGGACCTTCAGGCCTGTCTGCTACGGCTACTCCTATACCACATGTCCATTCACCACCCCAGACAGACATTGAATAATAAAGTACATATTTTCCGTTTATGTAATTAATATCCGGAGCCCAAAGCCCGCCTTTAGGTTCGAATGCCGGGCGGGTATCCGGAGTAAAAGCTGTTCCGACAAAAGTCCATTCAGTCAGGTCTTTCGACTTATAGATAGGAATGTTACGAATATTTTCTGTTGCATACAGGTAAAAATATCCATCCTTCGCCTTGAGAATAGTCGGGTCGGGCAAACTTTCGCTTATCACAGGATTAGAGTAGTACTTGTTTTCATTATTTACACTGATGTTTTCCAGCTTTGTTTTGTTAGTTTTACAACCGGAACCCGTTATCAGTAGTAAACAAAGAATAGATAATAGAGTTCTTTGCATCATTATTATTTTTTACTGTTGAAATAATTTTCCACACGGTCGGGACTCAGCATTTGCCAAAGAGAAGCGACTGTCCACCCCGGAGCAAAAATATCATTGTAGAATCCTTTACCATTCTTTCCATAATCCCAGTTGGTATGCTGAACTACTTCGGGATAGTAACCAACTTTTCCTATATTGAACATATGTCCTTTTACCGGCATCAATTGCAGCATAGATGTTTTGATAACATTGGAAAATTCAGAGAAACGGGGTTCTTTCCTTTCCTTAGCCAACCAATCCAATACGGTGGCAAATTCGAAAATAAATACATCGATATGGTTGTTCTCTACAGATACATTTCCCCATCCCCGCGACTTGAATCCGACATCTCCTAACATCTGTCCTCCGGCAAAAGGTACATCCCACATGTAATACCACGAAAGGCAGAAATAAGCAGCCTGTTTACACAGATCGATATAATGCTGACGTTCTTTGTCTTTGGTTACCATCGACAAGTAGTACATAGCTGTGGAAGCATACAGGGAAGCCTCTTTGTCCTCACAGTTGGCATCGAGAGTAGAAGAGAAATAATCTGATTTGGAAACCAACTCTTTTTCGAGGTATACTGCTGTCAGTTTTGCAGCATCGAGGTATGTTTTATCTTTGAAATATGTGTATGCCATCGTCAGAGGCAGGGTGGCAGAAGGAGTGCTTCCTCCTGTGGCATCCAGAAGTTTAAATTTATCATCGAATTTACGGGGGAAAGACCCGTCTTTTTCCTGTAATTTGAGGAAATTAGCAAGGATAGTTTTAATTTTTACTTCCCATTCCGGATGTTTACGCCCTCTCTTCTTTTCGTAATCAAGATAGTTGAGTATAGCAAATACCCCTTCCGACTGACGGCGGATACTATAAATATCAGTTTCTGTATTACGAGCGTAATCTACGAACTCCCTGAAAAATCCGTTAGGAGTGAAGCCATATTGCAAATAACTGTCAAAGATAGAATTAGCTTTCCCTATGAGGTCATTATTGTTCGTTTCCTCACCATATTCCAGTGCATTGAAAGCATTTAAAAGCACGCGTCCGACAAAACCGATCTCTACCGAACCTGTACTTGCACAGTTATCAGTGCGCATATGTACTCCCGAGAAATATTTCAGATCGTATTTGTCCACATAGCTTTCAACAAAGAAATTAGACAATACCTTTTTGGCTAATGCAGTATCGTAACCGGTTTTCACAAGTTGCGGCCTGAATGTATCGTATGAATAGTTCCATATATCGGCAACAAAACCGGAAAAGTTCTCAGTTTTCGATTTCTTTATAATCCAAACTAATTCCCGGGTTTCATTTTTCTCTAATTTCTCGAAAGCCTGTACAGAAGGATTAAGTGTCAATTTCCGGATATAAGTTTTTGGCGCTTCAAAATAAGGAAACCCGAAAACCAGAGCTGAGGTTCCGTTAATATTACGGAATCCGGTAAATCCTATCGATGTTTTGCTATTAAGAATTATCTCACCAGCATTATGCGTGCTAAGGCTTTCATCTTTAAAGTCATCTATACGCAAAACTGTATAATAATCACCGGTCTTATTATTATAAATACCGGTTAAAGGAGTACTAAGACGGTCTTCCCTTACCTGCCAGCTATCGCTTGTGTGGAAGGACGGAGCTTCTTTTGGCGAACGCAGATTCCGATGATACCAGAAACCCGGCATATAAAATTCGCAATCATCATGAGACATTCCTGCAAGTTTATATACTTGCTCCAGATTATAATATACTCTTTCTGATGCAACCAGAGTAACCTTGACCTCTGTTGTGTTGCCATTACTTGTCTGACTCCGCTTTATTTGAACAGGAATCTCATTTTCAGCTTTTAACAAACCATCGGCCGATGACTGTAACTTGTAAGTAACAGAAGGATTTCCGGGTGATTTTAGACTAATACTGGTTTCAATCTGTAATGGTGTTTCTTCTGAATATATACAGGTATAACCTAGAATAGAGAACATCATTAAAAGCAGGAGTTTTTTCATGTTTTTTTATTATGGTATTATTTTATTTGCGGATTACCGGCTTCAATATATCTTTCTTAATTTGCATAACCGGGATATCATCGGATGTGAATTGTACACTAGCAATGCACATTTGCCTTGGATGGATGCGTTTCTGGTTACAGTGGGAGTGGAAGGCAATTCTCATATTTCCGGCTTTATCCCTGAACATCGAACTATGACCTACGCCGACAATACTATCGGGCTTTTGCAGAATCGGGTTTTTCTCATATTTAGTCCATGGCCCCATCGGAGAATCTGCCGTAGCATAGCCTACCCCATAGAAAGGACTTTCATAGCTATTGGCCGAATAGGTCATATAATATACTCCTTTATGTTTAGTGACAAATGCTCCTTCATTGACACGAGGCCAAACTTCTTCCCATGCCTGGGATACATTAATACATTTGGTCAGGGTAGACTTCCTGATGGTCACTAAATCATCTTCCAGTTCTGCCACCCATATGTTCAATCCGTCGTTGAACCGGTCGAAATACAAATACGGCTTCCCGTCATCATCTATAAATAATGAATTATCGATACATTTTTCATCAGAAATCATTGGTTGCATCATATCCTGTACAAATGGGCCGAACGGGGAATCGGATGTAGCAACACATATATGTTCGTCGGCTGAATAATACATAAAGAATTTTTTCTTTTCTTTTATATAATATACTTCAGGAGCCCAAAACCAGCGTTTGCCCCAGGTATCCTTTTTTGTTAAAGCTAACTCCGGTGCCTTTTTCCAATGCATCAAATCATCGGAAGTATATACTTCTATTCCATTCTCCGCATTTGTACCATAGGCATAATAGATATCTCCATGGAGCATTATGAATGGATCTCCCAAAAGAACCGGAGTCATATCTTCCGGGTTTTCCTTCCCATTATTTTGGCAAAAAATAAAAGTAAGACTTATGAAAACAATTATTAACGCGCCAAAAATTTTCATTTTAGATTTTTAAATAATTTAGATTAACAAATACCTTAGAGGGAGTTTATAAACGCTAGCAAAATTAATGGTAAGGCCAATATTCAATAATATACTTTTTAATAAAAAAAGAGTAAAATCAGAGCAGTCTGACCTGTCTGACTAAAAAATAACATTTATTGGCTATTTTTTACTACACAAAAAGACAGGGCGATAACAATTCAGATTTATAAAGATTTAATTTTACCAATGAAAAACTATCCTTATCATGAAATTAGTTAAATCTATTATCATATTTTCCTTAGTTCTTAGCTCCAGTTTATCTTTACTCTCACAGGAAAGCCTAGATTTTCATTTCAAAAAAATACAAGTCAACGACGGTCTTTCTGAAAATGCGATTTATTGTATTTTTCAAGATTCGAGGGGATTTATGTGGTTTGGCACCAAGGACGGTTTAAACAGATATGACGGAAATAACTTCCGGATATTCCGTTTTGATGCTAAAAACCCGGCCTCATTAGGCAATAATTTTATAAGATGCCTGATAGAGGGAGAAGGTGGAGATCTCTACATAGGGACTGACGCAGGCTTGTACATAATGAATACTGTCGAAGAAACATTCATAAAAGTGATCGGAACAACAACTGCAGTGAATACTCTCTATGCTGATCAAGATGGAAATATCTGGATAGGGTCTATCGATCAGGGTGTATTCAGGTACAATCCGGAGAGCAAAGAACTGGAACAGATGGAATTATCAAAATACAACCTCGATACAAATTCCAGCTGGGTTATCTATGGTGATTTGTCCGGAACAATATGGGTCGGTAACCGCATGGGATTACTCAGATATAATAAAAACACAAATAAACTCGATCCGGTAGAGTCTATGTTTGGCTTTTCAGAGAAACCTCACAATGAGATCATGTCAATACTGGAAGACAACAAAGGAAATTTCTGGCTGGGGACATGGGCGAACGGGCTCCGTTTATATGATAAACACACCGATAGCTATATATCATACCTACACGAAGAGAATACATCCCAGTATGTAACACATATAAGATCAATCTTTCAGTATGATGATAAATCTTTGCTAATTGGTTCCGACGATGGACTATATCTGTTTGATCTGGGAACAAAGAAATCGAAACGGATAGACAGACCCGAATTAAGGCATAGCCTGAGCGACCAGAACGTATATTCCATATACAGGGATAAAGAGGGAGGAATCTGGATAGGGACATATTTTGGCGGGGTTAATTACCTCAACTTATCACAATTGAATATCTATACTTATTATCCTGATCGCCGTCCCGGCACCTTATCGGGAAAAGCTATCAGCCAGTTTTGCGAAGAACCGAATGGAAACCTGTGGATTGCCACCGAAGATGGAGGGGTTAATTACTTTGACTCTCAAACCGAGAAGATCAGCCAGCCTATAACAACATCTTATCATAATATACATGCCCTGTTATTGGACGGGGATAATCTATGGATCGGGACATTTTCGAGAGGTGTAGATGTTTATAATACTAAAACAAAAGTCCTTTCCAATTACAGAAACAGAAGCGACAATAAAAACACACTGAACGACGATTGTGTCTTTTCTCTATACAAAACACGTGGGGGAGATATTTACGCCGGCACTCCTGCCGGATTGAATAAATATAACAAAAACACTGATAACTTTATTCCTGTAGAGTCTATTGAAGGTTTTATCTACGATATAAAAGAAGATAATTCAGGTAATTTGTGGCTGGCTTCATACGGGACAGGTGTTATAAAATTTGATATAAAAACAAATAAATGGATATGCTACGATGATATATTAAGTAAAGATAATCCCGTGGTAGGCAGCAAGCTAACCAGTGTGCATATCGATAGCCAGAGGAGAATACTCTTTTCGAGTGAAGGTCGTGGCATCTTTATATACGATGCCCTCAAAGACGATTTCACAAATATATCTGAATCCAACGGGTTGCCCAATAATGTTGTATATGGCATATTAGATGATCCCTTTGGTAATTTGTGGATCAGTTGTAACAAGGGATTAGTATGTTTTAACCTGTCTACACCTACCCATTCGACATTATATAACAAAGAAGACGGATTACAAAGCAATCAATTTAACTATAAGTCGAGTTATAAGGCAAAAAACGGCCGGTTCTATTTTGGGGGTATTAATGGATTTAGTTCCTTTTATCCACAAGATCTGAATGCAAGTAAAAATATAGTAATACCTCCTGTAGAAATTACCGGAATAAAATTGTTTGACAATTCAGACACCGAGCTGGAAAATGAAATCCAGATAAAAGTAAATAAAAGACAAAAAATAAAACTACCTTATAATAAGGCTTCATTTATGATATCATATGTCAGTCTTAGTTATATTGCACAGACCAAAAACCAGTATGCCTATAAGCTCGAAGGCGCCGATACTGACTGGAATTATGTGGAGAACAACAAGAATGTGACATATGTCAATCTTCCCTATGGTAAATATATATTTAAAGTAAAGGCGACAAACAACGACGGATTATGGAATGAGGCCGGATCGGAAATAGAGATTGAAATACTGCCACCATTCTGGCTCTCTCTGCCTGCTAAGATTTTATATTTCATACTGTTGATGTCACTGGCCTATCTCATCTTGTCATACTATTGGAAAAAGAACAAAGAAAAACAGGCACAACAATTGGAAGCATTTAAAACAGAACAGGAAACACTTGCCTTTAAATCGAAAATAGATTTCTTTACTACTATTGCTCACGAGGTAAGAACCCCGTTAAGTCTTATCTCGGCTCCTCTGGAAGAGGTTATAAACACAAATAAGGAGAATGGCGAAACAAAGCAAAACCTGCAAATCATCGAAAAAAACTGTAACAGGCTTACCGTACTCATCAATCAATTACTGGATTTCAGAAAAATGGATTCAACCCGGTATATTATAAATCCGGAAAGTATCAATTTAAAAGACTTTATATTTGAATTATACGAACGTTTCAAGAAAACGGCACAAAGAAAAGAAATCAACTTTACATTGGATTTACCAAAAAATGAAGAAATAAAAATTAATTCCGATGCAGATGCATTAATTAAAATAATAGGTAATTTGTTGACAAATGCCCTGAAATATACGAAAGACAAAATTAAATTAACACTGATCTGCAATAGCGACAACTCTTATACAATCACTGTGGAGGACAACGGTAAAGGTATATCCGATAATCATAAAAAACTGATATTCGACCCTTTTTTCCAGGTTCAGACCGACGACCGTAAAATTGGTACAGGATTGGGGCTTTCCCTTGCCAAAAATCTGGCCGAAGTGCTGGGAGGTTCAATAAGTGTTAAGGATGGAGAAAACGGAGGTTCTGTATTTATTTTTAAATTTGCAGATGTTGAACCCCCAATACAAAATGAAGCGGAAAAGGAATCTACACTGCCCGCATCAATAGAAGTAATAAAGCAACACGATAGCAGCGTTCAGTACAGTATACTGATAGTAGAGGACAACCCCGATATGGTTTCTTTTATAACCAGGGCTTTACAAAATGAGTATATAACCGATGCCTCCCAGAATGCAATGGAGGCTTTAATGAAACTTGAGGAGAAAAATTATGATATCGTTATATCAGACATAATGATGCCCGGCATCGATGGAATTTCTTTTGCGAAAAAGCTAAAATTAGATATTAATTACAGTCATATACCTATCATTCTTCTGTCAGCCAAAACAGAGAATGCTGTCAAGGTAGAAGGTTTATTATCGGGAGCAGATGTGTTTATTGAAAAGCCTTTCTCGGTGTCATACCTCAAGGCACAGATCATAAGTTTACTCGAAAACCGGAAAGCGATGCTCGATACCTTTAACCGCTCCCCTATGACTTCCTATTCTAATCTTGTCTCGAATAAAAGTGACGAAATATTCCTGAACAAACTGAATGAAGAGATAGAGCAATATGTGTCGGACGAAAATTTCTCGGTAGAATCGCTGACAGAGAGGCTTAATATCAGCCGTTCGAACCTGCAACGAAAACTGAAATCGATAAGTGGCCTTACTCCCGGCGATTATCTACGCAGCTATCGCATAAGGAAAGCCTGCAAGCTATTACTGGAAACGGATATGCGTATAAATGAAGTTGCCTATAGTGTAGGGTTCAGTTCTCCGTCTTATTTTGCAAAAGTCTTTCAGAAAAGTTACAATATGTCGCCCAAAGAGTTTATCAACAAATATATGAAGGATGACAAAAAAGAAAGCTGACATGTTCATTATGTACTGCAACAAGATTTCCTTACAGATAATGCCAGTGGGTAGTAAACTTTAATCGTTCTATTTTACTAACGCGCCTGCCGGATTGGGTGTCCGCACTGCGGAATGTATGCCGGAGTCGCAATGCGACGACGAGTGTTACCCTACCTTGTCTGGCGTCAGCCCGGTGGCATTAGTCCGCAGTGCGGGCACCCGTCAGGTGAAAGGGGCGTGAAACCAAATACTGTCTGAGCCGCAGGCGAGTTTATTTGGTTTAGCCCGTGAACCTGTAACGGATCGCACGAAGGATGAGCCACCAAAGCATTTTTGCATCCTTTTTTTGCTTAGGAAAAAAGGATGGCAAGCAATCTTTGATTGTGCGCAGTATAAAATAGAACTATTAAAAGTTACGACTGATTCACATTATTAAATAAAAATCTTTATATACCCATATCTTTTTGATATTGTATATCTCAAAAAAAATCTTATTTTTGTATTAGTCTAAAAACAAACTATAACTTTAATAAAAATACAACTATGAAAGAATTCTTCAGCAGCATGGATGGGATGCAACAGTTTTATTTTTATATAGCCATCGGCACAAGTATAATATTCATTATACAGACTATAATGACTTTTGTCGGAGCAGATGCCGATTCGGGTGTAGATGCTGATTTTGATGGAAATCTGGACGGTGTGGAAACACCTTTCCAGTTGTTTTCCCTGAGAAATCTGGTCAACTTCCTGCTAGGCTTCGGATGGACAGGAGTAGCTTTTTATAATACAATAAGCAGCAAGGTCCTTTTAGGTATACTGGCCTTTGTTGTAGGGCTCATTTTTATAGCTGTCTTTTTCGTATTGATGAAAGCCCTGATGAAACTCGCTGAAGATAACACCTTTAAATTGGAAGATACAGTTGGAAAAACTGCCGATGTATACATGACTATCCCCCCTGCGAGATCGGGAAAAGGGAAAATATTTATAAGCGTGCGTGGAACAACACATGAACTATCGGCGATTACCCCAAGTGAGGAAGCTATAAAAAACGGAGCTTTGGTCAAAGTTTTAAGTTTAGAGGGCGATATACTGGTTGTGGAACCTTTGATGAAATAACAGATTATTATAAACTAACTTTAATATTGAACGTATGATTGATGGAATATTTGATGGAGGAATAGGCATACTTATCGTAGTGGCGGTTGTTGTCTTTTTTGTCCTCTTGTTGGCCATGGTGTCAAGGTACAAGCGTTGCCCTTCAGACAAAATACTGGTAGTATATGGAAGAACAGGCGGGGCTTCGGCCAAATGTATTCACGGAGGTGGGGCTTTTATATGGCCAGTGGTACAGGATTTTGCATATCTCGATCTGAAACCGATATCGATAGAAGCAAACCTGACCAGCGCACTGAGTAAACAGAACATTCGTGTGGATGTACCGTGCCGGTTTACGATCGCCATTTCTACCGAAAAGGAAAATATGAATAATGCGGCTGAAAGGCTTCTGGGGCTGACGACAGCACAAATAAAGGAAGTAGCCAATGATATCCTGTTCGGACAGTTACGTCTGGTTATCGCAACCATGATGATCGAGGAAATCAACTCCGATCGAGATAAATTCCTGGACAATATTGCTAAAAACGTTGATACGGAACTCCGTAAGATCGGACTGAAACTGATTAACGTAAACGTTACCGATATTAACGACGAATCGGGATATATCGAAGCTCTGGGTAAAGAAGCAGCAGCTAAAGCTATCAATGAAGCTAAAGTAAGTGTGGCTGAGCAGGAAAAGATGGGAGAAACAGGTAAGGCTATTGCCGACAGGCAACGTGACGTACAGATAGCCGAAACCCACAGAGACAGAGACGTTTCTATTGCCATTGCCCAGAAAGACAAAGAAGTAAGTATTGCCGGAGCATTCAGGGACGAATCGATCGGTAAGGCTGAAGCAGACAGGGATACCCGTGTGAAAACGGCCGAAGCCAATGCCATAGCTGTGAAAGGTGAAAATACAGCTAAGATAGAGATAGCAGGTTCGGATGCTTTGCGTCGTGAAAAAGAAGCAGAAGCTGCCCGTCTAGCTGTAGCTGCAGAAAAAGTACAACAGGCAAAAGCTTTGGAAGAAGCTTATCAGGCCGAACAGAAAGCTGAAATGGCACGTTCGGAAAGAGAACGTTCTACCCAGATTGCCAATGTGGTAGTTCCTGCCGAAATAGAAAAACAAAAAGTGATTATAGAAGCACAGGCCGTAGCTGAAAGAATGCGTGAGCAAGCCAGAGGAGAAGCCGACGCCATATTCGCCAAGATGGATGCGGAAGCCCGCGGGTTATTCGAAATATTATCTAAACAGGCCGAAGGTTATAAAGGCGTGGTGGGCGCAGCAGGTGGAGATCCTGTGGCTGCATACCAGTTATTGCTGATCGAGAAATTACCTGAACTGGTTAAAACGCAGGTTGAAGCCATTAAGAACCTTAAGATTGACAAAATCACTGTTTGGGATTCTCCGGGTAATAATACGAATGGCAATACCACAACAGCAAACTTTGTTTCGGGTCTGATGAAATCTGTTCCTCCGTTGAACGATCTGTTTAATATGGCTGGAATGAGCCTTCCTTCATATTTAAAAGGTGATGCCGAGAATGCCGGTGTAACTATTCCTTTAGCTCCGAAAGAAGAGGTAAAAGAAGAAGACACAACTGTAGAAGAAGTGAAAGCTGAGCCTGTACAGGAGGTAAAAAGTGAAGAAAAGAAAAGGCCGGGTAAAGGAAAATAAGAATTTTATACGGTATATAATAGAGAAAAGACAGGTTTACAGCCTGTCTTTTTTATTTCGTGTGACAATCAATGAATCAATACCTAAAAGCAGATATCCGATCAATATAAATACAATGACAATTCCCGCAATATTCAGCATAACGGAAGATATCGGTTGAATGGTGAAATCGATAAACGGATAAGGATACGGGCTGGTTGTTGTCCCGATATTACCAAATAAAGGA
Organism: Dysgonomonas hofstadii; assembly: GCF_014196915.1. Lineage (GTDB taxonomy): Bacteria > Bacteroidota > Bacteroidia > Bacteroidales > Dysgonomonadaceae > Dysgonomonas > Dysgonomonas hofstadii. Next base: position 340,655 of record NZ_JACIEP010000003.1, read on the forward strand.
GCCCTCAATAAAATATACACAAAGTATGTCAAAGGTATTATCAACCATACGAGAGGAGCAGACGATTTCAGATAACTTCTGTTTCTGTCGAATATAAAAAAGTCGATGATAGTCATTACGGGAACTATATAATGTACAACATAATTGCTTACTTTATGCAGGTTAATACCTGCGGGGCCACCTCCCCATACTGGATACAGCAGGAAATGATAAATCAGAAAAGTAAGTATAATACACATTGTCACACAATACTTAGTCAAGGGTGATTCTATAAACCGGACGAATTTTCCGCTTTCCGCCTGAACAGTATTAAAATAAAGCCTGATTGAAAAATAAACAACACAAAGGATATTACTCAACACCGTATAATAACTAAGAGTCCATAACTGCATCCTATCATAGAAAAAGCCTAACTGAATAAGAATTCCGAAAGTACCTGCAAGTATGTATAATATTCTGTATATGTTTTTTACCGACATATTAATTTCATATGATTGAAACAAAGTTAGAAATTAACATCCGGCCATGGAAATGAATTATAATATATATGCTATTTGAAATTCTTCATTCTTAATTTTTCATTCTTCACTTACTTTTTATACTTTTGCGTATCAAAATAATAACCGATTAAGAAATACATATATTTATGGGAAGAGCGTTCGAATACCGCAAAGCAACCAAACTGAAACGCTGGGGTAATATGGCCCGTGTGTTTACCAAGCTGGGAAGACAAATTACGATAGCAGCCAAGGATGGCGGGCCTGAACCGGATACCAATCCGCGCCTGCGTGTGCTGATGCAGCAGGCGAAAAAGGAAAATATGCCGAAAGAGAATGTGGAACGTGCTATAAAGAAAGCCACATCGAAAGACGAAGCCGATTATAAGGAAGTAAACTATGAAGGATACGGCCCTTTCGGAATCGCGATTTTTGTAGAAACGGCAACCGATAACCCTACCCGTACTGTAGCGAATGTGCGTAGTTATTTTAACAAGTTCGGGGGGTCTCTTGGAACATCGGGAAGCCTTGAATTCCTTTTCGATCATAAATGTGTATTTAAAATTTCAGCTAAAGAAGGTGTGTCACTGGAAGATCTCGAATTGGAGCTGATTGACTACGGTGTGGATGAAGTAGAACAGGATGAAGACGATATTATCCTTTATGGCGAATTCAAATCATATTCGGATATACAGAAATACCTGGAGGAAAATGGGTTTGAAATCCATAGCGCAGAATTTGAGCGCATACCAAACGATCTGAAGGAATTAACTAAAGAACAGCAGGAACAGTTGCAAAAACTTCTTGATAAGTTTGAGGATGACGATGATGTGCAAAACGTTTTCCACAACATGAAAGAAGATATAGAGGAAGAATAAGCCCCGGAAATATCATAATATCCAAGAAACTGCAAGACAAACCCATGCCTTGCAGTTTTTTTATTACATTTGCTTTTGCTGCCATAAAAAACAAGCTTATGAACAGATATACATTGATTATCATACTTATTCTTATCTGCAATGCTCTTGCAGCCCAACCTTACAGGACTCAGGCTATATCGGAGGAAATACATACCATTCAGGTGAACATAAACGGCAATCCGGCTATAAATCCTGTAATCAACCTGAACAGCAGCGATTATATCCACATAAGCTTCGATCGCCTGTCAGACGATTCTTTCAACCGCCTGAGATACCGGATACGCCATTGCGATGCTTACTGGAATCCAAGCACTTCAATCTCCGATATTGATTATCTCAATGGATTTAATGACAATCTGATAGATGATTACGATACTTCGGTAAACACCAGCGTAGACTATACACACTTCAGTCTGGCCATACCTAACAGGGATGCCGCGGTCAAGCTATCGGGAAACTATGTTGTAGAAATATACGAAGAAGGCAGGCCGGATGATGTATTGCTTACCGCATGCTTCTCTGTGGTCGATACTGCTGTGAGTATCGGCGCAACCGTTTCTTCAAATACCGACATCGATTTTAACCGGCACCATCAGCAATTATCTTTTACTATTCATCATCAGGGGTTCAATATCCGTGATCCCCGGTCAGAATTATTTGTTTTTGCATTACAAAATAACAGGCTGGATACCGAGCGGTCGAAGATAATGCCTACATATATCAATCCCAATAAAATTATATATGAACATAATAAGGAACTGATATTTGAAGCCGGGAACGAATACCGCCGTTTCGAGACATCCAGTTACCGCTACAACGGGATGAATGTGGCTCATGTGGAATATAACCGTCCGGGTTATACAATGGATATTGTTACCGATAAAGTGAGGGCAAACAGGTCATACAGTTACGACCAGGATCAGAATGGCAGGACTTTTATCCGTAGCAATGAAACTGATTACCCCGAAACGGAAGCCGATTACTTTACTACTAACTTCACTCTGGAAATGGATCGCCCTCTGGTTGAAGATATATACATCAATGGCGATTTCACAAATAATACGTTTTCAGACAAATACAAACTAAAATATGATCAAGACAACAGGGTATATCACTTATCCCTGCTTCTGAAACAAGGTTTGTATAACTATCAGTACCTGACAAAGGAGGGACGGAATTTTTCGACCGGAAAGGTTGAAGGTAATTATTTTGAAGCTGAAAATGAATATACTGTATATGTTTATTACCGTCCTGCCGGACAGCGTTACGACAGCCTGATCGGCGTACAGAACATACGATCGAGAGATAAATAGAATTTAGTATATAATATAGATTAATCGTTCAATTTTATACTGCGCACAATCGAAGATTGCTTGTGTTTCTTTTGGCCAAAGCCGCAAAAGGAACAAAAAACGCTTTGGTAGCTCGTCCTTCGTGCTACCCGTTACAGGCTTACGGGCTAAATTAAATAAACTCGCCTTCGGCTCAAACAGTATTTGGTTTCACGCCCCTCTCGCCTGACGGGTGCCCCGCACTGCGGACTAATGCCACCGGGCGAAGCCGTGAGTGGCGCGAAGCGACAAAACTTGTAACCCATAACTATCCGAAGGGCGTAGAAATACGAAGGCGAGGCAAACTCGTAACTTTTAATTGAACAATTAAATTCAACTATCGGCCGGAATAAATAATTTCATTATGCTTTCTCGCAGATAATCAGCACTTTCCTTTCATCAAAAAGCGTTGTGGCAAATATATATACTTCCCCTCCCTCTTTCAGTCCTGTTTTCTTTCGGATTTCCTGTACCGAAAGCGGAAAATTGCGAACAGTAATATTTGCCTGTTTTAATCCTGACAGGTGCTCTTTTATATCTTTTTTATTCAGCGAACAAACTGTCTTTACAATAAATTTACGACCGGGAAAATCGTTCTGTAATACGTCCGAAGTATAAAGATGGCTACTTGGGTGCAGTTTCTCCAAAGAAAAAGAATTAGCTATGCTTTTATATGCCCCGCCTTTCATTATAGAGGCGTTAGCTTCGTAAAGATATGCATATATCTGAGTTGAGTAACTCACCGATGCGCTGTTCTCATCTTCTTTCTGAAAAGTATATTCTTCTGTATTGTCTTTCAGAATATTGACACAATGATAAGTCGCTTGTCCTGCATCTTTTTGTTTCATGAATAACAACTCCTTCACTTCATTATTCACCGCTACTATATGCACATCCGAAATATTCCTCAACGAATTCAAAGCCAGTGAAATATCGAGCATAGGCGACAGTTTTATCATCGCCATTCCGCTTTTTTTTTCAAGCAGGTCTTCTATATCAAGAATATTAGGAGTACAATCTTCTATCCTTACAGTTTTCTTTCCGGTGTCATCCCTGCGTGCCGGATCAATATAGATAAGATCGACAGGCTGCATTACCGATAAGTAGTTTACCCCGTCTGCGTTGATCGCTGTAATATTATCAAGGCCTAATATATTGAAATTATGAGTTGCTATTTCGGCTAACTCTTCCTGTTGCTCGATGTATATGGCCTGTTCAAAATCAGCGGACAAGAAAGAAATATCCACTCCCATCCCGCCCGTAAGATCGGCCATTATATTACCTTTACACAAAGACCTTTTATATATAGCTGTCGCTTCAGATGAACTCTGTTCCAGCGATAAATGTCTGGGGTAAATAATATCTTCGGCTGCATACCACGAAGGTATTTTATCTTTAGCTATCCTACGACCTTTTATCTGACGGATAGCCGTTTCCATATCAATATCCGGATATTTTCCAGCCTGTAAAGCCAGCGAATGCACATCGTCCGTTTCATGCTCTTTTACGAACTGTTTTAGCCCGGGCGACAACTTCATTTCTTCCTTAGTTTGATGAAGTGGCTTAAAGCACTTCCTTTTTTCGTAGAATCGGGAATTACAGGAACAATTGTGTCTGACGGTTGTGTGTGCCTGCGCATAGGCCTGTATATACCGAACAGGTCTCTGAGGCTGTCGAAATCTTTTTTATAGACAATCCCTATACCTTGAGTCTGTATAGCTTTATCGGAACGTATGTAATAGTATTTTTCGTTATAATGGTTATAAGCCTTGATACGCCATGTACCTGCATTATTCAACAGGTATTCGATATCCACATCGGTAATCATGGCCTCTTTGTTCATATTCACATCGTTGCGGTAACCAAAGTTCCCGTTTATGATCAATCTGTCGTCCAGCAATTGGCTCGAAAGAATAAGCTCGGCTTCGGTATAAGTCATTTCCGTATCGCTGTACCGTATATTTGTACCAAGCTGCCATCTGTCGTCTATCTGTCCCACAATCTTAGTCAACTGATTGGACAGCGTAGCAGAAGCTACTGCTGCGAAATCGGATGTCGGATTGTCGACATTCGCTCCATGTGGCGCCCTGAATTTAGAAAGGATAAGCAGATAGGCAACCTGCTTGTTTATTTCATCTTCGGTGTTTATAATACTTTTCACCTGACGCTCCACTTCCGCATCGGTAGACGGAAAAGTAATATCGAGCCCGACAGTCGGACGACGTAAAGCCCCTGTAAGATTAAGCACACAATTGACTGGAATAGTACTTTGCCCTGTAGATTCAGCCAGATTTTTATCCAGGTCGTTCAGACTGGCATTTACTTTATAGATCGCATTCACATTGAGTACCGCCTGAAAAGGATCTCCGTCGAAGCGCACTGTACTTCCCTCCTGAATGGAAAACCGCCTTTCCATGAGACGCTGGAATGTAAAGTTATAACTTCCCCTGTTGATATGATACGTACCCGACAGACGTGGCGAAGACTTGGTATTCCACTGGAATTGCATGGCTCCGCTACCCGATCCTCTCAGTATATCGCCACCTACGGGGTCCATCACAAGCTCTACTGTAGCATCGGGAGTAGCATCGATATAGAAGTTCATATTGATTTCCATATCCGAGCTGGTTTTGATTGGTGCCAGTTGCATCGCCGTCTGTTCTGTATTTAGAGAATCCGGTTGATTTTTAGACTTATAAGTAATAAACGAATACTCACTCACCTCTTCTTCCATAAAGTTCATACGCACAAGTGTATTCTCCTCGGTACGCATGCGGATATCCACATCAACGACCTCTTCGTCTCCACTTATCGTACCATTACCGCTGGCAAACACTTTCCCATAGAATAAAGGATTCTGTAACTGCGAAGCGTTGTACAACAAGAAATTACTGGCAGTGAGGTCTACCTGATACATGAAATTACTGAAATAATCGTGGCTTACTTTACCGCTGGCCTGGGCTTTATTGTTGTGCTCGTCCAGCAAGGTTATATCATTAAAATAAATCAGGTCTTTTTTCAGATAGACGGTATCGGTAAAAGAATAACGGGTATTAAGAAAATTTATCCCCATACTTCCGTCCTGGATAAAGGCTTTTCCTTCGATAGTAACATCCGAGAAATTCCCGTGCAGATGCACATTACCTGTACCACGGCCATGTATTCCCTGAAATATACTTTCAGCATATTTATTCAGAAACCCGATATCTATACTGTCTGCATCGAAGTAGATAGATAAAGTCTGTTTCACCGGATCGAGTGTACCGTCCACCTTTGTCAGCTTGTTTTCTTTAGTTTTGATAAGCCCGTCCAGCATCACCATATTTTTTTCTTCGTCCAGCTCACTAAACAGATTCAGATTTCCAAGGTCCGTCCCGTTGAATTTAAAATTGGTGACTTCAAGCCTTGTGTTAGCGTAAGGCTTATTCTCAATAGTCGATACGAACAGGTTTCCTGTGGCTTCGCCACCGAACTGTAAAGCATCTATGGCCAGCGTTTCGAACACATATTGCAGGCTGATATTTTTTAGCTCGGCTTTGAGTATATCATTTGTATTCTTGGTCGAATACTTACCGTTTATCTTTACTTCCTGACTACCATCATCGTTATATATCCTGAAATTATCAACAGCATACATGCCTTCCTGTATCTGAATATGCGATTTCTCGAGCCTCCAGTTTGCGTTATTTAATAACAACTCGCTTGGCAGGGTAGTAATATCAATAGATAAAGGCCTGTTATCTTCACGGGAAAACAATGTGGCTATTGAAAAATCTCCTTTTGCTTTTTGCTTTCCGGTATTTACCAGCGAAATATTGGTCTCCAGCAGATTGTCTTTCAGATTTGAACGTATGGCTATATCATTCGAAACATTATTTTTTCCCATCACCATCAGGTTTATCCGGGCTTCAACTGCATCTTGCGGGTTTTTCAGAGATACATATCCCGATTTAACGTTCATCCCGGCAACCTTTACAGACGGTGTAAAAATCTCAACATTAAACTTATCCTGCCTGTTATTGTAAAAACCCACTATCTTGGAAGGGCTGAATATTGTAACGGGTAAATTCAGTATATTGCTCAGGCTTTCTGTATTATTTATCTGCAGATTAAAATCAAGTATATTATCTTTTTCTTCGGGTTTGATCTTATCTTTCGGTCTAATCAATGCTGGCAGGAACTCATGCAATGTCTGTTGTATACTGTTTATCATGGACGAAAACGAGTAACTTCCCTTAACCTCTCCGGTAAGAAGATCTGATGAGATCCTAAGGTTCCTGTCTTCCTGCGGCCCCGAGACTTCGACAAGCAGGTTGTCCATCTGGAATAATTTATCTTCCCGGATAAAATCTATAGAGTCTATACTGATATATCCTATCGCGTTATCTATATCCTTTCCCGTGAAATCAGCATCTATGGCGAACGACAGATATGTATGCGGCATTTTACGTACCAAATTAAGATTATCTAACTGGGCATTTCGTACTGATGCTGTAAAATTGAGCTTGGGATTATCTTTATCTGCCATATCAAGCAGTCCCTCGAGCCTAAGCATCCCGTTAGGATCGTCCATCGATACCTGCCCGTTGACAGATAATCCATCGTAATCTACATCCAGAGATATATCGTGATAAGTATAATCCTTATAGTAGAAGTCGTGTACATTTCCTTGCGCATTCCCTTTAATTTTTCCATAAGATGGTTTTTCAAGATCTACAGACAGGTTTAGGGAGGCCTTGTCAAGGTCTTTACTATTTAAGAGTGTCCCCAGATTAAATCCCGAAGTAGCTACTTTCCCTTGTACTGCAAAATCTATTCCTTTGCGGGGATTGAGGCCAAACAACACATCTGTACGCACGATACCCAATGCTGTTTCCAGGCTACCAAATGCAGTAAGCTGGCTCAGGTATCCCGATACATCTCCTTCGAAAGATATTGTGCCTAATCGTCTAAGCTCTTGCGGCAGGGATTTTCTCGTCTTCGAGAAATTATTTACAAGGCTTTCTATCTCTTCACTGCTTACAGTAAGATTATCTATACTGCCCAGTATATACATCTTATCCTTATTCCTAATATCTTTTATTTCGACATTCGACACCAGCTGCATCCTCTCCCCGTAATTGATTACAAGATTTTCGACCAGAAGATTATCGACAGAGCCGGAAATATGCCCTTCCAGTGTAACTTCATCTTTAAAATATTGCAATGCCGGAGTAAATGCAGCTATATCTTTCGGAGCAAAATGAGAATGGGCGATAACACAATCCAATGTAGCATAGTCAAGCACATTAGCCGTATCACTCGTCGGCAACAGATCAACTTCAAGTTTATTAAGTTCCAGTTTCGAGGATGGCAAATCGAGCTTAAATCCTCGCACAGAAGCTTTTTTCCCTTGTGTTATCAACCTGAAAACCAGATTGGATATCTCAAGGCCGCTTTTTTCTTTCAGGCTGATCTTCTTTACCTGTACATTCAGAGAATCGGAGGCCAGAGATTTCAGGGATAATTTTGCCTGAAGATCGGACACCTGTATGTGATTGACGTCGAAAGTATTTGTTTTGACCGGTTTATCTTTTACATCATAAAAGAATCTGCCATTCGATATATTCAGGGAATTGACTACAAATTCGACTTTACCCTTCGGTTTGTCATCTTTAGGCTTGAATGCATCCACAATGAACTGAATATTCATCGGAGATACGGAATCCTGTTTGGACAGATGAACATCGAAATCGCTCAGCCATGCCGAAGTGATAACAATACGTCCCTGCAGGAGAGCCAGCAAATCAACTCCGGCCGAGATCCGGTCGGCCATTAAAATTCGTTCTCCCTGTTGTCCGTTAAGATAGACACTATCAAGTTCCAGTGTGCTGAACGGAGAATAATAGAGACTGCCTATACCTAAGTCTGTATCGAGTTTTTTCTTCAGTTCATCTACTACAATATTCTTTGTATACTCCCTGAAAGCGGGAATATTCAACAACACAAAAAGAAGTATAATCAGCCCTGTGACTATACCCAAAACGGATAGGAATATTTTCTTAAAACGTCTAATAATATCCTTTTTTAGAGTAGCACAAAATTATCAAAAAAAAGCATCTTTCAATTACCTCGATGCAAGTTATATTATTGCTTTGCGGCACTATTAAGATAATTTATAGAATAAAAGCCAGCCTGATATCCGACAACCGTAGCTACAATAATAAGTATAGAAAAGATGTAATACAGATTCATGTATCACTTTTGCTTTTCTAATAATGCGGATCAGTGGTCAAAGGAATCAAGTAGTTATCGGTTGCTTAGCAACTTAGTAGTTAAGTAGAAGCAAAAATGTATTTAAACTACTTAACTACTCTGACTACTAATGATCAAAGAGAATGTTAACTCCTTTGACTCCTGATTTACATTATCCATAATTTTTTCATATAAAACACAGAATTAATGAAATAAGTTCACCTGGCACCTAATATTTACCTCCTCAACAAATCGGTAATTAACAGCGGATTATCAGTTTTTAACTCATCCAGCAATTTCAATACTTCATTATATACAGAACCTGCAGATGTTACCCGTTCCAATTCTTGGGACGTAAGTCCAACCATTTGGAGAAAAGCGATTTCACCGTGCGGAGTTTGTATCTTCCCCAGTTCGGGATCGAGGGTAAAAGCCACTCCTACAATATCTATATCGGCTTGCGAATTAAGCCTGATTGGTCCGTTTGCAGGTATCACATGTCCCTCTTCGAACCACCGGCCGCTTTTTATAACATAACGGGCCAGATTATTCATCATATTAATAGCCCATGTGGGGTCATCCTTATCTTCCTCGAAAAGCTTTAGCCGCATAGTGAATTCGAATCCCCATTTACTGAATTCTCCTCCTACGGCTTCTTCATTGTAATATAATTCCGACATACCGTAACTAACCAGATGACGGTGAAATTCCTGTTTCTGAGAATCATATACACTTACCCCATCCAACGGATCTTGCCCGCCCAGCATATAGTGAAGTGGTGGCGCATAATGGCGGGGTTCAGTATTTCCGTATATTCCAGCTACTTTTTTATCTATTTCGAGCCAGCCGACAGCTTCATCTTCATCGTATAAGTCTTTGTATTCTTTTTGAGTCATAAAAGCTATATTTTATCTGTTGTAATTCTTTCAATTGCCATGCCTTTTAAGGCGTGGATAAAATTACCCATATATTCCTCCACTTAAAAGTAGAGGCAATTAATCATCCAGTGTTTTCGATATTTTATCAATATTCAGACTGCGTGCCATAGCATCGAATATCTCTTTGTATGTACCTTCCTGATGATATATTTCATCATGTGTACCAGATTCCACCACACGGCCGTTTTTCATCACAAAGATACAGTCCGAATCTATGATCTGCGATATACTGTGAGAGATAATAATCACCGTACGGTCTTTTTTTATAGCGTCAAGACTGTTTTTAATCTGCTCGGTCGCCACAGCATCGAGGCTGGCTGTTGGTTCGTCCAGAAAAATGATCGGCGGATTTTTCAGGAACATACGCGCAATAGCTATTTTCTGCTGTTGCCCGCCCGACAGAGCCAAAGCAGAAGTCTGGTAACCATTCTCAAAGGTTATTATCTGATCGTGAATATACGATTTTTTTGCGGCATCAATAACCTCTGCTTCGGTAGCATTTGGTTTACCATAGCGGATATTTTCTTCTATTGTACCATTAAATATATGATTTTTTTGCAAGACAAGGCCAATATTTTCCCGCAAATAAGCAGTATCGTATTTTTCCAGCGAAACTCCGTCCAGTAATATTTCTCCCGAATCGGGACTATAAAATTTATCCAGTAGATTTATCAGTGTGCTCTTCCCTGCGCCTGAAAGTCCGACTAAGGCCGTTGTTTGTCCCGGATTGATCTCCATATTAATATCATAGAGGGTTTGCACCTCATTGTCAGGATAAGTGAAGTTAACATTCCTGATTTTGAACTTTCCCCGTATATGTCCTCTATAATCCCCTGAATGTTCGATCTGATGATCTGCTTTAAGTATATCAAAAAAGCCTTCGGAATAGATAAGCGCATCGTTCATCTGGTCGTAAATGCGGTGTAATTGCCGGATGGGGGCAGACACGTTATTAAAGAGCATGATATGGAACATGATAGCCCCGATTGTCATATTCCCTATCAACACGAAATAGGCTGTCAGAATGATAATAAAAACAATACCGATCTGATCAATAAAACTTTTCAATCCGTCAAATAAAAAACTCATTTTACGGGTTTTCATCTGTTCATCGGTCAGGTGGTTTTGAAGCGACATCTGTTTATCGCTTTCGATATTTTCACGGATAAACGATTTTATAACTGTGATAGATTCCAGGATACCGAGAATACCCTGGCTTTTGTTTTCCCTCAATTCTTTTATATTACGCCTCGAACCGCTCATTTTTATTGCCTGTTGACGACTGACAATGTAATAGATAGGGATAATGCACAAACCTACAAGTCCTACATAAAAGTTAGCATTGAACATCATTAACAGCGCCACTATGGAGTTGGCAAACAAAGGGAGAATATCTATAAAGAAATTCTGCACCAGTCGTGTCAGGCTTTCCACTCCTCTGTCTATGCGGGTTTGCAGTTTTCCGGGCTGATTTCCACCGGATGTAAAAAAAGCGAGTTTGTATGTGAGTACTTTATCTATTACAGCCTGAGCCAGATCTTTAGCAATAAAAATACGCAGTTTTTCGCCATAAAATTTCTGTCCGAACTGGATAAATGAATTGATCACTTCCTTGCTAATCAGTATAACCGATATAGTAACCAGTATCGAAAACCCCTCCTGCAAGCCTTTGTGCGCTTCTACCAGAGCATTAATCTCATCTACGGCATATCGTAGCACCCATGCGTTAACCTGCGCCGTAAGTGAGCCTATCAATGTGAGAACAAGAGCAAGAACTACCAGCCAGCGGTATGGATATACATATGGCTTCAGATTTTTGAATAATTGAATTAAAGACATTTGTGCATATTTTTTGCAAAGATAATTTATATAAATCTGAGTATATAAAGCAAACGCATCAAAACTTCAAATTGTTCTCCGGGTCTTGCCGCAATGAATTCTTTGGTGTCTGTTCGTGTGTAATGAAATAAGATTAGGTTTATCTATACTGGAAAACCACGGCTTCCCTGCCCCGTGGGGGGACCAGAGGGAGCTTGAATCTGTCAGGTTTGTCAGGTTTTTATTTAGTTACGAGTTACAAGTTTGTTGACTGTTAACTGTAAAGAATGTTTATCTTTGGAAGATAAATACTCATTTGGCACATTAAGATTCTGATATGCTTAAACTTTTACTGAACAATCGTTTTATAGGAGGTATTATTTTATTTAATACACTGGTGACCATACTATTGACGTTTAATACACCATTCAATGGTATACTTGAGATTACGGATTATCTCATCACGTTACTGTTTCTTATCGAAATCATCTATAAGATACATTTCTATAAATCGGATTTCTTCAAGAGTGCGGCAAATGTATTTGATATGTTACTTGTGTTACTGGCATCGGTTTCCTTATTCCTTATATTCAGTGACAAAAACCCTGCCGATTACAATTATATCCTGTTGCTCAGGGTTTTCAAATTATTCAAATTCATACGGTTCGGTAAATTCATACCTAATTTCTCCAAGTTACTCAGGGATTTCGGCAGAGCGATAAAAGCCTCTCTCAGTCTGATAATAGGGGCATTTATAATGATGGTCATTATCAGCACCATCCTCACTTATATATTTAAGGACTCATACCCTACCCTTTTCGGCAATCCGTTCGAGTCGGCATATACTGTTTTCCGTATGCTGACAATCGAAGGATGGTATGAAATCCCCGACTTTATGGTTGCGGATATACCATACTGGTCATCGGTCGCCATCAGGGTGTTTTTCTCGTTATTTGTTTTTGTAGGAGGGATGCTGGGTATGTCGTTTTTCACATCGCTGATTGTCGATGAACTGGCTTCAGACAACAACGACGAACTGATTAATCATGTAAAGAGTTTGGAAGAAAAAATAAACGAACTGTATGAAATAAATAAGGAACTGATGAACAGGCTGAAATGATTTAAGGATTATTTTGTCATTCTGTGTGTAACGAAGAATCTCTATTTTCAAAAAAAAGATCCTTCACTCTGTTCAGGATGACAATCTTTAACAAAGTCAATATCTTAAAATAACTTTAAGCAAATATAAAAAGACGGCGAAATAATCAATTATTTTTATCTTTGCGCTTCGATTATCAGAAACTAGCAATGAATCAAAAATATCCATCGGCTTTACTTGAAAATGCAGTCAACGAATTTGCCAAATTGCCCGGCATAGGACGAAAAACTGCATTACGGCTTATTCTACACATTTTGCGGCAGGATAATGCGATGGTAGAAAGTCTTTCGGAAGCCCTTGTAAAACTGAAGCATGAAGTAAAATACTGTAAGGTATGCCACAATATATGCGATGATGAGGTATGCCCTATATGCCTCGACAAGTCGCGGGATTCATCAACTATCTGTGTGGTGGAAAACATCAAGGAAGTGATGGCCATAGAGAATACAATGCAATATAAAGGACTATATCACGTGCTGGGAGGAATTATTTCGCCGATTGATGGAATCGGGCCTGCCGACCTGGAAATAAGCAGCCTGATAGAACGCGTGTCTCTTGGCGGGGTCAATGAAATCATTCTGGCTCTGAGTACAACAATGGAGGGCGACACAACTAACTTTTATATTTACAAGAAACTGGCTCCGTTCGACGTGAAAGTATCCATGATAGCACGTGGAATATCAATAGGCGACGAAATAGAATATGCCGATGAAATAACATTGGGGCGCTCCATTCTCAACCGTACTTTATTCAACGAATCATACCGTATGTAAATCTGATCTATGACTGACGAATATAAAAAATTACGTAAAAAATTATTGGCGATATTCTGGACAAATATGATCTTGTCCGTTGCGGCTCTTTTAATTCTGATATACATTAAAGGAATACTCAATCTGCATAATGGCGGCAATGTCCTTTTCGAGCAATATTCTATAATATTCAGTATTATAGCAATACCTGGAGCATTAAAGTTATTCCACTCGCAATCCAAAAAGATAGAATTACTGGAGGGTGAAATTTTCCTGAAAAAGTATTTCAATTCATATATCTTGCGCCTCCTTATTTTAGATGCCGTGATCATTCTGAATCTGGCGGGAATCTATTCTTTTAATTCCCTGAATGCAGTATATATGACTTTAATAATTATATTTGCTTTAGCATTTTGCTATCCGGGCAAGAACGCCATTCAAAACAAACACAACGAAACGAAAGAATAATATATAATTAAACAAATAGACATGGTAATAGCTGTAGATTTTGACGGAACAGTAGTAGAGCATGAGTATCCTAAAATAGGGCGCCCTATACCGTTTGCAATAGAAACCTTACTACAACTTCAGAAAGAAGGGCATACACTGCTGATGTGGACTGTCCGCGATGGTAGTCTTTTGCAGGAAGCTGTTGACTATTGCGAAAGTAAAGGTCTTAAATACTATGCTGCCAACAAAAATCATCCCGATGAAGATGTTACAGTAGCAGCACGGAAACTGAACGCCGATCTTTATATTGACGATCGTAATTTAGGAGGATTACCCGATTGGGGGGTTATCTATCATGCCATCAAAGCTATGGAAAAAGGAGAAACCTCATTTGAAAGAATAATGATGTCGTCCGGCGAAAACCAACGGGTACGCCGCCGCAAGAAGAACTTTTTTATCCGTCTGGGTGAAATGTTCGAGAAAGACAGGTATTAGGGAATTATGAATTATGAGTTATAAATTATGAATGAAGAATTAACTTATAACTTATGATCGCCTCGCCTGCGCTTCGGTAATTGCTTTGTATTCTTAATTCTTCATTCATAATTTATAATCTTTCTACAATGCTTTTAAAAAATTCGCAGATAGCATTACGCGCTGTTGAGCCCGAAGATCTGGATACTCTCTACAAATGGGAGAACTCAACTGCCTTATGGATACATGGCAATACGCTTGCTCCTTATTCGAAACTCGTACTGCGTCAATATATAAACGATGCTTTGGAGATGGATATTTACCAGAGTAAACAACTGCGTCTGATGGTCACCTATACCGAAAACGGAGCCACAATAGGCACTGTCGACCTGTATGATATAGATGCCCACCATCGCCGGGCCGGAATCGGTATATTAATAGACGAGGCCTACAGGCAGAAAGGTTATGCATTCCAGGCTTTGCAACTGATGGCCGATTATGCATTCAGTTTTCTATACCTGCACCAGATATATGCCTACATTTCAATATCAAACACAAAAAGTATAGCTTTATTTGAGAAATCGGGCTATAAGAAAATCGGTGTATTAAAAGACTGGATACAACGTACCGATAAATTCGAAGACGTTAAACTCTATCAACTGATCAATATAAAATGAATGAAGATATAAAAAAAGCCTTTGACGTACTGGTTGCGGGAGGTCTTATACTCTACCCTACCGACACCATTTGGGGAATAGGATGCGATGCCACAAATGAAGACGCCGTACGCCGCGTTTACGAACTGAAAAGGCGTAACGACAGCAAAGCTCTTATCACCCTGCTCGACAATCCTGTAAAACTTGATTTCTACATAGATGGCGTACCCGATGTGGCCTGGGATCTGATAGAACTGACCGATAAACCACTTACCATAATATATGACAATGCCCGTAATCTTGCAACTAACCTGATAGCAGAAGACGGTAGCATTGCTATTCGTATTACGAAAGAAGAATTCTCAAATAAGCTGTGTCAACGCTTCCGCAAAGCGCTTGTCTCTACATCGGCCAACATTAGCGGAGAACCATCACCTGCGAATTTCGATGAAATAAGCGATGAAATAAAAAGCGGTGTAGATTATATAGTTAGTTACAGACAAGACGATACCACTAAATCAAAGGCCTCAAGCATTATAAAGCTTGGAAAGTCGGGAGAAGTAAAAATAATAAGGGAATAAGTTGAACAATGGCCGGGCAATACACTGAGGATATAAAATTTGAAAACCAATCTTTTACCGGAGGTTTGGAGAAAGAGACTTTCGATAATTGCACCTTTATCAATTGCGATTTTTCAAATGCAAAGGTACTTTCATGTACATTTACCGATTGCATCTTTACAAATTGTAATCTTGCGATGACTAACTTTACACAATCGACTATGGATAGTGTCGAGTTCAAGCATTGTAAGATATTAGGGGTAAAGTTCAATCACTGCAATGACTTTATATTCAGTGTAAATTTTGACAACTGTATATTGGATTACGGTTCTTTCGAGAAACGCAAGATGAGCAAAACAGCCTTTAAAGACTCATCTCTCAAAGGTGTTGATTTTGGGCATGCTGACCTCGAACAAGCCAAATTCATCAATTGTGATCTTAGCGAAACTATTTTCTATAATACGAATATACAAAAGGCTGATTTTACTTCAGCCTATAATTATATAATAGACCTTGGCCAGAACCGGATAAAAAAAGCCCGTTTTTCGAAAGACGGACTGACAGGGCTTTTAAGGCATTTCGATATTGTAATAGAAGAAAACTAACATATAAACTGAAATGAAAGAAGAAAAGAAAAACCTGGAGACAATATGTGTTCAGGCCGGTTGGACTCCTAAAAAAGGAGAGCCGCGTGTATTGCCTATCTACCAGAGCACAACGTTTAAATACGAAACCAGTGAACAGATGGCTAAACTCTTCGACCTAGAGGAAAGCGGCTATTTTTACACTCGCCTGCAAAACCCGACAAATGACGCCGTTGCCGACAAAATATGCCAGCTCGAAGGTGGAGTAGCCGCTATGCTTACCTCGTCGGGACAAGCTGCTAATTTTTATGCGATCTTCAATATATGTTCGGCCGGAGATCACTTTGTAAGCGCATCGGCTATATACGGCGGCACATACAACCTGTTCTCCGTTACATTGAAAAAACTGGGAATCGATGTTACTTTCATCGATCAGGAAGCTTCGGATGAAGAGATAAAGAAAGCCTTCCGGCCAAATACTAAAGCCCTCTTTGCCGAAACTATCGCCAATCCGGCAATGAATGTACTGGATATAGAGAAATTTGCCTGCATAGCCCAATCTCAGGGCGTGCCACTGATTATTGACAACACCTTCCCTACCCCGATCAATTGTCGTCCTTTCGAATGGGGCGCCGACATAGTCGTACATTCCACTACCAAATATATGGATGGCCACGCTACCAGTGTTGGCGGTGCTATCGTTGATAGTGGAAATTTCGATTGGGATGCCCATGCTGATAAATACCCGGGATTGACACAACCCGACGATTCTTATCACGGCCTGACATATACAAAAGCGTTTGGCAAAGGAGCCTATATAACCAAAGCGACCGTGCAACTGATGCGCGATCTGGGTTCGATACAATCGCCTCAAAATGCTTTCCTGCTCAACCTCGGACTGGAAACGCTACATTTGCGTATGCCTCGTCATTGCGAAAATGCGCTGAAAGTAGCCCGATACCTGCAATCGCGCCCCGAAGTGGCATGGGTAAATTATCCGGGACTGGAAGGCAATATATATTATGACCGTGCCCGTAAGTATATGCCGAATGGAACCTGCGGTGTGATGACATTCGGACTGAAAGGCGGACGAGACGCATCTGTCGGGTTTATGGACAGGCTGAAACTGGTAGCCATAGTAACCCATGTGGCCGATGCCCGTACATGCGTATTGCATCCCGCGAGCCATACCCACCGTCAGTTGAGTGACGAACAGCTAATTGCTGCAGGTGTAGCTCCCGATCTCATCAGATTATCGATAGGGATAGAAAATGCAGATGATATAATAAAGGATATAGAGCAGGCATTTTAATCAGACAATTTGAAAATTAGCAAATTAGCCAATAATAAATATCATTTTCGAATATGCTAATATGCTAATTTTCAAATCATTTCTTACAGATATTAGTAAATATACACCAGCGACAGGCATCGCCCGTTGGCGTCTGGTCGAAGGGGACTTCAGGATTAAAGATTTCTTCGAGACAAGCATCGAAGTGCGTTTTAAATTCTTCCTGATACTCCGAAAAGTCAGTAATCCGCACATCACCCCTACCCGATTTGTTTATAACATCGGGATCGAATTTCGAATCGAACAGATTGCGGAGATAATAGATACCCGGCTCCAGTATTTTACCCGGGTTGTCTACCAGGTATAGATGGGAATACATAAAGACCTGCATTACAGCTTTAGGACGGTCTTTCAATTCTTTATCGAAAAGATCTTCCATATTTTTATAGCGAAGAATACCTTTTCCAGTTTTATAATCTATTATTCGTAAATTACCTCTTACCTCATCTACCCTGTCAATAATACCTTTCAGGGAAACAATCCGCCCCGATGGCATCAGATAGCTTGCCCTGATCGGTTCTTCGGAATTTAAATAAACGAATGGAGTTAATTTTGCATCGGTAAGTAATACCTGCTTAATATATTTTCGTAAAACCTCACCTGTCAGATAGTTCTGCCCTGTCAGTCGCTTAATTTTATTCGTTCTAAAATAGTTTTCAGAAAACGAACGCTCTATATATTCTGTCAACAACCTATCATTCGCACATATTTTATGTAACAAATCAGCTGTGACCATCTTTTCTTTGAAAGGTTCGTAAAGCCACTCCATCACTTTATGGAATATCGTCCCGAACATACTGGCCTCGACGGTTTCCGTTATCTCATCTTCTTCAGCCATGTTTTCCACCACCGAGAAATAGAACTGCAACGGACAATTCAGATAAGTATTTATAGCACTGGCCGATAACCGTTTATCCCCGCCCTGTAGAAAAGCATCCATTTTTTTCATCACTTCCGGCGTCTTATGGATAGAGATAGCCAGACTTTCGGATGAAGCCACTTTATATACAGCAAGTTTCTCCCTGATATCGAACGAATCGGCATACAAGTGTTTTATCTGATTGTAATAACGGCTCACTTCACCCGACTGTAACCCTTCGGTACGGGTATCATATAAAAGATAAATCCGTTTAGCCCGGTTAATCATCCGGTAGAAATGATATGAAAATATACTATCCTGGTGTTCGTATGTTGGTAGGCTGAATCCTTTACGTAAATTATAAGGTATGAATGAACTGGTGGCTCTTTTGAGCGGAAATATACCTTCATTCATCGACAGGATGATCAGATTATCGAAATCCAAGGCACGGGTTTCCAATACTCCCATTATCTGGAGTCCGGACAAAGGCTCTCCGCTAAAAGGAACGCTGATACCAACAATCAGTTTTTTCAGTAGCTTCAGGTAGGTCTCTACTGTCATCTCCGGAAAGATATTCTTCAGTGATTCGTTCATTTTATTTATTGTTTTGTAATACTCAACAATAAATTCACCCTCTATATCTGCCGAACGGCTAATAGTCTCATCTCCGACAGAATTTGTTGACAGCGACATTTTCAGGTACGATAATATTGCCTGCAGATAATCAGGTATATCAGCCCAGCCGGTTATAGCCTTAAAAATAAGACTTAACAACGGATGAGATTGCAATTCCTGTTCAGAAACCACTACTCTGTTATACTGTACTATATTTTGCCTCAATAATTTTGCCTGTTCGCCTGCTATATTTACCACATATCTGTGATTGAGTATAGACAAAACCGGACGATAATAAAAACCCGTATAGTTTTCAGATCTTCTTATATTTCGCTGCAACTCAAAAATATGCTCCATCAGTCCGGCAATGGAACTGTTAGCCAGGCTATATCCCATCGTCACATTTATTTTGTCTATTTCCTGAGGTATGGAATACAGGGTGGGTAACAATAAATTTTCGTCGGGTAACACCAGCGCCGTATTCATAGCCTTATCTGACGACGTGATCTGCTTTTCTTCTATTAACGATTTTATAACAGAATGCACATATTTTGCCTGTCCTGCCGATGATGGTATACCAATGACTTCCAACACGGGCTTTTCCATACTTAATTCTTCTGGCTCTAATGATAATTGAGAAGGGAATTGGACTTTATTCCTGTCTATAAAGAATGACGCTTTATTTTGCGGATCGCGCACCAATGGCGAGGAATAATCCCAATAGAAGTCGGCTATTCCCCGTCTGTTCAGATATTTTAGAAATTTTTCTTCTGATGTGCTGTGACCGTTCAGTCCAACAAATATGATCTTTTCGAATGGTAATGATACATCCGGATCGTTCGAATAACGTTCTACAACATCCCTGAATATCATACCTTCATATGCCAGTCCGCGTTCCTGCAAAGTTTCCCGCAAAGAGCTGTAAAGGTGATAAAGTACCTCCCACATCTCCAGAAAGTCTTTCTTTTTGTCATTCTCTCCTATCGGCAAAAAATTTGACCAGAAACGACGTATAGCTTCTATTTGTGTTTCTGTAAGAAAATCGAATCCGGCATCTATTTCCTTCAGGTCCTTTATATTGCGAAACAACTGTTGCGCATCAACGAGATATTTGTCTACATCGTCGAAATCGTTCAGAAGCATTTCCCCCCAATAGAGAAATTCGTCGAATGTTTCTGATGTCGCGCTTATCTGCTTATAAATATCATAAAGCGTGAAGAGCATCTCTATGCGATCTGCTTTCTTATATGGACTGAGCTTTTCGAAAAGATCGGTTACAGTCAGTATCCCGGGTGAAAAGACCGGTTTGTTGGCAATCTGAGCCAGATATTGCTGAAAAAAGATTCCGGCCCGCCGATTGGGAAAGACAAATGTAAAACGGCTGATCTGTGAGCCATAATTCTTATAGTAAGCCTGTGCAACATTATATAGGAATGGAATCATTTTTCTATCTGTATTATTTATAGTAATGCAAAAATAACAAATTATATATTCATTTTCCTTTTTTCTAAGCACACCAGTTCATTATTTTCAGCCAAAACCTGACACATCTGACACATATTTTAGTTTAATAGTTTTTAAGTTTTAGCTACACTCTGTTCCGCTGAACGCTGTTTCTAGCTTGCTAGTTTTATTATTTATAAACCAGTATACTTTTACTGGCACACTATAATGTTAAAACCTGACACTTCTGACAGATTTTCTCGCAAAGTCGCAAAGACGCTAAGTATAATTCTCAGGTTTTTGTATTTCACATTCATAACTTATAACTCATAATTTATAATTACTTTACTTACATAGATAAAGTTCCCAGAGAAAAATGCAGATTCAATTACTGATCCGTATATACAAATAAAAGAGGAGCGAGAAATCAGATTCTCTCCTCTTTTAAATAAAGATTGTCCCACCCTAAAATAGGTTGACAAAAAATCTATGTTTACAGAAAAAAATTATTCTATCTCTTCACCATATAATTCGTCGCTTGTAGGAGCTGTTACTAAACTAAAGATAATACATACCCAGGATATTAACTGGTATGTCAATAAAATATAAAACCATGTATTCATTGTTTGTCCTCCGAAAAATTATCGTTACTGAAATCTGTTGATATGAGAAAATTTCTGTCTAAATTCTATTATTTAATATTGTCTACGAGTGAAAATGTTTACGCGTGCAGGATAAGCTGTCATCCATATTCAGGGTGTCTGCCGGAACCGGAGTTTTCCTCCATTCTGGTCTTTCGTTCCTTATAGAATCTGTTTTTTTCAAAAGACTAGCCTCTCCTTTCTTATTATACATAAAAATGAAGACCAAAAGTGCTCCGATAAAAAACACAGGATAAACGACAAATGTGAATAAAGTATATAGATTCAGCTTACCAAACATAACCTTATTTCTATTAGTTGGAATATTCATTTTTTAATGGATTAACTTTTTTATTACTCTCTCCGCCGGCAGGTAAAGAATCTGACAACAAATAGTCGACCTGAGCAATACCATTATCTATTTCGTCTGAATGCGTTTTTGTATTCTGATCATTATCAACATACTCTTTTTTAGTTCCAGTTCTGTCCATTACCAAATGAACCCCCATCATAATGATAAAGGCAATCATATAGGATAACATCTTGGTTTTCCCTTTAAGAGTGTTCTTTTTCATAATTTCAATTTTATAGATTTTACTCTAAAAAAACACTCTATTATTGTGATCTGTGTTGTGTATTTGTGTAATGACGCATCAATAGTTAAAGGAAGTAGGAACCCGGATAAGAATAGAAAGGATTGACAACTTTAGACAAATCAGGGGTTGGGTTCCTACTTTTTCCAGCTTAGCTACTTGCGCCAGTTTCTTGCTTGCTTACGCAATCGGTCAAGCGAATTCTCGTTCGATTGTACCGTATCTTGTCTTACTGCTTTTGGTTTTTCTCCTTCGATTTTTGCATTAGTAGTCACCTTCTGTTGAGGTAACTTCGCCAGGAATTTATTATAAGCCTGTTGCAAATTGGTGGCCTCCTGAGTATTCAGATCAATGTTTTGGTAACCCTGAGCATAATGAACCGTGAAATTCTTTATAAGCGTATTGCTCAGGAAGGATAAATCTCCTGTGAAAATCACCCTTATATCTGCCGTTTTCTGGGCAACAGTACTCATTCTACGGGCTTTGGCATATCTTGCTGCCTTTAGTTCATATTTGCCGTTATTGGTAACACAGTCTAGCTTCTCGTTCTTGTAATACTCCACAGGTACCGCTTCTTCGAATATGGCATCGGTAAACATATACTTTAACGAAAGATGCAAAAACTTAGAACCTTCTTCCGATATAAAACGGACAGAAATCATCGGTTCTTTAAAACGGGGCTTTTTCTGTAATTTCCCCAGCGATATTGTTTCCCATTCCGAGCTTATCGAATTATTTTTAGATTCGCCCTGAGAAAAAGCGGTCAGAGTAAAAGCCGTGAACACTAATACTAATATAGTCCTGATACGGTTCATTTTGTTTCTATTTTTATGTTAATACTTACTCAAGCGTGGCCACAGGTTAACCCTGTTTGCCAATTCACTAACTTCCGAGTCGAGCCTTATCCTGTCATAAAGATTAGGATCGAGTTTACAAGCGTTTATCAGCCTTTTGGAAGCCTCTTTATCATCTTTTTTACGGGCAAATATGATAGCCGAGAGATATTCATTCCGGGCCGATTCGGGTAGCCTGTCCAATACCCCCTGAGCTTTATCATTATATCCCATACAAACCAGACACAATGCTGTATTATAATCGCCATAATTAGCCAGCACCTCCAATGCGTCCATATATTCCCCGTTTCTCAACATCTGGATAGCTTCGGCATAATCTTCCCGGAAAGTTTCCCGTATTGTATCTTTTTCTATATCCGTCCGGCTAAGTTCAATATAATAGTCAACCCTGTTCAGTTTTGGATATATCTCATCAACTATGATCTTATAATCTTTGGGATATAATTTCTTTATAGTTTCTTCCGTCTGATCCGGATAGACCGCAGTGGTCAGGGTGTCGATGATCGCCTTGGCGTTAGGCAAATCGGTATGTGCCTGTATTTCTTTTACCAGCGATCTCCAGTCTTCTCCTTTCGGTTTGACGACCACATGAGCGCCAGTCCTCCTCTTCAGGTAATCGGAAATGGCATTTCCTCTCTTCTCAGACTGTTCATAGTTAGTTTCCCAGTCTCCTCTGAGGTCTACACTACATTCCATAATGATGCTATCTACCGAATATTCAGGCCTTGATGTATATGAATCATATGCTTCTAACAGCTTGTCCAGAACACCTGAATTAATGCTCTCTTCATATTGATGTGATTTCCGTGTCTTATAAACCGGATAGATAGTACCTTTATCAAAGAGATATTTATGTAATTTTTTCCGCTCGGTGACAAGGCTGCCATCTGCCAATTGCGACAAGGAAGCAATAAAATACGTCAACGTGTCGGACGCTGGGAATGCAAAGACTGTACGATCTACGGCTTCAACCCTCGATTCCATTACTATTTTCAGGTTCTTCATCCCCGGCCTCACAGTCCATGGCTGCTGATAATGATAAATTATATCATCTTCGGCCGTGATAAGAGTATCTACTTTTAACCCTCTTGAATCGGAGCGGTACGGGAATTCAACTATTTCATTAAATATCTCATCCTTCCGGTTCATATTCAGTTCATTCAGTACAATTTCATCTATCAGATAATGATGTTTCGCTATCCTCACAGAGTCTTCCTCCGTAAATGCTTTTGCCTGAATATCACCCAATTTCAGCCCCTTACTATGTATTTCCCTGTATTTGCGTGGCACATGGCTCCGTTTCAATATACTGTCTTTCTGCGTATGTATGTTAAGATCTATAGTAACACTATCGAGCCAGTGCAATGAAAATCTGCTTTTCAGAAAACTAACATAATCTTTTTTGTATTTCTCTTCGTATTTTTCGTGAATACCATCCGAAGGCTTCCCTTTATCTTTATTCTTTAAGACCTGATTTTCTGCTTTTCTCCAATATTTACTGTACATATGCTTTTTATGGCGCAAGGCAAGAGCTTCCATACTGAGGAATTCCATTTCGTTCATCTTCCGCCAATTCTCATATCCCATTATCATGTCGTATTGTTTACGGTAATCGTCATAGTTGCGCCGTTGCACTTTATGGATTTCCTTAAACATACTTTTCCAGTTCACAAACAGGGAATCGTAAGCTGAAGGATCGACAATCGTTGACAGGAAATCTTCGTAAGCTTCATAATCTGCTATTTGCTTATCCCTGAAACCTTCTCCTACTAAAACAACCGTATCTAACTGACAAATCGAATCGCCGTCTATTAATTTTGGAGCCAACACCAAACGCCAGTTCGGATCGAGAATATCGACGGGTGCGATAATATTAAAATCTAAATTTACTTTACCATCACGCTCGGGCGCAAAATTAGATTTAACCTTGATAACGACTTCCGATAGTTTATAAACCTTGCTTGTATCCAGTTTCTCGGCCTGACTGGCAAATACCTCATTCTCGTCCAGTGTCTGGTCTTCAACATTCGTAAATGAGACTTCTTCAGCTATTGTTCTGGGGCCGCTTTGTCCTTCCAGCCCGCCACTGTTCAGAAAATCAATTTCCGGCTTTGTGGTTTGCATAAAAAGCCTTTCTATTTCCAGCTTGCCATATCCCCTCTTGTTCGAAGAGCAGGAAGTAAACACAAGCAATACGACCAGCACAATTGCCAATAAAACTATAACAAATGATAATATATTAGATTGAGTACTTGTTTTGATGTTTTTTTTCATAACACAATTTATTCCTTATACATTTTACTTAGGGGCTATACTTAGCCTTAGTCTCGGTATTTTGATTCGTATCTGTTCACTTCTCGAAGTTCCCGGATAACCCAGATTAACTTCCGTTATATTAGGAATGGCGTCTTTATATGTATATTCGGGATCGCACAGGTATTCTTCTTCAACAACCCAGTTCTGGCCGATATTTCGTGCGTTTTTTGTATCTTCTGTTGTATTTCGCCTATACAAGACATATTTTCCCTGCATTTCTCCGGCTTCGTTTACTTTGCCTTGTGCTTCATATCTCAAATTTCCTAACTCGAAATTGAATGAGCCGGCCAGTGTATCGTTTTTTACAACCAGTTTCAAATTATTAGCCAAATAGGATTCGACCGGAACCATGGATACTTTTCGTCCTTTACCTTTTATGTATTCACTTTTCCGTTTCCATTTATATTTTTCGCAGTTGATAGTAACAACTCCGTTCAATCTGTTTTCTACAAATGTTGCTGTTATTTGTTCCCGGCCCGACCAGCTACTTCTGTCATTCTGGGATATAGACCATTGTCTTTTATATTTTCCATGAAGTATTTTTTCCCCTTCCGGATTTTTATAATACTCATATGTGATAACACAGCCTGTATTTCTGTCTTTAAACTCTTCAACCAGAATCTTCCGACCCGGGTCAGGCTTATCCTTTTGCCTGCCTTTATCTCCATCCACATTCTCAAATGTGGCTATGGCCAAGGTAAATATTGATATTAAAATAATTCTGCTACTTGTCATTTCTTTTCATTTTTATTTCTTTTCATTTTACCTAAGTTACAACCTGATAAAAAAGTAGGGTCATGTGAACTTCACAGCCTTATGACCCTTTGGTTAAAACATATTCACACTGAAGACAAACTTAGAGTCTTAATTCATAATTATTTCATCAATACGACCTGTCAGGAGTTTCTCCCATTGACACCTGACATCGCAGTTATTTTTTTTCAAGTCCTGCATTATTCACCCTTTCGCTAACCTTCCCCTCTGGGAAGGTTAGTTTAAGGGCTGATTACAAAGGCTTCACAGCTAACATAATCACAAAAAACTTTACAAAACTACACGGCGCAACCCGAGGTTGCGCTTTTTCTTTATTAATATTCTTCTACCACTTTATCAACAGCCGGGGCGGATGGAACAATATCATTCGAGTTAAAGCTATTATTAAGGGAAGTCTCTGTCTTTCCTTCGGTCTCCATCCTGCAATTGCCAAAAAAACTGGCCCCGGCTTCTATTTCTATATTATAAGCTGTTATTTGGCCTTCGTAATGAGAAGAAGTTCTTAGGATCACGATATCGGAAACCGTCACATCGCCGAGAACTTTCCCTTTGACTTCGACCGATTTGCCTGTAATCTTCCCTTTTACACACCCTTCTGTGCCAATAACAACCTTTCCTTTGCTATTAATATCTCCTTCTACATTGCCATCTATTCTCAAATCATCTTCTATACAGATCTCTCCTTTAAGTGTAGCCGAACCGGAAATAACACTGAGCGATTGTAAAGCCGGGTTCTGAATAGCTGAGCCTTTATATGTTTTATTTTTATTGAACATCGTATATTTTATATTTTAAAAAAGATAATTTAACGCGATTGAGCATCCTCTATTCTTCACGGATACAAACTGATCTCCGAGTGACAAATCCCTTTCCGAAAAGCCATATTCATAATTGGCGTTCAGTGCTATACTGGATGTCAGATAAACTCCGATACCTGCAATAGCTCCATAATCAAACCTGTTACTACTTCCGCTGTATTTCAATGAATTACTGGAGTCATTGTCTTTTATTCTACCCGATATCGCACAAGATGCATATAGTCCGGCATGCAGAAATGGTTTTATCAGACCTTTAGCAGGACGCCATTCGATAGTAACCGGTATTTTCAGATTATCTTCCGAGAAATGGTATGTAATACCAGTACTATTGCCCATATCGTTTTTAAGACTGAACTCCTGCATAAAATAGAGCAAACCTGTGCGAATGCTTAAAGATTTTATATATAGAGGCTGCCGGAAAGTCACCCCGCCCTCAAAACCTGTTTTACGGCTTATATCTACACCGGGATATTCAATTCCGGACGCATTTACCCGTATTCCGGCCTGCACTCCGAAGCTTTGTGAAAAAGCATTGCAGGTGCTGGCGAGTAATAGTATTATGATCAATCGTATTTTCATATTCTTCTTATTAATTCAGTAACATCTCTAAATTCAGGCGTTGGATATTATAAGAGGTATCATCAATAGCCGGGTAAAGATTCTCCGTAAACATGGATATTACGCTCTCTTTCCAGTGCTGGAATCCCCTGCAAGTAGTGCGACAGCCTATCAGCATCTCGTTTTCGGAGCTTTCCAAAACCGTTAACTGCGGATTATATAACTTTAATATCTCGCATTTCACAATAGCTATCATCATACTTTCCCGCTCCTCTTTCACATCTTTTACTTTAACAATGTTATCTACATTGCAAACTGAGAACAGATTGAAAGCCGAACGTTCGAAGGCGACCCAGTACCTATTGACTCTATACAGACGGATATGTCCGTCATTATGCTTTTCTTTTTCTAATATCTGCCAGATGTTGCTGTCCATAGTGTTTTCCTTTTTGTTTATAGTGCCATTATCTTATCTATTTTCGTTCCACCGTTTTCTGTGTATACTTTCACTATATATACTCCCTGAACCAAGGATAAAGACCTGGTATACATGGTTGTACTTATTTTATTATCCGAATATATCTTACGGCCAAGGATATCATATATCTGTATTTCTTTTATAGTAGAGATTGCATTTACTTCCAGCTGCTTATCTCTATATGCTATGCTTATTCCGTTTTCATATCCAAACAACTCTTCGTCAGATAATAATTGCAATGCAAATCTGTCTTTATCGATATAATTGTCTTTCGACTCCACGTTACGTTGAGTAAAGGAATATGTACTGTATAGAATCAGATCCTGTTTTGTTCCCATATATTTATCTACAAGCACAGGATGTATTCCGGTTGCTGTATAGAAATTTTCAACATTTTCGAATATAAGCGATTGTGAGTTTTTCGCATCGGAACTCTTAACCCCTATACCGATCTCGCGTATTCCTTCCTCATAAGCCTGAATCAGGTTATAATCGCTGTTGTCAGGAGAAATGAAGAAAGTCTCAGGAGTAGCATGTCCTTGCGAATAAATCATTTTCTTAACATTCGTTGCGGTCTCATCTGTTTCTGCTGCTGCAAGAACTGAATAATCTCCTTCCAGATTGTCGCTACTAATTGATTTGAGATACAAAGAGCGCCCTAGTCCTCCCGGAGGAACGGATAAAGAGAGTCCAGCCAAAGCATAGGTACCTTCGAGAGGGAAAAGCAAATCGATGTCATCACTTATCAGTGTAACTATAAATGCATGTAGTGGCGGGATTTTTCCGGCATCGTCGAATTCATAGCGATTCCATATCTGAGTTTCGCTATTGAAAAGCAGGTAACCTTCCGATTTATCCAGTTTAGTAATGCCATTTGCATCAAAGAACTGTTTGGCATTGATCGAAGCCATAAACGGATTACCAACCATTACTTTCTTATCGCTTGTACTGTTCTGGCTTTTCACTTTCTTCAGTTCGTAACCAGGAACACTAGATGGTACACCTGTCACGGTAATATTAGGAGTTGTACCATTATTGTCTTCATATATAAAGCGATAGGCTTCTTCTCCACGCTTCATTATACCTACAGGAGAATGTATAAGTTGCAAGGTCTGCGGATTGAAATAAAAGAATTTGCTTTCTTTTGTAAACCTGTCATAAAGGTGTCCCGGATAATACGCGGCTTTCGCACTGTTTTCGAAATACGGGATTTCAATTATACCCTGCAGTCCTTCCAGATTACAATGATCATCATAACCTTTCAAATTGTCGTACAAGGCTACTTTCACAGCAATAGCATTATTCGTTTCACTTAAAGGCTTATCATTTGTAGAAAATGTCTTATCGAAGTTTCCGACTACTATTTCTCCAGCTGAGTTTCCTGTTTCCGGATGCGACATGGCAAAACCTGCCTGCCATGTTAACGGATATCCGGCAAAGGCAAAATCTCCTGTGGCCATACTCTTCAATGGAGCCGCCAATGCATACCACAT
This sequence comes from Dysgonomonas hofstadii, assembly GCF_014196915.1. Taxonomy (GTDB): domain Bacteria; phylum Bacteroidota; class Bacteroidia; order Bacteroidales; family Dysgonomonadaceae; genus Dysgonomonas; species Dysgonomonas hofstadii. Next base: position 369,821 of record NZ_JACIEP010000003.1, read on the forward strand.
ATCCCTTTTCTTAGCCGCATAAGTACACGTATTGCCTGTTGGCTGATCTCCATGCGAAACGCCAGAGAAGCCGTCATAATAGCCCCAGTTATACTGAACATATGCTTTCTCATAAGTCAGCTTATGCTGATATATCAGTTCTGCACCATAAGCAAAGGTTATATTACCACATACCGGCTCACCACATACATCGACAGGAGTTTTATCCGGATGCAATGACGGATAGTTTGTTATACCGCCCGGTATATAGACATTGGAACAGCCAACAGGTATCATATTTAACGGTGCTCCGTTCACATCTACCCAGTTATCGGGATTGTTCCAGTTATTATCTGTCGCGTTTTGCTTCCAATAGAAAGTCAGGCCATCCGGCACAATGTTTATAAGGAATGTATTGCTGGTAGCTTTAGTTCCATACGAATCTGTTGTTATTCGTTGAAAATAAGTCGGCGAAGCTGTTAATGGCACCGGAGTGTAACTCTGACCATCACCATTAACTGTAATATTTGACCAGTTTGTTCCATCAGTGCTGATCTGCCATTGATAAGAATAGCTACCGCTGCCACCAGTAGAGACCTCACCTTTTATCTCTGAAGGTGTCTGATCTTTACATACAGATGGATTTCCTTTTATTGCTCCCGCATTCAAAGCATCGGCAATTATATATGGACCAAAAGCGCCATTATCTTTCAATGGGTTTGATATATCCTCGCTATGTGCGTAAACGACTCCCGATGTCACATACCAATGGATATAATAAACGCCTTTAGCCATATCAGTGAACGATACATTCGTTAAACTATTCACTCCGTTCCCTGTAGGTATAGTAAAACTTTTCCAAGCGGAACTGTTACTGTGAATGTTAGGATTGGCAGCCAGAGCATCTTCATATCTTGGGTGGGTTGTGATCAGGTATCTTGCCTTCACATCCAACGGATCGTAATTGACGCCCGTAGTTCCATGGTTAATATTTAATGTGAGATCTACTGTCTGTGTAGCCGGGAATGTATTGTCCACGAACTTCACCGGTGAAGCCGTTACTTTGATATGCTCATTAATTCCTATATCATTTTTAACAACCCTCTGCTCACCTATCCTGCGGATATAACCCGGTAGTGGAGTAGTACCCCAACTTCCTCCTATCAATAAAACATCGGAGTAGATACCAATCAGTTTATATTCCTTGAGTGGCAGGACAATAAAATATTTATCACCTTGATTTAACTGCGCCGGAGGATTAATAAGCTCAGTTACACTATCCGCTGCGAGGAAAACCATAGTTTCAAAATCTACGCCTCCACCCTGTAATCTGAACTCCAGATTAGTCATTGGCTCCAAGTCATTATATTCCATCTTTATCGTATGGGCATTTCTCCGGGCTTGCTGCGCGGTATACCCTTCTTCAAGCGGTGTAGACGGATAATCTGTAAAAGAAATATTCATTTGCAGAAGAGGTAAAGCGATTGTTGTCGCTGCCGTTACCTTTTGTCTTACTGGCATAAAAGGACGTCCAAGATATGCCGGAATTGTACTGAAAGCATCCGTGAAGAAAGTCGTTTCCTGATCAAACTGTCCATGCAACTCAAAATCTCCACTAGTAGCATCAGTTCTGCCCACTCTCACTTTTTTCAAGTCATACGTAATACCCAATGTGTTAAAAACATCCTGTATTGTAGTCGTACCTTTTACAATTGTTTCGCTAAGGTCGAGGTAAATATCCGCATTCTTCTCTTTAAAATTTAAATCAGAACCGTTAGGTAATGGCTGGGTATGTATTGTAATAAGAGGTTTGTTAGGGTCATTCATATAGGCAACAGTCTGCGAACCGTTAAGCCCTAAATTTGCTAGTGTTGCTAAGTCAGCTGCCGAAATTTGACTTAAATCCATAAAATTCGTTTCTCCGCCAAAAGCCGTTATATCCGAAGGGGGTAAAGCAAGTATCATACTATTATCGGCATAATATTGTAATCTTACACCATATCCATCGGGGCAACCACTACCTATACCTGCTGAGTGTGTCGCCGTACGGGCATTTACGACTCCGCCATATACTACAATTATCCCATCATAAAAAGTATACCATCCGCCACCAATACCGGCACCGTGTCCTCCCCAGGCTGTAATAGTTCCACTGGAAATAATAATATTCCCCCCGGATGCGAATCTCTGGCTATATTCAACACCATTGTTAAATATCTGAATTTTTCCCTGATTACTATTTGTACCTGTACCAGCGAAATTCTTGGAACCAATTCCCGCTCCACCGTTTCCATAATTCCTGTTAGTGCCGTCCCCAGGTTGTTTAATAGTAGATTTAGCTATAAGAACGCCACTGGTATTGTCATTCGGATCTTTAGCGCTGATATGAATCTGCGCTCCCCGGTCTACCTGAATAGCACAATATTCGGAAGTAGCATTGGTACCGCTAGTATTATCCGGGAAAAGGTAAAATTCATTCGTTCCATCCAAAATGAAGTTAACTATGGTAAGAGGATTTAAATTAGATTTTTTTGTATCTTCTGTCATTGTTGTTCCTGTGAAATATCGTCCTTTGACAGTCATACACGAACTGGACTTTGCATTCGCACCTGTTCTCGTTATTTTTACATTCTGCAATGTTATGGTCCCTACATAACCAGACTCGATTGTTATCGTATTGCTTGTAACAGTACCATTACCAGTAATAACATATTCCACATTAGGTGTACTGGGAATAACTATATTTCCCGAATTAATATTAAGTTGTGTCGGAGTCTGTGCGTTAATTGTCGCTACTGCTGTAAATTCCAGCAACAGAACAAATAATATTTTGTATAAAACAGCAATATGTTTCATGTTTCCTTACGTTTATTTATTTTCGTTTGTAAACCAGCAAGACAACTGTTTCCTTTGACGAATCGTCTATGTCATTACCGGTGAATTCCAAATACAATTTATCTTCAAGTATTGCCCATTCAGTGATAAATAATTTCCCGGATGAAAGTTCAAAAGCAAGATAATCTCCATCAACCACATATTCCACACTTTTTGTCTGGTCTTCGTCTTTAAATAATACTGTTTCCTCTTTAACCTCTATTTCAGCATAAAACTTCATATAGCTATTAATAAGGTCAAAATGTATTCTGGATTCATTACAGGGAATAGAAGCTTCTTCCCATACCCATTCTCCTTGCAGCGACTTTATATCATTTTTGGTTGTCTGTGCTATCGCAAACCACGATAAACTGCAAACTGCAAGCAACAAACAAACTCTTAATCGTATTATTTTAGATTCCATAGAATTCATTATTTATTTTCGTTTATAAAGCAGTAAGACACTCATTTTTTTTGAAGCATTGAATATATCTTTTGTCTTATACTCCAGATATAATTCATCATCAATTATCGTCCATTCGGCAATGATAGATTCTCCTGAAGGAAGATCAAAACCCAGGAAACTTCCTGCTAGATCGCATCTTGATACCTGAATCTGATCATTGTCTTTAACCAATAGTACCTTTCCCTTAATCTCTATTTCAGAATAAAATTTTATATAGTCATTGTCAAAATCAAAACTGGTTTCGTATTCGTTAACGGGTATAGATGCAGCTTCCCATCTCCATTCCCCTTGCAACAGCTTTAGATTTTTGTCAGTATCATCAATATTAGCCCGTCCTATAGCAAACCATGACAAACAGCTGAATATGAACAATAAAAAAACCTTTAGTCGTATTGTGTTAACTTTCATCGATTTTACCATTTTATTTAACTAATGCTCTTTATTTTATTCAAATGTTACTTCCTGATCCACATCTACCCAATCCTTAACTGTTACTTTCAGATCAAGATTTGTTCCAGGCTCGCCCCGGAAGTTAAGCTTCAGCTGGATTATACTGTTCACCTTAGGCACATGTGAGATTTCAATGGGTGTTTCGGTCTTCCCAAAATAGCTCTCGCCTTTGAGTGGCATACTTATTTTAAACCGTAACTTATGGGTTGTTATATCAAGAGCATCCAGGCCTCTGTGAGCAGGCACAATAAAATTTACTGTATCGGCTACCAGTTCGTTATTCGTATCATATTTGAAATTGAGGTATTCTCTGATCGGTGTATTTCCCGAATTATCCGGATTATCTTTATCCGGATAATATCCACCAGCCCAGTTTAGTGTTGTTGGAACACTCAGTAAGTCGACAAATGCATTATTGTCTTTTACCCCTGCGGTTATGTTGTCAAAACCTGAATATTCCTCAAGTATGACTTGTATTTTCGCAACATTCCTGTCCAATGTTGCCTGTACTTCTCTTTTGTCTGTTTCTGTTATTACTACACCCGGCAATGATGCATATCTAAGCTCCGCCGGGGTCTGAGACAAGAATTCTTCTGCCGGAGTAGTGTATTCTGTTTTCCACATCGGATTACTGTTATCCCCTCCATATGGCGGAAGAATTATATCTCCCTGTATATCTTTATCGCACGTCAAAAGAACAAGATTCCATGTACCAACATTCATGTAAGTGGAAAGAACATTCCCGTTTTTGGTCACGTTCCACTTTCTCTCCACGAACTGGTCATTATTCCTGAATACATATATCAGGGCATTGCTCATAAATACAGGATTAGAACCCGACTTAAGAGACATTGTCACATTTGGCGCAGGCTGAGAAGAATCATCCTCATCAGTCACTTTATCACCGTCGCATCCTGACAAAAGCAAGAGCAAAGTGAGTATGATGACTTTCATACATGCTTTGAAAACCGAAATCAGGCTGTCAAAAGATAAATATATTGTTCTGCTTTTATTCATAATCATTTGTGTTTTGGCTGTAAGTATCTCCTGTCCAAGGGAAAAGATTTCGTCCTACAGTTTCCGTTATTTCTATATCCTGATTAGCTGTCTGTAAACTTTTCAGCGGAACAGGATTCTCTCCATACAAGCTACCAAGGCCTTTAATCTTAGCTGAAATCTTATATTGATAATTGCGCTTGATATAATCATGGTCGGCAGTCTTACTCGTACTGGTAGGAGCATTAACTTCCACCGCATAATAGCTTTTTACGGTTTTAGCAATATTGTCTTGCGAACTCATGAAATTATACCTGACTCCGATCACAAAATAGGTAGGATAATTACTGTCTTCATTTTCGAATGTATAGAACCACAAGGGTGTTGCATTCTCATTGATATCATAATTCGGAGTTGTTATAGCTTCCTCTAAAAAATCAGTGTACAGGCTTTGTGCATGCAAATCAGTTATACGTCCCTGATTCATCAGGAAGGAGTAACCTGCATCACATCCATGTCCGAATTTTTCAACAAATCCGGGCTGAGTCCCAGCTGCAAATTTGGATGTGGTTTTCACGTTCATCAAAAATATAGAATCGATATGGTACGTATAATCATCCGATTTATATGTAGTTCCCTCGAAAGGTAGTTCTGTAGGTAGCTCAAATTCAATCTTTTCTATGGCAACTCTCGCAGCCAGACGCTCTATATAGAACGGTTGGGTACCTTTCGGAGTCCACCCGTCATTTTGATTTACGCCATCCGGGCGACCATTGTTATCTGTAAATCCAATATAATGATGGTCATACAGATTGTTAAATTGCACATCCGTTATAAAATTGCACATCGTGAGATTCGTTTTCAGATCAGATGGATTCAATCCTCCGATCGGTAATTCCTCATCCGGGTTAGTTACATTCCCGGGATGAGGTGAACGCCCCTGTGTAGATAAATTTTCATATTTTTCGAGAAACTGTTGAATATTCTCAACAGAACTGAAATACTTGTCCGGCGCATTAGCGATAACATAAATATCACGTTTTCCGGCCGTTAGTTTTATGTCTTTAATTGTATCTATCTCTATGTATTCTTTGTCATATGTTTCATTGACCACATCTCTTGTTTTGCGGATAACATATCCGTATCCGTCTTTTGTCCCTTCTTCTCTTTCTCCAGCCGACTTGAATATTAATACTTCAAGGCTATAAACTTTGCTTTCCGCATCTTTATCCTGATTACCTGCAGACTTTTCTCTTCCCTGCTGGCTGGCATTAAGTAATATTGAAAGGGATGTCTGTTGTTTAGAACCGTCAACAACAGGTATGGTCTCATCGTCGGAACATGAATACATAAGCGTCCCTGCCAATATAATTACCAGCAGATTTATATGTTTCTTTATATTCATTTTTTCCATTTTATTATCTTTTGTTTCTAGTCTAGTTCTGTTTGTTAATGAAAGGTATAGTAAATATTGCACCAGGCTATTTTAGCCTTTTTGTCTTTCAGCAGAGACAGAGAGGATAGTCCGGCATAATTGAAAGCACCCCAGCACGTTTCATTACAATTCAACGAACGCTTCTTCTTTACGCCCCAGATATCCCCTATCCCTGTAAGCCCCTGTATAATGGTCAGTTTATTCCTGTTTCCATAGGCAAAGGGTATCCATTTATCGAGTTCGGGAGATAGAATTTCCAAGACTCCGTTATTCAGTCGATATATATGGTAATGTTCATAAGGTGTAATTTTCAGCCGGGTATCATCTATAAAAACCAATCCCATTTCTTTATACAGATTTTCTTTCTCCTTCATTTCATCGGCCCATAGATCGTGAGGTTCGACTCCGGTAGTGTCGCATGTAACCGCCCCCTTACGAGAGCCGGTATACATAACAAACTCTTGTACATGCGCATACCTGAACGATAAAAGCAAAGGAATATCTATCTGTTTCATTTCTTACTATTTTAGGTTCAACTATAAATGGCCCGGCCTTCCATCATTTTTTTATTATTCTACAATGGAGAATCCTGCAGATGCTTCAGTAGGTGAGATCAATATATCCGGTGCATTATCCGGTTTGCTCACTGAATCTATTCCTACTACTAGTTTCTTTATACCTGTATTTTGTACATTATGCAATATAATACCATTCAGATTTATAGCACTACGGTTACCATCACCCCATATACGCAGATCGTGGCGGTTTGTAAATACAAAGTCCTTACCTTCTTCTGCTGTTGTCTGAGCGTCTACCGAACATGATATAGAGATATCTCCTCCTGTTGCATTCGTAAGCAAAGCACCGTCCGAAGCTCTTATCAGAGAAACTTTAAAGAAGCCGGAAACAATATTATTCATTCTTCCATGATCGCCCAATGAGCTTATAGCTATATGTGCCGGTTGATCGACTATAGTACCTGTACAACTCAATATCGAGCTTTCGAAATTGATGTTGGCATCATTGATCGCATATATTTTTCTGAAATCAACTACAACTGATTTTGGTAACTCATAGCGGGTATCTACCAATGTTCTGACATTGAATTTTCCTGAAGCAGCACCTCTTCCAATGATCACGCGAGGACTAACACCCATATCGAAATCCAGATTATCGGCTGTTCCTTTTCCATAAATACCTTCTACTATGATATCCGAACCTGTCGCATTGATCAACGATTCTCCGTTTGTTTTGAATATTCCCAGTTCATACTCAACATCCTGTGTTCCTTCCAGTCCGTCGCGGGTACCCATAAGTTTAACCAGTACCTCCTGATCTTCAATATCCCCTACTCCGGTAGCTTTCACCAAATAACTCTGTTCTACATTCGCCAGATGCAATTCGAACATTTTGCGACCTTCCATCAGATTATTAGCTTTCACTGGTACTTCAACATCCTGTTTCACCATATAGCGCGCAGTTCCGTCGTTAGAAGGGACAAATGACAGACTACCTTTAACAGGGGTGTAATTATCAACCTTGTTAGCTGTACCGTCCTGAGTAAGATATTCTACCCTGACAGGGATAGGAGCACCCTGATCTGTTGTTGGGTAACCTGTTAATGTGACAGTGAAAATTGCTGTAGTATAACCATTTACAGGTTTGTTGATTTTAACGTCTGATACATATAAACCATGTCCCAGTTTCACTAAACGGTTTTTCATATCCTTGAACAAAATATCACCGTTAGTAGTGAACAGTATTTCTTCAAAAGCCTTCTTATCATCTTCGATAGCATACCGGTCGAACAAAAGTTCTCCTGCCGAAGACAGCATACATACGCGCCCACTCGATCTGCTTGTCAGGAATATACCGTTTGCATTCATATGCACCTGATCGAAATTACCATCAGTCGCTTTTTGATATATCTGACGCCCATCCTTAGACAGCCCGATAATAGTTCCACGCCCCCTTTCGGAATCGAAACCGACAATAACCGCTTCTCCTGATACCGGATCCATTTCCATGCCGGAAACGGCTCCTTTCAGGATATACTTTTGCAAGTCGGTTCCATCGTTACGCAACAGTGAATAGTAACTTTTGTCTGTGGCATTACCACCAACCAGAACATTTCCGTTCTTAGCTAATGATAAATATTGTAATGAAGTTTCGCCAGAGGCGGGAACTATTTCTTTACTGAATATGATATCTCCTTCAGGACGCAATTTAACAACACGGCCTCCGGCCATCGAGCTATTTCCTATCAGGAATATATGGTCGTCTTCAGCTGTGATCATTTTGCACATCTGAAACTCAGGTTCAGGTAATTTAGTAACAAAAACAGGCTTACCATTACTATCTAGCCTTACTACAGCCGAAACGGTTCCGTCTTCAGCAGTGAAAGCTGCATGGATATATTCCCTGGAGCTACCAAGCACATCGAATCCGATGCACGGACCACCTTCGTCTGATACGTATTTGTAAACAACCTTACCGGAAGCGTCAACCTTAACCAACATACCGGCACGGATACCACCCGGACGAGGTTCATAACCACCAAGGACAAAACTACCGTCTTTTAGTTGCTGTCCGCAGAACAATTCGCTGCCCGCCTCACCAACAATAGCATCTTTCAGTATTTCTCCGGTTTCATCTGTTATAATAAACCGCCCGTACACACCTTTGTCTTTCTTTTTCGAAAGCCAGTCCTTGGACTGTCCCAATATCAATAGTTTACGGTCTCCTGTGTGATAAGTGTTATTTACAGATTCAAAACCTTTTGATAATGTGCGCGAAGACACAGCTTTTCCATCCCGGCCAATCCAGGTCGTAGTTGTTACTCCGCCGTTATTACCTATCAGGGCTACTTCCCCATTCGTAACAGGGCAGGTAAACTGGTACGTAATTCCTTCACCATACGTCCTGTCATAAACAACCGGCATATATTGAGCCTGGATCTTAACTAGCGGGTATACCGATGATAGTATTAAAACTATCAGAGTGGCATATAATTTCCTTTTTAACTGCATTGTGGTATAAATATTTATTTTGTTATTGCTTTTATATCTACTCGCCGCGCTCCCTGATTAAGTTTTATCCTGTTTTCCAATGAAAGGGACTTATAAAGAGCATTACCGGAAAATTCACCGTTGCTATATCCCGGCATCAGTTCGGGAAAATCAATATCGACCGGGATTTGCCCCATGCCTTGCACTATCAGTTTTGCTGTTATACCATGGTTTTTCATCCATTGACTTACTTCGGTAGCCCTTTTTTCAGATAAAACCAGATTATACTCCTCTCCTCCGATCTCATCGGCAAAACCTTCCATAATCAATGTATCCACTTTACTGAGGTCTGATTCTTTTCGCCATGTATCGAGAGCATAAAGAGATTCTGCATCCAACTTGTAAGAATTGAAGTCAAAATAGAGACTCAGCATGTGTTCCATGAACCGACTGCTTGGCAACTCTTCCTTCATAGGGATATTGACTTTGTTTTCTTCTTTCATCACATCGATAGCGCCATTAGTTACGGCTTTGGCCTCAGTCATACCAAACAGCATATTGCTTTTTCCTCTTTCTGCTTCATTACGTTCGAAGTAGAAAATATCGTCTTTATTAGCTGTTTTTCTGTCCGAAACGATATAGCCGCGGTTTTCATCAATCTGAAGCAGGCTGAAATCGTTATGGACAGTATTTATAGGATAGTCGAAATGAACGAGACTACCTACAACGGCCTGTCCGTCTTCGTATGTAATACCATATACATCGTATCCACCAAAACCTACATGCCCGTTGGAAGAAAAGATTAACATTTCATTAAATAATCCGGGCGATATTTCATCTCCTTCGGTATTAACCTGAGATCCCAGATTAACAGGATCACCCCATGCTCCTTTTTGATCGTTCCAGTGAGTAACATAGATATCATAGCCACCAAAACCACCCGGCATATCCGAGGCAAAAAGCAACGAACGGTCGTTATTGAACAAGAATGGATGAGAATAAGAACTACCTTCCTCTTGAGGAAAAGCTTCTTTGAAAGAAGACCATCCTTTTCTCTTCTGATCATAATCAGAGTAATATAATCTGGTCTGGAATGTATTCAGCCCCTGAGCAGACATTCCTATTCCTTCTCCTTTTCCGTAATAAACCTGCGTTACCACCATCCTTGTCATATTATTAGCAAAAGACAGAGGGCCGTTTTGCAAGCTGTAAGGAATCATATCCAGCAGCCTTTTTTTGGTATTTCCTTCATTTTTAATCGAAAATTCAGAATCTTCTGCCAGAGAGAAATAATTACTACGATGGTAAAATTTCTTATTAGGGTCATGGAACCGGCTCTTACTGCTGGCGTAGAAATATTCACCTGCTTTCACTCCGATCCAGAATTCCGAATTCGGACTATTTACATTATCGAGCCCGCGTACATTGAACTCTGGTGTACCTATTGGCAAAAAACCACCTTCATAGTTAAGGGCATGTAAGATATTCTGATAACGTTGATCGGAATGATATGCATCGCGATAAGCGTATCTCCGGGCAAGGCCAATGGCCTTCATTTTTTGTCCTGAAAATCTCAGGGCATCAAGATAGTTACATACATCTACCGGAGTTAACAGTTCGCTCGATATAGCCATTGCTGTTTCGTAGTGAGGAACAGCTGATACATAGTCCAATAGAGTCAGATATAACCGCCCTACTTTCAGATGTAATACCGCACTGTACTCAGCGCTTAACGAATGTTTAAAAGCCGATTCGTAAATAGTCATAGCTTCATCGAAATCCTGACGGACAAACTTTCTGTCGGCCTTGGCCTCGACTCCTTTTGCCCTCCTGTCTCCTTCCGTCTCATTTTTTCTGTCCTCACCCATTATAGACAATGAGGCGAGACCCAGAAGGACCAGAAAAGCGATTCGTAATAATATTTGGTTAATCATAGTAATTTCTTATCTGAATATATTGTATACTAACGATATTCCTATTTTGGTAGGACCGATGTATGCTTTTGTTTTTTTGATCTCTTCGGGAAAATCGGCAAACTGACCGCCTAACTGGTATTTATCATATTGCAGATGGGCATATCCCAAGCCTATATTGGCATCTATACGGAAACGGCTCGACAGGTAAAATTTATACCCGGCAGTGATACCGGCCGACATTCCCCAGCCTTTGCGACGATAACTGGTCTTTTCCTCGTCGCTGTTCTTCAGTCCGATATTGAAGTTCCCGGCCATAGCATAAGGACCCACATAAAAACCATCCCAAAGGTCGTTTGTATAATAATATTTAGGATTCACGTAATACCTGAAATCGAGGCTGCCGACAAGTACGCGGAAGACTTCTTCATTCTTCTTAAACATATAAGGCATCCACATGACATCTGTATTTATTGTAAGTTGCCGCCCAACTGTCCATTCTACTCCGATATTCGGATTACCGGTCAGGAGAAATGGTGCATTTGTTTTGATCGCCTGGGCATTTGCTCCGGGATTGTAACAAAGGAACATCATCAACAGTACCGCTCCCGTAGAAATGTATTTGATATAATGTTTCATTGAGTTAAAATATATATTAATGAATATTCTTTATGCATCTATACCACCGCTACCAGAACCGGATCCTCCTTCTACTTCAATCTGTGGATTCCAATCCTCAATATCATCCAGGTGTAATATCTGAATATTGTTACCATCAACCTCTACGACAAGAGTCTCATTCATATGTAAAACCAGCGGATTCTTCGCTTTATCTACTACTGCAATAGACATTTCGTATATAGTTTCACCAGAAAGTCCAATGAAACTGAGAGTTAAATCAATAGGTATATTCTGATATTCTTCTTCTGTCAGATCGGGTGAAGGGTAGTAATAGTTCTGGATCCCGAAAGGGAAATCTTTATATTCTAAATCGAACACCGTCGATACTAATTTCATTTTATCGCCTGGTGTTTTTCTGGAGGAACGTGTAAGGTCAATGCTTGTTAGCTTTGACAAATATTGAGTAGTTCCGATACCTGTAGCTTCTATTCTTACTTCTTTTATATTAGCTTTTGTCAACTGGGAATTAACCTCTGTGAGATTTTTGAATGCGACACATATACGCCCTACATATTTAGACTCTAATAAGGCCGTATCGGAAACAACAGGTCCGGGGAAATTAATTGTCGTATTCTTATAATCGACATAAATTGCAGATGGTTCTTCATAAGTTCCATCCGTAGATTGTTTCAGATCAAATCTAGCTTCGCTGTATGTGTTGAGGTCTTGAAAATATATATCCTGTACATTTGTAAAGCAATAAACGTTATAATTGCCGGGATAAAGTCTAAAATTGAAGTTTCCCAACAGACTTCTCGCATTCTCTGAAAAGGGATTGTGAGAATATCTTTCCTTTTGTAGTACATCATTGTAAATAAAGATGCTAAGGTCTTCTATACCATATGTTTCTGTTCTTAAGTTCTTGTCCGCTTTAGGAACATAGATCTCATAATTCGTCTCATCCTCGAAATAGTCATATGTACATGACGGGACAAGTAGTATTACTAACGAGATAACCAGCAAGTAAAGAACCTGTGAAGAATATCTTTTATTCATTTTTTAAATAATAAGATTACATCTGGATATATTACCTGCCATACCGGGATTTTTACTGATAATTACATCGGTAATTATCCCGGCTGAGATGGCAAGTAAGAATGTTTAATTAATCTTTAAAGTTCAAGTAGTTTATGAAAAACTGTAAGTGCAATACTACACAGTTTATACATCCATTGGTTCGGTTTCAATAACAGAATTCCAATCTTCCGGTGTGCCAACTGTAATTTCAAGTTCACCTTCTCCTTCAAAAGGAGTAATTTTACCTTCTCCCTTTGTTTTGATGGAAATTTTCACTTCGCGGATTGTGTTACGAGAGAATACACCTTTGATCGTACCTTTCCAGTATACCGGTTGTGCAACTGCAGCTACACCATCTTCAAACTCATATCCGGCTTGTACCCATCCTGTAAGACGAACTTTATATCTGTTTTCTGCCTTAATATCGCCTCCGCTAGTAAATGTTCCGTCAGCTATTTCTTTCTTTGTAGCATTTGGCAATACCTGGATATCTTTCCACATAGTATATATATCTGTTCCTTCAGTACCTAGTATAGTTACTGCACCGCCAGCCGGATTCTTATAGCCTGACACCGGATCTGCTGTATTGTAAGCATCTGTGCCATATGCACCTATTATTATCCTGTTTGGATTAAATGAAACAGCATCGTATATACCGCCATTGAATGTATCGAACTGAAGACCAAGACCTACAGGCATATTTTCGATAGATATAAGACATGAAGAATGGTTGAAACTTACTTCATTCAATTTTGGAGCTGTAGGTTTAACTTCTTTATCAACAAGGATGCGAGCCATTGAAATTTCACGTTTCAGAGCTAAAGTTCCTAATGTATTCTTTTCGCCCTCTTTTACTTCCACACCAGTCTGATAGGCAGTAAACACCTCTGATGATGCTTCATACGGTTTATAGCTGGCGTTAGTTGTCAGGAATGTATGTTCTGTAGGAAAACCTGCTGCTCTTTCTTTAAGATCGATATAGATTTCGGAATTTACTTTCTTTCCAACAACATTGTAACGATCCAATTCAACCCATGCACTACTGGAAGAACCACCTAAAGTAGTTGCTACATTATCAGAAGTATAATTAATATTCGCTACAAGAGCAAGAGTATATGTACCCGCAGGAACATCATTCCAAGAGAATGTCGCATTAGATGTAGTTGGTTGCACAATACGGGAGTAAGCAACTGAACCATCAGTTCTATACAATAACATTTGAACTTGTTTCACATTGTCCCAACCAGTAATAGGAATTGCTTTTGATACCGAATTTTTGTTTGTGATACCATCAAAAGCTAAGGTAGTAACAACTTCCCCGGTACCAGTAGGATTGTTCAGAACATTCTCATCGTTGCTACAAGATGTTAGCAGCAAAACGGCAGAAGTCAAACTCAATAATACTTTTTTCATTTTTTAATTTTTTAATGTTTAAGTAAACTTGTATATAGTTAAAGCTATGTGTGTGTTCAATTTTTAGGATGTGCTTTTTAGGGCCTATATAGAATACAGGCATATAATACTTTTCATCAGAATCAAAATTCTTCTGGCAAGTAATCCTTTATTGAAGCTTAATCGTGCTGGATAGTATTAACTGCAATTCATGATTCGATTATGGCGACAATTCCTTTTGTAGCCAATTCCCCGCTTTATCCGTCCGCCGATAGTTTGTCAATTTCACACAATGTTTGTCAATTTAACACATTAGTACTACATTTCATAAACAAATCCCTATCTTATTCATAATAAATATAATACTTTCGAATAAATGTTCCGTCACTTACGAAGTGACAGATTATAAAGACAAAAACAGCTAGATACAAGGAAATAAAAGGAAAAAGCTAATATCACACTTCCAGATGTTTTACAAACTGCCGAACAAATTATTTACCCGGACGGGTGAATAATTATGGGTTTCTCCCATATTGTGTTATAATACACCACTTTACAGCAATTTCCATGCAGGGGAAATAACAAAAAGCAAAAAATTTTTACAAACAATTGTTAAACTCACTGTAAAATTGCGTTTTATGGAACTTTTATACTCAGAAGAACATCTGAGCTGCATTAACTATGATAAAGGGGAAAACCCTATTATTGAAGCGGTTTCTATTGAAAAAGGTAAATTGTGGGAGAATGTCCCACTGGGAAATAAATTAATTTTCGTGCTAGACGGGGAGATTTTATTTTCTTTGGGTAAGTTTACTAATTGCCAAATTAGAAAAAGTCAAATACTATATCTTCCTGCTGGCTATAATTTCTTATGCAAAGCAGTAGAGGATTGTAGCTTGCTTGTTATGTGTATACAAGGGCAGGCCCGTTTTTGTGATGATTATAATTTTACGGATCTTGAAAAGGATATTTCGCAAGTGTCGAAGTACTCTAGTGCAACACAAGTAAAATTAGGCACGTTAGAAATAAACGAGATCATGGAGAAATACCTTGATGTCTTACTGGAATACATAGATGCCGGCGCTAATTGTAAATGCTTTTACTTAATAAAAATAAAAGAATTATTCTATATATTCAGATGGTTCTATCCCAAGGAGGTTTTAGTTGAGTTCTTCCAAAATGCCTTGAAAGGAGGGAATGACTTTGCTACATATATTATGGATGCCTGGTATAAATACAAATCGGTAGGAGAATTGGCTGAGGCTATGAATTATACAGTATCAGGCTTCGAGAAACGGTTTAAACGGGTATTTGGAATATCACCTTATAAATGGATGATAAATCAAAAAGCAGAAAGGATATTTCATCAATTGAGAACAACAGATTTAACTCTAAAGCAGATAAGTTCTAATTTTGGTTTTACTTCTGTATCACATTTTAACGACTTTTGTAAGGCAAATATTGGTAAATCGCCGGGAGATATAAGAGAAAAGAGTCGGATTGGCGGAAATCTGGAATAAACGGGTGTCTTTTTAAACGGCCTTGATCTATAAATTTATATAATTTTGCTTCATCGAATTTTAATATGACTGTCACTTCGTAAGTGACGGAATACAGTCTACACTTTTTTCATGTTATAAATGTATAACTTTAACATTTAGATAGCAACATTAGTACACAAACTTTAACATTTAAATGCTAAATTACAATTAGCATTACTGGGTTCTGAAAAAATGCAAATTTCAGGACAAAGCATCTTCTGCCTGTCTGTGCGAAGACAGGTAAAGATAAATAATGTAGTCTTTTTTTATAAGTTGTGTAAATTTTAATTTTAAGACCTATTAATACTTTGGAAGGTATTGTCTCTTCGTGGTCATACCTATGGCAGCCGATACAATATCATTAGCCTGGTCTAAAATAGAGCGGTCTAATGCCGCCAGATAAGTATAAGTTGTTTTTTCATTAGAATGCCCCAGGCTCTCACTTATCACCCATATAGGCAAGTTTTCCTTTTTAGCCATTGTTGCCCAACTATGGCGCGAAACATGCGTAGACAAGCATCTATTGATACCGGCCTTAGCTGCCAGAGACTTTAAACACCTGTTTTGTTGCCGTAGCCCACTTTCATAATATAGCCTCTTGGATTTATTATTATTCCGGATAATAGGAAACAGATAAGGGGAATCCTTTACTTCTCCGGCAAAACTGTCAATTAACAACTGCAGTTTTGATGTGATCTTGACTTCTATCAACTGGCCTGTTTTCTTTCTGTAATAACGGATAATCTCTCCATGTATATTATCTTTTCTCAAATAGGCCATATCTACAAAACTCATACCCCGGGTATGAAAACAAAAGAAAAATATACGCCATGCTTTATACAAACTTGATTTATCCATTTCCGAGGTTTTCCCTTTGTCGAGGAAACCGGAAAATTCAAGATCGTGTAGGCGTTGAATCTCTTCCGCACTCAAAGCCCGTTTACGAGTCTTATCTACTCCGGTGTATACATCCAGAAACGGATTTTCATTTTTGGCCTCAATATAGCCTTTCCGTATTGCTTTGTTGTAAATAGCCCGTAGATTACGCATATAAAATGAGATTGTATTCAATCGCCTCCCTTTTTCTTTTAACGAACGTTCATAACTTTTAATAAGGAAGCAATTGATATGAGATAAAGGTATATCTCTCCCGCTGTTGAATTCAATAATTCCACAAGTTACGGTCCAATAGGCACGGGCCGTCCGTTCTTGCCCCAGGCGAATCAGCTCTCCGGATAGTTGGCGTACAAAACTTTTCAGACCAATATCGGTTAGATTAAACTGGAAATGAGAAATAATTTCCTGAAGTCCGTAGGCGCCCTCCTTCTCAAGAGAGCGGATTGTCTGTGCAAACAGGTGTCTGCTTTGCTGCAGATACTCTTCAACCTGGCGTAAGTAAGACTCTCTGTCAGGATGCTGATGTATAACCTGTTGTCGGGAAGCACTCCATTCATTCGGATAAAGTTTGAATGGCGTACTCAACTGCTTGACCTTGCGCTTATGGATAAACCTTAAGTTCAAGCTACCGGTATAACCTCCACCTCGGGATGAGTACCGATAAATAAAAGACATAGTTGCCATGATTTTAAAAATTTATGTTTTAACTGCTGTATAGATCCAATATTGGGTCAAATTCTTGTAAATATACCGAATATCTGATGCCATACATACAATTAGCTGATAATATTTTAACTTTTATCGTGTTAGCAGTTATATTATCATTAACATTTTATAATATATATTTGTTTTTCTGTTTGGCGTATATGTTTGTTTATAGTTCCTTTTATCCCTTTAAAGTTATTTTTGACAACAAGAAATGCTTCCGGGTAAGATAAATACTCAATTTAAAACATCAGAAAAGCCGGTAGATTAACTTCTACCGGCTTTTCTGAATTTTATATTATAAAAACAATTTTTATTTTTTTATCTTATAGTTTTATCTTTGGCTTGTACATGTTTTGCTGTGTCAAACCACATTCATTTTTCATATATATAGAATATTCCAGCCGCCCCACCTCTGGGCTTATATTGTTTGAACCGAAAGTAAATTTTATTCCGGCATTTTTTGCTTTTATAATAATCGCTTTATTCGGAATCTTGTATAATTCATTTATCTCTAAAGCCATATTACTTTTAGCGAGTGCATCGATTACCTTATTCATCCTGTCTTCCGTCCAGAATTCATCGTAACGGTCGTTTAATTGTTCAGGCAGGAAAAACGGGTTAACAAATACGTCAGCAGGCTCTTCCAGCATATCACAAGTTCTGTCAACAATCATGTCCATATATTTTTGCTCGTCGTCAATCATCACTTCTTCATTTATCCACAGACGCACCCGGCGGCCTTTCATATCATTAAATGTAAGTGCATCGGTAAAGACGAAATCAAATTCGTTCCTTGCCTTTTCCGAAAATGTAGTCACCCACTCGCGGCCTTCTCCCTGCATGGCAAGTATAAAGGGTTGGTTGCGCATTGTATCGAGGAAATTAAATACTTCATCATCATTTGTGATCGGAAAACCGATCCCGCAATTAGGAGCAATGGCATAATTGATACCCAGTTTTCTCGATTGCTTTGCCGCAGCTTCCTTTGAGAATCCTCCTTTTAAATGGACATGATAGTCGAGAACAGGAAAATCGTCCTGATGAAGACGGAGTATATCATCATTTTGCTCATCTTTGGCAATCGCCAGTTGTGCCGGTATATTTATATCCTTTCTGTCAAGCGTTTCAATAGAGATATTTTTAAATTCGATACTTCCATCCCCTCTGCTAGCCAGCAAAATCGTCCCGTTTGAAAGAACAGATTTATCGTTCGGAGATATACGTATTGGATTTTTAGGTTCCAGATACTCTACAACAGGCTCTCCATCTATTTTTACCGTTATCGACTGACCTTCTACCCGGATATTCATTGTAAACCATTGATCATCCTTTATCCGGCTTTTAGTAAGGTTTCGAACCGACAGCAAACTTCCTGTCATTCGCCACCATACCGGATCTGCCACATCATTATTAATCGCTATCCGATAGCCCTTACCGGAATCGTCAGTGTGAAAATTTATATAACCTTTTCCATTCTGTGTGGAACGCATCACCAGTTCCAAGTCAAAATCTTTATAATTCCCGTCTTTAAGAATAGCATAAGAATCCTGACCAGAAAGGATTAAAAGACTGTCTTTTATAGAAACATTGCCTGAAGTCTGCCAGCTTTTATTGTCAACTCCACCAAATAATAGCCTGCTTTTTGAATCAGCACATGAGTTCAACCAGATGAAACTTAAAGCGAATAATGCTGTTATAACCCTGTTCATAAATCAAAATTTAATTATTTACTATAGCTTGCTTTAACAAATTGGGCATCGAGTAAGTAATCCAGGCTGGTTTTAATACTTTCTTCAATTGTAGTTGAGTATTTTTCAACTTCTACAACGATATGTTTCACACCTGCAATTTCAGCATTCTTAAAAATAGCATCAAAACCGACCATTCCACTCTGACCTATTTCTCTATGATCTTTAATGTGCAAGACTGAAAATCGGCCAGGATATTTTTTGAAATAATCGACCGGACTATTTTTCCCTATCACCACCCAATACACATCCATTTCAATAAATACATATTCCGGATTGGTATTTTCTATCATATAATCCATCATAACCACTTCATCTTCCACTTTCTGAAACTCATGTGCATGATTGTGATATCCGTATTTCAGGCCATTGGCCTTGCACCTTTTGCCTATTTCGTTATAATAGTCACAATACGTTTTCAAGTCTTTCACTGTAGCCGGTACATCCAGCCAGGGAGTAACTATATAAGTCATTCCGGCTTCCTTATGCGCTTTAATTGCTGTATCCCACCATTTTAACGACTCTGTAAAATCACCGGAAACCAACTCTTCATGTGTTAATGATTTTGTACAGTGAGACGATAGCACTTTCAGACCTGCGGCTTCGACATCCTTCTTAAATTCCTGCGGAGTACGGCCATAGAATTTTCCATCATTATACCCGGCGGCTTCTACAGAGGTATATCCCATTTGTGCCAATTCTTTGAGAATAGCAGTATAGTCGTTCTGATAGCCTCCTGTTTGGCCTACATAGCTACCTATACGATCTCTGACAGAATAAAGTTGTATAGCTATATCTTTTTTTATTTCCCCTTTCTTTTGGGCCTGAAGTGTGTGCGGCAGAATTATTAAAGATGCTAACAATGCCAATAAATAAAATTTGTTCTTCATGATATTCATATTTTTTTTAACTGTAAATGCTAAAATAAACTCCAAAGGAGAGCGTTTAGTCTCCCCGATGGAGTTCCAACCAAAAATCCCAATGCATTTGTATATTTCTTATTTTGGTATTTCTCATTAAGAAAAAACGTTATATGAATAGTTTTTTCCTCTTATGACAAAGCTAATTCCAAATAATATTGGTGAGAATTACTGTTGCTTATTTTGTAGAAACAAAAGCGTGCTATCTACTTAGTATACAGCAAATAAAATATTTTTCAAATAAAAAAAATGTAGATCAGTTAGAATGGTTTCACCGGGTTTTACGATTCATTGTTCCTATTTTCATGACTGTATCTTCAAACTCTTCACGATTTGCGGCAGCTTTGTTTCTCATTTTTGTACGATAGTTGTAGATTGTACTCATAGAACAACGCAGAAACGCTGCAATTTTGGTGCTATCTGTTATGCCTAGACGTAACAACGCATAGATACGCAACTCTTTATTTAATAGATCTTCAGCTTTAAGAGTGATTTGTTCATCATCAGCCAGCAAGGAATTAAAATCGGAAACGAATGTAGGGTACAGGCTTAGGAAAGTATTATCGAAATGCGCATATAGTTCATCCAGTTCTTTATCGACCACCGTGGTCGATCTCAATTTTTTAATCAGTTCTTCGTAATTCCTGTTTATTCCCAGTTTATAAAGGGTTTTACGATGATCTTCCATTTTATCGATATAGGTCGAACACAGATCCAAAAATTGAGCAATATATTGTTCCTTTATCTGATTAGATTCCCACAATTGTCCATTCCTTTGATTCAACAGATCATTGGTTCCATTAATCTCCTCATTCAGGCCAAGCAACTTTTTATTCGTCTCTGATAATACCTCCTTTATACGGGACAATTTTTTCATTTGCTTGTAGACGTAAGCCACTAGGAGTATCAGGAATACAGTCAGTATACTTATCAGCATAAGATAAGTCTTTAATGTGCTGTTCGTTTTCGCCTCCTTTGCCTGATACGAAGCATTAATTATTGAATAAAACTCCGACATTTCGGCTGTACGAAACTGAACTCCCGAAAACACGGCATCTTCAATAGCCGACTGCGTGTATTTAAAGGCTTTGGAGATATCCCCGCTGTTATAGTATATCAATGCCAGGCGCTGAAAAGAAGCATTTTCCTTGATCGAATTTTTTATATCGGCTATAGCCGACATTGTATAGTACTTTTTTTCCTGTTGGGCATCTCCTTTTATTCCGTTTATTATTCCCAGATAGTGAGTGATCATCGCATATTCGGGGCTATCGATATCTTCGACATCAAGCAGATCGTTCAGCAAATCCAACGCCTTATTCGTATTACCCTCAGTGATACACCTGTGGGCAATATTAATTTTATATAGAAAAGAAGAATGCTCTAACACACTCAACAATGAATCCCGGTATATTTCGACCTGATGATAGTATTTACTCTGATTGCTTGTAACACTATAATGTGAATAGAAGTGCATGTAGGTTTCATAAAAATCGGGCAACAGGTCTTTCGGTAGTTTATGAGAGTCAATCCTCATCAGTATTTTTTCCGATTCCAGTAATTTGCCGGAATAGGAATAAACACTGGCGAGATTAATGTCTGCGTTATATCTTAAGCTTCGATTATCCAATGATTCCGCTATTTGTACATTTTTTTCCGCATAGTGTATCGCCGAATCCAGTTTATACTTCTTATATTCATGATACAATTTAAGGTTTATCTCATATTTGTATTCTAAAGACGAGCTTTTCTTTTCCAATAATTTCCTCAGGCTATTGATATCCTTTTCCTTTTGCTCTGTAAATTGTTCTTTATTATTAATTATATGATCTAAATAATCGGACATAGATTTCAGTTCATCCTTTCCATATAACGTAACGGAAAAAATGAAAAAAATGAGAGGGATTATGTAATACTTTTGATATCTGTTTCTTTTGTTACTCATGGCCCTATCCGAATATAACCTTACTTCAAATTCCATCTATTTCCCGAAATACAAATGTATCCGATTATATCCAGACTGGAACTGATATTTATTTCCATACAGATTCGGGTTTACTATAGAATCTATATAGTAACTGCAAAAATAAGAGTATTATCGGATATTTAATTATTTTATTATCCATCTGTTTTATCTTATACCCCACAATAACATTATTTATAATATATTCATTATCTCTTTCCAGCTGTTTATCCTTGTATAGTGGTCTGATTCGATCAGTGTATTGTGCGGTTGAGTAAAAATAATCCTTTCCCCTTCAAAGAAATCCAGATTCTTAGGATGATCGTCAATCATAATATTTCCTCTGATAGATTTTTTCTCACCACATAAAATAATTTGCTTCCACGAAATAAACGGATAATACTCATTGAGCCAATCCACTTTTTCAGTGAGACTTTGAGGAAACTCTGTGGCAGAAGATACAATCAGAACATTATATTTGTCATTCAGATATTTAAGCCCCTCGATACTACCATCTATTACAGGTGCTGTTCTGAAAAACCCTTCAGACATTACATGTTTCTTCCCATTCGGGAAAGCATCCAATTCCAATATACCCACAAGTTGCTCCGGGTTTATAAGTTGACCTGTATCTCTCTCTTCAAACAACTGAAACTGACGATAAACATCTGCCAACACTCCATCCATGTCTACTAATACCTGTTTCATAATAACTCTTCCATTTTTAACTTTATTAAATATTTTTTGTATCGCTCAAATCAATAATTCCAGATATTCCGGAATGCGTTTTTTTACCCGATTCTTAATTCATATTCTTCTGCACAGCAAAAACACGCACAATACCGCAATTATCAGTAAAAAAACATCAACATTTTGTTGATTTTCTAAATAAATATACGGATATTTGCGTAATTACGCAACATTATAATGCGACATTATGCTTAAAGAAGAAAGGCATCAGTATATATTAAACCGGATAAGTAAGGATAACCGGATATATGTTACTACTCTCAGTATAGAGTTGGAAGTTTCGGATGATACATTGAGGAGAGACCTTGCAGAATTAGAGAACAAAGGCCTGTTAACCAAGGTGCATGGAGGAGCCATTGCCAAATCAGGAATCTCGATAGAATTTACCGACAGATTAAATACTGCTACAGCCGTAAAGCAACAGATGGCAGCTAAAGTAATACCATTATTTAATGATGGCGATGTTATATTGATGGATGGTGGTACTTCCAATCTTGAAGTAGCCCGCCAGATACCTAAAGACATGAAACTGACAATATACACAAACAGTTTTCCGATAATAAACGAACTCTTCAACCATCCTTTGCTGGATTTGGTATTTTTGGGAGGCAGAGTATTTCTATCATCCCGGGTTACACTGGGCTTGTCTGTTTTCCAGGCATTGCAGACTATAAATCCGGACTGGGTTATTATAGGGATTAGCGATGTTCATCCGGAAAAAGGATTAACGAGCCCCGACAGGGAAGAGGCCATGATAAAGCGTAGCATGATAGAGCGGGGAATTAAACGGATAGTACTTGCCGATAGTTATAAGTTAAATACTGCGAGACCATACCATGTTGCTTCTTTAGGAGATATAGATTATATTGTTACAGAAGATGACAGAGTCGATTATATCAAACAACACTGGCCAAAATATTCATATGAGGTGATATAAGCTATTCTGTTTTTTTCTGGACTGATCATAGAGATATCTCTGAAATCCGTTGATAAAATGAATTTTTCAGAGAAACAGTAACCTCTCCCACCTCATTTTTTTATCCCGCCCAAACCAATTAACTATTTTTCACCATTAATAACAAAAAAGAAGATTATAATACCTATTTATAGGTATTGGCTAAGTTGTAAATAATACATAAATTCGCAACTCATAAACTAATTTATACTAAAAATGAATTTTCGGTTAATTATTTCTAGAACTATTCTGGTAAACATACTAGTTCTGTTATTCACTATTACCTGTATTCCTTTGCATGGGCAATCAAATTCCAAAACGGTTACTTTCAGAGGAAAAGTCTTAGAAAAAGGTAGCCAGACACCTCTTGAAGGGGCTACAATTGCACTTCCTCAATATAGTCTATGGGCAATAACTGAAAAAGACGGAACTTTCAGTATCAGAAATACTCCTGTCGGACAAGCTGATTTAGTTATCAGCATATTAGGCTATATATCTATTGAGCAAAAGTATACCATTCCGGAAGACGATTTGATTCCGGTATTTTTTTTGGAGCAGAACACTCTTCGGTTAAAAGAAATAGAAGTATCTGCACGCACAAAAAAAGAAGGGGCTACTCCTGTTACGAATATTTCGAGGGCAGCAATAGATCATATACAAGCGACATCGCTGGCCGATGTCCTTAACCTGCTACCGGGCTCTGTTCCT
This sequence comes from Dysgonomonas hofstadii, assembly GCF_014196915.1. Taxonomy (GTDB): domain Bacteria; phylum Bacteroidota; class Bacteroidia; order Bacteroidales; family Dysgonomonadaceae; genus Dysgonomonas; species Dysgonomonas hofstadii. The sequence goes on from NZ_JACIEP010000003.1 coordinate 394,222, forward strand.
GCAAATCAATCATTAGCATCTGCAAATACAGTAGCATTGCGCAATTTCGTAGACGCAAATACCAATAGTGGCGCTCTGGCAAAATCATCACAAGCTATGGGTAGTATGGGTACATCGATTATCATCGATAATGCTCCGGTGAGTAATAACTCAAATCTACAGATTCTGGCCCCATCCGCAGGAGTCGGAGCCAGTTTTGAATCGGTCGCAGGTAATGGTGTCGATCTGAGGCAGATATCAACTGACAATATCGAGTCTGTCGATGTGATTCGAGGTATTGCCTCCGTACAGTATGGTGACGTTGCTTCAGGTGCAGTAATTGTACGGTCGAAAGCTGGTAAATCACCATTGCAGGTGAGATTCAAGATGAATCCCAATATAACACAGACTTCTGCTACGGCAGGGCATAGCCTTGGAGGAAATAATGGAAACCTGAATTTTTCATTCGATTATGCTCATTCTTTAAATAAAGAAACCGAAGCAGCAAATACATATAACAGATATACCGCTAAGCTATTATATTCTAATACATTCTTTAAAAAGCTACGTGCTAATTTTAGCCTGGATTTTATATCGGCAAATGACAGAATGAAATTGGACGAAGATGATGAAAGCCTGGCACGCAAGAAATCTTCTGATAATACTTCCATACGTTTCAATGCAAATGGCTCTTATCTATTTAATAAGGAATGGTTAAAAACCTTACAATATACATTTTCTACCTCGTATACTGATCAGAAATCACATTACGAAGAGAAAAAAAGTAATGCTGAAAGTATATACTCTACAGCAATGAGTGACAACAGCGTCGTAGGGGCTAACCCGAACCAACACATTTATGACATATATGGTGATCAGTTAACAAACTGGAACGGTAATGACCAGAATGCGTATGCATTCAGCACAGTAAACTCTTACCTGGCAGCCTATAATGTGAGAGGTAAAGAATGGAATACCTTCGCGTCGGTTAAAGCAGTTTTTGCTAAGGACTTTGGCGGAGCCAGTTATCGTTTTATTGTCGGAGGTGACTTTAAATCAGAAGGGAACAACGGTGAAGGAAAAACCTTTGATGATATACTCAGACCACCCTCAACTAGCAATGGAAAGGCTATCCGGGAACGCGCTTATAAAGATATCCCTTTCATGCAGATATATGGAGCTTATATAGAAGAGAACCACAGGTTAGATATTGACGGAAGAGAGTTAGAAATGCAAATAGGATTACGTCTGGATAAGCAAAAAGATATAAGAGCAGAGGTATCGCCCAGAGTAAATGTTTCTATGGAAATATTGAAAAAGAAACTATTCATAAGAGGTGGATACGGTGAGATCACAAAATCAGCTCCATTAATGTATCTATATCCGGAAAACGCTTACTTCGACATTTTGAATTATACAGATAAGGCAACAAATGTAGAGAATCCCCAATACTTAATGACGACACGTGTATTTGATACACGCAATTATGACTTAAAACTAGCAAAAAACAGAAAATCGGAAGTAGGCTTCGACCTATTTATGGGCCGTAATTCTCTAAGTGTCACTGCATATTATGAGAATATGAAAAACGGATATAATTTCTTTGATAATTATGTGCCAATTGCCTATGACAAATATGTAGATAATGGAACCGGACTGGAATTCGATGCGGCTAACAGCAGGGATGTTTTTGTAAGATATAGTAAACCCGGAAATTCTTTAAGTATAGAAAGCAAGGGTTTTGACTTTGACCTGAATATTGCACGAATTGATGCAATACGCACTAGTTTTGTTTTGTCAGGCGGATATATAGAAACAAAATCATACAATCGCGATGAAACATATTATATCAATAATGACAATTTGAATTCACAATATGTGGGTGTATATGAGGCTGGATTTGAAAAATATAAACGAACCCGTTTTGCGACCAATCTTCGTGTGATACATAATATACCGGAACTGGGATTTGTAGTTTCGTTATCGGCTGTGACCACATGGACAAACAAGAGCCAGAAAATGGTGACGAATGATAGTATACCGATTGCCTATATATCTTTAGCTGATAATAACAGGTATGAATTTAATCCTGATGATGCAGATGAATCCAAATTTTCATCAATAGTCTGGAAGAATTACCGGTCAAACAATCGTTTCATAGCAGAAACAATGCCTGTCCTGTGGTGTTTCAATCTGAATTTAACTAAAGAAATAGGGAAAAACTTATCGGTATCCTTTTTTGCAAACAATTTATTTTCGTACCGTCCGCGTTATCGCAAAAAAGGAACTGATACCTATAATACGCTCAATCCAAGCTCGTTCTTCGGGATAGAGCTATCGGCAAAAATCCCATGGTAAATCTAAAATAAATAAAACAAAAATAGAATGAGAAATTATTTAAAATATTTATTTGCTGCCTGCTGTATGCTGCTTATTCATAGCTGTGCCGATAATCAGGAAGCCGCATTTAAAGAAGTGAATACCAAAATATTACTAAAGCTCAACAACTTTACAGGTGATTTGGAGAATCCGTTGAGTATAAAAGTAACAAATCATAGTGGAATAGGTAATGAAGTATCTTTTACACGAGAAATTTCACACATCGGAGATGAAATACAACTAACCAATCTGATACCCGGAATATATACATTCACTATATCCGGAAAATTAACTCCGGAAGAAAGCCAGGAGATTTTTGGTGTTAATTCCGAATTGTTGATAAAAGCGAATAAGACATCGGTGTATGTTTATGACTATACAGAAAATGAATCCATTGAATTAAATTTAGAAGCTTCGACCGTATCTTCATTGGTTTTTAAAGAAATCTATTATGCCGGAACAAAGTACGAAGCTGTTGTCGGGACAAAGACCAATTATTTTTACGAGCAATTCTATGAAATATATAACAACTCGGACGAAGTTGTATTTTTAGATAGTCTGTGTATATCGAATGTATATCCGACCTCAGGAGTTCCTGCAGAATTTGATCCCAGCCTGAGTGACTATCTGTTCGGCATGTCAGTATGGATGATTCCCGGAACAGGGGAAGATGTTCCGTTAGATCCGGGTAAAAGCATTGTTATTGCCCTGTCAGGACGTAATCATAAGGAAGTAGATGAATCGTTATTGGATCTTAGTTCGGCCGATTATGAAGCATATGTTCTAAAAATTGATGGCTCTGCCCCGTTAGATTACCCGGTACCCAATATGCTGTCTGCATTCTGGACTCAATCTGCGTCTGTAAGACAATGGTTGACATCTGTAATGGGGTCAGGGATGGTTATTTATAAATTACCTTATACGTTTGATGAGACTGATACAGCGAAACCGTTAAATTCAACAGCCGCCACAGTGTATGTCAAGATTCCTAAGTCTGCAATCCTCGATGCGGTTGATTGCCTGAGGGATGATACGAGGTACAATGAAAAACGCTTTCCTGCGTCTTTAGATGCCGGCTATGCAACAGTAACAGAAACCTATAACGGAAAAAGTATATCCCGTAAAATACTGCAAACAACAGCGGATGGAAGAATTATATTTCAGGATACGAATAATTCTTCTGAAGATTTTGAAGTACAGGATACACCACAACTCAGAAGACATCTGAATAACTAAAAGAATTTAATGAAAATGAATATATCAGCACAATTTAAAAATATTGCCATCGTTTTTTCGACAAGCTGTATTTTATCAATTCCACTTTCAGCTCAGGAACAAGATTCTGTAAGTATAACTTCGGACAGACTGGAATTATATAAAAGTTCCAATTTATGGATTAACACGTTAAATTCCGCTGGGCTAAATCTATCCGAAACTTTTAGTTATACAGATGCCAATGGAGGATATACGTACACGAAAGGAGATTTTCGCCGTCAGCAGGAAGGCAAGAAAAATAACGGTTTCTTGTTCAATGCAGAAGGAGCAACTACACTAAAAGGTGCTTACTTATGGGGAAAATTCTCTCTGGAAACAGAAAAAAAACGAGAAGCCCGTTTCAATGCATCAATTATTGATCCGTTTCGGGGAATGCCATATATAATAGCCGACGATCGAAGTTCCGATTGGAGGCTTCAATATTACAATCTGGAAACAAAAGTATCGACTCCTAAATTATTTGATAAATTTTATGCAGGTATTGGTATTAACTATAATGTTTCTACCGGAGCTAAACAACTCGACCCAAGGCCAGAAAATAAATATTATTCACTGGAACTAACTCCTTCGATTGTGTGGACGATTAATGACAAACATAATCTGGGAGGTGTTTTCTATTATAAGAATATGCATGAGATAAGTGAAATTGTATTTAAGAATTCCTACGAAAATGCTACATTCTATTATCTGGAAGGGCTAGGATCTTTTACGCAAACAACAGGAACTGGCCGCCAGAGAGATTATAGAGGAAATACATTTGGAGGGGAGTTACAATATTCAATTCAATCTGAAAAATCAGATTTTCTATTATCTGGTGGATACATATATAGTTATGAAGATGTGATTGACGGATCATACAAAATAATAAACGACGCCAGAACTGCTAGTGATAATTATTTTGGCAATATAGCTCTGGTTTTTAAAGGAGAAAAACACAGACATAAATTATTCGCTAATGCATCATATCAGAATATAAACGGAATATTTTATGACAAAGTAAAAGATCCCAATGATCCTGTGGTAGGACAGATAATACTATACAAAAAAACGCGGTCGAAATTTAAAACGACTCAATTTGACTTGGGATATGATTATTATAAACTGCGCGGTACAGGTTATTTATGGCATACCGGAACAAAAGTTACTTACGTAATGCAAAAAGACAATTATTTATTACCTCAGCCAGATGTCGCATCGTCATTTCAAAATATACACAGATATGATTTCGATATTCATGGAAAGTATAACATAAACAAAGGGTTGCCTTTTAACGGGCAATTGCTTATTGGTGCATCGGCTATTTATTCCCTTGCTGAGGATTGTGAGTTAAATTATGGAGGCCCTAACAAAGATCATATAGTAATCAATGAATTATTAAATAAAGATTTCTTATTTTTGAGTGAAAATTATTGGAAACTGATGTTTGACGCCCAATATTCCATTCCTCTAACAATAAGTAATAGAGCCGTCAATGCTTATGGAAAAGTAAATGGCTATGTTGTTCCGGAAGTAAATAATAGCAAGCGTGCGAACCTCACTGTTTCAATAGGTTTTATTTTATAATGGATATACAACTTTAATTAACATCAAAAAAAATGAATAAGTTATTAAATATTTTCGCGTTATTACTTTTGCCTGTTTTCTTATTTGGACAAATAAAAACTATCTCTCCAAATGGAAAATTTGAGACTTCATTTGCGATTGTGATAGACAGCAAAACATATTCGGCAACAAAAGATGCTGTCGACGCTTATAAAAATACCCTACAGAAAGAAGGACTTGGAGTATATATTTTAATTGATGAAGTAGGCGATGCCGATGCTATACGGAATAAACTTATCGAATTGCATGGAGGAAAGCCGGAATTGGAAGGATGTGTACTGATCGGGGATATTCCTGTTCCAATGATAAGAGATGCGCAACATTTGTCCAGTGCTTTCAAAATGGATCAGGAAATGAAATGGGAACGGTCATCCATTCCATCCGACCGGTTTTATGATGACTTCAGTCTGAAATTTAATTTCCTGAAGAAAGATGAAAATAATCCTTTATTATACTATTATTCTCTGGATCCGAATTCAGCAATGCGTCTGCGATCAAATATCTATTCGGCACGTATTAAACCAATTGTACGCAAAGGTGCTAAAAGTCCGTATGAACAAATCAATGATTATTTGCGGAAAGTTGTAGCAGAACGCAATAATACAAACAAAGTGGACAACCTGATGATGTTCAGGGGGCATGGTTATAATTCCGAAGCAATGGAAGCCTGGTCTGGTGAGCAAATTTCATTACGCGAACAACTTCCCAGTGTGTTCAAAGCAGGTAGTAAAGCTAAATTTTTGGCATACGAAAGCCGTTTCCCTTATAAATTTAAGCTTATAGAAGAAATTCAGAGAGAAGATCTTGATATAGCGCTATTTCACGAACATGGTAGCCCTGACTTACAATACATAAACAGCTACCCGCTAGCAAAGAATCCGCAGGAAAATATAGAAAGTGTAAAGTATTATACCCGGGGAAAAGTTGCGGCAGCAGTTAGACGCAAAAAAGATAAAGAAGAACAGAAAGATTACTATGCCAATTATCTGGGCATTCCCCGCGAATGGGGTGAACTAACCGATTCTACGACGATTGCAGATTCTATTATTGCTCACAATATGGATATCCATCTGGAAGATATATATAATGCAAAGCCAAATGCTCGTTTCGTAATGTTCGATGCATGCTATAACGGGTCATTTAACAATGATGAATACATTGCTGGAGCCTACATCTTCAATGAAGGGAAAACGATAGTAACATTAGCGAACAGTGTAAACTCTTTACAAGATAAGTTTCCGGATGAGCTGATTGGTCTATTAGGTGAAGGTGTCCGTATAGGATTATGGGCAAAACATATCAATTATCTTGAAACTCATATTATCGGCGATCCTACTTTCAGGTTTGCCCCGGCTGAAAAAAATATTGACTTGAATCAGGCGTTAACGTTAAAGAACAAGGATAATAATTACTGGTTAGCTCTTCTGAAAAACAAGAGTGCTGACGTACAGGCCATCGCTATTCGTAAATTATTTGATAATGAATATTCCGATATTTCAAGATTACTGAAAGAAACATACTTCAATTCAGAATTTGGTTCTGTACGTTTAGAAGCAATAAGACTTTTGATTAAATTGGATAATGAAGATACTGTAGCTGTTCTGGAAAAAACCGTATCAGATCCTTATGAACTGATTCGCCGGTTAGGTTTAGAATATATTGGCAAAAATGGTGATCCAAGATTGGCTGGTGCTGTTATCAATTCTATGATTTATGACAATACATCCAAACGTGTAATGTTCAAGGCTAGTTCTGCGATTGGTTTCTTTGATCCAGAAATTACAGAAGCTGCTCTCAAGAAAGCGATTGACGAGAATACAAACTTATTGAATAAAGATGAAGTTTATAAAGAAATATTGAGTTCTATAAATTCACGAAAAGAGTCGACCGACCGATATATAGTAGAAATAAATGATCCGGCTTTAAAGTTGAAATCACGGATGTCATCAATACGATCTATCCGGAATATGACAACCCATTATAAATTGCCGGAATACATTAAGTTTGCGGCAAACGTAAACGAAGATCCTGTACTTCGTACTACTATGCTGGAAGCCTTAAGCTGGTATTATTGGTCATATCGCCGCAATGATATTGTAAAACTTTGCGATGATATTCTGAAATCATCAGAAGACAGCCCGCTTAAAACACAGGCTCTAAAAACTAAAAACATGATATTAAGTAATTAAAAACAACTAAAATTCTGTCTTTTAAGCAAAAACAAATCCATATGAAGTACCTGTCACTCTCGATAGTTCTGGCATTTTTATTCCTTGTTGCATGTAATACGGCAAAGGATATACATACATCAGGATCTGATAATTCAGTATTAAATGCTTATGAACGGCATTTGATTGACTCCATTCTACAATGCGGATTAGATAATGAAGCCTTGTTTACATTATTAGGCGATATAAAACCGATGAGTTCGTTGGTTACTTTTACTTTTCCTGTTGCAAATACCGATAGTGCAAAAAGAGTAGATGGGAATGTATTAAACCGTAGTACACATGGTATGTACCTCGATCGGATGCAAACAATTCAGGAAGCTGTAAACAAGCTGAATATACCAGATCTACAATTCATTATGGTGCCTTACATTTCTTCCAGAGGGAACAAAAGAACTATCCAGCTAAGTGTAGTAAGAAAAAGTTCTTTAGATAAACTATTAAAAGAAAAAGAAAGTTTCTACGGACAGTTTGGTTTGGTTCCCGGCACAGACCCCGTCGTAGTAGTCACTGCGATAGAAGGTAATGGAAAATTTGAAAGATGGCGTGGTTATGGATATTTATTCGGTTACCCTGATTATGCTGTTGATTTTTTCAATCAAGCTGCTATTGATTCAGAAAAACAGGGTGAGACTGCGAAAAGAAATGCCTTTAGGATACCAACCTATAATCCTAAATATAGTAATTTTGTCTATACCTATCCTATAGATCATGTTCCAACAGCAGACGTAGATTCAGTCCTCTATCACAGATCAGTCAAAATTTTAGAAGAGTATAAGAATATTCGTAATAATTATCTGAATGCGGACAGTAGCGTACAATCGTATAGATTATTGCGCGATTACTACAAAAGCAAAATTAAAAAATAAGCAACAGTTGCTTAATGACTAAAAGGCAGGTAACCAAAATAAGTATATATACAGGAATGTCTATTGTCGTGGCCAATATGATTGGGACAGGGGCATTTACAAGTTTAGGGTTTCAATTAGTAGATTTAAGTAATACAGGAGCTATCCTGTCACTTTGGATATTAGGTGGATTATTAGCTCTTTCGGGTGCTTTTAGCTATGCCGAAGTAGGAACGGTAATCAAACGTTCGGGAGGCGAATTTGCTTTCCTCTCACAGATTTATCACCCCGTTATAGGATATCTTTCGGGGTGGATATCGCTTACTGTTGGTTTTGCAGCTCCAATAGCCTTAGCTGTTATTGCATTTACCGAGTATTTCCCAATATCGACAGCTTATCCTAAACTTATAGGTATCCTACTGATAGCCGGCATTACTCTTATTCATAGTTTTAGCCTCAATTCCAGTTCAAAGTTTCAGAATATCACCACATTACTAAAGGTATCACTAATAGCGATACTTATTATTACCGGTCTGGCGCTTCCCGCAGGAACTGAAAATGCAATAAATTTCGAAAAGCCTTATCTTGGTGAAATTACCTCAACCGCTTTTGCGGTAAGTCTCATTTATGTAAGCTACTCATATTCAGGATGGAATGCAGCAGCTTATATTACCGAGGAATTTAAAAATCCAGTCAAAGCACTACCTATAGCCCTGATCGGCGGAACACTTGTTGTAACTCTACTATACACCCTATTACAATTTGTTTTCCTAAAACATGTTCCGTTAGCAGAACTAACAGGAAAACTAAATGTAGGTACCATTGCGGTACAGCATATGCTGGGAGATCAATTTGCTAAGCTCTTTGGTGTTGCAATATCTCTATTACTAATATCAGGAATAAGTGCAATGGTTTGGGTTGGTCCACGGGTAACCGCAAGCATAGCAAAAGAGTATTCTCTATGGAAATATTTTAAAGACAACGCTAAAGGCATACCGGTAAAAGCCCTTTGGCTACAGTTCTTAATAAGCGTTATATTAATATTATCCGGTACGTTTGAGCAAATTATGATATATTGTGGAGTTTTACTCTCTGTTTCTTGCCTTTTAGTTGTTATAGGAACTTTCATATTAAGAGTAAAAAACAAGGATTCATTATCAAAAGGATTTAAAAGTCCTTTATTTCCCCTATTCCAAATCTTTTTTATTGTTATATCCTTATGGATGATCGGCTTTGCTTTTTTTAATAACCCCATTGAGTGTATAATCGGACTAAGTAATATATTATTAGGATTAGCTACGTATTTCCTTAGTATAAGGCTGAAACAATCATAAGTAAATATTTTCATCCTTTTGCCTTACTAGAATATCGAACAGGCAGAGCAAAAGAAATATCCGATGAGACTTCTCTTCGAAAATAAAAAACAGAGAGAATATAAAAAATATCCTCTCTGAAAAATTCATTCTATTTTACGCAGTAGCCCTACAATCCAACCTCTTCTACATTTGTGTATTTATGAAGAGACCCAATTTGAATTTAGCTGTCAAAACACGACGAACAGCACGGTCTATATATATATATTTCTTCCAACTGATTTTTGGAGGGGCTGTTTTACTTTTTTATTTTATTTCCATTATATAGCAAATCCGCCATGACATTGTACCTATTAATAGGTATCCTTATCCTTTCTTATACCCACTAATAGGTATTTAAATAATGAATCTATATTTATAAATTCGCAGCTTAATTATTATACTCACAAAGAGTTGCTGTTATAAGTCTACTTCAACAAAATGTGACAATTATCCCTAAACTACCGAATGAATACAATTATTCAATGTGATAACATTACCCACTATTACGGTACACGTTTAATATACGAGAACCTGTCTTTTGAAGTAAAGCAAGGTAAGATACTTGGCCTGCTTGGAAAAAACGGAACAGGAAAAACGACAATAATCAATATATTGAACGGTTATCTCAAACCACGTTCGGGTATATGCAGGATGTTTGGTGAAGATATGGAAAACATTTCACCTGCAACTAAAGCCCGTGTAGGGCTATTACTTGAAGGGCATATACAACATACCTACTTCAATGTAGAGCAAATAGAGCGCTTCTACAGCAAGTTTTTTCCTAACTGGCAAAAAGATGCATATTACGAACTACTGAAAAGGTTGCAGGTAACGAAAACCCAACGTATCAGTACAATGTCATGCGGACAGCGTTCACAGGTCGCATTAGGGCTGCTATTTGCCCAAGATCCTGACTTATTGATTTTAGATGACTTCTCCATGGGACTCGATCCCGGATATCGTCGTCTGTTTATCGAGTATCTTAAAGAGTATGCAACGGCTGAGGGCAAAACTATATTCCTCACATCGCATATTATTCAGGACATGGAGATGCTTATAGATGATTGCATGATTCTTGATTATGGTCGCTTGCTACTTCATGAACCGACAAAATATATAATGAACAACTTCCGCCGTTTTCGTTTCAAAAGCCAATCTGAAAAGATAGAAAAACATGGTGGCCTATGGAATAGTGAAAAACTGGGCTCATCCTGGGAAACATACTCTTTTTTATCAAAAGAAGATGTACAGAATATTCTTTCACCTTATAATATAAGCGAGTTGAAAGAAGAGAGCTTATCATTGGAGGATGCATTTATTGGCTTAACCGGAAAGTATTAAACAACGATTTTTATGTTACAAGCATTATTTTACAAAGAATGGTGTAAGACAAAGCGGGTAATACTGCTCTTATTCCTTGTTTTCATTGGAGTTCTGGGCTATACGTTTATCAATATAGATCAGATGTTCCGTATATCGGGAGCCATTAACACATGGTCTAATATTATAATGAAGGATATGTCCATCTTACCGCAGATAATGACATGGGTACCTGTTTTAGCTGCCCTATTATTGTCATTCGCTCAATTCATTCCCGAAATGACAGATAAACGGTTGAAACTGACGCTGCACCTTCCTATGCCCGAGAACAAGATAATGACAACAATGTTATTATATGGGATATGTACGCTTCTCACATTGTACATTTTAAGTTATATCATATTAGTAATAGGAGCAAGCATATATTTTCCTTCCGAAATTGTCGCTGGTATGTTATGGCAATCCATTCCGTGGTTTCTGGCCGGGATTTTGAGTTATATACTTGCCACATGGGTCACCCTTGAACCGACATGGCGTCAACGCATATCTAATGCATTCATTGCAATATGCTTTCTTTCGTTTTTCTTTATTACCGCCAAATCGGGCGCATACAGTACATTTATCCCTTACCTGATATTGGTTGTAATTATCAGTATTAGCTTTCCATTCTACTCTACAGCCCGGTTTAAGGATGGGGCTCAATAAATAATGACCAGCAAGATCAAACAATGAAACAGAAAAATAAAATATATTACATTATCCTTATACTCACTACTCTAATAGGAATGTGGGTATTGCCTACCCTGGTAAAAAAAATCACATACAAACCCGATTCTTACCCTTTTGTGTACTACAGTTGCATGTTGAATGACTTATGCTTTATCGAATATTCGAACAAGAAGACTCCGATGCAAGATACAAAAGGGAATATATATACAACTTCCCAATTCGACTCACTGATGCCTATGCTCAATTTCAGGCAACTGATGTCTGACGGGCGGTTGCCTGATAGTATAAAAGGGATTGCGATCGAACCCAGAATTATAAGATCGAAGATGGTCAATTATAAATATAGCCCTAATGAAACAGCCACCCCTCAAATCGGTTTATACATCTTATTCGAAGCTATGCCCAAACGTGTGGGGATAGAAATGCCCGATGATGTATTCCGCATAAAGGATAAAATAGAATTTATAAATACGGGCACAAACTCTGTGAATAAAGAGAAAAGCAAGCTGTTTCAGGCTGCTATGGATAAAGAAGGCTATACCTTCCCTACCCAATGGGCCTCCGGGAATCTGAATCCTAGAAAACCATATGATGAAGGTTATTTCTGCCTTGATGCTAAGGGGGAACTTTATCACCTGAAGATGGTTAATGAGCGTCCGTACCTAAAAAACACACATATAAGCGATAGCATCGACATAGCCCACTTTGCTATGTTAGAAGTTGCAGACAAGCGGTTCTATGGTTTCCTATATAGTAAAACCGGAGAAATGTATATCATCGAAAATGAAGGCGGAGGATATAAAACAGTGAAATTGGACATAGATCCGATAAATTTGCAACAAGATCAGATCATTCTGATGGGGAATATCTTTGACTGGACTGTATCTGTCATTACCCCCGAATCTAAAAAATGCTACGGATTAGATGCTGCATCCCTGAAACGTATAGCAGAACACGATATAGATCGCACTCCCGGCAAATGGGACAAAGTATCGAAATGGATATTCCCGGCCTATATTACCATCGAAAGCAAATCCAGTGATTACTTGCTTCCTGCATTCCATTTCACTGCATTCACTGCATTATTAATCAATTTTTTATTAGCTTTGGGCATAGGTTTATTTGTACAGAATACTACCAGGAAAAGGTTATTCAATTTTACATTTGTCCTGATAACCGGAATTGCCGGATTCGTAGCACTACTTATCCTGCCCGGATTGAGAAAAAAATATTAGAAAGGAAATAATAAACAGGTCTGTGACCTTAACTAAAAAATTATATTGAAATGAAAAAGTTAATTTTATTTGTGTCCATACTTGGCTTATTGGTATCGTGTGGAAACAAAAAAGAGAATCAGGCAAGCGATAATGACAGTCGTAACGATACAGTTATGGCAAATAACATTCCAACCTATGGTTTAGATAGCTTGTTGGCTGTGGCAGATCAATTAATAGACAAAACAGTAATAGTGAAAGGTAGTGTCACGCATACCTGTAAACATTCGGGTAAAAGATGTTTCATTGTAGGTGACAATGAGAACGTTACCATGAGAGTGGAGGCTAAAGGCGATATCGGAGGATTCAACCGTGAACTTGTCGGTTCGGAACTGGCTATAAAAGGCGTTGTAAAAGAGCGTCGCCTGACAAAGGAATATATAGACCAAATGGAAAAAGAAACTAACGAGAAAAAAGCTAAAGAAGACGGATCTGCTGAAACATGCCAGGCCGAATTGAATAATATAAAAGAAATGCGCGACTGGATGAAAGCGAATGACAAAGAATATTATTCAATCTATTTTATGGACGGAGAGCAATATGACATCGTCAGCAAATAACGATAAAAGCAATAAGAAAGTCATATCTAAATGGGCTCGCATAATTCATCGCGATCTGGGATTCTTAATGGTCGGAGTCTGTTTAGTATACGCAATATCGGGCATTCTGCTTAATCATATGGACGGAAAAGATCCGGCTTACAAAACTGAGGAAATCAGCCTTCGGTTTGATCCGGATCTGAGTAAAGAAGAGCTTATGGTAAGCTGGAACGATAAAAAAGATCTGCCCGAACTACGTAAAGTGATGACGATCGATGACGATCATTTACGGTTGATGCTGGACGGTGGAGTTGGTGTTTACAATAAGTCAGACGGCAAACTCGATTACGAAAAGTATACAAAAAGAGAATTTATATACTGGATCAACAAACTCCATTACAACAAAGTGAAAGGATGGAGTATTATGGCCGATTTTTTTGCCGCTTCGCTTATTTTCTTCGCCATTTCAGGATTGGTAATAGTAAAAGGGAAAAAGGGTATTTCGGGCCGTGGAAAGTGGTATCTGATACTCGGATTACTTATCCCGGTTGTATATGTGATATTTAGCTGACCTGAGAAAAATAACAAATAAAAACAGGTTGTTCTTCTAAAAAGAGCAACCTATTTTTATTGTAGCGGATGTATAAGAACTTCCCTGCAGGTATTTTATATCCATTGCTTTAGTAAAACTACAATCTAAACCGACATAGCCATTCACGCTTTGCGATACTGGTGTATCGAATTTAAATCCGGCATTGATACCAAAGCGCGATGCGGTCAGGTATTCATATTCACGGTTTAGGTGCATATCAGAACTTTCCGGCTCTTTCTGGCTAGACGATGGGGTGGCATACAGTCCGTCATTGTTTGGTGTACCACTGCCCGAACCATAACCGGCACCCAGAGATATACTGTAAATATTATTTCCCGAGAATATGCTTCTACGGGCAGATACATTGCCCACGAAAGAGCGTATCGTTTGTTTACGGTAATAAGGATATACCGATACGGTTTGTTCCCTGCTTGAGAAATTCCCTCCGGCTTTCAACACCCATGTCGGATGATTGTCTTTTAGCCCGATATTTCCGGTGTATTCAATTCCGGCATTGATATCTTTTCTTTCCAGCATCTGGGTTTCCCCATAATATTCTATTATAGTATTTCCCGCGGAAGTAGTTATCCTTTTATATATTTTCTCGTAATTATCCAGTTTTTCCAGACCAGCTACCAAACGGACAGAGTGAAGGTCTGATTTCGTTTTCAGCGAAAACATCCCATTGTATTCGAGTAAATTGCCTTCATGCCTTGTATATTGAATTGTGGTACTTGACTTTATACCATAATACCCATCCCGGGATTTATATGTGAATTCGTTAAACAGATTCACTTTAGGCGACAGATTCAGGTTCAATTGGACAGCCCCCCCGTTAAACTGATTAAAGACCGGTGTAGTTCCACTGGTCTTGCTGGTATAACCTGAGTCTCCAAACAATTCGGATCTGCCATAGAATGACCCAAAACTGATCAATGAGTAATATTGCCGGTCAGTATTTCCGTACGTTTTGAAGTTCATCCCTTCGGTATTGCGCCTGTAGAAATAATTGGCTCCAATCTCTATTAACGGATTAATCTGATAGCTGGCACCTAAAGTCAGGTACATGTCCATCAGTGTATTTTGATGTCTCAAGTCCTTTATTTTAGCATAATTGCCTGTCAGATAATCTATTTTTCCTCCCAACCGTAACCCCTTGTAAACCTCAGCGCTGATAGCACCTGCAAGATGATATCTCTCCAGTTCTTTTTTGCCGGAATTTTCATCACTCATCTCCACTATATCAAATGGCATATAATAGGGGTCTATAAATGCAGACCCACTCATTTCCTTGCCTACAAACCTGCTGTATTCCACATATCCGTATAATACAACTTTAGGATTCATGCGGAAATACGATTCGGCTTTTCCTCCATACTGGTAACTATCCCCGGATTCAAAATAGTTGATGAACTTACCGTTACTTTTATTCAGATAGACTTCAGCTATAGAAACATCCTTGACCGGCAGGGTATGCAATCCTGCAGCATTATCGCTAGTAAACCACGCCTCCTGATTTTTTATATATTCAAAATCGGAGAGGCTTCTTATGCTGTCCTGCGCTGCTATCCCGGCGGAGCCGAAAACTCCGCCAAGCAGCATTAATAATGTTAATATCCTAAGTCTAAACATTATTTCTTGTCAGTGTATATCAATCGCGCAAAGAAGCTCTGCTACGTTGATGGAAATCATTCGTTGAGTTGTTTGTATCTTTATAAATGATACGTGCACCATTTTTAATTGAAGCTTCAGCATCGATACCGCTCGGATCTGTAGAGTCTGTTGTACCAAAACCATAATTGTATACAAGTTTATCAGCATTATCAGCTCTGGCTTCGGTTGCCTCTTTATCTACATTACGATATAATGTATAACCCTGCTTAGAAGTAAAGTTCACGAATCCGGCATCTACCCCTCCGGTCAGTCGTTTACTATTGCTCGTAGCAGCACTGGTAAATACTTCCATTCCGTCAACGATCCATTCTACCGGTACTTTCTTGCGGGCTTGTGATGCACTTCCCCCATAGTTATCCGTCAGGCTTGCGTCATCATTAAATGCTTGTAAGGTTGTCTCTTCATCGGGGATAAAGATAAAAAATGCAGGACTTGTCTGGCTTCCTACCCATGCACTTCCCTGAGAAACCCTCAAGGCTTTCAAGTAATGGCTGGAACTGATCTCCGCCGATGGTGCAGAATAGTATGATGTATGATTAAATCCGGATTCGGGATCATAAGTGCAATAATATTTTGAATTAGCAAAGTTGATAGAGTTACTAAAAGTGATTGTATTATCGATAGCATTATTAAGGGCAATAACTATATCTTCGCCTGGAGCCAGTTCTTTTGAGCTCGAGAAATACCATATAGCCATACCTGCCGGTATCCAGTTTTCCGCCTCATAAAACAGAACTCCATCTACGTAATCTTTATTCGCAGCATTAGAATTCCACGGATTAACACAAGCCAATGCTAATCTGCTGATATCTATAGGTATGTCCGAGTTGTTGGTAAGTACTACGTACTGGTCAAAGGCATATGCCCCACTGCCATCATCTTTCTGGCATCCTCCGGGATAAACTTCTTTAAAGACAACACCTCCCACTTTAGAAAGAGTGAGATTAAGCTCTACAATAGTTTCAGAGTTCCAATCCGCACCTATCGAATAACTGTTTTTAGAGCCGGTGAGACTATAACCAACACCACTGCTGGAGCGTACATCTGTAGCAGAAATAGTATATACACCGGCCACAACTGTAAAGGTTGCTTTTCCTTCTTCATCTGTCTTAGCCTCAAAAACAGTGCCGGTACTGCCTGTTAATGTAACCAATATATCTTTTTGAGAAGAGAATTCACTCTCGCTGGGGTAATTTAGCTTTACATTTACATTATAAGTTTTGTAATCATCGCCTCCGTTGTCATCATCGCTACAAGAGTAACAAAACAGTAGCGAACCAAGTAGTAAAAAGAATAAGTATTTTTTCATTTTTTTATTGTTTTAATTCAACATTTTCAGATTTTTATTCGTAATGATAAGCCATAATAAAAGCTGGGAATATAGCTTGTATTTTCATACAGGCTCACGTCATTGTCAGTCTGGCTCGATTTCACAGTCCCCAGACTGTTGAAAAAGTTCCTTGCATTGAAAGTTATCGATGCGTATTTTCCTATTTCCTTCGTTACAGAGATATTTGCATTGTAATAAGCCGATATCTTATTCGAATTGAATGTATAATTGCTAGAAGTCTTATTTACCATTTTTACCAGATCGTTATATAAAGCAGTATTATTCTCCTTTGCATCACGTAAGAGTTCGGCTGTGAATGGTATCTTGGTGTTCATATCATCATGACTTACATAGTATAGAGGATATGTGGCAATATACTGATCTCCTGCATATATATCCTTTTTCGTTTCGGAAGGAAGAAAGTCATCTTTAGAATCGAGAACAAAAGAGTAAGCCTTCCCTTCATATTCACTTATATATCGTGAGTAGTTGTAAAGGCAGGCTTCGATGCGAAGAGAAACAATAAGCTTTACTTCGGGAATATGGGTTGTAATAGTTAAATTTGTATTCAGTTGCTTACTTATTTTTCCATTAGATGTAGAACCGGTAGATCCTACATAATATGCTATATATTTGTATGAGTCGTTTTCTTCTATATTTACAGGCCGGGTAGCGTATAATGATTCGTCGGCACCTTTATAATAATAGTAGTTACCATCCAGACGGAACGAAGTTTTCAGGACTGGTATCTTAACAAAATCTATAATCCATTCCAGACCGCGACGTGTAATGGGAGAACCGTTAGACCGCATCAAATTACTGATAAAAGTATTCCTTACATTATATGCTAATTGCTGGTCGGGGTTTGCTCCTGTTTTATCCGATACAGTTACAATGCCGGTCGGATCTATCGAGTAAATCCTGTTTCCATCAGCAATAGGAAATGTTTCATTCTCAGGATTTGGAGTATATTTATATGAAAATGGTGTGTAGACAGATCGTGATGTATATGGATTTATCGTTTTATTGCTGTAGAATGACAAACTGACATTTGCCCATTTTGTTTTCAGGTCAACGCCCACCTCACGTAAACGATTCTTTTGCCATTTCAGATCCGGATTGTATAAAGCTTTGGTGGATGTAGAATAATATCCATAATAGGATGTTCCGTCGCTTAACGATCCGGGAGCAAAGACCGGAATATCTTTGTATGACGGTTGCGGGTAAAGAACCTCAAAAGAAGGAAGTTTTACCGCTTCACCCCATCCGGCACGAATGTCAATATTTCTGAGGAAAGCATCTTTGTTGAAAGGGATATTGTACTTCAGATTGAAACGCGGGGAGAAGCTACTTACTGTCCCATACTCCGACCTACTTATCGATGTTATATCGGAGCGAATCCCTGCGGTTAATTGCAGACTGGTTCTATTAATCGGTAAAGTCACCTGATCTTCAGCATATAGTGCCATATTGTTGAGTGCAGGTAAATCGCTGTAAGGATAATCGCGCCATGTGGGTGCAGTAGCTATATCTCCATAATACACGCCACGCCCATTATTGCTTGTACGGCTAAACTCCGAGCCTATTACCAGACGGTTGGTCATCCGGTTTATTTTCTTATTCCACGAAGCTTTAAGCTTTCCGTTCAGTGTTAATTCTTTGCTCTCATCATTTTTTATCTCGTACCAGTTTCCGGCAGGTATCAGATACACACCACTATAGGGATCACCGAGCTGCCCTACATAATAGCCATCTTCTGTGGCTCGGAGGACAGGAGTAGACGAAGCGCTTGAATTATATTTATTCTTTTTCCAATGCTTATAGTTATAGTTTGCCGAAACAGAAGCTTCCAGTTTAGTTATCCAGGGTTTGTTCAATAACCAGTTAATCTCCACATTACCTCTTATCAGGTTATCGCTTTGTTTCACATACGTATCGGCATAATAGTCGGGGTCAGTTTGTGCATCGTATCCTCCGAGATTACCAGTGAGGCCTGCTTTCAATATTATAGGTGCTCCTCCCCTGTTTAATACATTATTATATGCCAGTGATGCTATATTTCGCTTGTAGGAAGTATGTGGAGATGCGATATCCGATACCGACTTGGTATGTTCCAGATGTAAATTCAGCGTTCCTGATTTTTCACCTAGCAGGAATCCTTTGCCCAGTGTATATTGTTTAGCATTCGATTTTGTTACAAATTCAGCCGTAAGAGGAGATTTGCCTTTTATTGTGTTTACCTTGATAACTCCACTGGTTAAATCACCATATTCAACAGATGGTATACCTGTAATGATTTCGACAGACTCAATATTGCTCGAACTTATATTACGGGTATCAATTCCTTTGGGAGAAAACAATGAGCTATTTGAAATAAAATTAGTAGGATTGGTCATATTCCCATTATTCGACAATCTTACACCATCCACCTCAACTACGGTACCCATAGTGGCATTGCCAAGCTCACCTGATCCGCTGCGCAACGAAAACTGGTCTCCCGATTCGGATGCCAATGTATTTTTCCGGCTTGTTTGTCCTCCGGGTAACAGGCTGGTAAGGTCTGCTACATCCAATACCTGCATATGATCTATCGTGGTACGGTCAAGTATATAGGTCGTCGTAGCATCACTTTCTTTACGTTGGGCTGTAACAGTCACTTCGCTCAACGCCAGATTATCTTCGGAAAGAGTTAAAGTCAGATTTCCTATATCTTTTCTTACATCGATGTCTAATTTATATTTGGCATATCCGATATATGATGCTATTATTGTTGTTTTTCCAACAGGAACTTGCCTGATAACGAACGATCCGTCTTTCCCACTTACCGCCCATAAATCATAAAAGGGCAATGTTACAGTTGCGAATTCTACAGGTTCTTTAGTGACATTATCCAAGACCTTTCCAATGATGGTATAATTCTGGCTAAATACAGAAAATACAGGATAAAATATAAAGAATATAACTGTTATATATCTTCTCATCAGATGGTTAATCATTTAAGATGCAAAGATATTAATACCAGAAAATTATGCAATCGCCAAAGATAGGTATCATCGATATTGTTTATACCTATTTATAGGTATACATGAAGATTTTACAGCAGTATATCAAAGGAAATAATTCATTAAGAAGTTTTAACTCCATTGAAAATGGGCTTTTTATTATTGGGTATATCTAGCATCACCTGTTCTGCACTTTCCCCTGAACTATAGGCAGACGATTATCTCGGATTACCAGTCCAAAGTAGAATGGTCACATGGAGTCTTTGATGGAAAAGTAAATATTGAATTAAATGTACTTGCTACATCACACAATAGCTCATTAGAGGTGGAAGCTACTATCAAGTCATAGCCATCCTGGGAGAACGAGGGTTCCAAGTGGTCTAATGGAAACAAGGTTCCCGATGGAAATATCCCTGCAGCAAGAGACGAAGTGAAATACATTCAGCGAATCGATAAAAATCTAATTACTCATTGTCTACACAAATAAATCAAAGCCGCCTAGTCACATGACCCGACGGCTTTGTCTATTTATTGGGAAGAAATACTGGACGGCCTTGTCTGCCGGCGGCATAACCTACTTCCCCGAAGTATTACAGTAACACCCTGTACTATTTGTTTTTTGTTTTCATAAAATATCTTCACCATTATTTATCTACTGCACCCGCACCCGCATAGCCGGATTAGCCCTCGGCACAATCGAAGATTTACCTATTGTCACAAGATCGGAGGCGGAGCAGCTGTCGTTGGTTACTGTCCAGCGCAGTACAGCCTGTTTGGTGTCGTTTATCAGTTGAACCGTAGTAGTAGGAGAAGCCGTATCTGCAATCGTTGCCTCTCCGGTTACGAGTGTCCATTCTCCCGTACCGCCGGTGGCTGTTGCCGCCATAGTGAACGGATTGAGTGGATTGCCATTCTGGTTCGGCCCGGCATTGGCTGTCGGCATATCGCTTATTTCTACCCCGATGTGCGAACGCATAGGAGACGTACAGACGTTGTTGGTTACAAATTCCAGATAGTAGTCACCGCCATTGGTTAGCGTAAGCGTATCGCGCAACAGGTTACCACCAGTGGCAGCGTCATATACCTGGATCGTGTCAAAAAGCACAGTATTGGTGTAAGCCTCTGACACGGAATCCAGTTTTGTCATCAGGTCACTGACACGGAAAGTATTCGTTTCACAATAGTTCCAGGTGATGTCGGTTGTTGTTCCATTAGCAAAGGTAATTATCGGAGCCTGATAGGTGATGGTAATTTCGTCTACACTTTTGCAGGCGGTTGTCGCCGTAGAATCGTACACGATTTCCACTTTGTAAGTACCGTCCAGGCCAAAGTCGCGGGTATCTATTTCCTCTGTAGTTGAAGGCATAGCAAGCGGTGTTATAGAATAAGTGCCGTTGGCATTCTGGCGATACCATTTGTAGGTACTCAGGTCGGTACCGTAAAACTCTTTAGCCGAAAGCATATAGGCCTGGGGGTTGGCTACGATGTCAACGGGAGCACAGTATGTGTTATCGGGTAAACCCACAAGCCCAGGTTCCCCATAAAAGACCACCTTGTCGTTGTTAAGACTGTAGTTGGACGAGTTGCCGGCGAATTTCAAGCTGTCACCTGTGGCAAGGATTCCGCCCACCTTTACCTGATCCCACTCATTAACTCCCATGGAGTTCAGATAGTTGATACTTGCCGTAGCAGAAATTTGCGTAGCTCCCGATTCGGTTGTCGAACTACCCGCACGAAGCGTGTTTTGCAAACAGGGCGAACCACTGAGTTGCATCAGGTTGTTGACCGTCTGCGTGGTGCCGTTCGCCAGATAGAGTGTGAGGCCTCTCGGGCGTAACAGCAGCGTGTCGATGGTATTACTGCCCACGAGCTGCCGGTCATGGTTCAAAATCAGTTTCTCAAAATAAAGGTCGCCTGTAATGGTATTCATAAATACTGGTTCACGACCTCGGATAGTTTCCACTGTGCCGTATCGATGTCCGTTAACCCCGACGAAGTTGTAATACACCTGGATATAGCTACCTCCGGCATTCAAGGTGGCGCCGGTACCGGAGTAATACCAATTAGAATAGTTAGAACTGCCAGCTGTGGTTGGTATTATTATCTGCGCGTTGCGGATATTCAGGGTACGTGTGCCACTGGTACTGCTGAATCCGCTTATATTCCAATACGTATTGTCGGCATTCAGCGTGCAGGAACCGTTCATTGTGTAAGTGAAAAATGAGTTGGTGGCTCTGGTCATAAGCGAATCCGCCATATTGACAATACCTGCATTATGCACAATCTGATAACCGCTAAGTTTGTCCATATCGAGAGTCAGTTCGGTAACCGCCGAAATTGTCAGCGTATTGACCATCGTCATGTTATCCTTAAATGTCCATTGGGCTGCGCTGTTATTCACTACCAGCCGGTAGAACGATGAGCCTGTGCCGTTGATTAGTTGAGCATCTGTTGCCGGGCCTAGCAGATTGACCACATAAGAAGTATTATTTGATGTAAACTCCATGTCTTCGCCTGTATGAAAGAGGTTACCGTAGGAGTTTATCTGTACAGAAAATTGATTGATGATAATCCCGGAAGGGGTTCCCGCTTCGGCTATGAAGTTATTGAAATTTGCATCATTAGTCTCAATCCTGATGGTTTTATCAGCGGGTATTACAGAATACTGATTGAAATGGACGTTGTCCATCCTGGCCGGCACACAGCCTCCGTCTGGTGTCCCGTCGGAATTAGATGTCCAGTTCGTGGACGTATTCCACAGTCCGTCACCCGCTGCTCCAATCCAATAGAGGTCTTTGGTGAAGCGCTCGGTAAATATCCAGCCGTCATTGCCGCCGTTGTCGATACCCGAAGCGGTGAAATTGCCTCCGCCGGTCGATTTGACGTTGGTCATCTGCACATTCGGAATATTAATGTTCACCGCCGAAGAGATGGTTGCCGAAGCGGGATTGTAGGGCTTTAGCGTTGAAAACCCGGTGCAGTCGGGTGTCGGTATTTCCATCGACTCGTTGATAGTCAACTGAGCTGTAAAACCTATGCTGGATGCAGTCCCCGATGTAGGGCTTGGCAAATTAACGGTAGAAAACGGCGCGGCATAGAGTGAGTCGAGCTTTACCCATCTGGTTTCGAAAGTCAGAGGCGAGTTATCTTCCGAACGTATGGAGTTTGCCTCAAACTGTGTCAGCGAAGAGGTCTGCCCAGCATTGGATATCCTATTGGTTCCTAGACCTTTGAATACAATATTGTAGTAACGCAAGGTTCCCAAAGCCTCGTTGCGGGCAACAACGCTCGGATTGAGGGCACCATTGAGAGCCGTTGGAGATATGTCGGTGGATATGGCGCTGCTGTAAGCGGATAGTGTACTAGATCCTGCGATTGAACTGTTTGCGGGATCGAATATTATTGTGGAAGTGCCGGCATCAAGCGTATCGGTAACGGTATTTCCGAAAAACCAATTGCAGGAAGAGAGGGACAATCTCCCCCTGATGGTTATTTCCGAACTGCCAAGAACCAGCTTGCGGTAAGCCATAGCACTACTACCTGCCGGAAGATAGCTGGCACCAGAATCGTTTCCGTCAAAACTGTTGGCAATATCTACTTTATGCCCGTTGGTGTTGAGCGTTCCATTCCGGAGAATCAGGTCTCCGTACTGAAATGATGATCCAGTATTAAAAACGGTTTTCAGGTCGTCCTCCAGCACCCAGCCACCCACATTAGTAAAATAAATATCGGAGAAGGTTGAGGTATTGGATGTAATGGTTTCGTCCATGTCGTCGGACATAAAATATACATCGGGATACACGCTGACGCCCGGTTTCATATACCATGAGCCGTAGCAGTAGATTGCAGGTGCCACCGCACTGTTAATAGGTGAAGGCAGGATGGAAAAAGTCGTTTTGGGACAATCGTCCTCTATAGTGATGTCGTGAAAATAGGCATTTACGGTGGTGATGGTAATGGCGTCGCCGGTTATTACGGAGTTTTCGTCAAACACGATGTCATCATACTGTGTGGGCGTGCAATAGTCGCTGCCACCCGATGTACGCGACCAGTTTTCGAGTGTATGCCACTGGTCGTCACCGGCATGCCCTACCCAGTAGAGCTTTTTGGGATTGGGAGCCGTAAATGTTATGTTGGTATTGCCTCCGTCGTCGATACCCGTAGCGTTTATGGCGTCGGTACCTGCGCCAATGATACCGAAAATCTGCACGTTTTCGAGCACAATGCTGTGACCTGTACTGTTGTTGAGGGTTGCCACACTGCTACCTCTAAGTTGCCAGTAAGTTTCGCAGTCGGGCGTGGTATCTACCAAATCGTTAGTCAGGGTAATGGTTCTGCCGCTACTGATGGTGTATGCCGCAGAGGGCGCCACGGTGAGCGTTCCGATGGACATGCTTTGGGCGATGGTAGCGCCACGCTCCATAAAGGTCACCGAACCGATGGTGATTCCCTGCGAGTAAGTACCCGTAGATGACAGGTAGGCTTCTGCGTTGGCGTTGTCAAAAATCACCTTGTTGATTTGTGTTCCGTCCTTTGCAAGAAAATGGGCATTGTTGGTTGATGTACCAGCGGCTGTACCCGTATAGGTGATATGAAACTCAGACTTATCGGCATTTAGCAGTGTTCCGCTGAATCCCCATCCCCGGCAGGCTACAAGGGTTCCACCTGTTCCCAGCGCCAGCGAGGTGTTTGCATTTCCCGTCTCCATTTCTGAGGTCAGCGTAAGAGTTTGAAGCGCAGGGAAAGATTGGGCAATGGTGCTTGACAGTGTAAATGAATATCCCGTTATGGTCGTACAGACAGGCATAGACAAAAACGATGGCTCGAGAATATTGAGAGGCGACCCCTCACCTAATGAAAAAGTAGTACAGAGCGGTAGTGTCAGTCCGTAGCTGGAGTGGACATATGTAGCGCCGCTACTGAAGGACGTTACCTGGGGTACGATCAATTGCGCGTTTGTTGCGGGTAACATAGCCGAAGCGGTCTGGACACTGTAGTCAGTCGCTGTTCCGCCAACATATGAAACACCAGTATTGGTGTATGTGTTGATATTGGACATATTCATTACCGTACCGTCATTCATTACATACATAGAAGCGCCTGACCAGTTGATTCCGTTGAAGTTGAGCGTTCCACCATACACCCTGAGGTCAATGCCAGAGATGTTGTCACCCACGATATTGGTAGTCCCCGAGCCATTTTTTCCGAAATAGAAAGTTAATGGATTATTATTAGTGGTCAGCGTGGATGTGTTGCCTGCATCCGGTTCCATGACGATATTAAAAGATCTATAACTTGTAATAGTTGTATTCGCCTGCAGGGTAATATCACCTGTAACCCTCAATATTCGGTCGCCTGAATAATGTAGAAAAGCATTGCTTTCTGGGGTAAAAGTCAGCGACTTGATAACCGGAGAAACGTTTATTAAGATTCGCCTGGCCGATGAAGTTGTTGTACCCGCCAGACCCGAATTGCCATCGATGATGACGTTGGTGGTAGCCGTAGGCACGGACGATGGCTGGTTGGACGGGTCTTGCGTTCCCGACTGATATGACCAGTGGGTAAGGTCGCTCCAGCTTCCCGCTCCGCCAATCCAGTACATTGTTTGCTCTGTCTGTGCAAACGCAGAAGTAGCAAGGATGGCGAGAAATATTATAAGTAAGAAGTGTTTCATGACGTTATTTGACTTTAAACACAATATTCATGAACGTCTTTTCTGTGACCTTTGTCGGGTCTGCCTTGTATTTCAATATGCCGTTGGCATCGAGCGATTCGATGGTAAACGTGTCTTTGTCGTAATAGACGATAAAATACTCCAACTCGCTGGTAACCTTCACAGATAGGGTTCCTGCACCGTCACTTTTATAAGAAGTGGTGGCATCGACCATTCCGAACTGTTTGGCATAGACATCGGTGTATAAGTCGATGGTGAATACTTGCGTCCCCGAGTCGTAAGTTCCCCACGAAAGAGAGACTGGGTCTGTCGGCAATACGATAGAAGGCATGTAGAACTGTTGCGGAAACGCACCCGCAACTGAAGCTACGCTCACCCACTTAGAGCCATCGTTGTAATAAATGCCTTCTTTCACAGCCGTAGCACCTGTACCATTAGGGGCTGTGTTATAAACGAACATACCCTTCACATTTTCGGTTAGGGGGGAGGGGTCATCTGTCGCATTAAGGGTTACGCGCGGCAATAGTAAACCTTTAGTCGATGTTCCTGCTGTTGTTTCCTTCAGGTCGAGAAGGGCATTCTCGTCCGGTTCTTTATCAGCACCGATAGTTACTTGTGCGTGTGTGGCAATAGACAGGCATACCAGCAAGACCAGTATCGCTATTAATTTTTCAGTTCTTAGTTTCATAACTCA
This sequence comes from Dysgonomonas hofstadii, assembly GCF_014196915.1. Lineage (GTDB taxonomy): Bacteria > Bacteroidota > Bacteroidia > Bacteroidales > Dysgonomonadaceae > Dysgonomonas > Dysgonomonas hofstadii. Next base: position 420,716 of record NZ_JACIEP010000003.1, read on the forward strand.
TTAGTTTGTTGTAATTTTTTAGTAAAGTGTTTGTCCTTAATTTGCTGATCGTCGTATGTTTCTTTAAAATGGAATCATTCTTCTATATTTTTTTAGTATTGAGATATCTGCACGGGCCGATACACATTGGTGTTTCTCCGCTTCCTGATATATTACATTTGATAATCTGGTTGTTTTCTGGATTTGCAATCTGTTGTTTGTCTTAAATATTTGTCTTTTTATATAAAACCGTTTATCTGCTTCCGGTATGTTGCTGTTTCCATGTATTAATGAAGTTATTATTGTAAAAATTTATCTTTAAAAGGTAGTACATTTTCAATCTACAGGATTTCATATGGACAGATAATATTTCTTCCGGATGAAAGATATCTAACTCCCATATTATCAGCAATAAAAACTGAATGGTAAATACCGCATTCCAGTCTTGTTTTCATTCTCTAAGTCGCATTCAGTTTACGACCGCAAGTTATCGGGAAATTTTTATATAGACTTTATAGAATTTCGCCATTCTGTTTTACATTTTCTCCCTGCTATGACAATTTGAATTTTTGCAGATAAGATTTTTGTAACTATTCCGCTGTTATTTTTTTTCAGAAGGCTATTTATCTTTCCTTATATTTATTACTTTCATCATCTGGAAAACTGTTATCTTTTGTATTTGTGACATCTGCAGTTTTAATTATGAATAAGATAATGTAACCCGTAGTGCATTAATATTAGTTTATTAATGTTCATCGAAGATTCAAATTTAGTAATGATACCTATGAAAAAAAATGAAATATTCTTCTTTTCCTAAAATAGATGAAGATAGAATAAAAGATTTTCTATATGAAAAGAATGAGTCTGATACTATCCGCGATTTTTTAGATAAAGAATTACAGGATAAAGGTATTTCAGGCGCATACAGAACTTATATTTCCACTCATTTTGCACAATTTGTTCAAATATATTTGGGGGAAGGGTTGAAAGATCCGAGAAATAGCGATGCACTGATAGATTTTCAGCGTATGCTTTTAAAAGAGTTAAAGAAGATAAATCCGAGTTATGAAAATACATTGATTAAAATACAAAATAATTACAATAAAACGATCAATGTAAAAAATTGACTTTATAAAAAGAAATCAGATCAATTATATTACATATGTTTGCGTATTTGAAACATCGCTTCCATTATTAAGCTCCATGTAACGTTTGGGAGACATCCCATACTGTTCACGAAAGCTATTTGAGAAATGTGATGGTGACGAAAATCCGGTAGCATATGCAACTTCGGATATCGTAAATTTTTGTGTGGCCAACAATTGCGTAGCATACCTCAGCCTGGCTATCTTGATGTATTCGCTGGGATTTTGATGGATCAGCTGTTTCGTTTTTCGCTGAAACTGTGAGCGGCTTATTCCCATTTGGCTGCTGATTGTCTCAACAGACAGTTCCGGGTCGGATATGCGCTCTTGAATAATATCATCAAATTTTTTGAGAAAAATATCATCTGCTGATCTCACTTTACTCGCATCAACTTGTTCAAACTTACCTTTATATTTATCACTCATAGTCGTGCGTAACTCTATTAGTTTGGCTATACGTGTCTTCAGATGTTCGGTATTAAATGGTTTCGGTATATAAGAATCGGCTCCCATACGTAATCCTTCGATACGATCTTCTATTGTTGTGCGGGCTGTAAGTAAAATAATTGGTATATGAAGTGTTTGTTCGTTTTTTTTCAGTCTGTTGCACATCTCTAGCCCATCAATCTGGGGCATCATAAGATCGGATATAATACAATCGGGTTGTTCACTGATTGCCTTTTCAAGCCCTTCTCTTCCATCTGATGCCTTCAATATAAGATATTCATCTTTTAGAATAGCTGTAAGGTAGTCTTGTATTTCTTTATTATCCTCTACAATCAATAACCGACGTTTATGTTTTGTGTTTTTTTTACTTTGTACTATCTCTTCAGTCTGCTCAACCATAATCAAAGGTTCTATAACAGACGCTTTTATGTCTGTATTTACTGCATTAGTCATGGGTTTCAGACGAATGTCATTCAAGGGGATTCTAATAATAAAACGAGTTCCGATACCATTGTCAGTATCTTCAATGTATATATCTCCATGATGAATGATCATCAAATTGAGAGATAGATGTAAACCAATGCCAGTACCGGTTCTTACTTTATTATCTTCGTTAGGTATGCGGAAGAAACGATTGAATACAGATTCACGCAATTCATGAGGTATTCCAATACCAGTATCCGAAACATGTATAAGTAATGAGTTGTTTTCAGAAGTTGCCAGGACTTTTATGCAGCCACCTTGTGGTGTATACTTCATCGCATTAGATATAACATTTACTAATACTTTGTCCATGATATCAGGGTCGACCCAGGCCTTAGATACACCTTGACCGACATTAAATGTAAGTGTTATGTTTTTGTCCTCTGCCATATAACTGAAAGAAGATATGATGTTTTCTATAAATCCGGCTACATCCAATTCTTCTGTACGAAGCACGACCTTACCTCTGTCTATCTTTCGCATGTCCATTGTCTGATTTACCAGTCTTAAAATCCGGTGTGCATTCCAGAACATTAATTTATACAACTTAAGTAGCCTTTCGTTTTTTTCTTCCTTGATAAGTTGTTCGATTGGAGAAAGGATCAAGGTAAGCGGCGTACGTATCTCGTGTGAGATATCTGTAAAAAATTGAAGTTTAGATTGCATAATCCGGGCTTCATTAGCTTTTGCAATGTTTTCTCTCCTTTTTATTTCCTTCTTTTTAATAATATAATATGCGTAACTCCCTGCTGTTAAGAATAGTAATACATAAATGATCATAGCCCACCATGTTTTCCAGAGAGGAGGAGTAATAATGATCTTTAAACTTTTCTCCTGCGGGTTATTTCCCGATAAAGAAGCCCTTACCCTGAATATATATTCTCCCGGAGGAATGTTTGTGTAAGTCGCAATCCGGCTGTTTGCGGAAACTGTTTTCCATTCTTTATCGAAATTATCCATACGAACTTGATAGATCACCTTATCGTTGGCTGTATATTCTATTGCGCCGAAACTGATAGAAAAGCTCTTGGTATTATAGTTTAGTGTTATTTCCTGTGTGTTATTTATATCATCTTTAAGTATAGAGTTCTTGTCACTGTTAACTTCAACACGTGTATTATATATATACAAATCAGTAAAAGCAAGCCCAAGCAACGAATGTGCAGGCAACTCCGTAAAGGATTGAAAATACACCACTCCTCCTATTCCTCCAAATAATAATTCGCCATCGGTTGAACGACAATGTGCTCCACGCTTAAATTCACCGTTCATGTCCCCTCGCGGAGTTACATAGCCGGTTATCTCTCCTGTTGCTGTATTCAAAAAAGCAAGCCCCATACTGGTACTTATCCAAAGATTATTATTTTCGTCAATTTCAAGACCGTTGATCGAGGCATCAGGCAAACCATCTGATTTTGTATATATAGTTTTTATCTCATTGCTATTACTTTCAAGACAGTTAAGACCATTCTTTGTTCCTACCCATAGATTTCCAGATTTATCTTCTGTAAACGCATTTATGCAGTCGTTACTTAGCCCGCAGATCTTCGTTGTAAAATCAGTATAAGTTCCTGTTTTTATGTTATAACAATTAAATCCCGCACTGCTGGTACCTATCCATAATTGTTCCGAAGCGCTTAAATACAATGTATTTATAGCGTTGCTAAGCAATTGGTCGCTCGTTTTTTGTATGTCATGCTTCAACCACTGCATCTGGTTTGATCCCGGCGTATATACACAGACGCCATCACTATTTGTTCCTATCCACAGGTTCCCGCTATTATCTTCTGTGATGACATTTATATCTATCAGTTCTACACCATTTCCAGAAAAGTTCTCAAGTAAAAATAGATCCTTTTCAGGATGATATCTGTATAATCCTGATAAATATGTTCCTGCCCATATTCTACCCTTTGAGTCTTGAAAAAGTGTTACTACATTTTGCCCTTTCAACAAGTCAGCATTGTAATGTTTCCGCACATTCTTACCTGAATCGAGCTTGTATATGCCATCACCATCTGTCCCAAACAAAAAATCGCCATTACTATCCTGAATAATAGCCAATACCGGTTCTTTTCCTATATTCTTTTTTGTATAGAAAGGATTGAATCCCAGCGTCCGGAACGTTTGTTCGTTGGAAGGTATAACCATTACGCCTTTTTGGTAAAGTCCCAGCCAGATATTTCCTTGTACATCCTCTATGATGCTATGTATTTTGGCCTCACGCATATCTATCAGCGGAGAGTAAGAATCGAAACCTGTAGTTTGCTTAGTATTATAATTATATTGCTTTATCCCTTTTCCATCTGTTCCAATCCACAATATTTTATTTTTGTCATTTTCAAGCGTGTAAACCCGCTCACAATCAGGTATATAATTGCGGATTATACGCCGGGTAGAATAATCGAACAAATCAATGCCTGAATCAATGGAACCAATCAGTATGTTTCCGTCCGGAGTACTGGATATCGTAAATATTTTATTACTTGACAAGGTATTTACATCACCCGAAACGTTCACATAGTTAATAATCATTCCATTGCCGCTATTAATAACGCTAATGCCGTTGTCGTGTGACCCTATCCATATATTTCCAAACTTATCTTCAAAAATCGTATTGATCTTATTGCTGCATATATTGCTGTTTACAGGCATATAATAAGTCGGTTGATAGGTATCGGCTTTTAGGCAAATAGCTCCAGCCCGGCTTGTTGCCAACCAGATATTTCCTTTCCGGTCTTCAATAATACTATTGATATAAGAAAAGTCGTTAACATGAGGATATGAAAACTTTATAGCTTCAAACGTATCAGTCTTTCTGTCGAAACGTTGAAGTCCTTCGGTAGTACCTACCCAAAAATTATTTCGGCTATCTTCGAGAATCGTAAGGACAGAATTCGTCATCAACGAAGTAGAGTCACCATACTCATGATAGTATGTTTTAATATCAGACCCATTATACCTGCTTAAGCCATTGTCAGTACAAAACCATATATAGCCGGTCTTATCCTGATATATTTTATGAATATGACTATTGATCGACTGATTTATATACGAAAGGTATATTCCGTTATTGCCCCAAAGCAATACAGATATCATAGTCAGTACAACAATAAATAAATATTTTTTCAGATCGTGCATCCATTCACCACTATTAGTTCAGTATTGAGGTTGGCGTATAACAAATTTAATTCATTTTTCCGGAATTAGTTTATCCAATCTGGGCTTTGCAACATTTCTGCATCAATATGCAACATTTCTGCAAGTCCGTGTGCATAGATGATACTATTTGATTGATTTAAACAAGCTCTGTGAATCTATATGAAGTATTTTCGCATATCTCAGTTTCTGAAATAATACACCATGTATCTAATATATAAAAGGAAAATGATATTGAAAAAAGAAATACCGGTTTTAACTGTATTTATACTATTTTTATTTTCTTGTACGCAACCCGCAAAAGTCACAGAAAGAGTAGAATGCCCTGTGTCGGATGTTCAGGCTACTCCCCGAACCAAAGAATTAATGTCTTTTTTGTCTCATGTCAAAAAGAAAGGAATCATGATTGGTCATCAGGATGGATTGCTATATGGAAATTCATGGTTCAATATAGAAGGATGGTCGGACGTAAAAAGGGCTACCCACGACTATCCGGCAGTAGCCGGGTATGACTTCGGAAAGATAGAAACGGATGCTGATATAAATATTGATTCAGTACCATTCAGTATTATCAAAAATAAAATTATCGAGGGATATAAAAAGCAAATCACTACCACTATAAGTTGGCATGTGGACAATCCCCTGACTGGCGGAGGATACAATGATACGTCTACCGGAAATACTGTTGCAGGTCTGATACTACCTTCCGGTAATCTGGATAACAAATTCAAAATATCATTAGACAGGCTCTCTGACTTCCTTTGCGAACTGAAAGATGATAATGGGATTGAAATTCCAGTAATTTTAAGACTGTTTATGTCAGGAAACTGCCAGGATGAGTATTGGTGGAGTATTTCTCATTGCAGTCCCGAAGAATACAAATCATTATGGAGAAAAACTGTAGAATATATTCGCTCCGAAAGGAATATACATCATGTGTTGTATGCGTATTCTATCCGGGCAACCGATAATCCTGATGAGTTGCTTAACCTCTATCCAGGCAATGAGTATATTGATATTATAGGAGTCAATTATTACTTTCCCGACAATGACTATAAACTGGGACAAAGAGATATATTTGATCAAACACTGGCCGTTGTGTGCGATTTTGCCGAGAAACATAAAAAGATTCCGGCTCTGACTGAAACAGGTATGGAAGGCATTAAAACACCTAATTATTTTACTGGCCAGCTTTATCCCATACTTTCGAAATACGAACTCAGCTATGTTCTTTTCTGGCGAAATGCATGGAATATGGAAGAGCACTATTATGTACCGATTCCGGGGCATCCGGCTGTCGACGACTTTGTCAATTTTACAGCGAAGTCCACAATCTTTCTTCGTGAAGATATTAAAGAAGACTATATCAAGTATTTGAAATAGAAAAGCTATTTCCGAATTAGTATATCTTTTGCAATATAATACTTACACATAATTAAAAAACAAATCATCTACTCTGCCTTAAATCTTTTAACTATATAGCTTATGACTATTAATCGCAGGAATTTTCTAAAAAAAACGAGTCTGCTTGTGGCAGCTTCTTCTGTCCCATTTATAGCGAATTCACAAACAATCATAAAGGAGAAAAATCCCAAAATTCCAGTTGATAATCAATGGGATGTTATCATTGTTGGTGGAGGGCCATCCGGCTGTACTGCTGCTATTGCAGCCGCACGTGAAGGAGCTAAGACCTTGTTGGTCGAAGCTACAGGACAATTGGGGGGAATGGGAACTAGCGGTATGATTCCTGCATGGTGTCCGTTTTCCGATGGGGAAAAAATTATATATCGCGGATTGGCTGAAAAGATATTTAATGCCGCAAAGAAGGGCGTGCCACATGAACCCGCAAAAAAATTAGATTGGGTTTCTATCAATCCCGAACAACTTATGACCGTCTATGACGATATGGTTATAGGTTCGGGGGCAAAAGTATTATTTTTTTCGCGTTTAGCCAAAGTAGAAATGAAGTCGGATGATACAATAGATGCCATTATAGTAGCAAACAAGGCAGGGCTTACTGCCTTCAAAGCAAAAGTTTTTGTTGATTGCACAGGCGATGGAGATTTGGCTGTGTGGGCAGGTGCAGGGTATTTGATGGGAAACGGTGACGGCAAAGTCCAGAAATCGACATTATGTTTTTCTGTAGCCAATGCAGATTCTTATGCTTACACAAACAGCCCTAATCTGTATTATGAAAATGCGGATAGTCCATTACACGAGGCCGTGAAATCCGGAAAATACCCATTGGTAGACAAACATTGTTGCAATAATTTTACTGGCCCTAATGTTGTGCAATTCAATGCCGGACATATCGAAATGAACGACACAACTAATCCTTGGCAAATATCCGACGCTATGATTCAGGGGCGGAAAGTAGCCGGAGAATATCTGAAAATGATAAAAGACTATCAACCAAGTGTATATGGGAATTCATTTATCGTAAAAACAGCATCATTGCTTGGAATACGCGAAAGCCGGAGAATCGAAGGTGACTATATCTTTACCATACATGATTGGATCGCCAGAAAGAGTTTTGATGATGAAATAGGGCGTAATTCCTATTTTGTGGATATACATACTGGCGGTTATGAAGCCAAACATTATGGAAGAGGTGAGTCGCACGGCATACCATACCGCTGTCTTACCCCTAAAAAACTAAAAAATCTATTGATAGCAGGCAGATGTATTTCCTGTGATGAGGAGGCTTTAGGTAGTCTTCGTGTAATGCCCCCCTCTCTCGTTACCGGCGAAGCTGCCGGATTGGCTGCTGCTTTAGCAATGAAACAATCAAAAAATGATGTTCATAATATTGACGTGTCATTTCTACGTAAACGATTAAAAGAAGAAGGACAATATTTTCTATAACTAACAATTGTTTCTTGCTGATTTTCAAATCAATATAAAATAAATAAGAATGAAACAAATTCAATCTCTACTGCACAGTTTAATAATAGTGGTGTTGGTCAGTAGCTGTGTAAACAATAGCACATCACAAGAAGAAAGTACGGATATTGCCGACAATACTGTTGTTGCTATTCCGCAAGGATATTCAAAAATAGTTTTTCAGGACGAGTTCAATGACAAAGGATTAGTAGACGCAGCCAAATGGGGATATGAAGAAGGATATCTCCGAAACGGTGAAAAACAATATTATACTAAAGGACGTTTGGAAAATTGCCGTGTAGAGAACGGGGTCCTTTATATAACCGCATTGAATGACAGTGCCCTGATAGATGGAGCTATACGTCCGGTTACCTCTGCAAGTATCACAACCAAAGGTAAAGCAGAGTGGAAATATTGCCGCATTGATGTTCGCGCCAAGCTTCCGGTTTGCTTAGGGACCTGGCCTGCTATCTGGATGATGCCTGCAGAGAGTTCTTATGGACGCTGGCCCGACAGTGGCGAAATTGATATTATGGAGCATGTAGGGTACGAACCAGAAAGTGTACATTATGCCATTCATATGAAATCAAATAATCATATGAAAGGTAACGGTTTTACATCCAAAGTGTTTTCTCCTACACCGAATGATTTTCATATATACAGTATCGAATGGCACGAAGACCGTTTAGAATGGTATCTTGATGGACGTAAACGCTTCGTTATTAATAAACCGACAGAAAGTAACTGGGAAAACTGGCCGTACGACCAACCTTTTTATCTGATCCTGAACTTCGCTTTTGGTGGAGGTTGGGGTGGCCAAAAAGGAATAGATATGGAAGGAATGCCTCTGGAATATGTTATTGATTACGTGCGCGTCTTTCAATAATTAGCTAATTATGAAAAAGATATATACACTACTTGCTCTTTTTATAACTATAAATACTACATCGCTCCGTGCAGCTGATTACCTGCTTGAAGCCGAAAGCTTCATAAGCAAAGGAGGTTGGGTTGTCGATCAACAATTTATGGATATCATGGGGTCTCCCTATCTTATGGCTCATGGTATGGGTGTACCCGTTGCCGGAGCAAAAACTAAGATCACATTACCCGTGGCAGCTACTTACCATGTTTATGTGCGTACTTTCAATTGGACTTCTCCGTGGCTGAAAGGAAAAGGTCCGGGCAAATTCAACGTGTGCATAGCCGGGAAAAAACTAAACACAATATTAGGAGATTCTGGTACTGAATGGGTATGGCAATATGCAGGTCAAGTATCAATCCACTCACTGGATACTACTGTCGAACTCCATGACCTGACCGGATTCAATGGACGTTGCGACGCCATTTTTTTTACTACGGAAGAAGGAAAAGTACCTCCTTCTAACCAATTGGAACTAGCCTGTTTCCGAAAAAGAATACACAATCGCCCCGAAAATCCAGACTCTGCCGGAGAGTTCGACCTGATTGTAGTCGGAGGCGGTATTGCAGGTATAAGCACAGCTGTGTCGGCGGCAAGGTTAGGATGTAAGGTCGCTTTAATCAACGATCGGCCTATATTGGGAGGTAATAACAGTTCTGAAATCCGTGTACACCTGGGTGGCCGCATCGGAGTAGGTCCATATAAAGAACTTGGAAACTTACAGAAAGAATTTGGTCCCTTACGTGAAGGAAATGCTAAACCTGCCGAGTATTATGAAGACGAGAAAAAGGATAAGATAGTTAAGGATGAAAAGAACATTACCTTATTTGCCAGTTACAGGGCTGTAAAAGTGGAAACAGAAAGCTCAAATATAACCATGATAACAGCCGAGCATATAGAGAACGGGAATGAATTACTTTTCTCCGCACCCTTGTTTGCCGACTGTACCGGCGATGGCACAATAGGTTTTCTGGCTGGTGCTCATTGGCGTATGGGCAGGGAGGCTCAATGCGAATTCGGAGAAGAAACAGCACCACAAGTCACAGACAATATGACTATGGGTTCATCCGTGCAGTGGTATTCTATAGATATGGATAGATCGATAAAATTTCCCGATTTTTCTTATGGTATCATCTTTGACGAAGAAAATTGCGAAAAAGTCGATATGGGTGAATGGACATGGGAAACAGGAATGAATTATAATCAAATAGATGATTTTGAACGAATCCGGGATTATGGGCTTTTGGTTGTATATTCAAACTGGAGTTTTCTGAAAAATAAATCGGCGGACAAAGAAAAGTACAAAAACAAAAAACTTGATTGGCTAGCTTACATGGCAGGTAAGCGCGAATCGCGCCGTTTGATAGGAGATTATATACTGAAAGAAAGCGATTTGCGCAAGTTCCTTGTTCATGAAGATGGAACGGCCGCAACAACATGGACTATCGATTTGCATTATCCTGACCCCGAAAACAGCAAACATTTTCCAGATACAGAATTCAAATCAATAGCAAAACATACAGCAATATATCCATATCCTATTCCTTACCGATGCCTGTATTCCCGAAATATAAATAACCTTTTTATGGCTGGACGCAACATCAGCGTGACGCATATCGCTTTGGGCACGACCCGGGTAATGCGAACCACAGGAATGATGGGAGAAGTAGTGGGCATGGCCGCTTCGCTTTGTAAAAAATACAATGAGAAGCCACGCGGAATCTACTGGTATTATTTAGATGAACTGAAAGACCTTATGGATTCAGGAGTAGGAAATAGTAAACTCCCGAATAATCAACAGTATAATCAAGGAAATATGCTGATAGATTGAATAAATTCTAACAAACATACAATAGTTAACCTTATTATTCACATAAAAAAAGTAAACATGAGAAAAATCAAAAACGTAGTGCTGATTAAATGCAGGAATATATGCATGATAGCATATCTTGCAGCCTTATTTTGCTGCCCTTTGTGGTTGAAGGCACAAAGCCCAAATATACAATTGGTAGAGACTAAGTCTGTTTCGGATAATACACAAATAAATCACAAAATTCGGGGAACAGTAAAAGACACTGCCGGCGAATCTCTGGCAGGAGCCGTTGTAGCCGTTAAAAACTTACCGACAACCGGAATAGTGACGGATGCTGACGGAAATTACGAACTGACTATACCTTACGGTTCTGAAATGGTCATTTCCCTTATAGGATATGCATCTGAAGTTATCAAGGTTGAAGAAGGGAGAAACCTGTATATAGTAATATTAAAAGAAAATGCTCAATCGCTGGATGAGATTGTGGTTGTAGGATACGGTGTACAAAAAAAGAAATTACTGACAGGTGCCACAATACAGGTTAAAGGAGACGATTTGCAGAGGTTAAACACTGTTAACCCTTTGTCGGCACTGCAAAGCCAAAGTCCCGGAGTAATGATTACGCAAACATCCGGTCAGCCCGGCGAAGGTTTTAAGGTGAATATCCGAGGTTTAGGGACTGTGGGAAGTTCATCTCCGTTATATATTATCGATGGTGTTGCAGGCGGAAATATAGATGCTCTCAATCCGTCCGATATAGAGACCATAGACGTGCTAAAAGATGCCGCATCGGCAGCTATTTATGGTGCACGCGCAGCAAATGGTGTAATACTGATTACAACCAAACAGGCCAAAAGCGGTAAAATGTCTGTAACTTATGATGGATACTATGGTTTGCAGTATATGTATAAAATGCCGGATATGCTAACTGCAAAAGAGTGGATAAACCTGCAGAACGAGAAATCTTTCAACAATGGCATAATGGATTATATGGATGAAATAAAGGGCAAGCTTCCGGCAGCCACATGGAATGCCATACAAAACGGTGAATGGGAAGGGACAAACTGGATGAAAGAAGCCTATAATAAGGCAGCCCCAATTCAAAATCATTCAATTAATATCGTTGGTGGTAGCGACCAATCTAAATTGTCGATGGGCTTCTCATACACTTCTCAGGAAGGGATATTGGGAAAACCCGTAGAATCTCAATACGATAGGTATACCGCACGGGTAAACACCGAAGCTGTTTTACTGAGAGGCAATGGATTTGACATCATTAAAATAGGTGAAACATTGAACTTTATGCACGCGAAAAAATCAGGGATTGCTGTTGGAAATTACTACTGGAACTCTATATCCGACTATCTCGATGGAAATCCTCTGATTCCGAACCGGAACGAAAGCGGCGGTTTTTTCGATTATTATGATATGGAAAGTCTCGGATATTCTAATTTTACCAGTTCTAATCCTGTAGCTCTAACAGCATTAACGGCAAAAGGATTAAATGAAAGTACCGAGTACAGATTGCAAAGCAGCGCTTATCTGGAAATCCAACCTGTCAAAAGTCTGATTTTCCGTTCTCAATTCGGATATAAGATGTCAGCCTATGCTTACCGGAGTTACTCTGACATATATAGACTTTCTCCTACTATCATGAACTCAGTGGATGAGGTAATCCAGCGTAGCAACCATAATCATGGATTGACCTGGGATAATACACTGGCATATTCATTTTATGTCAGCGAAGACCATAAATTTGATGCGGTAATAGGACAATCTATCGAAAAAGCTAACTTAGGGTCTAATATGTCTGCAACCGGATCTAATTCGATATTCCCGAATTCTTTCGACCATGCCTGGCTGTCTAATACAAATGCTTCTACTTTGAATGAAATCGCTGTTTCAGGAGCACCTTATTCAAAATCTACTTTAGCTTCTTTTTTCGGACGTGTTAACTATAATTATAAAGAAAAATATTTAGCTACAATTGTAATGCGTACCGATGGCTCCTCCAATTTCGCCCGGGGACATCGCTGGGGGTATTTCCCTTCCGTATCGGGCGGTTGGATTATCTCAAACGAATCATTTATGGGATCCACCGGAAACTGGCTGGACTTCTTAAAGATTCGTGCCAGTTGGGGGCAAAACGGAAATGCTGATATTAGTAATTTTCAATACCTGTCTACAATCGTATTTAATGAAGAGGATACATTCTTTTTTAACGAAACAACCCCTTCCTCCAGTGCAACAGCGGGTGTGTTAGGTAACCCTTCTGTTTCATGGGAAACATCCGAACAATTAGATCTTGGTTTGGATATGAGTTTCTTATCGTCGCGTTTAGGTATAAATTTCGACTGGTATAACAAAAAAACAAAAGATTGGTTGGTAACAGCTCCAATAGCATCGGTCTTTGGAGTCGGAGCCCCGGTTATCAATGGAGGAGATGTAGAGAACAAAGGTGTAGAACTCGCAGTTAACTGGAATGATAAGGCAGGCGATTTCAAATACGGGATTAATGTAAACTTTGCACATAATAAGAATAAAGTGACACGCATCGCGAATGCCGAAGGGATTATCCATGGCAACACAAGTGTCATTGCTTCGGGAGAAATGTATCGTGCGCAAGTAGGTTATCCCATTGGCTATTTCTACGGGTATAAAACCGCCGGAATCTTTCAAAATCAGGAACAGATAGACAATACCGAGGCAAAATATGATGGTGTACAGGCAGGTGATGTTATTTTTCAGGATTTGGACAATAGCGGTACTATAACAACAGACGACCGTACAATGATTGGAAATCCGCATCCGGATTTCACATTAGGCTTGAATCTTAATTTTTCATACAAAGGATTCGATCTGTCGATCACTTCATTTGGTGCATTTGGTCAGCAAATAGCAACAAAAATGCCTTTGGTATATCAAACTACGGATATATTCTCCCGCTGGACTGGAGAAGGAACATCCAACAGATATCCCCGGTTGGGCGGCCATGCATCTAACCTGAGCAACTTTTCGGATCTTTATATTGAAGACGGAGACTACATGAAATTAAGGAACCTGACTGTAGGGTATGATTTCAAGAACCTGTTTCCAAAGATGCCTTTAGCTCAGGCCCGGCTCTATTTTACAGCTCAGAATTTATTTACTATCACCGGCTATTCGGGTATGGATCCGGAAATAGGTTATGGAGACGATAAAAACTGGGTTTCAGGTATCGATCTAGGCTTTTATCCAAGTCCCAGAACCTTTATGATTGGAGTAAACCTTAAGTATTAATTTCTAAAAAACACAATGATGACTAGATATTATAGATATATTATTATTGCTTTGTTTGGAGTAATGTTCGTGAACTGCGAAGGTTTTCTGGACACCGAAAGCTATACAGATAAAAATACAGGTAATTTCCCGACTACAACAGATGATGCCACACAGATGGTGTCGGGTGTATATTCTTGTTTCTACCCCCCTCAGGACGGGGTTACTTCCACTTACTGGCTAAATGCGCTTCTCAGTTCGGATGATTGTTTTGGCGGGGCTCCATATACAGACAGGGGCTATCAGGCAATAAATCATTTATTGTGTACAAACCTCAATCAATACCAATCGTACTGGAAAAAGTCGTATAAAGGGATTAGCCGTGCAAACATGGCGCTTGCCAATCTGGATAAACTGGAAAATGAAGCCCTGAGAAATCAATTGTTGGGAGAAGTCCATATTCTGAGAGCTTATTTTTATTTCGAATTAGTACAATTATTCGAGAATATTCCTCTGATGACTACAGTTCCCGAAACAATAGACGAGATAACGAACTATCCCCTACAAGCCAGCCCTGATGAAATCTATGGAATAATTGCCTATGATTTGAAAAATGCTATAGAACTGATGCCTTCAAACAAATGGGATGCAACAGTTACCGGAACAGGCCACCTCACAAGGTGGGCAGCAGAAGGAATGCTGGCACGTGTATTTCTATTCTATACAGGATTCTACAACAAGGAGAATCTCCCTTTAATGGGTGACGATTATACTATTACCGGATCGATTTCAAAAGATGACGTAGTTAAAGTTCTAGAAGATTGTATAGATAATAGCGGGCACGATTTAGTCGAAGATTTTCGTTCCTTGTGGTCGTATACCAATAGAGCGACACGTAAAGACTTCTATTTGGCAAAAGATGCCCCTGAATGGGTGGAGGATGGCAAAAACAAGGAACAGGTCATGCATATTCCTTTCAAGACCATGTCTAAATGGTTTACTTATGAATCTGTTTACAATAGTTATCGGCTTACTTTAGGGACACGCTCCGATTTCTCAGCGGGCTATTTAGTTAATATGTTTCCGATGGGACATGGATGGGGAGCCGGCCCTGTCAATACCAAATTATATGAAGAATGGAAAGCTACCGAACCGAACGATATGCGCAGGGATGCCTCAATAATCGACTTAACGACATTTGACGCATTTCAGTTTGGCACAGGCAATATGATGGAAGAAACCGGTTACTGGCAATTGAAGCAATGCCCGATATCGGCTGTGCAAGAGAAAAATAGTGATGGATCTATTAAGTCTTGCTATGTCACTATGGAAACTTCCGGAGAGTATGATTATGGCGCAATTGGATCGTCAGAATGGTTTTGGGCTCATGGAGTAGATTTGACATTAATACGTTTTGCTGATGTGTTGTTGATGCATTCTGAATTGACAAACACACCGGACGGAATAAATCGGGTTCGTAGCCGGGCAGGCTTGTCAACTGTCGCATATTCCGATCAGACTCTACGTAACGAACGTCGATGGGAACTGGCTTTCGAAGGACTCAGGTGGGGTGATGTGCGCAGATGGGGTATCGCAGAAGAGACACTGGCAAATCAGATTGGTGTTTCTATTTATAACAGAAAACAGGCTACAACGATGAAAGCGCAAGGAGTTGGCTTTGTCGAACGCTACAAACTGACACGAGGTTTCCGTCCGTTACCGTTCGACGAAATCGAACTCTCGAATGGAGTTTTAAAACAGAATCCAGGCTGGGACAACTCGACAATATATAATGGCTGGGTTGACTGATAAAGTATTATTAACATCAACAAAAATACAAATTATGAATAATATATTTAAATATGCAATAGCAATATTACTCTTATCCTTATATGCCTGCGATCCTATTGAAAACAGGGATGAAATGAAAGGTAATAATATGACAGAGGCCAAAATTAGCGCCACACCGGTTGTTGTAGACGGAATGAATTCGAATAAAGTCATACTTAACAGTGAGGGCAATAAATGCCTTTCTAACTGGAACTGGGGAACAGGTTCGAGTTCCAATTCATATGTGGAAGCAAAACTGGTTGTAAAAGGAGACCAGAACATAACATATACGGGATTAAATCCGGACGGAACCCAGTTTCAACAAGTATTGACGGTTCATATCGAAACACTTCTCGACGTATCTCCTTTGTGGGGTTATCTGTGTGGAACCGGAACTAAAGAATGGACTTGGACGGGAACCGCCTGGGGAATAGGCGAGTGGCAGAATGCTACAAGTCCTAACTGGTGGGGAGCTGGGTCTGATATGATGAATGACCATGAATGCGGACTTTATCCTTATCAAGGTACAGGAGCAACTATGACCTTTACTGTGGCGGGAGGAAAACTTACGATCAAACGTTCGGATGGAAAAACAATGGAAGGATTCTTTTCAATAGACGATACCAAAACATTGAATCGTCCTAATGGAAACCCGTGGTCGGTCGGACAATTGAAAACAACCGGTGTAACTGTTCTTCACGGAGGGCTTATAAATGATGGCTGTGCCCCTGTATATCAGTACGAAATAGTTGTTTTAGATGATGATAAATTAGTCCTTGCTGCCCAAAACTCGGCAGGAGCCGGAACATATTGGATGTTCGCTCCTATTTAAATAAGAAAGGTGATTATTTACTCATGAGTGGCCGGGATTTTTTCCCGGCCTCTTCTGCATTAACCTTTATTAATTTATTGATTAAGCACATAGATATACTTTGTTAATAGTGGCTGAAAGATAGTCGCACTCTAAAAATATATTGGCCGCAGGTAATTCGCAAGAAGTCGCAGTAAGGTATGACGTTACGGTACAGGTAAAAATTCCGGTATATATCTGAACCCTATTTCCGAAACATCTCTGGAACAGGAAATCAGCACCACAAAAGGGAATGTGCGCAAAAAGCAGAAGAAACCAAATAGAAAACTGAAATAGATTGATTTTTCAACATTATATATTAAGACTATCAGAGTAAGTTCTGTTAAAATGTATCAAAACCAGACGAAAAGCAAGCCTATTGAAGGATCTTTTATCTCTCTCCAAGTAAAACACAGGATGCAAAGGAACTCCGGACTGATCTTGTCATCAAATAATTATCCTAAAAACAGAGGTGTTCTTTTGAACACCTCTATAATCACTAAACTATCTGAGACGTGGCTGTATCATTCTGTTTGTAATAACAGCCTCTTTCGAGCGGCAGAATGGTACCGTCAACTCACCATCCGCTTCTGTGAGGGAAGAAGGCATACAAATATTATCCATATCCGTACCGAATGAATATCCTATTACCAGATCTATAATAGCCTGATCATCCGAATTAAATGAACCTGTCAGAACTTTGCCTTCCCAGTCCAACGGATTGTCGGCTTCATCGACGTCTCCTATCAAACCGGATTTAAGCGGCGCTTGCAGTTTGAAAGTAATAGTAGACACCGTATTGGCCGGTAATGTAAAATTCTCTAAATAAAACAATCCCGGTACAACACCATCTTCGTCCGTATCGAAATTAGGATTACCTTCTATGCCTGATATAGACGATTGCAGGCTGCCATATACATATTTAAACTCTTCATTGTAGTCTACATCAAATATCATATTGGTGATGTTGTCATTCGGATTATCGATACGCAATGTTACCATAATTACACTGGAAGGACTATAACAATCCCTGCTTTTCTCTGCCGTCACGGTAACAAGACTCAGCCTTGCCCCGCCATCCTTGACATAAGTCGAGGATTTAAAACCTTCGCCTCTGTAATAATCGGCGCTTGGCTGCGGATCAATTTCGATCTCAACATCATCCTTTGTCAAAGAAGTTTTCAGCCATGCCTGATTATAATAGGTACTATCCATAACAACACTATCGGTAAATCTGGCTCGTGCCGTAAAAATAAAAGGGGTGGAGTTTGCGGGTACCATTAAGTTATTAATTCGAAGAATTCGTTTGTCTTCAGAAATACTAAGGCTGTAATCATCTGCCCCCATTGCCGTTTCCGGAATATAAATCAGGTCTTTATCCCAATTCAGATATTTTGGCAATGTATCCGAAATAGACACGCCTTTATGATCACAATTTACGCTGTAAATACGAAAAGTATAATCCACTCTGCTGGTCTGCCCACAATAAACGACCGTATCAGTTGCCTGTTTGGAAAAAGCAAAGCCGGCTTCGCTGTATGTCGGTATCGGTGCCGGACAGGAAAATGCTATCGGCCCGATTCCCAATGTCTGGGAACCTGTCTTACCGCCTGTGGCTTTCTCTTTTATAACAATCTTTTCCACCGGAAAATCAAATGTTATATTCATTTTACCCCGGTCGTTGGCATAAGCCGAAGTCGGAGACTTCTTGGCTTTTGCCAGATTGCCTGTTATGGAGTAAGAAGATACCCTATTCGATACTTCCGACAATTGGGGCATTACAAGCCCTGATTCGCATAACCCATAAACCTCAACATATTTGTACCTGCTGCCTTCCCTGTCCAAGTTAAAGATCTGGAATTGTGTGGCAACAGCAACACTTGGTGTTATCTCTGTAATCATTTCAGCCGTCGCGTCTTTCCTTCTGGATAGCCTCAGTGAATTTTGAGACGAATTGCGCGGATATTTGTTTTGCCAAGTAATTGCGTTCTCATCGGTTTTTACTGTTACAATAAAGTCCGTACCATCTTCGTTTCCATCATTGCCCAGATTAAATTCCTTCTCCTTCACCCCCTTGGGGCTCCACGTCTGGGCGGTAAACGCTATTTGCCGTGTACCTGCAAAATCGCAGGTCTGGCATGCTCCCGGCAATGCTTTTATCCCTAGCGAGAAATAGGTAAATTCTTCGGTAAAAGTATAGTTGATACATTGTTGCTGCTCATCTTTGAGGTAAACAGAAGGGATGGCGATATCCCAGTTATTGCTATCCAGCTTGGCCGGATCGTCGGCAACCAGCAGTAGAATCTGATATCCCGGAGACACATAGTAGCCGAAATCGCCCTGAAGGATACGGATCGATACATCTACCTTATCCAGGTTAGCCGTTTTCTTAACCATCCATATTTTATCGGTCTTCGAACTCATTTCGCCACACAACATTTCTATTTCGGCAGCAGTAAAATTATAAATATTGTTGTCACCGTTGTTGCCCCATATCAATGCGCTCTTATTTTCGTTTAAGAGGGATGTATCTCCTTGTCCATTGGTTCCTTTCTCATTTCCCCGTATCATCATTGTAATCGTTGCTCCGGCATCCGTGGAACGGGCAACATTGTTAAACAGGTCGGACGTATCGTCACGTACCAGCGCGCCTATATTATTATGGTATGTACCGTATAGGGCATCATTACCATCCCATAGGGATACCCCGTCAGAGAACTGATAATCGAATGCGGTAGGCATCCGCAGGGTCACGGCATATTTCAATCCAAGATAAGAATATAGTTTCTTTTTCTCCACATCGTCCAGTTCGCCCTCGTAGAAGATAGACTGCGCCATCACACCCTGCATTTGATAGTCGCGCCTCGAACCTCCGCCGAGGACACCTACCCCACTCATCCTCGAACCGTTACCCAGCGAAGCACCCGCTGTTTTGCTTTCAGAAATGCCGTTCGATTCGAAGCGCACCATTCTTGTCGCCCTGTTTATCGTTTGAATATTGATGGAGGTAGCTCCCTCCTTGAAAAGGGCTGTCGATCCTTCTACACCACGGGTTCCACCATTTTCATAGAAACGCCCGTGTACAACAGTCCCATTCCCTTTCATCCCGAATACGGGTTTCCGCGCAATGTTATTCGATATTTTCGACCCGAAGCCCATAAAATATGACCGGTTGGCTTTAATAAAGTCATTATAAACAACATGGAAAACGGTATAACTATGTGGCGAACGCATCGACGCCGGTCCCTTATTTGTAGACAGGTATTCTCCCTGCACGCGGTAATTAATTGCCGGATAGAAGTTGGTATGTACCGATGCAGTATCATATCCGGGCACTTTGTTAGCTGAATTTGCAGCCATATACGAATATCTTGTATTACTTACCTGACTTTTGTCACCCCATTGGTAGACTTCTCCATCAGTTATATTTATAAAATCCTTGTCTCCGGCATCGAGCCACATCCTCAACCCGTTGACTACGCCTCCGGGCCCTATGACGTAATAGGCAAAACTGATATAATCCCCGTCTCTCAAAGGGACTTCTACATAGTCCAGCTCCCTGTCTATCTTATATATTTGTGTGTTTATAGGTTGAAAAGTCGGATCGGTATTTGAAACGAGGATATATTTTCCGGGGGCACTGATTTTTACATCTGCGACAGCAATATTTGTCAACTGCACTTTCCATACATTTCTATCCCTGAAATTGATCCTTTCGTCCAGAGTACCGGTAAACGGAGGGTCATCTTGCGGGTTATATTCGTATCCCGTCAGCCCCGACAGGCCGTTCGAACCGAACATAGCATACGTATCGTCAGCTATAAAACCTGGATTATCCATATTCAAGTCGGTCAGCTCACCTACAAAGGCCGTAAAAATAGGAGAACTCGAACTGGTCGCCTGTTTTACATACAAAGATGAAGGATTGTCGCGTCCCAAGCCGAATACATGGTGCTCGTAACCGAGATTCTTATTGCCGGTTCCATCCCATATCTTTATTCCTTTGGATGTTATATAATCCTGATTATCTAACGATATGCCGTATTTAACAGCCAGATAAGTATGTATCTTTTTCAGGTCTTCGTCGGCCATTACTTCTCCGGCTACACCACTATATACGATTATCTCCTGTACTGTTCCAAAGAAAGGGCCTGATTTGTCGGAATCGGCGTTACCGATAATTGCAGTACGGGATCCGGTATACATTTTTTGAGCAACATAATAATTTCTGATCCCGTTTATATATTGAGATTCCTGAACCGGAGGAGAACCTGTGGTGTTAGGCCTGATTATGGCGCCAATACCTGCCGTAATGCCCGTTCCTGTCGGATGATTTATATAACTATTATTTCCGGTAGAAGTAGTCAGTGTCACCGCAGGCGGATTTGAGGACGTCCTTGTTATATTCCATCCCTGATCATCATAGTTCTCATTTGATCCGTTAAATGTAAAAACTATACCTTTACGGTTATTCCCAGTTCTTCCCGGCTCATGATCTCCCGTGAGACCGGCAATTTCCGCATCAACTTCCGAAACCCAGAAGGTATAATAAGATTTGTTTGCTTCGATAGGGAAAGTCGAATTAGAAGCCAGCTTTCTTTGCCTGTCGGCTGTGCTTACATTAGTTGTTTCTGCTTCTGTTTCCGGAATATCCTGATAAAAGTCCAATGCAGGATTAAAGTTTAATCCCTGATAAGTGAATCGGGGCACACTATAACTACCAGACTTTGAGAAATTCCGTCCATAGTCCGACAGGTCGTTCCATGCGGTTACATCTTCTTCGTCCCCCGGCAGGTCTTCCGATTTACCTAACAAATAGCTCGCCGATAACCACAACTCAAGGTTAGATTTTAATCCTCCGGGAACGCCTTCGAAAAGTGCAAAACTGATATAGTCTTCGTCGTCAATCTGTACCGAAGCAATATTTGTTGTCGGATCTATATTATATATGCGAGTCTCGGCCGATGGGAAGTCCGGATTAGCAGATACCAGTATATACATAGCATCGGCGACAAGCTTCACATCTGAAAAGCTTTTCCTGATTGCTCCTGTCCGGGCCTTATAGGTTAGTTCTTTCCTGAGATTGATTTCTCTGTCCAGAATGTTTCCCGGAAGGTCTCCCCCCATAAAAACATTTCCGGGCTGGTATTTATAAGAAATAAACTGCTTTTCCCGGTTCGATCCCAAAAGCAAATAATCTTTATCGCCGAGATCACTGGTGTTTTCGGAATTTAGGGCATATAATTGATCTCCCAGATACATCTTTAGCTGGCTGTTATCGGCACTTACCGACTGCTTTTGGTAAAGCCCTGTCGCATCGTCACGCCCTATACCAAAGATTTCATCATTAAATCCGGTATTCAATGTTTTATCCCATATTACGGCACCGTCCGAGCTGACATAATTGAAGTCGCTTCCAATGCTTATCCCGTACTTTATGGCAAGGTACGATTGTACCTTATTCAACTCAACCAGATCGATAGGCGGATTACCCGAAGAGGACAGGACTATAATTTCCTGTATCTCGCCAAAGAAATAATTGGCCTCCCTCAAGTCAGAATTGCCTATTACAGCGGGGTTGTTTCCTCCGTTAGATAGATAGCTGGAAATCATGTTTTTTGAATAACTGACCCCATCCTGGTATTGTACCTGCACTCTTACCGGAGCTTCTTCGCCATTTTGCCGGTAAACAATACCCAAACCGTAACTTTTATCTACTTTACCATCATTTGTATAATTCGTAGCTCTTACCTTATGCCATATCTGATTGGTTTTGTACCAGCCGTAATAGTCATCGGAACTCTCATTGAAAGCTAAAACGGTAGAATAATTAGTGCTGCCCGGTGCCAGCCTGCTGACCCAAAATGTATAATATGCTTTGCCGTCATATCTTTTAAAAGGGATATTCTCCTCGGAAATCAACTTCCTGGATCTGTTTCTCCTGTCCGATTCTGTCGTTGTATAAAATTCTACGGCAGGATGGTAATTCATCCCTTCATACTTGAACCGGGGCAAAGTATTGTAGTCTACATTTTTTTCTTTATTCTCTACGAAATTGCGCTCATAGGCCGAACGGTCTGTCCAACTCTCAACATCCGCTCCGTTAGCGGGTAATACTGTTCGCTGTACCTGATCGGCCGATAACCATAATTCTACTTCAAGGCTTGTCCCTCCCGGTGTTTGTGCTTTTAATCCGATACTGGATTGCATTAACAATAGCCAAACAACGAATGGATATAATACTTTTAAATTATTATATATCATATTGTTATATTTATCTCTGTAAATACTTTTTCACGGAAAGTATGAATAAGATAGTATCTCCTTTATATATAGTATCCCCTCTATATATATGTTGCTGTATTCATTGTCTCCTGTTGTCTCTTCTATATATACTGTCTATTTCAGTACAAATACAATATTAACATATGAAAAGTCTGTCGCAGGTCCTTTTACTTTATATTTCATCTTGCCGTCAGTCGAAATCTCTTCTATTTCAAAGACATCATTCGGATAATAGGTTATGTAATAATATAAGTCCTCGGCTTCTGGTATATAGGGCACTTTTAGCGGGGCATTCTTACTGGCTTTAGAGGTTGCGGTATTAGCTCCCGTAAATTCATCCTTATATCTTTGATACAAATCGAGATACTCCCACTGGGTGGACTCTGTAGCCGTCGGAATAGCGATGGACGGCATATAGAACCAATTGGTATATCCCATATACAGACGTTCCCATTTTTCCCCGTCATTGTAATAAAATCCGGGTGAAACACGGGTATTCAGGTTCGTTTCGCCTGCAAATTCTGAAGTTGCCGTATTATATACTATCATCCCATGAACATGTGCAGACAAAGGGGCAAATTCATAGATGCTTACCAGCTCAACTCTAGGTAAAAGCAAGCCCTTATTGGATTTTTCCCCATCTTTTTCTTGCTTAAGGTCGAGAAAGGCATCGGGGTCTGGTTCGTATCCTGATCCGATAGTGACTTGGGCCTGAGTCATCATAACAAATACAACAAAGGATACTACTAAGAAAACAAATCTTCTCATAGTTATTATTTTAAAATTCTGTGATTAGAAAATAGGTGATTACTTATGGCATTTTAGTTACATTACAGGTATTAAGTTTCATAAAATTAATTTTGGGCAAAATACATCTAATCATCAAATAAAACACATATTCATCATATGTCAAACTTACACATAGTCCAAATTTAAAAAATTAAATGTAATAAACAATTTTTTCAGTACCTTACTTATAAGGGATTATGTTTTTTTAACTAAAACAGGCCAGCTATATATTATCTATTACCTACATTATTTTCAAAAGGATATCTAATATGATAAAAGAGAATCCGGCTTTAGCTACTTTGATTGATAGCTTTGATTGTGTTGAGGTGTAGCGGTAGGGCTGAAACTGATGAGGGGGTACGGGTAACCCCCTTTGGTATTATGATAAATTACGGTTTCGGTGTAGAAAATTTTTTTAGTTATTTTTTTTATTTTTTGGTTCCGGGATTTCACCTATGAGTTTTTTAAGGATAAAGCATGACTGATTCGCACATTGATTGTATGCAAATCGCACATAAATTTATGAAAAAACTAAATGAAACAAATCCCTTTCTGGAACTGATAAGCGATATTACTATTGGCTGGAAGCCTTCATTGTATGCTAAAGGGGGAAAGTGTATCGGTTGTTGCAGAGGAAACAGGAGAAGTAAAGGGAAGGGGCTTTAATGCTGTAATCAGGGATCGGCAATATGATAAAGACCATTTCGTAAAGATATATAAAGCAGGCCGGGAAGTGATGCCAAAGTTAAGTGTGAGGGCAACGAAGATATTGTGGTTCCTGATAAACGGTATGGGCTACGACGACACTATATCCCTGAATATGATGAAGGCGAAACAGATAACAGGTTATAAGAATGATGCTGATATTTACAGGGGTATAACAGAACTTAAAAAATATAATATCATAGCTAATGCCTATATGAATGGCCTGTACTTTATTAACCCGGCAATGTTTTACAGGGGGAATCGGTTAAAACTGATAATTTACCGTTAAAGAAAATGGTAAATTATGTTCTACAACACATTTAACATTGTTAATTTTAAGTAAATAAATATTAATTTTGGAAAGATAAGGTTAACCGGAGAAGTCTTAAATCTATCCATTCATTTATGAAAGCAGGGATTTTCAATTATATAATAACATATCTATTATTATCCTGATTGGAGGGAAAATTATTCTTGGAGTTCTCGCTTTATATTAAATATTTGTGGAAAATATTCATTCAGATTATCTATAGAAGGAAATCAGAAACAAGTAATAATTAAAAATACTTATTCACCACTAAAAGACTAATATCTATGAAAACAATCCTCCTGATGCTGCTGGCAGCATTTATGGGTG
>NZ_JACIEP010000004.1 GCF_014196915.1 Dysgonomonas hofstadii
GGATTTTCCTCTCCGAAGTCGGGAAAATAAATACGCACCATGCCCCATAGCGCGTAACGGGTAAATAATAAATCGGTCTGTGACCGCCACTAAAAGATTAATGTTATGAACGAAGAAAAAAGAGAACCCCGCAAACGGGGAAAGGGGGGCAGACCCCCGAAGAACGACCCGGCAAAGCACCGGCTGACGGTGAACCTGACGGACACCCAGCACGCCGGATTCCTTGCCATGTTCGAGCAGTCAGGCGTGAGTTCGCTGTCTGCTTTTATCTGTGCCCGCATCTTTGGCGATGAGTTCCGGGTAGTAAAAACGGACGCATCGGCAGTCGAATTTACTGCAAAACTGACCGCATTGCACAGCCAGTTTCGGAGCGTGGGAGTGAATTACAACCAAATCGTAAAGGAGTTGCACGCCAATTTCGGGGAGAAAAAAGCGTTGGCGTTGCTCTATAAATTAGAAAAAGCGACCGTAGAACTGGCGGGAATCGGGCGAGAAGTGATGCAGTTATGCGAGCAGTTTAAGGCGAAATACCTCTAAAAGATGGTCGCAAAAATCTCTCATGGAAGCAACCTCTACGGCGCACTTTCCTACAATCAGGAGAAAGTGGACGAGGGTTTAGGCAAGGTTTTAGGTACAAATCTGATACTTGAACCTGCCGATGGCGTGTTCAGTATGGGGGCAAGCATGGCAGATTTTGAACGCCTGATGCCCGCACATATCACAACTAAAAATCCCGCAATCCACATTTCACTGAATCCGCACCCGGACGATAAGCTGACCGATGAACAGCTATCGGAGATCGGGCGTGAGTATATGGAACGCTTGGGATATGGGGCGCAGCCTTACATGATTTTCAAACATGAGGACATCGACAGGCAGCATATCCACATTGTCGGCTCACGGGTGCAGCCCAACGGCAGGCCCGTTCCCGACAAAATGGAGAAACGGCGCAGCGCGGTTATTGTGGAAGATTTGGAGCGGAAATATAACCTGATTCCCGCTAAAGGTCAGAAGCAGGGCGAGGCGTGGCAGCTTGCTCCGGTAAACGTTAGCCAGGGGAATCTAAAGAAACAGCTGGCGAACGTTCTAAAACCGCTTTCGGGGATGTACCGTTTCCAAACGCTCGGAGAATACCGCGCCCTGCTTTCCTTATACAATATAGGAGTAGAGGAAATCAAAGGAGAAAACAAAGGCAAGCCTTACCGGGGATTGGTTTACTCGGCATTGGACGATAAGGGCAACCGTGTCGGTAAACCTCTAAAATCCTCCCTGTTCGGTAAGGCTCTCGGTATTGAAGCGTTGGAAGCGAAGTTTGGCACATCGAAAGAAACGATTAAAGCTGACGGCATAGCGGGGCAAACCCGTGCTACTGTTTCCGCGTCCCTCGAAAGCTCCCGCACAGAAAGCGAGTTCCGAGCGGCTTTGCGGGAAAAAGGTATCGACCTTGTTCTCCGGCGCAACAATGAGGGACGCATATTCGGGGCTACGTTTATCGACCACAACCAGCGGGTGGTTCTCAATGGTTCACGGCTCGGCAAGGAGTTTTCGGCGAACGTCCTGAACGAACGTTTTGCAGATAATTCGCCACAACAAGAACAGCGCGAGGATCTGCAAACACAATCGCCAAAGCAGACTGATAATGTGCAACAAAAAGAACAACCTGCTACCGGCAAGCAACAGCAACCACAAGCCGAACATTCTACCGTAGAGGATGCAGCAGGCAGCCTGTTATCTGTCCTTACTCCCGAAGCCGGAGGACAGGACAACAACCAGCCGACCATAAAACGCAGGAAAAAGAAAAAGCGCAGGTATGGCAGGCAGTTATAAAATGAAGTATTAACAATTTAATTTTTACAATTATGCAGAATGAAGATGATTTGAGAGGTCTGGCTAAGGTCATGGACTTTATGCGTGCACTCTCCATTTTATTTGTAGTGATAAATGTGTACTGGTTCTGTTATGAGGCAGTACATGAGTGGGGAATCAATATCGGGGTAGTCGATAAAATCCTGATGAATTTTAATCGTACCGCAGGACTGTTTACAAATATCCTGTGGACAAAAATCTTTGCGGTCGTGTTCCTTGCCCTTTCTTGTCTGGGAACTAAGGGTGTGAAAGAGGAAAAGATTACATGGGGTAAAATCTATGTATGCCTCGGTATCGGCTTCCCCTTGTTCTTTTTGAACTGGTGGCTGTTGGCATTGCCGCTACCTTCGGTCGCCAATGCAGGGCTGTATATCTTTACCATTTCGGTAGGCTACATATTGCTCCTGATGGCGGGAACATGGATAAGCCGATTACTCAAAAACAATATGATGGACGATGTTTTCAATACGGAAAACGAATCGTTCATGCAGGAAACCAAACTCATGGTAAACGATTATTCCATCAACCTGCCTACGAAATTTTGGTATAAGAAGAAGCAGTGGAAAGGTTGGATTAACGTTGTAAATCCTTTCCGGGCAGCTATTGTATTGGGTACGCCCGGCTCCGGCAAGTCCTATGCCGTAGTAAACCAGTTTATAAAACAGCAAATCGAGAAGGGTTATACAGGCTATATTTATGACTTCAAGTTTCCCGACCTCTCGACTATTGCCTATAACCACCTGTTAAACAATAGGGACGGTTACGAGAAAACGCCGACTTTCTACGTGATAAACTTTGATGATCCCAGCCGTAGCCACCGTTGTAATCCGATTAATCCTTCTTTCATGGATGATATTTCGGATGCTTACGAATCGGCATATACGATTATGCTCAACTTGAACCGGACGTGGGTACAAAAACAGGGCGATTTTTTTGTCGAATCGCCGATTATTCTGTTCGCGGCTATTATTTGGTACTTGCGGATTTACGAGGACGGAAAGTATTGCACGTTTCCCCATGCGATAGAGTTTTTGAACAAAAGCTACGAGGATATTTTTCCGATTTTAACTTCATATCCTGATCTCGAAAACTACCTTTCTCCTTTCATGGATGCATGGAAATCTGGTGCGGCTGACCAGTTACAGGGGCAGATAGCTTCGGCGAAGATTCCGCTTTCCCGTATGATTTCCCCACAGCTATATTGGGTGATGAGCGGCGATGAATTTACGCTGGATATTAATAACCCGGACGACCCGAAAATGTTAGTCGTTGGTAACAATCCCGACCGCCAGAATATCTACGGCGCGGCACTCGGATTGTATAACTCCCGCATTGTGAAGCTGATTAATAAAAAGGGGCAGCTTAAATCTTCGGTTATCATAGACGAGTTGCCGACTATTTATTTCAAAGGCTTGGATAACCTGATAGCCACTGCACGAAGCAACAAAGTTGCTGTGCTGCTCGGCTTTCAGGACTTTTCGCAGCTAAAGCGCGATTATGGCGATAAGGAAGCGGCGGTCGTGATGAACACCGTAGGAAATATCTTTTCCGGGCAGGTAGTCGGCGATACGGCGAAAACCTTGTCCGATCGTTTCGGGAAAGTATTACAGAAACGCCAGTCAATGACGATTAACCGGAACGATAAATCGACTTCCATTTCTACGCAGATGGATAGTTTGATACCACCATCCAAAATATCTAATCTGACACAGGGTATGTTCGTGGGTGCAATAGCAGATAATTTCGATGAACGGATAGAGCAAAAGATTTTTCATTGTGAAATCGTAGTCGATAACGAGCGGGTAGCCGCCGAAACGAAAGTGTACAAAAAAATCCCCGTTATTACCAACTTCGTAGATGAAAACGGAGTTGACCGCATGAAGGAAATGATTAAGGAGAATTACGACCGCATCAAAGCGGAAGCCAAACAGATTGTGGCTGATGAGTTGGAGCGGATTCGGAATGATGAGAATCTAAGGCATTTGTTGCCGAAGGAGGAATAGTATAATTGGAGCCGCAAAATGAAATGCGGCTCCGAATCATAGTTTGTTTTTCTTCAATTTTGACTTACGAGTTTCAAATGAAAGTGAGATAGCTTCAAGTCCATTTGTTTTCTGATAGTCAAACTGAAATCCTATTCTAATATTATTTACAATACAATAGTGTCGGTCAATTCTTTTTGATAAAATTTTTCCACCATTCAATATTTCAAATACTTGATTAAGTTTTTTTATATAATCCTTTGAAAGACTTTCTTTATTCTTCTCAACACGAGGTATTTCTATCCCATTTATGGTAAGGGAACCTTTAAATATACAATGAGGTATACTTTCTGGTCCAACAAATGATGGTTTTGGTGTGAAAATTAGTTCCATATAAGAGCCTTTTCCATGGAAAAATTCTATGGTCATGCCAAGTCTATCATAGATATAAGTGCCATTATATAATAAATACCCCTGTCTGTTATTAACTTCTCTATCAGGAATACCTATCACCTTTATCAGTTTATTCTCTGTGATACTATTTTTAATTTCAATCCCATTTATAGAAAACGATTCTGATTCTATCTTAATATTCAGTTCTTCCATACTGATCCTTTTATTGTTTACACAAGTCGGATGCAATTTTGATAAATTGCATTTACTAATATTTCTAATTTAGAAAAGTCATACCCTATTTTATCCTGTATCTTTTTGAATGGTTTAACATAGTTCTCTTTATTTTCAAGAGAGCCTTGATAATCATTATAATCTTTGAGATAATTTGTCCATCTTATTCGGTGAGAGGAACTTTCTGTTTTTGTAAAATCTAAAAAACACTCTATGGCAACCGCTCGTCCATTGATATTTTGCTGAGATTCTCCAGAAACACCTACCGTTGTGAAGTTCTCGAAATATTCACAGTCTGGAAGTTTCATTACTCCCATATTTTTAGGTAGTTTCAATTTTCGCACTTTCTTAAAGTTACTAACACCTTCTAAATCATTATCAAAAATAACTAATACTTTGTTTTGAATTTTAATACTCGACAATCCCTGACAAAAACGGAATAGATTTCCCGTACCACTAAATGGATAATTATCTTCCATATCAATGAAAGTAAAAAAATCGGCAATATCAGGCTTCAGTATTTCTAATGCTTTTTTTATGATAAATGTATCGGAACTACCTTCTGTTACTATTAAGAATTTATCACTATCATCTATTCCTATACACATAGAATCTTCGTCCACATATCCACCTTCTATTACGTCTGCTGTCCTCCATTCCAAATCTAAGTCTAAATTTTGGGGATTTTCCATTAATAAACGTAGAAGAAACTTAACATCAAAATTTTCAAAAAAATGGTCAGAATCAAAAGCGAAATCATCAGAGTATGGCTTTCTTAATGGCTCAAATAATTTGTGATTAAGAATGTGTTCGATTGCGTATTTTCTCACTGCATCATCAAGATTTTCCCTATAATCTTTAATAGAAATATTTGAGAAAATATTTAATAATTCTTCATATGTTAGAGATACAGCAGAATAATCTTCAAAGTAATCTATTAAATATTTTTGATAGATATTTCGCAAGTTATGAATAGAATAACCCAATAACTCCAATCTATCTTTTATCTTACTCATTTTTCTGGAATATCCCGGCTTATATTCTATTATATCATAAGCATAATAATAAGGAATATCTTTTTCATCAGCTGGTAGAAATAAATTTGAATAATCGTTGAAATACCAATTTTTGCCCCAATCAACTTCCATTTCTCCTATTCCTAATGTTATCATTGATCCCATAACACTATTCTTTTTCAGGAATTATTGTAGCTAAATCATCCTCAATATCTACTCCATAAGCTGCCGATATTTGAGCAACCATATTACCAAAGGTTCCGCGCAATTCTCCTAATGCAGAACCAAATACCCAACTTGAAAAATTGCCATTATACCTTGCTTCGTCTAAAAAACGATCATCTTTGGAACTAAACCTATTCAAGAATTTTCGGCAGGCGATTCGCATTGCTTTCAAGTACGAATACAGGTTTGAATCACTATCTATCTGTTGCATTTCAGATGTAAGATATTCTCTAATTCTACAAACAGATTCTACACAATGTCTGGGTACTTCTAAATCCGAGGGATTATATAAAACCCGTTTATCTTCCAAAAAGCGAATTACTCTATGTGCAATTTTACGGTCTGATTCAGGCGGATTCCAAGATATTCCGAAAAAGGGGCAACTAATACCTGTTAATCGTTCCTTAATATCATTAAATGATAACATATTACTCAATTTTAGTCTTTGATTACCACAAAGATACTTTAATTAAGTGGCTTTTTTAAGAAATTTGAAACCATAATTTTTCACATTTCTAATTCAATACAATTCTCTACTGAAAATTTATGTTCTAAATGACAAAGGCGGGAGGAAAAAACATCCTGATTTTCAACTTCACCCCAGACAACCCCGGACACAAGCATCCACCATCTTAAAACCTTGCATTCAATTCATTAGATAGGCTTACTTTCGTTCTGCATTAATGTTAATGCAGAATAAAAACATATTTATTATGGACGAAAGTAAAGTAAAAAATGAAGAGCCTAAAGTCTTACTGACACAGGGCGAAGATGGCAAATTGAAAGTCATCGCAGGGGAACAGGACGGCAAGGTGAAAACCGTCGATCCCAAGAAAGAGAATGCCGACCAGTTTATGAAGATCGACACCAACGGCAATGCGTTGGAGAACTTCTTTAAGAAATTTGCGGCACAGTTCAAGCATCCCTCACATACGGGTGTTTATGCTGTCGGGCTGTCAGCCGCAGATAAAATAGCGGCTTTCCTCGACAAAATTATCCGTATCGACCACACCGACAAAGTGCTTGACCCGTACCGTATCAAATTCGACGGTAATATGAAGGTACAGATACAGGTAGAACTTACAGGTAAGTTTCAACCCTTAGACCTGAATAAGCTCGACTGGAAAGAGGTTGAGAAATTAGGTCTTTCCGGCGATAAATTGCAGGATGCCCTCAAAGCGATGGTTTACGGGCATAAGTCGCCCGGATTGGTCGAAATCAAGCCTGTGATCGACGGGCAGGAGCTTCCCATGCAAGCCCGCTTATCGTTGGAGAAACAGGAAGACAGTATCAAAATCATTACCCACCCCAAGCAGGAACAGCCCGATTTTGAAAAACCCTTTATGGGCGTAGCCTTTACCGAACAGGATAAAGAACAATTCCAAAAGACAGGACACGGCGGACGTGTGTTCGACCTTGAACCCGTAGCCGGAGGCGAAAAAGTTCCCTCGCTTATCTCCCTTGACAAAATGACAAATCGTTTTGAGGCGGTGGCATTGAAGGATATTTATATCCCGCAGACCTTGAAAAACGCTCCACTTTCCCCCGAACAGCAACAGGGATTGAAAGAGGGTAAAGCCGTTTGGATAGAGGGCATGGACAAGAAAGTCAAACAAGGCGAACAGCCCGAAAAAATTTCCCGTTTCGTGCAGTTCAACGCCGCAAACAAAAACTTCGATTTTAAGTTCAGCGATGAGCAACGCCAGCAGTTCAACCAAAACCGCCAAGCCAAGCAGGGCGAGAAAGCGGGAGAGGAACAGGAACAGAAGATACCCAAAGCCCGCAAACTCGGTGAGATATGGGTTTACTCCAAACAGGGCGGCGTACAGTTAAGCCGGGAGGATTTTACCAAGCTGTGTAACAAAGAGCCTGTCTTTGTCGAAGGTATGCAGGCGCAAAAGTCCAAGCAACAACAGCCGGATGCTTCGGGAGCGCAGAAAGTGGAAGCCACCGACCAGAAAGGGCAAAAGTACAATGCGTGGGTGTGGATTGACGAAGACAGGGGTAAAGTTCGCCATAGCAGCAAGCATCCCGATCAGGTACGGGCTATTGAAGCAAAGCAAGCGGTAGCCGGGCAGAATGTGAAACCCGCCGCCGAAAGCAAAACACAGGTAGCGGTCAATAACGAGGGTAAGACCAACGAAGCGACCAAGCATTCTACCGAGCCGCTAAAGAAAGGTCAATCGCAGCCTACCGAGAAGCAGGCGGAGAAAAAGGAGCAAAAGCAACAACAATCTCCCGCCGCCCCGAAGAAAGGGAAAGGGCGAAAAATGTAATCCGATTTATCAACCACTAAAAAATCAATGTTGAAATGAAAATTATAATTGCGGAAAAACCGTCTGTGGCTAAAAGTATAGCAGCCATAGTCGGCGCAAACAACAAACAAGACGGCTATATAGAGGGCGGCGGATATGCCGTTACATGGGCTTTCGGACATTTGGTAGGGCTTGCCATGCCGGAGCATTACGGTATTGCAGGATTCAGGCGGGAAAACCTGCCGATACTCCCCAATGAATTTAAGCTGTTGCCCCGTCAGGTAAAAGAGGGTAAGGAGTATAAGAACGACCCCGGCGTAATGAAACAACTTAAAGTAATCAGGGAGTTGTTTAATCGCGGGGACAGTATCATCGTGGCAACCGATGCCGGGCGGGAAGGGGAACTCATATTCCGCTATATATTTGAATATATAGGATGCACCCTTCCGTTTGAAAGGCTTTGGATAAGCTCACTTACCGACCGTGCTATCCGTGACGGTTTCCAAACCCTTCGTCCGGGTAGCGATTACGATAACCTCTATGCTTCGGCAAAAGCACGCAGTACCGCTGACTGGCTCGTAGGTATCAATGCAAGTCAGTCACTTTCTATCTCCGCCGGATATGGTGTCTGGTCGCTCGGCAGGGTGCAGACCCCGACACTGGCGATTATTTGCAGCCGTTACCTTGAAAACAAGGACTTCAAACCGCAGATCTATTTCCGTTTGAAGCTGCATACGGCAAAAAATGCTGTCGCATTTCCCGCTCTCTCGGTAGATAAGTTCGTTACCCGAACCATTGCCGAAGAAGTTACTGCACAGGTAAAGGCTGCCGGAACGGTTACCGTTACAAGCGTGGAGAGCAAAGAGGTTAAACAAGAACCACCTTTGCTGTACGACCTTACCACGCTTCAAAAAGAAGCCAACAGTAAATACGGATTTTCGGCAGATAAAACGCTGACAATAGCACAAGCGTTATACGAAGCAAAGAAAATCAGCTACCCAAGAACAGGAAGCCGCTATATTTCCGAAGATGTACTGGAGGAAATACCACACCTGATCGCTATGCTCCGCTCACATCCGCTTTTCGGGGCATATATCGACAGCAGGTTCGACACTACGCTTAATACCCGTAGTGTGAACGACAGTAAAGTAACCGACCACCATGCGCTGATTATTACGGAAGATCCCGCTTCGGGATTATCCAAAGATGAACAGCTTATTTATGATATGGTTGCCGGGCGTATGCTTGAAGCCTTCGGCGAGGGTTGCATCAAAGAGAACACCACCGTTTCGCTTGATGCGGGCAGCGTACACTTTTCCTGCAAAGGAAGCGTTACGCTCGTCTCCGGTTGGAGGTCAGTGTTTAATTTCAAAGACGAGCCAAACGACGAGGACAATACGGCAGTTCTGCCCGCCCTCGTTGAAGGTGATAGCCTATCTGTTCGCGATTGCGAAATTCAGGAGAAGCAGACCAAGCCCCGACCGCTTCATACGGAAAGTTCATTACTTGCGGAGATGGAGAGTGCAGGTAAGGAAGTAGAGAACGAAGAAGAACGCGAAGCGATGAAGGATTGCGGTATCGGAACACCCGCTACTCGCGCAGCCATTATTGAAACGCTATTTTCCCGTGAATATATCGTAAGGGAAAAGAAATCCCTTGTTCCGACCAACAAAGGGCTGATAGTCTATCTGGCTGTAAAAGATAAAAAGATAGCCGACGTTGCCATGACAGGGCAATGGGAGCAAGCCCTGAATAAGATTGCTGCGGGCGAAATGGAGGCATCTACATTTCATAAAGCAATAGAAGTTTATGCTTCACAAATAACGTCTGAATTGCTGGATATGACTTTCGACAGGCAGGATAACCGACAATCATGCCCCTGTCCGAAATGCAAGAGCGGGAATGTGGTTATCTACCGGAAAGTCGCCAAATGTCAAAATGAATGCTGCGAACTTACCGTGTGGCGTTCCATTGCTAAAAAGGAATTGACGGACGGGCAGCTGACAGACCTTTTAATGAACGGCAAAACCGCTCTTATAAAAGGTTTCCAAAGCAGTAAGACCGGAAATACATTCGATGCAGTGGTCAAATTCGATGCGGACTATAAAACCGTCTTTGAGTTTCCGCAAAATAAAGGCGGTAGCAAAAAACGACGGAGTAAGTAAAATCTTCACTATCTTTGCCACTGAAAGACTTTGTTTTACGATTCGGAATAGTCGTTTAACATTGATCTTTTAGTGGTGGGCATCCGGGGCAAGGCTTCGGATGCCTTTTTTTCGTCCATACCGTAAGGCTCGCATAACAAGTATAGCGGCATTGTTTCCCCAATACGCAGGGTGTTTTATTCCCAATCCTTATTATTAAAGGTTCTTCTTCGTCTATCAATAACGGCAACCGTTCATCTTCCTTATCGGTTATGAAAGATCACTTTCCCAATAAGCACCTTCATTCATAGGCGTAAGCATTAAAAATCCGGCATCTTACATTTTCCACCTTAACACATACGGCATCTGCCCCGGTGGGTTATTTTCTATCATGGTGCAAAGGTGCTTACGGAATCTTAACGGGAAGTAAAGCAAAAGCCTTGCAGGTTCCCGAAAAAATCTCCACACCATATAAGTTCAGGGTAGTATTTTATCCGTGAATACTTGACATCCCTAATTCCTACACCGGAAATGCACCTGAATAAAAAATCAACCCGGCAGATGCCGATTAAAAAGTTAAGGTTATGGAAAATATATCAGAAGCACGGATTTATGTAGGTACTTACGCTAAGTATAATGAAGGTTCAATTTTCGGTAAGTGGTTAGACCTTTCAGATTATTCCGATAAAGATGAATTTTACGAGACTTGCCGCGAGTTACACAAAGACGAGGAAGACCCGGAATTGATGTTTCAGGATTGGGAATATATACCCTCCGGTCTTATAGGGGAAAGCTGGCTGTCCGATAATATATTTGAAGTTATCGAAGCCATAGAGGATATGGACGATGATAAAAGAGCGGCATTCGAGGTTTGGCTTAACCACGAAAGCTACGACCTTAGTTCTAAAGATATAAATGACCTGATTTCCTCTTTCGAGGATGACTTTCAGGGCGCATACAAGGATGAAGAAGATTATGCGTATGAAGTCGTTGAAGAGTGCTACGACCTACCGGAATTTGCAAAAACTTATTTCGACTATGAAAAGTTCGCCCGCGATTTGTTTATGACCGACTACTGGTTCGATGACGGTTACGTTTTCCGTCATTCATAATACTTGCCGAAAACGGTTTAAAGGTGGAGCAATCCGCCTTTTTTAGTGTCTGTCACTATCAATCTGGAGATTGTCAAAGTGTATTCTCTAATTCTGGATAAAGATCATTAAATACCTCGTCAAAATCATATTTTTGTATTGGCATTTCTGAGTAAAATTGTTCTACTTTCCTTTGAAAAGTATTTTTTGTGTCAAGTTGGATTAGTTTATCCCAAAGTCCAAATCGCTTAAATGCTAATTCTATATATTCCCAATACTCGCTGTAATATTGAATTGCATTGTTTGCAAAAGCAACCCATTTATTCCCTTTATAGTTAAATGTTATCAATTCGCCTTGACGTGCAGACTCTATAATGAAAATCAATTTTGAAAATCGGAACACATCAGGAACAAGATTTCTATCATTTAAATTATTGTAGATTTTATAAATATAAAAATCGACAACCGATATTTCTTTTTTTTCGTGAAGTTCCGAAAGGGTTAGATTGTCATTTTCTGTTAGTTTGTAACCAGCTTGAAATAAAGATAGTGTTGGTAAGTATTTATGAATATTCTTATTGACAAATATTGCCTGCAATGGTGTTCTTCCGATATTATCAGCCGTATTTATATCAAATTCAATTTCTTTTGCTTTTAGAATAAATTCAAGAAAAGAAACGTCTTTTTGTTCAGCTTCGTCTATCCATTTGATTAAAGGCGGTTTCCCATCAGTTACTTTTCCTTTTAAATTCAAGTTTTTATTCAAAACGTCAATTTCGAAATCGCTCATTTCTTCAAGCTCGTCTGAAATGATATTGAAGACTTGAACATTCCGTTTTCGGAAGTCAGCAATTTTAGCAATTATATTTTTTACCTTTTTTTCTGCTTTTTCAAGTCTTTTTTGTTCCAGTCTTTTTCTTTCACATTCTTTAATTTCTTCAGCTTTTTTCTTTTGTCGAGCCTCAATTTTTGCTTTATTATCTCCAAAATTGTAGAAAAACGCTTGAAAAACATCGCTGTCAAATTTTAACTCATCTAACGAAACAGATTTTTTGAGCCATTTCGTAAGAAGTTTATTGTCATCAGTCAAAAATGGAAACTTGTATTCACATTCAAGTTTTAGCATTTCTGATTTCTCATCAAGTTTGAAAAAGTTTTCATACTTAGTTAGATATTTTATATCTCGTTCTAATGTTCCTTGATTATGTATGTCAAAATTGTCAAGTATCCAAATTAAATACATCCCGTGTTTCTTGTAGAACTCATAACGACTTAATATGTAGCCAAGTGATAAATCTGAGAGTTGAATTTCAAATACAAGTTCCTTATCTCGAAATTTACAATAAACATCAGGTTTTCTTTTGCCATCTTCTTTGACAATAAACCTGTTATCAATAGAAACAGTACTTACATCAACGTCGGGTACGCTTTTTAAAAGCTCTCCAATTTTGTTTTTAAGTTCTTTGTGTCTATCACTTTCTTTGGATTTTAATATTTTCGTAAATTTTTCGTGTTCTTGCGGTGTTAGTTTTCCATCAGCTAAAATACAATAACCGTGTCCCGGTTTATGTTTGAAATGCAATCTGTCATATTTACTTCCCGAAACCATTAAATCCTGCTCACATTCACAACAGGAAAGGATAAGGTTTTTCTCATGGTATTTTTTTCTTATCTCAAAGGCATCTTTAGTTATATCAAACACTTCGTCAGCATCAAGTATTTCTCCTGATGTCTTGTCAAATGCGATTTTTATTGAGCGGTCATAACGTGCCATAACTATAATTCAATTCACTATTTACAAAAATAGCAAATAATTGAAAACCAATAGTTATTCATCGTCATCTTTAATTACAAGCCCTGTACTGTTTCACAACAGTATGGGGCTTAACAATGGATAAATCAGAAAAGCTAACCGGATGGTTCAGGTTCTTTCTCGCTGTTATTATCACCTTCGGAAAAATGCTCGCGGATGAATTTTTCTACATTTTTCTCTGTGTAAAATATTTTGTGATGAATGGTTATATAAGTCAGTTCACCCGCCGAGCGATAACGTTGCAATGTCCGCTTACTGACGTTCAGCAGTTGGCACAAATCCTGATTATCCAAAAGCCGTTCGCCGTTCAATACATTATGTCGTCCGCTCATTATATCCATAAATTTATCCAATCGGTCGAAGCGACCCATGAAGCGTTCAAACCACTCTCGCATGAAATTTCTTAATTCGTCGTCCTCACTCATGGCTTGCCTCCTTTTGCTTGCTTTTTTACACAGGAATATATCCGGTCGATCTTCTGCACCAGCTTTTTATATGCTTCCGATTCTATGATTACTACTTTCATGTCTGCAACTATTTGATTCTCTGCAAAGTTCAGCTGTTTTTGCATCGTTGATAACGGGGTCGGTACGATTTTGTTTGAATATTTTTTGTAAATAATTTATTTACAGCAATTTAAAAAGTAATTTTTCCCCAAAATCAAGAAGAAAAAAAACGTGAAAAGGTCGGTATTTTTACGATATAAGCGATTTATATAATAAAATACCCGATTTTGACCTGAATTAGCATCAAAATCGGGTATCTGGGGAATAAATACCGACCCCGGTATTGTTACTCCCGACCCATACGCCGAAGTAAAGCCTTTTTCAATTTGTCAATATATGGTGTAGGGGATAATCGTATCTTCAAATCGTCCAGAACCCGCGAAAGATTACTGTCCAACTGGATATTGAATACATTTTGTATGTAATTGTGAAGTTGAGTAAGCGGTACATCGCCAAATGCACTATCGCTATCCCAAGATAAGATTTGTTCCTGCAATTCGGCTTTTGATCCTTTCCATGTCAGTTTGATGGCAGGGAAACCGAATGAACTCATTATTTTATTGTTGTTGTCATTTAATGCTTCTATTTCCCGCATTAGATAATCGGAAAGCATATCATTCGCTAAAATTTTAGCTACTTTAAAATCGCAGTTTGTTGTAAAATTAGGGTCAAATTCATAAGAGAACGTTTCCATATATTGCTCTGTATCTGTTTGCCCCCGCAAAAAATAAAGAGAATCGAAATGAGAAGAACCTGATCGGTAATAGCGAATAAAATCGAGCCGCTTACTATTATACTTATTTATGCCATTTAATAAATCGTTTAAATATTCCCGCTGTCTGTCTATTCCGGTAGGCCGATCCAATTCGACATTAAATAGTTTGCGGTAATAGATCAGGCGGAAACACAGTCTGGGCTTAATTTCCTTAAAGAATAAGATTTCTTCTTCCTCGTTCTGAAAATTATATGATAAGATAAATGTTTTTAATTGAGTGTATGCCTCTCTAAGTACACGGGACGCTTCTAATGACTTTGTCATTGAACTAATTTCCGAGTATTCTATTTTCTCAATTTCTGCATCAACCTCTTTTTTAAGACGGGAAGTAAATCGCAGCATATTTCTATTTTAAATTGTGAGGTTTCATGCAAATTTATTTTTTATGTACTGGGACTACAATAACAGGTATTAAAGAATGTAAGGTTATATGTTGGGTTGTACTTCCCATTGCCCAAAGGCTAAATCCACTCTTGCCATGTATTCCTACCACTATCAAATCGGCCTCCCATAATTCAGATGTTTTGAGAACATCCTGTTTTGGTAAGCCTTCGGGCATGAATTTAATTGTATCTTGTTTTTGATTACTCAAACGGATTAACTGATCTAAAGTATCTTGGGCTTCTTTTTTTAATACTATTAATGCCTCATTGGGCATAATTCCGGCATCGGGATTGCCTACTGCTTTCGATTTATCCACAACAAAAACCAGTGCTGACTCTGCTTTTAGTTGTTTGGCCAATTCAAATCCTTTCTGTGCAACAAGTAGCGAATTTTCGCTACTATCCACTGCGATTAGTATTTTCTTGTAATTCATATTCCTTTTCTTAGGCTAAAATATTAAAACCTGTATTTCGCTTTTTACAATTATAACCTCTGTATCTGATAATTGATCCCTGTGTTTTTGCAGGAAAGCCATTATTTTATCTTCATTGTCGGTCAATTCTATACATTGCGGATGATTCAAAGGTGTAACTTCCGCATGTCCCCATTGAATATTCTTATGATGCGATAAGTAACCTGCCGGGATATTGAAGCAAATAGCTTGCTTTATTCCTTCCTGCTTCGCTTCCTTTATCATAAAATGTGAAAAATTGTGATGGAATAGTTTCTTGAAAAAGGACAATCCTTTAACCTTTTTTCCATGCTCAAAATAAAAGCGTATTGTTATATCCTCTGTCATTTTCTGTTTTATTTAAGTGTCTGACCTTTTCTTTTTCCGTAAATAAGATGCTTGGGGCTTCCCACAATTTGCGAGGCATAAATACCTGTATGTCCCGAAAACATATATGATAGCACACAAGCTAAACCGATGTAAATACCACTTTGAGCACCGAATAATTCAATACCCATTAGCGTACAGGCTATCGGAGTGTTTGTCGCTCCCGAAAATACAGCTACAAATCCCATCCCCGCCAGTAATGCCATTGGTAGAGGTATGATGCCAAACAAGGCACTTCCTAAAGTTGCCCCGATAAAGAACAATGGCGTTACTTCACCGCCTTTAAATCCCATACCAATAGTAAATGTTGTTAGTAATATTTTCAATAAAAAACCGTACCATTCCTGCTGAACAGTAAATGATTCTATAATAGTCGGTATTCCCAGACCAATATATTTGGTTGTTCCCAATCCCCATACGGCAATCGCTATAACGACTCCACCAAAGAAAGGACGCAAGGGTGCATACTTAACTTTATCTTTTGCCAGTTTCGACCAGAAATGTACCATATGCGAAAAAAGCATCGCTGTCAATCCACATAGCAAACCTACGGCTATAGCTAATAAAATATTTGCAACACTCAATTCGGGAACATCGGGAATACTGTAATGTGCGTGAGCCACTCCCCAAGCATGGCAGACAAGGTGTGCGAAAGCTGCGGCAAGGAAACTCGGCAATATAGCTTCATAACGTATCCTGCCAATAATGATTACCTCTAAAGCAAAGACTGCACCTGCCAATGGTGTACCGAAAACAGAAGCAAATCCGGCACTGATCCCGACTATCACCATAATTTTATGGTCTCGTTGCCTCATCTTGAATATACGGGAAAACTGATCGGCGATAGCACCTCCCATCTGTACGGCGGTTCCTTCACGCCCTGCCGATCCTCCGAAAAGGTGTGTTATAACCGTACCTATATAAATGAGTGGAGCCATTTTGAACGGGATAATATCACGAGGCGAGTGTATTTCTTCTATCAGATAATTATTTCCTTTAGCCACACTGCTACCCCAATAATGATACATCAATCCGATAAGTAGTCCTGCTACCGGCAACAAGGCAATTATCCATACATGGCTTTCCCGGTAATTTGTTACTAATTCGAGCGATACCAACAGCAACGCTGACGCAGAGCCAATGAGTGCTCCTGCGACAAGTGTTATTGCCAGCCATTTCACTAAGTAGAACAATAATGGAATTTGCTCTACTTTTATCATCAACCTTTTATATCGGTTTGTTCTGTGCATATTATTATTTACATAAAGAAAGTGGACTAATTTTTCAGGTTAGCCCACCTTACAATAAAAAGAATCCTTTAACTTTTCTTTCCCTGATTGGCTACGGCATCCATAAGTTCCTTTATCTTTTCCTTATCTCCGAGAAAATAATCTTTTACCAGTTTCATGTCATCGTCGAACTCAAAAACATAGGAGATGCCTGTC
This sequence comes from Dysgonomonas hofstadii, assembly GCF_014196915.1. Taxonomy (GTDB): domain Bacteria; phylum Bacteroidota; class Bacteroidia; order Bacteroidales; family Dysgonomonadaceae; genus Dysgonomonas; species Dysgonomonas hofstadii. The sequence goes on from NZ_JACIEP010000004.1 coordinate 16,968, forward strand.
GGCATATTCAGCGATACAATTTCATCATCGGGAATATCTTTCAGATATTTGATAATACCTCGCAAACTGTTACCATGCGCTACAACCAAAATCTGTTCATGCTGTATCAAAGAAGGGAAAATCACTTCTTTCCAATACGGCAATGTCCTTTCTACATTATCTTTCAGCGATTCGGTCAATGGTAAATATACTTTAGGCACATCCTTATAACGTACATCGAGGTAAGGAGAACGAGGATTATCGGAAGCTATAGCTTCAGCCGGAATATCATAGCTGCGCCTCCATTTCATCACCTGCTCTTCCCCAAACCTTTCGGCTGTTTCCGTTTTATTCAATCCTTGCAGTATGCCGTAATGCTTTTCGTTCAACCGCCACGTTTTCAATACGGGAATCCAGTCCAGATCCATTTGGTCAAGAATGAGGTTTGCTGTTTTGATCGTTCTTTTCAGAACTGATGTATAAGCGATTGTGAAATGGAAGCCTTCGCTTTTAAGCAGCTTACCTGCTTCAATAGCTTCTTCAACGCCTTTTTCGGTTAAATCAACATCCGTCCAGCCTGTGAAGCGGTTTTCTTTGTTCCACAGGCTTTCTCCATGTCGGACTAGGATAATCTTCTTGTTACTCATATCCGGTTGTTATCTGTTCTTAAATGTTTTAATTCCGGCAAATACCGAGTTTTCGGCCAATTCATGTTCGATTCGCATAAATTGATTAAACTTTTCGATACGTTCGCCACGGCATCCGCTACCAGTCTTTATATGACCGGCATTCAGCCCTACGGTTAGGTCGGCAATAAAAGTATCTACTGTTTCTCCGCTGCGGTGGGAGATAAAAGTATTATACCCATTCTTGTTAGCCAGCTCCATTGTTTCCAATGTTTCTGTCACGGTTCCTATCTGGTTCAGTTTGATAAGAATAGAATTGGCAACCCCTTTATCAATGCCTTCCTGTAATATCTTCTTATTGGTACAAAATATATCATCGCCTACCAACTCAACTTTATTACCTAAATCTTTCGTAAGAGCCTGCCAGCCGTTCCAGTCGTTTTCTGCAAGACCATCTTCGAGCAACACAATAGGATATTGCCTTATCCAGTTTTCCCACATCTTTATCATATCATCGCTGCTAAGGAACTTACCTGTGCTTTTGAACAGTTTATATTTACCGTCTTCCCACAATTCACTGGTAGCAGGATCGAGGCAGATACTAACATCTTCACCGGGCTTATACCCTGCTTTTACAATAGCTTCAAGTATAACTTCGACAGCTTCTTCATTTGATTTCAGGTCGGGAGCGAAACCTCCTTCATCGCCAACTCCAGTACTCAACCCTTTTTTATTCAGAACAGATTTCAGGCTATGGAATACTTCTTCACCCATACGGATAGATTCGCGAAACGTAGGTGCATTATGTGGAGCAATCATAAATTCCTGAAAGTCCACATTATTATCGGCGTGTTTCCCTCCGTTAATCACATTCATACAGGGTACAGGAAGCAGATAGGCATTGCTACCACCTAAATATTGATAAAGAGGCGTTTTTGTACTTAATGCTTTAGCCCGGGCATATGCCATAGACACGGCAAGGATGGCATTGGCTCCGAGTTTCGATTTGTTTGGCGTACCGTCGAGGTTAATCATCAGATAATCCAATTCACGCTGACTATGAAAACATTTGCCTGTGATTTCTTTGGCAATAATGGTATTTACATTCTCTACGGCTTTGAGTACGCCTTTTCCGCCATAGCGGTTTTTATCGCCATCGCGCAGTTCTGTTGCTTCGCGTTCGCCTGTAGATGCTCCGCTGGGAACCATTGCCCGTGCCTGTGTACCGTCCTCCAATGTAATATTGGCTTCTACTGTGGGATTACCCCTTGAATCGAGAATCTCTAAAGCTTCTACTTTTGTAATTTTCATAACTTGAAATTATTTATTGTTAAACATTCAGGAATAAACAGAGAAAGCCCATGCAAAAACTTGCATGAGCGATTATATTTCCGATATACTTTCTAATTTGGATTGTTCCGCTAATACTGTGGTATATAAATACAAAATCCCTGCTCATAATCATTGTTGATTAAGTTAAGCAGGAACTATCAGCTATTCTAAATTAGCGGTTTATAACAGGGAAGTCCCATTCCCTTTGTGATATAACAGTACAAAAGTAAAAAATGTTTTTGATATAGAGTTGGAAAATCAAATTTTCTTTTCTGAACCAATGATATTTATCTAAGACTTATAATTGCCTTTGGTATTCAACCACTAATACTTTATAATTATAGGTTTTACTTTCTATCAATTTCCACTTTGACTCTTTAGGTTGTTTGGGAAATAAGGGTATGCCCTCACCGAGAATCACAGGAATATAACAAATTCGCATTTCATCTATCAGATCGGCTTCCAAGAGTATAGCGGTTAATTTACCTCCGCCAAACAACCAGATATTCTTCCCTTCGCCGTTGCGTAATTCCCTGATGCGGTCGATTACGTTGTCCGTGATGAAATCCACATTGTCAACAGTTCTCTCTGTCCATCCGCGAGTTACAACGTATATCTGCTGGTCTTTATAATGTCCAATAATATCCATATTCAACACTTCCCGGTAGGAACGTCCACCCATAATGATTGTATCGACCGAGGCCGTAAATTCGTTATAACCATAATTCATTTCTTCCGTTATGGGATAATCTTCGAGCCATTCAGTAGAGCCTTCAGCTTCGGCGATATAGCCGTCGATGGATGCAGCTATGTAAAGGATAATCTTTTTCATACTTTTTAATTTTACGCGTTATTAAATCTCTGCTTAATTCGCTGATAACACGCAAAAAAAAGAAGCGTGGCAATTACACTGCTCCGACGTAGAGGTACTGGTATACCCAAAGAAGAAAACAGGCAATGCCACGCTATACTTTCGCATAGCATGAACACTGCGCATCTGTCTCTTCTTTTTGAAAATTACCAGTTTTCTACATCGAGACGTTCAGCGAACGTTATGTTATATATGCCAGAAGCAACTTAATATATGCTCCTGTTTTTTAATTTCTTATGTGCGCAAAGATAATGATTCCAGCCAAATTATAGGTAATTTGAGGTGCAATTTGTTCTTATACTATTATTTATGAGTACGTTGTTATGATAAAGGTTTTGAAGTGTAGTACAAAAATCCGATAAAAACAATAGGATTCAATAAAAATGCGTATATTTGTACTAGGTTATTTGAGAGATGAAAACCAGCACATTCTAATCGTGCAGATTTAGTTTCTAAATCGTTACCTATTTCTTTTTTTTGCACTATATCTATTTGATATATAATCTACTCCACATTAGTGCAACATCTGTAAAGGCTGAAAAGATAAACGTTCTGCGAGCCAACTCTTGTCGTTCGTAGGGCATTGGAGTATCCATGATCTTTTTCAGCTCATTTCGGGTAATATGCCGTAATTTAGGAGGATTTTTCTTCTCATACTCCACATCCTCAATCGGACTACTTCTTAACACTTCCTGATCAACTGCAATATAAACCAACCTGTTCAGCCAGCATAGACAGTGATTCACATGGGTTGTAGCATAGCCTAAATCCTTTTTCAGAAAACTTTTGAACGATTCTCCAAACTCTTCTGTAATATCTGAAAAGGCAATATCATCCATCCCCTGCGAAAGGACAAAATCACGCAGATTGCTCTGGGTTGTTTTTGATTGTCGGTAGGTGGATGTTGAATTAATCTCCAGTGAGCGTTTTCTTAGTCGTTCACGCTCCACTTCACCTGCCTGTAAAAGAGACGTGGACACACTATTTACTCCTAAAATTATATTTTTGAGTAATTCTGCACTGATAACACCTTGCTCTTTAAGTGTTTCTTCATAGGTCTGTTCGATACGTTCCCGAAGTTTATCTAATTTATGATTAGTTGCTCCGTCTCGCACTTTTCCTTTTTTGCTGTTCCACTCCTTCGGTTCACAATAGATTCCGGTTGTCAGAACGGTCTGTTTATTATCAACCGTGATACGGCACAAAATAGGAGTAGTACCATCGGACTTTATTTTATTGCGGTTGATGTAGAATAATATTTTAAATGTACTACGCATGATTGTTGATATTATAGGGTTAATACTAAATCTTTTGTTGTTTCAATATACTTATCCATATCCTCAAAGAGCTTCTTAGGAGTCACACGGGCATAAATTTGTGTTGTTTTTATGTCGCTGTGACCGAGCATTTTTGATACTGTTTCGATGGGTACACCTGCTTCGAGTGTAATCAGACTGGCAAAGGAATGACGGCTCATGTGATAGTGGAGACGCCCTTTGACATCTGCAAGAATGCGTATGCCCTGCATATTTCTTTTAATCGTTCCGTTATGTATCATAGGGAAAAGTGTTTCCCTATTATCGTCCCGATATTTATCAATAAGGGCAATGGCTTCCGGTAACAATTTGATACGGGCAAGTTGTCCGTTTTTGCCCCGCTTGTATTTGAGCCACCATGCACCATCATCATCCGTTGATAAATCATCTTTGGTAACGGATACCGTATCAATGTAGGCAGTACCCGTGTAACAGGAAAACAGAAACATATCGCGTGTAATAATATGTGATCGGCGACGTTCAGGAATTTCTAAATCCCGAATTTTCTCAAAATCTTCCCGACTGAGGGTTTTAGGTGTACTTTCTTTTTGTTTAGGTAGCTTATAATAAGCAAAATAGTTTTTATCCGAGTTACCTTCTTTGAAAGCTATCTTGCAAACTTTTTTTAGGATTGCCAGATAGTGTCGTAAGGTATCAAGTGCAAGTCCTTTATCCTCCAATACAAAAGATTGGAAGTCTCGGATAAACTGTTCGCTTAACTGACCGAAAGCCAAATCGGAAGCATTAAACTTTTCCTTGATAAATTCTGCTACAACTCGTTTGGTATAGAGATGATTGGGAAGTGTTCTGGGAGAACGATCAACGCCAATACGCTCTTTAACGCTTTCGATATGTTTATCGAATTGTTGTAATAAAGTTGTTTGAGCAGACATTGCTCCTTGAAATAAGTTCTTGATGGCTTGGGCATCGAAAGGTTGTTTCCGGTCAATGAATGTGTCGTAGGCTTCGTTGATGGAAAGCATCAACTTATCCAACTGAGCGTTGGTCGTTATGGCTTCTTTACTTTTTCCATTCAACCGACTTTCACGCGGATTCCATAGCGAAAATGTACAAGAAAGTTTACAACTGAATTGTACCATCGACTTGCCGACAGTGATACGTCCCATTATCGGAGTTTTACCCGATTTGTCGGGACTACTCTTTTTGAGGTAGAGTAATACCTTGAATTTTTCTGTTTTCATACACTTATATTTTTATTATCCTTTGCCGTTGTTTTGCAACGGCAAAGTTACTTGTTATATAAGTGCTCTTTAGTGCGTAATTATAAGCAAATCAGAACATAAGAAGTTCATTTGTTCGCATCTTGTTACCTGTTTTAATTTAGTAACTGAGAGGTTAACGACTTAGTAACTGAAGTCTGTCTAAGATTTGCTTAGATTCCAATTTTACGAACTTCCTAAATCTAAGCAAATATGCTAATTTCAAGACTGTTACCTATTGAAGTGTTGCGATTTGCGTATATCCCTTTTCTTGTGTTTTTTTCATTGTGCTAGGCACACTGCTGCTACTTTAAATCTTAGTTTAGGGATACCTATTGAAACTGTATCAAAATTATTAGGCCATACTAAGATCAGTACGACTCAAATTTACGCCAGAATAATTGACCAAGCTAAGAAGGATGCTGTCAGTAAGCAGAATGGTATATTTGATTAGCGGTTAAAATATTCTTATCAACGACGATGTTTTATCGATTTGTATTATTCTAAACTGGTTTTACCTAAGAAGATACCTACGACTAGCCCCTTAGTCAGTCCTAGTTCTTTAACCATTGTTGAAAAAGATGTTCCCGTTGTATATACATCATCTATCAGGTAAATGTATTTACCCATAAGTTTATCCCTGTCGATTTCGAGATGATCAATATTAATTTTCGTTTTCGTACCTGATTGTAACTTATGACCGATCATTTTTATAACATCATAACCGTTTGGTATTCCTGTATACCAGGAAAGAAGTTTACAGAATTCAGCATATCTCCAATAAGATTCAACAGGGTCAGAGGCATGTATGGGTATGATGAGGTGATTTTTCGTCCGCATATTTTCCGGGAACTGTAAATTCATAGCAAATGCCAATCGTTTGACTGCGTCATGGCTTGTCCAGCCATATTTCATTTTATAAATCAGGTTCCTGGCCCTTTTTTCATGATCTGACCGAAGATGTCTTGTGGATTTCCGGTAATAGTCATATAAGTAATAACATTTGTATCCGTCTTTTTCAAAATGCGTTAAAGATACATTATCCGGGAAATAACTGTCGTCGTATGATAATGGTGCCCAGGTATTGTCTAGTATGTGCTCAATTTCGCGGCTGCGTTCAAATGAAGGACATTGCCAGAAGAGAGCTGTAAATCGTTGGGTTCGGTAATAACCCTTTCCGGTAACAATCCCGGACTGATCTATGCGGGTTTTACTAAGCAACCAGTCAAATTGTTTGGATAACTTCTCTATATCTTGTGGTTTAGAGCAATAATAGCCAAAGCTGCCATCATCATAAAAACTTATAACCAGTTCTGTCATTTTACGAACTGATTCTTTAATATTATCCAGTACAGAAAAAGCATTCCCTTCAACTGCTGATATTAAAAAACTTCCCAATCGTCTATCTTGTTGCATTTTATTTAATGTAGAATGGCAATATAATGACAATTATTTATGCAAGCAAAATAGTTAAAGAAAAAGATAATCAGTACTTGCAGAATATTATAAACAGATGTTGAACTTTATTCACTCTTTTTTTGTATTCAGGTATGAATAATGGGCAAATTAAAAAGTTAACAACTTTATTTAAATAAACAGTTAAAATAAAATATGTTTTATAATGGAACAGGTTTTAGAACGTGCAGGAATCTCCTGTTCAACATTATGGCAAGTCGAAAAAGGGCAGCCTTCTGTCTCCTTTGGGATATACACTCAGGTTTTATTTGTTCTGGGCTTGGAAAAAGATATTCTTAAACTTGCTGGAAATGAAATATTAGGAAGGAAATTGCAGGATACAGAGCTTCTTTTAGGTAGAAGTTCCACAAAAATTAAGATATGGAAATATATATGTTTAAGCAGATTGGGTAGGTTTAGAGCACCCGTATTTTATGGGAGCCATGACTGTAAGGCATATAAAAGGAAGGGAGGTCTTTGCCTTCCAGTACGATGGTAGGTGGTGAAAATCAGGTAAAGCCAGGGATCTGGAACCGGATCTGTCACTTTTTTCAGGTTTTCAGCATCTGGGTGAGGAGAAGACGAATTTCAGTAAATTTCTTAATTCTCTCCCAGGTAAATATACTTAAAAACGGCTGTAATCCAAAGGATTCGGTTCTTTTTACTGGCTGATTTTTTTATAAATATCCGGCATGAATAACCATCATACCGGATTTAAAAGTAAGTTTTTCAATTTAGATTTTTAAATGGATAACATTAGATTATATAATTATTAAAAATTATTCTGCATTTTATGACTATATCTCTTTGTTTTCTTATCCTTAAGTACTGATATCTGACTCTTTAACAGTATCAATTTTATTTATGATTTTCTCTTTTTGCTTTTTTATCTTCTGAAACTTTACATTGTATGAGTCAGTGTATTTACGACTTATATCATTCGTTTCCTGTGGGAAATGCAGGCGGGAAAACTCGATCAACAGTAATGATTTTGAATTTGAGTCCACCGATTTTACCAAATGTTTGATAATGAAATCACGTTGTATAATTATCTTTAGCTGATCAGTTAAAGTCTTTGATAATTTGTATTTCATATCATCGGTAAGGAACTTTTGATTCGTATCTTCAATACCGAATAATGCATAGTTTTTTATGCTGAGGCTATCAAGCATCAGAAATAGCAAAGCTTGTTCTTCAAACGCAGAAAAACCGCTGATAGGCAGCATACAGGTTTGTATAAGCTGGCTCAGGTCTTTAATTACTCCCAGTGCCGCCTGCTTTTTATTTTCCGCATCTTCCTGATCCAATGTTTTTAAGGGATCTCTGACCATATCATTATTAACTGCTATATAACCTAATTTAGGGTTGTTATTACCGATATAGACAACTTTCTTAAGTTCACCCAGGTCTACTTTTTCCTGAATTTCATCCATTTGCTGATTATAATCCAGAACCTCTATTTTGTGATTATCGAGTGCTATTTTAAATTCCTCTTCCGAGTTAAATTCCTCCATTATAGGCTTTTGAGGCTCTTCGGGAAAATCTTTTGCGATTGAAGTTATTATTTTTATGCCCTGCTCTTCTAATTTTTCACTCATTCTGTCATCAAGTTTATCGTATGGAGCGATACAAACTTCAACATCTTCATATTTTTCAGCAACTACTTTGCAGAAGCCAAGTGTGAAATCAGTTCTTTTATGTCTCAGACATTCGGAATTTGTGCATCTGCCATTCTCTGCATTGGTGAATAAACTATAAGTGCCTGTATTAAACTGGCAGGAAGCACATTCTTTTTTATCGAATTTATATTTAGACAGATCGGATGTATAGGTGCTTTCTATCCGGCGTGCAAGTTCCTTAACTCCCAAATCCCTCCAGTTAGATGTGTCATCATTCAGGAAATGTTCTTTAAATATATTTTCCTGAGATTTGAGATCGTATTTTGAGATTTCAAGACTACTACTCAAAGATATATCCATGTTATCCAGAAGAGTCTTAAAATCATCAGTGAGATGTTGCAGGCGTAGTCTGCTTTTGATATAGCTATCTGTTTTACCAAATGTGGTCGCCAAATTCTCTATCGCATAGTTGCCAGTCAGAATAAATTTTTGGAATGCATTGGATTCTTCCATTGGTGAAAGGTTCTTACGCAGCAGATTTTCTGCTAGGCACATCTCCATTACCTGTATATCGGATAATTCCTTAATATAGGCAGGTATTTTCTCTTCCCCATTCTTTATAAAAGCCAGGCAGCGTCGCTCCCCGCAAACAATCTCATAATAATCAGCTTTTGGTCTCAAGGTAATGGATTGCAGCAATCCACTCTTTTTTATACTCAGGGCGAGCTCCTGTATTTCCTCTTCCCTGATATTCTTACGGTGGTTTTCGGGGTTCGGTTTGATACTGGCTAATGGAACAAGGTATATTTTTTCATTTTCATCCGGTTCCATATCCTTTAATTGAGGCTGTTGGATTTCTTCTGCTTTCATTTCGTCTATCGATTTATTCATTTCAAGTGAGTTTTTAAATTCTTCGGACAATTCCAGGAAATAGACCTGACTTTTACATTTTGAGAAATGCGGCTCTTCACAGACTTCTCCGGTATAAAGGCTTTTAAAACGAGCAAATAGCTTCACTACTGATGCCTGGTGCTTCTTTACCATATAATCTGTCGGGAGTAACAATATAGCTTTGCCGTTAGTTGCCAACGCTGTTGATAACCACTCAAAGAACTGAGGTAGGTATTTATGTTCGTGCGGAGGATTGGCAACGATCAATTCCCAACGCCTTTCACTTACGGCTTCCCTGAAGTCCATCCGGAAGAAGTTGGATTCCGGATAGATGATTTTACATAGTTCTACCATTTCTCCGTCACCGTCAAAACCTTCTACATTAAACCCTTTTTCCAGCAGGGCTTTGGTTAATTGTCCCGTTCCGCAACAGGCATCCAATACCTCCAGGTTAGCCGGATTAAAGTTCTCAGCCAAAACAGCAATTTGTTCGGCTGTCTTATTAGTCGACAGGTATTGACTACCTAACACGCCTCTTTTTCTCTGGCGTTCGATCATCGTATCATATACCCAATCATCCCCCGGGTAAACAAAAGGAAGTTCTCCGAATTGTTTCCAATATTGGGCTATTTCGAGCATTGTATCCGGGTATGATTCGTCTTTATTCTTAAAATAAGAGTTATTCAACGAATACTTCTTTGCTACTTTTTCAAAATTCTTATTCATAATTACAGCATTTTTGATGTTAATGGTTTAGTCCATTCCCCATCCTTGTATAGATTATATTCTACATAGTTCTCGTAAAAAGCATAGCTGATGATACCCAGTTGTATCATAGGGGTTTCTAACCTCTCTACCACTTCCTTTACTTTCGTTTCCGGAAATACTTTCTCTGAAAAGAAGCCGATTTCCATCCATCCGATATTCTCATCCACATAAAAGCATTTTAGCTTTTCGTTTATTAGAGAATTGATTTTTTCCATTTCAACCTTATTCTTTATTCCTCCTATAAATAGGATATTTGTACAATTTAAATCCATGTTATTTATCCGTTTTTAATCAAATTCTTATAAAATTTCCGCACTCGTTTTACCTGTATATTATTCAGGTATGAGTGCCAGTACCTCTTCTTCCTGCTCCAGTTAAATCCGATAAAGCGCAGATGGCTTCTGATATGCGCCGGTGGTTTCTCCCTGAAAGAAAGGTTCAACTCTCTATTTTGCCTGTTTATCAATAGTTTCAGGAAGTTTTCGTTTTCAAGCAGGTGACAGGCGGTTCTTGCCATGTACTTTAACTCTTCATACATATTTCAAAAATGGCAAGTCCCGTATGGTTGTCATACAGGGCTTATGTTATTAATTAATCTTTTTGGGGTATCAGTCTATCACAGCAACTTCTTCGACAGTCTTTACCGGAGTGTTTGTTTGTACTTTCTTTCGCCGGCTGGGTGATATTTATTTCATCCGGTAACTCAAAACCGGTCTTATCTATTGTGTAATTAACCACTTTAACCACATCGCTAAGCACATCCATCAGAAAGTCTACTTCTGAGTTTAGTTCTTCTATCCAATACTTCAGGTAAGCGGCATTTTCCTGACTTATATTCGTTTCAATTCCCATAAAATAACCGAGCAGTGCAGATGACAGCTCTGCAATAAGCTCTTCTTTTGCATATCCGGGTGTGCATCTCTCACCCATTTTTCTTTTCAGCCTTTCCTGATGGCCTGTAGAATGTGACATCTCATGCAATAGCGTACCATAAAAGCTTTCTCCGGACGCAAACTGTCTTTTGACCGGGAGCCATATATGATCTTCTGTCAGGTTATAAAATGCCCTGTTTTGTATTTGCAGGTTTATCGGACAATCCCAGCTTTGTTCTTCGATTAATCTATCCAGTAAAGGAAAATCAAACATTTCCGCTTCATTTAGCTTCACTTTCTTCTGGTAATGATCCAGCAGCTTCGCCCAGTCTTCGGGATATTTCTCCGGATAATCCGTTAAATCCAGATTAAAGACATTGTAGTATTTGGCTATGGGGTATCTTCCATACTGATCCTGCTCAAAATCGGGCAGCATGTTATACTCTTTCTCACTTATCCTTTCTTTTGTATCCCTGTGCAGGTACATATAATTAAAATGATATACCGGAAATGCACCCTCCCGCACTTTTAGACCCAATTCCATAGCCTGGTTATAAGTCATAAATACCGGGGTCCGGAACGGATTAAATATCATATGTATCAGGATCATAATGGTATTTCCTCCGCTATACCTGCGTCCTGATATATTACGCGGGTAAAAATTCTTTCTTCTGACTGGTATCCATGGTTTAGTCCAGTCATTACTTATCTCCTTAATACGCTGTATCATCAGTTCGGTAAACTTTACAGCAGCTTTTTCAATACCTTTATACTTTCTTTTCATGATTATTTTTATTTAAAATTTGGTAATTCTCCGATATATTGCCAGATAGCGAAAGTGCTTTGTCCCCATTCTTTAAAAGCAATACAGCCTTGGGTATAATCGCTCCAGCCAGAGTGTTTTTTCGTAAAATGTTCCTCAAATCCATCGCTGAAAAACAAAAAAAGAATTGTTTCCAATTCCTTCCGCTCTATATTATATTCTGCATCCCAGTAGACAATAAATATGTCATTATCATCTTCGATTTTAATAAAAAGATAGTCATCATCCCTGATCTTAATCTTACAGGTATCAGCATCAAACATCTCACCAATATCCTTTATATCGTTTTTATCAAGATACCGGCATAAAGCATCATTTTCATCTGCATGGTCGAAATCAAGGACAACTACATTCTTGATCGTTTTATCAGGCAATATTATTGGCTTCATTTAGTATTGGTATTTATTATGACCATGACAGGTCTGTCCCGCCAAGTTCTTCTATACGGTTGAATATCTTATTTATATCCCTCATTACTTCAGATGAATTAAAGATCTTCTTTTCCGTATTATAATCACGGATTAGCTCTATGAGTTTCTCATCATGACATGGTACGACAAAAGCATATTCAAAATTGTAAATCAATTGTTCCTCGTAGGGAACAAGCCTTACATCGAGTCTTTTTCTTTCTTCATCATAGAGGTTTACTTTGCCTAAAAAGCATTGTCCGTGTTTCTTTTTGAACTGGTAAACTGTAGCCCTGGATATGTCATTTATTGAAGTGTCAAACTCGGATGAGCCGCCATTATCCTCATGTATTTTATAATACCTTTCTGATAGTTTCAGTAAATTCTCATAGGACAGTGAGTAATAAGTAATGAATTCCCTAATATCAGCCGCCAGATATTCTTCTTTATATTCCAGATCGCGGATACCCTGATAGTATTTACCCTGATGTGAGAAATAAAAATTCTGTAAGCTAAGGGTTATTTCACCTCCACCCATAAAAAAAGAAAAAGCGCCGTATCTTTTCTTAACGCGCTTTGGTGGCATACATTCGTATTTTTCTTCAAACTCTTCTTTGGTGATCTCCTTAAAGACTTTCATTTGCGACCGCTTATACCTGTGAACCCTATTTTCGAGTTCATCATGGTCAATAACTATAAGGTCAGGATTATTCACTTCTTTCTTATACTCTTCAAAGTTCAGATTATCGGTATATTTGACAATCCCGTCTTCCCCTATTTCATTTTCAGGTATTCCTTTAAATTCTTTTTTACCGTCTATGATGTACTTTATTTTTTCGTTACGGTAAATCAAATGTGATACATCTCCAAGTTCATGGTCTTCCTGCTTTTCATTGGAAAATAGAAAGTGTTTTTCGGCGTAATAATTCCCATCTTTTTCAAACTGTATCTCTGTAGCGGCTACTTTACCATCCCTGCCCATTACCTGGATCAGGATATCCGTTCTTATCGGACAGTCCGGTTCTTCCCAGTCAGGAGTAACGCTAAACCAGCCTACATATCTGCCACGACTTTCCATCCTGCAATACTTTCTGCTTGTATAAATATCCCTGAAGATATCACGGCAATTGCCCGATTCGTCATACAGGAATTTTACTCTTAATGCAGGCATCAGCATCTCTACGGGTATATTTATACCAAATACAGAAGCATCCCTTTTCAATGTATTGCCTATTTCCGGATATTGCTTATCTATCCAGTCAAACTCACATACGAAGTTATATTCCGGATTATCCACTGTCGGGGTTTTATGGCTTGTCATTGTACCTATGGGTACCTTAATTTTACCATACTCCCTGAAGTCAATCGTAAAATCATCTTTTAGTACTTTCACTAACATAATCTTATATATTTAGGTTTTCAAAAATTACAAACATCCACACATCTTTATTACTATGTCTTATTCTTAAATCCTTACCGGCAAAATGTTTAGCCAGTTTCAGGCAGGCAAGTTCGGAGCCAAAAGCATAAATGTCATCGCTAAACTCCATAGCTATTACCCTGATATCCTCACTGGCAATTTTTGTATATTGCTTTCTGACCCTCTCCAGTTCTTTTTCCGTAACTCCCAGTGGTCGGAGCATTACAAATTCAGGTTGTGACACTGACATCCTTACATTCCTTTTCTTTGCAAACTCTCTGATGATTTTTACTGCTTCTTTGGAGAGGTATTTATCCTGTATACTAACCTTACGTTCCCGGTTTATATGGGCAACTATTTTAGCATCACCAAATTCCTGTCTGTTCCTATCCCACACAGTTACACCGTTGCCTAATGAGGCAAAAAATAAATCTTCTTTCATGTATTAAATGGTTATATGAAAAATAAGAGGACTATCAGGATAATCACTGCTATTTTTACCAGCAGCTTGACTATATTCAGCGTAATACAGAATACCTTATAGGCCAGATATACTCCTATTACCGGAATCAGTGTCATTAACGACAATTGCTTCATAAAATCTATTGCCAGCCATACAGCCGCAATCCCCACTGCTATTATTGCTATTAACTTCAATAAAGCCAAGATACCCTTACTGAATGCTCCCATAATTCGGTCATTTTATAATTTCATGAGCAGGGCATGCCGGCTCAAGGTGTGCATGGTTTTCGCAGAAAATACTACCCGAGCCGGAGCGAGGTGTGGAGATTTTTAGCGAAACCTGAAAGGCTTGACCTTGCAGCAACCTGTAAAAGACGGCATAGCTTCGCGTAATGACATAAAATGATTGAATTATCCTTTTCAAGGAAATTCCTCTCCTTCCTCGATTTTATGATTTAATATGGATGAAATCTTTTATATTTGTTATTTGATGCAAATTAAAGTATCTGATCATACTAGGACATGAAGCTGAACTTAACCAAATTACAACTGATTAAGAGCAAAAATTATCTGGAAGGGATAGAAAGAGGAGAAAAGTATCCTTTTACAGAAATTGTTTTTATGCTTTTCTCTACTTACCGGAAAGGCACTAAAGACTGGAACGACGTACAAATCCTATTAAACTTTCTGGAACTTGATAATATAGCCAAGGTAGAAAAACAGGACATTCCTGCAATCAGACAATGGTTGACAGATAATGAACATAAATTTGAGATAGAAAAAGATATTGAAATATTAGTATACAGACTATTAGCTGCTATAACTGACAAGAAAATTATTGTATATATTGATCACCATCTGATAGAAGATGTGAATGAGAAGATAAAAATCAAATACACTTCTGTTATAAGCTTCATTGATACAACACGAATAGATCAATTTAAATTCACTACTATATAAAACTAATACTAGAATGGATATTTTGAAACGGCTTTTCGGTAGAGAGGAGAAAAATACCCCACAAGAGGATATACCAACACATGTAACAAAAATTACAGACCAGATAATAGATTGGTTCAAAGCAGATAATTTATCTGTTGCCGATTTTCAGAAACTGTTTGAAGAAGAGTATTGGAAGCCTCTCTTGATACGGACAGCAGAACACAGTTACAAACCACCTTTTCATGAGCATTTTGTACCTTCGGTACTGTATTTTTTGATAGCTTCTTCCGATTCTCATCAGAAAAATATAGAACGTCTGGCAATAATAAGTTCTATTTTGAAGAATGCCGACCTGTCCGAATATGAAAAGGATAACTTTTTCATTTCATTCAGATACTCAGAAGATACAGGAGACTTAATAGAAAAACTTAAAAAAGGAGCTACAATAGTAAATGATTATCGGAATCTAGAAGAAAAGAATCGACTTAGCGTCTATGCCCTGAAAAGAGATCTGGATTACTATATACCTTTTATAAAAGCACTGTCAACAAACAGACTCTATATCTTTTCTAAATTGTATATTGACAGAGACGACAAAGAATATCCCCGTATGGAAGACATTCCTGCTCTTATAAAAGAAGAAGTAGATTTGCTGAACCAAAATAAGGATGTCATGCTTGATTATGATATTGTTATGGATTTCCTTCAAATACTTAACTATGGCAATACGAAAGAATGGGATGCAGTATACGAGTCTAAAAAAAGGAAGACAGATATTTCCCTGATTCCGGTATTTAAAAGCTTTATGGATAAGGCAAAGGGTAATGAGCAGCAATACCTGACAATTGCTTTTTACTTTATGCAAAAGAGCGATATGATTCCATACAGGCTGAATAAGGCACTGGATCAGATGGTGTTGGAAATAATCAATAATAACAGGTTTGATAAAGAATGGGTGTATAATCAGTTCAAACTAAAAAACGAAGCCTTTAATCCTTTCTTCGGTCAGATTGTGAATAACATTAATGATGAACTGCATGTAGGTGACAAGTTGGTTACACTATATGAAGAATGCTGTTTTGAAGGTAGAGATGGTCATTGGCGACTGGATAAGAAGTTAATCGCCATTTTAGAAAATATTTACCAGAAAGTGGAGGATGAGCACGTCCGTGACCTTTATCTGCAACGAATTTACGGCATAAAGGTGATAGGGAGTAGAAGTTCTTCCGGTTATGACTTTACACGTATAGATAGTGATGAAAAGCTGGAAAAAACAAAGGAACTGTTTGCAGAATTGAATTATATTCTACCCATCACTATCAAAAATATTCTGAATAAAGGGTATTATTCAGTAGATGGAGATAATGTAGACCGCGCACTCATTGTTTGTGAAGGCCAGGAAATGACTCTGACTGATGAACGTCTGGATGAACTGAACAGAATACTGGACAGCAAACGAACAGGCTATCAGCTTGTTCCTATCCCGATATCAGAAAGTAGCGTAAACTACTATACATATACCTTGGGAACTTTGACTCTTTGCAATTATGAAGATTATACTTTTATACAAAGTATGTATGGTACTTCGGGTGCATTCCGATCGATGTATTCCAATATAAATTATTCGAAGAAAGATACTATTCCACTCAAACTATTGAAGAATACTAAGCCGGCAGGTCTTGCCGAACTTGATACTGATATTGGTTTTGTTTCCAGTACCGACTGGCAATGGTTTAAGGATAGTTACATAGATAAGCTTTCAAGTAAAGAAAAATGGTATGAGGTGATGGATATTGCCATACAATGCAGTGGAACTAAAACTGCAAATAAAAAATGGTTGGCGGAATTATCATCTTTGATTGACAATTTCCCGTCGGAAAAATATTATCAGGAACTACAAGCATTGCTAGCCGAATCGTTGAAAGAAGATTTTTGGTTTTTTGATACGTATGAAAAAGGGCTGAAAGGATTGCTATGGTCGTGCACTATACATCCATCCGAACTATCACTGAATATCCTGCGTCTGGTAATCGAAAAAGCGTATACAAAAGTATCGGGAATAGGACCTAAAAGTGCAGCATTGGGTAATTTTGCTATAAACCTGCTGATAGGAACTCAAAAAGAAGAAGCATTCGGCATGTTGAATATTATGCGCAACAAGACGAAATATAATCGTTTTGCCGTGGCACTGGATAAGGCTATCGATAAATTCAAAGAGACAAGTGACTTACCCGAACAATTATTGGCTGATAAGACTATTCCACGATTCGACTTTGTGAATAATGAGCGTATTGTCACGCTGGGTGATTATTCATTGCAGTTATACTTCGAGAAAGGAAAGTTGCAAAAGAAGTGGATCACACCAGAAGGTAAATCTCAGAGTTCAACACCTGCTACACTATCAGAAGAATACGAATCTCAAATAAAAGAACTGAATAGTGAAATAAAACAGATAAATCAAGTTTATAAAGACCTGAGTAAGCGCATCCGAACATACTGGCTTTACGATCGTTCGTGGAGTGCTGCCGACTGGAAACGATTTATATTGGATCATCCGCTTATCAATCCTCATATACAGAATCTGGTATGGATGAATATTACAAAGGGCAATGATTTTATTATAGCAGATGATAAATTACTTACAGCTGATGGTAAAGAATATACGTTGAATGATTCGGATACTATTGTATTATGGCATCCTGTACTTAATAGAATAGAGAATATAAAAAAATGGCAGGACTATGTATGGAAACACAAAATAGTTCAGAGCGAGCGGCAAATTTTCAGGGAATACTATCCATTCTCACCTTCTGAAAAAGAAATGACAGATAGTCCGCGTTTTGCCAATCATTTTCTGGAAGTAAACAAACTGATGGCTATTGCTAATGGACAGCGCTGGATATTTACCTATGTGCATGAAGGTTACAACTGGCCCCGGATATATATTAAACAACTGGATATCACTTTCCACCTGAAAAGTGATTATTCACGTAATGAGTTTGCAATGCCTACTCAGGAAATATTTGTGACAAGAGGAAATACCACAAAGATAGAATATACGAATAAGTTTGATAAAATGAAATTCGTGGAAATACCTGCTGTTGTTTTGTCAGAGTTATGTCGCGATATTGATTTGTTTATTGCTACCACTACAGTAGCCAACAATCCGGAATTAGCCAGGCGGCAGATCTATCAGTCTTACTACCAGAGTTATGAGAAGGGACTATTCTCAGAAAATGCTACAGCTAAAGTCCGTCATGATATATTGGAAAAGGTATTACCTGCTATGGGTGTTTCATCTTTTAGTTTCGAAGGTAATTTCCTGTTGGTAGATGGTACGTGCAATTCATATAAGATAAATCTGGGTAGTGGTTTTGCTCAGACACAGTCGGGTAAACATCTTAACTTGTTGCCTTCGGTGGATAACATTAAAAAGAATAAGAAGGTCATATTACCTATCGAAGACGATGATATTCTTTATCTTATTATAGCCAAAACTATATTTCTGGTAAATGATAACGAGATAACGGACGAAAAACTTCAGCAACTGTTGGATTAATACATAGAATTAGAACTACTGGAAATTATTTCTAATATTCTAAGTGGTATAGTCGGAGGGTTGGATTTTTACTGATAATCGGGCTCGCTGCTTCCGAAAGATTCTATTTTATGATGACCTTCTGGCAAAGTATCAATGATCACTCCATCTTTACGACAGAATGTTGGTGAACCGTTATCGATATCAGTAACTTGAAATATAATAGAAAAGCCACTTTTATATACCGCTGAGTACCAATTATTTTTAATTAAATTTTTTGCGTCCATAATTTTTTAAGTTATTGATTGACAAAATTAAGGCAATTAAATGTTGTAGTCAAAAAAGAAGTGAATGAGTTATGAACATTATTCATTAAAGTCTATGTTTTAGAAATAGCTCTAATAAATTTCGCCTATCCTACATTTACAGGACAAAAGTTCAATGAGATTATCTCTGAAAGCTTTCTATCCTGTAAAGGTAAGACTTATTTTAGGGTTTTCACGATCCCAATAAGAATAGCCCTTTCTTAATAGATTCACTCTCAATTACAAACAATAAAATACATCATACTGCTTCCTGTTTTTTGCTTTTTTACCGTGAGTAATTAGCGTTCTGCACGTTTTTATATAAATATTGGGTTCAAGGATCGCGAACAGGATAATCTAAGAAAATTACTTTCATGTAAAAGTATATGTAACACTAAAATAAGAATCTAACAAAAGTATTATGAAAAAAACAATTCTATTAATTATGCCTCTATTTGTGTTCTTTTTTTCAGGACATCTTTGTGCGCAAGAACCAGGAAAACTAACTTCCAGAAAAATAGGTGAGAATATTGCTACAGAAAATGAGTGTTATAAAAATTTTCGTTTTACAGTAGGAGGAGGATATGCTTATGGGCTAGGGAAATTGATGAAAACAGGTGATAAGAAACTAGACAAATTTTCTTCTGATTTGAGAAATGGTTACAATTTGGATATTGAAGGTCAATATTTTTTTAAAGAACATTTCGGAATAGCATTAAACGGAAATTTTATAAAACAAAGCAATACTGCGTCAGGTATAATAGATATTCCATATATAGGCAGTATCAGTAATTATAAAGAGTCAAACAGGTTAATTTATGTTGGTGCATCTTTTGTATTACGTTATGAAAATGAAAAATGGGGATTTTATACCAGTGCCGGTCTCGGACCAATATTTTATACAAATACTGCTGAAATTAATTTAACTCAGTTAAGTGTTGATAAAACAGCGTTTGGCTTTTATTATAGTGTCACAGGAGAGCATCGATTCAATCATAATATAGGTGCCGGCCTAAAATTAGCATTTACATCGGGAACTATAAAAATGGAAGGGTTGGATGACAGGTTGAGTGTTTCGAATTTAATATTAACTGGATTTATAAGCTTTAGAACAAAATGAGAAATATTTTATTCTTATTATTAATTCTCTTTTCTTTACAGATATATTCGCAAGAAGAAATACAAGTACAGGCTACGGATATAATGGTAAAACCAGGTCGGGGAAAATGTATTGTATATTTTGCCAGGCGTGAGACAGCAGCTCTATTAGCAAAGTTCAGTGTTTATGATGGTGATTTGTTTTTAGGTAAGTTAGGAGCAAAGAAATATTTTGTATATGAGTGTGATCCTGGAGAACATGTATTTATTGCTAAGGGAGAAAATACTTTCTATGTTGATGCTAATCTGGAAGAAGGTAAAATTTATGTAATCGACATGAAAATAAAAACTGGAATAATTTCTGCTCGTGTGGGTCTTGTTGCCTTGGATTCATCCAACAAAAAATATGAAAAAGAGAAGAGAAAATTCATAGAGTTTATAAATAAAAAAGAAGGGGAATTGCTTTTAGGAGAAGATATTAAAGAAACTGATGATACGAATGAGGAAGATATATCTTCAGCGGATTCCATGAGTAATAGATTAAAGAAATTTCATGAAATGAAACAAAAAGGTAAAAAGATCACTGCAATAAGCCCTAGTATGAACTTTGACTGAATATAAATAAACAATTATCCAAATGATATTATTATTTTAGTTCCTACATTTATAGAAGACTCTATTTTGTATTTAACTGAATTTTTTTCGAAGATACGGAGCGCTAAAGATAAACCGATTCCGCTGCCTTGTATGTCACTGGTATTGTCAGCACGGTAAAAAGGTTTGTTGATATCAGGAATTTGCTCTTGTGGAATCCCGATGCCCTTATCTTCGATTGACAGGCAGAGAGTATTATCCTTTTTGAAAAGATGAATCCTTACATTCTCTTTCTGTGAATATTTAACAGCATTTTCTATCAGATTATATAATGCGATCAATAACTGTGTACGTTCAATATTTACCAGCATCAATTTCTCATCTTCAGGAGCAATATCAATATTTACTAAAATCTTTGAAGAGGGGTGAATGTCTTTTATCTTGTTTATGATTTCCCAGATGAGCTCATCTATACGGGTTTGAGTAATCCCTTTTTCATCTTTTTTCAAGTCAGATATAATAATAAGAGTATCCAATATCTCTTCCATTTGAAATATCTGCTGCATGAGTTTTTCCGATAACTGTCTGTATTCTTCCGGAGTTCGGTCTTTTAAAGAGAACAGATCGACATTGCCAAGCATAGATGCAAGAGGAGTTTTAAATTCGTGAGAAACGTAGCGTACAAAATTCTTCTGGATAACTACGGTTTCTGATATTTTGGCCAACAGGCTATTGAATGTATCGATAAGGTCTTGTAACTCATCTTTTGTCTGCGGAGACTTTATCTGAACTTCCAGATCTTTTGTCGATATATTTTTTACCTCCCTTATAGCTTCACTAAACGGCCGGTATGCGATGTTGGCTACCCACCTGCTGAGTATTATTATAGCCAGTACCCCGGCTAAAAACAATGGTATTAATATCCAGAATAATATATTGATTTGTGTTTCCAGAACAGATTTGTTTTCTTTAGAAATTATCACAAAATCGCCCTGATTATCCTCATAAAAAATGCCATGGCATAGATAATCATCAGTTCTAAAAGACAGAGAATGATTGTGTCTTATTTTATCCAGAACTGCGGAGGGGATCGGGACTGATTCCCTGCCATATACCATTTGATTATCCCAACTATAAATCTGATAAGAGGAGTCTGAAACGATTTCTTCGAATTGTTTCTTAATTTTCTCAAATTCTTTAGCACTTAATTCGTCTTCTTCCAGATAGAACAGTGCTGATATATGAGCTGTTTTTTTCAGGTTAGAATATATTGTATGTTCCGTATTTTTGTAATATAGTCCGTATATCAAAAAAGCTAATATCACAAATACGACACTAAAGATCAATGAACAAAATAAACTAAGGCGCGTTTTTACTTTCATCGTAATAGTTAATCATGTGCTTGTAAAATATAACCCCGCCCTTTTATTGTTTTGATCAGTTTTGGCAAGCCTGCTATATCTATTTTATTTCGCAGATAAGAAATATAGACATCCACTACATTCGTATTTGTGTCATAATTTAGCCCCCATACCGTGTCTAATAATTGTGTACGGGATAATACTTTATCCTTATTTTCTAATAATAGTTTAAGGAGTTTAAATTCTTGCAATGTCAGTTTTATCTCATTTCCGGCCCGTTCAACCCAATGTCTGTCGACATCCATTTTTAGATCATTACAGACAAGTATTTCGGAGGAAGAATCATAGTTAATCTTTGCCCGTCTATACATAGCATTTATGTGTGCTATTAATTCCCTGAAAAGAAAAGGTTTAGTAAGGTAATCATCGGCGCCATAATCTAAGGCTTTTATTTTATCTTCGGGGTCACCGAGTGCGCTGATTACGATTATTGGCGTATGTATTTTCTTATAGCGGGTATATTGTAGTAATTCCAGTCCATCAATTCCCGGCAGCATTATATCAAGTAGGATGATATCCCATTCCTTCTGGTTAATAAGGGTACGGGCTTCAATTCCATTATTAGCTAAAACAACAGAATATCCGTTCTCTTCCAAGCCTTTGATAACAAATTCGCTGATCCGGCTATTATCTTCTACTAAAAGTAATTCCATACTATATACATTCAGACTATAAAGATAGACATTTCCGGGTATTTATTCCTTTAGCCTTTTATCTCTTCTGTATACAAAATAAAATACCTGAGGCAGTACTGTAAACGATAAAACCATGCAAATAAGTATTCCGCCTACAATCATAATGGCTAGCGGCTTTTGTATTTCAGAGCCCATGCCATGTGAAAGTGCGGCGGGAAGTAGTCCCATAGCACCCATAAGGGCAATCATAAGCACGGGACGAATCCGGTTACTTACAGCATCATCGATTGCCAGGCGTAAATTTTTAGTACGTTGCATCCGTTCTTTCATCATCACAATAAGTAATATACTATTGATTGCAGTAATTCCGAATAAGATAATAAAACCTATGCCTGCCGATATACCAAAAACAGTTCCCGTAATCCAAAGAGAGATAAAACCTCCAATAAAGGCATATGGTATAGCACTGGCCGCAATTAGTGTGTCTTTCACTGTACCAAAGTTGAGGTAGAGTAAAAATAATATAAGTAAAAGTACAGCCGGAATAATGACCATAAGACGGCCTGTTGCCCTTTGCTGGCTTTCGAATTCACCAGCCCAAACCATCTTATTCTCTGTGTTGAGTTTGACTGCTGAATTTACTTTTTGCTGTGCTTCAGCTATTGTCGAACCCAGATCCCTGTCGCGGATGCTGAATCCGACGCCTACATAGCGGCTACTGCCTTCCCTATAAATAAAAGTTGGTCCTGTTATGAATTTAATATCTGCTATCTCTTTCAAAGGGACATTTTTTCCATCCATGGTAGGAATAAGGATATTCCCTATCTTATCTTCATTATCGCGATATTCCTTTTGGAAACGGATTTGAACATCGAAAGTACGTTCTTCCTCATAAAACTTAGTAGCTGCTTTTCCTCCTATTGCCATTTCTACTACGGCCTGTGCGTCTGCCATCGAAACGGCATAACGTGCCATTTTTGACTCTTCCAGTTTAATCTGTAATTCCGGTAATCCGATACTACGGAATACATTTACATCTTCGATGCCCTGAATATCCTTTATTGATGCTGCTGTCTTATCTGCAAGGTCTTCCAATTGTTGCAAATCGTTGCCGAAAATCTTTATAACAAGAGCACTTTTCACACCTGCAACATATTCTTCTACATTGTCTTGTATAGGCTGGCTGAATGCTAAGATAATCCCGGGATAAATATTGATGGAGTCGTTGATTTCAGCTATCAAATCATCTTTTTTTATTTTACGCTTCCATTCTTTTTCGGACTTCAATTGGGCATGAAATTCGATGTTAAAGAATCCTGTTGCATCTGTACCATCATTAGGGCGTCCAGTTTGTGAAAGAATAAATTGAATCTCATCGAATTGACGAAGTTTCTGCTTCATCTCTTTTGTTATTTTCACCGATTCATCAAGGTTAACACTGTTGGGTAAAGTTGCCCGTATATATATAGCTCCTTCGTTCATGCTGGGAATGAACTCTGTACCCCAGAAACTGAAACGTACTACACATATTAGCAATAGCAGGCAAAAAGCAATTATTGTGCCTTTCCTGTACTGAGAGCTGAATACGTATACTTTGTGTAAATTGCTTATAAAGAATCTACTAACAATATTCGACTTTTCTTTTACCGGTTTATTTAGTAAAACCTTACACATAACAGGTACGTATGTAAGAGAAAGTATCAGGGAGCCGAGCAAAGCATATCCGAGTGTAAAAGCCAATGGTGAAAACATCTTGCCCTCAACTTTCTGAAAAGAAAATATTGGGAATAGGGCAACCACAAGAATTATTTGTGCAAAAAAGATATGTGCAGCAACGCTCCCTGCACTTTTTTTAATCAATCCGTTTTTTGATATCAGGGCAAAACGGGATCCCAGCTGTTCCGAACGCCGTTCCATTGCCACAAATATGACTTCGACTATAACCAATGTGCCTTCGAGCAATAATCCGAAATCCAGTGCACCCATCGAAATCAAATTGGCTGGTAGGCCTTGTATACGTAACATAATGATGGCAAAAAGAAACGATAGTGGAATCACAGTAGCTACAATTAAAGTTGTGCGCCAGTTGAAAAGGAAAATGAAAACAACTATGGAAACTAATATAATACCTTCCAATAGGTTTTTCATAACTGTATTCACTGTAGAATCCACTAACGTTGTCCTGTCCAGGAAAGGTTCAATCTTGACATTTTGGGGCAATATTCTGTCATTGAGTTCGTCTATTTTTACTTTCAGATTGTTGATAACCTCTCCCGGATTTTGTCCTCGCAGCATGATAACAATACCCTGTACCACATCGTCTTCATTATCCAGTCCTACTTGTCCCAAGCGTGGTTTGGATGATATACTCACTGTGGCTACCTGTTTGACACGGATAGGAGTTCCTCCTTTTACTTCTATCAGTATATTCTCTATATCCTCTATACTTTCAAGCAGTCCGATACCTCTTACTACATATGCCTGGCTACCTTTCTGAATGATATCTCCTCCTACATTGATATTACTTTTAGATACAGCCTCATACACTTCTAAAGGGGATAAATCGTAATTACTTAGTTCTGCAGGATTTACCTTTATCTCGAACATTTTTTCCTCACCACCGAAACTGGCTATGCTGGCCACACCCGGTACAGAGAGTAGTTCGCGTTCGACAACCCACTCATTAATTGCAGCCACTTCCCTGATGGGTAAATCGCTTTTTAGTATATAACGATATATTTCGCCGGTTGCTCCGGAAGGAGGTTCGATTGAAGGATCGGCACCTTCAGGTAGCTCAAGGCCCTGCATCCTGTTGGATGAATATTGCTGGGCAAAGAAATCATCGACACCGTCTTCGAAAATGACTGTAACGACCGACAAACCAAATAATGAAGTCGAACGCACATCCGTTTTTCTGGGAATAGTATTCATTTCCTTCATTATGGGCAAGGTTACAAATTTTTCAACCTCTTCGGCACTTCTTCCCGGCCATTGTGTAATAATTCGTACCCTGGTATTTGTTACATCGGGATAAGCCTCTATCGGAGTATGGATATAGCAGATAATTCCCGTAATAAATAATAATACGGTCATGAAAAGCACCAGAATATGGTTTCGTAAAGAGAATGCTATTATATTTTCTACAAATTTGTGCATAATATTAAGTAACAGATAATTATTATTACTGTATTTTAAAATCAGAATTGCTGTTAGAGTTATACCAGATTGGCCAATAAATAGATCTGCAACCTTACTTTTCTTTTAGTCCGGCATATATGAGCAACTGGTTGTTAACAACTATCTCTTCATCTGATGATAAGCCGGAGTCTATATATGTTGTTTTATTATTATGTCCGCGAAGCATTACTTTCCTGATTCGGAATTCGTCTCCCGGTTCTTTAACGATGACAAAATATTGGTCATCGTCAAAAATCAGGGCATCTGATGGAATAGCCATAAACTGTTCAGAGGCCATATTTTTAAGTTTTATAACGACTGACATCTCAGGCTTTAGTCTTAAATCCTTATTGTCCATTACGATGCGGGCTTTCAGTACTTTCTCTTCGGGGTCGAAAATCTGAGATAAGGAACTTATTTTTCCATTAAATATTTCGCCGGGATAGGAGAGAGTTGTGATGGCAACTTCCATGCCTTCGTTTACAAACTGCAGATTACTAGCATATACATTAGCTGTTATCCAGACTGTTGACAGGTCAGCAACGGTGAATAACACATCTCCATCCGCAGAAACAGTGCTCCCGGAAGAAATATTTTTTCCTACTATATAACCTGTCATCGGAGATTTAATCGCAAACTTACCATTTCCCTTATTTGTACCGTGCACACCCATATCAGTCTGAACCTTACTAAATGTGGCCTGTGCCTGTTTTACTTTTGCCTGTGCCTCTAGCAGTTCACGTTCCGACAGCATATTATCCTCATACATAGACTGAGCCGTCTGAAGTTCCCGTTGTGCTATTTTTACCTCCGACTCCGCTGAAATTGCATCGGACTGGAGAGAACTCAGGTCGGAGCTCCTTATATCCAGAAGGGTTTGCCCTTGCTGTACCTTATCACCGAGTGAAAAGTAGGTGCGTTCTGCGATTCCATTTACGAGAGAAGCATAATTAATAACTTTATCCGGGTCATAATCAACTTTTCCTGTAAGGGTAAGTTCCTCGTTCTGATTATCAAAACCAGCCTTTATGGTTTTTATATTGTTAAGAAACGACTGATTCATTTTTCCTGTATTACCCTGTTCCTTATTAGTATCATTGCTTCCTGAGCATGATATCAAAAAAACAGCACATACAGCGACTGCTATTTTCATTGTACCCTTTTTTCTCATTTTATTATATATCTGTTCCTACGGTATATTGTAATTCTTCGAATTGCATGTTTACTTTTTTCCCGGCATTCAGCATAGTCTGCTTATTTGTTTTGTAAGCATCCATAAAATCAATATATTCCAACATGCTTATATTTCTGTTCATAAGGTTTTTAGTGTAAGCCTCCAACATATTGTCCAGTTCCGGCAATAAACTGTCCTCACTTATTTTTTTGTAAAAATTATATGCATATCTGTAATTGTTGTATGCAGCGACTATTTCGTGCCTTACTGTGTTTTGGTATTGTTGTGCCAGGTATTGGCTTTGCTCTATGTTGAGTTTAGCTGCCTTTATATTCCCCTGATTACGGTTAAAGAAAGGAAGGTCGATACTTACACCCAATCCGATAAAATCTTTCCATACCCCTCCATATCTGTCATAGGTCGCACTTATGGTCAAATCAGGTATTCTTAATGATTTCTCGTAATCCAGTGATTTTTGATGTAGCTGCGTTTGTAACCTATACATTTTCATGTCAGGTCTTTGTTCATCCGCTTTCTCTAGTAAGCCGGAAAGAACGAGTAAATCCGGGGCTTTCCCTATTTGTTGATTATCTGTAATGGAGATATCTGTAAGAGGGGGTATGTTAAGCAGTATTTTTAACGTTTTTGATTGTTCGTTCAGGTCAGATTGCGTTTCATTTATTTCATTCTCTAATTCGAGCAAGGAAGATTGCAGACGGAGCAATTCGTTTTTAGCAATGTTGCCCTGTAGGACTTGTTTCTTATAGGATTCAACCAGCTGGTTAAGAGATTTCTGCTGATTGTTTAAGATTGCAAGATAAAACTGAGAGTATTGTATTTCGAAAACCGCTTTCCTCAGTTCGGTCTTGAGGCCTCTCAACACCTCTTCGAATTCCTGCATAGCAATTTCCTTCGAAACTTTTTCCCGCCGTACTAACTTTCCTCTCTTGTTGGCTGTTAGAATCAGTTGGCTTAATTCTATGCTTAATTCGGTGTTTTTGGCAAAGGATGAGGAGATATCGCTTATTGCATCACGTTGCGATTTTGTACTCCATAAGTTAACATCACTGATAGATAAACTTGGATTATCCCAAAGTTTGGCCTGTGAGATGGCTGCATCGGCAATGCCTATATTATATTTTGTAGCTATTAGCTCCAGATTATTTGAGAGGAATAAAGACTCTATTTGTTCCAAATTCAGGTTCAGGATTTGTTTTTCCTGGGTAAAGCCTGTTAATACGCTGAAAAAAAACAATATAGCGGGCAAATACTTTTTCATTGATGCGGTTAATTTTTATCACTGCAAATTTATTCTCTAAAGATTAGAGGTTTATTGGAGTTACATTAGAATGGTATTAGAATGAGGTTTTTATAAAAAATGAGGAAATGTTTGTATAAATTAATCAAAGATTATGGCTGCATAGGTGTTTAATTAGAGATAATTGTCTGATATTTTACTTTTCTGTACTACAAAGAAAAACAAAAAAGGCCGTTACCAGATGATAACAGCCTTGGGTATATTCAATATTATAATTTATATAATTTACCTTCTCAATATCCGGGATTCTGGCTTATTACTCCCGGATAATTTATCAGAACATTGCTAGGAACTGGAATGATTTTATTTTTCTCAATGGCTCCATATCCTCCCATAACATCTAAGAATGTATTCCAACGTTTGGTAAACATGTATCTCAGAGCCTGGTGGTTAAATTCATATTCATAAGTATTAATAATTTTCATCCTGATCTCTTCCTGGCTTAGTGATGGCTGTAATCCTGTCATATTGTGTTTGGCAAGAATCTGGTTTGTTGCTGAAATCGCTTCCATTTCTTTAAGGGATTCCGTTAATCCCAGAATCTCCTCATTGGCTCGTAATAATTGTTTATTCTTTTTTAATACTATCTGAAAATATATTACTCCGGAGATAGCTATTATCATCAGGGCCAGAAAAAGCACTCGCTGTGTTTTAAGTTGTTTTAATTGGAGAGATATAATTTCTTTCTGTGATTCTTCGAATTTATACTTCTTTTCGGCTTCTATTACAGCATAGTTTCTATTTTCAGAAAGCAACTTTGAAAGATAATAGCTATATAGTTTATGGTCTCGTAGAGCTTCCTTATAGTTTTTAGTTTCTTCATCAATCTCGGCTAGAAAGCCATATATTGATGCTATTATTCCGGAATTTTCGGATTCATTCGAAAATGCGGTTTTTAGTATTGACTTTTATCCTGTAATCTCTTTTGAGCTCGTTACTTACCTGAAACACATCGGGATTGTGTCCAGGCACTGTTTCCAGCTTTGTAGAGAAGCAACCCCAGTTTCCAACTTTTGAGGACTGCTTGCCTGAAGTACCTGAAGTCCCGTATAAGCCACATAATTCTGTCAACTGCTCATCAGTTATTCCTTTTATATCAATATAATCTTCACTGGTATCCGATATCGTTGCCTGATACCCTTTATCTCTTAGAAACTTTATAAACTCTTCTCTTGTCATAGCTTTTATTTCAAGCCTGCCCGGTGGTTCGTTCATATTTTCTAATCATTATTAAATTCATACTTTACTTTCCTGAATATAAAGCCTCTGTCAATGATGTACAGGTCTTCAAACAGGTACTTATTGAAGGTTATAAAATCAAAATGGGGACTACCTTCTTTGGTAATTCCCAGTTCCTGTTTCGCATAATATTCTGTAAACTTTTGCTTAAACCCGTAATATCCCTGATAACACAAATGAAATGCTTGCAATATTGTTTTTGCATCCGTATCGGGTATAGTATACTGATGCCTGCCCAGCCAGATCCCAAAACCAATTTTATCTGTAGGGCTAAGCTCCCTGAAACCAGTTATGAGTGGAAACAGATTATCGGATATACCTGTTTCGCCGATAAAACAGGAAGGTATGTTCTGCCAGTCCATACAGTATATCACGGGTTTACCTTCATCCCTGTACAAATCTCCGAAAGCGTCCATCAATTCCTTTTTACTGGCATGGTTTTCCAGCTCCAGCCAATGTCCCATCCGGTTACCCAGTGTAAAATTCTGTTCCGTTGTTACATATATCCTTGCGTTTTCCAATTGATATCTATCCATGAGTATGGTGTTTAATTTTTTATCATACATATTTTTTCGAGTGCAGGAAAAGGTTCGTCTCACCAGCCGGCAAGTTTTTGAGCAAAATACTACCCGAGCAGGCAGCGAGGTGTGGAGATTTTGTATACAAAAATGGAGTGTAACTTGCCGGCTGGTGAGACGTAGTTACCTTTGCCGATGAAAAAATGTGGATAAAAATTAATACCTCTTATTACTCCTCCCCTTATTATTAAACCTTCAAAAGATAGTATATCCGGAGATTGGTGTAATGGGTAATACGAAATAATCAAAAAAATATATGCAGAGGCCTAAGACCGGCAGCTTTTATCCCCGCTACTCCCTACTTAACGATACCCAAACCCCATTTTTAATATTCCCGGAGAGTCCTGACTATAGGGTCTCCCTCCTGATGTATATGCGTCGGCAGCGACACTGCATGCTATATCCCCTTTGCCGCATACATGAAGACGGTGAAACGTCAAATTTTTAACGGGAAATACTACCCGCAGCATCGCCAGGGTAGAGATTTCCACGCTAAACCGTCAGGCTGGAATTTGACCAGTGAACCGGCAAATATATATTTGCAAAGGGGGATATAAGGCAGTGTCCATGCCATGCAGAAGGATGGACGAGTATATAATTACTTATGTAAACATTTAGATGAGAGGCTATTTGGGGATTCAGTCGCATAAAAATATTACCTTTACCTTCAGAAAAATTGTTGATAATTATGACAGAACGTTTTTATTCCATTAAGCACCTTTCAACAGCTCAACTCCAGGAGCTGTATGCTACCTATATAAAAAGGGGATGGAAAGACGCTGAATTTCATGATCTTTTCTTTGAGGATGTTACTCCGCCCCAGATAACAGATGAGGAGATTATTCTAAATATTCAGGCTGGCAGAGATACTAATTACTGTGTCTATATGATAGGCGTAGAAGGAGAAGAGGACGGTATTATGTTTGGTTTCGGTATGAATTACAACCAACGGTATGACTATTCTGTTTACCTGCATCTGCCTCTCGGATTACTCGATGAACTGATTGAGAAATATCAGCTGGCCGAAATCAGTCCGGTAAAGAATTACGATTCCATAGAAGATTATATAATAGATGATCTGTTGAATGGTCCGATGAATTAAGTCTGTATGGGACAAATGGGTGATAATCAAGCGGTTTATATTCAATCGGTTATATGAGAATTAAAATGTGATTTATAGAAATTTCAGTATGTTCCTTGATTCCTCGTCCGACAGACGTTGACGTGTATTAATGAAACACCGTGATATAGCTTTGGCAAAGCAGGAAGAAAATAAAGCAAAAACTCTTTTTGAATCAGATTTTTTACTCGGTGTTTATGATCCACTCCAAATGGGTGCTTTCCGTCTCAAAATAGGTAATGATGGGGATTTTTTAGATAACAATAAAGATTATGCCACACCTCCATGGATTGTATAAATTGCTGCTGACCAGAGGTATATAAATATTCAGTCAGACAAGAAAGATATAATTTGAAATACCATTCGCTCGAATGATGTTATTCTGTATTTGATTTTTATGAGTTATTTGAAATATCCGTTTTGTACAACTTCCATAATATTTGCAGGAGGACGTTGGTTCTCCAGTTCGTTTTTCATAAAATCCATATATGGAGTTACATGGTTAAAAAACTTATAATAGCCTTTACACAGGTAATTCAATCCTTTCTCCCTGGTCTTTGTCTCTATAATCCTGTTTTTAGGGCATTCTCCATAACAGGCAAAAAGATATTTGCACTGTTTACACTGACTTGGTAATGATTCGTATTTATCATTGCCGAAATTTATTTGCTTATCAGAATACATCATTTCGGTAAGGGTATTTCTATGGATATTCCCGATTTTGTATTCGGGGTATACAAAGTGGTCACAAGCATAGACGTCTCCGTTAAATTCCATTACTCCTGAGTGTCCGCAAGTTTTAGCTAAAGTGCATACGCCCGGTTTTTCCCCTACCCAATTAGCCAGTGTAGAATCAAAATACTGAATATAATAGTTTCCGACATCCTGTTTTACCCATTCGTCAAAAATGGCAATCAGGAAATCCCCCCATTCTTCGGAGGGTACGCACCATGGTGCCAATTCTCCATCAATTTGTTCTACTATCGGGGTAAACTGGATATAATGGCAATCTATACTCTTAAAGAAATTATAGAAATCTAATGGATAATCAACATTGTAATCATTTACAACTCCCATTACATTAAATTCCACATTGTGTTTTTTCAGAAGGGACAGTCCATTCATCACATTAAAGAATGACGGGCGGTTATCTCTTGTTCTTCGGTAAACGTCGTGACAATGCTGGGGGCCGTCAATAGATATTCCTACAAGAAAATTATTGTCCTTAAAGAATTTACACCAATCATCGGTTAATAACGTTCCGTTTGTCTGGATAACATTGTCTATCTGCCTACCTCGCCCGTATTTTTTTTGCAGTTCCAGCGCTTTCACATAGAAACTCTTATTGCGCATCAGTGTTTCACCACCATGCCAGGCAAACATAATTTCGTTTGTTGTCTGCGAATTAATATACTCTTCCGTAAATTTTTCGAGCAACTCTTCGGACATAGTAAACTTAACGTTATCCGGGTAAAGGTCTTTTTTTTCCAGATAGTAGCAATAACTGCATCTGAGGTTGCAGACAGCTCCTACGGGCTTAAGCATCACATACAAAGGTCGGGCAAAAGGGGCAAAAGTTTTATTATACATTGGTTTGATTTATTATATACTCTTTTATACGTTTAAACTTGTCATGTGTCTCCCTTTTTCAGGTATTGTGAAGGTGTTACTCCAAACTCTTTTTTAAAGCAAGTGCTAAAATAACGGACGTCTAAAAATCCGACTTTCTCGGCAACTTCCGATATGCGCAAAGCATCTGTTGCCAGTAATTGAGTAGCCCTCTTAAGTCTTATACTTTTTATTAATTCATTTGGTCCCAGATTTGTAATATTTTTTATCCGTCTGTAAAGCATCGAAGTGCTTAAATTTATAGCACCTGCAAATATCTCGACATTGAAGTCTTCGTTTTCCATATTCTCTTCGATAATGCTCATGCATTTCGAGAGGAATTTTTCATCGGAAGATTGCATTTCTATTTTTTGCGGATTAGTAATGAGTTCCAACTTTATTTTTTCACGGATATTTTCCTGATTTTCTACAAGAGACTGAATTCGCCTTTTAAGAAAACTGATATCGAAAGGCTTAAATATGTAGGCGTTACAACCTGTTTCATATCCGTTTTTTTTGTCCGGATCTGATGTATAGGATGTAAGGAATACGAATGGAATATCGTTTAGCATATGGTCCCCTTTGACCTTTTCGCATAATTCCAAGCCCTGTTTCTTTCCATCGAAAACAACTTCAGAAATAATTAGATTGGGCTTTACTAACATGACCTCATTAAATAAATCACTGGTGTTCACAAATGTTTTAATCATCAAAGAAGGAGCGAAGACATTTTTTATAAAACGTGCCATTTCCTTGTCTGTATCAGCCAGATACACCAAAGGAGCATGTGGCAGATAATCTTCTATTGTGGTATCGTCCAGCGATTGATACTCAATATAATTAGCATAAAGGTCAGAAATTGCCTGGCTTTGAGTTTCGTCAAAGATTGCAATATTACCTTTGAGATGTTGTGTTTGGGTCGATATTGAAAAAGAAACAGTATTGGTTTTATCGTTTATTATTAGTTTCGAATGATGGAGTTTCAGTAATTCTCCGGCAAGAGGTATCCCTACATCTATGGATGAATTTATATTATTGAGGATTCTGTCCGATTCTGGTTCCAAATTTTCTTTCTGGATAACTAAAGCAACCTGAAGTTGATGTAGTGACTCATCTAAGATGCATTTGAATGTTAGCTGTTCTCCTTCTTTAATAACTTTATAAATATTGAAAAGAAGGTTGAAGATTACAGTCTCCATTTTTGATGGATCAAAAACCAGAGTTTGCTTTTCTACATTGGAAGTAAAAGAAAAATCAATCTCCTTTTTCGAGAACAGATCATAGAATCCGTCATAGATATTTTTTGCAAAAGAAATAAAGTCGTCTTCTACAAGCTCGAGTTTGGCGTCTGTTTCCGATACCTGTTTAAATTCGATTAACTGATCAACCAACAGAGATAATCTGTTGCTGTTGCGCAGCATTATGGCGAGCATGTATTTAATCTCTTCTTCCGACATTGCATTATAATGCTTCGTCAAGTTGTTCAGTGGCGTTTGCAGCAGTGCCAACGGTGTTTTTATGCTATATGATATGTCTGTATAGAGGTCCAATTTGCTTTGGGCTATTTTTTCCTGAGCTTGCAGGTTTTTCTGCGTTCTTTGGAACCTGAAAGCTATCCAACCCAGAATGGCAAGGCATATTAGTAGGAGAGTATAAAAATACCCTGTCTGATAGAAAGCTGGTTTGATCAGGATATTTAGTGATTCTGTATTGTCCAGCCATATGCCGTTCAAGTCAGTGCTTTTTATGTGGAGAGTATATTCTCCTGGCGACAGGTTATTATATGAAATAATGGGTACAGTTGCTCCGGCATATATCCAGTCTTTATCTACACCATCGAGTTTATATGCATGTTTCAATCTGTTATTATCGTCATTGTAGGCCAATGCCGCGAATGAAAAAGAAAATTGGTTTGTCTTATGATCCAGATAAATTTTATCGGTAAAGTTCAAGTCTTCCTTTAAATATTCGGACCCGACTTCCAAGGCTTTATTATTTACCCTGAAATCGGTAAATCTTACTTGGTAATGCGTCTGATCCGTAACAATGTTTCCGGGATTGAAATAAGTCAGCCCATTGACACCGCTCATGTAAATGATGCCGTTCTGGTCGATATTGCAACTAAAAACAAAGCCTGGACGCGTAAGTTGTCCGTCATACAGCGAGAAATAGTAGCTTCTGGCTTCCGAAATATTGTATTTATACATTCCGGATGTGCAGGCAATCCATAGATTCCCCCTAGTATCGCTGATTATGCCTACTATATTTATATTCCTGCCAGAATCATCTATTTCCATGGCGATAAATCCATCTTTCTCTTCGCTGAACTTATATAAGCCGGATTCTGTACCGGCCCATACATTGCTGTACTTATCTATATATAAGCAGTTGACAGTAATATTGGATTGAATTTGATTAAGTATTTGATATTGTTTGGTTTTGAATTTTTGTTCTTCGTTGTCAAATTCTATTTTTAAAATGCCGTTAACCTTACTGCTTGCCCAGATCACATTTTTCATATCCTCTTGTATTGCCGTACAGTTATCCCAGTTTATTGATTGAAAATCGATTCTCTCTACCGAATTTTTCAGCTCGTCAATAACATACAATCCGCCATTTTGGTAGCCCACCCATACTTTATCGTTGCGATCTCTGTGTAAAGCTTTGACAAAATTCTTACCCTCAAGGGCCTTTTCTATAATTGGTTTTGAGATGTAAGTATCAGCAGCAGGATTATAAAATTTCAGATTTCTCTTTGTCCCCAGCCACATAATCCCCTTAGAGTCAATAGCTATCTGTTCTATTTTATTATCCTGAACATGATTGATTGTGGGCCGGTTATCAATATACTTTTTGATTGAATAGCCTGACCCTTCATGTTTCAGTTTATTCAATCCGTAAGCTGTTCCTACCCATATATTATTTTTATCATCTGCAAGAATACTTGATACTGTATTGTGGCTCAGTGTTGCATGGTTGTTGACATCATTCGTCAATGTGTGTACTTTATTTCTTCTGCCGAACGGCAACATGAACAGTCCATCTCTTGTACCTATCCAGATGTTTTCCAGTTCATCTACATGGAAAACATTTGTTGTATTTGTAAGATCATCATATTGGAGGGTTGCCAAATACTTTTCAGTTTGCACATTGAAACCGTTTTTATCCCTGTACAGGATTTCGTTTCCCTGCCCTCTTTTACATAATATTAAATTATTATTTGCCAGCAAATGAATTGCTGTTATTTCAATATTTTGATGTTTAATATCCTCCAACGCGCTTGAACCGGATATTTTAGCTGTAGTCAGCTTTTCTTTATCCCACATCCAGATTATATTCAGGCTATCGATAAGGATGCGCTGATTTGTTGTATATGTCAGCAAGGTATCTATTTGTATTGTTTCTTTTTTAT
This sequence comes from Dysgonomonas hofstadii, assembly GCF_014196915.1. Classification (GTDB taxonomy): domain Bacteria; phylum Bacteroidota; class Bacteroidia; order Bacteroidales; family Dysgonomonadaceae; genus Dysgonomonas; species Dysgonomonas hofstadii. The sequence continues at coordinate 53,188 of NZ_JACIEP010000004.1, forward strand.
CAAAGGACTTTTTTAAAGCAGCAAAACCGGGAAACCTCAACAGGTACTTATCTGTAGCAAACCAGCAATAACCATTCATATCCACTGCAAAAGACGTATTACCCCTAGTTTTGAGGGCATATAATATATTCAGTTTCCTTTCTTCGGGAAGGTATTGCATAATTCCCCTGACAGTATTCAGGTAAAGAATATTGTTCTCTATTATCAATGAGTTTACCCGCAACCCTGCCAGTTCTTCTATTGGCTCTAATTGGTGGGTACGTATATTGTATGAAAATAATCCTATATTGCTGCATATCCAGAGTATATCGGGTCCTTGGAACGATAATTGATAGATACTGTTCTTTCCGTCAAAAAGCTTTATCAGTTCTTCTTTGTTTATTATTGAATATGAGCTACCATCGAATCTGATTAATGCTGCCGGTGTAGCGATCCATACAAATCCCTTGTTATCTTTAGTGAGTGCTACGATCGTATTATCTTCCAGAAGATCTCTTGATAACATGTTTCTGTAATCAATCAGTTTACCGGCATTTGCAGTGCCGCAGATTACGAGAAGAAGTAATAGCATAATATGCTTTTTCATAAAGTCAGGCTCATTCTTTTATCCGGATAATCAGGTCAATTGTAGATGAAAGATAGCTAACTAAATGCGATATACCAAAAGGGATATTTTGACATAAACATTCTTTAATGATATTTAATGAAAAAACGATGTGCCATCCCATGTTTCAATAGGAGGCATTGGACTTATTTTTTCATGTGAAGCAGCTTCCGGTATAAGATAAACATTTATTTCAGCTTTCTCACCCGGTTCGAGAGTTGTTGTAAAACCAACCATGACAGTACCCGGGTTAGCTTCGTCGAATCCGAAGCGTGGCTCTGTAGACCATGTGCCCATTATAACATTACGGCCTTCTACCTTTATATTCAGTTTTTCACCATTCATGTGTAATTCGGCTGTATTTGAACCTGTAATCTTCACATTGGCAGAGGTCAGCATAGCCCATCTGCTATCTGTGAGGTTGTTATTGTTTTCTATCTCGTCACGGACAACTACATACTTATCATTCACGATTGCTACTCCTCTCAGGTGTTTTTTTATACTATTGCTTTCTACAAGTGAAAGATCGGTAGCGGCATATACAAAGTTTTTATAATCTCCAAACTTGTTGATATATGCTTTTTGGGTGACAAGTTGATTGTTTCCATTGAAAGTCATAATATTGTGTACATCTTTGCTTAGTCTCAGCACATCCCATCTTTTTGAATACTGGCTTCTATCTCCCATATTTATTCCATATTTATCAATCGAATAATAATTTTGAATGCCTAAGTCTGCTGCCCACTGGTTAATTCCTCTGTACATTACAAAACTGCCTATGTCGATATGTCCGTGATTGGTACTGGACATACCTCCCTTTAAACCGACAAAAAGTTCGTCATTGCCACCCCAATGATTACGCATTATTGCAATAGGGGTAGTTCCCTGTCCTACATACAGGCGTTGGGAAGGCCTCTCCATATTTTCAAATGTGTTTTCAGAAGCCCAAAGCATAACAGAAGGAAGGAAGCGAACATTAAATATACGGTTTTCATTGTATCCTCTGTTCTTCATTGTCATAAGTCTTTCCCATTCACCCCAAAGTAGCGACTGATTATTGAGTCGGGAAGCAAACCAAAACATGGGGAAAGAAAGAGTTCTGTCCAGGCCGCAATCGGAATAGGCAAAACATCCCATATTTTGTGTAGACATCTGTAATATATAGTTAGGAGTCAACATGAAACCCTGATTGTCTGTCATACCAAACGAAGTACCATAGAGATTTTCAAGGGTATTGATAAACATTAACGTAAAAGCCGTGCCGTAGCTCCAGTATGTATAGCCTTCCGGATAATTGCCATCGGGCAAATATTCTTGCAAAGCAACTTCACTGACAAGCTCTACCGATCTTTGAATAATTTGACGGGAACGTTCGGGATTCAGTTCGTAAGTCACTATTGCTCCGAAAGCCATTCCGGTATTACAAACAGCATTCCAGTTATTCTTTTTCTTGAGCCATTTGTAATGCTGTTCATCGGTTGCTGTTTCGGGCATTGATTCGTCTAACCCTTTTTTTATTATTGAATCAAGTATAATTTTTTTTTCGGCATCACTCAACTCGTTATAAAGCCAATCGTATCCAATCGATAAGGCCAGAGTCATTTCAGCAACACCTAAAAAATGAGATGGTTGCCAGTTGTCGAATGTGCATACGTGCATCATTTCCTGCTTTGCACGGTCCGCATAACGTTTATCTCCTGTCATTCTGTACGAATAAGAGAGGAAATATATCCTGCTTAATGCTTTACGTGATACTGAAAGAAAAAGGTCGGCGATAGGCTCATATTCAACAACGGGCTCCTTAATATACTTTTCACTGCTGGAGATAATTTCATTATGAACCCGTTTTAAAAACTCATTGGACACTGTTTTCTTCATAATTTCCTTTTCAGCAGCTTTGGAAAGCATCAGGCGTGGATGTGTCTGCTTAAAATGATATACTGGATCATCGGCAAGAATATTTAAAGAATATAATGTTGCAAATGCAACTAAAATCATGGTGGATTTCCATTTAATCATATCGCGGTATTATTTTATTAGTTACTGGTTACAAGCGCTACGTATAATGGGCACGAAGCGAACTAACATTACACACAAATTTACTATTATAAAATAGAGATGGTATTTCTTAAATATTGCATATTATATACATATATAATGAATATGTTCCGAACAGGAATGAGTGTTTTGACAACTTACTCCAATAATGTTTTAATCCATCCTTATTTAATTCGGCTTATAAATGTTGCTAGATTATGTAAAAAAACGTAAGTAAAATAACTGAGGGAAATTACTGTAACAGGGCTTTTTCATTAAAAGCACAAATGCTTCCAGGGCAAATATAGTCAAGTTCAAAAGAGTTATAAATTCGTTTTATCTCCTGATTTTTGAATCTTTCAATAAAATAAATTTTGAAATCTAATTAATTAACACCCAGTTGTTTATTGTTCTTATTGAATGATTTTTCAACATTTATTCAAGATTTTTAATCGTTTACAAAACTTATTTGCATTGCTAAGCTACCAAGTTTTCAGGATTTGCCGGATATAAAGTTTTTTTGTATTCTCTACATTTACAATAAGAAAAACACGCGGAATTATACTACAAAAAACACCAAACAAAAATGAAACTGACTACTTTACTTCAATTGTCACTTATGTGTTTTGTATCTATCTCAATGCATGCTCAAACTTTTAATCCGCAGGAAGTAAGAAATGAGGTAGTTATAAACAGGGAATGGACATTCAACTACTTTCCTTCGGGTAAGGAAGATACAACAACAATTCATGACAACTATAACGATCAGCAATGGATGGCAATAGCATTGCCTCATACATGGTCGACCTACGAAACGACAAACGACATCCATCCTTATATAATGTATGCCTCGGAACGCGAAGACCCGTATTGGTGGAACGGATGGGGGTATTATCGGAAACGTATTGTTTTAGGAAAAGAACTTGAAGGAAAAAAGATTTTTATCGAATTTGACGGCGTACAAAAGTATTGTAAAGTATATCTTAATGGAAATCTGTTAGGAGACCATAAAGGAGGTTACAGTGGTTTCTATTTCGATATGACATCTTATGCAAGACTGGGAGAGGAAAATATACTCACTATTTCGGTATCTAACCGGCGCGATGACAAATTCGGGGTAATTCCACCGGCAACAGCTGGTAATTTTAATGTGTATGGAGGAATATACCGCAGTGTACGTTTAGTCGTAAAAAATCCGGTACACATACCTTTTCAGGGCTCATACAAACATGAGGGCGGAACCTTTGTCACCACTCCGAAAGTAAGTAACGATCAAGCGACAGTTAATGTTAAAACATATGTAAAGAATGATGAAACAGAAAATAAAAGTATAGAACTAAAAACTATAATTACAGATGCCGACAGGAATATAATAGAAAATATCCTGTCTGCGGCAACTGTTGCTCCGGGTACAATACATGAATTTTCGCAAAAATCGGAAACGATCCTTAAACCGAAACTTTGGAGTCCTGAGTCTCCTTATCTATACAATGTATATACCGAAGTGTGGGCAGACGGAAAACTCTGTGATACATATCTTTCGCCGTTAGGATTCCGTTGGTTTGAATGGGACTTTACCGACAACAAGCTTGTGGTGAACGGAGAGAAAATACATATTCATGGTACAAACCGCCATCAGGAGTACCCGTGGGTGGGCGATGCCATGCCTTACTGGATGACTGAACGAGACATGCTGGATATACGTGTTGGTATGAATACAAACTTTATGCGTACCGCACATTATCCGCACGATCCTTTGGTGTATCATTTTAATGATAAACAGGGAATAATAACTGTCGTGGAAGTTCCCAATATTAAACCGATAAATTTCGGACGTAATATACAGGAGAAAAATATGCGGGAGATGGTGCGCAGTTTCCGCAATCATCCATCCGTCTTTTTCTGGAGTGTGGGTAATGAAACCAGTAATGCCGGTGATTCAAAATGGGTACACGAGGAAGATACAACACGAATTATACACGAACGTAAAACGGAGAATTATGGCGATTACGTAACTCATCACGCGTCTAATCTCGATATGGAAAATTTGCTTAGGGTTACTATCCGGGGCTGGTATAATAAAGATGTCAAAGACCTGGAGCCGTCTAACAGTCACGGAGTTGACAAAAGTGGGCAGCATGCGGGAACTGAAGAATGGCAACATAAAATGGCAAGGGTTGATAATGGGAATATTAGAGGACGCATCGACTGGGATGTCATAGGCTGGCTTTATGAAGACCATGGTTGTGACAGGCTATATAAAGATTCGCCGCTTCAGAATATAAATTATAAAGGCTGGGTAGACCTGTACCGGATACCTAAATATATGTATTATTTGTGGCAGGCAAATTACTTGCCGGAAGCAATGGTACACATCCAGCCTCACTATTGGAGGGAAAATTATCTGGGACAGAAAAAAAATATTCAGGTTGACAGCAATTGTGATAAGGTAGAATTGTTTGTGAATGGGAAAAAATTAGGAGAACAATATCCATCCAAAGAAAATTTCTTTACAGTGGAATTTAAAGATGTGCCGATTATCAGTGGATCTTTGAAAGCTGTAGCTATACGGGGTAAAGAGAAGGTTGAAAACACTCTGAATCTGGCAGGAAAGCCTGCTCAAATAGTATTGACAGCCGAACAAGGTACCATTCCGGCAGACAGAAGTGGTATAGATATAATTACAGCAGATGTAGTCGATGCAAAGGGTAACCGTGTAATAGGCTTCAGTGAACCACTCACATGGGAAGTATTTGGAGAAGGTAAACTGGTAGGACATAATGTGTACTATTCAGACATTGATAAAACCCTTTCGACAGAAGGGAGTGGCTATGTAGTAACCCCTATACCGAATGTTATACGTTCGACCAACAGGCCCGGTACAATAACCGTACGGGTATCTTCTCCGGGATTAAAAAGCGGTGAAATTGAAATAAAGAGTATTGCCGTTGACAGAAGGCAAACCGGCGGAATAAAAGAGCCGGTTTTGACGGATACCGGACGTATGACCTCTATCCCGAAAAATGAAGAATTCAGGGAGACTGTCGAATATATCCAGGAAATGAAGTACATATTCAACCCTACACGTATCGACGGATCATCGTTGGAAGAATACGAAAACATTATGGGACGGTATGTTATAGAAAGAAACCCGCAGATCGATACATTGTCTACCGAATTCAATGTTTTGGTTAAAAGGCTTGGCTCGTACCTACTGGGGACATACGGCGAATTGACAGAAGACGATTATAATTTTATTGCTCAGTCGTATAATGACCTTAGATTAATTTCGAGGACAATAGAAGGCCGGAATTTTCATCCCAATTATACAGATGAACTTATCAGGGATTATTCGCACAGGCTTCTGACCGATAATAAGATTATTGACGTAACAACAGAGCAAAATATGATTAATGCTATTCCGCGCGAGATAGATATCTTATTTATACGGAATCCACAGAAATCCAAACAGATACTACCAATCCAATACGGAAACACTACCTATCGTTATTCGGCAGTAGCAGGCTCGATAGAAGAAGCAATGGATTTACTACATCCCGATGAGTACAAAAAACTATCGGCAGAAGAAAAGACCCGGATCCTTGACTATCTGGCTAAAATAAATCCGGCAATAACAAAGACTAAAGACGGATATAAAATTAAATTCGATAAACCGGTTGCTATACCCAGAGACATTAAAATGTAACATATGAAAACCATGATTAAACATGCTGTTTTATTATTGCCGCTGGTAGCCGTCAGTGCATGTGCTAAGCAGGATCAGAGACGTCCTAACATACTTTTTGTCATAGCCGACGATCAGTCTTATCCTGATGCATCTATATACGGCAGCAGTATGGTAAGTACACCGGGATTCGACTTGGTAGCGTCACGGGGAGCACTTTTCAACAATGCTTATGTTACTTCACCAGGAAGCAGTCCCTCAAGGGCAAGTATGCTGACGGGAATGTATCCGTGGCAGATAGAAGAAGCAGGAACCCATGCCAGCTCGTTTCCTGCAAAATTTGTTAGCTATCCGGACATGTTAGCAGAATCGGGCTATCATATAGGATTTACTGGTAAAGGATGGGGACCCGGCGACTGGGCGGCATCCGGAAGACAGCATAATCCTGCCGGTCCAGATTACAATTCGCATAAACTGGATCCTCCATATAGCGGAATATCGAAAGTTGATTATACAGCAAACTTTAAGCAGTTTCTGTCCGAGAGGGATAAAGATCAGCCATTTTGCTTTTGGATCGGCACACACGAACCACACCGCCCATACGAGAACATGTCGTGGTTAAAAGAGGGGGATAGCCTTTCAATGGCTGTGGTACCTGATTTCTTACCATCTTCGGACGAAATTAAAGGCGATCTTCTTGATTATACCATAGAGATAGAATGGTTCGATAAACATCTGATGAATTGTATCGAAGAACTAAAGCGAATAGGCGAATTTGATAATACAATTATAATTGTTACCGCAGATAACGGGATGTCATTTCCACATGCAAAAGCGAATTGTTATGATGCGGGATTACATGTACCATTGGCTATTTGCTGGGGCAACAAGGTAAAACCTTCCCAGGTAGTAGATAATCTGGTTAGCCTTGTGGATCTGGCTCCGACTATATTGCAGGTTGCAGGTCTCGAACCCTATACAATGCATGCCGGTGAAAGTCTGTTGCCACTCATTACCGGAAACGGACAGGCGTATTCGAGAAATACAGTTTTTGCCGGGCGTGAGCGTCACTCAAGCTCAAGATTCGATAATCTGGGGTATCCTATGCGCAGCGTGCGTTGGAAAGATTATCTGTTGGTACATAATTTCCATCCGGAACGATGGCCTGCAGGCGATCCACAGGAGTTAGGAAAAAATGGCGGACCGAAAGAAATGCATAAGGCTTACTTTGATATCGATGCTGCACCTTCAAAGGATTATCTGGTCTCTCACCGCAGCGATTCGTCCGTTACCCCGTTTTTTAATGCATCGGTTGCCAAACGTCCCGAATATGAGCTATACAACCTGAAAGATGACGCGGCTTGTATGAAAAATATAGTTTCAGATGCTGAGTTCAAAGATATTATTGCAGAAATGAAACAAATACTCCGGTCAAAACTGGAAGAAACAAATGATTCACGTATAGGCAACAATCCCGAAATATGGGAAAGCTACCCGCGTATTGAAGGTAAAATGAGAAGGTTTCCAGATAAAAAATGAAATGGTATGAAAAAATATTACAATTTGATAACACTGACATTAGCTCCCATATGCGGGATTATAGCGCAGAATGAAAAAATATCAGAACGCCCGAATGTTTTGTTGATTTTGGCCGATGATCTGGGTTGGTCGGATGTAGGATGCTATGGTAGCGAAGTACGTACTCCGAATATTGATGCGTTGGCTGAATCCGGCGTAAGGTTTACTCAATTTCATAATACGTCCAAAAGTTATCCTTCCCGTGCGTGCTTGCTGACCGGACTTTATGCCCAGCAGAATGGATATTTTAAATACTTCGGTGGTCCTCTCGAAAATAGTATTACCCTGGGTGAATATATGAAAAGTGCAGGATACCGGACTTTGTGGTCAGGAAAGCATCATGGCGAAGAAAATCCGCGAACCCGTGGTTTCGATCATTATATCGGTCTGAAAGATGGTGCTTGCAATTATTTTAATCCTGGCCTTCAGCGTTATGGAGAAGAACGTCCTGCCCAAAAATCACATCGGAGAAAATGGTGTATCGAGAATAAAGAATATGCTCCCTATACACCAACAGACAAGGACTTTTATACGACAGACCACTTCACCGATAATGCATTGATGTGGCTCGACCAGTATAAAGGGGATGACCGTCCGTTTTTTCTCTATTTGGCCTATAACGCGCCGCATGATCCATTGATGGCATGGCCCGAAGATATCGCTAAATACAAGGGAAAATATGACACAGGCTATGAATCAATCCGTAAAGCCAGATATGAAAAACAGCGCAGGCTGGGGATAACAGATAAACAATATGAACTTTCGGCACCTATATATGAAGCATGGGAAAGCCTGACTCCGGAACGGCAGGCAGAAGAAGCTGAAAAAATGGAAGTGTATGCGGCAATGATCGACCGTATGGACCAGAATATAGGCCGTGTGATATCTAAACTGAAAGAATTAGGTAAATATGAGAATACAATTATAATATTTATGTCCGATAACGGAGCATCGGCTGAAGTTATAGAACTAACTGACAGCTATGGGTCTATCGGGTCGCTATCGAACTGGAAATCGCTGGGAGAAAATTGGGCAAATGTTGCCAATACGCCTTTACGCTATTATAAGAATATTAGTTATCAGGGCGGGATTAGTTCTCCGCTTATTGTTACGTGGCTTAAAGGAGGCGTCAGCGCAGGGACTAAGTCCGGATTTGTAGGGCACATGATTGATATAATGCCAACCTTTGTCGAAATTGCCGCAACGGACTACCCGTCTCAATATCGTGGACGTACAGTTCTTCCTTACGAGGGTGTTTCATTATTACCTGCCATATTAGGAGAAAAAGAAGAAAGAGAGAAACCCATATTCTGGGAGTGGCAGCACGGACGGGCTGTGCGTGATGGAAAGTGGAAACTGGTAAAACAAGGGCTAGACTCTCCTTGGTCATTATTTGACATGGAAAAAGACCCTTGCGAAACTGCCGATCTCGCTGCTAAGAATCCTGAAATAGTAGGAGGTATGAATAAAATGTTCGAAGATTGGAAGAAAAGAGTCTCGATAACAAAAGGTGTAAAAGCGATCAAATAAAAAATAAAAAAATAAATATACTATGATGAAAACTGGAAATTACATTTTGTGTCTTTTGTTAGCGTTGGCAATTCCCGGCCTTTCATTTTCCCAAAAAGGATGGGACTATGTTAAGGAAATAGAGAAAAACATTAAACCTCCGGTATTTGCAGACAAAAATTATAATATCGTTCATTTTGGAGCTGAAAAAGGTGGTGTAAAGGATGCCCGTACAGCTATAAATGCAGCTATAACTCAATGTAGCAACGATGGAGGTGGACGGGTTACTGTACCTGCAGGCAAATATTATATAAAAGGTCCGGTAATATTAAAGAGCAATGTCAATTTACATTTATCGGAAGGTGCGGAATTGGTATTCAGTAGCGATGAAAAAGATTATCTTCCGGCGGTGCTTACCAGATGGGAAGGTACCGAGGTATTTAATTATTCACCTCTTATATATGCCTATCAGGTTGAAAATATTGCCATAACCGGAAAAGGACTGTTAAACGGACAGGGCTCTAAAAATATTGCCACATGGAAACCTAATCAGAAAGAAGACCAGAAGCTTATACGCAAGATGGGGCGTGATGGTGTGCCTGTATACGAACGTTTGTTCGGGGAAGGTCATTGGCTTCGTCAGGCATTTGTGGAGCCCGTAGGATGCCGGAATATACTTATAGAAGGGGTTAAAATAACGGATGCTACTTTTTGGGTAATACATCCTGTTGCTTGTGACAATGTAACTGTGCGCGATGTGGTTATAGACAGTTTTAATCCTAACAGCGATGGTTTCGACCCCGAATCAACAACAAATGCATTGATCGAAAAATGCCATTTCCGGACTGGAGATGACGGTGTGGCTATTAAATCGGGACGCGATCAGGATGGTTGGAGAATAGGACAACCGACCGAAAACATAATTGTACGTGATTGTACCTTCGAAAGCCATGCAAACGGAGTATGTATCGGCAGCGAAATTTCGGGAGGAGTCCGCAATGTTTTTATTGAAAATGTTACCATTCCTAAAGCCAGCAATGGTATATATTTTAAATCGAATCTTGACCGTGGCGGATATATTGAAAATGTTTGGGCACGTAACATTAAAATAGATTCTGTTAAAACGGCGGTGAAATTCGATCCTGATTATAAATCGGAAAGTAAAGAAAACTATCCTACTCGTTATAGAGGCTTTGTCATCGAAAATGTAGACTGCCACTATGCTTCACATAATGCACTTGAAATTAATGGTTTCGAGAATATGCCGGTGACTGATGTAACACTGAAAAATGTCAGGGTCAAAAACACACGGGCTGCCTATGAGATACAGAACGCACGTAAAGTTTCGTTACAGAATGTTGTTGTTAACGGAAAGCCGGTGACACATATAGAACCGGAGAAAACAATATCCCTGAATGGCCTATGGGATGTCCGTCTGACAGACGAAAAGCCGGACAGTTATGCTTCCAAAGTTCCTGTTCCCGGAATACTTACAATGTCCAGCCCCCTAGTGGCAGAAGGATTACACGGTAATGATCTGAAAGATGATGTGGGTTATAATTATGTATGGTATCATTTAGATTTTGATGTGAACGAAGAACATTACAAGTCGGCGATCCTGAAAATCAGGGCAAAATATAACGCATTAGTATTCCTTAATGGAAAAGAAATAGGGTATGATCATCATTGTACGTACTCTCATGCTGAATTTGATATCAGTAATGCAATTAATTACCAGGGGAGTAACGAGTTGGTTGTCCGTGTGGGCAGCTGGAATACAGCGTCCTCCCCATCGAAGGAGAATAGCTCGGAATGGTGGCGTAATTCAAGAGCTCCGGGTCTGTGGGATGATGTATCTATCGAACTGGGAAATTCAGTTGGGATTAAGCATATTAAGGTTTTACCCGAAATTAATAACAGGCTGACTCTCTGTGATGTGGAAATAGCAAACAAAGATAACACTAATGCGGACCTGACTGTAACGGCATCGATCTTTGACGGTGATTTCCTTGTCAGCAATGTGACAAGCAAGGTTAAGATTGGAAAAAACAACAACCAGGTCGTTTCAATGAAAGTACCTTCAGAGATGCTGCAATATTGGACTGCCGGAAAGGAAGGAACCCCGAAGCAATATTGTATGAATGTCTGTGTAGCTGATGCTCAGGGGAATATTGTCTCCGACAAAAGTACAATGTTTGGATACCGCAACATCGAAGTTCAGGGTAAAGATGTGTTATTGAACGGAGAAAAAATAATGTTCCGGGCCGAAAATATAGCATTTGTGAGGGCTCTGAACCGTTGGCAGAATGTAATGTTCGATGAAACCTGGATACGCAATTTTTTACGTACGGCTGTTCAGGATTATAATTTTAATTATCTGCGCATTCATCTGGGACATGCTTACAGCAAGTGGTATGAAATTGCCGATCAGGAAGGTATAATGCTTCAGGACGAATGGCGGTATATGCATGATGACGAACCTGTCGGGAAGGATCTTGAAGAAGTGGGAATAGAATTTCGCCGTTGGATAAAACAAAACGTAAATCATCCGTCGATTGTTACATGGGATCAGGAAAATGAAGGGCATGTAAGGCTCGAAGACCTGAAAGCCGAACTTAGAAAATACGACCCTACCCGCCTGTGGGGAGAAGATGACTTCTACGCTAAACATGTGTATGACTATTCGGAACAAGTTATATCTGCTCCTTTTTTCCAACAGGCAACGGATTGCCCTTCGACAATACTGGAATCATGCCGCTTATGGACCAATGAGTTTGGATTGCTGGAACCACGTGAAGATTATAAAACAAGCCGGACATCAACAGGTTGGGGAGTATTTTATTACGATAGCAATATAATAGGCCAGTTACTAGCCGATTTACACGCAGATATAGGCACCTATTACCGTAAAACCCGGCTTCAGGCTTGGGCTCCGTTTGCATTACTCAGTGGGTGGGTTAACGGACAGAATTTCCTGCTGGGAAATATTGCGGATTCTTTGACAGTGCAGCAAAATCTGCAACTATCATTAACCAGGTTGAATGAACCGGTAGGAGTATCGGTAGATATGCTTCAGTGCCAGGAATGGTATAACCAAAAAACAATCTATAAGCCGGGAGCCAGCTATACGAAAGATGTGGTAGCATGGAACGATTTTGGAACAGATGCAAAAGTTAATGTTGTATTAAAGATTAAATCTATTGACGGAGAAGAGGTTAGTAGTCAGCAGTCGGCATTATTAATACCAAAATATGAATCTTCCGGTGTTCAGATGAAGTTTATAGCACCTAACGGTAACGGCTGTTACATATTAGAGCCAACACTCATTCTTGAAGATGGTTCGGTCATAACAGGGCCTCAGCGTAGAATACTCGTTGCTAAAAACATGGATAAAGAACTGGAAGGTTATATGGCATTTGGAGGCAGACGTACTCCGATAGAGGGAGGTGAGTCATGTATCAGGAATTTCCTCAAGTTCGACCCTCCGGCTAAAGTAGTTGAGACAATCATAAAAGTTGCCGAAGGTAATTTACTCGACAGATTATCATTAACTGATAATATATATACTATGCAATCGACTTCTTATAAAAATATAAATGAATTCACAATAACAACAACTAAAATTGACAACACTGGCAAAATACTTTTTACAGAAAAAGCGAATGCTATGAATTATGTCGATTTGCCAAAGGGAACCCGCGATATTATCGCAGAACTGATAGGGGCAGTACCTGTAGACGAATCCAGAATAATTGTAAGGAAAAATGAAGGCTACACAAACTATGATGTACGCTTAAATGAAAGCGCAATACGTTGCAAACTCTCTATAAATGATGACGGAACTGTCAGGGATAAAAAAGTAATCAAACAATAGTTCTTGAACAGGGCAAAAATTAATGATCATTTTTATTAAAAAAAGTATCAACGAAACCTATATTAATCTAATTTTAAAGCACATGAAAATTCTATTAAAAACTAGTGTAATTATTGTAATATTATTACTTTGCACAACAACTTTCGGATATTCACAGGGTAAAGGCATCCTTACTGGGAAAGTTATTGATAATAACGGCGAAGCACTTCCCGGAGCCAGCGTGGTGGTTAAAGGAACTACCATCGGAACAGCATCTGACCTTAACGGCCACTATATGCTCAATGGGCTTGAAAGCGGAAAAATTACGATTGTTGTAAAATATCTGGGCTTTGACAATGTTGAGGAAGCAATCGATGTAAAAGCAGGAGGAACCTTAACTAAAGACTTTGTAATGATGGAAAATGCAAAGGCTTTAGGAGAAGTTGTCGTTTCGGGAATGGTGGCAGGCCAGCAACGGGCACTCAATCAGCAAAAAGCAGCAGACAATATGATGCAGGTAGTGTCAGCAGACGAAATGGGTCGTTTCCCCGATCTGAATGTTGCGGAAGCCCTGCAACGCCTGAGCGGGGTAACTATCAGCCGTTCAAGAGGGGAAGGATCGGCCGTACAGTTACGAGGAACACCAGCCAACTTTGTTAATATTCAGGTAAATGGTGAACAGATGATGGGATCTACGGAAGATGGCAGCAGGAATACAACTCTCGATGTTATTCCATCCGATATTTTATCTTCTATGGAAGTCCAAAAAACTTTGCTGCCTTCAAATGACGGGGATGCTATTGCCGGAGTTATCAATATGCGTACGGGAACAGCCCGTAGCCTGAAACCAAGGATATCCATCGATATTAGTTCCGGTTTTAATGTTTTGCGCGAAAAGTTGCCAGTAAATGTAAAGGCAGGTTTTCAGAAAAGATTCTTTCCTTCGGATAAAAATCCGGACGGTCTTTTTGGTATCGCAGCTAATGCAAGTTATTACAAAACGAATAACGGATATGACCGCTTAGAGGCTGATCGCTGGAGAGCCAATACTCTGCTGGATGCAAAAGGCAATAAGATTGAGGGTACAGAAGGAACATATGTGCCTACCGATTTTCGCTACCGTTATCAGGAAGGATCAAGAACCCGTACAGGCGGTACCATTACTTTAGACTATGCTCCGGATGTGAAATCCAAAATTGTATTGAGTTTTATGTATAACAGGCGTGATGACGATGATACACGTTATCGCCGCCGTATACGTTATCGTGGTGGCTTTTTCGATATGGGAGATGGAAAGATCGGTACAGACCGTGTAACTACTGTAATGCAGGTGACTGATCAGCGAATCAAGCTTGACAACTATAATTTTAACCTTGATGGAGAAACAACTCAGGGAAATTGGAAATTAGACGCAGGTGCATTCCTGAATATATCCAGAAGAAAAGGAATAAATCCTCAATTCAATTTCGAAACACCGGATTGGCGAGCAAATGGAAAAGATATAAAAGGAACGGATGACGGGAATGGTAAGCCTATACAGATCAAGAAAAATACAGTATTGGCACAACTGCCTTCTTTTGCAACAAAATATTTAGCTTCCGAAAACTTATATACTCCGGCTGTTGGCGGAGCTATGGACGATCCGTCACGTTTTTCACTGAAGAATATTGAAAATAATGATAATCAGTTGAACGGACGTAATATAACAGTACGTGGAAACGCCGCTTTAAATTATCTTATTAATGATGAATTTGCTTCAAATTTTTCTTTTGGGGTAAAAGGTAAATTCATGTTTAATGAGAGGTACAGGTTAACTTCATCTACCGAGTTGATACCTAATGGAGACCCATTATACTTTAGTGACTTTTTATACAGAGATGAAGTTAGTTCAAACTTCCTGAATGGCAATTTGAATTTTGGACCGGCGCCAAGCCTGAGCAAGGTAAAAGATTTTCTGAATCAAAATCCTGATAGATTTGATCTGAATGAACATAAGACCAATTACAGAAGGGATGCCCATTTTTATGAAGGAATCGAAAATGTTGTAGCCGGTTATATAATGAATAAGAGCCAGTTTAACAAGCTTATGGTTATTGTTGGTGTCCGTCTCGAAAACACAAATGTGGACTATAAAGCAAACAGGGTGTTTCAGTATGATGCGAATGCAGATCCAAACGTGAACGGAGGACAGCTGCCGGGAGCTAATCCGGAAGATTACAAATACACTGCGTATACCTCCACTCCGGCCGATTCATCTATGAATTATACAATGATTTTACCAAATCTCCAATTCAAGTATGACGTGGCTAAGAATACAATCTTACGTTTGGCATGGACAACGGGATATTCTCGTCCCAATCTTCCGGACATTGTTCCTTCTATAGATATCAATGATGAAACAAGAAAATTGTTAATGGGTAATCCTTCTTTAAAGCCCGCATATGCTCACAATTTAGATTTGCTATTTGAACATTACTTGCAAAAAGTAGGCTTATTGTCGGGAGGTGTGTTTTATAAACATATAGATAAATTCCTGTATCGTAGTGAAGGTCTATTGACTGATACGTCCAATCCGTATTACAAACACGGAGCTGAAGCTGATGACCAATATATCCTGACTCAACCTCAAAACGGGAAAAATGCTTACGTATATGGAGCGGAATTAACCTTCAATTCAACGCTTTATTTCTTACCGGGCTTCCTTAAGAATCTAGTTTTCACAAGTAACTATACATTTACGAACTCGAAAGCTACAACAGATGCCAGCCGTGGAAAACTAAGACTTCCCGGACAGGCAAAACATACAGGAAACATTGCATTAAGTTATTCTACTGAAAAACTGACACTGCAAGCATCCGCAAACTACAATGGCGAGTTTACATATGCTTTGGGAAGCAATAACGAAGAAGATCTTTGGGTTGACAAGCGCTGGCAATTAGACCTTAATGGTTCGTACAGGATTACAAAAGGTTTGACAGTATATGCAGAAGCAACAAATGTGCTGAATGCTCCCGCATTCATATATATGGGCAACAAGTCGCGTGTATACGATCTGGAGTATACCGGTGTATTCCTGAGAACAGGATTTTCATATAGATTCTAAGATTTGTATAATATAGGGTACGCTATTTAGTGCCATTTTAAAAGGACGGGGTTATTCGTGAAAGAATAGTCCCGTTTTTGTATCTTATTCCCGTTAAATGTCTGATTTGGCTCATGTAAGGTGCACAGTATTTAGTCATTTTGTGAAGGCAGATATAAAAACTCCCGGTAATCTCAGGAATGAAGAATACCGGGAGTAGAAGTATTAATTAAACACGACTATCGGTTAAGTTTCATAACTTCAGTTGCTGCCAGCAGGAATGCACCTACTCCATAAGGAGCAGTCATTTCTCCATCTACCGTTCGGGGAGCATGCCCGATAGGTTGCACATAGCCCAGTTTACCATCTTCATTGACATAGCTTTTTAATGCACTCCATCCTTTTTCTACGACAGGCATATATTTATCCTTGTCCAATATGCCTTTATTAATTCCCCATGCAAGGCCATGTACAAAAAAGCCGGATGCACTGTTTTCGGGATGCGGATATGCTTCCAAATCAGACATGCTGGTGTGCCATGAACCATTCTTATCCTGACATGCAATAATTGCATCTGTCATTTCCTTATAAAGATTAAGGTAATAATTATAACTTACATGCCATACAGGTACATCGTTCAGCATAAATGTCAGACCCGAATAAACCCATCCGTTTCCTCTACTCCAAAATACTTTTTCACCATTAGTTTCTTTTGCATCCGTAAAACGCAGGTCCCGTATAAATAAACGTTTCTGCTTATCGTACAATGAATCACATGTCACCTGAAATTCGGAAAAACAAAAATCCAGATATTTTTCATTTGTCTTCAGTTTATATAACTGGGCATAAACCGGCGGCGCCATAAATAAGGCATCACACCATCCCCATCGGTCCCGGTTCGGCTTATTTTTAACAGTTCTGAGTGATCCATCCATCGGATTGTCTATTATGTAGTTAACCCTTTCAACTACTTTATTTATCATTTCCGGCCTGTTATATCTTTTATATAGCCTGATATATGTTTGCCCTATACACAGATCATCGGCATCATATACACGATCCAGCATTCCCCAGTCGAGGTCTTCACCTACCTGAATTAAAAAATTGTCTATTTTCTTGGACTCCTGATATTCACCCCATTCGATAAGTCCCCGGTATAAGGCAGCATGTACCCATCCGGCTTCAGGTGCCATCGTGTCGGGAAAATTGATCATCTGCCATTCAGCTACCTTATTAATTAAATCAATTTCCTTACTTCTTGCAGTATCTTCACTGCATGAGACGATTACAATAAGGCAAAAAACCGCCCAGATAATATGTTTTTTCATTACTTAAATAATTAAAGTTTAGTTCTATCCCGAAGTTACTTTTCTTTGTGAAATGATATATAACTTAAATCTTTACTATATGTATAATCGTTAATATGTTTCCTTGCTTGGATGTTTGAAAATGATGCAACAATGTTTGTATTTCATTATTAATTCACAATAATGTATTAATAGTCAGTATATAAAATGTTTTATAACTATATTAATAACCTTGATATAAATATATGATAGGTAAATCAACATTCCTATTTTACAAATTGCACTTTATCTACCCAATAGATATTTCCATCAGAATCAACATCCTCTTCATTGTGAAAATTTTCTTTTTTATATATTGACATAGATGCTAAGCTATAGCTTCTATTATCAAAATGCACATATATCATATTATCATCTGCATTTCCAAAAGAAAAGACAGGGAACTTCAATTCAAATTTCGCCATAAAGTAATTTTGCTATGCCTTCAAAGGAATTTGCTTTTTCGATTAATATGATTAACTCTTCTACTGTTCCAAAAGATTCCTCCCAAATATTAGGCATCTGTTTTACGTCCGGATTATCGATTCTCTGAAGTCAGATAGGCTTATTTCTTCAACTTTATCTGTATATTCAATATCTACTAAAACATGCTGTTTTCAGCTATTAAAAGGTAGATATTTAGTTAATAAAATATGCATCTTTAGCTAAATAAATATTTCCATTTGAGTCGATTATTTTTTTATTGTTATAATAGCCTTCTAAAAAAAAGATCTAGAACATATTGGTACTAATAACTATAAATCACATAAAAAATTATATAGATCAGGTAATGATTTAATGGTACGTTCTCTCCAAGAAGTGCACTTTATGAATCGTTTACTATCTCAAAAATATTTTGAAGTATGCTACGTAAAGATTTTTATTGTTCGAGAAAAAATGCTTTATCCCGATTTTACGGTTCATAATACAAAAACTAACATTATTTTTTATTGGGAGCATTTTGGGCTTTCAGAAGATGCACGTTATATGGAGAAAATGGCAGAAAAAATTAAATTATATAAAGAATTTGGATTAACGAATATCGAAGAGGGCGGGTGTTTCATTGGTACAATTTTTAAAGAAGAGTCTCATTTTACTAAACTCGTAGATGACTTTATTGAAAAAATCAAAGCAATAGTTCCTGCAGGAGTAGTATAGCATTATTTTAATAACTGGAAGTGCATTTACAACTTTCCAATGGCAGTTCATATTCTTCGCAAATTGACCTTACCGGCCAGTTTGATAGTTTTCTTTCCCCTGTCATATACATCGCTATGGAGATACGTCTGGGATTAATGGGTATGGAAACAATTGTGACTGGCTGGGAAACCGGAGAGGAAGGTGATATTGAAATCTAAACCAAGGGGAGGCTGCTCCCATAATAATTATCATAATAATTTAATCAATATGAAAAAGTATTTTTCATTGACAGCATTGGCTGTACTTGTATTATTAACTGTATCATGTAATAATGAGGATTCTAAAGATCCGGATATCAATGATGACAAATTGAAAATCCAAACTGTAATTCAGGAACAGCTGACCTATGCACCCGTATCGGATTTCAGTGAAGGATCGGCTCTGAGCCTGTTTGTTACGACCGGTGAATTGGGAGCCAATTACCCTACGGACCCTTTCAATAATTTAAAAACGGTATTAAATACTACGGGATGGCAAATTCAGACATCTGTCCGTCTATCCGGTACTGAGGCTACTGTCTTTGCATTTTACCCTTATACCACAACCCTCGGTAATGGAACTTCCATTGAATTGGACCATACCAAACAGATAGGCTATATGTTTGGATCAAACAGTGAAGGAGAAGATCCGGTAACAGCTATAAATCCGAAAGTCAGGCTTACGATGAGGCATGCCCAGGCTATGATACAGTTTATACTCAATAAAAAATTACACAGGGTGACTGGATAGAGGGACCGAACAATCCTGTCGATATATTCTAAGTAAACATTTTTTTATAAACAATTAAATTTTATTCAAATGAAAAAGATTCTTTTTATGGCGGTTATGTCCGCAATGTTATTCTCATTTCCCAGCTGTAACAATGATGATTCCCAGGAAAATATTTCAAAGACAGCAGATCTGCGTGTTGAAACGGAAATCGCCGGTATGGCATCGACTTATGCTCCTGTTTTTGCTTTTGTTGAAAATTCAAAGTTAAGCCTGTGGGTTACGCCCGGCACATTGGGAACAAATTATAATCTTGGGCCATATAACAACGTTTTGGCAGAATTTAAAAGTGGAAAATGGCAACTGACACCACAGGTAAAACTCAGTGATACCCCAGCTACGATCTATGCTTTCTATCCATATGGGACCAGCTATACCAATGGTAAGGATAATATGGCTATATATCATACGAATCAGATAGATTATATGTTTGGCTCCAATGCAGAGGGGCAAGAGCCTGTGAACCGCAATAATCCGCATGTCAAATTACGGATGAAACATGCCCTGTCATTACATCAGTTTAAAATCAATAAAATGAATTATCCGGGTGAAGCCAAGTTGACGCGAGTTGAAGCGTATAATTCTTCGGGCAAGAATGATATGTGGAGTGCTGCTTATCTTAATATTGCTACCGGGGAACTCACACAGAACAATAATAACTATAATCCTGCATTTGTAGAGAACCCAAATGGCCTGATCACGATTCCTGATCAAAAACCGACCGAAGAGAAAGATTATGTGAACCTACTCGTTATGCCGGTAAATAAAACTACTGCACAGAGCAGTATCGTATTTAAGTTTATAGTCGACGGAACTTCATATACCTATGGAGTACCAGTTAATACAACATGGAAACAAGGCACAAAGTATACATATAATGTAACCCTGAACGGCACCGAATTGACAATCGATGATATAGTTATTACCGATTGGCTGACAGGTCCGGAAAACTCTCTGAATCTTTATTAA
The DNA here is from genome assembly GCF_014196915.1 of Dysgonomonas hofstadii. Classification (GTDB taxonomy): domain Bacteria; phylum Bacteroidota; class Bacteroidia; order Bacteroidales; family Dysgonomonadaceae; genus Dysgonomonas; species Dysgonomonas hofstadii. The sequence goes on from NZ_JACIEP010000004.1 coordinate 73,819, forward strand.
TTGTATTTGAACATATTGAGTGCGGGAAGTAAAGTCTTTATTATCTTCCCGTACTTACTAAACCAATAAAAATCCAATCATTATGAGATTTTATATTTTGGGCATTCTATCAATTTTAACCATGCTGTATGGTTGCGACAGGGATGAGGAGCACCAGGAGTCCGGTACAAAAGGTATTCAGCAGGTAAGATTTGTGGTAAATCCTGAAACGTATGCTACCGATACCCGTTTTGAGGAGGGTGACCTGATTGGTATTTATGCAGTAAAACAAGGAACGGACCTGAAAGCTACTGGAAATTTTGCTGATAACAAACAATACCGTTTTGACGGAAAGTCTCTATTACCGTTTTCGGAAAATGATAAGATATTATATATGCATGCCGATAAGCTGGAGTTTTATGCCTATTATCCGTATCAGGAAAATGTGGAGGATGCTACACAACTACATTTGAATGCTGCAGAAGGGCAAGCGGATAATCCTTCACAAAGTGACCTGCTATGGGCCAGTAATATTACCGGGATAATGAACAACGCCATCTCCCTTAATTTTACCCATATGTTGGCACTGGTGGAGGTGAAATTTAACTCAGTATCAGGTAAGAAACCTGCATTTGCCCAACTATACAGCAAGTCACCATCGGTTTTGTTGAACCTTAAGACTGGTAATATTACAGAAAAGAGTGCTGAAAAGCAGCTCAATAATATGAATTTATATCATTCTAGTGGTAATTTTTATACATACCGTTATATTGTACCCCATCAGGATATCATTAAAGGAGATACATTATTTATTTTTAATGTTGAGGGTTGTAAACGGATTTTCAAGGCTGTTGAAGACCTTAGCTTGAAATCATCGGTAAAAAATCAATTTGAATGTGCCCTGCAATACCGGATTGATACGAATACTGAAGGCGAAGGCAATGTATTTGGCAATGGAATTTATAATTATGGCGAACCAGTGAAGGTTCTTGGCATAGCAAATTCGGGATATAAATTCGTAGGATGGTACGAAAACGGAGAACTTGTATGCGATCAACTTGTATTCGAATTTACCGCAGAAAAAGATAGAAGCTTGATTTGTAAATTTGAGTTTGATAATATCAGGGAAATAATAGTAAGCAGTTCAGGGGGAGGTTCTACTGATGGCGGTGGTGTATATATCATAGACGAAGAATGTACTGTTAAGGCAACAGCTTATCCTTCCTATTATTTCCAGGGGTGGTATGAAAAAGGGAGCCTGGTATCCCAAGAAAAAGAATATAGCTTCGGTGTTTTAAGTAACAGGGTGCTGGAAGCGCTTTTCTTACCCTATAATGTATTTGTTGAAGTCAAATTTTACGGTTTGGGATTTGGAGTTAATGGTAGCGGCCCTATTGCCTATGGCTCAGCCAAAGTAGATGCCTATTATATACAGGATGGGGTGAAGAAGTCGTATTCTCCCGGTAATGAATTCAGTCTATATATTTCGTTCGGGTATACGGCTGCTCATGCAACTACTGGAAGCGATATGGGATATATGATCTGTTCAAATCTACAATTAAAAGTCAATGCTTTCAGTGAGGATAATATCTTTCGGTTATTTTATTGGGATAAGGCACTTGTATCTCCCCACAAGATGTCTGACCTGAATACAATCCTGAATATGCGCCTTGATAGATCTTCTGATCAGAGTACCAGAGTATATACCTTTATCGATACTACCGTTGGTTTCTATAGGGAGGATCCATGGTCAGGCCTAGAAGAAAACTATTCGTTAATCAAATTACTGGCTAATCAACGCGACAGTAATTACTAACGCTAATTCAATCTTTTATTTTAATTAAACCAATTACAATATGAAAACGAGATTATTCATGTTGTGGGGGCTCTTTGTCCTCTTCACAACACATGTTAATGCACAATGGACAGTTTGGGATCCGAGTAATTTTACCCAGAGTATAGTAAATACTACCAAACAGATTGTACAGACATCCACAACTGCACAAAATATGATCCGGAATTTCGAGGAAACCGTAAAAATATATAATCAGGGCAAGGAATATTATGATAAGTTAAGATCGGTGAATAACCTGGTAAAAGATGCGCGGAAAGTTCAGAAGACCATCCTGATGGTAGGTGATATTTCGGATATCTATGTGGTCAACTTCCAGAAGATGATGACAGATGAGAATTTCAGTGTCGAGGAACTGAATGCTATCGCTACAGGTTATGCTAAGTTGTTGGAGGAAAGTAGCGGGGTTCTCAATGACCTGAAAGATGTCGTTAATGTCACTACTCTGTCGATGACTGACAAGGAACGTATTGATGTCGTTGACAGGGCATATAATTCTATGCTGAACTACCGGAATCTGGTACAGTATTTCACCAATAAGAATATCGGGGTATCCTATCTCAGGGCTAAGAAAAAAGGCGAGACAGCAAGGACTAATGCCTTGTATGGTAATCCTTCAGACAGATACTGGTGATTTCAGTTAACAGTTATCAGTCAACAGTTAACAACGCAAAAGTCAATAGGTATGAATAGATATACTCTGCTATTTCATTGGCATATTGGCACATTGTCTAATTTTCAAATTGGTATTTATGGATTTCGATCAATTTCACCAAACTCTCCGCCTGCTATACGACCAGATGATACCTCTGTGCAGTAATATGATAGGTATTGCCAAGGGTATAGCCGGTCTGGGTGCTTTGTTCTATATCGCTTACCGGGTCTGGCAAAGCCTTGCCCGTGCAGAGCCCATTGATGTATATCCTCTGTTACGTCCCTTTGCGATTGGGATTTGTATTATGTTCTTTCCATCTATTGTATTAGGTACACTCAATAGTGTTATGAGTCCTGTGGTTAAGGGAACAAACCAGATGATGCAGTCTGAAACATTCGATATGAAAAAATTTGCCGAACAAAAGGATAAACTGGAGTACGAGATTAAAAGAAAGAATCCGGAGACAGCTTATTTGGTCGATGACGAAATTTTTGAGACTGAGCTTAAAAAACTGGGAATTACAGATGTCGGCGAAAAGGCAGGAATGTATATTGACCGTGCGGCTTATAAATTTAAAAAATGGTTTCGGGAGTTATTCCGTAATTTCCTGGAGCTGGTCTTTCAGTCCGCGGCATTGGTCATTGATGTGATACGTACCTTTTTCCTGATCGTACTGGCAATTCTCGGTCCGCTGGCGTTTGCCATATCTGTCTGGGATGGGTTCGGCTCAACACTTACCCAATGGATATCCAGGTATCTGACCGTATACCTGTGGCTTCCCGTTTCCGACCTTTTTAGTTCTATTCTTGCTCGGCTTCAGTCTCTGATGCTGCAGGCTGATATCGAACGCATGACTGCCGATTCTAATTATTCATTGGATTCATCCGATGCTATTTATGTGATTTTTCTGATAATCGGCATAGTCGGGTATTTTACTATACCAACGGTTGCAGGGTGGATCATACAGGCCGGAGGAATGGGTAATTACGGTAAGAGTGTTAATGCGACTGCCGTCAAAGCCGGTTCTATAGCGGCCGGAGCAGCTGGAGCAACATCAGGTAATATCGGAGGCAGGCTGATGGGGCGGTGAGCCGAAGGCTCAATAAGCTAATTAATTTATAAGCCAATTTGCCAATGAAAATCAATTATAAACCAACAATAATCAAGCATCAACAAGATACATTGGTATATTGGCACATTGTCAAATTTTCAAATTGATTTTATGGAATTCAAATCATTAACAAATATAGAAACAAGTTTCAAGCAGTTGAGGATATTCAGTATTGCTTTTCTGGTTCTGTGTGCGGTCATTACTTCCATATCGGTTTATTGGGCGTATGATTTCGCAGAAAAGCAACGCCAAAGAATCTATGTACTCGATGGCGGTAAATCGTTGATGCTTGCCCTATCACAGGACTTGTCACAGAATCGGCCTGTTGAAGCGCGCGAACATGTCAGGCGTTTCCACGAACTGTTCTTTACCCTGTCTCCTGATAAAAGTGCTATCGAGAGTAATATACAGCGTGCGTTGATGCTATCCGACAAAAGTACTTTCAATTATTATAAAGATCTGTCCGAGAAAGGATACTATAACCGGGTTATTTCAGGGAATATCAACCAAAACCTTGTTGTAGACAGCATTTCCTGCAATTTTGACATGTACCCTTACCGTATAGCCACCTATGCAAGGCAGATGATTATCCGTGAAAGTAATATTACAGAACGTAGCCTTATTACTTCCTGCCGTCTGTTGAACTCGGTACGCTCCGATAATAATCCCCACGGATTTATCATTGAAGCTTTTGATATACGAGAGAACAAGGATTTAAGGGTATTGGACAGATAAAACAATAAATTATGAAAAAGAAAATAAACACCCTTTGTATGTCCCTGAAAGACAATATAGATGATAAACTCCGCTATTTGTGCGGTCTTATTTCGCCAGACATCAGACTGGCAATCATTATTCTGCTTTTACTGGCAGGCCTGGTATTGAATTTCTATTTTATGTTTTCAACCATTAACAACTGGTCGAATAGAAAAAATAAAATGAAAATAGAACATATGAATAAGTCTGAAATAAGAAAGCAGGGAGAGGTTGAACAGATAAAAAACGATGGATATGATAAAGATGAAGAATAAGATATTATCGGAGTTAATCGCCTTATCAGTACTTCTTTGTCTGCTGGGTACTTCTTGTAAAAAACAGCAGCCAGAGCCATTACCTGAAATAAAGGAGTATTACGATCCCTATGCACCTGTTCCTAAAAGTAAGTTTGACAGCGTAAAAGTAGCACAGGCACTATCCGGTGCTACAGATAATGACAGTCTGCTATTATTAACTGAAAAAATGAATGATAATGAGCGCGACTACTAAAAATGATAAAAAGCAACAGCTGAAGAAATATGTTGTTTTCGCTTTGATGTTCATCGCCTTTGCCGGCTGTATGTGGTTGATCTTCGCTCCATCCGAAGCTGAAAAGGAAAAACAAAAAGAAGGAACGGGTTTCAATGCCGATATTCCCGATCCTAAAAAGGATGAGATCATTGCCGACAAACGGGATGCTTATGAACAGGAACAACTCAAGCAGAAACAAAAAGACAGGATGCGTTCTTTAGATACTTTTATGATGGATACCGCAGGCGATACATCCAAGATAACAGATGAAGAACCTGAGGTTCATACTGCTGTTCAACCTTCTTTGCGACAAACCAACCGCAATGCGATCCAGACTTCCCATGCCGTTTACAATGATATCAACAGGACATTGGGTAATTTCTACGAACAGCCAAAAGAAGATCCCGAAAAGGAGGTGATGAAAAAGAGGCTGGAAGACCTCGAAGCAAAGCTGGAAGAAAAGGAAACCCGTAAATCACAGATGGATGAACAGTTGGTATTGATGGAAAAATCGTACCAGCTTGCGGCCAAATATATGCCGCAGAGCCAGAGTGAAGGTTCTCCATATTCACAGGAATATGGAATGTCTGCCGAACAGATGAAAAATAAAATAGTCAAATCATCATCCAAAAAGCCGAAAGCTGTGCCTGTCCATCAACTCATGAAAACGGTTGTCTCTTCATTGTCCCAGCGGCTGAGTGACGAAGAGCTGATGGAACGTTATGATAGGGAACGCAATTACGGTTTTAACTCGATGGATAAACTACAGGTGAACAGTCAGAAAAATACAATCTCAGCCTGTATACATGACGAGCAGAAAGTAACCGACGGACAATCACTGCGTATGCGCCTGACTGAGCCGCTCATTGCCGGAAATACATATATTCCTGTAAATACCATGCTGACCGGGCATGCCAAAATGCAGGGTGAAAGACTTGAAGTATCGGTCTCTACAATTGAACATGAAGGTAAGATCATTCATGTGGAGATGACAGTCTACGATTCGGACGGACAGAAAGGGATCAATATTCCTGGCTCGATGGAACTTAATGCGGCTAAAGAGATTGCCGCCAATATGGGCAGCAACCTAGGCTCTACCATCAATATCTCACAACAAAGTGCAGGACAGCAACTCATAAGCGATGCCGGAAGAGGACTTATCCAGGGAACATCGCAATATCTGGGTAAGAAATTCAGGACAGTTACCGTAACCCTGAAAGCGGGATATAAAATCATGCTATTACCTAAAGAAGATTAAATATAAATCACTAAAAATAAAGAAACAATGAAACAATTTATAGTATTGATATCACTACTGATTTCTTTTTCTGCCGTATATGCACAACAGGAAACAGAACAGTCTGATAATAGACCTGTTATAGGACGGTTACAGGAGCAGCCATCCGAGGGGGACCTGTACCAGGGCTTAACCCGTAAAATCATGTTCGACCGCATGATACCTCCTTACGGAGTAGAGGTTACATTTGATAAAACGACTACTCTAATTTTCCCTTCTTCTATCAAGGACGTTGATCTGGGTTCTTCCAATATTGTGGCAGCAAGGGCGCAAAGTTCGGATAATGTCCTGCGGGTAAAGGCAGCCATAAGGGGATTTGAAAAGGAAACCAATATGTCGGTCATTACCGAAGAAGGAAGTTTTTACACCTTCAATATCCGTTACGCGGATGAACCTGTCAAGCTTAATATCGAGATGAAGGATTTTATGCATGACGGTGAAGCAGTCAACCATCCCAATAATTCGATGGAGATTTATCTGAAAGACCTTGGTAGCGAATCCCCAAAGGTGGTGCATCTGATCATGCGCTCTATCTATCATGGGGATAAACGCATTATCAAACATATCGGCAGTAAACGTTTCGGTTTGCAATACTTACTGAAAGGTATTTATACGCACAATAATTTACTGTACCTGCATACCCAGATAAAGAATGAATCCAATGTTACTTTCGATATTGACTTTATCCGTATTAAGATTGTCGATAAAAAACTGACGAAGCGTACGGCTATTCAGGAAATGATTATCATACCCCTGCGTGCATTTAACTATGTAACGGAAATACCCGGTAATTCTACCCGGCAAACAGTCTTTACCATTGAGAAGATCACCATACCGGACAATAAGAAACTGATAGTTGAACTTTACGAAAAGCAGGGAGGACGTAACCAGAGCTTTACCATTGAGAATGCCGACCTGGTAAGGGCGGAAAAGATCAATGAACTCAAAGTAAAATAAGGGCTCAGACTCTTTTGTCAAATCTAAAATAGAACATATAATATGTATAGAATCACATTGATTATAACATTGGTATTCTCCCTGAGCCTGTTTATTACCGAAAAAGCGTTTGCACAACGTTACCTGCCCGGACAAAAAGGCATTCAGATAACTGCTTCGGCGGTGGATGGATTTAAGCTGTCCAAGGGAGACGGACAGGCATTCGCACTAGGTATCGGCACGGCTACCTATAACAAAAGCGGCAGCAGGTGGATATTCGCAGCTGAATACCTGCAAAAACAGTATGATTACAGCAGTCGGTATGTTCCCCTGTCACAGTTTACAGGTGAAATAGGTTATTATAAGAAATTCCTCTCCGATTACTCAAAGACCTTTTTCTTTTCTATTGGGGCTTCTGCTATGAGCGGGTATGAAACGGTCAACTGGGGCAAAAAAGAGCTAAAGGACGGAGCCACCCTGACCAATAAAGACAAATTCCTTTACGGCGGGGCTATCGGTCTGGAGATTGAAATTTTCTTTACCGACAGGATGATACTGCTAATTTATGCCAGGGAAAGGTTTTTACCTTCTTCCACGATAGGTAAATTCCATTTTCAGGCTGGTGTAGGAATAAAATTCATTATTAATTAATCGGTAAAAAAACAATATAATGAGAAAATTTGCATCATATCTTATATATACGCTATTGCTTGCTGCAATAGCATGTGCCTGTAGTGACGATATTGACGTTAAGCAGGATTATGAATTCAAGGTTATTAACCTACCCGTGCCCAAAAAACTAAAGAACGGGCAGACAGCCGAAATACGCTGCCAGCTTGTAAAAAGCGGAGACTATCAAAAGGTAAAGTTCTATCTGCGTTATTTCCAGCCCGATGGTAAAGGTATGCTTGCGATGGATGACGGAACCATCTTTGAACCCAATGACAGTTATGAGTTATCAAATGAGACTTTTCGCCTGTATTATACCTCTATGTCTGAGGAACGCCAGACGATTGATATTGTCTTTTTCGACAGTTTTGGAAAAGAGTTCCCGCTTTCATTCGATTTTTATGGAGAGTAGATCGTTATATAAAGTAATAACATAATGATTGAACTAAATTCCTTATAACAATATAATTATTCATTTTTTCTTTTTACAATCTCTTTCCATAAGTATAAGGTCTTAATGCTAAGTTAAATTGTTAGGCTTTAATAAATATGCTTATGGGAAGAGAAATAAACCGACTTAATAAAAACTATGTGCAGTTTTTATCACTTAGATGGAAGTTAAAAGCATCTGATGTTGATAATTTATCCTATTGATCTAACATTCTGAAAACCTATCCGAAACAGTTAAATTTGTTAATCTCTTTGCGTCTGAGTAATTTTTTTACTAAAATTATTCTATAATTGTATTTAAGCTAAAAATCCCAGTGGAATTACTCTCACAATCTATCTCCTTAATACTATTGAAATGAAGACTTATATTATATGTATTTTTTTAATCATTATACCGCTAAATTTATTATTTGCGCAAAAAAATGAAATTGATTCTCTTCTGAAAGTGCTTGATAGAACAATTGAGCAGCGGGAGTCTTATGTCGAGACTAGAAGGAATAAAATTGACAGCCTTACCAAAATCATTAGTAAAAAGAATCTTACTGAATCCGAAAAATATAATATAACACGGGCTTTAACCAAAGAATACCAGCCATATATCTATGATTCGGCTATGATGTATGTAAACCGTAACATCGAATTTGCTCAAAAATGTAATAATAAAGAATGGGTTAATGATTCTAAGATAATACTCTCTCATATTTTAATATCCGGAGGACTTTACAGGGAAGCTATAGATAACCTGATATCGATGAATCGGAAAACATTATCGGGAAATATGCTTAAACGGTATTTTTATTCAATGGAACAGGTTTATCATCATATGAGTATGTATTCGAATGATAATATATATGCTCCTAAGTATGAAAAAATGAGTGGCCAATATCTCGACTCCGCAAAAGTTTTTGTCGATCCCAATTCAAATGAATATAAGCGGCTAACAGCCAGGATACATATAAGAGACGGTCAGATTGATTCTGCAAAATATATACTGAAAGATATGTTGCCTAATTATAAATTTGGGACGCACGATTATGCAATGATATCTTCTACGTTAGCAAATGCTTATGCTATTGAACCGGAAAGCAATGAAAGGAAGAAATACCTTATATTATCTGCAACATCGGATATCATGTCTGCAGTGAAAGAGAACGAATCACTCCGAAATCTTTCTGTTATCTTATTTGAAGAAGGAGTCTTGGATATGGCTTATAATTATTGTACGGTATCAATGGAAGATGCTAATGTTTATAATGCACGATTAAGACGTATAGAAATTGCTAAAACGCAGCCTATCATTGACAAAGCATATACAAGTAAAATAAATGCACAACATAAAGAATTACGTGTTTATTTTATTCTGATTAGTATAATGTGCTGCTTAATGATAGCTTTTCTCGCCGCTCTGTACAAACAAAATAAGACAATCAGAAAATCACGGCGAGCCCTGATCGAAATTAATAAAGAACTGAAAAACCTAAATAACTCATTGTTGGACTCTAATCATATCAAGGAAGAATATATAGGCCATTTCCTCTCTATGTGCTCTGCATATATCGAAAAGATGGAACGATTCCGTTCTACTATCTTTTCAAGAATTACAGCCAATAAGTTTGACGAGTTGAGGGCAATGACCCGTTCCACCGATATGATAGACTATGACATAAAAGAATTGTACAGCAATTTTGACCAGTCATTTATAAAGCTTTATCCCGATTTTATAGAAAAGTTTAATGAACTATTACGTGACGATGAAAAAATATATCCCGATAAAGACGAATTGCTCACGCCCGAGCACCGTATTTTTGCCCTGATCAGATTAGGCATTCAGGATAGTTCCAAGATTGCAAAATTTTTAAGGTACTCTGCAAACACAGTCTATACGTATAAAACAAAAGTGAAGAACAAAGCGAAAGACAGGGCTAATTTTGATGACAAAATAATGAAAATAGGCCTGTATTAATCCATATAATGTCCATATATTTCACAAAACAAACTATATATAATGCATTCATTATAAATAATATAGAATAAAAACAAGAAAAATAAATCCATATTTCATCCTTAGCCCCAAAATCTGAGATTACTTTTTATATACTTTTGATCATAACCGGAAAGATAGTAGCCATTTAAAATCTTTTAGGAGGAAGAACACATTTCAATATCTATCTTTTCTACATCGAACTACAGGTTAAAAAAACGAAGATCACTGATCGAAATACATCAATACATGAAAAAGATTTCCGTCATATTATTATTTATCTTATTATATGGTTGTTCCAATAATAGAATAATATCTACCTTTGATATTCTTACAGAATTTAATCAGGAGGTAGCATCTGTTCTTTATCTGAAGAGTGATTGTGATACAATATACCTGACAGATCATTTCCCTTTATTGGATTCTCCAGACTCTATCACTTCTCCCAATGTAAAGACAACATTGATAGATAAGGATAAATTCGTAATATTCTCAAACCGTGAAGATGTTTTGAGCTATATAAATATATGGAAAGATAAAAAGAAAGTTTCACTATTTACAATCAGGGATACGGATCAAAAATGGGACACTATACGGCCCTGGATTATTACACAAGGACATCTGGATTATAAAATTGAACTCCTGTTTTCGGAGATACCCGGGAAAGTTATAGTTATGTGGCAAAACACTATTCTGCCTGATAATTTCTACTCGTTTTCCGAAACTAAAATGTCTGTAACTATACCTGCTTTAGCTGACTCAATGTTTCGCTCTTCTATACGTATAATAGCTGTTACCCCTGACGGAAGAACTACGAACGATGTATTAGTAAAACTGCAATATGGAAAAGTATTAGATAATACAGCAAATTTAACCCGGAAAGATAAACAAGGATTTATTCTTTACTCACTGATGATCGACCGTTTCAATAACGGAAATAAAACGAACGATAAACCATTAAACGAGTCGGATGTACTGCCTACAGTTGATTATCATGGGGGTGATATCAAAGGAATAACAGAAAAGATAAAGAGTGGTTTTTTCAATAATCTGGGAATAAATACAATCTGGATTTCGCCCATCGCTCAAAATGTAGAAGGTGCATGGGGACTCGATAAAGATCCGTTTACACGTTTCTCGGCTTATCATGGATACTGGCCGGTTAATCCCACAGTTATCGATTATCACTTCGGAACGGATGCTGAATTACGGGGAATGCTTGACGAAGCGCATAAGAATAATCTAAACGTCATATTAGATTATGTTGCCAATCATTTACATCAGGAGAGTCATGTATTGAAAAATAATCCGGATTGGAATACTCCGATGTCTCTACCCGACGGGCGCCCAAATATACGATTATTTGACGAACAAAGGCTTACAACATGGTTCGACACGTTTTTGCCTACTCTTGATCTGGAAAGGAACGATGTTTGTGAAGCCATGACCGATTCTGCTCTATATTGGCTACAGACATACGATTTTGACGGATTCCGTCACGATGCGGCAAAGCATATTCCTGAGAAATACTGGAGAATGCTGACAAAAAAAATCAAACAACGGATTGACAATCCTGATATATTCCAAATTGGAGAAACTTATGGGAAACCTCAGCTGTTAAGAAGTTATGTAAAAAGCGGAATGCTTGACAGTCAGTTCGATTTTGGGATCTACCACAGTGCGGTAAATACATTTGGTACACCTGATAATACTATGAAAGACTTATTTAAAGACCTGACACGAAGTCTTAACTGCTATGGTTACCATAACCTGATGGGGAACATATCAGGCAATCATGACAAACCCCGTTTTATATCTGTTGCCGGAGGTACTGTGAGCCTGAAAGAGAATACTAAAGCGGCAGGACGAAAACGGAAAATAGAAGTGGGAGATACTGTCGCATACCGGAAGCTGGCTCTTCTCGAATCATTTATGTTTACCATTCCGGGTATACCTTGCATTTATCAGGGTGATGAATACGGTGTGCCGGGAGCAAATGATCCGGACAACAGGCGAATGATGCAATTTGACGAGTATGATCACAATGAATCGAAGCTTTTGGAAACAGTAAAAAAACTGACAAAAATACGTTCGTCCAGTCTTCCTCTTATATATGGAGATCTTATACCATTGTATTGTGATGATGATCTATTTGCATTTGTAAGGGTGTACATGGGAAAGAAAGTGATAGCTGCGTTCAACCGTAGCGGAGAATCGAAAGAACTGAATATACAGCTACCTTTCAATGCGTCTTTTACTAATCTCAAAACGAACTTTGGTCAGATAATTGAAAATAACAATGATACCCTGACCATACTATTAGAACCTTATGCTTTTGAAATATTAACCGAATAAAATAATACCATACTATGTCTAAAATCATAAAAATAGGAGGTGTTGTATTAGCCTCAGGCTTGTCCTTAAGTGTCGCAGCACAACACAAACAGGTAAAAGAGGAAAACACAAAACGACCGAATTTGTTGTTGTTCATCGCCGACGACTGGTCATATCCGCATGCCGGTGTATATGGAGATAAGACTGTGAAAACTCCAGCGTTCGACTTTGTCGCAAATAACGGGATGCTTTTCTCTACGGCTTTGTGTGCAGCTCCTACATCCACAGCATCGAGAGCCGCAATTCTTACAGGAAAATATTCGCATGCTTTGGGGGGAACAGGTAATCTGTGGAGCCTTTTTCCTAAAGATATGCCAACTTATGCAAAAACACTGGATCAGAATGGATACAGTGTAGGATACACCAAAAAAGGATGGGGACCCGGTAAATTTGAAGACGGGGCATGGGCAGATAATCCGGCCGGGCATTATAGCGATAACCTGAAGAAATTCATACAGGATGCCCAATCTGAGAATAAACCGTTTTGCTTCTGGTATGGAAGTAAATATCCGCATCGCCCTTATGAAAAAGGCAAAGGACGCGATAATGGCATTGATCCCGACAAGCTTATAATGCCTGAATATTTACCGGATACACCTCAGGCACGCATCGATATGGCCGACTATTACTACTATGTGGAGAGGCTGGATTATGAACTTGAAGAAACGATTCGCATACTTAGAGAAACAGGAGAATTTGACAATACACTGATCATAGTTACAGGGGATAACGGGATGCCATTCCCAAGAGCCAAGGCATCACTATACGATGCTGGAACTTTAGAGCCTTTTGCTGTTATGTGGGGGAATAAAATCGGACCAGGTATAGTATGTAATCAGGCTGTCAGCTTAACCGATATATGCCCGACCTTCCTTACGGCAGCAGGACTTCCTGTTCCGAAAGATGTTCAGGGAACGGATCTTCTCCCGTTATTACTTGAAAATAAGCCTTTAAAAAGAGAATTTGTAAATAGTGGCAGAGAACGCCATGGTTATAATGCAAGGGTAAATCATGTAGGCTACCCGAGCCGTTCGTTACGTAGTGATGACTTCCTTTTGATACACAATTACTACCCTGAAAGATATCCGGGAGGTGATCCGAAAAATGAGTTTAACGAACTCGGTGGACATAGCGATGTGGATAGCTCCCCGACTAAAACAGAGATTATTGCCCGGAAAGATGAAAGCTACTTCACTCCGTATTATGACCGTGCTTTCACATTCCGTCCGGAATGGGAGTTATATGACGTGAAGAAAGATCCGAGCCAGTTCTTTAATCTTGCTAATGATCCTCAATATACCAAAAAGCTTAATGACCTGAAAGCGAAAATGAAGAAATGGCAGGAACAAACGGTCGATCCTCGTGTAAAAGGCCCTACTGACTTATGGGATCATACGCCATATTTTGGAAAAGCCAATACCGATGCTGCTGGCGGTGGTCAGAAAGGCAAAGGAAAGGGTAAAGGAAAAAGACATCAGGTGGAACAAACAGAAGAATAAAACTAAAACGATTATATCATGAAAAAACATTCAATATTGGCCTTAAGTTTGGCGGTTCCGACAGCCTTTGCTGCTCAGGAAAACCGGCAACAAGAAGCTAAACCTAATGTGCTGTTCGTTGTTTTCGACGACATTGGCTGGGGCGATATGGGTTATAATGGAAGTACCCTTGTTCCTACTCCCAACTTTGATCGCCTGGCATCTATGGGGGTATCCTTTTCGGACGGATATGTCACAGCTCCGATAAGCGGCCCAAGCCGGAGTGGAATGGTATCGGGCATGTATCAGCAGCGGTTTGGTATGCAGATCAATGCCGATTATCGTACCTCACAAATACCCGAAGAGCAAAAAACGCTACCAGAAACAATGAAAACAGCTGGATATAATACAGCTTTGGTTGGTAAATGGCATGTATGCCGTAAACCCGAAATAGTATTCGACGAAGTATATGAGCCGATAGAAATAAGCAGTAATTATTTTCCGAATTCAGAAGGACAGTATGATAAGGCACGTTTGCCTATACTCTGTGAAAAGCCTGTAACGGGTGATGATGAATATATGACAGACAGGTTAACCAACCGTGCTATAAGCTTCATCGACAAGAATAAGAACACACCATTCTTTCTCTATCTGGGATATAATGCTGCACATAACCCATGGCAAGCGGCACAGAAATATTATGATAAACTTTCTGATATCAAAGAAGAATATATGAGAGTATATGCGGCTATACTCGCTTCAGCCGATGATAATCTGGGGCGTTTGCTTGATTACCTTGACGAGAATAAGCTCACAGATAACACAATAATTGTAATGGTTTGTGATAACGGCCCGGCAAAAGGTGGTCCCGAACTGAAAACATGGGATGGTTACGACCCTTTACGAACATATATCTTCGGACAGACAGGCGGGCTTCGCGGACATAAAGTAGATTTATATGAGGGAGGTATCCGTACGCCGATGGTAATGGCATACAAACCTCGCCTCAGAGAAGGAAAAATATTTAAAGACATGATTTCAAGCCTTGATTTTTACCCTACAATATGTGAACTTGCGAATATCGATGTACCTGAAAAAACTCATCTGGATGGGGTTAGTCTTGTAAAATATCTTAGAGAAGAGACTAAGCAGCAACCACATGATATCCTTTTCTGGAAACGTGCGAAAAATGGCGCTGCACGGATGGGAACATGGAAACTTTGTATTGATGGCGATAAATCGGAACTGTATAGCCTAAGGGATGATATCGGGGAAACTAAAGACCTCTCCGAAGAATATGCTAATATCAAAAAACGAATGCTCAGGGCATGGGAGAAATGGAAAGACGAAATGCCGGAAAACACTTCGAAATTACAAACCCGGGATAATGACGGGCAAGGTGAATAAAATTGAGTTATAGAATTGTAACCTAACTAAATATACTTATGAAAACAAATGGCATAATTTTCTTTATGTTGGCACTCCTATTGTGTCTGGTTTCCTGCGATGACGACGAAAAAAGTTATCAGGGAGAGGTGAAAGTAAATAAGATACTGTTTCAGGACGGAGATAATCTGACTATACCTTTCAACGAGGAATTTATCTTACAATGCGAAGTCGATATAACTCCCAAGAATGGAATTACTCCCGACCTGGAATGGACTAGCAGTAACAACGAAATTGAAATACTGGATACTAAAGGTGGAGCGTGTAAACTTATGGGAGCAGTAGAAGAAGCGGTTTCCACTATTACAGCTAAAAGTCCTGATGGAACTATTGTCGCAGAGTGTAAAGTGACTGTGGCTAAGATTTATATCAGGCTGAAAAGCGAAGAAGGCTACATGATAGTAAAACCGGGCGAAACTCTGAATATGTTGTATGATATCCTGGATAATAATTTAACGGTAACTGCTGTGGAATGGGCTTCCGCGAACAGTAACGTTATCACAGTAGATGCAACTTCCGGATTGGTTACAGCTAAAGCTGTCGGCAACACCGAGATCATCCTCACGGCACAGACATCTATGGGAGAGATGATTATTAAAGAAGTAGTGACCGTAGCAAATGATATACCTCTTACAGGCGTTTATTTGCGGATTATATCAGGTAGTAATCAGACAGAATATACTTCGGATAATTCTGATAATTGTACGACAATAGATGCCAAACTCAATGGAAATAAATATGTCTACATAGAAGTAATGTATCTGCCTGCCAATACTACATATGCTTTACCTACTGATGGGTCACTAAATCCATGGAGCGATGACGGACAAGGCAAGTACAATACAAATTCTGCTTCTGGAGGCACAGGCCGTAGCGACAGAAAAGTTGTCCGTGTGCTACCGAAAGTTGTAGGAACAGGTGTGTTGACTGCAAATATCAATGGTAATTCGGCATCTGTAGCTATTACTGTCTACTAATATCTGATACTGATGAAAAAACTGATAATAATAACCCTCTTGTTTTATGTCGTTACTGTTGGCGTTTTTGCTCAGATGGTTAATAAAGTTGAGCCTCAATGCTGGTGGACGGGAATGCGGACAAATACAATAGAGCTACTGGTCTATGGTAACGACATCAAAGGGATGCATGTAGCTGTTTCTCCCGGACAAACTAAAATTGTCCGGGTAGAAAATGGTGACAGCCCCAATTACTTGTTTGTAACCATCGAGATAGGAGAACGGCAAAAGCCGGGTGATATCGACCTGATATTTACAAAGGGAGATAATAAAGAGATTATAAAATATCCGTTATTAGCCCGCGAAAAAAGTGACGAATTACATAACGGCTTTGACGGATCGGATGTTATCTATCTTCTTATGCCGGATCGTTTCGCCAACGGAGATGTGTCCAATGATGCCATATCTAAAATGAAAGAAAAAGCTGACCGGAAAAACCCGAACGGACGTCATGGCGGCGATATTGCCGGAATAATAAGCAAACTGGACTATCTCTCAGAACTGGGAATAACAGCTATCTGGCCTACTCCCTTATGGGAATCCAATCATGAGAAAAACAGCTATCATGGTTATGCCTGTACCGATTTCTATAATATAGATCCTCGGTATGGTAATAATGGGATGTATAAACAACTGGTAGAAGAATGTCACAGACGAGGCTTGAAAATGATTATGGATATGGTTCCCAATCATTGTAGCATATCCCATCCGTGGATGTCTGATCTTCCGGTCAATGACTGGATTCATCCGATGCCTGACAATTATGTGCGGTCACTCGCCATATCGTCATGGACAGACCCTTATGTTTCCGGGATCGATTATAAATGGAACAAGGATGGATGGTTTTCTCCGCTCATGCCTGACTTGAACCAGAATAACGACAAACTTCTCCGTTACTTGACTCAGAACGCTATCTGGTGGATCGAATATGCCGGGCTTGACGGTGTAAGGGTAGATACATATCCATATTGTGAAAAAGATAAAATAGCACTTTGGACAAAGGCTATTATGGATGAATATCCTCATCTCAATATTGTTGGCGAAGTATGGCAATCACAACCTTCAGCTGTTGCATACTGGCAAAAAGATGCCTATAACAAAGACGGATATAATTCAAATTTACCTTGCGTAATGGATTTTCCTCTCATGGATGCAATAAAAGAAGCTTTCAATTCGGGGAATAACAATGTTCGTAGAAGCACAAATAAATTGTTTGGAATTTTGGCGCAGGATTATCTCTATACCGACAGGAATAATATCATGACCTTTGCCGATAATCACGATACCGAACGTATTGCGACACTGATAGGCGGAGATAAGGATTTATATAAAGCCGTATTTGCTTTCCTGCTTACTACAAGGGGAATACCACAATTCTATTACGGTTCGGAAATAATGATGAACAGTGAGATTGAAGGTATTTATACCTCAAATGCTAATCGTAAAGAGATGGAAGGCGGATGGCTTGGTGATAACCGCAATGTTTTCACGCAGGCAGGAAGGTCTCCGGTCGAAAATGAAGTATTCAACTATATAAGCAAATTACTGAATTGGAGAAAAAGTAAACCTGTGATTCATTCAGGTAATCTCAAACATTTCAAACCGAATAACGGTACATATATCTATTTCAGATATGATAATTCCGATTGTATAATGGTAATTTTAAATATTACTGATGAAGCTGAAGCTATTGATACGGCACGCTATGCGGAAATGCTCCAATATTACAAAACAGGGGTAGATGTAATGACGGGAGAAAATATTAATGACCTTAGAACTATAAATATAGCACCTAAAAGTGCAAAAATCATAGAATTAAAATAATAACCTCTTAAACCTAATTAATATGAAACATATTTGGCAATATAAGATGTGTACAGCGAAGACTATTTGTCTGGCAATCTGTTGCTTCGTCTTCTTCCTGATTGGAGGTGAGGCATATGCACAAACCAATACGGTTATTCAGGGAAAAGTTATAGATGAAACCGGTTCTCCGATGATAGGGGTTACTGTTGCGGTGGAAGGTACTACAACAGGTACAATGACTGATGATAATGGTAATTACTCGTTACAATCGGCTCAAGGTTTTACACCTGCCCAGATAATAACCTTTTCATTCATCGGATACGAAAAAGTAACTGAAAAAACAAACGGGCGTCAACATATTAACATAACTATGAACCCGGTTTCTGTAGAATTTGACGATGTAGTTGTCATCGGATATGGAACTGTGAAGAGAGGCGCCGTTACCAGTGCCGTATCTGCTCTCAAAACCAGCGAAATGCCTAAATCATCGACGGCCTCACTTGGTAGTATGCTGGCAGGACGTGCTTCGGGTTTGATCGTGCAACAAACATCCGCAGCTCCCGGTGGCGCTTTGAATTTCAGTATTCGAGGAGGAGGTACTCCACTCATCGTTATAGACGGTGTGCCGATGTCCCCATTGGGCGATCAGTACTTATCGGAAAATAAGAAAGAGACCGGAAATAAACTGGCTTCTGTACCAACGGATAATAACTTTATCAATCTCAACCCGGAAGATATAAAATCGATAGATATCCTAAAAGATGCCAGTGCGACAGCCATTTATGGTTCTAGGGCTGCGAATGGGGTTGTGTTGATAACCACAAAACGGGGAACCGAGTCGAAGGTGCAGGTATCTTTCTCTGCATCAGCATCGTTACAGAAGATGTATGGTATGCCCGAAATGTTGCAGGGACAAGACTATATGAGGGAGAGAAATAAAATCGCACGTGAAATATGGATGAATAATAATAATGTTTATCCTTACGGAACACGTCAGTGGACTGATTTTATGAATAATGATGTGGCATATCCATATACGGAGGCAGAAATAGCTGCATTCACAGGAGGTACAAACTGGATAGATGAGGTAACCAGAGACGGATTCTTACACAATGAATCGCTGAATGTTACAGGAGGAAGTGAGAAGACACAATATTTATTCTCTATGAGCAATCTGGATAACAAAGCGGTGATAAAAGGGAATGATTTCAACCGTTTCACCATGCGTCTGAATCTCGATCAGAAATTCAACAACTGGATTAAGGGTAATGTCAGCCTCTCCTTCAGCCGCAATAAGCTGGATAACATTTATGGAGAAGGCGGCAGAAGCGGGGGCGCGCAATTTGCAGGCGTCATTGCCAGTTCATTGGAGTTTAACCCGGTATTGCCTATCAGGGATGAAGATGGCAAATATGTATTGAATCCAGATCGTACAAACCGTCCTAATCCGGTTTCTTTCCTTGATGCGCAGGACAAAAGTAAACGAGACGACATATTTGGTACGGCTTCAATCGAGCTTACCCCAATTAAGAATTTGATGATAAAAGGTACAGTGGGAGCAAATCTGAGAAATAATGAACGTAAGTCATATCTTCCTTCTACAATATCGATAGGGAATCAGGCTTCAATGTATGCCTATATCGGAGAGAATAAGAACGAAAATTATCTTGTTAACCTGCTTGCCGACTATAAATTCAATCTGGGAGAGAAGCACAGCTTCGGTATAATGGGAGCTTTCGAATATGAAAATAAAGAACAATTCGGGAAAACAATGGTAAACTCCGATTTCCCTTCTGATGATTTCTTATGGAATAATATGGGAGCAGGAGCAATGACACGTCCGGAAGTGACCTCATATCTGATAGGAGAAGAAAGAGCATCATATATAGCCCGTTTCAATTATGCCTTTAATAATAAGTATCTCTTAACGGCTAATCTACGTGTAGACGGTTCATCTAACTTTGCCGAAAATAAACAATGGGGCGTATTCCCCGGAGTGTCTGCCGCATGGAGAATAACAGAGGAGCCATTTTTACAAAACAATAAAGTAATCAACGATCTGAAGCTAAGAGCCGGATACGGTAGAGTCGGTAACGATGGAAACCTTACCGGAACCTACTCCTACCTCGGAACGAAATACTATGCTTTCAATAAGATACCAACAGCCGGATTGGGAATGGAAAAGATAGGAAATCCGGATTTAAGCTGGGAAACAAAAGACAATTACAATGTTGGGTTAGACTGGGGGTTATTTAAAGGACGGCTTTCGGGATCGGTAGATTTCTACTATTCACGCATAACAAACCTTATCGGACAACGGCAATTACCGATCAATATGGAAGTGAATACAATGGATTATAATCTGAGCCAGGTGGATGGAAACAAAGGGGTTGATTTGAATATCAGTTCTGTAAATTTTCATAATAAAGACTTCAAATGGTCTACCGATATTGTATTTTCATATTACCGGAATTTCTATATCCGCAGAGATGCCAATTATGTACTTGGGATAAACGAGAAACAACGTCAGGACAAAGGAGAAATATGGCAATATGAGATAGACGGTCTGGTACCTGCCGGAGAAACGAATGCCGGAGCTATCAAGGTAAAAGATGTAAATGGTTACCTGCGCGATGAAAACGGGAATATAGTAATGGTAAATGGAAAACCTGCATATTCGGGTTCACCGGATGGAAAAATAGATGAGGCCGATTTGCAGCATTTTGGCAACAGTACCCCGATCCCTTTCAGTATCAACAATAGTTTCGAGTATAAAAACTTTGACCTGAATATCTATCTGTACGGTATGTTGAACAATTGGCAGAGCAATGCTACCTACCGTCTATTTAGCGGGAATATGGAGAATGTATATACTTACGGTGAAAATACACTGGCAAAATTAAAAAACAGATGGTCTTATGATAATATGAATTCAACGACTCCGTCTATATTTGCCACAGCAGTATCTTCCGGACAGGTGCAGCGTTTTTATTACGAGAAGGCATCGTTCCTGCGCTGTGAGAACATAACATTAGGCTATACGCTACCTAAAAAATTAACAAGTAAAGTATTCTCCAGTGTGAGGTTATATGCCACAGCCAGAAACCTTTTCGTTATTACTCCTTATTCCGGATCTGATCCTGAAACTGATTCACAGGCAGCTTATCCCAATCAAAGGACATATACATTTGGAATCGATATTAAATTTTAAACCGATAGCCATGAAAAAATATATTATATCACTTATAGCCGTATTATCCGTACTGTCATTCAACTCATGTATGGATTTAGAAAGAACGGATTCGTCAACCATTCAACTTGAGAATTTTCTCAAAAACGAAAATGACCTTAAACTGTACGTATATTCTCTTTATAAACCCTTCGGCTCTTCTAATGGGGATGCTAATGTTTGGGGATTTTATGCAACCCTGGACGCAGGATACTACTCTATAACGGAAAATACAACAGACATTTTAACCACCGATAAGTCTAATACAAATGCAACTTCTACGTTGTGCAACAGGCATAGCTGGCAGCTAAACAGCAATAATATTATGAATCCGCTCACCAGTAAATATTTTCCTAAGGTTAATCATCTGTCACAGGCACGAATGGCTTACATAAGGATTATGGAAACGGATTTGCCGAACAAAGAAAAGTATGCGGCAGAAGCACAGGCTGTTATTGGGTGGACAGGAATGATACTATATGATATGTTTGGTCCGGTACCGTTTGCCAGTGATGAACAACTTATAAAATGGGATGCTGATCCCCAGAGCGGCGAATGGTTGCCAAAACCAACCGGCGAAGTATTCTTAAATTACCTGATCTCCAATCTGGAAGAAGCGATACCGTTATTGCCTGAGACGCAGAGTGACTGGGGACGGATTACTAAAGGTGCGGCCAGAATGATGCTTCTTCGCATATATCTTATGAAAGGGGATTACCAAAGTGCTAAACCTATTGCTAAGGATTTGTACGAAATGGGAATTGAATCGGGTGTCGGAAACATCTATCGTCTTGAACCGTCCTATCAGAATGTTTTTAGTATAAGCAATGAAAAGAATAAGGAACTGATATTAGCCATCCCTTGCGACGGTACAAAAGATTATAGCCCGAACCAATGGTATTGCGCCGCTATGCCTTCCGATTATGTGCATATTTCACCCTATGCAACAGGTAGCAGTACGCACCGTATGAGATGGGATTTTTATGATACTTATGAACCGCATGACGAAAGGTTGAATACGATTGTCGCATCCTATGTCAACAACAAAGGCGTAACAAAAGACCGTAATAATGGTCTTGCAAGTGGAGCCATCCCTTTCAAATATGACCAAGACCCAAGCGCAAACGGAAACTTTTCCCGTAACGATATTCCTGTATTCCGCTATGCAGAAGCCATATTGATTTATGCCGAAACGATATTCGAAACAGAAGGCGTTACACCGCAGGCTATCAAGTTGGTCAATCAGGTTCGTTCCCGAGCAGGTGTGTCCGGTATAGAAACGATAGATGGCGGAATCCATGTGGCATCGCCGGATGCTTTTCGCGAAGCCATTCTGTTAGAAAGAGGGCATGAACTTTATTGTGAGGGTGTAAGGCATATGGATCTTATCCGTCATGGTAAATGGGCTGAATATGGCAAAAGAGGGCTTTCAACAGCCGATGCCAGCGCTTATAATAATGACCCTAACCGTTATGTATTCCCTATTGATCCACAAGTGGTTATCGATTCGAAAGGCATTATCGAACAAAATGTTGCATATAGATAATTCTGAAAACTATGAAAAGATATAACAGCTACATAATGGCGGCAACTGCCGGAGTTGCCACTATTGTATCTCTGAATTCGTGTAAAACGGAAAAAGAAACGGAAAAACAGTACAACATTATCCATATAATGACTGACGATCATTCGTGGCAAACAATAAGTGCATACCCGCATCCGGTTTCCAAGATGGTACCAACTCCCAATATTGATCGTATTGCCCAGAAGGGGATGCTGTTTACACAGGGTTGTGTAGAGAATTCAATTTCAGCTCCCAGCAGGGCAACGCTTCTCACAGGTTTATACAGTCATAAACATGGTCAGAAAACACTGACTAAAGGATTTAAAGAAGATAACACTGTTTTTCCTGAATTATTACAGCAAGCCGGCTATCAAACTGCTATTGTCGGCAAATGGCATCTGAAAACCGAGCCGAAAGGTTTTGATTATTATAAAATACTTGAAGATCAGGGCGAATACTACAATCCGGAGTTCAGGACGAAGGAAACAAACGGAGAGTATATCAGGGAAGAAGGGTACGCGACAACTCTTATTACGAATCATGCTATCGAGTGGCTCGATCACAGGGACTCAACGAAGCCTTTCTGCCTGTTGGTTCATCACAAAGCGCCACACCGTAACTGGATGCCGGAAGAAAAATATCTGAAACTGTATGAAGATATGGAATTCCCTTATCCCGAAACGTTCTTTGATGATTATTCCACTCGCGGCGAAGCGGCAAAATCCCAGGAAATGAAGATTGCCGACTTTATGACTTTACGTTATGATCTCAAAGTGAATGAAATTGTAAAAGAACCTAATAGCGAGCAGGAAAAATGGTCATTGAATGGTTGGGAAAAGTCTCGATCGAGAATGACGCCCTCGCAAGTTGCCGCATGGGATGCTGCTTATAAGCCGAAGAATGAAGCATTCCTGAAAGCAAACCTGAAAGGAGAAGAACTGGCTAAGTGGAAATACCAGCGTTATATGAAAGATTATATGCGTACCATAAAGTCGGTTGATGAACAAATAGGAAGACTACTTGATTATCTGGAAGCAAACGGAATGATGGAAAATACACTTATTGTCTACACGTCCGATCAGGGATTCTATATGGGGGAACATGGATGGTTTGACAAACGTTTCATGTATTCCGAGTCGATGCGGACGCCTATCCTGGCTATGTGTCCGGGTAAGATACCGGCAGGAGTTGTTTGTGACGCATTGGTGCAGAATATTGATTTCGCTCCTACTTACCTTGACTTTGCCGGTATTACTCCTCCGGCTGAAATGGATGGCTTATCCATAAAGGAGATTATGGCGAACAATAAGACACCACAGGACTGGCGAACATCTTTATACTATCATTATTATGATTATCCCGCAATTCACTCGGTAAGGCGCCACGATGGAGTATATGACGGAAGATATAAATTGATTCATTTCTACGGAAAAGGCGAAGGTAAAGATGCAGGGCATGATTTGGATTACTACGAATTCTTTGATCTGAAAACTGATCCGAATGAAGTTAAAAATATATATGGTAAGCCGGAATATGAAGCTGAAATAAAAAGGCTTACTAATGAATTAAATTCCTATCGAAAAGATCTCGATGTCCCAGAATAGCGATTCGGGACTGTGATTAACATTAATATTGATTGATTTCGAACCTGTGAGGCTCATGTTTCTTTTTTTCCGGGAGCCTTGCAGGTTTGATTTCTTTATGTGGTTATTTGAAATTTATTTCCTGAAGCTGATTTTAGGAATTTAAGACTTACTGAATATTTCTGCAGTCTTGCCAAATCTTCTTCAGTTATATTCGGCAGGCGCGAAATATCCATATCTTTTGTCCGTGTGAGGACTCTTAAAATAAGTATAAGATGTTTGGGTATTCCTGCGTCAATAAGATTTTCAAAAGTAACGTCGGTGTCTTCTACAACATCATGCAAAACGGCTACAATCCATTCTTCGCTAGTTGATACGTAACTCATCCCCCTTAAAGGATGAAAGATGTAAGGTGCCCCGGCTTTATCGGTTTGACCGAAATGGGCGTTCACTGCTATTTGTATGGCTTTTTCTAATATTTTGCTCATAGGCGTAAAGGTAATAAATAAAAAACTACAAGTTATATTGCTTGTCGTTTCTATAGAACGTTTTTTTATATCAGATCTAAATGTATGTTTCCAGTTTTTTCACTTCTTCCAGTGACAGATGACCTTTTATATCTCTAAAATAGTATCTACAACATTTTGTAAACGAATAGGATAATTTTTATTTCTTTTCCTTTATCCCAACTTGTCTCATTTGGAGTTGATTACAATGAAACTTATATCAATTTGAAATATTTTTTTTGCAGGAGTACGTAGTTTTTATTTTCAATACGTATTTATTAATAGCGGAATTAATTTATTGTTAACCTGTAAATTTATAGTATATGAATGAACTTTCCTGTAAATGCAACCTTAAAGCGAATAAGCCCCTTATTCTGAATTACATGAATTTGCTGTTTTTTTTAGCCCTGATTGTTTTTTGTGTGAGTTGTAGTGACGAAGATTCCGATCCAGCCTTACACTACAATATTGAAACTAGTGTCGACACTCTTGTCTTTGACCCAGAAGGCGGAGAAATGTCTTTTACATTAAATACGAATGCAAAATGGCAAATTCATACAAATGCGAATTGGCTTACATACACCCCAACAGCTGATTCGAAGAATGCTTCGGAACAGAAAATTACTGTTTCTGTTCCTGAATTTGTAGATTATACAACTCGGACAGCCATTATATCTATCAAGTCGGGCGATATTGATAATGATGTAGTAAAACGGAAATTTATCTTGATTACGCAAGTCGGTCCCGAAAAGCCTGAACGAGGTCCGGGTATTTGGTCCAAACAAGACCTTGTCGAGTTTGGCGAAGCAATATCCGGTAATCAGGATTATAGTCAATGGTCAGACGAGAATGGTATTGTTAACCTGATGGATAATATTGATTTCGGCGCAGATAAGATACCATGTATGGGTGGTATGAGTACCAATAACAACCTTATGGAAGGTAGCGATGCTGCTTTCAACGGAACATTCAATGGCAATGGACATACAATAAAAGGACAGCTGGATGGCGGTGATAAAATGATTGTGGCTCTCTTTACCCGTATCGGCCCTAAAGCCATCATAGAAAACTTGATTGTAGATATAACAGGTATATCATCATTCAATCAATCTAATGGGCATTTAGCTACTATTGTCGGGTTCTCGCTTTCGGCTGATGATGGATACATAAAAAACTGTATTGCAAAAGGTAGTCTAACCCAAACAGGCACTAACTCTACACGCGTAGGAGGAATAGTGGCATACGGAAGAACAAAAATAGTTGATTGCCAAAGCAATGTGGATATTCAGGCCGTGTCTAATCGCGTAGGCGGTATAGCCGGTGCAGGTGGAGGCTCATATACTTTTGAGAACTGTATCAACAACGGGAATATATCAGTCACTTGTGATGTAACACAGACAGGAGGCATTGTCGGCCAGCTAAATGGTCAGACACTTCTTGGCTGTATCAATAACGGCAAAATCAGCGTGACCGCAATTGGAGCCGTAGCTGTGGGTGGAATTGCCGGACAGGCTCAGGGTACAAGTAATATCGGAAATGACGGTGATGGATATGGTTGTGAAAATAATGGTGAAATAACCTTAGTTGCTACCGACCTTTCCTCCTCAGATAATGCAACTGTAGGCGGCATTGCCGGAAATGTTACAACTGCCACCGCAGTAATCAAAAATAGTTTAAATAACGCATTAGTCAAAAGTAACTGCAATAAAGAACTTGTAAGTGCAGGCGGCATTGCCGGAAAAGTCACGGCAGCGACATCTATCACTTTAAGTACAAATAGTATAAACGGGACGGTAATTGCTGCTCAGAATGCAGGAGGAATAGTCGGGAAAGCAACAGCGGCGCTATCTATTTCAGCTTGTACAAATCTTGGAAACATTGATGTACTCACCAATGCGACACTTCCTACTGCCGGAAGGTATATCGGTGGTATTATAGGACAGAAGGGTAGCGCAACATATACCGACTGCAACTATGGTGGTTTTGTCATGAGTATAGCGGGAACAAGTGCAAACGCAGAGGGTCATTAAGTTGTAAATCCCAATAGATAAAGAAACAGAGGATACAAGTCAATAAATATATGAATATGCAAAAAATGAATAATGAGCAATTGAAAAACTATTTTCTAGGAAACTGTACCGAAGAAGAGGAAGGAAAAGTGAAACAGTGGATTATTCAAAATAGTGATAGTCCTGCATTTTTGGATGCGATGACCCTACTGTGGGACGAAGTGCCGGAAATAAGAGATATTGAAAAAGCTCAGGATGCATACGCCAGGTTCGTATATAGTTTAGATAATAAATATGAATCTCTTGTTGTATCCTCTGAAATGAAATCGAACAAACAGAAATTAAAAAGAAGCATTCTATGGCTTCAGAGAATAGCAGCTGTTGCAGTTATTCCGTTGATAATGTTTGCCGCATATTATTACAACGAAAGTCGTCAGCCTAAAAACTGGGTTGAAGAATATGTTCACTATGCTGATAAAAAGCATATCAGACTATCTGATAATTCTTCAGTATGGCTTAACGCCGGCAGTAAGATTATATATCCGGAAAAATTTGATAGTAAGAAAAGGCAAATATTCGTCTCAGGAGAAGTGTATGTTGACATTGCTAAAGACCCTTCCAAACCATTTTATTTATCGGTTAAAGATATTGATATAAAAGTATTGGGTACGAAATTTAACGTAAAGTCATATCCCGAAGAAACCAGAACCGAAGTATCGTTGGTAGAAGGTAGTATTGATTTGGACTTTAAGTATAATGGAGCCAATCATAGCTATTCTTTAACTCCCGGAACCAGTTTGATATTCAATCATGCATCAGGAAAAGTAGAGTCATACAGTTTTTCTTCCGACGATTATATTTCGTGGAGTGATGAGAATGCAGGTATCTACTTCCGAAATATAACACTCGAAGAGATAGCATTAGAATTGCAGCGAAAATTCGATGTATTAATTGTAATACGAGATGAAAACCTGAAAAAGGAACTCTACTACGCTTCATTTGTAAATAACGAATCACTCAACGAAATACTGGAAATGCTAAATATTAACAAAACCTTGAAATTTATCCGAAAAAATAATGTAATCGACATTTTTCCTTCAAAATAATGAAAAACAATATTAACTGATTATTAATATGAAACAACTTATTAACCTTAAATACTGTTGTGTAATCTTTATTACACTGGGTCTCAGCCTTGTTTCTTTGTCTATGCAAGCTCAAAACATAACATTGAAACTGAATCAGGTAACGGTGCAGCAAGCTATTGAGATGCTGCAAAAAAATTATAATTATTCGGTAGTTATAAAAACAAAAGATATTGACTTGAAACAAAAGATATCCATCAATGCCGAAAATAAAGATATATCCAATATAGTAAACGAAATATTTACAGGGCAAAACATTGCAGTTAATATTATCGGGCGTAATATTTCGATTTCTAAAAAAGAGATAAGTCCAGTATCTCTTTCACAACAACCCGGTTCGGGAAATAAAATAGAGATACAAGGTCGTGTTGTAGACCGCACTGGAGAACCGGTAATCGGAGCTGTGGTAAGAGAGAAAAATACTCAAAATGCTCAAATGACCGATGAGAATGGATATTATAAGATACAGGTAGCTGATGATTCACTTCTTGAGTTCTCTTTTTTAGGATTTCAACCGGAAACTGTATCTTCTAAAAATCGCTCTACAATAAACGTTGAATTGTCCGAAGCCGTATCTGAATTAAATGAAGTGGTGGTCGTTGGATACGGGGTGCAGAAGAAAAGCGATTTGACAGGGTCTGTAACTCAAATCAAAATGTCTGACTACGAATCGAAACAAGCCTTATCTTTAGGGGATTATTTGAGAGGTGCAGTTGCCGGACTGAACATTGCCCGTAGCTCTTCGGTAAAAGGACAACAGACTTTATCCGTAAGAGACCAGACTTCCCTTAGCGGGAAAGGTTCGCCTTTAGTTGTCATAGATGGAATGATATATCCGGGAGACCTGAATGACATCAACCCAAATGATATAGAATCAGTCTCAGTAATGAAGGATGCCAGTTCTACTGCTGTTTACGGGGCAAATGGTGCTAATGGAGTTGTTCTGATAACCACTAAGAATGGGAATAATGAAAAACCTACCATCCGTTTTGATTTGAAAACAAGTTTTGCTAAACAATTTAATCTGCAAGAAACTTATGGTGTAAACGAATATCTGAAAATGCGGGGAAATAAACTGTTAACAGATAAAGCTCCTAATTCAGATAAAGAAGAATTCTTCTCTAGTCCATATGAACTAAAAAACGTTGATTTGGCTACATGGATGGGCTACGACGGAGTGAATCCTAATAGTGACCCAACTGAAGTCTGGTTAAACCGTTTAAAGTTATATCCGGGGGAAATAACAAATTATTATAACCGTAATTCAGTAGATTGGCTCGATGAAGTATTGCAAACGGGATATTCAATAGACTATAACGTCAGTGTTTCGGGAAAATCTAAAAACTTAAGTTATTATTGGTCTTTGGGAATGCTTGATAACACAGGTGTCGTTGTAGGCAGTAAATATAAAAACATCAGATCGCATGTTAATATAGTAAACGATATCACTAACTTCCTGCAAGTAGGAATAAGAGCAAATCTTTCTTCATCCGATTCGGGCGGACAACAGGCCGATTTAGCATACGCATTCGACAATAGTCCTTTAGGCGATATTAAAAACGAAGACGGAACATATATGCGCTATCCGAATACGGACAATATGGCGAAAAATCCGCTTGATAAAACTCAATGGGATAATTACGATAAAGGGCTGAATATACTGGGTATCGTTTTTGCAAAGTTGACACTTCCATACGGATTTCAATTCGAAACGAACTTCAACAATATGTGGAAAAGTAGGCGTAACTACCTATACAAGCCATCATGGACTATCGACGGAATGAGAGATTTGGGTATGGCGGAAAGGAATGAATATAACGAACATGTCTGGTCGATAGACAATATACTACGTTGGAATAAAACATTTAATACCATACATAAGTTCGATGTGACTTTATTGCAGAGTGCAAACCAATATAAGAGCAATGAAACCATAGCCGGATCAACAGGATTTACAACCACTGAGCAGCTTGGACACCATAATATCGGATTAGGTGATATCAAATCGTCTGCATCTAATGATGAAGAGGATAGAAAAGCCTCATATATGGGCCGACTTAATTACTCCTTAATGGATCGTTATCTTTTGACTTTATCGATACGAAGAGATGGGGACAGTCGATTTGGTCAGGACAAGCCTTGGGCAAATTTTCCGGGATTGGCATTAGCATGGAGATTAAGTGAAGAATCGTTTATGCAGAAAGCAGATTTCATAAGTAATCTGAAACTTCGCTTCTCGTATGGAAAAAATGGGAACAGCAATATTGGCCGTTATGATGCTATCTCCCAATTAGATAACGGATATACTATAATCGACGGGCAAAGTGTAGTAACTATGTATCCGATAAAAATGGGGAACAGGCTACTACAATGGGAAAGCACCTTGTCTACGAATGTTGGATTTGATCTGGGTTTGTTCAATAATCGCATCAATATAACCACAGACCTATATCAAAGAACAACTACAAATATGCTGACCAGTAGAGCATTACCTACAATTACAGGTTATACTACAGTAAGATCTAATCTTGGTGAAGTTGAGGGGAAAGGATTGGAGTTAACTGTCAATTCTCTGAATATCAATACCTCAGCTTTCAGGTGGACATCTGATTTTACTATGTCGATGAACCGTAATAAAATTAAGCACCTATATGGGAAGACGGTAGATGTATTAGACGAAAACGGAAACGTAGTGGGACAGCGTGAAGCTGATGATCCTACAAATGGCTATTACATAGGACATGCCATCGATGAAATATATGGCTATCAAATTATAGGAGTATGGCAAAAGGGCGAAGAGGAAGAAGCTGCTAAACAGGGCCGTATTCCTGGGGATTATAAGACATACATGAATAGTGAAAGTACAAGCCTGTCCAGTGCTGATTATCGTTGGCAGGGATATACAACGCCACGAAGCCGTATATCGTTACGAAATACAATGACATTCTTTCGCTCCTTAACCCTTTCATTCATGCTTCGTGCAGAGTTAGGACATAAAAAAGCAAGTAATGAGATTGCTGTAGGAGGTTATGCCGATCGTATTTCACAAATAAAATACCCGTATTGGACTGAAGAAAATCCTTCCACTTACTGGGGACGACTCGGTGCACAAAAGACTGGAACACTTTACAGAAATGCATCTTTCCTACGCATTGAAGATGTATCATTGTCATACGAGCTTCCTAAAAAACTTGTAAATAAACTTTCCATTCAAAATACACGATTGTTTTTCAATGTTGATAACGTTTATTGTTTTGACTCATGGAAGTATTGGGATGTGGAAACAAAAGCCCCGATCCCTACTACGTTTACATTTGGAATTAGTTTAACATTATAATATGATTATTTAATATGAAAACACTATATAAGATCAGTATTCTACTATTAATTACATTTTTAGTAACAAATTGTACATCAGATTGGCTTGAACCTAAGATGCCTTCCAAATCTGTACCGGAAAATATATATACAACAGTTTCTGGTATGCAGTCGCTCATTAATAAACTATGTGAAGGACTTCGTCCCGAAGTAATGGGTAGGGGAACGAATATGCGCCGTGCATATGAAGGTTCCGATTTAGCTGTATTAGTAAATGGATCGCCCCGGGATTACGACTCAGAAATGAATCCTACATATTCTGTCCCAAAAGACTTCTGGGATCAGGCGTATAAACAAATTAGCTATGCTAATGTTATTATTTCCCGTATAGAAGATGTACAAGCGTCTGAAAGTCAGAAAAATGAATTGCTTGCAAATGGATATTTTTTCTTAGGTTATTGGTATTACAGGCTTATAACTACTTATGGAGATGTACCGTTGGTTACGGAAGAAGTTTTATATCCCAAGCTGGACTTCAAGACTGCAACCCAGCGGAAAATCATATCTACTATAATACCATACCTTGAATTCGCCACTAAAAACCTTCCTGTTTCAGTGTCGCCCGGACAAGTTAACCGAGCAGCCGGAAATATGTTGCTTACGAAATATTATCTGATGGACGGACAGTTCGATAAGGCTGTATCGTCGTCGAGCGAAGTAATAAACACACCTTCCCTCAAGCTTATGAGTGCGCGTTTTGGAGCATTGCTTACAAATCCGAGCGTAAAAATACCAAACCCCAATATTATGACTGATTTATTTTATAAATACAACGCCTCAGATGTAGCGAACACCGAAAAAATATTGGTTGTTCAGGATCGGCCAGGCATATTAGGGGGAACAACGGGTAGCGAACGTATGCGTGAACATCTGGTAGAATGGTATAGAGGTAATATGGATAATGATAAAGGCACTTCTTCTTTAGGAACAGGTAGTGGGAATGTAAGTTGTGTAGACGGAAACACCGGAGGGCCAGGGCCATTGGGTGAAAGTGCTGGCCCTCAGATTTTATGGACAGGACGTGGTATAGGTACTCAGAAAAAAACATGGTACTTTCATCATACAATATGGGCAGATAAGGCATTTGCTAACGATATGCGCCATAGTGCACCTAATTGGTATCCAATGGAAGCTCTGGTATATAACCGTCCCGGATCGAATGTGTATGGCCAACATTTGAAAATAGAGTTCTGTCAGGATACATTACGTAATTGGGATTGTATTGTATACAATAAGGTTGTAGTAGATGATGAAACCCGTTTATCTGATAATTTCAATTTGATGGGAGGTTGTATGGACTGGTACATATATCGTTTGGCAGAAGCTTATCTGATGCGTGCCGAAGCTTTGGTTTGGCTGAATAGAGGAGGCGATGCTGTTGCCGACATAAACGAAGTGCGTACCCGTGCAGGTGCTTTACCTATGAGTGGGACAGCCACATTAGACGATGTCTTAGATGAAAGAGCTCGTGAATTGTTTTTAGAAGAAATGCGAAGACAAGAATTGGTAAGGATAGCTTACACCATGGCTAAACTGAACAAAAATGGATATACTCAGGAAAACATCGGTATCAAGAATTGGTTTTATGATAGGCTGACTTCTAAAAACAATATTTACTTTGATACAACAACCGGTACTCCCCGCGACTTCGAATACAATGGAAGAAAGTACAAAATAAGTCCTTATCACATCTATTGGCCTATACCAGAAAGTGCTATTAATGACAATACAATGGCACGTATAAACCAAAATTTCGGGTATGTAGGGTACGAAAATAATGTGGAACCAGAAGATTAATAATCGATAAAAATTCATGTTGTAACAAGTTTATTTATCAACGAGCCAAATTATATCAATAAATTACTGTTATACATAATCTCAAATTTTTGTAAAATAAATTATATATTGAATATGAAAAAAACGATTTTAATTATGTTCCTGTTTCTATATTCTGTTTCATCGGTTTTAGCTGATAATATAGGAAAGAATCGAAAAATGGACTTTAAAAACGATGATGAATTCTTAACATATATCCAAAAGCAATATTTTAAATATATCTGGGATGCTGCCTTGCCTAACTCAGGATTATCCCGTGTAAGGATCATAACAAATAATCCGGAAAGAGACAAAAATACTATCACGGTAGGTAGCTCGGGTTTTGCTTTGGCTGGTATTTTGGTAGGAATAGAGCGTGGGTTCATATCAAGAACAAAAGGACTCGAAAGAATAGAGCGCATAGCGGATTTTCTAGAACGTTCTGACCGATATCATGGTATGTGGTCACACTGGATTGACGATACTAATGCAAAAACGATACCTTTTGCTAATCCCGCAAGTAAAGATAATGGCGGGGACATTGCTGAGAGTGCTTTTATGGCAGAAGGAATTTTATGTGCCCGTCAGTATTTTGCAAAAGGTAATAAAAGGGAGAAAGCCTTAGCCGCAAAATTGGACAAACTGTGGAAGGAAATGGAGTGGAGCTGGTACCTGAATGACGAGAACGCGTTGATGTGGCATTGGTCTCCAAATTATGGATGGGAAAAGAATTTCCCACTTAAAGGGTATAACGAATGCCTTGCTCCTTATATACTCGGAGTATCCTCACCTACACATCCGCTACCGGTGGCAGCATACTATGAAGGATGGGCTCGAAAAGGAGCCATCCTGAGCGATACCACACTGTATGGAATACCCACTATTGTGATGCACAACACGGGAAAGCAGTATGTAGGCCCTCTGTTTTGGACAGCATTTTCTTATGTGGGCTTCGATCCGTATGGAATAAAAGATAAGTTGGGCATCAATTATTGGGATGTGAATGTGAATCAGGTGAAAATCCAACGCGCATATTGTATCGAAAATCCGAAAGGTTTTCCCGGCTATGGGGCAGACTGTTGGGGTTTCTCTGCCGGTTACTCGGTGAAAGGGTATAAGGCGCATAACACTAAGACAGACTATGGCGCGATAACTCCATCCGGGACGATTGCTGCAATGCCATATGCACCGAAGGAAATAATGGTGGCACTGAAACATTTTTATTTCGACCTCGGTGATAACCTATGGGGCCCTTATGGATTTTACGATGCATATATTCCGGCTTCCAATTCTGTAGTAAACGATTATTTGGGCAACAATCAATGTGCGGTGGTACCGATGATTGAAAACCATCGTTCAGGAATGCTCTGGAAATTGTTTATGAGCGCACCGGAAATAAAGAACGGTTTGGAGAAATTGGGATTTACAAAAGATATTAGTAAAGATAATTTGCCAGATTAAAAGAAATGAAGAAACAATTATATTTTTTGATTTGTGCTTTCTTGATACCTGTCCTCTTGACGGCATCTAAACCTAAGCTACCACCAAGAGGAGCAGCTGCAAAGTATTACACTGACAAAGAAACAGAGCTAAAAGTGAAAAATCTGATGAAAAAGATGACGCTGGAAGAAAAAATCGGTCAGACAGTTCTGTTTGCGGCACGTGGAATGGTGACAGGACCAAGGTCATCAGAAAAGATGGACGATTATGTAAAATCCGGAGCCTGCGGTAATGTGTTTGGCGTCAAAACTTCTGAAGAAACGCGCAGGATACAGAAGATGGCAATAGAAAACACACGCCTCAAGATACCTATGCTTTTCGGGATGGATGTAATACATGGTTATAAAACTATATTCCCTGTTAATATAGGTATCTCTGCAAGTTGGGATATTGATGAAATAGAACGTTTTGCCCGTGTTTCGGCCGAAGAAGCTTCTGCAGCCGGTATTACATGGACTTATTCCCCAATGTGCGATATTAGTGTCGATCCTCGTTGGGGCAGGGTTTCGGAAGGTTCTGGAGAAGATCCTTATCTGGGTAGTCATATTTCGGCTGCTATGGTCAGAGGATATCAGGGCGACGATTTGTCGAGGGCAAACACTATTATGGCATGTGTAAAACATTTTGCTGCATATGGTGCGGCACAGGCAGGCCGTGACTATCATACTGTGGATATGTCTGAACGGATGCTTCGCGAAATCTATTTACCTCCTTATCAGGCTGCATTAGATGCGGGTGCTGCCACGGTTATGACTTCTTTTAACGAATATGACGGAATACCGGCATCAGGAAATAAATTCCTTATTACTGATCTATTACGGAATGAGCTAGGATTTAATGGATTTGTTGTGAGTGATTACAGCTCTATTAACGAAATGGTAAATCATGGAGTGGCGGAGAATTTTAAAGAAGCTTCTCTACTAGCGGCAAAAGCCGGAGTTAATATGGATATGGTTGGCAATGGATATCTTAAATATATGAAAGAACTGGTATTAGAAGGGAAACTGGATGTAAAAAATATAGACTATCTATGCTCACAAGTTTTAGCTATGAAGTTCAGACTAGGATTGTTTGACGATCCATACAGGTATTGTACAAAAAATGAAACGGCATACTACTCTCCCGAAGCATTAGATGCATCCTGTGCACTGGCCTGTAAGTCTATGGTATTATTGCAAAACAAGAGAAACGTGTTGCCTGTGAGCGATGGAACTAAAATAGCATTGGTAGGCCCGTTTGCCAACGATAAGCGGGAGATGCTCGGATCGTGGGTCGTAGCAGCCGATGGAAACAGGGCTGTTACTTTCGAAGAAGGCCTGAAAGAAAGATTTGGAGATAAGAATATAAAAGTTGTTGCAGGAAATGTAATGACAGATTATCAGGATGCAATAGATGCAGCAAATAGATCGGATGTTGTATTCGTAACTTTAGGACTATCGCAGACATGGAGCGGTGAAGCTACAAGCTTAACATCTATACGTCTGCCTGAGACCCAAACAATATTACTGGAGAAACTTAAAGCTACAGGTAAACCAATAGTCGCTCTACTAGTGACAGCCAGACCTCTTGATCTTACCTACGAAACACAACTTGTGGATGCTATACTTCTAACATGGCATCCAGGCACTATGGCAGGGAAAGCTTTAGCAGAAGTCGTTTCCGGAGATTATAATCCTTCCGGAAAAATAACAATGACATTCCCAAGAACACTAGGCCAGGTACCAATTCATTATAACATGAAGAATACAGGACGTCCGGTTGACGCACTTACATCTCAGTCGAGTGATAAATATACTTCCAGGTATATGTTTACTTCGAATGAACCTTTATTCCCGTTTGGTTATGGACTAAGCTATACAACATTTGAATATTCAAATTTGAGTGTAGAGAACGTAAACATAAAAATGGGCGATTCGGTAAATATAAGTGTAACTATAAAAAATACAGGACCCTGTGATGGCGAAGAAGTTGCTCAACTCTATATACGCGATTTGATAGGAAGTGTTACACGTCCCATAAAGGAGTTGAAAGGCTTTGAAAAAGTAATGCTAAAAGCTGACGAAAGTAAAACAGTAACATTTACTCTGTCTGCGGAAGATTTATCTTTCTGGCGGGCTAATATGACTTTCGGACAAGAAAAAGGAAAATATAATGTCTGGATAGGTGGAAGCTCAGATGCAACATTGATGTCTGAGTTTATAATAAATTAGAATGTTAAATAGATAGGATGAGAAAAATAAAGCTGTTTTTATTGCTGAATTTAATTGCATTAAATATTTCTGCTGTAGAATTCAAGATTTCATCGCCCTCACAGGTCGAAGATGTTATTCTTAGACAGAGCGATCTTGTTTATGAAGATGATAATTATTGGACTGGATGGAACTTTGGGGCTTCCCAGGTATTAGATATTGGTTATGCTATTGCCATGTGGAATCAATGGCGGGGGAATGTCCTCATCCGTTTCGATCTGAGGGGCGTAGATTGTGGAACAGTAGATAAGGCAATTTTAAGAATTTATAAACCACGGAATATAACTCAAATGTCAGCTACCGTGCCTGTCGGGTTATTTAAGGTCAAGGAAGCCAATAAGGAATGGCAGCAAGGTAATATGGAATCATTGCCACAATACACAGCAGCCAGTTGGCAAAGTAAGGGCAATGGTGAGCAATGGGCTGGTGGAGAAAGTGGATGTGGTATTCCCGGTATAGATTACTATCAGACTCCATTAGGTACAGCGCTGGCATCAAAATATGATGGTGAATGGCTTGAGTTTGCATTACCAGCCGAACTGGTTCAGGACTGGTTGGATAAGCCTGGAGATAACGCAGGACTGTTGTTGAAAGTAATTTCCGATAAAGAGATTCTGGGAGATCATGTTTTGTTTTATTCTACGGAACACGCTTCGGGGAAAGGGCCGCAATTGATTATCGAAGGTAGTAAGTTGAAGTCAAAAACCAATGCCGATAAGAATAAAAACTATAATAACCGTTATGTTATGCCTCCACAGGGAAAAGCCTTTAAGCAATATCTGGAACAAAAAGATTTCCGTTATACCTATTGGACGACCGATTCTGTTGTGAATTTAAAAGGTGACCAAAAAATATACCCTTATTATTGGGATATTGTTGTTGACGGAGAATATGTTTTACCATATGCTTACTACCCGTTTTCTCAGTCTATTTTAGAGATTGACAATCTTATAGATCGGAAAGATATTGCCGGATTGAAGAAATTTCAAAAAGACAGGTTGAAATATTTACATCTGTGGGAATATGTGAGAGAACAGCGGTGGTATGACTGTGGAGACATTATTGAGGTAATGTCTCCTTTGCAGGCAGCTTACATTTGGCTGGGATCTAAAAAATACAATAGATTGAGCTTCGACGGAATATTGTACAAAATACATCCCAGAGGAAACAAAAATCTGACACAGGAGGAGATACAGCTCAGGCGGGTAAAAGAAATAATGGAATGTATCGACAACCTCAATCTGTCGGAGGAACAGTACAATGATGTTGAAACATTTATTAGTATGCAGGAAAATCTTAGATGCATATATTACAATAAATGTAACGATGCTGCACAGCTTGTTCATCGGCTAATAGATGAAAAAAATGATAAAAAAGAAATGATTGATGCACTTGGTGCTTTCATGAATTATCATGACATATATCTTTTTTACGATTCATATTGGCAAATGTTGAGGTGGAGTTTTCTTATGGATCATACAAATCAGGTCGATTTCAATAAATTTTGGAAGAAACAGAAATATAATGAATATGCCCCTGCCCGTATTCAGAAACGATTTGATGAATGTGCAAAATACTGGCCCGAATCGGGGCAACGCTTGGAAGTAAAAAATAAAAACACATTTTGGTAAAATATAAAATATGAATAAGTTATTGCTATTATTATTTGCTTTTATGCTATTATTTGGAAGTGTAAAAGCAACAAAAAGAGTCAATATGACGATAAACAGCGGATGGTATTTTCACAAGGGAGATATAGCTGTTAGCGACAACAATTTCGATTCGAAAGAATGGAAAAGTTTGAATTTGCCTCATACCTGGAATCAATATGATGCATTTGATGAAGAACCCGGTTATTGGAGAGGAACTTGTTGGTATGCGTATCAGTTGAGACTTCCTAATGATTGGGAAGGAAAGAATATTATAATTCATTTCGAAGGAGCTAATCAGGTTGCCGAAGTCTTTGTCAACGAGGAATCTGTCGGTAAGCATATCGGAGGATATACAGCTTTCAATTTTGATATTACCAGATATTTAATTTCCGGGGGAAAAAATATAATTAAAGTAAAACTAGATAATAGCCACAATAAAGATATACCGCCACTGAATGCTGACTTTACATTCTATGGAGGAATATATCGTAATGTGAGATTAATAGTTGTAGATCCGGTACATTTTAATCTGACAGACTATGCATCAGAGGGAGTTTTTGTTTCCACACCTGATGTGAATGAGAAGAATGCGAAATTGAAAGTAGATGGAAATATAGTAAATAATACAGGACAGAATAAAAATGTTTTGGTTGAAAATACCCTTTTTGACAAAAATGGCAACAAGATTCTTACTAAGACGATAAATCTAAAGCTTGGACCGAATGCCATAACTTCGTTTTCGATTGAAGGTATGAATATTGCAGTGCCGGATCTTTGGAGTCCGGAATCACCTGCTTTGTACAAAAACGTGATAAGAATTATAGACCAAAGTAAAAATACATGGTTGGATGTAGTTGAGGTTCCTGTTGGTTTCAAGTGGTTTAGTTTTAACGGTGAAGGATTCTTCCTGAATGGGAAAAAATATAAACTTAAGGGGGCAAACAGGCATCAGGATTTTTCTGGCAAAGGAAATGCTTTGACTGACGATTATCATATAAATGATTATATGCATATAAAGTCGCTCGGATTTAACTTTGTCCGATTGGCACATTACCCACAGTCTCCGGAAGTATATAGGATATGCAATGAATTAGGGCTTTTGGTTTGGACCGAAATTCCGATTGTGAATGAAGTTACGCCAACACAAGATTTTACAGATAATTCTCTGAATATGATGAGAGAGCAAATACGCCAGACGAAAAATCATCCATCTGTGATATTATACGGATATATGAATGAAATTCTTATTCGTATGTTATCAAATAGTAAAATGCCTGAAGAAAAAAGAGCACAAATAGCTCAGGACACAAGAGACTTAGCCCACAAACTTGAAAAATTGACAAAAGAAGAAGTGCCTGACCGGAATACAGTTATGGCTATCCATTACCATGAGGGGTATAACCATTATGATGTATCCACGATTACTGATGTTCTGGGATATAATTTATATTTCGGCTGGTATTATGAAGAGCTGGAAGATTTAACCCGCTTTTTGAATAGCGAGCATCAAAGATTTCCTAATCGTTCGATCATTGTTTCGGAATACGGAGCTGATGGAGATATTCATAATCATTCATTAAATCCTCGTCCTTGGGATTTTTCAGAGGAATATGAGGCCGTTCTGCATTCTTCTTATATCAGGCAGATGGCTGCTTTGCCTTATCTGGCAGGGTATGCTCTTTGGAATTTTGCTGATTTCGGAGCCGAAAACCGTGCTGATGCGATTCCATTTATAAATCAGAAAGGATTGGTAAATTACGATCGTACTGAAAAAGATGTTGCATCATTGTACAGAGCTGCCCAACTGCAAATACCAATCTTATATATTGCATCGCGAAACTATACTTTGCGTAAAGGAATTGAAACTGTCGCAGAATCCGCAATATGTTCCTATCCGGTAAAAGTATTTTCAAATAGCAAGTATGTGGAGTTATTTCAGAATAATAAATCTCTTGGACGCAAATCTGTCAGTGATTATACTTCCGAGTTTGATGTACCGTTTACTGATGGTGAAAATGTTATTGAAGCCAGGGATGACCAAGGTTCCTATGATCGCTTATCTATAGACTTTTCTATTATTCCTCAGGATATAAGTAAGTGGAATGAAAATTTAGACATTGCGGTAAACGTAGGGGCTGACTACTATTATGTTGATGCCGAGACAAAAACAGTATGGTTACCTGATCAGGTATATAAGCCACTTGCATTTGGCCGTATCGGAGGTACAATTTTTGAGAAAAGAGATAGACAGCATAAGGTGGGGATTGCAAATAATATTTTAGGAACAAGCACTAACCCTCTGTTCCAGACTTTTGTTGAAGGTCTGGACGGCTTCAAATTTGATGTTCCGGACGGCAAATATAGCGTCACACTTTACTTTGTGGAAAATAATCCAAAAAGTCCGACAAAAGATATTATTTACAACCTATCAGGATCGGATAATGATGCAATTCCGGCCGGAGTAAGAGAATTCTCTATTTCTGTAAATAGTATTCCTGTAATAAACAATTTGAATTTGGCTCGTGATTATGGGAATCTGCGTGCTGTACAATTCGATATAGTTACAAAAGCTACTAATGGAGGCGGAGTATCTGTCAATTTTAAGTCATTGATCGGTAAATCTACTCTGAGTGGAATACGTGTAAGAAAGTTGTAATATTAAATTGTTGAAAAATATAGGGCATCGTTTACTACATCGATGCCCTTATTGCTTCAAGGAGTATTATTAAGCCAATACTCATTTTGGAAATATGTTTGCGTATTTGCTTCGATGCAATTTCCAGATGCTTCTCTACAGTACGGACGGATATACCTAGTTTCTCAGCTATTTCTTTGTTCGATAATTCATCTATCTTGCTGAGTTTAAATACTTCCCTTCTCTTTTCACTAAGCTTCTCCATAGCCTGGCTAATCATATAATTTATATCATCATTCTCTATGTTTTCGAGAAGTGGATTTTCGGATATTTCAATATTCATGTCCCTTACAGTCTGAAGTTTATACTTTTCAGTATAAGATAATACGCGGAAATAATCTTTTATTTCGTTTCGGGTGACAGTAAATATAAAGTTATTCAGATTGTCACCATATAGGTTATTGCGGTGTATCCAGAGTTTCATGAAAACATTTTGAGCAATATCTTCAGATACAAATTTATCTTTGGTAGTCATTGAGATAAATGTCAGTACCTTCATATAATATTTGATAAATAGCAGCTTGAAGCCGACCTGCTCCTCCTCCTGTATTTTCTGGATTATTTCTTTATCGGAGTATAAATAGAAATTCATTTTCGAATGTTTAAAATAAGCAGGTTTAACATGTTCATTTAAAATGTCATTATCAACAAACTTACATAAAAATATTATCTTTATAAATATCTAAACAACATACTTTTTCATAAGTTCATTCTTTGATTTTCTATATGCAGAAAATGTATAATTATTCTGCTTTATTATATAGAATAGTGTGAAGATGAACACAAGAAAGTTGCGTATAACAACCATTACGGTGAGCTATAATAATTGAATTCTGTAGAATTCCTGATATTGAGCTATGGGGTGAGGAAGTGGAATGATATAGTGACAGAGGAGTAATTAATTCCAGGAGAAGTTATATTCTTATCTGATATTAAAGTAAAACCTTTGTAATAAATCGAAAACATTATTCGAATTTGAATGTCTTATGAAATCCTGCTCCGTTTTTAGTCGAAGAAAAGCAAGTCGAGGCAATTTGCCCTTCATAATATTTACTTTCTATCACAATTGTCGCGCTGCCATTCATATATTCCGGAATAAAAGAAACACTCCCGTTTTCTCCAATCCGATATTCTTCATCTGGTTTAATATCAGGAAGATTATCTTTTATAAATACTCCATCCTTTTCATAGATATACCCGGAAAAATCGTCCGGATATATTTTGTAATAGTAAAAAACTTTTGCGTCTATGTCAGGCTTTTTAATGCCGGGATTATCTGTTGTTTCATAAAATGCAAAGGCCTTAATATCCGCTACAGGCTTGTCACCATCATCATAACAACTTGTACATATTAATAAAGAGAGGATTAAGGCTGATATTAACTTTTTCATAAGGTATGCGTTATTTTAAATATATAATCAGATATTCACTTAGTAAACAGAATGATAGTATATATAAAACTATAACTAAAGACATGATATTAATCTGTCTGGCAGGATATGCTGTGTTAAATTGAGTCTTAGATTTTTGCTGGATCTCTTGTATAACATAACTATATATTTTATAGATACAGAAACCTATTATTAAGCCAACTATTATTCCACCAACGATATCAGATATAAAATGTACTCCAAGGTAGACTCGGGAATAAGCCATAATTGTAGCCCAGGAGAAAATAACAAAACTGAAAAATCTGTTCTTGAATAACAGAGCCATAAATACTGCAAATCCAAAACAATTAGTCGCATGACCGGAGATAAAGCCATACTTTCCGCCTGTGTAATTATACAAAATCTTTACATGCTCCATGACACCCGGGAAATGGGTTGGGCGAGAGCGTGCAACAAGAGGCTTGATGATATGGGAAGATATCTGATCGCAAAGGATAAACAGTAATATAATAGCCAGTAATACTATAAGCCATTGCCTCCAGTTTCTCTTGTAAATAATATTTATAATTACCAGCACTGCTAAAGGCATCCATATTTTGAGACCTGAATACAGCCACATCACATTATCCAGGAAGTGTGTATGCGCACCGTTTATCAGGAAAAACAGATTTTCTTCGTATGGTATTGTCTGATCAAACATTACTTATTCCGATTATATAATCAAGTCAAAACTAAGTAGAGATTTTGCAGAAATTTTGAATTTCTGTTTTTACCGCTAAAATTTCAGGATGCCTTTACAGAATGTTTGTTCCCTTTTATACTTTTTAAAATAACCCGGGTAGAACCGATTTTAAGCTTCGAGTCGATACGAACAGGAATGCGGTTATTATCATTTGTTATGTATACCTTCATCGCTTCCTTTTTGTCTTCGAACGCCTTATCATTTATTACTAAGACCAGTTTGATACAATTATATTTATTTCCATCATTGGCTTCTATATTCTCTGTTCCATGATATTCTATATCCATATTCACCTTATTCTTTCCTGATAAAAATAAGGTCGTGGTTTTATCACCTTTTTTCATAGATGAATAATCAAGGGTTCGGGCATAATAGACAATGCTCATCATATCATAGATACAACTTTCAGATGTTATCGCTTCATCGAAACGAAGCTTGCCATTCCGTATTAACTTTGCTTTAATATTTACTGGAAAGGAAGAGTAATCATATGATACATTTTCTATTGAATGCTCATCGCCTTCATGAGCATTCTTTATATATGCCAAAGGGATTAAATCATTTGTCATATAACAGATAAGTGTATCCGATAGAGTAAATACTTTGTTAGCCATACCGACAGATTTAGCG
This sequence comes from Dysgonomonas hofstadii, assembly GCF_014196915.1. Taxonomy (GTDB): domain Bacteria; phylum Bacteroidota; class Bacteroidia; order Bacteroidales; family Dysgonomonadaceae; genus Dysgonomonas; species Dysgonomonas hofstadii. The sequence goes on from NZ_JACIEP010000004.1 coordinate 118,264, forward strand.
GTCATCGTCATTTTTAAGGCAGCTTTATTATTGTATTTTTCTGATTGCGTTTTCAGCGTAGATACCCCTGCCTTCATATTAATAAGTCCGTATTTAAAATAGAGGTCATATGTCAATTCCTCTCCGGATTGAAAGAAGCTGTTCTCTATAGGACATTGAGCATTTATCCATACGGTGGGCATTACAAAAAATATGAAAATAATCATTCGGTTTTTCATGGTAATTAAAATGTATATGCCATCCCAAGTCCATAATTATCAATACCTATTGTTGGTACAACAACCAGATTCTTATTCTCCCCTTTTATCCCCAACACCTTATGGAATACAGGCAATAACATATATCCGGCTTCAGCACTTAATATACCGATTCCTGCACCGGTAACGACATCGCTTACCCAGTGTTTTTTATTCAGTACCCTTAATGTTCCAGTACCTGCCGCTACTGTATAGCCGGCAATCCCTATCCAAGGCGAAGTATCTTTATACTCTTTGAACAATATATGAGCCCCGACAAAAGCCGTAGCGGTATGTCCCGAAGGAAACGATTTATTATTCGAACCATCGGGACGCCATACATTTATAGAACTTTTCATTGTTTGTACTGTCGCACCCATGATAAGATATGATGTTGCCATTACAATAGTACGATCCCTAAAATTATGTTTTGCCTCTATTCCTGCAAAATCAAGCGCATAAACGGTTAGAGCCGGAGCAAATTGAGAGTAATCATCTATGGGAATTGGAACTGTCAAATGTTCACTTATTTCATTATGGGTACTCTGATCAAGTTGCTGTAAGGATTTATTCCCTCTGGTTATAACTCCATAAGAAATTAAAGCAGTAGGTATTATAAACTTGGAATAAGAGGCATTGAAGATGTTTGGCTTCCTATTGGTTTTACCAAAGTCAAATGTTATCCTGCTTTCATCAAAAACCGGGTACAGTTTATCCATATTGTTATAATCCGGATGTAAGGGATTTAGTTTCAAGCTGGCTTTATCCCGTAGAAGGGAATCTTTGAACTGTAATGTAGTTTTGGGTAATATCTTAACCTTTATGGTATCTTCCTGTTGTGCATATATACTTAAACTACTGACTATAAATAAAAAAATAACCGCAAATAAATGTTTCATTTGTAAGTATGAATAATTATCGCAAAACTAAGGAGTGATTTTGCAGAAATTTTGAATTTTTCAGGTAACGGAAAAATAAATTATTATTGTATTCAAATTTTCTACAAAGTTGATTTACTACATTTGGAATATAATTGACAACCGGATTGTTATGTGGAAATATTATGCTATACTCTCTGCTGTTTTTGCAGCCTTGACTGCAATCTTTGCCAAAATAGGGATCAAGAATGTAGATTCTAATCTGGCCACCGCAATCAGAACCTGTGTTATTCTTTTTATTACATGGGGAATTGTATTTGCAAGCAATAGCATCAATGGGATAAAAGAGCTGACTAAAATGAATTGGGTATTCCTGATATTATCAGGAGTAGCGACAGGTTTATCATGGTTGTTCTATTTTAAGGCTTTGCAATTGGGAGATGCCTCAAAAGTTGCCCCAATAGATAAACTAAGTGTTGTTTTCACAATATTCCTTTCATTTATCATTTTAAAGGAAACAGTCAGTTGGAAGGTTATATTGGGAGGTTTACTTATTGCCGGAGGTTCTTTGGTAATACTGATGGATAAACAATAATGCTCTGAAAAAATGAAAATACTTATAATAGAAGATGAGAGGGAACTATCACAGAATATAGTAACCTATCTGTCTTCAGATAATTACTTATGCGAACAAGCATATAATTTCGATAGTGCTATTGATAAAATTTCATTATACAGTTATGATTGTATTTTGCTTGACTTGAACCTGCCCGGAGGAGATGGATTAAAGATATTGGAAGAAATAAAGCAACGGAATATAGATAGCGGAATTATTATTATTTCAGCGCGGGATTCTTTGGATGATAAAATAACAGGTCTTAAAATCGGTGCAGATGACTATCTGGCAAAGCCGTTTCCTCTTTCCGAGTTGAGCATCCGTATTTACGCATTATTGAGAAGGCAACAATTTTCGCATAACAATGTCCTCAAATCACATAACATAGAAATCAATCTATTATCAAAAACTGTTGCTGTAAATAATAATCCTGTTATCTTAACCAAGTCTGAATATGATTTGTTACTATTCCTGATAGGAAATAAAAACAGGGTGGTATCCAAGAATGCAATCGCAGAACACTTGTCGGGAGATATGGCAGATATGCTCGATAGCCATAATTTTGTATATGCCCATATCAAGAACCTGAAATCAAAACTGGGAGATGCAGATTGTGACAACTGTATTAGAACGATTTATGGAACAGGATATCAATGGACGGAATGAAAAGTTTATTAAGTAAAAACCTGAGACAATTCCTGATTTACACTACTGTTATACTGTTGTGTTGCGCCCCCATATTCTTTTTTATAATGAAGTTTTTTTATACAAAAGATTTAGATGAGTTGATTGTATACCGCAGTAATGAATTTGTTGAAGAGAAAATGTCTGCCTTTACAATATCAGAAATTGACATATGGAATAAATACAATGAGGATATACAGATTTTACTATATAATGAAACATATTCGTTAGACAAACCTGTTGAAGAGTACCTGTACAACAAGGCCGAAGGACATCATATCGATTATCGTATAGTTTATAAAAAAGTTCAGGTTGAAAATAAGCCATATATATTGATGTGCCGTATTCCTATGATAGAAAACCATGATTTGTTCTGGAATCTGTTTACCCAATACGGATTGATATTTATAATCCTGCTTATTTCCCTGGGTATTGTCCAACGGATTATTTCGAAAAAGTCATGGAAGCCATTCTACAAGAGTCTGGAACAGATAGAGAATTATAGTCTTGAACAAGGAATTATTCCTGAATTCGAGAAAACAAATATCAAGGAATTTTTTCGCTTGAATGAAATACTTACTAACCTTATATCCAATAACCTGAAAGCGTATAAACAGCAAAAAGAGTTCATTGAAAATGCCTCACATGAACTACAAACCCCACTGGCTGTATTTCAGTCTCAACTGGATATACTGATGCAGGAACCCGACCTGACAGAAAAACAAGTGGGTATAATACAATCATTATACTCAGTATCATCGAGGTTGACACGTTTGAATAAGAATCTATTGTTATTAGCTAAAATAGACAATGCCCAATTTAAGGATATGCAGGAAATCGATTTTGCAGAATTTCTTGACAAGCCTTTACAATATTTTCAATATCTGGCAGAAGACAACGGGATTACAATGACTATTAATATCCAGAAATCGCTTGTAATAACAGCAAACCAAACCCTTTTGGAAAGCTTGATAAACAACCTTATAGTAAATGCTATACGGCATAATATTGATAAAGAAGGGATAGTCAATATGACAGTACAAGACAATACATTAACAATATCTAATACAGGCGAAGCTAAAGCTCTTGACCCTGAAAAAGTTTTCAAGCGATTTAATCGAATTTCTGAAGAAAAAAAGGGAAACGGGTTAGGCCTTTCAATTATCTATCAGATTTGTAAATTCCATAAATGGGAACTGGAATATCAATACAGGGAGAATTTGCATATATTCATTGTTAGATTTTAAGAGATAATATCTATGACCATATTTGCTCATTATAACATATAAATCATACGATTGTATAATGTATGAATATTTTTAAGAGTTGTAGAATCACAGTATAATAAACGAGATATTTATACTGTAATTCTACAAAAATTATCACATATTGAAGCTCTTTAACCACTCCAACAGATTATGATTTTTTTCCCATAGGCATTCTTTATTAGATTTAGGGGTTAAGTCAATATAACTTTTTTCTAAAGCTTCTCTTTTTTGCTTAGAATCTGCTCTGGCATAGACATCTGTCGTTTGAATACAACAGTGTCCTAATTAACACCTGCTTGAAGCAGATGCATGGCTTTTGAATGTCGCAGAGAATGACAACTCACTATTTCTGGTATTAAATTAGGATCAACTGCTCTTGCCATTTTTATGTATGTTTTGAGTATGTACAAGGGCAGTAATCGTATTAACCGTATTAACAGATTACTGTCCTTTGCATATATATTATTAAAAATTGTATGAGATACCTAAACCAAGTGTTTCTTTAAATTGGACTTTTGCCCCTTTTGAATCCCCATTTTTATCTATATATTTCACATTATCATCATATTTGAGTGTTGTATTTAAATTAGCAGACAGGAGTTTGTTTATCTTCATATTGATTGTTAGGTTCCAGTCTATATCAAAATTTCCGAAAGATTTATCGTAAGGAGTGAAGATGTCTATCTTAGTAATGAGTTTAACATTTTCCATCAGTTCCTTTTCAGCTCTTGATTTTATATAAATCCCGGTTTCCACCCTTAATTTATCACCATTTCTTACTCCGTAATAGCCGTGATTTGATAGATAATCATCTAAGACAAATGTCATCTTCTCAGCTATAGGTGAAAGGTATATTGAATAGTTCTTATTTGGACGGTATTCAATACCTATTGAGGTATTAACATAACCGGGGGACATAAATTTAGAAGTGTATTTCCCCTCTTTTGGATGGAGTTTTCCTTTATAGAACTGAGATTTAAAATCTATTGTTCCGGTATAATACCACTTGTTATTGGATGAATATCCCAGTTTTGAAGAAAAGTCGATGTTATCACCTGATTTTTGAGAAGTAGAAGTACCATTTTTTGTCAGTCCGTATTCGAGGGCCAGATCATTTTGCCACAACCATCCTTTTGACTTATGAATTAATGAAGCATTGAGATGTGCAGTTCCAGATAATGAACTGTTTCCTCCCATTTGCCAACTGGAAAGAGATGTTTGAGAGACGTTTAATCCACTAATGCCCCTTAGCTCCCAGGCTTTTTCTTCATTTTCACCGGTCTTATCTTTTTCTTTAATTTTCTGTGCAAACAGGCCGGTTGGAATAAGTAATAAAATATAAATCAAAATAAGATTATGATGTTTTGTTTTCATATATAAAGAATAATTTAATGTATAAAATATTTTTGTTTACCTTTTTACCTACTCAAATCGTAATTAAAGTTGAAATAAGTACATATCAATTCTGTGGCAAAAGTATATGGAGTAAGCATAAAATACCTTAAGTGTCTTATTATAAAAAAATTAGAAATTAATTATCTTCTTTAATGATTTTCTAATGACTTATTCAAGGTATAGGATTTTGTTGCTTTTGATTTAGACTATTTTGTAATAGTACATATGAAGTTAATTTACCATTTCAGATAGGGGCTGGCGGAATATATAGATGTTAAGGACAATAGTTATACTGGAGAGACAAAACATCAAATCTTCAGTCTTAATTATAATACATTTGTATGTGTGTGAAAAATATCCGGTACGTTATTTATATATTCGGATTTAAAGTTTAGATAGATATTTAACAAATAGTTATCTTTGATTAATTCAATACAAGTCATTCTAATTATAGTTAACCTATTGAAAATGTAGTATATTTACTAATCAATCCACTATACCTATACACATGAAGAATACAAGGTCAATTCTCCCTACTGCGGTAGGTTTGTTAACAGCAACAGCTGTCGCCGTTGTTACATCGGATTATGCAACAGCATCCCTTGCAAGTATTGCTGGTAATATAGGTACCGGTGTTGCCGGAAATTTATTATCAGGCCTGATACCGATTAGATTAAAGAATATTGAGAACGATTCGGATAAGCTGAATCACACGATAAAGAAATTATTCATAAACTCTATTTCTCAGGCTTTGTCATCGGTTTATATCACTTATTCGAAAGAAGATAGTGTGACAAAAAAGGAGAAGAAGGAAGCCAGAAGAGTAGTTGAGTTTTTACAAAAAGGATTAACTGATGAATTATCCAACAATTCGATACTGGATATAAATGAAAATCTGGTTACAGATTTTTTATATCAGAAAGAGTTATCAAATAATCAAGATATTGTATCATATATATTCAAAAAATTAGCCATATCGGAATTTCAAATAAGTGAATCTTTCAAGCGATGCTTATCCGAAAAGTATAACGCATATATTGAACTTACTTTTGGAGAGGGGTTAAAAGATGATGTTAACAGAGATGCATGGATAGCATTTCAGAGGTTGCTTCTGGAGGACTTAAGGGCGCGGCTGGTCAGGATAGAAGAAGGTCAGGAAAGGATAGAGAAAAGTATATTAGACCTTAAGGATGTAAAAGGGGGAATTTCAGATGCTGATATGAAAGATATTCGTGAACTGAAAGATATTCTTCAAAATAAAGAGTTAATTAAAACGCACGTTAATAAAGCAACTACCAGCAGGCTGAAAGCAATTGACGCTAATGGAGCGAGGGTACTTTCTATTGTAACAAAAACAAATGTTCAAGTAGATAATACATATATGATTATCAAATCGTTTGTTGATGAATATAATAGAAAAATACAGACAGAAAAAAGGAATCATTTATTAGTGTTTTGCTTCGTAACTATCTGTTTAACAGCAATGATTTATCTGGCTTATAATATTTTTACACAACCATTTACATTATCGATTCAGACATATGGCTGGAAAGGTAAAGATCACAAACCATTAGAAGGGGTTGGGACACTTGAAATAGTACTGGGTGATAAATCGGAGAAAGTTGAGATAAATAAAAACGGAGAGGCTATATTTAAGAATGTTGAGTATAAATACAATAATACATCTGTTTTAGTTAGATTGCTGGATACTAAAGGAGAACTGTATTATACACCTGATAGTGTCGTACTTATAAATAAAGATGAATTAAATTATGTACAGGTATACCTGAAAGGCATTGATAAACTTCGGGGTCTTGTAATTGATAATGTCTCCGGGAACGGATTAAGCCAGGCAACAGTCGAAGTAGCCGGAATTGCAACAACAACAGACGAAAGGGGGCGCTTTAAACTTTCCATTCCTATCGCAAAACAGGAGAAAAAACAGGAAATCAACGTATACAAGGAAGGATACACCGGCTATCGAGCTATGGTGCCCATGGGTAATGAAAATGAATGCAGAATCGTACTGAAACGGAAATAATTATGAGAAAACAACTGTGGCTGGTTCTTCTATTTCTAATAGTACCTATTGTTTGCAAAGGGCAAATGATAAAACTTGACGGAGTCGTTTCCGTACAAAATAGTAAAATAAATACCGGACAAATTATATACGTAGAAGGTGTCCAGATTAAGCATGAAGAAGCAAAATCCGATATTACGGATAGTGACGGCTATTTTTCATTGCAAATAGTCGGAGTTGAGCCTAACACGCAAACTAAAATCGAAGTAACACCGACCGGCAAATACAATGAATATATTGTGGTTAATAGGCGGGATATTGATAATATAACACTTGGCAGAAAGGAAAGAATCAATATTTATATTTGTGAAAAGAATCAATATTTCAAAAGGGTAGATGAACTTTATAATATAAATCGCATTAAAAACGATGAAAAATTTGAAAGAGAGATCAAAGCGTTAAAGTTACAACTGGCACAAGCCAGAGAAATAATAGATTATGAAAAAGCAGGCCGTATTGCAGATAGTATAAATAATATAGAAAAGATAAAAGTCAATATGGTTGACTTTATCCGGGATATCTCGGAGAAAATGGCTCAGATCAACCTGGATAGTTCAGATTCTATTATGCAAAATGCTTTTACAAAAATCTCTGTGGGAGACTTGGACAGTGCATTGTTATACATACCAATAGAATTAATAAGAGAAAAATATTTGCGAGGTGAGATACTCTCCAATGCCGGTCAAAAGATTAAAGAAGATGCTATCCAGTTAGTGTTAATGAAAGCTCGTCTGTCTGTTCTGAAAAGTTTTGATGAGGCATGCAGTAACTATGAAGAAGCTATAAGGCTTGCCCCTTTAGATTTTGAAATTATTCTGGAATATATGAGTTATCTCAAAAGATACAATAAGTATAATTCAGCCAAAAGGATTGCATTTGATGTAATAGAAAGATGTCATGATAATGAAGAGCAAACTGGGATAATAAGGGCTGAATCATTAGGTAAAGTTTATTTCCAATTAGGTAACCTTATGTCGGAAGAGGGTGACTTTAATAATTCAGATGATCATTTTAAAAAAGCGGCATATTATTTTCAGATTTTAAATCGTAATAAAATTGATACTGTACATATACAAAAGAAAATGGAAATATCCACTATGTTGGGACAAAATGCCATGCAGCAAAAAAACTGGAACAAAGCTGAGACATATATGCATGAAGCATTAAGCAATATTAGTGAAAATGATTATAAATACTATGCGGAGCATACAATTCTTACTTATTTTTTATTAGGTGAATTAAAGCGCAATCAATCTAATTTTAAAGACGCCTCTTTTTATTATGAAAAGGCTCTGTCAATATATAAATTACTGGACCAGAAAGATGTCAATACATATCAATATGCACTTTTATTAAGTATGCTCTCTTTAGCAAAAGTGGAAAATTTCGAATATAATGCAGCCAGGAATTATATAAATGAAGCTCTTGAAATTATAGAAAATAAAAATATTGAATCTTCATCCCTTAAAGAAAAAGAGGATTGTGCCGGATGTTATATGCTGGCAACCCAATGTTTCGAACGATTAAATGAGATATCAAAAGCGAAACACTATTGGGATAAAGGAATGCAAATTGTAACCAAATTAGCAGAAAGTCACCCTCAAATATATGCTGACACCTATTTCTCTAATATAATTGACAATTTGGAAACCGATCATAAAGAAGGGGAGGAGATTTTATTTTCGTTAATAAATAAGTATACGACTTTGGCTAAAGAAGACTATGCGCTTTTTGAAGAATATAGGATCATCCTTTTATTTAAACTGGCAACATATTATGAAACACATAATAATACAAAAAGAGCAGACGAATATTTCCGAGAAGCATTAAAAGGCACAGAGTTATTAATAGGTACCAATCCGGTAAAATATTATATAACCTTTGCTGACCTTTTTTATCATTTAGGTAATTTTTATCTTGAGAATAAAGATCTTCCGGCAGCTAATTTGTATTTCGAAAAAGGGATAAGTTATTACAATGTGTATGCAGAAATGAATCCTATGGGTGAAGTTGCCGCATTTGGTAATTTCTTAAGTAAGATAGGCGAAGCCTATACTACATATCATGAATATGTAATAGCTGATAAATATCTTAAGCAAAGTGCTGAAATTCTTTCAAAACTGGTAAATGCTGACCACACATCCTATGCAATTGCACTGACAGACTGTTATCACCAGATTGCAACTAATTACGTACGGATAGCATTATCCGACTCTGCCCTTGTATATAGAAACAAAGCCTTGGATATCCAGTCGGACCTTTATAAAAAGTATCCGTCAGTATTTGATCAATCATATATTAAATCGCTAGTCTCTAGTGCTTCTGCCTATCGTCAGAATGGCAATATAGAAATATCTGAGAGCCTTCTTCAAAAATCATTGGATATTCTACAGGCAATGGATAGTATAAAAATAAAAGATTATAATAATGCTTTATACATTACTTTATTAGAGTTGGCTGAATGTAAAAAATGGGTGGGTAATTACAAAAAAGCTGAACACTACTTTGAGCGGCTGTATCCTCTAGCTAAAGAAATATACGCGGAAGGAGAAAATCTAGATGCTTATAATTATATGGTTGTATTAAATGACATGGGGCAACTCTATAATTCGATGGATGAATATAAGGCTGCCCAAAAATACTTATTGGAGGGTATTGATGTTTATAATAAATCTGATTCAAACGAACGGATTCAATACCAACATGGTTATATTGCTTTAAAGTTAAATTTAGGAGTTACTTATCTTAAACAAAAAAAACTGGACACCGGTAAAAATCTACTAAATGAAGTTATAAGGGAATATGAAGAACTATACAAGGAGGATAAAAGAGTTGCTGATTCAAATACCGCCTATATAAGCAATGAATTAGGGCTGGCCTATTTGGAGGTTAAAGATTTTGAACAAGCCTATGAACTATTGACCAAGTCGTTAAATATAAAGGAATTGTTGTTAAAGGAATATGATAATAATAGAAATAAATATGAACTTTTTACCACCTATAAAGATCTTGCTCTATATTACCAACAAGTAAACAATCTTGAAAAATCGATAGACTATCTACAGAAAAGTCATGATTTATTATCTGTGCTTATGAAGGATGTTCCATCCCAATATATCGGGCATTATTTAAAAAACGGTTATTATCTGGGCAAAGCCCTACTTGATTCGGACTCCATCAATCAATTTTATAACTACAACAACATAATGTGGTCAGAAATAGAGGAAGTAGCAGATAGATCATCTGATTTAAAATATGCTATCGTCAATGCTCTGATGGCAGAATCTAATCTATTCAGGACCAGGTTGGATAATATTGAAAAGGCTATCGAATATTTAGAGAAGGGCATGCTTTTATATAAAGGTTTAGAGGAGAAGGATGAGGTGAATAATAAAAATATTATAGATGTATTTCATCATATTGGTGTATATCTTAGTGATAATCATAATTCAGAATTAGCTGAAACCTATTTTAACCGCGGCCTGGAATTTATTGAACAACTTGACAGTAAAAAACAAAATGAAGTTGATGTAGAAAAATATCTATTATACAGTGATTTATCAATATTATACTTTTCAAAAAATTATAATATAGAAAAAGCAATAAGTTTACAACAAGGGGTTATTGATTATTATGAATCAAAGGAGAATTTATCAGATGATGATATAATGTCTTTAGTTAAAACATATTCAAATTTTAGTTATTGGTTTATTCAACAGAAAGCATATGACAAAGCAGAATCTTTATTTTCCAGGGCACTTCTACTTTTTAATGAAGATACAAATCATACTTTATATTATTCGGGGCAAACTGCAAAAATTTATGTTTTTATGGGATATATTAGAGTATTACAAAACGATACCAAATCGGAAGATTATTTTAGAAAAGCCATAAATATATTTGAATATAACTATAAGATTGATCCATTACACTCTTTAAATGAGTTCACGCCTATTCTAATGAATATACCTAATATTTATTTAGAAGTTCAAAATGATGCAAGATTTGAAGAATATGTTAATTATATTTTAAAAAAATCTGAGCCTGTACTGGAAATTTCAGAATATTCAGGGTGGGTTATAAAAATCGTTGATGAATTAAAAAAACTGGGGAAATTAGATCTTTGCGAAAAATATACTGATTTATTATTAACTAAATTGTCAGCTATAGATGAAAATACATTTATACATAACTACTTTTTAATGTACCTTAATTCGACGAAGGCACAAATACTTGTTCAAAATAATAAACCTATGGGAGAATATCTGGTGAAGGCAATGAAATCATATTCTATAATTGACTATAAGGATATAGAAATTAGTAGTTTAACTCTTGTGGGTCTTATATTCCACTTAATCTCCATGGATAAAGCTATTAATGAAGACGTTTTGATCGAAATAGATTCACTATCCAATAATTATAAGGATCAGGTATTAAATAATTTTGTGAATGAAGAGGAAGAGCAAAGAGTAAATTCCGTCCAGCTATTACATCCGCTTGCTGATTTTTATTTATACACCTTTAAAGATCCTGTAAAAGCAAAAGATGTTTATATAACTATTATTTCGGAGATTGAAAAACTGAAAGAGGGAAAAACTCCGAATGACATATATAATATCCTAATGAAATCATGCGAAAGTTTAGGAGCCATTTATTATTCTCAAGATGATTATGAAAAGGCAGAGATCTTCTTGAAACGTGCACTTAAGCTATTGGAAGATATTTCTTTAGAAATTGATAACCTTTCATTTAAAACTGAGATAAAGAATAGAATAATAGGAGTGTATGTTAATACTAAAAGATATGATGAGGCATTAATATTGAGTAATGATATATTATCTTTTTTAGAAGCAGAATCTCAAAAGTCAGCACAGCATAAAATATTATTTTCATGGTCATTAGCCAATCATGCTAATATTTATTTTCAAAAAGGAGACCATTCATCAGCTATTGAATATTATACCAAGGCTGTAAACTTACATAACGAAGTCTTAGCTGTTAATCCTGATGAACAATATTTGATAAGTGATTTATGTGCATATTATCAACAACTGTATATAAATAGCTATATACTTTCTGATTATCAGACGGCACTTGTATATGTGGATAAGCATCTGGAATACTTAACCAAACATTCAGAAATGACTACTCAGGAATATATAAATATGAAAAAATGTGACAGGGTATTCCTGCTCCTAGTATTAAATCAAATTGATAATGCTAAGTCTACGCTAGAACCAGTATCAGATTCTGGTATAAATACGATTCGTGTACGCTTTTATCATTCACTGCTCTACTTAATAAGTGATGAAAAAGAAAAGGCTATTAATATCTTGAATGAGGTAATTAATTATATTAGATCAAATTATGATAATAGCAAAGACATTTATAATATGATTGTTGAGCAAGTTCAGATTCTACATCGTAATAATAGTGACATACATGATAAATTAATAGATGACTATTTTTCTATATTGAAAAATGAATTAGACATTGTTTTCGAACCCGTTGATTGAAGGACAAATGTTTTTCTTAATAAGCCGATAAAAGGAAAATGATTATATTTTGCATTTTCAATAGTGTTATAAACCATTAAATATGCTACTAGAACGAATTACAGATAGTAAACATACAGCTGTAAAAGGCCCTTGTTGAGTTACACAATCAAGAATTTTCAGAATATGAACGTTTTCGGGGTACTCGCCTCTTGTATAACCTCATTGACGGAGCACACGATATGTTTTTTCATTCAGTTCATGAAAATGAGAAATTAGCAGGATTCTTTATTTACTGGGATCTTAAAACTTCATACTACATACATTTTATTGCTATTTTTCCTGAAATGAGAAATCACAAGATAGGGCAAAAAGTATTTGACTGGGTCGTGAAAAATCTTCAAAAGCCCGTCTTTTTGGAAGTTGATATCCCATTTAATGAGATTACGCAAAGAAGGCTCAATTTTTTTAACGGAACGGATTTACTGAAATTGCCAATGACCCACACACATTATCCAGTGTCCGCTTGGGCGAACATCCCCTATGGTTAATGGGAAATAAAGTTGTTGATAACCTGGAAAGTTATCTGATTAAAATTAGGGATGTCGTATATTATGGTACGGGAGAGTAAACTATAAAATTAACAAGCTTGGATTTATACGAAATTAGAGATAAGTATCTTCTTTTATGATAAATAAATCTCTGTTTATATTAGAATTTTTTAGGGTCATTTTGATAATAACTGGATAATTAGCTTTGATAATTAGACTTTAATATATTTTTTTTAATTTTTATCTCCAATGTTGCATTTTGTCCGATAACGACTCTTGAAATTTGTAACACAAAGACAATCAATATGTTCGCATAATTCGAAAACCTAAATTAATTTATCATGAAAGAGGTAATCGCTGCCCTGAATGAGTTAAGAGATTATATGACAGGGCGTTTTGACAAAATTGATGACAGATTATACCGGATGGTACATATCAAATCATTTCTTGATAATGATGACCTGATCGATAATCAGGACTTATGCACATTGTTGGGTGTTACTAAGAGAACGGTTCAACGCTACAGGAATCTCAAGTTAATACCATATTATAAAATCGATAAAAAGGTATATTACAAAAAATCGGATGTGTTGAAATTCTTTCAGTCACACAATACACGTAAACAGGAAGGAACTGATGAAATTTGATAATTAACTAACAAACAGAGGTAAAGTGTTTTTTATATTAACGTGGACCAATATCATTATAGGTCCACGTTAATATTTATAATCTGGTTATTGCCAGTCTGGATTGATGTTCTGGAATTATGAACGAACGAATACCAATGTAGTTTTTCCATTTTGCGAAAAGGTGAGTTCTCCGCCTATCAAAGATATTTTTGATTTACAGTCAAGTAGCTGAAATAATGACTATTAAAACTTCCTTTTATATATATTTGAAACAAGCCTGTTGGCTTCCTCTTCAATCTGCTCTACAGTCTTAATAGGATTTTTAAGTAGCCATTTATCAATTTCCTCTTTGCTGAAATAAATATTTTTTCCTTGGGGTTTATAATAAGGAATTTTGTTTAAGCAGGTCAACTTATACATATAGGAAGTTGATAAACCTGTGTATTGACAGCATTCAATAAACGTAAAAACGTTTTTTTGCCCTAACAATAGGTTTTCGATTCTCTCTAAACGTTTTTCTAATTCATTATCCATAATAAATAACTAAAAAGATTCTTAGTAATCGGTAAAGTTTACCATTACGTGCATAACAAATTAAAATTATCTCCGAATGACTATTTTCATCCTATCGGTCTATTTCATCTAATGTCATTATATTTCACCTATTTAAATATGATGATATAATAAAGAATGTTATTCGTATAAGATATGGTCTAATAAGCATACTTGCTTGTATTTTAAAATTAATAATCAAGTTAGAAAGGTTCTAAAGTAAATAATAATGATATATTTCTTTTAAATAAGAAACAGCTCAAAGAAATAATTGATCTTTGAGCTGTTATTTTAAGGTTATAGTAATTTATTTCTTCTTGAGAGTGAAAGCTTTTGATGGTTTAAAAACCGGAATCGAATGAGCTGGTATAATTATAGTCGTATTCTTAGAGATATTACGTGCTGTTTTTTCAGCTCTTTGCTTAACATTAAAACTACCAAATCCACGAAGGTATACATTATCTCCTTTTACTAATGATAATTTTACTTCATCCATAAACGATTCTACTATTTTTAAAGCCGTTTGTTTATCTACTCCTGTATTTTGGGCTATATGAGCCACTAATTCTGCTTTAGTCATAAATTTAATTTTAAAACTTTTATTTAAAAATACAAAGATATCACTAATTAAATAATTTGTTTATAATCAGAAGGCTATTATTGAAAGTCAAGACACAGAGCATTGTTAAGTATAATTCATAAAATACCAGCTTGATTTTTATTTTAATTTTTTAAAGGGATTTAAAATAATCTAGACATAAGCCCAATAAATCAAGTGAAAACACACTCTTATAACCAAATGATCGTATTTTTCAGGTTGTCAGTTGGTTGTGTGTTTTAATTTTGTCAATAATAATATTTAATTAAAGTATTATTATATGTAAATAGCATATTATCAGTTCAATAATTGCGTTTTTGTTACTCGTTTGTTACTTTACTTTATTTATTGCATTTTTATATCGAAGTTGAATGATCATCATAACTCCAAAAAATGATTTCATCATTACGAAAAATCTTATGTTTTTATACATATTACCGTGGTTGCAAGAAAACAAATTATCACAATAATGAGGTATGACAAGGAAATTCACTATCTTTGCATATGGATAATGGTTTGACATTCATTGACGAATTTTTGTTACCAGTTTGTTACCCGTTATCCAAAACACACTGATATGACATTGAAAATCAGTAAGTAATAAACAAACGGGGCTGACTGGCTTTGACAGCGAGATGAAGTGGTTTGTAAGCATGCAGTGCGTAGTCGGCTGGCACTATAATCTCAGACGTCAAACAATTAACTGGCAATAACAATTACGCTCTTGCTGCTTAATCGAAGTATAGTAGATTCAAGCTTAATCCTTGCACAGGTGTAGGGACAAGACATCACCCGGAAGCTGTGGCTTCGAAGCGTGCCGATAAGGTGGTGCAGGTAAATCGGAGACAGGATAGGGGATGCTTCGGCTCTTATCTGAAATTAAGAAGCTAAGGTTTGGGTTGGTGGCTTCGGTCTTGCCCATTCTCGAAAATAGAAGCGGAGATAAGCATGTAGAAAGCAAATTAGTTCCTTGTTTGGACCGGGGTTCAAGTCCCCGCAGCTCCACAGATAGAAGAAGAAAAATGTATCTTATCCCTGTAAATTAGATATTTACAGGGGTTTTTGTTTTCTGTAGTCTGCAAAAAATAACTGTTAAATGCATATCTGGCATGACCTTGATTATGGGGTGTCTGCATCCAACCTTCAATAAATATTGCCAAAAATAATTTTTCATTCTCGGCATATGGAAGAACCAGATTCGATGAGGATGATACAAAAACAATCAGATTAAGTTTGGAGTATCAAATAAGGAGCTTATAGTGATGCTTAACGGCTTTTGTATATTGATTTATCTTTATGCCTGAAAGGAAATTTTCAAGTAAATATTTTGGATATAGTGCTCATACTAACAGTTACTTCTTTATTTTTTTATGTGGAAGTTTCGGCACAACAGGTTGCAAATTTTTATACGGAAAAAGTATATATGGTTGCCGGTGTCGGCTTTTCTTTTTAATGAAATAAGCAGGGATTCGGTATTGCTGTCCAAATTGTTGAATATAGCTCTTGAAAAATATTGATATGGAGAGGAAATAAACCAATGAAACAAAAAAACTTAAAAAACAGAAGTCTCTTTCAAATAAATATATATAACAAAAAAGCCTGACTCTTTGTTATAAATCTAATATCACTGTTTAAATCAAAAATATAACAAGCGATGAATAAATATCTATCTGTTTTCTTTCTACTACTTTTTGTATCCACAAGAATATTCGCACAAGATAATAAACCTGTATTGGATATTACCCTTTCCAATTATCAATACCCTTATGAAGTGCATTACCTTGATTTCGAAAGTCAGGGAAAACAATTAAAAATGGCATATATGGATGTTCAACCTTCAATGCCAAACGGGAAAATAGTTATGTTATTACATGGGAAAAACTTTAATGGAGCTTATTGGAAAACAACAATAGAAGCGCTCACAAAAGAAGGATATCGTGTAATAGTGCCTGATCAGATTGGTTTTGGGAAATCATCAAAACCGATAGGATATCAATTTACATTCCAACAACTTGCACAGAATACTAAAATGATTCTGGATAAGATTCAGATAAACAAGCTAAACCTGCTCGGGCATTCAATGGGAGGAATGCTTGCTACAAGGTTTGCCTTGATGTATCCTGAAATGGTAGAAAGGTTAATCCTTGAAAATCCAATAGGATTAGAAGACTGGAAACTAGTTGTACCTTATTCAACTATTGATGAGAATTATATAAGTGAATTGAAAGCCGGTTATGAATCAACAAAGCAATATCAAACTCGATTTTATTACGATAATCAGTGGAAACCAGAATATGATGAATGGGTATATTTGCTGACAGGCTGGGTAAAACACCCCGATTATCCTATTGTGGCAATGAATAACGCCCAAACTTCAGATATGGTCTTTACTCAGCCGGTTATCTATGAATTTCGATACATCAAAGCACCAACATTATTGATTATAGGTACCCGTGACCGTACTGCAATTGGTAAGGATAAGGTTAAGGACGAGTCGGTCAGGGAGAAAATGGGATTGTACCAAAATTTAGGCAAACAAACTAGAGATAAAATATCCAACTCGAAGTTAGTAGAACTGGATAATGTAGGACATCTACCACATATAGAAGCTTTTGACAGGTTTATAAAACCTTTGATGGATTTTATAGAGTAATATACGTTCCAACTATAAGTAATTCGCAGAATTACAGCATGTGCATGAATGCTGACGGTTCTAATTTATGATATATAAGATGTTGAAATCCGATGGATGTTTGGAAGTGTAATGTTTCCTCCAGCTTCACATATTGTAAAATATATATTATCCCTGTAAATTGGATGTTTACAGGTTTTTTTTATGAAATAGGTAAAAATAGTTGTAGTAAGTCTCTTTTGACCATTGTCTAAGTGAAGCAGGCCGGATTTGAGCCGGCGTCCCAGGGACTAGAAATCCATGAAGTAAATCTGAATTGACCATTTGCCGGTAATTTTAAAGCTGCGATAGGGGCTCACGCCAAGTTTGGAGTACGCCTTAATTGACCTGTGCATTAAAGGTAATTTCACGGATTACCATACTCTGCCAACTGAGCTACTGCTTCATATAAATACAGATAATTGTATAGGTTTTCTACCTTAAAGAGTTATGACGTAACCCGTACTTAACCTGTCTTTTTTATTGTTTCAAATATCACTTTTCTTACTTTGATGCTACAAAGAAAGATTATCGTTACGCAGTTTTTTCGCGTAATTGAAATTATTTTTCATATTTTTGAAAAATAATATAAGATCGACTGAGAATGATAACAATAGATATTGACAAAGAGACCTGTATAAAATGTGGTAAGTGCGTAAAAGTGTGTCCTGCATACATTTTGACACAGGAAGATCCGGAAACCGAAATTGGCTTGAGAAATATCCAGACTTGTATAGCTTGTGGACATTGTGTTGCCGTGTGCCCTACCGATTCGGTTATCCATTCCGAGTTTCCTGAACAGAAGATACATCCTTTGAATAGAGATATACTTCCAACTTCCGAACAAGTCATGGAACTATGTAAAGCAAGACGTTCCAACAGGGCTTTCCTTTCATCGTCGGTTCCCGAAGAATATCTCCGTCAAATTGTCGAAGCCGCACATCTTGCGCCTACAGCCAGTAACGGCCAGGAAGTGAGCTTTACGCTTGTAACAAATCCTGATTTATTAAAACAAATAGCAGAGATAACAATAAATACGTTCGAGACTGCAGTAAAAAAAATAACGAACCCATTTGTCAATCCTTTCATTAACTTGATAGTTCCGGGGGCAAAAGAAGCTGTTCCAACATTAAGTGCCGTAATAGCAAAACATAGAAGCGGAACCGATGCTATACTGCGAGGAGCAAAAGCTGTTTTACTTATTCATACACCAGCCTCCAGTAACTTTGGCAGGCAGGATGCAAACCTCGCTTATCAGAATGCATCACTTATGGCAGAAAGCTTAGGGGTGTCACAGTTTTATATCGGGTACGTTTGTATTGCAATCGATCTGGATAAGAAACGTAAACTAGCAAAACTGTTAAATATTGAAGGCACTATACATGCAGGTATGGCTTTGTCGATGCCGGCTTTTAAATTCCCTAAATATATAAACCGTAAGGAGTTAAACCTTACAGTATTTAAAAGCTAAGAAAAATGACGGCTAGCCTGGAAGCACATAACCTGATAATACTGTTTACCTTTTTGAATGTAATATTTCTTTGGATACACGAACTGGATGCATCCCGTAAAGGTGAGTGGCGTATGTTTGGTTTTCTATCGGGCTTGAAAGAAAATATGCAGCGAAATTTTTATCTGTTTGCTCATATTCCCTTACTTCTTTTCACAATTTATTACTTATGGACAGTAATTAATTTTCATAATTTTACATTATGGATAATATGGAATGGATTAATGTTTATACACCTGCTTATCCATCTGTATGCTAAACGATGGAAGTCAAATGTATTTAAATCTTCATCTTCTTTTATATTTATCTACCTGACTGCAATCACAGCTTTTATTAATCTTTTATTATCAAATTATTACTGATTATGCCTGTTAACCGCAATGCTTTAATACGCTATAAGACAATAGATACCTGTCTACGAAATAAATACAGACAGTGGACACTCGAAGGCTTGATAGATGCCTGTTCCGATGCTCTCTATGAATATGAAGGAATAGACAAAGGTATCAGTAAACGCACTGTACAAATGGATATCCAGATGATGCGCAGCGAAAGATTAGGTTATAATGCTCCTATTGTAGTATATGATAATAAATACTACAAGTATGAAGATGAAGATTACAGCATAACAAATACTCCTTTATCAGAACAAGATTTGAAAACCATGTCAGAGGCTGTTGAGGTGCTACGCCAGTTTAAAGGATTTTCTTACTTTTCAGGTATGGGTAATATTGTCAGTCGACTGGAAGATCATGTAACTTCGGCAAAACAGAAAACTATACCCGTTATAGACTTTGAGAAAAACGAAAGCCTGAAAGGATTGGATTATCTTGATATTATTTATCATGCTATTGTGAACAAGCAGGTTCTAAACTTAAAATACCGTTCATTCAAGGCCCGCTCGGCAAATACATTCTTATTCTATCCTTATTTACTAAAAGAATATCGCAACAGATGGTTTGTATTTGGCCGACGAAAGGGAAATCTAATCAATCTGGCATTAGACAGGATACACAATATAGAAATAGCTGAAAAAGAAAAGTTTGTAGAAAATAATTTATTCGACCCTCAGACTTTCTTTGACGACTTGGTTGGTGTCACTAAGAATGTAGGAATGAAAGCCGAGACTATACGTTTCTGGGTAGATAGGCAAAATGCTCCTTATGTACAGACTAAGCCTATTCATAAAAGCCAGAAAATAGTTGAAGAGCACGAAGACGGTTCCAAAATATTCGAAATTAATGTAGTTGTCAATCAGGAGCTACAAAGGGAGTTCTTTGGATATGCGGATACTGTAAAGATCCTTTCACCGCAGTCATTGGTTAACTTTATGGGTTGGAAATTCCGGTTAGCAAAAGATATATATAACGATATTGAAGAATAATTATTCCGAGTTTTATTTTCTAATTTTAAATATTCAACAGTAAAAAGGAAAAACGGACGAAGTACTGGCTAAGGGGAAAATCAATTATAGTGCTCTGATTAATATTTGTTATAATGTTCTTTTCTTAGTTGCTCATAAGTCGTATATCATAACAAAGATTGATAAGTATACATTATTACATGAACTTTATGGAATTTATACCTCAAAGTATTAATTAACATAACAAAATAGGAAATTTGGAATTAAATAATGTTCTTTAATGAAACTCTTCTTTATTTTTGTAATTGTAAATAGCTGTTAAAGTTTGGAAGTGACCCGGGAATCTGATAAAACACTGTGGAATAAAGTCCGCTCCGGAGATAAGGATGCGTATGCTTTTGTATATGAACGATATGGACGTCAATTATTTTCTTACGGCTCATACTTCAGTATGGACGAAGAGTTAATAAAAGATTGCATCCAGGAAATATTTGTGCGTATATATCAAAATCACAGCAAGCTGGGAGAAACTGATAATATTCGGTTTTATTTATATTATGCCTTGAAGAATGAGTTATTACAAGAACTTCGCAAAAAATCCCGGTTATCCGAACTCAATCCCGAATTACTTGTATTCTCTACCAACAGTACTGTCGAAAAGCAGTTCATTGAAAAAGAATCCTCAAAATTAAATAAACAAAAAGTGACACAAATGCTAAATGAACTTCCTGCAAGGCAAAGGGAAATAGTTTATTATCGCTATATTGAAGAATTATCTTTTGATGAAATATGTAAGTTGATGAACCTTAATTATCAGTCGGCACAAAATCTTATACACAGGTCTATTAAAAAGCTACGGACTATTATTCAGATATTTATTATTGTATACATAATTTCTGTTATTTAGTTTTTTTAACAAAATAATTTTTATTAAGTGAGTAGAAAAAATGTAAAAACTCATTGTAATAGTAGAATTATTTTGGACAGAATGGCTAAACAATATTCAAACTATAAAATTGAAGACTTTCTTCAGGATGATTACTTTATACAATCGATGAAACATCCAACAGAGGAAAGTAAATTATTTTGGAATAAAGAAAAATCATCTTCTGATATTCTTTTCAAGGAGAATTATGAAGCTGCAAAATCCTTTATTGAAGAGATAAATGTGGAAAGAAAAGAAATATCAGAAGATGATTTTGTTGAATTATGGAATAAAATAAACCATAGAAATGAGACGAAAACGCATAAGTTGAGGCTTAGCAAACCGATTATCTATACTATCGCTTCCTGTGCAGCCTGCATAGCTGCAATAATTGGGCTGTCTATATTCTTTAACAGCAAAAACGACTCCGGAAATCAGGATATTGTTGCAATAGCCAATCTCCTGTCCTTGGGAGAAGACAATAATTCAGATAAGGTAACTCTAACCTTAACAGATGATGAGAAAATTGAGATTCCGGATAATAATGTGGAGATTGAATATTCCTCGGAAGGAGATATCGCGGTCAATACAAACAAGGTGTCTAATATCAGTTCGGCAAAGGATACCAAATACAACCAACTTACAGTCCCTTTGGGCAAACGCTCTGTCCTAACCCTTGCCGACGGCACTAAATTATGGGTAAACGCTGGTACCAAAGTTGTTTATCCTACAACTTTCGATGATAAGAAAAGAGAAATCTATGTTGATGGCGAAGTATTCATGGATGTAGCCCACAACAAAGAAAAACCCTTTTATGTGAAAAGCGAAAAGCTGAACGTTATTGTTTTAGGAACATCATTCAATGTACAAGCATATAAAAACGATGATATGAGTTCTGTCGTATTAGTAAGAGGATCTGTAAAAGTTGAGACTCAGGACAGGAACATTTTGCTCAAACCCAATGAGAAGCTTACGATGACACCCGATGACTTAAGTATAGCGACTGTAAATGTAGAAGATTATATATTATGGAAAGAAGGTCTCTATAAATTCCAAAGTGAAAAATTCGGCATAATACTCAAAAAACTATCAAAATACTATGGTGTAGAATTAAAATGTGATGCACAGTCTGCTCACCTTATCTGCAATGGTAAAATCGATCTGAAAGAAGATATAAACAGGGTTTTAAAAGGATTGATGAAGACTGTTCCTGTAGAATTGACAATAAATGATAAAAGATATGAATTCAAGTATAAGTATAACCAATAAAATACCACCTGCCTATGGAAAAAGTATAATAATATAAAGAACAACCGGATAATACTCCACATATTATCCGGCCACTGATTTTAAATCTAAAATACTGATGTTAAACTTAAAAATCAATACAAAGATATGGCTTATATAGAAAATATAGGCATTCTGAATCTTAATAATATAAAATTATTCAGAATGATAAGACTTATTGTATGCTTTCTATTGTTGAGTATAAATATTTGTACAGCCTCTAATTCTTATTCGCAGAACACACTCATTTCGTTAAATATAAAAGATCAGACGATAAAAGAAGTTTTCAGTGAAATAGAGAAGAGGAGTGAGTACGTATTTTTTTACTATGAAAACATCCTTGACCTCAATCGTAAGGTCAGCCTGAGTGTGAAAAACCAACCCCTGACGGATATATTGAATATTATATTTGAACATACAAATAATAAGTTCAGTATAGATGACAGGCAGGTTTTTATTACGCAAGAAAAGAAACAAGCTGTCAAACAGGAAAAAGTGACATTAAAGGTTGAAGGTACGATCCGCGATGCTAGTGGAGACCCTCTAATCGGGGTTACTGTACAAGAACTGGGGACTAATAATATAACCGTCACCGATGCTGATGGAAAATACAGCCTTTATAATATAAAATCGGAAGCTTCTATCATAAAGTTTTCATATATCGGATTCAATCCGCAGGAAGTGGAAATAAAGAAGCAAAGAGTTATTGATGTTGTAATGTACGAAGATACCCAGGGGCTGGAAGAAATCGTTGTTGTCGGTTATGGAACCCAAAAAAGAGAAAGTGTGATAGGAGCCATTACCACTGTAAAACCTTCCGATCTTCAATCAAATCAAAGCAGGTCAATTACAAATGCCCTGGCTGGACAGGTTACAGGAGTTATTGCAGTACAACGCAGCGGGGAACCTGGAGACGATGCCTCTGATTTTTGGATAAGGGGAATTTCTTCTTTTGGTTCGGCAGGTACATCGCCATTGGTATTGGTCGATGGTATTGAACGCAGCCTGAATAATATATCTCCTGAAGAAATAGAATCATTTTCTTTATTGAAAGACGCAACAGCAACTGCGGTCTATGGCGTACGTGGTGCAAACGGAGTGATCCTCATTCAAACTAAAAAAGGACAACTCGGGAAACCCCGCATCACCATAAAGGCTGATTATGGTATATCCCGTCCTACTCAATTACCTTCTTTCGTTGATGGTGCAACCTATATGGAAGTAATGAACGAAGCCCATAAACTATCCGGCTATTCAGGGCAAATGTATTCGGATGACGCAATCAGGGCGACCCGTGAACAAAGCGATCCGGATCTGTTTCCTAGTGTGAACTGGCTGGATGAAGTAACCAGAACAAATGTACCCAATGGAAGAGTAACACTGGATATTAATGGAGGAAGTGAAAGACTCAGATATAGTATGGTAGTATCGGCATTCACAGAAAAAGGTATTACTGTTGTCGATAAGAACGTCGATTATGATGCAGCAAATAAATTAAGCCGATATAATGTGCGGTCTAATGTAGATATAGACCTTACACCGTCTACAAATGTAAGTGTAAGTATCGGAGGATATATTCTGAATAAGAATACTCCCGGGAAATCTCCTACAACCATAATTTACGAAGCATTCAAAAATACACCGATTGTACACCCTGTTATTTATTCGAATGGTCAGATTCCAGCCAATACATCTCAAACCAATCCATGGGCAGCATCCACTCAGACAGGTTATATTTCTACATATAACAACAGTTTACAATCAGTATTCTCTGTGACCCAAGACGTGGGAGCCTTGTACGAACCATTGAAGGGATTGACGGCCAAAGCTATATTTTCATTCGATGCATATAGTTGGAACGAGTTGCAAAGAACGAAAGTCACTACAACATATTTTGCATCAGGAAGGGATGACGATGGTAACCTTATAACTTCTATGACCAACGAAGGAAGTAATTTCCTGGGTTACGCTAAATCGGCAGGAGGTAATCGCGCCATGTATTTTGAAGGACAATTATCTTACAACAGGCTTATTGCCGAAAAGCACAGGATAGATGGTCTCTTTCTGTATAATATGAGAGATTATGTAAACGCAGATGCTGTAAATGCCATAATGTCTTTGCCTTACAGAACGCAAGGCATCGCTGGCAGATTTTCTTATAGTTTTAAAGATACTTACTTTGTTGAAGGAAATTTTGGGTATAACGGATCTGAGAATTTCAACAGAGGTCATCGCTGGGGATTTTTTCCTTCAATAGCCGGAGGGTGGATGATTTCTAATGAGCCGTTTATGACCGGTCTGAATAAAATAATTCCAAAGCTTAAATTAAGAGCTTCTTACGGACTTGTCGGAAACGATCAGTTGAGCGGACGGCGGTTTGCTTATATTTCATCTGTTAATTCAATTACCGGATACACTTTCGGTATATCCGGAAGCCAGACTGTCAATGGTTTGGTTGAAGGAGACTTCGGTATAGAAGACTTATCGTGGGAAACGGTAAAAAAATTCAATCTGGGACTGGAAATAGGGATATTGGATGCAATAAATATTCAGGCAGATATCTTCCATGAAAGACGTGAAGACATATTTATGCAACGCAAAACTGTTCCCGAAACTGCCGGATTTAACGTTAATCCGTGGGCAAATTTCGGAATAGTGGAAAACCGCGGTTTCGAGGTTAATATTGATGCGAATAAAAGACTATCGAAAGACTGGCATATTTCAGCCAGGGGCAGTTTCACTTTTGCCAGAAATAAAATTATCGAATACGACGAAAGCGAATCTCTGAAAAACACGACTCGTTCGCGCACAAATCAGTCCATGAATCAATATTTCGGGTTAAAAGCAATTGGCCTGTTTCAGGAAGAAGACTTCAAAGCGGATGGAAGCCTCGTAAACGGAATTCCAAATCATACCTTCGGACAGGTGAAGCCCGGAGATATACGATACGAAGACACCAATCTGGATGGGAAAGTCGACGCCTATGATTACCAACCGATAGGGAAACCAAGTGTCCCGGAAATTATATATGGATTTGGTGTAAGTACAAAATATAAAAATCTGGATTTGAGTATGTTTTTCCAAGGTGCAGCAAATTTCTCTAATATGATACAGGGCGATCTGCTAATACCCGGAAGTGGTGGCGGAGGTCTTGGTAATATATATTCTAATTATGCAGACCGCTGGATTCCCGAAGATCCATACCGCCAGGTATTTTGGCCACGCCTTTCGGTAAATGTGAGTAGTAATAATATGCTCTATTCTACCTGGTGGCTGAAGGATGCTTCTTATCTGCGGCTAAAGAATCTGGAGCTGGGATACACTCTCCCTAAACAATGGCAAAAATCGGCACATATGCGGGATGCCAGAATATTCTTCCGTGGCACAAACCTGTTCACATGGAGTGTGTTTGATATGTGGGATCCGGAAATAGGATCGAGCAATGGATTAAAATATCCTCCGATGAAAGTGTATTCTGTTGGTTTTCAAGTATCGTTTTAACAAAAAGGAAAGAATATGAAAAAATATATAGTTATTCTGTTAGCCAGCCTTATCTCTTATAGTTCATGTGACTATCTCGACAAACGGCCTGATGATATGCTGACAATGGATATGGTTTTTGAAAATGCTGACAACACAGAAGAATGGCTTGCCGGATTGTACGGCCTTGTACCTGATCCACTTAAAGAATTTATATACACTGAATATGGCTTTTATATGATGACAGATGAAGTACATATGGCGTCATCATTAGGTCAATTCGGATGGAGTGGACTGATGGGTATACAACAGGGCGACTGGAATCCGACAACACTCGTACCCGCAAAAGATGTATGGGGCGAAACTTATAAGAAAGTACGTGCTGCCCTCATATTTATTGAAAATGTAAAAGAATTGCCCGAGCAAAGGCAGACTGCAGAAATAGTAGAACGGTATAAGAACGAAGCCCGGTTTCTCATAGCTTATTACTATTCACGTATGCTCGAATTATATGGGCCGTTTCCGTTGGTAACGAACCTGACAGATGTAAATACTTCTGCCGAAGATATAATAATGGAACGTACTCCTTACGATGAGATTGTCAATTATCTTGATAATGAATTGTTAGAGTTATCTAAAGTATTACCTGAAAGTTATGATGATGTCAATATAGGACGCCCTACTTCCGGTATTTGCCTCGCCGTACGTGCACGGATGTTGCTGTTTGCAGCCAGTCCTTTGTTTAATGGTAATGCTGAATATGCCGGAATGAAAACGGAAGATGGACGGGATTTATTTAATCAGACATATGATGCAAGTAAATGGAAACGGGCTGCGGATGCGGCTAAACTGGTAATCGATATGCCTCAGTATGATTTATATAAAGAATACAATTCGGATGGCAGTATTGATGCTCTTTTATCTTGTATAAACACTCATCTGACAAATGTGAAAGAGAACAAGGAAATAATCTTTCCATATCCTAAGAAAACACACAGTTATTACGAATATCATCTCTTGCCCAGGGGGTCAGGTTGGGCCGGTTGTATAAGTATTACACAAAATGTAGTGGATGCCTTCTTTATGAAAAACGGAATGTCCATTAAAGATGCAGGATCGGGCTATAGTGAATCGGGCTATACGGCAGATGATATTTATTATGATTCAGCCTACCGTTGGGGCAATGCTCAGGGTACTAAAGGGTTGGTCGTAAAAAAAGGAACTTTTAATATGTATGCTAACCGGGAACCCCGTTTCTATGCAAATGTCCGGTATCATACACAATATTGTCCGTTCGACAATCTTCAAAGGGATCATAATTTCCTAAATGGAGGAACCGATGGCAGACCTTCGCACGATAGTCCCATCGCAGGTTACCAAATCAACAAGGCTTTGAATCCGGCTTCCCGTTCTGGCGTCGCTTACCCATATAAACCGGGTATTATTATTCGCCTGGCCGAAATGTATCTCAACTATGCAGAAGCACTAAATGAATACGATCCGGGTAATGCCGATATCCTGAAATATGTCAATCTGATAAGGGAAAGAGCCGGCATACCAGGTTTAAGTTCAGGTCTTTCACAAGCCGCAGTACGTGAAGCCATACAAAAAGAAAGACGTGTGGAATTTGCGCTTGAAAGCGGCATGCGCTATATGGATTTAAGGAGATGGAAAAAAATGGAAGAGACTTTTGTTACTCCTATTTCGGGTATGGATACCAACGCGAATACAAACACTAACTATTTCAAACGAGTAGATATCCAGACCCGCGTCTTCTTGAAGAAAATGTATTTGTGGCCTATCAGGCAAACATATATTGATAATAACCACAAATTGATTCAGAATAAAGGGTACTAATCTAATGCCGTAAAAATGATAAAGAAAGTGATTATATTAATAATAACGAGTATCTGCTTTTTCCTTTTCCCTCAATGCAAGGATTCGGATGACGATGGTGGTAAATCAATATCATCCGTTAAAATAACGATCTTGCCGGATAAAGAATTGATAGTGGAAGCAATAGGTGGTGAAAAGGAGTTTACCATCACCTCCGAGCCATCGACTTCATTAAAATTCGCATACAGTACGAGTTGGATAAAACCGGTCACTGGAAAAGAAACTGCATGGATGATTGAAGAAAACAAATCGGAATTAAGCCGTAATGGACGGATATATATTCTGGATGCTTCTTCATTAAAAGGCCTGGATACGATTTATATCACGCAGAAGTCCGTCAGTGGAGAAATAAACGACAATGAAGTGGTATTTATTGAAACGGAAGTTCCGGTAAGTATTCCTTTTGCAGGGAATTCATATATTTCTTATCCTAAAAACTCGAATCTGATAGATAATTATACAGGAAAGCTGGTATCGGGTTGGGTAGATAAGGATATTATTATCAGTACATATTTCCGGGTAGGGGCTTCCGGCAAACTCAATATCGGATTCTTAGGAAGTAATAATACCGGAACCAGTAAAATCCGTTTTACAATTGAAGGAGAAAGCTATGATGTAACTGTAAGCGGGCCAACTTCTAAAATATATGGAATTACCACTTTGCAACGCTCAGCCCCGGGATATGTGAAAGTTGATATGCAGGGGCTATCCAAATCTGGAAATACTTTCGGCGATATCTCTCATTTCCGTATAGGTGAATCGGCGGCAAGCTCGACCAATAACTTTGTAACAGAAGAAAAAATGGCCGAAGATGCGATGAACTGCTACTTTTTCCGAAGAGGAGCCTCAACTCATTTTTTCTATACACTGCCAACATCGGATGTCGAATATTTCTATAATGAAATTCTCGTTACAGAAGAAAATGCTGTAAATGCGACATATTATATGATGAACGGTTTTTCTCAGGGATATATGGGTATTCAGCAGGTCACCTCTGGTGAACGAAAAGTACTTTTCTCGGTATGGAGTCCATATCAGACAGACGATCCGAATGATATACCTGAAGAAATGAGAGTAAAATTGTTGCGCAAGGGAGCAAATGTTACAATAGGAGAGTTCGGAAATGAAGGAAGCGGGGGACAAAGCTGGTTAAATTATTCATGGGAACCTGGTACTACATACAAAGCTTTGGTGGGAATTCGTCCCGATGGAAATGGAAACTCTATATATACTGCTTATTTCTATGCAGATAACGAGTGGAAACTAATAGCTTCCTTCAGCCGTCCTCAGACAACCACTTATTACAAAGGTGCTTATTCATTTCTCGAGAATTTTGTTCCTACCCAATCTATTTACACTCGTTCTGTGGCATTTAAAAATCAATGGGTAAGACTTGTGTCGGGTGAATGGAAAGAAATTACCGAAGCAAAATTCTCTATGGATGACACCGGACGGAATGGTATCCGGTACGATGTCTATGGAAATGTTGATCAGAATACAAATAGCTTTGTGTTGAAAGGATTCGGTTTCTTTGATGAACACACCGCCTACGGAACCATCTTGACAAGGAACAGCAACTCCTCCGGACCTCCAAACATTGATTTTGAGGCATTAAAGAATATTCCTTCTATAGACTGATTTTTATTGTTAATTTATTTATGATAATAAAGAATTAAATATGAATACAAAAATATCATTTTGGCTTTTACTCTTCACATTGCTCTTTACATTAGGTGCTTGTGAAGATTATGGAGTAGATGTTGCGCCTGCGCCTGAGGGTGAGGTAAACGTGAGCCTCTCCCCCGACGAAACCCTTACATTCAAAGCTAAAGAAAGCGAGTCTGAAATTGCCATACTTTCCAATATGCCTCAAGAGGCTATGTCCATAGCAGTAAAGGATACGACTTGGTGCAAGGCCGAATTAGCCGGTAGCACAGTAAAGGTAAAAGTTACCGAAAACCTGAAATATATAGCACGTTCTACGAGTATAACAATAAAAGTGTTTTCTCAAACCAGATCAATAGATATACAACAAGAGGCTAAAGAATTCAATACAGAGCCTGAATATCCGATCGATAAGGTTTATAGGATAGGCATACCGACAGTTGCCGATTTTGCTACATCTAAGATATACAGAGTAATGGACGGAGATCAGAAAATTGCGGAAATTTGCCTCGAATATCTCAACAATGATATAATTTCATCCCGTGCTGTAGTCGCTTATGTTGGTAAAGGTGGTGCCGCAAGCTATAATGATGGTTTCGTGGCATATCTTGTCGATGCAAGTGGAAATATTTCTACTCAAAACGAGAATGGAGGCAAAGCGATTTTTGATACAGACGGTAATACTCTGGATTATATACCTGGAAGTAGCGAACCTGTTAACACTATATATCTATCGGCTTACGGTATCACAAAAGAGGAACAGGACGATGCTGTCGATATATCTGCAGAACCTTATTTAATAAATGATATATGCGGTAATTCCTATCCTGTGGTCAAGATTGGAGTAGAAGTATGGCAAGGATCAAATCTTCGTACTACAAAATTTGGTAATGGTACCGATATCGATATTATAACTAGTGATAAATTCGCTGATTATAAAAACGCGATACCATTTGTCACCTATCCAATGGCTAATCCGGCTATCGATACAGAGACATACGGTTATTTATATAATGCCATAACTGTAACAGGTGATAACGAAGTTCTGATTGGAGAATCTATCCTCGATGGAAACTGGCGTGTTGCTACAGGCGGTGGTTCTACAGCAGCTGGCGTTATGGGCTCCGGCACCGACTGGCAGCGTCTCTTTAAATATGTGGGTAAGGATCAGCTAGGAACACTGTTGGCTACAGGTTATGGTTGGAATAACGGTGGTAACGGTGGATTTGATATATCTACAGTATCTGATATTACCGGCTTAACGGTAGTCCCTGCCGGAGAAATGTATAATATCACCGGATCGTCTTTCGCTATTGGTGCTAATACACAAGCATTTTTCTTCTATGGCAATGGTGCAGGACGTGGATATAGTCTGGCAGAAAAAGACGGAAAGGCTGTTGATCAGGCGGGTGTCAGAGAATGGCCTCATGCTTCTGACGCTTGTAGTATCCGTTTAGTAAGAATTGACAGATAAGAGATTTTTTGTTCTACTTCAAATTCCTGATTCCGGTTTATCTGTAAACCGGAATCAGGAATTTTTGTTTTTAAACTAGTGTTTAATTATAGTATAGACATTAGTCTTTTGTGAAAGAACCAGAGTAGATAACATGTGATGATTTATATAATATAAAAAGTGATTATAATTTTCTTCATAAAGAGGGTTGTGGTAAATTTTATTCACAACCATGTATGATTAATGTATATTTTCGATTAATAACCCATTTTTAACCTTTAAATAATCTTAAAAATAATTTGTATCGCCTTTATTTGCATAAAAAAGTACACTGTGTGCATTCTTTTCTTTTAACTATTATTTCAGAACTAAAGTTAATCTAAAATTATATTATAAATCTATTTTCATGAAAAAAGAGGGGTTATTAGTCTTTATCTTTTATTTTATTTTTCTTTGCGCAAAGGCGGATAGCTATCCGGTGGATTATGTAAATCCACTGATGGGTACATTGTCAAAGCATTCACTGTCGACAGGAAACACATACCCGGCTATAGCTCTTCCATGGGGAATGAATTTCTGGGTTCCACAAACAGGAAAGATGGGAGATGGATGGGCTTATACTTATGATGCGGATAAAATAAGAGGATTTAAGCAAACCCATCAACCAAGTCCCTGGATGAATGATTACGGGCAATTTTCTATTATGCCGATTACACAAGATCTGGTATTTGATGAAGACGCAAGGGCCAGCTGGTTTTCCCATAAGGCGGAGATAGCAAAACCTTATTATTATAAAGTCTATTTAGCCGACCATGATGTTGTAACAGAGATAACACCTACATCAAGAGCGGCAATGTTTCGTTTCACTTTTCCCGAAAAAGATAAATCTTATGTCGTTATTGATGCCTATGATAACGGTTCGTATGTAAGAATTATACCCGAAGATAATAAGATTATCGGTTATACTACCCGGAATAGTGGCGGAGTTCCACAAAATTTCAAAAATTATTTTGTTATAGAATTTGACAAACCATTTACATATACAGCTTCTGTATCGAAGGATAATATTGACAATTCTGTCAAAGAAGTGACAAGCGACCATGCGGGAGCTATCATTGGATTCTCTACTAAGAGGGGAGAAATTGTGCATGCAAAGGTTGCCTCTTCATTCATTGGTTTCGAACAGGCGGAACTGAATTTAAAAGAACTGGGAGATAATACTTTTGAAGAGATCAAACAGGAAGGCAGGGATAGCTGGAATGAGGTGTTGGGAAAGATTGTAGTTGAAGATAATAATATTGATAACCTGAGAACTTTCTATTCCTGCCTTTATCGTTCAGTGCTTTTCCCTCGCAGCTTTTATGAGATTGATACTCAGGGTAAAGTGATGCATTATAGTCCGTACAATGGAAAAGTGTTACCGGGATATATGTTTGCCGATACAGGATTCTGGGATACATTCCGTTGTCTTTTCCCCTTCCTGAATATGATGTATCCATCGATGAATGCAAAAATGCAGGAATGGTTGGTAAACAGCTATAAGGAAAGTGGATTTCTGCCCGAGTGGTCAAGCCCCGGACACAGAGATTGCATGGTTGGGAATAACTCTGCGTCTGTTGTAGCCGATGCCTATCTTAAAGGACTTCGCGATTATGATATTGAAACATTGTGGGAAGCGGTAAAACATGGTGCAAATGATTATCTGGAACGCACTGCTTCCGGACGTAAAGGTTATCAATATTACAATAAACTGGGATATGTTCCGTATAATGTAGGCGTGAATGAAAATGCAGCACGTACTCTCGAATATGCATACAATGATTGGTGTATATATCAATTAGGGAAAAAACTGGGTAAACCTGAAAAAGAAATAGAGATCTATGCTAAGCGTGCGATGAACTATAAAAAACTGTTCGATCCGGGTCATAAACTAATGCGTGGTAAAAATGAAGACGGCACATTCCAGTCTCCGTTCAATCCGCTGAAATGGGGTGATGCCTTTACAGAAGGTAACAGTTGGCACTACACATGGTCGGTATTCCACGATCCGCAAGGATTGATAGACCTGATGGGAGGAAAGGATGGTTTTAACCAAATGATGGATTCAGTGTTCAATGTTCCGCCATTGTTCGACGAAAGCTATTATGGTGCAGTGATCCACGAAATACGCGAAATGCAAATAATGAATATGGGGAATTATGCTCATGGTAATCAGCCTATTCAGCACATGATATATCTTTATAATTATTCGGGACAGCCATGGAAAGCTCAATATTGGACAAGGGAAGTATTGGACAAACTTTATAATCCGAATCCAGATGGTTACTGTGGAGATGAGGACAACGGGCAAACGTCTGCATGGTATGTTTTTTCAGCACTAGGGTTTTACACCGTTTGTCCTGGAACGGATCAGTATGTAGTCGGCTCTCCTCTTTTCAAAAAAGTAACATTGAATCTGGAAAACGGGAAAAAAGTTGTTATTAATGCACCGGATAATAATAAAGAAAAGCGCTATGTGGAATCACTCAACGTTAATGGAAAACCACATTCAAAAAATTATTTGACTCATGAATTATTAATGAATGGCGCAGTTATTGATTTTAAAATGTCTGCAGAACCAAACAAAAAGAGAGGTGTTGGTGCGTCCGATTTGCCCTATTCATTCTCTGAAAAAAAATGAACTGTTAAAAAATATAATAAAAATCTTATCTTAAAAACCTTATCTAATAATCGAATATTATATGAAACAAATCAGACTTTTAAAAACACTAATGTTAGTGGTCTTGTTAGGTGCGATAGTATCCATGACAAGTTCTTGTGATGATGATGATAACACCACAACAGGAAAAGGAACACTTCACGGCGTTGTTACAGATGAGCAGGGAATTTCTCTTTCCGATGTTGTTGTGTCTGTAGCTGGTATGGACAGAACTGCGGTGTCAAAAGAGAACGGGCAATACAGCCTTGACAATATTTCTGTGGGCGAACATACCATAACATTTAAGAAGGTTGGATATATTTCTGTAACGAAAGTAGCTGAAACAAGTGATTTCGATATAAGGAATAATCTTGAGTTGGATGTATCGATGGTACAAGACGTTGGCGCAATAACAGGTACGATAACAGATGCTGAAACAGGCCTGCCTATTGCCGGAGCCACCGTTGTTTCGAATGGAGAAACTGTGACCAGTGATGCAAACGGTGTATATGCCTTTGAAAGCTTTGAAAAAGGCAGCTATACAGTCGAATTCAGTGCTGATGGCTATTTCCCTGCGACAGGATCTGTTGGAACTGACGATTTTGTAGACCGTATTGCCACTCTTGATATGCAATTGGAACCTAAATCGGTGATTGAAGGTATAGTAACGGATTCCGAAAGCGGACTGGCTTTAGCTGGTGTAACAGTTAAGATGGGAGATGAAGAAGTTGCCACTGATGTTGATGGGAAATATGCCTTTAAAGGCCTTGATGAGACAGATTATACACTTGTATTCTCAAAAGAAGGTTATTATGACGAAACAAAAACTGTTGTAGCGGGTGACTTTGCAAACAAATTAGTTACGTTGAATCTGGCAATGGATGCTAATAATCTGACAATTTTGGGCAATATGACTGCTGAAGATCTTGCTTCGACCCGCAAATGGCGTTACAATGTGCTTCAAGGTGGAAAAAACTCAGAAGATAGTTATCACTGGTATCAGTCGGTTAACTATTTGCTGTTATCTGACTATTACGGCAGTTGGGAAGAGCAAAATGAAGGTACTACTGTACGGATACGTAATACAGCATCCGATCAGACTAACCCGGCCAATCTTAATAAATTCGATTCATTTATATACGGAAGCAAGGCTATTACAGCCGATAACAAGATACTTTCATTGAGAATGCACACTAAAGATGCTGATGCAGCATCTCCGGCGCATTTTGGTGTGCAAGTTGTAGATCTTTCAGCCATGAAACCGACTGCTGTAAAAATTGGTGAAACCAAGACCTATGGTTCGTCTACCTATACTGACTTTTCTTTTGATTTAAGTGATTATGTAGGTAAAGAAGTTATTATTGCAGTGGGTATTTACCGTGCTCAAACAGGAGACTATTATAAGCAGTTCGTAATTCGTTCTTTGCGCTTTGCTCAGACAGAAGTGATAGGAACAGCCTGGATGCCAGGTACAGAAGTTGTGACAGGATGGAAGTTGACTCAGGAAATGGTTCGTTCCACTATGCTAAATACAAGCACAATATTTACCGGGATGAGTACCAGTAGTGATTATCGCACATGGCTGACTCTGAATTCTCATGTCGGAAGCGAATGGAGTGCTGTGTCATTGTATAAAGAGCCGGATGTAACCAATGGTAGCGGCTATTCTATAAAGACGAATACAGGCAATGGATCCAGTATTATACCTCATGCATATATTTATTCTAAGTTTGCTATCACGACATCTAATGATCAAATGACGTTAAAGGCCCGTACCGACAATAGTGGTAGTAGACCCGATCGTGAAACATATTTTAAACTGTCGGTTGTAAAGGAAGACGGAACGGTTACTCATGTTATACCAACAACTGCCACAATCAATGCGACTGATGCTGCTGCTGTTTATGCTACAACAGACAGGAGTGGGGGCAATATTAATGGCTGCGTAAGGTTCAGTAATAAGGACGGAAGCAGTTCTGCACCTGAGAAATATGCGGTATTTGAATATGATCTCTCTCAATTTAATAACAGCAATGTTGTGCTTGTACTTGGCGTATATAATGTCGTTGAAGATACTAGTGAGAACAAGGTTCAAATTTATAGCATCGACTTCAAATAATTGAAAATATTTTATACTCCTGGCGAATCATTTGCAGTATAGCCTGCAAAGATTCGCAGGAAGTGTAAGAAATTAGGCTTAAAGATGAAAAAAATAATTATTGCGATTGCTACCA
This sequence comes from Dysgonomonas hofstadii, assembly GCF_014196915.1. Lineage (GTDB taxonomy): Bacteria > Bacteroidota > Bacteroidia > Bacteroidales > Dysgonomonadaceae > Dysgonomonas > Dysgonomonas hofstadii. The sequence goes on from NZ_JACIEP010000004.1 coordinate 154,428, forward strand.
TACTTTGTTTCATTCCTGTTATGGCTGCGTGCAGCCATACTGATAATGTAATTATTGCCGAACCGGAAGATAAACCAACGCCTACTCCCGACCCCGATCCTGACCCGATCCAGGTTAAATTGCCAGTAATTGCTGAACAAAACCTTATTCGATCTATCGAATTGGTGGATAATGCTATCTCTTACTTTTTTACCGGGGATGGGATGATAATGTCGAAAAACTACAATCCATATACTGAAACCCGTACCGAAACGGAAAGTATATGGGGTTATACCACTGCTATTGAAGCTGTCAACACTGTTATGGAAGGGCTTAAAGCTTTTAAAGAGTATGGCAATTCGGAATTATATGATGAACACTTCAGTCGTTATTCCAAGTTACTTTCTAAACTGTACGACAATGCAGCCTACTATAAAGGATCATTTACTCTGACATCATACACACAAACAAAAAATTGGGTTGTGTATGCTGTTCCCAGAGGAAGTGTAAAAGGCCAGGCAAATGTTACGGGGACTGATAATAAGAATAATGTGTATGACGATCAGCAATGGCTGGTACGGGAATTATTAAAGGCTTACAAGCTCACAAACGATCCTGTATATTTGTATGAAGCCGAATACCTTACAAATTATGTTCTTGATGGTTGGGATTGTACTTTAGATGGTAATGGCAAAGAGTATGGCGGCATCACATGGGGGCCTGGTTATACATCGAAGCATGCATGTAGCAATGGACCATTTATTAGTCCTTTGGTATGGCTATCTGAGCTGTATAAGGATACAAATGATGAGATAGAATACCTGTATATTGCCGCAGATAAAAGTCGTGTAAGCACTACCATGAAAAAAAGTGATTATTACCTGACCTTCGCAAAGAAAGTATATGACTGGCAGAAGAATAACCTGTTGTTGTCTAGTGGCGTATACAACGATATGTTGGGCGGGGGCGGAAATGTTTCTTACGAAACTATCGATGGAGTGAAATACCGTAAGCATGCAAATCTGACTGACAATGCAGGCCCGCCTATTACCTACAATAGTGGTACAATGTTATCGGGAGCAGTTGATCTCTATCGTGTAACGGGAGACAATGTTTATCTCGATGATGCAAAAAAACTCTCGGATGCAAGCTTCAGCTATTTCGCCTCACTTGGCACCAAGGTAGCCGGATATTATACCTACGATCTCAGCGGCCATCGCAACTGGTTTAACGGAGTTTTGATGCGTGGCTATCTCGATGTATATCCTTCTTACAGCGGAGTTGATGCCTATATTGACAGTTTCCAGAAGAACCTCGATTATGGCTACGGAAAATTTCTCTATAAAAGCTTTTTACCATCCGATTTACTAGCAGGCTGGAGTAATACCGAAAATGAAAATAATGTAAGAGGAATGTTTGCGCTTGCATTTGCCTCGGAGTATGCATTACTTGCGAAATACGAGTTGGGTAGGGGAAATTGATGCCGGTCTGTTAATTTTGGAGCCTAAAATCTGAAGATTATTATAAAAATCTGTTTATTAATTCATTTTTAACCCTTAATTAATCTGAAAAATAATTTAAATGTGTTATCCTTGTTTATATGAAAAGCATATATAGATAACCATTTCGCAACGAGAAATTGTATTTGATTAAGTAATTATCATTTGAAGTTATACATATTACAGAGTAATATATAATGTAGAGGCCGTATTTCATTACAACCTCCAGGCACTTTTTTACTCTGTAAAAGGCAGAATAATGACTCTCTGTGTACCAAATGATACTATGACAAATAATATAAAACATATTAATATCATTAAATCTTTAAAAACTTGTGCACTATGAAAACGAAAAGTACCATGAAAAAAAGGAACTGGTATGTCCATTGGATTTTACTGGCTCTGATAGTTCTTTCTTTCGGAAGTTGCAAGGATGACAACGATGGACAGGAATTCAATCCTGACAAGCCGGTTGCTATCGCTTCATTTTCTCCCGAAACCGGAGGCGCAAATACACGCTTATTGTTGACAGGCGATAATTTTGGGACAAACGCTGCCAATATAGTAGTAACCATAGGAGGCGCCAGAGCTACTGTTGTAGGGGCGAATGGCAACTACCTGTATGTTGTAGTGCCAAAGAAAGCCAGCGAAGGAACTATCGAAATTATTATTTATGATGACGACGGTATGGAAAAGGCGAGGACTACAGCAGCCTCTAAATTTGACTATGTAATGAAAAGATTGGTTTCTACGGTTGTAGGAGATGTCGATGATAAGGGCGAATATGAAATCAAAGACGGGCCTTTTGGTAATTGCGGAGGGATAGCCAAAATTGGCTGGTTGTCGTTCGATCCTAAAAATGCAAATCACCTCTATTTGGTGGGAGACCAGACAGCATGTCGTCTGATCGATCTTAAAAATAAATACCTGAGCACAATGTATGTCGACGGGGGACTCGGAGGTGTGATGTACCGCATGCGTTCTATCTCATGGACACTGACGGCCGACTCTATGGTAGTTTCCACCTGGCGAAGTAGTACAGCTCAGAGTAACGGAATACTTACCCGGGCAAATGCATTCAAGTCTTCTCCATCACTTATAACCGGGACAAGAAGATGTTGCGGATCGGCCGTTCATCCTGTCAATGGAGAATTGTATATAGCTGATCAGGAAAGCGGGAGCCTCTTTCAGTACGACTTGGAAACGAAAATAACAAGCAGTGCATTATTCCAGGTGCAATCCACAGATACGGATTATAAAATATTGATACATCCTACAGGCAACTACGCATATCTGTGCCTTGCTGGTAAAGGTACTATTATGAAGTCTGAGTATAATTGGACAACCAAAGCTTTCACAACCCCTTCTGTGTTTTGTGGAGACCCTAGTAACAAAGGCTGGGCAGATGGAGTGGGCAAGAGGGCTCGCTTGCAGGGGCCTTTTCAGGGTGTCTTTGTGAAAAATCCTGAGTATGCAGGAAAAGCCGATGAGTATGATTTCTATTTCTGCGACCGTGAAAACCATTGCGTCAGAAAGGTAACTCCCGAAGGAATCGTTTCCACATTTGCCGGACGAGGTAGTGTGAGTGCTGATAATACAGTAAACGGATATGTAGACGGTGACCTGCGCGAAGAGGCGCGTTTCAACAATCCTGAAGGTATTGCTTATGATGAGGTGAATGACATTTTCTATGTTGGGGACACGGATAATCATCGCGTTCGTAAAATAGCTTGGGAAGATTAACTAACGATAAACAAACATACACTAATATTATGAAGAAATATTTAATCGCTTGTTTGTTGCTTCTGGGATTCTCCATGAACATATTGGCGCAAGAAACCATTGAAGTGACAGGTACAGTAGTCGATAATAACAAAGAGCCTCTGATTGGTGTTAGCATTTCAATCAAAGATTCTCCGGGTTTGGGAACGGTTACCGATATTGACGGAAAATACAATATCAAGGTAAAAACCTATCAGCAATTGGTCTTTTCGTATGTAGGTTTCGAAAAACAGGAAGTGGTAGTCAAAGATCGTATTATAAATATTACCCTGACCGAAGCTGAAAGCAGTAAGTTAACCGAAGTGGTGATAACAGGTACCGGAGTACAGCAGAAACTGACCGTAACCGGAGCTATTACCAATGTCGATGCTGAAACCTTAAAAACGAATCCTACAGGTAATATAGCAAATTCCCTGGCCGGAAATGTGCCGGGTATTATCGCCATGCAGACCTCGGGAAAGCCCGGTAGTACTGCTGAATTCTGGATACGCGGGATGTCTACTTTCGGGGCAAACTCTTCGGCTCTTGTTCTGGTCGACGGATTCGAACGCGACCTGAATGAAATCAATGTAGAAGATGTGGAATCATTCTCTGTACTGAAAGATGCATCGGCCACTGCTATCTATGGGTCGAAAGGGGCAAACGGTGTAATTCTGGTAAATACCAAACGTGGTAAATCAGGTAAGATAAATATAAATGCGAAGGTGGAAACCATGTATAGTCAACTGACAAAAGTACCGGATTTTGTAGATGGGGTACAGTACGCAACAATGGTAAATGAAGCCCGTACCACCCGTAATCAGAGTGTGATGTACCAACCTGACGAAATAGAACTTATGCGTATGGGACTTGACCCTGACTTGTATCCGAATGTAGACTGGATAGATCAATTGCTGAAAGACGGAGCCATGACCTACCGCGCGTCATTGAACATGAGCGGGGGAGGAAATACGGCGCGATATTATGTATCGGGGAGCTATATCGACCAGGGAGGTATGTATAAAGTAGATGATACCTTGAAAGATTACGATACCAATGCCAACTATAAGAAATGGAACTACAGGATGAATACCGATATCGATATCACGAAGACAACTATACTGAAAGTAGGCGTATCAGGTTCCTTAGAGAAATACAACGATGCAGGACTGGGCAGCGACGATATATGGAATTCACTTATGGGATATAACCCTGTGTCTACTCCGGTCCTTTACTCGAACGGATATGTGCCGACTTTCGGCACAGGCGATCGCACGAACCCATGGGTAATGGCTACTATGACTGGTTATCGGGAAAACTGGAAAAACAACATACAGACAAATCTGAGCCTCGAACAAGATCTGGCTTTCATTACTCAAGGAATGCGCTTTTCTGCGAAATTGGGATACGATACTCAAAACTCGAGTAGAATAGACCGTAAAAAATGGCCTGAACAGTGGAAAGCCGAACGTTTCCGCAACAACGGGGAGATTATATACAACCGCGTATCTACAGCAAGCGAGCTGTATCAGGAATCTTCTTCAACCGGGAAACGCAACGAGTTTCTCGAGGCCAATCTATACTACGATCGTGGATTTGGAGATCACAATGTGGGTGCAACAGCAAGATATAGCCAGGGATCAAAGATACAGACTGTAAACATTTCGTCTGAGATTAAAAACGGGATTGCGCTCCGCAACCAAAGTCTGGCCGGACGCCTCACTTACCGGTACAAATATCGTTATTTCCTCGAATTCAACTTCGGATATACCGGTTCGGAAAACTTTTCTGAAGGGCACCGGTTCGGGTTCTTCCCAGCTTATTCGGGAGGATGGAATATTGCAGAAGAATCTTTTGTGAAAAATAATGTGAAATGGCTTGATATGTTTAAGATTCGCTATTCTTACGGAAAAGTAGGTAATGACGGGCTTATATATTCAAGCAGCGATGACAGATATAATGATACAAGTGATCATGCTTACCGTTTTCCGTTTTTGTACACGATTGGTAGTGCAAGCGGATATGAATACGCCGATGTAAACGGAGGGTTAAATACATATAGCGGTAAAACAATCACTTATGTGGCTTCACCATATATCACATGGGAGATCACTACTAAGAAAGACCTCGGGATCGACATATCTCTATTCAACGATAAATTTTCCCTTACAGCCGACTATTTTGATGACCGTGTGGAAGGAATCTTTATGATGCGTCGTTATCTTCCATCTATGTTGGGGTTGGGCACCAATCCTTATGCAAACGTAGGGAAAACCAGAAACCGGGGGTTTGATGGAAATTTCAAATTCCAACATAAAATAGGAAAAGTAGACCTTACGGTACGCGGTAATATAACCTATGCCAAAAATGAAGTATTAGAAAAAGATGAGGAAAACAGCTACTACAGCTACCTGATGGAAAAAGGCTATATGATGAATCAGGCCAAGGGGTTGATTTCTTTGGGCTTATTCAAAGATTATGAAGATATCCGCAACAGCCCTGTTCAGAACTTCGGCTCAGACGTAATGCCCGGCGATATCAAATACAAGGATGTGAACGGAGACGGGGTAATAGACAGTAACGATGTCGTAGCTATCGGAGCCACAACAGTGCCTAACCTTATCTATGGAGCTGGATTCTCGGCGCAATGGAATGGCTTCGATGCCAGTGTACTCTTCCAGGGAGCTGGAAAATCTTCATTCTTTATCAATGGTTCTAATGTGTATATGTTCAGGTCGACTACAGGATGGGGTAATATATTCACTGAAATGGCAAACTCCAACCGCTGGATTTCTGCCGATATTTCAGGCGATCCGTCTACCGAAAACCCTAACGCCGAATACCCTCGCCTGAGTTACGGAGGAAACGCCAATAACTACCAGGCATCTACATATTGGTTGCGTAATGGAGCATACCTGCGCCTGAAAACGGTAGAAGTAGGCTATACTGTTCCGAAACAGCTGACCAATAAGATCAGGATGAATAACGTAAGAATATTTTTTATAGGTACCAACCTGCTCACATTCTCTAGTTTCAAAATGTGGGATCCTGAAATGGGAAGCTCTGATGGTATAAAATATCCATTATCTAAAACCCTTACATTAGGTTTAACCATTAACATGTAAAATAATTATGAAGAAAATATATTATATAATATCAATGGCAATAGGGACTGTGATCTCATTCGGATCCTGTTCTGACTATCTGGACTCCGATTACCTGTTCCAGGATCGCCTGACGGTTGAAGATGTGTTTAAAAACGAGGATTATTCAAGGGAATGGCTTGCCAATACATATTATTACCTCGGACATGGATACCTCTCTGATGTATGTAGCAAAGAATGGATTCCATTTAATTTTGCCGATGATATGTATTTCGGAGACCGTACAGATGCCTATAAGATGTGGAAGAATGGTGAGTACTCAGAAGAAGGTACCTTAGGTACATCGAGTGATTCTGGTAGCAATATAAGCAATGTAACCAGTAATGTATGGACTGATGCATACAAGGGAATCAGACAGGCTTCTATTTTTATACAGAATATATACATGAATGAGGAAATGTCGTTGCAAGAAATAGCAACTACGAAAGCTGAAGCACGCTTTCTCAGAGCTTATTTTTATTGGCATCTGCTCCGCCTGTTTGGTCCGGTTCCTATTTTGCCGGAGGAAGGTATCGATTATACATTGGAATACGACGAAGTAGCCATGCCCCGTAATACATACGAAGAATGTGCCGATTTCATAGCCAGTGAATTGGTGTTGGCAGCTAAAGACCTGCCTTTGAAACAGGATCAGTTAGGCTCAGCCCGTCCTTCCCGCGGAGCGGCATTGGCCCTGCGTGCCAAGGTATTATTGTTTGCTGCCAGTCCATTAGCAAACGGAAAAGCAGGAAGCCTTGTTTCGGAATTGGTTGATGACCAGGGACGCCAATTATTATCGGGCACATACGATGAATCGAAATGGGCCAGAGCAGCTGCGGCAGCTCGTGATGTGATGGAAATGGGCGTATATGATTTGTATACTGCCGGGGTAAGAACTGATAGCGTTTCGGGTTACCCTCCTACAATCACACCTCCTGTCACTTCAGAAAATCAGGAGTTTGCTAATAAGAACTGGCCGAATGGCTGGAAAGATATCGATCCGGTCGAATCATACCGTACTATATTCAATGGTTCAATTTCGCTTTATGGTAATATCGAACTTATTTTTACACGAGGTCAGAATGTCGATCTGGGTATGGACCGTATGGTGATACATCAGTTACCGGTACAGGGTTCAGGTAATAATACGCACGGGCTGACAATGAAGCAATGCGATGCTTATTATATGAGTGATGGTACTGATGTTCCGGGCAAGGACAGGGAAATTGGCCGTGGAGACGGGAGTGCGCGTCTAACAGGATATGTAGGTAGTGATGCAGCCAGCCTTGAGCAATATAAGCCATTGAGAGCAAATGTTTCCTTGCAATTTGCCAACCGTGAGCCACGTTTCTACGCATCGGTAGCTTACAACGGAGCATGGTGGTACTTGCTGAACGAAACTCTGGAAAGTAAGAGAAACCAACAGGTATTTTATTACCGCGGTGCTGCCAGCGGATATTCCAATGGTACAGCATGGTTACGTACTGGTATTGGTATCATGAAATATATACATCCTGAAGATACATATCTGAACCAGACTACCGGCAACATTATACCTAAAACAGAACCGGCTATACGATATGCAGAAATGTTGCTTACTTACGCCGAAGCGTTGAATGAATTGACCGGTAACCATAGCGTAGCGTCGTGGGATGGAAGCAAAACCTACACCCTTAGCCGCAATGTGGACGAAATGAAAAAAGGTATCCACCCGGTACGCATCAGAGCCGGATTACCTGATTATACAGCAGCCGTATATAGTAGCCAGGATGATCTTCGCGCCAAGCTAAAACGCGAACGTCAGGTCGAGTTCATGGGAGAAGGACATCGCTATTTCGACTTGCGCCGCTGGATGGATGCTCAGGTAGAAGAGTCGTTGCCTATTTACGGATACAATGTATATGCTACGGTTGAACAGAGAGATATATTCCATACGCCGATAGTAGTGACTTCATTACCGACTACATTCTCCAAAAAAATGTGGTTCTGGCCTCTCAGCCAAACAGAATTAAAAAGAAATAAACGCCTGACCCAGAATCCGGGTTGGACTTATGGTGACTAATCCAGATATTCAACGATATGAAAAAGATAAACGCTATATTATCAATTCTGACAGCACTCGTATTGTGCGTGTCTTGTAACAGCGATTGGGAAGATGAACAGTTCACGCATCTGGTCTCTTTCAAGGCTCCTATCAACTCGCAAGGGGTAACCTCTATCTATTTACGCTACAAGGATGATGGAAAGGTAACTTACCAGCTTCCGTTGGTTGTCAGCGGAACAACAACGAATGACAACAATATGACCGTACGTGTAGCAATAGACCCTGATACATTGGTCGATTTGAATGAAGCACGGTTTAGTACCCGTACCGAATTGTATTATCAAGAGTTGACCTCGGAATACTTTTCAATACCTGAAACAGCAAGTATTACGGCCGGGCAAAATACAGGATTGTTGCCAATTTCATTTTCCCTGACTAATTTGGATCTGGTGCATAAGTGGGTTTTGCCCCTTACTATACTGGAGTCACAAGATGGCAGTTATCAGGTGAATGAGCGGAAAGACTACCGGAAAGCTTTACTGCGTATCGTTCCATTCAACGATTATTCGGGAAGTTACAGTTCTACTACATTTATGACATATTTCAAAGGAAGTACGACCGGAGGTATTTCAATTGACACGAAGGTCGCTTATGTCGTAGACTCGAAAACGATATTCTTCTATGCCGGACTAGTTGATGAAGACAGGACAGATCGTGAGTATTATAAGATATTTGTCAGGTTTAATGATGATGATGGTCAAACATTGACAATATATACTGATAATCCTGCAATCAATCTGAATGTGATAGGTACACCTGTATATTCGATTAGCGAAGAAATGGATGCAACTTTGCCTTATCTGAAAAACAGGAATATTATACTCGATATAGAATATGAATATACTGATTATACGACGGTTACAGGACTTTCTATCGATTATTATGTAGTAGGTTCACTTGCATTACAACGGAAAATCAATATCCAGATACCTGATGAAGATCAGGCCATAGTATGGGATTAAGTAAGTAGTTATATAATAAATATTTGTAAATAAGGGTATTGCCATTCATGGTGGCAGTATCCTTATTTAAACTAAATTTCCTCGTAGATATTAATCTTTATTTGCGATGGATAATATACCTGATACCTATGATGAAGAAAACATTCATTATATGCCTATTGGCAATAGGACTTCCACTCGGGGCTCAAATTCCCGATAAGGTTAAAACAACATTTCAAACTTCACGGGAATGGAGGCCTACGATCGACAACAGGGCTGATGCCGTGATGATATATGGCGTGGGCGGAAACCCCTCCGATAAATCGAAAAGAATTCCTTTCGAAGAACGTGTGAAATCCTGGCGCGACAGAGGATATATAACCCATTTCATGACTGGTATAGCATGGGGGGAATATCAGGATTATTTTACGGGTGAATGGGATGGCAAATGGCATCTCGATGAAGGGCAGGTTACACAAGCAGGCGATACATTGTGGCACGGCCGCCTTGTACCCTATCTGGTACCTTCGAAAAACTTTCTGAATTATCTAAAAGAAAAACATATAAAGCGTGTTATAGATGCCGGAATTGGCGCTATCTTTATGGAAGAACCCGAATTCTGGGCTCGTGCCGGATATAGCGACGCTTTCAAAAAAGAATGGCAGGAATATTATGGTTTTCCCTGGCGTGCACAACACGAAAGTCCAGAAAATACATGGCTTGCCAATAAATTGAAATACGAACTTTATTACCGGGCACTTGATGATGTTTTCACCTATGCTAAAGAATATGGAAAATCTAAAGGAATGGATGTAAAATGTTATGTACCTACTCACTCCCTTGTCAACTATTCTCAATGGCAAATAGTCAGTCCGGAAGCCAGTCTTGCATCTTTGCCTTGTGTAGACGGATACATTGCTCAGGTATGGACAGGTACATCGCGTGAGCCAAACTATTATAACGGAATAAAAAAAGAACGTGTATTTGAAACAGCTTTCCTCGAATACGGAAGTATGGAGTCGATGACAGCTCCCACAGGCCGTAAAATGTTCTTTCTTACCGATCCGATTGAGGATTGGCCTCGTGATTGGGAAGATTACCGGCGTAATTATCAGGCTACATTTACAGCTCAGTTGCTTTATCCCAATATGGCTAACTATGAGATAATGCCCTGGCCTGAACGGATATACGAAGGATTATACAGCGTGTCGAAAGGTAGCAAGGAGAAAGCCCGTATTCCAAAGGATTACTCTACCCAGATGCAGGTAATGATTAATACCCTCAACGACATGCCTGTCTCAAACAATAAGGTCAGTGGCTCAGCCGGAATAAGTGTCCTGATGGGTAATTCACTTATGTTTCAGCGTTTTCCTACCCACGACGGTTATGATGACCCGCAGCTTGCCAATTTCTATGGATTGGTTTTGCCCTTTCTTAAAAAGGGAATACCTGTAAATATTGCTCATATAGAGAATCTGGAATATACCGGAACACTGAAAGATACGAAGATATTATTGATGACCTATTCCAATATGAAGCCATTAGGCAAAAATGCTCATGATCACTTGGCTAAATGGATTAAAGAAGGTGGACTTTTAATATACAATGGGAGAGACAACGATCCTTTTCAGACAGTAAGAGAATGGTGGAATCTGGATGGTATGGATTATCCTACAGCATCGGCTCACCTGTTCGAAAAACTGGGACTTGGAGCTTCTCCTGCAGAAGGGAAATATAAAGTGGGAAAAGGGACTGTGCATATTATCCGTCAAGATCCGAAGGAATATGTCCTGAGTGCAGGGGGAGATGCCAAACTGATTGAAGTTACAAAAAAACTGTATGAGAATGTGGCTAAAGCTGGTACACTTCATTTCAAGAATAATTTTCACCTTACACGGGGTAATTATGAATTGATATCAGTAGTGGATGAAAGCGTGAGTGATGGGATATTCACTATAAAAGGGTTGTTTATTGACTTATTCGATCCTTTATTGCCAATCCTTACCGAAAAGACAGTACAACCCGGTAATCAGTCTATGTTGTTTAATATTAAAAGTGTAAAAGATAAAAAAAATCCTCAGGTACTGGCTACAGCTGCTAGGATAAGTGAAGAGAAACGAGCAAAAAACTTGTATTCGTTTATTGCAAAAAGTCCTGTGGAAACTACTAATATCATGCGGATTTTATTGCCAAATCGCCCTCAAAAATGTATTATAACCAACCCTGATGGCAGCCTGTTGGCTACTGCTACATGGGAATGGGACAAAAACAGCAATACAACATTAATTAAATTTGAAAATAATCCGGACGGAATTTCAGTTGAGATCATTTATTAAGTACTTATAATGAAAAGATTTATACCTTGTTTTATTTTGGTCATATTTGTATTTTTATCGTGTAATTCTTCTAAAACAGGAAAGACAGTGATAACATATACCAATGCGGATGCTACTCTTGCTATTGACGCTTTTCACGAAACCTTTTTCGATAAATCGAAAGGAATATATGCCGGTAAATCGGATAAAAGAGGTGTAGCCGCCATCTGGACTCAGGCAATATACTGGGATATGGCCGTGAATGCTTACAAACGAACAAAGAGCACCAAGCATAAACAAATGGTAGATGATATATATGCAGGAAATAAATCGCATTATGCGACTTTCGATTGGGACAATGGAAAAGTATGGTTCATTTATGATGATATTATGTGGTGGATTATCTCCCTTGCCCGGGGATATGAAGAATTTGGAAACAAGGAATATCTCGATTATGCTGAATCCGGATTTAAAAGAGTATGGGAAGGTTCTCCTGTTGTGAAAGATCCGGGTTCGTACGATCCTAAAAATGGAGGTATGTTTTGGCGGTGGATAGAAAATGATCCGTCGCGCCGTTCTGCTAATGACGGGAAGATGGCTTGTATAAACTATCCTACGGTTATTGCCGCGATGGCATTATACAATGCTACAGAAAAGGGAGATTATCTGAACAAGGCTAAAGAAATCTATAAATGGTCATCAGCCAATTTGTTCGATCAAGAAACAGGGTTAGTCGCAGATTCAAAGCATGGGAATAGCACTCCTCATTGGAAAGCACAGTTATATAATCAGGGAACCTGCATAGGTGCTGCTATGATGTTGTATAAGGAAACAGGTGAACAACGTTACCTGGATGATGCTGTACTCGCTGCTGATTATGTGAAAAACACAATGTGTACTGCAGAGGGAATGCTTCCGTTCAAAACAGGGGTAGAACAGGGAATATATGGTGCTATATTTGCACAGTATATTATTCTCCTTATCGAGGATGGTAACAAGCCTGAATATGCCGATTGGATGCAGGCTAATATCGATGCAGCCTGGAGCAGGAGAGATGTGGTTAGAAATATTACATACAAGGATGTATCCGTATTCTGCCCAACAGGTGCTGTTGAGGTATATGACGCCAGTACATGTCCCGCATTGATGCAAGTGATCAGGCCTGTTCGATGATTTATATGAAATTAACTATCTTATTATAAACCATTAATTTAAAAAGATGAAACTTAAAAACATTTTTGCCTTGGCATTATCTGGGATTACTCTTATAGGGTGTGCCCAACAAGCTAAAGTTTATCAGCCAACGACAAAGATAGACCTGCGGCCTCCGGCTTATCCGCTCATAATGGTTGATCCTTATACCAGCGGCTGGTCTTTCAGCGATAATTTATATGATGGACCTATTCATCACTGGACAGGGGAAAGTCAGCATCTGATTGGCGTAATACAAGTGGATGGAAAAAATTATCGTTTTATGGGAGAGGAAAAGGTGCCTATGCGGATGATTGTCCCAACATTCGAAAAGGAACAATGGGCTGCCCGTTATACTACGGATGAACCTAAAGGTGAATGGACTAATGAGGAATATAACGATGCTTCGTGGAAAGAAGGAAAAGGTTCTTTCGGCTCTCCTGGCCGGTTAAAAGCTATTACAAGCTGGAGAACTCCGGATATCTGGGTTCGCCGCGAAGTAAATATTGATGCTGAGATGATAGACCGCGATCTTTTCATCGAATATTCACACGATGATGGACTGGAGCTTTATATCAATGGTCATCAGGTAGTAAATACCGGGAACTCGGCGCGGGCAGGCGTGATGTACCGGATATCCGATGATGATAAGAAGTTTTTGAAACCGGGAAAAAACGTTATTGCGGCTCATTGTCACGATGGTGGTGGCGAAAGTTTTCTTGATTTTGGTATTTGGATGCGTAAAGATAATGAACAGAAATTTGCTCAAACAGCTCAGCAAAAAAGTGTAGACGTGCTACCTACACGTACATTCTATACTTTTGATGCTGGAGGAGTGCAATTGGATCTTATATTTACTACCCCTTTGTTGATGGATAATCTCGACCTGATGTCACGTCCTGTGAGCTATATGACATATCAGGTTAAATCTATTGATGGAGCTAACCATGATGTTTCCGTATATTTTGAAGGAAGTCCGCAATGGGCACAGGATAAGATCCATCAGCCAGTAGTAAGTGAACTTGTAGACAATGGTAGTCTGCATCTGTTGAAATCGGGAACCAAATCGCAGGATATATTAGGTAAAAGCGGTGATAATGTTCGCATCGATTGGGGATATGTTTACTTTGCCGCGCCTAAACAAAATAATGTGACTTCGGCCATTGGTGTTTCAACAGCTGTACAGGAACAATTTGTGAAAAACGGGGCTCTGAGCAATACATATGAACCAAGTGTTAGCGGCGATCTCACCGAAAGTATGGAAGCCTTGTCTATAGCTCATAAACTGGGTACAGTTGGTGCGGATTATTCCACAGGATATATGATGCTGGCTTATGACGACCTTTATTCGATCCAGTATTTCGGAGAAAACCTGCGACCTTACTGGAACCGTAGTGGAAACCTAACTATTCTGGATCAGATACAGGCTGCCGTGAGTGAATATTCATATATAATGGCTAAATGTGCTGATTTCGACGCACAACTGATGAAAGAAGCGACAGCGTCGGGCGGTAAAGAGTATGCCGAGCTGTGTGCTTTAGCTTACCGTCAGGCCATTTCTGCCCACAAACTGGTAGAGGCTCCTAATAAAGATCTGTTGTGGTTATCGAAAGAGAACAATAGTAACGGATCGATAGGGACGGTGGATATAACTTATCCTTCAGCTCCATTATTCCTGTATTATAATCCTGAACTGGCGAAAGGTTTAATGAATCATATCTTCTTCTATAGTGAGAGTGGCAAATGGACAAAACCGTTTCCTGCACACGATGTCGGTACTTATCCATTGGCTAACGGACAAACTTACGGCGGTGATATGCCGGTAGAGGAAGGTGGAAATATGCTTGCCATTACTGCTGCCATTGCTGCCGTAGAAGGTAATGCTAAATATGCGGAAAAACACTGGGAGATACTTACCATATGGACTGACTATCTGGTGGAAAAAGGACTTGATCCGGAGAATCAGTTGTGTACGGATGATTTTGCCGGACATTTTGCCCACAATGTAAACCTTTCGGTTAAAGCGATTATGGGTATTGCATCTTATGGTTATCTGGCCGATATGCTAGGTAAAAAAGATGTTGCAGAAAAGTATACGAATAAGGCGAAAGAGATGGCTCAGGAATGGATGAAAATGGCTGATGATGGAGATCACTATCGCCTCACATTCGACAAACCGGGAACATGGAGTCAAAAGTATAATATGGTGTGGGATAAATTGCTAAAATACAATGTTTTCCCTGAATCAGTAATTCAAACAGAAATAGCTTATTATCTGACTAAGCAGAATATATACGGGCTTCCGTTGGATAGCCGTCGCGAATATACAAAGTCTGACTGGATTATATGGACTGCGACTTTGGCTGATGATAACGTGACATTTAATAAGTTCATTTCTCCGTTATACAAGTTCTATAACGAGACAACAGATCGTATACCAATGTCTGACTGGATATGGACGGACAAGCCTCAGCATCGCGGCTTCCGGGCCCGTTCGGTAGTTGGCGGATATTATATCAAAATGCTGGCTGATAAACTGAATAATAAATAAAAACTATTTATATTCTATGAAACGGTAAGCTTGGTTATTCGCTGTTGCTATTTAAAAGCTTTGGCATATTGGTTAATCCAGGAAAAAACTTTAGTTGAAAATATATAACTAAAGTTTCTTCCTGGATTATTTATTATCCTGTACGTATAGGGATGGATATAAAATACAAATGATAAATAAGTATATTTAAATATATCGCAGGCTACTACCTCAAAAGATCGGCAAAAGGTTTGTCATATTCTTCTCCCATTGTTTTTTTATACTCTGTAGTAAAAAGATAATACCTGCGTTTAGCCTCATCTTTCAGATCAAGCCTGGATAAAGATTTAATTAAATATTGCAAAGAAGTCCCATCCAGGGGATCAATATTGAAGAAGCTTTCGCAAAGAGAAACTGTTGCAGTATAATTTCCCGATGTATAGGCTTTCTCCATATAGTAATACATTGTAGATTCTATTTTACTCTCAATATATCCCTTGAATGGATCGAGTATAGGAGAGTCTTCAGATTCTAAAAATTTGCCTCTCGATATGATTGATATGAATTTATCCATATGTTCTTCAGGATTATTTCCTGAAACGATATTCAAACAATCAAGGTAATCGCAATAGCACTCATCAGAGAACGTTATTTTATACGATCTTTTATCGTGTACAAGATTCGTACCATCCAGATCGCCGAGTATTTTTCTTAAATTGTTTAATGTCACCCCTCTTGAGTTTTTAGACATCTCATAAGACTTGTTAGGCCATAGTATCTTGCTAAAGTCCTGAGAGGTTATTCCTTTGTCCAGGCTATGATAAAGAATGAGGAAGAAGGCCTGCCGTAACTTTGAACTAAGCATGTAATTTATCTCCCGGTTGTGTTTGTCAATCAAGGAAAATTCACCAAACAGGTAAATTGAATTAGGTTCTGTTCTCTTCGTCTGAACATTGGCTGTTGTATCGTGTTCTGGTATATTTTTTCGTTGTAGTACAGCATTGATATCTTGTCCATGCTTTCTTTTTTTCTTATGCATAAAAACTGAAGACAGTAATATTATTAATCCGATGATAAGAATCATTATCCAGACTTTACTGCTTTTTTCCTTCTCACTATAAAATGTCAGTTCTTCCTCTGTTACGGGAGGAAAAGAAATAGAATATACTTTCGCTGTAGAGGCTCTATCATCACGCTCAAACTCTTGAACTATGGATAATAGCTCGTTTGATTGCATATTATAATATATGTTGGCATTTGTGGTAATCTTTTCTGATAAAATTGGTATAGAGTCACCAAGTATTTTATATGCCCCGTCTGCGGTTGAGAATCTGTATAATTTGAGGAACGAATGGGATACATGTTCAGGGTAACATAATATATAGAACTGATCTTTATTAGGGAAAAACATATTTCTCACAGGAACTGCGTTTTCTTTGTTCCACGGGATCTCCCATATCTTTTCTATTTTTCCGATGTTTGTATCTATTTTATATAATTCATAATAATATACACGGCCTACAGTCTGGTCTCCGGCTTTATTACCCATCCCTCCAAAGAGATAAAGGCATTTGTCGGCTTCGTTATATCCCATTGAAGTAAAATAACGCGGAGTGATTGTATCTCCTCCAAACTCCAGTTTTTCCCAATGATTTAGATGCAGGTTAAATGAATAAAAATTGTTGAAATATGATGTTCTCCCAAATCCTCCAAAAATTATATAACGACCGTTTTCTGCGTCCATGTAATTACTGTGGTGATGTAATTGCATAGGTAAAACCTCGGAAGAAACAGTTGTCCATTCATAATTATGCAGGTCCAGATAAGCTATTGTAATGTTACCGGAAACAGGGTCTGCTACCTCATAAATATATAATCTATTGTTTTTCTGATCCATAAAATTTGTTCCCAGACGCATTTCCATCGGACATCTATTATGGTATTTATGGGCTCTTCTCCTGTTTGTACGTACATTATAAACAGTTATGGAATCTTCATTGAAATAATAAATATCCTGGGTGGTGGGATTGAAATTGGAGCCGGCTACTCTCCTGGAAGAGAATGATGGTCCTAACTTCCAGTGATAAGCGTCGTTGATAAGCCATACTGGGTTTGTTACATGTCCTGTAATCTTCCTGTTAGAATCGTGAACCGATTCACCTTCACTTTCGTTTAAAGGGAAAAAATAAGTTTTATCGTTATCTCTGACAATCAGATTGCGCAGTTTAAAATCCGGTACATCAATGACATGTTCACTCCGTCCAAAGTAGATGTGAGGATTCCACGTATTTTGGGATTGTTTCAGACTTATCGAAACTTCTTTTTCGTTTATACGTAGTTTTACGGAGTCTTTTATCATATCAAATTCGGCATATGCCTTAATCCATTGATTGCCTTTCAGTATGTCTTTTTTTAATGATATGGATATTAGATTATCCCGGCCTTCGTGGTTCAGTTTGAAAGTTGATATATCCCCCTCTTCATTGTATGAAATATTATATACAGAACCGGCCTCGTCATCCTTTATGCGTACGATACTACCTCTGGATCGTGCCGGAATAATTTCAAAATCTAAAATCAGAATGTTGTTGAATGTAGGCGAAATCTTCTCAAATACATTATAGGACGATCTTTCATCAATAAGGGCATCATTCCCTTTAATATGTAATCCTTGAGGAAAAGAAGGTGAAGCATATATCAGGAATAAAAGAAGTACAGCAATTGTCCGAAAACTCATATGGCTAAGCTTATTCATTAATTTCAGGCTTTACACAAAGATAAACAACTAGAACTTATTAATGAAATTTCAGAAGCAAAATATCTAAAATCAGAAAAAGCCGCCCTATCTTTACTTTATGGAAGGTGGTATGATATATTATTTTCTTTTTGAGAAGATATACAGTTTCTAAAAAGAAAATACGTTATGTCTGAGGTTAATGTAATGAAAGTCTCAATAACCCTTTTTTAATCCTTAGATAACCATAAAAATAAGATTAACGTTTTATATTTGTCAGCATAGTTTTCATATATTACAGAAATCGTGCATTTTTGCAAATGGAAGCTTTTCGAAATAATTGCATTATTATTTAACACTTAATATCTGATATTTTTATGAAAAAAAAGAATTATACACTGTATGGCGCTATAGTCACTGCTTTTCTGCTGACAGGAAACCTGCATGCATCCGAATGGACGCTTCCGGTGGATAATACAAATGTTGTAAGCCGTATTAGTACAGATTATGCTTATACGACAAACCGTCCGTCTAAAAAAGACAGATTATTTTCATCTACAGCAGTAGAAAATGAAATAGTCAGGATTAAGAAACTTCTTACCAACAAGAAATTGGCATGGATGTTCGAAAACTGTTTTCCAAACACCCTTGATACCACAGTCAGGTTTTCCAAAGTAAATGGTAAGCCCGATACAAGTGTCTACACAGGAGACATCCATGCTATGTGGTTGCGCGATTCGGGCGCGCAGGTGTGGCCTTATGTGCAGTTTGCCAATGAAGATCCTGCTTTGCAAGAGATGCTGGCAGGTACTATCCTGCGTCAGTTTAGCAGTATTAATCTAGATCGTTATGCTAATGCATTCTATACCGATACCAATGAAACAGGTCACTGGAAGTCTGACATCACCGATATGAAGCCCGGAGTACATGAGCGCAAATGGGAGATAGATTCTCAATGTTACCCTATCCGCCTGGCTTATCAGTATTGGAAGACAACAGGCGATACAAGCGTTTTTCAGGAAGAGTGGCTGAATGCGATTGTAAATATACTGAAGACACTCAAAGAACAACAACGAAAGGATGGTGTGGGTCCATACAAATTCCAACGGAAAACAGAAAGAGCCCTCGATACGCTCAATAATGACGGATTGGGCGCTCCTATAAACCCTGTAGGATTGATCGTATCTTCTTTCCGTCCATCGGATGATGCCACAACACTTCAGTTCCTTATCCCTTCAAACTTTTTTGCAGTAACATCATTACGTAAGGCTGCCGAAATATTGACAGCGGTAAATAAAAATGCGATATTGTCTGAGGAATGTACAGAACTGGCCCAAGAAGTAGAAACTGCTTTGAAGAAATATGCGACATATAATCATCCTAAATATGGGACGATTTATGCATTCGAAGTAGATGGTTTTGGCAATCATCTGCTGATGGATGACGCTAATGTTCCAAGCCTTCTGGCCATGCCTTATCTTGGCGATGTGGATGTTAATGACCCTGTTTATCAAAATACAAGAAGGTTTGTGTGGAGTGAAGATAATCCTTATTTCTTCAGGGGTAAAGCCGGGGAAGGTATCGGTGGACCACATATCGGTTATGATATGGTGTGGCCGATGAGCATAATGATGAAAGCTTTTACCAGTCGGGATGACGAAGAGATCAAATGGTGTATAAAACTACTAATGGATACCGATGCAGGGACAGGTTTCATGCACGAATCTTTTCATAAAGATGACCCTGCTAACTTTACCCGTGCCTGGTTCGCTTGGCAAAATACTTTATTTGGGGAACTTATTCTTAAATTGGTGAATGAGGGTAAAGTTGATTTGTTGAACAGCATAGAAAATAAGTAATATCAATCAACATCCTCTTTTCAGGGGAGCTTTATTTCCGTTTTGAAATATATATCATGAAACAACCTCGATTATTTATTTTTATTCTATCCATGTTTCTGTTTACGGGAGTAGACATACATTCCCAAATAAATATAAACATCCTGTATAAATTAGTCAGCCCCTCGGGTTTAGTTCTCGATAATATGGATAATCCGGCTGATAATGCACCTTTGTTTTTGGCTAAAGACCGTAAGAAAAATGAAGGGCAGGCATGGAAGTTAACAAAACTTGATAATGGTTATTATCTTATATCCAATCCTTTTATTAATAAATCGGTAGATAATGCCAATAAAGCATCGGGGAACGGAAATCAGCTTATTCAATGGAGTACCGATGCCGGAAATACAAACCAGCACTGGAAACTGACTGTTACAGGAACCGGGGCGTATACTATTACCCAGCGAAACAGTGGTATGAACCTTGCATTTACAGGTGAAGATGCAGAAGGGACAAATGTTTACCAGTTGCCCGGTGTTTCCGGTTTATGGAGATTGGTTCCTGCTAAAATGGAAGCACCAAAAGAAGGAGAGAAAAGGAAGAGCAAAAATGATTGGGAAAATGAAGAAATATTTGCTGTCAATAAAGAGTCCGGGCATGCTACATATTATATTTTCCCTTCAGTAGAGAGCCTGAAAGCAGATAAAACATTCGACAAGCCGTGGGAAGAACCGTCTTCTCCGCTAATGTTATCATTGAATGGCAACTGGAAATTTAATTGGGTGAAACAACCTTCCGAACGCCCGAAAGATTTCTATAAGCCGGGCTATAATGTTTCGGCATGGAAAGAGATACCTGTGCCCTCTAATTGGGAAATGCACGGGTATGGAACACCTATTTATACCAACTTTACTTATCCTTTCAAGAACAACCCTCCGTTTATACAAGCTCAACGGGGGTATACCAACGAAATAGAAGTCAACCCGGTAGGGTCATATCGCCGGAATTTTAATGTGCCACAGGATTGGGACGCGAAAGAGATCTTCCTTCATTTCGATGGTGTATATAGTGGTATGTATGTGTGGGTAAACGGGAAGAAAGTCGGATATAGTCAGGGCGCGAACAATGTAGCCGAATTTAATATTACCGATTACGTGAAAGCGGGCAATAATGTGATCGCTGTGGAGGTTTATCGCTGGACAGACGGTAGTTATATCGAAGATCAGGATATGTTTCGCTTGAGCGGGATTCATCGTCCGGTGTATGTGTATGCGACACCCAAGGTGCATGTGAGAGATTATTTCCTTAAATCTGAATTTACAGGAGATGACTATTCCAAAGCTTCTTTCATTGTAGAGACCGATGTGAAAAATTATGGCAAGAAAAAATCTCCGGTAACTACAGTCGACGTTTCACTGTTAGATGCCGGAGGAAAAGAAGTTGTTCGTTTTGTACAAAATATGAAAGAACTGAAATCGAAAGAGAATATGGTCGGCAGCATGAAGGCTGTTATAAACAATCCTTCGCTATGGTCTGCCGAACAGCCTTATCTCTACACTGCTGTAATCTCACTGAAAGATCAGAATGGTAATGTAATAGAGGCTATGTCCTCTAAATTCGGGTTTCGTAAGATTGAGATTAAGAACAAACGGGTATATATAAACAATAAGCAGGTCTTCTTTAAAGGAGCAAACAGGCATGATATCCATCCTCAGTTCGGAAAAGCTGTTCCTACGGAATCTATGCGTCAGGATATACTGCTGATGAAACAGCACAACCTGAATACGATACGCACCAGTCACTACCCTAACGATCCGCGCATGTATGCCATGTTCGACTATTACGGGTTGTATGTAATGGATGAAGCAGACCTGGAGAATCATGGTAACTATTCGATAGGGGATAATCCAAGCTGGCTTCCGGCATTTAAGGATCGGGTAGAAAGAATGATCCACAGGGATAAGAACCATCCGTCTGTTATTTTCTGGTCGATGGGTAATGAGGGAGGCAACGGGAAAAACTATGATGCGGTGTGCAAATTTGCCCGTGAACTTGATCCTTCGCGCCTCGTGCATTATGAAGGGCGAAATGAATCTGCCGATATCGATTCGCAGATGTACCCGTCGATGGAAAGTATGGCGTCGTTTGATCAACGGGATTCGGATAAGCCTTACTTCATCTGTGAATACGCTCATTCTATGGGAAATGCTACAGGTAATCTGGCCGAATACTGGGATTATATAGAAAATAAGTCGCAGAGGTTAATCGGTGGTTGCATTTGGGATTGGGTCGATCAGGGTATAAATATGTACGGAAAACCTGCCGATCAGTATTATCTGGGCGGGGACTTTGGCGATAAACCGAATGACTTCGATTTCGTTTGTAACGGGTTAACTACACCCGATAGAAGAATTACAGCGAAGTTGCTGGAGGTAAAGAAAATTTATCAGTATATCAAGTTATATCCCTTAGCCATAGGCAGTGGAAAAATAGGTGTGGAGAATAAATATGATTTTATAAACCTCGAAGAGTTTAATATATCATGGGAAGTATTGAAAGATGGAGTGATATCCGAGTCGGGAACACTTGCTCCTGTATTTCTCGATCCGGATGATAAAACGGTGTTGACAATTCCTTTTAACAGGAATCTGGAAGCAGGGAAGGAATATCATCTTAATGTATATTTCTCGTTAAAGGGAGATCGGAATTGGGCTAAAGTGGGACATATAGTGGCTTCGGAACAATTTGCCCTTACAAGGCGGTCATTACTGACTCCGGTCGATAATGCCGGACTAACAGAAATAGAAGTGACCGAGAAAGGCAATACCCTGTCTTTACAAGGTTCTGATTTTAAAACAGTATTCGATACCCAAACAGGAAAAATGATTTCCTTGCAATTCGATAACAATGAAATGCTCCATGAGCAAAAAGGGTTTGATCTGAACTGGTACAGAAGTATCAATAATGATAAGTATGCTGATCAAAAATACTATCCGGTGAAAAACAGTGAAATACTATTCACATGGAAAAAGTCGGAAGACGGAAAGTCGGTAATAGTATTGACATCGGCTACTGCTACGATACAAAAAGATAAGCTTGTGGAAATTCCATATCAGGTAAAATACCGGATTTATGCCAATGGTGTCATAGATGTAGACGCGAACTTTTCTTCTCCTGCCGATCCGGCAGTTCACCGGCTGGGATTACAGGTTGTTCTTTCTCCCGAAATGGAAAATGTCAGATATTATGGGCGTGGGCCTCATGAGAATTATTCAGACAGAAAACATTCGGCATTCTTTGGCTTATATAATACAACTGTTACTGGAATGGAACAGGAACATTATGTAAGAACGCAGAGCATGGGAAACAGGGAAGATATAAGGTTTATTGAAATATCGGATGGAAATAACGCTGGTTTGAGAATAGAATCTAAAGACCGTTTAAGTTTCAGTGCGTTACATTTTACAGATGAGGTATTGTGGAAAGCTGTAAACCATTTTAAATTAGACGATATCCGCCGGGCTGAAGTGTATTTGAATCTGGATTGTATTCAGGAAGGGGTAGGCAATGCTAGTTGCGGCCCTGTTACATTACCCGAGTATCAGGTGCCCAAGGCTCAGAGTGTAAGTTACTCGTTCAGAATTAGTAAATTGAAACACTAGATGGTAATTGCATTTTTCTTTGGAAACTTTATCAATGAAGAAAACAATGAGCGAATGTGGCAATATGCCAATGTGAAAATGAAAGAGATGAAAAATAAAGAGGATAAAACATGTAAGAAACAACGTTCATCGGAACGTAGAGTAGCTAATTGGCTCCGCTTTGCTCTGCCGAACGTTGTTTGTCAGGTTTTGTTACTTGTTATGCCGGAGCGAAGCGAAGCATCTGACAACGAAGATCCTTCGTTCCTCGGGATGACAGAAGAAAATAAAAAATGAAATATGTGTCAACTTTGTCAAGTTTTAACAATTTTAATAAAAAGCTGATAGCAAAAAAATGTGTCGGGCAACAAAACAAGAACTAATGAAAATCCTTATCTTATTATTTTGCGGAGTATTGTCTCTGGGTGTATTAAATGCTCAGCAGCAACCACCGGTCGATTATGTAAATCCTTTGGTGGGTACGCAGTCGAAAAGAGAATTATCTACCGGTAACACTTATCCGGCAATTGCCCGTCCGTGGGGAATGAATTTCTGGACACCCCAGACGGGAAAAATGGGTAATGGCTGGACTTATACTTATGATGCGGACAAGATCAGAGGTTTTAAGCAAACCCATCAGCCTAGTCCCTGGATGAACGACTACGGACAATTTTCCATTATGCCCATAACAGGAAAGACGGTGATTGGTGAAGATGAACGGGCCAGCTGGTTTTCTCATAAATCGGAAATTGCAAAGCCCTATTATTATTCTGTTTATCTGGCCGACCATGATATTACAACAGAAATAACGCCGACATCACGTGCAGCTATGTTCCGCTTTACATTTTCGGAAAGCGATAGTTCTTATGTTGTAGTAGATGCATTCGATAAAGGTTCATATGTAAAGATTATTCCTGAGGAGAATAAAATAATAGGCTATACTACAAAAAATAGCGGAGGTGTTCCTCAAAATTTTAAAAACTACTTTGTAATAAAGTTTGATAAGCCGTTCACATTTGCAGCTTCTTTCGCAGGGAATGATATTAAAGAAGGCCAATTGGAGATGAAAGACAATCATGCCGGGGCAGTAATCGGCTTCCCGACTAAAAGACGGGAACAAGTACAAGCCTGTGTTGCCTCCTCTTTTATTAGTTTCGAACAAGCCGAACTCAATCTCAGGGAACTTGCCGATAATAGCTTTGAAGAGATAAAACAGCAGGGTAGGGACGAATGGAATGATATATTAGGCAGGATTGTAGTTGAGGATGATAATATCGACAACCTGCGTACATTCTATTCTTGCCTTTACCGTTCGGTACTTTTCCCACGCAGTTTTTATGAATACAACGCCAGAGGAGAAGTTGTACACTACAGCCCATTCAACGGGAAGGTGTTACCCGGCTATATGTTTGCCGATACAGGTTTCTGGGATACATTCCGCAGTTTATTCCCTTTTTTGAATTTGGTTTATCCTTCGATGAACGAAAAAATGCAGGAATGGCTGGTTAATTCATATGAGGAAAGCGGTTTTTTACCCGAGTGGTCGAGTCCGGGGCATCGTGATTGCATGATAGGAAATAACTCGGCTTCGGTTGTGGCCGATGCATATATCAAAGGTTTAAGAGGTTATGATACCGAAAGCCTGTGGAACGCAATGATGAATGCAACCACACAACATCTGAAAGGTTCGGCTTCGGGGCGTGTAGGGCACGAATATTACAACCGTATCGGATATATACCCAGTAATGTGAACATCAGGCAAAATGTGGCTCGCACATTGGAATATGCATATAACGATTGGACAATCTACCAATTTGGAAAAGCAATAGGAAAACCTGAGGCAGAGCTGGATGTGTTTAAGCAGAGGGCTATGAATTATAAAAATGTTTTCGACCCGGAACATAAACTCATGGTGGGACGGGATGATAAAGGACGTTTTAATCCCAACTTCGAGCCGGAAGACTGGAGCCGGGATTTTACTGAAGGCAACAGCTGGCACTGGAGTTTTTGTGTTTTCCACGACCCTCAGGGGCTTATCGACCTGATGGGAGGGAAGCATGAGTTCAATACAATGATGGATTCGGTATTTATTATTCCTAGCTACAAAGGAATGACCAGCCGTTCGATAATACACGAAATGCGGGAGATGCAGGTGATGGATATGGGACAATACGCGCATGGCAACCAGCCTATCCAGCACATGGTTTATCTCTACAATTATTCGGGGCAAGCCTGGAAAGCCCAATATTGGGTGCGCGAAATTATGGATAAGCTTTATAATCCCAATGCTGATGGCTATTGCGGTGATGAAGATAATGGACAAACCTCTGCCTGGTATGTGTTTTCGGCGATGGGGTTCTATCCGGTTTGTCCGGGTACAGATGAATATGTGTTGGGATCACCTTTATTCAGGAAGGTGATAGTGAAACTTGAAAATGGTAACCAGATAGAAATAACAGCTGATAACAAAAATAGTACCCGTTATGTGGATTCTGTGACAGTAGCCGGCAAACTGTATGAGAAAAATTATCTCACACATGGCATGCTGATGTCGGGTGCAAAAATAAATTATAAGATGTCTCCCGAACCGAATACCATACGGGGAACAAAACCGGAAAGCTTTCCATATTCGTTCTCAAATGAAAATAAGTAAAGAAAAATTTATCAATAATAAGTGATTTTTGATCTCAAAAGCCTTAAAAAGAGGTTAGAAACTGTGGTCTGATCATATTTTACTTTTTATTGAATAGTTTTTACCAGTATTATTTAGTAAATAAACCGATTTTTGTATCGGTGAAGAATTGGGGATTTAACCTAAATAAATCCATGAAAAATCAGGCTATTCTGTTTTGTTGAAAACAATCACTGATATATAAGGCAATTTAAATCAAGAAACAATATATTATGAAAAGAAAGCTTCAGACCTTATTTACTCTATGTTTAATCTGTGCTCTATCCCTTTCGGCACAGGACTGGCAACTAAAGCAAGCCCGTATTATGACTCCTTGGGCAGAACAGGTAGATCCGAACAATCCGTTGCCTGAATATCCCCGTCCTCAGATGGTTCGCGATAGCTGGATGAACCTTAATGGATTATGGGATTTTACCAAAGTCAGTCAAATGGCTTATAGTCCGTCCCAAAGCTTCGGTCAAAAGATACTTGTTCCATTTCCGATGGAATCGGCTATCTCAGGGATAAAAGACACGAATCATGAGGAAAATAAAGGTAAAATATTCCTTTATCGCCGCACATTCGATTTGCCATCGGAAATGAATGGGAAGAATATCCTGCTGCATTTTGGCGCCGTAGATTGGAAATGCCAGATATATGTCAATGGAAAACAGGTAGGAGAGCATAAGGGAGGATTCGATCCTTTCTATTTTGAAATAACCTCAGCTTTGGATAAAACAAAAAAAGAGCAGGAAGTTCAGGTATTTGTACAGGACTATCAGGAATATGGCGGATACCCCCATGGTAAGCAAAAAATCAATGAAAAGGTGATCTGGTATACACCTGTAACAGGTATATGGCAAACGGTATGGATTGAAGCCGTATCGGATATTCATATCGACAAGCTTGTAATGAATCCGGATATTGATAATAAGAAAATTAATATCAAAATCGTGTCGGCTAAAATCGGAGCGTCAACAAAAGCGAATGTGAAGATTTTTGACGGGGAAAAACTGGTCGCATCGAAAACCGGTGTGAATGCAAATGAAAATATAGATATACAAATACCAAATCAAAAGCTGTGGAGCCCGGAATCCCCCTTCCTGTATGATGTAAAGGTTGAACTGGCAGATAATGGCCGTAAAGTAGACGCTGTGGACAGCTATTTCGGTATGCGTAAAATAAGTATGGGGATGCAAAATGGTTATCCTTGTATGATGCTTAATAACGAATACTCTTTTCACTATGGATTTCTTGATCAGGGATTCTGGCCGGATGGGATTTATACCGCTCCGACTGATGAAGCACTT
This sequence comes from Dysgonomonas hofstadii, assembly GCF_014196915.1. Lineage (GTDB taxonomy): Bacteria > Bacteroidota > Bacteroidia > Bacteroidales > Dysgonomonadaceae > Dysgonomonas > Dysgonomonas hofstadii. The sequence continues at coordinate 182,085 of NZ_JACIEP010000004.1, forward strand.
AAATTTGATCTTATAAAATCAAAGGAATTCGGCATGAATATGTCCCGCAAACATATTAAGGTAGAACCTGCCCGTTGGTATTATCACTGCGATAAATTAGGAATATTGGTATGGCAGGATATCCCGAATCCGGGATTTGGTAAAGATGGAAATATACTGGGGGAAGATATGAATATAAGAGATAACTTTCACGATGAGATGGTGCGGATAATGGAGTCCCTGCATAATTATCCTTCCATTGTCCTATGGACTGTATATAATGAGAGTTGGGGGCAACCTGATGATAAAACATCGCAGAAAGGAGTTGATATCGCACGCAAGCAAGACCCTACACGTCTGATAAGTATTGCCAGCGGATGGAATGACTCTGAGTATGGAGATATTAAAGATACACACTGGTATCCCGAGCCAAATATGCTTCCTAATAAAGTGAATAAAAGAGTTTCGGTATGTGGTGAATATGGAGGCATTACCCTCATTGTTGACAATCACCGCTGGATTGGAGGCAGTAATATGAAATATACACAGGTTTATAGTCCGGAAGAACTGAAAGACCGCTTTATTCAGTATGTTAACATGATAAAAGACTTACAGGGTAGCGGATTATGTGCGGCAGTATATACTCAACTGACTGATGTGGAGGATGAGGAAAACGGTGTAATGACGTATGACCGCCGGGTGGTGAAAGTAAATGACGCTCAATTGAAGCAGATTCGCAGTGCTATTGAAAATGTATACAAAACAAATTCATTTATTACTCCCGTTATGAAAATTTCTCAAACATACGATGCGAATAATGAGTGGAAATACCTGATGGCTGATGAGCCGTTGAATTCTGATAACTGGAAAGATATCTCTTTTGCAGACTCTTCGTGGAAAACGGGTAAAGCCGGCTTCGGTCAAGGCGTGAATAAAGATTATCTAATAAATACGAAGTGGGAGACACCATATATTTATTTAAGAAAAAATATTACTTTTGATAAAGTATCAGCTAATGATCTGTCTAAGCTGAAATTACATATATTTCATGATGAAGATTGCGATATATATATCAATGGAATACTGGCTGCTTCTGTAACTGGTTATGTAAACCGTTATGTTTATCTTGATATCAATAAAGAGGCTCTTGCTTCAATCAAGCCAGGAAAGCTTAACCTGGTAGCTGTGAAATGTAAGCAAACCTCAGGCGGACAATTTATCGATTTAGGATTTTCCATTAAAGATTAAATATTATAATAAACAATGAAGAAAACGGCTGCTGTTATTTTGCTATTTATTGGAATCGCATCGAACGTTTTTTCTCAGAAAGAGCAAATAAGCGTTGTAGAGAGACCTTTGACGAATGAATCGAATTCGAATTATGTAACTAATAGGCAGCCTCTTTTACCAGAACATTTTATAAAACTTCCGGTAGGAAAAGTAAAGCCAAAAGGCTGGTTAAGAAAATATCTTGAATTGCAACGCGACGGGCTTACCGGACATCTGGGGGAAATCAGCGCATGGCTCGATAAGAATAATAATGCATGGCTCAATCAGGGTTCTAATGCCGGATGGGAAGAGGTTCCCTATTGGCTGAAAGGCTATGGCAATGTAGCCTATATCCTCGAGGATGAAAAAATGCTGAATGAAACTGAGACATGGATAGAAGCGGTCTTTAAAAGTCAGCAGCCGGATGGCTATTTCGGGCCTGTGAATGAACGGAATGGTAAACGTGAACTATGGGCTAATATGATCATGCTCTGGTGCCTGCAGTCTTATTACGAATATTCGGGAGATAAGCGTGTTACAGATTTAATGACCGGTTATTTCAAATGGCAAATGTCTGTTCCCGACGAAAAGTTCCTGAAAGATTACTGGGAAAACAGCCGGGGAGGGGATAATATATATAGCGTATACTGGCTTTACAATATTACCGGAGACGCATTCTTACTCGAATTGGCAGAAAAAATACATCGTAATACGGCCAACTGGATGATGGATACGACTTTGCCTAACTGGCACAATGTAAATATTGCCCAGGGGTTCAGGGAGCCTGCTACTTATTATATGATGACTAAGGATTCAACACATCTTCGTTCGTCATATAATGTACATGAACTTATCCGCCGGACTTTCGGACAGGTACCGGGAGGAATGTTCGGCGCGGACGAAAATGCACGTCTGGGTTATATCGATCCGCGTCAGGGGACGGAAACCTGTGGGTTTGTCGAACAAATGGCTTCGGACGAAATTATGCTTCGTTATACAGGTGATCCGCTTTGGGCAGATCACTGCGAAAATGTGGCGTTCAATTCTTATCCTGCTGCGGTGATGCCCGATTTTAAGTCGTTACGGTATATTACCAGTCCTAATCATGTACTCAGCGATTCGGAAAATCACCATCCGGGAATCGACAATCGAGGTCCATTTTTATCGATGAATCCTTTCAGTAGCCGTTGCTGCCAGCATAATCACACACAAGGCTGGCCTTATTTTGTGGAAAACCTGATATACGCAACTCCAGATAAAGGAGTAGCGGCGGTGATATATGGAGCATGTGATGCCATAATAAAGGTAGGTGATGGAACCGAGATCAAGATAGCTGAAGATACAAACTATCCGTTTGAGGAAGGAATCAACTTCGTGATAACTACTTCTAAAAGTGAGTCATTTCCATTTTATTTCCGTATTCCAGCCTGGGCTAAAAATGCAGAAGTATTGGTAAATGATAAAAAGGTAAAGGCAGACTTAACTCCGGGTAAATATATACGTATTCACCGTGAATGGAAAAATAATGATAAAATATCTCTTGTCCTGCCAATGTCTTTGGAGTTGAACCGCTGGCAGGTTAATCAGAATAGCGCAAGTGTGAATTACGGGCCTCTCACATTGTCTTTAAATATAAAAGAAGAATACAAAAGGGTAAATAGTGCAGAAACAGCAATCGGGGATTCTAAATGGCAAAAAGGTGCCGATCCGCAAAAATGGCCTACCTGCGAAATATACCCGGCCAGTGCGTGGAATTACGCTTTGGTGCTGGATGGGAATAATCCTTTATCAGATTTTGTTGTGGAAAAACGCGGTTGGCCATCAGATAATTTTCCTTTTGTACAAGCAAACTCACCAATCATAGTAAAAGCAAAGGGACGAAGAGTTCCTTCATGGAAAGTCGATAAATACGGGCTATGTGGTGTTCTGCCAGCACAGGACGTGCAGATGGATAATAAAATAGAAGAGATAACTCTTGTACCGATGGGTGCAGCCCGTCTACGTATTACATCATTCCCTGTTTCTTCGAAATTTAGTCATGGCATAAGAACGGATAATATCAAATAATGTGGTACTTAGCTAGTATCTTTTAACAGGATTTTGTATCTTTGCAGAATGAGAAAGATAAAACGACAATTAACACTTCTATTGTTAATCCTGGCTAACAGTTTTCTGTTGGTTCATGGAGTTTTACCCCATTCTCACCACGATGGTATTGTTTGTTTTTCTTTAGAGGAATTGAAACATCAACACCATTGCTCAGAAAACCATAGTGATATAGGCCATTGCTGTTGTGAGCATGAAAAAGGGCACCATCATTCAAATCAGGAAGACTGTGACCTAAAGGATGTAGTATTGCGTCAGAATAATGATTTGCACGAAGAAATACTTCCATGTCCCAACTGCCTGTCGTTGATGTTTGTCTTGTATCTTCCAAACGAGTTTTATCTCGATATGCCACAACTGGGAAAATGGTTACACGAAAAACCCTATGTAAATAATTATATTCCACCTTTCGTAGGCACAGTCAAAAGCCTGCGTGCACCTCCTGTTTCTTATCTTTTAGCCTGATTGTAATATCAATATTACAATGTTTTTGTCACGGATATCATTCGTGATAGATTATTATTTAAGTCTAAAAAATAAGAATATTAATGAAAAAATATTTAATATATTTTGCATGTCTCATGACTATATTATGGGGCTGCAATTCGAAACAGCAACCAGAAAACGGACCGGAACACGAAACTCATACCGGACATATTCATTCAGATGCTGAAGGAGAAGAATGCAAGGAAGATCACGATCATGAGGAAGCGCATGTTCATGCAGAGGGGGAGGAATGCCAACACGACCATGACCATTCAACAAGCAATAAAGACGAAGCCCACACCGATGAAATCATGTTTACACCCGAGCAGGCAAAAGCTGCCGGGCTGGAAGTAACGAACGTGAACCCATCAACCTTCCATCAGGTGATTAAGACCAGTGGCCAGGTATTATCGGCACAGGGCGATGAGGTTACTATCTCAGCAACTGCAAGCGGTATTGTATCGTTTAATAAATCCTCACTGAACGAAGGATTTTCAGTCAAAGGAGGAGAATCTTTGTTAAGTATCTCTTCCCGAAATATGGTGGGGGGTGATCCTGTATCGGGAGCAAAATCCACCTATGATATTGCACAACGCGAATTTCAACGTGCGGAATCCCTGATCGGCGACAAGCTTATTTCCGAACGGGAATACAACGAGATCAAACTCAATTATGAGAATGCAAAAAACGCTTATCAGGCTATTGGTAGCCGTTCCTCTGCGCGGGGAGTATCAATCTCTTCACCTATTACAGGATATGTGAAAAACAAACTGGTAGGAGAAGGACAATATGTGGAAGTCGGACAGGCATTGATGACTATCACCCAGAACCGTAAATTGCAGTTAAGGGCAGATATCTCAGAACGTTATTATAAGGATATAAGTAATATTACACTAGCCAATTTTAAAACGCCGTATGATGAGTCCGTATACAGTTTGTCGGAATTGAACGGACGTCTTGTATCTTTTGGTAAATCAGCAAACAGCCAGGAGTTTTACATCCCTGTAAATTTTGAATTTGATAATATTGGCCAGATCATTTCCGGCTCCTATGTAGAAGTGTTTCTATTGGGACAAGCCCGTGAAAATGTATTGTCTATTCCGGTCTCTTCATTAACAGAAGAACAAGGTATTTATTATGTTTATCTACAGGTGCATGACGATGCTTATAAGAAGCAGGAAGTAAGGTTGGGTGCCAATGATGGCGTGAATGTGGAAATATTATCGGGAATAAAGAAAGGTGATAAAGTGGTGAGCAAAGGTGCCTATCATGTAAAACTGGCCTCTACATCATCGGCAATACCTCATGCACACGAACACTAAAGGGAGGATTGGATTATGCTGAATAAAATAATACAATTCTCGTTGAACAACCGCTTGGTTGTACTTATCGGTGCAGTGCTTCTTCTTGTAGGAGGACTGTATACAGCTAAGAATATGGAAATAGATGTATTTCCCGACCTGAATGCACCTACTGTGGTGATCATGACCGAGGCAAACGGAATGGCGCCCGAAGAAGTGGAGCGACTCGTTTCTTTTCCTATAGAGACGGCTGTAAATGGTGCGACTGACGTTCGCCGCGTGCGTTCTTCTTCTACTACCGGATTTTCCGTTGTGTGGGTAGAATTTGACTGGGGGACGGATATTTATAAAGCACGTCAGATAGTGACCGAAAAACTGGCGGCATTGGGTGATGCCCTACCCGAAAATATTGGTCAGCCTACTCTTGGCCCTCAATCCTCTATTCTGGGTGAAGTGATGATCATCGGACTAACTGCCGATTCGACTTCCTTGCTCGATCTGCGTACCATTGCCGACTGGACAATCCGTCCGCGTCTGTTATCCACAGGCGGAGTAGCACAGGTTACTGTTATTGGAGGAGATATAAAGGAATACCAGATTCTGCTCGATCCGGGACGAATGAAACATTATAGGATAACATTGGATGAAGTATTGCAGGCTACTCGCAATATGAACCAGAATTCATCCGGAGGCATTCTCTATGAATATAGTAATGAATATATTGTCAGAGGTGTCCTTCAATCTGCCGATGTGGATCAGTTAGGAAAAGCCGTAATAAAAAAACAAGGTGAAAATCCAATACTGATAAGTGATATTGCAGAGGTAAGGATAGGTGCTAAAACGCCTAAGCTCGGTCTTGCTTCAGAAAGGACAAAGCCTGCCGTACTGATAACAGTAACCAAACAGCCGAATACCAATTCGATTGAACTGACCGAAAAACTGGATGCTTCGCTGGCGGAAGTACAAAAGAATATTCCTGCCGATATTAAAATATCTACCGACATTTTCCGTCAGGAGCGTTTTATCAACAATTCGATCAATAACGTTCAGAAGGCTTTGTATGAGGGAGCAATATTTGTTGTTATCGTGCTCTTCATCTTCCTGATGAATGGGCGTACGACCTTTATTTCACTGATGGCCTTACCGTTGTCTTTGCTGTCGTCCATATTGGTTTTAAAGATGATGGGGCTGACTATCAATACAATGAGCCTCGGGGGGATGGCAATCGCTATCGGTTCGCTGGTAGACGATGCGATAATTGATGTGGAGAATGTGTTTAAACGGCTCAGGGAGAATAGGCAACGCCCGATAGAAGAACAGCGAAGTGTTCTTACAGTCGTTTTTGAAGCATCGAAAGAGGTGCGTATGCCGATCCTGAATTCTACATTGATCATTGTTACAAGCTTTATTCCTTTATTCTTCCTGAGTGGTATGGAAGGGCGCATGCTGGTTCCACTCGGAATTGCCTTTATTGTAGCATTGTTTGCATCTACGGTGGTTGCGCTGACTGTGACACCTGTTTTGTGTAGTTATCTGCTGGGTAAGAATAAGAAAGATAAGGAAGAAAAAGAGCCTGTATTTGTTGTAAAACTTAAAGTCTTATATGAAAAAAGTTTGCATTGGGCTTTGGAAAAACAGAAACTGGTACTAGGTATAACTGGAGTTTTATTACTATCGGCTATTGTTATCTTCTTCACTTTTGGACGTAATTTTCTGCCACCATTCAATGAGGGTTCATTTACCATAACAATCAATACATTGCCGGGCATCTCCCTCGAAGAATCGGATGCAATAGGACGGCATGCCGAAGAAGTGATACTTAGCGTACCCGAGATACAGACAGTCGGACGTAAGACAGGCCGCGCCGAACTGGACGAACATTCGTTCGGAGTAAATACTTCGGAGATAGAAGCCCCTTTTATACTAAAAGACCGTTCTCAGGAAGAAATGACCTCTGATCTCAGGGAAAGGCTCAATGCCATTCCGGGTATTAGTGTGGAGATCGGACAACCTATTTCTCATCGTATCGACCACATGCTTTCAGGAACAAAGGCGAATATTGCGATCAAGCTTTTCGGAACAGACCTCAATAAAATGTTTACATTGGGTAACCAGATCAAATCCTCTATCGAAAGTATAGAGGGCGTTGCCGACCTGAATGTAGAACAACAGGTAGAGCGTCCGCAACTAAAAATTACCCCCAAGCGTGAATTGATGGCAAAATACGGTATAACAATGCCCGAATTTTCCGATTTCATTTCCGTGATGCTTTCGGGTGAGGTTATTTCACAGGTATATGATGACGGGAAGAGTTTCGACCTGACCCTAAAAGTAGAAGACGATTATAAAGATCAGGCTGATAAGATACGCAACCTGATGGTAGATGCCGGAGGAACAAAAGTCCCATTCGAATATATTGCGGAGATTACCTCTTCTTCAGGGCCAAATACGGTGAACCGGGAAAATGCACAACGAAAAATTGTGGTTTCGGCTAATGTGGATGGCCGCGATTTGCGGAGTGTGGTAAATGATATTCGCGAAAAGGTTGATAAGGAGATTTCAATGCCCGAAGGTTACCATATAGAATATGGAGGACAGTTCGAGAGCGAACAGGCTGCATCACGCACACTGCTAATTGCATCTGTATTCGCTATCCTTATTATCTTCCTGTTATTGTTTAATCAATTCAAAAATGTGGTGCAATCGGCGGTGATATTACTCAATCTGCCTTTAGCGCTGATTGGAGGGGTATATGCTATATTATTCACTTCGGGTGAGATAAGCATACCTGCCATTATCGGGTTTATATCGCTGTTCGGTATCGCTACACGCAATGGTATTTTACTGATGGCACATTACAATGACTTGGGTAAGATAGGATATTCAGTAAATAAAAGTATTCTGCAGGGTTCACTTGACCGGTTGAATCCTATCCTGATGACAGCATTGTCTTCGGGACTGGCACTTATTCCATTGGCTATTCAGGGTGATCTGCCCGGTAATGAGATTCAAAGCCCGATGGCAAAGGTTATTCTTGGAGGCTTGCTTACCTCTACGCTATTGAATATGTATATTGTACCAATAATATACAGGATGCTTAAAAAACGTAGGGAAGCAATACTGGAGAAAGTTTAATTATATTTTACCATTATGAAAAAAATAATATATATAACCCTCTTGATTGTATTACCTGTAACCGGTTTGCAGTCACAATACGGTTTCGATCCGATATTAAAAAGCATCGAGATAAATAATACTACCCTGAAAGCATACAGGGAGAAGGCCGATGCCGATAAAATAGGAAACCGAACCGGAATAAATCTGGCGAATCCCGATGTGGAAGTCGATTATCTTTGGGGAAATTCTTCGGCAGAAGGGAAATTGGATATGAGTGTAAAACAGACATTCGATTTTCCTACGGCATACCGTTATAAATCACAATTGGCCGATGGCAAGAACAGGCAGATCGACATGGTGTATGAGCAGCAGCGCAAGGACATCTTGCAACAGGCGCGCCTGATTTGTGTAGAGTATACATATCTGACGAAAATGAACGAACAACTGGTGGAGCGCAGACGCCGTTCGAAGGAGTTAGCTGCTGCGCATGCAAAAAGATTTGAACTGGGAGAAATAGACATCCTCGAGCATAACAAGGCTCAACTGGATATGCTGAACATGGCGAAGGCCGTGGATATGAATGAGGTAGAAATAAAATTGCAGTGGAATGAGCTCAAGCGTCTGAATGGAGGACAACCGTTTCCGGATAATATATTGGATTATCCGGCTTATGATCTTCCATTAGATTATGCAGAATGGTTTGAACGCATTAAGGATAATAATCCGTCATTGCTGATTGCGCAGCAAGATATAGAACTAAGCCGTAAGCAAATGCAACTGACCAAATCGTTGAACCTGCCTAAAATAACCGCAGGATATATAACCGAACGCGAAGCGGGCGTATTCTCACATGGAATGTCGGTCGGTATTTCTATTCCTTTATGGGAAGGACGCAATACTGTAAAACATCAAAAGGCGCAGACAATTGCTGCCCAAATGATATACTCCGACTCGAAAAACCAGTTTCAGAATACACTTGGAAGCCAGTACGAAAAAGCCCGTAAACTGTCTGCCTTATTGAAAGAATACAAGCAGATACTGGAAGTAACCAATAATTATGAATTATTGAAAAAAGCTCTGGATAAAGGACAGTTATCCCTTATAAATTATCTGACCGAACTATCGATTTATTACGATACGATGGATAAGTATCTGGAAACCGAGCGTGATTATCAGATGGCAGTTGCAGAGTTGCAACAATGGGAAAAATAGGACTGATAAAGTTTTCAATTTGAGTTAAATAATCGGGTAGCATATCACAATATGCTACCTGAGTTGTTATAATGAAGTTGATTTTTTAACAGACAAAATATTTATTATTATGAGTTTGATCAAAAAATGTTATTTTTGATATTCTAAATTCCGTGCTGATAAAAATTAAATTAGTTTTTGATGACATTGAACAGATATATTATTATAGTAATATTCATAACTCTTGCATTTCCTGTATTCTCTAATAAACCGCACATAGTAAATATAAAAAGGGAAGATTACCGTGCTGCGAATAAGAACTGGTCGATAGGAGAGGATGAGCGAGGTTTCATGTACTTTGGTAACGATGAGGGACTTCTCGAATTTGATGGTATAGAATGGAATCTCAATCGTTTGCCTAACTCTCTGATAACGCGTTCTGTAGCCGTTCTTTCACATAATGTTATCTTCACCGGTAGTTACGAAGAGTTTGGGCGTTGGGACAGGGATATTACCGGGAAACTGGTCTATACATCATTAAGTGATAATTTAGATAAAGCTCTTTTTCGGAACGATGATTTCTGGAAAATATGGATAACCAGCGACTACGTTTATTTTCAGTCATTCACTTCTATATATGTCTATGACTATAAAACCGTAAAGCGTATCTCTTTCGATGGCGGATTCCTCTTCCTTACAAAAGTGAGGGATGAATTTCTTGTTCAGAAGATGCTGGGCCCTTTGTTCAGGCTTAAAGGCTTTATGATGGAAAAAATAGAAGGGAGCGATATTTTCAGTAATACAGATGTCAGGGTTATACTACCATACAAAGAGAAAGAATACCTGATAGGGACAAGTACAAAAGGTGTTTATGTATATGATGGATTTTCTTTCAGGGAATGGAATCCGGCACTTTCTGCCGTAATGACTTCCAATGAACTTAATTGTGGGTTATTGTCATCGAAGGGCACTTATTTTTTTGGAACTATTCTGGACGGGATTTATGAGGTAGACAAAGAAGGGAAAGTTGTAGACCATATATCTTCAAACAATTATTTGCAGAATAATACGGTGCTGTCTTTGTTTGAAGATAATCTGAACAATATATGGGCGGCGTTGGATAAGGGGATTGCCTATATACAATATATCGCGAATATGAGCTGTTATACAGATCCGGGAGGAAATACCGGGGCTGTATATGGAGCTATGCTATGGAACGACAAATTGTTTGTGGGAACTAATCAGGGCGTCTTCTATCTTACACGGGATAATCTGACCCGTTCCGACGCACTTTCAGAAATGACGCTGGTCAATGGTACTCAGGGGCAGGTATGGGCAATGAAGGTTGTGGACGGAAAACTGTATTGCTGTCATAACAAGGGATTGAAAGAGATACACAAAGATCTCTCTGTTACCGATGCATTTTCTATAGGCACTGGGGTATACAATCTGTCAGAAGCCAAAATAAGAGACAAAGATATTTTGCTATTATCTACATACCAGTCATTGAGGATTATTGATAAGAAAACAGGAGAGGTATTCAAACCCGGACAGATATCGGAGCCGATAATTAATGCCGAACTCGATCATATGGGAAATCTTTGGCTCGAACATTTCAACAGGGGAGCCTATCGTTGTCAATTGACAGAAGACTTGTCGGGATTTCGTAGTTTCTCTTATTATGGAGGCAATAACAGCGATGGATTGCCATACAAAATGAAACTTTTTAAAGTGGGAGGACGCATAGTCCTATTGGGTGACAGCAAATTCTATACTTACGATGATATTACCAATGTCATTGTACCGAATAAATTACTTGATGATTGTTTTGCTAATATAAAACATGTAAGACAGGTGATCCCAATTAAGGATAACCTTTTTTGGGCATTAACTAGTTCGTCGGTATATAAGTTTTCATATGACGGATATGAAGCTTCTATCCTCGAAAATTATAATCTCGGGATGAATCTTTCTCTGGTCAATTCGTATGAGAATGTATCTATATTGAATGATTCCACAAGTTTGATCTGTCTGGATAACGGCTTTTTATTATACCGGAGAAATGATGGTGCGGAAACCAGATTAGCTGATAATTTAATGCCTCCCAACATCGAATCGGTAATGACTGAAAATGGCGAAAAAGAAGTTGTTTACAAGGATATTTTTAAAGAAAATGAAATAGCATACGGTTACAATACAGTGACATTCAAATTCTCATCCAGCAATACATTCGCTTCAGATCTGTCTTTTCAATACATGCTCGAAGGTGTGGATTTAGACTGGTCTCTGCCCCTGAAAATTAATAATGTATCGTATGCCCGTTTGCCGGAAGGAAAATATATATTTAAGGTCAGAACCGTCGATAGCCTTGGAAATTACTCCGATACTGTATCTTATGAATTTAAAATACTATCACCGTGGTATCTGACAGTATGGGCATATCTGCTCTATTTCATTATCATAGCTATTGTGCTGTATATAATATGGATGTTGATCTTAAGACGTTATCGTAATCTCCATTTGCAAAAAATCAGACAAAGGGAAACCAGACGTCTGCGCGCTCTTGCCGGAGAACTACAAAATGAGGTAGATCAAAAAAATGCGGAATTACTGACTCAGACATCATTTATTATACAAAAAAATGAACTTATCCTCAGGGTAAGGGATATTGTGGATGATTTTTATACCAAAAATAAAGCCAGCTCACTATTACCCCTGTATCAGAAAATAAATGCACTCCTTAACAACAACATGAATACAGAAGATGACTGGAAAATGTTTTTAATAAAATTTGAAGAAAAACATACAGGATTCTTTAAAAAAATGAAGTCTTTATATCCTCAGTTGACCAATAGTGACCTTCGTCTCTGTGCTTGTCTTAAATTGAATTTAGAAACAAAAGAGATTGCTGCTTTGATGAATTTATCAGTCAGGGCAGTCGAAAATAGTCGCTACAGATTGCGTAAAAAGTTAAATTTACAGCCTTCCCAAAATCTAAATGAATTTTTTCTTACTATTGACTAGTGTTGTGTAAGTATCTGTTTATTATATTTTTACTCCTGAATGAGAGGTAAAAGTGAGGTGCGGGTACTGTTAAAAAATGACCTGGCGTAACGTCGGTGTATTAACTTTTTTAAAGATTTGTTTTGTCTGATTTAATTTTGGTTGTGAAATCTAATATCAGACAACCGGAATGCCATGATGAAGGCTTTAACTATTCCACGAAAGTTAAAGAGGAAAATACATCAAACTATCATTATTTCTCCGTTGTTCATAGCTAGATTTATTTGAAAATGTGTGTTTAAATAAAAAGTAAAACTATGAAAATTAAACCTAAAAGAACATTTACCAAAGGTGTGAATTCTTTTCTGATGAAAGGCTTTTTACTCCTTGCTTGCTTCTTCCTAGTGAGTACTGTAAGTATTTATGCTCAGACTAAGTCTGTTACAGGTACTGTAATAGATGGCCTTAACGAACCTTTGATTGGTGTGAGTGTGAAAGTGCAGGGCACTACAAACGGAACAATAACAGACATTGACGGAAAATATACTCTGTCAGTGGGCAGTGGAGACGTACTTGAGTTTTCTTATGTGGGAATGAAAACCCAACTGGTAACAGTCGGCTCTCAAAATATCATTAATATAACAATGCAGGATGATGCTACCATGCTTACCGAAACAGTGGTAATCGGTTATGGTACTGCAAAGAAACGGGACCTGACAGGATCTATTGCCAGTATAAAAGCTGAAGATATAGCTAACCGTCCGTCGGCCAATCCATTAGCATCTTTACAAGGTAAAATAGCCGGGGTACAGGTTGTAAATACAGGTATCGCCGGACAAGACCCGGAGATCCGTATCCGTGGAACGAACTCTATCAACGGATATAAACCTCTATACGTTGTTGACGGATTATTTAATGATAATATCAACTTCCTGAATTCGGCTGATATTGAATCAATGGAGATACTTAAAGACCCTTCGTCACTTGCTATCTTCGGGGTACGTGGCGCGAATGGTGTTATTATAGTAACAACTAAAAAAGCAAAAGAAGGACAAACATTAGTTAATATCAACACTTCTTTCGGCTTCAAATCTGTTGTCGATAAGATTAAAATGGCAGATGGCGCACAGTTTACCGAATTGTATTCTGAGCAATTAGCAAATCAGGGATCAGATCCGTTCGATTATACTAACTGGAAAGCAAATACCAACTGGCAAGATGAGATATTCCAGACAGCTTTTATCACAAATAATAATATCAGCGTTACATCTTCTACTGAAAAAAATAAATTCTATATGGGTATAGGTTATACTTCGGAAGAAGGAAACCTTAAGCATGAAGAGTTTAATAAAATTACAATCAACTTAAGCAGTGATTATAATATTACAAAGGATTTCCGTATCGGATTCCAATTTAATGGAGCCCGTTCAACACCACTGAATACAGAGTTGGCACTTTATAAAGATGCGGTAAAGAATGCATTGTATTCAGCGCCTATAGCAACTCCTTACAACCAAGCCGAAGGTTTATACAACACTCTTCCTAGCTTCCAAAAAGGACAGATCTCAAATCCGATGTCAATTGTGGAATTACAAAAAGATGTAAATAAAGTAATTGACTACAGAGCTTCGGGTAATATTTATGCAGACCTCACATTCCTGAAAAATTTCAATTTCCGGGTAATGTACTCGTTGGATCACAGGGCTTATGATAGCAGGCTTTACACTCCAAAAAGAACATTATTTGATGTCGATATACAGGAACCATACGTAATGGGTGATGGTAAAACTGCTGTAGAACAACAAAAATTAAATGAAACTAAGGTTCAGGCTGATTATTTGCTTACTTATACTAATAGCTTCAATGGCCATAATATAACAGGAACAGCCGGTTTTACAACTTATTACAACAGTTTGTCCAGCCTTACGGCAAAACGTGGTGAAGGAAATGGGCTGCCTATAGCAAACGATCCGGACAAATGGTTTGTAAGTATTGGAGATGCGGATGCAACTACTACAGGTAGTACACAATGGGAACGCTCTACAGTTTCATACCTTATTCGCGGATTATATAACTACAAGAGCAAATATCTGTTGAATGCTTCATTCCGTCGCGATGGTTCATCTGCATTCTTCTATACAGGAAATCAATGGCAGAATTTCTACTCTGTCGGAGCAGGTTGGATTGTGACAGAGGAAGACTTTATGAAAGATTATACTTTCCTCGATTATCTGAAACTGAAAGGATCATGGGGAACATTAGGTAATCAGAATATGGATAGGGTATATCCGGCCGAGCCGATACTAACAAATACTACATCTGCGGTTTTTGGAGATAATATATATCCGGGATATACGAAAGAATATTTACCGAATCCTAATCTAAAATGGGAAAAGGTTGAAGCCTGGGAAGCTGGTCTTGAAACTTATTTTCTGAGAAACAGACTGAATTTTGAAGGTGTTTATTACAAAAAAAACACAAAAGATCTTTTAGCAGAAGTTCCGGGTATTACAGGTACAGTGCCGGGTTTAGCCAACTTAGGTGAAATAGAAAACAAAGGGGTGGAATTAACTCTTTCGTGGAACGACCGTATTGGCTCTGATTGGAGATATGGTATCAGTGCTAACCTGACCACAATTAAGAACAAAGTGATATCGCTTGTTCAGGATGGTTACAGAATTATAGATGGTACTTCCGGGCTTACACAGGCTTCATATACAGAGGCTGGTTATCCTATCGGATACTTCTACGGATACAAAGTAGAAGGTATATATCAAAACCAGGCGGAAATAGATAGTTCTCCAGAGAATACTTTGGTAGCTGTGCTCCCTGGAGATGTGAAGTTTGCAGACGTCAATGGTGATGGGAAAATCACAACAGCAGACCGTACCATGATCGGAAATCCTACTCCTGATTTTACTTATGGTTTTACTATTAACTTAGGATATAAGAATTTTGACCTATCTGTAGATATGATGGGCGTACAGGGAAATGAGATATACCGTACATGGAATCTTTATGAATGGTCACAATTCAACTTCCTTGAAAGCGCAATGGACAGATGGCATGGTGAAGGAACATCAAACACTCATCCTGTATTGAATAAAAGCCGTTCTATCAATGGAAAAGATTATCCGTCAGAGTTATTTGTAGAAGATGGAAGTTTCTTCCGGATCAGGAATGTACAAATAGGATATACATTTACTCCTGCCCTTCTTCAGAAGATCAGAATGAAATCACTGAGAGTATATGCAAATATACAGAATCTGAAAACCTGGAAAAACAATACAGGCTATTCTCCTGAGATCGGAGGTACGGCGACAGCTTTTGGTATCGATGCCAATCCATATCCTGTACCGGCAGTATATACATTTGGTTTAAATCTTACATTTTAAATAAAATATAAATTGTTATGAAACGTACAATTAATAAATACATATATATAGCAATCGTTGCAATATTAGCTTTTTCGGTTGTCGGATGTAGCGATTTCCTCGACAGAAGTCCGCAGGGAAGCTTCACTGAAGATGATGATACAAGTGGAGGCTTGGAAGCGCAGATTTTCGGGGTATATTCTAAAATGCGCAGTTATAACATTACTGCGGGAATTCCTGCTTTTGCAGTACATATGTTTCGTTCCGAAGATTCCGAAAAAGGTAGTACATCCAATGATGGGCCGGATAATGCTAAATTCTGGGATGATTTCGAATACAATGCATCCAATGGTATATTAGGCACATACTGGAACTTCAATTATGGTATTATTCACGATTGTAATAATGCGATTGACACATTGACTATTATGAATAACCCGGAATTGAATTTGTATGAAGCTGAGGCTAGGTTTTTCAGGGCATATTGCTATTTCAATTTGGTGCGGGCCTGGGGTGATGTTCCTAAAATAGATTTCAAGATAATAGATGCTTCAGAAGCTAATATAGCAAAGAGCCCCGCTGCGGAAATATATGAATTAATCGATGAAGATTTGACTTATGCAGAGAAATATCTGCCGCAAACATGGGAATCTAAATATATTGGCCGTCTTACATGGGGAGCTGCACGTTCCCTTCATGCCAGAACATATATGATGCGTAACGATTGGAATAATATGCTGACAGCATCAGAGGACGTAATCAATTCGGGACTGTATAATCTTGATACACCTGTTGATCAGGTATTCACAGATGCCGGAGAAAATTGTGGACAGTCTATTTTCGAACTGCAATGTACAGCTACTGCAGCCAAGCCTGGAAGTACAGATATTGGTAGCCAATTCTGTCAGGTGCAGGGAGTCAGAGGTTCTGGACAATGGAATCTGGGCTGGGGCTGGCATATGGCTACAACGGAATTAGGAAAGGCTTTTGAATCGGGTGATCCTCGTAAAAATGCAACATTACTATATTTTAGAAGGCCAGGCGAACCAGAAACTCCTGAAAATACAAATACACCGTATAAGGAAGCTCCTGTATCGGAAGCTATGGGTGCCTATTTCAATAAAAAGGCCTATACAGACCCGGCAATGAGAGCTAAATATACAAGAGAAGGTTTTTGGGTGAATATCCGCATCATACGTTATCCGGATGTATTGTTGATGGCTGCCGAAGCTGCTAATGAATTAAGCAAGACTGATGATGCTCTTGACTATCTGGAGCAGGTACGGGCACATGCAAGAGGAGCCGACTCTTCTATCTTGCCGGAAGTAACTACAACAGATCAGGTTGAACTGAGAAAAGCAATACAACACGAAAGAAGAGTTGAATTAGCTCTCGAACCTGATCGATTCTACGACCTTGTGCGTTGGGGAACAGCAAAAGAAGTTTTACACGCTGCTGGTAAGACAGGTTATCAAGACAAGCATGCTCTTCTTCCAATACCTCAGACAGAAATAGATAAATCAAATGGAGTTCTTGTTCAGAATCCAAATTATGCGAATTAAATAAGATTGTTGGTTAGGTATCAAAGTAAGGGCTAGTAATAGCCCTTACTGGTTTTTCGGATTTTCAAAGGTGAATAAAAGATATAAAAGGTAAAAAAATATGAAAAGGTTATTAGTGCTTGTATTAGGCTTTTGTGTTCTTACGATTTCTGCACAGAAGAGTACGGGCTCAAAAGATGCTAAAATGGACAAGTTCATCACTGATCTGATGAACAAAATGACATTGGAAGAAAAAATAGGTCAGCTTAATCTGCCCAGTTCGGGAGATATTACTACAGGACAAGCAAAAAGTAGTAATATTGCCGAAAAAATAAAGAAAGGTCAGGTAGGTGGTCTGTTCAATATAAAAGGCGTTGAAAAAATACGCGATGTTCAGCGTATAGCGGTTGAAGAAACCCGTCTTAAAATTCCGTTGATTTTCGGAATGGATGTTATTCACGGTTACGAAACTGTATTTCCTATTCCATTGGGACTTGCGGCTACATGGGATATGGCTGCTATCGAGCAATCGGCCCGTATAGCAGCTATCGAAGCCAGTGCCGATGGTATCAGCTGGACATTCAGCCCGATGGTAGATATTTCACGTGATGCCCGCTGGGGACGTTTTTCGGAAGGTAGCGGCGAAGATCCGTTCCTCGGTGGAGAAATAGCCAAAGCAATGGTTTACGGATACCAGGGTAGGGGAGATCAGGCTTATAAGCTCAACTCCAACATCATGGCTTGTGTGAAGCACTATGCCCTTTATGGAGCCGGCGAAGCCGGGCGTGATTACAATACGGTGGATATGAGTCGTATCCGTATGTTCAACGAATATATGTACCCGTATCAGGCAGCAGTGGAAGCCGGGGTGGGTAGTGTGATGGCTTCATTCAACGAAGTGGACGGAGTACCTGCTACAGCCAATAAATGGCTGATGACTGATGTCCTTCGCAATCAATGGGGATTCAACGGATTTGTCGTTACCGACTATACAGGTATCAGTGAGATGGTCGATCATGGTATCGGTGATCTTCAGACTGTTTCGGCCCGTGCGTTAAAAGCAGGAATCGATATGGATATGGTCAGCGAAGGATTGTCAACAGTAGGGAAATCCCTGCTAGAAGGTAAAGTTACGCAAGCCGAAATAGATCAGGCTTGCCGTCGTATACTGGAGGCTAAGTATAAACTGGGTTTGTTCGACAATCCTTATAAGTATATTGATGTAAATCGTGCTAAAAAGGAAATATTCACACCAGAGCATCGTGCTGTTGCCCGCAAGATAGCATCAGAAAGTTATGTACTTCTGAAAAATGCAAATAATACACTTCCATTGAAGAAACAGGGAACTATTGCAGTTGTGGGACCTTTGGCTAATACCCGCTCCAATATGCCGGGTACATGGAGTGTGGCAGTAGATCTTGAAAAACCTGCAACAGTTGTTGAAGGGGTACAAGCTGTAGCTGGAAACAAGGCAAAAGTTATATATGCAAAAGGTAGTCATCTGGTAAGCGATGCGAAACTGGAAGAGCATGTTACTATGTTCGGCCGGACGCTTAACCGCGATCAGGAAACACGTTCTAATGAAGAAATGCTGAGAGAAGCATTGGATATATCGAAAAATGCGGATGTCATTGTAGCGGCATTAGGCGAAACCTCTGAATTCAGTGGTGAAGCCAGCAGCCGTACAGATATTGGTATCCCTGATGTACAAAAGGTATTATTACAGGAATTGCTGAAAACAGGAAAACCTGTTGTTCTGGTTCTCTTCTCGGGTCGTCCGATGACACTTACATGGGAAAACGAAAATGTCCCTGCTATTCTGAATGTATGGTTCGGAGGTACGGAAGCTGCTTATGCAATTGGCGACGTATTGTTCGGTGATGTAAATCCTAGCGGGAAGCTTCCGGCAACATATCCTCAGAATGTAGGCCAGATTCCTTTATTCTATAACCATAAGAATACAGGGCGTCCGTTGGCAGAAGGTAACTGGTTCGAAAAATTCCGCAGTAATTACCTCGATGTAAGTAACGATCCGCTTTATCCATTCGGATACGGACTTAGCTATACAACATTCTCATATAGCGATGTTAAGTTAAGTACTGCATCTATCAATAGCACTGGCGAACTCTCAGCAAGCGTAACAGTAACCAATAACGGCAGAGTAGATGGTGCCGAAGTGGTTCAGCTTTATATTCGCGATATTGTAGGTAGTGTTACAAGGCCAGTAAAAGAGCTGAAAGGTTTTGAAAAGATATTCCTCAAGGCTGGAGAGTCTAAAACAGTAAACTTTAAAATCACGCCAGAACTCTTGAAGTTCTATAATTACGATCTTCAATATGTGTTCGAGCCCGGAGATTTTGATGTGATGATAGGAGGAAACAGTAGGGATGTGAAATCGGCAAGGTTCACGCTAAACTAAATGCAAGGATTATAATCCATAAAAGGGATTATAGTTTTCTGTAATCCCTTTTTAAATTTAAAGAAGTATGAAAAAAACTTATATATACGCTACTGTTCTGGCTTTATTGTTGATCGCTGTAAGTTGCAACACCAAAGCAGATAAATCGGAACCGGGAAATAATGCAAACCTATCTGACATATCGGATGAAGCCTTACTCGACAGTGTGCAGCGTCGTACATTCCAGTATTTCTGGGATGGGGCAGAACCTGTGAGTAGAATGGCACGGGAGCGTTTCCATGTAGATGGCGATTATGGTCAACATGATAAAAATACGGTGACCTCAGGTGGTAGTGGTTTTGGCATTATGGCCGTTGTGGCCGGGATAGACAGGGGTTATGTTACCCGGGAACAAGGATTGGAACATTTTACGAAAGTTGTGAATTTCCTCGAAAAAGCAGATTCTTTTCACGGGGTATATCCGCACTGGTGGAATGGCGAGACAGGTAAAGTTGTGGGTTTCGGAGATAAAGATAATGGCGGCGACCTTGTGGAAACGTCTTTCCTTATGCAGGGATTGTTAGCCCTTCATCAATATTATGTGAACGGCACCGATGCTGAGAAGTCACTGGCAACCCGTATCGATAAAATATGGCGTAATGTAGACTGGAACTGGCACCGTAATTCACAGAATATTCTTTACTGGCACTGGAGCCCTGAACATTCATGGGAAATGAATTTCCCTATTCGTGGGTATAACGAATGTCTGATCACATATGTGATGGCGGCTTGCTCTCCCACTCATGGTGTGCCTGCCGAAGTGTATCACGAAGGATGGGCAGAAGGTGGAAAAATTGTCGGTCCGCATCAGGCTGAAGGTTATGACCTGAATATGCGCTATCAAAGTGTGAGTGGTGTAGGTCCCCTTTTCTGGGCGCACTATTCTTTCCTCGGACTTAATCCGACCGGACTGAAAGATAAATATGCCGATTATTTCCAGGAGATGAAGAATTATACGCTTATCAATCGCGCATATTGCATGCGTAATCCGAAAGGCTATAAAGGATATAGTGAAGATGCGTGGGGATTGACGGCAAGTTACTCGGTAAAAGGATATGCTGCTCATGAGCCTAGTGAAGATCATGATCACGGAGTGATTTCTCCTACGGCGGCGTTATCATCTATTGTATATACTCCTGAGGAATCGATGAAAGTAATGAGATATCTCTATAATATGAAAGATGAGGTTTGGGGCCCTTATGGTTTCTACGATGCATATAGTGAAACCGATAACTGGTATCCACAACGATATCTGGCTATTGACCAGGGGCCTATTGCCGTCATGATAGAGAACCATCGTTCGGGTCTGATCTGGAATTTATTCATGAGCCATCCGGATGTGCAAAAAGGACTAAAAAAGCTTGGATTTGAATCCCCCTCATTAAAATAGGTGTTCATGAAGCCAGAAGGTTATGATTTGATTGTAATCTTTTGGCTTTCTTTTTATCTATAGTTTTAGAGTAGTAAGTAGGCAGTAGAAAAAATGAAGAATGAAAAGTGAAATACGTTGTTTACTGATTACTGAAAAAACTGTCACTTTTGTCAGGTTTTAGTTAACTGTCATGCCGGAGCGAGGCGAAGCATCCAAAGAAAGAGATTCTTCATTCCTCAGGATGACAATAAACGAGAAAATTCTGTCCGTTTTGTCATTTTTTAGTTAAAATAATAATGTGGATTTGTTATGAAAATTCTGAAATACAACATATTGATTGCAGTGTTTCTTTTTGGGGGAGGACTTCTTTCCGCTCAGCAAAAGACCTATTGCAATCCTATAAATATAGATTACGGTTACGGACCTATCCCTAACTTTGTGGAATGGGGTAAGCACCGTACTTCAGCCGATCCGGTGATAGTGAATTATAAAGGCGACTACTTCCTTTTCTCTACTAATCAGACCGGATATTGGTGGAGCAGCGATATGCTCAACTGGAACTTTGTTTCCCATCCGTTTCTGCCCGAGGATGTGAAAGCGCAGATCGCTAATAAATGGGACGATCTGTGTGCTCCTGCGGCATGGGTACAGGGTGATTCACTCTGTGTATTTGGTTCCACTTATTCATCTCTTTTTCCTATCTGGGTAAGTACAAATCCAAAAGAGAACCAGTGGAGCAAGGCCGTAGAACATTTCGATATAGGAGGCTGGGATCCTGCATTTTTTGTAGATGATGATGGAAAGCTGTATATGTATAACGGTAGCAGTAATGTATATCCGCTTTATGGTATAGAACTCGACCGTAAGACTTTCCAGCCGACAGGAACACGAAAAGAAATGCTTCTGCTCGATTATAATAAAATAGGCTGGCACCGTTTCGGTGAACACATGGATAATACCTTTCTTAAACCATTTATGGAAGGGGCCTGGATGACTAAGCACAATGGTAAGTATTATCTGCAATGGGGTGGTCCGGGTACCGAATTCAGCCATTATGGTGATGGAGTTGCGGTAGGAAATAACCCACTTGGCCCGTTCGAACATGTATCGTTACCATTCAGTATGAAAGCCGGAGGATTTATCCGTGGTGCAGGACATGGTGCAACATTTCAGGATAATGGCGGTAATTACTGGCACACATCCACAATGGTTATCAATGTGAAGAACAATTTCGAACGCCGTATCGGTATCTGGCCTGCCGGATTTGATAAAGATGATGTGATGTATTGCAATACGGCTTTCGGCGATTATCCATATTATATACCTGATGGAAAAGCTGATCATTTGCGGAGCCGTTTTACAGGCTGGATGCTTCTGAACTATAATAAACCTGTGCAGGTATCTTCCTCATTGGGAACTTATTATGCCAATAATCTTGTAGATGAAGACATAAAAACCTATTGGAGCGCAAAGACCGCCGATAAGGGAGAATGGCTGATAAGCGATCTGGGCGAAGTATCGACAGTGTATGGAATACAGATAAACTATGCCGATCAGGATGCGGAATTCACAGGTAAACAGCAAGGTATTTATCATCAATATATTGTCTACTATTCACTCGATGGAAAGAAATGGCTGGTTCTGATTGATAAGAGCAAGAATAAAAAGGATGTACCTCACGATTATGTAGAACTGGATAAGCCTGTAAAAGCCCGTTACATGAAGATGGAGAATATACACATGCCAACAGGAAAATTTGCCGTTTCCGGATTCCGTGTATTCGGTTTTGGTTCGGGACAAAAGCCGGATGCCGTGAAACAGTTTATGGCACTGCGTTCCGATGAAACCGACAGGCGTAATGGCTGGCTAAAATGGCAGCCAGTGGATAATGCTTATGCTTATAATATTTATATAGGTACAGAGCCGGATAAACTATACAATTGTGTGATGATACACAATAAGAATGAATATTATTACCCGGGAATGGACAGGACAATGCCTTACTATTTTGCAATAGAGGCCATAAATGAAAATGGTACATCGGAATGGGTGAGAGCTGAAGCTTTATAATTATCTTTGAGAATAATATAATTCTAAACTAAATCAGATCATGAAAAAAATTATTCTGTTTTTAACCTTAATTGTTAGCACATTATCTTTGTTTGCGCAGTTCCAGAATGCTTCCATAATGGTCAACGGAAATTCATTGTCGTATAAGATAATGTTTCCCGAAAATTATGATGAAACAAAACAATATCCGCTACTTGTTTTCCTGCATGGGGCAGGGGAGAGAGGTAGTGATAATGAAAAGCAACTTACACATGGAAAGCAGTTTCTGATCGATAATTTTCATACGGGAAATAATCAGGCTATCGTAATAGCTCCACAATGCCCCGAAAATTCATATTGGGCGGGAGTTATCAGGCATCAGATAGGAGATAAAATGCAGATCAAATTTGGTACTGCCGACGAACCTACTCAAACAATGAAAACATTAATGGCTCTTATTCAGGACTGGCTATCTTCGGGAAAAGTGGATACGAACCGTGTCTATATAGGTGGTCTTTCGATGGGAGGTATGGGTACACTTGAATTGCTTTGGCGTATGCCTCAGACTTTTACCGCTGCATTCCCTATTTGTGGTGGTGGCGATCTGAATAAGTTACCGATCTATGCCAAAAGTACAGCTGTATGGCTCTTTCACGGAGATGAAGATAGTGTAGTTCCTGTCGAAAATTCACGGTTGATATATAGCAGACTCAAAGAGCTTGGTTGCGATGTGGAATATACAGAATATAAAGGTGTGAATCATAATAGCTGGGACAATACTTTTCAGGAGAAAGGCCTGGCCGAATGGCTGTTTTCACATAAAAGATAAAATATCTATCAATTGGTTCAGGTAGATAAGGCGAGGTCGTATAAAGGTTGGTTATTTTATAAATAAGCAATATTTTTAGTAATGGTTCAAGGGTTGTATTATCATTATGATAAATACGATCCCTGTTTTTATGAAAATGAATGAGATTTATCTATGTATAGAGAGAGTTAGTAGAAGCCCCCTCTGGTTCTCCTGTGGGGGAGACGCAGAGAGAGTATAAATAGAAATTGAACTAGTACCTTTGCGTCTTTGCGAGAAAATCTGTCATCTTTGTCAGGTTTTAGTTAAGATTATATTCTTCCGTAAAAAATTATTTTTCTCAAATAAAATTTGATAATTAACAAAAAAGAATAACTTTGTATTTCAAAGTTCTTTTTATTTTGTGAGATATGAAAGTTAAACTTATATTACCAGCTTTGGCTGAAGCCGAAAGTCCGTTTTGGAGACCAATAAAATACTCATTATTTCCACCATTGGGATTAGCTACATTAGCAGCTTTTCTGTCTCCAGACGATGAAATAGACTTGCAAGATCAGCATGTCGAGAATCTAAATCTAAATGATGAACCCGATCTGGTAATTATACAGGTTTATATTACAAATGCTTACAGGGCTTATAACATAGCCGATCATTACAGGGCAAAAGGAGCCTATGTATTATTGGGAGGGTTACATGTGACGGCACTACCCGAAGAAGCCGCACAACATGCAGATAGTATATTCCTTGGACCTGCCGAGGAATCATTTCCCCGCTTTCTGGCAAATTTCCGTGATAAGAGGCCACAGAAAGTATATAAATCTGTTACTAGAACATTGAGTAATTTGCCTCCCATCAGAAGAGACCTTATAAAACGGAACAAATATCTTGTGCCCAACTCGCTGGTAGTAACCCGGGGATGCCCTCATCATTGCGATTTCTGCTATAAGGATGCTTTCTTCGAAGGAGGAAAGTCATTTTATACACAACTCGTAGACGATGCTTTGGCGGAAATAGGCAGGCTACCGGGTAAACATCTTTATTTTCTGGACGATCATTTGTTGGGGAATCCACGCTTTGCGCAGGAATTATTCGACGGTATGAAAGGAATGAACCGTGTATTTCAAAGTGCGGCAACTATCGACTCCATTTTGAATGGCGACCTGATAGAGAAAGCTGCAGAAGCCGGACTCAGAAGTGTATTCGTTGGTTTTGAAACATTCTCTCCCGAAAATCTGAAGCAAAGCAATAAGAAACAGAATATAGCACGGAATTATGAAGATGCAGTCAGACGGTTGCATTCATTGGGGATAATGATTAATGGCAGCTTTGTTTTTGGACTCGACCATGATGATAAAGATGTATTCCGGCGAACTGTAGAATGGGGTGTGGAAAATGCCATAACCACAGCTACTTATCATGTTCTTACTCTATACCCGGGTACCCGTTTATTTCAACGGATGGAAACAGAAGGACGGATTATAACCCGTAACTGGGATCTGTATGATACACGCCATGTGGTATATAAAACACATGGATTGACAGCAGAAGAGTTGGAGGAAGGCTATAACTGGTCGTACAAAGAATTCTATAAATGGACAAATATATTCAATGCATCTTTTAAACATGATTCGGCAAAGCACATATTAAAACATCTGTTCTATACAGGCGGATGGAAGAAATTCGAGCCGTTATGGAACTTTATCATTAAAACCGAGGGGCTGAATAAGATGTTGCCTCTGTTGGAGTCAATATTATCGAAAGTGGAGTACGGGAAGAGAGAGCAGGTAAAAGAGATTGAACGGGTAATTGTTTAAAATAAAGGATATTATGACTATGGTATTTACGCTGATTATACTTGTTTATCTTATTATGGTGGAGTCAGTTACATTGTTCATTAAAAACGATTGTATAAGACAGACTATCTCTTCGGCATTTGGGTTTTTATTAAAATCAAAATAGTTTATCTATAGGGAAAAATGGCAATAGATATAATATACCTGCTCTTATATATATTCTTGTCCCATTAGTAGGATTAGCAATATATATAAAGCTGACAATGAAAATGAGAGAAGAGATTGATGATCCTCCTTATTTCAGTATGTTTTTTCTGTTTTATTTATATGGTGGAGTTCTTGTTATAATTTTAACGTCTCTATTTTGGAAATTATCGGGAATGACTGCAATATTAACGTTTTTCCTTATGCTTGCAGGGCCTGTAATAACAGGAATAATAGCTATTTATAATACTAAAAAGAAGAATGACTCTGTTTACCATAAGTGGGTGTTCTATAGTTCAGCCTCTTATGCTGTTGTATTTGCGGGATTACTAATAATGAGTGCGATCATCTCGCTGCTTTAGCTACTTTTTAATCATCAACCTCTCGAAATCCTGCCTGCTTCCATTATATGCATTCAGATCGACAACAGTATTTATACCTTCTATACGTCCACGATTGGTGTATTGCCAGAATGTCCAGTTACGTCCATCGGGAAGATTTGGCTCAGAAAGTATATCACGTATCCAGATGGGGTTTTCGGGAAATTGGTTTATCAGGTAATTTTTGTAAAACTCATTAGTGGTGTAAATAATAGCTTTCCGTTTATAGTGATCCTCTATTATTTCGAGATAGTTCGTTATCTCCAATATAAGATCCTCTTTACGATTGGCTTCCTGACAATTACCTCCATATTCGAGGTCGATCACCGGAGGCAGGTCTATACTGTCGCGGGGAACATAGTGTATGTAATTGCGCGCCTGTTCTTCTCCATCTTTGCAGAAAGTAAAGAAGTGATAGGCCGCAACCGGGATATTATTGCGGATAGCCTCCCGCCAATTCCACTGAAAGAGAGAGTCTTTATGGTTACCTCCTTCTGTAGCTTTGATAAAGGCAAAATGTACGGCTTTTTTATCGATCTTCGACCAGTCTATCGTCTGTTGATGGTGAGATACGTCTATTCCCTGTACGGGATATTCGTCGAATGAAGGGTAATTCATACGGATATATCCGTTAGTATAGGCGATATATAATCCTCCACCGGCAAATATCAGCAGAAGAAAAACGGCTCCAGCAAATAAAATATGTTTCTTTGTCATCAGAGCTTCAAAATTAGTGGGAAATTACAACATTATTCACGAATAATCACACTATTTTTTTTGAAATACTGAAATTATATATATTTTTGATAATAATTATTAATCCAAAACTATTAAACTATGTCAGAGTATAACCAACAAGAAACACAAGAGCCTCAAGAAAGTCAGTTTTCTTCATTTCAGTCGTCTAACACAGATGGCCCCATACAGCCCATCAAACCGGATAACAATTTGGTATTGTCTATTATATCGGCAGTAGTAGGCTTGTGTTCGCCGTGTTGTATCGGTCTCATTTTAGGTATTATTGCCATTGTATTCTCTACTCAGGTAGATTCCAAATATACCGTAGGAGACTACAGAGGTTCTGAGAGTGCAGCTAAAACAGCGAAAATTCTGGCATTAATTGCAATAGGGTTATTCGTATTAAATGCTATCTATGCTATCGTTATGTTTGCTACAGGCGGTATGGATGCTGCATTGGAACAATATAAAATGATTCTCGATCAAATACAATAAGACTGTAACTCTATATTTACTAGAGAAAGGTAATGAAAATTACCTTTCTCTTTTTATATTATGAGAAAATATCTCGGATATATTGTATTTGCAGCGGTTCTCCTGATCGTTGGGTATCTGTATTACTCTTATTACGCCGTCAGTGGCGATTTGTGGAGCAAGCAATGCAGTTTCCATGAATTTACAGGGTTGCACTGCCCAGGTTGTGGAGGACAGCGGGCTTTCTTCGCTCTTCTGCATGGCCATATATTAGATGCATTACACTATAATGCTTTACTTATTATTGGCCTGCCCTTTTTCCTGTACATATTCTTTTTGCTATGTCAGGTCTATATCGCTAAAGACAAGAAGTTCCTGAAGTATTTCAATTTTTCGGCGAAGGTCGGATATCTTTTTCTGATAATACTCACTTTGTTCTTCATACTAAGGAATATTCCCGTTTGGCCTTTTACCTATCTGGCTCCGCCGCAATAGATATTTACAATACCTTCTTGAATCTTTCAAGGAAAATATCAGCCTGCTCCATAGTCAGACATAACGGAGGCAGCAAACGGAATACGTTCGCTCCGGTAACTCCGGTAAACACTTTCTCTTCGAAGAGAAGTTTCGAGCGTTTCTCTTTTATCGGTTCGTCAAATTCCATACCTATCATCAAACCTCGTCCACGAACATCTTTTATCTGGGGAAATTTCCTTAATTCCTGCATCAGGTATTCGCCTACATTATAAGCATTTTCTATCAGCTTTTCTTCTTTCATGATATCTAGTACTGCAATAGCTGCGGCACAGGCGAGATGGTTACCTCCGAAGGTTGTGCCTAATTGGCCATATACAGCCTTAAACATCGGATTGATTAAAACCCCCGACATAGGAAATCCGTTACCAATACCTTTGGCTACAGTAATCAGATCCGCTTCTATTTCTGCATATTGGTGTGCAAAGAATTTCCCACTACGTCCATAACCCGATTGTATCTCATCCAGAATAAGGATTGTTCCCGTCTCGGTGCAAATCTGCCGAAGCTCCTTTAAAAAGCCGTCATAAGGAATTTTTATACCTGCAACACCCTGAATACCTTCTATCAAGACACAGGAGTATTCTTTTGTTTCCAGTTCTTTTCGTACTGATTCTATATCGTTGAATGGAGTGAAAATATAATTCGGATTTATATTCACAGGCGCAGAATATGCAGGAGAATCTGTGGCGGCTACTGTTGCTGATGTCCGTCCATGAAAAGCTTTGCTGAAAGCCAGTACTTTTTTCCTCCCGTTATGGAAAGATGCTAGTTTTATGGCATTCTCATTGGCTTCAGCACCTGAATTTACTAAAAACAGATTGTAGTCCGGATAACCACATTGCTCACCCAGTTTCTGTGCGACTTCCTGCTGCAATTTATTAATAACAGAATTGGAATAAAAGCCGATCTTATTCAGCTGCTCTGTTAGTTTTGCTACATAATAAGGATGTGAATGCCCTACTGAAATAACAGCATGCCCACCATAGAGATCGAGGTATTCATTACCTTTTTCGTCGTACACATAACACCCTTTTCCCTCCACAATGTTTATATCAAACAATGGGAATACATCAAATAATTTCATCTAGTTATTTATTTTGTTAATTATTTCTATCACTTTCTCCTGCCGGATAATATGCATACCCAGGCGTTCATCAGATATACCCTCTTTTAATTTATATGTATAGTGAGGTTGCTCTTCTTTCTTTATTATTTCCATATAGCCGAACCTGATATTCGGTAAATGTTCCAGCTTGTAAGCTGCTTCCACAATATGGGATGATATGGCAAAATATGAATTTCTTACGTTCGTAAAAGCAGAGATAACAGCCAGAGTTCCGTCATAAGCGTCCTTCACATTCGTGCCACGGAACAGTTCATCAAAAATAACCATCATCTTATTTTCGTTCAGTTTACCGGAAACTTCCTTTATGCGGGCTACTTCCGAATAAAAATGACTGTATCCTGAATTTATATTATCTGAAAGGTTTATGGTCGTATACAATCCGGACAAAACATTAATGGTCATTTTTTCAGCCGGAACAGGAAACCCCACATGAGCCAGATAAACAGCGATACCTAATGCTTTAAGGAAAGTCGATTTCCCTGCCATATTAGGACCCGAAACAAAGAGATGATTTCTCTGTGAAACAAATTCTATATTATTCTTCACCGGATTGCTTATAAACGGATGAAATAGTCCGGTTATTGAAATACCAATCTGATCAGAGACCACCTCGGGATAAGAAAAACTATATCTTGCTGCCGTTTTTGCCACAGCCATGAATACATCATATTTGTAGATCAGATTGAGTAAGAATCGTATCCGCTCTTTGTGAATATAGCGAAACATATAGTCGTACTTCGCCATAGTATAAAAACTGTTCTTCTTCAGTTTTTCGATTTGCAGAATATCAGAAAACCCTTCCAATGAAGGTAATGTCAGGACATCTTCATTGTATTTTTTCAAAAGGGCAGGACAATGATTCTGATCGAGAAGAATGGAAAAACGATAAACAATATTGATCAGTTCAATCGTATACTGCACCCCTCTTTCTACTATATAATAATCATTGCTTGGTGCCAATTTGTTAAATATACCTTTTTCAACGGCAAAAAAACGAGTAGGAGGTTTTGTCGGGTAATTTCCCAGATTAAGATAATGCTCTATAAAGTCCAACGAGTTCTTATCTATTTCAAGTTCCCCAGCCAATTTAAAAGATTGGAAGAAAGCGATTGCATTTCTTCTCTCTTTTATCTTCTCATAGTCACTTAAGGGATTCTTTAAATAGTTGTACAGTTTATCTTTCCCTCCTATTGTATATGTGGAATTAAACATTTCAAACACAGATTTCCGATTTTTGACCGTATCAAAAATTTCCAAATCTTTCAGTGTCTGATTGTCTATTTCAAACTTCATTTATTTTGCAAGAGGTCACAGACCTTTTTATTAATTGGTTAAGCTATATATCTATATTATTAATCAGATCTATCAATCCTTCTTTACGGATAATATACATTCCCAGCCTGACTTCCGATACTCCTCTTTTCAGTTTATATGTATATACCGGATGGCCGTTCTCTTCTTGTATATCGAAATAGTAAAACATGATGCGGTCATTATCATCCAACTCTTTTGCCACTTCGACAATATGAGTGGAAATTACAAAAAATGACGTGTGTATACGTGAGAAAGCTGATACAATCGCCAGAGTACCATCGTAGGCATCTTTTACATTTGTGCCTCTGAACAACTCGTCGAAAAGCACCATCATGTTTTTATTTGTCTCTAATTTGTGTGCTACATCCTTTATACGCATCACCTCCGCATAGAAATGGCTGTAACCTGAGTTCAAATTATCTGAAATATTGATCGTAGTGGATAACCCTGACAATGTAGTCAGTTTCATTCTTTTCGCAGGTACAGGAAATCCGGCATGAGCCAGATATACTGATACTCCCAATGCTTTAAGAAAAGTCGATTTGCCGGCCATGTTAGGTCCTGATACAAACAGCAGATTCGATGAACTGTCGAACCTTATGTCATTCGCTATAGCTTCATCCACAAATGGGTGAAACAGGTCTTCTATCTCCAATTGATTTCCACCTCCATTAATAATTTCCGGATACGAAAATCCATATATATCGGCAGTATGTGCTATTGACTGGAAAGCGTCGTATTCATAAATTAGGTCGAGGAAGAATAAGAGGTCATCCCTGTTGGTATAGCGAAACACAAAGTCAAGGTCTGTTATATCTTTAGCCTTCAATCTGGTTTTGTCAATCAGTTCCAGATATTGAGGGTGAGTAAATATCTCTTTCACTCTGTCAACATTCCGTTTCAGATAGGCAGGAATATCATCATCTTTCAGCTTATCTGCCAGTAATAGCGAGAATTTATATATGATGTTCAGTAATTTAACCGTAGCTTCCACACCTGTTTCCATCATATAGTATTCGTTATTCTGCGAGATTTTACTAAACAGTTTCTTTTCTATAGCTGTAAAACGGGAAATACGCTTTGTAGCCATACTGCTATGACGAATATAATATTCGGTAAAATCGAGAGAATCTTTATCTACCTCCATTCCTGCCGGAAAATGTTTCTGGAAAAAGGCTATGGCTTCCTTCCGTTCTATAATTTTTTCAGGATCGGTCAACGGTGAAGACAGGAAGCTATACAACATACGCTTTCCTCCAACGCATTGAGTATGGTCGAACAAGCTGACTACCGATTTTCCCCCTTTGATGGTATCGAAAATCTCCAGATCTCTCTTTGTCTGTTTATCTACTTCAAATCTCATGTGCTTCTGTATTATAAGGTTTATATCTGATAGAGGAAGAAGTTATTAAAAATCCATATAAACCTTATAAATTTTTACTTTTCAATTTTATCTCCAAATCCAATTTGCATATGACTATAAGTAGTATAAAATACCTCTATATAGTCTCCTGATTCTACTTTCTCATAAGATTCTTTCCCTGCCCTATATCTTATATTATTTATAATCAAATAATAAATGTAAGACATTCTTGGATGAGAACCCCACATTTTAGGAAATAAATTACCTAACACCGGAATATATAAATTTCCGCTTCCGGCTTCGTAGCTTTTCGTTTGCTCCTTACTTTGTACTTTTTCTATCTTTGCTGTTTTTACACCACTCTTCACATCGGTGTTGTATTTTTTATTCATTAGGACAGGGAGTAAGAAACAGAAAGGTAAAAGAGAAGCATCTATAATAAGGAAAATACAATCAATTCCATATATAAGATAATAAGCTAATGAAAATAGCAATAAGAAAAAAAATAGCATGGAAGAGAATACATATGCAATTCGCTTTTCACCTTTAATATATTTTATATCATCAACTGTTAATTCTATTTCTTTCATATAACAGTAAAAATATTCGTCCTGATAAATAAATTAAAATGCGCTCGCTTTCAACTTTAACCCCTCTGTTTCCTCCAGTCCGAAAATCAGGTTCATATTATGCACAGCCTGCCCCGATGCTCCTTTTATCAGATTATCGATACATGAAAGAACAAGCAGTTTGTTTCCATGCTTTTCAAAATGCAAGATACATTTATTTGTATTGACCACCTGTTTCAGATCAGGATTCTTTTCGGTAATGGTTACAAATGGACTGTCGTTATAATATTCTTTATAAAGTTTCTCTGCATCGTCCAAGGTCCCTTCATATTTCAGATATGTAGAAACAAAAATACCTCTGGTGAAATTACCCCGAACAGGTATAAAATTGATCTCTTCGATGAAATCGTTTTGCAACTGCTCTAAAGACTGGCGAATTTCAGTCAGGTGCTGATGTTCGAAAGCCTTATATACAGAGATATTATTATCCCTCCAACTGAAATGCGAAGTAGCCGACGGTTTTACCCCTGCCCCTGTTGAGCCGGTTATGGCATTTACATGTATTTCATTGTTTAGCAACCCAGCCTTGGCCAAAGGCAACAGGCCTAACTGTATAGCAGTGGCAAAACAGCCCGGATTGGCGATATAATTTGCTTTCTTTATCTTTTCTTTATTTAACTCAGGCAATCCATAAACGAAGTTATTTCCGTCAGCCTTATGGCGATAGTCGGTAGATAGGTCAATAATTTTCAGATGTTTTGGAATATCATTAGCTTCCATAAACTTTTTAGTATCGCCATGAGCTGTACAAAAGAATAATACATCAATCTTATCGTAAGGGAACTCGTTAGTAAAACTTATTTCCGTTTCACCAAGTAACCCACTATGTACGTCATATAGTTTGTTTCCGGCATTGCTTGTGCTATTCACAAAAACAAGCTCTACTTGTGGATGATTTAGTAATATTCTTATCAGTTCTCCGGCAGTATAACCTGCGCCGCCTATTATTCCTGCTTTTATCATTTCTTTTTGTTTTATTTCAAAAGGTGTTTTTCTACTCCTTCAAAAGTTATTTGAACCGGGTTGATAAAACCATTTTCATCGAAAGTCATCTTATCTATACAGGTCTCACGGTGATCACGGGCAGTATCTCCTTTCGGACGCCGGTGATACACAATATAGTAATCTTCTGTACCGGGAACGTGTATAACCGAATGGTGTCCGGCACTGGTAGCTACATTTTCATCTTGCTCCAGTATTGTATTGATTCTTTCGAAAGGCCCGAAAGGATTGTCGGATATGGCATAAGCGACTTTATAATCAGGACCACCCCAGCCGCCTTCCGACCACATGAAGTAATATTTTCCATCACGAATAAACATGAAGGGGCCTTCAACATAGTTTTCAGGAGTTACTTCTTTAAAAATTGTTCCGTCTTCGAAAGGTAGAAATCCTGTGAAATCGTCATTCAGCTTTGCAACATTACAATGACGCCATCCGCCATAATACATATAATAACTTCCGTCTTTATCTTTGAATACAAACTGATCTATCGGTTGTGCCCCGTTATGAAATTTATCAATAAGCGGTTTTCCCAGATGATCTTTAAATGGGCCTTCGGGTTTATCAGCGACAGCTACACCGATGCCTCCGTATTGCTCGTCATTCTGAATGTCATTCCCTGCGAAAAACAAATAGTATTTATCATCCTTCTTCACTACGGCCGGTGCCCACATCGCCATTTTTACCCATTTCACTGCACTTGTATCCACTATACGTTCGTGTTTTGTCCATGTTACCAGGTCAGTGGATGAAAAGGCATCCATAAATACCTGCTCTTCATATAGCGCCGAATAGGTAGGGTAAATCCAGTATTTGCCATCGAAGATCATTCCTTCCGGATCGGCATACCAGCCTTCGAATACAGGATTACCCGACATTGGTTTAACTTCTGATGCAGTTTTGCATTGGTAGAGAATAAAAGATATTGCCACGACTAAAAGAGTGAAGATTGTTTTTTTCATTCGATTTTGATTTATGGTTATTTATTTCTTATTCTTCTCTTGCACACTATGGAATATTTTTGTGGGGATCGCATATATCTTAGTGAATCCTTTGGCATCATCCGAAGTCCAGGCTTTGTTTATCTCGCCATATTCGCCGAAATCAGCTTTCATCAGATCGAAGTCACTTTCCGCACCGACAAGCGTATAACGATAAGGATGAAGTTCAACAATCACTTTTCCTGTTACATTTTGTTGAGAACTGTCAAGGAAAGCTTCTATGTCACGCATCACAGGCTCAAGATACTGTGCTTCGTGCAGAAACATACCATACCAGTTACCGGTCTGATCTTTCCAATATTGCTGCCACTTGGTCAACGTATGTTTTTCCAGCATCTTATGTGCGTTAATAATCACTAATGGTGCAGCAGCTTCGAACCCTACACGACCTTTGATCCCTATGATAGTATCTCCGATATGCATATCTCGTCCGATAGCATAAGCTGAAGTTATTTCCTCTATTTTTTGTATGGCTTTTACCTTATCGGTATATTTTTCTCCATTCACCGCACTGATCTCTCCTTTATCAAAACTGATAGTAAGAATTTCTGACCCTTGTTTTTTCAATTGTGATGGGTAGGCTTCTTCTGGTAAGGTCTGTTCCGATTTCAGTGTTTCCTTTCCTCCGATACTTGTTCCCCAGAGTCCTTTGTTAATGGAGTATTCCATCTTTGCAAAGTCGGCCTCGTAGCCATGCTCTTTCAGGTAATTGATCTCATATTCGCGAGTAAGGATCATGTCGCGTGTAGGAGTAATGATTTCGATTCCGGGGGCAAGCACATCGAAAGTCAGATCGAAACGTACCTGATCATTTCCCGCTCCTGTACTGCCATGAGCAACAGCATCGGCTCCGATTTCCTTTGCATAATTGATAATAGCGATCGCCTGAAAAATACGTTCAGAACTTACAGATATCGGGTAGGTACCGTTACGAAGTACATTTCCGAATATCATGTATTTAATGCTTTTTTCGTAATATTCATGTGTAATATCGAGGCTGACATGCTTAATGGCACCCAGTTTGTATGCTTTTTCTTCTATTACTTTCAAATCTTCGGGAGTGAATCCGCCTGTATTGGCTACGGCTGTATAAACATCATAACCCATATCAGCAGACAGATATTTTGCACAAAACGATGTGTCCAGCCCCCCACTGAAGGCTAAAACTACTTTTTTCTTCATTTTAGTTGTTTTTTTAATTCTTTTATCAGGTTTTTTATTTCTTTCTTTTCTTTCTGTTTTTCGGGATCGAATAGCATGGCTGTACAAATACAATATTTGCGTTCGGTGCGTGTCAGTATATCATAGTTGACGCAACCCTGACATCCCCTCCAAAAGGCTTCATCGTCTGTTAATTGGGCAAACGAAACAGGCACATATCCAAGTTCGGTATTGATTTTCATTACAGCCGCACCTGATGTCAGACCAAATACTTTAGCGGTAGGGAACATAGCCCTGGCCAGTGAAAAAGCATGTTGTTTGATTTTCTTTGCCAGACCATGTTGACGGAATTTTTCAACGACAATCAGCCCTGAATTTGCCACAAACTGTTTGTTACCCCACGATTCTATATAACAAAATCCGGCAAACTCATCACCCATCAGGGCGATAATTGATTTACCCTCCCTCATTTTCAGTTCGAGATATTCGGGGCTACGCTTGGCAATGCCTGTGCCACGCACTTTTGCAGCCGCTTCTATTGTATCAAGTATAGTCTGTACATAAGGCAGGTGACTTTCGTTTGCTATCTGTATCGTTAGTTGTTGCTCTTGTTCCATTGGCTTTTCTACCACGAGTTCGTCTATATTATTCATTGCTGTGATCTGATTATTCTATGTCGGGAATAAATGTTGAAAGTGATTTTAAAACTTCTTTTCTGCTTATATTGTCTCTGGGAATCAGTAGTATGGTGTCGTCCCCCGCCACTGTGCCAAGAATGTACTCGTTAGCCCTGCGGTCTATTTCTCCGGCAATAGCCATTGCATAGCCCGGCCGGGTTTTCATTACTGCCAGATTGCCGGAAAATTCGATGCTGATGAAGCCGAAAGATGACATGGGAGCACTATCTTCATGTATCACCCCGTCCGATAACTGGTATGTATATGTTCCTTTCGAGGTCGGAACTTTAACTATCTTCAATTCTTTGATATCGCGGGATAATGTCGCCTGAGTCAGCTCAAATCCTTTATTTTTCAGTATGTTGAGAAGCATATCCTGACTATTTACATCTGTAGTCTGCAATACTTCTTTTAGTATTCTATGTCTGTATTTCTTTGTCATGATGGTATAAATATACAAAAACTATGCAAAAATATACAATATTCTGCATAGTAAATAATTTTTGAGAAATAAAATATGGATATATAGTTAAAAAGGCTTACTTCGATATACTTCTACTTCTTTGCTTCCATCTTCTGATATAAAAAAAGAAAAAGTCAATGTCATATAGAAGGGTACAACCATCCCTCCGGTCTTACCCGGAGCCCACTTCGGCATTTTTTTTATAATTCTGATGACTTCTTTATTGATATCCTCATCTGTACCTTTCATTATTTTAATATGTTTATCAGGTATATTACCTTTTTTCATTACTGCAAAACGTATTACAACATCACCTTGTTTTTTATCCTTAATAAATAATTTCGGGTATTTTATATTCCGTCTAACATACCTCTGCATAATAGAGTCTCCCCCGGGAAATTGAGGTTGAATTTCTGTATTGATAGGAATAAAAGGTTTTTCTCTTACTTCTTCTTTATGAGCTTTTAGCTCTTCTAATGTAATTTGATTCTGTAATGTAACACTATCCGGTTTAATACCTAAATCTACGATCAGGGAATCGGTATTGAAAGACGTATTAAGTAAAAAGAGTAATAGTAAAGATTTCATATGACTTCTGTGTTTTCTTTATAGATGATTTTCTGATAGGAATTCCACAAATTCAATGCTTTGTTTTTATATTATTTTCTTTGTGATAAGCCTTTCTATATTTGTTATTTAATTAAATTTTCTATATTTGTCTACAGAATCACAAAGTACTCTTGCGTATAAACAATTCATTCAATAAATATGAG
The DNA here is from genome assembly GCF_014196915.1 of Dysgonomonas hofstadii. Lineage (GTDB taxonomy): Bacteria > Bacteroidota > Bacteroidia > Bacteroidales > Dysgonomonadaceae > Dysgonomonas > Dysgonomonas hofstadii. The sequence continues at coordinate 219,774 of NZ_JACIEP010000004.1, forward strand.
CGAGCAACAAGAAAGAAAAAGCCCTATTATTCCGGTTTTAGAATCAACTATCCCCAATGCAAAAACAACAAAAGTTACAGTTGACGATTCTTTTGCCCGTATTATAGTTTACGAAAAGGAGGATTTATCAAATGATGAGATATTCATCCTATTAAACATCCGTACTTACACCAAGATGGATATTGATAAACATTATGTCAGGAGTAAAGATGGAATTGACCAACATAGTTATACTATTTACAATATCCTTATTTGATGTGTTCGTTTATTTATATCTGACTTCTTTAAAAGCAAACCTGTATAACATACCATCTTCCGCTTCGAGGACAAGTCTTCCATTTGTTTCAATGTCTTTTATCCGGGCACGAAAGTCTGTCTCTCCGTTATTATATAAATGATAACCGCTGCGATGGAAAAGGCATTGTTTATATTCATCTCTTATTTGAGAAATTCCACCGCCCATCATTTGCAAGTATCGCATCATTATTTTGCTATGAACTTCGTTTTGCATCGATTCCAAAGAATATGATCGTCCGGTAATTTGAGTCAAAGAGACAGGATTAGGGGCATTACTTCTAAATTCTTTCTGATTGATATTGATCCCTATTCCACAAACTGATTCTTTAATTAAATTTTCTTGTAATGCATTTTCAATAAGTATGCCGCAAATCTTTTTATCTCTCCAATATATATCGTTAGGCCATTTTATAGATATATCGTCTGTATAAACATTTAAGAAATCGGCGACACCTAACGATATTGCCTGCGATATAATAAACTGTTCGCTGGCCTTGATTATTTGAGGATAGAGTACGATGCTGAATAACAAATTCTCCCCTCTATCCGATTCCCAAGTATTCCCCTGCTGTCCTTTCCCTGCCGTTTGATAGCAGGAAAAGACAATCGTACCTTCGGCAAGTCTTTTTTCTGAAAGAAGCTGCTTCAGGTAGTTATTTGTAGAATCAGTCTCCTGTATGTGAATTACTTTGGCAAGCATGATAGATTATTATATTCTTCCTGTTGCTTCTTCGGTAGTTTTTTTATCACTTCATCTACCGAATGCTGGATAAGCTCTTTGATCAGATTATCAGGGACATCGCTTTCTATTACAACTGTATTCCATAATCTTTTATTGGAATGATAGCCCGGAAATATTCCCGTATACTGTTCCCGCAGCATTATCGCCCTCTCAGGATCACACTTCAGATTCAGCCAGAATTCCCCGTCTTTACTATCTAATGCTATATAGGCAAACATTTTATCCATAACCTTAAAAACCAAAACATCTTCGCCAAAAGGAAAAGATTCTGTCGCCCCTTTTATCATAAGGCAGGCTTCGCGTGCTTCTTCTATATTCATAAGATTATATGTATATCAATTTACCGGTGCTAAAAAAGCGTCATCTATATGTTCAATCTCAAAACCCTGTCCATTCCAGATAGCGGCTATCACATCGAAACGGGCAGGCAGGTCAATATCATTCTCTTTCAGATAAAAGTCAGCGGCTTCTACTATTCGTTTTATTTTGCCTTTTGAAACTGCTTCTTCAGGGTTTCCCCATTGGGAAGAACTACGAGTCTTCACTTCGGCAAAAACAATGAACTCCTCGTTACTGGCGATGATGTCTATTTCATATTTTTCATAGAGCCAATTACGTTTGATTATATCATAACCCTTTTGCCTGAGATAACGTACGGCCGCATCTTCGCCACGTTTGCCAAGTTCGTTGTGTTCTGCCATTTTTTAGTTACAAAGTTACGAATTCCAAATTACAAGGCGCTTTATTTGCTTATTGTAAACAGGAACTATATTGACCGTATCTTCTGTCAGGCAATATTCCACAGAGTCCTGTAAATTATTTGCTTCAAGACGTTTGATATGTTCTGTCCGGTTGATATATTTTCTCACATCAGCTTTTGCTTCATTCCACATAGATAGTGCGACCTGAGTTGCATCAGAAGCAGAGGTATACCCTCTATCTATCAAACGTCTCGCCAAAGCACCTCCATAAAGAGAGTCTTCAATATTAAAACGGTTATTCCACCCTGCACAAAGGACGATCACATCTTTTTGTTTTTCAAAGCAAAAGTCCGCAACAGCATCTATATTGGAAAAGGCTCCGATAATCAGTATCTCCGCATCATTTGCCATTTCGATAGCCTGCGTGCCATTTGTAGTTGTAAATACCACATCTTTCCCGCTTACCTTATCTTCAGTATAATCGAATGGGGAATTACCGAAATCGGCAAAATCACAGCGTTTTACATTGCGCTCTGCCCCTACAAGGAATCCTTTTGCTTTATAATCCTGTGCCTCCTCAATACTCGCGACAGGGATTATAGATCGTGCCCCGTTATTCAATGCGGCACACATCGTAGTTGTTGCTCTGAAAATATCCACGACAACAACAATTTTATTCTCACCATCCTGCGAATAATACGGATAGAGAGCAGGAGTAAAACAAATATCTACTTTCATCTTTATAAAGCAGCTCTAAGTCTGACTAAACGTTCCATCAAGCCCTCCAGCTGATCTAGCGGCAACATGTTTGCCCCATCTGATTTTGCATTTGCCGGATCGAAGTGTGTTTCGATGAATAGTCCGTCTACACCTGTAGCAATACCGGCCTTACACATTGTTTCAATTAATTTAGGCTGGCCTCCGGTCACCCCTGAAGCCTGATTTGGTTTTTGCAGACAGTGAGTTGCATCCAGTACTACCGGGAAGCCAAACTCCTTCATCTCGGGGATTCCCCTAAAATCGACAACAAGATCAGAATAGCCAAAGGAAGTCCCTCTGTCAGTTATGATTACATTGTTATTTCCGGAATCAACAACTTTTTGTGCAGCAAACTGCATACCCCCTGGCGCAAGAAATTGTCCCTTCTTTATATTCACAACCTTACCTGTTTTGGCGGCAGCTATCAGCAAATCAGTCTGACGGCAAAGAAAAGCTGGTATCTGTAATATATCTACATATTCGGCAGCCATTTCAGCTTCATGAGTTTCATGTATGTCGGTTACTGTAGGCACACCGAAAGTGTCATGTACTTTACGCAGGATTTTCAACGCTTTTTCATCACCTATCCCGGTAAAAGAATCTACTCGTGAACGATTTGCCTTGCGGTACGAACCTTTAAATACATAAGGTATATTGAGCCTTGATGTAATATTTATTACTTTATCTGCGATGCGAAGTGCCATTTCTTCGCCCTCTATTACGCATGGTCCGGCAAGGAGGAAGAAATTATCATTTTTAAGATCTGCTAAATTCATTATTTATAGATTGTATTTAAGTTTTTATTCCTTTCAAAGATACAAAGATTATGCCGCTAAGTAAATACCCCGGATGAAAACTTTTACATTTGAGCCGGAGAACAAATAGACTCTGAGCCCCAGAGCAAAATAAACATAATTCTAAAATCTTATATTTGTAGTTGTTAAAAAATTCATTTCTTAATGATTTAAAAAAACATATTGATTTTTTGTTCAATCCAGGAATAATATTTAAAATTGTGACGACTTAATATCACGAACACATCAAACGGTAACTTAAAGAACAGAGATCAATAAGAAAGAGCTATTAAAAAGATATTGCAGCAACTAAATTTTCTATCAGGAAACATAACAGTTCCGGAATTTAAAACACTATATTAATCAAAATAAGTTTATGGAAACAACAGTAAAACTTTATTCGTTGAGCTACAAAGATGTTAAAACATACATGTTTGCAGCCCTTTTCATTATCGGAAATATTGCATTACCTCAGCTTTGCCACTTGATTCCGGGAGGAGGCCTGACATGGTTGCCTATCTATTTCTTTACATTAATCGCTGCTTACAAATACGGATTCCGGGTAGGATTGCTGACTGCCATACTTTCTCCGTTAGTAAATTATTTACTATTTGATATGCCAGCATTGGGAGCATTACCGGCCATCATAGCAAAATCGGCCATACTTGCCGGAGCTGCTGCTTATCTGGCCCATCGTTTCGATAAGGTTTCTATTCTTGCGATAATCGGGGCTGTATTGGCATATCAGGTAGCGGGTACACTTGTAGAATTTGCTATTGAAAAAGATTTCTTTGTTGCTATACAGGATTTCCGTATCGGTATTCCGGGAATGCTGGTACAGGTATTCGGAGGATATGCACTGTTGAAAGCTATTGCTAAAATCTGATTGCAATAAGTTATGTACGATAAAACTTTTGAAGAGGTTTTCGAGCGTTTCCGTACGATACCTTTTAATGAAGATTTCGATATGATAGTTGCTATTGCCAATGGAGGAATAATACCGGCAGCAATACTTAACCAACGGTTAAATATCGAAATTCAGTTGTTAAAAATAAATCTGCGGGATAGCAATCAGAAACCAAAATATGATAGTCCCCAATTAATGGCTCCGATAGATTTCGACTACAAAAACAAACGCATCCTTTTGGTAGAGGACAGGGTGAAAACCGGAGCTTCCCTTTTGTATGCCTGCAAATTGCTCGAAGGAGCAACATATGTAAAAACTTTTGCAGTCAATGGAAAAGCCGATTACGCATTATACAATGAGGACTGCTTTAAATTCCCATGGTTATTATAACATTAAGGTCGCAGACCTATTTATTGTCTATCCAAGTATAACTCTTATTGGTAGTTATTACTTTCAAATGCAATATTAAATATTAACATTTACTTAAACATAAATTTTCAGAAAATAAATATTGGAACCTAAAATATCATGGACAGACGGAATTTTTTAAGAGCAATGGTACTTGCCGGAGCTGTAGCTACGGTAAAGTCGAGCGAAGGGATGGATATACTGGCACAGACTGTTAACAGCACCCAAACGGGAGCCAAGGTTGATATAGTGGCAGTAATGGGTGGCGAACCCGAAGCTATGTTCAGGCGTGCCATAACTGAATTGGGTGGCATGAGCAAATTTATAAAAAGTGGACAAAAAGTTGTTGTGAAGCCAAATATAGGATGGGACAAGACTCCTGAACTAGCCGGGAATACCAACCCTAAGCTGGTGACGGAAGTTATCCGTCAGTGTCTTTCGGCAGGAGCAAAAGAGGTTACGGTATTTGACCATACCTGCGACGATTGGGTGAAATGTTACAAAAACAGTGGAATAGAAGATGCTGCAAAAGCCGCCGGAGCAAAAGTCGTACCTGCGCATGAAGAATCTTACTACAAAGAAGTAAGCCTGCCAAGAGGAGTAAAACTGAAAAGTGCAAAGATACACCAGGCCATTATCGATTGTGACGTATGGATCAACCTGCCTGTATTGAAACATCATGGAGGTGCCAATCTCACAATGTCGATGAAAAATTATATGGGTATAGTATGGGACAGAAGAATATTTCACCGTACCGACCTGCAGCAATGTATTGCCGATATATGCACTTATTCTAAAAAACCTGTACTTAATATTGTAGATGCATATCGTGTCGTTCAGATTAATGGTCCGCAAGGACGTTCTGCCGCCGATGTAGTCAATCCGAAAGGATTGTTTATATCGCAGGATATCGTGGCTGTAGATACCGCTGCTGCTAAATTCTTCGGGCAGATCAGGGAAATGCCGCTCGACCATGTAAAACATTTATCAGCAGGCCAATCACTCAGTCTGGGCACGATGGATATAGATAAGCTGAACATTAAACGTATCAAAATCTAACAAACTCATATGCTTAAAAAACTGCGGGTAAGCTTATCTGTTGTATTCTTTGCCCTGATAACATTTTTCTTTCTGGATTTCAGGGCGGTAATGCCAGATGAGTTCCATTGGCTGGCACATTTGCAGGTAGTCCCTGCAATTATAGGGGGCAGCATAGGTATATTGATTTTTCTGGTAATACTCACGCTACTGTTTGGGCGTATCTATTGCTCATCCATTTGCCCGATGGGTATTTACCAGGATATAGTGGCATGGATATCTAAAAAGGTTGCCGGAAAAAAGAAAAGATATAGTTATAGCAAAGCAAAAAATATATTACGATGGATTGTATTTGCCATAGCAGCTATCAGTCCATTTGTGGGATTAACTTTTGTCTTGGCATTGGTAGATCCTTACAGTGCATTCGGACGTATGATTACCAATATATTCAAGCCTGTCTACATGAGTGGTAATAATGTGTTGGAGAGCATATTTACCAGCTTTGGCAATTATACTTTTTATAAGGTGGATGTCGTTGTGATGAGTGTTTTCTCGCTTATTATAGCTATCGCCACATTGCTGGCAATAGGATTTTTTGCATGGAAACATGGCCGTACTTATTGTAATACTATTTGTCCGGTTGGAACTTTGTTAGGCTTTGTCAGCAAGTTCTCCTTATTTAAAGTAAGAATCGATGCAGAAAAATGCAATGCCTGCGGACTGTGCGCCATGAAATGCAAAGCATCATGTATCGACAGCAAAAATCACGCAGTTGACAGCAGTCGCTGTGTGGACTGCTTTAACTGTCTGGGCAGTTGCAACAAAGGTGCTTTGACCTTTGTTCCGTATAAGAAAAAAGAGAAGCAAGTAGTTCTTGCTACAGAGTCTGTTGATAGCAATAAAAGGCAATTCTTAACCACAGCTATTACCACAGCTGTGACAGTCCCGGCTGTAATGGCTCAGGATAAGATAAACGATCTTATTTCAGATAAGGATATCCCGACGAGGCAAACACCTATAAGTCCTCCAGGTGCTTTAAGTTCCGATCATTTGCTAAGTCACTGTACCTCCTGTCACCTGTGTATCAGTCGTTGTCCTTCACGTGTGATCAAACCTGCCTTTATGGATTACGGGCTGGGAGGGATTATGCAACCTGTGATGACATACGAAAAAGGCTTTTGTAACTACAATTGTACTGTTTGTACAGATGTTTGTCCAAACAGGGCGTTGGTGAAGTTAGAGATGGAAGAAAAGCATATGACGCAGATAGGACGTGTACACTTTGTACATGACATCTGTGTGGTTGTTACAGATAAAAATAATTGTGGGGCATGTGCCGAACACTGTCCTACCCAAGCTGTAACGATGGTTCCATATGATGGGGGAGAAGGATTAACTATTCCTCATATTAACCCTGATATCTGTGTGGGCTGTGGTGGCTGCGAATTTATTTGTCCTGTGCGTCCCAATCGTGCTATTTTTGTAGAAGGCAATAAAGTGCACCGGCGAAGGGAAGCATTCGACGTAGAAGAGAAGGAAGAGCTTATAATCGATGATTTCGGTTTTTAATATATGAAGAGAGGGACTCAATGTCCCTCTCTTTTATTTATAATAATGTACTGGCTATTTCCGATAATTTGCTTCGTTCACCTTTTAACAGGTTTACATGGGCAAAGATATCCTGCCCGGTCATCTTATCTATCATATATGCCAGCCCGTTCGATTGCGCATCCAGATAGGGCGAATCTATCTGTTGCAAGTCACCGGCAAATATCATCTTAGTTCCCTCACCAGCACGGGTTATGATTGTTTTTATCTCATGTGGGGTTAGATTTTGTGCTTCGTCTATAATGCAGATCATTTCCGATAGGCTTCGCCCCCTGATATAGGCTAAGGCTTCTATTTCGAGTCTTTTATCTGTCTGAAGCTGTTCTATATTACGATATTCTGCACCGCCATAAGCTATATGGGATTTTATAACACCCAGATTATCGAATAATGGCTGCATATAAGGCATGATTTTCTGCTTTTCGTCTCCTGGGAGGAAGCCTAATTCCCTGTTACTTAATGCAACAATAGGACGTGCCAATAAGATCTGGTTATATTCTCCGCTTTGCTTTAATGCAGATGCCAGGGCAAGCAGAGTTTTACCGGTTCCGGCTTTTCCGGTGAGGGCAACCAGCTTTATTTCAGGATCGAGTAATACCTCAAAAGCAAATGTTTGTTCGGCATTGCGGGGCAAAATTCCATAGCAGGTTTGTTTCTCTATTCGCCGTATCTTATTGACAAATGGGTTGTACCGGGCCAATACGCTTTTTTTACCGTTCTTCATTACAAAACATTCATTTGGATTGACAGGATTTCCCAAATCAAGAGAATCGAAATCGATACCCTCTGCCGAAGAGTATAACTTATCTATTGTTGCCGTATCGATATTGGCAAATACTTTGTGCTGTTTCTCAAATATAAAGATATCGGCCACCTTATCATTTATATAGTCTTCGGCGAGCAGGCCAATGGAACGGGCTTTCATCCTCAAATTTATATCTTTGGTAACCAGAATAGTCTTTGTTTTGGGATCACGCTCCGCTATTTCCATCACAGCAGACAGAATGCGATGATCAGGTATCCGTTCGGGAAACATTTCGCTTACCCGCTCCTGATCCTTAATACCCGTGGCCACGAAAAGATTTCCCATTCCGCTTCCCAACGATGTCCCATTGGTAAATAAACTATCGTCGGTTATCACATCCAGTTGACGCAGAAACTCCCGTGCATTATAATTGATCTGGTCATTACCTTTTTTGAATTTATCGAGTTCTTCCAAAACTACGATAGGAAGGTATATATCATTTTCCTCAAAATTATCCAGACATCTGAAATCGTGTAGTATCACGTTTGTATCAAGTACAAAATTCTTTTTCTTCTTTTTTGCCATAAAATATATCTATATTCGGTTATATAACATAAATATAGTCTTTTTGTGCTGATTTCTTATGATAATAAATATGAATAATTGCTAATACAGATCAACATTTTCAATAAAAAAAGCTGCTCCCATCATAGGAGCAACTTCAACCTTTTGATAACCAAATTGACTTCTTACCTTTTTTATAGCTTCTTTAAACCTTTCGTCTGCGATTTATCTACGTCGAATACACTTATCGCATAACCTCCGGCAGGGGCACATTGTTGTGAAAGTTTAGATTTGTTTGTAACCACGACTTTACGTATTTCGTATGCCTCGGGATTAGTTTTGTAATGTGCATTCTTTGCATCGCTGTATATTGTTGCAATGTATGTTTTGTCCGGATCGAGAAAGTCGAATGTGAGATTCGATGTGCGGCCGTTTTCATCGCAAACACTTCCTATAAACCAGTTGTTTGTCCCTTTAGCCTTGCGGGCTACTGTCACATATTCACCCGGCTCGGCTTCCAGATATTTGCTGTCGTCCCAGTCAAGAGCTACGTCTTTGATGAACTGGAATGCATCGAGATGCTGATTGTATGTCTCTATCAGGTCGGCAGCCATCTGCAACGGGCTGTACATAGTCACATAAAGTGCCAGTTGGTTTGCAAGCGTACTGTTTACATGAGAGTTGTTATCCGGATTGTATTTGCTTACATCCATATTGAAAATTCCCGGAGTATAATCCATCGGGCCACCTATTAATCGTGTAAATGGCAATACGGTTACATGGTTTGGTTTGCTTCCTCCGAATGCCTGATATTCTGTTCCACGGGCAGATTCATTACCTATCAGGTTAGGCCATGTACGGCGAACTCCGGTCGGACGTACGGCTTCGTGTGCATTAACCATGATCTTGTAATCGGCGGCTTTTTCGAATGCATATTGGTAATGGTTTACCATCCATTGTCCGTAGTGATGCTCTCCTCGAGGGATGATATCGCCCACATACCCGCTTTTCACTGAATTGTAACCGTTGTCTGCCATAAACTGGTATGCTTTATCCAGGTGACGTTCATAGTTACGGACAGATGATGAAGTCTCGTGGTGCATCATCAGTTTTACTCCTTTACTTTTGGCATAAGAGTACAGCTCTTTTATATTGAAATCAGGGTATGGAGTCACAAAGTCGAAAACATAATCCTTCGAATTTCCGAACCAGTCTTCCCAGCCTTCGTTCCATCCTTCTACCAATACGGCATCCAGTCCGTGTAGGGCAGCAAAATCTATATATTCTTTTACATGAGCAGTGTTAGCTCCATGTTTACCGTTCGGCTTTGTTTTGGTATAATCCGTGATACCTAGTTGAACGCTTGGTAGGTCATTAGTGTAAGCCCATGTGCTTTTTCCTGTGATCATTTCCCACCATACGCCTACATATTTCACAGGCTTGATCCATGATGTATCTTTGATTTTGCTCGGCTCATTCAGATTTAGTGTTATATTTGAAGCCAGTATATCACGTGCATCGTCACTTACGATTACTGTACGCCATGGCGTATTACATGGAGCCTGCATATATCCTTTATATCCCTGTGCATCGGGAGTAAGCCACGATTCGAATACCATATTCTTGTCATCCAGATTGAGATGCATACATGAGTAATTGATCAGGGCTGCTTCATGTAGGTTGATGTATAAGCCGTCATCGGACTTCATCATCAAAGCTGTTTGTACTCCTGTCTGAGAGAAAGGAGTCTGCGATGAGTTCGGCGTAATGGCTTTACTCATCAATCCCCTGATTTCTGAAAGTTTTGATGTAGTATAATCATACTCCTGTGTGTCGTAATCGCCCGGAATCCATATCGCTTTGTGGTCTCCTGCCATAGCAAACTGAGTCCGTTCTTCTTTTATAACGAAGTAAACCAGATTATTTTGTTCCGGGAATTCGTAACGAAAGCCGAGTCCATCGTCAAATACACGAAACCGGATCAGGATGTGCCTGTCTGTAGATCTTTGATTAAGGGTAACAGCCAGTTCATTGTAATGATTACGGATATTTTTTGTTTCGCCCCATACAGGCTGCCATGTTTCATCGAATGCAGATATTTTTGAATCGGTTATATCAAATCCGTTGAGTAGAGATACTTTATCCTCTTTTTGTTCTTTTTCCACCCTTTTTACAGAAAAATCGTTAAAGTCATTATTAGCATTGCTGTTATCTTTTAGTTCCAATCCAAGTTTGCTAGGCTTGATTACATCTTTACTTTTATAAGTGAGACTGTATGTTGGTACACCACCCGCTTGTAGTGAAAATTTAAGACTTATATTTCCGTTTGGGGATTTTACTTCCTGAGCATTTATCAGGCAGGATATTAGACAAAAACAAATAAAAATGGAATGTTTGATAACCTTTTTCATGATTTACATATAAAGTTTTTACAATACAAAGGAACTATTTTGGGAGGTAACCACCTTTCTTTTGAACAGTAAACAGTGTGAAAAAGTTTGCAAACGATTGCAGGGATAAAAAAGAAAAAGCCATCCCAAAAGGGATAGCTTTTTCAATATCTTAGTCTTAGTACATTATTTTTATTTATTGAGGTAATTTCTCTCTTAAAATAATTACATAATGTCCGGTCAAATCGTTAAGGGCTACCAGATAATTTCCTGCTTTAGTTATTTCAAGATCGCTTCCACCTTGACTACCTTTACCAAATGGCATGTTTACGGATTCTCCTCCCCAGTTGATATCCCAGCCTTTGTCTGCTCTGAATTTAAGTTTTCCAGGAATCAGGTCCGCAGAGGTTGCTACCCATATATGAGGCGAAACTTGAGTCAGTTCGGTATCAGTATCCCATCCTCCGGCTGTTGCATCTCCAACAATTCCTATAAATGTATGAGATGTTGTAGCTCCGGTATAAGCCGCGAAAGAATAAGTTTCAGCATCCAGATCGATAGAAAGAGTGTATACACCTGCTGTTGAAGGTCCTGTTACATTAGCGGAATTATTCTCCAGCACAAGCGAACCAGCGGCAGTACCCTTGCCCCAGCATGGATCCCATTTACCGGCAGCTATTGGCATTTTAAATTCCGCATTGGCTTTAAAACTACCTGTATATGTATATTTTTTATTGTCGATCTTGCTGTCATCAGCAAACAATATTTGCAGACCCTTTCCTATTCCGTTGGCATCGTTGTTCCATTCATCAACGCCTGATATAAGCGATCCTGTCAGATATATAACGTCTTTGAACGGTACTTCTGCAACGTATGGCAATACCATAAAGGAAACTGTATTCGAATAAAGTGTATCGGGTTTATTCACAACAGTACTGCTTTCCAGTCTGGGTGTAGCTAAAATACGCATATTCAGGAACGTTTCAAATACTTCGTTGGTTTCACTGTCGTAACCGCCAAAACCCATAGCCCAGGTATTAAGTTCACTTGTGGAGAGGGCTCTCGAAAATACAGTATTACCCAACGATGTAGATTTGGCTGTTGCAAAAGATTCGGTTGTATCCATTTCTAAGATATATTCCACAACGATATCTTTCCCAAAATTGGCTCTCGACCAATTTAATATGGCCGGGAACGTGTTCATTATTTCTTCCGAAACTACAATATTCGATGCTCCTTCGACATTTACTGTAGGAGCCGTCGCGTTTTCGGCAGTCAACAGGTATACTTTATCTTCATCTTTGCTGCATGCCGAGAACATGAAGAGTGCGGATAAGAAGAAAAGTAATATATTAATCTTTTTCATAATGCTTCTTATTTACAGATTGATTAATAATTTGGATTTTGTCTTAAATTTGGATTTGCCATAATATCCGATGATGGTATAGGATATATATTATAATGACTGCTTACCGAACGTCCATCTGCAATACCACCTTTCCAAGGCCATATATATCTGGCTGTGGTAAACATTCCGAAACGAACCAGGTCGGTACGACGATGACATTCCCAATACAATTCACGTGAACGTTCGTTAAGTATTTCATCCAAAGTAACAGCTCCAAAAGATCCATAATTTTCGGAAGTGTCGCCAAAGGCTCTCTGTCTCAAAAGATTCATGTAAGTAAGGGCATTTGCTTCAGAGCCACCTGTGCCACCTCTTTTGATAGCTTCGGCATATATTAGGTACATCTCAGCCAGACGAAACAAAGGGAAATCGGTATCGGCATATCTAACATGTGAGCCGACAGTTCCGCTTTTTGTGATATTACGATATTTATACGTAGCGAGTCCCTGGCGGAAGTTAGTCAGATCAGCCATCTCAGGTTCATCACCAACAAAAAGGAAACGTTTATCATTGTTATCGAATCTGTCTGTTAAGCCTTTTGTTGCACGGTTTCCTGCCCATCCGGCATTGTCGGTAAGTCCGTAATTCAAACCATAATCGTTTGCCAATACGGTGTTAAAGCTACAATTGATAAGGAAAGTAGTACCTCCATAATTCTGAGTTCTTACGCCATCGTAGTTGATAGACAATATTATTTCATTATTATCCAGATTGTTATCAGCCAGGAACAGATGCTCATAATTATCTTTCAATGAAAATCCGGCATCTATTACTTTTTTACTGTACGTAATCGCCTCAGTATAACGTGCCTGTCCGGTATAAACTTCTGCATTCAGATAAAGACGGGCAAGCAAAGCCCATACAGCAGCCTGGTCTGCACGGCCATATTCATTTTGGCGAGGTTCCGGCAATTGATTTTCTATATCCAACAGCTCTGTTTCAATATATTTGAACAGGTCACTACGACTGATTTGCGGAGGTGCGACATCCAGCTCACTATTTTCGTCTACAAAAGGAGGATTGCCAAATACATCCATCAGTACCCAATACTGAAATGCACGCAGGAAACGAGATTCGGCACGGAAATGTTTCACCTCGGTTATCTCTTCGGCACTAAAACCGTTACTTGCAGCCCGTTCTTCGGTCGCCAGTCTTAAAAAAGCGTTAGCAAACATGACGTGAACAACACAACGGTTATAAAATCCCGAAACAAAAGGATTATCAGAAGAGAAATTGATGGCATTGAGCCCAGGAATACCTGTGTCTTGAAGCCAGATACATTTTGCTTCATCGGTAGGCACTTCCTGTACGTTGAAGAATCCACGTATAAAATCGGCATAAGTACCTTCGTCTAATCCTGAAATATCGGGAGAACCGGCCGGCCCCTGGTTCCCGGTGAGTGTATATCCGGCATAAACTTTAGCCAGAGAACCCTTATACCCGTCGAATGTACTGTAGACTTCCTCATCTGTACTGTCGTTTATCGGGAATCTGTTTAAATCGTCTGTACACGACCCCAGCATCAATACAGCGAGGGATACACAAACAAATTTTATATATAAGTTAATTTTTTTCATAATTACTCAATTTAACTCGATTTAGAAATTAAGATTTAAGCCTAAAACAAATGTACGTGGGCTAGGATAGTAATTGTTATCTATACCTCCTCCGATTTCAGGGTCTACTCCATCGTATTTTGTGATCGTAAATACGTTTTGCACAGTAAAGTTGGCACGAAGACCTATTTTAGGATTATTCAGTATTTTCTTAAAGTCATATCCCAATGTTATATAATCCATTTTCAGGAACGAGGCGTTCTGTACATAATAGTCGGAGAACAGGTTCTGATTATAGAAATTGGTATTGTAGATATCTTTTACCGTATTTTGTATATAATCGTTCGGATTTAAGACTTGTGAATAATTTCCGGCATTGGAATTTATGTTGTTGTACATATAATTACCCAGACTGGTTCTCAAAGATGTACCCAATGACCATTCTTTATATCTGAAATTTGTATTGAATCCCATATATACATCCGGTTCGGCTTTCTTATATCTGTAGAGGTCTTCTTCATTGATGGTACCATCTCCGTTCAGGTCTACATAGGCACCTTCAATAGGTTTGCCTGTTTCTTCATCATATATTTGTTTGTACACATAGAATGCAAATGGAGCGTAGCCTACCGAATGTATCTGTATATTACTACCGGTACCTCCCGAAATGCCACCGACACGTGCACCAATATAAGTGGAATTTGCTCCATCATTCAATGACATTTTTGTAATCTTGGTTTTATTGTATGTTACATTGAATCCCAGATCCCATTGGATATCTTTGGTGTCTATGGCAACAACGTTCACATTCGCTTCCAAACCACGGTTATTTAATTCCCCGATATTTTTAACAATAGCATTTGTATAATTGCTACCAATCGGTAATGGAATGTAATTCAGCAGGTCTTTTGTTTTCTTGTAATAATAATCGATGGCTCCAGATACTCTGTTGTCGAAAAATCCGTAATCTATACCAATATTATATGTCTGAGTTTGTTCCCATTTACGGTCTTTGTCATATCCGTCGGGACGCCATGTGTGATAGAAACTATCGCCAAATTGAATTTGTCCTGTAGTTTGTCCGTAGCTATACTTAGGCAGATATTCATAATTCCCTATTTCCTGCTGGCCTGTGACACCATAGCCTAAACGAAGTTTAAGGTTGCTGAGTTTGCTAAAGCCTTGCATAAAGCTTTCTTCACTTATACGCCATGCTAATGCTACAGAAGGGAATGTTCCCCAACGGTTGTCTTTGTTGAAACGGGATGAACCGTCACGACGAACAGTCGCAGTTACCAGATAGCGGTTCATGAATGTATAATTAAGACGTCCGTAATAAGATATCAATGTGTTTTGATTTTCAGATGTAGGGAAAGTTACTTCTTCCAAAATTACATCACCTGCATAATTTGTCCTTGCAAAATTCTTATCGGTTGTTTTCCAGTCCTGATAGGTATAACCTCCCATAATATCAATACGACTGTTTATCTCTTTCAAATCTTTTGCATAATTGAGATAAAACTCCATCAATAGATTTCTCTTTTTCTGGTCATATTTTGTGCGCTCACCGCCATCACCACCTTCATCAGAAACTGTATTATAAGCTTGTGGCGCCCACGCCTCAACAGCAACGTTACCTTTGCCCTGTGCTACATCATAACCTAAATTCAGATTAGCTCTCAACTCTGGCAAAAAATGCATTTTGTAATCGAACTGAATGTTTCCGATGCTGCGATAAACATCCGACTCATCGTGACGGCTTTCCAGCAGGGCTACCGGATTTTTTGTAGCCAATGGATCTGGTTTTGTTGAACTTCCCCATGTCCAATATCCACCAAAATTTTCAAAACCTTCGGCCTTTACAGGTTTGGTAGGATCCATACGAAGGGCTGCGCCTATCGCATCACCGTTACCGAATCTTTGGCTGGAATATGTTCCTTTTAAGTTCAGGTTCACACTCAGATGATCTTCAAGAAATTTAGGTGATAAACTGATAGAAGCTGTTGTACGCTTCATATTGTCAGTTTTAAGAATACCATCCTGACTAAGGAATGCAACTGAAGCCCTGTATGGCATATTATTAAATGATCCTGATATGCTCACATTATTGTCGGTAGTAAATGCCGTACGGAATATTTCGTCTTGCCAGTCAGTATTGGCATCGCCCAGTAAACTTGTATATCTGTCTGATGAATAAGGATTGTTCAAAACGATTTCACGAAGTTCATCTCCAGTCAATACATCCACTTTTTTAGCTACAGTAGATA
Source organism: Dysgonomonas hofstadii (assembly GCF_014196915.1). GTDB lineage: Bacteria > Bacteroidota > Bacteroidia > Bacteroidales > Dysgonomonadaceae > Dysgonomonas > Dysgonomonas hofstadii. The sequence goes on from NZ_JACIEP010000004.1 coordinate 235,958, forward strand.
TCGAGTTTTGGCTCGAGATATTTACATTTAACTTTTGGCCAAGGCTTCCTTTTTTTGTAGTGATAATTATAACCCCATTGGATGCCCTGGAACCATAAATAGCAGTTGCAGATGCATCTTTCAATACGTTCATCGATTCTATGTCATTCGGATTCAGAGTAGATAATACATCTGTAGATCCTGACAAGCCACCTACATCCATAGGCACATTGTCAATAACGATAAGAGGATCGTTTGTTGCACTAAGAGAGGCTCCCCCTCTGATTCGGATGCGTGCTCCCGACCCGGCTCTACCTCCATTAGAAGTGATTTGTACACCAGCGACTTTACCTGTGATTAACTCGCTGGGTGAAGTCACAACTCCTTTTTGGAAGTCTTTTTCACCTATTGGAGTAATTGCACCTGTCAAATCATCTTTCCTAACGCTACCATAACCGATTATCACCACATCCTGAAGCATTTCCACATCTTCTGCCAGTGATACATTAATCGTAGTTTTGCCGGCAACAAGTACTTCCTGGGTTTTGAACCCTACATATGAAAATACCAATGTAGCATCGGCTGGCACATTGTTCAACACATAGTTACCATCCATGTCTGTTACAGTTCCGGTTGTAGTTCCTTTCACGACAACACTACCACTGATAATAGGCTCGTTGAGGTTGTCCTTTACATTACCTCTCACTGTAATTGTTCCGCCTTGGGCGTACATTGCTGATGATAACGTAAATATCCCTAACATAAGTATCAGGAATATTTTTACACATCTGTTCTTAACCTTTCTTTCCATTTGAATAATATTAAGATTAACGTTAATATTGATTTGATTGATTACTTTTTATTCACGGTTTTATGAAAACGTTATGATTGAATATAGAAAAAGACCCCTGCTTTAAATAGAGTTTTAGCTATTTAAAGTAAGGGTCTTTTGTATGTCTGTTATAAATGTTACTCTCTCTCTCTCTCTCTCTCTCTCTCTCTCTCTCTAACAAAATAGAGCTAACTGCCAAATTTTCAAAAGAAAAAATGGTAGAAAGCAATAATATATTTTGTGATTTTATTTGCATATTTTTTAATTATGTCCTATTTTGCCAAATTGTTTAAATATATAAGTACACAATTAAATCTCTGGGTATTTTCTTTCATGGTACTTATGGATTGTAACACAAATATCATAACAACTATTTTCATTTTGAGTATAAGATTTTACAAATATTGAGTTTTTGTTATGCAAACGATTGCGAAGTTTAAAATCAAAATGATGTTATTATCTGCTAATTTTCAATAGTTTACTATAATATTTCATTTTATTTGCATAATCTTATACCACAGATGAATTAGTATTTTATAAATTTGTACATTCTTTCAAAATTGACGTTAAAACAAATTTATATAGACAATTGTTAAATATTTGTCATTTGACTATTGATCCGCTGAATGCCCAATGCTATAGATAAGAAACAATAAATGATGGCAGATAGTTTAAAAAATATATAAAACAATCTATCTTTTATATGAGTAGTAAGAAAATAAAGGTGGTGTTAACAGTATTTTGTTTCATTCTGTTAACCGGATGTAAGAAGACCGAAGTTGATTATCCTATTGTCGAGGTCGAACCTGTAGCTGTAGACAATATTGAGATATATGGAGACTATGTAGGACTTATCAGAGCATCCCGTAGTGTAGAGATACATGCCCGGGTAGAAGGTTTCCTGGAGCGGATGACATTTAACGAAGGTAAAGAAGTCAGAGCTGGGGAAGCGTTATTTTATATAAATAACAAGCCTTATAAGGCCCGGGTAGAAAAAGCAAAAGCACAGCTGAAACGGGATGAAGCTCAAGAACTTAAAGCTGAAAGCGACCTTGCCCGTATCGAACCCCTTTATAATCAGAACGCCGCCAGCCGATTGGATCTTGATAATGCTGTTGCCGCGCTGAATATGTCGAAAGCGGATGTCGCTATGAGCAAAGCCGATCTGGAACAGGCAGAACTCGAACTCAGCTACACAGTGGTCAGGTCCCCGTTGTCGGGATATATAAGTGAGCGCTATGTAGATATCGGTACGCTGGTGGGAAATTCGAAATCTTTATTAGCCACAGTTGTTAAAAGGGATACCGTATTAGTGGATTTCAAGCTCACATCTCTCGATTATCTGCGTAGCCAGCGCAGGAATGTACATCTGGGAGAACAGGATTCTACCCGTTCATGGCAGCCAACGGTAGTAGTTACTTTGGCTGATAATACAATATATAATGAAAAAGGGATTGTGGACTTTGCTTCACCGCAAGTCGATCCCAAAACCGGAACTTTCGGGGTGCGTGCTGTCTTGCCTAATCCAAATCAGGTACTTCTTCCCGGACAATTTACCCGGGTAAAACTCTTATTAGATGTATTAGAGAATGCCGTAGTGGTTCCCCGTAAAGCTATCTCGATAGAAAAAGGAGGTGCATTTATCTTTGTGGTCCGTCCCGATAGTATAGTTGAAAAGAGATATATTGAAACAGGTCCCGAGCAAAACAATAAAATTGTGGTAACCAGAGGTCTGACTACCGATGAAAAAATAGTAGTTGAAGGTTATCAGAAACTGGCACATGGACAAAAGGTAATAGCCCGAAGCGAGGAAGAAGAAAAAAATATAGAAGAACAGGAAATAGCTAACGAACAAAAAGAGGAGGCTAAAAAATGAAGCCTGGATTTTTTATAGAAAGGCCTGTTTTATCTACGGTATTGTCTATACTGATAGTTATTATAGGTATCATTGGCTTATTCCTATTGCCAATAGAGCAATATCCGCAAATAACACCTCCTGTGGTAAAGATTAGCGCCTCATATCCGGGTGCGAATGCCACTACTGTGTCACAGGCCGTAGCCACTCCCATCGAACAGGAACTGAATGGTACACCGGGTATGATTTATATGGAATCGAGCAGTTCCAATTCCGGAGGATTGTCCATTACAGTTACATTCGATGTAAGTACTAACGCCGATCTGGCTGCTGTAGAAATACAGAATAGGGTAAAACTTGCAGAATCCCGCCTGCCTGCCGAGGTTTTGCAGAGTGGTATCTCTGTAGAAAAACAAGCTCCGGGACAGCTGATGACTATTGCCCTGACTTCGGATGATCCAAAATATGATGAAATATACCTAAGTAACTATGCTACTATAAACATACTGGATGTGATTCGCCGTATACCGGGCGTTGGACGGGTATCTAATGTCGGTAGTCGCTACTATGGTATGCAGATATGGGTATATCCCGACAGGCTTGCCAGTTTTGGTCTTACAGTTAAAGACCTGCAAGATGCACTGAAGGATCAAAATCGTGAATCAGCAGCCGGAGAGCTGGGAAAACAACCTATTGTAAATGTAGATGTGGCTATGCCGATCACTGCGCAGGGGCGTTTGTCTACAGTGGGTGAATTTGAAGATATTGTTGTAAAAGCAGACAGCGACGGTTCATTTATTCGTATGCGTGATGTCGCACGGGTTTCACTCGAAGCGTCATCCTATAATACAGAAAGCGGGCTGAATGGCAAATATGCCACTATGCTTAGTATCTATCTGCTCCCGGGAGCAAATGCGATGGAGGTTGCCGGGGAAGTAAAAGCTGCTATGGTGACCATTAAACAGGATTTCCCGGAAGGATTGGATTATTTGATTCCGTTCGATATGACTGAATATATCGGAGAGTCTATTCACGAGGTCTATAAGACACTTTTCGAAGCATTATTTCTCGTAATTGTGGTCGTATTCCTCTCTTTACAGAACTGGAGGGCGTCACTTATCCCGATAGTCGCCGTTCCGATATCACTGATAGGTACATTCGGATTTATGCTGGCGATGGGATTTTCACTGAATATGCTGACATTGCTAGGTCTTGTTCTATCTATCGGTATCGTTGTGGATGACGCCATTGTCGTCGTCGAAAACGTGGAGCGGATAATGGATGAGAAAAAGATCGGTGCACGTGAAGCGACCCATTTGGCGATGAACCAACTGGCGGGAGCATTGATTGCTACATCCCTAGTGTTAGCCGCAGTCTTTGTCCCTGTAAGTTTTCTCGATGGTATCACCGGATCGTTATACAGACAGTTTTCGGTAACGATTGTAGTTTCGGTTTTGATTTCAGCGGTTGTGGCGTTAACACTGAGTCCGGCCATGTGTGCGATAATTCTTCGTCCGTCAAAAGAAGAGAGTCAGAAGAATGCTGTCTTTCGTAAAATAAATGAATGGCTGAGCAAAGGAAATACTAAATATGCAAATATACTGATGAAAGTTATCAACAATCCACGCCGGATAATGGCAGGATTTGGTATGGTGCTCATCTTTATATTTGTTTTGAACAGGGTAGTGCCAAGTAGTTTTCTTCCGCAGGAAGATCAGGGCTATTTTACAGTGGAACTGGAAATGCCCGAGGGAACAACCCTGGAGCGTATGCGTACTGTTACCGGGAGGGCGATTGCCTATCTTGACAGCCATGATGCTGTACAATATGTACAGAATGTAACGGGTTCGAGTCCTCGTGTAGGGACGAATCAGGGACGTACTACCTTAACCGTTATCCTGAAATCATGGAAAGAAAGAAGTGTAGGTGTGGACGAAGTAATGCGCGACGTTCAAAAGGAATATTATAATTACCCTGAAATAAGAGCTTTTGTAAGCCGTCCGCCGGCCATTCCGGGATTAGGTTCGGCCGGAGGTGTGGAAATGAAATTACAGGCTCGTTCAGACGCTACATGGGACGATCTGGTGGTTGCAACTGATACATTTATGTATTATGCCAATAAATCGAAAGTGTTATCGAATGTGTCCTCGTCGCTTCAGCCGGAAATACCTCAGCTTTATTTCGATGTAGACCGTGATCAGGCCATGTTGCTGGGTGTTCCTATGTCTGATATATTCTCTACAATGAAAGCTTATCTGGGATCGGTATATGTCAACGATTTCAATATGTTTAACCGTATATACAAAGTCTATATACAGGCCGACCAGTCGTACAGAGCGACAGCTGACGATATAAACCTGTTTTATGTAAAGGCCGCTAATGGGAGCATGGTTCCACTCTCCGCTTTGGGTAAAACCAGTTATACAACAGGACCTGGTAATATTACCAGGTTCAATATGTACACTTCTGCTTCGATGTCGGTAACTCCATCTTCTGGTTACAGTTCGGGGCAGGCTATGGAGGAAATAGAAAAAATAACAAAAGAACACTTACCCGAAAATATAGGTGTTGCATGGAGTGGCTTGTCGTTTCAGGAACAAAAAGCCAGCGGGCAAACCGGAATTGTACTGGGGCTTGTATTCATGTTCGTATTTCTGTTTCTTGCAGCATTGTATGAGAGTTGGACAGTTCCTATATCTGTTATATTGTCGTTGCCGGTTGCTGCGTTAGGTGCATTTCTGGGAATCTGGATTCTGGGACTTGAGAGTGATGTTTATTTCCAGATTGGTCTGGTCACACTCATTGGGCTTGCGGCGAAGAATGCCATATTGATTGTCGAATTTGCTAAAATACAAGTAGATTCGGGTATGCAGCCCGTATTTGCAGCTATGCAGGCCGCCAAGCTCCGTTTCCGTCCCATCCTGATGACATCTCTGGCTTTTGTGTTGGGTATGTTGCCTATGGTAATCGCCTCAGGGCCAGGTTCAGCAAGCAGGCATTCAATTGGTACAGGTGTATTCTTTGGTATGATTGTTGCCGTTACAATAGGAATCATACTGGTTCCGTTCTTCTTTGTCATGGTTTATAAAGTGAAGAACCGGTTTAGAATACCGGAACTAAGGTTTCCGAAGGCATTAAGATTGAAAAGGATAATAAAAAGACGCTAAAAATGGCTAAGCTTAAATATATACTTGTATTGCTTGTCTTATTTTCTTCTTGTAAAATAGGGCAGAAATACAAACAGCCGGAAATGGATATACCCCGGGCTTTCGATTCTAGAGGTACTCTCGAAGGTGATGCTTCGGATATCGGATGGAGTACGTTATATACCGACACAGTACTGCAAGGTATGATAACAAATGCATTGGAATACAATAAGGATATGCTCGTTGCTGTTGCCCGTATAAAAGAGATGGCCGCTAAAAAACGGATAAGTTTCGCCAACCTGTTTCCCGAAATAGGCGGTGAAGTTGCAGGACAAAGAGAATACCTGAACTATAACGGAGATAAAAAGACATACGATCCGGAAGTAAGAGCAAATTTGAATGTAGGCTGGGAACTCGATATCTGGGGAAAACTGCGGTGGGCAAACGATGCTGCTATAGCAGCATATTTGCAGACTATTGAGGCTCAGCGGGCTTTACACCTGACAATTGTGGCGCAGGTTGCCCAGTCGTATTTTGAACTGAAAGCTCTCGACCGTGAATTGGAAATTGTTAAGCAAACACTGGAAGCCCGGCGTGAGGGGGTACGTTTCGCAAAATTGCGTTACGAAGGAGGTCTGACATCCGAAATACCTTATCGTCAGAGTCTAGTGGAGCTGGCCCGTACCGAGACGCTGATCCCTGCGCTTGAGAATGAAATGAAACTGAAAGAGAATGACTTATTTATTCTTGTCGGTGAATTTCCTATTGGCTCTATCCCCAGAGGGGAAGATATAGATCACCAGGAAGTACCTCAGAGTTTACCTGTAGATCTACCGTCCTCATTACTAAAACGTCGCCCAGATATGATTCAGGCAGAACAGAAGCTGATACAGGCAAACGCAGAAGTCGGTATAGCGCATACCGAAATGTTCCCGTCGTTGAGTTTGACTGGCCGGTTAGGTTTTGAAAATGAAGAGCTGACAGATTTCCTGAAAAGCCCTACATGGTTTATATCGGGGATACTGACAGGCCCGATATTCAATATGGGAAAGAACAAGGCAAAGCATAACGCAGCAAAAGCTGCGTATGAGCAGGAAGTTTATCGTTACGAAAAAGCGGTGCTTGAGGCGTTTAAGGAAGTAAATAATTCAATCAATACTTTTAATAAAATGAAGGAGGTATATCGCTCACAAGAAGCACTTTACAAATCGGCCAAATCGTATCACGAACTGGCAACGATACAATATGTGAATGGGGCGATCCGCTATATCGACCTGCTGGATGCCCAGCGCCAGTTGTTCGACGCAGAAATTGCATTGAATAACGCGACATTGAATGAACTGGTTTCGGTGGTAGCTTTATATAAAGCTCTCGGCGGCGGACTAACGAAATGAAAATATTATTGTTATATGTAATCAAAGGCATTCCGTTATGGATGCCTTTTTTATTGTAATTGTAGAAGTTTATCTATAAGTGGAGTAGTCAGGGGTGTTAAAGGAGTTAAATAGAAAGGAGGAGCGATCTTTGATAAAAATGCCATTTTTGTCATCTTTTAGTTAAAACTGTATGATACTGCCTTCCGAAAATTTATCATTCATTACTCATAACTTATAACTAATATCTATATTTGCATCATTAATTTTTTAAGGAATGAAGATATTGATACTTGGAGCCGGAAAAATGGGTTCCTTTTTTGCAGATGTACTTAGCTTCGAACACGAAGTAGCGGTTTTCGACATCGATCCCAAACGGTTGAGATTTGTTTACAATGTGGTAAGGATGAGCAAACCGGAAGAAATAAAGGATTTCGATCCGGAAATTGTGATCAATGCTGCCACACTGAAATATACAATTCAGGCTTTCGATGCAGTTCTGCCTTATCTGGGCAAGGAATGTATCCTGTCAGACATAGCATCGGTAAAAACAGGATTGAAAGAATATTACGAAAAATCAGGACATCCGTATGCATCCACTCACCCGATGTTTGGCCCTACATTCGCCAGTTTGAATGATTTGAGCAGAGAGAGTGCTATCGTTATCTCTGAATCGAACCACTGGGGAAAGATATTCTTCAAAGATTTGTATAATAGTCTGAAATTAAATGTATTCGAATATACTTTCGAAGAGCATGATGAAACGATTGCTTACTCGCTGTCCATTCCGTTTGCGTCCACGCTTGTTTTTGCATCGGTGATGAAGCATCAGGAAGCTCCGGGAACAACTTTCAAAAGGCATATGAATATCGCACGTGGACTATTATCGGAGGATGATTTCCTTCTGACTGAAATTCTCTTCAATCCATACACCCCGGGACAGGTGGAAAGTATCCGTAAAGAGCTTAAAAATCTGCTGGAAATAATAGAGAAAAAGGATAGTGCCGCAATGAAACAATTCCTTACCAAAGTAAGAGGAAATATAGCCGAAAAAAGCTAGACAGTATTATAATTGATTGATAGAAGAGCTGCATAGTGTCACTGTGTGGCCTTTTTCTTTCTGTACATTATCAGATTTAATACTACCGAGATTAGAATCAGGCTTTCGAAAGGAAAGCTAAAACGGGAGTTTGTTCCATAAGTAACAAAGGCTTGCAATAAGGAGGCAGTTAAAACAACCAGAGAAATAATAAACGGTGGCTCTACCTTCCTCTTTCGTATTCCTCTTATGATATTATATGGAATAAGCAGGACAAAGAGTATTTTTATCAACTGGAACAAAATCCGCTCTGCATAAGTAATATAAAGTACAGGCTGACCGGCTTCCGGTACAGCAAAATTATGAGGCTCCCAATAGAGTGAAGTCTTCCAGAAATCGCACCATGAGATAAAGACCTGTCCCAGGTAGCTCCCAGGATTTTTCTTTATTGTGGCTATGCTATAATCATAGAGCTTCTTTGACAAATCGGGAAATGATAATCCTGTATTTTCAGTCAGTTCAGGATAAGCCTCCCATATTGCCATGGATTCTTCTTTATCGGTCGTCCTGTTATCCCTGTATTTGGCATAAATATCTCCTATCTGCTGAAATTCGGGTGTTGTATTTTCGGCAAACGATACACAATTCTGAGCCAGATTGAATCCATAGAAAGTCGTTGATACAAAATATCCTGTATTTATTTTATTGACATACGACCAACCCAGAAAAGCTAAAAGAGGAAAAATGAAGATCAGAATGTATTTCAGCGATCTCTTTTTGAGCAAGAAAATGGCTAACAAAACAAAAGGTAAGAATATATAGAAAGGCTTTATCAGTACCAGGTAACTACAAAGTATAACCAGCCACACAAGCCGGTTCCTATCTCCTGCTATTTCCTGAAAAAAGAAGTAAAATATCAGGCTTATCACAAACAAAGACAGCGTTTCTGTAAGGACTGCCATTTCGAAAAAGACAGCGGGAATATAGGCGGTAAATATAAGTGTGACAGCTAAAGCCAATCCTTTTTCTTTTCCCAGAAGTAAGCATATCTTATACAATAGTACAAGGGCAACAATTCCCATAATCAGTTGCGGCAGAAGTATTCCCAAAGGAATAATCCCATGGCTCGATATAAAGGGTAAACTGCATAGCGCCAACAGAAAAGGATAACCGGGAGAGCGTTCACCTTCATAGCCTGACAAATCCAAATTGAGAAACCGCAAACCTAAAGACATATAGCCTTCACTGTCGGGATATGGAGTCATCTGTCCATACACCATGACTATTGTTATTCGGATAAAAACAGCCGTTATGACAATCGTTTTTACCGGATTGCCAACCATAGCCTGCCATATTTTATCTAAGGATCTCAATGTAAATTTATTTATTCAAAGGTAATGCTTTATAGTCCTATTTATATATAATTTACTTAATTTTGCCGTTAAATATAGGAACTTTATCTGTCATCAAAGATCACTGACTTTATCTATATTCAAAAAACAGTTTAGTCATTGAACTTTTTGTGATCTGTATGTTTATATGTATTATGATCCTTAACTTAAAACATAAGCACAATGTTTGATAACGAAAAAAGAGCATTTATTGCGATAAACGAAAATACAGAAGTTTGCCTGATATCTAAGATGGCAAACAGACACGGACTTATAACCGGTGCTACGGGTACAGGTAAGACCGTTACTTTACAAACTATGGCTGAAACATTCAGCGAAATGGGTATTCCTGTATTTGCCGCCGATATTAAAGGCGACCTTTCGGGTGTAGCTACCATTGGTGGAAATAAAGAGAGTGTAACTCAAAGGGTAGAATCCTATCATCTGGCAGATAAAGGATTCAAATTTCAGGCATTTCCTGTACAATTCTGGGATGTTTTCGGCGAGCAGGGTGTACCTGTCAGGGCTACTGTAGCCGATATGGGGCCGTTACTGCTAAGCCGCCTCTTATCTCTGAATGACACACAATCGGCCGTATTGACTATCATTTTCAAAATAGCGAAAGATCAGGAATTGGAAATTATAGACTTAAAAGACCTGCAAAAACTTCTGGAATATATTGGCAACAATTCCAACCAGTTCACAACCCAATATGGGAATATATCCACAGCGAGTATCGGGGCTATTCAACGTGGATTGATAACACTGGAACATGACGGAGCCGATCAGTTCTTTGGAGAACCAAACCTGAATATTAATGACCTGATGCAGACCGTAGGAGACAAAGGCGTTATAAATATTCTTGCGGCTGATAAGCTGATGAATTCCCCAAAGGTTTATACCACATTCCTTATGTGGCTGATGACAAAGTTGTTTGACGTAATGCCCGAAATCGGTGATCCCGATAAACCGAAAATGGTGTTTTTCTTTGATGAAGCTCATTTGTTATTTACTGACGCACCAAAAGCCTTATTGGAAAAAATAGAGCAGGTCGTTCGTCTTATACGTTCCAAAGGAATCGGCATTTACTTTATATCTCAAACTCCGGCTGATATACCTGATTCTGTACTCGGTCAGTTGGGTAACCGTGTGCAACATGCCCTACGGGCTTATACACCAAAAGACCAGAAGGCTGTGAAGGTCGCCGCACAGACATTCCGTGCCAATCCGGCATTCGATACGGAAACCGCAATATCTGAACTGGGAACAGGCGAAGCTCTTGTTTCTTTCCTTGATGAGAAGGGTAGGCCAAACCAGGTGGAGAGAGCATATATACTCCCTCCCGAAGGACAAATAGGCCCTTTAGATGCGGAGACAAGGAATAAAATGACTCAAAGTTCACTCCTATACCGTCATTATTCTCAGTTACAGGATCGTGAATCTGCCTATGAAAAGCTAAATGAGCGAATCCAAAACACTCCGAATGAAAAAGATCTGAAAGAACAGGCAAAAGCTGAAGCCCAAGCGAAAAAAGAGCAGGAGCGTATCCAAAAAGAACAAGATAGAGCCAGACGGGAACAGGAAAAACTGGATCAGAAAAAATCAACGGAAAATAAGCGTTTCTGGGGTAAGGTAATGTCTTCGGTTGTCGCTCCTCTTGCCAAACAGCTGATGAATTCATTTTTGAAAAAGAAGTAGAGTAATGAAAAGTGAAAAATGTAAGGTTTGTCAGTTTTTAGTTAAAAAACGAATGGCTATAAACAGGAAGCTAAAAGCTGATAAACTTGTAACATTTGCCTCGCCTTCGCTTCGGCGATCGCTGATTGTAACTTTTTAGTTAAAACTAATAGCTATCGGCTAATGACTAACAGCTAACAGCTAAAAAAAACAGATAAATACAGCATGCAACTATTAGAACCCCAACACTGGACTGATTACGAACTTATTGACTCGGGCGAATACGAAAAACTAGAACGGTTTGGCAGATATATACTCTGTCGTCCCGAACCTCAGGCCGTATGGAAGAAAACCCTGTCGGAAAAAGAGTGGGAAGATAAAGCCGATGCAACGTTTAAACGGGCTAAAGGGAAAAATAAACAGGACGATAATGATAAAGGGGAATGGACGTTAAAGAAAGGCATGCCCGACCAATGGTTTATCTCTTATCAATATAAGAAAATGAACCTAAAATTCCGTCTGGGTCTGACTGCTTTCAAACATGTGGGTATCTTCCCCGAGCAAGCCGAAAACTGGAATTATATATACGATACCATAACTGGATTTATGGTTGAAGATCCTAAGGTTCTGAATCTTTTTGCATACACGGGAGGAGCATCCATCGCTGCCAAAAGTGCAGGAGCAGACGTTACCCATGTGGATTCGGTGAAGCAGGTTATCACTTGGTCGCGCGAAAATATGGAAGCATCGGAGCTTGACAATATCCGCTGGATAGTAGAAGATGCTCTGAAATTCTGCCGCCGTGAAGTGAAAAGAGGTAAGAAATACAACGGGATTATCCTCGATCCTCCTGCTTACGGACGGGGCCCAGACGGGGAAAAATGGATTCTTGAAGAAAATATCGCGGAGATAATGGAGCTTTGTCACGATCTGCTTGAAGTCGAAGATGCTTTTCTTATCCTTAACCTGTATTCTATGGGATTTTCAGCCATTATAGCCGAAAATCTTATCAAAAGCTATTTTCCTGATAACAAAAACTGCGAATATGGAGAATTATTAATATCCGAACAATCCGGGAAACGCTTACCTCTCAGTATCTATGCCAGATTTAAAAGATAAAGATTTGGCGTTAAATTAACATAATAAAAATGAAGAGCTTCCCGAAAAAATACTAACTTTCACCCGAATTTGTAAATAAGTAACAGAAAATATTCAGTGATATATTTCATATTATAATCGACTTTAACTATTATACTACAAATGTAATAAAAGGGTTTACGACCTTAAATCATAACAAAAGCATAAACAACCCGTTATAATTACAATAGACATTTACAAAACAAAATAAACTAATTAAGCACATAATTATTATGAAAAAAGGACTAACCATTGTCGGAGTTATATTGCTGGTTATCATTGTAGCTATGCTGGCAATTCCATTTTTGTTTAAGGATAAGATAAAGACTGCGGTACTTGATGTAGCCAACGAACAACTGAATGCCAAAGTAGACATCGGGGACTTTGGTCTGAGTCTTTTCTCTAATTTTCCAAATGCTACATTATCACTTGAAAATACGACAGTTATAGGTATCGGGGATTTTGAGAATGATACGCTGGTACAGGCAAAATCGGGGAGTGTAACGATCGACCTGTTCAGCCTGTTTGGAGACAATTATAAAATATCGAAGATTAGTCTCGATAAGGCATCAGTATTCGCTCACGCTTTGGCAGACGGCAGGGTGAACTGGGATATTATGAAAGCTGACTCCACCTCAACAGTAACGACAGAAGAAAGTCCTTCGGCGTTTAACCTGAACCTGAAGAAAATATCCATAAATGATTGTAATGTTATCTATCAGGACGATTCGACTAAGATGAAGGTCATTCTGAATAAACTCAACGGAGAAGTATCAGGCGATTTTTCCGCCAGCGGAACAACTCTGAATATTGGTTCTACTATAGACGAGGTGTCATTCATAATGAGCGGTGTACCGTACCTGAATAAGGTAAAAGCTAAAGCTGATGCCAAATTGAACGCTAACTTCGATAATATGAAGTTCACCTTTACTGAAAGCAATTTGCAGATAAACGATCTGAAAGCTTCTATCGACGGTTGGTTTGCAATGATCGGCGAAGACTATGAAGGTATGGATTTCGATCTGAAGCTGAATGCTCCGGATACTCAGTTTAAAGATATATTGTCACTTGTGCCTGCAATGTATACTGCAGACTTCAAAGATGTGAAAACATCAGGAACTGCTTCTCTTGATGCTTATATCAAAGGATTAATGCAAGATGAAACATATCCCGCTTTTGATGTGAAAATAGCAGTGAAAGATGCTATGTTCCAGTATCCGTCATTACCCAAATCGGTGAATGATATAAACGTCGATGTCGCAATCAATAGTAAAGGTGGTGATCTGGATAATATGATCGTTGATATCAGTAAATTCGCGTTCAACCTGGGAGGTAATCCGTTTAGCGGAAATGTGAATATATCCACTCCGATGAGTGATATGAATGTGAAAGCATCTGCAAACGGGACTATCGACCTGGGAATGATAAAAGATGTTTATCCGTTGGAAAAAGGGACTGAGCTAAATGGAAAACTCACAGCTAACATGAGTATTGCCACCCGTATATCGGCTATTGAAAAAGAACAATACGAAAGTATTTCGGCTTCGGGGACGCTCAATCTGAGCAATATGGTATATAAAGCAGAGGATATGCCCGAAGTGTTGATAAATAATGCATCTATGGAATTCACACCGCGTTATGTAAACCTGCCTGCTCTGGATGTGAAGATCGGCAAGAACGATATTTCTGCCAGCGGACGACTGGAAAATTTCATAGCTTATGCGCTGAAAGACCAGACATTGAAGGGGCAGTTGAGCATCAAGTCAAATTATCTGAATGCGAATGACTTCATCAGTGAAGAGACCAGTACCGGATCTGAGGAAACAGCATCGTCTTCTACCGAAGACATTATCATTCCTAAAAACATAGATTTCGCCCTGAATGCAGCATTAAATCAGGTTGTTTACAGCAAGATCAATATAACCAATATGGCCGGGAATATGACTGTAAAAAACGGAATACTTACCCTGAATAATGTAAGCGCAAACGCACTGGGCGGCTCATGTAAAGTGACAGGGTCATACGATACATCAGATCCGGTAAAACCAAAAGTAGATTTCAATCTGGCGTTGTCGAACGTGTCTTTTGCCGAAACATTCAAGTCGGTGGAATCTGTTCAAAAGTTTGCTCCTATCTTCGAAAACTTGGTGGGTACATATTCTATGAATCTGAACTTCAATACATCATTGGGACAAACAATTATGCAAACATTGGCCGGACTGGTTGCTAACGGAAGCCTCCAAACAAGTAATATTAAGATAGAAAATGTAGCTGCATTATCAGCACTGTCTTCTGCATTGAAGACAGATGCCTTGAACTCAATTTCACCGAAAGACATCAATCTGCCGTTCTCTATCAATAACGGACAAATAACCACCAAGCCGTTCAGCCTGAATCTGGGAGATGGTGGTGTTATGAAGCTTGAAGGATCGACGGGACTGGACCAGTCTATCAACTACACAGGGAATGTAACACTTCCTAAATCTCTATCGAACAGTATTATCAACAATGTGCCTATCACTATTACGGGAACATTTACCAGTCCTAAGATCGGTGTAGATACAAAAGCACTTGTATCTGGTGCTGCGTCTTCTGCTATTAGTGATTTACTAGGCGGTGAAAAAGGTACAGATTTATCATCCACTATATCGGCCGAAAAGACCAAACAGATAGAGAAGATAAGGACAGAAGCTGATAATACAGCTAAGAAATTAGTGGAAGAAGCTGAAAAACAATCACAGTCTTTGGTTGAAAAGGCTGGAAGTAATACTTTGAAAAAGGTTGCCGCAGAAGCTGCCGGTAAGAAACTTGTTCAGGAAGCAGAAAAGCAAGCTCAGAATTTGAGGGATAAAGCAGAAGAACAAATAAAGAAGTTAGAGGCTGAATAAGAATTATATAGCAAGTATAGAAAAGTGTTCCAATATCAGATTGGAACACTTTTTTTTGTCCTTTATCTGATTTTCCGGATATACATTTATGGAATCTTCAAGTACAATACATCTATTTAACAAACGTAAGATTATTAACTTAATACAGATGGATCATGAAAACATACAGATTAGGAGTACTCATAACGATTGCAGCGATATTGCTGTCTTGTGGAACAAACAAGCAGCCGAAAGACGAACGTACAGATGGCATCTTGAGCGAAACCAGAATACCAGAGACAGAATCCGTCGCAGAGAATGTGCCTCCTCCACCTCCTCTTAAAATGGAAGATAATAAATCAAGGCAAGAGGAAGTCCGGATAAGCGTTGCCGATATACAAGGGACGGATGATAAACACGGAATAGATATCGCTGAACTGCGGGAATCTAAGATGATAGTGGTAGAGTCCGATGAAATGGTGGCTTATTCTATGGTGGTACCATCACCCCAATACGACAATCAACGAAATGAAGAATACAGTCAGTTTGCTGAGAATAAATTCCGGCTGGCGAAAGACGAACCGCTATCGACCTTCTCGGTAGATGTAGATGCCGCCTCGTACAGCAATATGCGCCGGTTTATCAACCGTGGAGAACTGCCATATAAGGATGCGGTAAGGATAGAAGAACTTATCAATTACTTCTCTTACAATTATCCCGAGCCATCGGGTAATGATCCGGTACGGATTACCACAGAAGTCGGTTCATGCCCATGGAACAACCAGAACCGTTTGGTAAGAATAGGGTTGAAAGCTCGTGACATGGCTTCTGATAATATGCCTGCGTCAAATTTTGTATTTCTTATCGATGTATCGGGCTCCATGTATGGCCCTACACGGCTTGATCTTGTGAAATCATCTTTAAAACTTCTGGTAAACAACCTCCGTGAAAAAGACCGTGTAGCCATAGTTGTATATTCCGGAGCGGCCGGAGAAGTACTGCCATCTACATCAGGAGCCGATAAGCAAAAAATAAAAGAAGCATTGGAAAGCCTTACTTCGGGAGGCTCTACAGCCGGAGGTGCTGGTATAAAATTAGCTTACAAAATTGCTAAACAGCATTTAATCAAAGGAGGAAACAACCGTATTATTCTTTGCACCGATGGTGACTTTAACGTAGGAGTATCTAGTAATGAGGGACTGCAACAAATGGTAGAAGAAGAGCGTAAAAGCGGGGTGTTCCTTTCGATCCTGGGCTATGGAATGGGTAACTACAAAGATAGTAAGATGCAAACGCTGGCTCAGGCCGGAAACGGGAATCATGCCTACATAGATAATTTACAGGAAGCAAATAAAGTATTGGTAAACGAATTCGGAGCCACCATGTATACCGTTGCAAAAGACGTGAAGCTGCAAATTGAGTTTAACCCGGAAAAAGTACAGGCTTACAGGCTGGTTGGTTATGAAACACGTTTGCTGAATAAAGAAGATTTCAATGATGATACCAAAGACGCCGGTGAAATGGGAGCCGGACATACAGTGACGGCTTTCTATGAAGTAGTTCCGGTGGGAGTAAAGAGCAACCAGATAGGCAGTGTCGATGCATTGAAATATCAGGAAGAAGGAGTACGGCCGGACAAGACATTAAAGAAGTTATCAAAATATCCTGATCTGTTAACCGTTAAACTAAGATACAAACAGCCGGACAGTGATACCAGCAAGAAAATAGAAGTACCGCTTATAGATAATAATAAAAATGATGTATCGGACGATTTCCGGTTTGCTTCGGCAGTGGCTATGTTCGGTCAGATATTGAAAAGCTCGCAATTCAAAGGCGAAGGGTCATACGATATAGCAATTGCTTTAGCAAAATCCGGTTATGGAAACGACCAGCAAGGTTACCGCCGCGAATTTGTACGATTGATAGAAACAACTAAGGGCTTGGCTAAAAACTGATAAAGATTTATTTTGCACTTGTTGTTTTTATTAACTACCGTTTACTTAATAGATAAAGAAATATAATTTATATTATCATTACCTCGTATCTTTATGAAATAATTACCTTTGCCAAATATTCGCAATCTAACAATTCTTAAAAAATAATGATATGAAAATGATAGATTTAATATCAGAAAATGAAAATTTCACCGCGGTTAATATTGGCAGACTGGATAACCTGATGGATTATTCTATCATTCATTTGAAAAGCCACAAAGAAGTAAAAGGCAAGGTATTTCTTAAAGATACAACAAAATCAACAGGTACAGAAATCTCTTTTCAAATATTACAGCCTAAAGCAGAATTGGGATATTTTCATACTCACATTCAGAATGAGGAGACATACATTATAATAAAAGGTACAGGTGAATTCCAGGTAGATGACCAGTGCTTTCCTATTGCCGAAGGAAGTGTTGTCAGAATTGCACCTGGAGGAAAGCGTAGTATGCGTAACTCTTCGGGTGAGCCGATGGTCTATATGGTGGTTCAGTCAAAAGCAGGTTCTTTAAGCCAGTATTCGATGGATGATGGCGAAAGAGTGGACTGCGAGCCTATATGGAAGTAATGTATTGTCATAACTTATATTTTTCTTAAATAAAAAAGACAAATTGTTTGTATTATTCAAAAAAGTATTACATTTGTACCCATATTTAGAAAACGACGATAGATTGATATGAATAATTTTTCATTTACATACTTTTTCTTTTTTTATTTTTACTTTAAAAGTAAGACAGGATTTTGTATGTAGAGGTTGTAAGAAAGAAATAAAACAATATGATATATAAAATCCTGTCTGATACGACAGGATTTTTTTTTGATACTAAAATAAGGATGAAGAAAGTAGCTATACAAGGAGGTTTAGGAGCCTATCACGGCATTGCGGCAGAAAACTATTTCGGAGAAGAAGTGGAAATCGTTCCATGTATCACATTCCGTGATATATTTTCCGCCATTCAAAAGGAGCCCAACACAATAGGCATTATGGCTATTGAAAATACTATTGCAGGTAGTTTACTTGGCAATTACGAGTTATTGAAAAACAATAAACTACCTATTGCCGGCGAATTTAAGCAGCGGATATCACATTGTCTGGCTGCACTTCCGGGAACATCTATACATGAGGTAAAGGAGGTAGAATCACATCCTATTGCCTTGATGCAGTGTACCAACTTCCTTGATACACTTCCCGGTGTAAGAATTATAGAGCATGAAGATACAGCTTTGGCTGCGAAAGATGTGGCAGACAAACATTTAACGGCTACAGCAGCGATTTGTAGTACACGGGCAGCTGAAATTTACGGATTGGATATATTAGCGAGAGGAATTGAGACAAATAAGCACAATTTTACTCGCTTTCTTATTTTTGGCAATCGCTGGGTAGTAGATGAACTGCAAAAAGAAGAGGTGATAAACAAGTCGTCTATTGTATTCACATTACCTCATACCGAGGGTAGCCTGTCGAAAGTTCTTTCTGTCTTGTCGTTTTATGGGATAAGTCTTACAAAGATACAATCGTTACCAATAATCGGAAGGGAGTGGGAATACCAGTTTTATGTGGATCTGAAATTCTCAGATCTGGATAGGTATCATCAATCTTTGGATGCTATCCGCCCTTTGATAAGCGAATTGAAAACATTAGGTGAATACCCCGAAGGGAGACAGAGTGAAATTTAGTTATGTGTTTAAATTATAAGTAAATTAATTAAAGGCTAATGGCTACCAGCTAAAAAATATGAAAGCAATACAACCGGCAGACCGCCTAAATACAGTAAGCGAATACTATTTCTCGAAGAAGTTAAGAGAAGTAGCAGAAATGAACGCAGCAGGTAAAAATGTTATCAGTTTAGGGGTGGGAAGCCCCGATCTTCCACCTTCCGAAGAAACAATAAATACGCTGGGAGAAACTGCTAAAAACAGTAATGCACATGGCTACCAGGTTCATGTCGGAATTCCGGAGCTGAGAAAATCTTTTGCCGCATTCTATAAACGATGGTATAATGTCGATCTTGATCCTGCAAAGGAGATACAGCCCTTGATTGGTTCAAAGGAAGGGATTCTGCATATTTCACTGGCGTTTCTCAATCCGGGCGATGGCGTATTGGTTCCTAACCCGGGCTATCCGACTTATACATCTGTCAGCAGGTTGGTAGGAGCTGAAATCTGTTCTTACGATCTGGATGAAAACAACAACTGGCAACCGGATTTCGAAGCTTTAGAAAAGATGGATCTATCCAAAGTGAAATTGATGTGGGTAAATTATCCGAATATGCCAACCGGAGCCAATGGTAGTATTGAGTTATTTGAAAAGCTTGTTGCTTTTGGTAAAAAACATGGAATAATTATCGCTCATGATAATCCCTATAGCCTTATTCTGAACGAGAATCCGATAAGTATTTTGCAGGTGGAAGGGGCAAAGGATATTTGTATAGAACTCAATTCGATGAGCAAATCTCACAATATGCCCGGATGGCGTATAGGACTTGTGGCTTCTAATGCACAATTTATCCAATGGATACTAAAAGTCCTGAGCAATATTGAAAGTGGCATATTAAAGCCTATGCAGCAGGCTGCTGTCACAGCTCTTGATAATTCAGACGAATGGCATAGGAGAAACAATATAGAATTATATGCAAATCGTCGCCGGTATGCTGAAGCTATTATAGACGAATTAGGTTGTACTTACGATAAAAATCAGGTGGGTATGTTTCTCTGGGGAAAAATTTCTGCCAATTATTCAAGTAGTGAAGAATTGGCCGATAAAATATTATACAATGCCAATGTATTCCTGACTCCCGGATTTATTTTCGGCAGCAAAGGGGAAGGATATATCCGCATATCGCTTTGTTGTAACGAAAATATGTTGAGAGAAGCTTTAGAAAGGATAAAAAAGATATCACAATAAATAATATTATAAATATGAAACTGGAATCGATTTTACTACCGGGCATCGACCCGAAACGCCCGCTTGTAATAGCAGGACCATGCAGTGCTGAGACAGAAGAGCAGGTAATGAACACAGCCCGTCAATTGGCTGATAATGGGATAAAAATACTTCGTGCAGGTATCTGGAAACCGCGTACCAAACCCGGAGGATTTGAAGGGGTAGGGAGTGAAGGCCTTGCCTGGCTGAAAAAGGTTAAGCAGGAAACAGGAATGTATGTTTCTACTGAAGTAGCTACTCAAAAACATGTTTATGAAGCATTGAAATATGGTGTGGATCTGTTGTGGATCGGTGCACGTACTACTGCAAACCCTTTTGCCGTACAGGAAATTGCGGAAGCATTGCAAGGTGTGGATATTCCTGTATTAGTGAAAAATCCGGTGAATCCTGATCTTGAATTGTGGATCGGAGCTTTGGAGCGTTTGAGCAATGTCGGATTAACTAAGTTGGGAGCGATACACAGAGGTTTTAGTTCATACGATAAAAAAATATACCGCAATCTCCCTCAATGGCATATCCCTATCGAGCTAAAACGCCGTTACCCTGATTTGCCGATTATTTGCGATCCGAGTCATATAGGCGGGAAACGCGATCTTATTCAGCCACTATCACAGCAGGCAATGGACCTGAACTATGAAGGTCTGATTATAGAAACACATTGTAATCCGGACGAGGCTTGGAGTGATGCATCACAACAGGTAACTCCTGCCCGTCTGAAAGAAATTCTGGCTGCCCTTATAATACGTGATGCTAAGCAGTCTACGGAAGATCTTTCTGATCTTCGCCGTCAGATAGACGAAATAGACGATCAATTACTCGAACTATTGGCTAAGCGTATGCGTGTGTCGTGCGAAATAGGTACATTTAAGAAGGAGCATAATATGACTATTGTTCAGACTGACCGGTATGATGAAATATTAAGTAAGCGTATTTCCCAGGCTGAAGGAATGGATATGAATCCTGAGTTTATGCGTGTTGTTTTGGAAGCTATACACGATGAATCTGTAAGGCAACAGATCGTGATAATGAATAAATAAACAGAAAGTCGTTACAAAAAAGGTTGAAGTATTATCTTCAACCTTTTTTGCTATTTTTTGATCCACAATTCTGTTATTTCAAAATCCAGTCCGTTTAGCGGATTGTATGTGAGTGCTGCGGGATTGGTGTAATAAACGGTTCCGGAAAATGTTATAATTAAACCATCTATCTGGTATTCTTCGGGTAATGTGCACGCATTGTAACAATTATCTTTATCTTCCAGATATACGGATAAAACAGTATTCGTTTCTTTATCCTTATAGAGAACGACCATTCCCAGCCTTTTATCGATCATCTCTTTTGGCTCGTTATCTGTTATGCATTTTAGCGATTCTTTAAGTTCAACCTTTGTAAATCCTTCTACAATGTCATTATCACTGCAAGATGTAAAGTTGAATATCGCTAAAAGACAAAAAATAAAGAATAATGCGTTTCTCATCTCAATAAACAGTTTTGTGTTTTTTAGGCTTTATCTATGTATAATAGATGCATTTAACTTAAAAAATGTTGCATGATAAAAAATAAAATCTGCCCGGAATGGACAGATTTTATGCAAATGTATATTTATTCTTTTCTTACCAGATATCAGCGCGTTTTTCTTTAGGTAGATACAGAGAATCTTTTTCTGTTATGTTGAAAGCTTTATACCATCCGTCGATATGTGGTAATGCTCCATTTACACGCCATTTACCGAGTGAGTGAGGGTCAGTTTTTGTGCGGCGGAGTATTTCCTCGTCACGTATATGTCCGGCCCATACACCAGCGTAAGATAAGAAGAAACGTTGCTCAGGAGTATATCCGTCTATCTTTTTACTTTTTTTGGCCTCTTCTGTTTTTTCGAATGCATTGAAAGATATTTGCAATCCTCCGAAGTCACCAATATTTTCACCCAGTGTAAATACTCCGTTGGCAAATGTTCCCGGAAGCACTTCTATAGCATTGAAATGATTTACCAATACCTGCGCTCTTTCATTGAATTTCTTAGAATCATCGGCTGTCCACCAGTCGGCAAGATTTCCATCCTTATCGTACTTACTGCCCTGATCATCGAATCCGTGAGACATTTCATGTCCGATCACTACCCCAATAGCACCGTAGTTTACAGCATCGTCAGCATCCAGATAGAAGAATGGTGGTTGCAGGATTCCGGCAGGGAAACAGATCTCGTTAGTAGTTGGATTGTAATATGCATTTACCATTTGCGGAGGCATAAACCACTCCGATTTATCTACCGGGTTGTTTACTTTTTTCAGCATTTCATCGTAATGGAACTCATTTGCACGAACAATGTTTGCCCAATAACTGTCTACTCTTTTGATAACAAGAGGAGAATAATCTCTCCATTTGTCAGGATAACCGATCTTTACATTGAACGCATTCAGCTTTTCCTGAGCTTTTAGTTTTGTTTCGTTACTCATCCATGTAAGGTTGGAGATGCGTTCTCCAAGCGTTACTTGTAGATTTTTAACCAGTTTCAGCATCCTTTCCTTGGCTTCGGCAGGGAAATATTTTTCCACATACATTTGCCCGACCGCTTCGCTCAATGACCCATCTACTGTATTTACCGTACGTTTCCAACGAGGTTGTATTACTTTACGGCCACTCAGTTGTTTACCGTAAAAATCGAAGTTTGCATCGACAAAGTCATCGCTTAATTCAGTTGCGGCACTGTTTATCACACACCATGAAAGATATGCTTTCGTATCATCCATACTTAGTGAATGGATAAGTTTTACGGCTGTAACAATAGGTTCTATCTGTGAAACATTCAGTTCTTTCAGGTCGCTTATACCTACGGCTTTGAAGAGTGCATCCCATTCGAATGGTGTAACTGATTTATTCAGGTCTTCAACCTTTATTTTATGATAATTCAATTCTGGTATTCTGGCTTTTTCTTTTGTAAAATGATCTTTAGCCAGAGATGTTTCTATTTTAAGAACGGCATCTGCCGCTTTTGTAGCATCTTCCTGAGAGTAACCCGCATTGGTAAATTGTTTTACGATCAGGTCATAATATCCCTTTCTCAGTTTTACAGAAGTAGAATCTTCTGCCAGATAATAATCACGCTCGCCTAACCCTAAACCACTTTGGTAAAGATGCACAATATTCATTGAGCTGTTTTTATCATCTGCTCCGACATATAATCCAAAGAAAGGATTATTGGCATATCTGCGTATTTTCCCCGTCAGCGTAATTATATCTGCCAGGGTAGATGCTTTTTTAATTTCATCCAGTTGTGGCTGTATTGGTTTTGCCCCGTCGGTATTAAGCTTCACACTATCCATTCCGATGGCATAGAGATCTCCAATTTTTTGACCGATAGAACCGTTTCCATGTTTAGTTTTTCCGAGTTCTTCTATCAGGCCTTTTATCTGTTCCTGGTTGTTTTCGGCTAACTGGTCGAATGATCCGTACCGGGCATATTCATCCTTCATTGGATTGGCTCTTGCCCATCCGCCAGTAGCATACTGATAAAAATCGTTACCCAAGACAGCTGTTGTATCCAGATTGGCAATGTCAAATTTTTTCACTTCCTGCGTTTTTTGATCGTTTGTTTTGTCTTTGCAGCTGATAGAAGCAAAGGCGAGAACTGCGATTGGTAAATAGTAAATTGTTCTCATGTGTTGATATATTTTAAGTGAATTAGTTTTCTATATATGTGCGTATCTGTTCTACCCAAACTTTATATCCTTCCTCATTCAGGTGTAAGCCGTCGGTGTGATATTGTTCATTCATTTTACGTTTTCCTGAGAGGAAGGCCGGATATAGGTTTATAAATGTGATATTCTCTTTTTTGCAGAATTTTTGAATTTCCTTATTCAGTTTCTCTATCTGTTTTTCTTTTCCCAGCATTCTTTTGTATTGGTTATTGTCATTGTTGATTGGCAACAGACTTTGTACGTATATCCGGGTGTCGGGTGATCCTGCCTTTACCTGATAAACAATCGATTTGATACCTGTCAGTATTTTGTCATTATCCCTACCAAGCGATATGTCGTTTGTTCCTGCCATCATAAAAAACTTTTCGGGACGGGCTTCGATTACTTCATATAATCTGTTGAGCATCCCCAGTGTATTATCTCCGGCAATACCTCTGTTAGCCGGATTTTGAGAAGGAAAATATTCATTCCATTTTCCGGCTTGCGTCAGGCTGTTGCCGAAGAATACAATTTGTCCTTTTTTCAAAGGATTAGCTTTAAAATGTGCCATCCTGTCGATGTAAGTCTTATTTTCCAGAATATTCTCAATGATTTCCTGGCTCATTATATTCATTGAAAATATTAACAAAGACATTAATAAAATAGTTCTCATGATTAATTATTTAGGTTATCCAGTTCCATAGTTAATTCCTCCCAACGGGCCATATTGCCTTCTACTTCCTTTATCAATTTGCTGTGTTTCTCGAACAAACCGGCATCGCTAGCTCCTTCGGGAGTTGCCATTTTAGTTTCTATATAGGATTTTTCTTTTTCCTTCTCTTCTATTTCTTTCTCAATATCAGATATTTGCTTTTCCAGACGTTTTATCTGGCGGTTCAGTTCTTTGCGTTCTTCGTAAGATAATTTACTGTCGGAAGAAGTTTCGGTATTTTTTGCAGATTCTGACTTTGATGTAGTATTTGAGGTTGAAACTTCAAGCTCGCGCAGGCTGTCCATCTTCTTATTTTGAAGGAACTCGTAAATGCCACCGAGATGTTCTTTCACCTGCTGATTACCGAATTCATATACTTTATCTACAAGGCCGTTAAGAAAATCACGGTCATGGGATACAATAATCGCCGTGCCATCAAAATCCTTTATCGCTTTTTTCAGTACATCTTTCGACCTCATATCGAGGTGGTTTGTTGGCTCATCGAGAATAAGCAGATTGACAGGTTCCAGCAACAGACGTATCATAGCCAAACGGCTGCGCTCACCTCCAGAAAGCACTTTTACTTTCTTATCTGAAGCCTCTCCTCCAAACATAAATGCCCCGAGTATATCCCGTATTTTAGTACGGATATCACCTACAGCGACATAGTCGATGGTTTCAAATACTGTAAGGTTTTCATTCAGCATCTGTGCCTGGTTCTGGGCGAAGTATCCTATTTTTACATTATGTCCCAATTCCAGTTTCCCTTTGAAGTCGATCTCACCCATGATACATTTCACAAGGGTAGATTTACCTTCACCGTTCTTCCCGACAAAAGCCACTTTGTCACCCCTGTTGATAGTCAGTGTCACATCTTTAAAAATAAGATGATCGCCGTAACTTTTCTCTACGTTTTCAGCTATTACAGGATAAGAACCTGATCGTGGGGCAGGAGGGAACTTCAGATTAAGTGCTGAATTATCTTCATCGTCGACTTCAATCCGTTCGATCCTGTCGAGCTGTTTGATGCGGGATTGTACCTGCACGGCTTTTGTCGCTTTATAGCGGAACCGTTCTATAAATTCCTCGGTCTTTTGTATTTGTTTTTGCTGGTTCTCAAAGGCCCGCATCTGCTGTTCACGGTATTCTTTACGAAGCTCAACATATTTGGAGTAGGGGACTTTATAATCATAGATGCGCCCTAATGAGATTTCGATAGTCCGTTGGGTAACAGCATCGAGAAAAGCCCTGTCGTGTGAAACCAGCAATACCGCATTTGCCCTTGTAGACAGAAATGTTTCGAGCCATTGAATCGATTCTATGTCCAGGTGGTTTGTTGGCTCATCGAGGAGTAAAACATCGGGACGTTGCAATAAGAGCTTTGCCAGTTCGATACGCATGCGCCACCCTCCACTGAATTCGCTTGTCGGACGACTGAAATCCGTTCGCTTGAATCCGAGGCCTATCAATGTTTTTTCTACTTCTGCCTGAAAATTACCGCCTCCCGACATCATAAACTGTTCTTGCAGATAGGTTGATTTTTCAATCAGGTTATGATATTCTTCCGACTCATAATCAGTCCTTTCGGCAAGTTGGGTGTTTAAGTATTCTATCTGCTTTTCCATTTCGCTGATGTGGGCAAATGCAAGCGAAGCTTCTTCCAATACGGTATTCCCGTCATTGAG
Source organism: Dysgonomonas hofstadii (assembly GCF_014196915.1). Classification (GTDB taxonomy): domain Bacteria; phylum Bacteroidota; class Bacteroidia; order Bacteroidales; family Dysgonomonadaceae; genus Dysgonomonas; species Dysgonomonas hofstadii. The sequence goes on from NZ_JACIEP010000004.1 coordinate 262,266, forward strand.
AGTCATATGTTGGGGCAGATAACCTATGGTAATATCTTTGGGTAAGGATACATTTCCACGGGTAGGTTGTTGCAGTCCTGCAAATATTTTCAACATAGTGGATTTGCCTGCACCGTTTTTCCCGACCAGCGCTATTCTTTCTTTCTTGTTTAATACGAATGATATATCGTCGAAGAGGGTAAATCCTCCAAATTCAACTGTTAGTCCTTCTACAGAGATCACTTTATAATTTTATTAAAATACATGCAAAAGTACTGAATTTTAGGAGAGAATGTTAATCCTGGTCTGATTTTATGTCTATATTTAGAGTTTATCATATTATATACATGAAAAAAGCTTCATTCTATCTCTTCTTTTTTCGAAGTACATTATTGATCAGCATTGCGGCTGCGATTGCTATTACCTTTGTTATAGGATCAACTTTTATGCAGATAGTGGTAGCAGGAAGTGACCCGGTTTTATCCGTTTTATCATCTGTATTAAAGATATGGTGTACAGCGGGGCTTGCCGCAAGCCTGTTGTATAAGGAGACTGTTAGAAAGAATGAATACTATTTTTTCTACAATGTGGGGATTTCGAAGATTGAGCTTATTATTGTATCGCTGATTCTGTATATTCTGTCATCTGTTATAATATATATCCTATGCTCACTGATAATGAAATTCATATAATCGAGGCTGATAGTATATCGAAAGCTTATCCTATTCAGCAGGTTTTATCGGGTGTTTATCTGAAAATGCAGACCGGAGATATTTGTGCTCTTTTCGGTCGTAATGGGACAGGGAAAACCACCTTGCAACGGATTATCTTCGGTTCGTTGCGGGCTGATTATAAATTCATACGGATCGATGAACGGTATGAGAAGAACGCATATACCAAACCTGAGTTAATTTCATATCTTCCTGCTACTCATTTTATCTCTCCAGGAATGAAAACCAGACAAGTCCTGAACTTATATGGAATACCTCCCGATGGAGATAATATTATCCTCAAATTATATAATAAAAGGATTTCTTCCATGTCGAGTGGTGAACGGCGGTACCTGGAAGTATATCTTATCTTGAAGAAAAAAGCACACTTTGCACTATTGGATGAACCTTTTAAATTCCTGTCCCCTTTGATGATAGAACAGACAGAGGAACTGATACAGATGGAAGCGAAGGAAAAAGGGATAATAGTGGCCGACCACAGATACCGTAATGTGCTGAACGTCGCTAACCGTATACTTCTGATGAAAGATCAATCATTGTATGAACTGAAAGATGAAGAGGAGTTGAGAGATAAAGGCTATATTATCTGATCCTTTTCTATTGCTTCTACTTCTTCGGTTTTCTCTATCTTTTTATTCAGTACAGAGAAATTCCAGTTATATTTCTTATAGAAAAAAGCAACCAACAATATTGTAGCAATGGTAATTTCTATCAGCCCTCCTTCGGGATTCACCACTTTAGCCATAAAGATCGCCGGAGTCTGGAATACAGATGAAGAATGTGTAATAAACAGGCTAGCAAAAATGTTATTAGCTGCATGCACACCCATTGCCATTTCTATACCATCATCGAGTATGCTGACCAAACCCAGCATTGCTCCCATCATACAATATTGAGGAATCATTATCCAGAACCCGAATTCTTTTACTTCGGGATTTGCCGCGTGCATCAGTCCGAATAGAATGGACGGGATCAGTAATACCAGCCAGCGGTTCTTTGTTAATGCTCCCACACCTTGCGCCATATAACCACGGAAAGCCAGTTCTTCATATCCTGTCTGGACAGGTAAGAATAGTAGGGAGATAATCAACAGAGGGATAAAGGCCGATAAATTAAACTGAAATTCAAGGTCTTCGGGTGAGATGAAATATTGTATTCCCAACGAAACTAAAGACAAAATAAGCCAGAATGCAGCACCCCAAAAGAAATGCCCCCATCTCAACCTGTTCGTGCCGTTTATAGTTTCTTTCCATGTGCGTTTATGGAATGCTTTTATCATAAATACCAACACGAAGAAAGCAACCACAAAAGGAATGAGCATAAGAAAAAAGAGCAAATTGGGAGACATTCCCGATGCTATAAGCGCAGAAAAATCTGTACCGGATGCCGCTATATTCTCTCCACTTCCGGCGGAATGTACTATAATGGCTATCAATAGGGGAAATGCACCAATAATATTAGCAGCAACAAAAGATACTACCAATACAACGATATATTTCCAGATTTGATTTCCTTTTCCTAAAGCTATTTCTAAATGTTTCATCTTATAATTCTACTTTTTGTTTATAAGTCGAAAAACAGATCAGAAAATCACATTATGGAAGAAATTATTTGACAAAACCATTAATTCAGCTGAATATCAATATTGTGGCTGCCGCTTTCTATATTCACAGCTTTATTGTTTTTGCCAATTGTCTTATTATTGAGCATATAACTTTTTGCGTTTTCAGGTATAATAACCGAAGCAGTACAACCCGGAGGTAATGTTACTTTCATTATCAGGTTCTTGTCCCTTAATTCCCAGTCTACACCGATAGTACCGTAAGGGGATTCTTTAGTTGTCTTTGCCCAAGTAACACCCTCGGGAATTTGCGGTTCTATGAATACATGTTTATATCCCGGATTGTTTTCATCGGTACGCAGTCCACCTATGGCCTGATAAAACCATATTCCGATACCGTTATAGCAATTATGTATACGGCTACGCTCACCACTCCAGTATTCCCATGTTGTAGTCGCATTGTTGTCTATCATATGCAGGTAACCCGGATAGTCGCGTTTTTTTAGCATTTTATACATAAAATCGACTTCCTTATTCTCTATACACCATTTTGTTAAGATAGGTACACCGACTAAGCCGACTGCTATATGATCATTATGATTTTTACTTGTCAGGTTAATTAACTGATTCCTGACTTGCGGATAAATATCGGAAGGAGTAACTCCAACCAGCATCGGATATGTCATATCCAGCTGCGATCCGGTAGAATACATGCTCTCTTCCTGTTTGTAGAATGTTGTATGTAATAGCTTGTTCAGGTTGTCTTTGCGCATCGCATATTCTTTTGCTTCATCGGGTTTGCCTAATATCATAGCTAATTTCTCCATAGTGGCAAAACAGTCGCTCACAAAACAGTTATTTACAAGATTGATTGATAGCTCGTTGCCCGAATCCACACCCATAGGGGCAAGCCAGTCTCCCAGGAACCAGTCCCTGTATTTGGTATCAGGCCAGCGTTTCAGTAATCCGTCTACTGTGTATTTTTCCACATATTTCAGCCATTCTTTCATATATGGATAATATATTTCGATCAGTCGTGTATCACCGTAATTCAGATAGGTTTGCCATGGTGCCATCACCATAAATCCACACCAGTAGGGGCCACCTCCGCCTGCACCCGGATTCGGGCCTACATGCGGCAGGCTGCCGCCTTCACGCATCGAGTCTCCCCAAGTTTCCATCCAGTTGGTATATAATGGAGCCATATCATACATTGTTTGTATGGTTTCGGTTGATGAATTTCCATCACCGCCATAGCCTGCACGTTCAAGGTGCGGACAGTCGACCATATAGCCCCCGAAAGCGAGGCATCGCATAGTATATTGTATCATATCATGTATGGCGTTCAGATCGGGATCGGAGCATTCGAATGAGGAAGTCTCTTTATAATCTGTATGGATAAGATGCGCTTTTATATCTTCTTTGCGAGGTTCTATCGGGAGATTGTATATTTTGATATACCTGAAAGCGTGATGATTAAACTTGTTGCAAAATACTTCATTGTTCCGCCCTGCCGATATATAGGAATCGCTTTGTCCCTGATCGTGAAATGTCCCTTCCTTATCAATATAATCGGTATACTCCATTTTTATTTCATGTCCGGAAGCGAGGATGGGCATACGCATCTCAAACCATCCGTTCAGATTTTTACCCATATCTACCAGCCATGTAGTATTATCCAGTTGGGTGATATTCACAGGTGCATATGTTTTCTGTATTTTATTTGGTTCAGACATCTCAGGAGTGGCCAAATGTTCCGGCACGGCGATTATTTCTACCGGATACCATTTCATATTATCCAGTGTAGCTTTTTTCAGGCTCCCGGGTATTTGTCTCATATCTATACGCTCGCCGGCAAATTGTAGAGCCTGCCATGTACCAGTGTCTGTATAACCTGTAGGAGCGCCTTTCCAGGACGAATCGGTTGTCAGCAATGTATTCCATTTGCCATTTTGAAGAATATCCAGTTGAGTCTTTACCAGAGGACCATCATAGGCTGCACCGAATGTTGTTTTTTTGTACCATCCTTTTCCAAGCCACAAAACCAGATCGTTTTCTCCTTCTTTTATATAAGGAGTTATATCGTAGGTTACTATCAGCGATCTTTTGTTCAACTGTGAAACGGCGGGAGATAAGACATCATCACTTACTTTTTCTCCGTTGATATAAACTTCGTGATACCCCAGGGAGTTTACATGCAGAAAAGATATTGCTTTTTTATCTATAGTGAAACTTTTTCTTAGTATCGGACTGCCGATATTTCCGGCATCGGCTGATAATCCTATATAATGTCCTTGCATTGTATTGTTGAGTATACCAATACCAAAACGGGCTGTCTCGCTCCACCCTGATGCTTTCCCTTTGTCATCCCAAATACGTACACGCCAGTAACATAACGAACGGGAAGAAAGAGGCTTCCCATTATATGGTGTCATGACGGAGGTTGCGGATTTTGTTTTGCCGGAATTCCATAGATCAGCTTTGCCGTTTATTAATGACATGCTGTCGGATGCAACCTGTATTTCATAATACACCTGCCTCGCTCCAGCTCTGTCAATCTTAATTTTCCAACTGAAATGGGGGATTACATTATTGATTGCAACGGGATTTTTAAGGTTTTCGCATTTCAGGTCAGTTACTGATATACATGCCTGTATATTTGATAAATAAAAAAATAGAAACAGGACGAAAAGGTATGTCTTTTTCATGGCATATTCATTAATGATTCGAATCTGATAGTATGACGGTCATATGATATTTTACCACTAAATCAATTTAGAAAATGATTTTAGTTGTTAAAACTTGACAAAGTTGACACATATTTCATTTTTTATTTTCTTCTGTCATCCCGAGGAACGAAGGATCTTCTTTGTCAGATGCTCCGCTTCGCTCCGGCATAACAAGTAACAAAACCTGACAAACAACGTTCGTCAGAGCAAAGCGGAGCCAATTAGCTACTCTACATTCCGATGAACGTTGTTTCTTACATGTTTTATTTCCGATATTCTTCATTAAAAAATCATCTTTACTGACTACCAGTTACTGTCTACTAACTATTATTTCCTCATTGATAAAGTTCCTAAAGAAAAATGCAGATTCAGACTGCAGATTCACATAAATAATAAAAAAAAGCGGTATTTCCTAGAAATACCGCTTTTACCGCTTATTATAGATTTTTATTGTTCCATTTCATTCAGGTTCTCATCGATCGCTTCTATTTTCTTGACGAGCAGTTCCATCTCGTTTTTCAGGTTCTCTATCTTATTGTTGATGTCTTTCAATAATCCGCCGCCGCCTTTCGAGGATATAGACAAGAAGTTCATATTATTCTCGTAGGTCTGCAGGTCAGCTTTCACCTTATTGTATTGATGCATCAGATGGTCTCTCTCGCGATATAATGCACGCTTAGGGTTATCCCCTTTCGATATGCTGTCTTTTATGTTTGACTTGAACGCTTCGAAGCGACGCTCTGTTTTGTCTATTTTCAGACGATCATAATGAGTATCGACAGCTTTATGGAATTCCTTGTAGATCTTGTCTTTTTCCTTGAAAGGAACGAAACCTATTTTGTGCCATTCATCAGCGAGTTCTCTCACTTGTGTGATAATCTCGGACGGTTCCTGTGTCTGGTCTATATCATTGATCTTTTCTATAATCTCTTTTTTTGCAGCCAGATTGTCAAGTTCTTCAGTTTTTTGAGACGATTCAGTCTTTTTCTTCTGCTCGAAGAAATAGTCGCAAGCTGTTACGAATTCTTTCCAGATGGCATCGGAGTATTTACGCGGAACAGGGCCTATGGTCTTCCATTCTTTTTGTATGGCGATCAGTCTGTCCGTTGTTGCTCTCCATTCGATGCTGTCTTTCAGTGATTTAGCTTGTTCTACCAAAGAGCGTTTCTTTTCCAGGTTAATATCCATTTCTTCACGGACACCTTTGAAGAATTCGCTTTTCTTTTCGAAGAATGTATCGCACAAAGCTCTGAATTCTTCAAATATCTGGGTATTAACCTTTTTCGGAACGAAGCCGATTGTCTTCCATTTGGTCTGTAAATCAATGACTTCTTTGCTCTTTTCGTCCCATTCCTTGAACGATGTAAGCTTGTCGTAATCGATGCTTTTTAAGATATCGATTATTGCGGTTTTTTCTGCCAGATTTTCTTCTTCCTGTCCTTTAAGGCCTTCGAAGTGAGACTGGTATTTTTTATTTATCGCAGTCGATGCATCTTTGAAACGCGTCCAGATTTCTTCACGAAGTTCGCGGGCAACCGGACCTATTTCACGCCATTGCTGATGAAAGTTTTGCAATTGATGGAAAGCTGATACGGAATCGGCTTCTTCCAGTAGTTTATCGACTGATTCAATGATCGCGGTTTTTAACTCAAGGTTTTTCTTGAAATCATAATCACGGAATTCATTGTTTATTTTTATAAGATCGTAGAACTTCTCTGTATAGATCTGGTATGATTTCCACAGTTCTTTAACTTTTGACTGAGGAACTGCTGTTATATCATTCCACTTTTGTTGAAGATCTTTAAAATCTTTGTATAGTTTATTGAAGTCTTCAGAACTTTCGGTCAGATTCTTGATAGATTCTATTATCTGAAGTTTCTTTTCATAATTTTCTTCTTTTTTACGTTCATCCTGAGCAGAATGGGCAGCACGTTTTTCCTTAATATCATTAAGGAAAGTTTTCAATACTTCTTCGCTCGGATCAGGAGTGGGAACGAAAGCTTCCGGATCGTTTCCTGCTTCGACAAAATCAGCTTTCTGGGCTTCAACATCAGCTGAGCGTAGTTTATAGAATGCCTGTTTCAGGCTTTCCGTTTCCGATCGTGCAGGTAATTCTTCCTGTAAAGTCAGATTTTTCAGCTTTTCGATAATTTCATCCTTTGACAGAGACTGGTGCTTTGTCACAGGAGACTCTGTAGGTACTTCCGGCTGTTTGGTTTCCTCCTCTATTGGTTCGGCCTCAGCTTTTTCTTCGACTGGTGCAGTTTCTTCAACTTTAGCTTCGGGTTCTGTCACTTCTTCCGCTATCTCTTCCGCTTTTGGTTCTTCTACTACAGTAGTCGGTTCTTCTGTTTCAACTTTTTCTGTATCCGCTTCTTCTTTCACTTCTGTTACTTCTACTGCAGGTTCTTCTCTTTCTTCTTTTTTTGCAGCAGGCGTTTCTTCTGTGACCGTTTCTTCAACGATCGCTTCCACAGGTTTTATTTCTTCAGCTTTGACTTCTTCAGAAGGTTTTTCCACAGGTAATCCGGGTTCTAGGTTCTCATTCATAAAGTTATTTTTTTGATAAAGGTAATACCTCATGTTTTTCACATGGCAAATTAATGATTTTTTTTTGTGATTTAGGGTATTAATATGAAGTTTTTTGGATATTCAGCAAAAATAGCCAGATAATTATGAATATATACTATGAATTACGATTAATGTGAATCAATAGTTAAATTTAATCGTTCAATTATTCTTATTGTTTACGTTTTTCTTTTTCCTTGCGTTCACGTTCCTGGGCTTTTTCTTTCTCGTCCCTTTCTTTTTCCCGTTGGCGCTGGCGTTCTTTTTGCAGGCGTTCTTTTTCTTTTCGCTCTTTTTCCCTGGCTTTTTCTTTCTCTTTACGTTCTTGTTCCTGTTGGTGGAGTCGCTCTTGCTGCTGGCGGATTCTTTCTTTACGTTCGTCCTCTTTGCGCTTACGTTCGTCCTCCCGGGCTTTTATAGTAGCTTTCTCGGCATCTTTTTTGGCTTGTTCTTCAAGTCTGAGTTGTTCTTTCTTTTGCTTTTCGGCAGTTTCGATAGAATCCTGTACTGCTTTTTCCACACGGGCGATAGAGTCAGCCCGGTTTTTTTCTGTCTTTCTGACAGAGTCCTGCGTAGCTTTAGCAAGTGCTTTAAGTTCTTTCTGACGTTGCTTTTCAAGTCTCTCTTCTTCTTTAAGGGCCTCTTTTTCTTCTTTTGTGAGGTTTTGACGGTTCTTGTATTTATTGAACAATCCTCTGATGCCATCTACCGGATTACTTATAATCTCTTCTACCGATTTAATCGCATCGTCCACTTTTCCTAAAGCTTGACGCTGATCGTCAGTCAGCAGATCGTCCGCTGTTATCTGTTTATCGTTTACCGGTTGCTGAGTTTGCTTATCAGGTTGTCTTGTCTCGGTTACAACTTTTGGAACTGTTTTTATTTCAGGTGTTATTTTAGGTTCTTCCTCTTTGATCTCTTCTGTTTCTTTAATAGTTTGTTCTTCCTGTTGCGATTTTGTGACTTCAGCCACAAGATCTTCTATTTCACTGGTATTTAGGTTCCAATGTGTTATAAGTATAGGAAGCTGATCCTGATAATGTTCGGCAAAGAAGGTGGTGTATTGCTCCATGCCTAAGCGTGGGAGAACTTTCACATAATTGTCGGTAGAGATTGGAATGGCGACAATAGATGTGTCTATTTTATTAAACAGGCCGTCTTCTGTAAATGCTTTATTCAGATATGAACGGATATTGGCAAATTTGTTGAAACCCTTGATTTGAAGAATATCATAAGGCGGATTGGTTTCGAAATTCAGATCGTATGTCTGGATCACATAGTTGGAAAAATTATAATCGGCCACTTCATACAGTAACTCATTGCGGTCTATGGTATTTGATCTGAACATCAGCAAGAGCAGGTATTCGGTATCCAGACTATCGGAAAATGCCAACGTGCGGCCATCTCCTCCGGTCATTGTGCTGTCTCCGGGATTAGCCAGGCTCCAATCGAAACCGGTAATAGGAGAACCGTCAGACAAAAGCGGTTGTCCGTCCTTTATTTTTTTCAGTATATCTTCAGCCAGAGGTGCTACTTCCGATTTCGGATATTTGTCTACAAGTTCAGTCAGATTGTCTGTCAGCCCTTTAGCATCTCTTATTTGTGCATACGACAAGGCATTAAGCATGATAAATTGCGGCATTAAGCCGGTTAACGGATAGCGCCTGTTTATTTCATCGTAATTTTTTCTTATCGTTTGCACATCAGCCTGCTGGTATGCATCGAAAGCCTGTGTATAGAGAGAATCCACCATGGCGGGCATATGCCTGAAATTCCATTCATAATCGGGATGGGATAACGTTTTTGCATATACCTTATCCGGAAATTCATTAAGCAGTTTATTGCGATAGGAGGCCATCATGCCACGGTTTTCCGCTTGCATATATATTAGAAAGAGCTGATAGTATATCTCCTCGAGATTAGGAGTATCAGGGAAGCGGCGAATATCGGTATTGAAAGCATCTATAGCGAGATTGTTATCTTCCAGCTTGTTTTTATAGATCAACCCCATATTGAACAGGGCATTCTCTATCAATGTGTTTGATTGATGTACCGCTTCTTCTGTAAAAGGAAGTTGTTGTAAATAATATTCGACAGAGAAAATATCGTTGCTGATGGATGCCGGTTTCAGGCTGTCACTTTCTTGTATTTTGGGTTTTTCTGCAAGGAGTGAATCGTTTTCGTTTATAATATCAGTTTCTGCAAAATCAGAAAATCCGCCTGTCTTATCCTTCCTTCGCCAGTCGTCTTCTAATTTGCGGGTACCCCATTGTTTTTGAAATGCGATCTTGCCTTGCGATACAGCTTGTTCATTATAGAAATAGAATGAATTGGCATCTCCCTGTTTTCCGGTAGTATTCACCAACGGCACATTTACGGCAGGTTTTTGCATTGCCGTTTCCATGTCGGCCCAACTCGAAATCCTCTCCTGTCGGTTTCCCTCTTGTTGCTGACGCTCTTCTTCTTTTTTACGCTCTTCTTCTTTCTTTTTTTCTTCTTCTATTTTGGCATGAATGATTATTAATCGTTCTTCTTCCGGTAACCGGGCGAGGTACTGAAGGCTATCTTGTTCATATACGGTTTTTACATGCACAACAAGTTCATCCAGCACATCGGAACGAAGTGCTACTTTCGGGTATTCGGGATGCGATTTTTTTAGTTGGGGTAATGCTTCGGAATAGTTAGGCTGCGCCAAAACGAATTCCCGTTTATTAAAATACAGGTCACCGAGTGTAACCTGTGCCATGGCCTTGTCGTAGCCGTTACGGGTACTTCCTTTTATGGCTTTGCGATAGTTCTCAATGGCCTTGATTGTATCGGAATTTTGAAGATAAATATTTCCGATGCTCAAATATAGTTGGTCGAGATATTCCTTGTTTTTCGAACTGTGAGCCATTTTCGATAGGTCGGCTATCGCTTTTCTGGTATCGTTCGATGCATTAAGTTGTAGTTGATTCAGCTTTGCATTGAAACTGAATTTGTAAGGTGTGTTCATCCCTTGTACAGACGCGAAAGCTTTGTTTGCATTCGTCTTATCGCCGGTCTCTGCATATATCTGTCCCAGCAGATACTTCATCCGAAGTCTCTGGTGTTTATCTTTTTCTTTTTTTATGGCGAATTCCAGATGTGGTATGGCGGCTTTGTAGTCATTAGTCCTGATCAGGTAGTTTGCTTTTACCGTTTCGTACAATCCTTTGTGCTTATCGGGCGGGCCGCCGGCCAGTTCCATTTTGTGAAGCACGTTTCCTGCTTCATATAGCCATCCCATTTCAGTATATGCACGGGCTATCCACAGATTACATTCGGCTACTATGTCGGGTTGTGAACTGTAAATTTTTGTGATGTACAGAAAGGTCGTGATAGCTTTCAGGTAATTGGTCTCATGGAATTCCGCCTTGGCCAGCAATAGCCATACCTTGTCCATGAAAGGAGTAAATTCTTTCTGCTGTACCCAGGCCTGATAGCCGGCATCGTTGCGCCGCTTGGGGTCACGTCTGGGTTTAACTTTTATGGAATGAAGTTTTATAGCCTTGGTCGTCTTGTCTATAGTCGTAGTGAAACTGCCACCGGGTAATTGCATAGCCGCTGAGTCGGAATTGTCAGGGAATACATAAAGCATTTCCGATAAATTGTCTTCTCTTGATTGTAAGCGGTTTTTCAGCGTTTCTTTATATGCTTCGTTTGCATTAAAATGAATATTGTAGCGAGTGTTGGTGGAATGGTAAAAACGTGTCAAAGCCGTATTCTTTTGGTTAGAACACGACGATATAAAGAAAAATAAGAGAACACTTGTAAGATAGATCAGTGTCCAATCCGCTTTATTTCGTAACACGTATAGACAAACGGCTAAATTAAATATTATTATATATTTAAAAACACAAAAATAGGTATTTTATTGTTTGTCATAGCTTGTTATGCAGAAAATGCATTGGAAACTTTTGACGATCGGCTGATGTTTGTTTTATATGTTTTACGAAAACGAAGCATATATAACAAATTGCTGAAAGATTGTTTGAAATTACTAATCAAAGATAGGGGTGATTTTATATTTTCATTACATTTGTATATTATCAAGTAGAAGAGACATATGGAAAATAATAAATTTTTGACACTTATAAGGGACGGCATTTGCGAGAACTGGGATCGTCCTGCGTTGACCGATTATAATGGGGAAACATATCTATATAAAGATTTTGCAAAAAAAATAGCTCAGTTGCATATCCTGTTTGCAGACATGGAAGTACAAAAAGGAGATAAAATAGCTATCAGTGGACGAAATTCTGCCAACTGGGCTGTAGGCTTTTTTGCTTCGCTTACCTATGGTGCTGTCATAACAACTGTTTTGCATGACTTTAGTGGAGAAAGCATCCATTCATTGGTAAATCACTCTGAGGCTAAAGTCTTACTGGCAGATGAATATGTGTGGTCGAAACTAGATCCTATGCAAATGCCCGATGTGAAGACAATTCTTTTAATAGACGATTTCTCGGTGCGAAAATCAAAACACCCTGAATTGCTGGAGTCTTGTTCCGATCTGGAACTAGCCTTTAATAAGAAATATCCAGACGGGTTTGCAAAAGAGGATGTTGTTTTCCACGACGAATCGCCGGAAGAGCTGGCTGTGCTAAATTATACATCGGGAACGACAAGTAATCCAAAAGGTGTGATGATCCCTTATCGCAGCCTTTGGTCGAATACACGTTTTGCCATCGATATGATTCCGTTTGTGAAAGCCGGAGATGGCATTGTATGTATGTTGCCGATGGCACATATGTATGGTCTGGCATTCGAGGTACTACTTTCTATAGCAAAAGGATGTCATATCCATTATCTGACAAGGGTGCCATCCCCGCAGATTATAATGGATGCGTTTGCAAAAGTAAATCCGACATTGGTACTTGCGGTGCCTTTAATTATTGAAAAGATAGTCCAGACCAGAGTATTCCCTGAGTTCAAGAAACAACCTGTTAAAACCTTACTGAAGATACCTTTCTTTAAGAAAAAAATATACAAAAAGGTGGCTGAAAAATTGATTCCGGTTTTCGGGAACAAACTGGTAGAAGTAGTTGTCGGAGGAGCGGCTTTGAATAAAGAAGTAGGAACTTTCCTCTCGGATATCAGATTTCCGTATACCGTTGGTTATGGAATGACTGAGTGTGGTCCGCTGATTTCTTATGAATATTGGGAAACATACAAGCCAACTTCATGCGGACGACCAGTGGATCGTATGGAAGTGCGTATAGATTCATCCGATCCGGAGAGAGAAGCAGGTGAGATTATAACCAAAGGAGATAATGTGATGTCAGGCTACTATAAAAATCCTGAAGCAACGAAAGCTGCGTTTACGAAAGACGGCTGGCTGAGAACAGGTGATTTGGGCGTGATGGATAAGGATAATTTTATCTTTATAAAAGGCCGTAGCAAGACGATGATACTTAGTGGATCGGGACAGAATATTTACCCTGAGGAAATTGAAGATTTTTATAATAATTCTCAATATGTGGGTGAATCACTTGTAATAGAGGAGAATGGCAAACTGATAGCCCTTATTTATCCGGATAGGGATTATATGAACAAGCAAGGTATCAAAGAAAACGAATATTCTGCTATCTTTGTGTCCGAAATGAAAGCGATAAATAAGCGTTTACCGAAATATAGTCAGGTAGTTAATTTCAGATTGCAGGATCAGGAATTCGAAAAGACGCCGAAGCGAAGTATTAAACGTTTCCTTTATCAGAAATAGTCTTTACTTATAATTTATAACTAGATAACATGTCTGACGATAAGAAAATTATTTTTTCGATGATGGGAGTGGGTAAACTTTACCCGCCACAAAAACAAGTTTTAAAGAATATTTACCTGTCTTTCTTCTATGGAGCAAAAATAGGAATTATCGGTCTCAACGGTTCCGGTAAATCTACATTGTTGAAGATTATAGCGGGTATAGATAAGGAATATCAGGGAGAGATAATTTCTGACAAAGCATTTTCAGTGGGATATCTGGAACAGGACCCGAAACTCGATCCGACTAAAACCGTAAAGGAAATAGTACAGGAAGGGGTACAACCTATAATGGATGTATTGAAAGAGTACGAAGAAATCAATGAAAAATTTGGTTTACCTGAGTATTACGAAGACTCAGATAAAATGGATGCTCTTTTTGCCCGTCAGGCAAAATTACAGGATAAAATAGATGCGACCGATGCATGGAATATTGATAACAAACTGGAACGTGCGATGGATGCCCTTCGCTGTCCGCCCGAAGATCAGCTGGCTGAAAACCTGTCGGGAGGAGAAGCCCGTCGTGTAGCTCTTTGCCGATTGTTGTTGCAGGAACCGGATGTGTTGTTGCTCGATGAGCCTACCAACCACCTCGACGCAGAATCTATCGACTGGCTGGAACAGCATCTCCAACAATATAAAGGAACAGTTATCTGTATTACCCACGACCGTTACTTCCTCGACCATGTCGCAGGATGGATCTTGGAACTCGATCGTGGCGAAGGTATTCCATGGAAAGGTAATTATACTTCATGGTTGGAACAGAAGACCAAACGTATGGAGCAGGAAGAAAAGCAAGCCAGTAAACGCCGGAAAACCCTTGAACGTGAGTTGGAGTGGGTGCGTATGGCGCCTAAAGCCCGCCATGCTAAAGGTAAAGCCCGTTTGAACGATTATGAAAAGCTATTGAACGCAGACGAAAAAGAACGTGAAGAAAAGCTCGAAATATTTATTCCTAACGGTCCTCGTCTGGGTAATAAGGTGATTGAGGCACATGGGGTAAGTAAGGCATTTGGGGATAAGTTACTGTTCGAAAATCTTGAATTTATGTTGCCGCCATCGGGTATTGTCGGTATTATCGGGCCGAATGGTGCCGGTAAAACCACATTATTTCGCCTGATACAGGGAATAGAGAAAGCCGATAAAGGTACTTTTGAAGTCGGTGAAACTGTAAAGATCGGATATGTAGACCAGTCGCATGCCGATATCGATCCTAATAAGTCTGTCTACCAGACTATTTCGGGAGGAAGTGAGTTTGTAAGGGTAGGGGGCAAAGATATCAATGCCCGTGCATACCTTTCACGATTCAACTTCTCGGGAGGTGATCAGGAAAAGCTGACGGGAGTCCTTTCTGGAGGTGAGCGTAACCGTCTTCACCTTGCCCTGACATTGAAATCAGAAGCAAATGTACTCCTTCTCGACGAGCCGACGAATGATATCGATGTGAATACTTTACGTGCCCTAGAGGAAGGTTTGGAAAACTTTGCCGGTTGTGCGGTTGTTATATCTCATGACCGTTGGTTCCTTGACCGTATCTGTACGCATATACTGGCATTCGAAGGCAACTCCGAAGTGTTCTTCTTTGAAGGTAGTTACAGCGAATACGAAGAGAACAAGAAAATGCGCATGGGGAATGTAGAACCTAAACGTATCCGTTATAAGAAATTGATTAACTAAAAAAACATAACAGATGCAGCTATTTAACAGGTTGCACTGTCTTATAAGTATAAAATCAGGAGTAAATAGCCTATATTTACTCTTGATTTTTTAGAGTGAAGATATTATTGTTTAGATAAGAGCAGGAAACGAGGCCGAAATTTCGGGCATGAATGATAACGAATGAGTGGATCGCCACTATTTTATATAAGTACGAAATATAAGGGATTATTTCTTTTTATATTCCTGTATATGCTGTGTAGCTCTGCGCTCGCTCAATCTCCGACGGTTGTTAAGGGGGTTGTGAGGGATGCCGTTACACGGGAAAAATTACCGTTTGTCACAATTTCATTCGATAAAACCAGTGTCGGAACATTTTCTGATGAAGATGGAGAATTCAGGCTAAGCAACCGGGTAAATCGTGTGCGTGTTACAGCCTCATTGTTAGGGTATAAGCCCTATTCATTTATTGTGCATCCCAGAGTAACCACTACCGAGGAGATATATCTGGAGCCGATCGATACACAATTGAAAGAAGTGGTGGTGAGACCAGGGAAAGAGAAGTATTCGAAAAAAAACAATCCCGCAGTAGAACTTATCAAAAAAGTTATAGCCAATAAAGACAGTACCAATATCAAGGCTTTAAACTATTACCAGTACAAAGAGTACGAGCGGATGTTCTTTGCATTCAACGAGTTTAAACCTGACAGGGGAATGTTCAAAAAATTTGAGTTTATTCCCCAATACATGGATTCCTCACTGATAGATCACAAGCCCATATTACCTTTCTCTGTGCGTGAGCGTATTACTGATGTATTCTACCGTAAAGACCCT
The DNA here is from genome assembly GCF_014196915.1 of Dysgonomonas hofstadii. Lineage (GTDB taxonomy): Bacteria > Bacteroidota > Bacteroidia > Bacteroidales > Dysgonomonadaceae > Dysgonomonas > Dysgonomonas hofstadii. The sequence goes on from NZ_JACIEP010000004.1 coordinate 278,105, forward strand.
AAATCGAATAAACGGATAGTAAAAGCCTATCAGATACAGGGTGTCGATCAGGAATTTGAAACAGAAGGGCTTGATGCTATCCTGAAAGAGACATTCAAGGATATATCCATATTCGATAATTCGGTGACGATGTTGTATAACGAATTTGTAAGTCCCTTGAGTTCGCATAGCGCTGTTAATTTCTATCGTTGGTACCTGTCCGATACAGTTACTATAGATAATGACAGGTATGTGAAGCTCGATTTCGCACCGTTTAATTCCCGGGATATCGGTTTTACAGGTAACCTGTATATATCTTTAGATAGTATGTATGCTGTAAAGAGGGCTGTGTTGCGGGCTCCCAAAAAAATGAATATAAATTTTGTGGAAGAACTTATCATTCAACACGATTTCTATAAAAATAAAGAAGGCAAATGGGTTCCTCTGGAAGAAAGAACGGCTATCGATTTATCTATGCTCGATGCCTTGAAGTTATATATAGACAAGACTAAGCGCTATGAAGATTTTGTCTCGAATCGCCCTATGGATCCTGTATTTATACTGAATGCGCCTGAAGTGTTCGAGAGAAATTATGATAAACGTCCGCCCGATTACTGGGCTAAAAATCGTCCTCTGCATTATCAGAAAGATTACAAGATGGACAGAATGATGGAAGACATCAAACAGATGAAAGGCTTCAGACTACTGTTAGGAGCAGGGAAAATAGTAGCGTCCAGCTATATCCCGACATCGGGTGACGAAGAAAAGAATAAACTCGACATCGGTACAGTTCCTACTTTTTACAGTTACAACAAAACAGAAGGTAACCGTTTCCGCCTGACATTAGCTACGACCAAGAACTTTCACCCGAATCTTTATCTTTATGGATATGGGGCGTATGGTACTAAGGATAATAAGTTCAAATATTATGGAGAAGCGACATGGGCATTCAAGAAAGTATTAAATCATAAAGACGAGTTTCCCAAAAACAATCTTATTGTAGCCTATAAATACGATATGAATACGCTGGGACAACGATATACTCAGGCCGAGAGAGATAATATACTAATGTCTATCACACCGCGTAGTAATCAGAAGCTTACTTATAACAGGCAAACGCAGATAGCATATGATAAGGAATTCTACAATGGATTTTCTTTCAAACTCTCCGGTCAGACTTTTGAAGAAAAACCGGCTGACAATCTTGTTTTTGAAAAGATAGATGAAAATGGTAATTTATATACTGTAGATAAGGTAAAAACATCGGAAGTTACGCTTGCTCTGCGTTATGCTCCTAATGAGAAATTCTTTCAGCAGCGCAGGAAAAGGCACTCTATCACTTCGCAGAAGTTTATAATGAATCTGACTCACACCATTGCTCTCGATGATTTTCTGGGAGGTCAGTTTCATTACAATAAAACATCATTCTCGGTAACAAAACACTTTTGGATAGCACCTTACGGTAAAGTAATGCTTATGGCCCAGGCCGAAAAGATATGGGGCGAAACGCCATTCCCGTTTCTGATTACACCGAGTGCAAACAACTCTTATACTATTCAGCGTGGAAGCTATTATCTGATAGAGTCGCTGGAGTTTGTTCACGATGCTCAGGTATCATGGGAAGTATATTACCATATGGGTGGATGGTTGTTCAACCGTATCCCGTTACTTAAACTACTCAAATGGCGCGAAGTATTCGGATTCAGGGGGTTCATTGGCGAACTGAGCGACAGAAATAATCCGAGATATAACCACAATCTGCTAATATTCCCGAATGCGACTTTTACTACAACCAAAGGAAAGCCATATATGGAGTATAATATTGGTATAGAGAATATCTTTAAATTTTTCCGTATCGACTATGTCCGCCGTGTAAACTATCTCAGTCATCCGGATGTAGATAAGGATGGATTTCGCATATCGTTCGAAATGAATTTCTGATAATTGAACCAGTGATACTATATTTTAATCCCGGTCATGAGACCGCTGTACATAATGCTTCTCCATTTTATATGCCTCCCGCTAATGTAGCTGCTATGCAGAAAGAACTGTCATTCCTGCCTGCATGGTATGGGCTCTCAGACGATTTTGTGCTGGCAGACATATATTACAAGTCTGTATATGACCTCTTTCCAGATTTGCCTAAAACAATACAAAAGAATGATATGGGCGAATATGGAAGCATGGAAGTCTCTTTATGGGGTATTTCTCCACAGGCGATACATTATTTTGAAGAACTGGAAAAAGAATATCAGATCGATTTGAATATACCCAAATGGAGGGATGAATATAGATATCTTAATAGCCGAGAGTCAGCCCGGGAAGTTCTTCATACATTAACCAAAGAAATAGGCGGAATATCAGAAAATATTATTCCCCGGTTCTATACAAGATTAGAAGATATCGTGAATCTTGTCGATATTTCTCACGATAAATTTCTGGTAAAAGCTCCATATTCATCATCAGGGAGGGGACTGTTGTGGTTGCCGCCGACAGGGTTGACCCGTACGGAAAAGCAAATACTGCATGGAATGCTGAAGAAACAGGGTAGTGTCTCTATAGAGAAAGTATTGGATAAGCAGGTCGATTTTGCGATGGAGTTCCTTTGTGATGGTACAGGAAGAATTGAGTTTGCCGGATATTCACTGTTTTATACAAACAGCAAAGGGGCATACATCTCTAATTATGTGGGTGCGCAGCAGAATATAATACGACAATTGACAGATACGATTTCTTTACCCTTGTTGGAGCAGGCAAAGGCCGCTTTACTGGAATTATTGCAGGATAAATGTGCAGGTCAGTATAAAGGTTGTGTCGGGGTGGATATGATGATTTATAAAGATGAAAACGGATATAAATTACATCCATGTGTTGAGATCAATATGCGTTACAATATGGGGTATCTTACACTCAGGTTATTCGAAAATTATATCGATCCATCATCAGAAGGGCGGTTCTATATTGACTTCAGTGCTAAGGAAGGATATATTTATAAGACGCACCTGGATATGCAGAAAGAGAATCCGGCAAAGTTTTTTAATGGAAAGTTAAAAAGCGGATACTTGTCTCTTTGCCCTGTTGAAGAACATAGCAGGTACCGGGCATATGTTTTAATTGAGTAGTATTACATACTTTTTCTCCGGAATTCTGCACAAACAATGGCTGTTGCTATGGCTACATTCAGCGATTCGGAAGTAGACCTGCCAATTGGATAGTTTGGTATATATAATTTATTAGATATTAGTTTTTCTATTTCGGGACGAATACCGTTGCCTTCATTTCCCATTACAATAATACCATTCGGGGTTAAGTCTTGTTCATACATATTTTCACCATCAAGCAAGGTGCCATAGACAGGGAAATGTTTGTTCTCTTTCAGAAAATCGGTCAGATCGAGATAATGGATATTTACACGCGCCAAAGCGCCCATTGTTGCCTGTACGACTTTTGGATTGAAAATGTCGGCCGTATCCTGTGAACAAAAGATATCCCTGATACCGTACCAATCTGCTAAACGGACGATTGTCCCCATATTACCCGGATCCTGTATGCCATCGAGAGCTAAAACCAGTTGCTCATTCAGATTGACTTCCGAATTGTTTTCAGGTTGATAAAATACAGCCAGTGCTTGTTGAGGGTTACGTAAAAAACTAGCCTGGGATAATTGATTGTCGTTGACCTCGATAACTTCTTCAACTGTTGATGCATCTATGATACTCAGGTAATTGGCAGTGGCAACCAGTAACTGGCATTTTATATAAGGGAGCAAGTCGTTTACAAGCTTATTACCTTCGGCAACGAATGTCCCGTGTTCGGTACGATACTTTTTCTCTTTAAGAGAGCGTATATATTTTAATTTATTCTTACTTAGGGTCATAATCCATTCATACATTACTTCAAGCCTGCTTCCTTCAGGATAAAGTATTTCAAACCTTATATATTTGCTTTTTACTCTTTTTCACAACAAAACTACAAAAAGAAACAATTAAAACCCTAAATTTGTCATTCATTTCATATTCGTGGTTAGTTTAGATCGGCTTGATGAGATATAGGTTATTGGTATTTGTCTGTATAATAGGTTGCTGCGCATTGTTCATACAGTCGTGTAGCACAACTAAATTTGTGCCTGAAGGAGAGTATCTGTTGACCAGTGCAACAGTAAAAAGCGATAAAAAAGTGATTCCTTCATACGAGATGGAAACATACATCAAGCAAAAGCCTAACTTCAAGACATTTGCTTTATTTAAATTGCCTTTGTTTATCTACAACTTATCGGGACAAGATACTACCAAATGGGTAAACCGCACATTGAAAAATGCCGGAGATCCTCCTGTACTGTACGATAGTACAATGCTTCATCAGTCTGTGATAGATCTGAGGCGTATGATGACAAATAAGGGATACCTGAATGCAGAAGTAATACCTCAGGTAGAACTAAAGGACAAAAAGGCAAAGATTGTTTATGATATAAGGGCCGGAGCTCCTTACCGGATAAGTGACTACAAAATAGATGTAAATGATAGTATAATATCCAATCCCGAACTATTTCTCAGGGCATCTCGGCAAGAAAGAGGGCAACAAGAACGCATTCCTGTCAATATAGATACATTGCTCCAATGGAATACATTGGTAAAAAAGAATGGCATATTCGACCTCGATATGCTTGATCAGGAACGGGACAGGATATCTTCTATTTTCAGACGGACAGGTTACTATGCTTTCAATAAAGAATATATCGGTTTTGAAGCCGATACTACTTTGGGCAACAATAAGGTAGACCTCGATCTTTCCATATATCCGTTTGTATTGCGGTCGCCTGACGGACATGAAATAGAAACGCCCCACAGGCGGTATGTAGTAAAAGAAGTGAACCTTTATGTCGATTATAGTCCCCTCGAAGACGGAGATATCAGCCAATACAGGGAAACAAGCGTATATGAGCAAGGCGGATATAAAATAAAATATGGTCCGAGAGGTGAATATATAAAGCCTAATGTAATATTAAATAACTGCTATATTGCACCCGGTACATATTATAATGAGAATCTGACATCTCTGACATATAGTGCTCTTTCGCAACTTCAGATACTGAAAAACGTGAATATCAGTTATACGGAGTTCTGGGAAAACGATTCGACAAAGCTACGTTGTATAATAACCTGTGTTCCGGACAAAAAACAAGGTATTTCAGCTGAAGTAGAGGGTACCAATTCGGGAGGATATTTTGGAGTAGGTGGCGGTATCGGGTATTTACACCGTAATGCCTTTAAAGGATCGGAGCAATTTAATGTCCGTTTAAGAGGAGCATATGAAGCTATAACCCCGAGTTTTACCAGTTTTACTAAAAATTACTTTGAAATAGGAGGGGAAGCCTCTCTTACTTTTCCCCGGTTTATGTTTCCTTTCCTGAAAAGTGATTTTAAAAGAAGGATACACGCTTCTACACAGTTTAATAGTAGTTATACCTTTCAGCGTAGGCCTGGTTTTTTTACACGCACGGTGTTGTCTACCGGAGTAAAATATATATGGCAGGACAGGAGGTTATCTCTCAACAGGCATATTTTTGACCTCGTAGATGTAAGTTACGTTCATTTGCCTCAAAATTCGCTGGATACAGAATTTCTTAACAGTCTGTCGGCTACAGCACGGCGTTATAGCTTTAGCGATCACTTCATATTAAGTACAGGCTATACCTTCTCCCGTTCTAATGTGACCAGTCCTGCAAGACGGAATCTTAATCAACCTATATATTCGCTGAGAGCATCTGTAGAAACTGCCGGAAATCTTCTGGCTTTGGCCGCGAAGATCGCGAATGCCAGACCCGATTCGCTAGGTTCGAAACAGGTATTCGGAACCAACTTTGCCCAATATATACGGGGTACGCTCGACTATAGTAAGACATATCAGGTGGATGAAAAAAATGCTATAGCCTGGCATGTAGGCTTTGGACTGGCATATCCTTATGGAAATTATAAGCATATTCCGATACCTATACAAAAGAGATTCTTTTCAGGAGGAGCTAATGGAGTCAGAGGATGGGCTGTGCGTGAACTGGGACCGGGCTCATATTATTTTAGAGGAACGGGTATAGAGACCGAAAAAGATAATTTTTACAATCATTCGGGAGATATTCGTTTGGATGCCAGTATTGAATACCGGAGTAAGATATTCTGGATCGTAGAACTGGGTGCGTTTGTTGATGTTGGAAATATCTGGACTATAAAAGAATACGAAGGTCAGGAGGGTGGTGTCTTTAAATTCGACAGATTTTATAAGGAAATAGCTGCAGCCTGGGGATTAGGGCTACGTTTCGATTTTAATTATGTCCTGATTCGTCTCGATTGCGGATGGAAGGCTTATGATCCATCGAATGATCCTGATACACGGAAGTGGCCTATCGGAAAACCGTGGAAAATAAGAAAGAATACTGCCTGGCATATTGCAGTGGGATATCCATTCTGATGTAACGGCTGATTGATATAAAGAAAGCCCTCCAAACTTAATTGGAGGGCTTTTTTGCTCTTTGTAAATCAGAGCTTTCTTATAAATGTGTTTATAGATTGTTTTTTACTCGGTACCACCTCCAAGAGCTTTGTAAAGATTTACAGAAGCTTGTAGTTGTTCGAGCTTATCGCTTACTTGATCTAACCTTGCCTGTAGCAGATTTTGCTGAGCAGTTATAACTTCAAGGTAATTAGCCTCACCTGCATTCAACAATTCTTTTGTATCACTTACAGCCAGAGTGAGAGATTCTACCTGTCTGCTTCTTACATCATTCTTGCTCAAAGATGATTCATAGGTATAGATAATATCGGAAACTTCTGTTGCTGCAGTAAGGATAGTTTTCTCGAATGTAAGCAATGCTGCCTGTTCTTCGGCTTTGGCTACCTTCAATTGTGTGATTAATTGCTTCTTGGCAAATATCGGTTGCATGATACTTCCGACTATGCTTGCGGCAAGATTTTCTGGTTTGAACAATGTACCGGCATAACCAAGAGACGCGCTGGTGATATTGATAGAAGGGTAGAAGCTTGCACGTGCTGCATTCGTTAATTCGAAAGTTGAACGGAATGATAGTTCAGCTTGTACAACATCCGGACGTTTTGCTAACATCTGGATAGGAAGCCCGTACTTTAATTCTGTTGGTACATCTTGTTCCTTGATTGTTGTTCGTAAGACAGAGCCTGGTTTACGGCCTAGCATAAGGCAGATACTGTTCTCTAACTGACGGATATTGCTTTCAAGATCGGGAATAGATACCTGTGCCGAATAAAGAGTCGCTTTCATTTGTTCGACCGCAGCCCTGTTTTGAAATCCGGCTTCTTTCAGGTCTTCCATTGCGTCTACACTTTCCTGCATCAATCCTATCATTTCTCTTGTAACACGTAGTTGTTCGTCGAGGGACAAGATTGTATAATAGGTATTGGCAATATTAGCGATCAGAGAGGTTTGTACGAGATTTCTTCCTGCATAGCTATTAAGCATATCAGCAAATTTTGCTCGCGATTGGCGGTTGAGTTTTCCCCATACGTCTAATTCCCAGCTTGCTGTGATTCCCACCATATACTCTGTGTTACCGTATCCGAGTTCTTTCACCCTGCCATTTGGGCTCACACTATATCTGTTATGTGTAGCGTTAGCTCCTAAAGCCAGGCTTGGAAAATATGCGGCACGGGCCATTCCTAACGCAGCTTCAGCTTGTTTGATGCGTTCGTTAGTTATTGCCATGTCGTAACTATTATTCAATCCTTCGTCAATAAGGGATTGTAGAATAGGATCGGAAAAATACTCACGCCATGGTATATTGGCAATAGACGTAGTGTCGGTAGGGTTCATGTCCCTGAACAATCCTTCGGCATCTACCTCAGGTGCTTTGTATTTGTTTACTACCTGACAGGATGAGAGTCCTATTGAGAGTATTACCCCCAATAGAACGATCCATTTTATATTGATTTTATTCATAATTATTTTCCTTTATTTATTAACTCGTCATTAGAGTTTACCATTCCCGATTTACTGAATTTATCCTGAATAGACTGGAATATGATGTAAAGTGAAGGAATAACCAATACTCCTATCATTGTACCTATAAACATACCTCCGATGGCACTGATACCGATAGAACGGTTACCGATGGCACCTGCTCCCGATGCAACAAACAATGGGAATAGTCCGGCGATAAAGGCAAATGATGTCATCAGGATCGGACGTAGACGGGCAACAGCTCCGTTTACGGCTGCTTCTACAATGCTCATGCCTTGTTGACGTCGCTGAACAGCATATTCCACAATAAGGATGGCATTCTTGGCCAACAACCCGATGAGCATGATCATCGATATCTGTACATAGATATTGTTTACAATACCCTGCGATACTCCGAATATCATCAGGAAGATGAATACGCCGGCCAAACCTACAGGTAATGAGAAGATAACGGCAAGTGGTATGATATAACTTTCGTACAGCGCACATAATAACAGATAAACGAAGATAAGACAGATACCGAATATCAGGACAGTCTGGCTTCCGCTGGTTGCTTCTTCACGGGTCATACCTTCATATTCATAGCTGTAACCATCAGGGAAGATCGTTTTATCCTGGTACATCTCCTGTATCACATTCAGTACATCTCCTGAACTATATCCGCTCAGCATATTAGGAACAATAGTTACGTCCATAGACTGGAACATATTGAAACGGTTAAGGGTAGGAGGAGCAGTTATATCTGTTATATGTATAAATTCTGTAACAGGAGCCATCTCGCCCGATGATGTTTGTACAAATATCCCGTTCAGGTCATCCAATGTCTTTCTGTATTCAGGCGAAGCCTGAACCATTACACGGAATTGCTTTCCGTACAGGTTAAAGTTAGAAATATACGAGCTACCTACATTGATTTGTAGCGTTTGCATTACCTCACTCAACGTAAGTCCGGCAGCTTTTATCTTAGGAATATCTGCTTCCAGAAGCTTTTGAGGGAAATTAGGGTTGAAGTTGGTCATCGCCATCATAATCTCTTTACGCTGATTCAGCTTAGATACGAAATTTGTGGTGATATCGTAGAATTTATTAATATCTCCACCCATCCTGTCTTGTAGCTGTAATGATACGGTAGCACCAAGACCAAACCCTTGCAGTGTAGGGAAGGCGGTAAAGAAGAATGTGGCATCTTTGATATGTTTCGTCCTTTCTGTCAGCATAGCTGTAATCTCGTCGGTAGAGTGTTTCCGGTCACCCCAAGAATCCATTTTTATGATTACAGTACCATATGAACTACCGATACCAGCCATGAAGCTAACTCCGGTAATATTCGTTACTGTTTTTACTCCTTCAATACTATTTGCTATATCTATCACCTGGCTGACAACAGAGTCGGTTCTTTCTAATGATGCTCCGGCAGGCAGTGTTATAATACCGAATGCAGCACCACTATCCTCATTCGGAACGAAACCGGTAGGTAAGAATTTCATTAATCCGAATAAGATAACCGATGATACGAGTATTATTGCTACTGTGATCCATCTGTGTCCGCGTCTGCCAAGGAAATGCAGTGATTTTTTGTATTTCTGCGTAGCACTGTTGAAAGTCATATTGAAGTAATAATAGAACTTCTGTATGAAATTTTTCTTCTTATGTTCCTCATCATGTGCTTTTAGAAACAGGGCGCATAAGGCCGGACTCAATGTCAAAGCATTTACCGCCGAAATAAGAATGGATATTGCCAGCGTAAGTCCAAACTGTTTATAGAAAACACCTGTTGTACCCCCTATAAAGCTGACTGGAATAAACACGGCCGACATTACCAGTGTGATGGATACGATAGCAGGCGCAATTTCTTTCATGGCTGTCATTGTCGCCACTTTCGGATCTTTCTCCCCGGCATCGAGCTGGGCATGGACGGCCTCGACGACGACTATGGCGTCGTCCACCACAATACCAATGGCGAGTACCAAAGCAAACAATGTGAGCAAGTTGATGGAGAATCCGAACACCTGCAGGAAGAAGAACGTACCGATAATAGCAACCGGAACAGCAACTGCCGGAATAATTGTAGAACGTATATCCTGCAGGAATACGAACACAACAATAAATACCAGAACAAAAGCTTCGAGCAATGTGTGAATTACCTTTTCGATAGAAGCGTTAAGGAATTCACTGGAGTCCATCATATAAGAGATCTTCACACCATCGGGGAAAGATTTCTCAGCTTCTTGTAATACCGCTTTCACATTGTTGATAACTTCAGACGCATTTGATCCGGCAGTCTGACTGATTGACATAAATACGGCATCTTTTTTATCAGTCTGCGATACAACTGTATAGTTGAGGGCACCTAATTCGACATCAGCTACGTCTTTTACTCTCAATATCTGCCCGTCCTGAGAGCGGATAATAATATTAGCAAACTCCTCGGCCGTTTTTAGTCGTCCTGTAAATTTGAGGTTGAATTGGAATGACTGGCCGCTGTTTTGCCCTAATTCACCCGGTGCAGCTTCGATATTCTGGTCTGTTAAAGCTCCGATGATTTCTTGCGCAGAGATTTTGTATGAAGCCATTACATCTGGCTTTAGCCATATACGCATAGAATAGTCCCTGGCTCCGTAAACTCCGGCTTCACCAACCCCATATACACGTTTTACCTGCGGTAAGATATTGATATTGGCGTAGTTCTGAAGGAACTTACCATCATAATCAGGGTTATCCGTTGTTAATGTAAAACCGAGTATCGTACTGTTCTGTTGTTTTGCCACAGTTACCCCGATCTGTGTTACTTCCTGAGGTAATAATGGTGTAGCCCGGGCTACGAGGTTCTGAACATTAACGGCTGCAATATCGGGATTTGTTCCATTTTTAAAGAATACTCTGATCTGGGCCATACCATTGTTCATAGCTGACGAAGTCATATATGTCATCCCTTCTACTCCGTTTATCTGTTCTTCGAGGGGGATTACAACACTGTTCATTACCACATCCGCGTTAGCACCCGGATAGGTAGCAGAAACCTGTACTGTCGGAGGCGCAATATCCGGATACTGCTCGATGGGCAGCGTAGCCAAACCGATAATACCCAATACAACGATGATGATTGAGATTACGGTAGACAATACGGGTCTTTCTATAAATGTTTTTAACATTATATTCTATATTTTTTGTTTAATAACTAAACCTTATTTTACTATAATTTTCTTACCGTTAGAAAGAGTGATAATACCATCTTCAACAATCCGGTCTCCGGCTTTAAGCCCATTTGTAACAACATAACTTTGTCCATCAGGTGTAGGTGTTACAGTAATCATAGTGCTAACAACAGAATCTCCTTGTACCTTGTATACAAGGAATTTATCTTGTCGTGTATATGTAGCTTTCTGAGGGATCAGCAATGCGTTATCAATATGTTTAGGAATAGAGATTTTGCCACTGAATCCACTTTTCAGGATGCCTTGCTTGTTCGGAAAATCTGCCCGGAAATTTACTGTACCTGTTGTCACGTTGACTTGTCCGGTTACAGTTTTTATTTTTCCTTTTTCAGGATAAATGGTACCATCAGCCATAATAAGTGTAACTTCAGGAAGATTATTTATTTTTTCGGCCTGGGTCTTACCTTCAAGTCCGTCAAGCATACTTACCAACTCTTTTTCATTTATAGAGAAATAAACGAATACGTTGCTTGTGCTTGATACTGTAGTAAGTGTATTATTTGAGTTCACCAGGCTTCCCAAACGGTAAGGTATTGAACCTACAACTCCATCTACAGGACTTGATACATTCGTCCAGCCTAATGTCGCATTCGCATTAGCCAAAGTGGCTTTTGCTTGTGCCAGTGTAGCCAGGGCTGTCTGATATGAGTTCTCGTAAGTGTTTAATTGAGTTACGCTTACGATACCTTTATCTGCAAGTGGGCGAATCCTGTCGACATTCAGTTTTGCAGTGTTCACCTGAGCCTGTGCACTTTCTATTGCTGCTTTAGCCGTATTTACGGTTTGCTCAGACGATGGTGAATTAATTTTAAACAGAATCTGTCCTTTTCTCACAACAGAACCTTCATCTACATAAATAGCATCGATAAAACCATCGATACGTGGTCTTATCTCTATATCTTCCTGACCTTTGATAGTCACTGGGTATACATTTTCCAATTGTACATCCTGCTCACTTAACACCTGCGTAGGATATTCCTGAGGTGAGGTGTCTTGCTGACCAAAAGGATTGGCGTTCTTGTTCCCACAAGAGGTCATAACCACAAGAGCTGTTGCTCCTAAAACAATCTTCTTTACATTCATAAACTTAAAAATTATTTAGTTGTTGTTTATTTTGCTTAATCTATCCATTTCGCCTAATAATATTTGAAGCTGGACTACCAGTGCATCTTTATCAATGTTCTTGAATAACAGTTCCTGGCCTTCTTTAACTTTTGTCATGGCTTTGGAAAAGAGTTCGGCTCCGGCTTCTGTAACTTCTACAATCCGGGCTCTGGTGTCGATAACGCTTTCTCTCCGGCTTATCAATCCTTTCTTCTCTAAGTTCCGTAAAATAGTAGAGGTGGTCATGGGATCAATTTCTGTTTCCTGAGATAAAACAATTTGAGTAGCTTCCATGTTCTGACAAGACATATGATATATAGCACCAAGTAATTCCAGCTGAGTTCCGGTGAGCCCGTATTCGTCTAGCAGTCTGAGCTTGCCTCTTTGCCAATACTTGGAAATCCTCCATATCAGATAGCCTACATCTTCATAAGGATTGCCTAATTTGTTACATTTTACATCCATTATTAATTTGTTTAATTTGGGTGCAAATATAATAAGTGTACTTATAATAAGTAGATTTTATTTTCATTAAAAGTTAGCTTTTTAACTTTTTTTGCATAAATAAGTGAACAGTCGTTCACTTATTTGCATTTGTTAATTTTTTTGTAAGAAAATCTTTGGTTTATACTCTTCTCCAGAGAATTATTAACCTGATAGTATGTAAGTGTTTACACTTTTTGTTGCTGCTTCACATTTTTTCGGGCTGTGATATGAGACTAATTATTTAATTATTCCATTGTGATTATATTAATAAAAAGAAGACCACTCTCTTTTAATAAAAATACAAAGGAATAGCTTTTTTTATAAATATTGTTCTTTTTAATGAAAAAAAACAGTCGGATTTTTATAATCCGACTGTTTTCGTATATATGTGAATTTATTGATCCTTTTAAATTCCCAAATCTTTACAAACCTGTTCTATTTTCTTCTCGGCTATGGCATCTACAGAATCATAATCTTCTCTCGATTTCAATTTGCCGTGGACTTCAATATAGAACTTGATCTTAGGTTCTGTTCCCGAAGGGCGGATAGATATTTTTGTGCCGTCTTCGGTAAAATATTGAAGAACATTGGATGTAGTAGGCATCTCAAGTATATATTCTTCGTTTAGACTAAGATCTTTTGCTTTCAGCGAAACGTAATCTTTAATCAGGTTGACTTTAGATCCGGCTATTTCTTTTATTGGGTTTTCTCTGAAGTTTTTCATCATTTTTTCTATTTCTTCAGCTCCCGTACGACCTTCTTTATATACAGAAATTCCTTTTTCTTTAGAGAATCCGTATTCTATATAAATGTCTTGTAACAGTTGGAATAGAGTTTTTCCATTGTCTTTAGCCCATGCTGCGATTTCGCCGAATAGTATGGCTGCAGAAACAGAGTCTTTGTCGCGAACGAAGTCTTCGGCCAGGAATCCGTAGCTTTCTTCTCCACCTCCTATGTATTTACGTTTTCCTTCCAGTTCACGCATTACTGATGCTATCCATTTGAATCCGGTGTAGCATTCGAACATTTCCACCCCGTTTTTTTCTGATACGGTTTGCATCAGGGCGCTGGTAACGATCGTGCGTACGGTATATTCTTTACCGGTAAGTTGTCCTAATTGTTTTTTGCGCGTGATGATATAATATATAAGCATCAACATTGTCTGGTTTCCGTTCAGAAGAATAAATTCTCCCTTGTCGTTACGGATGGCAGCGCCAAAACGGTCGGCATCAGGGTCTGTGGCAAATACAAGCTCTGCATTTGTCTCTTCACCTTTCTTCACAGCCATGGCCATTGCTGCAGGATCTTCGGGGTTTGGAGAAACTACAGTCGGGAATTCTCCGCTTATCACATCCTGCTCCGGTACATTTATTATATTAGTAAAGCCACAGGCCTTTAAAGCTTTTGGTATAATGGTAAATCCTGTTCCATGTAGAGGGGTGTAAACAATACCGATGCTTCCGTGACGTTTTACGGCATCAGGAGTGAGCATTACCGTTTTAAGGTCAGTAATAAACTGATCGTCCATATCTTTTGTCAATACTTCGATCAGATTCTTATTTCCCTTAAATTTGATGTCTTCTACTTTTACACGATTCACCTCGGCGATAATATTTTTATCATGAGGTGGCACTACTTGTGCTCCATCTTCCCAATATGCTTTATATCCGTTATATATTTTAGGGTTGTGTGAGGCAGTGATCATAATTCCGCTCTGGCCTCCCAATTTACGAATGGCGTATGAAACTTCAGGTGTAGGTCTCAGGTCTTCGAACAGGTATGCTTTAATTCCATTTGCCGATAATATTTCTGCAGATATTTCAGCATATTTCCGGCTGTTGTTGCGGCAGTCGTGACCAATTACTACTTTTATTTCTTTCAGAGAAGGGAATTCTTTCAGTAAATAGTTTGCTAATCCCTGGGTCGCACCTCCTATAGTGTATATATTTACTCTGTTTGTGCCTACTCCCATAATTCCGCGAAGCCCTCCTGTCCCAAATTCCAGATCTTTATAAAATACTTCTATCAGTTCTGTTTTCTCTTCATTGTCAAGCAATGCTTGTACTTCTTTTCTTGTTTCAGCATCATAGTTGTCAGAAAGCCATACTTTGGCTTTGGCGGTCACTTGCATCAGCAAATCATTGTTTTCCATTCCTTCTTTATTTTATTTTAGTTTCTTAGATAATTCAATTACGAAAGAGAAAAACAAAAATAATAAATTTTTGCGTTAAAATGGTTGCCAATTCTGTTTTTTAGATATGAAGTTATTTCTATCTTCTGTTATTTCGGCTCTGGGTGTGGTCAATAGTAGAAATATAAAAAAAGATAATACCAACACTTCGAATGCTGGTATTATGCTTCTTCTGTTTTGCTAAAAATTCTCCTTTTTGTAGATTTTTATAATTTTTGACAGGGACTTCTCCCGAAGTTTTTTATCACGCTCTGAGGCTGAAAAATGCCATGCTTCTTTACGTAGCTTCAGGTAGCTTTCATAAACACAACTGTCCAGCAATCCATTTTCTACTGCTTCAATTACGGCGCATCCGGGTTCGTTGGTGTGTGTACAGTCCACATAATGACACGATTCCTCCAGATCCGAAATGTGCATGATGGATGATAAGGTGTCCGGATCGACCGAAGTAATTCCGAATTCACGCATGCCCGGAGTATCTATCAATACTCCTGAGTGATCCATCAAGATCATTTCACGCCGGGTTGAAGTATGGCGGCCCTTTCCGGTAGAATCACTGATAGAAGATGTATCCAGTATCGTTTTCCCGCATAAGGCGTTTACAAGTGTACTCTTTCCAACTCCTGAAGAGCCTGTGAATACAATAGTTTCACCTTCTTTGATGTAATTACGTAAGGTGTCTATCGTATCGGGAGTATGCATACTTGTTACGAAAACAGGCATTTTATCGGACAGGTGTTTCAACGAATCGGAAACCGATTTCTCATCGTAACCCAGATCGGCTTTTGTGAGAATAAGCACAGGCGTTATCCCTTCGTTAAGAATCTGAACCATAAAACGCTCTATCCGGCGCACATTGAAATTATCATCCAGGCTTTGTACAATAAAAGCCTTGTCTACATGAACGGCTATTGCTTGCAGTTGTGCTACAGTACCACTTTTCTTTCTATATAAAGCTTTTTTTCTGGGCAGGATATCGAATATTATACCGTTGTTATGATCTGTCGGTTGAAAAATAACCCAGTCTCCGGTACAGGGATATTCTTCAGGAGATCTTCCATATAGCATATTTCCTGATAATTCACATTGAAACGTACCTTCTTCCGAAATTACTTCATAGCATGTCCTGTGTACAACTGATACACGGCCATGGGGAAAATGATTAAATTGTGATGATTGTTTTTGCTGGAATAATGTTGTATTCCATCCGTATAATGACAGATTATTCATTGTCGTAAAAATTTAATGATTGAAATAATAGTAATTAGAATAGTATCCGTACAGTTTTAATCCCACATGAAAACAAGCTTATCTTAAATATATAAGCTGAGTTATGAAAAACAAAACTGACGGAATCAAGCAATTATTCCGCTCATTAAATAGTTGTAAATGAATATTTTTGTCATAGGCTGCAAAGATACAAAATATTCTTTAATATATAAAATTTTGTATAGAAAGGATCTCTTACAGTAACTGTAATGCTATTTCCGCACAGGCCTCGGCATCGGCTAATGCATTATGGTGGTGGGTAAGATTGTATCCGCAATCTCCGGCAACAGTATGTAACTGATGATTGGGTAAATGTTTTAGCTGGCGTCTCGATTCGGCTAAAGTACAGTAGAAGATATAACCGGGATAATCCATCTGATAGGTTTTGAATACTGCTTTCAGACAAGCTTCGTCGAAGCCTTTATTATGAGCGACCAGAGGCAGGCTGTCTATAAGAGGCTCTATTTGCTGCCATACTTTCGAAAATACCGGTTCGTTTACAGTGTCCTCATAGGTCAATCCATGTACACAGCTGTTGCCATAACGATAGTAGTTTGGCTCTGGCTGGATAAGGCTATAGAAGCGGTCTGAGATTATACCATTTCTGACAACAACAAGCCCAACACTACAAATACTTGATGGTTGCTCGTTAGCTGTTTCAAAATCTATGGCGGCAAAATCACGGAGCATTTATTTAGTTCAATTATATGATGTTTATGAGGATAGATGTAAAGATATAAAAGAAAGAAGATTTATACTATAAGTGATGTTGTAAAATATTTTTGTCGACGAAAAATATAGGTTCGTCGCAAAAGTAGTCAGTTTGGTCTCATAAAAAAATAAGGTTCGTTAAGCTCGTGTACATTCGCATTATGAATAAGAAAAATAATAGTACAATTGAATTAATACACGAAATTATGCAACAGAAAACTAACATTATTCTATTTTTTATTTGCCTGTTTTGTTTTATAAACGTTTCGGCACAAGATAACCGTCCGCGACAGACTATTAAAGGTATAGTTATAGACAAAGCTTCAGGGGTTCCATTACCATCTGTAACTATCGGATTGCTGGATATGCCGCAGATGGGAACGATTACCGATGACAATGGACGATTCTCTTTAGCAGGGGTGCCGGTAGGACGCCACGATTTGCAGGCCACATCGGTGGGTTACGAAACTTCTGTTTTCCGTGAAATAATGGTGACCTCGGCCAAAGAGATCAATCTGGAAATACAACTTAAAGAAAACACACATGAATTGGGCGAGGTTGTGGTTGTTAGTCAGACCAACAAAGACCAACCGCTTAATAAGATGGCACTGTCCGGTGGCCGTATGCTTAGTGTGGAAGAAGCAAGGCGTTATGCCGGAGGGATGGACGATCCTGCCCGACTGGCCAGTTCATTTGCCGGGGTATCACCAAGTGCAGGCGATAATGGAATATCTATTCATGGGAATGCACCTCATCTGTTGCAATGGAGGCTGGAGGACGTGGAAATTCCGAATCCTAACCATTTCGCCGATATTTCTGTTTTGGGTGGAGGAGTGCTTTCGTCATTGAGCAGTAATATATTAGGTAATTCTGATTTTTTTACAGGAGCTTTCCCTGCCGAATATGGTAATGCGGTATCAGGCGTATTCGATATGAAAATGAGGAATGGTAATAATCAAAAATACGAGCATACTTTTCAGGCCGGTATTTTAGGTCTTGATTTTGCATCGGAAGGACCTTTCAGTAAGAAGCATAATGCGTCTTATATATTTAACTACCGTTATTCTACAACATCTTTATTGGGTAAACTCGGAGGGAGTGTAGATAATGGTTCTAAGATTGATTATCAGGATCTTAATTTTAAATTGAATTTTCCTACAAAAAAGGCAGGAGTGTTCTCTGTGTGGGCTACAGCTCTGATAGATAAATATAAACAGAGTCCGGAAAAAGATATGGAAAAATGGGAAACTATTGACGACCGGCAACTCTCTAAAGCAGACCAGACGGTGGCGGCAGTAGGTATTACTCATCGCTATTTCTTTGGCGACGATACACAATGGAAGACATCCCTGGCAACTACTTATTCAAAATATAAGCTGAGTATGGATATTGAGGATTATTCCCGGAATATGACTCCTTATCTGGCTTCGAACAGTAAATCCACGAATCTGATATTTAAGACTTCGTTCAATAAGAAATTCAGTTCCCGTTTTACGAATATGACGGGTCTCACATATACCAAATTATTCTACAATATGGATATGGATATGTCAGCGCATGAAGGATATCCTTTAGAGAATATTTCGAAAGGAGATGGAAATACAGATTTGATTTCCGCGTATAATTCTTCTTTGATCGGACTAAGTGATAAGGTGAGTTTAAGTGTAGGTGTAAATGCTCAGGTAATGACTCTGAATAAAGAATGGACTGTAGAGCCCCGGGCTGCATTACGTTGGCAGGCATCACAGAAAAGTGCTTTTGCTATAGCTTACGGATTATACAGCCGCATGGAGAAAATGGATGTTTATTTTGTAAAGACTAAAGGGACAGGCGAGACTGCAAACAAGAAACTGGGATTCACCAAGTCGCACAATTTCATGCTGACTTACGATTATAAGATCAGCGATGATATGCGTCTAAAGATAGAACCATTCGCCCAATTCCTGTTCGATGTACCTGTGATGGCAGACAGTTCGTATTCGGTGCTCAACCGTAAAGAGTTCTGGGTAGAAGACCCGTTGGTAAATAAAGGTAAGGGACGGAATATAGGTATAGACATCACTTTCGAAAGATATCTGACTAAAGGTCTTTATTATATGATCACCGCATCTTTGTTCGATTCAAGATACTGCGGAGGCGATGGTGTGTGGCACAATACCAGATATAACCGTAATTATATCGTGAACGGACTGATCGGAAAAGAATGGATGATAGGACGGAATAAGCAAAATGTGTTGAGTGTAAACCTCAAGCTAACATTGCAGGGAGGAGATCGTTATGCTCCAATAGATGAGCAGGCAACAATGAATGATCCTGACAAGGAAGTGCAATATGATGAGACAAAAGCTTACTCCAAACAACTTTCCCCAATGCTTCTTGGTAATTATTCCATTAGTTATAAGATGAATAAAAAGAAGGTGTCGCATGAATTTGCTATTCAGGGTATAAATGCGACAGGCTATAAAGAGTTTCACGGGCATGTTTATAATACAAAAAAGGATGTTATAGAGCCGTACAGGTCTTCAATGACTTTAACGAACGTGAGCTATAAAATCCAATTTTGATAATCAGGGTAGAATAACTGCACACAGAACAAAAATTATTAATCACTGTGTGCAGTTATCGGAAATGTGTATCTTCGGCTAATTTTAAATGTTTATGGAACAACAATCCTTTATCCGCGATTTTTTATTATCACCACGGTTTAGAATCTGGAGATATTTATCTCTGTTTCTTTTCTTTATAATTATATCTGTAAACCAATCGATAGTAAGATATCGCGAAATACTGACGGTGTTAGGGAATAAGGTTTATATAATAACGGCTTTGACAATATTAACATACACGGTTGTCTTTTATATCACACTGCGTGTATTCGTCTCGAAGTATCTGTTGTCTGCCAAATACGTTCAGTTTGTAATCTCTATTTTTGTAACTGCCGCTATTTTCGAAATAATACCTCTTACCACATTCGGTTTGTATATTGAAGATTACGACTATTTTTCAAGAATCAATATTGTAGATACTATATCTTCTTATATTATATATCTGCTATGTATTTCGGGAGTAATCATTCCTGTATTTCTCAGAAACTGGATCATATCGAGACAGCGGGTCGATCAGTTGGAGAAAAAGCGTATGTTCTCGGAAGTAGAACAGCTTAAAGAACAGATAAACCCGTCATCTTTTTTTAAGACGTTGAACGAAACGAGCGTCTTGATAAAATCTGATCCCAACAAAGCATCGATGATGTTGATGAAATTGAGCCAGTTGCTTCGCTACCAATTATACGATTGCAACAGAGAGACTGTTTTGCTCAGATCCGAAATTTCTTTCCTGCAAAATTATCTTGAATTGGAGCGTTTGTATTCTTCGAAGTTTAATTATAAGATGACGGAGAATAATATAAATACTGTTTTTATAGCATCTTCCATCTTATTGCCATATGTGCAAAGTGTGGTTAATGTGATAGAGAACCAGGACGAACCTACGGTTCTTGATATTTATATTTCTAATGAGCAAACACATATTAATGTTGATCTGAAGTTAACAGGTATTTATGATGAATTTCTCTTAAATAACGAATTGTCGAAAGTGAAGGAGAGATTAGAAACCCTGTATAAAGATCATTTTCGGTTATCTGTTACTACTAGTGAATCAGCTGATAATACGGCAATAAGTTTAGGACTGGATAAAGAATAAGATATGCGTCAAAACAATCATAATATTTTAATAGAACTATTAGTTTCTCCTCGTTACAGAATAGTAAGGCATCTCACTTTATTTATTTTTGTCCTGTTTGTAGCCATGAATTTTGTCGGATTTATGGAAGAGGATGGCGTGGAAATTTCTACACCTTTAATGTTTATAGGAATCACTTTTTTCATTATAGTCTTTATGGGAGGCAATTATTTAAATATTTATATATTAACTCCCAGATTCTTGCTGAAAAATAAATTCCTTCAATACTTTTTGAGTTTATTCGGGTTGGTTATAATAATAATGGCTATTATCACTCTGATCCCATCGCTTATTATTGAGGTGGGAAATCAGCCATCTGCCAATCCTGATCCTGTAAAGGCAGTTGTGAGTGTTGTATCGTCAACCCTGTCTTTCCTGTTTTTCTTTGCAGGTTCTACCTCCTTTGTCTTATTCAAGCATTGGATTTTAGATATGCGGCGGGCTAAGGAACTGGAGTCGGCTACGATGCAGTTGGAACTGAAAATGTTGGAGAATCAGATCAATCCCCATTTCCTTTTCAATATGCTTAACAATGCCAATATTATGATAAAAAAAGATCCCGATATGGCGTTGCATATTATAAATAAACTGGAAGAAATGCTGCGTTACCAGATGGATGAAAGCGGGCGGGAAAAAGTATCTCTGAAAGAAGAAATATTATTCCTTTCCGATTTTCTCGAATTGGAAAAAACGCGCAGGGATCGCTTTGATTATTCAATATCAGTGGAAGGAAACCAGGATAATATTCAGATACCGCCTTTGTTATTTATCACGTTTGTAGAGAATGCAGTTAAGCATAATCTGGATGGATACGCGGCATCGTATGTAAACATATCATTTGAAATAACAAAAAAGAGTTTGGTGTTCATTTGCGAAAATTCTATACCGCAACAAGTTACAGTAAAAGAAACCGGAGGAATAGGCCTTGCAAATATTAAACGCAGATTGAATTTATTATATGACAATAACTATTCTCTGGAACAAACTAAGACAGATAGCATTTATACCATAAAACTAGAATTGAAATTATGAAATGCATAATTGTAGACGATGAACCCATTGCCCGTGAAGGAATAAAATTGCTGGTGGAAGAAATCTCCCAGTTGGAGCTGATGAACTGTTTTAACAATGCGGAAACGGCATCTGACTATATTGATAAGACCAGTGTCGATCTGATCTTTCTGGATATTAATATGCCCGGGATCAATGGTATAGAGTTTGCCCGTAGTATACCGAAGCATACACTGATTATTTTCACAACGGCTTATTCCCAATATGCGTTAGATAGTTACGAAGTCGATGCCATCGACTATCTGGTAAAACCCATCGACTCGGTAAAGTTCCGTAAGGCTGTCAATAAGGCGATCGTGTACCATTCTCTTTTGCTAAATGAGGACAAAAAGAATGTAGATTCTGTGGAGGATGATTATATCTTTGTCAAGTCCGATCGGAAATACTTTAAAGTAAATCTGGAAGATATTCTATTCATTGAAGGTCTGAAAGATTATGTCATTATTCAGATGGAGAGCCAACGTATTATCACCCGTATGAGCTTGAAGTCCATTTATGAATTGTTACCTGCAAGCATATTCTTCCGGATCAACAAATCATATATAGTCAATAAGAATCGTATCGAATCTTTCGACAATAACGATGTATTTATCAAAACATACGAAATTGCTATCGGCAACTCCTTCCGGGACGATTTTTTCAGGGACTTTACTAATAATAAATCCCTTTGATATAATAATATACTGGTTTATATGTTAAATTAAGAGTCTGTTTCACTTTTTGCATACATATAAGCTTGACCAGAAAATGAATATTCGAATAGCTCTTCCTCTTTAAAGAATCGTTTGATTTCAGATATAGCCGATTCAGCGGAATCGGAAGCATGAACAATATTTTCCTGAACACTCATTGAGAAATCACCCCTGATAGTGCCCGGAAGCGCTTCACGTCCGTTTGTAGAGCCGATCATATTCCTCACTACTTTGGCGGCGTCTATGCCTTCCCAGCATTGCACGATCACAGGGCAGCTTTTCATTGAGTTTTTGATCTCTGCGAAGAAAGGTTTATCTTTCAGGTGAGCATAATGAATGTCAAGGATATCATCATCCAGTTTCATCATTTTCATGCCTGCCAGTTGGAGACCTTTTTGTTCGAAGCGTTTGATTATTTCACCGATTAATCTTCTTTGTATAGCTGAAGGTTTTAATATCAAGAGAGTTCTTTCCATATTCAATAAGAAATAGTATTACTATTGCAAAGTTGGATAATAATCGGATGTTTCTTATGCTCTTATTGTCTGTAAAAATGTTCCGATCTTCGTTATGCCCGTTTATCAAGGTAAAAAGGCGACAATTAGGACATTTTGTTAGACTACTAGGACGTGACAAATCGAACCAATCTTCAGACCTTTGTAAAACCTGATTGGCAACATCTTTTATCCTTTCAGAAATCTAAAGAATGAAATCGATAGTATATATATATTTGCTGTTACTGTTTTCAAATACAGTTGTAGCACAGACTATAGAGGGATTGATAACCGATACATCCGGAAAACCTTTGGATGCGGTAACTGTTATCATACCCTTATTAAATCAGGGATTAATCACAAACGCAGAAGGGCGGTTTAAAGTAAAAGTCAATCCCGGGAATTATACATTAATATGCAGACATCCAGGTTATAAGGACGTGCAATTTACAATAGTCGCTGGCTCAGATAACCGGGTTGAAGAATTCGTTCTTAAAAAAGATACTCTACATACTGGTTTAAAAGATATCTCACAAACAAAATTAGCTGAAGCAATAATCAGGGAGAGTATCATAAAGGCTCCGTCTTATTTTGATGCGGTAAAATGGTATGAGTCTGAAAATTATCAGACCGGGATATTAACACTTAAAAATGTTCACTCTTTAATAGATAATGCAAGCTACAGGTTTGGTAAGGTTCATGTGTCTGAATTTAAGGATAAAGCGCTCTTTCAGGAGATCTATTATAAAACAGAATTCATATTCCCTGACTTTTATAAAACAACAGTTGATGGTATAAACGGTAGCATTCCCGGTAATTTCACGGATAAAGGGGCTATGGATATACAAAATGGTTCTATTTATGCGAACAGATTCGGAAACTTTATATCTCCTCTGAGTCATAATGCGTTCAGGTTCTATAAGTTCAGATATATTGGCTATTACAATAATGAAGGAAATGTATATCATAGAATACGGATAGAGCCAAAAGTAAAAGATCCGGAACTTCTGAGCGGAGATCTTTACATCGAAGAAAGCTCATGGAAAGTGTATTTTGCCGTGCTAAAGAGTGAATCTCAAGGACTGGAAACAACAACCTCAATCTCTTATCATGATTTCGGGGATGATATTTCATTGCCGGTTTCTTATTTCAGTGATGTGAAATTCAATTTGTTATTGTCCAAAGGAATAATACGCTACTACACAGCAGTAAAATATGATAATATATCAAGATCAGAGATTGAACTAGACCTGCCTGAAGACGAAGAACCGGTGAAAAAACAAGTATTGACTAATGAATTAGCCAGTAAAAGAGAAGATGCATTCTGGGATAATCACAGATTGCAACCGTTAATAAAGGATTCCACATATCAAATGATTAGTGTACCTGACAGAACTCATATAAATTTCTCTAAATTCTGGTTGGGCAAAGTAATGCTGGGTGATTATATAGCCGGAAATGACACCACACGTTTTTCCCTGAAATATAATGGCGTGAAATATATATTCCGTGATTATAATTATGTGGATGGATTCTGGCTGGGAAATAAATTCGATCTGAAATACGATATAAATGGGAAAACAAATATAGAAGCTTATCCTTATATTTATTATGTGACCGGAAGAAACCGTATTCTGGGAGGGAGTGATATCACTTACAATTACAACAGAAGACGAAGAGGGCAATTGGCTCTTAACTTTGGTTCCCGATCCGACGATTTCAATAATCTGTCGCTTACCCGTTACCAAAATTATTTTGCTTCGCTGGTATTCGGAGAAAACTACAATTTCTTTTACCAGCGTGATTTCATAAATGTCAGCAACAGTATCCATCTCAATAAAAAGATAAAGGTGGCCGCTTCTATCGGAGCAGAAAAAAGATCAGGATTATCGAATCATACCGATTTTAATATTTTGGGGCGTAATCGTATAAAAGATAATATTTTCCCGAATGACCGCTTCGACAGAACGTATTACTCGGTTGGTGTTTCGTACTCTCCCAATTCATACTATTCTATAACAGAGGCTCTGGATATGTATGAGAAGAAGGTTACTCCGGTTCTCAGTATTGAATATCAGGAGGCTTTTTCTTCATGGCAAACAAATAATTCCACATACAAAAAACTGAAAGGAGGTTTTTCTCATAACATAGAATTGGACTATTTTAACTGGATCGACTATAAAGTAGAAGGAGGAGTATTCTTTGATAAAGGAGCCAATATGCACTTCACCGATTATCAGCATTTCGGAGCTTCGGATTTGTTACTCAATCTGAATTCGCTGTTTGATTCGTTTCTGTTGCTTGATAATTACGAATTACAAACAAACAGGTACTGGGTTAATCTGTTTCTTAACTATTCCGGAAAGTATGTTCTGATGAAGTATATCCCGTTTTTACAAGGAAAACCTTTTACTGAAAATATTCATCTGAAAACCTTGTTTACTCCTGATATTAAATCGTATGTGGAAACCGGTTATTCTATTTCCTTCAACCGCCATTTCGGTATTGGCACATTTGTGTCATTCCATAATGCGAAGACTAAGAAGATTGGAATTCGGTTCTCACTAAACCTGAGAGCTTTCAAATTCACTTAAATATGTGGACCGGTGATTAAACCTGTATTTTTTTTTGAAAACTTTATCAATGAATAAATAGTAGTCAGCAGTCAGTAAAGATGATTTTTTAATGAAGAATATCGAAAATAAAATATGTAAGAAACAACGTTCAGCGGAACGTAGAGTAGCTAATTGGCTCCGCTTTGCTCTGCCGAACGTTGTTTGTCCGGTTTTAGTAAAAAGCTAATAGCTAATAGCTAAAAATATGCGTCAACTTTGTCAACTTTTTAGGACTTTAACAATTGTACAAAACAATAAAGAATGAAGATAGATTTTAAAAGAGTATTATTCATAATACTATGTATACTTTTCTTTGATAACACTACTGCTCAAAATAGGGAAATTAGTGATAGCCTGGATCTTGTGATCCAAAGGCATCTCGATAAGACTCCCTTTTACAAAAGGGATCAATTGAATATCGATGAAGAAGATATTGTTAAGTTTGTTGATGCCAGGCCGGCTTTCGGGGTGTATAGAGATACATATTTTACTACCGGAGTTCCCTTGAACCGCACTATAGATAAGAACACAGCAGATGTATTATTCCAGATAAGTGTCAGGCACAGGTTGACCAGAAGCCGTTTACCTTTCAATACTTTCCTTTATCTGACTTACACCCAGAAGTCGTTTTGGAACCTGTATGCGGAATCTGCTCCGTTCCGTGATACCAATTATAATCCGGCTCTGGGTCTGGGGAAATATATCATTCATAACAATACGCTTAAAGGAGCCACCTTTTTTCAGATAGAACACGAATCGAACGGAAAAGATGGGGACGATTCAAGGAGCTGGAATATGATCAGTTTCTCGATGAGGTATTTTTTTAATCTGCAACTTGCCTTCGGTGGCAGAGCCTGGATTCCGATAGTTGATGGATCTAAAAATAAAGACTTGGTGGATTATCGGGGAATCGGTTGCCTGACAGCTGAATACATTACCAAAGATCAGAAGTGGTGGTTGACAGCAGAGCTGAATCCGAGAAAAGGCTTCGGAAATATAAATACTGTGTTTACAGCCGGATTTAAAGTATCAAAGAATCAGAATCAATATATCTATGCACGGTTTTATAATGGAATAGGGGACAGCCTGCTGGATTATAACAGGTATGATATGAACATCCGTCTCGGTTTCTGTATTAAACCGGATTTTGGAAGTATATTTTAATAATTAAATCTGATATGCCATGAAAGTAGCCATTTTTGTTAAAGATGAAAAAATCAGTTCTATCAGTCCGGATGCTTTCTATGTGTTGGTTTTCACTCTCAATGAGGACATTATCATTGGTTTGGAGATTGAAAATTTTTATAATAATAACATCGGTTACATCTCCGTATGGCTTTTAAATAGAAAAGTAAATGTGGTCTTTATGGAATCTGCAGAAGATGGTATCAGATATTATTTCTCTCAGATGAACATCGAAGTCCGGTCATTCGATGATCTGAAGAAAAATCATATTTTCAGAGCTTTTTTAATGTAGTTGATTCTTTTTATAGGGGGGATTAGATCCCAGTTTCAGTTTATAACTAAAATCCACATATACTTGTATATACGCTTAATTTATTCTCAGGAGCTACTGCTTCTTTATCGGGATTCGAGGAAACAGCTTGCGGAAACGAACCAGGGAGGTTTTTATATTGCTGCCTGCAATAATAAGTGTTACAGCCAGAATGATAAGTATAATCCCCGAAATGATACGTAGAGTGAGTGCTTCACCAAAGGCCATCACTCCGAAGAATACGGCTGTTACAGGTTCCAGTGCGCCGAGTATAGCAGTCGGTGTAGAGCCTATATATTGAATTGCACTTGTCGTACAAAGAAATGATATAACTGTCGGGAAAATGGCTAATGCCAGAAGATTAAACCATAAATACCATTTCTCCGGTATTATCAGGCTTATTCCGAAATCGACACGTACCAGAAATAGGGAAAGGCCGAACAGCAGAACATAAAAAGTAATGTTTAGTGTTGCAACGTCTTTTAGGAAAGGACGATTGACTCCTACAATATAGATGGCATACGATAAGGCTGAAGCCATAACCAACAAGGTTCCTGCGAGGCTTAGTGTGGAACCATCACCACTCTTGAAGAGCAAGCCAATCCCACTCAATGCCATTAGGATGCAAAATACAGTCAGCAAAGTTACTTTTTCACAAAAAACAACAACCATAATCAAAGCTACCATGATGGGGTAGACAAATAGCAGGGTTGATGCTATTCCGGCCTCCATAAAATTGTAACTTTGGAAAAGGGTAAGAGAAGAAAGAGAGACCAGAAGTCCCATAATAATCAATGGGAATATTTCCTTCCGTTTTATTTTAAAGTCACGTCCACGCGCCTTAATCATAATTCCCAGGATGGGAATTGCTAAAAGATAGCGGAAAAACAATACGGAATCGGCATTCATTCCCGACTGGTATAACGGAAGTGCGAACAGGGGATTCATACCGTATGTGGCAGCAGCTGTAGCAGCCAATAAATACCCTTTCGCTTTTCCGTTCATATCCTTAAATCATTAATTAAACGGATGCAAAAGTACAATAATATTAAGTATAGAAATATCCCGGAACAACTCTTTTTATCAAGCTTAGAGAATATAGCTATAAAAATTGAAGAGATTATAGTTTGTCAACCATTTTTATTAGTAAGAGTAATTCTTACCGCATTCATACCTTTTGGGCCGCGCTCCAATTCGAATGTTACCATATTTCCTTCTGTAATAGAGGCTGGCGCACTGCTAACATGGAAAAAATATTTGTCAGTACTTCCTGTATGTTTAATAAAGCCATATCCTTTATCCGGATTAAAATATTCTACTCTTCCATTCAATACAGGGTCTTCGATATCCTCTTTCTTCGGAGTAGATATTGCAATATCTTCTATATCGACTTTTTGCTTATTTGCACCATCAGGAGGGGTGCTTGTAATAACGCCATTTTCATCGACATACGCAATCATATCCTCAAAGGATGTATTACCCCCATTTGCTTTCCGCTCTTCTTTGCGCTTTAGCTTTTCTTGTCTTTTCTGTTCTTTTTTCTTTTCTAATTCTCTTTTGTTAAATGATATAGCCATTGGCACTGTTGTGTTTTTAGTTTTTAATTTTTTTATATTCTTGCTAATTCCGAGTTTCAAAGTTTATGCAGGAACTGCTGCGGTATTCAACTTTTTTCCTGTTAGTTTCTGTATGTCTTTGACCATCGGGTATTCTTCGCTGGAACAAAATGTGAGTGCTGTTCCGCTATGTCCGGCACGACCCGTGCGGCCGATGCGATGGACATAAGTCTCGGCTACATCGGGGAGGTCATAGTTGATAACCAGTTCCAGATTGACAATGTCTATGCCCCTTGCTGCAATGTCCGTAGCTATGATTACACGTGTTTTTCCCGATTTGAAATTGGTAAGGGCCCGTTGCCTTGCATTTTGGCTTTTGTTTCCGTGAATAGCTTCACATCCGATTCCTTTCTTATTCAAAACCCGTGCAATTTTATCAGCTCCGTGTTTTGTGCGGGAGAAGACGAGTACTGTTTTATCTTTTTCTTTACCCAGAATATCTATAAGGAGTTCACTCTTCTGAGGCTTTTCAACAAAATATAAACGTTGATCTATAATATCGACAACGGATGATACAGGGGCAACTTCTACTCTAACAGGTTTGTAGAGTATTGTTTTCGACAATGTTGATATTACATCGGGCATAGTCGCTGAGAAAAACAGCGTTTGTTTCCGCTTGGGTAACAATGGCAGTAAACGTTTGATGTCATGTATAAAACCCATATCAAGCATACGGTCGGCTTCGTCGAGGACAAAGTGGCGGATGTAATTGAGGGTGATATGTTTCTGAGAGATCAAATCCAATAAACGTCCCGGAGTTGCAATCAGGATGTCGACTCCCTGCTTTAATCTATCTACCTGAGGTTTTTGATTTACCCCTCCGAATATTACAGCATGGCGCAAACCTGTATATTTGGCATAATCACTGAAGCATTCTTCAATCTGGATAGCCAGTTCCCGTGTGGGGGTAAGGACCAATGCCTTTATTTCCCGTTTCTTATCAGCAGTTTTGTTTTGATATAGCTGTTGAATGATAGGTATTGCAAAAGCAGCGGTCTTGCCCGTTCCTGTTTGAGCCAGTCCTAGTAAATCATTTTTGTTCAACGCTGAAGGTATAGCTTGTTCTTGTATTGGAGTAGGATTTTCGTATCCTTTTTCGTTAAGAGCCCTCAATACCGGCTCTATAATTCTTAGTTCTTTAAATGTCATTAATTAAATAATAATCCGGCTGCTGTACCAGCAGTCATTTTAAGTTTATAAATTACAGATTGTGAGGGAAAAACTATTAAGGTAAGACCGACACTAAAATGTCTTAAAGCACAAAGGTAGTTATTATTATTTAATTATCAGAAGGATCTGAGCGAAACATTATATTTGAGGATCTAGCAATTAAATATTAGTTGAAAATAATTTCAATTTGGCTTTTAACTTTTTCTCGGAATTATATTTTATTTTTCAGAGAAAGAAGGAATGTTTCCTTTGTTGAAACAAGAATGTTTGATCAATCATTTTCCCGCTTTCAACTTTGTAAAAACGCTGGTTGGTAGTAGCATTATCCAATCCGCCATACCTTTCAATATACGCCCCAAGCTTTATATAGTCGAAGTTCTCAATAAAAACACTCTCTGGCAATTTTATCCTTCCCGAATACCATCCTGTTTTTATATTGCCGGTTGATTTTTCGCGTACAAATACAGATAATCTTTCCACTTCTTCCGGATCAATATCTCCACCCATAAAGCAAATGCAAGTGACAGAGTTACCATATTTATCCAGTAAATGTTCGAGGACATATTCATCAAATACTTCTCCTATATCCTGTTGCAGATAAAGGCTGTGGCAACCCTTGCATCTGTTAGGGCAGTTGGAGAGGTTGACTGCAAGTGTCACCTCTCCCGGTATTTCCTGAAAAACGATATTATAATTGCTGTACTTTAGCATAATGCCTTTGTTTAGCCTCCTTTTGCCTGCTTTGTGAAAAATTGCTTACGCGTTTCATATAACCTATAATCCGGGTCAGATAATCGAGATTTTGACTTTTACAGGAAGGACACTCTTTCAGGTTATGCTTACTAATATGTCCGCAATTATTACAAACAGTATTCGGTATATTGAAAGTAAAATAATTGCAACCTTCCTTTGCTGCGACTTTCAGTAGGTGTATATATTGTTGTTTACTAAGGTGCTCATCCAGATTCATATGTAACGCCGAACCACCGGTGAGTCTGTCGATATACCTTCGTCCGTGCAGCCTGAATTTATCTATAATATTCAAAGATTCATCTTCAACAATATAGAAATAGCTATTATAACAGTCCCGCTTTACAATATATCCGGCTTCTTTATCCCATTTGGCATGTTTTACACCTACATTTTCTGCCGGAATCATTTCGCAGTTGAACATTACCTCTTTGCTGCGGTATCTTTTGTTAGCATCTTCAATGAGGCCTAGTACGTTACCCACAAATTCTTCATAGCGGGGATTGTCACTGATTTCAATACCAAGCGATTCGGCGGCTTCTACCAATCCATTAACTCCTATAGTAAGATATTGGCGGCTCATATTGATATAGCCTGCATCAAACAGAGGCAACATACCTTTCGATTGCATATATTTCAGGTTTTCATTATATGCCATCTGTACCTTATGTACAAGATCAATCACCTCTTCGAGGAAAAACTGGTATGTCATTCCTTTCCTTGTAGCATGCTGGATACAACGGTTCAGGTTAATGGTCAATACACTCTTCGATCCTGTAGAGACGCCTCCCGCCCCTAGAGTATAGCTAAATCCATTATCCTGGATTTCGTTACGGAGACGGCAGCAACTGCTGAGAGAGTCAGCATTGTCGCTAATATATGTAAAGAATGAGTGCCCTTCTGCGTACATTTCTGCTGTAAATTCACCATATTCCTTATCTTTTGGTTCTTCATTTTCTGTAAGTAGCGCCATTGTCTCTACCGGGAAAGTCAATACAGTGCGGGTACGCTCCTGATTAAACCATTTCATGAAAAGCTTTTGAAGCCAGTTGAGGGAATCCCAATGTGGTGCACTGCCATCAGGGAACACGAAGTTGCCGAAAAGACTCTCAAAGTAATATTTATCATAATAAGATATATTCCAGAAAACAGCCTGAAAGTTTCTTGCTCCGGTAGGCTGATTGATTGAATAGACGATTTGCTCAAAGTAGTCGTAGATCATTTTCTTCAATGTGCGCTGTTTGGTAGAAAGATCTACAACTCTATCCGCATTCAGATAGTAATCTTTCCCATATTCCAAACCTATAAAGTAATTCATATACATCAGGAATTCGGGTGTGGCACATGCCCCGCTAAGCATACTGGATACCATAAATACCATATTAATGAATCCTCCGCAAAAAGATTTAAGATTGGTAGGAGCCTTTGAATTTCCACCAATAGAATTTGTTCCTCCAATCAACCATGGATACATGGTGATACTGGCACAGTAATTAGCCAGACTTGTTTCATCATTTTTATAGATGTAGTGATTATTCAGTAATTGAATGTAACGGTCTGATAGTTCCTTGCCATACATTTCCTTCAAACGGTCGGTAAGCATTCTGCGATTGAGGCGGATAAAGTTTGATTTCGGTAATTCACCTATCAAGGTAGCCATATTCTTATTTTCAACATTTGCATTTGAGTCGTATTTGCTGCCTGATGCCGCATTTTGTGCATCGCAATACTCCATAAGAAAGTTCAGCTTATCCCTTACCTCCCTGTCTTCAAGGTGTTTTTGCCTGTAAAGCATAAAAGATTTGGCTACCATGTAATATCTTTCGGCCATCAGAGCGACTTCTACCTGATTTTGTATATCTTCAACGGTAGTACCGTTAGTAATACTTACACGGCTGAGTATATTTGTTATTACATCTTCAGTGGCAAAGCTTCCGACTGACAGGAATGCTTTAGCTACGGCATTCTTGATTTTTTCAAGAGAAAAAGGTTCTCTTTTTCCATCCCGTTTAACAATAAGTATCTCCATAAGTTGAATTATAAAATGATTTCAATTTATTGGGAGAATCGTTGCAGAAGCAGAAAGCAGGAAGGTTTTTTACATTTGTGAAGTAGCAATGTAAGTCATCCATCCTGTCGCTTTCACCCGAAGCTCCGGACTTTCCCTAAATACGGCAGGTCTTCTGACTTATTTCAGAGTTAGACGCCTTCCCATCTTTTTTGTTTCTGACAGTGGCGCGAATGTCTAATTCTTTTACGAAATTTACAGCTACGGGGATAGTTCAGGACTTGCACCTGATTCCCTTTTATCCGATTTTTGCCGGAACCGTATATGAAAACAAAGGTATGTTA
Source organism: Dysgonomonas hofstadii (assembly GCF_014196915.1). Taxonomy (GTDB): domain Bacteria; phylum Bacteroidota; class Bacteroidia; order Bacteroidales; family Dysgonomonadaceae; genus Dysgonomonas; species Dysgonomonas hofstadii. The sequence continues at coordinate 311,039 of NZ_JACIEP010000004.1, forward strand.
TTTATTTAATATAATCGTAAAAAGTTTATGATAATAATTTTGTGTTTTCGAGTGATTTCTCTGAAAATATTTTCATTTAATTGATTATTAATTTATTAAGTTTTTATATTTGTTGAAAAGTTTTCCAAAATGAAAATTGTAATAATCTTTTGATATCTTTGGTGAAACTTTTTGTTAAACAATATGCTCTCTGTAAAGAATTATTTTTCATATATACCGATAGTAGATTATATTGCAGATTATAGGGATGTTGATAAATTTATTGTTTTTTGCAAACAATGTAGCAAATATGGTAATTGTTGGGCTTGTCCTCCTTATGAATTTGACACAACCGACTATATATTGAAATATAACCGGGCTTATATTATCGGAACGAAAATCAATCTGTCGTACGATATTCGTAAAGCATCTAAGGATGCAGAAGAAAGCAAATTGACAGGGGCTAATATTATAACTGATGTACGGAAAGTATTGGATGAACAACTTTTAAAAATAGAAGCGGATATCCCGAATAGTAAAGCTTTTTTTGCCGGAACTTGCCACATATGTGAGCCGGAAGGGTGTATGCGCATTCAAAATGAACCTTGCCGTTATCCTGATAAAATCCGTCACTCACTGGAGTCTATAGGTTTTGATATTGGCAAAACAACTGAAGAATTGTTAAATATAAAACTGAAATGGAGTAATGATGGTTTTTTACCCGAATACCTGACATTAGTGAGCGGCTTATTTACAAATAGCAGAGTGGATAATCTGGAGGATTATTTTACCTGAAGATTTATGCCATTAACCATCTGTATTCTAGTATTATAGAATGGTTGTTCTGGGGAATTAAGGTTTTGAAGTCTTGTAAGGGGTGAACTCATATTTGGTATTAATTTGTCGTTCAATTCCCTTACAAGACTTATTCCTGATTTTATATTTTATGTATTAATTCTCTCTTACAATCCGGAGATAGGTATCCATTTCGCCGTACTTGTCGAAGATGTGCTGACTATAGCATCTTCTCCACCTTCGCTATCGGATATAGAGAAATTGACGAGAATCTCTCCTGATTTAATATTTAACTTAGAACGAGGTATGGCTATTTCTGTAATATAACCACTCTTATCATTTTTATTGTTCTCGTATTTTACTTTTCCGGATACACCCAAATCAGTATTTGTCCAGCTACTACCGTTATAGACTTCGGAACTAACGATTCCATCATATGATACCTTTATCCGGCAAGCTTCGCTGGTTAGTTTATTGTCTCCTGTAACTGGATTCAGATAAATCGCAGCATAGTCTTCTTTTGCTATTGATTTGTCGAGGACTTCGACCAGAAAATATACATTATCTTTATCGAAAGAGCATCTGAGCGTAGCTTGTGCCTGCGATTTTCCGCCGACAAAAAGCGCGTGGTCGGTATCTGTCCATTCCGAGTTGGAGCCATCTATTACAACACTCCGGCTGGTAGCTGCAATGCGATGATTGAGGACGAACTGTGCCAACAAGATTGCTCCTTTTGAAGTATTAGGCATTACTCCGATGAGCTGATGGTCATTCATTACCTGCAACGACCCCCAGAAACCACCTGAAAACGGAACATAAGAGTCTCCGAAATTACGTGCCTTAGCATCACCCATTTTAAGGTTGAACTGATTGGACCGGTTATAGGAAAGGACTGTTTCTCCTGATGGAAATTGTACGAGATATGGTGCAGCACCTAAGAATACTTTGGTGTTACGGTCTTCCGGGCCAGCCTGGTCGGCTGTGAGATATGTCCATTCCCCATCTTCCCCAGAGTAGGCATAGGATATGTAATACTCATTTGCACTATTGGTGGTTTCCATAACGGCTGCCAGTTCGTTGCTCCCATTGAGTTTGATGACAGATGGCATTTGATCATTGAAATATGTTTTTCCATCTATTGTATGCTTCGATCGTATCACATAATAAGGATTGCTCCCCAAAAATGGAGTCCATGTCTGACCATTATCTTTGGAAACTATCATTGCTGTTCCTGTGTCTTTACCCTGAATGCCCGTTCGGTTGCTATCCGTAAAGTAGCAATGAATTTCGCCTGAAGGCAACTGTAAGAGGTATGGTTCCCAGTTGACTCCCTGAAAAATCTTGACAGGATCACTCCAGCTTGTCCCGTTATTTGTACTGCGCCTTAACATTATACCGGCATCAAGAGGGCGTTCCTTATAGCCATTGTTGGCTCTGTATGAAGCTACAGCTAGAATATCGCCATTGGACAGTACCACTGCATCGCATGTGGAAAAACGACACTCGTTTTCATCTCCGAAACTGTCTGTAATCTTATAAGTCGAAAATATTTTTCCTTTAGGACTCCATAGTTTAAGGTTTTGACTAATTGAGTAATCGCAGCCGGATCCAATTTGATTGTTATGAAAGAACATGATGTAGTTGCCGTTAGCCATTTTCTTCACCCGCGGGTAATGAGGGACGGTTACCCCAAGTGCTTTCTGGCCCAATTCCACATAGCTCCTGAAATTCATCTTTATTGACGAACGTGATGTGACATCGGCGTGTGAATTGATGGTAGAAGTTCCCTGATTGAGTTTTTCTATCGACGTAATATTTAAAGCACCGGGATTCGGGGTAGGAGTCTCATTATTATTGCCAGCATCCGGATTGTCATTATCACTATCGCCACAAGAGAAAAGAATACAACATATTGTTGCCGTTAAAAGTATTGATTTGAAAATCTTTCTCATAAATTTGTTGATTTTTATATGATTGCTCTTATTTGTTAAATATTTATTTTACACCTAAATAGAATTCTGTCATCTGTACAGTTCTTATCATTGTTTTCAATGTCATCACCACAGCTTGTAAATGACAATCCAGCAAATACGAATGTGATAAAAAAGAATACTAATTTGTTCTTTTTCATAATTTTTAAATTAATGTGGTTAAAAAAGATAGTTCCACTAAAAGGTGTCACTACTATGTATGACTTTCTCGATATTCTTTAGGCGATTGATTATAGCGTTTGGTAAATTCTTTGTAAAAATGAGATCTTGTAGTAAATCCTGTACTATACATTATCTCTTGGATTGTGAGATTTGTTTTTAATATCAATTGGGCAGCATATGTGATACGTTGTTCTTTTATAAAATCTTTAGGAGGAAGAAGTTCCAGATCCTTAAATTTACGATAAAGGCTTCTCATACTTACTCGCAGGTTATCAGCCAGATCCTCGGGGCTAAATTCAATATTATTGATATTTTTTTCTATAATATCTATGGCTGAATTAACAAAAATACGATCTTCTTTGGTTAATAACTGTCCATTGAGATAATCGTAGGCGCTGAGCGAACTGTTATAGTACTTTTTAAGGTTTTTCTCTTTTTCGATCAATTGTTTAATAACGGTTTTCAGGTATTGTGTATCGAAGGGTTTGGATATATAGGCATCAGCCCCTGATTCTATTCCGCTTATCTTATCATTAATTGCAGATTTGGCAGAAAGAATTATAAGAGGAATGTGCATAGTATGTGGATTACCCTTTATTTTTTTCGTTAGCGATATGCCATCATAGTTTGGCATCATGACATCTGTTATAATAAGGTCGGGTGCCATATCTGTCAGCTTACTGAATCCCTCGTTTCCATCTTTTGCAATTAAAATATTATAGTCGTCGCAAAGTATATCTTTCAATAAAGAGAGAACAGCTTCATTATCATCGATAACTAATATTGATGGACGTTTTTTCGAATTATGACAGGGATTATCAACTTCTGCCTTATTTTCTTCCAGTGTAAACAGATTCTTATTTTGTTTATTTGGATCATCCTTATTGACAATATTCTTTTCCTGTCCGGTTTGTTCCGTTCTTTCAGTTTTAGATAGATTAGCTGCTGGTAATCTTACTATAAACTCGGCATATTTTCCCACCTCGCTTTTTACTTCTATATTTCCACCCAGCAGGTCAACCATACTTTTGCATATTGCTAAACCTAATCCGTTTCTGGAAGAAAGTCCTTTTATAGAATTCGTTTCCACATCATCCAGAACAGAATATCTGTTGAAAATATAAGGAATGTCTTTTTTATCTATTCCTTTTCCGGTATTGTATATTTTCAGAACCAGTTCTTCCTTTTCGGTATAAACCGTTACATTTATAAATCCGTTTTCAAGAGTATATTTAAAAGCATTTGAGATCAGATTGTTCAATATTTTTGTTATACAATTTTGATCTAAATTCCATATTATTGTAGAAGCAATATTGAGACAGAAATTAATATGGTTTTCTTCAGCAAGGTCAGTAAACGATTCGGCAATTTCAGAACAGATGTTATTTATATTGCAACTTTCAATCTTACAAATTTTATTCCCGGTTTCTATACGGCGAAAATCAATTATCTCCTGGATCAGATTATTTAGCTTTTCGGCATTCGATTTTATAGTCCATGCGTATTTTTTGACAAAAGAGTCACTTCCTTCGTAGTTAAGTATGCGTTCGCTGGGTGTATATATCAAGGTTAGAGGTGTGCAGAACTCGTGTGTTATATTTGTGAAAAAGCGGAGCTTGTTTTCATACATTTCCTCTTTGTATTTCTGGGCGAGTAGCTGCTCTATTTTCATATTCTTTCTCTCATACTTCTTTTTTATATACCGGTATAGCAGAATAAGCAAACAAATAGAAGCTATCCCGTACAAGAATTTTGCATATATACTCAAATACCAGGGAGGTAGAATTATGATATTTAAATTCGCTATTTGACTGTCACTTGTATTTGCTCCGTAATATTTTACTCTTAATACATATTTGCCCGGAGGAATATTGGTAAACTGTGCTTCACAGGAATTTGCGTCCATCCACACTTCACTGAAATGATCCAGTTTATATGAATATTTCCCATTCATTCCATTAATGAAGTCATTTGCTATAAATGAAACAGTAAAGAAATTTTGATTGTATTTGAGTTGCAGGTGACTTTGCTTTCCTTTGTCGACAAGAAAATCATTAATGTTAAATTCTTCATTAAAAACCCGGAGACGTGTAAAATAAACCGGAGGTGTAAAGTACTTGTTCGTTTTTTCTTCATGTTTAATCCATACGACACCGTCGATGCCACCAAAAAAATACCTCGACTGTTGCTCATCTTTAAAATAAGCATTATCGCTAAACTCTATTACTTTTAAACCCGTCCTTTGATTGAAACTTCTGAATGTTTTTTCAGACGGATCGAATAATGTAATTCCTGCATTGGTGCTCAACCATAGTTTTCCGTCATAGTCTTCTAGTATTCCATGAATTGTATTATTGGGTAATCCATTACTTTCATTAAAATTCTGATAATCAAATTTGCCATTCGGCAGTATTTTTACATTGTTTATACCGTAGCTGGATCCAAACCAATTGTTCCCTTTTTTATCTAAACAGATACTCAATATATCATTCATCGGGGCAATACCTTTTTCGTCAAACGTAACAAGCCTGTAGCTTCCATTACTACAATTAAGACGAATAGCACCGTTTCCCCGCATCGCAAGCCACATAATTGAATCGTTCTCTTGTCTGATTGAGAAAATTTGATTAAATCTTTGCTTATTTTTTATATCAAACTCATATTTGCGAATATTCTCAACTTCCAGTCTATTCCTGCGTTTTTGGATATTAACCTTAAGCAAAGCGTGTGATGAAGCGACCCAAAGAATAGAATCACAAGTTTCTAATAAGCTATGCACTCCGACAAAACCAATGGGATTATTATTCGTAAGACGATGAATTTTTTTATCTTCATAAGAGTAATAATCAAGGAACGGGCCGTTTGATCCTATCCAGAGAACATTATTGCCCTGGCTCATTTCAAATGCGAAAACAGCGTCATTACTTAATCCATTTTCGTTAGTCAGATGCTCTACATTCGATCTGTTATATTCCTGGGCATTGTCATAATTTTTTATTTTGATGATCCCATTTCCTTTTGTCCCAAGCCACAGGTCATTATAACGGTCGGTGTAGATGGCACGTATTGGCCTTTGTTTGTTTATGGATAGCTCTTCCAGATTGATTCCGTTGAATACATATTCTTCTTTCATACAGGCATATACACCTTGCCCGTCGGTGCCAACCCATATTATATCCTGAGTATCGTCTTTTAATAAAGAGAAAACGCCGCAATTGACAGGCATCTTTTCCGCTTCATATTCCTTTTTGTGATTGAGCTTTATTAATCCGCTTATCCTGAATGCAATAAGGATGTCGAGATCATCAAATATGATAGAAGTAATGTCTCCATATTCTGCAATTGCAGAATATATATTTCTTATATATTTCCTCTCATCAGGTCTGACTACGAATAGATCTCCTTTTTTATCAACAATAATTAAGCTTCCTTTGTCATAAAAAGTATAGACAATAGCTTCCTGATGTTTGAAGGTTTCAACTTTGGATAACTTTGGCTTAGAGTTGTTCCACCAGTCAATGGTAAACTGTTTAATTATACCATTATGTGTAATCCAGATTTTATTATCCTGGTCGATTATAAAATTCCTGCAGTTATTGTATGCTTCAGGCTCGGGAAAGGATATTTCATTAAACTCATTTTCTATAAAGTCATAATAATATAGTTTCCCAGTTTGTGTCATAATGAAAAGATTACCTTTACTATCGCTCGTAATAAAGCAGTCTTCTCTGAATTCATTGAAGTGGGCTTCGACTTTGTCGCTCTTTTTAGAATATTTATCTAAACCTGATTTAGTTATAATCCATAAATAGTCATTTTTCGATTCTACTATTTTTCTGATTACATTTCCCGAAAGGCTATATTTATTATTAATGCTGGGTTTGTATATCTTTATGTCGGTACCATTATACTTGTTTAGTCCGTCATAAGTACCTATCCATAGATAACGTTCGGCATCCTGGAATAAGCATATAACAGCACTGTTAGACAGCCCATCTCTACTATTAATATGACGGATATTATAAGCACCAAGATAAATGGAGGAGCTGAAGAATGAAAATAATAGTATTATTATCCGGATGTGCTTCATCTGCTTTACTATTAGAATTTAAGTAAATCTTTACAAAGAAAAGTAATCATATTTTTAAATGCATACTTTTGGCCTGGAAAAATGTCTTTATTTCCGCCAAAATAGTCCTTCATGTTAAAATCGTGAGAAAGAGGATATGTTTGGCAGAAATGAGAATGTCGATTTTGTAAGATCAATCTACATTTGCCAAGACATTAAAGTACCATAATATTTTTAATACGAATGAAAAAAACGCTATTAATCTTTATTCTCTTTTTTACTACAATTACTTTTTTTGCGCAAGAAGTGCTGAAAGAGCGTACTTATAATTACATTCTGACTTCGGTCGACGGGCATGCAGGGAAGTTTGTCTGGAAGATGAAAAAGGCAGATGAATTGAATGTCCGGGCAGAAGACATTTCGACAAGCAATATAAACTCAACCAACTGGTTGCCAGCCATAGTCCCGGGAACAGTGTTGAATTCACTTGTGTATAATAAAGTATATCCTGAGCCATATTATGGACTGAACAACAAGCTGGAATCAAATTTAATTCCTGATTTGTATCATGTTGGTCGGGATTTTTATACATATTGGTTTCGTACGGAGTTTAATCTCGATAAAAACCAGCTCATAAATAAAAAGGTTTGGATGCAGGTTGATGGTATTAACTATCGTGCGGAAATATGGCTTAATGGAAGTATGATAGGTAATATTTCAGGTATGTTTGTGCAAAACCAGATTAATATTACCGATAATGTAGTTTATGACAAAGAGAATGTTCTTGCAGTAAAGGTATATCCTATTGATACTCCGGGGACGATTAAACCTAAAGGAGGAAAATCTTTTGGCGCAACCGGAGAATTTCAAAATGGAGGAAATGGTGAAATAGGTAAAAACGTAACACAGTTGATGACTGTAGGCTGGGATTTCACTTTTCTGGATGGTATAAGAGACCGGAATACCGGAATATGGAAAGATATTTCAATTTTCACGACAGGGAAAACAATATTACGTCATCCATTTGTAAAATCTGAATTGGAAAAGCCGGAGTATAATGTCTCAAGACAAACTATTTCGGTAGAAGTAGCTTTTCCTAATTATCTCCAGCAGAACCGGCGGCAGAAAGTAAAAGTGATAGGCGAAATGAAAGGAGAAAATATCAGGTTCGAAAAAGAGATTTCGATGTTCAGGGAAGAGGTAAGCGAAGTGGTGTTTACACCCGAAGAGTATCCTCAACTCATCATAAATAATCCGCGGTTGTGGTGGCCTGTGAATAAAGGGAAGCAGGAATTATATGATTTGGTATTAAAAACGGAAATCGACGGGGAAATAACAGACTCCATCTCCACACGCTTTGGAATAAGGGAAATAACCTCTACAACAGATACTCCTGATAAGTCCAGAACATTCTATATCAATGGTAAGCCCTTATTTATCAGGGGAACGAACTGGTTGCCCGAAAATATGCTTCGCACATCAAACGAACGGACTTATGCCGAACTAAGATATTCAGCCCAATCGGGAATAAACCTCATACGTTTTTGGGGAGGAGGCATAACAGAATCCGATTATTTCTTCCAGTTGTGCGATGAACTGGGAATACTGGTCTGGCAAGAGTTTTGGATGACCGGCGATACCAAACATCCCGGAGATTTAGGTTTATATTTATCAAATGTAGCCTCTACCGTGAAAAGAATTCGCAATCATGCGAGCCTTGCATATTACGTATCCTCAAATGAGAGCAGTGAAATGCCCTACACAAGATCTTTGATTAACTATTTGGATGGTACACGGGGATATCAGATGGAATCGGAAAGCGAAGGAATACACGATGGCAGTCCCTACAAACAGGTAAATATTATGGCGCACTATGAAAATACAGCGTCGGACAGGGGGAGCCGTGTTGACGGATTCAACCCTGAATATGGTGCACCGTGCCTTCCTACGGTTGAATGCTTGCGTGAAATGATGGATGAAAAAGACTTGTGGCCTATCAATAAGGAGGTATGGGATTACTCTGATGGAAATGGTTTCCACCTCATGTCGTCTATGTATACCGATATGACCAATGAATACGGGTTATCCAATAATATAGATGAGTTTGCGATGAAAGGGCAATTTGTAGGAGCCTTCAACTACAAGAGTATATGGGAAGTATGGAATTATAATAAACTGAACTATGGAGATCGCTATACATCCGGATTCTTGTATTGGTACCACAATTCGCCTATACGTCAAGTATGCGGACGTATGTGGGACTGGTCGTTGGAACCGACAGCCGCATTGTATGCCGCACAAAACGCATGCGAACCATTGCACCCTCAGTTCGACTATCTGAAAAATACAGTGTCAATTGTAAATGATTATTACCAATCATTTAATGACTATAAGGTTACGGCAGATGTATATGATTTGAATATGAGAAAAATATTTTCAAAACAGGCTTCTGTCAATCTGCCCGAAGACGGAGTGGTTAATGATGTTTTCAGGATTGATTTTCCGGATAATATTACCTCTGTGCAATTTATCAAACTAAGACTGTTTGATGATAAAAACCGACAAGTGGGAAGTAACTTTTATTGGCGTTCGAATAACAAATATGAAGGTCGTAAAACTCTTACCGGGCCTACTACGGCAGGATTTCAGGATATAAATAGACTTGCAAAGACTAAAGTTGCTGTAAAATATACAACATCAGTAAAAGAAGGGAAGCACTTTATCGATCTCAATTTGAAAAACACGGGGAAAACCCTTTCTTTTTTCACTCAGGTACAATGGCTCGACGGTAAAGGTAATCCTGTACGCCCTTCGTTCTATACAAACAATTTTATGAGTTTGCTACCCGGAGAGACAGAGCAGATAAAAATAGAAACAGATATGAGCAATCTTCCCGAAAATGAGTATCATTTGGTAATCAAGGGATTTAATATAGAAAGACAAGAATTCAAAGTAAGACTAAGGTAAATATAGATCTACTTCAATGTTTCTTTAAGTCCAGAAATAAATTCCATGAAAAGATATTATTGTTTTTTATGTATATCTGTTGTTGTTCTTCTATTCAGTTCGTGTATAAGGGCGAAACAAACAGAACCGGAACAACCAGACAAGTTGCCCGAATGGGCATTAGGTGAGTTTGTTCGTCCCGGAATAGACTCTCCTGTTATTTCGCCGGATACCATAAACGAGTTTTATTGCCCAATGCGTAAGAACAAGGTTAAATGGGAGGAAAGCGATACATTCAATCCTGGGGCGATTGTCAAAGATGGTAAAATAGTAGTATTATACCGGGCAGAAGATAATTCGGGACAAGGTATCGGAAAACGCACTTCCCGTATTGGTTATGCCGAAAGCAGAGATGGCATTACGATGGAAAGGAGAAAGACTCCTGTCATGTTTCCAGATGATAAATTTAAAGATCTCGAATATCCCGGAGGATGCGAAGACCCTCGGGTAGCAATGACCGAAGACGGATTATATGTGGCTTTTTATACAGCGTGGAATCGTAAAATTGCCCGTTTAGCGGTAGCTACTTCAAGAGATCTTGTAAACTGGGAAAAGCATGGGTTGGCTTTTGGAAAAGCATATAAGGGGCGGTTCGAAGAGCTGTTTTGTAAATCGGCATCGATACTTACAACAATAAAGAATGATAAGATTGTTATTGAAAAAATCAATGGAAAATACTTTATGTATTGGGGTGAACGGGCGATACATGCCGCTACCTCTGACGATTTGATCAATTGGGAACCTGTGTTGGACGATAATAATCAGCTGAAAATAATAGCACAGCCTCGCGACGGACATTTCGATAGCCTGTTTACAGAGTGTGGCCCGCCGGCTTTACTTACCGGTAAGGGGATTGTCTTGCTGTATAACGGAAAAAACGGGAAAAAAGATGGAAAAGGAGATCCCGGTTATCCATCAGGGGCATATTGTGCCGGACAGATATTGTTAGATGCCAAAGATCCATTCAAAGTATTGGACAGATTAGATAAGCCTTTTTTCTATCCGGAAGCTTCGTATGAAAAGAGCGGGCAATATGTACAAGGAACGGTATTCATACAAGGTTTGGCCTATCTCCATGGAAAATTATATCTCTATTATGGATGTGCCGATTCACAAATCGGAGTAGCAATATGTGATTATAAGAATAAATAAACAGTTTCTTAAAATAAAATTAATAACCCGATAAAACTATCTCGATAATAAACAGAATATTAAGTTTAATCAAAAAAATTATAATCAAAATTCAGTATCATGAGTAAAAAACTATTTTTCTTATTTTTTTTATTACCATTTCAATTCTTAGTCGCGCAGGATAACGTGTTGACCAATTTCCCTAAAGGTTCTACTCCTGAAGAAATTGGAAAACGTTTAGCATATCATTTCGTGGGAGCCAGGCATGATCTCTATGCCGGAAGATATATCCATTATGCCGAAGTATGCAGTTGGACAGGTGCACTCGGTTATGCTGTTCAGGTAAAAGATCAGGAACTTACTAAACTCTTAATAAACAGATTTGAACCTTTGTTTGGTAGAGAAAAAACTTTGTTGCCGCCGATGAACCATGTCGATTACAATATGTTCGGAGGTTTGCCTCTGCAACTTTATCAAATAACAAAAGATAAACGATACCGGGATATGGGAATGGCATATGCCGATAGCCAGTGGGAACTACCGGAAAATGCGAAAATGGAAGAAAGACATTGGTCAGAAAAAGGACATTCATGGCAAACGCGTTTGTGGATTGATGATATGTATATGATAACCTTTGTGCAGGCGCAGGCTTATAAAGTAACAGGAGACTCCAAATATCTCGACCGCGCTGCCGAGGAGATGGTACTCTATCTGGAAGAGATACAACGTCCCAACGGCCTTTTCTATCATGCACCGGATGTTCCCTACTATTGGGCACGTGGAGCCGGCTGGATGGCTGTAGGTATGACCGATATATTGCGCTATTTGCCTCAAGATCATAAAGATCGTTCGCGTATAATGAAAGGTTATCACGCCATGATGGAAAGCTTGCTAAAATATCAGGGTGCAAATGGAATGTGGAATCAGTTGATTGATAAATCTGATTGTTGGGCCGAAACATCCGGTTCTGCTATGTTCACCTATGCATTTATTGTAGGAGTGAAACAAGGATGGTTAGATGCCGCAAAATATGCTCCGGCCGCACGAAAAGCATGGTTGGCATTAGTTACATATATTGATGAGCGTAACAATGTAACAGAGGTTTGTGTTGGTACCGGTAAAAAGAATGACAAACAGTATTATTACGATCGTCCACGCCTTGCAGGAGACTTTCACGGGCAGGCTCCTTACTTGTGGTGCACTGTTGCTCTTATGGAAAAATAAGGTTAGCAGACCTTTTCTAAAGTATTTTTTTCTGCGCAGACAATTTGACTCTTTTTCCTGCGCAAGGTATACATAGAATAAAAAGAAATTTTAATGAAACGATTATCTGTCTTATTGTTTTTTGTCCTTTCTATCGCATATAACACCTATGCCTCCGATTACGATATTGTAATAGTAGGCGGTACTCCTGCTGGAATTACGACAGCTATTGCAGCAGCTCGAGAAGGTAAGAATTGCCTTATTCTGGAGAGAACGGAACATATTGGAGGGCTTCCGGTCAATGGGCTTGGAGCAACCGATATTGGCACTCGGGGGGCAACAACAGGATTGTTCGGTCAATTGGTAGCATTAAATAAGGCATATTATGCAGAGCGGTATGGAGCTGAATCTGTTCAGGTTCGCCATTGTAGCGATGGATATCACTTTGAGCCTCACGTAGCTGCTAATACGTTTGACCGGATGATTGCACAAGCAGGCCCCGGTAAAATAGATATACTAACGTCCCGTCAATTTGATTCTGATCCTCGTTATGTGATTAAGATGGGAGATAAGATCGAATCTATTCGTATTCTCAATAGATTAACGGGCAAAGAGGAATTTTATAAGGCAAAAATATTTATAGATGCAACTTATGAAGGAGATCTGGGTGCCGCAGCGGGAGTCCCATACAAATTAGGTCGTGAAGCTGCGGATGAATATAACGAACCATGTGCCGGCAAAATCTATCGTTGGTGGAAACATGGCCCTGACGAAGCCGGGACAACATATCAGGGTGATAATGCAATACAGGCATATAACTATCGTCTGTGCCTGACGAATAATCCCGATAATCGCATGCCAATACCTAAGCCAAAGGACTATAGCAGGGAAGAATTTGTCTCGCTGATCGACGATGTGCTGACCGGACGCAATACCGACATACTTTTTAGCCGTGTGGACAAAACTAAAATAGAGGAGAACAGAAGGAATATTTTAGCAGGAAAAAGTACATCTATACAAGGAGATCCTTGGGGAATACGGAAGCTGAGCAGCATGACTCAATTACCTAATGGAAAGGTTGATGCCAACAACCAACATCTGGCTCTTATATCTACCGACTTACCCGAAGAGAATTGGCCTTGGCCTACCTCCGGATGGGATTGGCGCGATCGTTTTGCCGACAGGCTCAGATCATATACGATCGGATTATTATGGTTTGCCCAAAATGATGAAGAATTACCTCTGCATTTTCGCGAAGCGTGTCGCGAGTGGGGATTTGCCAAAGATGAATATCTTGATAATGATGGATTTCCACGTCAGGTTTATGTTCGTGAAGGCAGACGTCTCGAAGGGACATATTTTTTTACGGCCAATGATGCTCTTCCTTTAAGAGAAGGAGGACGTCCGCCTGTTCATTCTGTATCTGTTACTGCCAGCCACTATGCATTAGATTCGCATGCAGTACGCAAACGTGAGCCTGGACGTGTACATCTTGATGGTTTTTTTAGTCATCCTTCGTCTGTTTATACAGTTCCATATGGTGTAATGGTACCGAAAATAATAGATAATCTGCTCTTTCCCGTAGCCGTATCTGGCAGCCATGTTGGTTTTTCTACTCTGCGGATGGAACCTTGCTGGATGGCACTCGGAGAAGCGGCGGGCATAGCGGCGGCATTGGCGATAGATAATTCGCAAAGAGTAAGGGATATTCCGACTAATATTCTCCAGGAAAAACTGCTAAACTATGGCGCTACTTTAATTTATTTCAAGGATATAAAGAGTACCGATGTCGATTTTGTTACAGTTCAGCGATTGGCATTGAGAGGGTTTTTCCCGGATTGGGAAGCACGTCTCGATGAAGTGGTAAATGAAAATACGGCTACTTTGTGGAGTAAACTTAGCGGGAAACAGCTTGTGAGTGGAGGGAAGACTAAAAGGGAAATAATCAGGTCAGTTTTATCCGATCTAAAGGAATAATATTCGATGATGAATATCAAGGAAATTGATAGTGAGCCCTATTCGCTGACTACAATTATAACTTTTGGAATATATGTAATCTGTTATATGATAATTAAAACAACTATAAGTTAAACTTAAATCTTATTGTATGATATCAAAAATTAAGTTTTGCATGCTGATGTTGTGCAGCATGTTCCTATGCATTTGTGCAAATGCACAAACAGGAAATAAGAATATCACAGGCGTGGTTCTTGATGGTAATCAGGAAGCTGTGATAGGAGCAACAGTTGCAGTGAAAGGTACCACTTTAGGTACAATGACTGATGTAGATGGTGTATTCAAGTTAAATGTTCCGGCGAAAGGGACACTTGTAATATCTTTTCTTGGATACGCTACTAAAGAGGTTCAGATAACAGCAAATTCCGAGTATAGAATTACAATAGAAGAAAACTCTTTGAACTTGGATGAAGTTGTGGTGGTAGGATACGGAACCATGAGAAAAAAAGACCTGACAGGCTCTATCGTCCAGATTCGTCCTGATAATATTGCAATCGAAAACCCGAAAACGGTTCAGGATATTTTGCGGGGAACTCCCGGCTTGAAAGTCGGTTTCGATTCGTCGGCTAAGGGAGGGGGAACATTAGAGATACGCGGGCAGCGTTCGGTTTATACTTCAGGAAATCACAACAGCCCATTGCTTGTCCTTGATGGAATGATTTTTTACGGAGAACTATCGGAGATCAATCCTGATGATATCGGTCAAATAGACATTCTGAAAGATGCTTCGGCCGCGGCGATTTACGGAGCGAAGGCTGCTAATGGTGTTATCATCATTACTACAAAGAAAGGACAGCAGGGAAAACCTACTATAAATGTAACAACTAATTTTGGCTGGTCACAATTAACCGCAAACAGGGAAAGATGGAATCCGGAAGACTATATGCAGCATCTTCAGGATTGGCTGGTGAAGAGTACTTATGGGGTAAATCCGCTGACAGGAGTTTATGAAGCATATCAAACCGGAGCAAATGCTTCACAGCCCGGATATCATATGAATCCCAACAAATTGCCATCGAATGTCTCTATCGAAGACTGGCGTGCTTATACAGTCAATGATGGCAATGAATCCGATTTAAGTATATGGGCTAAACGATTAGGACTTAAAGGCAATGCTTTGGAAAACTATCTTGCCGGCAAAACTGTAGATTGGAAGGATCATGCATTCAGGGTAGGCTTCAATCAGGATTACAATGCAAGCGTAAGTGGAGCCGGAGAGAAAGCTAATTACTATTTTTCGATGGGTTATTTAAAAAATCAGGGTGTGCTGAGAAGTGATGATTATCAGGCTGTACGTGCCAACATGAAAGTAGATATGGAGGTTACCAAATGGCTTCAGATTGGTGCCAATGTAAATTTTCAGGACAGATCGGATGGTAATGTGGACTTAACATTGGGAAGCCTGTTAGAAAATAGTCCTTATGCTGACTATGCCGACGAAAACGGTAATCCCGTACAGTATCCTCTGGACGATAATTTCAGTAGGAGGGGGTACAACTATGATTTTCAGAAACAATATCTGGAACTGGAGAGAGGTTATACGGTGCTAAACAGTATATTTAATGCGAAAGTAAAACTTCCGTTCAATATTACATACTCATTTAATGCCGCGCCGCGCTACCAGTTCTACTATAACCGTTATTTCATGTCGGCAGATCTGCCAAACTCTACAGCAAGTGATCGAGGTGTGGATCGTGAGCATACAAAGCGTTTTGATTGGTCACTTAACAATACCATCAATTGGGATTACGTTTTCGATAAAAAGCATCATGTAGTACTCACACTTGTACAGGAGGCTGAGGAACGTCAATATTGGAGTGACGTCATCAAAGCCCGCAATATTTTACCATCAGATGCTCTGGGTTTTCATAATACACAGAATGGGAGCAAAGAAGATAGTTCTTTTTCTACTTCAGACAGTTATGAAACAGGAGATGCTTTGTTGGCCCGCTTATTTTATTCTTTCGACGATCGCTATATGGTTACTGCTTCTGTACGCAGGGACGGGTATTCTGCTTTTGGTTCATCCAATCCATATGCCACTTTCCCTTCAATTGCAACAGCATGGACATTTACGAATGAGAAGTTTTTCAAATGGCAGGAGATTATGAATTACGGTAAATTACGCTTCTCTTATGGGAAGAATGGCAACCGGTCATTATCCAGCCCTTATTTAGCACTGGCTAACCTTTCTGCCGGAGGGGGAAAAATGCATGGCTATATCGACAAAGATGGAGAACAGGTGCTTTATCGTTACTTGATGGTGGACAGGATGGCAAATCCGGCTTTACAGTGGGAAAAAACCGAGTCATGGAATTTTGGACTCGATTTTGGCTTTCTCAACAATCGTTTGTCTGGAAATATAGAGTATTATCAAATGAAAACACACGATATGATTATGACCCGGCGTCTGCCCGAATTTACCGGGTTTGCTGATATTACTACCAATCTGGGGCAAGTCAATAATAGCGGTATAGAAATTTCGATAAATACACTGAACATAGATAATGAAGATTTTAAGTGGACTACCTCTCTTGGTTTTTCATATAACAAAAATGAGATTAAGCATCTTTATTACGACTATCAGAATGGAACAGAAATGGATGATAAAACAAATGGATGGTTTATAGGACAACCTGTCAGTGCTATTTGGAACTATCGTGTTACAGGTATTTGGCAAAAAAACGAGGTGGAAGAAGCTGCAAAGTACGGACAAAGACCTGGAGATCCGAAAGTTGCCAACCTCTACACCGCTGATGACAAAGTAAACGATGACGGGTCTGTTACCCCTGTATATAATAACAATGATAAAGAGATACTTGGGCAAACAAGCCCGCCTTATCATTGGTCTTTACGTAACGAGTTTACATTGTGGAAAGATCTTACTGTCTCGTTCAATATCTACTCTTATATGGGACACAAAAGCTTATCGACTAATTATCTGAACGATGATGATAATGGCGCCCGTTTAGCTAATGGAATAGTAAATCTTCCGGGGAAGGAGTATTGGACGATTGACAATCCGACCAATGAATATGCCCGTATTGATGCGGTAGGACCAACAGGAGCTGTGGCTCCGGGTAAAATATATGATCGTTCGTTTATTCGTCTGGAAAATATTTCAATAGGATATGTATTACCTAAAAAATGGACTTTAAAATATGACCTGGAGCGTGTCAAAGTATTTGGTTCTGTCCGTAATGTTGCCACATGGGAAAAAGAATGGGAATATGGTGATCCTGAAACCGAAACCTGGGCATCACGCATCTATACATTGGGAGTGAACTTAACTTTTTAACATCTAATAAAAGGAATTATGAAAACGATGATACAAAAAATGAATTATAGATGCCTTTCCTTACTTATTGGCATCATCATCTTGCTAAGTGGATGTTCAGACGACTTTCTGAAACCTGATCCTGTATCTATTTACGAACCTTCCGAGACATTTTCTACCGAGGCTGGATTGATGTCTGTTATGGCATTTTGCGACCGTCATATGAAATTATATTATGCGGCAGATCATGGCGAAATAGTACCTATGGGAACCGAATATATCTTTTCCGATTTAATGGTTGCTTCAGCGACCGATAGAGCTAAAATGCTTTGTGATATGGCCAATGCGCTTACTCCTACCAGTATAGGCATAACTGATGATAAAGGTGAAAACAGATTATTCAACTCATTGCTGCAGACCAATAGTATCTGGCACTTTTGGCACGAAACCTATTATATCATTATGCAGGCTAACACAATCATCCAATATGTAGATGGGGTAGAGTCTTTGGACGAGGCCACCAAGAATATGTATAAGGGCAGGGCATATTTTCATCGTGCCTTTCGCTACCTGAATCTGGTGTTTCAGTTTGGCGATGTACCATTGATCACAAAGGTTACGGAAGTACCTAAGCAGAATTACCGTAGTACCAAGCGGGATGCCATTCTGGAAATGATAACCCAGGATATGGAGTTTGCCGTGGAATGGGTGCCTGACCAGAAAGATATGAACCTGATAGGCATGGTGAATAAAGGAGCCTGTCGTATGTTGCTGGCCAAATGCTATCTGGCATTAGGTGAATATGGCAAAGCAAAAGAGCAGACAGATATATTGATAGATCAGTCAGGCTATTCGTTAATGCAAAACAGTTTTGGGACATTTAATGAAGGAGGAGAGCCTGAAACATGGCCTATTACCCGTAATATAATCTGGGATTTGCATCGTGCAGAGAACAAACTTATTCCTGCTAATAAAGAGGTTATTTTAGGCATAGTAAACCGTGGTTCGGATCAGGAAGCATTTGTTAAAATGGTTACAATGCGTATTTTGTATCCCTTCCTTTTTAACGACCAGGTACAAACAAAGGATGGCAAACGGGCATTGTTAAATACAATTCGGACCAGTAGCAGTTATAATAAGCAATATGACTATGCGCAGGCAATGGGACGTGGAGTCTCTACATTCCGTCCCACTTATTTCCAATCTCATACACTATGGAAGGTTAATGGCAGGATGGATGCTACAGACTTGCGTCACAGTTCAACGAATGGGAACTGGGTGCGTATGGAAGATTATAAGGTAAATAATCCGGCATCTTCCGAGTTTGGAAAACCTCTTTCTCTTTACGATGATAACGGAAAACTGTTGTGTAGCGACACTATCCGTCGTTGGTACGATGTCCCGCATTATAAGTTTTATCTGGATGACCCTGTAAATAAAGCAAAAATGAGTTCTGACGGTATTCAGGGAGCTACTACCGGAGGTAATGCAGACTGGTATCTTTACCGTTTGGCTGAGGCATATTTACTGCGGGCCGAAGCTAAATTTTACTTAGGTGATGCCACCGGAGCAGCTGATGATGTAAATGAAGTGAGGAAAAGAGCGCAATGTACTGAACTCTACAATGGTACTGTTACCATTGGAGATATAATGGACGAACGCGCCCGTGAGTTGTATTGGGAAGAATGGCGTAATGTAGAGTTGACCCGTGTGTCATTGTGTCTTGCCCGTAGTGGTAAACCTGATGAATGGGGTAATACCTACAGCCTCGATAATTTTGATAAACAGGAGGGTACGGATCCTAATGGCGGAAGCTATTGGTATCAGCGTGTTACCAAGTATGGTATGTATAACAAAGGCCCTATAAGTATCACCGCTACCGGCAACAACAATCCTAATTATACTATGGATAAAAAGAATATTTACTGGCCGATCTTTGATGCCTCTATCACAGCCAACAGCAAAGGGAAACTGGCTCAGAATTATGGATATGACGGTTATGATCCTGCTACTCCTAAATGGCAAACCTGGCAGGAAGCAGTAGCAGATGAAGATAAAACAGAATAAGATTGTTGTCTATTCGGGATAAGAATTAGGATAGGTTTAGGGTTAAGTGTGAATGAAGGAGTCTCAAAATGGGATTCCTTCATTTTTTATGGACCTATACAAATCCGTAGCAGATAAAGGCGGTTTTAAAAATAAATATCAAAGCTCGTCCAGTTATTTTTCGAGTCAAGATCGAATTTGCAATTGTGATTTAGCAGTACTTCCCTGACAAACATCAAACCTATACCTTGCCCTTCTGTTTTGGTGGTAAAAAACGGAGTGAAGAGTTTATGGCGAACTTCTTCTGTTATATCGCATCCGTCATTCATTACTGTAATGGATAAGGGATTACCACGTGTGATTATCTTTATTATCCCATCTTTATCAATCGCTTCATAGGCATTTTTTACAATATTCACCAGCACTTGTTCAAATTGAATACTGTCTATGCTGACCGGCTCTATAGGCTCTGCCAGTTCTAATTCTAGTCTGATATTCCTTCGTTGGCACTCTATCCTTGTCAAAGCATCGACAGAACGCGCTAGTTCGTTCAGATCTGCATCTCCCAGAGCTGGTTCTGGTATCTTGACTACTTCTGCAAAATTACTTATAAAGCGGCCTAAGTGCCTGCTACGCTCGTAAGAAGCATCTACAGCCGGTATCACATCTGTTAACTCCTTATATTCGTTTTGCCGCAATATATCCGATATTACATTCAGTGTAGCGCCAATCGCCCCTACGGAGTTATTCACTTCATGTGCCATCATGCGGATAATGCCCTCATATGATTTCTTCTCTATTTTGAGAAGCTCATGTGTTAGTTCCTCAATTAAAATAAAGGGGTGGGAAAATCCTCTGTCCAGAAAAAATGAACGTACACAACGATACATGGTAATTCCCGAACTGCGGATCACAATATCTTCTTCCGGTTTTAATGCAGCTAATTCAGTAGCGATACTGATACCGGAATCAGTCAGTTTCGTACCAATTACTTCAGATAGGTTGGTTATATTCAATAAGCGCATTCCCGCAGGATTGATACCAGTTATGTGTTCATCAAAATCCAGTATTATAACGCCTTGAGGAGAAGCATTGATAAGCAGATCGAGAAAATGATTCTTTTCCCTTACCTGCAAACGTTCATCTTTCAACTGATCCATCATTCTGTTGAAAACCGCAATCAGTTCGTTCGCTTCGCTGCTCGATGTTGGTCTTATGCGGGTTGAGAAGTCCTGGTTCTTGATCAGTTCCATGCCGTCCTGAATGATCTGGTACGGTTTGATCAATCTGTAATAGAGGTTAAGGAAAAGAAATATGGATAATATACCGATCCCTTCTATTATAAGGAATATATATAAGTTGGTATTAAAAAATAAAGTACCTATATACAAGATACTTCCAAATACCAAAACAGCAAGTATCCAAAAGATGATCTTTGATTTCATATTATACTATTCGTATTTTATACCATACTTCTCCAGTCTCCTGTATAAAGTTTGTCTGGTCAGGCCCAAGGCTGTAGCTACTTTCGAATGATTGCCGCTATATAATTCCATAGCTTTGATTATCATATTCTTCTCCAGTTCATCCAGAGGATAAACCGAATCTGAAGATATAGATGAATTTCCGGGAATCTCTATATATTGCCCCTTAAAGTCATCATAGCCAATCACCTGCTTACCGGAAACCAATATAACCCTGTCAACCAGATTCTTCAATTCCCTTATATTCCCGGGATATGACAATTTTTTAAGAAAAGATATGGCTTCAGATGTGATCTCGATATTGCCTAGTCCGTTAATCTCTGCTTGTTTCCTCGCAAAATAATCAACAAGAAGCGGTATATCATCAATCCGTTCGCGTAATGCCGGAACCCTGATCGTAATCAAGTTGATACGGTAGAATAAGTCTTCCCTGAAAGTCCCTTTAACAACCATGTCTGCCAGATTCCGGTTAGTTGCGCTGATAACCCTTACGTCGGCTTGTTTTTGCTTGCTGTCTCCTAACGATTCGAACGTCTTGTCCTGTAAAATCCTTAGTAATTTCACCTGGCAGGCTGCATCCAGATCGCCTATCTCGTCCAGAAAGATAGAACCTTTATTCGCCAGTTCGAAACGTCCTACCCTGTCGTAATGGGCATCTGTGAAAGCACCCTTTTTGTGGCCGAACATTTCACTTTCGAACAAAGACTGGGATATGCCACCGAGATTTACTTTTATAAAGGGGTTTTTACTTCTGTTACTGTTCTCGTGTATGGCTTCAGCAATCAGTTCCTTACCTGTTCCACTTTCTCCGGTAATCAGTACGGAAGCATCTGTTCTGGCTATACGCGATATCGTATTGAATACATTCTGTAACAAGGGTGACTTACCTATGATCTTATCAAAATGAATGTCGTTTTCCTGATAACCGGAGGTAATATTGCTGTTTTCCTTATTGTTCTGCAATTGTAAAGCTGTTTGTATGGTATTCAACAAAGCCATATTATTCCATGGCTTTGTGACAAAATCGAACGCTCCGGCCTGAATGCCTTTTACCGCCAGACTAATAGAGCCCCATGCTGTTATCAGGATAACAGGTGTATTGGGACAATATATTTTTACTTGTTTCAGTAGTGTCAACCCTTCTTCACCGCTGGTTCCCTTCGTGTAATTCATGTCCATCAATATAAGTTCAGGAACAGTATCCTTCACAAAATTGATGGCCTCTTTAGGAGAAGAAACACTGGCCGTCTCATATCCTGCACGTTTGAATACCAATATCAAAGATGAGCGTATAGCTGCATCATCATCACATATCAATAACATAAATATATCCTTTCAACAAATAAAGTTAACCATTTACCTATAATTAAAGCGAATCAGTAGTCGAAAAGTTGACAAAGTTGACACATATTTACAGTTAACAGTCAACAGTTATCAGTTAACAAAGGATTTCCACACTTCTGATTTTTAAATAAAAACTCTGTGTGACTCCGTTTACTCTGTGGTTTAACTAAAACCTGACAAACCTTACATATTTTGCTCTTATTATCTTTCATCTTTAAATTCTAAAATTACTGAATTTTAAAATCAACATAGTATAGATAAATAAGTTTTTAATTAATGATATTATCGTAGCTTACAGCCAGATCTTCCTTATTTATAAAATCATATAGCGTAAGACTGCGTATCTGGTAATAGTATGACCATAAAAGATACATTTGTTCTATATAATTTCTTCTGGCCTCATCTTTTGACGACTGGGAATCGTTCAGATTTAATACATCAATTTTTCCTAAGACGAAAGCTTCGATAGAAGTATTATAACGTTTTTGGGCTACTTCATCAGTTACTTTAGCCAGTTCCAGTTGTTTCGACTGACTATTGAAATTCTGCACCCGGAGATACACATTCTGATTAAAGTCCATCTGATCTTTTTCTACCTTGGCCTTCTCTACATCTCTGTTGGCTTCTGCTATTTTCACCTTTCCTTTACCACGTCCCCAGTCTAAGATTGGTATTGAGATTCCCACATTCACAATCTGGTTATTGCGCCAGTTATTACTGTTAAAAGCTCTGGAGAAGGTATCGTCTTGCCCCGACATACCAAACGATACAAAAAGTTTAGCATTCCAGCGATCCGCTTTTGCCTGGCTTATATCCCGGTCAGCCTCCAGCATCCGCCTTTGTATAGTCTGGGTAAAAGCATTGTTCTGGCGGGCCAGTGAAATAACCTCCGGATAAGATAAAACAGGCAGGGTTTCAGAAAATATATCCGGAATTACCGGCCTTATGACTACATCTTCGCCATATCCCAGATAAGAGCGTAACTGAAACATACGGGAATTGAACGATGCTTGGGCGTCGGTCATATACGATTCCGATTTTAATAAAGATACTTTGAGCTGCAATAGGTCATTCTCTGATATCTGCCCTATTTTTCTTTTAGCTTCGGCTATAGTATATAATTTTTCCGAATTCTTTAGATTCTGGTATGCTATCTCCAGGTTTATTTGCCCTACCAGTAGATTGAAATAATATGTAATAGTTTGATTAGATACACTTTCCATATCAGCCGTCAGCTTTCGTTTTGCTTCATTATATTTTACAGGTTCAATTTTTTGTAACCATTTCACCCGGTTGAAACCGAAAATAGGCTGTTCTAATGTAACAGACGCAGGTATAGCCATATAACGTGTCGTGTTATTATCCCCGTATTGCTGTAACCGTTGCAGGCTGCTTTCTACCGAGATAGAACCTCCTGTCAAAGGAATATTTTGTGAGATCGATAAGGAGGCGTCCATCTGGCTGTAATCATTACTTACATATGTGTAACTACCGTCAGAATTCTGAAATGCATTATAAGACTTGGAATAATAGGGTAGAGTAGTACTTAATGTAGCCAAAGGCAACAATTCGGACTTATAGGTACGGTATTCCCAATAACTGGACTTGTATTGGTTCCGTGCAACCACGGCATCCACAGAGATTGTTCTGCTGCGCCCGATGGCATCCACCAGACTGACAACAAGGGTATCCTGTGCCACCAGCCCGGCGGTAATGCCGGAAAGAAAGAGTATAATAATAAAAAGCTTTTTCATAATGTTCATACATAAAATTTCGGTTACTCGTCACGTAATGCTTCTGCCGGTGCAATTTTTGATGCCCTGTTTGCGGGATACCATACGGCGATAATGGAAATGATAAACAAAAAAGAAAATGTTAATCCATAGTTTATTAAATGTTGTATGGCGGCCACGGATTCCTCCCCCCTGGCAGGCACCGGAACATTTATCATTTTCACAATATCTCCGATGGCTATATTTACGCAAACAATGCTGGCAATAATACTTGCAAGGAATAATAACATGAAGGTTTCAGCTATAAACATTTTTTTTACATTTGCCTTACTGGCTCCTAATGCCAGTCGTAAGCCTATTTCGCTACGTCTCGATTGTATTCTGAACCAGAATGTTCCGATTACACCTAAAAAGATATTTATAACTAAAAATATAGTAATTGAATAAATACTTTTAAAGTTGTCGCCATAGCCTGACCAGCCAAGATATTCCTCTTTGGCTTTAGAAATAGGTTCAATTCCAGATAAGTAATAATATCCGAGTTGTAGCTGGCTACGCATATCTTCGGCAAACCGTTCCCTGAAATTTTTATCAGCTTCGGGCTTTACCCGTATACATAATTCCCGGTAGCCGGCTATAGATTGGCTCCATCTTTTTATCGGACTGTACATTATGGGTTCATAAGGTTCGTAGTCTATGCGTTTGTTCCTTTCGGCTACTCCGATGACCTTCCGGGCAGATTCTTCTGCTCCTATCAGCTCCACTTTTTCCGGATTCTTATCTGCAAACAGGTTATCATTGTTTGCGCTAATAATCACCGGATTGTCAGTTGCGATATTTTCCCAGTTGAAGGCTGTGCCATGTATTAATTTTATTTTAAATACATCGAAAAAACCTGGTGTGACAGACTTTATACGGAACCCGAAATTTACCGAATCAACATTCATGCTGGTTGATGAATATGAACCTGTATAAGGATAGGCCTGATTTGAAAAACTTATTGCTTCTATGGCCGGATATTTTTCTATACGATCATATATAGTCCATATATCTTCTGTAATTTGCTCCTTGGCTTCGGCATCAGAAGAAGATAATATTTTTCTGCCCTCGTCTTTCATACTTATGTTTATACGATATGTATGGTTTATATCAAAACCCTTAGGTTCAAGCAAACCTTTCAGTGTGAAAGACATATAGTCCATGCAGAACCATAATATGCAAAAGACAACAACGAGTTCCAGCAGAATCCAGGCATTTATTTTGCGCTCATTCCATATTGTTTTAAAAATATGCTTTATCATGGTTATCGGGTATTTTTATTAATAGAATCTACAATTAATGTTCTTGCGGCTCTGTATGCCGGTATTCCGGCCGAGATCAGGTTCAATAGCAGGCATACTACAAACACAGTGACGAATACAGGTAATGAAATAAAGGTTTCGAGAGGAAGAGAAGCCGTAGATCCTACACCTAATAGCCATTCCTTTAGCCAGACGACTACAATGTACGACAAGCCAAGACCTATAATGCCGCCAATAAGTGATGTTATAAGGTTTTCGAACAGTACCTGTATTAATATTACATAGCGTTTAGCTCCAAAAGCCTTTCTCACACCTATTTCTTCGATGCGTTTTTTCATCTGCGACATGCTGAAGCTAGACAGGTTGATAGCGGGTACCAGTAAGAATACACATAATATGAATATTGTCTTACGAGTTTCTCCCTTCATATCTGGTTCCAGGTTCGAAACATTCAATATATTCGTTTTGTGGTCGTATGGACCCAAAAGGGTAAGATTCCATTGGGTATCCACTGTATTGTGCCTCCGTTCAGCAGCGCGAACTTCTCCGGCTATTGTTTCAAAGTCTTTTTTGTCTTTTGCCAGAAGATAAATAGAGTAACTACTCTTTTCATAATCAGCATTAGAGGTGTAGGGAATATAAATTTCGGCATAAGCATGTTTAAATACCTGAGATACGTCTTTTATAATTCCGGTAATTGTATATGGATGGTAATCTATATATATGATCTTTCCCAAAGCATCTTCATTACCATAAAGCATCTTTGCTGTATTCTCCGTAATGACTGCTTTTCTCAGGCCTGCGGTAAAATCCTCCTGTGTAAACGGTCTGCCTTTGATAAAAGAAAAAGACATGAGTTTCCAGAAGTTTGCATCCACCGATATTGCCTTAAACTCCTTTATGTCAGCTTCATTTTCAGCCGTTGCTACCTGGCTTTTTTCCCAGGATCCTTTGACTAATGTAATAAATTCCGGGATTTTCATATCAGACAGATACTCCTTATATATATTGTAACCGATACCATAATTGGAGTTCATCGAATCATTATTTTTACCTTTTTTTATTTCAAATTTCATATACATAGTCCGGTCACGATTTATTTCGGGAGCAATGTTCATATTCTGTATAGATTTTGAAACGATTATTACCATAATCATCATAATAGCCAGAGCTGTACCGATAATGGTTATTAAGCTGATAAACTTATTCTGTTTCAGCATTTCTATGGCTTGTTTGAAATATATTTTATACATAGTCGTTGATGTTTTTATTTTATTCTTCATGAAGAGCCATCGCAGGTTGTATTCCTGATGCCCTGTTTGCCGGATTCCATACTGCTATAACCACAATAAAGGATATGAAAATAAAGGTGATGATATAGTTGATTATATACTGGTTTATACTCATCAGGTCACCTCCTCTTTCAGGAATAGGGACACCTATATCTTTCAATATATCGGCAAAGGAGATATTTATGCAAATAAATGCAGCAAGTATACTGGAGATGAACAGAAGTGATAATGCCTCAAAAATGAACAGTTGTTTGATATTTTTTTTTGAGGAACCTAATGCTATGCGCAATCCTATCTCGCTGCGTCTCGATTGTATACGGAACCAGAAGCTACCAATAACAATAAGAAAAATATTGGCCAAAAGAAACAGGGATATGGCATAAACACTCTTTAGGTTCCCGTCATAACCTCTTCTTTCCAGATAGTTTTCCCTGTTTTCTTTTATTGGTATTACCGAGGAAAGGTAAAAGGGGTGGATATCCAGCTGCGCATCCATATCCTGAACAAATTGTCCGGCAAAATTCTTATCTGCATCGGGTTTTACCCTTACACTTAAGTCGCTCATTTCTATGGTCATCGGGTTTTGCCTTTTTAAAGGGGTGTATACAACGCACT
The DNA here is from genome assembly GCF_014196915.1 of Dysgonomonas hofstadii. Classification (GTDB taxonomy): domain Bacteria; phylum Bacteroidota; class Bacteroidia; order Bacteroidales; family Dysgonomonadaceae; genus Dysgonomonas; species Dysgonomonas hofstadii. The sequence goes on from NZ_JACIEP010000004.1 coordinate 338,483, forward strand.
TATAATCATCAAATTCGCTGAATTTCTTTCTGTCGGCAACTCCTGATACTTTAAATGTTCCGGCTCTTTGCTGTATTTCTTTTAAGTTCTGTGGAATTTTCTGAGCAAAAAGCCCATCATGGTCTGCGCTTATTACAGCATAATTAAGTGCAGCATCGTCCCATGTGAAAAATAGGCCTGAGAGTTTTTTTATCTTAAAAACGTCAAAGTATTCAGGACTTACAAAATTTTCTGAAACGTCTTGTTCTACCGAATCAATCATATATTGAGTACTAGTTCTCATTCCGTAAGGGGTTGCAAATGTGGAAATAGTTACGGCCTCGATTGCCGGATGCCTTTTTACCCTGTCATAAATAGTCCAGAAGTTATTGTATATCTGATCTTTTTGAATAGAATCGCCTGAATATAACATATTTGCCTCATCATCTTTGATCCCCAGTTCTATATTATAAGTATGTTCTATATCAAAGCCGAGAGGCTGTAGATAACGCTTAGCCATAAAGTACAGATAGTCGACGCAGAACCAAAGTATACAGAAAGCAAGGGTGAGTTCCAGTAATATCCAGAAATTAATCTTACGATCCGACCATATTATTTTTAATATATTCATTATCATCGCTTCAACTGTTATTTACGGTTTAAAGAATCTGTTATTTTCATTCTGGACGCTTTATAAGCCGGAACTCCGGCCGATAATATATTAAGTAAAAGACATGCGACGAACACCGACATTACTATGGGTACAGATATGAGAGCCTGAACAGGTATGGCGTCGGCAGTAGTTATTCCCAGCAACCATCGTTTGAACCACAAAATGATAAAATAGGAAAAAACAAGTCCAATAAATCCTCCTGTAAGGGTCGTAATAAAATTTTCATACAAGACCTGAATGAGAATGACTGATTTCTTTGCCCCAAAAGTTTTTCTTATACCGATCTCTTCGGTGCGACGCTTGATACGCGAAATGCTTATTCCTGACATATTAATTGCCGGAATAAGGAGTAAGACCAATATTATAAAAATCATTTTCCGGTCGGCTTTTTTTACATTTGGTTCTTCTCCGCCTTTGTCCAGTTGTTGTACTTTGTGATCATATGGACCGAAGAGAGTAAGAGTCCATTGTTCGTCTACGGCATTGTATCTTCGTTCGGCGTTCCTTACTTCATTACGGATAGCATCGAAGTCCTTTTTATTTTTTGCTTTTAATAACAGAATACATATATCGCTTTCTTCGGATGGATATGGCAGGAACAGATCGGAATATCCATATTCAAATACAGGCGACACGTCTTTTATCACGCCACTTACGATATAAGGTTTAAAGTTTACCTGTATTTCTTTTCCAATAATATCATCATTGCTTCCGAATAACTCAGATGCAGTACTTTCAGTCAGGATAACTTTCTTAGCCTGAGTATTCAGATCGTCTTTTGTAAATGGCTTTCCTGCAACAAAATCAAACGACATAATCTTCCAGAACGAATCATCCACATTACGGCTTTCCAAACCAATATTTCGTGAAATATTGGCAGACCTGACTTTTACCTCTTTTCTGGAAGGACTGATGACTGATATCATTTCCGGTGTTTTCATTTCCGGCAACAGATAATTCTTGTAGATTGAATATGCTATATTGCGATTACGAAAATTGCTCCCATCTTTCATATCCATCCTTTGATATTTCAGATATAGTGTTTTATTCCGGTTGACCTCAGGAGAAATACTTGCGTTCTTTATTGAATATGCCACGATTATTACCATAATCATCATAATAGCCAGAGCTGTACCGATAATGGTTATTAAGCTGATAAACTTATTCTGTTTCAGCATTTCTATGGCTTGTTTGAAATATATCTTATACATATCCGTTAATACGATTTTCAATTGATATTATTCGTTACGTAAAGCATTGGCCGGTTCGATCAGCGATGTACGGTAGGCCGGATAACATACTCCGGAAAAGATTATACATGCCATTATCAGATATGTTGCCAAGATACCAAGAAGGAAACGAAACGGTGTAAATTCGATCCATTCCAGGTGTACGAGTTCGAATAATCCGATATTTAAAGCAATTATTATTACCGGAATCATGGCTAGTGAAAGTAAGGCCAATCCTTCGACAATGACTAGTAATTGCAGTTTCAGTTTGCTGGAACCTAAAGCTATGCGCAATCCAAGTTCACTTCGCCTCTGTTGGACACGCAAACCGAATACCCCCGATATTCCCAGAAAAATATTAACCAGCAAGAAACCCAGAAGAAGAGACCTTACATAAATTGTACTAGCCACGGGCCCTATAGTTCCTTTTCTTATATAAGATGCCGGACGCACATCCATCATATAAATATTTCCTACCATCAGCAGGGGAGCCATATCTTTGATAAAAGCATCTATAAAGCCGGGGCTTTCTTCCGGTTTTGTCCGTATACACAACTCCATATTCGATAGATTACCTGAATTGACCGTATGTGTAATATCATCTTCTGATAATAAGCTGAAAAAAGAACGATGCGGTTTAAAATATTCAGACCATCTGACCGGTATATATTCAGCTGTTATTTGTTTTTCCTGTCCATTCTCTCCGACTATCACATTCTTTCCAATGATATTTCCTTCTTTAGTCAAATCTTCGGCCATATTTGAAGAAATAATTATTGAATGCTGGCTCAATGCTGTCTTCGGGTCTTTTCCATCCGGTGACTGGATTTTAAATACATCGAAGAATGACAATGTAACCCGGTATTCCTGTGCAGAAACCCCAGTGTCATTATAAAGCAGTTTTTTATAGAAAGTCTGACTATACGGAGTTGCGGCATAAGGTTGTGAAGCAACAGACAGAGAGACCGACTCTATTGCCGGATATTGCCTGATGCGCTCCATTACAGCTAATAGATCTTCTCCTGTTGTAGTTGTTTTATCTTCCGGCGATATATAATTATCGCTGCCTTGTGTCCGTTCACTCAAGTCGATGCGATATGTGTTTTCTATGTTAAACCCCAGAGGTGTATTCTCAATCGTATACAAAGCCCCCATATAATCAATTATATACCAAAGGCATACTGATACGAATATCAATTCCATTATTATCCAGAAATTACTTTTCTGCTGATTTAATATTATTCTAAATACCTGTTTAAGCATAAATTAGTCCTCCCTTAACGATTCTACTATTGGTGTCGATGAAACTCTCCACGCAGGAATCCCTGCACTCAATACATTTATTACAACACAAAACAAAAATGTAAGAAAAAACGTACCCGGAGTAATAAAAACAGAGGGATTAAGAGCCGCTTCAATATCCAGCCCAAAATAATTATTCTGATTGAAACCAAAATCTTTCATTAACGAACAGCCTATATAAGAAAAAGCCAAACCCAAAACTCCTCCTATTAAAGAATATACCATTTGTTCGCTCAAAACCTGCCATATCAAAACATTCTTAGTCGCTCCATAAGCTTTTCTTATACCTAATTCGGTTATTCTCTTTTTCATTCGCGATAGAGTAAGCCCGGAAAGATTTATTGCCGGAACAATCAGAAGAATGAGTATCAGTCCGATATCTGACAGATATGATCTTTGCATATCGGGATAGCCGGCTCCAAAGCGGTGATCTTCAACATATCTTGTGTCCGGTTGACCGTAAAAATCAACTTTGTAGTCTGCAAGCGTTGTATTATAACGACTGACCTGCTGTTCGACTTCCTTGCGGATAGCACCAAAATCGCTTGAAGAGTGTGCTACTATCTGACATTTATACATTCCTGTTATACCTTCCGAGTCAGAGCTTTGCCCTGCCTGTACCGATGTATAAGGAATCCATGCATGGGCATAAGTAGCAACTGTAATCGGGGAAAGGTCTTCAACCACTCCGGCAACAATATATGGTATAAAATTTAACTGCACCTCTTTGCCTATGACATTCCCGGTTGTACCGAATATGGTGCGTGCAAGCTGTTTGCTTATAACTATTTTTTTAATACCAGCATCAAATTCTTCTTTATTATATCCGTTTCCCTCTGTAAACTTAAAATCGAAGGCTTTCCAGAATACATCGTCGGTATAGAGTACATAGCATCTTTTTTGATTGCCTCCTCCCGGTAAAGTTGCAAGGTGAGAATGGATAAAAGAGGACACAGTCACCGCTTCAGGTATTTTCAGCGATTGAAAACATTCCCTGATTGTTTTTAAAGACATAAAACCATTGACTACCCTGTTATCAGACTCTTTTTCTTTAACACCTACCCACTTTACATACAAAGAGCGGGTACGGTTATTTTCAGGAGACAGGTTCATCGTCTTTGCCCTTATTGCAACCAACAACGATATTATCATCCCTATAGATAAAGCTATCCCCAATATGGAAATAAAGGCAGAATAAGGATTGTCTTTCAATGATTTTAAAGCTTGTTTCAGATAACTTGCTTTCATAATGTTATTCCTCCAGTTTTAAAGCTATAGCGGGTTGAGTTTTTGATGCCAGATGTGCCGGATACCATACGCTGACCAAAGCAAACAATAGCATGAGGATGATAGTGGCTAAAACTGCAATTAAAAACAATAATATATCTATTTCAGGAAAAACAGTTCTATATAAATTCACAGCGATAAAGCAGCCTATCAGTATTGTAAGGGCTGTACTAAATATGCTGAGAAGAGAATAAAACCTATTCTTCAACAGTGACCGGAATATTATTTTAAAGTTGATTAGATTCATATTTGGGTAAATTGCTTTTCTTGTTTCTGGGATTACTTACTATTCTACTCGTCTTCCGTCAAAGAAACGTACAATGCGTTTTGTCGTTTTTGCAATATGTTCGTCATGCGTTACCATTACAATAGTTGTTCCTTCACTATTCAGGTTGAACAGAAGATCCATAATTTCCGATCCCATCTTACTGTCCAGATTACCGGTAGGCTCATCGGCAAGTATTATTTGAGGATTGCCAATAATAGCACGGGCTATAGCGACACGCTGGCATTGTCCACCAGACAGCTGAGACGGAAAGTGTTTCATCCGGTGCGATAATCCTACTTTGTCCAATACAAGTTTGGCCATTTCGCGGCGGCTCTTATCTCCTGACTTACGATAAAGAAGCGGAAGTTCCACGTTATCAAGTACATTTAGTGAGTTTATCAAATGGAAACTTTGGAAGACAAATCCTAATGTTTTATTACGGAACCCCGCCATTTCTTTATCTTTCATATTATTTGTTTGAGTATTGTTTATAAGGATCTTTCCTTCTGTCGGTACATCCAGAAGTCCCATAATATTCAGCATGGTACTCTTACCACATCCTGACGGGCCCATTACAGAAAGAAAATCTCCTTTTTCTACTTCAAGATTTACATTTTCCAGTGCTACTGTTTCTACTTCTTTTGTGCGGTATATCTTTGTTATACCTTGCATACTGATAATTGGCATAATCGTATTGTTTTTAATTTTTAATTTTTAGTTCTTTCTTGTTCCTATATTGATTCATATCCGAGATAATCACTTTTTCTCCCTCATTCAGGCCATCAATTACTTCGACATATTCAAAGCTGCTTTCGCCCAGTTTTATTTTTCGTTTTTCGGCTTTATTACCATTTACCACCCACAATTCGTAATCGCCTGCTCCGATATAATAAGATGCATTGGGTATACGTATGGCTTCATCCTGAATGCCGTGAGTAACATATACATCTGTTTTCAACCCGCTTCTAAGACGGGAATTGCCGTTATCTTTGAGCATAACAATAAATTGTATTACACCATTCTTCACCGAAGGTGTAATATTTACTACAGTACCGTCTAATTGCAATTGTCCGATTTTAATAATAGCTTTTGCTCCCGAACTCAATCGTTCTGCATAGCTGTCTGCGATCTCAGCCTCTACTTTGAAATGGCTTAAATCTGAAACTATGGCAATCTGTGTTCCGGCAGATACCTGAGATCCAATTTGATTATTCACATATGTCAGTGTTGCATTCTGAGGCGACAAAATACGGGCGTCTTTCAGTAACCGGGCACTTTCTGATAATGATTTTTCAAATATGCTCAGGTCGAGTTGTTGAACACGGGCTTCAGCGGTTGTATTTTTCTTCTGATTTTCTATTTGTTGTTTTAGTTGTTGCAGTTCCAATTTGGCAACCTCATAGCTTAATGCCGCCTGACGTACTTTGTCGGATGTGCTGGCTCCAATGCTATCCAGATAACGTTCATTGTCAAGTTCGGTTTGCATTTGTTTCAGGTTCATTTCCTTAACTTGCTTCTGCATTTCCAACTCTGAAATTTTATTATCTAAAGATATTTGCGATTGGATGAGTTTGCTTTTTTTCATTTCCAGCTCATCCAATTTTTGCTTATGTTCTGTTTCTATAGATGCCAGTTCCAGTTTTAATATTGGTTCTCCGGTGTTGACAGAGTCTCCGGCTTCTTTATATACTTCGAGTATACGGCTGGCTATAGGCGAGACTATTATTTCTTCGGTTAATGGTATTACTTTTCCCGATGCGTTCACTGTAACTTCTATTGTTCCCTTGTCTACTGTTCCTATTACAAGATTTTTTGAAGGAATAGATCCTTCCATTATATTTAATATAATGACAATGACTACAACAATTGCTACGAATATACTACCATACCGTATTATTTGCTTATTCCGTTCTTTCTTTTGAATACTCAAAGGTATTTCTCTGTCCATTTTTCAATGTATTATAGTTTTCTGTATATATTAGGCAACTCCTATGCCGAAAATATAAAGTACTTTAATTCAATGTAATATGAAAATTAAACATGTCCGTTATCGGACATGTTGTACGGAAATATTATTACATTTTGATTTATCTTTAAATAATGCAAAAGAGTTAAAGAAAATTACAATTTAAGTTCATACCCTAAAAAGAGATCTTGAAATCTGATTCAAAGACTAAAATTAGCATGTAAAGGTTGTTGAAGAACTGGATATAAATGCTGTAAAATGAGTTGGTGGGTAAATATTGCAGACTAATCAATCTGATGTAAAGAGGAGATGTATAAACAAATTTTTGTATTTTTGTATTCACTTACACACTTATTATGATAAAAGCAATTTTCTTTGATATTGATGGAACTCTTCTGAGTTTTAAGACACACGCATTATCTCAATCTACAATAGATGCAATAAATTCTGTAAAACAAAAAGGAATAAAAGTTATCCTGGCTACAGGACGCTTATTGAAGCAGATCAAAAATCTTGGAGATATTGAATTTGACGGTTTTATTACAGTAAATGGTTCTTGTTGTATCACCACCGAAGGTCAGGTTATTGGAAAAAGGCTTATACCTAGAGAAGAACTGGAATCCTTGCTCTCATACCAGGAAAAAGTAATGCAGTTTCCTTTTGCTTTTATGGTTCAGGAGGGATCGTGTGTTAATTATGTAGATGATACGGTAAAATTGATTTCTGACCTGGTAAAGGTGCCTGTGCCTCCTGTGAAGGATCTTAGAGCAATGATTGATGAGGAAATACTCCAGATTAACCTTTATGTAGATAAACCTACAGAAGACAAAATTATGAGGGAAGCATTAATTAGTTGTGAATCGAGCCGTTGGCACCCTGTTTTTGCCGATGTAAATGTAAAGAGTACCAATAAAAGAGTTGGTATTGATGAATTCTTACATTATTATAATATCGAAAAATCCGAAACAATGGCTTTCGGTGATGGCGGAAACGATATAGAAATGCTGAAACATGTAGGTATAGGTGTAGCTATGGGAAATGCCGGAGATGATGTGAAAGCTGCGGCTGACTATATTACCGATAGTGTGGACGATAACGGTGTGGCAAATGCGCTTCGCCATTTTGGACTGATAGAATAGCTTATAAATATAACAGAAACTTTTGATTTTTTCTTCCGGTTAAGCTTAGGAAAAGAGTGAGTGGATACTTTTGTCAAGTTTGTTAATCATCAGATTTGTATAGAAAGGACATTGTCAATTTTTCGGTTGCACAGAGATCGCGAAAATTCTACCTTTGTGATAAGATACAGTAATGATTATTAACTGACAAGGTATAATTACCGATTTTCAACATAGAGAAGATGGAAACAGAAAAGGATATATTTTATAAGGCATTTCTCGAAAGGGATAGTTCATTTGAAGGAGTATTTGTAGTTGGAGTAAAAACTACCGGTATCTTTTGTCGTCCGACTTGCCCTGCAAAACCCAAGTTGAAAAATATCGAGTTCTTTCATTCTGCCAAAGAAGCCATGGATCATGGTTACAGGCCATGTAAAGTGTGTAAACCATTGGAAAAACTGGGAAATCCGTCTGAAGACATTAAGCGGCTTTTGGAATATCTGGAAGAGAACCCTACCATTAAAATAAAAGATGCCGGATTAAAAGAAATGGGATTGGAACCAAGCCAGGTACGACGTTGGTTTTTAAAGAATTATAAGTTGACCTTTCACGCTTATCAGAGAATGTTCAGGGCAAATAATGCTTTTCAACGCTTCCAGTCAGATCAGAGTGTGACAGATGTAGCCTTTGATTCAGGATATGATTCATTAAGCGGATTTAATAGTATGTTTAAGAGTATTATCGGAGCTTCCCCTCACAAAAGTAAAGATAGGCGTATTGTTAATATAATCCGTATAGAAACGGCATTGGGAATGATGATTGCCGCTGCGACCGATAAAGGAATCTGTATGTTTGAATTCGCAGATTACAAGCACCTTGAATTAGAATTAAGGCAGTTGGCTGATTCTTTCGGAGCGCCACTCGTACAGGGTAATAATCCCCATTTCGATACGCTCAGAAAACAATTGGAGGAATATTTTAAAGGAGATCGTAAAGATTTCAGTATCCCTTTAGATTTGGTAGGCACTGAATTCCAAAAGCAGGTATGGCTTAGTTTGTTACAGATACCTTATGGTAATACAACGACGTATGCAAAGCAAGCCGAATTGTTAGGTAAACCTTCTGCCGTGAGGGCTGTTGCCAATGCAAATGGAAAAAACAAAATCTCCATTATTTTACCTTGTCATAGGGTTATTGGTGCAGACGGTACTCTTACCGGTTATGGTGGTGGAATATGGAGAAAGAAAAAATTGCTGGAATTTGAAAGAGATAATAATAAAATCGAATAATTGCAATCGTCTGCCTTTTGCTTTAAATATGCCCGATACCACGAAAAATATTATCTTTGGAGCAATAAATATTATGAAAATGGAAGATCTGATAGATAGACGCTGTGGGTGGTGTGGAAACGATGAGTTATATATAAAATACCATGATGAAGAATGGGGTAGGCTTGTTACTGACGATAAGATTCTGTTTGAATTTTTGATTTTGGAAAGTGCACAGGCCGGGTTGAGTTGGATTACTATCCTAAGAAAACGCGAGGGGTATCGTAAAGCCTTTCATAATTTTGATGCCGGGGAGGTTGCCAAAATGACAGCTGCCGATGTTGAGCGTTTGATGCAATTTGACGGAATCGTAAAAAACAGGTTAAAAATCACATCTACAATTACTAATGCAAAACTATTTCTGGACATACAAAAAGAATTTGGTAGTTTCTACAATTATACACTATCATTCTTCCCCGGCAAAAAGCCGGTAATAAATCACCTGAAATCGCTGAGTGAAGCACTTGTTTCATCTCCCGAATCGGATGCGATGAGTAAGGACATGAAGAAGCGAGGTTTTAAATTCTTTGGTTCTACCATTTGTTACGCTTATTTGCAAGCTGTCGGTTTCGTAAATGACCACTTGGTAGATTGTTTTTGCAGAGACAAAATCTGATTTCCGACTGTTTTTTAACAGTCTTACTGTTTGTGAATCAAATGATTAAGTTGTATTTCAAAAATACTCTGTTTTTGAAATGCAAGATTCATGATAAATAAATTGATTAACCCCAATAAAAATTATACATTTGCACCGAATTTTGGTGTTATCTTTTATATTCTTAGATGATGATGAAAAGGGAATTGGGTGAAAATCCCAAACAGACCCGCTGCTGTAAACTCTGTAAGAATCTTTGGACAAAGCTCAATACCACTGTCGAAAATAGTGAACAGTTAACAGGACGTAGTAATAATAAAGATTGATAACTGATGACTAAAGAGACGGGAAGGTTGTTCAGAGATAGAGTAAGTCAGAAGACCTGCCAAAATACTTGATGTTGTGAAGTTTTCGGGTTATAAAGCTTCAAAACGATCATATGTATTATATATCATTTAGAAAAGTTAAAATGTAGGTAAGCTGTTTTTATGGCTTGCTTCTTGAGTATATATTATTACACTAATTCAGTATAAATATGGATGCATATAGAAATTTTAATGGTACGGAATGGCAGGAAAAAATTGATGTAAATAATTTTATCCAGAAAAACTACACAGAATATAGCGGGGATGATTCCTTCCTTTGTGGCCCGACAGAGGCTACTTCAAAATTGTGGGAAAAGTTGTCTGACATGTTCAGGATCGAGCAAGAGAAAGGTATCTACGATGCCGAAACCAAAATACCATCACAGATAGATGCATATGGACCCGGTTATATAGATAAAGATTTGGAAAAGATTGTTGGAGTTCAAACGGATAAACCACTGAAAAGGGCGATTTTCCCTAATGGTGGACTACGCATGGTACAACAAAGTCTCGAAGAATATGGATACAAACTGGATCCTATCACAACCGAAATATATAGTAAATACCGTAAGACTCATAACGAAGGCGTGTTTTCAGCATATACAGATAGTATTCGCCGTGCACGTAGTAATGGTTTGTTGACCGGTCTGCCCGATGCATATGGGCGAGGACGTATTATCGGCGACTACCGCCGTATAGCATTGTATGGAGTGGACCGTTTGATGGCAGAGCGTGAAAAGCGTTTCCAGGAATGCGATCCTATTGTAATGACGGACGATCTGATCCGTCTTCGCGAAGAGTTAAGCTCTCAGATACAGGCACTGAAAGCGCTGAAACGCATGGCGGCAAGCTATGGATTCAATATCTCGCAACCAGCCAGAAGTGCTCAGGAAGCTATTCAATGGACATATTTCGGGTATCTTGCCGCTATTAAAGATCAGAATGGCGCGGCAATGAGTCTCGGACGAGTAACTACATTCCTTGATATCTATATCGAAAGAGACCTTAAAGAAGGTGTAATAACAGAATCTGAAGCACAGGAATTGATAGATCATTTTATCATGAAATTGCGGATTGTCCGGTTCTTACGTACGAGTGAATATAATGAATTATTTTCGGGAGACCCGGTGTGGGTGACTGAGTCGATAGGCGGTATGGCAAACAATGGTAAATCGATGGTTACCAAGAACAGTTATCGTATGCTTCATACGTTATATAACCTGGGGCCTGCACCTGAACCGAATCTCACAATCCTGTGGAGCGATCGTCTGCCGGAAAACTGGAAACGTTATTGTGCTAAGGTATCTATCGATACATCTTCACTCCAATATGAAAATGACGATCTGATGCGTCCGCAGTTAGGTGATGATTATGGCATCGCTTGCTGTGTATCACCGATGCGTATAGGTCAGCAGATGCAGTTTTTCGGAGCCCGTGCCAATCTGCCTAAAGCATTATTGTACACAATAAACGGAGGTAAAGATGAAATCACCAATGCTCAGGTACTACCTAAGCACTGGGTTGAAAAAGTTTCCGGTGATTATCTTGATTTCGAAGAGGTTTGGGCGAAATTTGACCGTACATTAGACTGGGTTGCCGAAACTTATGTGAAAGCATTAAATATCATCCATTACATGCATGACAAATATTCATACGAAGCTCTTGAGATGGCACTTCATGATGTGGATATAGTTCGTACGCAAGCCTTTGGTATTTCGGGATTATCTATCATTGCCGATTCTTTTGCTGCCATCAAATACGGTAAGGTGCGTATTGTAAGGAATGAAAACGGTGATGCGATAGATTATGTTATTGAAGAAGATTATGTCCCATTCGGAAACAATGATGATAAGACTGATAAGTTTGCGGTAGAGATTGTAGAAAAGTTTATGAATAAAATCCGTAAACGTAAAATGTATAAAGACGCGATACCTACTCAATCGGTATTGACCATTACATCGAATGTCGTATACGGAAAGAAAACAGGCAATACACCTGACGGACGTCGGGGTGGTACTCCGTTTGCACCGGGAGCTAATCCTATGCACGGGCGGGATATAAGAGGGGCGGTAGCATCACTTTCTTCTGTGGCCAAACTTCCGTTTGAGCATGCAAACGATGGTATATCATATACATTTGCAATTACACCTAACACACTGGGAAAGGGTAGGGAGGAAGAAGCAAAGAACCTTAGCGGATTGCTTGACGCATACTTCCTTCAAACAGGTCATCACCTGAATGTAAACGTCTTTGACCGCCAGTTATTGGTTGATGCGATGGAGCACCCTGAGCAGTATCCGCAACTTACGATTCGTGTATCAGGTTATGCAGTCAACTTTATTAAGCTTACACGCGAACAACAACTTGATGTTATAAACAGGACGATAACAACTGATTTTTAAAAGCAGAATATTTATCACACAGGGATAACAGATAAAAGGAGACTTTCTTTTATTATTATCTGTTTCTCCGTGTGAATTTTTAAACTTATATTTTAAGTATTGATGAAGGGCTATCTTCATTCTTTTGAATCATTCGGGACAAAAGATGGACCGGGTATACGTTTCGTCGTTTTTATGCAAGGATGTCCTCTCCGGTGTCTTTACTGCCATAATCCTGACACATGGAATATGTCGGATAATAGGATAGAAATGACTACTGATGAAGTTTTTGCGGAAATAAAGAAAGTGAAAAATTTCATCAGGACGGGAGGCGTGACCCTGTCGGGAGGCGAACCTCTTTTACAACCCGGGTTTGCATTAAAACTATTTAAGATATGTAAAGAACATAATATTCACACAGCTATTGATACCTCAGGTATATTCTTGAACGACAGGGTAAAAGAAGTGCTTGAATATACCGATCTCGTTCTGCTTGATATTAAACATATTAATTCTGATAAATATAAAGAATTAACCGGCGCCAGCTTAGAGCCTACATTAAAATTTGCTGAATATCTGGCTACGATTAATAAACCTTTCTGGTTACGCTATGTGTTAGTTCCCGGTTTTACAGATGATAAGAACGATTTAAAAAACCTGGCTAAATATGTGTCCCGTTTCAGGAATCTGGAAAAGGTGGATATTCTGCCGTTTCATCAGATGGCTACTCATAAGTGGAAAGAATTGGGCCTGAATTATAAACTGGAAAATATACAGCCTCCACTAATTGAAGATATAAAAAAAGGAGAAGACATATTCAGAGAAAACGGATTAATGATTTAGTGAGAAAATTATAAGTAAAATGGCAAACTATTATTCACCGGAAGAAACAACTTCAAACTTTGCAGCATCTGCTATTTATAAGAAAAATCTATCCCTATTTAAATTTATGCTAATAGCCCTTCTTGGAGGAGCTTTCATTGCTTTTGGCGGTTTATTGTCTGTCATGGTTGCAGGAGGAATGCCAGGGGTAGGGGAGTCTAACCCCGGCTTGATAAAGTTTATCGCCGGAGCATTATTCCCTGTAGGATTGATTATGGTTTCTATAACAGGAGCCGATCTTTTTACGAGCGATTGCGCCGCTTTTTCTTTTCCTTTATTACAAAAAGAAATCAGAATAAAACAATTTTGTAAACTATTACTTTTGTCTTATTTGTTTAATTTTGTAGGTACGCAGCTTATTGCTTTCGTGCTTTCCTATGAAGTAGGATTATTGGATAAAAATCCATGGCAGGTCTATTTACATCATTATGCAGAGTCAAAAATCAATCAGGATTTCATAAAAGTATTTATTAAAGGGATTGGTGCAAACTGGCTTGTTTGTCTGGGGATGTTTATGGGGTACGCAGCAAAAGACATTACGGGTAAATGTGTTGCTATCTGGATTCCGGTAATGTTATTTGTAACGCTGGGTTATGAACACTCTGTAGCCAATATGTTTTTTATTCCTGCCGCTATTTATTCCGGAGCAGATATAACCTGGGGAACTTTCTTTTTCCAAAATCTTATTCCTGCGACAATAGGCAACCTGATTGGTGGAGCTTTTCTGGTTGGCTGTGTATATTGGTATTTATTTTTGAAAGAGGAGAGGTCATGTAAGTCTTAATGTTTTGTATAGAATTTAGATGTATAGGCCTATGCCGGAAAGTACGAAGCAATGACGAAGTAAGTATAGGTTGAGTACAAAAAGAAAGTTATATGGATATCGGAAATTCTGTAAAAAGACTTATTTTTGTTTTTCATTATGACTGCATCAATAGACATTTCCAATAAAGAATTCAAAAATGCTCTCGACCTGATAGAACGGAGTAACCAGTCCGTTTTTCTAACAGGGCGGGCGGGTACAGGTAAATCTACTTTTCTAAGGCACCTCTGTCAGACAACAAAGAAAAAGTATGTCGTTCTGGCTCCTACGGGTATAGCAGCCATAAATGCAGAAGGTTCGACATTGCACTCTTTTTTTAAGTTACCATTCCGGCCGATGGCTCCCGATGATGCAGATTTAAGTCTTGTGGGCGGGCGTATCTTTGAATTTTTCAAGTACAGGAAGGAACATCGTAAAATAATACAAGAGGTAGAACTGATAATCATTGATGAAATATCGATGGTAAGAGCCGATACAATAGACTGTATCGATAGGATTCTCCGTGTCTATTCCAACAATATGCGTACTCCTTTCGGAGGCAAGCAGCTTGTCTTTGTAGGTGATGTATTTCAGCTGGAGCCTGTTGTTACACCGGATACAAAAGATATCATCAATAAGTTCTATCAGAATGCTTTTTTCTTTTCGGCTAATGTCTTTCGTGAAATAAACCTTGTTCCGATAGAATTTACAAAAATCTATCGGCAGTCAGATGAAAAGTTTATATCCATACTGAATAATATTAGGAATGGTAGATCGAATAACACCGACCTTAGCCTGCTTAATAACCGGGTAAATCCTACTTTCAATCCCAGGGAGGAGGATATGTATATCACTTTGGCTACCAAACGCGATAATGTTGATTACATTAATGAAAAAAAGATGGCTGAACTCAATACATTTGAATTTGTCAGCTATGGCATAAAAGAAGGTGATTTTCCTGAATCTTCACTTCCTACCGCTCAGGAACTAGTACTCAAAGAACATGCACAGGTTATGTTTATACGTAACGACATGCAATGGCCTCGTCGTTGGGTGAACGGTACTATTGGCATTATATCGGGGATCGATGAAGAAGGGCATGTGTATGTCCTTAAAGATGACGGATTTGAAGTTAAAGTGGAACTGGAAACATGGCGGAATTACAGATACAGGTATAATGAAAAAGAGAAAAAAATAGAAGAAGAAATCATAGGTACTTATACACAACTACCATTAAACGCAGCATGGGCAATAACCATTCATAAGAGCCAGGGACTGACTTTCAATAATGTGATTGTGGATTTTAGTGGAGGCGTTTTTGCTGGAGGACAGGCCTATGTTGCTCTGAGCAGATGTACATCATTAGAAGGGCTTATCCTTAAAAAGAATATCAACAGGACAGATATATTTATACGTCCTGAAATAGTTGAATTCAGTAAACAGTTCAATAATCAGCAATTGATAAATAAGGCTCTAAAAGAATCAGATGCCAGTTATCTTTACAGGGAAGCGATAGAGCGATTTGATGAAGGGAATTTTGATGAGTTTCTAACTCATTTCTTTAAAGCGATTCATGCCCGCTATGATATTGAAAAACCATTACCGCAAAGATATATCAGAAAGAAGCTGAATGTTATAAATAAGCTTAAAGCAAGAAATCGGGAGTTACAAGACAGGTTGTATGATCAGTCCGAAACTTTAAAGAAATTAGCGAAAGAATATTACCAGATGGGTAATGAATGTATTGTCTCATACAAGGATTATCGTGCAGCTTTGGCAAACTTTAACAAAGCATTGGATTTAGATCCTACCTATTTAGATGCATGGATCAGAAAAGGGGTTACTTATTACGATCAGGAAGATTATTATGAGTCCTTGAAATGTTTCAATAGAGCCGTGGAACTAAGTCCATTATCATTTAAGGCATTGTATAACAGAGGTAAGAACAGGCTTAAAATCGATGAGCCCGAGCTGGCACTTACCGACCTGCTAAAGGCTTCTGGCCAGAAGCCTCGTCATGCTTCCTGCCACGAGTATTTATCAGAAGCTTATGCTGCAATTGGTAATGTTGAATTATCGGATAAGCACTATCAGATTGCACAGGAGCTTAGAGGTACAAAGAGTAAAGATTTATAATTCCTGAATTATAAATAATTGGAGGAATTATTCAATTATAAATTGAACAAATTAAGAACAATATATAACAGAAAGATGTCATTTCCCATCTTTCAGGTGTTATAAAAAAATACTAGAATGATGGCTCTTAAGGATTTACACAAATATGTTTCTTCTTTGAAGAATACGTCTTTGATGCCAGCACTGTTTATCGGTCACGGTTCGCCGATGAATGCTATTGAAGATAATGAGTTCTCGAGGACATGGAAATTATTATCAGAATTGCTTCCTGTCCCTTCTGCTATAGTTTCTGTCTCGGCTCACTGGGAAACAAAAGGTACATCCGTTACAATAAGTTCACCGCCTAAAATGATTCATGACTTTTATGGATTTCCACGTCAATTATATGAACAGGAGTATCCGGCCAAAGGGTCACCCGAATTGGCAAAGGAGATAATAGCTGCTACAAAAAGAATAATTATAGAAGAAGATGTACAATGGGGACTAGATCATGGTACATGGTCTGTACTTAAATATATTTATCCTAAAGCAAATATTCCTGTAATACAGATAAGCCTTAATCGTTATCAAGATCCACAATGGCATTTTGAATTAAGTAAAGAACTGACTTTTTTGAGAAATAAGGGTGTTCTTGTCATTGGAAGTGGAAATATGATTCATAACTTACGGATTCTACAGGTTAACAATAATGACTTTAATGCTGAATATGGTTATGACTGGGCATTTGAATTGAACGATATATTGAAAAAGAAAATTCAGGAAAGAAATTTACCTGCTCTCATTAATTACCAATCCTTACATAAGGATGCGATGCTAGCCATACCTATTCCGGAGCATTATCTCCCGATGTTGTATATTCTGGGCATAATACAGGAGAGTGACGATATTTATATTTTTAATGATAAGGTTATAGCCGGATCCTTAAATATGACATCTTTTATGGTGGGATAAGATATCAGATTTTTATTACTTGTCCTATTATTGATTTTTAAAATACAGAAAACAATAGATAGTATGTATGGATAAATAAAAAAGTTGAAAAATAATCATATCCGAATTTTCGTTGTGTTTTCGTTTATTTTCGTATTTTTGTAAAAAGAAAAAATGAAATCAATGTTACCAAATCAAAGAAGGGAAAAAATTCTGGAACTTATCCGGGAAGACGGCCATGCTAAGGTGCAGGATCTGGCGCGGATATTTAAAGTGACAGAAGTGACTATCAGGCAAGATCTTGAAAAACTGGAAAGCGAAGGGCTCGTAGAAAGAGAGCATGGAGGAGCGATATTGAGCAATATCGGTAGCAATGTCAAAGATATAACGCTACAGAATCAATCGAATATACCTGCTAAAATTGCGATTGCCAGAAAAGCCATAGAGTTTATAGATGATGGGGATACAATTATATTAGATTCTGGTTCAACTACAACAGAGATTGCTAAACTAATTTCAGGTTACAAGAATCTTACAGTAATAACTAATGCCTTAAATATAGCTTTAATACTGGGGGCTAATCCGGGTATAAACTTAATGATGACAGGAGGCGAATTTAAGCCGCCTACATTGTCATTGACGGGTCAGAAATCCGCTGATTTTTTTAATAATATCAATGCTGATAAACTATTTCTTGCTACTGCGGGAATTAGTTTAAAAGCCGGCCTCACTTATCCAAGTATCAGTGATTTATGTGTGAAACGCGCAATGATAGATGTATCTGACCAGGTGTATCTTGTTGCCGATTCCACAAAAATAGGGGTAAAATCTTTTGCCAGTTTGGGTGCCTTATCTTTAATTGACCACCTCATTACAGATTCTAATATTACCAAAGAGAATATAAAAATGCTTCAGGAGCACGAAGTAGACTATATATTGGCTAATCTTTAGAAGTAAAAAATATACAGACTAAAATATAGTCCTGGCGTAATTTTATGCCGGGATTTTTTGTATTTGTATCTGTCTGTAAATCAGTTGTTTGTTGATTTGTTGTGAAAATATGCTTAAAAACATGAAAAATAAATCTTCGTTTATTTTCGTTTTTCGTTTTGTTTGTTTATGTTTGTGGCGTGAAAGCGAATTTAAGTAAAAAATAAACGAAAAAATAAATAAATCATGACCGTTCAAAATTTAAATATCAAAGCAGAAGAAATTCGCTTAAGGTTACTCGAGATAATCTATAAGGCAAAAGCGGGGCATACGGGTGGAGACCTTTCTGCTGTAAATGTTTTAACAGCCCTTTATTTCGATGTCCTAAATGTTGATCCTAAAAATCTAAAAATGGAAAGCCGTGACCGTTTTATATTGAGTAAAGGGCATTGTGCTGAAGTTTTTTACAGTGTACTCGAGGCTGCCGGTTTTTTACCAAGTGAAGATGTTAATACTTATGGGCAGGATTATTCTCCGCTGGCAGGTCATCCTACGGTAAAAAATCCGGGAGTAGAAATTAATACAGGAGCTTTGGGGCATGGTTTGTCTGCCGGGGTAGGTATGGCGCTGGCAGCAAAAATGGATTCTAAAAATTATAAGACTATAGTTCTGATGGGAGATGGAGAGCAGGCCGAAGGATCAATTTATGAAGCGGCCATGGCTGCTCATAAATATCAACTGGATCATCTTGTGGCTATAATTGACCGAAACGGATTGCAGATATCAGGTAATACAGAAGATGTGATGCCTCTCGAATCGATTAAGGACAGATGGGCGGCATTTGGATGGGATGTCATAGAAATGAATGGCGACGATATGGAAAATATAATCGATACATTTAATAAGATCAACTACAATAATAAGCAACCGCATCTGATAATTTCCAGAACAACAAAAGGTAAGGGTGTATCATATATGGAAAACGTCGCCAAATGGCATCATGGAGTGCCTAATGTTGATGAATATGATATTGCAGTGTCTGAAATTAAAGAAAGAATCGCTGTTTTGAGTGAATAAAGAAATCAATAGTTAAATTTAAGAAAAAATAGTAATGTTTGCAAATAATAGTATACCATGCAGGAAAAGCTTTACAAGTACTTTGCTAAGCTTAGCCCGGGAAGACAAGGATATAATAGCTGTGACTTCTGATGCCTCAGGGTCTGTTACTCTGAACGATTATGCTAAAGAACTACCCGGGCAATTCATCGAGGTGGGTATCGCTGAACAAAATGCAGTGGGTATCGCCGCCGGTCTCGCTTCGGCAGGGAAGAAAGTGTTTGTCTGTGGCCCGGCTTGTTTCTATGTCGCACGTAGTCTGGAGCAGGTAAAGGTAGATATGGCATATTCCAAAATGCCAGTAAAAATACTCGGCGTTAGTGGAGGTGTTAGTTACGGAGCTTTAGGGTCCACTCATCATAGTTTACATGATATAGCTGCATTACGCACTTTTCCCGGAATGCAGGTCGTGTTACCAAGCGATGTACGCCAGACTAAAAAACTGGTGGAACAACTGATCAACTATGATTATCCTGTTTATGTACGTGTAGGAAGAAATGCTGTGCCAGATGTATATCAGGATGAAAATTTCGAATTCAAAATCGGAAAGGCCAATACAATACTCGAAGGCAATGATATTACATTAATCGGCACAGGGGAAACTGTATTCCATTGCTACCAGGCTGCTTTAAAACTTAAAAAAGACGGGGTCAATGCGCGTGTTATCGATATGCATACACTAAAACCTGTTGACGAAGAGGTTATTCTTAAAGCAGCAAAAGAAACAGGAAAGATTATTACAGTAGAAGAACATAGTATTTTTGGAGGATTAGGCGCCATAGTTACAGAAATAACATCCCAAATATATCCTGTTCCTGTAAAAATATTGGGAATACCCGATGAAAATGCAATACATGCCAAACCTCTTGAAATATTTCACCATTACGGTATCGATCATGAAGGAATCTATAAATCCAGCCTCGAACTCCTAAGAAATAATATGAATCGAAGTTCGGTCTTTGAGAATGAAGCAAGCTCCATATAGCCTTAAAAGAAAACCTTTATTGTATGAAATACATTGTAGCCATAGATCAGAGTACCTCCGCAACCAAATCAATCCTTTTCAATGACAAATGTCAGATGATAGGGAAGTCGGCGTTGCCACACAAACAATACTATCCCCAACCGGGATGGGTAGAGCACGATGCAGAAGAGATTTACGATAACCTGCTTTTGTCATTAAAATCTCTTCTGAATAGTGCGAAAATTGAACCTGGAGCTTCCATATCGGTAGCTATCACTAATCAGCGGGAAACTGTTGTCGTATGGAACAAGCAGACAGGTAAACCCATAAATCACGCCATTACATGGCAATGTCAGAGAGGTGCTGATATTTGCAGGGAATTGCAGCAAAAGAACTATTCCCGTGAAATAAAAGAAAAAACGGGACTTATCATCGACCCCTATTTTTCGGCAAGCGGAGCAAAATGGTTACTCGATAATATTGAAGGTGCAAGGCAGGAAGCTGAAAAAGGAAACCTGCTACTAGGCACCATCGATTCATGGTTAGTGTGGAAATTAACAGGAGGAAAAGTCCATGCCACGGATTATACAAATGCGTCCCGTACCATGCTGTTCAATATCAATACATTGAAATGGGACAACGATTTACTCAAACTCTTCACAATACCCGAATCGATGATGCCCGAATTGAAGCGCTGTGACGAGATATATGCCGAAAGTGATTTTGAAGGATTGTTCTGCGCACCGGTTACAATAGCGGGAGTAATAGGTGACTCGCACGGGGCATTGGTCGGACAGATGTGTTTCGAGAAAGGAATGGCAAAAGCCACATACGGCACTGGTTCTTCTCTGATGGTCAATATTGGGAATTCCCCATTGGAAGCGCCTGATGGATTGGTAACCTCCATAGGATTTACAGCATATGGTAAGACTTATTATGTAATTGAAGGAAATATACATTGCACAGGAGGAACAATCAACTGGATGATTGAAGAGCTGAAGCTTATCGAAAATTCACAGGAATCGGAACAGCATGCTACCTGCGTGTCTGACAATGGAGGTGTCTATTTGGTACCAGCTTTTGCCGGATTAGGAGCACCATGGTGGAATCCAAACGCGAAAGCCATCATTACAGGTATGACACTTGGCACAGGAAAGGGACATGTTGTGAGGGCAGCCCTCGAAGCAATCTGTTATCAGGTAAAAGATCTGGTAGATCTGGTAAAAGATAAATCAAATATAGAATTGAAAGAAGTCCGTGCAGACGGAGGTCCGTCTAAAAATAAATTCTTGATGCAGTTTCAGGCTGATATGCTAGACACAAAAATAAACCGTTCTGATATTGAGGAAGCTTCTGCATTAGGCGCGGTTATTATGAATGGAATCGCTCAGGGATTATGGAAAGATCTCGATGAAGTATCGTCACTCAGGGAAAAAGATAATTATTTCTATCCGGGCATTGCAGACAAAGACAGGGAAAAATTACATAAAGGCTGGATTGAGGCAATAAACCTCATTAATATATAATTAACAAATACAAAACTTTTAAATTTTAATATCATGCTAAAATATTTCGGTGCGGATGCCAGTTTTGCATTAGACGGACAGGTTGCGATTGTAACCGGTGGTGCAAATGGTATAGGAAAAGCGACAGCAGATCTTTTCATTAAAAAAGGAGTAAAAGTTGTTCTCGGCGACTACAAGGCAGATGTAGCAGAAACAGCTAAGTTATTCGGCGAAAATTGTCTTGGTGTTCAAGTTGATGTTACCAAAGAAGTGGATAGGCTAAATCTGATCAGACAGGCATTGGATAAGTTTGGTAAGATAGATATCCTTGTCAATTGTGCGGGTATGGTTGCTTTAGAATCTGCCTTGGATGTAGAGGATAAAGACTGGGAAGACCTGATTGCCGTGAATCTGATGGGAACATTCAAAATGAACCAGGAGGTAGCCCGTTACATGGTCGCTAATAAAGTAAACGGATCGATAGTGAATATTGCTTCTCAAGCAGGGACTATTGCTCTCGATAAACATGTGGCTTATAGCGTAACTAAGGCAGGTGTTATCTCTATGACCAAGGTGCTTGCTTTTGAGTGGGGTAAATATGGAATTCGTGTAAATTCAGTATCTCCAACTGTTGTGTTGACCGAAATGGGACATAAGGCATGGGACGGACCGCAGGGCGATGCTTTCAGGAAAGATATACCTTCGGGACGTTTTGCCGAAACAGATGAAATTGCAGGACCTATCGTATTCTTATGTTCAGGCGCAGCAGGCATGATAACCGGCCATGACCTTCTCGTTGATGGGGGATATACTATAAAATAACTTAAAACTAAACAATAAATTATCATGAAAACATTATCACGAACACATAATGAATTTAAAGGAAAAACAGTTGTTGTAACGGGAGCCGACCGCGGTATTGGTGAAGGAATTGCCCGGCGTTTTGCCAGCGACGGCGCTAATATTGTGCTTGCTTCCATCGACAAAGGAGTCTTTGATACTGCCGAAAGAGTCGCAAAGGATTTTGGAGTTGAAACTCTGCCTGTATTGGTAGATGTTACTAAAGAAGAAGATGTTCAGGATCTTTATAAGAAAGCATTCGATAAATTCGGAAGTGTAGACATTTCCGTGCAGAATGCAGGTATAATCACTATTGAACATTTCGACAAAATGACACGCGCTGAGTTTGATAAAGTATTGGCTGTAAATACTACCGGTGTGTGGCTATGCTGCCGTGAAGCTGCAAAATATATGATCAAGCAGGGCACAGGTGGACGGCTTATCAATTCATCGTCTGGCCAGGGACGTAAAGGGTTCATCTACACTCCACATTATGCAGCAAGTAAAATGGGTGTGATAGGTGTTACACAAAGCCTTGCCTTGGAATTTGCTCCGCATAATATAACAGTAAATGCATTCTGTCCGGGTATTATTGTTACTGATATGTGGGATTATAATGACCGCGTTTGGGGGCAAATATTGAGTACCGAAAAGAAAAAATATCAAAAAGGAGAGTTGATGGCCGAATGGGTGGAAGGTATTCCTTTGGGAAGAGCCGGACAACCCGATGATGTTTCAGGATTGATCGCTTTTCTCGCTTCAGAGGATGCTGCTTATATTACAGGGCAAACCATTAATATAGATGGTGGTATGTTTTTCTCGTAACGAAAAATTCCAGAGCATTTAATAATGGGTGAGTAGCTCCTCCGGAATACTTCAATTTAATGATAGTTGATCTGATATCAGGTATTTAAATGAATACCTGGCGGGAGCTATATCCTAAAATCTAAATAATATTACATGGAAAATAATAATTTACAACCTCAATCCGTCTCATCAGGGAAGACTATTCTCGGATTAAATGTAGAGTTAATCTGGGGGCTGGTAGGTGTACTTTTCTTCATTGTCGGCGATGGACTCGAGCAAGCGTGGATTTCGCCATTCCTGATCGAAAAGGGGATGGTGATTGAGGAAACAGCAACTCTTATTTCTATTTATGGTATAGCTGTTGCGGTCGGCGCCTGGTTCTCCGGGGTGCTGGCAGAGGCATGGGGGCCTCGTAAAACAATGCTGGCGGGAGCTATTCTGTGGATTGTGGGGCAACTGTTGTTTCTCTTGGTTGCTTTGCCTACAATGAGCTTTACCATCATGATCCCGACCTACTGCGTCCGTGGATTCGGATATCCTTTATTCTGTTATTCTTATCTTGTCTGGATCACTTATAAAAATAATCCCAAAACTTTGGCAACGGCTGTCGGATGGTTCTTTGTTGCATTCACAGGTGGCCTTTATGTTGTATCTAATCTTTTCGCTTCGTTCATGATGCCAATCATCGGAAGTGTTGGCTTATTATGGAGTGCACTGGTATGGGTATTGATAGGTGTAACGATCATAATACTTACAGTAAGGGGTACCATACACGGGAATATCGGAGCAAAAGAGCAATTCAAAATTCTACTGAGTGGCATAACGATTATTAAGAAAAATCCAAGGGTCGGAGTCGGAGGACTCGTCCGGCTTATTAATGGCACATCGCAGTTTGCCATGCCGGTATTTTACCCGTTATTCCTCTCCCAATATGGTATTTCAACCGAACAATGGCTTCAGATATGGGCATTGGTATTCTTTGTAAATATATTCTTTAATATCATCTGGGGTATAGTTGGAGATAAGATCGGCTGGGGTAAGGCTGTCCAGATATTCGGTGGATTTGGTTGTGGGTCAATCCTTCTACTGATGGCTTTCGCGCCGCCATTCTTCAATGGCAACTTTGCCGCTATGATGATTGTCGGGGCTTTGTACGGAGCATTTATTGCAGGCTTTGCTCCATTGACAGCATTGGTGCCTTCTCTCGAGCCAACATACAAAGGAGCGACTATCACGATGATTAATCTGGGAGCCGGACTGTCCAGCTTTGTAGGCCCGTTGGTTGTCGCCATAGGGATAAACAAACTGGGTGCACAAGGTATCCTCATATTCTTTACATGCTTTTATTATTTCAGTATTCTGCTGATGAATTATGTGAAAAAGCCGGAGGTCGAAAGAAGAAAAGCTCAAAAAAAAGCGGAATTGAACGGAACACCCGTTGTTGAAACAGAATTATAATTACCATAATTCAATCTTATATATCTTGAAAATATTTAAATCATTTTAAATCTGACTCATCATGAAAAAATTAACTTTATTATTATCGTTGGTACTCGTTTTCTCGGGTACGGTATTCGGACAAGCTTATAAAAAAGAAGTACGTCCAACCAAAAATGTTATCCTGATGATTCCTGACGGATGCTCTATAGGTGTAGTGTCTAATTCCCGTTGGTACCAAATTTACAATAAACTAGGTAATGAAACTTTAGCTCTCGATCCATATATTTGCGGATCGGTAAAAACATTCTCATCAAATGCACCGATTGGCGATTCTGCACCAACCACATCGGCATATATGACAGGTATGCCGCAACAAACTGGGAACGTATCCATATACCCTCCGGTAGACCAGGGAAATGATTTGGTGTATGTAGATCCGGCAAAAGCTTATCAGCCACTGGCAACTATTCTTGAAGCAGTCAAGATTGAAAAGAAAAAAGCAACAGGACTGGTGTTTACAGTAGAGTTTCCACACGCTACACCTGCCGACTGTTCGGCGCACCATTACAACCGGAATGCTTATAGCCAGATCGGCTCGCAAATGGTTTATCAAAATATGGACGTAGTAATGGGTGGAGGTAACTCCATTATGTCAGAAGACATGAAAAACCATTTGAACAGCAAAGGCGTAACTCTTATTCAAGATGATTACAGGGCATTCAAAGCTCATACGGGTGACAGATTATGGGCGCTGTTTGGAGAAAAAGCTCAGGTATATGACTTAGATAGAGACCCGAATGCGGTACCATCGTTAAAGGAAATGACCGAGAAAGCACTGGATAAACTATCACGTAGTGAAAAAGGATTCTTCCTGATGGTAGAAGGAAGTAAAATCGACTGGGCGGCACATGCCAATGACGCAATCGGGATGGTCTCCGAATATCTGGCTTTCGATAAAGCAGTACAAGTAGCTATTGATTTTGCAAAGAAAGATGGCAACACAACTGTAATTATCCTTCCTGACCATGGCAATAGTGGATTTTCAATGGGTAGTGAACTATCGACAAAAGGTTATGATAAAAGGACTATCGATGAATTCTTTGCAGATTTCTCTAAGTTCAGGAAAACATCGGAAGGATTGGAATTTATTCTTGAAAAAGCAGAACCAAGCCAATTCAGCTCACTGTTCAAACAGCACCTGGGTATCACATTAAAATCAGACGAAGTGGAACTGTTAACAAAAGCACACCATCAAAAAGCCGCAAACTACATGGAAGTCGGAGCAAGTGTTAACATGAAGTCTACGATTGTTGACATTATGAAATCCCGTACTCCGCTGTGGGGTTTTACCACAGGTGGACACACAGGGGAAGATGTATTTCTGGCATGCTTCCACCCAAAAGGAGATGTTCCTATGGGTATGAATACCAATAATGATATCTGGAGATATTTATATACAGTGACAGGTTTACAGACACCAATGGAAGAAGTTACTCAGAATATTTTTTCTAAACATACCGATGTATTCAGCGGAATGGCTTATTCCATTGATAAATCAGATAAAGATTTCCCTGTGCTTGTAGTCAAAAAGGGTAAAAATACACTTGAAATACCTGCTTTTAAATCGATTGGTTATCTAAATAAAAAGCAATTTGACCTTGGCTCGGTTACAGTTTATATCGATAAAAACGATACATTCTATCTACCCAAAAACCTGGCTGAGCAGTTAAATTGAGCCATAAGGCCGTACTACTCTTGAGATGCAGAGGCTAAGCCTTTGAGTGAAGCCCCTGCATTTTTATTCGTTTCCTTTTAATCTCAATTAAAGGGTGTAAGGCCCTTTGCAATTTTAAATCTATGAAAAAGAAAACTAAATATAAAAGAATCCTTCTGTACATAACGGTTTTAGCAAGTCTTTCGGTTAGCGCACAAAGCGTAGATGTCAAAATCGGCAACGGAGATGACGATAAAATTAAAATCAGTTCTATGGGAAGGATCTATTTTGACGGAGCCGCATACATAGAAGATGAAACCGAACTTAGCAATGGAGTTGCTATACCTGATGTACGTTTAGGTTTGAAGGCCGTATACAAGAAATGGGATGCAAAGCTTGACTTCGGTTATGCCAACAGCAAAGCGAGCGCTAAAGATATTCATTTGCGTTATAGTTTCAATAAAAATTCTTCCATCAAATTAGGACACTATGGGGAAATGTTCGGTTACGAAAGCTGGGAAAGCACCTCGACCGTAAAATTTAACGGTAAGACCCCAAGTACCGCTGTATTCGAATCGGGAAGAAGAATCGGTATCGTTTATTCGATGTGGCAGAAAAAATACTGGCTGGCTGCGGGAATTTATGGTGACGGTGATGCTATTAACAATACGACTCAGGGTGATGATGGCTACGCTGCTACCGGACGTTTGTTGTATACTCCATTTAAAGAAGACGGGAAGATATTGCATATAGGTCTTTCGGGAACAATCAGAAAAGCCGATGCAAATGGTTTTGATAGCGATGGAAAAGATAATCCCCGCAGCCTTACATATTCCAGTTATTTCGGGACTACGTCTATTGATAGGAATAAGCCATTATCTGCAACAATCTCTGATGCAGACTATCAGGCTAAATACAATGCTGAGATTCTTGGTTCATACGGGCCGGTATTTTTGCTTGGAGAATATTACCATTCAAATGTGAAAAGGAAATCGGCATTACCTACCTATAAGGCAAGTGGTGGCTATGTAATGGCAGGATTCCTTGCTATCGGAGACAGCTATTCCTATAACAGTGCTGACGGGCGTATGCGATTACCCAAACCCGGTTCTCTCGAAATACTTGCCAGATACGATTATATTGACCTCGATGATAATAATACAGGTATCTATGGCGGCCGGATGAGCGACTGGTCTGTCGGGCTGAATTATTATATCAATAAATTCGTTACTGTTAAAGGAAATTATTCAAACATAAAACTTGGAAACAGGTCTGTAATAGCAGCCGGTGAAACTGTGCATGCTATACAGGCAAGAGTAATGGTTTTGTTCTGATCACAATAAATGGTTTAGTGGTTAATGAGCTGGTAATGGATAAAATCTATTATCAGCTTCTATGATTAAAATATAGATTTTCGTTGAAGAATGATTCGATTTTATCGGATGAAATTATGTCCATGTGGCAAGGGCATAGGTTGGCGGCAAGGATAATATCGTAGCGGTTGAGGAAGGTTGTTCTACTGTGGCTCTTTATCACTCTTTGAGAATACTTTGTCTCATTCCTGTGTTAAATTCAATTTTTAGTTCATGATAATGTATTGCGGATTAATTACCACATCATAGATTATTTTATAATATAAAAAACAAAATGGGGAAATTTCTCAATGGCCCCATTTCTGTTTATCAATTAACTTTCGAGAATTAATTGACATTTCACGGTCAACTAATTTCATTTTGTGGAATTGAATTTATTTATTCCCCAGTTAGATAGTATTCATATTTCACTGAAAATCTGCCGGGAAGAATATTCCTGCCGGAAAGTGAGTATAATTCTGGTAATTGTTACTCAATGCTGGTTCTGTACCTTCCAAATCAAATACACTTATATTATTAATAAGGAAATCCCATCCGTAGGCTTTTATTGTATTCAAATATACTTTTCCGGTTCTCGGGTGTACTGCAATATTATTATATACAATATTCGCGTTACTTACCAGTGTTTTAGCATTTACCATCTCTTTCGATTCTCCAGTACTAAAGATATGACGATATATCGTAGTCGAAGCATTACTATAATAAAGGGTATCTCCTTTTGCTGTAATACCCGGCGTAGCCCCCGCTCCGGCACCAACTTTACCTACTGCTATCTCGTTAGTTTTTATAACAGAATAGCTACTGCTGCTCACTTTTGATATTTTATTAGGCGTACCTGTGGTAGACACCCATATATTACCATCTTTCGATTTGATAACACCACTGATGGTAGCACCCATATCAATAGTTTGAGCCACATCCTTCATTCCTTTTTCCAGTACAACCAATTTGGTGCCAATGGAAGCAAATACTTTATTGTTTGCAACGGCCATTCTGTTCTTTTTAGCTCCTGTGGTTCCGGTAATTAATGTCACTTCTTTTGTTGTACTATTAAACAGGTGTACTCCATAATTATCTCTTATAAAGATGTTTTCTTCATCAAGCACAGCGATATGAGTAGGCCAATTCAGACTGGAGAGTTCATCGTTATAAGAGGCTTCCTTCTTCAACGTTTCACTATTAGCTACAACTAACATACCGTCATTCTCGAACCCGGTTCCTACCGGATTCTTTCTTCCATTTTGAGAGATGATGTACATTTTTCCATTATGAATAAACAGGTCTTGTGTTACGTTGCCAAGATCAGTTCCGTTTGAACTATTATAAACGCGGTCATACAATTGCCCTTCAGGAGATATATAAATTAACGAGCCGTTTTCTGTGGTCATATTCCCTTCATTCAAGATAAAGACACCATCTATGGCAGAGTAGCCCTTACCTGCAATGCTAACCTTTACTATCGCTAAATAAGTTAGTCCGTTTTTGTCTATACCCTGCAATTTGATTTCACCCATGCCATAACCGTCCTGAGCAGCGACAACATTTACATACTTGTCGGGTATGTGAATGTTAGTAGTCCATCCTTCAGGTTTCGATACGACTTCCATCGATTGAATATTAGCAAACTTTATTCTCAACCGTTGAGCCTGTCCGGCATTAAATACAGCAGATGTAACTTCGAAAGACAGGAATGTGCCTTGTGATTTAGGTATTACAATGGATGTATCATCAGCAAAGATAAAAGTAACAGTATCCTCATCTTCTTCTATTTCTTTAAAGAATGAGTCTCCCTGTGCTTTTACCAGGTCTCCATTTGCATCCTTAACCCGGGTGCCATCTATGGTCCAGTATCCCTCAGAATCGATTGTTACCTTTGGCGAACTCCCGCTTTCCCCATCTTTCCCTGAAACAGGTAATTTATTACCATCTTTATCAGTCAGAAAATCAGTTTGTCCATCGGTGGTTATTGTCCAATAATATATACCATCCGATTCTTTTACTCCTATAACCGGAGCCTCTTCTCCATTCAATACTTCAATGGATGTAGCGTCATTAAAGGTTATTTTATATCCCTTATTATCGCTTAATGTTTCAACACCGGTAATAACTTTTCCTTGGTTTAAGGCTTCTACAATCGTTTCTATAGATGAAACCTGCTTCTTGAGAGACTCAATATCTGTTTTTATTTTATCAATCTCTCCCCTAAGATAAGAGTCATCATAGTCGTCACTACAGCTGAATACTACTATACAGCTCATTAAAATAAATAGATAGTTTATTGTTCTTTTCATTTTTTGTATTTTGAAGTAGTTTATAATTAATTAGGTAATGCAGCCGAAAATTTACTTCCTAGTTGATTTCCTTCCCATTGGCTCATATCGTCCAGAAAAGACCAACCATTCCAACTACCATTGATGAGTTTACGGTTTGAGGCTCCCCAACTTGAGTATTCCCATGTAGCAGTTAACAAGTCTTTGGTCCAATAACTCCAGTAGCCATTATACCATCCTGCACACCAATGCCCGGCTGAATCTGAATAGGCCCAATCGTCATAATTATAGGCATCAGTGTAGACTATACCATCTACAGGATATTTAGGATTACTAGTTTCGTTGTTATAGATGAGATAGTGACTGCCTGTTTTATTAATATTATAACCAAATCCGGCAATTGTATATCCCATAGAACCTGTCATGTGAGTTAGAAATATCATCCTGGGATCAGCTTTCACTATTTCGCGTATCATGTCAATACCATAAGCATCTCCATTCCACTTGTATCCCCAGACTAATGCATCGGGACTTTTACCATCATGCCATTCAATTATTAATGCGGCTTTATTTGTTCCAGTTCCGGCCCAAAATTGAATGTCATCCATTGTGAAATTGGGATCTCCACCGTTTGAGGTATCAGCTGATTTGGTAAAATACGTTGATTTGAGACCTTTAATTGTCGATTTCGATAAATCATAAGGTTGTCCTTGTACCGTAAATGTATTCTCTGTTAAACCGGATACATTTAAGTTATCCATAATTGCATTTTCTTCCGAACAGGAAGAAAATGCAATTAAGAAAATCGGAATCAGATAAGAAAATAATTTTTTCATGATTTTGCTTTTTATTAATGTGATTATTCATTTATAGTATTTATGCTTTTCCCTAGCATATGGAGGTCTTCGCCACGTTCAACCTCAGTAGAGGACTCTCCAAGCCAGCCGTTTTCCTGGTTAACTCCATTATAGATTTTCACAAAGTCAATACCCGGCAGGTCAACCTTATTCCCATTTTTATCTATAGCCCAGTCTATATCAATTCCCGAGTTATCATGTATATTCGGATAATTATCTACATATCCATAATTAAAGCCATAAAGGACAAAGTAGGTGCTTCCTTCGTTGATTCCGGGAACATACTGTCCCTCATTAATCCCATTTTCGGGTAGTCGTATTCCTTTAAAGGTTAATTGGTTATCCTTTACCCAAGCCGGATAGTAAGTTTGCTGATGATAAACGTTTTTTACTTTATATCCGCTATTACTTTTATTATCTTCCCAACGTATATATTTCTCGATTGTCATATATGCATTTGGATTGTCTGGTTCTCCATTGATTTCAGGGTCCTCTTTGGTTGGTTTATAATAGGTCATCTGATAATCACGATAAACTTTTGTGTCATTTCCGTTTTCCACGGCATAACTATACCACGGCTCTTTTTCTGAAGAGAAATTACTGCTACCCTTAATCTCATACCATTCATCGTCATCAGGCTTTCCGTTTTTGTTCTTGTCGTATGCTACCATAATGATACCCGGTTCACAACTTCCCCCAAAGGGAGCTCCAGGGCGTCCGTTATTAGCCCCAAAAGCGTTTCCATTAATTCTGAAGTCCCGTTTTCCAGAAACGTTCACAATTGTGTGGTCGAAACCAATGATAACATATCCTCCCCAACCTCCGAGCGTGATCATCCAGGCATCTTCACCAACTAGCCATTCATTTGCTTTTTTTACCATATCTTCCTGAGTGTCTCCTTCCGTATATTCGGGTAAGGTATTTACAAATTGTCCGGGAGCAGGGAGATAATCAAAAACTTTGGATATATAAGCGGTTTGTTTACTTACAGACTTTTTTACGATTATTTTCATAGTACTTTTTATCTCACCATCAGTTACCTGTAATTGGTATTCACCCTCTTTTGCAGCGATGAACATCGGGGTTTTTGTCTTCGTGCCCGAAAGTCTGCATAACTCTGATGGTGAATTCAGGATTTCCCATTCCACGTTTTCCGAATTTGTTAAAAAGGAAGGTGCTTCAAGTGATATAATACTATATACTGACGTCTCAGCATTCGCACTTTCTCCGTTTACAAGGATGGTAAGTTCTTTTTCGGTGGTACCCTCTTTATTGGTTGCTTTCAGAAGTAATCTGTATTTTCCGGGTTGTGACACTTTGAATGTATATTCTTTAGTGTTTGCTACCTCTTCATCTTCCAGAAGCCATGAATAGGTTACTTCACTACCACTTACTATAGATGGACTAAGCTTTAATTCTGTGTTGGCATCAATGGTATATTTTTCTTCTAAATCTGAAATAACAGGAGGGGAGTCTCTCTCTACAACAGTAACAGAAGTTTCCTTTTGGGCACTTCCTCCTTTATTCACTGCTTTGAAAACAAGTGTATAACTCCCTTCTGTAGTTGCTTTATAGGTGTACTTCATTGTACTTGCAACTTTTTTGCCATCGATTTGCCAACTATAAGTTGAAGAGTTATCATTTGCAATTATCGGAGTAAGTTCCAATTCGTCTCCTGCCAGTACAATGTACTTATCTTCGATACCGGAAATAACAGGTGCTAATATTTCTTCTTCTTCGTTATCCGAACATCCTGCAAATAAAACGAGCAGGAGCATTAACCGGATTAAATAATTTTTTTTGTTCATAATATAAGAATTTGATGTTTTCATTCAGTTTTATATATTGGATTCAGGGCAAAATGTCCCGGGATATTTCCCGAGCGGACTGCCCATTTCTTTTTACCGTCTTTGTCGAAACAATACAGAAGTCCGGGTGTCACATAGTTTCCGGCATCAGTTATGAAAATGTCTTTTGTTTCGGGATGGACCATGATTCCATAAGGTTTTTCTATTTCTTTATCTGTACCGTCAGTGATAATATTCTTTGTTATGATCTCGTGGGTACGGGTATCTATAACACTATAGGATATAGTCCAATCGTTTGTTATGTAGCTCCATTCTGTGCCGTAGACATACAGAAATTCGTCGTCGATCCAATAATTTGTAGCAGCAATGGGAATAGTATCGGTGATTTGCTGTTTTTCGACATCCAGGAAGAATAAACGTGCCGGCAGACCTTTATAATCTCCCCGCGAGCTAACCCAGAGATTACCTCGTTTGTCTGCTTTTATACGTTCCAGATTGTATGCAACATCAATTCGTTTCTCTTCTTTAAAAGTTGCAATATCGATTACAGATACAGTTCGCTCATATCCGTCTGTACTACCTGCTCCCATATACCCCCCCGAATTTGCTACATAGATTTTGCCATTTACAATATCTAACTCATCGGGTTGAAATCCAACAAGGCAACGATCCACCTCCTTTAATGTTGCAGTATCTATCTTTGCAACAAATCCGATTTGTTCATAGTTTGGGTCAATCATTACAGGGCCGGCATATGATGTTACATAAGCGTATCTGTGGTGAAACTTAATAAACCTGCAATTCGGGATTTCTATCTGGGTGATCCGTTTTGTCGTTTCGGCTTCCATAACCTCCACTTTATTCGAACAGTTAATAACTGCATAAAGCTTACTTCCATAGATGCCAATATCATTACCCACATCGCCCAACTCTTTCGGAACAGTTGGATTTATTTCGGCGTATATGTTTCGTTTATAAATGCCGGTTGAGAAATCATAATAATCGAGAGTCGATTTATTACTACCCATATTTCCCTCGTTGAGCAGATAGAATCCTTTGTAACCTATTATCTCCTGTGGTTCGCCTACAATTTCTTCCTCAGAGAGAATCATTTCTACATCGTCCCTGCAACTGGCAAAGCAGAATGTTATTATGGCTAATAAAGTATATCTAATGATCGATTTTTTCATAATTCAACTGTTAATGAAATCTTGTAATTACGTTTAGGCATAGGATAGTTCAGCACTACTTCATAGTCCTGACTAAACAGGTTATTAACCTCGGCAGCAATGCGCATATTTGCCTTATTAAATTTGAAATTCTTGATAATTGCCATATCGTGAGTGTACCAGGGCTGTTCATAATCTTCCCGGATATTTGCAGAACTGTGATACCGTTCCCCAACATAGATGAAGCTATAATTGAGTTGCCATGATTTATAAGTCAAACTGGTTATTACCGAACCGCTGTGCCACGGTATATAAGGTATCTGACCTCCATAAGTTAGTTTCTGTAATTCTTCACTTTTACGTTCTGTAAAATCCTGTGCCTTCTGGTAGGTGTAAGCGAGTTTAAGGTTAAGTAATACATCAAAAGGTAACCGGAAAACTCCCGAAGCAGAAGCCTCAAGTCCCCTTATCTCCACATAGCCCAGGTTAATCATCATCCAACGATACTGACCACTTCCTTTAGGCACTGCGACAATCTTATCAGTTACTTCGTTATAGTAAACATCTGTTTGTAATTGCCATTGTTTTACAAATCCTTTCTTGTATGAGTTACCATATTGGAAACCTACATTATATTGGTGTGTAAATTCAGGTTTTAAAGCTATATTACCGATGTCGGTATAATACAGATCATTAAATGTCGGCATTCGGAATATCCTTTTATAGAAAGCTCTTATATTAAAGTCTTTATCCCGAAAGGGTTGATAAGAAATAAAGAATGCTGGTGTAAATTCTTTTTTATTGGGCGCAGCTTTTACCGAATCGTCCATTGCTGTATTACCGGATTCTATTCTTTCATTTATGAATGTTGCTAAAAGGCTTCCCTGCATTTTTACTTTCCCTATTTCGACTGCTGTGGCGGCAGCTATTAGTGTTGAAACCCTTTTGGGAAAAACAAAACCATCCATATTTGAATCCAAAGTATTGTATTGAATATCAGTAGATAGTGATACATCCCAGTTTTTAGTTATTGAGTATTTATTGACCAATGAGGCATATATCTCCTGTTGGCGGAAAGTGTTGTCAATCAACATAAGGGTAGTATCAGGATTTAGATAGCGCATGTAATCATAGGCATATTTCACATTTGCCTGTATCTCATGTTTATCTGATATACTCTTTTGAAAGGAACTCTGTGTGAAAAAACTCCTGTCCCATTGACGTTGAGAATTCAGCCACCTATTGTTTACTATGGCCCCGGGAATTCCCTTATTGGAATCGTAGTAATAAAGTTTAACTTTCCAATGCCCATCGGGAATAATACCATATAAACCGCCTTCGAGCCGGAAGGAAAAAATATCCCCGTTCTTTCTTATAGCCGTGGTGTCATACATCACCTTGTTTGAATTTGGGAGTACTCTTTTGTATCGGAACTTGTATTTACCTGACGAGTTTATGAGTTCAGTATTAAAAGATGCACTGATATTATTGCTGATTTTTTGTTCATAGAGAATTGATGGGTTGATTAAATCGAAAGAGCCCGTTTTAACAGTCGCTTTCAGATTATAGGTTTTACCTTGTGTAAAACGTGGACTACGGGAACGTAAATAAACTGAACCTGAAGAACCGAAGTCTTTGGCTGGTTGAAAAATATCACTTTTTTGTCCGTTGTATAGCGATATTTCCTCCATATTGTCAAGTGAGAATTTTCCTAAATCGATTTGTCCGTTTTGGGCGTTTCCCAATTGTATTCCATCATAAAATACACCGACGTGATGAGTTCCCAAACTGCGGATATTGACGGTTTTAAGGCCACCTATACCGCCATAATCTTTAACTTGTATTCCTGAGAAATAACGAATGGCGTCTGCGACAGAGAAACTGTTGAGGGCTTTTAAGTCTTCTCCTGTTAGTTTCTGGGCAGGGATGACCTCCTTGTGTGATTTGGCTGTAACAACAACTTCTTTGAGATGTTGTAGACTGTCCAATTTACTTTGGCTATAAGTAAATTGAAATAAAATCAATAGTCCAACTATTGAAAAGAGTTTCTTAGTATTAAACAAATACATTTTAGCTATATGAACGTTATCAAATAGCTTACAGAAAAATAATTAATTGAAGATTGAGTGAATAAGAAATCAGGAAACCTGGTAAAATATTAAGATTGATTTCTTTTCAGTGTTCTTCAGCTTTATTTCCCGAAAGCTTTAAACTAATCAATCTTGGCAGGTCTTCTGACTTACTCCATCTTTGAACGCCCTTCCCATTCATTACTGAACAGTGGTATTGAGTATTGTTCAAAGGCTTTGGCGGAGCTTACAGCAGCGGGTCTGTTCAGGATTTACACCTGATTCCCTTTTCATCACTTTTTCGAAGTTTCAAAATTGTGACACCAAAATCTGGATGCAAAGGTATATAAATGTTTTTATATGATAAAGAAAGAAATTAATAAAAATTAATAGATCCTGGCCTTTAACAAATAAATACTAGAAACAAATCGTAATATTTCTCATATTGATTTAATAACGTTTTTCATTTGTTGTTTTTTAAATATAAAATTTAAATGTTAAATATGATTTTGAAAATAAGTATGTTACATGACAGGTGACTGTGCGTTCGGATTTTGTAGGGACAATAAAAATACTCTGTAAAAATTGATTCA
This sequence comes from Dysgonomonas hofstadii, assembly GCF_014196915.1. GTDB lineage: Bacteria > Bacteroidota > Bacteroidia > Bacteroidales > Dysgonomonadaceae > Dysgonomonas > Dysgonomonas hofstadii. The sequence goes on from NZ_JACIEP010000004.1 coordinate 375,179, forward strand.
CAGAGTATTTTTATTGTAAAGGAATTCGCGTTGGATTGATGGGTTTGTGTCTTAAATTGATGGTTCTTAATATTTTAGTAAATAACTACTGCTGTTTTAGTAGTAGTTTAGTATTTATTCGGAGCTTTTTGGTGTCTCTTAAAATGCCACCTTTGACTTAGTTGACGAATATTACTACTCCTTAAAAATACATATTTTCAATTTATATTCTGCCTTTCTACCATCCGTGTAAAAATTCCATTCTTTTTTCTCAGATCTTCAGGCAAACCCATTTCTGCGATATTGCCATTTTCCAATACTATAATCTTATCAGCATTCGCTACTGTCCGCATACGGTGGGCAATAATCAATACCGTTTTATTTCTCACAAGTTCAGATATCCCAGCCTGTATTTTAGTTTCATTTTCCACATCAAGGGAAGCAGTTGCCTCGTCTAGCAGAACAATAGGCGCATTTTTTAGTAATGCACGTGCAATAGAGATACGCTGGCGTTCACCCCCCGAAAGAGTCTCTCCGTTCTCTCCTATTACAGTATTATACCCTTGCGGCATGCTGTTTACAAATTCATTACACCTGGCAAGATGCGCTGCATGCATAACCTCTTCATCTGTAGCATCCCGCTTACCAATACGGATATTATCCATAATGGAAGCATTAAAGAGGACTACATCCTGAAAAACAACAGAATAATTTTTCAATAATGTTTCTGGTTCGATCTGGCTTATATCCTGCCCTCCAAGTAGTATCCTGCCTGACTGGATATCCCAGAAACGGGCAGCCAGCTTTGCAGCAGTGCTCTTTCCACTACCCGAGGGGCCCACCAAGGCGGTAATTTCTCCCTGCCTGGCTGTGAAGGAAACACCTTTCAACACTTGTCTCCCCGAATCATAAGAGAAATTCACATTATCGAATTCAATATTATAATTCTCTGGATTAAACTCCGTACCTCCCTGCTGTATAGGTAAAGCCTCCATCTCATTCATCCGGTTAATACGTATGTCGAGGTAGAACAAAGCTGCCAGGTTGTTCATAACTTCACTTACCGGACTATAAACCCGTGATCCGATAACCATAAATATAAGATAAGTGAATAAATCGATAGTCCCTGTTGCCAGCAAATTAGCACCTACGATAATAACACTGGCCAGGCCCAGCTTGAGAATACTTTGCGAACCGTTAACAAATATCCCGGTGAGTAATTCTCCCCTTGTCATCACCTTTTCATATGTGTCAATCTTAAGACTTAGCTTATCAAGGTAATCTTCTTCTTGTCCGTAAGATTTAATTTCCTGAATGGTATCGAGTCCTTCCTGAATATGTTCGCTAACAACTCGCTTGTTCAGATAATTTGTTTCATTGTCTCTCATAATTTTTTTCTTTGACAAAAGAATCATAGCTAATGCTAGCGGCACTACCCAGAACAATGCCAGAGTAAGCTGCCAGTTGTAGAAAAACATCCCGGTAGCAATAAGTAGAATACTGATGAGGGATGCAAACAATTGCGGCACGGCATGAGAAAAAGTATGCTCCAGATCGGTGCAATCGTCCATGATAGTAGCTGTGAGATCTGATAGGTTCTTCTCTCCGAAAAATGCCAAAGGTAATTTGCGAAGCTTTTCGGCAAGAGAGATACGGCGGTTGGCACTCTCATCATATACGGTTGTAAAAGTACTGCGGTACTGTAAAACTGCAATAGCATACATAACCGATATAAATACCAGGCCAAGAACAATATAATAAATCACGCCATGTAGTATCGGCGCCGAAGGGTCTAACACGGGCCTAAGATAATCTTCAAGAAACAGGAAAACGAAAACTGCGGGCAGCATCAAAGCAATATCGAGTAGTGTCGTAAACAATGTTCCCACACAAAAATCCCTGGCTCCTTTAGACGAAAGAGCAAAACGTTTTTTTATTATCTCAAGCATGACTAACCTCCTTTCCTATAGTCCAGCGAACCGATTGCTGGTATTCGTTCCACATATGTAAATAAATTTCCTGTTTAGCTAGCAGCTCGATATGTGATCCATGTTCTGCTATTTTCCCTTTGTCGATTACCAGAATATTATCGGCATCAGTTACACTCGTCAGCCGGTGGGCGATCATCAGCACGGTCTTTCCTTTCGTTAATTCCCCCAGAGCCTTGTGTATCAGATGTTCGTTTTCAGGATCGGCAAAAGCAGTAGCTTCATCCAGGACTACGATCGGTGCATTTTTCAGGATCGCACGAGCCAGTACAATGCGTTGTTGCTCACCTCCGGAGAGATATGTTCCTTCCGTTCCTATTTTGGTATTAAGTCCGAGAGGCTGTTTGTCTATTATCTCGCGGCATTGGGCCATATCGACAGCCCGGTGCACTTCGTCCATTGTTGCATTCGGATTGCCATATTTAATATTTTCGAGTAGAGTCGTTTTAAACAGCCGGGAATTCTGAAATACAAAAGAGATATGCTTCATCAATTCTTGCTGAGCAATATCCTTTACATTTATCCCGCCTACAAGGATTCGACCTTCGGACGCTTCCCAGAAACGGGGAACAAGACGGGCAATAGTCGTCTTTCCGCTCCCTGAAGTGCCGACTAAAGCTACTGTTTTCCCTTGCGGAATGGTAAAAGTCACCCCATCTACTGCATTCTGTGTTGCATTGGGATAACTGAAAAAGACATTATCGAACCGGATATCAAATTTTTCCACCGATTTTGGTTCTACCGTAGCTGGTAATACTGTAAAGCTTGTTAGATTATCGAGCCGGCCTATGGCTTCGCCGGCTTGTCCCAAAGCCTGATCAAGATACATACTTTTCATGATGCTTTGCGAGAAAACAGGGGTTATCAGTATAAACAAGAAGAAGTTGAGCAGGGTAGGAGCATAATTTCCGGAATTACCGATCAGCAGAATAGCAACAGGCGCCAGAACAAAAACAAAAGAGTTGATAATAACCGTAAATGCCGACATCGGTTTTTCCCATAAGCGGGTATATCCAAACACCATCTTATTATAATTCATAATGCTTTTGTGGAAATTCTTGAAAGAGAAGATCGTTTGCTGGAATACTTTTACGACAGGAATTCCCCGTACGTATTCAACAGCTTCCGTGTTCATTTCTTCAAGTGAAGTCATATAGCTTTTCATAAATTGGCGTTCTTTTCCACCCATCATCATAGCCATAACCATTACAGATCCAATTAGCGGAATCATGCATGCCAGCCCGAGTTTCCAGTCGAAAACAAAAATGAGCGCGATAGTCGCTACAGGCATCAATATAGTTGCTGCAAGGTCGGGCAACTGATGAGCCAGAAAGCTATGTGTAATACTGGCGTTATCGTCGATTATTTTACGGATGCGCCCGCTTGTATTATTATCGAAAAAGCCGAGCGGCATTTTTACTATTTTCTGCATCGCCTCACAGCGTAAGTTCGATTCTACCCTGAAGGCAGCGAGATGGGAAGCCATCAGTGCGGCAAAATACAGGATAACACCGACTATGGCTGATCCGGCTGCCCACCATGCATAAGTAACAATGTTCCCGCCCAAGGTATCGCTTCCTGTATTCAACAATTCTTTTACAATAAGCCAAATAAGAATGAATGGCAATATACCCGCCAAACCGCTTAGTGCGGACAGTGCCATCGATATGGGCAGGAGAGCTTTGCGGCTGCCCATATAGTGTTGCAGTTTTTTTAATGTATTCATACTATATGTTTATAATTAGTTCTATATATTTTTCATTCTTTCTCCCAATAGCGAACAATGTTTTATTTTGTTCAAAAAAGAAGGGAGGCTAAAACGGCCTCCCTTTACAATCCTATTAATTCACGCCATCCGGCAATTTCGAATCGAAAATACTCCCTGAAGAATTCCCGTATTTTCTGTTTATCCAGATTATGTGTGATAATTTCTCCGACAATACTCACCATGAATGCGCATAAGGCATGTGTGAAAAAAGGAGATACTTCTTTTACCTGTGGATAGTGTTTTTTTACTATCAGCATATGGTTATGGGAGATATCGGTTAAATATTCGGTAAAGGACTCCCGGAAATTTTCTACGGATGAGCCTTGCGAATGAAAAAGCAAAAGCCGGAGTTCTTCTTTATATTTTTCCAACAACTGTATGTATACTTCGACTGTTTCTTCCTGATAATCGAGTGTGGACATAAAACTAAAGTCGATATATTTTTCGGTATGCTTTTCGGTTACGAACTCGAATATGCTGTCTTTAGCCGGAGTGACGATAGTCAAAAATATTTCATCCTTACTCCTGAAATAGTTATAGATATTACTTAACCCTACACCTGCATTTTTTGCAATGACGCGCAGAGAAGCGTCCTTAAACCCTCTCTTTACAAATTCATTTCGGGCAGCTTGCAGGATAGACCTGTATATATTGTCTCGCAATACTCTCATACCTATAGAGAACAGTGTTCGTTATATTATGATACAAAGAAATACTATAATACCCTATTGTACAATCACTATTTTTCGGTATTTTGTTGGGAATAAATAGATACTAATTGCTATTTGGCTATTTAGCTATTTAGCTATTTAGATTATCTTCTACTAAACTTTCTTCTACGTTTCACGAAACGTATAAAGAAACCGCAAGACGAACTTTCACATGAAATAAAAGTCGGAAGTATGGGGTTTTTCGATACTTTCTATTTCTCTATAAGTTATATCTACGGGATATGATCTGCTTACATTCCTACCGGAGGGCACGGGCATGGACAAGGAAATGAGAGGGGGCTATTCGCATGGGAACGGAAATCATCACTAAAATTATCACGCAAGGCAGGATTCAGTAAATCTCGATTCTTTTATTGAATCCTGTAACTTTTGAATATAGATAATAACTCATTCATAACAGTTTTAAAAAATATGAAATTAATAGATTCTAATTTCTTATATAGTAAATTTGTATTTAAGAATTACGGATTATGAATGAGAGTATTATAAAATTATTAGAGGATCGAGAAATAAAACCTACATCCGGCCGCATATTGGTTTTAAAAGCAATGATCGATTTCGACAGGGCATTCAACTTATCCGATTTGGAAGCAAAACTTGAGACTGTAGATAAATCAACTATATCACGTACTATACACCTGTTCCATGAAAATCAATTGATCCATAGCTTTGATGACGGTTCCGGTTCTGTAAAGTATTCAGTCTGCAAAAGTGAGTGCAATTGCGATATGAACGATCTGCATGCACACTTTTATTGCAATTACTGCAAGAAAGCATTTTGTTTGGAAAATGTATCCATTCCTAATTTCGAATTGTCTCCGATAATGCAGGTGGAAAGTGTAAATTTGGTAATAAAAGGATATTGTGGCAAGTGTAATAAGTTTGCAACTTAGTTGCATGTTTTAGTCTGTACTTTTGTTATATAAAAACAAAAATTATGGACGAAAATAAAGTATATACATGTTCCTGTGGCGATTCATGTTCCAATGAACCATTGAATGAGTCACAAAGTTGGAAAGCCTATGTTCCTGTAGGTATAAGCCTTATTATGCTTTTAGCAGGAATTGCTATAGATAACTTCTTCCCCCAATTTTTTAATTTTTATATAAAACCCGGATGGTATACATTAGCCTATATACCTGTCGCCTATCCTGTATTAAAAGAAGCTATAGAAACAATACGGCAAAAGGATTTCTTTACTGAATTTACCCTGATGCTTGTAGCAACATTGGGAGCGTTCTTTATCGGAGAATATCCCGAAGGTGTGGCTGTAATGTTGTTTTATGCTGTTGGTGAATTATTTCAGAGTTCTGCAGTCAATAAAGCTAAAAGAAATATTAAAGCACTTCTCGATGTACGTCCTGATACAGCCGTAGTAGAAAGAAACGGCAGTTATGAAACAGTATTTCCTGAGAGTGTGGAAATCGGTGAAATAATACAAATTAAAGCGGGGGGAAAAGTACCTTTAGACGGTACAATGATTTCTCTTTCAAGTAGCTTTAATACATCCGCTTTGACAGGTGAAAGTAAACCGAAAATAATATCGGAAGGAGAAACAGTCCTTGCCGGAATGCTTAATATAGATAAGGTAATTACCATTCAAGTAACTAAGAAATACGAAGACAGTTCGCTGTCCCGTATTTTGGAAATGGTACAGGATGCCACTTCGAGAAAAGCAAAAACCGAACTACTTATCCGTAGGTTTGCTAAAATATATACTCCGATAGTATTTGCACTGGCAGTATTAATTACTGTGATACCTTATTTTATAGTCAGTGATTATATATTTCAGGATTGGTTGTACCGGGCTTTGGTATTCCTTGTAATATCCTGTCCTTGTGCATTAGTTGTTTCCATACCGCTGGGATATTTCGGAGGAATTGGTGCGGCTTCAAAAGCCGGTATCTTGTTTAAGGGAGCCAATTACCTCGACCTGATGACCAAAGTAAATACTGTGGTAATAGATAAAACAGGTACTTTGACAAAGGGAGTTTTTGAGGTTCAGGAGGTTGTTGTAGTCGAAAATATCGATAAAGATGAATTAATAGGCGTTGTAGCCTCAATGGAGAAATTCTCCAACCATCCTATTGCCAAAGCTATTGTTGCTTTTGCAGGGGATAAAGCGGATAAATATAATGCAACCGATATCGAAGAAATATCCGGTCATGGGCTGAAAGGCACGGTTAATGGGAAGGATGTATTGGTCGGTAATAACAAGCTGATGAAGAAATTCGGCATCGATTATGATATCAGGGTGGATTCCATCGTTGAAACGATTGTGATTGCTGCTATTGACGGTAAATATGCCGGATATATTACCATTGCGGACGAAGTAAAAGAAGATGCCGCTGATGCTATAAAAAATATGCATACAAACGGTATCGGTAAGATTGTGATGCTAAGTGGGGATAAGTCGTCCATTACTGAGAAAGTCGCATCTGTTCTCGGAATAGACAATGCCTATGGTGACTTATTACCTGAGGATAAGGTGAAGCATCTTGAACAACTGAAAGCAGATAAACGCAATGTAATTGCTTTTGTCGGTGATGGTATAAATGATGCTCCTTCACTAGCATTGAGTGATGTCGGAATTGCTATGGGTGGAATGGGGAGCGATGCTGCGATTGAGGTAGCAGATGTGGTTATACAGACAGATCAGCCTTCCAAAATTGCTACTGCCGTAAAAATTGCTAAATCTACCAGACAGGTAGTTATGCAAAATATAATCTTAGCATTTACAGTTAAGGGTATTGTACTTATACTCGGAGGTTTCGGGGTCGCAACCATGTGGGAGGCAGTCTTTGCTGACGTAGGCGTATCGTTACTGGCCATACTGAATGCAGTCAGGATTTTAAGAATGAAGTTTTAACAGGTTTTCTAATGTTTTTTTATTTGTTACAATCAATGATAAAATTTCTATTTTAATTATAGTTTTGAAAATAAGATTACTGAGAAATAGATAAATCTGGATTCTGATTCCTGTAGGATCAATAAAAAACCTCTATAAATGCTGATTTATAGAGGTTTGCGTTTCCTTGCGATCCGAGAGGGAACGCCCGAATTTATGTCTAAATTAATAATTGCCAGCCCAGCGATTTGATAACGGTTTGTTGTTACTTGAAATGCTTTTTGGGCTTGGAGTTGATTAATATTCTTGTATTTTCAAATAGAATAATTTACTTTAATCGTATTTCTTATAACCCCTCAGGAGGATCTTGAGCAGTATATTTATTCCTCCCATTCATGTTATGCTTCTCCACCTCGAATTTTTTTACCATAGAATTATTTATAGCTATACAATATAGTGTCCATTTACAAGGAGCATTAGTGGTCGGAGAACCTTTATCAAAGTCGGCATGTAATCTCCATGTACCATTATACTCATAAGCAAATACATTCTGAACCACAGTAGTGCCGAAATCAACATGATCCTGAGGATTGCGATTCATTACCGGTCTAAGGACGTAATCGCCAGGTATTGAAAACGATGAACCTACTATAATTAATGTATAATTAGATGTGCGTATGCTGGTATCGAAATCTCTAATCCAATCCATTTCCATATTTTCAATTTCATATATAATGTAATTGAAGGCTTTATTACTTCCTGCCGTACCAACTTTCTCTAAATGTCCATCATTAGTAACAACAACACTATAGGCATTTTCTGCAGATATATTTGTTGGCAGTTGTGGGATATATACACCCGCTGCTCCATCAAGTTTTGAGGTACCTACAACTTCCAGCCTTTTTGTTGGTACAGTGTTTCCCAGTCCGATTCCTACATTCCCGGCTTCTGTAATAGTCATCCGTTTCTGATTATCGGTTCTAATAGAAAGAGCCTTGTTGTCAGTAGTGCCAATAAAATTGACATCTGGATCAGTATTGCCATTTCCTTTCAGTTTCCATGCATCATCACTACCCCCACTACCTCCATATTTAGCCTGATTCCATTTCTCGCCGTCCCAATAAAATAATCCTTCTGGCAAGCCTGTACCGGAAGCATTATTTAGGTTATAAACCAGAGTCCCCTTATGCACTTTTCTTTGTTGCTCATAATCGGGATCATCCTTTGAGACTAGTGGGTGAAGTGAAGTAATAGCTTCCAATTCTACCCGGGATATTTTAAGTCCTTTAGTTGAAGTTATACCCCCATCATCGTCATCAAACGTTTTCAGGTCGAGAAGCACACCTTTGGACGGAGGTGTACCCGCACCGATTGTCACTTGTGCTAGTATCTGAAATGTTGATACTAGGGAGAATAAAAATATAATTGAAATTTTTGTTTTCATATTTGCTTAGGTTTTAGTTTACTTAACTCGTTATATATTTAAGCAGCCCGAGTTTTTAATTTGTTAATAGTCTTGTTATTTAATTTGTTTATCAGCCGTATTTTGAGTAGGCGCAGGGTAATATCCCGCTTCTAACCGGAGCAGGATATTACTACTATAGTTGAATGTTAAGGTTTTATTGCTCATCTCTACAATGTAGGATAAAGGAATATCAATATTTTCACTGCGCTTAGTCTAATCAGTTATAAGAGTTACTTTTCTCAGAGTTCCACAGACACCAGTATCTGTCATTACTATTCAGCCGCCAATGCGACCATCCTCTTTTCTGCACGACATCAGGTGCTGACATACCCCAGCTAAAAACATTGGTTCGCAGATTTAAACTTCCTTTAGGTAAGTATATTTGCTTATCCTGTGCCTTTAGATGAGGAATAAAACTGATAGGCAAAAACAGGGATATAAAAAATTGCTCTTTCATAAATATTTTATTTTATTAATTATAGCTAGATATTCTCTGATATAAACAGAATAATAGAATCATCATATTCCCGTAGTTTCATCTATGAATTATCTTTTAACAGAATCAAATTATAATAAGATGGGGGCAAGGTAGAAAGCTCAAAAAAGAGGCAGTTGCAAAATCATAAAAAAGTGATTGCAAAATCGTAAAAAAATAAATACGACTCAAGAAAACAAAAAAAACAGCAGTATCCAGATACTGCCGCAAATAGATATTCAAAAAATTAGATGCTTACTTTTTTGTTAGATTATCACGGTATTCTCCCGGAGTAATACCTGTAATTTTTTTGAATGAATAGTAAAATGAACGTTTACTATTAAAACCACAGGCAATATAAATATCATCGATAGAATTAAAATCTTTATTAGGGTTGTCCATCATGTGGATAGCTGAAGCTATCCGGTATTCATTGACATAAGAATTAAAATTTTTGCCTGTAATATTATTGATGGATGACGAAAGATAACTACGATTAATAGTCAGATCCTTAGCCAGTTTCTCAAGAGTCAGTTCGGTATCAAGATAATGCTTCTCAATAATTATGTAGTTATGTATAAGCTGCATGATGTTAATTTCTTCAGGCGGTGATTTTTCGGATATCTTCTCTATATCCAGCTTGTAGTCATTATTAATCTGTTCAGCCCATAATCTGCTTTTTTCTGCCAATGCCCGGTAAGCGGTTCGCAGACGGCGATATTGGATGATAGTATATCCTGCAAAGAGGATGATCAGGATAGAAATGATAATGCCGGTAATCATATTTCTCCTGTAAATCTCAGCCTTTTCCTGTGCTTCTTCGGCATCATGTTCCGATTTTTCCTGACGGGCATCAGCTATGTACTGTGATGTATATTCGAGAGCTTCCTGCTCATAGACATGTACAAGTGAATCGCTGTAAGCTTCTGTTCCGATAGCGTTTCCAATAGCTGCATTATAGTGGAGAAGGGCTGAAAAAGCCATTTTATGGCGTTTTTGGGGATGATATGTATCACGATCTGCATAATAAAGTATACTATCAGCCGCTATCCCTGCCCGATAAATATCTCCGGTAACAAGATAGCATTTGAAACGGCTATGAAACATACCTGCTAAATGACCGTAATCGGAATGGTTCCGGAAGAATGGGAGGATAGCGTCGTTCAGAATCAAAGCTTTGGTATATTTTCCACGTATCATCGCATTAGTCGCCAAATAACTTAAAGCATAGGCATTATAAACCGGACGATCAAGAATCAGATCGGGACTCTCTAAAATAGAACAAAGGTAATAATCTGATATATCCATCTGCTCAAGCTCAGCATAACATATTCCTATAATTCTGCGAGCATTAAGATTAGTACAGTCGGTAAATGATCGGGGTGGATGTTCACTAATAACTTTTTTAAGGATATTAATGCTTTTGTGAAAGTCGTTGAATAGGTAATAAGCTTCACCTAATTGAAAATAATCGAATCGTTTATCAGGATACTCTTCTTCTGCAATATTGTCCAATAGATTTTCAAGCTCCAGAGCCAAACCAAAAGCAGATGAATAATTAATGGAATCACCCCAAAGAGATTCGGTGAACTCCTGGCTGAGAGTTCGGGCTGCTATTGCTTTTTTTTTCTTATAAACAACTGGTAATGAATTAGCTAAAATATTATTTTTATATTCTTCAAAAGCTTTTTTATAAGCTTCTTTTTGCTCTATAGAAAGGGTTTTATTATAGAGTTCTAATTCAGGATAGCTTTTCTTTATTTGTGCTGATAATCCTGAGAATAGAGACAGAAGTATAAGCAAACAGATTATCCTTTTTATATATGTTGCAAAATAGGGATTCATTAAGATTTAAGTATTGGTCTTTATCGGTAATTTCATTAAGGAATAAAATACTTATGAAATTTTTTCACAACTTAAATACAAGTTAAATAAGAGCAAGAGATCAAAAATGTCTTCACAAAATAAAATAGTAATGTACAAAAGTCTGATGATAAAATCTCTTTAGTTAACTTTATTTTCTTCTATTTAATAAAAGTACAGACATTCTATGTATATGCTACTTTTATCTGGACAAATAAAAAGTTTAGATACTAATTTGATAGTAAATTAGATTTTGGATTGAATCTAATAAATTGAGTGTATGTAATTTTGTATGTAAAACAAAATAAGCGAAAGATAATCATTCATTATCAATCGCTTATTTATATAAAAAGTGATCCGATTTGGATCAACCGATCTATATCTTAAACTAGTGTTTTCTAATGTTTTACCAAATAATTATTGCTGTATCAGTAGTGGCTTAGTAGTTGTTTTTGTCCTCAAGTTGTCTATCAAATTACCTCTTTTGGCTTGGAGCTGGCTGTTGTTCTTATACAGATATATAAAGCAGGTCAGGAAGTGATGCCAAAGTTAAGTGTGAGGGCAACGAAGATATTGTGGTTTTTAATAAACGGCATGGGCTACGACGACACTATATCCCTGAATATGATGAAGGCGAAACAGATAACAGGTTATAAGAATGATGCTGATATTTACAGGGGTATAACAGA
>NZ_JACIEP010000005.1 GCF_014196915.1 Dysgonomonas hofstadii
GTTGCGCAGGAGTGCGTAAACAAACTATGCATGTACATACGGGGATATCCTCTGCCTGCGACAGGCAGGGGGACCCAAAGTTTTTAAAAATGAAATAAACTTTAGTCTTCTAATTGTTTTCTTGGTACTAAATGGATTTGCTTTCTTAATAAATCTATTGTGAAATTATAATTGCTGAAAAATTTTATTCCGATAGATCCATCCGGAGAGTCATTATCTTGTTTAGATACTCCTCCTTTCGATGCTTGCAAAGTTATAGGCATATTCTTTTGGCTTATTTCGTTATCCAGTTTAAACTCAGAGGCCTTTCCATAGAAGACAGGACTTGAATATCCCATACTTACAGTAGTTGCTTCACCTTCGGGCTTAAATCCGGATAGGAGAAGTCTGTTTTTTCGTACATATTGTTCGAAAAGAATAAGGTAATAATTTGCACCTGTATCTATAATAAAGTTGCCGGTTATCTCCTTTTTCCCGGTAAGGTTCAACAAACTGGGAACGACAATGGACGAAGACGGTTTGCTTATCGGAAACGTTTTTCCGTTATCAGTATATCGATAGTTACCAAAGCTATATAAATAGATTTGATTTTCATCAAAGTTTATATTTGTTATAAATCTTGATACGAGATTGAGACCAATAATACCGTCAAAGGAATCGATAGTTTCAAATATAGCAATATTTTGATTTTTTAATGATATAGAGTCTGATAAATGAATTGTATTTCCGCCAGATATATTTACCTGTATTTGAGTACCCACTACACTTGTATTTTGAGAGTGGCTTATACTTAAGGAAAGAGAATCAGCCAGAGTTTTTCTTATAGCTATTCCATCTGCTCCTGTGTCGAGTAGAAACAATAATTCACGGGGATTATCATTAATTTTTATTTTAAGAATGATATATCCATTAAGGTGATTGAATGGTAAAATACCTAATAGCTTTGAGTCCTTAAAACGGGAATGTCCTGCGAAATGGTCAAAATAATCAATAAACAGTATCATATTGTCTCTATTAATAGCGATGACACTTTCTTCAGTCTTCCCATTTTCTAAATTGAATTTTACGTTGACTAAAACCACGCTATCTTCTTGTACACGTAACTCGTTATTTGTAAGCTCAACAGATTCAAAATTATTATTCTTAATTATATGTTCCAGTATATACTTTGCTCTTGGCCAGTTTTCTGTACTTAAAGAGAAATCTGGATCTAAATTCTTCTTAATAGCTGTAATATCTTTATTTTTCAAGCCAATACTGAGCCTGTATAAATTGGCTTTTATACTGTCTTCCGATATCTGAGTGGAGCCGGATAGGACAGAAATAATAAACAAAACGAGGATAGATAAAATCTTCCGATAATTCATACTATTAGGTTTATAAGTATTGGTAGTCTTCTGTGATAAGTATGGGAGGACGACAATTAATTGTTATATTCCTCCGGATACAAATCGCAGTATTTTAAAGATTTTTTTTTCTGATGTATTGATTCTCTATTTTGCTAAAGCGGAATCCAGTTGGGCTCTTATGTCTGTAGAGGATGGACGAAGAGCGTCGGCTGATATAAGTTTGCCATCTTTACCAACGAGTATAAAACGAGGAATTCCACTTATTTTATAAATTTCCATTAATTCTTTTTTTGCTCTGTCTCCAGCAAAAAGCTGAATACCTTTCAATTCTCTTTTCTGAATAAAATCTTTCCATTTCTGAATATCTTTACTCTCATCGGTACTAACACTCATGAAAACGATATCTTTACCATGGTATTCTTCTTCCAGCTTTTTTAGTGATGGTATTTCTTTTATGCATGGAGCACACCATGTTGCCCATACATCAATATATACTACTTTTCCTTTAAAATCCGATAATGCTATTTCTTTATTATCTGCATCAGGAAATTTGAAGTCTACAGCCATTTGCCCCTGAGCAAGTTTGGCTACATCTTTTATTTTATCATTCAGACGTTCCTTTTGATTATCAGTTATGAGGTGTTTTCCGTATTTCTGCTCAAAATCGAGGAATTCCTCATATGTTCTCAAATATTGCGAATACATTAATATGAGTTCTCCTTGGACTTCATCATTCTTTATTTCGGGGAGAACAACATCTAAAGCTTTCTTTACGTTTTTCAAATCCTTTATCTGCTCTTCAGTATACTTATCTGCAAGAATTCGGGGAGCCATCAGGTTGTAAGAGGTTATCAGAGTCATTCCATAGGGGTATTTAAGTAAGGTTTGTCCTGATGTAATGTCAGATATGTCAATCTGATGATAATAATCAGGAAAGTCCTCATCTTGCGGATGTGCAGAACGAGGAGTAGTAGTGAACATAAGAGCGTTGAGCAGCATATCGTACTTTCTGTAGTCTTTGAACAGTTCATTGAAAGTTGAATTGGCTGTATATTCTACTTTATAATTATTCATGACCTCTAATTTTTCATCCAGCAACGGAAAGAAATCAACATAGGTACTGTGTTCCGAGACAAAATACAGCGATTTCCTTTCTATAGGCAGGATAAATTCATGCCATTTTTCCATTTCTCTATTTTCGGGTGTATTTTCTCCTATCAGTTTATAACTTTTTTCTCCTACTTCTACATTGAGCTGATCTCCAGGTTTGAAATAGAAGGTATAATTATCTGAAGCAGTTTTCGCACTGTTTCCAATGACATAAAAGCCGTCATTTGAAATATTGAAAGCAAATAGGAATTTATTATTACTATCAAGCTGAGAAGATGCCATTTCTTTTATTGTTCCGCTTTCTACTTTGAACAATTTGACTTCCTTCGCTCCTTTTCTCAGCCATGTTCCATTAATAATGGATATGTTGTTGGCAAAACCTCCTGTAAAGGAGGCTGCCAATAATATAGTTAATAAGATTATTTTTTTCATTTTTTTAGAGAGATATTATCTATTCGTATTACTGATTACTTCTACTTTTCCATTCAATATCTACAATTTTACCAAATCCCGTCCATTCCATTTTTTCTTCGTTATATTCGTTAATATTTAGGTCTCCGTACAACGGGGTTACTTTCATTACTTCAAGTTTTCCACAGCTGTTGGCAGGTTTGGCAGGGTCATATGTTGCAATCATCAAGTCTTCGAGCCATTCGCTGCTGCTGCTTACGTTACGTGAATTTCCCAGAAACTTCATAGTGGTTATAATATTATTATCGGGAGCAGTATATACAACTTTGTTATCGCCATCGTTGATATTGTATACATATACCTTATTGTCAGTCCTGTAATACAGGAAAGGATTTAAATTACCTGTTTTGCTAATATTCTGTCCCATGGCAAATTCCCTAATGTTTTCAGAATCTACTAATGGGATTTTTGCATACATGGTTTGTTTTATTGTATTACCAAATTCAAAAGATCCAATAAATAACTCTTCTGTTACAGGATCTTTCAGTATACAGTAAATTTTAGGCATAGATACTGAGGCTTCAGTTTCTCTGCAAAATAGATATAATAAGTCTTTTCCTGTATTATTCATCTTGAATTCCAATTCGTTAAATGTTTGCTCCAACGAAGTGGAAAAATAGGATGAATATTTAATAAAACTGCCTCTTTGGTATATAAAACTTTTATTGTCAGTATCGTACATTACAATTCCGCCATAGGAAGAAGTAGGGGTGACAGCCCCAATCATAGGACTTACATTTATATATTTACTGTCGACAGTTGTATTAACATAAATGCCTACAGTCCAATATGTGCTGTAGGTATAATTATACAGATACACATTATTGCTATTATCAATAAGATATCCTCCTTCAGCGATTCTCATGGCAATGAAATCATCCGAAGGGTTTCCGATAAATACATAATTAAGATTGTATAACGGATCATAGGTGAAATTACCCGGATGCAGGCGATAAGCCCCCGTATTAGTTAATATAGTAACAGCGTATCTGCCATCTTCTACTGTCGCTCCCATTTTAGGCGAATTATTATCACTGTAGCAGGAGAGACTCAAGGGTTTACCAAAGTCCGGGTATTCAGAATTTATGATAGATAAGACATCGAGCTTAAGGGTTAATTCATTATTAAAATAACTGATAAAATCTACTCTTGCCTTATCATTTACATCGCTTAGGACAAGTATTCCGGAAGCAATTTCGTCAGAAATTGATATTTTAAAATTTTTGGACACCCATTCTATTCCGGTGGATGTATCTGTTATTTTATAGTAAGCGGTATAAGACCCCCCTGGCAGTTGGAGCCATACATCTTCCAAATATTTATCATTGGAAAAGGTATAGTTGTAGTAGAGCTTTTTGTCTATCTGGATACTCAGGAATATCCATTGGTACTTATAGTTTGCTTCGTTTCCTTGTATCGAAGATTTCAGGATGGGCTTAATAGTAAGCAGTTCTTCCATCCTTAACGAATACTCTTCTTCTATACCTTCTATTTCTATTTCATTGATGTCATTATAATCGTAATTTCCTTTGTCGTCGTAGCATGATATACAAAAAGATATGCTAAATACAACGCATAAAATATACTTAATAAAATTATATTTCTGATTCATGATTTTTATCTTTTTATTAGTTATGCATATAGTCCGGCTGACATTTCTTCGCCATTTTCTTCATAGATTGTATTTCCTGCTGCTTTTTGCTCGGCAAGGTATTTTTTCAAAAGCCCTCCCCATGCTGTGACTTGTGCTATGGTAGGTCCTTCGGCTGTGGAGGCGACATAGAATATTTCTATATCGAGATTTACAAGTTCTTTTAATAAGAATACCTTTTTAGCAGAAAAGGTTCCGAGATAATAAGCCCAGTTGTTCCACAAAAGAGGTAGGGTCAGAAAGTCGGATACTGTTACCCTAAAGTCTATAGTGCTGGCCTTGAGCGTGTCAGTTGCGCTCCGCAACACTTCCTTATAGTTTGTATAAAAATCGTTACCGGGAACCAAAGTGAGGTCAATTGTTTTCGTTTCTTCGGTATACTTTTCACGATACAACTCTATCACTATAGCACCAACCTCTTTATTAGCCGGAATTTTGGCTTCCAATATTTTGAAATCGGAATTTTCGACAGCTGTCGATGTCGATGCTAGTTTGTAACTTATTGTCCTGTCATAATCGGCCAGATTACCCATTATACTAACAGGTACGTATGTCGTATCTATAGGTAATAATCCCTTTTCTAAATATCCATAAGATAAGCTGATGCTATCCATTGGCACTGTTATATACCATTGTTTACTATAATATACATCATTGAAAGTGTATGAAAAATTAAAATGATTATCGGATTCGCGCCGATTTTGCAAAGAAAAATAGATATTGGTTTCTCCCTCAAAGAGATCTAATTTGTCTTCCTTGCAAGAAGAGAAAATTGCTATGGCCGTAATAAGCAGGACGGCAGGTTTTATATTTAATATACTCTTTTTCATGTTTTTGTTGATTCATTGTTTTTAATTATCTATTTCTACCTGAGGTATAGGAAGTACATATTTAGTAGCATCCATCGTGACATTACTAGTGCCACTGGTTAGATTTCCACTACGGATTGTTTTTTGATTCCGTCTTTTATAGTAGAAAAATAGTTGGCCTTCGCCCTGGAATTCCCTCATATTTTCTAACAATAATTCTGTAGTTACATTCACAGAAGTTTTGGCTTCTGATACTTTTTTCAGTCCTCTGTTTACCCGTACCTGGTCGATATATTCTATATCATTTTGAACTTCTGCAATGATATAATACAATTCTGTTTTGCGTATAAGAGGTTGATAATTCCAATTGTTGGTGGTAATTGTCGTTTTGGCAAATTTATAAGATGTCATATAAGTAGCATCGATACTATAATTAGCCCAATTCAGCGCTCTGTAGTCTGTACTTGTTGATAGTTGCCCTGAAGAACTAACATCGAAAGCATAGTTTACATTTGTCTGTGTAGAACCGGTAAAGACTGAAGAGCCTAGCCCAGGCGAGAAATTATTGTCCCAGACCGAGTACATATAAGGCGAATGTATTCCAAACAATACTTCGGGTGAAGCGATACGATCTTCTTTATTTGTGAGAGCTACTTGTGCCCTTGTAACCCATGGGAAATGCTCCGACAACTTTGAGTCATTCAATAGTGCCAGTGCCAATGCCAGTGCTGCTGCTTTATCTTCCCTGTATAGTAGCGCTCTCGCTTTGAATGTAGAGACAGCGTAATAATTCATCCGTCGGTTGCGGAAACGATAAAATTCATTGATTTCCAGTTGTGAGACGGACAAACTGTCCTCGCTTGCATATACCATTGCACCTTCTGTTATTACCGGATCATTTTTTAGATATTCGAGAGATGTTTCGATGTCGGTAAATATCTTGTCCATGATTGTATTTGCAGTTTCTCTTGGCTGTGTTTCTGTTATCGGCTCATTGTAATATGGTATAGATAACGCGGTAGAGTCGGTCACATACACAGGGCCAAAGAGCCTGAGCATGTCGAAGTGTATAAATGCTCTTAATCCATGTGCTTCTCCCAGCATAATTTCTTTTCGGCTTTGAGGTATAATTCCTTCTGTCGCATTGAGTTTTTTTATGAAATAATTAATGTTAAGAATTGTACTGTAGGCTTCTGTCCATATTTCAAGGAGATTATTTGTAACTACCTGATCTGAATAAGCGTAAGAATTCATATAATACCTTAGCTTATTGCTCGATGAAGTATTTGCGGGAACAGCATATCTTTGAGCTAGTATTTCTACAGCCCTATTGGTCAAGTCTTGTCCGTAAAGAGGCGTGTTTGCCATTTTTAGATAAATTCCGTTCAGCGCAATTTGAGTATTGTTTTCGGTTGCATATACCCAATCTTCAAGGGTTGAATCAACCGGGTCAACTTTTAACCAGTCACTGCATCCGACAATAGATAATGTTATGGCAACTCCTAACATTGTTTTTTTTATCATATTTACATATTTCATATGCATATTTTTTATTTTAAAATTTAATTCAATTACGTATCACTCATTAAAATGAAAGGTTTACACCCAGAGCAACACTTCGGGCGAATGGATATTGAGTAGATCTTTCGGTTTTGGATGTCTCCAGCCTGAATATATCATTCAGGTATCCGGTTACAGATAGAGTACTGATACCCAAATTTTGTTTTACCCATTCATTGTTTATAATATCATATTTACAGCTGATAGATTCGGCTCTCAGATAGTTGTTTTTTTGTATAAAACGGGAAGTTCTTGGTGAGGTACTGCTTACAATTGATATTCCTTTGTATTCTGCTATATCACCCGGATTCTTCCATCGGTCATATAATGCCCGTTTGTCCTGATTCTTTTCTAATTGAGATTTCGTTATATTCTCTACTTTGTTGTATAATACGTTATTATATATATCAGAGCCAAAACTGTAAGAGAAAGCCATGCCAATTTCAAAATTTTTGTAACGGAAAGAAGTAGAGATCACACCTCGCAGGTCAGGTCTGGTACTACCGACAGCGACCATATCGTCTGCATCGTAATCGAATGTCAGGCTACCATCTTTTTTTATATATATTTCTTGTCCGGTAGCGGGATCGATTCCATACGAACGTACAGCCCAAATATCATCGTCACTATAACCATCAACATATTGTCTCATTGTATTACTCTGCTGTTGTTTTAAATTATAAGAATCTATTGCGTTGCCGAATCCTCTGTATGTTTTTTTATTATGAATACCCGAAAAAGACAGCGACCAAAGTATACGGTCTTTCAAATTATATATAGGGAATACTGTAGCTCTAAATTCCACACCTTCATTTATTTGATAGCCTAAATCCATTGGATATGAGCTTATTCCTGTCGATGGTACCAGAGGTACAGGTATAATATTAGGGTCATTCTTTTTACGGAAATAATCAAATGTCAAGGATGTGCGCCCATTTAAAATTCTAAAATCGATCCCCGCATCAAAATCTTTTGAGATAGCCCAAGGTAAATCAGGATTGCCTACATTACTGAGATAAGCGCCTTGCCCGAATATATTACTGTCGATAAAGTATGTATAAACAGATTTTGAATAGGTCGTACCCGAATTTTGGCTTCCGGATGTACCTATTGTGGCTCTTATTTTAAGAATATCTATCCAGTATTGATCCTTCATGAAAGATTCTTGATTGATATTCCAACCTATTCCGGCAGACCAGAAAGACTTGTATAATTTATTAGAGCCAAATGAAGATGTTCCGTCTACACTTAAAGAGAAGTTGAAGAGATATCTTTTATCAAAATCATAGGTCAAAGCCCCAACAAGACCGACAGATCTTTTTTCATCTTCGAGATAGCCCGGTTTAGACTCTTGTTTGTAGCTATAGGCAAGGTTAGGAGTGCCTTGGCTGCCATATGGAAACCCGACAGCAGTGACACTTACGTAGTTTGTTTTACTCATTTCCATCTGTGCTCTGGCATTTATTGTGATCGAGTGCTTGTCTATAACTTTTGCATATGCTCCATCGATGCGCCCTTTATAAACCATTTGATTGAGGTCTTTATGAAAATATTCCCCCTTCTCATACATTGTTAGATCGTTATATTTTGTGTTTTCAGGAGGTGAGAACTGAGTTGTCTTGCTGTTTGTCCTTATCAGATCCAATCCGGCCTTGAATCGCAATTCATCAGTAGGCATGTATTGTATTTGGAAACTATTGGAGATAGTAATGTCACTTCGTTCGTCTTTGCTATTCAATAATGCATTATATAGCGGATTAGGAATGTTATCTACAATTGGAGAACTTAGATCTGCGTATCCCAGTCCGGTTCTGTATTGAAGGTATTTTTCTACTGTTCCATCTTCATTTCTCATTCTGAAATAAGGACTTGTGTTTACCCATGTGGAAAAATCTCCATATGGACTATTAGTCGCTTTATATCCAGTAATATCAAGGTCGTTTGATACGATAAATTTTTGATTACGATATACCATGCTTATATTTCCAGCCCATGTTTCACGTCCGGATCCTTTCATTACGCCCTGGTTATTCTTATATTTTGCTCCTCCATCGATTGTTAAGAACTCATTACCTCCCGATACCCTTACTGAATGTCCATGAGTGAAGCCTGTTTGTACAGGCTGGCTTAGCCAATATGTATCCACGCCACGTTGTATGTCTGCTAATCTGTAATTGTATAGCTCCATTAGGGCTTTTTGGGAGGCGGCACTTGAAGTGTTTGTATACTTTCCAGCCAACCTTTCGAATTCAAGTTTTTCGCTAGCATTCATCATGTTATATCCTGAAAGGTCAGTCATATCTATCTGAAAATCTCCGCTATAGTATACTTTTAGTTCTCCTGGCTTCGGTTTTATTGTTTCTACAACAATAACACCATTTGCTCCCTTAGAACCATATATCGCAGTAGAACCAGCATCTCTAAGGATAGTTATAGACTCTACTCTATTTATATCAAGGTCGTTTATACGACTAATGGATACTTCAACCCCATTCAAAACAAATAACGGCTGATTAGGATCATTACCAAACTCATCAATTGTAGCATTCAGAACAGAGCCTCCTTGTCCCCTCATTTCTATAGTAGGCATGGAGTTAGGGTCGGAACCTCTGAGGCTATTGTCCAGAATCACAAAAGACGGGTCTAATACTTTTAGACTTTTCAGTACATTCTGGTTACTTATGTTTCTGAGTTCCTGACCTGTATATGTTGATACTGAACCTGTAAAGCTAACCCTGTCTCGCTGAAACATACCTGTTTCTACAACGACTTCTTTCAATTGGTTGTCGGCAGGATATAGTTTTACATTATAGTTCGTCACCCCATCTTTTAGGCGAACTTCTTCTTCTTTCATTCCTATGAATGAGAAAATTAAAGTTTCACCTGGTTTGGTGACCGTGAATAAATATTTACCATCGGCACCAGAGAAATTAGCTACTTTTTTGTCTGATTTTAAGGAGATAGTAACTCCAGGTAGAGGCTCTCCACGTTCGTCAGTTATTAATCCTGTGATTTTAATAGGATCGGCTGCTACTTTTGTTTCATTTATAATTACTTTTTCAGCCGCTTTGTTCATTTCTAAAGCAGATAGTGTTTGTCGCGGATAACTATTTCCTGCATATAAGAAAAATATGCTCCAGAAACATAGAAATGTAGTGATTTTCATAATTTTAAAGATACGATTGTTATTCCCTCGCGAGAGATAATGGGGATTACTCTTTTGTTTCATATATCTGTAATAAATTTAGTTAACAAATTCGCTCTATAGGCGAGGCTTTTCACTTATAATATAATAAGTTCTTTTTTTAATTTCTTCATAACTAATGTTTTTCATAATGGATAAAAGGGTGTTTTAATTAGTGTTTTTATAATTATTCATTGTTGATTGTTAATGATATTTTTGTCTCCTGATTGTTGATATGTTGTATTTGATATTGTACATACGATATTTTCAGTACTTGTTTCTCATTTTATAAGTGATAAAGTTTTCTGAAGCATATTCTGTATTTTCAGCTTATACATTGATCTGTATTGGCTTTCTTATGCGTTTCTTTTCCGAATTCATTGAGAACAGTTCGTCAGGGCTATATATTAGTGTTTTGGATTTAATTTCGGATTCTATTTTTCTGCTAATCAAAACGATCGATTCTTTCTTATCATTTTTACAAGATTGTAAACAATCAATCCTGTATTTACTAAGCAATTATAAAAAGGATAAAGATGATAAAGATTAACTGGGCATATTTCAGTACGTTGATGTATTTTATATCCTCTACTTTATGCGAAAATTATGCGATTTGTTCTGTCATTATTTAATTTGATTACTTGTATTTCATTTATTTATTTTATGTTAATAAAATTAAATATATAATAATGATTATAAGGCTATAAAACTGATATTTAAATATGTGTGTAAAACCACATATTGATAAAAAATAAAAAGGGATTAGGGTGAATTTTCAAAATGTGGTTACATTGATATGTTTTTGGTATAATTTCGAAATTTAAATCTGATTATTTGCAAAATGGTATTGTGGGCTCATGTTTGATATTCTTTTAAGTATATTATACACTGATCATCCGCTGGCCAAATGAGGATGTGCTTAAAGATATGGTAAATTTTACCCATGCGTCTGTCAGGTATTTCGTAACAGAACCGGTTAAGGACGGTATAATATAAATAGTGGGTTTATTTTATGCAATTTTTATGCAAAAATAAAAAGAACCTACAATTTCAAATTGTAAGTTCTTTATTTTTAGGTAGCGGGAGGGGGACTTGAACCCCCGACCTCATGATTATGAATCATGCGCTCTAACCAGCTGAGCTATCCCGCCATCATCTTATTAGCGGGTGCAAAAATAGAAGAATATTTTTGATAAAACAAGCATCATGCCCGAAAATAAAAAAATAATTTGGCAAATGGTCGAGAAAGTTCTCATATTCAACGCGAAAAAGCTAATAAAATCTAAGAAACTCATCTTTCCATCTATTATTACCTTTCGAAAGGTTCTTTTTACTACTTTTGTACTCAATTTGAGTAATTACCAATGCTAAGGATAAAGCGGCTATATACATTCATTATTCAAACATTTATCCCAGTCTTCATGATGACTTTCGGGATATGCCTGTTCATCTTTATAATGCAGTTCCTCTGGCGTTATATCGAAGATCTGGTAGGTAAGGGGCTCGATAATGTTGTCCTATTTGAGCTATTCTTATATGCAGCTTTACAGCTGATACCGATGAGCCTGCCATTATCATTGCTTCTGGCCTCACTTATGGCTTTCGGTAATATGGGAGAAAGGCTTGAATTGCTAGCAGTAAAAGCTTCAGGAGTATCGTTGTTGAAGGCAATGAAACCGCTCATTATGCTAGTGGCTTGTATATCCATAGGTGCATTCTTTTTTCAGAATGAAGCTATGCCACGTATCAATGTGAAATTTCGCTCCCTGTTGATTTCCATTAAACAAAAATCACCCGAACTGGATATTCCCGAAGGTTCTTTCTATAGTGGGATAAATAACTATAGCCTGTATGTAAAGAAAAAGAATAAGGAAACAGGGATGCTCAAAGATGTAATGATATATGATACATCCAGCGGATTCGATAATATGTCTGTATTTGTCTGCGATTCGGCTTTAATGCGTGTTTCGGAAGATAAGAAATATCTGGTGCTGAACCTTTTCTATGGGCAGCGCTTTGCAAATTTCCAGCAGGCTGATATAACTAATACCTCTAATGCCCGGAGGAGGAATGATAACCAATTCGTCCCATACGGACGGGAGAATTTCAAGGAAAAGGAAATCATTATTCCTTTCGACGCCAACTTTGAGCGGATGGACGAATCTAATCTCGAAGGTACCCAGATCGCAAAAAATATTGTTCAGCTGGGGCAGTCCATCGATTCGATGTCGTTACGTCTTGATTCTATAAATGTAAAAGACAGGCGTACAATCGGGCAGCATACTTATCTTTCATACAAAATGTCTGATTCTTACAAAAAGGAAAAAGCCGCCCGGGATTCGATAAATAAAATAG
Source organism: Dysgonomonas hofstadii (assembly GCF_014196915.1). Lineage (GTDB taxonomy): Bacteria > Bacteroidota > Bacteroidia > Bacteroidales > Dysgonomonadaceae > Dysgonomonas > Dysgonomonas hofstadii. The sequence goes on from NZ_JACIEP010000005.1 coordinate 12,490, forward strand.
AAAAGCGAGATAAAAAGATAACGGAAAACCGGATAGACTTTGATTCCCTACTGGCCTCATTCAGCAGGAATGATATGTCTCAATATTTGAGCGCAGCATCTGTCGAGGCCGATAATAGTAAGTTCAACGTGATAGAATGGAATCAGAAAAAGAGTCTGCAAAAGAATATTCGTTTGCATGAAGTAGAATGGCATCGTAAATTTACCTTGTCTTTTGCCTGTCTTATCTTCTTCTTTATTGGTGCGCCATTGGGAGCTATAATACGCAAAGGCGGGTTGGGAATGCCCGTTGTTGTATCAGTAGCCTTATTTATTATATACTATATAATAGACAATGTTGGCTATAAGATGGCTCGTGACGGAGTTTGGTATGTATGGCAGGGAATGTGGTTGAGTTCTGCAGTATTGTTCCCTTTAGGAGTATTCCTTACATACAAGGCAATGAATGACTCGGCATTGTTCAATCCGGAAGCATACAATAAATTTTTCCGTAAAATAATGTTCATTAAAGAACCTCGGAAATTAAATGCAGAGGAACGTAGTATATTAGTTGACCGCATACCTCCGGTATCACAATTGAACATTGAGCCTGAAAGATTAATCAGTCTGCAAGCTATGGACAGTGACCTGGTTAGGGACATTGCGAAAAATTATATAAAACACGGCTATGGCAAAGATATGCAGATAGCTGCAATAAGTGTTCTGAAAGAAAGAGAAGCCGAACTTGACGATCTCATTGGCAGTCAAAGCTATGAAATGGCTAATGAAGATTATACCGATTTTTGTAAGAGTGCTCTGCTTACAGGGATTGGGTATGTTATTTCCCTAATATTACTGATACTCAATATTCCTGATTTTTCGACTATAATTTACGCCGCTTACGGGATATTGTTTATCCGTTCGGCTACGTATTATATGATGTTCTATGCAGGCATTATCGAGAAGTCGAAATTATATCATCTTTTCAACATAATCGCATTATTCACATTCTTCCCTGTTGCATTTCTTTTTGTAAAGAAGGATATGGAAAAGGTGAAGGAAAAAATCGGAATGAATATTTAAAAACAGCTATAATAAATGGACAAGATAAAGTTAGATACAGTAGAAGAGGCCATTGAAGAAATACGGAATGGTAATTTTGTAATTGTCGTTGATGACGAAGACCGTGAGAATGAAGGTGATCTGATTATTGCAGCAGAAGCTATAACTCCTGAAAAGATCAATTTTATGGAAACCCATGCCCGGGGACTGCTTTGTGCTCCACTTACGGCAGAGAGATGCGAGGAATTGGATCTACCGATGATGGTTACTCACAACACTTCGGTACATGCCACACCTTTTACCGTTTCGGTAGATCTGCTGAAGAATGGCGTAACTACAGGAATATCAGCCTATGACAGGGCTCAGACTATATTGGCATTAACAAAAAAAGATACGAAACCCGAAGATTTAGGACGTCCGGGGCATGTATTCCCTTTAAAGGCAAAAGACAAAGGTGTTCTTAGCCGTGTAGGACATACCGAAGCCGCGGTTGATTTGGCTCGTCTGGCAGGATTATATCCGGCAGGGGTACTTATCGAGGTGAAGAAAGAAGATGGAGAAATGGCCCGTCTTCCCGAGCTGAAGAAGATGGCTGACGAATTCAATCTGAAACTTATATCAGTGGCCGATCTGATCCGTTACCGTCTTGAACGCGAATCGCTGATAGAAAAAGGAGCAGAAGTAAAAATGCCTACTCAGTACGGGGACTTTCGCTTAATCCCGTTCAAACAAAAATCAAGCGGACTTGAACATATCGCTTTGATAAAAGGTACATGGGAAAAAGATGAACCTATATTGGTCAGGGTACATTCATCCTGTATGACCGGAGATATATTTGGCTCTTACCGCTGCGAATGTGGAGAGCAGCTGCATAAGTCGATGCAAATGATACAAAAAGAAGGGAAAGGAGTTGTCATATACCTTAACCAGGAAGGCCGCGGTATTGGGCTTATGGCTAAAATAGAAGCATACAAACTTCAGGAAGAAGGTTATGATACAGTTGATGCTAACCTACATTTGGGTTATCGTGCTGATGAACGTGATTATGGAGTAGGGGCTGCCATGCTTCGTGATCTGAATGTTTCCAAAATGCGTCTTTTGACAAATAATCCGGTGAAACGCAGGGGGCTGGAATCTTTTGGCCTTGAGGTAGTAGAGAATGTGCCGATCGAGATTACCCCGAACAAATATAATGAGTTCTATATGCACACAAAGAAAGAGCGTATGGGGCATGATTTGCATCAGGTAGACTAGAAATGGATATCTAAAAACAATAACGAATAAATCTAAAAAAATCTTTATCAACTATGACACAAGTGTCGCAACGTATAGCCAGTCTCGCCGTTTCGGAGACACTGGCTATGTCTCAAAAAAGCACTGAGTTGAAAGCCCAGGGAATCAATGTTATCAATATGAGCGTAGGAGAGCCCGATTTCTTTACTCCGGAGCATATAAAAGAGGCTGCAAAAAAAGCAATCGACGATAATTTTTCATTCTATACTCCTGTTCCCGGCTATATGTCGCTGCGTCAGGCTATCAGCCGGAAATTGAAAAACGAGAACAGACTTGATTATAAGCCGGAGCAGATCATCTGTTCGAGCGGTGCTAAGCAAGCGGTGTGTAATGTTTTACTTACAGTAGTTGACAAAAATGATGAAGTGGTTATCCCTGCACCATGTTGGGTGAGCTATATTGAAATGGTGAAGTTGGCCGAAGGTAAAAGTGTGGTCGTGCGCACAGGTATCGAGCAGGATTTTAAAATAACACCGGCTCAGTTGGAAGGGGCAATAACCCCCAAAACAAGAGCTATAATTCTCTGTTCCCCGTCAAATCCTACAGGAAGTATATATTCAAAGGCGGAACTGGAAGCCTTGGCAAATGTATTAGCTAAATATCCGAATATAATTATTATAGCCGACGAGATATATGAGCATATCAATTATGTTGGTAAACATGAGAGTATTGCTCAGTTTGATAATATAAGAGATCGTGTGGTAATTATAAACGGAGTGTCTAAAGCTTATGCGATGACGGGCTGGCGTCTCGGCTGGATGGCTGCGCCGCAGTGGATCGCATCGGCTTGTAATAAATTGCAGGGGCAATATACATCAGGCGCGTCCTCCATAGCCCAGAAAGCTGCTGAAGCGGCTTATAACGGAGACCAACAGTGTGTGGAGGATATGCGTGAGGCTTTTATGCGCCGCCGCGATCTGATTGTAAAACTTGCATCTGGAATAGAAGGTTTCAAAGTAAACAAACCGGAAGGAGCATTTTACCTGTTCCCTGAATGTAGCTATTATCTGGGTAAGTCGTATAATGGCAAAACAATAGTAACATCGGCCGATCTGGCAATGTTCCTTCTTGAAGAAGGGCATGTGGCATGTGTCGGCGGACTGGCTTTCGAAGCTCCTGACTATATCCGTTTCTCATATGCTACATCTGATGAGAATATCATTGAAGCAATGAGACGAGTGAAAGAAACTTTAGCAAAACTGAAATAAAAGATGGGAGGTTTTTTCGGAACTATATCAAACTCACCTTGTGTAACCGATCTGTTCTATGGGATTGACTATAATTCGCATCTGGGAACACGCAGGGGTGGGATGATAACCTTTTATGATGGCGAATTTAACAGGGCGATACATAACCTGGAAAACTCATATTTCCGCCTGCGATTTGAAGCAGATCTGAGTAAGTTTAAAGGCAATTCGGGTATCGGGGTAATAAGTGATACCGATCCACAGCCCATATTTATAAATTCTCACTTGGGGAAATATGCAATCGTGACGGTAGCAAAGATAAATAACCTGAAGGAATTGGAGAAAGAGCTTCTGGCAACAGGTGCTCATTTTACCGAATTGAGTTCAGACCAGAAAAATCAAACCGAACTGATCGCCTTACTGATTTCACAGGGGAAGACTTTTCTCGAAGGTATCGAATTAGTTTATGAGAAGATCAAAGGCTCGTGTTCGATGCTTATCCTCACAGAAAACAGTATTATCGCTGCCCGCGACAAATGGGGACGCACACCTGTGCTGATAGGATCGAAAGACGGGGCTAATGCGGTTTCAAGTGAACCATGCAGCTTTCCTAACTTAGGTTATGAATTGAGCTATGATGTAGGCCCGGGTGAGGTAGTCGAGCTTACCGCTGATAAAATAACACAATTGCGTAAACCAAATAAACAGAAACAGGTCTGCTCATTCCTTTGGGTATATTACGGTTATCCTGTATCTGATTATGAAGGAGTGAATGTAGATGCTGTGCGGTATGCTTCCGGTCAGGCTATGGCGAAAAGAGATGCCGTAGATGCCGATTATGTGGCCGGTATTCCCGATTCGGGAATTGGTATGGGATTGGGTTATGCCGAAGGTAAAGGTATCCCGTATCGCAGGGCGATCATTAAATACACCCCTACATGGCCAAGAAGCTTTACTCCTGCCAATCAGGCCGTGCGTGACCTTGTAGCTAAGATGAAGCTCATACCTAACCGCCGTTTACTGGATGGCAAGAGAGTCATATTTTGTGACGACTCTATAGTAAGAGGTACACAGTTGAAAGATAACGTAAGTATTCTGTACGGATATGGCGCAAAAGAGGTGCATATGCGTATTGGTAGTCCGCCTATCCTGCATGCATGTCCATATCTGGGATTCACTGCTTCGAAGTCTGCGATGGAACTTATCACACGTCGTACAATAGAGGAGTTGGAAGGTGATGCCGATAAAGATTTGGATAAATATGCTATTACCTATTCGCCTCAATATAACAATATGATTGATTGCATCCGTAAGAAATTGCATATAAGTACATTGAAATTTATGACAGTCGAAGATTTGCTTACTTCTATCGGATTGCCTGAAAATCATGTTTGTACATATTGTTATAACAAAGTCGAGCCGAAAGAAGAATAAGAAATAGAGGCATATAAAAAAATAACAGGGGAACATCTATGTAGATATTCCCCTGTGTTTTTATAGCTGTTGCATTATAATGTTTCCAGCATTCTTTTTATTACAGTTTGTGCAGATATCTCTCTGTTCGCAGCTTCTGGAATAACAATCGACTGAGGACTCTCAATAACATCGTCACTAACGATCATATTTCTTCTTACAGGCAGACAGTGCATAAAATAAGCATTATTTGTTAATGCCATTTTCTGTGCGGTTACAGTCCACGACATATCTTTGCTCAGGATTTTCCCATAGTTAGGATTGGTATAGGCAGCCCAGTTTTTGGCATATACAAAATCAGCATCTTCGAGGGCTTTATCCTGATTGTATTCAACCTTTGCTCCTCTGACAAACTTAGGATCGAGATCGTAGCCCTCAGGGTGGGTTATAACGAAATCCACATCAGCTTCATTCATAAAGTCAGCAAAAGAGTTTGGCACAGCCTGAGGTAATGCTTTCGGATGTGGAGCCCATGTCAGTACAACCTTTGGGCGGGCTGTTTTTTTGTATTCTTCGATAGTTATCAGATCGGCGAATGCCTGTAACGGATGGCCTGTAGCGGCTTCCATACTAAATACAGGCTTACCTGAGTATTGGATAAACTGGTTTAATATTTTTTCCTGATAATCATCTTCCTTATTTTCGAATTGGGCAAATGCACGCACGCCTATAATATCACAATAACTGCCCATTACAGGTATGGCTTCGAGTATATGTTCCGATTTATCGCCATCCATAATTACGCCACGCTCTGTCTCCAGTTTCCAGGCTCCCTGATTAATATCGAGCACCATTGTATTCATACCCAGGTTCATTCCTGCTTTTTGGGTGCTTAGCCGTGTGCGTAAACTGGAATTGAAGAATACCATCAACAGGGTTTTATTTTCGCCTAAGTGCTTATATGCAAAGCGGTTTTTCTTTATTTCAAGAGCTTCTTTTACAGCGGCATTCAGGTCGCCAAGATCTTTAACATTGGTATATGTTCTCATTATAGAAATATTTTTATTCGTTTATTTACAAAGATAACAAAGATAGACAACAATATCGATAGTGTGGCTACAATAGGATAAGTAACGATATTATATGTCTCAGATAATGGTACTGCCAGCGCGATCACCAAAATGTGAATATAATATATGCCGGTCGCTAATTGTCCCGGATTTATTTTACCGGAGACTATCTTCTTTTTTGCTCCTTTTAATAACAGGACAAACAGCATGGGACAGAATATATACAGGGCAATTATCATGTTCTTATGGGTATTGAGAACATATCCAAGATATGAATCCAGGAATAAGAAAACTAAACCTATAATAAGAAAAAGGTATAATCGGAAACCTTTAAATCTTTCTATCCAGATTCTCTTATTTATGCAATAGCCCAGAACTAAAAACGGATAGCCGAAAAAGAGTCCGTTGCAATATGTCCTGTAATAAAGACCTTTGTATTCCAGATAATAGCCAATAATAAAAAGAGGGAAACCGGTATATAGAATAATCCTGTCATTATTTATAAAGCGCTTAACAATTAGCAGTAATATAACAGCTATAATTAATGCGGGCAAAAACCATAGGTGATAATATCCCAGCAAAGCAGATGTAATAAAGGAACGGGGCTCTATTTCCTGATAATAGGTAGGAAGATAAAGTAATGACCAGACTATATACATTATTAATAGATGCAGAAGATAATTCTTTGTATATTTCCGGTCATCAAGTTTGGTACTTATAAAATAACCACTCAGAATAAAAAAGAAGGGAACGGCTATGCGGGCGATACCATTAGAGATAAGCCATCCTGCTAGTGAATCTTCTCCGAAAAGAGGCTGCATATGTATTGTGATAACCAATAAACTAAGTATGAGTCTGAAATAATCAAGTCTTATGATCCGTTCCATATTGATCAGTAGAATATCTTAATATGCTTGTTTATCCTATAGATAAAGTAAGACAAAATTAATGAAAACAGGGTATTTATCGTAAAGAGTCTTTTATTCATCCGGAAGGCTCTTCTTATCTCTTTTCCTGTCGTAGGCTTTCTTGTTCTTATGTATGCTGGTTGTGCGTTTCCATCCGGCCGACTGGGACAATTCATTTTCCCTGTCGGCTTTCTTCACTGCTTTTACATAATCTTCTATAGTGATTTTTCCTTTGGTCTTTTTCTTCTTTTTCATGATCGTGTTTGTCCGTCTCCCTCAATTATCCATTTGTAGGAGCATAGTTCTTCCAATGCCATCGGGCCACGGGCATGCATTTTTTGTGTACTGATACCTATCTCAGCGCCAAGTCCGAATTGTGCGCCATCGGTAAAGGCTGTAGATGCATTGGCATAAACGCAGGCTGCATCCACCAGTTTTTCGAATATATTTATGGCTTCACGGTTCTCGCTGACTATGGCTTCGCTATGTTTCGAACTGTATTTTGATATGTGGCTGATAGCTTCATCCAGCCCCCAAACGGTTTTGATCGCCATTTTATAGTCGAGGAATTCTGTGCCGAAGCTATCTTCGTCTGCTTTTTTCAGCAGATCGTAGGAGTATGAAGGAAAGAGTGCTTCGTATGCCTGTTTATCGGCATAGATAGTTACATCTTTCTTTTGCAGGTCTTCACACAGGAACGGCAGGTCTTCAAGCCTGTCCCTGTCTATGATGAGGCAGTCCAGAGAATTGCATACACTTACTTTCCTCGTCTTGGCGTTGGTTATGATCTCTTTTCCTTTTGCTAGATCCCCGTCTTTATGAAAATATGTATGGCATACGCCGGCTCCTGTTTCAATTACAGGTATTTTAGAATTCTCCCGTACATAGTTGATCAGTTCTTTTCCTCCGCGGGGTATGATCAGGTCTACATATTCCCGCGCGTTGAGTAGCTCCTCTGTTGCCGAACGTTCATTAGGCAATAATGTGCATACATTGGGATTAACGCCGTTCTCATCCAGCACATTCTGTATGATGTTTACTATCGCTTCGTTGGAATACCAGGCATCTGAACCTCCTTTCAGAATGCAAGCGTTGCCTGACTTAAAGCACAGAGAAAAGACATCGAAGCTCACATTCGGGCGTGCCTCATATATGATTCCTATTACACCGAACGGAACTGTCTTTTTGGTTAGATTCAATCCGTTTGGTAATGTTTTTTGCATCAGGATTCTTCCTGTAGGAGAGGGTAGGGTAGCTACATTCCGGATATCCTTTACAATATCTTTTATACGTTGCTCGGTCAAAAGCAGCCTGTCGTATTTAGGGTTACCTGTATCCATCCGTTGCAAGTCCTTTTGGTTTTCGGCAAGGATGTAATACATTTTAGACTCTGTTTCTTTAGCAATACATTCAAGTATCGCATTGATCTGATTCTCGTCCAGCAGGTTAAGACTCTTACTTACTTCAGAAACTAATTGAAAGGTACTCTGGTGATAATCGTCCATTTTTATTTATCAATATATAAATAGTCGTAATGAATAATTGCTTTCTTATTGCTTTTCCCTATTATTTCTTTTGCTTTGTCGCTATTGTATGCAGTCTTGCCAATACCAATCTGATTGCCCGATTCGTCGATGATGCGTACAATATCGTCAGCCTCAAAGTTACCAATTATTTTTGTTACGCCAATAGGCAGCAGGCTAACGGCTTTGTTGCTTAATAATGCTTCGCGTGCACCGTCATTGATATATATTTCGCCTTTGGTAAATCCGTTGGAATGAGCAATCCATTTTTTTACACTCGTGGTTCCTTTGTCAGAGGGCATAAAACGGGTAGATACAACATCCTTTCCCTTTATCAGTTCAATGAGTATATTGTCTCTCCGCCCATTGGCTATAATAACCTCGATACCCTCTTCGGCGGCTTTACGGGCGATATTGTATTTGGTAGTCATTCCTCCCCGTCCCGTAGCCGACTTTGAGGATTGGATACAGTCTTCTATATTATCTTTATGTATGTCGATTTCTCTGAATATCTTCGACTTGGGATTGCACGGATCTCCTGTATATATACCATCTATATTGCTGAGGATGATAAGCTTTTTGCAGTTCATCATTGCAGCCACCAGTCCCGAAAGTTCATCATTATCGGTGAACATCAGTTCGTTTACTGATATAGCATCATTTTCGTTTACGATTGGTATGACTTTGTTATCGAGCATCACCGACATGCAATTCCTTTGATTCAGATAATGGCGGCGTGTGGCAAAATCTTCTTTGGTAGCCAGTATTTGTCCGCAAACGATACTTTGCTGGCGAAAAAGGTCGTAATAGCGGTTTATCAGTTTTACCTGCCCTATGGATGAGTATAACTGGCGCGCCGATATCGTATCGAGTTTTGCTTTTGGCTTTATCTCTGTTCTGCCTGCAGCTACCGCACCTGATGATACGAGTATGACTTCTGTATTTCCTTTATGCAGTTCCGCTATCTGGTCGACAAGCGCCGACATTCTGGTGACATCGAGTGTGCCGTCCTTGCGTGTAAGTATTTGGCTTCCTATTTTTACAACAATGCGTTCTTTCATTGAAATAGTATCTAAAAAGACAAAGATATGATTTTATTTCAAGAAAAATGATAGTGGAGCGTTGAATGCAATAGATGGTATGTTAATCCAATAATCCTTCGGGCAAATTTACGTACACTATTTTTTTCTTAGGGTCGACCTTTTCTATAAAATCTTCTGTGGCGGGGACGATGATTTCTTCCTCTCCGTTTTTAATGAGAAATAGTGTGTTAAGTGTTTTGTCGTCAATTTCTTCTATTATTCCGATCTTGCCCGCGGTTTTGTCTACAATGGAAAAGCCGATGAAGAAATTCCATGAGTATTCTATATCATCGTTGTTTTCTTCTTCATAGTACTTCCGGGGAAAGTAAACTTCGAGGCCGGATAACCTCCTGGCCTTTTCTTCATTGTCTACATCTTCGAAAGTAATCAAGGCGGTTTCACTGCCTTTAAAACGGTATTCCTCTATAAAGAAGGGCACAAATATACCATCTACCCTGCATACAAGATAAGGGCAGTCCACCCTGTCGAATACATCGTTCTCAAAAGCAAAACTTATCTCGCCCTTTATTCCGTGTGGCTTGATAAGTTTACCTATTTTAAAAACCTCGTTGTCTTTTATCATTTCTTTGGAGTGGAGGTTATAATTGTTTCCGGCTATTTTTTCTTTCCGCCTTTCTTTCCGTTGTTGCTGTTATTGTTGGTATTATTATTGCGTTGTCCGAGGTCTTTCATTTCCGGCAGTTTGATATTTGAATTCCGTATGTCTACCTTGCCATTAGTCAGGTCATACAGGTCTCCGAATATCTTTTGATCGTCCACATCCTTGTTCCATTGTATATAAGATTTCTTCATGTGGGTAGCTACCAACAGGGTGAACTGCTCTTTCTCTTCCGGATTATCGATGCTTAGTATCATACGGGCCATCTTTTCCAGCGTTTTTCCGTAATGGCGGTATTGCATGTCGGGACGGCTGTATTCTATTTTACCGGGTTTAGTGTAGAGATCTTCTTTCTTCACTATTTCGTATGGATACTCTATATCGAGTTTAAAATCGGACATTATAGCCAGATGGTCCCACAGGATATGCTTAAAATCATTCACATCACGCAGGTGGGGGAACATGTTTCCCATAATGTTTATTATAGTGTTTGCACAGCGTTTCCGTTCCGCAGGGTCAGGTATGGCTACACAATAGTCAACCATGTTCTGTATATTTCTTCCATACTCGGGAAGTGCGAGTTTCTTTAATTGGGTATTATATTCCATTCGTGAATTAATATAAGTAATAAAAAGGTCTGCACCCTTGATGTGATAAGAATAATGCTATCAGGACTGCAAAGATAATAATTTATCTATCAATCTGAAATACATTTAAATGGCTTTTTTACTCGGCATTGGCTACATTTTCCAGAGCAGGGGATGATAATGTCTTTTTGTATGTATCCTGATCATTGAGTATCTCCAAAGCCTTAGCCAACCCTTTGTCATTCTTTAGGTTATAGATATATTCTCCTTTTTGGTAATAATAACGCTTTATCACCTCGGCATTTATAAGCTTAATGATGTCGTCCCTGAATGTTTCCAGATCCCTGTCCAGATCGGGTACCAATTTCGCTTCCAGTGCTTTAAATTCTTCACTTGCCGATTTCATATATCCTTCAAAGTCCATTACTTCTTTTAGTGCCGCCATCGACTTTTCACTCATGCGGTCGTATTGGAAATCTTTCGATTTCACAAAGGCTTTGAAACTATCATAATCTTCATCCGAAATGGAAAATGCTTCGGGTGAGTCGATCTTCTTGTGCTTGCTTACCCAGTCGGTAGCCCAGTCGAATATAATGTACTGGTTTGCCAGATAGTATGTTATCGTCGGAGTTTTTTCTTCTTCGAGCACAATATCGGGAGTTACGCCACCCCCGTCTCTTACAGGGCGTCCCACTTCAGTATAGAAAACAGTAGTAAGGCTGTCGGGTATACGGCCCACACTGCCATCGGCGTTACGGTGCGAATAGTCTATCGCCTGAATACACCTTCCGCTCGGGATATAATATTTCGATGTGGTTATTTTAATTCCCCCTCCGTAAGGAACTTCCCGTGGCGATTGCACCAGGCCTTTACCGAATGTGCGTTCACCTACAAGCACAGCCCTGTCCATGTCTTGCAAGGCTCCGGCAACGATTTCGGCTGCAGAGGCAGAACCCCTGTCTACAAGTACGACAACAGGAATGTCCATATCTATGGGTTCCAGCGTTGTACGGTAAGTCCTGTCCATTTGTTTCAGTTTTCCTTTTGTGGAAACTACAACCTTTCCTTTAGGTGTGAACATATTTACCATCTGGACTGCTTCTTCCATGATGCCACCGCCATTTTCCCGTAAATCGAGTATAAGCGAGGTGATACCTTGATTTTTCATTTCCAGAAAGGCTTTTTTTACGTCCATAGCACTTTTGTCGGTGAAAGTGCTAAAACTAATGTAGCCCGTTTCAGGAGCGACAAGCCCATGATAAGATATGGGGTCTATATTTATTTTCTCCCGCACTATTTTTACTGTAATGGGCTTCTTTTCCCCAACACGTTCCACTTTTACTTCAATGGTCGACCCGGGCTGACCTTTCAGGTTCGAACTGACAAAGTTGCTCAATGTGCGTCCGAATGCTTCACCCTCTACAGCTTCACAGGTAGTCATATCTTTTCCATCGATGGAAAGAATATAATCCCCGGCTTTCAGTCCGGCTTTATCGGCTGGTTTCCCTTCAAACGGGTCTGTTATAGCCACTTTCCCTTCTTTGAAAGCAATAGCAGCGCCAATGCCTGCATATTCTCCGGTAATCTGGGTGTTGAACTCTTTCATGTCATCCTTATTGAAATATGTTGTATAAGGATCCAGCGTATTCAGCATATTGTCGATGCCACTACGTACGGTTTTGTTCAGGTCTATGCTATCCACATAGAACATTTCCATTTCGCGTACAACGGAATTGAATATTTCTATATTCTTGTTGATGTCAAAATAGCGTTGCTGTTGTTTGGCATTGCTTTCAGTGTTGGTTTGACCGTAAGTAAATGTGCCACCAAGTGCAAATATCAGTAAAGATGTTATAATTCTATTTTTCATTGAATTTATACCTAAAATATATTCTATTCTAAAAACAACACAAAGGAATACTTTTTTTTATTAATACCGAAATTTGATATGTCCATATCTGTCTTATTTTTAACTAAAAACTTACAAAACTTACAAAAATAAGTAGTTAAAGTAGTCAGAGGTGTTAAGCCGTCAAAGATTTTTATTTTCATATAGGTATAATAATATCCTTTTTTGCTTATTTCATTTTTAACTAAAAAGTGACAAACATTACACTTTTCATTCTTTCCATTCTTCATTTTCAAAGATCGTTTTCTACTTACTACTTGACTCCTTTAACTACTCTGACTACCTAATAACTACAGATAAAGTTTTCAACTTCTGATTACTATTACATTATTAACGCTTATATTTGTAACCATAATTGAAAAATGCACAAATGAAAGGAATTATTCTGGCCGGAGGAAGCGCGACACGCCTTTACCCTTTATCTAAAGCTATATCCAAGCAAATAATGCCGGTTTACGACAAGCCGATGATCTATTACCCTTTGTCAACACTGATGCTGGCGGGAATAAAGGAAATATTGATTATTTCTACGCCCCGCGATTTGCCTATGTTCCGCGAATTGCTGGGAACAGGCGAAGAATTGGGTATGAGTTTCGAATACGTTGTACAGGAAGTGCCCAACGGACTGGCTCAGGCTTTTGTTTTAGGCGAAAAATTTTTGAACGGAGAACCGGGTTGCCTCATTCTCGGAGATAATATGTTTTACGGGCAGGGCTTTTCCAGGATGCTGAAAGAAGCCGCTTCAATAAATAAAGGTGCTTGCATATTCGGTTATTATGTGAAAGATCCGAGGGCATACGGCGTTGTTGAATTCGATGAAAACGGAAGAGTCCTGTCTTTGGAAGAAAAACCTGAAAACCCAAAATCAAATTATGCTGTTCCCGGTCTGTACTTTTACGACAATACGGTAACAGCAAAAGCAAAGGCATTGAAACCATCAGTCAGAGGAGAATATGAGATCACCGACCTGAATAAATGTTATCTGGAAGAAGGTACATTGCAGGTACAATTGTTTGGACGTGGTTTTGCTTGGCTCGATACAGGCAATTGTGACAGCCTCCTCGAAGCAGGAAACTATGTGGAAACTATTCAAAATCGTCAGGGATTCTATATTTCGTGCATAGAAGAGATCGCATGGCGCAACAAGTGGATAAATAACGAACAATTGCGTGTTTTAGGGAAGATATTAGATAAAACAGCATACGGACAATATATACTAAGTTTATTAGATTAAGAATGAAATTTACGGAACAAGAGATAGAAGGTGTCTGGATAATAGAACCGAAAGTATTCAATGATGAGAGGGGATACTTTATGGAATCTTACAAAAAGGAATTATTTGAACAGCATATCGGTAAGGTAGAGTTTATTCAGGATAATGAATCGAAATCTACTCGTGGAGTCCTTCGCGGATTACATTATCAGACAGGAGAATATGCTCAGGCCAAACTGGTAAGGGCACTCAAAGGACGTGTGCTCGATGTGATTGTGGACCTACGCAAGTCTTCGCCTACCTTCGGCAAAAGCTTATCAGTTGAACTGACAGAAGATAATAAGAAACAGTTCTTTATCCCCCGTGGTTTCGCCCATGGTTTTTTAGTGCTTAGTGAAGAGGCGATATTCTCATATAAGGTAGATAATGCTTATGCTCCGGCACATGAGGCGTCTTTGTTGTGGAGCGATCCCACAGTGAATATAGATTGGGGTATAAAGAAAGAGGAATTGATTTTATCGGCCAAGGACAAAGCCGGGAAATTGATATCCGAAACCGTTGTGTTTGATTGATAGTGCTTTATGGCCAAAAGGGTAATAAAAAAGACTATACAGAGAAGGAAAGTAAAGAAGAAGAAAAAAGCGGATAATAAGATTATTCTCAAAAAATATGCACTTCCTCTTGTATTGGTTGTCTTTTTTGTCCTTGTGGCTTTTTTCCTGATAAAGGATTACTATAATGAATCGCCAACATTCGATTCGGGTAAATATTTTGTAAAAGGTATCGATGTTTCACATCACAATCCGATCCTCGACTGGCGGGCTGTTTTGGATCAGAATATAACATTTGCCTATATTAAAGCCACCGAGGGTACATCTCATCTGGACAGGAATTATCCGTATAATTACGATTTGGCCCGAAAAGAAAATATAGCGGTAGGTTCATACCATTTTTATTCATTTAACCTGCCGGGAAAAGAACAGGCTGCACACTTCCTGAAAACGGCAAAGTTTAGTGCCGGTGATATGATTCCGGCGATAGATGTAGAGCATTCTCCGGCAAATATATATAACAAGGATAAAAACTATATTGCGAATATAGTAAGAGAATTGAAAGAATTGGAAAATGAATTATATGAGCATTTTGGTGTACACCCTGTAATATATACGAATCGGGATTGTTATAAGTTATATATAAGGGGAAATTTTCCTGACAATATTATCTGGATGTGCGATTTGCATAACGAGCCGTCGGAAGATATTGCGAACTGGCGGGTTTGGCAGTTCTCACATAAGGGAGAGCTACCCGGAATAGACGGGAATGTCGATCTCAATTATTACAGGTACTCGTATAATGAGTTTAAGGAATTATTGTTACCATAGTTAATATTTTTATCAGATGAAACATCGTTTTTTGTGCTATACAATTATTTGTCTTTTATTAAGCTCATGCTTTTCGGAAGACAGCCATTTCGAAAATACGAAAAGAGGTAATTTCGAAGCGTTGTGGAAAATATTTGATGAGCATTATTGTTTCTTCGGTTATAAAGATGTAGACTGGGATGAGGTCTATGAACGATATTCTGTACGCATAAGCGAGAATATGAGTAACGAAGCCTTATTTGATGTACTGGGCGAAATGCTTGCCGAATTGCAGGACGGGCATGTAAACCTGACCGCATCCCACAATGTTGCCCGCTATTGGAAATGGTTCGAAGATTATCCCGATAATTTTGATGAAAAGATACAAAAGAATTATCTGGGTACGGATTATGGCATTGCCAGTGGATTGAAATATAAAATACTGGACGATAATATCGGATATATCTATTATGGAAGTTTCTCAAGTGGGATCGGCGAGGGGAATATCAATCAGGTGCTCGACCGCCTGGCTGCTTGCGACGGTATTATTCTCGATGTGCGGGACAATGGAGGTGGTCTTTTGACTAATAGTGATAAACTGGCTTCTCATTTTTTTAATGAGAAAACACTGGTCTGTTTTGTTATGCATAAAACAGGCAAGGGACATGACGATTTTTCGGAACCTTACAAAATATATGTCGAACCTTCCGATGGAGTAAAATATCAAAAGAAGGTGGCAGTTCTAACTAACCGCAGTTGTTATAGTGCTGCGAACGATTTTGTGAATGCCATGCGCTATGCCCCTAATGCAGTGATTATAGGAGACAAGACAGGAGGGGGGAGTGGCCTTCCGTTTTCGTCCGAGATCCCCAATGGATGGTCTGTCCGTTTTTCAGCATCTCCTTTTCTTGATGCTGAATACAATCACATCGAATTTGGTATCAATCCGAAGATAAAAGTTGATATGACTGAGGAAGACATGCAGAAAGGAATTGATACCATTATAGAACGAGCCCGTGCAGAGTTGAAAAAATAATATCTTCTGACTTTTTGAAATTAAAAATTCTAAAAATGATGCCTATTTGAGGTGTTAAGCTTACTAAATGTGCTGAAAAACATATTTTTTGATAAGTTATTTATCGTGAAAATTTATGTTCTCTAAATTTCCTTTTTCTAACTTTGCAGAATAAATAAACAAATGACTGATTAGTCAGAAAACCTTGTTTAAACTTAACTGCTATGCCAAAAGTAACAAAAGAAGCGGCACTCAAGTACCACAAAGCTGGAAGACCGGGGAAAATAGAGGTTATACCCTCTAAACCACACAGTACTCAAACTGATTTATCGCTTGCATACTCCCCCGGAGTTGCAGAACCTTGTCTCGAAATAGAGAAAGATCCTCAGTTAGCCTATGATTACACGACTAAGGGAAACCTTGTAGCCGTGATCTCAAACGGAACGGCTGTCCTCGGGCTTGGCAATATAGGCGCAATAGCCGGTAAGCCTGTGATGGAAGGAAAGGGTCTGCTCTTCAAGATCTTTAGTGGAATTGATGTCTTTGATATCGAGGTAGATGAAACCGATCCTGAAAAATTCATTCAGACGGTAAAAGCCATCTCTCCGACTTTCGGCGGTATCAATCTCGAAGATATTAAAGCGCCCGAATGCTTTGAAATAGAGAAGCGGCTGAAAGAAGAACTGGATATTCCGGTGATGCACGACGATCAGCATGGAACGGCTATTATTTCAGCGGCAGCACTGTTGAATGCGCTGGATGTAGCCGGAAAAGATATCGCTAAAATCAAGTTAGTAGTAAATGGCGCCGGGGCTTCTGCTATCGCATGTACCAAATTGTATATGAAATTCGGTGTGAAAAAAGAAAATATAATCATGTGCGATAGTAAGGGCGTTTTGTCAACAAAGCGTACCAATCTTAGTGAGTCGAAGTTGAATTTTGCTATAGATACGGATAAAGTTACACTAGAAGATGCCATTGAAGGAACTGATGTTTTTCTGGGGTTGTCTTCTGCCGATGTGCTTACTAAGGAAATGGTACGTAAGATGAATGATAATCCTATTGTTTTTGCTTTGGCCAATCCGAACCCTGAAATATCTTATGAAGAAGCGATGGCTTCCCGTCCCGATATTATTTTTGCTACAGGCCGCTCCGATTATCCCAATCAGGTGAATAATGTACTGGGATTCCCTTATATATTCAGGGGAGCACTTGATGTCAGGGCTACTTCTATCAATGAGGAAATGAAGCTGGCAGCATCCCGTGCTATTGCCGACCTGGCAAAGGAAATTGTACCCGATGTGATAAATACGGCTTATGAAATAAATAAATTGAGTTTCGGACGTGAATATATTATTCCTAAACCACTTGATCCCCGTTTACTTACAACAGTTTCTACTGCAGTAGCCAAGGCTGCCATAAAAAGTGGTGTTGCCCGCAAGACGATTACAGACTGGAATGAATATGAATCCCGGCTCGACGAAATGCTGGGTTACAGCAACAAATTGGTACATCGCCTCACTACCCTTGCCAAAAGCAAACCTAAACGTGTGGTTTATTGTGAAGGCAATCATATCAATATGATGAAAGCTGCCATTGTTTCTCAGAAAGAAGGTATATGCCAACCTATTTTACTCGGTAGCGAAGACCGTATCAGAAATATTGCCCGGGAAAATGGCATAGACCTGAATGGTGTTCAGATTATTGATCACCGTAATATTTCGGAGGACAAACGCCGTAGTCATTATGCTAAATTGCTGAGCGATAAGAAAGCCCGTGAAGGCATCCGTTATCAGGAGGCATTTGAGAAGATGAGCGACCGTAATTATTTCGGTATGATGATGGTCGAAACCGGTGATGCCGATGCTGTAATAACAGGTGTCTACAGTCATTATCGTGAATTTTCGAAGACAGCTTTGGAGGTTATAGGGTTAAAGCCTCAGTATAAGCATTTTGCGGCAATGCATATTGTTCAGACTAAAAAAGGCCCTTACTTCCTTGCCGATACGTTAATAAACCGATGGCCGGATGAAGAAGTATTAATTGAAATCGTAAAACTGACACACGATGCAGTACGTTATTTTTCGACCGAACCGGTAATGGCAATGCTTTCATTCTCCAATTATGGGGCAGATGTCGATGGTGGACCAAAAAGTATTTCCGATGCTATAAAATATTTCCATGCCAACCATCCTGATTTTATTATCGACGGAGAAATGCAATTGAATTTTGCTATGAACAAAGAATTGAGAGACAGGGCATTTCCATTCAATACTTTAAAAGGGCGGGATGTGAATACACTGATATTTCCTAACCTGAGTTCAGCTAATATATCCAGTAAATTACTGATGGAACTGGGCATTGCAGGTGAAAGTATCGGGCCGATACAGATGGGCTTGCGCAAACCAGTTCATTTTACAGATATTGAAAGTTCCGTGAGGGACATAATAAATCTGACAGCCGTTGCAGTTGTTGATGCAATAGCTTGTAACAGAGAAAGTAATGATTAATTGGAAATGTTAATGGCGAAAAATCCGACTGAAAGTAAAAGTTTTCAGTCGGATTTTTTATTTAATCATTTTGAGTCAGCCCCAACGGAAGTGATAAATCGGCTATTGTCTCCAGTTTTAATAATGATTCTATTTTAACCTGTTTTACAGATGGGTATATTTTCTTATATTTTTCTGTAACATCTTCTGTTAACAATATTTTGTCATCTTCTACTGTTGTTACGGCCTGACTTATAAAATGCATATCAAACAGTTTAAATATTGTTGTATATGACGAAACGGGGGCTTGTGCGAGTATACTGTGTCTTTCATCATTAACGGTATAATATAATCCATAACCATCAGCTCCTACTAGAAAAGAGAAAAGTCCTTCCTGTGCAATTTTTCCATTCTTAGCATCTTCCCTGTTTTTAAATATATATAAAGGCATATTTTTGTAGCCTCTGATCATTGAATATACATAGTTATCCTTAAATAATGCATTTTCTTTTAAATCGGTTTCTATTGCGGTTTTTATATCAGAGTCGGTAACCTGAACATCTGTTACGACTTTTTCAGTCACTAAAGATAAATAGGGAAAGGAGACATTTATATGTATAGTAATTGTTTCATCCAAAATAATATCTTTTACATAAATCTCAGTACTTCCGGGAGTAATTCCTGAAAAGGTGATACCGTAATATGTTTTTCCATCTTCCTGAGCTGATGACTGAAATATAGAAGCTCCGGCAATCTCTTTATCTTTTACTGTTATTTCGTATTTGCGGTTACCACTTTGAATGAATATATCGGTAGGTACAAACATTGTAAGGTTAACTTCTTTCTCGTCGATTATAAAATCATGGATAATAACTTCTGTATTGATTATTAACTTATCTCCTGTTATGTTGTCCACAACCGTTATTGTTGTTTTTCCCTGTTTTTTTCCATTCAATTCCAATATTCCGTTCTTTTTTGACTCACGGGTATAGGACGCTTCGGCTATCTCCTGATCACCTATGACAATACTATAATCATCGTTTCCTTCCATCAAAGAAATCTGTATAGGGTAACCTATTTCCAGTACAATGGATGTAGTATCTGTTTTTGGCTCATCGTCGTTATTACAACCTATAAAAGAAAATATAAATGCAGAAATAAGCAATAAGATAATTGATAGTTTACTATTCATAGTTGTTTTATGCTTATAATAAGATATTTAGTGAAGGTTTGATTTTAAATTAATCCTCTGGATTTAAATTCCAGATATTTATTAATCGAATTGATTGTCAGATTTTCAGGTTTGGATAAAATGGTATGTATGCCGTGGCGGTTCAGTTCTTTTACGATAAGGAACTTGTCATTCGACAGCTTTTCGGCTATTCCTTTCCGGAATGTTTCTTCCATATTCATTGGTTGGGTATCCAAAACTTCGTTGAATTCAGAATTCAGGAAAAATGCAACCAGTACCAAATGGTCTTTTGACAAATGGCTCAGATATCTAAGTTGCCGTCTCATACCATTAACTGTCTCAAAGTTGGTATATAGTATAATAAGGCTTCTCTGGGTGATTTTTCGTCTCACTGTTACGTAAAGCCTCTCGTAGTCCGATTCCTTAAAGTTTGTCTTTTGGGCGTATAAGGTTTCCAGCACCTTATTCCGCTGGCGGCGTTGCTTGTCGGCCGGAAGAATTTCGTCAATGCCTTTCGAGAAAGTAATCAGTCCTACCTTATCCCCTTTGTTCAGGGCTGTACTACATACCATAAGGGTGGAGTTTATCGCATAATCGAGCAAGGTCATCCCGGCGAAAGGCATTTTCATTGTCCGCCCTTTATCGATAAGGCAATACACAGGTTGAGATTTCTCTTCCTGATAAGTATTTACCATCAACTGATTCATCCGGGCAGTTGCCTTGTAGTTTATCGTGCGGGGGTCGTCTCCTGTAATATAATGTTTGATATGGTCAAATTCGGTGGCGTGCCCTATCCTCCGTATTTTTTTGATACCATAATCAGTCAGGCGGTGAGATGCGGCCAGTAATTCGTATTTATGCATTTCGATAAAAGACGGGTAGACAGCCACATCCTTATGCTCGTCAAATATATATCTCCGGCTGATGAATCCGAATAATCCCGCTGCATATACATTTAATGCTCCGAAATCATAGACACCCCTTTCGGTGGGGCGGATATCATAATAATAGGTTTCGGTTTTATCTACTCCGACAGATGCAGTAAAATACAGATCCCTTTTCTGGAACTGGAAAGGTACTTCTTCTATAATCTTGATAGATACTCTATACGGATATCTGTTGGTTACGGATATGGAGATTGTGTTTATATCCCCATTCGACAATCTTTCAGGACAATTGCGTGCGGCAATAATTCCTTTCTTTTGACGGTATGCGGTGAATATATCCAGCAGGAAGAATGCGATAACTACTCCGAATGCAATCTTCATCAGGTAGAAATATTCGTCGAAGATAAAGCACGCGAAGAAGCCCAGCACGCATAAGCCGAGTGCTATGAAAAGACGGTTTGTAAGATACAGGCTCTTAAAAAACCGGATTATCGGGGAACTTCCGCTTTGTCTATTAGCTGGCATATAATTGTGTCGGTAGATGTACCGTCCATTTCTTTTTCAGGAGTTAGTAAAATTCTGTGGCGTAATACTGGGACTGCCATTTCCTTGATGTCATCGGGGGTGATAAAATCACGTCCTCTGATAGCTGTCAACGCCTTCGAAGCATTCAGTATGGCCAGTGACGCACGTGGCGACGCTCCCAGTGTGATCCACGGGCTTTGGCGGGTAGCAGCAACTATCTGGGCGATATATTCCAGCAGATGCTGTTCTACGAATACTTTCTCCACAGCTTTTCTTAGTTCGTTCAACTTTTCAGCCGTTAAGACCGCTTTGATGCCGATATTAGCTGACAGTTCCCCTTTATTCTGCCTGTCCAGTATAGTTATTTCCTCGACAATATTCGGGTAGTCAACCAGAATTTTGAACAGAAAACGGTCTAATTGAGCTTCCGGCAGGCGATAGGTTCCTTCCTGTTCTACAGGATTCTGTGTAGCCATCACCAGGAAGGGGTATTCCATATTATAAGTTGTTCCATCATTTGTTACCTGGCGTTCTTCCATTACTTCGAACAGGGCAGCCTGCGTTTTGGCAGGAGAGCGGTTTATCTCGTCAATAAGCACTATATTGGAAAATATAGGCCCTTTTTTGAACTCGAATTTTCCCGATCCCGGCATAAATACACTAGTTCCCAATACATCCGAAGGCATCAGGTCGGGAGTGAACTGGATGCGGCTGAAACCTACATCTATTGTTTTTGCCAGTAGTTTAGCTGCCAATGTTTTGGCTACGCCCGGTACACCCTCTACCAGTACATGTCCGTTGGCTAAAATAGCTACGATCATTTGTTCGATGAGCTGATGCTGGCCTACTATAACTCGTCCTATTTCACTCTTTATGTTCTGAACGCTTTGGCCCAATTCGGAGAAATCTATTCTCGACTTAAATTCCAGGTCTGACATATATTTCGTTTTTTTATTTGTTTTTCACTGTTCTGTAAAATTCCTCCAGCAGGCTGTTATATTTCAAAAATGACTCGTTCGGCATAAATGCCAGCGTAGACACATCTTTATATATAAGGAATAATTCGCTTAACTTATCTTTATCGGAACCCGATTTGGCGCTTAACACATTTATAAATTCATTGTCTATATTTTCGGTCGACATATAGTAATGCTTCCGGATATAATCCAGAAAATATGCATGGCGTTTTTCTACAATAGTATGAAAATCCCTTTTCTTATAATATAGGTTGCTCAGGGTATTTAAAAATTCCAGGGATGAATTTACCGGAGGTTTTATCACAGGTATGATCCGCTGGGTACGCTTTGCCCTGAATATCATAAACAACAGCAATCCTCCGAGGATGATATATAAAGCTATGCGCAACGGCGGGTTGGAAAGCATAACTTTAAAGTCGCTGCCTTCGCCTATTGCTCCCTGCTTCTGGTATTCGTCCCATATGATCTTAGAGTTTTGCGGTAAGTACGATAAAGCCCTGAATCCGAAATCGTATTTTTCGAGGTTTATCATATTTATATTGGCGAAAGCCGTAGGCACAGTGTGCAGATAGATATGGCCTTTACCGTATGTGAGATCTATAAATACAGTGTCATTCGTGGTTTTGGTTGTAGCCAGCACCCTCACGGGATGTTTACAGCTATCCACATTAAACCGCGTGGTTCCATAAACCGTTTTGAAAGGATATTTTTTTTCAGGATGCTCAGACAGGACGAATATGGAATCATCCCTGTTGTAATTCATCGATGTTTTTATACCTAATGTATCGGTGAATTTCCGGCTATAGTCTTCTGCCGAAATAAAAACATTATTGCCCAAACCCACAAAATCGAGTAAATATTCGAGATCGAGATCATCTACATCGAATGTCCTGTTTATAAACAGGTAGGATGTGGTATCAGGTATATTTTTCAGGTTGTGATACCAATATGTAGGATTGATGTAATAAACAGAATCGAGGTATTCTTCACTATAATCCTCATTCTCATCCTCGGCAACCGGATAATCATAGTCCTCTTCGGGATAGATATAAGGATCTATTCCACTTTTCAGATTATTGTATACAGGCCTGCGTGTGGTTCTTATACTTCCTTTTTCAAAAACATCTTCCAGCAATTGATAAGTGATGTATGTGCCGTACGGGGCTGTTTTGGTATTGATGAAAGTCATTGACCAATCCTCCGGTTTGGGTTGATTTGACTTGATTACAGACAGCACGATCATCAGTAAGATGATCCCGGCTATCAGGGCGACCATCTTCTTATCTTTCATCGGCTATCATTTTATTAAATGTGTTCAACCTGTCGTATGCGCCGGAGAACTGAGTTTCATTTACAGGAAATTCTCCATACCACACATAATCAAATATCAGAGTTGTTTCAAGGAATTTTGAACGAAGTGACGAACTCGATATTTCGAACTGGTAACTATAATTTGTCTTATTTGCGTTCCATTGTATAATCTCTTTGTCTGACAATGCTTTCAGGTTTTTCAGATAAAGGAAACGCACAACAAGCCGGTAATCTTTATTCTTTAGCGCATTAGAGATCAACGTATCAAAATCCATTTCATGGACATTCTCTGTATAAATATCTATTTCGGGAGTATCTATCTTCTTTCTGCCTAAAACAGTCCTATAGTCCACGCCCAATACCTTGAGTACAATAAAACAAATGATTAGAACGATAAGCAGGATAACGATTACTCCGGGTACACCCGAGTCGATAGCTGTACCGAACAATTCACCGAAAAAGCGCATTATCCGGTATTTTATCATATCCCAGGCCGACGGGCCGCTTTCTGCTTTTTTACTGTAATCGAACCGGCTGTCTTTCTGGTATTCCTCAATTTTTTCTTTATCCGGGACTCTGAACTCTGTATTTTTAGCAGATGCTGATATATCCGGAGTTATGGTAACAACAGCTGTATCGGATGGGATAGTATCGGATTGTGCCCTGACAGGTAGATACGATAGTAGCAGGAGCATGATAAACATACTCTTTATAAGAACCGTATATGTAGTCTTTTTATATATCACCCGCCTTTACGGTAAATAAGAAGTGTTGTCTTCTTCCTGGTTGTGAGCACCTATACTGTCTATCTCCGAATCTTCATCGATCATTTCCGATTGGTTCCTAAGGCTGTAATACACTACTCCCATCGCCATATAAAGGATCGGCATCAATATAAATTGCCCCAGACTTCCGATGAGGTTTGCCATATATACGTAAATATCGCTTGAAAGGAAATCTATTCCTATGAGAACCCCAAACGCAGAAAGGTAAGACGGGATCAGGAATATGATAGATCCTATAATTACCAGTATTAAAAATACGATTCCCATTCCGAGTGTAGACCAAAAATTACCCTGAACCAGTTCGAAACTACGCTGAAAACTTTCTATAACGCCACGCTTTTCATTTACATATACATATATATAGAATCCGAGGTAGTTATATACTATAATACCGGGTATAATACAAAGTATTGAACCTATACTAACTAGTATAGCAAATATGATAGAGCACAGCAAAACCGGAAGCACTACATTCAATACCCTTGACCATACATCCGATGCTTTTACCACACCATTAGTGGTCTTAGTATATTCGGCCATATAGGCGACAACAAATGTATACCCTAAAAGAGAGGTCATTATACTAAAGAACACAGCAATAAAATACCCGAATGTAAATATCTGGCCATACAGATCCCACACATCATCATAGTTGTATACGTCAGTGGATATGTTGTTTGTATTTGGCGTAAGGAAAACAGTAACAAGTATTACCGGAATAAGTAAACATAATGATTTTAATACTGTACCGTAATTTTGTTTTATGAATGTTAGCGCTAAATCGAAATTTTCACTAAAATCTCTGGTCGCAAAAAGCTTAATTTTCTTTGGCTCGTTCATTTGTTCTTTTATGTATTAAGTAAGGATAATAGAAAAAGTACCATATTATAAACAAGGCGGAAAGCCCTATTATAGTCAGATTAAAATAAATTGGCATTTCGGTCAGTCTGGTCAGATAACTTTCGATAAATGCTGCTGTGATGAAAACAGGGATAAGTCCCAGAGCTATTTTCAGCGCGTCCATTACAGCTTTCTGTAGCGCATAAACCCGTTTGTGACTTCCGGGGAATAGCAGGCTGTTGCCTAACGTGATGCCCGCGCCACCGGCTATGATTATGGCAGATATTTCCAGTGTACCATGCAGCCATATCGACATGGCAGAGGTGAGTAATAAACCTTTCTGATAGAAGAAAAACTGAAAAACGCCCAACATGATACCATTGGAAAAAAGCACCCATACAGTACCTACAGAGCAAAAAATGCCCAAAATAAAAGCAAGGAAAGCAACCCTGATATTATTAAATGCTATGCCATAAAACATCGATTCTTTTGCCTCATCTTTATATACAGCCATAGGATCTCCTTTTTCTATATTTTCCAGAGTCATGTTAACATAGCCTGAGCCGAGAAAATAAGAAGCGAAATTAGATTCCTGCTGCTGCGAAAATATTCCCAGCAATACTCCTGCAAACATGAAAATGAAAGAATAAAGCATATACTTCCGGCAACGGTACATCGTCAACGGGAGGCTCTCTTTCCAGAAACGCCAAAACCAGCCTTTCTCGCTTTTGCGGTATTGGTATATGTTGATAAAATAGCGTCCTGCCAACTGGTTCAGATATCTTACAGTCTGTGATCTTGGGTAGAATGTGCGTGCATAAGAAAGATCATCTGTAAGTTCTATAAAGTTGTCAGCCATAGTTTCGGCCGGAATGTTTGTGTTCCGGGTTTCATTATCTATTTTTTGCCACTTATCTCTGTTGTGTTTAATAAACGCGGCTTCTCTCATTTATCAGTATTTTCTGAATAGTACGCACAAATATAACTCTTTGGGTAAAAAGAATGAAAAATTAAGCTAATAATCATACAAAAAAATTAAATTTGCCATGAGTTTTTAATTTTGATATGATAATAGAGGTACAAACCACTCAGAACGTAACGATAGATTATGAGATTGCAAATGTCGGAAAACGCATCCTGGCGTATCTTCTGGACTGGGTAGTCATTATGCTTTGGTTTTTTGGCTGGCTGTGGATATTGAGTACAGTTGCGCGTTTAGGACTTGAAGCCGCGATAGATGGTGATATTTCAGCGATAATCATTTGGATTATATTATTTTATCCGATGCTGTTCTATGATTTCTTGTTCGAAAGATTCAACAATGGACAAAGCCTGGGCAAAATGGTTCTAAAGATCAGGGTAGTGAATGTGAATGGCACTGCGCCTACAACCGGCTCTTTTCTGGTCAGGTGGTTGTTTCGCCTTATCGACTTTACCATAACCTATGGGTTTGTAGGGGTGATTATGGTTGCAGTGTCAAAAAAATCTCAGCGTTTAGGAGATCTACTGGCCGGGACGACTGTGGTAGACCTGAAACTGAATGCCGGGAACAGGGAACTTTCTATAACCGATCTCGATTTTCACGAGGACTATAAAGTGACTTATGCCGATGTGTTGGATCGTTTGTCCGACAGGGATATTCAAACTATTGTTTCTATCATTGAGGACAGAAGGATGCGCGACAGCGATTACTTTAACCAACGTTTGGCAGAAAGAATAAAGTCCATCACAGGGTATAACTATGATGGTCCCGACAGGGTATTCCTGAAAAAGATTGTGAATGATTATAATTTCCTGGCCGTGCAGGAATAGCGGACTTATTCTTTTGTGTTGTCCGGATTACCTTCGACTGTTTTCAGGCTCATCTTTATTAATCCCATTTCCTTCACTGTCTCTCCTGCATCCGAACTTCCATTACCACCTGTGAACGATGGATTTATAAAATCAATATTCCTGATTGCCGTGTCAAATCGCTTCGGATCATTTATATCTTCTATTTTCAGTTTAAATTTCTGAGGCTGAGGGTATTCTGTTATACTAAGGCTAAATATTCCTTTATCTTCGGTACTAAGGCTGTCTACATAATAAATAAGCGTATCTCCTTGTGTGGACAGATATGGAAATCCCAGGGCTACTCTTACATCTGATAGCGGTGTGTTATCTTCATTATCCTCGACAATAGTTCCAGTAACAATGAATTTGCCCAGAGGGACATTCGCATCGTCAGAGTCAAGACTACAAGACGACACATACAGAAGCATAAGTGTAGCTGATGTGATCTTCAAAAAAGTGGAAAACACCTTTATATTCATATAAAAACAATTATTTTAGGTTTCTATTTTAAAGATGCTTTCCGCAGGTAAAATGCTGCATAAAACGTTATTTTTTAACAGCTTTTGATTTAGCCGCAACAGTTTTATCCGGTTTAGGTGTTACTTCCTTCTTTTCTTTAGGCTTTGA
The DNA here is from genome assembly GCF_014196915.1 of Dysgonomonas hofstadii. Classification (GTDB taxonomy): domain Bacteria; phylum Bacteroidota; class Bacteroidia; order Bacteroidales; family Dysgonomonadaceae; genus Dysgonomonas; species Dysgonomonas hofstadii. The sequence goes on from NZ_JACIEP010000005.1 coordinate 40,176, forward strand.
TACAGGTTTTTTTGCGGTAACACTTTTCGGCTTTTCATCTGTTTTTGCTTTACTTACTGCCTTTGGTTTAGCTGTTCCTTTTGGTTTGCTTTCCGGTTTTTCAGGGGCTTCCAATTTTTTTATCATTTCCTCGAGCCGCTCTATTTCGTCCGCCTGGTTGTGTATTGTGGTCAGCAGCGAATTCAGTTCTTCTGTCTCTATCGAACTTGGGAATTCAGCTTCAACCCGTTCTTTGAAATCGCTCAATACATTCATATAAGTGTTGAATGCTTCGTAAGGAGAAGCATAAGGACTGAACGGTAAATCGTTTTTCGTACCCATGTAATAAAAATGATCGCTTGATTGCAGATAAATCCAGTCTTGTACCAGCCTTCTCGATTGGCTTAGGCTTACACGTTCGGCAATCTCATACAATTTGTTGAAAGCTTCCTGTTGAAGCGAGTTTCCAAGCCATGCCGAGATATCCCTCTCTTCGCCGACCCAGGAAATGGGATGCATGGAAGATATAGAATCCACAGGTTTGTGAAGGCTTAGTATTTCCGACGGAGTGGCAAAGCCTATGTTCTTCTCTGCGGCAAATCGTGGCAAAGCCCTCATGAAATCGAATATTCCCGAGCTCTTCTTCTGAAAGTTACCCAGAACTTCGTAGTTCATGAATAGGTTAATAACTTGCTCTTCTTTAGGTGTTGCGGCTATCCATCCGATAAATTTGTCTGCAGTAAGCGGGTATTCACTCCAGCTATAATTTGAGAAGCGGGTGGCTATGTCGTCACTAAAGCGTGGATTACGCATCAGTAATTTTAGTTTAGGCTGTTCTGCCGACTGATAAACATAGTTCGGGCTCTTCCATCCCAATGTTCTTTTAGCTCCGGGCGTTAATATTCCTGTATAGCCCATTTCGTAAACAAGGCTGGCAATATCGTCGGAGTAGATCAGTTCTGTATTTCTGAAAACTTTAGGCTTTTGTCCGAACAGGATTTCTATTTTTTCACTATGGTTTTTCACCTGTTGTTTAAAACCTTCCGGATCGATCAGCGAGGCCAGTGAATGCCCTTGTGTTTCGGCAAGGAATTCAACACAACCCGTGTCGGCCAGTTCTTTAAACCCGTCTATCACCTCCGGAGCGTATATTTCCAACTGGTCGAGGGCTACACCCGATATGGAGAATGCAGCTTTAAATTTTCCCTTGTATTCTTTTATTATCTCCAGCATTACCCTGTTGGCCGGAACAAAAGATATTTCAGCTACCCTTTGTATGAAGTCTTCATTTGCAAAATCGTCATAGTAATAATGGTCTCCGCCTATATTGAAAAACCTGTAACGTTTCAGCCTGTGAGGCTGATGTATCTGGAAGTAAAAGCAAATATTTTTCATAACTATATTGGTTGTATTTTTTTACATTAAACTATTATAAATATCTCTTACTTTCTGGCCTGCATATTCCCATTTTATATTATCGACTTCTGCCTTGCCTTCCCTGCTAAGGAATTCGGCCATTGCATCGTAGGTGCAGATGGAATAGATGGCGTCAGCCATGCCTTCTACATCCCAGAAGTCTACTTTTACAGCTTTGCTGAGAATCTCGGCACATCCCGACTGTTTGGAAATAATGGTCGGTATACTGCATTGCATAGCTTCTAACGGTGATATGCCAAATGGCTCGGAAACGGATGGCATAACATAAACATCACTTCTTTTAAACATGTCATATACCTGTTTGCCTGTCAGGAATCCTGTGAAATGGAACCGGTCTGAAATGCCTTTTTCGGCGGCCAGGTATATCATGCGTTCCATCATGTCGCCGCTTCCGGCCATTACAAAGCGTATGTGTTTAGCTTTTTCCAGCACACGTGCAGCGGCTTCAACAAAGTATTCGGGCCCTTTCTGCATAGTGATGCGCCCCAGGAATGTGACTACTTTATCTTTGGTGCCTTTCTGAGGGTTGATGGCAAGTATTTCGGGGCTTAACGGCTCAACGGCGTTGTGCACTGTCGATACTTTTGAAGGATCCTGAAAATATTTTTCGATAACTGTTTTTCTAGTCAGGTCACTAACACAAATAATGTGGTCGGCATGATCCATTCCATTCTTTTCCATCTCGTATACCTGAGGATTGACATTCCCGCGGCTACGGTCAAAGTCGGTAGCATGGACGTGGATGACCAATGGCTTGCCTAATATGTTCTTGGCATGGATTCCGGCCGGATAAGTGAGCCAGTCGTGCGAATGGATAATGTCGAACTGATGTGTGCGGGCTATTACTCCGGCTACAATAGAATAATTATTTATCTCCTCAAGCAGGTTGTCGGGGTATCGTCCCGAGAACTCGATGCATCCAAGGTCGTTAGTGCGCAAATATCTGAAGTCAGCATATATATGATCTCTCAGATTGTAATATTCCTGAGGATCCATATATTTGGACAATCGATCGCTGACATAGTCCCAATGTACATCCTGCCATACAACAGGAGTATTGCAGGCGCCTATTATTTTCAGAAAACTCTGATCTTCGTCGCCCCACGGTTTAGGGATGACAAAAGTTATATCCATGTCGGGTTGCATGGCCATGCCTCTTGTAAGCCCGTAGCTGGCCGTGCCAAGTCCTCCCAGAATGTGGGGAGGAAACTCCCATCCAAACATTAATGCTTTCATATGCCTTCGTTATAAGTTAGGGTTATAAGTATTATTGTCGACAGATACTATAGAACCATTAACTTTTTTTGATTAATATTCATCTGCAAAGGAATTCTGTAAATTCAATGCTTTTAACACTCCTGCAACATTAGTTGCGTATGATATAGGGCCATGCCCAAAGTAAGGGATGCTGCCATCATAGATCGCCGATAGTGACCCAATGCCATCGTTTGACATTTCTTCTTCTATTCCTATAAGTAATCTTTCGAGAAACGAATAACCGCTTTTCTGGAATATTTTTATATATACTTCCATATATATACCCAGAAGCCATGGCCAGGCGGCACCATTGTAGGCACTGTAGAGCCTGTCGTTGACAGAGCCTTCGCTACGTGGTCTGAATCCTATACTTTTAGGGCTTAAAGAGCGTATGCCTTTCGGTGTCAGCAACTCTTTGGTTATGATATCCAGAATAGACTTGCTTTGCCGCTTGTCCAGTAATGGGTAGTCGCAGGCTATGGCCAGTAGCATGTTTGGCCTTACACTCCAGTCTACATAGTTGCCTATAACATAATCGTATAGATAACCTCCGTCGTTGAGGAATATATCGAGGAATGAATTTTTGGTTATTTCGGCCAACAGTCCCATTTTCTTGGCCAGTTTCTCGTTTTTTTTGTGTAGAGCTATTTCCTGATTGAACATCAGTGCGTTGAACCAGAAAGCATTAATTTCGACAAGGCAACCTGAACGGGTAGACCTTATGTTCTCAGGGACTGCCGCACTGTGCATCCAGCTTGGCAGGTTGGAATGATTATCTACACTGAGTAGTCCGTTTGCCAATGGTTTTAAATAGGGATGTTTTCCCTCGTGTATAAATGTGACAATATCGTTAACCAGCTCAGCGTATTTTACATAAAACCGGTCGTGATCGGCAATGTGATATTTTTTAAGGGAGCGCAATACCCATAACAGTACATCCGCATTTGTTATGTCCTGAAGGAATCCCGATACAGGTTTACCTTCCATAAAGTTTTTTATGGCCGGGATGGCTGTGTCCATGACCTCTTCGAAAGATTCGGGTTTTCCCAGTCCGAATGTCAGACCAGGCAATGCCATAAATTGTTCGCGGGCGGCTACCCTTCCCCAGGGGTATCCGTTAAGTAAGTACAACTCTTCTTTAGTAGGACGGAAATAGAATTGATGGCCGGAATTTTTCAGGCAGTTGAAGAACGAAGACCGTGGAGTGCGTTCTTTTATTCCATCTTCGAATAAGAGTGATAGTTTACTCGTATCTGCTTTTACATCACTTGCCGAGAAAATAATGGATTCACCTTTTGCTATTGGTAATTCAAAATATCCGGGAACATAGAGATCCTCCTTATAATCCAGGCCTTCTTCTTTGTCGCGTTCATATTCTATTCCTTTATACCAGTTAGGTTCGAAAACAAAATTGACCTCTTTGCTGAATTGCATAAACAGTTCAGGGTATCCGCTGTACATTTGCATGCTGATGCCGTTCTCCACTTCCTTATAACCATGCTCGGCGACAGAGTTCTCACTCGTGAGTTCGTTAATTTCCCTGAATGCGAGGAATGGTTTGAAACGCATTATCGTAGGAGAGTGTGCATCCAGCAATGTATAGCGTATGAAGATCGTATTGTCCTCGAGCGAAAACATTTTTTCTTTGGAAAGAACTACGCCGCCTACCCTGTATATTGTCCGGGGCAGGGAGTCGCAATTGAATTCACGGATATATTTATGCCCCATCGGGCTGTAATTGTTGCCGTCGTATTTGTGAATGCCCAGGTTGAAATCGGCTCCGTGCTGTACCACCGTCTCGTCGAATGATGACAGAAGTACGTGGTTCGAATTATCCAGCTTGGGAACAGGCATAACCAGTAAGCCATGTTGTTTACGGGTGTTGCATTCCACCAGGGTAGTACAATGGTAAGCCCCCCGACGGTTAGTTCTCAGTATTTCCCTTTTCAGAGAGTACTCGAGATTTACCATGCGGCTCTTATCAAATTTTAAATATGCATTATTTTGATCCATACTTCAAGGATAATTAAACTGTTTATACAAAGAGAAATAGACAAAAGTGATATACTTCTTTGCCTATTTCTGCTTTTAAAGATAACAAAAATGTTAAATATACTGTTCTTTTTTTTTGAATGTTTAGAAACATATATCAAATATTGTATTATTGCTTGTTTTTGGTTATTTATGCCAGATTAGTGGGTAGCCGTGATGGACTGCTTTATTATACCGGACTAATTGCCGATTCGTATTATTTAGAATAGTTTTAGACAATGCCGGATTGTTTTCGTTAGTCCTTTTATCTGATTCATAATGAATAGTATTACATATTTTAAAGAATTGGATAACTAACTTCTTGAACTGAAAAGCCTGATGTGATTACTATTTTTATATCTTTGTAAACCAAAAAATAAAGTTGCCGATATGCTTTCATTTATTACATGGGACGTTTCTCCCGAAGCTTTCTCCTTGTTTGGGCGCGCCATCCGGTGGTATGGTATTCTCTGGGCAGGAGGTGTTTTGTTATGTACCCTGGTTGTACAACGTATGTATAAGCATGAGAAATTACCAGATAACTGGTTCGATTCTCTGTTTATGTATGTTTTGATTGGGCTTATCATTGGTGCGCGTCTGGGGCATTGCCTGTTTTATGATCCGGTGGCATACCTGTCCAATCCTATCGAACTGCTGAAAGTCTGGGAAGGAGGACTGGCTAGTCATGGAGGAGCTATTGGCATGACTATAGGAGTCTGTCTTTATTCGTTGAAGGTGACCTCAAAAAAGCTGAAGTGGAAACATCTGGGAATATCCTCATTGATAGGGCTTGTATTGGGTGCTGCTAGCTACTATATCTATAAACTGGTTACAGGGGCTGAATCTGCTCTGGATCTGTTATTATATCAGTTTGTGTTTATGGGATTCTTTATCGGAGTTTGTGTGTCAATGGTATATACCACACGTGAAATGTCGATAAAGACACTCGACAGGCTTGTGGTCGGAGTGGCTATTGGTGCAACATCCATTCGTCTGGGCAATCTTATGAATTCTGAGATATACGGTGGCCCGACTACCATGCCCTGGGGTTTTAATTTTGTGAGAGATCAAAAGTGGAGCTGGCCTCTCGATCAGGGTGGCGGTGGTGGACTCCCTGCTCATCCTACTCAGATATATGAAGCATTGATCTATTTATTCATATTCGTACTGGGACTATATTTGTTTTATAAGACTACAGCTAAAAATAGGACAGGGCTCATTCTGGGGATTTCATTGATCGGCATTTTCTTTTCCCGTTTTTTGATAGAATTTATCAAGAACATACAGGAAAAATTTGAAGTGCAAATGATGGAGACCATCGGTATGAATATGGGGCAATTGCTTAGTCTTCCGTTTGTTATATGGGGTGTCTGGCTGGTATGGAGTGCCCTGAAGAAAAAAGAGCCGATAGGGAACAATATAAATAAAAAGTAATATTCGCTTTATTAAAATTCACCAGATAATATGTTAAAACCAATTCCAATAAAAGAAGACTTATTCTATATTGGCGTAAACGACCGTACAAAACATCTTTTCGAAAATTTATGGCCTTTGCCTAAAGGTGTTTCTTACAATTCATACCTGATAGTAGATGAGAAAACTGCATTATTCGACACTGTAGATGTATGTTATTCCGATATATTTTTCCATAAACTGGAGATAGCTCTGGCCGGAAAACCACTCGATTATGTGATAATCAATCACATGGAGCCCGATCATTCAGGGTCTCTCGGATTACTAAGAAGCCGTTTTCCGAATGTAGAGGTTGTGGGAAACAAACGGACTGCCGATATGGTGCAGGGATTTTATGGTATTAATGATGGCGTGATAGTAATAGATGACGGAGATCAATTGTCGCTGGGGAAGCATAATCTGGTGTTTTACATGACTCCTATGGTACACTGGCCGGAGACGATGATGACCTACGATACTACCGATAAAATTATATTTTCCGGTGACGCCTTTGGTACATTCGGAACACTGGACGGAGGGATTACAGATGCTCAGCTTCATCCTGAACGTTATTATGATGAAATGATCCGTTATTATTCAAATATAGTAGGCAAATTCGGCTCACCTGTACAAAAGGCATTGGAAAAGCTGGGAACATTGGATATAAAATATATCTGTTCTACACACGGGCCTGTATGGACTTTGCCCGATCAGATAGAAAAGGTGATCAGCATATATGACAAACTAAGCCGCTATCAGGGAGATGAAGGTGTTGTCATTGCCTATGGCAGCATGTATGGAAACACTGAACAAATGGCTGAGACAATTGCATACGAACTGGCACAACAGGGAATCCGTGAAATAATAATGCATAACGTATCGAAGCGTTCGCATTCTTATATCATTCGCGATATATTTAAGTATAAAGGACTGATAGTGGGTTCGCCGACGTACAATAACAAGCTATATCCTGAAGTGGAATATTTACTGTCGAAGATCGAAGGGCGTGATATGAAGAACCGTTACTTCGGTTATTTCGGATCGTTCACATGGGCAGGGGCAGCAGTGAAACGTCTGGCACAATTTGCAATCGATACAAAATTCGAAGTTGTAGGTAATCCTGTTGAAATGAGACAGGCAATAAGCATAAATACCTACGATGAATGTATTGCACTAGGTAAAGCAATGGCAGACCGGTTGATACAAGACCGTAAATGAATTTAAATTATGAATTATAAATTGCAAAAAAACACTCATAATTCATAACTCATAATTATTCATTGAACTTCTTTTTTATATCTTCATATTTTTTTGTTCCTACAAAACGTTTTCTCGGAGCGAACTTCTGAGAAAACAAACTTCTGTTGTCATTATAGTCCTTGTATCTTAATCCGGCAATATCGGAGACGGAGTAAATAAAATCAGCTGACGAATAGGGGCGGTTCTTGTCAAATACAAGGTCAGGCCTGTTTTTTTTGTACGATTCGGACATCCATACTACAAATGGTATTTCGCACATCGGAGGCGATACTTTTTCATAAGCATGTCCTGCGAACTTATGATATTCGTATAATTCTTCACCGTGATCGGAGAAATATATCATGGTCGAATTATCGGTATCATGATTTTGTAAAGAGCGGATAATGCTATGTATAAGAAAATCGTTATATAAGACCGAATTATCATATTTATCTATTGTCATCACATCATTTTTATCCATATATGGTGCTTTCGGAACCAGACAGTCTTTTTTACAGTTGAAGACAATAAACTCTTTCGGATACCGGAATTCGTAAGCCATGTGGTTTCCTATCAGGTGGACGAGTATAAGTTTATTTTTATCATTTTTCTTGCTTAATACCGAATCCAGTACTGGTAAAACGATGTCGTCGTGTTGCTTATATGGCGCCAGATTAAGCTTCTTCTTTGCCAGGCTAAGCAGGATATCGTAACTGGATTTATACTCATTACTGAATTCCTGATTGCTAATCAGATAAGTTTCGTAACCGGCCCGGTTGAAAAGCTCGAAAAGAGATGGCTTTTCCGTAAAGTAGTTCGAATGATCCAGTTCAGACATAGATAAAAGAGATCGCATCACCGGAATTGTATGTACCTGCGGAGAAACTATATCCTGATAAACAACCAGACTGTCACCCAGGGAGGAGAGTAGGGGATTGGTATCTCTTCCGTATCCGTAAAGCGACATATGCCGTTTATTCAGCGATTCGCCTATGACTACAACTATGGTTTGAGGAACGGAGTCGGTAAAGGCAGATTCTACTTTGTATTCCTCATTCTGCCGCTCTTTTATTGATTTTATTTCGTTGCTTGTCCGCAGCTTATAACTGATGAAGGTCTTATAAATATTTATGAAATATACAGAGCGTGATAGTTGGTTGAACCCGATAATGGAAAAGATAACAAAAAGACTAAGGATAAATAAGTAGATATGTTTTCTTTTACTCAACCGCTCGAATGGCTTCATCAGGCATATCATCACTATCGGAATGGCGGCATATACAAGCACTCCGGCTATAACCCAGATGCTTAGGTAGTAAGCGACAAATTCCTTGCTCTCTTCAGGATTTGTCTCGAAGAGGCTTGTTACGCTGTTCTGTTCCAGAAGTACTCCTGCAAAGAGTAAATAGCCCAGATAGATAGAACCGGGTATGATGGATATGGCCAGAAGGATGGAATATATAATTTTCTCTGCTCTGGAATCGATGAAAAGCGATAATATCTGTATCGCCATAAACAAAAGGCCGCAAACAACAAAGACTGCAACCTTATCAATGAAATTCAGATTCTGTGCAAGCGGACATAAAAAAGGCACCAGAAGTATGACATAAAAAAGAAAAAGCGACTGAAGCTTTTTCTGTTTTAATATATTCAGAACCTCTTTCATAAATTCTTTTTGTCGTTTGTTCTTGTTTCGTTCAACTTCTCCGGATGAAAATAACAGAATGTATTAATGATATATTTTTACTCACAACTGGCTTTAACCGTTATGCTTAGCAAAGAAACAAAAGGATATCTTGCCTTAAATAATTCTGTTAAGTGTGTAAATATAGTATTTTATTCTTATTTTTGGTTTATAAATTCCTATATCAATACTGGTATCATGGGGAAAAGGACGTTAAAAAGAATAAAGAGTAAATTACCGGAGAGAAACTATATACTGACCAAGCCTGCGTACTTTGGCGACAAAGATATACAGACGTCTATCGAATTGATACAGTATGATTCTCATCATCTGGATGTTAAAAACATACCTCCGCAATCGTCATTGAAAGAATCAATTGATAAGACAAAGGTCAACTGGTTTAAAGTTACAGGTATATCGGATGCAGCTTTGGTGAATAGAATATGTCTTGAATTTGGCCTTCACGGGTTCGATGTAAAAGATCTGCTTTCCGATCAGCAGGTGGTAAAAGTTGTGGCCTACGATGAGGTAACATTTGTCCTGATGTCTTCTTTCTATCTGGAGAACGATTCCCTGAATATAGATGATATGCAGGTAGCCTTTATTATGGGTAAGAATTTTATAATCAGTTTTCAGGAAGCTGCGATTCCGGTTTTCGAGGATGTGAAGAAGGAAATAAACGATAATAATATCCTCATACGCGAGAAAGGCGCTGATTTCCTGCTCTATATACTCCTCAACATTGTGAACCTGTCTAATATAAATGCCGTGATGAGTATAGAGGATAAACTGGCGGAAATAGAAGATCAGCTTATTGCCGGAAAAGACTCGGGCAATACATTAGGCTTTCTGCACATCTGCCGTGTAAATTATACTCATATAAAACGATCGCTGATTTCGCTTCGTGAAGAATATAGTAATCTGTTACGCAATACCAACAAGCTTATAAAGGACGAGAATATTGTTTACTTCGACGATTTCGATGATCGTTTGCGCACTACATTAGGAGATCTGGTCTCTTTCCACGAATCGCTGAGTTCATTGTCGGATATGTATTATAATAACAATAATCTGAGGATGAATGAAATAATCAAGCGTCTGACAATCGTTTCCACTATATTTATTCCGCTGACATTTCTCGTCGGGGTGTGGGGTATGAATTTTAAGTTTATGCCCGAAATAGATTGGGAATATGGCTATTTTATAGCATGGATATTGCTGATTGCAATAGCGGCGTCTACTTATTTGTGGATGAGGAAGCAAAAATGGTTTTGAAACCGGAGATCTATTTATAACTTAAACACTGATATCTAACACAAATATTAATATTATGAAAAAGGTTTTGTTTACATTAATGATAATTGCTTTTACAGGAGTGGCGTATGCAAATATATCTTTCCCCTATGATCTGCAGGTCGTAAAACCTGATGAAGATATAAAATCGATGTATGAAAACGAGCAATATCAGGAAATCATAGACCAATATGCAGGAAAACCACGTTCACTTTCTGTAACTGAACTTATCTATGTGGCACAATCATATCTTCAGTTCGAGGATTTGGAGAGCGCTACTATCTTTATTCAGATGGCTACGCAGAAAGATCCTAAATCGGCTCTGGCATATTATGTGGATGGGATTGTAACTAATATGATCGGGAATCACCAGCAGGCGATAAATAAATTTAGAACAGCTATAAAGCTGTCCCCTGATAACTCCGATTACTATATCGCTCTGGGCGATGTATACTATGTGCAGGAAAAATATAATGAAGCATTGGCAGAATATGAAAAAGCGCTGAAAGTATCCAACCCATCAGAAAAATCATATTATATGCTGGGCGTGGCTTATATGGGAATTGACGATCATAAAAGGGCGCTGGACGCATTTTATGAAGCAAAGAAAAAAGTTGTGAAGGACAAGGAACTTTATGTAACGATTCTTTACAACATAGGAAAGACGGAATATGATAACAAGCAATATAAAGCCGCCTCAGAGATATATAATGAGTTGATAGAATATTTCCCCGATGACTATTATTCGATCGAAAAACTTATTCAGTGCTATAACGCTATCGGTGATTATGATAATGCCGGTAAAAATAAAGCGATCTTATACAAAGCATATTCAAACGGCTATTTAGATGACTCCAGTCTGGCAGATATGTTCGGTATAGAACATTTCCCGGTAGGCAATATGAGCGTCGCAGGTTACGAAAGATATGAAAGCATCACAGATGAAGTAGTGGTCAAGAATATTTTTTATGTACTGGACAATACCGGAAGCATAGAATCCGCAATTTATCTGGAATATACTCCTGCGCCGGATGGTAAGATCAGCGGAAATGTAATTATGACAAAAGGATCGGAACGTTACTCGTGCGGGGTAAAATTTAGTGACCAGATAAGTTATGGGGTATTGAAGCAGAGTATCATTGATATTGTTTCGGGTAAAATACCCACTACATTGATAACATCGGCTGAATAATATTATCAGACAAGGAATAAAATAAGGGAGTATTCTTCCAATAAAAGCCACTATCAGAATATCACTCTCCTTGTCATGTTGAACGTAGTGAAACATCTCTTTTCCCGAATTGAGAGTCGGGATTCTTCATTACATTCAGAATGACAAAGAGAGAGTAAATCCTTTTAGGAAAGTCTCCTTTATTTATTATTATCTAGATTAATCACTTACCGAATGCCACTCCAATCCTTACACCTCCGGCAAGAAATGCGCCTCTGCGGCCAAATCCGTACATTCCCTCTTCGAATGATCTTTTGTCTTTATCATACATACTATAAGCATAGCCTATGCCGATATATGCATCGAAGAAGAGAACATTGCTGAAGTGCGATTGCATCCCAATGCAGATACTCGATGAAAGCTTGTTGAAAATCTGCTTTTGCTGTGTCCAGTGATATTCATAATAAGTGAGTCCGTCTTCTATATAAGGAAAATAACCGAATCCCGGATATTTTACCCTGTAATGATCGTATGCAACTCCTGCTCTATAATAGAGCCAGGTGGAATAAATAATGGATTTATAAGCTGCACCCAGTCCAAATCCCTTCAGTCCGGAAAAATCGTTGAAGTCAGAATTGAAAGTAGACCACGAATAGTTCGATGAGTACATATCTCTTGTGCCCAGATAAGAACCGGAAATACTTAACTGAAGCCAGTTTTTCGGGCTTTTCAACTGGGTTTCGAAATCAAGTTTCAATGTGCCGTTCATCAGATGAAACGGTTGTACAGCGATAGTATATTTAGGATAACCTTCCAGTGTGTTTCTCTTTTTTACTTCTTGTCCCATAAGTGAACCGGATAGGGATAAAAGGAGAATAAATACGGTTCGTTTTATATGTATTTTCATAGACCTTATTCTCTGTTTATTTCTATTTTACTTACGAATGCCAGCTTGTCTCCACTATAATCGAATTGGTAAAGGCCGTTTGCTCCGGTAACGAGCAGAAGCCCGTTCAAGGGAATGACATCATATGCATCGGCATTCACAGCTTCGGGTATATGAGTGAAGTCATCTATCCATTTAGGTTTTTCGGGATCGGTGACGTCATAAAGTTTAATGCCGTCGTCGCATATAAATAATTTATTCTTATCCACCCCTAGTCCCCTTGGATGCTTAAATCCGGTCTCGGTCCTTACTAATTTAGGATTGTACGGGTCTTCTATATTGAATATTTCCAATTGATTGGACGAGTTCCCGCACCAGGTATTTTCTGAATTAAGGGTTACATAAGCATATTTACCCTGTGCTACTACCGGATCACAACTACGTATATGGCGTGTCATCGACATTTGCTGAGGAAATTCGGGGCGGGTGATGTTATAGATATACATACCATCCTGCGATCCGATAAACAGTAAGGTATCCATCGTGAAAATGGTCTCTATCCCAAATTCCATATACTGGTCTTTTCTTTCAAGATATTTTGGTTTACCGGCTGTAGACAGGTCGAATGTCTTTAGTGTTGTCTGGTCTACAGTGTACATATAGTCTCCGTTGATGGTAAACCGTGCCATCGATCCGCCAATGCCGCTGCCACCATCTGCATAACTGAAGCCCGAACTGTCATCAGAGCAGGCTATCATTGTTCCCAGGCAGAGAACAACAGCCAAAACTGTATTTTTTATTATATTGTTGTATCTCATAATTTTCATTTTTTTATTGGGCTCTCTTCCAGCCTACCAGTATAAAGCCATTGGGGCGGTTGATGTAATAATAGAGATTGTGTGGTGGCACAGGCTCGGGGAAAACATTTTTGATACGTTCTGTTACCTCTTTGGTGTTCAGGTCGAAGGCCACAAGGTCTACAGAGTTATCTACATATAGAATGTTACCCTTTATGGCCATGTCGATACAACCAGGGGTAACGATAAATCCCTCGTTTACAGGTTTTTCCGGATTTGAATTGTTGATTACATGGACACCTTTATACTGTTCATTGATGTAGATATAAGGTGCTTTGTAATAAATTTTCCCCGGGGAGACCAGTTCCCGTCCTTTATCCTGATAAAATACCGATTTTTCCAATTCGGACCTTTCCATAAATATGGGCACGTAATCATATACCGAAGGTGTATATGATGTGTTAATAAAGAAAGTACCGATCAGAATTATACAAAAAAGAAGATTACGTAATTTAGTCTTCATAATTCCTGATTTTAGGTTATAGATGTTCTTGTTTTAAGCTTTCTAATAGATAGGATGTAAAAATCTATAAAAAAGCTGCAAGAAGAATTAAGAATGAAAAATTATGAATTATGCAACTCAGTAGTTCAATATAAAAAGTAAGTTCTCGCAAAGTCGCTAAGACGCAAAGGGAAATATGGAAGTTGACAAGTAAACAAGGCACAAGTAGACGAGTAAAAAAAACTGTGTCTTGTATTTTGTCTATTCGTATCTGAATTATTCTTTGCGTCTTTGCGAGAATATTTTAAAAACTGATTAGTATAAATTGTGGACTATGAGATACTAGTAATTTTTCATTTTTTATTTTTAAGTCCTCTTACTGCATCTCCTGCGTCAGGAGCAAGTTTGGTGAAACCATACAGTGAAATAACACCCAGTATGGCTACAAAAATAAAGGCTAGGCGGAAATCAGGCACCGTATAATGTTCGGTGCTTCCGTTTATCATATTGGCAAACCGGAGAAATACGGCGCCCATGGCAATACCCATACCTGTAGACATTTGTTGTACGGTGCTGTATAAGGTGTTAGCCGAGGTCATACGTTCCTGAGGTATTTCGGCAAAGGCCAGTGTTGTGATCGCACTGAACTGCATAGACCGGAACATCCCCGACAAGAACATAACAACAACTATTAATATGACAGGAGTAGTTGGCAATAGTAATGATGTGAGGAATGTGAAAAATGCGACTAAAAATCCGTTTGCCACTAATACCGTACGGAAATTATAGTGGCGCATGATCCATATCGTAGCAGGTTTCATAGTCAGGTTTCCGGCCATAGTGGCAAGAAAAAGCATCCCCGACTGAAAAGGGTTCAGGCCAAAACCTTCCTGAAACATCAACGGTACCAGGTAAGGAGCTACGCCGATCACCATGCGCGATAACGATCCTGTGAAAATTGTGATTTTATAGGTAGGTATTTTTATGATAGTATAGTCTATCAGCGGGTTTGAAATGTGCCGTGAATAACGGACATTAAAGAATAATAAACCCAGACTGACCAGAACTATTATTGCAGATACATAATATGGAACTTCTTTCCGGCTTAATAATTCTACACCATACATAAATCCGGCCAGTGCCAGCCCGCTGAGCACAAAACCGACGGCATCGAAACGTTTTTTAGGTTGTCCGTCCTCTTTTTCTTCAGGAATATGATACCACGCTAAGAGTACACAAGCTATACTGATAGGAATATTCAGGTAAAATATCCAGTGCCACGACCAGTATGTAGTCAGATATCCTCCGACAAGAGGACCGAGGATAGGAGCGACAAGGGCAGGCCATGTGATATAGGCCATAGTTGTTACCAGTTTTTCTTTTGGCGTGGCTTTTAATACAGCCAACCTGCCTACAGGGGTCATCATTGCTCCGGCTATACCCTGAAAGATACGGAATGCGACAAACTGGTTAAGATTCTGGGCTGTACCACAAAGGGCAGAAGCCAGAACAAACAATATGATGGAGGTACAAAAGACCTTACGTGTACCGTAGCGATCGGCTATCCAGCCACTGACAGGAATAAATATGGCCAGAGCTATAAGATAAGATGTAACCCCTGCGCTAAGATGAACTACATCCGTCCCGAATGACCGTGCCATAGCGGGGACAGCAGTATTTACGGCAGTGGTGTCTAAGCCTTGCATAAAAAACGCAATAGCAACTATAAGTGCAACTGTATATGATTTGTCTGGTTTCATTTAGTGATGCCGCCTGTCAGATTTGCTTACAAAAGTAGTCTTTTCGCATCGTCTTTCCAATAAAGCCGGTTAATGCTTATTTTGGTTTGAAAAGTTAAAAAGCTAGTTTTTATATGTTTAATAACAATAAATGGAATAAAATAGTTTGTCCGGCAATAGATTCTTTTATATTTGTAGAATATAAGATGTGCCCCGGACAAGCTCAAACAAGTTTGGCTTGCCCCTGGCTTTCGTTATATTTATAAAAGGAAATCAAATACCAAACTATAGTTGCGATACTATGGAAGTAAGGGTTAATCTGGCTGTCTCTATAATTTGCCTTAATGGGATTCTTTTCTCATGCCACGAAGCAGAGCAAAGGCCGTATTTTGTTTTTCCCAAAGATATTCAATTAAGTGAAGGAGATATTGTATTCCGCCAGGGTAGGAGTGTAGCCAGCAGGGCGGTACTCTCTGCTGATAAGGCCGGATATTATTCCCATATCGGTATAGTTGTGAAATATAATGATAAATGGCAGGTCGTTCATGCAGTACCCGATGAGCCCGATTTTGAAGGTGATGAAGACAGGGTAAAAATTGATGATCTGAATGTCTTTTTTAGTGCTGAAAGGGCGAATTCAGGGGCGTTGATGCGCGTAACGAATGATACTTTAGCCCGGAATGCAGCAGGCAGGGCACTGGATCTTTTTAACAGGAAAATCCTCTTCGATCATCAATATGATCTGAATGATACACTGAAAATGTATTGCACCGAATTTGTATATCATGTATATGATCAACAAGGTTTGGATTTAACAGAAAACAGACGCAGCGAAGTTACAATCCCGGGTTTGCGGGGGACATATATTTTCCCGTCGGATATCGAGAAGAGTTCAGATTTGGATCTTATATATAATTTTTAGTATAACTCAAATTTAAAATGTTATGAAAAAGAATGCTATTTATTTATTCGGGTTATTGGTTACATGTATTTTCTTATTTTCAGCCTGTTCTTCTTCGGGAAATTCTCCGGGCGAAGCTGCTAAGAAGTATATGAATTATTTCAAAACAGGGGATTATGATAAGTTTATAGAAGGTGTTGCTATGGGAGAAGATACTTCCGAGAAGGAAATTGAAGCAGGAAAAGCCATGCTTGCCGCTATGCTGGATAAAGCTAAAAAAAAGATAGAAGCGAAAGGCGGCATCAAGGATATTGAAGTGGTATCGGAAACTATCGATGAAGACGGGAAAACCGCAAAAGTGGTACTGAAAACTACCTATGGCGACGGGTCGACAGAGGAGAAAACAAATAGGATGGTTTTGGAAAAAGGAACCTGGAAAATGAAAATGTAGTTTTTATATTAACAATCTCATCTTGACTTTTTCAACACAGAGAAGTCATCTTGACTTTTTAATTTTATATCTTTTTGTCATGCTGACGATAGGAAGCATCTCCTCGCTGGCGCAGGCTTCCAGTCTGTGTGTTGCGAAGCAAAAGATCGTTCGGGGAGGCACAGACAAGATGTCTGCGCCAGCGAGATGTTATATGCTATTTCCTATATTGAATTCATGTTATATTAGAACGATAAGTAAAAACGGAATTCTTTTTAAAGTTGACCGGAAAATGCTAACTTTGCAGCTGACATAATTTGCAAAGCGTTGCAAAAAAATATACGTGAATAATTAATTTCTCTTGTACAAAGAAAATCTGGAAAATTTTAGCAAAACAAGAGAGGTTTACAGTTGTTCATGCCAGTATGGGCATGGGCATGTGGATCTCGTTTTGCAGGGTTTTCCAGAACCTTCTTTGTGCGGGTGAATCATGTTCCATGCTTCTTTTTTAACTGTATGAAAAAACAAAGACCGGTCGTATTCTATGTAATCACACTCTTTTTTATCTGGGGAATAATCACAATAGGCTTGTGTTCCAGTTTGCTTTTCAACCCTCCTGCCTTTATAATATCAGTTCTCGCTATCCTGTTTTTTACATCCCTGTTTTTACTGCTGTTCTGTCTGTGGAAATTATTTTCGGCATACAAACATGAAAATGATCAACTGGAAAATCAGAACGATGAGCTGGAAAAAGCCATAAACCGGTTAAAGGAAACCCCGGCCGGATACTACAAAAAGAACACAGTACATGAAAAAGAACACAGCACATAACAAAAAATATTTTACATATATCTAAAAGGCTTATTATATTGCCCTTACAGGGCGTAACCTCTTGGGTTATCAGTACCCGGGGCGTTGCCCCGGGCTAGAATATATCAGGCTTTCAGCCTATTTCCTTTCCGGATGGCCTGAAAGAGGCTGTCCCAAAAGTAATTTTTGATTTCTTTCTGTCATCCTGAACGGAGTGAAGGATCTCCTTTTGAGAGTTGAGATTCTTCGTTACACTCAGAATGACAAAGGAAAGTAACACTTTGATAGTGTAATCTTACTTTTGACACACCCTCAATGGCAACGCCTTGGGTCGGGAAACATAAACCTTAAAAGGACGCCCTGTAAGGGCAGTATAGGTTTATATTCTATTTTTTGTCATGTACTTATAAAAAGAACCCGGATAAGGATTTTTAACTTAAAAATATTATTGATCTGCTTTGCCGGTTATCTATAGCGGAGAACAGGCCTCCTAACCCCCTTGGGGTAGGGCTGTTAAGTTCTCTGCTTTGTTCTGTTATTTTCTGCTGTCATCCTGAGTGAAACGAAGGATCTCTTATCTTACAAGAGATGTTTGCCTCGCCTTCGCTTCGGCGATTTGCAATTCACTCCGTTCAACATGACAAAGAGGGTATAAACTTCAGAACTTAACAGCCCTGCCCCAAGGGGAGAAACAACGTTCGCCAAAGCGAAGGCGGAGGCAATGGAGGGGCCAAAAACTTAAACAATTATGTCAAAGTATAACGAAACATTAGCAAAGAAGATCACTGCGCTCATCGCAGACGAATTATGCAGCGTGTCGGATATCTGCAAAGCGATCGGTATCAGCAGGAACACGTTTTATAAATGGAAGCGTGAAAACCCCGCTTTCAACGAAGAGATAGAAGACGCGATGGAATATCGTGGCGAAGTATTGTTGTCGATGGCCTATTCTTCTATCAAAGAGCGGCTTAAGCGACATACGGTCACCGAAGAAAAAGACACATATGTTCCCGAAGAAACGGACCCGGGTAAACTGAAATTCAAATCGCGGGTGGTGTGCAGGAAAGAGCGCCTTCCCGACCTTAGAACCATAAAAATGATACTGGACAGGGCGGATCATAAATTAAAAATGAAGAATGAAAAATTAAAAATGAAGAATGACGGACAGGAGGAAAATCGTAAAATTGTCGAAGCCAAAACCGAAGCGCCGGAAATTCCTGAAAAAAGCATGAATGACACTGACCGGGAGCAAGCGGTAGCGGATAATAAGATTCCGGCCGATACGAAAAATACGTCAGTAAAGAATATTAAAAACAGTATAAAGATACTGAGTGATAAAGGATATTGTAAAAGTCACAGGAAGCGAAAATACAGCATAAAAGAAACAACGTGAAAAAAGGTGTAAAAGTGTAACTTTTGTAACTTTTTGTTTTATAACTCATCCTGTTTTTTACTTTCGTTTCATCGGATCTTCGTTTCATCGGATTACAAATCCGAAAGGACGAAGGAAGCAAAAAGATCGTTCGAGGAGGCACAGACAAGATGTCTGCGCCAGCGAGATGGTTGATAAAACAGGTCTTAACCTTTATATTAAATTGATAGCTAGAGATAAAGTCCGGAATTTATTAAAAAGCCTTATCTTTGATGTTCAAAATAAGAAATACAATGAACTGGCAACAACTTCTTTCGGCAAAGCGCTTCGGTATGGAAGAGTACCACGATGACAAGCATCATGACCGTACCGATTTTCAGCGCGATTATGACAGGCTTATCTTTTCATCACCATTCCGCCGCCTGCAAAACAAAACCCAGGTATTCCCGCTTCCGGGTAGTATCTTTGTGCATAACAGATTGACACATAGTATAGAAGTGTCGTCTGTGGGGCGGTCGATGGGTGTCGTTATAGGCAGGGAATTACGCGAAAAACATCCTGACTCTTTGGCCGACTTCGAAGAAATAAGCTCTATTGTCGCCGCCGGATGCCTTGCTCATGATCTGGGAAATCCTCCGTTCGGGCATTCGGGTGAAAGGGCTATCACCAGCTATTTTAAAGACGGGAAAGGGAGGCAACTGGAACAGCAGATTAGAGAAGAGGGCGGACGCTGGGAAGATTTTGTAAATTTCGAAGGGAACGCCAATTCTATCCGTATGCTTATCCATCAGTTTAATGGTCGCCGCAGAGGCGGTTTTGTAATGACCTATTCCATGCTGGCCTCTATTGCCAAATATCCTTATTCGTCTCTGGCCGATAAGGGGAAGGGTAAGTTTGGCTTCTTTCAGCCAGAGGAACAGGGTTTCAAAAAAATAGCCGATTCGCTGGGTATGCGTTGCGTAGAGGAATCCCCGTTAGAGTATAGCCGTCACCCATTAGTGTATCTTGTGGAAGCGGCCGACGATATCTGCTATAAAGTGATGGATATGGAGGATGCTCATAAGCTTGGCTTATTGTCTACCGAACAAACTATCAGCTTGTTTATGAACTTCTTCTCTGATGAACGTCAGGCTAAGATGCGCAAAACAATGCAGGTAGTCAGTGATACTAACGAACAGATCGCCTATTTGCGTTCTTCTGTTATCGGTTTGTTGGTTGATGAATGCGCAAAGGTTTTTATGGATAATGAAGATCTTATTTTACAGGGCGATTTCGAAGGGTCTCTTATAAAACATATATCGGAAATACCGAACAAGGCTAATAAGGAAGCTACCCAGGTGAGTGTTTGCAAAATATATAAATCGAAAGATGTAGTGGATATTGAACTGGCCGGACACCGTATTATCGGATTCCTGTTAGATACATTTATCACCGCTATGCAGACTCCCGGTTCCGAATATTCGAAACTTATATTGAGCCGCATACCCGAGCAGTTTCAGGCGGACTCGGATTTGATTTATGACAAACTTATGGCCATACTCGATTTTGTATCGGGGATGACCGATGTATTTGCGCTGGATCTTTACCGTAAGATAACGGGGATGAGTTTACCCACAGTATAAATAAGAAAAAGCTGCCCGTTTTTATTTTTCAGGCAGCCTCTTTCCTTTATATTATATCGTTCTTCAACAAGGTATCTTATCAATCCGTTTTTGATGCCTTCCTCCCTCAAAAGGAGTGTTGAAGAAGGTTTTCACCATGTCGTAAGCATCCCTTTGCGTGATCATCCTGCCGGGCATAGTTAGCACATTTGCATTGTTGTGCGCCCTTACCAGCCGTGCTATTTCGGTATTCCAACAGAGTGCGCTTCTTACACTTTTGTGTCTGTTCAAAGCCATATTGATGCCGTTTCCGGTACCGCATACAGCGATTCCAAAGTCGCATTCCCCGTTATCGATAGCTGTTCCCAGCTTGTGCCCAAAATCGGGATAATCGACACTTTCGGTTCCGTAAGTACCGAAGTCAATGTATCTGATGCCTTCGGATTCGAAAAGGTCTACAATATATTTTTTGATCTCGTACCCTGCATGGTCGCTTGCCAGCCCGATAGGTTTATCTCCTTGTTCAAATAAACTCATGTCTAAATTTATATTGTTAATTACAGGTTATTGTATTTACAACAACCTGTAATTGAGTTTTGTTTTATTATTTGATGAATTCCTTTACCTGATTATATACATTCTCGGCCGTGAATCCCAGTTTTTCGTCGAGGACTTTATATGGGGCAGAGAATCCGAATGATTCCATTCCCCAGACCTTACCATTGTCTCCGACCAGTCCTTGCAGCGTTACAGAAAGTCCGGCTGTAAGGCCGAATTTTTTCTTATCCTTAGGCAGGATATTTTCCTGATATGCTTGTGTCTGCGTGCGGAATAAGCCTTCGGATGGAACAGATACGATACGTGATTTAATACCATCTTCTTTCAACAACTTGGCTCCGTCAACCAGTGTGGATACTTCCGAACCAGAGGCTAACAGGATCACATCATAATCGTCTTCATCCTGTACGATGTATGCGCCTTTTTCCGCTTGCAGCGCTTCTGTATAGCGTGTCGTTTTAGCAGGCAGGTCATTGATGTTCTGCCTTGAAAAGATAAGTCCTGTAGGGCTGGAAGTATTTTCCATCGCCATCTTCCATGCTACAGTAGCTTCCGTTACGTCGGCAGGGCGCAGGACAAGCATCGAGTTGTGTCCGTGATGGTTCTGTAGCTTTTCCAATAAACGGATTTGGGCTTCCTGTTCCACCGGCTCGTGTGTAGGCCCGTCTTCACCTACACGGAACGCATCGTGTGTCCAGATGAATTTAACAGGTATTTCCATCAATGCAGCCAGACGGATTGCCGGCTTCATGTAATCGGAGAATACGAAGAATGTGCCACATGCTGAGATAACCCCTCCGTGAAGCATCATACCTATACATAAGGCTGCCATCGTAAGCTCTGATACTCCTGGTTGAAGAAATGCTCCCGAAAAGTCACCTTTCTTAAATATGGATGTTTTTTTGAGGAATCCGTCGGTTTTATCAGAGTTGGAAAGGTCGGCCGAGGTCACGATCATATTTTCCACCTGTTGCGCCAATATACCCAGTACGGTAGCCGATGCCGCACGTGTCGCCTGATTAGGTTTCTGTTCGATGCCTGCCCAGTCGATAGGAGGTATATATCCGCTAAACCATTTTTGCATTTTATCAGCCAGTTCTGGGTTTTGTTTTGCCCAGGCCTGTTTTTGTGCATATCTTTCGGCTACTATTTTTTTTAGTTCGGCTTTACGCTTGTTATACAATTCCTGTACTTCAGGGAAAATATGGAATGGATTATTGGGATCTCCGCCAAGATTCTCTATTGTCTTTTCGAAAGAAGCTCCTGCCGCGCTTAACGGTTGTCCGTGCGTTTCTGTTTCGTTTTCGAAAGAAGAACCGTCTTCTTTGACAGCGCCTTTTCCCATAATGGTATGTCCAATGATCAGGGTAGGGCGTTCTTTTTCGAGTTTGGCTTCGGTGAGTGCCGCGCGTATTTCCGTCGCATCATTTCCTTTTATAGAGATCACACGCCAGCCCCATGCCTGGTATTTGGCTGCTACATCTTCTTCTGTTACGTCTTTTGTTTTGGATGACAATTGTATGCCATTCGAATCGTAGAACATGATCAGATTATCCAGTCCCAAATGTCCGGCAGTACGACCTGCTCCTTGCGAAATCTCTTCCTGTACACCACCATCGGAGATAAACGCGTAGATCGTCTGATCCATACATTGGCCGAAACGCTGTTTCAGGAATTTAGCAGCGATAGCAGCTCCCACAGCAAAAGTATGCCCTTGTCCTAACGGACCGGAAGTATTCTCAACACCGCGGGCTATATCTCTTTCCGGATGTCCGGGTGTTACACTGCCCCATTGGCGGAATTGCTGAAGATCTTCCAGCGAATATTTCCCTGCAAGACAAAGAGTGCTGTAGAGCATCGGAGACATATGTCCGGGATCCATAAAAAAACGGTCGCGACCTTCCCATTGGGGATTTTCAGGATCGTAGACCATAAATTCAGTGAATAGTACATTTATAAAATCGGCCCCACCCATGGCTCCTCCGGGATGCCCGGATTTGGCTTTTTCTACCATTGATGCGGCAAGGATACGGATGTTGTCTGCGCTTCGATTCAGTAACTCTTTTGATTCCATTTTTTTATATTTATATTTTTAGAATTTATTAATAGAGATTGGCATGTGATATTAAGTAACTGGTTTACAAAATTAAGAAATAAGCTAATATCTTGAAAGTAAATATGAGATAAATATTTTATAATTATAAGTTTATCAGATATTTATAATTCGTATGCATACAATAAGATATAGTAGCTGCAGGTATGTGTAATTTATTGTAGATCAGTTTTTTATTTCTTTATTTCTTTTTCACGTTTTATTCGAGATTGACAGCAAGCCCCCCGGTAGAAGTCTCCTTGTAGAGGCTGGGCAGATCGTGCCCGGTCTGTTGCATTGTGCGAACGACTTTATCGAAGTTGATAAGATGTTTGCCATCCGATAACATAGCAAATGAACAGGAATCCAAAGCCCGTGCAGCAGCGAAGGCATTACGCTCGATACATGGTACCTGTACTAATCCGCATATAGGATCGCAAGTTAGCCCGAGATGATGTTCCAACCCCATTTCAGCCGCATATTCAATTTGCTGGGGCGATCCGCCGAATAGCTGGCAGGCTGCCGCAGCCGCCATGGAACAGGCCACGCCAACTTCTCCCTGGCATCCAACCTCCGCACCTGATACTGAAGCGTTGGCTTTTACCAGATTACCTATTAATCCGGCAGTGGCAAGCGCCCTTATTATTTTCTGTTCGCTAAAATCATGATTCATTTTCAGGTGATACAGTACCGATGGTAGTACACCACATGATCCGCATGTGGGAGCCGTTACAATTATATTTCCGCTCGCATTCTCTTCCGATACGGCCAATGCATACGAGTAGATGAGTGCGCGGCTTTTCATCGAACCCTGATAGCCTTTTGCTTTGATGCTGTACATGGAGGCTTTACGTTGTAATCCCAGTCCGCCGGGTAAGAGTCCTTCATTGTCAGCTCCCCGGTGTATGGCGGCTTCCATCGTATTCCATACCACTTGCAGATAATCATATATTTCTTTACCTTCGGTATCTTCCACATATTCCCAGAATGATTTACCTGTTTTCTGGCACCATTCCAGTATGTCTTTCATTGTAGTTTTATCGTATAGTGACTCTTTTTTCGTTTCAGCTGTCCCGTCCGAAAGATCACCGCCTCCAATGCTGTAGACAATCCATTCTTTTATTGGATTCCCGTCTCTAAGGGCTTCGAATTTCATCCCGTTGGTATGGAAAGGAAGGACTATTTCGGGTTTCCATACAATTTCTGTTGGAAAAGGAGATAAGGTGTTTATGATGGCAATATCGGTCATGTGCCCTTTGCCGGTAGCTGCCAGACTCCCGTATAACGTAACCCGGAATGCAGTAGCTTCGGAATTTTCTTTTTTAAACCTTTGTGCTGCTTTCTGAGGTGCCATAGTATGGCTGCTCGAGGGGCCATGTCCGATTTTATATAAATTGCGAATAGATTCCATACTTTTTTTAGTATAACGTTTCTGTTTTTAGTCTGGTTTAGCAGATCATAGTACAAATGTAATCATATTAAATATTGTTAAAGATAAAAATCGTGGTTTTGTGTAAAAATGGATTATTTTTGTCCATTTAGATATAGATTCAAAGAGTTAGCTTTTTGTCATATTTTATTGGATTTTGATAAAAAAATATTTGTGCGGTTTTGTAATCTGCTGATAATCTGCCAAAAGGTTTTTTGACGTTTTTCAGCGAAAAGCAAAACGTTATTCAAACAATTAATTTAAATGACATACTGTTATAAAAAGAAATGATAAAACAGTCTTTTGAAAATATGTTATACAACAGGTTTTTTTTAAATGAGAGCTGAAAATAGATCGTTATTTTTACGTTGTTTTTTGAGAAAACAATCTTCACTTAACCTAAAGACCATGAATTAAGATACAATGAACCGATTGTATCAGGAGAAAGTCAGGGGGTAATTAAGTCGGAATCCGGAATTTAGTTACTCCCTGAATTCTCTGGAAAGAGAAAAGAACATTAATGAATTAATATATAAATTATAAAACAATCTAATGTAAAACATTTATCATGAGTAGTACAGAAAAGAAAAATTATTTGTTGCCGATTATTGCAATGATCTTCCTGTTCGGTATGATCTCCTTTGTGACGAACCTGGCTTCTCCAATGGGGGATATATTGAAATTTCAATTTGGTGTTGCAAACTGGATGGGAACACTTGGTGTGTTCGCAAACTTCATTGCATATGCAGTTATGGGTTATCCTGCCGGTAATCTATTGCAAAAACTTGGTTACAAAAAGACTGCATTGATTGCCATCACCGTAGGTTTTGTAGGTGTTGGTATTCAGACTCTTTCCGGCGTAGTTGGAAGTTTTGGGGTTTATTTGTTGGGTGCCTTTGTAGCAGGTTTTTCCATGTGTTTGCTTAACACAGTTGTTAATCCGATGTTAAATCTGCTGGGAGGTGGAGGAAATAAAGGAAACCAATTGATCCAGTTGGGAGGTTCTTTTAATTCTCTTTGTGGTACAGCGGTTATTATTTTAACAGGTATTTTGATTCCGGAAGGAATTAAAAATGCACAGATCAGCAACGTATTTCCTTTGATGTATGCTGCGTTGGCAATCTTTGCTATTGCATTTGTTGTAATAGGATTGACCAATATCCCTGAAAAGAAAAAAGAAAATGTACAGGTTTCTCTTGAAAAAGATAAATACAGCGCTTTATCATTCCGTCATTTTGTATTGGGTGCTGTTGGTATCTTTGTATATGTAGGGGTTGAAGTAGGCGTTCCTAATGTATTGAACAAATGGCTACAAAATCCTGATCTGGATGTGCTGGGTGTAGGAAGCGGAAATGCCGAGGCTATCGCAGGTTCTGTAACGGCTACTTATTGGTTGCTGATGTTGGTTGGCCGTCTTATAGGTGCCGCTATTGGTAGTAAAGTTTCTGCAAAATCGATGTTAATGGTAGCTTCTGTTGTTGGTTTGGTTCTGACTTTAGCTGCAATGTTCGCTCCATCTGCATCTTTTGTCGATCTGCCTGTATTCAAAAACAGCTCCGATGGTCTGTTCGGGTTGGTACAAGTACCGATTAATGCTGCGTTCTTAGTACTTGTCGGATTGTGTACTTCCGTGATGTGGGGTGGAATATTTAACCTTGCAGTAGAAGGCTTAGGTAAATATACTGAGAAAGCTTCAGGTATCTTTATGGTGCTTGTTTGTGGTGGAGGTATCCTACCGTTACTGCAGAATGGAATAGTAGATATGACTGGCGGTACAGGTTACCTGACCAGTTACTGGGTGATCGTAGTAGGCCTTGCTTACCTGTTATTCTATGCATTGGTAGGTAGCAAAAATGTGAATAAAAACATTTCTGTAGAATAATATACAGAATCATAATATAGAAAGTCGCAATCGGTAAACTCCGGTTGCGATTTTTTTTATTTGAGGGTTCTGTATATCTTTGCCAACTCAAATAAATAATTTCATGCAGAAAGATATTGACTTGCGCATTACGCCAGAGCAGGCGTCTGATATTGAAAAAGTCAAACGTGTTTTTTCTTCCCAGTCAGGAATTCCGCTCAAAGATATTAATTCAGTCAGGATCGTTCGCCGTTCTATCGACGCGCGACAACGTAATATATATATCAACCTGAAAGTCAGGGCATATATAAACGAAGAAGAGAACGATCCGGCATTTACCAGTACTTATTATCCCAATGTAAAGGACTGTACGCAGGCTATAGTAGTAGGAGCAGGACCAGCCGGATTGTTTGCCGCACTACGACTGATAGAGTTGGGAATCCGCCCTATTGTTGTAGAGCGGGGAAAGAATGTGCGTGACCGTAAGCGTGATACAGCCCTGATGAACCGGGAGCATGTAGTAAATCCCGAATCGAATTATTGCTTTGGTGAAGGTGGAGCAGGGGCTTATTCCGATGGAAAGCTATATACCCGAAGCAAGAAACGGGGCAATGTGGAAAAAATACTGAACGTATTTTGCCAGCATGGTGCCGATGCTTCCATCCTTGTGGATGCTCATCCACATATAGGAACAGATAAATTGCCCGGTATAATCGAGAAAATGAGGGTGCAGATCATTCTTTCCGGAGGGGAAGTGCATTTCGAAACCCGGATGGAGAAGCTGATAATCGAGCAGGGCGAAGTCAAAGGAATAGAGACAACCACAGGCAAGGTGTTTAAAGGTCCTGTTATTTTGGCAACCGGCCATTCAGCCCGTGATGTATATTATATGCTGTACGACCAGAAAATAAAAATAGAGGCAAAAGGACTGGCCATTGGTTTCCGTATAGAACATCCGTCTCATCTTATCGATCAGATACAATATCATTGTAAAGAAGGCCGGGGCAAGTATCTCCCTGCAGCAGAATATAGCTTTGTTGTGCAGGCTGGGGGTAGAGGGGTATATTCATTTTGCATGTGTCCGGGAGGAACGATTGTTCCGTCGGCCAGTGGCCCTAAGCAAGTTGTTGTGAATGGTATGTCTCCATCGAACAGAGGTTCACGTTGGTCAAACTCAGGAGTGGTTGTGGAAATTCATCCTGAAGATTTTCCGGAATATGCTAAATATAATGAGCTGGCTTTGTTGAAATTTGTAGAGGATATTGAAGAACTGGCATGGCTACACGGAGGGAAATCGCAAGTAGCTCCGGCTCAGCGGATGTATGATTTTGTAAATGGGAAAAAGAGCGATTCTTTACCCGATACGTCCTATTCACCGGGAGTTATCTCTTCGCCTATGCACGAGTGGATGCCATCTTTTATCTCTACCCGTTTGCAGGAAGCATTCAGGAAAGTAGGGCAAAATTATAACGGGTATCTGACTAATGAAGCCATTCTGTTAGCTGTGGAAAGCCGTACTTCATCTCCGGTCAGGATATTGCGAGACAGGGAAACAATGGAACATATAGAAATTACAGGGCTTTATCCTTGTGGTGAGGGAGCCGGATATGCGGGGGGGATTGTATCTGCCGCTATGGATGGCGAACGCTGTGCAGAAGCCTTAGCGAAGATAATAAAGGAAAAGCCAAAGGAATAACGGTTGTTAAATCGCTTCAAATATAGTATATTTGTTCAAACTTGAAATGTAAATCTGGAATTAAAAATAGACAGAATGACCGTTCTTTATGAAGATAATCATATCATAATAGTCAATAAGACTGTATCTGAGATAGTGCAGGGCGATAAGACCGGAGATAAGCCTCTTTCCGAAATTGTTAAAGAATATCTGAAGGAAAAGTATAATAAACCCGGAAATGTTTTTATCGGTGTTGTCCATCGCCTGGACAGGCCGACAAGCGGAATTGTTGTTTTTGCCCGAACAAGTAAGGCTCTTCCACGCCTAAATGATATGTTTAAAAATAAAGAGGTAAAGAAAACTTATTGGGCTGTAGTTAAGAATTTGCCAAAACAAACAGAGGGGACATTACGGCATTACCTGATAAGGAATGAAAAGCAAAATAAGTCGTATGCTTATGACCGGGAAAAGCCGGATTCGAAACTGGCGATCCTTCATTACAGACTTATTGCGCATTCCGAGAAATATAATTTACTGGAAATAGATCTGGAAACAGGGCGTCATCACCAGATACGTTGCCAATTGGCTAAAATAGGTTGTCCGATAAAAGGTGACCTGAAATATGGAGCAGAAAGGTCTAATCCTGATGGCGGAATTAGTCTGCATGCACGTAAAGTATCGTTTATTCATCCGGTATCAAAGGAATTGATCGAAATAACAGCACCTGTACCTGAAGACAATTTGTGGAAGGCATTGGAGAAAAGTGTTGAATAGAAAAAATATTTCTCGCAAAGGCGCTAAGACACAAAGTTTTTATAAAGAACAGGATTACAAGTATTTTAATATCATATTCTAAATACTATTTCTAATAAACTTTGTGTCTTAGCGCCTTTGCGAGAAATTAAAAACATAACTATGACAGAAAATGAAATATCAAAACATATTGTAGATATTGCATACTGCATTCATTCGGAATTAGGGCCTGGGTTGTTGGAATCTGTATATGAAGAAATTATGTCTTATGAATTGGCAATACAAGGTCTTAAAGTAGAAAGACAAAAAGAGCTTCCTGTTATACGGGATGAATTAAGGATGGATATAGGTTTCCGGGCAGACTTAATAGTTGAAAATAAAGTAATAATAGAATTAAAGTCTGTGGAGAAAATAATGCCTGTTCATCCGAAGCAACTACTTACATATCTGAAAATTTCAGGATTGAAATTGGGCATGTTAGTAAATTTTAATGAGCCTTTAATTAAAAACGGAATAACGCGGATCGTAAATAATTTATAAAATAATTTAAGTAAAGATGAAAATGTTATTGATCTGTAACTTTGCGTCTTTGCACCTTAGCGAGAAATAATATAATGACAATAAAAGACCTCATTTCATCGGCTTTAAATATTAAAGCATCACAAATAGAAAAGACAATCGAACTGCTCGATTCAGGGGCAACCATTCCTTTTATCAGCCGCTACCGTAAAGAAGTAACCGGCGGATTGGATGAAGTTCAGATTGGTGCGATCAAAGAACAAAATGATAAGTTCAATGAATTGATCAAGCGTAAAGAAACCATTTTGAAATCGATTGAAGAACAGGAAAAACTTACACCTGAATTGAAAACCCGTATCGAAAACTGCTGGATATCTTCCGAACTCGAAGATATTTATCTTCCATATAAGCCAAAACGTCAGACTCGTGCCGAGATCGCCCGTAAAAAAGGGTTGGAAGGACTGGCTAAGCTGATTATGGGGCAGCAGAAGATGGACGTGGAGGAAAAGGCTTTTCCGTATGTAAAAGGAGAGGTGAAAGATGTAAAAGACGCTATTGCCGGAGCTTGTGACATTATAGCCGAATGGATCAACGAAGACGAATATGCCCGTAACTCTATCCGTAATCTGTTTGAGAGGGAAGCTGTAATAACAGCTAAAGTGGTAAAAGGAAAAGAGGAAGAAGGAGATAAATACCGCGATTATTTCGACTTCTCCGAGAAGTTGAGTAAAGCTTCATCACATCGTATTCTCGCACTGCGGAGAGGCGAATCCGAAGGATTTCTCAGGGTTAATATTGCTCCTGACGAAGACCATGCATTAGAGCGCCTCGATAAACGCTTTCTGAAAGGCGATAACGATAACGAAGCTACTAATTATGTAGCCGATGCTATCGAAGATTCTTATAAACGACTATTAAAACCTTCGATAGAAACGGAATTTGCGTCATTGTCCAAAGAAAAAGCCGATGAAGAAGCTATCCGCGTCTTTATTGAGAACCTGCGGCAATTATTGCTGGCGGCTCCATTAGGGCAGAAGCGTGTTTTAGGTATCGATCCGGGATATCGTACCGGGTGCAAGCTTGTGTGTCTCGATGCGGAAGGAAATCTGATTCATAATGAGACAATTTATCCGCATCCACCGCAAAATGAGACTTCGAAAGCAGGAAATAAGGTCGTGAAATTGGTTTCCACTTACAATATAGATGCTATCGCTATAGGTAATGGTACGGCGAGTCGCGAAACAGAACGGTTTATCACAAACCTGCGTTACGAAAAAGAAGTGAAAGTCTTTGTGGTAAGCGAAAACGGAGCGTCTATTTATTCTGCTTCGAAAATTGCCCGGGAAGAATTTCCCGATTATGATGTAACTGTCAGAGGGGCTGTATCTATCGGGCGCCGTTTGATGGACCCATTGGCTGAATTAGTAAAGATCGATCCTAAATCGATTGGAGTAGGGCAATATCAGCATGATGTAGATCAGGTTAAATTAAAGAAATCACTCGATCTTACCGTTGAAAGTTGTGTGAACCTTGTGGGAGTGAACGTAAATACGGCAAGTAAACATTTGCTGACATATGTTTCCGGTTTAGGGCCCGTACTTGCACAAAACATAGTAGACTACAGGGCAGAGCATGGTGCATTTAAAACCCGGAAAGAACTGATGAAAGTCGCCCGTATGGGGGAAAAAGCCTTTGAACAATGTGCCGGATTCCTTCGTATAGCGGGAGCTGAAAATCCGTTGGATAATTCGGCCGTGCATCCCGAAAGTTACTATATCGTTCAACAAATGGCTAAGGATTTGAAAACGACAGTGAAAGAACTGATCGAGAACAAAGAACTGAAAAAATCTTTAGATCTTAATAAATATACAACAGATACGGTCGGATTACCCACTTTGACTGATATCATCGAAGAATTGGACAAGCCGGGGCGCGATCCGCGCAAGGGTATCAAAATGTTCGAATTCGATCCGAATATACGTACAATAGATGACCTGCGAGAGGGGATGATTTTGCCGGGTATTGTCACCAATATAACCAATTTCGGCTGTTTCGTTGATGTAGGCATAAAAGAAAACGGGCTTGTTCATATATCGGAGATCGCCGACCGTTTTGTGTCCGATCCTACCGAAGTGGTTTCTTTGCATCAGCATGTGGAAGTTAAAGTATTATCCATCGATTCGGGGCGTAAAAGAGTACAGTTGTCGATGAAGAAATAAAAAAAGCCGTTTAAAACGGCTTTTTTTATTTCTCTTTATATCGTTTATCTATTATTTAGTTTGAATACTACAGGTAATGTAAAGTATACAGCTACCGGATTTCCGTTTTGCTTACCGGGTATCCATCTTGGCATGCTCTTTATTACCCGCATAGCTTCTTTATCGCAGGTCGGACTGATACCTTTCAATAATTTAAGATCGGTGACCTCACCTGTTTTTGAAACTACGAACCTTATAGTTACCCGGCCTTGTGTTCCCATTTCCTGATCGACGATAGGGTATTTCAGATTTTCAGCGATGAACCTGTACATTTCGTCGTTTCCACCAGGGAATTGAGGCGGGATTTCCGCAAATACAACTGGTTCGTCTTTCTTTGCTGCGCCAGAACCGGTACCATCGCCAACAACAGCCTCTTCAAATTCTTTACGTTTTGCAGTCTCGGATGTCGAACCCTCATCTACTTGGAATTTGCCGATTGCAGTGTTTGGGTCTTCCAGTAATTCTCCCATCCCTTTCATTACCTCGTCTTCATTAACTTTGTCATCAGTTGTAATTGTTGGAGGTACGAATTTATCCATTTTAATATATTCCTGCTTTGGAGGTTCTGGCATATCCGGTTTTTCTATATCTAAAGGAGGTTCTTCCGGTTTATTTATATCTACAACAATGTGAGTCTCATCATATCCTCCATTATATACATTTGCTGTGGCAGCATTGATCGTGCTGATTATCATTGGCAGGAATGAGATAAAAATAACACCCACTAATATAATACCAAAAGCTATAATGTGCCTTTTCCATGATGTCTGGCGTAGTTCAAATGCTCCGTATGATTTGTTCTTTCCTTCGAAGATAACATCACACCATTCTGTCGAGTTTAAGTTAACTGAATTTTTCATGACTTTAGTTTTTTAATTGTTATGTAATCTTCCCCTTTTTTACCTTATAGATATCATATTGGTGAAAATTCCATAAACAGATATTAAATTTTTTAAATGAAATATCAAAAAGCCAGATTGGGAGTTAGTCTAACAAATGCTTTTTTATATTTTTAGACATTATTTTTTAATAGTCATATCTTAAAATGCTACATTTGTTGCTTAAATATAAAACTAGTTAATATTTATGTCCGATTCGATAGTTATTATACCCACCTATAATGAAAAGGAGAATATCGAAGCTATAATCAGAACAGTATTCGATCTGCCTAAAGCATTTGATATCCTTGTTATCGATGATGGTTCTCCCGATGGAACAGCTTCTATTGTAAAGAATCTCCAGACGGAATATAACGGTCGCTTATTTCTGATTGAGCGTTCAGGTAAGTTGGGATTAGGAACAGCATATATCGCTGGATTTAAGTGGGTGCTGGAGCGTGATTACGGATTCATATTTGAGATGGATGCCGATTTTTCACATAATCCGAACGATTTACTAAGGCTTTATGCAGCCTGTCTTAGCGATGGGGCCGATCTGGCTGTCGGATCACGTTATCTGACGGGAGTAAATGTGGTGAACTGGCCGATGGGACGTGTGCTGATGTCTTATTTTGCGTCAAAATATGTTCGTATGATTACAGGTATGAAAGTAAAGGATGCCACAGCCGGATTTGTTTGTTATAAACGAAATGTACTGGAGACCATTGATCTCGATAACATCCGCTTCAAGGGATATGCCTTTCAGGTAGAGATGAAACACACTGCATTTTGTCTGGGTTTTAATATAAAAGAGATATCCATTGTCTTTGTAAACCGGATGCTGGGAACATCTAAAATGAATTCGGGTATATTTGCCGAAGGAGTTTTCGGGGTAATAACTATGCGATTCAGGCAACTATTCGGAAAAATTAAGAAAAAATAGTAAGACTTTATATTTTTCACTTTTCATTTTTCGTTCTTCATTTATTATGTATCTTTGCTACGTGAATTAATTTTTATGTACTACTTATGAAGATTATTTGCGTAGGTCTTAATTATCAATCACATAACAAGGAAATGAATAGGGCACCATCAAGTAAGGATGATGATCCTGTTTTGTTTATGAAACCTGATACAGCTTTACTTGTCGCTGATAAACATGACTTTTATATTCCCGATTTTTCATCCGATATACATTATGAGGCTGAAATTGTGGTACGTATCGATAAAATGGGGAAAAATATTGCGGAACGTTTCGCTCATCGCTATTATAATGAGATAACCATCGGGATCGATTTTACTGCCCGGGATATTCAGTCTGAATTAAAAAAGAAAAGCCTGCCTTGGGAGATATCAAAGGCTTTTGATAATTCGGCGGCGGTAGGAATATTTGTCTCAAAAGATCATTTTGGAAAAAACATAAATGAACTGGATTTTCATTTAGATATAGATGCGAAGACTGTACAAACAGGAAATACATCGGATATGATTCATCCGGTAGATAAGATCATCGCATACGCAAGCCGTTTTTTTACGTTGAAAACTGGTGATCTCATTTTTACAGGTACTCCGGCCGGAGTGGGAAAAGTTGTTATAGGAAATCATCTGACAGGATATATTGAGGGGAATAAACATTTAGACCTGAATATTTGTTAGAATTTAGATGTTAAATTTTGAATTAATATAATAAATACTTTAAAATATAGTTATCTATATGAATAGAGGTGTTTGTGCTATTAAGAGACCTTAACCAAATTGAATTAATTACGAAAATTAAACAGGAATAAATGAAGAATATTTTTAAGAAAGTCTTGTTAGTAAATATTTTTGCTCTGACTACATTTAGTGTTTTTGCGCAATCGGAAGATCTGAATCCGATTTCTACAGCCATGCCATCTTTATCTATCGCACCTGATGCGCGGGGTGGAGGTATGGGGGATGCCGGAGTGGCTACTGCTCCCGACGCATATTCACAGCACTGGAATCCTGCAAAATATGCTTTTGCGATAAGTAAAGCCGGTTTTGGGTTATCATATACCCCATGGTTGAGAAAGATCGTTAACGATGTAGCCCTTGTCTATGGAGTAGGATATTACAAGCTCGGTACCGAGAATAATCAGGCATTGAGTGCATCTATCCGTTATTTTTCTATTGGCGATATTAGTGTAACTAACCAGTATGGACATTTCCTGAATAGTGTAGCTCCATACGAAATGGCTTTTGATATAGGTTATTCCCGTAAGTTGACATCAACTTTTTCGGGTGCGATCACATTGCGTTATATCCGTACAGATTATTCAGGAGCTGACGAAGAAATTTCGGCAGGAAATGCTTTTGCCGCTGACGTTGCCGGCTATAATGAGTCTTATATAAATATCGGTAACTCTGAAAGTTTGTTGAGTTTCGGATTCAATATCTCCAATATTGGTACCAAGATGTCGACAACAGGTGGAACAAGGAAAGATTTTCTTCCTACAAACCTGCGTCTGGGTGCTTCCCTTATGTATCCATTGAATGATGTAAGTACAATTTCTGTAAGTGCCGATATCAATAAATTACTGGTGCCAACAAAGCCTTTGGCAGAAGAGGGAGAAAGCCAGCAGGATTATAATACCCGTCTGGAGGATGATTATTATAGCATGAGCCCTATCAAAGGGATATTTAAATCATTCGGCGATGCTCCGGGCGGATTTTCGGAAGAAATGAAGGAAATAGCATTGTCTATTGGTGCGGAGTACGATTATGATGATAAATTCCGTATCCGTGCAGGATATTTCCATGAGAACAAGATGAAAGGTAACCGTCGGTATGCTACATTCGGAGCAGGATTTAAGCTGACAGCTTTTCAACTGGATGTTGCATATCTGCTAGCTACGGCTAACCAGAACCCGCTAGACCAGACATTGCGTTTCTCACTGGCGTTCGATATAGACGGAATGAAGAACTTGTTCAAATAAGAATAGATAATAAATCAGGGGATGAAAATTCGTGTAGGCTTTGGTTATGATGTACACCGTCTGGCAGACAACCGTGAATTGTGGCTTGGCGGGGTAAAGATAGATCATACACAAGGGCTTTTAGGACACTCCGATGCTGATGTGCTAATCCATGCGGTTTGCGATGCCTTGCTAGGTGCGGCGAATCTTAGGGACATAGGCTTTCATTTTCCGGATACAGCAGGAGAATATAAGGATATAGACAGCAAAATCTTATTGAAAAGAACACTTGACGTGATTACTGAAAAGGGCTATAAGATAGGTAATATAGATGCCACTATATGCGCCGAACGCCCTAAGATTAATCCACATATCCCTAAAATGCAGGAAATAATGGCCGGCATATTGAATATTCCGGTTGACGATATTTCTATTAAAGCTACAACGTCTGAGAAGATGGGGTTTGTTGGGCGTGAGGAAGGTTTCGCCGCATATGCCGTAGCTTTGATAGGAAGAGAGTGATAATTAAACACAGTGCAGAATGAGTGTGAACCCTGAAATAGAATTAACTGCGGATGGGTCTCACACTCTTTTTATTCCCGAGCTGGATGAACATTATCATTCTGTGAACGGGGCTATACAGGAATCTACTCATGTGTTTATCCGGACAGGACTACATACTATATCCAAACAAAAAATAATTGTATTTGAAGTCGGGTTCGGGACCGGATTGAATGCATTCCTTACTTTGCTGGATGCTCAATCATCAGGAAAGGAAATACATTATATAACACTGGAAGCTTATCCTTTATCTGCAGCCATAACAAATAGGCTTAATTATGCCGATAATTATACGGAGGAAGAAAAATCTTTATTTATAGGATTACACAAGGCAGAATGGGGTAGAGAAACGGAAGTTACCCCGTCTTTTTACCTGACCAAGCTGGAAGTTGATTTTACAACTTTCGATTTTTCTTTGATAAAAGATCTGGTCGATCTTATTTATTTTGACGCCTTTGCACCGGATAAACAGCCCGATATGTGGTCACAACGCATATTTGACCAACTATATGCAATAACTGCCCCTAACGGTATTCTTGTAACCTATTGCGCCAAAGGTGCAGTCCGTCGTATGATGCAACAGGCAGGATATACCGTTGAACGACTACCCGGCCCTCCGGGGAAAAGAGAGATGCTAAGGGCTACAAGAACAATTTAAGGTATCTGTTCCGTCAAATTAAATTTATTCGCTGATGAATTCCAAAGGATAGTTTTCTATAACAGGTAAACCTTCAATATCAGCATATCTACGTAAGTATAATTGTATCGAATACATTTTTCCTGGTTCCAGATCCAATGTTAATTTTATTGTTTCGTCATCAATCCACTCCACCTTTTCAATCTTAGGGAAATTATCTTTGCCACCTTTGCCATAGTTAAATCCATATCCTCTTTTCGTATCCATTGGTTTGCTGAATGTAAAGATAAGCTCTTTGGTTGTATGGGGTACCTTGCTGTTGTTTTCTATGGAAGAGGATATTATTCTAGGAAAAAGTCCGGTGTCATAGAAAGATATTATCCGGGGCATAAAATCATCTAAAGTTGCATATTTATCTCTGTTCTCTTCATATTCTTGCATAAGCGTGTATAAATCAGCCATCCAGAAAAAGCCTCTGTGTATTTCGCCGTTTATTATATCTTTTACTTTCATATTTGTTATGGTATCCTGGTTTGCGTAGCATATTGTTGCTACTCTGACCAAAGACTCATACATTACAGTACTCCAATTGCCATAGGCCTGAGATTGCATTTTCTTTGAAATATGAGGAAATATTACTTTTTCCGACTTTGTGAATTTTTCTTTGTGTTTGTTAACCAGCGGATTGACATATGAATGGCTGATTTCATGCACAAGAAGATATACGGCATTTGCAGGTGCAAATTTGGGGTTGCTGTTGTTGTCCGAATCGACTCCTATTATAGGGCATATTTCTTCATTTTTGTCTTTATGTATTATTTTCATACCATAATTTGAAGAGCCATTTGTCAGACTTACAAATATATTATAATCACCACCTTTCACCCCATAGAATCTATCGAACCAACTGAAATTCATTTTTGATACGAGTATATCATTCATTGCCTCTTCGGCCCTTGAGTATATTTCAGAATGAGATTCGAAGAATTTACGAAAATTACTCTTTATATAAAAGTCGGAGATTTTTTCGGTAAAATTATCCAGCATCTCTTTATTCCATCTGCTATCCAGATTGTTGTAAATGTCATCATTCAGGCTAATAGATGAACCTTGTACATCGAGATGTATAGCCAATGACATTACAGCATCGTAGCCGATACCATTATTGCGGTATTCCTTTGCCAGAAGTACAGCTTCATGATTTTTGAAATCAGCGAAATATTTATCTGTATCATCGTTATATGATTTGATCGCTCCCTGTGAATATTCACGGGCTCCCGACAGGCGGTATATGATACCTAATAACTCAATTCTTTCGTCTACTTTTGATTTGAGTACTTCTTGCGGAAACAGGTTTGCAAAATGAAGCAAACCGAATAATACAGCTAGTTTGCAATAGGATAGTGTTCTCATGATAATGAAATATTAGAGTTTATAGGATATTTTCATAAAGATATACTATTATTCATATTTAATATTGATTGATTTGAAATTTATTAATACCGAAAATTCATTGACTCATACGATAAAAGATACTTATCTTTGCATCTCGAAACAGAATAGAAATGAAAATAAGCAATATAGAATTTGGTGAAAATCCTGTGTTCCTCGCTCCGATGGAGGATGTAACGGATATGGGTTTTCGCCTCGAATGTAAGCGTTTCGGTGCGGATATGGTTTATACCGAATTTGTGTCGAGTGATGCACTGATACGCCATGTGAATAAAACACAGGCAAAACTAACTATTAGCGAGGAAGAACGTCCTGTGGCTATACAAATATATGGGCGGGAAGTGGAAGCTATGGCCGAAGCTGCTAAGATAAGCGAAGAAGCGAATCCTGATGTACTGGATATAAACTTCGGTTGCCCGGTAAAGAAAGTGGCTGGCAAGGGTGCCGGTTCGGGTATGATGAAGACACCCGATCTGATGGTGGAAATAACAGAAGCGGTAGTGAAAGCCGTAAATATACCTGTAACAGTGAAAACCCGTCTGGGATGGGACAATGACTCGAAAATAATAGTAGAACTTGCTGAGCGTTTACAGGATGTGGGAATACAAGCTTTGACCATTCATGGTCGCACCCGTGCGCAAATGTATACAGGGGAAGCCGACTGGACACTGATCGGCGAAGTGAAAAATAATCCCCGTATGCATATACCGATTATAGGCAATGGTGATGTAACCACTCCTGAAATATGTAAGAAACGCTTTGATGAAACAGGAGTAGACGCCGTAATGATAGGGCGGGGTAGTATTGGTTGTCCATGGATATTTGAAGAAGTAAAACATTATTTGAAAACAGGAGAACTTTTACATAAAAAGGATTTTCTCTGGTATCTCGATATACTGAAAGATATGGTGAATAAAAATATAAGCCATTCGGGCGAGCGGGGAGGTATTCTTCATAGCCGTCGTCATCTGGCTGCCAGTCCTTTGTTTAAAGGAATCCCTGATTTTAAGAAAACCCGTGTGGCGATGCTGAGAGCTGAATCGGTTGAAGAACTGTTTTCAATAATGGATGCTATACCAGAACAATTTGATATATAAATTTTCGTACCTTTGTATTCCTAAAATTTTTATCCTCGATTATGGAACAAAAACTATCTGTTTATAACACTTTAACCCGGACAAAAGAAGTTTTCGAACCGCTGCATGCACCTCATGTGGGAATGTATGTCTGCGGGCCTACTGTATATAGCGATGCCCATCTGGGGCATGCCCGTCACGGGGTTACATTTGACTTGTTATTCCGTTATCTGCAACACATAGGATATAAGGTAAGATATGTAAGGAACATTACCGATGTCGGCCATCTGGAGAACGAAGAGGGGAGCGGGGAAGACCGTATTGCGAAAAAAGCACGCCTTGAGCAGTTGGAGCCGATGGAAGTGGTTCAGTATTACAGCAACAGGTATCACAAGGTGATGGACGACCTAAACACTTTACCTCCATCTATCGAACCTCATGCATCAGGGCATATTATCGAACAGATAGAATCGATAAAGGAGATATTGAAAAACGGATATGCTTATGAAAGCAATGGCTCAGTATATTTCGATGTGGAGAAATACAATAAAGACTATGATTATGGCATTCTTTCGCACCGTAATATAGAGGAAATGCTGAATACTACCCGCAGTCTTGACGGACAGGAAGAAAAACGCAGCAAAGTGGATTTTGCTCTTTGGAAAAAAGCTTCACCCGAACATATTATGCGCTGGCCATCGCCGTGGAGTGACGGTTTTCCGGGATGGCATCTCGAATGTTCCACTATGAGTATTAAGTATCTTGGAAAAGAATTCGATATACATGGCGGCGGGCTCGACCTGATGTTCCCGCACCACGAATGTGAAATAGCCCAGAATACAGCAATGGAAAAGCATCAGGTGGTAAAATACTGGATGCATAACAATATGATAACGATCGGCGGACAAAAGATGGCACGTTCGTTAGGTAATTTTATAACGTTGGAACAGCTTTTTGCAGGAGATCATCCGCTTTTGGAAAAAGCATACAGCCCGATGGTTGTCCGTTTCTTTATACTACAGGCGCATTATCGTAGTACGGTAGATTTTAGCAACGAGTCTTTACAGGCCGCTGAAAAATCATTAGAACGCCTGATCGATTCTTATAACCGTATTGAGAAAATTCAGGAATCGGATATTTCCTGCGATATAGATATAAAAGGTTTGCGTCAGAAATGTTATGACGCAATGAACGATGATATAAATTCTGCGGTTGTCATTGCGCATCTTTGCGAAGCCAGTACAGCCATAAACTCAGCTTGTGCAGGAAATATTACTTTGACAAAAGAGGATAAGGATGAATTGAAAGGCATATTCGATACATTCCTGTTTGGTGTATTGGGAATCCGTAACGATTCGGTAGTTGGGAATAATACCAATACCGAAGCCTTTGGCAAGGCTGTGGATATGCTGCTTGAAATCCGTCAGAAAGCGAAAGAGAATAAAGACTGGGCGACATCTGATCACATTCGTAACGAACTGGCAAAGGCCGGATTTGAAATTAAGGATGGCAAAGATGGTGCTGAGTGGAAACTGAAATAGAAGCATCTGTTATTAATTTCTGAAAGATTTATCTATACTTAAAGTTTCAGGGACGAAGCTTTAAGCATGAGCAATTTTGGAAATAAAAAATAAGAAATAAAAATCTGTCAGGTTTGCCTTGCCTTCGCTTCGGCGATTTTCAATTGTCAGATTTTGTTTTCTGTCATGCTAGAGCGAAGCGAAGCATCTAATGAAAGGAGATCCTTCGTTCCTCACGATGACAAAATGGAAGATGAAAAATCTGTCAGAAGTGTCAGGTTTTAGTTAGTGTACTAGAAAAAAGTATACTAGTTTACTATAAAAAATATTAATAAATAGAACTAGCAGGCTGGTAAACTTAAAACTGATAAACTAAGAACGTGTCAGGTTTTGGTTGAAAATGCTGCAAAAGTGTAACATTTGCCTCGCCTTCTCTTGGGTGATCGTTGATTGTAACTTTTTTGAAACACAGAATAAAATAAGTAACAGGAGTTCTTTGTTGGCTGTCATCATTGGCACATTGGCATATTTACTAATTAGCACATTGAACGGAGCGTAGCGAAGTG
The DNA here is from genome assembly GCF_014196915.1 of Dysgonomonas hofstadii. Classification (GTDB taxonomy): domain Bacteria; phylum Bacteroidota; class Bacteroidia; order Bacteroidales; family Dysgonomonadaceae; genus Dysgonomonas; species Dysgonomonas hofstadii. The sequence continues at coordinate 81,528 of NZ_JACIEP010000005.1, forward strand.
TCAGGTTTGTCAGGTTTTTATAATTAATTTGAATATATAATGAAAAAAATAATTTCCATTCTTCTACTTTCTTTGATTGCATTTTCCTGCTATTTTGAAAACAGGATGCCAATAGAGCCCAAAAAAGATTTACCCGATATTGTCATGCACCGGGGATTGCATCTGTTTGGCAAATTGGCTCCGGAAAATAGTTTGGATGCAATTTCTCTGACATCGAGAGTAGGGGCGAAATTTATCGAAATAGATTTGAACGTGACAAAAGATCACGAAATTATATTATTTCACGATTCCGAAATTAATAAGGCATTGAATAATGCTTCAGATTATTCTTCTGTGGAAGGTGAATATATTTATTGCAATACTCTCACATTAGCGGAACTTAGGCAGAACTATGTTCTGAAAGCAGAAGATCCGGCTATGCGGCGTCCAGTACCTACATTGGAAGAAGCATTGATCATCTGCAAAACAGAGGGATTGTATCCTTATATTGAAATAAAAGAAGGTTTTTTCACTAAACAGGATGTCAGGAAAACATATGACACCGCTATCCGTATCATGGGAAAGGGTAATTTTGCAATTACCAGTTTTAGCGCATGGATAATAGAGTTTCTGAGAAGTCTGGACCGTGAGTTGAGCTTATACAGGGATATGATTGAAGATGTGGAATATCTGAAAAAATACAGGATAAATTATTATCCTCATTACGAACCTTCCTGGTATGGTTATATTCCCGATTATGAGGAGAATATAAAATCTATGCATAGGGAGGGGCTTTTAGCTTCGGCGTGGACAGTACCCAAGGAAGCATATGATACGATTTTGGTGAAGGGATATGATGGCATTCTGTCGGACGATGTGGCTCCTATGTTTAATAAGGCGTTTGCGATATATAATGACCGGACAGACGGTATGTTTTCCTCATATATTACTTCCGGGACAATTGTGGATAATGTGTTGAACCTAAAGGCCGGGCAGGAATTAGAACTGAAAGAAACTGTAGCTGACAGCCTGTATCTGGGTGGATTATATTTTAATATAGAAGCTAAAGGAAAATTTGCTATAGAAGCAAATGGGTTCTATGTGGAGCGGGAAAATTCCCTGGATGATTATGTTACCTATAAGTTTCAGTATCTTTTCCATAAAGAACGTCCTTATTTCAAGATAAAAGCTCTGGATGATAAAGTCAGAATAAAATCGGTTTGGCTTGCTATATGTGACTTTTAATGATTATTACCGGGGAATTTTATATAATAATATGACGGCAAAAAATATTAAGGAAGAATTAGACGTTTTATCCACTCCCGAAAAGAAGGAATTCTTACCCTATTTCTTTAAAACAGGTAAAGGGCAATATGGAGAGGGTGATCTGTTTATTGGCGTTGTGGTTCCCGATACCCGGAAAGTGGCAAAAAAATATAAGGACATGTCATATGAAGAGGTGACGAAACTACTCGACAGTCCTTATCACGAGTGTCGTCTTTGCGGTTTACTTATTCTGGTAGAACGATTAAAAAAATCGAAGGAGTCTGAACGTAAGGAGATATATGAATTTTACCTGTCAAAAACTTCCCGGATAAACAACTGGGATCTGGTAGACCTCTCGGCCAGGGATATTGTTGGAGAATATCTTGTCGATAAAGATCGTTCGATACTTTACACGCTGGCTGACAGTAGCTTGTTATGGGATCAACGTATAGCCATTCTTGCAACATTTGCGTTTATACGGAAGAACGACCATAAAGATATACTGGCTTTATCGGAAAAGCTTCTTGATCATAAACACGACCTGATGCATAAGGCTATAGGGTGGATGCTCAGGGAGGCTGGTAAAAGGGATAAAGCAGTATTGACAGCCTTTCTTGATAAGCATTATAAGATGATGCCACGCACAATGTTACGCTATTCGATAGAAAAACTGACACAGGAAGAACGCGCTTATTATATGAAGAAATAAATGGAATATTATAGTCATACATTACCCAACGGGCTTCGTATCGTACATAAACCTGCAATGGGAAATGTATCTTATTGCGGCTTCTTTATCAATGCGGGAACGCGCGACGAAAATGAAGATGAGCATGGTATGGCTCATTTTGTAGAGCATATGTTGTTTAAAGGGACACATAAACGGCGTTCACATCATATTATTAACAGGATGGAGCTTGTCGGTGGAGAACTAAATGCTTATACCAATAAAGAAGAAACGGTTATTTATTCGATATTCCTCGAGCAACATTTCGAACGCTCTTTAGAGTTGCTTACAGACATAACTTTCCATTCGGTATTTCCTCGGCATGAGATAGAAAAGGAAATAGATGTCATTATAGACGAAATTCATTCTTATGAAGACAGTCCGTCTGAGTTAATCTTTGACGAGTTCGAGAATCTATTGTTTCGTAAGTCGGGCATTGGTCATAATATATTGGGTACCCCGGAGTCGATACAGGATTTTGATACAGTAAAAATATTATCCTTTTTCGGTAAACATTATGTCCCGTCTAACATGGTCTTTTTCTCATATGGGAAAACCGACTTTAAGAAGATAGTCCGTTTGGCAGAAAAGTATATAACCGCGGTCTCCTCCGATTGTGTTAATGTACGTATTATTCCTCCGATAATACCATCAGAGAGAGTAAAGGAAGAAAAGAGCACCTCTCAGGCACATGCGCTGATTGGTTGTAGAGCTTATTCTCTTTTCGATCCAAAGCGAAGAGTTCTTCAGCTATTGAGTAATCTGTTAGGTGGTCCGGGTATGAATAGTCGTCTGAATCTATCATTGCGGGAAAAACGGGGATTGGTTTATAATGTCGAGTCTTCTTATACGCCTTATACCGATACGGGATTATTGTCCATTTATTTTGGCTGCGATAAAAAACACACTGAAAAATGTATAGCTTTGGTTGATAAGGAAATACAACGGTTAAAGAACGAGAGGTTGTCAACTAGCCAATTATCAGCAGTAAAAAAGCAATTTTTCGGGCAAATCGGAGTTATGAGTGATAATAATGAAAATGTAGCTTTAGCCTTAGGTAAGAATTTTATGCATTACAACCATTTTAATTCATTAGAAGAAGTCTTTAATGATATAGAGGCAATTACATCAGATCAAATACAGGATATTGCAAATGAAATTTTTGAGGAAAACAGGCTCTTTAGTTTATTATATTATTAATTATTATAACTTTGCACTAACATATTAACTTTATGAGTACATTTCTTAAAATATTTCTTACAAGTTGTATACTGATTATTCTTTCGTCTGGAATAGAAGTTAAAGCTCAACGGAAATTTATTACATCAGATTTCTTTGTTGGGATGAACTTCGCCGAAATGGATATACAGAATGCCAACAGGAACAAAGAGCCAAAATTAGGTATGCTGATCGGTTTTAATCTAAATTTTAAACTGAAGAATAACTTCCAGATACAAACCGGTCTCTATGTTACCAAGAAAGGACTTCGTCAGAAAGTGCATGATGAAACGACTGATGAAGCTGCGAGCCTTATTACGATTTCTGATACATTGAGAAATTGGGTTGGGAATTATATTCAGGTGCCGCTATGTATCGGTTACGAATACTATATAACTAAGAGTTTAGCAGTGAACTTAAATATCGGTGTTTATGCAGCATATGGTTATAAAGGGGATTTCAATCAGGAATATTCATCTTCGTATATTTATAACGGAATAAGGCAAAACGGAGCTGTTACAGTAGATGGAGAACGTAATCTATATATGCAGAATGGCTGGAAAAGATTCGATTATGGGACAATAGCCCGGGTTGGCCTGATATACGATATATTTACTATCAACCTGTCCTATGAATATGGGTTGTATAATGTAAATAATAACGATGTTATTTTTAAAAATAATCCATCAATGAAGAACCGGAATATGGCATTGGCTTTAGGCTTTAGATTTTAATAAACTAAATTACTCATCGATATATATAAGAGAACTTCCCATAGGTTCTCTTTTTTATTCGTATAATAAACATAAACTTTTCTCATTTAATTTTGTTTTCTATATATAATCCCAATACATTACTACAATGGAAAATCTGATAAATAAACTTCAATCCGAGGCCGGTTTGACACAAGACCAGGCCATAAAAGCCATTGCTGTTGTAAAAGACTACATGGATAAAGAAGGCCTTGATATAGACTGGGAAAAATTCTTTAAAGGCAAGTCTGAAGACTTTATCGCAAAGGCCAAAGAATTATTCCAGAATGTATCTAAACAAACACAAAGCTATACAGATAAGATAGCCGATAAAGTAGATGACTTCGCTGACAAAGCCCGCAAAAGCGCTCACGATTTAAGCCAGAAAGCCGCCGACTTCTTCGATGATAAATGATAGGGACTATTTGCTAATCTTACCTAAGTCTTCTCCCTGATAAGGGGATAAGCCTTTTAATATGAGATCATCGTATCCATAGATATCATCAGCATAGTATACTATATCGTCATCGGGATACATATACGTCGTATAATAATCTATGAATAAGGAAATCTTATTCTCAGCTTTCAGATTGATTATATCAGGTAACTTTTTCAACTTGTCGTCTTTCAGGAGCTTCTTGCCGGCCATAGATACAGGATTCATTTGGGCGGTATAAAGAAGCTGGTCTTTATACACATCTGTAACCGGTGACAGACAGAAGAATGCCAGATCGAACGGCTTCTGTACCCTTACACAGCCATGGCTGACAGCCCTGTTCTTTCTGGTGAATGCCAGTTTACTGGGTGTGTCATGCAAGTAAACGGAATGATTATTATTGAACATGAACTTAATCAGCCCCAACGAATTGCCATGGCCCGGTTCTTGCCTCACTATATAATAGAAAGTGCCTGGGTTCACTTTTTTCCAATCGATGGAAGATGGATCCACTTCCTTACCTCCTTTATACAATTTCATATTCTTGCGACGGATATAACTGGAATCTCTTTTCTGCAATACTGCGACCTCACCTTGTGCAATACTTTTAGGCACGTTCCAGTAAGGATTTAGGTTCAGATAACCTATATCACTTTGCAGCAGGGGTGTTTTGTTCGATACGGTTCCTACACATACTCTCATGTATATGGGCAGGCTGTCGGTTTGGGTAGCGACGAGGGATGCCGCGGCCACATTCACTTCTATATGTTTGCTATGTGTTACTTTGGTGCGTCTCCAGCGATAACGCTCCATATTAGCCCTGATTTTGTCCTTATAATATGAAACCGGCCTGTTTAGCGCATCTATGGTGAGTTTTCCCACTTCATTCTCTTCGGGATAGGAGTTCTTCTTTCGGAACAGGTTGATAGCGGCGAGCAGGTTTTTGTCCAATTTGCTATAAGTGCTGTCTTCACTGATCGAATCGGGCTTGTATTCACCTGTGATGATAAGTCTTTCGGCTATTTCTGCTATATGCCTGTTCTTATCTCCCGCTTTAAAGGTCGCATTCCCTGAGTTTATTTTAGGAAAGGGAGACGATTCTTCTAATTCTGACAATGCTTTGTATTCGTCTTGCAACTTGATATACCTGCTATCGGTCGGATGTGAATTTAAGATGGCTGCAATTGGATCTTCTTTTAATTCTTTGTGTAACGTAACTTGATAAGCAGAATCGGATTTTGCGACAACAATATCATAATTCTTATTGCCATAGACAGACTGAGGGGTAATAAACCCGTATCTCATGCCTGTTATATATTTTATTGCAGATCTGGTCGCTTCTTGCTCCACAAGGCTGACTTTTGAGTATAATGTTTCCATATCGCCCGTAAACAGGCCCGAATCTATAGAGTCGATCAGTGTTCCTATTTCTGATATGGAAAATATTTCAGAGGACAAGCCATGAATTTCTACATTATTGACTATCTCAAGGAAACTGTATAAAGATTTTGTATCCAGAGTATCGTGCAACCAGATGGTTGTTTGCTCTTTATTGGTATAAAAAGGCTGCAATACAGAATCATTTTGTATCTCCTTGTATAAAAGATTTTTAAGGGAATCGGGATTAAACGCCGGATAATTCCTTGCAAATTTTGATACTACCACCTCTTTTTTACTGGAGTGACTCAGATCTGTCGATTGCCCTTTCTTTTTACACGATATAGCTAATAGGGAAATAATTAAAAAAAGAATAACTAAAAGGAAGTGTTTCATCGAGAATTGTTGTGTATTGTATTTTATTAGTTTGTTTAAGTTGGTTCCCTATCTATTCTGCCACAAAAATAGTAAAAGTTTATATATAACCAAGAGAGATAATCTGCGAAGTTTATATTTCCTTGAATAAAAATATTCGCCAGACTCTATTCTCTTTATTATCTTAGTTAAAACCTGACAAACCTGACACGTTCTTAGGTTATCAGTTTTAAGTTTACCAGCCTGCTAGTTCTATTTATATAATATTCTTTATAGTAAACTAGTATACTTTTTTCTAGTACACTAACTAAAACCTGACAAACCTGACAGATTCAGTAAATAGTAATCAGTTAACAACGACTTCATTTTTCATTTTTCATTTATTCTCATTCTTTCATCATTCTCAATTCTCTCCCTCTCCTCTTCGGTCGCCATCCTGATGACCTGGCTATCCTCCCCGTTCAGGTGCTTATCCAGTTTAATAAACAAGTCGGCCTCATGTTGGTTATTTACATAAATAATTTGCTGCCGTAGTTTCGGCTTTTCTGCCGCTTCTTTCTCTTTGCGTTTTTCTTCCTGTTCCAGCACATACTTGATTGCCGCTAAGTTCGGCGGATATTGTTTCTTCTTTACTACCCGTGATTTTTCGATCTGTACATGCGGATTGCTTTTGGCGGGTTCATATACCACTTTTTCTTCTTCCAGTGTATAACCTTCCAGTTTCTTGCGAAGCGAAGCACGGGCAATGGACACCAGCATCTCGTCCCGTTGGCGCATGGCTTCATCAACCGCTTTCTTAAATTCGGGTTTGGTGTCGAGCCACTGGTAGTAGGTTTCGCGGGAGATACGCGCCACCATGCATAGTTCTTTTACTGTGTAAATGTCGGATTCGATCAATGAGATGATTTCCGATACTAGTTCTTCTGTGTACTTAGCCATAGTCTTAATTTTTAGTAGTTAAAGGAGTCAGAGCAGTTAAAGGAGTTAAAGGAGTTAAAGGAGTTAAAGCATAGTAATATTCTACCTGACTACTTTAACACCTTTGATTACTCTGACTTCCGAGCTTTCAGTATAGATAAACATCTTTAGTTTTGATGAAAGGTTATTGGTAAAGGGTTAATATTAGTTTTGCCGTTGTGTGTAATTATTCTTTCTTGATATAAAAGTTACAAAAGATCAGGGCTGTAGTTCCTTACAAAACAAATTCACCATCGGGAGAAAATGACGTGAAACGGAGTGTGTGTGCGGGTTAAAGGTGAGGCCGGACTGTTTGGCTATCAGGTCTGTAATAGTTCGTACGGTGAACAAACCGATAATTCTCTGTTCAACAAAAAAGAGGCTACATATCGCATGTAACCTCTTTCAAGAATAGTGTTATTTATCTGGCTAAATTGGATCTATTAATTGCATTATCTGAATTACTAGAGCCAGAATTACTGCTATAGGCAGGTCTTGATGACGCGCCTACTCCATTAGTAGGTCTGGTCATGCTCGGCCTGCTTATTTCTGGTCGGCTCGGAGAATTTGGCCTACTCGGCCTGTTAGGACGGTTTGGCCTTTCCGGTATTATATATATCGGTCTGCCATAGTCCGGCCATATTACAGGCGGAGCCATTGGTGCTACATAGGTAACATCGTCGTACAAAAATTCGTAACCTGTAAGATAGTTGTTCCAGAACTCGAGGGCATACACTTCATCTCTTGATGTCCTGTATTCCAGTACTTCCTGGCGTCCTTCTTCTTTGTCGTTAATGGCGAGTACCCTGTCGGGTTCGCCCATCATATCCTTTACTTGTTCTTTAGTCATACCCGTAGCCAGCTTATTCAGGTCAAGTGACTTATATGTTACGCATGAAGCAAAAACTACGGCTATCATCATAGCAAATATTATTCTCTTCATAATCGTTTAAATTTTAGTTTCCATTTAATTCTCACATAGGATAGTGCAATCGGTGTGCCACATAGTTTTAATTGATGTAAAAATGAATGAATAAATATATATTTTATATCTTATGTGGTTGATTATAAGTGAAAAGGGTTGTTTATTAAGAAATAAACAACCCTTTTGTATGAATTTAAGTTAATAGATTCTGTCAATCTTCATCATTGAAGTCCCAATCGTCGAAAAATGAGTAGTCTTCGCTAAATTGCTCCAGTTCGCGACGGTCTTTTTTTGTAGGGCGGCCCGTACCTCTGGCACGGTCTACAAATCCGCTCATTTTGGATAGTTCCAGTATCTCCAGTTGCGAAGGAGATGTTACATCTTTCATAAATTCGGGAACCAGTTTTGCTCCCATTCTGTTCTCCGTAAGATTCAATACTTCGAATGAATAGGTAATAGGCGGACGGCGTACTTCTATAACGTCGCCAATCCTTATCATCCGCGAGGGTTTTACCGTTACTCCTTTTACGGAGATCCGTCCTTTCTTTATGGCTTCTATTGAAATGGATCTCGTTTTGAAGAGGCGTACCGCCCACAGCCATTTGTCGATGCGGACTTCGTTTTTAGGTTCTTTAGCCATGCTTAAGGGAGTTAGAGTAGTCGTCGCTTTCGGCTCATAGTTAAAGAAGTTATCGCCTGCAGGCAGTAGTTAGCTTGTTTAGATACTCTGACTGATTTTAACTTCTTCGACTCCTCTGACTACTTATTATTATATTGGTTCATTGTATTTTGTATTCCGGCCAGACAAAAGCTTTTTATAATTTCCCCGCAGGTTTCCAGTTTTGGCAGAAGTGCTTTTTCTTCTTCTTCCGAAAAATTATCCAGCACATAATCAACTTGTCTTCCTCTGGGGAATTCGTTTCCTATACCAAAACGGAGACGGGCATATTCCTGCCCGATCAGGGATTGTATATGTTTCAATCCGTTATGTCCTGCATCGCTACCTTTACCTTTCAGTCGTAATGTTCCGAATGGCAGCGCGAGATCATCAACAACGACGAGCATGTTTTCTGTTGGGATTTTCTCCTGATTGAGCCAGTAACGGACAGCATTTCCGCTCAGGTTCATATATGTAGATGGTTTCAACAGTATAAGGGTACGGCCTTTCACTTTAAGTTCGGCAACAAACCCGTAGCGCCTGTCTGTAAAAACAATATTGGACGCTTCTGCTAAAGCGTCCAATACTCTGAATCCTATGTTGTGGCGGGTATATTCGTATTCTCTTCCGATATTGCCCAAGCCGACAATCAAATATTTCATTTGCTATTTTATTGTTATCATTAACCGTTTTTAGCAGCAAGACCTCTTGCGGCACGAGTCAATTGAACGCGGCAAACAACAGCATTTTTTGCATTTAACAGTTCCAGTCCGTCGAAGTTAAGTTCGCCAACCTGTATAGATTTTCCTAAGGTAAGAGCTGTAACATCGATGTGTACTTTTTCAGGAACTTTGTTGTATAGCGCTTTTACTTTTAGTTTGCGCAGGTCAAGAGATAATTTACCCCCGGCTTTCACACCTTCGGCAAGTCCGTCAAGAACTACCGGAACATCGATCACGATAGGTTTGTTTTCGAATACGTGAAGGAAATCAAGGTGCAGAATGGCATCTGTTACCGGATGTACCTGAATATCTTTCAGTATTGCTTTATAGTTATCTTTTCCGATAGTAAGGTCTACAAGGAAAATTTCGGGAGTGTAGATAAGCTTTCTTACATCACTGTTTGTAACAGTAAAGTGTATTGCTTCAGCTTTTTCTCCTCCATAAATAACAGCAGGGATTTTGTCTTCTTTGCGGAATGCTTTCGAAGGCTTTTTACCTACTGCTTCTCTTACTTCACCTGTTAGTTCAAATGTTTTCATTTTTTTAATTTAAAATTGTGTTACTCAAATTAAGGATTTGCTTCCTCATTCCCATCACACGTACGGGCTTACAAAAAGCGGTGCAAAGATAGGTGTTTTTAATTAAAAATGAAAAGATTAAGGATTAAAAATGCTAGGGGTTAAAGTAGTAAATAGCAATCAAAGTCGTCATTATTCGTTTCACTTATTAGTAGTCAGGGAGTTATGAATAGAAAATATTATTCTCTACTTAACTACTAAGTTGCTAAGCAACTGATAACTACTTGACTCCTTTGACTGCTACCTAATTAATAATGCGAATCAGTAGTTAGATTTAATTGTTCTATTTTCTTTAGCTACGCGCAATCGAAGATTGCTTGTGTTCCTTTTGCCCAAAGCCGCAAAAGGAACCAAAAACGCTTTGGTGGCTCGTCCTTCGTGCGACCCGTTACAGGCTCAGGAGCTAAATGGAAAGATTGTCCTGTGGACGCTTCCCATTTCACGCCCCTCTCGCCTGACGGGTGCCCCGCACTACGGACAAATGCCACCGGGCAAAGCCTCGACAAGGCAGGGTAATTCCCTATCGTGCGCCAGCTTTCCGTGCATAGGTTCCTACGACGGGCACCTGTTCGGTGAAGACGGCGTGAAACCAAATACTGTTTGAGCCGTAGGCGAGTTTATTTGGTTTAGCCGGCAAACCGTTGACAGGTCGGCGGGGAACGAAGCTCTAGCCTTTTGTTTCGTTTTGGGCAATGCCAAAATGAAAAACAAGCCCGAAGGGTGCGTTAGGTAAATAGAACGATTATTTTTTACAATCATAATAATTCAACTACTGATTCACATTAATAATAATGTATTATATCAATAACCTCTGACCGTGACATAGCTCCGGGGTTAATTCCTAACTCACCTTCCGGTACATGAAGCCCGTATTTAGCGAAATACTCTGTCCAGCCTTTGGTTATTTCTCCTGTTTCCGGCGATTTAAAAGTCATCACATTCAATGGAAACACGGCTTTGCCCTTATTTGCTTTCAGTAGAATATCATAGATAAGTTCCGAACAATAATATTTGTCATTGTCGAGGATAAAACCATCGTCATAGTCTTTTCCAACAAGCTTCATCGCTTCGTCGATAGCAACCGGAATCAGGCTTTGATATTCATTTTTCAATCGTCCAACAACGGAGCGGGGGAAACATTCCCTGCTATCTTTCGGATACAAATATTCATTTAACAGAGTCACAGCCACTTTTGGGCGGGTAGCTTCAATCACATACGTTTCTCCTTTTTCATCGATATAGACTATCCCGACATGGATGAAACGATAGTCACCTATGCTGGAAGTCACTTCCTTAATTGTATTATCTGTTTTTGCAGAACAATCTTCCTGAAAAATGAGGTCTCCATTTTGCAGCTTAAACTCACTGTTAGCCGGAGAGACTAACGATAAAATCAATAATATTAGTTTCATAATCTTGTAGTTAAATTAACCTGACCTTGTGGCTGAAATTGCCCCAAAAGTAATTTTTAAATATTCTGTCATCCTGACCGAAGAGAAGGAGCTCTTTTTAATAATTGAGATTCTTCGTTACACTCAGAAACAACGTTCGACAGAGCGAAGCGGAGTCAATGACAGACAAGAATATCTATTTGCTAGTGCAACTTTACTTTTGGGGCATTCAGCATTTTAGATCAGATGTTACTTCAATGTATAACTTATTCCTCCCATTAGCCAGAACCCTGCCTGCGGAATATTACCCTTGTCGAAATAATGTGTGTCGTACAGATTGTTCAGGCTAAGATTGAATGTCATATCCTTATGCTGGTAATTCAGTTTCAGGTCGAGCGTGGAGAATGCAGGAAAAGGCTTCCATATTGTATTTTTAGGTCCAAGGTATTCCTCGTAAAGCCCCATCCGTTTCTGAAAACGCAGATACCATCCTGCCGACAAGCCCTTGTATATCCGGTGATTAAATTTCGCCGTGAATTTATCTCTCAGGTAATTCAGTGAATACATAGAGATCATATCGCCCGTATCGCTGTTCTGATGCATGCGTGTATAATCCAGCGCCAAAGTCGATTGCTCACCGAAGATGGGCAAAACACGACCGATATAAAAATTCACACCCATTTCAATGCCCTTCGTATCTATCTTGCTCATATTCCAGGCTGTATACGCCTCGTCTTCCGGCTTTTCCTTTACCCAGTCGATAACATCCCTGCCCCAAAGCAGGAATCCGGTCAGATAGGCACTGAATAAGTCGTCCTTGTACTTCAATCCTAATTCGAGTGATTCTGATTTCTCGGGCTTCAGGTCGTTACGCCCTATATGGGTAGGCGCTTTGTAATAAAGATCGGTGAAAGTAGGCATACGGGTGGACTTACTCCACGATGAAGAAATCGAGAACTTGTCTATAGGGCGGTAAGTAGCACTTACCGAAGGGTAAAATTTATATTCCCCGTCCAGCAGTGTATTGTGGTTCATCAATACGCCGGCAGACAATACTACTTTATCGAGATTGACGGTATGCTCTAGTGATACGCTGGCATTGGTACGGTCTTCATATTTTGTGTATTTCCTGTGAGGTTTTGCCATATTCAGTCCCAGGTTGGTGCTCATAATATCTTCCCGGCGCAATTCCCCGCCAAGACTGGTAGTTCCCAGTTTCGACCTGTAGGAAAAGATCAGGTTCGCTCCATAAGTGTCGTTCCGGTGGTAATTGCGCCCGTATTCATCGTCTTTTATCAGGTCATACTGGTCGTGATGGCGGTTCCAGTATAAGATAGGTATTATTTTTAGCTTCGAGCCGAACTCTCCTTTCAGCGATCCCATATAGGTGCTGGTTCGTTCATACTGGTTAGGGTAAGCAGGAGAATAGAAGGTGTTGGCTCCGTATTTTTTATCATTGTAGCCTAACTGAAGGTCTACTTTCGATTCATTGGGCAATCTGAACCGTGTCTGCCACAATATGTTGTAAAGATCATAATCGCTGTTGGCAATATAACCGTCCGAAGCGTTATGTCCTACCGACAGTGTATGTGTGGCTATACCTGTCTGCGCCGTGCCCCGCACTTCTACTCCCCGAAGTTTATGCATGCCGGCTTCCACATTGGCATAAAGTCTGTAATCGGTATTTTTCTTTGTAATAATGTTGATTCCCCCCGAGAATGCGCTTGAACCATATATAAGGGCTGCTGGTCCGTGGATGATCTCGATACGTTCGATGTCGGAAAGATTGATGGGAATGTCGAAACTGTAGTGTCCTGTCTGGGCATTGGTCAGGTTTACACCATTGAGAAGTACTGCGTTTTGGTCGAATGATCCGCCCCGGATCGAAATGTCGGCTTGTACACCGTGTCCGCCTCTTTGAATTACGTCTATGTTAGCGGCGTATACTAACAGATCCTGAATACTTTGGACGGGCGCCTGCTCAATCTGTTCTTTGGTGATGATGGTAACAAGCTTGGCCACCTGATTGACCGGGGTTTCTACCCGGGAGGCTGTCACCATTACTTCGTCGAGCTCTTTTTCCATTACTTTTTGCTGTTCTTCGGCATTGGCCGATTTTTGGGCTGTAACGGGAGATGCGGGCAGAAATGCAAGGGCGCAGCCTGTAACCACCCCGATGTTCACCACCCTGTGCATACTGTTGAATGCACTGTAAGCCTTTCGCACAAATCGTTTGAAGCGGTAGACTTTCTGTTCTTTGAAATGTTTTTGTTTCATTTTAATTATTAAGTTAAAAATTATCGCTGCAAAAGTAGGTATTATCATTAACCTATGCCACAGATAAGGAAATAAAAAAGCATGAACCTGTGTAAGATTCATGCTCTCTGATATTTATAATGTATTTTATTTTCCTTTGAGTTCTCTTAGTTCTTTTCTGGTAAGAAATTTTATCTGGCGTATATCTTTTGTTGAATCGCTGACATTGCCGAATCGATCCATTAGCACAGTCATCAATTTATAAGGTTCTTCTTTATAAAGATATAGCGTATCCACTACAGTCCGCCATTCATTATTGAGAAATAATTTGCGATTATTATCTATTATAGTATCAGGTATTTGCAATAGCCTGTTGCGATATACCGTAGAGTCTGTTTTATCACTGAATATTCCTTGTCCGGAACGGATAATCTCGTATATGGAATCCGGATAATTTTTTATACTCTTACTCTTATAGGTAAGGTTTCCTCTGACTATGAAAGTCGATAGTTTCCCGTCAGCATGGAGGTCTGCTGAAATGTATACCCATTTTCCCGGAATCAATGTATCTGTTTTCCGGTATTCAAGAGCATATACGCTATCATTAAACCGGATCGATCTCTTAATATTGCTATCATCGGTATATACTATCGTGTCGCTTTCATTGAAACGGATATTCGATATAGTCGGCTGTGCCACATTATTATCTTCTACTTTGGCACACGACGAAAAGTATATGACGGGCAATAATATGACAGCAATAACAGCAAAACAGAAATTTTTCATTCTATAACATTATCGGTTTACAACTGCGAAAATACGATAAAGTTGCGAGTTACCTCATTATGAGCTATACTTTTTTAGATAATTAAAGCTTTCAACTCTTAAACAGGATGCGGATAAACAACTGAAAATTCCGTCCCTGTTCAGGAATATTCAACCGTCTGTACAGGCTTAGGTGGTTCATATATCGTGTATCGAATATATTCCGCACCTGCATATTCACATCAACAGCGAGTTTTGAATTGAATTTGTATACGATACCTGCACCCAGGTCGAACAGGTTTGTGCCTTTTGTATCTTCTTCACCTACGCCCACCCTGTTCTGGTCGGCATACCAGCGGTGCGACACGCTGATTTGATAATGATCTATCTTTTTACTGCGTATATCATCATTACGGAATTTTACTTCGTTTGTCATTGTAAAGGGAGGTGTGAATGGCAATGGTTCTTTATTATCCAGATTCTTATTCAATACCAGACTACCTTGTGTAGACAGTGCCAGTTTTTTGATCACAGGCCACACCACTTTGTATTCTCCTCCTCCGTAAATCGCTTTTGCCTGGGTATACTGATAAGGTTGCTGCTCGTAAAGTTCTACAGCCTGCTCGTCTATAGCCTGTAAATAAATATAATTGGAGTAATAATACACAAACGGATTGAAATATATCTCCAGCGTATGGTAGCGCCCGTCAAGTCCGGTCACATTCCTGAGCTTATATTCTGTGTCCAGATTAAAAATATAACCATGCTCGGGATCGAGGTCCGGATTCCCTATCTCGTAACGGTAAGCGGCATGGTGCAGTCCGTTTGCCGCCAGTTCATTAGCCGATGGCATGCGGTAACTTTTACCTATGTTTAGCTTTAACGTAAAATCATCGGCGGCTCTGTATCTTATTCCGATATTTCCCGATATTCCCCCGAAATTGCGATCGACGTCATAAGCCCGTTGCGCATATTGCTGTACAATTCCGGCATTATATCCTTCTTCAGTAAGATGTGCGGCAAGCGCATCATCGTAAAAGCCTGTTACATCCATATGGCCAATATCATATCTTACAGCGCCCTCTAAGAGCCATTTGTTTGATATCTCATAACTGGAAACGTAGGCCAACCCTCCCGATACCTGATTATATCGTGGCAGGAAATATTCAAAGCCGCCGATCCTGTTCTGGCGGTATTCTGTACTTATACTGAAGCTGTTGCGCCATTTTTCCTGTATTCCCAGATGAAGCCTCGCATTGACAGAATATGTATGTAATTTGAAATCCACAGCAAGATCATCATCTGTGACGGGCGCCTGCTGGCCTTCGTAGTGTTCATGGAAATGCTCGAATTCTTTGCGGTGATTACTTTGATAAGCTGTATTCACTACAAGTTTGGTATTGTTGCCCTTTTGCCATTCAGTATTGTTTGTTATCATAAAATGGTTGGATGTGGCATAAGGCAGGCCGATATTCCGGTGCGAGGTGTCTTCTGTGGCATCATGGTCGTCATCATGGTCATGTTCACCTTCCCCGTGCTCGTGGTCATGCTCATCGTGGTCATGCTCCAGTTCAAATAAGCCATTCTTTTGGTAGTTGTTGCTTACATTAAAATAGGTGGTCACATTTCTTTCTCTAAATCCGACTGTGGCGGATATACTCTGTTCTTTTCCTGCTGTATTCGGCACCCGTTTATCGGGTAGGGCAGTCTCTTCGCTCTCATATACAAAGCTTTTGGCCGGAACCCTGTAGTCGGCGTAATCACGGTAGCTGAACGATCCCCGGGCATACCATTTATTCTTTTGCCATTCGGCTGTCAATGCTCCGCCTATTTCATCGTTATTAGTAGCTCCCCACAGAGTAGCCTCGCCACTAAAGAAATCTTTGGTATTCTTAAACTTATATGGTTCTATCTCAATCGTTGTTGTGGTCGACGAACCCAGTAATAGTGCGTTCGGGCCTTTATAGACTGTAGCCGAGAGCATATCGAACTGGTTGATTTCCAGTCCGTGATCGGCTCCCCATTGCTGGTTCTGCTGCATGATTCCTCTGTTGATAACGGATACCCTGTCGAACGAGAGTCCCCTTATAACAGGTTTCGATACACCGGCCCCTATATTCATCGTTGCCGTTTCCGGTAAGGTGTTCAGTAGTTGTCCGAAAGAGGTAACCGGATCGGGACGTGTTACAACAACCTGGGTACGAACGGGATCCTTTGTGGTGAACACCACTTCTTTCAGGGCTATATCCTGTGGCTTCAGGCGGATATCGAGACGGGTTACCAGTTCATCCAATTCTATGCTGATAGTGTCCTTTTCATAACCGATATGGTCGATGACTAATGTATATTTATCAGGCTTGATATGGCAAAAATTGAAATACCCCGCGCTATTAGTAAATGCGCCTATAGTCGAGCCTTGCAGTGTAATTGAAGTCCCCTCCAGTGCTTTGCCCGTTACTTTGTCTATTACTATGCCCGACAGATTACATTCTGTCTGAGCTATAATCGGAGTTATATACAAGAGGGGCAATAAAAGGAAGGTAAGTAATATATTTCTTAGCATTTTCTTTTACAAATATGTGGTTATAAATAAGGATATTATTCTTTACAATTCGGACAGGTGCCTTCCAGCAAGACTTCTACCGATTCTACCGAAAAGCCCTCAGGCAGATGGGGCGTCTCGGGCAATTGGGTCTCGATACAGGTTACACTGTCGCATCTTATACAGTGGAAATGGGCATGATCTCCTTTAGGAAGTACTTCTTTATTCAGAGCATATTTCACAGTAGAGTCCTGCAATACGACCCGGTGAATAATATTATTCTCTTCCAGCGTTTTCAGTGACCGGTAAAAAGTAACCCTGTCGAAAAGGTCTGGCATGGCCTGCTTTATTTCATTTTCGGACAAGGCTGAATCGATATTCAGTAATTCGTTGATTATAAACTTGCGGCAACCTGTATTCTTCAGGTCATGATGTTTTAATATTTGTTCGGCATTCATTGCAATGATATTTCAAATGAAACGATGTTGCAAATGTAATATAATTTCAGTACAAACAATAATATCAAGGGAAAAAAATTGACTGTTGTTTTCTTTTTTTCGATATTAAAGGCCTATCTTTGCACCCGCATTTTACAAGCGGATATTGCGGCATTGTTGATAATATCGGATATCCGTAAATTTTAAATGCTAGTTCATTCCAAAAATAATCTCACACAGATCGTTTTTGTATTGTTCCACCTTAAAAATATTCTTATGGATGAAGGAGAGAATCGAACGACTAGCAGAAGAAACACAACTTCTGATTGACGCCGGAGACATCAGTATGCTCCGCGTTTTCCTCGACGACCTGAACATTTCCGATGTCGAGGACCTTATAGATGAATTTCCGGATTATGCGCCTCTATTTATCAGTACCCTCAGTCTTAACAGGGCTGTAAATGTTTTCCGCATACTGGATGCGCCTACGCAAGAGCGTATAGTAAAGAAACTTTCGGCAGACAAGATTTTCGGCATCGTTAACGGACTACCTCCCGATGACCGGACGGCCTTTTTGGGTGAACTCAGGGATCAGGAATTACAACACCGCTTAATTTCCCTGCTTAGCCCCGAGGACAGGAAAGAAGTATTCACATTGCTTTCGTATCCCGAAGACAGCATCGGGCGTATGATGACTCCCGACTTTCTGGCTTTGCCCAAAGATTATACAGTGGAGGAAGCTTTATTGTATATCCGCAGGAATGGAAAAAATTCGGAAACCATCGATGTAATATATATTCTCGATGAAAAAGGAATCCTTATTGATGACCTCAGGATACGGGAATTGCTGATCAATGACCCGAAGAAAAAGATATCGGAACTGATGGACGGACGCCTTATCTACCTGAAGGTACAGGACCCGGTGGAAGAGGGTATCAAGATATTCAAGATGAATAACAGGGTTGCTCTTCCTGTGATAGACACAAACGGGTTATTACTTGGTATTGTAACCATCGACGATATCCTGTGGGCTGCCGACGAAGAGTATTCTGAAGATATGCAGCGCATGGGGGGTACATCGGCCTTAGATGAACCATACCTCGACCTTCCTGTCTACAAGCTGATATGGAAACGTGCCGGATGGCTGATTGTCCTGTTTATAGGAGAATTGCTGACTGCGTCGGTCATGCAGCATTACGAAGAGCAGTTGGCTCAGATGATAGTACTGGCGCTTTTTCTACCACTGATGATATCCAGTGGAGGTAATAGCGGCTCGCAGGCATCCACCCTTGTTATACAGGCAATGGCAACCGGCGAGGTAAGGTTAAGGCACTGGTGGCAGGTCTTTCGCCGCGAAATCATATCCGGATTTAGCCTGGGAGTAATACTGGGCGGTATCGGATTTTTCCGAATCTATATCTGGCATCTGATATTTCCCAACCTTTATGGAGAACACTGGATCATGGTGGGTTCGACCGTGTCGCTGGCACTGATCGGCATCGTGTTGTGGGGCTCGCTAATCGGTTCCATGTTACCTTTTATATTGAAAAGGCTGGGAGCAGATCCGGCGACATCATCCGCGCCATTTGTGGCAACGATCGTCGATGTGACGGGGCTGATCATATACCTGACTGTTGCAAGCTGGATATTCGGTCCTTTGATGAATTAAAAATCTCACAGTACAGAGAAAGAACTGTTTTAATCTTTTACTGGCACGGATTTACAATCCGTGTTTTTTTTTTGATAGTACGCATGAGGGCGCGCACTAAGGCTTGAAAAATTGAGAATAAAAATATTTAATATAGTTTTTTTATTCTTATCTCTAAAAAATGATTAATTTTGTCGGCGCATTGGTACGGCTACGCCATCCGGTTGTAGTTGTAAAAGGGAATCAGGTGAAAATCCTGAACAGGCCCCGCTGCTGTAAGCATCAATGAAGTCTTCGGGCAATACTCAAAAACCACTGTTCAGAAAAGAATGGGAAGGGCGTTCCGAAGATGATGTAAGTCAGAAGACCTGCCATGCGGAAAATATTTCAAGCTTTCGAGGAATAAAAGCTTTGAAACCAAATGGCATTTATAGAATTTTCTGTTCTTACATTTGATTTCTACTTCTCGTATTTGAAATGTTTAGTTTTAATCCGGATAAGTAATTTATTGTATAATATTAAAACTACATTTAAAATGAAAAAGATTTTTGTGATACTTGCATTAGCGGTTTTCACATTTGCATGTGCTGATGA
Organism: Dysgonomonas hofstadii; assembly: GCF_014196915.1. Lineage (GTDB taxonomy): Bacteria > Bacteroidota > Bacteroidia > Bacteroidales > Dysgonomonadaceae > Dysgonomonas > Dysgonomonas hofstadii. Next base: position 101,131 of record NZ_JACIEP010000005.1, read on the forward strand.
CGATTACGTTGCGGACATTAAAGTAGATTCGTCCGAGTTATATTTCCTGAATGAAGGAGGAACCAAGACATTGGATATCGCATCCAATACGTCGTGGAGCGTAACATCGGACCAATCGTGGGTAAAAGTATCGGAAAGCCAGGGAGTAAATAGTAACAGCCTTCTGATAGAAGTAGAGCCTAATAGTGCCGGAGGTGAACGGAATGCAGTCATTACTATAAAGAACATTTTTGGACAGGAGGTAAAAAAAGCAATAAAAGTAATACAAGGTAATACCGGAGCAAGTGCAACGCAACTTAGCTATAGTTATCAGGCTTCTACTCAGGGGTTTACTGTTAATATAGATGGAAACTGGACACTAGAGAAAACAGGAGACTGGTTCGTCCTTTCTGCAGAATCGGGTAAAGGAAATACGATAGTAGATGTGACTGTGAAGCCAAATAACGGCGAAGGTACAAGATCCGGTAAAATAGTTCTTAAAGGCGAGGGTGTTAATGATATAGAGATAAATGTGCAGCAGGCTAAGTTGCCCGAATTGGTTGGTTTGTATATTTTAAGCGAAGGTAATTGGAATAGTAGCCAGTCTGATCTGGCATATTATGATTATACTACGGGGACAACGACAAAGAAATTTTACAAAGCTCAGAATGGCGCAACATTAGGCGACTTGGGCAATGACCTTGCCATATACGGAGGTAAGATGTATTGTATTGTTTCGGGAGCAAGCGTTGCTGCCGGGGGAGGACGTATCGAAATAATAGATATTGAAACCGGGAAATCGCAGGAAAAAATCCCATTTAAAGATGCTCTTGGCGGAGCAGATATGCCGAGAAAAATGGCATTTTATAAAGACAAGGTATATATTACAGGCTATTCGGGTATAATTGCCCGGCTCGACACAGCTTCTCTGGCCATAGATGGCATAGTCTCCCTTAGCGGTACATATACTGAAGGCATCGCTCAATATGGAGGTAAATTATATGCATGTAATTCGGGCTATGGCAGTGGTAATACCATATCGGTAGTTGATATTGCTTCCTTTAAAGAAACAAAGGTGATCAGTGTTCCTCAAAATCCTTATGCTATAAAAGCATCGTCCACCGGAAATATTTATTTCAATACCGCCGATTTGTCATGGTCGACAGGTGCTCCTGCAAATTTACATTTACTGGATGCTAAAACAGAGACCGTTACAAAAACTTTTGATATAGAAACTGTAGATTTTGCAGTGAATGATAGTTATATATACTCTGTTTTTAATTATACCGATTGGAGTACTTTCGAAACCATCGATTATAGTTATAAAATAAATCAGTCTTCAAATGAAGTGGCTGAATTTACAACTCAGATACCATCTTATTTTATGGTATATAAAGTAAATGTAAATCCATATAACGGAGATGTATATATGGGAGGCCAGGGAAATGATGTTGCTGTATTTGGAGCAGATGGTTCCCTGAAAACAAAGATAAGTTCCGGAACAGGTTATACAAGCACGATTGTGCCTGTCTATAGATAATAAATTAATATATAGGTTAAAGAAAAAGAGCTGTCGTGATGACAGCTCTTTTTTTATTACAGGATACGATTTTTTATTTTTTCTTTCCCTGGTTAGCTACAGCTTCCATCAGTTTCTTGATTTCTTCAGGATCGCCCAGGAAATAATCTTTTACAAGATTCAGGTCGTCGTCGAATTCAAATACATAAGGAACTGCAGTAGGCAGGTTCAGGCTTACGATATCTTCGTCAGATATACCTTTGAGGTATTTGATGATACCGCGAAGGCTGTTTCCGTGAGCGGCAACGATAATTTCATCGTGGCACATCATAGACGGATAGATCACTTCCTGCCAGTAAGGAAGTATACGTTCAACAGTTTCTTTCAATGCCTCTGTTTCAGGGATATATGCTTTTGGCACATCAGCATAGCGAGGATCTTGCGAAGCCGAACGCGGATCGCTTGGATCTAGTGGTGCAGGCGGAACGTCGTAGCTGCGTCTCCATACAAGAACCTGTTCGTCTCCGTATTTTTCAGCAGTTTCAGCTTTATTCAGGCCCTGAAGCATACCATAATGCTTTTCGTTCAGGCGCCATGTTTTTTCAACAGGAATCCAGTCCAGATCCATCTGGTCGAGGATATTGTTCAATGTTTTAACAGCCCTTTTCAGGTATGAAGTATAAGCCAGGGTAAATTTAAAGCCTTCTTCTTTCAACAGTTTTCCTGCTTTAGTAGCTTCTTCTACTCCTTTTTCCGACAAATCTACATTCGTCCATCCTGTAAAGCGGTTTTCCTTGTTCCAAACGCTTTCTCCGTGGCGGATTAATACAACCTTTTTCATTCTTTATTTACTATTTAAATTTGTGATTTTTCTCGCAACGCAAAGGTAATAAGAAGTTTCAAGATTACAAATTTCAATATTTCAAGATTTTCGTGAAATTTTCAAATCTTGAAACATGAAATTTTGAAATTGCTTTAGCGGATATATACCCATTCTTTATCATTCGATAACTGTTCCGAAAAAGCATATCCTTCCGTGTCGAATGCTTTCAGATGTTCTACATCTTTCAATTGATGTTTTATAATAAAACGGCTCATCATTCCCCTTGCTTTTTTCGCATAAACAACAATTTGTTTATATCCCTTATCGGTATGTTGTTTAAAGATTGGAGTGATGATACGGTGTCCTTTAGGTAACAGTTTCTTGTCTACAGCTTTGGCATATTCTTTCGATGCCAGATTGATAAGGATATTATCGTCGGCTTTCATTTCTTTTGCCAGATATTTACTGATTCTTTCTGTCCAGAACGCATACAGGTCTTTTCCTTTGTCATTTACAATAGGGATTTGCATTTCCAGCCTGTAAGGTTTTATCAGGTCGAGAGGGCGGAGTACACCATACAATCCTGATATATGTACCAGATGCTTTTGAGCAAAATCCATATCTTTTTTTGTGAATGATGCGGCATCCAGTCCCTTGTAGGCAATACCGTTGTATGCGAAGGCTGCCTGTTTCTGGGGCGTTTTGCTCAGATTGAATGCGTGGATGTACTGATATACATCGTGTGCAATCGGGGGATTTACATTCATCAGCGAAGCAATTTCTCCGGCAGTGATGCCTTCCATCGACTTGTACAACTCCTTGGCATCCTTAGCATAGAGTGGGGTGGTGGCTTCTTTCGTTGGTGCGGTTGTCTCAAAGTCCTGCAATTTGGCAGGAGACATGATTATGATCATATTCTGTCGTATTTTATGTTAGCGTTTTTTCTTATTTTGTTTTCGGTTTGCTCTGCCTATTTTAACGAATTTACCCGTGTTATTGTTCTCATCAAAGTTTTCTTCTTTGCCACTATCTTCATTATCCCAGTCGCCAGACCAGGAAGCGGCCGATGTACGTTTCCATTTCAACGGGCCTTTCTTTATGGCCATGCTTATATATCCCCAGATAGCCAGCGAGAGTACAAGAATGAAAAAGCTTAATATTATGACAACAAAGGTTGGGTGCTCTTTGTGTAATAAGCCATATACAAGTAAGGCGTCAAAGGCGATCATAATAAATGGGATGAATAAAGAAGCCAGGTTCCTGCATGCTTTCCAGTATCCATCCATTTTAGCCCCAAAGGCAAAAAGTACTAGTCCGGTGAAAGCAAAAAGAAGTATAGTACCCATAATTATCATTCCCACAAACATAATCACCACCATCGCTTCCCATACAAACAAGGTATTGTTCTTCGCGTCGTAGTAAATTGTATATGTCTCACCCATTACCGGCATTCCGGTCGATGAAAATGCCTTTGGTCTGGTTACCTCATATCCTTCCTTTGTGGTAAATGTGACATAGGAAGTATAATAAGTCTGCGTATCACCTTCGTCGTCTTCTTTATCTTCGCTGGTGTAACTGGTTACTGTGGCAGTATATTGCTCACCGTTGATAAATGAGCTGACGTCATTCTTCACAGAAGAAAACAACATGAAGAAGACTGCAAAACAAAGAATAGTCACACAAAAGATAACCAAAGCGACATATCCTGTGGTCATGCAGCCTTTCATCTTCATCCGGTTTTTAACCAGGAATGCGCATACAACACTGAATATGATAAGGGTAATGATTCCATATCCGGCTGGTTGTAAGCTAAGTATAGGTGTTAAGGTCATCTTGTCGTTTCAGAAGTTCATGATAGTGGAGATATTATACTTTTCTCAGGACAAAGATACCGCATCCATATTTACAGTTGAAATTACTTAATGCAGAATCTTCTGTCAATATCATGTTCCGATGGATGTCTCCTTTGTCATCCACAAAAGAAAAAGACTCTATTTCATATTTTCCCCTGAAATATTCGAGAAGATAACTTACCGAGAATACCCGGTGGGCATTGAATTCTATCCGTTGAGGCCCTATTGGAACTGAGAAATAGAATATACCGTTTGCCTGTAACATATTGTATATATTATTCAGTCCTTTTAAATGCCCGTTTACATCGATAGGATCGCCGTAACGGCCTAAGCCGAAATGCTCGATAGCATGTAACGATGATACTGAATCGCAATAGTTTGTATAATTATCCATACTTTGTCCCATACAATCAGCCTGAACGAACTTTATATTGGGGAGTGTGTCGCTTAACGGCCTGATGTCCATGACTTCAATCTCTCTGAAGGATGCTACATGAGTAATAAAACCGTCTATGCGTGATCCTATATCCACGTGTTTCTTTGGTTGCTTTTTGTAAAGTTCTTGTGCAATAAATAAATCCTGGTGGAAATAGTGACCCGATGCAGACCCGCTATCGTCGTACCTGTCTTGTAGGCATGGAAAGTTCTTAGCCAGAGGGAAAGCAGTGTCATTATTTTTCATTTGTTTCAGAAAATCTCTTCGTGTACGGTTGTACCAGGGGATAGATTTGATGTTTTTTATAATTCTCCGGGGATAAAAGCCGAAGATTATCTGGGTAGTTTTTAGCATGGTGTCTTTAATTTTTTATTTCATGTTTGCATAATAAGCCAATGTTTCTTTTTACATAATAAAAATATATCCAGAATATGTCTGATAAGGAAAGGTGAAAGTCGGAATCGGGCATTTCTTCCTTTAACCGGACATTATTGAAAATCTTGCCTCTGCCCAGTAGCCTTAATAACGATCGCCGGTATTTATGGGATTTATCTTTCAGGTTATACTGGTTGAATAAAAGCATTCTTTCTTTCAGGCGGATATTGTAGGAAGCCAGATCTGATTGTGTGATCTGGTGTTCGCTTATTCCGATATTAACCAGAAGTTCTGGTGAATAGATGAATTTTCCATTCTCAGCTATTACCCTGATATAAAAATCAGTATCAACAAGCCAGATGAGATGGGGATTGAAGAGGTAATTCCTGCGATTTCGAAACACACACACACTGGGCGCACCCAGCTGATTGCCTCTGTAAACGGTTTCGGGCTCTTTTCCCAGTTTTTTCAGGAAAGACGAGCTTGCAGTATGTATTTTCTTATCTCCATTTTCTTTTACATCGCAGCATCCCGAGAATGCAATGTTCACATCGGGATTGTTATCGAACATGGCCACATACTTTTTCAGGCTTTGAGGAGATGCCAGCCAATCGTCATGATGGAGTATCTTTATATATTCACCCTGTGCTTTCCTTATAGCTTCGTTCCAGTTGCGGGGAGAACCCAGAGGCTTTTCGTTTTTGTAATACCGGATGCGGTCATCGTTATATGTCGCAGACACTAATTTTTGCAGGGTGTTGTCGGGCGAATCATCGGTAATAACGATCTCATAATCGGAAAAATCCTGTTCAAGAACCGAGTCGAGGCATCGTTTCAGAAAATGCGGATGCTTATATGCCGGAATACAGATGCTTACCTTCATTTCTTTTTCACTTTTCGTTTAGTGATGTATTCCACTGCCTCTATGAGAACTACCGATCCCGAAAAGTATAGTATCCCGAAATAAAGCAGGCCAACAAATACGATCTGGCATACCATCAATACAATAGGATTAGGTATGATGAAGCTTAAAAGATAACCACATCCTGTACAAAAAAGAGATATGGCAAAGTATGGAAGCAGGTCTTTTATCAGTTCGCTGATTTTATACCCTATCAGCTTTTGTGAAATTATACTCGATACTATATAGCGGATAAAATAGGTAACTACAATTGCTGCGATATAATATAAGTGACCGAGCTTAAGAATAACCGGGATACCTATTGCAGCCAGTATCATTACAGCCTGAAAAATAGTGAGGTATAGGATGATGCCTGATTTCCCTTTTATGCGTAATATGTCTCCATTTGCTGTTTCCAGCCCTAATAATATACCACTGATTGCCAGTAATTGCAGGATTGGAGCGGCATCGAGCCATTGTTCGCCCAATAGGTGCATAAATGATCCGGCAACAAGTATGATTCCCATAAACATAGGGAATATAATAAGAGCCTTGATGCGTATAAATCTCCGGAATACCCTCTTCAGCCTGTGCTCTTCATCTACCGAAGCAAGGATAGGAAAAGAGACATTGTAGACTGAACCTGTAAGCAGGTCATTTGCAGCATTATAGTTTTTTTGTGCCTGATTATACAATCCTCCGATACCTAAGGAATAATGCTTGACCAGTATATTCTGAGGTAGGTTTGCCATGGCTGAATTTATAAAACTGCCCAGAAGAAGTTTTGAGCTGAAAGCAAAAAGTTCTTTGAAAGACTCCTTGCTGAAAGAACCCGATGGCCTCCATTTGCTGAAAAGCCAGAAACAGACCATTTTAAGGAATGGCCATACTACAGATAAAGATGCCAGAGCCCATACACTATATCCGAGGTAGGCAAGCAGTAAGGCTATAGAGTATGTTGTAAAAACAGAAAAAGTATTGATCTTGGTTATTAACTTATAATTGATCTCTTTTATCAGTTTCGCATTCTGCACAACAGCGAAAGAATTGAATACGAATGAAAGGAACATGAACCGTGCGAGTGGCGTCAGGATAGGTTCTTCATACACAGAACTTATCGTAGGCGCCAGAAAAAAAAGGATAAGGTATAAAATAATTCCGATAGATATATTTGTATAGAATACCGTAATATAATCGGACTGTGTGATATTTTTCTTTCTGATGATGGCGCTTGTGAATCCGCTTTCCTGTAATACATTGGCCAGGCCGACAAAAATCATCAATACACCCGTCAGTCCATAATTGTCCCTGTCTATTATACGGGCGAGAAGTATTCCGCAAACCAGCACAAAGCCATTCTGGAATAACTTGTCCAGTACGCTCCAGCTAAGTCCCGATGCCGTTTTATCTTTTAATGATTTTTCTTCCATCTGATTTTTTACTCAGATACAAAGCTAGTAAAAATTTATTTATTTGGTCAGCTTTCCTTTATGGCTTAATTACTGAAGAAATTTTTCCACATATCTTCATATTTCCGACCTGTGTAAGGAACTTCTATTTTTAAGATTAAAGTATCTTTATCCAAAGTTGGATTCTCATAATATCTGAAAATACGGTCATCTTTGCTGATGTCAGAATCTGCCAGCTCCAGTTCTATATGCTTTATCCTGATCAGTTTATTATTATGCCATTGATAAAGAGTTTTGGTGGGAGTCATATACCAGCTACCTTCATATGTCTCTTCTACTGTTTTATTATCTTTTCTTATTTCATAATCTGTAGAAAAGTTTCCTGCATATTCAATAGAATCATTGTCTGCTGAATAGCGAAATACATCTTGCCATGTGTTTCCATTCATATTTGGAGGTGTACGAACAATTATCTCATTTTTCGTGTCGTTGTCCATATCGATAAACCCGACTAAAAATGTCATACTATCTTCGATAGCTCTGTAAGAACCCACTCTTTTCCATTTGTTCTGCTCGAAGCGGTAGAAATTGATAAGTGTATCTGTGGGAGCATAATCTAATGCGAATATCTGAGTGCCGTCGATGAATTTCCCTACAATATGAGTTAAAGGATCATCCTCATAATGAGATATCGGCTTGCTTTTATTTCCGTTCCAGACAAATATTGTAGACGTATCTTTCGCAAAAGCATCCATAAGAGGGATGATGCCGTCCAGATAAGATGTGTTATCTGTCTCTGCTATATCCTTATTTTTTGATGTGCAACAAATGAAGAAAAACAAGATAATAAATATGGATATATTTTTCATCGTTACAATATTATAGATGGTTTACAAAAATAGGGATAATACCAGAATAAAAAAGCGCAATCTGTTTAGGTTACACTTTTTATATTTATTATTCAGGATGTATAGTAGCGGGCGGAATATCGGAATATACTATATAATCCCACGATCTTAGCAGATACTTATCACTTGGGGTGTTTACTTCTACTTTGACGGTGTGTTTTCCTTTTGGTAATTGGTATTTCCAGAATAACTCGTGTTTACGATATCTTGCACTTGTAGAAATATTGGAAGTTTCCATTTTTTCTCCATCTATATACAGGGTTGCAGTTAGAGTTCCGTGAGGAATATTTTCCTGTCTTTTAGCAGCGCCGCCACGCAAAACAAAGCCAGTACCCTCAAAATCGAAGGTCAGTATCTGAATATCTGGATTATGGCAATTCACTTTTTTTACAGGAAACATATTCACAAAGCTTTGTTCAAGCAACACAGCTTCTGGTTTTTGTACTTTGATCGTTATGTTTTCACCATCTATCATACCGTCATTTCTTACGATCATTTCCAAAGCATGCTTGTTGCTTATTTCATATACTTTGTTCAGAGACATCGTCGTATATTTAAAATCTATGTCCTCGGCACCCTTTAGTCCTGCCATCCAATATTCCGGAATATTGCTGTAACCAAGCATCGTCCCTAATATCCCTCCTGCCGAGGATGGATTGCAATCTGAATCCTGTCCGGCACGTGTCGATATTTCCATTGTCCGGGTAAAATTCCCCTGACCATAGAGTAATCCGAGTACGATATATGCTGCGTTTAATTTTGCATCTATATTTAGCGGTGCGAATACTCCATCGGGACAGCCTATGTCTTCCGAATGGTTACGTTGTATTTCGAACCATGTCCGGTGCCAGTCGTCAGGATATTGTTTGTGCCATTTGATCACATCTGCTATACATTGATGGAATTTACTTTCCTGGGGAATGGTTTTTAATGCTTCGGTCACGATAAATTCAATATTATCTGAAACGAAAGCCAGACTATACATTGCGCCGACATATACTCCTCCATACCAGCCATCGCCATAAGTTATGAGATGGCCTATCCTGTCGCTTATCTGTGATGCAGTATTGGGCATTCCTGGGGTCATTAATCCTGCAAAGTCGGCCTCGATCTGGTAATCAATGTCATCTGCATGAGGATTATTGAGCCAGTGTCCCGGGTTCTCAATTCCGTTAAGAATATTATATCTGGCCATTTGATTTGCGTGCCATAAATCGTATTCTGCATGGGCGAAGGCATAAGCGAAAGAATCTGTTGGGGCATCCATACCAATGCGCTCAAATACCTCTACGAATGTCAGATCCATATATATGTCATCGTACAATCCCGGCCATGCTTCCATCGTTTCTTTGACATACCCTTCGTGCCATGGGATAGGCTGGTAGTCTTGTATATAAGTACCATTATACAGAAATTCCGTGTAACTGCCGAATGTCACACCTATGGTTTGACCGGCCCATCCACCTTTTATCTTATCTAATAGTTTGTATTTTGTTATTGTCAGTTTATCAGGTAGCTCATAAGATTTCTTATTACTCGAAGAGCAAGCTGTCAAGAGTATACTTATTGCGACAAATAAAAATTTCGTGATTTTCATAGGGTAGATATTATTAGATTATTTAATTTAAATATTTAATAAATCGAGTTAAATATATAAAATTATTTAATAATATCCAAATAAAAAAGTGCAACCCATATAGATTGCACTTTTCTGATTTATTTTGATTGTCTGATTATTCAGCGTTCAAAGTAAAGCGTTTGAATCCGACAACAGCCAGTTCCTTGTCATGTCCTGAAACATATTGGGCGACTGTCAGTTTAGGATTCTTGATAAATTCCTGTTGAAGAAGTGTAAAGTCTTTGTAGAATTTCTGCAAAGCTCCTTCAGCGATTTTATCAAGCAGATTCTCAGGTTTTCCTGCTTCTTTAGCTTTTTCTCTTGCTATGTTCATCTCTCTTTCTTTGATTTCAGCGGAAACTTCTTCCGGAACCAAAGCGGCAGGGTTCATAGCGGCAACCTGCATTGCAACGTCTTTTGCCACTTGCTCGTCCACGTTTGCTTTGTTGAAGCCAACGATAGCAGCAAGCTTGTTGCCGGGATGAACATAAGCTACTACTGTAGGAGCAGTGATTTGTTCATAAACATTCAACTCCATTTTTTCGCCTGTAACACCCATTCTGTCAGTTACAAGTTCAGCTACTGTACGGTCTCCCACTTTCAACGCTTTCAGTGTGTCCATATCAGCGGGCTTGTTAGCTACAGCAGCATCAAGGATAGATTTTGTCATCCCTACGAAATCGCCGTTCATAGCCACAAAGTCTGTTTCGCAGTTTACAGCAACAATTGCAGCGAAATCACCACTGGTTGCAGCTAATACACAACCTTCGGTAGCGTCGCGGTCTTCACGTTTTGCAGCGAAAGCCTGTCCTTTTTTACGAATTATTTCGATTGCTTTATCAAAATCTCCTTCTGCTTCTGTCAAAGCATTCTTGCAGTCCATCATACCTGCGCCTGTCATTTTGCGCAAGTGTTGGATGTCAGCCATAGATATTGCCATAGTGTTTTCTCCTTTTATTTTGGTTTATAATTATTTTTTCGGTTGACAAGTAAACAAGATACGAGGTACGAGATAAGTTGTAAAAGAACTAGTCTAATTATTATTAACTTGTTTACTTGTATTTTGTCAACTCGTTTACTTTTAATAAAAAAAGACCAAGAAATAGTCTCCAAGAAGATTCTCAGAGGCTAATTCTTAGTCTTATATACTTTAATTATTCTTCGTCCTCTTTAGCAAACTTGCTTGCAACAGCAGCATTGATTGCATCCTGATCTTCTTTTGTCACAGCTTTTTTAGCACCTGCTTTAGCTTTACGCTCTCTTCTTGGTGCATCGCCTTCTTCCTGAGCTTCGGCAGCCGCTGAATCAGCTTTTTCAACTTTTCTTTCCTCCAGTCCTTCTTTGATAGCATCGCAAAGGCTTCCAAGAATAAGTTCGATTGATTTTGCCGCATCGTCATTAGCCGGGATCACAAAGTCTATATCGTGAGGATCAGAGTTTGTGTCCACCATTCCGAATACAGGTATACCAAGGCGGTTAGCTTCTTTTACTGCAATGTTTTCTTTCATTACGTCTACTACAAAAATAGCTGACGGCAGACGGGTAAGATCCTGGATAGAACCTAAGTTCTTTTCAAGTTTAGCACGTTGGCGTGTAACCTGAAGTCTTTCTCTTTTAGAAAGGGTTTCAAATGTACCGTCTTTTATCATTTTGTCGATAGTCGCCATTTTCTTCACAGCCTTACGGATGGTAGGGAAGTTAGTCAACATACCACCTGGCCAGCGTTCTGCCACGTATGGCATATTCACTGATTGTGCAAGGTCTGCAACAACTTGTTTCGCTTGTTTTTTAGTAGCTACAAACAATATTTTTTTACCGGATTTAGCCATTTGCTTCATAGCAGCAGCAGCTTCTTCTGTCTTAGCTATTGTTTTGTAAAGGTCAATGATGTGAATACCATTGCGCTCCATAAAGATATAAGGAGCCATTGCCGGATTCCATTTTCTTTTAAGGTGTCCGAAATGTACACCGGCATCGAGTAACTGGTCGAATTCTAATTTTGCCATTTTAAATTTTGTTGTTTCGTTTACTTTCTTTTTCTGTTAGCGAATTGTCGGGTAGCTCATTGTAAGAAGTCCCGGCAATTTAGATACTAAACGTCATTTCGTGCGATGAGGCCGACTCATCATATATTAACCAACTTATAACTTTTATGCGGCCAAAGCCGGCAAAGCGTGATTGGGTAAGATAATATCCAAATTAACGTTTTGAGAATTGAAATCTTTTTCTTGCTTTCGGTTGTCCCGGTTTTTTACGTTCTACAACACGAGGGTCGCGAGTCATAAATCCTTCAGCTCTAAGCGCAGCTTTATCTTCAGCGTTGATCTTCACCAAAGCGCGGGCGATACCAAGGCGTGCAGCTTCTGCCTGTCCTTTATATCCTCCACCGTTCAGGTTGATCTTGATGTCGTATTTTTCGGCAGCGCCAAGTGTATTTAGCGGTTGCTTCACAACATACTGAAGAATAGTTGAAGGGAAGTAATTGTCGAGTTCACGTTTGTTGATAACGATTTTTCCGGTTCCTTCGCTTACGAATACGCGGGCCACAGCGGCTTTGCGTCTTCCTATTGCATTTACTACTTCCATTAATTATTATTTAAGAGCGTTAATATCTATTGATTTTGGTTGTTGAGCTTCGTGAGAGTGCTCTGCGCCTGCATATACATGAAGGTTTTTCAAAAGAGCAGCACCAAGACGGTTTTTAGGTAGCATACCTTTTACTACTTTCAGAACCAGGCGGTCTGCACCTTTTTCCATCAAACGTGCAGGAGTCATTTCCCGTTGTCCTCCCGGATAGCCTGTATATCTCAAATATACACGGTCATTCCATTTGTTACCTGTAAGCACAACTTTGTCTGCGTTGATAATGATTACATTATCGCCACAGTCTACGTGCGGGGTAAAACTTGGTTTGTACTTCCCTCTCAGAAGTTTAGCCACTTTAGACGCCATACGTCCCAGTGTCTGTCCTGTAGCGTCAACTACAACCCATTCTTTCTGTGCGGTTGCTTTGTTGGCTGAAATGGTCTTATAACTTAAAGTATCCACTTACTTAAAAATTAATTTGGTTAATTACTTTTTTTGATCCGCACAACTCTTATCCGCTTATCGAGCTAAGATATAATAAGCGATAATTGTTTGCTAATCAATTTTTTACGTTTTATTTCGTAATAATCGGCTCGCAAAATTACAAAATATCAGTGAATTAGCAAAAATAATGATAGGTTTTTTATTTATTATCTGCATTCGTTTTTGCCCTGAACCCTTCCTGAATTGTATATCCCCGTGCTTCGATGCATTCTATGGGCAGGAATTTTGCATAATGGCTGTGCATGGTCGCGGGTAATGCAATATCGTATGGGGGATAGTAGCTGGCTTTGATAGAAAGATTGTTATTGATGGGATAAGCATAAAATTTACTATCCAGGTCGAACCCTTTTGCCAGTTGCTGATCCCTTACAGTGTATGGTTTTTCCAGTAGATGCAGAACCAGGTGGGTTTCTTGTCCTTTTGTCTGAGATGAAAAATCGTAATATCTGCTGAAAGTCCAGAAAAATATGCTAATGATGAATGCTGCAGCAAGGAAATTGCTGAATTTCTTTGCGCTTATTCGCTTATTGCCAAATAACAAGACTGCTCCTATAAATATACTGCCACATAATATGCCAGACAGGAAGCGTATGTCAGGTCCTCCTATTGCCCATACAATGATGGATAATAATATTACTGCATATATCAGACGTATATGGTTGTCTGTGCTTTTCTTCCTCTTTATAAACAGATATCCAAAAACAGCTAAAGACGCAAATGTGAATAAATATATTATATCGGTCAGGATGTTGATCCATAATGGATCTCTGACGCTCATCCATGGGTATTTCAGCGCAATTCGGAAAAAGTAGTATCCGACGTCGAAGATGTAATCTTTTTCTTTTATCGCAACTTCTTTAGGTACTTTCCAGTCGAAATTGAATAAGTCTATTTCGTGAAGGGGATAGATCAGATAACCTGATATAATTACATTGCGTATCAGCCACAGGATAATAATTAAAAGGCTGATGGTGACGGCGAATAACAGAGCATTGTATTCCTTTCTTTTGATAAGATGAAAAAGTGAATACAGGCTTATTATACCCAGAGGGAAAAACGAAAGCTTTATTGTGACCAGAAAAACAGGTAGTATAATTCCTATGAGGTAATTCTTTTTTAACAACTCCGGATATAATATAATACGTGCCAGGATATAAAACGCTATAAAGTTAGGTATTATATCTGTCGAAGTATTTCCCAGGAAATATATCGAAATCCAGAATAACAATATATAGGCGATAAGAATAAAAAACCGTTTACTTTCATACCGTGATTTGAATAATTCATATAATACCCAGCATGTTATTGTGGTGACAATCAGCGGCTGTAACGGATAGATGGCTTCGTGCAGGAAAAAGCGAAATGTGAATATGGCACTTATCAGGAAATAATTGGAATTGAATCCAAGTTTACCTTCCAGGTTTGCCAGTCCCGGAACGACGGCATATTCTTCGTTCCATCTTATATTCTGGAGATGGTAGAAAGCAGAGTCGTATACCTCGTGTTGCCATGTGAAAAAGAACGTTGATACCAGAATCGATATAACTAATATCGTAATCTGATAAGGGCTGAGTATTCCCCGGGTTTTCTTTTTCAGACCTGATAAAATATTGTTGGTTTTCCGGTAACTGATTCCCCGATATCCGATGCATACAAATAGTATAATCGCGAGAAAAATATGGTTGGATGGTAGCCAGAGAGACCATATGGATAGAGGTATTACAAGGAAAGATAGTCCCAGTAATAATTTATCGATGAAACCATAATTTTCTTTTGTTTTGCATACTTTATTATATATAACGATCAGCATATCCCCTGATGTATAGAGGATAAAGGATATGATCAGCCATGTAATGAAATATGCAAGCACTTATTAGAATTATGAATTATGAATGAGAAATTATGAATTATGAATTGATGAGAGTTATAAATTATGTTATTTCATTCATAATTCATAATTTCTCATTCATAATTCTTTTACACCGCCACTTCACCTTTAATATGCGGATGAGGATCATAACCGACCAACTCGAAATCTTCAAATTTAAAATCAAAGATACTTTTAACATCAGGATTTATCTTCATTACAGGCAACGGCCTGAAATCACGGGTTAATTGTAATTTGACCTGATCCAGATGGTTTGTGTAGATGTGCGCGTCGCCCAGCGTGTGAACGAATTCCCCGGCTTCAAGTCCTGTCACCTGTGCCATCATTTGCAGGAGCAGTGCGTAGGATGCTATATTGAACGGTACACCCAAAAAAATGTCAGCGCTGCGTTGGTAAAGATGCAGGCTTAGTTTTCCATTGGCTACATAGAACTGAAAAAATGCATGGCAGGGTGGGAGATTCATATTTTTAATGTCACCTACATTCCATGCGCTTACAATAATACGGCGCGAATCAGGATTGGTTTTTATTGTATTTACTACTTCGGTTATCTGGTCGATGTGTCCACCGTCGTAATCAGGCCACGACCGCCATTGGTAACCATAGATATGTCCGAGGTTTCCATTCTCATCGGCCCATTCGTTCCAGATGCGAACCCCATGATCTTGCAGGTATTTCGCATTGGTGTCGCCAGCCAGAAACCAGAGCAGTTCGTATATAATAGATTTTAAATGTAATTTCTTTGTTGTTAGTACAGGAAACCCGTCTGCCAGATTGTAACGGCTCTGATGCCCGAATACGCTTATTGTGCCTGTTCCTGTGCGGTCGCTTTTTTGTACGCCTTCATCGAGGACCCGCTCCAGTAAATCGTGATATTGTTTCATTTTATTTTCCTCAACTTTTATTAGAGTGCAAAGTTACTAAAAAAACAAAAGCTATACCTTTATAATTAGATATAGCTTTTATAATTTATTGAAACGAATGTTTACTCAGCACCTTCTTCTTCGTTCACAGGGGCTATCAGCTTATAACCTTTACCGTGTATGTTGATTATCTCAATACTAGGATCAGGTTTCAACAGTTTACGAAGTTTAGTAATGTACACGTCCATACTACGGGCATTGAAATAGTTATCGTCTACCCATATTTGTTTAAGGGCATGATTCCTTTCCAGAATGTCGTTAGCATGAGCGCACAACAATGCGAGAAGTTCAGCTTCTTTAGTTGTCAGTTTAGTGCTGTTGCCGTTAATAGTCAGAATTTGTTTCTGAGTATCAAAGTTCATACTTCCAAACTGGTAAATCTGCTGTTCTTTGCTTCTTTTGCCTTTTACCCGGCGGAAGATGGCTTCGATACGCAGTACAAGCTCTTCCATACTGAATGGCTTGGTTATATAGTCATCAGCGCCGGCTTTGAAACCTTCCAGAATATCGTCTTTCATATTCTTGGCTGTCAAGAATATGATCGGGATCTCTGTGTTTATAGCCCTGATTTCTTTAACCAAAGTGATACCATCCTTCTTGGGCATCATCACATCGAGTATGCACAGATCATATTTTTCTTTTACAAACCCCTTGTATCCGGCTTCCCCGTCGGTGTATAAGTCTGTGTCATAACCTTTTGCCTGAAGATACTCTCTCAGTAGCATGCCGAGATTCTCGTCATCTTCACATAAAAATAATTTCAATCTTTCTTCCATAACTTACTTATTTAACTTATTTACAATCTCCAATTTTTAATCACTATTTTTCATAACGGGCAGGCAAATTATAAATTTGGTGCCTTTGCCAAGTTCACTCTCGGCCTTTATTGTTCCTTTATGATCCTCTACTATTTTTCTTACATATGCCAGTCCCAGTCCGAAGCCTTTCACATCGTGCCTGTTACCGGTAGATACGCGGTAGAAACGTTCAAATATTTTCTTTACATATTCCTTCCTGATACCTATTCCATTATCTTCGATGGAAATGTAGATTTTATTACTATTGTTCCACGTCCGTATCATTAATTCCAACGGGACGTCTTCACGCCTGTATTTTACCGAATTGTCCAGCAGGTTGAATAACACATTCGTAAAGTGCATTTTGTCTGCATTTATTGTGGACTCGGTAGCTTCCAGATCGATGTCGAGGTTTCCTCCAAATTTTTCGACTTTTAACTGGAAGGTGTTAGCAACATGTACAACGATATCGTTTGCGTCGAGTTCTTTCATTTTGAGCGTCGCCTTTTGCTTTTCGAAAAGGGACATCTGCAAGACTTTCTCTACCTGCAGGCTCAAACGCTCGGTTTCGTCGTTTATAACCCCCGATATATGCTTAAATACCTCGGGCGATTTGGTTATCGAACCGTCTTTCAACATTTGCGCTGCCAACGAAATTGTCGACACCGGGGTTTTCAGCTCGTGAGTCATGTTGTTCATGAAATCACTCTTCATTTCCGATAAACGCTTTTGCCGGAATGTGATGAATATTGTTATAATAAATGTGACCAGCAGGATGAAGGAAAATCCGATTGCCGGATACAGGAAGTATATTTCCCGGAATATATATTTCGATTTATCGGGAAAGAATACCTTCAGGTAAACAACTTTATCAGGCCGGTCGTTTGGGAAAATAGGCCTTGAATAATAATCCTTTCTTCCTTCCATTGTAAAGAGAGGCTGCTGATATATTGGTTTATTGTTCCTGTCTACTACTTCATACTGGAATGGCAACTCTATGCCATTTACTTTTATTTCGTTTTTTATACTGGTCTCCAGTTCTTTAAAGTTCACACGTTCTTCGATAGGCACATTACTGGCCGTACTCATTAGCTGGGTTATGACCTCATCCACTATGTTGGTTTCATATATGAGCCTTTTTTTCTCCTCGTCCTGCATATCGAAAATCGTTTTCGATATGGCATTGGTTCGGTCTTTTGCCGGTGACTGGAATACCTGGCTCTTTGGTGGGGTCTGTATTGTACTCGAAATATTATATTCAATATTTACTTCAGAACCATCATCAGCTTTCATTTTTCCCCTTAGCTGGTGTGTAACCGTTTCTTCCTGATATTGCTGATTCTGAAGAGCTAATGCCCTGTTGTAAGCGGCTGCCTGCTTTTTCTGGTATTCCAGCGACTCTTCACTGAGATACTTTTTTACCTGGTCTTTTTGTATATCTGTCGAAACCTTCTCGAGGCTCCTGTTTATGGCTTCATCAAATTGTTCGTTTCGCCAGCCTATTGTTTCTTTCAGATACTCTATTTGTATGTATATGAGGCCGGAAAAAGCGACTGCCATTATTGCGGCTAATATCCAAATTGTCGATTTTCTCATTTTTTTGTGGCCTGTTCTTTAATTAAAAAGCTATATATATTTATATATATTAAATTACACATCTAATTTACTATTTAACAATTAAGCAAAGATATTGTTTAACATTTGAAAAAATAAACTTAACAGTATTTTTTTTTTTATGCAAGCAAATATACGTATTTTATTGTATAAGAGTAAATTTTAAGCTTATTCCAAAATTACTGTTAGTTGTTGCATACGCCGACGATGTAATGAGTGGCTTGTTCAGTATACGGTCGTAAAACGCCCGTAAAGTGAGTGCCCGGCTCATCGTATAATCGGCTGATACTTTTAATGTAACAATAGTCGTGCCACTTGTTGCCTGAGTGAAATTTTCCTGTATTTTTCGCAGCAGGGCAGCAGTTGTTTTATATGATATATCAGCTTTTATATTCAGATCATTATTGATTTGCGATGTCCCGCTCCTGTGAATTCCCAGTATCCTGTTAAACTCATTGATGCGGTACCCCAGTCCGACTACGAATTCTTTCTGCGTAGATTCTATTATCTGGTAAGATGACATATTAAGGGTTAACGTGCGTGCGTTGTTATAACGCGCGTTGATATTCATATTGTTATTTAATGTACCGTCGATCCCAAACAACGGATTAAATACTTCGGATATTCCCACCGATGAAATATCGTAAGGTGAGGACGGAACTGGATTTCCGTTTAGTACATCACGTATAAAACCGAGGTCGTCGCCTGTGTCCATCCATCCCGAATACGAACTGTAATTGCTTACCTGATAGTAACATGAATAGGCATGACTCAACCGCAGTGATTTTACCCTGTCTTTCAGGAACGATATTTTGGAGAGCCCGTCATAAGAAATCGTCCAGTTTGGCAGTAGGGCTAATAGCGAAGGAAATGCCGAAAGGGTAATTTTCCCTGCATCACGGCCTGTATACGCCGAGATGAATGCCGGAATGAGCACATCTGCCGAATTTATATCCACTTCTCCCAAGGCCGGGGTATACTGTTCTCCCTGAAATAATCCTCCGGCTACTTCTGCCATAAATCCACCGGAAGGATATGTTCTGCCTGCGTATTTAGCTTCCAGCCTGTTTTTTATAATGCGTCTGTTCTCCAGGAATGTTTCGAAAGCCTTCGAGTAATAATTATTATCGGCATTACTGCTCCTGAGGGCTGTCGATAGGGCTACTGTGGTCATGGAGAAACTACCTCCCAGATTGCGGGGCGAACCATCGTACATATATTGAACCTCTGTCCGCTTATTTCTTTCATAGTTGGCGTTTAGTTCTATCTTTAAGTCTTTGATTGGTTCCAGTTGCGCCCTGAACTCGAATTTTTCCATATTGTTATATATGGCTGGATTTATGTTGAGGCTATCATTCATAACAAGCCAGTTCCTTTCAAGAGACTTGTCTATAAAATCCTGTCCACCATCGAAGCCGAAAGCAAATCCTAATCCCGGAACCAGCCCGTAATCAGAGTTCTTTTGACCGAAAATGTCACCGATACCCGGACGGAATCCAGATATGTAAGTTTCGTTTCTTTTCGAATAATTAAAGTTAATGGTACGTACAGACATTAGTGCCCTTGCCGAATAATCGGCGATGTCTTTCAGTACTTTCGATCCTTCTCCGTCTTGCTTGTACTTGCCCACAATATTTATTTCTATATTGGCAGAATCCTTGTTGGTGATAAGAATCGTATTATCGTCTTTTTTCTTAAATTTTATAGGATATATTTTTCCGTCTTTGCGGGCGTTTACCTCTATGTCTTTTGTTTTCAGGTTGTGAGAGACTGTTATCGCAGAGTCTTTCGTCAGGGATACATTGTGTGAGAACCGACGCCTTTCAGGTTCCCGTTTTTGCCTTTCTCTTTCCCGTTGAGCTGGCGATTGAGGTCTTCTTCTGCCGTCGAAGCGTTCGTTCACTTGTTTCAGATATTCTATTTTATTATAGAAATTTGTCAGGTTCAGCCTGTTGGTGAAATCGAGCGTCATATTGTTACTGATGGTATTGCCTATTTCCACATCGTCGATTTTCGCTCCCCGGTCCCATTGATAACCGCTTTGATAGCTGGCATTAGAGTCTATCCAGTCCAGTACGGGTATACTGCGGAAAGGCAGTTGGTAGGTCAACCTGGTAACTTGCCTGTAAGACAGCGGATCGCCCAGGCTTTTGAGGCTGCGTATAACAGCATCTTTCCATATCTCGTAATCGTCAGGATTTTGTTTCTTATTTACTTGCAGGTATGGTTCTTCTATCTCGGCTCTTGTACCCGACTGGAAAGCAAACTTCAGGTTACGGGTAAAATCCCAGTTGATATTGAAATCCCTGTCCCACAGGAATGACTGGCTCCACGACAGGAATTGGTATTGATCGTTTGTCCCGCCCAGGGTATAGCTTTCTATGTCGCGTGTGGTGGTTTCGGTGTAGTAACGTGTAATATTCGAATCGAATGATATAGAACTAGGTAAATAATTGAAGCCTAGCGATTTCAGGAATTTGTTTGCTCCGCTACTATTTTTTATGTTTTTGAAAGGTTCCCATGTCTTACTCAACGGTACGTAAATATAACTGAGCGTTGCCTTATAATTTTTAGTCAGATCGTATACTGTGGTCGGATTTTTTGTTTCCGTCTGACTATATGAATAACCGAAACTGAAATTTGCCGGGTCGTAAGGCATAGGTGTTTTGCTCTGTATGTCTACTTTGACGTTATTGAAGCTAATGCTTTTTGTCGTGGTTTTATCTTGCGCCAGACTCTTTATCGAATCTTTTTGGGCCTTGGTATCCACAAGGCTCAGTGCTTCTTTCAGGGTTACGTCCTGGTCGAACGGGTCATATTCAGGAGTGGATGTCTGGTTGGAATAAGAGTAATATACAGGCAATTTCACTTTTGCCTGTTCGGGCAGAAAACGGCCCAGTTCCACGCTGGCTGCTATACTATAGCTGGTATAGTCGTCCATACGCCTTTCCATGAGACTTTGATCCAAAGCCCCGAATCCTACGGTCTCTTTTCGTCCCGATACGGAGATGGTACCTACATCCGACAATGCAATGTTGAGATTGCCTTGTGCAGCCCATCCGCCGTCTTCGTCAAAGTCGGTAAGGCGCAGTTCGTTTATCCATATTTCACCTGATTTGGTGGTGCGGGAGTTGTTTCTGACACCGACCATTATCACATTGATATCCGACAGCGAAGGATTACCTATTACGCTGACTTTGTTTTCCGGCTTTTCAGGATCGTATTCGTGATACAGGGTGGTATATGAAACGGACGATCCGGCTTTCCTTTTTTCCTTGTTGCGGTTAAGCTTTATATCTTTCAGTAATTCCAACGGAAAGTCGAACATATTGCCCGTAGGCCATACAGCATACCGGTCGTTTGTGTTATTGGTACTGTACGAACCTTCTGGTGTGATGCTCAGGGGAATTTCGTATTCATAATAGTTGTTTTTATAATCAGACCCCAGACGGAGGAAAACCGTCAGCTCTCCTTTCGAAACTTTTTCCTTGTCGATTACTTCCTCGGCATGAGTGAACAGTTGCAGGCGCTTGTATCTTCTCAGGTCGTAATATGTGTTTTTATAAATAGCACGGGCGTCGCCTGCATCCAGATCTAGAATCCGCAGAGAAAGAGCCTGTTCGTTTTCCCTTATGATTTGTGCCTGGTCGGGATCCTGTTGGCGGCTGATGCCTGGAGGAACGACATAATTCACAGGTTTTTTCTCCGAGTTTTCTTCTATGTTTACCGTTGCTATATCTATTGTTCCACTGCCCGATGGTTCATCGTTCTTGTTCAGTGTTTGTTCGTATGCACGCCAGTCGCCACGAACCAGCTGAAGCGTCCCGAAACGCAGGAAAGTGGTTTGCGCGAAGTTGTGTAAGTACATTCTCATGAAACGGATGCTCTTAAAATCCTGTATGTTTCCTACTCTTTTTTCATATTGACGCACAGGTACTTTGAACTGGTACCAGGTGATTTCCGAATCCTGCTCTTTGCCATTTCGAAGATTTACTTTTACTTTCCGGCTGTCGGCGATATAATTCTGCCCGACATTCATTTTATTCGGATCAAGCTCTATCTTGTATTGAAAGTAAGATTCGGTTTCGTTCAGGGTATTGTCCTGATCTATATCTTCTACATCGGGAACACTTTTTGCCGCTGTAGAATAGCTTTCGCCCGAGTCGCTGGTGTCAGGAGAGTTCCCTTCTGTGTTGTTGTAATATTTGTAACGGTCGAGAATGCTTACTTTATCGCGGTCGTAATCAGCTCCACGGTAGAAGTGATAGGTGTCTCCGGCCGGATCGTTGAGCGGAGAGAACGGATCGTTACGAAGAGCCTCTCTGGCAGAAGCATTCAATTTATTTTCGAATTGGGTTACATAATCACTGTAGGTGTTGTATTGGAATTCTTCTTCTGTGCTGAGTCCATTGAGTCCGACATCTTGTTTGCGGCGGCCCTCGGTTCCATTATTGTTATCGAATGCATAGACGGTTGATTGTCTTTTAGGTACTTTGCCCCATACTGTCCACTCTACGGCGTCGGGGTCATCATCTGTCGGCAAACCGTTTTCATAGAATTTTTTCCCATCTTTGAGAACATCTTCTGAAATTTCTCCCAGATTAATGTATAGGTCGCCCCCTTCGTTTTGTGTTATATTGTTATATACAAACGGGTCCATCAGCCAGAATTCAATGTATTCTACATTCGATGTTTCAAAGTCCCTTACGTCCATTTTGCGGGTGATACCTCCCCATTTTTCTTTTGGAGTAATAAATTTGCCATCAGAGCCTATGTCCGAGGCAACTACATTGTAAGGGCCTCTTTCTCCAGGGTAGAAAGACAGGTTCAGTGCCGAAATCGTGGCGGCTTCATTATATGCCAGGTCTTTGTTCGGATATATTTCATTAATATAAATCTCACGCACAAAGTGATTTGATAGTTGATCCAGATCATCTTTTATATGTTGAGGAGTCAGCGACGAACCTTTGCGGTTAAATAATCCGTCTATCGAAAACCATGACAGCAGCGCCCTGTTCTTCCCATAGTTTATGTCGTTGCTTAATTTCGATTCTTCAAACATACTTGGGGTTGACGATAATGTCCAGGCATACGGACTTTTTATGTCGATACGTGACTGGGATGATTCAAAATCGTCAAGATACGAATATCCACCGGCTTCTTTATTTTGGTAATGCCCGGCGATCAGATGCGCAAATTCGGCATTGAAGTTTATTTGCGACGGTTGTGTTGCGTTTACAAACGGCAGTTTATCAATCAGGTTGGTAAGCCACATCGATTCGGTTCGGAATGAGGTGTTTAGTCCCCACAGGGTATTTTTTACCGATTCGTTTCCGATTTCGGTTTTGGTGGTCAGCGGCTTTTCGTAATAGTGCATGATGGTACCGCCGATATTGAAATTTTTGGAAATATCGTAGCTCAGGTTAAGCCCTAGTAATGTTTTTCTTTGCATACTCAGTGACATGCCTTCGCTCGTTACCTGTATGGGGGTATTCGAATCTATCAGGTTCTGGTTGATGATGGTTACTTTACCTGCAATATAATCGACAATGTAGTCTACACCCTCTGTCAGCGGAGCTCCTGCTGCTGTGAGTACTACAGATCCTTGTGGGATATTTGTTGATCCAAGATCTATTTCCGCATTGTTTGTACCCGATCCCCTGTACGATCCAAATAGCTTGAACTTGTTTTTCTCTGCTATCTGGCGTGCAACAGTAAGTGTAGAGTCGTATAATTCGTCATAAACATATTTATCTGCTATTGCATCGTATCCTATCTTCTTTCGCAAGTGGTCACCGAATGGCTCTACCACAGGAAAGAAGATACGTCCGGTCTGGGAGTTGACGGTGAATCCTTCCACGAAGTCGAAAATACCATCGCCCGAGATCGTGTCGCCCCGGTTTACTTCATTGTTACGGGAATCCAGCCGGTCGAGGCTCATCACCTGCAACAGACGTTGGTTTTTTATCTTACCTTCGGGGATATAGTTGATATATGTACCCAGTGTATCTGATTGATAGGAGATATTCAGCCGGAAGCGGTCTTGCTGTATGGCGTTGTCGCTGATGCGGTAAACGTTTTTCATCATCAGATCCCATGAGTAAGAGGATGGAGTAAGAGAAACAGGCTTTAATAATTTTACGATAAGTGTTCCCAGATTACTGCTGTCTGAAGTATTGTTCTTGTCAATATTATCAGTTGATAGTTCTCCAACTCTGTAAGTATTGCCTTTCATCGTGTATTCGAATGCCACTGCAAGCACTTCGTCCGCCTGTAGTGCCGAACTTAGTGAGATATATCCTAATTGTGCATTGTAAGAGTATTCGGAAGAACTAAGCAGACGTGCGCTCTCTACTTTCTCATAATCTAAGCCAGTTTCCAGGTTTTGCTCACCTTGCAGATAAGATGTGATTTGCGTTATATCTCTTACCTTTGATTCGTCTTTATAGGTGCTATATAAGTTGTTGACTTTATTAGAAGGAATGTTTTCACTTCCTACCTTTGACCAGCGTATAGTATTTTTTATAGAATCATGCTCTGCCAGATCTGCAAAAGCTACAATGTTGCGCGATTGAGTATAATCGCCCCGCTTGTTGGTTATCCACACTTCCATTTTGGTAATGGTTACGGCCGACTGGACATAGGGAATCTTGCTCATCGCATAATCATAGTTGTCCCTGAAGTAATGCCCTAAGAAAAAGTGCCTGTTTTCGTCGTATTCGTCAGCCCTTATTTCATATTCAAGGTTTTGTACTCCGCCCTGAGAATTTGTCGTTTGCGACTGTGATTCCTGTTGTGAGACTACAGCGTTTACCCGTAGTTTTCCAAATTGTAGTTCTGTGTTTATTCCGAATAGGGCAGTACCTCCATTGATCAGGGAATTAGTGGTGCTCATGCTGACGTTACCTGCCTCTATTTTCTTTACTATTTCGTCTTCCTGACCTTCGTAGCCCAGTTTTAGCTTTTTTGAATCGAAGTCGTAGAGGGCTTTTGTGTCATAGTTCATCCCGAAATTGATCTTATCGCCTACGGATGCGGTTACGTTTAATTGTATATCCTGGTCGAAATCGAAAGCCGTGCGCTTACGGTTGCGTTCCGACAGGGTAGGGTTGTCCGAGCTATTGTATTTTACACCCATCTTGGCCTCAACATATCCCTGCGTTCTCACCTTTACACCTCCGGCGCCAAAAAGACGTTCGGCCGGGCCAATATTCAGTTGTATATCTTTCAATGAAAACTCGTCCTTATCTGCTTCCTCACCCGGAGTATAGGTATTGCGCCCTCTGAAATAGCTCGACATAGATTCTTTCAGTCTATAATCCATATATTCTTCAGGGGTCAGAGAGAAAGGGGTGGATATTTCTTCATCTCCTATTTTGGTGCGGAAGATGTAAAGACCGGTCTTCGGGTCGTATTCTATTGTCGTTTTCAGGTTCGAAGGATCTTTCAGATCCACTGGTGGTTTACCCTTCAGGTCTTTGTATGTGGTGATCTGTGTTTTTTTTACGGGATAACGGGGTGCTGTGTCATTGGCTTGGTGAGATATGTTTTCGGCTTCGGGAAAAGAAAAATCCGGCTTTCCGGATATGCCGGAAAACAAACTTACCGAACTAATGAACAGAGTTGTTATGAATAAATATTTACTATATTTTTTCAATTCCGTAAAAAAAATTAGAGCATTTTGAGTGCTGTCTTTATTATTTCTTCGACTACACTATCCGGCTTATCCTTTAATATTTTCGCTACCACTTTTTGCGATGCCTGTTGCGGGAATCCCAGCATTACAAGCGCTGCAATGGCTTCTTCACCCGAAGGATGAGAAACAGGAAATATGTCAGCTTGATCTATGCCTGTTGTTTTAATCTTGTCTTTCAGGTCGACGATCACACGCTGTGCTGTTTTCAATCCTATACCTTTCACTGTTTTCAGCATGTCGGCATTGCCCGATGCTATTACATTAGCCAGTTCCTGTGTGTTCATCGATGATAACATCACGCGCGCGGTTCCTGCTCCGATGCCCGAAACGCTGATAAGTAGAAGAAACATTTCACGCTCTTGTTTGTCTGTAAAGCCGAACAAAACGTGAGCATCCTCCCTAATGGATTCGTATACAAAGAGTTTAGCTTCTTTCTTTCCTGAAAGTCTGGTGTATGTATTTAGTGAAATATTGATGAAATAGCCTATATTATATGTTTCCAGAGTAACTGATGTTGGTGTAAGTTCAGCTATTTCACCTTTTATATAATCTATCATATTTGTAGTTCTTATTTATTCCAGAATTAATAACGCAAAAATACATTAAAAAGTATATTAATGTGTAAATTATTGTTGTTATAAATCGGTTGTTTATTTTTTACTACGCACAATCAAAGATTGCTTGTCATTCTTTTGACTCGCCTACGCTTCGTCGATCGTTGATTGGCCAAATCCCCAAAAGAATGCAAAAAGTCTTTGGTGGCTCGCCCTCCGTGTTACCCGCTACAGGCTCACGGACTAAATTAAAAGATTGTCCTATCGGATGCTTTTAATTTCACGTCCCTTTCACTTGACGGGTGCCCAGCACTCCGGCCTAATGCCACCGGGCGAAGCCACTAGTGCGTCAGCTTCCCGTGCATAGGTTTACAAGCCGGGCGCCTGACGGCTGAAGGCGGTGTGAAACCAAATACTGTTTGAGCCGTAGGCGAGTTTATCTGGTTTAGCCGGCAAAGCCAATGTCAGGTCGGCGGTAAACGAAGTAGCCTTTTGGTTCGTTTTGGGCAATGCCAAAATGAACAAAATAAACGACTTTTTTTATATTCCGATAAACTGATGAATCCCTTTTATTTGTCAGGCAAAGATAAAACATTCGGATTAGATTTTATACCTTTGTTTCTTTCATCTACATTAAATTATAATAGTAATATGCAATTAAAGGAAGTTAAAAGCAGGGAAAATCTATTGTTCATGGAACGGACTTCGATAAGAAAGTACGATCCGGCAGTGAAAATAAGTAAGGAAGAGATGGCAAATATATTGCAGGATGCCATGACGGCCCCATCATCTTTCAATCTGCAACCCTGGCGTTTTTTTGTGATAGACAGCAAAGAGGGCAAAGAAATGATAAAACCCTACATGATGTTCAACCAGATTCAGTGGGAGACATCGTCGGCCATCATAGCCATATATGGCGATATGGATAACTATACTTCTGCCGATAAGGTATTGTCGGCCAATGTGGAACACGGACTGATGACACAGGAATATAAAGATAAGATGCTGGAAATGATGACAGGCTACGGAGCCAGTTATACCGAAGACAGGTTGAAGAACTCGGTTTTTCTCGATTGCGGCTTTGTTATCATGCAACTGATGTTGTCGGCTAAAAATTATGGTTATGATACTAATCCTATAGGAGGATTCCAACGGAAAGAACTAACCGAAGCTTTAGGGCTGGATGCTAGCCGGTATATGCCTGTTCTTCTGTTATCTATAGGTAAAGCAGCAGAGGGTGGTAAGCCATCTGTCCGTTTTTCTGTGGACGAAGTTGCGCAGTGGAGATAAAAATGATGTGGATGAACAAATGGTTTTAATTGGAGTTCTATAATTGTATTATTGAGTGACAATTAAAATCAGGGAAGTTTATCTATAGTAATAGAGTAGTTAGTAGAAGCTCCCTCTGGCGCGGGGGAGAGAAACAGAGAGTATAAATAAAAATTGAACTTAGCGCCTTTGCAGGAAAATCTGTCAGGAGTGTCAGGTTTTTATACTTTGTCATACTGGAGCGAAGCGAAGCATCCAAAATATAGATCCTTCGTTTCTCAGGATGCCAAAATGGAAGATAAATAATTTGTCAGGAGGGTCAGGTTTTGGTCGAAAATGCTGCAAAAGTGTAACATTTTAGTAAAAAAGCTAATAGCTAACAGGTAAAAAGTGTCAGGTTTTGGTTATCGATTAGGACGCTATAAAGTGTAAATGTCAGATAAAGAGAAATTTAAAATTGTAACTTAATAATCATGGTGTATGAAGAAAATAATTATTTCAATTTTACTATTAATAATAGCAATGACAACAGTAGAAGCGCAAAATCCGTTTTTTAAGGCGTATAAGACTCCATACGAGACGCCACCGTTCGATAAGATTAAGAATGAGCATTACGAGCCTGCCATAGATAAAGGCATCGAAGAACATAAGAAAGAGATTAACAGTATTGTAGTTGTACGGTCTGTGCCGACGTTCGAAAATACAATCCTGCGACTGGAAGAATCCGGCAAACTTTTAAGCAAAGTAACGTCTGTATTCTTTAACTTGTTGAGTGCCGAGAGCGATGATGAAATGCTGGAGATAGCACAACGTATACAACCTAAATTGTCGGTACACTCTAACGAGATAACTTTAAATGAAGGCTTGTTTCAAAAGGTAAAAGCCGTTTATGACAAGCGTTTCGAATCGAATCTGACACCGGAACAGATCCGGCTGGTGGAGAAAACATATCAGGGATTTGAGGACAGCGGTGCAACTCTTACGGGTGCAGACCGGGATAAGTACAAAGAATTATCTACAAAATTGAGCCAACTCACATTGACTTTCGGACAGAATGCGCTGAAAGAGAATAATAAATATGAAATGTTGCTGACCAACGAGACCGATCTTGCAGGATTGCCACAAATGGTGAAAGATGCCGCAGCAGCAAAAGCAAAATCAAAAGACAAAGAGGGCTGGTTGTTCGACCTTTCGGCACCGAGCTATATCGCTTTTATGAAATACTCTTCGCGCCGCGACCTTCGCGAGAAGATTTACAGGGCTTATACCACCCAGTGCGTTTCGGGAGGGGAATTTGATAACCAAAATAATGTGAAGGAAATAGCTAAGACCCGTATGGAGATAGCAAATCTACTTGGTTATGAAGATTATGCGTCTTATGTGCTTCGCAACAAAATGGCTAAAGATAAAAAACATGTATATGGATTGCTCGATGACCTGTTCAACGCTTACGCTACTGCTGCCCGTCAGGATGTGAAAATGGTAGAGGGCTTTGCTGTAGGTATGGAAAGAAAGGGCATAGATCTGATGCCTTGGGACTGGTCTTATTATTCAGAAAAACTGAAAGATGCGAAGTATAGCGTGAGCGATGAGCTTGTACGCCCTTACTTTGAGCTGGAAAACGTAAAGAAAGGTGTTTTCGGGCTGGCAACAGATCTTTATGGAATCACATTTAAGAAAAATACAAATATCCCTGTCTATCATTCCGAAGTAGAAGCTTTTGATGTATTGGACGAGAAGGGAAATTTCCTGGCCGTTCTATATACAGACTTCCATCCTCGTGAAGGAAAGAGACAAGGTGCATGGATGTCTGAGTTTAAAGGCCAATATGTAGAAAAAGGAAAAGACTCTCGTCCGCATGTGATCATTGTGATGAATTTTACCCGTCCAACAGGAAATGAACCGGCATTGCTAACCTTTGATGAGGTAGAAACATTTTTGCACGAGTTTGGTCATGCATTGCATGGCATGCTGACCAAATGTACATACGAGTCACTGTCGGGTACCAATGTGTTGCACGACTTTGTTGAGCTTCCGTCACAGATAATGGAAAACTGGCTGACAGAAAAGGAATATCTCGATAAGTTTGCCGTGCACTATAAAACAGGAGAGAAGATTCCGGCCGGATTGGTACAGAAGCTGGTTGATGCAGCTAATTTCAATGCGGGGTATTTGTGCTACAGGCAGTTGTCGTTCGGATATCTTGATATGGGATGGCATACGCTGACAAAAGCTTATGAGGGGGATGTTATTTCATTCGAGCGCAATGCTATGGCAAAGACAGCCATGTTGCCACTTGTAGACGGTGCTGCTATGTCCACTTCATTCAGTCATATATTCTCGGGAGGATATGCTGCAGGCTATTATGGTTACAAATGGGCTGAGGTGCTCGATGCAGATGCTTTTGCTTTGTTTAAGGAAACCGGCATCTTTAATAAAGAAACAGCCGGATCTTTCCGTGAAAATATACTGGAAAAAGGTAATACCGAAGAGCCTATGAGCCTGTATGTGAAATTCAGAGGACAAGAGCCGTCTGTAGATGCATTATTGAAACGGAATGGTATAAAATGAGTAATGTAATTTGTTGATTGTGAAGAGGTACGTCCTGTGTGAGGTGCCTCTTCCTATTTTATGTGCAGAAAAATTTTATACCCTCTTGTTTTTAAGTTAAAATATTGTTGTTTTATTAGCATAAACTTTATCTTTGTTGCAGGGAAATCTAAGTTGTATTTTTTTGTATGTAGACCTATGAAAAACTTGATTACATACCTGTTTAGTAAAAAAAAGAAAACATATTCACTGATAGCAGGAGAGAATAAATGCAGTGCGTTAAGAGTGTGTGCTTTGGCTCATGGTGCAAAGGCTGTTAATAGTCAGGACTATGCAGTTATTCAGGCATTGGTAGCAAAAGGTATTGTTACCGGAGTCAGATTCGCATAACACTAATAAAAATTATATCACTTTCGTTTAATAAATATTCTGCTATTTTGTCTGTTTTATCATAGAAGCTATTACTTTTGCTGAAAAGTAATGGAATGGCTATGTTATATGATTTTTCGAACGATTACAGTGAAGGATGCCATCCTTCTATTCTAAAGGTATTGGCAGAAACAAACCTTATCCAACAGCACGGATATGGTGATGACGAATATTCCGGAAATGTTACTGCTGTGGTACGTAAATTAACCGGTAATGGAAGTTTGGACGTATATATGGTTGGTGGTGGGACTTTGGCTAATCTGGTTGTACTGTCCTCTCTTTTGAAACCATTCGAATCGGTCATTGCTGCGACAACAGGACATATATTTGCAAATGAAACCGGGGCAATAGAGGCTACGGGGCATAAGGTGGAAGCAGCCTGCACGACAGATGGCAAATTAAGACCGGAGGATATAAAACCTTTTTTAAATAAGGCAAGAGGGCATCATGTTGTCCGTTCCCGTGTCGTTTATATTTCTAATTCTACCGAATTGGGTACAGTGTATACAAAGCAGGAGTTGACATCTTTGTCTGAATTTTGCAAAGATAATAATCTGTTGCTTTATATGGATGGAGCCAGGTTGCCAATGGCTTTGACGGCAATATCTAACGATCTTACGATGGAAGATATTGCTTCCTTGACAGATGTGTTTTATATAGGAGGTACAAAATGTGGAGCATTGCTGGGTGAAGCTATTGTTATTGCCAACCCGCAATTGAGAGATGATTTTAAGTACCATCTGAAACAACGGGGAGCTCTGGCAGCCAAAAGCCGGACAATTGGAGTCCAGTTTGATCAGTTATTGCGCGATAATCTGATATTTGATTTGGCTGATCATGCAAATAAGATGGCGTTGAAATTAGCAGATGCTTTTAAGTCTTTAGATTATAGTTTGCTGGTTGAATCAGATACGAATCAGCTATTTCCTGTATTGCCAAATTCTCTGATAAGGGAATTGCAAAAGGAATATGGCTTTATCGTTTGGAATGTGATCGATGCTGATAACTCAGTCGTTCGCCTGATAACATCATGGGCGACTCCCGAAAAAGAAGTAGAACGATTCATAAATTATTTAAAAAAGACACATTAAGAAATGTGTAAAACAAACACGTGGGCAGATGTTAAATTAACAAATAGATATTATCTATGGCTTATTTTCCGAAACGTGCCTTTTTTATAAAACTCTGTTTGTTAGGTTTTTTGTGTTTTTGTGCAAACGATTGCGGAAAACGGTTCTATAATATATAGTTGTTCTTGCAAGTTTTATTGACAAATGTTAATATCTTTGTATTGTTAAACGATGGCAACGAGAGTTGTTATAAAAAAGACTAGAATTATGAACAAAGCTGCTAAGCAAACACTAGAAGACAATTTGGTTCAATTACAGGGGAATATGTTGAACTTTGCACTAAAACTTACGTCAGATATGGAAGATGCTCAGGATTTGACGCAGGAGACAACGTTGAAAGCATTAAATAATATTGATAAATATTATAATAATGTGAATTTTAAGGGCTGGGTATTTACAATTATGCACAATTTATTCGTTAATAATTACAGACGAGCCATACGCAATCAGACTATAGTTGATCAGACGGAGAATCTTTATCATTTAAATTTACCACAGGATTCAGGGCTTGATACACCTGAAGGCTCCTTCGCTTATTCTGAAATAACAAAAGTTTTGAATGGTTTTTCGGAAGAATATAAGGTGCCATTTTCATTACATGTATCTGGCTATAAATATGAAGAGATAGCTGAAAAATTATCATTGCCATTAGGTACTGTAAAGAGCCGTATATTCTTTGCCCGGAAAAGATTACAGGAAATACTGAAGGATTACAGGTAAATATATAAAGTCTTCAAATAAATTCATTTACACACTACTATCTTTTATTTGCACATACATAAATTCATTCACAACAACTGCAAATTTATTTAGGGAGGATGTGCAAAAACAAAATCCGCATACAAAATAAATAATAGATTATTAAATAGGGAGAAGTAAATAGTTCTTATACAGAATTTGCTTTCCCCTATTTATATTTATCTAAACTGATGATTCTTTTTTTTACTTAAAATTGTGATTGTTAAGGAAAAATGCAGAATATAATCAATCGTTTGTATGGCGTGTATACAAAAAAGAAGTCCGCAACATCACATCGCAGACTTCCATAACCTTAACACAAACTTTACAAAACTACACATTATTATAACGAAATAGTTTAGAAAATGTTCTGAAAACAAAAGTTAAATAATGATATTTGTTGTGAAACTGTTTGTGTCATATGTCGCTTCTGCGGATACGTATCTGTATCGCATTTTCCAAAGGAGTTTCGCTTATAAAAGTCAGATATCCGCCGCCCCCGGCTCCGCTGAGTTTCCAGCCCAGGGCTTTATCCTTATATTTATTCAATACTTCAAATATTTCCTTGTTGACCATGTGCGGGTACATTGCTATTTGCGCTTCAAAACTTTTGCGAATAGCTTTTCCTAAATTAGATATGTCTTTTTTTAATAGTGCGTTCCAGCATTCTGCGGCAGCAAGGCTAAGATTTTTTGCATTTTCTTTATTTATATTTGTATACGAAAGCACATCGTAATCATCATGGCGGGGATAGAGAGGGATAAGCCATAAACGGTTTTCCAGCCAATTCAGCAATTCATTATCATGTATACTTTCTATTTTCGAAGGCCAGAAATTTCCATCATAATGAAGATAGTTAAGGCCGGGTAAAACTATTCCTAATGAATCCTGTGACCCACTTATATATTTCGTTCCTGGAGGATTCTCGAAACAGAAAAGAGTCATGGCTAGTTTTTCTTTGTCTCCGCTGGGTATGTCGACCTGCCATAGCTCGATCGCTTTTTTTCGGGAACTGGTAGACATGCCGCTCCTGTCATTAAATTCATAATCGGGTTCTATTGATATAGTCAACACGGGTCCCGGGTATAAACTGCTGACATTAGGCTGATCGAGCCAGCCCCCAGCCAGGTCTATGCGGTATGGAATTCTACATTCTTCCCTTAAAGATGTTGTAGAACGCGAAGGTAAACTGGCATGAGGAACTCGTTTACTGACAATATATTCAATACCAAGTTCTTTACATAACTCTTCTTTGAGGGTACTATGCCCGTCACTGTTTACGAAGAAAATATCGGGTTTTAAATTTTTTATCTCTTCTAAAAAATCAATAAGGCCATTCCCCTTGTTAATCCATGCATCTTTTACAAATCTGAGAGACGATATCATATAGAGCCGTTCCTGTTCATTGTTAAACGTTTTTCGGGCTTTTAACTTGCTTATAGTATCATCCGATCCTATGCCAACATATAAGTCACCATGCCGGGAAGCTTCCTCAAAAAAAGCTACATGGCCACTGTGAAGCATATCATAGCATCCGCTTACAAAAACTTTTTTCATTGTATTATCTCATATCTTTTATTGCAGTAAAAATAAGCAACTTTTATCATTTATCCGATATAAGTATGATACTTTTCATATTTAATTAAAATCTGACAATTGAAAATCGCCGAAGCGTAGGCGAGGTAAACTCGTTACTGTTTCGAAAAACCTGACAAACCTGACAGATTCTTACTATTTTTTCAAAGAACTCTTTTTATTAGTGTATTGTCTCGCCCACACTTCAGCGATTGTTGTTTAATCTATTAATTAATCTATTCACAGATTATGTCCTATAGATAAATTTTCCAAATATTCATCATATAAAAAAAATATGTACTTTTGGTCAAATATTGCTAACAGGATATAAAACATTCTTAATTATGAAAAAACTAACGTTATTGATTTTAATTTTAGGCGTTCTGTCTTCTCATCTTACGGCACAGGAAGATCTGGTATATCAAAAACCTCCAAAAGAAATTCTTGAACTGGCTGATTTTGAAAGGGCTCCATCTTTGTCGATGGATAGTAAGCGTACAAAAATGTTATTCTCATATAGAAATACATATAAAACACTGGCACAACTGGCAGAAAAAGAAATGAGGCTGGCAGGATTGAGAATTAATCCTAAAACGAATATATCTAGTACTGTAACATACTCTAATAATTTAAAATATAAGCTTTTCGATGAAATTGAAGCAAAGCAGGTACAGGGGCTTCCTGAAAATGCACAGATAAGCAATCTAAGCTGGTCTCCGGACGAAACAAAGGTTGCTTTTACCAATACTACCGGTACCGGAGTAGAATTATGGTATTTCGATTTTGAGACAGGTATGGCAACCCGCTTGACAGAGGCAAATCTGAATGCCAATATGGGTAATCCTTATACATGGTTTCGTGATGGAAGTGCTTTCCTGGTGAGAATATTACCAGAGGATAAGCCGGCATTGATAGATGCAGCTCAGGCAATACCTACAGGGCCCACTGTATCAGTTAGTGAACAGGGACAAAAAGCTCAGAACCGCACATATCAGGATTTGTTGCAAAATGCAACTGATGAAGCTAATTTTGAAACTCTGATAACATCCGAATTATATAAAGTAGATTTGTCAGGAAATAAATTATTATGGAAGAGTAAGGATTTGTATGCGGGCGAGTCTTTCTCTCCGGACGGATCATATGTGCTCATTAGGACTATTCATCGTCCATATTCCTACATTGTACCATATTACCGTTTCCCGGTCGAAACATCAGTGTATGACATTAACGGAACCCTTGTCAGTAAATTTGATGATAAGCCATTAGAAGAAGTTCTCCCTAAAGGCTTTATGGCTACCAGTCCTGGTAAGCGCAATATTTCATGGAGATTTGACAGACCGGCTACACTTTATTGGGTAGAGGCATTAGATAAAGGAGATCCAGATGTGAAAGTTGATTTCAGGGATGAAATTTTTGAAGTATCGGCTCCATTCACAGGGCAGCCGCTAAGCCTGGCTAAAATTATAAACCGTTTTAACGGTGTAGCGTGGGGTAGTGAAACCACTGCTATTTTGTATGATAACTGGTGGAACACCCGCAATACAAAAGTATATCTGTTCGATCCGTCAAACCCTCAGCAGAGCCCCGTTATTTTATCCGACCGTAATTATCAGGATGTATACAGTGATCCGGGGTCTTTTGATATGAAAAGAAACGAATACGGGCGCTATATACTTAATATTGATGGAGATAAGGCCTATCTGATAGGAGAGGGTTTTACAGAAAAAGGACAGTTCCCGTTTGTTGATGAAGTGGATTTGAAGACTAAAGTAACCAAACGTCTGTATCAGTCCGGTTATACAGATAAAAAACTGGAGATAATATCTATTATGGATGTAAAACGGGGTGAATATCTGGTCAGTATACAATCTCCTACCGAATATCCTAACTATTATGTATTGAATACTAAGAAAAGAATAGCCCCGATGCCGGTTACTCATTTCGATAACCCATTCAAGAGTATTGTCAATATACACAAAGAGGTAGTTAAATATAAACGTCCCGATGGGGTGGAACTTACCGGAACTCTTTATCTGCCAGCCGGCTATGACATGCAGAAGAAAGAAAAACTGCCCATGATCATGTGGGCTTATCCTACCGAGTATAAAGATAAGGCCAGTGCCGGTCAGAATACAACGAATCCGAATGAATTTATATATCCGTATTATGGTTCACCGATCTATTGGGTGACACGGGGCTATGCTATATTGGACGATGCTGCATTTCCTATAGTAGGAGAAGGTGATGCCGAACCTAACGATACATTTATAGAACAGCTGGTGGCAAATGGCAAAGCTGCAATAGATGCCATTGATTCCATGGGGTATATCGATAAAAACAGAGTTGCAGTTGGCGGACACTCATATGGTGCATTTATGACTGCTAATCTGCTGACTCATTCTGACTTATTTGCAGCGGGTATTGCCCGTAGTGGTGCATACAACAGAACGTTAACCCCGTTCGGGTTTCAGGCCGAAGAGCGGAACTATTGGGAAGCCCCTGATGTTTACAACGCAATGTCTCCGTTTATGCATGCCGATAAAATGAAACATCCTCTATTGCTGATACATGGTGGGGATGATAACAATTCAGGAACTTTCACAATGCAGAGCGAGCGTTATTTCAATGCATTGAAAGGTTTCGGCGCTCCGGCCCGCCTTGTTATCCTGCCGAAGGAAAGTCACGGTTACGCTGCTAAAGAGTCTGTCCTGCATGTTTTGTGGGAACAGGATCAATGGCTGGAAAAATATGTGAAGAATAAGAAATAATCCGAAGAATATTGATTAAGAAAGGTCTGGAAATAAATTCATTTCCAGACCTTTTCTTTTATAAAAAAGCCCATTTCTTTGATGTTGTACTTGTATCCGGATTGAAAGTCTTGCTTTGCGAAGCATATTGAAATATATAGAAACGATACTTATATTCTAATTCTTAAAAATATGAAATAATTTGGATTTAGTTTACATGTAAACTAAATTTGCGTTGCTTTTAATTATAGATATGAAAGAGAAAATAAAAGAACCTGACGAACAATCGGGATATTTACTCACACAGGTAACCTTTTTGAAACAACGCATTGTTAATGCCGCATTAAAGGAACTGAATATAACATATATACAGTTTATCATTCTTGCGGGAACATTTGAACTGGGAACTGAAGGCGGGATGGTAACACAGCAGGATATCTCGACAAAGCGCAGGCTGGATAAGGCTATGGTTTCGAATGTGGTAAAAACTTTAATTGAAAAAGGACTAATGCTAAAGAATACCCATCCTGTAGATAAAAGAGCTTACACCTTGTCGTTGACAACAGCAGGAATAGAAAAGGCCAAAAAAGGAAAAGAAATCGCTTTAAAGATTGATGAATCCTTTTTCTCGGAAATAGATAAGGAAAAATTCCGTGAATCCCTGATGATATTATTAAAAAACGACAGTAATTCGCATGAATAATAATAAGCGCCCCCAACTGTGGACAAAGGATTTTATCCTTGTCTTTATTTCCAATCTACTTCTCTTTTTCTCTTTCTATATGCTTATTCCGGTATTGCCGCTCTACCTGATGGAAAATCTGGGAACAAGCGGATCGGTGGCAGGTATAGTGCTGGCGTTATATACAATATCGGCTTTGTGCATACGCCCGTTTTCAGGCTTTATGGTAGATATGTTTAGCCGCAAACCGCTATATCTGATCTGTTACGGGCTATTCTGCGTTATTTTTGCCGGATATGTAGTAGGCACGACCTTAGTATTATTTATCATTCTGCGCATTCTTCACGGATTGGCCTTTGGCATGAGTACGGTTAGCGGAAGCACTGTGGCTGTCGATATCATGACTTCCGAGCGGCGTGGAGAAGGTATCGGCTATTTCGGAATGGCTGCGAATATCGCGATGGCTGTGGGGCCTGTGGCCGGACTTGCCATATATAAATATTATTCCTTTGATGCCTTGTTCCTTACTGCATTATTTTCCAGCTTTATCGGGCTGATCACTATAATTCTGATAAAACCTATAAAGAAAGAACATGTAGTGCCAAAACAAACATTGTCTCTCGACCGGTTTATCCTTCTGAAAGCACTGCCGTGTGTCGCCTTGCTTTTCATTGCCGGATTGGGCTATGGCTCTGTTTTGAATTATGTGGGTTTATATACCGAAATGGTCGATTTTCAGAGTAGTGCAGGCTGGTTCTTTGTGATTATTGCTATCGGGATAATCTTAGCCCGTGTCTTGTCGGCCAAAGCGCTCAACAATGGGAAAATAGTATTATTAGTTAATACAGGAAGTGTTTTTCTGCTCGTTTCATTCGGGCTGTTCGCTATATGCACAAATGCTATTATGCTATACCTGATCGCTTTTTTATTGGGGATCGGCTTCGGATATATAAATCCGGCGTTCCAGACCATGTTGATCAATCTGGCAGACCATAACCAGCGGGGAACAGCCAACGCGACTTATTTCACTTTTTGGGATCTGGGAATCGGGATCGGAACAGCTATTGGCGGAACAATTATTGAAAAACTCAATTTCGGATGGATGTATGCTATTTGTGCGGGAGCTCTTATATTGGGTATTTTATACTTTTACGCAATCTCTGCTCCGTATTTTCAGAAGAATAAACTTCGTTGAATCTGCATTTTTATAGGATATGTTTATCTATAGAATGAGGAGTTAAAGGAGTTAAGTAACAAGTAGAAGCCCCTTTTGGCTCCCCGTGGGCAGGGCTGTTAAGTTCTGAAATTTATACCCTCTTTGTCATGTTGAACGGAGTGAATTGCAAATCGCCGAAGCGAAGGCGAGGCAAACATCTCTTGTAAGATAAGAGATCCTTCGTTTCGCTCAGGATGACAGCAGAAAATAACAGAACAAAGCAGAGAACTTAACAGCCCTACCCGTGGGGGGAGAAACAGAGAGAGATAAATAAAAATTGAACTTTGCGCCTTTGCGCGAAAATCTGTCAGGAGTGTCAGGTTTTTATACTTTGTCATGCTGGAGCGAAGCGAAGCATCCAAAATATAGATCCTTTGTTCCTCAGGACGGTAAAATGAAAGATAAATAATCTGTCAGGAGTGTCAGGTTTTGGTCGAAAATGCTGCAAAAGTGTAACATTTGCCTCGCCTTCGCTTCGGCGATCGTTGATTGTAACTTTTTTGCTAATAGTAAACGCGTCAGGTTCTAGTTAAAATATTAATCGCTATACTTGGAGTAGGGTAGTAATAACTTTTAATAATTGGCAAAGAATTAATAATAATAATATATGAACAGAAATTATTTTTTTAATGTTTTAATTATTATCATATCAGCTATGGTAATAACATCATGCAATTCGGATCAAGGTAAATCTATGGATTCAAAAACAGCGATCGACATCATTCACAAACGGACAAGCATCCGTAGTTTTCACGACAGGAAAGTGTCGAAAGAACAACTGGAAACAATCGTCAGGGCTGGTATGGCTGCACCTACAGCCATGAATAAGCAACCCTGGATGTTTATTGTAATTGAAGATAAAGAAGTGCTTCAGGCTTTGGGAAAAGATATTCCCACATCAAAAATGGTACAACAGGCTCCCGCCGCTATTATCGTTTGCGGTGATATGAAAAAAGCAGGAGAAGGCTGGTTACAGCAATACTGGATTCAGGATTGCTCGGTTGCTTCACAAAATATTCTGCTGGCGATAACTGACCTGGGGCTGGGCGGTGTCTGGACGAGTGTATATCCGGCAGAGAACAGGATGAAAATAGTATCGGAAATCCTGCATCTACCCGAACATCTTATTCCACTGAATATAATTCCGGTCGGTTATCCTGCCGAAAATAAAAGCCCGATGGATAAGTGGAAACCTGAAAATGTGCATTGGGGTGTATTCGAATGAAATAATTATTATTAATCTCAAAATATTTTATATGAAACTTAAAACAGCATTAATTATACTGATCCTTTTAGGAATATTCAATGCCTGTTCCGATAAACCGTCTTTGATAAAGGTCGCAGAATCGGATTATCAATGGACAGGAATTGCTGTGTCTGAAGAAGGGCGTATTTTTGTAAATTATCCGACATGGAAGGTTCCTTCTCCTTTTAAAGTTGCGGAAGTGATAGACGGGAAAGAAGTTGCCTATCCGTCAATGGAAGCAAATGAATTGTTTGTTTGCGTACAAAGTGTTGTCATCGATAAGCTGAACCGCCTATGGATACTCGATCCTGCGAATCCACAATTTAAAGGCGTGGTTGATGGCGGGCCTAAACTTTACCAGATAGATCTCCGTACCAATGAGATTGTCAGGACGTTCAGTTTTTCTGACAGTGCGTATACTGCTACCAGTTATCTGAATGATGTGAGGGTAGACACAAAAGATGATATAGCCTATATGACAGACTCAAAAGATGGGGCGATAGTCGTACTCGACTTGAAGTCAGGAAATTCGTGGCGGGCATTAGATAATAATTGTCCGGCTGTAATGGCCAATCTGGATGGTATTAACTTTAAATCGACCGGGAAGTCCAATGGTATAACAAACAGCGACGGTATCGAATTATCGGAAGATGGGAAAATGCTCTATTTTGCGGCGTTGACGGGTGATATTCTCTATCAGATACCCACATCGGTACTGAGAGATACAACTCTAGTCTGCGAGGATCGTTGCAAAGAAGTATCAATACTAAATGAGAAGAATGTACCAACAGACGGGATGATTTTGTATAATGGCAAACTTTATATGGCCGACCTGCCAAATGAAAGTGTGTGGTCGTTCGATCTGGCGACAAAACAAGGGCAAAATCTGGATTTCGGCCAGACGATCCGCTGGGCAGACAGTTTTGCCATAGATGCAGATGGTTATGTTTATTTTACTACATCCCAGATCAATTATCCGGAACAGGAGAGGGTCAAATATGAGATTTATAAATTCAGGCCTTTAGTCCCATAATCGAAATATCAGTTAAGTAATAAGGGCAATCAATAGTTGAAATTATTATGATTGTAAAAAATAATCGTTCTATTTTCTACTGCGCACAATCGAAGATTGCTTGCCATCCTTTTTTCCTAAGCAAAAAAAGGATGCAAAAATGCTTTGGTGGCTCATCCTGCGTGCGACCCGTTACAGGCTCAGGAGCTAAATGGAAAGATTGTCCTGCGGACGCTTCCCATTTCACGCCCCTCTCGCCTGACGGGTGCCCCGCACTACGGCTTAATGCCACCGGGCGAAGCCACCTCAAGGCAGGGCAATTCCCTATCGTGCGCCAGCTTTCCGTGCATAGGTTCCTACGACGGGCACCTGTCCGGTGAAGACGGCGTGAAACCAAATATTGTCTGAGCCGAAGGCGAGTTTATTTGGTTTAGCCGGCAAGCCGATGACAGGTCGGCGGGGAACCAGGTACTAGCCTTTTGTTTCGTTTTGGGCAATGCCAATCAACGATCGACGAAGCGAAGGCGAGTCAAAATGAAAAACAACCCCGAAGGGCGCGTTAGTAAAATTGAACGATTAAATCTAACTACTGATTCGTATTAATAATTAAATAGTAATGGAAAAGAAAGCATATCTGTATAAACTTACATTAGAAGCACTGAAAAATCCGGAAGGGGAGGCGTTGAATAAAGAGCCTCTGGAATTTGAATTCCGTAACCATGACGACCTGTTCAAAATCTTTGAAGTGATCAAGGGTAAAGATTTATTTGGTAGTCCGGCCGAAAGTATTGAATTCGCCTTAGGCTTAAAGCTTTTCAGTGAAGTGATGATACACAATCGCAACCATCCTTTGTTTGAAGAACTGGCTCCGGCATTCGGACAGTTTATGAAAAGGTTGAAAGGCAGATTGATTCAGGAAGATTGACTGTCTATTCAAATAATTTCATAAGATTATCTTTGTAACTACTGCCGACTGGTAGCTTCTTACCGGCAATATGAACAATGTTTTTATCAATTAATTCAATATGTTTGATTGATATAATATAAGATTTATGTATTCGCACAAATAAACCGGACGGTAGTTTTTCTTCCAGGTCCTTTAATGAAAAAAGAGTGGTGATATTTTGCTTTGTGGTATGGAAGGTAACGTATTCCCGTTGCCCTTCCACATAAAGCAAGTCAGCATAATTTATTTTGTATAACTTATATCCGCTTTTTACTACCATGCTGTCCTCTTCCTGATTATGGGGTAGTCGATACTCTGCAGTAAATAACGGATTATGGAAACTGTTGTTTTCCCTTTTTTCTATTACCCTGTTTATCGCTTGTAGAAATCGGGGAAATGCGATCGGCTTCAACAGGTAATCGGCCACATCCAGTTCGTAGCTTTCCACAGCATACTCCGAATATGCTGTCGTAAATATTACCACCGGTGGATTTTTCAGGCTACGGACAAATTCCAGGCCTGTGATCTCCGGCATCTGGATATCAGATAATAAAATATCGATCTTTTCTTTTCTTAGAATCTCCATAGCTTCGAAAACGTTTGCTCCGGTTCCTGCCAATTCAAGAAACGGTAGTTTTGAAACATACTCCGATAACAATTTCCGGGCATGATATTCATCATCTATAATTATGACTCTCAAAGTTTCGTTCATAGCCTGAATTTTATGAAGATTACAAATTTATAGATAATTCTACCCTGAACGAGTCGGAATTATCGAATATATTCAATGAATACTCATTTTCGAAATAAAGCTCGAGCCGTCTTTTCACGTTTTCAATACCTATACCACCTCCGTTCGACGCAGCTTTATTTTTGATCAATGGCTGGCTGTTTTCAGCGACGAAATATATTTGCTTCTCTTTCACTTCCAATAAGATATGAATGAAACTGTTTTCATCAACTTCAAGAGGTGTGTGTTTGAAGCAGTTCTCTACCAGTGGTTGGAAAATCATTGGAGGTACACTTATATTTGTCTCGTTTTCATTTATATAAGTAAAATTAATATTCTTGTCATTTTCAAATCTTAATTTTTGAAAATCGATAAAGTTTCTGATATAATCAATATCCTTTGACAGAGGAGTCAGTTCGGTTTCACAATCTTCCATCACATAACGCATCATTTGTGCCAGTTTCAGTACATATCCCGAAGTGTATTCGTCTTTGAAATATGTCATTGAATATATATTATTCAAAGCATTAAATATAAAATGTGAATTGATTTGAGATTTCAGAAC
Source organism: Dysgonomonas hofstadii (assembly GCF_014196915.1). Lineage (GTDB taxonomy): Bacteria > Bacteroidota > Bacteroidia > Bacteroidales > Dysgonomonadaceae > Dysgonomonas > Dysgonomonas hofstadii. The sequence continues at coordinate 144,349 of NZ_JACIEP010000005.1, forward strand.
TCTGGCTTCCAGCATTTTCTTCTCAGATAACAATTCTTCTTTTTGTCTGGCATCTTCGGCGGTCTTTCTTGTAAAGAAAATTATATTGGATATAGAATATGTTAATATAAAAATTGTGGCGTATCGTGATATCGAAAAAATAAACCTGAACTCATGTTCAACCTCTATGTTAAGGTTTTTAAACATATATATTTCGAACCGGGCGCAAATATTTGCAAACAGGACAACAAACGCAATAGAAAAAAGGAAAAACAATATCTTCTTCTCCTTTATCAGTAATTTAGGTATCAATATATTATATGTTAGATAATATATCATAATCATACAAATAAAGCTTAAGGAGCCCACTTTTATCGACCATTCAAAACTGATCCAGAGATTCTGAATAAATCCCAATATATAAATCCCTGTCCAGATAAGTATTGATTGAAGTTTTGTTGAAGAACGTATATGATTTAGTATTTTGATCATAAGTATAAGATTAGAAAACCTGATTAAATATAATAATAATCATTATATAAAAACAAATATATTCAACCAAATCCCTGAGAATATCTACCAACCGGCTGAGATCTTCAACGAAAGTATGTTTTGGGCGAAATATCTACTACATAAGATGATTGTTGAAAATTTGTAGCTGTTTCATACAGATAACTTTCCTGTTCGTTGAATAATTTTTGAGATGATAAGATACTTGGCGATTTTTGCCTCAGAAAATAAGAGTACTTATAATCTCAATTGATAATATAATGGAAAAAATCAGAGAAAACAGCATGAAGGGTGTCAATGTAGATTCGTTGATGCGACATGTTTTTAAGCTGTGGATGAGAAGTAAAAAACAAATATTGGATGAATTCAGGCTAACCGGTTCACAGTATGAAATATTATCGGCTATATATCATCTGAATACGTATAAAAAAGAGATAATTCAGATTGATCTGTCGGAGGAGACCGGAATAGACCCAATGACAGTTTCTACCATTCTGCGCAATCTGGAAAAGAATAATATGATTACCCGTGTCCGAGGAACAGTGAATACCCGTGTGATATATATCGAATTGACAGACAAGGGAAAATCCCTTTACAGTATGGCATCGTCCAAAATGCTATTATGCTGTAATAATCTCTACCGCAATATTGATGAAAGAAATTTCACGGCTCAATTACTTGTGTTGTCCAAAGAACTGAATAAACTTAATAATTAAAATAACAATGAAAACAAAGATGATTTTAAGCGGGGCTATCGCTCTGTTAGGGCTTGCCTCATGTGGAAACAGTGGTCAAACGAACCAAGAGGCACCAAGTCAGGAATATCCTGTGATGGTTTTGAACAAACAGGATGCAAATATGCAGTCTGTATATCCGGCAACAATCAAGGGGCAGGAAGATATTGAGATAAAGCCGCGTATCGATGGTTATATCGAAGCGATATATGTAGATGAAGGTTCGGTTGTCAGGGCAGGACAGATATTGTTTAAGATTAATTCTCCTTCATCGGAACAAGCGTTAACTTCAGCTAAAGCATCTGTAAGTAGCGAAAAAGCTCAGGTTAATACAGCAAAAGTAAATGTAGACCGTTACCGGCCTCTGGCAGAAAAAGGCATTGTTAGTGAAGTGCAATTACAGACCTATGAAAATGCCTATGAAACGGCTTTAGCATCGCTTGAACAAGCAGAAGCCACTCTGAAGAATGCACAGGCGACTATGAGTTGGACGACTGTTACCAGTCCTGTTGACGGGGTTGTCGGAGAAATACCTTATCGTAAGGGCAGCTTGGTTAACAATAGCAATACACTGACCACCATTGCCAATACAGGTAATGTGTATGCTTATTTTTCGTTGAACGAACGAAAGTTAATGAGTTTCCTGGATGGAGTGGAAGGTTCAACCCAGTCAGAGAAAATAAGGAATATGGAACCGGTTTCCCTGATTCTTGCCGATGGATCGGAGTATGAGGATAAAGGACGTATAGAAACAATCACCGGAACTGTAGATGTAACAACAGGATCTGCCAATTTCCGCGCAGAATTTTCTAATAAACAGGGTCGGCTGAGAAGTGGAACCAGCGGGAAAATAATTATTCCTAAAACGCTGGAAAATGTCTTTGTAATACCACAGAAAGCTACATTCAGTCAACAGGATAAAGTATTGGTCTATAAGCTTGAGGGCGACACTGTGAAACAGCAGCTTATTTCGGTGCAGACTATGCCTAACGGTCAGGATTATGCAGTAACCAGCGGCCTGTCGGACGGAGATAAAATAGTGTCGGATGGAGTAGCTACACTTAGGAATGGAATGAGGATCGCTACAAAACAAGAATATTTAAGTCAAAATTGAAAGTTGAAAATTGAAAGTTGAAAGTGTGTGTCCATAATTGAAAATTAACCAAGCATTTCGTTTTCAACTTTCCATTTTCCATTTTTCACTAAAAAATAAAAAACATGCTTAAAACATTTATAGAACGCCCGGTATTATCCACCGTTATATCAATAATAATAGTGGTATTGGGGATAATAGGACTAAATATGTTGCCGATAGAGCAATATCCCGACATTGCCCCTCCTACAGTACGGGTAGAAGCCTCTTATAGCGGGGCAAATGCCGATGTGATCATGAACAGCGTAGTGATTCCCCTGGAAGAGGCTATCAATGGTGTGGAAGGGATGACCTATATGACATCATCCGCAGCAACAGGATCTGCGACCATAACTGTTTATTTCGAACAGGGATCGGATCCCGATATGGCAACGGTAAACGTTCAGAATCTGGTAAATCAGGCATCGTCATTGCTGCCCGCCGAAGTAACACAGGCCGGGGTAACAGTTAGGAAGCAACAGACAAGTACCATCCTAATGATGTCGCTTTCATCTGATAATCCGGAATATGATGCTGCCTTCATTCAAAATTATGCGGACATTAATATTATTCCGCAGATAAAACGTGTTAATGGCGTGGGTAACGCTTCTGCATACGGATCGAAAGAATATTCTATGCGTATCTGGATGAAACCGGATGTAATGGCTTCGTATAAAATATCGACAAACGAAGTTATTGCCGCATTGCAGGATCAGAATATCGAAGCTGCTCCGGGCCAGTTGGGAGAAAACAGCAATCAGGCATTTCAGTATACATTGAAATATACCGGACGGCTATCTTCAACAGAAGAATTTGAAAATATAATTGTCCGCTCTAATGACGGGAAAATTGTTCGCCTGAGTGATGTGGCGGATGTAGAACTGGGTGGTTTGCAGTACAATATGTATATGACGACCGATGGAAATCCTGCCGTAATGATGGGTATTAACCAGACAGCAGGATCGAATGCACAGGAAGTGCTTACGAACGTAAAAGCAGAATTGGATAAGGCGGTAAAAGATTTTCCTCCCGGATTGAAACTAACTTATTTGATGGATATTAGTGATTTCCTGAACGCGTCTATCAATAAAGTTATCATGACATTGCTCGAAGCATTTTTGCTGGTTTTCCTTGTTGTGTTCATTTTCCTTCAGGATTTCAGTTCTACATTGATCCCTGCCATAGCGGTACCTGTTGCCATTGTCGGCACATTCTTCTTCCTGTGGGTAATGGGCTTCTCTATCAATCTGCTTACATTATTTGCCCTTGTTTTAGCCATCGGGATTGTCGTCGATGATGCAATAGTCGTCGTCGAGGCCGTACATGCCGAACTCGAACATGGAATAAAAGATCCTAAGCAGGCCTCTATTAAAGCCATGGGAGAAATCGCACCTGCCATTATATCCATTACATTGGTTATGGCATCGGTATTTATCCCGGTTAGTTTTATCGGTGGCACAAGTGGTATTTTCTATAAGCAGTTTGGTTTGACATTGGCTATTGCCATCTTTATTTCGGCTATCAATGCTTTGACTCTAAGCCCGGCTTTGTGTGCCCTCTTTTTGAAACCACATGATGAGGAGCATGGTAAAAAAAGTTTTCTGAAACGCTTTTACTATTATTTCAATATCGGGTTTAGCGCAACAACAACGAAATACAGGAAGTCTCTGGTCTTTTTAGGAAAAAGGGGGCACAGATGGATTACCGTAGGGATTATTCTGGTGAGCACATGTGTGCTGTTTGGACTGATGAAGGTAATACCTACCGGATTTGTTCCACAGGAAGACAGTGGTGGTGTTATGGGAAGTATCACTTTACCTCCCGGATCGTCACTGGAAAGATCAGATTCTGTAGTACATGCCGTTATGGAAATGGCTTTTGAAATACCGGAAGTAAAACACGCCGGAAGCCTTAGCGGGATGAGTTTTATGAGTGGTACCGGTAGTTCCTACGGATCGGTAATGATAAAAATGGATCATTGGGATAATAGGGATATAACCGCGAACGAAATTGCTGCGATATTGACCGAGAAAACAAGTTCTATCAAGAATGCTACATTCTTATTTTTCGGTACACCTACTATTCAGGGATTTGGTTTAAGTAGTGGTGTAGCTGTAAACCTGCAGGACCGTACGGGTGGTGATATTTATGATTTCTATAATGTAACGAATGACTTTATTGCGAAAATGAGCGCAAGAGAAGAAGTAATGACAGCCATGACAACATTTAACCCGAACTTTCCCCAAAAGCAACTGGAGGTTAATATGGCTAAGATCAAGGATGCAGGCATCACACTAAGTGATGTGATGGGTACTTTGCAGGCATACATCGGTAGCCAGTATATTTCAAACTTCAACCTGTATGGGAAACAATACCGGGTAATGATACAGGCTGCCCCCGAATATCGGTCTAAATTAGACGATCTGGATGGACTATATGTAAAAACGGCAAGCGGTGAAATGGCACCGGTTACAAGCTTTCTGACGATAACCGATGTTACTGGCCCTGAAACACGGACACGGTTCAACTTGTATTCTTCAATGGAATTGACAATTATTCCTAATTATGCAGGCGGATATAGTTCAGGGGATGTAATAAAAGCGATTGAAGAAATAACTCTCCCGACCGGATACAGCTATGAATTTTCAGATATGACACGTGAAGAAGCCGAAAGTAGCAGCCAGACTGTACTTATATTTGGATTGTGTCTGATATTTGTTTACCTGCTATTGGCAGCTTTATACGAAAGTTACATTTTACCATTAGCTGTGATCTTCTCTCTTCCTGTAGGATTGGCCGGAGTATTTATCTTCCTTTCGGCATTCGGATTGAGCCAGGGTATAACAAATAATATCTATGTACAGATATCGCTGATTATGCTTATCGGGCTATTGGCTAAGAATGCCATTCTGATAGTAGAATATGCTATTCAGCGCCGCCAACAGGGTATGAGTATCGTAGATGCAGCCGTTAACGGTGCAGTAGCCCGTTTCCGTCCGATATTAATGACATCATTCGCTTTTATATTCGGACTTTTACCTCTGGCTGTTTCCACAGGGGCAGGTGCTATCGGTAACCGCTCGATAGGTATCAGCGCCATTGGAGGTATGCTAATAGGTACGCTTATCGGAGTATTGGTGATTCCGTCTCTCTATATCATATTCCAGTCTATACAAGACAAATTCAGCAAGTCGGGTATGATAAATTCGAACGATGAGTTTATAAACAAACAACAATAAAGCCCCTTCAATCCCCCGTAGGGGGACTTTGGCAAAGCCACGAATAGAATTATTAAACAAATACCCTCTCTGTAGTCCCCCTTCGGGGGGATTAGGGGGGCTAATATAAATAGATATGAAAAATAAAATTGTTTTATTGGGATTTATCGCCCTGATAGGCTTCTCCTCCTGCCAGGTAACAAACAAATATAAAACACCTGAACTCAACACCGATAATTTGTATGGGGAGATAACCTCCGATGATACCACCTCTATAGCGAATATTCCATGGAAAGAATATTTTACTGACCCTTATCTTGTAGCTTTAATAGATGAAGGTATAGATAAGAATCTCGATCTACAGATAGCCTATACACGTATTCAGCAGGCCGAAGCTAATCTAAGTATGGCCAAAGCCGCTTATTTTCCCGATGTATCATTAGTCGGACAGGTAAATCATTCACGAAGCAGTGACGGAGGCAGAGGTAAAGATGTGCTGGGGTATCATTCCACAAATTACTCCCTCGGGGTTTCTGCCAGTTGGGAATTGGATATTTGGGGAAAGCTGAACAGACAGTCTAAGGCAAAATATGCTCAGTTTCTGAACAGCCATGCATATAAGAATTTAATACAGACATCTTTAGTTGCGAATATTGCCACATCATATTACTCGCTACTGGCGTTGGACGAAAAGCTGGCAGTAACTATAGAAACAGTGAAACTGTTAGAGGAAAATGTGGAAACAATGCAGGCATTAAAGGAATCGGGATTACAGAATGGCGCAGCAGTTGAGCAAAGTAAGTCATTGCTGTATAGCACACGTGCAAGTATTCCCGACCTGGAAAGCCAGATCAGGCAAATGGAAAACTCAATTTGTACTATGTTGGGCAGGAAACCGGGAACAATAGCCCGTTCTACTATTTTTGAACAGCAATATACTGAAAAGCTTGAATACGGTGTGCCTGTACAAATGTTAGCCAAGCGTCCGGATGTACAACAGGCTGAACTGTCTTTCCGTTCGGCATTTGAACTGACAAACGCCGCTCAGGCAAGTTTCTATCCATCTATAACACTTAGTTCGGGATCGATAGGATATGGAACAACGAATACATTGTCTAATTTCTTTAAGCCGGAGAATATTTTTGCCAGTATTATCGGAGGATTGACTCAACCGATCTTTGCGAAGAAGCAATTGACCGGAAACCTGAAGATAGCAAAAGCCCAGCAACAGGAGGCTTTATTGACTTTCGAACAGACAGTTTTAGCTGCAGGGCAGGAAATAGCTGATATTTTGTTCTCTTTCGAATCTTCTCTGAAAAAGAATGAAACACGGGATAAACAAATAGAGTCGTGCAAAAACTCTGTTTACTTTACTCAGGAATTGCTAAAGGCTGGTGATGCAAATTATACCGAGGTGCTTACAGCTGAACAAAATCTGCTGTCGGCATTACTCACTCAGGTGAATGATAAACTGGAACAGTTGCAATGTACTGTGGATCTATATAAAGCCTTAGGCGGAGGTACGGAATAGTATATCCGTTTATGGAAAGGTATTGGGGGATATTTATGATATCCTCCTTTATTTTTTATACTATTGTATGATAGCACTTGTACTGATAAAAGAAAAACAGTTATATTTGCATTCAGGAGGATGAGCTAAAGATTTAGCAAGAAAGAGGTGTAGTCGCCTCGATAGTTCATGCCTTTTCTGAGATTTAGGATTGTTCTGTATTACTGCCTAAATCTTTCAGATTTACAGGCGGTACTACAGAACAATCCTAAAAGTAAACACTTGTCCTCCTTTTAATTTTCAGACGATGAATATAGCCTTAGTCATACTTATCATATTCCTAGTATTATGGATATTCTACAAATTACTCAATTATAGCGGGGGTGACGAATACAGTCGCGACACCCGAAACTATAATCGAAATCCGGATAATTATGATAAAGGCGAAGAGGTTAAAACCACCCCCAAAAAGAGTATATTCTCTGTCTTTTCCCGGGAGAAGAAAGTAAAACAGGCGAAAAGGCAAAGCTTTTTTGAACGTATATTTTCAGCACCTTTACCTTTCGATGATGCAGCTATAACATGGTGTGCCAATTTTCTGGCAGTTGAAAAAAATGAATTGATCGATATACTGAAAAATACTTCAATTCAGTATTCTCATTTCAAACTGGGGAAACGGAGTGGAGGTTGTCGCACAATATCGGCACCAAACAATGTATTGCTGAATATTCAAAAAACGATTTACAAACGCATTTTACTCTCTGTAAGTATTCATTCCGCCGCTACCGGATTTCGGCAGAACGTATCAGTGATTCACAATGCTAAAGTACATCTGGGGAAAACACAGATAATAAAGGTTGATTTAGCTGATTTTTTCGGATCGATAAAGAAGCCCAGAATAATAACTGCTTTTGAGAAGATTGGTTATCCGTCTAATATATCAAAAGTACTGGCCGAATTATGCTCTCTTGACGGAAAACTACCTCAGGGGGCAGCTACAAGTCCTACTCTCAGCAATATTATTGCCTACGATATGGATGTAAAACTCATTGCTTTGGCACGGAAGCACAATCTGACATACAGCCGTTATGCGGATGACCTGACTTTTTCGGGAGAAGATATTGCTTTTGAACTTTTTCTTTCGGAGATAGATGGTATTGTAAGAGAAGAAAAATTTGTGATACAACGAAAAAAGACCCGTTTCTTAACAGAAAATAAAAAAAAGATCATTACTGGTGTTTCTGTCAGTTCCGGAGAAAAACTGACTATTCCAAAATCAAAAAAACGGGAGATTCGAAAAAATGTGCATTACATTCTAACCAAAGGACTAGCCGGACATCAGAAATTTATAGGCTCGACAGATCCCTCTTATCTGAAACGCATTGTCGGTTACCTCAACTTCTGGCTGATGGTAGAACCCGACAGTGAGTATGTGAAAAAATCACTTATCGCATTGAGTAAATTACAAGGCAAATCCTGATCCATATGAGTAAACCAACATAAAATATGTAATAAACAATTGCCTTAATCTTCTTCACTTAAATAGTGATTCAGGACACAATACACAAGGAAAGACAGGTAAGCTACAACAATTGTACCTGGTAAAATCAAATTCATTATATGTATATTCATGACATATATTTTTAGAATTATTCCTAAATGTATTTGTAAAATATTTTATTTCAGTTAAGACAATATTAATCTTTTGATAAGATTAAAACATTATTGGAAGGATTGATATAATAGAAGTAAGAATAACTTGTTTGTTAATTTAATAGTTGTAGATTATCTATGATTGTCAGATTAGATCGGGATTATTTCACATAATCATAACTACAGATGATTCTAAACCGCCTATAAAGCCATATTATCCCCAAAAAGAAAAGCACCTACTTGTTAATGTAAGTGCTTTATTTTCTTGTGACTCCGACAGGATTCAAACCTGTAACCTTCTGATCCGTAGTCAGATGCTCTATTCAGTTGAGCTACGGAGCCGTTTTCTTGAATGCGAGGACAAAGGTAAAATAGTTTTATATATAATCCAAATTTATCTATCTTATTTTTTGCTATAAAATCATTATTAATGCCTGTTTTGGCTATCTGTCTGTGTGTTTGATATTTATATATTTTTGTGGTTACAAAGCAATGCTTATTTATTGTTTTTCGATAAATAATTTGTTTTTATCGGAAAATATTTATTCTTTTGTATTGTTGTTTGATTTGCCATTAATTTAAACTTTATATATTATGAACACGCGAATTAAATTTTATTGTATTCTTATTGCTATCTGTTATGTCGGTTTCTTTGTAAACATGTTCTGTAACGATTTTGATGATATGAAGGAGAGCTTCATCGATGGAGCCAATTCAGCCAGAGAAAAGAGTAGTACCACCCCTCTTTCCGTATGGCTCGAACCTGTTGCAAAAGAAAATACAGCAATTACTTTATACAACAAAACAGGCAATGAAACTATAAATACACAATTTGAAGAAGCCCGTATTAAAGTAAATGTTCCGACAAAGGATGTTCCCGTATACCTTTTCATTGCTGAAATATTTTTTATGGCTATAGCTATTTTTCTTTTCATTGCTATTGTTGCTTTTCCTATTATGTTTTTTAATGTGGTGTATAATATCACAAAGAACAAAATAATTACAGATAATGTTATTTTCAAAATCCGTATTATGGGTTGGACTATGATAGCACTTTCCCTGTTTGATGCATTAATGAGGTATATCAATATTGCAACAGCAAAACAAGTTCTCAATATTGAAAACTATAAAATAGCAGGACCCGATCTCGAAAACAATATCATTTACCTTTCTCTTGGATTGGTCACACTATTATTAACCGAAATACTCAAAGTTTCGCTAAACTTAAAAGAAGAACAGTATCTCACCATTTAATATATAGATAAAGTATGGCAATTATCGTGAATCTGGATGTAATGATGGCTAAGCGGAAGATCTCGCTGAACGAACTTTCCGAAAAAGTGGATATAACCCCGGCCAATTTGTCTATATTAAAAACGGGTAAAGCTAAAGCAATACGTTTCGGTACGCTGGATGCGATCTGCAAAGTGCTGGAATGTCAGCCCGGAGATATACTCGAATTCAGAGAAGATGGATGATTAGGAATATCAGCACTTAATGTTCAGGTCGATAAGTACATTTCGTATCTGTTCGTAGGTAGTGATGCGTGTAGGAACAAGCGGCAGACGCAGCTTGTTTTCTATGTATCCCATCATATTGAGCATACATTTTACTCCGGCAGGATTACCGTCTACAAATAAGAGGTTGAACAGTTCATTGAAACTGTGATGTATAGTCAGCGCACTGGCATAATCACCCTCTAAGGCAAGGCGTGTCATGCGGCTGAACTCTTTAGGAAAGGCATTACCAATAACAGATATAACACCGATAGCGCCTAATGTAATAAGCGGGAATGTCACACCATCGTCCCCCGAAATAACATCAAAGTTTTCAGGTTTACGTTTGATGATCTCGTCCATCTGTGTCATATTACCGGAGGCTTCTTTTACAGCAACTATATTCGGAAAATCGCAGGCGATACGCAACGTGGTTTCTGCTGTCATATTTACTCCTGTGCGTCCGGGAACATTATATGCAACCACAGGTAGAGACGATGCTTCGGCAATAGCTTTATAATGCTGGTATATACCTTCCTGCGAAGGCTTATTATAATAAGGTACGACAGAAAGGATGCCGTCGATACCTGAATAATCATTTTTCTTTAGTTTATCAACAATCGAGCGGGTATTATTTCCCCCTTCTCCAAGGATAATAGGAATTTGTCCGTTTACCCTGCTGACGATCAGTTCCACGATCTGCTTTTTCTCATCTTCGGTCAGGGTAGGGGTTTCGGCAGTGGTTCCCAGTACAACCAGGTAATCGGTGCCGTTCTGTAATTGGTAATCAACGAGCTTGAGCAGCGCATCGTAATCGACACTCTCATCCTCTTTAAACGGAGTTATCAGTGCAACTCCCATCCCTCTCAGATTAATTCTAGGCATACAATCGTTTAAAACTTACTATTTTCCCGTTTAGGGGACTATTATATTTCAGATTGCACAAAATTAAGAATTAATTCGGGAAGATTTTCACAATGGAGAAAATTTATATTTACACCGTACAACTTTCTTCCTTATCTGAAGAGAAGAGCTTTGGCCGGAGAATTATCTGCCTTCCGGCTAAAGCTCTTCTTTTTTATTATCTTATCACTATTTCAGAAATTTTCAATAACATTCCAGTCAGAAATCCCTATCACAGGAAGGAATTGCTGAAAATAACTGTCCTCTTCTTCCGTGCCTGCTTTTTGGAACACAAACCATGAAGGCTTGGTTTCTGCATTATCGGTTTGTGGAAATTTACGTAATCCCAGACGGGCACCTCCTTCATCTGGGTGGTCGAACCAATTATGCCATTGTATACCGTCGATACCAGGAAGGCCATTGATCTTTTTCCAGGCGTAAGCTACTCCGGCAGCTTGCGTCAATAGATCCTGATCAGAATAAGTAGGTGAATTAACCCCGGCTTCGGACAACCATACAGAACGCTTGATCGTTCCCTTGTATTTGTTTTCCTTGGCGAGTGCCCATTTGCTCAGTACTTCCAGATTTTTGAAGGTAACAAATTTAGTATCCATGGAGTACGTCGCGTTCGGGTCGTCCCATGTGCGCGGATTATATACATCTTCAGGATAACTGTGGCAGGCCATAGCCCACTGAAAATCTCCCTCGGCACGACTATAGTCGTTGATCAGGTCGACTATCTCTCTGGTAGTGTGCCATCCCGGGTTAGAAGCTGCTGTCCATGAATGTGAGAAGGACGCAAATACTTCTGCATTATTGTCGTACTGCCGTACAATATTGTAACACAGTCTCATAGACTTCATGTAAGCATCGGTTACCAGTGTGACAGGTCTCACTCCCATATTGGTCCAGTCTATCGATCCGTCTATCTCGTTGTGCATGATCCAGTGAGAAATACGTCCGTACCGGTTGTCGGGCGTACAATACCTTTTGGCCAGAAAATCGAGTGCTGCCGCGTAACAATTGACAGCCTCGGGATTACTCATGTCGGGCATAGTAAAGGCGCCTTTTTCGTAATCGGGATGCTGCAACAATGCGCCTACGGCGGGATCTGCCGCCTGAGCGGCAGGCTCTATCAGCAAAATGGCTGCGATGGAAAGGTTACGGTCTTTGGTGGTTTCCTTCAGCATGGTATCATAAGTTCCTTCTACGAAGGCCATGTCGATGTAATAGGTTTTCCCGCCATAAGTATATTCGCTATATCCGTCTTTGGGTGTAAGATGTAGGAAACGGGTAATGGTGAGATTCAGCGTTCCGCTACTGGTGCCCAGCAAGGTGAGGTCGGAGATGAACTGGTTGACGAAAATTCCGCCAATCCCTTTTTTTGTAGTTAACGGAACCGGTTGTAACTGATGGAGAACCGGTATGTCGTCTGCATAACGGGCATGCGAAACAAGTTTACCGGTCGTGCCTTCGGTCTTAAAAACAGCCCATTTCGATAACAGGCGGTCATACGTAATGCCGCCTCTTTCTACCATGCGGTCGAGTTTAACCGTGAAGGGCGTGCCTTCGAGCTTTGTTTTGTACGGTGCCTCTTTTATCTGCGTAACATCTTCATAGGGAGGTATCTCTACTAAGTAGAAGTCGCCTTCTCCTGTCGATTTGCCTTTTATTTCCACAGTCTGATCCGTCACCGAAACCCGTTCGATGGCAGAAGGAAATGATTGTTGCAGATAGGATTTTAAAGATATTTCATCTTGAATATCTTCTTCACTGTATGGTGGCTGATATGGTTCGTTATCTTCGTCGTCACTACATGAAAAGAATAATGTCAGGCTGCAAAAAAATAAAAAATAAATAGATAATGATTTCATACGGGCATTTTTTAGTTATTAAAGATCTATAAAGAAAACGGAATTTCTTTTTACAAAAGTATAGTATTGCAATTGTATTATCTTTCCGGATTGCAAATTATTTCAGAATATTTGATAATGTTTCTTAATAATTCCAGATTCTCATATCTTGTTCATTTTGACAAGCAATTTCCGATTGCGTGTAGTTAAAGAAAATTGAAAGATTAAACCTGCTACCAATAAAAAAGAAGCCTTTGATGAGAAAGGCTTCTGTGCATTTTATTAAATCGGTTTATCTGTTACCTGGAAGCAGCGGCACCGACAACCATTGCGGCGATGGCTCCCCAGAAAATGACAACAAGTATAATACCTATTACCATCCATACTAATTGAGCTTTTGCCCAGTTGGCCTTACTTTCCGGCGTATTGCTACCGAAAGCCCATACGAACAGCATTATTAAATTTACAAGCGGAATGATCATTATAAGCATAGTTATAAGCCATTCTCCCATACTAACCACAGATTTATTGCCTTGGGCATACTGTTCTTGATTTTCCATAATAATGATTTTTTATAATTAAAAATAGCACAGCGAGCGACTCGCTGATAGATTAATTAATTTATTTTTTTAGATACTAATCCTAATTCATACCAATAATACCTATCTCATTAAGCCATTTCTCGAGCAATATCGTCCAACTGTTGGTGCTGCCAGGATTGTTTCGTGCAGCAATACTATGACCTCCCTGCGGATAGATATGCAATGACGCTTTTATTATATTGTGTTGTTTGAGAGCCGAATAATAAAGAATGCTGTTCAACGACGACACTGTTCTATCATCAGAGGCATGAACCATGAAGGCAGGAGGCGTTTTGTCCGTTACTCTTTTATTGCAGGAAAAAGCATCTTTTAGTTCCTGTGATGCATCCTTTCCCAGTAAATTGTCCCGGCTGCCTTTATGCACGTATTCGTTCATTGATATGACGGGGGATACCAATATTGTAAAATCTGGAATATATGGAACAGTATCCATACTATCGCCTGTTGCGGACCAATCTTCGGTAAAAGTGGACAGACAAGCGGCGAGGTGTCCTCCTGCCGAACTGCCCATCACCCCGACTTTGTTCGTGTCTATATTCCATTTTTTAGCATTGTAACGGATAAACTTTATAGCCCTTTGGGCATCTTGTAGCGGAGCCTTATGTGATTCGATCACATCGGGCGACAGGGGAAGGCGATGATTTAGGACAAAGGCTGTCACCCCAAAGGTATTGAACCATTTTGCCAGCTGGAAGCCACTTACCTGATAAGCCAGTCTCGCATATCCTCCTCCCGGAATAATCAGGACTGCCGTATTCTTATTTTCGGCAATAGAAGGTTCAAATACATAAATGCCGGGGGTTACTACCTGATAAACTCTCTCATTAGCAATACTGTCTTTCAATATAATTCCTTTGCTATTTGGTGTTTTTTTATCCCAAACCGGCAAAAATTCTTGTGCGAATGAGAATACACACACAAGGTTTATTAAGCATATAGTAGATACCTTCTTCGACATATTCTAAATCTTTGCATACAAATATAAAAATAAAAATATCTTAGAATAATAATTCTATTACTTTTACTCATATTTTCTTTTCCTGTACAGAACGGTTCCTCCCATAACTATCAGCATGAATATGACGGGGAATGCGATATTCAGAACGGTGTATTTGTCCCTGCTTTCGTACGCTGCTTTTTTATTGAGGATATACATCTGTTGCTGCTTGGTGCGCAAGGTCATAATGCCATCGTCGTCAGCCAGCCAGTTTATGGCGTTGACAATAAAATCACGGTTTCCAAACTGTGTTTGCGAAACCCGGTCGAATCCCATCGGTACTATTTGAGAATCGCTGCCCTGTCCTTGTATTCCGTTCGATATGATGTCAGACGACGAAACAACGATCATCTTGGTTTCCTTACTTTCAGCCAATCGTTCTTTTCTGGTATTGCTTATACTGTCGGGTACAGGACGGTTTATGAATGCCGAACCGAACTTGCCCTCAAGGCTTACGGCTACAGGAACAAAAGGCTGATTGAAATAGCCGGACTGGTTTTGTATCCGCTCCACGTCGAAGTCTATCGGCTCGGGTACTTTTACCAGGTGTGCGTTGGCCGAACTGGTCAGCAATACTTGCTTTTGTATTTCTCCCGAACTGTTTACAACATCGATCGAACTGGCGAATCCGGCTTTTATATCCCTTATGTTTTTTGTCACCGGATGACCGGGCGATGGTATCAGCAATGGCTGAAAATAGCTTGGTACAACTGCCGGTGCCTGTTTTTTATCGTCCGATACCAGGTGCGTGGAAACACACTGCTTGTCCTGTAACAGGTCAGGATTGATGCGTACTCCGTAATTGAACAGTATATCATCCAGATTCACATCGTTTTTCATACTCGGTGAATAACCTATGCCAGCCAGTTGCTGATGCGAATAATATGCACCGTCTACAAGCCACAGTATTTTTCCACCCTGCATGATATACTGGTCGATAATATATTTTTCTGTTTCGCTATATTTTTTCAGAGGCCCCGCGATGATAATGACATCAAAATTATCCAGGACTCCCGGCTCATTACCTATCTGGCCGCGATTTACGGAATAGTATTTAGAAAGAAGCTCTTCGGCGTCATAGACGTAAGTCCGTGGCAGTTCGTCATGTCCCTCGATAAAAGCTATGTTTTTCGGTTCCTTCTGTTGTAATAACCTGATAGCATCGATGAATTCAAATTCGAGGCTTTCAACCGAAGCGTTCAGGTTTTCTTCGGCGGTGTTTCCCATTACATTTTTCAGCAGATTCACGGTTAATGTGTCTTTCTCGTTCGAAATCCGGGCGTAAGGGTAGATAACTTTGCGGCTGTTTTTCCCCTCTTTATCGGTTTCGTTGAGTATGATGCCATCCATTCCGTTTCTGTACATCGTTTCGTATATCCGCTCCTGTGATTCTCCCGAAATATAGGGCGAGATATACCTGATATTTATATTATTATCCGAATAGCGGTTAAAATCGGCAAACAGGTTATCTGTTTCATTTTTAAGATGCTGGAATCCGTAATTAAGATCGCCGGTAAGATACATCTCGACATTCAACGGCTGACCCTTTACCTGTTTCAGCAACTCCACCGAATAGCCGCTTAATGTGTAACGATTATCCGCAGTAAAGTCCAGTCTGTAGTTGGGAATAAAGGTAGTAGTAATATTTATTGACAGAAGTAGTACAGACAGGTATATAAGTGCTTTTTTCTTATTCCTGACAAGTAATATAATTGTAAGAAAGCTGAAAATAGCGAGATAATTGATAATAACGATAATATCGCTCAGTTGTATGACTCCCCGCTGCATCAGCTTGTAGTGGTATGATAATCCGAGCGAAGATAATAGGGCATTTGTTTTTCCCGAGAGAAACAAGCCAGCCAGCATGTCGAAGCCATACAGGCAAAACAGGCAAAGCGAAATGGAGATAATAAATGCTACGACCTGATTTTTTGTCAGGGCCGAACCAAATAATCCGATAGAGATAAACACTGATACAAGTAGCAATAAGGATATATAAGATGCCACAATGCTATTTATATCTATATTGCCGACCGGATTAGCTAGTTGATGCAAAGAATATATGTAGATAAGTGTGGGTAGTAAAGTGACCGAGACAAAAACAAAAGTAGCTGTGAATTTACTGAAATATACAGAGGTAGCTTTTACAGGCCTTGCCAATAATATATCTAATGTCTTGTTGCGTTTCTCTTCCGAGAACAGGCGCATAGTTACCGCCGGTATCAGTATGGCAAAGAGGATAGACGATAAGCTGAAAAAGCGTTCCATGCTTGCATAGCCGCCATCTATAAGATTATAATTGCCGGAAAAGAACCAGAGCATTCCTCCGGCAGCCAGTAAATAAACCACGGAGAAAAAAGCTCCTGCGGGTGAACAAAAAATGATTTTAAGTTCTCTGGATATCAAAGCTTTCATATATCTTTGTGTGTGGGTTAGCCTTTGTTTTATGTTTACACAAACGTTTATGATTTCGATACAATGACCAAACGCCGGATAAAGATAATTATTTTATTTATTCTGATGACTACAATTCTTGTCGGCGGCTGGTTTATGTACAAACGGCTGGAATATAATAGGGAGTCTTATACTACAAATATCTATGAACATATTCCATCAACTGCTATCGAGGTATTCAATATCAACAGGAACTATAACTTAAAAGATGTTTTTGTTTACGATTCTGCATATGCCAGTTTGGTAAACATATTGCCCGAAGGATTTTCTTATCCGGTAGTTTTATGTAAAGACGCTGCAGATAACAGGATGCTATTGCTGAAAATAAGAAAAGAAGATGAATCGGTAATAGAAGGATATATAAAAGATAGTGTGGCTCTGTCTTATAGCCCGCAACACCGCATCTATAAAGGCAGTGAGATCGTATTATATGCACTTCCCGGCGACCGGTTTCTCGTTAGTACATTCCGCAAAGGGGTTTTCGCTGCCAGCAACAGCTACAGGGCAATACATGATTTTATTGAAACTGATTCCATAAATTCATTTTTCTGTCATATCCCGGAAAAAGATATGATGGAGAGAACAATAGCAGGCGCTTCTGTGAGTATGTTCACCAAAGTAGGGGATCAGCTTCTGGCTTTCGATTATAAGGCCGGGAACGATACAATCAGTCTGAATGGCTATGTAGTCAGCACAGGAAAAACAGAAAGAGACTCAGTGGATAATAGTCTGCTGCCTCACAAGATGAATATTCCGTATAATATATGTGTCGACAATTATGAAGTATCAGCAGAAAATAATACTTTGGCTATCCGGGTTGTTTTAAACAAAATACATTAATTTGCGTTTAAATTAATAGAAATAATATATTAACAAATTAGAAAAGATAAACTAAAATGGCAATTTTAAAAGAATTGAAGGCCTTTATGATGCGTGGTAACGTTGTCGATATGGCAGTCGGTGTTATCGTCGGTGGAGCTTTCGGAAAAATAGTATCATCACTGGTAAGCGATATTATTATGCCACCTATTGGCATTTTATTGGGAGGTATGAATTTTACAGAGTTAAAGTTTACGTTGAAAGATGCAGTCGGAGATGCTGCTGCCGTAACTATTAACTATGGAACATTTATCCAGACAATACTCGATTTTGTGATCATAGCAACTGCAATATTCTTTGCTATCAAAGGCATTAATGCATTGCAGAATAAGAAAGAAGAAGAACCTGCTACACCTCCTGCTCCCGGCAAGGAAGAAGTGCTGCTTACCGAAATACGTGATTTGTTGAAAGAACAAAATAAGAAATAAAGTAAATAACACTTTTACAAACAAAACTAGACAAGAATGAAAAAAGAACATCTGTTATTATCTGTCGTAGCGTCTGCGATTTTATTTGCAGGCTGTAGTAGTGTGCCTCTCACAGGACGAAAACAACTGTCTCTGGTTTCTAATCAGGAAGTGTTGACCCTGAGCTTACAACAATACGACGAGTTTATAAAATCTGCACCTGTTTCTACAGACAAGGCTAATACAGCATTGGTGCAAAAAGTGGGGAGAAATATTGCTAATGCAGTAGAAACCTATTTGAAAAATAACGGATATGCCGATGAATTGGCATCTTATTCGTGGGAATTCAACCTGGTAAAGAGTGCCGATGTAAATGCTTTCTGTATGCCGGGTGGAAAGATTGTGGTATATGAAGGTATTCTGCCATATACCCAAAATGAAACTGGACTTGCCGTAGTACTGGGGCATGAAGTAGCGCATGCTGTTGCCAAACACGCGAATGAACGTATGAGCAACCAGATGGCGGCACAGTATGGTACGGCAGCAGTTGGTGCGGCTCTTGGCGGCACTTCTGCAGGGGTACAACAGGCTGCCGCTGTAGCCATGGGACTTGGAGCCCAGTATGGTGTTTTATTGCCATATTCGCGTAAACAGGAGCTCGAAGCAGATCAGCTTGGACTGATATTTATGGCAATGGCCGGATATGATCCGAGCCAGGCCGCCGCATTTTGGCAACGTATGTCGCAGCAGGGTAGTAGTACACCCGAATTTATGAGTACCCACCCTTCGGATAATACCCGTATCCAGCAGATACAAAAAGACCTGCCCGAGGCCTTGAAATATTATAAAGGCGCCGGAGTGTCTACTTCCGGTTCGGCAAAGACGTCGGAGCAGTGGAAATTCTGATCTTAATTGATTCATATTGAACTGCTGATTCGCACAATATAAGAGTCTGTTCAAATTTTAGCGAAAATTTTTCTTACAGGCTCTAAGTTTCTGTCTGTTAAATAAATGTGTATTTGATATGTGTTTAAAAATAAAATAGTTAGAATCTGAAACCTAAATAAAACCGGGCGCCTGATGTTTTCAGTTTTTGCTTATAAGAAGTAGGTTCTTCATATTCATCCTCCTCATAGTCGAACTTATATTTTGCACTACCCCAACGGTTTTCTATACCAAGAGATATCAATTTATAAGATACCGATAGTCCTGAAACGAAAAAAGAGCCATATGTTCCGGAAAAATTCTCGGAATAATCGTCATATATGGCTGCATAAGAAGGGGCATAGCGAAAGTATCCACTTATATTTAGTCCATTGAGAGGGGTTACGGTGATTGACGGACCAACATGCATACCTGCTTCACCCTGATAGATTTTCACTTTATCATCTTCATAATCATCAAAATAGGTGTCGAAATATTGTGAAAAATTCAGGTCGAAAATAGTCCAGTCAATTCCAAAGCGAACCATATTCCATAATGGTTCTTTATGTAGATAAAAAGTATGTCCAATTGTTATGGCTGCACCATAATTGTTTTTTAACGAACTTTTATCTGATGTGTTTTTTAGTTTTGAAGACACATAGTTGAAATTCAAATATGTTCCTCTTGGCTTGGATGCCTGAGCTTGTATCGCAAGACAACAAAACAGTATAATAGCTAATAAATAAATCTTTCTCATCGGATAATTATTTTTTTACGACAAAAATGGAGTTGGCTTCTGAATAATCCGAATTACCTAGTTTTACTATTTTACCGTTTTTCCAATAGACTGCATTCAGCGACTCTGTTTTACTATTCCATACTGATCCTGCAACATACACATCATTGTCTACAACATATATAGAAGATGCCTCCTCCTCTGGGTCGGAATCGGAATAGTCTGTTAAAATAATAGCTTCCCTGTTTTTCCAGTATTTGGCGATATAAACATCTCCTCCTCCAGCAGATCGTTGAGCTCCAGCCATGTATACATCGTTGCCTGATACGAATAAAGACGTTCTATGAGTAGGACTATCACTTTCTTCTACTATTACTTCTTTTCCATTTTTCCAATATCTGACAAAACATGTTTGTTTGTCTTCATTATAGCCACCATCGCTAGCGACATAAACATCATTACCCGAAACAAAGATAGATGTCGCTACAGGGCAATAGCGGCTTTCGTCTAAAACGATCTGTTGTCCGTTTTTCCAGTAACAAGCTTGTTGATTATAAATGTCATACTCTCCACTTATACTATAACTTCCTCCTGCTACATATACATCATTACCTGAAACAAAAACAGAATTAGCGTCGTATCCTTTTCCATCCAATTGCATTTCCTTTCCATTTTTCCAATAACGGGCATTATAGCCCGCTCCAGATATTGTTCCTGCTACATATACATCATTTCCTGATACAAAAATAGAATTAACCGAATAAGCTGATAAAGATGTGCGTTGTCCATTTTTCCAGTAGCAGCTTACGGCACTGGATCCGTCCACACCCCATTCTCTTCCTGCCACATATACATCACTGCCAGATACAAAGATGGAATTAGCTTCAGACGATAGATTACTCAACACAACTTTATTTCCGTTTTTCCAATATACAGCCCGGTCACCATCTTCCCCCGCCACATAAATATCCACGTCATCATTCTCTTCTGGTATTTCACCTGTTGCGGTTTTGCCGGTCTGTGTTACTTTTATTTCAATTTTATCATTACCACAAACAATCGTAATGGTGGAAGAACGGTCGGCTCCCGTATAATTGGGACTTAGAGAGATAGAGATAGTATATGTTCCTGCCTTATTTCCGTTATCCGGACTTATGCTTACCCAATCAGCCTGGGTATTACCTGTCGATTTTTGTGTCGTTTCCACTATCGATGATGTCCAGGCTCCACTTGTAGTGAAGGTTACTCCACTCTTGCCTTCGGTGCCATCGGCGTAAACAGTTTGAACAAGCTGTTCCTTTTCCGGAACTTCGATGGCTTTCTCTTCGTTGTCATCACTGCTACATGCGGTAAAACCAAAAAAGTATACCAGAATTATCAGTACTGAATAATGTTTCAAATAATAGTTTTTCATACAATGGATATTTAGTTAATATTCAGATGTTATCATATATGATAACCATGTGCAAAGGTAATAATCTTTCCTTAGTTATCAAATATGATAATCGAAGGTTATGAAAAAAGAAGAATTGCTTATTGCTATAGGGCAGAATATCAAGAGGATAAGAGAGGAGAAAAATATTACGCAAGCAGAACTTGCTGCACGTTGTAATTATGAAAAGTCGAATATGAGCAGGATAGAGTCGGGGAGAACCAATCTCACCATCGGTACTTTGCTGAATATCGCGGAATCTTTAGATACTACTATTATTAATCTTATAAAGGTCTGAATGCGAAAAAGGCGATCTTTATTATAAAGATCGCCTTCTGTTTATATATTTTAATTTAATCAGATCAGTAGCGTGCTTCTACTGTGCTCCAGTCGATTATTTTCCAAAGCTCAGCCAAGTGGTCTGCACGGCGATTTTGGTAATCAAGATAGTAAGCATGTTCCCATACATCGAATCCTAATAGCGGAGTAAGACCTTTTGTGATCGGGTTTCCTGCGTTTGCTTCTTTAGTGATTTCCAGTTTACCCTCTTTATCTTTGGCTAGCCATACCCAGCCCGAACCGAATACTGCTGTTCCGGCAGCATTAAATTCTTTCTTGAATTCTTCGAAAGAACCCCATTTTGCATTAATAGCTTCCGCTAGTTTTCCTTTAGGCTCTCCGCCACCGTTAGGACTGAAAGTAAGGAAATATATATTGTGGTTTAACGTTTGTCCTGCATTGTTGAAAATAGCGCCATCGCTTTCTTTTACAATAGTTTCCAGATCAGCGTTTTCAAACTTGGTTCCCTGGATCAGGTTGTTCAGGTTATTGATGTAAGTCTGAAGGTGTTTGCCCCAGTGTAATTCTATTGTCTGTTTCCCGATAACCGGCTCTAATGCGTCTGTTGCATACGGCAACTTTGGTAATTCAAATTTCATAGCTTTTGTTTTTTGATTGTTATTATTGTCATTATCATTATTTTGTGCGTTTACATTACCTGTGATAAGTAAAGCAAACGTTATACATGCAAAAAATATTCTTTTCATAATAAAGAGTGTTTCTTATGTTGTTACAAATTTAACAATCATATTCCGATATTTGTTTAACACTTAGCCAATAATTACCATAAATTGTTTTTAACTCTATATTGTCAAAATCTATAACTGTGATTTGAATTATAGATTAAACTTATGATTTCGTGTGGCAGATAATTTGATTTTAAGAATACTATTCCAAATTAATATGTAATTTTGTTGTCGAAATTTTTTGAAGTCTGAGATCAATGCTTTTTTTAGAAACATCATCTATATTATCGGAAGTCGTTGAAGAAAATCACCAATTGATTCCTGTTATCAACCGCTTTGGGGTTAAACTTGGCCTGGGAGACAGGACTATAGGTGATATATGCCATACGGCTAATATCAATCCTGAATTCTTTCTGGCGATACTGAATACATTTCTCAATGAAGAATATTTCCCGGAAAAGAAACTTCAGAAATTCGACATAGAGATGGTTATCGGATATATCAAGCAAACCGACGCTTATCTGATACATGGGCAGTTGCACAATCTGGAGAAACACCTGAATGCTTTCCTGTCGATGAGTGACCAGAATAATGCACAATTGAAACTGATATGCAGGCTTTTTAATGAATTCAAACACGAACTGGTTGCCCAGATCGAGCAGGGTATGGTAAAGGGAGATACTCCGCTGGCGCTGCTCACCGATCTGAAGAGTATTATAATCAAGCATATTTCGGGGAACTTCAATGAAAACATGTGCTATGCTGTTATTTTTACGATAGATAGCTTTCAAAAAGATCTGGAAAAACACAACCGCATCAGGGAGAAGATATTGAAACCGATGATGGATGAACTGTCCGAATCGGGTATTGAAGACCTGCAAGGGCTGATAGCTGCCAATCATAACCAGAAATCGCACAGGGCACAGGCTCTCTCTCAGCGCGAGATGGATGTGTTGAGACTGGTGGCGCTCGGGTTTCTGAACAAGGAAATTGCCGACAAGCTGAACATCAGTCTGAATACCGTGCTTTCGCACCGCAAGAATATTACGGCCAAACTGGGTATAAAAACCGTATCGGGGCTTATATTTTATTGCATAACACACGGCTATATTTCGGCCGACGAAATAGAACTATAATGGAAAAAACTAACAGGTACGTCTCGTTCGAATTACTACTCGCATTGTTGTTTATTATTGCTTTTTTCCTGCCATGGCTCGACATGGGGCTGGTGAAGGTAGTAGGCTGGGATATTCCCGACATACAGAAAAAAATGACCAAAGTGACCAATTTTTTCAAATTCTTCTCTAAAAATAAAGAATCTGTTTATACTACTTATATAATATACCTGATACCCTTATTCAGCTTTATCGTGATGAGCCTGTGGCTTCTGGCAAAACCAAGGATAGCCCGCATCCTGTTGATGGTTACCGGTTTTTTTGCACTTATCGTATCGTTTAATCTGTTCTATAAATTGCCTAAGATCGGTTCGGGTGTTTACCTGCTATGCGGCGCATCCGTGGTAACGATTGTATATCTCATTATTATATTCAGGCGCAATAAGAAACGGAAAGCACAACTCATCGATACTCCTCCCGAGGTGGTGGAAGAGGATCTGGAAGAACAATTATAAACAAAAGCAACCCCATAAGGATTGCTTATTATTTAATTTTTTAGAGTTAACTTACGAAAGTACTCCACGGATACGGTCTTCAAAAGCTGATAAGGCAGCTTTCGCACCTTCTCCCATAGCAATTATTATTTGCTTGTAAGGTACATTCGTTACATCTCCGGCCGCATATACTCCCGGTATATTGGTACGGCAATGAGCATCTACCTCTATTTCACCGAAACGGTTTACAGCCACTACATCCTTAAATACCCCGCTATTGGCAGCCAGTCCGATCTGAACAAATATGCCATCAAGGTCATACTTCTTCGCTTCCTCTGTTTTGCGGTCTATAATATGAATGCCTGTAACCTTTTCCCCATTACCAGCGACTTCTGTAGTCTTCGCGCTAAGGATAATTTCTACATTTGGCAGGCTTTTGGCTTTTTCCTGTAACACCTTGTCGGCTTTCAGCTCGTCCATAAATTCAAACACAGTCACTTTCGAGCAGATCCCGGCCAAATCTATAGCAGCTTCTATTCCTGAATTTCCTCCGCCGACTACGGCCACATGTTTGCCTTTATAAAAAGGCCCGTCGCAATGTGGACAAAACGCCACCCCTTTACCGATATAATCTGTTTCGCCCGAAACATTCAGTTTACGCCAACTCGCTCCAGTAGCTATAATCAAAGCCGGAGCAATAAAGACTTCACCTCCTGTTACATATACTGTTTTCTGCAAACCTTCGGTCTCCACCCGTTCTACCTTGCGGTGTTCCAGTACATCAATCGGATAATCCTGTACATGAAGTTTTATGTTATTGGACAGTACTTCGCCTGTAGTTTTGGGTACGGAAATCAGGTTTTCAATCCCTACGGTTTCTTTTACCTGCCCGCCGATACGTTCAGCAAGCAAAGCCACACTCAATCCTTTACGTGCAGAGTATATAGCAGCGGCAGCTCCGGCAGGCCCGCCGCCAACGACTATCACATCATAATTCCTGATCTTTTCGGTATCTGATTCCTGCTCCTGAATACCATATTGATTTTCCAGTTTCGCAAGTAATTCGCCCAAATCGCCTCTGCCCACATGCAATAACTGACCATCGGCAAAAACAGCAGGTACACCTTGCAGTTTCAAAGCATCCACTTCTTCCTGGTTGATAGCCCCGTCTACCATCTCGTGTGAAATACCGGGATTAAGTATTGCCATTACATTCAAGGCTTGCACAATATCGGGACAATTTGTACAGGTCAGTGATACATAGGTTGTGAGGTGAATCGGAGTTTTCAGGGCATTTATCCTGCTTACTATAAATTCATCGGGGATATTTTTCCCTTTGCCGTCACTATTGAGAATGGCCAGAAGCAAAGATGTGAATTCGTGCCCGTTCGGCACTCCCCGGAATTTTACACCTGTGTTTTCCCCGTTTTTCAGAATAGAGAATTCCAGGGCATTACCAGTATTTATTTTAGTTGATATCTTATCCGAACATGAAGCTACATCATCCAGCAAACCAGTCAGTTCGTTGTAAGATTCATGCTGACCAGATACCGATATATCGAATATATAATCATTTTGGAGATCTGCGAAAAGTGTACGCAACTGATCTTTCAAAGAAGAGTCCAGCATAGTTGTTTTATCCTTAGTTTTTAAGTAAAAAATAAGACCAACAGTAAATTGTTGGCCTTACCCGAATTATAATGAATCAGATCTTACCAACAAGATCAATACTTGGTTTCAAAGTTTCTTCGCCTTTCTTCCATTTTGCAGGACAAACCTCACCATCGTGAGTAGCAACAAATTGAGCTGCTTCTACTTTGCGAAGCAATTCATCAGCATTACGTCCGATGCCGTTATCGTGAATTTCTGCTATTTTGATCTGCCCTTCCGGATTTACAAGGAAAGTACCTCTGTAAGCCATACCTTCTTCTTCGATCATCACACCGAACGAACGGCTCAGTACGCCTGTAGGGTCGGCCAGCATAGGATATTTAATTTTACGGATACTATCTGATGCATCGTGCCATGCTTTATGCACAAAGTGCGAATCGGTGCTCACAGAATATACTTCTACACCCATCGCCTGAAGCTGGTCATATTTTTCAGCTACATCGACAAGTTCGGTAGGACAAACAAATGTAAAGTCGGCAGGGTAGAAAAAGAAGATAGCCCACTTTCCTTTTACATCCTCACTGGATACGGTTTTGAAAGCGCCATTGTGATAAGCTTGTACTTTGAACTCAGGTAATTTCGAATTGATAATTGGTTCCATAGAAAAAACGTTTTGATTAAATAAATAATATTTATAACTATGGTGCAAATATATATAGTTTTTATTTATCAGCAATGTAAAATTGATAGATTATAACTATATTCAGTTAGAGAAAAATAATCTGAAAAGCGAAGTTCTTTAATATCAACGGGATATGTTAACAGCCAGATAAATTAGCATTATTTATTCAATATAATTTCCACTATCTCGGGCGAAGCAAAAAAACGGAACGGAACCCCCCCATCCCTATACCGGAAGTCACATAAAGTTTCACACCGTCTTTTTCCTTCGATCCATAGCGGTATTTCTGTCCCGTCTGAGGAAATTCGGGATGACCTGTACTTGGCATGACCGGAGCCCAAAGGCCAAAAAATGTAATCTGTCCACCGTGAGTATGTCCGGATAACATCAGATCAACCTTATCGGTTTCCAGTTCTTCTATATAATCAGGATTATGTGAAAGAAGGATACAAAAATCCGATGATTTTACATCGTCTATTGTATTATTTAATAACTGATCGTCTTCCCAGTAATCTCCTACTCCGCCAATCTTAATGCTGTCGTTGCCTTCCTTTATCCAGTACGACCGGTTATCACAGACATTAAACCCGCAATCGGTCAGTCCCTGTTGTATAAATCCGGCGTTTTCCCAATGGTCATGATTACCCAGTACAGTAAAAACGCCATGTTTGCTTTTCAGTTTGCTTATTTCCCTGAAAAACGGATTATAATAAGTTGTGTCTTTGCGCGTATGGTCTCCTCCTATAATAACTATATCGGCATTTCGTTCGTTAATCCGTTCTACAAGCCGGGCAACATCTTTTTCGGTAAATGTCTTGCAACAATGAATATCCGAAATAAATACAATTTTCTTTCCTACAAAGGATTCCGGTATATCGGGATCGGAGAAGACCATCTCCCTCAATACAATATTTCGGGCTTCGTAGTATCCGTAAACAAGGCAAATACAAGGAAGCAGTATCGCCGATAGTATAAAAATTACAAAATATTTCTTTTTCTTACCTGACATTCCTGAATGTGTTGTCGTAATCTTCTATCGAACGGCGGATAATCTCATGAGCTGTTTTTACATCATAAATATCGGTAAGTATGCATCGTGGCGATTTATCTCCGGGCAGGTCTTTATATGTGGTAAAATAATGTTTCAGCCTGTCAATTACCTGAATAGGAATATCTGTTATATCTTTAAAAGCGCCATAAATGGCATCACCCTCTAATACAGCGATCAGTTTATCATCAGCCTTATTATGGTCTAAAAGCCGGAAACCTCCTATCGGTCTCGCTTTTACTATTATATCACCATGTGTAATGTCTTTTTCCGTCAACACACAGATATCCACAGGGTCATTATCTCCTTCCACATCGGTACGGTTAAGAGCAATATTTGTAATTTCTGCTACCCGGCCGGCACTGTAAGTCTGCGGAATAAAGCCATAAAGAGCAGGTATTATATTCGAATATTTCTGCGGACGGTCAATGCTCAGATAACCGGTTGCCTTGTCCACTTCGTATTTCACGGTATCGGTAGGCACAATCTCTATAAAACAGGTTACAACTTCCGGTGCTTTATCACCATACGGTATTCCATGCCAGGGATGAGCCTTGAAAGGATGCTCTTTAATCATGTTCACACATTCACTTTTCATGTTCCAATTTCTTAGAGTCTGTTTAAATTTTATAGCAAATCTTTTTTATAGCAATTTTCAGATGGATTTTTTATATTTTACCCGCTGGTTTAGCGGGCTAGACCGGGAGAAAAATATAAAAAAGACGCTAAAAAGAGCATAAAAAAGTTGCAAAGAATTCGAAGAATCGACGGAGTCAATTATTTGTATGAGCCTATAATAAAATTTTCGCTAAAATTTAAACAGGCTCTTAGTTTCGGGGCACAAATTTACGCATTAAATCTTTATTACAGAACATCCCCGATAAATTATTGATTATGCCGGTTCTTCAATTCAGTCAGCTGTAATCAGCTAACAACCTTGTAACCCGTAACTGTTTTTCAAAACCTGACAAACCTGACAGATTCAGTAAATAGTAATCAGTTAACAACGACTTCATTCTTCATTTATTCTCATTCTTTCATCATTCTCAATTCTCTCCCTCTCCTCTTCGGTCGCCATCCTGATGACCTGGCTATCCTCCCCGTTCAGGTGCTTATCCAGTTTAATAAACAAGTCGGCCTCATGCTGGTTATTTACATAAATAATTTGCTGCCGTAGTTTCGGCTTTTCTGCCGCTTCTTTCTCCTTGCGTTTTTCTTCCTGTTCCAGCACATACTTGATTGCCGCTAAGTTCGGCGGATATTGTTTCTTCTTTACCACCCGTGATTTTTCTATCTGTACATGCGGATTGCTTTTGGCGGGTTCATATACCACTTTTTCTTCTTCCAGTGTATAACCTTCCAGTTTCTTGCGAAGCGAAGCACGGGCGATGGACACCAGCATCTCGTCCCGCTGGCGCATGGCTTCATCCACCGCTTTCTTAAACTCGGGTTTGGTGTCGAGCCACTGGTAGTAGGTTTCGCGGGAGATACGCGCCACCATGCATAGTTCTTTTACTGTGTAAATGTCGGATTCGATCAATGAGATGATTTCCGATACTAGTTCTTCTGTGTACTTAGCCATAGTTTTTGTTTTTAGAGGCCCCTCCAACCTCCCCACAGGGGAGGCTATTCCCCCTACGGGGGTTAGGTGGCCGTTTTCCAGTATAGATAATTCAGCACAGATTTGATAACAACCCAATAAAATATTACTTTCATATCATCGTCCTACAAAAAAGGGGCTAAAGAATAGATTTCGTTAACTTTTCACTATCTTTGCGTTGCGAAAAAAGGAACTAAAATAATGGAGAAAGATAAACAACACCTGCTTGACGAACGTTATATGCGTATGGCTTCTATTTGGGCCGAAAACTCATATTGCCAACGCCGTAAAGTGGGTGCACTGATTGTCAAGGATAAGATGATTATTTCGGACGGGTATAACGGGACACCATCCGGTTTCGAAAATATTTGCGAGGACGAGAATGGCGAGACTAAACCCTATGTACTGCATGCCGAAGCCAATGCGATAACAAAAGTAGCCCGTTCACACAACAGTAGTATGGGTGCCACTATGTATGTGACTACCTCTCCATGTATAGAATGTGCAAAACTGATTATTCAGGCAGGTATCAAACGTGTGGTTTATAGCCAAAAGTACAGACGTACAGATGGCGCCGCATTGCTCGAACGTGCCGGAATAGAAGTCATATATATAGATATAGAAACAATAACAGACGAATCGGACAGAATAAATGGAAAATGAAAGAGACTATTACAACCGGACAGACGGGCCAATCGAAAACCCATCATACAAGGCTGTAAACCAATCGATAAATAAAAAACCAGAGAAGAAAGGAAGCAAAGCCATATATGTGTGGCTACCGCTCTGCATTGCATTAAGCATTGGCGCAGGTATACTTATAGGTAATATGTTCTCGGTATTTACTCCTGTGCGCGGCTTTCTTGGCGGCAGTGGAGGAAATAAGAAGCTGGAAACAATATTCGAATATATCAACAAAGCCTATGTGGATACAGTGAATGTAAACGCATTGGTGGAAAGTGCCATCCCTACTATCATTTCAGGGCTTGATCCGCATTCATCGTATATCTCTGCCGAAAATATGGCTTTGACGGGAAATGAGCTTGACGGCCATTTCAGTGGCGTGGGTGTTGAATTCATGTTGCAGGAAGACACCGTGGCCATTGTGAATGTGATACCAGGCGGGCCATCCGAAGCAGTGGGTATCATACCGGGCGACAGGATCGTATATGTTAATGACAGCCTGTTCGCAGGAAACGGATTGACAGAAGATAAAGTATTCCGTAAACTACGCGGACCTAAAAATTCGAAAGTGAAGCTGGGAATAAAGAGAGGCACAAGCAAAGACACCATCTCGTTTGAAGTTACCCGTGCCGATGTACCAGTAAAGACTGTGCCTGTGGCATACATGATGGATGACAAGATCGGCTATATCAAAATAACCAGGTTCGGAGCCGAAACTCACAATGAATTTATCACAGCCATCGCCAGACTGAAAAGTCAGGGATGCGAATCTTTTATCCTCGACCTGCAACAAAACACAGGAGGCTATATGGGAGCCGCCATCATGATGAGTAATGAGTTCCTTAAAAACGGCGATCTGATCGTTTATACCGAGGGGCGTGCCTATCCTCGCGAAAATGTATTCGCAGACGGCTCGGGAACATGCAAAGAGAACCAACTTGTAGTCCTCATCGATGAAGGTAGCGCTTCAGCCAGCGAGATATTTGCAGGGGCTATGCAGGATAACGACCGTGGACTGATCGTAGGACGCCGCTCCTTCGGCAAAGGACTGGTACAAAGCCCGTTCAAGTTTAAAGACGGGTCAGAAATGCGACTTACTATCGCCCGCTACCATACTCCGTCGGGAAGATGCATACAGAAAGCATACACACAAGGTGACCGCTCCGATTACGATATGGATTTGATAAACCGCTATAAACGGGGGGAATTCGGCAACCGGGACAGCATCAAACTTGATAACCTGCCATTATTTCACACCACCGCAGGACGTCCGGTATATGGTGACGATGGAATATTGTCTGATGTTTTTGTAGCACAGGACACCGCCGGAGTTAATTCTTATTACCTACGTGTTGCCAACAGTGGTATGATGCGTGAATATGCATTTAATTACACAGAAAACAACAGGGAACGCCTGAAAGATTTCGGTTCGTGGGAAGAAGCCGCCAAGTATCTGTCGGGACAACCGCTGGTAGATAACCTGGTAGAATATGCATACCGCAAGGGGATTCGCCGCCAGCCATATCTGATAGAAGAAGCACGTAAGTTGCTGCAAACTCAGCTGACTGCCTTTGTTATCCGCAATATATATGGAGACGATGGTTTCTATCCAATCTTCCAGAAAGACGATATGATAATAAAAGAAGCTATAAGGTTGATAAAAGCCAATAAAGCGACTCCGGAAGCTATCGGTAAAGAACAATATCTGGATAAAGGGAAATTGAAGAGTCTGAGTGAGAATTCGGCAGGCAACTTAAAATTCCCATTCTTCATTGACGACGAACAGTTCCGCAACCGAATTGTATAGCAGATGAATAAAGTACAACAGGAAAAGGATAAATTACGGAAAAAGATTTTGACCCTGAAGAAAGGATACACACAGGACGAATTATATTACAAATCGCTGGAAGTACTTTCCATTGTAGAAATTACAGGTATATTTCAGGAAGCTGAAAAAATCTTTATTTATAATAACCTCAAAGATGAAGTCCACACGTTGGACTTTATTCGTAAATGGGAACAGGAAAAAGAATTCTACCTGCCTGTTGTAGATGGAGATGACCTGCGTTTTCGCCGGTATAGTCCATCAACCGGATTTCAGCAATCATCATATGGTATAATGGAACCCATTGGTGAGGATTTCACTGATTATAATAAAGTCGACCTGGTGATCGTTCCCGGTATGGCTTTCGACCGCCGTATGAACCGTATGGGACGGGGACGGGGATTCTACGACCGCCTGTTGCCCAAACTGAAAGCTCCACGCATGGGCGTATGCTTCGATTTCCAGTTATTCGATCAGATTCCTATAGGGGAAAAGGATATTAAAATGGATTATATTGTGTCGGAAAACGATTTCATGTGGTAATCCTTATAAAAAATTATATATTTGCAGGTCTGAAAAACCTATGTAGCTACTTTTAGAGAAAATAAATAAACTATGTCAGTAACCATAAAAGCAATCGACAATAACGACAAAAAGCTGAAAAAAGCTTTTGTGAAATTTCCGATAAACGATCTTTACAAAGATTCTCCTTATTATGTTCCTTCGCTGGTTTTAGACGAACTGGACACATTGGATCTGAAAAAGAATCCTGCATTCGATTTCTGTGAGATGCAGCTTTTTCTGGCATACAGGGATAATAAGATTGTAGGACGTATAGCCGCTATTATCAACAATAATGCAAATAAGACATGGGACAAGAAGGAAGCCCGTTTTAGTTTTGTCGATTTTATCGATGATAACGAAGTGGTTGACGCATTATTTGCTGCTGCCCAAAAATGGGCTTTGGACAAAGGGATGGATGCCATTATCGGCCCAATGGGTTTTACCGATCTCGACCCTGAAGGCCTTTTAATCAAAGGTTTCGATAAGGTATCTACTATGGCGACAAAGTATAGTTATCCATACTATGAAAAGCAAATAGAACGCATAGGCTATGTAAAAGATGCCGACTGGAATGAATACCGTATTCCCGTACCCGATTCTGTACCTGAAAGGCATCAGCGCATCGCTAACATGGTGGCTAAAAGATATGGACTGAAAGTATTGAAATTTAAAAGCCTGAAACAAATAACTCCGTATATCGACAGGCTTTTCAACCTGATGAATGAAGCATACAAACCTCTTTATGGGTTTGCTCCGCTAACTCAAAAGCAGATAGACCATTATGTGAAAATGTATGTCCCCCTGTTGCGTTGGGACATTGTGTCTATCATCATAAAAGAAGAAACTGATGAGGTAGTCGGTTTTGGTATAGGAATGCCAAGTCTATCAAGAGGTTTGATCAAATCAAGAGGTAAATTATTCCCTTTTGGCTGGTATCATCTTATCAAAGACCTTAAAAGCAAAAAGAACCCTGTTATCGATTTGTTGCTGATAGGTGTTGATCCCGAATATCAGGGAAAAGGTGTAAATGCGATTGTTTTCAACGATTTCATCCCGTCGGCATACAAGTGTGGCTTTCAATGGGCCGAATCGAATCCCGAGCTTGAGATGAATAACAAGGTTGCGTCATTGTGGGACGGGTTTAGTGCCGAGAATCACAAAATGCGCAGGGCATATATAAAGCATCTGAAATAAAAGGGTAGTCAAAGGAATCACCACTCGTTTCGCTTATTAGTAGTTAAGTATATATGTTATTAACTACTTTATCTACTGATTGGTATAATAATATTGGGATGCACCTCGTATAAGCTCAAGCAAGTTTGGCTTACCTCTCAGCTTTTCTTATATTTGTTATACTAAATACAATTTTATGAAAAAGACTGCTATACTGGGTATCGACCTTCAGAATGATTTTACATCACCTTCGGGTTCATTGTTTGTTAAACATGCCGATTCGGATGTGATCCGTATAGCCGATTTCATCCTTACCAATCAGGGGAAAATAGATTATATTGCCCTTACTCTCGATTCACATCAACCGATACATATTGCCCATCAGATTTATTGGAAAGATAAAGATGAGCGTAATCCCCCTTTATTTTCTGTGTTAAGTGCCGATGATGTGGAAGCCGGCAAATGGATTCCGCAATATAATAAAGACAGGGCTTTAATCTATCTCGAGCGACTGGAAGCAAAAGGTGATGTATGCACCATCTGGCCGATGCATTGCATTCTGGGTACTACGGGATGGGCTATAGACCCGATACTTACTGATTGCCTGTCGAAGTGGGCTGTGAGAAACGACAGGTATTATGAACTTTTCTATAAAGGATTTTCACAGTCTACCGAACATTACAGTATATTCAGGGCTGCAGTGGAGTGGGAGGATGAGCCTGAAACGTATCTGAACACAAAATTGCTGAATAAACTGAACGGATACGACGAAGTATACCTGATTGGCGAAGCAGCCGACTATTGTGTCGCCAATTCGTTGAATGATATCTTGGATGAGTGTGGCGAACTTGCGAAAAAGATTGTCGTGCTTACTGACTGTATGTCGTGGATCGATCCTGATAATGAGAGGGCGAAGGCTATATTTGAAAGAGCAAGGCAAAGAGGCGTGAAATTTAAGGAATCGACCGGATTGAGATTGTAAGATTACCAGTTAAATATAAATACTATGAAGAATAAGCTCGTATTGTTAGCTATATCAGGCTATTCACTTTCAGTCTACGCTCAGCAGCAAGTTAATTTTGTACTGATAAATCTTGATGATTGCGGATATGGCGACTTTTCATATAAGGGGGCAATGGGTTATACCACTCCTAATATTGATAAAATGGCCGCTGAGGGGATGCAATTTTCCCATTTTCTGGCGGCGCAGCCTGTTAGTGGGGCTTCTCGTGCAGCTTTACTTACAGGATGCTATCCCAACCGTATTGGATTTAGCGGGGCGCCGGGGCCGAGCGCTAAAACCGGAATAAATGCCGATGAAGAAACAATAGCGGAAGTACTGAAGAAGAAAAACTATGCAACGGCTGCTTATGGTAAATGGCATTTAGGACATTTAGAGCCGTTCCTCCCTTTGCAAAATGGATTCGACGAGTATTACGGTATTCCGTATTCAAACGATATGTGGCCAAATCATCCGCAGCAGAAATTCCCGGATCTGCCCACTATTGAAGGGAATAAAGTGATAGGCTATAACACAGACCAATCGCAGTTCACAACCGATTTTACCAATAGGGCTGTTAACTTTATCACGAAGAATAAGAATAATCCGTTCTTTGTTTACCTGGCACATCCGATGCCACATGTTCCTTTAGCTGTTTCCGGGAAATTCAAAGGAAAGAGCGAGCAGGGTATGTATGGCGATGTGCTGATGGAGATAGACTGGAGTGTGGGGCAAATACTGAAAACTCTGAAAGAACTCAATCTGGAAGAAAACACACTGATTATACTGACTTCCGATAATGGCCCATGGATTAATTATGGTAATCATGCCGGATCAACAGGAGGATTGCGGGAAGGTAAAGGCACTACATTCGATGGAGGCAACCGCGTGCCATGTATTATCTACTGGAAAGGCAAGGTTGAAGCAGGGACAGTCTGTAATACAATGGCTATCAATATGGATATATTACCCACATTCGCCGATATAAGCGGAGCGGATTTACCAAAAAATAAGATCGATGGGGTAAGCATTCTGCCGTTACTAAAAGGAGAAAAGTTTAAGCCTCATGAATTCTTTTATTACTATTATCGAAAAAATGATCTGGAAGCTGTGACAGACGGCACATTCAAACTGATACTTCCTCATAAACACAGGACTTATACCTTATATCCTTCCGGAAATGACGGGCAACCGGGTAAAGTGGAGGAATTCTTTGAATTGAAGGATTATGAATTATATGATTTGCGCCGTGATCCGGGCGAACGCTATAATGTGATCGGGCAATATCCTGTAATAGCCGATATGCTGATGAAAGCGGCAAATGTAGCCCGAGAAGATTTAGGTGATAATATTACAAAAACAGAAGGGGCAAATTGCAGGCCGATAGGCACAATTAAAGCAGACTAGAATTAATCCAATTTATAAATGGGATCTTTACCGGATTGTTTTTCGATAAAGATTTTTTTTGCCACTTTACCTACGATTCTGGTTGTAATGGCATCGTAACTGCCCCCTACAACTCCACCAAGTACGGGTACTGCCTTACTGATTGAGGTTGCTGTTTTCTCTCCGGCTTTCGATGTCAGTTTGATACTGATCTGTTCTATTGCTTTGGTTAGCGCTCTTTCTCCGGCTTTTATACTGATGTCTTTCAACAATTCTTTTGCTCCGTTTCCGGCCATTGATATGTAAACAAGCGATTTCACACGATCGTCGTTTATGTCATGTCCACCCATATAGGCTATAGCCGTGATCATACGGATCTGGACATAAATAACACTTGCTATGTTTGCAGGAACGGTTAATGGCATAACTGCTATTCCTCCTAGTCCGGTAACGAATCCGCTGGTAGCAGCTTTAGCCACCTGCCATTTGATCAGTGAATCTACTTGTTGTTCCAATGTCCCATGTTGATTCAGGTAACTATTGCCCAGATCGTAAGCAGAGTCTACCCCGCTAAAGCCTACAACAGCTTTTGAGTATGCCCAGTCGAGAGTCTTTGCTATTAATCCTTTGCTTATTTGTGTATTTTGTTTTTTGCCTGCCATCTTTAGTTTGTTGTTATTGTAAGTTTACAGAATAAAGAGAACAACAATTATACCAGTTTGCTCCACAAACTGCTAAAAAAGAATAAAGCGTCTCATTTACTGGAAATGAAGCGCTTTAATAATAAGTGAAAATTCTTTTTCTAGTTCAATATCTGATCCAAATCGCTTGCTGTAAGGTTCATCGCAATAATTACCCCGTTTTCATCTATCAGGTAATTTTTAAATCCTTTTTCTAAGCGAAACTGATTGAATAGGTCTGAAGATGTTTCGTTCTTAACTAAGAATTGATACGAAGGATCAATTTTGTCCATTTTCAGAGTTCTTTCAAAGACCGATTCAACTTTGTCAAAAGATACTGATATCATTTGCACCGGATAATTTTTCGATTCGATCACATGGGAAAGAAGAACATTGTCCTTGTGCGAATAAGCGTCATAAGCCGCCCAAAAATTCACCAATATTTTTTGACCTTTCAGATCAGATAAATTAATTTTTGTTCCTGATTCGTTTTCTAAATTTTTAATATCAGGAAACAGGTTTCCCGGATAAATACCTTCCGAAAGACTAGAAGTGCCTGATGTGTTGGATGATAAACTGATAATAGCTATCCCCGCTATCAGGAAATACTTCAAATACTTCATAAAATAATCATTAGGTTACCACTAAAGCCTTGCTCCAATGCCTCACAGAAATAGAACGCGGCCTCCCAATTTTTGGGAACAAAATCCGAACCCCTTACGCTTAAGGCCATTCTGATTTTGCATTTTTCGGGTTCAAAGATACTGCTTTTTTGTTAAATGCAGATGTTATTATCCCTTTTTTTAATTATATTAGTATTTAATGGGTTGATGTTTAGGTGTTTGTTTTATTTTATTGAATTATGAAATCTCCATTTATATGATCAAGTTTGGCAGTAGCAAGTTCTGTGCCGTTACCTGTTGTGGTAGTATTGAAAAACAAGCCTCCGACTAATCCCCCGATCATGCCAAAGCCAACAGCCAGCCCAATTTGTATTCCGTTTATATTGACATTATTATTGTTTGGTATATAAGTCCTGACGAAATAATTACCATTCTCGAAAATGATAGGGAAATAACTATTTGCATGCATAAGGAATGGATTACTATCAACCACTACTATATAATAATCTTTTGGTTTTATCTTTTTCCATTTGCCGGATTTTTCGGGATGGGGTATCTTTATCTCTTGTATTATACCGTGATCCCTTTTTATCTGTAGTTGTGTATGTGACGGTGTTTGATAAGCAAACGATTTGAAATCAGGGTATAATCCGTCCGCTACTACATCTGTGTTATATATCGGAATACTGTTTTTCTCAAGTTCATCTATGTTGGCCAGATCATCTAAGGTAAACGGCATGGAATAATCTTCGGCACGGAATGCGAGATTTTTCCGGAGTTGGGAGACGATAATTTTCGATGTTGTTTCCAGCAATTTTCCGGTAACATCCATAGCCTTTACCATGACGATCGTGTCGATTGTATTTATAAAATGAAAGGCACTGTCTTTTTCTTCATAAAGCGACATCCGGATATTGCAGAAACCTTTTTCGGATGTAGATCCCGTTTCTTCCCTGAATCTTAAATTTCTTAACTGTACTAAAATAGTCCCCGATTGGGCAGTACTATCTATTATGCTCAAAAATGTATAATAGAATTGTTCCGATAATGGTTTTTCAACAGCAACAGGAGTATATTTGTTAAATATTGAGGTTAATACAAAACCCATATCATCAGGATTGGGGCGCGAATCGAGAAATGCAAAATTATTATAGCTACTATAGCTTATCCTTTTTTCCGATCTGGACAAATTGAAATTCTTTTGAGCATTGATAATTATAGCCAAAGAGAAAAATGCAATTAGAAGTAATGTCTTTTTCATAATCTTTAAGGTTTGATCATATAAAAATAGGATATTTTTCAGATATAGATATATTTGATCTATGATTTCAAAGATAATATCATTCTTTTTTTATTCCTTTGCTTAACCCGAAAACGGGAAAATACAAATAATACACGATGATTAGATATATATACATTGGGTTGGGATTGATTTCCTTAGGTCTGGGACTGTTGGGGATTGTTACCCCGGGACTTCCTACCACACCATTCATCCTGCTTACCGGCGTTTTATTTGCCAAAGGATCGCCTCGTTTACATAAGAAGCTTCTCGAAAATAAATTAACGGGGCCTTATATAAATAGGGTTAACAAAGGTTTTAGTATCAAAGGGCTTCTTGTGTCTATCGGTATTATGTGGGTAATGATTAGTATTACAGCTTTTGTCGTATTCGATTATGGCACAATGCGATTTGTTATGCTCGGCTTGGGTGTAATAGGTACAATAGCCCAGATAATTGTGCTCAGAAAGAAGAGGAAGGCTGTTGTAATACCCTTGGTTCAGGATGAATCAGAGATGGACGAACG
This sequence comes from Dysgonomonas hofstadii, assembly GCF_014196915.1. GTDB lineage: Bacteria > Bacteroidota > Bacteroidia > Bacteroidales > Dysgonomonadaceae > Dysgonomonas > Dysgonomonas hofstadii. The sequence goes on from NZ_JACIEP010000005.1 coordinate 183,083, forward strand.
GAGAAAAACAAAGGTGTCCTGAGTACAGGGTAAATCTATATATTTGTGTTATAAAATATGTATGACTTACTTTGATTTTAGGTGATATTTGACTTTCTTTGTGTTAAAGGATATTTAATAGAAAAGAAACAAATAGAATTATTAAAAAAGATCGGAACATGGAAAATAACAACGGACAAGACAACCAGATACAAATAGAACTTCCTGAAGATATAGCACAGGGTACTTATTCAAACCTTGCCATAATAGCTCACTCTTCATCCGAATTTGTCATTGATTTTGTCCGCATCCTACCGGGATTGCCGAAAGCAAAAGTTCAATCACGTATTATATTGACGCCCGAACATGCCAAAAGGCTATTATATGCATTGAATGAAAATATCAATAGATTTGAGTCTCAGAACGGTCCTATATCTGCTGATAATTCAGCAGGTTTCCTGCCACCGATAAATAACGGGCCAATAGGAGAAGCTTAGTTTGGCTCTCATATTCTATGGTGTTAAGTTCTCGAGAATAAGACTGAAAAAAGAGAATATGTGAAAGGATGTAAATATTCTCGAAAAAGACTGAACATTATAAACGGTGATATTGTTTATAAAGTCAGAGCCAGTACATGTTTGGTCTTGAATGTATGAAATATTGATTCTGTTAAAAACACACAATGAAAAAGTTATGGAAGAACATATACCTGAATTTGTGGGCAAAGAACTGGTTAACAGATCCCTTGTTAACAAATAGATAAGAATTCCTCATATATTTACTAATATAAAACTATTGTTTATGGAACTATTAAGTACATCGTTAATAGACTGGTCGAGAGCCCAGTTTGCTATGACAGCAATGTATCACTGGTTGTTCGTTCCCCTTACTCTCGGACTTGGGGTTATTATGGCAATCATGGAGACAATGTATGTGCGTACAGGTAACGAACAGTGGAAAAAAACTGCTAAATTCTGGATGAATCTTTTCGGTGTCAATTTCGCTATAGGGATTGCTACCGGGCTTATTCTCGAATTTCAGTTTGGTACAAACTGGTCGAATTACAGCTTTGTTGTAGGTGATATTTTTGGTGCGCCCTTAGCAATTGAGGGTATCGTTGCTTTCTTCCTGGAAGCTACATTTATTTCCATCATGTTTTTCGGATGGAAGCGTGTAAGCAAGGGTTTCCACCTTGCCGCCACATGGCTGACTATTACAGGAGCCACCTTGTCTGCACTATGGATACTCGTAGCCAATGCATGGATGCAATTTCCTGTAGGCATGGAGTTCAATCCTGATACGGCACGTAACGAGATGGTCGATTTCTTTGCCATAGTTTTTTCACCTGTGGCAATTAATAAATTTTTCCATACTGTGATCTCAAGCTGGATTTTGGGGGCGGTATTTGTTGCCGGAGTGGCAGCATGGTATTTGCTAAAGAAACGCAACACCGAATTTGCCATGCAAAGTATGAAAATTGCGGCGGCTTTTGGGTTGTTGGCGTCACTACTCACCCTTTACACAGGACACGGATCTGCTGTTCAGGTAGCAGAAAAGCAACCGATGAAACTGGCCGTAATGGAAGGCCTTTATGAAGGCGGAACAAATGAAGGACTTATTATCTTTGGCGTTCCTAATCCTTCGAAAGAGTCATATGACGATGGAAAAGAGGCTTTCATGTTCCCGCCTATAAAATTCCCCGGAGGGTTATCTTTGATCGCGTTTTTTGATACAGATGCTTATGTGCCTGGCATTAAGGATATTATAGAAGGTGGCTATACGCAGCCAGATGGAACCAAAGCTCTGTCGTTTGCTGAAAAACAGGCCAAAGGAAAAATGGCAATAGATGCGCTTGGTTTCTATAAAAAAGCGTCAGCAGAAGGCGACGAGGCTGCTATGGCTCAGCACAGGGAAACTCTGAAAGAAAATTATGCATATTACGGGTACGGATATCTGAAAGATGCCGGACAGTCGGTACCTGATCTTGCCAAGACTGTATATTGGGCATTCCATATCATGGTATATCTTGGAGGTTACTTTATCTTGTTATTTGTAGTTCTTGCATTTCTTGTATATCGGAAGAAAGATATTGCAAACAAGAAATGGCTCTTGTGGGCTTGTATATTCACTATTCCATTGGTCTATATTGCCAGCCAGGCCGGATGGATGGTAGCGGAAATAGGCCGTCAACCATGGACTATTCAGGATGTGTTGCCATTGCAGGCAGCTGTATCGGCAATATCGGTACAATCTGTTATGACGACATTCCTCGTTTTCTTAGCGCTGTTTACAGCTCTGCTTATTGCTGAGGTTCGTATTATGCTAAACCAGATAAGGAAAGGTCCGGAGGATACTCACTAATAGCGATTTCAAGATTTAATAATTTGACTAACGTCGATTTTCAATTCAAGATTTTAAGATAAATCTAAAAAAGATATAACTATGGATTATTCATTTTTACAACATTATTGGTGGTTCCTTATTTGCCTGATCGGAGGACTATTTGCTTTCCTTCTGTTTGTTCAGGGTGGGCAGTCGATGCTGTTTTCTCTTGCTAAAAGTGAAAAGGAACGCATGATACTTGTGAATGCATTAGGCCGTAAGTGGGAATATACATTTACTACATTGGTAACATTCGGAGGCGCATTGTTCGCTTCATTCCCTTTGTTCTATTCAACTAGTTTTGGTGGAGCATACTGGGTTTGGATGGCAATTTTGCTCTGTTTCGTCATACAGGCCGTATCTTACGAATATCAATCGAAGCCGGGTAATACATACGGTAAAAATACATACCGTTGGTTCCTGTTTATCAACGGACTATTGGGAACATTCCTGGTAGGTGCGGCTCTGGCTACATTCTTCACAGGATCTGATTTTATAGTAAACAAAGCTAACCTGGCAGATATAGGAAACCCTACCATCAGTCGCTGGGGCAGCGAATGGCACGGGCTTGAAGCGTTGGCTAATCCCCGTTGCTGGCTGCTCGGATTGACAGTGTTTTTCCTTGCCCGTGTACAGGCATGCCTTTTCTTTATCAACCGTCTGGCTGATGAGACGCTGGTAAGCCGTTCGCGGAAATTCTTATTGTACAACTCTATACCGTTCGTAGTGTGTTTTCTTGGTTTTGTTATCTGGTCGTTTATTGCTGATGGATATGCAGTGAACCCTGATACAAAGGAAGTGTTTATGGCACCTCATAAGTATTTGAACAACATGATAGAAATGCCGGTTGTAGGTATTGTATTTTTAGCAGGAGTTGTCCTTGTCCTGTTCGGTATAGGTAAAACGCTGATGAGTAAAGAATTTAGTAAGGGTATATGGATCACAGGGATTGGTACAGTGCTTACAGTGTGTATGCTGCTGTTGATAACCGGATTCAATAATACAGCATATTACCCGTCGGCAACCGATTTACAGAGTTCGTTGACTATACAGAATTCTTCGTCCAGTGAATTTACATTGACTGTAATGAGTGTGGTTTCGCTGCTTGTGCCATTTGTATTGGCATATATCTTCTATGCATGGAACTCTCTTGAAAAGAAACGTTTCAAAGCAGAGGATTTGAAAGATGACGGGCATGTTTATTAATATTTAAGTTTATAAATAGAAAGAGGAAGATTTTATAAAATCTTCCTCTTTCTATTTATAAACATTGAATCTCTTAACAAAAAAGGGAACCGATTTATTATCAGTCCCCTCTGTATTTTATGCCTCTGCTATCTTATGCAGGGTGGATTGCTTCAGTTGGACAAGCGTCAGCGCAAGTTCCACAGTCGGTGCAAGTATCAGGATCGATTTTATAGATATCGCCTTCTGAAATTGCGTTTACCGGGCACTCGTCAATACAAGTTCCGCAAGCAATACAATCTTCATTAATTACGTAAGCCATGATTTCTGTTTTTTAATATTATTACTAACTTTGATGTACAAATATAACTAGTTTTTTTATTTGCTACAAACCTAAACTATTAGATAATGTGAATAATCGGATTGTTTTTATCTATAAAGATTTTATTGAATAATTTAATTTATTATCTGTTAGTTTGTTAAGTGGAGTTTGCAATTTGGGGGTAAACGGTTGTGCTGATGCTTATTTTGATTCTTTCTAATTAATTATTCTTATAATAAAGACCGGAATATCACGTTTTTAAAGAACATAAATATTAAAAAATTGAAAACAATCAAATTATATATCTTATTCTTGCTGACAGTTATTTTCTCAACAAATATATATGCTCAATACCGCAAGCCTATAAATCAGCCTTTTGCCGATCAGAAGTTGTATCATCTGGGCTTCTCATTGGGTATAAACGGTCAGGATATGATACTTTCTCATACAGGCTTTGTAGGTGATAACGGGGAGTCGTGGTTTGCTGAAATACCGTCCTATTCTGTTGGATTCAGTGTAGGTATAATAGGGGACAGGTACCTGAACGAATATCTGAATCTGCGATTATCTCCAAGCCTGCATTTAGGGGAAAGGCGGTTCGTATTCAGAGAGCAAACCTCGGGCGAAGAATATGAAACCTCTTTACGGGCTAACTACCTGACTATACCTCTACATCTGAAATTTAGTGTGCCCCGCATTAAGAATTACCGTCCGTATGTGTTAGCCGGGGCATATACAGCTATAGATTTAGGAACGAAGAACGATGATGCCCTCTATTTTAAGAAAATGGATTATGGCCTTGAATTTGGTGTCGGTTGTAATTTCTATTTTCCTCTGTTTAAACTTTGTCCGGAACTCCGATTTTCTTTTGGGCTGAAAGATCTGATCAATAAAGACAGATCAGAAATCGATGATAAAACCATGGTTAAATATACAGACGCTATATCTTCAGGAAGATCGAGAATGATCTCCCTTATTTTTAATTTTGAATAATGCCCCTTATGAATCTCAGATATCGGGAAAATTGTAATAATATTTCTTGGGAGAGGGTAGCTGCTTTGTTGCAAGAGGTTGACATGTCTTTCACCACTCCCGAAATACACCGGGTTTCGTTTGAAGTAAGCTATGCGGTTATCTTTGTTTTCGATGAAAATAAAATGATCGGTATGGGACGTATTCTGTCAGATGGAGTACGCCAGTCTGCTATGTATGATATAGCGGTCGATCCATATTATCAGGGATTTGGGATCGGACAGGAGATCGTAAAAAGATTACTGGAGAAAACGCCCGGTTGTAATTGCATATTATATGCCTCTCCCGGAAAAGAAGGTTTTTACAGGAAATTAGGATTCAAAAAAATGAAGACTGGAATGGTATTATTCTCTAATCCTGAGAGGATGGCGGATGATGGATTTGTTGAAGAATGAACGAAACAGAGAAAAAGACCGTCGCCAAAATGATCAGTATCTATTGTGCTGCTAAACACGGTATTTCTGAGGGTTTATGTGACGATTGTGCCGAACTGAACGAGTATGCCCGGAAACGTTTGGAAAAATGTACATTTGGTGATAATAAACCAACTTGTGAAAAATGCCCCGTTCATTGTTATAGACCGGATATGAGAATGAAAATAAGGAATGTTATGCAGTTTTCCGGCCCCAGGATGTTATTTCACAATCCGGTATTGGCAATAAGGCATTTGTTAAAGAACTTAAGGTAAAGTATCTTTCTGTTTTGTATATCAAAATGACACCAATTGTAAAAATATCTTATTTTTATCAATTATCTGTATTTTAAATATAGATTCCCTTAACACTTTATTGTGATAATTTGCTATATTAGGGCGTTGAAAACAAAATCTATCTAAGACTAAATAACACTAATAAATTTATGGAGAACAAATCTAAATTGGAACTCGATCCGCTGATTGAGTTTATCGGAAAACCATCCTCCCAGTTTACAAAAGCGGATATAATCAGGTATATCGAAGAAAATCAGGTGGAAATGCTCAATTTTATGTATCCTGCTGCCGATGGACGGCTTAAAACTTTAAATTTTGTAATCAACGACAGGGATTACCTCAATAATATTCTTTCGTATGGAGAAAGAGTGGACGGATCCAGTTTGTTTCCCTTTATAGAGGCCGGTAGCAGCGATTTGTACGTGGTGCCTCGTTTTCGTACTGCCTTTATTGATCCGTTTTCCGAGTTGCCCACTATCTGTTTTCTCTGTTCATATTTTAACAAAGATGGTGACCGGCTCGAAAATTCACCGGAATATACATTACACAAAGCTTCCAAAGCCTTTACCGAAGTCACAGGGATGACATTTGAGGCTATGGGTGAACTGGAATATTATATCATATCGGATAGTGACGATGCTTTTATGGCTACCGATCAGAAGGGATACCATGAATCTGCTCCGTTTGCAAAATATAACGAATTCAGGATGATGTGTATGGAATACATTGCCCGGACAGGAGGACAGGTGAAATACGGACATTCCGAGGTTGGAAATTTTACACAGGATGGGAAAATATATGAGCAGAATGAAATTGAATTCTTACCTACCAATGTAGAGGACGCTGCAGATCAGTTGGTGCTTGCCAAGTGGATAATCCGTAATCTTGCATATGAATATGGGCTGGATATAACCTTTGCGCCTAAGATTACCGTTGGTAAGGCCGGATCGGGTATGCATATCCATATGCAGATAATGAAGGATGGGAAAAATCAAATGCTTTACAATGGAGTTCTGTCTGATGCGGCACGTAAGGCAATCGGAGGAATGATGGTTCTGGCTCCTTCCATTACAGCTTTTGGAAATACGAATCCTACGTCTTATCTCAGGCTGGTGCCAAATCAGGAAGCTCCTACAAGTGTTTGTTGGGGCGATCGTAACAGGTCTGTTCTGGTGCGTGTCCCATTAGGCTGGACTACCAAAAAGGATATGTCTTCGCAGGTAAATCCATTAGAAGTACCGTCTGATATAGAAAAATTGCAAAAGCAGACTGTTGAAATGCGCTCACCTGACGGATCGGCCGATGTCTATGAACTTTTAGCAGGATTGGCTGTCGCCTGCCGTTACGGGTTTGAAATGCCTGATGCACTGGAAGTCGCAGAGGAAACGTATGTGAATGTAAATATTCACAGAGCAGAATATAAGGATATGACGGCCAATCTGGTTCACCTTCCTGATAGTTGCGCGGCTTCTGCTAAAAAATTAAACGAGCAGCGTGCTATATTCGAAAAATATAATGTATTTAGCCCCGGTCTCATTGATGGCATTATCAAGAGCCTTGAATCATATAAAGATGCATCGTTAAGGGATGAACTGGTAGATAATCCAGAAAAGATTCAGGAACTGGTGAATACTTATTTCTATTGCGGATAAAAATAGATTACAAGAAGAGTATCTGTAAATACAAAGATGAAGATATCCTATATTTACAGATATTTTATTTATGACAATCAGTAGTTGAAATTATGATTGTAAAAAATAAATGTTCAATTATTTTCTACTACGCGCAATCGAAGATTGCTTGTGTTCCTTTTGGCCAAATCCCCAAAAGGAACCAAAAACGCTTTAGTGGCTCATCCTTCGTGCGACCCGTTACAGGCTCACGGGCTAAATGGAAAGATTGTCCTGCGGACGCTTTCCATTTCACGCCCCTCTCGCCTGACGGGTGCCCCGCACTACGGCTTAATGCCACCAGGCGAAGCCACCTCAAGGCAGGGTAATTCTCTATCGTGCGCCAGCTTTCCGTGCATAGGTTCCTACGACGGGCACCTGTCCGGTGAAGACGGCGTGAAACCAAATACTGTCTGAGCCGCAGGCGAGTTTATTTGGTTTAGCCGGCAAGCCGATGACAGGTCGGCGGGGAACAAAGCACTAGCCTTTTGTTTCGTTTTGGGCAATGCCAAAATGAAAAACAAACCCGAAGGGTGCGTTAGTAAAATTGAACGATTAAATCTAACTACTGATTCGCGTTATTTACAGAAAAGCTTTATTTATTTTGCTTAGCAGGTAGTAATCGAGGATGGTCATTGCCGCCATAGCTTCGACAATAGGCACAGCACGTGGTAATACACAGGCGTCGTGACGTCCCCGGGCCTTCAGGTCTGTATCTTCTCCGGCTTTATCCACTGTTTTCTGTTGCATTAGTATAGTTGCCACAGGTTTAAAAGCCACCCGGAAGTATATATCTTGTCCATTTGATATTCCGCCTTGTATTCCACCCGAATGATTGGTGCGGGTGCTGATTTGGCCCTTGTCGTTAAAAAATTCGTCGTTTACTTCCGAACCTCGATGACTTACATCAAAACCGTCTCCATATTCGAATCCTTTCACTGCGTTGATACTTAGCATGGCGCTACCCAGTGCCGCATGAAGCTTTCCGAATACAGGTTCGCCCAATCCTGCAGGAGTCCCTTTTATAACACAGGTAATAACTCCGCCGATGGTATCACCTTTCGATTTGACTTCCTCTATGAGGCTGATCATTTCTTCGGCTTTTTCCCGATCGGGACAACGTACAGGAGTAGACTCTATCAGGGAAAGATCATATTCGGTATATGGCTTTTCCTGTTTGATGCAGGCTACCTGTGATGTAAATGCTGTGATTTCTATGTTGAGTTGCTTTAGAGCCAGTTTAGCGATCGCTCCTGCCACACACCGGGCTATAGTTTCCCGTGCTGAAGATCGTCCTCCGCCTCTATGGTCACGTACGCCATATTTCTGGTTATAGGTATAATCGGCATGAGACGGGCGGTAGAGATCTTTCAGATTATCGTAATCGGAAGAATGTTGGTTTGCGTTGCGGATAATAAATCCGATCGGCGTACCTGTGGTTTTGCCATCGTATACTCCCGAAAGGAATTCCACTTCGTCGTTCTCCTTGCGAGGGGTTGTTATTTTAGATTGTCCCGGACGGCGGCGGTTCAGCTCGTTTTGGATAAACTCCATATCCATGGTTATACCCGAAGGGCATCCGTCGATAACTCCGCCAATGGCTGCGCCATGAGATTCTCCGTATGATGTGAGTCTGAAAATATTCCCGAATGTATTCATCTTATTCTATAATATATTTTACAAATTTACGGCAAAATATTCAAATGATATGCAAATCGATAAAATTAGCATTTATATTATACGAAAAGAGAATGTTATAAGCCTTATTAATATAAATTAAAGTAAAATTTAAGATTAAATTGCTAAATTTGCGGATTGTTTAAGATAGTCAAAAAATCTTGTTTAAAATAAGTGGAATGAGAATATTCAAAATCTGTTTCAGTCTTATTGTATTTTTACTTGTATATGTTTGTGTCGATGCCCAGAATCAGGCCGAACGGGACAGTTTGCTTAATAAGATAACCAATATAGATGCAAAGTTGAGGACCTTCTCTGAGAGAGATACTACCCGGGGATTTTCGGCTCCCTTAAAAATAGATACGGTTTATGCTAACCAGTTGCAGGATATAAACATGCAACCATTCAGGGACGAAAAGGGCTTATTGCTAGTTGAATCCGACTGGACTCCTTTTCCTAATTATATAACATTCAGAGATACTGTTATTTTTGAGCCGGCATATCTCCCCGTAATATTTGAAGGGAAAATATTGTCGGATGATATTGATTTCAGGACAAAAGAAACCTCCCCGAATGAAGAATTTCACCTTATTTCACCTGACAGTACCTTTGCACCTAAGCTAAAACGTATAGCAGAGATTGAAGATATGAGGAGGTTCTATTATATGAATAATCCTCAGAAGATACGCCTGAACGCTTTGGCTTTTCAGGATGCTCCTGTAATAGAATCACAGGAAATAGAGCGACGTAGCCCGTTTAAGGATTTAATTACAGCCGAAAAGCCGGTAGAATTTATCAGGCCGGATGTAGAAAAGACGGAGATCAAACTTCTGAATTGGTTAACGACCGGAGAACATCGTTTGCAACTTACATATAATACTTATTCTGATAATTGGGGTGGGGATAATAACTTCGATTTATTTAGCCATCAAAAATTTAATATTAATTATAAGAAAAATAAGATTAAGTTTGATAACCTTATAGAATGGAGGCTTCAGCTTAAGCAATTAACATCCGTGGAGGATAAGGATAAGGAGGAAAATAAAAATAAAGGTAAGCTGAATATTATTGATGATTATTTGAGAACATATAGTACCTTTAGTATTGAAGCTTTTTATAAAAAATGGTTTTATTCCACTAATCTGGAAATGAAAACTCCGGTATTTCCTAAAAGAGCCACCGATGCACAACGGACTCCTCAAAGAGGATTTCTTGCACCTTTCGAACTTAACTTAGGGGTCGGTATGCGCTATGAAACAGAGACTACTTCAAAAAAAGATAAATATCGTAAGTTCAAGGTATCTACAGACTTATCTGTCTTGTCAATGAATTATAAGTATTCGAGATATGATAAAGAAAAGATATCTCCAACAAACTTTGGTATAGAAGAAGGTAATTCTCAAACAGATTTGGGTTCTACATTTAATGTGAATTTAGCTTACTCACATAATAGATATACAAAAATTTCGTCGCGTATGAAATATTTTACAAATTATGAAAGAGTATATGTTGAGTGGGAAAATTCATTTGATTTTGCTATCAATAATTATTTTGCTACTACATTATATTTTTATCTCAAATATGATGATAGTCTTCCAGAAGAAAAACGAAACAATGATAAAACATGGAAATATTTCAATTTTAATCAGATGCTTCGTTTTGGTTTGACCTACACCTGGTAAAAAAACTTATCCGGCTAACAACTTCTATATTTACAACTTAGATGCCGGATGTAAATAAAAATGTTTATTAATGCGGTTTTTATTTGGAGCATTACAATAAATTACATACTTTTGCACTCACAATATCGCGGAATGGAGCAGTGGTAGCTCGCCAGGCTCATAACCTGGAGGTCGTTGGTTCGAGTCCAGCTTCCGCAACTAAAGGAAAAGCAATCGAGAAATCGGTTGCTTTTTTATTTTAATATCAATTGATTAATGAGTTAGGGTCAACGAAAAAAAGGATATCTTTTCAGTTTAATTAAATATATACTATAATTCTTTCACCTTTGCGATCATCTCTTCTATTAAATCATTATCACATTTGGCCCATAATATCTCCGGATCGTCTCCTGCCCAAATGTTTAGTGTATTGAACATGAAAATGTGTATATTTTGCTCAATTTTATATTCCAATTTTCTTTCTGTCGTTCTTCCTATCTTTTTTTGGCAAAATAACACGACCTGTGCCTTGTTCTTCCCTTTTGAATACAATTGTCCGAGCTCTGATAAATCTTCTAACAATTTATTCATATTCGTTGATTCATTGTACCTGTGGTGATAGAATATTATAATTTCTTTGCTCCCTTTACATCTTTTCAGACGATCTATTCTTTCTTTAAATTTTATTCTTAAATACTCATTTCCAATGACATCATGATGGGTGAATTCAAAGCCATTGGTATGTAAGCTATAATATGAATTAGTGATTTTATCATATTTTTTCAAACGAGGTACCTGTTGTTTATCGTTTAACTCTTCGTATTTGATAAACTCAGTGTTGAGAAAATCTTTATAATTATCTTTTTCTATCTGAATAATATATTCAATATTGGATCGCCCGTGCGAATAAACCGTAGTAAAAGACTTGATATTATATCGGTCTAAAATATTGTCTGTTAAACAATTTTCTCCAAAAGAGAGATATAATTTTTTAGAGAAAATATATCTATACTTTTTTTTTAATTGATATAATATATCGATCACTTTCTTCAGCTTTTTTTCATTTCTTAAAATAACATTCTCTGCATACAGGCAAATATCCGCTGTCTCCAATTAGTACCACATCTTTTTTCTCTCCCAGATATAGATTCATTGTCGCTTTTCTTGCACACCTTGAGCAGCAGGATTTAATCTCTTCTATAACATCAGCTATTTCGAATAGTCTTTTAGAGCCGGCAAATAGATTTCCGTTACTATCAGTCCTCAATCCATAGCAAATTATTACTAAATCTTTTTGCATGCACAGTTTATTAAGCTGATCTATATCATTCTCTGATAAGAATTGGCATTCGTCAATCATGATTACTGATTGCTGGCCAAGATAGCTGAACAGGTCTGACAGGTCTGAGTTCTCAGGGATAGTTATACATTTCTTCGGAGGTATTCCGGCTCTGGTAGTAATATACTCTCCATCCCGGGTGTCTATACTCGATTTGGTGTAAATAACAGTTTTTCCTCTTTCCTCAAGGTTATACCCTGTCATTAATAAATGCGCAGACTTACTGGAGCCCATGGCTCCGTATCTAAAAATAATTTTGCTCATATTTAGCTATAGTTGTTATTTCTTATCCGCGCAAAAGTACAATTTTTATTTATAAGAAAAATAGAATAAAAGAAAAGCATCTGATTTTTTCAGATGCTTCTCAATATTTTAATTATTTATATAATACGTTTTATTCTTTTTCTTTATACCATTTGTATAGATGTCCGTCTACAAACTCGAAGAACCAGTGGTATTTATATTTGTCCACATATTCCAGTGTCTGGTTTGCATCGTCCTTATACTCTACCACATTGTATTTATCACCCATCAGTGTGACAATCTGATTAGTGGTCATACCCAGTTCTACTTGTTTCAATTGAGTATTGTAAGCTGTTCCACAAGCTGTTAATGCAACAGCCATAAATAGTGCAAGAATTAATTTTTTCATACTTATAATTGTTTTATTAGTTAGTAAACAATCAGGTGATTTATAAAGTTCGTTCATATGCTTTTTTCGGGATAAGAAAACATACTTTTTCTGGTTTTGTATTGTTCATATTTTTAATAAAACGGAATTTACAGGCAAGTATTGTTCCATTCCTAATGCTTTTTTAATAAAAATACTCCGGAGGATTCCGGAGTATTTACGTTCATTTTACTATGAGTAAAACAGTCTAGTGTGTTATTTGAAATGTAAAAACCATGAGTATGAAATATTATTCACTGAGATAAAGCCTGTATTCCCCGGGTTGCAATTCTACTTTTTGTTTTTCAGATGTTGTGGTAATCTGCGCATTGGTAAATAGTTCTGTCCACGAGCCAGCTTTTTCAAAATTTACATCTGCAGATACAGGTACAAGGTCGAAATTTGCAATTACACAAGCATAATTATTTCCCGACTTCAGTAATATCTGCTTATATTGTCCTGCCAGGTCGGCAGTATAGGTATTCGTTGAGAACAGGCTGTTAGAATTACGGAGTTTGTTCATTTTTGCATAGACATCATACATTGCTTTGCGTTCAGTAACATTATAATAATCCCAGCGTATGGGCTTCTTACCCAATCGATCATCATTTAGCTCAAAGTCATATCCTACTTCTCCAAATTGCCAGATCATTTTCGGGCCCGGGAGCGAGAGTAATATCACTGCCGCTGCTTCTGTGCGCTGAAGTCCTGTAGCCAGATTTTTTACATCATAATCGCCGATAGCATCTCCATACGAGTTGTTTTTGAACATGATGCGTTCTTCGTCGTGGCTTTCCATATAGGCAACCAGATTAGGCTTAGACCATCCCCGTTCGAGGTAGGAAGCCCAGTTTACATCGCCTTTCATTTTATTGTAGTCACCAATCTCGGCACCCCAACCCATAGTAGCTTCGTTGAAATTATAGTTTATATTTCCCCACAGCTTGATACCATAGTCTGATAGAATAACTTCTTCCGAATTGTCGGTCAGATGTTCAAATATCACAATGGCGTCAGATTTGCGTTTCCATATTTCATCCGTCATTCGTTTCAATATGGCTATGCGGCTGTCATCCTTATCCCATCCGTTACCGGTCTTATTGGTAAATCCTTTGGTGAAGTCGAAGCGGAAACCGTCTATTTTATATTCTTTCATCCAGAATGCACATACACTATCTACAAATGCCTGGGTGTATTTGCTTTCGTGATTGAAATCCGATCCCCACGAATAGTCCGTGTTAGGAGATGTTGTATTGTACCACGGATTGTCGCTTGTCGGATTGTAATTTCCATCGTCGTACATCCTCACCAACGGACTTTGCCCGTAACTGTGGTTCAATACCATATCCATTATCACGGCAATGCCTCTTTGGTGGCAGGCGTCTATAAATGCTTTATAATCGTTTGGTGTACCATATGCTTTGTCTGTGGCGAAATAGAATGACGGGTTATAGCCCCAGCTGTCGTTGCCTTCAAATTCGTTGAATGGCATCAGTTCGATAGCGTTTATACCGAGATTTTGTATATAGTCGAGTTTGCTTTGAACTCCTTTAATGCTTCTCTCTTCTGTAAAATCACGGATAAGGATTTCATAAATCACCATATTATCGGGATTAGACAAGCTGAAATTCGTTACTTTCCAGTCATAAGTGGCTGGTGCCGTATTCACTACCATAGCTATCTGATCGGTTTTACCTGTAGGGTAGGCGATTAGGTTCGGGTAAATACTGCTTGATATATCTTCGTCGTTCCACGGGTCAGATATTTTACTGGTGTATGGATCTGCAACTTTTATTTTATTGTCTATCAGGTATTGGCAGATGTATTCTTTCCCTTTTTCCAGGTTTCCGATTTTGATATAAAAACGATCGTCTTTTTTTACCATTTTGTATTCATCTGATACCTGCCAGTTGTTGAAATCTCCAATGAGGTAAACCGATTGTTTTCCGGGTGCAAAAAGTACAAAACCCAGGGAGTCTTCACTGATAACGGTTATCCCGTCTCTCATTCCTATTTCTGAAGGTGTTTCCGGTTCAGGATCCGGCTTCGGTGTAATCGTATCATTATCATCGCTACATGCGATAAATAATAATGATAATAAAAATATGAATATAACTCTAATTTTCATGGCTTAAAATATAAATGGCTGATATTGATTAATTCAAGATCAAAACTAATTCTTCCTGTGAAAACTTTATTCCTGTTATGCTTAAAATCGACCTAAAATTGTATGCAAACGTTTGTGTATTTATCTGGAGTGATCTTGAAAATAATTTTATCAAAAATTTAATAAATAATTAAACCAATTGATTTGTCTATAGTCTAAAAGGTATAAATATGATAGAATTATCTAGGCTATAGCAAGATTTTAGAATAAGGGACCTGAAAAAACTCTTCGTAGAAAATATATGTCTATGTGTTAAATACACATAAATTGATTCATTAACAACTAATACTTATTACCATGAAACGTTTATTGCTTTTTATCGGTGCTGCCAGTATATTCATATTTCAACCCAGTTGTTATAAAAAATCGAGTAATGATACTATAAATCATAAGGATCAGGAAACTGTTATTAATGAGAATGAGTTTATTCCCGATTCTATAATGAGTTACGATAGTATTCAGGTAAATAATTATCCTGTATCAGGTAATTATATCGATGATCCGGTAAATAATAATTTCCGATCGGATACGATTTATGATGGAGATGAAATCTACAAAAATAATTATCAGCCTGGTTTTTATGTTCTTGCACCTGCGCCCGGTCCGGTGCATGCCGAAAATATAATACCAGATTATCAATATCAGAATAATTATTTGCCGGATGATCAGTATTATTATGAAGACAGGTACAATGATTATAATGATAGTTATTATTACGAAGAATATTATCCGTCATGGCAAACAGACTATTATTTCAATTATTACCAGGACAATTACTATTACGATGATTATTACTATTATACTCCATCTTATCCGGTGTATGTAAAACCGGGTAAACCCCATAGGCCAAATAAGCCGCATCGTCCCGAAAAGCCAAAACCGGAAAGACCCGATCCGAAACCTCAACCGCCAATATCAATAAGGCCATCTGACCGCCCTAGGCCAGAAACTCCTGTCCGTCCTGAATTCAGTGATGAGATCAGAGGATCATCTAGGCCGACAGTCAGACCGGGAACATCAAATGAGATACGTCCGTCCGCCAGACCAGCTAATAGTGCGACAATACGGGAATCGGATGCTATAAGACAAGAGACAGAGCGCAGGCAACGTGAAGAACAACAAGCCAGAGAGCGCCAGGAAGCGGAAAGCCGTAGCCAGAGAGAGGTGCAGGAAAATAGAGAAAGGGAGCGGCGCGAAACCGAGAGTCGCCGCCAGCGTGAAGCACAAGAGCGTCAGGAGGCAGACCACCGTAGGCAGCAAGAGGAACAACAAACTAAAGTACGTCAGGAAGCAGAGGCTCGCCGCCAGCGTGAAGACCAACAAGCGCGCGAACGTCAGGAATCGGAACGTAAACAACGCGAAACTCAGGAACAACAGGCTAGAGAACGACGTGAAAACGAAGCACGCCAACAGAAAGAAGCACAGGAAAAACAAGACAGGGAACGACAAGAAACGCAGCGGAAGCAACGGGAAGAGCAGCAGGCTCGTGAACGTCAGGAATCGGAAAGCCGTCGCCAAAAAGAGGCACAGGAGGTTAGAGACCGTCAGGAACGTGAGCGACAAGATTCGGAGCGTAAACAACGTGAAGCGCAACAAGCACGCGAAAGCCAGGAAAGAGAACAACGTGAGGCCGAGAGTCGCCGGCAGCGTGAGGCTCAGGAACGACAGGAATCAGAACGCCGCCAACGTGAAGAGCAACAGGCAAGAGAGCGCCAGGAGGCAGAAAATCGTCGTCAACGAGAAGCTCAGGAAGCAAAAGAACGCCAGGAAGCGGAATCCCGCAGGCAGAAAGAAGCACAAGAAGCCAGAGATCGTCAGGAACGTGAACGCCGGGAATCGGAGGCCCGTCGTCAACGGGAGGAACAGCAAGCCCGGGAAAGACAGGAGTCGGAACGTCGTCAGCGAGAAGCACAGGGAAAAAGCCGTAGTGAATCTACTCGCAGTAGTCAGGGAAGAAGCCGTTAACAAATTAAATATATGCAGTTATGAAAAAAATGATGTTAATATTATTCGTAGCCATAGCAGCTATGGCTTGTGAAGGGCCAATGGGACCCGAAGGGCCGCTAGGACCTACAGGACAAAAAGGGGAACCGGGATATGGAAACAGTTGGTATACAACTTCATTTACCATAAATTCCGATGAATGGGAACTCATCGGTACACCGGGTGGGCTGAACTCTTATTTTTTTGTGGACAAGTCCTTAACGGAGCTGACGAATACTATATATAAAGAAGGTACAGTTGTCGCTTATATGGAAACATCGAAAGGAGTGAAAAATGGATTACCGTATGTTTTACATAAAGGCGATGAGGATGAATTGGGTGAATTCCTTTGGACGCAGACCTACGATTTCGATTTCTATCCCGGAGGTGTGGGCTTTTATGTAACTTACTCAGATTTCAGTACAAAGATCCGTCCCGATACCGAAACATTCCATATTGTTTTGATGTGGTAAGGTGCAGAAGAACAAAAAAGTGCAGCAACAAACTGCACTTTTTTTATGTATATTTTTATTTACAATAGGGTATCAATTAATTCATGCTGTACTTTGAAAAACTGGATTCGTTGTATTTCCCCACTTTCGGAAATAAGAGTAGATACTCTTTTCAGGGAATGTATCCTGTCTTTCATTCTCAATAAAGAATTTGTATCGAGCGATACTACATAATTCATGGTGAATGCACCTATCATACTCAAATGTATATTTTCTGTTTCCAGATATGAATATGCTGTATCGGTGTTAATATTCGATATATATATTTGTACCTTATTACCATTATCGAATCTGCCTTTGGATGCAAATTCCTCCATCCTGTTCAGAAAATTATGCAATTCTGCTTTCAGATCTTCTATATCTTTATCATTCATCAGGCGGATACTTTTGAAGTAAGAAATTTCTTTCAGGATAGATCGAATAATTGTGCTATCCCAGATATAAACTGTATTTTTTATATTCTGTGTTTCTTTTATTATCGATTGAGACAAATTATGAAGTCTTTCGGGATACTCTATTTTATTAAAAGGCTTTATATTGTTTAGGTCCTGATTAATATACATCCACTTGAAAGAGTTGTATTTGCCAAGCAGATAATAGTAGTTGGCCGGAAATGAAGGAAACAGGTTTGACGTATATACCTGTTCTGAGTCTGATTTTAGACTCGCTGCTTTTAGCAAATCCCGGAATTCTTCCATTGCCAGATAATCTTTCTCCCTTGGTTCATAGAATCGCTGATCTATCAGTTCATATATAGGATTATTCGTACAAGTCGTTGTTATAAGCGAATCCAGCGATATACCAAGCTGTTTCACTATTAGTGCGGCTTCATAGAGGGTGAATGGAACTTCTCCCCGCAGACGGCGATAAACTGCTTCTTTACCAATAAACAATATCTCAGTTAAAACATTTGCAATATTTTTATCCTCAGGTAATGTGTTTCTAATTGCTTTTTGCAAGTTATTATTAAGTGTTTCGGTATTGACCATGGTTATAAAGCAAATAAAACTTCAGACAAGAATCTCCCGTCCAAAGAAAATGTTATTGTTTCGCCAAGTTATATTAACAGATTGTTCCAAGCACTAGTTACTATTGAGGCAAATGTAAAATATTTTTTTCTATAAATGTCAAATCATTCAATATATTTATCTTGATGAATAGATATTTTAATTCATTTTATTATTTGTGTCAATACCTTTATTATAAGAATATTGCAGGATTCTCTATATTGATATGCAAATAGTCTTTTTATCTCACGGAAACTTTTTGTATTTTTGATAAGATAACATCATACATTATGAGCCAACCATTAGCAGAACGATTGCGTCCACGTACTCTGGACGAATATATAGGTCAAAAGCATCTTGTCGGTGAGGGTGCTATTTTACGTAAAATGATAGACTCGGGCAGAGTACCCTCCTTTCTTTTATGGGGGCCACCCGGTGTGGGGAAGACTACATTGGCGCAGATTATAGCGAATACACTGGACACTCCGTTTTATACATTGAGTGCGATAAACTCGGGGGTGAAAGATGTGCGTGAAGTGATAGATAAAGCTAAGAACAGCCAGTTCTTCAATACAAAAAGCCCGATATTGTTTATCGATGAGATTCATAGGTTTTCAAAATCTCAGCAGGATTCATTACTCGGGGCTGTGGAAACTGGTATTATCACGCTGATAGGAGCTACCACCGAGAATCCTTCATTTGAGGTGATCCGTCCTTTATTATCACGTTGCCAGGTATATGTGTTACAGCCTTTGGGCAAAGAAGATCTGATAGAACTGGCAAACCGTGCTATTGCACAGGATGTGATATTGAAGGAGCGTAATATCGAACTAAAAGAAACCAATGCTCTTTTACGTTTCTCGGGTGGCGATGCACGTAAGTTGTTAAATATTCTCGATCTGGTGATCAATGCCGATATAAGTGATAAAGTCGTGATAACAGATCAGCTTGTGACTGAACGTCTGCAGGAAAACCCTGCGGCTTACGATAAAGGCGGTGAGATGCATTATGATATAATCTCAGCTTTTATCAAATCTATTCGAGGAAGTGATCCTGATGCCGCCATTTACTGGCTGGCACGCATGGTGGCCGGAGGTGAAGACCCTAAGTTTATCGCACGGCGACTGGTTATTTCGGCAGCAGAAGATATCGGGCTCGCCAATCCCAATGCTTTACTCTTGGCCAATGCCTGTTTCGATACATTGCATAAGATAGGTTGGCCGGAAGGACGTATCGTATTGGCTGAAGCTACAGTTTATCTGGCAACATCCCCAAAGAGTAATTCTGCTTATATGGCTATTGATGAAGCTATAGCTATGGTTAATGAAACAGGTAATCTGCCTGTACCTCTACATTTGCGTAATGCTCCTACTAAACTGATGAAGGAACTGGACTATGGGAAGGAATATAAATATGCCCATAGCTTCGAAAACAACTTTGTGGAGCAGGAGTATGTGCCCAAAGAAATAAAAGGCCGTCAGTTCTGGAAGCCTCAGCAGAACGCAGCAGAGGGTAAGATTGTGGACTGGTTGAAGAAATTGTGGAAAAACAGATATTGATACGATTATGAAAAAAATATTATTTCGTATCGCTATAATCCTGGTTTTCTTACATGTCCTTTTCTATGGATTATTCTATCTTTTTCAGGAAAAAGTCATCTTTTTACCGACCGGATTAGATAAGGATTATGCCTTTTCATTCGATCAGCCTTTTGAAGAAATAAATGTCGGGACGGAAGATGGGAAGATACTGAACGGATTGTTATTCAAAGCTGACACTACAAAAGGTGTTATCTTTTATTTGCATGGCAATGCCGGTACTTTAGCTGACTGGGGACGGATAGCACCCGTATATACCGACCTTGGTTATGACATCTTTTTTATCGACTATCGCGGGTTCGGAAAAAGTGACGGAAAAATAGAAAGCCAGCAGCAACTATTTGATGATGTACAAATTGCCTATAACAAAATAAAAGAATTGTATGATGAGGATAAAATTACAATCATGGGATTCTCTATCGGTACGGGGCCTGCCGCTTATCTGGCTTCGGTGAACAATCCGTCGCGGTTGATATTGCAGGCTCCATATTACGACCTGACGGATGTGATACAACGCTTTTGCCCTGTCATGCCCGGTTTTCTGGTCAGGTATAAACTGGAAACATATAGATATCTTGATGGATGCAGCGTGCCGGTTACCATTTTTCATGGAGATAAAGACAGGACGATAAATTACGAAAACTCGGTGAAATTGAGTAAACTGTTGAAAGAAAATGATAACTTTATAACACTCTCCGGAGAGAGCCATAACGGAATAACAAATAACGGAATTTACAAACAGAAACTAGCCGGAATACTTGAATAACATATATCGATATTGTGGATAAGCTATTGAAAAATATGACCAATGAAGAACTCTGGCAATTATTCCCCATAATTATCAGTGAACATAAGGACTATTGGAAGAATTATTTTACCGGGGAACGGTCATTATTGAAGAAACTTTTAGGAAAAGATGTACTGAAAATACATCATATAGGCAGTACTTCCATTCCCGGTCTGCCTGCTAAACCGACAATAGATATACTGATGGAGGTAAGGGACGAAGCCGATACTGATGATCTGATCCGTCGCATGGAAAGTGCCGGATATATTTATAGTTACCAGCCTAAGAACCCCGCACCGTATATGATGTTTATGAAAGGATATACGCCACAGGGATTTGCCGAACGGGTGTTCCATGTACATGTCAGATACTCGGGTAACTGGGATGAGATATATTTCAGGGATTATCTTCTGTCGCATCCGAATACCGCAAAAGAATATGCAGAATTAAAATTCAGACTGAAAGAACAATACGAATACGATCGGGATGCGTATACTGTAGCCAAAACAGAATTTATAACACAGATAACCAATCTGGCAAAGAGGAATAGATAATTTAAACTATTGAGGTTATGGATGAAGACTATGGTGAAAATAAAACAAAAGTATATCTTATTGCATTAATAGGATGTGGAATAATTCTTTTTGCGCTGTTTTATCTTTTTATGAGATAATAGGCTTTTGGAAAGATCTTTATTTCTAATCATCCTTACAACAATCGCACCCTTCGTGTTTTTCCAATACACGATGGGGGAAATCGCCATGCCCTACGATTTCGATGGGGCAGGAAGAATATGATTTTTCGAGCCAGTCGGAAGTGATGTTTGTGCCCGAATGGTAATGCAGCCCTTCATTTACGCAGGCTATATTCTTTACCAGTGAGATAACCGTTCCCACATCGTGCGAGACGAGGATGATAGCTGTGTTTTTATTTATCTCTTCCAGTATTTTATAAAAATTACTTTCGAAACGCTTGTCTACATATGAGTTCGGTTCGTCCAGAACAAGCAGCGATGGTTCATCTATAATAGCTCGCCCCAGCAATGTGCGTTGCAGTTGTCCACCCGAAAGGGCACCAATAGGTCTGTCGATAAGCTTTTCCAGCCCCATCTGATGAGCTACAGTTATTACTTTCTCTTTTTGAGTTTTGCTGTATGGTGAAAAAAAACTGCGCTCGATTGTTAACCCCGACAAGATAACATCATGCACGGATATGGGAAATTTTTTGTCTATCTGGTTTATCTGCGGCAGGTAACCGATGTTTATTCTGTCGGTTTTAACGTTGTTGTAATAAAAGGAAATCGCTCCGGAAGTTGGTTTTACCAGCCCCAGAATAGTTTTCAGCAAGGTTGTTTTTCCTCCGCCATTCGGACCTATAATACCCAAAAAATCATTCTGAAAAACGCTGAGATTGACATTTTTCAGAACATAGGGGTTATCGTCATAACCGACCGACAGATCTTTTATTTCCAGTATTTTATTCATATTTCTGCGCCAGTGCTTTGGCTACTTTTATCATTTCTTCGTCCCAATAATACGACAGAAGGTTTAAAGGTACGGTTTTTCCCTGAATTGCTTCGGCGATTGTTTCTGCATTTTTGATGTCGAACTCCCGTTGTATGAATACGACTTTCACATTTTCCGTTTTTGCCGTATCTATAAGGGCTTTCAATTGTGAAGGTGAAGGGTTTTTGCCTTCATGTTCGATGGAATGCTGTGTCAATCCATATTCTTTGGCGAAGTAACTTAATGCCGGATGATATATAATAAAAGCCTTGCTCGGAGCTTTATCCAGATAAGACCGGATAATACTGTCTGTTTTATTTATATCGACGACCAGTTTATTGTAATTGGCAGTGTAATCAGCTTCGTTTTCTGCATCAAGCTCTAAAATAGCCCTGTACATATTTTCAGCCATTTTTTTTGCAGAAGTAACAGAACTCCAGATATGTGGATCACCACCTGCATGTCCATGATTGTGTCCGTCGTGAGACTCCTGATCGCATGGCTCGCCAACAAGCTCTATGCCTTCCGAACAATTTATGACCTTAATTTTATCATTGGTTTTTGTTACTTTCTCTATCAGTGTGTTTTCAATTCCCAGATAACCTATTTTGAAATAGGCGACGCTCTTATCGAGGTTCATCAGTTGCGAAGGTGTGAAATCAGCGCTTTCGGGATTGGCTCCACCGGGCACAATGCATTCCACTTTGTAGTGATGACCGACAATTGCTTCCAGAAAATATTTTTGAGGTTCTATCGTTACGGTCAACGTCTTAGGCTTTTCTTTGGGTGGAGTGCAACCAATGGATAAGAATATAAGGGAGAGTACAACTATTATAAATCTATAATTCATTTTCCTTTAGTTAAATCGTAAATTTTTCTGATACGGTTCAGCTCTTTTTCAAAATCAATGTTCAGGTCTCTTAAAATACCTTCCTCCAGATCATATACCCATCCGGCTACACGGGGATAGCCTTTTTCGAGATATGATTTTTGTACTTCGGCGGTTTTGATCACATTCAGGCATTGTTCATATACGTTTATCTCTGCCAGCCTATCATTTCTCATGTGAGGATCTTCTATCGCATCCAGTTCTTTCTCGTGCAGGCGATATACATCACGCACATTACGAAGCCATGGATTCAGTATGCCCAGATCTTTAGGCTGCATGGCTGCTTTTATGCCTCCGCAATTGTAATGTCCGCATACGATGATGAATTTCACATTCAGGTGTACAACAGCGTAATTAATTACCGAGAGTATATTCAGGTCATTGTTTACTACCAGATTGGCTATATTGCGGTGTACGAATACTTCGCCGGGTTGTAGTCCCATGATCTCATTGGCATGCACACGGCTGTCGGAACAACCTATATATAAGTATTCGGGATTTTGTTCTTTAGCCAGATGTGAGAAGAAATCGGGATTTTCAGCCTTTTTTTCTTCTACCCATTTTTTATTTGCTCTGAAAATCTCTTTATATGAATTTTCCATTTGTTATTATTTCCTGAGTTGTTGTATAATGTTAGTGACTTGTTCAATGAGCGAATATGTACCATCATTAACAATTATAAAGTCTGAAAGTTCGGCCTTTTCTTCGTCAGGCATCTGATTTTGTATACGCTCCTGTACTTTTTCCCGGGAGGTGTTATCACGTGCCATTGTCCGTTCTATTCTTATTTCGAGAGGAGTGTATACCATCACAACTTTATTCATCAGTTTATTAAATCCCGATTCAAAAAGGATAGCAGCTTCATGAGCGACGATATCTTTTTCTTTGTGATGTTTTAACCATTCGTTAAAATCCTCTGCAACAACGGGGTGAATAATTGCATTTACGGTTTCAAGCTTTTGCTTGTCATTGAAAATATGTGAAGCGAGTAAAGCTTTATTTAATACGCCACCTTCATATAATTCTTCTCCGAAAAGTCCGGTCAGTTTTTTACGTATAACCGGTGATGTAGCAACAAGCCGCTTACTTTCGTTGTCGGCAATATAAACAGGTACACCACAAAGTTCGAACAGTTGTGAAACGGTTGATTTACCGCTTCCTATACCGCCGGTTATGCCTAATATGATCATCGCTATTTTTGTTCCAATACGAATTCTACTTCCGATGGGATCGGTATCTTGGTCTGGATATAGTTAGGGCTTTCTGTTATACGAACAGGGATCGAGGCATCTTTCAAATCTTTCAGGTCATTGTAGTCGATCAGCACCTCAAAGTTTTCGGAAGTGATACTGTTGTATCTTTTCTTCCCTACGAGAATAGGAATCTTTATTGTCGAAGGAAAGAATTTTATAACCAGATTCTCCGGTAGGTTAACGCAAGTAACAGGTACTTCTATATCCTTTTCTATAAAATCATCGACAGGTATGGATAATTCCACAGCGCTAGGGACATATTTTATGCCTTTTATGGATCTCATTGCCACCAGTATTTTCTTATCCTTGTTGATATTATGCAAGGTGTCGCCAACAGTGTGTGCATAATACATGGTGTCCAACGCGGCTTTACTGCCATATACCAATACTGTGTCGGGTTTTAATGTAAGCTCCCCATCGAGCAACAGGCCTGGAGCAAGGCTTACATATCCGTCATAGATCACAGGTAGCCTTTTCTGATGCAATATAGCGTAAGCATACGAAAGACGGGTAGGAGAGTAGCTGATAAGCTCGGACGTGACGAATAATTTGCCACGTATCAGTTGTTCGAAATTTCTTCCCTGAATCACTTTTTCCTGTGTACCTCTGACTATATCCCTGACGTCTACTATCAGGGAATCCTTTCTCTTTGTAAAATAATATCTGAATAGTGCAGCTCCATCGTCCTTGATACGTACGTACACATCATTCGGAAGTTCGTTTTCGAAGACAATACTGTCTGGTATATTTACGTATTTTACAGGTATAGTAAGAGTTGACTCAAATTTCTGGCGATAGATCTGCATCATCCAGAATATTGAGGCCAGTAATACGAAAAATAAAAAAGTCAGAATCTTTTTCCATGATATCCTTTTGAAAAACGATCTGACTTTTTGTAATATTTTATCACTAGTATCGCTCATGTTGTCAGCTATACCTGTTTATATTCATTAGCAAAATTATTTAGCCTGAGCGTCTTCAGGAGAAATGTATACAGAACTTTTTTCGATTTTAATTCTTGTATTTTCAGCTATTTCAACAATAAAGTATGTTTCGCCAACTTCTTTTACACGTCCGTGGATTCCTCCGGCAGTAACAACCTTATCGCCTACTTTGATAGCATTACGCTGTTCCTGTAGTTGTTTTTGTTTTTTCTGTTGCGGACGGATCATAAAGAAATACATGATAGCAAATAGTGCAACCATCATAACAATCATACCGCCACTGCTTCCTAAAAAACTGCTTCCTGCCCCATCCGCTGCTTGTAATAATACGCTTAATAAAGTCATAATATTCTTTGATGTTTAATTTATATTATTCTGATTTTCCTTATTCTAAAAAATGATTTACAAATATAAGTGAATATTTTCAATTAGAATGAAGTCTGTAAAGGGATAAAGTATTATTATTTCTTAATAATCTTTTTTTCTTCTTTCAGTTCTTTGACTATCGCATCCAGAATTCCATTGATAAATGAAGCGCTTTTGGCTGTACTATACGATTTGGCAATGTCAATGTATTCGTTCAGGCTGACGCTGATAGGTATCGATGGAAATGTAACTATTTCAGCTATTGCTATCTGCATAATCACCATGTCCATTAGCGCAATACGTTCTGTCTCCCAGTTCTTTGTATATTTATCAATCTTTTCCTTATATTCTTTTCCGTTCCATAATGACTCGCGAAGCAGTTTTACAGCAAATTCCCTGTCGGTTTCATCCTTGAACATCGGTAGGAGTTCCTGTTCCGGCCCTTTCGATTCTTCGAAACGTTTAATGGTTTTCAGCACAAATGATTCGATAATTTCTATATCATCGTTCCAGTAAAGGCTTTCATCTTCCAGAATGGTATACAGGTCTTCATTATTACAGATGATATGCTTAAATACTTTTCGCCAGAATTCCCTGTCATTGTCGTAAAGTCCTGAATCGTTGTCTGTGTATTCTTTATAAGCTTCAGATTTCAATATGTCTTCCAGTAAGTTGCGAATGAAGGCGTCGTGTTCGTACCATGAAAACGGACGTTCCCTGAGGTATTTTTCCAGTTCCCTGTTTTCACGCAATTGCTGAATAAATTTATTTTCCAGCAGTTTTGTGTTGGGACGTTTATCTTCTTCGGTTGGCAATAATTTTGATCTGCGGGCATCTACTTTCTGCTCGTAAGCATTAGTCAGCTCAATCATGAGAGACAGCAGGTAGAAATACAAATCGTATGATTTCTGCAGGCTGAAAAGAAGTTCGTTTTCGGCTTTTCGCAAGTCGGTAGTTTCATTATGACTACAAGAAAACAGTATCTGAACGACTCTGATACGTATAAGAACGCGGTTTATCATTTCCTTTGTAAAAATGTTTCAGGCTGCAAAATTAAACATTTTTTTGTAATATGACGGATTTTATATTAGTATTATCAAATTGGTGAAAAATTATCTATGTGTAGAAAGTAAAAAGTAGTTAGTAGAAGTGATCTTTGGAAGTAAGAAAAATGTCAAACCTGTCAGGTTTTGGTTAAAAAGCTATATGCTTATTCTATCTCAGCTACCGAAAAATAAATATCTTTGTCATAAAAGTTTTGCAAAATAGTGATTAAATGCGGAAAAGGATGAATCTGTTGATTATGGAAACTAAATAAGCAAAAGAACAAAATTCAGAAATCATTAGCGATGACAATAAATAAAAGCGAAATCAGAATAGAACCTCTTCAAGACAGAGATGTATCCTTATTTCAGAAATGGCTGGACAAAGAATATATCTACAAAAGGTTGTGCCCTGACGGAGAAGAACAGCGAAAGGCTTGGTTAGATGAGGTAAATAATAAAAATGGCAAGTACGATTTTCTGACGCATTTCATTATCTGTTATAACGACCGGAAAATAGGGTATTGTCTTTATGCTGACTGTTTTTACCTGAAAGATTTGGAAGAAGAAGGACACGATTTTGAAAATTTATACAGAGATGTTTCAGCGGAAAATCACACTTATGAGATTGGTTATCTGATTGGCGAAGAGGCGTATTTGAATAAAGGCATCAGCAAAATAGTTATTCAGCAATTAGAAGAGAAAATCATCGCTTTAGGCGGGCGGGAAATATCGGCAGATCCTTCGGAAGAAAATATTTTCTCGATCAAGGCTTTGTTAAGCAACGGTTTTAAGAAGAGAGGAGATTGTGATTACAGGAAAATACTAACCAAAATATAAGTAAATTACAATATATGGCTAAACAGGAAACAAAATTAGTTCCACAAGAATATCAGGGTAAATGGGGATTTGTAGATAAGGCAACAGACGAAGTTGCTATTCCTTATAAATACGATTATGCACATCTTTTTTCGGTAGGATTGGCCTTGGTTCGAATGAATGGCTGGTGGGGCTACATAGATAAAACAGGCAAGGAGGTTATCCCCTGCATATACAGCCCTGCATGGTCGTTTACAAAAACAGGTCTGGCGGCAGTCTGCATAGATGGTAAATGTGGTTTTATCGACCAAACAGGAAAAGAAGTTATCCCACTTATATACGATGATGCCCGTTATTTCAATAAAGACGGCAAAGCAAAAGTAAAACTAGGCGAAGAAGCCTTTTTTATAGATATGCAGGGAACCCGTGTAGAATAAATAACGCGAGTACTTGGCTTGTGGAATTATGTCCTATTCTCAAAAAAACACTACCTTTGAAATAAAATAAAAATAAATAGATCATGAAGAGCATTTTTGGATTGCTGATTGCGGTTTCTTTATTCACTACAGCTACTGCGCAGCGTTTAGATTTAAGAGATATCACTTCGGGTAAGTATTATGCAAAAGGTGTATCGCCCGTTACATCTTCGGCCGATGGCGAGCATTATTATCAGGCTGATAAGGAAAACAGAATGATCATAAAATATTCATATAAGACAGGGCAGCCGGTCGATACTATATTTAATGTGGCCCGGGCCCGCGAATGTACGTTCGATTCGTTCCAGGGGTTCCTGATCAGTCCCGATGAAAAACGTCTGGTTGTTTACCGCGATGCCGAATCTATTTATCGCCATTCGTTCAAGGCAACATATTATTACTATGATGTGCGCCGGAATCTGGTACGTAAATTATCGGAAAACACATCGAAACAATCTATTCCTGTATTTTCCCGTGACGGACGTATGATGGCATATATGATTGACAATAATATCTGGCTGGCAAAATTCGACTATGATACCGAATCACAGGTAACAAAAGACGGGGCGTTTGGCAAAATAATCAACGGAGGTACCGACTGGGTATATGAAGAGGAATTCGGAACGACAACATTGATGGATTTCTCTGCTGACGGACGTTTACTGGCCTTTGTTCGCTTCGACGAAACCGATGTGCCGCAGTTCTCGATGCAGATGTATGAAAATAAGCTTTATCCTGAGTCTTTTACATTTAAGTATCCTAAGGCCGGCGAGCAGAACTCGAAAGTGACCTGCAATGTATTCGATATAGATGCCAAGACTATCCGCAAGATGAATATTCCCGCTGATACGGAATACATTCCTCGTATAGAATTCTTGCCGGAAGGTGATGAACTGGCAATTTTTACCCTGAACAGGGAGCAGAATAAATTTGATCTGTATTTGACTAATGCCCGTTCGGCTGTGGCGCGGACAGCACTTCATGAAGAGAATTCAAGGTACATCAGTTCCGACCTGATTGAATCGACCATGTTCTTTGGAAACCAGTTTGTTTACCTGAGTGAGAAAAGCGGTTATTCCCATATTTATCTGTATGATAACACCGGGGTGCAGCAAAAGCAGTTGACATCAGGTGAATATGATGTAACCGGTTTACTGGCTGTTGACCCGCAGACAAAAACGGTCTTTTATCAGGCGGCAGAAGTCAGCCCGCTTCAACGGGAGATATATAAAGTGGATATGGTAAAAGGTATCAAAACAAAGCTATCAGCCAAACAAGGAACAAACAGCGCTAATTTTAGTAAAAACGGCAAATATTATATCAATAGTTTCACAAATGTGACCACTCCAAGAATATCTACTGTGCACGATGCCACAGGTAAGGAATTGCGTGTGCTGGAAGATAACACGGCATTAAAGAATACTTTGGCGGGATTGAAATTGCCTGTAAAAGAATTTATCACTGTAAAATCGGCTGATGGCAGGGATTTGAATGCATACCTGATCAAGCCTGCCGACTTCAACGCTTCTAAAAAATATCCGGTGGTGATGGTGCAGTATAGCGGGCCTAACTCTCAGCAGGTGAAAGATAGTTACGGCATGGACTGGACTGATTACATTACCACACAAGGATTTATCGTGGCCTGTGTGGATGGCCGGGGAACGGGTGCCCGTGGCGAAGAATTCCGCAAATGCACTTATATGAATCTGGGGATATATGAGTCGGACGATCAGGTAGCAGCGGCACGCCATTTAGCTTCACTTCCATATATAGATGGCAGCAAGATCGCTATCTGGGGCTGGAGTTACGGCGGCTACAATGTGCTGATGAGTATGAGCCGGGGTGACGGCACCTTCAAAGCCGGGGTGGCTATTGCTCCTGTTACCGACTGGAAATTTTATGATACAGTATACGCCGAACGATTTATGCGTACCCCTCAGCAAAATATGGCAGGATATAATGCAGGATCTCCTATAAAACTGGCTAATAAACTGGAGGGAAATCTTTTGTTAATACATGGCTCTGCCGATGATAATGTTCATTTCCAGAATACAATGGACTATGCGGCAGCTTTGGTAAGGGCAAATAAGCAATTCGATATGTTTGTGTTTACGGATAAGGATCATTCTATCCGTGGTGCGGCAAACAGAGCTTATTTGTATGAAAAAGTGATCAAATTTTTAAAAACCAATATGTAAAACTTAATATTGAGGAGGATTGCTTATGTTTAAAAAGAATATGTTGATAGGTTATATTGCTTCTATGGGTTTCCTGTTCTTACTGTTTGTTGTTTTTACAGCCCAAAATGGATTGTCATGGTGGACTAGCCCGGAGAACGAATTGCTGATATTTTTTCCGCTATGGGCAATAGGGGCATTTTTTATAGGATATTCGGTTTCGAAATATTATACCTTGAAGAAGCGTTGTCAGACTGATGAAGAAGAAGACAGTTAATCTTTTTTGTTCATCTATCAGTGATAAATATTATCATACAGGATTTTAACCATAACGGTTTTTCATAAAGGTATCTATGGGCTATCTTTGTGTATATTTTTCAAAGTTTAAATCGTAATCACATACATAAATCATGGAACACGTTAGAAAACCCGAGTGGTTAAAGATCAAACTGGGAGGAGACCACTTCTCCGAAACTCTCAATATAGTAGAATCTCACGGGCTGCATACCATTTGCTCAAGCGGCCGTTGTCCTAATATGGGTGAATGCTGGGGCAGAGGTACGGCTACATTTATGATAGGTGGAGATATTTGTACCCGTTCATGTAAATTCTGCAATACCAAAACAGGACGTCCTCTGCCATTGAACAGGAATGAATCGTCAAATGTAGCCAAGTCCATACAATTGATGGGATTGAAACACGCAGTGATTACCTCCGTCGACAGGGACGATCTTCCCGATCAGGGTGCACAGCACTGGGTAGACACTATAAACAAGGTGAAAGAAGTAAATCCGAATACCACTATCGAAGTGCTTATTCCCGATTTTCAGGGAAAGATGCATCTGGTAGATATGGTTTGCGATGCTGCACCGAATGTTATTTCTCACAATATGGAAACAGTTCGCAGTCTTACACCTAAAGTTCGTAGTGCCGCGAAATACGATGTGAGTCTGTCGGTATTGGGACGTATTGCGGAGAACGGATTAAGAGCTAAATCGGGTATCATGGTCGGTTTGGGAGAAACCACCGATGAGATACTGCAGCTGATGGACGACTTATTGTCTGTGAATTGCTCTGTGCTGACCATCGGGCAGTATTTGCAGCCGACACGCAAACATTTGCCCGTAGCGGCATACATTCATCCCGATGAATTCAGGCGGCTGAAAGAGATCGCTATGGGAAAAGGGTTCTCTTATGTTGAAAGTGGCCCGTTGGTACGTTCTTCTTATCATGCCGAAAATTGCCTGTAGGATAAAAGAACTCCTGCAGAATTGATATAAAAAGACAGCATACGATAATGAATCGTACGCTGTCTTTTTTCATATTTATATTCTTATATCTTCCCTTTTATACGAATAAACCTGACTGTATAATTTTTAGAGGTGAACTTTTCGGCAAAACAACTTGAGCTTTTTAGCAAACTGTTTTTGCCTTTTATGGCTTTTCTTTGTATTACATTAAAAGTAAAAAGCTGAACAATGACAAAAGGTAATCTTAATAGCTTTAATATTATGAGAAGAACAATCATTATACTGATTGCGGCGTTAGCCGCTTTCAGTTTTAGTATCAACTTAGAAGCACAGGAAATGAAATCACTGGATAATAAACAACAAAAGATTGTTACTATAGCCGCCAATACGGCAATCGGTAACCTCGATATTCTGAAAATAGAGTTAAATGCAGGACTGGATGCAGGACTTACCATAAATCAGATAAAAGAGATTTTGGTACAAATGTATGCGTATTGCGGTTTTCCCCGCAGCCTGCAAGGGATCAACACCTTTATGGCTGTGATGGACGAACGCACAGCAAAAGGAATTGAGGATAATACAGGTGCTGACGTTTCAGCGATAACCTCCACTGGAGATAAATATGCACGTGGGAAAGAAAACCTGCAAAAGCTGACAGGTGTTGAAGAACTCACTCTGACTGGAGCTAATGCTTTTGCTCCGGCGATTGACACCTTTCTGAAAGAACATCTCTTTGCCGATATATTCGAACGGGATATACTTACTTTTCAGCAGCGGGAGATAGCCACTATTTCTGCACTTTCGGCGATGGAAGGAGTCGATCCGATGCGGCGTTCTCATCTTAATCTGGGCAGAAATACCGGACTAACAGATCAGCAACTTGAAGAAATTGGATCGATCGCAGGAAAGATAGGTTCCGGTTACCGGAATGCTATATTTTCTATCGGTCAACGTGCGTCTTCAGACTGGTTTACAGGGGAGGTTTATGTTCAGGGTTTAGTAAATCCGGATCAGATGGAAAACCTTTACACAGTAGGCCAAGTTACTTTTATGCCGGGTGGACGAACGCACTGGCATACTCATCCGATAGGGCAAACTCTTCTGGTACTTGAGGGAAGCGGCTGGTATCAGGAACGGGGCAAACCAGCTCAGAAATTAACTAAAGGTAGTGTTGTTCCTATACCGAAAGATGTGGAACACTGGCATGGTGCGGCAGCCGATGCAAAACTTGTTCATGTTGCTATTTCGAATATGAAAGAGGGTAGTGGAGTAACATGGATGACACCTGTTAATAATGAAGAATATAATATTGTCAATAATACAGGTCGATAATTGAGTATATATATTATGCTCGGCTTAACTATTAAATAATATGAAAAAGAAAGTGTTGATCATATCTGCCAGTCCCCGGCGGGGAGGCAATTCCGACTATCTGTGCAATGAGTTCATGCGCGGGGCACAGGAAACAGGACATGATGTGGAAAGAATATTCTTCCACGACAAGAAGATCAATTATTGTCTTGGCTGTGGTTCCTGTTACAAAACAAATAAATGTGTTCAGAAAGACGATATGGCAGAGGTTTTGGATAAAATGGTAGAAGCGGATGTTTTGGTATTCGGGACGCCTGTATATTTTTATACAATAGATGCGCAGCTTAAAACCCTGATCGACCGCACTGTTCCGCGTTACACCGAGCTGAAGGGAAAAGCTTACCTTATTGCTGCCCTAGCCGATGAAGAAAGAGGTTCTATCTCGGGTACACTCGCCGCATTCAGGGGATTTATGGATTGCCTTGAGAATGTTGCTGAAGCAGGAACCATCATTGGTTACGGAGCCTGGAATAAAGGGGATATTGTTGGAAATCCGGCAGTCGGAGAAGCTTATAAGGCAGGGAAAAAATGTTAAATCCAGTATGTCTTTTTCGCAAAATGTTATCTTTGTAAAAATGTCTTTATCATGAATAACAAAAAAGGTTACATAGTCTCCAGATATTCCGATATCCTGTTCAGCTATTATTTTAGTGACGATTGCATGTGTTCGAGTATGGTTCGCGACCATTTTCTGGTATATCTGTATTCCGGGGAATATATACTGGATGAGGGAAAGAGAAGGACTGTGATAAAGCCGGGTGAATGTGTTTTCTTGAAACGGGACAACCGGGTGAATATGATAAAGCAGCCTAAAAACGGAGAGCCTTTTATGGCGATATTCCTCACCTTTAAGCGTAACTTCTTGCGTGGAGTATATCAAAAATTTGAAAGAAAGGAGCTGCCTCTGAAAGCAGAGAAACAAAAACATAGCGTAATAAAATTACCTCAGACTCCGGATATAAAAGGATTGTTCCAGTCACTGGTGCCTTATTTCGATTCCACTGTCGAGCCGTCAGATGATATAATGAAGCTGAAATTATTAGAAGGGGTGTATTCCCTTTTGCGCATCGATGATAAATTCTATGCTACGCTTTTTGACTTTACCGAGCCATGGAAGATTGATATACTTGAGTTTTTGAATGAAAACTATATGTACGATTTTTCTCTGGAAGATATTGCTTCATTCACCGGTCGCAGCCTTTCCACATTTAAGCGGGATTTTAAGAAAATAAGTAAACTGTCGCCTGAGAAATGGTTGATACAGAGACGGCTTGAAGCTGCCCGCGAGAAGCTTCAGGAAGATGGAAGAACGGTTACAGATGTTTACGTCGAGGTTGGTTTCAAGAACCTTTCACACTTTTCGTCAGCCTTTAAAAAACAATACGGAGTGGCTCCAAGCAGTTATGCTCAATAGTTATGCTCAATAGTATTACATGGCAATTTCCATTGCCTTGATCAAATAGAAAAATCCGATTTGTTATTTCTATACTGGCTTGGAGTAAGATTTGTGTATTGTTTAAATAATCTGTTGAAGTAGGATATATTATCGATAGATAATTCCATGGCAATATCGGCGACGGGCATATTCGTAGTGAGTAGCAGTAGTTGCGCCTTTTCCATTTTTTTCAGATTTATATATTTTATAGGAGTACAGTTCATCTCCTTTCTGAATATGCGTATAAGATGATCCTCTGTGATACATGCAACATTTGCCAACTGGGAAAGCATTATATCCCTATCCATGTTCTTGTGGATATATTGGAGGCATTTATTTATCCTTTTATCTTCATATCTCGGCTTGAGCTTGGCACATTCTAAAAATTTAGACATAAGCTGGTATAAAATACCCTGGGTCTCTAAAACAGAATGGGCCGGCATACGGCTGTTCTCAGCTATATATTGAGAAAATGTGGGGGTGTTGTCATATACTTTAGGGTCTATATGTTGCAAATGTCTGTTTGGGTTTATATGCAATAACCTTTCAATCAATAGCGAACTTAATGTATTCCCCTTTATCTCAACAGGAAAATCCAGTTTGTCGAATATCGATTCTTTATTATATGTCTTTTCATAGAAATGGATATAATAAAGAGAAAAGAAACTATCCGATTCATCGTCATGCAGGGCAAAAGGCGGGGTAAGGTAGAGATTCTCGGGGGTAAGAATATATTCATTCCCATTGATGTATGTTCTGGCTTCACCTCCGGTGACGTAATATATGCGGGCAAAAGGACTGTTTATGTTTTTCCAGTTCCAATTGGCATTCAGTTCAGAATAGCCCACATTTAGCAATACCAGGTTTAGATTATCTATTATCATCGATCTCTTTTATATTTTAATGCAAATCAGCAGTTAGATTTAATCGTTCTATTATTACTAACGCACCCTCCGGGTTTGTTTTTCATTTTGGCATTGCCCAAAACGAAACAAAAGGCTAGTGCTTTGTTCCCCGCCGACCTGTCAACGGTTTGCCGGCTAAACCAAATAAACTCGCCTGCGGCTCAGACAGTATTTGGTTTCACGCCGTCTTCACCGGACAGGTGCCCGTCGTAGGAACCTATGCACGGGAAGCTGACGCACGATAAAGAATTACCCTGCCTTGTCGTGGCTTTGCCCGGTGGCATTAAGCCGTAGTGCGGGGCACCCGTCAGGCGAGAGGGGCGTGAAATGG
This sequence comes from Dysgonomonas hofstadii, assembly GCF_014196915.1. GTDB lineage: Bacteria > Bacteroidota > Bacteroidia > Bacteroidales > Dysgonomonadaceae > Dysgonomonas > Dysgonomonas hofstadii. Next base: position 218,527 of record NZ_JACIEP010000005.1, read on the forward strand.
GAAGCGTCCGCAGGACAATCTTTCCATTTAGCCCGTGAGCCTGTAACGGGTCGCATGGAGGGTGAGCCACCAAAGCATTTTTGCATCCTTTTTTTGCTTAGGAAAAAAGGATGGCAAGCAATCTTCGATTGTGCGCAGTAGAAAATAGAACGATTATTTATTACATATATAATATTGTAAATATACGATAATATCGATTTTGTACAAATTATTCATCGAAATAATGAAAGTTGTTTTCATCTTAAAATTTTACTTTTGATGGAGCCTGAGTTAAATCAATACTTAACCTTCAAATATATAAATTATCATGAAAACAAACAGATTTAAAGGTCAATGGCCTAAAATTGGTATCCGTCCGACTATAGATGGCCGAATGGGTGGTGTTCGCGAATCACTCGAAGTACAGACAATGAATATGGCAAAGGGTGTTGTCGATTTATTGACATCCACACTTAAATATCCCGATGGTACGCCGGTAGAGTGTATTATCGCCGATTCCACTATCGGACGTGTAGCTGAAAGCGCAGCTTGCGCCGAAAAGTTCCGTAGAGAAGGAGTAGGGGTTACTATCACAGTTACTCCGTGCTGGTGTTATGGCAGCGAAACCATGGATATGGAACAACATACAGTGAAGGCCGTATGGGGATTTAATGGAACAGAACGTCCCGGAGCAGTATATCTTGCTGCTGTACTGGCTGCACATGCGCAAAAAGGATTACCTGCATTCGGTATCTATGGACACGATGTACAGGATATTGGCACAACTGAAATCCCTTGCGACGTTAAGGAAAAACTCTTGCGATTCGCTAAAGCCGGTTTGGCTGTTGCCACAATGAGAGGTAAATCATACCTGTCTATAGGTGCGGTATGTATGGGTATCGCGGGTTCTATTGTAAATACCGATTTTTTTGAAGATTATCTGGGTATGCGTTGCGAAGGTGTCGATGAAGTTGAGATCATCCGCCGCATGACTGAAGGCATATATGATAAAGAAGAATTTGAAAAGGCTCTGGCTTGGGCAAAAGCAAATTGTAAACAAGGTGTAGATACCATCAACCGTTCCGATTTGGTGAAAGACCAGGCAGGATGTGATAAAGACTGGGAATTTATCGTGAAAATGACTCTGATTGTCCGCGATCTTATGATCGGTAATCCGAAGCTGAAAGAAATGGGTTTCGGAGAAGAATCTCTTGGACATAACGCTATTGCGGCAGGATTTCAGGGACAGCGCCAATGGACTGATTTCTATCCGAATGGAGACTTTACTGAGGCTATCTTAAATTCCTCTTTCGACTGGACGGGTATACGCGCTCCGTACGTATTAGCTACAGAAAATGATGCGTTAAATGGCTCGGCTATGTTGTTTGGATACTTGTTGACAAACACAGCCCAGATATTTGCCGATGTGCGTACCTATTGGAGTGCCGATGCAGTAGAACGTGTTACAGGCAAGAAGCTGGAAGGATTAGCTTCAGGTGGTATGATCCATTTAATAAACTCTGGTGCCGCCACATTAGATGGTAGCGGATATCAGAACGATAAAGACGGTAAGCCTGTGATGAAACCTTTCTGGGATATTGCCGAAGCAGAGGCTAAAGCATGCCTGGATGCTACTACATGGATGCCTGCCAACCGTGAGTATTTCCGCGGGGGAGGTTTTTCGTCCAAATTCCTGACAAGGGGAGGTATGCCATGTACGATGGTGCGTCTGAATCTGGTGAAAGGATTAGGTCCCGTATTACAGATAGCAGAAGGCTGGACTGTAGACCTCGATCCTGATATGCACCGGATTCTGGATGAAAGAACAGACAAAGGATGGCCTACTACATGGTTTGTGCCTCGCCTGACAGACGATCCTAACTTTAAAGATGTTTATTCGGTAATGAACAACTGGGGCGCTAATCATGGTTCAATCAGTTGCGGGCATATCGGAGCCGACCTGATCACGCTGGCATCAATGCTTCGTATTCCGGTTTGTATGCATAATGTAAGTGTAGACGACATCTATCGTCCATCGGCTTGGAATGCATTTGGCATGGATAAAGAAGGTGCCGATTACAGAGCATGCCAGACCTATGGGCCGCTATATAAAAAATAGTATCTTTAATCCAAAAAACAGATATGAATAGAAATCTGAAAGAAGGATATATTACACCGGCAGGAGCGACAAAACGCTTCTGCCAGGTTATTACGCTCAACACTGAAACATTAGAAGATTATAAGTTTTGGCACGGGAGTAAGAATATATGGAAAGAAATACCTCAGGGAATCCGTAAAGCAGGTATTCTCGATATGGAAATCTATATGATAAGCAACCAGGCCTTTATGATTATAGAAACTCCGCTCGATTTTGACTGGGACGAGGCCTTCGGCAGATTGGCTACTTACGAGCGTCAGGCTGAATGGGAAGAATTTGTATCTAAATTTCAGGTGGCGGGAAGTGGAAAACGGTCGGAAGAAAAATGGCAACTCATTGAGCGTATATTCTCTCTTTCAGAAGCTTTAGAAGAGAAGTAAAAAAACAGAAATTAACCAATACCATGATAAACAGATTTATACTGAACGAGGTCTCTTATTTCGGACCCGGTTCGAGAAGTGTACTTCCTGATGAAATAAAAAGGATGGGACTGAAAAGAGCCTTTGTGGTGACAGATAAAGACCTTGTAAAATTCGGGGTAGTAGAGAAAGTACTCACTATATTAAAAGAGGCCAATATCCCGTTTGAGGTGTTTAGTGAAATAAAACAAAATCCCACTGTAACAAATGTAAAAGAAGGTGTGGCAGCATATGCCATCTCTGGGGCTGATTTTATATTGGCGATAGGAGGGGGCTCCTCTATCGATACGGCAAAAGCGATAGGTATTATCACCAATAACCCTGACTTTGGCGATGTGGTTTCTCTTGAAGGTGTTGCGCCAACGAAAAGGAAATCCGTGCCTGTCATCGCATTGCCTACGACAGCGGGTACTGCTGCCGAAGTAACAATAAACTATGTGATTACCGACGAGGTGAACCAGAAGAAAATGGTTTGTGTCGATCCGAATGATATTCCGGCTGTCGCCATTGTAGACGCTGAACTGATGTACACGCTGTCCAAAAGCCTTACTGCGGCAACAGGCCTGGATGCTCTGACTCATGCTATTGAAGGACTTATCACAAAAGGCGCATGGGAAATGAGTGACATGTTTGAGATCAAGGCGATAGAAATGATCAACCGCTATCTGGAAACTGCTGTTTTCGAACCGAATAACGCAGAAGCCCGCAACGGTATGGCTGTAGCGCAATATATCGCAGGTATGGCTTTTTCTAATGTAGGCTTGGGACTGGTTCACGGGATGGCACATCCGCTTGGGGCTATTTTCGACATTCCTCACGGAGTGGCAAATGCTATGCTTTTACCAACGGTGATGGAATTTAACGCATCAGCTGCTATCGAAAAATACGAAATAATTGCCAAAGCGATGGATGTTTATTGCGCCGGTAAATCAAAAGAAGAAAATGCACAGGCAGCTATAACAGCAGTGAAAGAACTGGCTGTAAGAGTAGGAATACCTGAACATCTGAGCGAATTCGGTATTCAGGAAAAAGACCTTGATAAATTAGCCGGATCTGCCGTTAATGACGTTTGTACACCGGGTAATCCGAAAGAAGTTTCCAAAGAAATTATTATAGAACTATATAAGAAAATATTATGATAACTAAAGATCATATTGCTCAGTTTATAGAACAGGCACATCGTGTGGGTAAAGAACGCCTGCAGCTTTGCAGTAGCGGCAACCTCTCGTGGAGGGTGGAAGAAAATCTGGCTCTGGTATCAGGAACCGGATCGTGGCTACCCCGTCTTGCCGAGCAGAATGTTGCTGTTTGTGATATCTCTACAGGTATGCGTGTAGACGGGCCTAAGCCGTCTATGGAAAGTACGTTTCACCTGGGAGTACTGCGCGAGCGAAAAGATATGAATGTGGTTTTACACTTCCAGTCGCAATATGCAACTGCTATTTCCTGCATGAAAAATAAACCAAAAGATTTCAATGTAGTGGCAGAGGTTCCGTGCTATTGTGGACGTGAAATACCCGTTATCCCGTATTACAGGCCCGGTTCTCCGGAACTGGCAAACGCTGTTACAGAAGCATTACGTGAGCACGATTGCGTGCTTATGAGCAAGCACGGGCAAGCTGTTTGTGGAAAAGACTTTGACGATGCTTTTCAGAAAGCGGTGTTCTTTGAGTTGGCATGCAGTATTATTGTAAATGCAGGAGAAGGAAATTATCTTACTCTTACAGAAGAAGAGATATATGATCTTGACGTGTATATTTTGGGTAAAGCCGCAAAATAAAGGTTATTTCCGGTTATTTTTATATAAAAGGTTTATCTATATATTCTAATGAGCAAATATAGCTGATATGCCGATGTGCCAATGAGAATACGATCTTTGATATAAATAGAAAAACTTGTCAGGTTTGACTCGCCTTCGCTTCGTAGATTTTCAATTGTCAGTTTTTAGTTAATTGCCTCCTGCTTTAACTGAAGGATAAAGGAATAAAAAGAAAAAGACTTTAGTCAAAAGCTATGTTTGGCTGAAGCCTCTGACAGATATAGACAGTATTCCTCAGCTTGAAAGTGGAGGCAATTAATTTGAAAAACCAGTCAGTTTTGTCAGGTTTTTGTTAAAAAGTCATTGCTTTCGTCTTTCGGGATTTGTAATTCGAAAGGACGAAAAGGACGAAAAAATACTGACAAAAGTGTAACATTTGCCTCGCCTTCGCTTCGGCGATCGTTGATTGTAACTTTTTTGTTTACTGATCACTGAAAAAAGTCGTCAGGTTTTTGTAAAAAAATAGATTCTAACAAGTTTATATACTATGTCATATTTAGCCTTAGATCTTGGAGCTGGAAGCGGACGTGCTATTGTAGGTTCGATCCGGGATGGTAAGATATATTTGGATGAAGTCCACCGGTTCTCTAATTCTCCAGTAAAGTTGGGAGATACTTTATACTGGGATTTTCTTGCGTTGTTTGAAAATATAAAGCAAGGGATAAGACTGGCTGTAAAAAAGGGCTATATCCTGAACGGAATAGCTGTAGATACATGGGGTGTTGATTTCGGATTGATCGATAAGAACGGGAATCTCTTATCCAATCCTGTGTGTTACCGGGATAAGAGAACCTCCGGCTTGTCAGATAAATCTTCGGAATATATATCAAAAGAGCAACTATATTCAATAACGGGCATTCAACAAATGGATATAAACACGGTATTCCAGTTGCTGAGTATGGTTGAGGCGGATAGTCCGTTTTTGTCTGTTGCGGATAAACTTTTGTTCACTCCCGATCTTGTCAATTATTTCCTCACCGGAAAGGTCGCAAATGAATATACTATCGCATCCACATCACAGATGCTTGATGCTGAAACAAAAGAGTGGGACAGGTCACTTTTCCACAAATTGTCTCTGCCTGTCGATATTATGCCTGAGATCATTTTTCCGTGTACACAGCTCGGGAAACTGACAAAAGATATTTCGGAAGAAACGGGTGCTATAGATGCAAATGTTATTGCTGTTGGCTCGCATGATACAGCCAGTGCAATTGCCGCCATCCCCGAAGCCGGTGCCGACTGGGCTTTTCTCAGTTCCGGTACATGGTCTTTACTGGGAGTGCTGAATGACGAACCAGTGTTGACACGGGATGCTATGCTGAATGATTTTACGAATGAAGGGGGCGTTGATAATAAAATCCTGTTTATGCGGAATATTACAGGCTTGTGGCTTTTGCAGCGTCTGATAGCAGAATGGGAAAAGGAAGAACTAAATACATCGTATGAATACATCCTGTCTGAGGCAACTAAAGTAGTGCCTTTTCGCAGTATTGTCAACAGTGATGATCCGGTATTCTCTCATCCTGTCTCTATGAGTGAGGCCATACGTGGCTATTGCTCACGGACAGGACAGTACATCCCAGAAACGCAGGGCGAATTGGTAAGGTGTGTACTGGAATCGCTAGCCATAAAGTACAGCCATGTATTGGAAAAATTGAGAACCTGTTCACAGAAAGATATTTCCAGGCTTCATGTTGTAGGAGGTGGCAGTCAGAATGAATTATTAAACCAGTTTATAGCCGATGCTTTGGATATATCTGTCACCATAGGGTTAACAGAAGCTACAGCTGTAGGTAATATTATACAACAGGCTATTGTCAATAAACAAATTTCGGGATGGGATGAGGCTCATCAGATAATAAAGTGTAGTTTTACATTCAAAACATATTACCCCCAGGATACTGAAAAATGGAGATTAACAATTATAAATACCAAACATCTTTTTGACCATACATAAAAACCATATTGAAAAACAGATAATATAATATTATGGAAAACAAAATGAAACCATCCTCTATGTTCAGCGGGAAACAAGGACAGAATTACCTGTTCCCGTTTATTCTGGTTACAAGCCTTTTCTTTCTTTGGGGATTTGCCCATGCCTTACTGGATGTGCTCAATGCACATTTTCAGGAAATATTACAAATATCGAAAGCCCGTTCGGCTTTAGTGCAGTTCGCCCTGTATGGCGGTTATTTTGTGATGGGTATACCGGCCGGACTGATAATTAAGAAATATGGATATAAGAAAGGAATTGTATTCGGCCTGCTTGTATTTGCTGTTGGGGCATTCCTTTTTTACCCTGCGACTTTGATAAAAACATTTTATCCTTTTCTGGTTGCGTTATTTGTAATAGCCTGTGGATTAACCTGCCTGGAGACTGCGGCCAATCCTTATACAACAGTATTAGGACCTACCGAATCCGGAGCCAGGCGGATAAATCTGGCTCAGTCATTTAATGGACTTGGTTGGATTTTGGGGCCGTTGGTTGGCGGGTTACTTATATTTTCAGGAGAAGGAGATCCTTTTGCTGCTTTGGCAAAACCTTATGTCGGTATTGGCATTGTTGTATTGTTAATCGCTGTGTTATTTGTCCGTACTCCTTTACCTCAGATTTCTGCCGGAGACACGGAATCTTCAGACCATGCGGTTACATCGGATAAAAAAGGCAGCTATAAAGATTTATTGAAGCATCCTCTATTTATATTTGCCGTTGTCGCACAATTTTTCTACGTAGCCGGGCAAACCGGTATCGGAAGCTTTTTTATAAACTATGTAATTGAAGTGCGGCCGGATATCAGCCATCTGGAAGCGTCGCAAATACTTGCATTTGGAGGGATGGGTATGTTTATGGTCGGCCGGATATCAGGGAGTTATATAATGAAATTCTTTAATCCTAAGAAGTTGCTGGCGATATATGCCTTTATGAATATTATATTAATGATTGTAGTTGTGGCAGGTTTAGGAATGACGTCTGTTGTTTGCCTTTTCGCATCCTATTTCTTTATGTCCATCATGTACCCTACTATTTTTGCAGTTGGCATCAGTGGGTTGAAAGAAAATACGGAAAAAGGCTCTTCACTTATTGTGATGGCCGTGGCAGGGGGAGCGGTTATCCCGATGTTGATGGGAAGAATCGCCGATGTATGGTCCATGGCAATAGGTTTTGTCATTCCGTTGGTTTGTTTTATTGTTATTCTGATATTCGGATTAAGTAAATTGAAGAATTAAATATATAGGGGAATCTAAAATGAAATAGGGTTGAAAATCAATAGATTAACAACCCTATTTGTGCGCATGAAGGGACTCGAACCCCCACGGTCGTAGACCACTGCCACCTGAAGACAGCGCGGCTACCATTACGCCACATGCGCATCTTTCGAGCGAAAAACGGGGCTCGAACCCGCGACCCCGACCTTGGGAAGGTCGTGCTCTACCAACTGAGCTACTTTCGCAATTGGTGATACAAAATTAATATATTTTTTCGCAAGAATAAGTTTTTGGTATTAAAAAATAAGAGAAATATATCTTTTTCTATATATAAATTTTATTTATGGGTTATAAGACAACAAGAAGTGCATTGTGTATGTTCTTAGTGTGTAACGTCTTAAATATATAACATCATGAAAAATAAAAAGATTTTAACCCCGGTAGGAGAATTCAGAGGGTACGAGGATGCACGCAAAGGCCAGAAAGAAAAGTCTCTTATTCCTATTAGTGAGAAAGAAGTAAAGGCTGCCCTGAACAGGATAAATCCTGATGAGCATACGATGGATAGAGGATAGGCGATGGAGGTGTTGACCTAATATCTATCGCTTTTCAGCCATCTGTTTTGATGAAAAAAGACATTTGTTTTCATATCATATCAAAAAGTTTTATATATCTTTACAAAAGTAGTGTTGTCTAACTTTTTGTGTTTTTTATTATGAAAAAGCTTTTTTTTGCGTTAATTGCAGCGACCCTGTTGTCTATGTCAATGAAGGGACAAGAGGATTTATCCACTGGATTTGTGTTTGATGAATATCGGAAAGGAACGGTTTTTTATAAAACAGGTGAAAAATCGACAGGTAACCTGAATTATAATACCAATCGGGAAAAATTTTATTTTATATCTCCTGATTCAGTAGTGTTAGAATTAGCCAATCCATCGGAAATTGTTGTAGTGACTATTGGAGACAGGGCTTTTGTACATGTGAAAAGCGGGATATTTTATGAAAGAATTAATACAGGGTCTGATTTTCTGTACGTTCGTTGGAAATCAGCGGCTATAACTGAAGGAAAATCAGGCGCATATGGAATGAAATCGCCAACATCAGCAATTGACGCAGTAGACCGGTTATCTTCGGTATCAGGAATACACGATTTAAAAATAGATGAAAATCGTAAGTATATACCAATGAATATCTATTTTGTTAAAATAGGTGGAAAATATAAGCAGTTTAATTCATTTGAAAACTTAGCTAAGTTATTTAAGGGAAATGATGCTAAGATCAGGGAATATGTAAAAACCGAAAACCTTAATTTTAAGAAGTTGGAAGATGTTAAGAAAGCCGTGGCTTATTGCTTTCCTGTATAATTTTCTTTCTAAGTAATTCAGGTGTTTATAGATATAATATTAGTCCTGTTGGGCGCCATCTTTATAATCATTGGAATAGTCGGATGTATAGTTCCTGTACTTCCGGGTATTCCTTTGAGTTATATAGGTATACTTCTTTTGCATTTTACATCGAAAGTGCAATTCTCTACAGAGTTCCTTGTTGTCTGGTGCATTGTGGTAGTTGTAGTGCAAATCCTCGATTATTATATTCCGGTATGGGGTACACAAAAATTCGGAGGAGGAACTAAAGGTGCATGGGGAAGTGCTATAGGGATTGTCGCTGGTTTGTTTATTTTTCCTCCCTGGGGTATTATCCTTTTCCCTTTTGTGGGAGCCGTGATAGGTGAACTGATCGATGAAAAGGAACCTAAAGTTGCGATAAAAGCGGGATTCGGAGCTTTTCTTGGATTTGTGGCTGGTATAATAATGAAATTAGCCGTTGCTGTAATGCTGGCATTTTATTTCTTCAAAGAAGTAATCGGGATTTTCTTATAGTCTAAGAGGCTATTCTATTTATTCAATACCTCTATTTTCATTTGATGAAAGCCTTAGATATTTTGATTTCAGATCAAAAAAAACTATCTTTGGTCGAGTTTTTTATAGCTATTAAAATCAGATTTTACATATGTTCCCCGAAGATATTATCGATGAACCAGAGAATTTAGAGAATGACGAGCCAGTAATAGACGAAGAGTCTGAAGATAGTGGTTTCCGTTCCGATTATAAAGTCCCGGTAAAAGACGCAGCTGATAACCAACTACATTTGTCCGGTATGTTTCAGAATTGGTTTCTGGACTATGCCTCTTATGTTATTCTCGAACGTGCTGTTCCGCATATTGGTGATGGTTTAAAGCCTGTACAACGGCGTATTATGCATTCGATGAAGCGGATGGATGACGGACGTTACAATAAGGTTGCTAATATCATTGGACATACCATGCAGTTCCATCCACACGGTGATGCTTCAATTGGCGATGCTTTGGTGCAATTGGGACAAAAAGATTTACTTGTTGATACGCAGGGTAACTGGGGGAATGTTTTCACGGGAGACGGTGCGGCCGCTCCCCGTTATATAGAAGCCCGTTTATCTAAGTTTGCTTTAGAAGTACTTTTCAATCCCAAAACTACCGAATGGAAACCATCGTATGACGGACGAAACAAGGAGCCTGTCACATTACCTGTTAAATTCCCTTTGCTGCTTGCGCAGGGAGCAGAAGGTATTGCCGTTGGTTTGTCTTCCAAAATATTGCCGCATAACTTTAATGACCTTTGTGATGCCGCTGTTGCTCATTTGCAAGGAGAAGACTTCACTTTCTATCCCGATTTTCAGACCGGAGGATATATCGATGTAAGTAAATATAACGATGGAGAGCGTGGAGGTTCGGTAAAGGTAAGGGCTAAAATTTCGAAGCTTGATAATAAGACACTTGTAATAAGTGACATCCCTTATGGACGTACGTCTTCTTCTGTTGTAGAATCTATACTGAAAGCTAATGATAAAGGTAAGATCAAAATACGCAAGGTAGATGATATTACAGCCCTGAATGTAGAAATACATGTGCATCTGGCAGCGGGAGTATCTTCCGATAAGACAATCGATGCACTTTATGCTTTCACCGATTGTGAGATAAGTATTTCGCCTAACTGCTGTATTATCGAGGATAATAAACCTCACTTCCTCACTGTAAGTGATATACTTCGTTTTACAACGGATAATACATTGAATCTTCTTCGCCGGGAACTGGAAATACAGAGGAGCGAACTGGAAGAATCTCTTCATTTTTCCTCGCTGGAAAAAATATTTATCGAAGAACGTATCTATAAAGATAAGGAGTTTGAGAATGCTGTTGATATGGATGCCGCTGTGGAGCATATCGACAAGCGTCTGGCTAAGTTTGCAAAACTGTTTATCCGTGAAGTTACCCGTGATGATATCCTTAAGTTGATGGAAATCAAAATGGGGCGCATCCTTAAATTTAATTCCGATAAGGCCGACGAGTTAATAGCAAGATATAAAGAGCAGATAGAGGAAATTAACCATAATATAGAAAACATTGTAGACTACACTATTTCGTGGTATGTGATGCTGAAAGATAAATATGGTAAAAATTATCCCCGCAAAACAGAGATACGCAGCTTCGATACTATTGAAGCGACTAAAGTAGTAGAAGCCAACGAAAAACTATATATCAACCGTGAAGAAGGATTTATCGGTACGGCGTTGAAAAAAGACGAATTCGTTTGCAATTGTTCAGATATTGATGATATTATAATCTTCTTCAAAGATGGTAAATATAAGATTGTAAAGGTGAGTGACAAGATGTTTGTCGGTAAGAATATCCTTTACCTCTATGTTTTCCGACGTAATGATAAACGTACAATATATAACGTTATATATAGAGATGGAAAAGGAGGATCGGCCTATATCAAGCGCTTTGCCGTGACTGGCATTACCCGAGATAAGGAATATGATGTTACGCAAGGGAAAGACGGGTCCCGTATCCTTTATTTTAGCGCCAATCCGAACGGAGAGGCAGAGACAATCCGTGTGATACTGAAACCCAAACCCCGCCAGAAGATACTTGTCTTTGAAAAGGATTTCAGCGATATCGTCATCAAAGGCCGTCAATCGATGGGTAATATCCTTACAAAAGCTGAAGTTCATAAGATATCTCTTAAACATAAAGGAGGATCTACGCTAGGTGGGCGTAAGGTTTGGTTCGATGAAGACGTGCTTCGCCTCAATTATGACGGACGAGGTAAATATCTTGGTGAATTTCAGAGTGATGATCAGATATTAGTAGTTTTCGGTACAGGAGAATTTTATACATCATCTTTTGAAGTGACCAATCACTATGATGCCGGTATAATCCGTATTGAGAAATTTAATACTCACAAGAACTGGACGGCTGTCTTGTACGATGCCGACCAGCAATATATGTATCTGAAACGCTTCAATTTTGAAGCCTCGGCTAAAAAGCAAAACTTCTTGGGAGAGAATCCCGAATCGAAACTAAAGATACTTACCGATACGGTTTATCCCCGTATTCAGGTGACTTTTGGCGGACGGGATAGTTTCCGTGAGGCTTTGGAGATTGATGCCGAAGAATTTATAGCAGTAAAAGGATTTAAAGCTAAGGGTAAGCGTTTATCTACGTTTGAAATAGCTGATATTACCGAACTCGAACCGCTTCGTTTCCCTGAACCGGAAGAAGAGGAAAAGCAATTCGAAGTGCAGATAGATGATGAAGACGATGATGTGGATAATCGTCCCATCTCAGATATTATTGATGAAATAACAGGACAACAATCACTGTTTAAAGATGGAGATAAGGAGGATAGCGAAGAGTAGTAAATATCTATTCTTGTTTATAGGATTATTCGTATTGAACGGTATTCTTGCTCAGAATATTTCTGAAAAAGAATATTCTCTCGATTCAGTGTTGATTCAAGGGGATGTTGTACTTCAAAAAAGGACGATTATTATCGATGACTCTTCATTAGCAATTCCTATTCCTGAGCCACCTTTAACAACCAACAATACTTTTTCTGCGGCTGCCGGTTTTGCCAATATGTACGATACATATTTATCGCCTTTAGAATATAAAGGTGTTAATATAAGGCTGATGTACGAGCAATTGCGCCGCACTACATGGTTCAACTATCGATTTTACAAGCAACAGGTTTTCGAAATAGATTTTGCAAAAGGAGATAATCCGGCCAAGAATGCTTCTGAATATTGGGGTCTGGTCTCATATCGTTTGGGAGGACATTATCGTTTATATAATACCGATGTGTTCCGGCTTGGTGTCGGTGGATTCTGGGATATAAATGCCGGAGTACTATATAATGAACGTAACGGAAATAATCCGGCTACAGCACGTGGTTATACTAATCTCAACCTGTCGGTACAAGCCTCTTATAAACTGAAATGGTTTGCCGTTCGCTGGCAACTCGATACTCCGTTTATGGGAATGTTATTCTCCCCGAAGTACGGGCAATCGTATTATGAAATATCATTAGGTAATACGGTCGATATTGTGAACTTCGCTTCATTTCACAATCAACGGGCTTTACGGAGTTACCTGACAGTGGATATCCCCGTCAATAAATACACGATAAGAGTAGGTTATCTGGGCTCGTGGTATCAGACTAAGGTGCATAATATCCAGACTCATCATTATACCAATGGTTTTGTAATAGGATTCCCTATGGAGGGAGTAAAGAAACCTAGAGAGAAAGCCAACAATAATTACTGGGATGGATATTAATAGAATAAACAAAGAAGAAGTTCTTAATATTCTAAATATCCATAAAGTGCCGGATGTTGATGCGGATTCAATATATAATGTGAAACGATATTTTACAAAACTGCATAAGCAGGAATTAATCAATCAAATACATTCTGTTTGTGAGAAAAGGTTATATTTCTTATTAGAACTTTTTGGATCAGACGATATTGAATACATTGATGAAGATAATGATCAATTGTTGAGAGCCAATTTATTAACGCTATATTCTTTTGAGGTAAATAGTTCTAAATATTATCTTATGTATTCGGTTATTTGGGATACTGAAGATCATGGATTGAAAAAAGAAAGTATTGAATTGCTACATAAAGTAAGATAAAAGGATAATTTGTGTTTAGAAAAATTTACAGTTAGAATAAGGTATTGGAAAATTATAATCGTATCAGAAAATTATTGGGATGGATATTAAAAAAGAAGCATTAAGGCCGGTTTTCAGATTCCTGACTTATAACTGGAAGTTAGGTTTATTTCTTATTCTTCTGGTCGGTATTCCTCGTTTTATATTGGTTCTTGATGCCAATGCGTCGTCAGGCGGATATGGTACAGTTTCCATCATATTTCTCATCATGTGGGTGGTTCCTTTTATATTTTTATCAAAAGAAGGGAGAAGATATATAGGGATAAAGAAGCCGACTAATTACCTATGGCTTATGGCTTCTTTCTTTATCGGCTTTGTGTTTTGTGTATTGATGTTTGTCTGTGCTAAGTTTTTATATGCAGATACGATTAATAATAGTTTTGTATATATATCGAGATCATACACTATACCCGGCGATGCACTGGTTGTGAATAAATTCATGTTCTTTGCCATGTTTTCCCTTGTTGGTATGACTTATAGCCCTATCGGAGAAGAACTTTTTTACCGGGGTGTAGTACATGGAAGTTTTGTAGACCAGTTCGGGGAGACAAAAGCATCTATATTTGATAGTCTGGCATTTGCCCTCACGCATTTAGCTCATTTCGGAATAGTTTATAATATGGGAGGTTGGGAGTTTTTGCCAGTTCCTGCTATTATGTGGGTTGTTGGGATGTTCATCCTCAGCCAGTTGCTTTTCTTATGTAAACAGAAAACAGACTCCATACTTGGCGCTATAATTGGGCATGCGGGATATAATGTAGGGATGATGTATGTTATATTTTATCATATATTTTAATAGATATGTTTAGAGAAGTTCGTCGCCAAAACAGAATATTGGAAGATCAGAACCGTATAGCGGAACTGCTGAAAGATTCAGAGTATGGTTTCCTTTCAGTTGGTATAGAAGAAAATGGTTATGCGTATGGCCTGCCTTTAAGCTATGCCTATGATGAGGAAAATAATAGCCTTTATTTCCATTGTGCCCCGGAAGGACAGAAGCTGGATTTGATGAAAGAGAATAATAAAGTATCTTTTTGCGTGGTAGGCGTAACGAAACCTATCGCCAATCAATTCACAACGCTATATGAGAGCGTAATTGTATATGGTAAGGCTGACTTGAATATATCGGATGAAGAAAAGCGGAAAGCACTAAGGTTGTTAGTAAAGAAATATTCGGCTGGATATGAAGATCTGGGAGAAACTTATATGGCGAAATCGTGGGCTCGTACTTATACTTTTAAGATTGAAATTGAGCATATTACAGCAAAAGCAAAATATTGATAAAATATCACTTTGTACATACGATTTTCGTATAAAGTGACTAGCTTTGCACAACTTTTGATAGGAAACTATATTTAATTACACTAATAATTATATTAAATTGTTGATTGTGAGTACATCGGATAAGTCGTACTTTGGTAAAGCAATTCTGTTTGTTGTTTTATCCATCGCTGTTTTTTTAGTTTTCAAACTTTTGCTGCCAGCCCGTTTATTTCCGGAGCAGGTTGCTGTCAACGATAATATTGTAATGGATAGCATGGCGCTTATTGCCCAAAGCGATACAGCGGCATCGATAATTGTACCGGCTAAGGCTGATAGCTTGCAGACCAAAGAAGCAGATGCAGAAGAAATTGATGAAAGTTTTGATCCGTCCGTTAGTGTAGAGGGATATCAGAATTTGAAGCAGTTTTATTCGAAACTGTTTGAATTGGAACAATCGAAATCAGGTAATGTGAGGGTTGCATATTTTGGAGATTCTATGAATGATGGAGACCTGATTGTACAGGATGTCCGGAGCGAGTTCCAGGAGAATTATGGAGGGGAAGGTGTTGGCTTTGTTGCCGTTTCATCGCTCTCGGCAGGAGCAAGAGGTTCTGTCTCACATCAGTATTCTAAGAACTGGTTTACACAGACTTTTGTGAAAGTAAAGAAACCTCAAAAGCCTTTTGGTATAGATGGGCAGGTCTTTTTCGCCAAAGATCCGTCACAGTCGTACTGGGTAAGGTATAAAGCGCAGACACAACCGCATTCGACTATGCTGAACAGGCCGACATTATTCTATGGAAGTGCACGCAATCATAATGGATATATAACTATAAAGGCAGATAAGGATTCTGTTTACTCTAAAAGCCTCGAACCATCCAGCCTTTTGAATACACTAAAGCTGACCGAAGGCGATGTAAAGTCTCTTCAGGTGAATTTTCATAAAGCAGACTCTATACCTATCTATGGTTTTAACTTTGGTAGTGAAAACGGAGTACATGTCGATAATTTCTCTATCCGTGGTAATTCGGGACTTCCTTTGTCAGTTCTGAATCCATCGTTAATGAATGCTTTTGACAGGATACTGGGATATGATCTTATTATATTGCATTACGGAGCAAATGTACTTGGTTACGGCTCGCTAAATTATGGCTGGTATGAGCGCAATATGACCACAGTGGTAAACAATCTGCGGGAATGCTTCCCTAATGCCGATATATTAATTATCTCAACAGCTGACAAATCAACAAAAATTGAAGGAGTGATGCAGACCGATCCGGCTGTCATCCCTTTGGCCAACGCTCAGAAGAACTATGCCCGTAAGACCGGTTCTGGTTTTATAAACCTTTATCAGGTAATGGGGGGCAAAGGCTCTATGATAACATGGGTAGATAACAGGCTTGCCGGAAAAGATTATACCCATTTCAATGCTTCTGGTTCTAAAAAGATAGCGAAGCTTATTTATAAAGAGATAGATAAAGGATACACTAAATATAAAGAAACCAAATAAAAAGGAAGGCTGACAGCTAATGACGTTTCAAAAGAAGATTTTACCATTATACTTGTTTTTAATTGTACTCTTATTCCCGTTTCCCGGTTTACTGGCTAAAAATATAAAAGACAGCAGAGAGGATGGGAACAATATTTTTGCAAATCAGATATTATTATCATCTGTTTTTCAGAAACTATATAATTTGGAAACCAGTAAAAAAGGCAAGATCAATATTGTGCATATCGGAGACTCGCACATACAGGCTGACTTTTTTACCAATGCCATCCGGCAAGCCTTGCAGGCGAAGTTTGGTAATGGTGGCTGGGGATTTACTTTTCCATATAGTCTTGTGAAGACGAACGGACCACGTTATGTGAAATATGCATGTAATGCCACATGGCAGAGCCAGTTGAATGTTTCGCCAATAGCCGATGTAGGAGTTGGGCTGAGTGGTATAGCCCTATACACCTCGGCAGAAGATTTTGTATTGCAATTATATACCGATGACGGAAGTGGCTTCAGTACCGTGAAAATAATCTATCCAACCGAAGAACCTCAATATCAGATGTCGGTGACAGCCGAACCATTGACAGTAACAGCTACCGGAAGTGTAAGTTCTTCTACGGGATTCAGATATCATCGTATAAGAAGTGGCGAAAGTCTTTCATCTATCGGACGGAAATACGGTGTTACCGTGGCGCAGATAAAGAGGGCAAACGGTTTGAGGTCGGATATGATCCACCCGAATAAAAATCTGAAAATACCAGTAAAGGGTGGGAGAACAAAGGTTCAGCCTAAAGTTGTAAAGGCTAATATAGTAAAAGATAGCATAGATTATGTCAATCTGATTTCGAGGCCTTATTTTTCTTCATATACCAGCGATACGTTGCTGAGTAGGATAACCATACTTCCTGCGCAGAAACAGGCAATGTATAATTTGAATGGTTTTGTTATAGAAAACGATAAACCCGGAGTTATCTATCACTCCATCGGGGTGAACGGGGCAAAGATAACGGACTATAATAAATACCCGCTGTTTTATAAGCAGTTGCCAATTCTTAATCCCGATCTTATCATACTATCTTTTGGGACAAATGAGTCTTTCGGAAAGATCTCGGACTCGGATTATGTGATGCAGTTAAATGAATTTGTCCGTAACATAAAGATTCTCAACCCGAATACAGTGGTACTGGTGATGACGCCCCCGCCGTCGATGTTTCGTCGTCGCAGGGTGAATACTTATATATCCGATTATAGCATTGCCCTAATGGGATTGAAAGATATGCCGGTCTGGGACTTGTATACACGAATGGGCGGTGCCACTGGAATAGGGCCTAAAGGAGCGTATGCAACTAAGATAGCCCGCGATAAAGTGCATTATACCAGTAGCGGATATCAGGCACAGGGTGAATTGTTCGCCTCCGATTTTATTGACGCATATAATAACTTTAAGAAACACATAATAAATTGAAAACACTGTTTGATGATCTCGGCAGTTTTTATCTGCCAGACTATATAGGTAAACTGATCGACGATATTGCACCGTATTTTGTGTTCAATCCCGACCATCGTTTGTTATTTAACAGCGCCTTTTTCTTAGGCTTTTTCCTTGTGGTATATGCTATTTATGTATTGAGCCGCAATCATGATCATTTTCGTAAGGTATATCTTATTGCATTTTCCCTTTATTTTTATTATTTGGCCGGAGGAGATACGATGGATATCAACGTATTCGGGCTATTCAGTTTCACGCTCAATTACTTTGTACTGCTTGTCGTTTGCGCTGTCGTCACGCATTGGCTGGCAGTAAAAATGTATAACTCTGAAAAACGTTCTACACAAAAGACCTTACTGACAATTATTATAGTGGGTAACTTGTTGATGCTTGCCTACTTTAAGTATACCAATTTCTTTATACAGAACCTGAATGCTCTGATGCAAGGCGATTTTTCCCTGCATAATATTATTCTGCCGATCGGTATCTCTTTCTTCGTATTCGAGGCTATCAGTTACGGAGTAGATCTCTATCGCAAGGAGATGAAGCCTGCCGATTCGTTGCTCGATTTTTGTTTCTACATTACATTCTTCCCCAAGTTGGTGGCTGGGCCTATTATCAGGGCAAAAGATTTCCTGCCGCAGATGAAGAATAAACTGCACCTGACAAAAGAAGAAGCGAGCACTGCCATATTCCTTATACTGATCGGATTGATAAAGAAAGCTGTTATATCAGATTATATCTCTACCAACTTTGTCGATCGTGTATTCGATGCGCCGATGCTTTACACTTCATTCGAAAACCTGATGGCTGTGTATGGATATACTTTACAGATTTACTGTGACTTTTCGGGATATTCCGATATGGCTATCGGTCTTTCTTTGCTGATGGGCTTTAAGATTCCGCCTAACTTTCTCACTCCGTACAAATCACAGTCTGTAACTGAATTCTGGCGTCGTTGGCATATATCTTTGTCTTCATGGTTGCGCGATTACCTGTATATCTCTATGGGTGGTAATCGTAAGGGAAAGATCAGGACTTATTTCAATCTATTTATGACTATGCTCATCGGAGGACTATGGCACGGGGCTTCATGGAAGTTTGTTGTGTGGGGTGGACTTCATGGTCTGATGCTGACTATCGAGCGATTCTTCAAGCAATATATAAAAGTCCCCGATAACCGCCTTACCCGTATAATCTGTATATTACTCACATTTCACTTTGTGGCATTCTGTTGGATATTTTTCCGTGCCGATAGTTTCGAGACTGCCGGGAATGTGATATCCAATATCGGGCAGTTGACATTCGCACCTCACGACTGGCTTGTCGTATTGGAAGGATATAAGAATGTATTTATACTTGTGGCTATAGGATATATAATGCACTTCC
Source organism: Dysgonomonas hofstadii (assembly GCF_014196915.1). Taxonomy (GTDB): domain Bacteria; phylum Bacteroidota; class Bacteroidia; order Bacteroidales; family Dysgonomonadaceae; genus Dysgonomonas; species Dysgonomonas hofstadii. Next base: position 237,806 of record NZ_JACIEP010000005.1, read on the forward strand.
TGCCGGAAAATCTGGTGAATAATATTAAAGCCGGGTTTAATGCGATACCGTTGTTCGGGAAAGCTACTTTGGCGGGATTGATATTCTGGTTGATATTCGCAACGGCATCAAGCGGGCCTCAGCCGTTTATTTATTTCCAATTTTGATATTTATGTAGATCAGTAGTGTGTAGGATGCAAAACTACTGGTTGGAAAAATAACAGGAAACGGTTTTTCTATAAAGCAAAAAGCCTATGCGTCATATAAAGAAGTATACTTTTCATAAATCCAAATACGGAGAAGAACTATTAATTGATGTTGTAGAACTACAATCTATAAAGAAATATTTGATAGAGGAGTCGATTCATTCTTTAAGCTATTATGATATAACATTAATAACGGAGGGTGAGGGGAAATTTGTGATAAATGATAAGACGTATTTTGTAAAGCCGGGCAGTGTCATATTTTCGAGTCCCAACCAGATAAGACAATGGGATGTGAAAAGCACCATAAATGGCTATGCCTTGATTTTTGAGAAAGATTTCTTACTGTCCTTTTTTAACGATCCTGAATTTCTTAATCATATCTCTTATTACCGGGATTCTCATAACAATGTGCTGACTTTGACAAAAGAGATAGCTTATGTCAGAGGGGTGATGGAAGAGATACAGGATGAGATCAGCTTGTATAAGGACAAGGACAAACATATTTTAAGAGCATTATTATATCAGGTATTGAAATATCTGGATAGGGCATACATCCAACACTATGCAGGTGCGGCAGAAATAAAAAGTCCGAAAAACAGGTATGTTCTTTCTTTTATGGTGTTAGCCAATACTCACTTCCGGCAACATCATTCTATAGTGTTCTATTCCGATAGGTTATGTATAACGCCTAATTACCTGAATCAACTGATCAAAGCAGAAACAGGCATGAATCCAAAACAGATGATTCAGGATAAAATTATACAGGAAGCAAAAAAAATGCTCATGTATACAGATCTGTCTATTTCAGAAATAGCTTCCAACCTCAGTTTCGAAAGTACTTCATATTTTATTCGTCTTTTTCGTAAAAAGGTAGGTGATACGCCTTTGCATTATCGGACAAGCAATAAACCGTAAAAAGTGCTATTTTCTCCTCCATTTATATCCTATAATATGACTCTCTGATTTTTATATTTGTAATGATTCTAATATAAAAATACAACAAATGGGAAATAAAACTATTACAGACATGATTATTGCGCTCGAAACGGCTGCATTAGAAAGATGGAATAATGGAGATCCTTCAGGGTACCTGGCTATTTATGACGAAGAATTCACTTATTTCGATCCTTTTCAGGAAAAAAGATTGGATGGCTTCGGGCAGATAAAGGAACTTTATGAAAGACTGAGAGGAGGGGCAAAAGTAGACCGGTATGAAATGATAAATCCTGTAGTTCAGCACGCTGGAGAAATGGCTGTTCTGACTTATAATTTGTTATCGTATAGTGGTGATGATGTATATAAATGGAATTGTACAGAAGTTTACAAATGGATAGCAGAAGAGCAATGGAAAATAATCCATAATCACTGGTCGCTGATCAAACCATTAGGATAATAATAGAAAAGGGGCTGGAGAAGATGGTAGATAGGATTTGATCAGGTCTCAGGAAGATCGAATTCTTTCTCCATATCTTCCAGCTCTTTCTTAATCTGTTCCAGCTTATTTATCACCTGAACAGTGCGTTCGGTCTCATCCTTCTTCTGTTTCAGGGTTTGGCGTGCGCCTTCGAGAGTCATGCCTTTTTCCTTTACCAGATGGAAGACAACCGCAATATTCATTATATCTTCTTTAGTATATTGACGTATTCCGGTATCGGTTTTACGGGGACTTATAATGCTAAATTCTGTTTCCCAGTAACGGAGTAATGATTTATTCACATCAAAATGGTCTGCTACCTCATCTAATGAGTAGTACAGGCGATTGTTATTTTCAAAGTCAATACTCATACGCTTAATCCATTACTTGTCCGTGGTTAGCAGCTATTTGCAGCATCTTATCATACTCAGCAGGGGACAGATCCATAAAATAGTATTTGGCTGGATTATCCGGCCGTCCCTTTACATGCACTTCATAATGCAAATGAGGTCCGGTAGATTTACCGGTATTTCCCACTTCCGCTATTTTTTCACCACGGGTAACCTGCTGCCCTACACGTACATTGTATTCGTTCAGATGTGCATATAGGGTTTCATAACCAAAGCCGTGATCGATCATAACGCACTTTCCATAACCCTGTTTCCAGTCGGCCAGAGTAACTACACCGTTTCCGGTTGCGTATACAGGTGTACCAATATTTGCCGAAAAGTCCATGCCCGCATGAAAACGAGCTGTGCCATAGATCGGGTCTACCCTGACTCCATAACCCGATGCCATTTGTTTAAGGAATTTGTCGGAAACCGGTTGTATGGCCGGGATATGTTTTAACCTGTCTTTTTGTGTTTTAGCCAATTCCAGCACTTCATCGAAGGAGTTGGACTGGATATAAATCTGCTTGGCTATATAATCCATCTTTTTAGTCGTCTGTATGATAAGATCCGGATTCGATAAATTTGCGAGATGCTCGTATCTGCCGGGTGCGCCCACTCCCGAATTTCGTATTGCCGGAGATATCGGGTCGGAATGGAATATAGCTCTGTAGAGATTATCATCGCGTTGCTGTATATTTCTCAATACATCCGTAACCTCATCCATCCTGTTTGACAAGACTTCGTATTGAGCCCGTAGCAGTTTATTCTCCTTTTTCTGAGCTTCACCCCAAGGTGTGCCAATAAAGTATGAAAATGCAATAATAGCAGCTATTCCAACAACAATACCTGAGATCAAATGACGGAAAACAGTGAATATTTTATCCTTTGTGCTGGGATAAATCCTGTCGTATGTTAGTGTTTGTGGATTGTAACGATAATATATTTTTCGTTTCATTTCTTACTTCCCGTCATTTTTATATTCACGAGTTCGACAAAAGTAAAGTTTTTGAGCTATTTTTGCAAATTGAAATTATTAATATAAATATGCTAATGTGAAAATGTGCCAATATGCCAAGTATAATTATTAAAGAATTGGCGCATCGGCATATTAATAAATTGACTCATTAACTATGATGACTTCTAAAGAAATCCGTGATTCATTTAAATCTTTCTTTGCTTCCAAGGGACATGAAATAGTACCGTCGGCTCCGATGGTAATAAAGGACGATCCTACGCTAATGTTTACCAATGCGGGTATGAACCAGTTTAAAGACATTATTCTGGGAAATGCGCCGATTAAATATCCGCGGGTGGCCGATTCTCAGAAATGTCTTCGTGTAAGCGGAAAACACAACGATCTCGAGGAAGTGGGGCATGATACGTACCATCATACCATGTTTGAAATGCTAGGTAACTGGTCGTTTGGTGATTATTTCAAGAAAGAAGCGATAGAGTGGGCTTGGGAGTACCTGACCGAAGTTATCAAACTGGATAAAGAACGACTTTATGTAACTGTATTCGAAGGTAGCCCCGAAGAAGGTTTGCAACGGGATGATGAAGCTGCCGGATATTGGGAGAAATATCTTCCAAAAGACAGGATTATCAATGGTAACAAGAAAGATAACTTTTGGGAAATGGGAGATACAGGCCCATGCGGCCCATGTTCTGAAATACATATAGATATCCGTTCCGATGAAGAACGGGCTAAAGTTAATGGAGCATCATTAGTAAATATAGATCCTGATGTAATTGAGATCTGGAACCTGGTATTTATGCAGTACAACCGTAAAGCGGACAAATCGCTGGAACCATTACCTGCAAAAGTAATCGATACAGGTATGGGATTCGAACGCCTCTGTATGGCTGTACAGGATAAGAAGTCGAATTACGATACAGATGTTTTCCAGACAATCATAAAAGCTATCGGTGAGATTACAGGCAGTGTTTACGGGCAGGATACAAAGAAAGATATCGCTATGCGTGTGATAGCCGACCATATCCGTACTATTGCATTCTCTATCACTGACGGGCAACTACCGTCGAATGCCAAAGCCGGATATGTGATCCGCCGTATTCTTCGCCGTGCCGTGCGTTACGGATATACTTTCCTCAACCAACATCAGTCGTTTATGTATAAGCTTATCCCGGCATTGATAGAAACAATGGGTGAGGCTTATCCTGAATTGTTACAACAAAAAACACTGATAGAGAAAGTAGTGAAAGAGGAAGAAGAATCCTTCCTGCGTACACTCGAAACAGGTATTAAATTGCTGGATAAGCAAATAGAAGAAACAAAGGCTAAAAACTCAACTGTATTGAATGGTACCGATGCTTTTACCTTATATGATACTTACGGTTTCCCGCTCGACCTTACAGAACTTATTCTCCGTGAGAATAATATGTCTGTGGATGAAGATGGTTTTAAGGCTGAAATGCAGGTGCAGAAAGACCGTGCCCGTAATGCTGCTTCTATGGAAACAGGTGACTGGGTAGTGCTTAAAGAAGGTGATGTAGAATTTTTTGGTTACGATGTGACTGAATGTGAGACGGAAATACTTCGTTATCGTAAGGTGAAGCAAAAGAATAAAGAATTCTATCAGATTGTGCTTAACCGTACCCCTTTCTATGCCGAAATGGGAGGTCAGGTAGGAGATAGCGGCTGGTTGATAACTGATGATGAACAGATTGATATAATAGATACCAAGCGTGAAAATAACCTCTCTGTGCATCTGGCAAATAAGATGCCGAAAGATCCGTCTGCTATTTTTATAGCCCGCATCGATGAAAAGAACCGTACAGCGACAGAGTGTAATCATACGGCTACTCACTTGTTGCATGAAGGTTTACGTCATATTCTAGGGAATCATGTGGAGCAAAAAGGCTCATATGTATCACCTACGGTGTTACGTTTTGACTTCTCTCATTTCCAGAAGCTGACTGATGAAGAGATACGTAAAGTAGAACGTTATGTAACGGCTAAAATACGGGATAATATCACCCGTGTGGAAATGCGTCATGTTCCTATATCCGAAGCTAAGGAAATGGGAGCAATGGCTCTTTTCGGAGAGAAGTATGGAGATGATGTGCGTGTTATCCGTTTTGGCGATTCTGTTGAACTTTGCGGAGGAACACATATATCCTCTACTGGCCGCATAGGTTCGTTCCGTATCATCAGTGAAAGTTCTATTGCTGCCGGGATTCGCCGTATCGAAGCGATTACGGCTGAAACGTGCGAGGACTATTTCTATACTCAACAAGATATCTTGCTGGAGATCAAATCTATGTTTAATAATGCACCTAATCTGGCTCAGACGCTACATAAATTCTTTGAAGAGAATGCTGAATTGAAGAAGCAAATGGAAGAGTTTATGAAAGAAAAGACTGTGCAACTCAAAGATGCATTGATTAAGAAAAAACAGGTAATAAACGGTATTGATGTGTTCGTTATGAACGGCTCAATTCCTGCCGATATAGCAAAAGATATTGCTTTTCAGCTGAAAGGTCAATTCCCTCAAAACTCTGCTTTTGTTGGCGTTACTGATTCGGGAAATAAACCGATGCTTACTGTAATGTTAAGTGATGATCTGGTAAAAGACCACGGGTTGAATGCTTCGCAGATTGTGCGTGATGCCGCTAAGCACATTCAAGGTGGAGGTGGGGGACAACCTCATTTTGCTACTGCCGGTGGTAAGAATGTCGAAGGCCTTTCTTCGGCCCTTCAGGAGATATTGGAAAAAATCAGATAAGGAAGAATACAGAAACAAGAGTGGCCGGTAAAAAACTTACCGGCTGCTTTGTTTTGTAAGGTCAATTATCTATATTCGCATAAATAATGCAAACCAGTAATTGAAACTGCATTTTTTTAGTTGAACTTTATCTATATAGAAAAACTAAAGATTTAATAAATTATACTTTGCCACTTAGCTTTTTTATGCGAAAATCTGTCAGGAGTGTCAGGTTTTAACAAAATAAGTTTTACGCAAAGACGCAAAGAATAAAATTGTTAACTGATAACTGAACGGAGTGTCAGGTTTGTCAACTTTTGACAATATCAACCATTAATTCGCATTAATATTATAACTCAACCTTACAATGGAAATACTACTATCCCCAAATTTCAAGAAGATGACATTTAATGCAATCTTCGCCATAATTACTTTTATTCTGGTTTATTTATTACTACTGCTACTCGGAATTGCCTTAACAGTTGCATGTATTTATGGAGGCATCATGCTGATTATTACTATACCTAAGTTTATAACAATAATTCTGGGTATAGGACTGGCCAGTCTGGGGATAATGGTATTTATCTTTCTTGTCAAGTTTCTTTTCAAAACACATTCTGTGGATCGTAGCCATCTGGTGGAAATATCGGAGAAAGATTATCCCCAACTCTTCAGTATGATAGAAGATATTGCTTGTGAGGCCGAAACTAAATTTCCGAAGAAAGTATATTTGTCAGGTGAAGTGAATGCTGCTGTATTTTACGATTCCAATTTCTGGAGTATGTTTTTCCCTATTCGCAAGAATCTTCTGATAGGAATGGGGCTTGTGAATACTGTGACCGAACAGGAGTTGAAAGCTGTATTAGCTCACGAGTTTGGGCACTTCTCGCAGCGTAGTATGAGTGTCGGTAGTTATGTTTATAATGTAAATCAAGTGATTTTTAACATGCTCTACGACAATGAGTCATTCGACAAAATGATACAGGCATGGGCTGGTTTGACTGGCTATTTTTCCATATTTGTACTTATAGCAGTGAAGATTATAAACGGTATCCAATGGATTCTGCAAAAGATGTACGGATTTGTAAACGTCAGGCATATGGCGCTTTCCCGTGAAATGGAATTTCATGCCGACCAGGTGGCTGCAAACATTGCGGGTAGCAAACCTTTGGAAGATTCTTTGTTGAGACTGGATCTTTCGCAGCAAGCTTACAACTGGGTACTCAATTTTTATAACAAGAAGGTTCAGGATAATATAATCAGTAAGAATATATATAAGGAACAACTGTTTAGCTTAGAATTGCTGGCAAAGGAAAACGAATACCCATTGAAGAACAATCTGCCGGTAATTTCGATCTCTGACATGAACCGTTATAACAAGTCTAAGATAAATATCGAAGATCAGTGGGCATCGCATCCTACAACCGGAGAACGGGTGGCTGCATTGCAAAAGTTGAATATCGTGAAGCAAAGTAATAGAGACAATCCGGCAATCGATCTGTTTCCTAATGCAGATAAGATTGAAGAAGAGTTGACTAAACAGGTCTTCTATTATATGGCTTTCAAATCTGAGACTATTGTTATGGACTTTGCCGGATTTCAAAAGGAATTCTCAGGCAATATAGAGAAGAATAGATTCCCGGATGAATATAACGATTATTATGACAATAAGAATCCTGTACTGTTCGATGTGGAGAATATAACCACAGCTGATCAGACAGGAAATATAGAATCCCTGTTTGACCGTGATAAAGTGGATCTCGTATATAAATCTCTTGCATTGGAAAATGATAAGAATATATTGAATGCCATAGCCAATAAGTCAATTGCTGTAAAAACCTTTGATTATGACGGGCAAAAATACAAGAGAAAAGATGCTGTAAACCTGATATTTGAAATAGATAAGGAGTTAAGGAAAACAGCGAAGGAGATCGAAGATAATGACATTGATATCTATAGGTATTTCTATTCACTGGCGATGAAAAGGGGAGTGGAAAATGAATTGAAAAGCTTATATATTACTCTATTTGATGAGGATAAGAATTATGAATATCGGATAGGTATTTATAATAAGTTCGCAGAGCTTGCCAATGCACTCCAAATGGCAAGAGATGATAGTCAGGTTGAAGGCATATTCCGGGAAATATCGCATCTTGAAGTGGATTTAAGGAAAGAGCTAAGGCTATTTATTGAGAATCCCGTATTCGCAGAAGAAATAACAAAGGCAATGAAAGATAATTTCGACAAATACCTGTCCCGTGACTGGTCTTATTCGAAGAACAATATATCTGATCAGGAATATCTGGAAACCCTGTTTACCTCTATTAATGATTATTATACTCTTGCATTGAGAAGCTTTTTTATTGCCAAGTTGAATCTGTTGAATTATCAGGCCGGTCTATTGAACTCATAAGGCCTTTTGCTTGTTACTATAGATAAAACATAAATATGAAGCTTACATACATTTTCCATAGCGGGTTTGCTATTGAAGGAGATGGATTTACCATCATTATCGATTATTTCAAAGATACTATAGATAATCCGGAAGAAGGCCTCGTACATAAAGAATTACTGAAAAGGGCAGGTAAACTATACGTACTAAGCACCCACTCCCATTACGATCACTTTAATAAGGAGATACTGAAATGGCAGAAACTACGACCCGATATTATCTATATCTTCTCCAAAGAGATATATGACAACCAAAGGGCTAGTGATGACGCCGCAATATACCTGAATAAGCTGGAGACATACCGCGATGGAACCCTTTCTGTTCAGGCATTCGGTTCTACTGACTTAGGTGGTTCTTTTCTGATAAGGACAGAAAACAAGACTATATTCCATGCCGGAGATCTGAATAACTGGCACTGGAATGAAGAGTCTACACCGAAAGAAATAAGGGAAGCAGAAGCTTTCTATATAAGCGAGCTGAACCTGCTTGCCGGAAATGTGAAGCATCTCGACCTGGCGATGTTCCCTATCGATATCCGTCTGGGAAAAGACTATATGAAAGGGGCAGAGCAGTTTATTAAGACGATAAAAACCGGTATCTTTGCACCTATGCATTTCAGTGAGAACGGGTATGAAACCGCTGCCGCTTTCGCTCCCGTAGCCGAAGCAAACGGTACAAAGTGTATCTGCTGGAGTCATAGAGGCGAAAGTATTGAATTCTAATAATATAACTAAATCAAAGAACGATGGAAGTAAAAGGAAGATTCGATCATTTTAATATTAATGTCACCAATCTGGAAAAGAGTATTGAATTCTATAACAAGGCTTTAGGGCTAAAAGTGGTGAGGCGTAAAGAATCCTCAAACGGTTCATTTATCCTTGTATACCTTGGTGATGGGGTTACTCCTTTCTCTCTGGAATTAACATGGCTCAAAGATCATCCGCAAGCATACGAACTGGGTGAGAACGAAAGCCACTTGTGTATCCGTGTAGAGGGAGACTATGACCAGATTAGGGAATACCACCGTGAGATGGGTTGTATTGCCTATGAGAACCACGATATGGGACTATATTTTATCAACGATCCCGACGATTACTGGATCGAGATACTGAAGGTAAAATAATGTGCCGATTTGATAATTAGAGTCCCACACTCTCCCTCAGGAAATCAATCGAATCGAAGATTTCTTCTTTATCTGTGGTACGGTTGATTTCTATTTTTCCCACATCTGATAAAAGAGTGAAGTTTATAACGTTAGATTCATTCTTTTTATCATGCTTCATATACTCATACAGGTCTTCATAATGATCGCATCCGAATGGAAAGCCTTCATAATTATCCTTGATAAAATATACGGTCTTATATAGTTTCTCTTTTGGAAAATGACATTGCTTATATGAGAGATATAGTTCACAAACGATACCCCATGCCACAGCATACCCGTGTTGTACCGGCTTTCCTATTTCATACGAAAGGCTTTCGAAAGCATGGCCTATGGTGTGCCCCAGATTAAGAGCTTTGCGTGTTCCCTTTTCAAAAGGATCGATCTCCACAATACGCTCTTTCACGGCGACTGAGTCTACTACCAGTTGTTTCAACTTTTCGTAATCTATCTCTTCCGTATCGAACGATAAGGTAGCCAGCCATTCCTTATCACTGTCTATGAGTCCATGCTTCACCATCTCGGCATAACCCGACAGAAAGTTCTGATGATCGAGGCTGCGAAAGAATACAGAATCGATCACCACTGTTTCGGCAGGGGCGAACGCACCTATTTCGTTTTTCAAACCATTGAAATTGATTCCTGTTTTTCCTCCTACGGCGGCATCCACAGCTCCTAGCAAAGTGGTAGGTATATTAATGCATTTTATGCCACGCTTAAAGCTTGCTGCAGCAAATCCGCCGATATCGGTAAGCATGCCTCCGCCTAGATTAATAAGCAGTGAATGACGGGTAGCTCCGTTTTCCGACAGGTATTTCCAGATAACAGACAATTGCTCTATATTCTTGTTGTTATCTCCCGCCTTAATGATTATTTTTCCCGCCTTGGATATCTGTTCATTGCCTTGGATCAACGGGTAGCATAGCTTCTCGGTATTTTCATCCGTGAGGATAAACAGCCTGTCGTAGTCTATTCTGCTTAGTATATCAGATAAATCTTTATTCAGATCGGTTGATTTTATTACTTTTTGCACGTCGGTAATTATATATTTATTGTTCTTCTTCTAACTAAAAAGTTACAAAAGTTACACTTTTGCAGTATTTTTTCATTTTATTATCTTTAATAAAACCTGACAATTGAAAATCGACGAAGCGAAGGCGAGTCAAACCTTACACTTTTTTCAACTTTTTCTATTTCAGTATTTTTTGTTCTCATTCCTCTTTTTTAATGTATAGATAAAGAACTTTAATTAAAATACATATTTTCTTCAAATTTATATCCCCTCAATACTTCATCAATTTTCATTGGGCGTTTACCAGCGAACTGTATATCTGTTATACTGATACATCCATCTGAACAAACTACATGCAGATAAGTTTTATTATCAGTAAGAATTGTTCCGGCTGCATTTGATTGTAGGCTGTTTATAATTTGCGAAGCATATATTTTTACGTTCTGGGGCTCTTTTCCTTCCGTATATAGTTCAGTCCATGCGGCAGGGTAGGGCGACATTCCCCGTATCAGGTTATGTATATCTTTTGCAGGTTTGTTCCAGTCGATGCGACAGGTTTCCTTAAATATCTTGGGTGCGGCTTTCAAATCATTTTCATCAGTAAAGAATTGTGACTGGTCTACAGCATCTACTTTGTTTTCGAGCAGCATATCTACTGTCTTGCACACAAGCTTCGATCCTACGAGCATTAATTTGTCGTGAATGACTCCTGCGTTATCTTCGTCTTCTATTTTTACTTTTTCCTGCATGATTATTTTTCCCGTGTCTATCTCGTGTGTGAGGAAGAAAGTAGTAACGCCGGTTTCTTTTTCCCCGTTTATCACAGCCCAGTTGATAGGTGCTGCGCCACGATACAGAGGGAGCAATGACGCATGCAGGTTGAACGTACCCAGTCGTGGCATATCCCATACTATTTCGGGCAGCATACGGAAAGCGACAACGATCTGCAGATCGGCATTCCATGCTTTCAGCTCCGACAAGAATGATTCGTCTTTCAGTTTCTCAGGTTGCAGTAATGGGATATTCTGTTCCAACGCATATTTTTTTACAGCCGAGTATTGTATTTTATGTCCTCTTCCGCTTGGTTTGTCGGGCATCGTGATTGCACCGACTACGTTATATCCGTTTTCTACAAGCGCTTTCAGGCTTTCAACCGCAAATTCAGGTGTTCCCATGAAAACGATACGCAGATCTTTTTTGTTCATCAGTTTTTCAAGATTATTTGATCTACAAAAGTAGCTAAAATAAGCGTTGTATAAAAGGTAATGAGGATGTAAAAGTATACTCTTACACCCTCATTTTATGTTGTTGTCTATCCTGGTTTAATTCCGTTCGTTTTCTTTCTTCTTTTTTGCCTCATAAGCATCCCTTTTGAAGAAGAATACATATATCAACCAAAGAAATATAAAAGTAAGGCTGGCAATAACGATAGATATGCCTGTTTTCCATATATGCTGCCATTCTATGGGGGTTACTCCCCATAAAGCCAGAATGGTGAGGGCTGCTCCTGCAAAAATAACAAGTCCTAATAATAAACCGATAAAGTATTTCATAAGGTTCTGGTTTTTATAATATTGTACTCTACAAATATATAAAAAAGATCAGACTGGCTATACTTTGTATAAGTTAAAGTGTTTTAAGTAAAACGCATATGATGCTTTATTCTTCAATGAAGTTCTCTGCCAGTACGCCCCGGTATACATCCAGAATGTTCGATTTAGAGATAAATCCCAGATATACGTCATTCTCATCAATAACCGGAAGATTCCAGGCCTTGGTTTCATCGAAACTTTTCATAACAGCTTCCATTGGCATACCTACGACTATCACGGCAGGAGGCGAGGTCATGAAGCGCGATACTTTAAAACGGTTATACAGTTCGGGACGGAACATGATATTACGTATATTATCTATCAGTACGATACCAAGGAAACGGTTCTTATCGTCCAATACAGGAAAAACGTTACGTGAAGATCGAGAGATGACCTTCACCATATCGCCTAATGTCATATCGGGATGAATAGCCTGAAAATTCGTTTCTATCAGTTTCTCTATTTCCATCAAAGTCAGTACGGCTTTGTCTTTCTGGTGAGTAATCAGCTCTCCTCTTTTGGCCAATCGCATAGAGTAGATACTGTGCGGTTCAAAGAACTTGATCACTACATAGGAAGATATGGAAACGATCATCAGAGGAAGCAGCAATTCATATCCGCCTGTCAGTTCGGCAATTAAAAATGTTCCGGTCAGCGGAGCATGCATTACCCCGGCCATTACTCCGGCCATGCCCATCAGGGCAAAGTTTTCTTCCGGCAGTAAGGGTACATACTCGCTCAGGGTGGAGTTATTCAGTGTAAAAGCGAAAACAAATCCTGCAATACAACCGAGGAACAAGGATGGAGCAAATATTCCCCCTGTACCGCCTGCTCCGTTTGTGGCACTTGATGCAAATACTTTCATTAAGAGTACTCCTCCCAGAAATATAATGATTGTCCATCTGTAATCCTTAAATTGGAAGAAAGCACTGTTGTTCAGTAGCTCGTTATAATCTTTATGCCCGTTGATAAGCAGGTTTATTGTGTCGTAACCTTCACCATAGAGGGGTGGTAATAAGAATATGAGTATACTGAGAATGCTGGCTCCGATACCAAATTTTTGCCAGTAGGTCAGTTTTCGAAACTGTGTTTCGAACCAGTCCATCGCACGGGTAAAATATAATGATACTAGTCCGCAGAAAATCCCCAGTAATATAACGTATGGAATGCGTTCGAACAAGAATGCATCGGTATGTGCATAGTTGAACATGGCTTTGGTTCCCATAGTAAGATAGGAGAGGGTAGCGGCAGTAACAGATGTCACCAACAATGGTAATACTGTAAAAGTAGTCAGGTCGAGCATCAGTACTTCAACCACAAAAACAAGCCCTGCAATAGGAGCTTTGAATATACCCGCAATGGCTCCGGCAGCACCGCAACCGATGAGGAGCATCAGGTATTTTTGTTCTACTTTAAAAAAGCGTCCTAAGTTAGATCCTATAGCCGAACCTGTCAAAACGATCGGAGCCTCAGCTCCTACCGATCCCCCGAAACCGATGGTGACAGAACTGGCAACAATGGATGTGTACATGTTGTGGATCTTAATAAAGCTTTTGCGCTGCGATATAGCGTACAATATCTTTGTTACCCCATGGCTTATATCATCCCTTACCACATATTTTACATATAGCCCGGCTATCAGTATCCCTAATACAGGAAATACCAGATACATATAGTTCGCTCCTTCTGTCAGGAAATTAGATGTAAGTATATGTTGGATAATATGTATAAGACTTTTTAGTATGAATGCGGCTAAGGCTGTGAATATCCCGATGAGGAAACTCACAAACAAGACCATCTGCTTTTCTTTGATGTTCTGTGTTTTCCAGACAAGGAAATTATTGTACAATTTTTTCAGTGACATTTACGTATAATTTGAACCAGCAAAAATATAAAAAAGAAAGCATTTAAATTACAAAAACATGAACTACTTGGTAAAATAGTTAAGGCTCAATTCTTACTTCTTCATATTAATTAGGAGCTTTCGAGTACAGGTAGGCGGCAATAGCAATAAATACTATATTTGGTATCCACACGGCAAGCATAGGTGTCATAGTACCCGATACGGCAAACGAAGAACTCACCGTTTGGAATAATATGTAAGAAACACTTAGCCCTAATCCTATACCTATGTTCAGTCCCATTCCTCCCTTTACTTTGCGGGCGGACAATGAGGCTCCTATGATAGTAAGGATGAAAGCTGAAAAGACTGAAGCAAAGCGCTTATGAAATTCTATTTCGAATTGGGTAATGCTCACTTCACCCACACTGGCCAGTCCTCTTTCTTTTTGCCGTTGTATATAACTATATAGCTTGGGAGTAGTCATTTGCTCAAAGTCGTTGACCGACACTAGTATATCACTTGGAGTAACGGTTATCACAGTATCCAGTGATGAACCCGAAGAAATAACTTCCTTCATGCCCTGAAATTCACGTATAGAATAATTGGTGGCTGTCCAGCTATAAGCACTGTCATATCTTAGCCTTTTTGCTAAAAATCTGGATTTCAATTCTTTGCCATCGAACTTGTCTAGTGCGAAATTAATACCCTCCCGGCTTCTATTATCAAAACTTTCCATATATAGGATCACACCCTTATCTATTTGCATTTGGATATGCCTGACATAGTCTACGCTTTTGTCTTTTATATATTTATTCTGGAAATCGATACGTGTCTTATTCGCCGGCGGTATAATAAAGCTACTCAGTATAAATGAAAATATCGCTATCACCGAGGCAGAGATCATGTAAGGCTTCATCAGGCGTTTGAAGCTCATACCGTTGGATAACATAGCTATAATTTCCGAGTTATCAGCCAGTTTGGATGTAAAGAAGATTACAGCTATAAAAACAAATAATGCGCTGAACAGGTTTGTGTAATACGGTACAAAGTTCATGTAATAGTCGAAAACAATAGCTTTCAGCGGAGCATTGTTATTCAGGAATTTATCTAGCTTTTCATTAATGTCGAATACCACGGCGATAGAAATTATCAGGACGATGGAGAATATGTATGTCCCCAAAAACTTCCTGATAATATATTTGTCAAGTATTGACAATAATTTCATCCTGTTTTTCTTTTTAATAAAAACTTACAAACCTGACAGATTATTCAGTTATCAGTCACCAGTTAACAAAAAACACTTGTGACTATTTCTCATAACCTGACAAAGATTACAGTTTTTCAATAGTTTCCAAAGATAGTATAATTGGCACGCCGGCATATTTCCGAATTAGCTAATTATTCTTTATATAGATAAACTTTTTTTAATTATATCCGCTTTGAAATATCTTCAATAACCGAACGTTTCCAATCCGTAAAGTCTCCTTCTATAATATGCCTGCGGGCTTCGCCCACCAGCCACAGATAAAAAGCAAGGTTGTGGATCGATGCTATCTGCAATGCCAATATTTCATTCGTAATAAACAGATGGCGAAGATATGCTTTTGAATACAAACTATCAACAAAAGACGTCCCGTTTTCGTCTAAAGATGAAAAATCGTTTGCCCATTTCTTGTTTCGCATATTCATTATGCCGTTTCGGGTAAACAGTTGTCCGTTGCGTCCGTTGCGAGTAGGCATTATGCAGTCAAACATATCCACTCCACGCTCAATAGCTTCAAGTATATTGGCCGGAGTACCTACTCCCATCAGGTAACGGGGTTTATCCTTCGGTAATATCTCATTTACTACCTCGATCATTTCATACATCTTTTCGGTAGGTTCGCCTACGGCAAGCCCTCCGATGGCGTTTCCATCTGCTCCTTTCGATACCACGTTTTCAGCTGCCCTGATGCGCAGGTTGGGATAAACACAACCTTGTACGATGGGGAACAATGTCTGTTTGTAGCCATACTCGCATTCGGTATCGCTAAACCGTTTGATACATCTGTCGAGCCAGCGTTCGGTCAGATCAAGCGATTTCTTCGCGTAATTATAATCGGCATCACCCGGCGTGCATTCGTCGAAGGCCATAATAATATCTGCCCCGATCACCCGTTGAATATCCATTACCGATTCGGGTGTGAAAAAATGTTTCGAACCGTCGATATGCGAGCGGAATATAGCCCCTTCTTCGGTCAGTTTCCGGTTTTCTGCGAGGGAAAATACCTGAAATCCACCACTATCGGTAAGTATAGGTTTCTTCCAACTATTAAACTTATGTAATCCTCCGGCCTGTTTTAGTATTTCAAGCCCGGGCCGGAGATATAGGTGATAAGTATTTCCTAGTATTATTTGCGCATGGATATCATTGTCCAGTTCGGGCATATGCACCGCTTTCACTGCCCCTTGTGTACCCACCGGCATGAATATCGGAGTTTCTATTTGCCCGTGGTCTGTTGTAATAAGTCCCGCACGGGCACGGGACTTACTGTCTGTATATTGAAGTTTAAAGTCCATTAATTCTATTAGCCTTTAGCTTTCAGCTTTTTATTCTCAAATTTTAGTTTACACTGTATTCCGCTGACCGTTGGTTCAAATTAACTTATATCTGGGTAGTACGCGCCTGGTCAGCATCTTCATCATCTTCCCTTTTTATCAGATCTTTCATCTGGACAACTACTATCGATGTTTTATTTTTATTTACAACGGTGAACAGATAGCCTTCAGCTTCCAGTTTATCATGAACATTTGGTATCCGTCCGAATTTGTCTATGAGGTAACCTGCAAGGCTGTCGTATTGCTTATCTTTATCTATAGGGTGAGGTAGTTCATCATTGATGTCAGAAATCGCCGAGGTGGCTATCACCGAATACGTATTTTCTCCGGTCTGCTCTACAAAAGGTATTTCGTTATCGTATTCATCCTGAATTTCACCGACAAGTTCTTCGAGGATGTCTTCCATTGTGATAACACCTTCTACTCCTCCATATTCGTTCAGTACAACTGCTATTTGCTGGTGCTTCACCTGAAATTCTTTTAATAACTGACCGATGCGTTTTGTTTCGGGTGTAAAGAAAACAGGGCGTACAATGGAACGGATATCCACAGTACCGCTGATACGCATCTTTTTCAGTATGTCTTTTAAATGGACAACCCCTATGACATTATCGATGCTGTCTTCGTAGCAGGGAATACGGGAATAGCCCTCTTCGATAACAAATTCAAGGGTTTTCTCGTCATAGTCATTTGCATCGATGGCTACTACTTGTGTGCGTGGAACCATTACCTGCCGGGCAGTGCGTTCCGAAAAGTCGAATGCATTCTGTATAATATCAAATTCAGTCTCATCCACCTTCCCGCTTTCCTTGGCCTGATCGACCAGATAGCGCAGTTCATCGCTCGTATATACTTCCTGTTCGGATACCACATGCAGCCCTGCAGATTTGATTACAAAATTAGCCACGCCGTTCAATACAAAAATAAACGGACGGCAAATCCAATAGAAAGCATGTAATGGATAGGCTATCGCCAGTGTCGTTTGCTCCGAACGCTGAATCGCCAGCGATTTTGGAGCTAATTCACCTAATACTATATGTAATGTGGTAATCAAAAGGAATGCAATTGCTATGCTTATTGCTTTAATTGTGATAGTTAATCCTAATATCGTGAACGACTCAAAGCTCACACCAATAAGGTCAAAGAATCCAATAATCAGTTTCGACACCACAGGCTCACCGATCCACCCCAATGCAAGGCTGGAAATTGTAATACCAAACTGAGTTGCAGCCAGGTAGGCGTCCAGGTGAGTGACAATATGTTTAGAGAGAGTAGCCACACGGCTCCCGGCCTGAGCCTTTAATTCGAGTTGAGAAGATCTTACTTTTACAATAGCGAATTCCGCCGCAACAAAAAAACCATTAAAAAATACGAATAAAAAAGTAACTAATACTGATAAGACAATGTCCATATTTTGTTATGAATGATAATATTGCAAAGATAATATATTTGTGAATTCAACTAGCAAAAAAGAGTTTATTTGTTTTTACATGTCAACAAAACCTTATATAACGCCCCACAAATAAATTCGGTCAGAAACGGGATAAAATATCTTAAAGTATACAAAACTCCGGCTTTCGTCTACAAATACGCACTGTTAGTCTACAAATCCAAAACAGCTTTACATATGCCTCTATATTTGTATCAGAAACAAAAAATAATATTAATCAATAACTAAAACAACAAAATTATGAAAAAGATTACTGTTACAACTATCATGGCAATTTGCGGAGCATTTATTTTAAGTATCAATGCACAAACAACTACTTCTTTTGGTATAAAGCTAAATGGCAATCTAACCAACGTGAAACTTACAAATCTTCAGAGTAATGATTCTTTTAAGGCCGGGGCCTCAATAGGCGGTTTCTCAAGAATAGAATTTAGTAAACACTTTGCTTTACAACCTGAATTATTGGTAAATTATGCAGAGAAGAAAGCGTGGAGCGACAATGAGAAAGTTAAATTCAAATATGCTTCTGTGGAAATCCCGATATACGCCTTGGGGCAGTTTCAAGCAGGAACGGGTAAAATATTCTTAGGTATCGGGCCACACATCGGTTATGGATTCAGTGCCGATTCGAGAAAAGAAGGATTGGACGACTGGGATGAAGGTGCAAACAAAGTGGAATTGAGCCATTGGTATATGGGTGGTGGAGTAATTGCCGGATATGAATTTAAAAACGGACTAATGATAAATGCAGGTTATCAACTGGGCTATGATCTTCGCTCCAAAAATAAAACATCGAGCATGGATACGCAGACTATAAGTTTAGGTGTAGGATATAGGTTCTGATCAAGTGCATATTCTCGTGAATTAGTTAAGGCTTCTGGTGGTATATCAGAAGCTTTAATTTTTATTACTAAGCTCAATTTTATCTGCTTTAAGAAAAATTTCTCTCCTATCAGCCATGAACCGGATAACTTCGATTATATCTTTTTGAGCATAATTACTTAAAGATTCCACAATAAAAGCAATGGTTTTCTCTTCGGATAGCAGTTCTTTTATAGCAACTGCTATTTCGTTGTATCTGTTGCCAGACAAGTCCTTATCTTTCGCCGAAAGGCAAATGTCGCATTGTCCGCAATCTTTCGTGTCTTTTTCTCCGAAATAGGATAACAGGATTCGGCTGCGGCAGATTTCCGCTTGTTCCGCATAGTGATTCATTGCTTGTATGCGTTTTTCGAAGCGGTCTTTCCGGTCTTCGTTCACAATGCGTGGAATAGTCAGGTATTTCGATTCTATGCGGGGCTGAATGTAAGCGATCAGAGGTGTTTTCTTATGTGGAATATAGTCGAGGACATTCCGTTTTGTCAATGTCTTGAACATTTCGTAGACATGTTCCCGCGTAGTTTCCATCCGTAAGGCGATCTCAGACTCATCAATAGTCGCATAATTAGTAAATAATCCGGTATAAAGCCGTAAGGTGGTATTTATCAGCAATTCGTATTGCTTGTCGAAATCGTAGTGATAGAGCTCGTCACGATAAACTGTAAACATCAGGCGCGATCGGTTGTCAATCTCTTCGGTATATTCAATATATCCTGCCAGATCGAGGATTTTCAGCGCGTTGTGAGCCGGTAATAAGGGTAATTTATATGCTGTGCAAAACTGCTTGATACTGAAATCATATACCATTCCTATTCCAAAACCCTCGGCTACCTGAAAAAAATATGCCAGCGAATCATAGACATGGGAGATAAATTCGCGGGCGGGAAATTCGTCCCGTACACGCTTTTTAAGCTTGGCGCTGTCATTTTTTTCGTACAGGATAACAGCATAAGCTTTTTCTCCATCACGTCCGGCCCTGCCTGCTTCCTGAAAATATTCCTCAATGGAATTAGGCAGGTCGGTATGTACTACCAAACGGACATCGGGTTTGTCGATACCCATACCAAAAGCATTGGTACAGACGATTATACGGGTTTCATTATTTTTCCATTTGTTTTGCTTGCGGGTTTTGTCGGTACTGCTCATGCCTGCATGGTAGAAATCAGATGAAAATCCGTTTTGTACGAGGATATCTGAAATTTCTTTTGTCTTTTGACGGCTGCGTACATAGATAAGTGTGGAGCCTTTTGTCTTTTGTAGCAGTTTTACCAGCTCTTCCTGTTTTCCCTCCACATTGCGGACTATATATGCCAGATTCTTCCTCTCGAAAGTCTTTTGAAATACATTTTTCTTTTCAAAATGCAACTGGCTTTGAATATCGTTTATTACATCGGGCGTTGCCGTAGCCGTAAGTGCCAAAACAGGCACATTCGGTACATGCTGCCGTATTTCTGCTATTCTCAGATAAGACGGACGGAAATCGTAGCCCCATTGCGAAATACAATGCGCTTCATCTACCACCAGCAAGCAAACATTCATGTCCTTGAGTTTACTGAGAAAGAGCTGTGTAGCAAGTCGCTCGGGCGAAACATAGAGGAATTTAAAATCACCGAATATGGCGTTTTCGAGTGTGGTGATAATCTCCTGCCGGGTCATTCCCGAATATACGGCAAGTGCTTTTATATTCCTGTCGCGCAGGTTATCTACCTGGTCCTTCATCAGGGCTATAAGCGGAGTGACTACGATACACAACCCTTCCATAGCCATAGTTGGCACTTGGAAAGTCAGAGACTTACCCCCGCCTGTGGGCATAAGACCGAGCGTATCTTTTCCTGCACTCACCGAATGGATAATATCTTCCTGCAAGGGGCGAAAGTTGTCATAGCCCCAGTACTGTTTGAGTATTTTGTGATAGATATCCATTTGTCAATTAGCATATTAGCAAATGTGAAAATTGAGATAATTATATTTCCGAATTTGCTAATTATCAAATTTGCTAATTATTTTTCATCGGACGCACTTCAATCTTCGTATTCACGCTTTCCAATGCTTTCCCTATTTTTCCCTGATCAAACTCTGACATGTGATAAGGATAAACCACTTTTGGTTCCACCTTCTTCACAGCATCAATAAACATTTCATCGGTCATTGTATAAGGCAGGTTTTTAGGCATAAAGGCAATATCTATCTGTCCTTTCAAAGATTCCATTTCCGGTATATTTTCCGTGTCGGCGGCTACATATACTCTTTTGTCTCCGAATGTTATTATGTAAGCATTGCCACGTCCTTTTGGGTGATAGGCTTCGCCGTCGGGCTTCTTATTTACAATATTGTATGCCGGAAAAGCATCAATATGCAACGCTCCCCAATGAGAATGGCCGCCGTTGTTCATCACTTCTCCGTATCCAAGTATCTCATTACATACTTTTGATACAATGTAGTGAGTGTCAGCTTTCTTTATTGCATTGATTGCTGCTGTGTCGAGGTGATCGCCATGTTCGTGTGTAAGAAGTATCAAATCGGCTTTTGGTAGTTTCGAATAATCTGCTACCTGCGAATATGGGTCTACATGAATAATTTTTCCTCCATACTCGAACATCAAAGAGCCATGCCCTACAAGTGTAACCTTTAGCGTGCCTGCGTTTGTTTCGTATATATCGGCTTTTATATATTCCTGTTGCATACTCAAACTATCTGTCACTTTTTTGTTCTCTTCCGTCTGCTTAGCTTTTCCGCCACATGCCAGAAATGAAAACATAACTATTGTACTAAATAATAACAGTGATTTTTTCATAATGTTTTTATTTATATGAATTAGTATTCAAAGGAGTCATCATTTGTTTCACTCATTAGCAGTCAAAGTAGTTAAGTAGAATTATGAAGTTTTATGCTTAACTTCTTGACTGCTGGTCAACGTTTAACAAAGTTGGCCTGTATCTATATCTTTTACATATAGTTGTATGTTGGTCTTTCCATTATGGGTATTTTCTTCCAGTGTATAGCAGATGTCGAAAGGTTCACCACTCTTTACCCGTTCGTAACTGTCGCTCTGTCGAAAGGCGATACCGTTGACCGGAATAGATGTCGTTTTATCTATCATTTCCAGTTTCAGGTGCACATTATCTTTTCCTACCAGTTTGCTCGTTCCATAGTCCATCACCCCACATGTAACGAATATCGGGTTCAGATTCTCGGGGCCAAAAGGGGCGAAGCCCGCAAGGTCTTCGATAAATTTATTGTTGATCTCTTTAAAAGTCAATTCTGCATCCACATTTATCTGTGGGCGCATCATTTCGGGTGCCATCATTTCAAAAGAGAGTTCCTCGAACCGGCGTTTAAATTCCAACAGATTTTCTTCTTTAAGCGATAATCCGGCCGCATAGGTATGTCCTCCAAAATTTTCCAGGATATCTTTACTGGATTCTATGGCTTTGTATACATCGAATCCCATTACCGAGCGTGCCGAACCTGTGATAAGGCCGTGCGATTTAGTAAGCACAACAGCCGGACGAAGGTATTTTTCGGTCAGGCGTGAAGCCACAATGCCGATAACACCTTTGTGCCAGTTCTCATTATAGACGACAATACTTTTTAATTTTTTCATGTCGACAGTCTCATCTATAAACTGGATGGCCTCTTCGGTTATACGTTTATCCAGTTCGCGGCGGTCATCGTTGTAATGGTCTATATTTGTACTCTTTTCACGGGCATCTTCTATTGTGCCTGCCAGTAACAGATCTACAGCTTCTTTCCCTTTCATCATCCTTCCGGACGCATTGATACGGGGGCCTATTTTGAAGATGATATCGTTTACTGTTATATTTTTATATGTAAGCCCGCAAATTTCGATAATCCCTTTTAGTCCCAGACTGGGATTTGAATTTATCTGTTTCAGACCATAGTAAGTCATCACTCTGTTTTCGCCTGTAATGGGAACGATATCGGATGCCACGCTAACGGCCACAAGATCGAGTAGATCAGATAATTCGGAAAAGTCTATCCTGTTGCTGATAGCCAAGGCCTGTACCAGTTTGAACCCTACACCGCAACCGGAAAGATGTTCGTAAGGGTAGGTCGAATCAACGCGTTTTGCATCTATAACAGCTACAGCATCGGGCAGTACTTCATCGGGCATATGATGATCGCCGATAATAAAGTCGATACCTTTTTCTTTGGCATAAGCCACTTTCTCTATGGCTTTGATTCCACAGTCGAGGGCAATGATCAGTTTAACACCTGTTTCTTCGGCATAATCGATCCCTTGTTCCGATATGCCATATCCTTCGTCGTAACGGTCGGGGATGTAATAATCGAGGTTTGTTGTAAATTTCCGGAGAAATTTATATACCAGTGCAACGGCTGTAGTGCCGTCCACATCATAATCACCGTATACAAGTATACGCTGTTTTTGTCCCAACGCCTTTTCTATTCTCTTGACTGCTTTACCCATATCGGGCAACAGGAAAGGGTCATGAAGATCTTTCAAGTTAGGGTGAAAAAACCTGGAAGCTTCGTCTTCAGTTGTTATTCCTCTCTGAATCAAGAGCTGGCAAAGAACAGGACTAATGCCTAATTTCTTAGCGAGCTCATCTCTCTGCTCTTTTTGCCGGGTTGTTAGGTCTTCGTAATTCCATTTGTAAATCATTATATATATTGTTTTTCTTTCTTCTGCCTCGGGTGGGGGCGAACGTTTATTCATGAAGTAACAGCATGTACAAATAAACCAAATGTTACCCCCCGGTAATCTTTTCCGTTCACGAAAAAGTACTTTTCTACGAATTTGTAAAGATAATATTTATAAGTGAAACGATTGTAACGGAGTTTGTTTTTTATTATTAACAATATTTTAATAATCTATAAAACAGAAATATATATAACTTATTTCTATTTTCTGAGCCTGAGGTCTTGTTTGAGAATTGGGATGATATGTATTTTATTTCGGAAACTTTATCAATGTAGAAAAAGAGTAATAAATTAACGTGAGTTCGATATAGAATGTTTAAATATCAGTCTGTTATAAATTTCTCTTGTGAACTTCGTGTAAAACTTTGTGTTCTTAGTGGTTAAACCGTATTCTTTACCACAAAGTACACTGTGAATTAATAAAATATGGCAATCAGTAGTTGAATTATTATGATTGTAAAAAATAATCGTTCTATTTTCTACTGCGCACAATCGAAGATTGCTTACCATCCTTTTTTCCTAAGCAAAAAAAGGATGCAAAAATGCTTTGGTGGCTCATCCTGCGTGCGACCCGTTACAGGCTCACGGGCTAAATGGAAAGATTGTCCTGCGGACGCTTTCCATTTCACGCCCCTCTCACCTGACGGGTGCCCCTCTCTACGGACGAATGCCACCGGGCATCCGCCGGACAAGGCAGGGTAACCCCTGTCGTCGCATTGCGATTCGGGCATCATGTCCGCAGCAGGGGTACCCACCCTGCGAAAGCGGCGTGAAACCAAATTCTGTCTGAGCCGCAGGCGAGTTTATTTGGTTTAGCCGCTGAGCAGATGGTGGGTCTGTGAGGACTGCAGCCTTGATTTTTTGTAACTTTTGTATCAAGACAAAAGTTGAGAAAACAAGCCGGCAGGCGCGTTAGTGAAATTGAACTATTAAATATAACTACTGATTGGCATAAATTATAAGTTATGAATATAAGGCTCAAAAGAACATTGATTATACTTAGCATCTTTGCGAGAAAACGTGTCAGGCGTGTCAGGTTTTGCTCAAAAGGCTAATGGCTATAAGCTAACAGCTAAAGGCTAAAAAACGATCTTTGAGATAATGATATATTGATAGAATAATAAGAAAAATGGTGTCAATATGAAAGAAATGAGTGTTGTGAAAATTGAAAAATATGTAAAGTTTGTAAAGTTTTAACATTCGGAACTTGCAATTTGCTATTTTCGATTTGTTATAGAAGTAGAGCCAATAGCCAATGGCGAATGTTGCGCGTTGTTGATATTTTTTTAACTACTGATTGGCATTTATTTATTGATTTTTCAGGAGAGACTCTTTTCATTTGTTATTTTTGTGAACAAAACGTTCTGATTGAAAGCTATAAAATTTAAACAGACTCTAAATCGTACATATATGTTTGATAACGAAATGCTGGGAAATACATTGGAAAACTGGGGAATTTCCGTCCTCATTATTATTGGGACAATGCTGATAGCTAAGCTTGTTTCCCTGTTCAATAAAAAAGTAGTAAAGAGAATTACTGAAAAAACAGTCAATCGCCTCGACGATATTATCTACAAGGCTATAGAATCACCTGTCTTATTTGCCATTATGCTGGCCGGAATATGGATCGCTTTTTATCGGCTGGATTTTTCCGAAAGTTTTAATAAAGGTATCAGTACTTCGTACAGGATACTCGTCGTACTGAATGTCACATGGTTCTTTACCCGTCTGATAAACAGCCTTATTGAAGTATACTGGGCAAATAATTCGGACGATTCGGTACGTACACGCAAACATACTTCGCGGATGATGCCGGTGGTTAAGCGTAGCATTCTTGTTATTGTGTGGTGTATCGGTATCGTTATGGCGTTGAGTAATGTAGGTGTAAATATAACAGCCCTGCTGGGAACTTTGGGTATTGGTGGTATTGCTTTTGCCCTGGCGGCGCAGGATACTATAAAGAACATATTCGGAGCCTTTACTATTTTCACAGACAAGCCGTTCAGTATTGGTGATACCGTAAGAATAGATCAGTTGGAAGGAACTATTGTAGATGTGGGTATACGCAGTACCAAGATAAGAAATTACGATAAAAGACTGATAACCCTTCCTAACTATAAAGTTGCCGATGCGTCTATTATAAACATTACAGCCGAACCGATGAGACGTGTAGTTTTGAAACTGGGGCTGACTTATGTTACGACTCCTGAAAAAATGGAGGAGGCGATGAATATTTTACGTGCTATACCTGATAAGGTTGAATATATAACATCGAAAGACCTGACGGCGAATTTCACTGATTTTCTGGATTCGGCGCTTGTTATCACTTTTATTTATTTTATCCAGAAAAGAGGTGATATTGCCAAAGTAACGTCCAATGTAAATATGGAAATACTAAAAGCTTTTAATGCTGCCGGAATAGAATTTGCGTTCCCTACCCAGACTCTGTATATAAGTAAGGATACGACTGAGGAAATATAAACAAGCAGGACTACTCAATTGTGAATAGCCCTGCTTGTTTAACGGATCAGGATGTGTCTGCTTATGCCTTGTTTTCCAGCTTTGGAGTTACATCGCGCATAAATACGTCGTATGTATCGCTACCCGAGGATTCTTCGTAAATTTTCAGTCCGAAGTAAGGAATCACACTAATGAAGTGATTCACTATCTCTGAAAGGATCACTTCATATTCTGCCCAGACAATTGTATTGGTAAATGTATACAGTTCGATAGGCAGGCCTTGCGAAGTAGGTGCTAACTGGCGAACCAGCAGTGTCAGGGTTTTATCTATTTTGGGATGATTGCGCAGGTAATATATTCCATATTGAAGGAACAGGTCGTTGTTGGTTATCTGGTGAACGTTCAACGGAATATCGGGATTTGTTGTTTTATTCAACTCCGCATATTCTTTTTCTTTATTCACTATATAATCTTTCAGCCCGTCTACCTGTTTAAATTTTTCAAGTTCGTCCTTTGTAAGGAAGCGGATAGTATCATGCTTGATATTCAAAGACCGTTTAAATCTTCGTCCACCCGATTCTTTCATTCCTCGCCAGTTCTGGAACGAATCGGATATCAGCGAATAAGTGGGTACAGTAGTTATTGTTTTGTCAAAGTTGCGGATTTTCACTGTGGTCAGGTTTATTTCCATCACGTCACCGTCGGCTCCGTACTTTGGCATCGTGATCCAGTCACCTATCTGCACCATATTGTTAGCTGATACTTGTATGCTTCCCACAAAGCCTTTTATCGTATCCTGAAAGACCAGCATCATGATAGCCGAGGCTGCACCCATAGCCGCAAAGAATGCAGTCGCCGACTTACCTGTAAGGATGGAATAGATGACTACCGCCCCGAATATGAAGAAGATAATATAAATGACCTGTATATAGCTTTTCATCGGTTTGTTGTGGAAGGCCGGTTTTTCTTCCAGTACGTTGGCAAAAGACTTTATCAAAGACATTATAGTCCATATTACCATAAAGACCATATAGATGTCGGTTAGTTTTATCAACGGGGATATCAATCCCTGAAAGTCGTGCAGTACCACTGGTATAGAGCCCCTGACGAAAGAGTAGGGAACTACCAGCGCCAGATACTTAGGCAGTTTATTGGTAACGGCATATTTAAAAAACGAGAGGTTAGTGCCCTTATATATCTTCTCAAGAATAAATGTAAGTACCTTTTTTGTTACTTTCTGAAGCACAACTACCGTCACTACTACCAATGCAATCAATATCAGTAGTTTGGTATATTCTATCCAGTGTTCGGGAACTCCCATGTTTGTAAGTAGTTCCTGCATCCATCGTGAAACTGTCGCTGTTATCGGATCGATCTCTACCTTTACTTGTTCTTCCATTTTATATACGTTTTTTGATTATTCTGTTATTGTTTTATCCATTCTCAGAAAGGTTTTACTTTTGCTGAAATAGCAATTCAGCGTGTCGTCTAAGTTAAATATCCTGTAACTGTTGTCGTATGCCCATGTGCCTTTAACATATACTTTACACAGATAGTATTCATCAGGTTGTTTCCTGTCCGGTTCCGGGATTTCTTCGTACGATATAGCTTTCAGATAATTGATGGTTGTCTTGGTGCCGTTGTCTATATCCTTGTATTTTAAGTGGCTTTGAACGGCTTCACCCATTTTCTCCAGATCGTAGTTGTATGAGTTACATCCGTATAGGATGCAACCTGCGGCAAGTGCAAACAAAATAACATACTGTTTCATATTGTATTATTTAGATTTTAGATTCCTAGTGATTCTATTTATGGAACAAACAGACCTGAAATAGGTTTAACAATTTAACTAAAGTTTCACCAATTTTACCGTTCCTATCGAAGATCAAATTTAAAAAATCTAATCCGTGTCTACAAATCGAATTCACTTCTTATTTTTTCCATAAACAAATTTATACCTTTGCTGTTCCATTTAATAATACAAAACAAACTAAATAATGAAAACAGCAATAGTGACAATCGGCGATGAAATACTTATCGGGCAGATTGTTGATACTAATTCTGCCTGGATGGCTCACAAGCTTACATTAGCAGGATTTGAAGTAACTGAAACTCAATCGATAGGAGACAATGCAAAACAGATAAAAGATACGATAGACTGTTTGTCGGGTAGGGTAGATGTCATTCTGATGACAGGTGGATTGGGCCCGACAAAAGACGATATAACAAAGAAAACCCTTTGCGAATATTTCGGGACTGAACTTGCTTTCGATGATTCCGTTCTTGAGAATATAAAGAATGTGATATCCAGCTTTACTTCATTAAACGAGCTTACCCGTAATCAGGCATATGTGCCCAAAGATTGTGTGGTTATACAAAACAAGGTAGGCACGGCTCCTATCACCTGGTTTGATTATAACGGAAAAGTGCTGGTGTCTATGCCCGGTGTGCCCTACGAGATGAGATATGTGATGGAAAACGAGATATTACCACGGTTACAGGCAAAATTCGATCCGGAAGCGTACCTGAAACGTGTATTCATTGTGCGGGGTTATACCGAATCGGCATTAGCTATGCATCTGGAAGATTTTGAAAATAATTTGCCTGAAGGTTTCGGGTTGGCTTATCTCCCTTCTCCGGGACTGGTCAAGCTTCGTTTGTTTGTAAGAGGAGAACACCGCTTGGACGAACTGGATGAACATGTAAAGAAGTTGCAGGGCTTATTGGGGGAAGCTATTCTCGCCGAGAAAGATCTCCCTGCAGAAAAATTATTAGGACAACGTTTATTCGAAAAAGGATTGACTCTCGGTACGGCTGAAAGTTGTACAGGCGGGAATATAGCTCATATGATAACATCTATTCCCGGATCGTCCAATTATTTTAAAGGTTCGGTAGTATCGTATGCTAATGAGGAAAAAATAAATATCCTGCATGTCGCAAAAGAATCCCTTGATAAATTTGGTGCGGTGAGTGAAGCTGTAGCAATAGAAATGGCTCAGGGGGCACAACGTATTTTGAATGTGGATTGCTCCATAGCAACTACAGGAATAGCAGGCCCCGCCGGTGGGACAGAAGAAAAACCTGTGGGCACAGTCTGGATATGTACAAGATATAAAGATAAATGTGTGGCACAAAAATACCAATTGGGCAGATACAGGGAATCCAATATTATAAGGGCGTCTAATTTAGGCATGGTACAGTTGTTGGATATGCTGGGTTGACTATAATAACCCTTCCCCGGCATCACGTCGGAGAAGGGGCACAATCCATAAGATTTAATCATGTGTGTTGATTAAATAAAAACTATTTAGAACCTTTCATTATTCCCGCATCGGAATCATCGTTATTCAACCGTTTATTGCCAGCTTTATATTGACGTCCGAAATTCAGGTTTAGTGTGAAATTAACCATTAATACCTGTCTCAGATTGTTTGTATATACATCGGATATATTAGGCACAAGCTTCGACTGATTGCGGCTGCCTTGTGTATAATTATCTGTAAACGGATTGAACATAACCAATGATAAGCTCCACTTTTGCGCATTGTATCCGGCAGAGATTACGTGTATCTCTTCGCCCAGGTTAAGTGTTTCGC
Organism: Dysgonomonas hofstadii; assembly: GCF_014196915.1. Taxonomy (GTDB): domain Bacteria; phylum Bacteroidota; class Bacteroidia; order Bacteroidales; family Dysgonomonadaceae; genus Dysgonomonas; species Dysgonomonas hofstadii. Next base: position 267,249 of record NZ_JACIEP010000005.1, read on the forward strand.
CCCAGTACCAGTTCCAGCGTGGATGCCATTCGGCATTGAACATCCAGTTCTTATAGTTTGCATTCAGCGAAGCTCTTACACGCCAGTTATTATATGTATGTGTATAGTCGTTTCCTTCGCTTATATAACGGTTAAGACCGGGTGCGACAGTCAAAGTTATATGGTCTTTCAATGGTTTGAACTTTAAAGCAAGTTCAGCATTGATACGATGGAAAGCTTTATGATTCACATTTGTGCGGATAAATTTATTTATATTACTATCAAAAGTGATTTGCTCCATTACCGGTTTGTGGTCATAAGAGTACCTTGCATAGAATTCTGCACCAAACATACCCTTATTAAATCCTGCATTTATTGTATTCGACAGGAACCATACTGTATTAAGGTCCGGATTTCCCCGGCGTACCTGCAATGCATCTATATCCTGTTGAACGTTGTTCAGATCGGATAATGACGGGGAATAGCCTGACATATAACCATTGTAACGGATGTAAGCATTGTCGTTGATATTGTATGAGGCTTTCAGTGTCGGTCTGAATATGTATTTTTCATTACTGTTGCCCCCCTGGCTGTTATATGAGCGCATGGCACCCAGACCGAATGTATAGTTAAACTTATTTTTTCGCAACTGATATTCCACGAAGGCGTATGTTTCTGCGAAATTGAGTCCTATGTCTGTGGCCACATCCCCTTCGTATTTATTCTTTGTATAACTTTGAGTATGTTTCAGCCCGGCAGATAATTTTCCGCTTTTGAATGATTTTTCGTAAATACCTTCGGCGATTAACGAGTATTTGTCCCCAAGAACCGATGAATAGATGGATAGGTCGTTTTCTTCATTAATTTCCTGATACAGGCGGGTTGAGCGGGAATCTATATATGTTCCAACGATGTTGAATATCAGCAACTGGTCGTTTTTCAGATTACGCTGGTAATACAAATCCAGCGATGGGGTTTTCCCTCTCCATGTAGAATGGTCTGAGATTTGTAAAGGATCGTCGCTATCGGAAGCGTGAATCATACTGGTCCTGTCGCTGAATTCTTTTGGTGTATCTTCATAATTGTACCGGAGTACTGCGTTGAACATATATTTATCTGTTTCTTGCAAACTGTAATTTAAGGCCAGATTGAGCCGGTCGTTTTCGAACCTTGTAGGTTGCCCATCTTCCACCCGTTCGAGGGTTTTATCCGGCATATTGAATGTTTCTTTATTTTCCCGGGTCCATTTTATTCCCCTGCGAGACCAGTAGGCGTTTATCCCGAATTCCGATTTTTTGTGATTTACCTTAGCCGAAACGAAATTTTCACCCCAGTCCATCCTGTCAAAGAAAACGTTTCCAAGATTAGCCGACAGGCTTCCTCCCGATTCTTTCCTGTGTGTGATATAATCTATTACAGCAAGGGCGTTCCCATAACGCATACCCGGTTCATCGTGGTATTCTATGCGAATTATGTCCTGCGGTTGTAAGGCAACTACTTCCTGCATGGTTACTTCCACACCATTAATACGGAGCTGTACAGCTTCTCCACTGGGTACGGTTATTGTATTATTTATAGGGTTTACTACTACACGCGATAGTTGTAGGTTACGCAAGAGTGTTACTCCGCTGTTCGATGCTTTTATTTGTGCATCGGAAGGTATAATGACTTTTCGGTCTGGCTTTTGTATAACAGAATTGGCTGTTACTGTTACATCCTGTAAAGCTATATCCGAAGGACTAAGCCCTATATTTCCCAGTTCGGCATCTTTGGCTGTACAATCTACAGGCATATATTTTTTCCCATAGCCGACAAATGTCGCCGATAATATGTAATTACCATTAGGAATGCAGTTAAAGGCAAAAAGCCCTTTTGTATCGGATGAGGCTCCTGCTACAAAGGTGGAGTCCTGATTCAGTAACGCTATATTTGCGAATTCTACAATTTCCTTGGTGTCTGTATCTATTATTTTGCCAGATACTTTAACCTGGGCGACAGATATCGGTGCGAATATCAGAGCAAAAGCAAGTATAATGAGAGAAGTTATTTTCAGGTTCATAATATCAATTATTTAATCATTCACAATCATATTTAATCATATGACGAACCTTTGTCTAAAAAAGTTACAACTTTCAGTAAAATTCTTTATATAAAAAGAATTTTGCTAGTTGTTCTCTCTGAATGTCAGGAGGGTATGAAAAGACGAGAATTATTCTCCCGAATAAATCGTATAGCCAAAGCCTTTAATTGTTTCAATCAGCTTAGTCTGCCCTTTTACTTCTATTTTAGTCCGCAGATAGGAAATATATACATCTACTACATTCGTGTTGGTATCATAATGAATGCCCCATACTTTATCCAGGATAAAAGCTCTGCTCAGAACTTTGTTACGGTTCTCCATCAAAAGTTTCAGCAATTTGAATTCTTGCATTGTCAACCTGATTTCTTCGCCATCACGCATTACTTTATGTTCTTCGGGGTAGAGCCTGATATTGCCACACTCCAATAGATCAGATCTTTCATTATTTTTCTGGGATTTGCGGGCCATTACCTTGAGGCGTGCTACAAACTCTCTGAAATAGAATGGAATAGATAAACAATCGTCGGCACCATCATCAAGAGCTTTTATCCTTCTCTCCGGATCATCACTCTCTGTTATAGTCAAAATAGGAGATGCAGCTTCTTTGTATTGAATGTATTGAATGGCGGCAAGACTTCCTATTTCGGGAAATGCCATATTCAAAACGATGACGTCCCAAACTTTTGTAGTCAGTAGGAGTTTAACATCAGATGGCGTCTTGGCTAAAACAGCCGGCAACCCATTTTCCTTTAATCCTTCGATTATATATTCGCTTATATGACTGTTACTTTCTATTAATAGTATTTCCATGCCGACTTAAAGTTCGAGTGCATAAAATTAGTGTTTTTTTTGTGACACTACCTAATGAAATAAGTAAGAAAAATATTTCAATCTTTATCTTTTGTATAGTAAATAGAGTTTAATTCAATAAGGTTATATATGGTTTATTCCCTGTGATTTAATAGCCTCCTGCTTTAGCTGGAGGATAATGGTCTAATCGGATAATGGCTTTAGCCAAAATGTTTTGACTAAAGTCGTTTTCTATCTGTATCATTATCCACGACTTTTAAGTCGTGGCAACTAAAACGCCTAAAAACATGCATCTTACTCTTTTATTGAATATAAACTCTAATATATATTACTGCTTTCTACAATGAAAAAAGCTATTTGTCTAAAAATAAATAAATGAAATAGTAGAACCGGATATATTGATATATCTTTGCTGGTAGTTATGCCGGTAATGAAAACAGAAAATATAAACAGGAGCTTTTGCAAAGAGGAACGGTTGTGTAGTACCAAATCTATCGACAGGCTTTTTGCATCAGGAGTTTCTTTTGTGGCATACCCTTTGCGGGTGGTCTTTTATCTGGAAAACGAGCCTGATGAGGGAAAAAGATTTGCTAAAATACTGGTTAGCGTTTCCAAAAAGAAGTTTAAACGTGCTGTAAAACGCAACAGGGTGAAGCGATTGATAAAGGAGGCATACCGACTGAATAAATCTAAATATTCAGAGGTGCTTCGACAAAATGAAAGGCGGATGGATATTGCTTTTTTATATTTGAAGGGCGAATTGCCGGATTATGCAGAAATTGAAAAAGCGATACAAAAAGCTGCTTTTGTTTTAAATGAAAAATTGAAAGATAAGGAGGATGACGGAAAATGAAAAAAGTGCTGTCGTGGATTCTCTTATTACCTGTCTACTTCTATAAGTATAGCATCTCACCTATGCTTCCGCCATCATGCAGATATACGCCTACGTGCTCGGAATATGCCATACAGGCCATAAAAAAACATGGCCCGTTTAAAGGGCTGTGGCTGGCGACAAAACGGATACTGCGTTGTCATCCATGGGGTGGTCATGGTTATGATCCTGTTCCCTGAAGATTAGTCCTTATTCAAATATTTATCCAGCCCGTCTTCCGTAAAGGTTTTTTTAGTCGCTATCGTATTTTCGAATATGCTGATGTTTATATTTTCCCGTTCACGACTACTGAATGGATGGTAAAGATGATATTGCACACCTCCGCATTTAAGGAACTGACGCCTGATACCCGAAAATATAAGACGGGCGGCAATTTCACTGTCTTCGCGGCCCCATCCGGTCATGCCTTCGTTATAACCGTTTACAGCTATCAGGTCTTTTTTCCAGAAAGCCATGTTGCAACCTTTCACATAATAAGGCCTGTTCTTTTTATACCTGAACCTGTAATGTTTTGAGAGCAGACAGCAACGGAAACCATTCAGCTTGTTTTTCAAACCTTTGGTGTATAACGGTATGTGTATTTGTTTCTTAGAAAATATATTTTTGCTGAGTTCTTCTCTCATATTGATCCTGCTGCCCGACACAAAGCATCCTTTTTTCATCAGGCGAATATGATCACGGATAAAGTGCCGTTCTAGGATAACATCCCCGTCGATCTGTATAATATAATTGCCTTTTGCCTTTACAATCGCTTTATTTCTTATTTGAGCCAGCTTAAATCCAGTGTCTTCGTGCCAGATATGTACAACAGGGCACGAAATTTTTGGTCTCATACTGTTTATAAGATCGGTTGTAGGTTGTTTTGATCCGTCATCTGCTATAATCACCTCATCAGGCATAACCGTTTGTCTGGACACGCTTAGGAGTACGAGTTCCAGGGCTTCGGGCCAGTTGTATGTTGAGATCAGAAGCGATATTTTAGGCCTGTCAGGATTCATATATATTTGTTTTTCCTCAAATTTAGTGATGAAAAATTAAAAAACTTATCTAATTCGTAAATAAATATATTCCAATATGAGGCTTTCAGGTAATTACAAACATCATCCAAAACCTTTTCTCTAATATTTTCATTTTTAAATAATTTGAAATTTTTGATCCGTTTTGTGAACTTACCTACAGCAATATCATTCTGTAACTTCGAAAAACTCAGCATATCCATTACATCTTTAAAAACGTATTTCCCTTCAATAAATTTTATCCCCTCCGAATCTGCTCTTGGTGTAACCTTATCTGAATGCTGTCTGAAATAGTTTAATTTGTCACAATAACGTATTACTGTACCTTGTATACAAATTTTATTCCAAAAATACCAGTCACCGCAAAATGTATATTTAGTAAATTCATTTCCAATATTCTTATACGCCGATTTCCTGAATACTGCCATTCCGGCATTGTAAATACTATTGTCGAATAGCATGCGTGCTTTGAGAAATTGCTTTCCGTCAAACACGTTCACCGCATATCGTTCTTGTTTGTTCCTGTCCCAGTCGATAGGCAGAATATTCCCGTTTTCATCTATTAGATGCGAACAACAGTATGAAATGTTGCATGACAAATTATTTTTCAGTAAAAAAATCATTTTCTCAAGAAAAATAAGATCTGAATAGTCATCACTTTCTGCAATCCAGATATATTCTCCCCGTGCTAATGATAAACCTTTCTGCCATTGCAAAAAAGGAGATCCCGAATTTTTTTCATTATAAATAACATGGGAAACCTTTTCCGATGTGCGGTACTTTTCTATAATGTCCCTGCTATTGTCTGTGGAACAGTCATCGAGGATTATCAGCTCAAAATCCTGGAAAGTCTGGTTTAAAATAGAATCCAACCTCTGAGCCAAAAAATGGTTATGGTTATAATTGGGAACAATAACGCTGACCAAAGGTGTTGACATCCGAACTGTATCTATATCTGTCATTTGTTATTCGTGTGTCAATATTTGATTATATATGTCAAATCTGATCTTAGCCAGAGCTTCAGGATCAGGCCTGTTATTCAGTTTTTGCTGTGCCCCGGCAATTAATTGCAGACAAAGATTATTGTCTTTGGTAGCCGAAAGGACAGCCTTTATGAAATCGTCACTATCATCTGCTATCAGGCAGTCTTTTCCATTGACCAGATTCAGCCCTTCTCCGCCAATCGAGGATGTTACAATAGGAACTCCGGCACTTAAAGCATCGAGGATTTTTATTCTGACACCACTACCTATACGTAGTGGTACTATCATTATAGTATTATTCAGTTCGGTTGATAAATCTTCTACAAATCCTCGGAATACGACATTTGCGAACTTTGACTGGTAATTCTTAACAAGGCTTGAACGCCATTGGCCGATCACATGAAACTCCAGACCGGGATTCTCCTTTCGGATTTTATTCCAGCAATTATTTAAAAACCAGTCTACTCCGTCGTGATTAGGAAAATGATCGCTTCCACCAAGAAAGACTAATTTATTATTGAACCTGAAATCCTTGTCGTAATTTCCATCTTTGATTTCCATAATAGCAGGCGATGTCGCTATAAACACATCATTCTTTAGCTGGCCTCGCAGTTTTTCGTTATCTGTGTCGGTCACTGTAACGACAGCATTGTATGCGTTCAGACAGCCGATCTCATAATTTCTTGAATAGTTGAGTAGATAACTGTCAGTAGGCCTCCTTTCTGCCAAAAGGCTGAACTCGCGCTCTGCTCTCACATATCTTAATTCGTGATGAATAAATACCTTTTTTATAGTTGAGGGTAGAATATTCACTATGTTTAATAGTTCAAAGAAATCAACCTGGATCAGGTCGAATTTATTGGATTTTATCGTTTCATATACAAAATTCACATAATCTTCGTCATCCGGTAAGTAAAAGGCCGGGGTTTTAGATGTCAGTATAAAATGCTTTCTTACCAGGTCGTTTTCCTGCAAGGAGCTTTTCCTGTTAATTTTTCTTTCTAATGAAGACTTTAATTTTGTCATCCATTTATAAGAAAAACTTTTTCCGTCTGATTTTCTCCTTTCAACTTCATCTTTATTATAGGGATAGAAAGTTATATCAGTCCATATCTTTTGTAATTCTTCCAGGTTACTTTTATCCCGGTCGCTTACAGGGATTAGCATAGATATATCCACATATCGGCGAAGCCTGTCTATCAAACCGAAAACACCTTGGTTTCCGCCCGAGTTTACAGGATAAGGAAGGTATGGTGTAAGTATCAGTAATTTCATCCTATTTCAATTTATCTGCATGATGAAAAGGTATAAACTGTTTCCAGAATTCAGGATCGGTATTCTTATATGCGTGACATCCGAACGGCAATGTCCTGCTAAGTATCTCGTATGACTCCTGAGGGATACTCTCTATCGAGAAAGCCAAAGCTACCTTCCATTCAGGGATCATAAATCCGTCCTTTATCCGTTGAGCTTCTAATGACCAGAATATGTCTTCATGGAAAAAATGACTTTCGTTCTCCAGATAGAGATTCAGCAGTTTTTTATTCACCTTTTCCAGGACATTGATAAAAGACTCTACCTTCCGTAACGATAAACCGCCATTTCCGGCATTGTTATTATATCGCCAATGTAATAGCTTTTCGTATCCGAAAAAAAGTCGTCCCCAATTAAAAACGAATTTATACAGGTTATATTTTGGTAGTTTTCGAGGCACGTACCAGGGTGCACCTATATAATCATAGTCTTTGCTACACCAATATTCCAGTTCGGGCTTAAATATATATGCATCTGTCTGATGAATAAGGATATATTGGTAATCTACGAAACGCTTGTAAAAAGATTGATCAAGCATCAGCCTGTTGTAACCTTGAAGGCCAGCAAAATACCGGTCATCGAAACGTTCAACCCTTACAGAATCAAACTCGCGGTAACTATCATCCATAATAAAAGACTGTGGAGCAATAAAACAGCAGTCGAAGCCCTGTGTCATAACTACAGCCTGTCTGACAGACATTTGTTCATCCTGATCCAAAGGCTTATAAACAGGGAAAATTACAAGACAGGTTTTCTTCATAATCAGAACTATTTCACATCAAAAATTTCATCCAGTTGTTTGTAACGAACTTCGGGATTGAAGTATATATCAAAGAGATGGTACCCTTGTTTGCTTTGTTCATTATACAGTTGCTCGTCCGTCAGTAACCGGATTATATTATCGGCGAACTCTGGGGGTGTATTGCCTAACAGGCATCCGTTATTCAGTTTATTGGGTAGCCCATCCAATCCCCGTTGGGTGCAAACCACAGGTAGTCCGAAAGAGAAGGCTTCTAATACTTTCAGCTTGATGCCTGTGCCTTCGAGCATCGGGCAGATTGATATACGCGATTTTGCATACACATCGCCAAGATCTGCGGCAAAAGGTATTTTCTCCACATTGGGGTATTCTTCTTCTATGACAACATTTATTTTCCCTACGATGCATATCTTGAGATGCCCGGGCAGCAAAGGGTACACTTCCGACAAAAACCATTTGACTGACATACGGTTCCATTGGTTGTCACTGGCAACATATACTATATCGTATTCTTTATTTTTCGTGTCATACTCTCCCTTATTCATTACAAAAAGAGGCATATTAGGTACCAGACGTACCTTCGCATTCTTTACGAACTGGGAGAAAACATACATTTCATCGGTCGATACTGCCCACACTTCATCAAAGCACGACAGGCTTTCCATTTCTGTCTGAAAATAGTCTCCTACTTTTTTCCCTCTTTTCTTGTCTTTAGCTACATGTACCGTCAGAAAATCGTGGGTATCGACCATCACTTTTGCATTCTTCAGATGCTTGCTGTATCTTATCAGGTTGGTCCACAATATGTAATTGATTATAATGTAATCGTATTCATTCTCTGCCAATACTTTTTCAAAAGATTTACGCAGATAAAAGGTGCAGAATGGACGGAATATGGATGATGCACCATAATAACGGCGCAAGATAAATTCAGGTATTTTATATGTAAAGAAGCGTTTTATAGGATTTGTTTTCGGGGGCTTCAGATCGGCCCATAAAACCCGGTCGGCAAATCCGGCATCTGTTATGCGGTCAGGCATATCATCTGTCCAGGTCTCATTTACCCAATTTTTTATCCCGAAGTAATCAACATAAAATCCACGATTTTTGAAATACCTTAGAAGAGAAATTACCCTTGTTACATTCCCTGCGTTGTTCTTTAGTTCCAGTTTGGGCATAAAATACAAAATACGCTTCATAGCCTCTTTTTAAAATAAGACTACAAAGATATACATTTAAATGAAATATACTTCCCCGCAAAAAAGGATAAAGCAGGAGATTTACATATCTTTGTAAATCATAAGAAAAGAAAATCGCGGAGATGAGAAATTCAGAAATCAAAGTAGGCTACTTAGTATCTTATGACTACGAGTACATGAAAAACTCGTTACCTACTGTTTACGAGTATGCTGATATTATAGCTGTCGCCATAGACAAAGACCGGATGACATGGAAAGGAACAAATTATGAAATAGCCGATTCTTTTTTCGAATGGCTGAAAGAATATGACAAAGACAACAAGATAAGAATATATGAAGACTCCTTTTTTGACCCCGACCTGACCGTCATGGAAAATGACACGAGGGAACGAAACATGCTTGGCCGGTTCATGGGCGAGGGAGGATGGCATATACAGGTTGATTCTGATGAATATTTCTTAGATTTCAAGAAATTTACCGATTATCTGAAAAGTCTGGATATGATTGTCGCAACTTCTGTCTTTGCCCGGTGGGTCACAATATTTAAGCTGGACACGGAGAATGCGTTTATTATAGATAATGGGGAAAAGTTTCCCGTAGCAACGAATTTCGTATCGTACGACAATGCAAGGCTTTCGTTTAATGCGAAAAAAGAAATAAATTCGGAATTCAAGGTCATTCATCAAAGCTGGGGACGATCAGAAGATGAACTTCGTCAGAAACTTAGTAATTGGGGTCATAGTAATGATTTTGATATAGAGTCTTACTTCCGGTTGTGGAAAGCAATAGATAAACATACATATAAGTATATCACTAATTTTCACCCGCTGAACGGTTTCGATTGGCAAAAATTGGAATGTATCGAAGCCAAAGATATTCCCACTCTGATAGAAAAAGTGAGGATAATACAGGAAGAAAAAGCCGGGAGAAAGAAAAACAAGTGGAAATCATTATTCAGAAGAAAAAAATGACTATCACTTTCGAAACTAAATGTTGGGAAAAGGACTGGAGATATATCCTTTGCAGGGGTTATCTGGAAACAATGATTGAAAATTGTAGTTACAAATTCGATAAGAAGATATTATATATTAATAATGTTGATGATATATCCAAGGTTGAAAAGATAGCTCAAAAAAAAATAGAAAAAGGTATTATCGACAGATATATTATTGTTGATGAACATGCAGAGAGAGCTTTGAATTTTTTCAATATAGATAAGAACAATTTCAGGGGCGGATATTATTATTCTATAGCAGAGTTGGTCAGCATTTTTTTGTGTGAAACCGATTATCTTTTACATTTTTCGAGTGATGCTTGTATCGTAAAAGACAGTTATGAATGGGTGAAGAAAACAATGTCCCTGATGGATGAACATAAAGAATATTTTGTAGGAAATCCTACATGGGGCAAGGATTTTGAAGGTGCAAAAACTGAATCGTTTGCCGAAACCGATGAGAATTTTATAGGATTCGGCTTTTCTGACCAATGCTACTTAATCCGTACCGAAGATTTTAAGAAACCTATATACAATGAAACTAATCCCGTGTCGGAAAGATATCCTAAGTATGGAGGTGAGCTTTTCGAGAAACGGGTAGACGCATTTATGCGAAATCATAATTTGCATAGAATCACATCGAAGCATACGTCTTATATCCATAAAAATTATCCGAAAGAATCAAGATTTCAAAAAATACTTGATATTTTCAGATAAGTGCTTTTAAAGCATTATTTTTCCGATATCTTCGTGGTAAACCTGATAGGTGGTTTGTGAAGAAGGATTGGATGTGTTTATAGTTGAAGAAAAATTGTTGTTCTCAACTTTAAAAAAGCTACCGGTTGGTTCTACTCCGTCCGGAAGGAATACTAATAGACCTGAATAAAATTGGGTTTTTTCTATCTCCTTTTCATAAGGAAAAATATTAATAATTCTACGATTATCATCTATTTCCACAACCTGATTTTTTAGATAAATATCCGGATATATAAATGAGTAGTGAGAATAGAAGCGTTTCATCAGTCTTTATTCTTTTCGACAGAAACAGCTTCGGCTTCGACCTCAGCTTCCTCAACGGCAGGAGCTGTATTAGCAGGTCTGTTGACTGATGTCGGGTGTGCAGGAAGTTCGTGCAATGACAGAGAATCGGTTTTTGCAGAAACCGCAAGAGAATCGAGATAGCTGATATTATATAATGCAACATTCAATGGCACACCTTTTACTTTGTTCCTGAGCCGGACATATCCTGATATGCTCTTCAGTAAGCTATCAGCCAAATGAGGCTTGTCGAGTACATAGAGCTGGTTTTTTTCAACAGGTATAACTTCATTTATCAAAGTGTCTTTGTACCTGAAAAATACAGCAGCTTCTACCTGTTGCAGATCGCTTAATCCTTGCACATTGAATTTCAGTCTGAACTTAGGTACATCTACATTCTTTATCTTAAAAGAGTCTATATCAAAAGCCATAACAGGCGTAAACTGATTCAGATTGAAGTAGGTTGGTATAAAAGAATTAGGCCTGTTTTTTCCTGTAGCTGTGTTTATTAATGCCGAAAGCTGATTGTTGCGGGCCTTCAGTTTAGATGATACAGAATCGCTGATGGTTTCGTAATATTCTATATTATCGGAATACCACACAAGTGACGAATCCAGTTCGGCTTGTGTTATTTTATGCTTTTTTAAAATCCCCTCTATTAGGGCGTCTCTTTTCAGATCGTTATTGAATTGATTATCCCTGGTGTAAATAGCCTGTGCCAATTGTATGTCTATCAATACATCTACCATTTTAGTTTCGGGCAGTACATGTCTTGGCCTGCGGCTACATGCGCCGAAGACAAGCAGTATGATAAAAGCTAAAATGGCAATCCGTTTCATAAATCAGGCTATCTCTTTTTTCTCCAAAGATAAGGACAATGTCCTGCGATAAAAAATTAGAAGAAGAAAAATACCAACGGTTATCGCCGAATCGGCAATATTAAAAATAGGACTGAAAAATTCAAAGCCTACTCCACCCAATAATGGAAACCAGTCGGGAATTGTTCCTCTGAAAATAGGGAAATAAAGCATATCCACCACATGGCCATGAAGCCAAGATGAATATCCTTCGCCTAGCGAAACAAAAGATGCGACATGTCCGGGATAACTCTCGGAGAATATTTCACCATAAAACACACTGTCGATAATATTCCCAAAGGCACCTGCCAGAATAAGAGCTATACAAGCGATATAACCTTTCGAAAAACCTCTCTTTACCAGTGTATATAAATAGTATGCGATAAATCCGATAGCAACTATACGAAACAAAGAAAGGAATAATTTCCCCCACGAGCGATTACCTTCTCCTCCCAGTTCCAGACCAAATGCCATGCCGGGATTCTCAACAAACTTGATCTTAAACCAACTAAGGATCTCATATGTTTCATATAATGACATATGTGTTTTTACCCATATTTTTGATACCTGATCTATCAGTAAAACCAATATGATAACAACAATGGCGATTATTCCGCTATTCTTTTTGTTCATATATTATATGCTTGATGCCGTAAATGAAAGCGAAGAAAAAACAGAGGTTTAACACACGTCTATCTTTTCTTCCTTTCCTGGTTATTTCTTCCTGTAGTTATTTAACTCCGCTATTCTTGGCCTCGATGCTCAATGTAGCATGAGGTACTGCACGCAGACGTTCTTTAGGTATCAATTTACCTGTTTCGCGGCAAATACCGTATGTCTTGTTTTCGATACGGATAAGAGCCGATTGCAGGTTTTGTATAAACTTCATCTGGCGCTGCGCTAATCGTCCGGCTTCTTCCTTCGATAGGGTAGAAGCACCTTCTTCCAATACTTTGAATGTCGGAGAAGTGTCGGTTACATCGTTTCCGTCGGCATTTGTAATAGCCGCTCTCAATTCGTCGTATTCTTTTTTAGCTTTATTTAGCTTATCGAGAATTATCTCACGAAATTCGTTCAATTCCTCGTCTGTGTATCTTGTTTTTTCTGCCATAACTTCGCTTATTAAAAGTTAAACATCCTGTTTTATTTTTAAAGATAATTATTTTGTCAGACTTTCTCTATACTTATATATAAAATGTAGTCATCCATATCTGCTTCTTGACCATTTTTCACATCTGACAGTTCTATTCTGTCAGCCAGTACTTGTGAAGCAATGTATGTCTTATATTCTGAAATAGTGTCTCTTATCTGCTCCTGATCAGATATTTTTATATTTATACGGTCTGTTATTTCGAATCCGCTTGATTTACGGATATTTTGTATTCTGTTCACTAATTCGCGGGCAATACCTTCTTTTCTCAGCTCGTCAGTCACTGTTACATCTAGGGCAACTGTCAATTTTCCTGCATTGGCAACCAGCCATCCCGGTATATCTTCCGATATGATTTCCACATCAGCCAGTTCGATGGTTGCTTCCTGCCCTTCGATGTTGAATGTATATGAACCGTCTTTTTCGAATGTTGCAATAGCATCCTGCTGCATATTCTGAACTTCGGCGGCAAGTTGTTTCATTATCTTACCATAGCGTGGTCCAAGTTTTTTGAAATCAGGTTTTACTTTTTTTACCAATATTCCGGCGGCATTGTCTACATAGTTCAGTTCTTTTACATTCACTTCGCTAAGTATAAGGTCGCGAACAGCTTCTATATCGTCTTTCTGGTTATCATTCAATATAGGAACCATTATCTGCATCAATGGCTGACGTACTTTTATGCTTTCTTTGCGTCGAAGTGCCAGTACAGCCGAAGATATATCCTGAGCTATCTGCATGCGTTCTTCCAGTTTTTTATCAACTACGGAAGCATTGTAAGCAGGATAATCCGATAAGTGGACTGAGGATATTTTTTCGCAGGCTGTAACAGCCACCAGGTCGCAGAATAATTTATCTGCATAGAATGGTGATATCGGTGCCATTAGTTTGGCAACAGTTTCAAGACATGTATACAGTGTCTGATATGCAGACAGTTTGTCCTGCGTCATTTCTCCACCCCAGAAACGCTTGCGATTGAGACGAACGTACCAGTTGCTTAGATTGTCGTTTACAAAGTCGGATATAGCACGTCCTGCTTTGGTAGGTTCATAACTTGCATAATATTCATCTACATCTTTCACTAATGTATTGAGTAGTGATATGATCCAGCGGTCTATTTCCGGACGGTCGCATACAGGAATGGTTCCCTCTTCAAATTTGAAACCATCAACATTTGCATAAAGTGCAAAGAACGAATAAGTATTGTATAGTGTGCCGAAAAACTTGCGGCGCACTTCCTCCACTCCTTCTATATCGAATTTCAGATTGTCCCAAGGCGATGCATTGGTAATCATATACCAGCGCAGCGGATCAGAGCCATACTTTTCTATTGTTTCGAACGGATCGACTGCGTTGCCAAGACGTTTCGACATTTTTAACCCGTTCTTATCCAGTACCAGTCCATTAGATATCACATTCTTGAATGATATGCTGTCTCTGAACATGGTAGATATGGCATGCAGGGTAAAGAACCAGCCACGTGTCTGGTCTACCCCCTCGGCTATAAAGTCGGCGGGATAAACTTTATTGAAGTCTTCCTCGCTGATATTCGGATAAAATACCTGTGCAAATGGCATTGCACCCGAATCGAACCAGACGTCTATCAGGTCGGTCTCTCGTTTCATCGGTTTACCCGAATCAGAAACAAGTATTATATTGTCTACATACGGACGGTGTAGGTCTACTTTTTCGTAATTCACCTTATCCAGATTCCCTGGTTCGAAATCTTTCCAAGGTATTTCTTCCATAAACCCAGCGTCTACTGCTTTTTGCATTTCTTCGTAAAGCTCTTTTAGCGAGCCTACACATTTCTCTTCCTTACCGTCTTCTGTACGCCATATAGGAAGTGGAGTACCCCAGTAGCGGCTACGGCTCAGATTCCAGTCCTGCAGGTTTTCGAGCCATTTGCCAAAGCGTCCCGATCCTGTTGATTCCGGCTTCCAGTTGATCGTCTTATTCAGTTCTATGAGACGTTCACGGGCAGCAGTTGTACGTATAAACCAGCTATCCAGCGGATAATAAAGCACAGGTTTATCGGTACGCCAGCAATGCGGGTAGTTGTGTACCTGACGTTCTATTTTAAAAGCCAGTCCCTGCTGTTTCAGCATCACACTCAGATCGATATCCAATGTGTTAGCGTCAGCAGGTAAAGAATCATCATACTCGTTTTTTACATAACGGCCAGCATATTCTTTATATAGCTCTACGTTTACCTTTTCTTTTACAAAGGTAGGATCGAGATCTTCCAGGCGGAAATATTTTCCTGTAAGATCGACCATCGGACGGGTGTTGCCATCCTTATCTATCAGTAACATCGCAGGAACACCGTTCGCTTTTCCCACTTTGGCATCGTCCGCTCCAAAAGTAGGCGCTATGTGTACGATACCTGTACCATCATCAGTGGTTACGAAGTCACCTGAAACAACTCTGAATGCGCCTTCTCCGGGATTCATCCACGGTATAAGCTGTTCGTATTGCATGCCTACAAGGTCTTTACCCTGCCATTCTCCTACAACTTTATACGGGATCAGCTTATCACCTTGTTTATAATCCTCAAGAGCTATATCTTTAGCTTTCTCGTTGAACATACTAGGCATAAGCCATTTTGCCAAAACAACAGTTATGGGAGATCCTGTATATGGATTGTATGATTGCACAGCAACATAGGTGATGTCTGGTCCTACAGCCAGTGCTGTATTTGATGGCAACGTCCATGGGGTAGTTGTCCAGGCCAGGAAATAAGTGTCGCCAAAACCTGTCATTTCGGTCTTCGGATCTTTTATCTTGAACTGGGCTACACAGGTCGTATCCTTTACATCACGGTATGCACCCGGTTGATTTAACTCGTGTGTGCTAAGTCCTGTACCTGCTGCCGGAGAATACGGTTGTATGGTATATCCTTTATACAGATATCCTTTCTTATACAGTTCTTTCAGTAAAAACCAAAGTGTCTCTATATAACGGCTGTCGTATGTGATATACGGGTTGTTCATATCTACCCAATATCCCATAATGCGGGTAAGGTTTTCCCACTCGCCTGTATATTTCATAACCTCCTTGCGGCAGGCATTGTTATATTCTTCTACAGTTATTTTCTTACCGATATCTTCTTTTGTGATCCCAAGCTTTTTCTCCACGGCAAGTTCTACCGGAAGTCCATGAGTATCCCATCCGGCTTTACGGTTGACAAGGAATCCTTTCATTGTCTTGTAGCGGCAGAAAATATCTTTTACGGCACGCGCCATTACATGATGAATACCCGGCATGCCGTTTGCCGATGGCGGCCCTTCATAGAAAACAAAAGAAGGAGCATCCGCACGTAAATCAAGACTCTGCTGGAATATATTTTCTTTATCCCATTTTTCTAATATCTCTTTGTTGATATCGGAAAGATTAAACTTATTGTATTCTGAAAACTGCTTGCTCATAGCTCAATCTATAACATGCTTAAAAAAATTGACTGCAAAGATAGTAAAAAAGTTATAACTAAAAGGTTCCCAATTATAAGTAATTTGGAAGATAAGTTAACAGATATTGAATGCCGCGTCTTCTATCTGTGCTTTTTTAACAGTTTAGGTAAAAAAATATTAATTAAGACAAATTTATTCATATCTTTGACGCAGACAAACGTATAGAGTACCTAACACAATTTAATGTATGGATAATTCATTTAGAAACAGAGTCAGCAAATTCTGGAGGACTTTCTCTGAAGAAGAATATCAAATCAGGGAAATGATGGACAACAAAGCTGCAGGTGAGACCTTGCTTAACTTTGTTGACAGTATACTGCAAATCGCTTTCGATAAAGTTTATTTCGAAATGGGAATAAACAGAGAAAACAAATACGAGTTAATACTCACACCTGAAGGAGACAGGGCAAAGCTTATGCAGCTTCACTACTGGCTGCAATATGCTCCTGAACATCTATGGCAAAAGTGGAATTTCTATTCTTCAAAACCAGGAAAGGCAACATCGGGTTGGAAAATGAGTATGTATGGAATAGATCTGTCAAGTGATGATCTCATTATCTATCCCGGGGCTGATAACGAAAAGTCAAAAGTTGATATAGAAATTTATTGTCCAAAACTGATGGAATTGGAAGATCACAAACGCTATTCTATGTTTTTCATTTTCCTCGATCAGTTTATAGGCGAGTTATATACTATGGAGTATGTAGGTTACATTGACTTCGTGGAAAATAAATCAGATAAAAAAGCGATCTCTATCGAAGAATTTCAGTCTACGATAAATGATTATATCGTCGATAACGGATGGCCGAAATTCGATAATCCGTGTGAAATATATAGCGGTTACCGTATGGACCCAAACGAAAAGGAGGACTGGATATTACGTGAAGATATTTTCTCGGGCTATACATCATGCACATCTTTGCTGGATGAATACTATAAAGGAAAGAGTCAACGGTTTGACGAGGCAGTGTCGAACGGAGTGCATTTTGGTTTTCTGTTTTTTGAAAATGTCAATGTGCCACGCGAGAATATTGTAAACTTCAGAGGAGATATTGAAGATAAAATAATGGAACAGACCGTTCCATATGGTATTGCAAATAGTCTGGGAGGTGCAACCGGTTTCCACTTCTCGTATATAGATTTTATTATATACGATTACGAGGCGTTTATAAATATTGCAAAAGAGATACTGACCGGGTATGATTTCGAAGAAAAAGGTTATTCGGACTTTAAGCGGGATATTGAGCCTGTTGTGTTCAACTGATAATATTGAATGCCCCGGATTATTATTCGGGGCATTTTAATTTAAGACAACTAAAATATATACCTGTTTGTTTAATTTATTTGTAAATTAATATCAATGCAATGACACAAATTAAATTGAAACGGGTATATGGCAATTATAGCGAAAATGATGGCTACCGCGTGCTGGTAGATCGTTTGTGGCCTCGTGGAATGAAAAAGGAACATTTGCATTACGATCTTTGGGCAAAAGATATTACCCCTTCACCTGCTATCCGTAAATGGTTTCACGAAGATGTTGAAAACCGTTGGACAGGTTTTGTGGAATTATATCAGAAAGAGCTTGACGAATCGGAAGCAGTGAAGAAGTTCGTGGATCTGATAAAAGATAAAGATATTATTACTCTGCTTTATGCATCGAAAGAACCGGAACATAATCATGCGAAGATATTAAAAGCATATCTGGATAAGGTTTTGAAGAAATAAGCCTTATCGGTTGATGGAAATGAATACAGGGTAATTGAAAACATTTTTATAACTTTGCCAATATCCTAAAAAAATTAATATATGAAAATATCGATTATAGGCGCCGGAAATATGGGAGGAGCCATTGCAATAGGCTTGGTATTGAGTAAAAATATACCTTCTCATAATCTGACAGTAATAGATAACAGAGGCAGAAATGTACCCCGGCTGAAAGCCGCAAGCGAAGATATAAATGTGGTCGTTGACGATTACAGTTCGTTGTCCTCGGCTGACGTTGTTATTATAGCTGTAAAGCCCTGGATAGTAGAGCAGGTATTGAAGACGCATGGGGCATTACTTAATCCGAAGCAATTGATCGTATCTGTTGCGGCTGTGGTCACATTGGCACAGTTGCAGGAGTGGACATCCCCACGGCAACCAGTTTTCAGGGTGGTGCCTAATACTGCGATTGCCGTCAGTCAGAGCATGACATATATCACATCCCAGAGTGCAGATAAAGAGCAGCAAGATAATATATACAGAATATTTTCACTGCTTGGCAAAGCAGAGATAGTAGACGAAAAATTAATTTCTGCAATAACTTCTCTGACTTCATGTGGCATTGCTTTTGCTTTCCGTTATATCAGGGCAGCTATGGAAGGTGGTATCGAAATGGGTATCTATCCCGATCAGGCTAAAGCCGGAATTTTGCAAACTCTGCGTGGTGCTATCGAATTGCTGGAAGCAAACGGTACACATCCCGAACAGGAGATAGATAAAGTGACTACTCCCGGAGGGATCACGATTAAAGGTCTTAATGAAATGGAACATTCGGGTTTTACATCTGCCGTAATCAATGGGCTAAAGGCTAGTAATACGAAATAAGTATAGATAGTTAAAGTTTTTACATATACTTTGATATAAATATACCCTCGTTACAATTTTGTAACGAGGGTATATTGTTTTTTGACATCTAGTACACCTGTTTGTATAGTAAACTCCCCTTGCTTTTGCTCATATATTCTATTCTTATAAAAAAATATTTTAAATAATATGATAAATTATTTATTTAAGTATTTGATAATTAGATATTCTGTTGAAAAGTTGTATTTTTTTTGAAAAAAAGTTATTAAAATGTTTGGTATATAAAAAACTTCAATTACATTTGCAGTGTACTAGTCAACTAATACACCAAATTACTAAAGCAAAAATAAAATATAAACGATAAAAAATTACTATTATGAAAGCAACAATTTTAACATCAGTATTCGTAGCATTATTCTTCTCTGCAAATCTTAATGCTAACAACGTGAAAACTTACAGTAACATCGAATCAGGTGAGTCTGGAACTAAAAAAGAATTTGTTTCAGTAGAAAGTAAAACATTGGAGCCACTGAAAAAAGAATCTTACAACTATGATGTAACGGGACGTTTAACCGAAAAAACAATAAGCAAATGGTCGTATGAAAAAGGATGGGAAAATACAGGGCGATATGAATACCAGTATAATGAAACCGGAAACGTAGCTAATGTGATATATACCGAATGGAACAAACAGGATAACGATTGGGCAAGCAAAGAATACTTCCTGGTTCATGTATATAATGAAAATAATGAATTCTTGTCGATAGAACAACTCGAAATAAGCACCACTAATAGTAATTATATCACTCTTAAGTAATCATACAAACACTACAACGCAAAGATTGATTAACAACGAGTGGATTGTCCTCCCCAAAAGCAACTGTGCTTTGGGGAGGCTTTTTTTATATATAAGATGCAAAGTTAGAATTAGAAAAGGGTTTTTAATTGGAAATGCTATAAAGAAAAAGGATCGGGTTCAACATACATTGAACTCAATCCGTTTCTTAAAAAAGTCAACCCGATTGACCGGGCTGGCTAAATCGCTTTTATTATTTTTTTGTATCCTCGATAGATTTTTTGCGGAAGTCTTTCAAAGCTTTTTCAATATCAAGTGATACTTTTCTAGCACGTTGACCGGCAGCTTTGTTTCCGTTTGCGATTTGAGACTCTGCATCTTTAGCGAATGCTTCAAAGTTTGCTTTTAATGTTTCAACTAAATTTTTCATTGTTTTCAATTTTTATAACGTTAATGGAGATACAAAGATAAATTTCATTTTCAAGAAATAATCTAAATCTTGAAAAATCATGCGATATTTTTTCTTAATTTTTGTTTTATGCGCTGTTTCGTTTATACACAACGGGTAAGTTTACCTCGATTTATGTATAAAAACTCACTTATTATGAGTATTTTTGTCCGTCAATTTTAGAATTTAGATGCTTTTATTTCACGAGATATGACATTATTAGAAAAAGCGATAGATAGACTGCCGGATAAAGGATATCTGAATCTTGAAATACCTAAAGGTATAAATCTTGTAGAAGAGATTAACCGTATGCGTAAGGAAAAAAACGCGATAATTCTGGCGCATTATTATCAGACAGGTGATATCCAGGATATTTCCGATTTTTTGGGAGATAGTTTGCAATTGGCTCGTGCTGCTGAAAAAACAGATGCGGATATGATCGTTTTTTGCGGAGTACATTTCATGGCAGAAACAGCTAAAATCCTTAATCCTACAAAAAAAGTGGTTCTTCCCGATTTATTAGCGGGCTGCTCTCTGGCTGATTCGTGTTCGGGCGAAGGTTTGCGGGAATTGAAGAAGAAACATCCAAATGCAATTGTAGTAAGCTATATTAATTGCGATTCGTCAGTTAAAGCCGAAAGCGATATTATAGTTACTTCATCGAATGCCGAACATATTATAAATTCCCTGCCGAAAGAACAGGAGATAATTTTTGCGCCCGACCGTAACCTGGGACGTTATATCAATCAGGTTACAGGCCGTAATATGATACTTTGGGACGGAGCGTGTATTGTGCACGAGGCGTTTTCACTGGAGCGTATAGCCCAGCAGATGCTCGATCATCCAAAAGCCAAACTGATTGCGCATCCCGAAGCGCAGAAGCCTGTTTTACAGGTGGCTCATTATATCGGTTCCACTGCTAATCTGTTGAACTATGTGGCAAATGATGACAGTCAGGAATTTATTGTAGCTACCGAAGAGGGAATTCTTCACGAGATGCGTAAACGTGCACCGGGCAAGATTCTTATACCTGCATTGACTATTGATGATACCTGTAATTGCAGCGAATGTCATTTTATGAAGCTCAACACTATGGCGAAATTATATTTGTGCATGAAATATGAACTTCCCGAAATATTGATGGATGAGGAAATACGATTGAAAGCATTACGTCCGAT
Organism: Dysgonomonas hofstadii; assembly: GCF_014196915.1. Lineage (GTDB taxonomy): Bacteria > Bacteroidota > Bacteroidia > Bacteroidales > Dysgonomonadaceae > Dysgonomonas > Dysgonomonas hofstadii. The sequence goes on from NZ_JACIEP010000005.1 coordinate 288,784, forward strand.
AAATAAAATGCTGGAGATGTCGAAAGCGATTAAATGAATTATAAATTATGAATTATGAATTGAGTCCCCAAAAGACAGCTCATAGCTTGCCCGCGCAGACTTCCAGTCTGTGTGTTGCGTAGCAAGAAATAACATTATATATGAGTAGAAGATACAAATTTCACAATCCTGATGGCCTTTACTTTGTCAGTTTTGCTGTTAAAGAATGGATTGATGTTTTTACTCGTAATGAATATAAAAATATTATAGTTAATAGTTTGAGCTTTTGCCAAAAACATAAGGGCTTAGAGTTGTTTGCATGGTGCATAATGACTAATCATGTTCATCTAATTGTTAGGGCAATGGAAGGACATTTGCTACAAAATATATTGAGAGATTTTAAGGGTTTTACTTCCAGAGAGATATTAAAGGCAATAAGGAATAATCCACAAGAAAGCCGCAAAGAGTGGTTGCTAGAAAAATTTAAAGATATAGATGGTAATTGCTTTTGGGCGACAGGTAATCATCCGATAGAACTATGGAACAACGAGGTTATTCATCAAAAACTGGATTATCTGCATAATAATCCGGTTGAAGAAAGTTTCGTTTTTCGGGCAGAAGATTATGTATATAGTAGTGCGGTTGATTATTCAGGAGAGAAAGGGTTGATAAATGTAATTGTTATTGAATAGATTTTGCTGCGCAACACACAGACTGGAAGTCTGCGCGAGCAAGGGATACCTTACATTATGTAAAAATAAATTATTATGGAATATGTTAGTTATGAAAATCTGAAAGCTAAATATATTAACAATTGTGGTATTGTCTCCAAAGTTCCATATAATGAATTATTAGGTACATTTGAATGGCAAAAAAAACGAAATGAAATTATAGAACGAGATAAAGAACAATGTCAGAAATGTGGTATATTTAAACCTATTCTTGATAAAGTATATTTAGAATTTTGGGAACAAATGGAACCGCCCTTTAATGAAATGCCTGTGCCAATTATTTATCAGTATGATGGAAATAGAGAGTATGTGATGAATATAAATGGAACTCGTATACCTTGTTATCTTCCTTCTCTACATGTACATCATAAAAAGTATTACATTGAAAACAAAATGCTTAGATTGCCATGGGAATACAACAGTGATGATCTCATTGCTTATTGCATTGACTGTCATGCTAAATGGCATTTGGAGAACAAAATAGAAATAGAATTTGTAGATTGTAATAGTAAAATATCATTTGAGCGAGAAGTCATACCTTGTAATAAATGTCAAGGAGAAGGATGGCTTCCTCAATATTCACATATAGAAGGTGGAATTTGTTTCCGATGTGGAGGAATTGGCATAGAAATCGAATCAATATCATGGAATAATGAATAAAGATCAATTTTTTGCTCGCGCGGACGTCCCGTCCGTGTGTTGCGAAGCAAAAATAAAGATAGACAATGCACACGGACTGGAAGTCTGCGCGAGCAAAGTTAAACGGCTTTTGTGCAAAAAAAAATGCAAATAACTAAAAAAATGATATACACAGATGTTCTGGTAATAGGTTCGGGTATTTCGGGTCTGTCTTATGCGCTTAAAGTCGCTCAGCAGAAGCCTGAAGCTCAGATAACAATCATCACTAAGTCGGATGATGAAGAATCAAATACCAAATATGCTCAGGGTGGAGTAGCAGTGGTTACAGATTTTACAAAAGACAGTTTCGAAAAACATATCGAAGACACCTTGCGCGCCGGAGATGGAATGTGTAAACGCGAAACGGTAGAAGTTGTCGTAAAAGAAGGTCCTGAGCGTATTCACGAGATAGTAGAGTGGGGGGCTAACTTCGACAAAGACGAAAAACAACATTACGATCTGGGTCGTGAAGGCGGGCATACAGAAAACCGGGTAGTGCATTATAAAGATATTACGGGTGCTGAAATAGAGCGGGCTTTGCTGAAAGCTGTTGAATCTCTCGATAACGTGCAATTATTAAACCATCACTATGTTGTAGACCTCCTGACGGAGCATCAGGTGCCCGGAGCTGAATTTGATAAATATAATCTTAACTGCTACGGAGCCTATGTGCTGGATATGAAAAAGCAGCGTATTATAAAAATGTCTGCGAAAATAACTATGATGGCTACCGGAGGTTGCGGACATGTATATAAGAATACAACCAATCCCACTATTGCGACGGGAGATGGTATCGGATTGGCTCACAGAGCGAAGGCTAAGGTCAGTAATATGCAGTTTATCCAGTTCCATCCTACGGCATTTTATAGTCCTATCACAGGACAGTTACCTCTGATCTCAGAGGCTGTCAGGGGTTTTGGGGCAAAGCTTCGCACAGCGTCCGGCGAACCTTTCATGCATAAATATGATGAAAGGGAAGAACTTGCCTCGCGCGATATTGTAGCCCGTGCGATCGACAGTGAGATGAAGTTGCGGGGAGACGATTATGTCTGTCTTGATTGCCGCCACCTCGACAGACAAAGATTCCTAGAACATTTTCCTAATATTTATCAGCAATGTAAGGATGCCGGATTAGATATGTTCGAAGACCTGATTCCCGTTGTGCCGGCCAGTCATTATCTGTGTGGCGGTATTGACGTGGATCTTTTCGGGCAAAGTACCATCAAGAATATGTTTGCGGTAGGGGAATGTTCCAATACAGGGCTGCATGGTGCAAACAGGCTTGCTTCCAATTCTTTACTCGAAGCATTAGTGTTTGCTCACAGGGCTGCTATGAAAACAGTGGAGCGTCTCGATGAAGATGATTTCAACTACGATCAGTTAAATATGCTTCCCGAATGGAATCAGGAAGGGATGAATGTGAATGAAGAAATGGTGCTGTTGAATTATCTGCGCAAAGAGTTGCAGTCTCTGATGAGCGATCTTGTAGGTATCGTCCGCAGTAACAGGCGCTTGCAATTGGCAAAACAAAAAGAAGAAGAAATATATAAATCGGTAAAAGAAATCTATAACTTTTCTATTCTGTCACCTCAGCTGTCGGAACTCAGAAATCTGGCCAGTATAGCCTATCTTATCATTACACAAAGTATAGAGCAGAAAGAGAATAAAGGCACATTCTATAATAAAAACCTCGATGAAAAGAAATAGACCGTCATATGTGACAGACGAACGTCTGTACCATTTCATAGATGAAGCGATAAAAGAAGATATCGGAGATGGAGATCATTCTACTTTGGCAAGTGTTCCTGTTGGTTTGCAACAAAGAGCAAGATTGCTGATAAAGCATGATTGTATATTGGCCGGAGTAGATCTTGCCCTTGAAATATTCCATTATTATGATAAGGAATTAGAAGTTGAAGTATTGAAGAATGACGGAGACAAGGTAAAAGAAGGAGATATTGCTTTTATTGTTTACGGCTCGGCCCGGTCTATCCTGACTATGGAGCGCCTGGTACTTAACTGTATGCAACGGATGAGTGGTATTGCTACTTATACACACGAAATGGTCGAGCTTTTGTCAGATACAAAAACACGTATCCTTGATACACGTAAAACTTCACCGATTTTCCGTATGTGTGAGAAATGGGCAGTATATATCGGCGGAGGAAAGAATCATCGTTACGGTCTTTTCGATATGATCATGCTGAAAGATAATCATAACGACTATGCAGGAGGTATCACCAATGCCGTAGAGGCAACAGTAAAATATCTGAAAGAAAAGGGAAAAGACCTGAAGATAGAAGTTGAAACCCGCAATCTGAAAGAAGTGAAAGAAGCCCTTGCTACTAAAGCTATAGATGTTATAATGCTGGATAATATGTCATTGAGCGAAATGGCGGCCGCAGTGGAACTGATAAATGGAACGACGGAAACGGAAGCTTCGGGCGGTATAACAAAAGACACTGTGCGTGATGTGGCAATGACCGGAGTTGATTATATTTCATCGGGAGCCATCATATACGATGCTCCCAATATAGATTTAAGCCTGAAAGCCTTTTAATAAGTTCAGGCTTTCTCTATTATTTCAATAACTTTATTTAAATCTGAAAAATCGGGAATGACGCAATCGGCTTTTCCTTCCAGTTGATCTGCCGGTATGGTGGTAGATAGCCCGACCACATACATTCCGGCATCTTTACCTGCTTTTATCCCATGAAAAGAATCTTCGAATACAATGCATTCATTTGGTGAAATATTCAGATCTTTTGCAGCTAGTAAATAACACATCGGATTGGGCTTACCTTCTGTTATCCTTGCGGCTGTAACTTCTACATCAAAGACCTTGTTCAACCCCATTATGGATAAAGCCCTCTCCATTTTAAAGTCCTGAGAACTTGTTACCAAGCCTAGTTTATAGCCTTTGCTCTTTAGGTAATCGATAAATTCCATCACTCCGGTTACAGGAGGAAAGTCCATTTTTAATTCAAATTCGGCAAGCTCTTTTCCTACAATATCCTGTTCTTTTTTTGAAAAATGGCTGAAATATTTTTTCAGTATATCGGGTGAAGTTGTCCCTTTTACCTGTAAGGCGAAATTTTCTATACCCAGGTTATATTTTTCACCTAAAGCATCTATGTATATATCATATTGAGGTTCGGTATCCGCAATGACCCCATCAAAATCGAATAATATAGTTGTTTTTTTAGACATTATCAGTTATTTCAGTTTATAAGAAACCCCGAATGAAGCGTAAAGGTTCTGCATTTTAAATTGTATAGGGCTCTGATCCCGGTAAAATATATCTGTTAACCCACAATTGAAGTCCACAAAAACTCCGATACGGTCATTTACTTTATATTTTCCTCCGATGATAAATCCCGCATCAAAATCCCGCATATTATCGCTGAAATCGAATGTTGCAGGATTGTCTGCTTCTATATCTACCCTTAGTCCGTTTGGAGTCCCTTCGCGCAAATACCCGTCGGATACGTTCCCTGTAAATTTAGTTTTCCCGATGCCGGATGCATAAATGCCTGCTTTTACTTCCCACTTGGGAGTAATGCTGTATATTCCCGATACAGAAAGCGTGAGGTAGTAGAGACTTACATTTGTCATGTTTTTTCCTACGAAATATCCTTCTACAGTCTTTTCTTCTTCTCCGGGTTTCGATACCAGTACCCTTGTGCGCATGTATTTAACCTCATCGGTTACACGCATTCCCTTGCTTCCGACAGATAGCTCGGTTCCGATACCCCATTTTTCTGTAAGATAATAAATAGTTCCTACCCCTACATGAGGATTTATCTTAGGGTTGTAGCTTTCTATTTTCCTTACTTCTTCAGGGATTGGCACAGGCATGGAACCTCCCATATTTAGTCCCAGATTAAAATACCATTCGGTAGTCTTTTTCTTTTCAGGATTGTCGTCTGCTTTTATATAGGTGCTGAAAGCCACGAGTACCAATAGTATAATAGATAATCTAATTTTCATAATACTTTTCTCTGGTTTTATTATTGGGGTGTATCACATATAATTTCTACATCGTCCACAATGAGGGTGCTTCCGATCGATCCTTTATATTCGTTTCCATCTTTGCTGGAAGCAAACATAATAGTCAGTTTGTAATCATAATTATCATAATCAAGTTCTGCTCCATTCTTATATTCAAAAGGAATCGTAAATTTGGTAAATCCTTTATCAACCAGTTTGTCGGTCTGGTTGGCAGTTTCGGGTTTCCAGTCGGCACGGGCTACGATCTTTTCAGAATCCATAATTGTTATACCGTCCAGATACTCATTATAAGATTCACCTTTGGTAACCTTAAATAATACGGCATAAATAGAGAAAGCATCATCAATGGCATCAGTCCGTATTTCCTGTCCGTTTTCCAGATAAACATAAGGGGAGCCTTTTTTATATTTATAATATCCGGTAAATGTTAATGGTTTGCCTTGCTTTTGAGGATGCAGACGTCCCAGATGCAGGCATTTACGTGGCTCGCCAATACCTTCTGCCAGTGAAAAACGTCCATAGAATAGTGATCCGCTGAAAATCGGGATCTGGATGTTTCCTATCTTTACTCCTCCGTACGAAGTTTCCAGTTTAGCCGCATATTGTCCACTGTAAGCTTCGGTGGTAGCCGATGGCCTGGTAGGGAATTCCTTCCCTTTATTGACTATAGCAATACCCGGATTGCCCGAATCCCACATTTTCACATAAAAACCTTCACTGGTCTTTATCTGCATGTCATAGTATCCCATATTGGTCTGTTTCCAGTCTTCAAAATCAAATTTCAGATCAAGGGTGGATAACCTGACAATAGTTACAAGATAGTTTTTAGTGAAATTACCATCTTCGGAAACAACTTTATAAGTAAGAGGCCCCTTCGAAAAATCCTGTTCGGTTCCCGATGCGGGAGAAACCGTAGCTCCGGGCGATAATGTGATTTCTGTTGTTACCTTTTCGAGATTAATATCGTCAGTAGCATATACAAAGACTTCTTCGGTCTGTGGATCAGGATTGTCATCCACATAGCTGTCATCCAATATTTTGAATGATAGAATGTCGGTTTCTCTGTTCAGTGGTTCATCCTTGATGCAGGAGGTAACACCGAGAATGATTGCGGTAATGGCAGATAGATACTTAAATTTCATAATCTGTGTATAACTTTAGTTTTTTTTGCTCTGGTACTTAATTATTTATCCGTTAAGCAAAAAGGCATTTGTTCTTTAAAATGATTGCAAATGTAAGGAATCAATTTATCTAAATAAAATAAAGGGGGATAGGTCTGTGAAATATATTTAATATTTTAACTGTTTTTGACAAAAAAAGCCCCGGCTCTTCAAATTAGAAAAGCCGGGGCAATGTTTTAGTTAAATAAGATTACCTCTTAGCCCAATTGTTAGATTTTTTATCCCATTTAACGACAGTAGGTGTTGTTGGAAGATTGTTGTCATCATATCCATACTCGTACTTTTGTACACCAACCCATCCTTTCAATTCGTTCCATTCGTATGTTGCTTTTTCCAGTATACGTCCTGTTGCATCATATTGATAGATCGTTTTTGACAAAGGAGCGTTAGTTTCTTTGTCGCAGTATAGAATTTCTTTAACACAACCATTTTCTGTTTGTTCTATATTACTCAGTTTAATTGTTTCACGAGTATTTGCATTAATAGCAGTAGACAAACAGAATACTAGTAGAATAGAAAAGAAAAATTTTGCTTTCATAACAATATTTTTTTTAAGTCATTTTTATGCTGCAAATGTAATTCTGTTTTTTGTGATTTTGAAATTTTTAGTATCAAAATGTCATAAAATGTTGGTTAATTATGGTTAATAATTATATAATAGGTGTTTTTGTGTATAATTATAGATATTTTGATTGTCAAAATGGTATTTTATGCATTGTTATAAGTAAACAAAAAGAAAGACTTGGGAGCCAATATGAAGAAAAGAGTTAGCCGGGATAAGAAAAGAAGAAAATAGAATTTGTGAATTACAGAAAAATATATAAAAAAGCTAACTATGTAAGTCTATAACTTTAATATTTCGAAAAAAATAGCGAAATTTGCCTGCCTTTGAAGGAATTAATATTTTAACTATATAAAACAATAAAACAATTAGATGAAAAAGAGCGCGTTACAAATAGCTAGAGCTGAGTACAAGCCTAAAATGCCGAAAGCGTTGCATGGCTATATAAAAGTGGAAGAAGGTGCTGCAACACAATCGGTAGCAGATCAGGAAGAAGTGAAAAAACTTTTTCCGCATACTTATGGTATGCCTACTATCAAATTTGTGGAAACTTCTGAAAAGACAAGTTATCCGGCAATCAATGTAGGGGTTATCTTATCAGGTGGACAGGCTCCCGGAGGTCATAATGTAATCGCAGGAATTTTTGATGGTATTAAAAATATGAATGGTAACAGCCGTCTTTATGGTTTCCTTATGGGGCCGGGCGGATTGGTAGATCACGATTATAAAGAACTTACAGCCGACATTATCGACGAGTACCGCAATACAGGAGGGTTTGATATCATTGGCTCGGGACGTACAAAATTGGAAACTAAAGAACAGTTTGATAAAGGTCTTGAAATATTGAAAAAACTAGAGATCAAAGCTCTGGTTATTATTGGTGGCGACGATTCCAACACAAATGCTTGTGTGCTGGCTGAATATTATAAAGCGATAAACGCAGGGGTACAAGTGATTGGTTGTCCTAAAACAATCGATGGCGACCTGAAAAACGAAATGATAGAAACGTCATTTGGTTTCGATACTGCATGTAAGGTGTATGCCGAAGTTATCGGTAATATTCAGCGTGACTGCAATTCGGCGCGCAAATACTGGCACTTTATCAAGTTGATGGGACGTTCGGCTTCTCATATCGCTCTTGAGTGTGCTTTGCAGGTACAACCTAATATGTGTATCATTTCAGAGGAAGTTGAAGCAAAGAAACTTTCCCTTGACGATATAATAACAGATATAGCAAATGTTGTGGCAAGACGTGCCGCTGATGGAAATAACTTCGGTACAGTACTTATTCCTGAGGGACTTATCGAATTTATTCCGGCAATGAAAGTTCTCATCTCTGAATTGAATGATTTCCTTGCTCATCATCAGGACGAATTCAATGCTGTGCCTAAAGATGACCAGCTAGAATATATTACTAAAAACCTTTCTGCCGAAAACGCGAAAGTATTTGCAAGTCTTCCGGCAGGAGTTGCCCGTCAGTTGACACTCGATCGTGACCCTCACGGAAATGTGCAGGTTTCTCTTATCGAAACAGAAAAATTACTGGCAGAAATGGTAGGAAATAAACTGGCAGAAATGAAGGCTGCAGGTAAGTATAACGGTAAATTCGCATCTCAGGTTCACTTCTTCGGATATGAAGGTCGTTGTGCAGCTCCATCTAATTACGATGCAGATTATTGCTATACATTAGGCTTTACGGCTGCCGGACTTATAGGAACAGGGAAAACAGGCTATATGTCATCTGTTCGTAACACAACTGCTCCGGCTGATCAATGGATTGCAGGCGGTGTGCCGGTAACAATGATGCTGAATATGGAACGCCGTCATGGTGAAATGAAACCTGTTATCCAGAAAGCTCTTGTGAAACTGGATGGCGCTCCGTTCAAATTCCTCGAAGCAAATCGTGAAGCATGGGCAGTGGGGACAGAATTCGTTTATCCTGGTCCTATCCAGTACTTCGGACCAAAAGAAGTATGTGATCAACCAACAGTTACATTGCAGTTGGAACAAGCGAAATAATACTATCTAGATAAATAACTAAAAAAGGATGTTCAAGTGAACATCCTTTTTTCATATCACTTATTTTATCTGATCAGATCAGATTGCCTTCTTTCAATACTGTATTTGTTTTGTGAACAGCAGCAGCCGAAGCTTCGAACTTTTCTTTTTCTTCAGCAGTCAGTTTCAGGTCGATGATCTTTTCCCATCCATTCTTGCCTAAAACAACAGGTACACCAATACAGATATCGTTTTGTCCGTATTCACCTTCTAGTGTTACACAGCAAGGGATTACTTTCTTCTGGTCATGAATAATCGCTTCAGCCACATAAGCTCCTGCTGCTCCCGGTGCATACCATGCAGAAGTACCTAAAAGACCGGTAAGAGTAGCTCCACCAACCATTGTGTCGGCAACTACTTTATCGAGGGTTTCTTTTGATAACAGATCTGATACAGGGATACCTTTATATGTGGCAAGGCGTGTAACAGGGATCATAGTAGTATCGCCATGTCCGCCGATCACCATGCCTTCAACTTCATTCGGATTACATTCTAAAGCCTGACTCAGGTAATATTTGAAACGTGAACTGTCTAAAGCTCCTCCCATACCGATCACACGGTGTTTAGGAAGCCCTGTTACTTTCGAAGCCAGATATGTCATTGTATCCATAGGGTTGGAAATAATAACAAGGATGGCATTGGGCGAATATTTAAGGATGTTTTCTGCAACACTTTTCACAATACCGGCATTCACTCCGATAAGTTCTTCGCGTGTCATACCCGGTTTGCGTGGGATGCCAGATGTGATAACAACAACATCAGAATCGGCGGTAGCGGCATAATCGTTTGTCACTCCTTTGATGCGTGTGTCGAAACCCAGAAGCTGAGCAGTCTGGTTCATATCCATTGCTTTTCCTTCCGATACACCTTCTTTTACATCGAGCATTATCACTTCGTCTGCCACCTCATTAAAGGCAAGGACATTTGCACATGTAGCACCTACATTTCCGGCGCCAACAACTGTTACTTTAGACATAATTTTAATTTATTATATTAGTTAATGTATATATTTAGAGTCTTTTTTATGTGATATATTTCCTGATCGGAAAATCTGTTGTTCCTATAATCAGTCAGGTTAATAAAAAAAAATAGGTCTGTGATCTTAATCCTTTTATTTTCAATTTGTAAACAAAAACCCTGTCACATTGGTTCAATACCTTATAAAAACCTAACAAATGTACGTGCTTATTCTGAGAAATAGAATTAATTAAAGACCAAAAATATTGGGATTTATTAAAAAAAGCGAAAGCATTTACGAGCTTTTATACATTCTGATTAAAAACATTTATATTTGTAGTCGCATTTTAAAATATCATTATGAGTTCGGAGAAAGGAAACAATAATAAGATATTAATAGCCGTAATCGTTTTACTGATTATAGGTATGGGGATTGCGGGCTATTTCATATTCAATCAAAAGACACAAATAGAAGAACTTCAGGAAGAAAGCAGCTTGTCGAAGCAACAGCTTGAGGACGAATACGAGAGTTTGTCGATGCAATATGAAGGGTTCAAGATGAATATAAAGAACGATTCCCTGTTGCAGAAACTGACAAACGAACAGGCAAAAGTACAGCGTCTGTTAGAAGAGCTTAAAACTGTGAAGGCCGAAAATAAAGCTGAAATCTCTCGTTTGAATAAAGAACTGGCTACATTGAGACAGGTGTTAAAATCATATATCGTACAGATAGATTCATTAAACAGGGCCAATGCACAACTCAGACAGGAAAAGCAGGAGATAACTACCAAATATCACGAAACGACGCGTACCCTTAACGAAGTAACACAGCAAAAAGAAAACCTGAATGAAAAGGTGACACTGGCTGCTAAACTCGATGCAACAGGGATTAGCGTACAAGCCACCAATAACAAAGGAAAAGTCCAGAAAAAGATAAGTAAGGTGGAACGGTTGGTCATCAATTTTATGATCACTAAAAATATAACGGCTGAACCTGGAGAACGTACTATTTACGTGCGCATAATGAAGCCGGATAATGACGTGCTAACCAAGAGCCGTACAAATACTTTTGCCTTCGAAAACAGGGATATCAATTATTCGATAAAGAGAATGATAGAATACGGAGGGGAAGAGGTGCCTGTTACTATGTACTGGGATGTGGAAGAATATCTGATGCCCGGCACATACCGGATAGACATATTTGCCGATGGCAGCCGCATAGGGATGAAATCGTTTACAATGGAAGACTGATGAATATAATAGAAGCCAATAAAGATCATATATTTATAATTAAATCATTATCAGACCGTATATGGCCGCATACCTTTGCTGAAATGCTGTCGGAAGACCAGATCGCATACATGATGGATATGATGTATAGCCAAAGTTCATTGGAAAAACAGATGGATAGCGGACATCAATATCTTCTTGCCGAAGAGAACGGAGAATATCTGGGATATGTATCTTACGAGCTGAACTATCAAAACACTAATATAACCAAAGTACACAAAATATACATATTACCTTCGTTACAGGGAAGGGGTATAGGCCGTTTCTTTATCGATGTTGCAATAAAAATAGCCAAAGAGAATAACAATACGGGACTTGCCTTAAATGTAAACCGTGATAATACTAAAGCCATCAGCTTTTATGAACTAATGGGCTTCAGTATCGCAAAAAGGGAGGATAATGAAATCGGTTGCGGTTATCTCATGACCGACTATGTAATGCATAAAATATTCTGATTTCTGTCAAGTAATCAAATCATGCGAATCAGCAGTTAGATTTAAATGTTCAATTTTACTAACGCACCCTTCGGGGTTGTTTTTCATTTTGACTCGCCTTCGCTTCGTCGATCGTTGATTGGCATTGCCCAAAACGAAACAAAAGGCTAGTGCTTTGTTCCCCGCCGACCTGTCAACGGCTTGCCGGCTAAACCAAATAAACTCGCCTTCGGCTCAGACAATATTTGGTTTCACGCCGTCTTCACCGGACAGGTGCCCGTCGTAGGAACCTATGCACGGAAAGCTGGCGCACGATAAAGAATTACCCTGCCTTGTCGTGGCTTTGCCCGGTGGCATTAAGCCGTAGTGCGGGGCATCCGTCAGGTGAGAGGGGCGTGAAATGGGAAGCGTCCGCAGGACAATCTTTCCATTTAGCCCGTGAGCCTGTAACGGGTCGCACGAAGGATGAGCCACCAAAGTGTTTTTGGTTCCTTTTGGGGCTTTGGGCAAAAGGAACACAAGCAATCTTCGATTGCGCGTAGTAGAAAAGAAACGAACGATTAAATCCATCTACTGATTGGCATTAATCATTAATTTCTTATTATATATCTGTCTCAAATATGTTAAAATTTGAGACAGATCATGTTTTTTCTGTCTTTTTAGCTAAAAAAAATGCCCGAATATAATATTTGTTAATAAAAATATTATATTTGCTATGTTAACAAAGGTGGAAGGTACAATAATACTATAAAAACAAAATGGACAGCGTAACTGTTTTTATAATTTTATTGTACTTGTTTTATAACTAATCTAAAAAATCAGTACGCATGAAGAAGTTACTATCTCTCTCATTGTTTTTACTGCCGCTAAGCCTTATGGCCAGTGAAGCAGACTTAAAAGTTCCGGATTTAGGACCAGGTTACAACCTCTTATTATGGGGACTTTTAATTCTGTTGCTTGGAATAGCATTTGGCTTAGTGCAGTATTTTTACATTAAAAAATTACCCGTACATGCTTCGATGCTCAATGTATCGAAGACAATTTACGAAACATGTAAAACCTATCTTTTGCAACAAGGCAGGTTTCTTTTTTATCTGCTAATCATTATCTCGGTGGTCATGCTTATATACTTCGGCTTCCTTTCCGAACCGGAGATTGTAGCAACTGGAGAAGTCAGCAGGGTTGCATTCCTGTTATCTGTCCTCTTCTGGACAGTGCTAGGGATAGCCGGATCGTATGGCGTGGCATGGTATGGAATCCGTATCAATACACTGGCCAATTCCCGGACAGCTTTTGCATCGCTTCGCAAGCGTCCCTGGGATGTCGTGAATATTCCGCTAAAGGCAGGTATGAGTGTAGGGGTAATGCTCATTACAGTAGAGCTGATAATGATGCTCGTTATCCTCCTGTTTGTTCCGGGAGATATGGCAGGTGCTTGTCTGATCGGGTTTGCCATAGGTGAATCTCTGGGTGCGTCTGCTTTGCGTATCGCTGGCGGTATTTTTACCAAGATAGCCGACATTGGAGCCGACCTGATGAAGATTGTCTTTAACATAAAAGAAGATGATCCCCGTAATCCGGGTGTTATTGCAGACTGTACGGGCGACAATGCCGGGGATAGTGTAGGGCCGACAGCCGATGGATTCGAAACATACGGAGTTACAGGCGTTGCACTGATCTCATTTATTGTTTTGGCCGTGTTGAACGTAGAATATCAGGCCATTTTTATTGTATGGATATTCGTTATGCGTCTGATGATGCTGTTTACTTCTATTTTGTCTTATTATATCAATCAGGGGATTGCCACAGCGAAATATAGAAACTTATTAAAGTTCAATTTTGAGAATCCGCTTACAGCGCTTATTTGGATTACATCAATTATTTCTATTATAGCAACTTACATCGCCAGTTATTTCATGTTGAATGGAATGGAAAACGGACTTTGGTGGAAACTGGCATCTATTATAAGTTGTGGAACTCTGGCCGCTGCCGTTATACCTGAATTGACTAAAGCGTTTACCAGTTCCTCGTCACGCCATGTGAAAGAAGTTGTAACAGCTTCGCGCGAAGGAGGAGCATCTCTGAATATTCTATCGGGTATGGTGGCCGGTAATTTCAGCGCATTCTGGAAAGGTCTTACGATTGCGTTACTAATGGCTGTTGCGTATTTTATTTCGCAGCAGGAGCTGGGTAGTATAATGGCATACCCATCTATATTTGCTTTTGGCCTTGTTGCTTTCGGTTTACTCGGTATGGGGCCTGTTACTATTGCTGTTGACAGCTACGGGCCAGTAACAGATAATGCCCAGTCGGTATTCGAGCTGTCACGTATCGAACATTTGCCTGAGATATCTTCTGAAATAGAAAAAGACTTTGGATTTGCCCCTGATTTTGAAAAAGGGAAGGAATCTCTTGAAGAAAATGATTCTGCCGGAAATACATTTAAGGCGACGGCAAAACCTGTATTGATAGCTACCGCTGTTATTGGTGCCACAACAATGATATTTTCCATTATCCTTGTACTTGAAAAAATGGGATTGCTGGATATTAATCTGATAGCCGCACCTGTCCTCCTTGGTTTTATATGTGGTGGTGCTGTTATCTATTGGTTCTCCGGTGCGTCTATGCAGGCTGTTACAACGGGAGCGTACCGTGCCGTGGAATATATCAAAAAGCATATCAACCTGAATAAAGAAGAAGCTGATATAGAGGATTCGAAAGCGGTAGTAAAGATTTGTACCCAATATGCACAGGTGGGTATGTGGAATATTTTCCTCGCGTTGTTATTCATTACGATGGCTTTTGCATTCATCGATCCTAATTTCTTTGTGGCTTATCTTATATCTATAGCGGTATTCGGCTTGTATCAGGCAATATATATGGCAAATGCCGGAGGTGCATGGGACAATGCGAAAAAGATCGTAGAAGTGGAGCTAAAAGAGAGAAATACACCTCTTCACGAGGCGACTGTTGTGGGTGACACAGTAGGTGATCCATATAAAGACACTTCTTCTGTATCATTGAATCCAATAATTAAGTTTTCTACCTTGTTCGGATTACTGGCAGTAGAGATTGCCATATCGGAAAGCATGGCATCTTATAGTAAATGGATAGGGGTAGGATTCCTTATTGTCGCTCTGGTATTTATATACCGTTCGTTCTATGCAATGAGGATTGTAAAAAAGGAAAAATAATATAAACGAATCAATAAGCCAAAAAAAATAAGGAGTTTCATAATACGAAACTCCTCATTTTTTATATAGAATAGCTATATTTTATTAAGCTTTTCCTGCGCTGCCAAGCACTGCTTCGATTTTGTGTTTGTACAGTTTTTTAGCATTTTCACGAGCTGGGCCCAGATATTTACGTGGGTCGAATTCTGCCGGTTTATTTGCGAATACCTCACGGATAGCAGCAGTCATAGCAAGACGGCTGTCAGAGTCGATGTTGATTTTGCAAACTGCAGATTTAGCCGCTCTGCGAAGTTGTTCTTCAGGAATTCCGATTGCATCTTTCAATGCGCCACCATATTTGTTGATAGTAGCTACTTCTTCCTGAGGAACAGAAGATGCTCCGTGAAGAACGATAGGGAATCCGGGAAGTTCTTTTTCGATAGCTTCAAGGATGTCGAAACGGAGCGGCGGTGGAACTAACATACCATTAGCGTCTCTTGTACATTGTTCAGGAGTAAATTTGTTTGCTCCGTGAGAAGTACCGATAGAGATTGCCAGTGAGTCACAACCTGTTCTAGTAGCAAAGTCTACTACTTCTTCAGGTTGAGTATATGTATGGTGCTCTGCAGAAACTTCATCTTCAACACCTGCAAGTACGCCAAGTTCACCTTCTACTGTTACATCGTATTGGTGAGCGTAGTCAACCACTTTTCTTGTAAGGGCAATGTTTTCTTCGTATGGAAGGTGAGAACCGTCGATCATAACAGAAGAGAATCCTGAATCGATACAAGATTTACATGTTTCGAATGTATCGCCGTGGTCTAAGTGAAGCACTATCTGAGGTTTTTCCCATCCAAGGCTTTTTGCGTATTCAACAGCTCCCTGAGCCATGAAACGTAATAAGATTGGATTTGCATATTCGCGTGCACCTTTTGATACCTGTAGGATAACCGGAGATTTAGTTTCAGAAGCAGCAGAAACGATAGCCTGTAATTGTTCCATGTTATTGAAGTTGAAAGCTGGAATTGCATATCCGCCTTCTACCGCTTTTGCAAACATCCCTTTGGTGTTTACTAATCCTAAGTCTTTGTAATTAACCATTGTTTTCTAGTTTATTATAAATTAATTCTGTATTAATATTTTGCGTTACAAAAATAACAAATTTAAGTGAGATTTGGTTTCAAAAATAAGATAAAATAACCTTTTACCCGTCATTTCCATAGCGGGGTAGGGTATGTGCCGTTGTCTACCAGTTTTTGTATTTTTTCGACTACCGAAGGCCTGTCTTCGGCATAAGTTACACCGAACCATTTTGACGGAGTGTCCAGCACTTTCACATCGGAAATTTTATTAACGATCAGGTGGTCAACCATCAGCGGGATGAAGTATTCTGCTTTGTGGTTACCAACATTTGCATCAAGGAATTTTACGAAATATTTCTCCGAGTGTTCGAAATAATCCGGAGTGAATCCCCACATGTTCATAGATACAGGAGCATTTTCAGGTAATTCATACCAGTAATCCTCTGCGTCTTTATATTGTATCTTACCGTCTTTTCTCTCGATATGTGTGCGTTCTACCACGCTTTTCAGAAAATCGTTTTCGTCTGTTTCGCATACACCGCGCGCTACAGCACCACTTTCCGATAATGTGTTGCTTAGACGGTAGCCTACCATGCAGTAATGGTTTTCCTGTCCTTCCATTTTTTCCAATTGGCGGGCTAGTGTTTCATAACTGTCGCGTCCGTAGAAATCGTCGGCATTGATAACGGCAAATGGTTCATTGATCACATCTTTTGCCATCATCACAGCGTGGTTGGTTCCCCATGGTTTTTGTCTGTCGGGATGCAAAGTATATCCTTCGGGCAGGTTGTCCAGTTCCTGATATACAACTTCTACCGGAATATGGTTTTCATATTTGGAAACGATTTTCTCACGAAAATCCTTATCGAACGATTTCCTGATAACAAATACAACTTTTCCGAATCCGGCTTTCAGTGCATCGTAGATCGAATAATCCATGATTGTTTCACCGTTAGGACCCAGGCCATCCATTTGTTTCAGACTTCCATAGCGGCTTCCCATTCCGGCAGCTAATACATACAAGGTTGGTTTCATCTTCTGAATATTTTTTAGGTTAATTTTTGAGACACAAAGATAACTTTTTAAGCTGTAATACTGATAAAATTTTATACATATTGATCTAATCTTAGCCAAAAAGTCATAGTTAAGCCTTATTTGCTATTTTAACATCCTTTGTGAAAATATCGGACGGCTGATCTTCCAGGGCATTGTTTATTTCAGTAATTTCGGACAGCTAATAAAAAACAAATATAGACCATGAAAAATACATCTTCGGAACATATTGTGTGGGTCGATCTTTTACGGGTACTAGCCTGTTTTCTTGTTGTAGTCGCGCACAGTTGCGATCCGTTTGTAGCCCGGTTCGATACTAATCATTCAGAATTTCTCACAGGGGCTTTTATCGGTAGTCTGGTGCGTCCGTGCGTTCCGCTGTTCGTTATGATATCCGGATTGCTGTTGTTGCCTGTAAATATGGAAATGCGCGAATTTTACAGGAAGCGGGCCAGAAGGCTTTTATGGCCTTTTGTATTCTGGTCGCTGATGCTTCCTGTTTTGTATTTTCTCTATGTGAACTCGGGTATTGAAATAGTGAATCCTAATATTGTATTAGAGGATTATACGATAGGAAAGACTTTACAGAAACTATATCTGTTTATTTTCAATTTCAATTATGATACTACTGTCTTATGGTACGCATATATGCTCATAGGTCTTTATTTGTTTATGCCTGTTATCAGCGCATGGCTGGTACAGGCTGGAAAGAAGGATATTCAATGGTTTTTGCGTATCTGGGTAGTCAGTATGTTCTTGCCTTATATTCAGATGTTTGCTCCAGTATTAGGATATGAGGGCAATGGTGGAAATCTGGGCTTGTTGGGTGTATGTGAATGGAACCCGTATGGGATGTTCTATTATTTTTCGGGCTTTTTGGGATATGTCGTATTGGCTTACTACCTGAAAAGGTTTCCTTTGGAGTGGAGTATGTCCAAAGCCTTGCGGATTGCCATGCCGTTGTTCCTGGCCGGTTACGCTATTACTGCCGGAGGTTTTGTCCTTACTCAGGAATATTATCCGGGCAGCTATGCCAATCTCGAGATTATCTGGTATTTTTCGGGCATCAATGTGTTCCTGATGACTTTTGCTATATATATTGTAATGCAGAGGGTGAAGATAAAAGCATCCCCGGTCTTGTCTAAAATAGCCACACTGACGTTTGGGATATACCTTTGTCATTTTATTTTCGTGCAGTTTTCTTATGATGTAATTTATCCGAATATAGCGGTACCTGCTGTTGTAAAACTTCTTCTGGTCGCTATTCTTTCTTTTGGAATTTCCTTGCTTGTTATATGGCTTATGAGTCTGAATAAATATACCCGGAAAGTCATTATGTAATTGCATTATTTGTCGATAGCTTTATCTATAGGATATCACTGTGCTAATAATTCAATATGTCAATGTGCCAATGATAAAGAGTTCTTCAAAAAATAGAAAAACTTGTAATGTTTGTCAGGTTTTGTTTTCTGTCATGCCAGAGCGAAGCGAATATCCAATGAAAGAGATCTTTCGTTCCTCAGGATGACAAACGAGGAAAAGAAGGCGAAAATAAAAAAGAGAAATGAAGAATTAAGAATGAAATGCGTTGTTTACTGATAACTGAATCTGTCAGGTTTTGGTTGAAAATGCTGCAAAAGTGTAACTTTTGTAACTTTTTCACAATAAAATAATTTATTAAATAGTTATATATCAGATAGAAGTAAAATATAAATGTTAAAAATAACTGTATCGGAAGAGATTAAGAATATATGTCCCTGTTTTTCAGGAGTTGCCATATTTGCGAAAGTAAAGAACAGTATATATAATGAAAAATTGTGGGAAGAGATTAATAGCCTTACTAAGGAGTATAGGGAAACGCATGAAATAGAGGATATTAAGAAAAACCCTGTCATCGAAGCAACCCGCATGGCATATAAACGCCTGGGAAAAGATCCTAATCGCTACCGTCCGTCTTCCGAAGCTTTGTGCCGGAGGATACTGCGCGATATTCCCTTATATCAGATAGATACGCTTGTCGATCTTATTAATTTGGTCTCTATCAGGACAGGCTACTCTATAGGTGGCTTTGATGCAGATAAAATTCATGGAGATTCTCTTACCCTTGGTGTGGGAAAGGCAGATGAGCCTTATGAAGCCATTGGTCGCGGTATAATGAATATCGAAGGACTTCCTGTTTACAGGGATGCCATAGGTGGAATAGGTACTCCGACCAGCGACCACGAACGGACAAAGATAAGTTTGGAGACCACCAGTTTTCTGGCTATTATAAACGGATATAGTGGTAAGGCAGGGGTAGAAGAAGCTGCAGTATATATGCAGGATTTATTGAAAGAATTTGCCGGTTCGGATGGAGGAACGATTATTTATTTCTAAAAAATAAAAATGGTACTATGAAAATACTAACAGGAAGTCAGATTAAGGAAGCAGATCAATATACTATCAAGAATGAACCGATAGATTCTATAGCCCTTATGGAGAGAGCTTCGAATGCTATCGCACAGTGGGTGTGTGAAAATATTGACAAAACCATTTCATTGCTGTTCCTCGTAGGAAAAGGCAATAATGGGGGAGATGGCCTGGCCGTTGCCCGTATTTTGTTTCATGCAGGTTATGATTGTTTAGTTTGTATGCTGACTGATAAGGAAGACGAACTTAGTGAGGAATGTCGTTATAATCTGGAAAGATTACCGAAATATGTCAGGTTTGACTCGCCTTCGCTTCGTCGATTTTCAATTGTCAGGTTTTCTGATTTAGAGCCAGATGCTATTATTATAGATGCGTTGCTCGGCTCGGGGGTAAAAGGAGATCTTAGGGAGCCTTTATCTGAAATTATCGATCAGGTTAATGGATTGCCGAATAAAGTCATATCAGTCGATCTGCCATCAGGTATGAAGACGGAATTTGGTAATGCCGGGCAAAGTATTATCAAAGCCGGTGTAACACTCACTTTAGAGTTTCCTAAATTGGCGATGTTGTTGCCGGAAGCCGGAGAATACTGTGGTGACATAAAAATACTGCCGATAGGGTTAAGCAAAGACTTTATTGATAAAGCTATAACTGAATATCATTATATTACAAATGATCTAATAAAAGGGATTGTTCGTAAGCGTGATAAATTCGCACATAAAGGTATATATGGTCATGCCTTGCTTATCTGTGGATCGCGAGGAATGTCAGGAGCAGCGGTCTTGTGTGCCGGAGCTGCTCTTCGGTCAGGATGTGGATTGGTGACAGTTCATTTGCCTCAATTAGAGAGATTCTCTTTACAGGCCATCTATCCATCGGCAATGACAAGTCTTGATAATGACGATTGTTTTTCGGAATTGCCTGAAAATCTGGATAATTACTCGGCAATTGGTATCGGTTGTGGATTGGGCAAAGCTCCAAGAACAATTAAGACGTTTGAACTATTGTTGAAGAGTTCAACAAAACCAATGGTAATAGATGCTGATGCTTTGAATATACTGGCTGACAATTATGAATTGAGACAGTTTGTACCGGAAGGTTCCATACTTACCCCTCATCCGGGAGAACTGAAAAGGCTTGTCGGTGAATGGAAAGATGAACAGGAGAAAATACTATTGGTTCGGGAATTAGCTGCAAACCTTAAATCGGTGATTATTGTAAAAGGTGCTCACACGATGGTTTGCTTGCCCGGTGGTAACTGCTATTTTAATTCAACGGGGAATAGTGGTATGGCAAAGGGAGGTAGCGGCGATGTATTGACGGGTTATGTCACGGGTTTGCTGGCAAGAGGGTATAACAATTGGCAGGCGGCCATACTGGGCGTATATATACACGGACTGGCGGGAGACAGAGCTTCTGTTAGATACGGACTGGAAGCGATGAATAGTAAGGATTTGATAGATGAATTAACTCTTGATATAAAATAATATGAGCCCGGTATAGTACCGGGCTCATATTATAAACCTATCTGAATTTTTATTTTATTCAGCGCTTTTTTCTTCTGCAGGAGTTTCTGCTTCTGCAACCGGAGTTTCAGCTACGTCTTCAGCAGGTGCAGCTTCTTCAACTTCGGCTTCTGCGGCGGCAGCATTTTCTTCGGCTTTTTTCTGAGCTACGGCAGCGGCTTTAGCTTTGTTTGCAGCTTGTTCAGCTTCTAAACGGGCTTTGGCGTCGGCTTTAGCTTTAGTTTCGTTTTTGTTGATGACTGCCTGAGTTCCTTTTTCTTTCTCAGATTGCCATGCTTCAAATTTCTTGTCGGCATCAGCTTCAGTGAAAGCACCTTTGGCAACACCACCTAAAAGGTGTTTCTTAAGTAGAACTCCTTCTTTAGAAAGTATGTTACGTGTAGTGTCGGTAGGTTGAGCACCAACTTGTAACCAGTACAAAGCCCTGTCGAAGTTTAATGTTATTGTAGCAGGGTCGGTATTTGGATTGTATGTACCAACCTTTTCAATAAATCTTCCATCACGTGGAGCTCTGCTATCTGCAATGACGATATGGTAAAAAGGGTAACCTTTGCGTCCTCGTCTTTGTAAACGGATCTTTGTAGCCATTTTCTTTCTTTGTTAATTTTAATTATACATAATTGTTATTAGCGGGTGCGAAGATAAGTATAAGTTCTGGTATAACAAGCGGATAATGATGAAAATTTAGATATTTGTGCAATAAAAAAGACCAAGCATTTAAACCTGGCCTTTTGTCGTTATATAATGTTTATATTAGTATCTTCTCTCTTACAAAGAATTTACATGCGCGGCAAGCTTCGATTTCAAGTTGCCCGCTTTGTTCTTATGAATAACGTTCTTCTTAGCTAGTCTGTCAAGCATAGAACATACAGAAGGATATAGTTTTTGAGCTTCTGCTTTATCTGTTAGTGTACGAAACTTCCTAACAGCATTCCGTGTTGTTCTTGCTACATATCTATTTCTCAAGCGTCTAACTTCCGCTTGTCTGATTCTTTTTTCTGCTGATTTATGATTTGCCATCTTGACTAATCCTTATGTTTTATATTTTATTACTTTTGTAGCCCATAGGGGAGTCGAACCCCTCTTTCAAGAATGAAAATCTTGCGTCCTAACCGATAGACGAATGGGCCATCCTGTGGAGTTTCTCTGTATTTACAGTATCTTTCTCCTGCGATTGCGGATGCAAAGGTAAATCATTTTTGATTATGTGCAAATTTTTGATACTGTTTTTTTTGAAAATCTTTAACCTTTGTCGCTATGGTGTTGAAATTCAATGTTGTTTTCTTGTGAAAGAAATTCATACGCCTTCTCCTTTCTCAATATAAACCGATGAAAACTGGGTTTCCGGCGCTTTCTTCATCTTCAATATTTGGTATATAAGGGTAAGCCATGTGATAAGAAATGGCAAGGATTTCAGAGCGTATTTTCTCACTATTTCTCTTTTCACATATGACGGTGCTAAGTCTGATGCACCTAATAGCGATAAGACGATCATAAATACAAGTAGGAAAATCACATATTTGCTATAAGGTTTTTCCTGTATAATAAACCAGATACCAAACCCCGCAGTGGCTATTATATATGTGCATGATTCCGAACCGGAGCTGAATAATACGATGAACATCAGTGTTGAGGCCAGTAATGCCAACTGATATCTTGTATCATTGTACATATCTGTTCTTAAATATTGTAATGCAAACAGGAGTATGGCAGGGACGATTATTGTAATACTGGAAATGTCATGTCCAAAAATCCTTTGTATCATACCCGAAGCCGATATATTTTGCATAATAGATGTGATATTATCACTGTTTTTACCTGTAAGGGATTCATACCAGTCAGCGTAACTTTGTATTACAAATTCAGGTGATGAAAACAACATGGGTAAGGCAAAGAAAACAGCGCACCAGAATAAGAAGTATCCTATGAACTTTATTTTTTGTTTCGAGAAGAAGAAGAATGCCAATCCTACTATCCCATATAATTTGATGAAGAATCCTAGAGCTATCAGACAGGTCGCCCAAAAATCATTCTCTTTTCTTATAAAGATAAAAGCACCTATAACAAAGGCGGCTATCATAGTATTTGTCTGGCTATTCAAGGCATTGGTATATAATGGCTCCATACAAATCCAAAAGATTATAACTTTTGCCATCCATTGTATAGGTAATTTATATATAGCAATAAATAGTGTTGTCGCAATGGCCAGTTCCCATAATAAACTACCTATGTTATCGGGTAGTAAAGCAAATGGAGCTATAACGAGGCTGAAAATAGGTCCGTAATGGTTCGAATCGTTATGCTGGCCCGGATATTGGGCATACAGATTAACCTGTTCTATGAGGTGGTAATAAGAGTATTTGAATATATAATAATTATTGCCGATTCCTCTGGTTATATGTTTTATCCCCGCAAGTAATGGGATAAGGAACCAGATAGACATAATAAATCGTTTGTCCCTGAATATCGGTTTTTGAAAAAAGGTTAATATAGCATTCATTATTAACAGGTTAATTATTTATTGCTTATTGCCTGCACAAAATCGCATGTGCGTTCAAATTCATATCCTTTATGTTTACACCATATAATGAAATCGTTCATCCTTTTAACCATTCTGTTGTCTGTATTGCGTGTAACATAAAAAGGAAAGTTGTATTTCTTCTTAGGACCTATGTCCATAAATTCCCACGGATGAAAATAAGTATTCAGATATCCGTCTTTCTTCACTGTACGCTTTACAAAGCCACGGTATAACGATGCCGGTAAATTATGAAAAGATATCCAGAACAAAGGGAACCGTAATAATGGACTGACTGACGCAGGCAATTGCAGTACATTTTCCCTGTAAAAATAGGTTCGAGGCTCATTCAGCTTATTATATCTACCCGGCAAATATGTAGGGTTAATAGACGAATTATATATATAGCCGGCTTTGTATACCTCTTCTTCAGGTACGGGCATCATCCGTGCCATGCGATAGCCATATACAGGAATATTTCCTATTTCTTCCAGTATATCTTTTGATAGCTTCAGGTGATGAGGTTCGAAGTGATCATGTACATAACCGTGTGAAGCCAGTTCGTGCCCTTCTTTTACTATTCTGTGTACAATGTGTTTTGCATGTTGCGCAAAGTTGGCCGTAGTATAGAATGTTCCTTTTATATCATGCTGCTTTAGCAGATCTAATATACGTTCGGTTCCCTTTATTGATACTTCCATTTGCAGATCGAAAGGTATGGGATTGCCATATTCACGGGGCATTTCAAACTCTTCTATATCGAAACTTAGTAATATTCTGGATGTCATTCTCTTTCTGTTAAATTTGTGCTGCGTACAATATATGGAGGATAACCTTTAGTCTGAGCAAAGATACGTCCGATATATAGTCCTATAATACCTAAAATAAATAATTGTAATCCCCCGAGAAAAGATATAGTGAGTATCAATGAAACCCATCCGGCTTTGGCATGTCCAATAAAAAAACTGATGGCGGCATAAGGTATAAATAATAAAGATAACAATGCTATTATAAATCCCAGATACAAAGATATCTGTAAAGGTTTTGAACTAAATGAAATAACTCCGAGGGCTGCCATACGGAGCATTTTTTTTATGGTATATTTGGTTGATCCGGATAATCGTTTATCAGGCTGGTAATCTATTGCATATTGTTTAAACCCTATCCAGTTTACCAGCCCTCTGATGAAGAGATCGCCACCTTTTATATTGACTAAAACATCAGCTGCATGCCTGTCCATTAATCTGAAATCGGCTGCACCTTTCTCCATTTTTATATCAGATACTGCATTCAGGAATTTATAGAAGTATTTGGATGATATTCTTTTGAATAATCCTAATGATGGATCACATTCCCTGCGGGTATATACAATATCGTACCCTTCTTCCCACTTTTGTATAAACTCAGGCAGTAAACGGGGTGGATGCTGCATATCTGCATCCATCGAGATGACGCAATCTCCACTCGCATGGTCTATTCCCGCTTTTAATGCGTTTTGATGTCCAAAATTGCGTGAAAACTCGATATAAAAGAGATTTTCATCATTTTGTGATAATTCTTCCAGTAATTCCTGGCTTCCATCTACGCTTCCGTCGTTCACGGCGATTATTTCATACTGATAACCTGTCGGTTTTATATTCTCGTGAATGGCATTTATGACGGTAGGTAAATTCGTGTATTCATTATAGCAACAAATGACTATAGATATTTTACCGGGCATTCTCATAAGAAAGTTTAAGATAATTGATGTTTAGTGTTACTCGAAAAAATATATGTTGTTCTATCAGTCTCCAAAAATATACTATTTAAGTGAAATACTCAACAAATTGTTTTGTAAATATTTACCTATAGATAAATAAAGAATATTTTGATGACAAACTCTTAACGGGGTGGCGCTTTTTGTTATAGTCGCTAATTTCCTCTACTTTTGTGTGTCTTAAACGAACTTAAATACGAATAATGAAAAAGATATATATCCTCATAGTCACATATATTATAGTTATTGGCCTTGTTGCACAAAACCAATACCAGTCGCCACTCGATATACCAATTGTTCTCAGTGCCAATTTCGGGGAATTGCGTCCCAATCATTTTCATTCGGGAATCGACCTGAAAACACAGGCTGTGGTTAATAAACCTGTTTATTCTATTGCCGACGGATATGTGTCCCGTATATCGGTTTCGCCTTCAGGATATGGACTGGCACTTTATATAGATCATCCAGCAACAGGGCATACCAGTGTTTATGGTCACCTGAACAGCTATGCTCCCTCAATCGCAAAATACCTCAAAGAAAAGCAATATGAAAAAGAGTCTTATCGCATAGATATTTCTTTAGATTCAGCTGCATTGCTTGTGAAAAAAGGCGAATTGATCGCGTATAGTGGCAACACGGGATCTTCAGGTGGTCCACACGTACATTTCGAAATAAGGAATAGTGCCGATCAGCTGGCTCTTGATCCATTGGTTTATTATAAAACGCAGATCAAGGATGCTGTACCTCCGCAACTGAAAGGTATTGCTATCTATCCTGTTGCGGGTGAGGGGGTGGTAAATAACAACCGGAATCCTTTCCGTGAAACAATTACTACCCTGAAAGACGGAAATTATTCTCAACCAAAGGATTCCATAAAGGCATGGGGCAGGATAGGGATTGGTGTATATGCAAACGACCGTATGACCGGTACTTCTAATATATATGGAGTAAAGAATGTCCGTTTATTGTTCGATGAAAAGGAGGTATTCTCATCGGACATCACTTCTGTCGATTTTAACAATACCCGAATGATCAACAGTATGATAGATTATAACTATTGGTATAGTAAAAGAGCGTTTTATCAGAAGTCTTTTATAGAACCGGGAAACAAACTGCAGATTTATAAAGCACAGAATGATGGCTATATAAATATAGATCAGGAGAAAGTATATAAACTACGATACGAATTGGAGGATTTATATGGCAACCGTACCAGTTATACTTTTAATGTAATAGGGAAAAAACAGGATATTCCCGATGAAAAGAAACATACTCAAAAGATGAAATGGGATGAAGATAATCATTTCTCGGCAGACTTGTTTTCCATTACTATTCCTAAAGGCAATCTTTATAATGATCTGTCTTTTGCGTTTGAACGTAAACAGGCTCCCGGTCGTATCTCTTCCATGTATAAGGTCAATGATGAATATGTGCCGCTACACGGCTTTTGCAATATAACCATAAAGCTGACCAAAGATTCCCTGCCCGATAAATCTCAATATGGTATTGTGCGTATCAATGCTAAAGGTGATGAATCGTGGATTGGCGGAAAATATAACAATGGTGCTGTGACCGTCGGCATACGCGATCTGGGGCATACTTATGCTGTGAGCTCTGATTGTAAGGCTCCGGTTATTACTCCCGAACAGCCTGCAAGGTGGGTTGCAAATCAAAG
Source organism: Dysgonomonas hofstadii (assembly GCF_014196915.1). Classification (GTDB taxonomy): domain Bacteria; phylum Bacteroidota; class Bacteroidia; order Bacteroidales; family Dysgonomonadaceae; genus Dysgonomonas; species Dysgonomonas hofstadii. Next base: position 315,857 of record NZ_JACIEP010000005.1, read on the forward strand.
AATCGTAATACGGGTAACAGATGATAAGAGTGGAGTTGCTTCATATAAAGGTACTATCGATGGAGAATATGCACTGTTCGAGCATGATGTGAAGAAGCCACTCTACATTTATAAATTCGATCACGAAAGACTAAAGAAAGGCAAGGTGCATAAACTGGTATTTATTGCTACTGACGGTTGTGGTAACGAGAGTAGGTATGAATATGAACTTAAATAATTGAAAGTGGAGAATTGAAAGTTGAAAATTATTTGATATCACTTTCAACTTTCAATTCTCCACTTTCAACGTTCCTCTATTTCAGATAGGTGTCGAACCAGCGTTTAAATTCTCTTTGGAAAAGAATTGCGTTTTGCGGTTGCGCAATCCAATGGTTTTCACCGGGGAATACCAGCATACGGGCCGGGATTCCTCTCAGCTTGGCGGCATTGAATGCCTGCATACCTTGCGAGGCTAATATACGGTAATCCAGTTCACCGTGTGTTATCATAATAGGGGTATCCCATTTGTCAACAAACTTGTGAGGAGAATTGGCAAACGAATTTTGAGCGATTTTATTACCCTTGTCCCAGAATGGACCGCCTAAGTCCCAATTGGCAAACCACATCTCTTCAGTTTCAAGATATTGCGACTCTGTATTGAATATACCGGCATGAGCCAGGAACGCTTTAAATCGTTTATTGTGATTTCCTGCAAGCCAGTATACCGAAAATCCTCCATAGCTGGCACCAGTACAACCTAATTTGGTTTCGTCTACGAATGGTTCTTTGGTCATTGCATCGATTGCAGACAGATAGTCTTTCATGTTCTGGCCACCATAATCGCCACTGATCTGTTCAAGCCATTCCTGACCAAATCCCGGTAGTCCCCTGCGGTTTGGGGCAACAACAATATAACCGTTAGCTGCCATTATCTGCATATTCCAGCGGTACGACCAGAACTGGCTTACTGTATTTTGAGGCCCCCCCTGACAATATAAGAGTGCCGGATATTTTTTGTTGGGATCAAAATCAGGCGGATAAATCACCCATGTCAGCATTTTCTTGCCATCGGTAGTCGCTATCCATCTTTCTTCAACATTGCCCATTTTCAATTGGCTGAGGATCTCTTTATTTTCAAAAGAGAGTTCGGTAGCTTCTCCGTTAGCCGTATTCACCGCATATATCTCATTTGGTTGCGACATTGAGTGGCGAAGGGCGATCAGTTTATCGCCGGCAATGCCAAACGATTCATAGTCATACTGGCCTTTTGTTATCTGCGCAATCTCTTTGGTATGGATATAAGCCCTGAATAAATGTGTTTTAGCTTCTACGCAAGAAATAAAGTAGATGCTTTCATTATCTTCATTCCAAGCCAGATAGTCGGTGTTATAGTCGAAATTCTCTGTTACATATATTTTTTCTTTCGAAGAAAGGTTCATGACGAACATTCTGTCTTTGTCAGATTCATATCCGTCCCTTTCTCTGCTTTGCCATGCAATATATTTGCCATCGGGAGAAAATACAGGATTCGTGTCATACCCCATCATTCCTTCGGTAAGGTTTACCGTTTCTTTAGTTTCGATATTATATAGATATATATCCGAGTTGGTCGACAAGGCATATTCCATTCCGGTTTTCTTACGACAGGTGTATGCGATGGATTTACTGTCGGGGCTCCATGCCAGTTGTTCAGTTCCTCCGAAAGGCATCATTGGGCACTCATATGGTTCACCTTCCAGTATGTCAACACCTGCTGTCATCTTTGAGCCGTCATAATCCGCAACAAATGTATGGGGTATTTCTTCTACCCACTGATCCCAGTGCTTATACATTAAATCGTCTTCAATACGTCCGGTAGCTTTCGGCAGGTCAGGATATTTATCGGCGGCGCGTTCCCCGTATTTTATATTTTTGATATACATTATTTTCTTTTCATCCGGTGAGTATGTAAAACCATCGATTCCACCGTCTATATCGCTTACCTGTACACGTCCGGTTCCATCAGGATTCATTTCCCATATTTGCGACGAGCCGCTTTCGCTACTCAGAAAAGCAATTTTAGAACCGCCTTTTATCCATTTGGCATTATTCTCACTTTTGGGAGTATTGGTGATCTGCTTTTTATCGGAACCGTCAATATTCATAACAAAAAGCTCACGATTAGATTTGTTCTGTTCTATACTTATATAAGTTGTACCGTACAGAACTTTTGATTTATCAGGCGAAACCTGTACATCAGATACACGGCCGAAACTATATAGTATTTCGGGTGTCATAATGCCATCATCAGCTTTTATCGTCACTTTTCCTATGATAGGTGCCTGGTCTGTGTCTGTTTTCTTATCCGGAGATCCACATCCAACTACAGTTGCACCAATAAGTAATGCCATAATTGATTTGTTCATATTAATTAATTTAGTGATATGTTTATCGTATATCAGTTTTTAAGTATTCAAAGGTATTTCTTTTTTAATATACATCAAAAAGCTATACGATAAACTTGTAGAAAAAACAGATAAAGTGTGTTGTTTGTAAATATTTGATTACCAGTGTATTGCTGTTTAAAAAGTTACAAAAGTTACACTTTTGTAATATTATAATTCTTTAATGTTTAGACGAAAACCTGACAAACCTGACAAAATTTTTTACTAATAGGAGGGTGTGTCAAAAGTCTTCTATTGTGTATTTTGTCATCCTGAACGGAGGTGAAGGATCTCCTGTATATCTTTGTGGAGATATTTCGCTATCGCTCAACATGACAAAAGAAAGTAAGACCTTACTTTTTTGATACATCCTTGTTTTTAATAAAAATCTGACAGATTTTTTTACACTCTTTTTCAAAGATCTCCTTATCAATTTCTAATTAATATATTATAGATAAATAACTTTTCACATTATGCAGTTTTAGCTAACGAAATGATATTATTTTTTACCTTTGCTTATATCGCTTATTGCTAAAATTAGAAAAGGAGATGGATGAAAACAGGAAAAAAGCTTACAGATATCTGCTCTACCGGGCCATCGTTTGGGGAAAGGCTAATAGAAGTACAAGGGTTTCATTAAATCCTATTGAAATAAAAAAAGACGCTGATCGGCTTAAAATGTTGGGCGCACTAAACTATTGGTTACACAATCTGGCATATTATAATTATATGGACGATTGGGAAGGATTTAAAGAAGAATTGTTCTGGAAAGACTATGAGGAATTTTGGCTTAAGCAGTTTCCTGAACATAATTATTTTAAAGATATATTTGAGAAAGAATTACATTTATAGGATAGAAAACCGATGAAAATTCACATTGTTCGCCATACTGCAGTCGATGTTGAAGGCCTTTGTTACGGTCAAACCGATGTCCCCCTAAAAGGTAGCTTCGAACAGGAAGCGGAAATAGTAAAACAAAAACTAAAAAATGTTCCTTACGATGCTGTTTTGTCCAGCCCCCTGAGTAGAGCAAAGAGGTTGGCTGAATATTGTGGATATACAGATATTCAATTGTTCGACCGCCTCAAAGAAATGCATATGGGCGATTGGGAAATGAAAGAGTGGAGTGAGATGGATGTCTCGGAATGGGAAAAGGATTGGGTGGATACTCCTACACCTAACGGGGAATCTTTTATGCAATTGTATTATCGTGTATCCTCCTTGTTAGATGAACTCAAGACAAAGGATTATTCCTCTGTAATCATTTTCGCACACGGCGGTGTCATCAATTGTTTTCGTATATATTTCGGAAAATCCGAGTTGACCGGTGCTTTTGAGAATATGCCTGAATACGGTGAAGTCATGGAATTTGAATTATAATTTTTACATTTGTGTAGTATTATAATAAAAGTCCATGATTATGAGAAAGATCAATTATCTATTACTTATTCTTTTTGCTTTATCGTTTGCCGCATGTGATGACGATGATGAAGTGTCTTCCTTAACACTCTCCAGTACCGAATTAACTATGTATTCCCAAGGTACTACCAGTATTCTGGTTCAGGGCAACGGAGGATACACTGCTTCTTCATCCGATGAAGAAATAGCAACAGTAAGTATTGATGGAGATGCTGTTCTGATTAAAGGTAAAAAAGTAGGAAAAGCAACGATAACCGTAAAAGACAAGAAAGATAAAACCGCTGAAATAGAAGTTACTTTGTATGAAGAAAATTATACATATAAAATTCTGGGTTCTGATATTTTTCTGGTAAGGGGCGAGGTCGCAGATAATATTCTTAACGAAATAAAAGGTGATATCCAACAGTTTTATCCTGCAGAAAACGGAAATCTATACCGTTTTGTACGTAATAACAGAATGGAAGGTATATTAACTATACATCCTTCCGGATCGGAACAAGTTCTTTATAAGGGTTCATTCATGGCCGGTAAGGCGTCTTATGATATAATGAGGATGGATATAAAAGAAAATGTCTATTATTATTTTGCCTATGAAGATGAAACAAAAGAAAAATCTGCGGCTATAGGGGGTGGCTCTTCTTTGCCTTTTACCTTTTATGATAAACTGATACTGGTTTATAACTGTACCGACTATTATAAGGAAAAATATCCATCTGCGGGTATTGAATATATGGCTTTCGGGCAGTATCTGGAATCCGTTGATATCGATTAAAAGGATTATACGATTTAATAGATAAAAAGTGGGGAATTTATTTCTCACTTTTTTTGTTTAAAAAAATTGAATAATAATTTGGCGATTCTGAAAATTATAATTACTATTGTGATATCATTTTAATATCATAATAAATAGATAATATGGAAACACAGGAGAAGAAATTTGAAGGGACAAAGATTTCCGGATTTTTAGCATTGTTTTTAGGAGTAGCGCTTATTGCTTTGTTTGTGTGGATAATAATGTTTGAGCAAACCTGGTCTGTGGCATTAGGTATAATAGGAATAATACTTACCATACCGGCTGTATTTTACGGCCTGGTAATGATAGAGCCGAATGAAACAAGGGTAATGATATTCTTTGGTAAATATAAAGGGACACTTACTGATAATGGTTTCTTTTGGGTGAATCCATTTTATGCTACCCGCAGAATTCCCATTCGTGCCCGTAACCTTGATATAGAACCGGTAAAAGTGAATGACAAAGTAGGAAATCCCATTATGATAGGAGCGGTATTGGTTTGGCGGGTAAAGGATACCTATAAAGCTTCATTCGATATAGATTCTGCCGGACGAAGTGTGATGACCGCAGCATCAAATTTTGTAAAAATACAGAGTGATGCGGCTCTTCGTCAGGTGGCAGGAATGTATGCTTACGACAATAACAATCATGAGGCAGACGCTATAACTCTTCGCTCTGATGGGGACGAGGTGAGTCAAAAGCTGGAAGATGAATTGAATAGCCGTCTTGCCATTGCCGGGATAGAAGTGATAGAAGCCCGTATAAACTATTTGGCTTATGCAGCTGAAATAGCCAGTGTGATGCTTCGTCGCCAACAGGCTGACGCTATTATTGCCGCCCGTGAAAAAATTGTCGAAGGTGCGGTAAGTATGGTACAACTGGCATTAGACAAACTGCAAAAGGATGGAATAGTGGAACTGGATGAAGAGCGTAAGGCAGCGATGGTAAGCAATCTGCTGGTTGTATTATGCGCCGACGAAGCAGCACAGCCTATCGTAAATGCAGGCACATTGCATCATTGAAAAAATATAGAAGGAAATAAATCAAATTTGTTACAACTGCTTGTGGCTAAGAAAGAAAAAGAATCTAATGTAAAAAGTTTCGTTTTGCGTGTCGATCAGGAAATGATGGATGCCATCGAGAAATGGGCTGCCGATGAATTCCGCAGTACCAACGGGCAGATACAATATATTCTGGATCAGGCATTGCGCAAGGCGGGAAGGATTAAAAAAGGAAAAGACGAAAAAAAGGAATAAAAGATTAAAAAACGGATAACATTATCCGTTTTTTCTTGTTTATATAAGGGTAAAAGGAGTCTGTAAGGTAAAAAGATTTGGTATATATGGCTTATTTTATCTCATATTGTATTATCTTTGTGCCGTAGATATGTACAGAAACTTTGCAATTACAACTACGAATTTAGAAAAATGAAAAAACTGGTTATTAAATTATTTTCACGGGTATCTATCTTATCCTTGTTGCCTCTATCCATCGTTATGGTAACAATAATGTTTTCATGTAAAACATCAAATTCATCTGTTAAAGAAATACAAATACTTCGAGGCAAACAAGTCGACTTTGAATACGAGCAACAAAAGAAAATCAGCGTAAAAGTTCCTAAAGATAAAGGAGAGGCCATGACTAAGGATCTTTTCCTGCAGTCGAAGCGTCCAAATATAGAATTACCTCGTATTGAGGGAGCAGAAGGAGGAATAGCCGTAGTCTCGGAACAGGTTACATTTACTAATCCCGAAGTGATAACAAGATCGACACCTGAGGGAAATAAAGTGACAAATCTGAACGAGGTTCAACACCTGAATGAAGTTGTGGTTACAGCAAAATCCCGCTTTACTCCGGAACAAAACGGGCGTGTGAATGTAGACTTTATAATAAAGGTTCCAAAAGAACTATTGTCTACTAACTGGCGTGTTACTTTGTCTCCAAAACTATTACATAACGACTCAGTTGTTCCTTTGAAAAATGTTGTTGTAAAAGGACAGAATTTTTATGATCAACAAAAGCAGTCGTATGCCGATTATGATGAATACATGAAATCCATCATAAGAGAATCTGATTATGACAGTGTGTTTGTCGATTACAAAGGCGTAAGAGAAGATATCAGTTTCCAACAGGAATTTTACTACGATCAATACCATAAGGAATGGCGCCGTCAGAAAAATTATGAGACATGGAAATCGGCAAAAGATGATGTTGAAGCTTTGTCGGAAGCTAAACAGGTCGGATATGACCGGAAAGTATATTACGAAAATGCACGCAAAGCCCGCCAAAGGGCGATGAAAGAATTGGCCAAAGGAAAAGATACCACAGGCCTTTTCGCTAAATATATGAAGAATTTCGTAAAACCAGAGGATATAGAAAAAGGTAGAATAAAAGTTGAGCAACGTGAAGACTATCGTCTCGACCTGTTCAAAGAGTATTCACGTAAGGCAAAAGAAATGACCCTTAAAGACTGGGTGAACGGAAAAGATACGGCAGGAGCATATATGCGCTATATAAGGAGCTTCGATAAGAACCTGAAAAATATGATGTTGGATGGTGAAGATATGAAAAATATTCCGCAGGAATTCCGTGATATATATAGATCAGGCCGTAGTATGGATCAGATCACAAATCAAAGCATATCCGATAAAGACTCTATAGAAATAGCAAAACATCGTTATCTGTTCGAAGATATCGCTTTGAATGATATGAAGCGTGAGCGACAAGATGCTAAAAAGAATGAAATGATCATATTCCCATACGAACAGAATACGCGTTTGGATACGGTTATTCAGACCGATAGAGACTTTGTTTTCTATTATAAGCAGGATTACCCTGTGTCTCCGGGTATGAAGAGGTTGCGTCTCGTAATGAACAGCCAGGTTGATGCTGTGGACAGAAGCCGGTATATACAGCCACAATCCGATACACTTTCATACTTTATATCATCTCTGTCTCAGTTGGTAGACTCTTCGTTGATTGTGAAAACAACGACTATTCATCGTGATGTATATAATACGATGGTGATATATCCTAAATTCCAGCTGGGAAGAACTAATTTTAATGTCAACTATAAGGACAATAAGGAGCAAACAAGCAAGCTGATAGATTCTTATAAGACATTTACGGGAGAAGGAAATCTATTGATGGACAGTATTGTGCTGAGGGTTTCAACATCGCTTGACGGAGAATATGAAAAGAATATAGAGTTATCAATGAAACGGGCAGATGCCTTAAAAGCTTTCTTTGTTAAGGCACTTGGCGGCACTCCGGAAGTAGAGAATATATTCAAAACCCGCTATAGCGGTGAAGATTGGAATACATTGGCACGCCTGATCGTTAGACGTACCGATATGCCAAATAAATCGCAGATTCTGGATATGCTTACACAAGCTGTAAATCCAGATCAGTGTGAGAAAGATATAAAGAAAGATTATCCTGCTGATTATAAAATTATAGTAGATTCCATCTATCCGATGTTGAATAAAGCGGAAGTAATAATCAACATGACACGTCCTGGTATGACTGAAGAAATTACAGTTAACAGGGAAGATCGTCCGGAATATGCTCAGGCTTTGAAATATCTTCAGGATAGGGAATACTGGAAGGCTTTGGATATATTGGGTAATTATCCTGACTACAATACAGCACTATGTCTTGTATGTATGGGATACAACGCTAAAGCGCTTGAATTACTCGAAAGCCTGAAACAAACGGGAAATACAGAATATTTACTTGCAATATTGTCAATTCGTTCAGGTAACGATGATGAAGCTATCAATCATTTGATAAAAGCTTGTGAATTGGACCCTTCCAAGGCATACCGTGCTCCGCTCGATCCTGAAGTTGCAACGCTTGTTAATAAGTATAATCTGCAAAACCGGTTGATATCCGCATCGTCTGCATCTGATATAGTTACTGGTGAAGAAGAATAGTGCAGATATGTACATTAATTAATACAGAAAAAGCCCTGATGGAAAAATCGGGGCTTTTTTGTGAATAAGTAAATCTCTGTTAATTAATTTTCTTACTTTTGTTATCATTTTCCCTCTATTTATATTAAAATGGTATATCATAATGAATTATAGAAACCTTACTTCAGAAGATATAGATGTGTTGAAAGCTCAGGGATGTACTTCCGATAATTGGGCAGATATAGTAGTGGACGACGATTTCAGACCGGATTATATAAAGTATGTTCATTTTTCCGGCCAGGTAAAGTTAGGCGTATTCGAGAAATGTTTTTCTCTTCCGGGCGGATTGAAGAAACATTCCGGTATGCATCATGCTTGTATTCATAACTGTGAAATAGGAAATAATGTGTTGATAGAGAACGTGCAGAATTACATAGCTAATTATAAGATAGGTAATGATGTGCGTATACAGAATATACATTATTTATATGTTGATGGAGAATCTACCTTCGGTAATGGTATAGAAGTTTCGGTTCTGAATGAAACGGGTGGGAGAGAAGTAATGATCTACGATAAACTTAGTGCTCATTTTGCTTATATTTTATCGTTCTATCGCCATCGCCCCGAACTAATCCGTAAGTTACAGGATATTGTAAAAACATATACTCAGGGACAAGCTTCATCTATCGGGACAATTGGTGATAGTGTTGTCATAGTAAATGCCGGCGCTATTAAGAACGTAAAGATTGGAGATTATGCAGTAATAGAAGGAGCACGTCATCTGGAAAACGGGAGCATCAATAGTAATCAGCACGATCCGGTACATATAGGATATAGTGTAATGGCCAATGATTTCATTATCTGCTCGGGCTCACATGTCGAAGATGGTACAATGCTTACCCGTTGCTTTGTTGGGCAGGCATGTCAATTGGGACATACTTATTCGGCAAGCGATTCTTTATTCTTTAGTAATTGCCAGGGAGAAAATGGAGAAGCCTGTGCCTTATTTGCCGGACCTTATACTGTTACGCACCATAAATCTACGCTGTTGATAGCTGGTATGTTCTCATTTATGAATGCCGGATCTGGTTCTAACCAGAGTAACCATATGTATAAACTCGGGCCTATTCATCAGGGAATTGTCGAACGGGGAGGAAAAACGACCAGTGATTCCTATATTCTGTGGCCTTCGCGTATAGGTGCTTTTTCTCTGATTATGGGACGGCATTACCATAACACAGACACATCAAATATGCCGTTTTCATATCTGATAGAAGATAAGAATGAAACAGTATTGGTGCCTGGTGTCAATTTGCGCAGTGTAGGCACTATACGTGATGCTCAAAAATTCCCTAAGCGGGATAAACGGAAAGATGTAGTTAAACTCGATCAGATCAATTTTAATCTTTTGAGCCCTTATACCGTTCAGAAGATGTTCAAGGCTATCTGTATCCTTAGAGATATGCTTGATACCTGTGGCGAGGCCAGTGATTTTTATTCATATAAAGGATGCCGTATAAAAAATTCTTCATTGAAGAATGGAATCAATCTTTATAATATGGCAATCAATAAATTCTTGGGAAATTCTATAATTTCCCGTTTGGCAGATTGCCCTTGTGCCACCAATGAAGAAATCAGGAGTTATCTGAAACCTGATACATCTGTAGGATTGTCTATATGGAGCGACATAGGAGGTTTGCTTGCTCCCCGTTCCGAAATAGATCAATTGATAAATGATATAGAATCGGGAAAAATATCCGATGTAGAGCAGATAAATAATGTATTTGTCCAGTTACATAAAGATTACTATTCACTTGAATGGACATGGGCATGGGATAAGATTAAGGAATACTATGGTCTGGCATTAGAGACTATAACAGCAACTGATATAATTGATATTGTACATCGCTGGAGAGATGCTGTTATAGATCTGGATAAAATGATATATGCCGATGCGAAGAAGGAATTTTCTTTGTCGGCACAAACTAGTTTTGGAGTCGATGGAGACCGTTATCAGAAACAGGTGGATTTTGAACAGGTGCGTGGTATATTCGAAGAAAATACATTTGTTCAGACGGTACTAAAACATATTGATACAAAGACAAAATTAGGTAATGATATGATAGAGAAACTAAAGAAAGCATTGTGAAATAAGAAAGGGATTGAATATTATTCAATCCCTTTTTCGTATATATTGTAATCTGCTTAGAATCTGTATCCCAGACTGAACCGGAAAATAGAGTTGTGTACCGAATTGTTTTTCTCTCCGTTAAGCAATCCATATTGATAGCTGAATCCTGCGTATATCTTTTCCATTTCAACACCCAGCCCGGCATTTATACCAAAGTCAAGACGGTTAAAAGCGAATGTTTTGTCAGTACCGCCTTCAATAACCGTTTCAGCTTTGTAGCCATTGTTGAAAGAATGATCGAAAGCAGAGCCCTTAACTTCTGTTTTTCCGGCTACCACATTAGTCAGCCTTGCGTATTTGTCTCCGGCAAATCCATATTTGAAATATGGTCCGAAGTCTATCACCAGTTTTGTTTTATATAAATATGAGATCTGAGGACGGAACGAAACATTTACCGGAACCTCAACCGAGAACTTATTTACTTTACCATTTACAATGAAATCTTTTTCTTTGAATCCGAAGCTATGAAGTGAGCCTAAGAGTCCCGGCTGAATGTAAAATTTTTCTGATAACTGAAAGTCATAGGTAAGCCCTGCGTGAAATCCCCAGCGATAAGTTGCAGCGTCATGTCCTGAAAGAGTTCCATAATCAGCTCCGGCTTTTATCCCGACCTGGGAGTATGCAGAGATGCTTAATGATGCTATTAAAATTAAGAAGCTAATTTTTTTCATTTCGTAGGTAGTTTTTAAAGTTTTACTTGAAATTTGCTGCAAGATATAAAAATAAATCCGCTCTGAGAATTCAGAGCGGATTTATTTTATATGTGCAAGCAGGATTTTTACCTCCTCTTATTTTTTAGGTTGGTTACGTTTTGCGTAACGGCTCATAAACTTATCTACACGCCCTGCTGTATCCACAAGTTTTTGTTTTCCTGTGTAGAACGGATGAGAAGAACTTGTGATCTCAAGCTTAACTAATGGATAAGTAACACCATCTATTTCAATAGTTTCTTTTGCATTGATAGTTGAACGGGAGATAAATACTTCATCATTCGACATATCTTTGAAAGCAACCGGACGGTAATTTTCTGGATGAATATCTTTCTTCATTTTTATAGTGTTTTTTAGTTATTTCTTAATTTTCAGCCGACAAAGATAGTGCTTTTATCCTATTAAAACAAAATATTCCATTGAATTTTATCCTTAAAAATGATGCTGATGCTTATAATACTTATTTCCTTTCCGGCCTGTCCGATTGGTTTAACTTTCAGTTATGTATATTTCCCGGGACTGGATATAATTTCTATCTTTGATGTGCGTTAAAAGAAATTAAAGGTAAAAGAATATTTTAAACAATGAATATACTGGTTACATCCCGCGAATTGGATATGGTAGGCTATCATATGCTGGAACAATTGTCTTATCGCCAGTCGATGACGATTTATATTGCCGTATCGACAAAAGAAGAGCATAATAGTGTCAGAGGAAATTGCATTCCATTGACTATTCCTGTTTTGAAATCAAAACTTGTATGGGACGCTATCAAGGCGATAAGGAAAATTATAAAGGAAAAGAAGATCGATATTGTTTTTTCTCCCAGTAGTTCGGGCTTATCCAACAGTTTGTTCGCATCTATCGGCACTAAAGCAAAAAATGTCGCTTATCGCGGTACACAGGCCAAGGTAAGAAAAGGCGATCCCACTTACTATCTTGGTATACTCAATCCCAGGGTAAAATATGTGATCTGTGAAACGGAAGATATCAAGGAATATCTTTCTCAGTTTTTCCGGCCCGACCGGTTGTCGGTACATCTAAAGCCCTTTGATGTAGAGTGGGTGGAAGATGCCTGCCAACATCCTAAGCAGGCAGACGGAGTTCCCGAAGGAGCTTTTTCCCTGATTTATATTGCTGCTACGAAAGGGCGTCCTTTCAAGGGATTAACAACTCTTATTCAGGCGGTGAACCTGGTTGAAGACTCAAGGCTTCATTTTGTCTTTGTCGGCGATTATGAGGATTCCGATTATAAACTGGCAATGAACGGCCCGGCTAAAGACCGCATTCATTTCCTCGGACGCCGAGGCGATGCTATCTCTTTTATCCCAAAACAGGATTTGTTTGTCCTGCCCTCTACCCGCGATGCATCTCCACGTGTGATACGTGAGGCTATGGCATGTGGATTACCTTGTATAGTAACAGATATTCTTGGTGCCAGGGATCTGATCCTAAATGGTGAGACCGGGGTTTTGGTACCACCATCAGATCCAGAAAAGATGGCCGAAGCGATTATTGGATTTATGAATGACAAGGAAAAATGTTTACAATTCGGCAAAGCAGGGCGTCAGCGTATTATTAACGATTTCTCGATGGAGAAATATGTAGATTATTTCGAACAAACCTTCACTGATATCGTTAATAAATAGTTATTAATCTAAATCAACATATTATGTATAGATATTTATCTGTTTTTTCTCTGATCGTTGTTCTATTGTCGTGTAATATGAAGAATAAAAATACAAATGGTGTAACTATCTCTGATTCCGATACATTAAATGTAAATATGGAATCGGTTTCAGATAATAATAGCCTTTATCTCCTTGTAGGTACATATACACGGGGCGAAAGCAAAGGTATATATGTTTACCAGTTCGATACCGTATCAGGATATTCTGAATATAAAACTATGACAGAAATAACCAACCCATCTTATCTGGCTGTCAGCAAAGACGAACGATTTGTTTATGCCATCTCCGAAGAAGGGGAGAATAAAGGTTCAGCCAGTGCATTCTCCTTCGACAAGAAGGATGGTTCTTTGAAACATTTGAATACTGAACTTACAGGAGGCGACGCTCCCTGTTATGTTTCGGTTGATGATGCCAGTGAAAATGTAATAGTTGCAAATTATTCGGGTGGAAGTATCACCCATTTTCCCGTAAAGGAAGATGGTCGCCTCGATAAAGCTTCTCAGGTAGTTAGCTTTGCAGGTAGAGGGACTGATTCCGATCGTCAGAAAAAGCCGCACCTTCATTGTATCATATATTCGCCCGATGGCAAGTATATCTTTGCTGACGATTTGGGCACAGATAAGGTTTATAAATTTGAGCCGAATAAAGAGACCACAGGCAATTATTTCAGAGCCGGAACACCCGCGTTCGTAAAAGTTGCTGATGGGTCGGGACCACGTCATCTGACATTCCATCCTAACGGCAAATATGCTTATCTGATAAACGAATTGTCAGGGGCGGTGACAGGTTTTTCTTATGACAGCCAAAACGGTAATTTATCTGAAATACAGTCAATACAGGCAGACACCCTCAATGCGAAAGGCAGCGGTGATATCCATATTACACCTGATGGTAAATTCCTGTACGCCTCTAACCGTCTGAAAGGTGATGGGCTTGCTATATTTTCGATTAATCAGGCGGATGGAAAATTGACAAAGGTAGGTTATCAGGAAACGGGCATTCATCCCCGTAATTTTGTGATTACACCTAACGGAAAATATTTACTGGTAGCCAGCCGCGATAGCGATATCATCCAGATATTCGAGATAGACAGAACTACCGGATTATTGGAAGATACAGCCAAAAGTATAGAACTGGATATGCCGGTCTGCCTTAAGTTTGCTTCTTTCAAATAAAAAATATTTTCATATAATGAAAAAGCCTGTTATTTTTCAAAATAGAAGAATGACAGGTTTTTTATAACACAAACTTGCAATACCTTAATTATGAAAAGAATCGCAATATTACTTATTCTTATCCCGATAGTCTTGATTTCGGTAGCACAGGGAAACGATAAGTACACCGGAGTTTATTCGCAAAAGAAAAGAGGTGGCGATATGCTCAGTTTTTTATTCCTTTATCTGACTCCGGAAAATACTTATGCTTTTGCTTTTTTCGGAGGTATGGAGATGGGTAAATGGAAAGCTGTGGATGAATACATAATTTTGGAGCCGGATAATGCTATGGATGAATATTTTTATGTATATGCCAGACACAATCCCGGACTTAAAGATACTTCTGTTCAATTCGATGGATTTACCAATATAAAAGGACTATATGCCTTCGACGATGAAGTAATGATGCATCCTGTATTCAATGACAATCCCAACTGCTTTAATTATCCCTATACAGCGCATCTGAAGAAAGGAAATCATAAGGCTATCCATCTGACATCTTTTGCCGGAGTCTGGAGATCTCCCGGTTCCGATACTATTACTGCACCTGTATACACATACCCCCTGGATGAAATGTATAATGACTTTAAGATTGTGCTAAACGAACGTAAGGCTATGGACGTAAAACCTATGCTTGGTGTTTTTGGAGAAGATGGAATGCTTAGGCTGGATAAGTCAGAATTTGTAAAGAACAGTTCCTGGGAAGAAGCTAAAGAAGAAGATAAGAATGCTATAGCAATACTTACAGCCTCACTTGGCAAAGCCCCCCAAAGCCGTGAGTTTGGAGAGGATGTTGCCGGAGAATGGACAAAAACTGAATACCCTGCCATTCCATATTCGAAAAAGGAAATGCGAACAGTTATTTTTGATAAGAACTATTTGTTTGAAGCTCGCTGCGAAGAGTAGCTGTTAGTGTTGTTTTTTTGTACTTCTGCTCTTATGGAAAGCTTAGGGGCTTTTCGTAGTTTTACCTGTTGGTATTAGGTTCTTGGGTGACGGATACTGTTATAATCTAATAATTAATCAATTAGTCAGAAAAAAACAAATAAAAGACAAAGTGTGTAAAACGAATTCTGAAAAATATCTAATTTTACACATACTAAACCTATTTCTTCCTATATTTGTATATAAGCTTTTAACATAAGAAATGAACCAGATAAAACAGAGAATAGATGCTCTCAGGGAAGAGCTGAACAAACATAATTACGACTATTATATACTATATACACCGACTATCTCTGACTACGAGTTCGATATGAAACTCAAAGAGCTATCAGATCTGGAAGCAAGCCATCCGGAATTTTTCGATCCTAATTCGCCAACCCAACGTGTGGGCAGCGATATAAATAAATCTTTTAGGCAGGTATTACATAAATACCCAATGCTATCATTGGGCAATACTTACACTAAAGAAGAGGTTGTTGATTTCTACAACCGGGTACAGAAAGGATTGAATGATGAATTCGAAATAGTCTGCGAGCTGAAATACGATGGCACATCCATTTCCCTCACATACATAAACGGCGAACTTGCACAAGCCATTACCCGTGGCGATGGTGTACAGGGGGACGATGTAACAGCCAATGTACGTACCATTCGCAGCATTCCACTGAAGTTGAGAGGAAACGATTACCCACCCGAATTTGAAATACGTGGGGAAATTCTTATGCCCTGGTCAGTATTCGAGGCTTTGAACAAGGAACGGGAAGAACAGGAGGAAGCCCTTTTCGCCAATCCGCGCAATGCCGGGTCGGGTACACTGAAACAACAAGACCCTAAAATTGTAGCTTCACGCAAGCTCGATTCCTATCTGTATTATATGCTAGGAGAGCATTTGCCTACCGACGGGCATTACGAAAATCTGATGAAAGCCAAAGAGTGGGGTTTTAAGATTTCGGATGCAACAAAGAAATGTAAGACACTGGACGAGATATTCGATTTTATTGCCCATTGGGATGTCGAACGTAAAAATCTGCCCGTGGCTACCGATGGCATCGTTCTGAAAGTGAATTCGTTAACACAGCAGCGTAATTTAGGATACACCTCTAAATTTCCACGTTGGGCGATAGCCTATAAGTTTCAGGCAGAGAAAGCGATCACCACCCTCGAATCTGTTTCCTATCAGGTGGGACGTACAGGTGCTGTGACTCCCGTCGCCAACCTGAAACCTGTGAAACTATCGGGGACGACGGTAAAACGGGCATCACTTTATAACGAAGATTATATCAACCAGCTCGATCTGCATATTAACGATCAGGTATATGTGGAAAAAGGGGGCGAAATCATCCCGAAGATAACTGGTGTGGAAACATCGAAACGTGGCATGTTCGATGAGAAAGTCGTATTCACCCAAACCTGTCCCGAGTGCGGCACACCATTGATCAAAGAAGAAGGTGAAGCTATATACTATTGTCCGAACGAAACCGGATGTCCGCCGCAGATAAAAGGCCGTATCGAGCATTTTTGTACCCGGAAGGCAATGAATATAGGAAGTGGCCCCGAGACGGTCGAATTGTTATACAATGCCGGCATGATAAAGACCGTGGCAGACTTATATTCACTTCGCTGGCAGGATGTATCCCGCCTGGAACGCTGGGCCGAGAAAAGTGCGAAGAACTTGGAAGATAGTATTCAGGCTTCTGTTGCTGTACCTTATCCTCGTGTTTTATATGCTTTGGGTATTCGCTACGTAGGTGAAACTGTGGCAAAAAAACTGGCAACGGCATTTACCAGTATCGATAAACTGAAAGAAGCGTCTCAGGAAGAGCTCACACAAGTGGATGAAATCGGCGGACGCATAGCTCAAAGCATAGTAAAATATTTCGGCGATGCTAAAAATACAGAGGTTATTGACAGGCTGAAAGATGTCGGCATACAATTTGAACTAAGTGAAGATATACTCGCGCAACGGACTGATAAATTGCAGGGATTGACTATCGTCATCAGCGGCACTTTCGAAAAGCACTCGCGTGATGAATATAAAACCATGATAGAGCAGAACGGAGGCAAAAACAGCGGTTCTATATCAGCCAAAACAAGTTATGTGCTTGCCGGAGATAATATGGGGCCTGCAAAACTGGAGAAAGCCGAGAAACTAGGAGTAAGAATCATAAATGAGGATGATTTCCTGAAAATGATAGAGTAATAAACGAAAAGTGAAAAGTGAAAAATTAATTCATAACTCATAATTTATAATTCATAACTGATATAACAACCTTTTTATTAACCTAAACAATTGAAAGAACCATGGATTTGAACAAAATCAAAGAAAAATTTAAAGCTCTTTACGGGACAGAAGGTGTAATGTATACTTCACCCGGACGTATTAACCTAATTGGAGAACACACAGATTACAATGGTGGATTCGTTCTGCCAGGGGCAATCGACAAAGGTATGTATTGCGAGATCAAACCGAACGGAACAGATAAAGTCAGAGCTTTTGCTCTCGACCTAGAAGAATCCGCTGAATTTGGCTTGGGAGAGAATGATCTTCCGGCAAAACAATGGGCGAAATACATCTATGGAGTTTGTCGCGAAATGATCAAGAAAGGAAAGGCTGTACCGGGATTCGATACTGTATTTTCCGGCGATGTGCCTTTAGGAGCTGGTATGTCTTCTTCTGCAGCGCTTGAAAGCTGCTTCGGATTCGCTATCAACGATCAGTTTAAGCTGGGATTGGATCGTTTCGAATTAGCTCTTATCGGACAAGCTACAGAGCACAACTATGTAGGTGTAATGTGCGGTATTATGGACCAGTTCGCGTCCTGCTTCGGAAAAGAGGGTTCATTGATCCGTCTCGATTGCCGTTCATTGGAATATGAATATATACCATTCCATCCGGAAGGATACCGTCTGGTACTGATCAATACGTGTGTTTCGCATAACTTGGCTGAAGGAGCGTATAACAAACGCCGCCAGTCATGCGAGAGAGTAGCTGCTACCATCAGAAAATATCATCCTGAAGTAGAACTGCTTCGTGACGCTAACCTCGATATGCTTCGTGAAGTAGCAAATGAAGTAAGCGCAGAAGACTATATCCGCGCTGAGTTTGTTATCGAAGAGATCAAACGGATGGATGAGGCTTGCGATGCATTGAAAGCGGATGACTACGAAACAGTTGGTAAAAAAATGTATGAAACTCATATCGGCCTTAGCCGCAAGTACGAAGTTAGCTGCGAAGAACTTGATTATCTTAACGATATTGCCCGTGAATGTGGCGTTGCCGGATCACGTGTAATGGGAGGCGGTTTCGGTGGTTGTACTATCAACCTTGTGAAGAGTGAACTATACGACGGTTTCATTAAACGAGCGACCGAAAGCTACGAACAGAAATTCAAGATCAAACCTAAAGTATACGATGTTGTGATCAAGGACGGGGCAAGAAAATTGTAATTGTCACTGAACATTTAACAGCCGGGTAGAGTTTATATAATATATAAAGATCAAAGAATATGCTCATTAATTTATTTGGTTTTAAAATTAAAAGAGGTATAGACTCTACCTTGAAACAGAATAACCGGCGCTGTATTTTTCATAATTTGGAAAATATGAACCGGGTTCTGCTCCTTTTCTCGTATGATGATTGGGATGAAATATATCCTATAAGCCGGGAACTGGAAAGCAAAGGAAAAACTGTTCTCCTATGGACTGTTGAACCGAAAAAAAAATCGGAGAATAACACTGTATTTCCACAGAATGTCAGGGTGGTTTCGACAAGGGAATCTTCGAAAATAAACGGATTATCAACATCGGTGGTAGAAGAATTCGAAAAACTGTCGTACGATACGCTTATCGATCTGACATCATCGGCCAGTTCTATTTTATTGTATCTTCTTGCAGGTAATAAATCGGAGTTTTGCATCGGTATAAAAGAATCTGATTATAAAATGTATGATTTTGCTGTATTGAGACAGGATAATATGACCGTGTCGGATGCATATGAGCAAATAAAATATTATCTTAATAATATTAATTAGTAGAAAGATTATCACAATAAAAAAACCTCGCTTAATAATTTAAGCGAGGTTTTTTTATTATATCCTTATCAATTATTTAGTTATTCTTTCCAGCCATTTCAGCATGAATAACATGGTGAACATCGAGATACAACAAGCGGCAACAAATACTACCCATGTAGCCCAAATTGGAATGTGTTCATACAATATAGCACCAATAAATAGTAACTGGTTACCTAATGCGGTTGCTCCTAACCAACATCCCTGCATAATACCCTGATATTGCGGAGGTGCTACCTTCGATACGAAAGATATACCAAGAGGGCTGATGAATAATTCAGCAATAGTCAATATCAGGTAAGTACCAATAAGCAAGAACGGTGTTACACGAGCCGAATAAGCCAATCCACCTATTGCCTTTACATCAGCATTCAGCGGTAACCCTACCGAACCGATTGTCATCACAATATATGCCAATGCAGCGATACCCATACCTATAGCAATCTTTTTAGGAGCAGATGGCTCTTTTCCTTTTGCCCTTAGCCATCCAAATACAGCCAGCACAATAGGAGTGAGCAACACAACAAATAAAGGATTGAACGACTGGAATAATTCTGCACCTTCAAGTGTAACTAATCCGAATATATTAAGCTTCATCGCACTGAGGTCAGTATAATCATTGGCAAAATATGTCAGCGTCAAACCATTCTGATGGAAAGAGAACCAGAAGAAAATAACAACAGCAAACACAGCAAACAAAGCATAAAGACGTTGTTTAACTTCTGCCGGATCCATTACTTTTTCTTCAATATCCGATCCTACAGAATCAACTTTAGCAGCAGCTTTTTTCAGAGCCGGATCAGGGAAGCGTTTCTTGTTTATTGAATAAACTATAAACGAAATCAGCATTGCTACAATTGCAACCCCAAATGCATAGTGGAAACCTGTGTTGAATACACCCAGATAATCATTTGCAAATGAAGCTAAATCAACTGTTCCTCCATTGAGGCTTACTTCTTTAGCTAGTTGTTCGTATCTGATTGCGGCATCACCCGAAAGGGTTCCCCCGATATATTGATGACAAAGTGCCGGTAGATCGGAATTATAGATGAATCCGTTGGTCTTCAGCCACCAGTTACGGACACCCACGGCAATAAGCGGTGCAAAAATAGCACCTATATTAATGAACATGTAAAACAAAGAAAATCCGGAATCACGCATTTTTCCGTACTGCTCATTATCATACATCTGACCTACCAGTGCCTGTAAATTTCCTTTAAATAAACCATTCCCAAAAGCAATGACAAACAGACCGAAACAAGTAAGAGTAAGATACAACCCTAAATTAGGCACGGGAGTAGGAGTTGGTATCGCTATAAGCAGATAACCTACTGCCATCAGAACAATTCCCACCTGGATCGTACTCTTATACTTCTTTGTTTTATCGGCAATAAGCCCTCCTACCAAAGCTAACGCATAAATAGAAAAGTAGAATACCGAATATATTATACCGGCATTCGATTTATCCAAGCCAAACTTAGACATCAAGAAAAGAGACAGGATAGCCATCATAATATAGAAGCCAAAGCGTTCTCCCATATTAGATAATGAGGCGGCTAACAAACCTTTAGGATGATTTTTAAACATAAAGTTACATTTAAGATTAATATTTTTATTTGTTTTCTTTCATACACCCTGTTTTTCAACTATACAAAAGTAAGAAAACACACCAGAAAATAACTATTCAACAATATATTTTAGAACATAAAATCAAAAAATATCATCCTTTTATGAAAATAAGATAGTTTTATTCTTATAAACCAGTACCCGGCGGTTGAGATGATACTCTATGGCATGCGATAAAACGATCTTTTCCAGATCCTGTCCTTTCCGTACAAGGTTCTCTATACTGTCACGATGAGTGATGCGGGTAATATCCTGCTCTATAATGGGGCCCGCATCCAGTTCGGTAGTTACATAGTGACTGGTGGCGCCAATTATCTTTACTCCCCGTTCGTATGCTGCATGGTATGGTTTTGCTCCGACGAATGCAGGGAGGAATGAGTGGTGTATATTAATTACCTTATTTGGATAAGATTCTATAAACTTATCAGTAAGTATTTGCATATATCGTGCAAGAACGATAAAATCTATCTCCTTTTCTTTCAGTAGCGCCAATTGCTTTGCTTCTGTTTCGTCCTTATTTTCCTTGTTTATTTTGAGTACATGATATTCGATGCCGAATTTGTCGGCTACCCATCGCATATCTTCGTGGTTGCTGACAATAAGAGGTATCTCCACATTCCATTCTCCGGCTGTGAAACGGGCCAGTATATCGAACAGGCAATGTGACATCCTGGAAACAAAAACGGCCATACGCGGGGTATAGTCGTTAAAGTAAAGACGGAACGTCATATCGTACTTGTTGGCATACATTGTCTGAAAATAGTCACTGATCTTCTCTCGGGGAATAATGAAATTTGTCAGGTCCCATTCGATACGCATAAAAAACGTATCCTGATCTTTGTCAACATGTTGTTCGAGGTTGATGATATTACCTCCATTCACATTTATGAAGTCAGTAACGGCAGCAACCAGTCCCGGCCTATCGGGCGACGATATAAGAATAATGGCGTGTGCGTTGTTCATTTTAAGTTTATCAATTTGCTATTTTATTGCAAAAATAGCAAATTCCCTGATTTTTTTAGTATAAAAAACGAATTGTCGGAATATATTCTCTTGTATTAGTCGTTTGTTTATATATTTGCTTGAATGGTAGCTTTTTGAAAAAGCGACTGTCAGATTTCATCTTCTTCCACAACCAGATTGTCTATAATAAATTCTTGTCTGTCTGGTGTATTCTTACCCATATAGAAGTTAAGCATATTGCTGACAGAATCTTCTTTTTTCATCGAAACCCTGTCAAGCCGGATGTCTTTACCGATGAAATTACGGAACTCATCAGGTGAAATTTCACCCAAGCCTTTGAATCGTGTAATTTCCGGATTCGGCTTCAATTTTTCTATTGCGGCAAGCCGTTCTTCCTCGGTGTAGCAATAGAACGTCTCCCTTTTATTACGCACACGGAAAAGTGGTGTCTGCAAAATGTAGACATGATTCTTTTTGATCAGATCGGGGAAGAATTGCAGGAAAAAAGTCAACAATAACAAGCGGATGTGCATACCATCGGTATCAGCATCGGTGGCGATTATTATTTTGTTGTAACGTAGTCCGTCCAATCCGTCTTCTATATTCAGAGCTGCCTGTAAAAGATTGAATTCTTCGTTCTCATAAACGATCTTTTTAGTCAGGCCAAAGCTGTTCAATGGCTTTCCTCGAAGACTGAATACCGCTTGCAGATTTGGATTCCGGCTTTTTGTTATAGATCCGCTGGCCGAGTCACCCTCTGTGATGAATATGCTGGTTTCATCCAGATTATCGCCTTTACTGTCATTGTAATGAATGCGGCAATCGCGAAGTTTTTTATTATGAAGGTTTGCCTTTTTAGCTCTTTCGCGAGCCAGCTTGGTAACTCCGGCAATGGCTTTACGCTCTTTTTCCGAATCCAGTATTTTCTTTAACAGGATATCGGAGGTTTCAGCATTTTTATGCAGATAGTTATCAAGCTCTTTTTTCAGGAAATCTCCGATAAACTTCTGCACCGACGGGCCACCGGGCCCCATATCTTTTGATCCTAGTTTTGTTTTTGTCTGCGATTCGAATACGGGTTCTTCAACCTTAACACTGATAGCTGCAACTATTCCGCTGCGGATATCAGCATAGTCGAAGTTTTTCGTATAATATTCTTTTATGACGCGAGAGAGGGATTCACGGAAAGCCGACTGGTGCGTTCCCCCTTGTGTAGTGTGTTGCCCGTTCACAAATGAATAGTATTCCTCTCCATACTGGTCGGTATGTGTGATAACCACTTCTATATCCGCATCTTTAAGATGAATGATAGGATAGAGCGGTTCGGAGGTCATATTCTCATTCAAGAGATCTACAAGTCCGTTTTTAGAGAAGAACCTTTTGCCATTATAGATGATAGAAAGCCCTGTGTTGAGAAATACATAATTTTTCAGGAGGCTTTCTACATATTCGTCCCTGAAATTATAACTGGTGAATATGGTATTGTCGGGGATAAACTCGATAAGCGTTCCATTATCTTCGGTAGTAGACTGAGGACTGTCCTCTTTTGTTACAATGGCCTTGCTGTATTCGACAGCAACAGTTTGTCCGTCGCGAAAGCTTTGGATATGAAAGAATGAAGATAATGCATTCACGGCCTTGATCCCTACGCCATTCAGTCCCACAGATTTTTTAAATGCCTTGGAATCATATTTGGCTCCGGTATTCATTTTAGAGGAAACATCTTTCACTTTACCCAAAGGAACACCACGTCCATGGTCGCGAACTCTGACTACTCCTTCTTCGATGGAAACATCGATTACTTTACCGAATCCCATCATATATTCATCGATAGAGTTGTCCAGTACTTCTTTGAGCAGCACATAGATACCATCGTCGGCCGATGTGCCGTCACCCAGTTTGCCTATATACATCCCCGGACGGCGACGGATGTGCTCCTGCCAATCGAGGGTCTTTATATCGTCATCAGAATAATTTACATCTGGTAGTTTGATATCCTCTTCTTCCATTCTAATAATCTCTCTTTTTAAAGCCTGTTTAAATTTTTGCGATGTAAAAATATAAAAAAAATCCCGTAAGCAAAAGTAGGAATAGTTAACTGTTGTGGCGGAAGAGGATATTTTCGCTAAAGTTTAAACAGGCTCTTAAGCTAATCAGTAGTTCAATTTTGTTAAAACCTGACAAACCTGACACTTTATTTAGCCTTTAGCTGTTAGCTCATAGCCGATAGCCTTTTTAATCAAAACCTGACACTTCTTTAGCCATTAGCCATTAGTTCTTTAGAAAAAAAGTTACAATCAACGATCGCCGAAGCGAAGGCGAGGCAAATGTTACACTTTTGCAGTAAACGAGCCACCCCAAAAGGGCAGAGCTGTTAAGTTCTGATTCTTTAGTCTCTTTGTCATGTTGAACGATAGTGAAACATCTATTTTATTATACGAGATCCTTCGTTCCTCAGGATGACAAATCGAGGAGAAAAAAGGGATAAAAACATAGAACTTAACAACCCGACCCCAAAAGGGAGGAGAACTAAAGAGTGTTTTTTTCTTTTTTTTGTAGCTTTGCTACCCCCTCTCCCGTTGGAGAGGGCGGGCTGAGGTGTAAAACCTGACAAACAGCGTTCGGCAGAGCAAAGCGGAGCCAATTAAAAATCGACGAAGCGAAGGCAAGTCAAAAGGAACATAAGCAATTTTCGATTGCGCGTAGCACAAAAAAACGAACGATTCTTTTTTACAATCATAATAATTTTAACTACTGATTGGCATAACTCATAACTATATAGCTAATATTTAACCTCGATATATAGATAATCTTTTTCATTTCTGATTTTTCCTTACCTTTGCACCTTCAAAAATAAAAAAAGTATTTAATGCTAATTGTAGACGCTTTAAAGGTAGAATTGGGTGACAGGGTACTGTTCGATAATATCAGTTACATAATAAACGAAAAAGATAAAATTGCTCTTGTCGGTAAAAATGGTGCCGGAAAAAGTACCATGCTTAAAATTCTGGCAGGAGTAAATACGCATTATAAAGGTACGGTAACAAGTCCCGATGGTTCAACGGTAGGTTACTTACCCCAGGTAATGAAAATTGTTGACGGAAGGACGGTCAGGGAAGAGGCTTCTTTGGCATTTGCTCATATATTCGAACTTGAAGCAAAAATAGAGGAAATGAACCGGCAATTGGAAACACGTACCGACTACGAATCAGACGATTATGCCAAACTGATCGACGATTTCACTCAGGCACATGAGCGATTGGCAACAGTAGAGGGCATTAGTTTCGAGGGAGAAGTCGAAAAAACGCTTTTAGGCCTTGGTTTCAAACGTTCCGACCTGGAGCGGCAGACCAACGAATTCAGCGGAGGTTGGCGTATGCGTATCGAATTAGCGAAACTCCTCCTCCTCAATCCGGATGTGATGTTGCTCGATGAACCTACCAACCATTTAGATATTGAATCTATAGGCTGGCTCGAAGATTTTATCAATACACAGGCTAAGGCTGTGGTATTGATCTCGCACGACAGGGCTTTTATCGATGCTGTCACTACCCGCACCATCGAACTGACGATGGGACGCATTTATGATTATAAGGTTAATTATACTAAATATGTGGAATTGCGTCAGGAACGTCGTCAGCAGCAGATACATGCATGGGAAGCTCAGCAAAAGCAAATAGCCGAAATAGAAGAGTTTATCGAGCGTTTCCGTGCTCAGGCAGCTAAGGCGGTATTAGTACAGAGCCGTATCCGCCAGTTAGAAAAAATGGAACGTGTGGAAATAGACGAAGAAGATAAGTCACAGGTACGTATCCGTTTTCAGCCTGCTACCCGTTCGGGTAACTATCCGCTGACAGTGGACATGGTTACTAAAAAATATGATGATTACCTAGTCTTCGAGAATGCGAATCTGATGATCGAGCGAGGTGAAAAAATTGCTCTTGCCGGAAAGAATGGGGAAGGAAAATCCACTTTCGTTAAATGTGTAATGGGTGAAACTCCCTTCGAAGGCAATATTATGTTAGGGCATAATGTAGAGGTTGGTTATTTTGCGCAAAATCAGGCGGATCTGCTCGATGAGGATCTCACTGTTTTTGAAACAATAGACCGTGTGGCAGAAGGAGATATCCGTACACAGATAAGGAATATACTGGGTGCATTTATGTTCAATCGCGACGATTCAGAGAAAAAAGTGAAAGTGCTTTCAGGAGGTGAGCGTACACGTTTGGCTATGATTAAGTTATTACTTGAACCTGTTAATCTGCTTATTCTCGATGAACCTACCAATCATCTGGATCTGAAAACAAAAGAGGTATTGAAGAATGCTCTTTTAGATTATGACGGAACAGTAATTCTTGTTTCGCACGACCGTGATTTTCTGGATGGTCTTGTAACTAAAGTCTTTGAATTCTCGGATAAGAAGGTCAGAGAACACATTGGAGGGATAAAAGATTTTCTGGCAAAGAAACGGGCGTTATCTTCATAAGAGATTGTTTGAGTGATATTTTTATTTATATTTGTGATGTAATAAAGTATAATAAAAACTACAAAATTTACTTAACATGAAAAAAGTATTATTTTCTCTATTTGCGGTAATGATGGTTTTTGCGTCGTGTGGTGGCCCCGATCCGGTAAAATTTAATGATGCTCTTTCTAAAGCAAACACTGAAATTACCAATGTAAGCACAGAATATCAGGATGCGATTGCAAAGTTAATCGAAGATACCAATTTCTCAGCTATTACGGCTCAAACAGATAGCGCATTGGCTAAAATCAATAAAGAGATTGATATAGTAAAAGCGTTGGAGGCTCCAAAAGGAGGAGACGCATTTAAAGAAGCTGCTATTAAAACATATGAAGGTCTTAGGAGTGTTGTTGAAACAGGTAAGAAGTTTTCTTCATTAACAGCAGAATCTACTGATGTGGATTTGGAGAATATCACCAATGAATACGATGCAAAAATAGATGAATATTCAAAATTATTCGATGCATTGGTAAATGCTCAGGCAGAATATGCCAAAGAAGCAGGATACGATGTAAGATAAACAGATAATATAATATAAAAGCCTGGCTGAACATTATATTTAGCCAGGCTTCTTATTTTATATTGAGTATATTATTGTTTTAAATAAATTCTTGAAAACTTTTTGAACGTAGCAAAAAAATAACTTTTTTGTTATATTATTTTAAATTATTATAACCTATATTTGTACTGAGGTAAAATAATATGAAAAAGACTTGTTAAATAGCATTTTGTAAATGGTAATCACTTCATATTCATATGTATACAGGAGTTATGTAATAAAACGTCAATCTTCAGACGAATAAACATAGTATATCAGTATATCAATGTATATCAGTATATCAATCAACTTTAATTTCTTAATTATTAAAACATGAGAAAAAAATTATCTTTTCTGTTGGTAGGTATTTTATTTTGTTCCATTACAGCTTTTGCCCAAACCGTGGTAAAAGGCGTGGTGCTGGATAAAGATACCAAAGAGCCTTTAATTGGGGTAACTGTATTTTCAGAGGATGAAAAGAAAGGGACAGCGACCGATCTCGACGGGAGCTTTACATTAAGTTTATCATCATCTAAAGGCAAATTGAAATTCACATATGTAGGATACAAAGCCCAGGAGCTCGATGTAAGAGCAAATATGGGTAATGTCGAAATGGAATCTGATGCTTTCGGACTAAATGATGTTATTATTACATCTACTATAGGGGTAGACCGTAAAACACCGGTAGCCATGTCTTCTATCGATGCAGAGATTATCATGCTGAAGACAGGTACAAAAGAATTCCCGGAATTACTTAAATCCACGCCAAGTGTATACGCAACAAAAACAGGAGGGGGATATGGAGACTCTCAGGTAAGGGTACGTGGTTTTGATTCGCCAAACGTAGCTGTGATGATAAATGGGGTGCCGATGAATGATATGGAGTGGGGTGGACTTTACTGGTCTAATTGGGCCGGATTAGGTGATGTGACACGTGTGATGCAGGTACAGCGTGGGCTAGGAGCATCAAAAATATCATCACCATCAGTTGGAGGTTCTATCAATATTATTACCAAATCTACAGATGCAGAAAAAGGTGGTTCTGTGTATTACGGAATGGGTAACGATGGTTACAATAAAGTTTCGTTCAATGTATCCACAGGTCTGATGGATAATGGTTGGGCCGTAACTTTGTTAGGCGCAAAAACATGGAGCGACGGTTACATTCAGGGTACAGACTTTGAGGCCTATTCTTATTTCCTGAATATATCCAAGCAATTGGGAACAAATCAGGTATTGTCATTAACCGCATTTGGTGCACCTCAGTGGCATAATCAACGGAAGGACCAATTATTAATATCAGAATGGGCCAAACTGCCTAAGAATGATAGATATCAATACAACGCCGGCTATGGATACGATTCGTCTGGACAGTTTAAGACATTTAATTACAATGAATATCACAAACCGCAAATATCATTGAACCATATTTGGGATATTAATTTGAAATCAAGTTTATCAACAGCCCTTTACTTGTCTCTTGGTTCGGGAGGTGGATATTCGGGAGTAGGAAATAACAGAACAGCTGCATACGGATCAACTAACGGGTTGGTTAATCAGGACTATAGAGCAGGTGATGGAAAAGTTGCCGGATTCGGGACTTATGATTTTGCTAAATTAATGGCTGAAAATGCTGAAAACCCGAATGGATCGCAGCTGGCTATCCAGAATGCTATAAACAACCATGTTTGGGTGGGCTTACTTTCTACATACAGTAATAAGATTACCGATGAAATAGAGCTACAGGGTGGTGTAGACTTCCGTTATTATAAAGGAATCCATAAAACAGAGATAGTAGATTTGCTCGGAGGTAAATTTTTGGTAGACCCGCAAAGGGTTATTGATGGTAAATACAAAGATAATGCAGACTGGGTAAATGAGAAACTGACAGTCGGTGATATCGTATATCGTAACTATGATGGATTTGTAATGCAGGAAGGAGTATTCGGACAAGCTGAATATTCAAAAGATAAATTGAGTGCTTTTGTATCAGGATCTTTCAATGTTTCGAATTACTGGCGTGTAGAAAAATTTGCAGCTGATAATGAAAAATCAGATACAAAAAATAAAGCAGGTTTTGGTATTAAAGGAGGTGCGAATTATAACTTCAATATAAATCATAATGCTTTTGCCAATATCGGTTATTTCTCTCGTACACCATTTTATTCTGCCGGTATCTTTACAAGCAATCAGAAAAGTAATGCGATGAACCCTAACGGTAGAAACGAAAAAGTATTCTCAGTGGAAGCCGGATATGGATTTGTCAATAGTTTTATGAATGCCAAAGTTAATATCTATCGCACAGAGTGGAATGATAAGACAATGGTAAGGTCTTTAGATTCAAGCAGGCCCGAAGAAGGTACTCTTAATTTATCAGGAGTAAATGCTTTACATCAGGGTATTGAGTTTGAAGTGAATGTGCGTCCGACAAGAAATCTGAATCTGAAAGCTATGGCGGCGTTTAATAACTGGAAATGGAATAGTAATGCTTCAGGATATGCTGTCAAACAAGATGGTAGTGTCGTTGAACAAAATGGTGCTCCCGTAGAAGCGCAGGTAAATCTGAAGGGTATCCATGTGGGTAACTCTCCTCAAACGTTTGTCGCTGTTGGTGCCGATTATCAGATATTTAAAGATATGCGAATAGGTCTCGACTTTAATCACTATGCGAGAATTTTTGCCGACTTTACAGTAACTATAAACCGTTGGGGTGCAAATGATTTTGCTCAACCATGGCAGATACCTAATTACCAAACATTTGATTTGTTCTATAATTACAAATTTAATATTATGGGACTAAAAACAACATTGACAGCGAACATCGATAACCTGTTCGATGCGGTTTATATTGCTGATGCAAAGGATGGCGGTGATGGAAAAGCAGAATCTGCTCAGGTGTACTATGGCTTTGGACGCACATGGAGTGTAGGATTAAAAGTACATTTCTAAACCTAAAAAAACAAAATAAGAACAACAATATGAAAAAAATAATATTTATACTGTTTACTGTTTTTATTGCTTTCTCTTGTAAAGATTTCAATGAGGACAATTTTGATTGGTATGAAGATGCTGAAAGACCTACAAATCTGGCGAACTACCAATATACAATGACAGATGCTGATTATACGATAATTGTAAATGCTCTGAAAGCAACTGGTACAGACGAAAATACAGCATTGGCAAATAAGTTGAGTTCGGCCAAGAAGTTTTCACCTGAACTCGATCCTGCACAGTTGATTCCATACCTGCTCGAAAACAAGTATTATACAGCAGACGTTAAGTCGTCGGCCATGATTACTTATATGTATGATGATGCACGTGATGAGGTGTTGAGCGGATTGAGCACTACGGGATACACTATGGTGAGTGACGATTATAAGTCGGTGTGGGGAACAAGCCCGCTGGTATTATCTCTTACCCCGGCTAAATCTGCAAATTCGCAGATTCCGAATATTTTGAAAACCCGTTTTACTGATGCGGTAGCAGGCGATTATAAGACTGTAGAATATTATTATTCGGATGAAGAACCTGTGACAACTACAGTTGAAAGCGTATTCTTTGAACAAAAATTCGAAGGCTATACTGCGGGCTCGGGTGTGGCTGTAAATATTGACGGATGGATTAATAAAGATGTAACCGGTGGTTCAATATTCTGGCAAATGCGTACATATAGTAGCAATAACTATGCACAGGTGTCATCGTATCAATCTGCTGCAAAAAATGAGGTTTGGTTGATTACGCCAAATGTTGATTTGACTAACTCAACAACAACGCCTAAATTCTCTTTCGATATAATTACAGGGAACTATACTGCTGCCGGCTTGAGGATTATGATATCGGAAGATTTTGACGGAACGGTAGGTGATATTGCTACTGCAAACTGGACAGATGTAACTTCAAGCTTTACCATTCCTGCTCCAGCAAGTGGATATAGTACATGGGCTACTGCCGGCACATTAGATCTTACTGCTTACAAAGGGAAAAAGATATATATTGGATTTAAATATATGGGCGATGATACTTCAACACCTAAGGTTACGACTACTTATCAACTGGATAACGTAAAGGTATGGGAAGAAGTTTCAGGTACGGATGTGGAAAGTAAGTATACACAGTATGCAACATATACATACAATGGTAGTGCATGGTCTGCCGTAGGCAGCGGTATCCTTACTTTGCAGCCGGAAGATTATACTAAACTAACCCTTTCTTCGGGAACAATGACTACAGCACAGGCTCAAACCTTATTGCCTCAATATCTGGGTCAGAATTTTATAGGAACTGAAAAAGTAGTCGTTTATCGCACAAGTGCCGGGGTTTACTATGCTGACCGGGTAGTTTATGATAACCAATGGACAGTACAAAGTACTCTTTCAGAAGAGTCCTCGCAATTTGTACGGGCGGAAGTAAATAATTCTAAAGTCTGGATTTTCGATCCGACTATCATTGTTTCTTTAGCTAAGTCTGATTACCAGATAGTGGTAGATTATGTTATCGATCATTATAAGGCAGGTGACGATGATGTTGTTCATGCTAATAGTAATGCTGAATACTATTATGGATTTAGCACATACTATGGCAATGTTTCTTACCGTGAGGTAGATAGAGGTAAAGATGATACTTACCCTATGGATGCTTCCCAGGATGAGAAAGTTACCTTTATGAACCAACGTACTGTCGAAGGGCTTATCATAGTACTTAATTCCAAATATCCGAACGCTACTCCTATAGTAAGTGGGGTAGATCAGTATGCACGGGTCGACAATGTGCTGATATATTCCGAACCGGGAGCCGGAACCAATGTGTATTGGTCTTATACGCTACAATGCACAGGCGATAAGGAATGGAAATTCGTAAGCCGCGAGGCTTCTGACGGACGTACGGAAACGGCTGAATAAGAAACTGTATTATGTAATAAAAGCCGATGGAGATTTCTTCATCGGCTTTGTTTTTTATTTAGATGTGTTATTTTCTCAATGTGAGGATTTCTCTTACCACATCGGCGGTTATGTTTTCACATTCACCCAGCTTCCATCCCCGTTGAGAAAGACGGCTAACTACTTTCTCGATAGCTTCGTCTCCCAGTCCGTAATCGGAAAGATGGGTTTTTACTCCTACCGATTCAAAAAAGTTTTCTACAGCTTTTATTGTTCTGTTTGTAGCGTCATTATCATTTATTCCGAAAACTTCTCTTCCAAGGCGGGTGATTTTTTTGCTCTTCTGTTCTTTCAGTACAGTCATCACACCCGGAAGTACAATAGCTAGCGTTTGCCCGTGATCCAATCCATAGAAAGCAGTCAGCTCGTGTCCTATCATGTGTGTAGCCCAGTCCTCAGGTACTCCGGCGGCTATCCAGCCATTAAGAGCCCATGTAGAAGCCCACATCAGATTCGCACGCACACCATAATTTTCTGGAGTTTTTAGAGCTTTAGGCCCATCTGCTACTAATGTTTTTACAATCGCTTCTGCCATATTATCCTGTAACAATGAGTCCCCTTCATTATATGTCAGGTATTGCTCCATTACATGTACAAACGCATCTACAACACCATTCCCTATCTGGCGTGGAGGCATACTGTATGTCGTAGTAGGGTCGAGTACCGAAAATTTAGGGAATGTAAACGGGGAACCGAAGGCCAGCTTTTCTTGTGTTTCCGCTTTGGTGATAACAGCACCGCTGTTCATCTCCGAGCCTGTTGCTGGCAGGGTAATTACGTCTCCGAATGGTAAGGCCTTTTTTACTTCTGCATGTTTAGATAAGATGAGCCACGGATCACCGTCTTCGAAACAAGCCGCTGCCGCTATGAATTTTGTGGCATCAAGTACTGAACCGCCGCCTACAGCCAGAAGAAAATCAATGCTTTTTTCCTTTATCAGAGCCACAGCTTTCATGCAGGTCTCATAATGAGGATTCGGCTCGATTCCCGAAAATTCATACCATTCAAAACCATCAATAGCTTTAACTACCTGATCGTATACTCCATTCTTTTTTATACTGCCTCCGCCATATGTTATCAACACCTTGCTTCCTTTAGGTATTTCGTTGGCCACTTCTTTTATCATTCCTTCCCCGAATATGATTTTTACGGGATTTACCATTGAAAAGTTTTCCATAATCTACTCTTTTATGTTTGAAGCAAAGGTATATTTTTTAGAAATAGGAATAGATGAAAGGAGTCTTAAAGAAGTTAAAACTCGGCTACCAGCTTTATATTGAGTTGACGACCAGTAAGATAGTTTGGCACAGCATATTGTTGGCTATGTATATCTGTTATCCAGTAATAAGTATTTACGTTTTCCATATCGAACAGATTGAAGATATCGAATCCCAACCAGATATTTTTGAAAGCCCGGCAAAACGAATTTCTATTCCTTATAGCAAAATCTTCTCCCAATGCCAGCCATGAAAACCCTATATCTACCCGTTTATATGATGATGTGCGGAAATAACCGTTTTCATAACCTTTGTATGGTGCAGATACTGGCAGACCTCCCGACCAAAGTCCTCTGAGGCTCATTCGTAAACGTTCATACCCCGGAATATAGTCCTGATAGAAAATGGCGAAGTTAAAGCGTTGATCAGTAGGAAGAGGAACTTCCGTTCCGTTGATATCCTGTTGGGCTTTCATCAGGCCAAGACTGATCCAGCTATCGGCTCCCGGGATAAATTCACCATAAAGCTTGAAGTCTATACCCGTGGAATATCCTTTCGATGTGTTTTCTCCTGTGTACCTTATTTTTACATTATTTACAGTGTATGGTATCAGGTCTGATAATTTCTTATAATATATCTCGCCTGACAGCTTAAATGCGGGAATATTCCTGCTTTCGTCCCTTCCGAAAAAATAATCAGCCCCCAAAACAATATGATATGATTTCTGCGACTTAATATCTTTGTTCAACTCTATGGTATTATTTCCGTCGATATCGACAATCCGTTGCATCTCTTTGTAGAACGGAGCCTGATAATAGACACCTCCGGCAATGCGTAAAGAAAGATTATCTGTATTTTTAGGTACAAAAGCCAGAGCACCACGTGGACTGATTATTAACTCCTCATTAAAAGTCCAGTAACTGGCTCTTACACCGGCATTTAATATAAACAAGCCCTTGTCTGTATCGAATGAATACGTATCCTGTACAAATCCTGAAAAACGGGACGGATTGATCTTATTATCTGATTTCAGATTCGAAAACACATTTACATCAACGCCTGTACTGGGTATGGAATAGCCTGCCGAATCGCGCATTTCCCATTCCTTGATCTTATCTTTTATATTTTCATTCTGATAAGTGATTCCCCACTTGATAAGATGTTTGTCCAGTTTCAGATTTCCGAAGTGGGAGATAGTATATACTTCCGATTCCAGCTTATTCCGGGCATGTTCATGGTAAGTTCCGATCCCAAGATTTTCACTCTCATCCGGATTCTCTTCTCCTGTAACATCCGTCTCTTTTAATAGGTAGCGGCCTGTAATATCGTATCTTTCCTGTTCGTCAGAGGCGAATGTCGACGCAGTAAGGCCAATGGTTAGCTTGTCGTTTATTTTCCCTTTTAGGGTAAATGCGGCCTGATAAGTCAGGAATTTGTCTTTTTCCTGTCCGTCGAACTCAACCAGAAATGTACGGGGTGTCAGTAATGTGCCGAACTTGGTTTCGCGCGAAGTAGGTGTGAATTTAAATCTGTTGTATGAGTAATTTCCAAGGAGATCGATTTCCCATTTTGGAGAAAATTCATAGGTCATATATGTCTGAAAATCTAAAAAATCAGGATCATATTCGGCCTTAGTATCTGTTTTGCTAAGGAGCGAGCGTGTTGTTTTATATCTGGCTCCTGTTATTTGCGAAAAACGGCCGGATGAGCTGCCAATATATACTTCTCCTCCCATCAGGCTGGCAGATATAGCACCCTCTAATTCTTTAGGTTTTTTATATGTAATGTCGAGGACTGAGGACATACGGTCGCCATATTCGGCACTGAATCCTCCGGCAGAGAAACCGATAGTCTTTACCATATTGGGATTGATAAAACTTAATCCTTCCTGCTGTGCCGATCGGACTAATAAAGGACGATAAATCTCTACTCCGTTCACATATACGATGTTTTCATCAAAGTTGCCTCCCCTTACTGAATATTGCTGGCTAAGTTCATTGGTCGAACTTACGCCGCCCATTGTGGCTAATAATGATTCTATACTGCTCCATGGATTGGAAGGGCGTCTTGTTGCCAGATAATCAACCCGTTCAATAACAGTGGTAATGGTTCGTTCCCCTTCTATTGTTACAGGGGCCAGTTCTTTGTCTTCTTCCTGTAACACAGCATTCAATACCATTCCTTCGTTCAGTTTAGGCATGAGATACAGATGCTTTTTATAGCCGATAAGAGAGAATAATATTTTAATAGTGTCTTTTGGCGATACGGTAAGAAAGTATTCTCCGTTTTTATCGGTTGTAGCTATATTTTGTGTCTTTTCCTGCGCAACCAGTACATATTCGACCGGCTGTCCTTTTTCGTTTTTTACCGTTCCGGCAATCCTTATGGTTTGCTGGGAATATAAGGAGGTGGAAACCAGAATAGAGACGAATAGGAATAAGAGATTTCTTTTTGACATAGAATTTATATAAAGCACAAATTTATGGATATATTTTCTGAGTACAAATAAAAGATGCTGATATATATGCATTTATCAGGTAAAATAAAAGAGTGATGAATAAAAACCTGACACATCTGACAATTTTAGCTGTTAGCTATTTTACTAAAAAGTTACAAAAGTTACACTTTTGCAATATTTTTCTCGCAAAGATGCTAAGTATAATCAATATTCTTTTGAGCCTTATATTCATAATTTATGCCAATCAGTAGTTATATTTAATAGTTCAATTCTTTTTTACTACGTGCAATTGAAGATTGCTTGTGTTCCTTTTGCCCAAAGCCGCAAAAGGAACCAAAAACGCTTTGGTGGCTCGTCCTTCGTGCGATCCGTTACAGGTTCACGGGCTAAACCAAATAAACTCGCCTGCGGCTCAGACAGTATTTGGTTTCATGCCCCTTTCACCTGACGGGTGCCCGCACTGCAGACTAATGCCACCGGGCGGACGCCTGACAAAGCAGAGTCTTTTTTGTCGTCGCTTTGCGACTCCGGCATACGTTCCGCAGGCGGGGCACCCAATCCGGCAGTGGAGGCGTAGAACAAAAAGCTGTTCGAGCTTACACGTAAGATTCGTATTTAGCCCTGCTGATGAGCGAGTTCTTTTTGTTCAGCCGCAACGCCGGTTTTGGGTCGCCGGAGGAATGAAGCCTTGATTTTTTGTAACTTTTTTATCAAGAAAAAAGTTGAAAGAAAACAAGCCGACAAGCGCGTTAGTGAAATTGAACAATTATTTTTTACAATCATAATAATTTCAACTGCTGGTTCGCATAATTTATAACTCATAACTCCTTTACTTACATAGATAAATTAGTTGAAAAAAATGCAAAGCAAAATATATGTTCATTTTGTTGGTGTTAGAATAAAAACATTTAAATGTTGAAAACTGCTAATAGAAAATTTTTAGCATCGTATCTATTTGTTGTAACTTTACATAATTGAGAGAAAAGGAAAAGTAAAATTATGAGCAATTTTATACATCTACACGTTCACTCCCAGTATTCCCTGCTCGATGGCCAAGCCAGTATACCAAGCCTTGTGGACAAGGCCATTGGTGATGGAATGAAAGCTATTGCGCTGACTGACCATGGGGCTATGTTTGGGGTTAAGGAATTCTATAATTATGTTAAGAAGAAAAACTCGGGTTACAACAATAAGATAAAGGAACTAAAAGCCGAAATTAAGCAACTACAGGCTGATGAGTCGGGCAATAATTCTGAGAAAATAGGAGAATTAAAAAACCAGATACATAAAGAAGAGGCAAAACGCTTTAAACCGATTATCGGCTGCGAATGCTATGTTGCTCGCAGGGGGCGCAAACTGAAAGAAGGAAAACCTGACATGAGCGGCTGGCACCTGGTGGTGCTGGCAAAGAACGAAACAGGATATAAAAATCTTATTAAAATGGTTTCTTATGGCTGGACAGAAGGTTATTATATGCGTCCACGTATCGATAAGGAATTATTGGAGAAATACCATGAAGGTCTGATTGTTTCCACTGCATGTCTTGGGGGTGAGGTGCCTAAAAAAATCACAGCCGGAGATATAAAAGAGGCTGAAGCAGCAGCTTTGTGGTTCAAGGATATTTTTGGTGAAGACTTTTACTTCGAACTTCAGCGCCATAAAACAAATCGCCCCGATGCCAATACCGAAGCTTATCCATTACAGGAAAAAGTTAATACAGAGCTTGTCCAAATGGGGCAAAGGCTTGGTATTAAGGTGATAGCTACCAACGATGTGCATTTTACAAATGAAGAAGATGCCGACGCGCACGACCGCCTGATCTGTCTGAGTACAGGGAAAGATTTCGACGATCCCAAGCGTATGCGATATACTAAGCAGGAATGGCTGAAAACTACGGCTGAAATGCGACAAATATTTTCTGATCATCCAGAAGTCTTGGAAAATACACTCGAAATAGCAAATAAAGTTGAGTTTTATTCCATTGATTCCGACGCCTTGATGCCGTTCTTCCCTATTGATGTCTCATTTGGGACGGAAGAAGGATATCGGATCATGTATTCGGCAGAAGACCTTATAAAAGAATTTGGAGAGAAAGAATATAAGCGTTTGGGTGGATATGATAAGGTTATACGTATCAAGTTAGAATCCGACTATCTTCGTCATTTAACCATGATCGGAGCAGAGAAACGCTATGGAAAAGATATGGATGAGGAGGTCGCCGAACGTCTCGAATTTGAATTGAACACAATGAAGACGATGGGTTTTCCGGGCTACTTCCTCATAGTGCAGGACTTTATCTCGGCCGCCCGGAAAATGGGTGTCGCCGTAGGTCCGGGACGTGGTTCTGCTGCAGGATCGGCTGTGGCTTATTGTCTGGGAATTACTGATATCGACCCGATTAAATATGATTTGCTGTTTGAGCGTTTCCTTAATCCCGATCGTATATCTATGCCCGATATCGATATTGATTTCGATGATGACGGACGTGGAAAGGTTTTGAAATGGGTAACGGAAAAATACGGACAGGAACGGGTCGCACATATTATTACTTATGGAACAATGGCTACTAAATCGGCGATAAAAGATGTTGCCCGTGTACAGAAATTGCCATTGTCTGAATCGAACCGGTTGGCAAAATTTGTTCCCGACCGTATTCCCGATAAGAAAAAAGTTACGCTGAAAGATGCGATAGACTATGTTCCCGAACTGAAAGAAGCAGCCAACAGCCATGACCCCGTGATGCGCGATACCCTGAAGTACGCACAAATGCTCGAGGGTAATGTGCGTAATACCGGTGTGCATGCCTGTGGTATCATTATCGGCCAGCAGGATATTTCGGACATTGTGCCTGTAAGTACGGCAGAGGATAAAGAAACCGGTGAAAGTATTCTTGTGACGCAGTATGAAGGTACGGTGATCGAAGAAACCGGATTGATAAAAATGGACTTCCTGGGGTTGAAAACACTCTCTATCATTAAGGAAGCCCTCGACAATATCAAGCATACTACAGGTGAAAAAGTAGATATAGATAATATATCCCTTGAAGATCCGAAGACATACGAATTATACAGTCAGGGCAAAACGACCGGTACATTCCAGTTCGAGTCTGCCGGAATGCAGAAATACCTGAAAGCGCTGCAACCGTCCAAATTTGAAGACCTGATAGCCATGAATGCCCTGTATCGCCCGGGACCAATGGATTATATACCATCCTTTATTGCCCGTAAACATGGAGAGGAAGAGATAACCTATGATATTCCTGTCATGGAGCGGTATCTGAATGATACGTATGGTATTACGGTCTATCAGGAACAGGTCATGTTACTTTCCCGTTTGCTGGCTAACTTCACCAGAGGTCAGTCTGACGAACTTCGGAAAGCGATGGGTAAGAAGCTGATAGACAAAATGAATGCCCTGAAGGAAAAATTCCTTGATGGCGGAACGAAAAACGGACATGATAAGAAAACGCTGGAAAAAATATGGGCCGATTGGGAAAAATTTGCCTCCTATGCATTCAATAAATCGCATGCAACCTGTTATTCGTGGGTGGCCTACCAGACAGCGTGGCTGAAAGCCAATTATCCGCCGGAATACATGGCGGCCGTGCTTTCCCGTAATTTATCCAATATAACTGAAATCACGAAATTCATGGATGAATGTAAGGCCATGAATATGAATGTGCTTGGCCCGGATGTAAACGAGTCTTACCTCAAATTTTCGGTAAATAAGGCCGGGGATATCCGTTTCGGACTTGCCGCTGTAAAAGGAGTGGGAGAGGGTGCCGTAATGAGTATTGTGAATGAGAGGGATAAAAACGGTGCATTTAAAGATATCTTCGATTTCGTAGAACGGGTAAACCTGAGTGCATGTAATAAGAAAAATATAGAGTCTTTGGCTTTAGCCGGAGCTTTCGATGCTTTCACAGAAATTAGCCGCGAACAGTTCTTTGAGTTGAATGGCAAAGGAGAAACTTTTATTGATCTGCTCATCCGGTATGGAAATAAATATCAGGCAGATAAAAACCAGGCGGTCAATTCTCTTTTTGGTGATGATACTTCCTTCGATATTGCTCATCCCGATATTCCATCTGCAGAAAAATGGTCCGATCTGGAGCGGTTGAATAAGGAGCGGGAGTTAATTGGTATATATCTTTCGGCTCATCCCTTGGATGAGTATAAGATCGTCCTTAACTATGTCTGCAATGTAGGTATGGCCGATTTTGAGGATAAAGATGCACTGAAAAATAAGGAGATTTCTATCGGAGGAATGGTTACAGGTAACCGAGAGGGTATGACCCGAAATGGGAAGCCTTATATGATACTGCGTATCGAAGACTTTACGGGAAGTGGAGAGATTCCTTTGTTTGGAGATAATTATATTAATTTCGGTAAATATGGCCGTCCGGGGCTATACCTTTATATAAAAGGGCGGGTGCAAGGTACCCGCTTTGATGAAAACAGGCTGGAGTTTAAGATAAATTCTATTCAGCTTTTGCCCGATGTGAAAGATTCTCTGATAGAAAAAATCACCATAACTTTACCATTACATGAGATGAATAGCCAGATGGTAGAAGAATTATCTGTTTTAACTAAAAACAATCCGGGCAATTCATTGTTATATTTTCAGGTAGTTGATGGAGAGAAAAATATGAAGGTCGATCTTTTTTCCCGAAATATAAAAATAAATGTAAAACAGGAACTTGTTGATTATCTGATAGAAAATGAGAATATAATATTCAAGGTCAACTGAAAAATTTTTATATTATAAATAGAATAACTACCTTTGCACAATAGATAATTTAAATAGAAAATATAAATAATTTAAATAAGCATATAAATAAAAGTTATGGCATTAGAAATTACAGACGCAGGCTTTGAAGAACTGTTAAAATCAGAAAAACCAATTGTGATTGATTTTTGGGCAGAATGGTGTGGACCGTGCCGCATGGTAGGCCCTCTTGTTGAAGAATTGGCAGAAGAATATGCCGATAAAGTGATTATCGGTAAAGTAGATGTGGATAATAACGATGAAATTACATCTAAATATGGTATCCGCAATATACCTACTATTCTTTTTATTAAGAATGGAGAGGTAGTAGACAAACAAGTGGGTGCTGCTCAAAAGTCATTATTGACCGAAAAAGTTGAGAATTTATTGAAATAAGATAAGCTTTCAATATATGTAGACAGGGATTGTTATTATAACAATCCCTGTTTTTATTAATACATTGTTATTTTTAAAATTTCAGTAGTATTCTTTGTTATCTTGAACCGGTCATCAGCACGTTCTCCTACTATCCATACAATATTGTCCCCAGAACACAAAAGCCATGTATCTTCTTTATCGAAAAGATTGAATTTGTTATCGGTGAAATAATCACTGACCTTCTTTTTACCTTTCATGCCGAAAGGGATGAACCAGTCTCCTTTTTCCCATTTTCTGATCGTCAATGGAAAGTTTATTGTATTAAAATCTGCATATAGAATAGCTGGATTTTTCTCTATAAAGAAATTATCATCCGGCAATATTTTCTCTATTTTAAGTTTTATCGGATAATTTATTGTTTCATTATCATGACGAATCGTAAAACTATCGATAGACATATTTCCTTTCTTTTTCAGGATGAAAAAAGTACGGTCTTTTAGCAGACTATACCTTTCTGAATGAAAAATTTTACCTGACTGGCTGATTATCGATTCAAAGATCTGCCTTACAGAAGCAGAATTGAAACCATATGGAGATAGTATTTCGAATAAAACAGCTTCAGGCTCCGCATACCTGATAAGTTTGTTTATATCTATGGTCTTGTTTTCAAAAATATCTTTCTTAACCTGTTCGATGTAAAGCTGATATATAGTATTCACTTGTGATAAATGCTCGGCTGTCCGTATTATCGATTCTTTGGCCGAAGGATTGATCGTTTCCAATAGAGGAATTATATTCAGCCTTATTTTATTTCTTGTATACAGGTCTTCGTTGTTTGTGCTATCATCTACATAAGTTAGTTTCCGGTCATTCAGGTATTCGATTATTTCATCGCGGCTCATACAAAGTAGCGGGCGTATAATATTCCCATTCATTGGTGCAATTCCTGTAACGCCTCTTATCCCAGTGCCTCTTATCAGATTTAGCAGGATTGTTTCAACCGAGTCATCACGATGATGAGCTACAGCTATTTTGTCAGCCAGATGTACGATCCTGATTTGTTCAAACCAATTGTAACGGAGTTCCCGTGCAGCCATTTCAATAGAAATACCGTTTATTTCGGCATGAGCTTCGGTATCGAAGTCAATTCGTTCATATTTCAGATTATACTTTTTACACAATTCTTCCACAAAGAAAGCATCACGATTCGA
This sequence comes from Dysgonomonas hofstadii, assembly GCF_014196915.1. Taxonomy (GTDB): domain Bacteria; phylum Bacteroidota; class Bacteroidia; order Bacteroidales; family Dysgonomonadaceae; genus Dysgonomonas; species Dysgonomonas hofstadii. The sequence continues at coordinate 357,826 of NZ_JACIEP010000005.1, forward strand.
TTCTTCGCCTCTCAGGTGAAAATTGCAATGAGCTACGATACATTCTATCTTAAAGCTGTGCAGAATGTCTAGCAAGGCGACAGAGTCCGCTCCCCCGCTTACTCCCACAATTACTTTTTCTCCACCCTGAAGCAGATTATTTGCTACTATATAATGTTCTATTTTCCTGATATCCATTATAGTTTCATATAAGAGAAATAATGTTTTTTTACCTTTTTCGATAACAATTCTATATTTAACATATCCGAAGCTTTCGATATATCTTTAATCGTGCCGTCGTTGTAAAGTATGGAAATGCTGTCGTCCTCTTCGTTGTACATATTAGTATATATTATATCCGAAGAATAAAAATAGGTTGCTTCTACTTCATTTACACCCAGTTTTTCCATATATTTTTTTACATGATATCCGATCTTTTCTTCACTTTGCGGCTCTTCGGTAATCTCTATTTTGAAAATGTTGCGGTTTATAAGGCACGAGCTTAATTTGGAAAGAACAATATCCTCATGGTTTGTCCATACTTTAAGGGCACACCAGATATCATTATCGTCAAGATTTGTAAAATGATATAATACTTCTTCTGTATAATTTTCAAAGAATATTTTATCTACATTATTCATTAAAAAATACTCAAGAGCGGGAGGTGTAAATAATTTTATTCCTTTATCGGTAAGATGTTTTGCGCGGGTAAGTGCTTTTATCAGTATTTTTTCGGCAGCTACGGATGTTTTATGCAGATATACCTGCCAATACATAAGACGACGGGACATCAGGAAGTTTTCTATCGAATAGATCCCTTTTGCTTCGACAACAAGATTATCATTTCTTACATCGAGCATTTTTATAATCCGTGCCGAACCTATATTCCCTTCCGTTACTCCCGTAAAGAAACTATCCCGTCTCAGGTAATCCAGACGATCGACGTCCAATTGTCCACTCACTAACTGATGCAGGAATTTCTTTGGATATTCATTTTTAAAAATCGATATGCAGATATCCAACTCCCCGTTTCGTTCCCGGTTTAATTTTTCCATTAAAGAAAGCGACAGTTCTTCATGATGTATACCATGTGTAAGTGTATGTTCCAGAACATGAGAAAACGGTCCGTGGCCCACATCGTGCAGCAATATACAGGCTAATGCGCCATTTGCTTCTTCAGCGGTAATATCCTGTCCTTTAGACCGTAAATTGTTTATGGCTTCGTTCATCAGATACATGGCACCTATAGAATGATGCAGGCGGGTGTGCTGAGCCCCCGGATATACAAATGAAGCAAGTCCGAGCTGTTTGATACGGTTCAGCCTTTGTAAATAGGGATGTTGTATCAGGTTGTAAACAAAATCGTTTGGTATGGTGATAAATCCGAATACAGGGTCATTTATTATTTTTTTCTTATTGTTCATCTGCAGATATTAATATTTATTAATGAACCAAAGATACACAGAATTTGTTTAAATTCGTTTTGATATAATTTATTTGAAATATCTATCAGTTTTTTCGTTTTCTGAAAAAAATGTCTATTTTTGTCTTTGACTGAAGACGAACATTTAAAGGGGATGCTAAAAAAAATCTTAATCAAGATCAGGCTATTTTTCAGGCTTGAAAAGACTGATAGAAATAGCGTTATTAAGGAATATCTGGAAAAGGCTAAGTAATCGGCCATATAAGACAAATTCTTTATTAAATTTGTCGAAAAAATTATATGGAGATATTAGAAACTTTTCTTTTACCAAGTGCCTGGGTCGCTTTGTTAACATTAGCGTTCCTTGAGATTGTGCTTGGGATAGACAATATTGTGTTTTTGTCTATCATGTCATCAAAATTACCAGCAAAAGATCAACCAAGAGCACGCACAGTAGGATTACTGTTAGCTATGCTATTCCGCATTCTTCTTCTTTTTTGCATATCGTGGTTGATGAAGCTTACCAAACCTATTTTTTCATTTGATACAGCCTGGTTCGATGGTTCCATATCGGGACAAAGTATTATTATCGGCTTGGGAGGTTTATTCCTCCTATATAAGAGCGTTACTGAGATTCACCATAAATTAGAGGGAGAGAGCGATACAGCTAAGGGTAAAGTAAGTACTGCCTTTGCTGGTGTAATTGTTCAAATAGTAGCATTAGATATAGTCTTCTCCTTCGATAGTGTCCTTACTGCTGTGGGGCTTGTTAGTTTCAGCGAGTTCGGTTACGCCGGAGCTATGACAATTATGGTTACTGCTGTCGTCATTGCTGTCATGGTGATGCTGCTGTTTTCGGGGCCGGTAAGTAGGTTTGTAAATGAACATCCGACTATACAAATGCTTGGACTATCATTCCTCATATTAATAGGGGTGATGCTGCTTGTTGAATCTGCCCATTTATCACAAATATCGATATTTGGATCAACCGTGGGTGAAATACCGAAGGGTTATATTTATTTCGCAATCGCATTCTCCTTACTGGTAGAATTTCTGAATATGAAATTGCGAAAGAAAGCAGAACCTGTGAAATTAAAAGATTCTGAATTGATTGAGAAGGATAAATAAAAATCAGAAAAAAATGAGAAAGCCCGGAAAATATTATTTTCCGGGCTTTTCTGCACTTTCTATTTTATTTAATCACTTTATATTTAAATTCTTTCACAAGCTCGCCGTTATAATATTGTTTTGTTGGATATCCTTCACTGTCATAGTCGTATGTAACTTCTGTTACTGTTGTGCCGAATCTTGGATCAACAACAGTGGATTCTTTCAGATTGTTTTTTCCTGCAAAATCACTGCACCATCTCATATTATTCATGTGCAGCGCCCAAAACCATGCAGGAATATTATCAATATTTAGGAATGCTGATTTTTCGTTATTATAAATATTTGTGGAAATAACATCATTATCGCCTAAAGCTGAATGTTGCGTATATTTTATGATATTGTTGTTGTTGTCGTATTCAAACTCTTCCCATAGTTTACCATCGTCAAAGGCAGTTTTTGTCAGTCTGCCATTTACATCTATATGAATTTTATCTTGTTCTGTTGTTTTTATATTGATCTTTTTTCCACTGGTTTTGATTTCTTCTGCTACATAGTCGGGATTATTGTAAGTAAACTTGGAACTTGCGATAAATTCCCCTCTGTCCTGATTGATTATGCACTCAGAGAGCTTTCCACTGTTTTTATCATACTTAAATGTGAATTCCCGGTATGTAGCAACTCCTTTTTCATCAAAGTAAGTAAGTTGATTCATCTTATTATAACTGAACCCTATTATTTCATTTGTCTTTAGGGAGTTGATCTCTATCAATAACTTTTTATCTTGCGCAGATATTAAAAGACTACAGACCGGTAACACAGAAAATAGAAAAAAGAAAAATCTTTTCATATATTATATTATTGTAAGGTGAAATCATAACAACGATTAAAGAAATAACGCTTTGTTGTATAAATTATTATATCATGTTAGTTTATTTATTGGAACAGATTATATGACAGCCAAAAATACAAAAACCATCCGATTATCGGATGGTTTTTGTGCTCTTAAATTCTATGACGAAAATTATTCGTATTCGTTCCAAGCCTTTATTTCCAGCTCATCTACGCTCATTTTACAGAATGCTTGTATGAAAGCAGATGCTAAGCGTGAATTCGTTAGTAAAGGCACATTGAAGTCGATAGCCGCGCGGCGTATTTTATATCCGTTATCAAGCTCGTTGGTAGTAAAGTTTTTAGGAATATTTACTACAAGGTCAATCTTCTTGTCGTGGATCATTTCCAAGGCATTCGGTTGCTGGTTATCATTTGGCCAGTAAACACGAGTCGCAGGTACACCGTTATCCTCGAGAAATTTTTGCGAACCACCGGTGGCGTATAGTTCATATCCTTTTTTATGTAGGAGACGGGCTGCTTCAAGCAATTCCACTTTCGATTTTGCAGGTCCGGTAGAGAACAATACAGTTTTTTTAGGTATGCGGTATCCTACCGATAACATCGATTTCAACATGGCATCGTAGAAGTTGTCACCGATACATCCGACCTCGCCCGTTGAAGCCATATCAACTCCCAGTACAGGGTCGGCTTTTTGCAGACGCGAGAATGAGAATTGAGATGCTTTGATTCCTACATAATCAAGGTCGAAATCGTTCTTGTTTGGTTTTACCACGTCTTTACCAAGCATCACTTGTGTAGCGAGTTCGATAAAGTTTATTTTTAGAACCTTAGATACGAACGGGAATGAACGCGATGCTCTTAGATTACATTCTATCACCCTTATCGAGTTGTCTTTGGCCAGGAACTGCATATTGAAAGGCCCTGATATCTGTAATTCATGAGCGACCTGACGGGCGACTTTTTTGATTCGTCTAACAGTTTCTATATAGAGGCGTTGTGCAGGGAACTGTATTGTTGCGTCACCTGAGTGTACTCCGGCAAACTCAACGTGCTCTGATATAGCATACATCACTATTTCTCCTTTGTTGGCAACAGCATCAATCTCTATTTCTTTCGCATTTTCAATGAAGTCGCTTACTACTACCGGATGTTTCTTTGAAACCTCTGCTGCCAGACCTAAGAAGTTTTCCAGTTCCTCGTCATTCGAGCATACATTCATTGCCGCACCCGAAAGTACATAAGACGGACGGATAAGCACCGGATAACCCACTTCGTCCACAAAGCCCTTGATGTCGTCAAGTGAGGTAAGCTCTTTCCAGCGTGGCTGGTCTACGCCGATGCGGTCGAGCATACTCGAGAATTTGTGGCGGTCTTCGGCATTATCAATGCTTTTAGCGGTTGTTCCAAGGATATTTACTTTGGCTTCATCCAAGCGGATGGCTAAGTTGTTAGGAATTTGTCCACCGACCGAAAGGATTACCCCATGAGGATTTTCCAGTTCGATAATGTCCATTACACGTTCGTATGTCAATTCATCGAAGTAAAGTCGGTCGCACATATCATAGTCGGTAGACACTGTCTCGGGATTGTAATTTATCATCACCGAGCGGTAACCTTCTTTGCGGATAGTTTGCAGTGCGTTTACCGAACACCAGTCGAACTCAACCGAAGATCCTATACGGTATGCTCCCGAACCAAGTACTATGACAGATTTGTGGTCTCCCAGGTATTTCACATCGTTTTCCCTACCATTGTATGTGATGTACAGATAGTTGGTTTGCGCAGGATATTCTGCAGCAAGGGTGTCTATCTGTTTCACGCAAGGCACTATGCCGTTTGCTTTACGGATACGGCGTACTTCGTGCTGGATAGATTCTATCAAGCTGGGTTCTTTACATACGATTTTGGCAATCTGGAAATCAGAGAACCCTTTTTGTTTTGCTATAAGTAACAAGTCGAGAGGAAGAGATTGTATGTCATCATATTTTTTCAACTCTTCCGAGCATTCGAATATATATTTCAGTTTTTGTAAGAACCAGCGGTCGATTTTAGTAAGGTCGTATATCTGATCTACTGTATAGCCTCTTTTGAAAGCTTCTTCGATACAGAATATACGTTTATCGGTCGGATTGCTCAGGGCCTCGTCAAGGTTATCCACAGCTAGCGGTTTGTTTGCCGCAAATCCATGCATACCGATGTTGATCATACGAAGTCCTTTCTGTATGGCTTCTTCGAACGAACGTCCGATAGCCATGATCTCACCTACAGACTTCATGCTTGACCCGATCTCTTTCGATACTCCGTGGAATTTACCTAAATCCCAACGAGGTATTTTTACTACGATGTAATCAAGAGCAGGTTCGAAGAAGGCACAAGTAGATTTGGTAACAGAGTTTTTGAGCTCAAATAATCCGTATCCAAGTCCTAATTTTGCGGCAACAAATGCCAGCGGATAACCTGTGGCTTTCGATGCGAGTGCTGACGAACGGCTTAGACGAGCATTTACTTCGATCACACGGTAATCTTCCGATTCGGTGTCGAATGCGAATTGTACGTTACATTCACCTACGATACCGATGTGTTTTACAATGCGGATCGATAGTTCGCGCAGTTTATGGAATTCGTCATTTGTAAGCGTTTGTGAAGGAGCAACTACAATACTTTCTCCGGTGTGGATTCCAAGTGGGTCGAAGTTTTCCATGTTACACACGGTCATACAGTTGCCGTATTTGTCACGTACGACTTCGTATTCTATTTCTTTCCATCCTTTCAGTGATTTCTCTACCAAAAGCTGGGAAGAGTAGGAGAGTGCTTTTTCTGCAAGTGTTCTTAACTCCTGTTCATTGTCACAGAATCCAGAACCCAGTCCTCCGAGTGCATAAGCCGCACGGATAATGATCGGATAACCAAGATCGGCAGCTGCCTTTACAGCATCCTCTATTGTTCCTACCGCCATGCTTTTGATGGTTTTTACATCTATCTGGTCGAGTTTTTTTACGAACAGTTCGCGGTCTTCGGTATCCATTATAGCCTGTACTGGTGTTCCCAGGACTTGTAGGTTATATTTCTCAAGGATGCCTGCCTGGTAGAGCTGAACGCCGCAATTAAGTGCAGTTTGCCCACCAAAAGCCAGTAATATACCTTGTGGCTTTTCCTTTTGTATGACTTTTTCTACAAAATACGGAGTGATCGGCAAGAAGTATATTTTGTCGGCACTACCTTCTGATGTTTGTATCGTTGCTATATTGGGGTTGATAAGTACTGTTTCTATTCCTTCTTCTTTCAGGGCTTTCAAGGCTTGTGAACCTGAATAATCGAATTCTCCGGCTTCACCTATTTTTAGCGCTCCCGAACCCAGTACCAATACTTTTTTTATGTCTGTATTTATATCCATTTTGTTATTATGTTGTGGCCTCTCCAACCTCCCCGAAGGGGAGGCTCAAGTCCCCCCTGGGGGATTTAGGGGGCTTGTTTAAAGTTGTTCTACAAATAAGTCGAATAAGAAACCTGTGTCTGTCGGTCCGCTGGCCGCTTCAGGATGAAATTGTGCCGAGAAGAAAGGTTTTGTTTTGTGCTTAATACCTTCGTTCGTTCCATCATTCAGGTTTATGAACAGTGGCTCCCAGTCACTTCCCAGAGAGGCATTTGCTACGGCAAATCCGTGATTTTGAGATGTAATAAAACATCTTGTATCATCTACCATCTTTACGGGTTGATTGTGACTGCGGTGTCCGTATTTCAATTTATAGATAGATGCGCCTCCAGCTTTTGACAGTAATTGGTTACCCATACATATCCCGCAAATCGGCTTATTTCCATCCATTGCCTTGCGTATGTTTTTTACTGTCTCTTCACAGAATTCAGGGTTTCCGGGACCATTGGATATGAAAAGTCCGTCCCATTCCAATTGATTGAAGTCGTAGTCCCAAGGCACACGTATGATCGTTACGTTTCTTTTGAGTAAGCTGCGGATGATGTTGTGTTTTACACCACAGTCTACGAGCAGTACTTTCTTTTCTCCGTTTCCGTACGTAAGCACTTCTTTACAGCTGACTTTTGCAACCTGATTTTCTAAGTTAGGATCGTAGAAATCCACTTCATTTTCGTTATTGAAAACGATTTTTCCTTTCATCGAGCCTTTTTCGCGTAGTATTTTAGTGAGTTCGCGAGTGTCGATTCCGTAAATTCCCGGAACATCGTGTTCTTTTAGCCAGTCACCCAGGCTTTTTTTCGCATTCCAGTGTGAGTATTCGTGAGAGTAGTCAGATACGATAAGTCCGGTTACCTGTACTTTTTCCGATTCGTAGAAGTCCGAAATTCCATTCGTAAATGTATCATCGGGAACCCCGTAGTTTCCTACAAGAGGAAATGTTACAACGAGTATTTGCCCAAGGTAAGAAGGGTCGGTAAGGCTTTCGGTGTACCCCACCATAGCGGTGCTAAACACTACTTCGCCGGCTTTTGCTGTTTCCGATCCGAAAGATTTCCCTTCGAAAACTGTTCCGTCGTCAAGAATTAGTTGAACTTTTTTGTCTGAATGCATTTTTAGATGGAAATATAAATGTGATTAATAACGATTTACAAAACTAAAAAAAAAGGAACGGGATATTTACATATCAGTTCCTTTTTAGTTTATAATATAAATATTGTATCTTTTTCTTTTTCATTCTCAAATACTCATAAATATCTCTTGTGAATATCTGAGGTGCAAAGTTAAGAATAAAATAATGAAAAACTAATACTTTAAGTTTTTTTTGTTATAAATATGCAATATACAGTTTAGTATCTAGAATATCCTTATTTCATCTATCATGAGATAGGCTTCCTTTTCGCTTTTCTCATGCCATTCGGGCAAAGTCTTTATTGATTCGGCTACCACTTTTACATACCTGGCTTTTACCGTTTCCATAAGGTTGGCCGATAAACTGAGTATCATTGGGCCAATATGCTCTTTTCTTGTTGCGTACTCTTCTTTATATATTTCTTCGAAATTTTTTCCGTCTTGTGATACATATATATAGAGGGCTTTAGGATCGAAAAGATTTCCCCGTGTATTGACATAAGAGTTAAAACTAATAGAAGATACTCCAGTCTCTTCTTTCAGGTCGATAGTTGCATCGAGATCTGTACCCAGAAAGCCTATCCATAAACCAGTACGGTAGCTGGCCACGGAGCCTATCTGTCCGCTAACCAGTGACTCGGCTCCTTTGAATGTATATTTATTGTCAGGCTCATTTTTCAGTTTAATGGGGTGGGCGCATGCCTTATGATAGATAAAATCTTTAGAGTATACGTCACTTTTGATATTGTCACGGTAAACCACAGCTTTAAATAAAGTGTTCTCTTTTATTATTATAGGTTCATTCACATTATATAATGTTGATTCTGTCGTGGGATCTTTCTCTCCCATTGTATAATAGATAGGACTATTATCGAATGTAGATAAGTATATACATATTTCATTTCTTATAGTATCTATAAATATAGAGTCCTGAATACCATATGCATATTTACAATTATCATATCCTAGTTTATCAAATTGCGGGGATAGTTTGTAGAGTCTTGAAACAAAGTCATTATAATCCTTCGTTCTCGGATTACGCCATAATGTTTCAGCCAGTGCACACATACGTGGTAAAAGCATATATTCTACATTCTGTGACGATGGCATATATTCTGTCCAGATATTAACCTGTGCTCCCAATATGTGTTTTTGTTTGTTTTCGTCCAGGTTCGCTGGCATCGGGTCGAATGAGTAAATTTTCTTTAACTCGGTGAGCCATCCATAGGTGAATGGTTCATTATCTACATCAGGCGACTGATAATAGTCGAGATTGGTAAATTGTTCGGGGGTCATAATTACATTGTGCCCTTTGCTGGCAGCATCAGTGCCACTTTCTATCCCATGCCATGCCATAATAGTTGCATTTGGCGCTATATCACTTTCCTGTATATTGTCCCATCCTATAACACTCCTGCCTTTATCGTTAACTATTTTTTCTACACGCTTGATAAAATAGCTTTGCAGCTGTTCGCCTTTGGTGTGTTCTTTATTTTCTTTAAGCCTTAATTGTTGCATTCTTTTTTGACATTTGGGACATGCATCCCATCTGTTTTTCAGACATTTGTCTCCGCCAATATGGATATACTCCGACGGAAATAGTTTTGTTATTTCGGTAAATACATCATCGAGAAAACTGAAAACATCTTCATTTCCGGCACAGAGTACATCTTCGTAAATACCCCATTCGCACCCTACCTCGTAAGGGCCTCCTGTACAACCTAACTCGGGGTATGATGCTAATAGGGCGAGTGTATGTCCCGGTATATCGATTTCGGGTATGATGGTAATAAAGCGTTCCTGTGCATATTTTATGATGTCTTTTATTTCTTCCTGTGTGTAGAATCCCTCGTGGGGTTTGTCATCGAATTCGCCCGTATGCCTGTCTATAACGGTTTTTTCCCTTTTCGATCCTATTTCAGTGAGTTTTGGATATTTTTTTATTTCGATGCGCCACCCCTGATCGTCAGTCAAATGCCAGTGGAAAACATTCATTTTGCACATAGCCAGTACGTCGATATATTTCTTAACAAATGACACAGGAAAGAAATGGCGTGAAACATCTAATGAGACGCCACGGTACTTGTATGCAGGATAATCGGTAATATCTATCCCCGGAAATTCTATACTGCCTGATGCATTAGTAGGAATAGCATTTCTCAGTGTTTGCACACCATAAAATGTTCCGGCTTCGCTGGCTCCATTTATGCTGATAAGAGAATCATTTACTTCAATATTATAGGCTTCGGAATTGTCATTTGTGAAATTTGTAGTCAGTGAAATGATGTTTTCCTGTTCGCTATTACTGCTTACTTCAAGTCTGTATCCGGTTGAGAATTCTATATATTCGGCCAATAGTCCGGCAATTCCGGCTAAGGATTTATTATCAGAAGGATATACGATTTTTGTTGTATTGTCAATAAGGAAACTTTTGTCATTTACATAGTTTATCTCCTGAACCATGGGCACGATATTATAATCAACAACAGAGTAATCATTGTTGGATGAACAAGCCGCAAGAAAAGTTAAAGTTAGAAAGTAACAAAAACGCTTAAACATAAATATATGATTTTGTGTTTCATAGTGTAAAATGATCATCTAAATTCAAATATATAGTTTATTCTGAAATTAATGCTCAAAATTTTTTATAATTTTGCAACTTCGAGATAAGATTGAAAAACTAAAAAAGGATTGGCTATGAAAATTCTGAAATTTGGGAGTGCTTCTATCGCTACAGCTGAAAAGATAAAAAATGTAGCGAAAATTATAGCTAAGGGACAGAATAATAATTTGATTGTTTTGTCATCAATGCGTGGAACTGCTGAGGCATTGACCGAAATTTCGGATTATCTTTATAAAAAAAATCAGGAAGGTGCCATTGAGATTATCAATAAGCTTGAGAAGCAATATTATGATTTGTCGGCATCCCTTTTTGATAGCCCGGAAATAAAAAAGCAAGCCGACGAAGCAGTCTTATCAAGGTTTGACTATATTCGCACTTTTACAAAGGACTTGTTTACATTGTTCGAAGAGCGTGTCATTATGGCTCAGGGAGAATTGATTTGTTCGGAACTGATCTGGTTGTATCTCAAAGAAAAAGGTTTGAATATAGCTTTGATTCCGGCTTTGGATTTTATGCGTACAGATAAAAATTCAGTCCCGGATCCGGTATACATAAAAGATAAATTGATGGCTTTATTGGAACAAGCCAAAGATGCGGATATTTTTATAACACAAGGATATATTTGCCGGAATGCTTATGGCGAAATAGACGATCTGCGTAAAGGTGGCAGTGACTATACAGCATCGTTGACCGGTGTGGCTGTCGGAGCCGAAGAGGTACAGATTTGGGCTGATGTAGATGCTATGCAGAATAATGATCCCCGCTATGTGAAAGGTACTAAGGCAATCCCGCATCTTAATTTTGATGAAGCGGCCGAACTGGCCTATTTTGGACTGAAAATATTACATCCGTCAAGTGTTTTGCCTGCTAAGCTGGCGAATATTCCGGTACGGTTGAAAAATATAGAATGCCCGGAAGCTGAAGGAACTTTAATTTCGAACGAGACAGAGGCAAGGGCAATTAAAGCTGTGGCAGCAAAGGATAATATTACAGCCGTGAAAATCAAGTCGGGTAAAATGTTGCTGGCACATGGTTTCCTTCGTCGTGTGGCAGAAGTTTTTGAAAATTATCAAACTTCGATAGATATGCTGGCTACATCAGAAATAGGTGTATCTTTGACAATCGATGATGGGCGGAATCTGCAACTGATAATAGATGATCTGAAAAAATATGGCACGGTTTCTGTCGATAATGATATGGTAATAATATCTGTAATAGGGGATTTGGAATCGGATGATACAAGTTTTTCTTCCAATATACTGAATGCAGTAAAAGGTATTCCTGTAAGGATGATCTCATATGGTGGAAGCAAATATAACTTCTCTTTTTTAGTGAGTAGGGGAGACAAGGAGAAGACATTACAAATATTAAATGATAAATTGTTTAATTAATTTTTATATAGATGACACAAGGAAATTTTCCTGTTGATAAAATGAAAGGGATTGAGACCCCCTATTATTATTACGACATGGATTTACTGAAGAAGACACTGAAGGTCGTAAAAGAAGAGACAAAAAAACGCGGATTCACTCAACATTATGCAGTAAAAGCTAACGCAAACAGGCGGATTTTAGAACTCATAGCATCGGATGGCTTTGGTGCCGACTGTGTGAGTGGAAATGAGATAAAAGCAGCAGTAAATGCAGGGTTTCCCGCTTCGAAAATAGTTTTTGCCGGAGTCGGTAAGACTGATAAAGAAATAAATCTGGCTTTAGACCTTAATATTTTCTGCTTCAATGCGGAATCTTTGCCTGAACTGGAAGTAATAAACGAACTTGCAAATAAAAAGGGTAAAATAGCGCAGGTCGCACTACGGATTAATCCGAATGTGGATGCGCATACACACGAATATATCACAACTGGGCTTAACGAAAATAAGTTTGGTTTTGCATTATCTCACCTGGAATCTGCAATAGAGAAACTAAATGAGTTGAAAAGCCTTAAACTGATAGGGATACATTTTCATATAGGTTCACAAATCGAAGATATTAACATATTTGAACCACTTTGCCAAAAGGTAAATGAACTACAGGACTTTTTTGAAAGTAAAGGCATAAAGTTGGAAAACATAAATCTGGGAGGAGGTTTAGGTATAGACTATGAGAACCCTGATAAAAATCCAATTTCTGATTTCGAAGGATATTTTGAAGTATTTAAGAATAATCTCAAAGTGAGAGATGGTCAGCAGGTACATTTCGAATTAGGGCGTGCAATTGTATGCCAGTGTGGGGCTTTGGTAACACGTACTGTTTATGTAAAGCACGGTGAAAGTAAAACCTTTGTGATTGTTGATGCTGGAATGACCGACCTGATTCGTCCGGCTTTGTACCAGGCATATCATAAGGTGGAAAATATATCGTCGAACCTGCCATCTCAGCAGTATGATGTAGTGGGTCCTATATGTGAATCTTCTGATGTGTTTGTGAAAGATTACGACCTGAACGAAACACAAAGAGGAGATATCCTTGTTCTGCGTTCGGCAGGAGCATACGGAGAGATAATGGCTTCGCAATATAATTGCAGAGACCTGCCTAAGGCATATTATTCTGATAAAATTTAATTTATGTATCATACTCCGGGAGCCGTATCGATATATGGCTCTTGTTTTTTTATAGTATCCAGACTATTTAATTTGTAATAATGATTGAGCAAATATTGTCTTATTTTATTTTTAATGAAGTAGAAATAATCGCATTGTCTTTATTTTTCCTATTCCTTTTGGTTCAGCTTTTTTTCTACTTTAATTATTATAAGAAGCCATATTCGTATGCAAGGAAAATAGATGGAGATAACTATCAGGTTTTACAATCGAATCCTAAAGTATCAGTTATTATTTCATCAGAAAACGAGGCTGTCGAGTTGTCAAAGAACTTGCCGGCTATCCTTTCGCAGGATTATCCCGATTTTGAGGTAATCGTTGTAAATGACGGCTCAACAGATGAGACTGAAGAGTTGCTGTTGTCTCTTAAATTACATAATCCTCATCTATATCATACTTATCTGCCTTATTCACCCGATAAGAAATTTGGACGAAAAAAACTGGCATATACTATAGGTATTAAGGCAGCCAAAGGAGACGTATTGTTATTTACCGAACCTCATTCCAGGCCAATATCCGATAAATGGATATCATCTATGGTCAATGAGCTGTCAGATACAAAAGAAATTGTTCTGGGTTATTCTTTCTATAAAAAAACAAAGAATTTCTTTAACAGAATAGCCCGTTTCGACAATTTATTATTTAGCATGCAATATCTGTCGATGGCTATCAAAAAGAAACCATATACAGGCACATATCGTAATCTGGCATTTAAGAAACATCTGTTTTTTGATAATAAAGGCTTTGCTTCACATCTGGCATTGGAAAATGGCGAAGATGTCTTTATTAATCAGATTGTAAATGAAAATAACACTGCAATTGCAATATCACAAGACAGCTTTATAGAGATGTCTATTGACCGTTTTTCGTTATGGAAACAGATAAAAAAATCATATTCCATAGCTAAAAGCCACTTTAAAAATTCAGCGTCTGTTCTATTCGGTTTTGAAATATTTTCCAGATATCTTTTTTATTTGTTAACGATCGGTTTGATTGTTTATGCAGTACTTGCCCAGAATTGGGTAATACTTGGTATTGCTGCATTCCTCTTTTTATTCCGACTAATAGTACAACTGGTTATAATAAACAAGTGTGCGGAGCATTTTCATTCCGGAAAATTTCATTTTTCATTACTTCTTATGGATATGTTTCAGCCTGTTTATAACGCCCGGTTTCGTACAAGGCACAGGAGAGGTATAAGATGAAAGAGTAGTTTTAACCAATATTCTTGACGGCAGATTTTCTCAATGGCCTTCTTATTTTCTCTTCCCATATCAGCCATAAGATGAAGATTACACCATCATAATATATCCATGTGAATATATCCCGGTGAAATACATTGAACCAGTCTTTATAAAACAAGAGATAACATTCTCTGGTGTTTATCCATTCACGATGGTTATACCATTCGTTCACTGCAATAAACCACTCTGGAAAAGGATTCTTTATAATCAGGAATATAATGGATAGGCGTAGTATATTAATAAGTACCAGAATAAGCAGGGATAACGGGATATACCATAATTTTCTCTTTATTGGACCAAAATAGAACATAAGGATAAAAGCAAACATAAAGAGTTGCTTAAGTCCTGTACATCCCCAAATTATATCGATAGGGATAGATCCTTTAAAATAAAGGGTAATGCCGTTTATGAGATAAAAATCCTTATATCCCAGTATGTCGTGTACAAACCAATATACAGATTCGGCAGTCCATCTGTTTATGCCTTCAGTATATATAGTAAGATCTTTCCCCAGAACAAGAAGGATTCTTTCATCTTCTCCCTGGTGTACACATATTTTCCAGATAAATTCGAAAATAAGAAACAAACTAAGAAACCATATAATATTTTTAAATGGTTTTAAATGTTTCAATAGATTATTTCCTATGTAGTTTTTTTCTTTACTATCCATTATCCAAATAAAGGAAATGCAAAGGTACTAAAATAAGGAGAATTAACCTTTTTAAGGGAAAAAAAATATGACATTTTATATAAAAAGTCGGTTAACTGATTTTTTTTAATTTACTTTGCACAAATTTCATCTGAATTCAGACTAAACATGATGGAATAAGCTAGAGTGTGTTCTTTATTTAAATGTTTGTTTTTTAACTATATGTGTAATGCATTCTGTTCGAAGATATATACATGCTCGTAAGCAAAGGAGAGATTTTATTACTTTTTGTGAATAATAATTCTCCATTTTTTTTGTTATAGTCAAGTAAACCAAAGTTTAGGAATAGATTTAGTTAATGCTGATTCCGGATTTATTAGTAACTAAAAAGGCTTAAACACTATTAAAAAATAATGATTAAAAGCAAGAAACTTTTTTTGGTAGCCCTGTTGGCATGTATTATAGGTTCTCTTAATGCCCAAACAGATTCGCCATACAGTAGGTATGGTTATGGTATATTAAGAGACCAGGCTGTAGGGCCATCTAAGGCTATGGGTGGAATTGGATACGGACTTCGCAGTACACAAAGCGCCAATCCTATGAACCCGGCTTCTTACTCAAGTGTCGATTCATTGACTTTCCTTTTTGATATAGGAGTAAATGTCAGTTTTGGAAAATTGGATGACGGAACAACTTCGGAAAATAAGACAAACGGGGGACTTGATTATATTACGATATTAGTTCCTTTGAAGAAAGGGTTAGGGCTTAGTTTTGGCGTCATCCCTTTTTCTTCAATTGGTTATAAATTAGGAACTACAGAAACAAATGGATCAGTATCATACACAAAGACCTTTTCTGGTTCGGGTGGAATTAGCCAGGTATATGCCGGGCTAGGATATAACACACCACTTAAAGGCTTGTCGGTGGGAGCAAATGCTTCGTTCTTGTTCGGTACACTCGACCATTATCGTGCATTACCTGCCCTATCGGGAACATCTACTAATACATCGCTTGAATATTCAGAGCTATCTGTAAAAGCCGCTAAATTCGATATTGGTATTCAATATCAAATTCCAGTAGCGAAAGACAGGTTGTTGACTCTCGGAGCTGTCTATTCCCCAAAGATAAGTATGAAGGCTGATTATGAAAACCGTCATTATGAATTAGCCAGTAATGAAACAAAGGGTGATACCATATCAGTAAAAGGAGTAGATGCCGGTATTCCTAATACTATAGGTGCAGGTTTCACATTTGGCCGGCAAAACAGATGGCAGTTTGGTGCGGATGTAACATATCAGAATTGGTCTGATGTGAAATATTCAAAAATCATGGGAGACGGGCTTGACAACTCTAACCGGTTTAATGACAGATGGAAATATGCAGTAGGTGGCGAGTTCTTGCTCGACCCTTATGGCCGAAGCTATTTTAAAAGAATGAAATTCAGGGGAGGGCTTAATTACAGCAATTCGTATCTCAATGCCATGAATAAGGATGATGTAATTGACGGATATAAAGAATATGGAGCGACACTAGGCTTCGGATTTCCTATTTGGGATAATCTGGGACGAAGAGTTTCTTATCTGAATCTTAATTTCGAGTATAAGAAGCTGAAACCTAATGTTAGCAATATGATTGATGAACAATACTTCGGAATATCAGTAAACGTTAATATTAACGAACTTTGGTTCTTCCGTAGAAAAGTTGACTAACAGATAGAAAATATAGAAACAACCGGCCTCAATTTTAATTGGGGCTCATTGCTTTTAAATATCAGATTTATCGAATGAGAACAGTGCAAAAAAAGATAGGTGTTTTTGCTATGGTATTTTTTATTTTTACCATACCTTTCTTTTTTGCTGCTTGCAAAAGCGATAAAAAATCATCAGTTGGAATGACTTATGATCCTGAGATAATACCCTCCATGAATACTGATAGTGTGAGTATGCTGATTTCCGATTCGGGGCTTATCAGGTATAAAATGATTGCAAAAACATGGGAGGTTTTCGATCAGGCAAAAGATCCTTATTGGTATTACCCAGACGGTTTGTATTTGGAACAATTCGATACTACATTTAATGTAGTTGTTACCGTGCAGTCCGATACGGCGTGGAATTATGAAAAGAAAAAGCTCTGGAGGCTGAAAGGAAACGTTTTTGTAAGAAATTCGGTAGGAGAGACATTTTCCAGTGATGAACTTTATTGGGATCAGCAGAAAGAAAAGATATATTCAGATAAATATGTTGAAGTTGACAGGCCCGAAAAAGGGATATTGCGAGGAAAGGGTGGCTTCGAAGCAAATCAACAGATGACGGAATATCAGTTTAAGAAAGTTGGGCGGTCCGATAAAGGAGGTACTTTATTATATTTTAATGAAGATAGCCAAAATCTGGAGACAATAGACGGTGGGGAACCAGAGGAAAAAGCAGAATAGTTTTTCAAAAATGAATGAAATTCAATCTCAATTTATTATCTTCGTGCGCTGAAAGTTGTATTTGAAAAATTAAAAACACAATATAAAAAATAATTATTAATCTAAATGGCTGCATTACAGAAAATTAGAAGTAAGTCTGGCTTGTTGGTCGGTATCATTGCTGTAGGTTTATTAGCATTCGTATTCCCATGGAGCGAAGTGTCTACTTTTATTAATAAAATGAAAGATAAAGCGTTTGTTGTAAACGGAGAAGTAGTTACAACAGGAGAATACGCCACCCGGATTTCACAAATGGAAAATATCCAGAAAATCATGTCCGGACAAAATTCACTGGACGAAATGGCCACATCTCAGATCCGTGAAGCAGTTTACGAGCAGATGGTAAGAGAAATGTTGCTCGATGAACAGGCAGAAAAATTGGGATTAGCTGTGACTGCCAAAGAATTGGAAGATATGATATATGGTGAAAATCCTACACCTGTACTATATCAGATTCCGTTTTTTATAAACCCGCAGACAGGCAGATTCGATAAAGCATATATGATGCAGTTTCTATCGGAAATCGGACAAGATCCATCTAAGCTATCTCCAGAGCAAGGCGCAGAAATTGTAGCCAGAAGGGAAGTTTGGGCCTTTATCGAAAATATGATAAAATATCAGCGTTTAGAGGAAAAATACTCAGCGCTTGTGGGAGGAACAGCTATAGCAAGTGATACAGAAGCTAAATCATCTTATGAAGATTCTAAAAGTGCGGCAGATATTGCTTATGTACTTCAGAGCTATTCAGCTTTACCTGATTCGACAGTACAAGTTTCAGATAAAGAAATAAAAGAGCTTTACGAAAAACGTAAAAAAAGCTATAAAACAAATGCCGAATTACGTACTATTTCTTACTTCATCAAAGATGTAATCCCTAGCGATGAAGATTTTATGGCTGTAGAAAATGAAATAGCTGCTGTTTATGAAAAACTGCTTGTTGCAGATAATCCGGCAGTTATAGTAAACGAATATTCCTCAAACCAATATGTAGATGCTTTCATGTCTGTATCCAGTTTGCCTGCAGATGCAAAATCGTTTGCTCAATCCGCAGCCATAGGCGATATTCGTAAACCTGTTCGTGAAGGCCAGTCGTATATAATGTACAAACTGGTAGATCGTACTAATGCTGCTGATTCAGTAAAACTTCAGATGATTCCGATGCCGCAGGGTATGGATTTGAAAACAACAGAACATATTGCAGATAGTCTTATGTCGGTAATCAAAGGAGGTAAAGACTTTTCAGCGGTGGCTAATGAAGTTGTACCTGGATCTAACGGTGGCGAGTTGGGTTGGATGAATGAAATGACCTTATCCGGAGCAGGTATTGCAAAAGAATGTTTTGCAGCGTCTAAAGGAGATGTGCTTAAATTAAACTTGCAAGGGCAGTCTGTTTTAATGCGTATTGACGATAAAACAAATCCTGTACCTAAAGTGAAATTGGCAATAGTGCAAATGCCGGTTATTGTTAGCGATAAGACACAAAACTCCATCGATAATGAATTAAATCAATTTGTTGCGGAAAACGGCAATATGGAGAATTTCGAAAGCGCAGCTTCATCTAATGGTTATGCTATCGTGCCAAATGCGGTAATTAACCCTTCAGATATGTTTTTAGGCAATGCTACGGGTACTCGCCAGGTTATTCACTGGGCATTTAATAATAAAGTGGGAACTGTAAATAAATTTGACAATATCAGCGATAAGCGTGTAGTTGCTATCATCAAATCAGAATCTAAGGGTGATTATTATCCTATTTCTGAATTGTCAGCGACCTTCAGACAAGAATTAGTAAGAGACAAGAAAGCTGAAAAAATGATCACGGATCTTAAAGCGAAAAATCTTACAACTCTCGATGAATATGCACAGGCAATTGGAGGAAGAATTGATACTGCTAAATTTGTAACTTTCCAAACATCTCGCATTGTTGGCCGAATGGCTAGTGAGCCAATAATGAATGTTGTGGCCAAAAGAGGACAGCTGAACAAAGTGGAAGCTCCATTAAAAGGCATGGAAGGAGTGTATGTTATGGATGTTATCAATAAAACGGAAGATACGAAGGAATACGATTCTGTTTTAGCGAAACAACAGATAAAACAGGCCAACAGTACTCTTGGGTTCCAGGCTTACCGCGCACTTTTAGAGAAAATGAAGGTGGAAGACAATAGAGTGAAATTCTGGTAAATCAGATTTTATTATTATATTTAAAGTCCTTTACAGAATCTGTAGAGGACTTTTTATTTGAGAGATATCAATATATGACAAAAAAAGAACGTTACGAAAAAGTAATAGATTGGTTTGAGAAGAATATGCCGGTAGCAGATACCGAATTGCATTACGACAATCCCTTTCATTTACTTATTGCAGTCATCTTATCAGCCCAATGTACAGATAAAAGGGTGAATATGGTTACTCCTGCATTATTTGGAGCATATCCGACCCCCGAGGTTATGGCAGTTTCTTCACCGGCGGCTGTTTATGAATATATAAAGAGCATATCATACCCTAACAATAAGGCGAAAAATCTTATTGGAATGGCTAAAAAAGTAGTCAATGATTTTGGAGGTAAAATACCCGATACTTTAGAGGAGCTGGAATCCATTCCCGGAGTGGGGCGTAAGACAGCAAACGTAATGCTCATAGTAGCGTTTAATAAGCCAGCTATGCCGGTCGATACACATGTCTTTAGAGTTTCAAACCGCATTGGTTTAACGGACAATTCCAAAAATCCGGTTCAGACCGAAAAAGAATTAATAAAATATATACCATCAAAATATCTGTCATTAGCTCATCATTGGTTGATTTTGCATGGTCGGTATATTTGTTTGGCACGTAAACCAAAATGTGAAGAATGCGGCTTAACCCCCTTCTGTAAATATTTTACAAAAAAGAGATAAGATTTTATTTTTTTTTTGACAAAAGCTTGTAAATTAAAGCTTTGTAAAATGATGAAAAAATAAAGTAAAAAAAGGTGCTTTTTTATTTGGATTATAGAGCTAAAAATGCATATCTTTGCACCCGCTTCAGTAATAAAAATGGACGATAAATAAACATATTGAGTTTAAAAAAGTTCACTTTGAAATTAAGTAAAGCGAGTGCTCTTTGAAAGAAATGACAACAACATCCAAGAAGTGTAGTACTGGGAAGGATTATATTGTAATGATTAGAGATTTATAATTTTTAATTCACAATTCATAATT
>NZ_JACIEP010000006.1 GCF_014196915.1 Dysgonomonas hofstadii
AATTATGAATTGTGAATTAAAAATTATAAATCTCTAATCATGATAATATAATCCTTCCCAGTACTACACTTCTTGGATGTTGTTGTCATTTCTTTTCAAAGATCGCCCGCTTTACTTAAAAATCCATTATTTCATCCCTATTTCATGACTCCATTAAGGAGCAAAGCGGGTGCAAAAGTAGAAAACTATTCAATCCCTTCCAAATATTTTATAGCCTTTTTTTATTTTTATTTCAGAACAATATTAGACATATAAACTAAATACCTATATCACAATATGTTGTTAAACATAAAATAAAGAAAGAAAAGAATTTATCTTTTATCCAAACTATATTTTTCTTAATATTTAGCGACAACATTATGAAAGTTGTTTTTTCAAATTTTACTATTTAATTAAAATAAAAACGCAGAACACAAACAATTCCCTGACTCTTTTTATATAGATAAATATGAAATAAAAAAATCCAAGTTTTATCAAATTTGATTATAATTAATATCTTTGCTGCTCATTATATAATATAAAAACAGATATACATGAAAACGTCTTCTTTATCAAAGTTTATATTTCTTATAGCCACATGCTGTATTCTTTTTTCCTGTAAAGATAAAAATCCTCAATTCTCAATTGAAGGCACAATAACAAATGCTGACACAACAATGCTTTATCTGGAAAGAAGGACTTTAACCGAGACAACTGTTATCGATTCCATAAAACTGGATAAAGACGGAAACTTCAAATTCGAAGAAGATGCTCTCGAATACCCGGAGTTCTATCTGTTAAGACTGAACGGCCAAAGAATAAATCTGGCTATAGACTCGACCGAAACAATCATAGTAAAAGCTCCGAAAGAAACCTTTGCCATGGATTATACGATCGAAGGTTCCGACGCTTCAGTAAAAATAAAGGAGGTTGTATTAGCTCAGAATAAACTAAGTCAGGCTCTTTCCGATTTAGATAACAAATACGAAAAGAAAGAAATATCCGACGATGAATACCTGCAATCTTTCAAAGAGGCTATAGATGAATATAAAACAAAGGCCAAAGATATGATCTTTTCCGATTATACCAGCCTGGCATCTTATTTTGCTTTATTCCAGAAAGTAGACAATTATCTGATATTTGATCCTTACGACAAAAAAGACATCGGAGCATTCCAAGCCTTAGCTACCGTATGGGATCAGTATAAGCCAAAATCGCCGCGATCGGCCCATTTAAAAACCTTCACTCTTTCAGCGCTTGCTGAAGTACGCAAACTTGCAGGACAGGAAGAGACCTTGAAGAAGCTGGAAAATACGCAAGCTGCAGAAGACAATGTCTATTATGAGATTTCATTACCAGATATCAATGATAAGGAAATAAGCACCTCCTCTTTAAGAGGAAAAGTTGTTATACTTGACTTTACTGCGTATCAGACAGAGTTTTCTCCGGCACATAATATTGCGCTGAATAATATATATACAAAATACAGAGGAAAGCTTGAAATCTATCAGGTGTCGCTCGACACAGATATGCATGCATGGAAAAACAGTGCGATTAATCTGCCCTGGATATGTGTAAGGGATGCAAAATCTCTGACATCTGCGCTCGTTACCAAATTTAATATACAGGGAGTACCAACTACTTTTATTCTTAACAAGAACGGAGACATTGTAAAAAGGCTGTCTTCGAACGATGATATAGACAAAGAAGTTCAAAGATTATTATAAAAAGATAAGAAAAATATTTTGAAAGTATAAAAAATATCCCTTATCTTTGCTTACAACGATCTGAAAAGGAAAAGGAGTTCTGGCCTCTGAGGGCAAGGATTCTTTTTCTTTTTGTCGCTTTAATTAATCAAAAAGATATATAGTCACCAATTAATTTAAAATTACCATGGCTATCACGTACATGACCGAAGACGGTTACAAAAAATTAAAAGAAGACATCGCTGCTCTCGAAAGCGAAAGACCTTCTATTTCGAAGCAAATAGCAGAAGCGCGCGATAAAGGCGACCTGTCTGAAAATGCTGAATATGATGCTGCCAAAGAAGCTCAGGGACTGCTGGAAGCAAAAATTGCGCAGTTAAAGAATCTGTTGGCAAATGCTCGTCTGATCAATGAAGAATCTATTGGGACAGACGTTGTGCAGATACTTAACAAGGTTACCATCCGTAACACGAAGAACAACCAGCAGATGACCTACACCCTGGTTGCTGAGAGCGAAGCCAATCTGAAAGAAAATAAGATTGCTGTCAGCACTCCTATCGCTCAGGGACTGATGGGCAAGAAAGTTGGCGATGTGGCCGAAATAAAGGTTCCTGCCGGCATTATGAACTTTGAAATTGTAAACATCTCAATTTAAAGTCCTATGGCAAGCATTTTCAGCAGGATAGCAGCCGGCGAGATTCCGTCTTACAAGGTGGCAGAAAACGATAAGTTCTTTGCTTTCCTCGACATCAACCCTATGGCAAAAGGTCATACATTAGTTATACCAAAACAGGAGGTGGACTACATCTATGATCTGGACGATGCTACCCTTGCAGAACTCAATGTCTTTGCCAAGAAAGTAGCCAAAGCTATAGAGAAAGCCGTGCCATGCAAACGCGTAGGTGTAATGGTGCTGGGCATGGAAGTTCCACATGCACATATCCACCTGATTCCTATAAATAAGGAATCGGATATGCTTTTGTCTAATCGCAAACTAAAGCTGGAACAGGCCGAGTTTGAGGCTATAGCACAGAAAATAAGGGATAACATATAAGTCCTGTCTCATACACAATATATGAGAGACCGGCTTTGAGTAAGCCGGTCTTTTTTCTTATAGCTATTTGCTTGTCATTATTTTCAATACGAGCTTATCGGTTTCCTGCATCCCGATAGTTCCTATGCTGGTAAGGTTTTCGATAGTCTTATCCACATCGTCGTCTATAATACCCTCCATAGAACTGACGACTCCGTCCTCCATGGCCATTATCGCCGATAATACTGCCGTTGATACTCCGCTCGATATTTTCAGGGCACAACTTGGTTTTGCGCCGTCGCAGATCATACCTGTAATGTTTGCGGCCATATTTTTTACGGCAAAAGTTATCTGATCGTAACTTCCTCCCATCAGATAGGTAATACCACAACTGGCTCCCGTAGCAGCAACCACACATCCGCAAAGGGCTGACAAACGTCCCAGTTTTTGCTTGATATACACGACTGTCAGGTGGCTCAGCATTAACGCCCTGACAAGGTCATCTTCACAGGCCTTAATATCTTCGGCATAGGTCAGAACCGGAAGTGTGGCCGTTATCCCCTGATTACCACTGCCCGAATTACTCATCACGGGTATCATAGCTCCGTCCATACGTGCATCACAGGCTGCAGCCGTATAAGACATCATATGCGACAACACAGAATCGCCGAATATTTGTTTCCCCAGCTTGCCACTTACAGTCTTACCAACATTATGCCCGTAACTGCCTTCCGACGAGAGGCGGGCTGCTGCACGGTTAAGTTCCGCAGCTTTTAGGATAAAGCATATATCTTTTATCGGGACTGTGGTTGCAAATTCATATACCTTCGAAAAAGAAAGGGCTATCTCATCTTCTGCTGCTTTGCAATCCCCTTTCAGACTGCACTCATGAAGAATCTCACCATTCCTTGAGATATATGAAAAGTTGGTATGCGAGGTTTTTATAACAGCAATAGCTTCGTCTTCTCCGCTTAAACAATGCGCCTCTATATACAAATTGTCTTCAATATCTTCTTTTAAAGCGATCTCAATCCGTTTCCCGGAAATATATTCTCTCCCCCTTTCCACATCGGCAGGAGTCAGGTCTTTCAATACCTGCAAACCATATTCACTTTTGCCGATAGATGTCCCCAGGGCAATAGCAATGGGCAATCCGACCATCTTGGTGCCGGGAATTCCCACTCCCATCGCATTCTTCAGAATATTGGCACTCAGATAGACTTTGATCTTTTCGGGCAGGCACCCTAATACTTCTGTGGCCTTGGCCACACATAACGATACGGCGACAGGTTCGGTACAACCAATGGCTGGAACCACTTCTTTTTTTACAAGACTGACAATTTGATCTATCTCTAACTTTGAAAGCATAGTATTATCCAATTAACTATATATTAAAGCAAAGATACATTGATTATCATTATCTTTTTGATATAAACTCAATAAAATTAACAGGCTATTCAAAAAATAGTAGTTAAAGTAGTCAGAGGAATTAAGTAGTCAAGAACTTTTTTAACAAAAACCTGACAAACCTTACAAAATCAAGCTCCTCCTGACCTCCCCGCAGGGGAGGACCTGTTTTCCCCCGCCGGGGGAACTAAAGGGGGCTCTTCATTCTCGATCCTCTCCCTTTCTTCCTTCGTCGCCATCCTGATGACCTGGCTGTCCTCCCCGTTCAGGTGCTTATCCAGTTTAATAAACAAGTCGGCCTCATGCTGGTTATTTACATAAATAATTTGCTGCCGTAGTTTCGGCTTTTCCTGTTTTTCTTTCTCTTTGCGTTTCTCTTCCCGTTCCAGCACATAGTTTATCGCCCTCAGGTCGGGGTCTTTCTGTTTGGTTTTCACCACTTTCTTTTTCAGGATCATAACCGACGGGTTGCTGACCGCAGGCTGATAGGTGCAATGCTCTTCGATGGTTGTATATCCCGTCAGTTTTTTCTTCAGTGACGAGCGGGCTATTTTCACCAGTTCATCGTCGCGACGTTCTTCGGCTTCGTCTACCCTGCGTCTGAAATCGGGATTCTTTTCTTTCCAATAGTAGAACGTATTTCGGCTGATCTTCATAGCCGTGCATATCTCGGAGATTGTGTACAGGTCGGCTTCGATGAGCCTTTCGATGCGGGACACCAGTTTTTCGTTGTATTTTGCCATAATGATTAAGAATTAAGAGCCCCTCCCACCTCCCCAAGGGGAGGCTAATTTCCCCTTCGGGGTTAGGGGGCCGTTTTTCCCTATAGATAATTAATTCTTAATTTGATGAATCTTTATGATAAGATATTAAATATAGCTACTAAAGAATATATGGTATCATTCATATAGTCTTATACAAACGAAATCATCCCGACTTTTTATTTTTTACCACAGAGTCAAAAGAGTTAAAGGAGTTTTTCCCTTTAAGTCGAAAAAAGAGTATATTATTTACGTGAATTCGACACAAAGGATGCAATGCAATTCACTGTACATAAGTGTGTTTTATTAATTCATGTGAATCAGTAGTTAGATTTAACAGTTCAATTTTACTAACGTGCCTGTCGGCTTGTTTTCTTAACTTTTGTCTTGATACAAAAGTTACAAAAAATCAAGGCTGCATTCCTCGGCGACCCAAAACCGCCGTTACGGCTGAACAAAAAGAACTCGCTCATCAGCAGGGCTAAATACGAATCTTATGTGTAAGCTCGAACAGCTTTTTGTTCTACGCCTTCACTGCCGGATTGGGTGCCCCGCCTGCGGAACGTATGCCCGGGGCGCAATGCGGCGAGAAGAATATTCTGCCTTGTCAGGCGTCCGCCCAGTGGCATTAGTCCGTAGTGCGGGGCATCCGTCAGGTGAAAGGGGCGTGAAACCAAATACTGTCTGAGCCGCAGGCGAGTTTATTTGGTTTAGTCCCTGAGCCTGTAACGGGTCGCATGAAGGATGAGCCACCAAAGCATTTTTGCATCCTTTTTTTGCTTAGGAAAAAAGGATGGCAAGTAATCTTTGATTACGCGCAGTAAAAAATTGAACGATTATTTTTCACAATCTTAATAATTTCAACTACTGATTGGCATAATTCCTTGTGTACTTTGTGGTAAAAAAGACGGTTTAACCACTAAGAACACAAAGTTTTAAACGAAGTTCACAAGAGAAATTTATAACAGATTGATATTTAAACAGACTCTTAATTGATGTTTTACAGACAGAATCTTTTTTACTCTGTATTGAAAAAGTCAAGATGAGTTCAACGAATATAGATTTTTATTCCAACTTTTTTCTTCCCTTTATCAGGATAAAAAGAGAAACAACAATCGTTATCAAAAGTATTACATAAAAAACCGGTCCCTGAAACCGGACTAAATACCCAACGACGACACATACAATAACGAATACAACGGGTAGTAATTTCAACATATTTTCTAAATTAATAAAGTCCTACTTTTTAAGTAAATCTATGCCTGCATCCGGCATTTCGTCTTTACTCATCCCCCCACAAGTCAAAATTAGTTAAAAAAATCAATTAATTTATATGATATACTTTCCTAATTCAACACAAACATTTGGTCTATGCTTGTGAATATGTTACTTTTGTGTTCCAAACCATTTCTTCTACGCAATGGACAGCCAGAAAAAGAAAGTATACGTTATAATCAATCCGAAATCGGGGACTTCATCGAAACAGAATCTCCCGCATAAGATAGCTGATACATTTGACGCTCATTTGTTTGATGTACACATATTTATTACCGGTTATGCAGGACACGGATCGGAAATCGCGCAACAGGCCGTGAAGGAGAAAGCCGACTATGTGATTGCAGTCGGGGGAGATGGCACTGTCAACGAAGTAGCTCGTGCCTTGGTTGACTCCGACACTGCGCTGGGAATATTACCGTTAGGTTCTGGCAACGGACTTGCCCGTGATTTGAATATATCCATCGAAGTAAAGAAGGCATTGAGTGTGCTGACAGAAGAAAATGTTATCTCCATTGATTATGGCAAAGTGAACGACCGCATATTCTTTTGTACCTGCGGTGTAGGGTTCGACGCCGAAGTGGCAGCCATGTCTTCGGGCAAAAAGAACAGGGGATCGTTGATGTACTTTAAAAATATGCTGGAAATGTTTTTCAAGCAAAAACCTCAAACTTACGAAATCATCTGCCCCGAAGGCACAATAAAAGATGAAGCCTTTGTTGTAACCTGCGCAAATGCTTCTCAATATGGATACAATGCCCATATAGCCCCACATGCCGATATTCAGGACGGAATGATGAATATAGCCATACTGAAACCGTTGTCGATACTCGACGTTGCTCAGACCTCTTTGCAACTTTTCGCTAAAAAAATAGATGAAAATAGCAAGATGATAGAGCTTGTAACCAATGAGGTTACTATCAAACGTGAAAAGGAGGGTTTGATGCATATCGATGGCGATCCGGTGAAAATGGGAAAAGAAATAAATGTAAAGATCATTCCACAGGGACTAAAAGTTCTCGTTCCCAAAGACCCGCCTAAAAAGAATCCATTGGATCCACAGGAAATACTGATGAGAATAGCAGGCGCTTTTTCATAAAAGTGTGATCACTGATTATTATCATATTTAATTGTTCGATTTTACTGCGCGTAATCAAAGATTACTTGTCATCCTTTTTTCCTAAGCAAAAAAAGGATGTAAAAATGCTTTGGTGGGTCTGTGAGGACTGCAGCCTTGATCTTTTGTAACTTTTGTATCAAGACAAAAGTTGAAAAAAAACAAACCTTTGTTTTTCTCAATCAACTGATCCATATAATTCGTATCAATAAATAATAAAATTTATTTAACACGAAAAGCAAAAATATCAACTATTAGCTGTAATAAATGAATTATCTTTGCTCACAATCATAAAAATAACCTTCTTTGATGAAATATAATTTTGATGAAATAATAGACCGCAGGGGTACCCATGCCATCAAGACCGATGCTTTAGGTCCCCGCTACGGAAACCCCGACCTTATCTCCCTATGGGTAGCCGATATGGATTTCAAGTCGCCTCCGGCTGTTGCCGAAGCCATTATCGAACGAGCTAAACACGGAATATTCGGATATACCGAAGCCGGACAGGAATATTATGACGCTATTATTAATTGGGTAAACCGTCATCATAACTGGAAACCCGAACAGGAATGGATATCCTTTATTCCCGGTATAGTAAAAGGAATTGCCTTTGCTATCGACTGCTTTTCGTCAAAAGACCATAAAGTCATCATACAACCACCAGTTTACCATCCTTTCCGCATTGTGCCAACTATGCACGAACGAATTGTTGCAGACAATCCGTTAATATTGGAAGCCGGACAATACCGGATGGATATAGAGGGTCTGAAGTCAATAATAGATCCGTCATGCCGTATATTGATATTATGTAACCCTCACAATCCGGGAGGAAGAGTATGGACTCGTCAGGAACTGGCTGATATTGCCGAAATTTGTTACAATAACAACATACTTGTCATTTCCGACGAAATACATTCCGACCTGGCTTTTGCACCGCACAGGCACATACCCTTTGCCAGCGTTTCTGACAAAGCGGCACAAAACAGTATCACATTCATGGCACCCAGCAAAACATTCAATATAGCGGGCATAGTCAGTTCATTCTCTGTCATTCCAAATAATGAATTAAGGGAAAAATTCCATGCTTATCTGGAAAGAAGCGAATTACAGGAAGGACATATATTCGCCTATCTGGCTGCACAGGCCGCTTACGATAATGGAGACGAATGGCTCGCCGAAGCAAAGGATTATCTCTGGAAAAATATTACCTTTGTGGACGGATATCTGAAAGCTAACATACCACAGATAAAAGCCATGCTTCCACAGGCATCGTTCCTTATCTGGCTCGATTGCCGGGAATTGGGACTATCGCAGGAAAAACTGGTATCGCTGTTTGTCGATGATGCCAAACTGGCGCTCAACAATGGTGTAATGTTCGGTATAGAAGGGAAAGGTTATATGCGCATAAATATAGGTACGCCAAAAGCCAATATTGAAAAAGCGTTGGATAATCTTAAAAAGGCATTCGAATCAAAACATATACGTCCCTGAGTTTGTTTTATCCAAAATTGGGCACGGTTATTGTCATATAAAAGAAAAACAATAAGTCTGGTAGGCTTGAATTATTAATTTAAACAAACAAATACTTAAAATGAAAATCTCAACTAATAAGTTTGTTTCTTTATCGTACGACCTGAATGTGGGTGAAGGTGAAGAACGTGAACTGATGGAAAAAGCAACGTCAGAAAACCCTCTTGAATTTATCTATGGAACAAACTCCATGCTTGAGGCTTTTGAAAAAAATCTTGACGGTCTGGCGGAAGGTGATTCTTTCGATTTTGTACTGACTCCTGATGAAGCATACGGAGAATACGATGACGAAGCTATCGTTGATCTTCCTCGCAATATATTCGAACAAGACGGAAAACTGAACGAAGAAGTTATTTTCGAAGGAAATATGGTACCTATGATGGACACTAACGGTAACCGTCTGAATGGTTCTGTTGTAGAAGTGAAGGACGATATCGTGAAAATGGACTTCAATCATCCGCTTGCAGGAGAAACGTTGAACTTCAGCGGAAAAGTTCTTACTGTAAGGGAATCTACTCCGGAAGAAATCGCAGCATTGTTTGCCCCACAGGGAGGTTGTGGCTGCGGATCAGGTTGTGGTTGCGGAGACGAGGAAGGTGATTCTTGTGGATGCGGAAGTGAAAAAGAAATGGCCGGAGCCGGTGGATGCGGATCAGGCTGTGGTTGTGGCGGACACTAATCGAACATGATATAAATGTAAAAGACAGGCTTCATCAGAAACCTGTCTTTTTTTATTATGGTATTATTATTTATTTTGCTTTCTTCACCCAAATGGCCAGATTTCCTCCCTGTACAAGAAAATCGCCATCTCCGTTTTCATCTATGGTCACAGTTTTTTTGATATTTCCGGTAAGCTCAAACCATGTCTCCCCTGCCCTTTCTTTACCTACATTCATTTTCTTATCTCCATCTTCTCCGTTCGATATCAACAGAGCCAAACCCGAATCCCGATGGTCTTTATCACCCATACGCACGAATCCAACCGTAGCGGGATGATCAAAATAATCCACCTGATTACCATATGCATATTTCCGGCGTGCATCTAAGATTATGTCAATAATAAGCTTATGAGGGGATTTCTTTCCCTTCACCCCATAATAATCACCATAAAAAATAGTAGGGTATCCATCTTTCATCAACAAGATTAATCCGTAAGCCGACGGTTTGAACCAATCCTGAATCTGTGATTCAAGAGAGCTCTCCGCCTGCGAATCGTGGTTGTCTACAAATGTTACCGCCAGTTCCGGATGAGAAACAACCAATGCGTCATTCAGGAGTTTCCGCATATCATATTTCTTCCCTTGTTCAGAAGCGGCAAAAAGATTATAATGTAGCGGCACATCGAACAGGTCGACAGAGCCTTCAACCGATTTTGCATAGTTATCCAATGTTTTCAGATCTCCGTTCCAATATTCGCCTACTGCATAAAAATCATTTCCTCTTTCCTTCCTTACAGCTTCGAGAAACTGTTTAACAAACGAACTGTTCATATGCTTAACCGCATCCAGACGCATGCCATCCAGATTCAGTTCTTTAGATACCCACACACCCCAAAAGTTCAGTTCTTTTATCACTTCCGGATGATTCAGGTCGAGATCGTTGCCTAACAGGAAATCGTAATTCCCGTTTTCGGCATCTACCCCTTCACTCCATGACTTGTTTTCACCTTGTATCTGGAATATACCGCTCTTTTTCGCAGCATCATTATAGTCTGTACCCGAAAAATGATACCAGTGCCATTGAAAATCGGAATATTTATTATCACGTCCGGGAAAGTTATAACCTGTCCATCCTTGTATCTCAAATGGCTTCGAGATTGCTTGGGTACGGTCTTTTGGATTGACCTCCACCACTTCGAAACGCTCTGTAAAATCGCCCCACGACTTATGATTCATCACAGCATCCAGATAGACCGATATCTTGTATTTATGCAGTTCACCGATCATCTCCTTCAATTCCTGCTTCATCCCGTATTTAGTCCTGACAGTATTTTTCTGATTGAATTCGCCCAGATCGAACAGATCGTAGGTTGCATAACCTTCATCTTGTTGTTCGTCAGCTTTATATGCCGGGGGAATCCAGACTGCGGTAATCCCGATCTCGCTCAAATGTTTAGCATCGGCTTTCAACTGTTTCCATAAATTCCCGTCGTTGGGCAGATTCCACTCAAAATACTGCATCAATACGCCATTTTTCATTCCTTTATAGCCTTTAGTTTGCGTAAATTTTCCTTTCTTAAACAAGCAGAAACGGAAAAAGGTTTATGTATGGATGAAGTAAAAGATTAAAATATCTTTTCCATTACGACATAATCATAACCGTTTTTAGAGAAACGATCATCTGTCTCTTTATATCCGAATTTCTCATAGAAGCCGGTTGCATTGACACGGGCATTGCACCAAAGCTTATCAAATTTCATATCGTTGGCATAATCTGTCAACCACTGCATTAGAGCAGATGCATAGCCTTTTCCCTGTTCATCTGTCCGGGTAGCCAGCTTGCGAAACTGAACCTCACGTCCATGTAGAAAAACAGACATAACGGAAACCAGTACATCATTTTCATAAACTCCGATATGCAGTCCCATATTATCATCCGGCAGTTTCACAAAATCAATATCCTTGTCGGGATACATCGCGTCCTTTCTTAAAATAAGAACATCCTCGTATGGGACTTCATTTATTATCATAGGGTTAGAATTTATATGTGAGCATCAATCGCCCTTCGTACGTTTTTGAAAACACATCATCGAAATACCTGTAATTGGTATCACGGGTATAATTGTAACCAATTCCCGTCAGGAAGAGATGATCTCTTAACTTCAGGTCAGCTCTGAGGCTTATGGCATGTAGGATAGCCTGCGAACGGTCGCCCTGATAATCGAATTCATGTACATTTATATTATCCCAGTCCACATCCTGAGGATAACCTTTCCATGTAAACATACGATATACCTCATAATTGCCCGATACACTGAGCCTGTCTTTGAATGCGAAGTTAAATCCGGCCTTTGTACTGAATCCACTGGCCAGATTATAATTACGCATATCCACTACATAGTGATCACTGAGAGCTCCGCCCAACAGAACCAGATTGGCATGCAGGTAAGCATCGAATGAGAAATATCTTGTACGGTTACTTCTGTAAATCAATCCTGTGCCGACTGATGCCGGGGTACAGAATTTATATGGAATTTTATTAGAAACATCAGATATTGTATCCGAATCGTAATAATCGAAATGCTGGTAAACACCAAAACTCAGGAAATCGGTCTTCGTATCTATCCAATCGGTAACGTATAATCGTCCCACAATATTCAGCTGACTGAGAAATGGTTGCGAACTATGGGCATTCAGGTTACTCTTGAATGTAAAATAATCATACGGTTTCTGGTTTTCGGTAGAAAAACGATCTCCGTATTCGATATTTATATCCAATGCTGCACCCACACCTTTGTCCAGTATTTCTCCTTTAAATTCCAATGCCCTGACCCCTGTAGATATTTCGACACTCACATCGGGCACCCCGAATTGCTTGCCCGAAGTAGACCGCCTGCGCCATGCATCTCCATTGATAACACGGGTAAGTCCCCGCATAGGGGAGATAACAAAGCCTGCAGCTTCACGCCCGAATCGTCCCCAGCCTGTCTTTCTGTCATCGAGCACCAAGTCGGAGGTACGGTAAAAAACCTCGCCCAACGCCAATCCGCCAATAGGTGTAGCCATTATATCATTGACCGACGGATATTCGTTTTCCATAAATAATTCCCACATAGCGCTACCGCCCAAAGTGAAAGCTCCTGATTCCCAGAAATTATAGCCATTGGAACGGGCAGCGTTAAAGTACAAATTGCCATGATATGGATGCAGGAACATGTTATTTCCCATATCATCATTATCCCACACCCACCTATGCTTTAGGTTTTTCCTTATCGTATGTATACTTATATATGCGTAATCCTGTTTTGCCACATACCTGTTGAATGCCCATAGACCCATATTCATCGAGAATATTTTTGTAGCGGCAGCCCAGCCGTTTTTCTTGGAATAATAGGCTATATCGAGCGAATCGGCCGGTTTGGGCGGAACAACCTGATAGCGGATAGCAAACTGGGAATATGCAGATAATGATATAAGGAAAAAAAATCCTATTAACACACGGGTTCTATTTTGCATGCGAAATTGCGAAAAGTTTAACTCAATAGATGTAAATAAGAAGCAAAGATAATTGTTTAATGATAAGTTAATAGCAATTAATAAAATATTTCATCAAAATATGGAAAAGGAGGATGACATAGATATGCGATTCTCTTTGTTTATGCCATATTACATATTTACTGAACGGGGTGCTTCCGGTATTCCTCCCCCATATTTATCCTGCTGAAAACAATGACGAAAGCCAGAATACTGCACAAGAAGAAAGCAATGCCTACCGCAACTATCGACCCGTCACTGATAAAACTTGAAAGAATGGTACAGACAAATGCCATCGCAAGCTGTATAGAGCCGAAAAGCGCTGATGCCGTACCACTGTTGTTTGTATCGGCAAAGGGCGTTATAGCCAGTTCTGTCGTGGTCGGGAACAATATACCTATCGGGAATACATAGAAGAACAGAACAATAAGAATTGCGTTCATATTTACATTCATATACATGGCGGCAAGCAATACTACACTTGCAAAAGACATAAATAATAAAGCATATTTCACCAGATTATTTGTCTTCACATATTTCTGAAAGATCGTGGTCAGGTAAGACCCCAGCATTAGCCCAAAAGCATTTACGGCAAATATAATACTGAACGCGTCACTCGAAAAACCTCCTTTTTCCATTATCAGGAAAGGGCCATTGGCAACATAGATCATCAATGCACCGTTTACAATTCCTGCGATCAATGAATAAATCACGAATTTCCGGTTTTTAAGTATCTGCAGATAATCTTTTACGACATTCACTTTCGCTGCGGGTTTGCTTTGCTTATGTGTTTCGGGCAAAAAAAAGAGTGTTAAGGCAAAAAGAATTATTCCCAGAGACATCATTGTCCCGAACAAACCCTTCCAGCTAAAATATTGTAATACCGCATTCCCTATAGATGGTGCCAAAATAGGGGCAATACCCATAATCAACGCCAGTAAGGCAAATATTTTCAATGTTTTACTTTTATCATAATAATCGGTTACTATTGCCCGTGATATGACTACACCCGCACATCCCCCAATGGCCTGTACAAAGCGGATAACCCACAGTTGCTCTATCGAACGAACATACATACAGGCTACTGATGCCAGAATAAAAATAACAAGAGATACTAGTATCGGCTTCTTTCTGCCAAATTTATCGGCAAGAGGCCCCCAGATCAATTGTCCGACAGCAAATCCTGCAAGGAAAGTAGATAATGAAATCTGAACCGAAGCTACCGATGTGGATAACGATTCGGAAATCATCAGAAATCCGGGTAAATACAAATCGATACTAAGTGGCTCTAAGGCAGTCAACAAGGCGAGAATAATAACAACAATCCATTGTGTAAGTGTAAATCCTTTCATACTTTTTCTTTTTTTTGAGGGAGCAAAAGTAAACAGGATAGGTTGTTACACACTTATACTTATGGTCCTATTACTTGGACAAATGGTCAGCTATCGCGAAACTCGGTGGGTGTCTGTGATGTTTGTTGTTTAAAAAAGCGGGTGAAGTAGGCGGCTTCGTTGAAGCCCAGATCGAAAGCGATTTCTTTAAGGTTCTTTTTGCCTATGCGTATTTCTTTCTTTATTTCAATGATCAGCCTTTCCTGAAGATGTTGTTTTACTGTTTTTCCTGTGCCTTTCTTGCTTATTTCGTTTATCGTTTTGCACGACATACCGAAACAGTCCGCATAGAATTCGGTCTCACGCTGGTGAATAAAATGAGTATCGATCAGCCTCATCAATTCTCCTACGATTGTATCTTTTCCATTCTCAGGGCTATGAAGCGAAGAAACCAAATAGAGGAAAGATTGCATATAACTTATCATCAGGGGCAAACGATTTTCTGAACGAGACTCCTGTAAAAGAAGTCCATTTAATTGCCTGAGCATGGATTCAGTTTGTTTGTCCGGCTTTAAAAAGGCATTCGAAACATACCCGCGCAGATAATCGGACTGTATGTATTCACTTATTCTGAAAAACAGATCGTTATGAATAGCGTAGAGGAAACCTTCCTTTCCCTGTGGATCGAGCTTGTCTATCTGCCCCGGAAAGATCAGAATAAATTGATTCTCCTCTAAAGTATATTCTTCAAAATCGAGAAAGTAAGTTGTATCTCCCGATACTTTTGTAAACCAAAGCAACTGATAAAAATCGTAACGCTGGTAATTACCAAAAATAGTATCATCAGTCAGTTCTTCCAGCCTGAAAATCTCAATAAAAGGATTTTCATTCAGCTGATTAAGAAATATGTGTTTATTTTCTGTCACCCTGCTATAACTATATTACAGGAACAAAAATAATAAACAATTCGTCCTCTTACCGAACAATAACCGGAAATATATGGTTTCTCTCAATATAAATAAATCAAAGCTTAGCGATCTTAAAAAATAATCATGTAAATTTGAGGGATGTTAAAACAAATACTATTAGTTGGTGCAGGTGGTGCAGTGGGAAGCATTTTCAGGTTTCTCACTTCGGTTTTCGTTACCCGGTCAGAGCCATGGCCATTTCCTGTGGCTACTTTCTTTGTAAACATCATCGGCTGTTTTTGTATCGGGCTGTTTGCCAACCTGATACCATCGAATAACCTGCGTTTTCTTATGATCACCGGATTCTGCGGAGGATTTACCACATTCTCCACTTTTGCCAGTGAAAACCTCAGCCTTATCAACAACAATCAACTCTTTATAGCCGTTATATATATCGTAGCCAGTGTAATAATCGGACTGGGTGCAGTCTGGTTGGGAATGTACATTACAAAATAACACAACTGCTTTACAAAATTTAACTTTAGTATATTTAACTTTTCCTTTTGTGAAAAGTCTATTATAAGAACATCAATATCTGTACAGAAAACAATAAAAATTCCACAATATGAGAAGGCAAATTTTAATTGGTTTAATATTTTTACTTAGCATGACTATGTTCGCGCAAACAAACAACAATAAATACGAGAACGAGTGGAAGCAGGTCGGGGAATTCGACACTCAAAGCCTTCCTCAATCGGCGATGAAACAGGTAGATGAAATCCTGCAAAAAGCCATTGCTGATAAAAATAACCCGCAAGTGATCAAAGCCCTGATATATAAGAATAAATACAAGAAAAATATAGACAGGAATGATAATATTGGCCTTTTTTCGGACTTGCAGGGTTTATTATCCCGGACAAATGACATCGCCGAAAAAGCCTTGCTGCATTCTATGCTGGCAGAGCTGTATGCCGATTATTACCAGAATAACCAATGGCAAATACAACAACGCACTGCCTTGACAGACGTTGTACCCGAAGATATCAAAGAATGGCCGGCAAACATTTTTATGGATAAAATGGTAGAGAATCTCGACCAGTCGGTAAAAGATGTGGAAACTCTAAAAACCTACAATACAAAACAATACGATGACATTATAGCTATAGGTACTGACGGACAAAAATATTACCCTACCCTCTATGACTTTCTTGCCCTGCGAACAATCGGTGTCGCTCAAATGGCAGGAAACATAGGCTATTACAATTTCGACCTGTCTGCGACAGGTATAGACACAAAAGAATTCTTCACTCCGGCTGCAGATTATATAAAACTGAATATAAAGCCTGATATTGACAAGCAATTGTGTGTGTTGCGATATTACCAGATATATTCGGCCGATCTGTTGAAAAGAAATCTTATTCCGACTGTTATACTCACCGACATCGATCGTATCGAGTATCTGGGACAGAAGTCCCGTTCTTTTTCACAGGAAAATATATCTGAAGCTTATGAAACGCTGTATAAAAATTATGAAAACAACGAAGCTTCTATCGAGATAATCGTAAAACTTGTAGATTCTTATGGCTATAGCCCTTTAGAGATGCAATTTGTAGGAACTGATGCAATTAAATATTCTGCAAGTAAAAAAATATACGACTGGCTAAATAAAGGAATACAAAAATATCCTGATTATCTTACGACAAATGTTCTCCGGAATAAACTGGCCGACATCACAAACCCCAGGCTGAATATAAAAGTGAAACCTGTAATTCATAGTCAGCAAGCAGTAAAGCTGGATATCGAGCACAAAAATATCCAGGCACTTGAAAAACCTCCGGTATTTAAACTTTATAAAATAGAAAAAGACGAATATAAAGAGCAAAAAGATTATCCTTTAAAATTAGTTTCCGATGCCCCTTACGATTTCGATACGCTCTCAATTGATTTAGGAAAACTTCCTGTCGGTAGATATTGTTTCAGCGACCAATCTACCGATGAATTAGACATTGATGACTTCGGAAAAAACAACAAGGTCAACAAGGTTGACTTTGTTGTATCGAATCTGATAACATTTTCACGGAACAGTAAAAAAGATGAATTCGAAATCTTTGTAGTAGACCGTATTTCTGGTAAGCCGGTAAAAGACGCAACTGTAAAAATATATGACCGTGACAACTATAATTATAACATACCCGATCCTGACGATCTGTTAACGACATTAAAAACCAATGAGCTCGGACTGGCTTTATACAAACACGAGAGAAAGAATGACAAGAATAGCTATTATACAGTATCTTACACTGTCGAATTGGGAGCTGACAATAGCTTAAATACTGCGCGACTGGACGGCAATAGCTACAGGTGGGAAAAGCCTGACAGAGATTCCGATGAAGAATCCATCAGTATTTTCACCGACAGGAGTATCTATCGTCCGGGACAAACGGTTTATTTCAAGGCGATAGTACTGGATGCAAACTCGAAACCTAAAGTAAAGAAAGAATATACAGTCGAGTTGTATAACGCAAACAATGACCACATCGAAGAAGTGGAGTTGACAACAAACGAATTCGGTTCTTTAGCAGGCAATTTTATTCTACCTAAAACCGGACTACTGGGGCAGTACTCTATCGAGATAGATGATGCCTCCATCTATTTCAGCGTGGAAGAATATAAGCGTCCTACATTCGAAATCACATTCGACAAAATAGACAAGACCTATACATTCGGCGAAGAAGTGAAACTGAAAGGATATGCAAAAAACTTCTCAGGTATTAGCTTGCAGGATGCCGACGTGCAGTATTCCATCTCACGCGAACAGTACAATTTCTGGTGGGGCGGTGGCAACCAGTCGCAATTTGCCGATGGTAGTGTAAAGACAAACGCCGACGGATCATTCGAAATAATATTTACTCCCGAGGCCGGAGACAACAATCAGCCGTTGATACGTCCTTTGACTGACAAGCAGATATACAGGTTTAATGTCACAGCGACTGTTACCGATATGAATGGCGAAACCCAGTCCAACAACTTTAACCTCGTAGTCGGCAATGTATCTATGGTGATCAATATTGATATGCCTGAAAAAATAGAAAAATCGGAAAAGGATGATAAAATAAAGATCGAAGCCCGCAACTTGCAAGGAGATACGATCGCAACTTCGGGAAAATATGAGATACACAATACTGATGGTTCTATTACTGTTCCTCCCCAGACAGGGACATTCAACACAGGAGAGCAAGCCCGGCTTATGACAAGGATCAAAGGTTTGACATCAGGTAAATATCGCCTACAAATAAAAGCGCTGGATAGCAAAAATAACGAAATAGAAGAAAATAAGGAATTTGTTGTCTTCTCTTATACCGATAAAAAACCACCTATAGAAACCGAGAAATGGGTTGCACAAAAGAATGTTATATTCGATGGAAATAAGCCGGTGGAAGTTGTATTCGGAACTTCGAAAAAAGACGCTTATGTCCTCTATCAGTTATCGAATGACAAGCAGGTATTTGAACGCCGCATAGTCAAACTAAGTAATGCCAACCAGTTGTTCAAAGTACCATATAAAGCTGAATATGGCGATATGCTGAATATGACATTCACTTATGTGAAAGACGAACAACTATACAGCGAAAACGTATCGCTATTCAAAAAGAAGAAAGAAATTGCGGATACCAATCTGAAAATAAAACTGGAATCATTCCGGGATAAACTTCGTCCCGGACAGGAAGAAACATGGACTATCAGCGTGAAGGACAGTAAGGATAATCCGGCATCTGCCGAAATTCTGGCTTCGATGTACGATATATCGCTGGATAAGCTTCGTCCGTATTTATCATGGCAATTGAACCGTCCATACATATATACCGATTATCTATATGCTGTCCAATATACTTTGCCATGGCAGGGAATGAGTTATCCGGTAAATTTCAATCTGGATTATAATACAAAATATGAGAAAGTACTGGCCCGGACAAGTGATGTTATCAACTGGTTCGGATATATAAACAATTACTACCGGAATAACATTCTGGGCGGAAAGATAAATCCATCGAAATACGACACTTATATTGAGGAAGAGGGCAATTTGGATGAAGTGGTAGTCGTGGGATATGGAACCCAAAGGAAAGCGATGATGACAGGAGCTGTAAGTCAGGTTGTAGTAAGAGGCGCTGCTTCACCTGCGCTGGAAGGAAAAGTCGCAGGACTTGCTATTGCCGCGGATGCCGTTGCGCCAAACGAACTTGCTGAATCCGAAACGATAAATGGTGGAAGTTTAGAAAAACAAGAAGAATCCACTCCTCAAATCCGTCAGAACTTCAACGAAACAGCCTTCTTCTATCCTCAGCTGCGTACAAATGAAAAAGGGGAGACACTGATCTCATTCACTGTACCGGAAAGCAATACCACATGGCGATTCAGAGCATGGGCTCACGATAAAGATGCCAAAGTAGGTGCTTTGGAGCAAATGGTAGTTACCCGCAAAGAGTTGATGGTGACACCAAATATGCCCCGCTTTGTACGTCAGGGTGATAAAACCGGCATTTCGACCAAAATCTCAAACTTATCGGACAATGCCATTGCTGGTAATGTACGTATCGAATTCTTCGATCCGGTAACAGATAAAAGCATCGACCTGAACATTGCCAGTCAAAAACAAGCGTTCTCCATTGCGAAAGACGCATCAACATCAGCAAGCTGGACATTTGACATTCCATCAGGAATAGATCTGATCGGATGCCGTATTGTCGCCGAAAGCGAGACATTCAGCGACGGAGAACAACATGTACTTGCCGTTTTGCCAAACCGCATGCTGGTAACTGAAAGTATGCCGATAGACATAACAGATAAGGGCACACACACATTCACTTTTGATAAATTATATAATAACAAATCAACCTCATCCGACAATTATAAGCTAACGCTTGAATATGCATCCAACCCTGCATGGTATGCTGTACAGGCATTGCCAACGATGAGTAATCCGGCGAACGAAAACGCTGTTAACTGGTTTGCCAGCTATTATGTAAATGAATTGGGTTCGTCTATCGTCCGTCAATACCCTAAAGTATCGGCGATGATACAGGCATGGGCTAAGCAAGGCGGAGATAAGCAAACTTTGGTTTCGAAACTTCAGAAAGATGAAGAACTGAAAGCTGTTTTGCTCGAAGAAACCCCTTGGGTACTGGAAGCGAAAAACGAGACTGACCAGATGAATCGCCTGTCACTGTTATTCGATCTGAATAATACCCGTCAGCTGACATCTGCCGCTACGCAGAAACTGTCCGATTTGATGACAAGCGAAGGCGGATGGTCGTGGTACAAAGGATTTTATCCAAGCCGAAGCATTACCCAGTATATTCTGTACGGATATGCCAGCCTGCAACAAGTGGGACAAGTACAATACCCGGAAGAAATAAAGAAGATGCAAATGAATGCATTGAAATATATCGATGCCCAGATACTGAAAGATTTTAATAACCTGAAAAAGAATAATAAGGATTGGGAAAAATCGACTTATGTATCGACCAACCAGATCGAATATGCATACGTACGCTCGTTCTACCGCGATATACCGATCGATCAGGAAACCCGTGCTGCCGAACGCTTCTATACCGATGTCGCAAGCAAAAACTGGACAAAACTGGGATTATATGAACGCTCTATCTTATCGGTTGTGCTTAATAGGAATGGAGATAAAACTTTGGCTGACAAGATCGTTAAATCGATAAAAGAACATTCGGTCAACGATAAGAAACTAGGTATGTACTGGCCAAATAATACCAGCAATGTATTTATGTCGTTGTCTGCAATCAGCACACACACATTCCTCATGGATGCTTTACAGGAAAACGGAGCTACCGAAAAGGAAATGAACGCTATGAAACGCTGGTTACTAATGCAAAAACAAACCCAGATATGGAAATCAACCCATGCTACGATCGATGCGATCAGTGCATTGTTAAGTACAGGTTCCGACTGGTTTGCGGGAGAAACCACACCTACGGAAATAACCGTCGGAAACAAGAAAGTAGAACCTGAAAGCAAAGAACAGGGAACAGGTTATTTCAAAAAAGCATGGGATAAAGCTGAGATAACCAGCGATATGGCTAAAGTTACTGTAACCACGCCAAGTACCGATCCTGCTTACGGAGCACTCTACTGGCAGTATTTCGAAGACCTCGACAAGATCACCTCTCAGAAAGGGGAGCTGAATGTAGAAAAACAGCTATTTAAGGAAAATGTATCTTCGGCAGGCACAGGATTAATATTGGTTACAGAAAATAATCCGTTAGCCGTAGGCGATAAAGTAGTCATACGCCTGACTGTACGTGTCGACAGGGATATGGAATTCGTCCAGTTGAAAGACATGCGCGCTCCATGTTTCGAACCTATACAAACCACATCAGGCACAAGATGGGCTGACAGGTTGCTATACTACCAGATGCCAAAAGATGCGTCTACTAATTTCTATTTCGACCATCTGCCAAAAGGAACCTACGTACTGGAATATCCGGTATATGTAAACCGTTCGGGTGAATATTCAAACGGCATAACAACAATCCAATGCTTGTATGCACCGCAGTATGTATCGCATACACAGGGGATAAAAGTAACTGTAAAAGATAAAGAATGAAAAAATCGATCTGGTTCATATTATCTGTATTATTAATTACAACAACCTCTTTTATCATGTGTAGCAACACAAATGGCAGCAATAATACTAATGATAAAAAGACAGATAAAAAACTAGCCGAAAAGCAGGCCGCTTTTGCCCGCCTGAAGGCAAAAGCGGATACGGCAATGGTTTACTGTAAACAAAAAGGACTGAACACAGACTATTGCATTCTTATCGATTTTAGTATACATTCCGGCAAAAATCGTTTTTTTGTCTGGGATTTTAAGAACGATACGATAAAACACCGGAGTCTGGTTTGTCATGGATACGGACAAAAAAGCACACAGAAAACCCCTGTTTTTTCCAATACAGAAGGCAGTTATTGTTCATCACTGGGCAAATACAAAATGGGCATCCGTTCTTACAGCAGTTGGGGCATTAATGTACATTACAAGATGCACGGATTGGAAAGAACCAACAACAACGCCTTTAAACGGATTATAGTGCTGCATTCGCACAATCCGATGCCCGACGAAGAAATATATCCGCGCCATTTGCCACTGGGCTGGAGTCAGGGTTGCCCCGTCATTGATAATAAATCGATGAAAGATATTGACAACTTACTGAAAGAACAAAAAAAACCACTATTGATGTGGATATATATGAGTATAAGGCATATGTGAGTATACCTGACGAATACTAATGTGAAATAATATAAAAAACAAACAGGTAGTCATTTTTTATTGTTACCTTTGTAGCTTACATATCACATTATTACAAAACTAAATTTATTTAGTAAATTATTAGATTAAGGGAAAAATATGAAAAAGATTGGATTTATACTATTTGTATTACTTTTCTCGTTAGGCGTTGCTACAGCACAGAACGGGAAGAAATCACCGAACGCAGTCTTTGAAAAATCCGTACATGAATTTGGAAAAATTGCAGAAAGTGCAGGAACTGTGTCATGTGAATTTAAATTTAAAAACACCGGAGATGCACCTCTTATTATACAAAGGGTACGTACTACGTGCGGATGCACAACTCCTGATTATACAAAAGAGCCTAT
The DNA here is from genome assembly GCF_014196915.1 of Dysgonomonas hofstadii. Classification (GTDB taxonomy): domain Bacteria; phylum Bacteroidota; class Bacteroidia; order Bacteroidales; family Dysgonomonadaceae; genus Dysgonomonas; species Dysgonomonas hofstadii. Next base: position 22,929 of record NZ_JACIEP010000006.1, read on the forward strand.
ACTACCGGGCAAGGATGGTAAAATAACCGTTACCTATTCCACAACCGGCAGACCAGGTACGTTCAATAAAGAAATAACTATCTTTACAAATGTACCGGATTCTATTTACAAGGTTTATATCAAAGGAGAAGTTATACGTAAATAAGTAGCAGAAAGAACTAAAATAAAAAGGATATATCTTTTCCGGATATATCCTTTTTTTATAATACTATGAATCCATGAAATCTCCCTATATCCTGTTATTTATCATAACATTCTGGGCTTTCTCTCTCCTGAATGCACAGGAAAATACTACATATCCCGAAAATGTAAACAAGCTGCTCAATGCATACCCCGAATGGATAACCGGATACGACGGGGCAAATCTATTAATGAAAGACGGAAGTAGAATCCCTTATAAAGAAACCCGGCCGAAACCTCATCCGGAACTAATGAACAGTGAAGATATAGGTGATATTTTCACCTATACCTACCTCAAAGGAGAAGTAAAAGAAATACCTGAAAATTACGACCCGGGACGTATACGAAGCGAGAAACTCCTGAAAAAAATGTACGGAGAAACTTTCGCCGAAGTGCAAAAAAATCTGGTCTCTATAACATGGTGTCCTAAACTTGTCAATCAAAAATTAAGAGTAACCTCTGTCAATGGAATAGATAAACAATTACAAAAAGTATCGGATGAACTGGACAAACATCCCGAACTAAAAGATTATTTAAAAAACGCAGGTACATTCAACTGGAGAAAAGTGAGAGGTACCAACCGGCTTAGCTCACATAGCTTTGGTACTGCAATCGACCTGAATGTCAAATATTCAAATTACTGGCAATGGGACTGTCGTTGTACAACAGAAGAGGCTGACCTGAAATATAGAAACCGTATACCTCAACTGATAGTCGATGTATTTGAAAAACATGGATTTATATGGGGAGGAAAGTGGTATCACTACGATACCATGCACTTCGAGTACAGACCCGAATTATTATTCTGAAATTTAACGGAAAGCGCATTTCATAATTAAGTAAAATAATCCTGATGCTTGTTTTTTAAATATTAATCACTATTTTTGTCTCTTGAAGACGTTTATTGTACCCGAGCACACGAGACAATGATAAAATTAACTAAGCAAAACACAGTCCTAAACCGTATTTTAACCTCTGAATATTTGGAGGTTACAGCTATTTTATTAGAGAGAGAGAGAGAGAGAGAGAGAGAGAGAGAGAGAGAGAGAGATTAACCGATTAGCATATCTTTTTTTAACAGAAATATTTTTATGCGCATATATTTATAAACATGCGCATATATATCTGTGTGCACGAAATCTAAAGAATATTTTCTATATATCAAAATTCCATAAAATTTACTGTGTTAAATTTTATGATAGACTTTCATTATTCTGCATGGAACGGTCTATATTAAAAACCACAAAAAAAATTAATGTAATAAGACCGCCGGAGATAGATTCGTCTTTTCTGTGTATCCTGTTATCTAATATTGCTTTATTGTCTTTAATATTTGTCCTACTGTTTGTGAAAATAGTCTGCAAAAAGGATTTTACTCATAAGACGTTTTCTGGCGGTTCTATTACATTAAAAAATTATACTTACGGAATTAAAAAAGAAGACAAATTACATATAAAACAAGAAAGCTTCCCATACGATGAGGAAGCGGACCTATCAAAATTTAGACATTACATTTATGAAGACAAACAAACGAACAAAACATTTATTACTTGTACTACTTTTCTGTTTTGTGCACATAGTACATGTAGATGCACAGGTAACAATCGGCTCAGGACAAGCTCCTGATGATAATGCCATATTAGATCTCAAAAATGCAGAAAGCGGACCTTCTACAAAAGGATTACTATTACCTCGTGTTGAACTGGAATCGACCACTTCATTTAAACCTCTGGCAAATCATGTAGCGGGCATGCTTGTGTATAACACTGCAACAGTAGGAGATGTTACTCCGGGGCAATATTACAATGACGGTGGCAAATGGGTTAGAATTGCTACGGGTAATTCAGCTTCTGATTTTTTCTATATGCCTTCCATTGTTTTGCCGACAGACATTACTGATCCGGCACATACTGCTGGTACTTTTACGATTGATCTGCATCAAAAATATTCGACACAGTTTGCAACAACGATAAAAAGTTCAACGGCGACTCTTACTGTATTAGCCAAAGACAAACTGGATTATTTCGTTACTTATTATGACAATACGGTTTTTCAGGATGTTCAGATAAGTGCTGCCGGAGTTCTGACTTATAAGTTACAAGCCGGTTTTACTATAACTGAAAATACCTTTATGAATATTGTTTTTAAACCCAAATAACATATTCATCAAAAACGGATAAATCATGAAAATATTTTTTTTAACAATATTTAGCGTATGCTCTTTTTGTGTATATGCTCAAATGCCCTACATGAGTCCTAGCGACGGTGCATACCTGTTCCGGAAAGCAAGCCTGTCTGTTTTGAACCAGAAAACAAAGCAGGTAATAGATACCCGCACAGTGGAAGATGCCGCACAGATAGATATAAATGATTTCCATTTCAGGGGAGTACCCCTTCAAGTTCGGTTGCATCTGGAAAAACTGACTCAATGTATTATGGCCGATAATAAGGTGTATACCGTGGAAAATACATTTATGCTGGTTCGTCCATCCATTGACGAAAGCGATATCCTCTACAAAAGCACAGGGGGTAATGAGGAGGACGAAACAGACCCGGGAAACCTGCGTCCGTATTCGTTGAAGGTGGAGGGTAAGGTACTGACCCTTAATTTTATCTATTCATACGGGCAGTCCGATTTCAACTTTCCGTTGGAAGGGCAACTAACCGTAACCTTTACTAAACAATAATTGGGATTACGATGAAAAAATACATATATATAATTTTCGGATTTTTGCTGTTATCCTTTCCCTTTGGCAAGGTGATGGGGCAAAATTGCGATTATACACTCGAGGTTTCTACTGCGCCATCCACTTGCCAGTCGAACGGAACGGTGACGGTAACCATAAAAGGCGAGATGAGCACCTTAAAAGACATAGACTATTCGCTGGAATCGGCTGGCTTCAATCAGTTGGCACAGAGTAGCAATGTATTCAACGGAGTGCCTTCCGGTACGTATACTGTCACTGTACGCGCATTTTGTGTCGATGGTGGTGCAGAGGTGGTAAAGATAGAAAAAAATGTGACGGTAGGCGGAAACTATCAGGTGCCGGTGTTAAGGTTAAGTACATCCGATTCACGTAAATCGTATGCAGAGTGTAATTCGGGTAAAATAGCCCTCGAGGTTGTCGGCGGTTCCGGCACTTTCACTTTCACTATCCTGTCGGCTCCGACAGGATCACCTACCGGGCTAGTTACCGCTACACGCAAAGGCACTACGAATATATACGACCTTACAGGTGAAAATTATCCTGCGGGAAGCTATCAGGTAGAGGTGGACGACGGTTGTTACACAGGTTCCCTGACATTTACCTTAGGTACGGTTACCGGGTTGCCTGACATTCCGGGCACTACGAATGAGGCATGGTATTTTGGGTATCCTACCGATGGTAATTGCAGTATTTTACCATATAGCCCATATGCTCCAAGTAGCTCTCTGACGGACTATTATCGTTATTATAGTGATGGATTGTATGAGTTAGCCGTTGCACCCGAAGGGGTTACACCTTCCGCCGGAGATTGGTTCACTTGGAAATCAAGTGAGTCAACCAACATAAACATATCCCCATATACCCTTGCTGATTTTTATGAGTCGCCCGTAGGTACTAAAAATTTATCTATATATATGCGTCTTAAGGGGTGTGCTACGGTTAATAAGTTTGAGAATATTAGATTCTCCAGCCGCATGTCCAGCAATCGAGACCAAGAGTGTGATGGGGCTAAATTCACATTGGATCTTGCATATAATTATTCAAATACCACAAAGACGCTGGTTTGTTTTCCACTGTCGGTCACAGTAACCAAAAGGATCGGTAGCACTATTGTATATACTCAAACGGGTATAAACGACATAACTGCTGCACGCAACGTTGTGTTTACATTGCCATATGATGCAAGTACTTATGATATAGAAGTAAGAGATGGCAGCAATAAAGTAATATCCAACAGTTTCTCTATATCAACTCCCACGGAAATTTCAGTAAGTAACCGAACCCTAATTGAATCACTGTATTGCGATTACTATACTTTTGGCTCTTATCCCAACTATATTGCTTGTTACCCCATTGAAGTAACTGCTATACACCCCACAACAGGTGCTACGCAAACAGGAACTATAGACGGACCAAATAAAGCAATCTCTCCGCGTTTAATACTTGATTATAACACAACATATAATCTGGAGTACAAGTTTACAAATGCGAACCCCGTACAGATCGTGAAAGCCACTGAGAGGAAAACTTCACCTATTTCCACTAGCTATACTTTTGGTATATCGCCTACTACATATTCTAATACCACTAGTTATTACTGTACCGAAAACGGAGGATTTCTAACGCTCAAACCCGATAAATATTATCCGGTTGGAACCACCATTACCATTACTGGTCCTCCGGGATATACAACACAAACGGTTACCACCACTTCTTCGAGTTCATCAGCAAGAGAAATGCCTTTTACTGTTTTACCTCCCGGTCACTATACGGCAACTATAGACCAAGGTTGTGGTACCCCTATTGTAGTGGAAGCCGACTTCAATGGGATGTATGCGGTGAAGAATGATATCTTTACCTATACCAAAACAGAGGATGACTGTGCCGGTCTGAAGATAACCCCTGTCGGCACCCTTACATATCAGGGAATGGATGCCGATACTTACTACCGTATTACAAAAGGTCCGGACGGAGTGAATTACGATAAGACTGTAAAGATACCCGGCGAGAGCTTCTTCATTACGGCTTCGGGTACTTATACACTGGGAATTATGACTCGTAATTTGCAGACTGGTTGTACCCTCAGAACGATAGATATAGAATGCGACGTACAGCAGTTCCAGCTAGACCCCAAAGAAACCAGTGCGTATGTTTGTGTGGGTGGCTATCAGGGTATAATACTGGCTAAGGCAATAGGCGGTTTCGGCTCAAATACCTACAGCTACGAATTGTGGGATGCCAACAATACAGCAAAAATAAACGAGGCTACACCAACTATACTCCCGGACGGCCGTGTACGCTTTGACTACGGAGCCGGAGGTGATACCTATACAGTGCGCTTTGAAGACGATTGTGGAAACAAATTTTCGCAAATTGTTACATTAGCCGATCTTAAAACCGCCCGTATCGTTTCAGGTACTACCGAAGTTTGCTCAGGTGATCCCATACAGCTCAACTGCCTTACTTTAGGGAATACCAAATATGAATGGACAGGGCCTAACGGCTTTACTTCAGACGAACAGAATCCCAATATACCCATTGCAGATGCAAGTATGAGTGGAGTATATAAGGTATCTGTAGAGCCGGAATTCTGCGGTGTTCCTGTAGAACAAGAGATAACCGTTAATGTTTATGGAGACCTTATACCGGCTGTTGCCAGCAACGTAAATGTATGTTCCAGATCAAGTGGTGTAAGTTTGGAGAGTATAACTACAGGAGGAAAAATCAGTAGCTATACCTATCAGTGGCAAACAAGTACCGACGGTATATCCGGTTGGACAGACATAGCAGGAGCCACACAGGCTACATATACACCACCAACCACACAGCAAGGAACTTTCTATTTCCGAAAAGTGACTACGGATGTGTGTAGTACGGTTCCCAGCGGCGTTATAACTATAAATGTAGCGCCATGCTATATTCCTGTAAACCCTGATATCCAGATAAAAACAGAACGATAGGATATTGAGAATACTGATATCCATTAATTTATAAATTGGCAGGAGTGTATGAACAATACACTCCTGTCTATTTTCTATCTCATACATTTTCAATTTAAAATGCCTTTTAATGTACTGCAATTGGTACAATATTCAAGTATTATAATTGCAAAAATTAAATTACATATTCACGCCTTTTTATTGCATAATTACGCCAAAACTAAAAAATAATGTCCCTATATTTGCGGTCAGGAACAAACGTATAACGATAGGCGCGCATTGGGATAATGTGGACTGGAGTGTCATCGGCGCAGGATGGCGGCCGATAGAAGGGATATTCTACAATTGGTATGCAGCAACAGGGCGTAGTTACAACGATAACCCTGACTCAGGTGTAGGGACATCAATACAGGAAGGAGCTAATGGAAATATAGGTAACGAACCGGCACAAAGACAAGGAATTTGTCCGAATGGCTGGTACCTGCCTACCGATAGAGAATGGAACCAGCTGGAACAGTACGTCTATGAAAATATAACTACAGGACAATATAAAACAGTATACGATGCGGTAGACCAGGCAGCCTGGGCCAGTCAAATATCTTCTACTCCATGGCAGACGACATGGAACACAACTGCCGGACAAAGAGGTGGGCCAATAGATAATCACCACATAGGACATGGCGGTGCTATGAAAGACATATGTCCGCCCACAGCTTCAGATGGAAACAAAACCGTATTCTCATATATTCAGGGATCAATAGGATACAGTTCGGAACTTTATCTGGGAGGGTTCAACGCCATCGCAGTTGGCAGGATCAAAGCGACAACAGACAATTCCACTGATGAATATGCAAGAAGGATGATACATCTTGCCCGTGCTTACAATGTTAATTATTGGACAAGTGCACAGAACAACAACATCGGATCTGCCTGGATGCGTGATTTCAACACTGCCTATGGAAGTGTGAACAGAACGGCTTATGTAAAAACAAATTTATTATCAGTACGCTGTAAGAAAAAAGACTAATTCAGTTCATAATAAAAATACTATTCTAGCAAGAGAGAGCCCGCATCGGATTGATACGGGCTCTCTTTTATTATATAATAATGTATTATTTTTTCAAAGAGTCAAAACTATATTGTTTTCATCAGCCATGCGACGCATATTCAATATAGCATAACGCATACGCCCCAATGCCGTATTTATACTTACTCCGGTTTGCTCGGCGATTTCCTTGAAACTTAAATCCTGATAATAGCGCATCTCAAGCACTTCTTTCTGATTATCGGGAAGATAAGACACCAGTTTGCGGATATCCGATGTTATTTGCTTTTTCACCAGATAATCTTCGATAGTGCCGTCGCATAGCGTAGGGTTGTTCAGCAGGTCGACGGGAGCCTCGTCATTCGACACCGTATTTTCATTTTTTTCCTGACGAAAATGGTCTATAATCAGATTATGGGCTATACGTGAGATCCAGGCACGAAACTTGCCGTTTTCGGTATATCGCCCCTGCTTGATCGTCATAATAGCTTTTATAAAAGTTTCCTGAAAAATATCCTCGGCCAGTTCCCTGTTGCGCACAGTAAAACATATGTAGTTAAATACGCTTTGTTTGTGGCGCATAAGTAGTATATCAAAAGCAAGATTGTTGCCATCAGAATAATCTTTAACCAACTGCTCGTCGGTCATAGTTATTAATGTTTCCATTATCTCTTATATTTAAAATTTCAAAAGAGTAATGATTATTCTATAGGCTTATAATTTTGAGGTTTATATTATAATAACATCGTTAGTAATGCAAATAAAGAATAAATTTATGAAAGATACAAGAAGCAAAGGATTATTTAACAATGGTGTAGCGTTTTACTTAATTTTATTATAAACAGAAACAGAGCCCTCTTTCGGGAGAGCCCTGTCGAATATATAATGCTAAATCTTATTCTTTATCTGTGTCTACAGCTTTCCATACCAAAGCAGAAAGGGCGGCTCCGATAAACGGACCTACAATAAATATCCATAGCTGTGAGAGAGCCTCACCACCCTGGAAAATAGCAGGGCCGATACTACGTGCAGGGTTTACCGATGTTCCTGTAAGAGGGATACATACAATGTGAACCAAGACAAGAGAAAGACCTATTGCCAGTCCGGCAAAGTTTCCTGCTCCATTTTTAGATGTAGTACCCAGAACCACTAAAACAAACACAAATGTAAAAATGATTTCTGCCAGCAATCCTCCTGTAAGGCTAACCCCTGGCTGCAATCCGTTTGCTCCGGTAGTTGTCGCAAAAACTCCGTCCTTTGCTATGTAAGATGCCGACCCTGCATCTATCGACGATACAATAGCATACAGAATAGTAGCTCCTATTATAGCTCCTATCACCTGAAACAACATATACATTCCGGCATCTTTCGCCGACATTCTTTTTGATAGAAATACCCCTAATGTAATAGCCGGATTGATATGACAACCCGAAACTTTACCAATTGTGTATGCCATAGCTACAACCGATAGACCGAAACCAAATGCTACCGTAAGGACCTGTGCTGTAGTACCTACTCCCCAATTGAAAATAGCGCTACCGCATCCCATAAGAACCAGAACCATAGTTCCGATCATTTCTGCTAAATACTTTTTCATTGATTTTATTTTTTAATTAAACATTTGTTTTGTAAGATGTGCTTTATTATTATAGTTTCGCTAAACGAAGGTATAATAAAATCAGGTAAATTTATATAAAAAGCACTTTTTTTATTATTTCCTCATTTTTAATATCTCTCATTAATTATATTTGCATTGTCAATTTCTTAATCTAAATAACATGAAAAAAGCACTTTTTGTTGTTGTAACGTCCATTTTTTTTAGCTTCTCAATTTCAGCACAGGATTATAACGTTCCCAGGAACTATAAGTTTGATAATAAAGAAGACTATTCTGCGTACGAACCCGAGGTAAAAGAAACAATAAACTGGATACTGCAAACACCCTTAGGCAAAGAGGAATCGAAGAGGAAAGATGCCAATACGTTTCTTATCGCATGGCTTACCGGCTCACCGGCTGTCAGCGTCGATGTCAATACTGACTTCATTACTTTTTTCAAAGCCAATGCCGAGTTGCTTGTGATCTACATCGCAGGATGGACTAAATATTCTTTAGAGAACAATTATTCAAAAGACAAATTGCAGGGCTATAAAGCCGGAATAGAAGCCTCTGTGGAATTTTATAAGAAAAACAAAAGTTACCTGAAAAAGGATAAAGAAATAGAGAAGTTTGAAAAACTGATAGAAAAGGGTAAATTAGAAGAAGAAATAAAGAAAAAACTCAAATTATGAAAAGAATTATGTTAAGCGCCTTTATTGGCCTGTTATCATTCACGGCATGTAATCAAAAAACAAATACTGATACTAATAATATTATTGTGGAAAGAACCGATATTATTGAAGAACGCACTGGCGACGAATTGAAAATCGTGGCTATATCAACTGTCAAACCAGAAGCAATACAAAAAATATTACCATTATATCAGGCTTTGGTTACAGGTAGTCAGGAAGAAGATGGATGTATATCCTATAATCTGCATCAGGATATCAACGATTCTACTAAATTTGTAATGCTCGAAGAATGGAAATCGCAGGAAGCCATAAATTTCCATAACAACACCAAACACTACAAAGCATTTAAGGAAGCATCGAAAGGTATGGTTGAAAAATCGGAAGTTAGTATTCTGAAGTTAGTCTATTAATAGAATAACCCTGCCACTATATATAAGGAGAAAAAGGAAACGTTTTCTCCTTTTCTTTTTCTATATCTTAGCAACAAACACAAATAAAATCAATATTTTTGTATCCTTAAAATATAACTTAAAACAACAAAGGCTATGATGGAATTGAAGATCGTTGCAGTTATTGTAGTGAAAGCTGCTTATCAGGAAGAATTGGAAAAAGTGTTTCGCACAGTTGTAGATGGCACCCGCAAAGAAGCAGGAAATGTTTCGTATGATCTGCATCAGGATTGTAAAGACCCGCTAAAATATACAATCCTTGAAGTATGGAAATCGCAGCAGGCTATCGATGAGCACAACAAAAGTGACCACTTCAAAGCTTTTGTTGCCGGAATAGAAGGCAAAGTTGAAAGCCTCACCGTAGACGTTATGAAACAGATTTACTAAGAATATAATATATATAATAAATATGTACAGAGATCACACTTGTGGCGAACTTACCATAAAGAATGCAGAGCAGAATGTAATATTGGCAGGATGGATACATGCTATCCGTAAATTAGGCGGCGGCGTGACTTTTATCGATCTGCGCGACCGTTACGGTATCACCCAGTTATCATTCAGCAAAGATATCAATAACGACCTTTACGAACAGGCCAATAAGCTTGGACGTGAATATGTACTTCAGGTAAGCGGAATGGTCAAAGAGCGTTCCAACAAGAATATGAACAGGACGACAGGAGAAATTGAGATCATCGTGGAAAAACTGACTGTACTCAACACATCCGAAACCCCGCCTTTCACCATCGAAGATAATACTGATGGAGGGGATGATGTCCGCATGAAATACCGTTATCTGGATCTGCGCCGTGATACTGTACGTAAAAATCTGGAATTGCGCCATAAAATAGCGTTTGAAACACGCCGCTATCTGGACGAACGCCAGTTTCTGGAAGTGGAAACACCTATTCTTGTAGGTTCTACTCCTGAAGGAGCGCGCGACTTCGTCGTACCATCCCGTATGAATCCGGGAGAGTTCTATGCCCTACCCCAATCACCCCAGCTATTGAAACAGTTGCTGATGGTGTCGGGTTTCGACCGTTATTTCCAGATTGTGAAATGTTTCCGTGATGAAGACTTGCGTGCTGACCGCCAGCCGGAATTCACACAGATAGATTGCGAGATGTCCTTCGTTAATCAGGAAGACGTACTTAATATGTTCGAAGGGCTGACAAAACACCTCTTCAAAGTAGTAAAAGGTATTGATCTACCGGATTTTCCGCGCATGACTTATACGCATGCTATGAAATATTATGGTTCCGATAAACCGGACACCCGTTTCGGCATGGAGTTCGTTGAGATCAAAGACCTGACCACAGGTAAAGACTTCGTCGTATTTGACTCTTCCGAATATGTGGGTGCTATCTGTGCTAAAGGCGCAGCATCATACACCCGCAAACAACTGGACGAACTCACCAACTTTGTTAAACGCCCACAGATAGGAGCCAAAGGCCTTGTATATGCCCGTTATGAAGCAGATGGCACATTGAAATCGTCTGTTGATAAATTCTACTCGCCGGAAGACCTCAAAAAATGGGCTGACCGCTGCCAGGCAGAACCGGGAGACCTTATCCTCATCATCTGCGGAGAAACAGAGAAAGCGCAAAAACAATTGTGTGAACTTCGCCTCGAAGTGGGAGAACAACTCGGACTTCGTAATAAGAATACCTTTAACTGCCTTTGGGTAATCGATTTCCCTCTGTTGGAAAAAGACGAGGAATTAGGCCGTTACTTTGCAAAGCATCATCCGTTCACCAGTCCTAAAGAAGAAGATATTCCTCTGTTGGATACTGATCCGGGAGCAGTGCGTGCCAATGCTTACGATATGGTTATCAATGGTGTTGAAGTGGGCGGCGGTTCTCTCCGTATCTATAACAGCCAGTTGCAGAATAAGATGTTCCATGTTTTAGGATTTACCGAAGAAAAAGCCCAGGCTCAGTTCGGATTCCTGATGAACGCCTTTAAATATGGTGCTCCTCCTCATGCAGGTATAGCGTTCGGGCTCGACCGTGTTGTCTCTATATTTGCCGGTCTGGACAGTATCCGCGACTGCATCGCTTTCCCTAAAAACAATTCGGGACGTGATGTAATGCTCGATGCTCCGTCTCTATTAGATCAGGCACAACTGGATGAACTGAATCTGAAAGTGGAGATAAAAGAGTAATGCCCCGATGAAGAAACTGGTAAAGATACTTTTTGTAATCGTTGTAGCATTTGTGGTTATCATTACAGCTGTATATGCCTATTATGGAGGATTCAAGTCTATTGATCTCAAAATAGAAGAAACCGGAGGTGAGATCTTTGTTTATTCGGATATGACAGGTGATTATAATCAAAGCCCCGTTTATATGGACAGTGTATATTACTTCTTGTTGAATGATCTGAATATAGCTACAACAAAGGGAGTCGGCATATATTATGATAATCCGCAACAAGTGGAAACCAGTAAACTCCGCTCCGAGATAGGTTGTTTTTTGGATTCTCCGGTAGATAGTATTCAAATGGCTAAAATCTCTGAAAAGTTCAGGATAAAAGAAATAGCCAAAGGACAATATCTTACCACCGAGTTTCCAAATAAAGGCATGTTATCAATTATAGTAGGAATTATCAAGGTTTATCCTGCAATGACAAAGTTCATGGAAGAAAATGGCTATAAAGATCAGAGTCCTGTAACGGAGATATACGACGAGCCAACCAAAACAATTATATACAGAAAAGAGATCAAAAACTAGGTAGAAAAGGAGGATTTAATTGATCCTCCTTTTTCGTTTTATCAAGCCAGTATTCTTTCTATTATATTCAGTTCCTCATCAGAGAAATCAGCATTTTCTCTTGCTTTCAGATTATCTTTTAACTGAGTCAAAGAACTCGTTCCGATAATCACCGAAGTTACCTTCTCGTTGTGCAATAGCCAGGCGAGTGCCATTTCGGCAAGAGTCTGTCCGCGCTGCAAAGCCAGGTCATTCAAGGCTGAAACTTTCCTTATCACATCCGGTGTCACTTCATCTTCCTGTAAGAAACCATGGCTTTTATGAGCACGTGAAGTTTCGGGAATACCATGTAAGTATTTATTGGTAAGAAGCCCTTGCGCCAGAGGTGAAAAAGCAATAAAACCAACCCCATATTTCTCATTTATTGCCATATGTTCTTTCTCCGGATTACGAACCAGCATACTGTACTTATCCTGATAGATGAGGCAGGGTACATTCTGTGACCTTAATATTTCATAAGCCCGCATTTGTTTTTCCGGTGGATATTTTGATATGCCTACATAAAGGGCTTTCCCCTGCCGGACAATATCTATCAATGCCTGCATAGTCTCCTCGATTGGCGTCTGCGGATCATAACGGTGCGAGTAGAATATATCAAAATACTCCAGCCCCGTACGTTTCAGGCTCTGATCTATGCTCGCCATAATATATTTACGTGAACCGCCATCCCCGTAGGGCCCATCCCACATCAGATGTCCGGCTTTCGATGAAATAATCAGTTCATCCCGATGCTCTTTCAGTTCTTTAGCCAACACCTTACCAAAATTTGTTTCGGCACTTCCCGGAGGCGGCCCGTAATTATTCGCCAGATCAAAATGAGTTACTCCACTATCGAAAGCATGTACAATCATAGATGTTGCCATCCCAAAGTTATCTACATCTCCAAAATTATGCCACAGCCCTAAAGATATTTCGGGCAATTGCAAACCGCTGTTCCCGCAAAAATTGTATTTCATAAACTGCTGTTTTAATTTATAAGTTGATAAAGTTAAAAGAAAAAACTTTACAGTTAGCAGTCAACAGTTATCAGTTAACAAAAAAGTTACAAAAGTTACACTTTTGCAACTTTTAGCTATTAGTTTATAGCCAATAGCCTTTCTAAAACCTGGCAAAACTTACACATATTTTCCCTTCTTAATCAATAGCCTCCTGCTTTAGCAGGAGGCTATTCATATTTTAACTAAAACAGTACAAACCGTACACTTTCCCACTATTTCAAAGATCCCCCGTTCTTCCGGATTTGCAATCCGGAAGTTTTTAAGTGCGGATTTTAAATCCGCTATGTATATAAATCATCGGATTACAACCAACGGTCAACGGAGAGAAACATAGTTAAATCTCAAAAAACGAAAAACTTGTTTACTTGTATCTCGTTTACTTGTCAACTTTATTTATTTCAATGATCGCTTTCTACTGTCTACTAACATAGATAAACTTTTCAACACTTCATCAGACTATTTTCACATTGACATATTATTTAATATCTTTGTTTTCCTATCACAAATATCTATGGATAATCTTCTCAATCATCTGAATCAGCAACAACGCGAAGCTGTAGAATATATAACCGGGCCTTCCCTGATAATCGCAGGTGCAGGTTCGGGTAAAACACGTGTACTTACTTACAAGATAGCCTACCTGATGCAACAAGGCTATTATCCGCAAAGTATACTTGCCCTTACCTTTACCAATAAGGCCGCACGAGAAATGAAAGAACGTATAGCGCAGCTTATCGGCTGGCAGTATGCCCGTTACCTGTGGATGGGTACGTTCCACTCGGTATTTTCCCGGATATTACGTGCTGAAGCCGAAAAAATAGGTTTTACTTCCAACTTTACCATCTTTGATTCGGCTGATTCACGTAATATGATAAAAACAATTATCAAGCAATATCAGCTCGATGATAAAATATATAAACCGGCAAAAGTGCAGGCGATTATATCCAATGCGAAAAATGCGTTAATCTCGCCGCAGGCTTATGCCCAGAACAAAGAGCTATTGGAATATGACCAACGGGCCAAAATACCCGCTTTGAAAGATATTTACCGTGATTATAACAACAGGCTGAAAGCATCCAACACCATGGATTTCGACGACCTGTTATTTTATACAAACTGCCTGTTCAGGGACAATCCTGATGTATTGAAATCTTATCAGGAACGTTATCAATTTATACTGGTAGATGAGTATCAGGATACGAATTTTGCACAATATCTGGTTGTAAAGCAATTGGCCGATGCGCACCATCGTGTATGTGTTGTTGGTGACGATGCACAAAGTATCTATTCGTTCCGTGGAGCAAACATAGACAACATACTCAAATTTAAAGAAGTATATCCTGAGTCAAAATTATTTAAACTGGAACAGAACTACCGCTCTACCCAGAATATTGTAAACGCGGCCAACAGCCTTATAAAACAAAATAAAGACCAGATAAAGAAAACAATATACTCCGAAAACGATGAGGGCGAACGCATAGAAATAGCCAGTGCTTTCTCTGATTTTGAAGAAGGAGTTATTGTGTCGAATAAAATTTGGGACTTACGGCGTGAAAAGAAAGCGTCTTACAGCGATTTCGTGATCCTATACCGCACCAATGCACAATCCCGTATTTTTGAAGAAGCCTTACGGAAAAAGAACATTCCGTATCGTATCTACGGTGGACTTTCGTTCTACCAGCGCAAAGAAATAAAAGATGTGATCGCCTACTTCCGTATGGTGGTCAATCCATACGATGAAGAGGCATTCCGTCGTATTATTAATTTTCCTGCACGTGGAATAGGTGCTACCACCTTAACAAAAATAGCGAATGCCGCACGCCTGCACAATATCAGCCTATGGGAAGTTATAGGTGATCCGCTGGCTTACAATCTCGATGTGAATGCAGGGACTGCAAAGAAACTGACAGGATTCCGCGAACTGATAGAAAGCTTTATAGCCGGACTGACCGAATTTAATGCCTACGAACTGTCAACCCGTATAGTAAAGCAAAGCGGCATAGCCAGTGAAGCCTATCAGGATCAGACACCCGAAGGTATGAGCCGTCAGGAAAATTTACAGGAATTGCTGGGAGGTATACACGAATTCTGTGAATCACGCAAAGAAGAAGGTCTGGGAGGCATCGGACTAATGGATTTCCTGTCCGAAGTTTCCCTGTTAAGCGATCAGGACACCGACAAGGAGGCCGATAAGGAAAAAGTGACCATGATGACCGTACACGCTGCCAAAGGGCTGGAATTCAGCAATGTATTTATAGTCGGACTCGAAGAAGACCTTTTCCCGTCGGCCATGGCGAAAGAAGAATTCAGAGGATTGGAAGAAGAACGCCGCCTGTTCTATGTCGCCATCACACGGGCAAAGGAATATTGCATGATCTCTTATGCGCGCAGCCGTTTCCGCAACGGGCAGATCAATGCTTGCAACCCGAGCCGCTTTCTAAAGGATATTGACGAAAAGTTCTTAAATGCAAATGCAGGCGTTCTGGGTAGTGGAACATTTGGTGTGCTCAACCGCCCCGAAACTTACACAAATGACCTGTATGATTATTCGAAAAAACAACATCCTGCTCATTTAGACAAAGGACTGGTACAAAGGCAACCAAATCCTCAGAATATTACATCGCCAACAAACTTCGTGAATGCGAAAAAAGCCATGCCCAAAGCCGACGCAGGAAAAAACAGCGGCGAGGTTCAGGTAGGAGCTATTATTAAACACGAACGTTTCGGCATAGGAAAAGTAACCGCCGTAACAGGTGACGCCGACAGCAGAAAAGCTACCGTAGAATTCGAAAACTCGGGAATAAAACAACTGTTATTAAAATTTGCCCGGTTCGAGATTGTAGAATAAGGGTGTCAATCTAATCAGATTAGGGTGTCTATCTGTTTTATGTTAAAACAGAAGCCATATTGTATTGTTTTCAATAATATATTTGCAGATATATATATCTTCACATATTCATGAAATACATATACTTGCGGTTTACCCTTTCAATAATACTATCCGGTTTTATAATCATCAATAGCTCCTGTTCATCAGACACAGAAGAACAAAACCCGGTAGAAACCCCAACCCCTGATCCTGATCCGGGATTAACCACTTATCCTGCTCCGAACAGGGATACCGTTCCGTCATTCCCGGGTGCGGATGGTGCCGGTAAATATGTAAAAGGTGGTGCTGAAGGTAAAACTCTCATCGTCAATAGTCTGGAAGATGATGCATCGAAACAAGGGACTTTGCGCTGGGCTATTAATCAGTCCGGGGCTCGCATTATTGTATTCGCCATCAGTGGAATAATAGAACTAAAAAATACCCTCGAAATAAAAAACGGAGACCTTACTATTGCCGGACAAACGGCCCCCGGCGATGGCATTTGCCTGAAAAATTACGCGACAAGCATTAAAGCTGACAATGTTATAATCAGGTATATACGTTTTCGCATGGGAGATGAGACGCAAACCGAAGATGATGCCTTGTGGGGCCGCGAACGTAAAAATATCATCATCGACCACTGTTCGATGAGTTGGTCAACAGATGAATGTTCATCATTCTACGACAACCAGAATTTTACCATGCAATGGTGTATCCTTTCCGAGAGCCTTACCAATTCAGTACATGGGAAAGGTTCTCACGGCTATGGCGGAATATGGGGCGGGCAAGGCGTAACATTCCACCACAATCTGCTTGCACATCATAACAGCCGTAATCCCCGCCTTTGCGGAAGCCGGTATACAGGTGAACCCGAACTGGAAAAAGTAGACATCCGTAATAACGTATTTTACAACTGGGGGTCTGCCACAGATGGCAATAGCGGTTATGCGGGTGAAGGCGGTTCCTACAATTTCGTAAATAATTATTATAAACCGGGACCATCAACAGCTACAAAAAAGAATATCGTTTACCGGATATTCGAGGCTTATGCAAATAACGGAGTACATGGATATTTCTATCTTAACGGTAATAATTTTGACGCGACATCTTCATCCGTATCACAATACAGCGCCGAAATAGCCAGTGTAAACAATGACAATTGGTTTGGCTTTACAGTCAAAGTATCCGATGTTGTTTTCACGAAAGAGGAATGTAAGGTAACCAGCGAATTCGCCATGGCCGATTGTGAAACCCATAGTGCGCAGGAAGCGTATAATCTCGTGTTACAACAAGCCGGAGCATCTTACAAACGGGATAAAGTCGATGAACGCATCATAAATGAAGTCAGGAACGGGACATATACCTATCCGGGATCTAACGGCAGCACGAACGGAATTATCGACTCCCAGAGCGACGTAGGCGGATGGCCGGCTTACAGTTCAACCGCAGCACTCAAAGACACCGACGGCGACGGTATACCCGACGAATGGGAAACTAAAATGGGGCTCGACCCGAACGATAGCAGTGACACAAATAAATATAATTTAAGCAGGTCTTATACCAATCTGGAAGTATATATAAATTCAATAATAGAATAAAATATCAGGTAAGATAAATTAGGTTTTTTTAGGTTATTCTCAGAGGTTGCCATCCGAAAGGAAGCAACCTCTTCTTTTATAAAATTGATTCTATATGAAACGCTCCCATCTTCCTAAAAGCCTCTTATATGACCTGCGTCAGCTTTACTCATATTTTTAATACTTATTTAACATAATTAAACGCAACAAATTCCTCTTTAAATGCATCTTTCATATATAAACCCATTGAGAAAGAAATAAATTATTGTATATTTGTTTATTATCTATTAAATTTATAACAAGAATTAAACCTTTTAATTGGCAGCTAGTCTAAACTATAAATTGTAAAGGTATTTGTCATAAAAGGACACAAATGTTTAGAAAATTAAAAATAGGAGAGCACATTATGAAAGCAAAACAATTATTATTAATGTTTCTGGTGTCTGCAATTCCGTTCTTTGCCTTTGCGCAGGAGGAATGGGATGACATCTATGCTTCTTCTAAACCGAAAGAAAACAAGAAGAAAGAAGTCAAACAAACAACAGTATCTCAGAAACAGGTAAACCCGACACAGGTACTTGTCGTTCGCGATAATGGAGACGTTACGCTGGAAACTACAGGTAACGTCAATATCGATGTTGATGCATACAACCGCCGCGGCGGCAATGTAGAAGTATACGAAACCCCTCAGGACACTACCGAATATCAGGACTTTGAATATACAGACCGTATAGTAAAATTCCATGATCCGGAGAATAGTGTAAAAATAACAAGTGATAATGAGATTAATGTATACGTTACAAATGACCTGTATAGTAATTATTATCACAACCGGGGATGGAACTTCAACGTAAACCTTGGTTGGGGATGGGGATTCAGCTACTACCCTTGGTACGATTCATGGTATGATCCATGGTATTATGGTTCTTGGGGATGGGGTTGGAGCAGACCTTGGTACTATAGTTCCTGGGGATGGCACGATCCTTGGTATTACAACTCTTGGGGATGGGGTTGGAACAGACCTTATTACGGTGGCTGGTACGGACATCACCATCACTATTACTCAAGTCCTGTACGTTATAGCGGAGCAGGCCGTTCAAGAGGAGCTTATTACGGATCGAGATATTCATCTGGCGGACGTTATGCGACTAGCAGTGGAGGAAGATATTCGTCTAATTCCCGGCCATCGTATAATAGTTCAACCTCAAGACCGAATAGCCGTCCGAGCTATAATAGTTCCAATTCAACAAGGCCAAACACTCGTCCTAGCTATAACGGATCAAGTTCTACAAGACCGAACACACGTCCGAGCTATAACGGATCATCCAGTAGTTCTACAAGGCCTACTACCAGACCAAGTTACAACGGATCATCCAACAGCTCAACAAGGCCTACTACCAGACCTAGCTATAACGGATCATCCAGTAGCTCAACAAGACCAAGCTATAACGGATCGAGCAGTACATCATCGCGTCCGTCGACAAGACCAAGCTACAACGGGTCTAGCTCAAGCAGCAGTTCTTCAAGACCGAGCTACAGTGGTTCAAGTTCTTCTAGTAGCAGCTCTTCAAGGCCAAGCTATAGCGGATCATCCAGCAGTTCTCGTCCAAGTTACAGCGGATCAAGCTCTAGCAGCAGTTCTTCAAGACCAAGTTACAGCGGATCGAGCAGCAGTTCGAGACCGAGCTCTAGCAGTAGCAGCAGTTCTTCAAGATCAAGCAGTAGCTACAGCAGTTCTTCGAGTTCTTCCAGAAGCTCCTCTTCCTATAGCTCAGGAAGCTCTTCTTCAAGCAGTCGTTCATCAGGCGGTGGCGGAAGCAGTAGCAGTAGCAGAAGTAGTGGTGGACGCGGCAGATAAAAGCTGATAAACTGAACAATTAATAAAACAAAGCTGTTTCAAGAATGCTAATAATTGAAGCAGCTTTTTTAAAAATACACAAAATGAATATTATGAGACGTAGAGTTTTATCTTTAGCGGCACTTATCATTTCGGCCGGAAGCATTTTTGCCCAGGGAGAAATGGATGCTTACAAACTGTCACAAACCGACCTTACGGGTACTGCACGTGCCGTATCTATGGGAGGCGCATTTGGCGCATTGGGTGGTGATATATCGGGGATAGCGATCAATCCGGCAGGTATCGGTGTTTATCGCAGTTCGGAAATAGTTACCACAATGAATTTCCAAAATGCGAAAACAACTATTGAATCGAATCTGGAAAAGAGAGACGACAGTAAATTTAAGTTTACTTTTGATAATCTGGCTTTTGTTGCCGCCTTCCCAACCTCCGATGATGTTGTACCATTCATCAATTTTGGATTTTCATACAACCGAGTAAAGAACTTTGACCGTAAATATTCGATGGGTGTAACAAATCCAGATAATCACACTATGGCCGATTATATGGCCGACAGGGCAAACGCAGTCAACTTTGGAGGAAAAGATCCGGCCAGCGAACTAAGTAAAATGAGTGGAAATTATTACACAGCATTAGATAACTACGACTGGATGGCTGTTTTTGGATATAACAGTGGATTGATCGGATTAAATGGTGGTCGATTTAATGTTCTGGATCAGCTATATCCTAACTCAGACAACTATTTGGCCGTCAGAGAAAAGGGATCTGTAGACACATATGATTTTAATGTAGGGACAACGTTTTCGGATATTGTAAGCGTAGGACTGACAGTATCAGTTACCGACCTGAAATACCGTATGTATTCACAATTTGACGAACTCTATACAAATGATTCTTACGCCTATCTTGATAATGATATAAGAACCGACGGAACAGGTTACCAGGTGAGTGCCGGAATTATTGTAAAACCTGTCAATGAACTGCGCATCGGACTGGCATATCACTCACCGACATGGTATAATATGACCGATTCTTATGCCGCCGATTTCGAATATAATCTTCAAGAATATGGACTAAAAGAAGGATGGATCAGTACAGACTTCTACCATTATGATTATAAATTGCGTACGCCAGACAGATGGACAGCCAGCCTGGCGGGGGTAATCGGTAACACTGCAATTATCAGTGCCGACTATGAGTACACAAATTATGGCAGTAACATGAAATTGTACGATGATCACGGAGATCCGTTGAACTATGATGCAAACGTAGATATTAAAAATCATTTTAAAGGATCATCAACTTTACGTGTGGGTGCTGAAATCCGTATCACTCCCCAGTTCTCGGGACGTATAGGATACCAATGGAAACAAAGTCCGCTTAAAAAAGACTTCAAAGATGGCAACCAGGAGGTGATGACAGCCGGAACCACCAATCATTATACTCTGGACGGCGATACCAACTATATCACCTACGGATTGGGATACCGGTTCTCAAAGAATTTCTATACAGATATCGCTTTCGTAATGAGAACTCAAAAAAGTGATATATACACTTTCTATGGCTCAGAAAAATCGGAATGGAAAGACAATACATTCCAGGGATTAATGACTTTAGGTTATAGGTTCTAAAAATAAAACCCAATATAGAGAATAGCATATCTTGAGAGGTATGCTATTTTTTTTTGTAAACCACTTATAATCTTTTTTAAAGCTTTTTAGACAATAACTTTAAACATAGTATGTTAAATAGGAGTACATTTGCTTTGAATAAAAATAAAGGAATGAAGAATATAATTACCATTGTTTCACTGTTTTGTCTTTCTTTAATCAGTTCGCACGCCCAAACATACGAAGAGATGGTGAGCCGCTCGATCGACTATGTGGAGATGAACGATTACGCCGCTGCCGAACAGGCACTGAAAGCCGCCCTCAGGAAAGAACCCGCCAACCCCAACAACACGATGTTGATGGTCAACTTGGGAACCATACAACGCAATCTGGGCAAGCTGGATGAAGCACTTCTGTCATATAACGTAGCTATTGAAAAATTTCCGGAATCTGCATTTATCAGGCACAACAGAGCAGCTTTGTATTGCGAAATGAACCGCTTCAGCGACGCAATGAAAGACTATAACACAATTCTTCTGAGTGATCCCAAAGATACGGAAGCGATATACAGAAGAGCACTGATATATATGAGTGAAAAAAATCTGATGTCTGCCGAAGAAGATTTTGAGAAAATACTAGAAATCGAACCTAAGAATCTGAATGCCGAAATGGGACTGGCTTTGATACTGAAACGAAGAAGCCAATGGAAAGAAGCCGAGGAGAAATATAGTGACCTCATATACGAAAACAAATCTGTAGCAGAGTTATACTCTCACAGAGCCGAATGCTATTTACGCCTCAATCGCCTGGCCCGTGCACGGGAAGATATAGCAAAGGCATTGGAACTTGGATATGAAGATCCGTCTATCTATATGATAAGAGGGCAGTTACGGCTTGCTCAATATGAAAAAAAGCTGGCAAAGGCTGATTTTCTGAGAGCAAAGGAAATGGGCGTGGAAGAAAGCATCGTTGAAGATTTCCTAAGATTGTGTAAATAAAGAATTAGTAGGACAAGTAGTTAGTAGACAGCAAACTACTCTAATCCTTTTATAATAGCACCACGGGTAGGAAAAAATTTGGATAACATATCTTTCATGCTCCTTTTCTCTTCGGTTGTACCCTGCGAACTTATCCTCACTATTTCATCAAGCTTGGTATCGCCGATAACTGTAAGCAAAATGGATGAAGGACGAGCTTCGTATAATTTATTGAGTCCGGTAAAAGCTTCCATTGCTCTTATTCTTCCTCTCGATGCATTCGAAACCATCTCGTCAAGGCCTGTGCGGTGATAGGCATACCACATATCATGAAAGCTGGATGAACTCTCTTCAGTCAGGGCCATTGCCAGATCGTAACGGTTATTATTCTTTCCGGAGAAAGGCTCCCATCCTTTTGTATTCAGCGACTGAGCCATATTTGCGATCTCCGTGGCCTTGGCAAAATAAGGTTTTCCCCCATTCAGGGAGAAAGAATCAAAGTCGAGACCAAGAATGATATTCGCATAGAAAGATATGACGGCCACAATGTTATTATCGATATTCAGACTATTAAAGTCCAAAGACTCTCCTTGCATATATTTAAATTCAAACTGGGTGTCCCTGAAATTGAACATCGTGGTTACATATGTGGAATTATAAGCGGGACGACTCGACGTAACTTGGATTTCACCTTTAAAAGCATTCTCCGCTGTCATCTCATTTACCGTAATCGTCATAGTACAATTGATGCGTTCATTTTGATTGAATGTGACATTCGACCATTTTTGATCATTCAATATACGGATCAGGTTACTTTCAAGAGAAGCAAACAGCTCCTTACTGGGCGTAGGCAGGCGTTGCGTATTGATAGTGAGCTTGGTATTCAACTCCTGCGCCTGCATTCCAAATGAGAACAGCAATATAGTAATAATATATATGATCAGCCTTTTCATTTATTCCAGATTATAGGTTACACTCAATACCTTAAACTCGGTGCGGCGATTTACCTGATCGGCCATCTCCTGCTGCTCGGGCGATAGTTCTTTTATAAAATCTTCAGTCAGTATTTGCCCTTCTTCCAGAAAATCGTATTTCTTCTTTATTCCCCGCGTTACAGTCTTAGGCTCTGTTTTTCCTTTTCCCACAGCTGTAAGCCGGTCTTTAGCGATACCACCTTTGATCAGGTAATCGACAACGGCCTCAGCTCTTCGTTGCGACAGCACATTGTTATATTCATCACTGCCTTTCCGGTCGGTATGCGCCGACAACTCTATTGTCACATTTGAATTTAAGGTCAGCAAATCAATCAGTCCATCCAATTCTTCTTTCGACTCGGGACGCAACGTATATCGATCAAAATCGAAAAAGATATTTTCTAAAACCACAGGTCTGTTTATCGGGGTGAGGATAAAATCGACAAGGTAAACCGAGTCTTTCTCCTGCTCCACAGTTTTCAGCGACATGCGGGTATTCAGGAAATTCTCAGCACTGGCAAGGAATACATAATTCACACCCTGGTTGACATCGAGACTGTAAGAACCGTCATTTTTGCCGGGAAACCGTTTATTTGTTCCGTCCCTACCTACTATTCGGATCGTAGATTTTGTGACAAACTCATCATCAGTATCAACAATATAGCCTTCAACAACAGTCTTAATCACAGGATAATCAAATGAATAAATATGGTCATATCCTTTTGCATCGCCCCGGTTCGAACTAAAAAAGCCCCGCTCCTTCTCTCCTTCGAACGTAATGCCGAAATCATCTGCAAAGGAATTTACCGGGTATTTCATATTTTCAACACTCCATTTTTCAGTACGGGAATGATATGATGCTTTATAAATATCCAGACCTCCCATCCCAACATGTCCGTCGGATGAAAAATACAATGTAGAATCGTTTCTCAGATAAGGAAACATCTCGTCTCCGGCAGTGTTTATCTCCGGTCCCAGATTTTCCACATATTCTACCAGATCGCCGACCATGGAAGCCCGCCAGATATCCTTGCCCCCATATCCTCCGGGCATATCCGATACAAAATAAAGGAAATTTCCGTTTGCACTGACAGTGGGGTGAGCATATACATGGGAAGAATCCCTTCTGTTTAGCTCTATCTTAGTACCGGCTCCCCATGAACCGCCTGACCGTTGCGAAACATATATGGCGGGATAGGATGCTTCCAGCGAATCTTTTACACGGGTATGTGTATAGTACATGGAAGTGCCCACGACGGAAAAAAACGGGGTTCCTTCGTCTGACGGTGTATTAAGTGCAGATTCTATAATCTCTGGCTTCATCCAGTTTCCACTTTCATCTTTCCTTGCCATGAATATATCATTCAGTTTTGCACCAGTGATTCCACTGATCGTATCACCTGTGGCTTCTTTGCGGTTAGATGAAAAATAAACCTGATCATAATCGGGGGGTAATAGCATCGGACTGAATTCTCCCCTGTTGGAGTTGAACAGATCCATTTTTGCCACCTTATACTTTGTTGGCTTACTACGCCATTCGGGGGCTACCTTAGTACCCTCCAGACCATTTATCGCAAACTGGTTCCCGGGGAATAATTCCAAAAACTCTGCATAATATTTTGCCGCATTCCTGTAATCACCCGCTTTATGCAAAGACCGGGCATATTGCAATGTTACAGTACTGTCGCCCACATTATAGCGGATGGCATTTGCATAAGCGACATTCGCACGGGCAGGATAGTTTATCAGGCGGTAACTTTCGGCCATACGCAAAGCGATTTCACCTCTGAGTTCGCGTTTTTGGGGGGATGTCTTGCGATATACTTTACGATACATATCTGAGGCGACAAAGTATTCACCCTGAGCAAATTTGAGATCGGCATCCTCCAGCTTAACCGATTTACAGTAGTTGAAGAATGGCAGAAGCAATAATGAGCTTAATATATAAACGATATGTTTTTTCAAATCGCAACTTTATTTGTATCTGGTTTTCGATAGATAACAGATCTGTAAATATAACTGATTTATATGCAGAATATTGCCTGTTTTGTTAGTCTTCTCCTCTCAGCACCGGAAGTTTCAGATGATATTTTGTCGCCAGTATCCTTATTACAACAACAAATACGGCCGTAGCTATTTCCGTTACAACCAGATCGACATGCAGATAACTCAATATACTGAATAAGATACCTCCCAGAATACATGCCACGGCATATAGCTCCTGTGTAAAGATGATCGGTATTTCATTGATAAGGATATCACGTATCATTCCACCTACAATGCCTGTTATAGTAGCCATCGACACACATACCCAAACCGGATATTCAAGCGCCATGGCTTTCTCATATCCTACCACAACAAAGAGCCCCAAACCGATACAGTCGAACCAAAATATAGTATTATTCAAGTGTACCAGATATTTCTTGAAAAAGAGGACAATTATAAATGCAAAAAGCGTACACCATATATAACGGCTGGCTTGCATCCAGAATATAGGAACATCGAGCAGGAGATCACGCAACGTCCCCCCTCCTACTGCGGTTACAAAACCTATAACAATAGCCCCAAACCAATCGAAATGCTTGGCGGAAGCTAATCGTATACCACTGATAGCAAACGCTATAGTCCCTAAGAACTCGATAATATCGACAACTTCAATCTGAGTCAGATCATCAAAAAGGAACATGAGTAATAATTATAAGTTATGGATTATGAGTTATAAATATCATTTTCAAATTTGCTAATATTCAAATTATCAAATTATCATTCTTCATTAGAAATCATCCCGCTGCCGATACAAAGTTTAGATTCGGCATCATACACCACACCAAACTGTCCTGCGGCAATGCCCTGTATCTTTTCGTCGGAATATATGCGGTAAATATCTCCTATCTTTTCTATACGACCTTTGGTAAATTCGGGCGTATGACGGATTTTAAAAGTTACGTCTTTCGATCCCGTAAAATCACCCCATATATCGTCTGTTATAAAAGAGAAACCGGCAAGGTTAACCACATTTCCATATTGAGTGGCAGGGTCATAGCCATTAGACACATAGATAATATTGCGGCGGGTGTCTTTCTTTATCACAAACCAGGGCCCTCCGCTAAGCCCCAAGCCTTTACGCTGACCAATAGTATGGAACCAATAGCCGTCATGTTTTCCCAGAACCGTTCCGGTTTCCAGTTCCACGATCTTACCTTTTCTTTCCCCGAGGTAACGACGGATAAAATCATTGTAGTTGATTTTGCCCAGAAAGCATATTCCCTGGCTATCTTTCCGTTGTGCCGATGGCAAAGCCTGTTGTGCAGCTATTGCACGCACTTCGCTTTTCAGTAAATTTCCTATTGGGAACATCAGCTTAGAGACCTGCATATAGTCTATCTGCCCCAGAAAGTAAGTCTGGTCTTTCACATGGTCTTTTGCTGTCGAAAGCCATGTTTTTCCGCCAAGTTCGGTAGTCGTTGCATAATGCCCCGTAGCGATCTTATCAAATTCGTGCCCCCACTTTTGCTCAAAGCATCCGAATTTGATCATTTTGTTGCACATCATATCCGGATTAGGGGTAAGTCCCCGCTTCACGGCATCGATAGTATAACTCACCACATTTTCCCAATATTCTTCGTGCAGAGACACAACCTCCATCTTACAACCATATTTTTTGGCAATGTAGGTGGTGATCTCTATATCTTCTTCGGCAGGACAATCGATATAGCCCTGCTCGTCTTCCATGCCTATGCGTATATAAAATATCGTCGGATCATAGCCCTGTTCCTTTAGTTGATGTACAACCACCGAACTATCTACCCCGCCCGATACCAATGCTGCTATCTTCATTCCTGTAAATCCCTACCAGATCTTTGTTTTTACAAAATTCTTAAATGTACCTATTCCAAAATTCACTCCCAGGCGCAAAAAGAACTGTTGTTCACCGCCTGTAACATTAAAATCATATCCTGCTTTCAGAAAAACGCCCTTATAATCGAAATAAGCATTGGGTGTAATAACTATCCCGTCTTTTCCATGCCTGAAATTGAACAGATATCCGGCATCACACCCTACAAGGAATGTGAATGACTTACTATTGAACAATGATTCGCTTAGGAATGATGTGATCTGCAGTGGTTTTATATTCAATCCTGACACGGGAGTACTTCCACCTGTGTAATCGATACCACTGGCTATAAAGGTATTCATCGGGTTCTTTTTGTGCCATACGGGAAACGCCGCATTAGCAGCAAACTGGATAGCATTACCTCCTTCCTGAGGTGTGGCATACTGCCCGCCAACGCTTAACAATTGTGCCGATGCTGTCAGAGGCAATATGAGAAAGAGTAATATGATCTTTATTATCTTCATGTGAATCAATAATCTAAATTTGAAACTACAAAAATACGATTTATTTTCCTTCTTTCACTCCTTCAGCCTCCAAATCGGCCCGGGATTTACTCACAGTCACCAGATAAACTCCGGCAAAGATCAGTATACCGGCAATCAGTTTCTCTATAGTGAACCGATCCATCCCCATCGATATGGCAACGCCCGAAGCGATCAACGGCTGCATATTGTTATACATAGAGATTGTTGTAGGCCTTATCCGTCTCTGAGCCAGAGGGATGAGCATGTATGTAATAAATGTTGCCCCAACCAATGTGAATGATAATAACATATATGGCATGATATCCGGCTGAGTGAACAATGGTGCTTCCGCAACATATTTAAAGCCTATCGGCAAGTCTATCAATGCAGCAAACAGGAACATCCACTTCATCATGGTGATAGGAGAATACTTTGTAGCCAATGGGCGGGTAATAACCAGATAGAAAGCATAAAACAATTGTGCAGTAAGAACAGATATATCGCCGATAATAGCCGAACCTTGTCCTGGCACAACTACCTGTGTACTCGAGTAGACCAGAAATATAGCCCCGGCCGCACCGACAAGCACTCCTCCTACTTTTTTTGTAGTAATAGGCTCTTTCAGTATAATTGCGGCTAAAACCATGGCAAACAATGGTCCACTGGTGGTTATAATCGACGCATCCACCGAAGAGGTTTGTCCCAACCCTATTGCAAAGAGGCTCTGATTGATAAGCATACCGCTAAGGCCTCCGATGGCCAGAATCGATATATCTCTTTTATCTACTTTCTCCTTCTTTGTGAACAGGGAAACTATCCAGAATGCAATAGCAGCAAATCCCATACGCAACAGAGTCATTGCCATAGGCGACAATAATTCATTTGCATACAGGTATTTATTTATGGGGATATTTAGCCCGAATATTGTCATCACCAGTAGCATAAGGAGATGACCTTGTTGTTTTTGTGAAAGCATCATGTCATATTACTTCTCTGACTGTAATTTTTCTATTTTGCCAATTTGCCTGTTCTGTAACCGCGAGAAAAAAACCAGCATACATATCGCCCCAATCATGGCCATGAACATATCTGATTGGGTATCCCATTCGTATCCCTGCATACCGAGAAAGTCTTCGGCTCCATCACCCGACAAGACGGCAACCCACCATTCGATCAACTCATAGAAAGCACTTATCGCCATACAGATAGAAACGACAAAAAATGGTATCCATCCCCTTTTTCTCACTACATCGAGACGGATTATTAATTCGCGGGCTATCATAGCCGGAATAAACCCTTGTGCAAAATGTCCTACCTTATCATAATTGTTACGATCCTGGTCGAAGACCTCTCTTATCCAGTCGAATAAAGGAACCCGGGCATAAGAATAATGCGCGCCGACAAAAAGGATGATAAGATGAATCAGGATAAACACATAGGTCATATCCGTAAAACGAAAACGTTTGAATGTAAAGATCAGAATAGCAACACCGGCCAGACACATTCCCGCCTCGAGAAACCACAGTCCTGTCTCGTAAGGATTGATTCCCGACCAGATGGCCACTATAAAGAATATGGCAAGAAATATCCAGTATTTTTTCTCTATCATCAGTATAATATAGTTTATTTGTATGTGTTATATGATATTATCTCTTCGGCCGGTTTACGTTTTTTCTCCCGTACCAATTGTGCGGGATAGCCCAGCACGATGTCCAGTACTACACGTTTACTGTCCGGTATATTCAGTAATTTCTTCATTTTTCCCTCGGCAAACCAGCCCAGGATGCATGTACCCAACCCTTCGGCCTCTGCTGCCAGGCAAATATGTGCAGCGGCAATGCCGATATCTAGAAATGCGAAATGTTTATCCTTGACCAGACCACCGATTCCCGAACTTAGATTTACTTTTTCCTCAATCACTATAATGTGTACCGGAGCCTGTTTAGTGAAGTGGTTCATACCAAGCAAGCGTGCAGATGCCGCATCCGCTACTTTATTTTTTAGTTCCGGTTCATCGACCACAATAAAATGCCACGGCTGAGCATTACAAGCAGAAGGCGACAGACGTCCGGCTTCGAGTATCCGGTTTATTATTTCACGGTCAACGGTGCGGTCTGTATCATATGCCCGTGTACTCTGACGATGTTTTACCAGTTCATAAAACTCAGTCTTATCCATGATTTAAAGTTGGGTTATACGGCTGATATATTTTCCAATGATATCGAATTCGATATTTACCACACTCCCTACTTTTAATTGATGAAAATTTGTAAATTCATAAGTATATGGAATAATGGCCACCTCAAATGTATTATTGGTAGGAGCCACAACTGTAAGGCTTACTCCATTGACGGTTACCGATCCTTTATCTACGGTCAGATATCCTTTTTTAGCCATCTCCCTGTCAAAATCGTACTCAAATTTAAAATACCAGCTACCGTCAGCCTCACGGATTTCCACGCATTTTGCTGTCTGGTCTACATGTCCTTGTACAATATGTCCGTCCAGACGGCCGTTCATCAACATACTGCGTTCGAGGTTCACCTTATCTCCAACCTGCAAAAGACCAAGATTTGATCTTTCCAGAGTTTCCTTTATAGCAGTTACGGTATACGTTTCTCCATCCAGATTAACGACAGTCAGACAAACTCCGTTATGAGATACACTCTGATCTATTTTCAACTCGTGAGTGAACGAACACTTCATTGTCAGATGAAGATTTTCTGCTTCTTTACGCAAAGAAACTACTGTGGCTGCTTCTTCTATTATACCTGAAAACATCTCTTTATATTTTTATATTTTGTGGTACAAAGGTACGGAATTTATTAGAGAATAAAATATGTGAATCAGTAGTTAAATTTAAATGTTCGTTTTTTTACTACCACGTCAGCCGGCTTGTTTTCTTTCAACTTTTTTCTTGATAAAAAAGTTACAAAAAATCAAGGCTGCATTCCTCCGGCGACCCAAAACCGGCGTTGCGGCTGAACAAAAAGAACTCGCTCATAAGCAGGGCTAAATACGAATCTTATGCCTAAGCTCGGACAGCTTTTTGTTCTACGCCTCCACTGCCGGATTGGGTGCCCCGCCTGCGGAACGTATGCCGGAGTCGCAATGCGACGACAAAGGTTACCCCTGCCTTGTCAGGCGTCCGCCCGGTGGCATTAGTCCGAAGTGTGGGGCACCCGTCAGGCGAAAGGGGCGTGAAACCAAATACTGTTTGAGCCGCAGGCGAGTTTATTTGGTTTAGCTCCTGAGTCTGTGGCGGGTCGCACGAAGGATGAGCCACCAAAGCATTTTTGCATCCTTTTTTTGCTTAGGAAAAAAGGATGGCAAGTAATCTTTGATTACGCGCAGTAGAAAAACGAACATTTAAATTTAACTACTGATTCGCATCAATAATTTATTTTATATCCAGATAGACTCTTTTTTACTTCTTTTACTCTGTGTTGAAAAAGTCAGGATGAGTTCAGAGAAAACATTTATAGAAATTAGTTCGACTTTTGTAAAAAACACAGAGTAAAAGAAGTAACACCTGATTTAATAAAGATTCATGCATTAAAATACGGCTAAACCCCTCATTCAAAATAAGAAATTGATAAAAAAAGCATATCTTTGCAAGCAAATTTTTCACAACAGACTCTAAAATGAAGAAAATACTCTTTTTATGTATTCTTACAGGTGTATTCACCATCAATATACGATCTCAGGTTTATGATAAGAATTGCTATTTCGGCTTTACGTTCGAAGTCAGTAAAAACCAGAACTGGGGCTACGGGGAACTGGTCATTACTGATGTTGAACCTAATTCTCCCGCCGAAAAGACCGGAATAAAGGTTGGGGATATTATCATGGAGATAGATGGTAAAGCAACTTATCTGCGCGACAATCCGACAATAGCCAGCTGGCTCTTCGACAATATGTATGCACCTACCGTAAAATTCACCATACGAAATATGAATACGTATTTCAAGGAATACACACTGTATCGTGAATGTATTGCCACCAGTTCAGTCAATGAAAGGCAACTGTCACAGATATTCTCATTCTACAGTCTTGAAAACACGAATCAGCGCAGTTTTTCTTTACCTCTGAATGTAACTCCAAACAAGGAAGTCGATTTTACAGATTATCACTCTTTCGATATTTACTCGGATGGGAAAAATGTACCTGCTATCGATGCGCAAATTACAGCCTTACTTGAGAAGGAATTAGTAGAAAAAGGGCTGGTAAGAGACACTTCCGATCCCGACATCGTAGTCCAGGCATATTACAGTTATGGACCGAACCCGAGTTTCACCGGGCTGAACAATCCGAATTATGCTCCGGGTGTCTGGAGGTTCGATTCTGATAAGCAACAAATGGTTAATCTGGCAATATTCGATCCAAATGAGCCGAACAAGGAAAAAGGCGGACAATATACAGTTGAGTACGGCTTCAGTTTTTATGATCGTAAATATATAGATACAAGCAGGCTGACCCAGATATGGGACTGCAATATCAAAGATTACCTGTCGTCATCTTATTCGCTTGCCGATTATGTAAAATTGCATACGCCTTTGATGCTAAAACAATTTCCGTTCACCAATCCGAAAAACGGAGAAGCGAAATATAGGGTAGACTTTAATCAATATAACTATACAGGCATGCATTTTGATGCGGACGACCTGATAACAATAAAAGATGTCGATATGGGATCTCCGGCTTATGAAGCAGGCATCCGTACAGGTTATATCATTCAGAAAATAAACGACAAAAAATTCGATCATTCAAAGGGAAGCTTATCTGAAGCGTATAAACGCTTTATTTCAGAAACAATGGCGTATAGGGATGCATCTACGAAGTTTACTAATGCCGAAGGATTTACCGATTGTATGTTCTGGAATAAGGTCTATTATCAGGATATAGCCAAAGAATTCGGTAAGTCACAATATCAGACACATTTTTCTTATCTATATGATTTTGAGAAATATGTGAATAGCAGAGGTGATAACAGAATCCTTATCGAAGCTTGGGACGGGAAACAATTACGCAAATTCACCATTGTACCTCAGATACGAAAATCCATTATTCTAAAAGCATTATAATGCCGGAATAAGGCAAAAAATTTGTACCTTTGCGCCCGAATTCAAATTTCATTTCAAAATTCAGTATTAGCGGCAGGATAAACCATCGTGCCACATAAAGTTTTAAATATCAATGATAACAGTTTCAAATTTAGGTATTCAGTTTGGTAAACGTGTATTATTTCAAGATGTGAATCTGAAATTCACCAGTGGTAATTGCTATGGTATAATAGGCGCTAACGGTGCAGGGAAATCAACTCTCCTGAAAATACTTAGCGGGGAAAAGGATGCTACCAGCGGAACATTCTCACTTGGCCCGGGCGAACGTCTTTCGGTACTGGCGCAGGATCACTTTGCATTTGACGATCAGACTGTAATGAATACCGTTCTTCAGGGACACTCCACACTATGGGATATAATGCAGGAAAAAGATGCACTATATGCCAAAGAAGACTTTTCTGATGCAGATGGAATAAGGGCTTCGGAACTCGAAGAAAGATTTGCTGAACTCGAAGGCTGGAACGCGGAAAACGATGCCGCCATGCTATTAAGCGGCCTTGGTATATCGGAGGATCTGCATTATCAGATGATGGGCGATATGAGCGGAAAACAAAAAGTAAGAATCCTGCTAGCCCGTGCATTATTTGGCAACCCTGATAATCTGCTGCTCGATGAGCCAACCAACGACCTGGATATAGAAACTGTGATGTGGCTTGAAAATTATCTGGCGAACGCAGAAAATACGATATTAATCGTATCGCACGACCGTCACTTCCTGGATTCGGTATGTACACACACTGTAGATATCGATTTCGGCAAAGTAACCATGTTTGCGGGTAATTATAGCTTCTGGTACGAATCGAGCCAGTTAGCCCTGCGTCAGCAACAACAGCAGAATAAGAAAGCCGAAGAAAAGAAAAAGGAACTAGAAGAATTTATTCGTCGTTTCAGCGCCAATGTAGCCAAATCGAAACAGACTACCAGTCGCAAAAAGATGATCGAAAAGTTAAATATAGAGGAGATCAAACCTTCATCGCGCCGTTATCCCGGTATTATTTTTACTCCCGATCGTGAACCGGGGAATAAAATTCTGGAAGTAAATAATCTTAGCGCTTCTATAGAAGGAACTACATTATTCAAGAATGTAAGTTTCAATATAGAAAAAGATGACAAAGTGATCTTCCTGTCGAAAGACCCCCGTGCCATGACTGCTTTTTTCGAAATCATCAATGATTATCAAAAGGCCGATACAGGAACTTTCAGTTGGGGGCAGACCATTACAAGCGCATATTTACCTCTGGATAACGGTGATTACTTCAAAGACGAGCTGAACCTTATAGACTGGCTGTCGCAGTTCTCTGACGATACCAGCGAGATATACATAAAAGGTTTTCTGGGACGTATGCTGTTCTCGGGAGAAGAAGTACTGAAAAAGACAAAAGTGCTTTCGGGAGGCGAAAAAATGCGTTGTATGATTGCACGCATGATGATGACAAACGCCAACTGCCTTATATTGGATTCGCCTACTAATCATCTTGACCTGGAATCGATACAGGCTTTTAACAACACGCTCATTCAATTCAAGGGTAATGTACTGATGTCATCGCATGACCATGAGTTTATTCAGACCGTATGTAACCGGGTAATAGAATTAACTCCTAATGGCACGATAGACAAGATTATGGATTATGATGACTATATTATTTCCGATGATATAAAAGCCTTAAAAGAGAAGATGTATAAAAAATAGCAAATAACAGCTATTAACCTAAAATAAAATACGAATCCACACTTATATCGGCAAAAGAGACCAAAATAATTTGGTCTCTTTTTATTTTTTTAACAAAACAAGATTTATAGTGTTATTTTAACACAATAAATTCGTTTGTTAAATTAACAATACATACATTTGTCATGTAATACAAACATCATTACTATAACGCTTCTAATCCTACAAATGACATATACATCTCTTTATATAATATTGCGGAGGAGTTATCTACAAGGTGTTCTGGGCATTTAAACCTCCAGCGGCTATGTAAGTCTCCTTACTTTTACCGACCTTACTACCCAAATATTTGCTTGAGAAAGTTGATTTTGGCCATTATGGCCGTTGGTGTATAACTCCTCCCTACATACAAATTAAGCCTTCTGCCTGAAACACAGAAGGCTTAATAAATATATTGAAAAATCTTATTATTCTTCTCCTACAAGCATAGAGTCTCTGTATCCAAGGAAGTAAAGAATACCATCGAGACCTACGGTAGACAACGATTGTTTCGCATTTTCTTTAACTTTAGGTTTTGCATGGAAAGCAATACCCAATCCGGCAATACCCAGCATCGGCAGATCATTTGCACCATCACCAACCGCTACAGTCTGACGCATATCCACTTTTTCTACCTGAGCCAGCAAACGAAGAAGTTCAGCTTTACGCTTTCCATCAACGATATCGCCTACATAATTTCCGGTTAGTTTACCGTCAACTATTTCCAGCTCATTGGCATACACGTAATCGAAGCCGTATTTATCCCTGAGGTAGTTGCCAAAATATGTAAATCCTCCTGACAAAATAGCAAGTTTATAGCCACCTTTTTTGAGGATGCGGATCAGACGTGTCATACCTTCGGTTATCGGTAAGTTTTCAGCAATTTCCTTCATCACCGACTCATCCAGCCCTTTGAGCAGGCTCACCCGCTTTTTGAAACTTTCCGAAAAATCTATCTCGCCACGCATCGCGGCTTCAGTAATAGCTTTTACCTGCTCTCCCACTCCGGCGCGCTCTGCCAGTTCGTCTATCACCTCAGTTTGAATCAAAGTAGAATCCATATCGAAACAAACAAGGCGGCGCATACGGCGGTACATGCTCTCCACCTGAAAAGCAATATCTATTTCCTGC
Source organism: Dysgonomonas hofstadii (assembly GCF_014196915.1). GTDB lineage: Bacteria > Bacteroidota > Bacteroidia > Bacteroidales > Dysgonomonadaceae > Dysgonomonas > Dysgonomonas hofstadii. Next base: position 58,493 of record NZ_JACIEP010000006.1, read on the forward strand.
TCATCAGCAAGCTTCATAAAATCATGCTTCAACTGCTGCACATCTTCGACTGTTCCCCGGATAGCCATCTCTACGCAAGAGCGGCTCGGACGATCTTCGGCCTGCAATGGCACACGACCTGTAAGCCGGATAATCTTCTCTATATTCAGTTTATATTTCTGGCTAATATTGGCCACGGAGGATATCTGAGCCGGTTTTAAAGTGCGGCCTAATACAGTTACTATATAACGGTTTTTTGTCCCCTGAAGGCACACCCAACGAGTATACTCTTCTTTGCTGACAGGAGAAAAACGAATCATCACCCCTACTTCCGATGCTTTGAAAAGAAGATCTTTTATGACCTCTCCTGCATTTTTGGCTTCGAACATGATAGCCAGAGATAATGAATGGTGAATATTGGCCTGTCCTATGTCAAGAATATTGGCATCATGCTCGGCCAACACGGCTGTCAACGCCGCAGTCACACCCGGTTTGTCCTCTCCGGACAGACTAGCTAATATTATTTCTGAATCTTCCATTATAAGAGGAACTTGTTTAGTTATAATACGTGATTAATTAACTGAATCTAATAAAGCTTTTTCGGCATTCGCTATTTTGCTAAAATCGAATTGCTCTACAATTTGTTGCCTGAGCAAATCAATACGGTCGTTACACAGATTGCCGATACTTCCTTCGTGTGTATGATGTACTTTTTTATTGTGTGTAAAGTTCCCTTTCTCTATTTCCAGCCCCACCTGCTTATAGGCATCACGGAACGGAACTCCTTCCAGTACCAGGCGATTCACCTCTTCGACACTGAATATGAGAAGATACTTAGGATCGTCCAGTATTTGTTCATTTACTTTTATCTCGCCAATCATACGATTTACCATTTGCAGGCAATCATTCATCTCTTCGAAAGACGGGATGAACTGTTCTTTGATAATCTGCAAATCACGAAAATATCCAGACGGCAGATTATTCATAATCAACGTTATATCATTCGGCAGTGCCTGCAATTTATTACATTTGGCACGGGTCAGTTCAAATACGTCGGGATTCTTCTTGTGAGGCATTATGCTTGATCCGGTTGTATATTCATCAGCCAGCTTAATAAACCCAAAGTTCTGGCTGTTGTACAAACAGGCATCATACGCCAATTTAGATAGTGTCCCTGCAATGGAAGCGATGGCAAAAGCGACGGAACGTTCCATCTTTCCACGCCCCATTTGTGCATAAACCACATTGTAATCCATAGAATCGAAACCTAACAGGTCGGTAGTCATCTGCCTGTTGAGAGGGAAAGACGAACCATATCCTGCAGCTGATCCCAACGGATTCCTGTTGCAGATCTTATATGCAGCCAATAACATCTGTAGATCGTCGACCAGACTTTCGGCATAAGCCCCAAACCAAAGGCCGAATGACGAAGGCATGGCTATCTGCAAATGAGTATAGCCCGGCATTAATATATTTTTATATCGTTCGCTCTGAGCCAGAAGAGTATCAATAAGAGAGGAAACGGAGTTAACCAAAAAATGTATCTGGTCTCGGGTAAATAGCTTCAGGTCTACCAGAACCTGATCGTTGCGGGAACGGCCGCTATGTATTTTTTTGCCTGTATCGCCCAGTTTGCGGGTAAGCATCAGTTCGACCTGGGAATGAACATCTTCAATGCCTTCCTCGATTACAAACCGGCCATCAACAGCAATTTGATATATTTCTTTGAGTTCTTTCAGCAGAACCGGAAGTTCTTCGTGAGACAAAAGACCTATCGACTCGAGCATGGTTATGTGAGCCATAGAACCCAAAACATCGTAAGGAGCCAGATATACATCCAGTTCTTTATCGCGTCCTACCGTGTAAGCCTCTACATCTTTATTTACCTGAACATTTTTTTCCCAAAGTTTCATCTATTCATTATCTATTGAGCTTCTGTTCAAAATATCGGAATATGGTAATGATGCCAAACCGTCTGCCACTTTATCTAATCCTGCCTGTAACGGTTTTGAGACCATCGGCTTCAGGAATGGATTCAGATCGGCTTTTACGGTAAGCTTCATTTTAGATTCTCCTTCATTTACAGGGAGAAGCTGTATCCACATACTTACCCCGAAAGGTAGTTGCTCTGCCTCAAATTTTATAGTTTTATTCGGTTCTCTTTCAACGACCACAAACCGAACCTTTCCTACGGGGTCTATTGTTATGGTACAAGAATCTGAATCAAATGAAAAATCCTTGATCTTATCTTGTGGTATTTTATCTTTTGCCAGTTCTAAATTATTCAGATCGGAAAGGACTGAATATACATCCGCATCGGCATGCGGAATAAGTTTTACCTCACTTACAAATTCTGTCATCTTTTATCATTATGTAGGAGAAATGTATCAATGCAACAATATTCAATTATAACCAAATGTTGCCCCTATACATATAAAAGTAATAAAAGGCCTGTAACCTTATTTCCAGTCGGCCGGAGCTTTTCTCCACTCCTGTAAGGTTTCGAGATCCGATTCGGCTATATAATCGATACGCAAAGCTTCTGTCAAAACAGCGTCGTAATTAGTCAAAGTCAGCAACTCAACACCGGCTTCTTTAAATTTACTTGTAGCTATAGGGAAGCCATATGTAAAATTGGCGACCATACCTATCACCTCTGAGCCATCGCGACGTATGGCTTCTACGGCTTTCAGGCTACTCGACCCTGTGGATACCAGATCTTCTACGACAACAACTTTACTGCCCGGTTTCAACTCGCCTTCAATCAGGTTTTCCAACCCGTGATCTTTAGGTGTGGCACGTATATACACGAATGGAAGTCCTAATGCATCGGCGACCAAAGCTCCGGGAGCTATAGCGCCTGTTGCAACGCCAGCTATAGCATCTACATTCTGAAAGTTTTCGAGAATAAGGCGGGACAATTCTATCTTAATAAAAGTCCGTATTTTAGGGTACGAATTCAACTTTCGGTTATCACAATAAATGGGAGATTTCCAGCCCGATGCCCATGTAAAGGGATTTGAGGGCTGCAATTTAATGGCCCTGATACTAAGAAGCTTTTCGGCTGTTTGTTTCTCTAAAGTGTTCATTTTTATCTTATATAAATAACAACAATCAACATTATCCGGCTACAAATATACAATTAATAGGTATAATAAAAGAAAATATAGCATAAAGAAAATCTGAAAAAAGATGAAAGAAAAAGAACGCCCATCTGTAAACAGACAGGCGTTCTTTATATAAAAGCCGTATTGGTGGATATGCCGAAACTCCGTAAAACAGGATTTGAGTGCTTCGATCCCTTTGTAATCCACTGCGCTAAGCAACCCGAAGGTGTGGCCCGCCATTAGAATCAAAAGCTTGTCTCGGATATGTTATTAATTGATGAGCTTCCCAATCGACCAACACGACTTAAGTCATCATTTTTTATCTTTAATCAAAATTACGGAAAACAATTGAATATTCCAAGAAAGGAATCAATATTTTACCGCTTTATGTTTTGTGCTGCAGCCACAATTAGAACAGCCGCAACTTCCTTTTTGTTCATTCTTTGAAAAGAAGAATCCGTATATTTTATATGTAACAATCAGAAGTACAATGACTCCGATCACTCCTACTATTATTTCCTGAAACATTTTATTTTTCCTCTTTCTTTCTGTATTCAAAGTTATATAACATGTAGAAAAGAAAGAGTTAATAAGGGGTTAAAAGAAATAAAAAAAACCTCCAGAAGACTTCTGGAGGTTTTTTTATTTTAACTACCGTATCCCGGATTTTGTTCCATATTCGGATTAGCATCCATTTCCGCCTGAGGAATTGGCAATGCTAATCTGTCATCACCTACATTTATTGTTGCTCCAATAGCACCTGTACCGGTTGTTGCCCCAATTATAGTTTGCTGCAAACGTTTCAGATCATGGAAGTAATGTCCCTCGAATGCCAGCTCTTTACGCTTTTCGAGAAGGATATCGTCTATCAGATCCTGACCTGTTGCGGTAGAGGCAGCTGCTGTCGGAATAGCTCTTTGTCTGATCGCATCCAGATATCCTCTTGCTGTTTCTTCGTTTGCTGCACCTCCTATTCTGGCTGCAGCTTCAGCAGCGATCAGATACATTTCAGATACTCTGAATATATTATAATTATCCAGACCCGGCTTACCTAAACGTCCAGGATATTTACCAGAGACATAGTCAAAATTCGCCTTGGAAGCAGCAACTCCTTTTTTATACCATTTCAATCGGATATCAGTTGGTTCTTCATTCATTAATGTCATGAATGTAGGGCTGGCAAATAAGTCTCCATATCCGGCTTCAACATATATATAGCCTAATGCTGCTGTTTGGTTATAATCTATATCACTATATGATAATGTAAGGATAGATTCTGTTGTATAGACCTCAGCCCATGAATCAAGATATTTATCATCATTTGGCACCAGAGTATAAGCCGGAATCAATTGCTCCGCATATTCTTTTGCTTTTGCATAGTTACCCATAAACAGATATACTCTTGCATACAAAGCCTTCAATGCATTAGGTGAGAAAAAGTAAGGGCCACCGGTTGTTGATCTCATAGTAGTAATCAACTTAGCAGCTTCTTCCAGATCCGCCAACACATTTGTATATACATCACTCACTTTGTCGCGAGCAGGAGTATTCGCCGGATTATGCACTTTTACATAAGGAATACCTAAGTGAGAATGGTCTGCTGTGAAATTGTAATTCTGAGCAAACAAACGAACTAAGTCAAAATGCAGCATAGCCCGTATAGCATAAGCTTCACCGACAATCTGATTTTTCAATTTTTCTTGTGTTGCCTGATTCTTTGTCGCATCTAGAGCAATAGACGGGGCGTTGATTATATTATTCACATCGTTTATTATAGCATAGGTCTTTGCCCAGTAATTCGAATAATCGGCATTAGACGGAGTCCACGACCAAGCGGCCTCACCTGTAAACCTGTTAGAGTTAGTAGGGCTTATACGAACATTATTTGTCAGCACATCACCAAATACTACAAATTCTCTTCCATATGAATAATAATGCTGAATCGCATCATACGCTCCAATCAAAGAAGCTTCGGCGTTAGTGGTATTAGTTATCGCTTTGTCAGCGTCTATACCTGAGTATGGAGCTGTTTCAAGAAAGCCATCGCACGAGGACAAAAACATGGCACTTAAAACCACCAGTATATTTATTTTAATTTTATTCTTCATATTTATTTTTTTTATTAAGATGGATTTTTATTAACCTTTAATCACACGCTATTAAAAATTGTAATTAAATCCAAAAGTAATGGTTTTACTTACAGGGTAACCAAACCATGGGTCTCCTGCGATGCCGACTTCCGGATCAAGTCCTTTATAATCAGTGATTGTAAATAAATTTGTACCCTGGAAGTAAATTCTCATTCCCGGTAATACAGAATCAGGAAGGGTGTATCCGATATTTAAGTTTCTCAAACGGATAAATGATCCATCATATACATATCTTGTCGACATAGGTGCATATGTTGCTGAACTGGCTCCATACATAGCTTTTGGAACGTCTGTCACATCCCCTGGTTTCTGCCAACGGTCAAGAAGGTCTACTGATTGGTTGAATAATCCACGAGCACCATCCGCATTGATCATAGCCAAAGTCTGGTCTGTAATCTTATTTCCCTGATTGAAATATATCAAAGCCGAAACATCAAAGCCTTTATATTTAAAAGTATTGGTTAATCCACCAAAATATTTTGGAGCAGCGGAACCTACTATACGTCTGTTAGCCTTGCTGATCTGTTTCACTTTCGAACCATCTTCTGCATACCACATTGGTGCTCCATCTTCAGGGTCAACGCCAGCCCACTCATAAGTATAGATTGACTGTATATCTTCTCCTTCTCTTGTAATTCTTGTACCGGTTACTATATCTTGTTTATTATATAATTCCAATACTTTATTCTTATTATGGCTTATATTAAAGCTTACTGTCCATTCAAAGTCCTTAGTTACAACAGGCACACCTGTAATAGTCAACTCTATACCACGGTTTTGCATTGAACCTACATTTTTGATAGTTTGCAAAAACCCGGTTGTTCTGGATAGAGGTACACGTTGCAATAAGTCGTTAGTCTTTTTATTATAGAATTCAATTGTTGTATTCAGTCTGTTGTTGAAGAACGCAGCATCTACCCCGACATTGAATGCAGCACTTGATTCCCATTTCAGATTATCATTAACAACCTGATACGGAGCTATACCCGGATAACCGTCATAATTGTATCCGGCTCTGTATAATCCCATATATGGATAACGGCCATCTATACCTGTTTCATTCTTAATATCAGCATTACCTGTGGTACCATAGCTGGCTCTCAGACCTAAGTTAGACAACCAGTCTGTTGTTGATGCCATAAAGTCTTCCCTGCTGATTCTCCATTGTCCACCTACTGACCAGAAATTGGCGTATCTGTTGTCTTCGGAAAAACGTGAAGATCCATCACGACGTAAGCTGGCTGACAATATATATTTATTATCATATGCATAATTTACTCTGGACAAGACAGATGCTAACTTCACATTATCATGAGAACTTTCTGTTGCTACCGGAGTAGAACCTGAAGTCAGTTCCTGAAATTCTGATGTAGGGAATTGTTCTGCCTGTGCGTAATTGTAACGATAGGTATCGCTAAAGAATTCTAACCCTACCATTGCATCCAGATTATGTACTTCATTGAATGTTTTGTTATAAGACAAAGTATTCGTGTTATTCCACACTAAGCTTTCACCAGAAGTACGTGTTCCACGACCTTTAGTATTCATCGCAGTGTTACCACCTACACGAGGATCATCCCACTGAGACTCATTTACCTGCATAAAGTCTACACCCCATTGGGTTTTCAAAGTCAGCCCGCTTATAATATCATATTCTGCATAAGCGCTTTCTACGACACGGAATATCCTTTGTTTAGCATAGTTATAAGCAACGTTACCATAGTAGTTGGTACTAAGAATAGTAGTTCTTTGTCTTATTTCCCCATCTATAAAAGCCGGGTCGATATTAGGCTGAATAGCTGCCTGTAAAACAGGGTTAGCATAGTAAGAACTCGTTGTCAGCGGTGTATCTTGTTTTGTGAAAGACAAGGTACTATTCACACCAAATCTAAAATTATCAGAATAATTATGTACTACATTAATCTTATTGGATATACGGTCCATACTTGAAGACTCCAGAATACCTTCCTGATTGAAGTATCCTACAGATGTGTAAAACTTAGTTTTAGCATTTCCACCACTGGCTGATGCATCAAATGAATATGTAGGAGAAGTATGATAAGCTTCTTTCAACCAGTTAAAGTTATAAAACTCACCGTTTGACTGCAACGGGAATGTATCAGACAAGTCATCAATCGCCTCATCTGTAGAAGCATAGCCTCCACTATTATACAAAGCTTCCGACATATACTCAAGGTATTGATCTTTATCCATTACCTTGAACTTATTAACCGCTCTGCTTGACCATCCGTACGATGCAGAAACATTAAATTTAGTTTTTCCTTCGCTACCCGATTTTGTAGTAACAAGTACAACTCCATTAGCTGCACGTGCTCCATAAATAGATGTAGCAGATGCATCTTTCAACACTGTAATATTCGCGATATCGTTAGGATTAATACCAGCTAAAGCATTCGAGTTGTCAGAATAAGTAGTTTCTCCTGTATTTGTTAATTGACCGAAGTTACCTGTTGCTACAGGCACACCATCAATAATCCATAAAGGTTCGGTACCTGCCATAATGGAACCAATACCACGTATAACAATCCGTTGTCCGGCTCCCGGCTGTCCTGACGACGCCTGAGTTAGTAGCCCCGGCGCATTTCCCTGCAAGGCTTTATCCATTGATGTTACAGTAACATCTGTCACAACTTTATTAGATAAAGTAGAAGCCGAACCGGTAAACGTAGCCCTTCTGGTTACACCGTATCCTGTTACAACAACCTCATCCAACACCTTGTCATCCTCTTGCATCACAACTTTCATATTCGGAGACACTCTTGCTTCTACGGTTTTCATACCTACCAGGGTGAAAACAAGTGTATTCCTTCCTTCTGGAACATTCAGCGTAAATTTACCATCCAAGTCGGTAATTGTTCCTGTTGTAGTACCTTTCACCACAACCGACGCACTAATAACAGGCTCCCCGTTACCATCTGTAACAGTACCTGTCACTCTTGTTGTCTGCGCAACAATAAATCCTACGCTTAATAGCAAGCAGGATAAAATTAACATCACTCTTTTCTTCATACAAACACTACTTTATTAAAATTAAAACAATCTCTATCAAAAACAATCTTTTTATCACAATGATGCATTTTATGGGCTTTTAGCATCAGTTTGTTTTATGACGTGCAAATTTATATATTTTTTATGAAAAAACAAAGATTAGATTAATTTATATAAATTTTGACACAATGAAAGCTTCCTGAGGGTAAAACAAATAAAATCATCGTTAAATAATGGGAATGTTTGTTAAATAAAAAGATTATTGAAAGAAAAAGTTCTCTTTATGAGATAATAAGAGAGTATAAAAAACTAATTATGATTGGGGAAAGCATCCATTTTAACATAAAAATTCACATTTAAACAAACTAAAACATATGCGCATCTTCAAAAGTTAATCCATTTCTTAAAAAATATCACAAATAACAGGAAAAACATTTTGAAAGCATAAAGGCCAAATTTAAAACAAATTTCCAATTTGATAAACCAAAAAGGCAACTACCCAGGCCAGCATTGTAGTATAGACAATACTGAAAACACCCCATTTCCACGATCCCGATTCCTCTTTAATTGCAGCAATGGTTGCTACACAAGGGAAATAAATAAGTACAAACAGGAGTAAACTAATGACAACCAATGGCGTAAACGTTGGGGCTCCATCAGCTTGAGTATCACTGACCAGACGGGTTTCGAGAGATTCCTGATTTTCGGGATCCCCTGTATACAAGACACCCAATGTACTAACAACCACTTCCTTTGCTGCCATCCCCGATAATAAACTCACACTTATCTTCCAGTCGAAGCCGAGAGGTCTCATTACGGGTTCTATAGTTTTCCCTATACGGCCTATATATGAATCTTCCTGATGTGCAATATTTCGCTGATCTTCTATTTCTTCTATCTGATCTTCTTTCTGCTGCTCAGAAATAAGACTATTATCAAAAGAAGATTCGACCTGCGTTATTTTATTATCAAAAGCCTCTTCTCTTTCTTCATTAAGGGGAAAATATCCTAAAAACCATATAATTATGGAGGCAATAAGGATCACCCCTCCCATTTTACGCAAATATTGCCGCGATTTATCCCACATATGAATTAGTACTGCCCGGAGAGTAGGCATCCTGTAGGGAGGCAGCTCCATTACAAAAGGCGTATCTTCTTTCGGGAACAAAAACCGTTTAAATAAACGGGCTGAAACAATAGCGATCAATATTCCTGTAAAATAAAGTCCAAACAGCACAAAACTGGCATAAGACTTAAAAAATATACCTACAAACAGAAGATAAACGGGTAGCCTGGCGCTACACGACATAAAAGGATTGATAAGCATTGTAATCATCCGGCTGTTGCGGCTCTCTATAGTACGTGTTGCCAGAATCGCAGGCACATTACAACCGAACCCCATCACCAACGGGATAAACGATTTACCATGCAGCCCCATCTTGTGCATCACCTTATCCATAATGAAAGCAGCCCGGGCCATATAGCCCGAATCTTCCATAAAAGATATAAAAGCATATAATATCAAAATATTAGGCAGGAAGACAATAACACCTCCTACCCCTCCGATAACACCATCGACCAACAGGTCTTTGAGCATACCTTCGGCCATATTACCCCTTATGAAATCACCAAGGAGAGCAACGCCGTTCTCGATCCACTCCATTGGATAAGCTCCAAGGCGGAAAGTACACTCGAACATAACCCACATAAAGAAGAAAAACAGTGGGAAACCTAAATATTTATTAGTTACAACAGAGTCTATTATACGGGTCTTCTCCGATTCACTCTTTTTTTCTTTCAGTGTTTCACGCAGACCTCCGGCAATGAAGCCATAACGGGCATTGGTAAGTGCCGATTCCGTATCTTCATTCAGTGTTTCCTCGATAGATTTCACTTCGGCATTTCTCAACTCAAACACTTCTTTACTGCCCGGCAATGTTTTCACATAATCTTCTATATCCCCGTCTTTCTCGAGCAGTTTTATAGAAATATAGCGGCGGGGGAAAGACAACTGGAAATCTTTTTGCCTTTCCAGCTTAATATTGAGTTTACTTATAGAATTCTCTATCGTATTACCATAATATATGTGTACCCTGCGTACTGTTGGTTCTTTATTTTCGTGAATACGGATAACAGCATCGAATAACTCCTTTATCCCGGCTCCTGATTTAGCTACTGTAGGCACCATCGGTATACCGATCATCTTCGACAACATCTGATGGTCGAACTTGCTACCGCTTCCCTTCAGTTCGTCATACATATTCAGCGCCATCACCACAGGGACTTCCATATCGATAAGTTCTGTAGTAAGATACAAGTTACGCTCCAGATTGGAGGCAGCAACAATATTAATGATAACATCAGGCTTATCGTCTACGATGTGACGCCTTACAAACAATTCTTCCGGAGTATATGCAGACAGGGAATAAGTACCCGGCAAATCTACAATGCGGAATACATAATCTCCATATTTATATTTTCCTTCTTTCGAATCGACAGTAACTCCACTATAGTTACCAACATGCTCGTGTGCCCCGGATGCGATATTGAAGAATGAAGTTTTACCGGCATTGGGATTGCCAACTAACGCAACACTGATTATTTTTTTTCCGTCATGGGTTAATTTGTCTACAGATGACCGGTTTTCGATATAGTCCTGATCTACTGACGAAACAGGTTCGTTATTATTATTTAAAGGTACGACTTCAGAGTTTATAGACAAATCAGGATATACGACTTCGATAAGCCTGGCCTCGCTACGCCGGAGCGAAACTTCATAATCCATGATCTTATACTTGATAGGATCTTTAAGAGGGGCGTTCAATATAACTTTTATAGATTTTCCTCTTATAAAACCCATTTCCAAAATACGTTTACGAAAAGCACCACTACCATTAACTTTTACAATGATACCTTTTTCTCCCGTTTTCAGATCCGATAACAACATAATTTATCCTAATTTATTCAGGCTACAAAGATGCACATTTTTTATTACATAAGTACAACTATTTAGAATGAATATAAAGAAGAAAGGCACAAAAAAAACACCATTCCGGTGTTCCAAAAAAAACCAACGCTTCAAGGTTATATTTCAATGACCATACCTATATATTACTTTCACAAGCAACAATACAAGAATGCTTATCTAAAAAAGTCATTGTCGGAGTAATAAATGCCCAATATATCCGATATTTACCCTTGTCGCATTGGTTTTTATACGATTATAAAATCTATATATTATAATTTTATTTATCTGGTTTACTTAATATTTTCTATATAATAGCGTAGTTATCCCTGATTTGGTAGTTTAATAATATACACAATTTATAGTTAAGGAATTGACAATCAGCACAAAATACTGTATCAATGATTTTATTTGTTTTTATTTACGATGTAAAATTACAATTTTGTTTTTATTATGCAAATATTAAAGGCTGTAAATACAAAAAACATCTATTTATCAAATTAAGAATTAATTATCTATAGGGGAAAACGGCCCCCTAACCCCGAAGGGGAAATTAGCCTCCCTTGAGGAGGTGGGAGGGGCTCTTAATTCTTAATCATTATGGCAAAATACAACGAAAAATTAGTTTCACGCATCGAAAGGCTCATAGAAGCCGACCTGTACACAATCTCCGAGATCTGCACGGCTATGAAGATCAGCCGTAATACGTTTTACTATTGGAAAGAAAAGAATCCCGATTTCAGACGCAGGGTAGACGAAGCCGAAGAACGCCGCGACGATGAACTGGTGAAAATAGCCCGCTCGTCACTGAAGAAAAAACTGACGGGATATACAACAATCGAAGAGCATTGCACCTATCAGCCTGCGGTTAGCAACCCGTCGGTTATGATCCTGAAAAAGAAAGTGGTGAAAACCAAACAGAAAGACCCCGACCTGAGGGCGATAAACTATGTGCTGGAACGGGAAGAAAAACGCAAAGAAAAGGAAAAACAGGAAAAGCCGAAGCTACGGCAGCAAATTATCTATGTGCGCAACCAGCATGAGGCCGACTTATTTATTAAACTGGATAAGCACCTGAACGGGGAAGATAGCCAGGTCATCAGGATGGCAACGAAGGAAGAAAGGGAGAGAATTGAAAATGAAGAGCCCCCTTTAGTTCCCCCGGCGGGGGAAAACAGGTCCTCCCCTGCGGGGAGGTCAGGAGGAGCTTGATTTTGTAAGGTTTGTCAGGTTTTTGTTAAAATGATTTCACGTAAAGAAGCAAAGCTAAATACGAATCTTATGCCTGAGCTCGGACAGCTTTTTGTTCTACGCCTCCACTGCAGGATTGGGTGCCCCGCCTGCGGAATGGATGCCGGAGTCGCAATGCGATGACAAGTGCTACCCGGTCTTGTCAGGCGTCCGCCTGGTGGCATTAGTCCGTAGTGCGGGCGAAAGGGGCGTGAAATGGGAAGCGTCCGCAGGACAATCTTTCCATTTAGCCCGTGAGCCTGTAACGGGTCGCACGAAGGATGAGCCACCAAAGCGTTTTTGGTTCCTTTTGGGGATTTGGCCAAAAGGAACACAAGCAATCTTCGATTGCGCGTAGCACAAAAAAATGAACGATTAGATTTAACTACCAATTCATATTATTAACTATAAACTACTATCTTTGCAGTCTGAAAAATAAAACAGAACGTGATTTATCCTGAAAATTTTGAGCTGAAAATTGGCTTTGACAAAATACGACAATTTCTCACGGCAAGATGCCTGAGTCCGTTGGGTGAAGAAATGGTTTCGGAAATGACCTTTTCTTCCCAATACACATATATAATAGAGGCACTCTCTCAAACCGACGAATTTATAAGAATAGTGCAGGAAGAAGATAATTTTCCGACTAACTTTTTCCTTGATGTACGCCCTGCATTACGCAGTATAAGAATAGAAGGCACATGGATAGAAGAATCGTCCTTGTTTGACCTGCGACGATCCTTGCAGACGATACGTGACATTGTCAGTTTCTTCAAAAAAGAGGAAGAAGAAAATACTCCCTACCCTCACTTGTATGCACTGGCAGGCAATGTGATAGTATTTCCTCAACTTATAAGTAAGATAGACAATATACTCGATAAATTCGGACGGATAAAAGACAATGCATCTCCCGAACTGAGCAAGATACGCAGGGAAATTGCCCATATATCGGGCGGGATATCAAAAAGCCTGAATGCGATTCTGCGTATGGCGCAGAACGAGGGACTTGTAGAAAAAGACGTGACTCCGACAATGCGCGACGGAAGGCTGGTTATACCTGTCGCTCCCGCCTTTAAGCGTAAGATAAAAGGTATTGTGCATGACGAATCAGCTTCGGGGAAGACCGTTTTTATAGAACCGGCCGAAGTTGTTGAGTCCAACAACAGGATACGGGAACTGGAGAGTGAAGAGCGCAGGGAGATAATTAAGATACTGGTGGCATTTACTGATCTGTTGCGACCACTGACTCCTGATATCATCCAGTCATACGAATTTCTTGCGATGATCGACTTTATAAGAGCAAAAGCCACATTTTCTATCGATCTGGGCGCAATAAAGCCTCCAATGGAAGATAAGCAGATCGTCCGCTGGTACAGGGCTATACACCCTCTGCTCTTCATCTCGCATCGCAAACAGAAAAAGGAAGTTGTACCTCTAAATATAGAGCTGGAAGAGGACAGCCGGCTCCTGATAATATCGGGACCGAATGCAGGAGGGAAATCAGTATGCCTGAAAACGGTGGGATTACTCCAATATATGGTACAATGCGGATTACCGATACCTGTAGACGAAAGCTCTATAGTAGGTGTTTTCGAGCATATATTTATCGATATAGGCGATGAGCAATCCATAGAAAATGACCTGAGTACCTACAGTTCGCATCTGACGAATATGAAATTTTTCGTCCGGAACTGTGATAAGAAAACAATATTACTGATCGATGAGTTCGGTGGAGGTACAGAGCCACAGATAGGTGGCGCTATCGCCGAATCTTTGCTCAAAAGGTTTAATGAAAGAGGTTCGTTCGGGGTAATTACTACCCACTACCAAAACCTGAAGCATTTTGCCAATGAGAATAAAGGTGTTGTGAACGGAGCCATGCTTTACGACCGCCACATGATGCAGCCATTGTTTACGCTGGCAATCGGAAATCCGGGAAGCTCGTTCGCCATAGAGATAGCACGCAAAATAGGCCTGCCGGAAGATGTGATCGCCGATGCGTCGGATATTGTCGGCAGCGACTATATCAATATGGATAAATACCTGCAGGATATTGTCCGCGACAAACGCTACTGGGAGAGTAAGCGCCAGAATATCCGCCAGAAAGAAAAACGGCTGGAAGAAATCACCGAGACTTACGAAACCGATCTGCTGGCAGTAGAAAAGCAACGGAAAGAAATCATACGACAGGCGAAAACAGAGGCGGAAAGATTACTGGCGGAAGCGAATGCGAAAATAGAGAATACCATACGTACAATAAAGGAATCTCAGGCCGAGAAGGAGAAAACGAAACAGGCACGCCAGTCCCTGAGTGAATTCAAAACCTCGCTGGAGAATGAAAATCCTGTGGATGATAAGATTGCACGCAAGATACAGAAGCTAAAGAGTAAAGAAAAGAACAGGAAGCAAAAAGACAAGCAACCGGAGAAAGACAAGCAAATAACGATCTCTGTCGGCGATAATGTACGCATCAAAGGGCAAACATCTATCGGACAAGTGCTGGACATACAAAAGAGCAATGCCACTGTCGCTTTTGGCATGATAAAGTCAAGCGTAAAACTTGATTCGCTGGAATATGTTAGTAAAAACCAAACCAAGCGTGAGACGAAAAGCAACCTTGTCAGCGCCGCGGCCAGTGACAGTGTAAGAGAGAGGAAGCTAAACTTCAAACAGGATATCGATGTGCGGGGAATGCGTGGCGACGAGGCTTTGCAAGCTGTTATGTATTTCATCGACGATGCTATTTTAGTGGGCATGTCCCGGGTACGTATATTACACGGTACGGGCACAGGCATCCTGCGGCAACTTATACGTGACTATCTGCGGACTGTATCAGGAATTAAGAGTTATCAGGATGAACACGTGCAATTTGGAGGAACAGGTATTACCGTTGTAGATTTAGAATAAAACAAAAAGAGGCTGTCTAAAAAGTAATTTTTATTATCTCTTTGTCATGTTGAACGGAGTCAAACATCTCGTTTCCGGAGAGTCGGGATTCTTCGTTGCACTCAGAATGACAAAGGGAAGTAACACTTTGATAGTGTAATCTTACTTTTGGGACAGCCTCTTTAATATCAATATATTGACGGATTATTTATTTTCAGTATCTTTCACAAATTCGAGCACCACATTTCCCTCTTTTGAGAAAACCAGTTTATCGCCATTAATCGCTGCTTGCAGCGGTGTTGTCAACAGCCCGGTAAACAGGGTTTCACCTTGCAGGCTGGGACAAGCCATCATAGTAGATGCTACAGGCTTGAATGTAATAGTATCACCGCTTAATTCGTATGCAGTGCGGTAGTTATTGCAACCCGCATTACCGAACACACCGTTATTTTCGGCAAATTCCATAGTCGGTTTGTTTTCGGCGAACAAGGTAGCGATATCACCTCCGGCAATAGAAGTAAGATTCCATTTTCCGGTCAGGCTTTCTGTATTAAGGGTTACATCATTACTTACAGGAACTTCTCCTTTTACAAACTGAAGCACAACTGTTTCTCCATCTTTGAATACCAGTTCCCCTTTATCATCAAGGGCAATGGTCATATTAGGAGCAGAAAGAGCAGCCAGATATTGAGACTCCTTGTTTTCCTGAAAGCACATTTTCATTGTTGCCGCAAGGTTAGGAGCCGAGAATTCGTTTGCTTCGCTAAGAGTGAACGCTCCGCTGAAAGTATTACAGCCTCCGCTGCCGGATACTATGCTGTCTCCGAAATTGAACTGTAAACTGGGGTTGGGTCCTTTGAATGCATCCTGGGCATTTTCGCCCTGCAATGTTTTCAATGACCAGAAGCCTTCAAGTTTAGCTTTATCGATAGGCTTCGTCGAATTGCAACTCTGCAACCCGAATACGATTGTGAGTGCTGTGGCTACCATTGCCACTGACATTAACATCTTCTTCATAATTCTTTGGATTTGTATTATTATATTATATCGAATTTATCCGCGTCTTTCCATACAGGAAACTTTGCCCTGAATTTATCCAGATCTGTCTTAGAGATATTTACAGTCTCTATATCTTCTTCTTTCACCATCGAAGTCATTTCTTCTCCCCGGGCGTTTATCATCTTCGATCCGCCGATGTATTCCAGTCCGTTGCCATCCTCCCCAAAACGGTTTACCCCACATACATAACTCATATTTTCTATAGCCCGTGCAGTCAGGAGGGCATCCCAGACTTTAGAACGTGAAGCCGGCCAGTTGGCAACATAGATAAGCAGATCGTATTCATTGTTTACATTACGTGCCCACACAGGAAAACGAAGATCATAGCATACCAGCAGGCAGATATTAAATCCTTTGTATTCGAATACCAGCCTTTGATTCCCTGCCGAAAAATACTCAGGTTCACTCCCCATTCTGAACAAATGACGTTTGTCGTAATAGTATTCTTTGTCGGGAGTGATAAAAAAAGCCCGGTTATAGCAGTTGCCATTATCAGATGCGATAAAACTACCACAAATAGCGATATTATAAAGCTTTGCCCATTGTTTTATAGAGGAAATTGTATTACCATCATTTGATTCCGCCAGATTCCGACTGTTCATCGTAAACCCGGTAGAAAACATCTCAGGCAGAACAAACACATCGGTTTGCCCGGCTCTGAAATTGATGTAGTCATGCACACGTTCCAGATTATTCTGCTTGTCTTCCCAGACAATATCCAACTGCACAAGACTTATCCTGAGTAAATTATCTTGTTCCATACAATAGTAAACGCTTTAGAGAGAGAAATGTTTCGGATATTTGGCTGTTACATCCTTGTAGTACGATTTGATCTCTTCTATATCTGCATCTACATTACCGGTAGGTTTGAATACTGCTTTAAACTCCACTTCTTTTTTACCATAATCAAGCGAAACTACAACGATGGGGACATTTGCAGCCTGTGCTATAAAATAGAATCCTTTCTTCCATTCTGTATTCAGCTTACGTGTGGCTTCGGGAGTAATTGCCAGTTGAAAATTCTCTCTTCTGGCATATTCTTCAGCCATCTGTTCGGTCAGGGATGTTTTCCTCGAACGATCAACAGGTATTCCTCCCAAGGCTCTAAAGATAAGATTCATTGGAAAAAAGAACCAGTCTTTCTTTATTAAGAATGAAGCCTTTCTACCCATGGACTTATATATGATAAGCCCTAAAAACAAGTCCCAGTTACTAGTATGTGGAGCGACACAAATGACACATTTATCGGGGAGACTTGTTCTCACAAGTATTTTCCAGCCGATAAGTTTTATAATAAACTTACAGATTTTCTTCATTAACCTAATACTGCTATTTCTTTAGCGATGATGTCGGCCTGCACTTTGATGTCGGCTCTCAATTTTTTATAATATGCTTTAACCCGTCCCTTTACTTCTTTTCCTTCGTTCACGTTCACACGCTTCAGCAGGTCGTCATGGATTTCATTTATCTTTATCATTAGTTTGTCGGCTGCTTCCTGATCGGCGTCTATGACGAACATTTTGTAAAACAAACAGTCAACAAATAATAAATTCATAACTTCATTTATGTTTTTTTTCAACTTTCTTCTGCTACTCATAATGAAAATATTTTCAAGAAGTTCTTATCTTTACTATCTTTGTCATCCTAATTTGAACGACGCGGCAAAGGTACTAAAAAAAGATATTGATAAGGGGAAATATCTTATAGTATTTAATAAGTATTCACTATAGCGCGTCGGACAAATAGAAAATATATCGTATATGATTAAAGATAATTATAATCCTGATTACATTTTCGAGACAAGCTGGGAAGTGTGTAACAAGGTCGGCGGAATTTATACTGTTTTATCAACCAGAGCAAAGACAATGCAAGATCTTTACAAAGATAAAGTGGTATTTATAGGCCCCGATATTTGGAAAAGTTCGGAAAGTCCCTGGTTCAAAGAAGATAAAAAGCTTCTCTCGGATTGGAAAAAAACAGCGGTTTTGCATGATCGGTTAAATATAAGAATAGGGCGATGGCTTGTTCCCGGAGAACCTATTGTTGTACTGGTGAATTTTGATCAGTTCTACCCTGTGAAAGATATTATTTATGGCGACATGTGGAATAAATTCAGTGTGGACTCACTTAACGCGTATGGAGACTACGATGAATCATGCATGTTTGCCTATGCGACAGGAGCTGTTATAGAAAGTTTCTATAAATACTATAAGCTGGAAACAAAGAAAGTTATAGCCCATTTCAATGAATGGATGCTGGGTATGGGTGCTTTGTATATAAAAGACCGGCTTCCCAAAATAGGAACATTGTTTACCACGCATGCCACGTCTATCGGACGCTCGATTGCCGGAAACAACAAACCGTTATACAACTACCTGGATGCTTACGACAGCGACCAGATGGCCCGTGAACTAAATATGGAAGCTAAACATTCTGTAGAAAAAACCGCCGCCCGTCATGTCGATTGTTTTACGACTGTGAGTGATATCACTGCCCATGAATGTAAATATCTGCTCCAACGTGATCCGCTGGTAACCCCAAATGGGTTTGAGAAGGATTTTATCCCTGTGGGCAAAGAGCATGAGAAAAAGCGCATTTCTGCACGCAGGAAACTGATAAATGTAGCTGAAAAACTTCTGGGATACGACATACAGCAGGATGCGCTCCTTGTGGTAACCAGTGGAAGATACGAATACAGGAATAAAGGGCTGGATGTGTTTGTTGATGCCATGCATCGCTTAAGTCAGATAAAGCAACTGGAGAAAGACGTTGTGGCATTTATAATGGTGCCCGCATGGATTGATACGGCACGAACCGATCTGCAGGAACGCCTGAAATTGACCAAAACGCCCGATAGCCCGTTAAGTCACCCTCATATAACACATTGGTTGCGTAATATGAATCATGACTCTATTCTCAACCAGGTAGATTATCTGAAATTGGGGAATAAAAAAGAAGATAAAGTGAAAATCATATTTGTACCATCTTATCTGAATGGAAACGATGGTATTTTTGACATGCCGTATTACGATCTGCTCATTGGTATGGATGTGAGTGTTTTTGCTTCGTATTACGAGCCTTGGGGCTATACACCTCATGAAAGTATTGCTTTTTCAGTTCCAACTATTACTACCACCCTGGCCGGATTTGGGCTATGGATGAAGAAAATGGGGGATGAGAAAGGTATGGATGACGGGGCAGAGGTGCTGCGACGCGACGATTATAATTTCATAGAAGTATCAGAAGATATCTGCAACCGTGTGTTTGAGATGACTACCAAAAGTGCGGAAGAAGAAAGGATATTGCGCCAGGCTGCTCTCGACAGAGCCGGATTAGCCGATTGGTCTCATTTCTTCAAGTATTATCAGGAAGCATATACAATCGCATTAAAAAAAGCAGGAACCAGATAATGCCCTCTTATTATTGCAATCGTTTGCGACTTATATAACGGAGGTTACATAAAAGATAAACAATCAAATACATTAGATTTGTTATATTTGTAACTCTAAAAATCAGAACAAATAACTAACGAAGTTAGATAAATACAAGGAATATTAGGTTTTAAATAAAATATTTATGAGAATTAAAGCAAGTTATTCGAACACTCCATCGTGGAGAAATGCGTACACTCAGGTTAATCTTCCCAAGGAGCTGCTTCCGCTGGAGAAAATTTCCCGCAATTTATGGTGGGTGTGGAACAATGATGCGACAGATCTTTTTGCCGAATTTGACCCTCAACTATGGAAAGCATCAGGACATAATCCGGTTGTTTTTCTACAAAAACTATCTTATGAAAGAATAGACCAGATCATTAAGGATCAGGCCTTGATGGACAAGGTAAAAAGCGTTGTAAAGAATTTTGAAACATACATGTCTAAGAAGTACGACACTTCAAAGCCTTCTGTTGCATACTTCAGTATGGAATATGGTTTTACACATGTATTGAAAATATATTCAGGAGGTTTAGGCGTTCTGGCCGGTGACTATCTGAAAGAAGCCAGCGACAGCCATGTAGACCTGACAGGTGTAGGGTTTCTATATCGCTATGGTTATTTCACCCAATCCATATCTCCTGACGGACAGCAGGTTGCCAATTATGAACCTCAGAATTTCGGGGAACTGCCAATCGAGCCTGTACTGAATGAAGACGGTAACCAGATGATACTGGCTGTGCCATATCCCGACAGAGATATTTACGCAAATGTATGGCGGGTGAATGTAGGCCGTATAAGCCTTTACCTGTTGGATACCGATATGGATCTGAACAGCGAATGGGATCGTCCTATCACACACCAGTTATATGGAGGCGACTGGGAAAACCGCCTGAAACAGGAATATCTGCTTGGTATTGGTGGCATTATGCTATTAAACAAACTGGGTATAAAGAAAGAAATATATCACTGTAACGAAGGACATGCAGCATTTATCAACCTGCAACGTTTACTTGACCTTATCGAAGGACAAGGATTAACATTCAACCAGGCGTTAGAAGTTGTACGTGCATCAGGCTTATATACAGTACATACTCCGGTTCCGGCAGGACATGACTATTTTGACGAAGGACTTCTTGGAAAATATATGGGAAGCTTCCCTTCCCGTCTGGGAATCTCTTGGCAAGAATTTGTGGATATGGGACGTGAACATCCGGGTAGCGGGGAAAAATTCAGCATGAGCGTGTTTGCTCTGAATACTTGTCTCGAAGCAAACGGAGTAAGCTACCTGCACGGTATTGTATCCCGTAAAATGTTCCAGCCTGTATGGCCGGGATATTTCTCTGAAGAACTCCACGTAGGGCACGTTACCAACGGTGTGCATCTACCTACATGGACTGCTAAGGAAATGAAGGGGTTATATGAAAAGACATTCGATAAGAATTTCTACGAAGACCAGTCGAATCATGAAATCTGGGATAATATTTACAGTGTTCCCGATGCTGAAGTATGGAAACTCAGACTGGCTATGAAGAAACGTCTTATCAGCTATGTGCAGGAACAAATGAAAGAAGGATGGATCAAAAGCCAGCAAGCACCTTCTGCGATCTTCTCGATTGTAGATAAGATCAACCCTGACGCATTGCTCGTTGGTTTCGGCCGCCGCTTTGCCACATACAAACGCGCACATCTTTTGTTCCAGGATCTGGACCGTTTGGCAAAACTTGTAAACAACGAAAAATACCCTATTCAATTCTTATATACAGGTAAAGCCCACCCAGCCGATGGTGCCGGACAAGGTCTGATCAAACAGATTGTTGAGATTTCGCGCCGTCCGGAATTTTTAGGAAAAATCATTTTCCTCGAAAATTATGATATGCGTCTGGCAAAACGTCTGATTTCCGGAGTCGATATCTGGCTGAATACGCCTACACGTCCATTGGAGGCATCAGGAACATCAGGAGAAAAAGCCCTGATGAATGGTGTGTTGAACTTCTCGGTACTCGATGGCTGGTGGTATGAAGGTTATAAAAAAGAAGCCGGCTGGAACCTGACTGACAAACGGACTTATTCAAACCAGGCTTATCAGGACGAATTGGATGCGGCAGAAATATACGCAACATTCGAGAATGATATATTACCATTGTACTATGCGCGCAATTCGAAAGGCTACTCTCCGGAATGGATACAATACATAAAGAACTCCATAGCTCATATTGCTCCGGAATACACGACCAAGCGCATGATAGACGACTATATCAAGAACTTCTATAAACCCGAACAAACCCGCGCTAAGTTTGTAATGGCCAATAACTATGCAAAAGCGAAAGAACTAGCTGCATGGAAAGAAGATACTGCTGCTAACTGGGATAAATTTGTAGTTGAAAAACTACTGTTCAACGGACAGGATATAAACAATGGCGCGCAATTGGCATCACCTAATTTTACTGAAGGAGAAACGATCAAAGTTGAAGTAGTCATAGACAAAAAGGCTATGAAAGGAGATCTTGGCATTGATGCTGTAATGACAGAATATGATGCAGATAACCATGAAGCTAAGTTTGACAGAACAATGGAATTCAAGAAAGTGAAAGAGGAAGGCTCCAAGATTTATTTTGAGCTGACTACAGCTGCGAGAATACCGGGTATTAGTAACTTCTCTTACCGCGTATATCCAAAGCATCCTGATATGGCACATCGCCAGGACTTTGCGTTTGTCCGCTGGATCTAATCACACGGGATAATAAATATAAAATGAGCTATTCGTTTGAATAGCTCATTTTTTTATGAGTCTTTTACAATCTGCCTTATTTCATCCGATTCATATACATGATATCCGACTGTACCCAGCTGTGCCACACGACACATGGCCTGCGCCACATCTTTCGCCTTTATTGCCTTGTATTTCCGTAATGAACCGATAAAGAAGACCGAGAATATTTTCATGGCATATTCACTTATTCTTTCACCTAACCGAAATTCCTTTCTGTTCCCCAGCAACAGGGATGGCCGGAATATAGAGATCGATTGAAAAGCCAGTTTCCGTAAACCTTCTTCACATTTCCCTTTCGTTCTCAGATAGAAGTTACCCGATTCAGGATTAGCCCCGATTGATGAAATGATAGAGAATTGCTTAACTCCTCTGCTTGCTGCCGTTTTCGCAAATTGTAAGGAATATGTGAGATCAACTTTTTCAAAAGCCTCCTGACTTCCCGCTTTCTTAATAGTAGTACCCAGGCAGCAAAACATATCGTTGCCTTCTATAAGATCTTTATAAGATCCGGGATCGTCGAAATCCACAATGTGCTGCATAAGTTTTGGATGAGATATCTTCATTTCTCTTCTTACAAAGCTGATCACCTTATTATATTCGTTACTTGTTAACAATATCTTTAGCAGGTGCGAACCTGTAAGCCCTGTGCTACCTATTATGATCGCCGTTTTCTCCATATCTTAAAATTTCAGTTATTGACAACAGTTTTCCAAAACATCTATGAATAGAAGTGTAAATTAAATCTTTAATTTCAAATATCAAGCATCTCTTATCAACTAATTTTTCTAAGATTATTTTTGCACGCTTATCTATAATAACAGAATCTGCATTTTATTTCAGAAACTTTATCTATAGGTTAAAGGAGCAAGAGGAGCTAAAGCATTTAAGAATAAATAAAAAGCGATCTTTGAAAAAATGAAAAAAGTGTATGGTTTGTAAGATTTTGGTTAAAATATTAATTGCCTCCTGCTTTAGCTGGAGGGTACAAATAATAAAAAAATCTCATTAGTATTCCTCCAGCTAAAGCAGGAGGCAAGTGATCAAAGAGGAAAGAATCTGTCAGAAATGTCAGGTTTTAGTTAAAAACGAACGACTATAATCTAGCAATTATAGAGCCCTTACCTGATTTTCACAAGCTCTGCAACTGGTTTTCATTAATTTCAAAAAATATATATGTTTTGTTGTAACAAATTTTTCACCTGCTCCGTCTTATCATTAGAAAACCAATTTACTTGAAATAATTATTAACCGATACAATATAAACTATTATGAAAAAGTATGTATTTCCTCTGATATTAGCTTTATCTTTGAGTACTGTGGCTTATGGCCAAAATGTAGATAATTTGCTTAAAAAGGCAGCAAGAGCCGAAAGAGTAGAAAAAGTAAAAGTGGGAGGTTTCCTGATGTCTCTGGCAAAAATGTGCGGAGGATTTAATGATGCTCCCGAACTAAGAAGCCTCAGTGGGGTTGAAGTGTATGACCTGTCTGATTGTGACCAGAAGTATAAGCAAGATCTGAAGAAAGAATTTGATAAGATCAAAGACGGAAATGGTTATGAAACTCTCATGTATGTGAAAGATGGTCAGGAAGGTGTACGCATTATGATAAAGAAAGATAAAAAGAACTATATCCGCGAAATGGTTTTCTTATGCATGGACAAAGACGATCCGGCAATTATAAAACTATCGGGGAAAATAAAGGAGGATTATATAGCTGAATTAGTAAATGAATATTCAAAATAAAACGACAATGAAGAAATTTATACTCTTATTAGTACTGGTAGCAGGAATAAGCCTGACAACTTCTGCTCAGGATCTGAATAAAATAATGGCTGATCTGGCTAAAATAGAAGGAGCTGTTCACCAGGTTGTGAATAAAGAAACCCTTGATACTTCATTAAAAGGCCAGAAGGAAAATTTACCATCCGTAGTGGAGAAGTTAACCAGCGTCGAAGTTGTCGTCTTAGAAAATGGCCCGGTGGAATTGAGTGACAGTCTGGCAAACGAGTTATCAAACTTTAAAGATGGCAATGGTTTTGCAACATTACTCACTGTAAAGGACGGAACAGACAAAGTACGTATCATATCGCATAAAGAGGACGATTCCACTACATCCGTTTATGTCATTGTCATAGATGAAGAAGATATTGTCTTCGTCAAAATGACAGGTAACCTTACAGAAGAAGATATTGCTGAAATTGTAAAAGAACAACAAAAGAAGAAATAAGATGGATGCAGAAACTTTTAAAAAAGTTTTTCTCCCATATCATCAGAAATTATACAGAATTGCTTATCGCATGGTGCAAAACGTTGCCAATGCAGAAGATATAGTCCAGGAGACTTTTATTAAACTTTGGAATAAAAGGGACGATCTGGAAAATGTGGAAAATCCCGAAGCTTTTTCTATCATCATACTTCGAAACACATGTTTAGATCATCTGAGAAAAACAAAACATGAATTTCAAACATCGTATGATATGGATATTCCCGAAAAAGAATCCCTAGCTCATCAGATAGAGCTACAGGACAACGCAAAACAAATAAAGACACTGATACATAAACTACCAGATCAGCAAAGGCAGGTAATGATGATGAAACATTGGGACGGATACTCTGACGAGGAAATAGAACAGATAACAGGACTAAGTGCCGGAAATATTAGGGTAATCTTATCGAGAGCGCGAAAAATGGTACGGGAACAATTCTTAAAAATGGAACAACAATGGACACTGGCGAAATAAAAAAACTGATCGAGGCTTTCTACAACGGGGAAACAAGCCCTGAGGAAGAACAAATACTGTCTGATTACTTCAATGGCAAGGATGTTTCCGATGATTTACTGGACGAAAAAGAACTCTTTCTGAATATGTACAAGAATGATCCCATTGAAGTCCCTGAAAAGCTCGAGAGCAAGCTAAATATCCTGATAGACAAACTGGATGATGAAGAAAAAATCAAACAGAAAAGAAAAAAACTATGGATACAGGTAGGTAGTATAGCTGCCGGAATAGCTCTACTTATTACCGCAGGATTATACTTCAACAAAGGACAGGAAACAATCAATCCGGACAAACCGTCTCTTACAAGTCAGGTTTCGGTAGAAGATCAGGCAAAAATAAAAGAAGCGCAGGAAGCACTTATGCTGTTATCTGCTAATTTCAACAAAGGGGTGGAACAAGTCGAATTTGCATCGGCTAATCTAAACAAAGCCAACGAAATACTAAATAAAACTTTCAAACAATAAAAAGAAAAAGTCATGAAAACAAAGATAATACTCACTTCATTATTGCTTATGTTAGGCCTGATGGCCGCGCAGGCACAAAACAGCGACATGTTCGAAAAGCTATCGAATCATAAAGATGTAACAACTGTATATATATCCAAATCTCTCCTTAACATGATGCCCAACCTGGATACAGGAGGAGCGGATATAAAGAGCCTTGCCGGGAAACTGGAACAACTGGAGATATATAACACCAACGGTAACAAAGAAGCGAATAACATCATCAGAAAAGAAGTGGAAGCCTTAACAAAATCAAAAACGTATGAAACGCTGATGAAAATAAAAGACGGAACCGATAATGTTACATTCTACGCTCACAAAGAGAAAGACCGCTTCAAAGACCTGATCATGTTTGTCAACGAGCCGGACGATTGCACCATAATCCGTATCATGGGTAACTTTACGGCAGAAGACATACAAAAAGTGATGGACAGCAAGAAATAAACCCGCTACTTATTCTTTTAAACAAAACGGTAACGAAAAGGCTTCGGATCATTCCGGAGCTTTTTCATCATTAGCCAGTCTTCTTATTCGTTGCTTCTTTGCCAGATCCACAAGCCATGCAACAAGGAAATACACCAGAAATATAATAGGATACATAAAGAATATAAGGAAAGTATATCCATGCCTGCGTGAGGCATAATCTCCGATAACCCAGTCTACAACTTCGGGAAGCAGCATAAAGAGAACGCAAAAGACAAATGGAACCGCAAGGCTACCGGCGATCACTGCCCATGAGTATTTCTTCTTTGGATTTTCGTTACGATAACGAAGTATCCACCAGATATGCACGACAGCAAGTAAAGCTGCGAAAATCAGGGCCAGCCCACCCCCTTCAATAGCTATCAACAAAGAGGCAAATTTACTTACTTCAGGCGTATACGATAATGTAAATGTATCCTGAGGGAGTTTGGTAAAATGCCATTCCTTCAAGGTTTCGAAAGACGGGGAGTCCGGCAGATCGGTTTCTATCACAGTTCCTATTTCCGATGCATCTACCTTAATATGCAAGTCACCGAATGAGCGCCAGTAACGTGCTGGTTCCAGGTTATAGTTATAAATAAACTCAGTGACAGCACCTCCTAAATACCTGGTTGCTTCGGCTATATACTCTACCCGTATTTTATTAACCCCTTCGGGAATATCCACTTCAAAGTATTTAAGCCCGATAAGGTTGGGTATCTCTTTTCTCGAGTAATTGAGATAGCCATCTATCGAATCTATCCAGCGTAAAGCATTTGGATTCTCGTAAGTAGAAGGTATTGAGTGAACTGACGTCTCCTCATCATTTATCCATACCTTAAATTCGCCCTGATCAGATGTATAGTGGTCAGTCATTGTATCAAAGATCAAAGGTATCTGAACTCCCCTCCTATCCGACCGGATAGTATAGATAATGGAAAACTTCGCCTGCCCCATTTTATACAGTACTATTTCGATACGTTCGTTCAGAATATCTATATCCTTACTGGAATATGCTTCCGACGTACGGTTGCCATCTCTATAGGGTGAAGACATATTGGAAAAAGCCGAAAGGCAAGCGATGATGAAAAGTATAAAGGCAAGTAAACGTTTCATAGCCGGCAAATATTGTATTAACGTAAAGATAAAGAAAAAGCCCCGAAGACAATCTCTTCAGGGCTTTTATCTGATTGCTGTTAATATTATTTCTTATCTTTTAATGCTGCGAATATCAAAGCTTCCAGTTCCTCGGCCAGTTCAGGATTATCCTTCACTGTATCTTTTGCCGCTTCGCGTCCCTGTCCGAGTTTCGTATCATTGTAGCTGTACCATGAACCACTTTTTTTGATAATACCCAGATCTGAACCCAAGTCGATGATCTCGCCCGAACGGGAGATACCTTCTCCGTACATAATATCGAATTCGGCCTTACGGAAAGGAGGCGCCACTTTATTCTTTGCTACTTTCACACGTGTCTGGCTTCCTTTCACTTCATCTCCGTCTTTCAGCTGTCCTATGCGACGAATATCAAGACGTACCGATGAGTAATATTTAAGGGCATTACCACCGGTTGTTGTTTCGGGCGAACCGAACATTACGCCGATCTTATCGCGCAACTGGTTGATGAATATACAGGTAGTGCTTGTTTTGTTAATAGCTGCTGTTAGTTTACGTAGTGCCTGCGACATCAGGCGGGCTTGCAATCCCATTTTGGAATCACCCATTTCACCTTCGAGTTCGGCTTTTGGAGTCAGCGCTGCCACTGAGTCGATCACAATAATATCTATGGCCGATGACCGTATCAATTGTTCGGCTATTTCCAAAGCCTGCTCTCCACTATCAGGCTGTGAGATGTAAAGATTCTCTATATCAACCCCCAGTTTTTCTGCATAGAATCGGTCGAACGCATGTTCTGCATCGATAAAGGCAGCAATACCCCCGGCTTTCTGGGCTTCTGCTATCGCATGAATAGCCAATGTTGTTTTACCAGACGATTCCGGGCCATATATTTCGATTACCCTGCCACGAGGGTAACCACCTACACCTAGTGCTGCATTCAATGCGATAGATCCGGTGGGGATAACTGCAATTTCATCCACTTTGTCATCACCCATCTTCATTATCGAGCCTTTTCCGTAGCTCTTTTCTATTTTGTCCATCGCCGCCTGCAAAGCCTTCAGCTTTTCGGTGTTAGGCGCTGCTTTCTTTTCTTTTTCTTCTGCCATTATTTTTCTTCCGTTTATTAGTTTATTTCTTATTCAGTATTTGTTCTGCATGCTGCTTTGTCTTTATCTGCTTAGGCCCAATAATGTCTTCTATCAGTCCATATTCGTCTACGAGGAAAGTAGTACGTATAGTACCCATAAATTTCCGCCCCATAAATGCTTTTTCTCCCCATACACCAAAAGCTTCGACCAGCTTTTTACCGGTATCGGCTATAAGAGGAAATGGCAATTGTTGCTTCTCTATAAATTTTTTATGAGAAGCCTCACTATCCACACTCACACCTAGTATTTGATAGCCGGCTTTCCGCAATTCCGAAAAATTATCCCTGAAACTACAGGCCTCAGCCGTACACCCGGGTGTACTGTCTTTCGGATAAAAGTACAGTACAAGCTTGCTTCCCGCATAATCTGAAGCTTTCACTTCTTTTCCTTCCTGGTTTACACCTAATATTTCAGGTATTTTATCTCCTATATTTAATGCCATAATTTGTTCTGTAAACAGTTACCAGTAAATAGTTAATATAATATTCAATCTCATAACTTATAATTCATAATTCTTCTCAGTCCATATACACGGTTTTCTCATATTCGTTCTTCTTACGCCTGACAATATTCCGGGCATCTATCCCTTCGTTAGTCGCTTCATTAAATGCCATAGCCGCATCGTTATATTCCTTGACGTCCGATTTGGAATCTGCTCCCAGAATACCATATTTTTCAAGCAGAACGATCTTTTTCCTTACTACATCTATATATGTCAACACAGATTCCTGATATTCAATTCCACCTTTAAAGACCGGCATATCAATCACTGTCTGTTTTATTTTATCCAGCTTTTTGAGAGGTTGCACCGAAGTTCCGTTTAAGTTGAGATTCACTTTCTTGTCCCACACCCTTTGTATCAATTCCTCATATTCGGTATAAACAACGTCTGTATCCTTAATCATGTCCAACAAAAAATAATTATATCCTTTTTTGTTGTCTATCTTTTTATTCATTTCCACGTTGCGAGTTGTCACTTTCCCCGTGCTCTGTGCATATCCCGCTCCTGCCAAGCAGAGTATAAAGGATATAATAAGTATTGTTTTCATCTTCAGTAGAATTTGTGTTAGTCCTTAATTTTGTGTGCTATTTATGTTACTTCAAACCACTTATCATTAATGAGAGGAACGAATGCTTCCATTTTTTTCAATAATAGATCTATTTTATCATCTACAATCAGAAGATCACGGTATTCTTCTTTTAAGAAGCCTTTTTCTATCATCTTTTCTGACATGGCTATCAGTGGCTCGTAAAACCCATCTATATCCAACAAACCCACAGGCTTGCGATGTAAAGCAAGCTGTCCCCATGTCAGTATTTCAAAAAGTTCTTCCATAGTACCGTACCCTCCCGGAAGAGCAATAACAGCATCACTCAACTCGTTCATCTTCGCCTTTCGTTCATGCATTGTATCAACCACATACATCTGCGTTAAATTTTTGTATTCCAGTTCTTTCTTTTTCAGAAACTCCGGAATTACACCAATTACCTCGCCACCTTCGGATAATGCTCCGCTGGCAACCGCTCCCATCAATCCGACATGGGCTCCACCATATACAACTCCATACCCCCTACGGGCTATTGTTTGTCCCAGTAATCTGGCCTGCTCAGTAAACACCTTCTCATTTCCGGAAGATGAACCGCAAAAAACCGATATGTATTTCATCTAATAAAATATACTCTCAAATATGCATAACAAAGATAATAATTTATTGCATACAAATTTTAGTATTAAAAAATGCTGTTGAAAACTTTTGATAATTTATCTTTGTTTATCAAACAAATAAGTAAACAAATCTACAAAATGAGATATTTATCCATTATAATTCTATTTTTCTTTACCCTGCTATCAGGGTGTAAGAGTACACAAATAGCTAATAAACAGGAAAAACCTGAAGATTGGTTCAATGTTGCTGTTGTTCCGGAAAGCGTTGATATTTATACTGATACTACCAGTATCAGATTTGAAAACGGGCGCGCTTATGCCTATGAAAAACGAGTCTACACAACTTCTGAAAGCAGGAAATTATATACAGACAAAATACGGGACCGAATGGACAAACCTGAAAAAGCAAAAAAATGGAGCGATTTCAGTTATTGCATTTACGAACGGGAATACGACTGTGTAAACCAGCAATCAAGAACACTTAGTGTTGAAGATTTTGATTCAACTGGAAAAAGTATATTGAAGACTACAACAGCCAAAAAGAATCTGAAATGGGTGCCGATAGCAAAAGAAACAATAGGTGACTATACTTTTTTCTTTGTATGTGACTATCAGCAATAAAAAGCTTTTGTAATTTTTTTCGTATCTTTGCATTCTAATTCGATTCAATAGAAAAATGATCGCTGTTATCATCTCCTGGATTGCTATTTCGATAGTATTTCTGTCATTCGGAGACTTTCTTATTTTACTATACAACAAACTTTGCCGGCTGAACGAACAATACGGACTAACCGACACGCTCCTTCTGGGAATGTGCTTTATGCTTATACCACTCTCGCTCACTTCTTTTTGGCTGCCATCTAACCAGTATATATTATTTTCTTTTCTGATTTTGAGCGTTATTTACTGGATATGCAGACAAAAACGCTTCGAGATGATGCTCAAAAACATGAAAGCAGGCATCAAAAAATATTCCTTATGGCAACTTCTTGCATTTATCGTGCCTATCATCGGTTTTATGGTTGTAATACTATGGCAGGTGGGTATTTTCGATTCGCTGTACTACCATCATCAGAATATCCGGTGGAACGAAGAATATGCAACAATACCCGGCCTGGGCAATATAGAATACAGATTCGGTTTTAATTCGAATTATATGTTGCTTGCACCCATCTTCGGATTACGATTCTTATTTGGAGAAGCTGTATATGGGGTGCAGGTACTAATTCTTCTCTATATCCTCTGCTGGATATTTAAAGAAATAATACAATCGGGCTACGAGGTAAAGAGAGTATTACTGCTGGTCGTTTTTACCGGATATATCTTTGCTTTTGCCTATAGTTTTGCAGCGACATCTACCGATGCCATCCCTAATGTGGTCGCTTTTTACCTGATAGCGAGATTATTGCTATATCCTGCCGAACTAAAGAATAAGCTGTTACTTTGTATATTACTACCGATATCACTAGTTACCTTTAAATTATCTATAGCTCCACTATGCCTCATTTCCTTATACTCACTCATTCTGCTAATAAGAGGAAAAGGATGGCGCAGTATCTCTTTTCTGTTATCAACAGGAAGTATTATAGTTGCATTGTGGATGATCAGAAATGTTATATTAACGGGGTATTTGGTTTTTCCGTTCTACGAAATAGACATATTCAATGTGGAATGGAAAATTCCGAAAGAAATAGCTATGCAGGAACGCGAGTTTATCTATACTTGTGGAGTAAACGTATTTAACAGTATGATATGGTTCCTGAAAAATTGGGACTTTGATATTTCTAATTTACCAAACTGGCTCTTCTATAACGCTTATATAAGCTCGTTCATTCTGGCACCTTTAATTACGGTGTATTGCCTAATAAAGAAAAAGTTCCTGAATCGTATAACATATTTTCTATTTCTGGTACTGGTGGCTATTTTACTATTTTGGGTGACCGGAGGACCGGATCCCCGCTTTGCCGGAGGTATATTGTTTGCCTTGATGTATTATGTTGTTTTCATGCTTTTTTCCACACGGGAAGAGAAAAGATATCCGGTAATAGGTAAAACTATACTGATTATGTTTACTGCGATAATGATATACTGGCCTGTCAACCGCACTATCAGATTCTCGAATATATATAATCTCAATAACAGCGGAATATCGGCGCGACCTGTATACTCTGCTATTTACAAACCTTTCTCGTACAAGGAAATGCTTAAATCCTGGGGAGCTTTTGTCAATGAATTCTATCCTTACCGGTTCGACGAAAACCTCACTTTTTATGTCAGCAACTCGCCTGAAATACCTAATGGCCGCTTTGTCTGTTTCGATGCCCCGTTCCCATGCATTATATTGCAAGAAGATGATCCGATGAAATATCAAAATATCAAAGATATAGAAGCACGGGGGGCTACTTTTCAGGAAGGATTCAGACCAAAAAGAAAATAATAACAAAAGGCTTTATCACCATTTGACGCCCTTCATTTATCTATCATAACAGACATTCTCTGATATCCATTTTATAATAGCAGTTCGTAATTTTCCTTATATGTGGTAAAATTTAGATTATTCTATTCTTTTACCAAAAGGCACAAGGGCAAGATGAATCAGTTTGAAATGCTGCATTCCGAACGGAATGCCGACTATAGTAATACAAAATAAAACACCCCAGAATAAATGGGTGAGTGCAATCCAGAAACCGCCAATAATTATCCAGATAACATTCATTACAAAGCTGAGACACCCCGATGAGCTTTCGTCCGTTACCACTTTACTTCCAAAAGGCCACAGTGCCAGCATCCCCATTTTAAAGGCCTGGATACCAAATGGAATCCCGATAATAGTTATCATCATAAGGAAGCCTGCAATAAAATATTCAATAGCGATCATAAACCCGCCAAATAGTACCCAGATAATATTTCCAAGAGTTTTCATATGTTTTTCAATTTCATCATCTTCGACAAATATAGCTGTAAAATACAGAATTAAGAATCACTGCCGGATATTTTTTCAGACATACAAATTCTTATAATAAAAAATTCTTCGTTATTTTGTGATAAATATCATAGAATGAAAAGATCCATATATATCATATCCGCCATATCCGGCATCCTGTTCCTCTTCTCGGTGTGCACACCATATAACAGTAACAAGGTAAACCATGAAATGATACAGGGTAAATGGATGCTCGTTGATGCTCACCATGCCGAGGAAAGGGTAGATACAGCGTTCATGGATTATGAGACAGAACAAACCATCCTGTCATTTGAGGACAACAAGTGTACTCAATATATGTTGTACCTGAATGACACTCTTACTTTCGCATTTTATATAAACGATTATAAACTGACATTATATACAGACAGCATCCCGGTCAATACCTTCGGCATAGTAGCTCTCACACAGGACTCTCTTATTTTACTGAATAATACTACTTTGCGTAAATATAAAAAAACAGAGCAATAGACGTTTTCACTTTACTGCTCTGATTCTTACATATCTGTTATTCTTCTAAATTTCGCGGTCGAAACGGAAAATAGTTTCGGCAACGACTTTTAAATCCCCATCGTAACGTGCCGATTTGGTATCTTCAAAAGTATTACCTTCATTATAAAACTTTTTTATCCATGTTCCAAAGGAGGCTTTCTCTCCATCATCATCAGTATAAATATAGTTTATTATATCGTCTGTAATATATACCGGATATTCTGTCTCTTTGCCTGTAATTCCATCAGTCAATGTCATTATTTTTTCACCTTTATCATTAACGGAGAAATCATAAATAGTTCCCCTGAGAGTCTTCTGTGCTTCGGCAGAAGCCACCGGTTGAAGAACGTTGTCATAATATATATAAACTTCAGTGATTACCCATCTGCCACGGCATAAATCATCATAATCGATCTTCACTTTAGCCGGATTTACGCCATCATTAGCAGTAGGACTAACATTAACATCCCTGTTTGCATAAACATCAGTCACGCTATATTTCGTTTTTCCGTCTTTAGCAACCCTCATATAGGTATTATCCCACTTTATAACACCATTTTTAGGCTCCCCGAGCACTCTACGGCCTTGCCGTTCTCCTAGTGGAATAACTTCCTTACTGGGGCTTATACTATCCATATAGAAAATAATGCTGTCTTTATCTTTAATTTCATACCACCCCTGGCTTGTCTGTACGCCAATTCCATTATATCCTTTAACAAGGTACTCTCCATTTTCGGTATACATTTCGAAAGTAAACCCGTCCAGATCAATAGCGCGGAAAGTCTTATATATCTGGGAACTCCCCGTACCCGGATTCTCCGTGATCAACTTGGTTGAATAATAAGTCTCCCATTTGCCGTAGACATCCTCCGGTTCAAGATCAACTATGGTTTCACCGCCATCGCCCCCTCCATCATCTATTTCATCGCTGTTTGTTGCACACGAATATAACCCCATCAGGGTGATAAGTAATATATATAAGATTTTTTTCATCGTTTTGTAGAATGAAGTATTGTGCATAAATATGTTACAAAGATATATAATTATCTCTCAATTAGATAGTGATGTAATTATTTTTTCCTGATTTTAACTCATAAGTTGTTTGTAGCAACAGCCTGATAAACATTTAACGAAGAATGCAATGCAATATTATTTATTCTATATTTTATTTTTTCAAGATCATTTTATATTCGTAATCGTAGTCGGCTACCTGTACCAGCATTTCGTCACCAGAACGCGACAGCACTTTCAGTATTAACTTTTTAGCCTCTTGTTTACTTGCATTTTTCTCTATATAATTGCGATAAGATATAACAATAGAATCGCCTTCTATTGTATACCGGCCGGCTATATTGAACAATATAATACCTTCTGAGGCCTCTCCCTTATGAAAAACCATATTCTCGCGAAATATATATGTGTCGGCATATTCGCCAATTTGTCTCTCAACATCTCCCTCTATCCGCTTATATTCAGTCCACCGTCCTTCTATATCATCTTTTGTCAGAGGACGGTTATCCTGAGATCTGGCAGCTGGGGGAAATAATAGAGCTAACAAAATTATGATTCCGATATTTTTCTTCATACCTGTTTGTGTTATAGACCATATACAAAGATAGCGAAATTTCAGATAACTAAACTTCGTACCTAAAAAGATGAAGGTGTATATCTTTCCGAAACATACACCCCCTCCTCTGATTCACCAAAACTTAACTTAATTATTTAACGGGTACGCCCCCCTCTTTCAGAATTAGAAGCCAGGCGATAATTACTATTTGACCGGGAAGATGAATTATCCTGCTTTACCCGTTCGTTTTTCGAATTATCCCTGTTTGACTTAGCAGGAGAGCTGTTGTTTTTATCGCTTCTGCTTCTGTCCTGACGGGAGCTATAGTTATTATTCGATTTATTATTATCTCTTCCTGAATTATAGTTTTTGCTGGAACCACTATTCTTGCTATTATCCCTTCTGTTATCGGAACGATAGTTGTCATTTCGATTCTGACGATCATTCGTTTTTTTATCATTAGAATAATACCTGTTATTATGGTTGTTATAATCCCTTCGATTATCATATTTCTTATCGGAATACCACACCACCCTGTTGTTGCGGCTGTCACGATAACGGGCTTCGCGACTATCACGGATTACCAGTACGCTTTTATGCCCTCTGTATCTTGCATAATCTCTATAGTGATTGTGATGATATCTCCACGGCTGATTAACGTTCAATACAACTTTATACAAACGATACAAATCATAATTCCGGTAAGCATAAGGTAAATAATGAGCCGATACCCACCTCCCCCTGTCGAGGAAATAGAATAAACCTACGTTTACATCGTAATAGATATCAATATCCGGGAAATAATAATATCCCGCATAATCATATCCTACCGGGCCCCACGCAGGTTGACGGCCTATATTTATATTTATGCTTATATTTTGAGCTTCTGCTGTATTATAGAATGATGTTACTCCCATCAATAATGCAAATACTAATACTAACTTTTTCATAACCTCAAGTATTAAAATGTGAATACTCAATTTTCATCTCTTTGTATCTTTGATGTTTTCAATCCCGAAAAGATTAATCGTTAACAAATTCTTTAACCTTTATTAACCGAAACATCTTCCAGAAGTCAAACAAACATCTAATTAACAGATATATACGATCAACAATATAAAAATAGCAAAAATGGATAACTATCATTTACTTTAAAATACTTTTATTTGCATATCGGATGTGATAAAATAATACGAACACTAAAAATTTATATTATGGATCAAAAGTTTTGTCAAAGTTGCGGTATGCCGCTGAATGTAAGTGATGATTTCGGCACTAATGCGGATAAAAGTAAAAATGAAGATTATTGCACGTATTGTTTTGCCGACGGAAATTTCACCAGTGATTGCACTATGGATGAGATGATAGACCATTGCCTCGAATATCTGGATGAATTCAACAAAGATTCTGAAAAGCAGTATTCGAAAGAGGAAGCCCGTGCGACTATGAGGGAATACTTTCCTAATCTGAAACGCTGGGCAAAAGCATAATCGCTGATGAAAGAATCGACACAGAACGATTACGAAAAAGCCGTGAACAAGGTGATTGATTATATCAATCACCATTTGTTCGAAACTCCCGGTATACAAACCCTGGCCGAAGTGGCTAATATATCGGGATTTCATTTCCACCGGATATTTAAAGTGATTATCGGGGAAAATATCGGTGAATACATCAATCGTATCCGTCTCGAATATATTGCCGAACGCTTGCAGATGAGTAACCGAAGCCTGGAAGATATTGCCACTTCGACAGGATATGGTAGCCAACACGCCCTCTCCAAAGCATTTAAAAAGCACTTTGGACTTTCTCCTTCAGCATTCAGAAAACAGGAAAAGGATCCTTTCAATTTTTTTGGGAAAGACGAACGAAAAATAATAGAACTTACACCCGAAATAAGAAAAATAGAATCAAAAAAAATAGTCTATATACGGATCATCGACTGGTATGGAGCACCCGAATCATACCGTATTGCATGGAAAAGACTGGGACAATTTGCCCATCAGCATGATCTGATAAACAAAAACACGGAATTCATAGGCCTTAGCTTCGACAATCCAACGATCACTCCTCCAAAGAATTGTCGATTTTATGCCTGTTTCACTACAGAAAAGGAGATAAAACCTTTCGGAGCTTTTGGTGTGCAGGAAATCGGAGGAGGATTGTATGCGATATTCACTCTTAAAGGTTCGTATAGCAAATTGCTTGATATGTATTATAATATTTACATGAGATGGTTGCCTGCGAGTGGATATAAGCTGCGAAAAGGCTGTGGTTTTGAAAAGTACCTCAACAGTCCCGACCAAGTAGAAGAGAAAGACATCTTAACTGAAATCTATGTACCTGTAAAAAAAGCCAATAGAAATTTATGAACATCATTACTTTAACCGACAAGAACTTACAAAACGAGCACCTTTGTTGCGCTATGAGCAGTAAGTCTACAGAAATGGGTATCGCTGCAAAAAAAGAATGGCTTGCATGCCGTATACAAGAGGGATTAAAGTTTAAGAAACTGGATGCCCGGGGCAAAGTTTTCATTGAATACCTCCCGGCTGAAAATGCATGGATACCTATCGAAGCCAACGGGTATATGTATATTAATTGTTTCTGGGTATCAGGCTCATTCAAAGGTAAAGGATATGGCAAGCAACTGTTGGCCGAGTGTGAGGCCGACGCCTTATCTCAAGGAATGAAAGGTATCGTATTGATCACCGGTAATAAGAAGAAACCCTATTTGTCGGACAAAGCTTTTATGCTAAAACAAGGTTATGAGGTTTGCGATAACTGCCTACCCTACTTCGAATTAGTGGTAAAATGTTTCGATAAAAACGTAGTTCTGCCCCGATTTAAAAATTCTGCACGGCAAGGCATGGGAGAAGGTATACATGGTATCGATATTTTTTATACTGCCCAGTGCCCGTTTACAATACCTTATACAAAAATGCTGGAGCCTGTGATCATGTCATATGATTATCCTGTACGCCTGCATCAGATAACAACAAAAGAAATGGCCCGGGAACATGTAGCTCCTGTAACTACATATTGTGTATTTCTGGATGGCAAATATTATTCTAATGAAATATTTACCCCCGACAAATTAAAGAAATTAATAGAGAAAACCGGTAACAGTTAAATATCTTCGAACTCCCGGGCGTATCTGACTGTTCCCCTTACACCCGAAAATCCACCTTCGACCAGTTCCATCCCCATAAAACTGTTTTCAGGGACATTGAAAGGTGGCTTTATCAGCCAGCGACTGGTAGGAACAAATCCGCATTTGGCATAATAATCAGGATGTCCCAGCACAATTACAGATTTGTAACCAAGTTCACGGGCTCTGTCCAGCCCATGCTTAATCAGACGGCTTCCTACACGACGGCGCTGCATTTCAGGCGTCACAGCCATAGGAGCCAGAGCCAGGCTATCAAACTCCCTATCTCCGTCGATTATTTTAATCTTACTGAAGAGAATATGTCCTATAGCCTTATTATCTATTGTAGCTACAAGCGATAACTCCGGAATGAAAGCATCGCTCAATCGTAACCTATCCACCAGGAGAGCCTCCTCTTTCCTTTTAAAAGCTTTTGAATTCAGATTATAAACAGCAGGAAAATCACGGGCCTCTTCTTGCCGTATCCCTACCGCTAAAATTTTATTATCCATGGTAATAAATGGTTATAAGGTCTTTAAAGGTAACAAATTAAGTTTAAACGAACAGCAATAATAATGAAATATTGCACCGAATTCAGAAAGAATAACTTTATTTTTCTTAAAAGAACCCTTTTCACCTCAGTTTTATTCAGAAGAATCAGATATACATCATGTTACACTAAAACAAACAGTCCCGGAATAACAGAGGCTTCAATCTGTCAATATCATTGAATACCTTCTCTTTATTACCGTTATCTGTATAACAAAATCAATGATCAGGTTTTCAGCCTATATTTTATTTTTTCACCAAAAAGAATAAAGTTTGAACATTTCCGATACTCTTTTGTTATAAATAGTGAATATAAAATTACATATAGACAGATACAAAGAATACCATGAATTAGTCTGGGTATTCTTTGTTTTTTTATGTCTGTCCAGTTTATAAAGATTGTTTTATCAAAAAAAGTATTAGGTTATGAAAAGGTTATCAATTTTATTAGTGGCAATAGTAGCATTTAGTATCAGCAGCTTTGCCCAACAGGGAATCGGAGAGCAGTACAATGTATTATGGGTATTGAACAATACATCTACAGCCAATGATATTGCAAAATATGTGAACGCAAGTCCAGAACAAGCTCAGGAAATGAATAATATATATTATGCTTCGGTGCAAAGGCTGACCGAGGCCCTGACCAGCAATAGTAAAGAAAAAGCTGAGAATGCATTATACTTCAATATTGCAAATGTAAAGGCTGTGTTAACTCCTACACAATACAGAAAGTATCTTGCCATCTTAAACAAGACATTCTATAGCCAACAAGTTAAATTTGAATCTGTTGCAGATAAATAAACATTATACTGCTTGTTTATAATAAAAGAGGACTGAAATATTTCAGTCCTCTTTTATTTTCCGTAACCGCATTACTATCTTATCCGGCTCCGACAAATATGATATAAGCATTGTATCTCCATCT
Organism: Dysgonomonas hofstadii; assembly: GCF_014196915.1. Taxonomy (GTDB): domain Bacteria; phylum Bacteroidota; class Bacteroidia; order Bacteroidales; family Dysgonomonadaceae; genus Dysgonomonas; species Dysgonomonas hofstadii. The sequence continues at coordinate 98,426 of NZ_JACIEP010000006.1, forward strand.
ACTATTTTAAATTTGCATAGCCGTTCCTCTCCTAAGCGGCCTACAATTTTGATCTCATCGTTTTTCATACTGTAAATCCCTACGAAATCGTTTCTGGCAATCTGTCCGTCAACTTGTACTTCCAAATAAATAGTATCATTAAAGAAATGTAGTTCCGGGGCACAGATAGAATCGTTTGGCAAGAGAAAGGCTGTATCATTAGTTCCTTCCATTTCCATAGCCCAGCGACCAGTAACACCACTGCTTTCGCCACAGGCCATGAATACCAATACACACAAACAGCAAAATATTAGTTTTTTCATCGTATATTTTACAAATAACACTGCAATATATAAAATTATCAAATATCTTTTGTTAATTTTAAGCAGATATTATCTCAAAATAATCATATATAATGAAAAGAGTAAGCCTGTTTTTAATCTTGATTCCTCTCATCCTTAACTCTCGCCTGTATGCCCAGTCTCCTGATGAAAAAATAGGTACACTGATAAACAACAGTGATTATTTCGAACTAGATGAACAATATGCGTTGTTAAAGGACAGCATACATCCTATGTTGACAATATTCTCGGAAGTAATGCTGAATTTTTCATTCAACAACCCTAAGGAGACATGTATATACGCAGATAGCCTTATCAGAAATTTCCAACAGGAAATAGGCTTCGGAAATGTGGTTTCGATGATAATGATAAAAAGCCAGAGCCTTGCCGAAATGGAAGAATACGCACTTGCGGCAGACAATATAAAAGCTTTTACGGATGCCGCCTCTATACATATGGATTCTGCCACAACAAAATCATTATATGACACATATCGATATTATGACAGGTTAAGATCCATCCCTAAAAGTCAACTTTTACGTCCATCAGCCGACACGGAGATACCTATTGATATAGATACCCTGAAAGTTGGTGGCAATATGATGTATATACCCGTAAGAATAAACGGCAAAGAGGAACGGTTTATCCTCGATTCAGGCTGCCCTACCTCCGCATTCTTCTCCGAAAGAATGGCTCAAAAGTATAACGTCAGAACTGTTTTCGATTCTTTAATAGTAAATGGAACGGGTACAGGATATGGGCGGTTAGGCTTTCTGGACAGCATAAAAGTGGGCGATATGACATTAAAAAATCTTCTGATAACGGTAGTTCCGTCCAATCCTTCTGTGGATAGTATATTCAGGGTAGACGCTGTACTTGGGCAACCGATAATGAAACTGGCCGGAGAGATACAAATATATCCTCAAAAGAAAAAAGTAATATTTCCGATACACCACACACCACTACCTCAGAGTGGCAGAAACATGATCATCCATGCCAGCCATCCGTATATTAAAACATATCATCTCGACGAAAGGCTAATCATGCACTTCGATACAGGCAACTCATCTTCCAACTTACATTATAATTTCTATGAGAAAAACAAAAATGAAATAGAAAAACTGGGGACAAAATATTCCCGGTTAAGCGGGGGATACGGGTCTGTAGGAATGAAAGAATTCTATAGACTACCATCATTTGAATTAAAAATTGGGAATACTGTTTTCAATATGAAAAATATGGAAATAAGTACAGAACCTGTTTTCGTATCACAGGGAAATGAAAACGGTGCTTTGGGTATGGCATTTATAAAACTGTTTGATAAAGTTACGGTCAATTTTGACCAGATGTTTGTTGATGTTGAATAAAATAACAAGAACATGAAAGCACGTATAATATTTTTAGTTTTACTGCTCGGATCTATTCAAATTAACGCTCAGGAGGGGCATAAGTTGAATACAGGAATAGATATGTCTTTCGGGCTACATTATTTCAACAGTGAAAAAAATAATCCTGTAGTAGCCGGATTTAGCGTGGGATATGAATATGATTTTGTTTTCTTTTTTGGTATAGAAGCCGGATTTCGTTTTGGAGGGTTCAACCAGAAAGTGAACTATCCCGATCCGAATCTGGGTGTTAACGAACTGGATGATCCTAATAAAAATGTTCATTCAAAGGATATTTACCGGGGCACATATTGGGCACCGTATATAGCACCTAAGATATATTTGCCGATAGGTTATGATGAAAGTAAAGACCGTCCCCGGTTTGTATACATTGAAAACAGGCTTTCCTACGGACGGATGAACCTCAACCTCGATAAAATAGAAGATATGCAGGGTTCTGCTCATAAATACCGCCTTCAATATGAAATCAGGGCAGGATATCAGTTCCCCGTCAGCGACCGGTGGGCTATCAACTGCTGGCTGGGATACAATACCTTCGATTTTTCGAGAATAAAACCCGAAGTAATGAAGTTCAAAAATACAACGCCTATTCAGGTAGGTATAGGATTTAATTACATTATCAAGCAATAAGGCATGAGAAGAAAAAGTCTGCTTTTGGTTTTTAGTATGATCTGGCTATGCATTGTGCAGGCACAGCAGAGCAATGTTACCAGCATATTGGAGATACTTGAAGTATCCACAGGACAACGAACTACAATTAAAGAATTTCCTTACCTGATCGAGGCTCCGAACTGGACATACGACGGAAAATGGCTAATTTACAATAGTAGCGGCCAGCTCTACAAAATATCTCCATCAAATCCTGATAAACCAGACAAGATTTATACTGGCTTCGCCACCAATTGCAACAATGACCATGTGCTTTCATCCGATGGAAAACAAATAGCTGTCAGCCACGGAACAAAAGAAGACGGTCAATCGCGGATATATACCTTACCTATCGAAGGTGGAGACCCTCAACTGATAACCCCGATGGCTCCCAGTTATTTACACGGATGGAGTCCTGATGGTAAATATTTGTCTTATTGTGCCGATCGAAATGGAAATTATGATGTATATACGGTTCCGGCCAAAGGTGGTGAAGAAAAACGCCTGACCTCTACCGAAGGACTCGATGATGGCCCCGAATATTCTCCATGTGGAAAATATATCTGGTTCAATTCGGTACGGACAGGACTGATGCAGATATGGAGGATGAAAGCCGACGGCTCGGAACAAACACAGATGACATTTGATGAAACACGAAATTCGTGGTTTCCTCATATATCGCCCGATGGGAAACAGGTCGTATTTCTCACCTATTATAAAGGTGATCTGGAGCCAGGCCAGCACCTGCCAAATAAAAATGTGGAATTACGGGTGATGTCCACCGAAGGCGGTGAATCCAGAAATCTCATAAAATTATTCGGCGGCCAGGGAACGGTCAATGTTAACTCATGGTCACCCGATAGTAAATATATCGCTTTTGTCAGTTATCGTTTAAATAATTAATTCCCCATTTAATGGATACCCAACAACCAGAAAAAGTAACAAGTATTCTCGAAATATTTGATATCGAAACCAATGAAAGAAGAATTATCAGAGAATTCCACTATCTGATAGAAGCTCCGGATTGGACACCCGATGGCAAATATCTGATATATAACAGTGATGGATTGATTTACAAGCTTTCTGTTGCATCACCCGAAAAGGAAGAATTAATAGATACGGGATTTGCCAGTAAATGCAACAATGATCACCTTGTGTCTCCCGACGGAAAATGGCTGGCCGTAAGCCACCGCTCGCTACCACATGGCAGGCCTACCATCTTTGTTCTCCCGGCCGAAGGAGGGATACCCGAACAGGTTACTCCATCAGAGCCCAGCTACCTGCACGGATGGAGTCCGGATAACAAAAAACTAACCTATTGTGCCAATCGTGATGGAGAAATGGATGTATATACTATCAATCTGGATGGCACAGATGAAACCCGTCTCACGACATCCGAAGGTTTGAACGATGGCCCTGAATATTCTCCTGATGGAAAGTATATCTGGTTCAATTCGGTACGGACGGGACTGATGCAGGTATGGCGGATGAGAACAGACGGGACAGAACAAATTCAAATGACCTTTGATGGAGACCGCAATTCTTGGTTTCCTCATATTTCGCCCGATGGAGAACACGTTATATATATCGCCTATAAGAAAGGGGATCTCGAACCACATGAACATCTGCGATATAAGAACGTAGAGATTCGGGCGATTTCTCAAAATGGGGGTCACCCCAAAACACTCATAAATTTATTCGGAGGACAGGGTAGCCTGAATGTGAACTCATGGTCACCCGATGGTAAACAATTTGCCTTTGTATGTTTCAGATTAGAACAATAGTAAAAACACAGAATATGAGAACAATCACAACATCAATTATCTTTCTTTTCCTTCTACTTATGGGTGGAAAATCGTTTGCTCAGGGTTTGCCTTTCTCCATGACAGCAAATGCCGGTATAAATGTTTCGGACATGGATATACAACATCTGGGGACAAATGTAAAAGTAGGTTATAACTTCAATGTGACATTAGAATACAATCTACCAAAGAAATTCTTTTTGCAAACGGGACTTGAGTTCTCCAGTAAGGGAGCAAAGGTAAAAGACAAAGAATCCGGAACAATGTTGGGAAAAGAAGTTCTTGAATATTTCGATAATAGTGATATCGATCCGGATAAAAGATATTATTACGCCACTGAAATCAGAGGGAAATATAATACGCGGTATTTCACTATACCTGTTATGGGAGGATATCGGCTTGCCGTAGCTGACAAAATTAGAATGAATTTATCCATAGGGCCATATTTCAGCTATGGAGTGGGAGGAAATTCATCATTATCTCAAGTAATAGCACTGGCTACATCCTTGGAAGGAGGAGTGATACTAGATGATCCGGTCAATAGACATCTTATGAGTATCAGTACGGCTGGAAAATCATTCGATATGTTTAAGCGCTTCGATATGGGGTTGAAAGGAAATGTAGGAATAGAATATTACAGATGCCTGCTGAATATAGGCTACGAATACGGTTTTATCGACCAGTTTAAAGCAGACGGAATTTCATCATACAATATGAATATGTTTGTAACGGTCGGATTCCGGCTCTTTTAACCAGTATTTTATCATAAAACAAAAAGCACGAATTAATTTAATGTTAATTCGTGCTTTCTTATTTTCAGATTTATTTTAAACTACATGTATCTCTCTTTCCTTCAATACTTTTATCATATCGGCAGTCACTTTCTCCAGATCGTATTCGGGACACCATCCCCATTCCTGACGGGCGCAGGTGTCATCCAAAGAATTCGGCCAAGAATCAGCGATCGCCTGTTTCAACGGATCCACATCATATTCCATGACAAAATCAGGATAATGTTTCTTTATAGCCGCATAGATCATTTCGGGATCGAAACTCATAGCCGCTATGTTGAATGAATTACGATGGATCAGTTTTGCCGGATCGGCTTCCATGATGTTGACCGCCGCATTCAGCGCATCGGGCATATACATCATATCCATAAAAGTACCTGCTTTGATCGGGCAGATAAATTTCTCTCCTTTCACTGCATTATAATAGATCTCTACTGCATAATCGGTAGTTCCTCCTCCCGGATGGGTCAGATTGGATATGATACCCGGGAAACGTACCGAACGGGTATCGACCCCCCATCGAGTATAATAATAATCGCTTAGCAATTCGCCCATTACTTTTGTAATACCATAAACTGTATTCGGACGCTGAACAGTATCCTGTGGCGTTTTATCTTTCGGTGTTTCAGGCCCGAATGCCCCGATCGAGCTCGGAGTGAAAACCGCACAATTCAGATCACGTGCCACATCCAGGCAATTCATCAGGCTACCGACACCCACATCCCAACCCAGTTTCGGGTACTTTTCTGCGGTTGCAGATAAAATAGCCGCCAAATTGTAAATAGTGTCTATTTTATACTTCTTCACTGCGTCGGCAATCTGGTTTATATCTGTCGCATCTATTTCCACAGTAGGCCCCCAATCAAAGAAACCTTCAGGGAAAGGTGGTTTGTAATAACCACAGATTACATTACTATCGCCATAAATAGAGCGCAATTTTATACTTAATTCCGAGCCTATCTGGCCCGTACTACCTACAATAAGTATATTTTTCATAGAGATTATTTAATTACACCTAGTTCTTTTCCTATTTTAGTAAATGCAGCCACGCATTTGTCGAGATGCTCCGTCTCATGGCCGGCCGAAATCTGAACACGTATACGTGCCAGGTCTTTAGGTACTACAGGATAATAAAATCCGGTAACATATATCCCCTCTTCCAGTAGACGGGTAGCCATATCCTGCGACAGTTTCGCATCATACAACATCACAGCGCAAATAGAGGATTGCGTAGGTTTGATATCGAATCCGGCAGCTTTCATTTTCGCAACGAAATAATCGGTATTGGCATGTAATTTATCCTGTAAATCATTCGTCCTGTCCATTAGTTCGAACATCTTTATTCCCGCAGCGGTAATCATCGGAGGAATAGAATTTGAGAACAGGTAAGGACGGGAACGCTGACGAAGCATATCTATAATCTCTTTTTTGCCGGTAGTAAATCCGCCGATAGCTCCTCCGAAAGATTTGCCAAGAGTTCCGGTAATGATCTCTACTTTTCCCCGCAAATTAAATAACTCGGTAGTACCTCTGCCTGTATGTCCTACGACCCCGGCCGAATGCGATTCATCTACCATTATCATGGCGTCATATTTCTGAGCCAGTTCATAAATCTTATCTAATGGCGCCACATTTCCATCCATAGAAAATACACCGTCTGTAACGATCACACGGAAACGCTGCGACTGTGCCAGCTTCAATTGTTTTTCCAGATCTTCCATATCGGCATTCACATAACGGTATCTTACCGCCTTGCAAAGACGCACACCATCAATTATGGAAGCATGGTTCAACGAATCGGAAATGATCGCATCCTGATCGGTCAGTAAAGGTTCGAAAACACCTCCGTTAGCGTCGAAACAGGCAGCATAAAGGATAGAATCCTCAGTTCCGAAGAATTTGGCAATCGCAGCTTCCAGCTCTTTATGCAAATCCTGAGTCCCGCAAATAAACCTCACCGAAGACATACCAAATCCACGGGAATCCATCGCTTCTTTTGCAGCTTCTATCAGTTCTTTATTGTCTGATAAACCCAGATAATTATTCGCACAGAAGTTCAATACCTGCTGGCCTGTACTCACTCGTATTTCCGCACCCTGAGGCGAAACTATAATACGTTCATTTTTGTAAAGTCCTGCCGATTGTATATCAGCAAGCTCATTTTTTAGATAATTTTGAAAGGTAGTGTATGTATCCATAGCTTAAAATTTGAGGTAAAGGTAGTAAAATGTCAATATATAAAACATCATAGATCAAAAATATTTTAACGAAAAACAAAAAAGAAAAACAATTGGCAAAAAGAGCAAATACTCAAAGCAAAATTCTCATTTGAGTTAAGAAAAATCATGAAATAAAAAGAAGCTTTAATCCTATATAGTATCTTTTTGCTGACCGCATTATTTAAGAAAATAATTACTTACCTTTACACACCCAGAAATAAATGTCAAATTAATACTAATCATGAAAAAACTTATTTTTTTATTCCTGTTATTAAATTCGTTCATTATGGTATTCGCTCAATCCGGAAAAGAATTACTGGTACTGGATAATTATCTGATACCTGTTGGAGAGAAAGGTGCTACAATAGGGAAATTCGTAGTCCGCCCTAATGAAAAGCTGTCGCTTGTAAGCGACACGGCCAAATTATTTAGCCTGGATAAACAGGGTTATATAAAATTGAAAAAAGATGCCGTATTAACCGATGCATCGCCCATTCGTTTCGAAATAAAGATCAAAAGCAATCATGAAGTAAAATCATTTGAACTGGTTAAAGATAATTTTATCCGCAATGGTGTGATCGCCCACCGTGGCGCATGGAAAAACCAGGATGCCAGCCAGAATTCTTTAAAAGCACTGAAGAAAGCGATAGAAATAGGATGCGAAGGTTCGGAATTTGATGTTTGGTTGTCATCAGACGATAAAGTCGTATTATCGCATGACCCTGTTATAGGCGGTAAGACTGTCGAAGAAACTACTGCCGAAGAATTATTTGCCATACCGTTAAAGGATGGGGATTTTTTACCAAGCCTTGAAGATTATATATCTCTTGCTAAAGGGCAAAATAAAACCCGGTTGGTATTGGAAGTGAAAGCTTCGCAAAAAGGAAAAGAACGCAGCGAAGCCGTAGCCGAAAAATCGGTAAAGATAGTGCATGACATGAAAGCCCAGGCATGGACCGATTATATAACATTCAGTTTCGATGCAGCCAAACGGATTCGGGAATTAGATCCTACAGCAAGAGTACTCTATCTGGAAGCAGACAAAACGCTTGAGGAGCTGAAAGATGCAAAAATAACAGGAATAGATTATCATCGTAATCATTTCGTCAAAGATACCGAACTGGTAAACAAGGCCAAATCGATAGGATTGATAACCAACGTATGGACAATAAATAAAGAAGAGGACATGAAAATCATGATGGGACAAGGAGTGGATCTCATCACGACAGATGAGCCGGAACTGCTTCTGAAACTGAAGAAGTAACAGATTTATGATAAAATTATAGAGCCTTAAAAGTATATCAAACTTTTAAGGCTTATTTCATTAATTCTCCAGGCTTATTATTTACAGGCCTTATAATTATCGTTAAGCTTTTTTATTTTGCCCATTTCCAGAGTGGCGTCGTGACAGTAAACGAGCGTATAACCGTTTTCTTCTGCCTCTTTCATAAACCGCAACTTTTCGCTGGCTGAGGTAAGTGCACAGATATCATAGGCTGATATCCATTCCACAGGCACATGAACCGAAGTGGGAATAAGATCGCCGGGAAAGGTATATTTTCCCGCATCAGTTTCTATATATACGACAATCTGTCCTTTCGAATGTCCGTCAAAGAGCCTGATATTGAAACCGTCGGTTAGTGAGATATCACCATCAATCAGATTCAACTGGCCGGCATCATAAACAGGTTGAATATTATCAGCAAATATGGAATCAGCTTCGAGCCGGTTGGGGTTCTTATAATTCTCCCATTGTGCCCTGCTCAGCCAGTAACGGGCATTGGGAAAAGACGGAACTGTTTTTCCGTCTTCATTCTTTCGGGTTGCACCACCACAATGATCGAAATGCAGGTGAGTGAGTATTACATCGGTAATTTCTTCCGGCCGGTAACCGGATGATTGTATAGCCTTATTTATATCCACCAAGTCTTTTGGCTGGTAATAAGAAACTTTTCTCAGATGCTTACTGCCCATACCTGTGTCTATCAATATCTTCCTGTCCCGGGATACGGCCAGTATGCACCGCATTGCCAAAGGACACAGGTTTTCTTCGTCATATGGATATTTACGTTTCCATGCCCTTTTGGGAATGGCCCCGAACATGGCACCTCCATCAGCCATGATATATCCGCTGTTTATTATCTTTATTTCAAACATGATGCTAATATAATAAAAAAAGAAGAGACGGTTCTCACAACCATCTCTTCCCGGACCTTAACACTAATATAAAACTAACATATACTATGATAAAACAGGTATAAATCAACTAAACAATCTATCTAACACACTATGAAAAAAGTAAGATACCTGTTTATTATCTAAACACACTATAGAGTGGTTTTGTTCATACTAAAATAAGATTTCACATATTTGAAGAAATATCGCTATATTTATGGATGTGATGGATAATGCTTATTTTTGTATCTTGTTTATATAACAAACAACCAGAGAAAATGCTCATTGCAAAAAGATTAAAAAAAGAAAATATAAGTGAATATCTGCTCTACATGTGGCAGGTAGAGGATATGATACGTGCAAACGGACTCGATATAGAGAAAATAAACAGCCGGATAGTTTCCCAGTATGACCAGCCCGAAGAGGTGAGGAAAGAAATACGGGAATGGTACGGAAACCTTATTGACATGATGCGCAGTGAAGATATTGTTGAAAAAGGCCATCTCATAATCAATAAGAATGTCATATCCGAGCTGACCGATCTGCACAATCGCCTGTTAAATAATTCAGCAGAACAGGATTATTCTTCGGCATATTATAAAACTTTGCCTTTTATTGTCGAATTAAGAGCCAAATCTCCGGAAAAAGATACTCCTGAACTGGAAACCTGTTTTTCTGCTTTGTATGGTTATTTATTAATGAGGCTGCAAAAGAAAGAAGTCTCGGGAGAAACGCAGGCGGCTATATCGCAGATATCATCTTTCCTTCGTCTGCTTTCGCAGAAATATAAAGAAGCACAGGACAGTAGACTAGATGTCTGACAGTCTCAGTTCTTATGTTTCCTCTCCCAGATACGTTTGCGGATCAATAAGTCGCCGACTAATAGCAAAAGAATTGTTCCTGCAATACTTAGCATCAGAGGATCGAATTGCAAGTGCGGTATAGTATAATCGACGGCAAAAGAGTCTTTGTCTATCGTAAGGCCATATAAATGGAATATAAGAACAGGAATGCCAATCGCTGCGACGACACCTCCGATAATGGAAAATACGGAGATAACACGAATTCTGCGCTTCTGTCTGGCTGCGACATGGTGAACCTGTAACATCAGCCGGTCTTCGAAGCCGGCAGATGGTTCATCCAGGTTTATACCCTGAAATAAACTCTTCAATTTATCATTATCCTGCGCATTCATTGTTGTATGAGTTTATTTATTTCAAAGTTCATAAATTTTCTTATCCTGTGCAACTTTACTTTCACATTTGCTACACTTATGCTTGTTATATTACTTATATCCTGTATGCTGTGATTATTCATATAGAACATGGTTATCATCAGGGCATCATCCGGAGAGAGCTTTTTGAGCACAATATCCAGGCATTTCAATTTATCTTCCGTGTTTATACGGTCTATACTTTCTGGCAGATTTTCATCCGGTATGTTTGCAAAATTGTCTTCAATGGCTGTAAATTCATATTTTCGCTTACGGATCTCCGAGATTGCCGTATTATATGCTATGCGATAGAGCCATGTTGCAAATTCAGATTCTTCGCGGAACTTATCAAGTGACTGGAATACTTTTATAAATATTTCCTGAGTAATGTCTTCAGCGTCCTCCCTTCTGGCGATAATTTTACAGACAATGGTAAATACCATTCTCTGATAACGCCTTGCTATGTATATAAAATCATCGGTATGACCGTGTTTTATACGGCGTATATAATATATATCGTCGAAATCAGCCATATCCGTATGACGCAACAGGGTGCAATAGGTTACAAAAATAAACTGAAAAATATATCTGAAAAATATTTTCCTATAATTTGTAACCTTTAATTATACCCTGCGTCAAAATGAGCAAACGATAAATAAAATAAATGTATAACAAATAAAAAATTAATATTATGAACGATTTAGCTCCTGTTTTGGTTGTAGCTATAATTTTTATTGTAGTATACAAAATATTTGAACTTTTTGTAAGGCGGAATGAGCGATTGGCGATGATTGATAAATTGTCAGGCGGAATAGATCCGCAAATTTTGAAAACACAATTGAGCTTACCTGCTTACAAAAACGAGAACTATAATGCCTGGTCGATACGCATAGGCTTATTATTAGTCGGTATTGGCTTAGGTGTAGCCACCGCTGTTATTATAGATTTATTTGCGGTACCACCAGCTGCGGATGGAAAGTTGTTTTATGAATTCAGAAATACTATATCGGCTCTGTATCCGGCGTTGGCTGCTGTTTTTGGAGGAATAGGGCTGGTGATAGCATATTTTGTAGAAAGAAAAGACGGAAAATCGAAAGATAATTCGGAATCCCTGTAACAATACCACAATTTTAAATATAGAATGCCGGATTGTTATCAATCCGGCATTTCTTTATCTATAAGAAAAAGGAGTCAAAAGCGGTCTTTGAAACAAGAGAATAAATATTAGAGCCTGTTTAAATTTTTGTAAGGTTTTAGTTAAAAAGCTAATGGCCATTAGCTAATAGTTAACAGCTAAAACGTGTCATGTTTTGATTGAAAAAGCTGCAAAAGTGTAACTTTTGTAACTTTTTTGTTAACTGAACAACTGTTGACTGTTAATAGAAAAGTCTGTCCGTTTTGTAAGTTTTTAGTTAAAACCATATAAGGTATACCAGATGACTTAACTATCCGGACAGCTAATTACAAATATCATCACAGATATAAGATTTATGCATACTTCCTCGGGTAACGAAACAAAATAGATGCAATAGCAGCTATACCGATAAGGAAAGGATAATATAAGTTTGGTATTATCTCGATAGGATTTACCTTAGCCAGTCCTGCTGCAATCAGTAGCTGGGCGCCATACGGGATGAGCCCTTGTATAAAACACGAGAATGTATCGAGCAAACTGGCAATTTTCCGCCCGTCGAGGCCGAATTTATCACTTATATTCTTAGCAATCGGGCCGCAGATAATAAGTGCGATCGTATTATTCGCCGTACAAAGGTTAGTAAAAGAGATCAAGCCTGCGATTGAAAACTCGGCTGACCGTTTAGAGCGGATATTGCGTGTCATTTTTTCTATAAGCCAGTCGATGCCCCCATTGAACCTTACCAGTTCGAACATGCCACCAGCCAGGAGAGTAACAATAATGAGTTCTCCCATATCGACAACAATTCCGTTGCTGATTGCCGAAGTCCATTCCCACACACCGAAGCCGCCGGTATATAGTCCAACGATTCCCGACAATATGATGCCAAGAGCCAGTACCACCATTACATTAGCCCCGGTAAGAGCCGTGATCAGTACTACTAGGTATGGGACTACTTTCAGCCATTCTACCTGATCGGCTGTAACAGATGTTCCTCCCATTAATTCCAAACCCTGATATATGTAGATACCCAATACTATAAGCACTACCGGAAAGACGATCCGGATATTTACTTTAAACTTGTCCTGCATCTTACAACCTTGTGTGCGGGTCGCGACAATAGTTGTATCTGATATAAAGGATAAATTGTCTCCGAACATAGCACCACCAACAACGATACCCAGCATCAATGGCAGATCTATTCCGGCCTGCGAAGACACCCCGACCGCGATGGGAGCTAATGCCGCAATTGTCCCGGTAGAGGTTCCCATTGACATGGAAATGAAGCAGGCTGCTATAAAAATACTGGCCAATATTGTTTTTTGAGGCAGCAGATATAACATCATGTTTACTGTAGCGTCCACTGCTCCCATCGCTTTGGCTGTCCCGGCAAAAGCTCCGGCAAGAATGAAGATGACGACCATCAGCATAATAGTTTCGTTGGCGGCTCCCCGGCAAAACTGGGTAATACGGTTCGAGAGTTTTCCTCCCTTCGAATACAGTACGGCAACTACCGAAGCGGTGAGAAAAGCAACAGAGACAGGCATTTTGTACAGATCGCCTGTAAATATAAAAGTTAAGACGTATAACAGGAAGAAAACAGCTAAAGGCATCAAAGCCCAAGCCTTCGAATTATACCATCGTCTGTATTTATTATCCATTCAGTAAATCAATATTATAAGTGGCAAAGGTAATACTATTTGGAATATTTTTTAACAGAGAACATGGCAATAACATTTAATAATGTGAATCAATATTTGTATTTTTGGCATCTCAAAGAACAATAAGCTTATGAAAAAGATATATTTTACCATATTTACTATATTAATGGCATGTAGTATGACTGCTCAGGAAAATAACAGGCAACAGACTGATGCACTCCCATACGACAGCTTGTCTAATTTTTTGGGGCGAAATGCCATGGCGTATACAGGGCAAGAACTATTTCTTAAAGGATTGAGTAAAGTTGATCAGGCATACGGATACAGTGGCTTTATACTGAAGTATAGAAAAGATGACGGAGTGTTGAACGATGAAAAGAACATCTACAAGCCTAATGAAAATTACAACTCACGTTATGAAGACCTTGCTCATAAATACTTCCATGTGCAAGCAGTTATAACGCATCCCCGCACTGATAAAAGTGAGACTGATTTCTATCTGAAGTTACAGGAATTATCAAGCGGAGATATTGTGTATTATCAGTATGATGTCAATTCAGAATTCACCTTCCCTTTTATCGTCAGGGGGTATTTTGAAAAACAGAGGGAGTTGAAGACAGGAAAGAAATATATCTTGCAGGATAATGTATTGAAGATGTCGCGTAATCTCGTTACCGGAAATGCTATACCTGTTACAACGGGAGAAGTATGGAAATGTACGGATGTGAATATCGATAACTCAAACAATGAATTATCTATGGTTTTCCGGAATCCACAAGGTGTAACCACAGCGATTGCCTATTCTTTACTGGATGACAACGATGGCATAAAGAAAATATACACAGAGGAAGAAGCTAAAGAATTAACCAGGAAATACAACAGCAACAATTTCCGCCGTATTCTCCAGAATAAAATCAGAACAGGGATGACAAAAGAAATGACTCGTCTTGCATGGGGCGAGCCTACTGAGAAAAAGACTGTAGGGAAAACCGAGCAATGGTTTTATCCGGCAGGGAAGTTAACATTTACAGGAAATACTATAACCAGTACAAAATAATAGAAACGGGCTCTGCCAGAAGGCAGAGCCCGTTTTTATTATATACTGATACTATTTGAAAAAATCACTTCTTATCTTTAGCAACAATCGTAATCTGTAGTTCGATATTGTCGTCTACGATATTATCTTTCAAATTGGCGAACAATGTTTTTGAGCCATAAGTTACATTCCATTGTGTACGGTCGATAGTGAACGGAACTGTTACCGCCTTATAAAGATCTCCCTCTTTTGTTATCTTAGCGCCGAAAGTAATATTCTTTTCCACATCTTTCAGTTTCAGATTGCCACTTACCAGATGGGTAACACTGTCTGTTGTATTTGTTCCGGCTTCTATTTTTGTGATGGTGAATGTGCTTTCAGGATATTTAGCAACATCAAAGAATTCTTCACTCTTCAGGTGATTGACCAGCATTTCATTCATATTTTTTTGAGTAAGGTCTTCATCGACAATCCTGTTCATGTCAATAACAAAAGAGCCGGAAGCCAGACTTTCACCGTTTATTGAAAGGTTTCCACTTTTCAGGGCGATTGTTCCATGATGTGAACCTCCTACTTTTGATCCCTTCCACTTGATAACCGAAGCTGTTGTATCTACTACCAATTCCTGACCGGCCCCTGCTGCTGCCGTTTGTGCGTCTGTGCCTTCCACTTTATTTTTTACGGCATTGCCTCCACATGATGCTGTAAATACCAATGCTGCTATAGCTGCTAAATAAACTTTCATTTTCTTACTGTTTTAAATTATTCATTAAAATTCACGTTTCATACATTAACACAAAAGTATGCCGCTTTGTTCTATTTTCATAATAGTAATTTTAATGCTTTATTATAAAAAAAATTATAGATTTGTAGTTTCCGATCAAAAAACAAAAGAACTATGGTGAATCTGGAATGGTACAGGACATTTAAGGCTATTTATCAATATGGCACATTAACCCGGGCTTCACAGGAGTTGATGATATCACAGCCCAATATGAGCATACAGCTGGCATCACTCGAAAGTTATATAGGGCAACAGCTATTTGTTAGAATGCCCCGCAAAATGATGCCGACTGAATACGGCAAGCGACTTTATACACAAATCGTGGAATCGATAGATAATCTGGAGCGTGTAGAGGCAGAATTTAAAAGGACTGTATTGAATAAGGCCCCGAATATCCGCTTCGGAACACCTTCTGAGCTATTCAACAATTATCTGGCAGAACATATCGGAGAAAATGCAGAACTTAATCTTTCTGTCGAATACGGACTGGCTGACAAGCTAACCGAAAAACTGATCAATAACGATCTGGATATAGCTATTATAACACGGCAGAGTAAATCGGAAGATGTACTTACATACGAACCTTTGTTTACAGAATCGTTTATGATAGTATGTAATCCGGAATTTGACACCAAGGAATTTGATTATTGTTTAGCCAACGATGATCTTCCCGGTACAGAAAAGTGGCTGAAGAGTCAAAAGTGGTATGCATATAGTAGCGATTTGGCTTTGATAAGGCGATTTTGGCGCGAAAACTTCAAAAGGCGCCCCATCCTGAAACTATATGCCACTGTACCCGATAATGATGCGATCTTAAAAGCTGTGGAAAAAAGCGACGGACTGGCTGTGTCGTCCGACCTGATAGCAGGCAGGCATCTTGAATCGGGGAAAGTAAAAATTTTGTGGGAAGGTAATGCTCCTGCAACTAATACTTTGTACCTTGCTTATAATAAGAATAAGATACAGCCTCAATATATTGATTTAATGAGAATCTTTATTACAACACATATAAAAACCGGAAATAAATAATTACCTATGAGATATATTTATATTCTTCTTTTACCTCTTTTGTTTACCTCATGTAGTGCCCAAATCGCAGGTTATGGGATGGTTGCTGTCATAGGACTTTTTGTCCTTATGTTTATTTTGTTCGCTTTGATGTTCTATCTGATAGCACGAAGGAAAAAACAAGGAGAAAAAAGTCTTGTGAAATTCAACAATGATGTATATATCGCACTTAATCAGCTTAGCACACCTCAGCAAAAAGTAAATATGCTGAATAACCTTATCGAGCGTATTAATAATGATGAAAAATACAAGAAAGATACTGAATGGCGAGACAAGGTTCTGCTGAAAACTTATTCTCATCTGGCTACGGTCTACTATCAGATGGGTGATGAGATGCAGACACTTCAAGCCAGCTCCAGGATTATAGAACTCGATCCGAATGACGGTATGGCATATTATAACCGGGGATCGATATACAGTAATATGGGAATGCTGGATAAAGCACTGGCTGACTTGAACCGTACAACCGAATTGTTGCCGGATTATGCGAGTGCATATAATAACCGGGGACTTGTACACGAAAAAATGGAACACTATGACGAGGCAATAAACGATTTTAACCGGGCAATAGAGCTTGAAGATTCGCCAATTGCATATTATAACCGGGGAAATACTTATTATGAACAAGGTGATTATAAAAATGCACTGGAAGATTATCACAATGCGTTGACAGGCGTTGACGATATAAATCAGGCAAACCTGAGGTCAGAAATAGAAGCAAGTATAAAGATCACAGAAGAGAAGAATAAAGAAACGCCTTCGTAATGAAGGCGTTTTCTGTTATTTAGCAAATGTGAGGTCTTTAACTGAGTATTTGAAATAGCCCGATTCGAATTGCACCATTATCACGTCTGCCATCTTTATCGGTTGCTTGATGGAGATAGAACCGGCTATAGGAGTTTTTGATGGAAATGTCACTGCATCTTTCAGTGTTAATGCCGCTTCATAAATATTGCCATCCTTGTCAATTATTTTACCATTGCTATAACTCCTGAAACTCATTTCCTGATCTTTATTCGCCTTATTCTCAACAACGAAGTTTATTTTCAGCCCTGAGGCCGACTCTTCGGCTTTTACCCATTTCAGGTAAATGTCCTTTCCTATTTCCATGACTCCCGGTTTTAAATTAGGATCGGCCTTTACCGGTACAGGAATATCCTTGAACTGCATTTTTATATCTGCACTATGTGTCCAGTCTCTTATATTAAGGAGTATAGCTGTTATGGGATTCATGTTTTTACTCTGGGTTTCGATACTAAAATCGAAACTGTAAGGAATGCCGGGCTGAAGTTCTTTATCGAATGATATGATAGAAGACTCCTTTTTTCCTCCCCACCAGATCACTTTCAGATCGTGTCCGTCGCCATCACTGTCGATCACACTTAATTTTAGATTCATAGCACGGATAACTTTGTCTGCTGTCATTTTTCCTGAGATCAGTAAACGATCTCCTATCACACGGGTAGATTCCAGACTGACAGATATTCCTCCCGAAGTTTGCACCTGTTGTGCAATAAGACTCAATGTGAATGATACAATGAGTAATGCGGTTAATAATAATTTTTTCATAGTGTCAGATTTTTGTAACAAAATGTGTAAAATAAAATAATTGATTCTTTTGTTTTCCTGGGTTCTAAAGATATGAAAGTATTCATAACGATGCAATAGTTTGAAACCCTGAAAAATAGAAGATTCATATTTTTATGACATTTAATTAATATTTGCTCCATATTCATCATTATTCTGCTTATCATTTGTTTCGTTTATACATAAATATATTTATACATATCTATCATTTTTATTATTTTGACAATACATATAATGGCATTATCTTTGTCATATAAAAAACAAGAACATTCTGATAATAAGAGGTGTTTATAAAAGTATAATCCAATAAAAAAAGAAAGGAAAAACAATTATGAAAACAACTTTATACCGTGCATCTTCGAGAGGCCATGCTTATCATGGATGGCTGGATACTCATCATACTTTCAGCTTTGCCAATTATTATAATCCTGACCGGATAAATTTTGGTGCCCTGCGAGTGGTTAATGATGATATCGTGGAAGCCGGAGAAGGTTTTGGCACACATCCTCACGATAATATGGAGATAGTATCCATACCATTATACGGAGATCTGGAACATAAGGACAGTATGGGACATACCGAAGTGGTTAGACCGGGAGAGATACAGGTGATGAGTGCCGGAAGTGGCATCACTCACAGTGAGTATAATTCAAGCGATGAAAATCCTTTAAATTTCTTCCAGATATGGGTGTTCCCCGACACAAAGAATGTGAAACCGCGCTATGATCAAAGGGCTTTTGATTTTTTGGAAAAGAAAAATGAACTTGTCCAAATAGTGGGGCCAAAAGACGACCCAGACAACCAAGCCTTATGGATACATCAAAGTGCATGGTTTAGCCTTGGCAGCTTCGATAAAGGTTCGGAGGTGGATTATAAGGTAAAGAAAAAAGGAAATGGAGTATTTGCTATGGTCATCGAAGGTGAATTTACGGTTGGAGGTCAAAAACTGCATCACCGGGACGCCCTGGGTGTTTCTGATATAGATGAACTGAAAATAACTACCGACTCGGAACATGGACGTATCTTACTGATAGATGTACCAATGGTATTTTGAATATAAAGAGATATGAATCAGAGAGTCCGGAGTATTAAATACTCCGGACTCTTTATTTTATTAAAAATAATACAATTTTAATTATGGAATATATAATGAATTTTCATCTATATATTGAATTTAAAATTGCGCTTCTGTAAAATAGGCTATTCCCCTTTAGCCTTCCCGATCTGACCGAATAATAAAGTCTCTCAAATCTTCCTTTATTATAAAATCAGGTCGGGTTTTATTTTACACTTATTCTTTATTTTCTATTTCTTTTTCCATATAATGGAACGAAGTTACATACCCTACCGGTAAGGTTCCCTCATTAACTGTGCCTGTTATGGTTGTCTGTATCAGCAAACCGGTTTCTTCATCAAAAGTATACTGATAAGCGATGCTGGCATATTCAGTTGTCACATTTTTTACGGTCTTGGAAATAGTCAATCCCAATATATTATTTTTATTAGGTTTACCTAAATAATCAGAAAAATACACCAGATTGGCTACCATTATACAGCTTGCTAACGTCTGGCTATGTGTATTAAATGGCATTTCATAGTTATACCTGCCCACAGGATTATAATCTGTATTGTCATAAGTATAGCTATACTCGTGTACAATTCCCGTAGAAGTTTGGGTAACTTTTATCCCTGTCCTGTTACCATTTACTATTGTATATTCTTCTGTATAACGCGGGCTTGTACCCCCAGTCACAGAGAAACTCTCCATTTTTATCAAATAACCGGCTCCGTCGTATGTAAAATGTATAGAATCGTTTTGTGATCTGCGAGGAGGATCTTCACTACTTACAGATTTTGAATATGTAACATGACGTGAATGCAATGCATTTCCTGTATTATCTAGCTGTATCAATAAACTATCAAATGTAATGGTCGAGCCGCTTTCCCTGATTCTGGAATAAGCAATCAGATTGTTCTCCAGACTGTCCACATTATATGTTTCCGTGTTTATTGTCTCTATGACTTTCATTACATTATCGTCATCATACTCAAAAGCAAGGTCTCCTCTGTCTATCAGCCCGTATTTACCTTCGGGATAATCAACCGTATCAAGAAGGTACATGAATGTAGGCGGCACAGGCTCGGGCTCGGGGTGATATAACTTAATATCATCATCAGAACATGAAATCCATAATACCGATAATAGTAAAGTAGCAACAAGATAGTGTATTGTAAGTTTCATCAGGTCTTATATTAGTATACTTTTAACACCCAAAGATAACATTTTATCTAATAAGTGCTCGTTAAAAGCCTTAAAACATTATACATAACATTAGATTTTTTTAATCCGGAAACCGTCTGTACTTCCACGCAAGTATGTATCTTTACACACCTAAATCTAAAAATATAAAGCATGATGAATTTACGGATACTTTTCATTTTCTTTTTCCTGATTTCGTATTCAGCAATCTTCTCACAGAAGGAACAGCGATTGAATCAAATTTATACAATGGCTCCGGTCAAAGTACAAAACCCTGTCATGATGGATTCTGTAAATATGAAAGGTAAAAAATTTACGGAAGACGATTTACTGAAAATGAGTTTAACTATTCCGGAACAAACAGCTTTTGTAAGACCTTTGAAATCTGACACTGCAGGCTACTTCTATCCAACTAAACCTGAAACAGGAACAGAGTTCCAATTATTTTCTTTCTATGTGTACTCTGACAGGTATGCAAAAGGAAATATAAAAGTAACGTCTCCAAATATGCTTGAGATATATGTAGATGGCAAACTCAGCGCATCGAAGACGACTAAAGAAGACCTTCTCCGGTCAGAAAAAAGCGTAACTGCGGCGTTTGGCCCTTCCTATCCGGCCGGAACCCGGATAGTTATTAAATTATTAACTACATCCGAAGAGAAATCGACAGCCCTGAAGATAACTGTTGAGAACGAAAAAAAGGATGACCGCACTATTTTTACTACAGAAAATACAAGCAAGAGATTTATAACTTTCCCCGACACATTCCTCGGTAAAAGAATAACCGGCACCAGCATTTCACCTAATGGCGGATATATACTGATCTCTTACAGGAATATGGTAAAAGAAAAAGCTGTTTCCACGACTGAACTATACGAAGTAAAAACCGGGAAACAAGTACTTATAAACAGCGGGAATACCCGACATCAGCTTGCATGGATGCCCGTGAGCGAAAAATTATACTACACAGAGATAACCGACAACGGCACTAACCTGATAACCATCGATCCTGCAACGCTGGAGGAAACGGTATTGGCAAAGAATATCCCCAACCAATATATAAGATTCTCTCCCGATGAAAGAACTCTGTACTACTCGAAAACAGAAAAAGCCGACGAGTCTAAAAGCGATTTGAAATTATGGAAATCGGCAATGGACCGTCAGCCGCAACCGTCAGGTTTTAACAACCGTTCGTACATTTATAAATACGATATTCACACAGGTCTTAGCCAGCAACTCACATACGGATCACTCTCTACACGCCTGAACGATATCAGTCCCGATTCTAAACAGTTATTATTTTCAATGTCTGAAGAAAATCCAACTGAACGGCCTTTCTATAAAAGTTCGATGTTCAGGCTCGACCTCGCTACAATGCAAATCGATACACTGTGGGTAAATGACGGCTTTACCGGTAGTGCAACATTTTCTCCTGATGGAAAAAAAATATTGATACAAGGTTCTGCCGAGGCCTTTGGTGGGATAGGGCAAAATATTGATCCGGGACAAATTGCCAACAGCTACAATAAGCTTGCATTCATCATGGATCTGGATACTAAAAAAGTCGATCCTTTCACAAAGGATTTCGATCCTAGCATCAATAGTTGTTTCTGGAATAAAAAGGATAATCTCATATACCTTGTCTCTACAGATATGGATTATGTAAATATTTACAAATATAATCCTTCAAACAGAACATTCAGCAAGCTTCCGCTCAACGAGGATGTGATACAAGCATTTTCTGCCGCAGACAACGGTGAAATCGCCGTTTATTATGGTCTGGGGCAAAGGAATTCAACACGGGGATATATATTCGACCTGAAGAGCCAGAAATCGACACTAATCTCCGACCCTTTCCAGGAAAGGCTGGCAAACATAACACTGGGAAAAACGGAAGACTGGAATTTCACCAGTTCGGCTGGAGTAGAAATAAAAGGAAGTTACTTCCTTCCACCTGATTTCGACGCCTCAAAAAAATATCCGATGATTGTCTATTATTATGGAGGAACCAATCCGACTTCACGCCGCTTCGAGGGGCATTATCCACCAAATGTATTTGCCGCACAGGGGTATGTAGTTTATGTAATACAACCGAGTGGTGCAATCGGATTTGGCCAGAAATTCGCAGCACTCCATGTAAATGCATGGGGTAAACGCACAGCGGAAGATATCATTGAAGGAACAAAACAGTTCTTACAGGAACACCCTTATGTAAATAAAGATAAAATAGGCTGTATAGGAGCATCTTATGGTGGCTTTATGACCATGTACCTGCAAACTCAAACGGATATGTTTGCCGCTGCGGTATCTCACGCCGGAATCAGTTCGATCAGCAGCTACTGGGGTGAAGGTTATTCAGGATATACATACAGCGCAGGAGCAAGCGCAAATAGTTATCCATGGAATAATCCAGACTTATATGTAAAACAAAGCCCTTTATTCAGCGCAGATAAAGTGAAAACCCCTATCCTGTTTACACATGGAGCTGTCGACACCAATGTGCCTGTTGGAGAAAGTATTCAGATGTATACCGCATTGAAAATACTTGGGAAACCTGCTGAATTTATACAGATTAAAGATGAAAATCACGGGATAATGGATTACAAGCGACGTGTGGAATGGAACAACTCCATCATGGCCTGGTTCTCCAAATGGCTGAAAGACGACAATGGCTGGTGGAAAACATTATATCCGGACAGTAAATAAAAGAATTTTTTGAAAAGAAACAGAGGGGATATTGATAAAATATCCTCTTTCTGTTTTAGATTTTTATTCCCTCACTAAAGGCAATGTCGAGCAACGAAGCAATCCTCCCATTTTTGATATTTCATAATACGGGATAGCTTCTACAGTAAGCCCCCAACTATCCCTCATGTAATTATTCAAACGCAAAAACCGTTCTTCACTGACGACAACAGAAGGCGATATTGAAAATACATTCGTATTCATATAATACATTTCCTCCCGTGTAATTTCAAACATATTCTCTTTGCCAAATATATCGACAAGCTGGTGATAATCCTTTATATTCCTGAATCCGTCTCTGTAAATAATAGCTTTGCCATTACCGACAGGCATAAAAGTACAATCGAGATGAAGAATTCCTTTGTATGGATCAGTATCGTTCTTTTTCAGTTCCAGTGCTATAAAGTTTTTATCAGGAAACAATTCTTTCAAAAATGCAATCGCATAAGCATTCGTCCGGGCTGTCTTATATTCCGGATAATCACGCTCCATATATGTGCCAATAAAAATAATATCATTATAAAGAACCACATCCCCACCCTCAACATGCGCTTTCTCCGGCAGATTATATATTTTATTAAAAGCAATATCACTATATATAGGAGCATAGGCTTCCTGTTCGTCAGCCCTGTCAGGAATTATATTGGATGTTATTATCTTATCATCGATAACAAATGCTACATCCCGGGCATATACCTGATTACAGTTAGGCAGGATAAGAGGCCGGCGAACCTCTACACCGTATTTCAGAAATACGTTCTCAAAAGCAGTCATCTCATTGGCGATAGCTTCTTCGGTAGGATACTCCCCTTTCTTTACTGTTTCATACGACTTAGCATCATATGTTTCATCCAGTGTGGGAATTTTCCCTAATGAATATGGCTGTCCCAATACGACTGTTTTCAATTGTGCTGTTTCGTTCTGTATATTTAAAATCATAATATAATTGTTTTATATCTATAAAGATAACGTTTCCCGTTCAAAATAGTTGAGCAGAAAAAAGCAGTATTCTTCCCACAATGAGAAAACAAAAAATATTTTCCTATATTTACACAGATTAAAAAGCAGATAAGATGAAACAAGTAGCAATCACAGGTGCAGCAGGTAATCTAGGTAATTTACTGGCTCAGGGACTGAAAGATACGGATATACATCTAAGCTTACTTATCCACAAGAAGGATGTATCTGAGGACTTAAAGAAAAAAGAAAACGTATCTGTCCATACTATCAATCTGGCCGAGAAAGAGACTTTGTTCCCGGCATTCAAAGGAGTAGACACGATTGTTCATTTTGCAGGTGTCCTATTCAAAGCCAATCCCGAAAAATTCTTACCTACTACCAATACTTTGTATTTCAATAATCTGTTGACAGTAGCTGTCCGGCAAAAAGTAAAACGCATCATACTGATTAGCTTTCCTCACGTAGAAGGAGAATCTACACCCGAAAACCCCGCAAAAGGCATTTTATCGGGCAACCCTGAATCGGCGCACGCCAGAACCCGCCTCGAAGAAGAAAAACTTTTGTTCCAATATGGAGACAAATATCAGTTTGAAGCAGTATCTTTGCGTGTAGGGATGGTTTATGGGAAAGGCATACTAATGATAGATGC
The DNA here is from genome assembly GCF_014196915.1 of Dysgonomonas hofstadii. Classification (GTDB taxonomy): domain Bacteria; phylum Bacteroidota; class Bacteroidia; order Bacteroidales; family Dysgonomonadaceae; genus Dysgonomonas; species Dysgonomonas hofstadii. The sequence goes on from NZ_JACIEP010000006.1 coordinate 122,885, forward strand.
CGGCCAGTGGTTTGCCCGGCATTGGCTGTTAGGCGTGTGGAAAAAGCCGACATATATACATCTTATATCTAAAACAGATTTTGTAAATGCAACGATAGCCGCCATACTGAAGCCCGGCATCAGGGGAATATACCATATAGGTGACGAAGGTGAGCAGACGTTGCAGCAATTCCTTGATGATATAACAACATACAGAGGCTACCATAAACCCTGGCGTATGCCCGTCTGGATGATAATGACCGCGGCCCGGGGCTTCGAACTGTTTTCATCCGTTTTCGGGACAAGAAGTCCTTTGACTGTAGATTTTATCAAAATTGGCATAGTATCCTATTATGGGAATACGAGCCGGATGAGAAAAGAATTATTGCCCAATTTAAAATACAGGACATATAAAGACGGAATATCCCTTTTTTAGAGAGGATATATCTTTCTTATTTATGCCAGTCAGTGGTTAAAATTATTATGATTATAATGAGTAATCGTTCAATTATTCTAACGCGCCCTTCGGGTTTGTTTTTCATTTTGGCATTGCCCAAAACGAAACAAAAGGCTAGTGCTTTGTTCCCCGCCGACCTGTCATCGGCTTGCCGGCTAAACCAAATAAACTCGCCTTCGGCTCAAACAGAATTTGGTTTCACGCCGTCTTCACCGGACAGGTGCCCGTCGTAGGAACCTATGCACGGAAAGCTGGCGCACGATAGGGAATTACCCTACCTTGAGGTGGCTTCGCCCGGTGGCATTTGTCCGTAGTGCGGGGTACCCGTCAGGCGAGAGGGGCGTGAAATGGGAAGCGTCCGCAGGACAATCTTTCCATTTAGCCCGTGAGCCTGTAACGGGTCGCACGGAGGATGAGCCACCAAAGAGTTTTTGGTTCCTTTTGGGGATTTGGGCAAAAGGAACACAAGCAATCTTCGATTGCGCGTAGTATAAGAGAAATGAACGATTAAATCTAACTCCTGATTCGCATTATTTAGATTGAGTAGACGACAGCTTTAGTATATTATGTCCACAAACATGTATTTTTTTAGAAAAACTTTATCTATGTAAATAAAGAGTTATAAATGATGAATTCGAAGAATTGGCAAGGCCAATTATATAAGTTATGAAATATTATTCGACAGAGCAAAAAAGAGCCAATCATGAAGTAATCGGCAAAATCAACGAGACGCATAAAATTTGTCAGGTTTGTCAGGTTTTTCTCTATGTCATGCCGGAGCGAAGCAAAACATCTATAAAGGATATCCTTCATTCTTCAGGATGACAAGAAAGGATTGAAAATTAAATTATGCGTCAACTTTGTCAACTTTTCATATTATATGCCGTTTAATTTTATTGATTAAAATCTGTTTATTTTTTATCAATGATGCAACTAATTTCAATGGTTCTGCATCAATACAAAAGAGAGTATAGTTAGCCGATGGAGGAACAATTGCTTATTGAGGGATGCAAACGTGGCGAATCATGGGCTCGTAAACAACTTTACGAGCAGTATACTCCTGTCATGATGGGAGTTTGCATGCGATACGTAAGCAACAGAGAGACAGCAAAGGATCTGCTTCAGGATGGTTTTATCAAAGTTTTCACCAAGATAGACATGTATTCCGGAACAGGTTCGTTAGGCGGTTGGATGCGACGCATATTCGCAACCACTGCCCTTGAATATCTCAGGCGAAACGATACGCTTAGAATGAGTGTAAATATTGACGACTATAACGATGCGACAGAAAATGTCGATTATTCGGCATTGGAACGTCTTTCCGCCGATGAGCTGATGGCGTGTATAGCAGAATTGCCAAATGGATTCAGAACCGTGTTCAACCTTTTTGCAATTGAAGGCTATACGCATAGCGAAATAGCCGAAATGCTCAATATTAAGGAAAGTACCTCTCGTTCACAATTTATAAGAGCCCGCAAGGCCTTACAAAAGAATGTGCAATTATTAATAATGGAAGAAAATGCCAGACTGGAAAGATCATAATAAATTACCTGACGAATTCAGTAATCTTATAAGGCAAAAAATAGAAGATTACCGGGTACCTGTCGACAGTGAATGCTGGAGCGGGATAGAGCAGCGTTTGCAGCCGAAAGGCGGCAAAAAATCGTTGTGGTGGGTTGGTGGTATTGCGGCATCGATAGCTATTCTTGTTGCGGTTCTTCTGTTTCGCCCTGCAGACCAAGGAGGAATAGTATCACCAATGATATCGACAGTAGAGCACCTGAATATATCCCTTCCTGAAAAACAAATCGAACAAGAAACAGAAGAAGCGATTGAAACAATATATCCTACATCAGCAAAAAAAACCCGGATTGCCGAGAACAAGCAAAGCCGGACTGAAGACAAGGACAAAGACAATACGGATGCAATAGAAAAAGAAATAAAAGAAACAATTAATTTAATAGATACAGTAAGCCTGGCCAGCATACCAGACAATACTCTCAACAACGCCTCTGACAATGAACCCGATGGAAAGAAGACTGATTCTACTTCTGACCAAAATAAGACAGAAAACAAGGGTTCTAAAAAAGTCTCTCAACCCGAAAAAATCTTACTCCCGAAAAAGAGTGCAAACTCTAGCAACTGGTTGTTGGCCGCTTCTGTATCCTCAGGTGGTAATAACGCTGCATCGCAAGCACAAACAATTAACAATATGCCGATGCGCGACTATTCCAACGCAACAGACATGACAAAAGAGCCTGTATACATGCTATCGAACAGTCAGATACCCGAAAATGAGTTTTCCGACTTCGATTACTCCCTGCCTCTATCATTTGGTGTCACAGTAAGAAAAGACATAAATAATATATTAGGAATAGAAACCGGATTAACGTACACATACTTGTCTACGACTATGAAGAAGGCGGGAACTCCTCAATATCAGGCAAAACAGGAAATACACTATCTGGGAGTACCCCTCAACCTTGTGGTTTACCTTTGGAATAACCCGAAATGGAATGTCTACCTGTCTGCCGGAGGAATGCTGGAAAAAGGACTAAAAGGTATTTATACCCAAGATATGTATCTGAACGGACAAAAGGCAGACGATACACGTATCAAAGGCAGTGTAGACGGAGTGCAATGGTCACTGAATGCTTCTGCCGGAGCATCATACTCTTTCTATCAGGGTTGGGGATTGTATGTCGAGCCCCGTATCTCGTATTTCTTCGACAATGATCAACCGATAAGTATCCGCACAGAAAAGTCTACCGTATTCGGTTTAGGTGCCGGATTCAGATATAAATTCTAAAAAGGCATCAATCATCATATAATTGCAGCCATATCATATATGGCTGTTTTTTTATTAAGTAATATACCTGATTAAACACTATCTTTGCTGTTCAATAAAGAATAATAGAATGAATTTCCTTGCGCACGCTTACCTTTCATTTGGCAATCCCGATATTCTTGTCGGTAATATGATCGCAGACCTGGTAAAAGGCAAGCAGATAGAATCCTATCCCGAAAATATACAAAAAGGGATTCATATACACAGACAAATAGACGATTTTACTGACAAACATCCTATCACTCACCAAACATCCGAAGTATTCCGAACGTCTGCCGGTAAATATGCAGGTGCTTTTCTGGACGTAGCTTATGATCATTTTCTGGCTCTGGATGAACAAAACACACCCGAAGGAGGCTGGCATAGCTTTTCAGAGCAATCATACCAGCAGATAGAACAGTATGCTGATATACTGCCTTCAAAATTTTGCACATTGTTTATGTATATGAGGAACGAAGACTGGTTCTATAACTACAGGTACAAGTGGATGATAGAACGTAGTTTCGACAGACTGAAAAGCCGGGCTAGTTATCTGGACGACGATGCTCCGGTCTTCCAAGGCTTCGAAAACCATTATGAAAACATAAAGAAAGGTTATATCCGCTTTTTCCCTGAACTAAAGAACTTCGTCCAAGGTATTTCCTTATAATATTTCTTTTCTACTTAAATACGCTAGATACCCGCTGCACAATATTCAACAGCTGGCATATATTATCCAGTTTCAAATCGAAATCGGAGTATTCCGGCGATGAATTCAGTGAATGACAGGTAATTATACCACTATCCATGTCCTGCTCTATAATTTGTTTGCAGAGTATCGTATTGTCGAGAACTACTATCCAGTTCGGATAATCTTCGGTATGTAGTTTATTTATCCAATGTTCTTTATTCAATTCCCGTGCCAGTACAATATCCCCATTGCTTAGGCTCCGTTTAGTATCATCATCCATACTATCGCCCTTTATTTCGAAAGCGAAGTATCGTCCATGCCCTATTTTATCTACGATGAAGTCAAACTCCTCGAATTCATTGTCTAAAATTTCAGCATCACGATATTCGTCTATATATTTGGCATAGGCCTTAACAGGAATAAAAGGTACGCGCATCCGGTATTTACCGTTCGCCATTTCATAGTATTTCACTCCCGATTTAGTTATCAGATAAGGTTCCTCTCCTTTTACTTTGTTAGACCGACTCATGCGTCCTTCTCCTTTCAAGAGCCAGTCTTCATTTACTCCAAAATAAGAGGCCAATATTGATATATTCGATTTATTGGGATTAGTCTTGCCCTCCACATAATTGGCAATAGTCCCCTTTGTGATAGCTGTATCTTTCCATATACGATAAGCGGTCACTCCCTCTTTTTCTAATAAATACTTTAATCTGTCTTTAAACTCCATAATTCCGCCTTTTTCTTTATATATTACATAACATATATAAGTAACACTCAACAAAAATAGTAAAATATTGAATTATCAAAATATTATTTAGGTTAAAAATCATCATTTCATCAAAACCATATATTAATATGAAGTTTTTTAGCTAGATTAGTATCCAATATTTATCAAAACCGAATATGATTGGCAGAAACGAAGAGGATAAAAGGTGGGGCATTATACAATGGATACTTCTGGCTGCTATCGTATTAATGATAGTATCTGCCATAGCCTATTTTTTCTTTGGCCTGCCCATAAAATTCATACCTATTATTTTTATTTTTCCTCTCTTGGGAGGGGTATTTTGCAGGAAATAGAACAAAATCCGAATTAATTGTTTTTTTAACAAATTAGTTATTTTAGGATAAACAATCGGTTTCAGTTGATTGTTATTCTAATAAATATCCTATATTTGTTAAACAGGAAAGTAAGTACTAATCTATAAAAATATAACGCTTATGAAAGGATTTATATTAGGATTGGCTGTTGGCGCACTAGGTGTATATGCAGCTTTGAAACTTTCGGATGAAGAAACCCGCGAAGAGTTACGTAACAGAGTAAACAATGCAACAGATAAAGCAAAAGCCGAACTTGACTATGGCCTGACTGTGGGAAAAAGTAAAGCATTACGAGCAGGTGTTATAGCCAGACAAGAAGTCAGGAAAGGTAAAAAAAAGATCAATGAAGTTACAGCCAATGCTGCAGGAAAATTAGCCGAAGAGTTGAGCGAAATAGAAGCAAAAGCAAAAGCCAACGCCTAAATAAAATAAGAAAAAGGAAGAAATCGGGACTAGTAGTATTTTCTAATTCCGGTTTTCTTTTCAAATAAAAAAATAATAGCCTCAGATATTCTTCTGAGGCTATTATTTTTTTAAGGAATCTCTTTCCTTAATGTAAAAAGCCCGCAAATTCCCTTCGCAGACTTTCCAACCTTAACACAAACTTTACAAAACTACACAATAATAGAGTTAAACTACAACCTAGTCAGGTTTTCATTTACATAAATATATTTTCCTCATATATTTACAATACAAAGATATGGGATTGAAAGTCAATAAAATTACAGAAACGAACCTGCTTTTTCAGAATTCATGCCTTTTTACAGATTATTTGCCGGATAATGATTTTTTGTGACGAATTCGCCCCGGAGTAACACCAAAATTCATTTTGCAAAAATCATTGAAGTGAGAAGGAGATGAAAAGCCATAATCTTCACTTATCTCCTTAAATGATTTTTCAGAGCTGTTTATTTCATGGTATATAGCTTTCGAGCGCTCGTCTTTCATCCAATGGTAAGCCGATACCCCAAAGACTTTCTTAAATCGTTTTTGGAAGCCTGAAAGGCTATAATGAGTCATATTTGCCAACTCTTGCACGGTCTTAACCTTATAATGGTTTTTCAGAACCAGTTCTGAGAACGAAATATCCTTACTCAGTAACGGATAAAAGAAACGGAGCAATTCTTTCTTTGGATAATATGCTCTCAAAAGGAAATAATATTCTTTAGCCTTCAGTTCAAAATAATATGTGCATTTCAGCCCGTCGCTCATACATGTATCCAGAAAGTCCAGAAAAACCTCTACACGTTCATTTATATCAAGGAAGCACAAACCCGGATCGAAATTACTATCTTCTTCCTTTAATAAAGCATCTAACGAGAAGCAGTCGCACAGCTGCTTTGTATTATGCAAACGAATCAATATCAGCACAGTATCTTTTTCGGCTATGCTTTTAAATTGGCTTCCGGCAGGCAATAACATCATCTTACCACAAGGAATCACCTCATCAATAACTTCACCAAATGAGAAACTTAAAGCTCCGCTGACCACAAATATAGATTTATTGTCAATAGGAAAAACATCCCAAAGCTGCCCCTTTTTCAAGATTAGCTTTTCTATTGTAGGTCTTTTCCCCTTCTCGTAATTATAACAAGAGAGATGTTCCTGAGCATATAATAATTCCATAGGGACGTATAGTTTGTTCGTTTCTAAATATATGTCTTGTCTGCCTGCCTATACAAAAATAGAGAAAAAAAGTCAGTATACAGCATTTGAGCATTTTTATTTATCATCATACATATCTATTGGACATAGATAAATACTATTATCTATTTCCTACGAGACACGTAAAAGTTAATTTATTGATTATTTCAGAAAAAAAGTGCAAATATTCATTGTACATAAAAAATATGTCATATATTTGCGGTGTACTATTAAACTAATACACTAGTCAAATATGATAAAGATTGAAAATTTAAGCTTTTTCTACAACAAAAAGAGACCAGTATTTGAACAGGTTTCTTTTGAAATGAATAGCGGAATATATGGTTTGTTAGGAGAAAATGGTGTAGGAAAGACTACGTTACTGCACATTATAAGTGGCCTGTGTTTTCCGAAGGAAGGAAGTTGCAAAGTTTTTGGATATGAATCGGCAAAGCGCAATCCGGAAATGCTTAAGCAGCTATTTTTTCTTCCCGAAGAATTTCAAGCTCCTACTTTACCTATAAAGGATTTTGTCAGATACAATTCGGGGTTATATCCAAATTTCAGCGAAGAGCATTTTGATACGTATCTTAAAGACTTTCAGGTAGAGAAAGACCGTAAAATGTCGGAATTATCTTTCGGGCAGAAAAAAAAGACGATGATTGCTTTCGCTCTGGCATTAAATACCCCTATCACATTGCTGGACGAACCGACAAACGGGCTTGACATCCCATCGAAGTCGCAATTCAGAAAAATAATAGCATCTGCTTATGATGAACAAAGATGCATCATTATATCAACGCATCAGGTAAGGGATCTGGAAAGCCTGATAGATCCGATTATTATACTTGACCGTAATCAGGTGTTACTAAATAATTCGGTTGAAGAAATAACCCGAAAGCTATTATTCTCATATACGCAGTACAAACCGGAGAATACGCTATACTGCGAACAAACAATGCAGGGATATACATCAGTATCTGCCAATGAATATGGAGAAGAAAGCACACTCAACATCGAAGCCCTGTTCAATGCCGTGGTAAACAACAGAGCTGAAATAAAAAAATTATTCAACCCTAAACAATAAAAACGATGGATACTGTATTTAATATAAACCGATTTGTAAATCTGGAAAAACGGAATATTTCCCTGTCCAAGATGCAGTATATCTATATTGCCAGCTCTCTTGCAGGACTATATATTCTATCAATGCTTTTGCATATTCTTACAGGAAGCAATTTTGCTGAATTCATTTATTTTATAGCTTATGTGGTAATAGTGGGAGGGCCTTGCTTCTTTGAAAAAAATATCAGCAAACATAGCAGCATATTTGATTTTACCCTGCCGACATCTACATTCGAAGATTTTCTCAGCATCTGGATAAAATATGTCATACTGATTCCTGTCTCTATTTTTCTGGTTATCCTCATATTAAATTTTGTTACAGGAATAGTTCCCATAGAAGCTTTACAGGAACATGCCAAAGATATGTCGTTTGCCGATCTTACATTAAAAAAGATATATAAGATATTAGCATTCCAATCGATATTTATGCTGGGATATTTTTTCTTCAGGAGATATGCTTTTGCCAAAACGACACTAATCATGCTCATGCTGCTTGTTATATTGACGTTTTTCGGAGTGATTATCGGATACCTGTTTTTTAAAGGACAAGAGTTCCAGTTCAATGGAAACATGGAGCACAACGAATCTTTCAATATGGGCTATACTCTCGGGCGTTCGATGGGGGTTACCGAAATAAAAAACGACTTGATTATTAGTATATGTGGTACTATAATTTCCATTATAATGCCAATAGGGGCATGGGTAGTATCGTATATGAAACTGAAAGAAACGGAGATTTAAATATGGATTTTAAAACAAACAAACCAATATACCTGCAAATTGTGGACTTTTGTTTCCAGAAGATGCTTACAAACGAATGGCCGGAAGAAGGGCGTGTCCCTTCAGTCAGGGAATTGGGAGCTACGCTACAGGTAAACCCGAATACAGCCATGCGCGCATTTGAATATATGCAAGCGGAAAATGTAATATATTCTAAACGTGGAATGGGATATTTTGTGGCCGAAAATGCACAGAAGCTGATACTGGGGCTTCAGAAAAAAGACTTTTTTGAAGAGACTTTACCCGAAACCTTTAGGACTATGGATCTTCTGGACATCAGTATAGACGAGATAGTGGACAGATACAATAAATCAAAAGAATAGAGATATAAATCGTGAACAGATGAAAAAATATGCTAATAAAACCCTTTTAGTTATGATCGCAATAATTGTAATTTGTATTATAGCAATAATATACAGAGTGATAGATATTTTATCGTCAACTATGTAAAGACACCTTCACCTTATAACAAAAGGCCTGTGTATAAGATCATACACAGGCCTTTTTTATGGGTTGGTATATTATTTCTTGTCTTTATTTTGATCGGTGTTAGTTCTGGAACTGCTTCTTGTTGATGCTGAACTGGAATTTGTTGTCCCCGAGGAATTTTCCGGCCTCACTGTAGGGCGAGTTGTACTTGGACTATTCGAATTATTTTCTGCAGGGCGTGTAGAGGAACCACTATTTGTAGGGCGGGTGTTGGGACTGCCGGTCGAAGGACGGCTGGTCGAACCGCTATTAGAGGGCCTTTCCGAAGATCCCGAATTATTACCCGGACGACTTGGTTCTGATGGCCTGCTCGGTTGAGACGGACGATTTGGCTGGGATGGCCTGCCCGGTTGAACGGGACGATTAGGTTGAGGTATGTAGTTCGGATTATTGGGATAATATGGATAATTACCACCTGATACATTTTCATACATGAAATCATACCCTGTCATTCTACCATTCAGAAATTCGACGGCATAGGATTCATTACGATAAGTCTGATATTCAAACACTTCGAACATACCATCTTGTGTGTAGCTTGTAGAAAGAATACGCACTGGTTGTCCCATAATTCGCCCAACTTCATTCGGCGTCATACCCACAGACAGGTTATAGACATCAGAAACACGTGTAGTCACACAGCCTGTAAATAATATGATTATGGAAAATATAATAAAGAATACTACTCTTTTCATATTACGAAGTTTTATTGATGTATATACTGATTAGAACATCAACAGATATAAAAGGTTTAATCTGGATTGCAGTTATTTATTCTAAATAAGTTTTGCTTAGTCTTTCTTTATATACAGAACTTTCTTTACAACCGCATTGGTGATACGGATAGAAGATACGATCTGCCCTGTATTCCGGGAGAATACATCTATATTCCAGACATGTGTGGAACGGCCTTTGTGTTGAATAATTCCTTTTGCATATACTGTGTCACCAACCAGGGCTGGTGACATATGGCTGGCACTGATCTGCATGCCAAAACATTGCTCGTCATTCCCGCACAGCATATTTGATCCTATTCCGGCCAAAGATTCGGCCAAAGAGATAGTAGCCCCGCCATGCAGCACTCCCATCGACTGCGTCAGCTCGTGTACAACAGGCATAGTAGCTTCAAGAGACGCCAGATCATCAGATTCAATGAAAGTGATGTTCAGCGTCTCTACCAGTGTACCTTTAATATGTTCGCGTATTTCGTCCTTGTTTATTCTCATTATCTAGTTTATACCTACTAAAAAGCCATTAGCCACAAGTGCGCTTTCGGCTGCATCTTCCAGCTCCAGTGTATATGTCTGTACCGGATCGAGTACCCCCTGAATAACTGTTAATTCAACAAAGTCGGTACTGGTAACATTATAAAACAACACATATTCGCCTATGTTGCAGCGTTGAACTTCCGTATACTTTTTGTTCATCATCGTACGGTTAGGATCAACTGAAACCCAACCTTTCTCGCCCAAAACAGGATAATCGACAGTCAGTACTATTTGCACTCCTGATTCCAGCGTTATTCTGACAAGTCTGTTCATCATCACCTTACTTACAGACTTTACTGTTTTCTCTTCGTATACTTTATCTTTTGTATTGAATGCCAAAACCTTATCTCCGGCCTTTATATTTTCAATATTCTTCTTTGCATCATCACTCATAGTGATTTGTGTACCGGACGCAATACTAGTCTGTGCTTTCATGTTCAAACCGAACACAAACAGGCAAACTAGAGTGGAAAGGAAGAGTCTGATTCTCATAATAATTTCGTTTTATGTAAAGTTTTTTTGCAAATATAAGAATATTTTACAGAAAGAAACCTTTCCTGATTAAGTTATCAGTAATATTTTACCACTGAGATCATTCTACAGTCACAGATTTAGCCAGATTACGGGGCATATCCACATCCCTGTTTTTATTTACGGCAATATGATATGCCAATAGCTGCAACGGGATTGACGTCAACAGGGGATCGAGACATTCGTCTGTGCGTGGAATTTCTATATAATGATCAGCCAGGGCCTTCATTGTTTCATCACCCTCGTTAATGATGGCTATCACCCTACCCTTCCGGGCTTTTATTTCCTGAATATTGCTGACCACCTTTTCATAAATAGCGCTGTGAGTGGCTATTGTCACTATAGGCATTTCATTATCGATAAGAGCAATAGGACCATGCTTCATTTCGGCAGCCGGATATCCTTCTGCATGAATATAAGAAATCTCCTTCAGTTTCAATGCCCCCTCCAATGCAATCGGATAATTGTATCCGCGTCCCAGATAAATAAAGTTCTGGGCATAGGTAAATATCAACGATAGTTCTTTTATTTTGTCGTTCACCGATAATACCTGTTCTATTTTTGATGGTATTTGTTGCAGTTCTTTAATAACTTCTATATATTTCTCTTCATTTATAGTTCCTTTTGCCTTACCTACGGCCAATGCCATCATTGTAAGCACTGTAACCTGGGCTGTAAAGGCCTTTGTCGAAGCCACGCCTATCTCATGTCCACAATGGGTATATGAGCCTGAATCGGTATTGCGGGGAATAGATGAACCAACCACATTACATACCCCATATACAAAAGCTCCGGCTTTACGGGCAAGCTCGATGGCAGCCAGCGAGTCGGCAGTTTCTCCTGACTGCGATATAGCGATCACTATATCATCCGGACAAAGTATGGGATTACGATATCTAAATTCGGACGCATATTCTACTTCTACCGGAATACGGCAAAAATCCTCAAACAGATATTCCCCTATGAGCCCCGCATGCCACGATGTTCCACAAGCAATGATTATAATACGACGTGCATTGACAAACTTTTCTTTATAATCTATTATACCCGACAAGGTAACATTGGTTCCCTCTATATTGATACGACCGCTCATACAGTTTTTCAGCGTTTCGGGTTGTTCGAATATCTCTTTCAGCATAAAGTGAGGATAACCGCCTCTTTCCAACTGGCTGAGATTCATTTCCAACTCTTTCACCTCCGGAGTTTTCTCAATATTTGATATTGTTACGACCTTCGGATCTCCATCCCTCCTTATAACTGCAATTTCCTCATCATCCAGATAGATTACTTTATTCGTATATTCAATAATAGGAGAAGCATCCGATCCCAGAAAGAATTCCCCATCACCGATACCAATTACCAACGGACTACTTTTTCTGGCAGCAATGATCCGATCCGGGTTACCTTTTTCTATCACAGCAATAGCATAAGCCCCTACTACCTGATTAAGAGCTATCTGCACAGCTGTAAAAAGATCACAGCTATGTCCTTTCTTTACATATTCTATCAATTGCACCAGCACCTCGGTATCTGTACTGCTTTGAAACTTATATCCTTCATTGAGCAATTGTGTTTTTAGTACAGCATAATTCTCAATGATCCCGTTATGAATCAAAGCCAGTGATTCGGACTGCGAATAATGTGGATGGGCATTTGCATTACTGGGTTCACCATGTGTTGCCCAACGTGTGTGGGCAATACCTATCGTGCCTGAGATATCTTTATCCTGAACAAAATCCTCGAGATCCTTCACCCGGCCTTTTGCCTTATATAAGGAAAGCTTATTCTTTTCATTAATTATTGCTACTCCGGCGCTGTCGTATCCACGATATTCGAGACGATGCAAACCTTTTATCAAAATAGGATAGGCTTCACGGAAGCCTACATAACCAACTATTCCACACATAAGGTATTCAATTTACGCCAAAGATAATCAAAAAGATTTTTATTTATCAAATGAAAAGAAAAAAGACAGAAATAATGTGATTCCAAATCAATTACACGACTTTATGTCATATAAATAATTTATATGAAAAAAATAAAGATATTTATCTATAGGATAAACAATGAGCAAATGTGATAATATGCCAATGTGCCAATAATGAATGATCTTTGAAAAAAATAATGGTTGACAAGTAAACAAGATACGAGATACAAGAATTTTGTCAGTTCTGTCAGTTTTTTGTTAACTGAGTTGACTGCTAACTGAATTGGAGCGAAGCATAAATCGACGGAGTCAAATATGTATACAGTTTGTAATGTTTTAGTTAAAAACAGATTGTCACATAATGACATTTATAAAATAAACAAAGGTTATTTGGCGTTAAAAAATTTAGAATATTTGCTTATTTTTTATTAGTTTTACAGAGGAGTAATATAAAAAACGGGAAGTTATGAAAAATCTAATCTTTATAATGTTAGTAGTGTCGATTCCCTTTTATGCTCAAACCCAAAAGGAAGAGACGCCCAAAGACAGCTTGCCTCCATTAAAGAAAGAAAATCTGAAGCTGAACGAGAAACTGGATTATTATCTGAAACTGGATAATGAACCGGATAAGAAATTGGAGAAAAACAACATCTTTAATTCAGACATACCGGAATTTGAGCCTTTACAAAAGAATGAAAGCAAAAAAAAAGAGTTTGACCCGAAACTTCCACCTTTAGATATTTATACCGGACCACCACTGGAAAGTAATACGTTTTCCCGTAATCCTTTTATTAACGATTACAGGTTTAATTCGGGAATGGATATATCATACAATGCCTGGCTCAGCACTTCTTCTATGCAAAACACTTACCCCAGTCTGGGCGCGGTGCGGATGTTGAATGCAAACTTCAACTATCAGCCGCTGGACTGGCTTGTAATTTCGGGAGGCCCCTATGCGGCGAAATATAATCTGATGGGAAATTCCTATAATGATATTGGAGCTAACGGTAACTTAAAGTTTATTCTTCACGATCGCATCAGGCTAAATACTTATGGGCAATATTCTGTATATGGCGATAAAAACATGATACACGGACCTATGATGAACATGTTCCCCCAGACATATTATGGAGGCAGTATAGAAGTAAAGATTACAGAGAAGTTCGGAGTGGAAGGCGGAATAATACGGGAACTAAATCCCTTTAACGGAAAATGGGAAAACCGGCCGTTTTTTGCACCAGTGTTCTATAAATAACAAGAGTAGGTATAGCCGCAGATATTATTGATTCGAAATTTGTATATGAAAAAATACCTGATTATTTTATTACTGTGGCTGACACCAGTTACAGGGCTATTCTCACAGGATAAAAGTTTTTTTCAAAAGCTGTCGGATGCAGCAATAGAGTTAACAAAGGACAAGGTGGTCTATGATCCGCGCTATATTACCATTCCATATCCGAACGGAGATGTTCCCTCTGACAGGGGTGTTTGTACCGACGTGGTGATCAGGGCTTACCGCAAACTGGGTATAGATCTCCAAAAAGAGATACATGAGGATATGAGAGCCAATTTCAGCAAATATCCCCAAAAATGGGGGATGAAACGCACCGATAGAAATATCGACCACCGAAGAGTCCTGAATCAGGCCATGTTCTTTTCACGCTTCGGCACAATCAAGAAAATATCTGACAAAGGAGAGGATTATGTGCCCGGCGACATCGTCACATGGGATCTGGGAAATGGCATTACCCATGTAGGAATAGTAACAGGCCGTATGTCGGGAGATAAGAAACGGCCATTAATAGTACATAATATAGGACAGGGACAAGTACTGGAAGACTGTCTTTTCAGCTTTAAAATAACGGGGCATTATTGCTATCAGAAAAAATAATAGCAGACTCAATCTTTCACAAGAGGCTTCAGTTTCTTTATAGCCTTCTTCGCCTCGCTATAGTAATCATACCTGTTGTTGGGATCTAAGCGTAGTATCTTTTTGTAATCATTAATGGCATCATTGTAGTCTTTCCGGACTTCGAATGCTGTCGCTCTTTTCAGGTATAAATGCACATTGGCAGAATCGAGTAGTATCGATTTGTTGTAGTCCAAAATAGCTTTATCAAGGTTCTTTAGCAAGAAATAAGAGTCTCCTCTGTTGCAGTAAGCCATAATATTTAATGTATCGAGATCGATAACTTTGTTGTATTCTGCTATGGCTTTATCATAAGATTCTTTTGTTTTATATATTTCTCCCCTGTTATAATAAATATCTCTTAAATAGGGAGGGTTCAATTTTGCGGCTTTGTTGAGATCCGACAAGGCTAAATCATAATCTTTTTTCTCTTCATACAGAAGTGCCCGATTATAATATGCGTCGGCATAGCCAGAACTCAGACTAAGGGCTTTACTATAATCGAGAATGGCCAGGCTGTCCTTATTTGTAGCCTGATATACGCATCCCCTGCTATAGTAACCTCGTGGTGAAGTAGAATCTATCTCTATGATTTTGTTGGTATATTCCATCGCCTTCTTATAATTCTTGGCATCCAGATATTCGTTACTGATGTATGTATGCCCCTCTATCAGTAGTAAGTTCTTTTTTCTTGGGGTTATAAGGGCATTGTCTTCGTTAATATCCTCTATAATAGTCTTAAATGCCACTATCCTTTCCTTCGATGTATCCAGACTGTCGACAACCCTCGCTATCTGGTGCCTGAAGTGGGAAATGTGTTCATCCTGCTTAAGCTCTTTATCGAAAAGCCCGCAAGAAGATAAAACGACTAATAGAGGAATCAATAAGGCGTATGTAAATTTGTGGTACGTCAGTGATGAGTAAATTTTTACCATATAAAAAAATATGAAGTAACCAATATACTTGAATGAACTAGCTCGGGAACAAAGATAGAAAAAAATGCTAATATAATTAATTCTGCTATAATCTTTGATCTAAGATAAAATACTTCTAAATAGTAGAAGCATCTATTCTCACGAACAAATGCTTCTTTAAGTAGTGTTTTATTTCTGTAAAAAGTAATTTGTATTTTTATCTTAGAACTTTATCTATATAATAAAACGAAATTTTTAATAAAGTGTTACATGAAAAATAAAATATTCCACAAAAAAAGTCTGCCATATCTAAATGACAGACTTCTGTATATGATTCTAATATTTTTCTATTTTTCAGATAATCCCCGCTCAAAGGTATCTACCGTGCTTACTTTAATAATTTTACGTTCGTCGATATTCAGCTTTTCCACAATTTCGCTTTTCAGATCAGAAACGACATATATCATCGAATCGTCTTTCATAACAGATCTGAGTCCACGCGAATCATCCAGTATAAAAGTATTTTTATCAAGAGACTTGTATATTCCTTTCAATGGCTCCTCGTAGTTCTGATAATAATAGTAAGTTTTATCATTATTGAACTCATAACTCATTGTATTTTCATCAAGCTTTTTAGCAATATAATTCTCGATTATGACTTTTAGAGAAGGATCTGTAACAAAAATCTCTGCTTTGGTAGACGAATACACCCAATGCCCCTGCACATTCTTCATCGAAGAATTATCTTCCTTTTCACAAGATGCAAAAAGAAGCCCTAATGCAATTATAGGTACTAATATGTATGTCAGGAATTTCATTCTAAAGCCCACCCTTTAAGATTATTTCACAAAAGTACATAATAAAAACGAAATGGCAGATAAAATATTGCATTTTTTTAGCAAAAAACAGGTGGAAAAAGTTAAAAAACGTCCACCTGTCCGATCATCAAATTATCTATATGGTCATTATGGTTGATACAACTTGAAATCAGGGCTCTTAGAAGGTATCGAAATAGTAGCTATTACCAAAACCGTGATATTTGTATCTGCCTGCAGAGTACTCGAAACGAATTTTAGTAAGATCGTCATCTGCTATCACAGTCTTACCCTGAGGCTTAATGATTATAATATCAAACGTCTCCAGATTCCATGTCTTATTCTCGTTATACCACGCAGGGTTGATAGTGAGTACAGAATCGGATAATGCATAATCCAGCTCTAAGGCTTCGGCTTTTCTTCCAGCTGAGATATCACTGGAACCAAAGGCTCTTTTCGTTATCTCTATTTTGTAATTAGTTGTTAGGGTATCTGTAGCATCTTTTATCCTCACATTGGGAAGTATACATATTTCCCTGTCCTTCATCCTGTCACCTTTGTAAATAAATTTCCGATTGTGTGGTAAATGATCTCTATTAAGATAATCTGTTCCGAGTTTTACATAAAGCGTGTCGGAAGTAGTACTTGCAGATATCTGTTCTACAACTTTAGTGTCTTCCTTATGGGAATACGCAAATCCAAAACCCTTATTGCCGAGATAGAATACTGCGCCTAACCATAGAATAAGGCATATGATGAAACTCACAAAACTACCGGATGTGAATGGAGTGCGTCTCAATAGCTTTACCAAAAGGATGAAGAATCCCAGTATTGGAAATATAAAGGCAATCACCAGCGAGATCTTAAAGTTCCATACATCGTAGCCCAATATCATCATATAGTTGGAAAGGCCTACAATATCGGTATCGAAATAAAGCCACACCAATACAATGATGAAAGAGATCAGAATAATGAATGTTATAACAGCGATGAAACCGACTATGATATTCAGGAGTATATTCAGAACCCTGTTTACAGAACTTCCTTTATATTTGCGGTTAGCGGGTTGACCGCGCTCTTCTATATTGAGAATAGATGGGTCATCGCCGGTCATCGCTAATTTTTGTTTAAATGTCCGGGCGGCAGGCATTACTATCCATAAGATGATATAAATACCGACAATCAGCATACACGAAGGCATTCTATATCCGACAAAAAACAGCAGGAGGAATAATCCGGCAAAGATGAGGCGAATAGCAGTAGGATCGATTTTGAAATAATGCCCCAATCCACTACATACACCTCCTATAATCTTATTGTCCAGGTCGCGGAGCAATTTCTTTTCAAACTCGGGATTTCTTCCATGGAGGCTGTTGCTCCCCGTAGTGTTGTCTGCACTCGCAAAACTATTGGCCGAATCGTCAAAATCTTTGGGATTTCCCATTATTTTTATGAGTTCCTCTGCATCATTTATAGATACAACCCCATCGTTTGCACTTATCCTCATCTGCAGCAACTCGCTTAACCGTGATTCTATATCAGAAATAATCTCTTCCGATTCAGGATTTCTGGCAAAGTGGGTTCTTAAAGCTTTCAGATAATTATCTAATACGAAGTAGGCATCTTCCTCAAGGGTAAAAGCCAATCCTCCTATGCTAACCTTTACTGTTGGTTTCATTGCAGTAGTTATTATTTGTTTCGAATATTATCAATTACCCTCACCAGGTCAGACCACACGGCATCCAGTTCTGTCAGCACGGCACGCCCTTTGTCTGTTATCTCATAATATTTGCGTGGGGGGCCTTGCGTAGATTCTTCCCAGCGATAACTGAGTAAACCCTGGTTTTTCTGACGTGTGAGCAATGGATACAATGTTCCTTCTACTACGATCATTTCAGAGTCTTTTAGTTCGTTTATTATAGCAGATACATATGCATCTCCCTTCGACAAAATGCTCAGAATACAGTATTCAAGTATCCCCTTTCGCATTTGAGCCTTTATGTTGTCCACGTTAATTGTTTCCATATCCTTCGTTTATTTAGATTGAGATGTATATTTCCTTATATTTTCAGCAGTAGGAGCGAATCCTCTCATTTGTAGCTTCTGTGCCACACTAAGGGCACGTGGCGCCACTATCCATAAGACAATGTACGCTAATATAGCAGTGCCATAGGCGAAAACCAGAACAACAAAGATCACCCTGATAATTGTGACATCGATTCCGGTATATTCCGACAAGCCGCTGCATACACCTGCGAGCATCTTATTATCTATATCGCGGAAGAACCTTTTATCTCCTTTCGTGTAATCAGTATCATCGCTATTATACGCAGAATAAGTGTTTTGCTTCTGACTGTGAGATGCTCCCTCAACCTCACCCAAGTGATCTATCACTATTTGCACTAAAGCCATATCAACTACCTGATTGGAAAACCTCATTTCTTTCTGGAATAACTCGGCCACACGGGCCTCAACATCCTCCATTACTTCACGGGCTTCATTTTTATCCGGTATTGTATCTTCAAATCGCTTCAGATATTCTTTCAATCTGAAATAAGCATCATCCTCCATAGTGAAGTTGATCTTTCCTATACTTACTTCTATAATCTTTTTCATAACCTATTATTATTTTATACAATGATGTTTGTAATGCAAATATATAAATAAATATTAGTACCATGCAATACATAGTACTAACAGAAAAGAAATAATTCTGGATATATAATTGATAACATGCAAATTAGTCAGATACAGCAACATGAGATTTAACCTATTTTAACCACATGACAATATAAAGTAAACATTTTAGCAGTAAAAATGTAGTTAAAATCATATTTTATTTCAGAAAGTTTATCTATATAATCAGAATAGTCAATGAAGTCATCTAGACTTTTTTTTATTAGCAATATTTTGGAGTAAATACTCGCTTTATCATTTTGAATTCGAAGAATCGGCGAAGCCAACAGAAATGAAAAATCTCTTGAGAAACGAGATGCTTCCTATCGCCAGCATGACAATCAACGATCGACGAAGCGAAGGCGAGTCAAAATGAAAGAAAAATTAAAAGTCTAGATGACATTAATATAAGCGATCTTTGAATTGTAAATCGACGGAGCCAAATGCGAAATCGGCATCGTCAGAAATATAGAAAATATGTCAGAAATGTCAAGTTTTAAGAAACAGTTACGAGTTGCTTCGCCTAACGGGCAGGTACGGGTTACAAGTTTGTTAACTGATAACTGAGTAATCTGTCAGGTTTGATTAAAAATGCTGCAAAAGTGTAACTTTTGTAACTTTTTTGTTAACCGAAGAATCTGTCAGATTTGTCAGGTTTTAGTAAAAAAACAACAGATGAACATTATTTAAATAAATCACAGCTTCTACAATTCAAACTTAAATCCAATTGACAAACAATCAATTAACTTTTTATGCGTTTTGATATAAACAATCTTAAAAACCAATTTAGACGATAAGATATTTTATATATTTGTCGATCTAAGTTTTACGAAAGAGGAATGAAACATAAAATAATTGCTTTATTAATTTTTATAACAATCTGGATCACTGAAGCTTCTTCACAAACAGGAATTACAGCGAGGCTCATTGAGACCGAAACTACGATAGAGGGAACGACAAAGTCCCGCTTTCCGGGAGGAGAAGGCACTTTGTATGATTACCTTATCAAGAATATAAGATATCCTTATATTTTAGTCCAAACTGAAATGGAAGGGGATGTTGATCTAAAATTTTCGATAGATAAGGAAGGTAAAGCAGAAAATATTGCAGTATTGAAAGGCTTTGATCCGCTGGCTGATGATGAAATAATCAGGGTTATAAAAAATATGCCTAAATGGATACCAGCCGAATCTGACGGGAAGCCTATAGATGCCAACTTTAGACTAAATATACATTTTAGCCTGAATGATGAATTGAAAGAACTGGCTAAACAAATGAAAGATACGGCCAACGAGTACAGCTATGTAGAACATCCTATTATAGCTGAATACAGAATGAAAACTGAAGAACTGGCCACAGCAGCAAAATTACCTGAGAATTCTGATATAGAGCCGGATAAAGAACAGACACAAGTTGATTTCTCCTTAAACCGAAGCCCAGAATTCCCAGGAGGGACAAATGCTTTGGAAGCCTATCTTAAAGAAAACATGAGATATCCCAAAAGAGCGATTAAATATGGCATAGAGGGACGAACAATATTTAACCTGCTAATATCACCGGAAGGGGAAATATCAAAAATATGGATATTTAAATCCCTGTTCCCTGATTGTGACGAAGAAGCCTTCATTCTCATAAAGAAGATGCCCAAATGGGTACCCGGATTAAAGAATGGAGAACCGGCAAGCATGGAGGTCCTGGTTCCCATAGCATTTGTACTGCCTAAATAAATATTCTTTATAGAGTATAAGCGAACATATTTAACATTATATTGTTTTATATATTAAAATTATAAAAACAACAATATAATAAATTACATAAATATGAAATTACTGGAAAAGAATACAGATTTAGGCTTGCTTATTTTACGATTGACCATAGGTATATTGATGCTGCTGCATGGTATAGCCAAACTAATGCACGGCGCAGGAGGCATAGAACAAATGCTCGAGGGCATGGGTCTGCCTTCATTTATAGTATACGGCGTGTATATTGGAGAAGTGATAGCCCCATTATTCATTATCTTCGGTTACGGGACACGGATAGCGGCCGCTATTTTTGCCTTCAATATGATAGTTGCTGTTGGTATGGCCCATGCAGGAGATATATTCATTTTAAGCAAATCCGGAGGATGGGCTATAGAAATGCAAGGTCTGTATTTCTTCGGAGCAGTAGCTTTAATGTTTACAGGAGCAGGCAAGTATGCTTTAAGTAACAAGCATCTATGGGATTAAAAAAAGTTTTAGATAAATAATCAGATAAGAGATCGAACCGAAAGGTTTGATCTTTTGTTTTTATCAAAAATAAAGAAATTTATCTATAACTTTGTGATCTAAATGAAGAAGCCGATGACAACAAAAGAACAATACTGGAAATACACTCTTATTGCTCTTCTCATAATTATGGGAATCGTATTATTTCGTGAATATGCCCCTTTTCTGAGCGGTTTTTTAGGAGCTTCTACCGTATATGTTCTTGTCAGGAAACAAATGTTTTTCCTGGTTGAAAAGAAAAAAATCAGAAAAAGCCTGTCGGCAACCCTCATTCTTATTGAGGTCTTACTTATATTTCTCATACCATGTACCTTTGCTGTATGGCTATTAATAGAGGAATTGCATGGGATTAATCTAAATCCCACTGCCACTATAGACACTATACAAAATTTCGCCAATCTTATAAAAGAAAAAACCGGGTATTATGCTTTAAGTACCGATAACCTGGTAAAAGCGGCTGCCTATCTACCTAAGATAGGGCAAATGCTGGTAGCCGGAGTCAGTAGCTTTGCTTTGAATTCGGTCATTCTTTTGTTTGTGCTATATTTTATGCTTGTAAGCGGCAAGGAAATGGAAAAGTTCTTTTATGATCTGCTTCCTTTCAATAATGAAAACAAAAAAGATGTATTGAAAGAAGTAAATGTAATGGTTAAGTCCAATGCCATTGGGATTCCCCTCTTAGCGATAATCCAGGGTGCTTTTGCCTTGATAGGATATTATCTGTTCGATGTGCCAAATCCCGTATTATTTGCATTTGTCACCTGTTTTGCAACAATAATACCTGTTGTGGGCACAATGATGATATGGTTTCCTTTGGCACTATATATGGGACTGAACGGAGACTGGCCTAATGCCATAGGCTTAACTGTTTATGCATTAATTGTCATATCGAATGTGGACAATGTAGTACGCCTTTTTCTTCAAAAACAACTAGCTAATATTCATCCTCTGATAACCGTATTCGGGGTAGTGATAGGGCTATCCGTTTTCGGTTTTTGGGGTGTAATATTCGGGCCTTTGTATTTATCTATGTTTGTTTTGTTACTTAATATATTCAAAAGGGAATATCTGGATAAGAACCAATAACAACAGAGTTCCCCATAAAGGAGAACTCCCAAAATAGATCTATCGTAAATCTACATTCCGCCTCCTTGTCCTCCACCTTGTCCCGAGCCTTGAGCTCCACCCTGTTCTCCGCCGGACATTCCGTCATCGTTGCTTATACTCCGTTTGGTTTTCTTTATCTGTGCTTTCATTTCGCCAAAACGGAACGACACAGAGATACCAAAAGACCGCATCCGGTTTGTATTTCTCGTCTCGGAATAAAAGATCGGAGTAATTTGTTCGTTCTTAAACTCACGGTCTTTTTGGAACGGATTCTGCACAAATGCCCTAAAAGTAAGTCTCTCACTCATAAATCCTTTTGATGCGGAAAGGCTATGAAAGGAGAATGTAGAGCCTTTACTCTCCAGTCCGATTTGAGGACTGAACACTCCGGCATTGGCATATATGCGAAAAGCCTTTGGGAAAGAATACTGCGCCCCGCTATAGAAGGATCCCTGAAATCCGTGGTTAGACAGATTTTGATAATTATTAGATGCAGTACTGGCTTCAAGATTGGTCTTCACGTCTGTATATCCACCCCATAAGTTACTGTAGAAACGGAGTTTATCGGTGATACTCCAATTGACATAGGCCGACATACTCAGGCTTTTACGCTTTCCAATATTATCATAGGTGGTAGTGTTCACATTACCTTCTCGCGTGGCAATCCGTTCTATACCGTTGTTCTCAAAATTGTAAGATACATTCATATTGAAGTTGATCTTCGGCGTAAAGAATCCATAATTTGAGTTAATTGAATGAGACTTTACAGCATCAAGCCCTGGGTTCCCTATCGTTACGAAGCTTGCATCAGAATTATTCTGATATGGATTCAACTGGTAAATACCCGGACGCGAGATGCGCATGTTATACCCCAAACGAATATTCTGAGCCGGTTTTATCTGATAAGTAACAGTTGCCGATGGTACCAGATTTGAATAATCCGTTTTGAAATTCTGGACTGTATTTTTTGGATATTTGGCATTAAGCCAGGTGGCTTCATACCTTACTCCTGTTTTCAACCCCCATTTTTTGAATTTGGCGCTGTACCCTCCATAAGCGGCGAGAATGTCCTGCTCGTGCCTGAATTTATCTTCGACTCTATCTAATATTTCCCATGTCCCATCAGGCTTTAAGTCCTCTCTTCCACTATTACTCTGGTTGAGACGTATAATATATTTCAACCCTGTTTCAAGGCTATGCACTTTACCAAAAGGAGTGACAAAATCTATCTGGAAAGTATGTTCTTTCTGATCTGCATCGGAATATTGCCTGTTGTCAATCGCATTCTGAGGTATATCTCCTTCAGCATTCTGGATATTCACATCTGACTCCGAGTCATTAGGACTGACACTAAAACGGTAAGATGCGGTCAAAAGCTGATCTTTCTTTTTAAATGTACGCTGATAATCAACATTGAGATCAGTACCTCCATAGGTATTTTTGTTATTGCCTAGCTGGTTGTATTTATAATATTGATCTCCATTCATATCGAACATCTGGTTGAACCAGTCCGACTTCGATTTACCATCTCCAAAATAACGGTTAAACCCAACATTGATCAGGTTGAGAGTATCTATCTCGTAACTTAGTTCACCCGAACCGTATTGACCGCTACCATCATACTTTGATGAGCCGTTCCGGTGCAAAAACTTATTACTATTCGCCTCGGCAGTATTCCTCAGATCTTCCAGAAAACCATATACATCTGATGTAGGCTGTTTCCATTTATAATAATTATAGCCTCCATTGAAACCTATTTTCCCTACTTTCATCGTTAGGTAACCTCCACCTCCGAAACCTCCACGATCATCTATACGTGCATTCAGGTTGGCGGTATAGCCACCCATAGATGAATTTTTCTGGGTTATAATATTGATAATTCCGGTTACTCCTTCCGCATCATATTTTGCTCCCGGATCGGTAATCACCTGTATATCTTTTACCGTATTGGCCGGCATGCTGCGCAATACGTCTTTCGGATTATTAGATATCATATTGGAAGGCTTCCCATTCATATATATCTTAAAACTGGACGACCCTTTCAACTGTATATTTTCCTCTCCGTCCACAGTTACCATCGGCACTTTTTTCAGCATTTCCAGCACATTGTTGGTCTTTGACTCGGGATCACTCTCAATACTATAAGTTATTTTATCGAGATCGACTTGTACTAAAGGTTTCTGAGCAGAAACAACAACCTCATTCAGAGCCTGGGCATCATCGCTCATCTCTATGTTTCCTAAGTCAAGCGTTTTTGTGTTTCCTATTTCTATTTCCTTAGAACATGTACTTTTCCCTATATATTCCGACTGGAAGATATACTTACCGGTCTTATTCATCGTAAAGCTGAATTTACCATTCTCATCTGTAGCTATGGCTTTTACCGGAGTCACCGGATTATCAGCCGACAGAATTTTTATGGTAACATAGGGAATTGTTTCATTTGTCAGCGAATCTTTTACCTGTCCTTTTACAGTTACATTTACAACGGAATGCTGAGCAGAGACAAATGAAAAATTCAGGAGAAGAAACCCGGTTAATAAAAGGATAATCTTCAGATTGGGCGTACTTTGTTTCATAGATGTTAGCGTTATTATTCTATTGGTTAAGTTCTTGTTGTGAATATAAAATGAGATAACAATTTTATCTCATTTTCTTATACCAGTCGTATTTATTATATTTTTATCACCATATCGTTTTCTATTTCATTATTTTTAACAATAAAGATCTGTAATATAAATAAATATCTAAGTTCAGTATATTGTATTGCCAAATATATGTCTATTTTTTTAGACAAAAGAAAGACTGACTATTTTTTTAGACAATTTCACATTTAGTTTCGGCGGCAGAGTCAGCTTGTTAATCCCCTTATGGTAAACTTCTTAAAAAAACAATCCTATATTTTAACAAAAACCTGACAAAACGGACAGATTCTTATCCTTTAGCTATTAATCAATAGCTATAAGCTTATTAACTAAAACCTGACAAAAGGGACAAAAATTTAATATTTATTTTCCTATTTCAAAGATCGCTTCCTACTTTCTACTGTCTACTGACTACTATATACACATAGATAAAGTATTCAAATATTTATTACATACCTATTGCATAATCCAAATAAAAAAGATTACTTTGCATTTCAAAGTAAATAAATTATGGATACAAACCTCGATGATTTGAAACATATACGTTCCATGATGGAGCGTTCCAGCAAATTCCTTTCATTAAGCGGCATGTCGGGCGTATCGGCCGGATTGGTGGCACTTATCGGGGCGTTTGCTGCCTATAATATACTTAAAGGGAGTTTATCTGTCACTGGGAATGTAAAGTATGACCTTGTCTTGCTGGCAATAATCGTAATTTTAGGAGCGGCAATAGTCGGATTCTACTTTTGTGCCCGTAAAGCGAAGAAAAACGGATCCAGGTTATGGATGCCCGTTACATATCAGGTATTAGCTGATTTCATGATCCCAATGGCTGTGGGTGGGATCTTCTGCGCTATTTTACTATATCATAACATATGGTTTCTTATTGCGCCATCCATGCTTATTTTTTATGGATTAGCCCTTATTATTGCAGGTGAACGTACATATAAAGACATAAAAATATTGGGTGCCTGTGAAATTATACTGGGACTGTTTGCCGCTATTGCCGACTGGAACAATCTTATCTTTTGGGCCATAGGCTTTGGTATTCTGCATATAATATACGGACTGGTGATGCACTTCAAATATGATGCAAAGCCAAATAAAGACAGCTGAATATGAAGGATATTATATCAGGATTAAATAAAGCCTTCGACAGCCGTGTACGCCTAGGCATTATGTCTGTGTTATCGGTTAACGAGAGTGTGGACTTCAATACCATAAAGGAATTGCTCAACGTTACCGATGGCAACCTGGCCAGCCACCTCAAAGCCCTTGAAAAAGAGAATATCATCGAGGTAAAAAAACAATTCCTTGGCCGCAAACCCAATACTTCGTATATGATAACACCCTTAGGGGCAAAACTTTTTAAAGAACATATCGACGCACTTGAAAAATTAATTAATCCTTTATCATAATTTTTTTATTTTACAACTTTGAATTTCAAAGAACTTTTAATAAACATCATTTTAAAGCTTATGAAAACAAATTTTAGCAAAAACACCGATTTGATTTTAGTAAAGATCATAGTAGTTGCGGTCATTATTCTAGTGCTGCTGTGGCCTATACACATGGTAAAATCTCTGATAAAGGAACGGCAGGGAAACAAAGATGCCGAACAAACGGATATAGGCTGGAAACACGGAGGGAAACAGTTGATCACGGGCCCTGTACTTGTTGTTCCTTACATTTATACTAAAGATAATATTTCAGAGAAAAGGCTCGCTTATTTTCTTCCGGACGAATATCTTGTCAATGGAAATGTAAAACCGGAAGAGCGTACACGCGGGATACAGAAGATTCTCAATTATCAGGCAGATATGAAGATTAATGGACGCTTTTCTTTTCCCGAGGTCAACAATATAGGGATCGATCCTGCAACAGTTTCATGGGGCGAGTGTTTCCTTATGACAGGTATTCCTCATCTTCAGAACATCAGAAATAAAATAACCTTCAAGGTAAATGATCAATCATCCGAAGTAATCAACAGCATACCTCAAAACGATCTGCTAGCCAGGGGTATCATGGTCATGCTTCCTCTTCTGAATCCTGAAAAGAAAGACAAAATCGAATACAGCCTCGAATTAACACTGAACGGTACCGAAGGTCTCTACCTCAATCCCGTAGGCAAATACACAAGTATACATCTCACTTCGGACTGGAAATCGGTAGAATACACCGGAGACTTCCTTGCAACCGAAAAAACCGATACAACAAATGGCATAGACGCACAATGGGACATATTCGACTACAACCGCGATTATACACAAAGTTGGAAAGGCAAAAACGAGAATTTCGAAAAATCGGTAGTCGGCATCGATCTCGAATTACCGCTAAACCACTATGACAAAACGCTGCGGGCGGTAAAATATGCTATCATGTTCATTGTACTTACATTTCTGGTCTTTTTCCTTGTCGAACTGGTCAGCAAAAAACGTATACATCCGGTTCAATACCTGCTTGTAAGCCTTGCCCTCATCCTGTTTTATACCTTATTACTTGCATTCTCGGAACATATAGGATTTACCCTGGCATATATAATATCCAGTATTGCTACCATCTCACTGATAACAGCCTACTCACATTCTATTTTCAAAGAGATTAAACAAACTGTATTCATGGGTATCTTTCTAATAGTGCTCTATTTATATCTCTATATAGTACTGCAACTGGAAAATATGGCTTTACTATTCGGAGCTACCGGTTTATTCATCGCATTGGCCATAGTAATGTATGTGCTGCGAAAAGTAGAATGGTACAAGAAGGATAATATAAAGGAAGATGAACTAGTTGAAGAAACCCCTCCGGCATATATTCCGGAAAATGATAATAACTAAAATATATAAATGAAAATACTGAATGTCAAGCATCTAACAAACCTGGCATTCAGTCTTTTCTTGTTTTGAGTAAAAAGAAAAAGAAATACAGTAAATCTATTTTTACATTAAAAACATATCTTTGCAATATAAGTAACCGAAAGTACTAATAGAACAACATCCGGTTCTTGCTTATTTTATTGTTGCATATACTCAAATAACAAATAGGTCTGTGACCTTAACTTTTAAATCAGATGCAAATGAAGGCCAATAATGTAAAACTTTTTTTCTTTTCAACAATTTTCTTCTGCCTCAGTGCAAATGTCTTTTCTCAAAACAACCCGGATTCCGACAGGAAATACTGGACTGATCTGGCATACAAAATTGCAGAACCCGTCCTCCGAAATATGAGCAACGGAGAACTGAGAAAAAATATGGAATTAGAACTAAGTCCGAAATGGGACGGACGGAATAAAAACGTGGCATATACCGAAGCCTTTGGCCGGCTAATGGCCGGAATAGCTCCCTGGCTTACCTTACCTGATGATAATACAGACGAGGGAAAACAAAGAAAACAACTCAGGGAATGGGCTTTGAAAAGTTACACAAACGCCGTTGATCCGGATAATCCCGATTATCTGCAATGGGCAGGGGTCAACCAAACCCTGGTAGACGCAGCCTATATTGCAACCAGCTTCATCCGTGCTCCGAAAGCCTTATGGGAACCACTGGATGACATTACAAAACAACGTTACATAAAAGAATTTAAAAGCCTGCGAAAAATAAGGCCGCCTTATAATAACTGGGTATTATTCAGGGCAACAATAGAAGCATTCCTGGTCTCGATAGGTGAAGAATATGACGGCATGGCACTGGATATAGCTCTCCGCAAAATGGAAGAATGGTATCTGGCTGACGGATGGTATAGTGATGGTCCCGATTTTTCTCTGGATTATTACAATTCATTTGTAATTCAACCCATGATAGTAGAGATATCTGAAATTCTCACTGCAAAAAAAATATATAGCCCGATCAAATCCGATCTGGCACTCAGGCGTATGCAACGATACAATCAGCTACTTGAACGACTTATCTCCCCCGAGGCAACCTTCCCGGCAATGGGACGCTCTATGACATACCGCATGGGCGCTTTTCAGACATTGGCTCTCTCTGCCTGGAAATATAAACTACCGGCAACAATGACAAACGGGCAGGTACGCAACGCCCTTACTTCTGTTATGAAACGAATGTTCTCCGTGGAAGGCAATTTCAATAAAGCAGGGTATCTCCAATTAGGATTTGCAGGACATCAGCCCGAACTTGCCGATTATTATACCAATAACGGCAGTCTCTATCTTACCTCACTAGTATTTTTGCCTCTGGGCCTAGCCCCCGATCATGATTTCTGGACTTCGCCTGCTGAGGAATGGACTTCTCAAAAAGCATGGAGTGGAAAACCATTCTTGAAAGATTATCATGAATCTGTGAAGAGATAAATCAAAAAATACCAACAAAATAAAGCAATAATGAAAACCTTAAATCTAGTTCTGTCAGTCGTATGCGTATCATCTATCTTTGTTTCGTGCAAACAGGACGCCGGTATTGAAAAAGAGAAGTTTATTAAAGAAAATGTAGAATTCGCCACAGCACAGACCGAAAAGATGCTGGAAACCACAGGAGAACCTACAGGCAAAAACTACCCACGCACGATGAGGAACGACAGTACGCTTGCGGTAACGGGTATGTATGACTGGACTCCGGGCTTTTTCCCCGGATCGTTATGGTATCTGTATGAGTTAACGGGTGAAACCAAATGGAAAGAAATTGCGGAAAAATGGACTGTATCTTTAGAGCCTCTTAAAACACATACCGGAACGCATGATCTTGGATTTATGATGTATTGCAGCTATGGCAATGCCGAGCGCCTTGCTTCTAAGCCAGAATATAAAGATATCCTTATCGAAAGTGCGGAATCCCTGTCTACCCGTTTCAGTGACAAAACGCAGGTAATAAAATCGTGGAACCGGTTCAAATCATGGAATGATACCATCAGATATGATTATCCTGTGATTATTGATAATATGATGAATCTGGAGATGTTGTTTTATGCATCAAAGGCATCTGGAGATAAAAAATACTATGACATAGCTGTAAGCCATGCCGATATGACATTGAAAAATCATTTCAGGGAAGACTTCAGTACATACCATGTCGTATCATACGACACAGTCAGTACAAACGTCTTGAGCAGGAATACTGCGCAGGGGTTCAGCGATAACTCTACCTGGTCGCGCGGACAAGCCTGGGCTATTTACGGATTTACAATGGTTTATCGTGAGACTAAAGACCCGAAATACCTTGACGCCGCCATCAAAGCAACTGATTATTATCTGAAAAACCTACCTACAGATCTTGTCCCTCTATGGGATTTCAATGTGGGACAAGATGGTTATGTCACGGGAGACCGATCGTATGCTAAAGAATTTCAGGAAAAGCTAAGGGATGCATCTGCCGCTGCGATAGTATGTTCTGCGTTATTTGAACTGGGAGAAGCGGCCAATAATCCGGCATATACTGATACTGCCGTGAAAATGTTACATAGCCTTGCTTCGCCACAATACAGAGCCACCCTCGGGTCAAATGCCAACTTTATCATCATGCATTGCGTAGGAAGTATACCTCATAAAGCTGAAATAGATAAACCCTTGGTATATGCCGATTATTACTTCCTTGAAGCATTGGTGAGATATAAGAAAATGATGAATATATAATTTAAGTATAACAAAAGCCGGTACAGAGTAATATCTATACCGGCTTTTCAACAAAAATATATTTATTAATCAAGCTTATGTATCACTAACCCCGAACGCAGTTTCGGTTCAAACCAGGTTGTTTTAGGAGGCATTATATTTCCCGAATCGGCAATATCCATCAATTGTTTCATCGTCACAGGATACAGAGCCAGAGCTAATTTCATCTCCCCGCTATCGACACGTTTTTTCAATTCACCCAGACCTCTGATACCACCGACAAAATCGATTCGTTTGTCCGAGCGAAGGTCTTTGATGCCAAGGATTTCATCCAGTATATACTTTGATGAGATAGTTACATCAAGTACTCCGATAGGGTCATTATCATCATATGTACCTGCCTTTGCTATCAGACTGTAACATTTTCCATCCACATAGATCGAAAAATTATGAAGCCCCGCAGGTGAAACTATTTCCGATCCTTTTTCTTCTACAACAAAATGCTCTTCCAGTTTATTCAGGAATTCCTGCACAGACAAGCCATTCAGGTCTTTTACCAGACGATTGTAGTCTATAATATTTAGTTGATTATCAGGAAAGCAAACGGCCATAAAGAAATTATACTCTTCATCCCCTTTATGATTGGGATTTTGCTTTGCCTTTTCTGCACCCACTAAAGCGGCAGCAGCAGAACGGTGATGGCCATCTGCTATATATAAATCAGGTATTCCGCTGAATATCTCAGTTATCCTGCTTATCACATCTTTATCCTTGATCACCCAGAAATGATGCCCTACCCCATCAATCGCAGTAAAATCATATTCGGCAGGAGTGGAAATTACTTTCTTTACAATTTCATCCAGCTCCTCATTGTCGGGATATGCAAAAAATACAGGCTCCACATTGGCATTATTTATACGAACGTGCTTCATACGATCTTCTTCTTTATCCCGACGGGTCAGTTCATGTTTTTTGATACGGTCATTCATATAATCTTCGGTATGGGAACATACCACAAGTCCGTATTGTGTTTTCCCGTTCATGGTCTGGGCATATACATAGTAGTATTCATCGGGGTCTTGCACAAGCCAGCCTTTTTCCTGAAATTTATTGAAATTATCAACAGCACGCTGATAAACATCCGGATGATGCTCATCTATCATTTCCTCAAAATCGATCTCTGGCTTAATGATACGATAAAGTGATTTTTCATTGCCTTCTGCTTCGAGACGGGCTTCCAGCGAACTTAATACATCATAGGGACGGGAAACTACTTCCTGCACAATGTTTTTCGGAGGTCTTACTCCTTTGAAAGGTTTGATTACGGCCATGGTGATTTGTATTTAAATATTTAGGTTAAACAAATAGCTGTTATATGGTTTAAAGTTACGCAATTAACTAATAAATAGCCATTGCTCCTACAACACTCTTAAAAAATATCAAAAAGCTAAAATCCAACAACTCTTATTTTGCAATAAGACAGTAATATTTTATTTCACTTATCCTTTTGTTTTTTAAGGAATAACTTTTTTTGTTTTTTTTATAAATAAAATTTCTTTCTTTTTGTAAACTACAAATATATATATAAAGAAAAATATAGGAAATTTTTATTAAAAAAAAGTTATAAAACATGTTGTATAAAACATTTTGATATAATTCTTGAATTATACTTAATAATATTTCTCCTTTTAATATTCTGATTTAAGATATAATTACTAATTTTGAAGACCTTAATAAAAAAAAGAAGAATACTAATATCCTAATTTTTACCGAAATGAAAAAAATTAATTTTAGCGCCGGGCCATCGATCTTACCTCAACAGACTATCGAGGAAACTGCAAAAGCTATTATGGACTTTAATGGTTCAACGTTATCATTGATGGAAGTTAGCCATAGAGGCAAAGACTTTCAGGCTGTAATGGATGAAACTGTGGAATTATTCAAAGAACTCCTGGAAATACCGGCAGGGTATTCAGTAATCTTCCTCGGAGGCGGAGCCAGTCTTCAATTCTGCATGGTGCCTTTCAACCTGTTGGAGAAAAAAGCAGCGTACCTGAACACAGGGACATGGGCAAACAAAGCACTGAAAGAAGCTAAACTATTTGGTGAAACAGTAGAAGTAGCATCTTCAAAAGAGGCTAACTATACATATATTCCTAAAAATTATACAATACCTACCGATGCGGATTATTTCCATATCACTACTAACAATACGATTTTCGGTACTGAAATACATACAGACCTTGATTCTCCGGTTCCGTTGGTAGCCGATATGTCATCCGATATATTCTCCCGTCCTGTCAACGTATCAAAATATGGCTTGATCTACGGTGGAGCTCAAAAGAACCTTGCCCCTGCAGGTGTTACATTTGTTATCGTAAAAGACGAACTACTGGGAAAAGTGACCCGTCCTATACCTACAATGCTCGACTATCGCACGCATATCGAAAACGGTTCTATGTTCAACACACCTCCGGTAGTACCTATTTACGCAGCTATGCAAACATTGAGATGGCTGAAAGCTAACGGCGGTGTACCTGCAATGTATAAGAAAAACAAAGAGAAAGCGGCATTACTTTACAACGAGATCGATCGCAATCCTGTATTTAAAGGCACATGTCAGGTAGAAGACCGCTCAATAATGAATGTATGTTTCGTACTTTCTTCAGAATATGAAGGCAATGAAGCAGACTTCCTTGCTTTAGCCAAGGAAAGAGGCCTTGATGGATTGAAAGGGCACCGTTCAGTTGGTGGTTTCCGGGCTTCTATCTACAACGCTATGCCTATAGAAGGTGTACAAGCATTAGTTGACGCAATGCAGGAATTTGAAAAGAAATTGGTTAAGTAAAAAAGAATTCAAGTTTATTAGTATACTAGATGTTACGGAAAACAAACTAGTAAACTAGTAGACTATAAACTAGTAAACTTATGACGAAAGTTCTTATAGCAACAGATAAACCATTCGCAGCAGAAGCTGTAAACGGAATCAGAAATGTAATAGAAAACGCTGGCTTCGAACTTGTATTACTTGAAAAGTATACAGAAAAGAAGCAATTGCTCGACGCAGTCGCTAATGCTGATGCTGCAATCATCCGCAGCGATATTTTCGACAAAGAAGTATTGGATGCGGCAAAGAGCATGAAGATTGTTGTTCGTGCAGGCGCAGGTTACGACAATGTAGATCTCGATGCTGCAACAGCAAACAATATTTGTGTGATGAACACTCCGGGACAGAATGCAAATGCAGTAGCCGAACTGGCACTGGGTATGGCAGTATATGCCGTACGTAATTTCTATAACGGAACATCTGGTACTGAATTGTTCGGTAAAAAACTAGGTATTCATGCTTATGGCAATGTAGGCCGCAACGTAGCCCGTATCGCCAAAGGCTTTGGCATGGAAGTATATGCTTTCGACCCGTTCCTTTCGGCAGAAGCTATCGAAAAAGAAGGAGTGAAAGCTGTTGCGTCGGCCGAAGAATTGTATTCTACATGCCAATTTGTATCACTTCACATTCCGGCTACTGCTGAAACAAAGAACTCTATCAATTACGCTTTGTTGAGCAAAATGCCTAAAAAAGCATTATTGATCAACACTGCCCGCAAGGAAGTGATCAATGAAGCAGAAATAGTAAAATTGATGGAAGAGCGCACAGATTTCAAATATGTAACAGACATTATGCCTGCCAACCATGCTGAAATGGCTGAGAAATTTGCGGGACGCTACTTCTCTACTCCTAAAAAAATGGGAGCTCAGACCGCAGAAGCTAATACCAATGCAGGTATTGCTGCAGCTAACCAGATCGTTGATTTCATAAAGAATGGAAATGAACGTTTCAGGGTAAATAAGAAATAAAAATCTTATGTTATATTTGAACCTCCGATAAACAAATCGGAGGTTTTTTATTTGAATAATTTCGGTTTTTATTAAACCACGGAGAAGAAGAAGTAACACGGAGTTTTAAAAACACCTTTACTTTTTCAAATTGGTGGTATTCTATTACAAATATCCCCTCTTTGTCATTTTGAACGAAGTGAAAAATCTATTGATAAAAAGAGATGCTTCCTATCGTCAGCATGACAAAAGTATGTGAACAATAAAATAATTAGATGATTTAAAAGATATTTCACAATGGAAGCGAATCCCGATAAAATAAAACAGAGAGTACAAACTATAGTTGTTATCTGTGGAATAGTCTTATTAGTGGGAAAATTCGGAGCCTACTATTTGACAAATTCGGTAGGTATACTTACCGATGCGATGGAAAGCATAGTGAATGTTGTAGCCGGATTAATAAGCCTGTATGCCATCCGGCTGTCAGCAAAACCCAAGGATAACGATCATCCGTTCGGTCATGGGAAAATCGAATTAATCTCGGCATCCATAGAAGGAATTCTTATTTTTGGAGCTGGAGGGATTATTATCTATGAAGGTATTCAACGCCTGTTCTCTCCTCCCGAAATACAGAAACTGGATATAGGTATTGCAGTTATAGCCATTGCCGGGGTAGTCAATTATATTTTAGGCTGGTATAGCATCCGTCAAGGGAAGAAATACGACTCGATAGCCCTTGTTGCCGGAGGAAAGCATTTACAATCCGACACTTATTCTACAATCGGACTGGTGGCAGGCTTGCTAATCCTCTATTTTACAAAAATCACATGGATCGATAGTGCCCTCGCCATCATCTTCGGAGGGGTCATAGCTATAACAGGTATCGGCATCCTCCGGAATACCATAAAGAATCTGATAGATACAGCCGACCGGGCTACACTGGAAAGAATCACAAAAGTGATAAATGAGAATCGAAAAGAAGACTGGATAGATATACACAACCTGAAAGTACTAAAATACGGTAGTGATTATTTCATCGACTGCGACCTTACCCTGCCCTGGTTTTATAATATAACAGAAGGGCACCGCCGGTGCGAAGATTTGCGAAGATGTTTATTGGATGCGTTCCCGCAGGATGCCCAGATATCGATACATGCCGATCCTTGTCTCGAAAAATATTGCTCTGTATGTCAGGTAAAGAATTGTAAATACAGGAAAAAACCTTTTGTGAAAGTCCAGAATTTTTCCCTGGAGAAGCTTATCACGGCAGAAGACGGTTAATCTTTATTGTCCATCAGTCCGGACAATATTTCCCCGTAAATTTTATTTTGATTCAAGATCAAATCATTCCCCACCATAAATAATTGTTCCCGGGCGCGGGTGATAGCCACGTTCAGCTTCCTGTCTACCATATTATCCCGATCCATATTGGAGAAGTATTTTAACTGATATGGCTTGTTAAAGCAAAATGATAAGATAATAATATCACGCTGGCTACCCTGATAGCGCTCTACCGTATCGACCATAATATCCTGTAATTCTGCAATTCCTGTCGCTTCCAGTTTATGTTTTATCAAAGCTATCTGATTACGGTAAGGAGCAATAACACCCAGTGTTTTCTGTGAATCGAAATCTAAGTTGTTCGCCTTATATATTTCATATATTGCTGATATAAGGAAGACAACCACGTCAGCTTCCTGTTTGTTTATTTTGTCCGAGATGTTTGAGTAATCGGTCGTTCTAACAGGGAAGAATGCGATACGGTTTTTCGCTACTATCTTTTGATACCTATCTGTCTCATCGTAATGAGCATATTGTAATGGGATTTCCTGTCTTTGAGTAGCAATTTTGAGTTGATTATCATAAAAATTAGAATTTACCAGATTGGCAATATCCTTATGCATCCGTCCATGATAGATCAATGTATCGTAAGCGTGTGTCCATCCATTTTTCTGACAGATGCGGAACAGGCGTTCGAACAAGGATTCCCGACAATCATATAATTCGATATCATTCAGACTTTTCTCCGAGACTTTCGATTTGTTCTCATTTTGCAGAGTTATTGTTGATAACTGCTTGTGATCGCCAATCATAATAAATTTATCGAACTGCGGCAACAATCCGGCTATTTGAGGTTCCAATATTTGTGAAGCCTCATCTATAATGGCGATATTGAAATGCTTCAGATCGAAAAGTTCTGGCTTTCCTGTAATAGAAGCAAGTGTGCCAACAAAAATACGGGTGTTATGTATTTCACTTAAAAGCTCTTTCCTGTTTTTAGCATTATGTGATATATTTTGAAGCAGCCTGTGACGATAAGATTCATTACAGGATAGCTCTGTACCTACCCGGATAAATTTATTGCAATTACGGTTTTCTTCTCCGAAAGCATTGCAAACCGATTCGCATAGCTCATCAACAGCCCGGTTTGTATAGGCCATTACCAAAATATTTGTATCGGGATTTGCGTAATACCTAGCGATCAGCTCCTTGGCAAAAACAGAAGTTTTTCCCGTTCCCGGAGGGCCAACGATAAGAAAATAATCATCGGCTAATAAAGCTTTTTCTATAACAGTTTCTTGCGTCTGCTCTTTCGAAAGAATTTTTTCCTCTTCCTTTTGATAAAATGACAAAGGTTTTCTGGTACCCAATAACAACTCTTTCTTTTCTGCCGGAGCTTTCAAAAAAGCGAAGAGACTTTTAAACATAGCATTATAACTATGATCAAGTTTATCATGCTCTGCCGCCCAGTATCGGTATTTATCAAAAAAGTCGCGGTTTCGCTGTTTATATCTGAATCTCAGGATAACCTTTTGTGTGGATATTTCCACAACTGTTCCTTTCAATATCTGATTAGTGAGTACCGAATCGTCATCGTTATTTCGTGGATAAAGAATACATATCTCCCCTTCCCGGAAATTAACACAATCTTCCGATTCTTCCCGATTGAAATGTATAACCATATCACGGCCACTATCGTCTATTTTTTCTATTTCTAATCCGGATATAAGATCAAGTGAGTCCTTCCGCTCTTCGAAGGTTGTATTCCATAATGCCGACACACTCATGGACGAATCATAGCCTTCATCACCTGTCTTTTGCAGATATAATTCCCTGCTAATGAAACTCACATAGCGATAAAAATATTCTTTTTCGAATGGAGACGCCGCATCCAGTACTTTTTTCAGTTCTTGAAGCTTGTCAATAAAGAATTGAGGTACACGCCCGTAATTATCCAGGTTGAACAGTGCTGAGAAAGTATTCTCTACAGCCGGGGCATCACCTGCATACAGATTATATTCAGTTGCTACGATCAGATTACGTATATTGATTATTTCTTTCTCCAACTGCTGGTATGTAGCTGCAAACCGGATATTCTCTCCATCGTTTTCAGCAGCCGAATAAAGGATCGTAGGGTAAATATGCCGGGGATCTTTGCCAAATACGCTTTGTATCATCAAACGGTATACCACTGTCTGCGTTTCGTGATTCGGAGCGATTCTCGTTACATCCTCACGAGGGTATGGTGGCTTTCCCGATTTTAATTCTATAATACGATGTATACCATTTTCTTCATCAGAGAGTTGTAGTAAATCGAGCCGCCCCTGAAAGCCATATTTCTCGCAAAAGAAAGAAGGCTCAAGAATACAGTCCGATATATCGAAGCCGTTAGCCGGCATATCATTCAGCACTACCCGCCGAATATTCTCAAATTGAATTTTTGCCTTTTGTATAAACCCTTTAAAGTCATCGTTATCCTGTATTTCGCTGCATGAAGCATATTCGAAAGGCATCTGACGGAACGATTTCAGGAATACTTCGTCAAATGTCAGGCTTCCGGCATTTTCTGCATAAATGAGTTCATCCAAAAAAAAGTTAGCCAGATTTCCCAACAGAATATAATGTGTATTGACCGGCTGTTCAAACTTGCGCCGGAAATAATGCAGATGTGAATTGCCGTAAGACTGAAAGCATTCGGCCATAGCGGAGGCATCTATCAGATAATCGGGTTCCAGTACTAATATTTTCGGTATATAAAAACCTCTTTCGTCTCTTTTTACGTCGACAAGATTTAGTTGTGCCCCTATCCACAAAGACTCGATAGTATTATTAAATGAGTCATTTACTGGAGACACATTATACTTTACAGCTATTGTATGCTCCGGTAGAGCTTCGCACTGGCAGATGATAAATTCTTCTTCGCTGTGAATCTCCAGTACCTGAACCCGTAGTTTATCTAAAGTTAAGAGAGTATTTGCTTCTACACTATTTTCACCGGGTATTTCTATTTCCTTATCTCCATCGATATACCGGAAGAATGCGATAAGAATCTCTTTGGCCTGCTGATATTGATAGGGTAAGATTAGGTTATTTTCGCTTCTAAGTAGAAAATTTGTTTTTATCCTTATGTTTTGCAGGCTCCATTCTAATGACTTCGGCAACTCAAGCCTCTGAGAGATAAAGACAAGCCGCGAAAATAAAGAAGGAAACTGCAAAGATTCACTCATGGTAATCTCTTTGCAGCTTCTTTCGAGTATCCGTTTTAGGCGGATATATTTATTTCGTAATGATAAACCGGATTGATCTATTTGCTGTATTTCTGTGAGATAATCCGAAAATGAACTATTTAATATACTTTGCTGACTATCAATCACGAACGTATATATCTACATTGTTTTCGAATAAGAAAACCAATGGACCGCCATCTGCTATATTTGATGTTCCCGTAATGGTAATATCTACAAATCCATAACGTCTTATCACATCTATTGCATCTACCATGAAACTTTTAAAGCCATTATCGTCTATGTAAAATTCCCCATATTTATCCGGAGTTATCGTTCCCCTGTAGTCGTAAATAATATTCCCGTTTGCAACTAGTCTCAATGACATCCTGTCATCACGAAGCAGATTCGATATAGTAAGCCAGGAATTCAAAGTATTGACATCTAATAAAGTTTCCCTGTTCGGTCTGAAATCAACAAAATAAGATTCGTCCACCCTTATAGTATAATCGAAGCTTCCGTTTCCTCTTACAGGAACATCCGTTTCAAAATCTAAAGTGGTTGCCACCCAATATTGTTCTTCCTCACACGAAGAGAAAACCAGTATGGTAGTGAGTAATAATGCAGTTGCTAATAGTTTGTTCGTAAATCTTTTCATAATGTTCTTGTTTAAGTGCAAAGGTACAACATTTATTTTTATATTATTATAGACTATATTTTTTTGATTTTGTAACATCTGAAAATGATAGTTATAGAAAAAATTTATAAA
Source organism: Dysgonomonas hofstadii (assembly GCF_014196915.1). Taxonomy (GTDB): domain Bacteria; phylum Bacteroidota; class Bacteroidia; order Bacteroidales; family Dysgonomonadaceae; genus Dysgonomonas; species Dysgonomonas hofstadii. Next base: position 162,717 of record NZ_JACIEP010000006.1, read on the forward strand.
AGGTAGGCGGCTATTTATTAAAAAGGATTAATTATCTTTGTCTCCGAAATCTTAGGGGTGCCTTAATAAAACGGGCTGAGATCATACCCATAAAACCTGATCCGGATAATGCCGGCGTAGGGAACGAAGAATTATGCATTTGCGCGCACGCATATTTTAATCATCGGGAAATCATCTTATTAAAACCCCTTTTTTGTTTAACATTGGTATAAACTTCTGGTTTATACATTAATCTATTATGTAATTTAAATGAAAAAGGTATTTATGGCTTCTATTACACTTGCTTGTAGTATTGTAGCAAATTCACAACAAAAGGCTGACAGCCTGAAAGTCGTACAACTCGAGGATGTGGTAATCTCCGCTACCCGTGTAAGTGCGGATGCTCCCATCGCATTTTCGAATGTCGATGAAGCACAAATAAAAAAAGAGAATGCTGCAAAAAACATTCCTGCTCTTTTAGATGTACTGCCGTCTGTAGTATCTTATACCGAAGGGGGAACACCTGTAGGTAATACCTCTTTCCGGATCAGGGGAACAGATGCCAACCGTATTAATATCACACTGAATGGTATGCCCCTGAATAACGCAGAGAGCCAGGAGGTATATTGGGTAAATCTCCCAGACCTGTCAAATTCATTGCAAAGTATGCAGATCCAACGGGGAGTAGGTACTTCCACCAATGGTACTGCTTCGTTCGGTGCAAGCATATCCATGCAAACACTGGGTGGCCGTCCGAAACCTTATGCCGACCTTTCAGCTTCTTATGGCCAATACAATACAACCCTATTGACTGCCGCAACGGGTACGGGAATTATGAAAAATGGGTTATCCATCGATGCCCGCTATTCATATGTAAAAAGTGACGGGTACATCCGCAACGGTAAGGTCGATCATAAAAATATCTATGCCGCTCTTTCCCATTATACCGATAAACAACTGATCCGCCTTATTTACATGAATGGTATTCAGCATACAGGAATTACGTGGGAAGGAATAGATCCTTCTATGGTAGAAAGTAACAGGCGTTATAATCCGGCAGGGAAATATAAAGACGAAAACGGGGAGGATCAATATTATAACAACGAAACCGATAATTATTACTCAAATATCGGACAACTACTCTATACACGCTATCTGACGAACGAACTGACATTGAATGCAAATCTTAGTTATAATCATGGTTATGGCTACTATGAGAATTATAAAAGAGGCCAAGAATTCTTAAAAGAGTTTGGATTACCAAACCAGAATGTGAATGGTGTAGAATATAAGGAATCAGATGTTATCCGTCGAAAATTAATGATGAATCACTTGTATACCGGAGGATTTAATCTTAATTACAAGAAAGATAAGATCGGATTAACTTTTGGTGGGGTTTACAACTATTTCGACGGCAATCACTACGGCCATTTACTTTGGGTTAAGTATAATGAGAATATCCCGAATGGCTACGAATGGTACCGTAATACAGCAGACAAGAAAGACATGAATGCTTACCTGAAAGCAGAATTCAGGCCATTAGATAACTTATCGTTATTTGCCGAGGTACAAGACCGCTATATCGATTATCGGATGAAAGGCATGGATGATGATCTCAAAGACCTGACAAATAATAATTACTATAACTTCATAAATCCCAAAGCCGGAGTATCGCTTCGCTTCGCCAAATATAACGAAGCTTATGCGTCATTCGGAGTAGCCAACAGGGAACCATTGCGCGCCGACCTGAAAGAGTCACTTAAAGGAGGAAGCACCCGTTCCATCACATCGGAAAGATTGTATGATTATGAATTGGGTTACAGATATGCCAATCCGGTATTTTCTCTTAGTCTCAATTACTATTACATGAAATATCATGACCAGCTGGTACTGACCGGAAGACTAAATGATGTAGGATATAAATTACAGGAGAATGTCCCCGACAGTTACCGCACAGGTGTAGAAATTGCGATGGCTTATACTCCTACCGAATGGTTACGACTGGATGGGAATGTAACAATAAGCCGGAATAAGATAAAGAATTACACAGCTTATAATGTCATATACGATCCGAATACATGGGAACCGGTAGAGCCTTATCAATATGAAACTGAGCATTATAAATCTACCGACATTTCCTTTTCACCTAATCTTGTTGGCGCAGGCATCATTACATTGAAGCCATTCGAAAAAGAAGAGCTGACTCTGTCATTCATTAATAAATATGTAGGTAAAATGTATTATGATAATACATCCGACCCAGACAAACGGCTTCAGGATCATCTGGTGACAGATATGGTTTTATCATATACCCTTAAAGCAACCAAAGCAGGAATATTCGATTTTCAATTCTACATTAACAATATGGCCAGTATAAAATACAATGCCAATGCCGGAACTGAAACTTATGTATTCTCCGATGGCAGCCGTGAAGTTTACAAATGGGTTTACCCTCAGGCCGGTGCAAACCTGATGGGAAAGATAAGATACCGGTTTTAAATTATAATTTTGCATACGGAGTGCCATTGCCATACTTATATAACAGTTAATATTATAATGATCGTTATAAGAAAATAGAACAATTATATTAAACTATCAATTTGCATTATTAACAAGTACTCCGTATTTTTATTTATATATTATGACTGATTTCTTAGAAAACAACTGGATAAGTATAGCCGGAGCCGCTATAGGATTAATATTCCTTTATCTTGAATATAAAGCCAGTAAATGGATGTGGGCTGCCAGTATAATCATGGCGGCATTCTTCATATATATTTACTACCGGACAGAACTATATGCCAGCATGGGGATTTATATATACTTCTTCTTCGCATCTGTTTACGGGTGGATAATGTGGCTCACCAGAAACAGGGAAGAGAATACAGGAGATGATATTATATCGCAGGTAGACAAAAAGTATATTCCTTCTATCATAGGGGCTATATTTGTTGTTGCCGCAATGATCTACCTCATCCTTATCCGGTTTAGCGGAAATTATGCATTAATCACGATTGGCGATGCACTTTCCACAGCCCTCAATATAGTTGCCCTGTGGATGATTTCGCGTAAATGGGCAGAACAATGGCTTCTGGTGATCCCTGCCAATCTTATTTCAGGCATTCTGCTTTTTGCACAGCACGATATCATGTCAGGCTCTATGTTTATCATATACTTTATTGTCTCCATATTCGGTTACAGAAACTGGCGAAGAATGATTAAAGCGTCTTAAACTGTATTTTAAATATAAAGAAATAATATAATGATAGCCAGATTATAGCTAAATACTATTATCTTTACATTCAGAAAACTACAGTTAAGTCTTGGTCATTGATGAGGATATTTCAAATAATAACAGTTTCAGAATATGGCGGGGCTCAGACTATTGTCGCAAACCTGATAAAATCATTAAGCTCTGAAGACGAGCTTTTTGTGTTATACGGAGGCGACGGAGAAGCCTGGGATGCTCTAGGGAACAACTTTACAAAAATAAAACTGAATGATCACCGTAAAGAAATCTCATGGAAAGATGCGGGGTTATTTTTCAAGCTCTTATATTACCGTTTTAAATATAGGCCGGATGTAATACACCTTCATTCCTCCAAAATGGGTGTACTGGGACGTTTGGTATTTCCTAAAAAAAAGATTGTATACACTGTCCATGGTTTTGATTCCGTCAGGAAAGCTTTCAGCAGATTCCTGAAAATAGAAAAAAGCCTTAAAAACAAAGCGTTCTGTATAGTAGGAGTCAGCCAGTATGATGTGAACAGTTTGGCTGAAGAAAGTATAACCCAAAATGTTGTCCGGGTATATAACGGAATTTCCGATGCTTACAAAAATCAGATAGAACTAAAAAACCAGATAACCGAAAGCCTGGAAAAAATAAGGCGGGACTATCCAAAAGTTGTGATCTGTATTTCCCGTATTTCCAAACAGAAAAAATTTGACCTGTTTCTCGACGTAGCGCGGCAACTACCTCAGTATGCTTTTGTATGGATAGGCAACAAGCAGCCAATACCTGATTTACCGGCTAATGCATTCTGTCTGGGCGAGATGCACTCAGCTTACCATTGCCTGCAATATGCCGACTTATTTATTTTACCTTCAAATTATGAAGGGCTGCCTATTTCATTATTAGAAGCATTATCGTTCAAGATTCCGGTCGTTGCTTCTGCCGTAGGTGGTATTACAGAAGTTCTTGACGGCAAAAATGGTTTTGCGGTAGAGAATGAAACGAACCTGTTCAAAGAAAAAATAGAATATATATTTTCGGACGAAAATATACAAAAAGAGATGTCGGATTATGCCAGACAATCTTATCTTGCTAACTTTACCATCGAAAAAATGGTAGATGGTTATAAAACTATCTTTAATGCAATTATTGCAAACAAAAAATGAGTAATCCGTTAGTATCGGTTTTAATACCTTGTTACAATGTGGAAAAATTTGTTGAAGAATCGGTAAACTCGATTCTCAACCAAACATATACTCATATAGAAGTAATTGCTATTAACGATTGTTCGACCGACCGGACAGGTGAAATTCTTTACTCGCTGGCAAAAGAAGATCCCAGGATAACCGTCATTAGCAATGAAGAAAATCTGAAGCTTATAAAAACCCTGAACAAAGGGATAAAACTATGTAGTGGAGAATATATAGCCCGTATGGACTCCGATGATATCGCCTTGCCGACCAGAATAGAGAAAGAGGTCGATTTTCTGGAAAAAAATAAAGATCACGATATAGTAAGTACTCTGTTCTATGCATTCAGATCCGAGAATCCGAATCGTAAAGACTTGCACCACAGCCCCCTGACTGATGAAGAACTGAGAGCATTTATACTCTTCAAATCCGGCATTTGCCATCCGGCAGTAATGATACGTAAAAGAGTATTCACAGAATTAGGACTATCTTTCGAACAGGAATATCTTCATGTAGAGGACTATGCCTTATGGTCGAAAGCCATTTATAATACCAGACTGGCTAATATAGGTGAACCTCTGCTTCTCTATCGTGTACACCAGCATCAAATATCATCCCTGTATGAGGATGTGCAAACAGAAAATAAAAAGAAAGTATTTAAAATACATTGCAGACACCTGGGTTTGCCTGAAGATGATGATTTCATAGATGTATATGCATCTGTGGCAGAATGTGTGCCTTTACATTCGTCTGTAAAATATCTGGATAAATGTGAAGAACTAATGCTGAAACTGATAGAGATAAATAAGGATAAGCCATTCTGTAGCATGCCATTTCTGGAACGGATGCTTTCTGTTCATTGGCTCCGGCTATGTGCCAATTCCCGTTTAGGACTTAGCGTTATAAAAAGGATGAAACAATCCCTCTTTTACAAAAACGAAAATTATACATCCAGAGATTTGGCTATATTTTATACAAAGAGTACTTTTAAGCTTAAATATAAAAAATCCCTTATTTACAAACTGGTCTTTAGATAAAAGCTATGCTGAAACTACAGAAGTGGGATATCCCTAAACCGAAAGAAATGGCGCCAATGCTGATACCTCTGCTATTGACGTTTTATTTCATATACCCTCAGGCTCTGGGGTTTATGGGATCTTCTTTCATTCTGTTTTCAGGTGCACTGGGCATAACATATTATGCCTATCACAGATTTCCATTTCGGGAAGTCATAAGTGTACTTTTAGGCATGGCAGTTATTCTCCTATGGTTTTATTCTGTAGACTGGTATAATAACGCAAATGACCCATATACCCTGGGCTTTTTCAAAAGTGAGATAGCCTGGTTCTTTTCCTCATATCTCATTATCCTTTATATATTTAAAGTACATAAAAATCCCACCATAGAAACGGTTTTGAAATACATTGTAGGTGCTGTGGCGCTACAATGCTTCATCACGTTTATAATGTATATGAATGAAAGTATCGCCGATTTTTTCTGGGGAATACAGTTCAACAAAGAGTACTCGGAGGAATTAGTTGCCGAAAACAGCTGGCAAAGACTGATGGGATATGGCATCGGATTCTTCGGTGCAGGGGCGAACAATGGTGTTGCCCTCGTAATCATTTCTTATCTATTGGTAAGCAAACCTATCAAAAATGAAGAGTTTATTACTCTCTCGGTGGTATATGTATTTATATTTTACATTAGCTTGTTTATGGCAAGGACAACAGTCGTAGGTGCTGCTGTTGGATTTGGATTAATGGCATTTTTCTATTTTTTTAAAGGTGAGAGGCACAACAAAAAACAAGTACGCCGGTTTTTGCTGTCATCATTATTCCTGATGTTCTCAGGCTACCTTTTCGTTATGCTATTTTTCGAAGGTATTTCCAATTGGGCTTTCGAACTCTTTATCAATTTTGTTGAAAGAGGAGAACTACGTACTCAATCGTCAGACGGACTTGGCGAAATGTTCCAGGTTCCGGAAACAACAAAAGTATTGCTTTTTGGCGATGGCCGCATGGTTTTCCGGGGCACAGATGTCGGCTTTTCCCGTATGCTGTTTTTTGTAGGAGTAGTGGGCTCTGTTCTATTCTATGCGTATCCTCTCTTTCTTGTCAGAATGTGGGGAACAAAAAATAAAAATGTGAAAATCTTAGGATATACCATCGCAGTTTACTGTTACGTATTGAATTTTAAAGGGTGGTTTGACCTTAACCACATATTCTTTATGATCTTTTTCTTTTTTATGTTCTATAAGTACTATGTCTATTATCCTAAAATACAAGGCCAACAAGCTACTCTGAAAAATATAAGAAACAAATACGTAATATGAAAGAATGCATTATTTTGGCAGGTGGGCTCGGAACCAGGCTGCGTGAAGTAGTAAGTGACGTGCCAAAGGTAATGGCAGAAGTTGCCGGAAAACCATTCCTGTCCTATCTGCTCGATTGGTGTACTATACAGTCATTCGATAGAGTTATACTTTCGGTCGGCTATTTATCTGAAATCATTGTAGAGTGGGTGCAGAGCAATAAATATTCATTCGAAATACAATTTGTAAAAGAAGAAGAACCTCTTGGCACAGGAGGAGCCATCAAGTTGGCGATGAATTTTGCTAAAAGCGAAAAGGCCATTATTATTAATGGTGATACTTTCTTCAATGTTGATATTGACCGGTTATATACATTTCATTCTCAAAGAGGTGCTAAAATCAGTTTAGCACTAAAACCAATGGTCAATTTTGACCGTTACGGAAGTGTTCTTCTGGATCAAAAAGATAGAATTACAGCCTTTAAAGAGAAACAATTCTGCGAATCGGGTTTAATCAATGGTGGTATTTATTTAATAGATAAAACAATTTTCACATCAGCTTCCTTTTCGGAGAAGTTTTCATTCGAGAAGGAAATTTTAGAAGCAGGAATATCAGAACTTCCCATATATGGCAATATACAGGATACCTATTTTATTGATATTGGTATCCCTGAAGACTACCGGAAAGCCAATGTTGATTTCCAAAGATTCCATGATCTATGACAAACGGCCTGCAAAAATATAAATACCTTTTTCTCGACAGGGATGGCGTTATAAATATAGAACGTCCCGGCGATTATGTCAAATATATATCCGAATTTATTTTTGAGAAAGATGCCTTGAACGCCTTATCAATGCTAGCTTCCTGCTTTGAAAAAATATTTATAATAACCAATCAGCGTGGAGTCGGACGAGGCAAAATGACAATGGCACAATTACACGACGTACATGCCTATATGTTATCAGAGATAAATATAAATAAAGGAAAAATATCAGGAATTTACTGTTGTACCGATACAGAATCCATCTCCATAAATCGTAAACCAAATACCGGAATGGCTTTCCAGATACTGGAAGATTTTCCTGATATAGAACTTTCAGAAACGATAATGATAGGTAATAGCAAATCGGATATCCTTTTTGCAAAAAAGCTTGGTATTTACTCCGTTCTTGTGGGAGACAAATATCCCACGGAAGACGAAATTTACAATATCGCTGATGCATACTACGAAAATTTATATAAGTTTGCACTGTCATTAAAATCAGGCGACAATGAAAATAATAAGAAGTAAAGCACCTTTCAGGCTTGGGTTGGCAGGCGGAGGGACAGATGTCTCCCCTTATTCCGACCTTTACGGCGGATGCATACTCAATGCAACCATCAGCCTTTATGCTTATGCAAATATAGAACCCCGTAATGATAGCAAAATAATATTCCGTATTCCACAGACAAATGAGGAATATATATTTGATTCGGCTCTGGAATTACCAATACTGAATGACAAAGCCGACCTGATGAAAGGAATATACAACAGAATTGTAAAAGATTTTGTAAACAAGCCGTTAGCATTCACTCTTACCTGCGCACTGGAAGCTCCTTTCGGTTCAGGCCTCGGCACCTCATCAACACTCGCCGTCGCCATATTAGGTGCATATACCGAGTGGCTGGCACTGCCTTTAGGTGAGTATGACCTGGCATATCTGGCATACCTGATAGAACGTATCGATCTGAATCAGGCGGGAGGGAAACAGGATCAGTATTCAGCTGCTTTTGGCGGTTTCAATTTCATGGAATTTTATGCTGATGACAAAGTTATCGTAAATCCGTTAAGAGTACGAAACGAGACCATCAATGAACTATCCAACAATTTGTTGCTTTATTATACTAATTCGAGCCGCAACTCGGGCAGCATAATCGAAAAACAGCAAAAGAACGTAAAAGAACAAAAGTCCAAATCCCTCGAGGCCATGCACCAGATCAAACAACAAGCCTACGAAATAAAGGAAGCCGTCCTTAAGAATAATCTGGATGAAATAGGCCATATTCTTCACCGGGGATGGAGCCACAAACGGGAAATGGCAGAAGGGATTACTACCCCATTCTTCGAAGAATTGTACGAGACAGCAATCAAAGCAGGATCTATAGGAGGAAAAATCTCCGGCGCGGGAGGTGGAGGATACGTATTCTTCTATTGTCCGGGTAATACCCGCTTTGAGGTAGCCAAAGCGTTGGAAAAACTGGGAGGAAAGGTTCAGCCCTATTCATTTACTAAAAAAGGATTGGAAACCTGGCATATTAAATAAACCGGATGAAAATTGCTGTTTTAATAAGGGTTTACGACCGCACTGAAGACCTGAAATATAACCTTCGGATAATCACAGATACTTGGAAAGAGAATCAATATTACATCATAGTTGTCAGTAATGGAAAAAATAAGGGATATGAGATACTGCCCGAATCCGTTTCGCTGATCGATAAACTTGTTATACTTGAAGAAAACGCCGGTCACCGTAAAGGAAACTCACAGTTATTGATAGAAGGGGCAAAACACATCCCCGAAGATTGCGATTTCACACTTATTCTGGAAGCCGATACATGGATGTACGGTGATTCTGTACTATCAAAATATGCAAAGCTTTTATCTGCAAATGAAAAAACAGTATGGGCAAGCGCCGACTGGTATGACAAATTTTATGCATTAGCTACTGATATAGCCCTGATAAAGACCGGTTACATAAAAGAAAATCCCGGCATATTCGACTTCGAGCTTTTTCCGGAATGCCATATCTCCAATTTTTTAAGGGACACAGATGCCGGATATCTCTGGATAACAGAAAATATGCCTGTTCATGTGCCCAGTTACATCAAATGGAAATATCCTTATGTACCCAATATAAAGGAGGGACGTTTTTATGTATTCCCTAAATCGAAGATGGCGACCCATCACATCGAATTTCTGAAAGGTGGCATAGAAAAAAAGAAATTTTACTTCAACGTTTTAGCGGGTACCGATTATTTTACTGAAGTAAAAACACCATATAAAAGATGGAACCGGTTTACAATGCGTTTTTGGATTGGTTTGAGTAAATGTTTTTTAAAAAGAAGCTGGTATAGTAAGAAAACGTATAAGGAAATTAAAAATGAAGAATTAAAAATGAAGAATTAAAAATTATGCGAATCACTTTCATTATTCATTATTCATTTATTAAACTATGTTTGTAGTAAACGGAAGGTATCTGACACAAAAAGCAACAGGCGTCCATCGTTATGCTTTCGAAATATGTAATAAACTGCATGAAATGGGTGTGGATTTTCATGTGGCTATTCCGCAGGAAATCCACACCGATTATAAATTCAGTTTTAAAACCGTCAGGTGCGGATCATTAAATACCCATCTTTGGGAACAGATCTCCCTGCCCCGCTACTTGAAAAAGATTGGCAATCCTTTACTTATCAGTTTTACCGGCTGTGGACCGTTGTTCTATCGTAACCAAATAATGACCATCCATGATGTGTCGCATGAACGCTATCCCCAATGGTTTTCACCAAATTACTTTCGTTTCTATCATTTTATGATGCCACGCATCGGAAAGAAAGCACATGCTGTTCTGACTGTCAGTGAATTTTCAAAGAAGGAGATTGTAGATACATTGGGTATCGACATAAATAAGATTCATGTAATACACAGCAATGTGCCTTTCCACAACAAACCATCGAAAGAGGAAATACTGGATTTCAAACGGGATTCTTCATCCGATAAGTATATTTTAGCCGTATCTTCAATGGATCCGCGCAAAAACTTCGAACGGTTAGTTACTGCCTTTAATAAGGTTAAGGATAAATCCGTTAAGCTATATATCATCGGAATGTCTTTCAAGGCATTTAATACACCTGATCTGCAAAAACTGATCGGAGAGAATGTATATTTACCCGGATATATTTCCGATGACGCCCTTCAAAACATGTATCAAAATGCGCTTCTATCCGTTTATCCTTCATTGTATGAGGGATTTGGCCTTCCTCCCTTAGAGGCCATGACTTACGGTTGTCCCGCCATCAATTCTGATATTCCTGCTTTGCGCGAAGTGAGCGAAGACGCTGCACTGTATGTCGATCCGTATGATATAGATGATATGGCCATGAAAATAGAACAATTGCTGAATGATGAACCTCTAAGAAAGAAGTTGCAATTGAAAGGGCTGGAACAGATAAAAAAATATTCCTGGGAAAAATCTGCGAAGCAAGTGTATGAACTGGCACAAAAATATATATAGATATAATCGATAATATACAAAAAAAAGAGCTGTGAAAATCATAGCTCTTTTTCGTTTATACTTCAACTCTTATCTACTCATATTCGTCTTTGTAGAATTTCAGGAATTCATCTTTTCTAAACAATTTCTTCATTGTTACCGTACCTGTCTTAGATGTTGTGATTTCATCCTTGAACGGAGCATCTACCTGGAAATTCAGGTCGCCTGTATAAAGAACCGGTTCGTTGGATACCAAAGGGAACGGGCCTTCATATGTTTGGCCATCGATATTGATAATGGTATCGTTCGCTGTCGATTGCATACCAACTCCATATTCCTGCAATACCCTCACATAAGTAGACAAAGTAGGATTTAGCATAACATGATCCTGATCGAGATTGAATTTAACCTCTTGCCCGTCTCCCACTTTCATAGTATGTTCTCCTTTACTAAGAGTTCCATCCATCTTTTTATACTCTTTTGCACCTATCGATATCGCATCTTTTCCGTCTATTGAAACCGAAATTGCCTGATCAGTAGGATTATCGATGGAATAAGTTGCTCCACCGGAACATGAACTCATAAAGAATAATACAACAATCAGTGCTGTAGCAATGTTTGTGATGTGTTTTTTCATTTTGTCTTAATTTACAGTTTGAGTTTAATTTTGTGTCGGAAACAAATATAGGGATATTCTCTCTTCAGGAAAATATTTTCGAGCCTTTGTTTTTAACAATCCATGTAAACAAGCAGTTAAAATGACACTCACAAATCTGATAATAAGAAGCTTAACATGTATTGAAATAAAATGTATGTAAACTTGTATTTTATTTTGAAAACTTTATCAATATTATTTTTAGTAAACAGTAACTAGTAGTCATTAAGAATAATTTACAGAAGATGAAGAATATTGAAAATAAAATATATAAGGTTTTTCTCTTTGTCATGCTAGAGCGAAGCGAAGCATCTAAAAAGGGAGATCCTTCGTTCCTAAGGATGACAAAAACAAAATAAAAAAAACTAAAATATGTGTCAACTTTGTCAACTTTTAACAGTTTTAACTATCGGTCTGCATATTTAATCAGGCAGAATAAATCAGGCTCAAAACCTATTTCATGTGGAGATAAAAATAAGTTTCTCAAACAATAAAACATTTTGCTTTAAAAAGGGCAAAAAGCCCCGTGTATTCCTTTGAAAATCCCTTTATTTAATCTATTTTTGCATGACTATAGAAAAAAATGATAGCAGATGCTTATTTTCTATATTATATATCAACTAATAATTAACTATTCTATATAACTAAAAACAATTTTAATTTATGAGTTGGTTACTAAAATCTTCTATTGGTAAGAAGCTGATAATGAGTGTAACGGGAGTCGCTCTTATCTTATTTTTGCTGTTCCATGCGGCAATGAATGTAACGGCTGTTTTCTCAGAAGAAGCTTACAATACCATTTGTGCTCTTTTGGGTGCTAACTGGTATGCAGTAGCAGGTACAGCCGCATTAGGCGCATTGGTGGCTCTTCACTTCATTTATGCACTAATTCTTACCCTCCAAAACCGCAAGGCTCGCGGAAACGACAGCTATGCGGTAAATGTACGCCCGAAAAATGTTGAATGGGCATCGCAGAATATGTTTGTTCTGGGAGTTATCGTTATCGGATTTATGGTGCTTCACCTCAGCCAGTTTTGGTACAAAATGATGTTTGTTGAATTAATGGGACAACATCATGTACAATTGGGTGATACTGTAGTGTCTCCTCAGGATGGAGCAGAGTTTATAAAATACTACTTCAGCCAGCTTTGGGTTGTAATAGCCTATCTTATCTGGTATGTTGCCCTATGGTTCCACCTGTCTCATGGATTCTGGAGTGCTATTCAGACTATCGGATGGAATAACAAAATATGGATGAATCGCTGGAAAGTGATCGGACAAGTACTTGCCACAGTTATTTGCCTGGCATTTGCTTTCGTTACTATCTATTTCTATGCCAGACATTATTTCTGTCCATTCGCTTAAAATAGGCACTGATTATTTTTGTTAAAGATTAAAAGAAAAACAGATTATGAGTACTATACTAGATCCAAAAAAAGATTCAAAAATACCTGAAGGGCCATTAGCAGAAAAATGGACCAATTATAAGGCTCACCAGAAGCTGGTGAATCCTGCCAACAAGCGTCGCTTAGACATTATTGTGGTAGGTACAGGCCTTGCAGGAGCATCGGCTGCCGCGTCTCTTGGCGAGATGGGCTTCAATGTGTTGAACTTCTGTATTCAGGATTCTCCCCGCCGCGCGCACTCTATCGCTGCACAAGGGGGTATCAATGCTGCAAAGAATTATCAAAACGATGGTGACTCTGTTTACCGTCTTTTCTACGATACAATCAAAGGTGGTGACTACCGTGCCCGTGAAGCTAACGTATACCGTCTGGCTGAAGTTGCGAACAGCATCATCGACCAGTGTGTTGCTCAGGGAGTTCCTTTTGCCCGTGAATATGGAGGCTTGCTCGACAACCGTTCTTTCGGTGGAGCACAGGTGTCACGTACATTCTATGCCAAAGGACAAACAGGACAACAGCTATTGTTGGGAGCTTACTCTGCGTTAAGCCGTCAGGTACATAAAGGAAGTGTAAAACTTTACACCCGTTACGAGATGCTTGATGTTGTGCTTGTAAAAGATGAAAGTGGAGAAGAACGCGCACGCGGGATTATCGCACGCAACCTTGTAACCGGCCACCTTGAGCGCTTTGCTGCTCACGCCGTAGTTATTGCAACAGGTGGATACGGAAATACATTCTTCCTTTCTACAAACGCAATGGGATCGAACGGATCGGCTGCTATCCAGGCATACAAAAAAGGTGCTTATTTTGCAAATCCTTGTTTTGCCCAGATTCACCCAACTTGTATCCCTGTTCACGGAGAATTCCAATCGAAACTGACATTGATGTCGGAATCGCTTCGTAACGACGGACGCATCTGGGTTCCTAAAAAAATAGAAGATTCGGAAGCTATCCGTGCAGGAAAGCTAAAACCGACTCAAATAAAAGAAGAAGACCGCGACTACTATCTGGAAAGACGTTACCCTGCATTCGGTAACCTTGTTCCTCGTGACGTGGCTTCACGCGCCGCGAAGGAAAGATGTGACGCCGGATATGGTGTAGGCTCTACAGGTCTTGCCGTATACCTTGATTTCTCATCTGCAATCCAACGCCTTGGACGTGATGTTGTAGAAGCACGTTATGGTAACCTGTTCCAGATGTATGAAAAAATAGTTGACGATAATCCATACGAAACTCCGATGATGATCTATCCGGCAATCCACTATACAATGGGTGGTATCTGGGTTGACTATGAGTTGATGACTTCCATCAAAGGTTTATTTGCCCTGGGAGAAGCTAACTTCTCTGACCATGGAGCTAACCGTCTGGGTGCATCTGCATTGATGCAGGGACTTGCCGACGGGTATTTCGTTTTACCTTATACTATCCAGAATTACTTATCCGATCAGATTTCTGTCCCTCGTTTCAGTACCGATCTTCCAGAGTTTGTTCAGACAGAGAATGCAATCAAAGAGAAGGTTGCTAAACTGATGAATATAAAAGGAAACCGTTCGGTAGACTCTATCCATAAGCAACTGGGAATTATCATGTGGGATTTTGTAGGTATGGCGCGTACAAAAGAGTCTCTTGAAAAAGCTATTGAAGATATCAAAGCCGTGAAAAAAGAATTCTGGACAAATGTACGTATCCCGGGTGAGGCAACAGATCTGAATACAGAATTGGAAAAGGCACTTCGTTTATCAGATTTTATCGAAATAGGTTTATTAATGGCTTACGATGGACTTAACCGCAACGAGTCTTGTGGAGGTCACTTCCGCGAAGAATTCCAAACTCCGGACGGAGAGGCAATGCGTGACGATGAACACTATTCATACGTGGCATGCTGGAAATATCAGGGTGATGACACAGCTCCTGAAATGGTTAAAGAACCTCTTGACTATGAGTTCGTAGTAAGACAACAACGTAATTACAAAGCTTAAATCAGTTGACGAGTAAACAAGTAGACAAGTAAACAAGTTTTTTTGATGGGAACACATAAAGATTTAAAAGTTTGGCAAAAAAGTATCAACTTAGTAAAGTTGGTATATGTTGAAACTAAGTCTTTTCCTAAAGAAGAGTTATTTG
The DNA here is from genome assembly GCF_014196915.1 of Dysgonomonas hofstadii. Taxonomy (GTDB): domain Bacteria; phylum Bacteroidota; class Bacteroidia; order Bacteroidales; family Dysgonomonadaceae; genus Dysgonomonas; species Dysgonomonas hofstadii. The sequence continues at coordinate 177,870 of NZ_JACIEP010000006.1, forward strand.
GATTGATTTCTCAAATGAGAAGATCGGCCGTTTCAATTCCGTCTAATATAGCCGAAGGATTTGGACGGGGCTCGAAGAAAGAATGCGAACATTTCACATATATTGCTCTAGGTTCAGCATCTGAATTAGAAACTCAGTTGATAATTTCTAAAGAATTAGAATATATAAAGAATGAGGAATATCAGACATTAAACCTTTTGCTTAGTGAAATAATCAAAATGTTATCAGCTCTTATTAATTCTATGAAGCCAAAAGAATAACTTGTATCTCGTATCTTGTATCTCGTACCTAAAATAAAAAAACGATGGAAAAACTAATAAATATAACATTAAAAGTTTGGCGTCAAAGAGGTCCTCAAGAGAAAGGAGCCTTTGAAACACATAAACTTGATGGCATTTCTACAGAAAGTTCATTTCTCGAAATGCTGGATATTTTGAATGAAAAACTGGTAAATGAAGGCAAAGAACCTGTAGTATTTGATCACGATTGCCGTGAAGGTATATGCGGTATGTGTAGCCTCTACATAAACGGACACCCTCATGGTCCAGACGAAGACATTACCACCTGCCAGCTTCATATGCGTAAATTTAAAGACGGGGAAACCATTACAGTTGAACCTTGGCGTTCAGCAGGCTTTCCTGTTATCCGCGACCTGATGGTTGACCGTAAAGCCTTCGATAAGATCATACAGGCCGGAGGATATGTGAACGTCAATACCGGAGGTATTCCTGATGCCAACGCAATTCCAATCTCTAAAATAGATGCCGATGAAGCAATGGACTCGGCTTCCTGTATAGGTTGTGGTGCTTGTGTTGCAGCATGTAAAAACGGATCGGCGATGCTGTTCGTTTCCGCTAAGGTAAGCCAATTGGCATTGTTACCTCAGGGACGTGTGGAAGCTGCCCGCCGTGCAAAAGCAATGGTAGCCAAAATGGACGAACTTGGATTCGGTAACTGTACTAATACTCAGGCCTGTGAAATGGAATGTCCTAAAAACATCTCAATCAGTAATATTGCTCGCCTGAACCGTGAATTCCTGAAAGCAAAATTTAAAGATTAATATCTTTTACATCTCAATATAAAAGCGACTATCTCCGGATAGTCGCTTTTTGTCTTCTAAATACTTATCTTTGTATCAAAAACATACAATCATGTCATTAAAATATGCGGTAATAGGCACTGGTGCTATTGGTGGATACTATGGAGGAAAACTTGCCAATGCAGGACAAGATGTTCACTTTCTTTTTCACTCAGATTATGGATATGTAAAAGAAAATGGATTAAGACTCGATTCTGTGAATGGAGACTTTCATCTCAAGCAGGTGAATGCTTATAATGACACATCAGATATGCCGAAGTGCGATGTTGTATTGGTAGGATTGAAATCTACGAATAACCATTTATTGAAAGAATTATTACCTCCTCTTCTTCATGACACAACCCTCGTTATTCTTATCCAAAACGGATTAGGCTTGGAAGAAGATTTGCAAAAAACCTTTCCCGGTCTATGGATTACAGGAGGACTGGCCTTTATTTGTTCAGCGAAAACAGGAGAAGGACATATTTCGCATTTTGATGAAGGACGATTGAATATAGGTTCATATTCCTGCCCGGACAACTCGTTGATAGAACAGATTTGCAATGACCTGATGGATGCCGGAGTAGAAACCAAGATACAAAATCTGGAGCAGGCCCGTTGGATGAAATTAGTTTGGAATATTCCTTATAATGGTATGACTGTTGTAATGAATACAGATACCGATAAATTGATGAACAACACAGGAATGGAGAATCTATTACACGAAATGATGCTCGAAGTTATTCGGGGAGGCAATCATGCAGGCAAGGGTAAATACTCCATACCGGAAAGCTTTGCCGATGAGATTCTCGATACTACCCGGAAAATGGTGCCCTACTCTCCAAGCATGAAGCTTGATTATGACTTTAAGCGACCTTTGGAAATTGAGTATATCTATACACGTCCGATAGAAGAGGCAAAGAATAATGGCTATGATATGATCAGGGTGAACATGCTTGAAAAGCAGTTGAAATTTATAGAAAGTCAATATATAAAAAAATAAGCGGGAAATTTCCCGCTTATTTTTTATGCTTATTTATTTCTTATTATTCTTATGGATTAATCAGGAATAATACGGCACGGTTTTTATCATTATCTAACTCAAATGGCTGAATACCATCTCCTTTCCAGTTTACTGATAATCTATTCTTAGCTATACCATACTTTTCTTCCATAGCTTTAGCTACAGCTTCGGAGCGATTCTTCGATAGTCTTTGATTTATTGTTGCATTACCTGTTTTTTTATCTGCATATCCTGTGATAACACACGTTGCACCCGGATTCTCATTCAGATAATTAACGGCCAGTTCTATTTTAGCCCATTCTGTCTGATCAATCACCCATTTATTGATACGGAAGAATACCGGATCAGGTAAGAAGAATGGTTCTTTTTTAATTTCTTTGATCACTGGTTTTTCAGCAGGTCTCTCTACCGGCTTGTCTATTTCCGGGGTTTTCTCCCTTTCCACAGGAGCCAATATATCCGGGCAATCGAAATATTTACGACGTTTTGCCATTTCCGATTGTGCCACACTCAACTGTTGTGCACTCCTTTTTACTACGATAACTTCCTCTCCACTGTTCAATTGTAACAAAACTGAGTCTCTGGCAGAGCCACAATTACACGGATCGGCTTCGTTACCTGATTTGTTTTCTTGTGCGTTTAATGAAAAAGTCAATACTCCAAAGAGCATTGCCAATAATAAAAAATTTATCTTCATAATGTGATATGGTGTTAAGGTAAAACCCTATTTCATTTATTAAACCAAAGTACAAATTTAATTATTATTCTTAAATTATATTTTATTTTACCAACAAAAATAGATTATTCCCTTGTTTTTTTGATCCTATCTATTTAAATATATAATTGTTATACTATAAATAACAGCTTATTTATACTTTTGTTCTCCAAAATGTATAGGAAATAGTGGAAAAGACAATTATCAATATTAAAGAAGCTATCCCTCGGCTTGAACTGTATCGTTTTAGTGAACCAGTCAACTGGGAAATTAGAGAAGGACAATACTGGGCTGTTATCGGTCCTAACGGAGGTGGAAAAACCTTGCTTACAGATTTATTGTCTGGCAAGCTGGCTCTAAAAAAAGGAGAAATAGAACCCGGGAATAATGAAAGGATATCCTCTACTGTAAAAAGCGTTGCATTCCGCGATATATATAGCATTGTAGATACTCAGAACAGCTACTACCAGCAACGCTGGAATAAAGGGGTGGAGCTAGACGTCCCCTTTGTTTCGGATTTAGTTGCCAATACAGACCGACAATGGCTCGATATGCTCATCGACTGGTTTGAAATCTCGGATTTGATGAATAAGAAAGTTGATATGCTTTCGAGCGGGGAACTGAGAAAGTTTCTCATTGTTAAGATCCTACTATCTAAGCCTAAAATCCTGGTACTGGACAATCCATTTATAGGCTTGGATTTCAAGTCGCGTCAGATATTAAGCGATTTATTAGCCCGTTTGAAAAAATTAGAAGGGTTACAAATCGTCTTGGTTCTGTCAAATCCGAAAGATATACAGGATGTTGTTACAGACATCTTACCTGTTGCCGACAAAAAGATATACCCGCAAATATCTAAAGATGATTTTCTTGAGAATAGGTTATTTATAAAAGAACTATTTAAAGAAGACGATAAGGTTGCTGGCATAAGCAATTTAGAGCCTCTGGTAGAAAAAGACATTATACCGTTTCAGAATGCTGCGATATTAAAGGATATACATATAAAATATGGAGAGCGAACCATACTTAAAGATTTAAACTGGACTGTTGAGCGGGGAGAGAAATGGGCATTATTAGGAGTTAACGGATCAGGAAAATCTACTCTATTGAGCCTGATCTGTGGCGATAACCCGCAAGCTTATGCTAATAATATTACATTATTTGACAGGAAAAGAGGCACAGGTGAAAGTATCTGGGATATAAAAAAAAGAATTGGTTATATATCTCCCGAGATGCACCTTTATTACCTGAAAAACGTACGGTGCATTGATGTGGTAGGCTCCGGTTTTTTCGACACAATAGGATTATACCGTAAATGTAATGCAGACCAGGAGCAGTTGGCACTGCATTGGATGAAAATATTCGGGGTAGAACATTTACAGGATATATCATTCCTTAACGTTTCATCGGGTGAACAACGACTGATCTTGTTAGCCAGGGTTTTTGTTAAGAATCCCGATCTGTTGATTCTAGATGAGCCCTTACATGGTCTCGATTTCGTGAACAAAAGAAAAGTAAAGAGAATAATAGAAGAATTCTGCAATACTGAAAAATCCCTCATATATGTAACTCATTACGAAGAAGAAATACCGGATGTGGTAAACAAACGTTTAATCTTAGAAAAAATAAAAGGATAGTCTTTCTACAGGCTGATTTCAATTTTATTTTCTATCCTATGCACTTTGTAAAAATTTTACTATTTTTGAATTAAGAAAAAAACTAAACAACATGATATTTCGATTTTTACTTTTATCGGATGAAGCAGAAGACTTCAAACGTGAAATTCAGATAGATGCTGATGCGACATTCTTCGATCTGCACAGAGCGATTCTCAAAGCGGTTGATTTTAAAGAAGGAGATATGACATCCTTTTTCATTTGCAGCGACGATTGGGAAAAAGAACAGGAAATCACTTTGGTGGAAATGGATACAAGTTCCGATGAAGACTCCTACACAATGGAAGCATCTATCCTGAATGATTTTCTGGAAGATGAGAAACAAAAATTAATGTATGTCTTCGATTACCTGACCGAACGGGCTTTCTTCATGGAATTGAGAGAGATCATCACAGGAAAGGATCTGGATGAGCCGGTTTGCACAAAATCTGTGGGTAATCCGCCTGCGCAATTCGTCGACTTCGACACTATTGCAGCCACGTCAAATTCATTGGACATGGGAGAGAATTTCTACGGAGACGAAGGGTACGATATGGATGAACTCGATGCTGAAGGATTCGACGGATTAGATAACATAGCCGAATCTTCGGGAGAAGAAGACTTTTAATGAAAAAACTTATAGTTCTGCTTGGCCCTACCGGAGTAGGAAAAACAGCACTAAGTCTCGATCTGGCCGAATATTACAATTGCCCCATCATATCGGCTGATTCCCGCCAGTTTTTTAAGGGCTTAGAAATTGGCACAGCCGCTCCGACCGTAACTGAGTTATTACGTGTACCCCATTTTTTGGTGGGCATGTTAGATGTACACAATTATTATAGTGCCAGTGAATTTGAACAGGACGCTTTAAAGATAATAGCAGAGCAACACAAAACTCATGACATCCTCATTGCTTCGGGTGGCTCCATGCTTTATATAGATGCCTTATGTAATGGAATAGATGATGTCCCTACAATTGATGAGAAATTGCGAGAGGATATATATGGCTTGTATGAAAGAGAAGGGCTAGAACCGATCAGGGCACAATTAAAAACACTGGATCCTGATTTCTACAACGAAGTAGACCTAAAAAATTATAAGCGGGTGATTCATGCCCTCGAAGTTTGTCTGATGACAGGCAGGCCATATTCATCTTTTCGGACAAAAACAAAAAAAGAACGCCCATTCAAGATTATCAAGATCGGACTAATGCGCGAACGGGAAGACCTGTATAACCGCATTAATAAAAGAGTGGATATGATGTTAGAACAAGGCTTGCAGGACGAAGCTCGTTGCTTTTATCCTCAACGTTATCTCAATGCGCTTAATACTGTTGGCTATAAGGAATTATTTAAATACTTCGATGGAGAATGGACACTCGATTTTGCCATAGAAAAAATAAAACAGAACAGCCGTATATATTCACGTAAACAAATGACATGGTTCAAGCGGGATAATGAAATAAACTGGATAAATTTATCTTCCGTGAATAATAGAGAAGTATTAGAGAAAATAATAGAAATCACAGATAACAAATAAATACCTCAAAAGGTTTGTCTTTTTACACCTATTACTATATATTAGCAGCGATTTTCACCTTAATTATACTAATTTAAAACAAAAATCTTATGAACAAGAAGCTTATCTCACTGACTGTCGTGTTACTGGCGGCAGTATTCCTACTACCTGGTTGTGCATCCATGTTTACAAAATCAACTTATCCTTTAACAATCAACTCTAATCCTCCAGGAGCAGATATTACGATTACCAATAAAAAAGGAAAGACTGTATATCAGGGACAAAGCCCGGCTATAGTAAAATTAAAATCTAGTGCAGGATATATGTCCAAAGCTGAATATGTAGTAAAACTGTCAACTCCGGGCTATGATGATTATCTGGTTACAATAGGTGCAGATATAGAAGGATGGTATTTTGCCAACATTTTACTGGGAGGGTTGATCGGTATGCTGATTGTCGATCCGGCTACAGGGGCAATGTGGTCTCTCGATACTGAAGAAATAAACGCAACCATGAAACCTAATAGCACAACAGAAACTCCAACCCTGCAGATATTAGATATAAAAGATATCCCGGAAGACATGAGAAAATCACTGGTGAAGATCAATTAAAACATCTGATAATAAACTTGTTTCACTTCGCTGGCGCGGACATCTTGTCCGTGCCTCGAGCGATCTTTTTTGCTTCGCAACACACAGACTGGAAGTCTGTGCGAGCAAGATATTCAGTTATCAGTTAACAAAAAAGTTACAAAAGTTACACTTTTGCAGCATTTTCAACTAAAACCTGATACGTTTTCTCGTAAAAATGCTAAACTTCAAAAAAATAATTTTCAGTATTTCAAAGATCGTTTCTACTAACTACTGGCTATTAACCATTTCGAAGTATAGATAAAGTTCCAGAAAAAAAATACAGGAAAAAGGTGATTCGCATTTATGGATTTGTTCAACTCAAACATAATCCATACATTTGGAAGATCAATTATATAAATGAATCTTATGAAAACAAGATTATGTAAATTTCTACCTGCATTATTTATTAGTGTGCTTATTCTTGGATTTACAGGATGTGGAGATGATAATCATTATTACGACATTGGTACTGATATGGATACATTTATATTTCCTGTAAAATATGAGGACTGGGTATGGAACAGTAATGATAAGCGCTATGAATATTCTTATTCTTTCCCCGAATTCGATGACTATATGTTTGAAGAGGGGGCTGTACAAGGCTGGGTGTATATATGGAAGACTGAAGGGAATACAGACTATAAAGTATTGACTCAATGCCCTTATGTACAAACATACCCAAATGGAACAGCAGCTCCATATTCCGAAACCATAGGTTTCGATCTTTATTTGACACCCACGAAGAAAATAGTATTTTATGTTCAAGCTAGCAACTTAAGTGATGAAGATCGATATCTGGATGATTATACATTTAAAGTAAATTTCATATACAGACAATAACTGTTAAATCTCCGTAAAGAAAAAGACAGACATAAATATGTCTGTCTTTTTCTTTACCTTTAAACCTATGAAACGCGGACACGCCGATTTACCACTTCACTACGGAACAGTACCACCCTGGCTGGCTCAACGGATGAGTCTGCTTGGCGGAGCCATAGCCGAAGCAATCATTATAGAATATGGTCGGTCTGCATTACTGCAAAGGCTGAGCGATCCGTTCTGGTTCCAGTCATTAGGTTGTGTTTTAGGCATGGACTGGCATTCGTCCGGTATAACCACATCTGTAATGAATGCTTTGAAAAAAGCTATTAATAAACGTTCTTCCGAATTGGGTGTGTATGTTTGCGGCGGACGGGGAAAGTCTTCGAGGCAAACTCCGGCGGAGTTATTGGAGATTGCCAATAAAACAGGACTGAATGGCGAAGAACTGGTCAGGAACAGCAAGCTATCCGCCAAAGTAGACAACACAGCTATTCAGGATGGATTCCAGCTATATCTGCATTCGTTTGTCGTTACACAAGATGGAGAATGGGCCGTTATCCAGCAGGGAATGAATCCCGATAACAAAATGGCGAGACGTTATCATTGGCTATCTTCGTCCCTCCAATCTTTTACGGAGGAACCTCACACATCGGTTTGCGGAAAAAATCAGGGTCTGATACTTAATCTTACAGACAAGGAAGCTATGCCTACGAAAGATAGTATATTAGAACTGACAAAAGAGAACCCTGATAAACTGATGAAAGAAGTGTCGATTATCTTACCTAATCACCACGACGTAAGGGAAGAAGACGTAAACATTCAACGTCTGGGAGCAGCATTGATCCTGGCACACGAAACAAATGTGACAGATATAGAATCTCTGTTATTGCTTCAGGGAGTTGGTCCACGCACCCTGCAATCACTCACATTGGTAAGCGAAGTGATACACGGTACCCCTTCCCGGTTTTTCGATCCGGCACGGTTCTCTTTTGCCCATGGGGGAAAAGATGGGCATCCATTCCCTGTTCCGACAAAGATTTATGATCAAACAATCGGAATATTGGATAAGGCTATTCACCAGTCGAAACTGGGAGATAAAGATAAGTCCGATGCCTTGAGAAATTTGTCTAAAATATCACTCGAGATAGAAAAAGGATATACTCCGAACAACTATTTCAATGACCTTGTACAACACGAACGGAACACCTCCTATAAATATGGCGGAAAGACAGTATTCGGTGATGCCAAGAAACCAAAAGACAATGGAACACAATTAAAACTATGGGATTGATTTTTGATCAAAGGAAAGCAGATCATACAATTTGTTACCCGTTTAACCGTTATTAATAAATAAATTGTAATTACTTTGCATCCGATTATCTATGATATTTCCGAATGAGGGTTAAATATATAATACTACCAATATTGTTTTTTGTTATGGGGCTCGGTTCTGTATATGGACAATGGGATCCCCAACTAAGCCAGTATTGGAGGATGAAGAATTATTATAATCCCGCATTTATAGCTGAAACCAATAACATAGAGAGCGCCCTATTACACCGTCGTCAATGGGAAGGATTTACAGATCCGCCAATATCCTCCATAGTTTCCATGAATATGCCGGTCAAGTTCTTTGGCAAGGAACATGGCGTAGGAATCATCATGACGAATGAAAAATTCGGACTGTTTTCCAATACTTACATGATGGGGCAATATATGTACAAATTCAAGTTCAAGAATAACAAATTCCTACATATAGGCATACAAGGAGGAATGCTGAATATTGATTTCGATGCAGCCAGTATACATATCCCGGAGAGCGATTATCACGATCAGAATGACCCGGCAAAACCGACAGGCAGCGGAAGCAAAACTGTCGATGGTGGATTAGGTGTAGCGTGGATCGCCCCGAAATATTATGTCGGCTTTTCAGTAAATCACCTCTGGGAACCGAAATTCGATATAGCAGAAGACCGTTCTGCCTTTGTAGGACGAACCTACTATTTGATGGGAGGATACAATATAATGCTTAATAATCCGTTGTTAGAGTTGCAACCTTCTGCGTTCCTTAAATCCGATGCTGTTGTATGGCAACTCGACTTAACATCTAAAGTTGAGTATAATAAGATGTTCAATGGCGGAATATCTTGGAGAAAAGGCGAAGGTTTTGTATTTTTGCTGGGTGTAAAAATAAGGAATATCGACGCCGGGTATTCTTACGACCTGAATACGGGCTCAGCCTTGTCTGCCAGCAATGGTAGCCATGAGCTTTTTATACGGTACAGCATTCCGTTGACCAAGAAGAGGGAACCAGGGCCAAGCAAGAGCATAAGAATATTATAAACAGTAGAAGAAACAAGAACATAATAATACATAATACAAAATTACATCAAACAAGAAATCGGTAGCTAAAAGCTAATAAAGATAAATATGAAACAGCTGTTATTTGCAACTATAGCTTCACTTATGATACTTACTTCCTGCGGCAGTTCGTCGGGAGGGGCCAGTATCGGAGGTGAAGTAACAGGCGAAAAAGGTTCTTCATGGGCCGAGCCTGCACCACACGGAATGGTCTTGATTTCGAGGGGATCTATTGAAATGGGCCCCGCCGAAAATGATTCACTATGGGATATAAAGGCTAATCCAAAAGGAGTATCGATAGACAATTTCTGGATGGATGAGACGGAAGTCACAAACTCCAAATACCGCCAGTTTGTTTATTGGGTACGGGATTCCATTATCAGGGAACGTTTATCCGTTATAGACGAAACATTTAAGATAACAGAAGACCGTTATGGAGATCCGATAAAGCCATACCTTGATTGGAAGAAATCTATACCACGCAGGCCGTTGGAAGATGAAGAAATGGCTATCAATAGCGTGACATTCGTTCATCCTATCACCCAACAAAGAGGTCTGGATCCACGACAGATAAACTTCATTTACGAATGGTTCGACTATACCGAGGCTGCCAAACGCCGCAATCGCCTGGATCCGTCAGAAAGGATTCTCAACACGGATATTACAGCCAATCCAAATGAGGTTATAACTATTTCTAAAGATACAGCCTACCTCAATGAAGATGGATTGCCGGTAAATGAAACGATAATAAGGCCTCTGACTTCGCTCTTCGACTTTGTACATACAAAGATTATAAATATCTACCCTGATACGACAGTCTGGGTGAACGACTTCAATAATGCATACAACGAGCCATATATGCGCATGTACTTCTCCCATACCGGATACAATGACTATCCTGTAGTAGGTGTGACATGGGAACAGGCAACCGCCTTCTGCGAATGGAGAACCAAATTCTACCGTATGGGACAACCCCGCAACGCACGTCCTATCGAAAACTTTCGTTTACCAACAGAAGGAGAATGGGAATTTGTGGCACGTAACGGACGTACCGAAAACAAATACCCATGGGACAGAGAAGGCACAATGGACGAAAAAGCCTGCTTCATGGCCAACTTCAAACCGGGAGAAGGGAACTATACAAAAGATGGAAACCTGATACCTGCACGGGTAGCTTCATACATCCCTAATCGTTTTGGCGTATACGATCTGGCCGGGAACGTATCGGAATGGACTTCCACTGCATACACAGAATCGGGTACAGCCTTGATGAACGATATGAATCCGCAATACCGTTACGATGCGGCGAAAGAAGATCCCTACTCTATAAAGAAAAAAGTAGTTAAAGGTGGTTCATGGAAAGACATAGGCCGCAATATCCGTGGAGATATGCGTGAAGGCGAGTTCCAGAACCAGCCACGCTCATATATCGGGTTCCGTTGTGTAAGAACACAAGTAGGCTTTGCAAAATCAAAGAAATAAGGACATGAGAAAGATAGTTCAAATAACAATCATATTGATTTCCTGTTTATGTGCTGTACCATATCTTGATGCACAGGAACAAACAGGATCACTACGCGAACGACTGGCAAGGAAACAGCAAGAACAGCAGGGAACACAAGCCGACAACGGAGCGCAGGTAAAGAAAATGACCGTCCGGGCAGAAATGAAGAATGTAGAAAACGCTCAGGACATGGCCAATGCTACCTGGGTAAGGGAAGTATACCGCATTCTGGATCTGACCAAAGGGAAGAATGCCGCATTGTACTACCCTCCGCAACCTGTAGGCGACAAAATGAACCTGTACACAATGATCTTTAAACTGATGGCTGATGGTAACCTGACAGCTTACGAGTGGAACGATGGTCGTGATCTGTTTGTGGACGAGCTCAAAGTCAACTTCGAAAATGTGCTGAAGAACCTGGAGATACCATATCAGAAAAACGGGAATAAATACACCTATGATGAATTCAGCATCCCTGGCAATGAAGCTCTTAGATACTACATCAAGGAAGCCTGGTATTTCGACCAGTCCAATTCTGTAATGGGAATCAAAGTACTGGCAATTTGCCCGGTACTGATGCGTCAGGAATATTTTGAGGGAATAGATAATTTCTCTAACCCCGAACAGGGAATGCCACAACCCCAGTTCTGGATTCCATACGAAAACATCCGCCCTTATGCTGCTCAGATGCCTATTATGGCTTCGAATCTGAACAATGTAATGAATAAGACCATTGACGATTATTTTAACATGCGGCTGTATGAAGGAGAAATATATAAGACCACTAATATGGAAAACAAGCTCCTCATGCAACAGTTCAAGACTCCTGAAGAATTGAAATATGCTCAGGACAGCATAGAAAGCCAATTAAAGGACTTCGATAAGAATCTCTGGGTAATAAACGATTCTGTAAAAGCTTTGGAACAACAGAGCAATACCAAAAAGCAAAAGAAACAGAAAGCGCCAAAGGCCAGTAAATCTTCGTCTTCCGGAAACGCTACTTATTCAGCCAGAGACCGTAGATGGTAAGAAATAGAAAAGACTGCAATTGCAGTCTTTTTTCTTTTATGCCTTTTCTACAAACTTCTTTTTCTGTTCCACTTTCACTAGTTTGAAGAGCTTGTCCGATGGACGTATCTTCTCATCTACCTTGATAGAGAACCTTTCACCTTTTACTGTTTCATTCACGGATTCCATACCAACGCGTATCTCCTCAACTGTTTGAAAGACTGCTCCGGTAGTCGGGCCTGTGATTAGAACCTCATCGCCTACTTTCAATGACTGGGTTTCCATCTGGAACTCGGCAACTCCCAGATTAGAAAAATATTTGATGCTTTTCGCGATGTACATCTTTTTCTTTGTCGATCCCGAACCGTATACACTCGACCACTCGCCCAACCTTTGCCCAAGATAATAACCATCCCAGAATCCACGGTTAAATACAGTAGCAAGGCGTTCGTCCCATTTAGCTATTTTATCCTCTGTGAATGTACTTTCACAATATGCTTTTACGGCTTCCTTATAACATTCGACTACCGTACGTACATACTCAGGCCCCCGGGCACGTCCCTCTATCTTAAATACACGCACTCCGGCATCCATCATCTTGTTCATAAAATGGATCGTTTTCAGGTCTTTGGGCGACATAATGTATTCGTTATCGATTTCCAGTTCTATTTCACTGTCCTTATCCTTTACAATATATCCCCGGCGACAAATCTGATTGCAGGCACCTCTGTTGGCCGACAAATCTTTTTCATGCAGGCTCAGGTAACATTTACCCGACACAGCCATGCAAAGCGCCCCGTGTGAAAACATTTCGATGCGGATAAGTTCTCCATTTGGTCCTTTTATCTGCTGCTCTACTATATCCTTATATATAGACGCAACCTGATCGAGGTTTAACTCCCGTGCCAAAACCACCACATCAGCAAATTGCCCGTAAAACTTCAACGCTTCAGTATTAGTTATATTCAGTTGGGTTGAAAGATGTACTTCTACTCCAATACTACGGGCGTACATCATAACAGAGACATCCGAAGCAATAATGGCCGATAATTCCGCTTCTTTCGCCGCATCCACTATCTGGTGCATCAGTGCGATGTCATTGTCATATATAATAGTATTCACTGTGAGGTAACTTTTCAGGCCTTTTTCTTTACAGATATTTGCGATCTGTTTGAGATCATCGATTGTAAAATTATTCGACGATCGGGCACGCATATTCAATCCCTCGATACCGAAGTAGATAGAATCCGCACCGCCTCGTATAGCTGCCATAAGCGAATCGTACGATCCCACAGGAGCCATTATTTCAAAATCGGATATATTATATTTCATTTTTAGCTAATTACTGGTCGATAGAAGCTGCAAAATTACGCTTTTAATGCGATAGCTGCAAATCAGAGGATAACGCAATAAATATTATTGATGGCTGATTTATAAAACCTGTAATTACAGAGAGTCACCGTACATTTTAACAAAAAAGTTACAAAACGGACAAGTTTTTAGCCTTTAGCTGTTAGCTTTTAACTGTAAATATCGAAGAGCATGTAGAACTTGCACAAGAATCTGACGTACAAATTAAATCTAAATTATTTTATGAGGCGTTTTTGAACACTTACATACTAATTCAGCAAAAACAAAGGCAGGCATTTGACTACCTAAATAGCTCAAAACACTCATATACATTATTTTATCGCTAATATAATGAGATAATTATAGTCCGATGTAAATTTATCATCCCCATATAGTAGGTGATGTAATTATATTCGCTATGATATTTGACAAGACGTCATTTCCAAAGCTTTTAAGTTTATTCAATACATTTTCTTTGCCCTCTTTCGGGCTATCCTTGTATTCATGTACTACTTGTTTAAGTTCATCAAATTGCCTTTTTGTTAATTCGTTTTCTATAGATTCTATAAATATATTAAGTGTTATTAATTGGTTTTGTTCCTGGTTCTGTGAAAGATTATTTGTTATATGAATTGCATTTTTATTAACATTTTCTACTCTTTTTACTATTTGAGGCATTTTCTGTATAGCTACAAGTAATCCAACTATTTGTTTATGAGTATCCGGAGAAAAATTATATTTTTCTATATTTTCCATTTCTTCACAATCTTCCGGAAAATTTATTTTTAAAAAACGTTTTACTGATGATTTCCAATTTGCATACTTTCCGGCATCATCAACATAATAAACAGTGGTTAGTCTTATAATACCAGGTGTCGGAGGCATAGGGTGTATCTCATTAATTAAAATGTTGCCCTCTTCTATTAAGCTATGAAGCAAGTTTAGTATATTTTCATCCATAATCGTTAATATGATTTTTACAAATTTAACAAAAAGGCAGACAAATCTGACGAAAATTAAATATTTATTCTCTTATTTCAAAGATCGTTTCTACTTACTACTTTAACTCCTCTGACTACTTTCCATATAGATAAACTTCTCCAATTTTAATTCAGTTTAATCTACAAAAACAAAGGCTAAAAATCAGCATTAACCTGATTTTTAACCTTTATAAAAACTACCTATACACAACTACTTATCATAAGCCACCTCATGAACGGCTTTTACAGCGCGCCCCGAAGGATCTATCCTGTTCTTGAACGAAGCATCCCATTCCAACGCCGTAGCTGTACTACATGCTACGGATGGCACCGAAGGCACAGTCTGTGCTGCTGATGCAGAAGGGAAATGACTTTCAAATATAGAACGATACCAATATTCCTCTTTCGACATAGGCGGATTGATCGGAAAACGCTCTGCTGCATGCAACATTTGCTTATCCGATACTTTTTCTTCAGCCACCGTTTTCAATGTATCTATCCAACTATACCCTACCCCATCCGAGAACTGTTCTTTTTGTCTCCATGCTACACTCTGGGGAAGATAATCTTCAAAAGCCTGACGCAGGATATGTTTTTCTATCTTTCCGTTTCCGCACATTTTATCTTTAGGATTCAAACGCATAGCCACATCAATAAATTCTTTATCAAGAAAAGGCACACGCCCCTCTACTCCCCATGCGGCCAAAGATTTGTTTGCCCTCAGGCAGTCGTAAAGATGTAATCTGTCTAGTTTACGAACGGTCTCTTCATGCAACGCTTTTGCATCAGGCGCCTTGTGAAAATAAAGATACCCTCCGAAAAGCTCGTCAGAGCCCTCGCCTGACAGCACCATTTTCACACCCATCGATTTGATAAAGCGTGCCAACAAGTACATTGGTGTAGACGCCCGCACTGTAGTTACATCATAAGTCTCTATATGATAGATAACATCACTCAGTGCGTCCATTGCCTCTTCTACGGTAAAATGAATTTCGTGATGAATAGTGCCTATATAATCCGCTACTTTTTGTGCAGCAACTAAATCCGGTGCTTCTTTCAAACCTACTGCAAACGAATGAAGCTGAGGCCACCATGCTTCCGACTTACTATCATCTTCTATACGGTGTGAGGCATACTGTTTGGCTATTGCAGAGATTATTGATGAATCCAATCCACCCGAAAGAAGTACACCATAAGGCACATCCGACATAAGCTGGCGATGCACAGCAGCCTCCAATGCAGACTGGAGTTCAGTAATATCAGACATATTCTCCTTTACATTGTCGTACTCCATCCAGTCCCGTTCATACCACTTTTGCAGCGTATTTCCTTCTTTTGTAAAAATATAATGTCCCGGAAGGAATTCCTTTATATTAGGACACACACCCTCAAGAGCTTTCAATTCGCTGGCCACATAAAACTGCCCTCTGTCATCATAGCCTGTATATAAAGGAATAATACCCATATGATCACGTCCGATCAATATCACATCCTTTTCTACATCATACAGAGCAAAAGCAAAGATACCGTTCAAATCTTCGAACAGGCCTGCTCCTTTATCCCTGTAAAGAGCTAATATCACTTCACAATCGGAGTGAGTAAGAAACTCATAATCCGGGTATTTACTTCGAATCTCTTTATGATTATATATTTCACCGTTAACGGCTAAAACTAATTTCCTATCCTTACTATATAAAGGTTGTTTTCCCGAATCAACCCCCACTATAGAAAGTCTTTCGTGAGCTAAAATAGACTTATCGCCACAATAAATACCGGACCAGTCCGGCCCACGATGACGTATCTTCTTTGCCATCTGCAATACCTGGCTGCGTAAAATACCGGTATCTTGTATCAAGTCAAATACTCCTACAAATCCACACATAATTCTTTACTTCTATAAATTTCAACAAAAATAGATCATTTTATTTTAATAAAGAAATTTTTAGTTTCAAAATAGCATATATTTATTATAATTTAAACCAAAAAGACATTTCAATAAAGAATATTTAAGACATATGTAACAGTCACATTTAACTATGGGCAAATACATATCCCAAAATATATGCTTATATTTGCAAAAACATTTACAAAACAGTTTTACTTATGAATAAAAATACATTCAGCTTACTTGCTATCCTAATCATATGCCTGTCTTTTTTGTCGTGTGGAGATGACGAAAAAGCAGAACGTCCAACCATACTCGGCGAATGGTATACTACCGGCTGGTTTTTGGACACAGGAAACGAAGAGATAGACGACTGGATTAACGGACTGCTTCGTCAGGATCTTAAGGATTTTATTATAAAAAGAGAATTTATTCCCATTGAAAATGGAGATGGTACAATAGGAGCGGTTTACACGACATCTAAAGAAATTGATTCTCCGAATGGTCCTGATTTCAGATCCAGACAGGGAACTTACAAGATAGAAGGAAATGTTATATATTTGGATGAAGAACAATTTAATACGTCTGAGGCAACAATCCAGATAGGAGAAAAAATAATGATAACAGAAATAAAAGTAGATAAAGCCTATCTTACCACTTTGCTTAGCGTTCTCTTTTCTTTGACAAGCAGTCAGATACCCGATGGCACAACAGGTACATTAAAAATGTATGAAGCCAGATAATCTTTTCGCTCAGAATTTGAATTTTTAAAAGCAATTTATTATCTTTGCCACCCGATTGCCAATAGGCCAACAAGAAACCGGATGTAAAACGGTTCGCCTCAGGCACATAACCTGTAAATATAAAACAGATGTACGTAATTGTAGACATTCAGGGACAACAGATGAAAGTTGAAAAAGACCAGAAATTGTTTGTTCACAGAATCAACGCTGAAAATGGCTCTCAGGTAGAGTTCGAAAAAGTATTATTAGTAGATAACGATGGCGCGGTAACAGTAGGAGCTCCTACAGTCGAAGGCGCTAAAGTGGTGGTAGAAGTAGTGTCTCAGGTAAAAGGAGAAAAAGTACTTATATTCCACAAAAAGAGAAGGAAAGGTCACCGTAAATTAAATGGTCACCGCCAACAATTCTCAGAAGTTATAGTTAAAGAAATTATTGCTTAATCAGTTAAAAATAAGAGAAAATGGCACATAAGAAAGGTGTAGGTAGTTCGAAGAACGGCCGTGAATCGGAAAGCAAACGATTGGGCGTTAAAATATTTGGTGGTGAAACTGCAAAAGCAGGAAACATTCTGGTACGTCAGAGAGGAACAACTCATCATCCCGGAGAAAATGTAGGCATGGGTAAAGACCATACTTTGTTTGCTTTAGTAGATGGCACTGTAGTATTCCGCAGAAAGAAAAACGACAGATCGTATATATCTGTTGTTCCGAAAGCAGAAGCTTAAAAACATATTAAAATAAGAATAGGAAAGCAGTCTGATAAGTTCAGGCTGCTTTTTTGTATCCCTAAAAAAGAGTAGACATACCGATTAATATACCTATTTTTCGGTATTGCCGGACATTGAGAAATGCTGTTTCTTTGCATCAGATAAATCAAATTATAATTATAACACAAAAAGGAGGCTTGAAATGTCAAAAATAGGAATCTACTACGGTTCAACAACCGGAAACACTCAGGAAGTAGCAGAAGAAATTGCAAAAAAATTAGGTGTAAGCAATTCTGACCTGTTCGATGTAGCAAAAGCAAACGCCGACTACTCAGCTTACGATGTAGTTTTGTTCGGAACATCAACACTCGGATTCGGAGACCTGCAAGACGACTGGGAAAGCTATATAGACAAAGTAAAAGCCGCAAACCTCGAAGGCAAAAAAATAGCTTTATTCGGTTGCGGAGACTCGTCCTCATACAGCGATACTTTCGGTGACGCTGTAGGTAAAATATATTATGTGATAAAAGATAAAGGCGCTCAGATAATCGGACAGGTAAGCACAGACGGTTACACTTATGACGATTCGGAAGCCGTAGTGAATAGTCAATTTGTTGGTCTACTGATCGATAACGACAACGAACCAGATATGACAGAAGAGCGCATAAACAACTGGGTAGAAGTATTAAAGCAAGCTATTTAAATGAATAATCTGCGTATTTTCTACCATCTGATCTACGAATACAAAAAAGGGGTGCGCGACCTCATGCTTTGTACCCTCACCGCTGACGCAGAGGAAAAGGTCAGATGGAAACTGGAAAGAAATACTATCAGATACAAAATTCATAAATTAAAAAATGGTAACATAAATGTTTTCTTCGGCAAAGACGAATGCATGATCGTGGCAGATAAAATCTGTGGAAGCAAACCGTTGAATCTGCTCACTCCCGAAGAAGACTTTATACTGGGTATTTTACTCGGCTACAGTATCAGCGAACAATGTAACCGCTACTGTAAGAAAAAGAAAATAGCAAAAGAAAATATTTCAAACAGACTTTGTTTAACATAACTTTTCTATTGATAGTTTTTAGTTGATCTCAAATCCTCGTAGACGTGATGTCTATGGGGATTTATATTTTCAGGCATATACAAACAATATCATATCTTCAATGTTTTAATATATAGATAATCCAATTAGATTCCGATGAAAGATTTATTCGACCTACGAAGAGATTTTGCGCTTAAGACTTTTGCCGAACAAGAGGCCACTGCCGACCCTTTGGCATTGTTTGAATTATGGCTGAATGAAGCTATTCAGGTAAAAGCCTTGGAACCGAATGCAATGACTCTTTCCACAGCCACAACAGATGGAAAACCGTCTTCACGGGTAGTTCTACTGAAACAGGTGAAAGGAGGATTTGTTTTCTTTACCAACTACGACAGCAGGAAAGGACAACAAATCGCAGAAAACAACCATTGCGCTTTGAATTTTGTGTGGCACGAACTTGAGAGACAAGTCAGGATAGAAGGCATTGCAGAAAAATTATCCGAAGAAGAATCAGACAGTTATTTTGAAATTCGCCCCGAAAAGAGCAAACTTGGCGCATGGGCTTCTCCTCAAAGCAAAGTGATACCAGACAGGGAGTACCTGGAAAAACTGGTAGTCGACTACGAACAAAAATTTAAAGGCAAAGAGATACATCGCCCCACCAACTGGGGAGGATATATTGTAACGCCTAACCTGATTGAATTCTGGCAGGGACGAAAAAACCGCCTGCACGACAGAATACAATATACACTCAATAATGATAACAGCTGGAAGATAGAGCGGCTAGCCCCATAATCGTCCTACATCAGCCCTAACGTTCTTAAACTCAGGTCTATTTCTTTATCATCGCCGGTATGCTTACCCTCTACATCCGACAACTTCACCGCTTTCAGATATACCTTATTATTTTTATGGGGTTTCACATCTGTGAGTTTTATCACTATATTGAGCGGTTTGGCACCCACATCGTTCGAAAAGAAAGTTCCTATACCATACGTATCGTGAATGCGCGCCGCCACATGATCTTTTATCTGTTTCACAGATTCCAGATTCAGAGAATCACTGAACACCAGGGTTTTTGAAGTCGGATCGATACGGCTTTGCTCGTAAAATTTTATCGCTTTATCGGCAAAGACGAGAGGATCGCCGCTGTCGTGCCTTACCCCATCGAAAAGTTTAGCCTGCTTTTGACTGAATGAATCGAAGAAAGCATCGGTCGTATACGTATCTGTCAACGCAATACCCAAACTACCGTCATATACATCTACCCACGCTTCTAACCCCTTTATATTCGCCGAACGGTAGCCAAACACGGCCCCGTGATACATAAACCATTCGTGAGGCATAGTACCTATCGGCGTTGTATTATATTTCATTGCCAGATAGACATTACTTGTGCCCTTAAAGTATTCCCCTGAATTGGCCTGTAATGCTGCCACAACCTGATCCTGTACATCAAATGAAAAACGACGCCGGGTACCGAATTCCGAATAATCGGCTTCCATCTCTTTAAGAGCCTTTGCTTTTTCAATCGCTTTTTCGACTACATTGTGTGGTACCGCATTCGTCATTTTAAAGTAAAGTTCCGAGATTATTGCCAGCAATGGCACTTCCCACAATACAGTACGATACCAGTAACCTTCGATGACAACGCTAAGCTCACCTCCATTTTGTATAATCCGCACCTCTTCCGGATCATATCTGTATCCCTCGAGGAAATCGATAAATACGGGGTCAAAAAAATAACACCTTTTCTCTATATATCTTTTTTCTTCCTGCGTAAGCTTCAGATTTGCCATCGCCGCCACTTCTTCCTTCATCCTTTCGGCAAACCCCTCCGGGAATTCTGTTTTACCTCTGTTGGTGAATGCATATTTTACATACGACCA
The DNA here is from genome assembly GCF_014196915.1 of Dysgonomonas hofstadii. Classification (GTDB taxonomy): domain Bacteria; phylum Bacteroidota; class Bacteroidia; order Bacteroidales; family Dysgonomonadaceae; genus Dysgonomonas; species Dysgonomonas hofstadii. Next base: position 198,788 of record NZ_JACIEP010000006.1, read on the forward strand.
TGGATAGAGTTTTTGTATGGCATGCATTACCGAAAACTTATACAAGTCGTTATCTGTGAAATGTTTTATGATCATAATATATTGTTTTATAGATATAACTTGATATAACAGGATATTGTTTATTTACATGAAGACTATGCGATACAATTAATCAAATACAACTATTTGAGTAACGTTCCATATTTTCCTTTTGCCAAACTTCAAAGTTAAACATATTTACTTCTGAACCAATACTCTATTTCTTAGATGTAATAAAAGAATTAACTAAAAAGTTACAAAAGTTACACTTTTGCAGCTTTTTCAATCAAAACCTGACACGTTCTTAGTTTATCAGTTTTAAGTTTACTAGCCTGCTAGTTCTATTTATTAATATTCCTTCTAGTAAACTAGTATACTTTTTTTCTAGTACACTAACTAAAGCCTGACAAACCTTACAAGTTTTCTATTTTTTCTGGGCTTTGCCAGAACCTCCCCTTGGGGCCTCGCTGGCGCGGACATCTTGTCCGTGTCTTACCCGAAGCAAGAATGATCTGTCTTTATTGCTTCGCAACACACAGACTGGAAGTCTGCGCGAGCAGAAGAGAAACGCAGTTAAATCCCAAAAACGAAAAACTTGTTTACTTGTATCCCGTTTACTTGTCAACTTTATCCATTTCAAAGATTGCTTCTACTGGACTACTATCTACTAACATAGATAAACTTCTTCACGTTTCATAAACAATTAAATAAAAGATATTTTGATTTAAAAAGACACATAAATACATTAAAGGGATGTCATTAAAAGATGAATCCTTGATTTTTGTAAAACCATCTTTCTTAATTATATCTTTTTGATACATCTTTTTATAATTACCAAATCAAAAAGATTTTTTATTTCATTAAAAAAGAAAAAATGTTATAATATTCTTGCGAATTCGAATAATTTGTATGAAATTTGCATCGAAATAAGAAATCGAACAAAATATACAATAAAATTTACGTCTTAGACTAGATGAGAAATCTGAAATTTACAAAAATGCAAGGAGCCGGAAACGATTATATTTACATAAACGGCTTTGAACACCATATAGAAAACCCCTCTGAACTGGCAATAAAATTAAGCGACAGAAACTTTGGTATCGGCTCAGATGGTTTAGTGCTTATCTTACCATCCAAGACCTGCGACTTCAGAATGCAAATGTTTAATTCAGATGGATCTGAAGCCGAGATGTGTGGAAATGCTTCGCGCTGTGTAGGCAAATTTGTTTACGACAACGGACTGACTACAAAAAAAGAAATAACACTGGAAACATTAGCCGGAGTGAAGTATATCACATTACTGGAAGGAAACGAAAAAGCGCGGAAGATAACAGTAGATATGGGCGAACCTATACTCGATCCGGTTTTAATACCTGTAAACATAGATATGCAACCTGTATTAAATTATCCATTGGATATAGACAGCAAAATATGGAAAATATCCTGTGTTTCGATGGGAAATCCACATGCCGTGACATTTACCGAAGGTATCAAAAATCTGGATTTACCGGTTATCGGGCCTAAATTCGAAAAGCATCCGATATTCCCCCGTAAGACCAATACCGAATTCATAGAGGTTGTAGACAGGAACACACTCAATATGCGTGTATGGGAACGTGGAGCCGGAGAAACCCTGGCCTGCGGAACAGGTGCCTGCGCTGCGGCAGTAGCCGCTATACTGAACGGTTATTGCGACAGAAAGATAAGAATACATTTACTGGGCGGAGACCTCGAAATAGAATGGAAAGAGGAAAACAACCATATCTACATGACAGGTGAGGCTGTAACGGTATTTGAAGGAGAATTAGTAAATTAGCATATTAACAAATAATAAATTGAAATAATTAAAAAGAAAATTAGATAAGAAGCATTTGCATATTTGCTAATTATCACATTTTCAAATTAAAATCACATGGCATTTATAAACGAAAATTATACAAAACTTCCCAGCAGCTACCTGTTTTCAGATATTGCACGGAAAGTTACCGAATTTAAAACAGCGCATCCCGATGCGAACATTATACGCCTGGGCATTGGCGACGTTACCAAACCCTTACCTCCTGCTATTGTAGAAGCTTTGCACAAAGCCGTAGACGAAATGGCCGATGCTTCCACATTCCGCGGATATGGCCCCGAGCAGGGATACGATTTTTTAGTGAATACAATTGTAGAAAACGACTACAAAGCACTGGGTTTAGATATATCTTCGGACGAAATATTTGTCAGTGACGGATCGAAAAGCGATACCGGGAATATTGGTGACATCTTAGGGCTTGACAATATTGTAGCCATTACCGACCCGGTTTACCCCGTATATGTAGATACGAATGTGATGGCCGGACGTGCCGGAGATTTGCAGGCTAATGGTAAATGGAGCGAGATTGTTTACCTGCCATGCACTGCCGAAAACGATTTCGTGCCGGAACTGCCAAAAGAAAAGGTAGACATCGTATACTTATGCTACCCCAACAATCCGACAGGGACAACCCTTACTAAAGACCAGCTGAAAGTCTGGGTTGATTATGCACTTAAAAACAATGTGCTTATTTTGTTCGACGGAGCTTACGAAGCATTTATTACTGAAGGTGATGTACCTCACAGCATATACGAAATAGAAGGAGCCAAAGAAGTCGCCATCGAATTCCGCAGCTTCTCAAAGACCGCAGGCTTCACCGGAACCCGCTGTGCATACACTGTAGTACCTAAAGCACTGATGGGGTACACCAAATCGGGAGAAAAAGTTTCATTGAATAAATTATGGAACAGACGCCATACAACTAAATTCAATGGAGTCCCATATATTATCCAACGGGCAGCTGAAGCATGTTATTCCCCGGAAGGGAAAAAACAGGTAAAAGACACAATAAATTATTATCTGACCAATGCTAAAATAATCCGTGAAGCCCTATCCACACAAGGATTACAAGTCGTTGGCGGAATTAATTCGCCTTACATCTGGGTAAAAACACCCAATGGAATGACATCGTGGCAATTTTTCGACTATTTGCTGAGTGAGCTGAATATAGTAGGTACGCCGGGAGTAGGGTTCGGCCCTAGTGGAGAAGGCTATCTGCGGTTAACAGCTTTTGGCACACTCGAGAATACCAGGGAAGCCGTCAGCCGGTTAAAAAAGATTTTAATTTAAAAGATCATATATAACTCAATAAATCCAATTTTATGACAAAGTTACGTTTCAAAGCAGTAGCACTGGCCTCGGAAAGGAAACCTATCAACGTAGTAAAACCTAAAGGCAAGACATCGGAGTATTACGGTGAAAAAGTTTTCAACCGTAAAGCAATGACAAAATACTTGTCAAAAGAAACTTTTGACGCATTACATAATGCCATCGACAGAGGTGAGCCTGTAAATCGCAACCTGGCCGAACACGTAGCTGCCGGCATGCGCATGTGGGCTTTGGAAAACGGAGCGACACACTACACCCACTGGTTTCATCCTCTGACAGACGGTACTGCCGAAAAGCACGATGCGTTTGTTGAGCATGACGGACAGGGGGGTATGATCGAAGAGTTTGAAGGGAAATTATTGGCACAACAGGAACCTGATGCTTCCAGTTTCCCATCGGGCGGCCTTCGCAATACATTCGAGGCCCGTGGATATTCGGCATGGGATCCGTCTTCCCCTGCATTTATTGTTGGAGATACATTATGCGTACCTACAATATTTATTTCGTACACCGGCGAAGCTCTCGACTATAAAACGCCTTTATTAAAAGCTTTATATGCAGTAAATAAGGCTGCCACCGATGTTGCGCAATATTTCAACAAAGACGTGACAAGAATACAAGCAAACTTAGGATGGGAACAGGAATATTTCCTTGTTGACGAAGATTTGTTCATGGCTCGTCCCGACTTAGCTTTGACCGGAAGAACGCTGATGAGTCACGAAAGTGCAAAGAATCAACAGCTGGAAGACCACTATTTTGGTGCTATCCCTGTACGTGTACAGAAATTCATGGAAGAACTGGAATATGAATCTTATTCCCTTGGCATTCCTGTAAAGACCCGTCACAATGAAGTTGCACCAAATCAGTTCGAGCTGGCTCCTATATATGAAGAATGTAACCTTGCCGTAGACCACAACCTATTGGTTATGTCGGTAATGGACAAGGTCGCACGCAAGCATTCTTTCCGTGTACTGTTCCACGAAAAACCATTCAAGGGAATCAACGGATCAGGCAAACACAACAACTGGTCACTGACTACCAATACAGGTATCAACCTGCTTTCTCCAGGCAAGGACAAAGTAGCTAACCTACGCTTTATTACATTTGTTGTAAATATTCTGGCAGCTGTTCACAAAAACAATGCTTTACTCAAAGCGTCTATTTCTTCAGCGACCAACGCACATCGTTTGGGTGCGAACGAAGCGCCCCCGGCAATCATCTCTGTATTCCTGGGAACACAGGTAAGTGATATTCTCGATAAATTTGAAAAAAGCTCGGTAAAAGATGCAATTGTTGTAGACAGCAGAAAACAGATTAGCCTGGGCGTAGGACAAATTCCTGAAATCCTGCTCGACAATACAGACCGTAACCGCACATCTCCATTTGCGTTTACCGGAAACCGTTTCGAATTTCGTGCGGTAGGTTCTTCTGCCAACTGTGCATCTGCTATGACTGCATTGAACGCTTCAGTAGCAGAACAATTGAAAGCATTCAAACTGGAAGTAGATATGCTGATCGAAAAAGGAAAATCTAAAGACGAAGCCCTTTACGAAGTTCTGAAAAAATATATCAAAGAATCACGTCCTATCCGTTTCAACGGTAACGGTTACAGCGACGAATGGAAAGCTGAAGCTAAAAAACGCAAACTGGATTGTGAAACCAGTGTTCCTGTGATTTACGACGCTTACACTTCAAAACAAAGCATCAAAACATTCGAAGGTATACTTTCTGAGATTGAGCTTCATGCCCGCAATGAGGTGAAATGGGAGACATACACCAAAAAGATACAGATAGAATCGCGCGTGTTAGGTGATCTGGCTTTGAACCATATCATTCCGGTAGCAATCTCATATCAGTCTATTCTGTTAACCAACGTATCGAAACTGAAAGAAATTTCAGACGATTATAAAACATTAGGAGCAGAACAGTTACGCCTGATAGAAAAAGTTTCTACCCACGTAAATGCGATCAATGCCAAAGTGCACGAAATGATCGATGCCCGTAAAATAGCAAACAACATAGAAAGCGAACGGGAAAAAGCAGTTGCATATCACGACACTGTAGCGCCTCATCTGGATGAGATCCGCTATCATGTAGACAAACTGGAACTGATCGTAGACAATGAAATGTGGCCACTGGCTAAATACAGGGAATTACTATTCATCCGATAAAAGAAAAATATGAAAAGAGCCTGAAATACCAATATTTCAGGCTCTTTTATTTCATATAATATACTATCTTTGTTGGCCTAACACGGATCTAACTATACCACGATGAAAACAAAATTGGCACTACTCATTCTTCTAGTACTATCCTGTAATTATTTATTTAGTCAGTCTGGTTTTAAACAAGGCTATATAGTAAAGCTATCCGGAGATACTGTCTATGGAGAAATAACCCTTATGGGAGATAAAACGATGAACAAGGAATGTGTTTTCAGGCAAAAAGACACGGCTCAGATATACTACCCGGGCGAAATAAAAGCATATTGTATCATTAACAATAAACTTTTTGTATCAAGAAATATGAACGGAAAAGATGTTTTTCTCGAATATCTGATTCATGGAATACTAAACGTTTACTATCTGCGTGATGATACCGGAGAACACTACTATGTAGAGAAAGATGGCTTAGGTATGGAAGAATTAATATATTCCGAAAAATATGTCAAAAAAGGTGATGGAACAGAATATCTGGAAAAATCGAATGATCATATCCGTATATTAAATAAGTACACATCTGATGTCCCTGATATGGTGAAATTTCAAAAAGAAATAAAAAAAATCATAAGACCCGGACATGGCAACCTGATAAAAATTGCAAAGAAATACCATGAAGAGGTCTGTCCTGACGATGCCTGTACTATATTCAGACAGAAATCAAAAGTAAGGATAGACCTCGAACTCTTAGGAGGTGCCGCAAATTATAAAAGTCTCATATTTGACAACGAACAACCTTTTGGTGGCACAAATTTTATGACAGGATTATACGCCTACATCTGGTTACAAAGAGAGTCGGACTCTTTCTTTTTCAAAACCGGAGTAGCTCTATCTCCTCAGAAAGAATGGGACTGGAACAATGTACAATCCGATTTAAATTATACATATGCAAGAGAAGGTAAAAATAAGTTGTATCACAAAATACCCTTCTTTATGGAATACATGTACAGTAAATATAATATACAGCCCAGAATAGGCCTTGGCCTGAACCTCCATCAATTTAAATATACTGCTATCGGATCTAATGTTGGAGTCAATATAAAATTGTACGAAAAGATATACTTGTCCCTGAATTATGAAATAGACTGGACAATCAGATCTTTTCCGAATAAGCTTTGCACACAATCTTTTTATGGAGGAATACGATACTCTTTATAATTAAATATATAATATAAATATTAAAAGAGTCACGCTTAAATATAAGTGTGACTCTTTTCGTTTTTGATAAAATCTTTTTGTAATATAAAACGAAAAAATATTACATTTTAATTAAAAATGCATATTTTATCAATCAAAAAGAATTTATTAACAAATATATTTTGTACTTTTGTCAAATATTACATTGGAATAATTTCCAATTTCTCATTCAATCATATATTCAACTATTACTATGCAAGATTTAAAATCAGCAATTCAGCACGGATTATATGATCCAGCCTACGAACACGACGCTTGTGGAGTAGGAATGGTATTGCATATGAAAGGTGCTAAATCGCATGCTATCGTAGAGAACGGACTTCGAGTCCTGGAGAACATGACACACCGGGGAGCCGAAAACGCAGATAACAAAAGCGGAGACGGCGCAGGTATCATGCTGCAAATTCCCCACGAATTTATTCTGTTACAGGGAGTCCCTGTTCCGGAAAAAGGGCATTATGGGACAGGATTGGTCTTTTTACCAAAAGGCAAAGCTGAACTCGAATCGTGCATGATCACCCTGACCCAGCACATTGAAAAAGAGGGGCTGAAACTTCTGGCTGTTCGCGATGTACCTGTCAATAGTGAAATATTAGGTGAAATGGCACTATGCAATGAGCCACATATCAAACAGATATTTATCGTCGGTGAAGAAGGCATGTCTCAGGACGAACTGGAACACCGTCTCTATATTCTTCGAAAAAAAATAGAGAAAGAGATATTTAACTCTAAAACATTCTCGATGGCGACAAAACGTTCTTTTTATGTTGTCAGCCTGTCCACCAAGCGTATTATATACAAAGGGATGTTGTCTTCCGAACAGTTGAGACATTATTACCCCGACCTGCTGAATCCGCATCTGACAAGCGCCATCGCCCTTGTACACTCCCGATTCAGCACCAATACATTCCCCACCTGGGATCTGGCACATCCGTTCCGCATGGTGGCGCATAATGGAGAGATTAATACGATAAAAGGAAACCGCTTATGGATGGAAGCCCGGGAAAGCGTTCTGAAATCCGAATTACTAGGTAATATCAATGATATATGGCCTGTAGTTCAACCGCATATGAGCGACAGTGCATCGTTTGACAATGTACTGGAATTCCTCGTCATGTCGGGCAAATCGCTTCCTCATGCCATGGCAATGATGGTTCCGGAATCGTGGAACGATAAAAACCCTATTTCAACCGAACTGAAAGCATTTTACGAATACCATAGTTTATTTATGGAGCCATGGGATGGTCCTGCCACTCTGCTCTTTTCCGACGGGCGGTATGCAGGTGGGCTGCTAGACCGCAACGGGCTACGCCCTGCCCGTTACCTGATGACAAAGAATGATGTAATGGTAGTAGCATCCGAAATGGGAGTTTTGCCATTCGAGCCATCCGAAATCAAAGAAAAAGGGCGTCTGCGTCCGGGCAAAATGCTGATGGTAGACACTGAAACCGGCACTATACAATACGATGCAGAACTGAAAGAGAATCTTGCAAAAGCTTATCCTTATCGTGAATGGCTATCCAAGAACCGTATCTCGCTGGATGATATATCATCTGGCCGGACACCAAAATACAGTGTGGATAATTATACCAAATTGCTAAAAGTTTTCGGATTTTACAAGGAAGACATCGAAAAGATCATTATTCCGATGGCCGCAGAGGGAAAAGAGCCGACAGCATCTATGGGGAATGATACGCCTATTGCCGTACTATCGAATAAGCCGCAGCGTTTATTTACTTATTTCCGTCAATTATTTGCACAGGTAACAAATCCTCCTATCGACCCGATACGTGAAGAATTGGTCATGTCATTAGCCGGATACATAGGCTCACTACATAAAAACATATTGGAGCCAATGCCCGAACATACAAAGATGGTAGGTTTATCTAATCCGTTTTTATCTAACCGTGAACTGGATTTACTTATCCACCTGCAATACAAAGGCTTCAAATGTGAGGTACTGCCTATGCTCTTTGACCCTAAACAAGGGGGTACCGGACTTGAAAAGGCAATAGACACGCTATGTAAACAAGCCGAAAAGGCGGTAGACAACGGCAATAATTATATTATACTGAGCGACAGGGGAATTGATCCCGATCATGCGGCAATTCCTTCATTACTGGCTGTTTCTGCTGTCCATCATTACCTGATAGAACGCCGTAAACGCATGCAGATAGATATTGTGGTAGAATCTGCCGAGCCACGCGAAGTAATGCATTTCGCTTTGCTGTTCGGATATGGAGCGAATGCCGTGAATCCATATCTGGCATTAGCTGTAATCGAAGACCTTGTTAAGAAAGGCGATATACAGCTCGACTTCTACACAGCAATGAAGAACTATGTGAAATCCGTCAACAAAGGTTTACTCAAAACCATGTCGAAGATGGGGATTTCCACTCTCAGAAGCTATATCGGAGCACAGATATTCGAAGCCATCGGTATCAGCAGTCCTGTTATTGAGAAATACTTTAAAGGCACAACCTCAAAAATCGAAGGTATTGACCTGAATGATATTGCAAGCGATACACTGGAAGCTTTTTATGAAGCTTTTGAAGATGACTTTGTTGATCCGTCCCTGATCAATCAGGGAATATACGCCTGGAGGCGTAACGGAGAATACCACGCATGGAATCCCGAAACGATCTCTAAATTGCAAATGGCAACCCGTCTGGGTAGTTATAAAAAATTCAGAGAATACACAGAAAGTATTAACAAAAAGCCTGAAAAGATATTCCTGCGCGACTTCTTAGACTTCGATCCGGCTAAGAAGCCGATCGATATATCGGAGGTAGAATCCGTCTCAGCCATCACTAAACGTTTTGTGACAGGTGCCATGTCATTTGGTTCTATCAGCCGTGAAGCACATGAAGCAATGGCTGTAGCTATGAATGCGATAGGAGGTAAAAGCAATACCGGAGAAGGGGGTGAACTTCCCGAACGATTTGCGACGAATGCCCGTTCTGCAATCAAACAGGTAGCATCAGGACGCTTCGGGGTTACCACTGAATATCTTATCAATGCTGATGAAATACAAATAAAAATAGCACAGGGAGCAAAACCCGGTGAAGGAGGACAGCTTCCCGGATTTAAAGTGGATAAGGTCATAGCAAAGACAAGGCATTCCATTCCGGGAATCTCACTTATCTCCCCTCCCCCACATCATGACATTTACTCCATAGAAGACCTGGCGCAGTTGATTTTCGACCTAAAGAGTGTAAATCCAATAGCACAGATCAGTGTAAAACTGGTATCGGAAAGCGGTGTAGGTACAGTTGCCGCCGGAGTAGCTAAAGCGAAAGCCGACCGTATCATAATCAGTGGTTGCGAAGGCGGAACAGGCGCAAGTCCTGCCAGTTCGATCAAACACGCCGGACTTCCGTTAGAGATAGGTTTAGCCGAAGTGCAACAAACATTGGTATTGAACGGACTGCGTGGACAAGTCTATCTGCAATCGGACGGGCAGCTGAAGACAGGTCATGATATTATCGTCGCTACTATGCTGGGAGCCGAAGAGTATGGATTTGCTACCAGCGCACTTATTGTACTGGGCTGTATCATGATGCGCAAATGCCACCTGAATACTTGCCCCGTGGGAGTAGCTACTCAAAATGAAGAGTTGAGGAAGAAATTTATCGGACGAAGCGAATACCTGGTTAACTATTTCAACTTCCTCGCAGCAGAAGTACGGGAATACCTGGCAATGCTGGGTGTAAAATCACTGGATGAAATAGTAGGACGTACCGATCTGTTGAAATATGTAAAAAGCGATATCAATAAGAAAGTCGAAAAACTCGATCTGTCACGCCTGCTCTATTTTCCTACAGAGGCTAAAGAAAACGCAATACACCATATAAAAAACCAGGAACATAAACTGGACGATGTATTAGACAGAAAACTGATCACGACATCGCGCATGGCTATCGATAAAACCATGCCTATCGAAATATCGCATGTGATAAGGAATACCGACCGTACTGTCGGGGCTATGCTTTCGGGCGAAATAGCTAAGAAATATGGAAATACAGGCCTTCCTACTGACACGATAAAATGTACATTCCAGGGATCGGCCGGGCAAAGCTTCGGAGCTTTTCTTGCTCACGGAGTAACTTTCCGGCTCGAAGGAGATACGAACGATTATGCAGGGAAGGGCTTGTCGGGAGGTAAGATCATCATTGTGCCTCCTACTGTATCAAGTTTCAGGCCAGAAGAAAATATCATTGCAGGTAATACTCTCTTGTATGGTGCTACTTCGGGTGAAATATACATAAACGGGCGAGTAGGCGAACGCTTTTGTGTGCGTAATAGCGGCGCAACTGCCATAGTGGAAGGTGCAGGCGATCACTGTTGTGAATACATGACAGGCGGGCGGACTGTGGTTCTGGGCGCAACCGGACGCAATTTTGCAGCCGGTATGAGTGGCGGTGTTGCCTATGTATACAATATAAATGAAGATTTCGATTACTATTGTAACATGCAAATGGTGGAATTATCCCTGATAGAAGACACGTATGACAGCCGTGAACTTCGCCAACTGATAACGAATCATTATGTATACACTAACAGCCCTCTGGCAAAACACATTCTCGACCATTGGAATACCGAAGTAGAAAGATTCATGAAAGTTACACCGATTGAATATAAAAAGGTATTGCAGGATGAAAAACTGGAAGCTATAAAGAAAAAGATAGCGCAGGTAGAATTTGATTATTAATTTGTCAATTAGCACATTAGCATATTCGAAAATATATTTGCTAATCTGCTAATTCCCAAATTTTCACATTAATAACATGGGAAATCCAAAAGCATTTTTGACAGTAAAAAGAAAAGACGCGGGATATCGTCCTGTTCAGGAGCGCACTCTCGATTTCGGAGAAGTAGAACAGACACTGAACACTGAAGACAGACGTGAGCAGGCATCCCGTTGTATGGATTGCGGTGTTCCATTTTGTCACTGGGGATGCCCGTTAGGTAACAAAATGCCCGAATGGCAGGAATATATTTACAAAGGAAACTGGAAACTGGCAGCGGAAATACTGATGCAGACCAATGACTTCCCTGAATTCACAGGACGTATCTGTCCGGCCCCATGCGAAAAGTCATGTGTGCTCTCCATTCACCGCGCACCGGTAACCATTCGCGAAAATGAAGCGGCCACATTAGAACAGGCATTCAACGAGGGCTATATACAACCGAAAGTTCCGGCAAAACGTACAGGTAAAAGAGTAGCTGTAATTGGTTCCGGACCATCGGGTTTAGCTGTTGCAAATCAGTTGAACCAAAAGGGGCATGACGTCACTGTATATGAAAAAAGTTCACATATAGGAGGGTTGCTCCGCTTTGGTATTCCTGATTTTAAGCTCAATAAAAACATTATCGACCGCCGCCTCAAATTAATGGAAGCAGAGGGCGTTAAGTTTATTGTAAATACCGAAATAGGGAAAGACATTAAAGGAAAAGATATTCTTAAAGGATATGACGCTATATGTGTAGCCATTGGTTCACAGGTACCCCGCAATCTCCCTATCGAAGGACGCGAATTAAAAGGGGTTTACTATGCAATGGAATACCTTACTATGCAGAATAAGCTGATAGCAAAAGAAGAGGTTCCTGCGGATCAGATCATCGATGCAAAAGGTAAGAACGTGCTGGTTATCGGCGGCGGAGATACCGGTTCGGACTGCATCGGAACTGCCAACCGCCAGGGTGCTGCTAATATACTGCAAATAGAAATTTTGCCTAAGCCTAAAAAACTGGAAGATATAGAAAATCCATGGCCTGCACCATTTCCTGTTGTACTCAAAACATCCTCATCCCATCTTGAGGGTTGCGAACGCCGCTGGTCTCTCAATACAAAACGATTTATAGGAGAAGACGGTAAGCTAACCGCTGTTGAACTTATAGAGGTGGCCTGGGAACAGGATGAATCGGGAAAGCATATAATGAAAGAGGTAGGAAAACCCGAAATATTGAAAATCGATTTCGTTTTTCTTGCACTTGGCTTTGTTCATCCGATTCAAGAAGGATTATTGCAGGAACTGGGAATAAAAACAGATGACATACGCCATAATGTAACTACAGACCAGAAACGGGCGACAAATATAACGAAAGTATTCGGCGCAGGCGACTGTGTCAGCGGGCAATCACTGGTGGTAACAAGCATAGCATCAGGGAGAAAAACGGCAGAACATATAGATGAATTTTTAAAACAGTAATAGTTAAGTTTTAGTTAAAATTAGTTACCAATAATTTATAAGCAGAGAGCAGGGAATCTGAAGTTATGTAAATAAATCATATCTTTGTGCAGCTTTTGGTGAATTGAATGCATCAATATACCAACAGTAGTTAATTTAATGAATTAAAAAGAATCTATTATGAACAAAAAATTTATCTATTTATTAGCGTTGGTATTCTCACTTGGTTTGACTTTTACAGCTTGTAGTGATGACGACGATGATACAACTACAGATTATGCAAATGAGATCGCCGGTACATATGCAGGAGAACTTAGTATTCCTCTGGGAGAAACTATAGGAACTATTAAGACAGATAAAGATATAGCATTGACAAGAACTGCTGATAACGTAGCTACCCTTAAATTGGAAAATTTATCAATTCCGTTGGGAGATGTAGATTTTGAGGTTGGAGATATTGTAGTTCCTAATATATCTATCACAAAGAGTGGTTCAACTTATACTTTAGCAGAAACAACTACTACAATAACAGTTCCTACTCTTGAAGGAGGAACTACGAATGCTAATGTTAAAGTAAAAGGTACAGTTGTTAGCGGTGCAATGACTCTGACTATAGATGTAGATAATGTTCCGGTATTTGAAACATTAACAGTATCATTTGCTGGAGATAAAGAATAATTGCATTAATTATTTTATTATACACAGAAAAGCGGTTTTTGGAAACAAAACCGCTTTTCTTTTTTTATATTGCTTATCTTTAAACTGACTAATTTATTTATGGCTAAAACTACGATTAAATACACGATTCTGCTTAGTTTATTAATCATACTGATTACTTCGTGTGGCACGCAGCGAACTGCGACAGGCGTATTATACGACCCCAAAGAAGTAGCCGAATTATCCGATAAATTAGGAATCAGACTAAGCAATACAGATAAAGATGACGACAGAAATATACCCCTTTATGCCGAATCATCCTTATGGTTGGGTGTACCCTACCGTTATGGCGGACTTTCCCGTAAAGGGTTGGACTGTTCGGGTTTTGCATATCTTATCTATCAGAAAGTATACAATAAGAAGATTCCCCGTTCTACATCTGATCTGGCAAAAATGAAAATGCACAAAATATCGAAAACGGACTTACAGGCCGGCGATCTGGTATTCTTTGCTACAGCCAAGAGCCACAAAAGGATAAACCATGTAGGCATCTACCTTAAAGACGGGCTTTTTGTACATGCATCCACGTCCAACGGAGTAATAGTCAGTCATCTTGACGAGGGTTACTACAGCCGGACATGGAAGCAGGCAGGCCGCATAAAATAAAGAAAAGAAGTCCTTAAAATATTATAAAAAACATTATACCATACACTTGGATTAATCCGAATTACTTATTTTTATCGGGTTTTAAACTAACGTATATGAGTCTACGAAAAAACTTAAAGCGGATACCATCTATATTCTTGATCTTTTCCATGGCTGTTTTACCAATCTCTGCTATTTCTGTAAAAAGCGCTAAATCGGGAAAGAAAAAGCAAAAAACAAGCTCCGCTGTAACGACTAAAAAGGTTGAGGTTGTTCAATCTTCTCAAAACATAGAAATGACTGCCAATGATGGCAGCCCTATCACCCTGCCAAAAGTTGAAAAACGTCTTGTAGAACAATCAACTCTCTTTTCGTCTTCAAACGACCTGCTGGCAGATGCGGACATAAACAAGTCGCTGTCTCACCTGAAAGAGCGCCTGATAGAACAAAAGGAAATGCAGGAATTATCAGTTCGTCTGGGTATTGCAATCACAGATCCTGCCCATCTGGATTTGTACAGAGAAGTTGCTGACTGGCTGGGCACACGCTACCGCCGGGGAGGCATGAGCCGTAAGGCTGTTGATTGCTCCGGGTTTACAAGCCTTATTTATAAAAATGTATATGACCAGCAAATAGACAGGGTAAGTACCACTATTGCCAAAAATCTGAAAATATCTGTTTCCAAAGAGGACCTTATCCCAGGAGATATGGTTTTTTTCTCTACATTCAACAAAAAATATATCAATCATGTTGGTATATATATAGGAGATGGTAAATTCATCCACGCTTCTATAAAGAAAGGTGTTATTGTCAGTTCGCTAGTGGAAGGTTATTATAGCAAAGCCTGGAGAAAAGGCGGCCGCAATATAGAAACAGAGAATATCTAAACAAAATACAAAATAAAATATGAGAGGCTGTCTTCCTGAAAAGACAGCCTCTTTTGTTCATATAATCAGAACAATCCGGTTATTCGACCTTAAAAACTGACATAGCCTCAACAACTTTTCCATCAGTAGTCAAGCCTTCCACCTTAACGGTATACTCACCTTGCAAATCGGATGTATAAAACGGGACTGATAACGACCTACTACCATTTGTAGGTATATGTGGTGCCCAGTAAAGAGTATGCCTGAAATCCGGCAAACGGCTCTCCTGCTTCGATTCATTATCATAATCCGGCATATAGAACTGGCGACAAATCTGTGTGCCTTCATAATCGAAGAACTGACACGATTCGTCCATCTCAAGGTCAGGATAATTTAAATTATAGGTATAAAAAGACAGAATACCATCAAAGATCTGCCCTCCAAAAACATACTTATCATAATAAATATCCAGTTGTTTAACCAGTAACGGATTGTATTTCAGCGCGATGCCATGATCGAGAATAGGTACGCCATCGATAAGGACTAAAGTATTTCCTGTAGAGAATCCCATATCTTCTCTATATAAAGATATATAAGACTTACCTTGTGTTCTGCTTATGCGTACCTGATTTACAAATTCAGTAATCACCTCATGCATTGTAACAAAACGGGTATATTCGTCAAGTGAATACGAATTTTGTGGTCTGGATGAAAAATAAGGATACTCATACTCAAATTGATTAAGGTAATTATTCATATAAGCATATAATACCTGCAGTCCTACGCTTCTGTCCAGCAATTGCTCCTTATATGCAGAATCTAATGGTAACGATTGCCGCTTCGGCTTATCACCATGCTGTGTACTAAACGGCGATTCTATGTCTATCCTATATCTTTTCCCTGAAACATTTTGCAGGGTTGTGGCAATCTCTTTTACACCGTTTGTATGTCTTGTATAAAAAGAGACAATCCCGTTATCATCAATATGACCTGAAAAGAAATGAATTTTATCACCTATATAAGACATAAAAGGGACTACATATCTTTCATGCTCAGTTTGTCCTGTTTCTATATTTACTAATTTACCTGATATTATATGACCTTCATATTCGGGCAAATATTTATTCTCAAATATTTTATTTCCAACAGATTTAATACTACTGCGCCATTCAGTTAAGGACTTACCATCTGCAATGGGTAATAAGTCTTTCCCTGCTACAGAAACAGATAGTGTATGAATATTGTCTGGTAAATTATCCAATATAATTTTTGCTGCTCCACGCCGGGAATATACAGCATTATCTGTAGCTAGAGAAATCGTATTGTTCATCTTTTGTAGTTGCGGGGCAGACAATGATGTTGTTACAGATTTTGAATTTTCCGGCTTTTCCTCATTATTAAAAGTGTTAATTACAGCAATATCTTTATTAAAGAAGACACCGGTTCCCTCATTTTTCATATAACGGGTGTAAGCTACAACCCGGTAATAACCGGTTGGCAATATAGCAGGTAACGCAATCCACCCCTCACCTACTCCATTATTTATATCCAGTTTTATCTGCACCCGGGATTCTGATCCGTCCAACAGTTCTACATAAGCTATCTTACTAAGAAAAGAAGGTTTACCATCTGTATCCGTAGTTATCAGTTTAAGCCAGACAAGTTCACCTGACAGATACACTTGCTTATCCGTTTGCAGATATATACGCTCTTGCAACATATCTGTACCTTTCGCCGTCACCTGAAAGCAAGTAAACAGTATAAAAATAAACATTAATAAACCCGATAGATATTTTATCTTCATATCTTATATATTTAGTTCTTTTACAGAAATTACTGATGATCATTCGGCCAAAATGGAGGTTTTGCTTTTGTTCCCCCATTATGCCTGCAATCCATACACTTTAGTGGAGCAATGGTGTACTGTATAGGAGGAGGATCCGGTAAAAAAGAGACTATACCATAGCTACCATCCGGATAACCTTCCTCTATTTTACAAACGAGGGAGCCGTCTATATAACCTTCTATATAGACATCGTTCGGGTAAGAGTAAAAAAACGTTTTACTGGTCGTCGTGGAAACATCAACGTATCCGATAACCGGATTATCAGGGTTCGTTACACAAGTAATATTCCCCTTCATCTCAGATGGCATAGGGCCAAATATACTCCCCATCTCTTCTATATTCTTCTCTAAATTTACAATATAGTCATATGCTGCCTTACGTAACGAATTCTGTTTAACTTCAATATAATAGAGCATAGAAAAACGTTCATCGTTTTCATTTGTTTCCATTATTTTCTTACCTATAATACGATTTTCCGACAATGATTCGGATGTAGCTACAGAATAGCCTTTCGATTCATTGTAAACCCAGCAATAAAGCCCGGGATTTATTGGCCCGTTTACCTGATCATACATCGCCAGGGTATCGGCGACTATACCTCCCAAAGCTTTTATTCTCGATTGTATTTCCCATATCTCATTATATGTCCAGCGATAATATTTGGAATTCTCTTCCGAGCCGTGAGTAGATACCCGTACCGATACATCTTCAGCATCGTCCTTCTGTACATAAATTTCATCAATTTCTGTAGTTTCCATAGGCTCCATATAATCTGACTGATACTCCAGCCCATCCAAATTTATAATTAACCGGTATTTCTGCCCTGCCTTAAGCTCATCTATAAATGCAGTATAATCTCCATAATTAGAATTAAGTGCAAACGGAAAAGTTGTTCCATCGGTACATTCTATCCGCATCTGTGCATTCATCACCAGCTTTACATTCGACGTATTATCATTTAGCCCTACACTCCGGGTTAACTTTATCGTAGTTTCCCCTTCCGATATTATTCCGTCAACGATAAGTAAGTTGCTTGCCTCATCTATTCCTTTCGGACTAAATTCCTCTACACAGCTGACAAACAGCAACATTAAAAATATATAAATAACATTCTTCATAATGTATTTCAAAATTTAATATTATAAGACAAATATGGAATAGGCACACCAAATATAGCTAGTTTATATCCCTTTATCAGTCCATCTTCGTATTGATAATATACAGAATGAGCATTCTTGCGACCTGTCACATTATATACACCAAACGATATCATGCTATGGGTTAACAATGTCAAATGATGGCTGGGCTCTATGTTAAATGATACATCCATCCTGAAATAATCAGGAACACGATATTTATTACGATCAGAATAATATACATATTCTTTATCAGCATATACATACTTAGATATAGGTAATGTCACAGGACGTCCTGTTGTATATTCGCAGTTGAGAGAAAAACTAAACCTATGGGTAAACTTATAATTACTTATAAATTTGAATTCGTGAGGCTTATCAAAGTCAGCAGAATACCACTCTCCCCTGTTCACAGGTATAGATATACGTTCATCATCCTGTTTCAACTGAGTTCTCGAATAGGTATAACTCACCCATCCGTTCAGCTTTCCGGCAGTCTTTTTCAGCATCAATTCTACACCATAGGCTCGCCCTTTAGTATTCAGAACATCTCTTTCCAGATTATGATTCATTATCAGTTTGGCTCCGCTACGATAATCGAGATAATCATCCATCGTTTTATAGTAGGTCTCAATAGAAGCTTCCAATATATTATTATAGAAATTCTTATATACACCCACTGCAAACTGTACGCCTTTTTGAGGTTTAATATTCACATCACTCAGTTTCCATGTATCAGTTGGCGACATAATCGCAGTATTCGATATTTTATGAATATACTGCCGCATCGTATTCACACCTGCCTTAACCGACAAGTCGTCGGAAAAAGCATAACGGGCTGATAAACGGAATTCGGGACCATGATATGTTTTTAGTATTCCGCTTTTATTATCAACTGTTTCCGTAACGGTTTCCTCAGATGGCAGTGAACCCGGATCGTAAAGGTTATAACTGCGTGTGCCTAAAACATTGAATATAGAATACCTAATACCAAAATCGATAGCGAGTTTCGAATTAACATTCCATTGGTCTCCAATATAAAACGCAGATTCTAATGCCTTTTCTTTTTGAATCTGATCTGTAAGTATAATAGATTCGTCTCCATTAGGTGTAATTGTCCCAGGATTCAGGTTATAGTGAAGAGAATTGAATCCGAAGTTGAAAGTATGTTCATTGTTATAATACCATGACAAATCAGCCTTGCCATACATTTGATTAACAACAAATTCAAGCTTATACCCCTCCGGCGGATTAACAACATTGCGTATATTATAATCATAATGATCGTAACCCGCAGTAAAGACTCCTGTTACCTTCGGTGAAAATACATGCCGCCACTTCAGCGACCCGTTTCCATTTCTGTATCCGTATTTTTCGTCTTGCTGAAATCTGAAATTATCCTGACTATAATAGCCACTGGCATAGATTGTATTCCTCTCATCAAATTTATGTGTAATACCCAGATTGATATCATAGAAATTAGCATTACCATCTTTATATCCGCTTTTTTCTGGTAGCTGTTTTAACAACCAGTCAGAATAAGTTGTACGTCCACCCAGAATAAATGAACCTTTTTCTTTAACGATAGGCCCCTCTACCGCAAGACGGCTGGTAAGTAATCCTATGCTGGCCGCTCCATGAAATTCTTTATTATTCCCCTCACGCCCGTTTATATCCAACACAGAAGATATCCGTCCACCGTATTTAGACGGAATACTACTCTTATATAATTCCATATCTTTTACAATATCCGGATTAAAAGCTGAAAATAATCCGAACATATGAGTGGGATTATAGATTGTACCATCATTATACAGAATCAAGTTCTGATCGGTAGCTCCTCCCCTTACATTGAATCCGCTTGAAATTTCACCAACCGACTTAACCCCCGGCAGCATCATTACAACCCGCAAAATATCGCTTTCGCCAAATACTGTCGGCACGTTCTTTATTTCTTTCATTTTCAAACGTTCCACACCCATGGTCGTTTGCTTTATATTATCTTTTCTATCGGCCTGAACAGTAACTTCGCGTAAGGCATATACTTTTTCTACAGATTGTATATCGAGTCTTCCTTCAGAATGTAATAATATCTGCCTTTTTGTTTCTTTCTGCCCTGCACCACTAATACTCAATTCGTGTCGTCCGGGCGAAACCGATAACGAATAATAACCATAGGTATCAGTCATTGTAGCAATACTTGTACCCTCTATATAAACAGAGACTCCGGGTACGGGTTCACCTGTTTTCATATCAAGAACATAACCGGTAAGATTCGCCTTTCCTGATGTTTTTTGTGAAGGATTTCCTACTTCATAAATCTTAAATTCAGATATTGCTCTTCTATCCTGATGTTCATTTATTAATGACAGCGTGGAATAGACTGTTGAATCCATTATATTATAAGCCTGTTTACTACCAAACATATTCTCAGGCAAATAAGTCATCAACTTTTTATTCTTAAGTATAAATATATAATTCTCATATTTTGAAATCTGATAAGGAGTATTTGCAAAAGCAGCCTGCAATATCGTCAGAGGGTCTTCTTGCCGGTATGTTACTGATACCTTAACCGAATCCATTTCAGAGGGGACACAAAATATTTGATAAGGTGAAGCAGCCTCTATCTTCTTTAATAATTCTAATACCGGTTGATCTTTAAGATCCATATCTATTTTTTGTTGTGAAAAAACAGGCAAAGCCAGCATTAAAAAAGCGATGATAATATAATTGGAATATCTCATAATCATTCTTCATTGAGTTTTTCATAATACTGAACGACTAAAGCAAAAGACTCGTCCTTATCTTTACTAAAATTCAATTTATTATCTTTTATAAATTGTTCAAGCTCCTCCTTATTCGTCTTTAACACTTTTAGTAGTGAGCCCTTATTATTTATCTTATGAAATTTTCCATCTACATATATATAATATGTTATCGTTTGTTTAACATTTTGTATAGATGCGACAAATGATGGATAAGTATATCTTTTATAAAGAGAGTATTTCCCTCCATAAAACTGCATATAATAACCTTCTGTCGGAAGTTTATTGGATCTGTCAGGAATAAGGAAGAAGAGTCTGTAACCGAATAAATCTGCATATTTCAGCCTTAACGGATCAAGTACGATCATACCCGTTTTATCAGGAGCCAGTACAACCAGTTCGTTATTCATAAGATCCAGACGCATAGTTATATCCGGATATACGATATCATCAAAAAACAGTTGTCCTGTTGTATAAGAAGTCTTTTCTCCTTTTATAAAATAAGAAGGGTCTGTTGCATTTTTTTCTTCTGACCTGGGCTTAAGATATGGTATTGCTCTATTAAGCAATATACTACTTGCCATTTTCCCTGAATAAATTACCGATTGGTTTCCTGCTTTTCTAAGATAGTCTGAAATAATAGAGTCTTCTTTCAGGCTGTTGTCATCCCTGATTAAAGACTGCGCGACTAAACATAGATGTGAAAATAAAAGTATGGCTAATACAAAAACCTGTTTTTTCATATTTTCCTATGTGTTTTTCATTATAACAAGGTTATTCCTGTCACAAAGCATATTTATAATTATCCCTGCTTAACAAATATAACTTAATTTCACTTATGTTAACCAACAGGTATAAATTGAAGTAGATTATTATCCAGAGACAATAACACAATGAATTATATATCAAATGCTTATAATTAACATTTAAATATTCAAAGTAGATTTACAGAAAAATGATATAAGGAATAAGCTTTATGAAAAAGAATCAAATAGAATGTTGCGGATATTATTGTATAAATAGAATATATCAATGTTTTATAAAAAAGAAAAGGTTGTCATCCCGACAACCAATCTTCATTTTTAACCTTAAATCTAATACTATGAAAAACACGTAATATTAACGTCTGCAACGATAAAATAGTTTATCACCTGCGTATTAAAAAAGTTAAAATGAAGCAAAGGTTCGTTAACGTCCAGTCTGAATGCGGGTTTCAAGACAGTATAATATTATTATCACACTTCAACAACTTTGCCTAATGCTATATAACAAATATATCCCCGAACATTCTTATAGCCCATTTTCTGTATCTGGCTGATATAATATTTTACCTGACGGATATATTTTGAGTTTTCTTTTTCTCCAAATTTATAATCAATAACCACAACCTCATCCTTACTTATCATAACCCGGTCGGGACGACTGAAAGTACCTTTCGGTTGTAATATCTGTATCTCATTTAAGACCTTATACTGTCCCGAATACCAGGATGAAACCACAGGATCGGACAGATATTTTTCCAACAGCCCCGACAATTCAATCTTCTGAGTATTGGTTATATTACCTGAGATATGGTATTCTTCCAAAGCCTTTTCTATATCATCAATTGTCTCTATCCGGCTCACGATCTCGTGCATCAGCATACCATAATCACGCTTACCTGAATCAGTAAAGTAATATTTGTTTTTCAGCAATAGCTTAATACGTTCATCATAGGATATGCTGGATAGGGCGTCTACATTTATTTCTTTGACAGAGACGGATCCCTTTGTTTCAACAGGACTATAACCTTTCCCGATATCAAAAACGCCCGATTCCTCATCCAGATATTCCGGCAGATCGATATGAGCATGCTCACCGGATAAAATACCGGAGGAGGTACGCACAACGTTCCAAAGCAAAGATGATATACTGTTGATCTCATCCCTTTTAGGACGCGGAGCAAAAGCAATTAATTCATTTTTAGCACGGGTAAAAGCTACATACAGAATGTTCAAATTATCAATATAAGCATGAAGCCGTTCATCGAAATATTCATAATCGAAGATCGTATTTTTCAGTTTCTGGGAATATTTCACCGGTACCAGATGCAGACGGTCGAATGGTTCTACTTTAGGATGGCACCAGAGAATAGTGGTTTGCCTGTGGTCTATTTCCCAGCTACAGAAAGGAAGAATCACGACATTGAAACCCAATCCTTTCGACTTGTGGATTGTCATAATTCGTATAGCATCCTGTCCGTCAGGAGTAAAGATGGTCTTCTTTATACCCGTTTCGTCCCACCACCGGAGAAATGCGTCCAGATCGGATGTACTACGGATCGTAAAATCAAGTACCATATCCAGAAACGATTGTATGTATACCTGCTCATTCTCTTCCATTGCATTATGGAACAAGCCGAATATCTCTTCGGTCATCTCATACAGTGGAAGTTCTCTGATCCTGTCCAGTTCCTTTACAATATCTTCCGGAAGATCTTCTTTTCCTGAGAAATACTGCTGCAAAGCATCCTCAGCGCTCAATTGGTTATTATATTTGAAATACTCAAATACAGCCAATGCCCTTAAAGAGGCATCCAGCGGATTATGCAAGTATTTCAACAGGGCAATAATAAGTTTTATGCTCTTGGAATTACTCACAAACAAGGCTTCGTCCGATATAATATCGTAGCGATATTTAGAACCTGCATATCTGCTTTTATATTCCAACAGGCAATTGGCCACATCGGCACCCTCCTTTTTCGTGCGCACCAGTACAGCTATATCTTTCAGGCTATATCCTCTATCCTGTAGTTCTTCTATTTGCTTCGGCAGTTGCTCCAGTACATATTCCTGCCAGATACGTTCATCCGTATCTACGAACTCTACCTTAACCCGTCCTTCATTACCTTTACTTTTAGCGGGAGTTTGCTGGTACAGTCCGTCATACGCTTTTGAGATACGCGACAGAAAAGGAGACAAACGCTTGTCTTCTACATCCTGCAACGATCCGTTAAATGTATCCTGCAACAGAGTAGAACCAATAGAGAACACAGCATTATTGAAAGCTATGACGTTTCGTGCGCTTCGCCAGTTCGAATCCAATGTTTCATGGTTTATCCTGTCGGCACCAAAGTCTATATCAAGTTGCTCATCCAATAGTTTCCAGTCAGAGTTTCTCCAGCGGTAGATGCTTTGTTTAACATCGCCTACTATGAAGTTCTTATTTCCGGCCGCTATACTATCTCTCACCAGAGGGAGAAAGTTCTGCCATTGCATACCTGATGTATCCTGAAACTCGTCTATCATATAATTATTGATACGCAAGCCTACTTTTTCATATATAAAAGGAGACTCATTTCCTTCGATAATACGGTTCAGCAACTCGGTAGTATCCGAGATCAGCATTACATTATTCTCTGCGGCATTTTCCCTTATCTTCTTATCCACATCACCCAATATACCCAATGTAAAGAAATAACGGTTTATTTCATAGGCGGTCTGGTAGGTGCGTGAGTTATCGTAATGGACGATAATATCCTCAACACAGGTATTCAGCCCGGGGTATACATCTTCAATTTGGCTCTTTATATCAGCCGGAGTTTTTGCCGTATACCAGTTATCACAACTACCTGGCAGCGTGCGGAAAGTATTGCTGGGTTCATCCATTGCGCCATTGGCCCACTTCAGGAAACTAAAAAAAACCGAACGTGATCCCCCTTTAAAATCATCGGGTTTCAATCCAAAGCGGGTCATTATATTCAATGCCTTCTCTCCTATTTGCTGCGAATGCTTCTCAAATGTCTGAATAATGGCAAAAAGCATATCTTTATAATCAGCCATCAGTTGCTTATCGGCAATATCCTGCTGCACCTGATTGCTATATGCCTTATAGCTTTCTTTAAGAATTTCTTTCGAAAGCGATTGTATATCGTTACGGATATTCCAGGTCTCGCCGTTCTCAACCTTTTCTTCCGAGA
Organism: Dysgonomonas hofstadii; assembly: GCF_014196915.1. GTDB lineage: Bacteria > Bacteroidota > Bacteroidia > Bacteroidales > Dysgonomonadaceae > Dysgonomonas > Dysgonomonas hofstadii. The sequence goes on from NZ_JACIEP010000006.1 coordinate 223,470, forward strand.
AACGGATCAGCCAGTCAAGCAGTAGTTTATTATCGCTACGTTCCAGATCATACAGCATGGAATCGATAGCCTCTCCCAATACTTTGTCAGTATCAAGCTCTACGTTATATCCTCCGCCCAGACCAATTTCCCGTGTAAAAGCACGCATGGTCTGCTGAAAGAATTTATCTATGGTACTCACCGAAAAGGATGAATAATCGTGCAGTATGCGCACAAGTATATCCCGGGCCTCTTTCTTTACCTGTTCTTCGTTGTAGCTATACTCATCGCTCAACAGTTCTATATACGGGGAATCCTCTCCTTTTGCCAGCTTAGCCAGCTCTGTCACGATACGGGTTTTCATCTCGTCGGTAGCCTTATTGGTAAAGGTAACCGCCAGTATATGCCTGTATGCGTAAGGGGAAGAAAATAACAGGCACAGGTATTCAGCAGTCAGCCGGTGAGTTTTCCCCGAGCCTGCCGACGCTTTATAAACATTCAGGTTTATTTCATCGTCAAATAATCCGTGCTTTAGCATATCCTTCCTTTTGCAGAAGTTCGAGTATCTTACTACGGAAATCACCTTGCACGATGATCTCCCCGTCTTTGGCAGAACCGCCTACTCCGCATTTCACTTTCAGCATTTTTCCGAGAGCTTCCATATCTTCCGTAGTCCCTACGAAACCGGTAATCAGCGTCACGGCTTTTCCTTTCCGGTTGCGTTTGTCGAGGGATATACGAAGAGCCTGTTTCTCTTTCAGTATTGTTTCCTCTTCCTGCTCATCGTCTGTGTCATATTTAAAGTCCGGATTGGTAGAGTATACCACATTCAGACGGTCTTTCCAGTCGCTCATATATTTCTTATTTTAACTAAAAACTTACAAAGATGACAGATTTTTAGCCTTTAGCTGTTAGCCAATAGTTATAAGCTTATTAACTAAAACCTGACAAACCTTACATATTTTATATTCTTTTTTTTCCCTTGCTCGCGCAGACTTCCAGTCTGTGTGTTGCGAAGCAAAAAAATCGCCCAGCGAGGCACGGACAAGATGTCCGCGCTAGCGGGTGAAAAACTTGTTTACTTGTATCTCGTTTACTAGTCAACTTTATCCATTTCAAAGATCATTTATTATTGGCACATCGGCATATTAACCAATCAGCACATTATACCTTATAGATAAATTAATCTTTAATTCGTTTGAAATTCTCATCAAAATTTTTCCTGTCAAAATTTTCATAACGTGGCTTAGTCGGGACATAATCATCATTATCCCACAATGGGCTTGTCAACATCAGGTCGGCACTGTAACGGTTGCATGCTATGGGCACATTGTGCACACGGCATTGGCGAAGTAACATCATAATATCAGCTTCATGCGGCTGAGGATTCAGATCGTCTATCAGGAATACAGCCAGATCTATCTCATGACGTACCACCATGGCAGCAATTTCGGCATCACCACCCATCGGCCCCGAATTCATACGGGTAATATCGGCATAAATACCTTTCTCCTCAAATGCTTCTTTAATTAGCATTCCGGTAGTTCCTGTACATACCAGATGGTGTTTTGAAAGAAAAGCAGAGTTATAATAACACCATTCTACCATATCTGCTTTGCGATGATCGTGCGCCACAAGCGCTATTGTCAGTCTTCTGTTCATTTTAATCGTTTTGTTAATAAATATTATTTCTCTAATAATTGAAGTGTATGTAACATAAGTTCCACGCCCCCTATCGCCCCATGTCCGGGAACAACTGTTTTCACATCCGGGAATCTAACTATCATTTTTCGCATTGTTCCAGGCCATGCTTTTACATCGGCATCGGCAAGATTTCCCAGGCTTTCTGATTTCATATCCTTAACACAGCATCCTCCGAATAAGATATTTTCGGATGGCAACCATACTGTAATATTATCGGTTGAATGCCCGCCTCCCATATAATAACACTTGACAGGAATATTCTGAAAAACCAATGCCAAAGAATCGGTAAAACCATGTTGCGGCAATGGCAGTTTTTTCTCTTTTGCTATATCGATAGTCATTTGATTGGTATATGCATCTACACCTTTTGTTTGCAGATATCCCAAGCCACCCATGCAATCTTCATGCCAATGAGAAGGAATAAACGTGGTTATAACAGCTTTCAAAGAGTCTTTTGTCCATTTATACAACTCTTCCGTCTGCTCATTGTTCCATGGAGAATCAATCATCAGAGCTTTACCTTCTTTTACTATTAGTAAACCATTGGCACCTACCTTTCCGAAATTTTCCATTTGCAAATAAGATATATGCATATATACATTCTCAGATAGTTTCCTGATCTCCAGATGATCAGAAACCTCTATCTTTTGCTGAGCCACAACAGGAAAAACCGCAATCGCCAGAATCAATAAAACAGATGATATCCTTCTTCTCATTTTTTAGTCATTAAGCGAAATCAAAGCTTTAAATATTATTTTTTATTTCATTCAAAGATAAGATATTTCCATGTAATTCCGATTACGAAACAATGAATCATTCAAACTGCCCCAGACCTTTTTTATCTACAGAAAAGGTGTTAATTTATCAAAATTAAGGTTAACCACAGAGTTACAACCTATTCTTTTTTATCGTAAATTTACATCATAAATAGCACATAACATACTCATTATAAAAACATCAGATACTTTATGTCATGAGAGGAGCATATAGTATTGCAGTGAATATACCTCTCCAATTTTCATTTAATCTTTTATGTCTAAAGTTATTTCAGAACAGATCGAAAAAACTCAAATGCTGCTAAACGGGCTGGAAGGAAAAGCCGAACTGGTAAAAAACAAAGGATTGGACGACGAATTTATAAAAAAACTAAGTGTTAACAATCAACAAATGACAGTCTATAACGAAGAGTTGGATAAACTAAAAGCAGAATTGAAGGCAAAAACGATTCAGGCTAACCGGAAAATAATGGAAATAAAATCGCAGGTAAAAGATGCGAAAAGAGTTATCAAACGGGATTTTTCACAATACCAATGGCGAGAATTCGGGATCAACGACAAGCGATAAAGGATTAATCCAAAAATGAATTAAATATTATGAACATGATGGAAGACAATACAGCTTTAGCTTCGCTATTCGAACTGACAATGGACAATGTTTATGATCTGTCGGAAGAGAATGTTTCCTATTTACTGAATAAGCTGATCAGCGACCTGCCTAGAGAAAAGCGTCCTCCTTATGTTAACATAATAAGCAAAGCTTTCGATTTCAGGTCGATAGGTTCAAGTAACCATACTTTAAAATCAGATTTGATGATATCCGGATATAAATTCTTCCCGATACCTTACAATAACAAACTGATAATGGGAGTAAGACGAAAAAGATCAGTGAAGGTATATTGATCTGCCGGCTTGAATCCAAAGCTATAATAATAAAAAAAGGTGCCCAAATTGGACACCTTTTTACACACATACACTTACCTTACTTTGCTATCGCTTTCAGTTTATCTTTGTCTTTATCTACTTTGAATTTGATAGTACCGCCTTCTTTCACTGCACCAGAAAGTATCAGTTCGGCTATTTCGTCCTCCACATAGTTTTGGATAGCACGTTTCAGTGGACGGGCTCCAAATTGCACATCATACCCCTTGTCTGCCAAAAAGTCTTTTGCCGGCTGATCCAGTTCTATCGTGTAACCAAGCTCTCCCATCCGCTTGTAGAATCCGTTCAATTCGATATCTATGATCTTCTCGATAGAGGTTTTATCTAACTGATCGAATGTAATAATGTCATCCACACGGTTCAGGAACTCAGGCGAAAATGTTTTATTCAATGCTTTCTGAAGCACACTTCTCGAATATTCCCTGTTAGCGGCATCTTTCTTATTGAACCCGATACCTCCGCCAAAGTCTTTCAATTGGCGTGTACCTACGTTCGAAGTCATGATCAGTATCGTATTCTTGAAGTCGATCTTACGTCCCAGACTATCGGTCAGATGGCCTTCGTCCATTACCTGAAGCAATATATTATATACATCGGGATGGGCTTTTTCGATCTCATCGAGTAATACCACAGAATATGGTTTGCGCCGTACTTTTTCACTCAACAATCCGCCTTCTTCGTATCCTACATATCCCGGAGGTGCTCCAACCAGACGCGATACATTAAATTTCTCCATATATTCACTCATATCGATACGGATCAATGCATCGGCAGAGTCGAACAATTGCTCTGCGATCTTTTTAGCCAAGTGAGTCTTACCGACCCCTGTAGGGCCAAGGAACATAAACGAGCCGATCGGACGGTTAGGGTCCTTCAGACCGATACGGTTACGCTGTATCGCTTTCACTATTTTATTTACAGCCTCATCCTGACCAACTACGGCAGCTTTCAGGCTGTCTTTCATGCCGACAAGCTTGAGACCTTCCGATTCACCGATACGTTGCACCGGAACACCGGACATCATGGATACTACTTCGGCAACCATTTCTTCGGTTACAGTTTCCGGCTTTTCTTTCAGCGAAGCTTTCCATTCGGCTTCGGCCGCATCAAGCTTAGCCATCAACTGGCGTTGTGTATCACGGAAACTGGCTGCCAATTCATACTTTTGGGCTTTTACAGCTTCACCTTTTTGCTCGATGACGCCTTTTAACTCCTCTTCTATTTCTTCTATCTCTTTCGGAACCTGAATGTTGGCGATATGCATACGTGATCCGGCCTCATCCAGGGCGTCTATGGCCTTATCGGGGAAGTTACGGTCTGTAATATATCTGTCAGTCAGTTTCACACAAGCTTCAAGCGCAGCTTCAGTATATTTCACATTGTGATGTTCTTCGTAACGCTCTTTGATATTGTGCAATATCTGTAATGTTTCTTCGGCAGTGGTAGGATCTACCATTACTTTCTGGAAACGGCGTTCAAGTGCTCCGTCTTTTTCAATATTTTTACGATATTCATCCAGGGTGGTTGCACCGACACATTGTATTTCACCACGAGCCAGAGCCGGCTTCAGCATATTGGCAGCATCCAGCGAACCGGTTGCTCCACCTGCGCCTACAATGGTATGTATTTCATCGATAAACAATATTATGTTCGGATTCTTGGATAATTCGTTTAATATTGCTTTGATCCGCTCCTCAAACTGTCCACGGTATTTTGTTCCTGCCACTACCGAAGCCATATCGAGGGCAATAACACGTTTATCGAATAATACACGCGAAACCTTCTTCTGAATAATACGTGACGCAAGACCCTCTACTATTGCAGATTTACCGACGCCCGGCTCACCGATAAGTATAGGATTGTTTTTCTTGCGACGACTCAATATTTGCGCCAATCGCTCTATTTCTTTTTCTCGGCCTACTATCGGATCGAGCTTGTTCTCCAATGCAGCCTTTGTCATGTCGATACCAAAATTGTCGAGTACAGGCGTATCTGTGGCCTGTCGAGGTTGTTGAGTGCCAACTCCCCCGGCGTTATTGTTCACCGGTTCGTCGTCTTCGTCATCGTCGTCAGTAAAATCAGCACCCATACGAGGCGATTGCTTGCTGTTCTTATCCAGCAGATCGCTCATACTTTTTATGTAAGTAAATGCTCCGTTATAATCCATATGATATTCTTCCAACAGCATAGCGGCAATATTGTCGTGATCTTTAAGAATCGCCAGAAGCAAATGTTCCGAGTCTGTCTCCTGACTTTTGGTCAAACGGGCTTCCAGAATACTCATCTTTAAGATCTTTTCTGTGCTTTTGCTCAATACTATTTCACTGTTTGGGTATGCATCCTCCTGTTGCTTTAATATGTTATTATCAATACTGTCTTTAAATTCAACTAAATCTACTCCGAAATCTTTCAATGCCTGTATGGCTAATCCTTCTCCGTTGCGGAGAATTCCAAGCATCAAATGTTCAGGTGCCAGATAGTTGGTTTGTTAGCGTCCGGCCTCCTCGCGACTGTAGGTCATGATTTTGCGGACTCTTGGTGAAAAATTATTTTCCATAACCCTGTTATTTGATGTTCTGTGTACTATTACAAATATAAGACTAAATTCTAAAAACTTTTTCAGAGATAATCTTAATTAACTTCTTAAATATTCAAACAAAAATGATGCCATAAAGTTTTTGTATGCATAATAAAGTTAAAAGCCAAATTTCAAACTGTCTATAAATCAATGCAAATATATTTCTTTTTGGTTAAATAATTGTTGTAATTTTGTTATATTGATATTAAATAAATATTTTTTATATCATTTTGTTTGCATAATTAAAAAATCATCTATACATTTGTAATGTATTTTTCATGGTATTAGATTTATGGTTAGGAGTGAAGATTGGTTGTCGCGATGACAACCTTTCTGTTTTATATACACAGAGGAATAATATATAAATATACAATCATCAGTTAATTGTTTCATATATAGCACCTTGCGAAAAAATAATTCAGTTTTAACCATGAAATAAGTTAAATATATTTATTTTCTCTTACATTTGTTAATGCTATTGAGCCAGTATGAAAAGCAGACAAATGAAAGCTGATAATAGTAGTGTTTTTGTTTCCTTTAAGCTTTATTATGATGCAAATGTTTCACATCTGATATTATTTGCCAATCGTTTCGTGCCAATTGATACAGCAAAAGATCTTATTCACGACCTTTTTCTGGAAATATGGGAAAATCTTGATTCCTTTGAAAAATTACCTACTCGTTCTTATCTTTTTAAAGCTGTAAAAAATAGATGTATCAACTACCTGAAAAGAGAGCAGGTTAGAGAAAATTATATTTCGTATATTCAAGTAGAAAATAAGCTTGTAGGACTTGAATACTACGATTCGTTTGAAAAACTGCTTGTAGAAAAAGAAGGAATACAGGAAATATACAATCAAATAGAGGCTTTACCCGACAAATGCAAGCAAATATTCAAGCTGGCCTATTTTGAAGATAAAAAGAATGCAGAGATTGCCATCATATTAGGATTGTCTGTCAGGACAGTGGAACACCAATTATACCTGGGATTAAAGACTTTACGGGATAAGCTACAGCCAAAAAGAAAAAATAAACGAAAATTTTTCATTTTCTTTTAAGTAAATCTTATCAGATACTTGTCTTTTTATAAAAGAGAAAATCTGAATATGGAAAATACGTCGCCAATACCCGAGGATATAATTATCAGAAACATCCAGGATGAAGCAACTGATGATGAAAAGCGTCAGCTAAACCAATGGCTACAGGAGAATAAAAAGCATGTAGAATTATACTGCCAGCTGGAAGAAGTCTGGAGCTCCCGTAATGTATTGGATCAGAATATTCTTCAGGAAGGATGGGACAGGCTCTGTCAAGATATGAAGAGTATAGATCAAAGTCATACATATCCCCTATATCAAAAAATACACTCAAAAATTTCATGGATGCGGTACGCAGCTGCCGTTTTTATAGGAGTACTGATTACATCGGCTGTCTGGTTCGGTCTGAGGCATACGATTCCGGTCGAACAGAAACCCTTTATACAGAATGTCGTGTATAACCGTGAAGGAGTACAACAGCTAATATTGCCTGATGCTTCAGAGGTCTTTATCAACGAAAACAGCAAATTAACATATCCCGAAGAATTTCAGGGAGGGAAGCGTCTGGTATTACTGGAAGGAAAGGCATTTTTCGATGTGCATAAAAACAAAGCATCACCCTTCATTGTCCGTGTAGGCAACATCGATATAGAAGTCACGGGAACAAAGTTTTTCGTTGATGCCATTACAGGCAGTAAGGCCTCTGTCGTACTTATGTCTGGTGGCGTAAATGTAAATTGCTCAGACAACACCGGAAAGAAAACTTTTGCAAAACTTATACCTGGACAGGAAGCAACCATTGATATAGTCACAGGAGGTATTCAGATTGCAAATGTCGATACAGATTACTATACAGTATGGAAAGATGGTACTTATCGTTTTACGGATGAACCTCTTGACCGAATTATCAGTTTCGTATCCAGACGCCTCGGTCAGGATATACAGATATCACCTTCTCTCAGAGCAAGGCGATTTACGGGAAGGATAGCTTCTGATGACGATATTAGGAGCATATTGGCAGTAATTAGTAAGAGTTATCCTATTAAATATCAAATAACAGATAAAAAAGTAAAGATATATGAATAAAAAATGACTTCAATTTGTCTAACCTTAAAATCTTGTGCCAATGAAAAAATTATAGTTAACCTTTAAAAAGAAAAGCCGGAAAACAATTGCTTTCCGACTCCCAGAGTTTTCAATTTTAATAACCTTGCCAACAACCTCATATCTTGGCGGATCCGGTTGAAGGCGATAAATTAAAAACAATCAAATGTATGAAAAAATACAGATTTAGAATTCCAATTTCCAAACATTTATTACTTATTATGAGAATAAGCTACTTTTTATTCTTTATTGGAATATTACAAACACAGGCAACAAACACTTATGCTCAAGAAACGTCACTCACAATCCATGAGAACAGTATCGAACTTGAAAAACTCTTTAAGAAGATAGAAGCGCAAACCGACTTTTACTTCTTTTATAGCAACGATAAGATCGATAAAAGCATAAAAGTCAATATCAACGTGGAGAATAAGACTATTTATGAAATATTAAATGTTGTATTGAAAAACACCAATATCATTTATCAGGTAAAAAATAAGGCTATTATTTTAAATCTGGATAAGGATTTGAAACAGCTTCAGCAACCTCAACAACCTTCCAGGAAAAAGATTACAGGAACAGTGGTTGACGAACAAGGTATACCCATCACCGGAGCCAGCATAGCAGAAAAGGGCACGACAAATGGGGTCATGACCGATGCTGACGGCGGTTTTACTATTTCAGTATCCGAGAATGCAATTATTCTCGTATCATTTGTCGGTTATATAGCCCAGGAGATTGCCGTAGGTAATCAAAGTGAGTTGAATATATTGTTGAGAGAAAACCTGAATATATTGGATGAAGTGGTGGTTGTCGGATTCGGAACTCAAAAGAAAGTGAACCTGACGGGATCTGTTAGTACAATCGACTCGAAGATGTTGGAAAACAGACCTGTTATGACGGCTGCACAAGCGCTACAAGGTGCGGCTGCCGGATTGCAGATAACACAGAATTCCGGAAGCATGGAAAGTAGAGCCAGCATAAATATCCGTGGCGTAGCTACTATTGGAGAAGGTTCGAGCGGGAGTCCACTGATATTGATAGACGGCATGGAGGGCGACATCAATGCCATCAATCCGCAAGATATAGAAAACATATCGGTATTGAAAGATGCTGCCGCATCTTCTATCTATGGCTCGCGCGCACCTTTTGGTGTCATATTGGTTACGACAAAAAAAGGACGAAGCGGAAAAGCAACATTAAACTATAATAACAGTTTTCGCTGGACTTCTCCGATGTTATTGCCTAAGACTGCCGATTCCTATACGTTTGCATTATTCTTGAATGACGGATGTATAAACGGTGGAACTACTCCTTTTTTCTCAGATGATAAGATACAGAGAATATTAGATTATCAAAACGGGAAAATAACAGAGTCTATTGTTCCTAATCCGAGCAATCCGTCCAAGTGGGGAGACGGCTATGTTTATGGGAATGATAATGTAGACTGGTTCAAAGCTATTTTCAGGGATGAGGCTTTCTCCCAGGAGCACAATTTAAGTATCAATGGTGGCTCCGAAGATATGCACTATTTTGTCTCTGCCAACTATTTGGGACAAGATGGGCTAATGCAATTTAACCAGGACAAATACAACCGTTATAGCAGTACAGTAAAGCTGGGTGCGAAAGTGACAGATTGGTTGCAATTTAATTATAACAGCCGTTTTATACGTGAAGATTACGGTCGTCCTACCGATCTTACTAATAATTTATTTTATTATCTGGTTATCCGAGGCTGGCCGACATTGCCGTTGTATGACCCTAATGGCCAACTTTATAGTTCTCCGACCCCGGCATTAGGCTTGCGTGACGGTGGGCGCGACAATAAAAGAACAGATAACCTATACCAGCAGGCGCAACTTGTCTTTGAGCCGGTTAAAGGTTGGAAGACGTTTGGAGAGTTTAATTACCGGATAGAGAATATAGAGCGCAGTTGGGATTATCAAAAGTTATACAACCACGATGTAGATGGTAATCCATACGTTTACAGGAGCGGCTCACATGTATATGAAGGCCATATTACAAGTAACTTTATGAATACCAATATCTATTCGGAATATAGTAAACAATTAAAGTCAGGCCATAATTTTAAGGGAATGGTCGGTTTCCAGGCCGAACTTATGAAATATAAGACTATTTCGCTACAGCGCGAAGGCATAATTGTATCTACACTTCCATCGGTCGATCTTACATCCGGTATCGACGCCAGCGGAAAAGAAGTTACACCTACTGTTAGTGGAAGTTTCTCGGATTGGGCGACAGCCGGTTTCTTCGGCCGTATCAATTACGACTATAAGCAACGCTATCTGGCAGAAATAAATTTACGTTATGACGGAACTTCACGTTTCAGATCTGATAAACGTTGGAAGATGTTCCCTTCTTTTTCTTTAGGTTGAAATATTGCACGCGAAAATTTCTGGCAACCGTGGGAACATATGGTAGGAACATTGAAGGTAAGGGCTTCTTATGGAGAATTGGGTAATCAGAATACAACAAGCTGGTATCCTACTTACCAAACAATGTCTGTCAACGCATCCAACGGCACCTGGCTGATAAACGGCGCAAAACCGAACACAGCATATGCACCCGGATTGGCAAGTTCATTATTAACATGGGAACGGATTAAAATTTGCACAATAACGCTCTTTCTTCTTAACACCACTTACACTACGAACTGGTTTATACAGCAGGAAAACCCGGATATTCAGGTTTTTCTGTCTGTTGGCCAGTGTTTGTATTTTATAAGAAAAATCTGGGATAAAACATTGACAATAAGACAAAAAGAATTTGCAGCAGTTTCCACAGGTAACTGCATAAAGTGAACACAAAAAGAATATCCACAAAAGTGAATTAAATGGATGACTAAAATCAATGTATCGTGCAAAACACAGGAAGAAATATATTTACTCCCATATTAAATAAAAATTTTAACTTTGGTATTGATAAAACAATACTATAATGGATACAGCAGAATTACTCAACATTCGCCTATACAACCAGTTACTTTCGGTTCATAATATACAGACGCCCGGTGAAATTGTGGCATGGATGGGAGCCATGCAATCCCAGGCACTCGATATGGCTAAATGGGCAATTGGTGTCCGGTTAGAAAACAAGCATGTTAGCGACATTGAGGAAGCTTTAAATACAGGCCAGATTATTCGTACCCACATACTGCGTCCAACCTGGCATTTTATTTCTGCTGAAGATATTCACTGGATGTTCAATTTATCCAATCCGCGACTGAAGCCGATCTATCGCTCATATGCAAAAACATACAATGCCGACGAACCACTTATCTATCGTACCATTCCTATTTTGGAAAAGGCGCTGATGGATGGTAAACATCTGACCAAACAGGAGATTGGCAATGCCTTGCTAGAACAAGATGTGGTGCTAGATGACAATCATTTGAAGTCTTTACTTTCCTACGCTGAAATGGAAGGAATTCTGGTTAACGGCCGTATAAATGGAAACAAACAAACCTTTACGTTACTGGAAGAATGGGTTCCCGGCAAAAAGACACTCAGCAAGGAGGAAGCATTGGAGCGCTTGGCCCGGAAATATTTCACAAGCCACGGTCCGGCTACTATTCACGATTTTATCTGGTGGTCAGGATTGTCGATCACCGAATGCAAACTAGCTGTCAGGCTAATTGAAACCGATTTTGTTTGCGAAACTATTAACGGACGTGATTTTTGGATGAAAAACGATATAAAGGTTCCTCCGGTTGATAAAAATTCAACTTTACTGCTCCCTCCTTTCGACGAATTTGTAGTCAGCTATAAAGACCGTTCCGAAATTATAACAGATACCCACTATGGCAAAGTGATGACAAAGAATGGTTTGTTTTCCCCTACGATTATGCTGAACGGGGAGATTATCGGTTCATGGAAAAAAACCATGCAAAAAGGTTCAGCAAAGACAACTCTTTCTTTCTTTCAAAAAACTCAGAAAAAGATTCTACAGCTCTTCGATCCTGAAATAAAACGGCTGGAGAATTTTTATTCCTCCAGATAAAACAAAAAAATTAGAATAAGAGGCTGTCCCAAAAGTTTGATTCCGCCTCTATTCGGTTTTTATAAGCCTCAATATACGCATTCCCTAAATAAACAAAAATAGCATAATCAGAAACACCCCGAATCACATATCAATTTCACACCAAAACAACCAGAACAACGACAAAACACATTGTTAAAAATCAAAAAAAACGTCAACTTGTCATTCTGCTAAAATCGCATAAAATAATATTCAAAAATATATTATGATATATCTTCTTTTTATTATATTTGAAGACAAATTGTAAGCCCTTTTCATTGATTTTTACAAAACAGGACTTATAAGACCAGAAAACTTAACTGTAAATCTAAAAACCAATAACATTATGATTATCGGAATTCCTAAAGAAATTATGCCCGGTGAAGCTCGAGTTTCAGCAACCCCTGACACCGTGAAAAAATTTATCACAGACGGTGCAACCGTATTAGTAGAACAGAACGCCGGAGCGGGATCATTCTTCTATGATGACGAATACGTAAAAGCCGGAGCACAGATTATAGCCTCGGCAGAAGAGATTTTCCAGAAAGCCGATCTGATACTTAAAGTAAAAGAACCATTATTCAACAAGAACTACAATAAACATGAGGTAGACCTGATGCACGAAGGTCAATACCTGATCACATTTATACATCCGGCTTCCCCGGTAAATCATGAAATGGTGAAAATGCTGGCAGCCAAAGGCGTTATCAGTATGACACTTGACGGTGTTCCCCGTATTTCCCGTGCCCAAAACATGGATGCCTTGACATCGATGAGCACATGTGCTGGATACAAAGGCATTTTGATTGCAGCAAATGACATGGCTAAATTTATTCCTCCGATGTTTACTGCCGTAGGTTCGGTACAGCCAGCCAAAGCCCTGGTTATAGGCGTCGGTGTCGGTGGGTTACAGGCCTTAGCCACAGCCAAAAGGCTAGGAGCCATCACTTATGCGACAGACATTCGTCCTGCGGCTATGGAACAAGCCCAAAGTTTAGGAGCCAAAATAATAGACATGGGAATACCTGCTGATCTGGCTGTAGGAACAGGGGGGTATGCCAAAAACCTGCCCGAAGAGTGGATCATAAAGGAACGGGAGAAATTACGCGAGGTTATAAAAGACATGGACATTGTCTTCTGTAGCGCATTAGTTCCCGGCAAAATGGCACCGATACTCATCACTGAGGATATGGTAAAAGAGATGCCTAACGGCTCCGTACTGGTAGACATATCTATCGATCAGGGAGGAAACTGCGATATTACTCCTGCAGGAACGAAAGATGTTAAACATGGGGTAACATTGATAGGGATCAAAAACATTCCGGGATTGTTGCCGACCAGTTCTACCTGGATGTTTGCCAACAATGTGTACAATCTCGTTAAATATCTGACAAAAGATGGTAAAATAGAACTCGACAGAGCCGACGAGATTGTAGACTCCATCCTTGTTTCCATCGATGGTCAGGTAGTACACACAGGAGCACTGGAAGCCATGAATAAATAATAGAATCGAATAATGAATCCAATATTTCTGATAATAATATTTGGGATAACGTCGATTGTCGGTTATCTCATAATAAAGAATGTGCCAAGTCTTTTACACACCCCTTTAATGACAGGAATGAATGCCTTGGCAGGAATCTGCCTTCTGGGAACAATTGTCACTGTGGGGTATTCGTATCAAAACGGAGGTACAGGCCTGGTTATCGGTCAGATTTTCGGTGGAATAGGGGTTATCCTGGCCACGGTGAATGTAGTTGCCGGATTTGGAGTCACACACCGGATGCTGCAAATGTTCAACCCTAAGAAAAAAGACAAGGAATGATGACAGAAACAATATACTACATTGTTTGCAGTGTACTCTCGCTACTATCTTTACTCGGTATATCCATGATGAGTAAGGTACGCACATCTGTAGCAGGAAATCTGATCCTTTCATTTTGTCTTCTGGCCGGAGTAATAGTAACACTGATATACTACCAGATATTCGAAGTAACAACGATTTACGCATTCATACTTGCCGGCACAATTGTAGGTGCCATTATGGCCTATAAAGTGCAGATGATACAGATGCCACAGACAGTAGCGATGCTGAACGGGCTGGGAGGATTGGCAGGAGGTATTGTCGGGATACTGACACTTATCAATATCGGGGTAAAACCATCCAATTATCCTCTTTTTGTCAATGTCACTGCCACTTTGGCTATTGTGGTGGGTATGGTTACATTTGTCGGGAGTATGGTAGCCGCAGGAAAACTGCACAGGCTTATATCCCAAAGGCCTATTGTGTGGAAAAATCATCATCTGATTTCTGTCATACTGATTATAATGATGATCGCATCCGTCATATTTGCATTCTTTATAGGGGATGGTTACGGTATTATATCCAATATCTACTTTATATTGATATTAAGTACTGTTTCAGGTTGTCTGTTTGGACTAACATTCTCGATCCGGATAGGTGGCGCCGACATGCCGATAACAATATCTTTATTGACTTCTTTGGCCGGAGTTGCCGCCGCTATCGCCGGAATGGCAATAGGAGACCTTCTTGTAGTCGCTATCGGAGGCATTGTTGGTTCATCGGGACTTGTACTCACACAGATTATGTGCAGGGCTATGAATCGTAGCTTAATGACCATACTGATGGGTAAAACGTCTGTTGCTCCGACTAAAGAAACAGCCGCAAAACAAGGAATAGCGAAACCTAAAGAATCTGACACTTCAAAGGAACAATCACTTAGCGAAGTTGTAAGAGCCGCCAAACGGGCGATCATTGTTCCCGGCTATGGAATGGCGCTGGCACAGGCGCAGCATCAGGTAAAGCAACTGGCCGATGCTCTGGAAAAACAAGGCACGGAAGTTAGATACGCCATACATCCTGTGGCAGGAAGAATGCCCGGACACATGAATGTGTTGCTGGCCGAAGCTGATGTCGCTTACGACCAACTGTATGAAATGGATGCCATAAATGACGATTTCAAGGATACGGATCTGGTCGTGGTCATAGGAGCAAACGATGTGCTGAATCCGGCCGCGAAAGATGCCGTAGACACACCGATATATGGAATGCCGATACTGAATGTGGATCTGGCAAGACATATCATTATCTGTAACTTCGACCTGAAACCGGGTTATGCCGGGGTGCCCAATCCGCTTTATGAAATGAAGGAAAAGGTATTGATGTTATTGGGCGATGCCAAAGAATCGCTGAATAAGATAATCGGTGAAATAAATACCGGTAAAACATCTGTTTCCGAACCTGCATCTGAAGGCATAAACATAGGGGATGTTACAAAATCCGCCAAACGGGCGATCATTGTTCCCGGCTATGGAATGGCGCTGGCACAAGCGCAGCATCAGGTAAAGCAACTGGCCGATGCTCTGGAAAAACAAGGCACGGAAGTTAGATATGCCATACATCCTGTGGCAGGAAGAATGCCCGGACACATGAATGTGTTGCTGGCCGAAGCTGATGTCGCTTATGACCAACTGTATGAAATGGATGCCATAAATGACGATTTCAAGGATACGGATCTGGTCGTGGTCATAGGAGCAAACGATGTGCTGAATCCGGCCGCGAAAGATGCCGTAGACACACCGATATATGGAATGCCGATACTCAATGTGGATCAGGCAAGACATATCATTATCTGCAATTTCGACCTGAAACCGGGTTATGCCGGGGTGCCCAATCCGCTTTATGAAATGAAGGAAAAGGTATTGATGTTATTGGGCGATGCCAAAGAATCGCTGAATAAGATAAAAAATGAATTAAATTAATTTTTACTGATATTCATGTAAAGAGACACTATTAAGTGTCTCTTTGTTTTATATTAAGGGCACAACCGTTTGAGTTTTATAAAAACATTATCTTTGTGCCTATGGAGGATGCTTATAAAACAATAACGAATATATCCAAAGCTACATACACTGAAAAGCGCAGTAAATTTATTGCGTATGCTATTCCTATACAAACCGTAGAAGAGGCAAAAGCCGAAATAGATAAACTCCGGAAAGAATATTACGATGCTCGCCATGTATGTTGGGCTTATATGTTGGGTGCCGACAGGCTGGAGTTCAGGGCAAACGATGACGGGGAGCCTTCGGGCACAGCCGGAAAGCCAATACTGGGACAAATAAATTCGAACAAACTGACAAATATACTGATAGCCGTTATCCGTTATTTTGGTGGAATAAAACTGGGCACAAGCGGACTGATCGTCGCATATAGAGAAGCTGCCGCAGAAGCTATCGCAGAAGCAGATATAATAGAAAAAACCGTCGATTTGCAGATATCATTCGGATTCGAATATCCATTTATGAATGATGTAATGAAAGTTGTAAAGGATTTGGAACCTTCTATCCTAAAACAGAGCTATGAAATGGATTGCCTGATGACTCTCGAAATACGAAAAGCTAAATTTGACGAATTAAAAAACAGACTTGAAAAAATAGAAAGCCTAAGGTTTATAGAATAAAAAAGAGGAAGTATTTCTTCCTCCCCTCTATGTTATTTTATTCAAGCTACCTATAGTTCCTTAGTCTTATCAACCTTATCTATTGTCTCCATCTGACAAGAAAATTCGCCGTAATATGTAAATCTTGGCCTAAGATTTTCGGATGTCTTATGGTATAAAGTTACAGTTCCATAACCATCCTTATCTATATTTAGTGAATAAAAATATTGCACTTTAAATTTATCAAATCTTTTTTGCTGAATGTCTATAATATACCCTCCATCCTTCTGAGGCTTAACTTCGTATACAAGTTCATCTCTCATCTCTATTGTAGGAGCATTATAATAGTTCTGATACCTTTGCCGGGCATCATTATTAAATACGCCTTTTCTATCCAGGGGAAGACAAACAGTGAGCACATTATCTGCAAGGCTTAAGTAATAAGGACCTTCCAGATACTCGGGACTTTGATCTATTTTAGAACGTTCAAACTTCTCTGGCTTAAAATATACAGTGATATTTTTCACCTGAACAGGGGCCGATTCATTAAGATCTACATTCGTTTTGTCCTGAGCCAACAAGCCAACTGGCAATATCATAAGACAAAACAGTAGAAAAACCAGGCTCTTTACAATTTTTTTCATACAAATCAGATACTAAAAGTATAACAACGAAACTCAATATGTTATAAATCTAATAAATATGCACTGTAAAAACAAAATAAACATCTTAAAAAAAGTAAAAGGATTTATCTGATAAACAGATATATCCCTTTACTATAAGTCTCTTTTTTCATTATTATTACACTATGCCCTGCGCCATAACCGCCTTTGCAACTTTCATAAATCCGGCAATATTAGCACCTTTCACATAGTTTACATAGCCATCTTTTTCTGTTCCGTATTTCACACAGTTTTCATGGATATTCTTCATAATCCATTTCAGCTTTTCATCTACCTGTTCAGAAGACCAGCCCAAACGTTCTGAATTTTGAGTCATTTCCAATCCCGACACCGAAACCCCTCCGGCATTGGCAGCTTTACCCGGAGCATAAAGGATCTTGGCTTTTTGGAACATCTCTATTGCCTCCGGCGTAGATGGCATATTGGCTCCTTCCGAAACCGCAAAGATCCCGTTTGACACAAGTTTTTCAGCATCTTCGCCACTTATCTCATTCTGGGTAGCCGAAGGAAGTGCAATGTCACCTTTCTCTCCCCAAGGACGGGCATTCGGAACATATTTACATCCGTAAGTATCGGCATATTCTTTAATACGTCCTCGGTATAATTCCTTCAATTCTTTTACATATTCCAGTTTTTCTGTAGTAATACCCTCCGGATCATATATATATCCGCTCGAATCAGACATGCTTACAGGTATTGCACCCAGTTCAATTAGCTTTTCACACGTATATTGAGCTACATTACCCGAGCCCGACACAAGGCATTTTTTACCTTTAATATCGATATTCTTCGTTTTCAGCATTTCCAAAAGGAAATATACATTTCCATATCCGGTAGCCTCTGGACGAATTAACGAACCTCCGAATGTTAGGCCTTTTCCTGTGAATGTACCCGTAAACTCATGAGCCAGCTTGCGATACATACCGAAGAAATAACCTACTTCGCGCCCTCCTACACCTATATCTCCGGCTGGGACATCGGTATCAGGTCCTATATGACGCCACAGTTCTGTCATAAATGCCTGACAAAAACGCATGACCTCGGCACTTGATTTTCCTTTCGGATTAAAATCAGAACCACCTTTTCCTCCTCCCATCGGCAAGGTTGTCAGCGAATTCTTGAAAGTCTGCTCAAATGCCAGGAATTTAAGAATAGAAAGATTAACAGATGCATGCAAGCGCAAGCCTCCTTTGTATGGGCCGATCGCATTGCAGTGCTGTATACGATATCCCATATTAGTATGTGTATTTCCCTTATCGTCTACCCATGTTACACGGAAAGAAAAAATTCTGTCCGGAATACATAGTCTCTCAATAAGATTTGCTTTCTCAAATTCAGGGTGTTGATTGTAAACTTCTTCGATTGATTCTAAAACTTCCTGCACTGCCTGATGGTATTCTGGCTCGTTTGGAAATCTGCGCTTCAAATCCGCTAGAACTTGTTCTGATTTCATTTTATATTAGGTTTTGATTTATAGTATGCCACAAATATAGCAATTTTTACGACAAAATGACAAATCAATTATTCAAAAAACGTCATTTTTTATTTCAAACATTTATTCTTTAATTTGTTTTAGGATATATATTCTGCATCGGATATCTTTTAATGTTTATTTTTTCTTATTTTTGCGAATAATAATTTATATAAACATAGACATTAAATGACTTATTTAATCACCGGCGGAGCAGGTTTTATAGGCTCAAATTTTGTGAAACATATGCTTGCTGTTCATCCTCAGGCAAAGCTTATCATTCTGGATGCTCTCACTTATGCCGGTAATCTGGGCACATTGTCCGAAGAATTAAAAAATCCGAAAGTAACCTTCATTAAAGGAGATATATGCGACAGGACGGTTACTGAAAAAATATTCACCGATCATAAGATAGATTATGTTGTCAACTTTGCGGCCGAAAGCCATGTTGACAGAAGTATAGAAAATCCCCAGTTATTCTTGCAGGTTAATATACTGGGCACTCAGAATCTGCTGGATACTGCAAAAAAATACTGGACTATTGGCAAAGATGAGAATAATTATCCTATATGGCGCGAAGGCGTGAAATATCTGCAGGTATCTACCGATGAAGTATACGGATCGTTGGGTAATGAAGGATTCTTCACCGAGGCCACACCTCTTTCGCCCCGTTCGCCATACAGTGCGGGAAAAGCTGGAGGTGACCTGATCGTACAGGCATATGGCGAAACATATAAGATGCCGGTCAATATAACGCGCTGTTCAAACAATTACGGACCGTTTCATTTTCCAGAGAAACTCATTCCCCTTATTATAAAGAATATTTTATCCGGAAAAAAATTGCCCGTATACGGAGACGGCAGTAACGTACGCGACTGGCTTTACGTGGAAGACCATTGTAAGGCAATAGATGCAGTCCTGCACCGTGGACGTGTGGACGAAGTATACAATGTAGGTGGCCACAATGAAAAAAAGAATATTGAAATTGTACAGCTCGTTATAAAGACAATACACGACATAATGGAAAAGGAGCCAATATATCGTAATATATTGAAAAAGAAAGATGTTCTCGCCGATGGCAACATCGATATCAGCTGGATCAATAACGATCTTATTTCTTTTGTAAAAGACCGTCAGGGGCACGACCACCGTTATGCCATAGACCCGGCAAAAATTTCCACAGAACTGGGATGGTTACCCGAGACTTCTTTTGATAAGGGAATTGTAAAGACTATTTATTGGTATCTCGATAATCAGGAATGGGTAGAAGAAGTCACTTCGGGCGACTACATGAAGTATTACGAGCAAATGTACGGTAACAGATAACACAATATTCTTGCAGTTTTATGGAACGTCTAAAATCGATATTAGCTGATAAGATATTGGACTTATCGGCAAACAGCGGAGACGAAGTCAAAGCTAAAATAGACAAAATACAGAGATTCCGGGATTTTGCCAATGCACTAAAATCGCTGATGGTAAAATATCCGGCCATCGAAGATGAACTCATCGAAATGGTCAATGATGGTGATTTTGACACTAAGATTGCATCTTCACGGGTAGATACGGTGATTCGTCTTGCCGATGCAGAAGCAGCACATGCAATTAGATCTGCTCTCCCGGCAGAAGAACCTGTGACCATACAAAATATTCAGAAAGAAACACCGATTGAAAACGATATAGAAACGATACATAAAGAGATAGCTGAGGAAATAATCAATGAGGAAGTTCCGATAAACCCAGATGATATTCCGATGGAAATATATGAAGGTGAAGAGGAGCCGGTGTACGAACCCGAAGATATCAGCTATGAAGAAATAGATCCCACACCGGAGGAAGACCCGGAGGGATACATTCCTTTTGAGAATGTTAATGATGAGAACACTGAACCGGACAGTTTAACGGAACAGATACTGGAAAACAAAGAGAACACAAAATTACCTGAAACTTTGTCAGAAGAAGAAGACACCTTTCCTAACGAAGAAGAACTTGCTGCTATAAAACGTAAAGTCAACATACGCAGAATAATTCAGGTTGCCGGCATCATACTTGGTGTCGTAGCTCTTATATTTATTATTAAATTTGTGATGGTACATTGGAAAACCATCCTTATCGTAGCCGGAATACTTC
Organism: Dysgonomonas hofstadii; assembly: GCF_014196915.1. Classification (GTDB taxonomy): domain Bacteria; phylum Bacteroidota; class Bacteroidia; order Bacteroidales; family Dysgonomonadaceae; genus Dysgonomonas; species Dysgonomonas hofstadii. The sequence goes on from NZ_JACIEP010000006.1 coordinate 244,372, forward strand.
TTGTTCTTGCTATACTAATAACATGGCTTGTCAAGCGAAAGCGGTAACAGTCATACTTTGTGTAACTAATTTTTCCTGAAATGGACTATTATAGGCAATACCAATTAAAAAATTACAATTCATTTAAAACCGAGGCTCTGGCCAAAATATTCTGCCAACCCAAATCGACAGACGAACTCCGGAAATGCCTGGCAGATTATCCTAACGAAAAAAAGCTGATCATAGGAGGAGGGTGTAATCTTTTCTTCACCAAAGACTTTGACGGACTTGTCATTTGCCCGGATATAAAAGGACTTCGCGAAATTTCTGACGAAGAAGAAGAAGACGAGGATATATTTCTGGAAGTAAATGCTTCTGAGAATTGGGACGAATTTGTCGATTACTGTGTGGAACGAGGATTCGCCGGATTAGAGAATCTGTCTCTTATACCCGGAACAGTAGGAGCTGCACCTATCCAAAACATTGGAGCATATGGCGCCGAAGTGAAGGATGTGATCCGCGAAGTAGTTGCTATGGACCTGGAAACAAATGAAGTTGTCTCTTTTGCCAATAATGAGTGTGAGTTCGGATACAGGGATAGTATTTTCAAACGTACCTGCAAATACTTTATTATATCGGTGATCTTTCATCTGAAACGGACATTTGTCTATACTCCAAGATACTTCGACCTGAACAAAGAACTGGAAGATATAGAGGAACCGTCCATACAGGATGTACGGAACGCTGTTATCCGTGTGCGCCAACGCAAGCTGCCGGACGAGAAAGTATTACCAAATACCGGAAGTTTTTTTAAAAATCCATATATTACACGGGATCATGCAGATCTGATAATAGCCGAATATCCTGATCTGCCGGCCTACCCTCAGAAAGGCGGACTGGTGAAAACATCTGCCGCATTCCTGATCGATAAAGCCGGTTATAAAGGAAAAAGAATAGGTAATATAGGTACATATCCAAATCAGCCTTTGATCATTGTTAATTACGGATCAGCGAACGGAAAAGATATTGTACGCTTTATGCAGGAAATACAACAAGCTGTAAAAGATGAATTCAACATTGAACTCGAACCAGAAGTAAGAATATATTAATCTAATTATGAATTATGAGTTATAAATTCGTTTATATACATAAGCGACTCCAAATAATTCATAATTCATAATTCATAATTCATAATACACATGGCATCATTTATAATAGAAGGACGCTGTTGCCTTAGCGGAGAAATAACACCTCAGGGAGCAAAAAACGAAGCATTGCAAATAATTTGTGCAACACTACTCACTGCAGAAGAAGTAATCATTGAAAATATTCCTGATATATTGGATGTAAACAATCTGATTGCTTTATTGGGCGAGATGGGAGTGGAAACAAAACGCATCAGCGAAGATACATGGTCTTTCAAGGCTGAGAATGTAAATATAGACTATCTGCAAACACCTGAATTCCTGAAGAAGAGCGCTTCACTACGTGGCTCGGTAATGATCATAGGCCCATTGGTCGCCCGTTTCGGTAAAGCTATGTTGCCAAAACCGGGAGGAGACAAGATCGGTCGTCGCCGCCTCGATACGCACTTTATCGGAATTCAAAAGCTTGGTGCCGATTTTATCTATGATGATGCCCTACAGATATACAATATAACCGCCGATAAACTCAAAGGTACATACATGCTTCTCGATGAGGCTTCGGTAACAGGTACGGCCAACATACTGATGGCTGCCGTTCTGGCAGAAGGCGAAACAACCATCTACAACGCTGCCTGCGAACCATATATACAACAACTAAGCAAACTGCTTAACCAAATGGGTGCGAAGATATCGGGTGTAGGTTCTAATCTGCTCCGTGTAGAGGGTGTTAGTTCACTTGGCGGAGCACGTCACCGTATACTTCCCGACATGATAGAGATCGGTAGTTTTATCGGTATGGCTGCCATGACTTCATCGGAGCTGACAATCAAGAATGTTGCTTATGACGATCTGGGTATTATCCCCGATACATTCCGCCGCCTGGGTATACAACTGGAAAGAAGAGGAGATGATATATTCATCCCATATCAGAAAGAATATACAATCGATACTTTTATAGATGGTTCCATTCTTACGATTGCCGATGCTCCTTGGCCGGGATTAACACCCGACCTTATCAGTGTATTATTGGTTGTAGCCACTCAGGCCAGAGGAAGTGTGCTGATTCATCAAAAGATGTTCGAAAGCCGTTTGTTCTTTGTAGATAAGCTTATCGATATGGGAGCGCAGATCATCCTCTGTGACCCGCACCGTGCTACTGTGATTGGTTCAGGTAAACGCCCGATGCGCTCTACAACAATGACTTCACCGGACATCCGCGCAGGTATAGCCCTACTGATTGCGGCAATGTGCGCTGACGGGAAAAGCACTATTCATAACATTGAGCAGATCGACCGGGGATACCAGAACATAGATGTACGCCTTAATCAATTAGGTGCAAATATTATGCGATTAGATTAACCTAAAATTTAGATTAAATACTATTACTATTTTTCAAAATTTTACACTATGACAGAAAATGAAAAATATCTCTATGATCATTTCCTAATTAGTATAAAATCAGGACTTGTATCGTTTGAAGATATTATCAACGACGCACTTGAAATGGTTGAAGACGAAGGTTGGGAAAAGGAAGTCTCTGAGGATTGGATAAAGACCACCCTCGCCAACGCATACGAAAAACACGAGCAGAAAAGTAAAAGCTGGCAACGTCCTACCGACACCGATAAGCTGCATGCTGCTTTCGATTCCCTTTGCAGGAATAAGATTGTAGCGCTTCATAATGCTGGCTACACCCAATCGGATGCTATTTTTGACGTGCAGGACGTTTGGCTGGATCTGGAAGATGAAGGCATAAAACCCATAGGTTACTGCTACTACCATGGGCAGGACCTGGAGAGAGCCATCGAAACCGGAGAACTTAATATTGGTTTCTATGGCGAAAAAGAAAACAACGATAAAGAAGCCATAATAATCGGCAACAAAGTTGTTGAAGCACTTAAAAACCAAGAATTTGATATCAATTGGGATGGCTCTGCTTCAAAAAGAATAGTTATCGAAAATTTTAACTGGCAGAATGTTTTCACTACAGATGAAGATGTTGACGACAAATGGGGATATGACCGTGTATTCCGGCTGATGGAAGAATAAATAATTACACATAAGATGAATAAGGCAAATCCAGAGGAGGGTTTGCCTTATTTATTATTCATTCTTTATTTCTTCCTTATATATCTAATATAAATAAACACACCTATCCCTGTAATCAGAAGTAAAGGCCATATAGTAATCAGAAATACAATCAGGCTATTAATAATATCCCAGCCCGTTTTAAGTCCTTCGATAGCCCTGTTACCAAAGCCGGGAGTATATTCATCTACAAATTCCTGTTGACGGACAACCTCCTCCGAATAGCTTATCTTATTCTGGTAAAGATTTATAGTAATAGCACTGTAATTAATTTTATCATTTACCGAAAACTCCTTTACCTTAGCATTATCCGCTGCCTCCATTGCATAATCCAGCGACTCTTCTGCGGCAATTACATCATCGAGCTTCCCACTACGTGTATTTATAGCAGTAGATACACGTTGCTGTTTTTTTGCCAACCTTTGCTGTTTCAGTCTCTCGGCCATTAATTGTGTGGTTACATCACTCGCTTCTATTGTACGATAATCAATAACTACAGCCAACGGAGCTATCTGCCTGAGCGTTGAATCCAATAATTGATAAGGTACTCTCAATTCCAGATTGGCGGACAGGTTATATTCCTGCCAGATCAGTGCCGAATCTTTAGATATATTTATAGTTTGTGATATCATATTCTGATTAGTTATATCTGACTTAATGATAAAACCGTTGTTCTTCAGAATAATATTTTCGATAATATGAGTAGATGATACAACATCGTTTACTTTAAATTTCATACCTGCCGTCCGGATAAATTTATGCACTCCGTCATCGTAAGCCGGTATAGCCGCCTGTGATGCTATGAAATTAGGAACAATAACAGGAGGAACAAACTTTACCGCGGCCGATTGCTTATCAGTGGCATTTGGTGAATATTCATACATCTCATCTAATGCCTGATCTGCTTTATTCACTCCGTCTTCTGGAATGTCCATCATAGTATAAGCTTCATCCATTGGTCCCATATTACCCTTGCCACTACAGGACAGTAAGACTATAAATAACCCTATCGTAAGAGCGATAAAATAATTATTTGTGGTTTTCATGATAATATTTTTTAATTTTACCTTTTAGTTAATAGATAGCTATAATTCGTTAATTCCATAAACAGAAGTAAAATTTATTTGTTTTACCTGCGAAAAGTAAGTATAAATGAAAATTGACAAGACAAATGCCGTCCGGCTACTTGACAAGGAAAAGATTGAATACAAACTAATCCCTTACGAAGTAGACGAATCGGACTTGAGCGCGATTCATGTGGCTGAACAATTAAACGAACCTGTAGAACAGGTATTTAAAACGCTGGTGCTGAAAGGAGACAAAACAGGATATTTTGTATGTATCATTCCAGGAGCTGAAGAATTAGACCTGAAACTGGCAGCTAAGGCCTCAGGAAATAAAAATTGCGATATGATACCGATGAAAGACCTGCTCAATATAACCGGATATATCAGAGGTGCCTGTTCCCCTATCGGGATGAAGAGGCTTTTTCCTACTTTTATTGACAAATCGGTCGAAAAACATGCCACCATCTATATAAGTACAGGAAAGAGAGGTTTACAAATTCAAATAAAACCGACAGATTTAATACAAATTGTCAAAATCAGGACAGAAGTCCTGACAAACAATTAAGTTATCGGAACAACTAACTGAATTTTAGTAAATTAAACAATTAAAATATACCTGAAAACATGTTTAAAGACATCATCTTTTTAGGATATTTATCAATTAAAAAGGGAAAAATAAAAATAAATAGGTATACCTTTGCGTAAGGATGGAAATCCGCTCTGCAAAAATGATCAACAAAAATATAATACTAAAATGGCCAAAATCAAAGGAACAGTAGTAGTGAATGAGGAGCGCTGCAAAGGCTGCAATCTCTGCGTGGTATCGTGTCCTTGCGATGTCCTGGAGCTACAGCCCCGGAATGTAAACCAGAAAGGTTATCATTATGTGTACATGAAAAACCCTGAAGCTTGCATCGGTTGTGCTAACTGCGGATATGTATGCCCGGACGGATGTCTCACTATTTATAAGAAAAAATTAGCATAATATAACGGATTACACCACATATAAGCCCGGATGTAATTTGTTTTTTAATTCAATCAAAGCTTATGTCAGAAGAAATATTTTTAATGAAAGGCAATGAAGCCATTGCTCATGCTGCTATCAGATATGGAGCCGATGGCTACTTTGGTTATCCCATTACTCCTCAATCGGAGATTATGGAAACACTAATGGACGAAGCTCCGTGGAGAACCACCGGAATGGTCGTCCTTCAGGCCGAGAGTGAAACTGCCTCTATAAATATGGTATATGGTGGCGCAGGCTGCGGTAAAGCAGTGATGACATCATCGTCGAGCCCGGGAATGAGCCTTATGCTCGAGGGCGTTTCATATATCGCAGCAGGCGAATTGCCTTGCCTGTTAGTTAACGTTATGCGCGGAGGTCCGGGATTAGGGACTATCCAACCATCGCAGGCCGATTATTTCCAAGCCGTAAAAGGTGGTGGCCATGGTGACTACAAACTAGTAACACTGGCTCCCAGTTCGGTACAGGAAATGGCAGACTTTGTCGCATTAGGCTTCGATCTTGCATTTAAATACCAAACTCCTGCTATGATACTCACCGATGGTGTTATCGGGCAAATGATGGAAAAAGTGGTTCTTCCGCCACAAAAACGCAGAAGGACTGATGCCGAAATCAGGGAACAATGTCCTTGGGCTACCTTAGGAAAACCAAATGGCAACAAACCAAACGTCATTACAACTCTTGAACTTGATTCATATAAAATGGAGATAAATAATCTCCGCTTACAGGCAAAATATAAACTGATAGAGAAGGAACTTTGTCTGTATCAGGAAGTAAACTGCGAAGATGCGGACTATATCTTTATAGCATTCGGTTCGGCCGCACGTATTTGCCAGAAAGCAATGGATCTGGCTCGCGCGCAAGGTATAAAAGTAGGGCTTATACGCCCTATTACACTCTGGCCTTTCCCTACCGCTATAATTGCGAAATACGCAGAAAAGGTAAAAGGTATGCTTACAGTGGAAATGAACGCCGGACAAATGGTAGAAGATGTACGTCTCGCAGCTAATGGAAAAGTAAAAGTCGAGCATTTCGGACGCTTGGGAGGAATAGTTCCGACACCGGGCGAAGTGGTGGATGCTCTTGAAAATAAATTCGGCCTGTGATACCGGCCAATGTATAATTTATAAGTAATAAATAGTATGAGTATAAATATAATAGACCCAGCAAACCTGGTATATGCAAAACCCGAACTGATGAACGACACGGAGATGCATTATTGCCCGGGTTGTTCACACGGTGTTGTTCACAAACTGATAGCCGAGGTTATCGATGAAATGGGACTGAGAGAAAAGACAGTAGGTGTAGCACCTGTTGGCTGTGCCGTATTTGCATACAGCTATCTTGATATAGACTGGCAGGAAGCCGCCCACGGACGCGCCCCTGCGGTAGCCACAGCAGTTAAACGCCTGCTTCCCGACAGGATGGTATTTACTTATCAGGGGGATGGAGACCTTGCCGCTATTGGTACAGCAGAGACTATACATGCAGCTAACAGAGGTGAGAATATTGCTATTATTTTCATCAATAATGGTATCTATGGTATGACAGGAGGACAAATGGCCCCTACTACCCTATTGAATATGAAAACTGCTACAACACCTAACGGGCGTGATGTGCATGAAAATGGTTATCCATTAAAGATTCTCGATCTGCTGTCACAATTACAGGGCGTATGTCTTGCTACACGCCAGAGTGTACATACAGCGGCATCGGTAAAGAAGGCTAAAAGAATGATCCGGTTAGCATTCGAAAACTCTATGGAAAATAAGGGGACTTCTATTGTTGAGATCGTCTCCACATGTAGTTCGGGATGGAAAATGACGCCAGCTCAGGCCAACGACTGGATGGTAGAAAATATGTTCCCTGCATATCCACTGGGAGATTTAAAGAATATCTAAAGTTCCTAATATTATTAAAGACAGAGAAATATGACACAAGAAATAATAATAGCAGGTTTTGGAGGACAGGGAGTACTGTCGATGGGTAAGATTCTGGCTTATTCGGGTCTAATGGAAAACAAGGAAGTATCGTGGTTCCCATCATACGGACCCGAACAACGTGGTGGTACGGCGAATGTTACTGTGATATTGAGCGACGATCCCATCAGTTCGCCCATTGTGAATGAGTACGATATCGCCATTATCCTTAACCAGCCATCACTGGAGAAGTTTGAACCACATGTAAAGCCGGGTGGAGTTCTTATATATGATCCGAATGGATTTCAGCATCCTCCAAAAAGAAAAGATATCCATGTATATAAAATAGAGGCTGTGGATACAGCTACACAAATGAAAAACAGTAAGGCTTTCAACATGATCGTAATGGGTGGATTATTGAAAGTAAGCCCTATGGTTAAACTGGAAAATGTAATGCTCGGATTGAAGAAATCATTACCTGAACGCCATCATCACCTGTTACCGATGAATGAACAGGCGATACTAAAAGGCATGGAAGTAATTGAAGAGGTACAGAAACCTGGTTGATCAGATTTTACTGAAATAAAGTCATAAAAATAGCCTCAATTATAATTGAGGCTATTTTTTATTATCTAATAAAATAACCTTTTATCTTCTGTTTTGAGCTGCATAGAATTTAGATTGGATATAATCCAGTTCGTTTTCCACGCGCATACGTTCTTTGATAAGGTCTTCCATCTTAGGGTAGTAATAAGAGAGTTGCCTTACACCCACCTGATAGATACAACCTCTGTACCAACGGTTACGGATAATATCAAAAATAGATGCATTACTCAGTACCGGGGTTATATTTGCTACGGCAACAGGCGATTTTGCTCTTGCAAAATAAACACTTACATCGTCAAACGGTATCCAGAACAATGGATAATGTTTGCCTTTATCAAACAGAACCGGACAGATGTGTGTTACACGCACATCGCCTTTGAAAGTCTTGATATCAAAGTACCATCTTTCCTTAACCAGATAATGTAAGATCTTACCTGATGGAATATCTTCTTTCTTTACTATTACGGTATTGTTATCTCCCGCAGTGAAAGGTATCACAGCCTCTTCCAAAGCAGCCCTGCCATCAAGTTTCTTACTCTCCGACATATCAGGCTGTGCCTCATATTTATATGCATGGATCGTATTAGTACTGAGCAAATTCACGATCAGAGAGAACAAGTTCACCCTGCTTTCTGTAGATTCTACAGGATAGAAGAATGTTTCATTACCTTCATCATCGGCAATCTGCCTGTAAATCTCTCTCGACCAGATGGTAGATGAATAATCATTCATCGAATTTTCCATAACAAAAAGCTCCCGGCTCGAGATATTGGTAACATTATCCTCTGCCGTGTTAGTTACGACATCAACCTGATCCAATATCCTTGGTCCGTTATTTGCTGTGTTTTGTGCGAAAAGTGTACTTGAAAAAAGTAACCCGCTAAACATCAATGAAATCAAATATTTCATAACTGTGTGTATTTTTGTGTTAATTAATTTATTCTTACATCCATAGCATAGAGATCTTTATCTCCATCAGGCCCCCTGGCTTTAATACTTGTTATAATAATTTGCGCTCCACGCGTCATCCTTCTTATCTGGTCTAACTGGCGATCCGAAAAATTCGCTCCATTCGAAGCTTCAGAACTCATATTCCCCATTGCATCAATAGTTAATGTCCTGAAACTAAGAACTGTATATGGAATATCCAAAATACCGTCATCTATCGATGCGCTCAAAGTTTTGGTATTCAACAAAACAGATCTCGCAATAGGTCCTTTCCTATACTTCCTCGGTTGCCCGTTCTGATCTGTGTACTGAATAAACGGCAACGGATCAGGCAAAGCCCTTATCCGGAATTCCTTTGATGCAACCTGTTGAGTAGCACCATTCACTGTGGCAGATACTGCTATAGTGAACTTCTGTCCTATACTCGAAGCTGATGGTTTTGCAATCCATCCACCTCTAGCATCAGGTGTCAGTGTTCCTCCTGTAGTAGCTCTGGCCGCGACATTGCCCGAGGCGACTCCCGGTACAGAGATGCTGATAGGATTATTGATGCCCACATATACCACATCCATCAATGTCGGTGCTATGGTAGCCATCGGTTCCATTACAATGTATTCCTGAGTGAAATCGCGACGCAAAGGATTTCCCAAACGATCCTGCATTTCAATAAAGCCACTGAAACGCTGTGTACCCGAACCTGTAGCAGTAAATTCAAATAATCCTTTTCGTCCATCCGGTAACTCCTTACCGTTGACCTCTATTTTAGGGCTTTGCGTCGAGTCTACTGCTGCCATTATGATATTGGCACGGTATGTCGTCCCCCGCATTACCATATTGGACTGAGGTACAACAAAGGCTCTAAGCTCATTCACCCTCATATCTTTCAAATCAATATTCTGAGCCAAAGTATTCAAGACTTCACCTTCTGCCTGTTTAATTTTAAGTTGTAATTCAGACAGGAAGGTTACGGATGAAATACTCGGCATATTCTCGAACGAAGCGATAAGCCACGATTTATTTGCTTTTCTGGCTCTTTCAGATGGTTCGGTAGATAATGTTTTCCGGATTATTTCTTTCTTTCCATTATCATCGATATAACCAAGGATATTCTCCCGATAATTATCCAATGCGCTTTTCAGTTCATTACCCTTTCCTTTTCCTATGGCAAGCATAACTTCTGTTGTAGCACTGGTATTATCCATCTTCTTAAGATTGTCCACATCAGCATCTTTACCGTCTGTTTCTTTGGCTATCTCAAGTTTCAGGGATTGTATAAAATCGAACAGAGAATTTGTCTTTTGCTTTACATCCTGAGCCTTATCAAACCATTCTCCAGCTTTTTCTTTATTATCGTTTTTAGACTCTTCTATAACGGAATATATTTGATTGTTACGTTCTGCCGTAACTTTTATATTCTCCTGAATATTATCGTTAATCAATACAAACCCGTCAAGAACTTCGGCTGATATATTCAACGCAAGCATCGCGATAAACACAAGATACATCAGATTGATCATCTTCTGCCGCGTTATTTGCCCTTTACTTAATGCCATCGGTTATCTTGATTTTAATTTCTGACAGAGATACCTCCGTTAGAAATTATTTTGGTTCATATTGTTGTTATTATTAGTTGTCATTGCCTGTAATAAACGGGCATATACATTGTTCAATGCTTCTATATGCCTTGTCATTTTTGCAGACTCTTCCCTGAACATATAACTGTCTCCAATGGCTCCATCATACAGATTTTTCATCCGTTGAAGACTATCGTTTATGTATTTGATGGCCGACATTTGTTCGGAAATCGTTTGCATCTGGGCATTGAATACTTCGTTCAAGCCCGATACATTCTGATTTAAGGTTGTCAGATTGTCTACAAAACCCTGAGTCTCTGTAACATTCTTATAAGCATCCAGCATCTTTTGTGATGCTTCATTCAATGAGTGTATTGTATTTGAAAAATCTTCCAGGTTTTGCGCTGTATTGGATAGGCTTTGCGCATACTCAGGAGTTATAGAACCACCCGAAACGCCGGTATTTCCTCCACCTGTATAAGAACCTGCACCTGATGAAGAGCTACCTGTAGCCACTGATCCGGAAACAATTGTACCACCTCCCGATGACGTGCCAGCACTCGCAACAGAACCAGAGCTAACTCCGCCTCCTATAACAACAACTGAACCCGAACTTCCAACTTTACTTTTTCCTGTATTTGCCGTTGCTGCTATATTTTTCGGATCTGCTGGTGCATCACCAACTATACCTGAAGTTCCACCAATCAGAATACCTCCTCCGGCAACACCTGCATCCTGAACTCCTGTTGCAGTAGCGCTGGTAGACGAATAGTCCAACCCCGCTGCGACAAAGACTATAACCTCAACGATCAATCCAACCATAAGGAAATAATCCCAGATTCCTCCAAAATGCATAATCTTGCACATCGCGCCGAATATAACTACGGCAGCACCCCAGCTATATATAAGGTTGAACACTATTTGCCCTCTGCGGCTGGCTAAAAACTGTTTAAAATTATGCAATTTTCCCATACACTCAATAAATATTACAAATCCACAATACTAATATAACGGTGGATATCCGTTTTTAGTATTATCTGAGTTTTCCTTTTTGGTCTACTCCCCATGATCTCACACATCTGAATCCGATGAATGAGCGTCCTTTATCCTGGAATTCTACCGATCTGTCTCCGGATTTTACCGTAGCATCCTTCCATGATCCACCTTTAATGATCTTACGTTTCAAAATAGCAGGATCGGCAAGAACTGCTCTGTAACTGAAATCAGGGTTAGCTTCATCAGCCATACGGTCTACAGATTCGGTAAATGTAGTTGTAGTCCACTCTGCCACATTACCTGCCATATCATACAGTCCAAAACGGTTTGGCAAGAACGTAGCTACCGGTGAAACCAGATCCTTAAGATCCTGAGATGCACGGAAATTTGCATGAGCTAAACCATCTGTTGTATGTGTCGCATTTGAGAACCAAGGGTACTCAAGTTCTGTACGTCCATTTCTTGCAGCGAATTCCCATTCGGCTTCTGTAGGTAATCTATAACCCTCAAACCCGTCATTAGGGCATTTGCCATCATTGATATAACGATCGGTACGCCATGCACAATAAGCATCGGCAGCTTCCCAGGATACGCCTACTACAGGGAAGTTATCATAAGCCTTTGATGTAAAATAATGCTCGGCGTATTGTTCGCTCTTAGCATTAGCAAAGTCAGTCATCCAACTCAGCACATCAGGGTAAACATTTATAATATATGTATTGGTGAAATCTACTTTATCCCCATGAGATGTTCTGGATAATGTTTCGCGCACAATATCACCTCTCATATTTACATAAGCTGTATCTTTCGTTATTACGATAGACTTGGCTTCACCTTCACGCATTTTTCCCAAAAATGCATAATAGCTCTTCGTATCGAACCATTCATATTTATAATTCAGTGAAGATTTTGCATAGCCACCTTTATCTGCTCCATAAGGATTACCTCCCACTACGCTATTTATAGCTGCAGCCTGACGATCTGTCGGATTTTTCCATGGGATTGACTTATGCCAGTTCAAACGCTGTGTCACAGGGGCATCCGGACTTTCCGGACGGACAGGCATTTTAAAGGTAGGATCACCACCATAAGCAGGATCTGCAAGCCTTTCTCTCACTATAGAGTCACGTACCCAGTATACAAATTCACGATATTGCTTATTAGTCACCTCTGTTTCATCCATCCAGAACGGGCTTACAGCAACTAATTTGCGAGGTACTGAATCTCCCCATAACGGATCGATACCTGTTCCCATTTCGATATTACCTCCGGGCACCAATACCATATTATCGCAGGCACGTGCAATATTATATGGTAATAGCAAACGAGTCTCTATGGCCGGATCTATATATTTTGGATCGCCGAATTTATAAGTTACACCCAATGTTGCCTGAGCGATACCGTTACTGTTCATATCTCCTCTTTGTCCATCAAATTCATCACCGACAAAAGCAACACGGCCTTCGCCGTATAACTGCCAATTTCTTGTAAAATTGAAACCCAGGTTCAAACCGGCACTACCGCCAAAGAATGTACCTGTAAGGGTTCCTCTATGCGCAAATCGCTGGTACATACCAAGACCGACAAAAGGATTTACCTCAAATTTACGGTTTGGCTGATAACCAGAAACCAGGTTAATGAGACTTAACATCACATCACCTGTTATACTTATATAACGCATATGCTGCATATAATAATTCTCATTTGGCCCCCACTTTGTCGGATGCCATATTTTTGTGCCTCCGGCATCAACATCGCTATAGGCATAGTCGACACCTTCTTGCCAGCCCATATAATCCCATGCAGGATCTTTTGTCATTAGGCCAACTTCATTCGAACCTGTGCCTTGCTTCCACCAACGGGAATAAAGACCGCTCCATCCATCATTGAAGCCATGTAAGCTACCTCCGGAAAGTTGCATACGTATCGAGAAAATATTACTTACCCGACGTCCGATACTCAATGTAGGAGCAAATGTCAGCCTGTCAGAAAACGAAGTCCTGTTACCGGGAACCCCGTTATCATCTTCTCCCACATATAATTGTAGACCTCCACCAACGGATATAAACCATAGTGGATCTTTTAACAGGTATTCGTTTCGTGAAGGAATTGAATACTGCTCAGTTCGTCTATCTACCTGAGCAAATGAGGCTATTGATACACAGAGCAATAGCAGTGAAGTTAGTAAAGTCTTTTTGTTCATATGTTCTATCAGTTATAATAACTATATATCAGGTGTGGCAAAGATAATATATATTTTTTTAATTATTAATGAATTTACACACTAAATATAACTATTTCAGTCTCAATAATGTTCTTAAAAATTGTTTTTTAACAAAAAAAGAAAGGTAAAACTTGTTAGTTTTACCTTTCTGGTATTTATAGAAAATTAACTATTAAACAAATAATTAATTTTGCAGTTCTGAACTTTCGTCAAATTTATCGAATGATGTTTCAGCCGCCAACCGCTGATAGCTTCTATAACGCCACATAGCATTATTCTGAGCGGCCTGGTACAATTCTTCAGATTCGGATGGATTTGATTTTTGAAGGGATGTGTAACGAACCTCCCCTTTCAGGTAATCCTGGAATTTACTCCAATCCGGCTCTTTGCTATCCATTGTAAACGGATTCTTACCCTCTTCTTCCAACATTGGGTTGTAACGCCACAAGTGCCAGTATCCGCATGCAACCGCTGCTTTTTCTTCATCCTGTGCATGTCCCATACCTTTACGCAATCCATGGCTGATACATGGAGAGTATGCAATCACCAATGACGGGCCTTTGTACTCTTCTGCTTCTTTAATAGCTTTGAGGCACTGTCCCTGATTTGCTCCCATAGCAACCTGTGCTACATAAACATAACCATAAGTTGCAGCGATCATACCAAGATCTTTCTTACGAATCTTCTTACCTGCAGCGGCAAATTTAGCAACGGCAGCTACCGGAGTAGATTTGGATGACTGACCTCCTGTATTGGAATAAACTTCTGTATCAAGCACAAGAATATTTATATCTTCACCCGAAGCGATCACATGGTCGAGACCACCGAAACCTATATCGTATGCCCAACCGTCACCACCAAATATCCAGATAGAACGCTTGATGATATATTGTTTCAATGAATAGATCTCTTTGCAGTAATCGCAATTTTCTTTCTCTTTTTCAAGCAATGGCATGATCTGAGCATGAAGTTCTTTTGTTTTTTCAGACTCATCTTTGTTTTCAATCCACTCTTTGTATAATGCTTTCAGTTCAGGAGAACATTTATCGCAATCCTGAGCCTGAGTCATCAGTTTTACCAGCCTGTCACGCATTGTAATGTTAGCCAAAGCATAACCAAGACCAAATTCAGCATTATCTTCGAATAATGAGTTTGCCCAAGCCGGGCCTTTACCTTCCTCATTCTTACGATAAGGAGTCGAAGGTGCAGAACCACCATATATAGATGTACAACCTGTAGCATTGGCAATCAACATGCGGTCTCCGAATAACTGAGTCACAAGTTTGATATATGGAGTTTCTCCACAACCGGAACAAGCACCCGAGAACTCAAACAACGGAGTAGCAAACTGTGAATTTTTCACATTCAGTTTAGTATCCACAAGATGAGCCTTGCTTGTTACATTTTTGACCATGAAATCCCAATTGTTTTGCTCAGGGAATTGTGTTCCGATCTCAACCATTTTAAGGGCTGAATTCCCTTTCTTACCCGGACATATATCGGCACAATTACCACAACCAAGACAATCGAGCACATCCACCTGAATGCGGAATGCCATACCATCAAACTGTTTTCCTTGCGCTTTCAGCAATTCTACATCCTGAGGAGCTTTTGACTGTTCTGTAGCATCCAGCACAAATGGACGGATAGTAGCGTGAGGACAAACATAAGCACATTGGTTACATTGAATACAGTTTTCAGCTTCCCAAACAGGAACGAACGCTGCAACCCCACGTTTTTCGTATTCAGTCGTACCATGATCCCATGTACCATCTTCACGGCCTACGAATACCGATACAGGAAGATCGTATCCACGCTGAGCATTTACCGGACGAACCACTCTTTTGATAAATTCAGGAGCATCGTCTTCTTCCGGTTTGCCAACCACGATATTAGCCCATTCTGCAGGAACCGGAACTTTCTCGATTTCAATACCACGGTCAACGGCAGCATAATTCTTATTTATTACATCCTCTCCTTTACGTCCGTAAGACTTAACGATGAATTTCTTCATCTGCTCTACAGCCAGATCGTAAGGTATCACATTCGAGATTTTAAAGAAAGCTGATTGAAGGATAGTATTTGTACGGCCACCAAGACCAATTTCAGTCGCAATCTTAGTTGCGTTGATAATATAGAAATTGATATTGTTTACTGCCAGATATTTCTTCACATGGTCGGGAAGGTAGTTACCTACTTCATCCGCACTCCATACCGAGTTCAACAGGAATGTACCATTTTTCTTCAACCCCTTAGTTACATCATAAAGATGAAGGTAAGCAGGCACATGGCATGCTACAAAGTTTGGTGTATTAACCAAATAAGTAGAACGGATAGGATTGTCACCGAAACGAAGGTGAGACGCTGTAAATCCACCCGATTTCTTCGAGTCGTAAGCAAAGTATGCCTGACAATATTTATTGGTATTATCTCCAATAATCTTAACAGTGTTCTTGTTAGCACCTACAGTACCATCCGAACCTAATCCGTAGAATTTAGCTTCGTATGCAGACTCGTCTACTGCAACTTCTTCTTTTAACGGAAGAGATTTGAAAGTAACGTCGTCTACTATACCGATTGTGAAATCGTTCTTAGGCATAGCCATTGCCAGATTTTCGTATACTGACATTATCTGTGCCGGAGTAGTATCTTTAGAAGAAAGTCCATAGATACCACCAACAATAAGCGGAGCATCTTCTTTTCCATAGAAAGAATCTTTCGTATCCATGTACAATGGCTGGCCAGGAGCTCCCGGTTCTTTGGTACGGTCGAGAACGGCTATTCTCTTCGCCGTTTTAGGTATCGCACCTAAGAATGCTTCCACTTTGAACGGCCGATAAAGGTGAACAGCTACCAGACCTACTTTTTCGCCTTTAGCGTTCAGGTAGTCCACTGTTTCTTTGATAGCCTCTGTTACAGAACCCATAGCGATGATCACACGGTCTGCATCTTCTGCTCCGTAGTAATCGAACAGGTTATATTTGCGTCCTGTTATTTCAGATATCTTAGCAAGATACTTTTCTACTATTTCGGGTACTGCTTCGTAGAATTTATTTGAAGCTTCACGAGACTGGAAATAAATATCATCGTTCTGAGCTGTACCACGTGTCACAGGGTTTTCAGGATTCAATGCTCTTTCGCGAAATGCTTTTACTGCGTCCCAGTTTACCAATGGTATAAGGTCTTCCTGCTGCATCTCCTCTACTTTCTGTATCTCGTGAGATGTACGGAATCCGTCGAAAATATTCATGAACGGAATACGAGCTTCGAGAGTTGCCAGATGAGGTACCGCCGACAAGTCCATCACTTCCTGAACCGAACCGGAGAAGAACATAGCAAAACCTGTCTGACGGGCAGCCATCACGTCCTGATGGTCTCCGAATATTGATAAAGCCTGAGCAGCTAGAGCACGTGCCGAAATATGGAATACGCTGGGAAGAAGCTCTCCTGCGATTTTGTACATATTAGGAATCATCAACAACAAACCTTGCGATGCTGTATAAGTTGTTGTCAGAGCGCCTGCCTGCAATGAACCGTGAACTGCACCGGCAGCTCCTGCTTCCGATTGCATTTCCTGAACTTTAAGTATCTCGCCGAATATATTTTTGCGTCCGGCGGCAGCCCATTCATCTACATATTCTGCCATAGTAGACGATGGTGTGATAGGATAGATCGAGGCCACCTCGCTGAACATATATGATATATGAGCTGCGGCCTGATTACCGTCACATGTTAGGAATTTTTTTTGTTTAGCCATACTTTTAGTAATAGTTGATTATCTTGTATTGAACTTATTTACTCTGTATATAACACAGATATTACGTCTGTTGATTTCTTTTTTAATATAAAAAACCAAAAAGCCACAAAGGAATCACATTCTTTTCACCTGTTTCGAGATTAGCTACCGCATACATCAATTCTGGCTTATTCTTACCCCTGCTTTTCTTCCCTTCTATTTTAAATTTATATTTATTGTTTTCGGTTTCCACAATAAACATTCCTGCTTTAGTTCCCTTTTTCAGTTTGCAATCGCTGTGGTGAATCTGGTTGTAGAAAAATGTTTCGCGCAAATCCTGTTCCCTTACTTCCGACATCTTCAGCGGAAACATCAGATTAGTATTGTGCATGTAAACCATATCCGGCTTTTTAGGAAATTCTTCCCCTTCTTTGTAAAGCATATTTATCAGACGTGCGCTACGTAGATATTCCATATAATTGGTCACTGTAGCTCTTGAAATCTCACAATCGACGCTCAGTTGACTGATATTCGGTTTTCCGGGAGATGACAGTGATAATAGATATAATAACTTCCGCAGCTTTGGCAAATATGACATCTCGATCTGCTTTATAGAAAGCACGTCAACTTCGAGCATCATATTCACGGTTTTAAGCAGATTTTCGGAAAAATTCCTTTTCTCAAGAAAGAAAGGGTAATAGCCGTGATGTTTGTAAGGCCAGAAATGTTTCAGTGGCTCTGCTTCGGAACATATCTCTTTTGCTATTTCTTCATGATTATTTATAATCTCATCTATAGTATAAGGCCTGAAATCTTTTTCTAAAATAATATTCAGAAATTCCCTGAAAGAGAACCCCCTGATATTATAAACCGAAACTATGGATGATATTTCTTCGTCTTCACCCAGCTTCATTACAGTAGAACCCGTAAATACAATTTTCAGTTGAGGGAACAGTTCATGGCACTCTCTCAATTCCCTGGACCAGTTGGGATATTTGAATACCTGATCGAGTAGAAGTGTCTTTCCTCCGTTTCTGACAAATTCTTCTGCAAAACTAGTGATCGTTCTTACCGTGAAATAGAACTGATTCATGTTTATATAGAGGCAATCCCTCTTATTCACATCGAAAAACTGTTTTGCATACTGGAGCAGAAAGGTAGTCTTACCAACACCCCTTGTACCTTTTATCCCTATCAATCGCTGCGACCAGTCAATCTGGCTCATCAGCAATCTGGGAATAACACCTTCGAGGTGCTCTACCAAATACTTGTGTGTACGAAAAAATGATTCCACGGAATATACCTTAATTAAGACCCGACGAAGATACACATTTTTTGCTTCATTGCAAAGTCTGGTTTGCAATTTTAAGCAAAATTTGTCAAAAACCAATGAAAATTTTCAGAAAAAGATTTTAATCAGGAATTAAATATCGGGCGATTCTGAAAGTTTTGGACAGTCGCCGTCTCGACTGCTTCTTTTCTATTTATAATACTTTTTATAGATAATATTATATTCTTTAGTTTTCTTTACTCTATTGATCCAGGCATTGAGTGAATCGAGCAGGACTGGCGATTTATCACTGACTGCCCATGCTTCGAGATGTGTAAAACCGATCAGCGTGGAGTAATCGATCTCCGGCACCGATTTGGCGACCTTCATTGCCACCATTTCGTCACATACGGCATAGTCTATTTCTTTGGCAGCCACCATCAAAGCCAGTTGTTCGGCACCGTAAGTTTCATCTTCTTTAATATAGATAGTATCACCTATTTCGTGCGACAGGTTCCTTATTCTTAGTATGGCGGGCGAATTTAACGGAACGTACAATGTTTTCTTTGCCAGAGCCAAGTGGCTTCTTACCGGCTCTATATCATTGTTATACTCTTTTTTACGTTGGATCAGCACTTGTCTGTTCTGGGCGACAGGCTCGGTAAAACGTAATACATTCCTTAGTTCGGATGTAACTGGAATATTGCGTGCCATTACATTATATTTACCTGTCTCCAATCCTTCGATACATTTATCGAGGTTGGATTCAAGCAATATCTCTATTTTAAAAGGCATTTGTGAACCTAATAACTGTATCAGGTCATGGTTAAATCCTGCGATGGTGTCTCCCGAAACATAGTATCCCGCCGAATTATAGTCGGTGACAATCCGCAATGTACCTGCTTTCTGTATCTGTATATAATCCTTCGGGGATTCATTATCGCCGGAGAACAACAGGTAAATAGCTGCCACAACACAGATAAAGACAGGAATAAGTGTAAGGAGCGCCTTATTTTTCAACATGGTGGATCAATTATTAAATTGCCATGAGATACCCAGTTTCAATACACGAGGATTGTGAGGATAACGATACAGAGAGAATGAATCATCACTGATAAGGCCTTTTGTCGCGTTATACATCATCAGGAAGAAGCGGGTATATTTCAGATGCAGGTTTATGTATGCATTCACCTGAGGATAATTGCCCAGCTTCATTTCCCGCTGATTGAAGAATTGCATGGTCAACGGATCGTAACCCGGCATATAATATTCGGAATGATAGTGTACATCGGCGCCAAGCTGCAAAGTGAGTACTTTAGCGATCTTTGTCATCAGGTAGATATTGGAATAGACGCTCAATTGAGGCAAAGGAATAACTTCTTCTTTTGTGGAATTTTGGAATACAACCTGATTATCCCAATGAAAAATACCTGCTGTAAAGTCCTGATCCAACCGTAAAGAGATAATCTGCACATTGTCATTATATTGTACAGGAACAGCATTATATTTGTTCTGCAATGTCGCATCACCGTAATAAATATAATTCTTTATATTTTCCACCCCTCCACTGATCTTTGTCCTGGAGAATGATGTTTCAGGGAAGACGATCTCTCCTCCAGCATACCAACGATCTGTACTAGAAAAGCTTTTATTCCAGTTCCAGTATTTAGAAGAAAAATTTTCCTGAAAAATACTTGGCCTTACTTTCTTTATATAGGCATCGGCTTTTGCTTCTACATTTTTCCCAAAAAGAGAGAAACGTGTAGAAATTTCACCTTCCAGTTTAAAGTCTTTTCCTGTGTTTTTAAGATCAAATTGTCCTGATGCCCTGTATTTAAGATATCTTCCTTTTTCCTTTGTCAGTACACCACCGACATACATTGCATCATCTTCTTTACGCTCATATATCCCCGGCAGCGCCCCCGGTATGGAAAATTGCCTCTTATCATATTCAATAAATGCAGTCAATCCGAATTTTACCCATGGACGAAATCCTTCATTCATAGCTAACGCCAATGTGTTTTTGAAAGAATAATAGGACATATAGTCGTCGATATTACCCATGTACTTCACCGTAGCACTTTCTACAACACCCTCATCCCCAATATCAATAGAGGGGCTGTAAACGTTATTTAATCCCGCATAATTAGATGTTATACGCCGACGCTGGTCGGTATAATGGGTGGTAAGGATAACACTGGCCAACGGCACATAATCTTTTTTCTTGCGCCAGGAGGTAGTACTGTCATTCACCTGATATTGCTCCATATCGTTCCCCAGGTCGTAACGGTTGGTTACATACAGGTGACGTCCCCGCATCTTGTTGCGGGTATCTTCCATACGGGTAGGAATATCACGGGATTTTCCGGTGTAAATACTTTCAAGGCTTGGATGATTGGGATTTGAGATGTATGTTGTATCGCTGACTCCACCATTTTCGAGAATGACAAAATTGTTATTATGAAAAAAGGCATGCATTTTATACTTGTCACCGATGTAGCTTGCATAAAAATCATAGCTTACTCCTTTGTTAGCTAGAGAGTTATAAAATCCACGCGAATAGATGTAGTCAAAATCAAAACCTACATTCAGTTTCTTTCCGGCATTCATAGACATCTCTGCCTGAAAACGCTGCTCCTGGCTCTCTCCACCACCTCCACTCTGATAAAATATATTTGTATACGGCACCTTTGTGTTCAGAAAATACTGATCTTCCGGATTTTTCCGCCAGAGATACATAGCATCAAGAAACATAAAACGGGAATTTTCCGGCCTTTCGAAGAAAATCTTGGATTGCGCCGGCGAACCTATATTACCCAGATACCCCATGGCCACACTTTTGCCGTCTACCAGCATACTATTGTGAAAGTTCTGGGTAAGTGTATCCCGGGGGACAAAGATCCGTTCTCCCAAACGGGGAGTTATCTTCCATGCATAAATGCTGGGTACTATAGTCTGGGCTGTATCAATTATATTTTTTCCTGTAGGAAACCCCAGGCTATCTCCTTTTGTCGGATCTATTATCTGCCCGGTATTAGGATTCCTGTTCGTATGTGCTTCGTAGTACTTGTCCTGCGCCTTTATGCCTAGGATAAATACTAAAAACAAAAATATAATTAACACTTTTCTTTTCATCGGTGCAAACTTACACAAAAATTAAAATATGAGTTGTTAATGTTTCTATAAAAACACGGTAAAGCCCTTATTTATTGTATAAAGCATGCCTATGATCAGATTACCCCCTTTGTAGAAGGCAATTCATAATTGAAAATATCCCGTTTTTTAGCCATTTTCAGTGCACGGGCAAAGGCTTTGAAGATACCCTCTATTTTGTGATGCTCGTTTGTACCTTCAGCTTTTATATTCAGATTCATTTTGGCAGCATCACTCAATGACTTGAAAAAGTGCAGGAACATTTCGGTAGGCATATCCCCTACCCGTTCGCGATGAAACCCAGCATCCCATACCAGCCACGGACGTCCGCCAAAATCGAGGGCGACAGAGCACAAACAATCGTCCATCGGCAGACAGAACCCGTAACGCTCAATCCCCCGTTTGTCACCGAAAGCTATATGTAAAGCATCACCCAAAGCAATAGCCGTATCTTCTATGGTGTGATGTTCGTCGACATTCAGGTCACCTTTTACTTTTATCGTCAGATCGATACCCGCATGCTTTCCTATCTGATCGAGCATGTGATCGAAAAAGCCCAATCCTGTGGATATATCACATTTACCTTTTCCATCGAGATTAAGGGCGATATAAATATCTGTTTCTTTCGTTGTACGCTTCACCTCCGCTTTGCGTTCTCCTGCAAAGAGGAATTCACTTATCTGATCCCAGTCGGTAGTTTGCAGGATGCAGACAGTTTTCAAATCTTCAGGTACTTCAATATCTTCCTGTAAAAATATTGCTTTTGTTCCAAGATTTTTAGCCAACTCCACATCAGTCAGACGATCGCCTATAACAAATGAATTTGCAAGATCATATTCTCCCGTCATATATTTATCCAGCATGCCTGTACGGGGCTTGCGGGTAGGAGCATTATCTTCGGGAAAACTGCGATCGATAAGTACATCATCGAACGTCACACTTTCTGTTTCGAATGTCTTCATCATCAGGTTATGAACAGGCCAGAATGTATCTTCGGGAAAGGAAGATGTCCCCAAACCGTCCTGATTAGTAACCATTACAAATTCGAAATCCAGATTTTTCCGGATAAAGTATAAGTTACGAATAACTTTAGGATAAAACTCCAGTTTTTCGAAACTATCTAACTGGTAATCGATAGGGGGTTCTATAACGAGTGTTCCGTCACGGTCGATAAATAACGCTCTTTTTTTCATTTCTCAATCATATATTGGTTCTAAAATACCTTTCTTTTTTGCATTATAAAGATAATAGCCTCCATAAAATTCTTTTCCTTCCAACTCTGAAGTATAACTTGCTATCACTTTCTTTCGGATATCAAATATATCGATGATAAACAAACCATCAGATGTATTTTCTAGAAGAACGAACCGGTCATTATCAATCCATGCTACATCTTCACAAGCGCCCGATGGCCCCCAGCTCTGAATCACATATCCCATCCTGTTTTCCAGGTCGTAAAGCCAGACCAGCTGGTCTACTTCTCCGTCAAATACAATAGTTTTACGCCTTTCATCATAATGGGTATAAAAATAAATATCAATATATTTCTTTTTGTCAGGGGAATAGGAATATATATTGCGTTTGACATCTGTCTTCAAATTGGTATCCAGAGAATCCATTGGATGAGAATAACGATCATACAGTTCAAAATTATTGCAACCGGTATATTTAAAATCAGTCATTTTCAACCCGTAATATTTAAACCATCCTCTGGTTATTGGAGCTATCTTTTGTGCAATATCAACAGAAATATCTTCCGGAAAAGATATGCTATCACAATGATTTATTACCAGTTTTTTTACATCTGGTTCTGTTGTTGAAATAGAATCGGGAGCAACAGTTCTCCCTACAGCCTCTCTTTCTTGCTTTCTTTTTTCCTGGCAGGAAGACAATACAACAAGGATTAATAAAAAACAAACACACCTCATTTATAGCCGTTTGAGTGTTTCTATCAATACTCTGTTTTCTTCATCCGTCCCCACCGTTATACGCAGGCAACCTGCACAGAGGGAAACAGAATTACGGTTACGTACAATTACGCCTTTATCTGCCAGTTGCTTATACATACCATTGGCGTCCCCCACTTTTACCAGTATAAAATTAGAATCAGTCGGGTAGATCTTTTCCACAAAAGGTAAGGTAGCCAGTTCTTTATTCAGATAATCCCGCCCATTAAGCAAGATTTTTATCCACTCTTTCCTCAATTCCAGTTTATCCAGCTCTTCGCTTACAAAGTTTTGAGTAAGGATATTCACATTATACGGATATTTAACTTTATTGAATAATTTAATTATTTCCGGTGAAGCGAAAGCCATTCCTAAACGAACAGCAGCAAGCCCCCAAGCTTTAGAAAATGTTTGTAACACAATCAGATTCGGATATTTATCCAAACTGCTGATCCATGTTTCTTCAGATGCGAAGTCTATATATGCTTCATCTACAATAACAATTCCCTGAAAAGAATCCAGCACTTTTTTAATTTCATCTCTTTTCAAAAGGTTACCTGTAGGATTGTTGGGAGAACAAAGAAATATCAGCTTAGTCTTATCATCAGTTCTATCCAGTAGCTTCTGGGCATCAAGTTCGAAATTTTCATCCAGCAAAACTTTACGATATTCCACATCATTTACATCGGCACACACCTGATACATCCCATAGGTAGGATCGATGGCGACAATATTATCAACACGAGGCTCACAAAAAATACGGATAACAAGATCGATAGGTTCGTCACTACCATTACCCAGGAATATCTTTTCAGGATGGATATTTTTTACTTCTCCTATCTTTTCCTTCAATTTCCATTGCAACGGATCGGGATAGCGGTTATACTTATCGTTCAGTGGATTCTCGTTAGCATCGAGAAAAACCGAAGCCTCTCCCTTAAATTCATCGCGGGCGGATGAATAAGGCTTCATATTCCATACGTTTCTGCGGACTAATTGTTGTAAGCTCATTTTATTCAATAAAAAAGCAGCTGCAATTCTCTATAAGGTATTGCAGCTGCCCATTTACTATACCTTATACTTTATATATCAAATATATTTGTTGTTTTGCGAGACTCGGCATAATTCAAAGCAAGCTTTAATTCTGCTCTCGCTACTTAAAACATTCAATTTTTACTCCCAGTAATTTATAGAACTCCCTCAGTACAGCCGGATGCCCCGGCCATGCAGGCGATGTTGTCAGGTTTCCGTCTGTTACAGCCTCGGTGGCAGGTACATCTTTGTAATTTCCTCCGGCAAGGGTTACTTCCGGCCCTACAGCCACATAGCATGTCAATGTACGGCCTTTCACCACATTTGCAGCAGTAAGTACCTGTATACCATGACAAACGGCCGCCACAGGCAGATTCTTTTCAAAGAAATAGCGTGTATATCCTATCACTTTCGGATCGAG
Source organism: Dysgonomonas hofstadii (assembly GCF_014196915.1). GTDB lineage: Bacteria > Bacteroidota > Bacteroidia > Bacteroidales > Dysgonomonadaceae > Dysgonomonas > Dysgonomonas hofstadii. The sequence goes on from NZ_JACIEP010000006.1 coordinate 269,500, forward strand.
ACGAATATATTCAGGCGCACGTCCACCTGTAATATAAAGCCCTGCATAATCTTCCGGTTTCACCGCATCGAAACTTTTATTGAGCGTAAAATTATGCCCTCTCAGTTCCGCATAAGTCTGGAAACCTACAAAATCATGGATTGCCGTTGCAATCTGTTCTCCCGATTTCTTTCCTGGACATACCACATCCACATGAAACCCTACACTCAGCAATGCCTGAAATGGCACCATTACTTCATAATCTTCTACGAAATCGCCTGCCAGCATCAATATTCTCTTACTCATGATAAAACAGATTTTAGTTTGACAATCAGTTAATTCCTTAAAAGTAACGATAATTGTTAAAAATCAGTCTTTATCAGTAATAAAAAATATTGAACTCTGTTAAAGATTATTTTTCGTAAGTAGTGACCACAAAGATTATCAGCGGCTCGTTGCCCGTATTGATTATCGAATGGTAATTACCATCACCCTGTATAGATGTTACGTTACCTTTTTTCAGGTTAAAGCGGCGGGTTACCTTGTCCAGCCCTTCACGTTCAATATATTCACCCTCGCCATGCACCAAAACATAAAGCTCCTGTTCTTTTTTGCTTCCATGCTCATGAAATCCTGCCTGGTCACCCTTATTCAGTAACACCATATATGTGCCGATACGGTTGTTTACAAGTTCGCCCTTTTCGAATATAGAAAGCATGTAGACCACTCCATTGCCGTCATACATCGGATCCCGTTTCTCAACATCGATCACACCTCTCTGTGGTTTGCCAAAAGGGGTAAGCGTAATATCAATGTATCCAGATATTATATCTAATACCTCTTGTTTTTCGTTTCCCATATTTTTATATTATTCTTCTGTTTTCTTTTGTAAGGCTTCTTTCAGGTTTACTTTAGCTAATAAGCCATTGTAATCTTCTGTTATTATAGCCATAAATTCTCCGCCATGCCTACTGGCCATTTTTTCCAACTGTTTATCTACTTCTGCCGTATCTTTTTCGACAAAACAAAGAGTTGTAGAAGCACCATATCCTGTAGCCTGACACCATATCGTCATTGTTTTGCCCGGTTTTATAAAGAAATCCTTTACCAATGATTTTTTATTTTCCGTATAACAAAAACGACTGGCAGCCCAGATCGGCATTTGTTGTTCCTGATAATAAGAATTATTATTCCGTCGCTTTTCTTCCTGAAAATATGTAAATGGTAACTCTTTCGCCGCATTTCCGGTATTGGTTATGGATACTTTCATCATGACACCGAAAGGCTTACCTTTTCCTACAACCGAATTATAACGGGCGTTCGACCCTGCATCTACTTTCCTTTTCTCGACTTCATGCACAACGATTTGCAGGCTGCCAAAAGGAATTGTATCACCGATATTATGTCCCAGTTTTTTCTTTTCTTCGGCAGCCAGTCTTTCTTTTTCTTTTTCGGCATAGACAAGCGCCAGACTATCCGATATCCTTTTACTTTCGGCTAAGGCTCTATCGTTTTCCACCTCTCTGTTATTTCCAGAAGTCTGTTTGCCTCCGCATGAGGTCAAAATACACACCATTGCTAATGCAATGGCAGTTTTAAATGTAGTTTTCATAGTGTGTTTGTTTTATAGCTTTTTTATCATCTCATAATGAGGAATCCCCACTTCCGTAAACTGGTCGCTTTCTATTGTATAGCCATGTTTTTTGTAAAAATCGGCTGCGACTTTACGGGCATGGAGGTAAAGATATTCAAAATTACGGTCGGCAGCTACCTGCTCCGCAAACTGTAACAATTCACTTCCTAAGCCTTTTCCCTGGTAAAAGTCATCGATTGCCATTTGGCGCAACTGGATCGTAATATCAGATAATGGCGTTAAAATGCAACACCCTACCATCTGATCCGATCCAGGAAAATAAGCGGCCAACAACAGATCGTTTCTGTCCCTTTCCAGATCGTCTTCAGAAAAACTTATACCAAGAGGTTTCCTTAGAATCTTTGTGCGAAGAGAAACCATCTGTTCGTACTCCGGTGTTTTGTAACCTATTACTTTAAAATCCATTAGTCTTTCAATCTTAATGTTACAGCATTTTTATGAGCGAATAATTCTTCATTCTCCGCCATTATTTCAATAGCAGGCCCTAAGTTATTTATTCCTTCTTTAGATATCTCCTGAAAAGTGATTTTTTTAATAAAACTATCGAGATTTACACCGCTATACGCCTTAGCATAACCATTTGTCGGTAGTGTATGGTTTGTTCCCGAAGCATAGTCACCCGCGCTTTCAGGTGTATAATTTCCTAAGAATACCGAACCGGCATTTACAATCTTATCGGCAATCTCCATATAACCGGAAGCCTCGATAATCAGATGCTCGGGTGCGTATTGATTTGTCATATCAATAATATCCCGATTATCTTTCAGCAAAATCAGTTTACTGTTTCTCAATGCTTTTTCTGCAATTTCTTTACGGGGTAGTTCTGCAAGTTGTCTGTCCACCTCATCCTGTACCTGTAAAATAAAAGATTCGCTTGTAGTAGTAAGTATTACCTGACTGTCGGCACCATGTTCGGCCTGAGAAAGCAGATCGGCTGCGACAAACGCAGGATTTGCCGTATCGTCGGCTATTACCTGTACTTCCGAAGGCCCGGCCGGCATATCTATAGCGACATCGCTGATGCTAACCAATTGTTTGGCTGCCATTACATATTGATTACCCGGCCCGAAGATCTTATATACCTTAGGACTAACTACGCCATAAGCCATTGCTCCGATAGCCTGCACTCCTCCCAGTTTAAATATTTTGCTCACTCCGGCTTCTTTTGCTGCGAAAAGTATAGCCGGATGAATTTTTCCTTCCTTATTTGGAGGTGAGCAAAGTATTATTTCTTTGCAACCTGCTATTTTAGCGGGAAGGGCAAGCATCAAAACCGTCGAGAACAAAGGAGCTGTACCTCCCGGAATATAAAGTCCTACTTTCTCTATAGCCACTGCTTTTTGCCAACAGGTGACGCCGGGTGTAGTTTCGATCTTCTTTGATTCGAACTTCTGGCTTTTATGAAAGAGTTCAATATTTGCTTTCGCCTTACGGATAGCGTCTTTCAGGTCGTTTGCCACTAAGCTTTCCGCAGCTCTTATCTCCTGCTCCGAGATCGACAAATCCTGCAACCGGACTTTGTCGAACATTTCACTGTATTCGAAAACAGCAGCTTCGCCTCTGTTCTTTATATCGGCAAGTATCTTATTTACTTTGTCGTAAAGAGCCTGTAAATCGAAAGTCGGACGTTCGAGGATACTTTCCCATTGATTTCTTTCCGGATATTTTATAATCTGCATAGGTCTACTTCTTATATTCTCTTTTTAATAGGCTATACACTGCAATATCTGTATATTCATTATCAACCAGCAACTCGCCGTCCCGCTCGATACCTTCGACTTCAAACCCCAATTTTTCGGGTATGTTCCGGCTTTTCTTATTGTTGATGGCAACTTTTATCTGCACACGATTCATTTCCATTTCATCAAAAGCATATTCCAGTAGTCTCCGCACAGTCTGTGTCATGATACCTTTACCCTGAGCATGCTGGGATAACCAATAGCCAATCTCAGTCTTATGATTATCTTTGTCCACATCCTTGAAACCTGCCAAACCGACAAATTTATCCTTGTAATATATGGTAAACTGCTGTTCCCCGGTTTGCAACACATAGCGCACATAATTTCCCGTATCTTCTGCGTCCTGGGTGGTATCGACAAATGGTAACCATTCGCGCATATATTCCCGTTCCTCATTCAACGTATTGAAAATCTTAAAAATATCATCTACCGAAAGAGGATATAGTGTAATATCATCTGTAACTTCTATCATAAAATCATTTTTTCAATTGGTAATACAATAATTCCTTCAGCCCCGCAAGCTTTAAGTTTACTGACTACTTCCCAAAAACGTTTGTCCTCGACAACCGACTGAACCGAACACCACCCTTTAGTTGCCAGTGGAGTCACCGTAGGACTACGCATTCCGGGCAGAATATCGAAAATTTCATCCAGTTTATCTTCCGGGGCATTCAATAGTACATATTTTTTCCCTTCTGCACTTTGTACGGCTTCTATTCTGAATATCAATTCGTCTAAGATAGCTTTTTTTTCCTGAGAAAGCTGCTTTGTCGCTATTAATAATGCTTCGGATTGCATCACAACCTCGACTTCTTTCAACCGGTTACTAACCAGAGTTCCTCCTGAACTTACAATATCGAATATTGCGTCAGACAGACCGATACTGGGTGAAATCTCCACCGATCCGGTAATTATATGTATCTCGGAATTTACTTGTTGTTTTTTCAGGTATTGGGTCAGTATGTGAGGGTATGAAGTAGCGATCCGCTTCCCTTCGAGCCATTTAACCCCGCTGTATTCTTCATCTTTAGGAATAGCTAATGAAAGACGGCATTTACTAAAACCTAAGCGTTTTACTATATCAGCTGCTTCATTCTTTTCCACATATTCATTTTCTCCGACCACACCTATATCAGCCACACCTGTAGCCACAGCCTGGGGAATATCATCGTCCCTTAGAAAAAGAATTTCTACCGGAAAATCTTTTGCCGGAATCAGTAAGGTCCGTCTGATATTATTCAGTTTTATTCCGGCTTCTTTCAGAAGCTCCATTGTTTCTTCAAAAAGTCTGCCTTTCGATTGTACTGCAATTCTTAATACCATAATTATATGTTTTAGTTTTAAATTATATATTTTAACAGGTCGTTTTTACTGCGCACAATCACAGATTGTTTGCCATTCTTTTGGCCAAAGCCCCAAAAGAATGCAAAAACGCTTTGGTGGCTCGTCCTTCGTGCTACCCGTTACAGGCTCACGGGCTAAATTAAAAGATTGTCCTGCCGGACGCTTTTAATTTCACGCCCCTTTCTCCTGATGGGTGCCCAGCACTACGGTCTAATGCCACCGGGCAAAGCCACGAGTGCGTCAGCTTCCCGTGCATAGGTTTGCAAGCCGGGCACCTGACGGCTGAAGACGGCGTAAAACGGGGTGCTGTCTGAGCCGGAGGCGAGTTCAGCCCGTTTAGCCGGCAAAGCCAATGTCAGGTCGGCGGTAAACCAGCACTAGCCTTTTGGTTCGTTTTGGGCAATGCCAAAATGAACAAAGAAAACGACCATATAAATTATCAAAGAACACTCTTTCTTATATATCTTAGTTAAAAAAACAAGAGCTTACCTCTGCAAGGTAAGCTCTTGTTATATATCCTGTTTATGCACATCAATATATATTACTTACCATCTGGCGAGTAATTAAAATGATGATGATGCATATTATTTTTCATAACTATTTCTTTACAGAAAACAAAAGTATATATTTTCGGATAGAAAACAAACTTTTTGATAAATATTTAAATCAGACTCTTATTTATTTCTGTTTTCTCCATGACGATGTTGTTCTCTGTGGCGCTTCAATGCCGCTTCTTTAAATTTGATATCGGCAGCCCTGTATTTTTCAACTTTCTCGGCAGGGAGTACATTATTGAACTTTTTATAATATTCCACCTGCAGATCCAGTTCCTTCCGTTCAGCTTCGAGATTGGCCTGTGTTATTTTCTGAAAATCGGCATCCGTTTTATCCTTTTTCCTTCTCAGCTCACGGGTTTTAATACGTGCATCCCTGTAGATTTCGAATTTTTTTTCTGTCAGTTCAGATTCTAAAGGAAGAAAAGCTTTCGCCTCTGCATCTGTCAGATTCAATTCTTTTTTGAGGAATTCCGCTTTCTCTTTTTTCAGGGCCTCTACATCAAAGCTTCTTTTAGGCTTATCCTGAGCACCGACTGTTACAGAAAAAACAAAACTGATCAACAATGTTAATATCAGAATATTTTTCGATTTCATATACTAAAAAATTTATTTGCCAAACACACAAAGCCAGCATGCTGAAGATACCCCAATAACATGCTGTTTTTAAATAATATTATTCCTTTCCTATCAATTGTACATCATTTCTTTGTACTGAGCCTTTAGAACTTCATCCTCCAAAAATGCATAAAAAATATCTTCCTCTTCAGATAAAACAATGGATGGATCATTTGTGTTATCTGTTTCAGCGATAACGATTGTTGGATCGGATGTTGTATTGCGGTTAAAGACACCAGTCAGAAACAGTACCCCGATAAAGGCTGCGGCAACCGCTGTCCACGGAATAACCATTTTCCACAATGGAACTTTCTTCACAGCAACATTTTCTTTGGCCGGAAGCTTATCCATCATTTCAGCATTAAAGTTCTGAAAATAGTTTTCAGGTACTTTAAATGGGTTTTTGCTCTTGTTTAAATTATCCAACATAATATTACTTATTAAACTCTGTCTGATATATAGACTAAAGTTACTAAAAAAGGTTTAATTATCTGTTGATAAAAATTCTTCAATTTTTTTTACAGCATGATGATATGATGCTTTAAGCGCACCTACAGAGGTTTCCAATATTTCGGACATCTCTTCATATTTCATTTCATCGAAATATTTCAGATTGAACACGATCCTCTGCTTCTCGGGAAGTGTCAATATTGCTTTCTGGAGTTTAAGTTGTGCTTCGTCGCCGTCAAAATATTCATCTCCTTCGAGTTTGGATACAAGAAACGAATCAACATCGTCCATTGATACATTATTAGCCGAACGTTGTTTATTAAGGAAAGTAATCGATTCATTTATAGCAATCCGGTACAGCCATGTGGATAATTTTGAGTCTCCCCTGAAATTATCAATGCTTGTCCATATCTTAATAAAAGTATTTTGCAAAACATCATTGGCATCATCATGGCTTAAAACGATTTTACGTATCTGCCAATACAAAGGTTCGCTGAACTCTTTTACCAGTTCGGCAAATGCTGCCTGTTGTGTTTTTTCGTTGTGTAACCTTTCTACCAGTTTATTCTCTGCTTCCTGTAACATTTACTTCTATCGTTATCGGTTTACCGGGTCGCTACAAGTCGGAATCGTCTCCGAAATCAGCGTCCTCGTCCGCACTACTCTGTCCGCTTTCGAACCATTCTATAAAATTATCGACCTGGGTTTTATTTTTATCCCACCATTCCAGCGACTCGGGAAAATATGAAACACTCACATAGCGGCAATAGGTTTCGAAGTGTCCCGAACCCAGTATTTCATCATAAGTCGGCACAAAGAAAAACCACATCAGCCCGGTTTGAGTATCGTCCTGCAATTGTCCCAACTGGAAAAATATAGTTTTTGATGCTTCTTCATAAAATTTATACTGTGCAGCAGGCTCAGTCGAACTTGTACGTATTCTTTTAATTGCTTCGTATATTTTGTGCCTGTCCACACCACTTTCCGGTTCCAGTTTAGCCGGCTGGCTGTCATAATTTGCATTCAGCAGGTCGAGCATCTCGCCAAAGGCATCTTTCGATCGCTCTGTATTGGGCTCGAGCAACAGGAAGAAATGGAAAGAGTAGAAACTTTGCAACCATTGGCCCAAATCATTCAGGGCATAAGCATATAAGAGGAAAGCACTGGCATGTGTAGCATCTATCTCAATAGCCTTGCGAAGATGCTGGGCTGCCATTTTATTATTTTTTCCATTAAAATAACACAAACCCAGATTGAAATGCAAAAGGTATTCATCTCCGCATTTTTCTACTGCCTCATTCAGCAGATTAATAGCATCGGCAATCTTATTCTGGTTGGCAAGTACCGTTCCTTTTACAATATAAGCATCCACTAGCAATGGTTGAAAATTGGCGGTAATGACCCGCGTGCTGTAACGAAGCGCTTTATCATAATCTTTCAGATGCAGATATGACAACGACATTTCATATACAGCCGACATCGAGGAAGGATTTACCTTCAACGCCTCCTCATAGCAGGCTATAGCTTCTTTATAGCGCCCCTTATCATGTAACGCCACACCCTGCCGTATCAGTTTTTCAGAGGATGGTTGTGCATAAGTCGTTAAAGTTGTGAATAATAAGAAAAATATAATTAAGCAATTTCTCATGCAATAATAGTTTTAAGAAATACAAAAGTAAGAAAATACTCCAGAATTGCGTATTTTCTTTTATCTCTTTGACTTTTTTAAGGATTGAGGGTTTAACAAAACACCAGTCCTGTTCCCTAAAAAACAGTAATAGTTTATAGAATAAAAAAGGTACAGAAAAAATCCGTACCCTTTACATTCTTAAAATAGTGTCTTATTCTTTAACACACCTTACCGATGCTCCTCTTGCTCTGGGAGCCAATTGAGCAGGAAGCAATGTATATGGTTCAAATAATAGTAAATAAGAAGATGTTTCTTCAAGCTTAGTGGTTCCCATCCACACATATCCGCCATCACCCACATTGGTCAATTCTCCGCTCGTGGAAGACCTGTATCCGGCAGCAGGATAATATCCGGCATCAGGAAAATCTGCTCCCGTTCCCAGAACAAAATTCTGCCCGGCTAAGCCTTGCCATGGTGAACTTGAAACCGGATCGCTAGTCCTGGGCATTCTCCAACCCGGAGGACAAGGATCGTACGGAGCCTTAAGGTTATTCTCATCGTCCCAAAGGTTATCATTTTTATATGCCCTATCGTCGGTATACCAGTCTCCGTTAGTTGCTGATGTATAATAGAATACATTCGGATTATATATAGAACTTTGTATATGGTTATTAGCCACTAATGCCAGTGTAGACACATCTACCTTGGATATTGCTACGGGGTTATTATCAATATCATAAATTTCTTTTTCTTCTTCACCTGTAGTTGTCGATGAATTTGGGAACGGATCTTTTCTTCCCCATTGATAAAGCAAACCTTTAGAACCAACGACACCTTTGTCTACATAAGATGCCCCCAGATTACGGTCCATAAATGTATAGCCATTAGATACAACCTGGCTGTCAGTATCTGTCGGATCATAATTTGCCACCCAAATATGCCAACTCCAGGCGATGTAACTCCCCACTTTTAGCGCGATTACTGCATTTCCCATAAAATTGGAAGAGTTGGTCGTTAAACGGATTTCAGATTTTAAGCCCTGATCCCCGTCTGCAAGCTTTACCTCCGAGATCAGGTCTTTACGATCCTGCCATAGTAACTCAACCGAAAGGCCGGTGCCTATATTACCCAAATCGGTATTCAACTTTTGTCTCCATACGGCATAAGCTTTTGACACAGGTATATCTACGGTTTTTCCCGGATTAACAATATAACAATTTGATAACTTTAAAGCAGCAGGATCTTCCACGTCATCCACCGGAGGTTCTACCGACGGAATCTCATTATCACCACCACTGCCTCCTGTCCGCACCTGAACCATATCCCATTGTTCACCATCCCAGTAATAGAGGCCGGGATATATACTATCACTTTCTAATCTTGCAATATTGAAAACAAAAAGCCCTACACTATTTTTCTTCTCATCAACATATCCGGGATCTGTTGTTTCCATAAATGGTTGTAAAGTCTTCAGATTTACCAGAGAAACACGCGGTAACAAAAGGCCTCCGGTCTTACTCGTTATATTTTCTCCATCGGCCGTCTGGTCTTTTATCTGTAATAATGCTGTCTTGGCAGGTGCTTCTCCCATACCTATAGTAACCTGGGATAATATAGGTAAAGACAAAAAACTTATACACAATACCAAAACTATCCTTTCTGAATATCTTCTCATTTCCAAAATATTTATACAACTGTGAGTTTGTTTATTTTTTTAACTAAACAATAGGCATAAATTATTGTTCAGCAGAACAAATTAAATTTATTCTAAGAGAAAGATATTCAGCGAATTAAATATGCAATATAAATCAACAATATAAAACATATAAAATGAGCACATTCTATTTATATCATTTTATATAACTTCTTAAGAATTGAGGGTTTAGGCTAAAGGCGTATTTTGTATAATTCTTTTTCTTCTATTCCCATAATTTCACAAAAGCGCTTATTCAATAATTTCCCGAGTTCTTTTTTCTTCACAGTTTCAGGATTATTTCTGAGAATTTTCATCTTATTTTTTTATCACTCATAAACATAATCTTTTAGATATGAGTTATAATAATATAGGACTAAAGTATAGAAATTTATTTACCAGAGCAAAGCACAGGGTATTTTCAGACTATCCAATTAACACCATTTCTTCGCTTTATCTTACACAACAATCGGGATTGTGATATATATCACAGCAAATCTCAAAATATTTTTATTATTTTTGTTACATTTTGAAATTTGGAATTAACTAAAAACATATTAAAAGAATGAAGAGTAATACTTTTGACATAGAAATGATCCGTAAGTTTTATGATACTTTCCCAGCAAAAGTAGAGAAAGCCCAAAAAAAGCTTAACCGTCCGTTGACATTAAGCGAAAAAATACTATATGCCCACCTGTCGGAAAACGAACCACTGAAAGATTACAAGAGGGTGGTAGATTATGTTAATTTCTCGCCTGACAGGGTGGCCATGCAGGATGCTACTGCTCAGATGGCATTGCTCCAGTTAATGAACTCGGGCAGGACAAAAGTAGCTGTACCATCGACCGTTCATTGCGACCATCTGATACAAGCATATAAATCGGCAAAGGAAGATCTGAATACAGCCGAAATTACAAATAAAGAAGTATATGACTTTCTAAGCGCCGTATCTAATAAGTTCGGAATCGGATTCTGGAGGCCCGGATCAGGAATTATCCATCAGGTAGTACTAGAAAATTATGCTTTCCCCGGAGGAATGATGATAGGCACTGACTCCCACACCCCAAATGCAGGAGGACTCGGCATGGTTGCCATCGGTGTGGGCGGAGCCGATGCTGTAGATGTGATGGCCGGCATGCCATGGGAATTGAAAATGCCGAAACTGATCGGGGTAAAACTCACAGGAAAACTATCGGGATGGGCATCACCTAAGGATGTTATCCTTAAATTGGCAGGAATACTGACTGTAAAAGGCGGAACGAATGCCATTATAGAATATTTCGGTGAAGGTACTGCTTCTCTTTCTGCAACAGGGAAAGGTACGATCTGTAATATGGGTGCTGAGGTAGGTGCCACAACGTCGATCTTCCCCTACGACAAAAAATCGTCGGAATACCTGGAAATAACAGGCAGGGCCGATGTAGCAGAAATAGCGGATAACATTTTGGAATATTTACAACCAGATGCTGAAGTTGTAAACAATCCTGATAAATATTTTGATGAACTGATCGAAATAAACCTGTCGGAACTGGAACCATATGTAAACGGCCCGTTCACACCCGATGCGGCTCACCCTATATCCGAATTTGCCAAAGTAGTAAAAGAAAAAGGTTATCCTCAAAAAATGGAAGTAGGACTGATCGGATCATGCACTAACTCATCTTATGAAGACCTTTCGCGTGCTGTATCAATTGTTCAGGATGCGAAAAACAAACATATAAAGGTAAAAGCACAATTCATTATCAATCCGGGATCGGAACAGGTACGTTATACCGCCGAACGTGACGGGATACTTCCCGTGTTTGAAGAAGCCGGAGCAACCATTATGGCGAATGCCTGCGGGCCTTGCATCGGTCAATGGAAGCGTGAAACAGATAATCCAGACCGTCCTAATTCTATCGTGACGTCGTTCAACAGGAACTTCGCTAAACGCAACGATGGCAATCCGAATACACATGCGTTTGTAACATCACCCGAGATAGTAGCAGCCCTGAGTATCGCAGGAGACTTGTGCTTTAATCCAATGACTGATACACTGGTAAATGAAAATGGCCAAAACGTAAAATTACAGGAGCCGGAAGGATATGAATTGCCTGTCAATGGCTTTGAATATAAAGAATCGGGATACATGGCTCCTGCCGCTGATGGATCGGAAATTGAAATCACAATAGCTCCTGATTCGCAACGCCTGCAAGAACTGAAACCTTTTCCTGCATGGAATGGAAAAGACATCATCGCCCAGCCTTTATTGATAAAAGCAGAAGGGAAATGTACAACCGACCATATATCGATGGCCGGCCCGTGGCTGCGTTTTCGCGGACATCTCGATAATATCTCAAATAATATGCTGATAGGTGCCGTAAATGCTTTTAATGAAAAAACAAACGCTGTTCTCGATCCTGAAACCGGAGAATATACGGCAGTTCCTAAATTAGCCCGTAAATTTAAAGCAGAAGGACTCGGCTCGATCGTGGTAGCAGAAGAAAATTACGGGGAAGGCTCATCGCGTGAGCATGCGGCCATGGAACCCCGCTTTCTGAATGTGAAAGCAATCATTGTAAAATCATTCGCCCGTATTCACGAAACAAATTTGAAAAAACAGGGAATGCTGGCTCTTACCTTTGTCGATAAGGATGATTACAACAGAATAAAGGAAGACGACAAGATAAGTATTCTCGGACTAAATGATTTCAAACCCGGTAAGAACCTTATAGTTGAACTGATCCATAAAGACAGTTCAAAGAATTTATTTGAAGTAGCACATACTTACAATGAAGTGCAGATAGAATGGTTCAGAGCCGGAAGCGCACTGAATTATATGAAGAGAAAATAATTTAAGTATATGGAAATAAATATTATACTTTTCCCCAACTTCGAAACCCTGGATGTTTTCGGGCCTGCCGAAGTGTTTGGAAAAGTAGAAAAATTTCGTTTGGATTATTTTTCTTTGAATGGAGGCATTATCACTAACAACGATAATATCAGGATTGCAACAAAAAAAATTGAAGACATTAAAAATACTGCAGCATCCGTACTTTTTATACCAGGTGGAACGGGGACAAGAATAGAAATAAATAATCCGGAACTTCTGAATGCGATAAAAAAAATTGCAGAAAACAGCAAGTATGTACTCACAGTATGTACAGGGAGTGCATTACTTGCCAAAACAGGCCTATTGGATACCCATAAGGCTACTTCAAACAAACGTGCCATGGACTGGGTAAAAACAAGTTCGGACAAAGTGCTATGGGATGATGACGCAAGATGGATAAAAGACGATAAATATTATACTTCTTCAGGGATCAGCGCAGGAATAGACATGGCTCTTTCATTTGTAAAAGATTTGTTTGGCTTTGATGAAGCCGAAAAAATATCTCTCAGAATGGAATATAACTGGCAAACTGAAAATTAAGATTAATGAACATAATATTACAACCCATTGCAGAAAATGATTTTGAAGAACTGGTATTTCTATTCAAGGAATTTGCCACTTTCGAAAGATTACCTGGCAGCATGATCAATTCTGTTGAGAAGATGAAAAATGAGAAGGAGTACCTGAACGGCTTCGTTGCGCGTGATGAAGCAGGCAGCTTAGCTGGTTATGTCACTTATTTTTATGCTTACTATACATGGGTTGGCAAATCCTTATATATGGATGACTTGTATGTCAAAGAAAAATACCGTGGGCAAGGTATCGGCACTATGCTTATCAATAAAATTACGGAACTGGCCAAATTGGAAAATTGCAACAGGCTACGCTGGCAAGTATCAAATTGGAATCATCCGGCCATAAAATTTTATGAAAGCCTGGGAGCTGAGATTAACAAAGTGGAAATGAACTGTGATTTAGTATTTAACAAAGAAAGATAAATATACTATGGAAAGATTAAATAACAACCCTATAGTAAACCGGATAGCCGGTACGGTTACCAATTCGTGCAGTATAGAAAATGAATTGTTTCAAAAGCACAATGTAAAGCGCGGACTACGTAATGAAGACCACACAGGAGTTGTGGTGGGACTTACCAAAGTAGGCGACGTAGTAGGATATGAACGAAACGAGGACGGAAGCACCTATCCTATCCCCGGCCGGCTGATGTACAGGGGAATAAGCCTGGAAGACATTGTGCGTGGTGCACAGAAAGAAAACAGGCTCGGATTTGAAGAAGTGGTATATCTTATCCTTTCGGGGAATTTGCCAAACAAACAGGAATTATCTGATTTTTCGTCACTATTGAGTAAAACAATGGATCTGAATCCTAAAATTGTGATGCATATACTCGATCTGGTAGGTAACGATATAATGAACTACCTGTCGCGATGTGTACTGGAATTATATACTTTCGATGAAAACCCTGATGACACGGCTGCAGAAAACCTGATTAAACAGTCGCTCAACCTCGTGGCCACATTCCCCACCATTGTAGCCTATGCCCATAACGCGTTGAGGCATAGCAAAGGACTGTCGCTACATATCAGGCATCCGCAACCAAACCTGTCGCTAGCCGAAAACTTTCTGTATATGATGAAAGGACATCACTATACGCCACTCGACGTAAAAATACTCGACCTTGCGTTAATGGTACATGCCGATCACGGGGGAGGTAATAATTCCACATTTACAGTGCGCGTAACCAGTTCTACCGGTACAGATACATATTCTGCTATTGCCGCGGGAATCGGTTCCCTGAAAGGACGGCTACATGGTGGAGCAAACCTCAAAGTTGTGGATATGCTCAGGAATATTAAGAAAAATGTAAAAGACTGGACGAGTGTGGAAGAAGTGGATGAATACATCCTGAAAATACTCAACAAGGAAGCTTATGATAAAACAGGGCTTTTCTATGGTATGGGACATGCTATCTACACAATATCCGATCCCCGCACCGTATTACTGAAAGAAATGGCACGTGATCTGGCCAGAGAAAAAGGCAGGGAGGCCGAATTCAATTTTATGAGCCTGCTCGAAGAAAGAGCCATTTACAATTTCATGGAAAAGAAAGGCAAAAATGTGAATAAGCAGGTGTGCGCCAATGTCGATTTTTATTCGGGTTTTGTATATGATATGATCGGATTGCCCCAGGAAATATTCACCCCGCTTTTCGCAATGGCGCGTATCGTGGGATGGGCCGCCCATCGCATCGAAGAGCTGAATTTCAAACAGAAGCGTATTATCCGTCCGGCATACAAGAATGCGGCAGATATTCGCGATTATACCCCCATTAACAATAGACAATGAAACAACTCGTTTTAATCATAGCAGGGATATACGGAATGCTCTCGGTCATACTGGGAGCTTTCGGCGCTCATGCCTTTAAGGATATATTACCGGCAGAAAAGCTGGTCAGCTTTGAAACAGGAGTCCGCTACCAGATGTATCACGCTATTGTACTGCTGGTAATCGGCCTGTTCCTGTCTTTTACTTCTTCGCTCGAAAAATGGTCGGCGATATGTATGATGGCGGGAGTATTCCTGTTTTCTTTCAGTATCTATTTTCTGTCATTCTCCGAACACTGGAATATAAACCTCAGATTTTTAGGTCCGGTTACTCCTATCGGTGGTTTATTTTTGATCGCAGGATGGTTGTTTTTGATCATATATTTCATCAAAACAAAATTTATTTGAAAAAAGATTCCTTTTTTTTGTAACCGAAACCAACAAAGCTGCGTCATATCAGAAAATAACAACCATTTAGAACTTAAAATTATGAAAGTAACTATTTACACATTAGCAATCATTTTATTATCCATTTCTTTTCAGGCATGTAATTTCAGGTCGATCAGAGGGGACGGTAACATTGTCAGTAATGAGATAAGCATATCTGACTACGACGCCATCGAATTTAGCGGAGGGGCAACTCTGGTATATGAACAGAAAAACGACACAACTCCTTATCTCCGCATCGAAATAGACGAGAATCTGTATCCGCTGCTGGAAGTGAAATCAGAAAATGGCACATTGACTATCAAGCAGCAAAATAAAACAAGCATAAGCCCTACAAAATACGAGATCTATACAAACTCGAAAGAGTTGGGCCGAATCAGCGCGAGCGGGTCTATCAAAGCCCAGATAAAAGGAAAACTGGTTACCGACGAGTTTAAGTTCAAAGTATCGGGCAGTGGCAATATTACATGCGACAGCCTGGTTGCCAGATCGGTTACCTCAAGGGTATCGGGCTCAGGAGATATTAATCTTACCGGCAAGGCTGGAACTGTAGACTGCGCTATTTCGGGCAGCGGTAAAGTAAAAGCCGCAGAAATGGTTGCCGATACAGTTTATTGTAGCGTTTCGGGTAGCGGAAATTTCTTTGTACATGCCGAAAAATACCTTAAGGTAAGTGTTTCGGGCAGTGGGAACGTACAGTATAAGGGCGACCCGGAAATAGACAAGTCCATATCCGGTTCGGGGAAGGTAATAAAAATGAATTAATACAATTATTATAAAAAGGAAAGAGACTGTTGATTACTCAGCAGTCTCTTTCTTTATTTGTGGCAGGCAGGATAATCTGCCTTTATCAACAAAAAAACATTTATAAGCCAACCTGGCTTTTTATAAAACTATTGGCTTCTTGTTCAGTCAGAAAATACAAACGTCCTTTAAACTCTAAAGGAAACAGCAGGTTTTTCGGTAACTGAAAACGTTTTTTTTCACAAACCATCGAAAAGTTCTCGTATGTAGTAGCAGTAAAATTATAAACTTCATCCGGCGCACTAATCTTGAAAACTTTTATGGACAACGACCGGGGGTCTACCCTATAGATGACATCCCCTGCTTTTAAAGTACAAGCTCTTCCCATAACATTTTACTTTAAAAGTTAATACATCTGCTAAACTTCCACAATAAAGATAATACTTTCATTTGACTCTTCCGGCAAAAAACATTTACATTATTACAAATAAAAGTTAATAATCTGGTATATTCATACAGGTGAGTCACAGAGATTTATCTATATGGGACAATTAGTCATAAATTAAACACGCGATATATATTTTTTGTTTCCGTCTTTATCATAAAATAACAAAATCACACAAATGCACACTTTTCGCAAATCTGTGCATTTGTGAAGTTTTTTTATAATTATAATTTCTTTGTCTTATAATTTAATACTACCTTTGCGCGGAACTAAATAATAACTTTTTATTCAATTAAATCATGGATATTTCTCACATTGAACATCTGGGTATTGCTGTAAAAAGCATTGAAGAACAACTACCTTATTACGAAGGAGTTTTAGGTTTAAAATGTTACAACATCGAAGTTGTGGAAGACCAAAAAGTAAAAACCGCATTCTTCAAAGTAGGTCAAACAAAAATCGAGCTTCTCGAACCGACAAGCCCTGACAGCACAATCGCTAAATTTATTGAGAAAAAAGGAGAAGGCATTCACCACATTGCGTTCAGCGTGGCTGACGGAGTAGCTAACGCCCTTGCCGAAATGGAATCGAAAGGTGTACAGCTGATAGACAAAGCACCTCGCGGAGGAGCAGAAGGCCTGAGTATCGCTTTCCTTCATCCGAAATCAACAGGAAGCGTTCTCACAGAACTTTGTGAAAAACCTAACAAATAAAATACGAAAATGACTTTCCCCGATTAAAAAACGCTGTAAAGTCATTTTTCATGTTACAAACAGCATAATTTTAATCAGAATTTAAAATATAAAAACATGGGCCAACTTGAAAAAGTAAGAGAGCTAATGGAACTTCGCGCCAAAGCCCGTCTTGGTGGAGGTGAGAAGAGAATAGAAGCTCAGCATGCAAAAGGCAAATACACTGCACGCGAACGTATAGCATTGTTACTTGACGAAGGTAGTTTCGAAGAATTCGACATGTTTGTTGAACACCGCAGCACAAACTTCGGTATGGACAAACAAAAATTCCTTGGTGACGGTGTTGTCACCGGATGTGGAACCATCGAAGGACGTCTGGTTTACGTTTTCGCACAAGACTTCACCGTTATCGGAGGATCACTTTCCGAAACTATGGCGTTGAAGATTTGTAAAGTAATGGATACAGCTATGAAAGTAGGTGCTCCGGTGATCGGAATCAACGACTCGGGTGGTGCACGTATCCAGGAAGGTGTTAATGCTTTGGCAGGGTATGCTGAGATTTTCCAACGTAATATCCTTGCATCCGGGGTTATTCCTCAAATTTCAGGTATCTTCGGACCTTGCGCCGGTGGTGCCGTTTATTCTCCTGCACTGACTGACTTCACACTAATGACCGAAGGTACTTCTTACATGTTCCTTACAGGTCCTAAAGTTGTAAAAACTGTAACAGGTGAAGACGTAACACAGGAAGAACTGGGTGGAGCAAGCGTACACACTACAAAATCGGGTGTAGCTCACTTTTCCGTATCAAATGAAGACGACGGTATCTCACTGATCCGCCAATTATACAGCTTCCTTCCTCAAAACAATATGGAAGAAGCACCTCGCAGAGAATGCACCGACCCTATCGCAAGAATGGAAGATTCTCTTAACGAAATCATCCCTGACAATCCGAACAAGCCATACGATATGTATGAAGTGATCGGAGCTGTTATTGATAACGGTGAATTCCTTGAAGTACATGCCAACTATGCAAAGAACATCATCATCGGTTTTGCCCGCATGAACGGACAGTCAGTTGGTGTTGTAGCTAACCAGCCTAAATACCTGGCAGGAGTACTCGACATCAATGCATCACGCAAAGCCGCACGTTTCGTACGTTTCTGCGATGCGTTCAATATTCCGTTGGTAACACTGGTCGACGTACCTGGATTCCTTCCGGGAACAGGACAGGAATACGGCGGTGTGATCACTCACGGAGCAAAACTTCTTTATGCTTATGGAGAAGCTACTGTGCCTAAAGTAACAGTTACACTTCGTAAATCTTACGGAGGTTCTCACATTGTGATGAGCTGTAAACAACTTCGCGGAGACATCAACTATGCATGGCCAACTGCCGAAATCGCAGTAATGGGTGCCGATGGCGCTGCTGAAGTTCTTTATGCTAAAGAAATCAAAGACGCTGCAAACCCTGCTGAAGCTCTTGCCGCTAAGAAAGAAGAATATAACAAGTTATTCTGTAATCCTTTCAATGCCGCGCGCTATGGTTATATCGATGATGTTATCGAACCGCGTAACACACGCTTCCGTGTGATCCGTGCTTTGGAACAATTAAGGACAAAAAGGCAAGCCAATCCGGCTAAGAAGCACGACAACCTGCCTCTATAATAAGTACACAAGTTTTAAAGTATACTAGTTTACTAGTCAAAAAAACTAGTAAACCAGAAAACTAAAAACTAGTAAACCAAAGAAAAATGAGTGAAGAAAGAATACCTACAGACGTTTTAGCAGCTATCGCCATGGCTATATACGATATGCAAGACCAACATGACGTGGAAAGTAATGTTCTGACGATAAAACATGTGTCGAAAGATTATTTGCCTTGGGCCGACAAAGGATATGCCATGCTTCAAAAGCCAATAAGAAAATAAAAATCGAAAAATTATTATGAAACAATTCATATACAGAATTAACGGCCAGGAATACATAGTTGCCGTAAATAAAATGGATAACTCTCTTGCTGAAGTAGCTGTAAACGGTACTTCTTACAAAGTAGAGTTGGTAAACAATGAGGAGGAAGTTACCTTTGTTTCGCGTCCTGCTGTAAAATCACCTGTAACATCAACCGCAGCGCCTAAAGCTGCAACAACTTCTGCTCCTGTAAGCAACAAGCCGGCAGGAAGCGGTGTAGGTGCAGTCAAATCTCCACTTCCGGGAATCGTTATCGATATCCTTGTGAATGTAGGCGATACAGTGAAAAAAGGCCAGACTATAGCAATGCTCGAAGCCATGAAAATGGAGAATGCGATTCAGGCTCCTATGGATGGGCAGATAACTGCTATCAATGCCAACAAAGGCGATTCTGTTCTTGAAGGAGTAACTATACTTACAATAGGATAATTAATTTTTATCTCTATAAAGAATGGCTTGGAAATTTATTCCAGGCCATTTTTATTTCTATCAGCACCTCTGTCTGGACTGAGTCATAGTATCTCTATAAAATTATCTGTTATTATTTGAAACTGTAAAGTTTGTACAATTGTTTGTTTTTTATATATTTGATAAATTAACATCTACTATCAACAAATCTTTTAACTCTATGAAGAATCTCCATTATGTATTTCTAGCTTTACTTTTATCTGTTGGATTCATTTCGTGTTCATCAAGTAAACAAACTCATCCGGCTAACGGCTTGTCCAACAAATCAGCAATTCAAGGGAGTTGGATGATTATAGAAGAAAACGGGGTTCCCATTGACAGGAAACAGATTAAACACTATACCGGAAAAAACTTTATCTGGCATACTATGGATCAGTCCGATATAATCAGGGCATCATGTGCCGGAACATATATAATTGAAGGAAATAACCTATATGAAATCATAGAGATGACAACCCCTAACTATACAGAGTTTAAAGGAACCACTGCAAAAATCGAGATAACAATAAATAATGACACATTATTTCAAAATACAGTGATGTCAATGTATGGAAGGGAAAACAGATTTACAGAAAAATGGGTAAGGATGAAATAGTTGTATGAAAAAATATATCTGACTTTATAAAATAAAAAAGAGGCTGTCCCAAAAGTAAGATTACACTATCAAAGTGTTACTTTCTTTTGTCATTCTGAGTGTAACGAAGAATCTCAACTCTCAAAAGAAGATCCTTCACTCCGTTCAGGATGACAGAAAGAAATCAAAAATTACTTTTGGGACAGCCCCTTTTCGATTATTATTTATTTTCAATTATCCCTTACCAGTACTCTGTATTCCCATGCTTTAAGAGTCTTAGGCAGATTGCCCACAAGCTTACCTGTAAACGCATCATGGTAATTGATACGTCCCAGAGCATCGTTACTTGAGTAAGTCAGATTTTTACCGGAAAAGTTAAGCATTACCATAATTTCCTTCCCTGCTTTTTCCCTTGAGAAGATCAACAACTCCTTACCATAATTGGTACTGTAAGTCCTGATTTCTCCACCCATTGTTCCGGCACGTAACGCAGGATGCGTATGTTTCAGTTCATTCAGTTTCTTGTAGAATTTGGTAGTTGCGTTTTCAGCCCATGACGGCACCATATCTTTTTCGAAGAACGACAGGCGTTTCTTCAGCCCAACTTCCTGTCCTGTGTAGATCATCGGCATACCGTTCAATGTATATGTCAATACAGCAAAAGCATCAACTGCTTTTCCATAACGCTCAAATTCTGTTCCGTTCCAGGAATTCTCATCATGGTTGGTAAGGAAATTCATTTTGTATCCGTCAGGACATTTAATAGTATCCAGTTTCTGCAAATAAGCAGTAATATCTTCTGCCGTTTTTTCACCTTTGTAAATATCTGCCATCATATGCATCAGTTCCCACGAGTAATTGGCATCGAATGCATGGTCGAGCAGATCATATTCTTCCGATTCCGCCAGCATGAACATCGGCTTAATACTGTCTAATGCAGGACGCACGTTATTCCAGAAATCTGTTGGTACTTCATGAGCCATGTCGCAACGGTAACCATCTATATTGAAGTCCTTCACCCAATATTTCATAGCATCGAGCATTCCGGCACGCATTTCCTGATTGTCATAATTCAGCTCATAAGTATCCGTCCAGTCATAAGGGCTTTTAAAGTTTCCGGAAGCATCCTTCACATACCAGTCTGGATGCCCGGTTGTCCACACATTGTCACAACCCGTATGGTTGGCAACCCAGTCCAGAATCACTTTAAATCCTAATTCGTGGGCTTTATCCACTACTCTCTTGAAGTCCTCTTTTGTACCGAACTCAGGATTTATTTCCCTATAATCTTTTACGGCATAGTAGCTGCCCAGAGTACCTTTACGGTTCTTTTCAGAAATAGGATGTATCGGCATAAACCACAGCACGTCTACTCCCAACTCTTTCAAACGTGGAAGATGTTGCTCGAAGGCCGCAAAAGTTCCCTCCTTAGTATATTGTCTTACATTCACTTCATAGATCACAGCATTACGAGTCCAGTCCTGATGTTGTACCGTACATTTTTCTTTCGGCGCCTCTGCCTCTTTCGGCTTGTTACCACATGAATAGCTGAAAAGAGCTATTAATGCAACAAATAATAATAAGTTATTTTTCATAATTGGCTATATTAAATAAAAGATATTATTTTTCTGTACCTGGTATGAGTATTTCGTCGGAGTCTCTTACAAATACTACGGACAATGAAGCCAGGAGCATGGATACACCGGCAACCAGCAACATGGTTATAGGGCTGTCTCCAGCGATATATTTAAGGATCAGACTACCTGTCAGTCCTGCCACAATTTGAGGAATTGTTATCGTTGCATTGAATATTCCCATATAAACACCCATCTTGCTTGCAGGCAATACTGAGGATAATATGGCATAAGGCATAGCCAGAATACCAGCCCAGGCTACACCAACGCCAACCATAGAAAAAATCAGCATGTATTTATCCTGGATGAAAAACATGGAGGCTAAGCCAAATGCTCCTAACAGCAGAGCCATTGAATATACTTTCTTTCTGCCAAATTTTGTAGCGATACGTGCCATAAACATAGAGAAAATAGCAGCTACCGCACCATAAACAGCACCTAGAACCCCGTTCCAATTTCCGGCCTCATTATATTCTGCTGTATTTTTTCCTGTGTGCCAGATATTTTCAGCTATCCCGTCTACTGCATATACCCACAAAAGGAAAAGAGCAAACCATGAAAAGAATTGTACAACGCCTAGTTGCAACATGGTAGTAGGCGTACTTTTCAGAATCTGGATAAATGATTTCTTTTCTTTTTCCTCAATAGTAATATTATTGTATTCGTCATATAATTTAGGCGGGTATTCCTTCACTCTGAAAGTCGTCCACAATACAGTCAACAGTAAAAAGATCCCTCCTAAAGTATAAGCCCATTTTACAGAAGGCACCACTTCATTTACCCCGTTTACCAAAGGTTCGTTCCTTATCAGGAATACAGTAGTCAGTATAAAAGGCAGAAGATAGCCGACGACCGAACCTATATTGGTGAGAAGGCTTTGAACGGAATAACCCAGATTACGTTGTTTATCATTCACCATATCGCCTACCAGAGACCTGAAAGGTTGCATGGAAACATTGAAAGCACAGTCCATGAACAACAACATAAATGCACCGAATATAACCGGCGGCATAATATGAGCAACAAATTCTGAATTCGGCATAAAGAACATCGCTAAGGCCGAAACAATAGCCCCTCCTAAGATGAAAGGTATACGACGCCCAAACCGGCCCCATGTGCGGTCGCTAGACATACCGATGATCGGCTGCACGATCAATCCCGCAATGGGTGCAGCTAACCAGTAATAGCTAAGATGACTGAGATCGGCGCCCAATGCCGATAATATACGACTGGTTTGTGAACTTTGCAGTGAATATCCGATTTGAATTCCCAGAAATCCGAAACTAAGGTTCCAGATCTGCCAAAAGGAGAGTGTTGGTTTTTGTTTCATGGTCATTAATAGTTACAAGTTACGAGTAAACAAGTTACAAGTATATTCAGTTTCATGTTTGCTGATTTTTGGCATACTCTTTATAATTCCTCTGGTAAGGAACGTGTTGTTTGCCGCACAATCAGCGAAGTTTTTATTATCTTGTTTTTCCGGGAAGTATTTTCCGGATTCTCAATTTTTTCGAGTAATAGTTCCATCGCCTGCTTTCCAACTTCCATCGGACGCTGATCCATAGTGGAAAGCATCGGATCGGTATCCTGCGATATATTGGAATTGGAAAAACCGAATATGGAAACCTCGTCAGGCACTTTCAGTTTAAGTTCCTTTGCCGCCAACAAAACACCCGAGGCCGTATAATCGTTCATCGCCATAAAGCCATCGGGACGGTTTGGTTCCTGCAATATTTCCTTTGCTTTTTCGTATCCCAATAATTTTGTATCGGCAATACGGATCAGGCTTTCATCCACAGGCAGATGATATTTCCTCAGAGCATCAAGGTATCCGTTTTTCCTGTTCTTGGATATTTCAAGGTGCATCGGTGCCGTGAAAAAGGCTATACGCTTACAGCCTGTTTTTATCATGTATTCTACTGCAGTGAATGTACCGGAGTAATCATCAACAACCACCTTGTCCGTATCTATGCCCGTACAAATGCGATCGAAAAAGATCACAGGAATATCATTATCGAGCAGTTCCTGAAAATGATCGTAGTTTGTCGTTGTCTTCGACTGGGAAATCAAAACCCCGCAAACCCTTGCCTTAATGAGTGTCTGTACATTGCGTATCTCCCTGTTGTAATCTTCGGACGACTGGCAAACGATCACATGATAATCCTTATCTTCGGCTATTGTTTCCATACCCGACAACACCCCGGAAAAGAAATGATTCGCCAGCTCGGGCACAATAACCCCGATTATGTTGTTACGTTGTGTCCTCAGACTCAAAGCCAACGCATTCGGCTTGTACTTGTGCTTTTTTGCATAATCCTGCACCATTTTTCTTGTCTCAGGACTAATATCCGGATTATCTTTCAATGCCCTCGACACAGTAGAAGTCGATATATTCAGGTCTTTTGCTATATCTTTAATAGTCAATGGCCCCTTTTTCATGGAAATGAATTTTGATTATTTCATAAAAATAATCAAAATTCTAATATAAAGGCACTTCTGGGACTAATTGTTAAACTTGTTTCACTTAAGTTTATTATATTTCCGCTAATCACATCTTTCGCCTCATTCTTAGGTAATATTTCTTTATAAGCAGCAAGTTCTATCGTTTTCTCGCTATCGGAACCACTAAGTATGACTACTACCGATTTGTCTTCGTACTTACGTTCGTAAACATATACCCCATTCATAGGGGCAAAATGCTTCAATGTCCCATTAGAGATAGCTTTATTTCCTTTCCGCCATTTCAGTATTTTCTGTATATAGTCGTATGCCTCATTCTGTTGGCTAGTCCTTCCGCTTGCGCTAAAAGCATTCGTTGAGTCTCCTGCCCATCCGCCCGGGAAGTTACGGCGAAGATAACCATCTCCCTCTCCTTTGTTGGCTGCCATCAGTATTTCCGTACCGTAATAAATTTGAGGTATTCCACGGGTTGTAAGCAAAAAAACAATCGCCTGTTTCAGACGGTCGAGATTGGATGTCTGCTCCACTGTTCGGTAAAAGCGTGATGTATCGTGATTATCGAGGAAGATCAACAGTTCATGCGGATTTTCAAATACTATATCCTGTCCCAGATATTCATAGATGCGTGCCATTCCCTTATCCCATGGATTGGTCTCTTCATCGAACGCGCTATTCATCACTCCATGCAAAGGAAAATCCATTACGCTACGCAGGTTGGAATTACGGGGAGCAGCCAGTTTGCTGTCTTTTTGCCAGAATGCTATGGCAACATTATTATTCAGCCATGTTTCGCCTACAATATTGAAATCGGGATATTCTTCCGTTACTTCCTTGCACCAGCGTGCCATCATATCGAAGTCGGCATAAGGATGTGTATCCTGACGGATTCCGTCAAGACCACTGTATTCTATCCACCAAATACTGTTCTGGATCAGGTATTTCGCCACATGGCGGTTACGCTGGTTCAGGTCGGGCATCGATTCCACAAACCAACCGTCGATAGCCAGTTTCTTATCGGATGCCGATGCGTAAGGATCGTGCTGGGTAGTGGTTTTATAAGAGGTTTGCACATATTTCTCAGGATAGTTGAACCAGTCTTTAGACGGCCTGTCGGTAAAGAAAAAATGCTCGCTGCCGCAATGGTTGAAGATCATATCCATCACCATTTTCATCCCCATAGAATGAGCTTTGTCTACCAATGCGACAAATTCTTCATTCGAACCGAAACGGCGGTCTACTTTATAATAATCTGTGGTAGCATAACCGTGATATGAGCCTTCGGGCATATCGTTTTCCAGCACCGGATTCAGCCATATAGCTGTTACGCCCAGGTCGTTAATATAGTTTATGTGATCCATAATCCCTTTAAAGTCGCCACCATGACGCGCATATTGCTCATTACGGTCTACTTTGGCTTCTTTCATGCCTGGTATCACATCGTTTGACGGATCGCCATTGGCAAAACGGTCAGGCATTATCAGATAGAGGACATCGGAAGAGTTAAATCCTACCCTCTCGGCAGAACCCGACTTGCGTTGTTTCAGTTGGTAAGGGATAACCTCTTTATTCTTACCCTGCTGCAACACCACATCGAATTTTTCGGGTTGTGCGTCAGACACATCCAGATACAAAATGAGGTAATTCGGGCTCTCCAGTTTTACAACCTCTTTCAGCCGTGCAGTCTTAGATGTAATAGTGACATCCGATTTTGCCACGTTATCTCCGTGAATCAAAATCTGTAATTCGGGATTTTTCATTCCGGCCCACCAAAAAGCCGGATCTACTGTTTTTATATCAATCGCAAGAAGAGATTGAAAAACAAATACAAGGAATAATAAGACTAAACAGTTTTTTTTCATGGAATATTTATATTTACATATTAGCCCCCTAGCCCCCAAGGGGGAACTAGCCTCCCCTCCGGGGCAGGGCTGTTAAGTTCTGAAACTTATACCCTCTTTGTCATGTTGAACGGAGTGAAACATCTCTTGTAAGATAAGAGATCCTTCGTTTCACTCAGGATGACAGCAGAAAATAACAGAACAAAGCAGAGAACTTAACAGCCCTGCCCTCCGGAGAGGTTGGAGGGGCCTTTTAATTTCTACCCGATGATGTAATCATCGATTTTATTTTTTCATTAAATTCCGCAGCATCAATCAGGTCTTCTAAAGAAAGGTGCATACGGTACCGCCAGTAATGTTGAGAGATAGCCGGAATATTGATCCGTTCTTCCTCTGCATCCGTCCTTTTCAGTTTATCATCCATCGACAACCAGTCCTGCAAGGGCAGTATAGCAAGCATAGACGGTGAGTTAAGATGATTCTGTAATATCTGACAGCACAGATCGGCTGTACAATCGGTCGGAGCAGGCCCCTGTTTCCACAACACGTGGTTGTAATACTTCTGTGTCAGCTCCCGGTTTTCGTGCCACCATGCCCTGATAGGAGCCATATCGTGCGTAGATGTAGTACAAACACTCAGATATGGTAGATTGGGAAGGCTGTTGAATAACACCTCCCGTTGTTTAGGCATACGCTCTATTTCGAGGCTCAATATCTGCAATTCGCTCATCACAGACGGAACAGAATCGGGCACCATACCCAAATCTTCGCCACAAACCAGCATAGATGTAGAAGATATAAGCGTAGGCAGTTTCTTCATTGCCTGATCGCGCCAGTACTGGTTATGACGGTTATAGAAGAAATCATTATAAAGACGGTTAAAGGCATACTTTTCCCCCTCGTCCAGATATTTGTATGAATAGCTGTACTGGGCGGTGATGCGCGGGTGATATTTATCCGGATTACGTTTATCCCTTATAAACAGGACTTCGTTACATAAACCGTATAATCCGTCTCTCAGTTTTGCACTTTTGGCATCAGTCTCGCCTGCAAACAAAGCTTTTATCTTCACCTGTGTATCACAGATATCATTCAGTTCGAAAAGCTGCCATGCTACCGGACGCAGGTATTTGTCAATCACTTCCTGCGCATATTCTCCGAAGACTTCTTTTAGAAATGCTTCATGGATGAACGGGCGGGTCATACGGTATTCGTCGAACCACATACCTGACGCACGTATTTCGTCAGCCGAGAGAGGCAAAGCGGGACTAAAATATCCGAGCAATCCCTGAACCGAAGAGAGTGGAATTTCCCATATGCGGAAAAATCCGAGGATATGGTCGATACGATAGGCATCGAAATAATCGGCCATCTTGCGGAAACGTTTTACCCACCACTGGTAACCGTCTTTGGCCATCTCTTCCCAATTATAGGTAGGGAATCCCCAGTTCTGGCCAAAGAAAGAGAAATCATCGGGTGGTGCCCCCGTTTGCACATCGAGATTGAACAGATGCGGTTCAACCCACGCCTCTACACTGTTGCGGCTGACACCGATAGGAATATCACCTTTCAGAACAACATTATGCTGATGCGCATATTCTTTTACATTGACGAGCTGCTGAAAGAGTAAGTATTGAGTAAAGCACAATAACTCAACCGCTTCTTTCGCTTCCCGGTTTTTGCTTACAAATGTTTTTAATTTTTTAAGATCGAATGTGCTATGCTGCTTCCATAACCTGAAATCGGCCGTACTATATTTATCCCTGAGGTATGAAAAACAGGCATAAGGGAACAGCCATTCTTCGTTTTCGGTATAGAAACCGAGGTATTCCTTGCTTTTCAGTACAGTTCTGCCGGATTCTTTAAATAAAGACTCCAGATAGGATTGTTTCAGGGCCAGGACTTTTTCATAGTCGATTTCCTGCAAAACATTTAATTCTGCGGCCTCCGCCTTGTATTGATCAAACTGTATTTTATCTTTCAACGGATATTCGTGTAATCCCAGGTAAACAGGGTGAAGTGCATATATAGAAATAGCATTGTATGGATAAGAATCGATCCATGTATGCGTATTTATCGTATCGTTGATCGGCAATACCTGAATAAACTTTTGTCCGGTGGCGGCAGCCCAGTCCACCATCTTTTTCAGGTCGGAAAACTCACCGATACCAAAACTATCATGTGAACGCAAAGAAAATACGGGTATGGCTACTCCGGCTGCTTTCCAATCCATCCATCCGTACCAGTATTCTATCGACTCTACTTTTACCGCATCGCCTTTGATATCTTTCGACAATGGATTGAGAACACGGTTAAAACCTTCTTCCCAATGAACGACCGCTTGAGATGCATTGTCGTATATGGCTAATTTATATTCCACCGGCACTTTTACCGATGTGGCATTTAAAACCAGCTGCCATACTCCATACCTCACAGGCAGCAGATGCAATGCTTTTTCAACCTTCCAGTCGCCCAACACCTCCGATGCTCCGCAAAGCAGCAGGCTCTGTCCTTTTTTCACATAAGGACAGTTTACATTCAGCAGAATCGATCTTTTATATGATTTCAGTTTTTCCGTAGCTTCATGCATAAAGAAACTTTGAGAAAACCCTGATGTATAAAGGAATTTTTGTTGAGGAGCGCTATACCAGACATCCTGAACTTCGAAGGTCTTCCCTGCTTCGAGTTTGAGGAAGTGGGGATTGTTCCACTCACGGTTTACAGTCCGTCCGTTATCTTTCAACAGATATTGGTATTCAACAGAATCATCTTCGGAATCGAACTCTATGAACCATTTTGATGGAGCGACACAGGTCATTTCCAGCGCTTTGTCTTCGTCCCAGTTTCCTAAAGAGGAAGTTGAGCCGAACACATACAATGCCTGCCCCCAATTGGTATTATAAGTTATGTGTAATCGTATCTTCATCACTAATGCTTTTATGGTTAGGTTGAAAGAGGTTCTTAGCTTAAATAAGTTCTTGCTAAACAAAGCTACATATTAAAGAGAAACAGCGGGTTTATTATTATTATTTTTTTAGAAAAAATAAGTTGCAAACGATTGCAAGTGGTTATCGGATTTGAAATTAATTATCTATAGGGAAAAACGGCCCCCTAACCCCCGAAGGGGAAATTAGCCTCCCCTTGGGGAGGTGGGAGGGGCTCTTAATTCTTAACATTATGGCAAAATACAACGAAAAACTGGTGTCACGCATCGAAAGGCTCATCGAAGCCGACCTGTACACAATCTCCGAGATATGCACGGCTATGAAGATCAGCCGAAATACGTTTTACTATTGGAA
>NZ_JACIEP010000007.1 GCF_014196915.1 Dysgonomonas hofstadii
TATTTAACTATTCCAAGAAATTATGGCTTAGAAAAACCTAATATTAAACCTTGAAAATTTTGCCCTACTGTCAGATCTAGTCTAAACTTTTACACATAATATCAGCAGGGTTTTTGTTTATAAGAGTCTGTATTTAAGTTGGGTTTACCGTTTAGCCTTACCCTCTATCTTTATATTCTTAGTTTCGGCTTGTGATTGTACCGCTTTGAATACTACATTGTCAAAGGAATTTTCTACTTGTTCCGAATCCATTTTTTGCAGTTCCGAATCTATATGAGCCTGGCGTTGCTTGCCTAGTTCCAATATCTCTTTCTCCAGCGCTTTACGCTTGCTTATCTGATCTGCGACATACTTCTCTCTTTCGGCCTGTGACATCTTTTTAAGGTTGTCAGGCAGTTCCTTTTCAGGTATATCAGATAACTTCTTTCCTCCTATTACATCATTAATCAGCTCATTGCTTCCGTAATAGCTCTTGTATCCTGCTGCGGAGAGGTTATATTCAGCCCGACGTGCATTCACTGCCGCATCACCTTTGCTCATCTTGCTGCTTTGTACTTCTTTCACTTCCATCTGAGCTGATGATTCTCCGTAGTATATACGGGTTTTATCAAGCTCGCGCTGACGTTCGTTTATCCTGTCGTCGTACGGGGTACGGACAACAATGTTATTAACGTTCATATCCGTTTTGATGTACTCACCATTCGTCTTAGATGCTATTTCTTTCCATATCTGATCGGCAGTCGGGTCATTACCCATTAATATGGTATTCACTATAATACCTTTCTTTTTCGCTTCGGAGCAGCTCTCAGGATATTTTACATCATCTCTGTAATCCATATGAGGAGGGCAATCGCCGACAAGAAAGAGTGTTTTGTAGGTGTTTTCGCTATCATCCCATCGCATATCGTTCACTCCTTCATAAAGAGCCTGATTCACACTCTCCGGCGCATCTCCTCCACCATCGGCGCGAATTGCCATCAGCTGTTCATACAGGTTATCGAGGTCAGAGCCCAGAGGTATTTTCTTTGTGATGAATTCATCGCCCCTGTCGCGATAGAAAATCATACCTACTTCTATATCCGGTGCTGGATCGGTTTGTGTAAGGCTACTGGTTATCGACCATATTTTATCCTTGGCAGCACTTATCAGTCCCGACATGCTGCCTGTGGCGTCGAGCAGGAAAACCACCTGCATTTTAGGCTTCTGGGTCACAGGCCGGATTGTTTTCTTTTGGAGAATGTTTTGAGGTATCTCCTTTGTGTTATTCGCTGCATTCAGGGAACAGATTGCACCTATGGATATGAGACATAATAGAAAATAATATCGCTTTTTCATAACTTCAGAGGTTTGTGATTGGTTAGTATTTCTGAAGCAAATATAAGCGACTCTATTTTATAAAGTGAGGAAGAACGGGTGAACTGCTTTTTTCAGTTGGTAAAAATTATAGATGACTTTATTTTTCCAGTTTTACTTCAACTTTAAATACTCCTGCCCACGGGTCGCCTGCCATCATATTCTCGTGCACCGATATTTTATAAGTTCCATCCATCGGCAGATCATATTCCATATCTCTGCCCCATGGACCGTCCATTTTACCGTCGGGCATAAATATCTGCGAAAACCTGATATTAGCCAATGAATCGGGAGAAGACAAATGGGCTGATAATTTTTTTGAACCTTTGGATGAGAATTCTATGTAAACGGTCTGGTTTTCATTCTTCTGAATAGTTGCCGATGCTTGCCCGTCGGTTAAATCGATTTTTATCAGATCGTTATTCGAGGGTATCAGGATTTCCGACTTTTGTATATCGAAAACGGTAGAATTAGTGTCGGATTTTTCTTTCCAGTTTTTTGAACAATAAGTGAACAACAAAGCTAGTATAACCGGCAAAAGTACTGTTTTATTCATCTCATTCAATTATATATTATTATATACAATTGAAAGTGGTATTATGTTCAATAATATTTACTTCTTTGCC
The DNA here is from genome assembly GCF_014196915.1 of Dysgonomonas hofstadii. Lineage (GTDB taxonomy): Bacteria > Bacteroidota > Bacteroidia > Bacteroidales > Dysgonomonadaceae > Dysgonomonas > Dysgonomonas hofstadii. Next base: position 1,980 of record NZ_JACIEP010000007.1, read on the forward strand.
AGATACATAGAACATGTACCCATCGTATATGTTTTATATGAAGCCTCTTGAAAGCCGTTTTTCAGCAATGTGTTTACCATATCCTTCCCTTGTATAAAAGCTTCGATGGATTTAGGCAGGTAAGAGTAGGCTGTTTTGTCTTTCGATATCAGCCGTCCTATTGTTGGAATATATACTTTGGAGTATAACCAGAACCCCTGCTTTAACGGGAAATGACGGGGAGTGGATAATTCCAGTATCATCAGTTCTCCACCGGGTTTCAATACACGGAGTATTTCTTTCAGGCCTTTATCGAGGTCTTCAAAGTTGCGGACACCAAAAGCGACCATTGCCGCATCGAACGAATCGTCAGGTAACTGTAGGTTCATGCAGTCCTGTTTTTCAAAACTTATTTTATCGCCTAATCCTGCTTTTGCTACTTTTTGTCGTCCCACATCCATCATCCCTTCCGAAATGTCGATACCCAGAATAGATTGCGGCTGCAGTATATCAAAAGCCTGAATAGCAAGGTCTCCGGTTCCGGTGGCGATGTCAAGTATAGTTTGCGGGTTTTGCTTTTTTAGCATCGACAGGCCTTTTTTGCGCCAGCCAATGTCCAGCCGCATCGACATGGTACGGTTCAATGTATCATAATTTTCAGCGATGGAATCAAACATTTTCTCAACCTGCGCGCCTTTGTTTTCTCCACTTGAATATGGAACTATTTTTTCAGCTTCGTATGTCATTTCGAATGCGGATATGGAATTTTTATATCAACAGTATTCAGATCTCTGGCCTTTATTCCCACAACCCTTCCGTTATGTGAGAAATACAGTTCCTCGTTTTCCTGCTGTCTTTTTCTGACCAGTTCGTTATAAGAAACCTGTATCCCTGTGAGCAATTTGTTGCGTATGGCTATTTCTTCCGGTGTCATACGTCTCTCAGATACAGGAACCTGTCTTCGTCATATATATCTATGATCTTTGTTTTATTCCCTTCGGCGATCATCCTGAAAGGATCGGTAGAATTGTCCACCAGTAACCAGTAATCGGAGATAGGGATGAAGATAGAAAACAAATTCCTCATTCCTGCAAAGTAACGCCTTACAACCACGTCATCCGGCACATTATGCCCTCCAAAACGAACCCGCTGTTCTACCCTTTTTATCGCCAGTTCGGGCGATTCGAGCCAGAAGTAGATCAGGGTAACGAAGTAACCCTCCTTCTGTGCTCTTTTTATAAAGTTGGCATAGGAACGGGTGGCCAGGGTTGTCTCTATGGCAAAATCCTCCTGCATGCGCATCATTTCGTTCATACGCATCAGCATAATACGGCCTGCATCGATAGCTACCGATTCCGGTTGGAAAGGGGATAGGCCTTTAGCTATTTCGTCTGCATTGATAAACTCTTTACAGTCGAGCATTTCGGGAAACATAGCATACGATGCGGTTGTTTTTCCCGCACCGTTACACCCTGATATAATATAGAGATTTGGCATCCGGTTGTAAATATTGATTTACTGATATTTTTTTAACACGGAGTAAAAGGAGTTAAAAATAGATTTTATATAGTACTCCTGATACTCTTTTTACTTTGTGTTTATAAATTGTAAGGTTCTCTTAACCTCTTTTACTTAAATACTCGTTTATATTCTTTTCCAGGCGTTCGGCAACACTGCTGATATCGGCCTTTACAAACTTTTCGCCTACAATCTTTTCATATAGTTCGATGTAACGTTCCGATACGCTGTTGCAATACTCCTCGGTCATTTCAGGTACCAACTGCCCTTCTTTTCCTTGGAATCCGTTGTCCATAAGCCATTTACGGACAAACTCCTTTGACAACTGGCGCTGTTCTTCTCCTTTGTCGAACAATTCCTGATAGGTGTCGGCATAGAAATAACGGGAAGAATCGGGTGTATGTATTTCATCGATAAGATAGATTTTACCGTCTTTTTTCCCGAATTCGTATTTTGTATCGACAAGGATCAGTCCTTTTTGAGCCGCCATTTCTGTTCCCCGTTGGAACAGGGCATAGGTATATTTTTCCAATTGCTCGTATTCTTCCTTACTCACAAGCCCTTGTGCTATGATTTCTTCTTTCGATATATTTTCGTCATGTCCTACGTCTTCTTTCGTGGTAGGAGTGATGATCGGTTTCGGAAATTTCTGGTTTTCTTTCATGCCTTCGGGTAATGGTACTCCGCAAAGACTTCTTGCTCCTGCTTTGTATTCGCGCCATGCACTTCCTGTAAGGTATCCGCGGATCACCATTTCCACTTTGTACTGTTCGCAACGTAATCCTACGGTCACCATCGGATCGGGAGTCGCCTGTTTCCAGTTAGGGACGATGTCGGCTGTCGCGTCAAGGAATTTGGCGGCGATCTGGTTTAGTACCTGCCCTTTATATGGTATACCTTGTGGTAATACAACATCAAACGCTGATATTCGATCAGTCGCTACCATCACCAAAAGGTCGTTGTTTATAGAATATACATCTCTTACTTTACCGTGGTATACGTGGGTTTGTCCCGGGAAATTGAAATCTGTTCTGACTAAAGTATTCTTCATTCTGTTTTATTTTCTAATTGTTCTTCCTTATAACAAAATACTTGCTTCAAAGTTACTGAAAGTTGGGCAAAAATCAATAATATATCTGAGCCACTTGTTAAAAGTTGACAATTATCAATCGCCGAAGCGTAGGCGAGGCAAAGTTGACACATATTTACAGTTAACAGTCAACAGTTATCAGTTAACAAAAAAGTTACAAAAGTTACACTTTTGTCTCTTTTTCAACCAATGCCTGACAAACAACGTTCGGCAGAGCAAAGCGGAGCCAATTGAAAATTGCCGAAGCGTAGGCGAGGCAAACCTGACATATTTTATTATTCCCCAATTTGTTCATTTTTCAAATTTTCATTGGCACACCGGCATATTATATAATCAGTACATTGATATACCATAGATAAAGTTCCTGAAATAAAATACAATTCCGATCCCATAAAAAAACCGGAGCTTATTGCTCCGGCTTTTTCCTTTCTTCTTCTTTCAGTTTCTTTACTCTGCGGTCTTCTTTTTCGTAAGCTTCCACAATGCTTTGTACAAGCCTGTGCCGCACGATGTCTTTTTTATCGAACTCAATATGTCCTATTCCTTTTACGTTTTTGAGCACACGCAAGGCATGCTTCAATCCCGACAGTTGCGATGGCGGCAGGTCGATCTGTGTGATGTCGCCTGTAATGATCATTTTGGCGTTCATCCCCAGGCGGGTAAGGAACATTTTTATCTGATGCACAGTCGTATTCTGTGCTTCATCCAATATAATCACCGCATCGTTCAACGTGCGCCCGCGCATAAAGGCGAGGGGGGCGATCTGAATTACTTTGTTCTCAATATAATCTTTCAGTTTTGCCGGGGCGATCATATCTTCCAGTGCGTCATACAACGGTTGCAAATACGGATCGATCTTATCTTTCATATCTCCGGGAAGGAATCCGAGTTTTTCACCGGCTTCCACAGCCGGACGGCTAAGGATGATTTTTTTTACTTCCTTGTTTTTGAGTGCTTTCACTGCTAATGCAATGGCCGTATATGTCTTTCCCGATCCGGCAGGCCCTATGCCGAACACCATATCGTTTTCGTTGAAACTGTCTACCAGCCTTTGCTGATTAGGCGTGCGTGCAAAAATAGGCTTACCGTTGATGCCGTAAATGATCAGGTTTTCCTGCTTTACTACATTCGGTGTATTCCCTTTTACTATGCTTATAATATCTTCTTCGGTAAGTTTGTTGCGATCATGTGAGAAGGTCTCCAGTTCACGCACTTTCTCTTCGAACAGGGGAATATCTTCCGCATTACCCGAAACCTTAATAGCATTGCCCCGTGCCATGATACGTAATTTAGGAAAAAGAGTCTTTAGTAGTTGTATGTTCGAATTATTCACCCCGAAGAACACTACGGGATCAATGTGTTCTAAAATTATTATCTGTTCAATCATTCAATTCAATATCAACAATGTACCATTCTGTTTTAATTTTGGTATGTCGGGTGTGTGTAATGGATTACAAAGATAGATATAAATTTATATTTGTCGATGATTTACGGGTTATCAATTTAATTCCGTTAATTTTTTCTATCTTTGTTCACTTGTAAAATTATAAAGAATACATCTAAATAAACATACAGGACGTGTCGAAGAAAATAGCTGAAACCCCACTGATGAAACAATATTTCGAGATTAAAAGCAAGCATCCCGATGCTATACTTTTGTTTCGTGTGGGCGACTTTTACGAAACTTTTTCACAGGATGCTATCGATGCGGCCGAGATACTGGGGATCACGCTTACCCGTCGGGGAAATGGTGTAGCTTCGTTCGTCGAACTGGCAGGATTCCCGCATCATGCATTGGATACATATTTACCGAAGCTTGTGCGGGCAGGGAAACGGGTGGCTATCTGCGACCAACTGGAAGATCCTAAGCAGACAAAAACACTGGTGAAAAGGGGAATAACCGAACTGGTGACTCCCGGTGTTTCTATCAATGACAATATACTGAACCATAAAGAAAATAATTTCCTGTGTGCCATTCATTTTGCCAAGAACGTTTGTGGCGTATCTTTCCTCGATATTTCCACAGGGGAATTTATGGTAGCCGAAGGAACAAAAGAATATATTGATAAGCTGCTCACAAACTTTTCTCCGAAGGAAGTTCTTATAGAACGTAGCAGGAGGAAACAGTTCGAAGAATATTTCGGTAGCCGTTTCTTTATCTTCGAACTGGAAGACTGGGTGTTTACTGAAGATACAGCGCGTGACCGTCTGTTGAAACATTTTGAAACGAGAAATCTGAAAGGTTTCGGTGTGCAACATCTTACTAACGGTGTTATAGCTGCGGGGACAATCCTGCATTATCTGGATGTCACCCAGCATAATCAGATAGGGCACATTACTTCACTGTCACGTATAGAAGAAGACAAGTATGTACGCTTAGATAAATTCACCGTACGTAGTCTTGAAGTTATCTCTACGATGAACGAAGGGGGGAAAAGCCTTCTCGATATTTTGGATAAGACCGTTTCGCCGATGGGAGCGCGGATGCTCCGCCGATGGCTGGTTTTTCCGTTGAAAGATATCAAGCCGATCAATAGCCGCCTGTCTGTAGTGGAGTATTTTTTCAAAGATATAGAATTAAAGAACCTGCTGGAAGAACAACTCTCATTGATAGGCGATCTCGAACGTATTATCTCAAAAGTGGCTGTTAACCGTATTTCGCCACGCGAGGTAGTACAATTGAAAGTAGCATTGAGAGCTATCGAGCCTATTCGCAATGCCTTTCTTGCATCGGACGAACCGAGTTTGAAAGAAATAGGCGAAAAGCTTAATCCATGTCCTGTTATTCGCGACCGTATCGAAAAAGAGATACAACCCGATCCTCCGGCATTGGTCAACAAGGGGAATATCATCAAAAGAGGCATTAATCAGGATCTGGATGAATTGCGCGATATCGCCTATTCGGGTAAAGATTACCTGCTGAAAATACAACAACGGGAAACTGAAGCAACGGGAATTTCTTCCCTGAAAATAAGCTTTAATAATGTTTTCGGATACTATATAGAAGTCCGTAATACACATAAAGATAAAGTTCCTGCCGAATGGATCAGAAAGCAAACGTTGGTAAATGCCGAACGCTATATCACTCAGGAACTGAAAGAATACGAAGAAAAGATTCTTGGTGCTGAAGAAAAAATTCTTGCGTTGGAATCGAATATTTTCAATGATCTGGTGCATAGCCTTGTCGATTATATCCCGACCATACAGCTAAATGCAAGCCTTATAGCACAGATAGACTGCCTGCTGTCTTTTGCCAAAGCTGCCAAAGAGAATAAATATATCCGTCCCGAAATAAACGATTCGGATGTACTGAATATTAAAAACGGGCGACACCCTGTTATTGAGAAGCAGCTTCCGTTAGGCGAATCCTATGTGGCCAATGATGTCCGCCTGGATAGTAACAAGCAGCAGATTATTATTATTACAGGGCCAAATATGGCGGGTAAGTCCGCATTGCTTCGTCAGACAGCATTAATAACACTGATGGCACAGGCCGGAAGTTTTGTTCCCGCCGAAGCTGCTCAGATAGGGCTGGTAGATAAGATATTCACTAGGGTAGGGGCTTCCGATAATATTTCGCTGGGAGAATCAACCTTTATGGTGGAGATGAATGAAGCATCGGATATCTTGAACAACCTGTCTCCGAAAAGCTTGGTTTTATTCGATGAATTGGGGCGTGGTACTAGTACATATGATGGTATATCCATTGCCTGGGCGATCGTGGAATATATACACGAGCACCCGAAGGCCAAAGCTAAAACACTGTTTGCCACCCATTATCACGAACTGAATGAGATGGAAAAATCATTCAAACGCATAAAGAACTTTAACGTATCGGTGAAAGAAGTAGACAATAAGGTGATTTTCCTGCGTAAGCTTGTTCCCGGTGGCAGTGAACACAGTTTCGGTATCCATGTGGCCAAGATGGCAGGGATGCCGCAAAGTATAGTGAAACGTGCAAACAACATACTGAAGCAATTGGAATCGGACAATCGCAAGCAGGGAATATCCAAACCTATTACCGATATCAAAGAAAATCGTGAAGGTTATCAGTTAAGCTTTTTCCAATTGGACGATCCTGTACTCAGCCAGGTGAGGGATGAAATAAAATCGCTTGATGTCAACAACCTGACGCCTATGGAGGCTCTGAACAAACTGAATGATATTAAGAAAATTGTTTCGGGGAAATAATAGATGAGACTGTAATGAGTATTTGTCTGTAAAACGAACCTTTTTCTTTTTATATAAACATGATAACCGAAGTTAAAGGGGGTACTCTGTATGACGGGTTTTGCACCAAAAAGGATGAAAATTAAGACAATAATCTCTTCTAATTCAACATTTTTTTATTCCTTTGTAACCTGAAGCAGACTTTCTACAATTTATCTGAAAAATAGGATATTAATGAACCGTAAAAAAATCCTTGTCACGGGTGGTGCCGGCTTTATTGGCTCTCATTTATGTGAAAGATTACTCAATGAAGGTAACGAGGTGTTATGCCTTGATAACTATTTCACAGGATCGAAAGAGAACGTAGTCCATTTATTAAATAATTCCTATTTCGAACTAATTAGACATGATGTTGTGCATCCGTTCCATGTAGATGTAGACGAAATCTATAATCTTGCCTGTCCGGCATCTCCTGTACATTATCAGTACAATGCTATCAAGACAATAAAGACCTCGGTGATGGGGGCTATAAATATGCTTGGGCTGGCCAAGAGGGTGAAAGCTACAATATTGCAGGCTTCTACCAGCGAAGTGTATGGAGATCCTCATATGCATCCGCAACCCGAGTCGTATTGGGGAAATGTAAATCCGATAGGTATCCGTTCGTGCTATGATGAAGGAAAACGTTGTGCCGAAACATTATTTATGGATTATCATCGTCAAAATGGTGTAAAAATAAAGATCGTGCGTATTTTCAATACCTATGGTCCACGGATGAATCCTGAAGACGGACGTGTAGTCTCCAATTTTATTGTCCAGGCTCTCAAAGGTGAGGACATAACCATATATGGCGATGGCACACAAACCCGCAGCTTTCAGTATGTAGACGATCTGGTAGAGGCTATGATACGGATGATGGCTACAGATGATTCATTCACCGGACCTGTCAATACAGGAAATCCGGGAGAATTTACTATGATCGAACTGGCTAACCTTGTGCTGGAACTGACAGGATCTAAATCGAAACTTATATTCATGCCATTACCCAGCGATGATCCAAGACAAAGACGTCCCGATATAACGCTTGCCAAAAAAGAATTAGGGTGGGAACCTAAAATTCAGCTTAGGGACGGATTGATGAAAACTATTGAATATTTTGACACGATTCTAAAATAATAGATTCGGATACTACTGGGATTGCAGAAAGACTATAATAAGGCAGAACAGACATTTTAAGTTAGATTGGGGTAAAAATTTAAAACTACAAATATGAAATTATCTATTGTCATTCCCGCATATAATGAAGCTAGAACAATTCATTTAATTTTAGATAAGGTATTAGAAGTAAATCTGATAGGGGGATTCGGAAAAGAGATCCTCATTGTAAACGATTGTTCAAAAGATGATACTATAGAAGTAGTACGGGCTTACATCGCAGCACATCCCGAAGCCGACATGAAGCTCTTCGAGCAACCTGTGAATATGGGTAAAGGAGCTGCTCTCCATCGTGGTATCAAAGAGGCTACAGGTGATTATATTATTATACAGGATGCCGATTTGGAGTACGATCCGGAGGAATATAATATTTTATTGAAGCCTGTTGTTACAGGGTTTGCCGATGTTGTGTATGGTTCCCGCTTTATGGGAGGAAACCCTCATCGTATATTGTTCTTCTGGCATTCTATAGGGAACAGGATACTTACATTTGTTTCTAATATGTTTACTAATCTGAATCTTACAGATATGGAAACTTGTTACAAATTATTTCGTGCCGATATCATCAAAAGTATATCATTAAAAGAAAGACGTTTTGGCTTTGAGCCGGAAGTAACAGCAAAAGTGTCGAGATATCCTAATGTGAGGATATACGAAGTTGGTATTTCATACTATGGTCGCACTTATGAAGAAGGTAAGAAAATCGGTTGGAGGGATGGTGTGCGGGCATTTATATGTATGCTCAAATATGGACTGTTCAGAATGAGATAAAGGATCAGGAAGCAACTATTTCAGATAAGAAGGATTCGGTTGACCGGGTGAAATTAGCCCATGACAACCGGATCTTTTCCTTTTTCAGATTTTGCATGAATAATTCGTGCGAATCCATCGAGAAAAATTCGGTTATCTTACCGGCGATCTCTTGTGCGTCGGGTGTGCTTACAAGCAGGCCGGTACCAGAATTTTCGACTGTGCAGCCCAATGCTCCTACATTGGTTGCTATCATTGGCAATTCCAGTTGGTAGGCCATAGCTACCACTCCACTCTGTGTAGCCGACCGGTATGGCAGTACCAGTACATCGGATGCTGAGAACAGGGTAGATACCATGTCGTCGGGAATGTATTGTTCAAACACTTTAATGTTGTCCCGTAACGGAGATTTATCTATCAGGTTCTGGTATTTTTCGAAACTGCCGTAGCTCTCTCCTGCAATTACCAACTGGTATGAATTGTCCAGATAAGACATCGATTCTATAAGAATGTCCAATCCTTTATAGTCTCTTATCAGCCCGAAGAACAACAGGTTTTTCTTGTCTGGGCTTATTCCTAACTTTTGGCAAGCATTTGTTTTATCCGTACGCTCACCATATTGGTCATATATAGGGTGTGGCTGAAGTAAGATATTGGCATTCTTTTTCAGTAAGAGCAGATCTTTTTGTACGGGTTCACTCATTACAATGAAACCATTGCATCTGTTGAAGAAATATTTCGCCAGCGGTTTTTCCAGTAATGTTCTTTCGTGCGATATCGCATTATGCACGAGTGAAACTATTTTGATGCGTTTATTCAGTAATAAACAGACAGTTCCAAAAGCGGGCGATAGAAAAGACATCCAATAGGGAATAATCAGGATATCGGGAGCATATTTATTTATAAGCTGTGCTGTTTTTATATATGAAAAAGGATTTATGCTGTTTAAAATGCGCTCAGCATCTATTTTAGTCGCAGAATCAGCTTCATCTACATACTGCGTTTTTCCCGGAAACAAAAAATCAGGATATAATGTTGTAAATGTAAATGCTTTCACCTGATTGTCTTCCGACAATTCTGTATACAAGCGGGCATTCAATTGAGCCAGGCCCCCTCTGTAGGGATAAAAAGGTGAAAGTATCGCTATCTTCATGTTTGTTTTTTGTCTAGTACAGCCTCTATTTTAGATACGACCATTTCCTCGGAAATTCTGTAGAGACAGGCATAATCTCCCCTCTGGCAGGGCAATTCTCCATAAACAGCACAAGGCTTGCAATCGAGATCGTTTATTTGTATAGCGTTATCAATATCTTGCCCCAATCCGTAAAAGCCTAAAGACGGATGGGTAGCCCCCCATATTGAAACAACAGGAGTTTGTACCAGTGAGGCCAGATGCATATTTGCCGAATCCATAGAGAGCATAACGTCGAGATGTGAGATCAATAGTAATTCTCTCGTCAGATTTAGTTTTCCGTCTGGGTTTATTACATTCGGGTATTTCGAACTCCACACAGATAAGACTTTGTTTTCCTCTTTTCCGGCCCCAAGCAGGAAGATTGTAGTATCTTTTCTTTGTGACAAAATTTCTATTACTTTCTCCATTTTCTCTAAAGGATATATTTTCCCCTTGTGCTTGGAAAAAGGAGCTATACCTATCCATTTCCCTTTCTTTTCGGTAATTACCGCTTTAAGTTCTGAAAAATTGAGAGGAGCAAAATCGAATATATTGTTGAATGTCATAGGTGCCTGAAAACCAAGCTTGTCAAAAACATCCTGATAACGTTGTATCGTTGACTTCAATGGAGGGGCTAATTTCTTGCTGTTTATCATTTCAGCCTTTTCTTTTCTTCCCTTATCGATGCAGACAACTTTCTTGCCTGTCATCTTCATAGCATACCGGACTCCTTTCGACCTCAGTACGTCGTGTTCGTCCGCCACATGAGAAAATCCTGAGGCAAAAATCCTTCTCATCACTCTGTAAAATCCACGAAGCCCTCTGTGCCTGCCTTTCACGTCGAGGGGGATAACGTTTACATTAAAGCCCAGATTTTCGAAAAGTGGGGCAAAAGCCTTCCTTGTCATTACCGAAAATCTATCCTGCGGATACTTTGCGGCAACAGAAAAAACCACAGGAACCAGCATAGCTACATCTCCGAATGAAGATATCCTTATTACTAATACCTTAGCCATATTAATTGATCAATTTGTAAGTTTGTATAAGCATTTTTACTGTGCTGTTTTCCCATATAAAACCGGGTTAAGTTCCGGGTCATTATACATCTTCATCTGTTTGTATACTTTCATGTATTTATGTCCTTGCTCAATGTCTGCAAGCAATTCTTCGATTGCTGCAGAGAGGTCTTCGCGCTGGGTAAGAAGGACTTTCAATTTCGTTTCAGCTTGTTTGCGATGTTCTGCCGACACATTTTCCCGGGTTGCCTCCAGCTTCATATGATATATCTTAAGAGCCAGTATCGACAGACGGTCTATCGCCCAGGCCGGGCTTTCGGTATTGATGCTGGCATGGATGCCAGGAGTTACATTTTTATATTTTTCAAGAAAATAACTATCTATCAACTCTACGAGGTCTGTCCTGTCCTGATTCGATTTATCGATGCGACGCTTTATTTTCAGGGCATCCACCGGATTGATGTCCGGATCGCGTATTATATCTTCCAGATGCCATTGTACCGTATCTATCCAGTTTTTCAGATATAAATAATATTCGATGGACTTTTCCTCATGAGGATTAATGATCGGAGTATCTACATGGTCTGTTTTATGATAGTCTGATATTACTTTATCGAATATAGAGTTGCTTAAATCTGTGAAATTCATAGATTCTATTGTCTTTTAATTTTAATACTATTTACTTGTCCAGGTTTCCCTATCCAAATTTCGGTAATTAATTGCTTCTGCCAAATGTTTTGGCAATATTTTTTCAGAATTATCTAAATCTGCTATGGTTCGTGACACTTTCAGTATCCGGTCGTATGCCCTGGCCGACAAATTGAACCTGTCCATGGCTGTCTTTAACAGTTCCAGCCCGGCAGTGTCGGGAGAAGCGTATTTGGCCAGTAACTTAGGTGTCATCTGAGCGTTACAGTATATTCCATCTTCATCTTTGAAACGGGTATATTGTATCTCACGGGCTCCTATTACCCGTTGCCTTATATTTTTGCTAGGTTCTCCCTGCGCTTTATCCGATATTTTATCGAAAGGTACAGGTATTATCTCTATATGTATATCTATCCTGTCCAGTAATGGGCCTGATATTTTATTCAGGTATTTCTGTACAGCTCCGCTAGGGCATACACATTTTTTTTCAGGGTGATTGTAATATCCGCAAGGACATGGATTCATCGAAGAAATCAGCATAAAGCTGGCAGGATATTCTACCGAGAATCTTGAACGGGAGATGGCGATTTTTCTGTCTTCCAATGGCTGACGCATTACTTCGAGAACGCTGCGGCTAAATTCAGGAAGTTCGTCCAGAAATAGTACTCCGTTATGTGCCAGGCTGATTTCTCCTGGTTGGGGATAAGCGCCTCCGCCTACAAGGGCTACGTCTGATATAGTATGGTGTGGACTCCGGAACGGGCGCTGAGCCATCAGAGAGGTTTCAGCGCCTATTTTTCCTGCTACACTATGTATTTTTGTCGTTTCCAGAGCTTCGTTCAGGGTAAAAGGAGGCAGTACCGAAGGCATACGTTTTGCCATCATGGATTTACCTGCTCCCGGAGGGCCTATCATGATCAGGTTGTGACCTCCGGCTGCTGCGACCTCAAGCGCACGCTTTACGTTCTCTTGCCCCTTCACATCGGCAAAATCGAATTCGAAAGTTTCCTGAGCATTATAGAATTCATTCCGGGTGTCTATTATGGTTTTTTCCAGTTCCTTATTCCCATTGAAAAATTCGACAACATCGCGTATGTTTTCTATACCATGCACGTCGAGCTTGTTGACCACAGCGGCTTCCCGGGCATTTTTTTTTGGCAGTATTATTCCCTTAAATCCGGCTTCACGTGCCTTTATGGCGATGGGTAGCACTCCTTTTATGGGTAATATACTCCCGTCAAGGGATAATTCTCCCATAATGAGATAGTCTTCAAGCTTGTCTGATTTCAGATTATCAGCTGCAGCCATTATTCCTATAGCAAGGGGTAGGTCATAGGCTGTCCCTTCTTTACGGATGTCGGCCGGAGACATATTGATAACAGTTTGTTGACGGGGGAACTTATATCCGTTGAATTGGAGTGCCGATACAATACGTTCGTGGCTTTCCTTCACAGAAGCATCGGGTAAACCTACAAGCATAAATTTTATACCTTTAGAACAGTTTACCTCAATTGTTATAAGTGTAGCATTTATGCCCTGAACCGCAGCGCCAAAAACTTTTACCAGCATTAAGCTTTTCAAATAGTGTGAAAGACAAAAGTACGAAAAAAGAGGTAAGGTTCAAGGCTTATTTCCCTTTTTTATCCGTTTTGGCGATTTCCTCGTTCAACTTGCCAGGCAAAGCCAGAATGTGAAGATCTCTTTCAAGTATATAACCGGTAGGAGAAATGAGTATATTGTATGGTATCTCACGTACATAATATGAATCAAAAATTCTTGCACTCCACCCACCATTTACCGGCAGAATGTCCCATTTCACCGAGTCAGAGATATTCTTGGAAAGGGGTATTTGTTCGATATCTTTTACTATGGAAACAAATTCTATATTCTTTTTCTCTTTTTTCAGTTCGTTGTAAACTGCTATTGCATCTTTCTTTTCCTGACGGCACACGTCACAGGTTGTGGCAACGAACATAAGCAAGACGTATTTGCCTCTGAAATTGCTCAGTTGAACAGCCTTTTCATCCAGATTTTTAATAGAAAAATGCGGTGCATATGAACCCACAGCTGACAATTTTACCTTGTCTCTGAAGTCTTTCAGGTCTGCAGTCACCGGAAAATCAATCGCTCTGCCCTTCAACAGGTTCAGACATTCATCCAAGCGGGAAATCGATGCCTCATCTTTAAAGAACGTATTGAGCAGCATTACGCTTGCTACTTTTTCGGGATTAGCTTTTATATAACTTTCAGCGATATTGGCTAGTTCAAAGTTTATATTTTTCAATTCTACCACGTAGTCTTTCACCGGAAGGCTATCATTATTGCGAGAAGATTGTTCGGCCTCTCTTAGTATATCGGCACGCGATTTTAATAATTCCTTGTTTTTGTTTTTAAAGTCGGTAAGGCTTTCATTTACCTCGCCACCTTTTACTTCTATCAGATCAGGGTAGAGCATATCTCCTTTCATTTCTACATTCCAGTTTTTATCCACCAGCACGAATGTGTTCTTTGTATTCTGATTGAAGTACAGTGACATTACCGTTAGTGTATCCACTTTTCCTTTGAAAGAAAATTTACCCTTTTGATTTATTGGAATGGTGTCTATTATCACAGAATCACCCACTTCATGGGACATGAAGAAATAATTGCCGGTTACATTTTCCAATGTTCCCGATATCTCGAACTCTCCTGTTTTTTTTCCACATGATGATAATATGATGCCGATAAGCAGAGATGCAAGCCCTGTATATATAATTCTCCTTCCTTTAGTCATTTTCCTTGTGTATTATGTTCTTGTATTCTTATAACGTACAAATATAATTATTATTTTCTGAACGTTTAAAAAAATAAAATTGTTCTAAAAAAGATTAATTTAATATTCACTCTTTCGTTTTAATCGGGTGGTTGACCGAATAAAAATCTCATAATGGCTCAGAACCTATAAATTCATTATCTTTGTTTACTCAATACAAAAAACTTGATATGAAATATTTTGTTTCTGCATTATTAGCCATAAGTATTTTACTCCCTATGAAATCGTTTAGTCAAAATGCACCTCTGACACTGGAAGACCTCATTCCCGGAGGGAAAACGTATAACAAGTATCGTGCCGAAATGCCTCGTCAGATGGCGTGGTCGGGAGATAATCTCACTTATGTGAAAAATGATACAGTGTATATTGCACCCAAAACAGATAAGGAGAAACCGGAAGTATTGTTTACATTAAAAGACATCAATGCAGGACTTAAGGAAGGAAACAGTCCTCTGAAAAGTCTGAACGGAGTGAGGTTTATTTCTCCACAATCGAATGAATTGATGATTTATTCGATAGATAAAATCTATTTATATGACTATATAAATAAAAAAGTAACTGCCAATTTCTCTTATTCGAAAGATATGGCTGATATAAAGTTGGCAGAAAAAAGTCGTTTGTTGGCATATACAAAAAAGAATAACCTGTATCTGCAGGCTGCTGACGGAAAAGAATATGCTGTGACAAATGAAACCGATGAAGGTATCGTTTGCGGGCAATCGGTTCATCGCAACGAATTCGGGATCAACGGGGGAATATTCTGGTCGCCACAGGGGAATCTGCTGGCGTTTTACCGGATGGACGAAACAATGGTAACGGACTATCCGCTGGTGGATGTTTCGGAACGGGTGGCAAAGCTGAAAAATATAAAATATCCGATGGCCGGAATGAAAAGCCATCATGTCACAGTGGGTATATACAATACTGCTACCCAGCAAACCATTTATCTGAAAACGGGGACACCCAAAGAAAAATACCTGACGAATGTAGCGTGGAGCCCCGATGAAAAAAATATCTATATTGCCGAAGTAAACCGGGGACAGGACATCTGTATGCTGAAATGTTATAATGCAGCAACCGGAGAGTTGCAAAATACACTATTTACTGAGACGCATCCAAAATATGTGGAACCACAAACTCCTGTTTTGTTTTTGAAAAACGATCCCGGGAAGTTTATATGGGAAAGCCGTAAGGATGGGTATAATCATTTATACTTGTATGACACAACAGGGAAAGAACTGAAACAATTGACAGTGGGTACATGGGATGTTCTTTCGGTCATAGGTTTCGATGAAAAGGGCGAAAACCTATATTTCCTGTCTGCACAAGCAAGCCCGATTGAGAAGCATATTTATATGCTTAATTTGAAAAATGGCAAAAAGATACAGCTCTCGAAAGAGCCGGGAGTACACTCTGTGTTACTGAGCGGTTCGGGCAAATATATATCCGATGTGTACACTTCCCGGCACAATGCGGGTAAAGCTGCCATAACCGAAATAAAAAGTAATAAGACATATATTTTCCATATGGCAAAAGATCCTTACAGGAATATAACACTGCCTGAAATAACTGTAGGAAGTATAAAAGCGAATGACGGAAAGACCGATCTTTATTACCGTCTGGTGAAACCATCAGATTTTGATGCATCGAAAAAATATCCGGTGATCGTATATGTGTATGGAGGGCCACATTCGCAAATGGTGAACAACTCTTGGATGGGGCAGGCACGCGGATGGGATATTTATATGGCACAGAAAGGCTATGTGGTCTTTACCCTTGATAACAGGGGAACAGGTAACCGTGGACTCGATTTTGAGAACATTACACATCGTCAGTTGGGTATAGTGGAAACTCAAGACCAGATATCAGGGGTTGAATATTTGAAATCACTTTCGTATGTAGATGCTGACCGCATTGGGGTGCACGGCTGGAGCTATGGCGGATTTATGACGCTGAACCTGATGCTCCGTCATCCTGAAACATTTAAGGTGGGAGTTGCCGGAGGGCCTGTAACCGACTGGAAATACTATGAGATAATGTATGGAGAACGCTACATGGACAGTCCGCAGGAAAATCCGGAAGGATATAAGGAAACCAGCATGATAGAGCGTGCCGGAGATCTGAAGGGAAGATTATTACTTATACACGGGGATGAAGACCCTACTGTTGTGATGCAGCATAACCTGGAATTTATTGCTTCGGCTATAAAGAAAGGTACACATCCGGATCTTTTCATCTATCCGGGGCAGGGACACAATATGGTTGGAAGAGACCGTGTGCATCTGCACGAACATATTACCCGCTATTTCGATGATTTTCTGAAATAAAAGCACTAAAAAACAGGTTGCTAATCTGATTAGCAACCTGTTTTTTTATTTTGTCAACCAACGTTATTATCAGTCTTTTTTACATCTTACACTATAAAGGGCAGTTCTTGAAGCATTTACTCGTTGCACAGGAGGAAGGTTGGCAGTGACGGTCCGATCCATTGCATTCCCATAAGAAGAAATATCAGTGGAGGAAGTCCAAAAATAGGAAGCCTGACCGTAGTAAGAGGTAATGTTTTTTTGAGAAATACCAACAGGTAAAACATTAAATCCTCCTTTTACAGTCAAATCACTGAGGCCTCCGGTTGAGGTATTAACTCCTGTAACGTTGCAGGGAGACATCATTGCTGTACCATGACCAACTGTTAAAGTAGACGGGCGCATACTCAAAGATTCATAATCATCCTGGCTTGAAGAGGAAATCACCATTGGCTGAGAACCGCTAACGCGATCGCGCCAAGGAGTAGGAGTAGTCACAGATGAATATTCCTGAGGATTTTTAGCCATTTCTTCTTCGAGCTGACTGAATTCATAGTCGGAAGGTACATGCCATCCGTCAGGACAGAGGCCTTGTATAACAGGTGCATCGGGGTCATTTCCGGGATTAAGAAAGGTTTGGTTGTCACTATTTATCGTAGCGGCATAGGAATAAAGGATACCATATTTAGGATTCCATGGGATAAGGTCAGGGTCAGTTATAGACTCTCCGCTTGTCTGAGGATAAAAATAGGTTCTGTCCCAAGGATTAGAATCTGTTGCCGGAACAATCTGTAAACTACCGTCAGTGGGCAGATACCTCAGGTTTTCGGTCATCCAGTCGCCGGCAGTACCAAAGTTCCGATAATAATATGTTTGCGGGCCATGTATCTGTGGGCGGGTGTCTGTATAAGTTTTCACAGTGGAAGATATTACTTCCCCCAGATACTGCCATTCGGTTCCTGTCCATACATGCATTCCTTTCTGAAGAGGCAATGGCTCTATACAAAGATCCTCACTTACATTATAAACCAGTAATCCTATGTGTTCATCCAGATCCCATTCTTCGCTACTGTCTCCTCCAATCGATTGCGAAAGTCCGGCCTTGGTTGTCGGAGTGAGGTCGGTTATTTTCACACGTGGCATCCCGAGTCCTTTAGTGGCATTTTCCGCTGTGTTATCATTTTGTTTAAGTTGCAGCAGTGCTCCCGATAAAGGGTCTTTATCAACCCCTATTGTTACCTGTGCATTAAGATGTGTAGCCAGTAACAAACTAAGCGATACAAATAGTATTAATCTGATATTCATAAATTTGTAAAATAAATGAGCCCTTATATCTTGTTGGAACAAAATATAAAGTAAAGTTTATAATTTGAAATAAATATTACATAACGAATTAAAGGCCATAGTGTGTTTGTCCTCCTTTACTACGCGGCATCGAATGAATAAAACAATCCGGAATCTTATTTTGTGTTAAATAAGAAAGCTGTCCTCTTGTAAAGATTGTTTTTTTAAGATGCGTGGTAATTTGTCCTTTGCTGTTTTAACATTTTAGTGCCCCTGAATAAATTAACGCTGATCCCGTAAAATTACAGATAGAAAACCAGCCTTTTTATTAAAGTATTTATTGTCTTCATATTGTTTGTCAGGAACAAAGGTAAAAAAATATTTGAAAAAGAGAAAAAAATCATGTTTTATGTAATAAGAGCGATTATCAGTTTGGATAATTATAAACGATTCATCGTTTACAGGAAGGTTCTTCTTTCTTTTTATTTATATTTGTGAAAATGAATAACGGGATATGAAAAATCTGATACTATACTTCTTTCTTATACTCTTGTTTGCTAATTGTGCCACCACAAAAAGGTACTACTTCCACTCTGGAATAGATGCGGTGGATAACGTGCGGAAAGATAGCGCCGGCTGGCTTATTGTGCAAAGAGACAGTATCGATCTCATATACTCGTTTTCAGGAGAAAATATTACCATGGAAATAACGGTGGATAACAAATCTTCCTCTCCGCTATATATTGATTGGGATAAATCGTGGATTAAGGTAAACGATCAGAATGCGAGGTCGTATAATAATCTGACAGGATATACAAATTTCAACGCTGTTTCTGAAATCATGCCAAACAGTTATGACAGTTATAACTTATTGAAATCTGCACATTTCGATTTTAAACAAATCAGCCGGAAACAGCTAACGACCCAAAAAGTATATATGGCCGATAAAAAACTGAAAACAAAAGCGATCCGGTTTGAAAAAGAAAATTCTCCTTTGTCGCTGACGAGTTGTATCGTGGTTAATATCAATGGGGCGGACAGAGAGTTGACCAACAGTTTTTATTTATCTACATTTACTAATGGTGACAAAAAAGCATATAAATCATTCCTGGCAGAAGCTTATAATCGGAATGACGGATTTTGTTCTACCTATGTCGTGGACAAGAAAGAGGGGAGAATTGCTAATGGAGTATTTGGCACATTGTTGAAATTAACGGAATTTCTAATAATGTACAGGCTTGAAGAAGAGGGTTATTATTAAGAAAACTAAAGGCTGCGATCGGAGGACAAAAAATTACTACCTTTGTTCTTTCTTAAATTAAGATCAGATTACACCCATTATGTACAAGATAAGTAAACAATTTGCCTTTTCGGCATCACATATACTGGAAGGCTTGCCTCACGAACATCCCTGCTCGCGATTGCATGGGCACAATT
This sequence comes from Dysgonomonas hofstadii, assembly GCF_014196915.1. Classification (GTDB taxonomy): domain Bacteria; phylum Bacteroidota; class Bacteroidia; order Bacteroidales; family Dysgonomonadaceae; genus Dysgonomonas; species Dysgonomonas hofstadii. Next base: position 21,379 of record NZ_JACIEP010000007.1, read on the forward strand.
ATGTAGTAACCGTACACCTGAAAAGCGAACAGTTGAATGAAGTAGGATTTGTAAAAGACTACAGGGACCTCGATATGGTGAAACAATATATCGATGAAAAACTCGATCACCGCCATCTTAACGATATATTTCCGTTTAACCCTACAGCCGAGAATATGGCGAAATTTCTTTACGATACATTCAAGAAGAATATTGCTGAATTGTATGCTGTAGAAGTGTCGGAAACTCCTAAAACAACTGCGATCTATGAAGCTGACCGTTAACGAAATATTCTACTCTCTCCAGGGAGAGGGAGGACGCAGCGGCGAAGCATCTATATTCATCAGGCTTACAAAATGTAATTTGGCATGTAGTTTCTGCGACACCGATTTTGCCGATGGAAACGATATGACTCTCGAGGAAATACTGGATGTGATAAAGGAATTTTCCTGCAAGTGGATCATCTGGACAGGAGGGGAACCAACTATTCAGCTGAGAGACGAGCATCTGGCATTTTTCCGTGATCACGGATATAAACAGGCGATAGAAACGAATGGAACAAGACCTGTTCCTTCGCTGATCGATTATATTACATGCAGCCCGAAGCAAAAATACGAAAGTATCAAATTACGTATTCCAAAAGTGAATGAGATAAGGATGCCGATAGCCGTAGGGGACGAAATCCCTGATATTTCGGTACTCCCTCCGGCTGACAACTATTTCCTTAGTCCTATATTCGATGCCGATAAGATTAATATTGAAAATGTAAATCATTGTGTGGAGTTGATAAAACAATATCCCGAATGGCGCCTTAGCCTGCAAATACACAAACTGATACATATAGAATAGGAATGGAGAAATTCGAACTCGACATACTAGGCTGTGGTTCTGCCACGCCGACCACATTGCACAATCCCTCATCTCAGGTACTGAATGTGAGGGATAAGCTTTTTATGATCGATTGTGGAGAAAGTACACAATTGCAACTCCGGCGGAGCAGGTTACGATTCGGGCGTCTTAACCGGATATTTATATCTCATCTGCATGGCGATCATTGCTTCGGACTGATAGGACTGATCTCGACCTTGGGACTGCTTGGCCGTACCGGAGATTTGTATATTCATTCTGTGGCAGGGCTTGAGGAGATACTTCGTCCCGAGATAAATTTCTTTTGTAAGGACAGCCCTTTTCAGGTGAAAATAGAAATATTCGATCCGAAGAAGAGCGAGATAATCTATGATGACCGGTCGGTTACAGTAAAGACGATACCGTTGTTTCACCGTGTGCCTTGTGCCGGATTCCTTTTCACGGAAAAACAGAAAGAAGCACACCTGATACCCGACATGATAAAGTTCTATAACATTCCGGTAAAAGAATTGGTTAAAATAAAGCAAGGGGCAGATTTTGTAACGGAAGATGGCAAGGTTATCCCTCATTCGCTGTTGACAAAACCAGCCGAGCCCGCCCGTTCATATGCTTACTGCTCCGATACCGCCTATTCTGAAAAGGTTGTACCAATCATAGAAGGGGTAGATCTGTTGTATCATGAGGCAACATTTGCTGACGAAGATGCTGCACGGGCAGCAAGTACAGGACACTCCACAGCCCGGCAGGCAGCACAGGTCGCCTTGCAGGCTAATGTGAAGAAGCTGATGCTGGGCCATTTTTCGGCTCGTTACACCGATAACAGGATTTTACTGAACGAAGCTAAAGAGGTCTTTTCCAACACGATGCTTGCAAACGAAGGACTTCGTGAAAAATTGTGAAGCCGGGTAATTTTTTTATCTTTTTTATACTTTTATAAGTATTAATCCCTATATTTGTGCTTGTTAGGCTTATTATATATGGTAAAATACAGGACGATATTATTCCTCTTATTGGCGACGGGGGCTTCATTTGCTGCTAGTATTGATGCGGCGGATGCAGATTTTCCTATGTCCAATTCTGTATTTGAACAGCAAAGTGATAATGCTATGACACTTGACATAACCATCAACGGAACCACAAAACTGAAGATGGAAAATATACCTACCGAAGGTTATCTGGAAGTATATAGCATATTGGGAGTAAAGATTACCAGTAAAAATCTGAAAACCTGTGAAGGCGGGCAATGTTACCTCGATCTGTCGAAAGGACTGTATATACTGAAAGCCGGAAAAGTCGCTGTGAAAGTTATAGTAAGATAATCACCCCAAACAAGTCATCTTTTAATGTCTCTCCGATTTATTTCGGATCGGTACTTTTGTAGGATATTCTATCCCAAAGAAAGATTTTTGGCTCTTCGATAAGATATGGCTGTACTTTTTTATACTCTTCGTCTGATAAATAGCCCTTGATCATAAACTGAGCAGATAGATTATAATCACTGGAAGAAAGTGTTATCATCACAGGATCCATATCGATGGCGGCGTATGCATTTATGAAATCCTGACTATTACGGTCTACATCCGGTTTTATAAACCATTCCTTTGTTACTTTCGGGAAAAGATCAGTTCCCGGTATAGGCATCCACTTAGTGGTGTAAAATTGCATCTGGCTGTCGCTAACCTTCTTTTGGCTATCATAAACGGTTTTTACCACGCAGATGATCTTTGAGTCGTTTATCAGTGGCAGAAGCTTTATTTGTGTTGACCCGGCATCCGATGTCTTTATCGCAATAAAGTCGGCCGTCATGGCCAACCTTTTCAGTTCGCCGTATCTGTCCAGAGAAATGGTAATCCCTGTTGTGTCATCCGGATTGGAAATAAGCAGGTCTTTTTGTGCCGCATCCAGATTGGTAATTATTGTATTCGGCATAGTATTGATAACTTCAATTATGTTCTGGGCCGAAGCCATTGATATCGATAATATGCTAAAAGTTATTATGTAGATTAATTTTCTCATTGTTGTTTCTTTATTTAGTCCCCAAATATAGGAAAAACATTGCTACTATTATCAAAGCGAGGTCGATAGCCTTGCCTTTTAAGTTTTTTTCATGGAAGAAAAGCACTCCACCTGCAAATGAAACCAGTACACTGCTGCGGCGAACCATCGACACGATAGATATCATGGCATCGGGATCGGTCAGCGCATAGAAGTATACAAAGTCGGCAATAGTGAGAAATACAGAAACAAGAATAATACTCCACCTCCATTTAAACGGAGTATTCTTTTCCCGCTTCGAATACCAAAGCACGATCAATACTATCAACATTAGCAGACATTGATAAGTATTGAACCAGAATTGCACAGCCGTGGAACTGAATCGCTGCATCAGGTATTTGTCATACAATCCGCTGGCAGCTCCGGCAATGGATGCGAGGATCATAAAGAATATCCATTTATTTTTGCTGAAACTGATACCTTCTTTCTTGCTCGACATCGATAACAAATAGAAAGATACAATAGTGATTATTACCCCGATCCATTGGTACAGGTTAAGTCTTTCCCCGAATATCAATAACGCTCCGACTAAGGTCATAACCGGGCGAGTGGCATTGATAGGGCCTGTAATGGTGAGCGGCAAATGCTTAATGGCGAAATAGCCGAATATCCACGAAGTGAGGACAATAACAGACTTAATAAATATATAACCGTGTGTTTCCCACGAAACGACCGGTACATAACCTATGGTGCCGATTAATGTATCTGGCGATATTCTCGAGACAAGTACCAACGGAAATAATAGTAGAGAGCAAAAAAGCGTATTGAGAAACAATACGGGAATAACGGCATTCTCATGTACCGATTTCTTTTTGCTGATATCGTATAATCCGAGGAAAAATGCTGAAACAAAAGCAAGTGCTAACCACATATGTTTTATACATTAAATGAGAAAGAGGCTTTTTCGGCCTCTTTCTTTCTTATTCTTTTACCCTCTCTTTTGTTTCTTCTTTTTTCAGTACATAGTTCAGCCAGGCATAGCCGATAATCCCCGAAGCAAGCGAAGCAAGTAATATCATAAGTTTCGATTCGTTGATATAGTGCATATTTCCTTTGAATGCCAGCAGGGTGATAAAGATAGACATCGTAAACCCTATACCGCCCAGCATACCTGCGCCCAACAAGGCTTTCCATTTCACACCTCTTGGCAAGGCGCATAATCCTGTTTTCACACTGATGAAGCTGAACAATGTGATGCCAATAGGTTTGCCAACAATAAGACCTAAGATAATACCCAGCGCAAACGGTTCACCTATCGACTGATCCCAATTGCCTTCTATCAGCATGGCCGTATTGGCAAGGGCGAATATCGGTAATATAGCGAATGCAACGGGATAATGCAGAGCACTCTGCATTTTGTTGGAAAGGCATTTCGGATCGCCCTTTTTAAATGGTATGGTTATAGCCAACAATACTCCCGCAATAGTAGCGTGCACACCTGAATGAAGCATGCAGTACCACATGATAACACCGCCTATCAGGTAAGGGATGAGGTTTGTTACATTGAATTTTTTATTTAATAAAAGCAATAGGACAAATATACCTATGGCAGCCAGCAGATATACCCATGCTAGCGAAGTTGTATAGAACAAGGCGATGACGATTATTGCACCCAGGTCGTCTATTACTGCCAGTGCAGTAAGGAATACCTTGAGTGATATTGGCACACGGTTACCCAATAAAGACAACACTCCCAAAGCGAATGCTATATCGGTAGCCATTGGAATACCAAATCCGGCATGTGTATCTGTTCCGAAGTTTAAAGACATATAGATGGCGGCAGGAATAAGCATTCCCCCTAATGCTCCGGAGATTGGTAGCATGGCTCGCTTTACATTCGAGAGTTCACCTTCATATATTTCCTGTATCAACTCCAGCCCTACCAGAAGAAAGAAGATTGCCATAAGTCCGTCGTTGATCCAGTCGGCTATAGTATGACTTCCCGCCTGTGTTTCCCAGAAACCTCTGTAACCTTCCCCAATACCCGAATTGGCGAGAAGTATAGATATGATTGTGCAGACAATAAGTGTCAGCCCTCCCGATTTCTCACTTTCCATAAACCCCCGTAGGGTTCTTCCGCTTAAAATCCGTCCGATTTTCATTCTATTATAAATATGTCGTTATTATATTCTATTTCTTCTAAGAAAAGAGCGTGTCCCGGTACCGATGTTCCGGCAGCACCCCTGTCTTTAGCTTGAATTATCTCTCTCATGCCGTTTTCATCGATTTTTCCCCGGCCGGCTTCCAATAATGTGCCTACAATAGAGCGAACCATATTGCGCAGGAAACGGTCGGCTTTGATCGTAAATATGTAATCGTCTCCCGATTGTTCCCATCCGGCCTGCATAATTTTGCAATTGTTTGTCTTTACATCGGTATGCAGCTTGCTGAAACTGGTAAAATCTTCGTAATCGAATAAAATATTTGTACAGGCATTCATCATCTTTACATCCAATTCACCGTGTATTTTATATTTCAGATGATAGAGGAACGGATCTTTCGCTGTTGTTATATAATAACGGTAAAGCCTTGATGTCGCATCGAAACGGGCATGTGCATCGTTCCTCACCTTTAATATATTATATATCACTATATCTTTGGGCAAGATACGGTTCAGTTTAAACGTAAGTTGATGAACATTTTCTATATCTTCTGTATCGAAGTGGGCAAACATTTGCCGCGCGTGAACTCCCGCATCGGTGCGTCCGGCTCCGACAATAGATGTAGGAATGCGCAAAAGGGTGGACAGCCCTTTTTCTATTGTTTCCTGCACAGAGGGGGCATTCGGTTGTATTTGCCAACCGTTGTAATTCTCTCCGTTGTAAGCTAAATATATAAAATAGCGATTCATCGTCAATTAGCATATTAGCAAATTAGCATATTCGGTAATTTCCGAATTTCCAAATTTGCTAATTTTCGAATTATCTTACTGTTATATGAAAACAAGACTGCTTGCGTTCATGTTTTATATAGCATCTGTCACGTTGGCGAAGGTCGTGCAACACCTGTCCTAATACCGCTTTCAATTGACCATCGTCTCTTGTCCTTTCATCGGTGTGATCTACCTTATCGAAGCGAGTCCATGCGATGTCGAAAGTTGTAGCATAGCGGTGCACTGAGTTTTCACTGGCATTCCTGTTTCGCTGCGATAATCCCTTCACATCGTCGTTTGTACGGGTGACACTGGTCACAATCAGTTTATACAGAGGCATCTTTTTACTGATAAGTGAATCCCTGAAATTAAGCCCTATATCAGACAGAAGCGTGGCGGCCTTAGGTACAAGGAGTGGCATGGAATGTTTCAGTCTGTCTACCCTGTAAATTCCCAGTTCCTGAGGGATTCTTACCAGCCTGTCCTCATACAAGGCAGTATCTGCCCTCGTTTCCAATGGGCCTACTCCGTTTTCGGTTGCAGCCTGTATATGCAGGTCGGGCAGATCGTTGAAAGTTGTGCTGTATTTTCCGTTGAAACGGGAATATTTCTTAGGTTCGGAAGGCTTTTCTCCTTCTTTATTGCCTGAGTTGCAGCTTAAGAGTGAAAGAATACTCAAGGAAAGTATCCAGATCGATTTCATATATGATTTGCTAATATTGTTTGGAATTTCGGCACAAAGGTACAAAAATACCCCGTTTAGCCTATAAATTATAATTACTTTTGCATGTTAAGTATTTTGAAAATGGAAAAGATCAGTAGTTTACAGAATCCCAGGATAAAGAATATCACTAAACTTGCCAAGAATAAGGAGCGGAGGGAACAAGGGCTTTTTATTATTGAAGGAGCCAGGGAATTGAGTCTGGCATTGATGGCGGATTATGAAATTGATTCGGTGTTTATTTGTCCCGGATTGTTTGCGAAAACCGATTATCCCGATGTGCTGGAGACCATTCCGGAGAATAAGATATATGAAGTAACCGAAGTTGTTTTCGATAAAATCGCTTATCGTGAAGGATCGGACGGATTGCTTACGTTGGCAAAGCCAAAAGATCATACATTAAATAATCTGAAATTATCGGACAATCCCTTTATTATTATCCTCGAAGCTGTAGAAAAGCCCGGTAATCTGGGGGCAATACTTCGTACAGCCGATGCTGCCCGGGCCGATGCGGTTATAATATGCGATCCGGCAACTGATTTATATAATCCGAACGCTGTGCGATCGAGTGTAGGGTGCCTTTTCACCGTGCAAACAGCTGTTTGCTCATCGCAGGAAGCCCTTGATTTTCTTCATGGGAAAAACATAAAATCATTCGCCGCCGAATTGCAGGCATCGCAATGGTATCAGGATACGAATTTCACCACTCCGTCGGCTATAGTTATGGGTACCGAAGCAGATGGGCTAACAAATTTCTGGCTCGATAATGCCGATGTACGGATCAAGATACCGATGCGCGGAAAAATAGATTCTCTGAATGTGTCGGTTTCGACGGCCGTTATCACATTTGAAGCGATGAGACAGAGAGGGTTTTCTTAATTAGAAATGAATAATAAAAGTTGTGATATCCGTTTTTATAAATGGATATTTAATTTCTATTAATAACCTGGAATGCGCTTTGAACTTTCAACTCAACAAACCCCTCGTTTTCAAAAACTTTCCTTATCTTTGCTCGATTTTAAGAAGTTAAGAAAAAATATTTATGATGAATCCGATTACAAAGAGTATCGATTTGGGTGATGGAAGGACTATCACCATTGAAACCGGAAAACTAGCAAAACAAGCAGATGGAGCAGTAGAATTACGTATGGGTGACACCGTATTGCTGGCTACTATAACAGCTGCAAAAGACGCTAAACCGGATGTTGATTTTATGCCACTTTCTGTGGATTATAAAGAGAAGTTTGCTGCTTTCGGACGTTTTCCCGGAGGTTTTCAAAGAAGGGAAGGACGCCCTTCTGATTACGAAATTCTGGTTAGCCGTTTAATAGACCGTGCACTTCGTCCGTTATTTCCGGACGATTATCATGCTGAAGTATTTGTAAATGTTATATTGTTCTCTTCCGATGGTAAAGATATGCCTGATGCTTTGGCCGGGCTTGCGGCATCAGCTGCACTGGCTGTTTCAGACGTGCCGTTCAATGGACCGATATCGGAAGTAAGGGTTGCCCGTATTGACGGACAATTCGTTATAAATCCTACATTCGAACAGCTGGAGCAAGCTGATATGGATATCATGGTAGGTGCTACTATGGACAATATTATGATGGTTGAAGGTGAAATGAAAGAGGTTTCGGAAGAGGAAATGCTGGAAGCCATCAAAGTTGCACATGAAGCCATCAAAGTTCAATGTCAGGCTCAGATAGAACTGATGGAAGCTGTAGGCAAAACCGTGAAGCGTGAATACAGCCACGAAACGAATGATGAAGAGCTAAGAAAAGATGTATGGGCCAAATGTTATGACAAAGCTTATGCTGTGGCTACATCTTGTAATACAAACAAACACGAGCGTGGCGACAACTTCGCTGCTATTGTAGAAGAATATAAAGCAGGCCTGACCGAAGAAGAACTGGCAGAAAAAGGTATGCTGATTTCCCGCTATTATCATGATGTGGAAAAAGAAGCAATGCGCCGTTCTATACTCGATGAAGGCAAGCGCCTCGACGGACGTAAGACTACCGAGATCCGCCCTATCTGGAGTGAGGTCGATTATCTTCCGGGAGCCCACGGTTCGGCAGTATTTACACGTGGCGAGACACAATCGTTGACTACTGTTACCTTAGGTACAAAACTGGATGAGAAGATTATCGACGATGTGCTTAACAACGGAAAAGACAGATTCCTTTTGCACTATAACTTTCCTCCGTTTTCAACTGGGGACGCAAGACCATCGAGAGGTGTAGGACGTCGTGAAATAGGACATGGTAACCTTGCGCATCGTGCATTGAAACCAATGATCCCGGCAAATTATCCGTATGTTATCCGTGTAGTATCAGATATCCTCGAATCAAACGGTTCGTCTTCTATGGCTACTGTTTGTGCGGGCACACTGGCATTGATGGATGCAGGGGTACAAATCAAAAAACCGGTTACAGGTATTGCTATGGGACTTATCTCTGAAAAGAAAGGAACCAATTTTGCAGTGCTTTCTGATATACTTGGAGACGAAGACCACTTAGGTGATATGGACTTCAAAGTGACAGGAACAGTAGACGGTATCACTGCCACACAGATGGATATAAAGGTTGACGGACTTTCTTACGAAATACTTGAAAAAGCATTGAATCAGGCAAAAGAAGGACGTTTACACATTATGGGTAAAATCCTTGAAACATTACCTGAACCACGTGCCGACTTTAAAGAAAACGCTCCTCGTATCGAAGTTATTATTATTAACAAAGAATTCATTGGTGCTGTTATCGGCCCTGGCGGTAAGATTATACAAGGTATACAGGAAGAAACAGGTGCTACTGTTACTATCGAAGAGATAGACGGTTACGGACGTGTTGAAGTATCTGCTACCAGCCGTACTTCTATAGAAGCAGCGATGGCTAAGATAAAAGGTATTGTTGCCGTTCCTGAGGTAGGTGAGATATACGAAGCTAAAGTTCGCTCGGTAATGCCTTACGGTGCATTCTGTGAATTCCTTCCGGGTAAAGACGGATTATTACATATCTCTGAAATCTCATGGGATCGTATAGAGGATATGGAAAAAGCCGGACTGAAAGAAGGTGACATGATAGAGGTGAAGTTGATTGACATTGATCCTAAGACAGGTAAGTTCAAATTGTCACGCAAAGTACTTCTTCCTCGTCCTCCTCGTCCTGAAAAACCGGTACAAAAGAGAAACGAAAACGAAGGAGAAAATAACTGATTATATCCGAAATTAGAATAAAAGAAGAAAGAGCTGTATGAAAATACAGCTCTTTTTTGTTTGGTCTGAAATCTATGAAATGGAGTCCTATTTGAGCCAATATGTAATAATAAATGTGATGAATTGGTAAAATGCCAGGATAAATTATCATAAACTTTTTGGCTAAAATGTATAAATGTTAACAAATATATTATTAGAATAAATATCTTTGCATATGAGGAGAGGAAATCACACTACAAAAAACTAATACATAAACTACTATGATTAATCGGACAAGATTATTTTTTCTGTTTCTGTCCCTGTTTATAATAATGGCTGGTTCGGCGACGAATGAGGATCGACCAGAGAATTATATATCAGGAGGTGGACAATCTAGAGTCTATCAGGCTCATGCTGTAATTTCGTATCATAAAGTAAATAAGGGAGAAACCCTGAAGTCGATAGCTCGCAGCAATGATGTATCTGTTGAAAATATTCAAAAATGGAACGATCTGGAATCGGATTATATACAACTTGGTACGGAGTTGAAAATTCAGAAAATAGAGTTTATCCTTATCGAAGAACCGCAGTTAAAAGCCCCTTTACTGGCAGAGATATCAATTGACAAAGGTGCGGCAACAAAAATAATGGAGGATTATATGAATAACATGGTGCCTGAAACCTCTTCTTCCGGAATGATAGATTCGTATGAACGGATACTGGCGTTGACTGAAAAGAATTTTGAGGATTATGAAATAACTCTTAAAAAGGAAAAGAATGTCTGGGGTCGGATATCCGGGGTAGCTAATATTGCATTCAACTCAGTAAAAGGGTGGGGCAAGGATGTCTTTGCCAAACCGAAGGAAAAGAAGGGAACGGATGTATTGCTGGCAGATAATAATAAAATACAAATAGAAGAAAGGAGTGAAAAAGAAAATATAAGCCTGGAGGAGATAAAGATAGAACCCGAAAAGGTATTTCCAAAAGGGGATAATTGGAAAAAGATATATCATAAGGTACGTTTCGGTGAAACAATGACTCAGATCGCCTTTCGCTATCAGGTTTCTAAAAATGATATAGTACAGTGGAATAATCTGCCTTGCGATATAGCAAATGTAAAACAACGCTTGTTAATATTCGTACCGAAAGACTTTACATTAGCCCAGTATCAGAAAAATACTGATAACAGAGGTATTGAATTATAAACTTTCTTCTTATTTTTACTTATAGATAAAGCTTTTTAATAATAAGAGGCATGAATCTTTATTTTGTAAAAATAGCGCTATGAAAACTATCTTTTTATTCATGTTATTACTCGTCACTTTGAATTGTTGTTCTCAGAATAAGAAGGATAACACTGAAAGATTGCTTTTTGGTAGGGAGCATGCGGAAAAAGAATTAAGAGAGTCCCTATCCGATAGCCTTATTCATAATGTCATAGGAAAAGATAAAATCCTGATAAAAGAAGAAGCCGATGCGGTGAAAATTGCAGAGGTGGTTTTATTCTCTATCTATTCCGAGGAAAATATTATACGGCAACACCCGTATGAAGTTCATTTTATTGATAATTACTGGATTATTTCAGGTACGTTTCCTTTAGAACCCAGAATGGTTGGAGGTACATTTCTTATTATTATAGATGCGCGTGACAGCAGGATACTGCGTATAACCCACGGAAAATAAGAAATATCACAATTGAGGCTATTTATTTAACGACCATTCGTCGTGCCATCTTATAATAAATCTGTCTCCCTCAAATTCGATGGGTAGCCAGACATAACGTCCGTCTATAGCATTCTTAGGAGTCCATCTGTCTCCCATGTATATGAATTGATTGTCTTTACCCTGCACCGGTAGGATGTAGGTGCTTTGCGAAAAAAATGTTTTCTTGTCAATGTGATCTATACAAGGATCTCCCAACTCTGTCCATGGTCCCCAGATAGATTCGGCTACAGCCGAGCGGGCTTCGTTCGGACTCCATCCGGTACAACCCGACATCATCAGGTAATATTTATTATCTTTTTTGAACATCGCCGGAGCTTCCATAAACCTGCCGGGGAAAAAACGCCCGTATTTGCCACTGTGAGACAGATAATCGTCACTAAGTTCGGCAATATGTAAAGTACTGTTCTCTTCCGATGAGTATATGTGGTATCCTTTTCCGTCGTCATCTACAAAAAGAGTCATATCCCGGGCCATTTGTCCACCCTGCATATCCCGTCCCAATATATTAAGTGAATCGACATCGCCGGGTAAACTCCCTCCCGAAAATTCAAGACCTTCGCTTCTGATCTCTCCTTTGTGTATATCCAATACATTTACAGGCCAGTGCCCGGCATTGGGGCGAACGGCTTTAATATATTTATAGGGTCCTGTTGCATTATCACTTATAGCTATACCACTCAAAGCGCCAAAATATCCTTTCCCTTTTGGTTCCAGATGAAACCACATGATGTATTTACCCGTTTTCTCGTTTTTTATGACTTTTGGCCTTTCCAGAATACACCCTTTTTCAATATCGCTACCTGAATTTATACTGTCTACTCCAAGGGCTATTCCTTCATCTTTCCAGTTATATAAATCTGAGGATGAATAACAATGTACACCTACATTTGCGTAGTTTCCATTTTTCCCCTCAGTCTTATGTTCGCCATACCAATAGTAAACCCCGTTGTCATATAATATCCCTCCACCATGGGCATTTATGTGCACACCATTGTTGTCGGTCCAGAGTTCGCCCGGCTTGAATGATTGGGTTTTTTCCTGGTTTTTACATGAAATTAAAGTAGCTAAAATTAGTCCGAAAAGTAAAATCCTTTTAGTCATTGGTATTCGATATTGATTGTACTTGAAATCCTTTGGATAAAGATAATTATAAAGTTAAAAATTTGAGGGAATAACTCTGTCTTTTGTATTAAAGATTTTAACTTTGCTTTTTGTCAAGGAAAATTATAAAAAACTAATTATGAAAAGAATCATACTAGCTGTTCTCATATCAATAGCTGCTTTGCCATTGGTATTCGCTCAGGAAGCGCGTTTGCTTCGTTTTCCGGCTACTAATGGCCAGGAGATCGTTTTTTCTTATGCAGGCGATCTGTATAAAGTTTCTATCAATGGAGGCGAAGCTCAACGATTGACCTCACATATCGGTTACGAGATGTTTCCGAAATTTTCCCCTGATGGGAAAACTATCGCATTCACCGGACAATATGACGGAAATACAGAGGTCTATACGATTCCTTCAACAGGCGGCGAGCCTTTGAGGGTAACTTACACACCAACCAATCAGCGTGACGATCTGGGTGATCGCATGGGGCCTAATAATATTATTATGGGCTGGACTCCCGATGGAAAGGATATTCTGTATCGTAACCGCATTAGTGATGGATTTAGTGGGCGTTTATTTTTGGTTGAAAAAGAAGGTGGATTATCAAGAGGGCTTCCATTGCCGGAAGGTGGATTCAGTAGTTACTCTCCTGATGGGAAAAAACTGGCTTACAATCGTGTGATGCGTGAGTTTCGCACATGGAAATACTATAAGGGAGGGATGGCCGACGATATCTGGATTTATGATCCGTCAGCTCAATCGGTGACCAATATTACCAATAACGACGCACAGGATATTATGCCGATGTGGGTAGGAGATGACATTTATTTCATTTCCGACCGTGATCGTACGATGAATCTGTTTGTTTATAATACAGTATCGAAACAAACAAGTAAAGTAACTAATTTTACAGAATACGATATTAAATTCCCCTCTTATCATGGGAATATTATTGTTTTCGAGAACGGAGGATATATCTACAAACTGGATGTGGCAAATAAACAGCCAGTTAAAGTAAATATTGCGTTGAAATCGGATAATATCTATGCCCGTAGTGAAATAAAAGATGGAGAAAAATACCTGAAATCTGCCGGACTTTCACCTGACGGGGAACGTGTGGTTATAACTGCCCGTGGCGAAGTTTTCAATGTTCCTGCTGATAAAGGGGTAACTAAAAATATGACACGTTCGCCCGGAGCACACGATCGTGATGCCGAGTGGTCGCCCGATGGAAAATATATTGCATATATATCTGATGCAACGGGTGAAACAGAGCTTTATATGCAAGATGCGACAGGCTCGGAGCCAATACAGCTCACGAAGAACAATGATACATATATCCGCTCATTCACATGGAGCCCCGATTCTAAATCAATTGTCTATACCGACCGTAAAAACAGGATAAACCTGTTGACTATAGCATCGAAAGGCAAAACTACTTTACTACAAGACCCGGTGGGTGAACCGAGAGGGATAAGCTTTTCACCAGACAGTAAATGGTTGACATATACCCGTATGGAATCTAATGATTTCAATGTGATCTATGTATTTGACATTGCCGCCAAGAAAGAATATGCGGTTACTGATAAATGGTATGAATCTTCCAGTCCTGCATTCAGCAAAGACGGAAAATACCTGATCTTCTCTTCCGACCGTGATTTCAATCCGATCTACGGGCGTAAAGAGTGGAACCATGTTTATACTACATCAGGAAGTGTATATCTCGCCCTTTTATCGAAAGAGACTCCTTCTCCTTTCCTGCAAAAAGATGCCGAAGTAAAGGTTGAAGTAGAAAAGGATGCAAAAACAGCGGATGATAAAAAAGCAGATGCAGAGAAGAAAGATTCAGGTGTTTCTGTGAAAATAGATTTTGACGGGATAACCGGACGCATTATAAAACTCCCTGTTTCCACCGGATATTACTGGGGTTTCTATGCTAATGGAGACAAAGTTTATTACAATAAACAAGGAGCATCAATGGTCTATGATCTGAAAGCTCAGAAAGAAGAAACTGTAGCTGATGGCGGGGCGAATATTTATATTTCAAATACCGATAAAAAGGCTCTTTTCTTTAAAGGAGGACAACTGTATGTAACTAATATTCCTTCAGGAAAAGCAGATCTGAAAGATGCGGTTAACCTGAAAAATATAAAGATTACTATCGATTATCCACTTGAATGGGCACAAATATTTGATGAGGCGTGGCGTGTATACCGTGATGGTTTCTATGTGGAAAACATGCATGGTGTAGACTGGAAAGCAATCAAGAAAAAGTATGAGGTCTTACTTCCATATGTAAAAACACGCCTCGATCTGAATTACATTATAGGAGAAATGATCGGCGAACTAAATTGCGGGCATGCTTATGTCAATCCGGGAGAAACACCTCGTCCTGAAAAAATAAATACGGGCTTGTTAGGGGCTGAAATATCCCGAGATAAGAGTGGATTCTTTAAAATAGAAAAGATACTTCAAGGTGCATCCTGGGATAAAAAACTGCGATCACCACTTACCGAAACAGGAATAGAAGCAAAAAAAGGCGATTTCATCGTGGCAATAGATGGTATACCAACCAATAGCGTAAAGGATATGTATTCGCTGCTGGTAGGCAAGGCGGGAGTCCCTACCGAAATATCCTTGAATACCAGCGCTCAGCTTGCAGGAGCCAAAAAGATTGTCATCAGTCCGCTTTCTGAAGAATACTCGCTTTATCATTACGAGTGGGTACAGAATAACTTGAAGAAAGTGGAAGAAGCTTCCGGCGGAAAGATCGGTTATATCTATATCCCTGATATGGGACCTGAAGGTCTGAACGAATTCGCACGCTATTTCTATCCGCAGCTCGATAAAGAGGGACTGATAATCGATGATCGTGCAAACGGCGGTGGAAATGTATCTCCTATGATACTCGAGCGTCTTGCCCGCGAACCTTACCGTCTGACAATGCGCCGTGGTTCTACCCGTATTGGTACTGTACCCGATGCTGTACAGGTTGGCCCTAAGGTTTGCCTTATCAATAAATATTCGGCTTCTGACGGTGACTTGTTCCCTTGGGGATTCCGTGCGTTGGGATTGGGCAAACTGATAGGAACACGCACATGGGGAGGTATTGTCGGTATCTCTGGTTCGCTGCCTTTCATCGATGGAACAGATATCCGTGTTCCTTTCTTCACTAGCTACGATGCTAAAACGGGACAATGGATTATTGAAAATCATGGAGTAGATCCTGATATTGTTGTCGATAATGATCCTGTAAAAGAATGGAATGGAGAAGACCAGCAATTGAACCGTGCCATAGAAGAAGTGATGAAAGATCTGAAAAACAGGCAACCATTGAAACCTGTGCCAGCTCCGAGAGTATGGAATAAATAGAAAACAATATAAATATAAGGCCGGTAGGAAAAGTTATCCTACCGGCTTTTTTATTTAATAAATCGTATATTCGCAGTATTAATAACTAGGTCTAACAAATCCGTAAAAAGCGATGAAAAAGATTATATTAGCTTTACTTGTGGTTTTTTTTTCTCAGGCTGGTTTTTCCCAAAATACAGATAAAAATTTTGTTGATACTATTAATGCCTATTTCGAAGAGGTGAGAGTAGCAACAAAAGATAACTATTCATTATGGAATATGGACTTATATGCTCCTTTGATGCTTATCGATCCTGATACCAGAAAAATATATACGAATGAACAAGATAGTGCTGCTACCCTAACCCCAATAGATTTGGTATACACGGGTATACTACCACCAAATGTAAATTTTGCAAATACAGCTATAAACTGGAACGGGAAAAAATGGGCCATGGTTATGCTTCCCCTGTCACCGGACAAATCTGAAAGAATAAATCTGTTATCACACGAATTATTTCATGTTGCCCAACCCAGACTAGGTTTTAATATGCTTAATACGGATAACAATCATTTAGATCAGAAAAATGGCAGGATATATTTGCGCCTGGAACTGGAGGCATTAAAGAACAGTATTTTGTCGGAGAATAAGGAGGATCAGAAAAAACACCTTATAAATGCTTTTATTTTTAGGAAGTATAGAAATAAATTGTATCCACAATCCGTAATATCGGAGAATAAACTGGAACTAAACGAAGGAATAGCCGAATACACCGGGCAGGTAATAAGTGGTAGAAACCAAAAACAAGCAACAGATTATTTGAGTAGAAGTTTCGATTTATTCATGTCTAACCCTACCTATGTGAGGTCATTTGCATATCAGACTATTCCCGGTTATGGGTTTCTTCTGAGGGCGAAGAACAGAAGCTGGAATAAAGAGGTGTCCGCAGAAATCAATCTGATAGACTATTTTATCAAGGAATTAAATATAACTCTTCCTGAAAACCTGGATCTGGCGGTAAATAATATGCAGGAATTGTATAATGGCTCCCGCATAATTGAAGAAGAAATGAAAAGAGAAGAAATAAAATTACAACAGATTGCAAGATATAAACAGATTTTTATTGAAGAACCGCACCTGATTGTTCCTCTAGAGAAGATGAGTATCTCGTTTAACCCCTCAAATATAATTCCTTTGGGTGATGACGGAAATGTTTATCCAACAGCCACTATTTCCGATAATTGGGGCGTTCTGACGGTAAATAGAGGAATGCTTTTATCACCTAACTGGAAAACTGTTTATTTATCTGTTCCTTTGGAGGAAACACAAAATCATATAGCAGGGGAGGGATGGAGTATTGATTTAAAGAATGGCTACAAGGTTTTAAAAGATGCAAAAAACTATATTCTTTCCAAGGAATAATTAAAGATATGTAAATATATGATCAAAAGAATTCTGGCCTTATCACTTGTTATTCTGATACTCAGCATTTCTGTTTCAGCCAATGATGGCTCGTATTATGTAAGTGGCAATCAATTGATCCCGATTATAGAAACCGACATTTCCGTAAGAAAGGAAATACTGAAAATTACCCGTAAAACTAAAAGACAGGTAGAAGTTTCTGTCTATTATGAGTTTTTTAATCCGGGTAACCCTAAATCTGTAATTGTGGGTTTTGAAGCCTTTTCTCCGGGAGGGGATGTCGATCCAAGGCCTAGGGACGGGCAACATCCTAATATTTACCATTTCACCGTGAATATGAATGATAAACCATTGTCTTATAAGGTAGCCATTGTAGAAGACAGCGCTTATTATGAGAACGGAAAATTCAAAACACTCACCCGTACCCAAATGGAAGAGTCGATGGGCAATAATGGGTGGCAAAGTGCCGATTTCTTCTATGTATACCATTTTACCGCCGATTTTAAGACAGGGTTGAATATAATCAAGCATACTTATATATGTGATTTGTCGGGTAGTGTAGACTTCTTATACTCATTCGATTATGTATTGACGGCAGCTACTCGTTGGGCGAATAAGCAGATCGATGATTTCACCCTGATAGTGGATATGGGTGAGTTTCAGGATTTTCATATAGATGATCCGGCCTTCGGAGAATCTCCTGGATGGACGATAAAAGGGAAAGGTGTGAAAAACAGGGAGCAATCGCATATCGATTATTCCGGTCACGATGAAAGAGAGCTTACCCGTACCCGTTTTGCCATGATGAAAGGACAGGTTGAATACCATGCAAAGAACTTCCATCCGAAGGAAGAATTACATATACGTTCTTTCCAGCCTTTGGCCTATATGCCGATCCCTTTCGATTGTAAAGAATGGTTGCAACTGGCCTACAATCTCACTTATGTTGAAGATTATACGATAGAAACAGCCAATGATCTCTCAAGAAGGATATTGCGTAACTATCCTTTTGCCCGCCGGGGATATATTTTCTCTTCTCCCGAATTAAAGAAATATTATTCAAACCAAACCTGGTATAAACCTGATCCGAATTATAAAGCAGTGGTCTCGGAATTACCAAAAGAAGAACAGGAGTGGATATTCCGCTATCCTGAATAAAAAAAGGATTGCTCAAAGAGCAATCCTTCCGTCCCCAAATTTTACTTTATCAAGCTAAAATATCTTTATACTCGGGATGCCGCTCGATATATGCTATTGTATAGGGACAGATCGGACGGACTTTATATCCCTTTTCCCGTACATAATCCAATAGGGCCTTATTTATAGCGGCTGCGATTCCCTGTCCGCTGAGCTCTTTTGGTACACCTGTATGCGTCACCAGAAAAACGCCATCGCGATTGCGGTAATCCACTACTGACAAAAGACCGTCTATTTCTACTTCGAAACGGTTTTCCGCTTCATTATGTACGACATTGTATTCCATGAGATAAGTTGTTTTCTATTGTAAACAACTATATATGCTATTTAGTTCCTCCAAAGCTGAAACTTACCGGAATATATACAGGGGAAGCTACAGTAGTCCCGCCGATATTGAAAGAAGGTTTTAGCTGGAGACTCACTTCTGATTTTTCAGAACCTATCCCTAAAAAGTTTTTGGCAATGTCAACCACTGCATCCTTCGAATTATTTTTCATCAGTGATGCCAGATCTACTCCGATCGAAAGCGGCAAGGTTTGTGTTTGTCCTGCGCCGATGTTAAGTGACTGGTTGATAGATCCGGTGGTGAACTCTATTCCGTCGATACTAAGTATATACTGTAGTCCGTGCAGCATAGCCGCCGATTCGTTCGGATTCTTCACATCCAGGTTAAGGTTAAAGTTTAAAGGAATGGACGTTGCGCTTCCTGATAGTATAGATGTGATTTTAGGAATAGCTGTCAGCGACAGGCCGCTGGAAAGATCGATACCCGAAACAGTAAGTCCCGAAATGGATTTATAATTGTACTCGCAATTAATCATATTGTAAGTACTTTTCAAACTTTGTTGTACGGAATCGCAGCTAACCAATGTGGCTACAACAGCCAGTAATACTAAAATTCTTTTTTTCATTGTCGATTTAATTTATTGTGTTAAAGTTATTTTATAGTTACCATCGTGGCGCCGTATCCATATTCCCGGAATGAAGCGTCCTGATAGTAATATGATTTATATTTGGTTTTCAGTTCTTTCAATATCTCATTTTTCAGGATTCCATCGCCTTTACCATGGATGAAGACTATTTTTTGTCCTTTGTTCTTTTTATTCTCTTCCAATACTTCCCTGAATTTGTTCAGTTGATATTCGAGCATGTCGCCTGATGACATGCCATTTGTACTGTCAATAAGTTCATCAATATGCAGGTCTATTTCCAGTATATCTTTTTTATCCTTTTTGGCGATAGGCTGTATTCGAGGGCGTTGTTCCTTTTGTTTCATAGCGATTTCTATTTCTTCCGCTGAAACAACCAGCTCTTTCTCCGACACATCACGCCTCACTATAGGATATACAATAGCTTCATCTTCGAAATAGTCGTTTTCTCTAAAACTATGCAGTTTGTAAAACTTCACAGTGTCTATCCGGGCTTCTACTGAATAGACGTTTTTTATGGCAAAAGGTTTATTCTGCTTGTATGCAAAAAATTGCAGGCAGACACGTTCCATATCATTCAGTCCTGTTTTATCGAATTCGTCGATAAAAAGCTTGGTATTCGGTTCAATAACTCCTGTTTTGCGCCTTGTCCATCCTTCATCTGTCCTGCTCATATAGTTGTATGACAGGTAATAATTGCTGTCATTGACAAGATAACATTCGAAATTGGTAGTGCTTATATTTTTAATATCTACAGGCAGATAGGCCAGTACAACAGTGAGCAACTCTCCCTCTTTTGTTTCTTCGGGGATATATTCTTTTTCCTTTTGTTCAGGTTTGTTTACAGATGCGGCTTGTTGAACCTCATTGGTCGGTTTCAGGTTTTGTCTTACCTGTGCTTCGTTTGCCGGTTCTATGACTACAGTTTCTCTGATCAGCACAGGTATATCAAATCCTTCCTCGTCTTCTACCAATACAATGTCTTTTCCCTGAAATCCTTTTACGATACCGCCTCCTGTAGTGTTGAGGAAGCGTACTTTATCTCCTATTTTCATAATTATAATATTTAAAAGCCCCCTCTTTCTCCCCCTTGGAGGTCAGAGTTATTAAGCTCTGTCTATCTCTTTCTTTGTCATGTTGAACAATAGTGAAACATCTCTTAATAATAGAAAAGAGATCCTTCCCTATGGTCAGGATGACAGAATGGTATATTGGCTGTTTGTACAGTCTATTTCAGAGTCTGACAACCATCCCTTTAGGGAGGTTGGTAGAGCCACTTTTTTATTCCCGCAAAGTTGCTTATTTTTGTCGAATAAAAAAAGCAAAAGTGGAAATATCGAATCCCAGGGAAATACGTATAGAGGACTATAACTACAATCTGCCTGACGACAGGATCGCAAAGTATCCGTTAACTAAACGTGATAGTTCGAAGCTTCTTGTATATAAGGACGGAGAAATATCAGATTTTGTTTTTTCAGACCTGCCTGAATATCTGTCAGGGGATAGTTTGTTGGTTTTTAATAATACAAAGGTTATTCAGGCACGTTTGCATTTTTGGAAAGCAACGGGTGCACAGATTGAAATATTTTGCCTCGAGCCACATTCTCCTCACGATTACCAACTTAATTTTCAGCAGACAGAGCGTTGCTCGTGGATATGTCTGATAGGTAATCTGAAAAAATGGAAGGAAGGTAACCTGACCAGGGAAATTTCAATTGATGGCAAATTAATACTGGTCACTGCTAAAAGACTGCAATCTCATGGCGATGCGCATATTATAGAGTTTGAATGGAATAATGCTGATGTTACTTTTTCAGAATTACTCGAAGTCATGGGAGAATTGCCAATTCCTCCTTACCTGAACAGAGATACAGAAGAACAGGATAAACAAACCTATCAGACTGTCTATTCGAAGATCGACGGATCGGTAGCTGCACCCACTGCCGGATTGCATTTCACACCCCAAGTTTTCAATTCTTTAGAAGAAAAAGGAATAAAAACAGCTGAGATTACCTTACATGTCGGAGCCGGAACATTCCGTCCTGTAAAATCGGAACAGATAAAAGATCATCTGATGCATTCTGAATTTATTTCGGTGAAAAGGGAGTTCTTCGAACAATTACTGAATCATAAAGGACGAGTTATTACAGTAGGTACTACATCTGTACGTACACTTGAAAGCCTTTATTACTTAGGAGAATTGCTAGAAAAGGAAGAGAATCCTGTGATGCAGGTTTCACAATGGCAACCTTACGAGGAAGCAAGCAATCAGATAACAAAAGAAAAAGCGTTGACTAATCTGATTGACTATCTTGATGTTCATAAACTAAATACACTTATAGCGGACACGCAAATTATAATAGCTCCTGGATATAAATTTAAGATTGTCGATGGAATAGTTACAAACTTTCATCAACCGCAGAGTACCTTGTTACTCTTGGTATCGGCATTTCTTGGAGAGAATAAATGGGAAGATGTTTATAAGCATGCTTTGGAAAATGATTACCGTTTTTTGAGTTATGGCGATAGCTCATTGTTATTAAATGAATAGAAGTTTATCTATAGGATAAACAATGAGCTAATGTGGTAATATGCCGATGTGCCAATATTTAAATGAAGAATGAAGAGAGTAAATTCTGTTACTTTTTAGTAAAAAACTAATGGTTTGTAGGGGTAGTGGCTTGTCTCTGCCCGTTTATTATATTTCGGGCAACCACAAGGGGGCGCCCCTACAGATAAACACTGCAAAAGCGTTACTTTCGTTACTTTTTTGTTAACTGATAACTGTTGACTGTTGACTGTTAACTGAATATTTTGTTACCTTTGTTATCATACTATGCAAAAAAATAGAATTCGATTGAATATCAATCAATAAGGAGGGTGAAAAAGAAGAATAGGTAACGATTTAGAAACCACCAGACCACCTTATTCTACTTTACTTTTCATCGATTCAAATAACTCTTTTTACAAAATTAAATACATTTCTTGAAATACAAATACTTTTCATTCAAAAATGTTCGCATCCTCAATTCTGATATAAATAAAGTATTAATCTTATATTGAAGTCAACTTATATGGCTATTCAACAAATAAGCTACGAGCATGAAGCAATAGCTTTATTTTCAAGTTCGCTACTTAAAACTATATACTTAAGTACAAGGCTTTAGCTTCTAAAAATGTTTTAAATTTTATCTTTGTAAGATTTATGGAAAATAACTGATTTGTGTGGAATAAGAAAAAATATAAGTGCGTACCCGAAGAATTACCTGAAGTCTACAGCTTTCATCACTCTGAATTTATCCTCATTTTCACTTCTTATGCTTAATGTGACAGACTCCCATTGGGGCACCCAACCTCCACATATATCGGCAAGTCTAATCATTCTGAATTTATGATAACCCTTGGCCAATGCTATTGATTTATCGTTATTCGAATTCCTTTTAACAAAACCTTCGTTACTAATCAAGAGTTTATCATTAATCCAAAACTGATCGCAATTGGTACTGAAATAATACACAGCGTCAATAGGAATGGTAATATAGCCTTCTACAATAACACTTCGGGCATTTCCCTCCGTCAGTAAGCTGTTGTTTTTTATTCTGTCTTTCAATAGTTGAGGTTCCTCTATAATTTCCTCTAAGACAGGAATTTTTGCAAAAAGATTATCTACCTTATTTTCAAAACCTGTATAGTATTTCACTTTTAATCCTCTATAGTCAGGAGTTTTTTCTATAGAAGGGATAAAATCCTGTTTTTCGATATGAATAGTCCTAACTTCCCCCAATTTACCTAAAAGTAATAGCGAACGAACCTTTAAGGTTTTTGTTTCATCAAATATCAGAGGAGTTTTGTACACTGCCGATTTATCATTGGGCTCCGTTCCATCTGTTGTATAGAGTATTGTAACCGGTTCTGTTGTACAAAGGTCCAAAATAATATTAGTATTAAATGCAACAAAATTAGCAGATGGTACATTTTTTTGCTCAGGAAGAGGAATATAGTAATTCACCTTGTGCATATCTAATCTCACTCTCTGATTATCCAGCCTTCTTAAAAATTCTTTATAGTTTTTATTATCGGGCTTGCTCCATGCCACTTCGGCCAAAGCTATTAAACGTGGATAAGTGTACCATTCAAATAAATCCTCAGTTGGAATGTATTCAGCCCAAGTAGCAGCTTGTGTCCCTAGTATTTGATTATGTTTTGATACATCAAGACTTTCCGGAACCGGATCCAAAGAATAAGTCTTTTCGAGTGGTACATAACGAGGAGGGGCTGGTGGTAGTAATTTGGCATCTCCCTGCGGCTGATCTAAATATACATAAGGTCTGGGTGACATTATCACATTATTTCCTAAATTAGCCGCTTCAATACCTTTTTCCAATCCTCTCCAACTCATAACCGTAGCAGAAGGGGATAAGTTACCATCCACCATTTCCTCCCAACCAATTATCTTTTTTCCTGATCGTGCAAGATAACTTTCTATTCGCCCCATAAAATAGCTTTGCAATTTATTTTCGGCCGACGCTTTTTTATCAGATACAAGTTTCAATTCTTTCATTTTCAGCTGGCATTTAGGGCATCTTTCCCATTGATACTTATCGGCTTCGTCGCCACCTAAATGAATAAAATTACTCTCGAAGAGTGGAAGTATTTCGTCTAGTATGTCTTCAATAAAGGTATATGTTTGTTCATTCCCCGCACAAAAAATATCAGAAGATATTCCCCATACATTCCTCACGCTATGTGGCCCTCCTGTACAGGAGTATTCGGGATATGCCGCAACTGCCGCGACAGCATGTCCCGGCATATCAATCTCGGGAATAACCTCTATAAAGCGTTTTTTTGCATAGGCTACGATTTCTTTTATATCCTCTTGCGTATAATAATATGGGCCATATATAGTTCCGTCATGTTCTTTTCGTTGCGAACCGATTTTTGTAAGATCCGGGTATTTCTTTATTTCTACTCTCCAACCCTGATCGTCAGTCAAATGCCAGTGAAGTCTATTTATCTTTAGCATTGCCATTATATCCAATTGCTTTTTTATAAAATCGACACTCCAGAAATGCCTGCCCGAATCAACTAGGAAACCACGATATGCAAATCGGGGTTCATCGCGTATTTCTACCGAAGGTATTTTCCATTGTATGTTTTTTTGCAAATCGGGGCTTTCTATCTCAGCCGGTAATAACTGTATCATTGTTTGCATTGCATAAAATATGCCGGCCATATCACTTGCTTTTATATTAACGACTTTGTTATCCGATTTCAGCAAATATCCTTCCTGTTTTAAATTAAGATTTTCATCTATAGTTATTCTTATTTGATTTTGCTTTTCAATACTTACGATAGGGATATCCAGACCTGTTGGATTCTTAATCTTCATTGCGAACAATCCGGCAATTCTTTGCAATTCGTCAGATTGTGTATTAATGTATATTGTCGTTTTTTCATTCAAACTGAAGAATCCTTCACTAACTGTAAGTTCGGACGGAACAGGCGTGATATTGATGCCTGTGTTATATCTCTTTTCCGACTCTTGTCCTGTAACACCGACTGTTAATAATAAACCAAACAATATTGAGAGACTATATCTAAGCATTTATTCTATGTTTTTTTAATTTAAGACTTCTTTTTCTTCCATACCAGAAGGATTAAAGAGAAGGAGATAATGGATGCTGTAATCCAAAATATGGAGGCATAATCGAAATTATATACAGTAGTTCCGTTCTCTACACTCTTTCCCGAATCGATGAACCATCCACTTACAATATCCTGTATCCCGGCTCCCACATAACTGGCTATTCCAACAATACCTAAAGCTGCTCCGCTCGCATTGCGGGGAACAATATCTACGGCCATCAGCCCTCCCAGAAAACATATAAGTACACCAATGGCTATTCCGAAAAGTACCATACTGAGTATATTTATGTAGATATTATTACCGGAATATAGGAAGAGGCATAAAGAAAAAGTATTCAATATGCCAAACAGAAGCGCAGGCAAATTACGATTCCCTTTGAAGAGCTTATCCGATATCCAACCCGAAAAAATAGTTCCGAATATTCCAAGCAAGGCATTTATAGATATTATCTGTGTTGCTGTTCCCAGCGAAAAGCCTTTCGATTCCTGAAGAAATAGTACTCCCCATCCATTGATCGCATATCTGCTAATGTACATAAATGCACTAAATAGGGCTAATATCCATACCCAGGGGTTTCTTAATACTGCTTTTTGCACATCCTTGGTACCTCCTTTATTATCAGTGGGGGCGATCTTTTCGTTGGTTAATACTTCTACGGTTGGCAGACCTTTACTCTGTGGAGTGTCGTGCAAGAAGAGTATAATAATCAGAACTCCTAGTATTCCTGCAACAGAAGAGCCTATAAATCCCCATTGCCAACCGCACAAGCCAACAATAGTTCCCACAAAAATAAAGGAAAGAAACTCTCCCAGATTATGGCTGGCACTAAAGAAGCCATAGTAGGTTCCTCGTTCTTTGATTGGGTACCATCGCGAAAGAGATATAATGGCAGGAGCAGCACCCATTGATTGGCTCCACCCGTTAATACCCCACATAATGGCAAATGCAATAAAAAAAATAAAACTGGAAAACCCTATGGTCGAAGATTCGGCCAACCCCAGTATTCCTACTATCAAATTAGCTAAAGTAGAAATAATGAGACCGGTAGCCATAAAACGTTTTATGTTGCTATGATCGGCAAGAAAGCCATTAATAAATTTTCCGATGGCGTAAGAGAATAATAAGACAGAACCAATAATACCCAATTGACTGGCGTTTAATGTCCCATTTTCGAGAATAGGTTGTTTGACTACATTGAGGCTTGTGCGACAAACATAATAGAGGCTATATCCTACCGTAGCTGCAAAAAAACTAGAAAACCGCAGTCTTTTATATTTCCGTTGCTGTTCATCTTCGGTAATTGACTCAAGCTTTACCGGACTGCTTATTTTATAGAATGAAATGATTTTTTTGAACATAATGATGTATTCGAATCTGAATCAATGATGTAGATTGCGTTTTTGCAGATAGTTAATCAGATATTGAGGACGATCCGTTTGTATGATTCTGGCACCTAACGAATCAATCAGATAGCCATAACCTTGATCAGGACTAACTAAAGACATATCATCGTCATGCCCTCCAGCCATTGTATCCCATAGGGTATTGTACCAGATGAGCGATTTGCCACTTAAGGTTTTCATCACTTCTTTAGGTAGGGGATTAGTATCTTTTTTGTATAACAACTCAAAGGCTACAGGAGGCATTTTCTTTATAAAATCATTTATTATAGTTTCGCTATTTTCGTTATCGAGGCTGACTATCGGCATGTATATAATTTCATTTAAATATTTGCTAAATTGAGCTTGCACCGTTTCATATGGCTTACTCCCTTTCATTATTATCTGCCGTTCCGTTCCAGTCTTTTTCAATAGCTCGTACACTTCGTCAAAATAGCGGTCGGCTTTGTCCAGATTGAGAAAGATCCTCCCTTTAGCAAATAAAAGAGCTTCTTCCAGTGTTGGTACCATTTCTTTGGTTCTTGCAGCACAACCATTTCTTAATTTTAATGTTTTGATGGAATCCAGTGTCCACTCTTCTACTTTACCTTTTCCGGTAGTTGTACGATCTAATGTAGCATCATGCATCAGTATAAGGTGCCCGTCTTTGGTCCGCTGTATATCAAGCTCTACTACGTCAACTCCCATTTTGATACAATTTTCTATTGCAGGCAATGAGTTCTCCATTGCATAGCGCCAGTCGCCACGATGTGCTACAACGATTACTTTGTTCAGATTGGGATTCATCAGTTCGGCTCTTATTGCTTCTGTGTCTCTTATTATTGAGGATGTAGACGATGTTGTAGAAGGTGCGCAGGCTGCAAATATATACAGAAAACAAGCGATGGAAATTGCGTTGAAATTTAGTATTTTTTTCATAATAGTGATATAATTTGCTCCTAGCCGATAATTGATATTCATTGACCAGGAGCAAACTGAATATTTTGTTACAAAATGTTTAATATAAGAATAGCTGAATCTAATTCACATATTCGTTAACTAACTCAGCATAATCTGTTTGGATGATTTTAATTTTCTTGTTTACCAGATTATCCAGTTTAGAATAATCGCCATTCAGCATATCCAGGTCATCCTGTTCAAGATGGTTGCTAAACGAAGGTACTCCTTTTACCAAAGCAGCATTAATGAGACTAGACTCAGTATCGGGAGCTAATTGTACCAGTTTTGCAACAGACCAGTTGGATAAATCACCTGTTGAACTGATCCATGGAAATAGTAAAGAGTTTTTGTTAGCACTGATAAAGTCATTCCCGACAGCCTGATTACGTGCGATATAGAAAACTACACGATCCATCATATAAGTATCTTCTATCATTTTTACCAGCCGTTTGGTATCTTCCGCTGTCCATCCGTCCGATAGCATTGCCCCCAAGTCTATGTTGTAATATATTTTTCCACGTCCGGATTCCAGTGCTTCTTTCAGGGTAGGGACTTTATGTTCTGTTACGTTGCCTGCATTGTCTTTCAGCGAAAGGCTTTTTATCTGTAGCAGTGACAATGCCGATACATTCCCTGTTCCGTTGGTAGTTCTGTTGACACTCTTATCGTGCATTATTACAAACTCTTTGTCGAAGGTAATCCTAATATCAATTTCTATCATTTGCACCTTTTGTTTAATTGCAGTCTCAATCGCTTTTAACGAGTTTTCGGGAGCCATGTTCGCTCCATTTGTGAGCCCCTTGTGAGTATTTGCCCGGTGGGCGCATATCCAGAATTTATTACTTTGTACAAGCTTTGTAAGTTCTACAGGGAGTTTCTCTCCCATCACCTGAATATTGATCGAACTTTCAATTATCGCTCCTCTATCATTCGTAATTTTTACTTTTACAGGATGAGTTCCATTTTGGTCATAAGTCAGTTTAATCTCTTTTTTGTCGCTTATGATCTCTCCATCTACTGTCCATACAGCAGTGCTTTCTCCTTGTACCGAATAAGAGAGAGTAATCTCCTCATTAATACAGGGAAAAGGGTTGCTCGCTTTTATAATCGACTCCTCTGGATTAGGATCGACATTCGAATTACCCCCCCAATCGTCATATTCTGTTTTACTGCAACTCAGAAGAGCTATCAGTGCCAATAAGTAAATGTGTATGTATTTCATCTTCGTTTATTTTTAGAAAAAATTAATTAGGCTGTCTATTAGTGCGTTGAGCATTTTGTCCTCTCATTGGCCATACCGAGTTGGCTGGGCCTGTGACAGATTTATGCTTAAGAGAGAGTAAAACACTTTCTCTCTTGTCGTTTTCCATGTTTGTCACGCCTATATAGATTGTTCCATCGGAGTCAATAACCGGAGAATTCCAGCATTTGGTTTGTCCTACAGCCCATTTAGCAGCTATCTCAGGATATTTTCTTATTATCAATTCTGCCAGATCTGATAAGAATATTTCCGTTGTGCCATCTGAGGATAAGATGTAGTATTGCCCGCCATCTGTAGCAAAATGGATATTACCGGCCTGATCTATAGCCGGAGTGCCCGATACATCTTGAGGTATACCATAACGCCAGCGAATGCTGCCGTCCGGGTTTACAGCAACTATTCCTCCTCCTTCTGTCCCAACAGCACGTTTCAGCCCACTATATATAGTACCATCTGCCCCGATGGCTACTCCTCCCTGATCGACTGAGCCTACCGATTCCAGTGCGCAATACCATTTTGCCTTTGGCCATTCTTCGGTAGCGTTGCCGTCTAATGCGAAAATAACTTTACCAACAGTTTTAAAGTTTGCCAGCCCATATATTGTTCCATCACTGCCGATAGCCATTGCTGAATTGATACTTTCTTCTCCTGCATATGTATAAAATCGCCAGTCCCAATTTACTCTGGCATCTATTTCCATTTTACTGGCAGAAGCCCTGAAAAGCCCATAGATTCCGCCTTGCCAAAACAGGCGGTTCTTATTGTCAAGCAATACCCCCGACGACACTCCTCCTCCCGGACCACCGTTACTATTATTAGCTACATAAGCTTTTCTATATCCTGTAGTTTTATCGATAGCCAGTACCGATCCGGTAGTTCCTCCGTTGCCGATGTATATAGAGTTATCTCCAATAGCGGCATTCAAGTGGTTAATCTTAGGGTTTGGAGTTCCTGAAGCAGCCCAAAAGCCATTATCTCCATACGGAACCATCCATTTTTTTGTTCCGTCACTGTTTATTGCATAAAAACGGCCATTTGTTCCATTGCCCGTACCCATATAAATTGTACCATCGGTATCTATAGATGGCACCGCAAGGGTTGCTCCTGTAGGTAATGTGCCGTCGGCAGGATTCCACAAATTAAATTCCCACATTTGGCTGCCATCCACTTTCGAAAACTTACGAAGTATATTATCAGCAGAGGCTATGACAACATTTCCCTGAAGGTCTACGGCCGGAGATGTAGCCTGTATGTAACCAAAGGTTTTTCCTGACAGCCAATTAATATCTATCTCGCCTACACTTCTGGCTGGTTGGTCGATGTTAATCAGTCGTTTATGTTCTGATGTTCCTCCCTCCCCGGAGACTGTTAGTTTGATTGTATAGCCTCCCGGTTCGGTATATACTACTATCGGACTTGCTTCGGTCGACGTTTGTCCGTCGCCAAAGTGCCAGGTATAAGATACCCCCTCCCCGTTACTCTTATTGTTCATTTTAATCTCGTCGCCTGCAAAGTAAGACGAACGAGCTGTGTCGAATAGGGCATAAGGAGGCTCATCGGATGAGCTACAAGCAGCCAGCAATACAATGGTTGTGCAATAGATTATATATTTTATTTTCATGTCTTTTTAGTTTTAATAATGAGTTTATTTTGCCCCGGCATAACCCGGATTTTGTGGATATGCTGTTGTACCTGCCAAATCAATCTCATTTTGAGGTATCGGATAGTACATCAGATAATTCCGCCCGTTAAGGGTCTTAAGCAGATCGAGCCTTCCTGTTCGTTTTATATCGAACCACCAGTATCCTTCTCCATAAAATTCACGATGCCGCTCATCTAAAATCAAATCCTGAAAGTCTGATTCGGATAAGGCTTGAATAGCAGCGTTTGTAGGGACGTTATCGTAGCGTTTTTGTAAAAAAGCAAGCAATATATCCGCTCCGTCAACCGGACCCAGAAGTTCGGCTTTTATCAAATACATTTCGGCAATACGGCTAATCACAATAGGGGTATTAGCTTGATCGGGCGTTGGAACCAGTTGCTGCCCACTAATTCCGTTGGGGAACTTGATGACACGTTTATCATCACTACTGAATGTTGCTTTTGCCCTTCTATCCCCTTTCCTGTTTAATATGTTATCGTCGGCAAATAGAGATTGGAAAACATCTGTTGCGGGGGAATAATCCCATGTGGGGTCAACATCATTCAGTTTTTGAGAAAAAACCAATTGCCCTGTAGAACGTTTATTGGCAAGTCCGAAGATTGTTTCTTTACTTTTTGCATCTGTAACATATATACTTGCAAATTCTTCGGAAGTATTGGCTAAAATGAAGTTGTTGTTTAACAAAACTGCATTCACATTCTCTAAAACTTTAGTTTTGTTTCCCCTGGCTAAATAGATACGTGCAGCCAGTGCCTGTGCAGCTTCTAACGAGACATAATAACTATTGGTGAAGCCTTGAAGTATGGATAGCGCTTTTTCTATGTTACCTTCAGTAAACGCCCATACATTTTCTTCCTGCGAGATAGGAACGAGGTTCTCGTTTTGTTTGTCCAATATTGGAACATTGCCCCACCTGATAGCCATATCATAATAGATAAGAGCTCTGAAGAAATAGCCTGTTCCGCCTATTTGTTTTTCCTTAGCTGTAGGTGCACCCGAAAGAGCCTCGTATGATTCTATTAATGCATTTACCTGATTGAGAACTACAAACGATGTTTGCCAGCGGTTTTTTATGTCGCCATCACCAGGTGTCATCATCACCGGATCTGTAAGTACCCAACCGGGGCCTTCCTTATAGTTCTCGGCCTTATAATCGAAATCGAACCATCCGTTAAACTGTTGTCTTTCTATTTCGGCATAGACACCTGTCATCAATTTTTCGATATCGTCTGCCGTCATCTCGTCAAGAGGGATAGCATTTCTTGGCAACATCTTGTCCAATTGCGATTCACAACCTGTTATTGCCAGTAGTAGAGTTAGGAATATAATTATCTTTTTCATATTATCATTTGAGATTTAGAAGTTAACATTTAAACCGAATATAATATTCTTCAACGTAGGCAGTTCTCCATAGTCTACGCCATAATTAGCACTGCTGGGTTGCGATGCGTAGGAGAACTCGGGGTCGTAACCTGAATAGGAGGTAATTGTAAAAAAGTTATCGAGCGAAGCATATATTTTTGCTCTGCTAAGTCCGATTTTCTTCATTAGCGAAGTTGGAAGATTGTATGCTAATGTTATTGTCTTAAACTTGAAATAGCTTGCATTTTCGAGATAACGGGTAGATGTTTGTGTATTATAATCTCCAGCATATCCTGTATGAACGCCTCTCATTACCGGACGAGGTACTGAATTGGTCGTTCCCGGACCTCTCCAGTAATCTGTAGCCATCTCTTTGGATACATTGTAAAACTGATTGCCCGAAACGGCAACACCTAGGTGATCAGTCCCTTCGGTTCCACCACCTCCACGCCATGCCGGCATAATTTTTCCTCCTGCGCTAAACTGAGTAAATACAGCCAGTTCGAAATTTTTCCAACTCATAGTAGAGGTTATTCCTCCAAAAAAATCGGGATTGGCTTTTCCTACATATACCCTGTCATTATCATCTATGTCGCCATCTTTATTATGATCGATATATCTGACATCTCCAGCTCTTACTCCTTTTGCATACAATGCAGCCGGTACATCCGAATCGTATTGATAAATTCCGCCCATTTCGAGCATATAATACGAACCTATGGCTTTACCATTTATCAGTGCACTTTTTTGCCCTCCAAAGTTGACACCGCTACTACCCAATATAATCATGTCTTGTCCATCGAGTAATTTTCTCAAACGGTTGCCTATGAAGGATATATTACCGCTCAGATTCCATTTAAAGTCGCCGGTCAGAATGTCTCCGCCTATAGCCAGTTCCAATCCTCTGTTGTCGAGTTCCCCTATATTTCCTGTCAGCGAAGTATAGCCGGTAGTAGCCAAGGTAGGGCGTCCATACAAGAGGTCGGTAGTACGGTTGTAGAATAAGTCCACTGTAAAGTTAATCCTGCTATTTAGAAATTCTGCATCAACACCTACATTAAACTGCGTAGCCTTTTCCCATTCCAGATGTTGTGCCATTTGAGATATTTTAAAGCCCGGGTCGTTATTGTAAGAATTTCCTCCGGCTGTTACCAGCGAGTGTGGTATATAGTTGCCGATACCTGACTGGCTTCCTGTACGCCCCCAACTAAGGCGCATCTTCAACTCGTTCATTACTTTAGTCTTCGGGATAAAATTTTCTTCTGATACTCTCCATGCAAAAGATGCTGAAGGGAATGTACCATATCTGGCATTTTTGGAGAATCGTGAAGAGCCGTCTCTTCTGATTGCGCCTGTTAGTATATATTTATTCTTATAATTGAGTGTGAGCCGGGACAGATAAGAGTCTAAAGTATACTGATTAAATCCTATTGAACCTTTATAAATGTTATTGGATGCAGCCAGAGAGTTAAATCCGTCGGAAGGGAAGCCGTCTCCATAATTATCACTTTTTGCCCCAAATGTCTCATATTTATATTGTTCGAAAGAGTGACCGACCAGAGCGGTATACCTCAAATCTTTCCATTCGCCATCATACGAAAACATGTTGTCGACAACATATCTTACACTAAAGTCTTTTTGTTGTGTTAATGCCGCCCAATCTGCATGGTTTTTTCGGGCGTCATGTTTTTCTGATATTTTCTTTTTGACCTGATCCAGTATTCCGTATACATTACCAGTTACTGCATATTTAAATCCGGCAAAGGGTGTAAAGTCAATGCCAAGATTGGCCACAACCTGAGTTTTATCTACAGTCCAGTCTTCTTCGTTTACAAGCATTACCGGGTTGTGACGTATAATTTGGTCTTCTCCGTTTACTTTGTAACTTCCGTCTTCGTTGTACGGGCTATACCACGGTTGTTCTTCTCTGGCCGTACGGATGATTTTCAAGCTGGAATCACTATCTTCTACCTGAGAGAACCGGCTATGTGTCCCAGACATATTAAGCCGGACATTGAACATCCTGTTTATCTTGTGAGAAAATTTTGCTCTTAGACTATATTGGTCGTAATCACTTTTCCGCACTGCACCTTCCTGCATAGTATATCCTAATGATGTGTAGAAAGACGTGGCTTCATTACCTCCCGATAGAGATACATTGTGAGCTGTTTGGTATGCGGGACGACGATATATTTCTTTCAGCCAGTCTGTTTCTTCAATCACATCGGGAACAAAGAATTCGTTGTTTGTCCTCATTTGTACATTGTAATTGTCCACAGCAGTTTGCATTACCCGCTTATACTCATCTACATTGGCCATTTTGATATCATGAGCAATATATCCTACTCCAAAACGTCCGTTATAGTCTACTTTTGTTTTGCCCGATTTACCACTTTTAGTCGTAATTATGACAACTCCGCTATTTGCTCTGGAACCATAAATGGCAGCAGATGAGGCGTCTTTCAAAATATCCATTTGTTCTATGTCGTTTGGGTTTATTACGGGCATAGACTCGCTCGGTATCCCATCTACTACATACAAAGGACCATTGCTGCCTGAAATGGAACTCGTTCCCCGGATAAGGATATTAGGCATACTTCCCGGTTTACCCGATGCGGAAGATACATTGACCCCTGCAACACGTC
Source organism: Dysgonomonas hofstadii (assembly GCF_014196915.1). Classification (GTDB taxonomy): domain Bacteria; phylum Bacteroidota; class Bacteroidia; order Bacteroidales; family Dysgonomonadaceae; genus Dysgonomonas; species Dysgonomonas hofstadii. The sequence goes on from NZ_JACIEP010000007.1 coordinate 55,710, forward strand.
CTTGCAGCATTTTTACTGCATTATAGTCTGCACCCTGATCCACATCGTCTACTTTCATGTGACCGATAGATGTAGTAACTAGTTTCTTAGACTGTGAACCGTAGCCTACAACAATGACTTCATCCAGTACTGTTTGATTTTCTTCCAGTATTATTTTTATTTCTGTTTGATTATATATCTTCGTTTCCTTAGGATTATATCCAACATAGGTAATTGATAACGTAGATTGCTTATCAACAGATAAGAGGGAGAATCGCCCATCGACATCAGTAAATGTACCATATGTAGTTCCTTTGACAGAAACACTGGCTCCTATAATGGGCTGCCCATGCACATCCAAAACGACTCCTCCTATGTTTACTTTTTCTTTAGGAGTCGGATCAGATGTTTTTTTCTTATCGAAAATAACTATTGATGTTTCAGATACAATATTAAAGTTGAGATTGCGACTAGCAAAAGCAGATGACAATACGAATGATACGTCTACTTTTTTCAATGAAATATTAATATCTCTTTTGTCGTCTAATACTACATTCCGGTACGCAAACCTGTATGTAGTTTGTTTTTCGATAGTAGAGAACAATTCTTTTAAGGTTGCATTTTTGAGTTCTACTGTTACTTTTTGTTCTTGGGCATATGCATTTGCATTACTTATGACCAACAATAATAAAACAAGTAGAATATGCCTTGTTTTAGCTAATTTCATAATTAATCATAGAAATTTAAAGGTTAATAATTTATTCACTTATATCAACGTCGATTGTATATAAAGACAGTGGTTACGGAATGAAGTACCGAAACAAAAGTGTGTTGTAAAACATGTTTTTCGTAATGCTACATGAAAGAAACTCTAATAAAATGAGGCATGATACTGTAAATATACCATGCCCTTATTTTGATTATGGACATTTTATTTGTCAGTGAAACTTATTTCCCGGCCTTTGATTGTGTAATTCAGATGATATGATAGACTTATAATTTCTAATGCTTCGAGGAGGTTGTCTCCTACTATTACGCCCGAAAATAAATCGTTATTCATTTTAGTTCTTAGATTTAAGGAAATGCTGACTCCGTAATTTTCTTCAATAGTTTGGAGTACATCCTGCAAGCGGGCATTCTCGAATAAAAGTTTTTTCGATTTCCAGATTGATGCATTTTGTGGGTTCTCCTCTGTCGTTATATTAATTTCTCCAGTCAAGCGATTGAATATTCCTTTTTGCTTAGGGTGTAGTTCTTTTTCTTCTTTGAAAGATGATAGCAATACATGTCCTTCCTCTAATACCAGTTCTACGGTTTTACTTTTTTCCCGGGCATATAAATTAAATTTAGTTCCGAGTACCTTTATTTTCATATCGTCTACTGCTATTATGAAAGGCTGATCTTGCTTTTTTGTAACATCGAAATACGCTTCTCCCTCAAATGATATCTTTCTTTCTTTCTTACCATAAGCCTGAGGTGCATACCGTAGCTGTGACTCTGAATTTAGTGCGACTTTTGTCCCATCTGGCAAAACTATATTTGCCCTTTCTCCCTTTGTTGTAGATACGATCATTTCTTGTTCTGCAAGACTCTTGTTTTCATAATAAAGATAGCCTGTAGCCAGCAACAATACAGGTATCAGGATGGATGCAGCAACCTGCATTATTCTACGGAATGGTAGTACTCTTTTTTGAGTAGGATAAATATTTCTATTTACTTTGTGTTTTATTTCTCTAAGTTGTTCTTCGGATACAACATCTTCATCGATAGAATCATGAAGCCAACTTTCATACATAATATCTTCTAATTTCGAATCGGGTAGATTATTTACAATATTCCTCAGTTCTTCCAGTTCTTCCGAGTTTATATTGTTTTGTTTATATTTTGTTTCCAGTTTTTTCATAACAAGATGTATAATAATGTATGACAGCTTTTCTATAAATCTGTACCGATGGACAGTATATTTTTAACAATTAATAAGACTATAGTCCAAGGCAAATGTTTTTGTAGTTCTTGTTGCAAAGCTTTTAGTCCTATAGATAATTGATTCTTAATTGTTTGCTCTTTCAACTGTAACTTATCAGCAATCTCCTGATTGGAGTACTGCTTCAGCTTACTATATTCTATTACTTTTCGCTGAGTTTCGGGTAAAGCCTTCAGGGCATTTTCTAATAAGCGACAGAAATCATCGTACTCTATGGCATGATGTGTATTGTCTATGGAAAGCTTCTTCTCATTATAGAAATCCACATAAGTTTCGAAGGAAAATGAATTCAGATTTGACTTGTATTTATTAATAAGCTGAAATTTTGCTATTTTAAAGATTAGAGATCGGAGTGTATCTGTCTGTATAATTTTCTCTTTATTTTGCCATAATTTTATAAATACATCCTGCATTATTTCTTCAGAGTCCTCTCTCGATTTTGTATATTGCATACAATAGCCATAGAGACGAGCTCCATACAAGTCGTATATCTTGTCAAAAGCCGCTTCTGATCCTTCTTTTAGCTGGGATATTAATTCTTTCTCTCCCATATACTTAGTGGAGTTTGAATATTTTTTTGATAATTAGTATGAAAGTCTCTTTTGGATTCAAACTTAGCAAAATTGATTCATATTTTATGTGAGATTTTCCAAAAATAGATAATATTTAGATTGTGGCAGTCGGTTTCGATAAATTTTAATAGCAAGTTAACTTTAGAGTTAATAGATTCAACACTTCTCAATTTTTCAGATATTGCTCATGAAAATACAAGGTATGAAAAATAAGAATAGGATGTACCATGTAAGATTATACTAGTTTATAAAAGAACAGACTTGCTATTTATCCCTAGATATCTGTTTGTTTTACTATCTTTTACTTCGATATTCTACTATCAAAAACAGGTAACGAATTGGTAATAGAGGTACTGCTAAAATCTGCCTTTTCTTGCTTTTTTATTTCCCGAATAGCAAAGCAGATTAATGCTTTATAATTTGATTATCAATCTGATGTTATTAAATTTTGTTAATCTACTTAGATATATTACCTTTGTTACTTTTTAACTAAATAATAATTGATAATAAGCGAATTAAACAAATATATGAAAAAGAAAATTATTTACATATTACTTGCTTTGGTTGTGATCGCCGGAGCGGTTGCCGGATATGGTTATAGTATATTGAATACCGGATTTGCCACAGATAAAACAGTATATATTTATATCGATGAATCGAAAGATTATAACAGGCTATTGGCGCAGGTAAGAGATAGTGCTAAAGTTGAAAGTTTATCGCATTTCGAAACATTAGCTGGATTAATGGATTACAAAGATAACCTGCGTACAGGACGGTATGCAGTAAAACCCGGGATGAATATCTATGACCTAATAAAAAGCCTGCAAAGGGGACAGCAGGTTCCGGTAAGGCTTACTTTCAATAATATCCGTACAAAAGAGGATTTCGCTAAACGTATTGGTGAACAGTTGATGCTGAATGATGCAGAGTTGTTAAGTAAGCTGGATAATGAGCAGATATGCGAAGAATCAGGCTTCAACCTCCAGACTATCCCGGCAATGTTTATTCCCAATACTTATGAGTTTTATTGGGATATAAGCATAGATAATTTTCTGAAACGGATGAAGCAGGAATACGATAAATTCTGGACAGAGAGCAGGTTAAACAAGGCAAAAGAAATAGGACTAACCCCGATCGAAGTTTCAACGTTAGCTGCTATTGTAGAGGAGGAATGTATGTATGCAGATGAATACCCGAAGGTTGCCGGATTGTATATAAACCGTCTGAATAAGGGGCAAGCATTGCAGGCAGATCCTACAGTAAAGTTTGCTGTGGGTGATTTCGGTTTGCGTCGCATCCTTTTCAAACATTTAGAAGTGGAGTCTCCTTACAATACGTACAAGCATACGGGATTACCTCCGGGTCCGATACGTTTCCCGTCTATAAGAGGTATAGATGCGGTATTGAATTATGCGAAACATGATTACCTGTATATGTGTGCAAAAGAGGATTTTTCCGGCTATCATAACTTTGCGAAAACACATGCTGAGCATGAGCAAAATGCTAACAGGTACAGGAGGGCTTTAAGTGCAAGAGGAATTTTTTAAAGCTTTTCTAGAATGCCTTTTCTTCGCCTTTTATGGCATTGTATACTGTGAGGAATATGATCTTCAGATCGAGGAAGAAAGTCCAGTTTTCGAGATACCACACGTCTTTGATCACACGCATTTCCATTTCTTCGACAGTCTTGGTTTCACCTCGGCAACCGGTAACCTGAGCCCAACCGGTAATTCCGGGTTTCACAAGATGGCGCACCATAAACCTGTCGATAAGTGAAGAGTAAAGAGCTGTGTGTTGGAGCATATGGGGGCGTGGTCCAACTATAGACATATCATTCTTTAGCACATTAATAAACTGGGGGAGTTCATCGATGCTTGTCTTACGCATGAAAGCGCCTATTTTGGTAACCCGGGGGTCGTTTTTAGTAGCCTGTAGTTTGTTCGCTTCCTTGTTTTGCCGCATCGATCTGAATTTGTAGCAATTGAATTCTTTACCTTTAATTCCAGTTCTCTTTTGTTTAAAAATAATAGGCCCCGATGATTCTCTCTTTATTAAGAGGCCGAAAATTAGATAAATGAAAGGGAATAAGGTTATCAGGAATAGTGACGAAACGACAATATCGAAAGCTCTTTTGACAAATCTGTTGGAGAAATATTGCAAAGGCTCGTACCTAAGGCGGAGTACCGGTGTGGAACCTATAAATTGCAGTGATGCTTTACGTTTGAAGTATTTGTAGAATCCGGGGATAAGCTGGAATCTTATCATATTCTTTTCCGAGATCCTTATTAGATTTGAGATATAGCTTTCTTCCCTGTCAATAACTGTGCAGAACAGGTCATCTACTCTGTTGTTTTCGATAAAGGCTTCTATGTCGGATATTTTGCCCAGATAATTAGGTAGAGAGTCCCGCTGATTCTCATCATCGTCGAAAAAGCCTAATATCTTATATCCAAAATCACTGGACATAAGGGTTTCGTATGCTTTTTCTCCATTGGTCCCTCCTCCTATAATGATTACATGCCTGAAGTTATATCCTCTTTTTCTGTAAGACTTTAACGCTATTCTGAACAGAATATGCCATCCCACGAAGAATGTTCCTAAGATAAAGAATCCTGTGAGCCAAACTAATATGGAAAGATTTATGACTCCGAACAGTGATAAACTGACAGTTACAAATACAGCATAAAGAGCAATGAAGACAGAGGATTGTTGTACTATCTTTTCGAGAAAAATGATGTTGGAAGATATTTGGAAATGGACAAATGAAGAGGTGAAGAAATAACAGAGATTGATTATTAAAAAAGCAATTACTTTCTCTTTATATTGTAATTGGCTGGTGATAACTTCATTTTCTGAAAATATATTAAATGCTAATAAAAAGAATGAATTGATGAGTAATAAATCACCAAAACGAATAATCCAATCTATCAGGTAGCCATATCCTTCTTTTCTGTCCTTCACATCCATAGAGTAGCTAATGAGTATACAAAGATAATACTAGTTTCGGGATTTTAACCCATTATCTTTTTTATATAAATAAATAAAATCAAACCAGATAAAGTCAAACTCGATAATATAAGTATCATATTTTGATCAAGACTGAAATAACTTATTTGTTCTGTTTCGGGTATATCGTAAAAAACATATATAAGAATTACATTAATTGCATTATGCACAATGTGCACGATAACAGGTATCCATATGCTATGTGACCATACAAAAAGATATCCTAAAAGTGCGCCTAATAAAACTCGCGGGATGAAACCATAAAACTGAAAATGAAAGATGCTGAAAATGATAGCAGCCATCCATATAGCGATATGCTTGTTTATTACTATTTTTTGTACAATCTGTTGTAGGCAGCCTCTGAAGAAGAACTCTTCAACAATTCCGGCTACGACAGCTATTACCAATAAGTTCAGAATCAGTCCACCAATAGATCTGTCTATAAATAATAGCTTTACCAAAGCTGCAGAGGATTCTTCTTTTTCTCTCATCCAGGTTTCAAGGGAAGCCATAGATTCGGGTAAGATTATTTGTTGGTTATAATAACTTATACAATTGACAAGAGGTTGTATAACAATTATAAGCAATATGGACAGAGCCATTAAAGTCCAGTTTTTACTGATCTTGGAAGAGAGAAATATTCTGGGTTGGGGATAACAAAGGCAGGCAAATGCTATGGATGGAATGAGAAATAAGCCTAAGGATTGGATAACCATCACGATTCTGGTTACAGAATCAGTTTTGCCTATCTCCCCGATATTTACGGCTAAAGTTATGATCAAAGTACTTAGGAAAGCACTGGAAATAAAAAGAAAAATGAAAAAAAATAGCTGCGACCAGCCTCCCATTCCATATAATCCTATTTTATAGTTATTATCCATAAATCTTAATCGTTGATCCGGAGAATACTGATGCCCGTACAGTTTTTTGAACTTTGGCAATAATCTATCAAAGTCCTGCTTTCAATTATTATTTTCTTCATTCTGCTGGATGCATGGATGAAGTGTAGCTTCTCTCCCTGCCAATAGGCAATCCCTATATGGGAATAGTCCAATCCTTTTATGGCTGTGGCAAATGCGATAATGTCTCCGTTTCTGATTCCTTTCTGATTATTTGCAATAGAGGTAACCGAAATTATATTATAGCTGTTCCTGCTATTGATAGTTTTCTCTACTGTCTTTATTTCTTCTATGTTTTCAGGGCTATTTTTCAGATGTGTGTACAGATCGGGTTTGGATGACATAAAGTTAATCTCCTTATGGATATTGCTTCCTCCCAGTTTGAGAGTTATATCTTTAAGTACTCCCTTTTGCCCGTTTTCATATATCCAATCGGTAGTATAATGCAATCGTGAGGTATAGCCATCCGCTTTCCCGTTCCGGTACCTGATATTGGAAAATGTGCGGGAGAGATTTTCCTGAGAGTAATCTCCTGATTTTATTACTTTCGAAAGGGCTATACAAGCTTCAACGAAGGTTGTACAATCAAACTCATTTAGGTTTATAACTATTTTGCTATCATCAGAGATTTCCAGAGTGGAAGCTATATAAGGCTTATTCAGGAAAAATCTGGCAGTATTGATTATTAGTTCTTCATAAGGTTTATCCTTTTGATCAGAAAATCGCTTTATATAATCTTCGTATACCAGAGAATCCTGTTTATTCCAAAGTATTTCTATGCTCTTTACCTGGAAAGAACATAATAGTCCGGTTATAATCAAAATGTATACTTTGGCAGATCCCATTTCCCTAACTTAATCCTTCGACAAATCCGTTTATGATATCTATCTGTTTTGCCTGAGGTTCTGCCGGTAGTCCGGGCATCCGCATAATATTTCCGGCTATGGCTACAATAAACTCTGCACCATTGTTGATTACAATGTCATTGATAGTTAAAGTAAAGCCTTTCATCGTGCCATAAGCATGTGCATTATCTGAGAAAGAATATTGCGTCTTGGCAATGCATACAGGATAGTGATTAATACCTAGTTTGTCTATTTGCACAAGTTTCTTTTTAGCCTTTGCCGAAAGGACAACAGAACCTGCCCCATATATTTGTTTTGCTATCTTTTCTATCTTGACCTTTGGAGAATCTCTCTCTTCATAAGTAAAGCTGAGATTGTTTGATGGGTTTGACTCAATTTGAGAAATTACCGCCCGGGCAAGAGAAACAGCACCTTCTCCACCTTTGGCAAATGATTCGTTGAGAGCAAAACTTACTCCTTGTTTTTCACAATGGTCTTTAATCAGTTCAATTTCTTCATCTACATCGAATCCATATTTGTTCAGGGCTACAATGACTGTCTGTCCGAATGACCTCATATTCTCGATGTGTTTATCCAGGTTGTCAAAGCCTTTCTTTAATCCTTCGATATTTTTCTTCTTTATATCTTCTAACGGTACATCTCCATGCATCTTCAAGGCTTGTGTCGTAGCCACAATAACTGTTAGCTTCGGACTAATACCAGCTTTTCTGCATTTAATGTTGAAGAATTTCTCAGCTCCCAGGTCGGCGCCGAATCCGGCTTCCGTGATCACAAAATCGGCATGTGTCATCGCCATTTTTGTGGCTATTATAGAATTACATCCATGTGCAATATTGGCAAAAGGTCCTCCGTGTATAATAGCCGGACTGTTTTCCGTAGTCTGTACAAGATTTGGGTTTATCGCATCTTTCAGTAAAACCGTTATTGCTCCGGCAACTTCCAGGTCGGCAACTGAAAATGTATTTCCATTCGCAAAATAACCTAATATAATGTTTCCTATACGTCTTTTTAAATCCTCCAGATCCCTCGATAAACAAAGGATCGCCATGATTTCGGATGCAGGAGTAATTTCGAATCCCGATTCTGCAGGTGCGCCATTCTCTGAACCATTGAGGCCTGTCACTATGTGTCTCAAATTGCGGTCATTCACGTCCAGCACACGTTTCCATACTACTTCTTTCAGATATTTGTCTGTACCTCTGTTCCGGTACTGATAATTATCTAACAGCGCGGTTATCATATTGTGCGCTGATGTAATAGCGTGGAAATCTCCGGTGAAATGGAGATTTATATCTTCCATAGGTAACACTTGTGCATATCCTCCTCCGGCAGCACCGCCTTTCATCCCAAAACAAGGGCCAAGGGAAGGCTCGCGCAATGCAACTATCGCATTTTTACCAATTCTTTGCAGTCCCAGTGCCAGACCTATTGATGTGGTAGTTTTCCCGATTCCTGCTTTCGTCGGTGTGATAGCTGTCACAAGAATAAGATTACTCTTGGCTACTTTTTCTTCATCGATGAGTTTTACCGGAATTTTAGCTATGTATTTTCCGTAGTTATGTATCTCGTTAAGGTCTATATTTACCTTTTCCGCTATGCCGGCTATGTTCTCAAGCCGGGCTTCACGGGCTATCTCAATATCAGTTTTCATTTTGGTCTGCAAGTAAGATTTATGGAATAGCAAAGGTATGAATTTTTATTCTATAAAATCAGCGTTCTTCCATAGATAAACAATAAAAGCTACCCCAGATGGGTAGCTTTTATATCTTTTTGTAATATTCCTTATTATTGTAGTCTTTTCAGACGGTACAATAATTGTTGAATAGCTTCTTGATAATCATCAATGATTGCCTGGGTAAAAGCTTCAGCAAACAGTTCGCGTTGACCTTCCGAATAGTTGAAGAAATCTTCAGCGTATTTTATCATGTCGGTTGGTGTTTTGGTTTCAGGAATAGTGATATTCAAATCGCCTTTTACTGCGTAAGAAGTTTCTACAAGACGGTCTGTAACATCAAGCAGGTCTTCGATTGCCTGGTCTAACGCAATATGTTGTGCATAACTTCCTTTACCTGTAATATGCCAGTGGTAAAGTTTCAAACTACTGTTGAAAGAAAACATCTTTCCAACAAACTCAGCTATTTCTGCATTTAATGTGCTAGCTTTTTTTTCTTTTAATGTTGAAGTACTCATAATGATAAATTTTATTTATATTTATTATTTTATTATAGTCAAAATTAATATATTTGGAACTAATATCCAAACTATAATGATTGAATGTTTAAATGTTAATATAGATATATTTTATAATATATATTTACCAGCTCCTATACCCCGCATATATAGTAAACAATATAGGTCCGTTTTTGTTTAATTTTTTTTTATCACGTGTTTGTTGATATGTATATATTGCATAATCAATTATATATGAATAAAAAAAGTATCCGTTATAGTGACTTCGGATACTTTTTTGTAGATATTCTTTTTATTTTTTCATTATCTCTGCTATTTTTAGTTTCATGCCTTCCCCGCGCAAATTCCGTTCAACAATTACTCCGTCCGGTCCGATTAATATTATGTGAGGAATACCGTTAATGCCATATAATTTAGTTGGAATTTCTCCGGCATCGAGTATTTGCGGCCATGTTATTTTGTCCTCTTCTATAGCTTTTATCGTTCGTTCTACTTCATCCCACACGGCAACGCCAACAATCTCAAATTTATCGCCTTTATATTTATTGTATATTTCTTTCAGGTTTGGCACCTCTCCTCTGCATGGGCCACACCAACTTGCCCAAAAATCAACCAGAACATATTTTCCTTTGCCTGCGTAATCGGACAGGGATACCTTTGTGCTGTCTTTCTGGGTAATAGTAAAATCAGTAAACTTTTGTCCGACGGCAGTCTTTTTTAACGATTCGTTTCTTTCTATCAGGCGTTTAACCATTGCCCGCTCCTTAATGTCCGGACTGAGCCGGGAGAATATCGTATCCATTCTACCTGTTGAAGCCGACATAGATATATCATTGGCTACGATCATTCCTATTACATTGTTGCTATTGGCTTCAAATGTTATGTTTATGATATTATCAAAAGCGGGTCCCCATTCGTTTTGATATATATCCGATTGTCTTTTTAACTCTTTAGGGTCTTTTATTTTCTCTCTTAACGCCATATAGCTATCGTAAGAAATTTTACGCATGCTGTCTGTTGTATGGCTAAATGTTGAATATATTTCATTCAGAGGTGTTCCCGATGCATTGTTTTTTTCTAAATCGACAGTAATCTTACCCTCTTCTAATATGAACCTGGCATGCTGGCGTTCAACATTTACACTGCAAAATCTTATTGTATCAGCAATCCCTCTAAAGACAAACTTACCACTGTCGATAATCGCACTATCAATGGTCCGGCGTGCATCCTGGTCGGTCAAATAGATTGTTTTGCCATTAAGAGAGCTAATGGCAGTACCTTCCACTATATACTCAGCCGGAGCCGGAGCATTGTCTTTGCATGAATAGTAAACACACACACTAAAAATGAATATTAAAATTGGCGTTGTTACTGTTTTCATAATGTAATAATATTAGTTTATAATATAGATCCTTATTTTTCAAGATAAAGTCTGCGCATTCTCACAATGTCAACTTTCAGTACTTTTGTAAGGAAGTTCATTATCGATCCGTGATCCCGTTTTATCTGGTTTATTCCTGCCTGCAGGAACATGCGTTTTACAGTAAATATAGATTCGGCCCGTGGATATTTGGCGATGAAAGCGTCGTATTTGTCGCTAAGGTATATTTTGGATGAGAGGTAGTCTTCCATCACTGTTTGTTCGTCTACTCCTAAAGAGAACAATACCAGCGCAGCAGCCATTCCCGCCCGGTCTTTTCCTGCCGAACAATGAAAAATGAGAGGTGCACTCAGGTTATTCTGAACGATGGCGAAGAATATACGAAAAGCTCTAACACAATCAGGATCGCTTACCAGAAGCCTGTTCATGTGTTTCATGTGCGAGTCGATGTTAGTTTTAAGTAAATTGGCCTGCACTCCTTCTGTGCTCAGATTCCCGGGAGTAATGGCAATAGGGTAAGTGAAATGTACGGTTGGCGGCAGCCTGTCGGGTGACCGGCGTGTTTCGGCCTGGGCTCTGAAATCGATAACAGAGGTTATAGGTATACTTGTCAGATATTTTAAGTCGCTTGCAGTAAGATTGGATAGTTCATCGGCCCGGAATAACTTTCCCCATTTAGTATACCGGCCTTCCGTTGTTTTGAATCCTCCCAGATCGCGGAAGTTATATCCTCCTTCCATCGGAAGATGTCTTTCGGCTAAAAGAATCCGTCTGTTTTCAGTTTCAAGAATAAAATAGATTCGTATGGATGTACTGACACTCAAATGAAAAGAACCGCTTCCGTTACCCCTGAGGATGGGTGTGGAGAAATTAATATTTTCCACAGTATGCCCTGCATACAAAGACCAGTTCCCCTCTATATTAATAATAAGGCTCGCTTCTTTTGTATATTTATTTCGTATAATTTGAGCTTCCTGTACAACTCTATCCATAGAAACTCTAGATTTCCCTTCCTCCTCAAGAAGACCTGAATCAATTTTCATAATCTTGCTAAAACATACAAATATACGGATTTAGTTGGAATTTTCTTTAATGGAATGTTAAAAGGCTGTAAATGTGAAAAAAAGGTAAATCTTCGCAAAAAAGACATTGGCTATTGAAAAGCAATCGATACTGATGTATCTTTGTTATGACCGCATCATAAATTAAAGGGGAGAAGTATAAAGATGAAATATAATCTGTTAGTTTGTTTTGCAACAATAATTATCTTCTACAGTTGTGCGCCGAAACCATCGGTTACTGTCTTATGTGAAAAGGATGCAAAAGGGAATTACGTCCTGAAATGGGAAACTTATCCTGAAATAGACAATGTCCCGGCCGAGATTTTTATTTCGGACAATGACAGTGTTTTTCCTGCGAGTCCGACCTTAACGGTCAATTCCAATGATTATATAGCTGTTATAGAGAATCATTCCGACACCGTGGAGCGGCGGAAATATTTCCGGATAAAGATAGAGGGCACGATGTCAAATATTATTACGAACCGTTTTTTCGAACTCGACAGTATACAGAATTTCCGTGATATAGGTGGATATATTACCAATGACAATCGCAGGGTGCGCTGGGGAAAGATTTTTCGATCGGGAAGCTTTTTTAAGATGACACAAAATGATAGTCTGGTACTGAATAGCCTCGGAATAAAAACCGTTATAGATATTCGGTCGGAAGATGTAAAATCAAAACAATCGGATCGGTTCAAACAGGCTAATAATATAAGGTTACCAATAGCTTATAACGGATATGGTATTATATCACAAAAAGTAATGGCGGGAGAATTTTTGCGTGGAGATGCTATTATTTACACGCAGGATACTTACAGGGATATGGTGAACAATTTTGCCAAAGAATATGCTAAATTCTTCGATTACCTGTGCGATGAGAAAAATTATCCTATTGTTTACCATTGCTACTTAGGTAAAGACCAGTCGGGACTTGCCACTTTCTTTCTGTTGCGGGCTTTGGATGTTCCAATGGATGTGATAGAAGACGATTATCTGATATCTGATGTTTTGATAGACAGGTCGAAACTGGTGAGAAATGCCGACAGTCTTTCGGAATCGAGACAGGAGGCCTTTACCATGCTTTCAAAAACTGACCTTGCTTATCTAAAATATGGTATATCGTGTATACGGGAAAAGAGTGGTTCTGTGGATGAGTATATGCTGCACGAATTAGGGCTTACCCCTGAAAAGAGACAAAAATTGAAAGATATTTTACTTCATTGAAATACAAGGGCGTGTCAAAAATCCATTGACGCGCCCTCTTGCTATAAATATTTACTTACTTTTCTTTTCCTATATAATAGGTATGGTTAGCATCTGTTAGTTCATACAGAGGAATGCCGATATCAGGTTTTTTAAAGTTATATGCTTCTATCTCTTTCTTTAGTTCGTCTATCTGTTTCTGAGTGATAATGATTTCAGTCATGCCATAATAGTCGAGTGAAGAAAAATGTGTAGGACGCAGCATTCCCCACTCTTCGAAGAAACCGAGCATATTGCGCTGGCCTATGATACAGGTTTGTCTCATAAAGTCGAGTTGCAGCAATCCGTTGAATTCTTCTTTGCTATTTATAAATTCTGTGTAATCTTTTGTGCGGGCATGTTCAAAGATATCTTTATAGAAATCTTTTTGACCCAGTATATCAACAAAGTATAGTTTAAGTTGCCACATCGGAACCAGCTTGAGAAATACATTGTCGTAAATATCCTTCGGATTTTCCCTTTCGCTCCATACCTTCTTATCTTTTACAAACCTTTGTACAGCCTGTGGATATTCGTTATCTATTCTGATGGCTCTGTCCAATACTTGTTCCTGATTGTATAAAGCGCAAAGATTGTTGGTTACCTCGACAGTCCCGGCCCACCTCATACCCGGGCGTACCTGATTGGTGTGTCCTACTTCATGTCCTATAACCCAAATCCTTTCTTTAAAGAATTTTTCGGTACAGAATACATTGGCATAGCCATTAAAGTTGTAAGCTGTGCGGTAGTCTGTTGCATATGCGCCAACTCCCGGCCTTATGTCATAATTGACGTGGATAAAGGATCTGTTATTAAACATTTTATTATACTTTACCAGTCCCATAAAATCCATCTGTCCGTAAATAGCATTGTCGAAATACTCGATCTGTTTCACGATGTCTGTATTGTATTTCCTGTAATCGCCCAGGCTCCATACAACATGTGCATAGTTTCCTATTATATCTATATCTTCTGCAATGCCATATTTCTCTCCTTTGAGTATTTCCTGCCAGAAGGTATTATTGTGTTTCGTTCTGTCATAGTATCCGTTTACATTTCCTGTCAGAAAGTGTATTTTTGCGGTTTTGGCTTTCAATATGCTCTTATCTTTCGGGTGTAATGGAATGTCTTCGTCCGTATGATTGTAAATGTAAATCAATCCGGTCTGGTCTGGTTTTATCACATTCAGTCCGGTCTTCAGCGGATAGCTTGCCGAATGTATTGTTGGCCTGAGATTACAGATTTCAAGACTAAGATTTTCGGCTTCATTATCTCCCACAAATACTATCAGGCTTTCTTCTGTATTGTCTACGTATATTCCTGTGGCATTATCTCTCAGGCTATAGGTATTGGTTCTGTTGATAGCCGCCTTGATGTTCGGATGCTGGTAGGGACGGTATTCCTGCACCCTGAACTCAGCATCGTATGTTTTGTTATATAGTGCGGTTGCCAACAGTTTTATAGGGAGGATTTCTATTTTATCAATATCCTTTTTCTTAATATTCTTCTTTAATTGTGAGCATGTTTTATCAGTAAAGATATTTTCAAAATCAACATTCTGTTTCTGCCGGGTATAAAATTCCATTTCGCCGCAGCTCACCCTGCTCATATAACCGGAGTTGATTCTCATCTCAATTTTTGTAACATTATCCAGTGGCTCTTTGAAGGAAATAACTGAAGCTGAGAAAGGTCTTTGTTTGAAGTCGTAGTCGCCTATCTTTGTTAGTTCGGGCTTTTGGGCTGTAGCTGCCCATAATTCTAATTTCCCGATCGCTCCCCAACCATTGCCACTATCTTGTCGCGAATTGTGGATCAGATAATCCAGTTTTTCGTTTCCGGTGAATTCGAAAGTAATGATAAACGGCCAATTGTTTATTACACCGAATTTAGAGTTGAAATATGTTTTCTTATCTCCATCAGTCATTTTAGAGGCTTCCAATCCGATTTCTTCAGAGGTTGCTTTTACACTTTTTACGGTTAGCAGTTTATCCGGAACAAATGGATGGTTGTTTGCAGATACCTTAATTTCTTCGTTTGTTGCAACTTTCTTTGTCGCTCCGGAGCACGAAATAGACAACAGGAATATAATCAGTAAGAAAGAAAGGCTCCTGTAAGGAGAAATAAACGATGTTTTTTTCATAATGATATATAGTATTAAAGTTACGGTCGATATATTTATGGCTACATAAATAATAAAATGAACAGTGTCTTTATATACAAAGAGACTTAAAAATAGGGAAATAGCTTTACTGTATTTGTTTTTTATTTGGCTCTTTTGGTTTATTATAGATTTAGGTTATAAATTAATTAAGGGGGATAAAATCAATGATTTCCAATGCTGTTTTCTTTATAGGTAAAATGCATCAGAATTCATTTAGGTAGTTCCGGTGGTTCGTAAAAAAGTATAGATTCTCTTTGACTGGCTTCTCTGCTTAGTCTTCTTTATTGTTTATAATCGGCTGTTGAACAGGCTTTACCTGCGTTGAGTCGGACGGTATGGGCTTTACCGGTGTAGTATTTGATATTGTTTGTTGCTCAATTTGTTGATTCTGCTGTTCGGCCTGTTGGTTTTGCTGTTGCTGGCTTTGTTCCTGATTATTAGTGCTTCTTCTTCTCGGACGGAACGACTGGAAAAGACGTTTTAATGTAGCGGCTTCCTTACTATACACGATACCAATACCTTGTGTGGTTTCTGCTTGTTTGTAGTAACGGTCGTTGGTGTGACTATATGCACGTAGGGTCCACATCGAGTTTAGTTCGTATTCGAGATCGAAATCTCCGATGAAATCATTCCCCGAATTTGTGGTCTGCCCGGTACGATAACCGACATTAGTACTGAATTTTAATTTATCGTCCAAAAATTTACGGGATACATTTACACTCATGTCCATCTCGTTAAAAGTCCCGTCTTCCGATTCTATGTTAGCTCCTACCTGCCATCCGTCACCCAGCATACTGCCCACCAATGAACTTAATCCTTTCGATAAAGTGGAGGAAGCCAACCCCGTCCACAGTCCGCTACCAAATCCTGAACCTACGCCGCCCATACTGGAATAGAAAGAGCCTGTAGCTACCAATGAGGCAAATTGCATCGTTTTCTGTTCGTCTGTGCTTATAAGACTGTTCACCTGGGTCATGATATCATCGTTGGCATTAGGCAGGCTGATATTATAGGCGACATCCATTTTGTCCATATTCCCGGATATTTCAAGAATACAATCTACATCTATTCTTCCACTTTGGAGTGTATTGTCGAGTGTGTTGGGATTAGCCTTTACCCTGCGATACGCAGTAATATCGAATCGTGTTTTCAAAGGGTCACCTGAGAAATATAATTTGCTTCCCTCCTTTATTTGGAAATCGAGTTTCTTCAAGCCTTGCAGGTTGAGTTTTACAAAACCGTTGGAAAGCGTGTAATCTCCATAAGCCGCCATATTTTCTGTGACCATATCGTAGCTGAAGTCTATAGTCCCGCTTCCTCTTGCCTGCATCTCATCACCCGTAACAGGGTCGATTATAACGCCGAGAAGAATATCGGAGTTTACATCCAGCTTCACCTTTAATTTCAACGGCAGAGGTTTTTCAATAGGATTTGCCGCTGCTTCTTGTTCAGCTCTTAATTTTTCTTCGGGCACATTTATATATACAACACTTTTATAATCAGATGCTTCTGAATGTTGGGGCAATAATATGTTCAGACGCGAATTCTTTTCATTTCGTACCTGCATGGTCATGTCTATACCGTTGTCATCTCCGTCTATTCGAACCGTGCCCGATGTAAATACCCTTCCATAAAACAAGCTGTCGGTGCGGTTTTCAGTATTCAGTACCATCAGGTTATTTAATTGGGCATTAAGTGTATATTTCATATCCTCGAAATTCCTGTGAGTTACGGTAGCGTTCATTATCGCCGTGTTTCCCTCGCTATCCCTGACGGTAAGATTTTCAAAACCTATCCGGTCAGGGCTTATCCTGATAGTATCGGATATGGTGTATACAACATTGGTATAATCTACTCCTATTTGCGTATTGTTGAATCCGAGAAATCCTCTCACTTTGGGGGCCTTTGTGCTGCCTTCTATTATAAGGTTGGTACTCATGCTGCCATCAAGCTTGTTGAGCATGTCTGCCACAAAAGGCTGTGTCCATTTCAAAGGCATTTGTGTAAGTCTTAACTGCAGGTCGAGAGAGTCCTGCCGGGTGTATATCGTACCATCGAGTTCGGCTCTGTCTTCCCCATCTTTTTCCAGTAACGCGTTTAGCCTTGCTCCACCGAATTCGTTACTCCATGCGCTCTCGAGATTGAGAGTGCCCAGAGTATCACTGAATATAACTATGTCTGCCATTTCCAGTCCTTTTGTATATACTTCGGGTTGTGCCAGTAAGTTAGTCAGTAAAATGTTCCCGTTAATTAGTCCCCTGATATTTTTCACATCAAACGCTTCCAGTATAGTTCCTATTTCTGCATGGTCGAAATATGCATTCAGGCTATCTGTTTTCTGATCGGAAATTACTCCGTCCACACCAAAATATCTTTTGTTATTCACTCCCAGACCGAAGTTTTTTATCTCTGTACGTTGTCCTACGTTCATAATTTCGGCAGGAAGTAGGTTTAACGACAGTTTCTCTACATTCAGTGTCGATGGCGATATTTTCAGTGTCGATACAAGTTCATCGCTTTCATTTCTGAAGAACTGGACTAAAGACTCTATACCTCCGTTGATATTGATCGCTGTATTGTCGCTATTGATCCCTATATCTGTATAAAGGTTGTTCTGAGCCCCATCTATAAGCATTGAAAGATTATAGTTGCCTTGCTCCATCAATATCCTGCTTTCGGCTGTAACACTAAAGGCAGAATCCAGATTAAAAACATTCAGTGTCGTATTCTCGATATCGTATTCGCCAAAGCGCATTGAAGGAACATTTGCGTCTATTTTAATTTGGTTGGCAATCGTATTTATATGCCCGTTGATGCTTGCGGGTTTAAGGATTTCAACAGGAAGTTCGAAAATACGGCTTAACTCTTCAGTATTTTGTGAAGTGATGTTGAATGTAAAATCATTTTGCTCTTTCGATCTATGCCCTTTGTGTTCGTGGGGGAATACTGCCGGCAGATAGTTATACAGAACATGAGACATTTCGTCTGACAATATCATAAATGAATATTGCCCTGCAATATTAGCTGTGAGTAAGGATGAATTGAAATTGATAAATTTATTATCTTCTTCGTTTTTCCCGGCTTCCAAAGTGAATTTCCCCGGTTTAAAATCAAAATTTTCAGCAAAGAAATGCAGGCTGTCTATAGCGGCCGTTCCCGTCATATTATCTATGTTGAGTCCTTTTATTTTACCATCGAGAACCATTGACAGACGCGGATTGATCCATGCATCGTTTTTATAGAAATAGTCTACATGCATTGTGTCTACCCGTAGATGTACGTTAATATCAGGAACGTTGTCCTGCGACATACTGGCTTTTGCTTCCAGTTTTCCTATATTCCAGTCGACTTTTGCCGAAACGCCCATTTCCTGCGCATTGTAATATGCTTCGAACGGAAGGTTTTTCATTGTTTCCTGATTGAATCCCAGGGATTCTATACGTCCTTGTACTTGTGCGTTCAACGGTTCTTTTTCTGTCTGACGGGCTTTCAGATTTACATTGGCAGCCAATCTTCCCAATCCTGTGTCGGGACCGAGTAGCTGGCCAAGATTGAAATTATGGGTTTTCAGTCCGGCTGTCACATCAAAATTGGTAAATGTTGTGTCTACGCCACCGGTAGCCAGCATGTTGAGCGATCCTTGCCGGCACCAGGCTTCGGCATCCAGCCTGAATTTGTTAAGTTGCCCTGTCAGTTTCCCTGTCAGAAATATGTCACCCATGTCTTTGAGTATATCGGGAGACACAAAAGTGGAATCCCCTAATCGGGCAAACGCTGTTACGGCAGATGGGGAAGCTTTCGCTTTGTCGATGGAAAGGGATATATCGGAAGTTCCGTATCTTTCGTAACTGGCTAAACGGGCGTTTCCGTTCAGATAGAAATCTTCGCCGTATGTGAGATTCAGGTTTTGGATATTTATCTCGGGCAATGTGCCTTTTATATTCGTATTCAGTGATATTTTTTTATCCAGAAACTTCAGATTCGGAAGAAATGCTACTAAGTCCATCGGTTCTATTTCCGTGTCTTCCGTTCCTATTTCAAACTCTCCCGTAGCCAGATTATACCGCGCATTATTTGTTAAGAGACGGGAGTCGGGCAGATAAAGAGAAAGCCCGTCTACCCAAAGCTGGTCTTTATCGGAATGCATGTGGCCTTTCAGATTCTTTATTTCGATGCCCGATCGTTCCTTTGCTGCAAGTTTGTTTAGGGCAATATCGAATTTATCAGTATCTATCGAATTCAGATCGAGATTTATATTAACATCGTAGAGTGAGATATGCGAAGCGTTAAATATTCCCGGTGTAAGCGTATCGACCAATATATCATAATTGAGACGTCCATTTCTCAGGTTTATGTCCTCAATCACTATAATGAGAGAGCTTTTGGTTGTATCTACAACAGTCGTGTCGGGGCTGGAAAAAGCATCGATAATAAACTGAAAATTGAAGTCGCTTATACTATCCTTCTGGTTTACATTGATAATGAAATCATTGATATCGATGCCTGTGATTGCCAGTTTGCTACTCTTAATAAATTCCCATGGACTCAGGCTTACGTCTAGATTTTGAGCATAAAGCAATGTATCCTTTGCCTGGTCTTCTATGTATATGCCTTCCAGGGTTGCATGATTAAACAACTTCAACCGTACTTTATCGATTGAAACTTCTGTATTCAGGGTTTTCTTTAATTCATTTACCGCAAAGTCTGCTGCTTTTTGCTGAATGGAGGGAATAGACAGAAGTATAAATAAAAGCACGTTCAGTCCGATCAGCCCGAGGAATATATATAACACAACTTTCAAAAACTTTTTGATAAAGCTTTTTTTCTTCGGTGTGCTTTCTATACTTGTATTTATGTCTTCTTTTTTCGGTTCCTCCATAGATGGAATTAAATTGCTGATAAATTAATACATTGTTTTGTCATGCTGAGGTAACGAAGGATCTCCCTCTTTATATTCAGATCCTTCCCTAGGGTCAGGATGACAATAAAAGATAAGTTTCTTACTTTAATTTTTCACTCCATTCATTTTCATTAAATCCGACCAGAATTAAGTTCCCGGAAACAATGATGGGACGTTTTACAACCATTCCGTTAGAAGCCAAAATATCGAGAAGGTCGTCTTCCGAAGACGATTTTACCTTTTCCTTCAGATTCTCTTCTTTGTAAATTCTACCCGATGTATTGAAGAAACGCGCTATGGGTAGTCCGCTTTTATTAACCCACACCGAAAGCTCTTCTTTCGACGGATTGTTCACCGAAATATCCAGGCTTTCAACTGCTATGTTGTTTTCTTTTAGCCACTTCTGTGCTTTTTGGCAAGTGCCACACTTCGGGTATTGTAAAAAGAGAATCGGTCTCATATGAATATGTTCGTTTATGTTTTAACAATATACAAAAATAAAGGTTTAATCTGAATAACATTATTTCTGCATTTAAAGTTCTTGATTTATAGCCCTAACGCGTAATATTTGTTTATTTTTGTACCTAAAAATAAAATAAACAGTATGATACAATCGATGACAGGTTTCGGAAAAGCTTCCGCCGAACTTGATAAAAGAAAAATAACGGTAGAAATAAAATCCCTTAACAGTAAACAATTAGACCTTTCGGTACGCTTGCCTAATTTATACAAAGAACATGAAATGGAAATAAGAAACTTACTTTCCCGTCAATTAGAACGGGGAAAAGTCGATTTTCTTATTTATGTGGAAAATATAGGCAGTGAAACTTCCACCCAGCTAAACCAGGGGATAGTGGAAGGATATTATAATCAGATAAAGGAGTCTGCCCGTAAGCTGGGTATAGATGAGCCATCGGACTGGTATCCCGTACTGATGCGTATGCCTGATGTGCTGAAATATGAGGTGCAGGAGGTCGATGAAGAGGAATGGAATACTGTGATGAAAGTAATAAATGAGGCCATAAAACAATTACAGGCTTTCCGTAAGCAGGAGGGACTGATGCTTGAAAACCTGTTTAAAGAAAAAATAGGTAATATCTCCATTCTGCTTTCCGATATAGAACCATTTGAAGCCGAAAGGGTAGAAAAGATAAAAGTTCGCATAAATGAAGCTTTACAGAAAATAGAGGATTTCGATTATGACAAGAACCGTTTCGAGCAGGAAATGATCTACTATATAGAAAAACTCGACATAAACGAGGAAAAATCAAGATTAGCCAATCACCTCAGCTATTTCCTCGAAACAATGAAAGCAGGATCGGGGCAAGGTAAAAAGCTAGGGTTCATAGCTCAGGAGATAGGCCGTGAGGTGAATACGATGGGTTCGAAATCGAACCATGCCGATATGCAACAAATAGTTGTCCGCATGAAGGATGAACTGGAACAGATAAAAGAACAGGTATTAAACGTTTTATAAACAAGGATGGGTAAACTGGTTATCTTCTCCGCTCCATCGGGTGCAGGCAAATCGACCATAGTTAATTATCTGCTTTCGCAGAACCTCAATTTACAATTTTCTATTTCGGCAACCAGCCGGCTACCGCGTGGAACGGAACAGCACGGGGTGGAGTATTATTTCCATTCACCTCAGGAGTTCGTCGATAAAATAGCAAACGATGAATTTCTCGAATACGAAGAAGTCTATAAGGATTGCTTTTACGGGACATTGAAAGCTGAGGTGCAAAGGATACTGGATAACGGAGGGAATGTGATTTTCGATGTGGATGTTGTAGGTGGATGCAATATAAAGAACCACTATGGGGACAAAGCCCTCTCGGTATTTATTGAACCGCCTTCCATCGATGCGCTTCGTAACAGGCTCGAGAAAAGGGCGACAGATTCACCTGAAGTAATAGTATCCAGAATTGCAAAGGCTGAATTTGAAATGACTTTCGCTTCCCGGTTTGATGTTGTTATAGTAAATGATAATCTTGAAGAAGCTAAGGCTAAGGCATTAAAGGCAGTAACAGATTTTTTATCGAAATGAATATTGGTGTTTTCTCAGGCTCGTTCAATCCCATACATATAGGACACCTGATATTGGCGAATTATATCACAGAGTATACAGATATTGATGAAGTCTGGTTTCTGGTAAGTCCCCAAAGTCCGTTGAAATCGAAAAGTAAACTTTCCGATGAAGCTATCCGTTTAAAAATGGTAGAATTAGCTTTAACGGAATACCCTAAACTGAAAGCGAGTAGTTTTGAATTTTCCTTGCCCAAACCGTCTTACACAATCAATACGTTAGATGCATTGAAAAAAGAATATCCGGAACATAGTTTTACATTGATCATTGGTGCAGATAACTGGAGCATCTTCGAAAACTGGAAGGAACATGATGTAATACTCGAAAAGTATCCGATAATGGTTTACCCCAGATTGGGCTACCGGATCGCAATATCCAATAAACTAAAGGGCAGGGTAGAAGCAGTGGAAACGCCTATTATCGAGATTTCGTCCACTTTTATACGTGAAGGTATACTCGAAAATAAAAATGTGAAGGCCTTTTTACCGGATGGGGTATATGAATATATTCTAGAGAATAAATTATACACAAAATAAAATGAATTATCAGGAAGCTTTATCAAACGATTTGGAAATCCGCTGTTCACGCTTGCAAAAGACCATGCAGGAAATGGATATGGACGCATGTGTACTTACTACTGCTGTAAATGTTTTTTACATGACAGGAAAAGTTTATAACGGCTATTACTACCTTCCGGCAGAAGGTAATCCGATCCATTTTGTTAAGCGGCCAGAAGGGATAGCTTTTGATAATACGGTATATATCCGCAAGCCGGAACAGATGCCTGAAGAATTGCAGAAATTAAATATCGCTTTGCCTAAAGCTTTGTTATTGGAGACGGATGTTATCTCTTTCGGTGAATGCGCGCGATTACTGAATACTTTCGGCCTGATAGAAGCTTCCAATGCTTCCGTTTTGATGAGAAAGATAAGGAGTGTAAAAACATCATTCGAAACTGAACAAATAAGATTATGTGCCCGTCGGCACGAGGCTGTTTATAAATTAATCCATTCTCTTTTCAGAAGAGGAATGACCGATATTGAGTTTCAGGTTGAAATAGAGCATGTAATGCGGCAACATGGTTCGCTAGGACTGTTCCGTAGCTATGGAGATAACATGGATATTTATATGGGAAGCCTCCTTGCAGGAGAGAATGCAGAAGCGCCGTCCCCATTTGATTTTGCTTTGGGAGGAGCCGGGGCAACGCCTGTCATTCCTATCGGTGCATCGGGGCAAAAAATAAAAGAAGGGCAAACCATTATGGTGGATATGGCAGGAAATTATTCGCCATGGATGACCGATATGACACGGGTGTTTTCTTTGGGAAAGACATTAGACATAGCTTATGATGCACATCAGGTCTCTATAGATATTCACAATCATATAATGGACATTGTTAAACCTGGTGTCAGTTGTGCAGACCTATATAATATCTCGATGGAAATGGTGAAAAAGCATAACTTGGAGTCATATTTCATGGGTACGAAGCAACAGGCAAAATTCGTCGGCCACGGTGTAGGGCTGGAGATTAACGAGCCGCCTGTATTAACTCCCCGATCGAAAGAAATCCTTGAACCGGGTATTGTCTTTGCCCTCGAACCTAAATTTGTAATTCCAGGGGTTGGGGCCGTCGGTATTGAGAATACTTATCTGGTGACAGAAGGGGGAATAGAGAAACTGACCATATTAGAGGAAGACATTATAGAACTATAACCTAGCCTATGGAATGAACAAAACAATTAACATAAAAGGCGAATTGCTCGATCTTTCCTATCCGTTAGTGATGGGAATACTCAATGTTACGCCCGATTCCTTTTTTTCTGGAAGCCGGAATGAATCGGAAGAGCAGATTATAACCCGTGTAAGACGGATAGTGGACGAAGGAGGCAGGATTGTGGATGTCGGTGCACAGTCAACTAATCCACGCTCAACGTTGCTGTCGGCAAAGGAAGAAATAGATCGGTTAAAACTTGCATTGCCGGTTATTAATCGTGAATTTCCCGGTATCATACTCTCTGTTGATACATTTTATGGTGATGTGGCTCGCTTCTGTGTCGAAGAGCATGGTGTTGCCATTGTCAATGATGTTTCCGGCGGTGAAATGGATGAAACTATGTTCTCTACGGTTGCAGAACTAAATGTTCCTTATATACTGATGCATATGCGGGGTACTCCTCAAACAATGTCCTCCCTAACCGATTATGATAATCTGATAAAAGATGTTTTTTTCTACTTTTCAAAGAAAATAGCAGAACTACATGAACTGGGTGTGGACGATATAATTATTGATCCCGGATTTGGTTTTAGTAAAACACTCGATCAAAACTATGAATTGATGGCCGCTTTACGTGGATTCTCTATGTTTGAATTACCTCTCTTAGTCGGTGTCTCACGCAAAAGAATGATATCCCGTTTACTGGATATTACTTCCGAAGAGAGTCTAAATGGCACATCGGTACTAAATGCTTTTGCCATCGAAAATGGCGCCGATATATTGCGGGTTCACGATGTAAAAGAAGCGGTGGAAGCGATAAAAATAATCAAGAAACTGGAAGAATATAAGTTCTGATTCTTCTGTCAGTTCAATACATGTATTGTATGGCAGGCGACCAGCGCCGCAGTTTCGGTTCGCAGACGGCTCTCTCCCAATGAAACAGGAATAAAACCTTTGGCTATTGCCATTTCCACTTCTTTCTCAGAAAAATCGCCTTCGGGGCCTATTAATATAAGAGCATTATTCCCTTTCTTATATATTTCTTTTAACTCTCTCTTTTCCTGTTCGTAACAGTGGGCGATAAACTTTTGCCCTTCGAAATCCTGGTCGATAAATTTACGGAATTGTTGCATCTCGTCGAGCTGTGGTAATGTCGCTTTTTGGGACTGTTTCATCGCTGAAATCAATATTTTTTCTATGCGCTGCGCTTTTATCTCTTTTCGTTCGGAATGATCGCAAAGGATAGGGTAGAACCGATCTATGCCTATTTCGGTGGCTTTTTCGGCGAACCATTCAATGCGGTCTATATTCTTGGTAGGAGCAAAAGCTATTTGTAAATTAAAGTTCCAGTTTTTAGGTGTCTTTACTGTATTTACAATGTCTACGATACAGTGTTTCGGATGAGCTTGGATAATACGGGCGTCATAGAAACAGCCCTTTCCGTCGGTCAGGAATATCTCGTCTCCCTCTTTTTTGCGTAATACTTTTATACAATGTTGCCCTTCCTCGAATGGTAGTTCGGGATTGCTTAAAATATCAGGCGCGAAGAATATTGTTTTTTCCATAAATGCTCAAATAACGATCTGCTTTCAATCTTCAAATATAATCCGGTTGCTGTCCAACTCTTTTATTTTGGCTAACGATTCTACATATATACCCAGATCACGGAGTTTTTTTCCTCCGTCCTGAAAACTTTTCTCGATAATAAAACCCATTCCATAAAGTTCTGCACCTGATTTTTTAATCAGGTCATAGACTCCCAGAGCTGCATTGCCGTTTGCGAGGAAATCATCGATGAATACGACCTTGTCATCCTTTGTAAGGAAGTCTCCGCTTACAGAGACTGTATAGTCCTTATCCTTAGTAAAAGAATGTACAGAGGTAGACAGCATATTCTGCATTGTTTTAGGCACAGCCTTTTTTACAAAAACCACAGGTAGTTCGAGTAAGTAACCCAGCATAATCGCCGGAGCTATTCCGCTGGCTTCGATGGTTACGACTTTATTTATCGGTAAATTTCCAAAACGGCGTACAAACTCCACGCCTATTGATTTCATCAGAATGGGGTCCATCTGATGATTGATAAAGCTATCAACTTTGAGAATACCACCCTCAAAACTTTTTCCATCGCGAAGAATACGTTCTTTCAGTAATTTCATTCCGATTGCCTGTTGTTCAACGTATTTTGCAAATCCATATTGAAATCGTAAAGTTCCCCGATTGGAATGGCTCTTCTCGATACTTCTTCTATATCTTTCCCTTCCCGAGACCAGAGGAACGGTACAAAGCTATAAGCATAATCGGGATTCAACACCTTCACCTCATCTTGCCATCCTTTCCATCGCAGATTCGGATAAAATTCATCCATATCTGTTTCGAAGCAAAAGAGAAGGAACTGGCTATAACCCATTTCCATTGGAATCCATTGCACCATATCGGGAGCAAAATAATATATATTCCCCGCATCTTTTCCGAAAAATCCCCCATTGATCGCATAAAATCCCCCGATTGCATCATCGGCTACAAGGAGATAAGGTGCAGGTTCTCCATACTCGGAAAAGGTTTTCCCTCTATTCCATTCATCGAGTGACCGCTTCATCTTTTCACTACCCGAACCAAGAATCCTGATCCATCCATTATCGACAAGTAAACCACCTGTCTCGTAAATAACGGCGCCCATCAATGATCGTGTGGTCACTTGTGTATGCAGAAGTGTTTCCTCTGCTTTTGATTTTTCACATGGCAGAACCTCTATTTTATTTTTTGCTTTTTCGATCCATTCCTGAACGACAGGCCATCCCGGATCTTCTTTGTTTATCAATTCTTCCAATGTACGCATATTCGTATTGGGTTTATTTATTGTGTCATGAATTTGATCAATAGGTTTTGTTTCTATCGGAGATTGTGCCCATACAGATTGACAAACTCCTATGAAAAACAAGAGTAAACAAAGTGCAAACTTTTCCATCACAATCCGCTTAACTTGATAACGTACTTCTATCGGTCAAAACGCAACATTTCGCCCCGAATATTATTTACCTGTCCGTTCTCAAAAGCTATTTTTCCATTGAGGATCGTTTTTTCTATCGAGGTCGACATGATTTCACCTTCAAGGGGTGACCATCCGCATTTGTAAAGGATATTATCTTTTGTAATCGTATATGGTTTGTTCGGGTTGACCAATACAAGGTCGGCATAATAGCCCTTGCGTATATATCCCCGTTTTTCTATTTGGAAAAGTGTAGCCGGAGCATGGCACATTTTATTAACGACCTGCTCTTTAGTGATCTTCCCCTTTTTTGCCAGTTCGAGCATCATCTGCAATGAATGCTGGACAAGCGGACCACCCGAAGCGGCCTTGAGTGCCCCGCCTTGTTTTTCTTCGAGTAAGTGCGGAGCGTGATCGGTCGCGATAACGTCAAGTTTATTCTTCAATAATCCCTGCATGAGCGCTCCCCTGTCTTGCCGCGTTTTCACCGCCGGATTCCACTTGATACGTGTCCCGTATCGGGCGTAGTCTTCGTCGGAGAACCACAGGTGGTGTACGCATACTTCTCCTGTTATCTTCTTTTCAGTAAGCGGTTTTATATCGAACAGACTGATTTCTTTTTCGGTGGAAAGGTGCAAAATATGCAAACGCGACTGATATTTATCCGCCAGTTCCACAGCTTCGGCAGATGAACGGTAACAAGCTTCGGCACTACGGATCAATGGATGATATTGGATAGGTACATCATCCCCGAATTCGGCCCGGTATCTAGCGGCATTTGCCCTAATTATTTCTTCTTTTTCGCAATGGGTGGCAATGAGTGTATCTACTTCGGCAAAGATGGCCTGTAATACCATTTTATCGTCAACCAACATATTGCCTGTAGATGAACCCATAAAAACCTTTACACCAGCTACTTCCTTATGGTTGACTTTTTTCAGTTCATCCAGATTTTCGTTTGTCGCTCCCAGGTAGAACGAATAATTAGCAAAAGAGGTGTTGGAGGCTATTTCGAATTTTTGTTCGAGCAGATCTAATGTTATTGTCGGCGGCTTTGTGTTAGGCATCTCCATAAAAGATGTTACTCCACCCGCAATGGCAGCACGGCTTTCACTGGCGATATCTCCTTTATGAGTGAGCCCCGGTTCACGAAAATGAACCTGGTCGTCTATTACTCCGGGGAGCAGCCACAGGTCTCTGGCATCTATTATGGTCGAGCTGTTCAATATTGTTTCCGGGATTATTTCGTCTGCGCGAAAGACTTCTGAAATGAGGTTGTTATCTATCAGAACCGAACCGGTAAAAGAAGCGCCCTCATTAATGATCGTTGCCTTGTGAATAAGTATCATACTGATAACAATAAAATGGTTTTCTGCAAAGATAATTCTTTATTGATGAAAGAAAGTATCTTTTCAATTCTTATTCTTTGGTGTGGCTTTACTGAAAAAAACAGCGGAGAAACAGTATATTACATATACCCATTTCTCCGCCAGCATAACAATACCGTTTATTTATACTGCCATGAACATTTCTATATCTTCTTCTACTGTTGATATGCCTCCTATGCCAAAGTTCTCTACCAACACTTTAGTTACATTTGGGGAAAGGAATCCCGGAAGTGTAGGCCCGAGATGGATGTTTTTTACGCCCAGATGAAGCAATGCAAGCAATACAATTACTGCTTTTTGTTCATACCATGCGATATTAAATGCAATAGGTAGCTGATTGATATCATCCAATCCGAATACTTCTTTTAGTTTTAATGCGATTATGGCTAATGAATAACTGTCGTTACATTGCCCTGCATCCAATACCCGTGGAATTCCGCCTATATCTCCAAGTGGTAATTTATTGTAACGGTATTTTGCACATCCGGCTGTAAGAATCACAGTATCGTTCGGCAATGCGTTGGCAAAATCAGTGTAATAATTACGGCTTTTCATCCGTCCGTCGCAACCTGCCATCACAAAGAACTTCTTTATAGCCCCCGATTTCACGGCATCTACGACTTTATCGGCCAGAGCCATAACCTGTGCATGGGCAAATCCTCCGGTTATTGTTCCGGTTTCTATCTCACGTGGTGCCTGGCATTGTTTGGCCATTTCAATGATTTCGGAGAAATCTTTTTGTTGTCCTGCTTTGCGTTCGGGGATGTGTTTTGCCCCATCGAGACCTGATGCTCCTGTGGTAAAGATACGTTCCCTATATGTAGCATTTTTAGATGGAGGGACGATACAATTGGTAGTGAAGAGGATTGGCCCGTTGAATGCTTCAAAGTCTTCTTTCTGTTGCCACCATGCTCCACCGAAATTACCCACGAGATGTTTGTATTTCTTTAGATGAGGATAGTAGTGTGCGGGAAGCATCTCGCTATGTGTATATACGTCGACGCCTGTACCTTCGGTTTGTTGCAGCAATTCTTCAATATCACGCAGATCGTGTCCGCTGATAAGTATTCCCGGGTTTTTACCTACGCCGATATTTACCTGTGTGATCTCCGGATTACCGAATCGCCCGGTATTGGCTGCGTCGAGCAGGGCCATTACCTGCACTCCGTATTTACCGGTTTCGAGGGCTAAAGCAACCAATTCACCGACAGAAATATCTTCGCGTGTAATATCTGCCAGTGCTTTCTGCATGAAGGTGAAGATTCCATCATCTGTCTTATCCAGGTTATACGCATGCTCGGCATAAGCAGCCATCCCTTTCAATCCGTAGTGGATAAGTTCTTTTAGTGAACGGATATCTTCATCTTTTGTACGTAAGACACCGACTTCCTTTGCCTTTGTCATAAACTCGGATTCGGCTCCATTCCATGTGCATTCATCAGGAAGATTTTCTGAAGTATTTCCAAGTTTCGTAGCAAGCCCGGCCTTTAGTGTTAAACCTTCTTTTACCTTATTCTTTATCGCTTCGAAATCGAAATTAGCATTGGTAATGCTGATAAACATAGCATCAACAATAAATTTATCGGCTATGGCAGATGCTTTTCCCTCTTTTCTCAATTCATTATTATACACTGCGATCCCTCTGGTCACAAACAATAGCAAATCCTGAATATCAGATACTTCAGGAGTTTTTCCGCAGACTCCCATTAATGTACAGCCTGTTCCTTTGGCTGTTTCCTGGCATTGAAAACAAAACATGTTCATAATATATATTTTTTTAGTAGTTAGAGGAGTTAAAGTAGTCAAGTAGCTGAGTATATTGGGGAAATTACTCCTTTAACTCCTATTTTAAATCCATTCTTCTTTTTTTATCTCTCCCTGTACTGAAATGACCACCACTTTCATCGGAACGTTCCGTTCTGCTTGTTCCCGTGCCATTTGTGCTATTCTTATGAGGCCGCTGCAACAAGGGACTTCCATGATTAATACGGTAAGCGTATCGATTCCAGCTTCATCAATCATCTGTACTAATTTATCAACATATACTTGTGTATTACTGTCGAGTTTCGGGCAGGCAATTGCCAATGCTCTGTCTTTCAGGAAACGACTGTGAAAACCGCCGTACGCAAATGCAGTGCAATCGGCTGCCAGAAGCAGGTCGGCTCCTTGCAAAAATCCGGCATTGGGGTTTAGTAAATGGAGTTGAACAGGAAACTGCCTTAATTCGGATGGCTGGGCTGTGGCTGTGGAAGCCATAGTAAAACCTGAGGCCACAGGTCTTTTTATTTCCTGCATCATAGACCCCGGACAACCACAGGCCAGAGGTTTTATTTCTTCTTTTCTATTATTTTGCCTTGGAAGAGGGAAATTGATACTGACGTTATGTTTTTTCAAACACTCGAGTCCTTGCTGCAATAGAGTTATTTCACCATGTTCTTTCAGATGATTGAGGTGAGCCAGAATAACATTTTCTCCTTTAGGGATCATTCTTTCTATCACCGCCTCCTCGCTATATGGTTCGGCTTCGCGTTCCTCGAAAAAGATAGCACCGACAGGACATTCTCCAATACAGGCGCCTAATCCGTCACAATAGAGGTCGCTGATCATTACAGCTTTGCCGTCTACCAGTTGTAATGCTCCTTCGTGGCAACCTGTAACACAAGCTCCACAGCCGTTACATAATTCTTCATCTATTTTGATTACTGTTCTCTTCATACTTTTTTGATTTATGTACAAAATTAGAGATCAGTATATAAAAAAAGCGTCACCATTGTGACGCTTCGGGGATTATTTCAGATATAAATATGGAATTATTAAATGTTTAATTTGTTTTATCTAAATAATGGAAAATACAAGCAAAAATAATTAATAAGAAAGATGCGACAAACATCAGTATAATTTCTGAATGAACGCCTTTTTGAAGTACCGATTCTTCAGGATTTGACGGATTATAATGCACATCGACAGTCATTCCCCGGAAGTATTTTTTTATTAATCTCTTGCTTTTAAAAGAAAATCCCTCCCTTAGAATATCTCCGAAAAAGATTCTTGTGGAAGTATATTCTTTCCCGTCTACTGTATATGAATATCTTATAACAGCTTTGTAAGACACCTCTGGATCAGTAGTTATATATTTGTCTATTTTACTTTCACAAACAGTGCCTTCGACAGAGTCCCAGTTCAATGTATTTTTTGATTTTCTGTAAAAATAGCATGCAGATACAAATAAAGCAGCAGCTATAGAGAAGATGGTGAAGTACGCAAATATTATCATAACATTAAATTATACAAAAAGACTTATAGTAGCTTCATATTTTTAGTTAACATTTTATTTCCGGATAAAAATGATTGACTATATTTATAAGCTGATAAAAAAAACTAATATCAACACACAAAATCTTTTAATCTAACATATCAGAAATCAATTATGAGTTTAAAAATTATTGTATTAGCTAAACAGGTTCCGGATACACGTAATGTGGGTAAGGATGCTATGAAAGCTGATGGAACAGTGAATCGCGGGGCGTTGCCTGCGATCTTCAATCCGGAAGACCTGAATGCTCTCGAGCAGGCGCTTCGCCTGAAAGATGCCCATCCGGGTACTACAGTTACGTTATTAACCATGGGGCCGGGACGTGCTGCCGAAATTATCCGCGAAGGGTTGTATCGTGGTGCCGATGGTGGCTACCTGCTAACAGACCGTGCCTTTGCAGGAGCCGACACACTTGCTACTTCCTATGCTATTTCGATGGCCATCCGCAAGATAGGAGAGTACGACCTGATTATCTGCGGACGTCAGGCAATCGATGGCGATACTGCACAGGTAGGCCCGCAGGTAGCAGAAAAGCTGGGACTGAGCCAGATCACTTATGCAGAGGAAATTCTTGAAGTGAAAAGCGGACAGGTGAAAGTGAAACGCCGTCTTGAAAGAGGAATAGAAACTGTGAAAGGGAAAATGCCTATCGTGATTACAGTGAATAGTTCTGCACCCGATTGTCGTCCACGGAATGCAAAGGCCGTACAAAAATATAAGCATGCGAAGACTGTTACCGAAAAACAGACTGCAACTATAGATTATACAGACTTGTTCAGTAGTCGTCCATATCTTGATCTGAAAGAGTGGAGCGTGGCGGATGTGGATGCAGATGTGGTTCAATGCGGATTATCAGGCTCGCCTACAAAAGTGAAATCAATCGAAAATGTTGTTTTCCAGTCGAAGGAAAGCCGTGCGATGGAACCCACAGACGAAAACATCGACGAACTGATGAGAGAATTAATTTTAAATCATACCATAGGGTAAAAGTCCGGCCCCTCCAACCTCCCTGTAGGGGAGGCTATTCCCCCTCCGGGGGTTAGGGGGCTTTTAATAATAACAAGGAATGAACAACTTATATGTATATTGCGAAATAGAGGACGGCATTGTATCCGATGTCAGTCTCGAATTGCTTACTAAAGGGAAAGCTTTGGCCACGACCCTTAAATGCAAAATGGAAGCGGTAGCTGTCGGTTATAAACTCGATGGTATAGCCGAACAAGTATTCCCGTATGGAACGGATGTACTTCACCTCTTTGATGATAAACGTCTGTATCCGTATACTTCGCTGCCACATACATC
Organism: Dysgonomonas hofstadii; assembly: GCF_014196915.1. Lineage (GTDB taxonomy): Bacteria > Bacteroidota > Bacteroidia > Bacteroidales > Dysgonomonadaceae > Dysgonomonas > Dysgonomonas hofstadii. Next base: position 88,743 of record NZ_JACIEP010000007.1, read on the forward strand.
TGTATTGGTGAAACTTTTTGAGGAAACTAAACCGCAGATCGCGCTGATGGGTGCAACCAGTATCGGCCGTGACCTGGGGCCTCGCGTATCTTCTGCATTGGGAAGCGGACTTACCGCCGACTGTACATCACTTGAAATAGGTGATCACGAAGAAAAGAAAGAAGGCAAGGTTTATAAAGATCTGTTGTATCAGATACGTCCTGCATTTGGTGGTAATATCGTTGCTACCATCATAAACCCTAAATGCCGTCCGCAAATGGCGACCGTGCGCGAAGGAGTTATGAAAAAGGAAGTATTCAACCCTCTGCATAAAGGAGAAGTAAAGACCTACGATGTAAGTAAATATGTGAATGATACTGATTTTGTAGTAAGCATTATCGACCGTCAGATGGAGAAGAGTAAAACCAATATCAAAGGCTCTCCAATTATTGTGGCGGGTGGTTACGGTGTCGGATCGAAAGAGAACTTCAAACTTTTACATGATTTAGCTGCTGTTATCGGTGGTGAGGTAGGAGGTTCGCGTGCTGCCGTGGATGCAGGGTTTACCGATCACGACAGGCAAATCGGGCAAACAGGTGTTACCGTTCGTCCTAAACTATATATCGCTTGCGGTATATCGGGACAAATACAGCATATAGCAGGGATGCAGGAAAGTTCTATCATTATTTCTGTTAATAATGATCCGAATGCGCCAATCAACACTATTGCCGATTATGTGATAACCGGAACAGTGGAAGACGTGATTCCGAAAATGATTAAGTACTACAAAAAAAACACTAAATAAGGCCCCTCCAACCTCCCCGTAGGGGAGGCTTTTCCCCCCTCGGGGGCTAGGGGTCCCTAAATTATAAAAAAGATGGACAACTTTTATACAGATAATCCCAGCTACAAACACCACCTGTATCATCCTCTGATGAAACGCATTGTGGAGCTGAAAGAACGTAACTATGCCGACAAAGATAAATTTGACTATGCGCCTATCGATTTCGAGGACGCAATGGATAGTTACGAAAAAGTATTGGAAATAGTAGGTGAAATTTGCGCCAACACCATTGCGCCTAATGCCGAAGGTGTAGACCATGACGGGCCGACTGTAAATAACGGACGTGTGACTTATGCACCGGGTACACAGGAAAATCTGGATGCCGTACGCAAAGCCGGGCTGATGGGTATTACCATGCCCCGTCGCTACAACGGATTGAATTTTCCGATCACACCTTATGTGATGGCTGCCGAAATAGTATCGGATGCCGACGCAGGATTCGGAAATATATGGGCATTACAGGATTGTGCCGAAACATTGTATGAATTCGGTAATGAAGACCAGCATTCTCGTTTTATCCCACGTGTAGCCGCCGGCGAAACCATGTCGATGGACCTGACGGAACCGGATGCAGGATCAGACCTTCAGTCGGTAATGTTGAAAGCGACATACAGCGAAGAAGACAATTGCTGGTACCTGAACGGAGTAAAACGATTTATTACAAACGGAGACTCAGATATACACTTAGTACTTGCCCGTTCGGAAGATGGTACTCGTGACGGTCGCGGACTATCTATGTTTATTTATGACAAACGTAGTGGAGGTGTCAATGTTCGCCGTATCGAAAATAAGATGGGTATTAAAGGCTCGCCGACTTGCGAATTGGTTTACAAAAATGCTAAAGCAGAAATAGTCGGAGAAAGAAGACTTGGTCTTATTAAGTATGTGATGGCTTTGATGAACGGTGCCCGTCTGGGTATTATGGCACAGGCTACGGGGATCAGCGAGGCTGCTTACCGCGAAGGATATGCTTATGCCCAGGAGCGTAAGCAATTCGGAAAGGCAATTATCGAATTCCCAGCTGTATACGAAATGTTGGCTCTGATGCGTGCGAAAGCTGATGCTTCACGTGCCATGTTGTATGAAACGTCCCGTTTTGTGGATGTCTACAAAGCATTGGAAGATATCAGCCGTGAACGTAAGCTGGAACCCGAAGAACGTCAGGAAATGAAGAAATACAGCCGTCTGGCCGATGCATTCACCCCTATGGGTAAAGGTATGACTACCGAGTATGCTAACCAGAATGCGTATGATGCCATACAGATACACGGCGGTTCGGGCTTTATGAAGGATTATACCTGCGAACGCCTGTATCGTGATGCCCGTATCACTAATATTTACGAAGGCACTACACAGTTGCAGGTAGTAGCGGCCATTCGCCATGTTACTACCGGGACTTATCTGTCTCAGATAAAGGAATATGAAGTATTGGAGTACAAACCGGAACTGGAAGATCTGAAACAAAAGCTGATGGATATGACTGCTAAGCATGCGGAAATAACAGCTAAGGTAACAGAACTGAAAGATCAGGAGTATCTTGATTTCCATGCACGCCGTCTTGTGGAAACTGCCGCACATTGCGTGCTGGGATATTTACTGTTGCAGGACGCCAATAAGAACGAAAGCTTCCGCCGTTCGGCAGAGGTTTATGTAAGCTACGGACAGGCAGAAGTGAATAAAATGTATTCTTATGTAATGGAGTTTGACCGCGAAGACTTAGGGTATTTCAAAATACAATAGATATTCTTGTGTAATTGAAAGTGGAAAGTGGAAAATTGAAAGTGATTTTTGATTTTCCACTTTTTTATATCTTATTGTGGCCTTTTATTCTGGTTTTATTGAGATAAATTATCCAACAAACCTTCGCAGGCGTCTTCCAGCAGATCAAGAACCAATTCGAACCCGTCTGCTCCCGAGTAATAAGGATCGGGAACATGGTCATGCGAATAGCGTTGCGAAAATTCTATCATTCTGTGTACTTTCTTCTCCGATTCCAGGTCGGGAGCCAGCCGCATAATGTTATGATAGTTACTGTCGTCCATTGCCAGAATTATGTCGAAGTTATCAAAATCTTTAGCGGTAAATTTACGGGACAGTGAATCGAATTTATATCCCCGCCGTGCTCCGTGTTGCCTCATGCGCGAATCGGGAAGATCTCCGTTGTGGTATCCCGAAGTTCCTGCCGAGTCAACGGTTATATATTTCTCCATACCCCTTTCTTTCACCATTTTCTTGAATATTCCTTCTCCGGCAGGAGAGCGACATATATTACCCAGACACACAAAGAGGACTTTATAATTTTTCATTTGATTTATCTATATAAAATAAAAGTAAGTTGCAAAGATAATGATTTGATATTTATCAGATCCATCTATTGAAAAAGCGGTCTTTGAGAACATTAAATAGTTACAAGTTTGTTAACTGATAACCGTTGAACGCTAACTGTAAATACCTGTAAGGTTTGCCTCGCCTTCGCTTCGGTGATTTTCAATTGGCTCCGCTTTGCTCTGCCGAACGTTGTTTGTCAGCTTTTAGTTAAAAAGCCAATGGCTATAAGCAAATAGCTAAAGGCTAAATTCTGTCACTTTTGTAACTTTTTAGTTAAATTGGAAAATGAGACATAATTAACAGGGCAGAGAACAATCTTGATAGGCTTATTGTTACCTTTGCACACAAAATGAAAACAGCCGGATGGAAAACAGGTTCTATAAAGAATTCGGAGAGCTTCTGAAACAACACTTTCCTTACAAAGTGCAGAAGATATCTATAAATGCAGGTTTCACCTGCCCCAACAGGGACGGGTCGAAAGCTGTGGGAGGCTGCACATATTGTAATAATCAGAGTTTCAGTCCGGGGTATGGAGGCAAGCAGCGCAGTGTCAGCGACCAACTGAGAGACGGCATTGCTTTTTTCTCTTACAAATATCCTGACATGAAATATTTAGCTTATTTTCAGTCATATACAAACACTTATGATAGTATTGATAAGCTAATAGCCTTGTATGAAGAGGCGCTGAGCTATCCTGATGTTGTAGGGCTTATTATAGGAACACGCCCCGACTGCATGCCGGACGAACTCTTAGACTATTTTGCCGAACTGAACAAGAGAACCTTCCTTATTATTGAATACGGACTGGAATCAACGCTTGACTCTACACTGGAGTTTATAAACAGGGGACATACACATGCCGAAAGCGAGGATGCCATCAGAAAAACAGCATCAAAAGGTATTTACACAGGAGCACATCTGATACTTGGTCTGCCACACGAAAGCCGTGAACAGATACTAGCTCATGCCAATGTGGTTTCGAAACTACCGCTGACTACCCTGAAAATACACCAGTTGCAATTGATAAGGGGAACCGTAATGGCCAGACAACACAGGGAGCATCCCGAATGGTTTAACCTATTTAAAGCGGATGATTATATTGATCTGTGCATTGATTTTGCAGAAAGGCTTAATCCCGGCTTTATCATAGAACGGTTTATTTCCCAGTCTCCTAAACAATTGCTGATCGCCCCCGACTGGGGATTGAAAAATTTCGAGTTCACTGCGAAAGTGTTGAAAAGGTTTGCCGAAAGAGAGACTTACCAGGGACGGTTATTCAGGTAGTTCTTTAGAGCTTCCCTCTTCTTTCTTACTACCTGAAAAAAGATTCTTTACTTTAGCAAAGAATCCGGTAACCTTCTTCATAAAGTTCTGTTTACCTTGCGATACACCAACAGATTCGACCATTGCCGGCTGCATAATCTGCCAAAAGTAATTGAATGAAGAGTGATAGGGATCACGTTCGATATAAATATCAGCTACCCGGGGATCAGATCTTTTATTATTAGGATTATTGGATCTTATCACCATATTGGCTAAAGATGAAAGAAGCTTCTTCTTTTGCTGTGTTTCGGGGTCTTTCAAGATGTCAACATGCAAATTGCTATACAATAATAACATATGGGCATGAGCATCCACGCTCGTAGCTTCAGTTTTGAAGCGGAACTGATTGATCCTGCCAGTTTTCACTTCGGCCTTGGCTAAAGGGACAAATATCGGATTAAGGGCTTGCATGTCAAAGTCATCGAGAGCAGCACTCAATACAAAGCAATCGTAATCAGGACTTACAGGCATATTCCAACGCGCAGTAAAAGGATTGCCCATAAATTTGCCATCCACATACAGGTTCATGTATTCATTGGGGTAAGAAGCGACATTGGCAAGTCTGGAGAACCGCCCGTTCATACCTTCAAAGAGTATCCGTCCCATCTCTTCACTGTCCTTTGGCAACTCATCGTATATCACAGTAAAGTTCTTTATATTGGCAGTATCAATATCCAAACCGACCGGTAGTTCCTGAATCTTAGTGTATATCATCGGCTGCATTTTGGGCGGGGTATATATCTGTTTGTTCTTCAGGTTTTGCAATACTACATCCTGTATCTCAAGATCCTTTGCCTTCAGTAAATTGCTCTTAATCAAGGTAGTGTAATCAAGTCCTGATATAGTAATACCGCCAACGCTAACATCGAACCAGTCTTTATGCTGAGGGTGCTTGTAAGAGAACTCCATCTTGGGATAGGCTGAGGTCATTTTAACTCCTGATATCTCTGCTTTAGCCAGTTTCTTATTCAGGTCGATCCTATCGAAATCGAGCGTATAGAAGCCATCCATAATGGGCAGATGCAGATCTTTGGTATTGAAGTGAAAGTCTGCGACATCTAACGATCTGGCTTTGGTATCTATTGCAAGGCCCTCGGCTTTCAGGTTTGTAGTATTTACCTCCTGATATTTTACAATTTTCGTGTCCAGAGTATGGCTATAATCGATACGAGCCTCTTCAATATTGATCCGTCCAATATTTGCTTTGTCGAAATAAGCGCTTAAAGAAGCATATGCATCAGGCTCTGGCGATTTCAGGCTTGTTGTATCAGTCTTTACCTTATAATCCCGTATCAAATGCAGTTCCGGTTTTATCAGATCGAATGAAGCCAGACCAATGTCTTTCCCCGAAAGCTTAAGCCCCGTAAGACTCAGATAATCTGTGCTGAAGCTGATTTTTGAACCGGATTCACGCATATTTACCGAAGGCCGGGACACATAAAACTTTCCAACATTCAGTTTTTCGTCCATCAAGAGATCGGTCAATCTCATATCCTGAATACTGACAGATATACTATCATCTTTGGTACGGTCTAAAGACCTGAATGCGGCATCCGATATTATCATAGAACTCACAGAGATACCTTTTAACGCATTCGTTATACTATATCCGTCATTATCTTTACTATCCCGAACTGCATCTTTCAACTTTACAATGTTTATATCGGGTGATAATATCCTGAAGGAACCCACCCTGGCTATATCTTTATTGAGATAGGCCTCATTATCGAAGCCCTCTATATCAACCAACGGGATTTTTATATCATAATAAGATGCCGGGGCTTTAGTCCATGTATCTGTCTGCGGGCTCAATCTCAAATTTTCAAATTTCAGACGTCCGGCCATCGTAGATACATCCGTACTTCCTATTTGCAATCTGTAGATACCCCCCGGAAGGACATTATCGAAGTTCTTGAATGCCATCCCAATATCGTCACAGCTGAAAAGATACCTTGCGGTTCGCCGGGTATTTTCATCTATTAAGAAATTGGTAGCATAAAAATTCAGATGTTGTAAGCTATATGTTTGCCCTTCTACCCTATCATGAACCTTCAGACCTGCATCGTTCAGCCTGATCTTTTTCACCGACAGATAATCAGCATAAGGATTGAACATTTCGAAAATATCATCCGGTGACCCTGCCGCTTTAGATATCTTTGTCTGAGAATTATTGGCTGATACCCTGAAATACTCAATATTAAAGGTGTCGAGCCTGAGCTCATCGGCCGAAACCCCGGTGTTATAATCCAGCCCATCGACACTTATCCGTTTAATACCTCCCGACATATAGTCTTTTCCCTGATTTGTAGATAAAGGCTTCACTTCTATATTGGCCAGATGAAATTTCTTTTCCCCTGTATTGAGATAGAGACTTGTGGCGCTTACATTCGAATTGTTGCTTTCCATCAACCCGTTAATATTCTCACCTGCCAATACGAAATTATCTACATACCAAAACTTTTTTTGTTGCTCCGACAGTGAATCTACCAGGAATTTATTGGCGTGAAAATCAAACTTATACAACGTATATATATCAGTAAGACCTTTCTGGGTAAGCGTATAATTGAACTTTGTCTTTTCTATGTTTATTTTATCAATAGCTATACTACTCAGGATGGGTGAGATGAGGCTATATAAAGACCAAGCCTGATCTGTTATGGTATCCTGTACAAGTGAGTCTTTTTCTTCGCTCTTATCACCTCCATTAATACTAAAATACTGTATATCCGTCGATTTTATATTAAAGGATGAAGCATGAAGATAATTCTGTGCATTTTCCCGGTTAAACCCAACTCCCTCGGCGGTAACAGCTGCTATTTCAGCTTTAAGGTATATTCCCGACCTTTGAAAACGATCCTCCCAAAAGCTTTCTTTCGGATGGATCTTTACCCCTTCTATCTCTATAAGCGACTCAATGGTGCTAAGCTTGATATTGTCTGTTTCCAGAATCACCTGATCACTATACAAAAGTTGCTGAGGTTTATCAGCCTCAAACTCGAAATAGTCGGAATAAAGCAGTTTCCCCGACATGTATGAATCCTTATCCAACCTGAAGTTAAAAGCCCTGAAGTTAGCATCCCTCAAAGCATATACAACAGGTGATATTGAGTCATCCACAATATAAGAGACATTTGCATCCTTCAGGTTTATCCTGTTCACCGTAAGTTCGTCTATATATGGAGAAACCATTTCATAGAGCGTTTTCGGGTCTTTTCCGGAATGTTCTTCTTTTTCACGGGCCGATGCGGGTTGAACAACCTTTACATCAGGGGAATTCAACTCAAACAGGCTGAAATGAAGGTTTGTATAATTACGAAGCCATGTGAGGTTCACCCCGCGAAAATGAATTTCTCCCAGATGGATTTTATAATACACATTGGGAAGCGTATCCCCTGCCTTCCATTGGGCAAAAGCCAGAGAATCGGGTTCCAGATTGACTCCCTTTATGGAAAGTTCGCCAGAGAACAGGCCAACAGATAATTCCTCGAAAGTACACCTGTAAAAGCCATCGGTCGCTTTCAGCACTTCCTCCGTTAGCTTTTCATTCAGGGTAGACTGCAGGCGATAGGTAAGAAACCAGTTAACAGTAAATCCCCCTACTATACCCAGCAGGATGACGAAGAGGATTATTTTTGTCGCTTTAGTCTTTTTTACCTGTGCCATCAAACAATGTTAGTTTCACGTTGTTTAACTTAATCAACAAATGCAGGGCTAATTTGTTCTCAGACAACCGATAGCAGCAAGCAACTAAGCTAATGTTTCATCTATAATATCAGAAGCAACATCTTTTTTCGCCTTTAACGGAAAATCTTTACGAATGCCCTCCTTATTAAGTATGGCTATCTTATTCGTATCATATTTGAATCCCGCTCCTTTATCATTGAGTGAGTTCAATACTATAAAATCGAGGTTTTTCTTCGCCATTTTTTTCAGGGCATTCGCTTCCTCGTCATTTGTTTCCAGCGCAAAGCCAATAAGTACCTGATTGGCTTTCTTCATCTTGCCCAGCGATGCCGCGATATCCTTGTTCGGAACAAGGGATATATTCAATATATCTTCTCCCCGCTTCACTTTCTCAGCATATTGCTCCGAAGGCCGGAAATCGGCTACCGCCGCACATAATATAGCTGCGTTCATCCCAGGAAAGGCATTTACAGAAGCATTATACATTTCTTCTGCCGATTCCACATCGATACGTGTTATATTGGGGTGGGTAGTTTTCAGTGATACAGGACCTGCAACAATCACAACTTCCGCTCCACGGCGGGCACATTCTTCGGCAAGGGCAAATCCCATTTTCCCTGAAGAATAATTCCCGATAAAACGAACGGGATCTATCTTTTCATAAGTCGGTCCGGCCGTTATCAGTATTTTTTTTTTTGAAAGTGATTCCTGCTGAGTAAAGAAGTTCTCCACCGCTTCCAGTATTTTCTCCGGTTCTTCCATACGCCCTTTGCCTATCAGATGGCTGGCCAATTCACCGGCAGCAGGTTCTATAATAATGTTCCCGTAAGAGCGAAGCAACTCTATATTCCGGGTTGTAGACGGATGACCAAACATATCCAAATCCATAGCCGGAGCTATCATAACAGGGGCTTTCATCGAAAGATATGTAGTGATAAGCATATTGTCTGCTATCCCGTTAGCCATTTTGCCGAGAGTAGAGGCCGTAGCGGGAGCTATTACCATCAGGTCGGCCCACTGTCCCAGATCGACATGACTGTGCCATGTACCGTCATTAGCTGTAAAGAATTCGCTGACAACAGGCTTTCCGGTTAAGGCAGACAGGGTAACAGGAGTGATAAACTCTTTTCCGGCAGGAGTAATAACAATCTGCACTTTGGCTCCTGCTTTAATAAACAAACGGGTTAACGAAGCTGCTTTATATGCTGCTATGCTTCCGGTGATACCTAATACAATATGTTTATCTTTCAGTGTCATAATTCCTTTATTTTAAGCAAAGATACATCTATTTGAAAATTAAGAGATCAAAAACAGACTAAAATATTGAATTTTATTAGTCTCCGCGTTTTAACTAAAAAGTGACAAAAGTGACACTTTTGCATCTTTTTTTGCTTAAGAAAAAAGGATGGCAAGTAATCTTCGATTACGCACAGTAAAAAATAAAACGATTAAATCTGATTACAGGTTCGCATAACTATTTAAATCTTTTAAAGATCGCTTTTTTGTTTTTTGTTGGCACATCGGCATATTGCCACATTAGCTCATTGTTGTTTATACTATAGATAAAGTTATCTGCAAAAAATACAAACCTTTCTCATAATTGCTGTTTGCAACTAAAGACATTAAATATTATAAAACAAAACAGATTTTTGGTGGTTATAAAATAAAATCTGTAATTTTGATTCAATATTCGGAGTATGGACAATAAGGTGAAATTATCGGTGCTAGGTTTTTCTTTCAACCAGACTCAGTCGGGAGCTTACGGACTGGTATTGGCTGAAGAGGACGGAATACGCCGTCTGATGATCGTTGTCGGTACGCCCGAAGCACAATCCATTGCTTTCAAACTGCAAGGCTCGATCCCTCCCAGACCACTCACACACGACTTGTTCAAATCCTTGCTTTCCGAAGCCGGAATTGTCCTCCGCGAAGTAGAGATTTATAAATACGAAAATGGTGTGTTCTTTGCGAAATTAGTTCTTTTGCAGGAGGACAAGGTTATGGAAATAGAATCACGCACGTCCGATGCCGTAGCCATTGCCCTGAGGACAAAATCGCCCATATACACTACCGAAACTATTATGCGTGAACAAGCCGTCATCTTCGATGAGAATGCTATGCAGGAAACATCGGGCGATGAGGGAAGAGACGATCCGGCACTCGATTATTCCTTGTTAAGCCCCGAAGAATTGGAAACTTTGCTTAAAGACGCAGTAGACGGGGAAGACTATGAATTGGCATCACTGCTCAGGGATGAGTTGAAAAAGAAGAAGAAATAAAGCGTCTGACCATGTTTTCTATAAAAAAACGATTGGGCTCACTGTTCTGAACCGATACAGTCCTTGTTCTTAACTCCCTGACTACTAACAGGTGGCAAATGATTGCCTTTTCGGTTATTTTTAACTTTCTTTATTAAATCTTATTTTTGCTTATATTTCGCTAAGTATCACTACATTTGTATTCAACACGAAAAGGCTGATTGTATGTTTATAAAGTTATATGAGGACAATCCCAATCAGAAAGAGGTAGACAAGGTCATACAGGTTCTGAGGGATGGGGGGCTGATTATTTATCCTACCGATACGGTATATGCCATTGGTTGCGATGCGCTAAACGTGCGCGCTGTGGAAGAAATATGCCGTATAAAAGATATTAATCCGGCAAAAAGCAATCTGTCCATTATTTGCTATGACCTGAGTAACATCAGCGAATATGCCCGTGTGGATAATGCCACATTCAAACTGATGAAGAAGAATCTGCCCGGCCCGTTTACCTTTATATTGAATACGACATCTTCATTACCAAAGATTTATAAAAACAAAAAAACTGTGGGCATACGTGTCCCCGATAATAATATCATTCGCACGCTGGTGCATGAACTGGGAAACCCTATACTCACCACTTCGGTAAAGGATGATGACGAGGTAGTAGAATATACCACCGATCCCGAACTTATTTACGAAAAATATTCTGACAAAGTTGACGTTATTATAGATGGGGGTTATGGAGGAGTAGAGGCATCTACCGTGGTAGACTGTACCGGCGACGAACCCGAAATAATAAGGCAGGGCAAAGGCGAATTAATTTTTTAATAGCATATTAATCCGTATATTTGCAAACGTCTGTAAATGATGGTGGCTAATTGATAAAATAACATATATACTCACAAAATGAGACTATAATGAAAGCAAAACTTACATTTCTGACAATAATTTTGTCATCATTGTTCTTTGTGGCATGTGATGATAATAACGATAGCAAGAGAGACAATTATACCGATGAAGAATATACCAACCGTTGGATATACGACAAAATGACAAGGGTTTATCTGTGGAATGAGGAATTAACCAAATCACCCAATTACAGTCTGGAATCTGAAAGCTTCTTTACTAGTATCCTCTATAAATACAAACAACGTGACGGTGATAGGTTTTCCTGGATAGAAGAAGACGATTCGAAAGGAACAAAGGCGTTGTTTAATGAAGACAATCTGGGATTTGATTGTCTCCCTGTTTCATATTTTCCCAATGCTAGTGCACAAAATACCTCCGTTGGTCTTTTTGTCACTTATGTTTATGAAGATTCTGATGCCGAAGCAAAGGGTTTGAAAAGGGGAATGGTTATATATAAAGTAGACAGTGAGAATGTAAATTATGACAATTATCAAACTATTCTGAAAGATAAAAACTCGTTAACCCTTTCTGTATATAATAATGCTACCGGGACTATGGAGGTTTTAAGTCCGTTTAGTACTAATGGTTCTGTCCAATCTCCCATTTTTATTAGCAAAGTACTAAATGTGAAGAACAGTGCTAATGCCGATGTTAAAGTGGGGTATCTGATGTATAATGCATTTAAAAGAGATCCGGATGAAAGTGATGAAACGAACTTCAGATACGACATTGCCCTGATAGAAAGTATCAGGGATTTGAATAATCAGGGAATTACAGAGTTTGTACTCGATTTAAGGTACAATCCGGGAGGTTATCTTACAACAGCAATCAACTTAGCCAGCGCTTTATATCCCGACAGGACTACAAGCAAAATTTTTGCCAAAGAAAAATACAATCAGTATTTTGAAGATTCATTATTGGTAACCAACAGAAATAATTCTGATATCTTTAATGATTATTTCCTCGATAAAGTATATAGAACAAATGTTGAGATACCAAAATTGAATATAAATCGCCTGTTTATCATCGCTTCCGAATACAGCGCATCGGCCAGTGAACTTGTCCTTCACAACCTGAAACCCTATATGAATGTATATCATGTAGGAGAAACAACTGTAGGAAAAGATAAAGCGTCGATGACTATAAAATCGGATAGTGAGCGTATAAAATGGCAATTGCAACCGCTAATATCCCGCCTGTCTGATGCCGATGGAAATGGCAATTATATAGATGGTTTAGAGCCCGATTATCCGGTATCGGAATGGGAGGAATCATATGTGATGCAGGATGCATATTATGAAGATGATAATGGCAATAGGGTAGAAACTCAATGTCCTTTATTGTCCGAATGGAAAGAAGGACTCCTTCCGCTGGGAGACCTGTCGGAACCAATGCTTGCCGAAGCTATCGCTAAAATTACAGGTGTAGCCCGTGTAAAAACCAAATCGGCTGTTACTACCCAGGTAGTGCCCGTCGTTAAAGTCCCTCGTTTGAAATATAATGAGGATAAACAGAGAATAATTATAGACGCCGATAGATTCGATAACTTGTTGAAATAAGAACAGACATTAATTATACCCAATGAAAGTAATGAAGTTTGGCGGAACATCCGTAGGTTCTGCCTCTAATATCGCTAATGTAAAAAAAATAGTAAGCAGGGTAGAAGAGCCCCTGGTAGTTGTAGTTTCAGCTTTCAAAGGTATAACGGACAAACTCTTGACCACCTCGCAAATGGCGGCGGCAGGAGACTATTCCTATGAGCGCGAATTCCGTGAAATCGTTGAGCAACACCTGACTGTGGTCAGTAAACTTGACGTTACAGGCGAAGAGCGCAACAAACTGGAGATTGAAGTTAACAAACTGCTCGAAGAACTAAGCAACATCTTCAAAGGTGTATTCCTCATCAATGACCTTTCGCCTAAGACTTCCGATAAAATAGTGAGCTATGGAGAGCGTTTGTCTTCACTTATTATCAGCTATTCTTTTACAGATTTTGAATTGATAGATGTTGCGAAACTTGTTCAGACAGATTCTGCTTTCGGAAAACATACGCCGGATATAGAGCTGTCATCGAAACTGATACAGGCTGCTTTCGAATCTTCTTCGAAAAGGATATTAGTCGCCGGATTTATTTCCACATGTAAAACCACCGGGGAAATTACCAATCTGGGGCGTGGAGGATCAGATTACACGGCAGCCATATTTGCTGCGGCGCTCAATGCCAATATTCTCGAGATATGGTCGGATGTGGATGGCTTTATGTCGGCCGATCCCAAAGTGATAAACGGGGCTCATGTTATTGAATATCTCACTTTCACTGAGGCTACCGAGTTGTGTAACTTTGGTGCGAAGATCATATACCCACCTACAATTTTCCCGGTCTATCATAAGAATATCCCTATCAGGATAAAGAATACCTTTAAGCCTGAAGCTCCCGGCACATACATTTCTCATGACGGGGATCCCAAAAAGAGCAAAGCGTTGATAAAAGGTATTTCTTCTATCTCAGATGCTTGTCTGATCACTGTGCAGGGACTTGGTATGGTAGGTATTATCGGGGTGAATTTCCGCATATTCCGGGCTTTGGCCAAAAATGGTATCAGTGTGTTCCTTGTCTCTCAGGCATCGTCAGAAAACAGTACATCCATCGGTGTGCGTTCTGTGGATGCGGAACTGGCTGTTCAGGTACTGGAGGCCGAATTCGATAAAGAGATCGCACTGGGTAGTATCAACCGTGTGTTGCTCGAAACCGATCTTGCCACAGTAGCCATTGTGGGCGAGAATATGAAATATACCCCGGGGATTGCCGGAAAGCTGTTCGAAACACTGGGGAAGAGTGGTATCAGCGTGATTGCCTGTGCACAGGGTGCATCTGAGGTGAATATTTCATTTGTTATAAAAAATAAATACTTGCGTAAAGCGCTCAACTCTATCCACGATTCGTTCTTCCTGTCAGACTACAAGGCTTTAAACCTTTTCATCGTGGGAATTGGGACTGTCGGAGGGAATCTGATAGAACAGATCAGGCATCAGCAACCAAAACTTATGGAACAGTATGCCCTGAAACTGAATGTAGTGGGGATAGCCAGAGGCCGTAAGGCTTTGTTTTGCAGGGAAGGTATAGATCTCGACAATTACAAGCAGGAACTGGAAGAAAGGGGTATACCGAGTAGCCCTGAGATACTTCGTGATGGAATCATAAATATGAATATTTTCAATGCTGTCTTTGTCGATTGTACCGCCAGTGATTCCGTTTCCGAGATTTATGGAGAACTGATGGCTAAGAATATATCTGTTGTCACGGCTAATAAGGTAGCGGCTTCTTCAGCTTACGACAATTATATCAATCTGAAAAACACAGCCCGCGAACGGAATATCAAATTCCTGTTTGAAACAAATGTCGGAGCAGGATTACCGATTATCAATACAATGAACTCGCTGGTCAATTCCGGCGATAAAATCGTCAAAATTGAGGCTGTCTTATCAGGAACATTGAATTTTATCTTCAATACAATAAGTAAGGACATACCTTTCAGTAAAGCCATCTATCTGGCCAAAGAAAACGGATATTCCGAGCCTGATCCCCGTATCGACTTGAGTGGTGCCGATGTGGTGCGTAAGCTTGTCATCCTTACCCGTGAATCGGGATACAGGGTAGAACAATCAGATGTCAAGAAAAATCTTTTTGTTCCTCTGGAATTTTTTGATGGTACAATAGAAGAGTTCTGGGCAAATATCCGAAAATTAGACGATGAATTCGAAGCCCGTAGAAACAAGCTTGAAAATGAACACAAGCACCTCCGTTTTGTTGCCAGGTATGAAAATGGTAAATGCGAGGTGGGATTGCAGGAAGTCGGACAAAACCATCCATTCTACGATCTGGAGGGTAGCAACAATATAATTCAGATCACTACCGAGAGGTATAACGAATATCCAATGATAATAAAGGGATATGGAGCAGGTGCCAGTGTCACGGCAGCAGGCGTATTCTCTGATATAATCAGTATTGCGAATGTAAGATAGCCTTCAAAGAAAAATTTCAACAATGCTTCCCGATAAAAACATTGTTTCTGATAGGAGAGTAAGGGAGTCCAATTTTGAACTTCTTCGGTTGGTATGCATGTTTTTCATACTGTTGCATCACTTCATTTATCATGTGTTAGGCTATTCAAATGAAAGCATCCTCGTTTCATTTAATAGTTTATTTATTATAGCGGTCAATTGTTTTGTTTTGATCTCGGGATTTTTCGGAATAAGAATAAGCTGGCGGGGATTTTTTCATTTATATATTATTTGTGTATTCTATAATCTGCTATTCTCGTTACTTCAGGCAGGATATACGGATGTTTATAACTTAAAGAGTATTTTCCGGGCTTTTCTGCCATTCTCTCATTCCGAAGGCATTTGGTTCGTAACTTGTTATTTTTACCTTTTCCTTTTATCTCCAATGCTGAACAAAGTAGTTGATAACTGTAATAAAAGCGAATTCATTGCTTTATTGATCATATGGAGCGTTATAACATTTTATTTTGGCTATCTGTGGCAGAAGGATGTAAACTATAATGGTTATAATGTGATGAATTTCATCTTTTTATATTTTATAGGGCGGTTTATCGCCATGCATACACTAAATGTCACAACTACAAAACGGCAATTCCTGTATCTGGGTATATATATTTTATGCTCTGTTATCAGTACTGTTTTCATAATAACAAAGAGTTCTGATATTCATTCTATTACAAATCGCTTTTATATATACAATTCCCCTGTTGTTTTCATTTCCGCTATTTCGTTTTTCCTGTTTTTCAGGACACTCAAGTTCAAAAACAGGTTTATAAATTGGATTGCTAAATCGGCTCTAGCCGTTTATCTGATTCATGAGAATCGTTTTGTAAAAGAGCATTTATACGGATATATTAAGGAGAGCACTGCTGGTATTGATACAGAATGGATGCTTGCAGTCAGACTGCTGTTTTATGGTGTTGTAGTATTTGCTGCTTGCATCGTGATTGATAATGTCAGATTCGTTATAACAAATCCGGTAGAAAAGTTTATAAATAAAATCAAGTGGGATTTGTATACCAGACAATTTATTAGTTATATAGCGAAACTGATAAAATAGGTTAATTTGCCGGTTGGTTTTTTGTATTTTCTAACTAAGGCCGGTAAATTGTATGTAAAAGTTGTTTTTTGTATAAATTATGCTCAATTTTGTAAGATAAAACTCTGTTCTGGTAGAAAAATGAAAACGATTATAATTCTTGCGGATGGCGCCGCCGATGAACCTATTGGCGCATTAGGAAATAAGACCCCGTTACAAGTGGCTAGAAAGCCGTATATAGATATGCTTGCCGCCAAAGGTAAAAGTGGAGAACTGGATACAATTCCTCCGGGATTTAAACCGGGAAGCGAAATTGCCAATCTCTCGGTTCTTGGTTACGATGTACCAAAAGTATTTGAAGGACGTGGTTCGCTCGAAGCTGCCAGTATGGGAGTGGATATTCTACCTGGTGAAATGGCTATGCGCTGTAATCTGATCTGTATAGAAGACGAAAAAATAAAGAACCACTCGGCCGGACATATATCAAGTGAAGAAGCTGCCGAGCTGATCCGTTTTCTCTATAAGGAATTAAATGATGGAAAGGTGAGTTTCTACCCTGGCGTATCATATCGTCACTTGCTTAAGTTAAAAGAAGGAAACAAGCATCTGGACTGTACAGCGCCACATGATGTCACAGGCACCCCATTTAAAGATGTGTTGATTAAAGCTGAGGCACCCGAGGCACAGGAGACAGCAGATTATTTGAACAGTCTCATTCTAAAATCACAAGAACTCCTAAAAAATCATCCTGTGAACCTGAAACGTATTGCCGCAGGAAAAGATCCGGCAAACAGTATTTGGCCATGGTCTCCGGGCTATCGTCCGCAGATGCAAACCTTGCAGGAACTATTCGGAATAAAATCCGGCTCGGTGATCTCTGCTGTAGACCTGATTATGGGTATCGGTGTTTATGCGGGTTTGAAGCAAATTCATGTCGAAGGAGCAACAGGTCTTTACGATACAAATTATGAAGGTAAGGCACAGGCTGCCATCGATGCGTTGAAGAATGATGACTTTGTGTATCTGCACATAGAAGCCAGTGATGAGGCCGGACATGAAGGCGATTATGAACTGAAGACAAAAACGATAGAATATCTGGATGACAGAGTGGTAAGACATATCTATGAAGCTACTAAAGATTGGGATGAACCTGTAACTATTGCTGTCTTACCGGATCACCCTACTCCGTGTGCACTAAAAACGCACACGAATAAACCGATTCCTTTTCTTATTTACAGATCGAATGGTAGTGCCGATGATGTCCGGGTATACGATGAATTCGAATCACCTAAAGGTGCTTATGGCCTGATCAAAGGAAAAGAATTTATGGAAACGCTGATGAGCGGCAAATAAATATAACGATATATAATAGACATATCAGAAACGGATAAGCTGTATCAGCTTATCCTTCTTTTTTATAGAGATCTTCCTTTTTTCGGATAATATCAGTCCGTCTGTCTGCATATTCGTTAATTCACGTTCGATCGATTGTCTCGATACACCGAAATATTCTGCTAACGAACTTTTTGGCCGGTCCAGTTCTACGATGTCCGATTGGGAGATCTTTGACAGGTTAAGTATATATAGGGATAATTTTTGACGGATAGTGCGGAAAGACATAAAATGTAATTTTTTACTTAATCTTCCTGCAAAATTTGCCGAAATATCCAGATAATTCTTCAGCAACGTTTCATTCATACTTAACATTCGCAGTACTGACTGCTTTGGAATAACCAGCGCAATAGTATCCTCACGGGCAATAGCCTGTACGGGAAACCGGTTATCATCACCAAAAAGGAAAAGTATAGCCAACGGATTCGGAGCATAAATATCTTCTACTTTTACCACTTTGCCCGATGGATCGTTCATTTCGCCTTTTACACTACCTGATAATAACAGGATAAGCCTGTTGCACGCCTCGTCCTGAAAAGCCAGTATTTCGCCTTTCTTAAAGTACGTCTCAGTTATTTTTAATTCCTGTAATATTCGTTCTATTTCGTTTTGGCGTATAGATCTGAAAAGAGGAAGCTTTGTCAATACACTTACATTCATTGGCTTCTTTTTTTATCAAATATAAATAGAGTATTTTTTATTAGCATAGTTTGTTGTTTTATATTAGGATTATGAACAAAGATATGTTTTTTTATTTGATGTTTTCATCAGCCTGTTGGCAGTTACCAGTTAACTATTGTAATAATTAATCGTACTTTTGCCTCTGTTATGAATAGAAGCATTTTACGACTGGCTATACCTAATATTATTTCCAACATAACCGTGCCCCTTTTGGGTATGGTGGATATGTTTATTGTAGGGCATCTCGATTCGGAAGACTATATCGGGGCTATTGCACTGGCTACCATGCTTTTTAATTTTATATACTGGAGTTTTTCCTTCCTGCGAATGGGAAC
This sequence comes from Dysgonomonas hofstadii, assembly GCF_014196915.1. Lineage (GTDB taxonomy): Bacteria > Bacteroidota > Bacteroidia > Bacteroidales > Dysgonomonadaceae > Dysgonomonas > Dysgonomonas hofstadii. Next base: position 107,583 of record NZ_JACIEP010000007.1, read on the forward strand.
AAGCGGTTTTACAGCGCAGGCATTCGGTGCAGAAAACAAAGGAGAGCAAACCAATATACTCCTGCGTTCGCTAGCTGTGGCTATGGCGGCAGGGGTTCTTATAATTCTGTTGCAATATTTTATCTCCCATGCCGGGTTTTATCTGCTGAATGCCGAACCGGTAGTGAAAACTTATGCGCAGGAATATTTCTACGTCTATGTGTGGGCGGCTCCTGCCGTGCTGGGAATGTACACATTCAACGGCTGGTATGTAGGGATGCAGAATGCTAAAATACCAATGGTGGTGGCTATAGGGATCAATATAGTAAATATCGGTCTGAGCTTCTTCTTCGTCTATGGGTTGGGTATGAAGATAAAAGGTGTTGCTTTGGCCACACTCTGCGCCCAGTATTCAGGGTTTATTGCATCCCTGTTTATATGGAATGTGAAATATGGTTGGCTGAAACCTTATTTCAATCTGAAAATTCTGAAAAACCTGCCTTCATATATCCCTTTCTTTAAGGTGAACAGCGATATTTTTATCCGCACAATGGCATTGGTGGTTGTTACTACCTTTTTCACCTCGGCATCGGCAAAGGCAGGGAAAGATATTCTTGCAGTAAATGCGCTGCTAATGCAGTTGTTTATCCTGTTCTCGTACATGATGGACGGTTTTGCATATGCAGCTGAAGCACTTACAGGTAAATTTATCGGGGCTAATAATAAGGGGCAGCTGAAAATTCTGGTGAAACGTTTATTCGGATGGGGAGCAGGCATTGCTATCCTGTTTACACTGATATATATATTTTTTATGGAAGATATATTATCTATATTAACCGATAAGCAGTATATCGTGGAGTTGAGCCGCCAATACCATATATGGGTGCTTCTTATCCCAATTGCCGGCTTTTCGGCATTCCTCTGGGATGGTATATTTATCGGGGCTACGGCCTCTCATCAGATGCGTAACTCTATGCTGATATCGGTCGTCTGTTTTTTCTTGCTATATTTGTCATTGAACAATTTTATTGGGAACAAAATCTTATGGATTTCGTTTATAATATATCTGGCGATGAGAGGTATAGTACAAACCTTTATGGCGCGCTCTGTACTTGCTGATCCCAGGTAGTTGATAATCAGTTTAATAAACTCAAAACGTGTTATGAGCAAAATAGCGATAGTTTACGGCTCGTCTACCGGGGCCACAGAAGCGGTAGCAGAAAAAATAAAAGAAGCAATTGGTGATGCTGATCTTTTCAATGCGGATGGAGTAAAAGTCGATGATCTGAAGCCTTACGATTTCCTTATTTTCGGTGCATCTACCACAGGGGTAGGTGATTTACAGGACGACTGGGAGATACTTTTACCAAAAGTAGAAAAACTGGACTTTTCAGGTAAAAAAGTAGCCATCTTCGGACTGGGTGACAGTGCCTCTTTCTCTACCAGCTTTGCAGGTGGTATGTATGTGATATATAAGGCATTGAAGAATAAGGTAGAGATAGTTGGTTCAGTGTCTACTGACGGGTATACGTTCGACGATTCAGAAGCTATTGTAAACGACCGTTTCGTAGGGCTGGCTCTGGATGAAGACAACGAATACAATGAAACAGAAGCACGTATAGCCAAATGGGTAGAGGAACTCAAACAGTATATGAATTAATCATATTGACCAGATAACAAAGCAGGCCGGATTGAAATTAAGCGATTCGGCCTGTTTGTTTATACGCCCGATTCCTTTTAATAAACTGATTAATGTTATATCTTTATGGCTCAAAACACAAATCTGGACATATGACTCTCTCCAAAGGCAGGAATGTAACACTCGATTATATGCGGCTGATACTGATCATTCTGGTTATCAGCGGGCACAGCGATATATCGACCTATGGCTTGTTAGGTTGGTTCTTCTCCGATGCGTTCGCACGTTTTACAGTGCCTATCTTCCTTATTATAAATGGCTATTACTTTGCCGATATAGCACATGATAAGGAAAAGGTAAAGAAATATATAAAACGCCTTTTCATTATCTATATCACGTGGACAGTCATATATTTGCCATTTCTCTGGTACATGACCGGAGGAGGGAAAAAACTTATCCTTATAAACTTGCTTACGGGCTATTACCATTTGTGGTATATCGCAGCCCTGATAGGTGCTACCTTCGTGATCTATTTTACCCGTAAAGTAAGTATGGCAAAGTTGCTGGTGGTCGCCTATATTCTGTTTCTGATAGGATATGTAATACAGAAAGCATACCTGCTGGATATTCACATTTATATGTATCCTACCATTGTGCGCACATTTTTATTTATGGGTTTCCCGTTTATGTTTTTGGGATATTATATAAAGAAGAACGGGCTTGAAGACAAGGCTTTTTTCAGAAGCACGGGCATGGTCGTCCTATCCGGAATACTTCTGATTATGTTAATGGCTGAATCGACTTTTGTCTATTATTTCAAACTTGGGGAAGCCGATCCGGTGAAAGACGAGTTGTATTTTGTAGTGCCGTTCCTGGCTCCGCTTATATTCCTTTCTGTACTGAAGTATTCAAAGTATGAACAGGGTGGCGATGGCTATATGGCAAAACTCGTATCGGTCATCTACTTTATTCATATTATGGCTATATTCATTATCACAGGCTCGCCATACAAAGCCGATGTGTTTATGTTCCCTATGTATTTTTTCCTGTCGATGCTGCTATCGGTAGCTGTAATAGAATTGAATAAACGGATAAAAATTTTCTTATAAAATATAAGTTATCTCGGATAACCGGTTGACCGTATGGGTTGGTTGTATTTCTACCGATGGTTTATTCTTCGGGTTGAACCATATCTGGTCTATACCGCTGTTTTTTGCTCCCAGTATATCGGTTTGCAGATTGTCTCCTATCATTATTACCTGTTCTGCGGTTACACCTGTTTTGTCCAGTGCGTATTTAAAAATACCGGGATGGGGTTTGTTTACACCTACTACATCGGAGAGGATTATCTTGTCAAAATATGATTGGGGTATTCCGGCACTTTCCATCTTTTTGTATTGCATTTCGGTAAAACCATTAGATAGGATATGTATCTTATATAGGGGCTTCAGATATTCGAGAAACTCCATGGCTCCATCTATAAGTGTATCTTTTAGCATTACTCTTTGTATATAATCTTCATTTATTTCTTTTATCCGGCTTTCATTAAATTCGGGGATATGACGCAACGATACACCAAAACGCTCTATCTGTATTTCGTCTTTTGTTATCTGTCCTTTGTTATACATATCCCATAGCTTACTGACATTGGTGTGGTAGAATGAGAAAAAAGCCGGAAAGGAATCGAAATACTCTCCAAGATTATAATCGTTATATACTTCTTCTACTGTAATCCTTGTATTTGCTTCAGTGTCTATGAGTGTGTCATCGAGATCGAGTAATATATCCGTATATTTCATGTGTCCTGATTGAGAATTTTAAAGTACAAAGATACAAAAATATGATCGCCGATTTTCCTAAGGAATGAATCAGAATCTGAAAACTTTATCTATGATATATATTAATGTGCTGATTATATAATATGCCGATGTGCCAATATTTAAAAGAAGAATGAAAAATGAAGAATGGAAAATGTGTAAGGATTGTCAGGTTTTAGTAATTCAGTGTACTAGCGAAAAGTATACTAGTTTACTAGAAAGAATATTGAAGAATAAAACTAGCAGGCTAGTAAACTTAAAAACTAATAAACTGAAATATGCGTCAACTTTGTCAACTTTTTACAATTTCAACTACTGATTTGTATAAATAGTTGGTCGAAATATCAGATTTCCCGATATCAGGTTTTTTGGGAGTTGAATAGATTGTGCATTGATTTTTATTAACTTTGCCAATCAATAATTATAGCATATATTCCAGTCTCTGAAAAAGAAACTGATTTTACATTTTTAATTAATATTATGGCGAAAGAACTAAAGGAATTAACTCCGAGAAGTGTGGATTATAGCCAGTGGTATCTGGACTTGGTTATTAAAGCTGATTTAGCTGAAAATTCAGCTGTGCGTGGTTGTATGGTTATTAAGCCATATGGTTATGCTATATGGGAAAAAATACAGCGCCAACTAGACGATATGTTTAAAGAAACAGGTCATGTCAATGCATATTTCCCGCTTTTTATACCGAAATCGTTCCTTAGTAAAGAAGCCGACCATGTGGAGGGCTTTGCAAAAGAGTGCGCTGTAGTGACGCATTACAGGCTGAAAAATGATCCTGATGGTAAGGGTGTTATAGTAGACCCTGAAGCAAAACTGGAAGAAGAACTAATTGTTCGCCCTACTTCCGAAACAATTATATGGAATACATACCGCAACTGGATACAATCATACAGAGATCTGCCAATTCTTGTAAATCAATGGGCTAACGTTGTTCGTTGGGAGATGCGTACCCGCTTGTTTCTTCGGACTGCCGAATTTCTTTGGCAGGAAGGTCATACGGCGCATGCCACACGGGAAGAAGCTGAGGCCGAAACCATACAAATGCTGAATGTGTACGCACAATTTGCAGAGGAACATATGGCTATGCCTGTGATCAAAGGAGTGAAATCCGCGTCTGAGCGTTTTGCCGGAGCATTGGAAACTTACACTATAGAAGCCATGATGCAGGATGGAAAAGCCTTGCAATCCGGTACATCTCATTTCTTAGGTCAGAACTTTGCTAAGGCTTTTGATGTGAAATTCGCTGATAAAGAAGGTAAGATGGATTATGTGTGGGCTACATCATGGGGACTTTCTACCCGCCTGATAGGAGCACTTATCATGGCTCACTCCGATGATAACGGTTTGGTATTACCTCCAAAATTAGCTCCATTCCAGGTAGTTATTGTGCCTATCTATAAAGGTGAAGAACAGCTGTCTAAAATAGATGCGAAGGTAGAGGGGCTTGTAAAGTCACTTAAATCCCTTGGAATAAGTGTGAAATATGACAATGCCGATAATAAAAAGCCAGGCTGGAAGTTTTCTGAATATGAGTTGAAAGGAGTTCCGGTACGTCTGGCTATAGGTGCCCGCGATATGGAGAACAATACTGTTGAGGTAGCCCGTCGCGACACGTTGACCAAAGAAACTGTTTCATTTGACGGACTCGATATATATATCAAAAATCTTTTGGATGATATACAAGCCAATATCTATAAAAAGGCGTTTGACTTCCGTACAAGTAGAATGATTACTGTCGATACTTATGAAGAGTTTAAAGAAAAAATAGAGGAAGGCTATTTCATCTTTGCTCATTGGGATGGTACTTCCGAAACGGAAGAAAGGGTTAAAACTGAAACAAAAGCGACAATTCGTTGTATCCCGCTAGAGGGAGACAAAACTCCGGGAAAATGTATGGTTACAGGTAAACCATCGGTTCAAAGAGTGGTCTTTGCAAGAGCATACTAATAAAACATATGAAAATGAAACAGAGAATAACTTTATTAGCGATTTTTACTGCTGTCAGTCTGGTAGCATTTGCCCAATGGTCGCCACAACAAACCGAATGGTATTACCCTAAACCCGATAAAGTAACTCCGGGTAGCCAGATAGGCCAAGCCCCATCTGATGCCATCATACTATTTGACGGAAAAGACTTCTCTAAATGGGAGTCAGATAAAGGAGGCGATACTCCCTGGAAAATAGAGAATGGGCTTATGGTTGTAAAACCAGGAACTGGTGCTATCCGTACAAAAGAGTTCTTTGGAGATTGCCAATTGCATGTAGAATTCCGGTCACCTGCTCCACAGAATCATAATGGGCAGAACAGAGGGAACAGTGGTATCTTTCTACAATCGAAATACGAAGTACAGGTATTAGACGGAGACAATAACGAAACCTATGTGAACGGCATGGTGGGAAGCATCTATAAACAACAGGCTCCATTGGTAAATGCTTACACCAAAAACGGAGAATGGCAGGTTTATGACATCATATGGAAAGCTCCTGTATTCGGGACAGGCGGTAAACTGGAAAGTCCGGGTATGATAACTGTTATGCTAAACGGTATTGTTGTTCAAAACAATTATATATTGAAAGGAACAACCGAATATATTGGCATGCCCAAATACGAAGCACATGGAAGATTGCCTCTTATGCTTCAGGATCATGGTACAGAAGTCGCTTTCCGAAATATTTGGATCAGGAATCTATAATATAAAGATATCATTATTAGTAATATAGAAAATGTCCTTGCATAAAATATCTATGCAAGGATTTTTTTTTCATTGTTTTTGTAACTTTTCTATCAGTACCCTCGTCATATATTATGAAAGCGCTTCAGTGAATATTAGTCGAAAAAGGGTTACTTAAAAAATTACAAATATGAAAACAAATATATTTCTTTCGTTATTGGTTGTTGCCATGTTGTCCACCTTTTCTTTGAGTGCGGCAAATCCGGATAAAAAAGTGTATCAGAACATTGAAACTACAGAGTCAGGTTCCATTAAAGAGATGATCTCATTAAAGAGTAATAATAGCCCCGATTGTAAAACTATTTATTACTACGGAGCAAAGGGAGAATTGCAAAAAAAAGTAATGTATAAATGGTCAAACAAAGGCTGGGTAAACTATAAGAAATATGATTACGAGTATAATGCCGATGGCTTGGTTGCCAATCTTTTTTATACAGAATGGGATAAAAAACTGGATACATGGTCACCAAAATCTATTCAATTTATTCATGTTTACGATGATAACGGGAAGTTCTTCGCCATGAAGAAGATAGAAAATAATGATGAAAAATCTTACTCTTATTTCTTGGCTGGCAAATAAATTGACATCACTCTATATATTTCAGGAAGGTCTTGTTTCTCTCAGAGGGGCAAGGCCTTCTTTCTTATATCTGCTGAAATATTTGTATATTTGATTCTGTTTAATACAATAATTATGGTCGATACTAAGAATATTGGACTGGTTCTCGAAGGCGGTGGTATGCGTGGGGTATTTACCTGCGGAGTACTGGATTATTTTATGGATAACAGTATCTATTTCCCATATAGTATAGGTGTTTCGGCCGGAGCCTGCAACGGATTGTCCTATATGTCGCACCAGCGTGGAAGAGCGAAGTATAGCAATATAGACCTGCTGGAGAAATATAAATACATAGGAATAAAGCATTACCTGAAGAAAGGTAACATCATGGACTTTGACTTGCTGTTTCATGAGTTTCCCGAGAATATTATCCCATATGATTATGAGGCTTATTTTAAGTCATCAGGCCGTTTCGAAATGGTCACTTCTAATTGTCTGACCGGAGAGGCTGAATATTATGAAGAGAAATCTGATCCGAAACGGGTGATAGACATTGTAAAGGCTTCCAGTAGTCTGCCCATCCTCTGTCCTGTGACTTATGTTGATGATGTCCCCATGCTCGACGGTGGTATATGCGATTCTATACCCGTGATCAGGGCAATGAGCCAGGGATATGAGAAGAATGTTGTGATATTGACCCGTAATAAAGGATATCGTAAAGAGAGCAAGGATATTAAGGTACCATCTTTCATTTATCGTAAATATCCGGCTATGCGCGAGGCCTTGAGCCATAGGAGTAGCTTGTATAACACTCAATTGGAGCTAGTGGAAAAGCTGGAAGAAGAGGGGAAAGTTTTTGTGATACGTCCCGAAAAGCCTATAATAGTTGACCGCATAGAAAAAGATACAGATAAACTTACCGATCTGTATAACGAAGGTTATGAATGCGGCAGGTTTATCTGTAATATGAATTTATAGTACTATCCTGTTATGATGTTCTGATCGATTTACCCGGACGTAATATTGTTCTTGAAGTAATACCGTTTAAAGAACATAGCTTATTCACTGTTGTTCCGTATTTTCTGGCAATGGCTCCGAGTGTATCACCACTCTTTATGCGGTGGTAAGTGACTTTTCCCGATGCGTATTTGTTGGTTACAGTCGATTTTGAGCGTGTAGGTGTCGATGCCAGTGTATTAACGTTAACTCCCTTTCCGCTTCTGTCGTAACTGCTTGCTGTTACCAGATAAGTGTCTTTGTGACACACTTTGTTTTCGAAGTCGACAATAAAAGCAGGATTGATAGGATTTCCTAAAAAGCGTGTTTCAAAATGCAGGTGAGAACCGGTTGAACGTCCTGTGTTGCCTCCCAAAGCAATTGGATCTCCGGACTTAACGATCTGGTCTTCTTCTACCAGAAACTTCGATAAGTGTCCGTAAACTGTTTCCAGTCCGTTTGTATGGCGCAATGCCAGATAATATCCATATCCTCTTCGTTCATATTGTTTTACACGCACTTTACCATCGAATGCAGCATAAATTGTGTCGCCTACCTGTACTTTCAGGTCGATGCCATAATGCATGCGGCGTCTGCGTGGCCCATATTTGGAAGTTACATGTCCCATTGTCGGCATAGTGAAACTGGACAGGTCTACCTTAAATGAATCAGGTATGTTTTCTATTGAACGGTAAGCGTTGACGTATCTGTTGTTCCAGATGCCCCCATACAGCTCATCCGCAGGTATTTCATGTTCACTTAATACCCTTTCTTCCTGGATCTCCTTTAATATAGACAGGTCTCTTTTAATCTTGATGCCATCGGCATAAAGATCATTGGAGCTTGTTCTACTGTGACGCTGTTTATAATTAAGCTCAACCCTTTCAGTATTAGATTCCTCGGTTTTACCCTTGTTGTTTTGAGTGAAAGCACTCATCGGTATTAAAAACATTGCCGCTAATGGCAATAACTTTAATGTTTTAAGAGTTCTTTTTCCTTGCATAGTATATCAAATCTCATCTTTTGCGTATAAATTCGCAAGTGTAGATAGTTTATAATCGTAAATTTCGTCGTCTCTAAAAAATCGTTTCAATTCTATTTTAGCCGAATCGGCGGAATCTGATGCGTGAACAATATTCTCTTGCGCACTCACCGAAAAGTCTCCTCTTATAGTACCTGCCGCTGCCGCACGTCCGTTGGTAATACCTATGAAAGAGCGTACCACCTTAGCCGCATCTATACCTTCCCAGCACTGCACAATAACAGGGCATACCTGCATTGAATCTTTCACACGCTGGAAGAATGGCTTGTCTTTTAAGTGAGCATAATGTTCGTCTAGTATTGCGTCATTCAATTGTACCATCTTCATACCGGCTAACCGTAAACCTTTCTTTTCAAAGCGGGAAATAACCTCTCCTATAAGCGAACGTAAAACGCAGGACGGCTTTAGAATAACGAGGGTTTTCTCCATATTTTAGCTATTGACTTAAAAGGATTTAATGTATATAACTTTCAAATATAAGTTTTATTTCAATGTTTTACAATATTATAGCCGTAAAAAAAGGACTATTTAACAGCAAGTTAAAATTTTTACCCCTTTATTGTCTATCTGGACTGAATTCACATAATTTACCATAACAATCTGTTTATTAGTATTTTATATGATTTATTTTTGCCTATTCATTTTAATCAGGCTAACAATTATGTTCACAAAATTTAATAGTAAAAATAGCATTTAATTTTATCCTTCAATTTTCCGGCTAAAGCGAATGGTGAAAAATTAACAAAAAACTGACAAACCTTACAAAATCAATTATCAGTCAACAGTTATCAGTTAACAAAAAAGTTACAAATCTGACAGATTTTCATCTTTTTCAAAGATCGTTTCTACTAACTACTGGCTATTGTCTATTAAAGAAATATAGATAAAGATTTTTCATTTCAATTTTCTAATCTAAAAGAATATCTTTAGCTTTGCTGTCCTAAATAACAAGAGTTATGCTACCAAGAAGTTATACCATCCTCTTTCACTGAGGGAAAATACCCGCCTCAACCCAAAGAACCTTAAATGATCTTTGGCTCTTAATCAATTTCTATTCAAATTTGTTTAATAGGCAACCGGTTCAGATTATATTGTGACACGGTCGGCTATCACTATCTATACAAGAAGAAAATCCATGAATAATTGGAAACGTACATTCGCAATCATATGGTCCGGGCAGTTTTTTTCTATGCTTAGCAGTTCTATTGTCGGCTTTGCTGTCGTATTTTGGCTGAGTATGAAAACCGGATCGGCCGAAGTACTGGCTACCGCCATGCTGGCCACTTTACTGCCATTTATAGTTTTAGGTTTGTTTACAGGTGTCTTTGTTGACCGATGGGATCGCCGCCGTACGATGATACTGGCCGATAGCTTTGTCGCATTCTGTTCTGCTATCCTTGCCCTCCTGTTTTATATGGGCAGGATAGAAATGTGGGAAATATATATCCTGCTGGCTCTTCGCTCGGCAGGCAGTGCATTCCATACCCCTGCCATGCAGGCATCGGTTCCGTTGCTTGCACCCGAAAGCGAGTTGATGCGCATAGCCGGGGTAAACCAGATCATACAATCGGTAAGCAATATAGCAGGTCCTGCATTGGGTGCTATATTCATCGCATTTCTGGATATGACTTATGTTATGTTGATGGACGTAGTAGGTGCGGCAATCGCCTGTACTTCCCTGTTGTTTGTTACCATACCCAATCCTCAGAAAAAGGAAGATGCTGTACGCAATGTATGGCGTGAGATTAAAGAAGGGGTTGGGCATATGTTTGCCAATAAGGGAGTCGCTTATCTGCTGGGTTGTGTTATTGTCGTCACATTTTTCATGGTGCCTATTGCAGCGCTGTTTCCTCTGATGACGCTGAACCACTTCAACGGGACGGCATTCCAGATGGGGCTGGTCGAGGTTGCCTGGGGCGTTGGAATGCTTGTCGGCGGAGGTATTGTTAGTTTGAAGTTTATGAAATCGGCAAATAAAATTCTCGTTATCAACATTATGTCGCTTATCATAGGAGGGGCATACTGGCTATCGGGGCTTTTGCCAACCACAGGATTCACTCTGTTCGTTGTTCTAACGACCACAGGTGGAATTGCAGGTTCTATTTACTGGAGCTCATTTATTGTCATATTGCAAACGAAGATTGCTCCCGAAGCATTGGGGCGCGTATTTTCCATTTATGATAGTATCAGTTTATTGCCAACTATTCCCGGACTACTGGCTACGGGATTTATTGCCGGTAGGATTGGTTTGTTAAATGCGTTTGTCATTGCCGGGGCAGCAACTGTAATTGTCGGACTTATTGCCTTCTTTATTCCTGCGGTAAGGGAGCTGGGATACTCAACAAAAACGACGGCAGAAGACAAAGAAGAATAGTAGGAAAATAAACAATTTCGTTGCGGAACGTGTTCTAATTATTTTGAAATCAAAAGGATTAGATCATGAGCAACAAAACAAAACAACCCCTGAATTATCTGGAAGATTCCCATTTGGGAATAGGAACAAAGGAATTTTTAAAAGTACTAAATGCCGGCGATACACCTGTTGAGTCTCTGCCACCGTCTGAAGCGCGCAAGGTATTGGAAGGTGCACAGTCTTCGGTGAAAGTAGACGTATCCGGTATTGAAGAAGTACGCAAAACAATAAAATCGGGAGGCCAGGCTGTCGAAATAATCGTTGTCAGGCCTAAAGGAAAGAAAGAAAAGCTTCCGGTATTTATGTTCTTGCATGGAGGAGGATGGGTTCTGGGTGATTACCCGACACACAAGCGCCTGGTTCGTGATCTTGTTGTGGAATCGGGATTTGCTAGTGTCTTTGTAGAATATACCCGTTCCCCGGAAGCTAAGTTCCCTCGGGCGTTGGATGAGATATATGCTGCTACCAAATGGGTTGCCGAACATGGTGATGAGATCAATGTAGATGGTAAAAACCTAGCTATTGTGGGAAATAGCGTAGGTGGTAATATGACAATTGCAACATCTATCAGGGCGAAAAAAAACAAAGGCCCGAAGATTAAAGGTCAAATCCTTCTGTGGCCCTACTCGGAGGCAAGCACAGAAGCAAAGTCATACAGAAAATATGGAAAAGAAAGGTTCCTTACTACTCCCTTGATGGAATGGATGCGCGATAATTACGTCAATAGTAAGGCCGATTGGGATAGCATATACGTTTCACCTGCGCGTGCCACAAAGGATGATCTGAAAGGATTACCCCCAACTCTGATTGAAGTAGCCGAAAATGATATTCTGAGAAACGACGGTGAAACTTTGGGCCGCCATCTCGATGAAGCAGGAGTAGATGTAACAACTATCCGTTTCAATGGTGTCATCCATGACTGGGGCTTATTGAACGGATTTGCAAAGATTGCTCCGACAAAAAGCCTGATCTTGTTCACAGCTGCAATGTTAAAGAAATATCTGTCATAAAAACAGATCGTGATAATATGATAAGAAAAAAGAGGCTGTCTAAAAAGTAAGATTACACTATCAAAGTGTTACTTCCCTTTGTCATTCTGAGTGCAACGAAGAATCCCGACTCTCCGGAAACGAGATGTTTCACTCCGTTCAACATGACAAAGAGATAATAAAAATTACTTTTTAGACAGCCTCTTTTTTTGCTTTATGCGGTAGTTACTACTTCCCAACCGTTCTCTCCCCGTTGATATATGTGTTTCACCATAAGTCCTTGCGCTGTTTCATCCTTAAATAGTCTCTGTATTAGTTCTGTCAGGCGCGAAATGGCATCCGGATTGCTTTTGGGTGCAACATACAATACATCCCTTGCAGGTACGGCAATATAAAAATCTCCTTCGACCACCGATTCTATTTGTGGCCAGATATCATCCCATATCAACATGGCGGCTTCATAATTACCACCGTTGGTTATCATCAGCACATCGGTCTTGTCGCCATGTGCCTGAATATTATCGGCTATTTCATCTATCATGTTTTGCAAGGCTGCTTCGTGCAGTTTTTCAATTGTCACTTCGTCCGATAAATCCCTGTTAGGAATGAACTGATAGTGCGAGCCCATATCTATGGCATATGATATAGTCAGGTTCTGTGCAAATGGTTTCATCACAGGACTGTCCTCATGCGGTAGTTCCATAGTCTTCCCTTCACCTATATGGAGTTCTGCAGGAGCATCTTCTTTATAGGTTTCTTTCAAACGGGGAAATACTTTAGTAAAATCTATCATGGTAGTTTTTTATAAGGTTTATATTCTTTATTAGTAGTTATAGTAGTCAGGTAGTCAAAGTAGAGTAACGAAGTATATACAGTAAAAAGAAAAGATACTTAACTATTTTACTTCTCTGACTGTTTCTATCATAATTCATCCAATCGCTTCATCCACAGTGCCACTGAGGCATCGCTAGGCATACGCCAGTCGCCACGTGGAGATAGGTTTACAGAGCCTATCTTCGGCCCATCGGGCAAACAGGAACGTTTAAACTGCTGCGAAAAGAAACGGCGGAAAAATATTTTCAGCCACTTCAATATATCTTCATCGGAGAATTCTTCCTCAAAAGCATGTTGTGCCAGAAAATATATCTTCTCGGGCGAAAACCCGAAGCGAAGCACATAGTACAGGAAGAAATCATGCAGAATATAAGGGCCTACTACATCTTCCGTTTTTTGTGCAATATTACCATCCTTATCGGCAGGCAATAGTTCCGGACTAACTGGTGTATCTATCACATCTTCAAGGATGGAATGTGAAGCATTGTCCATCTGTGTACGGGCAACCCATGCCACCAGTGTGCGTACCAGCGTTTTAGGAACACCGGTATTTACCGCATACATCGACATGTGGTCTCCGTTATATGTGCACCAACCCAGGGCTAGTTCAGAAAGATCTCCGGTGCCGATCACCAGCCCGTTCACCTTATTGGCATAGTCCATCAGTATTTGCGTACGTTCACGGGCCTGTGAGTTTTCGTAAGTGACATCATGGGTATTCACATCATGTTCTATATCTTTGAAATGTTGTATTACAGCATCCTTTATCGCTATCTCTTTAATAGTTACACCCAGCGACTCCATCAGTTTAATAGCATTAGAATAAGTCCGGTCGGTAGTGCCGAATCCCGGCATGGTGATACCGTAAATATTTTTACGGGGAAGATTTATCTTGTCGAATGTCTTTACTAAGACCAATAAGGCCAATGTGGAATCGAGCCCGCCCGAAACTCCGATAACCGCTGTGCGACTATTTGTGTGTAATAAGCGTTTGGTCAGCCCTCCGACCTGCATAGAGAAAATCTCATCGCAACGCTCGTTCAGAGTCGAATCGTTGGACGGAACAAAAGGCGTGGGAGATATGTAGCGATTAATGTGGAATACATCTTTTGCTCTGATATTCTTCTTTTTACCGGCAAAGGTCGATAGAAATTCCTTTCGTGTCACTGTCTGATAGATCGTGATATTCTGATATTCGATATGCTCAGGTGACCTGTATTCCGAAAGGGCGAATGATTTATTTTTCAGACGGTCGTTTCTTAACCGTTCAATATCTATATCAGCAATAGTCAGCTTACTCTCGAAAGAAAACCGCTCACCTTCTGCCAGAATCGATCCGTTTTCTGCAATCATGCTGCTCCCTGCAAAAATAATGTCGGTGGTCGATTCTCCGTTTCCTGCTGCTGCGTATACATATCCGGCGATACAACGGGCTGACTGCTGGCTCACCAGGCTTTTCCTGTAATTTTGTTTGCCTGTCGTTTCATTGCTTGCCGACAGGTTGAATATCACTTCCGCATCGTTCAGGCATGAAAAGCTGGATGGAGGTATCGGCGTCCACAGGTCTTCGCATACTTCGATGGCAAAGTTGAAGTCCTGTGCTTTAAAAATAAGATTCCTTCCTACAGGTACATGGCTGTTATTGACACGGGCCGAAGACTCCTTCAATTCGGCGGCCGAAGAAAACCAGCGCATTTCATAAAACTCGCTGTAATTTGGTAAAAAGGTTTTCGGTACAATGCCTACTACCCGTCCGCTATAAAGCACTATAGCTACATTATAAAGCTTGTTGGATATTTCAAGCGGCATACCCACAACAATGATCGACACACACTCACGGGTGGCGTCGGCTATCCGTTTCAACGATTTTTCGGCCTCTTCCAATAAAGTGCGTTGCAGAAACAGGTCACCACATGTATAACCAGTGATACATAATTCAGGGAAAACAATAGCGGATACCTGTTGTTCCTCGGCATTCTCAATCATTTTCAGTATTTCAGTGGTATTATAATCGCAGTCCGCGACCTTTAGTGCGGGGCTTGCTGCTGCAAAACGTACAAATCCGTAGTTGTTCATTATAGGAAGTTTTTTATTTTTACAAACTTACGAAAGATTTTTATGTTATATATCATATATTACTTGAATCAAAAACTCTTATCTTTGTAAAATCTTAAAAAAAGCAAATATCATGGATTTAAGTATCAATTTCACACAAATTCTAAGTGCATTTGTTGTTTTGTTCGTATTGATCGATGTCTCCGGATCGATACCTATCTTTTTGGGATTTAAAGGTGCGGGAAAAGATGTGAATCCATTGCAGGCTGCCATCTATTCTTTTATCATAATGGTTGCGTTCATGTTTGTAGGAGACTGGATACTGAAGCTTTTTCATGTAAGTACTTCTTCTTTTGCTGTGGCAGGAGCATTAGTAATATTCATCATATCGGTAGAAATGATATTTGGTGTGGAAATATTTAAGAATGACGCACCTGGCGGATCCAAAACACTTGTTCCTATCGTTTTTCCTCTTATCGCCGGGCCGGGGACATTTACAGTCCTTCTTTCGATGCGTGCTGATTATGCTGTTTCGAATATAACTATTGCCCTGGCATTGAATATGGTGATTGTATTCCTTGTTCTTAAATATCTGAATATTGTAGAGAAGCTTTTGGGGCTGGGAGGGGTTTATGTTCTGCGAAAGTTTTTCGGAGTAATTGTTATGGCTATTTCTGTTAAATTGTTTACAGAGAATATCAATGCACTGATAGAAAGTATAAGCAAGTAGTTGTTTTTATATAATAAAATTGTAAATACTAACTATGATTGTAAAAGTCTAATAATTAAGAAAAAATCCATGAAAAGAATTTCGGTTGTGGCATTCCTATTATTGTTTATTATAGGCTTTAAAGCTCAAGAAAAAGGGACAAAATTATCCATTGATCAACAGCATGTTGAATGGTTTAAAGATGCCAAATTCGGAATCTTTGTACATTGGGGGCTCTATTCCATCCTTGGTGGTGAATACGATGGCACCATCTTAACCCCGAGCGTAGATAAGAAGAAATTTACACACGGACAGACTTGGTATGCGGAATGGATACAAATGCGCCTCGATATTCCGAATAGCGAATACCATTCCTTGGCTAAGAGCTTCAATCCGACAGGATTTGATGCCGATGCATGGATTCGAGAAGTGAAAAATGCCGGGGCACGCTATTTTGTTATTACATCAAAACACCATGATGGGTTTGCTCTATGGAACTCTAAAGTATCGAGTTTCAACATCATGAACACACCTTTCAAACGCGATGTGCTTGCTGAACTGGTTACGGCTTGTAAGAAATATGGTATAAAATATGGATTCTACTATTCTCATTGGCAAGATTGGGAACATCCACAAGGCGCATTACCCGAATGGAAAACGCAGCGTACAAGCGAAGAATTCGAAATATATTGGAAGCGAAAATGCCTGCCTCAGGTCAAAGAATTATTAGATAATTATGATCCGGATTTACTCTGGTTCGATACATGGGGAACAGAAGACGCTCATATTACTCCGCAAAGACGCGATGAGTTAATCGCTCTTGTCCGGGCAAACAGTAGTAAATGTCTTATTAACGGGCGCATAGCATTCTCCAATCCGGGAGACAATATAGACTTTATGGAAATGCTGGATAATGCTTATCCGTCCGATATTCAGTCAAAGCCTTGGCAAACCCCTGCCACAATGGTACATTCGTGGGGATGGCATGCGCATGACTATAATTGGAAAACTTCTTACAGGATGATAGAGTATCTTATAAATAATGCTTCGAAAGGAGGAAATTATTTATTGAATATAGGTCCTAAACCTGATGGAACATTTCCGGTTCCGGCTATTCGCAGACTTCGGGAGATCGGTGCATGGGTTTATGCTAACAATGAGGGTGTATATGGTACAAGTCCCGTCAACATGAAAGTAGATAAAGGGATTTACCTGA
This sequence comes from Dysgonomonas hofstadii, assembly GCF_014196915.1. Taxonomy (GTDB): domain Bacteria; phylum Bacteroidota; class Bacteroidia; order Bacteroidales; family Dysgonomonadaceae; genus Dysgonomonas; species Dysgonomonas hofstadii. The sequence continues at coordinate 124,578 of NZ_JACIEP010000007.1, forward strand.
CACAAAAAAATGTAACCGGGAAAAATTACCTGTATATCAGCATTGCAAATGATCAGGAGAAGATCAGTTTGCCAATAAAAATATCTGAGATTACCGAATGTCGTATTTTGGAATCAGGCATGCCGATTAGTTATGAAGTAAGTAATATAAGCGAAACCGCTACATCTTTTCTAATACCTAAGTCTCTGTTTGAAGACACTGCTCCTAAAGTTATCAGACTAACATTAAAGAAGAATCTTTAAAGAACCCGTATAAAAAAAGAGTTTTGTTGTTTTTATACTTACTTATTCTGGTATCTTAGCGCAAAAACCTATAGATACTTCATGGTTTCAAAATGCAAAACTGGGATTGTTTATTCATTGGGGACTTTATTCCCGGGCTGCCGGACAATGGAATGGCACACCTTCGCGGGGAGGAGAGCATTTTATGCTTTCCGAACGGATAAGTCTGAAAGATTATGTGAAAATAGCCAATGATTTTGATCCTGTTAGCATTAATGCTGAGAAGTGTGTGAAACCGGCCAAACAAGCCGGGCTTTCTTTGCTTTTAAAGCTAACTGTCGAAATCTTCTTTGTCAAGAGAGAAAAGCTATATCGTTTTATACAAAAAAAACGAATTACAGATATTACCGGTAGCTTAAGCAAAAAAGAAGGCATCCCTTTGGGGACACCCTCTTTGATAAATAAATTATTTTTATCTTATAAACCTGTAACGGTTATTTAGGACTAGTCAATTATTCTAAAAATCAATTCCTGCTTTTTTAACTTTTTTCAGTTTAATCTTAAACCAAAGTGTAGTATATCCGGGAATACTTCCTGATCCGTATGCTCCGTAACCTAATTTTTGAGGGATACAAACCAATCTCTGCTGTCCTTCTGTCATATTTTGTAATGCAGTAGCAAAACCATCGGTAAGCCCATTTACTTTAAAACGGGCATAATATCCATTGGCATTTGTACCTTCTGTTGTATCAAAAATAATGGAATCTCCGTCCAGCTTGTAATACCATCCTTCGTAATGAACATAAACGCTATCTGTAAATAAAGGACTGAGAGTCCTGTCAAATTGATCACCCGCCTTATCAGGCACAAAGTCAGTAATTTCTTTCAAGTAGATATTGCCATTATTTGAATTTGAAGAAATATTGTTATACCCGGAACTGTTTGCGGCTACTTTCGCCACCAGGTCATCCTGATAAGCTTTCCATTCTTCATCGATTACATAGTCGTCATCATCATCGACACAGGAGCTCCAGAAAGCTATTGTACAAATAGAAAGTAATAGTATAAGAAGTTTTTTATTCATATTTTAGTTACAAGTTGCGGGTTATAAGAGAACAAGTTTTATTTACAATTATAACCCATCATTTATAATTTTATTTTATCCTATTGTTTTCAACAGGTTTTTCATACTCACCTTATCGGCTATTATATCAGCCAGTTTGTCTATCGCTACACGTTCCTGCTCCATGGTGTCACGGTAGCGGATAGTCACCGTATTGTCCTCGAGCGACTGATGGTCAACAGTCACGCAATAAGGAGTACCAATGGCATCCTGACGGCGGTAACGTTTTCCAATACTGTCTTTTTCGTCGTATTGGCACTTGAAATCGAATTTTAAATTATCGATGATCTCACGTGCTTTTTCAGGCAGACCGTCTTTTTTTATCAAAGGTAGTACGGCTAACTTGATCGGAGCCAATGCAGGTGGTAATTTAAGTACCGCACGACTTTCTCCACCATCTAGTTCATCTTCGTAATAAGAAGCCGAAACCACAGACAAGAACATCCGGTCGACGCCTATCGACGTTTCAATAACGTAAGGAACATACGATTTATTGAGTTCAGGGTCGAAATATTGCATTTTTTTGCCTGAATATGTTTCATGACTACTCAGGTCAAAATCTTTACGAGAATGGATACCTTCCACTTCTTTAAATCCGAATGGCATTTCAAATTCCACATCGGTAGCGGCATTCGCATAATGTGCCAGTTTGTCATGATCGTGAAAACGATACTTATGATCGCCAAAGCCAAGAGCCTTATGCCATTTCATGCGGGTTTCTTTCCATTTGGCAAACCATTCCATTTCTTCACCGGGACGAACGAAAAACTGCATTTCCATCTGTTCGAACTCGCGCATGCGGAAAATGAACTGTCGTGCAACAATCTCGTTGCGAAAGGCCTTACCGATCTGTGCTATACCAAACGGAATTTTCATACGGCCGGTCTTTTGCACATTGAGGAAATTTACAAAAATACCCTGTGCTGTTTCGGGGCGTAGATAAACTTTCATTGCTCCATCGGCAGTCGATCCCATTTCGGTAGAGAACATCAGATTAAACTGACGTACCTCTGTCCAGTTGCGCGTTCCGCTGATAGGGTCAACTATCTCACAGTCTATAATAATCTGGCGAAGTTCTTCCAGGTCGTTGTCATTCTGTGCTTTGACAAAACGGGCATGTACCTCGTCACGTTTTTTTGCGTTTTCCAATATTCTCGGATTGGTTTGACGGAACATTGCTTCGTCGAAGCTTTCTCCGAAACGTTTTGCAGCTTTTTCTACTTCTTTGTTTATCTTTTCGTCTATCTTGGCCATGTATTCTTCTATCAGTACATCGGCGCGATAACGTTTTTTACTGTCTTTGTTATCGATCAAGGGATCATTAAAAGCATCCACATGTCCTGATGCTTTCCAGATAGTAGGGTGCATAAATATAGCAGAATCGATACCCACCACATTTTCATGAAGCAGTACCATACTGTCCCACCAGTATTTTTTGATATTGTTTTTAAGCTCCACACCCATTTGCCCGTAATCGTAAACGGCACTCAGTCCATCATAGATTTCACTGGACTGGAAAACAAAACCATACTCTTTGCAATGCGAAACTATCTTTTTAAATACATCTTCTGACATATGCCCTTTAATCTTTATTATTATCTGTTTTTATATGAATTTGAATTGGTTGCACAAAGTAAATATTTTTTTTTGATATATTGGGAGAGTGTTTGCCTTTATTCACATATACTGGCCGTTAAACTAATGTATATCCGGGCTTTTCCTGAGAGGGTATTTTCCTCTTAAAAAAATAGAAAAAGAGGATTGTCATTTTAATTTTGCACAGCCCTCTTTATTTTACAATATATAAATTTACGGGATCATTTACGGATTTTTCACACAACGGACTGATACCAGATATGTGGTGTAATATACTTCCCTGTTTACTTTCGCTTCTCCTCTTGGGAATTGCCGTACCCAGCTGGTGCGTCCACCTGTGGCACTCGATGACCAGAATGCAGCATCGTATGAATAATCCCTGATAACCAAATTCCAATCTGTTGCCTTATTATTGGGATTATCATTCACATAAGCATCTACATATTCTTCCAGAGATAGGGTTTCCTGCTCATGTTCAGATACATACTTAATCGGATCGCCACCCATATCAGAATCATCGCTCCTCTTTAGTACCATGCGTCCGATAGAGATAGCATTAAATCCACCCAATTCAGGTTCAGCACTGTATCCTTTTGTCGTATTTAAATATGAATGCAACATATTTACAGGAGGACACACTGACTTCATGGCTCCTCCATGACCTATATGACCGATCGATCCTTCCCCCTCATCTACATTGTACCCACGCAAAGCAGAATCAGTGCTTGTTTCCCACGAAGTATTCCATACCGGGAAATTGCTCAAATCGTTTTGTATCTTACTTAAATCATCCGCATCATATTGCGTCTGGCTCAAATCCCCACTACGGATTTTATTATAAATATATCTTTCCAGTCGGTTCCACTCCCGGTCGCTGGGCAAATGCCATCCATTAGGACAAATTCCCTGTATATAGCCATTCGTTTCTGTCGTTTCAATCTCATATTGACCAGGTGAATCATCTAAGGGAGTAGTTTGTCCTCTATTCATCGAATTTGAATCTCCGGATTGTTGCCGTACTGCCGCAGACCAATTATAGAGCACCCCGTGTTCAGGATACCATTTCTTAAAGTAGTTTGTATACCCTTGGGTACCCATAGCGGCAGATTCATCACCTACTGCAAAATTCACACTAAGATCCCCTGCCAAGGGATATGCGTAGCGGGGGCCTATGGTTAAATCGAAAAAATTCAGGGTGTTGTTTGTTATAAGTTGCAATGATCCTTTGGTGTCATCTCCGGGCTCTATCATAGGGGTATTGTCTGCATATTCCGTAGCAGCCAGATTGGTTATCATCCAGCGTCCGGCTTCCCCAAAATCGGCTGAATAAAACACGTTGCCTTGTTGATCAGTATGACTTAGAACGTCCTCACCCCACGATGAAGAGTCAGTATCATTACTGGCATCTCTTATGCCGGTTTTGTCAAATGTAGCTGAACATTGGAATGCATCCAGAGTCATATCTGGATAACGTATACAATCCGAATAATCTTTAAATGTAAATTGTGCTGCTTTTCTGTATTGACGATCAGGTATATCGGTCACTTTATATATCTTACTGTAATCGCCTCCCACATAATAAGGGTAATCAGGCATTGTAACACCAGCTTTTACCGGAGTAACATCGTGATAAACAGGATTCTGGCCTAATATCAATTCCCCTTTCCCCCAGTTAAGATTAGGAAATGGGGTGTCGGAAGGCACACCAAAATCGCTGATCATATCGCGGCCCTCCTGTTCGTTCTTATCTATATGCACTTGCCACATAGCATTGCTTTCTGTCCCTATTTTAAAGTAATTCCCATCCCATCCTGTATTATCGCCTTCCTTTTCCGGTACGGGTACCCCATAACCGCTATGCGCTTTCTCTACAGTAGGTGTTAACAACAACCTGTAATGTAATTTCCCATCTTTAAATCTCCTTGTTTCAATTAAAGGATCATATCCACCATATTCATTTATAACGCCTTCATTAATTTTTAGCCGGTAATTAGTCTGGTTAATGACTATCTTCATCGGTGTGGTTTCATTACACACATCTTCCGTTACAGAGAATTCAAGTGTTGTCTGGCGGCTACGCCACGGAGTCTGGCCAGTACCTGTTCCGATACCCAGGTCATCCATCGGCTTAACTTGGAATGTATAAGTACCTGTACCTCCTGATAAATCGCCCCACCCTACAGGGCTTGTTCCGTTTTCGAAAACAACTCCTCCTCTTGCATATAGATCCGAGCCTGTACCATCATCTAAATCAGCAGCTTCTGCTTCTGTTGTGGGTTTATTCTTGATCAGATTTACTGTAACAGGTGTCCAGTCTATCTTCATTTGGAATGGGTTCGCCAATGTCCGCAAGTCTTCTCCACTTGGGATATGCACAGTCAGCGTAGATGCAGATTCGTCCCACTCAGTTTTGATACAAGAGCTTCCGCCTGAAAAAGACACAGTAATTGTAGGCAACTTTGTAGACTTATCAGGTCCGATAAGTTTCCACTTGTCTCCTATCCAGGCATAAGTACCGGGAGAGAATCCTTTGCAGGAATTTAAATTATATACCCAAAGACCCGTATGCAACGCATCCTGGTCATTTTTTTTCTCTGCAGTATTATAATATTCATTTGGAGTTCCCGGTGCCGATTGGGATTCGAACATCGGATATAGATTCGACATATCTGTCAGGCTTACGCGAGGCAATAGTAATCCTCTTACCGAATTAGCAATGTTATTGCTATTTTCTTTCAAGTCAAGTAAAGCTCCTTTATTAGCTGGTATATTTGACCCTATTGTTACTTGTGCTTTTACTTCGTGTATAGAAAATAAAATCGCAGTAAAACATAATAGATAAAACCTCATATATCCCCCTTTATAGATACAAATCCTATTGTCTTTTTTCAAATCAAAAAGACTTATTTTATTATCATGCGAAAGAAAAAATAGCTTAGAATATAAATTGTAGAATACTTATATCCTCCCTTTCTGTATATCTTTCCATTTGCCTTAGATATTGCAAAAATAAGGTATTTATCAAAGACACCCAAATAATTCATCTTAATAACAACAATTCCTGATAGAGTGGACCAGTAGTTAAATTTAATAGAACGATTATATTATTACAATCATAATAATTTCTACAGCTAATTGGCATTAATAATTAAACAGGAATAAGCTTTTATACATTTTTTAAGAAATTGTTTTAACGAATAAATAATCTCATTTACTCTATAATAAAAAAGTTATCTTCGTAGTCTCTTAATATTTTACGCTTTGATGAAATATTTATGTCTGTTATCATGTATTTTTTTAAGCCTTTCCTCGATTGCCCAAACAGCAGGGAAGGTTGCTAAAGGATATGTACAGGGATTTGTTTATGATGAAAAAAACAAAGAAGCTATTCCTTCGGCTACAGTCCGTGTGATGACGCAAAAAGACAGTGTGAATGTAAATGCTGTGGGAACTGACGACAAAGGCCGGTTCAAACTATCGGTATTTCCGGGAGATTATATAATAGAAGTTTCTTTTATCGGGTATAAAACATTTTTGCAGAACTTTAATATCTCTACTAAAGAACTTGTTTGCTCATTTGACACAATAGCCCTTGAGGAAAAAACCGTTGAACTGGAGGCTGCTGTTGTAGAAGCCAAGATCCCTGATATTGTGGTCAAAGGGGATACGATAGAATATAATGCAAACTCGTATAGCTCGCAGGAAAGCGATATGCTACAGGATATAATTCGCAATATGCCGGGAGTGGAAGTCGATGATAACGGAAATATAACTGCAAATGGGAAGCCCATAAAGAAAATACTGGTAGATGGGAAGGAGTTTTTCGGTAATGATATTCCTATGGCTCTTGCCAATTTGCCTGCCAATATGATTAAAAAACTGCAACTGTATAAAGAAGAATCGGAGGAAGCGAAAGTAACAGGTTTTAAGGATAAAAATCCCGATCAGGTATTAAACCTGGTCGTAAAAGAAGAATTGAAGCAGAGTATATTCGGCGATGTAAAAGTTGGGTACGGCAGTAGTGACAAATATGCTAACAGAGCATTGGTTAATTATATGCGTAACGATAATCAGATATCTGTTGTAGGGAATATAAACAATGTTGAAGACAACGAGTATTCGATGGGAATGAACAATGGTATCAACAAGAACAAGAATATAGGAACAAATGCATACATACAGGCATCGAAAAAGCTCAAAATAGGAGGAAACATCCGGTATTCCAATAATGAAGACCTTTTAGAGAACTGGTCGGATACTCAAATGTTTTTAACTGGCGGAGACCGTTTCACCAAAGATGAGTCATCTTCACTGAACAGACAAAACGGAACAAATTTCGGCCTTAATCTGGAATGGAAACCCGATTCCCTTACCACTATCTATGCGCGTTCATCAGTAAGCCTCAACAGCACAAACAACAATAGCACATATAACAGTATATCTTATGTAAACGAAGATAGTATAACATCCGGAAATTCGCAGAGCCAGTCGAAAGGAGATAGTTATTCCATAAACAACTTTATAACAATAGGACGCAAACTGAATAAGAAAGGGCGCACCATCAGCCTTACACTGAGCCATTCGATGCGAAATGAAGATAGCAAGGGAACAAATTATTCATTAACGGAATACCCCGATGATACACCTGATAAGATTATTGATCAACGGTCGAATACCAACAACAGGACAAACAATTACAGGATCGGCCTGTCTTATGTAGAGCCTTTAGGTAAAGATTATCGTCTGCAACTGGCTTACTCTATAAACAATAACAATTCGAAACGGATACGCGATGTCCGCCGGAAAGATGAAAATAATGAATATACCATTGTCGATTCGGCATACACCCGCGATACTTACAATGATTATATAAACCAGAATATAAACCTTAATTTTCAGGCCACAAAAGAAAAATACCGTTACACAGTAGGATTCAGCATTGACCCGTCATATTCAAAAAGTAAGGTTATGCTGGGAGATTCCATTATCGAAAACCCGAAGCAAAACGTTGTAAATTTCTCACCGAGTGTAAATTTCACATACAATCCGAACGATAACACGAGCTTTGATCTTAGCTATTCGGGTTCTACAAGTCAGCCGGGTATTACTCAACTGTCGGCAGATACAGTCATAATGAGTGCCTTGTCTAAAAGTTATGGAAACCCAGATCTGAAACCCAGTTACAATAACAATTTTTATATGTATTATCAGAAATCTAACTACGAAACAAACAGATTCCTGATGTTATCGGGTGGCTTCAATTATACTTTTAATAATATAGTAAGTTATACTCTGGTCGATAATCAGGGAAATACAGAGAATACATACCGCAATGTAAGCGGAAATATGGGAGCAAACCTGAATTTTATTTTCGATACTCCACTAAAGAATAAGAAATTCACGGTCAACAACAGTACTTATATCAATTATTACAAGAATATAGGATTCACCAATAATGAAAAAGCTATTACTAATACTGCTACATTCGGCGAACAAGTTTCGGCAAAATTCAAAATAGAGAAATTTGAGACCAGACTGAGAGCTGGTATAACATACAATATGGTTCGCAACAATCTGACCAATGCGCAGGACAGAAATACAACTAATTACAACTTAATGCACACAGCTTTGTTAAAGCTGCCTTTCGATATATCGATCCAAAGCAGTTTGAGTTATTCTTATTATTCGGGTTATGGCGAAGATTTCAAAAATAGTGAAATCCTTTGGAATGCTTCCATATCGAAACAATTCCTGAAAAAGAAAAGGGGAACACTGAAGGTGCAATTCTATGATATACTTGACGACCGCAACACACTCACCCGTTTTTCTAACAGTAACTATATATCCGATTCACGCTCAAACACAGTGAATCAGTATTTTTTGGTAAGCTTCTCTTACAAATTCAACATTATCAAGGGAAAGGGTAAAAACGACAATAGCGAAGAAGAAACATATGGCAATAGCTATTATTATTAAAAGAAAACAGGGATGAGAATTGCCACCCCTGCTCTGTTTAATTATATTAAAAATCCACATGATCGGGATCTGGCCCGATACGCATATCCTTATTCAGTGAGTTAATGGCTTTAATCTCATCCTGAGCCAGGTCAAAGTCAAATATTTCAAGATTCTCTTTCATTCTTTTCTCATTTGCCGATTTAGGGATTGTAACCACCCCTCTCTGATAGTCCCAGCGAAGGATAATTTGTGCAGGCGATTTTGAGTATTTATTTGCCAGGTCAATCAGTATTTTTTCTTCAAATAACCCTGTCTGGTTTGCAGCAAACTGACTCCAGGCTCCGACCTGTATTCCCATTCCAGTACAGAAAACCAAATCGCTATCCTGGGTCAGATAAGGGTGAAGCTCTATCTGATTTACTGCAGGAATAATATCTGTCGCATTCAACAAAGTTTCCAGATGGCGTTGTTTGAAGTTACTTACCCCTATGGCTTTAACTTTCCCTGTCTGATATATTTCTTCAAATTTTTTCCAGGTATCCACAAATTTACCTTCTACCGGCCAGTGAATCAGGTAAAGATCGATATAACCGGTATCCAATCTTTTCAGACTGGCATCAAAAGCTTCTTTAACTTTCCCGCTGCGCTGATCAGCATTCCACATCTTGGTCGTAACGAATATTTCTTCACGCGGAATACCCGATTCGCGGATGGCTTTACCCACAGCTTCCTCGTTATGATAATACATGGCTGTGTCGATATGCCTGTACCCTGCCGATAATGCCGTCTTCACTACCCTTTCGGCTTCTTTGTTGTCTTCTATTCTAAAAACGCCTAGACCTACCCAGGGCATTTCTACTCCATTATTCAATTTGACTTTTTCCATCTTTAAGTATTTGCTTGTTTCTTATTTTAACAATTAATATCCCGCTTTGTTTTATTTATTTTTATATTCAAAATGGCTGGTCATGTCAAAATGGAAAGAAAAGAATGATAAACAACTATTATTTGCTATATTAGAGACTTATAATATTGCACATTGATTATTTATTTATAACTTGCAGCTCATTTTTAATACAATATATAACTAACTAATATCATGTCAGAGAATTCTCCTAAGATCAAATTCCATAGCGGAGAGGATATCCCATTGGAATTACACAAAGTACGTGTCGTACAAAAACTTCATCTTGTTCCGATAGAGCGTCGCCTGGAAGCACTATATGAAGCAGGATTCAATACATTCAGACTAAAAACTACAGATGTATTTCTGGATATGCTCACCGATAGCGGAACCAACGCCATGAGCGACCGCCAGCTTGGAGCTATGATGATAGCCGATGATGCCTATGCCGGATCGCAAAGTTTCGAACGATACCAGAAAGCAGTAGAGGATGTTCTGGGTAAAAAATACCTGCTTCCTGCACATCAGGGGCGTGCATGTGAAAATATTATCTCCAATGCCTATATCCGTAAAGGCAGTATTGTGCCGATGAATTATCACTTTACTACCTCGATGGCACATATCACTCAATATGGTGGAAAAATAGAAGAGTTACTTTATGACGAAGCCTACGTAATAAATAGCCGCCATCCGTTCAAAGGAAATATGAACCTCGAGAAATTGGAGAAATGCATCAATAAACATGGAGCAAGAAATATTCCGTATATCCGTATGGAAGCCTCTACCAACCTGATCGGAGGACAACCATTCTCTATGGAGAACTTCCGTGGAGTACGGGCTATTGCCGATAAATACAATATTCGCCTGGTGCTTGATGCCAGTTTGCTCGGAGAAAACGCATGGCTGATCAAACAACGTGAGGAAGAATTTAAAAACAGTTCGATGGCAGAAATCATACTGGCAATGACAGATCTGGCCGATCTTGTTTACTTCTCCGCACGTAAACTCAGTTCATCCAGAGGTGGCGGTATCTGTACAAATGATTACGCAATACTGAAAGAGCTGGAGCCGCTTGTACCTTTATTCGAAGGATTTTTGACATATGGCGGTATGTCGGTTCGTGAGATCGAATCTATCGCAGTAGGTCTTTATGAAACACTGGACGAAAGCATGATATGTCAAAGCCCCCAATTCATCGAATATCTGGTGAATTCTCTGGAGGCAAAAGGTGTACCTATGGTAACACCTGCGGGTGTGCTGGGAGCGCATGTAAATGCGATGGAGGTTTGCGCACATATTCCTCAGACAGAATATCCTGCTGGATCCTTAGCTGCAGCCTTCTTCCTGATTTCGGGAATCAGAGGTATGGAACGCGGATCTGTATCCAACCAGCGTGACGAATATGGTAACGAAACATATGCGGATATGGAACTGCTGCGGCTGGCCATCCCTCGTCGTGTCTTCACTCTTTCACAAGTCAAATATGTGGAAGACCGGATGACATGGTTATACGAAAACCGCCATCTGATAGGTGGACTCAAATTCGTTTACGAACCACCTGTATTACGTTTCTTTATGGGAGGACTCGAGCCTGTGAATGACTGGCCACAACAGTTGATGGCCAAATTCCGCGAAGATTTTGAAGATAGTCTGTAAGACTTCATACAGCTTTATTAAAAACTTTATGGCATAAGTATTTATTACTTATGCCATTATTGTTTTTATTTTCTTAGTTTTGTAGGTAAATGCACAGTATATTAACTAACAAAGGAAATCTATGTCCAAAAAAACTCTGATCTTATTATCATTCTTGGTTCTGGGAATTACGAGTAGCGAAGCCCAGATATGGCCTTTCAAGAAGAAAAAGAAAGTAGAAAAAAAAGAAGCAGTGGCAGCCGCACCTAAACCGGCAACCCCAGCTTCTGGCCCTAAAAAATACGGGGAAGTGATAACGAAAGAAGCCGAAACAAACACAGGCTTCTTTAAAGTACATAAAGTAAAAGATAAATTCTATTTCGAACTATCCGACTCCATTATGGGGCGTGATATTCTGGTAGTAAACCGTATATCCAAGGCTCCGGTCAACAGGTATAAATCACTGGTAGGCTATCCTGGTGACCAGATCGGGGAAAATGTAATCCAATTTGAAGAAGGGCCGAACAATAAGGTTTTCATTCGCAACATATCATATCTTGAACAATCGAAGGATACACTGGGGATGTATCTTTCAGTAAAAAATTCCAATATTCAGCCGATAGTGGCGACATTTAATGTAGAAGCAATAAAAAAAGATTCGACCGATAAATCCCAGAATCTTATTATCGACGTTACCAGTTTCCTGAATACCGATAACAATATTTTATTCTTTGATACACGGATGAAGAAATACAGGGGGATAGGAAATTTCTTTGCCGACAGAAGCTATATTGATACTATAAAAGCATTCCCAATCAACATAGAGATAAAAACAGTTAAGACTTATGCTCAGGCTGCACCTCAGGGATATCCTCCACAGGTAGCAGCTACTTTTCCGAACGACCCAATGACATATGAACTTAACAGTTCATTGGTATTATTGCCAAAAGAACCGATGAAACCGCGCTTTTACGATCCGCGTGTAGGTTATTTTGCTGTTCGTTATACCGATTTCGATACCAATCCGCAGGGAATAGAATATAAATCGATGATTACCCGCTGGCGGCTCGAACCAAAAGACGAGGACTTGCAAAAATACCTGAACGGGGAACTGGTGGAACCGAAGAAACCAATTGTCTTTTATATAGATCCAGCCACTCCTAAAAAATGGGTTCCTTATTTGGTCGCCGGAGTGAATGACTGGCAGAAAGCATTCGAGAAAGCAGGATTCAAAAATGCGATTATCGGACTTGAAGCACCTAAGGATTCTACATGGAGTCTCGAGGACGCACGTCATTCGGCGATCGTATATAAACCATCCGATATACCGAATGCGAGTGGCCCGCATGTGCATGACCCACGCAGTGGCGAGATTATCGAAACACATATCAACTGGTACCATAATGTGATGTTCTTGCTCCGCAACTGGTATATGATACAGGCCGGAAACGTTGATAAGCGTGCTCAAAAGCTGCTTTTCGAAGACGAATTGATGGGTGAACTGATCAGGTTTGTTTCTTCGCATGAAGTTGGACATACATTAGGACTTCGTCACAACTTCGGTTCATCGGCAACCGTACCTGTAGAAAACCTGAGAAATAAAGAATGGGTAGAAGCAAACGGACATACACCGTCTATTATGGATTATGCCCGTTTCAATTATATAGCCCAGCCGGAAGATAATATTACAGAAAAAGGTCTGTTCCCACGTATTGGCATTTATGATGACTGGTCTATAGAATGGGGATATCGTTATCTTCCTGAATATAAAACCGCAGAAGAAGAAATTCCATTCTCAAACAAAACGATCATTGAAAAACTCAATCAGGATAAGCGCTATACATTCGGTACGGAAACAGATCCTGACGATCCGCGTAATCAGAATGAAGACCTGGGCGATAACGCAATGCTGGCAAGCGATTACGGTATAAAAAACCTGCAACGCATTGTTCCCCAGATTTTCGCATGGACATACGAGCCAAATAAAGGATATGACATGGCCCGGAACATATACAATGAAGTGGTGAGTCAGTATGGCCGCTATATGGGGCATGTTGCCAAGAATGTTGCCGGTATATACAGAACTCCTGTAACCGTGGAAGAGAACAAGAATGCACAGGAATTTGTGCCAAAGGATATTCAGAAAGAAGCTATGCTGTTTCTGGATAAACAATTGTTTGTCACACCAACATGGCTGATAGATAATCAGTTGATAGACAAAGCTGCTGTTGAACCTGTTTCTTCGATAGGTAATACACAGAAAAGAATTGTCGACCGTCTGGTCAGTAAATATACAATAGATAAAATGCTGCGGGATGAAACATATAACGGGGCAAAGGCTTATACTGCCACCAATATGTTCGACGACCTGAAAAAAAGTGTGTGGAGTGAACTTATAAATGGAAAGCAAATAGATATTTACAGGCGTAATTTACAGAAGAACTATGTGAATGCCCTTATAAGTATTGTCAATCCTCCTGCAGGAAGTTCTGCCGCAACGATGTCGAGAGGGGCGGCCTCCGATGCCACAGCCATAGCGCGTGCGCAATTAACAGACCTGAGACAGAGCCTGAAAAACGCAGCTGCATCTTCATCGGGGATCAAACGCAGCCATTGTCTTGATCTGGTCGGACAGATAGAAAAAGCATTAGATATAACTAAATAAAAGGAACATGAAAAAAAGTATTATTATTTCATTAGCGCTGATTTTGGCTATTTTGTCATCTTGCGGAGGCAAGAAAGAGGCGGAAGGTATAAAGAAACCGGTAGTAATTGCCTATGTAGGCGGTTTTAAGGGGTCAGTAGATGTATCAAAAATTGCCGCTAATAAAATTACGCATATCAATTATGCATTTGTTGATGTGCAGGAAGGAAAAGCCTTTTTGACAAACGAGGCTACTGATGTAGAAAATTTCAAAAATCTAAATACGCTGAAAGAACAGAATCCTGAATTGAAAATACTTATTTCTATTGGGGGCTGGTCATGGAGCAAAAACTTCTCCGATGCAGTTCTGACTCAGGAAGGTCAGAAAACATTCGCCAAATCGGCCGTTGATATTATGAAGAAATATGATCTTGACGGGATTGATATCGACTGGGAATATCCTGCTATGGAAGGTGCAGAGGGTAATGTATTCCGCCCTGAGGACAAGCAGAATTACACCCTGATGTTTGCTGCTATCAAGACAGAACTGGATGCCCTAACTCAGGAAACAGGAAAGAAATATTTACTGACTACGGCTGTAGGTGGCTCACAGGAATTTATCGATAATACAGAAATGGCAAAGGTGCAGGAATATCTCGATTATGTAAATGTGATGACATACGACTATCAGTCGAAAGAGATTGCAGTACACCATACGAATCTCGACGCATCGGATAAATATGAAAACAGCAGCAGTGCGGGTAAATCCATACAGGCATATATTGCTGCCGGGGTTCCTGCCGATAAACTGGTTATGGGAATTGCATTCTACGGACGTATATATGAACTGAAGAAGGGATGGAAAAACGGGATAGGCGAAACGATAACAAAACAAATTGAAGGAAAAGGCTATACAGTAATAAAAGATAGTCTTGTAAATCAGGACGAATTTTTCAGATATTGGGACACTGCGGCGAAAGCCCCATACCTGTTCAATTTCTACAAAGGTATTTTTGTGACTTACGATGATGAAGAATCTGTTAAAGCAAAATGCCAGTATGTGATGGAGAACGGAATGGGAGGAGTTATGTTCTGGGAATATTTCTCCGATCCTAAAGGTTTCTTATTGAATACCATCGACCAGAACTTAAAATAATATAATTTAATAGTTCCGTTTATCGGATTGCACAGGTTGTTTGTATTTTTGATGAACAACTAAAGTGCAGAAATATAATAAGCCACTTTATTGATCGGATAAAGTGGCTTATCATCTATTATAGACTTTACATGAGAAAGAAACGGATACTCTGGGCTGATGATGAAATAGATATCTTACGGGCACATATACTGTTCCTTACGGAAAAAGGATATGAGGTAACACCTGTGAATAGCGGACAGGATGCTCTGGAATGTTTCAAAAATGAGATATTCGACATTGTCTTTCTTGACGAGCATATGCCGGGATTGAGTGGGCTGGATACATTGAGTATGATCAAGGAGATTGATCCGAATATTCCCGTTATCATGATCACTAAGAGTGAGGATGAAGGCATCATGACTCACGCTATTGGCAAAAAGATCACCGACTATCTCATCAAACCTGTAAACCCGAACCAGATATTGCTTTCGCTGAAAAAGAACCTTCACAAGGATGACATCCTGTCCGAGGTTACCCTTGAAGGCTACCGTGAGGAATATACAAAATTTAGTCAGCATATAAATGAAGCCTCATGTTATAAGGATTGGATAGATATATACAAGAAGATTATTTATTGGGATATAGAATTAACCTCTTCACAAAGCCCGCTCTTGGATTTATTGCGGGTGCAGAAACAGGAAGCGAACAATGGTTTCTGTAAATATATTAAACAGAACTACGAAAGCTGGTTTCACGAGGCGAAAGACAAACCTCTGATAAGTCCGGAAATACTCTCAAAAAAGATATTCCCCCTGATAGACAATAAGGAGAAGGTATTCTTCATTCTGATAGACAATTTCCGTCTCGACCAATGGTGGGAAGTAAAAGACCTGTTGGCAAATGAGTTCTCAATTACCGAAGACGAATTCTTCAGTATACTCCCTACTGCCACGCAGTATGCCCGTAACTCCATTTTCTCAGGGCTGATGCCGGCACAAATAGTTAAGATGTATCCTGAACTGTGGATCGGGGAGAACGAGGATGAAAGTAAAAATATCAATGAAGAAATACTTCTTGGCAAACAAATAGAAAGGACCAGAAAAGATTATACTTTCTCTTACAACAAACTGCTTACTTCATCGGCAGGTGAAAAGCTTTTGCAGAATATAAACAACATAAGCAATAAGCAACTGAATGTGGTTGTTATCAATTTTGTGGATATGCTTTCGCATGCCCGCACCGAGTCGAAGATGATAAAGGAACTGGCCTCAGACGAGGCTGCTTACCGCTCTCTTACCCGCTCATGGTTCAGGCATTCGAGTACGATGGATATTATGCGGAAGGCAAAGGAGATGGGATATAAGATTATCCTGACTACCGATCATGGAACTATCCGTGTAAAGAATCCTCAGAAGGTGCTCGGCGACAGGGAAGTGAATACAAATATCCGCTATAAGGCCGGACGCAACCTCGAATACGACCGCAAGAAAGTATATGATATCCATTCGCCGGAAAAGATCGGATTACCTGCGCCGAATATCAGTACAAAATATATTTTTGCCTCAAGTGAGGATTTTTTTGCTTATCCTAACAATTATAATCATTATGTATCATACTACACCGATACATTCCAGCATGGGGGTATTTCGATGGAAGAAATGATCGTCCCGTTTATTACATTGACGGGAAAGTAAGATATCAATTAGTATTACTCGAAGACAGAGTTAATGCTTTTTCATAAGCCTCCATGATTAGGCCTGTATCAAAATCTTCGAGATACATAAGAGGAACAGATATTTCGAGTTCAATTTTATTAGGGATCAGTTCTTCTTTTTCATAATCGAAGTAATAGCTCACTCCTGAACATTTACCTGTCAACAGGTCAAAATTCAGATCATTCTTCCCATCGTTTGCCGCATTACCAAAAGCATAAGAATAGTATGAAACTGCTCTTATCCGCTTTGTCTCCGGTTCATATCTAAAACAGATACTTTCTCCTGCCCGCATCCAGTTAAAACTATAGTAAAATCCATCTTTTGTATCCCCCAGACTGGAACCCATTCCATTCATATTGTCCAAATAAATCTCCGGACTATAAACAGGAGTAAAGTTTTCACCTGACAATTGACAAACAATACACGACTTCGCACTATCTAACCGGATAGTATCTGCAATGTTATCCCCATCTATATCCTTTTCCAGTGTATAGCTGTCCTGACAAAAGGCATTCTCCAAAAGGAGTAGAAAGGCAATTAATGATATTATAAACTTCATCATATAAAATGATCATTCTCCCGTAATCCGTTTAAACCGTTCCATCGTTGATATCACATTCTTCACATAACCGATAGCTTGCCCACTACGGAAATACCCGCTTTTGCAAACAGGATCGTTGTAGTATTCGGGATTGCTTTTCAATTCGAGATACTTTTCAACATTTCCTTCCCATACATACGGATTCGCCCCGTATTTTTCGGCCAGAGCCTGTGCGTCGTTTATATGTCCGTTCCCCGCATTATAGGCCGCAAGGATAAATTTCTCCCGTTCATTAATATCCGATATGCGACGGAAAATCTTATTCAGACGGTCGAGAAGTTCTACAGCCGCACCAATACTAAGGTCAGGGTTCATGCGGTCTTCACTCGACAAGCCCAGCGATGCCGCTGTACGTGGCATGAGTCCCATAATACCCGCAGCTCCTGCCCATGAAGTCAGGTTATTCTGAAAACGTGATTCGTGATAACAGATAGCAGCCAGAAACCGCCAGTCATACTGAGAACCTTTGGCATGTTTTTTAAACAACTCATCATAAACAGAAACAGCTCCTTTAGGTAAATCCTTAGGTGCTTCGTAGTCTCCTTCGACGGCCTGTTTACTCAGTTCAAAATATTTTTTAATTATGCTTTTATACACAGGAGTATTATCATTCTGTGTAAACCATTCATCCAGGGCTTTCGCCAGTTCAGGTGTATTTTTCCGCACAGCCCACGATGCGCGCTGTTCGAAACTTACCTGCAATGAGATATCTATATTACGGTAATAAGTGCGGTTCAGGCGGGCAATATACTCATCGGCTATGGTATATCTTATTTCATCACCGATGGCGACCTTGGCTATCAAATCCTCACTGGAGACTGTGTCCTCACTTACGGTATGTATCTTTATCCCACCTCCTAACTCAGAATCAAGGTTCAGCAGGCGCTGATGATATTTGGTGTCTTTCTCCACATATACTTCTTTACCTATCAGGCCTGTAACGTCTTTTATAATAGTATCTCCCCTGTTCGCACGCTGCACAAGCACCTGATGCGTTATTTGCTGCAACCCGCAATAAGCGATAGAATCTTTCAAATCATTTTGTATGGGAACGGCATATGCAACAAGATCTCCTTCTCCGTTATTCAGCATTTCTATCAGACGGTTTGTATTCTCCGCAACCTTTACATTCAGTTTCAGTCCGTAATGATCACAAAAATCCTGCGCCAGATCATAATCATATCCCATCGGCTCTTCTTTGTAGATAAAGTAAGAGGTAGATGTATTCAGGGTAATGATAGTGAGTTCTCCCTTCTCTTTTATCTGGGCGAAATCATATACAGGCTGCTCCGGTTTCTTTTTGCAAGAGAGGAAAAAGCAGAACAGCAGGATTGTGAAGAATGTTAAAAGTTGACAAAGTTGACGCATATTTCAGTTTTTGATTAATCCGGTTTCTTTATAATTTTTCTCTTTAACTAAAACCTGACAAACAACGTCCGGCAGAGCAAAGCGGAGCCAATTGAAAATCGCCGAAGCGTAGGCAAGGCAAATCTGACACATCTGACACTTTTGGCTCTTTCCATTTTTCATTCTTCATTTAAATATTGGCACACCGGCATATTATATAATCAGCACATTGATATATCTCATAGATAAAGTTTCTGAAAAAAAATGCAACAAGTTATCAGAATAACGGCCTTTCAGAAATAAAACTTTCCAGTCTTATATTATATTCCGCGATCACACTATGAATCACTTCTTCCGCTGTTGGCAGATCATCAATCAACGAGCTGATCTGTCCGATTTCCAGTTCTCCGTCTTTCATATCCCCTTCGAAGATCCCTTTCTTAGAGCGTCCACGGCCGAGCAGTTCACGCATTTCTTCTACTGATGCGCCTCTATCTTCCGCTGTCTGCACTTCTTGATAAAATTCATTCTTCACAAGACGTGTAGGACTTAGTTTTTTCAAAGACAATATTGTGTCGCCTTCTTTCAGTCCGATACACATTTCTTTGAATTCCTGTGAAGCGGAACTCTCCTGTGTCAGGGCAAAGCGTGTACCCATCTGTATACCTTCGGCTCCCAGTGCGAAGGCGGCAAGCATTCCTGCACCGGTACCGATACCCCCGGCGGCGATCAATGGGATAGACAGGCTTTTCCTCACCTGCGGTATAAGTACCATTGTCGAGGTTTCTTCGCGCCCGTTATGTCCTCCGGCTTCGAAGCCCTCGGCTACAACAGCGTCTACACCAGCTTCTTCACATTTCAGTGCGAATTTCGAACTGGAAACCACATGGGCGACTTTTACCCCGTTATCCTGTAGTTTTTTTGTCCATAATTTCGGATTTCCGGCAGAGGTGAAAACAATTTTCACTCCTTCGGATATAATGATATCCATTATTTCTTCTATCTGGGGGTACATCAACGGAACGTTCACTCCGAAAGGCTTGTCGGTAGCTGCTTTGCATTTTTGAATATGTTCACACAGTGTTTCAGGGTGCATAGACCCTGCGCCAATCAGCCCAAGACCTCCGGCATTGCTTACAGCCGAGGCCAGACGCCAGCCACTACACCAAACCATACCACCTGAAATAACCGGGTATTTAATTCCAAATAAAGATGTTATTCTGTTACTCATGTTTATTGTTTATATTTATTGTTTTAATTTTTAAAACGCGTATCCATCCTTTATATTTCCTTTCACATCTACTGTAATGAAGCAAGAATTGAAATCGTTTATAATGCTGGGAAGCTCTTTTGACTTCTTTATAAAAATATAATCAGTTTCTCTCAATAAAGGAAAATAGAAAGTATCAAGCTTTAAATAGGTATTTGTTTTAGATAGCAATATTGTATCCTGAAAACTGTAAAGAGTTTTGTCATCATAAGGAAAACCAAAGCTATAACTATCTTCTAACGCATCTGCTGAGAGTCTACAAAATGAAACTTTCTTGTCTGATATCATCTTTAATAACATATTCGTCGCTTTGGGGGGCAGTTCGTAAATCATACTGTCGCTCTTAATAAATAAAGTGTCAGTATTTGATAAAAACGGAGTCACTTTATTGCCGCTTTTATTATTACCACATGCTATTATGAAAAAGACAACACAAAGAAGTAAGAATATTTTATAGATCATTAGCTTATTGTTTTAATTTTTCCAATTGCTCTTTCGTGATAAAGATTTCCTTTTTCCCTCTCATTTTGGCATCTCCTACAGCGGATTGTACATCCGAATCGAGAAACTTGCCATAAGAGTAATATTCCACATCGCTAAGGGATATCTTTACTAAACCGTCATCCGGTTTTTCTCCAACTTCTGATTGCTCTTCCAGAGGCTTATATATTTCGGTTTCCGGCTCAATGATTACTTCTTCAGTGACCGGATATTCTTCATCATGTTCTGGAATTACATCTTCGGTTACTGTTTCCTTGTCAGCCTTTACCGATGCCATTATATCCAGTAGATTCGGGGTATTACCAATGGTGACTTCCTTTTCTTTTTCCTCAATTTTTTCTTCCGTTACAATGACAGGAACAGGAGGAGGGGTTTCTTCTATTAGTGCCTCTTCCACGTAATCTTTATTATCTTCAAGGATATCTTCCAGTATTTCACCAATCTCTTCCGCTGTACTTAATTCTTCTTCATACAGGCGATGCAGGGGAAGTGGACGCCTCTCGTCCTCCGGTAGCAATTCTACAGCTTTCTGTTTACTGAAACATTCTATTTCGAGAAAAGCCAGACCGGGACGGTTTGTTCTTAGTTCTATGGTAATTACTGCATCATTCCGGGTTTTTATTTCATATCCGAGCAGGTTGCGAAATGTAAAAGAGTATTTTTTATCTTGCACTGTGAAATAAAATTCTTCTTTATCGTCATCCACTTCGAAAGTATAAAAGCCTAAAGAACTCTCAAATACTTCATCACCGGAATATCCGGAACTGTAGGAGGTCGCTTTTGTTTGCAGCTGTGGAAATATCTGTCTGGGAATATCACTATTCTGATTTTGACTTTCATTCCGTTCTTTCCCTTTCTTTATAACGTACTGGATCAGCTTTATAAATAGAAAAATTAGAAACAAATAAAAAAGAGTTCCCATCTGAAATACTTTTTAAATTTTAAATTCGCCAGAGCGTTAACAAACGTACAAAAAAAAACATGATTTATAGATATTGTTAATTGAATTTTCGGGCAGGGACATACCGTATAAATATGTATATTTGGGTTTTTGATTTTAAAAGTAATATGAATAGAAAATTGATTACGAATATTTTTATTTTCGGATTAGCGGTTATTGCACTTTATTTTATTTCCTGTGTCTCGAAAAAACAGGATAGCGATAATTGGGAACAGCTTCTGGATAAAGATCTGTCAAAATGGGATATGTATCTGAGCTATGAAATAAAGAACGGATATGACGGTAAGGTTCCGGTTGATGCAAATGGAGACACAATACAGCCTGTCGGTTACAACAATAACTACAAGAATGTGTTTTCGGTAACAGAAGAAGATAATGAACCGGTATTAAAGGTCAGTGGAGAAGTATACGGGTGTGTTTTCACTAAAGCGAGTTACAGGAATTATCACCTGAAAGCAAAAATGAAGTGGGGCGATAAGAAGTGGGAGCCACGACTGGAGAAAGATATGGATTCGGGTATTCTTTATCATTCGCAAGGTGAATGCGGAATGGATTACTGGCGTACCTGGATGCTCAGCCATGAATTTCAACTGATCCAGAATGGCAATGAAGGTAGTTCTGGCGATTACTGGTGTATTGGCAATACTTATGTTAAAGTACGGGCAGAAAAAGACCCGGTCAAGGCTACTTTCAATCCGGATGCCCCGCCTATTCCATTAGGTGCAGGTACGGTTAACGGGCATTACTGCGCAGCCATAAAACCTGATGAAAAGGCTCATGGAGAATGGAACGACATCGAACTTATATGCTATGAAGGAAAGAGCCTGCACATCGTAAACGGGAAGGTGGTAATGGCTTTATCGGATCTCAGCTATGTGGAAAAAGATGTACTAATCCCTTTGGACGAGGGAAAAATACAACTCCAGAGCGAGGCGGCCGAGGTATTCTATAAAGATATCCGGATAAAGAACATCGATAAAATGCCGGATGCTTATTTGCAGTATTTTTGAAAATAGCGAAATTACTGTATCTTAGATATAGACCTGATAAGTTTTTTATCTGTCAGCTCTATTTTTACCTTATATTTTATAGCGTCTTTTTTCTTTTTGCGGTCTCTATAGGTAAACTCCTCTACGACTGGAACTGAAATAAAATAAATACCTTTATTGTCTTGTATCACATCCAGTGAATCGCTGGTGTAAGTATAGGCTACAGATTTTATTTTACGGTTCTTCAGGTCTGTTTTCAGAGAATCGATAACCGCTTTCGGAGTTTTACCGTTCGAGGAATAAAATTTATCAATAGTATCGGGTATAGTTTTTGCAAATGATTTATCGTTGAGAGAGGATAAGGATTTAAAGAAGTTATCCAAAACTGCTTTCACTTCTTTCAGGTCTTCGCCTTCGACTGGCTTCAACTGACTCAGGTAATCATATCTTTCCTTAGCCTTTATTTCATATTCACCCGAATAACGTCCCAGTTTTACATTTTCGAGGTAAGCCAGGTAAGATGCCGCCGTATTTTCATTCGATGTGGTTATCCAGCTAAGAGAATCTATGACAAGAGTAATTTCACGGGCATAAGGTGTTTCGGGATGATCTCTGAGGAAAGTAAACAATGCATCCACATTGTTTGTGTTACGCAGGGTTTCCCATTCTTTCCGCTCGCCTTCGCGCAATTCCCTTATTCTGCTCTGGGCTTCGTCACTGTATTTTCCATCGGGGTATTGCACCAGATATTTAGAATAAGCCAGAGGTGTATTTTCCTCTATACACTGATTCCAGTAATTGCTTTCTGTTCCTTCGCGGTTCTTTTTTTCTACAAAACTCAAAGAACTATAGATTCCTACGGCAATCAGTAATCCCAAACAAACCCCGAAGAATATATAAAGGCCTTTGCCGTTTTTAGTTTTTGAAGATTCGATGTCAGCGGCAGCCACAGGATTATCTTCAACAACAGTTTCCTGCTCTTCTTCCAGTAATTCTTCCCCTTCTTCTTCCAGTATTTCCTCCAGTTCCTGATGTGTCAGCAATTCGTCGGGATAAGCATTCTGGGCTATTTCCTGACAATCGCGGCAAAAAGTTTCTCCCTCATGTACAGGCTTGCCGCAAAGCGGGCATCTGTTTTCATTATCGTTGTCGGCCATAATTTCAGTTATTTTCCAAATACAACAAATATATTTTCTTATTGTTTTGCAGGTGTCCAGGTCTACCTTTATGATAATCTACTCTTTCCCTTCAAATTACTATGAATAAATAAAACTGGTTCCGGATTAATATTTTGTAAAAAAATTATATAATTTTGGACTCGGAACAGGAAGAATATGTAAACCTTTTTTTCTGTCAAATGTTTTAACTATAAAAGCCTACTACAAACTTACGTATTTTTGTACAATAATTGCTCAAGCCCAATGGATACATTAGCAATAATAGAAAAATATTATAAAAAAGACTCTGAACTTTACTCAATACTGGTTAATCACAGTGTCAATGTAATGGATAAAGCTTTATCGATTGCTGAGAAGCATACAGAGTTGAATATCGATACCGAATTTGTAAAAGAAGCAGCCATGCTTCATGATATCGGTATATTTCTTACCAATGCGCCATCTATAAAGTGCTTCGGTATAGCTCCTTATATTTGTCACGGCT
Source organism: Dysgonomonas hofstadii (assembly GCF_014196915.1). GTDB lineage: Bacteria > Bacteroidota > Bacteroidia > Bacteroidales > Dysgonomonadaceae > Dysgonomonas > Dysgonomonas hofstadii. The sequence goes on from NZ_JACIEP010000007.1 coordinate 148,843, forward strand.
ACTTAGGCCGCGAAATCCTCGACAGAGAAGGTCTTCCTAAACATGGTCTTGTATGTGAACGCCATACAGGTACAGGGATATCTCTCGATGAAATAGTTGAAACAAATATGCCATTGCCTCATCGCGATATGCGTCCGGTGAGTATAGAAGAGAAAGTTATCTGCTTTGCCGATTGCTTCTTTTCGAAAACCCGCCCCGGAGAAGAAAGACCAATCGAAAAGATAAAACATAGCCTGTCTAAATTCGGGAAAGAACCTGTAAGACAGTTTGAAAAGTGGATGGCAATATTCCTTTAAAGCTATAAAAGCGAATAATGGGACATAAGGGGATGAACAATTTTCACTATCTTCGTCTGATCTAACACTTATAAAATTATTCACTAAGCTAAGTACTTATGAAAAAAATATTATTGGGAATATTTATCTTATTTTTAGGACTGTCCTCAGTTTCAGCACAAGATCAGTATGGAAGATTCTCTCTGGCCGGAAACATTAATTACGGAACAAATATAGAATCGCTCGGGATAGGATTACGTGGACAATATGGTTTTACTGACTATATAAGAGGATCAATGGAATATAAATATTATATAGACAGGCACAACGTTAGCGCCTGGGGAATTACTGTCGATGCGCATTATGTATTTGGTGTCTCCAACACTGTTTCCCTTTATCCGATAGCGGGGGTAACAGTGTCGAGATGGACTACCGATTTTGGACGAAGTAATATTGAGGGAATTGAAGGTAAATTCAGTCAGAATCGTCTCGGATGCAATCTGGGGTTTGCCGGACAAATCGCTCTAAGCGAAAACACTTTTGTGCAACTGGAAGCAAAAGAATCCCTGATAAAAGATCATACCCAATTTGTTGTATCAGTAGGGTTTATGTATCAGTTCTAAACAACCGGAGCAAAGATGTTTATATAACGCGAGGCTTAATTTTTTGAGCCTCGTTTTTTATAAGATCGATTTCACTATATCACGTTGCTGTGAGAAATATTCATTGCGCTGCAATTCTCCCGATACCGATATAAGTGTGGAGAAACGAACCAGCGATTTTATCCAGCTTTTATGTTTTTTACATATTTTGTCGTTGTCGCACGAAAGATGATCTATACAGTATACCCCGACGGAACATGACTGAAATTCGGGCCCTTCTATATATGTATAGGTACAATCAAATGAAATATGGGATATATACATATCCAGTTTTTTCTTGTGCAGGGTCATACCTGACGAGGCACACCGTTCCATATCATCTAACAATAGGGACATATCCCTCTTTATGATAGCTATGTCTTCGTCATTCACCATGCCCAGTCCCTGAAAATACTTTACAATTTCGATATAATCCTGAAAGATGCCTTTATCAAGGATCAAAACAGAATTTATATCCTGCATGACTGACGACATTTTTTTTTGCTCAACAAATATATTATGTGGAATTTCTATATCCAGCAAACTTTTTGGGTTAAGTTGAAGATGTAGCTGATAAAACAATATTCTTATATATATCTGTGCCAAAGATTCGTAGCGGAATAAAAATTCCTGAGGGAGAGTTCGTTGTGCTCTGTAGGATTTGCTGCCAGGAGAATCTTTGATAGACTCTACTGCCCTGATTATCTGAGACATCATCCTTGAATATTCTTCTATTGGCCTATCTGAAAACACAGCATTGGAATGAAACGCATATATATCGTCCCGTTTTGTTCCGGCCATGACGTCTAGTGATATGTTCAGTTTTCTGCAAATAGCAATAGCTTCTTCAAGGCTAAATGGTATTTCGCCGCGAAGCCTGCGATAGGCAGCCTCTTTTCCGATAGGAATAATATCCATCAAGAGATCCACTGTGTTTTCTTTCTCGGAGGTCTTCTTTTTCAGAGTATTGATTAGCTCCGTATTTATTTCACTCATATTAGTATATGTTTTTAACAGAAAAAGACCCTTACCCAAATTATTATTTTTCGGTAATGAGCATTATAGCAAAAAAAAAGAACAGTTTAAACCTACCGTATTTTATGTAAAAAACAAACCGGATAGTTCTAAACTGTTCTATTCGAGAGTAAATATAGTGAAAGATTTTTATTAGTTAATCTTCCATATAAATATTTTGACAGGTAAGGTCATTTTATATCATTTGGGAGTATCAGCCATTGCTGTAAGGGCCCCTTTGGTTTTCAGGTTTTCCATTAAGAAGTTATCCCCGTCTTCCGGGTCAACAATAGCATATTTGTCTACTCCGCATATCTGCATTTCGTCCAGCACATCCACCAGGTTCCTGAAATTGGAATCTTTGGTCGGTTTGATGATCACCATCACGTCTTTGCCGTTTTTCTTCACTTCCGAAATTTGCTCTTTAAACTGAGCATCTGAAATTTGTTTCTGATGGCGTTTTTGCCTGAGGTCGTTCATTTTATTAACAGTTGCCACATTTCTTTTAAGCAATACCTGACGCAATCCATAACTATTAGTTTCTTTCAAGGAAGTATAGTCTTCATAATCAGCAAGTCCTTCGTAATAGTAAACTTTACTGTCAGCACCCAATAGCACGGTTATTGCTTTCGACTCTTTTGTCGGCTCTGTTTCTGTTGTATCTGCCGGCAAAACTACATTCATCACCTGTGGGATACTAAGTGTGGTACAGAACATAAAGAATGTGATCAACAACATATTCATATCTACCATCGGGGTGAAATCTACCCTAAGTGTTTTCCGTTGCGGTTTGCCTTTTTTAGCATCGTTGCCGCTATTTGTATCAATATTAGCCATGATATTATTTTTTTAAGGATTAAACTTCTGTTTTTTTATTTAATAGAGAATTGTAACTCAGAAATTCCATAATTTATCTGGGTTTTTTTCTTATATATTTTATCTTTGTGTGTTAATAAGCTAAAAGCCAGACTCAAATGAAGCAAAGAATATTCTTGTTCGTTACTGTGTTTCTATACTTTATACTCATTTTCCTTATTGGAAAAACCATTTTCTTTCTTATTCATTCTTCCCTTGGAGGAGATATTCCTGCATCCGCCCTGTTCGATGTATTATATCACGGATTACCTCTTGACCTGTCGATGAGCGGTTATCTGACAATAATACCCGCCCTTGTGCTTATATCTTCTATCTGGATAAGGCCGGAATATATTGCTAAGATTCTGAATGTTTATTTCATTATATTCCTGGCTGTCATTGCCATTATCACAATTGCCGACATCACTGTTTATCCACATTGGGGTTTCCATTTCGATTCCACAGTGTTCTTGTATCTCCAGAAACCTCAGGGAGTTTTCGCAAGCGCTACTTTCCTGGAATTCGTTTTGGGAATTGTAGGTACAGTTGCATTTGCAATTCTCCTTTTCATCGGATATATTTACATTATCCGCAAACAGGTGATGAATTTGCAGGTTCCTAAATCGATAGGAAGAACGAGCATTGTACTTGCGATTCTTACAGGTGCCTTGTTCCTGCCGATAAGAGGAGGGGTTACCGTATCTACAATGAATATAGGCCATGTATATTTCAGCGATAACACGTTCCTTAATCATGCCGCCATAAATCCTGAGTTCAATTTGATGGCATCCTTGTTCAAATCCGATAATTTCGGATCGGAATATCAGTTCTTCGACAAGGAAGAAGCCGAAAAAATATTTGCCGGGTTGAATGACAGCATTAAGACCGACAGTCTACGTAAAGTATTGCGTACCGACCGGCCGAATGTCATTCTTTTTATCCTTGAGAGTTTCTCTTATAACGTCGCTTCAGATTCGGTGATAGCTCCTAATATGAGCCGGTTTGCCAAGGAAGGAATATTATTTGATAATTTTTATGCAAACAGTTACCGTACCGACAGAGGGTTGGTATCTGTGTTAAGTGGTTACCCGGCACATCCTACTGTAGCCATCATGAAATATCCGAAGAAGACAGAGACATTGCCTACAATACCTAGAGCCCTTAAAGACGTAGGGTATAAAAACCTGTCGTTTTATTATGGAGGAGATGCTGACTTTGCCAACATGCGATCTTACTTTGTAGGGGCATGTGGTATCAGCGATGTAGTTTCGGATAAGAGATTCCCCCTAAGTGAGCGTATGACCAAGTGGGGTGTGCCTGACAAGCAGTTGATAGAACGTTTTTACCGTGATCTTACAACAGAAAAACAGGAGCTACCCTTCTTCAAAACAGTGTTGACGCTAAGCAGCCACGAGCCGTTTGATGTTCCTGTAACCAAATTTGATCATCCGTTCCTCAATGCGGTGAATTATACCGATAGTTGTCTCGGTGATTTTGTAAATAAGTTAAAAACTACCGATCTGTGGGATAATACGCTTATAATTTTTGTGGCCGACCATACTATGCGCTCTTATCCCGAAGGACGGAGTAACGATGACCCCGACTGTTTCCATATACCTATGATCTGGCTGGGAGGAGCTTTGCAACAGCATGAAGTGGTGAGTGACTTTACATCGCAGAACGATCTGGCAGCGACATTGCTGTCGCAATTGGGAATAAAGCACGATGAGTTTAAATTCAGTAAAGATGTTTTCAATCCCGATACTCATAAATTTGCTTTCTATTCTTATATGAACGGCTTTTCGATGATAGATTCCACAGGAGTAGTAACCTATGACAACGACAGGAATGAAGTGATCCGCCAGGAGGGGAATACAGAGATGGAAAAACAGGCGAAAGCATTTTTCCAGAATATGTATATCGATCTGGGAAGCAGATAGATTTTAACTCTGCGATGAGCTGTTCAATTGAAGAATAATATATCTTTGCAGCACATTTTAATCATCAGATAATTATGAACCTAAGAATAGAATCGCTTGACAAGATAAATGAAGCTGCCATTGAATTTATCAAAGCGATGGGAGACAATACCGTATTTGCTTTCCGCGGAGAAATGGGAGCCGGCAAAACAACGCTTATCAAAGCGATCTGTGAAAATCTCGGTGTTTCCGATACTATCAACAGCCCTACTTTTGCTATTATAAATGAATACCGATCAGATAGTGGAGAGTTGATTTATCACTTCGATTTTTATCGTATCAATAAGATAGAAGAAGCTTTTGACTTCGGTTATGAAGATTATTTCTATAGCGGAAGCCTGTGCTTTATAGAATGGCCCGAAAAAATTGAAAGTTTGTTACCTAAAGATACAGTTAATGTGTATATAAAAGCCTCAGAAGGTGGAAGCCGTGATATAAAAATTGACTTATAATATACCTGAATATTCCGGAATAAAAAAGCGCAGATTTTTTCTGCGCTTTTTTCATTTGGTTTTATTAGGAGAGCGAATATTTTAGGTGTTTATTAGTTGCATAAACAACAAATATTTGATAATCAGATAGATAAATCTTTATTTTTAACAAAGTTTCTTTTGAAACTAATTTTTAACTTATAACTTTGCAGCCTCATTTAACTAACTTAAAACAGAATGAATAAAACGAAATTGGTATTTATAGTGATCCTGTCATTGTGCAGTGCTTCTATTGCCTATGCAGGAGGTATATTAACAAATACAAATCAGAGTGCTCACTTTATAAGAATGGTTGCCCGCGATGCATCTACACAAATTGATGCTGTGTATACTAATCCGGCCGGATTGGTGAAACTGAAGGAAGGCTTTCATTTTTCTTTTACCAACCAGAGTGCGTTCCAGACACGCACAATAACATCTACCTCTCCTATCTATATGATGAATGGAGGAAGCGATGTGAAATCATTTAAAGGAACAGCATCTGCCCCGATTATTCCTAGTTTACAGGGTGCATATAAAAAAGGGAAATGGGTGTTATCGGGTAGTTTCGCTATCTCCGGAGGGGGAGGGAAGGCTACATTTGATGACGGACTGCCATCTTTCGAAGCTGCTGCGGGAGCCAGTGTTGCTTTGGTCAATCAGGTGCAGGCATTAACCGGATTTAAAGCCAACCAATATCAGGTTCAGCAAAGTATGAAAGGTTCAAATTTTATATTCGGAGGACAGCTGGGAGGTAGTTATCAGATCAATGATATGTTTTCAGTATATGGAGGTTTCAGGCTGAATGTGGTTAATAATAAATATGAAGGGCATTTAAGGGGATTGAAAATGAACCTTACTCCGGCAAGTTCAGAAAACTATGGAAGCCAAATGTCCTATGCTAATCAGATTTTGGAACAAATAGCAGCAAATCCGGCTGTAACGGAGGAGCAGAGACAAATGATCGGTATTCTGGTTAAAGCATCCAGCGACGAAGGCGCACAGCTCGAATCGAAACAATCGGGATGGGGAGTTGCTCCTATAGTGGGATTCAACTTCAATTACAAAGACAGGCTGAATATTGGTATGAAATATGAGTTTAAAACAGCCTTAGATGTAGAGAATAACACTAAAAGAGACGATACAGGCCTGTATGGAGACGGAGTAAATACAGCACACGATATACCGGCTTTATTTACTGTCGGAGTTTCATATAAGATTCTGCCACAATTGGAAGCCAGTATCGGTTACCATCACTTTTTCGATTCTGATGCAAAAATGGCTGACGACAAACAAAAGGATGCAGGAGGTACCAATGAATTCCTTGCCGGAGTAGAATACCAGATAAGTAGGTTATTCCTGGTAAGTGCAGGTGGACAGATAACCAGATACGGGGTAGGAGATACTTTCCAGAAGGACCTGAGTTTTTCTTGCGATTCTTATTCCATAGGCTTCGGTGGTGCGGTTAACGTTGCACCCAATGTGAGGATCAACGTAGGTTACTTTTGGACTACTTATTCCGATTACACCAAAGAACCGGGTGGAGGTATAGGAACTGTTACTACGAGCAAAGACGTTTTTGCACGCACAAATAAAGTATTTGCGGCAGGAGTAGACTTCTCGTTTTAATAAGATATAATAAACTTATAGTCAAAGCAGTAGGGGATTCCCCTGCTGCTTTGTTTTTAGATAGTTATGGTTCTTAACTATAATGTAACAGGTGGCGAACTATTATAAATAAAATAATTATGTTAAAATTTTTGATATATAATTTCTATGATATATTTTTACCAAAACTTTAGCTCATAGAGTGGGGACTTTTATATAGGGACAAAATTCATTATGAAGAAGACAATTTCATGGTTAGCTTTCCTGCTGATAGCATACGGCGTACACGCTCAGCAAACAGGAAGTATCAAGTTGGAAAATATACGGTTTGATCACCGTGGTGATAATGTATACATCGAAATAGATATGCCGTTAAGGGATTACTATGTACATGATGGCAGCTTTTTGTTGTTAATACCTTCCATAAAATCCGGAACAAAAGAAGTATCGCTTCCCAAGATTATCCTGGGAGAAGCTAATGGTGCAAAGGAGACAATGACAGATGTGTATGCAATACAAACTGACAATAACAGATCCAATCTGCACTATAATGTAAATGTACCGTACGAAACCTGGATGGATAAAGCGGAGCTAATCCTGAAAAAAGAACTTGGAGGATCGGGATATGTCCAGACGGAGACATTAAATAAAATATTGGATAAAGGAAAGTCCGATAAACAGGAAAAGCCGGCATTCGCTCATTTGTTAACAGACTCTTCATCTCCTTCAGCCTCATCTCCCTCTTCATTACCTTCTTCGGATAAGTCGTCAGGGCATCTCTATACAAAGAGTATAGATCTGCATTATACAGGCATGCGGTCGTCGAATGTACTTCATGTATCAGCCAATACTTCCCGGATAGAAGAAATATGCAATGCAATAAACGAGATAGTGAATGGCAATGAATATTCTTTGGTTGGAGTTTATATAAGAGGTTATACGTCAATCCATGGGATTTACTACGATAATGAACAAATAGCTAAAAAGCGTGCTCAATCGTTTCAGTCCTACTTACAAAACCGTTGTGGTTATCCTGCATCATATTTCAATACTTCGTGGATCGGCGAAGACTGGCAAGGCCTTGTAGACCTGATAAACAAAGACGAAAATGTTCCGGCTAAAGATCGAATTCTTGGTATAATAGACAATGTGGGGATATTTAAAGGCCGTGAGAAACAATTGATGATGCTGCAAAGGGGGGATCCTTACCGTTATATGAAGCAGCATTTCTTTAACGAACTGCAAAGAGTGGAATGTGAGATAATATATAAGGCTAAATAACCCTTAGGCTGTCTTAACTTACTATGCCTGCAGATACCAAATTGTAAGCTCCAAATATGAAAACTTGACAAACTTTACACGTTTTTCAAGTTTTTTTATTTCTGTTTCTTTCTTATTAATGCAATTTCTCTTGTTTACCTGTCAATATATTATTTTGACTACGTCGATTTCACAATTCAAAGATCGCTTTTTATTAGCCATTAGCTAATAACTATTGGCTTTTTAGTTAAAACCTGACACATCTGACAAGTTTTCTCGCAAAGGAGCAAAGTGTAATTTTAATCTATACTCTCTCTGTTTCTCCCCCTTTGGGGCAGGGCTGTTAAGTTCTGAAACTTATACCCTCTTTGTCATGTTGAACGGAGTGAATTGCAAATCGCCGAAGCGAAGGCGAGGCAAACATCTCTTGTAAGATAAGAGATCCTTCGTTTCACTCAGGATGACAGCAGAAAATAACAGAACAAAGCAGAGAACTTAACAGCCCTGCCCTTTGGGGAGCCGGAGGGGGCTTCTATTACATAGATAAACATCCCCAAAAAAATGCAGGGCTGCCCACCGGACAACCCTGCATTCTCATCGACAGCCATCAGCTGTCATTTTTATTCATAATTAACTGCACTTCGTTCCGTTGAACGTTGTTTGCCTCGCCTGCGCTCCGGCGACTCTTCGAAACAACGTTCGGCGTTAGCCAATTCATAATTCGTTTACCCCGTTCGCTTTTATTAAGGCGTAATAGGCACACAGCGTATCGACTGCCCGTCTGCCCGGTTGCTTTGATTGGCTGTGTAGACTCTGGTGCGGGTAAAGTACAGGGCGTACGAGTGTTCGGGAACAACACTGGCGGTACTACTCCAATAGTAGGCACGGGCACCACCAGCGTTCAACGACGCATCAACGACGGCGCGGTAGCCGGTGGATGGCAAAAACAGGGCGTCGGCAATTTTAAAACCGCTGACACTATTCGAAGAGAAAGATCCCAGTGTATTCCATATATTAGCCGCCTCGCTGTTACTATCTACTAAAAGAGAGGCCGCAGCAACTATATCACCACCGCTTACCAGAGCGCTCCATTGCTTCTGGCTGGGAACTATCCAGCCTGAAGGGCAAGGATTGTTAGTTGATACTGCCCAGGTAGGATTATAAGGCTGTGAGCTGTAATCGAGTTCGCCGTCACCCCAAAGGTCATGTTTACGTGTACTACGCCAGTCATAGAATGATGTGGCGAGGCTTTTGATAAACTTGCCATATTGCGCTTTCCCTGCAATCACCTGTCCGGTGGCAGCATCCAGGTCACCGGATTCGGCAACCTTTGCATTACCAGATGTAGCAGCACTACCAATCGTGACAGGTATCACATCTGAATCGGCCAGAACACGTCTGAAATGCCCGGTAGTAATACCATTGCCATCTTTTTCGCGTCCCCACTGGTACAAGTCACCCAGACAATTACAAGGGTCGTTTTCGTTCTCGGCACCGAGGTTCACGTGGGCAAAAGTAACTATATCTGACTTCGCACCAGCACCTGGGTCACCGTCTTTAAACGCCCATAAATAGATAGGTTGCAGGTCGCGAATTTCGTCTTTCGGATTCAAGTCTTCGTCCGGTACGTGCACCACCAGTATTTTAAAGTTATTTACAGGCTGTACCATTTGGCTGTTTACCTCCATCAGGCAGGTGATATTTACCGTCGTTTTATAGTTGCCCAGTTCGTCCTGGGTGGTAATAACTGAAGAAGGGTCATATGTAAATGTAGCGTCTGTTTCGTCGGTAACGGCCGTGCCGTCCACCATCCATTGATAAGAGGTAGGAGTTCCGCCACTGAAGTTGGCAAACAGGTTCATTTTTTGGTAGGTAAACATATAAAATTCTGTACTTACCGAAGTGATAAGGCCTGATGTCGCGCAAGCTGTTACGGTAGCGTTGGTGCTGGTATTTATTGTGGCTACACTGGTTGTCACAGTAGCTGCTGTCCCCGGACAGCCATTATCGGTATAATTCACCATAACGGTTTTATCACCCCCTGTCAGCCATTCTATACTTACCGAATAGCTGGCTGTACTACCGCTACTTATGGTATAGTCCGTTCCTGAAGTACCCGGAATCGTCCATGTATAATCACTCATTCCCGATTGCGTGGTATAAGTTACGATATCACCCACAGAGGCACTTGTCGCAGATGCGGTAAATGTTGTCGTAGGTGTAGGGTTCACGGTGATTGTAAATGTACGGGCTGTTCCTGTACAAACGCCCAGTTTAGGGGTTACCGTAATGGATGCCGTCACAGGGTTTGCCGTGGTATTTGTAGCCGTGAATGCAGCTATATTACCCGTACCGCTTGCCGCCAGGCCGATAGACGGCGTATCGTTCACCCAGTCGAATGTCGCACCGGCGGTTGAAGAACCGAATGCTACGGCCGTTGTCGAACTGTTGTTACATACCGTTTGATCGCTGATGTCATTGACGGTCATTCCCGCACAAGGATCCGGGCACGGGTCATGCAACCGCATCCATTTACTGCCGTTCCATGCGTATACGCCCGGGCATAGCGCGTCACCACTAGCCGGGTTCAGGTCTGTGGTCATATTATAGAAGGTCGTGCCCGCCGTATGCGCTGTTGTACTGCCCGATACGGTGGGGTCGCCTGTCGTTTTCAGGTTTGTGCGCGGCAATAACAGCCCGCGTTTGGCGTTAACCCCCGTGGCAGGATCATCATCTTTTTCCTTTAGCTGCAGGTAAGCCCCTTTTTCAGGGGCACTGCCCGTTCCCATGGTCACCTGTGCCATACTGCCTGTCGAAACAAGCAGTATAAGGTAAAGTATAAGTAGTTTTAATTTCATAGTGTTTGTATAATGTTAGCCCCCTGATCCCCATATACAATATACAGGGAATCAGGGGCAGTTGGAAAGGTTATTTCTTAATTTGCTTTTACCAGTAACCATCCGTCGTCCTTTGTCCAGACGAAAATATTAGGCTTATCCAGGTCACCCGACCCGCTTGCGTCCCCCACATGGAAAACCAGCAGCCCGATGTGCCTGTCCGCGTCCCATGTTTCGCCCGTAACCCCCAGGGAAGCAGCAAGGGCTGTCGGGTTACTCAAATCCGGATTCAGATTCTCTATCATTACCCGTGGCAATAGCAATCCCCTCAGGGCATTTACTCCCGCATCGTTTGTTTCCTTCAGTTGCAGGATGGCCCCTGACTCGGGCTTGTCATCCATGCCGATAACCACCTGTGCGCTGATACCGGCCGGTAAAGCCAGTAGCATGGCCATGGCAAGTGTCCTTACCAATGAATTTACTGATGTCCTTACGAATGTTGTCACTTTTTTTTGTTTGTCTGTTTTCATATTTGTAAAGTTTTAAAAAGAGTAATGCAAGTTTCACAGCCCCCTCTGGCTCCCTCGCAAAAAACACGGTTGTTAAACCCTGGTTTTTTACACACTTTGTTATGCTGAACGATAGTGAAGCATCTGTTTGATATATACGAGATCCTTCGTTCCTCAGGATGACAATTGGCGGCAGAAAGAAGTACACAGGCTTTAACAATCTTGCATCCGGAAAGTAGGGTAGCTGTGGCTATATGGTTGTTTAATTCGCAATTCTTCATTTTTAATTCATCATTCATCATAATAAGTTTGTTTCCGGCGATACTTTCGAAATGCCGTTTATCCCCTGTTTTCACAAACGGTAGGATAAAAGTTGAAGACAATTTTGTTAAAAGGCAAGACAAGACAAAAAAATTACCGGCGGTAAGTAAATATCCCGGAAACAAAGAACTTATTAAGAGAATGAATAGTGTAGCCTCCGCACCGGATATACCTGTGGCGGAAAATATAAGGCTGCGGAAATTTTGAGAAAAACTTCCGGAGTTTTTTATAATTTGTAAAATATTTTTTAGGTTATTGCGCATTGGTGCGCGCAGTAGTGCGCAGGCGTTCAGATAACCACGCGTGAAATATATGCACAGGAGATAAGTGCACAGGAAATGCGCATAAAAAAGTGCCGGGAATAATAAAAGGGGCTGGTCAGTTAATGATGTGTTCTCTCTCTAATAAAACAATGCTAACTACCAAATTTCCAGGCGGAAAAATGGCACATAGTTTTGCATCTTTGTGAGTTAATGTCATCCTTATTTGTATCTGTTTGCAAATATAAAAATTAAATTTGAAAAATGTTAAATAAATATACGATTTAACATCTGACGAAGAAGGTTAGTGTCAGAGTAATTATAACAATTAACTTTTATGATTAGTCGTAAATTGAATATATTGATGTAAATTTGCAGCCATAGCATATGGAAGAAATATTTGATACACATAGAGGTGGAATGAATGAAATGGAAAAAGAGTTTGAAAACGCTCTTCGTCCTCTTACATTCAACAGCTTTAGCGGACAGAATAAGGTTGTCGAGAATCTTCAGGTATTTGTCATGGCAGCTAAAATGCGTGGCGAATCGCTTGATCATACCTTATTACATGGTCCTCCCGGACTTGGGAAAACCACTCTCTCCAACATCATAGCCAATGAACTCGGTGTAGGTTTTAAGATCACATCAGGGCCAGTATTGGATAAACCGGGCGACTTGGCCGGACTATTGACCTCGCTCGAGCCGAATGATGTTCTTTTCATTGACGAAATACACCGTCTCTCACCTGTTGTGGAAGAATATCTTTACAGTGCGATGGAAGATTATCGTATCGATATTATGATAGATAAGGGGCCTAGCGCGCGTTCTATTCAGATCGAACTGAATCCGTTCACCCTGGTTGGGGCTACTACCCGTAGCGGTTTGCTCACAAGTCCGTTGCGAGCCCGTTTCGGGATCAATATGCATCTTGAATATTATGATATAGAGACCCTGACGAATATTATACTGCGTTCGGCGAATATACTGGATGTTCCTACATCCAAAGAAGCTGCTTTGGAAATAGCATCCCGTAGTCGTGGTACGCCGCGTATAGCAAATGCTTTGCTGCGTAGGGTAAGGGATTTTGCACAGGTAAAAGGTTCGGGGAAAATAGATAAGAATATAGCGAATTATTCGTTGGAAGCGCTGAATATTGACAAATACGGGCTTGACGAAATAGATAATAAAATACTCTCGATACTTATCGATAAATTCAAGGGTGGCCCTGTTGGTATTTCAACGATTGCCACGGCACTGGGTGAAGATGGAGGCACGATAGAGGAGGTATATGAGCCCTTCCTTATCAAAGAGGGATTTATGAAGCGTACTCCCCGCGGACGTGAGGCTACCGATCTGGCATATAGTCATCTGGGTAGAAAAAGACATAATGAACAAGGATTTTTATTCTGAACAATAAACTGCTACAATTTTGAATCTGGAATTATTCATAGCAAAGCGTATTCATTTCAGTAAGAATAAAGGAGAAAAACGAGCTTCTTCTCCCGCTGTTAAAATCGCTGTGGCCGGTGTGGCTATTGGTTTGGCGGCTATGATTCTGGCACTTTCCATAGTCGTGGGATTCAAAAAAGAGGTAAGAGGGAAAGTTGTTGGTTTCGGATCTCATTTGCAGATCACTAATTTACAGAATAATAGTTCCTATGAAACATTACCAATATGTGTAAGCCCTGAAATCCGGGAGGCTCTACAGCAAACCGAAGGTATAAAGCATGTACAGACATTCTCCACAAAACCGGGTATAATAAAAACCGACAGTGCTTTTCAGGGAATCATCCTGAAAGGAGTAGGTAAAGATTATGATTGGGATTTCTTCAGGCAGAATATGGTGGATGGCTCTATCATCAATCCCGATGATACTGTACATAAAAATCAGGCCATACTCTCCAAAAATATAGCAGATAAACTGAAACTGAAAACGGGAGACCGTTTTGTTAGTTATTTTGTCGGTGAAAATGTCAGATATCGCAGATTTTATATCTCTGGTATATACAGTACAAATTTTGAAGACTATGACAAGCTTTTTGTTGTAACCGATATAGAACTGATACGGGAGTTGAATGATTGGGACGAAGACGAAGTGAGTGGAATAGAGCTTCTGGTGAAGGACTATGATAAGCTGGATCAGATGCAACAGCATGTTTTTATGGAAATGATGGTCTATCGAGACCGTAAAGACAATACTTTGCTGACACGTTCCGTAAAAGAACTTAACCCGATGATATTCAGTTGGCTCGATTTGCTGGATATGAATGTGGTTGTGATTATTATTCTGATGTTTGCCATTTCTATATTTACAATGATTTCGGGCTTGCTTATCATCATTCTCGAACGTACCAATATGATCGGTATGCTGAAAACCCTTGGGGCGCGGAACTATAGCATACGCAAAGTTTTTCTCTATGTTTCCTCTTTCCTGATATTGAAGGGAATGTTTTGGGGAAATGTGATAGCATTGGCTATTTTGTTCATTCAGAAATATTTCGGAATAATTAAGCTTGACCCGGAAAAGTATTATATGGCAGAAGCTCCTGTGGATATCAATTTTTGGTATATACTGCTTATTAATGCCGGAACCCTGGTTCTGTCTATGCTGGTAATGATCATACCATCCTATCTTATTGCGAGAATATCTCCGGTCAAATCGTTACGCTTCGATTAAAAGAGCGGCTTCTCATTAAAAAATCTTATAAAAGAGGATAAACCGGGATGGAAATCCCGTAAAAATAAGTTTTTGTGTATATTTGTAAGCTTTAACAAATTATCATTTGACCCTTACATGAAAATAGCCCTTATCGGATATGGTAAAATGGGACACGAGATCGAAAAAATAGCAATCTCACGTGGTCATACCATTGTATCTATTATAGACGTAAATAATGTTGCGGACTTCGATTCCGCTGAGTTTAAAAGTGCAGATGTTGCCATTGAGTTCTCCACACCTGACAGTGCGATAAATAATTACAGGAAGTGCTTTATGGCAGGTGTTCCTGTTGTGGCAGGTACTACAGGCTGGCTCGAGCATATGGATGAGGTGAAAAAAGCTTGTGAGAATGGGAATAGTACTTTTTTCTATGCCTCAAATTATAGTCTGGGAGTTAATATATTCTTTACCTTAAATAAATATCTGGCAAAGATCATGAATAACTATCCCGACTACGATATAAAGATAGAAGAAACACATCATATCCATAAACTGGATGCTCCCAGCGGAACAGCCATAACCTTAGCCGAAGGTATTCTTGAAAATATAGAAAGAAAAGGGCAGTGGACGCTGGAAACAAAAGACAATGATTCAGACCTGCCTATACATGCTATACGCGAAGGAGAAATTCCCGGTATACATGAAATAACATACGAATCGGAGGTCGATATAATCAGCATAAAACATGATTCGAAGAGCCGTAAAGGCCTTGCATTGGGAGCGGTAATTGCTGCCGAATTCACTAAAGGGAAAAAAGGTTTTCTGGGTATGAAAGATATGCTAAACTTTTAAAAGGGCTATGGAAAAAAATATATCAAATAATAAAGAACAACAAAGGGAACGGAAGAAACCCGGCATAAGGCAGTATATTTATGCCGCAATAGCCTGTATTCTTACTATATTGTTTGTCCTCTGGACAGGGTATTGGGCTGTACTGATACTGATTCCAGTTTTCATCGATATTTATATTACCAAGTTTATTGCGTGGGGGGCATGGCGTAATGCTAAAAATCCTCAGATGCGTAAAGTACTCGATTGGGTAGATGCCATATTGTTCGCTCTGGTGGGTGTGTGGATAATCAATACATTCTTTTTCCAGAATTATCAGATACCATCTTCTTCACTCGAAAAATCTCTTTTGGTAGGTGATTTCCTTTGTGTGAGCAAAGTAAGTTATGGAGCCCGTTCTCCGATGACGCCTTTTTCTTTACCGCTTATGCAACATACATTCCCCGGATTTGGATTCAAGTCGTATCTCGAAAAGCCTCAACTGGAATACAAACGTTTTACGGGAACAGGACATATTGAACGCAACGATATAGTTGTATTCAATTATCCGTCGGGTGATACGGTCGCTCTGAATGCGCAGAATTCCGATTATTATATCATGTGTATGGCTGAAGGCCGAAATGTGGTGCAGGGAGATAAAAATAAATACGGAGATATTGTATATCGTCCGGTCGATAGGCGTGAGAATTATGTGAAGCGCTGCATAGGACTCCCTGGAGAAACAATCGGAATGAGAAACGATACTGTTTTTATTGATGATAAAGCTATTGTCAATCCCGAAAATATGCAGCTTATGTATATTGTGCAAACAGATGGAACTCAACTACAACCGGAATTGCTTCAGGATTTGGGAGTTAGTGAAGACGATTATTTATATGTGAACGATCTTGGACAGAAGATGGTACCATGGTTTAATCCTGCCGATATAGGCAGAGGAGATAGTCTCGCTCTTGTTAGTTTAGGATTTAAATCGAAAAATGGCAATTTTGGTCTAGGTTATCAGATACCCTTAACGAAAGCAATGGTTAAGGAATTAGAGGCAAAACCTTTTGTCCTGAATGTTTTCAGACGTAATCAATATATGAAAACTGCTAATGTCAAGAGGTTGGAATCCAGTAAATATGATTACGTTTACCCGATTACTTATACTCAGGACTCTTATTCCGGCGATTTTCCTAAACTATGGATACCGAAGAAAGGGGCGACCATAACATTCGATACAGATGTGGATTATAAAGTAGCGGCTTATGTGCGCTGTATTAAGAATTACGAGCACAACGACTTCGAATATAAAGGAGGTAAGGTTTATATCAACGGACAACAGGCCGACTCTTACACCTTTAAGTTCGATTACTATTTTATGATGGGAGATAACAGGGACAACTCGGCCGATTCGCGTGCATGGGGATTTGTGCCCGAAGATCATGTTGTAGGGAAACCATTGTTTATCTGGTTGTCACTCGATAAAGATAAAGGTTGGTTTAGCGGAAAGATACGTTGGAGCAGGTTGTTTACCACCGGCAACAAAAAATAAATATTTCTCCCTGTAATAAACGGAGGATGAGGCGATGTCTTCGAAAAAGAAAAACATATACATATTTGTGGGCAAAGTAACACTTGTTACTTTGCTCATTGTTTTATCTATACGTTGTTTTCTTATCGAGTCATTTACAGTTTCTTCTTTACAGATGGAATCAACTTTGTCAGAAAATGACAAAGTGCTGATTGATAAAACAGCTTATGGTATTCGCCTGCCGGTAACAGTGTTGGATATTCCTTTTACATTCGATAATATTTTCGGGTTTAAATCATACTCTTCTGCTTTACAATTCCCTTATAAAAGGCTTTTTGGGGATGAGGCCGGCAGGAATGATGTCATATTATTGAATCACCCTCTTGAGACACAGAAGCCGTTAGATAAAAGGAGCCTGATCCTTAGCCGGATTGTAGGCCTGCCGGGCGACAGCATCGAGATCAGAGGAGAAGATATAAATATTAACGGGCAAGGATATCTTGCCTCCCCCTCAGTTGTGGAAAGGTATAAAGTGAAGTTACCCGCAGGATATAATCTTGAGCATATTATAGAAGAGCAGGATATCAGAGTTTACGAACAAAGGATAGAAAAAGACACATTGGTTTTATCTCTCAATAGGTACGATGCTTTTGTTTTAAAAGAAATGCTGCCTGATACTATACGCTTGATCCCCTTTTCCTTAGATTCGGTCCAGGTATATAAGTTCAGAATACCTGAAAGAGGAAAATCAGTTGATTTAACAGACGATAATTTTGTGTATTACAGGCAAATAATATCTCTGGAACATAATAAGGAGAACGTTGTATTTGAAGAAGGAGTACTTGTGATTGATGGTATTAAGCACGGAGGAGCCTATACATTCGGAGATGATTATTACTGGGTGCTGTCCGATAATACAGAGAATGCGTTAGACTCGCGTTATCTGGGTTTTATCCCTTTCAAAAATATAATCGGTAAGGTTCGTTTTATTTGGTATAGTAAAGAAAAAGATCATTGTTTTTCTAAAGTTGAATAACCCGTTTTATATGGATATAATTCTTTCTTCGGCTTATCTGGCTCCTGTTCAGTATTACACTAAATTTCTTGTGGCTCAGACCATCTGCATCGAACAATGGGATCATTATATTAAGCAGACATATAGGAATCGGTGTACAATAATTTCTGCCAATGGGCCTATATCGTTATCTATACCGGTAGTGCATTCGTCAAAAGATAAGACTTTGATGAAAGATATTCGCATAGCCGATCATGGCAATTGGCAGCATATGCATTGGAATGCTATTGTGTCAGCATATAATTCCACTCCGTTCTTTGAATATTATCAGGACGATTTTTATCCTTTTTATCGGAAGAAATACTCTTTTTTACTCGATTTTAATAACGAATTGCAAGAGCGGGTTTTGAATCTGTTGAATATCGATCTGCCCGTAGTAAAACCTTCATCTGAGTACAGGACTGAATTTGCGGATAACGAACTTGACCTGCGGGACGATATACATCCCAAGAAAGACTGGCAATCCTTCGATGAAGAGTTTTCTCCCTATGGTTACTATCAGGTTTTTGACCGTAAATTCGGATTTATCCCCAATATGAGTATTATAGATTTGCTGTTCAATATGGGTAATGAGAGCCAGATCGTATTAGCAAAATCTGTTGGAAATGTCTCTATTTAAGCTATTTTATATACTTATCGGCATATTTATATTCAAAACATTGTATTTTTGCGTTAAAATAAAGTAATAGCATGCTTCAGTTTTTCAGGAAAAATGTTCTTTTCACTTTAGTGTTTGCTACTATTGCCATGGTAATCACGGCTTGTGCAAATATGGCATCTCCTACAGGTGGCTCTTATGACCTGGACCCGCCTAAGGTTGTAAAAGTAACACCCGCATTTAATGCAACCAATGTGACGAAAGGGAAGATCGTATTTGAGTTTGATGAGAACGTTACTGTCGAGAAACCAAACGAGAACGTTATAATCACACCTCCGCAAAGGGCTTTTCCTGTTATTCAGGCTGTCAATAAGAAAGTAACTGTTGAACTGCGGGATACATTGATCCCTAATACAACATATACAATTGACTTCACGAATTCCATTGTAGACAATAATGAGAAAAATCCGCTGGAGAATTTTTCATTCTCATTTTCAACAGGTGATGTGGTGGATTCACTTATAATTTCGGGTAAAGTATTAACTGCTGACAATCTCGAACCTGTCAAAGGAATATATGTAGGATTACATTCCAATCTGGATGATACGGCGTTCACTAAAGTTCAGTTCGACCGTATTGCGCGTACAAGCGAAAGCGGAGACTTTGCCATCAAAGGAGTTGCTGTTGGTAAATACAGGCTATTTGCCCTTGATGATGCCAACAGGGATTATAAATATGATAATCCGTCGGAAGCGATTGCTTTTTTTGAGGAAATACTGGAACCTACCTCGATGAGGGCTACACGTTACGATACCTTGTATACTGATACAACGAAAAAAATAATAGATACCATAAAGCAAATAGAATATACCCGGTTCTTACCTGATAATATAGTAATGCGCTCATTCAAATCCGATTTCCAGAGGCAATATCTTCAGAAATATGAACGTACGGAAAATAAGCTTTCCATATTCTTTGGTGCACCAACCAAAATGCCGGAGTTGGAGCCATTGAATTTCGACCCGGGCAATGATTGGGCTGTATTGGAAAAAAGTGCAAAGAACGATACCCTGATCTATTGGCTGAAAGATAAAATGCTTGAACAGACCGATACACTGGCTTTTCGGATGACATATCTGAAAACCGATACGCTGAATCAGTCCGTTCCGGTTACCGATACGCTGAGGTTTGTAGATCGTGGCAAAAAACAGAGGGAAAAACTAAGAGAGAAAGAGGAAGAGAAAGAGAAAAAAAGAAGAGAGAAAGAGGGTGATGAAGAACCTCAGGTTACATTCCTGGGAGTGAATCATAATCTGACTTCAGCATGGGATACCTATAAGAATATAATGTTTGAATTTGCAGAGCCTATCCTGGACGATTCCCTTTCTTTGAAGATCATTTTCCAACAACTGAAAGATTCTGTTTATCGCGATGTCCCGTTACAATTACAAAAAGATTCCTTAAACCCGAGGCGGTATACGATAAGGCATCGCTGGCAGTATAATGAAGAATACCTGGTCAAAATAGACTCGGCGGCTGTCTACGGGATATATGGATTATGGAATAATAAGATAGAGCAGAAATTTAAAGTGAAGGCTGAAGACCAGTATGCACAACTGGCTATCCGTGTAACGGGAGTAGATTCGATTCCTTCGTTTATAGAACTTTTAGATAAGTCGGATAAACCAATCAGGAAATCACGAGTCAGAGATAATGCTGCTGTGTTTCGAGACCTTAATCCCGGAACATATTATGCCCGTATAATATTGGATACAAATAATAATGGTATTTGGGATACCGGTGATTACGAAAAAAATATTCAACCGGAAATGGTGTGTTATTCACCGAAAGTTTATGAATTAAAAGCTTATTTTATGGTTGATGACCTGGAGCCTTGGGCGATAGATACGACTACTCTGGCAAAACAAAAGCCATTGGAAATAACCAAGCAGAAGCCTCAGGAAAAAGAAGCCAGACGTAAACAGTTGGAAGAACTGGAACGTAAGCAAGGCGAACAGAACAGGGGCAGAAATAGTAATGCCTCCACTACTACAGGTAGTAACCAGGACAATAATACTTATAGTAACAGTCAAACAAATATGCAGCAGTATTAATTGAATCGCTATACTAGTTGAAACTAAAAGAACAAGAACTATGATTAGAAAAATAACGTTGATAGCATCTATATTTCTGGCCACTTTGAGTCTGAATGCACAGAGTCAATGTCAGGTTAATAATAAATATTTTCAGGCCGGAGAGCAACTGACTTACGACCTGTATTTCAAATGGGGGCTGGTTAATACGAAAGCAGGGATTTCTACATTAAGAACCGTCTCTCAGCGATATAACGGCCAAGATGCTTATAAAACGACATTGACTGCAAAATCCTCGGGGATGGTAGATAAGATGTTCAGTATTGATGATACGCTCTCTGCTTACTATACTAAACAGATTGTCCCTCTTGCGTTTTATAAAAATGCCGAAGAAGGAAAGAACCATACAATAGAGAATATGACATACACCTATAGCGGTAGTAAAGTGAATGTGCATACTAAAAGGGTAAGGGATGGCGAGCAAAAGTTCGACGAAACCATCACAGTAAACTCCTGTGTATATGATATGGTAAGTGTTGTACTTTATGCCCGCACTCTTGATTATTCCAGCATGAAAAAAGGTGATGAAAAGCGTGTGGATTTTATTTCAGGTAAAAAGAAGTCCTACATGGTAATAGAACATGGAGGAATAGAAGATGTGAAAGCAAATGATGATAAAAAATATAGTTGCATAAAACTTATTTTGAGTATACAATCCGAAGCTTTTGAAGATAAGGAAGAATCGATGAAGGTATATATAACAAACGATGACAACCGCCTGCCTGTAAGACTCGATACAAAGCTAAATGTTGGTTCGACAAGAGCGATGCTGAAGAGTTATAGAGGAAATAAATACCCTGTCGCTGCAAAATAAAATACCTGTTTGGTAAATAATAAAAAGGGCAACTCATATGAGTTGCCCTTTTCTATCCTAATATAGGAGATTATTTCTTTTCGATATAATCATCTACCACAGCCTGAGTCAGTCCCATATTAGAGAATCCTCCATCGTGGAAAAGATTTTGCATAGTCACCTTGCGGGTAAGGTCTGAGAACATTACTATACAGTAGTCTGCACATTCTTCTGCATCGGCATTGCCCAGCGGAGACATTTTTTCGGCGAAATCAACGAATGCATTCATGCCGTCAATTCCTTGTCCTGCGGTAGTCAGGGTTGGCGATTGTGAAATAGTATTCACACGCACCCCCTTGTCGCGACCGTATACATAACCGAAGCTGCGTGCGATAGATTCGAGCAGCGCTTTAGCATCGGCCATATCGTTGTAGCCTGTAAATGTGCGTTGGGCTGCGATATGAGTAAGCGCGAGTACAGAACCTCCTTCCGATATAGCATCCATTTCTTTTGCAATCTGTATCATTTTGTGGAATGAAATGGCCGAGATATTCAGCGTCCTGTCAAAGAACTCATAATTAAGATCATCATAAGATCTATTGTGACGCATATTCATAGACATGCCTATTGAGTGCAGGACAAAGTCTATTTTTCCGCCAAGAGCCTCCATTGATTCTTCAAAAACTTTTTTCAGATCTTCTACATTAGTAGCATCGGCAGGTATAATTATAGTGTTCAGTTTTTCGGCTAAAGCCTTTGTGTCTCCCATTCTTATGGCCACGGGAGTGTTTGATAACGTGATCGTAGCTCCTTGCTCTACAGCTTTTTCCGCTACCTTCCAGGCAATAGATTTATCGTTGAGTGCACCAAATACAATTCCTCTTTTACCTTTTAATAAATTGTTACTCATTTTTACATTTATTAGGTGATTACCAGCTGTTTAAGTAAACAAACAGCAATTCAATACATAATTAATCGCACAAAAGTAGTAAAAATGTGCAATAATTGAGGTGAAATGGATTTAAATTTACGGAAACTCCCTATTTTTCTTGTTTTTTACTTGTCATGATAACTAAAATCACGGCCATGATGATCATACATAATCCAAACAGGCTATTCCATCCGAATGGTTCATAGAAATGAAATACTCCGATAGTAGTGGCGGTAAGTGGTTCGAGTGAACCTAGAATGGATGTGATGGTGGAGCCTGCATATTTTACTGCTGCAACCAGTGCAACATTAGACAGCACTGTGGCAAAAATGGCTAGTCCGATAAGGTTGTATAATGAAGTCGTATTTGGTATTATCTCGATGCCTGTCGTTGAGTAAGAGAATACCGAAAATATAAATGTGCCGAACAACATTACATAGAAGGTTATAACCTCGGGTTCCAGTTTGCAAAGGCTGGGTTTGTTTAGTTCTACAATATAGATAGAATAGGTAAATACAGTCAGCAATACGGCCAGTAATCCCTTCGTGCTGATAAATCCCGAATCGTTCCAGCAGAGAAGAGCCACACCGGTAAGAGATAATACGGCTGCTATCAAAAGATTCCGTGATAGTTTTTCCTTGTAAAATATGATCATCATGCCGGCTACTACTACGGGGTAGAGAAAGTGAATAGTAGTTGATACACCGCTCGAAATATAGCTATAAGAATATATCAACCCCATTGAGGTTATAGTATATAGCATGCCTAAAACGAAGAGGAGCATAGCTGTCTTGTGGGAAATACGGAATTCTTTTTTTCGGATAAAACAAATAATTCCCAGCAGTATGGTAGCGAACAGGCAGCGATAGAATAGAATGGAAGGGATATGCATCCCCTCTTTCATCAGGGGGATAGAAAAAAAGGCTATCAACCCGAATGTAGCCGAAGAAATAAGTGCCAGTATAATTCCTTTTGCCTTGTCCATATCCGGTTTATATGAATGTGTAATCAAAAAGTTGACAAAGTTGACGCATATTTTAATTTTTTAGATTCCCTAATCTCCGAAGGAGGAGTCACCCTCCTCGCAAGATAGGTTGGAGGGACTTCTTTTTCATTAGCACATCGGCATATTATCATATTTGCTCATTGTTTATCCTATTGATAAAGCTCTCAAAGAAAAATGCAGATACATTAGAGTTTATATTCAATAAAAGAGTAAGATACATGTTTTTAGGCGTTTTAGTTGCCACGACTTTTAAGTCGTGGATAATAATACAGATAGACCATTATCCTCCAGCTAAAGCAGGAGGCTATTAAATCACAGGGAATAAACCATATATAACCTTATTGAATATAAACTCTATTATACATTTTTCTTCTGTTATTGTTAATCCATCTGCTGATTAACTTCATTTATAAACAGGCGCAAAGATATTGAATATTTGCTGTTTTGATCTTTAAAACTTGTTTTGTTGAGTAAAAAGAGAATTGTTGCAAATTATTTTATATTTTTGTGCCGTCTACGGACCCGTAGTTTAATGGATAAAATAAAGGATTCCGGTTCCTTCGATGTGGGTTCGATTCCCGCCGGGTTCACTAAAGGCTGTCAACTTGATAGCCTTTTTATAATAGTAGCAAATAGTGGAATATAAGATTGCAAAAAAGCAAGGGGTGGCTATAATTTGTAGTCGAATTTCAGTATACTCCCGGTAGCCTGGCTAAGATCATCAGTCTCACAACCTAACCCAAAATAAAATGTGCCATTGAGGTATTCAAACGAGCGTGCAAATGTCTCGGTAGTGAAACCAAATAATTCTTTCCATTGTACTGTATCCATGGAGAGATCAGAAGTTAGTATTACTGTATTATAATATGTACCATCTCCTTTTTGTTTAGATAAAAGAACTATCAGATAATTGCCCTTTACCAGTATGTCGCGAGGTAACGTGTTTTCAGAAAGCTTATAACGCATTACATTTTGTGTGTTTTTAGCATATCGCAATGCTAATGGTAAATATTGATGGTCGTTATCATCGACACCAACAATGTAAACCGTATATTCTCCAAAAACGACAGGTCGTTCTATACGCCTTCCTTTTTCACCGTCAAATAATGCTGTTGCTTCTGCACTGTCAATAATCTGGTGGAAAATATTTCCATTTCCGGTATAAATTGTCGGATATGTATAAGATGCACGTAGCTGTCCGGAAAAAGGGAAAAGGGAATAAACCCGGCTTGAGTTAGCGAGGAGTAGATTCTTGTCGTTTGTATAATCGGCGTTTTTCCATGTCAGCCCATCGTCATCAGATACTTGGATGTTTTTAGAAGGTGATTGAGGACCTGTTACAGCAAAAAGTTTATTATCCCATTTATATATATCATAAACATGAATTGCGTTAGGAATAGTACGGTATTTTACCCATTTATTTCCTTCCAATCGGTAAAAGTTACCATAATCCCAGGATTCACGGGCATCATGTCCCGGAATATAGAGTTGATTATCAAATTCTCTGATTCTGTGAATCTGTTCGTCGTCTACGGTATATTCCTTGATAAAACTTTGTGAAACTATATCATAAGCCCATAGATCGGCAAGTCCGGCATTAGCAGCCGGAGCTGAATTAGAAGAGTTTCCTCCACCAAAATAAATCTTGTTGTCATATGCATGCATGTCCCAAATGTTACGTGCATAGACTCTTGGTGTATTATCTGCATATCTTGCCGATAAGGGATTTCCAAGTAACGAAACTTGTCCGGTTACATCGCCGAGTTCCAATAAGACGGATTTTTCTACATCATCATCTGTTTGAGAGCAACCAATTGCCGCAAATAGCAACAAAAAGATTAACGAGCGATATTTGTAAAATGTCATATTATGAAAGATTGTGTTTTAAAGATACCATCTGAAAACAGCCGCTAAATAGTTTGTACAAACATAGTAGTTTTCATTATTTCTTACAAATAAATATGCTAAGGGGTGCGAAAAAGAATGATAAACGCGCATAGTATGCGAAAAAAGAGACTTTTCCCAAATGTAGAAGCAACTCCATTGTTAAAATTCCCCTTTAATACATTCTATTCTCAATTTATATAAACGATAAAACCTCAATTGTCATTATATTTTTTAACTTTGCGGGGTTATTCACAACACTAAAATAAATCATTGTATTAAGAAATAATAAGTCTGAAGATAGGTTGATAATGAATATATTGGAATTAAGCGAACAGGAAATCATTCGCAGACAAAGTTTGGAAGAACTCAGAAAATTAGGAGTAGAACCTTACCCGGCAGCATTATACGAAGTAAATGCGTATTCTACAGAGATAAGAGAGAATTTTAAAGATGAAGCGGATAAACGCTATGTCTCAATAGCCGGACGTATTATGAGCCGTCGCATCATGGGTAAAGCCTCGTTTATGGAGCTACAGGATGCCGAAGGCCGTATTCAGGTATATATTTCCCGCGATGATCTGTGTCCCGGAGACGATAAGGAATTATACAATACTATATTCAAACGACTGCTCGATATCGGTGATTTTGTTGGGATAAAAGGCTTTGTATTCCGTACCCAGATGGGAGAGATCTCTGTTCATGCCGAGGAATTGACTGTTCTGGGCAAATCGCTTCGCCCGCTTCCTGTTGTAAAGGTGAAAGACGGAGTGACCTACGATGGATTCACTGATCCGGAACAACGTTATCGTCAGCGTTATGTTGACTTGATAGTAAATGACGGAGTAAAAGATACTTTTATAAAACGCACAAAAGTATTTAATTCCATGCGTGAGTTTTTGAATGGTCACGGATATATAGAAGTGGATACTCCCGTGCTTCAAAGCATACCCGGAGGAGCCACAGCCCGTCCGTTTATCACACATCATAATGCGTTGGATATTCCTTTGTATCTGCGTATTGCCAACGAACTTTATCTGAAACGCCTTATTGTAGGCGGATTTGATGGTGTATACGAATTTAGCCGTAATTTCCGTAACGAAGGTATGGACAGGACGCACAATCCTGAATTTACAGTTATGGAGTTTTACGCTGCATACAAAGACTACAACTGGATGATGGATTTTACTGAGCGTATGCTCGAAAAAATCTGCATGGATGTGCATGGTACTACCGAGGTGAAAATGGGAGAAAATCTCATCAACTATAAAGCTCCATACCCTCGTGTTACCATGATCGACTCTATTAAACATTTCACAGGTGTAGACATCAGCGGAATGGATGAAAATCAGCTTCGTGATGTTTGTAAGAAACTAGGAGTGGAGCAGGATGAAACAATGGGTAAAGGCAAGTTGATAGATGCTATCTTCGGAGATAAATGTGAAGGTAACTATATACAGCCAACTTTTATTATTGACTATCCGGTCGAAATGTCTCCTCTTACTAAAAAACACAGGAATAACCCCGAACTGACCGAGCGCTTCGAACTGATGGTAAACGGTAAAGAATTAGCAAATGCTTATTCCGAATTGAATGACCCGATTGATCAACGTGCCCGTTTCGAAGACCAGTTGAAACTTTCTGAAAAAGGAGACGATGAAGCCATGTTTATCGATCAGGATTTTCTGCGTGCCTTGGAGTATGGTATGCCTCCTACAAGTGGTATCGGTATCGGTATGGATCGACTGGTGATGTTCATGACCGGACAGGAAAGTATACAGGAAGTGATGTTCTTTCCGCAAATGCGTCCTGAAAAAGTGACTAAAAAAGATCCGGCAAGCAAATATGCAGAACTTGGTATCGCTGAAGACCTTGTACCTGTGATTCAGAAAGCAGGTTACTTTACACTTGAAGATATAAAGGAAGGTAAAGCACAGAAAATAAGACAAGACCTGGGTGAAGTCAACAAAAAATATAAATTGGAACTGGCTTTACCTTCAGTGGATGATATAGAAGGCTGGATAAAAAAGCTCAATTGATTTATTGTTAAACGAATATAATTATGGCTTTTCCCGGTAAAATAGGAGTTCTTGGAGGTGGAACATGGGCCACGGCTTTAGCAAAAATAATGCTGAACCATGAAAAGCATATCAACTGGTATATGCGTCGTCCCGAGCAAATAGAGGATTTTAAGAAAACGGGACACAATCCATCCTATCTTTCCAATGTGGAATTCAATCTGGACAGGATAACATTCTACTCAGATATAACACAGATATTCGAAGACTCGGATACGCTTATTTTTGCCGTTCCATCGCCTTTTCTTAAGGGACATCTGGAGAAACTGGATAGAAGGATCGATGATAAATTCATAATTTCTGCTATAAAAGGAATTGTTCCTCCCGATAATCTACTTATTACGGATTATCTACACAGATACTATAATGTTCCGTCAGAAAATATGGCTATTGTGGGAGGGCCTTGTCATGCGGAAGAGATCGCATTGGAGCGCCTGACTTATCCTACGATTGCATGCCCTGATATTGAAAAAGCCCGTGTTATAGCCGAAGTATTCAATAATCGTTTTGTTAAAGCCTCTGTTTCCAGCGATGTTGTGGGAATCGAGCTTGCAGCCGTATTGAAGAATGTATATGCTATTGCCTCCGGGATATGTCATGGATTGAAATATGGGGATAACTTTCAGGCGGTACTTGTGTCGAATGCCATATCCGAAATGGAACGCTTTGTTGATACGGTTTCGCCTATAAAAAGGAATATACAGGATTCTGCCTATCTGGGTGATTTGCTGGTTACATGTTATTCCAGTTTCAGCCGTAACCGTACATTCGGATCGATGATAGGAAAGGGTTATTCTGTGAAATCGGCACAAATAGAGATGGAAATGATCGCCGAAGGGTATTACGGTACGAAATGTATTCGTGAAATGAATGAAAAATACAATGTTCATATCCCTGTTGCCGATATGGTTTATCGTGTGTTGTATGAAGGAGCTTCTGCCCGTGAAGAAATAAAAATATTAAGAGAACAGATACTAAAATAAATGTGTAATAATGAACAGGAAGTAAATGTGGAAAATAATTGCTATCGTATTGACAATTAGTGTTCTGTGCTGTTGTAATAGTAGTGCTCAAAAAAATGATTCGAAAAAGCAAAATACTCAGGTTCAGGATACAGTGAATGAATATAATAGAAGGCATTTGAAAGAATATGTTAGAAAAAACATAAACAAAGAATATAATTCTATAAGTGTCTTGTTTGAGAATGAAATAGATAAAGTACTCACCATTGGACAAAAAATAGAAGAGATTGATAATAAAGCCTATATGAATGGTTATAATTGGGATGTACTCTTCAATTATTATCTGGCAAAGAATTATCCTGATATACTAGTCGGTTTGGAAAGTGATCCCGAAGCCGGTTGTTATATTGCTTCTTATAAACTAAATGAAGAAAATGAAGTTCGTGCTGATAAATTTATTGAAATAATTAAATCTCTTATCGAAAATGAAGAAGAACTATATCGTATTGTAAGAGAAGAAGGAAATAACATAGAGTGGGATTAATTTTATAAAATATTATTAATATAAAGAACAATGGAAAAGGTTATCAAATTAGACATCAGCAAAACATTAGGCTTTATTAGTCAGTCCGATGTTAACGGACAAGCCACCCTGGCTAAAAAATGCAATGAAACTTTGCACAACGGTTCGGGTAAGGGGAATGATTTCCTTGGCTGGTTAAATCTTCCTTCTTCAATAACAGAAGATCAACTGGCAGATATTGAAAATACGGCAAAAGCCCTCCGCGCAAAATGTGATGTGATCGTTTTAGTTGGTATCGGAGGTAGTTATCTTGGTTCGAAAGCCGTGATAGATTCTCTGTCCAATTATTTCGACTGGTTGCAGGCTGACCGTAAAAATCCGGTAATCCTTTACGCAGGAAATAATATAGGTGAAGATTATCTAGTAGAATTACTGGCATACCTGAAAGGAAAATCTTTCGGTATCATTAATATATCCAAATCGGGAACAACAACAGAACCGGCTCTCGCTTTCCGTATTTTGAAAGCTGAATTGGAGAAAGCTGTAGGTAAAGAAGAGGCTAAAAACCGTATTGTAGCCATTACCGATGCTGCACGTGGTGCATTATTCACTTTGGCAACGAAAGAAGGATTCAAGAAATATGTAATTCCTGATAATGTGGGTGGCCGTTACTCTGTGCTTACTCCGGTGGGACTTCTTCCTATCGCTTTGGCCGGAATTGATATCCGCCAGTTAGTTGCTGGAGCGGTTTACATGGAAAAGGAGACGGCTCCGGGCGTACCTTTCGAAAAGAATATAGCGGAGATATATGCCGTTACACGTAACGAACTATATAAAAAGGGTAAGAAAATAGAAATCCTTGCCAATTTCAATCCAAAACTTCACTACATCGCCGAATGGTGGAAACAGCTTTACGGTGAAAGTGAAGGAAAAGAAAACAAGGGTATCTTCAACGCTTCGGTTGATTTTACTGCCGACCTGCACTCTATGGGGCAATGGATTCAAGAGGGAGAACGCTCGATCTTCGAAACAGTGATTTCTGTGGCTCAGCCGAATGAAACGCTTACAGTTCCTACAGATGAAGAAAATCTTGACGGATTGAACTTCCTTGCTGGGAAACGTGTGGATTTCGTAAATAAAATGGCCGAATTGGGTACGCAAATGGCACATATCGATGGCGGTGTTCCAAATATTAAAATAGAAATACCAAAACTCGATGCTTATAGTATCGGTCAATTGCTTTACTTCTTTGAAAAAGCTTGCGGTATCAGCGGTTATATTTTAGGAGTAAATCCATTCGATCAGCCGGGTGTAGAGGCTTATAAGAAAAATATGTTTGCTCTGCTTGACAAACCTGGATTTGAAAAAGAAAGTGAAGAAATTAAGAAACGCATATAAATAGAATGCGAGATACAAGGTACGGGTAGACAAGACATATTTTCTAACTCGTATCTTGTACCTCGTTTACCCGTCTACTTTAATGGAAGGAAAAAAGCACTTATTGGGAATGACATTAGACGAGCTGAATCAGATCGTCCAAGAGTGTGCTTTGCCTAAATTTGCAGCGAAGCAAATAGCTGACTGGATATACAAAAAACGAGTTTCATCCATTGATGAAATGACAAATATTTCTGTCTCAAACCGGACTTTGCTGTCAGAGAAATATGATGTAGGAAGATACAATCCGCTGGAATATCAGCAATCGGTAGATGGAACAGTGAAGTATCTGTTCAAGACAGAAAATGATAAACTGATTGAAGCTGTAATGATTCCCGAAGATGACAGGAAAACCCTGTGTGTATCTTCGCAGGTAGGTTGTAAAATGAACTGTTTGTTCTGTATGACCGGCAAGCAGGGATTTAACGGCAATCTAACTGCAAATGAAATATTAAATCAACTCTACTCGGTTCGCGAAGCCGAAGACCTGACAAATGTTGTCTTTATGGGAATGGGTGAGCCTCTTGACAACTACGAACAACTGAAAAAGACACTCGATATAATGACAGCCGATTATGGCATGGCCTGGAGTCCTAAACGTATTACAGTTTCTACAACCGGAGTTACTCCTAAACTGAAACGTTTTCTGGATGAAAGCAATGCCCATCTGGCAATCAGTATCCACAGCCCCGAAAAGGAACAGCGGCTATCTATTATGCCGGCCGAAAAAGCATTTCCTATTGCGGGTGTTCTCGATCTTATAAAGGAATATGACTGGACTAAGCAACGACGCTTATCCTTCGAATATATAATGTTTGATAACTTTAACGACTCATTACTGTATGCCAAAGAACTGGCAAAGATGCTCAAGGGTTTGGAGTGCAGGGTAAATCTGATACGTTTTCATGCCATACCTAATGTAGACTTAAAAACATCTACAAAGGAAAAGATGGAAGCTTTCAGGGATTTTCTAACAAGTAAAGGTGTAACATGTACAATCCGGTCGTCGCGAGGTGAAGATATTTTTGCCGCTTGTGGGATGTTATCAACAATGAAAGGGAAAAAAGAAAACTAATTAACTATGATAAAAGTAGGAATAACACAAGGTGATATAAACGGGATAGGATACGAAGTTATCCTGAAAACATTTGCCGATATCCGTATGGCGGAAATGTGCATACCTGTTATATATGGTTCGGCTAAAGTGGCCGCCTATCACCGTAAGGCGATGGAATTACAGCCTGTTACATTCAATCAGATAAACAATGCGAAAGATGCTGTTATAAATAAAGTCAATATTGTCAATTGCATCAACGAAGAAGTGAAAATAGAGTTGGGACAATCTACTCCTGTTGCAGGCGAAGCGGCTTACCAGTCGTTGGAAAAAGCTGTCGCAGATCTTAAAAGCGGACTGATAGATGTGCTTGTGACGGCCCCTATTAATAAACATAATATACAGCGTGAAGATTTTCACTTTCCCGGACATACCGAATACCTCGAAGAGCGTTTTGGTAGAGAGGGAGATAAAAGCCTGATGATTCTGGTAAAAGACTCGCTTCGCGTGGCTTTAGTAACCGGACATATAGCACTGTCTGAAGTACCGAAAGTACTTACTAAAGAAAAAATAGTTGAAGCAGCTCTCCGTTTTGATAATAGTTTGAAGCGTGATTTCAGGACAGGAAGGCCACGTATAGCAGTGTTATCATTGAATCCTCATGCCGGGGAAAACGGATTGTTAGGTTCAGAAGAAAGTGATATAATAGTTCCGGCAATTAAAGAACTGCAGGAGAAGAAAGTATTATGCTTCGGTCCGTATGCTTCAGATGGATTTTTCGGCTCGGGTGAATTTGCTCATTTTGACGGTATTCTGGCTATGTACCACGATCAGGGATTGACTCCGTTCAAAACTATTGCGATGGAAGACGGGGTGAATTTTACTGCGGGACTGTCAATTGTAAGGACATCTCCGGCTCATGGCACGGCATATAATATCGCCGGACAGAACAAGGCTTCGGAAGAATCGTTCCGGCAGGCTGTTTATATGGCGATAGATACATTTCAGAACCGGATCGAATTTGATAAAGCACATGCAAATCCTTTGAGAAAATTGTATGTGGAGAGGGGAAATGATAATGAGGTCCTCGATTTAACAAAGGAAGATGAATAAACAGTGTTTTTATCAGCTTTGATACAAATGCTTTTTTTGATACCTTTGCGTGTTTTTATTTTTAAGTAACAGATGAAACGAAAAAATCTATTCCATGTAATTATTGCCTCCGGTTTCGGCTCGGGATTCTCTCCGTTTGCCCCCGGAACGGCCGGTGCGGTTTTGGCGACAATCATATGGCTTGTTATATCGTTTTTTGTTTCTTACTATACTTTGTTATTCTTAACAGCTGCTCTGATAGTAATCTTTGCAATTCTGGGCATTTGGTCGACTAATATATTGGAACCCGAATGGGGTGAAGACCCGTCGAAGGTAGTAGTTGATGAGATGGTAGGAGTATGGATTCCTTTGCTGGCAGTAGATGCAGAACATTGGTATTATGCATTGGTAGCGTTTGCCTTATTCCGGTTGTTCGATATATTCAAACCGTTGGGTATCCGGAAAATGGAAGACTTTAAGGGCGGAGTCGGTGTAATGATGGATGATGTACTGGCAGGAATATACAGCTTGTTGGTTTTATTAGGATTAAGATGGGTGATTGGATAAAGAAGATTGCAAAAACGATCTCTGAGAAAGGTGGAATCTTCATGTTTTTGAGGGCTCAGTTTTCATCTCAGGTATCCAGTATAACCGATTTTTCCGTAACTATTATTCTCGCTAAGGTTTTCAGTATTTATTATGTATATGCCACTTTTTTAGGCTCGGTCTGCGGAGGTATTGTCAATTGTATAATTAATTACCAGTGGACGTTTAAGGCTCAGGGAAGTAAGAAAAGATATGTAGCAATTAAATACCTTACAGTATGGACAGGCAGCATATTTTTCAATACCTCGGGAACTTATCTGGTCACAGAGCTTTTGGGGAAATTTATATGGCTCAGGGACTTACTGGGGCATTTATTCGATGATGTATTTATCGTTTCCAAAATATTTGTGTCATTAATAGTAGGCTTTGTATGGAATTATAATATGCAGCGTTTATTTGTTTACAGAGACAGGGATTTTAAGAAATACTTCAGGAGAAAATCTGCTCAGCCTAACATTGAAGACGGAAATCCTGAGTCGGAAAATATAAATAATGAAATAAAGGAAGAGGAAAACGTTGATAAAAATAAAGTGCATATCGGATAATAGTAAAAGATCGTCTAACAAACATAAGATAATAAAATGAAATTAAGAGATCTCGGTCAACAACTGATTTATAAAATCATCGACCCTCTTGTCAGAGGGATGATCAAAATAGGGATAACCCCCAACTTTGTGACAGCTACAGGACTTGTGTTGAATATTGGAGCTTGTTGTATATTTATATTCGGAGCCACGCACGGAGAGAGAGGTGATTTTGCTCTTGTGGGCTGGGGCGGATTTGTTATCCTGTTTGCCGGACTTTTCGATATGATGGACGGACAAGTGGCTCGTATAGGGAAAATGAGTTCAAAATACGGAGCTCTGTTTGATTCTGTCCTCGATCGCTACAGCGAGTTAATCATGTTTTTCGGTATATGTTATTACCTTATCCTGCAAGGATACTTCTTCAGTTCATTGTTTGCCTTTGTTGCGCTGATAGGATCTATGATGGTCAGCTATGTTAGGGCTCGTGCCGAAGGACTGGGTATAGAATGTAAGGGTGGATTTATGCAACGCCCCGAACGTATAATTATCATAAGCCTGGGTGCTATACTTTGCGGAGTGTTCTACTATTTCTTCGGCGATTATAAAGTATATGTAGACTGGCTGTCTTTTCCAATATTCGAACCAGTGCTTATTTTTATAATACCTCTTGTCTTTGTGGCTGTTTTTGCTAATATTACGGCAGTAGGACGGTTGGTTAGCGCACGGAAATCATTCTTGGAAAAAGAGAAGGAAGGAGAGCAGGATAAAAAATGAGTTTTAAATTATCATTACCAACTAAAAAAGAAAGTATTATTGTCGTTGTTATTACGGCTGTCATCATCACTTTAACTGCAATTTTCGTAGGATACCGTCCTGAACATAATCTTATGTTCGGGCTTTTTCTAGTCTTATTCTTTGCTTCAGCAATTACGCGTAAACTTGCGGTTGCTCTCATCCCTTTTATTGTTTTCGGACTGTCATATGACTGGATGCGTGTTTATCCCAATTAT
The DNA here is from genome assembly GCF_014196915.1 of Dysgonomonas hofstadii. Taxonomy (GTDB): domain Bacteria; phylum Bacteroidota; class Bacteroidia; order Bacteroidales; family Dysgonomonadaceae; genus Dysgonomonas; species Dysgonomonas hofstadii. The sequence continues at coordinate 183,622 of NZ_JACIEP010000007.1, forward strand.
ATGGTAAACCCTATCGATGTGGAATACCTTTATAATCTGGAGAAACAATTATTCGGGTTAAATATAAGTGGAGAGATACTCATTCCCTGCGAATACTTTGCACGTCATTATTCTTCAGTAATGGACTTCTTCGCCGGTATATTTTATCTTACATGGGTTCCTGTTCCGATACTGTTCGGAGTGTATCTTTACTTCAAGAAGCAGCGGGCTATTTACCTTCAGTTTGCACTGGTGTTTCTATTTGTCAACCTTATTGGATTTACGGGATATTATATACATCCTGCCGCACCACCCTGGTATGCCATGGAATATGGTTTCGAGCCAATATTAAATACTCCGGGCAATACAGCCGGACTGGGACGTTTCGACGCCTTGCTGGGGGTTTCTGTCTTTGATTCCATATATGGACGCAATGCCAATGTATTTGCAGCTGTTCCATCGCTCCATTCAGCGTATATGGTAGTAGCACTGTTTTACGCGATCAAGAATAAATCGAATTTATTTATTATTATTACGTTGACTATACTGATGCTGGGTATCTGGTTTACCGCTGTGTATTCATATCATCATTATATTATAGACGTCCTGCTGGGCGTATTTTGCGCATTATTAGGAATAGGCTTATTCGAACTCATTTTAATGAAACTTGGCTGGTTTAGATCCTTCTTTAATAAATATTACGATTATATCAAATAAAGATTTTGTAATTTTATATTACATAGTCTAAAAACTCTAAATATATGAAAGAGAAGCTAATCAGTAAAGATATGATAAGGTCTTTGCATCCTATATTCAGAGGCCGCTTCGGAAATGCCCTTATAAAATTCCTTTTTTCTTTTACCGGAATAAATAAGGTAAACATGGTCTATGATGATTCCAAACATCTGACAGGTACGGAATTTGAAAAAGACCTGTTAGACAAGCGTGGTATTATCCGTAAAACCGAGAATCTTGAAGTCCTCGATCAATTTAAAGAAGGAGCGTTTATCACAGTGTCGAATCACCCATACGGGCATATCGATGGTATTATTGAGTTGAGTATAGTTTCCAGTAAACGTCCCGATTATAAAATGATGGTGAACTGGATGCTCAGCCAGATAGATACGATGGAAGAACATTTCATCGGAGTGAATCCCTACTCGAAAGACAATAAAATGTCGGAGGCAAAATCAAGCCTGGGAGGAGTCAAAATGAGCCTTGAGCATTTGAAAAACGGCCATCCTCTTGGACTATTCCCTGCCGGAGGGGTTTCTTCTCCTCACCTTACCAAAACCGAAGACCGTGAGTGGCAACCGACTGTCCTCAAATTAATAAAGAAAGCAAAAGTTCCTATTATACCGATGTTTATATCGGGCAATAACTCATGGTTTTACCGTTTTCTGGGCTTCATTGACTGGCGTATACGCACAGTAAGGTTGCTGCATGAAGTAACAAATAAGAAAGGGAAAACAATCACAGTCCGCTTCGGACAGCCTATATCAGTAGAGGAACAAAGTAAATATACTGATATAAAAGAGTTTGGGGCATTCCTCAAGGCGCAGACTTATGCTATGAAGAAGAAACCGAATAAGTAGTGTTTCTTTAGTTACTACGCCCTGCGGGCAGTTACAAAACAACATTCTCCCATTCTTCCGGATTTAACTACGTTTCTCTCGTTTATTCGGATACCAAATTGTAAGCTCCAAATATGAAAACTTGACAAACTTTACACGTTTTTCAAGTTTTTTTATTCCTGTTTCTTTCTTATTGATGCAATTTCTCTTGTTTACCTGTCAATATATTATTTTTCAAAGATCGCTTTTTATTAGCCATTAGTTAATAGCTATTGGCTTTTTAGTTAAAACCTGACACATCTTATAAATTTTCTCGCAAAGGAGCAAAGTGTAATTTTAATTTATACTCTCTCTGTTTCTCCCCTTTGGGCAGGGCTGTTAAGTTCTATGCTTTGTTCTGTTATTTTCTGCTGTCATCCTGAGTGAAACGAAGGATCTCTTATCTTGCAAGAGATGTTTCACTCCGTTCAACATGACAAAGAGGGTATAAAATCAGAACTTAACAGCCCTGCCCTTTGGGGAGCCGGAGGGGGCTCCTTTCTTACATAGATAAACATCTCCCAAAAAAATACAGGGCTGTCCATCGGACAACCCTGCATTCTCATCGACAGCCATCAACTGTCATTTTTATTCATAATTAACTGCACTTCATTCCGTTGAACGTTGTTTGCCTCGCCTGCGCTCCGGCGATTCTTCGAAACAACGTTCGGCGTTAGCCAATTCATAATTCATAACTCACATTAAAAATGAAAAATTATGTGTGAAATTTTAACAAATAAAACTTAAAAAATGATTACGGAAGGGAATTCTTTGACAAAAAATTAAAACTCTTATTGTCTTGCCAATAAATTGTATCCTGTCTTTTTATCTCAGTCTGCCCACGATAAGTAATATCATAAACGGACGGATGTATTAGGGCATCTTGTGCAGAATACTGATGGTTTCGTGTAAATATTTATAAAACAATCATATAATTTTTGCTCACTATCTAAAGTTGAATGATTTTCTTCGGAAAGTTTAAAACTTTCGATGATTACGATGATTTATAGTTATGCTGGTCAGCATAGTTGTTTTTTATCGGTGCAGGCAGGTGTTAATATGTGTAATATTTTACCACTAAGTGATAAAATATTATGGGTTGATTTTATCTGATTTCTAAAGATTCATTACTTTTATCTCTGGAAATCAGGACATTTTTACGCAAACAAAAGACACAGCTCTCATGGAAAAGACACAGCTCCTCTTACTGGGAATATTATTATTCTGTATCCAAAACTTAGTGTGTTCACAAGAACTTGGTAATCTGAAATCGGATAGTATCCGTTTCATGCACAAAGGCGATAATGTATATGTAACTATAAACGTTCCATTAAGAAATTATTATATAGCCAATAATACATCATTGTTGATAGAGCCTGTTATCTGGGCTGATGAGAAAATTGTCACTCTCCCTAAAGTGGCATTAGATGATTACAGTAAGGCTGTAAAAGTAAATAGCGATATATATGCATTGCAATACTTCAATAATCACTATGATATATCTTATACGGTGAATGTGCCTTATGAACCATGGATGGATGTCGCTAAACTGGTTATCAGGAATAATCTGAACAGTAGCAAGGCGGACGAGTTGTACACTTATTCTGGTGTCCTGAAACATTCGTTGGAAAACACCCCTCATAATAGGAATTACGCGGAATCGGTTGCGGCGAAGACAAAATCAAATTTTAAGAATATCAGCCAGAATAAGGATTCCGATTTTAAACTGAAGTCAAAGATGGTGGAATTGTATTATCCGGCCATGTATTCTTCTGAGGTTACAGATGTTTCGGATTATACGGTTAAAATAGCCGAAATATGTGAAACAATCGACGGCCTGGTAAGTGATAACTCTTATCAGTTTATGGGGGTTTACATCGCCAGTTATACATCGCCCGGCGATATAACGCATCATAATAAACAACGGGCCAGGGAAAGGGCCGAAAATTTTCGGTCATACCTTCAGAGACAATGTAATTTGCCCGACTCTTATTTTCAAACTTTTTGGAGTGAAGATTGGGCGGGACTGGTAGCATTACTGAATAATGATTCTAAAGTCCCATATCAGGGACAAGCCCTGAATATTATAAACAATGTGGATAATCTCGCAGAAAGAAGTCGGCGCTTAGCTAATCTGGCAGGCGGTGCATCTTATAATTATATGGAAGAAAATCTTTTTCCCCGGCTACAGAAAATAGAATGCAATATTATATATAAAAAGCTGAGATAAGACCGGTGTATAATATGCCGGTAAAGATAGATTATATCGTAAATCTATGGAGAAATCCGTAGATTTATTGTATATAGTCTTTCGTTCAGGCATTTTCCTTTTCTGTTTTTCTTATTTTTTTTAGTAAATATTTGCGTAATTACTTGATAATGTCTACATTTGCAACCCGAATAACGCATGAGAAGAGGCTTATTTTGGTGGCAAATAATTGATTGTCATTGAAATAGCTTCTGTTTATTGTGTTCTTCTTGGATATAAATTAATGTGAAATAAAAAATTGAATTAAAGTACTAAAGATTAAAACAAGATGCCTACAATTCAACAATTAGTAAGAAAAGGACGGACTGTTTTGGTTGAGAAGAGCAAATCCCGTGCTTTGGACGCATGTCCTCAGCGTCGTGGTGTGTGTATCCGTGTGTACACTACTACTCCTAAAAAACCAAATTCAGCTATGCGTAAAGTAGCGCGTGTGCGTTTAACAAACTCAAAAGAGGTGAATGCTTATATTCCTGGAGAAGGACATAATTTGCAGGAACACTCTATAGTGCTTGTTAGAGGTGGCCGTGTGAAAGACCTTCCGGGTGTTCGTTATCACATTGTTCGTGGTTCCCTGGATACAGCTGGAGTAAATGGTCGTACGCAACGTCGCTCTAAATATGGAGCAAAACGTCCTAAACCGGGAGCAGCAGCAGCTGCAGCTAAAGGAGCTAAAAAGAAATAATTCCTGATAGCAATCCCAAACCGAGAATTTTAACCAAAGTTATTAAAACGGTTTTTAAGTTTATTGGATAGGCTATATACAGGTTGAGTAAATGATTCGGCGGAATCGTTGAAGACGCAAAATGGCAACCAAAAACAAAAACAAAATTTTTAAGTAAAAAATGAGAAAAGCAAAACCAAAGAAAAGACAGATCCTTCCGGATCCTGTTTTCGGTGATGTAAAGGTTACAAAGTTTGTTAACCACTTGATGTATGATGGTAAAAAATCGACCGCGTTCGATATTTTCTATACAGCACTCGAAATTGTAAAGAAAAAATTGCCAAACGAAGAAAAGTCTGCTCTTGAGATATGGAAAGCAGCATTAGATAATGTAACTCCACAAGTAGAAGTGAAGTCTCGCCGTGTAGGTGGTGCAACATTTCAGGTTCCTACCGAAATCCGCCCTGATCGTAAAGAATCAATTTGTATGAAAAATCTTATCCTGTATGCCCGTAAGAGAGGTGGTAAGACTATGGCCGATAAATTAGGCGCGGAAATCACTGATGCGTTTAATAATCAGGGAGGAGCATACAAGAGAAAAGAAGATATGCACCGTATGGCTGAAGCTAACCGTGCGTTTGCTCACTTCAGATTTTAATCAAAAGGAAAGAGTTAATTAGAAAAAACCAATGGCAAAAGTAATAGACAGTTTAAGACTTACCAGAAATATAGGCATCATGGCGCACATCGATGCCGGTAAAACGACCACTTCTGAGCGTATCTTATTTTATACCGGTCTTACTCACAAAATAGGTGAGGTGCACGATGGTGCAGCTACAATGGACTGGATGGAACAAGAGCAGGAGCGGGGTATCACAATTACATCTGCCGCTACTACAGCAAGTTGGAAGTACAATAATGAGATTTATAAAATCAACCTTATAGATACTCCCGGACACGTTGACTTTACAGTAGAGGTAGAACGTTCACTTCGTATCCTCGATGGTGCTATCGCAGCTTACGACGCGGTAAGTGGTGTGGAGCCTCAGTCGGAAACAGTGTGGCGTCAGGCTGACAAATACGATGTTCCTCGTATGTGTTATGTCAATAAAATGGACCGTTCGGGTGCCGATTTCTTTGAAGTGGTTCGCCAGATCAAAGATATGCTTAATGGTAATCCTTGTCCGGTTCAGATCCCAATCGGAGCAGAAGAAAACTTTAAAGGTATCATTGACCTGATCAAAATGAAGGCGATGTACTGGCATGATGAAACTATGGGTGCCGACTACGAGTTGGACGAAATACCTGCCGAATACCTTGCTGAAGCTCAGGAATGGAGAGAAAAAATGATCGAAAAAGCTGCTGAGTGTGATGAAGCATTGATGGAGAAATTTTTCGACAACCCATCTGCTATCACAGAAGATGAAATAATTGCAGCGCTTCGTATAGGAACTCTGTCTATGCAGATCAACCCTATGCTTTGCGGGTCATCTTTCAAAAATAAAGGTGTACAACCTCTATTGGATGCCGTATGTAAATTCTTGCCTAGCCCTATCGATACATTGGCTATCGAAGGAACAGATCCTCGCACAGGAAATACTATCGTGCGTCATCCGAGTCCGGATGAACCGATGGCAGCATTAGCATTTAAAATTGCAACTGACCCTTATGTAGGACGTCTGTGTTTCTTCCGTGTTTATTCGGGAGAATTGGCTGCCGGAACATATGTGTATAATTCCCGTTCCGAAAAGAAAGAACGTATTTCACGTCTGTTCCAGATGCACTCTAACAAGCAAAATCCAAAAGACGTTATCGGTTGTGGAGATATAGGCGCAGGAGTTGGATTCAAGGATATCCGTACAGGAGATACACTTTGCGATGAAAATCATCCGATCACACTGGAGTCTATGGACTTCCCTGAACCTGTAATTGGAATAGCAGTAGAGCCGATCACTCAGAAAGATGTGGATAAATTGGCTACCGGCCTTGCCAAACTTTCAGAAGAAGATCCGACTTTCCGTGTTCATACCGATCAGGATTCAGGACAGACAATTATTGAAGGTATGGGTGAGCTTCACCTTGAAATTATTATCGACCGTCTGAAACGTGAGTTCAAGGTTGAATGTAACCAGGGTCGTCCTCAGGTATCATATAAAGAAGCGATTACACAAACAGTTGATCTTCGCGAAGTTTATAAGAAACAAACCGGAGGTCGTGGTAAATTTGCCGATATCATCGTTAAAGTTGGACCTGCAGATGCTGATTTCGAAGGCGAACTTCAGTTTGTTGATGAAGTAAAAGGAGGTAATATCCCTAAAGAATTCATCCCTTCGGTACAAAAAGGTTTTGCTACAGCAATGAAGAATGGTGTATTGGCCGGATATGCTTTAGATAAATTGAAGGTTGTTCTTGTCGATGGTTCATACCATAACGTGGACTCCGATCAACTATCTTTCGAACTTTGTGCTAAACTTGCATTCAGAAATGCTTGTGAGAAAGCAGGCCCTACATTGCAGGAACCTATCATGAAGCTGGAAGTTGTTACTCCGGAAGAAAGTATGGGTGATGTGATTTCCGACCTTAATAAGCGTCGCGGACAGGTTGAAGGCATGGAGTCGAGCCGTTCGGGAGCACGTATCGTGAAAGCGAAAGTGCCATTGGCAGAAATGTTCGGTTATGTGACATCTTTGCGTACGATCACTTCAGGTAGAGCAACGTCAGCGATGACATTCTCTCACTACGAAGAAGTATCGCCTTCAATTGCACGTCAGGTATTGACAGAAGTTAAAGGTCGTGTAGATTTGATCAAATAAAAATAAGCTGTGGTTAGTGAATGACTCTTAACCACAGCTTTTATATAGTAATTACAATTAATTAAAACCAAGTAATGAGTCAAAAAATTAGAATTAAACTGAAATCGTACGATTACATGCTGGTAGATAAGTCTGCCGAGAAGATCGTTAAAACAGTAAAAGCTACAGGTGCAGTAGTAAGTGGTCCAATTCCATTGCCAACACACAAACGTATCTTTACTGTAAACCGTTCAACTTTCGTAAACAAGAAATCTCGTGAGCAATTCGAACTTTCTTCTTATAAAAGATTGATAGATATCTATAGCTCAACTGCTAAAACAGTAGATGCATTGATGAAGCTTGAATTGCCAAGTGGTGTTGAAGTTGAAATCAAAGTTTGATGAAATTTTATATTAGTTTAAATAAATAATTAAGAGAAATGCCAGGATTATTAGGAAAAAAAATCGGAATGACATCCGTTTTCAGTGCCGAGGGAAAAAATATTCCATGCACTGTTATCGAAGTAGGTCCTTGTGTGGTTACTCAGGTAAAAACAGCTGAAAATGACGGCTATGAGGCAGTGCAAATAGGCTTTGTCGAAAAGAAAGACAAACACACTAGCAAGCCCGAGCAAGGTCACTTCAAAAAAGCTGGAGTAGCACCTCAAAGACACTTGGCCGAGTTCAAGTATGAAGAGAAATACAATTTAGGAGACGTTATAACTGTGGACGGAATGTTCTCGTTGGACGATCCTTTTGTAGACGTAATTGGAGTATCTAAAGGTAAAGGATTCCAGGGGGTGGTAAAACGCCATGGTTTCCGCGGGGTAGGTGAAGCTACTCTCGGGCAGCACAATCGTCTGCGTGCTCCAGGTTCGATCGGTGCATGTTCGTATCCGGCGAAAGTATTCAAAGGAACACGTATGGGTGGACAAATGGGTAACAAGCAAGTTACAGTGCAAAACCTTGTGATTATTAAGATAATTCCGGAGCATAATCTTTTATTGATAAAAGGTTCGGTACCGGGAAGTAAAGGTTCAATCGTTAGAATAGAAAGATAATGGAACTTAGTGTATTAGATATAAACGGTAAAGAAACCGGAAAGAAAGTAGCACTTAATGATGCTATTTATGGAATTGAGCCTAATGAACACGTTCTGTGGTTAGATGTAAAGCAATACCTTGCCAACCAACGCCAGGGTACGCACAAATCTAAAGAAAGAAGTGAAATGTCAGGTAGTACACGCAAACTTATCCGTCAGAAAGGTGGTGGTGGTGCCCGTCGTGGTGATATCAACTCTCCTGTATTGGTAGGTGGAGCCCGTGTATTCGGCCCAAAACCGAGAGACTACAGCTTCAAACTAAACAAAAAAGTGAAACAGCTGGCCCGTAAATCGGCACTTTCTACCAAAGCTAAAGAAAACCAAATACTTGTTGTTGAGGATTTGAACTTCGACGCCCCAAAAACAAAAGATTTCGTAGCTTTGGCCAAAAATCTGCAAGTGACTGATAAAAAGATACTTCTCGTTTTGCCGGACAGAAATAAAAACGTATATTTGTCGGCTCGTAATTTAGAGAGAGTACAAGTAGTAAAAGCTTCTGATATAAACACTTATTCAATACTGAACTGTACAAGTCTTGTGTTGGCTGAGTCTTCAGTAGCTGTTATCGATAACCTTTTAAAAGCATAAGGAGGTAATACTATGGGAATTATTATAAAACCAATATTAACAGAAAAACAAACAGCGATCTCAGAAAAATTTCCGAATCGCTATGGTTTTCGTGTTGCTCCAGATGCAAACAAAGTGGAGATTAAGAATGCAATAGAAGAGCTTTACGGAGTGAAAGTTGAGTCAGTGAACACAATGAACTATTCCGGAAAGCGTAAAAGCCGTTATACCAAAGCCGGTATTATCAGCGGAAAAACTCCTGCATTTAAGAAAGCGATAATCACCCTGAAAGATGGTGATAGTATAGACTTTTTTAGTAATATCTAAATAATAAAATGGCAGTAAGAAAATTAAAGCCCACAACACCGGGGCAGAGACACAAAGTTATTGGTACATTCGAAGAAATCACTGCAAGTGTACCAGAGAAATCTCTAGTAGTCGGTAAAAAATCATCTGGTGGACGTAACAATACCGGTAAGATGACCATGCGTTATCTCGGGGGCGGACATAAGAGAAGTTACAGATTGATTGACTTCAAGAGAACAAAAGACGGAGTACCAGCCACAGTAAAATCAATCGAATACGATCCGAACCGTTCGGCTCGTATCGCATTGTTATACTACGCTGACGGAGCAAAGACTTACATCATCGCTCCTCAGGGTCTGGTAGTAGGTCAAACAGTGATGTCGGGAGCTGAAGCAGCTCCTGAAGTTGGAAACGCATTGCCTTTGGCAAACATTCCAATCGGTACAGTTATTCATAACATCGAACTTCGTCCTGGTCAGGGAGCTAAAATGGTTCGTTCGGCAGGTGGTTTTGCACAGTTGACTTCTCGTGAAGGAACTTATGCGATCATTAAAATGCCTTCCGGAGAAACACGTAAAATACTCCTTGCCTGCAAAGCCACTGTAGGTAGTGTAGGTAACAGTGATCACGGACTTGAAAAATCAGGTAAAGCCGGACGCTCTCGTTGGCTTGGACGCCGTCCTCACAACCGTGGTGTGGTAATGAACCCAGTGGATCACCCGATGGGTGGTGGTGAAGGCCGTGCTTCAGGAGGACATCCAAGATCTCGTAAGGGATTGTACGCTAAAGGTCTTAAGACCAGAGCACCTAAGAAACATTCTTCTAAATATATAATTGAAAGAAGAAAGAAATAATAACCTGATTAATTAAGTAAGAAATATGAGTCGTTCGTTAAAAAAAGGCCCTTACATTAATGTTAAGCTTGAGAAAAAAGTCTTGGCTATGAATGAGTCAGGTAAGAAAGCTGTAGTTAAGACATGGGCAAGAGCTTCAATGATATCTCCCGACTTTGTAGGACATACTATCGCTGTACACAACGGAAACAAATTTATTCCGGTATATGTAACAGAAAATATGGTAGGTCACAAATTAGGTGAATTCGCCCTTACACGCACATTCCGTGGACACGGTGGTAACAAGAAAAAATAATTGAAGCACCAGTAATTAATTAAAAAAGAAACATTAAAATAATGGGTAAGAGAAAACGTATAGCAGCTGAAGCAAGAAAAGAAGCTCAAAAGACTATTTCTTTTGCTAAGTTGAACAATGTACCGACATCACCACGCAAAACACGCTATGTTGCAGATATGATACGTGGTATGGAAGCATTTAAGGCACTTGGCGTATTGAAATTCTCAAACAAGGAAGCTGCTGCTAGATTAGAAAAACTTTTACGTTCAGCCATCGCAAACTGGGAAGCTAAAAATGAACGTAAAGCCGAAAGCGGTGAACTATATGTGTCATTGATAAATGTAGATGGAGGCGCCATGCTGAAAAGAATGCGTACAGCTCCACAAGGAAGAGGTTACAGAATCCGTAAACGTTCGAACCATGTAACACTTCATGTAGATACACTTAATAAAGAAATTCAAAATTAATTAGCAGATGGGACAAAAAGTAAATCCAATAGCAAATCGTTTAGGAATCATCCGTGGATGGGATTCTAACTGGTATGGAGGAAAAAGCTACGGAAACACTCTGTTGGAAGACAGCAAGATCCGCAAGTACCTCAATGCTCGTCTGGCTAAAGCAAGTGTATCGCGTATCATTATCGAAAGAACACTGAAACTGGTTACAATCACAGTTTGTACTGCTCGTCCGGGTATCATTATCGGTAAAGGTGGACAAGAAGTAGACAAGCTGAAAGAAGAATTGAAGAAAATTACAGATAAGGACATTCAGATCAACATTTTTGAAATCAAGAAACCAGAGTTAGATGCGGTTATCGTAGCTAACAATGTAGCCCGTCAGGTAGAAGGCAAGATCGCCTACCGCCGTGCTATTAAAATGGCTATTGCTTCGACAATCAGAATGGGTGCCGAAGGTATCAAAATCCAAATATCCGGACGTTTGAACGGAGCAGAAATGGCCCGTTCCGAGATGTATAAAGAAGGACGTACTCCACTTCATACATTCCGTGCCGATATAGATTATGCACATGCCGAAGCACTTACAAAAGTTGGTTTGATCGGTATCAAAGTATGGATTTGCCGTGGAGAAGTTTACGGTAAGAAAGACCTTTCACCTACATTCGCTAACTCTAAAGACAGTGGAAACTCTGGTAACAGAGGAGGAGAACGTCGCGGAGACAGAGATAACAGGGACAAAGGTTTCAAGAGAAATAAGAGAAAGTAATTAAAAGGTTTGAAGTAAAATGTTACAACCGAAGAAAACAAAATTCAGAAGACAGCAAAAAGGTCGTATGAAAGGAAATGCTCAGAGAGGGCATGAACTTGCTTTTGGTTCGTTTGGGATCAAGACACTTGAAAACAAGTGGATCACAGGACGCCAGATAGAAGCGGCTCGTATTGCGGTAACTCGTTACATGCAGCGTCAGGGGCAAGTTTGGGTACGTATATTCCCGGACAAACCTATCACAAAGAAACCTGCTGAAGTACGTATGGGTAAAGGTAAGGGATCTCCAGAAGGGTTCGTTGCTCCCGTAACACCTGGTAGAATAATATTCGAAATTGAAGGTGTATCTTATGATGTGGCAAAAGAAGCATTGCGCCTTGCAGCACAAAAGCTTCCTGTGACTACAAAATTTGTAGTACGCAGAGATTATGACTTAACTCAAAACGCTTAAGAAGTATGAAAATTGCAGAAGTAAGAGAACTTTCCGACAAAGAATTGAAAGAAAGACTGGATGCTGAAAGAATAGCATTAAACCAAATGGTGTTAAACCACAGTGTATCTCCATTGGATACTCCGTCAAAAATCAAAGAAAAACGCCGCGATATCGCACGTTTCATGACAGAGATCCGTTCTAGAGAACTAAAAAATAAATAAGAGCTGATGGAAACGAGAAATTTAAGAAAAGAAAGAATCGGGGTCGTTTTCAGTAATAAAATGGATAAGACCGTTACAGTTGCTGTAAAATGGAAAGAAAAACACCCTATGTACGGAAAATTCGTTAACAAGACGAAGAAATATCACGCTCATGACGAAAAGAACGAGTGCAACATTGGCGACACAGTACGCATCATGGAAACTCGTCCGTTGAGTAAAACTAAGAGATGGAGACTGGTAGAAATAATCGAAAGGGCTAAATAATTATGATACAACAAGAATCAAGACTAGTAGTTACTGACAACAGTGGAGCTAGAGAATGCTTATGTATCCGCGTACTAGGCGGAACAAGAAGACGCTATGCGTCGGTAGGGGATGTGATTGTGGTTGCTATCAAGAATGTAATCCCTTCGAGTGATGTAAAGAAAGGTACTGTAACAAAAGCGATCATCGTTCGCACAAAAAAAGAAATCCGTCGTGCAGATGGTTCTTATATACGTTTCGATGACAACGCTTGTGTATTGCTAAATGCAGCAGGCGATATCAGAGGAAGCCGTATTTTCGGACCGGTTGCCCGCGAACTTCGTGCAACTAACATGAAAATTGTTTCATTGGCACCAGAGGTACTTTAATTCAATAAAACTAATAAAGCAATGAGTAAATTACATATCAAAAAAGGCGATATAGTTTATGTGAATACCGGTGTCGATAAAGGTAAAACAGGCCGTGTACTGAAAGTGCTGGTTGAAAAACAACGCGCTATCGTAGAAGGCCTCAACATGGTATCGAAACATGCTAAGCCTAACGCTAAAAATCCTCAGGGAGGAATAGAAAAAAAAGAAGCTCCTATTCATATCTCAAACCTGAACGTAGTAGACCCTAAATCGGGAAAACCTACGCGTATCGGCCGTAAAGAAGTGGACGGGAAGTTAGTACGTTATTCTAAAAAATCAGGGGAGGAAATTAAATAATGAGCAATACAACAACTCTTAGAACGGAATATAAAGACCGTATTGTTTCTTCTTTGATGAAAGAATTCGGTTATAAATCGACAATGCAGGTTCCTGTGTTGAAAAAAATAGTTGTAAACCAAGGCTTGGGAATAGCTGTCGCAGATAAAAAAATCATCGAAACAGCCATAAACGAGATCACAACTATCACAGGGCAGAAAGCAGTAGCAACATACTCAAAGAAAGATATCTCGAACTTCAAGTTGCGTAAGAAAATGCCAATCGGTGTGATGGTAACACTTCGCCACGACAAGATGTATGAGTTTCTTGAAAGGCTTGTTCGTGTGGCATTGCCTCGTATCCGTGACTTTAAAGGTATCGAAAGCAAGCTTGACGGACGTGGAAACTATACTTTGGGTATCGAAGAGCAAATAATCTTCCCTGAAATAAATATTGACAATATTAGTCGTATTTTGGGAATGAATATTACCTTTGTAACCTCTGCAAAAACAGATGAAGAAGGTTATGCCCTACTGAAAGAGTTCGGTTTACCATTTAAGAACGCAAAAAAAGAAGTGATATAATATGGCAAAAGAATCAATGAAAGCTCGCGAGGTAAAAAGAGCAAAACTGGTTGCTAAATACGCAGCCAAAAGAGCGCAACTGAAAGCCGATGGCGATTACGAAGCGCTGCAAGCTCTGCCTAAGAATGCTTCACCTGTACGTATGCACAATCGCTGCAGCCTTACAGGCCGTCCGAAAGGCTACATCCGCCAATTCGGAATTTCGCGTATTCAATTCCGCGAAATGGCATCCAAAGGACTTATACCGGGAGTGAAGAAAGCAAGCTGGTAAAATAAAGAATTATGAATTATAAATGAAGAATGAAGAATTGATGCTATTTCTGATTTCCAATTTATAATTCTTAATTCATCATTCATAATTTTTTTAAATATTGTCCCGGTAGGCGGGATTAATTTAAATCATTTAATCATGACAGATCCAATAGCAGACTATTTGACGCGTGTGAGAAATGCTATCATGGCAAACCACAGGGTTGTAGAAATCCCTGCGTCAAATTTGAAGAAAGAGATTACAAAAATTCTCTTCGAAAAAGGCTACATCCTTAATTTTAAGTTTGTAGATGAAGGACCTCAGGGCTCTATCAAAATAGCCTTGAAATACGATCCTGTAAATAAAGTAAACGCGATTAAGAAATTGATCCGTGTTTCTACTCCGGGACTTCGTAAATATGTAGGGTATAAAGACCTGCCACGTGTACTCAACGGGCTGGGTGTAGCTGTAGTATCTACCTCGAAAGGAGTGATGACAGACAAAGAAGCACGCGAACTTAAAGTTGGCGGTGAAGTATTATGTTATGTTTATTAATTAAGAGGGAGGATAGTAAGTTATGTCAAGAATAGGAAAATTACCCATTAACCTTCCCGCTGGCGTTACAGTTACAGTAGGTAAGGACAACGTAGTTACGGTGAAAGGCCCTAAAGGAGAACTATCGCAAGATGTTAATCCAGATATTAAAGTTTCCGTTGAAGACGGAGTGTTGTCAGTAGCACGCCCGTCAGACGAAAAAGCTCATCGCTCTTTACATGGATTGTACAGATCGCTGATCAACAATATGATTGTTGGAGTTTCTGAAGGATATCGCAAGGAGCTGGAATTAGTCGGAGTAGGTTACCGTGCATCAAACACAGGTCAGCTTCTCGAACTTTCTTTAGGTTATACGCATAATATCTTTATGCTACTGCCTGCTGAAGTTAAGCTGGAAACCAAATCCGAAAGGAATAAAAATCCGCTGATCATCCTTGAATCATGCGATAAGCAACTGATAGGTCAGGTTTGTGCCAAAATCCGTTCATTCCGTAAACCGGAACCTTATAAAGGAAAAGGTATACGATTTGTTGGAGAAGTTATCCGTCGCAAGTCTGGTAAAGCCGCAGGTAAATAATTCATAAACTGTAGTAATCATGGTAACAAAGACAGAAAGAAGAAATAAAATAAAGATGCGCGTACGCGGCAAGATCACTGGAACTGCCGAACGTCCGCGTCTGACAGTATTCAGAAGCAACAAGCAAATCTATGCGCAGGTTATCGACGATTTGACAGGAAAAACTTTAGCGGCAGCTTCGTCTCTTAAATTAACAGACAAAGCACCTAAAAAAGAAATCGCTGCAAAAGTTGGTGAACTAATCGCTAAAAATGCTCAGGAAGCTGGAATCACAGCTGTGGTATTTGACCGTAACGGTTATTTGTATCATGGCAGAATTAAAGAATTGGCAGATGCTGCCCGTAACGGTGGACTTAAATTTTAATAGAAATGGCAGGAGTTAACAATAGAGTAAAATCGACTAACGACATCGAGTTAAAAGATAGACTAGTAGCTATCAACCGTGTTACGAAAGTAACAAAGGGAGGTCGTACATTCAGCTTCGCTGCTATCGTAGTTGTAGGAAATGAAGATGGTATCGTAGGCTGGGGTCTTGGTAAAGCCGGTGAGGTAACAACAGCCATTGCTAAAGGAGTTGAAGCTGCAAAGAAAAACCTTATCAAGGTTCCGGTACTTAAAGGAACCGTTCCTCACGAGCAAATCGCCCGTTTCGGTGGATCAGAGGTAATGATCCGTCCGGCTGCTCCCGGTACAGGGGTAAAAGCAGGGGGTGCGATGCGTGCCGTACTTGAAAGTGTCGGAGTAACAGACGTGTTGGCAAAATCGAAAGGTTCGTCAAACCCTCACAACCTTGTGAAAGCTACAATCGAAGCTTTGGGTGAACTCAGAGATGCATACACAGTGGCTCAGAACAGAGGAGTATCTATGGAAAAAGTGTTTAAAGGTTAATTTGCAAAGAATCATTATTATGGCAAAAATTAAAATTAAACAAGTAAGAAGCAGAATCAACTGTCCTATCGATCAAAAGCGTACATTAGACGCTCTTGGCCTTAAGAAGTTGAACCGTGTGAAAGAACACGAAGATACACCTGCTATCAGAGGTATGATCAACAAAGTTAGCCACTTGGTTACTGTTGTAGAATAAAATTAGTTTAAAAAGATAAAAAAACATATACATTATGAGTTTATCAAATTTGAGGCCTGCAACAGGTGCTACTAAAACCAGAAAAAGAATCGGCCGTGGTACGGGTTCGGGTTTAGGTGGTACTTCCACAAGAGGTCATAAAGGAGCTAAGTCCAGATCGGGTTATTCAAGAAAGATCGGATTTGAAGGAGGTCAGATGCCACTTCAACGTCGTCTTCCTAAATACGGTTTCAAGAGCCTTAACCGCATTGAATACAAACCGATCAATCTGGATGTATTGCAAAAGTTAGCAGAAGATAAGAACCTTACAAAAATCGATGTGCAAACATTGATCGAAGCTGGTTTTATCTCAGCAAAACATTTAGTGAAAATACTAGGGAACGGAACACTTACAGCTAAAATAGACGTAGAAGTTCATGCATTCTCTAAAAAAGCAGAAGAAGCTATACAGGCTACAGGTGGAACAGCAACAAAACTGAAGTAAGATGGGATTTATACAAACACTGCAAAATATATCGAAGATTGAGGACCTGAGAAAAAGACTCCTCACAACCTTCTTTTTCGTAGTGATCTATCGCTTCGGAGTGCATATTGTTCTTCCTGGTGTCGATCCGGAACAGTTAGAGAAACTTCATTCGATGACTGCCGGCGGATTGATGGGAATTCTGGATATGTTTTCGGGAGGTGCATTTGCTAATGCTTCAATCTTTGCGCTGGGAATCATGCCATACATCTCTGCATCCATCGTGATGCAGTTGCTTGGAATGGCATTACCTTATTTCCAGAAACTGCAGAGAGAAGGAGAAAGCGGACGTACCAAAATGAATCAATATACCCGCTATCTGACAGTCGCCATACTCCTTGTACAGGGACCGGCTTATCTGTTAGGTGCACTGGGGCCTGCAGCACCAAGCTCATGGACATTCCTTGTACCTTCTACCATTATTTTGGCCGGAGGTAGTATGTTTGTTCTTTGGTTGGGTGAGCGTATAACAGACAAAGGTATCGGAAACGGGGTGTCATTTATCATCCTTGTCGGTATCATCGCTCGTTTGCCACATGCTCTTATTGGTGAGTTTTCGTCACGTCTGGCAAGCCCTGCCGGAGGTCTTGTAATGTTCCTGGCCGAAATAGTGTTGTTACTGCTTATCGTATGCGGTGCAATCCTTTTGGTGCAGGGTACACGCAAAATACCTGTACAATATGCTAAAAGAGTTGTTGGTAACAAACAATACGGCGGAGCGCGTCAATATATACCACTGAAGGTAAATGCGGCTAACGTGATGCCGATCATCTTTGCTCAGGCTATTATGATGGTTCCGGTTATGTTGGCAGGATTTTCTACCGAAAAGACAGGTATACTGGGATCTTTTACCGATCACACAAGCGTGTTGTATAATGTTGTTCTGGCATTGCTTATCATTGCCTTTACTTGGTTCTATACTGCGGTAACTATCAATCCTGTTCAGATGGCCGACGAATTGAAGAGAAACAATGGATTTATACCTGGAATTAAACCCGGAAAGAAAACAGCGGATTATATCGACTCGATTATGTCCCGCATCACATTCCCGGGATCATTATTCCTGGCGTTAGTGGCTATTTTGCCTGCTTTTGCCAGCTATTTCGGAGTAAGCCGTGAATTCTCCCAATTCTTTGGAGGAACATCATTGTTGATTCTTGTGGGTGTTGTTCTGGATACATTACAACAAGTAGAGAGTCACCTGCTGATGAGACATTACGATGGGTTATTGAAATCCGGAAGGATCAAAGGTCGTTCAGGTTCAATTGCGGCATATTAAGGAGGAAAATTAGATGATATTTCTTAAAACAGATGAAGAAATCGAATTGATGCGTGAAGCAAACCGCCTTGTGGGAATGACACAAGGTGAACTTGCCAAGCATATCAAGCCGGGAGTAACAACAATCTCACTGGATAAGATCGCCGAAGAATTTATTCGCGACCATGGAGCTATACCATCCTTTCTGGGATATAACGGCTTCCCTTATTCATTGTGTATTTCGGTAAACGAAAATGTTGTGCACGGTTTCCCTTCCGACTATGTGTTGAAAGAGGGCGATATAATATCTGTTGATTGCGGTACCGAAAAGAATGGTTTCTGTGGAGACTCAGCCTATACATTCTGTGTAGGCGAAGTATCAGAAGACGTAAAGAAACTGCTGAGAACAACAAAAGAAGCTTTATACTTAGGAATAGAAAAAGCTGTAGAAGGTAATCGCGTTGGCGATATCGGTGAAGCTGTTCAGACATATTGTGAAAAACGTGGCTATTCTGTCGTTCGCGAATTAGTCGGCCATGGAATAGGACGTAAAATGCACGAAGCTCCTGAAGTGCCTAACTATGGCCGCCACGGAGTGGGTCCTTTACTAAAGAAAGGAATGTGCATTGCCATAGAGCCAATGATCAATATGGGCAGCAAGAACGTGGTATTCGAAAGCGATGGTTGGACAGTGAGAACAAAAGACCGCAAACCTTCAGCGCATTTCGAGCACACAGTAGCTATCCGTCAGGGAAAAGCTGATATACTATCGACTTTTGAATATGCTGAAGCAGTTTTAGGAGAAAACGCAATCTAAAAAAGTAATCATTAAAGAATTAATATGGCTAAACAGGCAGCAATAGAACAAGACGGAGTTATCGTTGAAGCACTATCCAACGCTATGTTTCGTGTCGAACTCGAAAACGGACACGAAATAACAGCACACATCTCGGGAAAGATGCGTATGCACTATATTAAAATACTTCCGGGTGACAGGGTACGTGTGGAAATGTCTCCTTATGATTTAACCAAAGGACGGATTTCATTCAGATACAAATAAAAAACAAACAAAGATATGAAAGTAAGAGCATCATTGAAAAAGCGTACTGCTGATTGCAAGATTGTAAGAAGAAAAGGTCGCTTATACGTAATTAACAAAAAAAATCCTAAGTTCAAACAACGTCAGGGATAATTTATTAATTTTGCAAATTAATCGAAAAAATATATGGCAATAAGAATAGTTGGTGTCGATTTACCACAAAATAAGAGAGGCGAAATAGCCTTGACATACATTTATGGTATCGGTCGTAGTTCTGCTAATAAAATTCTTGCGGAAGCAGGTATTGATAGAGATATCAAGGTAAAGGACTGGACAGATGATCAGGCCGGAGCAGTGCGTGAAATTATCGGTACTCAGTTCAAAGTAGAAGGAGACTTGCGTTCAGAAGTACAACTTAACATCAAGCGATTGATGGATATAGGTTGTTACAGAGGTATCCGTCACCGTATCGGATTACCTGTAAGAGGTCAGAGTACTAAAAACAATGCCCGTACACGTAAGGGTAGAAAGAAAACTGTTGCTAACAAGAAAAAAGCTACAAAATAATTAATTTGATATGGCAAAAAAAACAGTCGCAGCGAAAAAGAGGAACGTTAAAGTGGATGCAATCGGACAAGCTCATGTGCATTCATCTTTCAACAATATCATTATCTCGCTTACAAACAGCGATGGCCAGGTTATCAGCTGGTCTTCGGCAGGGAAAATGGGTTTCAGAAGTTCTAAGAAGAACACACCTTATGCAGCTCAGATGGCAGCATCAGATTGCGCTAAAGTGGCATTTGATTTAGGATTGAGAAAAGTAAAAGTATTTGTAAAAGGACCGGGCAACGGACGTGAGTCTGCTATCCGTACTATTCATGCAGCAGGTATCGAAGTAACAGAAATCGTTGATGTTACTCCGCTTCCACATAACGGATGTCGTCCTCCAAAACACAGAAGAGTTTAATCAAATCAGAAAATTGAAAATTGAAGTTGTGAATTTGATTACAAGCAAACCCTCTCTGTAATCGCGGCTGCACAATTTTAGCTTTCATCAATTATTAATTAGAAAAGAAATGGCAAGATATACTGGACCAAAATCAAAAATCGCCCGTAAATTCGGAGAGCCAATATTCGGACCTGACAAAGTTCTTTCTAAAAAGAATTATCCTCCGGGACAACATGGTAACGGAAGAAAGAAGAAATCGTCAGAGTACGGTATTCAATTGCGTGAAAAGCAAAAAGCAAAATACACTTATGGTGTCCTTGAAAAACAATTCCGCAACATGTTTGATAAAGCACTTAGCTCTCGTGGTATCACAGGGGAAGTTCTTCTTCAAATGTTGGAATCAAGACTTGATAACGTTGTTTTCCGCTTAGGAATAGCTCCTACAAGAGCAGCAGCACGTCAGTTGGTTTCGCACCGTCACATTGTGGTTAACGGATCTGTTGTGAATATCCCTTCATATACAGTGAAACCGGGTCAATTGATAGGTGTACGTGAGAAATCAAAATCACTTGAAGTTGTCAGCGAAGCGTTGTCAGGTTTCAACCATAGTAAATACCCTTGGATCGAATGGGATCAGACTACTATGACAGGAAAATACCTTCATATTCCTGAAAGAGCGGACATCCCTGAAAACATTAAAGAACAGTTGATCGTAGAGTTGTATTCTAAAAATTAATTAAATTCATGGCTATATTAGCATTTCAAAAACCGGATAAAGTATTGATGTTAGAAGCGGACGACTTCTTCGGAAGATTTGAATTCCGTCCGTTAGAACCCGGCTATGGTATTACTGTAGGTAATGCTTTGCGCCGTATTCTGCTTTCATCTCTGGAAGGTTTTGCTATAACTTCTATAAAAATCGATGGTGTGGAGCATGAATTTGCTACAGTACCCGGTGTTATAGAAGATGTTACAAACATCATACTGAACTTGAAACAAGTTCGATTCAAGCAAATCGTAGAAGAGATCGAAAACGAGAAGGTGAGTATTACAGTCTCAGGTACCGAAGTATTCAAAGCTGGAGATATAGGCAAGCATCTGTCAGGATTTGAAGTATTGAACCCTGATCTTGAAATTTGTCATTTAGACAAAAATGCAAGCTTCCAAATCGAGTTGAATATTAACAAAGGCCGTGGGTATGTACCTGCCGATGAAAATCGCAATCTGTCCGACGATGTTAATGTTATAGCTATTGACTCTATTTATACTCCGATCCGTAATGTAAAATACATGATTGAAAACTATCGTGTAGAGCAGAAAACGGACTATGAGAAACTTGTGATAGAAATAGCAACCGATGGATCGATTCATCCGAAAGATGCATTGAAAGAAGCTGCAAAGATTCTTATCCATCACTTTATGTTGTTCTCAGATGAGAAAATTCTTCTGGAGCAAAGCGAAGTGGACGGAAACGAAGAATTCGATGAAGAAATCCTGCATATGCGTCAGTTACTGAAAACCAAGTTGTCGGATATGAACCTTTCGGTTCGTGCACTCAACTGTTTGAAGTCTGCTGAAGTAGAAACATTGGGTGAACTTGTGCAATTCAACAAGAATGACCTTCTTAAGTTCCGCAACTTTGGTAAGAAATCACTTACCGAGCTTGATGAACTGTTGGATAGTCTGAGCCTTTCCTTCGGAATGGATATTTCTAAATATAAATTAGATAAAGATTAGTAAGTGACATGAGACATAATAAAAAAATAAACCACTTAGGCCGTAAAAGTGCACATAGAAACGCTATGTTGTCAAATATGTGCGCCTCTTTAATCCTAAGCCCTAACAAGCGTATCTTTACGACTGTAGCAAAGGCTAAGGCTTTGAGAAAAGTTGTTGAGCCTATCATCACAAAGTCGAAGGAAGATACGACTCATTCAAGACGTTTGGTTTTTCAGGATCTTCAAAATAAGCATGCAGTAACCGAGCTATTCCAGAATATATCTCAAAAGATAGCTGATCGTCCGGGAGGATATACCCGTATTATCAAAACAGGAAACCGTTTGGGAGATAACGCTTCGATGTGTTTTATCGAGTTGGTAGACTACAACGAAAACATGCTGAAAGAGAAGAAAGCTGCTGCATCGAAAGGTAGAACCCGTAGATCGAAGAAAACAGCTGACGAACCTGTAGCTGCTAAAGAAACTGCAAAGAAAGCGAAAGCTGAAAAAGTAGTGGAAGAAGCTAAGGTAGAAGAAGTAGAAGCTTTGGAAGTTGCTCCGGAATCTCTTCCTGTAATTGAAGATGTTGCGGCTGAAGTTGCTCCGAAAGCAGAAGCTCCTGTGGCTGAAGAAAAACCTAAAACAGAAGAATAAAGATTTATTCGATGTTATATAAAAAAGAAAGTATCCTGAGAATCAGGATACTTTCTTTTTGCTTGATAAAGTAGTTTTCTAAAATTTTTTTTTACGGTTGGTCATAAGTAGCAGATGCCTCCCATATAAAAGTTTCGCAAGTTTTGTGTCAAGGTTGGGAAGTCTTTTCAAGCAAATGTATTATTTACTTTCTAATATAAAGATGAAGGTTTTGTGGAAACGTTGCATTACAAATAAATATTTTTTGAAAAAAAATGAAAGAAAATTAAAGTATTGTTTTTATGTTATTGATGATCAGTTGAATGGTTGCGTTGTTAAAATTCTGTTTTTTTTATTTTATATTAAATTTTGTGCTTAGACTATTTCCCGATTCATCAACAACAGTTAAAGAATGCTCCCCTTTAGACGGGCTGTACTCTTTTTTATGGAAGTGCTGGGTTTCCCCGATATATTCTCCATCAAGGTGCCAGAATACACGCGTTTGAGGATTTCTGTGTGCCAGTTCGAATACCAGTTGTCCCGGTGAGCCATCAAGTTGCTTTGGCAGGCTTATTATTGCATTAGGGAAAGGATATAGAAATTCCATTGGTCTCACATCCTGATCTTTCCTGCATTCGGGGGAATAGGGTGGGAGTGGACGATAGTCAGGATGTTGTTCTTTATAATACCATTCCCACGAGGGAGGCAATATGAACCAGGATGTGTGGATAATCCCCCTGTTGCCGGCGCAGTCTTCATATACCTGATACTTCATATCTTCTGACAGATGTACCCGCTTATGATATACACATACACTGGCTTCACGCCCTTTTTTCACAACCCATACCGTGTCAATCTCCGTATCGGGGCAATTCATTCCTTTCAGGCAACCGCTTTCGTGACATATTTCGGCTTTAACAAAATCCCCTTCCGGCATTTCGAACCACCGGCTTTGAGGGAGTGAATTGAAAATATCAAACATCACCATTCCTGCCGTACGTGCGCCTGTCAATCCGGGGCGGCCTTCACCGTCAGAATTACCCACCCATACTCCAACAACATATTTGGAATTGGCTCCTACTGCCCACCCATCGCGAAAACCGAAACTGGTTCCTGTTTTCCATGCTATTTTTTGTATGGACGGGATATCCCGCCAGTCGATCTCTTCGGGACGGTTCACATTAGTAAGGGCATCGAATGTCTGCCAGATAGCCCCGGCAGAGAACAGAGGGCTGTAATCGCGTTCTCTTTTTTCATTATTCTCCTCATTCAGGATATAGGTGGGTTTAGGCATATGGAAATACCGGCCTTCCTCATTGAACAGATTGAGTTGTTGTGCCATTTTGAGGTACATGTAACTTATATCCCATAATTTACCTTCAGCACCCCCTAAAATAAGCGACAGCCCGTAATTGTCGGCCGGACGGTTCAGTGTGGTCATTCCGGCCCTTTTCAGGATGTTGTAGAATTTGGGTACGCTGTACTTTCTTAATGAAACCACGAACGGCACATTTAATGAACGGGCTAAGGCTTCGGATGCATGAGTCGCCCCGTCATATTGCAGGCTGAAGTTTTTTGGGGCGAAGCCATTCAGATTGATCGGAACATCGGGTAACAGCTGATCGGGTAGCAGTTGTCCTTCCTGTAACATAGCGCAGTACAAGAATGGCTTCAATATGCTGCCGGTACTGCGGGGTGCTTGTATGATGTCTACCTGATTACCCGAATTGATATTCTCGAAATCCACATTTCCACAATATGCGACCACTTCGTTTTTCTCTACATCGAAGATTATGGCGGCAATATTCTTGATTCCATTCTGCGCAAACTCAGCATTCCATCGGCTAAGGATAGATTCTGTCCGGTCCTGTTGATATTTGTCAATAGTAGAAATAATATGTTTTCCTCCCTGTTCCTGGTATATACGGGTAACAAGGTGCGGCGCTGTCTGAGGTAACGGGTGAGGCTGAAATGGCAGAGGCTCTGATATAGCCAGTTCATAATCCACTTTATCCAGGATGTTGCGGTTATATAGTTGTTCCAGTAATCTGTTCCTTTTTGTCAGCAGCTTATCCCTGTTGCGCCCGAAGTGCATAAGGGTGGGAGAATTGGGTAAAACTGCCAGAGTAGCCGCTTCTGCCCACGAAAGTGTTGCCGCTTGATGCCCGAAATACCTCCACGAAGCAGCCTCTATTCCTACCACATTTCCACCCATCGGTGCGTGGGAAGCATAAAGAGCTAATATCTCATCTTTAGAGAAAGAAAACTCCAAACGGGAGGCAAGGATCATCTCAATAAATTTTTCGCCGAATGTGCGGCTTTCTTTACGAGAAAGGCGTATAGCCTGCATGGTTAACGTACTGGCTCCGCTTACGATTCGTCCGTTACTCATATTTTGCTTCATGGCACGGGCAATGGCCAGTGGATTTACTCCCCAGTGTTTACGGAAATATCTGTCCTCGAATTCGGTTACACATATCTCGTATTTTTCGGGAATGGAATCCGCTTCGGGGAAACGCCATTGCTGATCATTGGCTATGCGTGCTCCAAGTAATTCCCCGTGCCTGTCGGAAACAACAGTACTATATGGGACTTCGAACAGTGGAGACGGCAGACAGACTATGTACCATACAAGTAATACCAGACATATAGGAATACCTATGCGGTATTTCATCTTGCTTTTTTTGTATCTGTCCCATAGGGAGATAAAGAGGGTTTTGATCTTGTATAGGTGTCTGTTGTCCATCTTATTTTTAACAAAAAAGTTACAAAAGTTACACTTTTGTCAGTTAACAGTTAGCAGTAAACAAAACCTGACAATACTGACAAGTTTTTCGCTATTTTTTAGTTTTGTCATAGTCTCTGCTTTAGGGAGGTCTTTGACATTATATCACAGATAAAGATATTCAATATTGATTATAACTATTTAGTAATGTAAAGCAAACTTTTATAAATCCTTAAATGTACGAAAGAAAAGGAAAAGACCAAATGTTTTCTTATTTTTGTAGGCTCAGATACTATTGGGAATGGAAAAAGAATCACAGGGTTTTAGCGTATGGAAAATAATCCTGCCTACTCTTATAGGGTTGGGTGTTGTCGGTTATATGCTTACCCGGGAATTCAACCTCGATGATCTGAATCAGATAACAGTCACAAGCCATACCGTATTTTGGATTTTTGTGGCGCTTTGCTGTATGCTCGGGCGTGATGTGGGCTTTGTGATACGTTACCGTTATCTGACAGAAAAACAACTATCATGGAAGCAGTGTATCAAGGTCACCTTGCTGGCAGAGTTCGGCACGGCTGTTACTCCGTCTTCGGTGGGTGGCTCTACTATGGCTATTCTTTTTATTAACAAGGAAGGCGTACCGGTAGGGCGCAGCACGGCGATGGTATTTGTTACCCTGTTGCTCGATGAGATGTTTTTCGTTGTCACGTTTCCCATCCTGCTTCTGTTTATTCCATTCGACACGTTGTTTTCCGATAATACGGCTTTTGGAACAGGTGTTCTCACTCTTTTTATTGCGGCTTATCTTATAAAGATGCTATTGTGTACAGTGTTGGTCGTAGGCTTGTTTTTTCGTCCACAGGCGATACGCTGGCTGATAATAAAGCTGTTTCGCCTGCCTTTTCTCAGGCGATGGCATAGAGGCGCTGTAAAAGCAGGTGATGATCTTGTTGTCAGTTCACGGGAAATTCGGGGGAAAAAGTTTTCCTTTTGGTGGCCTTTGATCGTTGCAACCGTCTTATCATGGAGTTCCCGCTATCTGGTGGTTAATGCCATATTTATGGCGTTTTTCGATGTGGGGAATAATTTGTTGATATTTGCACGCCAGTTTATAATGTGGGTGGTAATGGTAGTCAGTCCCACACCGGGAGGAAGCGGTTTCAGTGAATTTATATTCAATCAATATTTGAGCGAATTCATCCCGTTGGCAGGAGTTGTGCCATTGATTATTCTGCTTTGGCGTTTACTTACTTATTACAATTATTTGTTTGTGGGAGCGTTGATTGTTCCCCGGTGGATAAAGAAATCCTTCGGCAGGAAAGCCGAAGATAAATGATTAGGTTATAACTTTAAAAATAATATAGGAAATGAAAAAGCGATTAGATGTATTGGTTTTTTTACTTGCTTTTGCTCTGTCTGCTGTCTATGGGCAGACTGTAGATACTATTGCGGTGTTCAGTCAGAAGATGAACCGGGATATAAAAAATGTGGTTGTGTTGCCCGAAGGGTATAATAAATCGGATAATAAGAAATATCCTGTACTTTATCTTTTGCATGGACATGGAGGAAAATATGATGGCTGGATAAACCATACCAAGAAGACTCTACCCCGGGATGCAACCAAATGGCAGATGATCATTGTTTGCCCCGATGGACAGAATAGCTGGTACTGGGATAGTCCGGTAGATCCGAAAATGCAGTTTGATACTTATGTCAGTTCAGAACTGGTGGATTATATTGATAAGAACTATAATACAGTAGCTTCTCCGAAAGGACGGGCTGTAACAGGTTTTAGTATGGGAGGTCATGGAGGATTATGGCTGGGGATTAATCATCCAGATGTTTTCGGAGCCTGTGGCTCAATGAGCGGCGGTGTTGACATCCGCCCGTTCCCTAATAACTGGAATATGAAGGACAGGCTTGGAAGCTATAAGCAAAATGTTAAGGTCTGGGACGATCATACTGTTATCACCCAGCTTGATAAAATTGAACCTAATTCGCTGGCTATTGTTATAGACTGTGGGAAGGATGACTTCTTTTATAAAGTGAATGAAGAACTGCATAAGGAGATGTTATACCGGAATATATTGCACGATTACATAATCCGTCCGGGGGCCCATAATCATGAGTATTGGAACAACGCAATAGATTATCAGATGATGTTCTTCTCCAAATTCTTTAATCGCTGATACGACTTTAATCGAAATTATAAGATGAAAGATATACTGATATATGATAACCAGGATATAACCCGTATAGGGATGGAGGCTCTTTTGAAGGAAACCAAAAGGGTCTCCTCCATTCATTATGTCAGTAGTAAACCCGATCTCATAAAATCCCTGATACAGTACCCCGATTCTTTGGTCGTATTGGATTATACCTTATCGGATTTTGCAGGTGTCGATGAACTATTGAATGTCGGATATCGTTTCTCCCGTTCACACTGGCTCTTGTTCTCTGACGAGTTAAGCAACGATTTCTTGCGCCGTTTGTTGTTCAGTAGCGAATCCTTCAGCGCGATACTGAAAAATTGCGAACTGGACGAGATAAACATCGGAATATCCCATATATTTCGTGGCGAGAGATTTATCTGCGGCAGGGTAACAAACCAGATGCTTCAGAGTCAGAGGCCTGTTTCGGATAGCCTCGACCATATTCTTACCTCAACAGAAAAAGAAATACTAAAGGAAATCGCATTAGGACGGACTACCAAGGAAATTGCAGCAAACCGTAACCTGAGTTTCCATACTGTTATTACCCACCGTAAGAATATATTCCGCAAACTGGAGGTGAATAATGTGCACGAAGCGACCAAGTATGCCATGCGTGCCGGATTGATAGATATGGCAGAGTACTATATCTAGTCGAATGATAGATAAGGCGTTAGTCTCTTAATATCCTTTTCAGAGAATTCGTCGAGTAATGCGAGCCTGTTGATCGAGGAAATGTTGTCTTTCCTTTCGCGGATATCTATAATAACCTGTGCCTGCTTATAGTTTATGTAAGGATGTTTCAGCAATTCCTGAAAACTAATTGAGTTGATCTTTAACTTGTTTGCCTTAGGCGATAAGGTGATATAAGGAACAATATCATTATACAGGTAATCATCCATACCCCATACTTCCTTTAGTTGTTCGAGGTGTAAATATCCGCCAAGAGATTCCCTGTATTTGACTATCCTGCTGGCAAAACCACTGCCTATTTTGGGAATCATCTTTAGCGCGGAAGTATCAGCACTGTTTAGTTCGAGGGTTTCGCCTTGTTTCAGTTTTTGCTGATAAGGGTATCTGTTTGTTCTCTGATATTGAGGATATTCGGTATTCGCTAAACTTTTGTCGTCGTGTGTGCTGTCTGTAGCCAGATTAGTCTGAAAATCTTCAAATTTCTTTCTGAATTCCGGATTGACCGCCTGTTTTTCTGTGTCAACCTTAGGTCTGGTAAGAATATATGCTGTTCCGCTTATTACTATAAGGATCAGCAGTAATATAATAGCTGTTTTATCCCCTTTTTGAAAATAGAAGTAGTTTTTCCAACTCATATCGGATCTTCGGTTTTTAAGACTTTAAAAATAATAAAAGTCTACAAGAATAATTCCTATAGACTCTTATATTATATATAGAAGATAATTAAAGCCCTCTTTCGCTCAGGTATCTTTCAGCTTCTATCGCCGCCTGGCATCCGCTACCTGCGGCTGTTATCGCCTGACGGTAATGGGGATCGGCAACGTCTCCCGCAGCAAAAACCCCCTCGACACAGGTTTTGGGTGTTCCCGGATCGGTAAGGATATAACCGATGGAATCGAGATTTAGCTGTCCCTGAAAAATATCTGTATTTGGTTTATGACCTATGGCAAGGAAAAAACCATCTATCTTGATATCAAATTTCTCTTCGTTAGCTTCGCCCATGTGTTTTACGATGTGGGCTCCTTCTACACCGTTGTCTCCGAACAAGCCTATTGCATTACATTCGAATAATATTTCAATCTTCGGGTTTTGCATAGCTCTGTCCTGCATTACTTTCGATGCACGAAGGAAAGGCTTGCGGACAATCAGGTATACTTTTTCGGCTAATCCGGCAAGGTAAATCGCTTCTTCGCAGGCTGTATCACCACCGCCAACAACAGCTACGGTTTTCTTGCGATAGAAGAACCCATCGCAGGTCGCACAGGCTGAAACGCCCATTCCCGCGTATTTCGTTTCGTCAGCCAAGCCTAAATATTTGGCACTTGCGCCTGTGGCTATGATAATCGCATTGGCCTCAATTACTTTTTCTCCGTCGATCGTAACCTTTCTCGGATAGGAATTAAAGTCAACGGCTGTTGCAATTCCGTTACGGATGTCGGCTCCGAAGCGACTGGCCTGTTTCCTGAGGTCTTCCATCAGTTCGGGGCCGGTAATGCCTTCCGGATATCCGGGGAAGTTCTCTACTTCTGTTGTCGTTGTCAACTGACCTCCCGGTTGTATTCCTTCATAAAGAACAGGAGAAAGATTTGCTCTTGACGCGTAAATTGCGGCTGTATATCCGGCAGGTCCCGAGCCGATAATCAGGCAGCGTACTTTTTCATTCATTTTGTTTATATGTTTTATTTATATTTTATGTAAAGATATAAAATTTATTGATATAATCAAAGTTCAATTCTTACTTACTTTTTATACTGAAACGGGGAAGGCCTGTTTAGCGAAGGTCGACGACTTCAGCATTCGGATAGTCTTTTTTGCTGAACTGAAACATTGTGTCGGCAAGAGTGGCTCCTGTCTGATAACTTTTTATTGTAAGTAAATTTTCTATTCCAGACTTATCAGTCACCGATATTCTTGAAAACAGGTTGTTTATTTTGTTTATTTCCACAATAATCTTTGTAAACTCCGTACCTTTCTTTTGAGGGGTGAGTTCTATCTCGTAAACAGATTTTCCGGCAACATTCTTTTCTCCTATATATCTGAGATCGAATCCTTTCTTATATATATTGAAGAGTACAGACGGGCTGATAGCTTGTAGTTCATCACCTGTAGGATTGGTAATGTTCACTTCGTCGGTATCTTTAATATAGACCCACTGCGTAGTACCATCAAACCATGTAATGGCATCGGGAATTTCAATCTTAAATTTATTGCCTTTCATATAGGCTGTACCGTCGTAACTATATGTTGTTTTAGTTTTCGGGTCTTTTGCATCTAATGTGAACCTGGCTGTGACTGCTCCGGCCTTATTATATGTGTCTGATGCTTTGTCCAGTATATCGCGTGCATTCTGAGCAGATGTCGAGTAAGCGAAAGAAATAAGCAATAGAAGTGTAAATAGTTTTATTCTCATCTTTTATTCTATTAAGTATACAAATATAGACAATTAATCAGCTGAAAAGTTTAAAAAGCTTGTATTAATCATTGGTTATTTTTAACAATGAGAGTGTATCAAAAGTAAGACTTTACTCTCTTTTGTCATGTTGAGCGATAGCGAAACATCTCCACAAGTATCGACAGGAGATCCTTCACATCTGTTCAGGATGACAAAATGCTTATCTATATTTCAATTAGAAAAATGCTTTAGACAAAACTCTATTTGCCCCAAATTCTATTTTTGAACAAATGATGAAAAATAAATGTTTGTTATGCATAATTGACTAAGCAACAATAATTAACTACTATAACTATCTTCTAATAGAATAAAGCATTACTTTTGAAAGTTTTTCAATAAAGAAAGGAGATGAAAGAGAACCATAAAGTCCCGTTTGGCGCACTGGGTGTTGTACTGGCAATAGGAATCGTTTTTGGCGATATTGGTACTTCCCCTTTATATGTGATGCGGGCAATACTGAACGCCCTTCCTGCCGGACAACTTACCCGCCCCGAATATATCTTAGGTGCTGTTTCTTGTGTGATCTGGACATTGACAATCCAGACGACATTAAAATATGTGATCATCACCCTCCGTGCCGATAATAAAGGTGAGGGAGGTATCTTATCTCTTTATGCATTGATCCGCCAGAAATATCGCTGGGCATATATCCTGGCCGGTATAGGAGCTGCTACCTTGCTTGCCGATGGCATCATTACTCCGGCCATGACCGTAATGTCGGCTATCGAAGGTCTGAATACAATAGCTCCGCATATACCTGTCATTCCGGTTACGATACTTATTGTACTTGTCCTATTCCTTGTGCAGCCATTCGGAACAGGATCGCTGGGAAAATATTTCGGACCGTTGATGATCATTTGGTTTACGATGATGGCCGTGATGGGATTGAGTCAGATAATAACCGATTTCAGTGTATTCAGGGCTTTTAATCCGATGTATGCCATCAACTTCCTGATAGAAGTTCCGCAGACAATGATCATGCTGGGAGCAATATTTCTTTGTACAACAGGGGCCGAAGCATTATATTCAGACCTGGGGCACTGTGGACTGAAAAACATCAGAATATCGTGGATATATGTGAAATCCGCTCTGATTCTGAATTACCTCGGACAGGCTGCGTGGATTATTAACAGCCATCATGTGACTCCTGATGTAAACCCGTTCTTTGCCATGATGCCAACCTGGTTTACCTTTGTGGGTGTGATTATGGCTACTCTGGCTGCGATTATAGCCAGTCAGGCATTGATAAGCGGGTCATTCACTGTGATAAGTGAAGCCATATCACTGAACATCTGGCCAAATGTGAAGATTCAGTATACTTCTGATATTAAAGGGCAGTTGTATATTCCATCCATCAATTACATGATGATGGTATTGTGTATCATCATCATACTCACCATGCGATCTTCGATGAAACTGGAAGCTGCTTATGGTCTTGCAATCACATTGAGCATGCTGATGACCAGTGTATTGTTGTTCCTTTATTTTGTAAAGAATAATAAACCTCTTTGGTACAGCATGCCTCTGACACTGTTCTTCGTAGTGATAGAGTTCAGTTTTTTTATCGCCAACATGCAGAAATTTGCTCATGGAGGCTTCGTCCCGGTTATTATTGCCGGTTTCCTTGTGTTCCTCATGTATTCATGGTATAACGGGCGACGTATAAAAAGACATTATACTGTTTATGACCCGGTAGATGAAAAATATATTAACCAGATAGTGAAGATAAGCGAAGATACCACTATTCCCAAGGCTGCCACACATCTTGTGTATATTGTAAAGGCGAATAACAGAAACTTCCTGGAAAGTAAAATCGCTTACTCATTGTTTAAAAGAACACCGAAACGGGCGGATACATACTGGTTCGTGCGCATAAAAAGAACAGATGAACCGTATGAATTCAGTTATGAGACCACAGTGTATGCTCCTAAAAAGATATTCCGGATAAACATTCGTGCCGGATTCAAACTGGGTATCCATACAGATAAATATGTGAATCTGATAGCAAACGAACTGGAGCGGCACGGGCTTGTCGATTTATCCTCACGCTATCCTTCCATGCAGGATGTGATAGATAAACGGGGCGACTTTAAGTTTATGATAGTAGACCGTATTTTCCGTAATGTACATATGGATCCGTGGCGGCAAATTACCCTGGGATGCTATAACATCGTCAAAAAGCTGACGACGTCAGATACTCAGATGTACGATATAGATCCATCGCTTGCGGTAATTGAAACCGTTCCGTTAAGACAGGCCGACCACACAGAGGAACAGCTCAGGGAACTGTTGTTACAATCTGACGAAACATTGTCAGATACGCAATCCGTCGAGTAATTTCACATACAATTCTATTCCTTCGCGTATTTCATCCAGTCTGATATATTCATCGGCTGTATGGGAACGGGCAGAGTCTCCGGGACCTATTTTCACCGTTGGAAACGGCATCATCGACTGGTCGGAAAGTGTAGGAGATCCGTAAGGTTCTTTCCCTATCATGACAGCACGTTCTATAAACGGATTCTCCAGTGCAATCCGGGAAGAATTTAAACGTAAAGAACGCGGAATCACCTCACCAAGCGTGTGTTTGTTGATAATATCGAATAATTCCTGATTAGAGTATAATTCATTGCTGCGCACATCTACAACAAAGGTACAGCGATCCGGTACTACATTGTGCTGTGTTCCGGCATTGATCATTGTAACAGTCATTTTTACCGGGCCGAGCAGTTCACTCACTTCCGGTAGTTCGAAACGGCGGAACCATTCTATATCGTGCATGGCTTTGTAGATCGCATTGTCTCCTTCGTTACGGGCTGCGTGTCCCGATTTGCCGTAAGCGATGCAGTCAAGCACCATAAGTCCTTTTTCGGCTATGGCCGGATTCATTTTAGTCGGTTCGCCTACAATTCCGAATTCTATTTTAGGCAGTTCGGGTAAAACGGTTTCTACCCCGCCTTTTCCCGAGACTTCTTCTTCGCAGGTAGCTAGGAAAATGAGATTATAATCCTGTGTTTTCTCTGATAAGATAAAGAAAGTATGCATCAAAGATACAAGACTTGCTCCCGCATCATTGCTCCCC
This sequence comes from Dysgonomonas hofstadii, assembly GCF_014196915.1. Lineage (GTDB taxonomy): Bacteria > Bacteroidota > Bacteroidia > Bacteroidales > Dysgonomonadaceae > Dysgonomonas > Dysgonomonas hofstadii. The sequence goes on from NZ_JACIEP010000007.1 coordinate 217,204, forward strand.
AGTCCATAAAGACGGCCATTTTCCTCCTCGGGAACGAACGGGTCTTTATTCCATCCTGAGACGGGCTTTACGGTATCGATATGGGAATTCAGTAAAATAGTCGGTTTTGCATCCGAAAAATCCTTGCTTTGAATCCATAGGTTATTGCCCTTCCGTTTTGGCTCGTAGCCCATACTTTTCATGTAGTCGGAAATCTTATCCGCCACATCGTATTCGTCCCTGCTGAAAGACGGGATAGCTATCATCTCTTTCAGTAAATCTACCGCATTGTAGTACAGCGCATCAATATCGAAGTTCATAGCCTTATATAGTTTAAGTTTTCTGATCTAACTTTTTTGTAAAATCAATTCGCCTACTTTAAGATCGAAAGGCGTGGTTATCTTTATATTTGTTATTTCACCTTTCACCAAATGGATGTTTACTCCCATAGCTTCTACTACCGAAGCATCATCGGTAAAGGTATCATTATATTCCGTTTCATAGGCTTTTTTCAGAAGATGAGAGTGGAAAACCTGCGGCGTTTGCACCAGCCTTATCTTTGAGCGGTCTATGATCTTGCTTCTTTCCGCATCGATCATTTCCCGTAAACTGTCGGTGGAATCGATAACCGGAACCACAGCCTGATAAGTTGCTGTAGCATCGAAACATCTTTTTATCATTTCTGTTGATCCGAATGGGCGGACACCATCCTGTACGGCTACTATACCTTCTTTTATAAAGGATAGCCCGTTTTTAACAGAATGAAAGCGGGTTTCGCCGCCTGTGGCAATTGTATGCGGAATGGTGAAATTGTATTCTGAACAAAGTGCTTTCCAGTAGTCCTGATGCGAAACCGGCAACACAAGTACAATATTGATATTTTCGTCGAAGCTTCGGAAAGCGTTGAACGTATGCATCAATACTGGTTTACCCCCTAGCGGGATAAACTGCTTCGGCAAATCAATTCCCATACGTAGGCCCTTGCCTCCGGCTACTATGATCACATTGTTTTTCATTCTATCTTGTCTAAAATATTCTGTATCTCCACATTGGTCTTTTGCAACTTATCTTTACAGAACTTGATAAGGACAGCAGCCTTTTTCACTTCGTCGAGGAGTACATCCACATCCAGGTCTTCATTCTCGATGCGGTACATTATGTCCTGCAATTCCTGCATGGCTTCACCGTATGTTTGCTCTTTCTTTGCCATAAATCTGTATTTTTCTATTTACTCTTTTTTTACAACTGATGTCACCTTTCCATCAGAGAAAATGGTGGTGATTTCATCGTTTTCCTCCAGTGTATTCCCCTGCTTGATAACCTTGCCGTCTTTCATTGTCAGTGTATATCCTTTTCTCAGTATAGTTTCGGGAGAAGATAACTCCAGATGTTTTTCAATCATATCCAACTCGTTTAACTGGTCTTTGAATATATGCTGACAGGTATTCTTCAATGCATTTTCAATCAAAAGGAGTTTATTGTCGGAATTTTTCCGGTTTTGCTGTAAGTTTCTTTTTACTGTTTCTTCAAACTGACTGAAACGGCTTTCATTATCTTTGATGATACGTTGTAATCCTTTTTGTAAAACTGTTTTTGCCGAAGATAATAAAACTTCCTGTTCTTTGCGCCAGGCCTTTAGTACAAATGCATTTTTAGTCTCGAGAACATCGAGCAAAGCAAATTCGGTTTGCAGGCGTTGCTGAACCATAGAGACTATCGATTGTCCGGTTTCATCCAATTCAACGGCTGTTCTAACCATATTGTTAATTAGAAATTCGGCCACTGCCGTAGGTGTCTTTGCCCGGGTATGGGCCACAATGTCCAGGACTGTATCATCACGTTCGTGCCCTATTCCTGTTATTATAGGTAATGGAAACTGCGCACAGCTGGCAGCCAGCAGGTATGAATCGAAACTGCTGAGATCGGAAGTGGCACCTCCACCCCGGATAATGATTACAGCATCGAAGCAGTCGAGATTATCATAGATTCGTTCCAGTGCCGATATAATGGAATCTTCGGATCTGCCACCCTGCATAATGGCAGGGAACAGTTTCGTATAGAATGCGAATCCATAAGTGTTTTTATTCAATTGATCGAGGAAATCCTCATATCCGGCCGCCGTAGGGGAAGAAATAATGGCGATACGGTTTAGTGGCTCGGGAAGTGTCAGTTCCTTGTTGAGTGTCAGTACGCCGTCTTCTTCCAGTTGCCGGATTATGGCGGCTCTGTTCAATGCCTGATCACCTAATGTGTAACTGGGATCAATATCGTGTACTGTAAGGCTGAATCCATATAATTCGTGAAATTCGACACTCACCTGAACGAGAACTTTCAGTCCTGAGGTAAAGGGTTGCATCGTTTTGTTTTCGAAATATGCTTTGAGCATATAGAACGTATTTGCCCAGATCATTCCACGGGCTTTGGCTAGAAGCGTTTTTCCCTTGCCGTCTTTTTCTATAAACTCAAGGTAGCAATGCCCGTTCTGATTAACACGTACGTCGCTTGTCTCCGCACGAACCCAAAACATCTCGGGAAGAGAATCTGCCAAGACATTTTTTATCAGATGATTGAGTTCATATAGTGAGACCGCGGCGTTATTCATTTGATTATCCTTTATCCACGCCTTTTAAGGCGTGGCAATTTATAGAACTTAATAACCTTACCCCTGCGGGGGAATTCAGGGGGCTTTTTTATCGGCTATCTGTTGCGCCAATTCCATAGCCTTTGCCATATCGGGTAATCCGTATCCGTAATCTTCGTTATACGTCTCATACTGGTCGGAGGAACGTCTGACTGCATCTATTATCTCCATATTTGTAAGGGTAGGGAACGCCTGCCACAAACAGGCAACCATTCCGCACATAATAGGAGAAGAGAAGGAAGTGCCCGCTTTCATCGATACTTTTCCATTATCGTCTATTACTGAAGCAAATAGTCCTAATGCCATAACATCAGGCTTTACACGCAGGTCGGCAGTCATGCCGCGGGAACTGAACGGAGCCACAATAGAGTCTCGTTTTACAGCGCCTACCGTCAGCACATTTGCCGCATCCGATGGAGAAGTTATCTTTTCCCATTCGGAATCGCCTGAATTTCCCGCGCTTATGACCAGCAGGATGCCTTTTCTGGCAGCAGCGTTTGCGGCACGGGTTATGTATGCTGTCTTTCCATCGAGATCCTGATGTGTATAGCTCTTTGCCGGATAGTCGAAATTGTTGTATCCCAAAGAGGTATTTACAACGTCAATACCTACGCTATCGGCATATTCTATAGCTGTAGCCCAGTAATCTTCTTCGATAGGATACTCGCTTCTCGAATCTTCTGTGCTGAAAAGCCAGAAACCGGCTTCGGGCGCTGTGCCTACAAACTGCATGGGTTTGTTAGCCCCAATGCAGGACAAGACATTCAATCCGTGCTGATTGGCGTTTTCAAACAGGTCTTCATGTTCATATATAAAGCCTTTATAGCCTTTTATATCGAGATTATCCAGCATTTCTATCTCGGGCAGATGGTTAAATCCGGCATCGATAACCCCAATATGCATTCCTTTTCCCTTGAATCCGGCATTATGTAATACTTGTCCGTTATTCAGCTTTATATTCCGGTCGGCACTGCCATAGTTATTACCGAAAGCGATTGTTTCCATCGCAGGATATTTGATGATACTGTCATTATTTTCTTTCTTAACCACTGGCCTTCCTTTCCATACAAAAAGGGCATCGGAAACAAAAGGCAGTTCTTTATATTTTTCAACCAAAGAACTATCTGAACAATGTACACTGATTGTTTTTTGCCATTTGCTTTTAGCCACAACGATTCCACCTACAGCCTCTACCTCTTTTATATATTCATTTGATAGAGGCAGGTCGGTTGAATCTATAGCGATCTTTTGTTTCATTCTCCTTTCTATTGCCCTGGGTGAAAGGAATTCTTCCGGTTTCTCAATCGAATAGGATGTTTTGCCTTTATCTTTTAATTTCAGGCGGAATTTATAGTTGTATTCTTGTGCCATAGATACAGATGCCACTACAAATAAACTGCAAAGCAGTGTAAGTAACTTTTTCATCAAATTTTTTCTGTTTTATATAAATACAAATGTAACCAAATAGTTTGGGGTATTTCTGTGTATAATTAAATTTTTAACCGCTCCAGTGTCCCTTTTACTACTCTTTCTTGTCAAGCCAGACTACTTTTTGCTCAGGCGTATGCTCCATTCCTATTATATCTCTGTACAGGCCGGGGCGTCTGGCTTTTATGTAGCGATGGGCGCCACAATCTGTTATTTTACTATCCACACAGGTGCCAATGGCTATATTGTTATCTAGTTTAGTACATTCGGCTATTATATCCCCGAACGGATCAATGATCATGGAGCATCCGTTTTTCAACTGGTCGTCGTCCATGCCGATAGGATTTGAGAATACAACATAAATACCGTTATCGTAAGCTCTGGCCGGTAACCATTTCATTAGCCAGGCACGCCCTTTCAGCCCGTTAAATTCGGCGCGTAATGATGTCGGATCACTTTCCCGGTTATGCCATAACGCAGGATCGACAAACCCTGCTCCGGGTCTTGTCGAAGGGGTGCACATGGTGACATGCGGCATAAATATAATATCAGCGCCGAGCAATGTCGTAGCCCTTACGTTTTCTATGATATTATTGTCATAACAGATGAGAATACCACATTTCCAACCATTCAGATCGAAAGTGACATATTCATTGCCGGGTTTCAGGTATTTATTTATAAAAGGGTGTAATTTCCTGTATTTTGCTTTCAGTCCGTTCTTATCTACACAAATGTAAGCTTTGTATAGCTCGTTTTCGGTCGTTTTCTCAAACAGGCCTGCAAGGATCACAATATTGTTCTTTTTTGCTGCCTCTGTTAATCTTTTCACGCTTTCCCCTTCGGGAATTAGTTCTGCGAGATCGAGCATCTGGTTCTCGGACAATTTACGCGCAAAGGTATATCCGGTAACAGAGCATTCGTGGAAAGCTATGACGTCTGCTCCTTTTTCGGAAGCTTCTTTCGATAGCTTGTCTATCATGTCCAGATTATAGTTTTTGTCTCCGCTTTTGTTTTCGAACTGTGCTGTTGCGATTTTCAGGTTCTTCATGGTTGTTAAAATTTAGAAATACAAAGTAATTGTAAAAACCATAATGATTTGCCGGCTCCTTAATTCTTTAATAAAAAATAAGATTTTTCATAAAACGGAAAACTTTATAAATGATAAAGGCAATAAAAAATCCGTAATTTTTGAAAATTACGGATTTGTATTATTTTCTTCAATGAACAAAAATTACATATGACGACGTCCACCACCTCCGGGACCACTGGGACCGCGCATGCGAGGAACTTCCATATCACTGCCACTCATTCCTTTGAAGGATTGGAAACGGATAGTTAATCCTACCATAAAGTAGCTGCCAAGGGTATTGGATGAGCTAAATGATTCCATTTCTGCATTAGATGAGCGTGTTATGCTGGTTTGGTCTTTCAGTATATCATATATTCTGAATTTAAGTGTTGCCGGCAATGTGGTTTTACTGTCACCCGATTTGAAAGAAATATTGAAATCTTTAGCCAGTTCGGCGTTCCACAACCATGAATTTACTTGATATCCGGCTGCATATCCCGAGTTGGACGAATAGTTGAGATCGCTGGCCAGTACAAAGCTATATGGCAAATACCATGTGAAACTGCCCGAACCGCCGTAATTATAAGTAGTTTGATTCTCATTTACTGAATAAGAGTTTACGGTTCTTTCATATGTCAGATTTCCTCCGAGATCGAACTGGAATTTGTCTGAGTTGAATTTCAAACCGAGCCTTTCGTTTATATTATATACATTGGCTGTGTTCTTATTTCTTATGTCACTGGCACGTTCATACAAATAGGTATTATCCCTTGTATAGTTAGCAAAGGTATTAGTGCTTACCGAGAAACTTTTGTTTTTGAGTGGAGTATTGTACATGAACATTGCCCTCCCGCTCATATTACCATCCATATTTTCGTAAGTGGTATTGCGGCTGTTATTCTCACCGGTACGGGTGATGCCTATGATATCATTTGTTACATAGCTGAGGTTGAGGAATGCCATTATAGAAGATGCCTTTTCGGGGATATACTTACGGTAACGGACTTCGAGCCTGTGTTGGAAGCTTGGTTTCAGGTTGGGATTACCCCATGTTGTATCAGTTGCATTTTGAGATATGATCCCATCAAACAACTGATCGGTATTTGCCTGGTTAGTTTGGCCATTGTATCTGATACGTAAATTGTGTTGCCGGCTCCAGAGGTAATTATATTCAAATCGTGGAGCAAAGTTCAGGTAATTTTTTGCCTGATTTCTGTTTTCTTCTTCATTCGGCTTCACTACTGATGTCCTTGACCGCGACGGCATCAACTCCAACCCGATAGTATAGTTGTATTTTTGACGACGGCTTTGGAAATTAGCAGATATTTTTTGTGTTAAGAAGTCGTTTTTTGTGTTACGCGTGTAGTCTGCTGCTATTTTAGAATATGTATTTGTTATCGTATCTTTATCATAAGTTATCTTATCTGTTTCGGAATGGGTATTTCTTATATCGTAAGCCAATTCGATAAAATTGTTGTGTCCCACGGGTTCAAGGTAAGAAACGCGCGCACGTATATTGTAGCTATTATTCTCTTGACGATATATCTGATCTTGAATAGCGACAGAATCCTTGTTATAATAATGGGTATAGGAATAGGTATCTCCATTGGTATCTCCATCCGATAAACCACCCGAAACTTCGAAGGAAACGCTACGACCTTTATCATTCAGTTTTCGGTTTATCAATAAATTCCCGTTAAACTTGAACGTGTCGCCAGCTGAAGAAGAATTACCATCCGATAAATAATCGTTAAGTGGTTCTGCTGTGCTTGTTCTTTCACTGTTATTGACCGACTGGCTTGCCGATTTGTTATAAGAAAAATCGGGGCGGAAGATTATATTGGTCAGACTGTCGGGCGTCCATTCGAAACGTAAACGTGTACTGAAGTCCTTATTGTCTGTGTTCTGTATGCTTGACCTTTTTTCCGACATGCTGCCGTCCTTGTATGTTGTGCTGCTTTCAGTTTCTACATCGGTATTTCGACCATTATATTGAATGTCGCCGTCATATTTGAATTTGCTGGATGGTTCCATTGCAATGTTTATACCTCCCATTGTGGTTTCGGTAATACCGCGGTTGCCTCCCCAGCTTCGTCTACCGCCACTACCTGCGGCATTATTATTATTGTTGAAATTGCCCAATGCAGTAAACCGATTATCATTCTTGGCTATATTTACAAAGCCACCGGCTTCGTAGCGATCTTTACTGCCGTAGCCGCCATTTACGCTGGCCATTATACCCTCCTTCATTCCCGGACGGGCTACCAGGTTTATCACGGTTTGCTCTTCCCCATCGTCGAATCCGGTAAGGCGTGCCATATCCGACTTCTGGTCGAGTACCTGTAACTTCTCTATCATTTTGGCCGGCAGGTTTTCCGATGCAACTTTTGGGTCGTTGCTGAAAAATTCCTTTCCATCGACTAAAATCTTTGTGATATCCTTGCCGTTTATGGTGATTTTTCCGTCAGCATCTATCTCTGCTCCGGGTATCTTTCTTATCAGGTCGCCCAGCACTGCTGTTTCTTGTACTTTATATGAGTCGGCATTATATTCTACTGTGTCGCCTTTGACTATAATCTCGGGAGCTTTGGCTTCTATAACCGCTTCGCTAAGCATTACGGCATCTTCTTTCAAGTAAATATCGCCTAGCACAGCAATACCGTTACGTGCATTCACCTTGAAAAACTGACTTATATAGCTCATAAATGAGACCTGAACAATATAAGATCCACGCTTGATATTTATACTAAATTTACCTTTGTTATCGGTAACTCCGCCTCCGACATAAGTACTATCGTTGGCATTTAACACACGAATACTCGCCATCTCGATGGTTTCCTTTGTGACATCGTCATATACTGAACCTGTGATATTGGTAGTCTGAGCCTGAGCATTCAAACCGAGAATTACACACATCAAGATGATTAAGGGTATATACCTTTTCATTGTTTCCTTAAAATATATTTACGTTTGATTGACTTATCTGACTGCTGAAACATTAAAAGGTTTAATCACTTCTGCTTTTTTATTTTATTTTTTTAAATATTTCGGAAATAGAAAGATAAAAAAGCCAACAGCAATCCTTCATAAAAAAGCATTATATTTGTATGTTTGATTAATTAATAACAAAAGATTTAAGAGAGCCCTGCTCGCTTCACTATATGGCAAAAAAAACTATTCAGAGAAAGAAAAATCAAGATAATAAAGTTGCTTCGTTCATTGAGTTTATCAAGAAGGAACGAAGCCGTTTCCTCTTTGGAGTGATCCTTACATTTGTGGGGGCATATATTTTGCTGGGGGAAATTTCGTTCTTCGTAACCGGAGCAGCTGACCAAAGCAAAGTTGCCAACAAAACCTTTTTCGAGCTGGTTTCGCAAAAGCAGCAGATCAGCAACTGGACGGGAGTTGCCGGGGCATTTATTGCCGAGCGACTTGTTAATGGATGGTTTGGTATTTTCTCTTTATTGATCCCTGTATATTTTGTCCTTATGGGGTTGAAGCTGATGCGGGTATTGCATATTTCGGCAATACGGTCTTTTCTGCTTATTTCATTTGCCATGATATGGGGTTCGATTACCAGTGCATTTTTACTTTCCCGCATTTTTACGGGAAGCCACATTATCTGGGGAGGATATCACGGACAATATATCGAACAGTTTCTTGAAGCAGCATTAGGAATTCCAGGTGTAATTATGATTATTCTCCTGCTTCTTGTGATATTCCTGATCATCACCAAAAAAGCCTCGATGGAATTTTTCAGGGGGCTGTTTAAAAATCCATTGAAGGCTAAAGCACCGGAAGTCGATCCAGAACTCGATAATTATTATGAGGAAGAAGAACCCGAAGAAGAGAAGAAAAGCTTCTTCAGCTTTTTAGATCGTTTTAGAAAGAAGAAAAAGACAGAGGAAGAAGAGAGCGGGGAATTTACCGGAGATTTTCCTGCTGAGGAAATAATTCCTAAGAAGAAAGTCACCCCGGCGAAAACAATGCAATTGGATAATGATTTTGAGATTGTTGTACCTCAGGACGAGGAGTTTGTTCAACCTGCGACCAATAATAATATTCACCCTAAAGTTGAAATCAATAAACCGGTGGGTGAAGATGGTATTGACGATCTGCTTCCCGAAGGCGTAGAAGAAATGGAAGATTACGATCCGACGAAAGATTTATCGAATTTCCATTTTCCATCAAGCGAATTGTTGAAAGTATATGATACCACAGGCATAGGGGTAAATATGGAAGAACAAAACGCCAATAAAAGTAAGATCATCAATACCCTGCAAAACTATGGTATCGAGATTACATCCATTAAAGCAACTGTAGGCCCTACTATCACATTATATGAAATAGTACCGAAAGCGGGAGTGCGTATTTCGAAGATTAGAAATCTGGAAGACGATATCGCATTAAGCTTGTCGGCTCTGGGCATCCGTATCATTGCGCCGATGCCGGGTAAGGGAACTATTGGAATAGAGGTTCCTAACAAAGATCCGCAGATAGTATCGATGCAATCAGTGATCGCCTCACGTAAGTTTCAGGAAAGTACTTACGATTTACCCGTAGCGCTGGGTAAGACAATTACCAACGAGATATTTATGTTCGACCTTTGTAAGATGCCACACTTGTTGGTAGCAGGGGCAACAGGTCAGGGTAAATCGGTAGGGTTGAATGCCATCATAACATCATTGCTCTATAAGAAGCATCCGGCTGAAATGAAGATGGTGCTGGTAGACCCGAAAATGGTGGAATTCAATATCTATTCGAGGATAGAAAAACATTACTTGGCAAAATTGCCTGATGCAGAGAAAGCGATTATCACGGATGTTTCGAAAGTAACGCAGACCCTTAACTCGCTGACCAAAGAGATGGATGACCGTTACGAACTGTTGATGAACGCCGGTGTACGTAACATAAAAGAGTATAATGAGAAATTCCGCAAGCGGCGTCTTAACCCATTGAAAGGTCACCGATTCCTGCCTTATCTGGTTATCATCATCGATGAGTTTGGCGACCTGATAATGACCGCAGGAAAAGAAATTGAGATGCCTATTGCCCGTATTGCTCAAAAAGCCCGTGCTGTGGGGATGCACATGGTGATAGCCACGCAACGCCCGACAACAAATATTATCACTGGTACCATAAAAGCAAACTTCCCTGCCCGTATGGCTTTCCGGGTGACTTCACAGATCGACTCACGTACGATACTCGATATGTCGGGTGCAAATCAGTTGATAGGCCGTGGAGATATGTTGTTTTCGCAAGGTAGCGACCTCGTGCGCATTCAATGTGCATTTGTGGATACACCCGAAGTGGAAGGGATTGCCCAGTACATCGGAAATCAGCAGGGTTATGCAAGCGCATTTGAACTGCCGGAATATGTCGGTGATGCCGGAGGTGATGATAAGATTGGAAATATCGATCTGGGCGATCGTGATCCGCTGTTCGATGAAGCCGCCCGCCTGATCGTCGTGCATCAACAGGGCTCAACTTCACTGATACAACGAAAATTCTCTATCGGCTACAACCGTGCAGGACGACTGATGGATCAGCTGGAAGCAGCCGGGATCGTAGGCCCTACACAGGGTAGTAAGCCTCGCGACGTTATGATTGCAGATGAGTATAGTCTGGAGCAAAAGTTGAATACATTTGGTAATTGATAACAGGTTTATTAACAGGGTAGTGTGTGAAGTGTAGTGCCTGATTTTTATAAGAAAAAACAATAATTCTAAAAGTTTTCATTATATTTGGTATGTATAACCTTTAAATATCCATGATATGATGAAAAAAAGTAATTTAAGTCTTTTAGCGAGTTTTCTATGTACTGTCGTATTAGGGATTATATTTCATTTTCAAGGTACTGTTTTTTATATATTCGTCGGATTATTTGCTGTGTCACTCGTATCTCATTTTATAGTTTATTTTAGAGAAAAGAAAAAGGGGAATGAGAATACTACAATATGATTTAGTATTTAAATTTGACTCTGATTTCTATAAAAATTCAACTCTACATTTGTGAAAAAATCACTTATGTAAAAGTTGTCATCTATCCTTTTGTATACCAATAATACGAAAACCAAAAATTGTTATATCTAAATGCGGATAAGCGGGCAGTTTATTTCGTCGGTTACTTTATCCTTTTTTAACATAATTATTCCTATAATATACTTTGCCAGTTATCTCTGCTAAAAAGTAGCCAAGAGAGATACTATTTCTACTGTCTACTGTCTACCGCCTACTAACTACTAAATTCTAATAATTATGGCAAAGTATAATGAAACATTAGCAACCCGAATTACCACACTGATCGCAGAAGAATTGTGCAGTGTGTCGGATATCTGTAAAGCGACAGGAATCAGCAGGAATACATTTTATAAGTGGAAGCGTGAAAATCCGGCTTTCAGCCATGAAATAGAGGATGCGATGGAATACCGCAGCGAAGTATTATTGTCGATGGCTTATTCTTCTATTAAACAACGTTTGGAACGTCATACGATTGCTGAAGAAAAAGACACTTATATTCCTGATGAAACGGATTCAGGCAATCTGAAATTCAAATCGAGGATAATCCGGAAGAAAGAACGCCTGCCCGACCTTAGAACTATAAAAATGATTCTGGACAGAGCCGATAAGAAAATTAAGGATGAAAAATTAAAAATTAAGAATGAAGAAGCGGAAGTGAATTGTAAAGCCGTCGGAGCCGGAAACGAAGGGATGGAAATTAAGAATGGGGAGAATGAATCATTTGCTGTAAAGCAGGAAATTCCCGAACAAGATATAATTATTATTGATCAACAGCCGCCCCTAGCAGAAAATAATCCCTCGCTCGCGCAGACTTCCAGTCTGTGTGCTGCGAAGCAAGAAAGATCGCTCGAGGAGGCACAGACAAGATGTCTGCGCCAGCGAGAGCCTGATGCGAAAACAGTAGCAATAAAGAATATTAAAAACAGCATAAAGCTACTGAATGATAAAAGTTGTTGTAAAAATCACAGGAAACGAAAATACAGTATAAAAGAAACAGCATAAAAAAATGTAAAAGTGTAACTTTTGTTACTTTTTAGTTTGCCGAAGCCCTGTTTAAAGCACCCCTAAAATATAAAGAATTACAAAGAAAACTTGTAACTTGCATCCTTTGTAATTCAAAATCTAATAGCGGGTATGAAAAAATCATTTCTTTATTTTGCTTTCGCTTTACTTATATCCCTTTTCATAAGTAAATGTAATATTTCCTCTGATGAACATTTCCTGAAAGATGAAAATTACAGGAAACAGGTTCACGAGCAGTTCCTCAAAAGGAAGGAGCTGGCTGCGGGGCGGGGCGAACAATTATTTTCGGTGTTCGATAAGGAAAATCTTACCATACAGCAACGGGAAGCGCTGGAATTCCTTTATGCGTATATGCCACTGTCTGATCTGGCTGATTACGACGGGGATTTCTTCCTCGGACAAGTGGATGCGGCTTTCGAGGCCAGGGAGTATTTCGATTGGGGGAAAAAGATACCCGATGATGTTTTCCGTCATTTTGTATTAGTCTACCGTGTGAACAATGAAAATCTGGATACAGCGCGGCAGGTCTTTTTCGATGAACTGAAAGACCGTGTGAAAGGACTTACCATGGAACAGGCCGTTCTCGAAGTAAATCACTGGTGCCACGAAAAAGTAACATATAAAGGTACTGACGGCCGCACTTCGTCACCACTGGCTTTGGTAAAAACCTCATGGGGGCGTTGTGGCGAAGAATCTACTTTTACAACCGCCGCTTTGCGTGCCGTGGGGATACCCGCACGGCAATGTTATACCCCCCGCTGGGTGCATACCGATGACAATCATGCCTGGGTGGAGGCTTGGGTAGACGGTAAATGGCATTATATAGGAGCCTGCGAACCTGATGCGGAACTTGATGTGGCATGGTTTTCTGCTCCTGTGAAACGGGCAATGATGGTGCATACCAATGTTTTCGGCCTATACAATGGCCCGGAGGAAAAGAATGTGCAGACAGAACTCTATTCGGTTATAAACCTGTTGCCAAACTATACCGAAACCCGGAGCCTGAAAGTGAAAATAACCGATGAAAAGGGAAATCCGGTTGAGGGAGCAAGTGTGAAGTTCAACGTTTACAATTATGCGGAGTTTTATCCTATTGCAACCGCTACTACCAGTAAAGAAGGAAGTGTGTCTGTTGTTACAGGGATGGGCGATGTATTTGTCTGGGCAAGCAAGGACGGTTTATCCGGTTATGGAAAATCGGAGGTGAAAGAGAATGAACTGGTTGTAAAACTAACGGACATGAGAGGCACACAACTGGACGAGAGCATAGTAATGAACGTCCCTGCCGAACAATCTGTCAAAGAACTTCCGGCGGAAAAGATCGCTGAAAATGCAAAGCGACTCGCCTATGAAGATTCTATACGCAATGCATATATGAATACATTCGTTTCGGAAGCTGATGCCCGTAGATTTGCGGCCGACAATAACCTTAACCCGGACAAGATATGGAATATATTATCAAAGTCTCAGGGAAACTGGCAGGAAATAAAAGCCTTTATCGGGAAAAATAAGGATAACGGTTATCTCTTCCCTTTCCTGGAATCTCTAAAAGATAAAGATCTGCGTGATACTCCAGCCGGATATTTATCCGATCACCTTATTGCTACGGGCTCATGGCCAAACGGAATTCCCGATTTCCATAAAAGGTATGCGCAATATATATTATCTCCTCGCATCGCTCTGGAACTGATCCGTCCGTGGCGCAGTTTCTTTAAAAAGGAGCTTTCGGCGGATTTTATAAATAAATCGAGGTCGGATATACAATATGTGATAGACTTTGTCAGGGATAGTATAAAGATCGATAATGATCAGAACTATTTCAAATGTCCGCTTTCGCCACAGGGTGTGTATGAGTTAAGAATAGCCGACAGCCATTCACGCAATATCTTCTTTGTGGCTCTTTGCCGCTCGATGGATATACTTACCCGTATCGATCCGGCTACAATCCGTCCGCAATATCTGAAAGCAGAGACTGGTTTGTGGACAGATGTATATTTTGATGAAAAATCGGAAGAAAAGCCAAAGGCATATATAGCATTCACCAATGCAAAAGGGAATATTGTGAAGCCGGGATATTATACACACTTCACTATCGCACGGTTCGACAATGGTAATTTCGTAACTCTGGATTATGAGGATGAAATAAAAGGTCTGCCTGCAAAGGTGACGGTTGATGCCGGATATTACCGTCTGATGACCGGTAGCAGGGCAAATGACGGTTCTGTCTCAATAGATACACGCTATTTTGAAATAAAGGAGAATGAGAATAAATCGCTGGAAATAAAATTACCGGAGGTGGACAGGGGCATACAGGTGCAAGGCATTGTAGACCCCAATACGATTGTTACCCTGGAAGACGGGGCAAAGAAAACCCTGAAGGAGCTAACGAATAAGAAAGGACTTGTTATCTGTTTTGCCGACCCAAACAAAGAGCCGAGCAAGCATATATTGCAGGATCTGCCTGCCGTGAAAGAGGCGCTTGACGATTGGGGCGGAGGTATATTGTATATTATTCCTGACGATAAAGTGAGTACGGCATTTAACAGAACTGCATTTGCAAATTTGCCGTCACAGTTGCTTTGGCTGACAGACGACAAACGCACTCTGTTGAACACGGTAGCCAGAGCATTGCAAATAGAATTTTCAGAGAATTTCCCATTGACGATCTATCTGTCAACTAACGGAGGAATCCTGTATTCTTCTCAAGGGTATCGTATCGGTATAGGGGAAGATATTCTAAAGACGATTGAGAAAGAAAAATCGACTAAATAATAAGCAAAATAGATAAAGGTGAAAATGAAATCTTTTTATAAATATATTGCAGCAACTATTCTTATTTTAATAATGAACACAGGGTGTCCGGCGGAGCCAAAACTAACTAAAAGCATTGTTTTCGAATTAGGAGGCGAATCAGGGAAATCTGATTCCTCGTCAGTAATTATCTCTGATATAACAAAAGTCGACAAAACGATTGCTATTATAAAAGAGAGATTACATTCCTATGGTATTGCCAACAAAATAGAGAGGAACACGGAAACAAACGATTATACCTTATGGCTACCTGAAAAAATCATAGATAATGCTGTGAAAAATCTTATTTCAACTACCGGGAAGATTGAATTATGGGAAACATGGGACATATCATCTCAGGAACTACCTTCTCCTCAGGACAGTGTATATAGATACATTATGACTCCACGCTATAATGCAAGTTTTTTCTTAGTCAATAAAGGAGAAATGGCTCAGGCCCGGCAGTTGCTAATGAGTTATGCCGCAGAAAAACAATGGCCACAGAATATAAAGTATGTTTGGGGTAAGAAACCTGCCTATGGAAAAGGTGATATGTACGAATTATATATGTTGCGTTCGATGCATCCTGTACAGACGCCTGTCATCACCAACGAACATATTAAAAAGGCTTTTTCCGAACAAAGTTATGGGCATTGGTCCATAGAAATAGAGCTAAATGCAACAGGAAGCAGCCGTTTCGCAAAAGCGACCAGGGAAAATATTGGGAAAGCGCTGGCTATTGTTATAGACAACAAAGTGTATAGTGCTCCTACCGTACAATCGGCTATTGAAGGCGGACGTTTACAAATAGCCGGAAATTTCACAAAAGCTGAGGTAGACGAATACGCTTCCATCCTGATGTATGAGGCACTACCACTATCAGTAACGATAAAAGAGTGATAAAAAAAGTCCGGCTTTTATAATGCCGGACTTTCTATATTTATTCTAATTCAAAACCGTAAGTCCGGCCTTTATCTATGGCGGGTACTCCGTTTTTCATCCATACAGGCATTGGGTCGCCTTTCAGGTAATGATCGAAGAATTGCTGCAAACGGACGGATAGGTCTTTCGCATTGCGGCGCTCTTTCAGGTTATGGGCTTCTTTGTTGTATTGAAGCATCCATACAGGTTTACCCAGACGGCGTAGGGCCATAAAGTATTCGATCCCCTGATACCATGGAACAGCCCCGTCATTATCATTATGCATGATAAGGAGAGGTGTCTTTACTTTATCGGCGAAGAACACAGGCGAGTTTTCTTTGTATAGTTCAGGAGCTTCCCACATAGTGGCACCTATACGCGATTGCGTTTGCTCATACTGATACTGGCGGCTCATACCGCTTTCCCAACGGATGCCATTGTAGGCGCTGAACATATTGGAAACAGGTGCCCCGGCTCCGGCTGCTTTGAACATATCGGTCTGTGTAACCAGATAGGCAACCTGGTAGCCACCCCAGCTTTGTCCCTGTATAGCCATATTGCTTTTGTCTATCCATGGATTTTTAGCCAGTTCTTCAACACCTGAGATGATAGAATTGTAGGCGCTTTTCCCCGGATGTCCGTCAGTATATTGTATGTCAGGAGTGAATACGATATATCCTCTGCTACAATAGAATGGAATATTGATGATAGAGCGACTTGGCGCAGGTGAAAAATACTGGTAAAGGTTATCAGAATGCTTTTCGTAGAAATATATCATCACAGGATATTTCTTATCTGGGTCGAAATCCTCAGGTTTATAGACAATGCCTTCAGATGGTTTGCCATCGAAAGTTGTCCATGATATCAGCTCGGCTGTACCCCAGTTGTAGTCTTTCATCTGAGGATTGATGTCGGATAATATTTTATCCGATTTCCAGAGGTCTGTAGTTACATACAGGTCTGTAGATGTATTGAAATTGCCCTTTGTGTAGCAATATACGTCTTTGTCTTTAGCTTTTGCCAGGTTGGAATAAGTATATTCCTCAAAGAACAGATCACTCTTCTTATTTCCATTTAATACGAGGAATCCGTTTTTCTTGGAGATGTTATCGAAGGCTGATAGAAGAAGTTTTTCTCCTTTCTTTATAAACCTGCTTTCCGGATCGGTCTTTATATAGCGGAAGGTTGTTTTGTTCTGGCGGCCAACATTTTTTGTGATATTTTCGGGTGCATTTGTCCCGCTTGGATCAAGTTTCCAGATATCATAAGCATCGTACACAAGTATAGCTTCGTCGTTTTCTGTCCATGCTGCAAATCCGTATGGAGTAGGGGGGGAGGGCATATCATATTTTTCGTCCCAGAAATTAATGTCCAATTCACTGGTAAGGCAGACCTCTTTGCCCGTCTCTATTGAATATGCATAATATTGCCTGTCGTTCAGGTCATACCATGCAATATATTTGCCATTCGGAGAAAGCATTGTGGGACCCTGTACCTTTGTTTTTATCTGTTTACTGGTATTTTGTTGCAGGTCGAGTACCCAGATATCATTCGTCTGGCGCGAAGCGATATCCCATTGCGTTTCAAACCTGTATTTCAGGTTCGATAATCCGATAGCGTATCTTCCGTTATCTTCATCAGATATTCTTACTACAGGCATATCTTCGGTTGCCAGTTGATAGAATTTTTCTCCATTATCCAGATCTATGTAAGACAAGTATGTGCGTTTGAGTTCCCTGTCTTTCTGAACGAGTTGTATTGGCTGGATCAGCGGTTCCTGCCAGTGCCAGATGTCCAGCTGGGCTTTCTCGAAATCGGGGATGGTCGTGTCTTTTGGTAATTGTATCGGAGCTATACCTAAAAATAACCGTTTCTCGTTTTTGCTGAATGACGGAGTACTATTCTCACTTACATTCCATTTGTCCGGTATCCCGGCCTTATATTTATCGGCTACCAGTTTTGCTGAATCTGCACCCGATTGAAAGTAATACAGAGCATAATCTTTTATCTCTTTCTTCAGGCTATCGCTAGTTGCCAGAAACGCCAGTCTGTTACCCAGTTCCGAAATGATCAGGTTTTTATAGGTGGTTTTCCCTTCCGATATGGTTTGTTTCTTATAACTAGCTAAGTCCATATATAGTACTCCTTTTTTACTCAGGGAATCCTTTGGGTTGGGATTTGCCAAGGCAGCAAAGGCTTTGCCATTCGGACTGAAAATATATTCGGTGATATTCTTGATCGTATCTTCTTTTTGGGAACTGAGATGACGAAGAATAAGGGTACGGGCTTTTTCTTCTTTCTTATCTTTAGTTTTCAGTGAATCATCAATTGTATAAGCTAAATAGTCTGAAAAGTCTTTTCCTGTCTTATAACTTTTTACATTCGGTATCTTAATTATGCCGAATTTATCAAGAGTAATAATAGACAGTGAGTCTTTCGGCATCTTTTCTTCTGCCGTCTTTTTTATCTTAGCCTGACGGGTAACAGTAAAAGGCGCTTTTATTAATGTGACTACATATTTTTGATCGGGAGTGATTGTGTAAATAGATCCACGGGGAATGATTAATTCTTTATATGACTTCAGATCTTTTATCAGCAGGTAATCATCCCCTTCCTGTTCTTTAACAACAGCTACAGAGAATTTGCCGTCATTGGTTACTTTCACATTGGAGATACTTTTCCATGAATCATAGACTGTGTGATCCAAGGGTTTCTTTTGGGCTATTCCCGGTATTGTGGTTAATGTTATAATACCGAGAATAACACATTTAAAGTATGCTTTCCTTTTCATAATTTAAGGTTTTATAATGTTTGAATTATGCCTCTTCGCCGAATTCCATCAGGTAGGCTTTGATAAAATCATCGATATCGCCGTCCATCACAGCATTCACGTTTGATGTCTGATGATTTGTACGGTGATCTTTCACACGGCGATCATCAAATACATAGCTGCGTATTTGTGAACCCCATTCAATTTTTTTCTTTCCGGCTTCTACTTTCGATTGTTCACGGCTGCGTCTTTCCAACTCCATTTCGTAAAGTTGCGATTTCAGCAAGCGGATTGCATTATCCTTATTTCCAAACTGGGAACGGCTTTCGGTATTCTCAATTACGATCTCTTTCTCTTCTCCGGTTTCAGGGTCTTTGTACTTATAGTGCAGGCGAACTCCGGTTTCCACTTTATTGACATTCTGACCTCCGGCACCACTCGAACGGAATGTATCCCATGTAATGTCGGATGGGTTGACATCGATTTCGATCGTATCATCCACTAAAGGCACAACAAAGACCGAAGCAAATGAAGTCATACGTTTTCCCTGCGCATTGAACGGAGAAACACGCACTAGACGGTGCACTCCATTTTCTGATTTCAGGTAGCCATAGGCATATTCGCCTTCAACCTGCAAAGTTGCGGTTTTTATTCCGGCATCATCGCCGTCCTGCCAGTTAGTAACGGTTGTTTTATATCCTTTCGATTCGCACCACCGCTGATACATACGGAACAGCATGGATGCCCAGTCCTGTCCTTCGGTTCCTCCGGCGCCACTGTTTATTTTGAGTACAGCTCCGAGTTTATCCTCTTCACGACGTAGCATATTCCTAAGCTCGAGGTTTTCGATCAGTCTCATTGCTTCGCTATATGCCAGATCGACTTCCTCTTCGGTGGTTACTCCCTCTTTCTGGAAATCAAAGGCGAGTTGTAATTCGTCGGTTGCTGCTTTTACTTCCGCATGTCCTTCTATCCATATTTTCAGCCCGCGGATTATTTTCATTTGAGCTTCGGCTGTTTTGGCATCGTCCCAAAAACCGGGAGTATGCGTCCTTAGTTCTTCTTCTTCAAGCTGTATTTTCTTCGCATCGACGTCAAAGATGCCTCCCCAGCGCTTCCTCGCGCTCCAACACTTCTTTTAGTTGGTCTATAGTTATCATATGTTCCTATTTTCTTTAATAAATGATTATGAGTGGCAAAAGTAAGAAAAATCAAATAGTTATTTCATTTAATATGATGAAATCTATTGGCATATTGCAAAAAAACAAATACTAGGCAAGTGTTAATCTGTGTTTAGTTCGTAAATTTATTGAAGCGGATGTTTGATTTTGAAACAGTTGAAAAAATGCATTGATAAATACTTTTGAGGATAAAAGATATTCAAGAGGAACATATTTATCCAAACGTTTAAACAATATAGATATTAAATTGTTGAAAGAAGTGGACAGGCTGAGAATGATATAATGCCTAGCCGGATAAGATTTAAAAAGAAGGCATTTTGAATGCTTTTATTAAGTAGTGTTTGTATAAGAGGAGGATTTATCTTCCTCTTTTTTTATTTGGTTTTGAGTAGCATATTATCTCAGAGAAATAAATTTTACCCCTTTTTCGCAATTTTTACGATATTCTTTATCTTTACTGCAAAAACAGAAAAGATGAAACAGGAACTGGAATGGAGAGTCAGTCTCTTCAGTGAATTATCAACAGAAGAGTTATACGGAATATTGCACTTACGTTGTAAGATATTTATTCTGGAACAGGATGCTCCGTATCTTGATATGGATTATAAAGATCAGAAAGCCATTCATCTGCATGGATACATAGGAGATAAACTGGTAGCATATTGTAGAATATTCAAAAGTGGAGATTATTTTGAAGACGCTTCCATTGGACGTGTAATTGTTGCCAAAGAATATAGGAAATACGGATATGGGCATGATTTAATGAAAAAGGCAATTGAACTGGAGAAGACCGAATTCGGAGAACGAAAAATAACATTGTCGGCACAACAATACCTGAAAAACTTTTATGAGAGCCACGGATTTTTACAAACTAGTGAAATGTACCTGGAGGATGGCCTGCCGCATATTCAAATGAAGAAAAATGACTGAAGCGATCAGGATACGGGAGAAGTATCTCATTTATGTATAAAAACAGACAAGATAGACAGGGTTTTATATGAATATAGGAAATATTTTAGGTTGAAGTCTTTTGTTTCTAAATAATTATCCATAAATTTGCAGCCCGAAAAAGAGAGGAGGTTTGATGATCTTTTGAACAATACATATGAAGATAATATGCTAAATGCGGCGAATGATGCCGTGTTCGAAAGATTCATTATATTTAAATCCATCCGCTAGAAGAAAGTTTAGCCGGTAGTTTCTCCGGCAATAAAGAAAGAATTAAACAACAAAAAAAATAAAAACAAAATTTCAGTTATGATCATTGTACCATTAAAAGAAGGCGAAAATATTGAAAAAGCCCTAAAAAAATTTAAAAGAAAATACGAAAAAACAGGTGTTGTAAAAGAACTAAGAAGACGTCAGGAGTTTCGTAAACCGTCTGTAGTAAAAAGAGAGCAAAAATTGCATGCAATATATGTGCAGGCAATGCACCGTTCGGAAGATTAATAAAAGTATTGTCTTTTTCGCATAATATTATTAACTTCGTCATTCAGGATTATAACTCGGGTGAATGATGATGTTAATTGAGAAATATATCAATTATCTCCGTTATGAAAAGAATTATTCTTTACATACGGAGATTTCTTATTCTAGAGACCTTGCCCAGTTCTCCGATTTTCTGGGGATTCACTTCCCTGACGTAAATTTGCAATCTGTTGATAATGACATTATACGTATGTGGGTAGTGTCACTGATGGAGAATAAGATGTCGCCACGATCGGTAAATCGTAAACTTAGTACACTGAAGTCATTTTATAAATACTTGTTGCGTATTGGTGAGATGACTATTAATCCCGTGAAAAAAGTAGTTGGTCCCAGGATATCCAAGCCACTACCCGCTTTTGTGAATAATGCGGATATGGATAAAATTCTGGATAATGCCATGGATAACGATACCTTTGAAGGGGTTCGCAATCATCTGATGATAGAGTTGTTCTATGTTACAGGTATGCGCCGGGCTGAGTTGCTGGGTTTAAAAGATACAGATGTAGACTTCTATACTAAAACAATACAGGTTACAGGAAAACGGAATAAACAAAGACTGATTCCAATCAGTGATAATACCAAGGAACTAATAGAGAAATATATAGAAATAAGGAATAACGAAATACAAAACCAATCAGGTTACTTGTTTGTTAAAGAGAATGGAGGGCAGCTTTATCCCATGCTGGTTCATCGTATAGTAACGGCAAATATGAAACAGGTTTCCACACTAGCCAAAACCAGCCCGCATGTGCTTCGGCACACTTTTGCTACCAGTATGCTCAATAACGGCGCCGATATTAATGCTGTAAAAGAGATATTAGGTCACTCAAGCCTTGCGGCAACAGAGATATATACGCACACTTCATTTGAAGAGCTTAAAAAGATTTATAACAAGGCTCATCCAAGAGCCTAAAAGTAAAAGGAGGAAGTATTATGAACATCGCGATTCAATCATTGCATTTTGATGCATCGGCTAATCTAAAGGAATTCATTGAGAAAAAATTATCAAAGCTGGACAAGTTTTCGGATCAGATTGTAGATGCCGAAGTTATCCTTAAAGTAGTAAAGCCTGAGACGGCTAACAATAAGGAGGCATCTATAAAGTTGAATATTAAAAACGGAGAGCTTTTTGCCAATAAAACGGCAGATACATTCGAGGAAGCTGTGATGCAGGGTATAGAAGCTCTTGAAAAGCAGGTTTTAAAAGTAAAGGAAAAGACCCAGGTGAAATAATACTAAAGGTAATAATATAAAAATACAGGTAAATCCCTCTGTCTCCCAAAGGATAGAGGGATTTTGAAACGAAAGAAAAAACACGAAAAAATAAATAGATAAAGTGTTGCTATTCTAAAAAATAATTTCTAATTTTGTCGCCGTTTCGCTATTAAAAAGCGGTAATAGCGGCAAAATTAGATTTTTATGCCTCTTTAGCTCAGCTGGCCAGAGCACGTGATTTGTAATCTCGGGGTCGTTGGTTCGAATCCGACAAGAGGCTCAGGTATAAGAATAAGAAGCCCTGAAACCTTATAAGGTCTAGTGATTTTAAGATTCAGGCTTCAATCTTTTTTTTTCTATAAGATACCTAGTAATTAGGTGTTGCGATGAATAAAAGATTTATGCCAATGTAGCTCAGTGGTAGAGCACTTCCTTGGTAAGGAAGAGGTCACGGGTTCAAATCCCGTCATGGGCTCAAAGCTATAAACACTTGGTGCAGCAATAATGTTGATTCGATAGAATTAAATAAATATATTAACTAATAATAGAAGATTAATTATGGCAAAAGAACATTTTAACCGGGCGAAACCGCACGTAAATATCGGTACAATCGGTCACGTTGACCATGGTAAAACTACCCTGACAGCTGCTATTACAAAAGTATTGGCTGATGCAGGTCTTTCTGAAGCTCGTTCATTCGATTCTATCGACAACGCTCCTGAAGAAAAAGAACGTGGTATAACAATCAATACTTCACACGTAGAATACGAAACAGCTAACCGTCACTATGCACACGTTGACTGTCCGGGTCACGCCGACTATGTGAAAAACATGGTTACTGGTGCTGCTCAGATGGACGGAGCTATCATCGTAGTTGCTGCTACTGATGGTCCGATGCCTCAAACTCGCGAACACATCCTTCTGGCACGTCAGGTAAACGTACCTAAGTTGGTTGTTTTCATGAACAAATGTGATATCGTTGAAGATGAAGAAATGTTGGAGCTTGTTGAATTGGAAATGAGAGAACTTCTTTCATTCTATGAATTCGACGGAGACAACACTCCGGTTATCCGTGGATCTGCTCTTGGAGCATTGAACGGTGTTGAGCCTTGGGTTAGCCAGGTATTGGAGCTGATGAATGCTGTTGATACATGGATTCCGCTTCCTCCACGCGATGTTGACAAACCATTCTTGATGCCGGTTGAAGACGTGTTCTCTATCACAGGTCGTGGTACAGTGGCAACAGGTCGTATCGAAACTGGTAAAATCAAAACTGGTGAAGAAGTTCAAATTATTGGTCTTGGATCAGAAAACAAAAAATCAGTTGTTACAGGAGTAGAAATGTTCCGTAAGATACTTGATGACGGACAAGCCGGTGATAACGTAGGTCTTCTTCTCCGTGGTATCGATAAAGACGAAATCAAACGTGGTATGGTGATCACTCACCCGGGGAAAGTAACTCCTCACACTCGTTTCAAAGCTGAGGTGTATATCCTGAAAAAAGAAGAAGGTGGTCGTCACACTCCATTCCATAACAAATATCGTCCTCAGTTCTACATCCGTACATTGGACGTAACAGGAGAAATCACACTTCCTGAAGGAACAGATATGGTTATGCCTGGTGATAACTTGACTATCACAGTTGAACTTATCTACCCGGTAGCATGTAGTGTAGGTCTTCGTTTCGCTATCCGCGAAGGTGGACGTACAGTAGGTGCAGGACAGATCACAGAAATTGTTGACTAACCATCAATAAAATAATAAAAAGTCGGTTTGCAATATAACCGGCTTTAATTTACGGGCGTAGTTCAGTGGTAGAGCGTTGGTCTCCAAAACCAAATGTCGGGAGTTCGAATCTCTCCGCCCGTGCATTAAAAAAACTCAATAAGGAGTAATGAAAAAGATAATTAACTATATTAAGGATTCTTATAACGAACTTGTACACAAGGTTTCTTGGCCTTCTCGTGCAGAATTGACAAATAGTGCTGTTATTGTTATGATCGCTTCCATTATTATGGCATTAGTAGTATGGGGTGTCGATTCGGCGTTCGAAAACTTGATCAAGAAAGTTTTCTACGGTCTTTAATTTTTATCAAAAGCTATGACTGAAATCGAAAAGAAATGGTACGTACTACGTGCCGTTAGTGGAAAAGAAAATAAAGTCAAAGAGTATCTTGAAGCTGAGATAAAGAAAACTGACTTAGGGAAGTACATCTCTCAAGTTCTTATTCCTACAGAAAAGACTTATATTATGCGTAACGGAAAGAAAGTTCTTAAAGAAAGAGCTTACCTTCCCGGCTACATATTGATTGAGGCTGCTCTTGTAGGAGAAGTTATTCATGAACTGCGCAACATTAATTTTGTTGCCGGATTCCTGCCAAATACTACCAATCCTCAACCATTGAGCCAGTCCGAAGTAAACCGGATATTAGGTACGATGGACGAGTTGGAAGACCAGGAGGTAGGCATGGATGTTCAATACTTCGTAGGAGAAAACGTAAAGGTAACAAACGGACCTTTCTCGGGCTTCTCGGGTGTAATTGAAGAAGTGAACACAGAGAAAAAGAAACTGAAAGTGATGGTGAAAATATTCGGACGGAAAACTCCGCTCGAATTGAACTACATGCAAGTCGAAAAAGAGCAGTAAGATTGGTTACGCAGTCCCAATGTTCAAATCTTAAGTTTTAAAATAAAACTAAAATCAGAAACAAAAATGGCTAAAGAAATTGCTGGACAATTAAAATTACAGATTAAAGGCGGTGCAGCAAATCCATCTCCTCCCGTTGGGCCTGCTTTAGGTTCTAAAGGGATCAATATTATGGATTTCTGTAAGCAATTTAATGCCAGAACTCAAGACAAGGCAGGGAAAGTATTACCTGTTGTAATTACTTACTATGCCGATAAGTCATTTGATTTCGTTGTAAAACAACCACCTGTAGCTATTCAATTACTTGAAGCAGCCAAACAAAAAAGTGGATCGGCCGAACCTAACCGTAAGAAAGTAGCAGAGATTACCTGGGATCAGGTGAAAGCTATTGCTGAAGACAAAATGGTAGACCTGAACTGTTTTACAATCGAGTCAGCCATGAGAATGGTTGCTGGTACAGCAAGAAGTATGGGTATTACCGTAAAAGGGGCTTTCCCTGAAAATAATTAATTAAAACTTCAATTGAAATGGGTAAACTTACAAAAAATCAAAAGTTAGCTTTCAGCAAAATTGAAGCAGGGAAACTTTACACATTAAGCGAAGCTTCGGCTCTCGTAAAAGAGATTACAACAAGCAAATTCGACGCATCTGTCGATTTGGATGTTCGCCTAGGTGTAGACCCACGTAAAGCTAACCAGATGGTGAGGGGTGTAGTATCCCTTCCTCATGGAACAGGAAAACAGGTAAGAGTTTTGGTATTGTGTTCGCCGGATGCAGAAGCTGCTGCTAAAGAAGCCGGAGCTGACTATGTAGGTCTGGATGAATATATTGAAAAAATAAAAGGTGGCTGGACTGATATTGATGTGATCATCACTCAACCTGCCATCATGGGTAAAATAGGAGCTTTGGGACGTGTTTTAGGGCCTCGTGGTCTAATGCCGAATCCTAAGAGCGGAACAGTGACTATGGATGTTGCGAAAGCTGTAACAGAGGTTAAGGCCGGTAAGATCGACTTTAAGGTAGACAAAGCAGGTATCATACACGCTTCTGTCGGTAAAGTATCTTTCACTCCTGATCAGATTAAAGATAATGCGAGAGAATTTATAGCTACGCTTATCAAACTGAAACCAACTGCGGCTAAAGGAACATATGTGAAAAGTGTTTGTCTTTCAAGTACTATGAGTCCGGGTATTAAAATCGACCCTAAATCAGTAGAAAATTAATCGAAAAATTGACTGAAACATTATGAGAAAGGAAGATAAAAGCACTATCATAGACACTATAGCTTCAACAATTAAAGGCTACAGTAATTTCTATCTTACAAACATTGAGACTCTTAATTCAGCTAAAACCAGCGAATTGAGAAGAGAATGTGCTAAGCAGGAAATCAAGCTGATGGTTGTTAAAAATACTTTGCTGAAAAAAGCATTGGAGTCACTTGACGGGGATTTCTCTGAGCTGGACGCTGCTCTTAAAGGAAATACAGCAATCATGTTCTCCAATACAGCTAATGCACCTGCAAAGTTGATAGCTAAGTATAAAAAAGAAGGTATACCTGCATTGAAAGCTGCTTATGTACAAGAAAGCTTCTACGTAGGTGCTGAGAACCTGACAGCGCTTGAAAACATCAAAAGCCGTGACGAACTTATCGGCGATGTTATCATGTTGCTTCAATCTCCGGCCAAGAATGTTATCTCTGCCCTTCAATCGGGAGGAAATACTATTCACGGCGTGTTAGAAACATTATCTAAAAGATAATACAATTTAAACAAAAAGAATAATAACAATTTTAATTTATACAAAAATGGCAGATATCAAAGCTATTGCAGAACAACTAGTAAATTTGACAGTAAAAGAAGTAAGCGAGTTAGCTGAAGTTCTAAAAACTGAATACGGAATCGAACCAGCTGCTGCTGCTGTTGCAGTTGCTGCGGGACCAGCTGCTGCTGCTGAGGCAGTAGAGGAAAAAACATCATTCGATGTAATCCTTAAATCTGCTGGTGCAAACAAATTGCAGGTTGTTAAAGCTGTAAAAGAACTTACAGGACTTGGTTTGAAAGAGGCTAAAGACGTAGTGGACGCTGCTCCTAGCGAACTGAAAAAAGGAGTAACTAAAGACGAAGCTGACGCATTGAAAAAACAACTAGAAGAGACTGGAGCCGAAGTTGAACTTAAGTAAGATAGCCCTGTAAAAAGGATATTTGGTTAGGAACCTTTATAAAAAAAGGTTCTTAACCTTTTTGCGTCAAAAGTAATAAGTTCAAATCAAATTGGTTAATCCATGTCTGCAACAACAAATACAAATCAAAGAATCAATTTTGCTTCAATAAAAAATCCACTTCCTTATCCGGATTTTCTTGAAGTTCAATTAAAGTCGTTCCGCGACTTTCTACAACTTGATACTCCTCCCGAAAAGAGGAAAAACGAAGGGTTGTATAAAGTTTTTGCCGAAAACTTTCCTATAGCTGATACACGAAACAACTTTGTATTAGAGTTTCTGGACTATTTTATCGATCCCCCACGTTACACCATCGAAGAGTGTATCGAAAGAGGATTGACCTATAGCGTTCCTTTGAAAGCTAAGCTAAAACTCTATTGCACCGACCCTGATCATGAAGATTTTGATACAGTTATCCAGGACGTATACCTGGGACTGATTCCATATATGACAGACAAAGGTACCTTTGTCATCAATGGAGCAGAACGTGTGGTTGTGTCCCAATTGCACCGTTCACCGGGTGTATTCTTCGGACAGACAATGCATGCCAATGGTACAAAACTGTACTCGGCGCGTATTATTCCGTTCAAAGGATCGTGGATCGAATTTGCGACAGACATCAACAATGTCATGTATGCATATATCGACCGTAAGAAAAAATTGCCGGTAACAACTCTGCTTCGCGCTATCGGATTCGAGAGCGACCGTGATATCCTCGAAATATTCGACCTGGCCGAAGAGGTAAAGGTCTCTAAAGCAAATATCAAAAAAGTCTTAGGACGTAAGCTGGCTGCCAGAATACTACGCACATGGATGGAAGACTTCGTGGATGAAGATACCGGAGAGGTAACATCAATCGAGCGTAATGAAGTAATCCTTGAACGTGAAACTATTCTGGAAAAGGATCACCTTGATCTTATAGTAGATTCGGGTGTATCTTCAATCCTGCTTCACAAAGAGACTCATCAGTTATCAGACTATGCGATTATTTACAATACATTGCAGAAAGACCCAAGTAACTCTGAAATTGATGCGGTTCGGCATATCTATCGTCAGTTGCGGAGCGCAGAGCCTGCGGACGATACCAGTGCACGCGAGGTAATCAATAACCTGTTCTTCTCAGAAAAACGTTACGATCTGGGAGAAGTTGGGCGTTACAGACTGAATAAGAAATTAGGTCTGAACACTGATACTGAAATACGTGTATTGACAAAAGAAGATATCATAGAGATCATAAAATACCTTATAGAGTTGATCAACTCGAAAGCTATTGTTGATGATATCGACCACTTGAGCAACCGTCGTGTTCGTACAGTCGGAGAACAGCTGTTCAACCAATTTGGAGTTGGTCTTAACCGTATGGCACGTATTATCCGCGAAAGAATGAATGTTCGCGACAATGAGGTATTTACACCGATCGACCTGATCAATGCGAAAACGATCTCATCTGTTGTTAATACATTCTTCGGAACGAATGCTTTGTCTCAGTTTATGGATCAGACGAATCCGCTGGCTGAGATTACTCATAAACGCCGTATGTCAGCCCTCGGGCCTGGTGGACTTTCCCGTGAAAGAGCCGGATTCGAAGTGCGTGACGTTCACTATACTCACTATGGACGTCTTTGTCCGATAGAAACACCGGAAGGACCAAATATCGGTTTGATCTCCTCCCTTTGCGTATATGCTAAAATTAATGATTTAGGGTTTATCGAGACTCCTTACCGTAAGGTAGCTGACAAAAAGGTTGACCTATCGGAAAACGGAATCGTTTATCTTGCGGCAGAGGAAGAAGAAGACAGGCTTATTGCACAGGGAAATGCTCCGTTGAATGACGATGGAACATTTATCCGTACTCGCGTGAAAGCTCGTCAGGATGCTGATTATCCGGTAGTAGGACCAGAAGAAATCGAACTAATGGACGTGTCGCCTACTCAGATTGCTTCTATCGCTGCTTCATTGATTCCGTTCCTTGAGCATGACGACGCCAACCGTGCCCTGATGGGATCGAATATGATGCGTCAGGCAGTTCCG
Organism: Dysgonomonas hofstadii; assembly: GCF_014196915.1. Classification (GTDB taxonomy): domain Bacteria; phylum Bacteroidota; class Bacteroidia; order Bacteroidales; family Dysgonomonadaceae; genus Dysgonomonas; species Dysgonomonas hofstadii. The sequence goes on from NZ_JACIEP010000007.1 coordinate 246,626, forward strand.
TTGATGCGTACCGAGGCTCCTATTATAGGAACAGGTATCGAAGGTCAGCTGATCCGCGACTCTCGTACACAGATTGTTGCCGAAGGAGCCGGAGAGGTGGTATATGTGGATGCCGATACTATTAAGATTAAATATGACCGTACTGCTGACGAAGACTTTGTTGCCTTCGACGATGCAGTGAAAACATATTCAATTCCGAAATTCAGGAAAACCAACCAGAATACAACAATTGACCTGCGGCCTATTTGCCATAAAGGAGACAGGGTTGTTTTGGATCAGATCCTGACAGAAGGTTATTCGACTGAAAAAGGAGAACTTGCTATTGGTAAGAATCTGAAAGTGGCTTTCATGCCTTGGAAAGGATACAACTTTGAGGATGCGATCGTATTGAACGAACGTATCGTCCGCGAAGATATATTCACATCTGTACATGTGGAAGAGTTCGCCCTCGAAGTGCGTGATACAAAACGTGGTGTAGAAGAATTGACTTCCGATATACCGAACGTTAGTGAAGATGCCACAAAAGACCTGGATGAAAGAGGTATCATCCGTATCGGAGCACGTGTTAATCCGGGAGATATACTGATAGGTAAGATCACACCGAAAGGTGAATCGGACCCTTCTCCGGAAGAAAAACTGCTTCGTGCTATCTTCGGTGATAAAGCCGGTGATGTGAAAGATGCATCTTTAAAAGCTTCACCTTCATTGAAAGGAGTAGTTATAGGAACAAACCTGTTCTCAAAAGCTGCCAAAAAAGGAAAAACAAAACTTTCTAGCAAAGCGTTGCTTCCTAAGCTTGATGAAGAGTATGAAGAAAAGATGGCTAAGCTAAAATCGGTGTTGGTTGATAAAATACTGGTACTGGCAGATGGCAAGACATCTCAGGGTGTTAAGGATTATCTGAATGTGGATATTATTGCCAAGGGCTCTAAATTTACGAAGAGTGCACTTGACAGTATCGATTACGAAACTATACAGGTTAGTAACTGGACTTCAGACGAACATAAGAATGGCCTGATACGTGATGTTATCGTAAATTATCTGCGTAAATATAAAGAACTGGATGCAGAACTGAAACGTAAACGTTTCGACCTGACTATCGGTGATGAGCTTCCTTCAGGTATCGTACAGATTGCCAAAGTTTATGTGGCCAAGAAACGTAAGATACAGGTAGGTGATAAAATGGCCGGACGTCACGGTAACAAAGGTATTGTTTCACGTATTGTGCGTCAGGAAGATATGCCGTTCTTGCCGGACGGAACCCCTGTAGATATCGTATTGAATCCACTGGGTGTGCCTTCTCGTATGAACCTTGGACAGATTTTCGAAACTGTACTTGGTTGGGCAGGTAAAGAACTTGGTGTGAAATTTGCTACTCCTATCTTTGACGGGGCAAGCCTTGATGATCTGAACGAATGGACAGATAAAGCAGGAGTGCCACGTTATGGTAAAGTTCGTCTTTTTGATGGAGGTACAGGAGACCGTTTCGACCAGCATGCTACAGTAGGTATTATATATATGCTGAAACTGGGACACATGGTTGAAGACAAGATGCACGCACGTTCAATCGGTCCTTATTCACTTATTACGCAACAGCCTCTTGGAGGTAAGGCGCAGTTCGGAGGACAACGTTTTGGAGAGATGGAGGTTTGGGCACTCGAAGCATTCGGTGCGGCTCATATACTGAGAGAAATCCTGACCATCAAATCGGACGACGTTGTTGGACGTTCCAAAGCTTATGAAGCAATCGTTAAAGGTGAACCAATGCCACAACCGGGTATTCCAGAATCATTGAACGTATTACTTCACGAAATGCGTGGTCTGGGACTAAGCGTATCTCTCGATTAAAAAACAATAAAGGCCTCCCCAACCCCTCCAAAGGAGGGGCTTAGACTCCTCCCCTTGGGGAGGTTGGGAGGGGCCGCTATTATAAATAACTCTTTATACACAATATAAGTATATGGCTTTTAGAAAAGAAAATAAAGTAAAGAGTAGCTTTTCAAAAATAACCGTTAGTCTTGCATCCCCTGAAGAAATTCTGGAAGCATCGAGCGGTGAAGTTTTGAAACCCGAAACAATCAACTATCGTACTTACAAACCAGAACGTGACGGACTTTTTTGCGAACGTATATTCGGCCCTGTAAAGGATTATGAATGTCATTGCGGTAAATACAAAAGAATCCGTTATAAAGGTATTGTCTGCGACCGTTGCGGGGTAGAAGTAACAGAAAAGAAAGTTCGCCGCGAACGTACAGGACATATTCATCTTGTGGTTCCGGTAGCTCATATCTGGTATTTCCGTTCTCTTCCTAATAAAATGGGTTATCTATTAGGAATTCCTACAAAGAAGCTTGATTCGATCATTTACTACGAACGTTATGTGGTAATTCAATCGGGTATTGCAATAGAAGAGGGAATCGCAGAAAAAGATCTTCTTACAGAAGAAGAATATCTGAATATCCTTGATAAGCTTCCTAAAGAAAATCAGTTATTAGATGACAGCGATCCGAACAAGTTCATCGCTAAAATGGGAGCTGAAGCTGTTTACGATTTGTTGTCACGTATCAATCTTGACTCACTGGCGAATACACTTCGCCATAAGGCAAGTACCGATACTTCACAACAACGTAAGAATGAAGCTTTGAAACAACTTCAGGTTGTGGAAGCGTTCCGCGGATCGAAAGGTAAGAATAAACCGGAATGGATGATCGTTAAGATCGTTCCTGTGATTCCACCAGAACTTCGTCCGCTTGTTCCACTTGATGGAGGACGTTTTGCAACTTCGGACTTGAATGACTTATACCGTCGTGTAATTATACGTAACAACCGTCTGAAAAGACTTATCGATATCAAAGCTCCGGAAGTAATCCTACGTAACGAAAAACGTATGCTTCAGGAAGCTGTGGATTCATTGTTTGACAACTCGCGTAAATCAAGTGCAGTTAAAACTGATGCCAACCGTCCGTTGAAATCCCTTTCCGATAGTTTGAAAGGTAAGCAGGGGCGTTTCCGTCAGAACTTGCTGGGTAAACGTGTAGACTATTCGGCTCGTTCGGTAATCGTCGTTGGCCCTGAATTGAAGATGCACGAATGTGGTATTCCTCAGGATATGGCTGCCGAGCTCTACAAGCCGTTTATCATCCGTAAGTTGATCGAGCGTGGAATCGTTAAGACAGTAAAATCAGCAAAGAAAATAGTAGACCGTAAAGAGCCTGTTGTATGGGATATCCTTGAACATGTAATGAAAGGACACCCTGTGTTGCTCAACCGTGCCCCTACTCTTCACCGTTTGGGTATTCAGGCATTCCAGCCGAAGATGATCGGTGGTAAAGCTATTCAGTTGCACCCGTTATCATGTACGGCGTTCAATGCCGACTTCGACGGTGACCAGATGGCTGTTCACTTACCGTTAGGTAACGAAGCAATTCTTGAAGCTCAGATGCTGATGCTAGCATCTCACAATATCTTGAATCCTGCCAATGGAGCTCCTATTACAGTACCTTCACAAGACATGGTTCTGGGATTGTACTATATCACGAAATCACGTAAAGGTGCTAAAGGTGAAGGTTTGACTTTTTATGGACCGGAGGAAGCGGTCATCGCTTACAATGAGGGGAAAGTAGATATACATGCCCTTGTTAAGGTGTATGTGAAAGACCTTGATGAAAACGGAAATATTGTTGACGTGATGCGTGAGACTACAGTCGGTCGTGTTATGATCAACGAAATAGTTCCTTATGAAGTCGGTTATATAAACGAAGTATTGTCAAAGAAATCACTTCGTGACATCATCGGTAACGTAATCAAAACTGTAGGGGTTGCCCGTACTGCACAGTTCCTTGACGATATCAAGGATCTTGGTTATACAATGGCGTTCCGGGGAGGATTGTCGTTCAATCTTGAAGATGTGATCATTCCTGCAGAAAAAGACGAGCTTGTTTTACAAGGTTACGACGAAGTTGAGCAGATAATGAATAACTATAACATGGGATTCATTACCTACAACGAACGTTACAACCAGATCATCGATACATGGACACACGTTAACTCCAGATTGTCTAATATTCTGATGAAGCAATTATCGGAAGATAATCAGGGATTTAATTCTGTGTACATGATGTTGGATTCTGGAGCCCGTGGTTCGAAAGAACAGATTCGCCAGCTATCGGGTATGCGTGGATTGATGGCAAAACCTCAAAAGAGTGGGGCTGAAGGTGGTCAGATTATTGAAAACCCTATCCTTTCCAACTTTAAAGAAGGCTTGTCAGTGTTGGAGTATTTTATCTCTACCCACGGTGCTCGTAAAGGTCTTGCCGATACGGCTTTGAAAACAGCCGACGCCGGATATCTGACACGTCGTCTGGTAGACGTTTCTCAGGATGTTATCATCAATGAGGAAGACTGTGGAACTCTTCGCGGACTTGTTTGTACAGAGTTGAAAAACAACGAAGAAGTTGTTGCTTCACTATACGAACGTATATTAGGACGTGTCTCTGTTCACGATATACAACATCCTTTAACAGGAGAAGTAATTGTGAAATCCGGAGATGAAATCAAGGAAGATGAGGCTAACGCGATACAAAATTCTCCTATTGAAAGTGTAGAAATACGTTCGGTATTAACCTGTGAATCGAAGAAAGGCGTTTGTGCAAAATGTTACGGACGTAATCTTGCCACAGGACGCATGGTTCAGAGAGGAGAGGCCGTGGGAGTTATTGCTGCACAGTCGATCGGGGAACCGGGTACACAGTTGACACTTCGTACATTCCACGTTGGGGGTATCGCTTCCAATATTGCTGCCGAAAGTAGCGTAGCGGCTAAATATGACGGGGTACTGGAAATTGATGATTTGCGCACAGTAGATGTAATAGATGAAAGTGGTAAAAAAGTACAGATTGTTGTCAGCCGTTTGGTTGAGCTTCGTCTGGTTGATCCTAATACTAAGATCGTATTACTTACTCACAATATACCTTACGGGTCTAAATTGTACTTCAAAGATGGTGCCCGGGTGAAGAAAGATGACCTGATCTGCGAATGGGATCCATTTAATGCAGTTATCATCTCTGAAGCTACCGGACGTATCAAATTTGAAAATGTTATAGAAAATGTAACATACAAAGTTGAATCAGATGAGCAGACCGGTCTGAAAGAAAAGATCATCATTGAATCCCGTGATAAGACTAAAGCGCCTGAAGCCCATATCCTGGATGAAAGCGGTAAGACTATCAAGACTTATTCTCTTCCATTGGGTGCTCATATTGTGAAAGATGATAATGATACGATCAAAGCAGGAGACGTTCTTGTGAAGATACCTCGCGCAGTGGGTAAGGCTGGTGATATCACCGGAGGTCTTCCTCGTGTGACTGAGTTATTCGAGGCTCGTAATCCTTCTAATCCGGCGGTCGTATCTGAAATTGATGGAGAGGTAGCATTTGGTAAGATCAAGCGTGGTAACAGGGAAGTGATCGTTACTTCTAAGCTTGGTGAAGTCAAGAAATATCTTGTTCCTCTTTCAAAACAGATACTGGTACAGGAAAATGACTTTGTGAGAGCAGGTATGCCATTGTCTGACGGGGCTACAACTCCTTCAGATATTCTTGCTATCATGGGACCTACAGCTGTTCAGGAATATATTGTAAACGAAGTACAGGATGTATATCGTCTGCAAGGTGTGAAGATCAACGATAAGCACTTCGAAGTGATTGTGCGTCAGATGATGCGCAAGGTCGAAGTGATCGATCCGGGTGATACACGTTTCCTTGAGCAACAGGTGATCGACAAATATGATGTAATGGAAGAGAATGACAGAATCTGGGGTAAGAAAGTCGTTGTTGACGGCGGTGATTCTGAAACATTCGAGCCTGGTCAGATAGTGACAGCGCGTAAACTGAGAGATGAAAACTCTATGCTAAAACGTAGGGATCTTCGTCCGGTGGAAGTGCGCGATGCTATTCCTGCCACAGCTAACCAGATACTTCAGGGTATTACGCGTGCCGCCCTTCAGACACAAAGCTTTATGTCTGCCGCTTCGTTCCAGGAAACAACAAAAGTACTTAACGATGCAGCTATCAACGCGAAGGTAGACAGACTGGAAGGCCTGAAAGAAAATGTAATCTGCGGACACTTGCTTCCAGCAGGTACAGGCCAGCGCGAATTCGATAAACTTGTTGTAGGGACTAAAGAAGACTTTGACCGTATTGCTGCCACAAGAAAGACAGTAGTGGACTTTGACGCCGTAGAATAAGCAATTATTCTTTTATTATAGTTAAGGAAGAGGAGCGATGTAGTGTCGCTCCTCTTTTGGTTTCACGATAGGCTGTGAGCTCATTGTAATTCACTGCTTGCAATTTGCTATTTCCTTGAGTTTGTCTTACAGTAGCAAAACCATCCTTGCTACTGATTAATAAAATAATTACTTTTGCCCCTATATACATGTAACAACTCATTTTTAGCCGGAATAATCTATAATGAAAAAAGTAATAATCATCGCAGTTTTAGTAGGAACTTTCGTCTCTTTCCAAAAGAATCAGGAAGACTATACCCGGTATGTCAATCCTCTTATCGGAACAGACTTCCAGAAACATTCGAAAGGAGATAAAGAGCCATCAGAGCATAAAGGACAAACCATACCTGCTGTTGGAATTCCCAACGGAATGACCAATTGGGTTGCCCAAACAATTGCGGGTGAAAAGAAATGTAACGCACCGTATTACTATTACCACAATGCAATACAAGGATTTCGTGCAAGCCACTGGCTTAACGGGTCTTGTACTCAGGATTATGGCAGCGTTACCATTATGCCTGTTAGTGGGCGATTGGAAGTAAACGCAGAGAAAAGAGCATCGAAATTCAGCCATGAAAAAGAAATAGCCAGCCCTTATCATTATAGCGTTTTACTGGATAACTATAATATTAAAGCCGATATAACAGGATTGTCCCGTTCGGGTATCATGCAATTCGATTTCCGCGATGCTGAAGACCGTTACATTATTGTAGAGCCTAACAGCGATGAAGGGGAAGGCTTTATTAATATAGATGTCGAGAAAAAAGAGATTACAGGCTATAATCCCGTGCACCGTATCTATCAGGGATGGGGAGAGAGTGCCGGTTTTAGCGGGTACTTCGTTGTTCGCTTCAGTGATTCTTTTTTAGAATTCGGCACATGGAATGATTCTGTCATTTCAAGTAAAAGCACGTCTGTCAAAGGGAGCAAATCAAATGTAGGAGCCTGGGTTAAATTATCATCTGCAACTAAAGGCTCTGTTTCATTGAAGATAGGGACATCCTTTACCAGTATCGAGAACGCACGTCTGAATCTGGAAACTGAAATAGAGAATAAATCATTCGATCAAATAAAAGATGAAAGCGAGTCTGCATGGAATAAAGCTTTGGGGCAGATAAAAGTAGAGGGTGCAGACACTGCCAAACTCATTAAGTTCTATTCTGCTTTGTATTGCTCTCGTTTACTGCCTCGTACCTTTAGCGATGTCAACGGTGCCTATCCCGGCTTTTCGGAAAAATATGTGAATCATAAAGCTGACGGATTTACCTATTATTGTGATTTTTCCATGTGGGATACATATAGGGCTTTGCAGCCGTTACTGACCATTCTTCAACCCGAAATGAATGGAGATATGATGCGTTCATATATCATCAAAGGAAAAACAGGAGGATGGTTGCCTACATTTCCGCTATGGAACAACTATACTGCGGCAATGATCGGCGACCATGGAATTTCCATTATCGGCGATGCCATAATGAAAGAAATCCCCGGTTTCGATTATGAAGAAGCTTATGAGTTGATGCGAAAAAATGCATTCACTGTGAATACCGATCATCAGAGTTATGTAGACGGAAAAGGGCGCCGGGCAATGGAATCATATCTCAGATATGGTTATATTCCATTGGAAGACGGGGTTCCTGATGCTTTCCATAAAAGAGAACAAGTCTCCCGTACACTGGAATATGCTTATGATGATTATGTATTGTCGCAGGTAGCCCGGAAGTTAGGAAAAACAGAAGACTATGAAGTGTTGATCAAAAGAGCCGCAAACTATAAAAATGTAATAGATCCCGAAACCGGTTATGTGCGCGGGCGTTATGCCGATGGACGATGGGTGGAACAGTTCGATCCCTATAAGCCGGAGCCATTTATATGCGAAGGAACTCCTTTTCATTATACATGGTACGTGCCACAAGACGTTGACGGATTACGCAGAGTCTTAGGCAAGGAACGCTTTAGTCAAAGGCTTAATGAGTTTTTCGACAAAGACCATTATTGGCATGGAAATGAACCTGGACATCATATCCCTTATCTTTTTGCAATGACCGGAGAGGCGTGGAAAACGCAGGAATGGGTGCATAAAATAATAGCACGGGAATATTTTATTACCCCCGACGGCCTGAGCGGGAATGATGATGCCGGACAAATGTCTGCATGGTTGGTATTCAGTATGATGGGCTTCTATCCCGTATGTCCGGGTAGCAATCAGTATATATTGGGTAGTCCGAGTTTCGAAAAAACAACCATTTCACTCAACAATAACAACTCTTTCCAGATTGAAGCCAGGAATTTAAGTGACAATAATATATACATACAAAAAGCAGAGCTGAACGGAAAGCCATATAATGAGTATTATATCAGCCACAGTGACATAATAAAGGGTGGAAAATTAGTTCTGGAAATGGGAAATACCCCCAATAAAGAATGGCCAAAGGCTAATCGATAGCTGAATTGGGGCATAGCATAAATCGTCGGAGGTAAAGTCAGTTTTGCCGGTTAGTGTCTTTTGAAAAGCAATTACCGGAAATGGAGTTTTTTTAAAATATCCATTTCATCAATCGCCGCATTTGTAATACGATACGCAAAATATTCCCTCCTTAGCGGATAATTGTTCCGTAATTGTTTGAAAGTCGCAGGTTCTGCTTTTAAACGGGCGCAATCACCCATTGGATCGTATGTATGTAATATAGCATCATAGATCGGACTATCCGAATCTTTAAAATTATCCAGATCGATCACAGGATTTTCTGGTTCCGGCTCTTTTACTGCCTCTATCGGACCTTTATTCAGGTTATAAAAATCAGCGGTTGATTCAAGGGACATACGTGTGGCGTTAGCCTTTCCATCAGCTGAATATCCTGCGATATGTGGGGTGGCAATATTGACGAGATTGAGGTATTCGATATCTATCTGTGGCTCATTTTCCCAGCAATCGATAATTGTTCCGGAAATGAGATTATCTTTTATGGCTTTTTTTACGGCTCCTGTATCGATGATTCCTCCACGGGCTGCATTTATGATAACCGGTCTCTTCTTCAATGACTGGAAAAAATCTTCATCTGCCAGATGATATGTTCTATCTGTTCCTTCTTTTATTAATGGTGTATGGAAGGTGATGATATCGGCTTCTTTTATTATAGTATCTAGATTAACAAAATACTTGTCTCCTTCAGCTCTTTGCCGTGGAGGGTCGTTTAACAGAACCTTCATTCCAAGTATTTCACATGCTTTTGCAACCTTTTTACCTACGTTTCCAACACCGACAATACCGATCGTTTTATCTTTCAGGTCAAAACCTTTTTGCCGGGAGATAACAATCAATGAGGAGATTACATACTGCATTACCGATCCTGAATTGCACCCCGGTGCATTTCGCCAGGCAATACCATGTGTGTCACAATAATCTGTATCGATGTGGTCGTATCCGATAGTTGCCGAGCAGATCAATTTTACGTTCGATCCGGCCAGGTTCTTTTCATCGAAACGGGTTACTGTGCGGATAATTAAGGTGTCGGCTTCTTTTATTGCTTCTTTTGTAAAGGCTGCGCCATCCAGATAGGTTACTTCTCCGAAATGTTCGGCTACTCCTTTCAGATAGGGAATGTTTTTATCAGCTATTATTTTCATTTGTCAGGGTATGGAATAGTTCTTCGACAGAATCTATCTGATCGATTTCATAATTGGCAACGAGCTTTCCTTTATCTAAAAGTACAAAGCTAGAGCATATATCTTTTACTTCCTGCAGGGTATGGGTAGAGAACAGGATGATCTTATCTTTCGATAACTCAACAAACAGATTATTCAGGGTTTCCCGTTGATTGGGATCGAGTCCCGATGTGGCTTCATCCAATATGAGGAAAACAGGATTATTGATCAGTGACTGCGCTATACCTACTCTTTGCCTGTTTCCTTTCGATAGGTCTTTTATTTTCTTCTTGTATTCTTTTGTTAACCCGGTCTGTTCGATAACGTAGGCAACCCTTTCTTTCCCTGATTTATAAATGGAGGATATATAGTCAAGATATTCACGGACATACATGTCCTCATACAAAGGATTATCTTCGGATAAATAACCTATTTGCTTTTTTATATCCAAAGAATCATTCAGGAGGTTCTCTCCGAAAAAGCTCACTTGCCCCGAATCGGGAAGAAGAATACCTGAAAGGATTTTCATCAGGGTTGATTTACCCGCTCCGTTTACTCCCAATAAGCCTACGATCTTTCCCTTTTGCATGGAAAAGCTTATATCCGATAAGGCTGTATACTCTCCGTATTTTTTTGATATGTGCTCTATCTGTATCAATTGGCAACTGTTTTTAGTCCCGTAAAAATAACAAATCTCCCCGAATAATTCCGGGGAGATTCATTTTAATCATTTACTTTATTGTTATACCAGCGGAGTATAAGACCTCGATTGTAATTCCTTATCGAGCGTATAGATACCGAATCCGTTGTCTTTGATCATTTTCAAAGCGTCTATATAGCTCTGAGCAGTAGCTTCTTCTTCCACCTGTTCATCGACAAACCATTTTAGCATGCTCTCTGTAGCATAGTCATTCTCTTCTTTAGCTAAAGCCACAAGATCATTGATAAGCCCGGTCACAACGATTTCATGTTTCAATGTTTCTTCGAATGCATGAAGAGGTGATTTCCATGATTTATCGACTTTGGCAATCGGTTTCAATTCTACTTTTCCTCCTCTTTCAATGACATACTTGAAAAGTTTCATTGCATGATCCTGTTCTTCTTTGAACTGTATTTCAAACCAATTGGCGAAACCTGGTTTGCCGTCTGCTCCAAAATATGCAGCCATAGACAAATACAGATATGCTGACCAAAATTCAGCATTGATTTGCGCATTCAGCGCAGCTTCTAATTTTTTACTTAACATAATGATGATATTTTTGATGATGTTTTCAGTACTTTATCAATACTATGCAATATTACGAAATAAATAGCTTTGCATCAAAAAATATAGATATTTGTTAATATAGCATCAATAATAATTATATCTGTGCTTTGTATATGATGCATGTTATTTGAACTAAAAAACATTACTTTTGTTACTAATGAAAATTAGCAGTTCCAACTACATTTTTCTTTGGAAACTTTATCTATGTAAGAAAGGAATTATAAATTATGAGTTATGAATTAGCTAACGCCGAACGTTGTTTCGAAGAATCGGCAGAGCCAATGATGAGTTATAAATTAAAATATCTGATTATACTTTGCGGCTTGGCATCTTTGCGGGAAAATCTGTCAGAAGTGTCAGGTTTTTGTAAACTGATAACTGTTGACCGTTAACTGACAAAAGTGTAACTTTTGTAACTTTTTTGTTATTTAATGACCTGTTGAATGAAGAAATACTGGCAGATACTAAGACGATATAAGACAAGTCTCCTTATTAGTCCTTTTCTGGTGCTTATTACGGTGCTGTGTGAAACGATACAGCCCTGGTTCATGGCGAAAGTTGTAGACGATGGTGTGATGACACGTGATTTGTCTGTAATTACAGAAATAGGTGCTTATATGGTAGGGGTATCTATTTTGGGATTGATTGTGAGCATTGTTAATGTGCAGGTATCTTCCCGTGCGGCAATAGGGTTTGGTACGGATTTGAGAAGTTCCCTTTTCGAGAAGATACAGCAATTGTCGTTTTCCGAAATAGATAAATTCAATTCAGCTTCACTGATTACACGGCTTACGAACGATATCAGCCGCATACAACAAGTGGTACTTATGGGAATGCGTCTGCTGCTGCGTTCTCCATTGATGCTGGTAATGGCGACTTTTTTTGTTGTAGAGATCAATGCAAGTCTGGCTCTTATTCTGATAGGGGCGATTCCGGTATTAGGTATAAGTATTTTCCTTATCCTGCGAAAAGGATTTCCGCTATTCATGAAAGTACAACAAAAGATAGACCAGCTGAATGCTGTGGTAAGGGAGAACCTGATCAATATACGTGTTGTAAAATCATTTGTAAGGGAAGATTTTGAAACAAAGAAATTTGCGCGTAGCAGCGAAGAATTGCGTGATATGGTGATTCATGCTTCTAATGTTGTTGTATCTATTTTTCCTGTCATGCAATTGATAATGAATATATCCGTTATTATCATCCTTTGGGTAGGTGGTGGAAAAGTGATGATAGGTGAACTGAAAGTGGGTGAGTTGATCTCGTTTGTAAACTACCTGATGCAGATACTTATGGCCTTGATGCTGCTTTCGATGGTGATAATGAATATAGCCCGGGCTTCGGCTTCGTCGGAGCGTATACTTGAGGTATTAGATACAGAGTCTTCGCTGACGAATACAAAAGAAGGATTGGAAAACAAGCACAAAATAAATAAAGGAGAGGTCACTTTCCGTAATGTTTATTTTCGGTATAAAGGCGCAGAAAACGACGTACTGAAGGATTTAAACTTTCATATCGGCCAGGGAGAAATTATTGCTGTGGTAGGTGCTACCGGTTCGGCAAAAAGTTCGATGGTACAACTTATTCCCCGCTTATATGATACTACACAAGGAGAAGTGCTGATAGATGGAGTGAATGTGAAAAATTATAACCTGGATGAATTACATTCTAAAATAGGAATGGTATTGCAGAAGAACGAATTATTCACCGGTTCTATACTTGATAACTTAAAATGGGGAAACCTTGACGCTACACAAGATGAGGTTGAGGAGGCGGCAAAGGCAGCGCAGGCCCATGACTTCATTATGTCTTTTACCGATGGATATGACACCATGCTAGGTCGTGGAGGCATCAATGTGTCAGGTGGACAAAAACAGCGTATTTGTATTGCACGGGCTTTGCTCCGGAAACCTAAAATCTTGATTCTGGACGATAGTACAAGCGCTGTGGACTCCGATACAGAACAAAAGATACGTCAGAATCTGAACCGTATGTTACAGGATACAACCGTATTCATTATTACCCAGCGGATCAACACCATGCAGTCGGCCGACAGGGTTATCGTACTCGAAGACGGAGAGATAGACGCAATAGGAAAACCATCCGAACTGATTGAAAAATCGGAAGTTTATAAAGAGATTTATAATTCACAGCAAATGGCTTTTTAAGACATGGCACACGGAGACGCATACAAACAAGATGGAAAAGCGAAGGAGGGCAAAAAGACTTTCTTCAGGCTGATGTCGTATCTGGCCTGTGACAAGAAACTGTTATTCGTCATCGGAGTATTGATTATAATAAGTATCATAGCCAACCTTTTGGGTTCATACATGATTCGTCCGATAATCAACGACTATATTATTCCCGGTGATTATTCGGGGCTTCTAAAGATACTTTTGGTATTGGCAGGTATATATCTGGCAGGAGTAGCTGCTACTTATGTACAGTATATTCTGCTCAATAAGATAGGACAACGTACAGTTACCCGTATGCGTACCGATCTGTTTGATAAGATGGAGCGTTTACCTATAAAATATTTTGATACGCATCAGCATGGAGACCTGATGAGCCGCTATACCAATGATATCGATCAGGTGAGTAATGCTCTTACCGATAGCCTTTCGGATATGTTGTCGAGCGCTCTGATGCTCATCGGTATTTTCATACTGATGATATACATCAGCCCTATACTTACGCTTGTCACTCTTATTACAGTCCCGTTCATGTTTCTAAGCGCCAAAACGATTGTAAAACGAAGTAAAAAATACTTTAAAGCGCAGCAGGATACTTTAGGGGAGACCAACGGATTCATTGAGGAAATGATAAGCGGACAAAAAGTAATTAAGGTATTCGGGCATGAGAGAAAAGTAGAAGAAGACTTCGAAGTTCTGAATCAAAGCTTGAAGGAAAAATCCGAAAAGGCCCAGTTCTATTCCGGTATGATGATGCCTGTGATGCAAAACCTGAACACGCTCAATTTTGTGCTTGTGACCATTGTCGGCGCTCTGTTAGCTATATTCAGGGGATTCGATGTTGGTGGTCTGGCGGCATTTTTACAATATTCCCGTCAGTTTGGCCGTCCGATTAATGAACTTGCCAGTCTCTATAACAGTATACAGGCTGCAATTGCCGGTGCTGAGCGCATATTTCAGGTAATAGATGAAGATCCAGAGACGAAAGATTCCAGGGAAGCTGTTGCCCTTTCACTTATAAAAGGTGACCTGGTGATGAAAGACGTCTATTTTGGGTATAAGCCTGAAAAACTCATCTTAAAAGGTGTTTCTCTGCATGCTACCCCGGGAACTAAAATAGCATTGGTAGGGGAGACCGGAGCAGGCAAAACTACTATACTCAATATGCTTCCCCGTTTCTTCGACATAAAATCGGGAGAGATCACCATTGACGGAACATCCATTAGTAATATAAAACGTAGCGACTTGCGGCAGTCTATGGCAATTGTCTTACAGGATACACATCTGTTCACAGGGACTGTATGTGAGAATATACGTTTCGGTCGTCTCGACGCAACAGATGAAGAAGTCGTGGAAGCTGCAAAGCTGACTGCCGCGCATTCTTTCATCAAACGTTTGCCACAAGGATATCAGACTCAATTGAAAAATGATGGGGCAAACCTTAGTCAGGGACAACGGCAATTACTGAATATAGCCCGTGCAGCCGTAGCTGATCCGGCTATCCTTTTATTGGATGAAGCAACAAGTAATATAGATACCCGCAGTGAAATACTCATCCAAAAAGGATTGGATAAGCTGATGGAAGGGCGCACAAGTCTTATCATAGCGCACAGATTATCTACAGTACAGAACGCGGATAAGATACTGGTGCTCGATAAAGGGAAGATTATCGAACAGGGAACGCATCAGGAGTTACTCGAAAATAAGGGGAAGTATTACTCATTGTATCAGGAACAGTTTAATGAGTTCTGATTTTGTAATATATTACAGAATACTTACCTTGCGTTCTAAAGTAAGGAATTAAACAAATAACTCACAAACAAAACCAACTACTATGGAAAAAGACCTGTTTCAGGAAGCTGTAAAGCTGTTCAAAGCCCGGATAACAGATATGAATAAGATCAGGGAACTTCTAACCCAGCAAAACCCTGATGCCACCAGCGGAGCTATTGAAGAAGCAATGGTGAGACTGAAGGCATACCGCAAAAGCGAAGGCTTTAAATTCATCATCATTGGCGCTATTCTCCTTGCCGGAGGAATACTTGCTTATCTGATGTTTACAGGAGGTATCATCATTATGGCGCTTATTGGTGCTTTGATTGGAGGAGGAATCGGGGGATTGGCTAAAGGTATTATGGAGTATACCAAAAATTAGTATAGTCATTTTATAATAGAAAGAGCCGGAATAAAACTCTGGCTCTCTTTATATTGAAATTGTCAATTGATATAAGTTAAATAACTTAATCCCAGTCAGGATCATAACCGGACGAACGTCCGCGTTGTTCGTATTTCAGGTCTTGCAGCATCGACGAATTTGCCCGCAGGGTTACATAGTATGTTTTGTACATTCCCACAGGGTTAACAGATGCTGAGATAGACCAGCAGTGCAGGTTGCGGGTAATGTTCATAGTCATGTATGCTATCTTTTTTGCGTCGAAGTCGTAAGTAGCATTGAAATTGAAATTCCAGTTCTTGGTAGGCTGTATACTGCCATTCAGACCAAAATTTTTGGTAATGCGATATCCGTATTCCCGTTTCTCAGGATTGTAAGTGCCATAACCTAAGTTCATGGAGAAATTGAATCCCAGATTCCATTTTATATCATTTTTTATATAGCCGTCTTCATCGTATTGGTTGTCGTCGGTCTTTCCTCCAAGCAGGCTTTTTCGTTCTCCTCCTTCTGCGTTTTCACCTGCACCCGTATCGTCTGTTGGCGGATTTTCGCCATCTGTATTCGTTTTATCTTTATCATCCCCTTTTCCGAACCATTTTTTGAATGTGTCCTGGTTAATGGATGGACTTATGGAATATCCGGTACTTCTCAATCTTCCAATCCCTTTGCCTCCACGGCTTATACGTAATTTGTCTATCCTCACTCCGCTTTTTCCGTCAGAGGCAGTTTCATATAGATAGGGGTCAAAGGCCGCACCTACATTCACTACAAATGATTTACTGAATTTAAGGCGTATATTGGTAGAAATATCACTCCATTTAAACTCTTTAGCCATCATATTATGGCTAAAGTTAATGCTCAGATTGTCTATAAGGCTTATTTTCTTAAATCCGGTAGAGTCGCTTTCCGATTTGACTTTCATCTCCAGATTGTTCTCAAAGCTGAAAGAGATAGAACCCTGGGCAGTGCTTGGCGCAGTACCGAACATGCCTCTTTCGTAAGGGGAATACACTTCTTCTCGACGGATACCATTCTTGTCGTAATACCATTCTCTTTCATAAAAGCCCCAGTGTGGGTCACTAAAATCTGGAGCATAATTGAAACTTATACTGGGTGTGAAAACATGTCGTATTTTAGTAGATTTAGAGAACAGGGGGGTATACATCCCATATAATTTTGTCTGGAACCCTAAAGAGAAGCTAAAATCGTAGACACGGTTAAAAGAATAGGTTGTGTCTTTAGCTATAAAATTATCGGATGATGGGTCATACTTTTGTGTAACTTTACTCGTGTACCAGCGTTCGGTATAATTGAATGAAGGTGTTATATTCAAATAATTAAAGACTGAGAATGTAGCAGAAACCGGAATCTTATGTTGCATAGCATTATTCCAGTCTTTTTGCAGATTCGATTTAAATATTTTATCCTCCTTGGTCGTGATGCTGTTTCTGAAGTCTCCTGTATAACTTAACTGTATTTTTTCATACCAACGTTCTGCTCCAACAACCTGTTTTCGCTTGAACGGGTAGATACGGCTCATATTGATGGTAAGATTTGGTAGAGTTATAGCCACGGTAGAGTCGGCACTACGTTGCGCAACACTCATTGATGCCGATAAACTCCAGGCAGAGTTCGGTATTTTCTGGGTAAGGCTGACAGTCGAACTTTTAGTGTTTGAATTCTCGGTGTTCCTATACCGGGTATCAAGGCTGTTCCGGTCGAATGAACTGGTTTTGAAGTTCACGCTGGCAGAAAGAGTTCTGAACATGTTGGCTTTTGGGTCCTGACTGTGTGTCCAGTTTATCGAAAAGTCCTTGTTGACTGAATAATCGGCATCATCTTTGTCTCCGTATTTGTTAACGAGATAATTGGCACTGAATGAACCGGAGTACTTATAACGTTTCCTGTATGAGGATTGTGTCTTGAGTCCCCATGATCCTTTAGTGTAAATATCTCCCGTGACCGAAAGGTCAATATTATCATTGATGGCAAAATAATATCCCCCGTCATGCAGGTTGAACCCTCTGTCCATTTCGTCACCATAAGAAGGCATGATTACCCCTGACGAATATTTGTCTGAAAAAGGAAAGAATCCGAAAGGAAGCCCGATTGGCAAAGGCAGGTCTTCAATCACCAGATATGCAGGTCCCGTTACGACATTTTTTTTGGGTTTTACTTTAGCCTTTGTCATAGCCAGATAAAAGTGTGGGTGCTCATGGTCATCACAAGTCGTATATCGACCTCCCTGCATGAAGAAAGAGTTGTCTTCGTTTTTCTTGGCTCTACCTGCTGTAACAAAGCCTTCACCTTGCGAGGTGATCACATCGGTGATATATCCTTTCTTTGTTTTGAAGTTGTACTTCATTGTTTTCGATTCGTAGTCGGTGCCACCATCGGAAAATATAGGGAATCCAAATTCTTTTCCTACCGAATCGAGTCCGAAAGTAGCGTGGACAAGACTGCTGTCCATGTTCATGTATATTTTCTCACCTTTCAGTTTGATCTCTGTATAATTGACTTCCGCTTCACCGTACAGATAGCCCCATTTATCGGCAGTAAGTACAATGGAGTCCTTAGCTTTATAGTCGACAATGGCATCGAGAGCCTCTTTTTGCTGCTTGGCAGTATCTGCAGGAATAGAATCTATACGCAGAGAATCCCTTGTTGTTATTGCTGAATCGGAATTAACAGGAGGCAGGGAATCGAATACTGAATATAAAGCAATACTCTTAGTACGTGTATACTGTGCGCCTAAGAAAGGCACAGAGAACAATATACACAGGAATATGTATGTTAAGATGCGAACTTTTCTCATCTACTAAGGCTTCTTGCTTACGTATTCGGATGCAAAGCTAATCAATTAAACATGAAAGCATAATACTAAAAATCAAAAAAAGTATAAAATTTAGATATTACAACAAATGTTCGATCTTTATCGGAGTCGTAAATAACGCTTTCTGTGCTCATTTAAATGTTACCGTATAACTATTGGTTTTTAACTAAAACCTGACACACCTGACACATTTTGCTCTTTCTGTTATTCATTTTTCATTCTTTATTTAAATATTGGTACATCAGCATATTTGTTTATTGTCACATTAAAATATTATAGATAAAGTTTCACCATAAAAATGCAGGTTTTAACTAATCATTAGCATTATTATTTTATACCTTTGTCATATACTTAACGGGTTATACTATGAAATATTTTTATGTTACCATTCTAATATGGTTTTCAATATCCGGCTTGTCTGCACAAAACTTCCAGGATCATTTTGAAGATAAGACATTACGTGTCGATTATGTTTTTTCCGGAGACAGTGAATCGCAGTTAGTGGCTTTGGATGGACTGAACCAGTTACCCCAATGGGCGGGACGCAGGCATAATTTATCACAACTGTTGCTGAAAGGGAACGGCCAGATAAAAATAAGCACTGTTGCAGATGGTAAATGTATTTATATGGATGCATTCAGCACCTTGTTTCAGGAATGGCAGTCTACCGATGAAGCGAAGGAAACTGGAAAAAGCTTTGAAAATACCTTTCTGTTACCTTATCCGAAGGAGAAAGTAACTGTGGAGATAAGCCTGAGAGATAAGGACGGAAACTATGTGACAGCAATAAAACATATTGTTGATCCTGCCGATATACTAATTAAAAAGCTGGGACAGGAGAATATTCCGCAATATACCGTTGTTCATCAGGGAGGAGCTGTCGATAAGGCTATCAATGTGGCTATTCTTGCGGAAGGATTTACAGCCTCGGAGATGGGTAAATTCAGGGAATACGCAAAAGTCACCTGTGAGCAGATACTCTTACATTCGCCATTCAATAAATCACAGGATAAATTCAATTTCTATGCAGTAGAGACTGTTTCAGACGATTCGGGTGTGAGTGTGCCCCGGCAGGATAAGTGGTTGAAAACTGCTTTTGGATCGCATTTCGATACGTTCTATTCCGAGCGTTATCTGACTACAACAAATGTGAAAGATATACATAATGCTATTGCCGGAGTGCCATACGCTCACATTATTATACTGGCTAATACAGATGTGTATGGTGGTGGTGGAATTTTTAATGCTTATACTTTAACCACTACCGGTCATGAGAGTTTTAAGCCTGTCGTTGTTCACGAATTCGGACATAGCTTTGCCGGATTGGCAGATGAATATTTTTATGATAGTGGAGATGTACTTGATGAAACCTATTCGCTTCATGTAGAACCTTGGGAATTCAATATAACTTCACTGGTCGATTTCTCATCGAAGTGGAAAGATATGCTTACGCCCGGCATCCCAGTACCTACAAATGTTACTGATGCAGATAAATATGAAGTAGGAGTGTTTGAAGGTGCAGGTTACCTGACTAAAGGAATGTACCGTCCTGCAGTGGATTGCCGGATGAAAACTAATACATGCAAAGACTTCTGTCCGGTATGTCAAAGAGCGATAGAACGTTTGGTTAAATTTTATACAGAGTGAAAAAAATGCAGCTAAGATTTTATTTATAAGGATAAAACAGCTATTTTTGTCGCTGCTAATTTTAGAACAATATAAAAAATAATTGAAATACAATGTCTTCTAAAAAGAAACAAGCCGAATTGCGCGAAGAAAAAGAATGGGAGAAAATTGATGAGGCCGTTCACACATCTGAAAATTTCCTTGTGAAATACCAGAACCAGCTATTGATAGGTATAGGTGTTGTCGTTTTAATTGTCAGTGGATATCTGGCGCTTCAACACTTCTATTTCGGTCCTAAGAACGAAGAAGCTCAGGTTGCCATGTACAAAGGCGAAGAGTACTTCCGCCTCGGACAGGACTCTGTGGCCATCCACGGTGACGGAAAAGGATATAACGGCTTCGAGTATGTGATCAATGAATATGGTTCTACAAAGGCAGGTAATCTGGCTAAAATATATGCCGGCGTATCTTATGCCAATCTTGGACAATACGATAAAGCCCTAAGCTACCTGAAAGACTTTAGCGGAAAGGATGCTATGCTCTCTCAACTTGTAAACGGAGCTATCGGCGATTGCCTTGATAATACAGGTAAGTCTGAAGATGCTATTTCATATTATATAAAAGCCGCAAAGGGGGTTGATAATTATATACAGAGCCCAAGCCTTTACAAGAAAGCAGCGCTTATATACAGAGTTCAGGGAAATCACGATAAAGTAATAGAACTCTTTACCCTGATAAAAAATGACTATGCCAGATCTCCTATAGCAGCTACTGAGGCCGATAAATACATTGAAGAGGCCAAAATGCTAAAAGCAGGAGCTAATTAATAAAGAGCAATAACTACTTCTCTAATATAAAAGAAAGGCTATATCCGGTATGGATATAGCCTTTTCTACTATTGGCTGTTTTATAAACTTATGAGGTTTGGATAGTCTGTCTATTTGCTTTTATTACTGTTGTTCATTCTGTATGTCAGTGCGCCTGAGGGGCAGTTGCTAACCTGTTCTATTATTTGCGCTGTTGTTGCAAATTCAGGTCTTACCCATGGCCTTTCTTTTGGATGATAAACCTCTGGCAACATCTTAACACATATTCCCGCATGTTGGCATTTTTCGGGTTTCCATATAATGGTGACTTCACCATTGGTGTACTCTATAACTTTTTCCATAAATATCTTTAGTTGTTAGTTGATCTTTTCTTCCTGTTGTATCAATCTTATATATTGATCCCCTTCATTACCAGATGCCGCCAGTCGGGATGCTTTTTGATATATCCTGCCACGAAAGGGCAAAGCGGGATAAGTCGTAAATTCTTCTTCTCTATATCCATCAGTACCTTCTCGGCAAGCTGGCTGCCTATTCCCTGGCCCTCCAGGGCAACGGGTACTTCGGTATGGGTAAGATAAATTTCCCCGTTTTTGGTTTTTATATACTCTATTTTTGCAATATGAGTTCCGACGTGGAATTCGTACTGGTTAGCCTCGGTGTTATCGATTAATTCATAATGTTCCATACTCAGTCAGGTTTATTTCGTTTATTATATAATGCCAATCGGCAGTTGGGATTATTATGATTGTAATAAATAATCGTTCTATTTTACTAACGCGCCTGCCGGCTTGTTTTCTCAACTTTTGTCTTGATACAAAAGTTACAAAAAATCAAGGCTGCATTCCTCCGGCGACCCAAAACCGGCGTTGCGGCTGAACA
>NZ_JACIEP010000008.1 GCF_014196915.1 Dysgonomonas hofstadii
GTGACTTCCTGCCCTTTTTTCTCATACATTTCCCATCCCAACGGGCAAAGCAGCTGCCCTACTTTTTCTTCCAGGGTCATACGACCGAGAAGATCATATGTCCGCTCTTCTGCGCTTAAGGTGGGTGATTTATATTTAAAACTGTTCTGTGCAGCAGCATACAACACAAAGCAACTGCCCAACAGTATCATTAGAGTAGATGTAATTTTTTTCATAAATATCGGTATTGTTAATTGTACAGTGTTCCAGATTGCTTTATAAATCGAGCTTTATAGAACCTGTTTCATCATCGATTGGCAGATATATAACTAAAAAAAGCCCGTCAATAGTCTGTAATATACTTATTATCAGACACAGACGGACTTTTTATTTTATGAAACGGTTATGTTAGAACGGACACTTCTGGTTGTCTACCCATTCTACCGTTCTGTAAGGTTTAGCATTGTGCCCATGACCTGTCATGTCGAGTACGGTGCCATCATCTTGCAGTTCACCATTGAAGCGCCAGTAAGCAAGCAAGCCTTCGCTTGTCGGGTCAACGTAGCAGATACCGTCTTCGAGTTGGGCAGTGGTACGAGCTGTATTCCATACACGGCACTCGCTGATATATCCGTTGAACATACGTTGGTAACCTACCGAACGGCCGATAGCAAAAGTATCATCCCATGTGTGACCATCGTAAGACATACTCAGGTTGATTGTGCCACCATTCCGGGTTTCTACAAAGTGAATTTGTTCGCCGTCTAAGTAAACGCGGAGATATTGGCCGTCGTAAACTGCTGCAAAGTGCAGCCAATGGCCGGTATCAAACTCTTTCTCTGTCCAGGAGTCGTAGTGATCCTTCTGGTCAGGGTGAGTAGCCGTACCGATAGATCCTTTTGATAGTTGCAATTTATTGGTCGGATTTCCCGCACCGTCGCCAAAACGGAAGAGGAAGTTCTCTTCACAACCAACCAACGAACTGATACCGTTTGCACTGCTCGGAGTAGTCGGGAAAGAGACCGGAAGCACTTTCATCTCCAACGTCATTTGACCAAGTGCTTTTACCGGACTATCTTCCTCACCAAACGATGGTATATCGAAACAGTTGTTGCGGTTCAGGTTAGCCGCCTTAACGGTAATAACTTTAGTCAGCATTACATAGGCTGTACGCGAAGTTTCCAACACATTCATTCCCCCTTCTACAGAAGATATAGTTATCGGTATGCAATAAGAAACACCTTCCTGTAACTTTTCAGAATCTGCACTTACTTTAATTTGCGAAGACTGATGTTTTCCGGCTTCAATCACCACTTCCGAACCGCCTATTGTATAGCTACCATCGGGTGGCAACTGACAATTACGCCCCGTAGATGCATTAAATGCATCAAGTAATTCAGGTGCTGCTTTCAAAGTAATCTTAACATCAGCATCCACTTTAGCTGTCGAAGTTACTGTAACCCCCATACTTGATTGCCCGTCCACTAAGAGACGAAGGTTGGATGAGGTTAATGTTCCTGTAACATAGAGTGCATCCCCAAAATCATCGCCATTATTGCAGCCTGTGATACAAATCGCCAGCGCAAATAAATACAATATATACTTTTTCATATTCTTCATAAATTATTTTGCATAAACATTAAATATACTGACGTATAATGTAGTATTAGACGTAGTGCCCGAACTTTTAGTAATCCGTATATACCGAGTAGTAATAGGTGCATAGAAAGCACAGAACGTTGAAGCTTTTGTCATTTCGCCCACCGATCTCCATGTCGTACCATCACTACTGGTATATATAGTCATACCACTGGCAAAAACATTAGTGGCGGTAGATCGTTGCAGCCTAATGCCATCAAACGTATATTCTTTCCCCATATCAACATCCAAATTGATGGTAGGAGTACCATATAGATAGCAATAAGACGATGTGGCCGTTGTAAAAAGATACGTCAATGGTTGATAATAAGAATATATCGTTGCATTAGTTGTTGCCGACCAACCAGTCTGATCCGCTACCAACGTACCTGTAATGTCACCCACTACAGCATCGTGATTGATGTTATCTTCCGTCACAGTAACTATAAGATAAGCGAAATAAATATTCGTGCTTGGCAAAGCATCTCCACCCTCTGTGGAAGTAATACGCAATGGGATAAGATAACCATTCTCGCTTCTAAGACCGGTAAGTATACTCTCATTTTCTGTCATCGTGATGCGCAGGGTGTCTGCCGTTACCATAGCACCCGCCGGAATGGTCATGGTTGCATTCTCTATCACGAGAGCCGATGCCGGCATAGCTTCGTAATTGGTCCCGTTGGCTTCGTTATAAGCTGCAATCATCGAATTGTCAATTTCCACTGTAGCTTTAATGTTTGACGAGGCTGCTTTTGTACATTTCAGCGGAGTTTTGAATTCCAGATTAGTTACAGAACTGACAGGAGTTTGTACAATCTTGTAAGAACTTGCCTCATCCTGTAAATATACACGGTTGTATGCATCGCCAGGGAAGTCGTAAATATTTTCATCATCGCTACATGCTGTAATATTCATCATACAAAAAGCCAGCATGCCTGCATAAAATATGTTTTTTATATTTTTCATATCTATTCTTTAATTAAGATAAATCAATGAACTGCCGGATTCTGAATCTGAATACACTCTTTAAAACGGCCGTATGGAGTAGGGTTATTCTCATGTACGTTGTAATCGCGATGAATAAAGAAAGCGCCAAAACCACCTTTTCTGCCTGTGGCAGGTTTAGACCTTGCCTGCGTGTACATAGTACTCATAGTCCCTTGCCAGTTATCACCCATGTTGCAACAGAATACTACCTTCTCCGTTGGCCATGAGCCCGCACTTGTACCACCACCATACGCTTGAAGGAAGCAATAGTTGCTGTATGCAATGAGACTGGTCATGCTGGTGCTTGTCTGGTCGATATTCAACATTTTATCACAAATGCCTTCTTGCGAAGCGATTTCTTGACCATAGCGCTCCTTGATGAGTGCCAGACGTTCTTCCTTAGTGATGTCTGGGTTTGGCCCCATGTACTTCGCCATATGTTTGTAGAAATGTTCAAAATAAGATCCACTCAAGAAGTCACCTTCGGGTTCGTAGTCGGCATCAAATCCATCCAGCTCGTTATCAAACACCTGATCCAGAAAGTATTCGGCATACATCTCAATCGATTTTAGGATTGCAGCATCTCTTTCGTCGCCTGTAGGCATTGCTTTAGCCGCGTCATAGGCTATCTTAAATTCTTTTTCGTTGGTTTCCGAATCGATACGGGTAATAGCTACCGCAAGCATTTTGGTACCTTTTACTTTCTGTACGAAGCGGATTTCTTCCCAAATGGCTGTGTTTTCCTTAGCGGGAATACCACCCCACATCGAGCAAATGTCCAAACTGTCGGGCAGACCCATGAAACGTACGCCCAGAGAATTTTGCGCTCCGTATTGGGCAAACCAACCAAAAGCGATTTCTCGATCATACATCGTTGACTTATATTCGCGCAAATTTTGATAATATAAATCACTATAAGTATAAGGTTCCTGTATAGTTCCTGCTTCAATATCCGTGTCGCACGAAGCTAACGACCCAGCCACCACTATAAGAGCCAATATATATTTGATTGCTTTCATAATCAAATTAATTATTTTTTATTATTAGACTTATTTTTATCTTCTTGTATCCCACCAAAGTCTTGTCCCGGCAGCATCAGTTCCTCCCAACAAGGATACAGCAGCTTGTGTATTCTGGCTATTGTTGGAGTATTCTGTTGTTGGGAACTTCAAGCGGCTGATAAGTTCATTGCTTGCCACTTCGGTTTGGTAGCTATAAGAATTGATTCTCACAAAGCCCGGATAACCGGTACGGCGCATTTCACTCCATGCTTCCTGTCCATCAGGGAAAAGGGCAATCCATTTCTGGATCATGATACGCTCCAGTTTAATCTCTGTACTGGCACTTTCGTCCCAGGCGATAGTTCGCTGAGAAAGGGAACTGCTTACATTTGTACTGCCATTAGTAGCAGGATTAGTGTATGAAGTAAGAGGCAAACTGGTTGTATTGGCAATGTAGGCATCCACACCGGAAGCACCTTTGGACGAGAAGGAAGTCTTTATACCTTCTTCGTAATAAGTCTGTACGGTTTCTGTTCCCAGATTCAACCGAAGTTTCGCTTCGGCCAGCAAGAAGTAAGCTTCGGCTGCATCCATCCACGGCATATCGCTGTTCGTCTCAAAATTAAGGCCGGAAGCGGCAGCTACATAGGTATCTTTTGAGATACCGGTCATACCGTTTCTTACGCCATGGTAATTGCCGTCTCTTGTTGCCGGACGGAAGTATCTGGAGATACGTGGATCGCCGTAACCGTTCAGGTAACAATCCATTGTAGCACCCATACGCATATCCTGGAAACTTTCGCTTACCTCCCAGATAGGGTTGGTGAATGTGAAAGATGTGTTTTGATGCAGGATGGCAGAGTCATCGGCAGAAGTCATCAAACCATAGCTATGGTTAATGGCTGCAGTAGCTTCTGTTATCGCTTTAGACTGATCAACAAAAGAAATACGCATAGCCAGGCGCATACGCAAGGTGTTGGCAAACTTGATCCATTTGCTTACATTGCCACTATAAATATAGTCGTACTGTTCCATGTATTTAGACGAATTATTGCTACTATAGGCTACTAATGCTTCGATAGCCTCGTCCAACTCATCAAAGAACTGATAGTACACATCTTTTTGACTGTCGTAAGGTACCTGAGTAGAAGTTCCGAACTTGCTGTAAGGAATCGGCCCGTACATATCTGTAATGCGACTCATTCCCAATACTTTCACGATAGTGGCCATTGCTCTCGCCGGAGAATCTTCATCCGTTACCTCTGTGATAGATTTCCACGGTTGCATAATGTAGGTATATGCGTCTTTGAAAGGGGCATCGTACCAATCTTTATAAAGTGCATAGTGGTCGTTGTGGTAAGTAGTGTAGCTATAAGTATTGATATTGGCAATATAGCTGGCAAAAATGTCTCCGGTAAGCATCTGTGTGATTTGATATTCACCGCCCAGATCTTTACCTACTATAAATACGCCTTTCTCCATTTGAACAAAGTATGCGCCTGTGTTCAGGTTGTCCTGCTCCATTTGTTCAGGCGTTACTTCATTCGGATTGATGTTCCATTTTTCAAACGAATCGGTACAAGAGGAGAAAAGTAAACTTCCCATCAGGAACGCACCGCTAATTATTTTTGTATATTTCAATATTCGTTTCATCTTAATAATTCTTAGAAGTTAAGTTTAACAGAGAAACCAAGGTTGCGTAAGCTCGGTTGCATGAAGTAGTCCATACCACTAAAGTGTGTGCCTGTACTAGCCGTCAATTCCGGATCGTAAGGAGCCTTGCAATAGAACATAAACAGATTGCGTCCGGTAAACGCCACATTCATACCCTGAAGCCAGGAAACATATTTTCTGACAGGCACATCATAACCTAAAGTAAGTTCTCCCAAGCGAACATTAGTAGCACTATACACATACATAGAACCGGCACCTGTACCTACTGTCTGGTAATACTTTTGAGCTGCAGGAACCAGATATCCATTGATCACAACACCGCCGGCATCGCGGGCATCAGCCGATGCCTTTGATGTTCCATAAGCGTCCATCAATGCTTGTGTCATAGATACGCCCACGCCGCCTACACGGGCATTAATAAGGAATCCAAGTGTTATTCCTTTATAACTAAACGAGTTACGCCATCCGATTGTATATTTGGCTTGTGAATTTCCGGCATATATCCAACCGTCTTTCCGGTCTCCTGCATTATTATCAACTGCGACTGTGTTATTCACGTAGTCTACATCGATATATCCATGTTCATCTGTGCGCAATGCCGTTACAAAGAGATCGCCAATGGAACCGCCTTCTTCCAGACGGGTCATTACATTACCAATACCACCTAAATCCAGCACATCTTGCTCTACTGTCAGCCCATCAGCCAGTACGGTCGGATTCAATAGCTTCTTGATCTTGTTTCGGTTAATGGTGTAGGTAAATGTCGAATTCCATTTTACAGGACCAATTGGTTGATCAATTGACAAGCTGGCTTCAATACCTTTATTATCTACCTGCCCACCGTTGATATAAATCGAAGTATATCCCGAAGAAGCAGAAAGTGCCGGATTAAACAACTGATTGTAAGTAGATGTTTTATAAAGAGATACGTTCAATGCGATTTTATCGTTCCAGAAACGGGATTGCAAACCGGCTTCCCATGCTTTGGTACGCTCAGGCTTAATATCCGTATTTGGATAAGTAGAAGCTGTAGTAGGCGTTCCCGACTCATAAGGATAAGTCTGGTAAGCAATATAACGTGTTGGTGCATTACCTACTTCACTGTAAGAGCCACGCAACTTCAAAAATGGCAATATATCACTCTTGATAGGCAACAAATCCGTAAGGATAGCTGACAATCCCACAGAAGGATAGGCTACATAGTCAGTATTGGTCCATGCTAAAGCTGACGACCAATCAATACGGCCGGTTACGTCAAGGTAAAGTTTACTTTGCCATCCGACTTGTGCAGTAGCGAAGATAGACTGCGTTTGGTCATGGTATCCATCCTGATCGAATTTTGCCTTCGATTGGTTCAGATTTTTTAACGTAAAGCTGTTTGCCACAGAGTTAAGATCTCCACCTACGCTATAATACTTATAGTCAACATCCTGAATACTGGTACCGACAGTGGCCATCACAGAGAAATCGCCAAAGTATTTATCGATGTTCAACATCATATCTCCATAAAGCTGTCGGGTAGAATAGTCGTCTTTGTAGTAAGCGCCATATGTTCCGGCGAAAATAGCATCGGTAGAAGCCGAATATTTCTTCTCGTTAATAGCAGAAGTATAGTCTATTTTGGCACGTCCGCCAAGGGTGACACCTTTCGCTATTTCGTAGTTTAATCCTGCACTCATAAGGAAACGGTTCTTGCGATTGATGAAATTGTCGCGGTTGGTGATCCAATATGGATTTTGCATACCCAAACCCATATTACCCCAAGGCCAGTATTGAGTTTTAAATCCACGGCTCTCATCGTACATTTCAAACAATTTATATGTTTCGAGACTATAGCTCGGCGACATCAGGTAAGTAGATACGATAGGATTGAAATACTGACCTTGAGAAACCATGTTCCGCTCACGTACGTTCATGTAGCTGGCATTAAGATCGAGACGCAGCTTATCATTCAACATATTGGTCGTATTACGGATGGTTACATTATAGCGATCAAGCGTATTATTTTGCACAATGCCTTCTGCGTTGGTAGCAGCCAGAGACAGAAATGTCTGATTCTTATCAGTACCATTACTTATGGTCAGTGAATTCGTTTCATTCCACCCAGTTTGGTAGAAATCCATAGGATCATAGCTGCTTGGCTGGGCTAGTTTTTGTCCCCAACTCTGAAGTGAACCCGTGGTAGCACCATATGTATTTTGGAACTCCGGTGTAATAAATGGATTATAGAAAGATGTATGGTTTGCATAGTTAACGCGTAATTTGCCTGCCGAACCTTTCTTGGTAGTAATCATTATAACTCCGTTTGCAGCTTCGCTACCATAAAGAGCAGAAGCGGCAGCACCACTCAGTACAGATATATTTTCAATATCTTCGGGATTGATCATGGAAGCTCCGTTACCCGATTGCCCCATTCCTGTAAAGTGGTCGCTTGGTTGTGTTGTTTCCAATGCAGGCATAGGAATACCATCGATTACATATAACGCATTGTTATTTCCTGATAGTGATTTCGCGCCACGCATCACAACTTTAGCTCCACCACCGATACCGGATGAACTAGAGTTAATAATCACACCTGCAATCTTACCGGACAAGCTGTTCATGAAGTTGGCATCTTTTACACCTACAATTTCATCACCGGACAACTCTTGTACATTATAGGAGAGTGCTTTTGCTTCTTTCCTTATACCCAGGGCTGTAACAACCACAGCATCAAGCATCACCTGATCTTCTTGTAATTCAATTTTTAACTCCTGGTTATCGGTTACCTTTACCGTTACGGATAAGTAACCTACATAGGTAAATTCAAGAATATCACCTTTTTCTACAGACAGGGAAAAACGTCCTTCTATATCGGTGACTGTACCATTATCGGTACTTTTCACCCTTATATTCACTCCAATCAAAGGGTCGCCTTGAGCGTCTCTTACAATACCATTGACATTGATACGTGGATTCTGTTGAACCAAATCTGTTTTTGTTGTTGACAAGATGATTTGTTTATCAACGATAGTATATGCAACATTCGTTCCACGAAATACTTCATTAAGAATATCAGAGATGTTTCCGGATGTGTTTTTTACAGAAACGATGCGATTCTTCTGAATCGTTTGATCATTATAGAGGAAAACGTAATCGGAGTTTTCTTCTATCATATTCAGGACTTGCTCTATTGAGATATTAGATACAGAAATGGGAACTCTCGTTTTTTGAGCATATCCATTCATGGCAGAAAGCTGCATTACTGCAGTCAGAAGCAGTACCAGTGTGATTCTCATACATAAAGGAAGTTTAAGGTTTAAAGCATAATATGGATATAATGCTTTAAATGAATGATTTTTTTTCATACATTTGCGGTCAACTAGTTTGTTACTAAAATGAACTATTGTCGATTTTCGGTTAGTGTTTGGAGACTCTGCACCGTAAATCTAGAATCTGGGGAAGAGACTGTGTCTATAGACAGTCTTCTTCCTCTTGTATTTTTCAGGTCTGTACTATTTCATAGGCTTTTTATGTATTTAATAAGGTTATTAATTCAAGTCAATTATTATCTTTTTCTTAGTAAATGTATCATCAGGCCGCTGTTCCGAATCTTGTGTCTTCCATTTCAATGCTGCTGATTTCGACAAATAGTCCAAGATTTGAGGCAGAGTTTCGTTTCGGAAGGTAGCCCGGTACTTATATTCTTTATTATATCTATTATTAAATTCTATCTCGACGTTGAAATGTCGTTCCAGACGTTTGAATATCTCTTCCAATGAGGCATTTCTAAAAATTAATTTACCATCTTTCCATGCGACTTTCTCATAGACATCTACTTTATTTTTTATTGATTTGTGATCTTGTTTTTCGTAAAATAAATGTTCTCCGGGAAGCAGTACTATAGTCCTTTGATCTGGGGTTATTATGTTTATTTTTCCTTTTTCTAAAACTGTTTCGATATATGATTCATCTGCATAAGCGTTAATGTTAAACTGTGTACCATATACATATACACTCAATCCATGAGGCATATTTACATAAAACGGGTTCTTCGGATCAGCCTGTACGTCAAAGTATGCTTCACCTTCCAGATTCACTATTCTTTCATTTTTAGAAAATGTTACCGGATGGCGTAATTTCGTTCCTCCGTTGAGCCAAACAACTGATTTGTCTGGCAGTTCATAACGTGTAATCGTCCCCATAGGGGTCTTCACTTCTGCATATTGAATGACATCTTCCGGTTCCGAGAAATTCAGATAAAACAAGACTAGTGTACTTATCAATAAAGGTAAAGATAAGAATGCGGCATATCGCATACACTGTCTTTGAAACTGTCTGTTTTTTTCTTTTCGTATCTTCTTTTGTGTTCGTTGATAAGCGACCTCAACATCTATCGCTTCCATTTCTTTTATATCGTCTGCTATGGATAAGGAAAGCCGAAGGTTGTGTAACTCATTACGCAATTCTTCTGAGGCTTCCAATGCTTTTTCCACATTTCGTTGTTCCTCTTGTGTGCATTTGCCTAAGCAATAATTCAATAATAATTCGTGGTCAATCATGTACCCGGGTTGTTTAACGTGTTTATATTTTCTCTTTTTACCTGATTTAATATTTCTTTGTTTTATATATAATACAACCGGACAGGAATAAAAGGACAGGGTAACTGATTTTTTTCATAGAAAAATGCAAATCAAAATACATATTTAAAAATAAAGGCGCTTTTTTGCTTAGATTTGTGCCTGCTCTTTTTTTGTCTAACTTGCGTTATATATTGTTGCTGTATGAAGGACACACTATCTAATTATAGTAAAGAAGCTAATTTTAAGACATTATACGAAAAGTATTATGCTCCTTTCTGCTTATATGCTAAAAGATTTATAGAGGACCGGCATTTAAGAGAAGATATTGTATCAGACGTATTTGCCATGCTATGGAGAAAAAGGGATGAGATCGATCTGAAATCGGAAACTGTTTTAGCTTACCTCAAAATGTGTGTAAAAAACAGTTGTCTGAATCATATCAGACACCTTCATTATGAAATAGAGTACGCTGAAAGTTATAAGAATAAAAAACCGTTATACGAGCTGGCGCCAGATTCTGTATATAATCTTGAGGAACTGTACGAATTATTATATCAAAGTTTAGAAAAACTGCCCGAAAACTACCGGATTGTTTTCTCAAAACGATTTTTTGAAGGAAAGACCCATGCAGAAATAGCCGAAGAAATGCAGTTGAGCGTAAAGTCCATCGACCGGTACAAACAAAAAGTAATCGAGATTCTCCGGCAAGATCTGAAGGATTATCTTCCGCTATTATTCATTGTCTGTAGCTATTCATAATCTGTTCGCATGCTGAAATACCAGGACCCGCATTTAACGGTTCTTCATAGCTGATCGGATTACACCCATTTAGTTTTCTGAGAAAAAGGCATACAAAAAAGCGACTATCATTATATGATAATCGCCTGATTTTGAATCTGTACCCGGAGCGGGACTTGAACCCGCACAACCGTAATGGTCACAAGATTTTAAGTCTTGCGTGTCTACCATTCCACCATCCGGGCAGCCTAAAGAGCGAAAAACGGGACTCGAACCCGCGACCCCGACCTTGGCAAGGTCGTGCTCTACCAACTGAGCTATTTTCGCATTTTTACTGCCTGGGAATATCTTTTAGTTGACTTTTCAACTTCTATTCCTTTTTAGCGAGTGCAAATGTAAAAAATGTTTTTACTTTTTGCAAGGTTTAAGAGGTAAATTTAACGGGTAATATAATAAACATCTGTTTCCGATGTATTTACCACCCTGTATCGTTGCAAATGCAAACCTGAGGATTCTTCTTTTACCCGGCCATTGGCCATCAGGTCATAGACACGACCGCATTTTTCACATTTAGCTGTTCCATCATCAGAAGCTTTCACCCGAATATTCGCTGCTTTTTCATTGGGACAGCTAAGATCGAAGGCGAAAAGATCGGGTACATTGGTCGCATATATACTGTTTACGACAACCAACCCTCCATAGCCTAACGACTCTCCACTGAGAACAGGGTAACTTCCTTTGACATATTCCCTATAAGTACCCGGTGTTTTTAATACAGCATCCACACCTTTCAAATTAATCTTAAAATTTACTAGATAAACCGGAAGTACATCATTTTCTTCCTCCTTTCCACATCCAAGGAAAAGAATACTGACAATACCTATTATTGATATATATTTTAATATTCCCATCTTATTAAAAACTAAATTTTATTACAAATATTTCTTTCTGTACAACTTCAATGCTTCCAGATTACGTTTCAGCCCACTGTATTTTGCTCGCTTAACAGCCGAACCTTTAAATATCCGCTGATATTCGTCTACAGTCAACTCGTCCAGTTTATCTATAGATAAATCTAAAAATAATTCATTGGGATTGAATGCTTCCGTTCTATGCGGACGGGCATATCTGTTGTAAGGGCAGACCTGCTGGCAAATATCGCACCCATAGAAACGATTATTCAGATTCGGAATTATGCCACCGTCTATATCCCCTTTATTTTCTATAGTCTGATAAGAGATGCATTTCCGGGCATCAACTACTTTCGGTTTCACAATAGCTTTTGTGGGACAAGCATCGAGACAACGGGTACAGTTCCCGCAAGATAAATCCAATGGCTTGTCATAATCCAGTTCCAAATTGACTATCAACTCTCCCAAAAATAAATATGAACCTTTCTTCGGTATAATTAACAATGAATTTTTTCCGATAAATCCCAATCCTGCCTTCGCCGCCCAGTAACGTTCCAATACAGGTGCAGTATCCACAAAAGCCCGTCCCTGCAAAGACGGTTCCAATGATTTTATATAATCGAAAAGCTTATTGAGTTTATCCTTCACTACATCGTGATAGTCTTTACCATAAGCGTAATATGCAAATTGCGGATGGCCTTCGGGCTGCTTTACCGCAGGATAATAATTTAATGCGACACAAACTATGGAACGTGATCCTTCAACTAACAAGGCCGGATTTAACCGTTTATCCTTGTTTCGGGCCATATAATCCATATCCGCGTGATATAAATTATTGATCCAATCCTTATAATACCCCTGTTGTTCTACATCTACATCCGAAACCTTACAGATGCCACAGGCATCGAAACCCAGTTCAGATGCATATTTCTTTATTTGGGCAGATGTGACCAAAGCTTTATTATTTCTGTCGCTTACTTACTCGTTTTACTCCAAAATAATCATACGCTGTAGGATCGGCATAAATCTCTTCCTTTGTATTTTTATTTCTGAAAATAACAAAGTCATGATCTTTAAACCATCCATCCTTGGCATTCTTGTGCATATTATTGCCAAACAGATAGAGTTTTCCTTTTTTAGGTCTGGCTTCCCAGTCCTTGTCCATCCCAAACCTTTTCAACAGATAATTGCCTGTAGCCGCAGTAAAGGCAGCGTATCCAATGCAATTTGCACCTCCGTTCTGGAATGCTTTTAAAGGCTCATTATCCTTGTATTCGAATGAAAAGTCGAGCGTCTTACTTGTTATCTCCTGCGACAGATCTATTATCTGATCGATGTCGATATTTTCGTCCAGTGATTCATCATTCGGCAAACTCTGATTGATATAAGATGCCAGAGCATCATCTTTCAGCTCGTAGTTCTTCCGGCCACCACCGTCCTCATACTTGACAGCTGCCCTGTATATATTCCCTTTCAACATGAAAGCCAGAAACAAAACCGCTACAACAATAATGACTATAGCAATAATATTTCCTTTTATATCTTTTTTCGCCATAATATATTTTCGTTTGAGTTATGCAATATATTTATTATCAATATAATTTCAATAAAAACTGACAAACTTTACAGATTTTTTAGTTATCAATCAAAAATTACCAATTAACAAAAAAGTTACAAAAGTTACACTTTTGCAGCATTTTCTTTGTATAGGTGAGCCCATATACTTGCCCGTATCGATCCGAGCAGACACGCCGGTCTGGCCTCCTACAGTTACCATTTTTGACTAAACCTGACACATCTGACAAAAAACGAAAAACTTGTTTACTTGTATCTCGTTTACTTGTCAACTTTATCCATTTCAAAGATCCTCCTACTTACTCCTTAACTACTTCAACTCCTCTGACAACTCCCTGTATAGATAAACTTTCTAAAATTTATTTACCTAACAATCCCTTTGTCACATTCCATCTGAACTGCAATAACTTCCACCCCTTATTGGGAGATAATATGACAGTATAACCCGCAAATAAGATAACGGAAGCTATCCATTTTTTACATTCCGAAAATACTCTGTTTCGGAAAGCTTTTTCGGAAATCATTTTTGTGCGGATTCGTTCACTTTTTCCAATAGAATATGTAATTCTTTTGAAAAAATCAACTGTCAGTTTTTCTTTGGGAATATGATGATAAATCGGAATACCCGGAAAATAATAACATTCCACGTTATTTTCTATCAGGCGCAGGAACATATCCTTATCTTCTGCACCTAACAATGATTTAGCCTTACGCCCCAGCTCTGTATTGAAGTTACCGTATTGTTCAAATAATTCCTTTTTTATAATAGCATGCCCCGTCCCCGGATAATCAGACGGGCCAACAATCTTCACTTTATCACCTTTATAATAATATCCTGTAATAAGCCTTTTGGTAAAGTGAGACATCCACTTCGGCTCACTCGTCTCATATACCGGCAGTACGGCCGTAGCGCCCAGTTGAGCCTCAGAATAAGCTGTCAGGTAATTATCCAGTTTTTCAAGATAGAAATCGTCTATTGTCTCATCGTCATCTATAAAAACAATATACTCTCCCCCAGCCTCTTTTATTCCCCTGTTGCGGGCATAAGATATACCTTGTTCGGTTTCGAGTATATATCTCATCTGCACCTCCGGATATTCGGCCGCGATAGTGTCAAATACAGCTTTAGTATTATCAGGGCTGTTATTGTCAACCATCAGAAGTTCGAAATTGGTATCGGTAAAAGTTTGCAAACACACAGCCCGCAAACTTGCCGCAATATATTTCTCCCGGTTATATGTACAGATAATGACCGAAAAACGCACGATGTTAATATATTAATTATAAACTCAAGCCCCACCAACCTCCCCTTCGGGGAGGCTTTCCCCCTTCGGGGGTTAGGGGGCCTTATCCTTATCCACAGACCTTTTAATATAAAAGCCTAATGTTATCAGAAGCAATAAGACCACAGCCAGAGACGAGAATGTACTCACTTTCCGGCTAAGGAAATAGTTATGCGGCTCGAACTTAAAGACAATCTCATGTTCTCCCGCAGGTACACGCATCGCCCTCAATGTCCAGTCGGCACGGAAATGAGGAACTTCATTACCATCGAGATAAGCCTGCCAGCCATCGGCATAATAGATTTCCGATAATACAGCCAGTTGCTCACTCGCTGTTTTCGACCTATATTTAATCATATCCGGTTTATACTCTATCATTTCCATCGTAGCCAGAGAATCAGGAAGAATGGTCAACCCTGATAGTTCCCCTTCGAAACGTTTATCTATTACTGCTGTTTTATGTGCATTAAGAGTATTTAGCGCAGCAATCTCCTGATCGGCGTTTTCTACAAATTTATATTCATCTACAAACCAGGCGTTACCCATCGCATCTGGATTCTGTAAAGGTGGTTGCTCTGGATGGTAGATCACATATTTCGCATTCAGCATATTCAATGCCGTCAGGTTTCGGAATGAAGCCATTATCGTGTCCACATTTTGAGACTGGAACGAATTGATAATCGTATTCATCTCATTGGTAATCTGAAACTCTATCAATTCCTGATAACGTTTCAGCTTAGCCGCATGATAGCCACCTATCGACTTATGGTAATATGAGGTTTTACTCTCCTGGAATGTATTATTCAGATTCAATACCCTGTACGACGGATGTTTATCCTGCAAGATAGCTTTATCGGCAACAGTCTGAGGAAACTCGGCCGATAATATAGTTTCTTTCTTCATAAAGTTGGAATCGTTCAGGTAACGTTTGTCAACTCCCCAAAGATCTATGACAACCAAAAGAATAAGAGCCAGAGATGAGAATAAGGCCACTTTCGTAGCTTCCAGTTTTGTACGGAGAGAGAAAAACAATACCCCGGCAGCCAGAACAATAAATACCAGCGAGCGCAGGGCATCGGAAGAGAGCAAATCTTTCCGGTCGGCAATCAGCGCATTGTAGTACCAGTCGGGCATCTGACTTTTCCACGCGGCATCAGATTCTGCGATAAAATTAAAGAAGAAGCCCGGCGCGATCCAAAAGAACAGGCTAAATCCACCTATTACTCCGGCTGATATATAAAGTGCTTTTTTCAGTTTTTCCTTATCTATCTCACCCGAGAAGAATTCTTTAATTCCCCAGACAGCCATCATTACCATTGTCAGAGCGGGTATAACCAATGCTGTCGACACAGCCCTGAATTTACTGTAAAGTGGAAAATGATAGAAGAACATATCGTTGAACCACTCCATATTTTTACCCCAGGCCAGAAATATAAATAGTACGGTAGCGCCGAAGAGCCACCATTTCAGTTTATTACGAACTATGATCATTCCCAAAAGAAACAGGAAGCAAACAATAGCCCCGAAATATACAGTTCCTTGTGTAAACGGTTGTGAACCCCAATAAGCATAAGATTGTATACCATCCGCTTCCAATTGAGCTCCATAACCCTGCTTTACCATTTCCTGATATAGATTCGACGATTTACCGAGCATCGCACCCGATGATCCTCCATAAAAGTTAGGGATCAGCAATGTGAATGTTTCAGCCTTACCATAACTCCATGCAAAAGCATAATCTTTATCGAGTCCCGAAGATTGTTTTTCGGTATTAGTTGGAGTGGTTAATTCAGATTTTCCGCGGATACTGGTTTCCGCCATTTCCATATTACCATAGATATTCCCCATGTTGCAGGCGAGGGCGAGGGCGAGGGCAATAAGCATCACACCCGATGCTTTCAACAATGATTTTATATCTTTTTTTGTTATCTTTTCTACAATATAACCTATATAAAGAATAGCACAAAAGATTCCCGTATAATAGGTCATCTGCAGGTGATTGTTCTTTATTTGCAAGGCTAGCCCTAACGCCATCAGCACCCCTCCCAGGAGTATCTTATCTTTGAACAAGGCCATAATGCCAGCTACGATAAGAGGCAGATAAGCCAATGCCCACGCTTTGGTAACATGTCCGGCCTCCAATATCACGAAATTATAGGATGAAAAAGAATAGGCCACCGCTCCCAATGCAGAAACGACTGGGCTGAATCCCATCAGCACAAAGAGGATATAAGCCATGATCATACCGGCAAATACTGGTCCGGCAGTATTATTTCCCAAAGCTTTAAATGGCTTTTCCACATAATTGAGGAAGTCGGTTCCCCCGCCCATTACTCCGATCTGATAGGCAGGCATACCCGAAAACATAGAACCCGTCCACGCCGAAGATTTACCCTCATCATAATAATAGTCACGGATTTCTTTCGATCCACCCTGATATTGAGTCACATCATGTTGTGACAGGACTTTACCTTCCAGCACCGGACTGAAATAGACAAGTGTTATGGCAAGAAATGCTATAACTGCAACAATATGCGGCAAAATGGCTTTAAATAATGATTTCTCTTTGTTAATCATTTTATATCTTATTTAATTGTTTCTTTTTCAGAATATACACCAGTGAACTCACCCGATCGGGCTTTCCTATACTACGAAGGAAGAAAAAACCTCCTTTCACAAGTCCCACAAGGCTACCCAGAAAAGTTCCTTTATTCTTTTCACTCAACATAGATATATAGAAAGTATCAAAATACATAGGCTTCACAGCAATCAGTTCAAATTGACGCCTCTTGGCTAGGTGCTCGAAGTCTGCCGGAGAAAAATGCCATAAATGGCGCGGCACATCATAAGCCGCCCAAAATTCTCCGTAATGCCTTGCATCCAGAGAATCTTTATTAGGCAGAGCTACCACAAGAGTGCCATTATCTTTGAGGACACCTTGTATATATTCCAGCACTCTATTCAGATGCTCCAGATGCTCCAGTACATGCCACATGGTAATAACATCTTTAGTCTTACATGGAATCTCATACAAATACTCGGAAGCCTGGCTGTCTATTCCAAATTTCTGCTTGGCATATTTGCGTGCATCTTCCGAGATTTCCACTCCGGTCACAATCCATTTACGCTCTTTCATCTTATTCATAAAATAGCCTGTACCCGAACCTATATCCAAAAGCATACCTTTTTTGATTTCAGCATATTTTGAAACCAGCCTGGCTTTCGACCTTAGAGATATCTTACGCACCTGATGATAAAGAAAATTAATCAATCCCTTATGTGTATCGGAATGGGAGACGTATTCAGGAGCATCGTAATAGCGCCCTATTTCACTTTCTACAGGAAAATCCTGTGTGAAGGCAAATGAACATACCTTACATTTACATATTTCGAATTGTTCTTTTGTTGTCAAATAGTCCTTACATGACAGAAAATGTTCAATTTCGACACTTCCGCATACGGGACAAATAGTAGTATGAATTTTATTTAGTGTTTTGCTCATTATTATCGTGGCATAAATTGAGTTCGGTCTACTTCATCAAAGTTTCTTATTATCTGACAGTCTTTCCAGTCGGTATAATCGTCACCGTTAGAATTTACAACTATTATTTTACCAGCCCGGGCATTTTTTGCCGATTGTAATCCGGCTACAGCATCTTCAAAGACAATTACCTCACCGGGTTTCCTTCCTATAATATCCATTGCCATCAGATATATTTGCGGATCGGGTTTGCCTTTTATCTTTCCATTATTATAAACGATTTTATCATATTCGAACCATCGGGTCAATGGCAAATGCCCGAAATAAAAATCTACATTTTCTTTACCCGAAGCTGTCGCTATAGTGAATGGTATATCATTATCTTTCAGAAAATCGAGAAAATCCGTTGCACCAGGGGCTAACACCATATCGGTTTGCAAACACAGTTCCTGATAAAGCCCTTCCTTTTCCAGTATATATTTTTGAATTTCTTCTTCAGCCAGAGGTTTACCGAATAAAGAAATAAACAAATCTTTGTTATTCTTTCCATGCATTTTACTGAATTTATCCTCATCGGAAAGACTAAGTCCATAACGTGTGAGGAAAATATCCCAAGCCTTGTTATGCAAGCTGGTATCCCAGAACAACGTACCATTAAAATCAAAAACTACACCAGAAAATGACATATAAAAATCCGTTTATTTTATCCGAAATTTGCCACAAATGTACGAAATACTTAGATATATAGATATTTAAAGACCTAACTATTATTATTTTTATACATATTCCTAAAACTTTCCTTCTTCCTTTTACGTTAATAAAACAAACAAAACAATTTAACACATATAATTATGAAAAAAGATTTAATGAAAGCAATCGAAAACCGCAGAAGTTATTATAACATAAGCAATAACA
The DNA here is from genome assembly GCF_014196915.1 of Dysgonomonas hofstadii. Taxonomy (GTDB): domain Bacteria; phylum Bacteroidota; class Bacteroidia; order Bacteroidales; family Dysgonomonadaceae; genus Dysgonomonas; species Dysgonomonas hofstadii. Next base: position 18,745 of record NZ_JACIEP010000008.1, read on the forward strand.
GTCCTATTTCTGACAATGAAATAAAGGAAATTATAGATTTTGCCGTATTGAATGTGCCGTCAGCCTTCAATTCCCAGTCTACAAGAGTAGTCCTCCTGTTAGGAGAAAGTCACAAGAAACTGTGGAGTATAGTAAAAGAAACTTTACGCAAAATGGTTCCTGCAGAATCATTCGGCGCTACCGAAGCAAAAATAGACGGAGCTTTCGCCGCAGGATATGGTACAGTACTGTTCTACGAAGATCAGGATGTAGTGGAAGGATTACAGAACGCTTTCCCTACCTATAGCGCAAACTTCCCTATATGGTCGCAACATACTTCGGCTATGCACCAGTTCACTATCTGGACATTGCTCGAAGAAGCTGGATTCGGTGCTTCTCTTCAACACTATAACCCAATTATAGACGAAGAAGTGGCAAAAACATGGAAAATAAGTTCTAAATGGAAACTGGTTGCACAGATGCCATTCGGAACCCCGACCGGAGAACCCGGAACAAAAGAATTTCAACCGTTGGAAAACAGAATAATGGTTTTCAAATAAAGGCGGTTTTATATATGATGAAATCCTGGACGAATGGCCAGGATTTCCTTTTTTATCAAAGGTCGAGGTTCAACAATTCTTCCCCTTTTACATTTAAAATCCTCAGAGTCATTTTATCGCCTTTTTTCTCAAGAATAGAAACTGTAGCGCTCTTTTCATTATTTCCGCCACCTATCACCACAGGGTATATGTTCCCTTCTTTTCCTACAGGGATATATTCATGACGATGCGTATGAGCATTCAGGGAAATATTGAATCTCGCTTTTGACAATATAGGTTCCCATAAATCCTTACAAGGATTATACGCATCAAGATTCCTGCCATAAATAGGGATGTGGTGGATCAGTACTCTTTTAACTGCTTTCTTATATTCATTCGAAGCGATCTCCTTTTTCAAAAATTCGGCCTGATCCTGACGGTAATGAGTGAAGTCATTCATATCGTAATAAACCCAATGGTCGTCTGGTTTATCCTCGCCACAATCGAGCAATACAAAACGGGTATCACCCAGATTAAAAGCTCCATAAGAATGAGTGCCTCCTTTTTTATCCAGTAAGTTCCACAAAAACATGGAATAAGCCCCCCTTGTCTCATGGTTTCCACGGATAAATATAGATGGTATGCCTGCCCCATTCATCTTTTCGCAATAGTGGGAAATGCTCCTTACTGCATTCGACTCACTCTGCACATCAGCAATACAATCACCATTGTAAATAACGAAATCATAATCGACAGTTTTCACCTGTTCCGATAGTTTATCGAACAGAGAGTAATTATCGTGAATATCGTTAAATATAATAGCGGTAAAGTCTTTCTTTCTATCATCCCATGTTGTAAATGAATGTACCGGAGTACGCACTGTATCACCAAATTCTTTTTTATATGGCTGGTATAATGTAATTTCCTGCGATACGGCACGATAATAATATTTTGTTCCCGGCTTCAGGTTTTCGATCCTGATGCGGTTTATCTTATTATTGGCAATGGCTTCGCCTTCGGCAAAGGTGCGTACACGCTGCATATTTGTACTGTCTGTTCCATATTCTACCCAACTGCGACAAGGCACATTTGTTATCCACATCACAGTCATACCATCAGTAGACGGATTTTGCAGATAGGGTTCTGTACGCATCACATTATCGATATTTGTCTTGAATCTGACGTCCGCAAAAACCGGACGATGGTCGGATGCTACCTTTTCATCTACTACCCTCGTCTGTAAAACAGAATAAGTTTGGTTATTTGCTGTATATCCGGCGATATAATCAATCGTTTCTTTGGGTTCATTCGCTGGGAAAGTCGCGCTCTTCACATTATTCAAAAGTTTCCAACTCCCGGTAAAACTCTTTATTTCATCAGAATCTGGTTTCGCATTCAGGTCTCCCATCAAAATAACAGGTTTAGCGTATTTTTTTGCTTCTGCACTTATGATCTCCATAGATGATTGCCTGTCTGTTTCATTCAGGGAAAGATGTACGTTAAAAACAATATATTGTTCAAATTCACAAATAAGCAGAACTCTCTTCTCTTCTCTTCCGGGAAGAGGTATATGATGGGAAGACAGAGGGCGTTTCTTTGACAATATACCGATTCCATATTTTCCACCATCATAGTCAATTGCTGCGGCATAAGTATAATGCAAACGGATAATATCGGCTAATTCTTTTAAGACGTCCACTTTCTGGCTTCTGTTTGTTACACTATCCAGCTCCTGTAAAGCGACTACTTCAGGGTTTATAGCTTCTATAATACCGGCAATTCTTTTGTAATCAACATTATTGTCAAGGCCTTTTGCATTCCGGATGTTATAGGACATCATCCTGAACGTATTCTCCTCCTGAGCAGGTGTTTTTATCTGGGCATTAATAAAATAAAACGGAAATAATATTAAAGCCGATAAGAGAACTTTTTTCATGATATTGACAGATTTTGGTTAGATATTTGAATTACAAAATTATAACTAATAAAAAAAGTCCGCAACAAAAAACAAAAAAAAGAAGACTGCCTGAAAAATTCAAACAGTCTTCCATTCCCTAACGTTATCTATCTAATATCTTATAATTCTTCGAAACGAGCCTGGAAGAATCGCAAGAATTTAGGTTCATATACCATCTTCAAACCTTTGGCATTCGCTCTGTTCTTGTACATCTCTATGATGCTCCATGCAGCAACATCGAAATGAGACTGCGTATATACACGGCGGGGAATGGTCAGCCTAACAAGTTCCAGTTCGGGGTAATAATGATCACCTGTATCTTTATTTCTTCCAGCCGAAACGATACCACGTTCCATACCACGCACACCGCATTCAACATAAATATCTCCTGCTAGTTTTTGTGCGGGAAACTGGACCTGTGGAATATGTGAATAGAATTTTTTGGCATCTATAAACACACCATGTCCACCCACAGGCAATACGATAGGCACACCTGCTTCGTGCAACAGATTTCCAAAATATTCAACCTGTCTTACACGGGATGCCACAGAATCATCCTGTATGGCCTCGATCAATCCCTGAGCCATAGCTTCCATATCGCGTCCGGCCAATCCTCCGTAAGTAGGCATTCCTTCATAAACCACAATAAGGCTGCGCAATTCGTCGAACAGGTCATCATCATTACACATCACCAGCCCGCCGATATTTACATACAAGTCTTTCTTTGCACTTACTGTAGCGGCATCACTGTATGAACAGAATTCGCGGTTGATATCCTCCACGCTTCTGTTCCTGTAACCCTCTTCACGTTGCTGGATAAAGTAAGCATTTTCGATATTACGTGTAGCATCGAGCACTACCTTTATACCATGCTTATGAGCCAGTTCCGACAAAGCCTTCATATTTGCCATGCTCACAGGCTGTCCTCCGGCCATATTCACAGGCGCGCCGACTGTTATATAAGCCACATTTTCCGCACCTTTTTCTTTGATCAGTTTTTCAAATTTTTCAAGATCGATATTCCCTTTGAACGGATGATCGGACTGGCTTTTATGAGCCTCATCGATAATAACATCCACAAAAGTACCTCCGGCCAGTTCCTGATGCTGACGGGTCGTTGTAAAATACATATTCCCGGCCACATACTGCCCGGGCTTGATCATACATTTACTCAGCAGGTTTTCAGCTCCTCGTCCCTGATGTGTAGGCAGGATATATTTATATCCATAATATTTACGGCATATCTCTTCCAGATAGTAATAACTGCGGCTGCCGGCATATGCCTCATCGCCGATCATCATTCTCGACCATTGCTGGTCACTCATCGCATTGGTACCACTATCGGTAAGCAGGTCGATATACACATCATCGGCATGTAGCAAGAATGTATTCCATCCGGCTTCTTTTATGCATTCGAGACGATGTTCACGGGTAGTTGTTTTCAATGGTTCTACAACCTTTATACGATAGGGCTCTGCCCACGGTTTTTTAGTAAAAGCCATATACTCCTGATTTTTTATGGTTAAACAATAGTTTATATTATCGGTTTTCACGGAAAGATACTTATTTTCTCAACAAGCACCGCTTTGTATCAAATTGACATTTCAGAAAGTCACCATCCACAAATATAAGATTAATTACACGAAATAATAAAGAATAAAACCACTTTTTACTGCCCTTATGTCATTTTAATCTAAAAGAAATTATTTATGATATTATAAGTGCAAATTGTATTTATAATCAAAAAATAGTATCTATTTTTATAGTAAATAACAGACAGATATAACTCCTCAAATTTTATGAAAAACTGGAATATGGAAAAACAATTATTATTTAAAATCAGAGCCCTAACCGTCTTCTATATTTTCGCCTTGTTCTTTTGGGGAATAACCGCATTTCCGCTGGAAAGTGAGATAAGAATTGTAACTAATATTTTGGGTATAGATGTAAATCTTCCACCAGAAACATACGATGGCTTCAATGGATGGATAGCGACTGTTGCCAATGGTATCATCAATACAAATATGAATTACCCGTTTCTGGCATATGGCACAGACTGGCTGGCCTTTTCACACATAGTAATCGGAATAGCTTTCCTTGGGGTATACTTTAAACCGGTGAGGAATATCTGGATCGTTTATTTTGGCATGATAGCCTGTATAGGGATATTGCCTTTAGCTTTAATATGCGGGCCGATCAGAGAGATTCCTTTCTTCTGGAGATTAATTGATTGCTCTTTTTGCCTGCTTGGCATCATTCCATTATTACTTTTAAGGAAGTATATAAAACAACTGGAAGAGTTGATAGGATATACTCCGTCTAAATACTAAGAACGAACAAGGAGGAGCCCAAAGCTCCCCCTCAATATAAAAAGTTATAATCACAGGATAGGATGAAGATAAACAACCTGTCCTTAATTTATGACATTTCCATCTTCGGTTACCTTAATTGTTATTTCACTATTTCCTTTTTCAAGTTCGAGCAAATAATAGCTACCCTGCGATGTTTCTACGAATTCAGCATCATCTATATAATAACCTGAATATTGAGCACTATTAACAATATTTGCCACAACCTGAGGTAACGCAGATACCCTGATATCCCATGAAGTATACAACCACTGGTTATTCAAATCGAAAATAACTTCTTTACCTAAATTATCGTGAATAATGTCTACCTCAATACGACTATTTTCATATTCGATCTCTATTATTCTTGCTTGCGGATACTTTTCATTAATAAAAGACTCTATATCTGCAGGAGTTGATTGAGAAAGATAGTTTTCATAACTATTGTTATCGTTATCAGCAATAGTTTTTATCAGAATCCCTTCGACACTGTAGTACAGATCTATTTCCTGATTCTGTAATTCGACTTCTATAATATAGATAGTTTCCGAGTCTTTGCGCTCCAGCATGTCTACATCGTCTATTTTCCATGTGCTGTACTCACTTCCTTCAAAAGAATCTTTAACAGCCTGAGGCAGCGAGCCATATGGTATATCAGTTTCGGTCATATACCATACCCCCTTTGAGTCGAACCAGGCCGATGTTTCTAAATTGTTATTAATAAAGTCTGCTACTTTGTAGTCCCCCTTATTCTCCCATTCAACACGTTGTGCTGACGGATATTTTTCCGAGAATGCTGAACGCACTTCTGTTGGTACAATATCCCAATTAGAATCATCACTGTCACAGCTTACAAATACAAACGATATTGTTAAAATAGCGGCTAATAAGTAAAATGTTTTCCGTTTCATAATTGTGTTTTTTTTATTTAGTTATCGATATCAATCAAATTAAACTTCGAATCGAATGTTAAATCCAATCCATTTACAAGTTCAACCTCATAACGGTTGCCACGCTCTTTCTCTATCTTGCTTATTTTGATATTAGGATAGTTTTTCGATACATAATCCTTTATTTGCACGGGGATAATATCAACCGGAAGCTCTGTATACTTACAGTCCACTTCTTTCCACAACCCTTTTTTGTCAAAATCCACTTTATTACCATTGGTGAAAATCACTTCGTAGGATTTCTCGAAAAAATCACTTTCCATTTTCACTAATGCAATTGATTTTTCATCAAAATGCTTTTTTATAAATAGCTGCGATTGCTCTGGTAACTGTGCAAAATTTATTGGCTTATCATCACCTGCTTTAATTGTAGATTGTATAGCAATCAGGCCAAAAAAGAGAATAATTAGTTTTTTCATAACATCTTTATTTTACATTTATATTATATGAAACAAAGATGAATGTGAAATCTGAAAAGTTTATGAAATAATGGGATTTAAACCGTTTTTTTAAATACAAATTTCGAAACAATGCAAATTGTCCTCGAAAGAATAATCCAGATGAAGCTTTTCCATATCACAGATTGATTTTACTAATGCCAGGCCTAATCCGGTAGAACCTTCTTTTTTATTCCCCTGATAGAATCTTTCAAAAATAAGTTTTGCATTCAGTGGGAAATCCTGTCCTGTGTTTTTGAAAACTATTTTAGAAGGGAATACTTCTATATATATATGTCCGTCAGGAATATTATGTACATAACAGTTCTTTATGAGATTATTAATAAGGATACTTGCTAATGTTTCATTCATGCATATATTAAAAACTCCTGTTTCTTTTATTTCCATATGAATATTCATATGAGAATATACTTCCATATAATCCTGTATGAATTTATTGATCAGAGAATTTAATTTGATATTATGTTTCTCTGTAAACTGCCTGTTATCAATTTTAGAAAGGAGTAATAGCGATTTATTTAGTTTCGTAATATATTCCAAAGTCTGCTGGACTTTAGCTAATTCTTCAAGCTGGCTTTCTGAAAGGATCTCATCTTCCATCAAATTTTCCAAACGGTTGCAACAGACAGCTAAAGGGGTTTGCATTTCGTGCGAAGCATTTCCTATAAATTGTTTTTGTTCCTCAAAAACCTCTTCTGCCCGCTGCATATTTCGGACAACAGTTTCATTTAGTTTTCTATATTCGGTTATATCGGTTTCATTTTCCAATGGAGTGTTTTTACCACCTATATTATAATTGTCCATCCATGCCAACAACTTATACAGCGGACGATTGCTTCGTTGATATACCCATACGTTAACGAGAATAATTACAAGAAGAAGCCCTAAATAAAGAAAAATGATCCAGTAGAGGATCGCTTCTTTCAAATCTTTTTTCTCGATAGTAGGAGTAAAGACTACAAGCTCATAATATTTTTCATTTTCATCCTTGTATATGGTAGAGAGGATGCGCGCAGGCTCGGTTTCCCGTTTTTGCGGGATATAAACCATAGAATCGATATAGCTGACATGAGGCTTACTTAGCGCATATTCGGGTGTTATCTCCGATAAATAGTATTGATTGTTGGTGTTGCTGCTTTCTGACGGCAGTTCTTCCCCAGCCAGAAAACGAACAATAATTTGCTCGGAGTAATCTTCCAGTGAATCGTCTATTTCATCATTTATCTCATCCATTATGGTAATATAGAAAAAACCGGCCCATAATGTCAGCACAATGCTAAGAATAATTGAAAGACGAATAATAATGCGATAAATTAATTTCATATACGTCTATTCGGTTACCATCTTATATCCTATACCATACACAGCTTTTATTTCCACATCAGCTCCCGATTCTTTGAGTTTCTTTCTCAGATTTTTAATTTGAGCATAAATAAAATCAAAATTATCAACCTGATCGATATGGTCACCCCAGACGGATTCCGCTAAAGTATTTTTGTTGATAAGCCTGCCACAACGATTAACGAAATATAGCAATATGTCATATTCTTTACGATTGAGATCGAGCTCTTTGTTGAGAACCGTTACCTTGAAATCGTCAGGGAATATCTTCATATTTCCTAACTCGATAAAAATTTCCCCGTCATTTTGCTTACGGCGTATAACACTCTTAATCCGGGCAATGAGCTCGGCCAAATGAAATGGCTTTGCAAGATAATCATCTGCCCCCAGTTCCAATCCTGCAACTTTATCTTCCAGCGAATCCTTTGCCGAAATTATAATTACGCTATCCCGTTTATGCATATTCTTTAATTCATCCAAAAGGGATAATCCGTTACCATCGGGAAGCATGATATCAAGCAAAATACAATCGTAATTATAATCTTCGAGCTTTTGTATGGCAGAATTATAGTCTGATGCGCACTCTACCACATAGCGCTCCTTTTCTAACGCTTGTCTGATCAATTCCTGCAAAGAAGGTTCATCCTCTATTATCAATATCTTCATAATGCATGCATCTTAATCTTTGCTAAATAACAGAAAAATTCTGAATTAATTCTGAAAAGACTAATTTACTAATTTAAAAGCACAAAATATTATAGAAATTAATTTTACAATATCTCTCTTTAAAATTTGTAGCACGAAAAGAACGAAGGATCTCCTTTTTAAAGAGATCCTTCCGTTATTAAAAATGATAAAGTAAAATTATTTCTTTGACAACTTATTTCTTTACAGAGAATTTATAAATTGTTTCACTCTCATATTTTTCACCCGGGCGAAGAGTAGCCGAAGGCCAGTCTTTTTTATTTGGTGTATCGGGATACTTCTGAGTTTCGAGACAAACTGCTGTACGATGCCCGTATACTATACCTTTCTTTCCTGAATGTGAACCATCCATAAAGTTTCCGGCATAGAACTGAATTCCGGGTTCTGTTGTATAAACATCCATCATAATACCTGTTTTCGGAGATTCCAGTGTTGCAGCAACTTTTGTCAGGTCTCCTCCTGTATTTAACACATAGTTATGGTCATAGCCCTTACCATTCTTCAACTGATCGAATTCGAAATTATCGATTCTTTTGCCAACAGGAGTCGGTGTACGGAAATCCATATCGGTACCTTCTACTGTAAGTATCTCTCCGGTTGTCATGAAAGTAGAATCTACCGGAGTATACTGGTCGGCATTGATAAATAATAACCAATCAGAATTCTTCTGGTTAGGATCTCCATCGAGATTGAAATATGAATGATTTGTAAGGTTAACCACAGTCGGCTTATCTGTTTCTGCTTCATATTTCAGATGTAGTGTATTGTCATCTCCAAGAACATAAGTTACTTTACAAGTAAGGTTTCCAGGGAAGCCCGCTTCTCCGTCTTTCGACAAGTAGGTTAATTCTAATGTTTTATCATCTATCTGATTGGCATCCAGCACCACTGTGTGGAAGCCATTGTCGCCGCCATGCAGTGTATGCCCGAAATTATTAGTCGGAAGACTATACATCACACTATCAATTTCGAATTTACCAAAGCCTATGCGGTTCCCATAACGGCCAATAAATGCGCCGTAGTTATTGCCTTTGGTAGTAATATAGTCTTGTACCGAGTCAAAACCTAACACAACATCCTTAAAGTTTCCGTCTTTATCTGGAACCATCACCGAAACGATACGTGCACCAAAGTTCGTAACACAAACTTCCATACCGCCGGTATTTTTTAATACATACAGGTCAGTTTTCTTTCCGTTAACTTCTGTCTCAAAGTTTTTCTTATCCAACCCAGACTCTGTTAATTTCCCAACTGATGCTTTTTCATTACAACTTGCAAGAATAAAGGTTGCAGCCAGCGCCGCAATAAATGATTTTTTCATAATAGGTTATCTTTTAGGAATTTGATTTATCACTATTTTCGTTTTATATTAGATTTGGTATCCGGAAAATTATAAGAATTCTTATATGATTTACCTCCTGCTTTCAAAACCATAAAATTAGGAATAAAATCAAATTAAATTGATATTTTTTAGAATATTTTGTTTTTTGGTGCGAATAGACTACCTTTACAGAACTTTGACTAAACATTCGCAAAACCTAATGTTATTTTAACAAATAAAATATAATAATATGAATCCGGTGTACAGTTTCGACAAAGTTCTGGAAATAGTGAATTCCAATATCGACAAGATAGAATATAAGCATAATCCTGAAACACTTTTTGAACCGATAACATATATCCTTTCCCTCGGAGGAAAGCGTGTGCGTCCGGCATTGGCCCTGATGTCCTACAACTTATATAAGAATGATGTCGAACGTGTTATTCCAATAGCCCTGGCCATAGAAATTTTCCATAACTTCACTCTGCTACACGACGATTTAATGGACAGAGCCGATATGCGTAGGGGTAAGCCAACCGTACATATTAAATGGGATGATAATACTGCTGTCTTATCGGGCGATGCCATGCTTATAGAAGCATATAAAGAGATCGCAAAGGTAGAATCGCAGTTTTTGCCGGAAGTGCTGGAGCTCTTTTCCAATACGGCTACAGAAATATGTTGTGGACAGCAACTGGATATGGAATTCGAAAAACGTACAGATGTTACTATCCCCGAGTATATCGAAATGATTCGCCAGAAAACTGCCGTATTATTAGCCTGTGCTCTTAAAGAGGGGGCAATAGTAGCAGGCGCATCTGATTATGACGCAAATAATCTCTACGATTTCGGAATAAATGTAGGCCTCGGGTTCCAGCTTAAAGACGATCTGCTTGACGTATACGGTGACAGTAAGAGCTTCGGGAAAAGAATAGGCGGCGATATCTTATGCAATAAAAAAACCTACCTACTTATAAATGCCCTGAGCGACAACAGTACAAAAGAAGAACTTATGGCATGGATCAACAAGGTCGATTTTAACGAAACTGAGAAGATAAAAGCAGTGACCGGTATTTATAACAAACTGGAATTGAAACAAAAATCGGAATCTCTTATTAATGAATATTATAAGAAAGCAATAATCTGCTTAGACAAAGTCGGCATACAACAAGAAAAGAAACTTGAACTATATAAACTCGCAGAAAACCTAACGGTGAGGATTTCTTAATAAAACCGCCCATAACTTATGCCATACCGACGACTACCAAACACAGATAATGCGCGGATAAAAGCCTTGAAAACAGCGATAGAGAAAAACAATTCGCTTTTTGGCGAAGGTGTTATACACCTCAATATCCGTAATTTGGAGATAAAGTTGCGCAATTTCGAAAATGCGCAAAGGAGCTACAAAGAAAGCCTGGAAACCCAGGCTGCTGCAAACCGGAAATTCCAAAGACTGGTGAAAAATGCCAGATTGTATATTTCCCATTTCATACAGGTCTTCAACTTTAGCGTTATACGCGGTGAAATAAAGAAAGAGACGAAACATCTGTATGGTCTCGACCCGGATAACTTTACTGTCCCGGATCTGAGTAGCAACGATTCTATCCTCTTTTGGGGCGAAAAAATAATAAAAGGGGAGCAAACCCGCCTGTCACAAGGTGGAGGCGCACCGATATACAATCCGACAATAGCGCGTGTGAATGTAACATTCTCCTTGTTCAAGGATGCTTATTTTGCCCAGAGAACATATCAGAATACGACTACCCGCCAACTAGACACGTTGAGCGAACAGCGTAAGGATATAGACGAAATGCTGATTGTCGTATGGAACCAGATAGAATCAGCCTTTGCTAACCTAACTGGTAACGATCGTATCGAACGGTGTAAAGAATATGGAGTAGTATATTATCTACGTAAAGAAGAAAAAGAAAAACTGGAAAGTGAAAATAATTGATACACACTCTCATATATACTCCCAGGAATTTGACACTGATCTTGATGACGTAATCAGCAGGGCGAAACAGGCAGGAGTTAAAAAGATACTAATGCCCAATATTGACGTAGAGTCTATTGATCGTTTACATCATGTCTCTGAGAAATATCCGGAATATTGCATCCCTATGATGGGCTTGCATCCGACAAGTGTTGGTGAAGACTGGCAAGAACAATTAAATATAACAAAAGATCATCTCGCCAGACATAAATACATTGCAATTGGCGAGATCGGGTTGGATTTATATTGGGACAAGACCTTCAAGCAAGAACAGAAAGCTGTGTTTGAAGAGCAGTTAAAGTGGAGCATCGAATATAATCTTCCTGTTGCAATACATTCCAGAGATGCAATATCCGAATGTGTCGAATGCATCGAGAACGTTGGAACAAGCAGCCTTAAGGGAGTATTTCATAGTTTTGGAGGTACAGAAGAGGAATTAAAGGCAATCCTCAACCTAAATAACTTTCTGTTAGGAATAAACGGAGTTGTTACATTCAAGAATTCTACTCTGCCCACTGTTCTTAAATTAACAGACCTCTCACAGATTATCATAGAAACAGATGCACCTTATCTGGCTCCTGTTCCATACAGAGGTAAACGTAATGAATCATCATATACTTTAAAGGTTGTTGAAAAACTTGCAGAGATATATAATACTACTCCGCAGGAAGCAGGAGAAATAACGACAGAAAATGCGATAAAGTTGTTCAGCTTATAAAATAAATTCTATCTTTGCATTCGCAACCAAAAAGGAGAGGTGCTCGAGTGGTTGAAGAGGCACGCCTGGAAAGCATAACAATCTGAATTTTATTAAAAATATATCTAACTGTATAATAGTCTTTTACAGGGTGATTTCTTTATGCTTGAATAGTAGGTTTATAGATTTGTATACACTTTTGTAGTCATTTGGTGTCTTAGGGTTAATATTCTATTAATTTTCTTGTACAACTAGGTGTTTATTTTGTAGCATATATTCAGCTTCTTTTTGCATATCTAAGACTGCTAAATTATAATATTTTGAGAAGTCAGGATGCAAAATTAAAAGTGCCATCTTTCCAATTTTTAGATTGTAATATTTTTCCAAAATAAACCTGTGAATATTTTGCTTTAAGCAGGCTTTGTGATATTCACTACTAGGTGTCTTATTCATGCCATGTAATCCCACTCCATATTCTCTAACTGGAATTACATTTCTTTCTTCATCAAATAATTTATTTGATCTAATCCAATCACACATAGTATAAGAGCCATCAGCATCTTTAAATATTAAATCAACTGAACCTATAACTTCATGTTCAGGGCTATATATAAGCCAATCTGTTTTATAAATATTAGGTTTTATTTCTTTTTCTACCAGATTTTTAAAAATTGAAAACTCTTTAGATATGTCATATTCTAAATCAGATACTTTTTTATTAGGACTATTGAAACTAAAAGAATATTTCATTTCAACTTTTTTGTTTTGAAAATAATTTTCAATTTGCATATGTAGGTGTCTTCCTAGTTCTTTTCCCAGACTACTATCATGTTTCCATTTATCTTTTATTTCCTGTATACTACAATTTTCTTGAATAGCTTTCTTTCTTGCTTTTTCTTCTAAATTAAAAGGGAAGAAGCCTCCTATTATATCTCTGACAGGGGTTAAAAGATATTCTTTATTATGGTAGTATGAATCTGTATCTTTATGATAGAATAGGTAGTAATCTCTTTCTTGTATATTTCTAAGATTATGACCTTCTAATGAGATTTTTTTTATGTCACTATTGTAATTATTACTTTCAGATTTAATAATAGTTTCTGGTTCTATAGGAGAATTATCTATTATTACTTCTGCATCAGATTCAGATGTTTTTCCTGTTTTAAATTCTTCTGTAATAGAGTTTGATTCACTTGTTAGCAATTCATTCTCAATCTTTCCAGAAGGTTCTGAATCTACAATGTCATCTTCTATTATAATTTCATTAGTAGTTGTTTCTTCTGATTTGATTGGAGTTTTTTCAATTTCAATAGTAATAGGTTTGTAATCTCCATTTGCCTTTTTTGTTTCTGTAGACCTATCTTTCTTTTTGTCAGGAAATAATCTTGTCAGAAAAATTAGTATAATACCAACTAATAATACAATCAGAAGAATTTGTTCAAAAGCCAAAGCCATAGTATAAGATTTATAATAAACAGTGATAATATCTACACAAAAATAGTAAGTAATATTTAACATTTCATTAAAGACTACTTACTATTTCATTAAAATGGAGAATTGTAATTATAAATCAATTATTTCTCTTATTGAGATTAAGTAAGGTTCATTATTTTCTTCTGATTCTTTTTCTCTACTTAATATGTTTGATTTGTATATCATATATGAATACTTTTCAACCCATTCTCCTTCTTTGTTATATACAAATTCATATCTTTCACTGAAATTTGGATTTATTTTTATTCGTCCTGAATCATTGTCCAAAGTCTTATAAATATAAGATTCCAAATCTCCATGACTATTATATTTCCATTCTTTAATATAGGCTATTGGAGTATATTCTATGTTTTCATAATAGTTCTCCCTAATATATTCTTCTTGTTCTTCTGGAGACAAATTATTTGGTACTTGAAAATGCATTGCAGCAGTTTGACCTTTCATTTCCTCTTTGATTCTCCTATTTTTCTCATCATAAGTAAAGGAGAAGTCTTCTTCTTTGTCCACCCTTCCATATTTATAATACTCATTTATAATTCGTAGTAGTTGACCTTCTGGATTAAAGATTTCAGTACCCTTTTCAATTAATTCATTGGAAGAATCTGCTTTCTTTTTAAATTTTCTGAATGTTTTTATTGTTAAGCCATCCTTAGATGGGGATTGCTCTATAGTAGTTTTTGTATCACCTTGCATTATCTCACTTCTTTCACCTTTGTTATTATAGTGATAGCTCTTTGATTCTAAATACTCTGCAAAAATATCTCCACTTACAACTAGCTCAATTAGTTTATTTTCAGCATTTCTTATATATAATGCAGAATCTATATTTTCCCTTTGTAAAGAATATATTTTCTCCAAAAGTTTTTCTTTGGGAGAATGATAAATATACTTATTGATAGCATATCTACCTTTTAAAATTCTCAGAAGTTTATTATTATTTTCATCATAATATATTGTATCTGAAAGGTTTTCACTTCTACTATATTCTTCTCCACAAATCCATTTTCCTTCATGCTGTATTGGGGTATAGTGTGTTGTGATTATGCATTTTCTTGCTTCTATAGGAACAGTATTAATATCTTCTTTGTTAGAATGTTGCTTCTCTACACAACTTGTAATTAATATTATACTGATTAAGATTGAAAAATTTAATTTCATACTTTTTCTTTTTAGTAGCCATACCTACAAAAAGAAGGTGTGACTATCACTTATTAGTATCCAAGGTATTACCACACACCCCAACCACATAACAAGGAGCCACACCCTATTAGAGGATGTAGCATTCACTTATTACTGCTGTGGTTAATTAAAAAGTGGTAATTTTAGGATAACACAAGCAAAAAGCAAATACTTCTTTCTAAAAATATGTCTTAGTTAAACTTATATATTCATTCGCAATTATTTAATTCTTAGTATACTGCAAAAATACAAGATTTAAACAGATATACATCAAATATTCAACTACTTTTTGATTTAAGTCCTTCCAATTCATTTATAGGTGTGGCTGTGAGTTAGGGTAATAATAAATTCATTAAATAATACTTTCTCTGTTTACTATTTCTTCTTTCTGGTAGGTCTATCCTCATAGCATATTATATACATAATAATATACCCTATGACAATGTGACCTATTATTTGTAAAAGTGTTCCCATAAATTAATAATTAAAAGCCCCATCCATTACTGAATGAGGCTAATACAACAATAATAAAAAAAGAGATAAATATCTTAATGTGCTATAGCTGCAATCAAAAATTATCTCTCTTTACTTTAAATACCTTTTCTCACTTAGGTTTCCATTTATATATAGATGTAAGTGAGGCTTTAAAATGTCTAAAGAATAGTATTAAATACTATCCTTTATTTCTATTGTTTTATTTATCAACATTTTCCCATGTTCTATTATTGGATTAAAAAATTTTGATATTGCATCATTCCTCCCTGAGATGAAGAGATTACATGAATTATCTAATACTGTTATTTGTACAATATAATCTGCAAACTTTATACCATCTACTTCTAAATTATCCAAATAATCAATAATATCAAACTTATCTTCAAGAATACTTATATCAATCATTAAGTTCTTTAGGTCTTTCCTAAATTTATTACTGCCTGAATAATACCTTTTATTTCTATTTGCATCAGGATATTTATTTGATAGTTCTTTATTGATTAGTCTACCAAATTCCAGAAGCTTGTTTAATGATAAAATAAGATAATTATGTTCTATTTTTATTTGCTGAGATACTTTATAACCAAAAGCAGGAAATCTTTTAACATATTCTAAATCAGTTATACCATTTCTATGTACAAATAGATGTCTTCTTGTATGAATCTCTTCAATATCTTGAAAATTGATTCCTATATTTCGAATATCTATTTCAAATAACTTCTTATAGTATTTCTCAATCTCCTTTAACCCTCCACTGGTTAGATTCCTAAAATCTTTAGATATAATGTCATTTTGAATTTTATTTACACTACTCATGCTTAAAAGATAGTTTCTTTGAAAAGTAATAGTATCAGAAACCTTAAATGGAGATATATCCCTCTTGAATATTTCTAAGATTACATCTGTGAGGTAGACTTCCAAGGAAGTTATGCTAGAGATCAATATTAATTGCCTTAATTTGAATGGATATAAATGCTCTAATCTTTCATATAAAGCTGTTGGACTATGTTCAATTGTCCCAACTGTAGTTTTCCATGTAGGTTTTAATTTATCCTGCTTTAATTCTTGCTTTAATCTTTTTTTCTCTAACTGATAAAGATGATAGGTTATGTCGTAAATTTGTTTTGAATCTTTTATATCCTTTTTAAACTTGTTATACGACTCAAATCCTTCCATAATATAAATTGTTAAATCTCAATAAATACAAATATATATACTATACTTAAAATAATATCTATAAAAGATAAACATTAAAAGAAATATTATTCACTCAATAAACCATCTATACTCCTTATCTCCATGCAAAGCCCTATTAAGCCCTTCCAAGAGTTCAGTTGCATTTAAAGATCTATCTAATAGATTGTCAATATAACTATTCTTGTTTGCTCCTGTAAACAGATTATAGACTTTCCAGAGATTAATAGCATCTGCACCCTCTTCTATTCTGAAATTCTTATCATTGTAATAGGCTTTGGCTACTGCATTGATATGAGTATCTCCAAATTCCATACTAGGTAATAACTTCTTTTGTGTATTAGGTAAGCATTGATACAGTTTACTTTTACCTATTAACTGTGCAAACTGATGCTCTGTTAAGTAAGAATTCTGAAAAGAAGACATAAGTTGCAAATGCCTGTTTGGGTTATATTGCTGAAATAAGATTAATGAATGTTTGAATAATTCTTCCAAACTCATAACTCTTAATTCTGATTTATACCCATCAGTAGATACACATAGATTTGTGCAAACAAGATTCTTAAAACCTATAAATATCTTAAACTTCTCTACACTCTTTTTAGAATAGAGGTTTTCATGGTTTAAGGCTCTTACTCCACCAATGGAAAGATTAAGCCTGTTCCCTTCTATATCCTGATAGATTGTAGGCACTTCAAAGCAGAAAGCCATCCTTTCATAATAAATAGTCTTATCACTCTCTAAAAGCTGACTGACAGGTTTATTTATAGCTTCTGGAATTCTCCCTTTGACTACATGAGAGACTCTTATATCTGGCTGTAAGATAGTTTCATTTGGAAAGAAACTACTTGCTGCATCCCAAACTGTTTCTATAAAATTAGTATGGCTGATAGTAACCTCATTATCCTTAGAAAAGACAGGTACAATACATTCATGCTTTAAATGATGTAAACTTGCTTCTTTGGTATTGGCTTCTATAAAAGGGCTTGGATTGCAGTCACAGATATCTGTAATTTCTATTATATCTTGATTAGGGAGGAATTGTGAAATCATTACATCTCTATGATTGCTTTTTACTGTAGCTAATTGCATTGTTTCCATATGGAGTAAATTTTTTATTAATGATTAATATGCTCACTTTGTTTCTATATTATTTATATATCTAAGTGAGCAAAATATACTTTAAAATAAAAAGGGAAGACTTTAATCTTCCCTGTATCTGTTTATTATAATACTGCTAAGGTTATAGCTTTGCTCTCTCCTTTCTGATGCAGAAGGTAGAACATTTCTCCTGTCTCAGAAACACATACTTGTGATATTACAGGGTTGGTCAATTCTCTTATATCTGCTTTCTTAGAGACTGCCCCTGTTTCAAATCCATAGACAAAGAAGCATTTTCCTGTAGCCTCATTTTTCTTAATCTCAATCTTTTCTACATGGTGGTTTTGCTTAAATTGGCTCACACTCCAACTTTCTAAAAATGTTAGTCCATTCATAATTTCAAATATTATTGTTGTTGTTGTGCAGGGGGACTATCCCCTCACTGCAAAAGATGGAGGGGGTGTAGTTTGGTTATCTAGTGCTTGTGGATATACAGAACTTTTTGAAAAAAAATAATAAAAAATTTTCTTTCAATTTCTCAAAGAGTAAGAATAGTTAATATTATACTAATTATAAAGGAGTTAGTGAAGCTAAATTTTATCTATTTAATTACTTCCTGAGATTATTCAATGCTCTCAATAAAACAGACAATACATTTATTAGCTTTACATGAAACATGTAATCTTTTGTCTTTTCCAGAAATATATCTTTCTTTATTAAGATATATAGGTTCTTCTATTTTTATGTATTGATAGCCTATGTCTAATTTATGCCCATGTAGATTTGCTATTTGCTTTTTATCATTAACAGCCTCAAAGCTATCTTTCTTTAAAATATCTTTTTTGTAATCTTTTCTTCCTGACCTATTATAAGTCTCTATTGAGATTGTGCCATCTTCTGAATTGTCCAATATATTGTTATGAACAATATTTTTATAGATTAAATCTACATTTTTATAATCTGCTGTAGTTATTTTAACTAGATTGTCAAAAATAACAGAATAATGTTTTTCTATTATTTTTAATCTCTCTAGATATTCAAGCCTTCTAATAATAGCTTTATCAAATTCCATTTGAGGAATGTCTAAAGATATACTGAAATTGTTACCTGTAACTAGTTTCATCTTATTCCCTTCAAATAGTTTTAATGTGAGTTTGTAGAATAGTATTTCATCATTAATTCTACCTAATTTGCCATTATCTTTATGCTCTGAAGTTATTGAGACTTTCATTTCATCTTTTTCAGTATCTAAGGTTATTAATACAGTCAATATTCCTGCTTTTAATCTACATTTAAGTTTCAACTCTCCTTTTCCTTTATAAAAGTCAACAGGTATATCTGTGAATTCATCTGTATCATTAAAATAAAAGTTAATGAAAGTTTTTTCTGGTATAGGAAGTAGTGTTATTTCTTTGAGTCTGTCAGATAAAGGATGTTTAATTCCATTTATGACCATTTGAGGATTCATTATTAACTCAGCTGGAATTACAATTTCATCAGTGATAGAGGAGTTCATTATCTTTTCAGAAAAGTTTTTATCATTAAGATTAAATTTGAAAATTTGATTTAAAGCTTTTCCTGTTATTGGTTTTAAAGATTCAATAATATTACCTCCTGCTACAGGTTTAACACCTACATACATCCCTGAATTGAGAACTGTATATTTATTGGCTGTATCTAGCGACACATATTTTCTTTCAACATCAAATAGTAAATTGTTATTTATATTCTCTATAAGTCCACTAACAAACTCTTCTCCTGTAGAATTTACATAACAAATACCTTTCCTTACTAATTCATTTTGTTTGAGAGATGGGAGATTAGGGGCAATAAAAAACATTTCTTTTTTATTGCTGCCTAGAGTATCACTGACTTTATTAAAGATTGCTGAAATATTAGAATCTTCCATTCCATAGCCAATAAACACAACTGTCTTTGTTACAATCCTTTCTTTTATTAAATGCCAAATAGGGGTATTATAATCAATATTATAGAAGTTAGTATAGTCATCTTTGGTTATAACTATCTTATCTGATTTAGTAAAATCCCCATGAATCTTTACTATTGAAGTTTTATCCTCTTTTATATAAGGAACATCTGAATCAATAACTATTTTTTGTCCCCTTTCTTTATAAGCATCCTCTAAAAGAGTATCATAATTTGTTGTTATAATAGTTTTTATATGAGGTATTTGAGAAAGTAAATCATGATATTCTGTAGATGTAGGTTTATTATAGATTATATTTTCTTTTAATAGCTCAAATAATTGATTCCTAGAACCATTTCTTATATTTACAAAATCATTAGCAATATCTTGGAGTGCTTTATTACCTCCAATAACTTCTTTTTCTTCTTTTGTGCAATTTGAATATATTATTTGAGCAAGTTCTCCTCCCATAGGATAACCTGCATATTTAGAAAAGCCTGCACCAATCCATAATACAACATCTTCTTTACGAACTAATTCAAAAAGTCTTTCTTTATTATTCATGCTTTTAGCTATTTATCTGTATTAATATGTCTTGGTGTTTTAATTTATTTTCTCTCCATTCTTCAACCTGTAATGTGGGAGGGACTCCAATTGCTCTGGTTAGCTCTTCCTCCATTATCCTTTTTACAAAATCTTCATTTCCTTTAGTGGTTACTATTGAATCATGGATAGTAAATATAGGCACTTGTTGCTCCCCTTCTTCCCATATCCTTTTGCAGCATCTATGCAATACAATCTCACTTTCTATTGATTGGAGAAGGCAAGCTAATCTTGCATGCTGTTTTTTCCTATCAACACCTTTATATTGTCTTTTTATTATTTTAAATAATTCTGCAATAGAAGGGAATTTTTCTCTGTAATAAACTTTTAACCAATGGTTTTCATCATTAGGATTATCCCTGTTACTGGAGAAAATTAATGTAAACATAGTTGTTTTAGCATCTTCTCTGGATATATCAATTTCCTTTTCTTCTAAAATCCACCTTTGCACAGTTTCATACATCTCTCCAGATGAAACAATCCTTTTGTATTCATCAAAATCAGAAGGACTTAGATTGTCAAAGAAATTTCCTAACATAATGGATATGGGGGTTGTGTTGGATGTTGTAGGGGTATTGAATAACCCTTGAATATTATTGGGTATTTGACTGAATTTTAAATTGGGATCTGTGTTTGACCAGAAATTAGGGTTTGTCAATGCACTAACTAAGTAGGGTTGGCTGTTCTTTATATCTATTGAGACTAAGGGTTGTCCATCATAGGTTATAAAGTTCCTATAATCTTTTTGTATGTTGGTTAATACAGAATGTAATCTATGAATATTTGAGTCAATCTTAGCTTTATAATCATGAGTCTGTACTGCTTCAGCATTATAAATCAAGGCATTATATTGGCTTATTGGATTTTTCTTCTCTCCAGAGTCTCTATTTATATCCCAAGCTTCTTCACCTTCTTCTAATTTTTTGTTTTTTAATATTCTACCATATTCTTTAGCCTTTTGGTAATCAATTCTCAGTTTTCTTTCATTATACCAATGGGATAAATATGAACAATCTAATAATTGATTTCTTTCAAAATCTCCTGTATCTTCATTATAAACTGATTCCTCAATAGGTTCAATACTATTTTCAAATCTTCTATATGAATATCTAACTAAATCTGTATTCTCATATATTTCTGAGAATTTATAACCAATGGATTTTTCTTCTGGAATGTAATAACCATCTGAGATAATAATTCCTGTATCAATCAAATAATCTAAATAGTCTTTATAATCTTTAAAGAATTTTTGAAGATAGGTTGAATTAAGAGGTATAAATCCATCTTTTGTAATAGAGTCTTTATTCTTCGCTGGTATAGCACTAATCAGACCAATAAGATACATTAGTTTATCCTTGTCAAATTTAAGTCCTTTTGAGCTTAAAATTTTGTCTCCATTCAATTCAAATGCACTATAATCAACAAGAGGGTAGTTTCTTAAATGATTGTCAATATCCAAGTTATCTGGTATAAGGGCAAAATATCCAGAATAAGCTCTCTTTATGTATAAAACTACATGAGAGTCTCCATTCTTCCTAAACTTCTCTATAATATTTCTAACAATCCTATATAACCACCCCATCTCTCATCCATTATGTTAGGAAATAATTCAAAATCTCATTTACTTTTTATTAAATATACAAATTAAGTGAGATTTACTATATTATAAAATATCTAAGCAAATTATTCTCTACCTTGCCTATAGAGATCTTTCTCTCTCCAAAATTCAGAGGATTTTCTTTTATGGCTACATAGCTGTTCCTTGGTCTGGATGTTTCAAAATAAGCCTTAAATAGGCTGATAGAAGTTCTTGGTTTTATAGTCTTGTGGAAATGATATTTGACTATTGGTTCTATCTTCTCATGTATTTCTTCTGGTGTATATCCTTTTCCTGTTTCAAAGGCTTCTCTCATACTTATTCTTAGAGGGTGGTCTTCTGCCAGACACCAGAACATAATAGCATTGATAAGCCCCTTGTAAGCTTTAATATTCATATGCCTTATTTCATAGAGGTAGTCTAATAGTTTATCAGATTCTACATATTCGTTCAAATCTATAAATCTTTCAAGGATAGGCTTCTCTTCTTTGGTGCAGGTTCTTAGTTTCTCTGCAACATACTTATTTAGAACACCTGTAGGCAGCTTTTCTACTTTCTCTTTCAAGTCTGCAACTAAAGCAGTCTGTAATGAATCTATTAATTCATTTCTGCTATCTGTGAAATGGTTCTCTATTCTCTGTTCTGCTGATTTTTCTTCATCAGTCCTATTGTTTTCATATTCTATCTGTGTTACCTGATGTCCTTCTGAAACTAAGGCTTTATATAGTTTCTCTTGATTAATATACAGTTCATTGAATAGTTGTTCTCTTTCTGTCAGAAAATCAATATTAAGGTAGGCTATATCATATTTTCCTTCATTTATAGTAGGTCTTATAAGTGGAATTGGCTGACCTCTGAATGGGGTTTCAAGGGCTTTGTCCAATATGGCAAGTTTCATTACATTGAATAAATCTATTAAATCCTTATCTTCTCCCTGTATAATATGGGCTGCATTTATCAAATCTAAGACTTTATTAGCCTTTTTAATCAATGTATTTCTATATTTAGCTGTAGTCCTTTTAAACTTAGGCTCATAGTCTGTAGTGTTATAGATTATAGTATCACTCAATATGCCATCTTTAATTCTGCATCTACCATAGATTTGAGTTATCTTCTTTGTAGTAAGCATTTGATGTGCATATTTTACATTAGAAACAGTGATAAGGTGGTAAGTATCATTGATATCTATTCCAGAAAAATAGCTGCAAGTCATAAAATTGATTCTCTTAGGTAATGTAGAATCATCTTTCAATGGGTAATAATAAGTTCCTGCATCTTTCCTGCTTGATTCACTGCACATGATAGCACATTCCTTCTGTGTAGATTCATCTATCATAGATATAATATTCTTTACCTGTGAGACTGTATTATAGGCTATCAATATCTTATCTTCTGGATATTTTTTTATCAACTCTGTGACTGCATGATTGATGCTGTTAGACTGATTGATATGTATGAGCCTTATCTCTCTTTTCTTGTGGGATAATTCTTCTATTTCAAATCTGCATTCATTCTGGAATAGAGGATTGGAGAATTCCCCCATTGTAGCAGTTACAATACACCTGTTCTTTACATCAAACTTAAAATAGTTATCTATTACTGTTTCTAAATTAGGTCTGTAGTTACTGTCTGCTTGGAGAAGATCTATTTCATCTACCATTAGGAAGCAATGTTTATAGGCTTCTTCCCCTAGTATATTCATCAAATAATCTAAGCTGTCTGCTACCACTAAAAACTTTAGAGGCTGAGTAGTATTTTGCTCCAAATAATTAATGATTTCATCTTTACTTACCCTGTCTGTAAATTCTCCTATGGAAGTGCCAACATATAGTACTTTTTTAGGGTTCAGATTATTTTCAGCCCATTTAAATTTGCTATAGGCTAGTTTCTTTGTAGGTACTACTATTATTGAATGTCTGGGTGATTTGAGTTCTAAGGTTGTTGCACCTACTCCTGTAGCTTTTTTGTCTACAATTCCATGAGGCAACTTTTGGATAAAATTAGATAGTCTGTATTCATCTGTGAAACCTTGAGATGAACCCCAAATCATAAAATAACCTTTGTGAATGGTAGTGATTGTTTCTTCTGGATTAGCTCCTGCCAGAGTATCTAAGACTGCTTCTGAAAATAAATCCTTGACTTGATTTTCTATTATCTCTTTAGGAATTATTTTTTCTTCTTCTTCTTCTTTTGCAGCCTCATATTTTTTGAGGCTGTCTAGTATGCTTATTGTTTTAGCCATTTTATTTTTAATGTACCTGAGACTGCATCATGCTCACTTAGGTCTTGGGTATTATTAGGATGTAAGTGAGGGGTTAATTATCTAATCTTTGAAGCTCTTGTAATGTTTCTAAAATATCTTTATGAATAAAACTTGGATATAGCCTATAGCTTTTATCAAACATTTGAATACTTAAATTCTTATGTTTATTCAAGAATGAAAAAGTTTGTATATATAACTTTTCTAAATCATGTCCTCTGATTATAGTAAACCATTTGGGAAGGTAGAACTCCATACCATTAATTACTTCATATTTTACAATTTCCAAATTTTCATTTTTGTTTGGATAATTATCTTCTAATTTTGATATTACATTATTCACTATCGTTTGTATATCATGTTGAGATTTATTATAGAAGTTTATAATAGTATCTTCTTCATTGAACCCTACTTTTTCCTTCTCATTGTTTTCTGATAAAATAAACATTACAAATGCTATAGGGTCAAAAATATAATTATCAACAGCATATCTATTTTTATTACCTAAAACTAGAATTCTTTCATTGCCATTATTTTTTAAATCCCAATCAATAACTCCAAATGTAGTAGTGTTTTTAGCTTTTGTTAATGTGTTAACAATATTCTTCACTTTATCACAACCATCTTCTTCTGCAGAACTTCCTGCTGTGATGAATTGTAATATAATATCATTTGTTAAATAATTTTCAAATTGATTTTGGATTATAGTATAAATATTCTCCAAATAAAATTTATCAATTGGAGCTTCTACAAATATTTGTTTAATATTCTCATAATATACACTAATAGAATTTAATCCATTTGTTAGTGTTTTTATAGCTTCCTTTTTTGATGATTTTATAATGTATCCTAATTCTCTATGCATTCTATACAAATTTAGCTCTGGAGTTAAAGCCACTGTTGTTGGACTATGGGTTGTCATTATGACTTTGATATTATTTTCTTTTACCAAAACATTTTGTATAACATCAAGCATTTGCTTACTCATAGTTGGATGTAAATATGCATCAGGCTCATCAAAAAGTATTACATCTGGAAATTGAGCTCCTGTATTAGATGAATAGATTGCCAAAATAAGTGAAAAAATTACCTTTTCACCAGAAGATAAAAAATCTGCGTTTAAGGTGGTGTTAGAATCTCTATCTATTAGTTTAATTTCAAAATTAAATCCCTCACTTTCAATATCTGGAGTTTCTAGGTGGTATCTAAATTGGGCTATTTGAGCTATTTTATTAAAAGTTATCCATGGGGCTTCATTGAGTTCCAAATTTGCTTTTTTTCTAGCCCAATATTGAATATATAAAAATTTTAGATTAGCTGAAAACAAAGTTGAACTTGGTATAGGTTGGTATGCAATATAATAATAAGGGACTAAATATAAATCAGGGCTAGGGTGTAAATCTATAATTTTTTTTATTATATCAATATCACTTTGACTAAATGCAGGAAATGTTACCTTCTTGTCTACATAGTCCTGATTACTTTTTCTAACACCAATAACCTCAAGATATCTCTTATTAAGCATGCCTAAATTTATATTTTGATCTGAAAATAAATTTATATGATTTATATAGAATAACAATTTATAAGCAATATCTTGTCCTTTGGTAATAAGTGAATTCTTATCATAGTGATTCCCTAAATCTACATAAGGTGTATCAATCATTCTATATATAATATTTGTAGCAGTTTTATTCTCTGAAATAATCTCTGCATTATATATAGTAGTAGCATTACCCACACTATCAATCATTGTATGAGGCATACCCATCATAGGATTAACAGACTCATATAAGTGTGTTAGAAATTGGGTTTTTCCTGTTCCATTCTCACCTGTAATAACTATGAAATTAGGTAGATTGTACAGTTCTACTTCTTTTATGATTATATAGGGTTGGTTTATTTTTATATCCATAATTTGTTATTTAAATTATAACCTCTAAATTTATCATAAAAATAGAGATTATAATTAACATTTTAAGAGTAAGTCTATTATTTCAAAGCAAATTCTTCATAGCTTCATCTATCTGACTATTTTCAAAACTATCCAAATAAATCTGAGTAGTCTTTAAATCTGAATGCCCTAAAGCCTCACTTATAATAGCAACATTAATTCCAGACCTTTTCAAAATGGTTGCAAATGAATGTCTTGCACAATATGTCGTCAGAGGAATAGAAAGATTAATGCTTTCCCCAATCTTCTTTAGATTCTTATTAGCTACATAGGTTACTTTCTTTATCCTTCTGACTTGCTGTTCTGCTGTAGCATGTATAGAATCATCCAAAATAGGAAATATATAGTCATTATTACTATTCTCATATCTCTGTATAATTTCTAAAGCATAAGGTTGTAATAGAAAACTGATTTGTTTTCCTGTTTTATGCCTTTTATAGACTATTCTGGTTGAAACTATATTACTCCTTTTTAAATGTGCCATATCCACCATATTTATACCACACCCTAAATAACTGAATAGGAACAAGTCTTTACTGAACTGTAATAAAGATTGAGGTCTTTTGCTGATTGTCTGTACATCCAGAGATATAATTTTCTGAATATCCTCTTTAAGAATAGACCTCTTTGGTGTAGAATCTTTCAGCTTAGAGACATTATATTCATTAAATGGATAATAGTCTTTCTTTACAATGTTATCCTTCACAGCCTTATTATAGACTGCTTTAAGAGTCCTCATTTTTATGCTGATACTATTGTTTTTATTTCCTATGTTTCTTAAATAAGTTTCATATTTATTCAGAAATGGTACATCTATATCTACAAATTGTAGTTGATTAATTTTTGTAAACCTTTCTAAAGAATTATACAATGCTTGATAATGGGTTGCATTGCCTATTCTATTTTCTTTTGTCAGTTTTTCTATGACTGAATTTAGATAATCACTTATAGATATATTCTTTGTTGGTCTTTCTACAGCCTCAATTAATTGATTTAAAGAAAAGTCTTTTCCTATAGATTGAAATTCCAAGACTTGTTTTTGAAACTTAGATAATTTTTCTGTTATGATATTTTCTAAATATTCAAAATTAGGGCAATTAGGCTTAATCTTATTTTTTGTAGCATCCCAATAGCTTTTTTCTATAGAAATACCTAATCTTATTACTTTCTTTTTTCTGTCTTTTACAAGCCTTAAAACTATTGGTATATAGCCTTTTGATGTTAATCTGTAGGTCTCTGCGACTGCTTCTATTTTTACTCTCATTTTTGTAGCCATTTTGTAGCCACAAATGCCTAAAAAGGATTCAAATCATATCAAAAACTACTAATACTTTTACCTCTTGCATATCCAAAAATATCTTGTATCTTTGTCCCACAATAAAAAGGAGAGGTGCTCGAGTGGTTGAAGAGGCACGCCTGGAAAGCATGTATACGGGTAACTGTATCGAGAGTTCGAATCTCTTCCTCTCCGCCTGATAAATAGATGATTATGAATATATAGTCATCTATTTTCATGTTGTATATATCCAAAAATATAAATATATTTGGGGGCATATCAGGGCAAAAAGTGGACTTTTGAGGAAAAACCGTGCAATTTGTGTGCAAAAAAACAATAGTAAATTATGGCATCAGTAAAATTATATCTTGATACCCGTGTTCCTCGTAAAGATGGAACTTATCCGCTAAAGATAGCTGTTACACATAAAGGGAAATTTTTCATCAATCTTAAAATATATCTGAAAGAGGACCAGCTTGTAGGCGGCGAAGTCGTTGGTCATAAGAGCAAGAAAATTTATAATACCATAATAGAGCAGTGGCTTATTAATGTAAAAAAAGTATTGTTAGACTTAGCTGCAAATGGAAAGATTAATAATCTATCCCACCAGCAGCTCAAAAATATAATTGAAAATTATAATGATTCAAATGAGCCCGATGATGAAACGCCATATTTATTTAAGGAACATTTGGAAAGATTTATCTCAACTAAAGAAAAGAAGAATACAAAAGACATATATAGGGCTACTCTCAATAAAATCAAAAAACATACTGATATCGATAATTTAACTTTTGAAGACATTAACCTATCATGGCTGAAAGGATTCCAGCAAAATATATCAGAAGAAGGACTTAGCATTAATGCTCAAGGAATTCATTTTCGCAATATAAGAGCAATATTTAATGATGCCATAGACGAAGAATTGATTTCACAAAGCATATATCCATTCAGACGATTTAAGATAAAAACCGAAAAGACAATTAAAAGATCTTTGACTGTTGAGGATTTAATACAATTGCGCGATTATCCATGCGAAGAACATCAGATGAAGTATCGGGATTTATTCATGCTTACATTTTACCTAATTGGGATAAATGTCATTGACCTTCTACATCTGAAAGAAATAATAAATGGGAGGATTGAATACCGAAGAGAAAAAACTTACAGATTATATAGTATTGAAGTATTACCTGAAGCTCAAGCTATTCTTGACAAATACAAAGGGAAAGATTATCTATTAAACGCACTTGATACGTACAATTATTACAAAGGATTTGCAGACAAGATAAATAAAAATATACAAGAAATAGGGCCATTTGAGATAGTAGAAAAAATAGTAAAAGGGAAAAAGAAGAAAATTAAAGAAAGAAAACCCCTATTTCCTAGCATAACAACATACTGGGCCCGCCACACATGGGCCACAATCGCAGCCTCTCTTGATATTCCCAAGGAAACTATCGCAGCTGCTTTGGGACATGGTGGAAATTCTGTTACTGATATCTATATCAACTTCGATCAGAAGAAGATAGATGATGCGAACAAAAAAGTACTGAAGCATATCAGAGAATATGGAAAACTAAAAAAGAAGAAAGCCTCCCAAAAATAGAAGGCCTTCAAACATAACTATTTCGTAACGCAATATCGAATCTTGTTATGTTTTACAAATATATAAATATCTATGTTATGACAAGCAGGAAAACAAAAAAAAACTATTTGATTTCAATATTAAATCAATTAAAATCTATTGGTAAAAAAGCTAAAATAAGTATTGTTATTGCTATAATAACATTAGTTGTTACTCTAATTGGAAGCATAATTATCCCAGGTATTTGGAGAAAAGAGGATACTCAAAAAGGCTTAATATTGCATATTGGAGATTATGCTTTAAAGAAAAATTCTTTGACTTCAGTAATTTATATATGCCCTATCTCTTTTTTAGGGAAAAATGAGATCATTACCACATTGCCTATTAATATTACTAATGAATATACTAACAGTATAGAAGATATTTCACTGTTTATTGAGATTGGGTTAACTGAAGATCAAAATATTAAAGACTTTTATAACCCCATCACTAATAAAACGATAAAGGCTGAAAAAAAATATGATTTAACTAAGGTTAAATTTCGGGAAATAACAACTGAAACTAATTATGACGATAGGATAAGTTCTAGGTGGTATACAGAATCAAACAAGAATACGGAAAATGTAAATTATTATATTAAGTATTTAAATTACAGTGAAAAAACAAATCTGTAGCTACCCATGAGAATTGATACTACAGCAATGGAGACAATCTTTCATCAAGGGCCAAATTCAGGAAATTTGAATTACGCAATAAAAGATAATTTTACTTTTACAGCAGGTTATTCTTTTAAAAACACAAAAGAAAATAGTAATTTTTTCATTAATGTATCGGTATATAACTATGATGATATAAAACAATTTATTGAAAACGAATATAACACCAATGGTCATTTACCTTTTGAAGAAAGTCTTTATGATGCTAATAAAAATGAATTACTTGTGTCTGAAAGAAAGATTATAGTTCAACCTTCAATAATTCAGAATGAATCTGGGGATTTTGAAATTAGCAAAAAAGATATGAAAATTATACAAATAAAATATAGTGAAAAAGATTATCAAAAAAATAGGAAAATAGTATTCTATGATAAGGATAATAATATCGTTGATACCTATAAATTACCCGATCTAAATAAAAATAAAGCCGAAGCCAACAGAAAGCATCAAGAACTAAAGAAAGATATATATAAACAATCGTCCTATTTGTGAAAATAGGACGATTCAAAAATCAAAAAATTATGCTTTCAAAAGCTATATAAATCGTTTTATTCCTTTGAATCCAAAATAAGCTAGTAGCAAGAGCAATAATATTCTTCCACACCATACTTGAAATGATTGAAAAGATGTAAGTCGGTTTACTTCTGGCCCAGGTATCTCAACCGGATAGGGAACTTGTATACTATCATTGATAAATATAGAATCTCTCACAAATTTATCCCGGTATAGATATCTATATTTTTCCAACCAAACGGTATCACCTTTTATTTTCATGAATACAGAATCATGTAAATACACTGAATCACGCAAATACTTATCCCTGTATTCGGTTTTTACCGATTCAACAGGTACATATATCATTTTTGATTTACAACTGCTCAGAAGCAGAAGAATTGACACTACAACAACTATGATAATTCCTATATGTACTTTGTGTTCTTTTTTCATCGAGAAAGTAATTTATATATCACATCTAAATACTGATTTATGAAATGATTCTGATAGATTGCAATGCCTACTAAAGCCAGAAGTGAAATGATTATTGAGACAAATACAAATAATGGAATTTTTATATACTTTATTTGTTTCATAACTTGTATTCCTCCATCGCATCAAAACACGGACAAACTTTTATCCATTCAAAATAATCTACTTTGCCATTTCCATTCAGATCAGGACTAAAATCACGATGTCCTTTTATTATTGCATCAGGATATTTGACTTTTAGCTTTTTCAATCTGCTGAGCATTGTTGCTTTTTGTGAATCGGTGCGGGTATCTGTAAAAACAGTTTTTTTGTTTTCAATTATCATACCACCCACATAACAGACATTAATTAATTCACTATTGAATCCTTTAACTCCGTTCGACACTTTATCCTCAGATAATAATTGCACTTCTGTACCATCAGGAAATATAAGATAATGATATCCCGGATTCTTCCACCCTAAAGTATTTTTCCAGTATGCCTGTATGCTTTCAAGTGACTGACTGTCCAGTCCGCCAGTACAATGGACACCTATATATTTAATCTTTCTCATTCTTCACTTCCTTTTCTTCTGATATTTTTTTTACTAATTCTGTAAGACCTTTTATTAAATCATCCCGGTTATCCAGCATTATAGATAAATCTTTCAGGCTGTTATTCAATTTACGCTTATCCTTGTCATGTGCCTTTTCCAATATTGATTTACCTTCTATGAATATCAAGAATCCGGCAGCGATAAATGTGACATATGGTAATGGATAGAAAAACGTGCCGATACAGTCGAACATAAAGGCAAAGAACATCATAGCATAATAGAATACCACCTTTGTTACAGTTCGTCTTAATCCGTATGAAGTCCGGGCTTCGTTCCGTTCTTTGGCCTTTCTCCATCCGCTAATCAGATCGAGCGTGATAGCGATAGCAACAAATAGCCACATAATAGCCACAATAGCCAGTTTAGTTTCTAAAGAAACATAATCCCCATTTAAGTACGATTGAATAAATAGCACTACATTTTCTTTCATTCCATGAATCTTATTATAAATATCACTATCCCCACCGGCACACAGCCCAACACAGTAGCGAGTATATCCCACCAATCAAATCCCGTCTTTCGCACAAACCTATCATACAGTTCCTTGATTAATCCGGCAATCACAGGCAGCAATATCAGCCACACCCACAGATAAGCCAATTGAGTCAATAACAAGCCGATGCAAAAATGCATCAGCTTGTCTTTAGGTAATGCGTTCTCAATCTTCGCTTGCAGGCTCATTTTCATCCTCACTTTCTTCCAATCCGTTCTCCCGGATAAAATCATCTACCTCCTGTTCTGTGTCGAACAATTCAACCGTAACACCTTCAGGAGTGAATATCTCCCCCGTACCATCTACCCTGCGAACTATTTTACCGTCCTGATAAGCCAGGACATATTTATTTTCAAATTTCATAAGTCTTATTTTTTTATATAATTAAAATGTTTTCAAAAAAAAACGGTAAACTCATTTGAATTTACCGTTTTTTTAAATTTGTTTTATCTGAAACTATCCTGGGAAGTGTCTCTTCCTTAGTTGAATATCTCTAAAAATCTTGTATACTTTGGAATGATCATATGGCTTGCCACTTTCTCGCTCCCATAGTGGAACATAATCAGGATGCTTTGCAATTTCGAAAAAATCCATAAATCCGTCAGGTCCAAATGCCGCCATATCTAGAATGGAGACTTCAAAAACAACAAGTAGGATACCATCTCCATATATATTTTTAATAGTAGCCCTTAACATGGACGCTGTAAAAGAATCTGGAGTTAATAATACAATTTGATGAGATATATATTCCCAGAATTCCAGTTTGTTTTCCAGAATATAGTCCATCAGTTTTTTGTGACTATCGACATTTGCTTCTTTAAGATCATCAAATTCTATTATAAATGTTTTCATTTCTCAGCCTCCTCTTCTATTGAACCATAAGATACATAATTTGAGTTCGGTGGATTTACTGATACTGTTTTTTTTATGCTATCAGACATTAAAGCTTTCTCTATTGCTGTTTTTTCCAGAACAAATTTTTCAGACCTTAACAAATTAGGGTCTTTAAATAAACAATAAAAATAGGCAAAAAGAAAGGCTAGAACAATCAATACAGATAAACACCCCAAGATATACCCAAACACATTTTCTCCAATTTTAAAAAGTAAAATTGTTGCTGTCAGTAATATGGAGAGTAGTCCAAATAAAGATTTAACAACATTAGACTTATATCCTTGGGATGAAGCATGTTCAAAAATGTGTCTTAGATAATCACTCATATATCTTGCTTTTTTGCAAATATAATAATAAATATCACTCATAATGAAATTGTTTATTTGTTTAAAAACGATAAATTCAATATATCAAAGACCACTTCCCGTTTTGGTAGGACGGATATACCTAACTTATTTATCTTTAATTATAGTAATAGTAATTATATTTACTATTACCCAGCTGTCACCGTCACAGTGACACCTTTATCCGTCAATGTCTGTACGGCAGCATCCGAGGCCGCTGTCCTTGTACCGATCACATAGATGCTTTTCAGCCACGAAGAAGCCGCTGCCGTCGGGTGTAGTTCCTTTGTCGCCTGATCGATCAGCATCGCATCCACAAAATTGCCCAGCTTTACTTTCTCCAAGGCAAGAATAAAACCCTGAGGACGGATCGACCAGGAGAAAGAAGATAACCCCCGCTGCCTGTATTCATTGTATGAACCGTCGGTATTGGTGAAAAATGCGAAAGGACACCGGGCTATATCCCCGCTCAGGGTATCCATATTTCTGGCCGCCAATCCCACTGTAGTTGTCTCATCCCACAAAACACCGTCAGAAAGCAGCTTTGCGAACAAAGCACCCAGATCACCAGATACCAGTGAATCGGAGATCCTTAAATCACGTAGCTTCCCGTTTTTTATTTCAAGGTCAATAGCCGGATCAAAGGAAACATTGCTGCGTTCCACAGAAAGGGAAATCGCGCCGGTAGTAGCGAAAGAGATCGGGCCGGGGCTAAACTTCCCGGTGATCTTATAGCTGTTAAGATATATACTGGCGGAAGTGGTCGGTATACTTTCGAATTTCAATTCACCTGCGTCAAAAACAATGCTTTCGTATTGTTCATTCACACGGGCAATAAGTTGAAAAGAACCGGTAGCCGGTTTTTGTTTAAGAGAATCCAACACCAGCAATTCTGACGGGAATAATACTAATCCTGTCAGGGAAGTCAAAAAACTGATCCCCCTGAAATTATAGGAGTAACCATTCGTGATAAGGTTCCTGATAGAATATTTGTCCCGGATGCTGACATCTATTGTAGAACCGTAAGGAATATTAAAATAACAGGCTGTGTTCGCAGGGATTTCCACACTCCCGGATACCGTGACCGGGTTGGACATATCGGAAGATGTGGACATAGTGCATGTTTCAGACAGCGATACCGTATTGGCTTTGTCTGACAGTATCATAAAAAGGTTGCTGACCGTCGAGCTTCTTGTATGGCTCAATGAGAATCTGAGTTCTCCCAGTTTCAACAGGGAATCATTGTTTACAACCCCCTTTAATTGTGTGACTAAACATTCGTTCATAACTTATATATTTTTTGTTGTTAATTATTAAACTGCGAATCCAGGTTAGCGAATCTCTGATCCAGCCAGTTGCCGACACGTCCGATGCTGTTATAAAACCCGGCTTCCACAGGGTTATTTGAATAAAATCCGGTGAAAGGGCGGTTTCCCGTACTATCCTTCACACACCTGAAACCGTATTGAACATTCAGCCCGTCACGGCAGGTGTCGCCTACTGCATAACCCGCAGCATTATCATAAGGGGCATAGCTTGTGTTTCCCATATCCACCAGTTCCCAGAATTCGGCATTGATCTTCGGATCACGGTACGACGGCACATCGGGGTACTTTTCAAATTCACGTTTGTAATTGTCATATCCCACACGGCTTACCCAGTCTTCGAACAGCCCGGTTATATTCCCGGTGGTAAATACACCATCACCCCTGAGCTCGTTGTACCTCTCTTTGATTTGCGGAAGGTATAACTGGTATAATTGACCGGTTGGCAAAACGGAACTTGTACCCAGTATATTGGTGATCGATTCGGGCATAACGAATGTGCCCCGCCAGCTCATTCCGAACACAGAATCTTTGTCATACACACACGGGGAATACTTATTGCCGTCCCACGAGCACCACAGCCAGTTTTTGGCAAAACCGTCAAAGTCATATATGGCTTGTGCAAACACAAAGTAATCTATCATAAAAGGCAGATTGAAATATTCTTCGAAGAGAGCCCTTTTATTATCGTTCCCACTGGCCGCCCTGATAGCCGGCACTGCACCCGCCAGTTTTTGTATATTCGCTTTCACTGTTGCAGAAAACGGATCGCTATCCGATAGTTCGGTAGGGTTATCCCCGTCATACTTATTGCCGTTGATATCGATCAGCCCTTTCGGGTTACGGATCTCAAAGGCATTCCAATCGACGGTACCGCCCCATAATTGCGCTCCACCCAATGTGCCATCGAGGAATATATGATCCGGATTGGAACCGTCCAGGTTATAATTATCCCTGTGTTTTTTCAGGTTCCATGAATACAACCCGAAAAAATTACCGTTCCAGTAGATAGCTATCGGGAATCCGTCAGGATGTGAAAGCGCTCCGGTAGGGAAGTCCCTGTCAAGTGTGCCGCCCGAATTGAGAACAGATGTATTATCATTGAGATAATCCCACGGGCGCATCTGTCCGTATGGGCGTGTCCGGTACATCTGTTCGGCAAGGTTGTAACAGACGTTACTCTGCCCCCTGAACGCATCGATATAGTATTTCTTGATATGGAAAGAGTCCTGTACAACCCAGTCGCCGAATTTAAGTTTCTGATTTACTAAGTCTATTCCAAGGTTCTTTATATAATAAAACATGGACGAACTACCTTGCGCATTCAGGATAATGGGAATCCTGAAATAGTTCCCGTCCATATCCCATAATTCGAGTATAGCCTGTATATCATCGGTCTTACTGGTAGGCAATTTCGAACATATAAGGTTTACTTTAGCGCATATGCGTGGAATAGGCATTTTTATCAATGACTGATCGCTCCAGTCGCCGGTACCCGAAGAAAAGCCGCTGTTTATCAGATCGTGATGCAGGGCTTGCATGGCTTTGTCGGAGAAGCGGATGGCTTCGGTTACAGACAGGTTTTCGGTCAGTAGCTTCGGTTCTACCTTTGTACCGTCTGCTTGCCTTTCGGAAACTATATTCTCATTCTTATCGAGTGTCAGTTCCAGACGCCCTTCGGGATCGTCAATAATATCACCGGATGTATTTTCAAGGGCTTCAATACGTTTCTTTATCTCTTCGAATTCAGGCGTATAGAATGACCCGTCTGTTTTAATGCCTGCCAGGATATGCCCTTCTTTGTCCGTCCACACACGCAGCCATTCGGGATCGTCTGTTAAGCTTGTCATTTCAAGGATACCGGCATACAGGGTGATAAAGTTATCAAGCTGCAATTTTACTTCTCCGATATATTGTTCGTTGTGTTGGATATTATCGGTGATGGTATTGTCACAGTCAAAAGTGGTACCGTCCCATCGTTTGCCCCACAACAGGTAGTTTTCCGCATCCACGATGGCATAGGCGTATTCATCGTCGCTGACAATGGAGAGTGTTCCTGCCGGAAGGTAGACAACAGGGTTGCCGGAGGCGTCGGTTTTATCCGCTTTGTTAGATACATCGCCTAATGGCCCCCGATATCTCCAAACTCCTACGCCATCAGTTATTACATATGCATAAATGCCATTTTTATTGGGATCAGGATCATCAGTCACTGATACCAACTCCCCATTTTTTATTAAATTACCATCATCGCCTATTGGATTAGGACTAGCATCTGACTGCATATCTGAATTTGTCAGATACGTTTTTTTTATTCCAAGACTTGCAGATTCTTCCAATACATCAGCTATATCTTTAAAAGCCTGTCCTTCGATCTGGTTCGTAACAGAATTAGGCTCTGTCGCATCATATATCTGTTGTCCTGTTTGTCTTATCCCTTCTATTGTTGCCATATTAATTAAATGGTGGTTTTATAAATTCTTTTGTATGTATGTTATATCCATTCGGATATAAATCTTCATACGACGAATAAAAATCTTTTGGTTCTACTTCCAGCTTGAAAATATATCCGGGGTAATATCCCGCTAGTTCGTTAACTTCAACTTCTGTCCCGTCTGCACGGACGTACTCCAACCCGTTGATAGTTATATATGACAGGCTGAACATCAGGTTTAACTTACGGGCAATCCATATGGGCACACCGGAATTATCACCTATTGTCAATATTCTTGATTCATATGGGTAGGCGTCCAGTTGGGTTAATGAATATCCCTGATCCCTGAATGTGTTATTACTCACATTGAAAGTCATTTCTTTAAACAGGAATCCTCCCCTAATCCTGAATTCAAAGAAGTAATTTCCTCCGTCACCATCTAAAAATTGCGTATCGAATTTATCTTCCCTGTTAGTATACTTTAAAAGAATAGTATCATAAAGGCATTCTTTTTCCATCACACAAAATACAGATGAACTTATCACTTCCTGATAAGTATTAATAATATCAACCTTGTACGTCCCTGTATCAAGGTCTGTTATCTCAAAATAATATGAACGGTAATTGTCAAATGGAGCAAATTCTGTGAGAGGAATAGATATAACATCTTCAGTATCTAAGCCAGTAAGTCTTACTGTTGGTGTATCATTTTTGAATGCTGCAAATTGAACCCTTATTGTATCACTACTGGCAAAATATTGATTAAAACATTCCTGTTTCTCAAAATTATGTTGCCAGTCCGATTGAAAGTCCAAGCTGCTGAATAAGGATATTCTAAGATGGTACGCCACAATATTCTGTTTCCTTTAAAATATAATCTGAAATAAAAAATCCCCGCTTATTTATGAAAACAAGCGGGGATAATAATATTTAATATGACTATAAAAATATTTTATGCTATTCCACCCCACACCTCAATATCAGCATAAAATCATAATAAGTAACATACCCATAAGAGATCAGAGCCCGGGCTTCATCATCTGATATGTTTTTATACTTCATAAGGAAAGAAATAAAGGGAACTCCCAATAATGACAGATCGACAAGATCTTCAGTGTCTAAAACATCTTTTTCTCGGACTGAGTGCATAATATCTTCAATCATTACCTGTAGTTCGATGCGCTTTAATATATCATTGGGCTTAATTTGTAATGCCAGGCTACTGGATATGTATTCTATCTGATCTTCCAAATTATTTTTATTTGCAAAATTACTCTATAGATACGATAAATACCGAATCAATTAAATATCTTTAAGATGTAAATAAGCGATCAACTAACAAAAAACAATAAATATGAAACTTTGGAAATTAAGTGGGGTTTTTATGATTGGTATAATATCTTTCATTGTGATTAGTTGTGCGAACAAAGGCAATAATATTGAAGGCAAATGGGTGAGTGAGGCTCAACATGATTATGAAAATCATATTGTATATATTTTCACTAACAGCAAATATCAGGTAATCATAAATGGAGAAGAGGAAGGGTTACCCCTTTCATACAAAATAGAGGGTGATACCATCATTATGGATAGAGGTGAGCATTGGGTTCCAATTGTAGGTGTTCAAAATAGATATATAAAAGAATCATTTTCTATTTCTAAAGGAATTGAAGGTACGACTCTTGCATTCGGCTATTTAACATTAAAAAAAGTAGAATAATATACTATAATCGTGTTATGAGATACATTATTATACTGCTATCTTTTTTAAGTATTTCTTTATATTCCCAGAATACAATCAGAGGGAAAGTAGTTAAAATATCCGATGGAGATACTGTTGTATTGCGGGATAGTACAAATACTCAACACCGTATTCGGCTTGATGGCATTGATTGCCCGGAAAGGGGACAAGCCTTTGGGAATGTAGCCACTAATTTTACCCGTGGTATTTGCGCAGGAAAAGATATTATTGTCGATATAATAGGATATGACAGATATAAACGAATACTGGGAGTAGTCTGGGTTGAAGATGTGAACCTGAATGAAGAGCTATTAAAGGCTGGTTTAGCCTGGCGTTACAAGTATAACAAATCCGAAGAATATCATCGATTAGAACAAGAAGCTAGAAAAAACAGAAAGGGACTGTGGGTTGATAAAGAACCTATAGCTCCATGGGATTTCAGAA
The DNA here is from genome assembly GCF_014196915.1 of Dysgonomonas hofstadii. GTDB lineage: Bacteria > Bacteroidota > Bacteroidia > Bacteroidales > Dysgonomonadaceae > Dysgonomonas > Dysgonomonas hofstadii. The sequence continues at coordinate 57,674 of NZ_JACIEP010000008.1, forward strand.
AGAAAGGACAAAATACTATATCAGTCGGAGTATCGTATGTATATAAAGCAAAGTCTAATATCTATCATAGAAGAAAAGATTGTCCGGAACTGACCAAATATAAATCAGACATCAATAAAATAGATATAAAAGAAGCAAAAAGGAACAATTTGTACCCTTGTACAATGTGCTCCAAATAGTTATTTCTGCTTCTTTTATATCTTTTTTATAAAGTCATTATTTATTTGGTAGGCGTCCATTCTACTGGCATCGAAAGGCTTTAGTAGATCAGTGATATCCTCTTTTGTCAGTTTAGGATCAATCCACTTGAGTTCATCTTCCTTTGACAATATAGCCGGCATTCGCTTTTTTGCGTTATGTATTTGTGCTGTCAACGGGTTAGCTTCAGTTGTTATGATTGAGAAAGTATGCAGTACCTCTCCTGTTTCTTTGTTTTGCCATATATCATATATTACGGCCATAGAGAATATCTCTTCATCCTTCAGGAAGATAAAGTAAGGTGTTTTTGTTTTATCTGCGTTGTGATGCCATTCGAAATATCCGGTACTGGGAACTATGCAGCGGTGAGACTTAACCGATTCCCTGAACGATGGTTTTTCGAATACGGTTTCCGCTTTGGCGTTATATGTCATTTTTCTTATCTGCTCGGCATCGGCTTCTGTCTTTTCCCAGAACGGTATTAATCCCCACTTCATCACCTGTATCTGTGGATCATTCGTTATGACAGGGTAATAGGGATTCGAAAAAACATTCACATGATACTCTTCCATTATCTCTTTGTAGATTTCTACTACGTCAATTTTAAGGCCATATCTGGCCGCAAGTTTTTGAGCCTTTGCACTTATGGAGTTGTGGAAACACATAGCTTTTATTGATTATAACAGCTATAAAGATATTAGTGTTTATTCATTTTTGCTATCTTCGTGTATAAAACTAACATCAATTATGAAAAAACTACTTTACTTGCTTTTATTTATGCCCTTTGTTATGTCCTGTGGTGGTGACAGCACTGATTTCAACCCGGTAAAAGGGAAATGGAGACACAATGATACAACTGGAGATTATAGCATTAAAATATACAGTGAAGATTTTTCACTTGTTGAATATTATTATTCTGAGGATGATGAATTAATAAGAACATATTCAAAAGAATCATATAAAATAGATAAGGAGCATATTTACATGACAATCAAAAGGGATAATAATACAACTCATGATACTGCTTTTAAATATGAAATTGTAAAGTCAGAAGGCAAAAGGATATTAAGAATATATGATTATCCATTTAATCATACTTACCAAGAATGGCACGAGGTAGAATAAAAAAAGGAGTACTCCATCGAGCACTCCTTTTTATTATGTAATATAGTGTATTAACAAGTTGTTAAAAGAGCTTCATAGTCATTGAAATATTTTATTATTCTTTCGACTTGAGTTTTCAAAATGTTTCTAAATTTAAAACTTTTTTTGGTCTTTTCAACCCCATACATATCCATAAGAGCTCCCAGAGATGTATTTAAGAAATTAGTAGGAACTGACTCAACATCGGTCATATCAATAATAATTATCTCATCTCTAGAAACTGCATCTTTGGCCATTTCAAAAACTATATTCCCACTTTGAACATAGTTATGATTTTCCAATAAATCGTGTAAAATTACAGTTTGCATTTTATTATATTTTTAAGAGATCATTATTTCATCTTCAATATCTTTTAAAGGAAAATTGTCAGTTGATAACTCAAAGTAAATCAAAGTTCCTCTAAATTCAAAATCTAGGTCAAAATATTTAATGTTATTTTTATTTCCAAAACAAGTTAATAGAGCTTTATTACTTACTATTCTAAAATTATCTTCATTACTAATAGTAGAAAGTATATTATCAAGTCCCATGCCTTTATTGCCCATTGTACTCTTTGCTGTAACTCCTATATTCAAAGAATCTCTCAATGCAAGTGAATCACTTTCATACACTTTATTTGACCTTTTAAGTGTTGTCGCAATTCCCAATCCAAAATCACATGCAGCTATATGTATTTTACCTTGCACAGGATTATAAGAAATGTAGGAAAATGCATTCCCATCTGATTGCGAATGATCTGCAATGTTTGCATAAACTTCATTTAAAGCACTACTTAATGCCGATGTATCTAAATCATGAAAATAATTATTCTTAAAATAATTAGATACAGACAAGCTATAAGCATATGTTTCACTTTCTACAACTTTCCATAAATTTAAAATTTTACTATCTTCAGACTCCTCATGATTTGAAGGACATTCATCTTCAAAATATTTATGAATTTTTATTTTGTCTCCAATAATATCTAAAACATCATCATCTTCAGTGTAAATTGTTATTTTAGAACAAATTTGTTTATTCAAATGTTCGAGGAAACATGAGAGTAAAACTATATGAAAAGGTTCGAAATTTTCAACTTTTATATCTTCTGGTAAAATTAATTTAATTTCTGTTGCCAAGTTATCACTATTTAACAACTCTATATATCTTATTATGTCATAAAGCCATACTCCTCTACTGCAACTGCTTAATGAAATAGTCAAGGTATTCTCCATAAATTATTTTTTGCAAAGATAATAAATTTAATATATTTTATATTAATATTAACACTCTCGGCTTAACCATATTACTAAAGAGACCTATTCAGTCTCTTTTCTTATTTTAGTATCTTTTTCATACCTTTACCGAAACTAAATTCAATAATTCATGAAAAAAATACTCACATTATTACTTATATTCCCTCTATTTATCGCCTGCGGTGACGATGACGAAGACACAACTCCAGAACCTGATTATATTACGAATGAGGATATTGTTGGGTATTGGAATCAAATAGATGGAAAAAATCACTTTGAATTCACTAAAAATGGTGGACTGATATGGCGACAATCTTTATCAGGGCAAACACCTAGTGTTGTGGGTACTGCCGATTTCAAGTTAACTAAAGACATAATTGTTTTATTTGATTTTGAATCATATGGTACAGGACCAATTGGACTAAAACTTACAGAAAACATTTATTATTCTATTGATACAGATTCAGATCCTTACAGATTATCAGTTTGGAATAAAGATAAAGAACCGTTGGTTTTCGAACTAAGAAGATAAAAGGGGATTATCCATCTCCTAATTTTTTAAGCATTATTTCGCACTGTTCTGTTTTGTCTCTTCCATAGTTCTTGCTCAGGGCTTTAGTATACCCTTCATACTGCTGTCCCCTGTAAGTCAGCCTTATCAGCCCGTTAGCCTTGCTTATATCCGGCAAATCTTCATATTGTGCCAGTTCAAAAACGCCATTGGCAGGATAAAACAATTTATCTGCTACTGCTATGTCCTGATACATATTCACTCCGTTACTGATCATAGACCGCCTGTATCCGTCAGTACTCGAAAATAGAAGCTGATCGCCCGATATACCAAATAATGCCAGGTTCTGAATCGCCAGATAATAAGGATTTATGGCAGCGTTAAACAAGCGTATGCCGCTGCTTATCATTTCAATGTCCCTGTTTGTTACATATTTGTCCTCTTGTTCGGTCAGGTGTGCCACAAATACATTGTTGTCGCTGCGGGTGTCTTTGGTGCTGCCCCTTAGCCAGCAAAGAGTCTCTATGCCTATGCTGTCAGCCCTGTATGGTGATGAAAAATCGGCTTCATTCTTCATGTGCGATATAAACCCTGTCGTATACTCAAACAATCCATTCGGTTCAAGCAACCCGTTTACCGATTCAATGTCTTTGCCCGAATACCCTGTTTTTATATTGCTGTACATATATTCCACGTCCGATTCAATAAAGAAGTTCGACACCTCTCCCGGATTGTATTCCTGTGCTATTTCATCAGTAAAAAACCGTTCCCTTTTCTTAAACACCACCCGGTAATCTTCATAGGACGATTCATACCCGAATGCGACCAACCATTTATTAAAATCGTTGTATGATGTATGGAAACAGGCTTCTTCCATTCCACGCAATGTTTCCCCAGCTATCAGCTTAAAAGGTTTATCGGCTTCGTTTTCCCATTCTATTTCAACTATATATTGCCTCTGCCTTCCGGTTATATTGTCCATCAGCGCCTGCCCTAACCTTACAGGATCGGCTACGTCCAAGTCGATGTTTGATGGCGAGGATGGCCACTGCACATTCATTTCCTCAAAGTTAGATACGGTCAGTGTATGGTTTTCGAGGACGCTTTCTCGATATATAAGCAACAGTTCTTCTTCGGCTTCCAGCTCTATATCAATGCTGGTGTTTACCGATTTTGTTGTTATATTCAAAGATTCATTGTATACAAATCCCCCCAGCCCGGGAGTAACAGCTGTTAGGTCGCTAAACTTAGTGTCCCCCGGCTTTTTCTTGTACAATGTTATCGATGCACCCCTAGCCACAGCGTTACCGTCAATTGTCAGGTCAAACTTCAGGTTACAGGTAAACAGTCCTTTTACCTCGCACCTGAAAAAATGGTTGTCACTCAGGTTATCATTATTCACCTGTCCCGGTGATTGCGTCCGTCCCGATCCTTTGGATTCTCCTGCTATGACATCGGCCGTCTTAAAACTCACAAGCATATAGTTTGTAAAGTATACAGGATATTCTGTTTCAGCTATTTCATAATATATCCCCTGTGTCAATGGTATCCTGTCAAAGTCCCATTTTTTCGCATCGGCCACACTACTCACAGGGATATCATATTTTACGCTGCCCAATGAGTTTATGTAGTCCTGTATCTTTTCGGCTGTCCCCATCAGTATTACAGTTTGGTCATATTGCTTGTAAGTAGTAAAATCAAGCTCCACGGTCTTTAAAGGATAATATCCTTTCGCGTTCTGCCTGTGCCTCCTGTACAGGTCAAGCCTTGCCTGCGCATATACATTCTTCTCAATAAACATCATCCGGAACAATTCTTTTGCCCCGCCGCCAAATACAATAGGCTCCGAGAAGTTAAGCTCCACCCCCGAAAGGTTATTTCTCAATTGCTTCACGGTCATATCCTGCCAGTTTATAACCGACATGTTCCTCAAATTATCAGTATATCCCTCATTGCCGCTAACCAGAATAACCGGAGCAAGTGATACCTCGATATCAATAAACGGCCGGCCGATATTCACCTCTCTGTAGACTGGGAAGTACAACGCTTTTGTCCCTTTTGGAGCCAGAAAGGTATATTTATATGCACCCGCAGCGACAACAGTAAACGACGCCAGCACATTCGCATCTTCCGAATTTGCGTCAAGAGCTATTATTTCGGCTTCATTATCATTGATATATCCCCTGTATCTTACCTGCATATCTTCCTCAAAGTCCACATCTAACATAAACACGGCGTAATTAGGGTTATCCACACGATATATTTTATTGTTTACATCTGTTTTGTAATAGAATAAATACCTCCACACGGCGTCTGTGTCTTTATATACTTTTCTGTTAAGCCCTGTCAGTTCAAATTTCAACAAGGGTTTTGTAATAAAGTTGGCCATATATCTTTCTCCCTCAATACGTAGCCTCTTAATCAATTCAGTTATTTCCATAATTCATATTTTTATTTATTATATAATTTCCTGAAGTAGTAATAAATGTGGATTTTGGTAATCTTGGATTTCCTTTTGCTATTTTCTTCAACAGATGGTTGTTTTCTTCCTGTAGCTGTATTTGCCTTTTATTTTCGGCTACTACTATTTTATCCTGTGCTTTTCTATCTATCAAATGTGTCATCGCCATCAATGGCAATGCTTTTTCCATATCAGGCAGTACAACTGTATGTTTAGGCAGATCTACAAGGGTAGGGGTTTTAGGTGTTACAAACACTTCTCCTGAAGGTGTGATAATCAATTCACTACGCCCGCCATCTCCGACAATAGCACGGCCTCCTTTATGGTCGTCAGTTCCCTCTGCGTATTCAGGGATGCTCTGTGCGCTTATGGTTGTAGCCTGAACAGCAGCAGATGCCAAAACAATAGGGATTTGAGCATAAGCAACAGCGGCAAGGGCAGCAGTTACAGGATTTGCAGCTAAGACAGCGGCTTGCGCCCTTATTTTTCCAACAGCCATGGCAGTCTCAACAGCTAACTGTAATAATGCCATTTGTTTCTCTCGTTCTGCCTGATCACGCTGTATTTTCTTCTTCCGTTCTTCAATAGCGTTTTCCCTTTCTTCAGACTGTTGTTCAATAATTAGTCTTTGCGCTTCGGCCTGTTGTTCAGTCAATACCCCGGAATTTTCTTTTTCCTGAATCTTTCTAAGTTCGCCTTCTCTCCATTTATCGTTATCCTGGCTTTCCTGTTCTAGTTTTTGCAGATTCCTTTCTGTTTCCGCTCTTCCTAACGCCCCCACTAACTCAAACGACTGCTTATACAAATCTTCCAACAGTTTTTTTCTTTCATCTGCCAGCTTCTTTTCTACATCCAGCCTTTTCTTTGCTGCATCTTCATCATCCTTTATCTTTTGCTGGTTGATAGACTTGTTGTATTTTACTTCGGCATCAAGGATTTTTTTTTCAATTTCGGACACTTCCTTTGAGGTTTCTCCCAACTCGTAATATTGCTCCTGTAATTGGTGAAGTTGCTCTCCTGCTTTTCCGTCTCTGTCTACATCTACAGCTATTACAATGCCTTTATTATCAGCTGCAAGTATATCATCAGCACCATCCAAAATATTATCTATATAGTCTTCTAATTCGCCTTGAGACAAAACTGTGCCATCCGGAAGTATAGGAGTTACTAATATTTCTATTTCTTTTCCATTGCTGTCTATTATACCATATTGGGAACTGAAAACAGTTGCAATACCCTCTCCTGCATCTTCCCATCCTTTTTCTACTAATTTTGCAGCATCTACCAATGGACGAGAAAGAAGATCAACATTTCCTTGAAATAATTCTGACATTTTTGTCCCTGCAAATTCTTTTTGTGATGATTTGTATAAATCTATTACCAATCGCAAAGAATCCACTTCCGCATCGAAACGCTTTTTCGCGAAATGCTTACTCAAATTAAGTTTACTTTTTTCATATTCTTCTTGACTTATAACTCCCTGCGCTAATTGATCTGATAGTAATTTAAATGATTCGCTTTCTCCTGAATCTATAAATCTGATCCGTTCATTATACGCATCATTCAGTACCTTTTGCTGCTGTGTAACATAATCTTTTGTTATCTGCTCACGGAACTTAGCACCCTCTTGGTCTATTTTGGCAAGTTCGGCCTGCTTCTTCAGGTTTATAAGTTCTATTTGAGACTTCGTAAGGTTTTCTGTCTTCAGCTGATTAGCCGCCGCCGTTTCAATGGATAGTTTCTGATTACTAATAAAATGATTAAGAGCCGCTTCTCTGTCTTGAAATGACCTCTTATTATCATTTAGGATTTGTTTTTGCGCTTCGGCTCTTTGCTGTATTTCAAATAAAGCTAATTCTTCATATGCTTTCTTTTCGGCTTCAGCTCGTTTTTTTATTTCTTCAGCTCGTTTTTTATCTGCATTTGTCTTTTTATTTAATGCATCTATCCCTGTTGTTAATGCGGCAGCTTCAGATAAAAAGGCAGCTTCAAGTCCATTATATGACTCTGCAAGATCATCAGATATATTTTTTTCATCTTTAAGTGTATCTATATAGCCATTTATGATTTCTTCCTCTGTACCAACTTTCCCACTCCTTAAATCAAAAGATTGCCATCTTGCTTTAATCGTTTCCCATAAAGTTAATCCATGCTCTGATTTTTGGTCTATTTCAGCCTGCTTTAGTATGGATTTTCTATATTCTTCAGCAGCTAAGCTGGCGGCGGCGGCAGCCTTAGCTCTTAATGCAAGCGACTTAATAAATCTTTCGGTATCATCTCTAAAAAATTTCTCTGCACTGGAAACGTTATTTATCTCTAATCCTAAGCTATTAAATTCATTTTTATTATTCTTTATAAATTTTTCCTTCTCTTGTAAACTATCCCCCAAAGAATCCCATTGTAATTTTAGTCGACTCACCAATGCAATTTGACTACTAAATGTAGATGAAGTATTTTCTAAAGAGGTGTTGAACTCTCTAAGTCCTTTTTCTATTTTTTGTGTCGAATCATACCATTCTTGTAGTGCTTTAACTCCTAAATAAATGGCACCTATCAAAGCAATAATCCCTATTATCTGTAATGCAGTGGCTGCTTTTGTGGTAATATTTAAAGACTTGGCTAATTTGCCATTAATATCTATCCATGCATTTTTTAATGGTGATATTTGTTGAATTTTATTAATTATAACCCCCAATTTAGGATCAAGAAGGCTGATGGTCTTTGTTAGGTCTCTTACGGCAATATCATATTTACCAACATCCAGCTGGTGTTTTCCTGTGGCTTTCTGAAGGTTTGACATTTGCTCATATAAAGCCTTTGATTGTACTTCAAGCTGGCGCTTTATCTCAATGTTATCGCCTTCGGCCTCACCCATCTGGTTTATCCTTATCTTTAACAGGTAATACTGTGCAGATATATTTTCATAACTACCAACAGCAGAGTTAACCAATTGGGTATTATATTTTATTTCATCTGAGAGGCTTTTTATATCAGCTTTCAGTTCTCTCTCTACTACTTGATGATTCGCTCTTCTTTTTATATAGTCGTCTTGAGTGATATTACCAGCTTTATATTCTTTATCTAATTCCTTTAATGATAATTGCGTTCCAGATAACTCTAATTGAAGCGCGGACAATGTCCTGTATTGCTGCTGCAACTTAATATCCAAGGAGTCAAACGCGCCGGAAGAAATTTCTTTTATTGTCTTCCCCGTTTGCCCGTATTCTTCCCGTATTTTTTCTAAAGATGCATTTGTATTCTCATAAAGAACATCAAGATCCGACATCGCAGATTTATACTCTTCATGTGAAATAATACCTGCCCCTAGCGCATCTTTATAATTATTCTGAGCATCGGTTATCTGCACAAGCCTACTATTCCCCTCATTCAAGGCTGCAGTGATCGAACTAATGCCTGATTCTGATTCCTGAAGAAGACCAGATATATCCGCTGATTCTTTTAAGTTTCTAATATTCTGGGAGGATGATTCCAAAAGAATATTCAATCTTCTTAGTTGACTCTCTCTTGTTTCTGCCTGATCAAAATTATTGGGCTCCTTTGTTTCATTTTGGAGGTCTTCAAGGCTTTTTTTTACAGTTTCATTTGCTTTGGCTAAATTTTGCTGCTCTTTTACCGTGTCTCTTATTTCCTTTCTTTTATTTTGATATTCTATTTTAAGCTTTTCAATTTGTTTTACCTCTTCGCTTTGGAGATCAATTATTTTTTGTTCCCATTTTGTCCTTTCGTCCAACAATTTTGTGTTGTTGGCTATTTCGATATTAACCTTTTTCTCTAATTCGTTCTGTTTATTAATTATATCTGATAGAGACTTGTATGAATTCCCTGTTTTAATAAGCTCTGTGGTTAACTTCTGAGCATCGGTCAGAAGCTTCTCCATATTCTCGGCTGAAGTCGTAATTTTCCCATTAAAATCATCCAATTCCTTGAGGGTAGATACCGGAATTAATTCATTTGTATTTGCCATAATTCTGATTTTTAGATATTGATTGATTGAATATTTTTAGGTAAGAAGCATATTGGGCCAAGGTGATATTCATATCTATATTGAATTTGAAATGAGAACTAAGAATAGCCAGATGGTCATTATAGTATTGAGGCGTCGGTTTATCTGCTTTCTCTGATGCAGATTTATTATATTTTTTCATATCCTTGTTCATGTTTATAACCTTACTTTTTATAATACCTTCCAGGCGTTTCAGAAATTTATTCCTATTGTATGATACATCTATTATACCCTGCGATTTCAGATAATTAATAGCCGTATCTGAATCACCCAATAACAATAATCTGTGACTCATCTGCAGACAATTGATCTGTATACGATATACATGGATGTTTTTCAAAACTATATTCATGGCTGCTGTGTGTGGATTCCCTGACAACTCGGAGAACTCAATTATCAGAGACATTTTTGTCTTATTTAATATATCATCAGATGGATATCCATCTATCACCAATGCCTTCAGGTTATCACGACATACTAAATCGACATAAACCCACAAAGGACATTTATTGCATGTGTCATACAGGGTATACGATTCGCTTTGCTTCCCCTTTCGGATCTTTTTGCCAGCAATCAAATCCATCATACGTTGTTTTCCCTTCATATTCATATATTATATATTTTCTATTTTCTCTATTAGCTTCATTCTGTGCCATCAAAAACACTTCATCTACTGTCGCTTTTATATTCTTTCCGCAGTTGCAGCTCATAATCCTAAATGTTTCAATAGTTCTTTCCTTAAATATTCCTGCCAGAAATACTCTTTTGATTTTGGCGCTAATCCAAATACTTTATTGTTGTATTTCTTTTCTATGTCCTTAGATTCTACATATGTAGATTCTATCGTATATTGGCCGTTCCCAGTTGTTATAAACATATGGTCATGGAAAGATCCTGTCACAATAAGGTTTGGCACATTCTTCGGCTTTTCAGGATATAAATAGACAGGGTTCCAAATAAAACTTCGGTGCTCACCCTCTAGGCGGTATTTCATCCCGGCATACCAGTCGGCCTGATCTTTTGTCTTAAAATAGGGATCTTGCTGATAAGTAGGGGAAAATAATTCTCCATCTGTATTTCTACCAAGCAGCATTTGATCTCGATTTAACGATTTCAATATATCAGCATTATCGCTGACAACCTTATCCGCTACTTGAGGGATTTCTTTTATTGCTTGCGACAACTTATTAAATTGTCTTATCTTATTTCTTAATTGTTGTTTCATAACCTAAAAAGGGGCGGGATATAATCCCAACCCCTTTAAATAAGAACCTAATTATATGAACCAAAGACTACTCTTTTTCTTTAGGCGGGAACATTGCATCATATGCATCCGAGAATGCCTCTTTCTGCTTTTCTTCATCAATTCCTGTCCATTTATGATATTCAATCATGGCCTTAACAAATGCAGCTTTATTTCTGTATTTCCTGGCCTGATCTTTTGATATACGGACCTCATTTCGGCCTAAATTTACTTTCATGCCAAATCTACCATTTGTTCAACACCATCTAAACCATATATATCTGACTCCTCCAAAGCCGAAGCTGATTTTATACGATATGATGCAACAGGGGCAAAAGTCAATAGTCCGGTATCCTGATTAATCGTAACAGTTTCCGGTGAAGCACCCGCTAGATTGACGAACATCTCCGGTTGCCAGTCATAACTAGATGTATAATCATCTCCTCCGCAAGTACTAACGACTTTCGCTGTTCCGGTAGCATTCCCTTTCTCCAGGATAATTCCTATGAGTCCGTCAGGCACTGAAGGTATTTCGAATGCGTTGGCATTTATATATTCCTTTTCGTTATTGGCCGAATACCATACGCCAAGATAAGGATATCCGAATGTGGAGCCATCAGTAGCTTTCGCCGGGTATGCATAAGTTATGGCCTCAAATCCTACAAAATAATCAGTATCTCCTACTGTTTTCACAGTTCCAAAAATAAATCCTTCATCATCGATACGGAAAACGCGAACTTTCCGCTTATTCAATCTTGAAGCTTCCTTATAGAAACATAACCCAGCCTCTATCCTATACATTTCGTTCGGGGCTGATAATCCTGTTACCATGGTTCCTCCGAAACCAAGATCGCTAGTCTGTACCTCTCCGCCAGCTCTGGTGTTTTCAAATATTCCTTTTATGGGGAACATTCTTTGATTGCCTTGCGCTGATACCCATCCCTGTAATCCTGCTTTGAAAGCCTCAGAATCCAAAGGATATTGCGCATCATATGCTGTGATCATCAACGCTACTGTCTTTCCTTCGTTTTTGGGACAGTTTCCTATACCTGTTCTTGGTATACCAGAACCACAGTTTCCTATTATTTTTCCTAAATATGTCATTTTTTATACTTTTTCTGTTACTAAGTTGTTCTCATGTTCTATTCTCTTATATGTATTTCTACAAATATTTTTTAAACCTAAAGCCATACCATGAATCTCTATTGCATCTATATGATCTCCATACCGTTCTATCAATACGCCAGCTGAATCCCCGGTAGTGAATACTTCATACATTTTGTGAGCAGGCGCCCCGAAATTCAAAGAAAAATAACCCGATTTTATTATTTGGTTTATAAATTCTTCGTATATAGGCCTCAATAATGGAATAAATACTTGCTCCTCTCTTTCTTGTGTTAGCCATTCGCTTAGCACCGGACCAACAATACACAAATTGAAATGAAGTGTCGTGTTCAACCCGTTTTTGTCTTGTTTTATTGGGTTTATATTGAATATGGAGGGGTATTTCAGGTTAGAACCATCTTTATTTTCACCAAGCGAGATAAATACGTTTGAAATCTCGTTCTGTGTTCCCGGATAGTGCCATAAACTAAATTCTCCTTCATAAAACAGATTAGGATTGTAATCATAGATAGAAAGGCCATCAAGAAAATTTTGATTATTTCTCAATGCTTCCCTCGTTCTGTAGACCAACGATCCTATTATCTTATTTGGCGATATAATCATACATCCAATGCATTTATTAATCCAAAATCATAATGACAGAAGCGGCGGTCTGAATATGCTTTATAGGTATTCCAGTTAGGGGATAAGAAATTTTTATAGAAATAGCTTACATCATAATACATATCGTTCCATATCTTGGATAATTTGTCAGCGTCATCGACCATCACTGCGTGATCCTGTTTTGCTTTAACCTCTCCTTTGGTGGTTGTCTGTGTACGGCCCCGGCGATTCAAATAAAAATAGACATAGTTTGCTATCGGCGAATATTTATAATTATCTGTTTTGGTCATTAATGAACTTCTGAGCAGTTTCCATATTTCATTCACAGGATCTTCTCTCAACCCTTTAATAAAATTGGATGCTAATTGTTTACCCAACAGATTATTTAAAAATTCTACTTCATATTTCTCTATGTACCATTCTAATGAATTTTCATTGACAGCCTGCAACTGCTTAGCTACACCGACAGCGCTTGAAGATTTCTTCAAGCCTGCCAGGTATAACTCACCTTGGAAATATGTATTATCAAGAATTATCATACGGTTAAGCTTTAGCGGCTTCTTTTTCCGTTACTTCTTTTATTCCCTCTTTCAGCTCTTTTACCTTTTGGGTAGTTGCTTCGTCGAGTTTAACTTTCCCCTGATCCGACAGCTTCATAGCAATAGGTAGTGATACCAGTTTCTTATCGCCTTTCTTGTGATATGTTGTGTTCTTTGTGAATGTTACCTCATACACATCCGAAAGAGACATAACAATACCTTTTCTGTCCTTTTGTGTATTCTTATTTGTTCTTTTCATGAAATCTTTATTTTTTTAATTGAATACTTTATTGAATATAGAATTATGTATCCTAGGGATTACTGGGAGCGGCAGCCTCTATTGCCTCCATAATAGTTTCGTATTCTCCTTTTATAAAGGCTGATAAATAATTCGATTTGATGTACGCCAACAATCGCTTCTCACCAATCATAGTTACCATATTCTTGGTAAAGTCATCGTTTTCCCAACCAAACTCGATGGTCAAAGGAATATAATCGCGAATATTCAGGTAACTGAAGTCTCCTAAAACGAAAGATCCTTGATCTACGGATGGTGATGCTGCAATACGAAGCCCGGATATGATTTCACCATTAGCAAGGGAGAAGGGTGGAAACAAGTATTGCCCGTTAGCATCTTTTGTAAGACGCATATTTGCCAGGTCTATAGGGTTTACTCGCACTAAGTTAGGACGATAGTTCATCTTAGATACCGATACAACCTGTGTATAAGCAGCTATAATCGCATCAAAATAGTTTGGTGTGGCAACAGACAGTCCGGTCAATGTAAATTCGGGGATGTTTGTGAATACTCCTAGAATTTCTCCGTCTGTACCTGTACCATAAAGGATTCCATTTTCCTCTTCCAGCCCTATGCGGTTAATCACCTCGGCTCTAATTTCAGCAACCACCTGAGGGAGATCGACAAGTGTTTCTTCTGTTAATTTAACCGTAAGCGCTACTTTTCCGGCATTAATGGTTATTTCCCTTACTTTTGCATCCATCGATGGTTTTAATCCACCTTCCGGAACCCATTCAGCATCACCATTGATGTCATATAGTTCACCATAAGTAACAGTACGTGAACCAATACGTGCCACATTGGCATATTGCCGTAGATCACTTTCATACCTTGGAGGCGCAGATATAGATGGGTCGATCTCAACACCAGCAATCAGATTTGCTCCGGCTGTAGTCACAGCTGCTTTAGTGAGGAAAAGGGTTATTGTTTTCCGCTTTCCATTATCTGATGCTTTACAGGCTGCTTTCATATCCACCACTTCGCGCCCGGTGGAATCCTTCGAAATAAATCCTTCGAATTGCTCTCGGATCTGCTCGTCTAATGTTTTAACAACGATCTTTCCATTACTGCCTCTTTCTGTTGCTGATTTCAAACCGATAAGAGTTGAATTGAGTTCTTTTTTATAATCAGCCAGCTCTTTTTTAACTTCCTCGCTCAGATCCTTTCTATCTTCTAATTCTTTTAATTTGGTTTGTGCTTTCTGAAAACTATCCTGTAGTGTCTTCAGATCGATTTCACTTTCGAGATATTTTTTCACACTCTCTCCCATAGCCTTCCCCATGGCCTCGTCGAAATTTTCGAAGAAAGTTTTTTGGTCTTCTGTCAAGCTGTCTTTATCCAGATATGCCATCAATCCAAATCCTGCCATCGATACGCCTGCTCCAATAGGACTAACAGCAATAAAGCTGATAGCTATAATTGCAACAATGACAATTCCGAAAATAGAGCATACCAGTTGAAACCTGCGTTTTCTTCCTAGCATGCTGTTCTGTTTTAATTCTCTTAAATACTTTTTCATTTTCTCATTTTTTGATGTTATTAAACTTCACACCCGAAAACAAGTCTTCTGTTCCGGCGGCTTGCTTTCTGTTAAGTGGACTCCTGGGATGGCCTTTCTGCCCATCAACCGGCTTAACGTTAGCAAGTGCCCATGTTTTAGAGAGTAACCCCTGTATTGCGGATCGCTTATTTATTGTTAAATCTTTTAATTCACTTGTTATTTGCTCCTGTAGTTGCTGATAAGCATCATCTATCTGATCTGTCGATTTCAGTCCGGTGTATTCTGTTTCACCATTACAACCTATCGACACGACAGATATTTCATAAAGAATAACTTCGTTTACAACAAACACTTCCTGTCCATCGACTTCTTTCCATTCGCATTTCGCCCATACATATTCATACCCGATAGAGAACTGGTTAAGCGTTCCTGATTCAAGCTGGATAAGAGCTCTGTCACCAAGTTCTATTTTGTCAATGACAGCTTCGAAGTATAGACCTTTATCGTTTTCCTCCAGTTTAGTTATTCGGCCAATAGGCTCTGCCATATTATGCATCCAAAGCAGGATTATTTTGTCATTAGCATTGCTCAAAGGACCTCTTTCCCTTATTGATTTAGCAAAGCATCCTTTTATAAGCATATCCCATACTTTATCCACATTGCCGAATATTGCGGCATACCCACTTATAGTCCGGCTTTCTTTATCAAAAGTATATTCCTTTATTTCAAAGGACTTGTATTGCTTACCTATCGTTTTTTTGTTATTCTTGCTCATCTGCATTTTCGTTTGGATTGATATCTAAATATTCAGCTAATTTTATACGCGCCTCTCTTTTTGTAATAAGCCCGTCATTAAACAGTTCAAGTATAGATGACGATGCATTTTTCAATGTTGTGGATTCTGCTTGTTTATCTTTTTGCAAGGATGCTACATGGGAATAATCCATTTTTATAACTAATCCTTCTGGGCAGATAGCATTAGTTATTGTTTCAGATATATTTTCAGCATCTGGGATTATGAGATCCATATAAGCCGACCGTTTGGCGGCATCTTTATTATCATATTTACTATCTGAAGAGAAAAGACTGGGATCTAATCCTATAGCATTAGATACAAGATTAAGGCATGATTTGTCCTCTTCATGTAATTTCAACTGGTCAACATTGAATGTCAAAGGAATCCAGCCTACTTTTTTTTGAGTTACCCAGATAGAAAACAATTTGTTTACAATACCATATTTACTTTTAAACTTATCATTCAACTCATTTTTTTCTTTCTCTGTAAGGGCCGCATTCTGGAACTCGGAGTTATCATTATTGTATATTATACCTTTGGGGCCACCATGCTTAATAAGCGTTCCCCTGCCTATCATTTGAGCCATCCAGTTATTTACCGGATGCGACAGAGAGTCGCCGATGTAGTCATATACTATTTCCGAATTTATTCCCGTCGATATACATATCTCCGAATCTACGATAACAAAGAAATCTTCCTCCTCTAACTCAAGCTGTTCACCGTTCCAATCAATATAGGTTTTGCTGATAACCTCTTTTAATTCGGTTTGTTTCCATATTTTACCAGTAGATACCTGATGAAATAATTCGGGAGGAATAATGACCATTGAGACCGGAATTGAGTTTTTTGTAGCCCTCAATGTAAATACTGGGCAATATCCAAAAGCTTTTAGGCAAACTTCCACTTGCTTAAAGAACGATTTTCCAGATTGTAAGACATTTGGCTTTTTAATCAGACTTCTTATATCTTCGGCAGTATTTTCTTTAACCTCATTGCCGTCTTTATCCTGCACATAGTATTTAGCATTGGACAAGAAAGAGCCACACCTGTTAACCACTAACGAAAAAGGAGTACACACTCTAAGAGCTAATCTCTTGTGTGCGTCTTTTTGCATATCAAAGTCAATCTTATTATTCTTGTCTCCACCTTTTATTAACCCATTCCAATCACCTAGTAGTTCGTTCAGATACCACCAATTCCCGTCTTTATCCCGTCCAGCAAATGATGCATCATCATACATTTGTTTTCGGCGAACAAATGGCGACTGAAATTTTAAAGGAAAACGAAAGTATTTTGACATAAAAATATATTCTGTTTCCTTTAAAATATAAGCTGAAATAAAAAATCCCGCCTTTTAGGCAGGATAGGTATATAAATTTATAATTAGACCTTAATCTCTCTTCACAATCCTATAATATTTGCCAATATCACATAATACATCCACAACTATATTATATTTATCCATTTTATTAAACGATTCGAACATTGTCATAAACTGCACATATTCTTCTGTTTTCGTTTTTCTGAAGACAAAAGATTTTATACTATTTTCCTGGGTAGCCAGCCGATGCTCAAATTTTTTCTTTTCCAAATACAGAAATACATCCACATTTAAGTCGGATCTTAGAGTAAAGGCCTCCTGGATATATATCGATGCATCGAACCGGACAGAAACTACCGGATAGTTTTCCTCCTTATTCTTCAATATAAATTTAATTTTATTTATACAATCAGTTATATTATCCAACATATACGCCTGGTGGATATATACTTTATTATCCTTGATAAAAAATAACACAATACAACATTCATCAGTTGACGGCTTTACTATCATAATTAACTCATTCATTACCAGTCTTCCTCCTTTATCTCTGAATTTGTTATAAACTTATCATCGAATGATTCTGCTAATATTGTTAAACTATCAGGAGCATCGTCATATTTGTTACCACCCTCTTTCTTGTATGAAGTAAGCCATTTTATAAACCACCAGTAATCAGATCCTCTTTCATACTCTGACTCATCCAAAAAATGCATATGTGATTTTATCCATCCGGATTTCATTAATATCCGGGTAGGCTTATGCCCTGTTGTCGGAACAGGATGAATGATACATTTATTTTTTGGATCGACAGTTTTTACAATACGGCTTACTTCTTTTGCAAAAGACTTTCCGCCGTTATTAGATTCTATCCTTATATGATCACATTTTTTATCAATTATAAGTTGCGCTAAACGAGGTTCTGTTATATCAATGTTGTCTTTAGTAAAGATAGCATCAGTTATATAAATATCATTACCAAAAACAGGACCCATCGGAGAGCTCAAATAGTCATTTCCTTCATCAGCGACATCAGTTGAGCCTATAACTCCATCCGGTACGCGCCCTTTGATATCTGATAGTTTAAACCGTTTTAATTCTGATTTTGGAAATAACAATCCTTTAACCTCAATAGGATTTTGTTGGTATTCTGCCTCCCAGATACTATCATCTGTTTCTGCCCTCTTATCCGTATAATATTTCGTTGTATGTACATCTTCACAAAAAGATTTATCATTTTCATCAAGAGCAGCTATACGGATTTTTTCATTATAGTACTTCCCAGCACGAAACTCCTCTAATCGGCCTAACACATCATTTGCAGACCATCGTGTTCCAATGTCTATACAACAACAATTTCCTTCTGTTCTTGAATCGTGGGTGCCTTGGAACCAACTCCATGTTCTTTCATTATTATTATCTGATAAGGCATCTTCTAATGACTTATACAGGTCATCGGTAATAGCCAGCATAGATGCACCAAAACCAATAATAGTACCACCTACACCAGCTCCAAAATATGATACTTGCCGCGCACCCTCAATACTCCATCCATGAACGTTTTGTTTATCAGATTTTAGTCTTATATCCGGGAATATTTCTTTATATTTCCTCGATTTTACAATATCCCTGGTATCGTATGATAATTTATTGTATAATGGATCGGCGCAACAGTTACGCATTACAGATTCTTCAGGAAAATGTCCGAACATCCAACTTATAAAAAGTGACGTTATGTAAGATTTTCCGGCACGAGGTGGCATACTCACCGCGAGTCGATAAATCAAATTGTTAGAATATGCTTGAAAAACGCGTACAAAAGCTTCTGCTACTTTTTTTAAAAATAGACGCTTTGCGAAAAACGAAGGATCCATATACAAGCAATAAGCCCAGAAATCGTTCCGGGCTTCCCGCTTCTTGAGGACTATAGAAGCTTTCGCTTTTCTTAATAATATATCACGGCTCTTTTTTGTCATTAACTATACTTAGGAGTTGCTCATCTGTCATGCTTTCCAATTCATCTTCTAGCCTTACAGCGGCATCTAATTCTTTGCGGTCTCGCCATTTATCAGGCTGTCGGTTCTTTAGCCAGAATATTTGAGCAGTGGTATCAGGAGGCATATGTTTTTTTATAATTTTAGCTTCAAAAAGTGTTTCAGGAAGACAGTCTTCATCTTTTGAATCTACTATAACCTTTTCGTAGTAAATTTCATTAAAATCATAGCCAAGTGCCCGATTATACAACTTGGATGCTACTGTCGCATCCGCTAAAGCCTTACCTTTTTTTAGGGACTGAAGAAATTCTGGGAATTTCTTTTTCCAGGTATTGAACGTCTTCTCTGATATACCGAACAGATCAGCCATTTCTTTATCAGTAGCGCCCAATAAAGAGTAATTTTCGGCAAGTTGAATATATTCTTGCTTGAATGCTGTTTTACGTCCCCTATTGCTTTTAGTAGCTGACATATCTTTTCTATTAAAATATAAAAAGGATTTACATTTCTGTAATTCATTCCTCCATATACTTTCTGTTTAATATTTGTTTTCCACATCGCTCAAAAGAGACATTTTCCCAGATGGAAAGCACAGTTATAATACCCATTTCCCAATATTATTATTTTATATTTTCACTTATAAATAATATTTCCATTTATTGCACTTTTAATCATCTCTAATATTTTATTATAGGTATTACATAGATAATTCTTGTCTTCTGGTCCTTTCCATTCAGATAAACTATTCCCTTCGAAGAACTTCCATGAAAAAAGACGCTTTGCTTTATCAGATAGCTGTAAACTTTCAAATATATTCCTAACCAGGTGTACTTGTTTCAATATTTCGCCTGGACCATCAGATTCGACATACTCCTCTTCAATTAAGTTTAACTGTTGAAAATCAACATTAGCATCTACTGGTAAATGCCTGTATTTATGCCTGTATGGAGATGTTGGTGACTGAATATTCAATTTTATCATTTGTAATATATAGTAATCAAGTTCCCGATACGTCCCTTTTTTTTTATTGTACAATTGTATGATATATTCATGGCTCCTATTATATTTTTCTAGAAGCATTACCATTACCTCGTTTAGAACATCAATAGCTTCTTCATCCATACTAGTATGAGAGCAATGATATTTTGCATAATCAAGCCATCTATAATATCCGTCAGATATATATTTATCCAATTCCTCTCTAGTCATATTTATTTTAATTAATTTTGTTACCAGCTATTGATTTAATAAATGACCGGGAGGTTCTTTTTTTAATAAAATATCCCTGTAATAGATTCTATCTAAAACAGGGATATTATTTTTTTTAATATACTATTATTTAATCAAGTCTTATGGAGAGTATGCTTTGAACTTTGTTATATACCAATCGCTCTCACTTCCGGCAAAAGGATCATACCCTCCAACTTCAATAGGTTTGTATCCGGCATCGATAAGGGTTTTTCTTGCTCCTTGCTCATCTGTACGCGATATAAGTACAAAACAGACAGTAAGTAGTAATAATGTTTTCTTCATATTATTTCATTTTTATAAATGCTTCGATAAATATTTTATTCAACATTTCGGCAAGATCTCCATGTGCATGAAGAGAATTTCCCTCTAAGAAAGGATCTTCATATACCGGGATAATCATACCGTTAATGTTTAGTTCCATAGGTTCATAACCTGCCTTTTCTTTCAGTAGGTTATACATGCGCGGAGAGAGATAGAGAATATTATCCATTAGTCAATAGCTCGGGGTTGTCGTGAATGTTGCCAACTACTTTAATATTATTATTCATGCTATGTAGCTTCCAATCTGATCCATTCTGGCCTCCATTTACCCAGAATCCAGACTTATAAAACTCAATCCAATAATACCTACCTGTATAATCTTCCATGATATCTCCCTCATATATCTCTTTACCATTCTTATCTGTTAAGCCTGTGAACTGTCCAACAGTTTCGGGGATAACACCTATTACCTTCTTATATTGGTTTTCCTCAGTGCAGATGCAATACTTCATTTCTTGTTAATTGGGATGTTGAAATTGCGTATAATAACCAAACACCCATTCTTTTGTATCCTCGTCTTTTCCTCTAAATTTTATCTTTCTCATTGCTCAATATTTTAAATCTGTCCAGTGAATAATTTGCCCCTCGAAATCGGTATTGAACCACTCCATAAAATCATTTACATTCTCAAAGCCGTCATTAATAGCTAACTCATAGACTTTATCCGATGGTAAATGCTTTCCGTCCACAGTGATATACATAGCGCCACCCTGATGAGTGATTATTATATCCTGCACCGATTTACACACTTCCAATCCTTTGATATTCTCATTGAATTGGAAATATTCTTTTGTCCGCACACCTGTAGCCAGATGCAACTTCATACCGGCTCTCCACCTTTTGCCGTGCCTGATCGTATGCTTTTTGGGGACATAGGCCTCAGCCCATTCCAGAAGCACACAAGCCAATATCTTTTGCACGAAGTGGGTAAGCTTGCCGTTTACTTTTGTTTTAAATCCTAGTGTCATTTATCTAAATTTTTCAAGTAGTTTATCAATGAGTCGTTTCTTTCTCTCTGCTATACACCATTTACCACCTTTCGGAATAATCAAGGCAATAGGCATATGCTTACATGAACACAAATCTGGCTTTGTATCATGATTGTCATACCAGAATAAAAAGCCGCCGTTTCTCCACATTTTGCCTTCATATACTCCAGAGGGATAAGATGATTCATAATTATAAAGGATGTTGAAGTCCTCTTGTTTCATTATCACATGAGTTTCGGTAAAAATCAAACTCTCAACTTTGGGTTGACGCCATCCACCGCCCAATGGATGGGTTATTGGTGGTATTATAGCTTTCTTCTTACCTCCCATTGATTCTTTTACTTCCTGCAAAGACTCAATAAGCATATCAATAGATTTTATCTTATTGAATTTCAGAATGACAGATTTATGTTTATCCAACTCGTCTGTATTTTTCAAGCTGGATGGATGCTTATCCCATTTACTTTCATCTTTTGGAAAATCCTGAGTGAGAATAACCATACTGTGAAAGCTCTCTTCCTCTTCATGGGCTGTAACCATTTTTATATCACCAGTACCAAATGTTATTTGCTGATGCTGTTTATTTCCTCGTTTTACTTTTTCAAAAGGCATAATATTTATTCTTTTATAAGTTTCACTTTTACCGGGCCACCCTCATAGGTAACCTCAACATCTTTGTATAAATCGGAATGTTCTGTTATCTCGATTGCATTATTGTCAGAGACATATACTCCGAACTCATCATCATGTGTCGGCTCACTTGTATGCAAAACAATCGGGCCATCGCTATCTTTTGTTATCCACATAGTTTTATTTATTGAGTTAAGAAAATAGCTTCTCTTACGGTTTTTAGCATGATCCGCATATCAGGTTCGTAGATTTCATCCTCCAATATGTTTTCATCTTCAATGCAATCTTTGAGAGATTTGGCACAAAATCTCCTCTGTCTTTCAAGGAGTTGTTCTATTTCCCCTGTCAATACTATAAGTTTTGTGCTGTCAACATCTTTTATTCCTGCTTTTTTAAGCATTTCCAATACAACATAGAACTTGTCTTTTTCTCTTTCCATTTTCAATCGAGCTTCTTCCCTATCAGCTTTCATCTTAGCCTTTATATCTTCCGGGAGGGCATCTTGTGCATCCTTATCGAATGTGATACATTTTATTTTCTTGTCCATGGTTATAAAGTCTTTATATCTATTGCTAATCCTTGTCCTATTAGTCCGTGAATGTCAAAATGCCATTCGTAGAGCTTTTGGAAGAGTTCTATTTGGTGTGATGTATGCCATGCATCCCATCCGTCACTTGATTCAAAAGAATCATCTTTGTAGCTAAAATATGCCATCGATGGATGTGCAGTTATAGCTAAATTCCTACTTTCTTCTAATAACCAATCATAGTAAGGTAGTGCTATCTTTGCCAGTTCCACAATAGGTATCTTCCCATCTTCCAAGCATGGTTTGTATAGGGCGGACATCGGGCGGAGGATGGGCTTCCTTACTTCATTTTCTACTAATGTTGTATAATTTAATGTTGTCAAGCTAAGCGAGGTACAATTTTCTTTAAACATTAATAAATTATACGGCAAATAGCCAGCTATATCTTTTAATTCTAATTTCCTCATTTCAGCAATCTATTAAGGTTTGATTTTTTATTTATCTTAGTGAACTTCTGTAGTTCTCCAATCAGATCTACCACCTCGGCAGCTGTAGGCTCAGGCAGATTATTATGTCCGCTATCAGCCCCTACATTCACCTGTTCGGGGTTGCACATCTTAATCAACCTCAGCATAGGGCTCATATCGAACTTCATAACCGGTTCGATGGTGACATAAGTCTTTGCATACTTACTCAGGTAAGCCATTGCTTCTACCCTGTAATATGGCAGAGGGCTATCCCGCATCACTGGATGAGGTCTGTTACTTTCTATCGTAGTACATACGACCGATCTTTTGAATACCGGATGTTCGATATATTTTATTATTCGCCCCGGGTTTTTCGACTGGAAGAGATAGCGGTTATCCGGGAAACTATCGCAATAGTCCAACGTTCTGATTATCCACTCTTCTGGATGCTCATTCGCGAACAGATCATTACTGCTACCGACAAAAATAAAGTTGTCAGCGCCCAAGTCGGTTTTAAATTCCGACTCATCCAAACGGGGCGGGTTCAGTTTACCCCACCGCTTCATATAACAATACCCGCAGTTGTGCGGGCATTCTCCTTTTACTGTATTGAAAGTATGGGTAACAAAGTCGTACATGTTACCCTTCGATTCGTTTAGTGACATGATATATAATTTTCTTTGATTATTGTATATTTCAGTATATAATTCCGGACAAAAATTGTATTATCCGTCCAGAACCCCCTCTCCAAAGATTGCAACAGGTAATTCCATATTCATAGTGAAAAAATCATGCTGTAAACCCATATATTCGGCTTCAGCCAGTTCCTCGGAATACATTTCCGTTACATCGGGATTCCACAACACACGCCCATCGGGTAACCGTTCCATCAATTCCATAAAAAACGCCAGCCTGTGACAATATTTGAACACATCCAGCGGCATGTCTTTAGTGGGAGTTATGACAACGGTTTCGATGGGTGTTGTCTTATCGAACAGATTAAGTTGAAAAGGATTCATATTACTTCAAAAGTTGAAGAGTCTGAACCTTTACTTTCTCCAGATCGATAATAGATTTTACCGTTTCGTTGATAGCTTCGGCTTTCGGAATATACTTGTCGTCTTTTTCTATCTTTTGAATAGTATCAAGTAGTGTATTCTGAAGAGTTGCATACATGGAGTTGCTTTGTACAACCATATCCAAAAGAGTAGGATTTTTAACCAATCCGTTAGTGTTGAGAAGCACAAAATATTCCAGCTCCTGATCGATATCCGCTAGGGATATTTTTATGTCCCCAGTATCTGTTTTGAGAATACCGAAGCTTTCACTCTCTATTACATCATGTACAGTCATTCTTCCTACACCTTCGTATCTGTACACATTACCTATCATTGTTCTTAATCTGTCGATCGCTTCCATTTTTTTCTTTTATTTTTCTGGTTAATAACATTTGAGCCCGTTTCAATTCAATTAATTCGGGATGAGATTCGACTATTGCTGTTCTTTGCTCCTTGGTTGATTTTTGTCCAAGCATACAAAAAGCTACAAAGCCATCTGCTAGATTTATAGTTCCGGAATTACGCAGTTGTATCTCTCTGTCTGTAATACATTCCAAATTTTCTAATACACAATTAAGCGTATTACCATCTTTGAAAACAATATTGTAACCTTTGGGTACTTTTCCGTAAGCCTGTTCCCACAGGTAACGATGATAATGTCTGAACTTTCCATCTATTTTTATGTGTTTGATCATCCGTCCATAATGCTTCCATACCCTTATGGTTCCATCGGGTGCTATGGGTTTTATTCCCAGAGTATAAACATTGTCTTTTTTACTCCAGGCGGGAGTAAGCCCTATCTGAATATTTCTTCTACGGATATAATTATATTCATCCTCAGCTCGTTTCAATCCTAGCAAAGTCATTTTCTTTTCGATGTGCTTTTTCTTAAAGGTTCGGAATACCTTTTCGCCATCGATAACACGAAATGTACGTTTGAACTTATTAAGCTCAATAGCCAGCTCCTTGTCACCTTTCGTTTGGTAATTATCAATGAGGTATTGAATATCCTCTTTACACCATCGAATCTGAACCTGCTTAGCCAGTTTCATACGGATACATTGATGTCGTAAGGCTTGAACTGTTGCCGATTGGTTTAATTGCTTCACTGCTTCGAACAATTCTTTCCACGTTTTACGGTAGTAATTACTCCGGATGAATTCTAATTGTTCCTCTGACCATAAAACAGGTATCTTAGGTTTAGATTTCATCGTACATCAATTAAGCTGTTGTAACAATCCACGAAAATTTACCCTCTCATGTATCATTTTCATTCGTCCCTGGCTTAAATTTTCTTTGGAAGAATTTTTCAGGCATTCCTTTTCTGATTTCTTATGCAGTATAGTGTAAAGAGGAAGAGCTTTTATAAAATTATCCTTCCGAGTATACTTTATCAGGCAATCAGGACAAATGCAATCGAGTTTTACATCATCATAATCTATGCCGAGCATTTTCCCGACTTTGGAAATATCCATACCAGATACTTTTTCCAAAGCATTATCGAAGAATGCATCAAAGCCGGTCACACAATCACCGTAATAAAAAGGATATTCGAGTATTTTATATAATCCCGGCTCTTTGTGAACGATTTTTGATATTTCTTTTGTGATAAAGAAATGTTCTGTCATTTCATCATTATCATAAGAATCTTCACAGATTGGGCACGATGTCCTAAATTTATCATCGTAACAATCATCACATAAGAGGTCTTGATATTCTTTGTGATAATTGGGATATCCACCCCATTCAAAAACGCCTTTCCCGCAGTTCTCGCATTCGAAATCCTTTTCCCGATCGGATCGGAACTGGTCCCACCCTTTCTGTGAATATGAATAAAAAGCAAAAGTGTTCTTTTTTATATATACTCTCCATGAATAGTGTTTTTTGTAATAGCGGCGCCAATCTTCCTTACTCGTTCCACTTCTGAAATATTTAAGGGTTTTCTTTGTTTTCCGTGGTAATCTAAATTTCCTCATAACAGACCTCCTTTTCTTCATACGTCAAACTGACCTGTCCTACACGAACGTCGTTATTTTTTGCCACTTCCTGCCGATAGCTTTTAAGGCAGTTTGTACGGTGGTTAACTCTCACATTCCCCTTTCCGCGGATGTGAATTACTGTGATTCGATATTTTTCAAACATAATTTTTTGTTTTATTGCGTTACAAAATGTCTTTAAACCTTTTAATTCGTTGTTTCTTTTCATCTAATTCCTGAGCTGCTGCAACTTCGTTTTGTTGTCGTGTTTCCTCAAGCATTTTTTTGAGGTTCGGCATCTTATCAACATTCTGCATCAGGGCAACACCCAACGATTGTAGATTAGGAAACGGTTTTTGCATTTCTGCATTTGCTTTATACATAGCAGATCTTCTCTCTTTTACATACTCCGAAAAACAGTTTAGTATAAATTCCCCAGACAGATTGTTATAGAGAGGACCATATCCACCCATCTTGATGCGGGAGATAACCAGCGTAAGCTCGGCTATATTCAGGTACGACCACCGTTTAACTATCCAAAAGGATATTTCTTTTATCTGTTCCTTTGTAAGATGTTGTGATACATTCACGAAAATATTCAGCGTGGCCAGATGAACAGATATAAAGTCTGAAGGGCAATCTTTGCTATACCAGCTCGCCAGTTCCGAAAAAGTGACAGCCTGGCTATTGATACAATGCTCAGCTAATTCGAAATCGCCATATTTATCCATACATACAGTCGGATTTACTTTTGTGATAAACTCGATAGCCTTGTTGTATTTCGCCAGTACCAGTTCCTTTCTCTTCTCGGGTATCATTAATTCATTTCTATTGTCCATATTTCACACTTAGTTCTTCTGCTATAGCTACAGCTGTCCCCATGGCAGTTTGTTTGTTTAATGATGTGGAATTATTATTCTTATATACTTTATTGAAGCTTTGGTCTAAAGCTTTCTTGAAAGTACTTACCCAGTCAATTTTGGCACTCTTGGAAGATTTTTTATTCTTCCATCCTGCTTCCGTACCCCAAAAGTCGCGATGGGCTTTTTCAAGGGAGAGAACAATATCCATGTTAGGATGATAACGTTCCCTGTCTTTGATAAAGTCCTGATTTTGGATGAGATTATTATAGACAGCCGTTTCTTCCTCGAGGTAAATATCAAATGAGTCGCGCCACGTTTTTTCTGTTTTCTCTTTCTCTTTTTCCCCCATACCCCCTTTATTACTATCTCTTTCATTACCCATACTATTACTATTACCTATACTATAGCCCCTTTGAAGGGGCTTTGAAGGGGCTTTAAAAAAATCTTCAACAGTTTGAAAACCAAATAAATCTGATTTATCGTTTAGTCGTTTAATAATTCCCTTATGCGCCATATTACTTTCGTTCAATGGCAGGTTGTTTTGGTTTTTGATAAAATTCCGGATGAATATGAACTTGCCATCATTAGAATACAGAATGCGGGGGGCAGGGGCTTCCTCTCTCGATGCTTTCTTTATCTCCTGTTTATCGTCCGGACATAACTCTACAAATGCTTTCTCTATGGACTTCCTATCAGTGCCAAGCTCAAAGGCTATAGTCTTGATGTTAACTTCCAAAAAGCCGGCTATGTCGCATTGATCGCACAGGTACATAAATAGGAGCTTCGATAAAGGACTCAACTCACTGAACCAATTATCTACCCACTTATCTGTATTAGTATATCTGTTAGCCATATTTTTTATTAATTATTATCATACAGGAATGGGGTTTACATTCATTGTCTGTAAATTGAGGTATAGGCCCGAATAATCGACCATACCCTCACGGAATAATTTCCAAAGAAGGTTACATCCGAGCTGTGCAAGCGTCGAATTGATAAACATATCTTGTTTGCTTATCGCTTCGGCCAGGGAACACGACGGTCCCGAATCTTCCTCTTTTACTTTCTGCAGGGAAAACCGCTTTGTAACAAGGGGAAGGCTTGCCACAGTTTCTGTTTGTTCAGATGTTGGTTGTTTTATATCCGTAACTGTACCTAAGATAACCTGACCGGAGTTTACTGTATTACCAAAGTCCAGCCAGTAATAAGGCTGTATAAAAGGCGGATAGAAATGAGATCTCAATGTTGTTAAATACTTCGATATCTCAAGGCGGGATTTTACATTATCCACACAGGTTATAATGATATTGCTATGATTTTTACTGTCATACTTCTTATCTATAGCTTTCCATGCTGTTCCATAGAACCTGTTAATGCGTGTCACCAGTGCGATCGCTTTATTTAGTCCTATTTCTGTTTCACTGAAAAGCTGGCGCCCAATATTGGCATGAGTAACAATATCATCATCATAGGCAATAACATGTAAGCCAGGATGTCCTAAACTCATCAGACCCTGATTCATTCTAGCTAGACAGCTGAGAACCTGCGAACCAGTACCCCCGCATCCGACAACTGCAACAGTGACCTGATGGGTAGGATTGATAATATAATTCTCTGCAAAATGTCGTCTTTGTTTATTTGTCAGATTCTTTTTCATTTAATAAATCTTTTAGGGTTATATCACTCAATAGCAATACTTCTTCGTCAAATTTCTCTTTCGATTTCTTAGTAACCAGTACAAGGTTTCCCTTTATAGGATTTCTCCCCAGATGTGAGAACTCGGTAAGCCAGAACTTATCTTCCCAATATTTAAAGAAATCATTGAAAGATGGATTACTTGGATATGTTACCTCAGCTCTACCAATGCAAACTGCAGCATCTGTTACATTGAAATAAGGCGCTTTGAATAATTGGTTTTTAGGTTTCTTTCCCTTAAAAGCATACACATTCAGCTTTTCCCCATTGACAACATAGATGATCCCCGGAACACAATACTCTCCATCTTCAATATTCAGGCTCTGGGTAAAATACATCATCCGTTTTCGTGGCGGGTTATACCAGATGTATTTTTGATGTCCTACCCGATTATCGAAGTATAAAAGATTGGAAGGTGTGCAACCGTGTGGCTCCATACTGAATTCCACACTGAAACTACTTGCGATCTCTGATATACATTCGACAGTAAGCGGAGAACCTACCCCCATAACATAACCCTCATCTCTTTTATTAATGGAATGTGATTCGAAATAGTAATCTTCCTGATTCTTATAGCCTACGATCGACACAAAGGGCTTTAACTCCCTGTAAATCTTATCGTCAATTCTTCTCATGGATGTCTAATACTGATATTAATAAATCTTTTTTCTCGTAGTCCTCAAAAGCTGATATCAAATCTTCTAGCCACCAAAAGAACAATTCAGGTGAACGGGGAAGAAGTGGTTTATCCTGGTCTGGCGTTACAATTATTTCTGTTGAAGGTATGTGATCCATATAAATCTCAAATGCAGATGAATATAAAGCCTGTTCAATATTTTGTTCCAGAAATTCAGTGAGCTTGTCCTGAGTGTCATATACAAAGCGGAATAACTGATTCATTTCAAAAATCTCGTAGCCGTCATGATCATACTCTCCGTCCTCATTCATTTCCTGATCTTCATACATTTGGTCATAAGCATGGAGCATGTGCTTCTGTACATAAGTGTTTTCAAGAAGTGGAATACCTCTTTCGATCAGGATTAGTATTTTCTTTTCGGCTTCGTTTTTTGGCTTGAAGTTTTTGAGAGATTTTTTAAGCTTTTCGGTGTCACTTTTTTCTTTATCCAGATATTTGAAAAGCATATCAATCTTTCCACCCTCTTTGCATCCTTCATACAATTGCATAAGCTCTTTATCATCCTCAGAAATATCTTTTAAATTAATCCCATTTTTACAATGCCATTCGCACTCTTCAACAAATCTGAGATAGTCCCACTCTTCAGATAGAACTGCAGCACCGTAAGATTTTAAACAGAGGAGTAAATGGGTGATAATCTTTTTGAATTTTCCTTTTGCCTTATGTAAGATATTACACGGTATATAATACCTCTTATCCATGAAGAAATTAGTATCAAAATAGATATAGAATGACGGTAAGCCTTCATGATCAACGATTGTCATGTCCTGCCGATCTTCCAATATCCCTTTCATGTAACTTAGCAGATTCCTAATATCATGATCTTTCGGTGGTGGGTTAGAACTGCCTACAAGCTTAGAATAATTCTCTGCCGACTGATACAGATATTCGTAACTATCGAAAGTAAATACCGGTAGAACTGCCCCCGCAGTTTTAGTAGTAAAAACGGTCTTTAGAAAACAATATCCTGTTTCAATCCTTTTGGAAGAACCCGCTTGTAGTTCTTCACCCCTTGGGAGATATCCCCCCTCTCGATTTCCCGAGAGAGGATATTTCCCAATGCTTTGTATGTTATGGTTAGTCGCTGACATTTTTTCATCCTTTCGTTCCTACAGTCGTTTTGAACTTGTAAATCATCTTATCATTTTCGACAGTGGGCCCGTGTACCGTGGCTGTTGTCAGTTCGGAGTGCTGCGATGAATAATGGTTCATCACTTGATCGGGTGTCATGGCAGGGTTAGGATCCTGCAATACTGTTCTTGATTTCTCAATGATGAACTCACGTATGAGTTCTTTTGTATTTAGTGCCATAATTATTAAAATAAGCTGGTTTGACTTAATGAGTTGGTTAGTTCATCCACCTTGCGGGATGCTTTAGAGTGTTTCGGTTCTTTTTCCAGAACCTTTTTATACTCGGCCAATGCTTCTGATAGCTTGCCGTCTGTTTCGTACTTCTCAGCGTCTTTAATCATTTTTCCAATGATATCGCTAACCTCTTTAGCTGCTTTTGTGCTGCCAGCTGCCGCTTCGACTCCTTTCTCATATTCAGCGATATTGGATATGATTCCGCCCGATAATTGAAGTGGTCTGGTTATCTCACTGACGAATCCCTCGTCAAGTTCCTCAGCTGTACCGGTAAGGGTTAGTGGTTTGATTTTCTTTACAGCATCGTCTTTGACGCCATTATCGAGGTGCAATACTGTGACAGTCATATTGACGCCTGTCTTGTGGATGGTGATTGATACCGATTGTCCGGCAGCAATCATTTCGTTTATCTCTTTAAACATGATTATGAAATTTAGTCAATTAATAATAGTGGCATTAATAAAAGAGTGAGTTCTGTGTCCTCATCGTCCTCTACAGGCTTGACAAGCATTGCCCGGCTCGGTTCTGAGAATGACATTACAACATCATCCGGAGCTCCAGCTAACAGGTCTTTCATAAATGTACCTTTGAATCCTATCTTTATGGCATCTGTAGCACCTTCTTTCAGTTCTTCTTTTGCCGATTTATTGAAATCAACATCAGCAGAAGAAAAAACACAACTTTCAGTACTTGCTTCCAGCTTTATCATATTGGTTGCCATATTGGAAGTGATAAGCAGACGATCGATGATGCTTACAAGGTCTTTTTTTGCGACCTGAACAGTTATATTATTATTCTGTGGAATAACTGAATTGTAGTTCGGGTAACGCCCCTCGATAAGCCTTGCGGTTAATGTTGTAGGACCTACTGTTATCCACACCCTGTTTTCTGTTGCTTTCAGATAAGCATTCCTGTCCTCATCGCTCACATCATCAATATATTTCATAAGTAGGATAACTGCCATTTTGGGAAGATTGACAGGTTTCAGGTCGATTCCTTTCATGGTGAAATCTGTGTACTTCGATAAGCGGTGCCCATCGGAAGCAACAAAGGTCACACAATCCTTTTGGATATCCATAAACACACCATTCATCACCGGGCGAAGCTCATCATTGGCCGACTGCTTAATGTTCTTCCCGAGTGCAACCTTCAGACGATCGGCAGGGATAAGATAGGCCACTTCTTCGGTATCTTCCATCTTTGAATAATCTCCCTTGTCGAGTATTGCAATCTTGAATTCTCCCGAACCGTGTAATACAGTTGCCTGATAGGCTTTAGGATTTATCTCGATTGAGATAGGCTGAACGGGAAGAGTTTTCATTGTGTCCAGTATTGTTGTGTCTAGGCAGAAGATAGAATCACCCTCTGGCTGACTTACCTTGAGGAAAGTTTCAATCTGGATATTCGTGTCGCTTCCTGTCAGGGTCAATACATCGCCTTTTAGTTCACACAGTATATTGTCATATACCGGCAGTGTGTTTTTGCCGTTGATAGCCCCGCAAACCTTTTGCAGGTGCTTTTGTAGTAGAGATTTGTCTACTATGAACTTAGTTTCTTTCATAAAAATTAATATTGCGTTATAAAAAACAGTTGTTTATTTTCTTTTTTCTTTTTTCTTTTTTACTCTTTTTCCCACCTTTTTTATTCAAGGCGCCCATATAGAAAGGCTGATTATTTTCGGTTAGGTCTGGAGTATAAAGAGCATCTTTAGGAGAGAGTGCCAGTTCATCCCTAATCTTCATTGGTGGCATTGATTCAATAAACTTTTCAGAAAAGACATCTGATCCGGAAGCGATATCAACACCAACTATCATTGCATTCTTGCCTATTTGTTCAGCAGCATCCAGAGCAGCTTTAAAAATGGAATTATCCATACCCGGGCCAACAATAGCAATCCGTTTATTTTTTTCTAACAGAGTAGCAATATCTCCGATTGGGTAAGAATTTTCAGTGATACTGTCAATAGCCGTTGAATATCTTTCGATTGAAGGATTGAAGCCGTTATACACAAAACCATCATCGAAATGCAGAATTTCAAAGAATGGATCAATAGAATCGACAAGAACCCATTCACCGCCATATTTATCATTTAGCTTCTGTTGAATTTCCCGGCATTGTTCCTGACTACAGGATAGCAATACTTTTTCTGATGTTCTGTGCTTGGCAAATATTTTAAAATTGAATATCATGATTATGTTTCTTTTATTTTTATTCCATATATCTGGAACATTAGTTTCTTCTTGATCCTGTATGCTTCGGTCTTTACGCCTTTCGCGTCCTCAACCACAAGCTCTTTGTTATTACAGTTATCGTTGTAGGTAAAGTCAGCATAATAGGAGCAGCTTTTTTCGATACATACCTTTTTCAACTTTAATTTCGTTTTTAGCTGGACAGGTATTTCATCGTATTGAGCCGGAATAAGAAGAAAAGGAACTTGTTCTTTCAGATTGGAAATAAGCCCCTGTTGTTCCATCAGCTTCAACTGTCCGGCACGCTCACTCTCTTTCTTGGAATCGTATTTCCCTGTTTTCTTGTTCCGGTACTTGGAACTCCGTTTTCCCAATTTTCGATAGTCCTTTACATTCATATCTTACAACTATTTTAGTTTGACCTTTACGGTTAATTCTTCCGATCATTTGTTTTTGGATATCGGTTAATTTATTTTCCATATTTCTTTTATACGTTAAAGATGTTAGCGACCATATCTATCATGTTCGTTTCGACAGTATCGACCGAACCGGTGACGGCATTGGCAATGTTTTTCTTTTCCTGAATGATTTTATAAACCTTTTCATCGATCGTGTTCTGACCGAGAAAGTAATAGACCATAACAGACCCCTTTTGTCCGATCCTGTGTAATCTGTCCTCACATTGTATACAATCCGCATACGTCCATGGGAACTCTACAAAGGCAACGTTCTGGCAGACCTTTTGCAATCCATCCACACCAACACCAGCCGCTTTAATAGAGCAGATAATGATAGGTATATCGGGGTTACTCTGGAAACTGTCAATCGATCTCTGTTTGTCCTCTGCAGTATCACCCCCGCGGATGGTTACCGCTTCGGGAAAGTATTTCATAAGCGCCTCGGCTACTTCCCTGAGGTGGATAAACAGTACCATCTTTTGTCCGCTCTGGATAAAGTCCTCAACGAACTCGATAACATCCTTTATCTTTCCCCTGGCTGATACGTTGCGCAAAATCTGTATACGAACCATCACTTCCCCACGCATCGACTTGGCAATCTTTGCATCATCAGCATCTTTATATTTACGCAGGTACTCAATGAGGTTTTTCTCTGCGTCCATATATTCCCTTCGGTTTGTAATCTCACAAGTAAGAACCTGACGTACTTTATCGGGTAGATCCTTTAGTACTTCTTTCTTTTCTCTGCGGAAGAAACAATTTTGCCTGAGTATCTGATTTAACTCTCTGAGGTTGCTTGCTTTATTGGGGCCGGAGCAATAACGCTTAATAAAGTTCTGATATCCGCCGAAGTTTTGAAGTTGTCCCATAATACCCAGCTGTGGTGCTAAGTCTTTGGGCTTATTTACGACCGGAGTACCCGACAGGCAGATAACCATTTCCTTGCCGTTGGCTATACCCATTGTCAGCTTACTTTGCTGTGCGGAGAAATCTTTGCACTTATGAGATTCATCGACAATAACCGATTTGAACAGCTTGATTATATCTCGGAATACAACATCGGCAAGCATCCACCCTTTGGGTTTCAATAGCTTCTGTACGAAAAACTTTTTCAGTGATTCATAATTAACGATAAATACCTGATTCATGCCAGCTTCCCAAAAGAAAGGCCATGTGTCGACTACTTTATCATCAAGTATCATGGCTTTTTTATCGGTGAACTTATGCCATTCCCGCTGCCAGTTTATTTTTATGGCGCTAGGGCAAATAACAAGACAAGGAAAAGCATCGGCCAGATTTACCGTACCGATGCTTTGAAGTGTCTTTCCCAGTCCGGGATCGTCCCCGTTGAGGAAGCGTTTGAACTTTAGCCCTGTTGCGATACCATCGCCCTGATAGGGGTAAGGGTTTACTTTCAGTTGATGGGGTATAATAAGTTTCTCCAGCTCGACAGGGGTATAGTCAACATAGACGTTTTTGGGCGGTTCTCCCATAATTACATCAGTGATGAATTTAGCGTACCGTGCGAACTTTTCTATTTCCAACTGGTATGCTGCTGAGATAGTCCAATACTTTCCAAGGTATCTCGCATCCGTCCTTGTCTTGATATCCTGTAGCTTACGTACCAATTTCGGATGATAGTCGAAGTATATTTCATAATAGCTTCCAAGATTACCCGTTTTCAGTACAATATTTACCATATCCTAGAATTCTGCTACTACTTCTGTTTCTGCTTTCTTTTTCTTTCCTGAACCTTTCCTCTTTTTCAGTTCGGTAAGGTTCTCACCCGTATTCTCTGCTTCGGCAATGTTCCGGGCCTCTTCGTCCGAATGAGGAGCGAACTCCATTTCTGATTGTTTTACTCCGAACTTGCCATTTTCCAGATATTCCTTTACTTCATATTCGCAAGCCTCAACAGCTAACTGCAATTCGGAAGAGAAAGGATAATCTTCACTTTCGTATTGGGTAAATGGCATATTCACCGGAAGAACTTTGCTGCCTTTCAGTAACCTTTGTGCAACGATGCTCACACCTGCAGATTCATCACTGCCACCGATGGAGAAACCGGTAACGACAATATTTTTTAGTTCCTCATGAATAGTATCGAGGTTGCTTTCATCGATATTATTCATTTCGGGCATTTCACAGACACAGACAACATGGGCTTTCAGTTTATCGAACGCCAGCTGTAAGTCCGGGTGGATGATCTGCGGACACGTCCTGTTTACCTCATCGGTATAATCGCCCTCACTTTTGTAATCATCATAAGTGATTACCAAGCCACCGTTCTTGATGGCTACCTTTTTAATGTCTTTAATCATATTTTTCTCTGTTTTATTAAATAAAAAAAGAGGAGAATGTTTAAAATCCCCCTCTCGATGTATATTGCATTTCTGTTTTTGCCTTACTTATGATCGTCCGGCACCAGTCTATCTGATGCGTACAGGCAGCATTTAGCCGTTCAATAAGATCTACCAAATACTGTTCTTCTTTCGATGCCGATTTTACAAGTTTATTAATAGCGGAAGGTGTAGCTCCGGCATGTTTAGCTGCATCTTTTAGGATTTCAAACACATCTGTCTTGGTTGTAGTGTTCAAATGATATTTAGCATCGGCCAGCATCTTTGTGGTTCGTGCGAGATAAGCAGATAAATCGTTACCACGCTGTACCGCCTCTTCGGGGTTCTCACTCATTACCATATCGAGGTAGTCCTGTATTTTGTAGGCCTCTTTCAGTAAATCCTCTTTCGATGTTATATGTAATTCCATAGGGTAAAAAAGGGAGCGGTTATACTCCCTTGGTTAAGAATTGTTTTTTTCAACTGTTTTTTCGCATTGAGAAATAGCCCAGTCAATTTTCTCTGAATCCATATCATCAACAACCTGATTTATATCTTTATCGAGATTTTGATGAGAATACATTCGTTTAAACATGAGTTGTTGTGCTTCGTTACAATTAGCTAGAAGTTCCTTTAAATATGTCTTTCCCATATCAATATAAGTTTGATTCTTCATATCTTATTCTGTTATATTAAATATTTTCTTATCTGTAATCACATCCCGATGTGCTTCTATGAACTCAATGAGTCCTTCGCATACTTCCACCAGTCGCGGAATATCCCTGTCAGGAACATAGCTGTAATGCTCCGAAAAGGTTTCGTACTCTGTGCCTGATTTCTTGTCATTGTACTGAGCAATATTATACTCGAAGTCGGTTATATTATTCCCTTCCTGATTGAGAGTGAACGGATATACAATATGTTGCCAGTTTCTTCTGAACTTGCCGAC
The DNA here is from genome assembly GCF_014196915.1 of Dysgonomonas hofstadii. Lineage (GTDB taxonomy): Bacteria > Bacteroidota > Bacteroidia > Bacteroidales > Dysgonomonadaceae > Dysgonomonas > Dysgonomonas hofstadii. Next base: position 94,460 of record NZ_JACIEP010000008.1, read on the forward strand.
TGTATAGCTCTTAGTAAACTTGATATCATGTACACATAAGGGCATCAGTTCGTCAATATATCCGTATAGCCTGACATCACCATAGCGAGTGGATAATATCCCGGCAGTGAATAGTTGAGTAATAGCACCCTTGTAGTATTCCGCAAATTCCTTACAGACAGAAAGGTCATACTCAAACATGAAATCATTTATACATGCTACAACCTTTTGAGATTCGGGCAAAATGATAACAACAGTCTTTTCCCCATTGTAGATATATACATTCTTCTGAACCTCTTTGAATGTTCTTTCAATCAGGCAATCGACAATATCATTAAAAGCCGTACCTCTATCTGCTGCTGCACTCTTGAAAGGCACACGGTTAATCTGGTTGATTAAGTCCTGCCTTTGCTTTTCCTCGAACTCTTCTTCGGTAAATGGGGGCTCCTCGCTGAACCCCCAGTACTGATTGTAAATAATTCGGAAATCGAGATAACTTTGATACTTATCGAGGAGAGTCGCATAGAATTGATATCTAAGCGGCTGGTTCATACTCGTCAGTGTCTTTGTTATACTTCAAATTCAGTTCGGCCAGCTTATCGGAAAACAGTTTTCTGGCCACCACCATAGAATTACCAACATGGGCGAAGTTCTTTATCCTTCCGGCAAAGTCTTTTGCAGACAAAGCATCTGTAATCAGGATAATATTGTCTTTCAGTTCGGCAATGACCTGATTGTATTTCTCTGTTTCGGCGTCCCTGTCGTCAAGCCGTTTCATATATGGAGCAATAACCATATCCTGTAAAGCGGTATTTTTATGAGTAGGGTTACCATTTGCATCCACAATCATAGGAATGTTTATTACCGATGGCAGGTTACAGGTGTTCTTACCATCGTTACGGTCTGTCGGGTCAAATGTGATAGTCCATTTTTTCTCCCTTACTTCCATATATCCCAACAAGTCTAGTTCGGTAACAATGGAATTATAATTCTTTTCCCGAAGAGCTGGAATAAACACCGTATTGTCACCCTCTTTACGTGTATCACGGTGGCAGATAAATACCTGATGCTTTTGCAGAGAAGAGAGTTTACGGGTAAATGTACCGAACTCAGCGTTAATGCCGTTCCAATCCTGGACACGGGGAACTCTTCCGGGACATTTGTAGTCGATAATGAAATCCATCATTTTGCCAAGTGTGTCCACAACAATAGTATCGAATGCGGAAAGATCCTCATTCAAGACATTCATTGCTTCAGTCCAGTTAGCTACTTGGACAATGCCGACATCGTGAAGATGTGCTTTGTTTACACGCTTAGCGCCACCATCGAAGTCAATCAATAGTGCTTTTGGAGCTGACAAGCCAAGGGTTGTTTTACCCATACCGGCCTGTCCATAGATTAAGATTTTAAGGAAACGGGGTATTTCCAGTTCGTTGAATTTTCTGATTAAAGTCATGATTTCTTTTTTTGATTGTTAATATTGCGTTACTTCAATGCTTTTACTATTCTGATAACTTCTTTCATATCCCTTATTTGGGGCCTGAATTGGCGGTATTCTATATCTCTTTTTTTGCATACTTCCCAACCATCTAAATATACATGTATATCAAGTAGCTCCACATGTCCTGAAAAATCTACAAAAATGTGATGATTGGTTCTTTTATGGGCTAAATAGACCTCATACATCAGCTTTGCATATAGCGAAGCCATCAGATTCTTTTTCTTTTTCATAATTATATTGCGTTACGTTAGTTATTTTTTACTTTCCCATTTATAATTCTGATTGATAAAATAATGTAGTTCAGTAATACCAGAGGCCAGAGATTCGAGTTTTTCAAGAGCTTCTATTATTTGCTCCGGATCGTTCAAGTCATTATGTAATTGTATACTTCCCTTACAATCGTGGATAGTAAGTTTCATAATATTATCTTCCATTACCTTTGCATGATAACAAGCCATACTGCGGGGGCTATCTGGCAACAGAAAATTCTTTTCGTTGTATATCGGCTTTTCCATTTGCGATTATTTTGAATTTAGTTATATCAAATAAAAAGGGACGCCATTTCTGACGCCTCTCAGTAATCCCGAACCATATTAATATGTCGCTCCTCTCCCCTCAAAAAGAGGGTTTCCTTCATGCACTATATTGCGGAGGATTCAGATTACATGCCCTCGTATCGCGGGCAGCGTTAGCGCTTCAAACAAAATGAGTACTCATAAAAGGGTCGTTTTCATTTCTCGTTCCTGACCTTGTGGAGAGTTCCGGACTCGAACCGGAATGATACGTCTAACATACCTCAACACTTCTCGACTTGTTTTGACTATCTTTGAATATTTTTCGTCAAAACCGATATTTATAGTGCATTTAGCGTCTGCCAATTTCGCCAACTCCCCGAATACGGGCGCCAGTCTCACGACTATCCCGCACGCTTACTTACAAACTTCACAAAACTACAATACTGTGGAAGTAGAGGGATTCGAACCCCCAACTCCTGACCTTTCGCCAGTCAGACATTTTATCCAGTTAATACTATACTCCCCAGGAAGCCTCTACTTTTACCGCCTGCTCTCGCTCCGTACGGACTGTTTCGCATACTTATCTATTTGATGTTCGCGGCAGCTTTCGGTTTCCCCCGGGACTGCACCCGACACAACTCTTTAGTTGGCGTTCAGCACTTTTCTTTTAAGCCTTTAAGGTGGGCTATTGTGGAAGTGATTGGATTCGAACCAATGTCCTGTCTGTTAATCGTCGCCAGACCGCTCTGTCCTCTGAGCTACACTCCCGAACCGTTATTATTCAACCTCAATTATTTCAAACTTAGATTTCTTTACAAACAGTTTCAATTTGTTCAAATCCTTGATTGTACTATAATCTCCTTTCAATACATAAGTAGCAGAGGATGAATCCAATGTTTCGATGGTAGCAGAGGATGAGCCCCATGTTTCGATGGTAGCAGAGGATGAACCCAATGTTTTGATGGTAGCAGAGGATGAATCCAATGTTTTGATGGTAGCAGAGGATGAACCCAATGTTTTGATGGTAGCAGAGGATGAGCCCCATGTTTCGATGGTAGCAGAGGATGAATCCAATGTTTTGATGGTAGCAGAGGATGAACCCAATGTTTTGATGGTAGCAGAGGATGAACCCAATGTTTTGATGGTAGCAGAGGATGAGCCCCATGTTTCGATGGTAGCAGAGGATGAATCCAATGTTTTGATGGTAGCAGAGGATGAACCCAATGTTTTGATGGTAGCAGAGGATGAACCCAATGTTTTGATGGTAGCAGAGGATGAGCCCCATGTTTCGATGGTAGCAGAGGATGAATCCAATGTTTTGATGGTAGCAGAGGATGAGCCCCATGTTTCGATGGTAGCAGAGGATGAATCCAATGTTTTGATGGTAGCAGAGGATGAGCCCCATGTTTCGATGGTAGCAGAGGATGAATCCAATGTTTTGATGGTAGCAGAGGATGAACCCAATGTTTTGATGGTAGCAGAGGATGAGCCCCATGTTTCGATGGTAGCAGAGGATGAATCCAATGTTTTGATGGTAGCAGAGGATGAATCCAATGTTTTGATGGTAGCAGAGGATGAACCCAATAGCGTTACTGATTTGTCTTTAAATTCGTGTAATCCGGTAGTATATATTCCAAATTCTTCAAACAGATCAGAAAAATTATCTATCATATACTGGGTGTCTAGCATCTTTTCTTTGTACGCCCAAACGATATTATCAACTATTACCTGAAGTAATTCTCTTTTCGATTCAGACTTATAAGCCCGTTTATATTCAGGTTGACATGCCTGACATTTTTTTGCCCTGTCAAGGACATCTTGTTTTAATTGGTTAAATTCCATTGCGTTATATTTATATGATTAGTAAATTTGAATTTCTCTTCCCTCCGAGTTATGATAGTCCACCATCTTCTCTTTCTGCCTTTCGTCTTTGCCCTCGTCTGGTTCAATGATATGCTCTTTGATGAGAATAACTAAGAGGAACGCTACTAGAATGAGAAATAACTGTACGAGATAATATCCTGTTGTTTTTGTCTTATCTTTTTTCATGATAGTTGGTTTTCAAGTTCGTATTCTTCCTCTTCTTTAGAATTGAGGTTGTATATGGAGTCAATAAGTAAGCCGTTGAAAACGTCCTCGTATTCTTCGATGGACTTATATTCATCATCCACCTTGTACATTACATACACATTTTGAAATTTTATCCTGCGGTAGGTGAAGCCACCATAATTTACCTCTACATGTATTGCGATACCATTGGCACACTCAAATTCAAAGAGATTATAACCATCTTGGTTGTAAATATCGATCTCGTCCATTATTGACTTGTGGATACTCTCAATGTCTTTTTCTGTAAGACAAGGCTTGAATGAATCGATTCTGATTAGTTTGATTGCTTCCATAATATGTAATTGCGTTACTTATTTATTTTAATATTGCGCCTTCCAATATCTTTGTATTTCACTACCGGTATAGAATCTCCGTCCATTGGCTCTTCTAAAGCCACATTTGATAATTCCGTCGATAGTGTGCCTGTATAGTGTTTTGCGGTCAATATCTAAGATTTTCGATGCTTCACTAACCGAATATCTTCCTGATGCTACAACCGCTGGCTCTGTTACTGTCATATTATCTTGATCTTATAGTGTAGAATATATTATTACGAATTCGGTGTATTCTTCTCGGTGTCTAATTCGGAAACGTCTTTTGTCGAAATTATCAACTGAGAGGGTAAAGAGAACTAATAAGCATGTACACGCTGACAGTATACTTTTTCTTTGTTCTACAAAACTTGCCCCGAAGAATTCACACCAGTAATAAGCTGTTAGCTCAGATGCTTTCTGTAGATTAAGCTTAATCTTTATATTGCAGATAGTCTTTCTTATCGTTTCACGAGATCTGTATAGTTTATTCGCTATCTCATCGGGAGTTAGTCCGATGGAGTGCAACTGCAATATTTCTTCTTCGCGTGTCGTTAGTTTCATGTTTTATAGCTCTTGCAGTTGTTCCTCTCTTTTGCAGACTATATCTTTCAGGCAAGTCATAATCCTAATAAATGAGTCCGACCATTCTTCTTTTGAAAGCTTATAGTTTTTGTAATAGGGTTGTGTTGATTTAAATCCGGCTTGTTTACAAGCTTCGGTTATATCACTTTTTTTAATTTTTTCTTTCCAATCTTTCATAATCATTATAAAATTACTTTTGAACCGTCTTTATAAACAGGGTTATATAATCTATCCGCAACACGCGAAAGAGATTGATTTGAGTATAATATCGCTTCATCTTTGCGGCGTACTAGTTGAAAATAACTAAGGCCATTATTGCTTACCAATTCGATGTAGTACTTTGAATTTTCCACAATCTTTCAAATTTTTACTCCTTTTGGATTATTTTATTTATTATCTTTATCTGTTTTCTTTGTGATTAGATTATTATTTAATAATTATCACATGACAAAAGTAAAGAATCTTTACTATCAAAAACAAAGATTCTTGTTAATAATTGTAAATAAAGTAAAGATTTTTTACCTGTGGAGATTTTTGATAGATTAAAGCTTGTAGTTAAGTGGATTATAGGAGCGGGGTATGCCAGTACACAAAAAGATGTTGGGGTATTATTGGGATATAAAAACGAGTCGTCATTTTCCCAATTGCTAAATGGTAAAAAATCTTTACCTTCCTCATTCATTAAAAAACTCAATGATATTGATAATAGGATAAATACAAATTGGCTTCTTACCGGGGAAGGCGACATGCTTAAAAACTCTAAACCTTTTAAAAGCGAAGTAACACCTGTGCCTGAAGGAGAATATATGATGGTTGAGTATGTCGATCTAAGAGCTTCTGCAGGGAAGTTAGGTGGTGCAGATATAGATCAATTGCCGGAAACGCATAAGCGACTTGTGCCAAAGGAGTACGCCAAGGGTGGATTTTTGGTAGTACGTGTTGATGGCGATAGTATGGATGATGGTACAAAGCGTTCATTATCTGATGGCGATGAAGTACTTGTTTACCAACATGAAGGTGGTATAATGGATGCACTACCAATTAGAAAAACGCTATTTGTGATAACAACGAGAGAGGGCAATGTATTGAAGCAGATAACAGAGATAAATACAGATGAGAAATACATTGTTTGTCATTCATTCAATACCCAATACCCTGATTTTAAAATAGATTTTACGGATATATATCAGATCTTTATAGTCTGCAAGGTTACACAAAAACAAATTAGTTTAATTTAATTATAGTCGTATCACACCTGAAAGAAAGAAAAGTCAAAAAAACTGAAGATAAGACCGCCGACAATAAACAAAAGAGTTAGAAGCAGCTATTACTAAAATATAAAATGATGAGTAAAATGTTATCTCCTGAAGATTGGCAATTACATGATGCTTTTAGGAATATTATAGCTTACGAAAGCCTGCCTATTCATACGCTCGAAATTGCAGAACTAATTTATAATGACGATTTGGCACTGGAATCTCTTAATGGAGTATTATCAAAGTATGCAATCAAGAATATTCGCAATATAAATAACGATCTACTTGATTTGGTTATTTTGTATATCCATGAAGTCCTGAAAGATGGGGTAATCGAAGAACAAGAGAAACGGAATATAGAAGTCTTTAAACTCTATTTCAAAATAAGAGAAGGTGACTTCTACCAGAAGAAGAAAAGAGAAATAGAAAACATATTACGCATTCAGTTTGAAAAATTATATTTCGATGATAAAATCACAAAGGAAGAAGCTTTTCATAACTTTCTATTAAGGGATATCTTCGATTTAAGCCATGAACAATATGACAGATTTAAAGAGAAAGAAGTTCGCCGCGCTTTAGATAATGGTTCTAATATCAAAGACCTGGACACCTCCATTATTCCTAAAAAGTGATTTAATATAGCCAATAGGTAAAAGAGGCATATAAGAAACTTATTTGCTAAGTGTGGAAGGTTGTTAAGATATTGGTAAATGAAGGTTGGTAAATATATTAATTATTATGTAGTTATGGAAAAAATAAAAAGTAAAAAAATAAAGACTTTAGATAGTTATTTGGATTGGGATGCTTATATTTTCCAGTTTATCTCTCTTTTGGCTAGCATAGGTGTGTTCATGGGCATTGTTGCTTTGTTATACAGCAATATAACCCTTGCGTTGATAGTGGGTGTCATAGCTTCCGTTGTGTGTTTTCAGATATTTCATGTAGTTATCAGCTATTTCAGAGTTCAATCTGAAATATTACGCACATTGAAACGCATAGAATCGAAGTTGGATAAACCAGATAAGGACTAAGGTGGTATATGTATTTTAAAAACCAAACAGAATTATGACCAACGAGGAAAAAGATAGAAACCAGCAATTATTTAATGAGTTTATTCGAGAATTCAAAAAAATAAAGAGCAATCCTGTTTACTTTATGGAATACTATTATAACAGATTATTCCCTGATAAAATAGTATTAATGGATGATGAAGATAGGCAGGAGCTTTACGATCACTTTAAAGGGATTCCTTTTATTCGTGACTCAGAAGATTGGAATAAACTAAACAAAATAGAAGAACGCCGAAAAGAAAAAGGATTGAAAGATTGGGAATACGAAGATTAAACCTTTTAATAAATAATGGAGGAAAACAAATCAACAAATCGAAAGAATAATACAACCCTTGCCGGCCAGCAAATTGTTACCAGGTTTTATATAGCTGTCCATGAAATTATAAATAGAAAAACGATCCGAGGGGTGCAAACATTTACACGGATGTATGGTATCGATCGCAGAGCTTTCAAAATAGTGGAGGCTAATCCGCAAAGAAAGATGTTTGATACAGGATGGCTGAATTATCTGGTGAAAGATTTCAATGTAAATCCGGAATGGTTATTAACAGGTAGAGGTTCTATGTTTAAAGAAGATTCTGTAACTGTCAAAAAGGCATAAATTGAATACCGCTGTGCAATTTTTGTGCAATTAGAATAGACAAGACATTAAAACACTATTTATCAGATAGATGGAAATGCTAAAATATATCTGGAAAGCGTGTATACCCCTAAAGGGTATCGAGAGTTCGAATCTCTTCCTCTCCGCATAGATAGACAGTTATACGATGTATAGCTGTTTTTTCTTTTATGCCTTACCTCCCAATTTTATCTACGAATTTACTACATTTTAGAGTGCTTGTGTTCTCAATTGTGTTACCCAAATGAGTACAACTATTGATGTAATTTGTTATAAATACAAACCACTAAAAAACAAAGAATTACCTTTAAAATTAAGATTGACAAAAGACTTTATGTGTATAACCGTTGGAGGACAGCGTATCGAGACAAATTATTGATAGAAAAAGGATTTGTCACCAAGGCTAAAGTCAAATGGTGGGATGGTATTGATTATCAATATCCATACCTATAGAAAGATAATAAAGCTGATGTGGAATACAAGAAATCATGGAACGACCCTAGATTAAAGACGGAAAAACAAAAGCAATGCAAAATGCCACTCAACAAGAGGATAAGAAAAAAGGCTAGGTTTTTAACTATTTTGGAAAGACGTTCTGTCATTTTCCTTTCCATTCTAGTTTTATAACCTGCTCACAATATTTTGTGACCATTTCGCGGTGAGTAATGAATATTAGTGTCTTACCTTTCGTTTTCGAAAGAAGCTGTTCTATAAGCTTTTGTTCGGTTTCTTTATCCAACGAAGAACTGAACTCATCCAATAATAGAATGCTGCCAGGGCGAAGTAGTCCTCGTGCAATACAGATGCGTTGCGCCTGTCCTTCACTCAACCCTGCTCCACGTTCGCCGCAGATAGTATTTAATTCATCCGGCAGGTCATAGACGAACTCTGCAGCGGCTGTTTGTAAGACTTTTTCGATTTGTTCTTTCGTTGCAGTTGGATTACCAAGCAGAAGATTATCCCGTATCGTTCCGCTAAGTAAGGTATTTCCTTGCGGCACATAAATCATATTACGGCGGGTAAGAGAGCTTACTTTTGCTTTCTGTTTTTCGTTGTATAAATATATTTGTCCTTTTTGAGGATGCAATAGAGCAAGTATCAACCGGATAAGAGTACTTTTGCCTGTACCGGTTTCACCTACGATTGCTGTACGACTACCCGGTACAAAGTCAAAAGAAAAATCACTGATTACTTCCCTATGGTCATTAGGATAGCAGAATGAAACATTATCAAAGCGGATACCAATATTTTTATTAAGTACCTGTTGTTCACCTTGTTCATCTAAAGGGATATCACTTAGCTCTTTTAACTGTTCTACTGATGTAAGTGATTGAGCTAAAAATGGAACATAATGGCTCAGATCGACCATTGGCCGTTGTACTTGTCCCACTAATTGTAGAAAGGCAGTCATTACCCCAAAGGATACTGTTCCCTCATAGATTCCATTTACACCCCAAAGAAATGCGGTAACATATCCGGTAGCAAATCCTGCCATGACCAATGTACGGGAGAAAAGTGTAAAATTTATACGCTTCAAGGTTTGCCCATATAAAATATTTTGAAAGAAACTTAACTTGTCCGTAACAACTTTGTTTTGGACGAGGGTTTGTATCAATACCTTATGCTGAATTTTCTCTTGTATGTGTGATTGTGCTTGGCTGTCGGTAGTTCGTATTTTTTTCGTTAAACTACGCATCCGTTTCATATAAAACTTACTGAACAGCAAGAATACAGGCATAATAAAAGCCATTACCCAACCCATACGTGCATCCAACCGGATGAGGAAAAGAAAAGCTGTTACCATCTGAAAACAGACAACAATAACAGACGGAAGAGTTTTACAAAGAGTTTCGGAGACCTGTCGTACATCCTCTTCCATTCGATTGATAACATCGCCACTATGAAAATGCTCTTTGCCGTCCCAGCTACTTAGCATCACATGCGAAAAAAGAGTATGTCTCAATTTGTTTTTCAGACGTATGTCATTCCCATTTTCTAAACGATGACTCCATGCCAAAAGAGACAACTCAATTATTACAACAATTACTAAAAGAACAGCATTATGTAAAATATTGCCGTCAATGGTATGGCTGGCAATATCTATAAGTTGCTTGCATACCCATACAAATAGTAAAGATACACATACTCGTAATACTCCGATTATACTGCTCAGTAACATGCTGGAACGAACTTCTTTCGATGCATCCCATAACCAATGGATGTGTTGTCTTAAATTCATCAATGCCTACCTACCTTTGATTATATTCGTCATTCCGTTACACCAATAGTGGATGTAGAATGTAAAGACCTCTTTGGGGAAAATTGGAAAAATATCTATCAGCCACTTTTGTTTTAGCAAAAACGAATGAAATTTTCCGGACAAAAAACCTGTTGGGTGTTCACTTTTGCCAGGGTTGTAAAAGCCAAAATTTCCGGATTGGAGTATCTTTTTTAAGACTTTTTCTGATTCATTTTTATATTTATCGGAATAGAATGGGAATATGTCTTCATTTAATCCCAAATAATTTACGACTATATATCCGAATATCTTCCAAGCATGCAATAGGCCGAAAGATTTCAAGTCTTTATATAATTCCTCTTTATCTATTTGGTTATTAAAGGTATATAAGAAAAGAGTCCAGTCGCATAATTGCCGAAGACCTATTCCACCTGATATAAGATGATGGAACGCATGATTGAAAATATATAAAGCATTGAAGTTGACCGGAGGTAGCAATATTTCCGTATTGTTAAGGCTCCACTTTCTTTGGTTATTTCCATGAAGATGGTATCCGGTCCAATTCTGAAAACGTTTGTTATATATCGGATTTTGTAGCTTTTCAGCCAAAAAGTGAAGTTCAATACTTACTCCTTTTAAGTAGAAATTTTCATGTTTGGAACTTTTCTTTTTTGTTTTATTCTCAGGTTCAACGCCTATGCTAAGCAATAATTCAGTCGCTTTTTCACAATCTTCTTTACCTACATACAGATCAATATCTCCACACTGGCGACGTACAGGATTAGGATAATTCTGTGCTACGCCCTGCCCTTTCAACAAAATGAGGCCAATATCCTCCGATTGCAACAGGGGGATAATCTCTGTCAACCGCTGATTTAACAGTTCATGACTTTGTTCAATACAAACAATCGTTTGGTATAATTTACGCATCAATGATGCAGGTGGTTGCTTTTCTGATGATAGTTTATTGATACCATCATACAAAATACCATTGACAGTCTGCATGGTTGCCATCCGCAGAATAGTTTCCCAATCGACCGATTCCGAAAACAATGTCGTATCTATCGGACTATTCCATAAGCCCGAACGCAGTAAAGCAAAAAATTTTCCTTGCGTACCCATCTATTCTATAATTCCGGCTGCAAGCCATTCTGCTATAATATCTTTGGCATCCTGACTGGCTATTACGGCATTTATATCATATTTGCCCGCCAAAAGCCCGGCAAGGATACTTTCATCAAACTCTTGCCCTTCCACCTGCTGCCAAAGATAGGCTGCCGATGCGTTAAGGGCAATCAGCTTATTAAAATCTACTTGCCCCAAACCTTCGCCTGTTACGATATATTCGTTTCCTACGGTGCGGAGTTTAAACCCTTCTTTTATTCTCATGATTTTATTTTTAGTTTTACATTATTGTTCGCCGATATATTGCCAGTAAATATCTACGAAAAGGCAAAAGAATTTGCCAGATACGCGTTTTGAATTGTTCCACCTTACTATTGCAATTGATTTGCTTTCCTTTCCGGATGATGCTTACAGCATATCCGTGAATATTTTCTTTTCCACAGACTTCTGTTCCCGACAAATTCCCATCACCCATCAGGGTTATATTGATATTTTTAATTCTAATGATGCGGTGCAGGACAAAATATTCCGGAGCGACTTCTGCCAGAACAATATCACCGACAGTGAATATATCTCTTCTTCGTAGAATTACACTATCTCTATTACCAATAATGAAAGGCAACATGCTGTTTCCTTTCGCTTTAATGGTTATAATATTACCCTCCAAGAGCATTTCTGCAACTTCGGGCAATAGTGTTTCGTTGGGTAGAGTTATAGTTCTCATCTTATTTATTCCACATGGTATTGGAACTCAATTCTACTGCCTCTTTGTCGGGCAGGCAATCTAGTTGATAACAATTTACAATACCTATCAGTTTCTCTACTGTACGGTGTACCCCTGATGCAATTTCTTCTTCCCAACGCATACTTGAACAAGCAGGAAGAACGGCGGCATATGCCAGTAACGAAGATAACTCCTTTATCCGATTTTCAGGTGCTTGGCGTAGTTTTACGATACCTTTCAGGAGTATGTTTTCATTTTTATAGCAGGGTGTTTTTCCACTCCACGGTGAGCCGAAAACGTAGGCTCTGCCATCTATGATACGTATTACAGGATTGTCATCGTTCAGCAACTCGCAGCCTTCGATATGCTCCAGCCACAGGCGACTATGAGTACTTTTACCCGTGCCACTTTTTCCAAGAAAGACAAATCCCTCTCCCCCGTTTTTTATAACTGAAGCGTGCATCAATAGAGTATCGAGGTTGGCTGTGGAAAAAGCATAGAGTAACATCAGACAATTGTTAAAGTAAAAGACGCCTAATTGCAGGCTGTCTGGCAATTTTACTTGTGCTACACTAAAAGACACATCAGTTACCATTGCGCAATAGTCCTTACTATTCGGATAGGCAATATGAAAACAAAAATTTCCTCCTGTCGATCTGAAAACACCAATGGAAGCAATATCATCATCGAATTGGCCAATTAATTCATAGTCTTCTTCTGTAACTAAACTTTCAGTAACAGATAAATGAAATAAATATTCATCTATGCTATCAGCTATACGGAACGGAGCATAATTATCTAAACTGCTTGTAAAACAAACTGCTTCTGAAAAAGACAATCGGAATATATGTCCTGCTATTTTATAGAATAAATTTTTCATTTAAGGTGCTTTTCTTTTTTTTCTTAATCCATTCAAAAAAGGAATGATAAAAACCAACACTAACGGAAGAGAAAACAAGATCACCGGATTTTTGTCTATGATTTGAAAAGAGTCTTCTTTACACATATACAAAAAGATACAAATAATTAATGCTAAAATTTCCAGAACAACAACTAGAATAACAAAAATAATACTTTCTGAATTATTGTTGATAAAAGTAGAAAAAGGCAAGTAGCTGTAGTATAAAATAATAGATGCTGTGAAGACTATTAATACTCCAATTAGTGTAAAAAGATAGATTTCCCAAGAATTTTCCATATAATCGACATATTGAACAAATTCGAGTTCCTCTTTATTAGAAAAATCCGAAATATTTTTACTCATAATATCTTCCTTGCCAATATAATACCTTGCAACATAGAGATGGCTTTTCAATTGTCTCCAAAAACCTACTTTACCCAGATTGTCTGTGGTTACCCGCTCTCCCTCTATGATAGCACTATTATTGATGATATCGGTAGATTTGATAAGTAAAACATCGCCTGCTTCTTGCATAAGACTGTATAGGAAGCTCTTATCTATATTTTCTTTGTCTTTATCAAGAAAAATGACAGATAAGGCTGTTTTCCCATATTTGAATTTCTGAGAGGCATCCATCATAATCCGAACTGACTTGACAAACTGCGACATAGCTCGTTTTTCTTTAAAGGAGAAGTCCGGAAAAAACAAATTGAGCCCGCGAAGATTGGTTGTGTCTTTTTGCATTTCTACAAACATAAAAGAGATACATTCTATCATCGCATCTTTGTCATGAAGAAAGATATCGGTGATTCGCTCCCCATCACATCTAAAAAGATAACCTGTCATTACCGAGTCTTTTGCTATTACCAGGTCATAGTCTTTCATGTCTTCACGAACAGTCTTCAGGCTATCACCAATTCGGAACTCCTTAACCATAAAACGGCTTGATAGATTATTTGTACTATCATTCCTAAGAAAGAAGTTATAATAGAGTCGAACAGATGATTGTGTATGCAAAGAATCCTGTTTGTTGAAAATTTCTATTCTGTTTTTTAAGGTAAGAAATTCTTCCATCCAGATACTGTCTTGTCTTTTATCTGTTTGAGCCGACAATGTTAGTATATTTAGGAAAAACAATATTAATCCGATCCTCTTCATGCTATCTGTTTTATCTTTCAATATCTATTATTCTACCTTCTTTCTGAATTTCTCTTTTAATGGATGCCTTTAATATATCAGCGTCCAAATATTTGTTATCACTATTGTATAATTTTATTGCACATTGCTGTATAACGTTTACAATACTACCTCCTGATAAGGTATATCGAGAAGCAACCTGTAGTATATTCCCTTTGACATCCGAAAGCCATTCGGCAGGAATCATTTTTTCCCATAATTCGTAACGCAAATGTTGATCCGGCATAGGAAAATGGATTATCGACTGAAAACGGCGAAAAAACGCATTATCTATATTTTCTTTCAGATTAGAGGCTAGTATTATTGTTCCCGAATGATCTTCGATGCGTTGCAACAGATAAGCTACCTCCTGATTGGCGTGTCGATCATTGGATGATTTGGTTTCGGTGCGTTGACCGAATAAAGCATCGGCTTCATCGAAGAACAGTATCCACTTTTGATGTTCGGCTTTGTCAAAGACTTTAGCCAGATTCTTCTCTGTTTCCCCTATATATTTGGACACAATCATAGATAGGTCTATACGATACACATCCATACTGTTTTGTTTACCCAGTAAAGCAGCTGTCAATGTCTTTCCTGTGCCCGGTGGGCCATAAAACAAACAACGGTAGCCTGGTTTTATAATCCGGTTGAGATTCCAAGATTTGCGTATTTCTGATTGATGTTGAAGCCATTGGTTGATATCATTTAGTTCTTCGTGTAAATGCCAGGGAAGTACCAAGTCGTTCCATTCCAAGGGCGAAGTGATTCGTTTGGCAGGGAATTGAGAATTATATTCCGGTTCGTAGCTGGTTTGGAAAAGTACTTTTGCCAACACTTCACCCGAAACAACAAGCCGCCCACTCAGAAATGGCTCTCCTTCACCTTGCCCTTCCAACCTGAGGATATTTTCTTTATAAAACCAATGTTCTTTGCTGAATAAATAATAAATAGATGATTCTAATTCTTTCCTAATTTTCGCTAACTGGGTCAGTAAGAATGCAGCAGTCTGTCCTGTGGGGAGAAAACCTCCATGTAAAGAGCCTTGGCAACCTCCAAATTCGGTATAGTACCGATCATAGTCTTTGTTTTTGAAAAAGAAAATATCAAGTGTTTCGGAACTAAGGTGAGGCATCAATGCAAGTGATAGAATAACTTGCTCTTCAAAGGTGATTGCCTGTTTTTGTGGGATAAAAGACTGGAACCATTCATTTTTAAATGATGGGATCTTTTTTATCCTGTTTCCTTCTTTAAAGTAGAGGGAAAAAGATATTTGGATTATTTGCCGGAGGAAATCAATCATTTTTCATTATTTAGCTTTTCATACATTTCTTTCCTTTCTTCAGTATCCGTATTATAACCATCATCGAGATCTGTAGGGTTATCTATTTTTTTATTTTCATGTTTATGGTTCTGGTTACATTTCCAGCACAATGGTCGTAAATTATCAATATTAGAATATTCTTGTTTTATTTGCTCCGCTGTTTTACCAGTTAAAGAAGGGAGTTTTTTATACCAAGGAATAATATGGTCTAAATCTGCTGTAACTCGACGATGTTTTTTACCACTTTTACTCGTGTAAGGAATTTTGAGTTCTATTCCAAAACGATTCGTCAAATATCTTTTACAAACAGGGCAACGCCTTCTCCCCGAAGCATCTATTGGAGCTTTATTTAAAACTAATCGCCTTATTTTTCGTGAAAAAGTAAATCGGTATTTATTTCTTTCACCAGATGGAATGTAATCTCCATCAGCATCGGTAATAGATCTCCTTTTTATAGGGCGTCTTCTTTGTGTTTTTATAAATTGAATTGCAGATACATTTGATAAACTTCTTTCTCCCATCGCATCGGCCTCTCTCTCCAATTCCTCATTATCATTCACATTCACGCCTTTCAATTGCATGGTAGGTTGTACCCGTCCTTGTTTTTGTTGCACCACATGCCATGCTTCGTGAGGGAGATGTTCTTCTTGTCCGGAAGCAACATGAATATCTGTCCCCTGAGTGTAAGCCAATGCCAGCAAATGTGCAGGCTTAGAAGAATTATAATGCACACGGACATCATCCATACTATAACCCGACATGGTTTCGATACTTGATTTCAAGTTATTAGGAAGACCTGTCTGATTTGGAACGGGAGACAAGGCCTCCTGTCGCCGAACAACATTATCAAACTTTCCCTGCAAAATACTCTCGTCCTCATCTACAGATTCGCGTTGAACGGTGCAGTACTGCTGCAATACAGTACTCAAGGAAGCTTGATTTACCGCTTTCGCTTTATTTTGTACCACACGCAATTCCTGTTTGTTGGGCTGTCGGATTTGTGTTCTCATCTTTTAATATATTTAAAGTCACTAATTTCAGTCAATTATCTAAATGGTATTATCTCCATCTAACCTGTATCACCTGTCTCATCCATAGAAACTTAACAGTACGAAAATTCCACGGTACAGAATCCAATAATACATCATACGCTTTAGATTCTACAGTGAGTAATATACTGTCATCTTTAAATTCCAATTTGCCTTCGCGTTGCAAGAAAGCTTCCCGAAGTCCAGCCAATGAGGTATTTCTTAGTTTCTCCCAATGTTGGAGTACACTTTTTAACAAATACTCTGCATGAGAGCATTCTTCTTCGGTTAACTCTATTGTTTGAGGTATCGATTGTTCGTTATCCAATGCAACGAGAATCTTATTCAATACCAATTCGTGTTCGGGATATAGGTCCTTATTTTTACCAAACACAAGATATTGTAGTAAAAAAGCAGCATGTATTTGTTTATCTTTACCTTTAAATTCTTTATTTTCTATAAAAGATAAAAGATCGAACAAGCGGGATAAAAACGGTGCAATAAGAATCAATCCGGCATTATTGATGTATATGCTTGCCTGTTCTTTTGGTTTTGTAGGGTAAGGGCCAGCATTCGCTTTTTCCTCAGCCTTCACTTTATCAGATAATGAACTGGGATGCATCTTGTCTTTTTTCACTTTTTCACCACTATTTCTTCTTTCTTCCTTATTCATATCCTTTATCTTTATAAGATTTGTTTTTAATCCATTGATAATATATGCTGTTTCATTCTTCAAGCCAATTTTTTGAATATATTCAGAAAAATAGGTCAAAACCAAACTCATATCTAAAGTGTAATGAGTAACTATTCTTTTCAGTACTTCGTAAATAAAATATTGACGATTGAACTTCCATGCTGGATCGCTTGCCAACAAGGAAAAGATTACCAACCACAGCGATAATCGTATTTTCAAACCTGCCTTCTTTATTAATTTTTTTGCATCCCAGAAATTCTCAAAAGTTTTAACGTAAGAAAAGACAAATGCCCTTTCTTGCGGGATGAAGATTTGAAGTAATTTTTCTATTTCCTTGTCACTTACCGATTGAAGGAATAAGAGGCAAGCCTCATTATTGGTAAGTATGCTCTTAAAAGCCGCTATCTCTTCATCACTTAAACTTTTCTCCGAGTCTTCTCTGAGCTTTTCAAGTAAAGCCGAACAATATTCAGGTATATTCAATTTTGACTTTTGTAATTGTCTTTCTTCCCATGCTTGTTTTAGTTCCAGTAAAAGAGATAATAAGCTTGTTGATGGCTGTATTTCTGAAGAATGGCTTTTAAGTTCGGATGCAATAATTTGCAATAAATAGTCATAAGTGATATTATGCCCTGTGGCTAACCGGGTAATGGTATGCTCCAAAAAGGTTTTCCGGTTGAAATGAGAGCCAGCATCATTCAATAAATAACTGTATACAATTTTCCATACAAGGTGACGATGTTCAGTAAGTGGGATAACTGGATTTTCTATTTGTTTGTACCGATTGATTAAAAATCGCACATAGCTACAAATAAAAATACTTTCAGCCGATTTCAGCAAGCTGGTTCCAGCTTCTAATGCTTGATCTCCTAACTGATAGGTAAGACGTTCTTGTAATCCGGAATAGTGTCCGTATGTTTGCAGAAATTGTTTCAGATCTTCAGATTTGGTTTTAAACACCTCCATGAAGAGGGTCTGAATGTCCCGATATGGAGTCGGAGTATGCCATGGTAATGTTCCGTGAAGCAGAAAATAAAAAAGCAGATCAGAAATACTTTCCGAATGACTTATTTTCTTGACAATGGTTTGTGCTTGCTGAGGATGGTGTAAGCATTTCAATAAGGCCTCTTCCATCTTTTCCCTGAGGATTATTGGAAATTTTTCATCGAACTCATCTTCGAGTAACGTTCCTATTTCAATATCCAATTGCTTTATTTCAATATAATCGGATTGAATATCATGACGGATTAATATTTCATCGGCAATATGTTCGAATTTTTGAGCAAAGAACGTATCCCAACGGCTATAGAGCGATTGGGCAAATTGCTCGTTTTGCATGGAAAAGTCGAATTTTATTCTGCCGATCTTATTCATTGTATCGATAATAAGTTTCTTATTTCATTAGAATAATCCGTTATCTTAACACTACCGTCAGTTGCCCAGGCACTACGCCAATTGAAATAGGTTCTCTTGAACCAAGTCATTTTTTCAGGATTCAACCATTGCTGATCAACCGCAATATGTGCGGGTAAACGATCTTTAAATAGTTCTATATACATTTCTTGTTGTCTGAATTGATCTATCCAGTCTGGAAATACGATTGTCAGTTTATTGGGTTCGCCCGGATTTTGTTTTTCATCTATCAAAAGAATATGTTCAATTACATAAAATGTTTCGTTAACTTTATTTGATAGGTTTCCCATAAGCAAGCAGACAAACTCCTCAATACCGGATCTGCTTTCCGTATCCAATAAATCAAAAGAGCGAAAGCGAATAGTATTCATTCTTGGCATATTGTGAATAAGTTCAACTCTCCGAGAGTTTCGTTCAATCGGGTCTTGAATATTATTCACATAACAATAAGTATCCTCTCCATACATTCTGTCCAAATAATCGAAAAAATATTCTTTTTGTTGTGCTTTATCCTTTTGATCAAATACTTGAGCCTGTTCCAGTCTGGTACAATCCAATAATATTTCAATATCTTTTATCTGTACGTCAGCCTGAAATTCAGAAAAACCGTTAGAAGAGAGTTCCATTAATTGGCGGATTGACAGTATCTGCTGATTAGCTCCCGACAATAGGTAGTCATAAATAAGCAAATATGCTTTTAACTGCAACGATGCAGATTTGCGCTCAGGAGACGCATCCGGAGCTAAGCCTTTTTCATTGATACCATAACAATCGGGGAAATCGTATTGAACTGAACGATGATGCAAATTCTCTTGTAGTGAAAATGTTAGAGAAATATCAACCGGATTATATGTAATATCTTCTTTTTTAGGAATTGAATCAACTTTTTGTTCTAACGATGCTTCAATTATAATTTCTAAAACGTTTTCACACAAATTACGATTTCTATGATATAATGCAGCAACCCCGCTTCTTAAAAGATTTTTATCTGAGTTTGGCGTAACTTTGAGCCAAATAGTGTACAAAGAGTTATTAACAGTTATACTACAAGATATTACCTCTTCGAAGGTCTCCAGAATTAAAGAACTGTAATCATTGGGTGTAACAATAGTTGAAGCAAAAATGACCTCTGGGGGAAATAATCCAATATTTTCATCTGAATATTTTTTGTTTCCGGCATCGATGAAGTATTCCTCTAATGGTAATCCGCAGGAGTATTCCAGTTCAAGAAGTGCATAGTTCAAAATGTCCATGATTGTTACTCCCGGATCATGATCGTTAAAATCTGTCCAACGATTTCCACTCAGTCGTTGCAGCATCTCCAATGATTCCTCCTGCAACCGTTTATAAGAATTGTTTTCCTTATTTCTCTTTTGTATAAACATTCTTATTCCATTAATGGGTTATCCCATAATTTAGCTATCTGAAATTTGATATTTGTGCCTTCGTTGTACTTAAAAAAAGTTTTGATTTGAAGTTGACAGGTAAATACACCTTCCATTTTAACCCATCGTAAGCAAAGTCTGTTGCCCCATAATCCGTAGTTAGAGCGAGTCTTTTTTATTTGAGGGCGACTTCCAAAACAGTGGATTGCAGTAGCAACCAACAAGGCATGACGACCACAATTCGGATCTCCGCATCCGGCAACTATTTCAAAGGCCCAGCAACCATCTTGCAAATCAGATCTTTCACCCAACATATCATGCCATCGACCATCGGCTGGTACTTCACCCGTAATATAGCTGCCTTTTCTCCCTTGATAGTTGATCAATCCATTGAACTGAGTTTCATGCCCGGTAGATTTTTTACTTTCTGATTTACTGATCTCATGCTTGATTATCATTGCTGGAGCTATGTTTCCTTCTTTGCATCGCCTAATTTCCAAATTGCCCGAGTCTCTGTTTAATGCCACCTGCCAATGTAAAGACTTATCGTCATCTTTCCCTGTATTATTTGTAAAAGCTGATATAATCACACCGTCATCATTTATTGGGGTAAGTCCCATACCGATTGTAGGCGAACCTATAAATCCGTCATCCATGGTATTCAACGAAGAATCAATCAAATCATCAAATGCTTGTTGAGACGGTTTCTTCCCTTGTTCAAAATATTGTTTTAATGTTTTTCTATCTTTTGCCGGCATATTATAAAGTTTTCATTTATTTCCATTTCATTAATGCCAAACTCAACCGCCCCTTCTGCATTATCCGGTTCCAATACAACAATTGTATGATTCTGTGCGGGGACCAGTATAGTTTGGCGGAACTTAGGAAATACAATTTCAGTACTTTTTGTATATTCCTGGATATTGTATTTCCCATCCTTATCTATATAAACCTGAACTACAGATAAAGATTTAATATCTTTTACTTGATGAATTTGTTCGATTTGGAGGTATAATTGGTCTATTCTGAAAGAATGGCCAAACATTGGTGTTCCACCGGTATATTGCCAAGGAGCTATCAGCTTATTCACACTCTCTCTGATATCGGTCCTTATTACAGCATCTGATATCTCGGGATAGTTGACTTTATCAAAATGTAATTCACAACGAACTAATATTTGTTCATATACAGGATTGATAACATCTATTTCTTTTACATTTATAGAAGTTCTGTGTTTCAGATAATCCTTTATTTGTAGTAATCGGGCTGATGGTATACGAGGCTGGCTTGATAATGCAATATCAGATATTACGGGAGCAACTACTAATATTATTTTTCCCGGCTTTTCTTCAAAAACTTTCGCATCATAATTACACAAACATTTTACTTTACTTACATCAGGAAATGCATTCAAAACTATTCGTTCATAGTCCCTCGCAGTAACAGCTTTTCCCCTGTGAGAGACATGTTCAGATATACGAATCATTTTGCAGACTTTATTTTCTTCAGTAATTCCTTCGCTGAAAGGAGCCATCTGTTCGATCTTGCTGATTTTCGGAATATTTATTTCGGAGGTATTCAGTACAAATTTTTTATCCAATATGTTGGTTACGAATTTTTTATCCCGATATACCTCCGCTACATTTGTCTTTATTTGATTGATTCCGGAAATATTTTCTTTTTTATCAACAATCCCTGCTCTCAACCAGACTAACCCATTTTTATCGCGCAAATTTTCATTCGAAATTTCAGGAAGATATATATTTATCTGTCCGCTGTTAAAGAAATTTTTGGTTGTATCTTTATATACCGAATCATCCGGTAATTTTACCCAATGGTGCCCATTCCCCCAATACCATTGAACAGTAGGCATTTCTACGGAATCTTTTGCTCCATCCTGTGCGAGAAAATCAAAATAAAACCGGATAGTTTCGTTTCCTTTTATATTCTTCAATCCAAGTAGGATATTAGCATCTGTATCAAGTGAATACAGAAAAGGAATTGGTCCATTATTTTTATTTGGATGAACCGGTATTTGTCCTAACGGATAAATATGCGACAAGGTTGAATAACAATTGTTTTTTTTGCGCATATCAATTACATCTACAGAACTATATGATAGTGTTACTCTTTCGATTAAAGGGGTAATTGGTGGGTTGAGCAGTTTCGTTTTACTCTTTTTCAATGCTCTCTTTATGATTTGTTCGGGAAAAAGAGCTCTGTATTGTTTTTCGCCAAAACCCATTTTCGGTTCTTCGAGTATAAATCTGAAAAATCCCGATTCAGACAAAATGTTATAATCATATTCTTCTTCTGAAACCATTGAAACCATTAGTGGTTTCATCTCTGTTAAATCGATTTGGCTCAGCAGACTTTCATCTGATAGTTGCCTATCCGGCATGGTATTACCATTTTGACTCTTTGTTTTAGTAGAAAATAGAAAAACAGACTTTTGAGCAGAAGCGATCTTCCATTTATAATTAGCCAAATATTGCGGTTGAAGTTTGAATGAACAATTATCTATCGCTTGGTTATATTCATTGTAATAATCTGATAGTCCTCCTTTGTTTTCAGGTAGTTGTTGCCACTGTATTAGCACATCTGCTCTCTCCACATTTTTTAGTGCCATTTCATAATTACCTATAGTGAAATAAGAACCCTGTTCGGTATTGATTCCAAAAGGTGAAAAAGGGGTTGAATTATCAACTTTACCCAGTTCGTTGTAAAATGATATATTACTAATCCCCGAAACGTTTATCTTAATTTCTAATTTGACTATATTTAGGTCTTTAATCCAGCAATATGGATACAGCCAAGAATCATGATTAAGCAGGATTCGTAAGGTTGGAAATCTTGTTTCTATTTGATGACCGGATAGATTACAGGCTGTTGTAGCAGGAAAATCGTCTGGCAGTTCGAATGAAATAACCAGAAAATCCTGTGCGTTTTTATTTTCTTTATATTTTAATGATATAGTATTTACATTTGTACTGATAATCTTTTCCCAACCAGTAGATGTGCTGATTTCCAAATAAAAAATGTTTTTTAATAATTTATTCGTAAGTAATCTGTAAGCTTCTTCATCTGTCAAACTAGCATCATTTTCTTGAACATGCTTCAATAATTTATTCTGTATATTATCAAAAGATGATACATTTTCTGTCTTAAAAGATAAAGAGACAGACCTGACCCCTTCTCTTAGCAATAAGGATGGAGATGAAATTTGAATACCTAAAGGGTGTGATATTTCCGGATTCCCTGTTTCGTCAAAAAGCATCCGGTTTGTAAGTTTATCAGTTAATAGGTTAATTGTTTTTAATACGACAGGAACATCTAACGAATTGGCCGGGTATATTTCTGCATTCTTTACAAAATGTAAAGAATAAGCCTGATCGATTATAGCATCTGTAACAACCATTTTTTCGGTAAGGCAATAATATATTTTATTTTGAGGATTGGCATTATCATGTGTAAAGCGAGTTCCTGGAAGGAGTTCAATATCACCCGGAATATCTTTGACAAACGAAATCCATGTTTTGTCCGCCTTGGGTTCTTGCGATGCAACCTGCAAAATATTATTAAAATAATGGTGGTGGAAGGTTTTCCATCTATCGTTAAACGCCTGCAAAATCTTATGTAAATGATCTAAAAAAGAGTATAGTAATGCTTGGGATGGCTCCATGTTTCCCGAGAAATCAGGAATGATGTCATATTCGCGAATGGTCTTAAGTTCATTCAGCAAATCGTCGAAATAACCGGCATATTCACCTTTCGAATCAACATAGCGTATCATATCGGCAATAGTGCCAGACTGGCGTAAAAGCGACTGTATGTTACTTTCTGTCACGGCAAATGGTTTGAGCGATTCAATCCGCTGCCTACGTTCGATTTGGCTTAAACCATTACTCATAACTGTTATAAATTAGTTCCCTCTTTGAAGTAGAACGGATATACTTTATTACTTCTATTGTTGGTCTGCCTTACTTTGTAATCAATATTGATCCAGAGAATACCTTCGGATATGTCGGTAGTTCCTAAATGAATATTCTCTACATCTATCCTCGTCTCGAAAGATATGATTGCCTGTCGTATCGAATCAATAATCAAGGTTTTTGTCGAAAGATTTATTTCTTCGAATGCCCACTGTCGGATACTGCATCCATAATCGTACCTGAAAATTCTTTCACCCGGTGTTGTTCCAAGTAGTATTTGTAAGCTTTCCTTTATATCTTCCTCCAAACTGACCATAGATGCTCCATAACCCTTGATAAATCGTGGAGGGAATGTCCAGCCCTTCCCTATATAAGATTCATTGTCATTCATATATCATCCTCCTATTATTACTGTTGGACATCCTATAACAATACTACCTCCATGCGCACAAAGGTCTGTTTGTCGCGCGGCAGGTTTTCCTCCTATCATTACGGTTGCTGATCCTTTAATAATCGTATCGGGAGGACCGACACATGTACAGGTATCTCCCATGGTAGCTGCCGGAAGACCTCCAATTAATACTGTCGGTACACCAGGTCCAACAATTGGGCCTCCCGCATGCGGAATTGGAGGAATACCCGGTGTTTGCATCGGACATACATGCATATCTGTAATTCTTGCGGCTAGTGGCATATTTTATTTAATTAAATCTGAATTATATAATAACCTTTTACGGTCAGTTAATTATTACCATTGCCCCCTTTACAACCGTTTGTCCCGACGCAGATATTTCTGCTTTAGCTACACCTTTGGCAGTCAGTGCTGCATTGGCTTTCAAGTCAATATTTTGGCCTTGAACAGATATTTTGGATTTGGCCTTCATGGTCATATTAGCTGCTGTATCTGCTTCGATATCCGTTTTAGATTTTATAGTAACGGATTCGGCTGAATCTATCAAAATTCCATTATTGTCCATTACTATTTTATTGCTATTCTGGTCTTCTAATATGATGCCTTTGGCATCATCGCTGAGCATGATTTTGTTGCCTCCTGGAGTTAATAGGGTAATTGTTTTATTTTCTTCTTCGAATTCGATTCTCATTTCAGATTTGGATACAAAAGCTCTGATTTTGTTTGCAGCATCTATCTCATAAGGGGGCTTTAGTTTGCTACTGTAAAGGCTTCCCAGAATAACTGGAAAACGAGGATCGTTATTGAAAAATCCTAAAATAACTTCATCGTCAATATCGGGAATGAAAAATGAA
Source organism: Dysgonomonas hofstadii (assembly GCF_014196915.1). GTDB lineage: Bacteria > Bacteroidota > Bacteroidia > Bacteroidales > Dysgonomonadaceae > Dysgonomonas > Dysgonomonas hofstadii. Next base: position 119,612 of record NZ_JACIEP010000008.1, read on the forward strand.
CCATAAGAATTACTTGCGCTGAAATTTCCTAAACGTGCCCAAATTGTATCGCAGGTTGAATTCAGAAACGGGATTTTTACCAGAATTTTGTATTCTCCGTCCGGATCTTTATCCAATTGAACTACTTTCCCGATATACAGCCCTTGTATCCCCGGTAGCAACCCGGCTGCCGGAGGAAGAGTCAAATCCTGTTTTTGGGTAATATTCTGTGAGCCAATTCCCATTCCTACAGTTGTTATCCAACCCTCTTCATTGAATTCATGTTCAACCAATCCGATAAAGGCTTTCCCGTTAAAACGATCCCCTAAGCCATCCAGTTCTAATAGTTTTCCTGGAAGAGCTTTTGCATTTCCACAGAATTTACAAGTTCCGGTTATTATAGAAAGCCCGTTTTTTAATAGCTGGCTATCAGCCATTGCCTGTAGTTCAGCTTCATCCATATAACCAATTGTGGAAATTATTTCTGTTTCACCGTTTAATACGTCTGCTAACTTACCAATACTTGAATTTCCCTGTTTATTGAGTTTAGGTAATTTTCCTTCAACCACTTTCAGATTTTGGGTTTTAATATCCCATGCCTGTACTTTTACTTTACTGACTTGTTGGGTAGCACTGAGTTTTCCGTCAAACTCAATCAAATCCCAACCATAGGTTACTTTCAATACCACTTCTCCGTTTAGCTCAGGTTTTCCTATATCAATTTTTTCTCCATCTGTGATAATGATTAATCCGTTTGACTGCGCTCGGGATAGAATGAAATCCCAGTCAGAACAAGCTCTTTGGAACAATTCTTTGTATTTAGTCTGTGTTGTTTCAATTGTTACTGATAGTGCACTGTATTTATTTAAAATTTCGGTTATTACTTCACTATCTTTTTTATCTTTGAATAACTTATCTTTCTTGACACGGGTAGTTAAATATGCATAATCCCGGCAATCCACATACAAACTACATTCATTCTCTCCCTGTATTTTTAATTGATGCGAGATGATAACACCTTCAAAAACCGATTCAACATCTTCTGCTCTGTATCCGGCATGAATAGCAATCTTTTTCCCTGGAGCAAATGTTTCTTTATCGCTTTCAGGTATTTCTCCTTTCGGCATATCTCCGGCTTCGAAAATAAATAATGCCTTTCCTATCCGATTGATTTCTTTTTTTACAGTAAACGACATTAAACTAAATTCACTTTTGACTTCTTCTCCTTCACTGAATATTTTATAAGTCAACTGTCCGTCTAAAGCTTTATTGGGTGAATTCATCTTTTTTTACTAATGCGGGAAACATCAGTGATGTCCCTTGTTTTACATTTCTAAAACTAACCAAATGATTACATCTTGCTATATCTGTACAATAAGAAGCATCTCCATATATCCTATCGCACAACTGAGGTATGTTTTCATCGGCCTTAAGGGTGATTAATCGGGAAAGGTCCGGCGATCGTCTATTCTCTATCTTAGCAGCCTGCAATTTATCCATATAGCCTGTAAAAGAAAATGTGAGTTTTACCCTTAATGGACTTCCTGTAGGCGTAAATAAAGTATATTCGGAGTCAAGAGAATTCAACGTTCCTTTGAATATAAAGCTGCCCCAGCTTACTTTCAGATAGTACGGGCGGTGGATTTCCCCATCCATATTATACATGACTGCTTCCAGTTTTTCCATCTCTTTAACAATATCCTTGTTTGGCTCCAATGCTCCGGTAGCATCCAGTATTGTATCGAAACTGAATTCCACAGGTTTATGCCCAGCATATTTAGGAGCTCTAAACTGTCCGCCCAGTGAACCTTTAGATGTGAGTGCAATCTCTTTTTTATATTTAATTACAGCGGGATTTACCTGTAAAATGTATTCTGATTTACTCGCTCCTGAAAAATCTTGTTTCTCAAAGGCATATATAGTCATTTTAGCTAATTCATTCATGCTTACCGTTCTTTTTCCCAAGTTGTTTTATGATCATTCTTCTCCTGCAGTTCTTTCAGTATTTGTTTTTTGAGTTGAATAATCACTTTTTCTGTAATTTTTGGATCTGTTGGATGCTTTTCTACTGTTGTTCTTACGTATATTTCTTTGATTATTATTGTCATGCCTATACTCTTTTAAGGATCTCATAAACCAATTCGAACGATTCTATCAAAACACTGTTTTTTTCAGAATCCAACGAATCTACTTCCCATTTCACGGGATAGGCTTTGTTGCAGATCCAGTTGTATACAGGTTCATGTTCTTCGTTTAAAAGTGATATTTTTACATCTCTACGAGTGATTAGTTGATTAAAGTTACCTTCAAAGGTTTGATTAACCCATCGGATCAACTCATTTTCAATTAGTATAACTGCACCTTTAAGTATCAGATTACTGTGTTTGATCTGCTTGGGCAACTTGTGTTCAAAATCGTTAACACCACCTTCAGCTATATTTTCCAATTCCATCTCAAAGTTGAATCCAGAAGCTTCTTTAAAAGAAATAATTCCTATTTTGGGTTCTCCCGAAAACTCTACTTGAAAATGAAATGAAACAGGTAGCATCCAATTCTGATTTGACATACAATTAAATTAGCTGATAATTATTCCTTCGTGAGCAATTTCCATAGTTTCCACGGCCACTTCATTTCCATCGGATTTCAAATCAGTACCGGTAATTTTTGTTGGCCAAGCGTTGTTCAGCGTCCATGTTTGTGCGGGATTTCCAGATTCGTCAAGCAAACTGATAGTTACTGTTTGGCGTTCTATTGTATTCATTTTTATTTTATTGAACCAATCCCAAAAAGAATGATCGCCTTTGAATACGCCTTTTTTCAAGGTGACATTACTCGATTTCTTAATTCCCGGCATTTTTATTGTAGAAAACTCTTTACTGTTTCCGTGTCGGTATTCGATAACCTGAGCTTCGAGATCTAATCCGGAAACTTCCTGAAAGGAGCTTTCTTTTTCACCTATTTTTACTTGGAAATAAAATTTAGGTAATGGCCATAACTGTTCTTTTGCTTCTTCTGCCATGATTATATATTTAAGAGTTATTAAATCAGATGTTGATTAGCTTTTTTGCATTTGTTGCTGGAATGTAATTTCTATAAACTCAGCCGGACGGCTAATAGCAACCAGCACAGTAATGCGCATAATTCCCTCAAGTACATCTTCGGGTGTCATCGTTTCTCCTAAGCCTAAATGCACACTATAAGCGTCGTCAGGTGCAGCTCCGGCCAAACCTCCACGTTTCCATATTCCATTCAGGAAATTACCGATCATACTTTTCACACTAATCCATGTATTGGCTACATTCGGATCGAATACATAAATACGAGCTGCATTTTTGATCGACTCTTCAAGCATAATCATAGTTCGTCGGACATTAATGTAACGCCAATCTAACGAATTTCCATCCAACGTGCGGGCTCCCCACACTTTTATTCCTTCTCCGGTAAATGTTCTGATGGCATTAATTGCTTTTCCGCTAAGAGGTACATTCAGGTCTTCCTGCTCCTCATGGGTAATGTTTACGGTTGGGCCGATAGCATTAGCCACACTGACATTAGCAGGGGCTTTCCAGACTCCACGGGTATTATCGATCATTGTATAGATGCCTGCCATTGCTGCAGAAGGAGGGAGAACATTGATTTGTTGTGCCATATCCTTAATAAGCTCTCTGTATTCCGGACAAATATTTCTTAATGTCTCATGAATAGATTTACGGTCTTGTATATCGGTTTCTGAGGAACCAAGATTTTTAATCAGGATTTCTAATTCTTTTTTCCTGTTTCCAATCCTCAACTGTTCTTTTCCGTCTTTTTCATTGCCAAGTAACTGATCTAATGGTTCTATTAATTTTTCTGTAAGAAAAGATACCAATGTTGCACGTGAATCTTCTTTACTAAAATATTCAAATGTGATATCATTTTCAGAAATGATCGACGTGTTTAGCCAGGGATAGTATGCAGTTCCATAATTCAGAAAATTAGCACCTATATCATCCCTGAAAGAAGTAATGACATCTTTATCTTTAAAAACACCTTCTCTGTAAGATTTTTCTTTATCACCCGAATAAATATCTAATATGGCAATCCGGTTTTTCATTTGATAACCACAGTGTTTAAGCATTGCTTCCTGTATTTCTTTGCAATCGCTCTTTTCCGAAAAATTAACAGCTTCAGGAATAACAAGCATGGTTGGCTCTTGCTCTTTGAGCAAAGTATCTATCCCGTTTAATATCTGTTTTTTGTCAGGCTTTACGTTATAATTCCCAACAGACACGATATAGCAAGAACCACCTCCGTTTGCAAAAAAGAATAATAGGTTGTAATAGAAAGTATATGTCCGGTCGTAAGTCACCGAGTATTCTAAGGCAGCCTTTTCTTCTTTCGTTGATGCCATTATAACTTTTTCTTTTGCCTGTATTTCAGCCTCATTTATATTCTCAGTTAAGAGAGCCGTAACCACATTTTCTTTTTTTACATTAAAAGAAAATTCAGGCTGAGGAGCACCTCCAAAATACGAATGGTATTCGGCCATAGATGTAATACGCCGAGGCTTATTTGTTAAATCTAAGCTACCGTTTCCAGCTTTTTCCGTATAACCGATAAAAGCCGGGATTGCAGTAGCAACTTCTACGACTGAACTGGGAAATGCGTTTTTTTCAATCACATATACTCCCGGTGTTTTCATTGCCATAATAAACTATAGGTATTAAATTAGTAATATACATAACTTGTTATTGCCTTTTTCTGTTTTAGAAGAGCACATGTTTCTGGTTTTGGAAAAAAAATATGATTGCTCAATATTCTTTCTCCACTATTTTTTTTCTCCCATAAACTAATTTGATATTCATATATTTCCTTCATTGCAATCTTTTCGGTAGTCATACAGATGAAAGCAGAGTCTTCTCCGGGCTGTTCGAATTTTTCGGTAGTAGTGAATATGAGTTTTCTATTGTTTTCACGGAGTTCAATTATGGCATCTCTTTTGGTATACTTAGGTATGAGTATAAATGCCCAATAAGCTTCTTTGCTTTGGATTTTTATCTGTATTTTTTTTGTTTCTCTTATCAGCTGGTTGGTTATAAGTATATGAAGGTTATATCGGACTATTTGTGATTTTTCGTTCCGAATCAGCCTCCAGTAATCACCATACAATTCTTCCGTACAACTGAAATAATTGAAGGCGCTATCTAAAGGTTTCAAATTGAACACCAATTGACATCTGTCTTCTCCTAATATAAGGGATGTCCGGTCTGTTTCATTTTCATCAAAGTCTGCCTTAATCAGTATCCATGTTATAGCATCTTGTTTACGCCATATTACACCTGCTTTTTTCAACAACAAATACGTTTCGAAAGACGGCATTAGTTCTATACCACATTTTCGTTGATGCTCAAAAAAAACATGGTCGACCTGTACCGTTATCCAATTTTTATATTGCATAGCTTCACTAAGTTTTAACCATCGATTTTTAACTCTTCATTGCCTATAGCTACAGACATATCTGATATTTCCTGTTCGTTTACAGTCAAGGCTCTCAATTTACATACTATTGAGGGGTGATATGTCCCCCCACAAATACTCCAGATATTAGATAATTCGTGAAATGAAAGATTAACCGGTTCAATAGACAATGTTGTTCCCGATTCTTGCAAGGTCAACATATGGTTTTTCTGAACGAAAGATAAAACACCGGATAGTATCTGAATCCCATCTTCATATTGTTTACCCTGAAAAATAGCGGCAAAGAGTATATAAATGTTGAGTTGCCAACTTGGAGCGCTTTGCCTGAATTGCCTACTGTCAACCTGTTTCCGGTTAAAACTAATCCCTGTTACTGTTTCCCGCTCAAGATTAATCATCGAAATTCCAATCCTATTAGCCGGAAATGTATTATCCGATTCTTTAGGTGAAGTCAGAAATGCGATGTCGTTTGTCAGTTTGAAACGGAGCCTCAGATAATCGTTGAGTAACCGAGTGATATATATCAGTGATTTGTGTAACATATTTCTAACTTGTTTCTGTTTCCTTCTCTATTGTATATGGTAAATATTGACCAGAATTAAAATAGCAGGGTCATGTACCCTGCTACCAAAGCTATACATCTAAAAATTACGTATCCAACGGATATTACCATCGTATGTTTTATCGTCCGCAGAACCACTACCATTCGCAAAAGTAAAACTATAATTTCTTTTATCTGATATTTCCGATGAAGATAAATACCAGTCTCCATTGCTACTGAAGGCATCTCCGTTTTTTGTTGTCAGTTTTGTATTGAATGCTTGGCGAGCATTTATGCACTCTGCCGAATCATAACCAGGCATATAACCTACCCAGTTCATAATACTCTCATAAACTCTGCCGTTGTACCCTGCATAAAGTGCGTTTAATTCATTCCGGGCGGGCAGATACCAAACTCCGTTTTCATTACCACCGTTTACTAAAGTATATATATGGAAGAATGCCGGATAATCAATATTAAAAGTAGGGCTTTCCCTATATTTAAGGATAAGGTTCCTGGTAGCAGCTGCTCCGTCTGTCAGGCTGCGGATGCCTGTTACACCGGCAGCTTGCTCATCATTTTCAAGGCCCCATTTTGAAATATAGGTTTCTCCTAATCCCACTACTTTGCCTCGAGTGCCAAAGCGGCCCGGCTTTAACCAGAATACAATACCTTCGGGGTTGGCATTGTCAGGCCAGTAATCGCCCACGGCGTAGGATGTCCCTGTTATTGCGTTAAGATCGCCACTGCCTACTTCTAGCTGGAAATAATAACTTTTGCCCTGCTCCATACCATTGGAAAGAAAATTGAGCGAAGTACCGATATTATATGTTTTAGTAACAAGATAGTTATTTGTCCCGTCCATAAAGGATAGTTCAATAATTAAGTCATCTGAACTTTCAAACGCATCTGTAGCTGTGGGTAATACAGCCATATAACCTTCACACTGGTTTTTTCCGTCTTTAGTTGAAAAATTTTGGGCATCACCTGTTAATTGTAAAGTCAAGCCCGGAACATTCGAAAGATTATCAACCGTGAGCAAAGCAGCATCAATATCAGCCAATTTGGCTTGAGTTGCGAACACTGCTTTGCCCGAGTTTAACTTTACATTAATATTTGCCAGTTTCAAATTATTGTCGCCCGAGTTATTCCAAACGGCAAAGCGGATCACCGAAGCCAGATGCTTGTAAGTGAGAGCTATAGGGCTGTTGCCGCCCACCGTTACGCTGCTTGCAGCTTTCATCAGCATATACGCCCCCAGATGCTCGGAGTTGGCCTGCGTTTGCATTTGATAAGCAGGCATGTTTACCGTCATAAAATCTATATAGTTAGTTCTTGTTTCCCATGCCGCAGTAGGGAAGAGGCCATAGGCAGTGTATTCGCCGTTGTCGATAATATCAGCTTGGACAACATTGAATGCGGCGCTGCTGCTTTGTACGCCTGCCGCTACATCAGCGCTATATTCAACTTTTTTATACTGAGTTTGATGGGTCATAGAACCATTTACGAAAAAGACAGTAGTGGCATCTCCGTTTGTCCAGTAAAACTTTTCACCGAATGTATAGTCATTATCCTCTATCACACCTGATTTTGTAGTCACATCATTTTGTTCTACTGTGGCAATCAATTGTGGTGCAAAGTTTTTATCATCAGGTTGCTCTGTTATTATTTCATTGTTACTGCACGCGCCAAAGAAAATAATACCTATTGATAAAAATAAATACAGTTTTTTCATATCAATTATTGTTTTGTATTTATTTTTATTTAACTCCAAGGTCTTCCTCCACCAGGATTATAATCTCCTCCACTTCCGCAAAGAATACCTTCTGTTTCCATTTCGATAATCTCAATAGCAGGTTTTTCGTAAACTTCTTTTACTTCTTTTTGCTTTTCAATTTGCTCTTCGATTGTTTTCATTTAGTAATTGATTTTATTTGTTGAAAATTGATTTTAACAAATATATACCAAAACCGTTTTCAGTATTTGACAAATCATACAATTATGTATTTTACGATTTGTTAAACACGCAAATAGACTCATCTGATGTTGTTTACGGAATATAAAAGAAGAGTTTTTAGTTTTCTTTTTTCCACTCAATGGGAGAGAAACCTGTAATTTTCTTAAATTGACGGCTAAAAGAACTGTGGTCGGCATAACCTAATTGGGTAGCAATATCGGCTATGGGAAAATTAGTTGTGTCTTTTAATAGTTTTTTTGCATCTTCAATACGTAATGTGTTAACCCATGCATTAAAATTCATCTGCATATTATTGTTGATATAAGCCGACAGGTAAGTCCGATTCGTATTTAGCGTGTTAGCTAAACTAACTATAGTAATATTAGACTCAGTGTAAGCTTTGGATTCGACCCATTGTCTGATTAATTGAGACAGGTTATTTTGTGTTTTGTCCCCGTTAGAGTCAGTAACAGTCTCTTCTCTCAGTATTGTTACTTTGTTAAATATATAAGGATAATTAATATATTTAACCAGAAAACAGGTATAAAAAGTGCCACATAATATCGCCACTACCAAATCGAAAACCGGATTAGGAAAAATAATAAGAGCCAAGGCTAAAATGCCGATGCCTAATGCAGAAAAAAAGACAATAGCTACCCAATTGAGATGCTTTGCCTCATCGCCCGAGAAGTAGTTGTCGGCAGCAGAATGGTATTGTTTATATTCCTTTACGAAAGTGTGTGTATAAAAAATTAATTGATACAAATAAAATGTAAGAAATGAATAGAATACGACTTTCTGAAAATAAGAGGCTGGCAGAAATAAGAAGAAGAAAGATAATATGCTAAAGGTCGAAATAGGTATTAATTGGCAGGTTAACCATCGTTTGGTAAAAAATGACGGATTGATTAATATAATAAGTGTATATGTAAATAGGAATGACTGAAAAGAACCTATTGTCAATGTTATAGCTGCAACTATAAACATATCGGACTCTGATGCATTCGGTCCGTTCATTATGGCATTTATTCCACTAAGTACTCCGAAAATAAGGTACGCATAAGCCATGGTTTTGCGTGATGCCCGATAATTATCCAACTCCGGAGTTGAAGGAATTGCTATGAGCAGCATCAGTAATGTCGAAAAGATAAGAATCAGTGGTATTGCTGCATTTACAATGTAAAATATGGTTCCAAAATCCAACATGCTCAATGTTTATTAGGGTGCAAATCTAATATTAAAAATTTGCAATTTTAACATGATGGGGAATTTTAATCAGATAGGTTCGAGATTAGGAATTATTCCTTATATTTGTGAATGGCTATTCGGCTTATGTAAAACTGTGCAAACACCAGTCCAAAAAACCGTTTCCAACTCGTTACCTCACTAAAAACCACTCTTTGTAACTGATTGATAAAGAGTTCATGTTTTCAAGAAAACTGCTCTCTGAAAGAAATTGCCGATTTGTGCCGTATAAAGAAGCAGCTCACGATACATTGCGGACGCCACACTTATGCGACTTCTGTCTATTTGGACAATGGGGTCAGTATCGAAAATGTGGCCAAAATGCTGGGACATTCAGATACCAAAATGACTCGCCACTATGCTCGTGTACTTGATAAGAGTATTTTGAAAGATATGCGTAAAGTGAATGAACGGTATAAGAATGACCAGTTTGAATAATAGACCATAATGAATCTAAATTAAATAAACTTATTAAATTTAGATGATGAAATCAAATTTGGGCTATGATTGCAGTGGCTGTAATTAGGCTACTAATCGATTAAATTTTAAAACATGAGACTATCCCCTTTACAGGATAGTCTCTTTTTTGTTAGAAGGCCTATAAATAAATGATAACAAATATTGTATTAGTATATATTATTTAGAGTTATTATAAATTAATTGTAATAACGTATTTCTTACGTTAATTTGCTTGCACATGAATTTATTTGATATAACTTTGTTTACGTAAATAATACGTTATTTAAGTTATATAGTAACAACAACTAAATTTTACAGTTATGCTTGGAATCAATCACAGCAAATTCGACTCGATGACCCATGTATTTTATTACAAAAATGGGATTTTAAAGAAAGAAGGACGCGGATTATCATTCTTCTATTTTGCACCAAACAGTGCAATTGTAGCTATCCCTATGGGTAGTAATGATTTACCATTCATTTTTCAGGAATCGACTAACGACTATCAAAAAGTTACGATACAAGGTCAGATAAGCTACAAAATAAGCAATCCTAAAATGTTGGCGGACGTATTGGATTTTACTGTAACTGATACAGAAACATATAAAAAGAATGATATTGAAAAGCTCAATCAGCGGATCATCAATGAAGCTCAGACTTCAACATCTTCTTTTATACACAATATCGGGTTGAAAGAAGCAATCCGTTCAGCCAAAGAAATGGAGCATCGTATTCTGGAAGGACTAAAATCTTCCGATGCCATTAATATGCTGGGAATAGAAATATTAGGTGCGAATGTCTTAGCTGTTCAGGCAACCCCTGAAATGTCAAAGGCTTTAGAGACAGAGACCCGTGAACGCTTGCAGCAGGAGGCGGATCAAGCGATATATGAAAGACGGAACTTTGCGGTGGAGCAGGAGCGTAAGATTAAAGAATCAGAATTGAATACCGAAATTGCCGTGGAAGAAAAACAAAAGCAGATTGATGAAAAGCGGATGGAGTCGGAAGTGCAGCGGATGGAAAACAATCGTAAACTACGAGAAATGAACATCGAGGCTGATATTGTAGTCGAAAATCAGCGCAAGATATTTATTGAGCAAAAAACAGAGAACGACAAAAAAGAAGCCGAGGTGCAGGGATTTCAGATTGAAGCAATGCTGAAACCATACAAGGAAATGGACTGGAGATCGTTAACTGCTCTGGCCGGACATTCTGACGCTCGTAACAATATTGCCCTTGCATTTCGCGAATTAGCACAAAATGCAGAGAAGATTGGTAACCTGAATATCAGTCCCGATTTGCTGGATTCTATTCTTAATAATGAAAGACCTGAGAAAAAATGAATATAGAATATGCAATCATAGTAAAGAATAAGACAAGGCTTGAGACTCTGGTTGAGCGCTTCAATACAAAGTCTCAGGCCAAGTTCTATATCGAACGGCTTGGCGGTGACTTTCACGACTATGAAATGGAAGATGATATTTTCCATGACTCTCTGAATTCGCTGCAGTCTCAGTTATCGAAGGTGATAAAACACAAGATTGTAGACCGAACCTATCTTCCATCTTATCTGTTCTCTGATAAAAATATGATTGTTGTAATCGGACAAGATGGTCTGGTAGCCAATACTGCAAAATATTCGCACGCGAGACCAATCGTAGCTGTAAATCCTGACAAACAACGTTATGATGGCATTCTTCTTCCTTTCGACACTACGAATTTTATCGATGGAGTTGAAAACGTCTTATCTGATAATTATCAATCCTTAAAAGTCAATTTTGCCGAAGCTCATCTAAATGACGGTCAACGTCTATTAGCTTTTAACGACCTTTTTATAGGAGCATCATCCCATATTTCTGCCAGATACAAATTGTCTTTTAATGAAAGTACAGAAGAACAGTCCTCCAGCGGGATAATTGTATCCACTCAGGCCGGCTCTACCGGATGGCTAAGCTCCGTATTCAACATGGCTTATGGAGTTACAGGTTTATTTGAAAAGAATATCAAGCCGAGACAACCTAAATTAAAAGAAAATCAACTCCTATTTGCTGTTCGTGAGCCTTTTAAGAGCATCCGTACACATGCTGATATTTCGGTAGGACTAATAAATAACCAAAAACATCTTCGCATAGAATCCCTGATGCCCACAGGAGGAATTATATTCAGCGATGGGATAGAATCGGATTTTCTACAATTTAACAGCGGGACTATTGCAACTATAGGAATTGCCAAGGAAACAGCTAATCTGGTAAAAATATAACACAAAATCAGTACATTCGCATAAAATAATTTGCGAATGGATACCAACTATACAGGCCAAGACCGGGGAGATAAGAAAAATTATCAGCAATATCTGGAAGCGATGGATGCCATATCAGTAGAGAAAGTAGCTTCAGCCAGTGTATTTTTTGAGCCTAAGAAAGGTAATACAATTGTCGATGTAGGTATGGCATCGGGTACAAGCACGGCCATACTTGCAAGACTTTTTCCTGAGATGAAAATAATCGGGATGGATATAAATCCCAAGATGGTACAAATCGCACAGGAAACATATAATTATCCCAATTTATCTTTCAAGGAAGATGATGGCGAAAAACTGAACACATTTGCAAATAATTCTGTGAATGGATTCTTTAATTGCTCTGCTATCCACCATATTACTTCGTATAATGGTTATGACACGAACAGAGCTCTAAATACCCTACGCAGACAAGTTGAGTTATTAAAGGATAAAGGAGTACTGATTATTCGTGACTTTGTGAAGCCCGAAGAGAAAGAGGTGATTCTCGAATTATCATCAATTGATAAGCCCAACCGGCCTAATGACGCAGAGTTATTTATACAGTTCTCACAGACAGCACGATCATTGGCATTAACAAATGAAAGAGGCTTTCCTATACAGGAAATAAATGCGATAAAAAAAGATACCCGACGATTTCAGGCATTTTATACCGATGTTGTTGAATTCATTCGTCGCAAAGACTATTATGCCAATTGGGATATTGAATTGCAGGAAGAATACGGATACTTTACGCAAGAAGAGTTTGAAGAAATATTTCGTGAGTCAGGCCTACGTATTATCCTCTCTTCTCCTATTTATAATCAATGGATTATTAATAACAGGTATAAAAATCAATTTGCTATATATAATTTATCTGGAAAGGAGATCGGTTTTCCTCCTACCAATTACCTGATTGCCGGAGAGAAAATATCAGGAGGAAAACAGTTGCAACTTATAAGGCATCTTCCAGTTCGGGAAGATTCTTTTCTGCATTTTTCTTCGTATTTAAATCTCAAAACAAAAAAAATATATGATGTGGTAGCGCGTCCGAACAATGTACTTGATATTATTCCTTATTATAAACATGAAAATGGCTTTACGATATTGGCGAAACACGGATATCCACGCCCTTTAGCGAATGTGAAAACAGATAGTGCCATCTTGGATGCTAAACATTATAGTGGTTACATCCCTGAAGGAATGACTGTTGGAGAAGCTGAAAATATAGAGGATATTCTGCATACACGATTTGGAATAAGTAAAGATCATTATGCAGATGTTATTCAATCGCTCAATTACTATACATCTCCCGGAGGTATCAATGAGAAAGTATCTTCCACACTGATAGAATTAACAAAACCAGTAACTGTAAATAAAACTTTAGCAGATGGTTTCTCCGGTTTTAAAGAGTCGGGATATATTCACGAATATGATGCAGCTCAATTGCTGAATACAGCACAAACCGGGGCTTTAGTAGAAGCCCGGCTGGAACTGAATATTTACAATCTTTTTTTCAAGCAAAATACACCTCTTCCTAAATGGCTGGGAGAAAGAATGAAAATAAAATATGACAGATTTATCAAGCCTGTTACTTTTTCGGAACTATTATCTTTGCAGACACAGGATTATGAGAAGAGTGAAAAATCTGCGGGTTTCCTGAATACCCGCAGAGCATATTTCTCCGAAATGGGAGTTGAAAACAGTAATGCAATATTTGAATATGTATATCCATCCACCGTAAGTTCAAACACCCTGGTCACATTACCTGTATTCAGAAAGAACGGACAAATATATGTAGGACTGGAAGTACAGAGCCTACCTGTCCCACAGCTTCATTCGGGAAACAGTACAATAATAACCGCACCGGCCAAACGCTTACCGAAAGAAATTCACAATATACATGAATTGGAGAAATATATAACCAACATGAGGATTGGAAAAGGCAAAATTGAACGTTATTCCAAATTAGGTGAAAAATATTTCCCCAGTATCGGTGTAACGACTGAACAAGTTTATCCTTATCTCGTTTGCCTTAGTCGGGCTGATAAAAGTCTCAAATGGGTCAACCTTTCCGAATTGTATCACCACCTCAATAAGATTGAAGATGCTCATTTATTAATAAGTTTATGCAGGCTGATTCATGCGACAGATTTTCTCCCTCAACAACATGTAAGAGATTTTAGTTTCAAGAACTTTGTCGATTTTACTATTGATAGTTTTTGCTTACCAAGTGATGAATCTATAACAAGAGATACACTCGTTGAAAAAGACCTAGGTATAACAGGGGATGATGGTGACGAATTTCTTTTAGCAATACAAGATGAGTTTGGAATAGACTTCCTTGATGAAAAAGGCTCAATAAGAAAAGCCTTCGACCTGAAAGAGAATGAATATCTATTTCATAGCGAAGGCATTAATTTGTTTCCTTTTAATAAAGAGAATATCAAACCATTAACAGTAGGTCAGCTTTATGATGTAGTAGTAAAACTCGCAAAAGAGAAGTAATAAGTTTTTACTCACCTAATATAGATTCGTATAGCTGATAATTTTCATCATCGAAACAAACAAATATAACTTCCTCTATATTTTTGTCTTCACTGTCAATAAACTGTTTTACGGTAGCAATAGCGATTTGTGCCGCTTCTGCTTTAGGAAAATGATAAACACCTGTACTGATGTTCGGGAATGCGATCGATTTTACAAGTAGAGATTCCGCTATCTCCAATGACTTTCTATAACATGAAGCTAATAGCTCAGGTTCTTTATTCTTTCCTCCGCTCCATATAGGACCAACAGTGTGTATAACATATTTAGCAGATAATAATCCGGCGGAAGTGTAAACAGCATCTCCGGCTTTACATTTTCCCTGACGGTTGCGGATAGCTTTGCATTCTTCCAATATCTGAGAACCTCCTTTACAATGTATAGCTCCATCAACACCTCCACCTCCAAGCAGAGAGGAATTTGCCGCATTTACGATAGCATCGACAGCTATTGTCGTTATGTCGCTTTTTATAAGTTTTATTTCTGTTTTCATTTGTCTAAATATTTTAATACACATTGGATTGCTGCATCGTTGGATGATATATCAAAATTATCACCTTTAAATACTTTTACGATTTCTATCTGTCCGATAATATTACTATTAAATTCATTTAAATTTTCCGATGGAATCCACAACTCATTATGTATAAAACCTCCTACATTATGAACTTTATACTTTTGTAAATAGTCCGAGGGCAAATCAAATTTTGTCACAATACCACAATAGCCTGAAAATTCGTCTTTAGTATTCCATTTATCGGCTATCTGCTCAGCATATTCCTGATTGAGTACGGGATAAAAAATTGGTTGCCATTCCAATCGTGGAGGAAAAGCTTTAAAAGCTAAATCAATTATTAATTGTAGTTCCTTGAGGCCTATTGGCCTGTATAGTGTTGTTTTCATTGTTATAATTTTTTATTCAGTCTGTCACATAAATTGAAAATATCATCTTCACGTCCCAATTGTTTTGCCTCTAATGATGATTTAGCCTTTATTGAGTAGCCATTTGATATTGTATGTATTATAGTTCAAAATAAAACCCTGTTTTCGTGAGCTCTTCATACCTGTCTTTATCGAAGCTATACAGCTTAGGAGCTCTGTTACGGGCACCTCTTTGCATCTCTCCCGTATCAATCAACAGACCATAGCTCAATATCTTTTTCCGGAAATTGCGGTCATCCAGATCCGTTTGTAACACTGTTTTATATAAATGAAACAGATCAGGCAAAGTAAATTTTTCGGGAAGCAATTCAAATCCTATGGGCTGATATTTTATTTTTCCTTTGAGTCTTTCTTTTGCTGTCTCTAATATTTTTGCATGGTCAAAAGCCAGTTCAGGGATGTCGGAGATTGAGAACCATTTAATATTTGTTGTATCAATCCCGGCCTGCGCATTATAATCCGAAAGTTTTACCAGTGCATAATATCCTATGCTGATAACCCGGAAGCGGGGATCACGCTTTACATCAGAAAAGGAATACAACTGTTCCATATAGATATTATCCAGACAAGTCTCTTTCTTTAAGATACGTTTGGCGCATTCTTCCGCCGTTTCTTCTTCTCCGACAAAGCCTCCGGGTAAAGCCCATCGTCCGATAAACGGTTCAATAGATCTTTCTATTAGTAATACTTTTAATTCACCTTCATCAAATCCGAATATAACACAGTCGGTAGTGACTGCCGGACGAGGATATTCGTATATATATTTTCCTTGTTGTTCCATCTGCATTTTTATTTATGTATTATTTACGGAAACAAAGAAAAGGATAATTTTTGAAAAGAGGAAATAGTTTGCGTACTTTTTACGTATAATGTTGTGGTAAAAAACAAGGCAGAAAATGCATCACATTCTGCCTTATCCGGTATTATACGATGTATTCTACCTCGTGTGCTTCTGTTAACTGTGGAAAATCCTATTAAAATGCCCCCTTTATTTCACTCCGAATTAAGCAGTAATTCCTAAGGAAACTGCCCCCTTCTTCCTATTGAAGTTGCCCCTTAAAAAAGATATTAAGCATTTTAATTCTCGTGTTCAATATCAGTTGGAGAGAGTTGCCCGCTTTAATCCCGTGTATTTGGAGGGCTTACAGGATAGTAATTAATCCGAAAGAAGCCGGCCTGAAGCTGAATCAAATTGCCGACAATACCCGAACGCATGGAGCGCACGAATGGTATGCTCTACCGCTTTAATTTGATGGTTAAGTCTGAAACGAGCAATAAAGACGACTTTAATGTTATTCAAAACCGCTTTTTTGCCAAAGAAGTGGGAGGTATATTGTATAATTACAATCATGGTTATATTACTTCCGATCCGAAGGCGGCAGCACTTAACTTCCTAGACGCCCTCGATACCATACCGAAATTTTTGGAGAAATACCAAACGGATAACGAAAAACTGAAAAAGAATATTCCTACGCTCAAAGAGGTAATCAAAGCTACTTGGCGAAAAAATATGGAACAAGTAGATGAAATGTTTCGTCAGACGGTTTTTAATGTTCTTACGGATAATAAAGACGACCATGCTAAAAACTTCAGTTTTATTTGTCGTGCAGGGAAGTGGTCACTATTATCTGCATATGACCGGGAAGAGTATAATGGAGAACATGCTACCTCTGCAAACAACAATGTTTTCCTACTGTGAAAGATATGTTGGTTGTTCGAGAGACTATTCGCATTTCACAGAAGAAAGGAATAGAAATTATTGATTTTATAGCAGATAAATGTAAATCTATTTTATCCCAAAGATTCAGCGACTCTTAAGCAGAAAATAGCAAGAAAATGGATAATTTTTTGCTGTAAAAAAGTTCTATATGTAAACCTCAAAGTTCTGTTCCGCCCGAAAAAAAAGGAGTGCTTCTCAAATTATTGTTCATAATTCATTGAAAAACAATAGTATAAAAGTTTTGTTTTATGTGAATTTTATCTACAGTTTGTAACTGCATGACATTCGGTTACTCTTTCGGAATCAGGCACTCCTAAATTCGGGGACAGTCAAGATTTCAGAATTTTAAAATATTCATTTATAATGCGATAGAGTGGGCGATACGTTCTCTTCCTCTCCGCATGGAAATAAAAGCCTACTGGTAATCTCCGGTAGGCTTTCTTTTCAGATTTCAATTAATTATACAACTCCCTGAGCTATCATTGCACGGGCTACCTTCATAAACCCAGCTACATTAGCCCCTTTCACGTAGTTGGTATATCCGCTATTATCTTTACCGAATTTCAGGCATTGACCATGAATATTTTTCATGATACCATGAAGACGCTGATCAACTTCTTCTGCACCCCATTGTATATGCATTGCATTCTGGCTCATCTCCAGACCTGAAGTAGCAACTCCTCCTGCATTTACCGCTTTACCCGGTGCAAAGAGTATTTTCTTTTCAAGGAACAAGTCAACAGCTTCTGCTGTACAACCCATATTTGATACTTCCGCCACACAAGTCACATTATTAGCAATCAAGGCCTCTGCATCTTTTTCGTTCAACTCATTCTGAATAGCACAAGGAAGAGCAATATCCACCTTTTCTACCCAAGGTTTCTTACCGGCATGGAATACTGCATTCGGATATTTCTCAGCATATGGCGCAACCACATCATTACCCGAATCACGTAATTCAAGCATATATTCTATTTTCTCTCCACTCACTCCATCAGGGTCGAAAATATACCCGTCAGGTCCAGAAATAGTAACCACTTTTGCCCCCAGTTCGGTAGCTTTCAGAGTTGCACCCCAGGCTACATTTCCAAATCCAGAAACAGCAACGGTTTTACCTTTCAGTTCTATATTTTTTGCCTTCAGCATCTCATGCACAAAATATAAAGCTCCAAATCCGGTAGCTTCGGGACGTACAAGAGAACCGCCATATTCCAATCCTTTACCTGTAAATGTTCCTGTATTCTCACGGGCCAGTTTTTTATACATACCGTACATATAACCAATCTCACGCCCACCTACACCTATATCTCCGGCAGGCACATCTGTATCGGGACCTATGTTACGCCACAATTCAAGCATAAATGCCTGGCAAAAACGCATGATCTCCGCATTGGATTTTCCTTTAGGACTAAAATCGGAACCTCCTTTACCACCTCCCATCGGAAGAGTGGTCAAGGCATTTTTAAATGTTTGTTCAAATCCTAAAAATTTAAGAGACGACAGATTCACCGAGGCATGAAACCTCAAACCACCTTTATATGGGCCAATTGCATTATTGAACTGCACGCGGTAACCAAGATTTACCTGAATGTCACCTTTATCATCTACCCAAGGCACCTTGAATGTAAAGATACGATCAGGCTCAACCAACCTTTCAATGATACGGTTCTTCTCAAATTCAGGATGTTGATTATACACATCCTCTATGGATACAAGCACTTCTTTTACGGCCTGCAAAAATTCTGATTCTCCGGGGTGTTTTGCCTCTAGAGCTGATAAAATGCTATCAATTTTCATATCTAATAGGTTAAATTGGTTATTCAATTTCACAAATGTATAAATAATGAGCAGATTTGAAATACATTTTGTCAATTATTTTCACACTCAAAATATATGATTTAAAACATATAAAAATTTAGAAGAATCAGTTTTCTGTCTTTTCTGTTTTTAATTATTACATTTGTTGTCGAAAAAGCCCGAGTTATGACTAATATTTACGAAATAGCCAATAAATTAAGAGCTGAGTCAAAACACCTTCCAATTAACAGGATCGAACTGGAAGACGCACTGAACACCCTCATACATCGTGTTCTCTTCCCTATATGCGATCAGGAGAAGTCCCGTGAGAAAAAGCTCTATTATTTCTACTCGGTATTAGTAGAAAACATAACCGCCCTACTCGACAGGAAACAGGCTGAAAACATGGTAGACTACTTCATTAATAACTTGCCCGAACTACAGGACAATTTATATGACGAAGCCGGTGTATATTACCAAAATGATCCGGCAGCGAAATCCATAGAGGAGGTAATACTCACTTATCCGGGATTTTTCGCCCAAGCTGTCCATCGCATTTCACATGAATTCTATAAAATGAAGACGCCAATAATCCCGCGTCTGTTCTCTGAATATGCCCACTCCAAAGTTGGTGTGGATATCAATCCCGGCGCAAAAATAGGACGGTCATTCTACATAGATCACGGAACAGGTATTGTTATAGGCGAAACAACAGAGATTGGCGACAATGTGAAAATATATCAGGGAGTTACATTAGGGGCACTGTTTGTCACAAAAGGACTGGCGAATGAAAAGCGCCACCCCACGATTGAAGACAATGTGGTAATATATGCAGGAGCAACCATACTGGGAGGTAGCACCACTGTAGGGCACGATTCCATTATCGGAGGAAATGCCTGGCTCACAAAGAGTGTAGTCCCTTACTCTCTCGTACAGCAAAACTCTGAGGTCAGGATACATAATACGCTGAAAGGCGATGAACATATTCTGGACTTTAATATATAAAGTAAATCAAACACTTCAAAATTTTTCGTAACTTCGTATTAATTAACCGGATATAATTATGGGAGCAAACAGAGATTCTTATACACTGATAAAAGACACATTCATTAAGGCAATAGATGTCCTGGCTAATGATTACCAAGGTAGTTCCCTGACTGATATTTTTATCACTGTGGATAAGGAAAGCGGTGAAGTTGCATTCTATGATGACGAAGAAAATAAGGTGACTGAGATTGTGGTTTTCGACTGGGTAAACAAGTATGATGAACTCAGTGATGAGAAAATCATATCCGTACTCAGGGAAGTTACCGAACATCTTGACAACGATGATCAATTTACTGCCTTAGATATCTTTAAGCCATTTTCGGTAAACTATGCCGATGATAACCTCATTGTTATTGAAGAACTCCTGCTGATCAATGAAGATTCTATTGTAAAAATGGATAATAGTTTGCTCGAAAAATTCGATAAGGAGTTCGACGAGTTTCTTGATAGATTACTGAAAGAATAAGTTATTTCCGGTTTCTCTTCCTGAACTCATAAGGAGACAGCGGGTCTTTCATGCTCCATATATTTAATTTCTCTTTACGAGCTAACTGTTCCAGTGAGTCCAGACGATGATCGTTCACAAAATGACTATAATACCATGCCAGTCCCTGGCGTACCATTTCCTCGTTTATATTCATATCGCCAACATACAACACACCCAGAATCCTTCCGTATTGGTCTTTTTCACTATAACGTACCGTTACGTGCTTTTGATAACAAAGGTCATTCAAATGTTGACGAGCTTTTGTACCAAAATCCTGTCCTCTTTCAGGAGCATCTATTCCTAACAGACGGACTTTAACCCGCTCATTGTTATCTGTTAGCAAAGTAACTGTATCTCCATCGGCCACGCTCACAACCTTTCCTTTAAGTATTCCTTCTTCTGCTGGTTGGCAAGCCAGCAGGAAAACAAATAATATTTGTAATAGTCGATCCACTACCTAATTACAATCTGGAAGCTATATCCTTACCCTTATCCAAATAGCTGGAGTCTGCCATTGTTTCCACTATAAATTCTCCATCCTGATAAGTCACTTTACAAACTTCGGCATTATTCAATGGTTTTTTAAATATCTTATCACCACCGATTCCCAATAACATAGCCAGTATGCTCATACCATGCGACACTACCAGAATATTGCCTTCCCCGTATTGTATTTCATTCTCTGCTATTTCTTTCAGGCTTTCCTGCGTACGGGCTTCCACCTGGGAAAAATTCTCAGCTATACCCAATGTATCCAGAGTCTGAATAGCATCTAATACATCTCTGTAACTAACTTCTTTGGACAAAATAGCCTTTACCATATCATCCATCGAAGTATAATGCAGATAAAGCGCAGCATCACGCCACATCTTATGATTAAAATCTGCCTCGAAACTCCCAAAACATGCTTCACGCAATCCGGCCAATTCTATCACGGGAATATCTTCCTGCCCTTTTGCTCCCAATATAATCTGTGTGGTTTGCCTAGTCCGTCGCAAATCACTGCAATAAGCCGTACGGAAGTTGATATCTTCAAATCCATAACCAAGAAAACGGGCTGCATCAATGCCCTCCTTTGTCAACGGTGAATCGCACCAACCCTGTACCTTGTCGAGGGTATTCATTATCGTCTTACCGTGACGAACAACATATATCGTAATTTTATTTGACATTTTTATTTATTGTTAATATATAATTTTTTATTCAGAAAGGCTATATGTTATCCCGACCTTTATGCCGGCTTCAAAAACCCGATCATAATAGCTACCCGATGAGAAGGGAATTAACGTATGAAGTTTCAGATTGGGATTCATATAAAGCGAAATACCTGAATCGAAATCATATTTCACACCTAAACCAAACATCGTACCCAAGCCGGTTTGTCTGTCTATCGAATTCGATTTTGAAATTTCAAAATCGAATAATAAACCTCCGTTGAGGAAAATATATTTACCAAAGTTTAGGTTCACCATCATCGGAAAAGATATTAATTTGAAGTTCTCTTTCCTTGATGGATTATCATATTCAATCCCTGTAAATGCGGGCTTTATAATTATATTATTTTTCGAATATTCAATACCTGTCTGAAATTCAATCTTTTTATTAAAGCAATATGTATAACTGGCTCCGAAAGAAAAGGCATTGTCATTATCATAAACAGCAGCACCGTCCCGGCTTCCAAAAGTAAACACTTCACTTGTAACTAATGGAGATATATTCACTCCGATTTTATGCTGGGCATACTCTTCAATACTTATTATCAATAATATAAAGGTCAAAAATAACCGGATATTTTTTTTCATAGTTTATAGTTTAATGTGTTTTATTTCCACTCCAGATAATCGATAAAAGCCTTATCAAACATATCAGGGGCTGTTACTTTTCCATTAATCAGACAGACTACCTCTATAACAGCCTTAGCACATAAAGTGTTATCGGATATACGTGTAATCTCCTGATGAAAATAATAGCGTACTCCATCCCGAACCGCCGTAGCTGTACAGATAAACTCTTCCGATCCTCGCAATGAATTCCTGTAACTGATATTCACATTGCGCACTACGGGAATAATATTCCCCTTGGTAAGATCACGCAGGCGCAAACCACATTTTTCCATCAATTCGTGACGTGTCGCCTCAAAATAATGCAAATAGATCGCATTATTGACCACTCCCTGCGAATCGCACTCGTAGTCACGGACTTTCATTTTATTTTCAAATGTTAGTGCCATAATCTTATAAATCTTTATTTTAAAGCTAAAATCCTTTTAGTGCTAAACTTTGTACTATTTTCAAATATTCATCCGGGATTTCCACTCCTGATATCTTTTTCCTCTTTATATCTATGATTTCAGAATGGGATATTCCTCCATTCTTTCCTTCAATCAGAATATGGGATTCGCCCCATCCGGATGATTTCCGGCTTACGATACCATCGTTAGGCCCCGACTCTTTCTCTATAAAATTATATGTAAAAAAATGAGAAAGATCATCATATTTGTTTTTCAACAAAGAGTAGTAGCTACAATAATATACCAGCTCATTATTTGGATTATTCCGGTTAAATTTCATCATACTCTCCGAAGTCAGGTCTCCAAGCATCTGATGTGGGCTTGGTGATTTATCTCCATACAATTTTGCCAGCGAGTAAGTTATTCTTTTAGCCAATCTGGTATGGAGATATTTCTTATTAAAGATATAATCAACTATTTCAGATCCCAAATGAGGAGTCGATATAGTTGTCAGGCTGGCGACTTTCGATGCATAACCCAATGTACTTATTAAAAAACGGGAATCAATACCGCCCTTCGAATGGGCTATCAGATTAACTTTCTCCGCCTTCATTTTTTCCAGTACAGAATCTACAGTCTCCTTCAACAACAAGGCATTACTCTCTATCCCACCCCAGGAATCGGTATTTCCCAAAAATACATTAATCCCGGCAGAACTAAGTTTTTCCGGAATCCTTCCCCAGAACAAACTGTTGTCTTTCGCGGCAATCCCATGTACTAAAACAATAGGATATTTTAATTCTGTATTCTGCAATCCTTTGTTTTTAGATTTAATCTAATATTGATCAATAATATATCAATTATTCAGAAATTTCCCTAATTTTTCATCAAATAAATCAGGTTTACGAACCTTTCCTTCAACCATACAGGCGGTTTCTACCCGGGCGGTGGAACACACTTTACCATCTCGTAGCCGGATGATTTTCTGATTGAATATATAGCGGATACCTTCCTTTTCTATAGAATCGATAGTACAGATAAAATCATTGCTTCCCCGAAGCGAATGCTTGTAACGGATATATACGCTTACAACTACGGCATCGATCCCATCTTCGTGCAACTCATAAAAGTTAAGTCCGTTCTGTTCTAAAAACTCATGACGCACTACTTCATAATAATGCTGGTAATTGGCATTGTTAACTATTCCCTGCGCATCGCATTCATAGTCACGCACTTTCAGTTTATATTCAAAAAGAGAACTACTCATTTTATATTAATTTAATAGGTGCAAAACAAAAGCCCTGCACCTAATTAAAACCACACGATTATTATATTACTTTATATTCTTTATCCACTCCCGTGCATTTACAAAAGCTTCCATCCACGGTGTAAAGTCATCTTTACGATGGTCGAAAGGATGAAAAGCGCACTGCCAAGGAAATAGTGAACGTTCCAGATGAGGCATTATTGCCAAATGACGGCCATCTTTCGATACAACAGCTGCGATATCGTAATCCGACCCGTTAGGATTGCCCGGATATTCACTGTAAATATATTTGGCTACAACATTATATTCCGATTCGGCTTTTGGCATGGAGAAACGACCTTCACCGTGCGACACCCAAATACCGAGTTTACTGCCCGACAGGGATCCAAACATAACCGATTCATTCTTAGGAATCTCGACACTCAAAAAAGTAGATTCATACTTATGCGAAATGTTATGTTCCATCTTCGGGTGTTTGTCATGCTCCGGATATACAAGGTTTAATTCGGTCATTAATTGACAACCATTGCAGACACCAAGGCTCAGCGTATCTTTACGCTCATAGAATTTACGTAAAGTTTCCTTTGCTTTTTCGTTATACATAAAACTACCCGCCCATCCTTTAGCAGAGCCGAGTACATCAGAGTTTGCAAAACCACCGCAAAACACTATCAGGTTGATATCTTCCAACGTTTCACGCCCCGATACAAGATCTGTCATGTGAACATCTTTTACATCAAAGCCTGCGAGATACATAGAATAGGCCATTTCACGCTCGCTGTTTGTCCCTTGTTCACGGATAACGGCAGCTTTTATACCTGTCGGCTGTGTCCTGTTCGGATCGATACCGTATTGAGCGAACCGCCCGGTAAATGATGGATTGAATTTAAATTGAAGCGGCTGATTTTTATAATTTTCGAAACGGGCTTTTGCTAGAATTTCCGTACTTTGTTTTCTATCCAGTAGATAAGAGGGTTCGTACCATACATCACGTAATTCGTCTATATTGAACTCCTGCACAAAAGTATCTTTCTGAATAACCAGTTTACGCTCTTCTATCGGACGCGCTACGATTGCAAAGCCAATTCCATAGTCGTCCAGTATCTTTTCTACCAAATGGTGGTGCTTCACCTGAATAAGCACTCCCGGATTTTCAGAGAACAGTACTTTTATCAGGTCTGTGTGATGCAATTTATCCAAACGGGCTTCAAGACCACCCTGAGGGTTAGCAAAACACATTTCCAGCATTGTTGTAACAAGTCCTCCGGCCGAGATATCGTGACCTGCAAGGACTAAACCTCTGTCGATCAGTTCCTGTACTGCGCCAAAAGCATTCTTGAAATATTCCGTATCTTTTACTGTTGGCGTTTCTTCACCCAGCTTACTCATTGTCTGCGCAAAAGCTGAGCCTCCGAGTTTAAATGAATCGAAGGAAAAATCGATATAATAAAGATAAGTACCTTTTATGTAAGCCAGAACAGGAGAAACGATTTTACGTATATTCTTCACCTCACCTGCCGCAGAAATTATCACCGTTCCCGGAGAATAAACCTTCTCTTCTCCGTATTTCTGAGTCATAGAAAGAGAGTCTTTTCCCGTAGGAATATTTACACCAAGTTCGCAGGCAAACTCAGAACAGGCTTCCACTGCTTTATACAAACGCGCATCTTCTCCCGGATTCTTACAAGGCCACATCCAGTTGGCACTCAAAGAGATTCCTTTCAAGCCATCCTCAATAGGAGCAAAAACTATATTTGTCAACGATTCGGCAATAGCCAGAACCGAACCTGCTACAGGATCGACCATCGCCGCCTGTGGTGCATGCCCTATCGAGGTGGCGATACCCACACGCCCTTTATAATCGAGAGCTACAGCACCGAGATCACTCAATGGCAACTGAATTTCTCCCTGGGTCTGCTGACGTGCAACCTTACCTGTTACTGAACGGTCGACTTTATTTGTTAGCCAGTCTTTACAGGCGACAGCCTCCAGTTGAAGCACGTTCTTAATATATTCGTCAAGCTTTGAAAGGTCATATTCAGGATTTGCATATATTTCTTCCAAGGTCTCGTCTTTCATTATTGTTTTAGGAGCTGAACCGAAAAAGTCTTCCAGTTTCAGATCGATAGGCCGTTTTCCATCAGCCTGCTCAAAAACGAATTTCATGTCATTTGTCGTTTCACCCACAATATACATTGGTGAACGTTCACGCTCTGCAATTCGTTTTATCCTCTCTGTTGCGCTATCGGGAATTAATAATCCCATGCGCTCCTGGCTTTCATTTCCTACTATTTCTTTAGATGAAAGGGTTGGATCTCCAATAGGAAGTTTTGAGATATCTATTTTACCACCTGTAGCTTCTACCAACTCCGATAAACAGTTCAAGTGTCCCCCGGCTCCATGGTCATGAATGGAAACGATCGGATTATCATTTGATTCTGCAAGGGTACGGATCACATTAGCAGTACGTTTCTGCATTTCTGGATTCGCACGTTGCACTGCATTTAGCTCAATACCACTTGAATATTGTCCTGTATCTACTGACGAGACGGCACCACCACCCATACCGATTCGATAATTGTCACCACCGAGAATCACAACTTTTTCTCCCGGCTCAGGCTGCCCTTTTATAGCATCACGTTTATTAGCGTAACCTACCCCTCCGGCAAGCATAATCACTTTATCGTAAGCAAACTTCTTCTGGTTCTCAATATGCTCGAAAGTTAACAGAGAGCCACAGATAAGCGGCTGGCCGTATTTATTACCAAAATCGGAAGCGCCATTCGAAGCCTTTATCAGAATTTCTTCCGGTGTCTGGTATAGCCATGGACGTTCGGGCATTGCGTCCTCCCATTTGCGTCCTGTCTTTGTTCGTGGATATGATGTCATGTAAACAGCCGTTCCGGCTATCGGCAAAGATGCTTTACCTCCGCCAAGACGATCCCGGATTTCACCTCCTGAACCTGTTGCCGCACCATTGAAAGGTTCTACTGTAGTCGGGAAGTTATGAGTTTCTGCCTTCAACGATAAAACTGACTTTATCGGCTTTACTTCAAAATAACTTGGTTTATCGCCATCTGTTGGGGCAAATTGTTCTATTTCAGGTCCCTGATTAAATGCTACATTATCTTTATAAGCAGAAACCAGTTTATTCGGATTGGTCTGTGATGTTTTCTTTATCAGTTTAAATAACGAACTTTCTTTTTCTTCCCCGTCAATAATAAACGTACCATTAAATATTTTATGGCGGCAATGCTCCGAGTTAACTTGCGAGAAACCAAACACCTCGCTATCTGTCAATTTTCGGCCTAATCTTTGGCTTACATTATTCAGATATTCAATTTCTTCTTCGCTAAGAGCCAATCCTTCCTGCTGATTGTATACAGCAATATCGTCAATCTCAATTATCGGGTCTGGCGTTTTATAAATCGTAAATACGTCCTGATTCAATCCGTCATAAATACGTTGAAGCATCGGGTCGTGATCTGCATCACTACTACTCACCGGAAAGAATTCTTCAATCCGCATAATTCCATCAACACCCATATTCTGGGTAATTTCCACAGCATTGGTACTCCATGGTGTGATCATCTCGCGGCGTGGACCGACAAAAAAGCCTGAAACTTTATCGGCTTCAAGCAGGGTTGCATCACTGAAGGCCCATGACAGGCGCTGGATGAAATCGTTATTAAGACTTGTATTTGTTTGAACAGCAATAATGTTCTTAGACGAGGTCTGAAAGAAAGAAATCATATCTGTATTTCGAGTTAATAAATTTGCTTTAAACAGGCACACAAAGATAGTGAAAAGTGGTCATATACTAAAAGGAAAAAAGAAAATACGAACAAGATATATTTTAATTTCTATCTTTCTTTTTCTATCAAAATTATAAAAATGAAGACTGGCTTATACAGCCACTATAATATTACTGCAAATTCCTAAAAATATATTATCTTTGTGCTCGCTAACAAAAGCATTACAAAAATCTTAAGTATTTACAAAACAAAATATTAAACTAAAATAGAATGAGAATTGCTATCGTCGGAACCGGTTATGTCGGACTTGTTTCTGGTACTTGTTTTGCAGAGATGGGTACAGAGGTTTATTGTGTAGACATAGACCAGAAGAAAATAGATAATCTAAAAAACGGCATCATACCAATTTTCGAACCGGGACTGGATGAGATGGTAGAACGTAACCATAAGGCTGGCCGCTTACATTTCACAACAGACTTAAGTTCTATATTGAATAATGTTGATATAGTATTCTCAGCCGTAGGAACACCTCCTGACGAAGATGGCAGTGCCGATCTGAAATATGTACTGGAAGTTGCCAGGACGGTAGGTAAAAACCTGGATAAATATATGGTAATTGTCACCAAAAGCACTGTTCCGGTAGGGACTGCCCAACTTATTAAAAAAACTATCAGGGAAGAACTTGATAAGCGTGGCAAATCTGATTTAAAATTTGATGTAGCTTCTAATCCTGAATTTCTGAAAGAAGGTGCGGCAATAACCGACTTTATGCAACCCGACCGTGTTGTAGTAGGTGTAGAATCGGAAGAAGCCCAACGGTTAATGGAAAAATTATATAAACCGTTTACGCTAAATAACTATAGAATAATCTATACAGATATTCCTTCTGCCGAGATGATCAAATATGCTGCAAACGCCATGCTCGCAACCCGCATCAGTTTTATGAATGACATTGCAAACCTTTGTGAGATTGTCGGGGCTGACGTAAATATGGTTCGTAAGGGTATTGGTTCTGATGCCCGTATCGGTTCTAAATTCCTTTATGCAGGATGTGGTTACGGAGGAAGCTGTTTCCCTAAGGATGTAAAAGCTCTGATTAAAACAGCAAAGGACTTAGGCCACAACATGAAAATACTAGAAGCCGTTGAAGATGTGAACGAATACCAGAAGAATGTTCTCTTCGACAAACTAATGAAATATTACGACGGTGATATAAAAGGTAAAACCATCGCTGTATGGGGATTAGCTTTCAAACCCAAAACAGATGATATGCGTGAAGCTCCCGCCCTTGTATTGATCGATAAAATATTGAAAGCAGGAGGAAAAGTAAGAGCATACGATCCTGTAGCGATGAAAGAAGCAGAGCATCGCCATTTGGGAGACAGTATTGTATATGCTAAAGACATATATGATGCAACTTTAGACGCAGATGCTATCCTGATGATAACCGAGTGGAACGAATTCCGTCTACCGACATGGGAAGTAATTAAGAAAACGATGAAAAAACCTGTTGTATTCGATGGACGTAACATCTACAATAAACAGGAAATGAATGATATCGGATTCGACTATTTCGGCATTGGTATTATATAATCGAAAAAGCTAAAAATAATATAAGGCTACATAAAAGTTTTTATCTTTGTGTAGCCTTTTTTATTATAAATACAAAACCAAATGATCAAAGTTGAGGGAATAACCAAAAGTTTCGGGTCGCTGAAAGTCCTGAAAGGCATAAATCTTGAAGTGGATAAAGGCGAGATTATATCTATCGTAGGAGCAAGTGGTGCCGGAAAAACAACTCTTTTGCAAATAATCGGTACCCTCGACAAAGCCGATAGTGGAACAGTCTATATAAACAATGATAATGTCAGCAAATTAAAAGATTCCCGGCTATCGGATTTTCGTAATAAAAATATTGGATTCGTATTTCAGTTCCATCAACTGTTACCGGAATTCACAGCATTGGAAAACGTTATGATCCCCGCTCTTATAGGAAAAGTAAAAGAATCACAGGCAAAAAGCAAAGCCAAAGAATTACTGGATCTGCTTGGATTGTCTTCCCGGCTCGAACATAAACCAAACGAACTTTCCGGCGGAGAAAAACAACGTGTGGCTGTAGCCCGCGCACTAGTCAACAATCCGGCTGTAATACTGGCCGACGAACCTTCCGGCAGCTTAGATACAGATAATAAGGAAGAACTACATCAACTGTTTTTCAAATTGCGCAATACACTGGGACAGACATTTGTAATTGTCACACATGACGAAAATCTGGCTGCGATCACAGATCGTACCATTCATATGCGCGACGGCCTGATAGTAGATAATCAACCTCTGGCTACATGACAATGCTTGCAGACAAACGCATTTACCAGATAGCTCTTACCATGATTCCGGGTATCGGAGATATTACAGCACGTAATATATTACAAGTCGTTGGTGATGAAGAGAAAATATTTAAATCTGATAAGAATTATTTAATAAACAAGATAGGCCTTTCACTAAAACTTGCCGGCGAAATACTGAATCCTGGAGTACTGGTAAAGGCTGAAAAAGAGCTTTCTTTTATAGAAAAAAATAACATCTCCACCCATTTTATTAACGAAGACAGCTATCCTAACCGTCTGCGGGAATGTGCAGATGCTCCGGTATTGATCTATAACAAAGGAAACTTTGACTTTAATGTAAGCAAGATCATCAGCATCGTAGGAACACGGCAATCGACCAGTTACGGAAACCATTTTTGTGATTCATTTCTTGACGATATTTCTAGAATATTACCGGGAACATTAATAATCAGCGGACTGGCATATGGAATAGATATTCATGCGCATAGGGCTGCCCTAAAACATAATTTACCTACAATTGGAGTCCTCGCCCATGGACTAGACATTATCTATCCTTCTGTTCACCGGCAGATAGCAATGGAGATGATTAATAACGGAGGATTACTTACTGAATTCCCAAGTGGGACAGAACCAGAGCGACATAATTTTGTAAGAAGAAACCGGATTGTTGCAGGTATGGCTGATGCTATTATCGTTGTGGAATCTGACGAAAAGGGCGGATCGCTGATCACCGCAGAAATTGCCAATTCTTATTGTAAGGATGTATTTGCTGTCCCCGGAAAGATTACTGACAGATATTCGAAAGGGTGTAATAAACTGATAGCATCACACAAAGCCGACCTGTTTAAATCGACTGAATACTTCCTTCAACAAATGGGATGGGACGAACCTTCAAAACAGAAACAGATCACCGCAAAACAACAGGAATTATTTATCATATTGACAGATGAAGAACAATCCATTGTAAATAAACTATCCAGAGACGGTCTGCACATCGATCAATTATCCAGAGAATTAAATATCCCGGCTTACCAGCTTTTCACCACATTACTGGAAATGGAGATGAAGGGTATAATAAAGAACACCCCGGGGAATTTATATATTAAATGTTAACCGCATTGGCTAAAATTCTTTTGTATTAGCCATATTCCACAAAGAGATAAAAGCTGATTTTGTTATCTCTGTCGCTTTATCATAATTGATTTTATCAGCATGATCTGATGATTGGTGATAATCAGGATGTAAATCTGTAAAATAAAAAATATAAGGTACTCCCTTCATCGCAAACGGCATATGATCGCTTCCTCCGGGCATGTCCTTATCCGAACGAAATTCAGGAGCAAGTCCCAGATTGTATTGCTTAACACCTGATGTCACCCAATCTTTTAATGTGTCGTTCCCGTCTGTGACATATGTAATCACATGATTGAAGCTGGTCTCATCTCTATCACGCCCGATCATATCACAATTAATATATCCTTTAATAACCTGCGGAAACATTCTAGGTATAACCACATTTTTATAATGGTCATCAACAAAGTACATAGAACCTATCAAACCTATCTCCTCAGCATCCCATAACGCGAATATAACTGTTCGTTCCGGCTGCTGTCCTGAAGCCATAAAAGCTTTCGCGACTTGCAACACAGCAGACGTTCCCGATGCATTATCATCGGCTCCGTTATATATACTGTCATTAGTATTATTCCTTTTTATGCCCAAATGATCATAATGGGCTCCTATAATTACTATTTCATCGGAATTCCTGCCTTCAATATAGCCCAATACATTTCGCATACTAAGTCCCTTGTAAGGAGCCCGGGAAGAAGCGTCAAAAATCTGAAAATAATCTTTCTTCCATGGTTTCAGTCCTATTTCTTTAAATATTCCTCTCAAATATTCAGCGGCTTTTATTCCCCCATCGCTACCGGCCTGACGTCCCTCGAGGCTATCACTGGCCAGAACTCCGATATAAAGTTGGGCAGCATCTTTACTGATTGAGGACAATCCCTTCTCTATAGGAGTCTGAGAAAAGAGATATAAAGGAAATAAGAAGAAAAAGAACAAAGTTTGTTTTATCATGGTTTAATAATTTTCGAGATTTGCCATATTCCAAAGATTAAGATATGCAGCTTTAGTTATATCTACAAGTTTTTCCCAATTTATTTTATCTGCGTGATCACTTGGCTGATGGTAGTCAGGATGCCCATCGGTATGATACCAGATTACCGGAATATTCCTTTTGTTGAAGGACGCATTATCACTTCCCCTTAATGAATTTAAAGACGATTTATAATCGGATTTCAATTTTAAATTATAGTTTGCAATATCCGATTCTATCCAATCTTTGAATTCCGGTTTTTGCTCAGAATAAAAATAAACAACCTGTGTCGGATTTGATTCATCATTGTTGCGTCCAATCATATCAAAATTAATATATCCTTTTATTTCGGATATATTGGTAAAATTACCGGCAAAATATTCTGAACCCAGCAACCCAAGTTCTTCGCCATCCCAGAAAGCAAATATAACTGTTCGCAAGGGCTTTTCTCCCGAAGCGATGAAAGCTTTAGCTATCTGCAATACAGCTGACACGCCGGAAGCATTATCATCCGCACCGTTATATATTTTATCTCCGGTTAGAGTATCATCTTTTCCCAGATGATCATAATGCGCACCAATAATTACATACTCATCTTTCCTTCTACCCTCGATGCACCCTAATATATTAGTCAGATTTCGTTTCTGAAAAGCCGGCATCTGTTTATATTTCACAATAGAATCAGTATTCACTGTATATCTTATTCTCCCCTGCCGTTCTATCCCGTATGTATCGAATGGCTGGCAGTAAGATTCGCGAAAAGGTTTTATACCCGATTCTTTCAACTGTGATTCTATATATCTTGCAGCGATAATACTCCCCCTCTTCCCGGCTTCTCGTCCTTCCAATGCATCGTCAGCCAGAAAACCGATACAGGCTTCTGCCCTATCCCGGGTTATTATATTTAATCCCTTTTCTTTTGAGGATTGGGAAAATACAAATAGGGATAAAAACAGACAATATATAAACACTAATATTCTCATTTCAATGGAGTCCTAAAAGCATATTTGCTATGATAATCAACAATACGATCAATGTTATAACTACATACATATAATCTTTTTCGATAAGGAAGCCTACAACAGAAATGCCCACACGAAGAATAGGAGTTGCAATCAGCACACATACACCTAACTGGATAATAGCTGCACCATCAAAAGAAAGAACACG
This sequence comes from Dysgonomonas hofstadii, assembly GCF_014196915.1. GTDB lineage: Bacteria > Bacteroidota > Bacteroidia > Bacteroidales > Dysgonomonadaceae > Dysgonomonas > Dysgonomonas hofstadii. The sequence continues at coordinate 152,939 of NZ_JACIEP010000008.1, forward strand.
GGGTATAATGGTAGATAATTCTCTCAAATAATGTTCTACCCCAGGAAAAGGCATTTCATCAGGAGTCGGTTTGTAGTGCTCCATCGTGGTTCCATAATTCTGAAACAAATAGATGACACCACCGAACAACGTTATTCCACATGCCAGCATAACCCCATAACGCAGCAACTTGCCTATGAGAAGCTCCATATCCCTTTCTGCCCAAAACTCTCCGGAAAATATATTCTTCATCATCTTATAATTTACCTGTCAGACCATTATATATCATCGATATAGCGAGGAAGAATATCACTATACTAAACAACAATCGCAGCTTCTTCACATTAGCCTTAGGCAGTATCTTTGATCCGAAAAATGCACCTAAAAGGACTCCCACAACAATAGGCATGGCCAATCCCGGATCAATGTATCCCCGCTGCAAATATACAACCGCACTAGCAGCAGCAGTAACACCTACCATAAAATTACTGGTTGTAGTCGATACTTTAAAAGGGATTTTCATGGCTGTATCCATAGCTAAAACCTTTAAAGCACCCGAACCTATACCTAACAATCCTGATAAGATTCCGGCCAAGGTCATCAAAGAATACCCTCCAATAACATTGTGTACATTATATTGCTCAGCTTTACTATCTTTAGTCGGATATGAACCGTTTAATTTCAACTTTACACCCAACTTATCGCCAGGAGCCGAATAATCCACCCCGTCTTCTTTTTTACTCACCGATCTAATCGCTGAAAAGATTAATACGCATCCGAAAATAATAGCGATATAAACCTTATCGAGGTACATTGCCACAATAGCACCAACAACAGCACCCGTAGTCGTTGCAATTTCGAGGAACATACCAATACGCACATTCGTTATTCCTTCTTTTATATAAGCGGCGGCGGCACCCGAGGATGTCGCAATGGATGTTACCAAAGCCGCTCCAATAGCATACCGCATATCAATTCCAAATCCCAAAGTCAGTAAAGGAATGACAATCACTCCTCCGCCTAAACCGGTTAAAGAGCCTATTAGACCGGCAAAGCAAGCTCCAAAAAACAGAATTATCGAAAATATCTCTATACTTAAATCCATTTCATTTTTTTAAAATGCAAAGGTAAGGGTTTAAAAATGAATTGATAGTTAAATAAAATAACAATTTAACTTTTTTATTAACATAAAAATTTTAACTTTACAGTCTCTTCATAGAGTTTTAACACAAAATACGCACGATTTGGGGAACTTTGACCGGTATTTGGTTGTTGAAATGATTATAAACCTCAATATAATAAATATGAAGCAGATTATTCTTTGTCTACTATTCAGCTTAATCTCAATCAGTATGATTCAAGAAGATAAAACCATCCATTCTTTCAAGGTAAAAGATATTGATGGAAAAGAGTTCGATTTTAAATCACTCAGGGGGAAGAAGATACTAGTTGTAAACGTAGCTTCAAAATGCGGATTAACACCACAGTATGAAAAACTACAAGAGTTATACGATAAATATAAAGATAAGAACTTTATCATAGTAGGATTTCCTTCAAATAATTTTAATGGACAGGAGCCGGGAACGAATGAGGAAATAAAAACATTTTGTGTATTAAACTACAATGTATCGTTCCCTATGATGAGTAAAATTGATGTTGTAGGTAAAGATAAAGCACCTATTTATAAATGGCTGACTGAAAAGTCCCAGAACAAAATAATGGATGCTGAAGTACAATGGAATTTTCAAAAATTTATGATTAATGAAAACGGTGAGCTGGTTGATGTTGTTGCGCCGAAAGAAGATCCGTTCTGCGACAAGATTATCAATTGGATAGAGAATAAGAAATAAGAATAAAAACTGAGTTTTAAATAATAAAAAAGGAACAGATTTACGATCTGTTCCTTTTTTATTATTTAATGTTTGAATCCTTTAAAAGTTATTCTTCCTACGGGATGTTGTTGTTGTCCTATATATAAGATATATCACAAATATAGAAAACACAATCGGCAATGTTGCACTTGCGATCGGAGCTCCTACGTTACCTTCACCAGATGAATCAGTAAATGGCATTGTAGGATCTTCCCAAAGATCTGCTGCCCTTAATAATCCTTGAGGAGCCCTTAAAACATCATACCGTGATGATACAGCAATAGAAGCCTTTTCTGATTTTAAATAGTCCTCTGCAGACTTCAAATATTCTTCAGATGGAACGCTGGATGTTGTGATGGTCTCTATTGACTCTGCTTTTAAATGGACTATAGAACCCATCATAAAAAAGCAAAGTATAAAGAAAAGCAATATTTGTAGTTTCGTTTTCATCTATTATTATTTTCTTGTCTGTGTGTAATCTTATTTAGTCTGCAAATTTACAAATTTGGCTGTATGATTCCTCTTACCGGTAATCTTTACAATATATGTACCAAAACTTAATGGCTTCAAGTATTCCATCGTCCCGTTCACAGCAGCACTACTACTTATCTTGGTTTTTGCCATAAGGCGCCCCTGCATATCATAGAGAGTAACATCACTGTTTGCATCGTCTTCTATCAGACCTTTCAAGTACAACATAGATGTATTATAGTAACAAACAATCGGGGTGTCTTCTTTGTTTATGACATCCTGATCGTCAGGATAGAAACGAAGGACAAACCTGTTTCCTCCCGCCAGATTATCGGTATCAGCCGCTGTAGATTCGAATGTATATTGAAAACCCGGAGTCACTTCTACTACTTTATTATCAAGATATCTGTCGACCAGCCATACACCCTCAACAGCCTCTATATTCTCTATCCCGTAAAACTTCAGTTTCATCGGCCTAGAGCCTTCAGGTTTATCAAAGAATAAAGGTAATTCTTTTGTTTTCTTCGGAATCGCATTCCCTAATAAAGCTACATTATCACTCGATTTGGTATATACTATAGCAGTAGCTACATCCTGTTTTTGTTTCGAGACAAAACCATTGATATCTTTCACTTCCTGTTCATATGAATCAAAACTGTCGTTCAAACCTTTCTTTGTATCATATGCATCTTGTGTAGTCTGAAGAAGAGCACCATCCCTAAAAATAACAGATGTACGGTCCGCTATTTTATTTATTTCATCCTGCACTTCTACGACAAACCAATCCTGCTTAAATTCTTTAAAGCCAGCATCAGATGAAGCACTTTTCTGGAAACGGGTCTGACCAAAAGCACGCATACCCGGATTAAGCTTTATTGTGATTTCAGAACCAAACTGGTCGCTTGCCTGTAAAGCAAACATCTGCATTGGTGCAACCAGATATTCTTGAGGGTTTATCTCAGGTATATTAGTGAGTGCTGAACCTTCTGTTGCAGTACCTTCTGTTGCGCCATAACGACTGATATAATTGTATGAGATACTGTATAAGAACATATTTTTATCAGCGTCATATCTTCCATATGCCCGGTCTATCAACCAATATTTTGTTCTCAATTCACCTTTAGTTGGTTGTATCATAGATACTGATACACCACCTAACATAGCCACATTAAATTGATCAGCTTGGGTATCGGTCAAGCTTGGATAATTTGCTGCTGCATTCGATTCATAAGGTGATGCTATACCTAATAAGCAGTTCAAACTGATAGGCGCCATAAACGGATTGCCTAAAAAATTAAGGCCGGGTTTTAATTTTACTTCCACCTCGCCTGTATTGAACTTTTCATTCTGCAATAACTCTATACGGCTCCTATTTGATCCATCTGCATCTTCCCATTTAGAATCCAATCCAGTGATCTTCTCTCTAGTAGGATCGTAAGTATATCTTCTGAAGTTTTCCTGAGGGCCACCTTTTGTCTTATCCGCTAATGGGTTATAGGTGAGATCGCCACGTATAGCTGAAGCATAATCTTCGAATGCCATACGGTTAAAGACATATCCTCCTCTGGCTCTTTTTGTATGATGAATACCTTCCTGTTGCTGAAAAGTGTTATCTACAAAAATAGAAGGCACAAGATCTTCTTCAAAGTCCCATCTTTCATTAATATTATCGATATGGTCGCCATGCGACATCTCCATTGTTGTAAAATATCCGTAACCTGCCTGCATTTTGTAGTATGGGTCTACAATAGGCCCCGTCCCCGATGTTACACTGGAACCATTAGGCTTTGTCAGCACATGGTAGAACATATAATCGGCAGCCAATTCTTTGAAAGGAGGTGAGAATCCAATCAGACGATTCCAATACACACCATTATTATCTTTATTAAACCTCAACGTATTATTCTCTGATTTTGGTGTAGCAGTTGCAGTATAATCATTATCGAATGCTCCGTCATCTACTGTAACATTACCACTAGCATCCCGTTTGAAATTATACAGATTAAAGTCGACCTGACTATAAGTGGCAGAAGGTATACCATTATTTACAGAAGGATCCAGTAACGAATGCTCTTTCTTAATAAGGGCATAACCACTACTTATTCTATCATCATCAGTATATGCCGCCCTGACAGCAAACCTATTTTTATTATCTGTATCTACTTTTATAAAATTAACCCCCACTGCGGCAGTGGTATCCACCGTAACCACACTTACCATACGCCAATCATCATAAGCTGTTGGTGCAGGCTTATTAACATGGAGAGTCGGAAAATTTATGAACTTGTGTCTTTTCTGATCTGCTATAAGCCATTGTTCAGTAGAATCGCTACCAAGAATCCACTGACGGGTTGACCTGTCATTAGTTCCGTCATTATAGTATCCACCGATAAAAGCAAATACACCATCTTCTTCATCAGTATCATCAAAACCTACAAAAAGATGCGCTGCATCAACAGTATTTCCCCCAGTAACATATTTTTCATCTACGGAAGGATCTTTTGCATTTATAAAATCGCCGGTCAATTCGGTACGTCCTTTTTGGACAATCGCTGAGTGAGTCGCAAACTTGGCGGAGCCATCTATATATAAAGTAGTAGATTCCGGTTCTCCTACCGCGCTAGAGGGAATATCTGTTTTATATTTTACATACATCTTTCCTTTCGAGTAAAATATAACCCCATCTTTCTTTCGGCCGGGATCCGTACCAGGATCTTCTTGCTGGGCAGTCATCAGCAATGGCATAAATAATAATACGACTAATACTAATCGGAGTTTCATTATTGTAGTTTTATATAAAGTCAGTCAATTTCAGCACATTAAGTATGTAATAACCTAATAAATATCGTCAATAAAGTTTCATGTATCTATGAATTCACTCACAAAGATAATTCTTTTTTTATTACACGAAACAATATAGCACTTTTTTTTCTCTAAAAGATTCATTGTCCTAATTCTTTATTGAAGTATGACATAAATGATAAAATTGATCAAATGTGCCGCCCTCTCAACAAATCATTAACTGTTTTTACCGGATTAAATGTCTCTATAGGAACTTCCACAAAAATAGTACTCCAATCAGACATAGCCCCATTCCAAAGTCCAGGCAATTCCAGAGCTTTCAGCTCTTTTCCATTCTTGGATTTTCTGGAAATAAATCCGGTATTATAATCTACATAATCTTTCAGATTAAAATGATATCCTCTGTAATCTTTTATTCCACAGACCAGATCGACAGGATTAAAATGGGTTCCCTTCTGGAACATTTCTTTTTTCAGAGGATCAGCCATGTTTACCTGAGAACTCTCCAGTATTTGTGGGGAAATAGTCTCATCCTGATTCACAGCCAGAAAAGGCCCCCCTCCGGGTTCCCCTACGTTCCTGACCATTCCGCAGACACGTATCGGCCTATCCAGTTTCTTTTTCAGATAAAGCACCAACTCTGCGTCTTCCAACAGCTTTGTTTCAGGATTCTTTATGTTTAACGTATTCTGTAAAAAATAAAGAATCTCTAACAATTCGTCATGGGTATACTTTCCACTGTCTATAAGTTTTAAATACACAAATACTTTTTTCTGAGCCTCAACCAGCACTCCTGCCAGTATTTTCTTGTATTTGGTCTCTACGTCTTTATATTTATCAGGTACAGTATTGTCTATATTTTTAATAAATACAATATCGGCGTCCAAATCATTTAGGTTTTCGATTAAAGCACCATGTCCCCCAGGACGGAAAATTAACTCGCCACCTTCGCGAAAAGGCTCATTATTAGCATCAACTGCTATCGTATCCGTACTAGGCTTCTGTATACTGAAGTTAACGTTATAAGTAACAAAAAGTTCATTTTCTGCCTCTTCTTTTTTATCAGCTACAAGTCCTTCAAACAGAGCCTTGTGTTCAGGCGACACTGTAAAGTGAATACTGATAAGACCTTCGTCATTTTTGGCATATAAATAACCTTCTTTCAGATGCTCCTCGACCGGTGTACGGGAGAAGCCGTCATATTTATGAAATTTAAGTAATCCCTTTGGTAGACTGCCATAATTAAGGCCTTCAGGCAACAGCAGGTATCGAACAATTGTTTTATATTTATTTTCAGATACCAATGTCAAAATATCCTTTCCTTCTTTTTGCCTGATCACATCTTCCAGATCGTTGTAAAAGGCAAAACCTGATAGGTTCTCAAAGAATGTTTTTTCAAATGAAGTCTCCGGTTTATTATAGGGTGCATCTAAAAACTCAAACAGGTCTTTAAACATGCGGCTTGCCGCTCCCGATGCAGGAACAAACTTCAAGATTTTTTTATTTGGTAAGTTTTTGTACGCCTCCCAGCTTTCGAGATAGCGCTTTTCCTCATCCTGAGGTATTACCATAATACCTTTAGCTACCGAAGCGGCCGTAGATAATTCGAGATAGGGAAAACCATTCCTGAAACAATCCAATTGCTTTTGCAGTTCTTCTAATGAGATACCCTTTTGCTCAAGACGAATTTTATCTGAATCTGTTATCATAGTTATGCTTAATTACAATTAATGTTTCAGTGAACAAAACTAACAAAAATATCGCAAAGTTACCCCATCTGTTTAAAAAATTCCCATACAACTATTCCGGCTGCAACTGACACATTCAACGAATGTTTAGTGCCAAATTGCGGAATCTCTATACAACAATCACATGCATCAACCACATCTTGTCCGACGCCTTTCACTTCGTTTCCTAAAACTATGGCATAGTTGTGTTCTTTATCCAAATGCAGATCATTCAACATAATACTGCCTTCAGCCTGTTCTATGGCACAAACGAAAAAACCCCGTGTCTTGAGATCTGTCACCGCATCTTTTGTTTTCTCAAAATATCTCCAAGCTACCGAATCTTCAGAGCCTAATGCGGTTTTATGTATTTCGGCATCCGGTGGCGTTGCCGTTATACCACACAGATAAACCGCCTCGACAAGAAACGCGTCTGATGACCGGAAGACCGAACCTATATTATTTAAACTCCTTACATTATCCAACACGACCACTAAGGGCGTTTTTATCGCCTTTTTAAATTCATCAACTGAAACCCTGTTCAGTTCTGTTATTTTCTTCACTCTCATTCTGCTCATTCAACCAACACAATACTTGCAGAGTCTAGCTGTCCTCCTACCGGAGGATTGCGTTTAGACAACTTTATTTCTATCTGTTTAATCTGAGGGAATACCTCTTTCAAACGGGAAGTTATTCTTTTTGCTACATGTTCGAGCAATTTTGAAGGAACATCCATTTCCTGCTTTACAATATCATATATCTCAGCATAACTGACAGTATCGGTCAATTCATCAGAAGTTGCGGCTTTACTCAGATCCGTTTCTATTCTAAGATTAACAACAAAAACATTACCAACTGCCGTTTCCTGAGGAAAGACGCCATGATTGGCATAAAACACAATATTTTCCAACAAAATATAGCTTTTCATTCCCATTCAATATTTTACAGAGGCAAAGATAAGTAAAAACACAATGCCATGCTACCATCCTCTGACATCAAACCTCTGACAATACATGTTATAATGTATTAAAGACATCTTAATTTTTCAGACAAGAATATTCAGTTCTAGGTTATTTTAACTAAGTTTGTCTTTCTAAACAAACTTATTGATAATTAAAACATGGCGAAAATAAAAGAAGTCATAGCTACAACGGCCAGTACACACAATATACTAGCTTCGGGCACAAATATAACAGGGGACATCAGCGCTGAAGAGGATTTCCGGATCGACGGATCTATAAATGGAAATATTTCGTGCAATGGTAAGATAATCATAGGGTCTCACAGTAAAACTACGGGCGAAATTAAATGTATAAACATTGAAATCCTTGGTTGTGTAAAAGGAGATATTTTCTGTTCGGAAAAAGTGATACTAAGAGCTTCTGCAATCCTTGATGGCAACATGAAAACCCGAATGGTAGAAATAGAGCCGGGAGCCAGATTCACAGGACAATGTTCGATGAACGACGAGTAAATAAGATATTTAGCTTAACTAATATATAAAAATATTAATCATGAGTAACACGATCAATAAAAGGCTGAATTCCTTACGTAAATTCATGGAAGAAAAAGGCTTACATGCCTTTATAGTACCCAGCACCGATTCTCACCTGAGTGAATATCCCGCCTCGCACTGGGCGTCCCGCGAATGGATCAGTGGTTTTACGGGATCGGCAGGGACAATTGTTGTCACCAGAGAAAAAGCCGGTCTTTGGACAGACTCACGCTATTTTTTGCAAGCAGGCAAAGAACTGGAAGAAACTGAAATCATCTTATTTAAAGACGGATTGCCTGAGACACCCACAATGGAGGAATGGCTGACAACCGAACTTGGTAAAGGTGAATACGTAGGCATCGACGGAAATGTATATGCTTCAAAAGATGCATTCAACCTTACTCATAAGCTGAACATGAAAGAGCTGCACCTGATCAGCGATTATGATCCGTTTGATGCGATATGGCACGACAGACCTGAAATTCCTACAAATACAATTTTTGCATTTCCTGAAAAATACTCGGGGGAATCTACCAAACATAAAATAACCCGCATATGTGATGCTGTAGAGAAAGCAGGAGCCGACTCCCTGCTCGTAGCCTCATTAGATACTATTGCGTGGATATTCAACATCAGAGGTAATGATGTAAAATGTAATCCCGTGGCTGTAAGTTATGCCTATGTTTCGAGAAAAGAGTCTGTATTATTTATAAATCCGAAGAAACTAACAAGCGAAGTTGCAGATTACCTGAAAGAGCAAGGTGTTATATTAGCAGAATATGATAAAGTCTTCGATTATGTTTCCAATATCAAGGAAACTGTTTGCCTGGATGCCAACAAGATCACATTCAAACTATACAACACTATTCCAAGTGATTGCAAAATAATAGAAAACGCACCGTCTCCGGCCGACCTGATGAAAAGTATCAAGAACGAAACCGAGATACAAGGCTTTAACAAAGCTATGGAAAAAGACGGCGTAGCGTTGATACGCTTCCTCATGTGGCTCGAAAAGGCAGTGCCTGCAGGCGGAGTTTCCGAAATAATGATCCCAGGGAAATTAGTAGAATATCGTAGCCAACAGGATGGATTTGTAGGGGAAAGCTTTGACACTATTTCGGGATATAATCCGAATGGGGCAATAGTCCACTATCATGTTTCAAAAGAAAGTTCGCTGGACGTAAAACCCGAAGGTTTTCTGCTTGTAGACTCCGGTGCACAGTATTTCGACGGCACAACGGATATTACACGTACCATTGCCGTAGGGCCATTGACAGAACAGATGAAGAAAGATTATACAATGGTTCTGAAAGGACATATCAATATTGCTACTGCTATTTATCCGCAAGGGACAAGAGGCAGCCAGATCGACATACTAGCCCGCAAAGCGTTATGGGATAACGGGCTCAATTATCTTCACGGTACAGGACATGGTATCGGTCATTTCCTGAATGTACATGAAGGGCCTCAGAATATAAGGATGAACGAGAATCCTACTACCCTGCAAATTGGCATGGTTACATCGAATGAACCGGGAATATACAGAGCCAATCAATACGGTATCCGTATAGAGAACCTCATACTTACACAGCATGAGGTAACAACAGAATTCGGAGAGTTTTATTCTTTTAAAACACTAACCCTTTGTCCGATAGATAAAACTCCGATTGTGAAGGAGATGCTGACTGACAAAGAAATAGAATGGTTCAATTTATATCATAAATTTGTATATGATCGTCTTTCTCCATTGTTGAATGAGGAAGAAAAACATTGGTTAAAAGAAAAGACAAATGAAATTTAATATCCTGATAGTTATGAGCCTCCTCTTCTGCAACGTGGAGGCTCATAATTACACAAACAAACAAAATAAAGGCTTTCGCCTGGAAGTGACTATTCCTACACAAAAAAATAATATTTTATACTTGGGACAATACTGGAAAGATAAGACTTACGCAATAGATTCAGTAAAATTATCGGACGAAGGCAAAGGTGTATTTTCAATAGCTGACGGATTACAGCAAGGCCAATACTTCCTGCATATCAAACTGGCATTCCAAGCCGATTTTCTCATTGGAGACGAACAGCATAACATAAAAATGCAGCTGAGCGAATACGCATCTACCGGAAACAAAGTTACCGGAAGTAAAGACACCGAGCGCCTGTGGAACTATTTATCGCAGATCGAAGATTATAACACAAAGATAAATTCCCTGCAATTAAGCATGACGGACAGTACACTGACAGAAGACAAACGCTCTGAACTATCAACACAAATAAAAAATCTGATCGAAAAACGAAAAGATTTCAGTATCAATTTTAATAAAGAAAATAAACACAACTGGGCCGGAAAACTGGTGAAAGGCCTTGAGCCTGTAGCTTTGCCATATCCAAATCCTCAGAATAAACAGGAAATAGACGCAAACAGGAAGTACGGACAAATACACTTCTTTGACAATGTCGACCTTACCGATCCACGTTTCTGGAATACAAACTACTTTGACAGCTACATAGACACTTACATGAAAGAATGGGTAGAATTTATCCCTGATTCGTTAGCTTCGGCGGCAAGCAGCCTTGTTGCAAAAACAAAAGAGAATGATGTTTGTTTTAAAGAAATGTTGTCGAAACTTTTCAACCAGTCAATGACCAGCAAGAAGATGGGTGATGAAAACATATGGGCACGTTTGTTTGAGGATTATGTTGTCGATAAAAACATATCCTGGATAGATGCTAAGCAGATGGTTGAAATAAAAAGCATGTATGAAAATATAAAGAACAACAGGATCGGCATGACCGCCATAAATATCCCGTTGAAAACAACAGAGGGCGATTCCATTAATACATCCGAAATAGTTTCCGATTACATTGTTTTGTATTTCTATGATCTCAACTGCGGGCATTGCACAACAGAAACACCCAGGTTACACAACGAACTGTATGAAAAGTATAAAGACAAAGGATTAAAAATTATAGCGATCAACATTGGTTCGGATAAGAAGGAATGGGTAGAGTATATACAAAAACATAATCTTACAGACTGGATCAATGCCGCTGATATGGATTACAAATCACAGTATTGGCTGAATTATGATCTTTCGGGCATACCAATGACTTATTTGCTGGATAAGGATAAAAAAATAATAGCTAAAAAGATAGACACAAAACAAATAGATACATTATTAGAATATTACATAAAAGATAAGAATGGCACTAATTAAAGAAGTCAGAGGCTTTACGCCCGAAATAGGAGATAATACATATCTGGCCGATAACGCTACTGTCATTGGCGATGTGGTAATAGGTAACGATTGCAGCATTTGGTTCAATGCCGTATTGCGGGGCGATGTAAATTCGATCCGTATAGGCGACAGGGTTAATATACAAGATGGCAGTGTGCTACATACTCTATATCAGAAATCTGTGGTGGAAATCGGCGACGATGTCTCTGTAGGTCATAATGTTGTAATACATGGAGCAAAGATAGAAAATGGAGCTCTGATAGGCATGGGAGCAATTGTACTCGATCACGCTGTCATCGGTGAAGGAGCAATCGTTGCTGCCGGATCGGTAATACTCAGTGGCACAAAAGTAGAACCGGGTAGTATTTATGCCGGAGTCCCAGCTAAATTTGTAAAGAAAGTCGATCCTGACCAGGCTAAAGAAATAAACCAGAAGATAGCAAAGAATTACCTGATGTATTCGGGCTGGTTCAAGGAGGAAGAGGAATAAAACATCCAGTTTTTGGAAGATATAATAATCAGGGAAATAAAGGAAGGAGAGTATAGCATCCTGGAAGATATGCTGTATGAAGCCATATTTCAGGAAGAAAACACGAATTCTTTTCCCCGCGAAATAATAAGAGAGCCGGACATTTATGTTTACATAGATGGATTCGGCTCTTTTCCTGACGACCATTGCCTTGTAGCAGTAACAGATAATAAAATCATTGGTGCGGTTTGGACAAGAATTTTGAACAGAGATGTAAAAGGGTTTGGAAATATAGACAGCAAAACACCAGAATTCGCGATATCTCTATTTAAAGAATTCCGTAACAAAGGTTATGGTTCTATAATGATGAAGCAAATGATCGATCTCCTTAAAGAAGAAGGATATGAACAAACTTCTCTAAGTGTGAACAAGAATAATTATGCAGTTAAAATGTATAAAAAACTGGGATTTGAGATCATACAGGAGAACAAACACGATTATCTGATGTTATTAAAGTTAAAATAAACAATAAATGAAAGCAATAAATATCTTTTTCAAATTAGCTGCAAGTACCATCTTTGCTTCGGTAATTCTCTCCGCATGTAACCCTGCGAAAAAAGAAGCAACAGACAAAAAGGAAGAGACAAAAGCAGAAGTAACCGACACGATGAAGATGCAATTCAACACAGTTAATGTAGACAGCATGTATATCATGTTTCCCGATAAGGATGAAAAGTATATAATCGGTGATACGGATAAAAACAAACTTGGAGAATATTTTGCTTTATCAGTAAACGATACCCTATGGAACAACAGCGGTATTATGGTAAAAATGGTGGCACCTGATTATACAATTATTTCGCACTATAAAGACAAACCCCAGGATGATAACACATGGCTCATGATATGGAAAGAGAGCGGCAGAATCAAATATGATAATAAATGGTATTTTGCTGACGGACAAAAGAAAAATGAAATTTATCAGATTCTGGGTAGTTACAAATAGACTAAAAACAATCATAGTTCCCTGCACCCTAAAAAAATACGCTTATGAAGAAAGAGGTTTTAAAAAAGTTAATCGCAGAGCCCGGCAAAAAGCATAAAGTATCGGATTTCAAAACCGATTATACTGCAGGATTGAAAAAGAAAGACGCAAAAGACCTCCTGCAGGAAAATATAGAAAGATTGGCCGAATTACAGGACAAGCTATATGCTCACGACAGATTTGCTGTATTAGTCATCTTTCAGGCAATGGACGCTGCCGGCAAAGATGGCACTATCAAGCATGTAATGTCGGGCATCAATCCGCAAGGCTGTCAGGTATACTCCTTTAAAGTACCATCAGCAGAAGATTTAGATCATGACTATCTGTGGAGGATATACAAATGCCTGCCCGAACGTGGTCGTATAGGCATATTCAACAGGTCGCACTATGAAGATGTATTAGTAGCAAAAGTGCATCCATCTATAGTATTGAACGGAAAACTGCCGGATATCAATAAAACAGAAGACATTGACGACAAATTCTGGGAAAAACGCTATCGTCAGATTAACGATTTAGAAAGACATCTGACCGAAAACGGGACTATTGTACTCAAATTTTTCCTGAATGTATCGCATGAGGAACAGGAAATCCGTTTTATGGCACGGCTCGAAGACGAGTCGAAGAACTGGAAATTTTCTTCCGCAGACCTCAAAGAGCGCACTTATTGGAACGATTATATGAAAGCTTATTCCGACATGCTTAGCGAGACATCTACCGAAAATGCGCCATGGTATGTTATTCCGGCTGACAACAAATGGTTTATGCGTTATGCTGTAGGCCAGATCATTGGAGACCGCATGGAAGAACTTGGACTCCACTACCCTATTTTGGATGAAGCGGCAAAACTGGATATCGAGAATGCTAAGAAAATTTTATCGGAAAGTAAGGAACCGGAGAAAGAAAAGAAAGAAAAGAAGTAATAATAAAGAAAGGCTGACCATCTGGTCAGCCTTTCTTTATTTATTCGCTTATCTGATAAAAATATCACAGCCATTTTTTCTTTCTGAAATAAAACAGGATTATTGCAACAGCTGCCACCATCAGTCCTATCGAAAATTCGTATCCATACGTCCATTTCAGCTCGGGCATTATATCAAAGTTCATGCCATACACACTGGCGATGAGCGTAGGCGGCATGAATATTACCGATATCACTGTAAACATCTTGATTATCTTATTCTGCTCGATATTAACGAATCCGAGGAAAGTATCCTGTAAATAGTCGAGGCGGTCGAAACTGAAACGAATATGCTCTAACAGTGAATTTATGTCTTTGATAAGAATTGTTATCCTGCCATGCAACTCCCTTGGCATCAGTTCACTTTTCAACAAACTGGTCACCGCACGCTGCTTATCTATTATATTCTCCCGCAATAGCATAGTTTTTTCCTGAAGGTTCTTAATCTCCATCAAAAGTTCCTCATCCGCCTCTTTTATACTGATGCTGTTACTCAGCATAGTAATCTGCTGCGTCATATCCTCTATCATATCCGCATCCATTTCTACCCGGGTTTCCAAAATAGCGACAAAAACATGATAACCTGTCGGATACATTTTGGGATTGGCAAATATTTTCTTCGTCGTTTCGTGAAAAGATGTCAGATCCTCACCACGAACAGTGATGAGGATATTATTTTTCATGATGAAAGAGACAGGCTCCCGTTCGAAACTACCTAAAAGGAAGTTAGAGTTTACGACAAGAGAATCAGCCGTTTCCATATAGCGGGACGACATCTCGATCTCCACCATTTCCTCTTCTTCCTGAATATATATTTTCAGATAATCTTCGAGCTCGTTCTCTATTTCCTCATCTACATTATTGAGGTCGATCCACAGAAAGTTCTTGATCGGGGTAGTTTTCAAAAATTCAATGCTACGGCTCATTCTTATAGCATTGTCTCTATGATAGAATAATTTTACTTCTGACATGAGCGCTTTTAATTAAAAGGTGTGTACTCTATTTCCTCTCATTTCCACTCCCGGGCAGATAAGTAGCGACTATATTGGTCAACTCCTCAAAATCTGCAACCGAGAGCCGCTCGGGTCGTTCTCCGAAGATTGGATTCGAATATGCTTCGCAATCTTTTCCGAGCAACGGCTTCATCGAATTACGCAGTGTTTTTCGCCGCTGATTGAACCCGGTTTTCACAACCGTCTTAAAAAGCTTTTCATCACAATTCAGCTTTTTTCTTTCGTTCCGCACCAGTCTTATTACTGCCGATTTTACTCTTGGTGGAGGATCAAATACGTCTTCACTCACTGTGAACAGGTATTCTATATCGTACCATGCCTGAAGAAGTACACTCAATATGCCATACACCTTACCGCCGGGCTTAGCGGCAATCCGTTCGGCGACTTCCTTCTGAAGCATGCCCGAACAACAAGGTATCTGGTCTTTATAGTCGAGTACTTTAAAAAATATCTGTGACGAAATATTGTATGGATAATTACCGATCACACAGAATTTATCTTTATAGATCTCCGATAGATTCAATGTCAGAAAATCACCTTCTATAATATGTCCTCTCAAAGCAGGATAATGTTCATGAAGATACGGTACAGAATCCCTGTCAATCTCTATTGCAGTCAAGTCTCTTCCTTTCTCTAGGAGAAATTGCGTCAACACACCCATTCCCGGGCCGACTTCTATAACCGGCACACTGGCAAAATCGTCCAAGGTATCGGCTATCCGCCGGGCTATCTCCATGTCTTTCAGGAAATGTTGCCCTAAGAATTTCTTTGGCTTGACTACTGACATACTTATATTTATCACTATATTTGCAGGCGCAAAGGTAGTGTTTTATTGCTAAAAATAAGCACTAACCTTTCGCATTATAGCTAAATATACTGCAATTTTACAAAATAAGCATGGCTGAACCGATAGAAGAAGTACCCGTTTCTAAAAAAAAATCTTTATTGAATACCTTTATCAAGGTTGTTTTACCATTGGCGTTGGGCATTTTTATTATTGTCTACCTTTTTCGGGATATCAACTTCAACGATGTCTGGCATATCATAAAAGATGCCAACTGGGGCATCCTTCTGTTCTCCCTGCTTTTCGGCCTGATAGGACATACACTCAGAGGTTATCGCTGGGAATTGTTTATCGACCCATTAGGGTATAAAGCAAAAATAGCAAATCTCAGTTACGCCATTTATGGAGGCTATGCTGTGAACTTTGCCTTGCCTCGTGCCGGCGAACTCTGGAAATGCGGAATTGTCGCAAAGGAAGAGAAAATCCCTTTCTCAAAACTATTCGGCACAATGATACTCGACCGGATATTCGATTCGTTGACTGTGATAACGATCTGCCTGATCGCGTTCCTGTTTAATATGCAATTCTTTATTTCGCAACTGGAGCAAAATCAGGCGACATTCGATATGGTATTAGGTATCTTGAAATCTCCGCTTTTATATATTCTAATTGTAGCAGCTATTGTAACTACTTATATTATATTCAGATTCTTTAAAGAGAACTTTATAGTTCGCAAAGTAAAAAACTTTGTCAAAGAGATCATAAAAGATGCCAAAGCCATCTGGAATATGAAATCGAAAGGAAAGCTGGCTCTGTTTACCATTGGCATCTGGACTTCCTATTTTCTTTATTTTTATATTACATTTTTCGCCTTCGATTTCACCAAAGATCTGGGCTTCACTGCCGGACTTATAGCCTTTGCCCTCAGTAGCCTTAGTATGGGAGTACCATCCAACGGTGGGCTCGGCCCATGGCAGGTTGCCGTCATCGCCGCCCTTAGCTTATATGGCGTAAGCAGCCTGGAGGCTACAGCCTTTGCCACAGGCGTATTTGGTTTGCAGTCGCTATGGGTTATTGCTATGGGGTTATTTGGATTTATTATGTTGGCGTTAAACAAGAAAAAATAATGCTTCTCGACAATCTATCAAAAGACCAGCTAAAAGAACTGGTGAAGATATATGCCCGCAATCTCTTCGCTATGGATGGAGTATGGTTTCAGTCGATTGAAAAAGAACAAGGCGTGGATGCAGCTATGAACCACGACAGAGAAATATGGAGACGATTTACTGAAACAGAAGCCCGACGCATAAAAAAATTCCTAAATTTACCTGACAACTCTGGTCTGAAAGGAATGAAAAAGGCTTTACAATTACGTTTTCCGGCATTAGCCAATGAAAAGATAGAATTAATAAGAGAAGAAAAATTTCTCATATATAAAATAATTGACTGCCGGGTGCAAACAGCCAGAAAAGACAAGGATATGCCATACCATCCCTGCCAATCAGCAGGAATTATCGAACATGCATATTTTGCAAAAGTAATAGACAGCAGAATTAAATGCGAAACATTAAGTTGCTATCCTGACATAAAAGATGAAAATTGTGCCTGTTCCTGGAAATTTATACTAGAAGATGATTAAACCCTAATAAAAGTTTAAGACCATGAAGAACAAACGATCCTTATTCTTTAGTCTTTACATATTTCTATCTGCTAATATTATTATAAGCGCTCAACAAAAGCCATTAATCCGTTTCGGAATAATGGCAGACATTCAATATTGCAATTGCGAGAACAATGGCAACCGGTTTTACAGAAATTCTTTACCGAAGCTGGATAAGGCGGTGAGCTTCTTTAATAGTAATCAGGTCGATTTCACGATAAACCTTGGCGATCTGGTCGACAAGAATTTTTCAGACCTTGATTCTGTACTAATCTTCCTGAATAAATTAGACAGGAAAGTGATTAACATTAGCGGAAATCACGACTATGGAGGAGTATCAAATAATAAAACATTGTATGACAAATTATCGATGCCCGATGAATATTTTATATATGAAATACCTGAACATAACTGGTTGTTCATATTTCTAAATACAAATGAATTGTCATCTTATGCCAATATAAAAGGAACTGAAAAAGAAACTGAATTTAATACCCTGAAAGAAAAGCTCAAAAAAGAAGGGCGAAAAAACAGTGCACCCTGGAATGGTGGTATTAGTAAAAAACAATTAAGCTGGTTAAACAATTTGTTGTCAGAAGCTGACAAAACGGATCAAAGAGTGCTTATTTTCGCCCATCATCCTTTATATCCAGACAATGGGTTGACTGCCTTAAACGATAAAGAGATACTCTCTGTCATAGAAAAGTACAATTGTGTTAAAGCCGTCTTTGCCGGACACCATCATCCCGGTGATTTCGGATATTATAAGAGTATTCCCTTTATTACCTTGGAAGGAATAGTAGAAACAGAATATGATAATTCTTTCGGAATCGTCACTGTTTATAATAACAGAATCACCATTGAAGGAAAAGGACGTATGACATCCCGTGAATTAGATACGAATAAGAAATAAGACAAAATGCCAGTGAATAATCGGGAATAATCCGAAAAACATAATTTTAGCTACATATTTTCTTCTATATTTTCCTATCTTTGTTACCATTCGTAAATTAAAAACATAATTACTATGGGCAAAGAAATACTTAAACTGAAACCATCACAGTTGTGGAAACACTTCTATGACCTCAGCCAGATTCCCCGTCCTACAGGACAGATGAAAGAAGTAACTAAATTCGTAATGGATTTCGGAAAATCACTGGGACTGGAAGTTAAACAAGATAAAGCAGGGAATACTCTCATCACAAAACCTGCGACAAAAGGAAAAGAAAAAGTTCCGACTGTGATCCTGCAATCACATCTGGATATGGTTCCGCAGAAAAATAACGATGTAAAACATGACTTCACTAAAGATCCGATTGAAACCGTTATTGATGGGAAAAATGTAAAGGCGAAATCTACAACTCTAGGAGCTGACAATGGTATCGGTGTAGCCGCCATGATGGCTGTACTGGAAGACAAAACGCTAAAGCACGGAAAAATCGAAGCCTTGTTTACCACAGACGAAGAAGTGGGTATGGTAGGTGCTAACGGGCTAAAAAAAGGATTTTTATCAGGTAGCATTTTATTAAATCTCGATACCGAAGAGATTGGTGAACTCTGCGTGGGCTGCGCCGGGGGTGTGGATGTAAATGCCGACTGGGAATTTAAAGAAGTAAAAACCCCAAAAGGAGACATTGCGTATAAAATCACATTGAAAGGGCTCCGTGGAGGGCACTCGGGTACAGAGATACACCTTGGGCGTGCCAATGCCAACAAACTGATGTTCTATTTTTTGAAAGAAGCGGTCAGCAACTACGAAGTACGATTGGCATCGATCGATGGAGGGTCATTGCGCAATGCTATCCCACGTGAAGCAGTTGCCGTAGTAACCCTGCCGGAAGAAGATGAAAAAGACTTCCTGAAACTGGTGAAAAAATACGAAAAGAAATATAAAGAAGAATATAAATCGGCCGAACTGGTAGATAAACTTTCTTTTAAGGCTGCTAAGACAGACGTCCCTAAAACTCTAATCCCTGAAGAAATACAGGACAGCCTGATAAATGCTGTTGTTGGTTGCCAAAATGGAGTAATAAGCATGCTTACTGATTTTGAAGGAATAGTAGAAACCTCTACAAACCTTGCACGTGTAGCATCAGAAAATGGCAAAATATCAATAAAAATATTAGCCCGCAGTTCGTCAGAAGATCGTAAAGACGAAATCGCATCCAGTCTGGAAAGCGTGTTTGCTCTTGCCGGAGCCAAGGTTACAGTAGAGAACGGATATCCGGGATGGCAGCCAAATGCCCAATCAGCAACACTGGATATGATGGCTAAATTATACAAAGAAATGTATAAAGAAGAAGCTCACGTGGTGGTGGTTCATGCCGGATTGGAATGTGGTATTATCTTAGGAAGCACTCCGGGACTCGATATAGTTTCATTCGGGCCAACAATACTGAATGCTCACTCTCCTGATGAATTCGTCGTAATTGATACAGTTCCTAAATTTTATGACTATCTGGTAAAAACACTGGAAAATATCAAATAAAACAAAAGGCGATGAAATTTCATCGCCTTTTTTATTTAGAAATTTATCTTTCAATTAATCTTCTCAATTCCCCTACCCCTTCTGAAGCGCCTTTTCTTATAAAGTGTACTCCATACATAGAAGTTTTCACCTCATTAGGATCGATCAGATAAATAGAGGTAGCAGGAGGTACATAATTCAACAGTCCGGCAGCAGGATATACATTCAGCGATGTACCTATTACAACTAATACATCCGCTGTCTGCACAATCTTCATCGCCTGTTCGATCATAGGCACCGCCTCGCCAAACCATACAATATGCGGACGAAGCTGCGATCCCTTCTCACACTTGTCACCTAAATGTATCTCGGCATCATCGGGAGTAAGTGTATATATCAGGGACGGATCGGCTGTAGAACGTACTTTACTCAACTCGCCATGCAAATGCAATACATTGGTACTACCAGCCCGCTCGTGCAGATCGTCTACATTCTGAGTTATAATAGAAACCTTATAATCTGATTCCATTTCTGCCAGGCCAATATGCCCATCATTAGGTTGGGCTTCGAAAGCCGCCTTTCGCCGCGCATTATAAAAATCGAGTACCAGTTGTGGATTCTTCCTGAATCCTTCGGGTGTTGCCACATCTTCTACACGGTGTTGCTCCCATAAACCTCCGGTATCTCTGAAAGTAGCAATACCACTTTCGGCACTCATTCCTGCTCCTGTTAAAACAACAATATGTTTCATAATTTATTAAAAAAATGTAAGTACGATACACAAATATAGTTTTTTCGCCCCTAAAGTCTATTAATGTATCATGAAAAGAATTACTTTTGTTGGTTAAATAAAATAAACATTTAACCTTACCTCTTAGACCACTATCTCTATGATTTACAAGGTTAAGATAAAAACAAAAAGAATATATGGATAAAATCAGCTATGCTCTGGGATTAAGTATCGGAAACAACTTTATGTCTTCGGGGATCAAAAATGTAGATTTCGAATCTTTCCTGAAAGGAATGCAGGATGTGATAAACGGTAGTCAAGCCGCCATTTCATATGAAGAAGCCCAGCAAGTACTGAACGACTTTTTCGGCAAACTACAGGAAGAAAGACTCGAACTTAATCTTAAAGCGGGAGAAGAATTTTTAGCGATCAACAAAAACAGACCCGGAGTTGTAACTCTGCCTAGCGGATTACAATACGAAATACAGAAAGAAGGAAACGGCCCTAAACCAAAAGCTATCGACCAGGTAAAATGCCATTATCATGGAACATTGATCGATGGCACTGTATTCGACAGTTCGGTAGAACGTGGGCAACCTGCAACATTTGGTGTAAACCAGGTAATACCGGGATGGGTAGAAGCATTACAACTTATGCCGGCAGGTTCTAAATGGAAATTATTTATCCCATCAAACCTTGCCTACGGTAAAGCAGGAGCAGGACAATCCATCGAACCTAATTCAACATTAATATTCGAAGTAGAAATTCTAGATATTGTTTAATAATAAATTATTTAATTAAAACATGAAAAAAATTCAAGTTGTCGCTCTTGGCGCATTCGTGGCCATCGGAGCTTTGCTTACATCTTGTGGAGGAAGCGTTTCTACAAATGCTTCACTCAAAACAGAGATCGACACTATTTCTTATGCATTCGGAGCTAGCATGTACGACCAACAGGGACTTAGCATGTTTCTGCAGCAAAGTGGTATAATCGGAGATACTATGTCTGTCAGATCATCTTATATGAGAATGATCAGCATGGATACTATCGGTGCAAAAAAAGACTCGCTGACTAAGATTATGAAATTCAAGATTGACTCTATCAGCAAAGCAAATAGTCGTAATATTGCCGAATTCCTTAAAGGGTTGAAGCAAAGTATCGGGTCTCCTGATTCTCAGAATGCATACAACACAGGTATCGCAATAGGAAATCAGATAGGTAAACAAATGTTCCCTAACGTTGAAGCGCAGCTATATGGCCCTGACGCAAAAGAAAAAATCAATGCCGATGCATTCCTTGCAGCTTTGGCCGCTTCTATGAAAGGCGAAAAATTCGCTATTCCTGAAGCAGGTACATTATTCAATGTAAAAATGCAGGAGGTACAGGCTAAACAGCAGGCTAAGCGTGATGAAGAAATGAAAGCTCAATATGCTGACAAAATTGCTGCCGAAGCTAAGTTTTTTGAAGAAAACAAAGCTAAGGAAGGTGTTACAACGTTGCCTAGCGGAGTACAATACAAAGTAATCAAAGAAGGAAACGGAGCAAAACCAAGTGCTAATGATGTTGTAAAAGTACACTATCACGGAACTCTTATCGACGGTACTGTATTCGATAGTTCTGTAGACCGTGGTACTCCTGCTACATTTAATGTAAGCGGTGTGATCAAAGGCTGGACAGAAGTTCTTCAGTTAATGCCTGTCGGATCTAAATGGACAGTTTATATCCCTTACGATCTTGCATACGGAGCAGCAGACAGAGGAACAATCAAACCTTTCTCGAATCTGATTTTCGATGTCGAATTGTTAGGAATTGAGACGAAGTAACAGGTAAAAAAGCAAGAAGAAGATAATATTTTGGCGCTTACAATGTATTTTTACGAGCAAAAAGTTTTAGTTTTATAAAAAATAACTTATATTTGGATATAAAATAACTATAAAACGCTCAGATTATGCAAAAAATCGACAAACTTGACAAAAAGATACTGGAGATCATATCCCAGAACGCAAGGATTCCATTCAAGGATGTAGCCTTGGAATGTGGAGTTTCCCGTGCAGCCATTCATCAGCGTGTACAACGCATGATAGAAATGGACGTGATTGTAGGCTCCGGCTATTTTGTCAATCCTAAAGTACTAGGATATAATACATGTACATATATCGGAGTAAAACTCGAAAGAGGTTCGATGTATAAAACGGTAATACCTGAACTGGATAAAATCCCTGAAATTGTAGAATCTCATTTTACAACAGGTCCATACACTATCTTAATTAAGTTATACGCCAGAGACAACGAACATCTGATGGATCTGCTTAATAATAAGATACAGGACATACCGGGTGTGGTAGCCACAGAAACCATGATTTCGTTAAGTCAGGGAGTAAAACGCCAGATACCAATATCTAAATCTGAATAACTGATACGAAACATTATATAAAAGGATAGCCTGATACAGGCTATCCTTTTTGTTTTTCTTATAATTATATAAATATGCAACACAAATAAAGAAAAGCATATTTTTTTTAATACTTTTGTAGCTTAATTACATAGGAAAATATCCGTATGAAGGACGAAAAGAAAAAAAATATTGTCATCAGACTGCTTAGCAATATCTATGTAAAGAATATATTGATAATGGTCATTGTCTTTGTGGCATTGGTGGCTGTCGTATTATTTGCCCTGAATATATATACAAAACACGACAAATCGTCAACTGTACCCTCTGTAAAAGGACTGCAGATGGAAGAAGCCGGCAGCATACTCGCTTCTGCAGGCCTCGATTATGAGATCAGTGACTCCATATTTCAAACAGGAGGCACGCCTGGGGCGGTTCTCGAACAAATACCGAAAGGAGAATCGAAAGTAAAAGAAGGACGCACTGTCTATCTGATCGTCCAAGCCAAAGGTGTACAAATGGTTCCGGTTCCCGAACTAAAAGATTTTTCAAGACGTCAGGCCGAGGCCCAACTCAATTCATTAGGATTTGAGAGAATTATGGTGGAAGAAGTAGCCTCTCCATATGCAGGTATTGTTATATCCGTATCATATAAAGGACAAGAATTGAGGCCTAACCAGAAAGTACCCAAAGGAGCCACCCTAAAAATGGTTGTCGGAGCAGGCGGGGAATCGCTTGAAGACAGCATAGAAAATTTCGATGTTAAAGTAGAAGATTCATTCTTTGATTAATGGCGCACAATCCGTTTGAAGAATTTGATAATATATCCGAAGAAGAACTTGTAGAAGATCAAGGCTCCGGACTATACGAACATTACCGCTTTTTAGTAGATAAGGGGCAGGGGCAGATGCGTATCGACAAATATCTTTCCATGCATATTGTCGGCGTATCACGAAACCGGATACAACAGGCTGCCGAGGCCGATTGTATTTTAGTAAACGACAAGCCCGTCAAATCAAATTATAAGATAAAGCCACTAGATACCATATCGGTGGTAATGAACCGCCCACCACGCGAACTGGAAATAATACCCGAAAATATACCTTTGGATGTTGTCTACGAAGACGAAGATGTGATGGTGATAAACAAGCCACCGGGACTGGTAGTCCATCCGGGATTCGGTAATTATCAGGGGACTATGGTGAATGCTATAGCATACAGGCTGAAAGACACTCCCGAATATGACGCAAAAGATCCACGTCTGGGAGTTGTCCACAGGATAGATAAAGACACATCGGGACTAATAGTTGCGGCAAAAAATGCTTATGCCAAAGCACATCTGTCGGAACAATTTTTTAATAAAACAACGAAGCGCCAATATATAGCTTTAGTGTGGGGATCGGTAGAGCAGGATGAAGGACGCATAGAAGGCAATATCGGGCGAAGCCTGAAAGACCGGATGCTGATGACTGTTTTCCCCGAAGGAGATTACGGAAAACCGGCTGTCACACACTACAAGGTATTGGAAAGGCTAGGTTATGTTACGTTGGTGCAGTGCAGATTGGAAACAGGCCGAACCCACCAGATCAGGGTTCATATGAAATATATAGGCCACACATTGTTCAACGACGCACGTTATGGCGGAAATGAGGTACTGAAGGGTACTCATTTCGCAAAATATAAACAATTTGTACAGAATTGCTTCAACATTTGTCCACGGCAGGCCTTACATGCACAGACACTAGGTTTTGTGCAACCTCGTACAGGCGAAGAACTGATGTTTGAAGCACCTTTGCCCGAAGATATAAGTATGCTGTTGGACAAATGGAGGGGATATATTTCGAACAGGGAAATTTAAGGTTAATGTATTGTTAAATGCTTTCTTTTACTGAAGATATTATGAAAAAAAATATTGCCGTAGTATGGGGCGGATATACCTCTGAAATTATTGTTTCGGGAAAAAGCTTGGTCGGGGTATATTCTTTCCTTGATAAGGGAAAATATAATGTATACAAAGTAAAAATAACAAAGGATAGCTGGACTATAAATATGGATGGAACAGAATATCCTGTCGATAAGAATGATTTCAGTTTTATCAATCCGCAAGATAAGACAAAAATAAAATTTGATTTCGCATTCATCATCATACACGGCACTCCGGGCGAAGACGGCCATTTGCAGGGATATCTCGAAATGCTGAATATTCCGCACTCTACTTGCAGCATGATGACATCCGCTCTGACCATGAATAAATTTGTTTGCAACAATTTCCTCAAAAACTTTGGCATACAAGTGGCAGATTCCTTATATTTGAATAGGGAAACTGAATATGATGCCAAAACTATTGCTGCCAGATTAGGTTTTCCGATGTTTGTAAAGCCAAATACAGGAGGATCGAGCTTTGCGACAACAAAAGTAAAGTCGATGGACCAGTTACAAAGTGCGATAGAAGCAGCATTTGGTGAAACATCCGATGTGATCATAGAAAGCTTTATCAGTGGAACAGAAGTAACATGCGGCTGTTACAAGATAAAAGGAAAAGAAGTAGTTTTTCCGATCACAGAAGTAGTTACAGACAATGAGTTCTTTGATTACGACGCTAAGTACGAAGGTCAGGTGGATGAGATCACTCCGGCGCGTATTCCGGACGAAATGGCCGATAAGATACAACAGCTAACCCGCAATGTTTATGATCTGGTAAACGCCAAGGGAATCATCAGAGCTGATTTTATCATTAATGGTGACAAGCCTTACCTGCTGGAAGTAAATACAACACCGGGCATGACAGCAACAAGCTTCATCCCTCAGCAAATAGCGGCTGCCGGACTAAACATCACCGAGGTACTGACGGAAATAATTGAAAACGAGTTTAACAGGATTTGAAGATATTATACTATGGATAGTAAATTTGATGATATAGCTCCTTTATACGACCATGAAGTAGAACAATCTATAAAGGATATGCTTGCTGACCCTGGCTTTCAACATGCAGTGGGTTACATTATCCCGAATGTAGACTGGGACGAATTTTCGGCAGAAATGCTGAAATATAAAACAAAAGAAGAATTTCAGGCCAAAATGATCTACCCCGTAGTCAGCATGCTTGGTGCTCGTGTTTCGACCAGCTTCCGGGGGGATAAATGGGAGAATATAGATACATCAGTAGAGCATTTATTTCTATCGAACCATCGTGATATTGTTCTCGATGCAGGATTATTCAATATCCTGAGACATAAAGAAGGATTGAGAACCACCGAAATAGCAATAGGCGATAACTTACTGATCCATTCGTGGATAGATAAGCTGGTACGCCTGAACAAAAGTTTCATTGTACGCAGGGGATTGTCCATTAAAGAAAGATTAACATCATCCAAACACCTGTCCGAATATATCCACTACGCCATTACTACAAAAAAAGAATCCGTTTGGGTAGCCCAACGGGAAGGCCGTGCGAAAAACTCTGATGACAAGACACAGGACAGCCTCCTGAAAATGCTTGCCCTCTATCCCGACGATAAATCATTTCTGGAAAGTCTGAAAGAACTAAACCTCATACCTCTTTCCATATCATACGAATATGATCCTACCGATTACCTGAAAGCTAAAGAGTTTCAGCAAAAACGGGACGATCCGGATTTCAAGAAAAGTCAACGGGACGATCTGCTGAATATGGAGATCGGCATATTGGGAAATAAAGGAAATGTAGTCTTCCGCTTCGGCAAATGTATAAATCCTGAACTCGATAAGATTACAACACCTGACAAGCGCCTGCAACCCGAACTGGCCGCTAAAATCATAGACAAGGAAATACATTCCAATTACGAGATCTACCCTTGCAATTATATTGCCCACGATCTGCTGCACAATGAGAACAGATTCGGCGATAAATACACATCTGTACAAGTCGAAGATTTCAAAAACTATCTGAACACGCAAATAGCAAAGATAGACCTTGATTATATCGATCATGATTTTGCATGGGAGAAAATGCTGGAAATGTATTCGAATACACTGATGAACTATCTGATAGCAACACAACCGGAATAAATTATGAATTACAAGTTATGAATTATAAATTAAAACACTCATAATTCATAATTTTTATTTACGTTTGTGTAACACAAATGATCCAGACTATGAAAAAAGTCCTAATTTACCTAGTTGCCAGTCTACTTTCGTCCGCATCTTTTGCCCAGGTAGTGAAACAAGGAGAAAAGTTTACCAGTGTTCCTTTGATCGAAGGTAAAGTAACCTTTTTGAAAGAAATACCAGTAAAACAAGGCTTATCTCCGGAAGAGAATTACAAGCTCCTGAAAGAATGGGCTATTGTTAATTACGGAAAAGATCCTTTTATATCAAGTGTACGACATGACTCCAACAATCAGGAATTTATCGCTAAATCGAGAATCGAACTGCTTTTACCTGCCAACTCGAAAGGAGTGAGGGAAAAAATGATCATGCGGTACCGCGTCAACGGGTTTATATTCCAAAGTAAGTGTGTATTGGAAATAACGGAAATATCTTATCTATACGAGAATTCAAGAAACAATAAATTATTGCCCAGAGTTATCCGTGGCGAAGATTTCATTACAGATAAGGCTTTAGAAATAACAGACGAGGTACAGGAATTCAGAATTAATACAAGAAAAAGTACTCTCTTCTTCCTTGATGAGTTAGCAAAAGACTTCGAGAATAAATTCGCAAATTAAGATACTGCCTAAAAATCCAGTTTAAGTTGCTTTTCTGTCAGATTGAATGTTAACCGGTGATATGGAGTAACACCATGTTCCGCTATTGCCTGTCTGTGCACCTTTGTAGGATAGCCCATATTCTTACTCCATCCGTAAATAGGGTATTCTTCATGCAGTTTTTTCATATAATCGTCCCTGTATGTTTTTGCCAGTACCGATGCCGCAGCAATAGGCAATAGCTTCCCATCCCCTTTCACTACACAGGTATGCGGAATGCCGGAATAGCCGCAGAAACGGTTTCCATCTATCAACAGATGCTGAGGCTTGACCTCCAGCGAAGCAACAGCCCGTTGCATAGCAAGAAAAGACGCATTCAGAATATTGATCTTATCAATCTCTTTATGATCGACTATACCTACAGCCCACGCCACAGCCTGTTCTTCTATCAGGGGACGCAACGCATAGCGTTCCTTATCTTTCAACTGTTTGGAATCGTTCAGTTCTTCACATGCAAAACCCTTTGGCAAAATCACAGCAGCAGCAAAAACAGGCCCCGCAAGACATCCTCTTCCCGCTTCGTCACAACCGGCCTCTATTAATTCGGGATATAATGATAATTGTAACA
The DNA here is from genome assembly GCF_014196915.1 of Dysgonomonas hofstadii. Lineage (GTDB taxonomy): Bacteria > Bacteroidota > Bacteroidia > Bacteroidales > Dysgonomonadaceae > Dysgonomonas > Dysgonomonas hofstadii. Next base: position 181,358 of record NZ_JACIEP010000008.1, read on the forward strand.
TACTACTCAAATACTATTTCAACATTATTATCAGCAGGAGGAAAATCAAAATTCATTTCGTCCATATCTTCCGAACTATCCAACAGTGACGAAAATGCCTTAAGAGAGGTCATTAACGCTTCATCCGGTTTCTCATCACCATAAAGATGCAGGACAAATATCTGGCTAAGGATATCTGCCATCTGATTGGTTACATCCGCTGGCAAAGAGAAGCCGAGGCCTCTTAGCTTTTGCACAGCCATGCCTTTTGCCAACACCTGCATCCGTGTTTTATCTTCTGCTGCCAGACCGGGATAACCCGATACTTCGGTTATATTTTTCGTCCTGATATTTATTCTATCGGGATATAAATCTACAAAACGATAGGCAAAAGGATAGGATGACAGAGTTCCCGTTTCCACGTCATATATTATATTCCCTTTATCTGAAGTGAACAAGGAGATATCATTAGAGTGAAAATGCCCTGTGAAGATCACTTTCATGCCATTATCAGCAAAAAGATTAGCAAGTCGCTTCCAATCATCTACCAGATAGTCCTTAAAGAATGTATCCTGATACATAATGTGCTCTGTCAGTCCCCAGTGCATCATTCCGATGACCTGAATATCTTTTGATTTTGCCTCTTTAAAAACATCCAGAATCCAGGTTTCTGTAGCCGGAGATATTTTTCCTGCCGAAATGCTTGCCGTTTTATATTCCTTATATCGGGCGGCGTCTATGGCTAACAGCCATGTTTTTTCATTTAATTCACCCACATAGCTTAATGACACCGTATCTCTTTTTATGGCATTATTATAGCCACAATCAGCATATATTTCCTCAAATTCACCGGATGAAATATTAGCGACAGGTAGTTTCTCATCTCCAATATATTTAAAGCTATTCGGCATATTCACATCGTGATTCCCGGGAATTACAAATACACGTATGCCGTTATCCTGTAATGGTTTCAGCTTCTTCACAAAATCGAGATGACTCTGTTTTTCCCCATCTTTAGTTATGTCGCCACAGACCAGCAATATGCCGATATCACTGTTTAAATAATCGTTTAAGACTTTATTCAAAACAGCAGGAGTCGCTTTTATATTTTTCCCGCTTGCCCGTATATAGTCCTCTACAGCTTTACTATCATCCATCAATTGTTCAGACAGATAATGGGTATCGGTAATCACTCCCAATTTAACAGGACTTTGGGCTGTAACGCAGCCATAAGCTGAAAATAAAACAAAAAATAAAAACAATAACTTTTTCACACTGTTTCCTGTTTATATTGACAAAAGTAAACATTTAAATAAAAGACATTCCCGTTATTATTCCTATTTTTGTAAATGCTTATTAAATTTTGTTACACTGATGAATAAAAACAAACTATCTCTCCTGGCAATAACAACATTGTTACTGCTATTATCGTCTTGCGGATCGCAACAACAAAGAGTAAAATTTGCAGATATTGCCCATCCTAAAAGAGAATTCCGGGGAGCATGGCTTAGCACCGCATGGCAAACCCGGTATAAAACAATGACAGTACAGCAACTACAATCATATTTTATAAATGCATTGGACGAACTGCAAGCCGATGGCATTAACGCCGTTATATTTCAGGCACGCCCTTATGCCGATGCGTTCTATAAATCCAATTATGAACCTTGGAGCGCATTCCTGACCGGACGGCAGGGAGTTGCACCAGAAGGAGGATTCGACCCGCTGGCTTTCCTTGTGGAAGAGTGTCATAAACGGAATATGGAAATTCATGCATGGCTGAATCCATACCGCGTATCGGCCAGCGATAATGATGTTTTTGCCGAGAATCATATTTATCGCCGTCATCCCGAACGGTTTGTCACATACGGAGGTAAAGTTTATTTTGATCCGGGTATTCCTGAGAACAGAACATTTATCTGCAATGTAGTGAAGGATATAGTTATGAGATATGATGTAGATGCTATTCACATGGATGATTATTTCTACCCTTATCCGGTTGCAGGAGAACGTTTTCCTGACCAAAACAGCTTTAATACTTACGCGAGGTCGCAGGGATTCAAAGAGAACCAATTGGCAGACTGGAGAAGAAACAATGTAAACCTGCTAATTCAGGAAGTAAAATATACCCTACTAAACAATAAGCCTTGGGTACGCTTTGGTATCAGTCCGTTTGGTATCTACCGGAACAAAAGAAATACACCCGACGGATCGGGAAGCGAGACTTCGGGACTTCAGAATTATGACGACTTGTATGCTGATGTTAAGTTATGGGTAAAAAATGGCTGGATAGACTACAATATGCCGCAGATATACTGGGAGCTAGGACATAAATCGGCCGACTATAAGACATTGATCGAATGGTGGGCAGAGAACAATTACAAAGAGCATCTTTACATAGGCCAGGATGTGAAAAGGACTATGGACGCTATAACCCAGCCATCGGGTGCTAACCAGTTATCGGAAAAGATGATCTTGTCTCGTAGTTTCACAACTGTTCACGGCAATTGTTTCTGGCCGGCCTATGAACTTCTGGATAACTATAAAGGAATAGCAAACAGTTTGAGGTCGAATTATCATCGGTATCCGGCGTTGATTCCTGCTTACACCCATATGCACAAGAAAAGCCCTAAAAAAGTTGATAACCTGCAAGAAGCTTATACCACTACGACCCATACATTAAGCTGGAATAGTAATTCGGAAAAATACGATCCCGAAACAGCGAAATATTATGTTATATATCGATTTGCAAAAGGAGAAAAAGAGAACCTTGATAATGCGCAGGCCATCGTCGGCATAACCCGGGAGAAACAATACATTCTGCCTTATGAAGGAGGCAACAGGGAATATAAGTATGTGGTAACAGCTGTAGACGCATTCCATAACGAATCGAAAGGGCGTTCGAAAAAAGTGACGTTATAAGAATACCGGAACTTTATCTATAGTATTTTAATGTGCCAATGAAATAAAAGTAAAAACCAAATTTCCACGGCATTGCGTCTTTGCTGAAAAATCTGTCAGGAGTGTCAGGTTTTGGTTGAAAAAGATGCAAAAGTGTAACTTTTGTAACTTTTTTAAAACACAGAGTAAAAAGAGTAACAGGAGTCCTTTGTTGACTGCTATCATTGGCACATCGGCATATTGGCGAATTTACTAATTGATTCCTGTCAGGTTTTTAATAAAAAACAATTGAAATATAAGCAACTATCTTTAATAAAAATATGAGCAGACACGAGTTTACAATGATAGCCAAAACCATGGCGGGACTGGAAGATGTTCTGGCCGAGGAACTAATCGCCCTGGGTGCCAATAATCTTGAGTTAGGTACACGTATGGTATCATTCGACGGAGACCTGGCACTGCTCTACAGAGCGAATATTCATTGCCGGACAGCTCTGAGGATATTACGCCCCGTGTATCAGTTCAAAGCAAAGAATGCCGACGAAATATACAAGAAAATAAAGGCGATGAACTGGTATGAGCACCTGACTGAAGACAGTACCTTTGCCATAGATGCCATTACATTTTCTGAGATATTCACTCATTCCAAATTTGTAGCCTACAGAGTAAAAGACGCTATAGCGGACTATTTTATGCAAAAATGCGGCAAGCGCCCTTCTGTAGATGTAAAGAATCCCGATCTGCTGATCAATTTCCATATAGCTCATGATAAATGCACCCTTTCATTCGACAGTTCGGGGGAATCTCTGCACAAACGGGGTTACCGTGTAGAACAAACCGAAGCTCCGCTGAATGAAGTGCTTGCCGCCGGTATGATACTGAAAACAGGCTGGCGTGGCGAATCGGATTTCATTGATCCGATGTGTGGTTCGGGAACTCTTCTGATAGAAGCCGCCATGATAGCCATGAATGTTCCTCCGGGAATATACAGACAAAACTTCGCTTTCGAAAAGTGGAAGAATTTCAATGCAGAATTGTTTGAAACCATTTATAACGACGATAGCGGTGAACGGGTATTTGAACACAAAATATATGGTTCGGATATTTCAACCGAAGCTATATCCATAGCTGCAAAGAATATAAAAAGTGCCGGAGTTGAAAAACATATAGACCTGAAGGTTATGCCTTTCGAAAAATATACCGAAGCTCCCTCCGAAAAAGGGATATTGGTAACTAATCCACCCTACGGAGAACGAATAAAGCCCGAAGATCTAACAGGATTATACGAAAATATAGGAGAACGTCTGAAGCATGTGTTTATGGGATACTCAGCCTGGATACTCAGTTATAAGAAAGAGTGCTTCGACAAGATAGGATTGAAACCTGCTAAAAAGATACAATTGGTCAATGGTTCTTTAGCCTGTGAATTCAGACGATATGATATTTTTGCAGGGAAAAGGAAAACTCAAGAGAATACTTGATTTTTTAACATAAAAAGCCGTATATAATGAAGACACGTTTATCTATACTTGTGTTGATCGGGATCATGATGACAGCCTGCTATACAGGCAGGCCAGTAGCAAAACAGGTTCCGCAGAATAATGACACTTATAAAGTGGATTATTTATTCGAACATGACGGATGTAAAGTTTATCGTTTCTACGATAGGGGTAATTATGTTTATTTTACGAACTGTACCGGAGAGGTTACGGCTATTAGTACTGATTCTACAGAACAGCGGATACAGACAGTTATCAGGGCTTCAAAATAAGCAATTTACCGGAATACTTACATTGTCCTCTATATCTATCATGGCATTGATAAGGTATATTTGATCATAGCGTTGTAAATCAGCAAGGTGTATATCTTTCTCTTTTATAAATCCCCGGTCAATCAAAAGTTGCCGTTTTGTTCCGGCTAACAGACAGGTAGAGGGCGTGTATAAACCCGAAGAGTTCTTTAACACAATATTAGTATATGAAGTATCTGTAATAAAACCATCCTTTACGATCAGTATATCATCACAGTCTCCTTTTTGCTCTAGCAAATGGATGAGTGAACTACGATCGGCATATTTAAAGGAGTAGTCGATAGAGTTATCTTCTGTCAACTTCAAGCTATTGACCTTCCGCATATGATACCTTTCATATTCTACATTCACTGAACAATGAGAATAGGTTATGCGGCATTTGACTACTCCGGTACGTAATTCTTCGGGAACATCACCTATCCATAATTCAACAAACATAGTGGTATTGAAGAATGAGATCATAGTGCGGTTCATCCGGTCCATATGATACGTCAGATTAAGAAACCTTCCGTCTACAACTTTTATAGTCTCTATGAAATAAGGTTTGTTCATAGTATTGGCAGGTATATTTTCTTTATGACTTCATCATATTCGCTCTGAGAATCGCTATAGGCCGTTATACCTCCCCCGCTTCGGAAGAAGTACTTATCCCCTACTCTTTCGATATACCGGATCAGTACAGCACTGTCAAACTCTCGTCCGTCAAAGTAGCCGAATACTCCTGTATAATAGCCCCGGGGCGCTTTCTCCGCTTCTTTTATTATAGATATGGTAGCCTCTTTGGGTGCGCCGGAAACCGAACCGGCGGGTAACATACTGAGGATTATATCGCCATAATTCCGATAGTTGTCTTCTCTTAACCGACCTGCTATCTCGGAACTCACCTGAAGAATCTCCGATTTATTGGTCTTGATCCGGTCAATATATCTGAAGCTTTCCACCTGCACATGATCGGCAACTATACTCAGATCATTGCGCAACAGATCTACAATTGTATTATGTTCGGCTGTTTCTTTAAAGTCGTTCAGGATAACCTGCTCTGCATTGGGAATAGAAGCATCAATGGTTCCTTTCATTGGATTAGTAGATATTCTTCTCCCGGATATCTTAACGAAACGCTCTGGGGAGAAGCATACGAACTGATCAGGACATAACAATCTATAGGGAGCATTACTCCTGATGAATATATCTTCCAGGCTTAGATTGAATGACACCGGAGTTTTAATGGTCAGATTGGTGAGATATGAATAGCCCTGGCATAGTCCACTATGGACTATATCAAACTTTTCCTTGTAGTCGTTATAGTTGATCGGTTCACAATTAAACAGGATACCATTATATTCCGACATACAAGATAGGAGATGATCATTACCCAGACCATTCATACTGTAGAAAATCTCGGACTGGCTTAATGGATTATCTAAGAAAAAGCCTTCAGTCAGTTCAAAATTGACTCCGAAAAGGAAAGGTCTGCCAGTCTGTCCATACTCGTTCATCTTAAAACGGATATCCTCTATATTCGAATCCCAATACATGCTCACCAGTCCTTACAAAAAAGGAATAAGCTTTAGACCTATTCCTATTATATCTTTAATCATCATCATCTTTCCTTTTCTTCTTTTTGCCAGAAAAGAGAGACTTTATCTTCTTCACGGCATAGCGCCACAACAAAGGCTGCACTATTTCCCAAATAAGAGGGTAATAAGCTGTTAAACCATTAACCACATTGTGGAATATACCTAGTGATGAATGCTGCTGAGACTCATCGTCCTCATCCTTCCCTTTCGACTGACCTATACGATTAGAGAAGCCTAGTTTGCCGATAATACCATTCACAGCACTATTAAATAAAAGAGACACTGCGTTATCAGACAGATAAGACCATTGTTCAACCAATCTGGCTTCGCTTTCAGCACATTCCTGCTTCACTATTTCCTTTTCCTGACGGAGTTCGTCTAGTGGGCTTAACTTATTCTTCATCCGATTCTACCTTTCTAAAAAAGTTAATAGACTTATACAGAATAGCTTTCATTATTGGTTTTCTCAGAAGAAATACAATTGTAAGAATCAGAAGAGAGAATAAAGCCATCACACCAAACCCTTTAGCCAGACTACCCAGAAGTTCTCCAACCAGGAATGCCATACCCATCAGGACAAAAAATATAATAAAAGACAGAGTAACAAGAACTATTAAGCCATACCCCATGTATGAAGCCGATTTGCTCAACTTCTCATAAGACTCGAGCTTTAAAAGCTTGAGACGCCTGTTGATATAGCTTAATAGCTCCTGCTTGATATCATCCAGCAAGGTATTCAAATTCTTATCTTCCGGATTATTCGACATCGTTCTTTAATTCATCAAACTTATTCTTTCCTTTTTGTGTTGCTGTCTTTACGTTTCCTTTTACTTTATCAACAAGACTGTTTATGTCTTTTAGCCATTCTTCTTTCTTATCTGAAGCAGCAATATAGCCCACAGCTGCACCTAAAGCAGCACCTATGGCCAAAAACAATAAATTAGAGCCAGTTTTATTCATAATCTTTACAATTTTAATTAATTCTTATATTATACTCTCACCCGAATTTTCCTTCTATCTCAAAAGGAACATCTAATATAGTTACTTTTCGAGAATATGGGAAATTCTTATAGTAAAAAATAATGTTTACCCCTGTATATCAAAGAGCTTCTCCAAATAAGGTCGCTGATGTATTACCTGTAATACGGACTGTTACCAGATCTCCAATACGATGATCAGCCTTATTAAAGATAACAACTTTATTCTGCGAAGTACGCCCGAACAACTGCTCTTTTGACCGTTTTGAGAACCCTTCTACCAATACTTCAAATATTTTACCAATATCTCTTTTATTACTTTCAAGAGAACATTCATTCTGCAAATCAATAATTTCCTGTAAACGCCGGATTTTAAGATCTTCAGGAATATCATCCTCTAGTTTCTTTGCTGCAAACGTACCAGGACGTTCCGAATACTTGAACATAAAAGCGGAATCGAAACATACTTCGCGCATTAATGACAATGTTTCCAGATGGTCATCCTCGGTTTCGGAATGAAATCCGCACATTATATCGGTCGAGATACCACAACCCGGAATAATACGCTTTATAGCGTCTATACGGTCCAGATACCATTCTCTGTCATATTTACGTTTCATCACATTCAGCATATGGCTACTACCCGACTGCACCGGCAGATGAATGAATTTGCAAAGGTTATCGTATTTCGCAATTACCTCCAGTGTTTCATCCGTCATATCGGTAGGATATGATGTTGTAAAACGTATACGCATTTTAGGTGCAACTTGTGCGACTATTTCTAATAACGCAGGAAAGTCAACAATTGTTCCGTCTTCTTCTGTATATTTATAAGAATTTACATTTTGCCCTAACAATGTAACCTCCTTAAAACCCTTGTCTCTGAGATTTTCCAGTTCATTCACAATACTCTGAGGTATACGGCTACGCTCGCGGCCTCTTGTATAAGGAACAATACAATATGAACAAACTTTATCGCACCCCCTCATAATGGAGATATAACCCGAAATGTGATTTCCTCCTATACGTAACGGAATAACATCCTTATAAGTCTCTGTTTTTGATAAATGTACATTGATTGCCTTTTCACCATTTTCGGCGGCACCTACCAGATTGGGCAAATCCAGATAAGCATCGGGGCCAACGACTACATCGGCATGATGTTTTTCAATTAATTCTTCTTTGGCTCTCTCGGCCATACACCCTAATACCCCGATTATCATATTGGGCTTCTTCTTCCGCTTTATAGCATTGATATAATCAAGCCTTTGTATTACTCTTTGCTCGGCATTATCGCGAATAGAGCATGTATTCACAAATACAGCATCCGCATCTTCCATGCGGTCTGTCATTGTATAACCATCCATTTGCATCACAGATGCAACAACCTCACTGTCTGCCACATTCATCTGGCAACCATAGGTTTCAATGAACAGTTTTTTCTCTTCGGTTGCAGTCGTGGATTTAAAGTCCAGTCCTTTTTCGTTGTTCATAGAAATATTTATTTTAATAAGTAATATTTTCAATAGCTTATCTCAAGCCATTGAAACGGCAAAAATACAAAGAAAAACGGAAATGTAAGTTTGCATTCATAATTTTAAGACTTTAGCATAAAAAACCGGTATAAGCCAATATTTAAAAAGTTGACAAACCTGACACTTTGCTACGCTCTGTTCAATGTGCTAATTAGTAAATATGCCAATGTGCCAATGATAGCAGTCAACAAAGGACTCCTGTTACTCTTTTTACTCTGTGTTTTAAAAAAGTTACAAAAGTTACACTTTTGCATCTTTTTCAACCAAAACCTGACACTTCATTCGGTTAACAGTCAACAGTGATCAGTTAACAAAAAACCTGACAAATCTGACAGATTTTTAGCTGTTGGCTATTAGCTAATAGCTATTGGCTTTTTAGTTAAAACCTGACAAACCTGACAAGTTTTTTATTCTTTCAAAGATCATTCATTAATGGCACATCGGCATATTATCACATTTACTCATTGTTTATCCTATAGATAAATACCCTGAAAAAAGATAATACATTGCAAAGTCCCGATTTAAAGGGTATCTTTGCCTGATATGAAAAAATTAGTGATTGTCGGATGCGGGCATCTCGCCGAAATAGTTGCGAATGCAGTCGCTCAGAACATATTACCTGAATACGATTTGGTTGGCGTTTATTCACGTACTTCAGCCAAAGCGGAGTACATAGTGTCTATGATGAAACAAAGTGGAAGAAAATGTACAGCCTGCACAAGTCTGGATGAACTCCTTGCACTGAAACCTGATTATCTGGTAGAAACAGCATCTCCTGCCGCCATGAAGGAACTCGCTATCCCCGCTCTCAAAAACGGGACATCGATCGTAACCCTTTCTATTGGTGCATTCGCCGATACAGCTTTTTATGAAGAGGTGAAGAAAGTTGCAAAAGAAAATGGTTCACGTGTTTACATCGCTTCGGGTGCTACCGGAGGATTTGATGTGCTACGCACGGCTGCCCTTATGGGAAATGCCCGGACAAGATTTTTTAATGAAAAAGGCAGTCAGCGGCTAAGACGGTCTCCGGTGTATGACCCATCTCTGGAAACAGAGTCGAAAATTGTATTCTCGGGAACAGCACGTGAAGCTATCGCCATATTTCCTACCGGTCTTAATGTTTCCGTGGCAGCATCGCTAGCATCCGTAGGTCCCGAAAAAATGCATGTAGAAATGATGGCTACACCCGGATTTATCGGGGATACCCAGCGTGTGGAAATAAAGAACGACCAGGTACATGCCGTAATAGATGTGTATAGTGCCACACCCGAAATAGCAGGGTGGTCGGTAGTAAGTACCCTGCAAAATATAGTATCACCTATTGTCTTTTAAATACTCTGTCAAATTAGCCAATACCTTTTCGCTCAGACGGTCAAACGCCTGACGGGTACGCCCGGTAGATACCTGCATACAACGTACATGCGGATGGTTGAGCAAATGCTTCCCACCCAAAGCTCCAAGAGTATCGCAGAAACAAAGATTATCCCTTTCTATCCACCGGATAAAAGCAGGTTCATCCCATGCAGGAGATAGCCCGGTATTAAACAATATTTTCCGGTTGCCCATCATGTTGAATTCAGCTTCATGTATCAGAACTGTATTTTTATTAAGACAACAGAATACAACCTCGCTTTGCTTAAGCAATTCGTCTAACGGCAGAAAATGGTATCCTTTTGCTTTGGCTTCCGGCTTCTCGCTTCGTGAAAAATAAGCAACCTCAGCGCCAAAAAATTTCATGGCATCGGCGATCATCCCTCCTGATTTACCTAGTCCTACAACTCCGGCCTTCAATCCGGTAATTTCACGTGGCATTCCATCCCACGGTTCCTGTCCGAATCCATGCAGACAGCGAACCAATTCACTCACCACATATTCCACTACACCTTCATCTCCATAGTCGCGGATACCGGTTACTGTTATGCCTCTCTGGTTAGCATAATGAATATCGACATTGGCACTTTCGGAAGAATATAAGGAGCAGCACATACCTATATATTTCACATTCGGGCATTTTTCCAACGCTTCTTTATTAATACGGGAAGTATAACTCAAAAGTACTGCGTCTGCATCTCCTATGCGTGAGGCAACATCACTGTCATCTGCGGGTATATCATTATACTGTACTATTTCTTTTGCAAAAGAATGTAAGGCTTTTTCAGCCGAAGGAACCAAGCTGACCGGTTCGATAGCTACAAGTTTACTAAACATAATTATTATGAATAAAAAAGTATAGGGCTAATTAAAAAAATGTGGTACCGGCTACTTCTCGTCCTCTACAAAAAACCAACGAGTACCATCCTTTTCACGTACAACGGCTTGTCCCGGTTTCATATCGGGAAGTTTACGCAGGGCAGGCTCCATTTCTATGATTTCTTCTACAGATACCAGATAAGCGTCCTCATCCTCCGGGATTTCCTCTTCTCCGAAAAGTTGCCAGTCTCCGTCTTCGTCGTACAGAACAAAGGTAACAGGCGAACCATTTGTCAGTACATAACTGGTTGTCAGCACCGATTTATTTTTATTTTCCTCTTTCAATTTCATAATCAATGATTTGCATTATATTCTTTTAGAATAATTATATAGAACAAAGGTAGTATTTTTTATTCCTTATTGAAAATAGCATAAAATCCATCTTAACTAAAACCTGACAAAACTTACATATTTTTTTTCTTAATTGGCACATCGGCATATTAATCAATTAGCATATTAACCAAGTATAGATAAAATCTTCTGAAATTCTTTTCTCTATCGTTTTTTTCAAAATTATCTGTATTTTTGTGAAATTTTTCTTAAAAATACATTTTTATACAATTTAATATATTTAATCAAACAATAGTCCGGTTTTTTGTATTTAAACTTGTCGGTGCAAAACAAGGAATATGAAAAAGATTACAACACTACTACTTATTTCATGCCTGCTGCTTCAATCTTGTGAAATGATAGAATACCATCCTTACGATGGACGTATCAGTGGCGAAACAGGCATCAATCAAAAGAACATCGAGCGTATAGAAACTGCCTGTGCCGAAAAAAGTACCATCCGGTTCATCCTGATAAGCGATACCCAACGCTGGTATGACGAAACCGAAGATGTCGTTAAACTTATCAATAAGAGAAATGATATAGATTTCGTGATACATGGAGGAGATATTTCAGACTTCGGGCTGACAAAAGAATTTATGTGGCAACGGGACATATTGAATAAACTGACTGTCCCTTATGTTGTCTTATTAGGAAATCACGATTGTCTGGCTAATGGTATCGAGATCTTTGAGAAAGTATTTGGAGAAGTAAATTTCTCATTCATTGCAGGCAGGACTAAATTTGTATGCCTGAATACAAACGCACTGGAATTTGACTACTCTTATCCTGTACCCGATTTTAAATTCATCGAGCAAGAGATGGTAAGCAGGAAAGATGATTTTGACAAAACGGTGATGGCCATGCATGTCCGTCCGTTTTCAGATCAATTCAACGATAACGTGGCCAATGTTTTCCAGCGCTATATAAAAGAATTTCCAAAGTTACAGTTCTGCCTTCATGGACACAACCATAGTCTCGAGGAAAATGATCTTTTCGAAGACGGCATCATATATTACGGCATATCCAATATAGCCAAAAGAAAATATTATGTATTTACACTAAAACCTGATGATACTTACGATTATGAAGTTGTGGAATTTTAAAAGATTATATCTAAGTATCCTATTATCCGTTTTTTCAGTAATAGCTATTGCTCAAACGGGATACGAGAAAAGGGTTGAAAAATACCAGGACCAATGGAGTAAACTTATCCCTTCACATACGAAAATACAGTATGCGGGAGGGATGGGATTATTGTCTATAGGTGCGGGATGGGACTATGGAAAAAATAATCAATGGGAAACAGATGTATTCTTCGGTATTTTACCAAAATACTCGACGGATAAAACAAAAGTCACATTTACACTGAAACAAAACTTCATCCCTTGGAAAAAACATTTTAACGAACATTTCTCATTAGATCCTCTGGCTTGTGGTTTATATGTGAATACCATCTTCGATGGAGACTTCTGGGTAAGTGAACCAGACAAATATCCGAGCAATTATTATTCGTTTTCCACTAAAATGCGCTTTAGCATATATGTAGGACAAAGGCTTACATATAAAATTCCGGAGAATAAACGATTCTTCTCGAAATCGGTGACAGTATTCTATGAACTTAGTACAAACGATCTTTATATGGTCAGCGCATTCACAAACAGTTATCTGAAACCAAAAGATTACCTCAGGTTATCTTTCGGTTTAAAGATGCAATTGTTTTAAAATAAAAACAGGATATCAGCAGATACCCCGTTTTTCATATATAAACAATGTCTTAATCGTTATAAGTTGGCAGATTTGAAAACTCTTTAGCATAACGCATCATTTGTTCTGTATATCCTTCGTTATAAGAGATTTTCACGTCAGTTATTTTGCCATCCTTATCCTGTACGAGTTCAAACACAGGATTTACAAAGCCTTTATATGGCTTCATATTCAGCTTTTTATAACGTTCGAGTACTTCCATGTGTAATTTTTTATCCACTTTCACAGCATAATCCTCAACAATCTTCTTGCCTGCTTCGAAATCTCCTTCCGATTTGATCCGTTGAATTTCAGCAAGCAGGTCTCCGAATAAAGTACGCAGTTTCTTATAATCATTTATCACAACGAATATTTTACCATCACGTTCTTTAAATTCCACCACATTATCAGCTTTTCCCTTTTCATATACCCAGCGTGCTATAAGCTGACGGTTACGCATATGCGACTCTTCGATATCCTTGCCCGGTTCTATGCGTACAAGTTGTGTCATCAAGCCGTTCATCATAAACTTATAATACTCAGCCTTGTAAGCTTCAACATCAGGAATAATGCCAAGTTCCAGTAACTTCGAGTCAGCAAGGAAATATAGGCCGAAAAGGTCAGCACGGGTTTCTTCTATTGTGGAACTGAATTCACCCAAAGCATTCGGATCTACTTCCGGCAATAGTTTGCCCGAACCATGTCCCAAACACTCGTGCAAATCGGTATGCAGTACATCGGTAATAAAGCCATATTTCTTAATGGATTCTATTTCTGTTGCCGACCACATAAATTCATCATTGAATCCGGTGTGTGCTCCGGCGGCATCATAAGCTTCCATTATATTCTCAATAGTCACTGACTTCGATCCGTGATCTTTGCGAATCCAGTCGGCATTCGGCAGGTTAATGCCTATAGGTGTAGCCGGATAGCAGTCACCACCCAATTGGGCTACAGTGATAACCTTTGCCGTTACACCTTTCACGCTTTCTTTCTTAAAATTCTTATCTACAGGAGAATGATCTTCGAACCACTGGGCATTTGTACTGATAATCTCTGCACGCTTCGTAGCTTCTTCATTCTTGAAATTCACAATAGATTCCCAACTGGCCTTTATTCCCAGCGGATCACCGTAAACCTCAGTAAATCCATTTACAAAATCCACTTTAGAAGCCAGATCTTCCACCCATGCGATGGCATATTCATCGAACGTTTTCAGGTCTCCGGATTTGTAGTAAGAGATAAGTTTTACAATCACCTCTTTTTGTTTATCATTTTCGGCTACACCTTGCGCTTTCTCAAGCCAGTAAACAATCTTTTCTATGGCCGGAGAATATAATCCTCCTACTTTCCATACATCCTCTTCCAGTTTATCCCAATGTTTTACAAGCCTGCTGTTCAGCCCATAAGATACAGGTGTCTGGTCGGTAGTATCTTTCATCGCGGCATAAAAATCGACTACTTCTTTTTGTGTAATTCTGTCCCCGTAATAGTTATTGGCTGAAGTCACTATCAGATCGCCACCTGATTGATTCACTTTTTTAGCCATAACAGCAGGATCGAACATAACAGGGGTTATCATAGAAACGAAGTTCTCAGCAGATACATATTCTGCCTGTCCCCGGTAATAGTCTCTCGGTATCAGGCTGTCAGGAAGTGCCAGAACCTGTTCCCTGAAAAACTCTTTAGAGAATCCCGGCAGGAACTTCTCTTCCCCATAATGGTGATGGATACCATTTGAGAACCAGACACGCTTCAGGTAGACCTCAAATTCCTTGTAGTCCTGAGAATTCTTATCTCCCTTGTAGTTTGTATAAATGGCCTCCAATACACGACGGATGGCCAGATTGTATTTATTATTCTGATCGAATAAGATATCGCGTCCTTCCAATGCTGCCATTGAAAGGTAATAAACCAGCTCTTTCTCTTGCAGAGTAAGGTTGTTAAATCCAGGTACGTAATAGCGTAGTATTTGCAGATCAGCAAATTCATCCACTTCATATTTAAAATCGGCAGGAACAGTATCGGCTTCTGTTTGTTTTTCTGTGGTTTTTTGCTGTCCCCCACAACCTGCAAATAACATGGAAAATCCTGTCATAGCAATCAATATTGTTTTTTTCATTTGTTTATAATTATTACGAATTGATTATTTCTTCTATCTCTTTCGTATGAAGCTGCAAATGCGACAGATAACCGTCAATCATATTTCCCAGAGTAACTGTATTACCCTCAAAATCTGTCCATTTATTGTCCAGTTTCGATTTGTCGATATTCCTTATAATATGTACAATATGCAAATTATAGAACTTCCACAAATTAACAAGATCGCTCCAGTTCATATCCTGATAATGCTGTAGAGCTATCCACAGGTCATTATGTTGTGTATAATCGGGAAATATCAGTTCCGCATTATATTGTAACCTTACCATTCGCTGATGGTTATTCGACGCAGAATCGATAAGATGTCCGACCAGTTGCTTTATAGTCCTATCCTGAGAATTTCTTTTTTCAGTGATCACATCCACAGGTAAATCCAATAGTCTTTTTTCCCAGTTACGGACTATATCCAATACTCCATCTACAATACTGTTAAAATCACGATCTAATATCATTTCTCTCTTTTTTAAGGTAACAAAGGTACAGTTTTTTGAGAAGAAAGTTGAAATAATGACTATTCTTCAACAGATTTGAGATAAAGTTTGTTTTCGCGAAAATCAAATATCACGGAAAAGTTCTTGAAGAACTGATTTCCTAATAATCCAACATACAAATCATTCTTCTTAAAGACAAACCATTCCGATTCGGAGAATATCACATCTTTATTTAACAATATGGTATTTCCTATCTGTATGGTATCTGTTCTTAACAGGCTTACTTTTGTGCGGTTCGTATCAAGATTCTTTGCCCTGCCTTCTTTCGTTTTACTGATATCCAGATCATAATCGGATAGTATATTGTGTGTAAAAAAGAGTGCCCCGTTCAGTCCTGTATCTATCCAGTAATCCCCCTCTATTTTCTTCCCTTGTACAATGACCGAAGCAGGAACCAGCAGGCGCCTGTTTCTATTCTTGAATTCAATACAGTCATATCCTTCCAATCCGATTAAATCCCGGGGACGCCATTCTTTTAAATATTTATCTTTATAAGATATCTCAATAACCCGCCGATAGAAAAAATCCCAGCCTAAGAGTACACAATCTTCGCCATACCAATGCAGGAACTGGCTGTTTGTGTCCATAAATGTAGCCGACATGGTTTTCGCCCATGGGCCTGTAGAAAAGCGGAATTTTTCATATTTCCTTACATCTTCCTTATCCTTTCTGAATCTTTCGGGTACGGCCAGTCCCCATGCGCCAATATCGAGCATGGCTTTTATGGGTATACTATCATCGATGTATGCATCAAGAATAACATTATTCTTGAAATCACGGAAAGGAATAGCCCCATCCGGCAACAAAGAAACATCTGCATCTTGTTGTGCATTACAAAAGACGATACAAAAAAGGAATAATATGAGAAAAAAAGGTTTCAATCTACTTGCTTAGAAAAACATTTATTTCATTACATACTCTGGCTAATGTTTTCGCTACAGCCTCTTCCTGTGTTCTCTTTTCTGCTTCATTCGAATTGAAATCATCTTTTTGCTTAGATGATTGATAATCTTCGGTCACTACAGTGGAAAAAGGAACCAAGCCTGTGCGCACATCCATAATTAAGACTTGAGTAGTAGCAAATGCTTTATACTCGTTTGCCGAGAACATTTTATATTTTGAATATGTACCTCCCCTTATAGAATAGATCAGTACTACATCGGCCTGCATACGCACTGCGGCTTCCCTGATTGAAGTAAAAGAAGATGAAGAAGACATCATAATGTCAGGAATTAAAGAAACCCGTTGTACCCTTTGCTGATTCTCGAGATTAGAAGTCAATGTAGTTAAGTATCGTTGACGTGAAGAAAGATAGTCTTCGTCGTTCCAGTAATATCTGTTTGACCGTTGGTTGTCTATATTTACAACTGCAACCCGCAAATGTTCAGCTAACGAATACTTTCCATCAAGTATTTTCTGAATATTCTCTTCCGTGATTTTCGCATCTTCATCGTTGAACAACGATTGTGTTATGTTATCCTCAGGTGGAGTGGTGGCTGCGTACTTTATGTGCTCCTGAGATGAAGGGGCTTCTTTATAAGCTACACACGAATTAAACAAAACAACCGATAATACTGATATAAATACAACAAAAGGCTTATTCATAGATAAATGTGTTTAAATAAAAAATCTATTCGTTTCTGTCAAAGATAACGAATAGATTCTTATGATTTTATATACCTGATAAAGATTTATCCTCTCAAAACTAACAATGGTGTATCGGAGTGGAACAACATTTTACGTGAAATGCTCGGGCTGAACATACGCGCAAATATATTCCGCTTGCTGGTAGTAAGAGCCAATATCTGTATGCCGTCATCTTTGATATATTCATCAAGACTTTTCAACATATCGGTAGTATCTACCAATCTGTAATCGAGATTTAGATTCGGATATTGCTTAGAGAAGTAAGCCTTAATACCTTCCAGTTTTATCTCATCCCACTGATCGCCTTTTTTCACTGAAATATGAGTCAGGGAAATCCGTATATCATGAAATGGAATAAGAAGTTTGGCTAGTAAATCGAAAGATATAAGATCGCGTTGACTGAAGTTTGTAAGGAATGCAATATGCTTCACCTGCTTCATGTCTGTAAACGGTGTGTTTTCAGGAATGGCAATTAACGGCACATGCGTCATCTCTATCACTTCAGCAGTCACACTACCTATCAGGTCGGCATCTTTCTGGTCTTTACCTCTTGTACCCATTACGATGAGCGAAGGTTTATATTCCTTTGTAAACGTTACTATCTCTTCTTCGGGCAAGCCTTCCCTCAATACATAAGAGTAATTGATAGGAGGGAACTCCCCTTCCGATACCTTCTGATCTATCGTATTACAGAGCTTTTGTATATTTTCTTTTACTTTCTCTATTATATTCTGGAACTCTTTTTCTTCTTTTCCCTGATAAGCAAAAGCTTCGGCCATAGGCAGGGCTGTAGGATAGTAAGGATTGAAGTATACATGCAGTATTTTTACCTTAGCGTTCATATCCCGGGCCAGATTAAATGCTATCCGGCACGCTTTCAGTGAATAATCGGAGAAATCGACAGGAACCAGAACACGCTTACGCCCATCATCAGTCCTGTATGTTTCTTCTTCATCGTAACTAAACAGATGCCGGCTTTCTACCACACTCAGGGCTCTGGGAAGATCCAATTCTTTTATACGGATACGCACTCCCGTAGAAACGCCAGGATTATCGATATCCACATCATTGATGTGTACTTCAATATTTTCGTTTTCCAATACAGTTTTCAGTATCTGTGCTTTTTCATTTGTATGAATCGCAAGTGTAACCAGTTTATCTTCCATTGCCGTAAATATTTATTTTTCCAACCTCCATTTTTCAGGTCTCAGACCGTCTTTATTATCTTATATAAACGCATAACAATAACGAAAAGTTATGCTAAATATCCTTTTTCATTCTAAAAAGAGATGAACACTTTGGGTATCCATCTCTCTATTTTTCTTTAGGCTTCTTTCGATTCCATCATTTCCAAAGCCATATCCAGAATCGTGGTATCATCGAGTGAGACATAACCTCCATCGGGCCCGGGTTCTATATGAACCCCACAACTTTGGCCTTTCTGGTAACTATACCCGCCGAAGTAATTCCATACTGTTTCTACCGGGACCTGTAATGTCTCAGCTATCTTATGTATGCTTCCATCTGGTAAGCTGTCTTTGATTCTTCTCAGCTCTGAAAATTTAATTACTCTACTCATACTCTCTAAATTTTAAATGGTACTTGATTAGGAATATGTTCTAAAGTTATAAAATTCTTTTTTGAAAAACAATGGATTTTAAACGGGAATATCAAATATTCCACTATAAACAGTAATAAATATCACGGTGAGACCGATAGTACCCATCAGCACATACGCCCTTTCTTTCGAATAGACAGGGGTTTTCAATTCCTCTTTAGGAACTTTCAGAATATATTGACGAGAGGTTAAATAAACATAATAGACAAAAAAGCCTATTAATGAGCCCCACATTGCCCCTCCTACAACATCCGAAATGAAATGAACGCCCAGATAGATGCGGGAATATGCAGTCGTTGTTGCCCATAGTACCATCGTAAGGGTAAAATAACGGTACCGGAAAAGCAGAGATGTAAAAACAACAATACCAAAGCCATTAGCAGCATGATTTGAGATAAAGCCATAACGTCCTCCCCTGTAATCGTTTACAATCTCCACAAAGCTCTGAAAATCGGGATGATGTGTAGGACGTAACCGCTCGAAAAAAGGTTTAATAATATTAGCTGAAAAATAATCACAAAGCATACCTACTAATACTGCACAAATAATAATCAGCAATGCTTCCCTCCATTTTACTTTATATACAAAAACAACCAAAGCCACAACGGCCAGAGGCAACCAGATTACCTTGCCGCTATACAACCACATAAAAGTATCCCAATAAGGGGTATGATGGTCGTTAAGCCATAAGAAAAGTTCTCTTTCATACGGTAAAATCTTCTCTACAAGGCTCATTTATTGGTATGTTTTTGATTCATAGTATTATTCTTGTTCTCAAATTAGCTCCAGCTTATCTTTCTGTACCCAGCCGATGCTACCATTGTCTATCTCTATTTCATACCAGTTACGGTCTTGTTTTGTAATGGAAACTTTCGTTCCCGAATGGAGTATAAACAATTCTTTACTATTGATGTCAGGCGACCCCAGCACAGTTACCGAGCCAACCATAACAACAGCTGTATCACGTGTCTCGATCTTCCATTTTTGCCTGAAAGCAAACACATTCGCCAGAATAACAATTACAAGAGTAACTATTCCTGCATAAAAGGCAGCCTTTTTTATCGTAATCAGCCTACTGAAGAAAAATACCACGAGGCAAACCATAAAAAGTATAAAGACAACCACTGCTACCACAGCCCAGGCATCAGAACTAAACATATTTTGCACAGCACGGAACCATATATTCAAAAAGAATGTATCGGCAACCAGTATTTTATCTTCTATCTTGGTGCTTATATAATCTATATTATGGCGCGTATCCCTGTCGCCCGGATCGAGGAGCAAAGCCTTTTCATAATAAAGGCGTGCATGCGCCAGGTCATTCACACGGAAATAGGCATTACCCAGATTGTAATATAATGCCGGAGACTCCAAGCCTTTTGCCAATTGTTCTTTCTTCTCCGTTTCCAGTAGTTCAATGGCGTGCCGATAGTCTCTTTCGTTATATGCGGCTGTAGCCTGTGCATTTACCGACATATCGCCACCTGATATATCTGCTGCGCCAGACTGGCTTTTTAGTGTATCCACCAAAGGGATAGAATCCTGTGCATAAGACACCGAATATATAGATAATATAAATAGGCAGGAGAATATTATTCGTTTCATCAGACCTAATTATTATTTGTTTATTTTTTTAATTGTACTTTCCATTTTACCGATAGCATCTACTGTATCGTTATACAGTTTATCCATAGCTTCTCCACCTCCGGATGGAGCATAACGGGCAAACTCACCTGTATCGAGAATATCTATGAATTGACGGATAAGAGCTTCATCAATACCATATTTCAGCAGTTCGGCTTCAATATTTTCTCTGTTCAACTCAGCGACAGGTATGGTAAGTTTATCGCTCAGATATCCCCATACTGCACGCAATATCTCTTCATAGAAGTTATCATTTTTACCCGATTGCAAATACTGCTTGGCCAGTTTCAATCGCTTAGTGGCAACCTTGTTCGCTTTCTTGGTACGCATCAGTGCAATATCCGAGTTTGCCTTTATCTGCTTACGGTAAACAATAAAGAATACCACAAACAATATGAACGGTATAATGTACCATACCCAATATGTGAACGAACCTGCAAAAAAGCTTTGCTGATCACTGAACGAGAATCCGCCGGTTTTCAGGTAACGGATATCCTGTTCCACCTCTACATTCCTTTGGTTAGAATAACTGGTCGACACATTCTGACCCGCATTCGGATCTTTATCCACATCCAGGTTATAGGCAGGAGAAGATACTGTCTTATAGCTGTTGCTTCTGGTATCGAAATATGAAAATTCGATCGGAGGTATTGCATATTTTCCCTGATAACGGGGAATAAACATGTATTCGATAGTCTTAGTCCCCGAAAGCCCGCTCTCTGTGATCTTAAAATCATTTTTCACCACAGGATCGTATGTTTCTATATCTTTAGGAAATTTTACTTCCGGATTTTTTATCAGTTTCAGGTTTCCCGTACCTTTTATTTCAAGCTTGATAGTCACCGCATCATTGGCTTTCACCTTTTCTGAGGTAATAGTTGGCGTAAATGTAAAATTACCTACCCCTCCCGAAAAATTAAGGGGCTTGTTCTCTATAGGCAATGCCGATACGTCCAAGACCAGTGGATTGGTCCTCATGACTTTTTTGGTCTCGGTCATCACTTCCTGCGGACCGAAAAATGTATTTACCTTTCGCCCCGAAGGAACCCGTATAACAGCCTCGACCGTACCGCTGGGAATAGATATTTTACCCGATCGCTGAGGGAATAAGAGAGTTTTCTTAAAGTCAACGGCATAATAATTACGCCCCTGATAATGTTCCATACCGATCTGCTGATTTCGGGAAAGATCAAACTCTTCGGTCATAAATCCTTCGAACTCGGGAAATTTTGCATCCGACAAATACATAATGTCCAATGTGGAATACAAACGGAAAGTCACCGTTACCGCCTCCTGTTCTTTAAAGCGGGTTTTAGACGGAATGATACGTACAAAAATATCAGAAGAACTGACATTATCTACAGTAGAAGATGAAGTTGTAGCTTCCACTCTCTGCCCGGGTTGGGTTGGTTGTGCGTTCTTGTCCGGTGGCAGGACTTTTATCTGTTTCGAATTCGATTTATAGTTTTTCCCGCCAACCTTCACTGTGGCTACGGGCAATGTAAATGTACCTTCTTCTTTTGCCTGTAGCAGATATGTATATGTTATGTTACTTTCAGAGGTAACCTTACCGTTGACATTCGACGAACTATACATCTGCGAGATGGATGGTCCATACAGGATGTCGAAACCTTTTATTTCATCAGGAATCTCTATACTACTGCCTTCTCCCCCTTTCAATACATATTGAAGCTGGAGCTGTGCTCCTTTTACGGTACTGGCCGGAGCCTGGATGACAAACGTAATGTCATCGGCAGATATCTTCGAAATGCTTGTGAGTAATAAGATAAATAAAAACAGATATTTTTTCATTACCCTGTGCTTTATATTATTTTAGTTTAGTTATACATTAGGCAAATTAGAAATACAAAGTTAATAACTTTATATCGCTTTCAGGTCTTGCACACTGATTATTGCAGACTCTATCGTCAAAGTCTTTTCAGTTTTAATAGTTTCTTCATATATATCTCCCCAAAAATCTCTAACCTTACGACCCGTGGGAGTAGCATATTCTACTATGATCTGTCCCTCAGGTATAATCTTTCGGCCTACATCACGTGGCTGGAGTATCAGTTTTCGCAGATCCACCATATTATAGGTCTTCCCGTTTATTTTCTCTTGCCTGAATCCCTGCCTCGACCGGGTGATGTTACTGGAATAAAAACCTGTAACGGAAGGAAAATCACTTCTTAAAATCCGGCTTATATTATGCGTTGTATACAGACGGTAAGTAATTATCAGCGTATCCGACAGGTTGACGCTTGTCTTTGAGACTATTGTCCTGATAAAGGCATCTATGTCTTCCGGTTCCTGTATTGTGGATTGAGACTGAGATTGCGCACGGGATTTTGATTGCCCGCGTGGCTGTTCCTGCCCCTTGTCTTTTACTTCTATTTTAAATGTTTCAGATTTATATTTCTTTCCGTCTATTGCCACCTCTGCACGGGGTAAAGTATATTTTCCGGCTTTCGGTGCCATTAAATGGTAGGACGAAGTGGAAGAATAGACGGCTATTCGTTTTCCTTCCTTAAAAGATACAGAAGAAGAAGTAGATACGGCAGGTCCATAAAGGATATCGAAACCTTCTATCTTCTTGAAAACGATAGGTTCATTTACCTCTTTATCACTTTCGATTACATAATTTACCCTAAACCTCTCCCCTACAGAAACACTCTCCTGCGCATCTATGCTGATCTTAATATCCTGAGAAAATAAACCGGAACCGGACATAAAAGGCAACAATACAAGAGACAATATAAATAATCGCCTGCGTACATGATTATGTAGCTTCTTTTCCATAATCCTCCTTACCAATCCTTATTCTGTTTTCTGTTATTCTCGTTTTGCTTTTTACGTTCCTGTGCTTTAGCCTGTTTTACACGCTCCTGTGTATTTTTTTCATCCTGCTCCAGAGCCTGTAATATCTGTTGCATATTCTGCTCAGACATCTGGTTCTGTTGCTGTTGCTGATCTTGCTTTTGATCCTGATTTTGCTGTGGATCTTGTTTCGGATCCTGCTTTTGATCTTGTTTTTGATCTTTATTCTGTTGTGGCTGATTCTGATCTTTATTCTGGTCTTCCCTGTCTTTGATCATTTTCTGTACCACAGCCAGATTATAACGGGTGTTGTCATCAGTCGGATTGAGTCGCAAAGCATTCTTATAGGCTTCCATCGACTGTTTCAGATTATCTTCCTGTTGTTTGGCTTGACCTTGTTGTGGCTGCTGCTGACCGGCTGCTGCCCCCATCATGGCGGCACCTCCACCCGCCGCTGCCTTTTCATTGGCTTTCTTTTTCAGATAGGTATTACCAATATTACTCCACGCCGAGCCCATTTTTTCAGGGTTTTCGGCTTCCAGTGTCAGGTAATGCTGATATTCTTTGAGGGCATCGTCCCAGCGTTGTTGCTTGTAGTAAGTATTCGCCAGATTAAAAGATGCTTCTTTTGACGATGCATCTTCTTCTAATGCTTTACGATAATCAGCCTCGGCAGTACCATACAACTGGTCTTTATACGACTTATTACCCGAGCGTACAGCCTTACGTGCTCCTTTCGAATTCTGAGCGAACAGACCAACGCCAATAAATACAAACAATATAATAAATAACGATCTTTTCATCATTCTATAGAATCTCCAGTTTTAATCACTTAAACAATCTTATATTTCTGAATATCCTGTTTTTCTTGTCAAACACACATATTTCGATAAACAGGAGAATGAGCATGGCCCATGCGAATATCTGGAATTTTTCGTCATACTCGGAGTATGCTATCCCGTCTATTTCTTTTTTCTGCAGTTTCTCCAGTTCGTCCTGTAAAGCTTTCAATGCACTGTTCGAATTGTCGGCATGAGCATAAAGCCCTTTTCCGGCTTTGGCTATCTGACGGCACATTTCTTCATTTAGCTTTGTCACCACAGGCTGTCCTTCTGTGTCACGCTTCACGTTTGCCGAACCTTCAGCCACAGGAATCATAGCACCTTTTGTTGTACCAATACCGACCACATTTACATGGACACCTTTGTCGGCGGCACTTGCCGCGGCCTGTTCGGCATTTCCTTCATGGCCTTCCCCGTCCGTGATCAGAACAATTGCTTTATCTATATCTGTATCACTGGAAAAACAGGTCATCCCGATGTCGATAGCGCTTCCTATAGCTGTTCCCTGAACAGGTACCAGGCTGGGATCTATAGTTTCCAAAAACAATTTGGCCGATTGTGTATCAGGTGTAAGTGGTAACTGGATAAACGCTTCTCCAGCAAATACGACAATGGCAACTTTATCATTCTTCCGTTCGTCAATTATACGGGTAAGGATTTGTTTGGCCTTTGCCAACCTGCTGGGTTGTATATCTTCTGCCAACATCGAATTCGATACATCGATCGCAATCACCAGCTCTATCCCTTTTTTGTCGACTTTTTCAACCTTAGTGCCAAACTGGGGACGAGCCAGGACAATTATACCAAAACCAATAGCTACAAGTACAAGCCAGAATTTCAGATACGAACGTTTCAGTGAAAGTTCGGGCATCATCCGTTTTACAAGAGCTAAGGTTCCTAATTTTTCAACGCTTTTCCGCTTCCTTATGTTCAAATAGATAAATCCTATTATAAACACAGGAACGAGAAAGAATAAATATAGAAATTCAGGATTCGCAAATCTAAATACACTCATTTTAGTTACAAGTTACAAGTTACAAGTTGACAAGCCAGATACAAGTTGACAAGTAAACAAGATACAAGTATTATTTTTCATTCTTAATTCTTAATTTTTCATTTCATCAAGGAATGTTTCTCAACCATGTACGACGCAAGAATAATTCCAGTCCGGCCAAAGCCAATGCAAGAATGGCAAACGGTAGGTAAAGCTCTTTACGTTTCGTCACAGTATTCACACTGATGTGAGTTTTCTCCATCTGATCAATTTCATCATATATCTGCTTCAGGCTGGTGTTATCCGTCGCCCTGAAATATGTACCTTTAGTTATGGAGGCGATCTCGGTCAACGTACGTTCGTCAAAGTCACCTGAAACCTGCATAGTCTGCGGGCCGTATGGCGTCATTATTCTTGCCAGAGATGTACCCCGCGAACCTATACCGATAGTATATACCCTGATACCGTACGATGCAGCCAGTTCGGCCGCAGTCAAAGGCGGGATTTGCCCCGCATTGTTCGATCCGTCAGTTAATAAGATCGCAATCTTCGATTTGGATTGGCTGTCTTTCAACCTGTTCACGGAATTAGCAAGACCAAGTCCGATAGCCGTACCATCCTGTATCATGCCGAACTTCACTTCATTCAACAGGTTCAATAATACCCGGTGATCTGTAGTCAAAGGACATTGGGTAAAACTTTCGCCGGCAAATATCACCAGCCCGATCCGGTCGTTAGGGCGATCGTTTATAAATTCTGCAGCAACTTTTTTAGCCGCTTCGAGGCGCGTAGGAGAAAAGTCCTGAGCCATCATTGTCCCCGAAATATCGAGAGCCATTACAATATCTATACCTTCGGAGTTCGATGTATCGGAAGAGCTAACACTCTGTGGCCTTGCCAATACAATAATTATCAGGGCAAGGGCTATAATCCTCAACAGAAAAGGAAAATGGCGCAGATAAACCCTCAGGGTTGACGGTGCTTTTTCGAATGCAAAGCCCGAAGACATCTTAAATGTTGCCTGCATCTTCCTCAGCTTATAGATGTACCACCCTATAAGCGGTATCAGCAATAAGAGCAGGAATAAATATTTCGGATTGGCATATACTATATCCATCATATACGTTCAATATCTTTAGCTTTGTTGTTCTTTTTCCTTATTCGATTCATCTCCCTTTTCTTCTTTTTTTTGATCTTCGAGCGACGTCCTCTCCTCTATTTTCGTTTGATTAACAAACAAATAGGCATTCACAAGACTCAGATCATTTTCATCAGTAAAAGGAGTATATTTTGCAAACTTCACCAAATCGGCAAGCTTCAATATTTGCGATAATCCATCCGTAGCCGATTTAGTATCTGTAGCCAGATGTACGGCATCAATAATATCATCGGAAATCATCTCGGGAGCATCTATATTAAACCTGTGATCTATATATTCGCGCAGAATATCGGTAAGTTCTGTGTAATATTCTTTTTCCTGACCTTTCTGCCAAAGTTTGGATGCTTTCAGCTTATCCAGCCCCTGTAAAGCGACCACATGAGGTGGAAGCACGACCTTAGGTGTAAAGAAATATCCTTTTTTCTTTTTCCTCATGACGAAATATACGGCCAAGCCGATCAAGGCAAGAATAAGAATAATGATCAACGGGATATATAAATATTCCAGGTAATCCTGCCAAACTATGGGAGGAGACTGAACATCCTTTATATCAAAGATCTGTAGCTTTTCGAAATCAATGGAATCGGTTTCGTGATTCTTCAGTTTTTCGAGATAGGCTAATGTTGAATCAGATAATTGCGGCGCAGATACTTTCAGTCCAAAGTCATTTGTACGAAGGGTATCAGTTCCATCGACAACCTGCATATAAGGCACATGATACAGTGTGGAATCGAAAGAAGTCACAATGTACTTCTGACTGATAGTCATCACTTCGGTCATCACAGTATCAGGCTCTAACATCTTCAACACTTCGATACCAGTTATCAAAGTATCTCCAAAAACAGGGAATATAATATCCCTTCCCTTGGGTGCTATGGCTTCGACATTAACCACCGCCTGCTCGCCTATCAGTATATCCGAAGGCTGTATTGTCGCCCTGACTGTCGTCTTTTGCGCAAAGAGCGGAAAACTCATGCAACAAAGCAAACAGAGCAGTAATATATTTCTAAATCTCCACATATTTTAGTTACGAGTTACAAGTTACGAGTTACAAGCAATTTATAACCTATAACTCATAATTTAATCTTTCAGTTTCTTTTCTTGAATAATGCCAGCAAAGCTTTCACATAATCTTCATCAGTACGCACCGATACATTGTCTACCCTACTCCTGTTGAAGGATGTCTGCATATTTTGCTGCTGCTTTTGCCACCAGTCTTTATATACATCCCTTACCTTTCGTGAAGAGGTATCCACCCAGCGCTCGGCTCCGGTTTCCGAATCCAGCATCTTCATCAGCCCTACATTCGGTAATTGGGTTTCCAGATTATCATACACTTGCAAGGCCACGATATCATGCTTACGGTTGGCAATAGTCAGAGCATTGTTATAATCCTTCACATCTATAAAATCCGAAATCATAAATGTTGTACAACGCTTTTTAATCACATTGGTCAGGTATTTTAGAGCCATTCCCATATCGGTCTTCGGGCTCTCTGCCTGAAAATTGATCAGTTCGCGGATGATGTACAATATATGCTTCCTTCCTTTTTTAGGAGGAATAAATTTTTCAATCTTATCGGAGAAAAAGATCACTCCTATCTTATCATTGTTCTGGATGGCCGAAAATGCCAGAGTTGCAGCTATTTCGGTCACGACATCCCTTTTGACAGAAACGTGTGTACCAAAATCCTGACTGGCCGATACATCGACAAGCAACATAACAGTAAGCTCCCGCTCTTCTTCAAACACTTTTACAAAAGGCTTGTTGTAGCGGGCTGTCACATTCCAGTCGATATCGCGGATATCGTCCCCATATTGATATTCCCGTACCTCAGAGAATGCCATCCCCCTGCCCTTGAATGCAGAATGGTATTGTCCTGCAAAGATGTTGCGGGACAATCCGCGGGTCTTTATCTCAATCTGGCGTACTTTTTTTAATAATTCACTTGTTTCCATGTGCTTAATGTGCTAATTATTCAATGTGCCAATATGTCAATTCTTTTTATTGGCACATTGGCATATTATTACATTGACACATTAGTATCAAGGTACTTCTATTTTATTTAGTATTTCACTGATGATCTCGTCAGAATTGGTATTGTTTGCTTCAGCTTCGTAAGTCAAACCGATACGGTGACGCAATACATCGTGACATACGGCACGAATATCTTCTGGTATAACATATCCTCTACGCTTGATAAAGGCATAAGCTCGAGAGGCCAATGCAAGACTTATTGAAGCACGTGGCGAGGCTCCGAACCCGATCATTCCTTTCAACGATGTCAATCCGTTTTCTTCAGGGAAGCGGGTGGCAAACACAATATCCACAATATATTTTTCGATCTTTTCGTCCAGATAAACATCACGAACCACTTCGCGTGCGCTGATGATCTCTTCGGCTTTCATCACGGGTTCCAACTTACCGTAGTCACCTGTCAGATTGTTACGAAGGATCAGTTTTTCTTCTTCCTTTTTCGGATAGTTTATAACCACTTTCAACATAAAACGGTCTACCTGTGCTTCAGGCAACGGATATGTACCTTCCTGTTCGATAGGGTTCTGTGTAGCCATTACCAGAAACGGAGAAGGCAACTTATATGTTTTTTCACCGATAGTGACCTGACGTTCCTGCATAGCCTCAAGCAAAGCACTCTGTACTTTAGCCGGAGCACGGTTGATCTCGTCCGCCAACACAAAATTAGAGAAAACAGGACCGTGTTTTACCAAAAACTCTTCTGTTTTCTGACTGTAAATCATTGTACCGACAACGTCGGCAGGCAACAAATCGGGAGTAAACTGAATACGGTTGTATTTTGCATCTATCAGGGATGCCAATGATTTTATCGCTAAGGTTTTCGCCAGCCCGGGTACCCCTTCGAGCAATATATGCCCGTCTGCCAGTAAGCCGATCAGGAGAGATTCCACCAGATGTTTTTGTCCGACAATAACCTTATCCATCCCCATCGTAAGCGACTCTACAAAAGCACTTTTACTTTGTATCCTTTCGGTAAGTTCTCTAATATCCACTTGCGCCATGTTCTTATACTATTAAGCGTTTATATTATTGTTTTGATTTTACTATTTTACTAAGCACACAAAAATAGAAATGTTAAATCTGATATGCGACTATTCGGAGTTAAAAAAAATTAAGTAGAACGAAGTATTTAAGCGAGATAAGCGAAATATTGTCAATTCATTTTATTTCTTTTACTTTTGTTCACATTTAACCTGTTTATTTATTAACGGTACCCGGCAAAACCCATTGTAAATAAACAAGATATATGAAATTTGGTTTCCTTTCTGTTTCCAATCCGGAAGATAAAATAAAATTAATAGAATTTGGTGCGAATATTGATGGTATCAGGCTGGACACACTCCGGACATTAAAAAAGAAAAAAGAACTTAATATACTTTTCCCAGACGCATACTGAAAACGGAAAGGAGCTAATAAAACCGTTGAATGTGCAAGTCTCTGATTTGAGAGATTTGGGATGTATCGACAGAAAAATATAAGCTCGTACTGAAACCATACATGAAATAAAATTATATCTTTGGGATAATCTATCTGAAAAACACGAAAATACTATGAACGAATTAAGACCCAATGACCAGAGGGCAAAAGCTGCAATAGCAATGATATGGGCATTTCTATCCATAAATATTTTTCATATTGTTTTTAAATTATTCATTTCACCGACAAGCAATCATCTGGCAGACAGACATATCCGTGAAAACCTACAGACGGTTTATGATACACAACATTTTTTCTCAGAATTCATAGCATTAGCAAATTACCTTATGCCATTTTTTATGATCATCATGTTTATCAGGTGGTTTAGAAGAGCATATTTAAATCTGGGAATTATTACTAATGAGTGTTTTCATGATGACAGTTGGGCCGTAAAAGGATGGTTTGTCCCCGTTCTCAATTTATATATACCATATCAAATAATGAAAGAACTTTATGATAAAACCAATAGCTACTTACTGGAGAAAATACTGTTTTCCAACAACTCTAATTCTTATATAAAAAAACTGAATATAAAACTTGTAAAATGATGGTGGATATCAGTTATAGTAGTTTTTATTATGTACACTCTTCTTGTTATCATTGTACTACTTGCACCGATAAAAATATTCTTCAAAACGCAAAATCTATTATATTCCTCTATAAAAATCTTGATTCTGCTTATAGCCGGCCTATTTTCTATTCGGGTCATTCAAAACTATTCCAGAGCCGAAACTCTCCTCTATGGATTAGAAAAAGATGGCGAAGGAGAAAAGGAAGACCTTCAATAATTACCTGTATTTCTCTGTATATAAATGATGGATAATACCATCTACTAACCCGACCTTAGGCACATATATCTCGTTTATCTTACAGACTTTGCCTATCATAAGGAAAATATTCAGCGCAGGTATGATCACATCGGCACGATATGTATTCAGTTTGAAATTCTGTATGCGTTCTTCATAACTAAGGTCTTTAAGGGCATCATACAACACTTTAACTTCAGTATAATTAAGTGGCTCTTTTTCCCTCTTACCAAGCATCTTATGTACTTTATTTATATTTCCTCCCGAAGCAATAATACTTAAAGGCGCATATTGTTTATAGATATCTTTCAGCCATGATTTAAAACGTTTCACTTCACTATCGTTCACAGCATCCACAAGCATACGCACTGTACCCATCTGGAATGAATTAGATGTAATCTTATGCTGGCTGCTATATACGATAATCTCGGTACTACCACCTCCCACATCCACATACAGATAGTTGCGGTCTCTGTCCATCACACTATCCAAACCTCCGGCCTCATAGATAATGTCGGCTTCTTCCTGCCCCACGATTATTTCTATATTTATGCCACTCTCTTTCAGAATTGAGGCTGTTATCAATCTTCCATTTTCGGCATCACGCATAGCACTGGTAGCACAAGCCCGGTAATCAGTCACGCCATAAGCTTTCATTATATGAGAAAAACCCTGCATAGCTTCAATAAGGCGTTCCTTTTTTTCTTCGCTGATCTCACCTCTAGTAAACACATCTTCGCCCAGACGGATCGGCACACGCAAAAAAGCGGTCTTCTTAAAATCGACCGATGCGCCATTAGATTCTATATTATTGATAAGCAGACGTATAGCATTGGACCCGATATCTATTGCTCCGAAAATATCTGTTTTCATTTACTTCATGTTTTTATAATAATCGTACAATGCTATCTGCGAACGGCACGAAGCATCATCGCCTTTCTCTACATATGTATTGCTTCCGAAGACGGCCAGATCGCGGGCTTTTTCGTTGTCAGACCATTGTATATCAAACACCTCCATCAGTGTTGTCTTTATCTTTTTGTCGGCAATAGGAATCCCGACTTCCACACGGCGGTCAAGATTGCGGTTCATCCAATCGGCACTCATTATGTAAACTTTCTCATCACAATCATTACAGAATATAGCCATACGGGCATGCTCCAAATAGCGATCCACAATGCTTATCACACGAATATTTTCACTTTGCCCTTTCAGTTGTGGCTGCAAACAGCAAGCACCCCTCACAATCAGCCTGATATCAACTCCCACGCTGCTGGCCTTATAAAGAAGGTTGATCACATTCTCATCTGTGAGACTATTAAATTTGGCGTAAATATAAGCTTGCTTTCCATTCTGAGCATTCTTTATTTCTCTTTTTATCAGGTCTTCAAACTGAGTCCTCATATAATAGGGCGATACCATCAGCTTTTTACAAGTAAAATGCTTATGGGTATTTATCAGAAAATCAAAAATAGTTCTGGCATCCAATACAACCTGCAGGTTCGATGTAAACAATCCATAATCGCCATATATGCGGGCTGTGTCTTCATTGAAGTTACCTGTACCTACATATACATAGCCTTTGTTTTGTCTCTCCACAAGCACCAGTTTGCTATGCACTTTCAGTCCGTTTACGCCATGTATAACCTTTACACCTTCCTTTTGCAGCAGTTCAGAATATTCCACATTCTGTTCTTCATCGAAGCGGGCAAACAATTCGAGTAAAACCACTACCTTTTTTCCATTCTTAGCAGCATTTATCAGGGCATTAATAACCTTTGAATGCTCGGCCGTACGGTAAAGCGTTATGTAGATACTTTCTACCTTTGGATCGATAGCCGCTTCACGCAGGAAATCTATAAAATGATTGAAAGTATGATAGGGATAATTCAATAAGATATCTTTCTTGTTGATTACTTTCAGAATACTGGAAAAAGGGATAATATAGGGATGCTGCAAGGGTTCCATGTTCTTGCTTTCCAGATCGGGACGCACTTTTGGAAACTTCATCAGGTCACGCATCAAATGATAGCGTCCGCCGGCATCCAATCCGTCTTTACCTCTCAATTTCAATTTTTTGGTAATGATATCGAGCAGATCATCAGGCATTTCCCTGTCATAAATAAGCCTCACAGGTTGACCATGCAGGCGGTTCTGAAGTCCGGTTTCCATTTTTTCCACAAGACTTTTCGATATATCATCGTCGAGTGTTAATTGTGCATCACGCATCAGTTTGAATGTATAAGCCGAGATAGTCTTGTAATTAAACATGAAGAATATCTCGTCGAGACACAAACGGATAATATCGTCAAGGAAAATAATATCGTTACGATCACCTGCCGAAGGTAGTACCACAAAACGGGGACAAGTACTACTCACCGGAATCTGGATAACGGCATAACGGGGATTACTCCCACTACCCGAACTCATTTTCACCGCATGATAAATATTATTATCCTGCAGGAAAGGCATTTCTGTTGTTTTCCGTATTATCAGCGGCACAAGACGCTGGCTGACCACCGAGGAGAAATATTCGTGACAAAATTGCTTTTGCTTACGGGTCAGTTGTTTTTCATTTACCACATATATACCCTGTTGCTCCATTTCGGACAAAACTTCGTTATATGTTTTCACAAACTTTGTCTGTCCCTCGCTTACCTGCGTATTAATCAGCGGCAACAATTCTTTTGCAGTATACCCTCCTGTAAAGGCGGGAGCTTTTTTCCCTTTTATCTGACTGAGGCGTACAATATTGGCAACACGCACTTTTATAAATTCATCCTGATTATTGGAGAATATACCCAAAAAGCGCAACCGTTGTATCAAAGGCACTGTCTTATCCTGTGCCTCCTGCAATACCCGTTCGTTAAATGTAAGCCAGCTTAAATCCCTGTTATTTATCATCTCGAATTTAATAACATCCAAATACTATCTCTTGTTTTAAACAACTTACAAGCAAAGTAGTTGCCTGATTAGGATATAAAGTTAAAATTTTATTTACAATCATGTATATTACAATCTACGAGACCGCCTGATCTGGTGTATTAACAAAATGCTGAAAATACAAATCTTTGATAATTCCATCCGATACGCCGATAATCGGGGTTTCAATAACCAAAGCACGTGCCAGCTTCATTATCTTTAGATAAATATCGATTGCCGGAATAATCACATCCGCCCGGTTCATGTTTATATTGTATTTTATAAGTCTGTCTTCGTATGGCATTTTCCTGAATTTATAGGAAAATCCCACCAGTTCCTCCCGTCTTATCCGTCCGCAGCGGCGAAGTAGTGAATCGAGTTTATTGATGTTACCACCCGAACCTATAAGTGATACTTTTGGATAAGAATAACTGTATTGCACAAGCCAGTCTTTCATTCTCACCCATTCCTGTTTTTCCTCCTCTTCCGATAATGTCCTTATTGTCCCTAAACGAAACGATTCGGTCGCAACCTCCTCATTTCGGTAAAAAATTACCATTTCGGTATTGCCACCCCCTACATCAGTATAAATATAGGCACGGTCTTCTTCCAGCAGTTCATTGATACTGTTAGCTAGTATAAAACGTGCTTCTTCCTTGCAGTCTACTATTTCTATATTTATTCCCGTTTGCGACAACACATAATCAAGGACCTCTTCCCTGTTGACAGCCTCCCTGATTGCCGAAGTTGCACATACGCGCCATTTGAGAACATTGTTCACCTGAACAAGACCATCGAAGG
This sequence comes from Dysgonomonas hofstadii, assembly GCF_014196915.1. Taxonomy (GTDB): domain Bacteria; phylum Bacteroidota; class Bacteroidia; order Bacteroidales; family Dysgonomonadaceae; genus Dysgonomonas; species Dysgonomonas hofstadii. Next base: position 215,877 of record NZ_JACIEP010000008.1, read on the forward strand.
ATTTCATAAGAATAGCCAGCTTCTCTTTTTTGAGATCACTTATATAGCCATTCGAGAATGTATCTTCCCCTAATTTTAGAGGGATACGTATAAGAGAATCTTTCTTAAAGACCGGTTTCCCATGATAATCAAAAACATCTGTAATCAGTAACCGTACCGAATTTGAGCCGATATCTACAGCCCCCAACCGTTTAACATCCATATACCTATCATTTTGGGAACGAAGATAAGAGATAACGGTTACGATATGGTAACGATAAGATGTAGATAAGGTTAAGTGTCGGTCTCCTTACTTATTTTTAAATATTTCTTCAAACAGCATCTTCATTTTGATCTTCACTTCCTGCATATCAATACTACTTCCCAGTTCTTTTTTCAGGGAGGTAACTCCCTTGTCAATAAATCCGCAAGGATTAATTAACGAAAAATAAGACAGGTCGGTATTTACATTTAATGCAAATCCATGCATGGTCACAAAACGACTGCTACGGACTCCGATAGCTGCAATTTTTCTCGTTTTTGAAGGTTCGGCTGTATCAATCCAAACACCGGCAGCTCCTGCAAGCCGTTCACTTTGGATATTATATCCGGCCAAAAAACGAATAATAATTTCCTCTACATTAAATATATACTGTCGTAATCCTATATTAAATGATTCGAGATCGAAAATCGGATAACCGACCAGTTGTCCCGGTCCGTGATAAGTGACGTCACCTCCCCTGTCAATTTGGAAAACCGATATGCCCTTCTCCTTTAGAAATTTTTCCTGAAAAAGCAGATTCTCTTGTTTACCATGTTTTCCAATTGTGATAACATGCGGATGCTCGCAAAACAGCAGATGACTTTGAGGCTTTAGCTCTTTCTCCTTGCAAGACAGGGCTTCAGCGAACAGCCTTTCCTGATAATCCCATGCCTTGCCGTATTCTATTATTCCTAAATCTTCGTATATCATTCTGATTATCTTTATTTTTTCACTTTCCCCGGATTTTTGTTTATAAAGTCTTTCCAACTTGTAAACTTTTTATCCATGGACGGGTTATTTGTTTGGAAAAAATGGCAAACCGCAGCAGCCAATCCGTCAGTGGCGTCCATCTGTGGCAGCATATTTTCATCGGGAATACGCAGGTAATGTTGCAACATATAGGCAACCTGCTCTTTCGCTGCGCGACCGTTTCCGGTAATCGACATTTTAATTTTCAGCGGTGCATATTCAAAAATGGGAATATCCCTCGATAGTGCCGCTGCCATAGCTACCCCCTGCGCACGACCAAGCTTGAGCATACTTTGCACATTTTTTCCGAAAAAAGGTGCTTCGATAGCCAGTTCATCGGGAAGAAATTCATCTATCAATCCGATTATACGTTCAAAGATTCGGCGAAGCTTCAGGTAGTGGTCATCATATTTGCTCAATTGCAATACGCCCATTGCCATCAGTTCGGGCTTGTTGTTTACAACCCGTAATACTCCATACCCCATGACCTGCGTTCCGGGATCGATACCTAATATAATGCGTTCGCGTTCTATCATCCTATAATTCTATTTCTTCGAGTATGGTAACAAAACCGAGAGCCTTATTCCCGAAGCGTTCTGTCAGTTGTTTTTGCAGATGCAACCCGTCTGTTGAATACCAATGATTGAGCGTATCCATATTTTTCACCTTAAACTGCAATGAATAACTTGTACCGCTTTCTTCGTGTTGAGAATGGATACGTGCAAAGCGTGGTTCGTGAAGGAAACCACTCATGGAAGCCTTCTGTACATAAACCTCTTTCATAAAACGAATATATTCATCGCATACATCGTCTTCCACATGAAAGGTTGTATTGTATATTATCATCTTTTACAAACAATATGAATAACAAAAGTACGAAAAATTTATCGATGTCCATGTCGTAACCTAAAGAGTTGTAGTAGTTAAAAAACAAGCGGGTTTTATGGATTTTTTGATTTTGAATTATCTATAAAAAAAAATGATGAAATTAATGTGTCGATATGCCAATGTGCCAATGAAAAATAAAAAGAGTAAAATATGTAAGAAACAACGTTCCGCTGAACGTAGAGTAGCTAATTGTCAGGTTTTACACCTCACCCCAGCCCTCTCCCTTTGGAGAGGGGGCTGCAAAGCCACGAAAAGAAAACTCTCATCAGTTCTCCTCCCTTTTGGGGGAGGCCGGGAGGGGTGGAAAAATTAAAATATGCGTCAACTTTGTCAACTTTTAACATTATGAAAAACTTTCTGCTATTTCTATTATTACTAATTCCGGTTTCCGTATGTATCGGACAAGAAGATAACGAAAAACCTTTTGTAGAATACGAAAAGATGCCTCAGTTTCCGGGAGGGGAGGCGGAGATGCTTTCGTTTATTAAAAAACATTTTACTTATCCCCAATCGGCGACAGACCAGGAAATAGAAGGACGGGTAACAATACGTTTCGTTGTGAGGAAAACAGGCTATGTTGACAATATTACGATTATCAGGGGTATTCATCCTGAATGTGACAGTGTGGCTATTAGCATTATTAAAAAAATGCCGAAATGGGAACCGGGAGGAATCTATAAAGATAGCGTACTGCATTTGATGGACACTTACTTTACTCTACCTATTATTTTCAAGTTACCTTATGAGATTGTAGATGGAGAGAAGATATACACGGTAGCAGATACTATGCCTCAATTCACCGGAGGGATGAGCGACTTATTCAATTTTATTGCTGCCAATTTGAAATATCCGCATCAAGGTATGTGTGTGCAAGGGAGAGTTACTATCCGTTTTGTTGTTACAAAAGAGGGTAAAGTTATTAATCCTGTTGTACTAAGGAGCCTCGAACCTAATTATTTTGATAAAGAAGCTTTACGGGTAATCGGTATTATGCCCGACTGGATTCCGGCAAAGCATAACGGAGAAAACGTAAACACTTATTTTACAATGCCTGTATCATTCAGGTTAAGTCATTGAGATTGGCAAACCAATAAGAATACTCTTTGATTGTACCGTCATCGAGTGTGAAAAGATAAGTTTTTTTCTCTGGTCTCCCTAATGAGTAAGGGACAGAATAACTAAATATATCGCCATCGTAGCAAAAGGTGTGATATTCGCCATTCTCACCACAAATATCCATATCTGTTGGCAGTTCGGATATCAAATCTTTATCGACATGGCGGCCAATGAAGAAACTATCAAGAATATCAGCCATAGTGGTTACGATGACCGTCTTTAGTCCAGATGCCAGGAATTCATCCATTATCCCGGCAGGACCTTTATCCCAAAGCGGCTCTACAACAGTTATCCCATAGGGTTTGAGTTGCTTCTCCCTGTACGATTTCACATCGTGGAGAAATATATCGCCAAAAATAAAATGGTTGACACCGAGTTCTTTGAAATATGAAACAGCTTTTTGCATCTCGCTTTCGTAATCGCTCATATTTCCCTGAGGGGTAAGATCGACTATATATAGAGGGATGCCAATACTGTCGGCTTGCTTTTGCAGCAATGATTCGGGAATGGCATGCATGGTGGAACGACGGCTGTCTCTGTTGATGGTAGTAAGTAGTGCGATAACTTCATATTCCTGTTCATTCAATACCTTATGCAAGGCCAAAGCCGAATCTTTTCCTCCGCTCCAGTTGAATACCGCCTTATTCTTCATAGATCATTTTCTTGGTCATTCCACCGTCCACTACGATATTCTGACCATTGATGAAGTTATTCTGAGGCTGGCAAAGGAACAGACATGTACGTGCAATATCCTCGGGAATGCCTACCCTACCCGATGGATGTTGCTTATGATCTGTCGGTTTTAGTTTATCATAATCTCCGGTTTCTATCCAGCCCGGACTAATGCAGTTCACTGTTATATTATATTCGCTAAGAGATATAGCCAGGGAATGGGTAAGTGAAACAATACCACCTTTAGATGCAGCATAAGCCTCCGAATTTGGTTCGCTCATCAGATAACGGGTAGACGACATATTTATAATGCGTCCGTATGTATTTAATTTCGAATTCTTGGAACGATGGGCAGCCAGTAATTTGGAAGTAATAAAAACAGGCCGGAGATTGATATTGAGTATCTTATCGAACTTGTTTACCGAGGTCTCCAGGATAGAGCCAAAGCCACCGACACCAACATTGTTGATCACAATATCTATATCCCCCTTCTTATCGAGAATACTATTGACCGTATTACCCAGCAACCCGGCATCGGAAACATCCAGTTTTATAAAAGAGCATTTATATTCGTTGAGTTCGTCACAGAGTTTCTTTCCAGCCGATTCGTCTATATCGCAGAAAATAACGTCCGCCCCGGCCTCACAGAATAGTGTAACTATCGCTTTACCAATGCCGCTGGCTCCACCGGTTATAAATGCGATTTTATCTTTAATACACGGATTATCCATTTATGCCATCTGTTTTATTTGCTTGATAAGGCTTTCCCACTTATTGTCGTTTATTTTTGCTCCCACTTCCTGAATTACTTCACCGGCTAATAATGTCCCTATCTCGCCGCATACGGATAACGGATAATTATTTATCAACCCGTAGATAAATCCCGATGCATATGAGTCACCAGCACCGGTAGAATCGACACAAGATACTTTTAATGCAGGTACAAGTACTTTTTCTTCACCTCTTTGTATCCACGAACCTTTTGCCCCTACTTTTACGATAGCGATATCTGTCCGTTGGGCAAGAATACCAATAGTTTCCTCCACATCCAGATCCAACAGGGTTTCAGCTTCCTGCTGATTGGCAAATACTATATCAACATAACGGGGAATAATTTCGAGTAAAAAGTCCCGGCTTTCTTCCACGATATTATAACTGGCCATATCGAGGATCACTTTTGCTCCTGCAGCTTTGGCAAGCTGAATAGCAGTGCGGATAAGATCATAATTCTGAACGAGATAACCTTCTATATAGAAATAGTCATATCCTTCAAAATCTTCTTTTTTCAAATCGTCAGCCTTCAATAAGGCCGCCGCACCCAGATAAGTACCGAACGTACGTTCTCCATCTTTCGATATAAATGTCGAAGCTACTCCCGAAGCCTCATCGGCTTCTATCAGATGGGTGTTTATATTATTCTTAATGAGATCGTCTTTATAATATTTTCCGAAGAAGTCTTTGCCTATTCTCCCCAGAAACCCGGTTTCTACTCCAAGTTTAGCAAGGCCAACTATTGTATTCGATGCAGATCCGCCGGAAACAATATCAGTTTTTAACTTCCCTATTTCTTCGCTGATCATTTTAAACTTTGCATCATCTATAAGCTGCATGCTACCTTTCGGAAGATCAAGGGTTTCGAGCAAGCCGTCATTTTCTATAATGGCTAAAACGTCAACTAACGCATTACCCATTCCAAGTACTTTTGTCATTCTTTATTTAAAATTTTGCGTAAAGATATTGCATAATTCAGAAATATGCCCTACTTTTGCCTCACTTTTGAAGGAAAAAATTCTTCCTTAGCTCAGTCGGTTAGAGCATCTGACTGTTAATCAGAGGGTCCTTGGTTCAAGTCCAAGAGGAAGAGCAAAATAAATTAAGCAGTTGTCATTTATGATAGCTGCTTTTATAATTTGTTATTATATAAATTTGCCTTTGAAATCTATGCTGAACTCCTAATATTGATCTGAAGTTATTGTTATTGGCTTTTGGAAACAACCCAAAAGGACGAAAACCTCTCTGCAAATTCCTCAAGACAAACAGTTCTCCCTACTATGACAATTTGAATTGTTACGGATGAGATTTTTATAAATTATTCCACTGTTATATTCTTTCAGAAGGTTTTCCATATTTCCTGATATTTGAAGGTGTATCACCTAAATAGGTCTTGCAGAAATTGGTGAAATGAGAGATACTGGAAAAGCCAAACTCGTCGCAGATTTCTTTAAAACTGTGTTTTTCGAGTCGTATTTCATAATAGATCTTCTCTGCTTTATTCCGGAGCATCCATTTATAGGGGGATACACCGAATATACGCTTAAAATGTTTTTCGAAACCGGAAACCGAATATCGGAGAGCCTCCGCCAACTCTTTTATAGACTTATAGTCATGGCCGTGCTGAATAATATAAGAAGAGAAAACTGAATCTGAATTCAATGCGCCACTGAAGAAATGGGCAAGATCTGTCTGGGAATAAAATGTACGTAGCAGAAAAAATAATTCAGCTACTTTATTTTGAAAAAACATCTTGCAACAAATTCCTTTACTAATACAAACCTGTACAAATTCGACAAACAGCTTAATCTCGGAATTTATTTCCAGTAAATACAGATGATCTTTCTCTTTACAACAGTCCTCAATGTTATTATTTATCAGATCCATTATGCGCAAGCAATTACAAAACAAGATAGGATCGTGTATGCGGATAATAAGCAAAACCGAATCTTCCAGTATATTGGCCATATAATGACAATCCACAGGCAGAAAAACGATACTATCCGTCTTAATTACAGAATTAATATGAATATCTAATGACAAATCGATTTTACCTTCAATAATAAAAACCATTATGTCATCTACAGACATATCCTGAATTATATTCCCCTGATCCAGGTTCAAGAGTTCAATAGTGGGCTCTTCTTTTTCAGCCAAAGGACAATTAGTATTACAGAATGTATTCATATATATATTTTTAATTTTCAAACTGATATAAGAGTTTCAAAACAATTATAAACTTCTTTTGTATCAGTTAAATATTCTGTTAGAGTCCTAGTGGTCAGTATTGAAAAAATGTTCTATATGGATATAATTTAGAATGCGATATCCCAGTATTTTTCATTAATAGTAGATATAAGAAATACACAAACTACAGGAAACAATTACAATATTTGTCTTTCAATTCAATCATTAGTGACAAAAAGTTTAATATGAGGCGCAAATTCTGGGTTTAATTTTATATTTACAGTAAACATCTATCAAATTGTTTTTGTTCGAATAATCTTTAAAATAATAATAAAACATCTAAAAAAATGTACAAAATCTGTATTGGGTCGCTGTTTGAGGGACAAAAAATAATAAAAAAAGGAGGAATTATGTAAAGGATAATCCGGCTCAAACCTCTACTTTTGTTTCGAATA
>NZ_JACIEP010000009.1 GCF_014196915.1 Dysgonomonas hofstadii
TATTCGAAACAAAAGTAGAGGTTTGAGCCGGATTATCCTTTACATAATTCCTCCTTTTTTTATTATTTTTTGTCCCTCAAACAGCGACCCAATACGCATACATTGTCATCGTACCGGGGAAAGATATTGATAACTAGATATTTTCTAAAAAATATGAAATGAATTTATTCTATTCAGTATCCGCCATTTTACCAATTTCTGCAATCTCATCTGTAAAAATTCAAATTATTATGATAGGGAGAAAATATAAAAGATAATGGCGAAATTTTATAAAGTCTATATAAAATTTTCCAAATAACTTGCAGCCGTAAACTGAATACTACTTAGAGAATGAAAACAAGACCGAAATGCAGTATTTACCATCCGGTATTTATCGCTGATAATATGGAAGTTATACATCTTTCATCCGAAAGAAATATTACCTGTCCATATGAAATCCGGTTGACTGAAAATATTAGTAAAGAGTATAGGACTTTTATTAAAAAGTACTCTAATGTTTTCTTTTATCTGAAGCATGTAAACAATCGCTTCACCCCCCTTTACAAGATGTACAACCTTTTAAACATAAATTTTCACACCAATAACTTTATTAATACACGGCAACAGCAATATACCGGTAACAAATTACCGGTTTAATACAAATAAATAACAAATTCTAAGACAAACAACAAATTTAAAGACAAACAACAGATTGCAAACCCAGAAAATATCCAGATTATTAATCGGGATGTATCAGAAAGCGGAGAAACACCAATGTGTATCGGCCCGTACAGATATCTCAATACTAAAAGAATATGGTAGGATAATTACATTTTGATGATACATACGAGGATCAGCAAACTAAGAGCAAAATATTCTATTAAAGAATTACAACAAACTAATAAATTATGAAACTAAGATCTGAAAAATTAATAGCGATACTGGTCTTGCTGGTATGCCTGTCTATGGCCACACACGCACAGGTAACTATCGGTGCTGATAAAGAACCGATTCAAGGTGCCCTGCTCGACCTGAAAAGTGACAATGCTTCGGCAGATGGCGGAGCCACCACAGGAACAGCAGACGGAACCGGCGGAGGCTTACTGCTTCCACGTGTTAACCTTGTCGATATCAATAAACTCAGTCCATTTGTAAAGGACAGTGACCCTAATCTGGCAAGCTTGAAACTGAAACTGACAGGCCTTATGGTCTATAACCTGACAGTTGGTCAGGGTGGTTTCACTGCTGCCGGAACTTATACATGGGACGGTATCCAGTGGGATCTGACAACAACTCCAAGAATAGGCGGAGAAGTAGAATTTTGGAGCATAGAAGGGAATCCCGCTACAGACCCTACTACGAATTTTCTGGGGACTACAGACAATCAGCCGCTGGTTTTCAAAGTAAATAATCTCCGCGCCGGATATATAGGAAACTCTACTAGCGCAAACTATAATGCAATCGGGATGAATGCTTTGATGAACAATACCGGTTCGAATAATAACGCTTTTGGCAACTCAGCCCTAGGTTCCAATACCACAGGTACCAACAATACCGCCGTCGGTAACAGTGCTGCTTCTACATTGACCACAGGCTCAAATAATATTGCCATAGGCAACAATGCCCAATTGCCAAGCCTTACCGACAACAACCAGATATCAATAGCTAATCTCATCTATGCCACAGGTGCGACAGGCATAAATACAGCAGGCAATGTAGGTATAGGAAACAATGCTCCGGCAGCTAAGCTTGATGTAGCCGGTAATGTGAAGATCGCAGACGGGACACAAGGCTTGGGTAAAATACTAACTTCAGATGCGAATGGACTGGCCTCGTGGCAAGATTCCGGTAACCCAAAATGGTTCTACATGCCATCGTTCAATCTGGATGTTTCGACTACCGGTAGCAAAACCATAGATCTTTATTCCGAATATGAAAATCAGTTCAAAAAAGATGGCAGTAGTGACACTCAGTTCGTATCTTCCAACGCTACGCTCACTCAGGTACAACAAAAGGTATATAATAGAGATGAACTTGATTACGTCGTTACAGCATATTTTCCTTCGGACATAAATGTATTTAAAATCAATTCAATCGATGAAAATGGTATAATGAGCTACGAGGTAGTATCCACTAATATACCTGAAAATAGCTTTATAAACATCGTTCTGCTAGTAAAATAGCAATTAGTGGCAGATAGTTAACTAGTAAATACTTAATTCTACCATCTGCTTATGACTCTAAAATATTGACTTATGACAACCCAGAATAATAAAACTACACTTGCCGGTTTCAGGATTCTGCTGCTTACCCTGCTGTGTACTGTATGCAGTTTCAATTCTGTATTGCAAGCTCAGGACGACGATGCTCTAATAGTAAGATGGGGTAATGGCACGACCTGGACGGATATAGAGAGTTTGCCTACCCCCAACCAGGCCGAGATGACCAGCAATACCGGTAATGTGCAGATGCAGGTTACAGCCGAATTTTCAGGATTGAATTCGCAAAAAACACGCCGGGTAACAGTCGATGTACCGCGCGGGTACATGATAAAAGGATATACTGTCAAGGAAGGCACACCCGCTATCAACGGTGTCATACAACTCAGCCTTACCGATGAACAAGAAGACATGGCAGATAGTAGCGTTCTCACAGCCAGAGATGGCTCGCCTTTTATCAATCAAAAATTTTCAGGATATACCGATGGAACCAACAACGCAAGTGAGTACGATGTCCGCACCTATGAAGGTAAGATAGTATATGAGTTCAATGCCAGCTGCGACCATGTTGTGCTAACCTTTACCCTGGCCATTGATATGCCGCTTATAACGCACACCGACACGAATCAATTCACCGGTATCAACGACAACAATTACTCAGCAAATATGTACACCAGCCATATCCTGCCTCCTGTTACAGTAGATATGGTGAGCGGTGCCTCTTCGCTTCATAAAGAAGTGGCAGTGCGTGTAAGCAATATTATTGTACCTTACGTTGCGATAACAACTACAGGAGGTGCTAATAACGGACACTCGGCCAAGGCCGAAGGTGTAGTGAATTCTGGCGACCCCAATACCGGAACCTGCGATTTCAATACAGGGTGGACATTAGTGAGTTATAACTCAACCATGGGACTAGAAAGGCCTTATATAGATGAATTCGTAGTTACCATTCCCTACAAGGAAGGAGTTACTTACAAGGGCTTTAATCTGAAGCAGGCATGGACAGTCACACAGGCGACCAATCCTGACGACTATACATCCCCGAACGGACATATCACGGTAGTGAATGATGAGACTGCCCGCACGTTAACCCTCACTGTACATAAATGGAGATGGAATCACGGTGGCTCAAATACAGCTCTGGAGGTATTCTGGTCGGTAGAGATAGACGGTGTTATCAACAAATGGGATGATTATATCTATTTTAGACCCAAAGTAGAGATCACTTCCGGTACACTGACTGGCACACCATATACCTATCTGGCAGACGCATCGGGCACCGATACCGGATTGCAAAATCTCATGAGTATCTGGAGGCAGCCTGTGCGTCCGAGCATCAGTATAACACTGACCAGAAATGACTTAACCCGACGCGACCTGAATGCAGACCAGGACTTCCCTTATGACTGGGCTATCGGACGGTTCAGAATTACAAACAATGGACCAAGCATAGTACATGATTTGAAATATGAATTTACTTTCCCCTCATCGCCGCAGATACGCGGAGTGCGGATACCGTGCGGAGGGAGTGGCACGACAGATGTTAATGTAAACGTAACAGGACTTACCAGCACTGGGCGAACACTGAACTATTCTTTGGCTTTGTATGGCTATATCTATGGATCGGGAGCTATTACTTCAGAAGCACTGGAACTGGCAGACGATGAATACCTGGTCAACCTCACCATTGTGCAGGAAACATTGCAGGTAGCCGACTACGTCAGTGGTTACACTATCGGACAAACGACCTATTATGGAAAGTTTATCAACGGACAGGAAGGAGATGTAACGCTGACGCTGAGCTCAGCCCCGCCTCCCGGCGTGACAAGTAATTTACCCCAGACTACTATCAGCCATACCAATATCGGCTGGCTATCAACAGGGGTGGGTACAATAGAGGTTACTGCGTCCGATAAGGGTTATCCTTCGATGACGGCTTCGTCCGGAGGGTTTCATGTCCCTCCCGGGGGAGATCAGAGAGGAGGGAGCTTTTACCCCGGCGATCCTATCTATTTCGATGTCAACTGTTATGCCGGTGGAAACATGGGCACCAGTCTCCATGCTAATGAAATCACCGACCCTACGTTCTATATAAATTTGCCCGAAGGTATAGATCTCGACCCGACTTCGATAGAGGTATTTTCGATAGAGGGCCGAAACGGTAATGCTTTTGTACCAGCCTCGGTAACCGGTTCACCAAATACTCAAATCATAAACGGAGTGCGATGGACAAGTTACCGCATACAAGTCAATAACAAGTACGACATTATCGCCCGTAATACACAATTTACACAAAATGAACAAATAGAAACAAACAATATTCCTTTGGCCACATTTTACAAAAACCGGGACGCCTTTACCCTACGTTTCAAGGCGAATGTCGGCCTTGCTTCGCCGGCTTATTCTCCTATTCTTATGGAAGATGTTGTGACCATCGATCTGGGGCAATCAGCTCTTAACGGCGGTGGAACCGATAATACACGGGCAGATATCCACAACTGGGCAGGAAAAGGCACTTCATACAAGCTGGCCACAGGAAGTAATGAGAACGGGGAAGCTCCCAATATAGCGGTGATACAACGGGAGGGTTTGAACGTATCGCTGGGCATACGTGTGTTTGTTGATAATAACACTGATGGCATTAATGATAATACGGAACCCTTTTATACCTACAACGGTACTGATGTTTCCATAGCCACCGTAACCGGTGACCACGATGCAGAAATCCGTATAGAATATGAGAATACTTCCAGCCAGCCTTATTACGAGGGTTCGGAGATCTATTTGCCGATACCGAAGATAGGCCTCAACTATGACCATTTCTTCTACAATACGTTTTTGGGCGATTCTATTCCAACCGAAAAGAATCTGGACCCTCACGAGCCTCAATGGACAGCCATGTTGAAACAAGAGGTAGATCTGGACGGCTTCGACACTTACTACAGTATAGAAACCAACCCTACTACTAATTACAATGAGGTAGATATGTCCGGCAGCTGGGTGCCGGTAACGCTTACGTGGTATACCTATGATGACTTGATAGATGCCGGGCACACCCTGGCTGAGGTCACCATGTTGAAATTTGTAGCCATACGGGAAATCGCCAAAGTGGGCGATACGGGTAGCAGGGGAGCAACGACCTTTCGTATCTCGCTCGAGGATGGTTCTACACTGGGTACTATAAATTATTGGCGTAGCTTCCAGAGAGGTTGGCGGTATACCTATCCTTCAGGAACATGGCATTACGGCTCAGTAATGGCAGCCGAGCCGGCTATGGCAGGGGTATTCGGCCAGTTCTTCTTCGATGCAAACCGCAATGGTAAGCTAGATGCAGGCGAAGACGACAGTACGATTTTGTCACAGTTTATAGGTACTTATAAGACAACACTTTCGGGTACGGGGATAATCGGCAGTCCTGAAATGGAGATAGTCAGCGACGGCACATTCCGGAGTGTTGCCGGCAATTTATACTATTTCTTGCGGGAAGGTAATTACACGGTAACGATAATCAATGATGCCCCGGCAAACTGGCATATCACCGATGTCACGCTCCCTTCCGACCGCTCGAGATTTGAAAACAATATTCCTGTCTGGTATAACGATATTCCGCAGGGACAGATAAGACCAGATAATACGCAAGCTGCTTTCACTTTCATAGTAGACGAGAACAGCATAAATCTGCAGCTGGTTGGCATTGGCATCAAGAACCCGCCGGAGATTATCCCTATCAACCCACATATAAGGGTTCGATTAAATAAATTTTAAAGACTATATATGAGCAATTAAGACATATATAAGAATTGAAATATGAGTTAAGTTAAACATTTTTTTATTGTTTTCTATGCAATTTGTGCTATAGGGAAAAACGTTTGTCTAAGGGACTGGCCGGGAGGTTCGTCCCTTTATTTATTATCCGGGGAATTGATCAAACACTCCTCAACAGGGAGTGGAATTTATTTATATAAATTAATTTATTCAATAGAATGAACAGCCTTTACTACCAGTCAAAATAATCTTTTTTTAGTTTTAAATTTAGAAAAACGATCTTCTGATTACTCTTTTAAAAGAGCTTTTGGAGACTCCGGTCAATATTTGAAAGAAAAAAGAATATATTTGCGACTTCACATAGTGGAAGGTTTCTTCACGATTGTCATATATTAATACGGGGTAATACAGGTATTTTGAAGCTACCTTACCAAAAAAAAACTAAAAGAAAAGAAAAACGGTGGAATTGATTTGCGCGAAAGTGGAGTTGACAGATAAGGAAACTCATGAGTATCTGTTCAGGGCCTGGTACGAACCTCTATGTAAATATGCTTATAGTATACTCAAAGATCAATTTGAAGCGGAAGACGCCGTTCAAAAAGTATTTTTGAGGTTGTGGGACGACCGTCACAACACAAGTATAACGACGTCTGTAAAGTCCTATTTATATATGGCCGTTCACAATATTTGCTTAAACAGGGTTAAACAATTAAAAATACAGCAGAAACACAATCAGCAGTTTGCCATAGAGGGACAAATTGTGCATAATGAGGTATATGAGGGTATTGTAGAAAAAGAGTTGAATTATAAAATTAAACTGGCTATTGGACAACTACCGCCCAAATGCAGGGCGGTGTTTGAGCTTAGCAGATTCGAAATGATGAGTTATAAGGAGATCGCCCAACAATTGGAAATTTCTCCAAATACGGTTGAAAACCAAATAGCTAAAGCACTAAAGCTATTGAGGGAAAATTTGAGGGAGTTTATTTCGGTTATAGTTTTGTACTACCTGATAAGACTGATAGAATTATGGTAACAAATGACACTGACAGATTATTAGCACGATATTTTGCGGGGGAATTAAGCCCTCAGGACAAAATACGTTTAGAAAAATGGCTTACCGAATCTCAGGGGAATGAAGACTATTTTTTCGAACTCACTTCACTATATCAGAGTGTGGGAACAACGAAATATCCCTTATTCGACACAGAAGAGGCCTTTGAAAAATTAGAAGAGCATATCAGTCAACAGACCCGAGAGTCTGCATCCCGGCAAAAGAATAAAAGAAAACTCATTGTTTGGGTACTGGGTGCGGCAGCGGCGATAACACTCCTGATAATCATCTTCAACAGAGGGCAGGATGATGCATATACGATTATCACTGAAAAACGTTTGCATTCTTTTACAGACAGTACCAGAATAGATCTGAAAGATGGAGAGATATATCTTAGCAAAGACCATACTAACGATACAATTTTTCTGAGAGGAAAGGCCTCCTTCGAGATGGAATCGGAAAAGACAGGAAACAAGATAGTAAAAGCAGGAGATGTGTATGTGAAAGATATAGGTACAAGTTTTACAGTCGATGCCAATATACCCGATTCCGTTTATGTAAGTGTGACTGAAGGCGAAGTTCAGTTTTATTCGGATACGGACGTAGGAATCAACCTGAAAAGAAACGAAAGCGGATATTACCTGTCCAGAAGCGATAAATTCTATAAAGTGATAATGAAAGGCAACTTCCTGTTCAACGGAACTTCTCTCGGTGAAGTAATTACCCGGCTGAATGCATTCTATGGGCTGCAAATAGAACTGAAAGATAAAAATATGCAAAACCTGCCTATTACTGTTACATTCACAGAAGAAGATTTGCCTACTATACTGGATGTGGTCACTGCGACATTAAATATGAAAGTCACCCCTGGGGAAAATGGTTATGTAATAGAATAAAAAAACATACTTTATATGAAAAAAGCAAAACTTATATCCTTATTTATCTTATTTTCTATCAGCTTATTTTCTAAAAATGTGGTGACCCTGAACCTGCAAAATGAAAAGCTAAGCGTAGCGATGAAACTCATAACCCAACAAACAGGGGTAGAATTTTCCTACAATCCACGAATAGTCAATACCAACCGGATAGTCTCTGTCACTATTATCGGCAAAGAAGTAAAAGATGCAATAGACCTATTGGTGGGGGATATGTATTTTTATACCATAAAAGGCAGATATGTAATAATAACATCCGTAAAAAAACTTCCCGAAATAGCCTCTGAAAATGAATCTGTTATAGCAAAAAACAAAAAAAAAGAAAATAAGAGTAGTGGAAACAACTTTCATAGTGGTCTTAGCATTATTGGAGAGAACAAAATCGCTAATGAGCGAATAAAAATAGGCTCTCCTCTATTAATTAAAAACCAAGTAAACGAGACCACTATGTTAAAAAAAATCGCAGGAATTATTACATTGTCAGCCCTTACATGGGGTGGTGCCGATGCCCAACTGAAACAACCCGAGACAGAAAAAGTGCCAGCCCGCAAAATTGAATATAATATTGGCCTGCAAAAGTCGATAGCGCAGCTTACATTTATAACTCCAATGAGTACTGACGGTAGTAATACAAAAGAAAAGGAATATAAATTCTCCCTGAATATGTTAGGAGGAATTACCGGTGGAGTAAACGGTATTGAACTCGGAGGTTTATTCAATATCAACCAGCAGGATATGAGAGGACTCCAGATGGCAGGCCTTTTCAACTTCACCGGAGGCGCCGTCTGCGGAGTTCAAATGGGTGGATTAGCGAATTACGTAAGAGGTGATATGAAAGGGCTGCAAATGAGCGGTCTCGCAAATATTGTCCAAAAATCGAGTGGTTTCCAGATGGCAGGAATAGTAAACTATACGAATGGAATTAATGATGTGCAGATGGCAGGCATAGCAAATATAGCTGCAGGAAGCAGGTTTCAAATGGCAGGTATCGCTAACTATGCCCGGGGTGTTGATATTCAGATAGGCACTGTTAATATCGCTCAACAAGCTGGATTTCAGATGGGAATAATAAATATATCCGACACAGATGATGCGGCTATGCTCGGGCTATTTAACTTCGTGAAAAAAGGCGGGTTATTTGAAGTGGGAATTTCGGCCAATGACTATATTTACGGGGCTGCAAATTTGATTACAGGAACCGACAGGCTCTATTCTATCCTTAGCTTTGGGGTGTCTTCTTCGAATGTAACAACAGGCTTTGGTGTAGGAACACGTTTGCAACTGGGCGATTCACCCCGGGGTATTCACTTCGAGCTGATGCACAATCAAATATACAGGAACAACTTCAAAAACAAAAGCCGTGATGCAGCACTTGAACAGGCAAAAGTATTTTATTCGGTACGGAAAAATAAATTCACCCTATATGGTGGCCCTACCATAAATGTCCTGCTCAGAGATGCAGATTTTACAGAAGTAAAAGATCCTGTTTACAGTATATTCAAGAACAGAGGTACTAACCACAATTTTGACTTGTGGGTAGGAGCAGAGTTAGGTGTCCGATTTAATTTAAAATAAAAATGCCCAAAAGCAAACCCCGTAAAACATGCGTAAGCAGTACGCCGCTAAACAATACACAGATTTAATCTTCATTTGTTAAATAAATAAATGGATAAATCCAATAAATAAGCATTTTTGCTGTTATATGTTCAGTAATAGTTATCCAGAATAACAGATTGGTAACACAATATGCTTAGACACTAATACATAGAACTTATTAACATCTTTATTATTTGAAACTTAATTATGCAATCACTTTTAAATTATTTACCTAAGAAAACTTGGGTTTTATTCTTATGGCTATTTTGCCTGTTTTTGCTTCCTGCTGTATCCTATGCCCAGAATTATAAAATCAGCGGAACGGTTGTCGATTCAAAAACAAAAGAAACGCTTATCGGAGTTCCTATTATAATAGAAAACCGCAATGGTAGTGGAGTATCGACAGATGAAGACGGGAAATACACTCTCACCCTTCCCAAAGGAGAATATTCACTCAAAATAGACTACATAGGTTTCGAAAAAAAGCAGGTAAAAGTCTCCCTCAATGAAAATACAAACCTGAATATCGAACTGAAGCAAACGACTATCGGCCTGAGCGAAGTTGTAGTTTCGGCCGAACGCCCCGATGCCAATGTATCTGCCCCGCAAACGGGTATTGAACGGATGGAGATACAACAGATAAACAAGCTGCCGGTATTATTGGGCGAACGCGACATTATTAAAACCATACAACTGATGCCCGGTGTACAAGGCGCGGGCGAAGGAAGTTCGGGCTTCTACGTAAGGGGAGGAAGTGCTGACCAGAACCTTATCCTGCTCGATAATGTAGGGCTGTATAATGCATCGCATATGATGGGATTCTTCTCTACTTTCAACTCGGAAGTACTGCGCGATGTAACCCTGTATAAAGGGGCAATGCCTGCACAATACGGCGAACGGCTGGCTTCTATCCTCGATGTACAGCAACGCAATGGGGATAACCAGAAATACCATGTAGCCGGAGGTATCGGTCTTATTTCTTCCAACATTAATGTGGAAGGGCCTATACAAAAAGGGAAGTCTTCGTTCCTGATCGGCGGCAGACGTACTTATGCCGATGCCATTGCACGCCTGTCGGGAGTAGAGGATGCGCAAAATGCTTACCTGTACTTCTACGACCTGAATATGAAACTGAACTTTGTCATTTCGGACAAAGACCAGATAACAGTCTCCGGATTTCTCGGTAAAGACCGCATGGTACTGAAAGACGCTGCCGAAGCCGAATGGGGAAACAAGTTCCTGACAACAAGTTGGAACCATACTTTCAATAACAAATGGACTTCGCGCACATCACTTTCCTACAACCAGTACGATTACTACATGGGAATGGAAATAGGAATGAACATGGAAGGAAAATCCAATATTAAGGATTATAGCTTCAAAGAAGAGCTTCTCTTCCAGCAAAATAAAAACAGCCAGTGGCGGTTTGGAATCAGTTCCACATATCACAATCTGGCACCCGGAAATTATAAGCTTGACTCGGAACAGGAGAACTCTGTAGACCTGCATAAGCGCTATGCATCTGAAAACGCCGCCTACATTTCCCATCAGATAAAAATATCAGACAATCTTGAAGTTATTTACGGGCTTCGCGCCTCAGCTTTTATGGCCCTCGGCAAAGGAGAATATTATACATTGGATGACAACAAGAATGTGACCGATAGTACATGGTATAAATCGGGGAAAGTGGTAAAGACGTACATAAATCTTGAGCCACGCCTCTCGGCCGCATACAAACTGAACGACGCATCTTCCATCAAAGCAGCTTATGCACGTACAGTACAAAATATGCACTTGCTGACCTATTCGGCGCAAGGTACGCCTTTCGACCGCTGGACAATGAGCTCCAACAATGTAAAACCACAGATTGCAGACCAGGTATCACTCGGATATTTCCGTAACTTCAGTGATAACATGTTCGAATTCAGCATCGAAGGTTACTATAAGAATATGAAAAACCAATTGGATTTTAAAGATGGTGCCGATATAGAAGGATATGATGTAATAGAATCTGAAATACTCTCGGGAAAAGGACGCGCATACGGAGTTGAATTGACTCTGAAAAAACGTCTGGGACGGTTTACCGGGTGGATAGGATATACACTTTCAAAGTCGGAAAGGAAAATAGATGGCATTAATGAAAACAAATGGTACAACGCTTTTCAGGATCGCACACACGATATCTCTATTGTTGGAATGTACGAACTGAACCAAAAATGGTCTCTTTCGGCCGCGTGGGTATTTTATACAGGAAATGCCATTACATACCCAAGCGCAAAATATCAGATAAACGGCAGGGATGTAATGTATTATGCTGAGAGAAACGGTTACCGGATGCCCAATTACCACCGCCTCGACCTGGGGGCGACCTGCTTGTTGAAGAAAACTTCGAAATTTCACTCCGAGCTCGTTTTTGGACTATATAATGCTTACGGACGCGAAAATGCATATATGATCGAATTCCGTACCAATACGAAAGATTCGAGCAAAACGACCGCGTACCAATACTCGTTGTTTACATTTGTTCCATCTATTTCATGGAATTTCAAGTTCTAACACTCTAAAGTAAGATTATATGAAAAAGCTAAAGATTAAATATACAGCAATACTCTTTACCCTGACATTATTATTCACTATCAGTTCGTGCGAAAAAGAAATAGATGTAGACCTCCGTTCCATCACCCCACGAATACAAATAGAAGGTATTGTAAAGCAAGACCAGCTTGCTACAGTAAGGGTAAGCCAGACACTCGATTTCAATGACAATAGTGGTTATCCTTTCCTCGAAGGAGCTATTGTAAGAATATCGGACGATGCCGGAAACTCCGAAACCCTGTTGCAAAACAGTACAGGATGGTATGTTGCAGAGAATATAAAAGGAGAGATCGGGCGCACTTACACTTTATCTGTAACATACGAAGAAAATGAATATACAGCTACCTCGAAAATACCACCATTGGTGAAGCTGGATTCTCTAACAATGTACAAGGCTCCTATCATGGACTATGCCATACCGATGATTCATTACACCGACCCTAAAGGCGAGGCCAATCAGTATTACCGCGCTCTTGTTTATATCAACGGAGAACAGTTACCTGATATGTGGGAACAAGTGTATAGTTGCGAATTTACGGATGGCAGCCCTATGCACGATCCTTTGGCTGTATTTACCAATGACAACGATAATGACCCTATAAAAAAAGGAGACGAAATACTGATAGAGTTCCAATGTATTGACAAGGGAGTATATACCTTCTTCGATACACTGAGCAAGATTGAAGATAAAAAGACCAATCCTATATCGAATATATCGGGAGGCGCCCTCGGTTATTTCTGCGCTTCCACCGTCGATCAGATGACTATTATAGCCGACTGGGTAGATTAGTAAAATTATCAATTAATGATGAACATAAAGACATTTAGAGGTTTACAGTAGATTGTAAACCTCTTTGTTTTTGATGTATTTCGTAGAAGGCAAATATAGACACTATCCTAAAACCTGAGTAATTTTAGTTTACTGATTATTTCCGGTAATTCTTTTTATTACTTATCACCGGCTATAGCCGGCTGCTTATAGTTGCTAAGCCCTCTGTCCAGAAAATCAAGATATTTACTTATGTCTTCATCGAAAGCATAAGAAGACCCTATAGGTTTACCATTTCCGTCCAACAACACATAATATGGTTGCGAGTTTGTTCCAAACTTATGTCTTTGCAAATAACTCCATTTATCTCCTATCGTTTTCAATTTGTTTGTTTTTCCGTTTTCCTCAACTTCTATGATCTCCGGCAGTTTCTTTTTATCGTCTACCATCAACGTAATAAGTACATAATCATTTTCCAGTTTTTGCTTGATCCTCGGATCTGTCCATACAGACGCTTCCATCTTACGGCAATTTACACATCCATAACCCGAAAAATCAATCATAACCGGTTTGCCGTTTTTCCGGGCATAATCCATACCGGCCTCGTAATCATCGAATTTGGCATGTACCTCTCCTTTATACAGACTGAAATCCTGTGTAAACAAAGGAGGAGAGAACGCGCTGATCGCTTTTAACGGAGCTCCCCACAAACCGGGTATCATATAAATGGCGAAAGCGAAAGATATAATAGCCATGAATAGACGTGGAACAGAAACATGCGGCAATTCACTATCGTGAGGTAATTTAAGTTTGCCCAGCAGATAAACTCCAAGTAAAACGAAAATCACAATCCACAACACAAGGAACACCTCCCGGTCGAGTATCCCCCATCCGTAAGCAAGATCGGCAACCGACAAAAACTTCAGAGCCAATGCCAGTTCTAAGAAACCAAGGACAACTTTTACTGAATTGAGCCATCCGCCCGATTTAGGCATACTTTCGAGCCAGGAAGGAAATATAGCAAATAATGAAAACGGGATAGCCAGTGCTATGGCAAAGCCAAACATTCCTACAGCCGGTGCTATAATAGACCCCGAACCGGCGGCCTGTACAAGCAAGGTTCCAATGATAGGGCCAGTACAAGAGAAAGATACTAAAGCCAGCGTAAAAGCCATAAAGAAAATACTGATAATACCGGTGGTAGAATCGGCTTTCTGATCCATCTTATTTGTCCAGGAGGATGGCAACACCATCTCGAACGCTCCGAAAAACGAGATTGCAAATATGACCAGCAGGGCAAAGAAGATAAGGTTGAAAAGAGCGCTGGTAGACAAGTCATTCAAAGCACTTGCTCCAAATATTCCCGTGATGAGAAGACCTAGTGTTACATAAATGATAATAATTCCGAGACCATATGTCACAGCATCTCTTATGGCCATCTTACGGCTCTTTTTATTACGTTTGAGAAAGAAACTGACAGTCATAGGTATCATTGGCCAAACACATGGTGTAAGCAGTGCAATTAATCCACCTCCGAACCCACCAAGAAATATCCATAGAATCGACATATCGGATGTGTCGCCGGCCGCTCCATAAGCTCGTACTTCTTCTATAACGGGTTGCCAAAGATCAGCATTTGTATTATTGTCGACAGGAGCCGGAGGCACCTGTGCAAGAGAATCTGTTACAGAATAAGGTTCTTTCAGAGTATTGTTCCGAACCGGCTCTGCCTCTGCTATATCCGCTTTCTTTTCTGCTGCGACAACAAAAGTCGAAGGAAGATCTTTAGTATTATAACTGAAATCTATTTTGACAGGAATACATTGTCCATCAACTTCACTACATACCTGTCCGCGCAAATCGCCTTCGAGCACAAAAGCTGCCTTGTCGGTAATTTTAAATTGCTGGACAAAAGTAGCCTGGTTCTCGTAATAGCCGTATTCCATCTCAAATATTTCGTCATACTTGGTCTTGAGCTTAGAGTTGACAGCCTTAAAACTGCCTGCTTTTGATGCGCCATTAAGTTTATCTATGGACAGGGTTGTAGGCAGGGGCCCGCCATCAGGTATATTTATAGAGAAAACATGCCAGGTAGGGTTTATCTTGACAGTTGCGGCCAGTTCTACTTCACCATTTCCCTTGTCTGCGAGCGTCATAGTCCATTGGGCAGGTTCCTGCGACAAGAGAGATGTCTGATTTAAAATCAGAAGCGATAAAATTATTAATATCTTTTTCATACTTAGTTTAAGGCAATTTACGTGGTACCAAATGAATTTCCCTCTCTAATAAGTTTATTGTTATATTATATTTGTTGAAAAACTGTATCCCTATGGAACCATCTGGTGTATTTATATCCGTCGATTCCCTACTCCCTGATGCCTGAAGGGTAACAGGCATATCAGTCTGTATGATTCCATTTTCCAGATCGAATTCTGCTGCTTTTCCATAGTATACCGGTGTTGTATGGCCCAGGCTTGTCGTTGCACCTTCCGATTCCGGTTTAAATCCGGAGAGAAGTAACCTGTTCTTCCTGACAAAGCGGGAAAATGCTATTAAATGGTAATTCGCACCTGTATCAACAACGAAATTCCCTGCAACTTCTTTTTTTCCTGTTAAGTTCAGTACTCCGGATACCATGATAAGGCCGTTAGGCATACTGACTCTTATTGTTCTGCCACTATCTGTATGTTTGATATCCCCAAAAGAGTAGAAATGTATTAGTTTTTTATCAAAATCTATCTGGGTAATAAATTGTTTGATTAAATTCAGGCCGATGATACCATCCGTATTATTTCTCACATGTTCAAATATTGCGATATTCTGATTGGTTAAGGTAATGGAGTCTGACAAACAAACGGTGTTTCCGGATGAGATTTCCACTTGCTGTTTTCCTCCGACGACATTTGCTGTTTGAACGTGATTTATCTTCAGATTCAACGAATCAGCCAATCCCTTTCTTATTGCCATTCCATCGGCTCCGGTATCGAGCAGGAATAAAAGCGGGCGGCTCACTCCGTTCAGGCTTAATTGTAATATAATAGATTCGTCACTTTCTGTAAAAGGTATAGTTCCTATCAGCCGGGATTCCCGGTAACGGCTGTGACCAAACAAATTGTCGAAACGATCGATAAATACAATTCTAGTATTAGGATCGAAAGCAATGATACTCTCATACACCTTATTGTTCTGCATAACAAATTTTGCAGTTGCCAATATGATAGCCGGGTCTTTTTCTGTTTGATTATTTTCAGATATAAATTCTATGGATTCAAAATTCTGATTTTTTAATATAATATCCAATAAACTATATGCTCCCGGGCCGGAGTAAGTACTGATAGAGAAATCAGGAGCAGTAATTTTCTTTACCAGACTGATATCTTTTTTCTTTAATGCGATGCTCAATGTATCAAGAGAAGACTTGATTTTTTCCCCGAAAGACTGGCTGTATAAGAAAGCCGGAGAAATAACAAGCAATAATATTATTATTAACTTATTCTTTTTCATTCTGAAACAGATTTTTTAAGAAAACGCTTGTTCAAAATATCAAAGAAAAGGGGGGCTTGTTACTGTTCAAACAGTATCCCCCCTATTCCAGAGTGTTGTTTATATAAAAGAGATGAAGATAACTTCTCCTGATGAAGAAATTATTTTTTTATGGCGTCATCCAAAATCTTTTTAATTTCGGCGGAAGAAGGACGCGGAGCATCTGCAAAAAGAAGCTTACCATCCTTTCCTACAAGAATAAATCGTGGAATCGATTTTATGCTATATAAAGACATCAGTTCTTTGTTTGCATTGTCTCCTGCAAAAATCTGAATGCCTGGAAGTTGTTCCTTATCCAGAAAGTTTTTCCATTTTTGAATATCTTTGGATATATCGATATTTACTCCCATAAAAACAATGTCATTGTTCCCATGGTAACCGGCCTCCAGCTCTTTAAGGTGTGGAAATTCTTTTTTACAAGGTCCGCACCAGGTAGCCCAAACATCAATATATACTACTTTCCCTTTGAAATCGGATAATGCTATTTCTTTTCCGTTTATATCCGGAAATTTAAAATCTATGGCATCTGTTCCGACGGCATTCTTGTTTAACGATGCTTCAAATGCATTCCAGCGTTTCTTCTGACTCTCTGTAACAAGATATTTTTCATATTTTTTCTTATAATCAGAGAATCCTACAGCACTTTTGTTCGCTCTTGCGTATTTCAAAGTCAACTCGCCTTTTAGTTCCGGGTTTAATATTTGATTATCATCCGGCCCGCCAAACAAAAATGCAGCCGGATCTGACATCCTGGCAGTTTTATCTTCGTTCGATAAGCTCTCATTCAGCCTTACAGATGCCATATATGTGTTGGATAGTAAGTTTATGCCTTCCGGATAATCCATCAAAAAATTGTCTTTGCTAAAATCAGTCGCGTTAATATTCCTATAATAGTCTGGATAGTCTTCTCCTTGCGGATGAGCCGTCCGGGGAGTCATTATAAAGTTCATCGCTAAAAACAGGATATCACACTTTTTGTACTTTTCAAAAGAATCATTAAATACAGCATTACCTGTTTTAGTGACAGGATATTCCTTCAATGCTTCCAATTTTTCCTCAAATAAGGGAAAGAAATCCACATAGGTACTTCTATTTTTTGTCGCTAAATAATAGACAGACTTCTCTTCAATCGGAAATTTGAATTTTTGCCAGCGAGCGATTTCTTCATTCTCGGGAGTGTTGGTATTACCTACCAATTCGTAGCTGTAGTCTGCTGTCATTTTTACATTCAGTTGATCTCCCGGTTTGAAATAGAATGCATATCTGTTTCTAGGGCCGGAAGCTGCCAAACCTATCACGTAATATCCTTCTTTTTCAGGAAGAAACGCAAAAGTAAACCTCTTGTCTTCGGTTACCTTAGTAGATGCAATCTGGTTTAGCTCACCTCTGTTTATTTTAAATAGCTTTATTTCGCCGGGATTTTGTCGATCCCATTCTCCATTGATAATGGATGCGCCCTGGGCAAAAAGGCTACTGCTGCATAAAGACAGGAGCAGTAATGCGATAATTATTTTTTTCATTTTTGTCGTTTTGTAAATATTCTCTGCAAATTGTTCTTTTGCAGAGAATATTCTGAAAATTTTTGGTATTATAAATATCTTAAATATTGTACTCCTTTCAGTAAATTACCAATACTTGAATGTAACATCAACAACTTCGCCTATACCTGTCCAGGTATTGAACGTTGCTGTCCCTTCATCATGTTTATACAATTCTTTGAGATACAGCTTATGTTCGGTCGGATAGTACTGATAAAGTTGTAGTTTCCCGTTATCACCTACGGATTTTGCCGGATCTGCAGTGCCTATACCAATTGAACCGCACGGCAATCCCCAATAGTTTCCGATCTGCCAGTATCTGGCGTTCTTGTCATCAACAGTCTTGAACATAGTTACCTGGGTGTAAGAATCTGTTATGATAGAAGAGGTAATGTCTTCGAAGCGTTTAGCTCCGTCGGAGGTTGTTTCAGACCAAAAGCTATCATTTTTTCCCCTAGGTGTGGTCAAAGTCATAGCCTGAATATTAGCCGCAGGTTCATTGGATAGGCCATCCCACAGCATCGAGTAAATCCTGTTATCTTCGGTTACACAGAACAGATGCCCATTCTTCATCGTCCAGAATTTGGCATTCTGCACCTGTTCCGGCAAATAGAACCGCCTGAACTGAACTCCTGTATTGTTAGTAAAATGGGCGGCATTAGATCTGAAGACCACGCATCTGTATTCCGATGACGACCCTTTTAGTATGGCAAAGCCATTGGGAGCACCACCTACATCTCCGGCAGTAAATTCAGCATAACTGTTATAATCTCCCATATACACCAGTTCAGTGTTTGGGTCGCTGGTGTCTTTAAACATCATATAGTAATCGGATTCAGTGCTGGCCCGGGTTGTAGAGAGTGTGGTCGTCAGATTTGATGTGCTGACGGAACTATGCATAAACCGTTTTTCATCTTCGTTAAAGAAGACTGCGGCGCTATAAGAGAGCGGCGCTACATAAGGCGCTACTTTGTAAGGAGCCGAAAAAGTACCGGTACCGGAATCATATATGCGGTTAAGAGGTTCCTGCAGATAAACCAGGTCGCTATGATAAATATACCAATTGTTGTTGGCATAGAAACGAATGGTAGTCAGGTTGCCGTTTGGATAGACACCTGTAAGAGAGTAGGACCCAAATGTGCTAAAGGAACTCGAATAATAACATCGCGGAACTATAACTTCAGGCGTGAACTCGCCCGAACTGTTCAGCGCATCGGACCAAGGTTCTACTATCTGTGTCAGGTTATACATGTCCGGCCTGTCTTTCCGGTCGTCGCCGGAACCGTATTTGGTGCCATAATCCTGCATATTCAGCCGTGTAGAGTACTTGTCAGTGTTTAATATTACTTCGTAAGCGCCATCGCCGGAAGTACCGGAAACTTTCACTGCACCAAGATATGGTCCTGATTTATCAAGGACACAGTTTATAGCCACCGGATTGGCGTTAAGATCTACATTCCCCAAACTACTGAACACATTTTTTTTGAAAGTGTACTTGTAAGGACCCGAATGGAAAGGCGGACTTGTCGGCGCCATGGTACCCGAATAACTCAGTCCTGTGTTCGGTTGCGAATAGCAGGCTATTATACTCACATCGAATGTACTGCCAGGTTCTTTGGTAAGGATAAGGTATCCCCATCTACAATCCAGGCCTACATTTAATCTGACAGTAAATGTGGCAAATATCCCCGTAGTCTTATTTATTGCCTTACATATAACCTGATTGCCACTGGTCAGATTTCCCCAGTCGCCCTTGATCGGCAATACCAATGTCCTTTCAGTACCAAGTTCCTGTCTTGTCCTCGAGGCATCGAGGTTAAGATATCCGTACCACTCGAAGTTATAATCGTCGATCGTACTGTTCAGACTGTCATTCAGTGTCAGGTAAGGAGTCAGCCTCAGGGTATCCCCTGCCTGCATGGTTTTGTCTGTAGGGAGGCTGTCTATGGAAAATATAGAACTGACATCCGTATAGTCATAATTCCCCAGATCGTCGTTACAGGCGACAAAAGTCATCGCCACCATGCAGAAGCCATATAATAATCTATTTATTTTCATACTATAATTTTATTTTCAGTTATTATTTTTTCCAGACACCCCAACCATTTGCGGTAAATGTAAATCCGTTATAAACCTGTCTGCCGCTTACTCCCCATTGGATAGAATCGCCCGGGAAATCAGCCCACCTGTCGGGATTACCCGTCATATAACGTTTTACCTGTGTCTCCCAACGGCTAAACATAGTGGACAGACTATTAAAGCGGGCTTCAAACAGCCTCCTTACCCCGATTTCTGTTATCGTAGCAGGATTTTCTGTATTTACCAGGCCATAGTCATTGTCTGTAAATTCAAACATATCGGCTTCAAGGTTTGTCGCATCCAGGAACAACTGGAACTTTTCGGTCGTAAATACTCCTAAATACTGAGGAATACCACCACCATAAGCCAGTTCGATAAGATCACGGGAAGATGGTTTAGTAGATGTATAATACCACATACGCGGCGCTTCGTTCAGGTCTGAATAAAAGAATATGCGGTACATGCGGCAATCCTGCGTATTATTGATCGAGGTCGCGTCGGTCTTGCCGTTCATATTCGTATAATCGGTTATAAAATTCTCGTTGTCAGCAACGTACAAGGCTACAACAATCGTATCTTTCCGGGTTTTTAGTGCATCTGTGTTCTTGAGCCTAATATTTGCATAACCCACCTCATTATTGGCCGGAATGATGCAATCCTCAATAACAAAATCGGTGCCTGATACTGCTTCAGCCTTATCCCACAGCCGTCTCTTGATCCAGCTGTATGAATTTACATCGGCCTGAACCACAGATACAGTCCTGTCGACACTGGAAACTGTTCCCAGCACCTTGAGCGGAACCTGAATTACCGAGTCATTCACATATACAATTCCTTCACTCGTGTATTCCTTCAGGTTTATATAGAGAGAGTCGGGCTGTCCGTCATTATCACTTTGACTAAAATAGACACGGTCCATGCTGGAATAGGTTTCTATCTTATCTTCGCAGGCGGCGAAGATAAGAGGCAAAGTGATAAGTATAAGTATATAAAATAGATATCTTTTCATACTATAATTTTGTTTTAAAGGATGTATGAAAACTCGCATGACAAAATCATCCCGTACTTTGGTAAACTGTGATTGGCTCTGCCAATTTTACAATTCATGCTCGTTTTCATAATTATTCAATATTAGTAATTGGTCTCTACGCTAGGTATAGGTAGGGTATAAGCAACCGTAGGATTCTCCAGGGTCTGAAACATATTTGATGTATCATAGAAATTACTGTTTAGCATCTGGTCGCTGTTATGCCGTTTATAAAAGAAGAATATCTGCCCTTCGTACCCAAATTCCCTGTAATATTCTTTTCTCAGAAATTTCATGAAATTATCCGTCGTATAAGAGTTCTCATTCGGCAAATCGGGATTGTTGGCTCCGCCTATACTATACAAATTATCCACCCCGCGTGCCGCAAGGATTACGTTTAACAAGGATGCGGCGTCCATAAAGTTGCTGTCGTCTATGTATTTTTCGGCTACTATATAATACATTTCACTAAGCCGGATCAAAGGCTGGAAATACAGACCTGCCGGACGACTGGATGAAGTCTTAACCGAAAAACGGTTGCCATACCATACACTGCTGAGATTCGGATGAACGTTTAAGTTAATACCGGCGTTTTTCATTGCCGATGACCGGTAATCGCCACCCGAACTCAAATCATATATATTAGTTATATAGTGATTGGATGTGAAATATCCCGATTGCGGCGCGGTAACGGATGTAAACCAGTTCTCGGCTTTTGAATACATACTCAGGTCATGCAGGCCGAATATAACTTCCGAGAATAATGTGTAATCTAATGAAATATCTGTAGCCAGGGCAAATCCGCTTAGGGTAGTATTGTCGGCACCAACCGTACCCACCTTGTCTATTATAGACTGAGCAATCTGGACTGCTTCGTCCGTCCGCCCCATATATTGAAGGACTCTGGCTTTCAGGGCGCGTACAGCATAGTAATTCATCCGTCTGTTACGGTTTTGGGTATAGAAATTTTCGGATGACAGTTCTGTAGTCACAGCAGTACTGAAATCAGTGATGATGGGATCTGATTTCTCCAGCAATGCCTCCGCCCGGTTGATATCGGTAAGCACGCTATCCATAAATGCCGGGGCTGTCTGATCGGTGAGCAGGAACATTTCCTCTTCGAAGTTCTTATCCAGCATCAGGCTATTATAAGGCATTATCTTCGTCGTAGCATCAGCGTTGGTATATACAGGCCCAAAAAGGCGGAACAGATCGAAATGGATGTACGCGCGCATGGCATAAGCCTCCCCGTTGAGTATGTTCCGCTTGTCTTCTGTAAGACTGACTGACGATTCTCTCAGGGATTTAAGGAAATTATTGACATCAAAAGCCAGTGAATATCCGTTTCTCCAGATGGAAGTTGCCTGTGATTCCACGTCGCTATTTGTATACGAATCAGCATTCCATAGATATTTTGACCAGTTGTTGATGGTGTATGCGGCGTATGTCCCATTGACATAAGTTGAATAGTAGATATACCTGTTTGCCATACATTCGATAAGAGTGCGTGTGAGGTATCCGCCATACAATGTATTGTCGTCCATGGAACGGTAAAGGCCGTTCATTACAGAGTTTATTCCGCTTTCAGTAGAATACTGTGTCGATTCCTTGGTCTTATCTACAGGATCTACGTCGAGCCAGTCTTTACATCCGGCAAAGGAAGTCGCCAGTAAAATCAACGATGCGATATATATATGTATCTTCTTCATTTTTTTATATTTTATCTGTGTTGTTAAAATCCTGCACTTAAACCAAATGAAAATGCCCGTTGGTAAGGAGAGTCAATCCCTCTTTCTTCTTTCATTGACCTGATCCGGAATATATCGTTCATAGAGAAAGATATCCTTAAACTGCGAAGCGCTAAATTCTTTATCCAGTTTTGATCTGAGAAATCCCATGAGAATTTGAAGCTTTCCCCGTCAAAGCGGTCATCCTTCTGGATAAACCGCGAGGTCAGAGCTGTCGTGGTTGTAGCCGATACATTCACATCTTTAAACTTGGCTATATCGCCCGGTTGATACCACCTGTCGTACAAGGCCCGTTTGTCCTGGTTATAAACAAGACTACCCGTGGTGATGTTTTCCACCTTGTTGTATAAGGCCGAGTTGAACGCTTCCGCGCCAATTCTGTAACGAAAATACATGGAAACACTCAATCTCTTATAATTGAAATCGATATTGAATACACCTTCTAAATCGGGGGTGCTGTTGCCTACAACGACACGGTTATCAGCATTCCAAACGAGAGTAGGTACTCCATCTTTGGTAAGATAGACTTCCCTTCCGGTAGCCGGATCTATACCAAGTGAACGTACAGCCCACAAATCACTAGGGCTGTACCCGTCCTGGAACCGGATAAGCGAGTTTACATTTTCTCTGATATTTATTGTATTTCCGTCGTCATCAATTTGGCTGTTAATAGCGTTGTTCAGTTCATCAAGCCTGCTATCAAACCCACCGTATTTGCTGACATTATGCATTCCGGTTACACGGGCTTTGAGTGATATACGGTCTTTGATATTGCGGATGAAGTAGTAAGAAACAGAAAACTCATATCCTTTCGTATCCATATATCCGGCATTCAGGGAATAGGAAGAGAGTCCGCTCGATGGTTTCTGCGCCAGGGCGATCACCATAGGGTCTGTCTTCGACTGAAATATATCGAACGTTGTTGCGAAACGTTTATTAAACATCGTCAGGTCTACTCCGGCCGAGAACTTCTTACGTAGCTGCCACCTCAGGTCGGGATTTGCAAAATCAGACAGGTACGAAGCCATACCGAATATATCGCTTCCTGTATAATATTTATATACATTTTCGCTGACGGCAGTTACATTCTGGTTACCATTGATACCATAAGTAGACCTGAACTTCAATTCCTGAAGCCAGGAATCCTTCAATTTTTCGGCAAATGCTTCTCTATGTACATTCCATGCCGCCCCGACACTCCAGAAGCCCTGGAACGTCTTGTTCGAGCCGAATGTGGATGCTCCATCCAGATTGTAGTTGAAGTCGACATTGTAGCGGTATTTATAGTTATAGTTGAGTGCTGCCAACGCACTTACACCACGTTCAGTAATATTGGAATAGGAAGGGATCGAACTTTCGGGATATCCGTATGCATAGCTCGGGATACCTTCAACTCCTTCGGGAAATCCTCTGACAGTATAGCCAGTATTTTTCCTGTTTGTTTCGTCAATAGAGGCACGACCGATAAAGGTAATATTATGCGCATCATTAATTAGTTGCGCGTAATTGATAGATGTATTGGCCGAATATCCCCAATTTGTACCATAACCATTACTATACGACCCCTTCAGGCTGTAGTCGGTTTCGTTATAACTGGTATGGCGAGGATCTTTAAAGCTTTCCGATTCGTTCCTTGTAGTCTGGAGACTCAGGTTGGCCTGCCATCGCAAACGATCGGTTATAAACCAGTCCATCCCCAGATTGTTGGTCAACGAAGTCGTACGCGAGTCGGAGAATGTGTTCAATAGTGAATTATAGTACGGATTGGCAGCCGTTACAGTGTTCTCCGGACCAGTAGTAGTCCAACTGATTTCGTCCAGAAACCGGGGTATTGAACCATCGTCATTGGTCGTTCTGTAATACGGATTCGCTTTTGCAAAAGAGGAGAATGATTCCCACGACCCGCTATGACCGTTCGTAACCATTACCGATAGATTATTCGATACATTAAACTTCTTTTCCGCATTGCGGTATGTAAGGCGCACATTCCCACCGAACGACTGGCGGTTGACATCCTTCATCACCCCCTCTGTATTCTTATAGTTAGCTCCTATCTGATAGAGAAAATCCTTGTTACCACCCGAAAGGGTCATAGAGTGTGACTGGGTAAATCCCGTACGGATAGGGAGTTTCAGCCAGTATGTATCTATCCCGTCGGATACCCGCTTAAGGTTGTCGTTATATGATTGAATACCTGCAGCGTTAGTTCCATAATAGTTGTTAAGATCTCCATAGCGGCCTGCGCGAACTTCATATTCCAGCTTTTCGGCGGCGTTCATCAGATTGTAAGCGCTCAGGTCGGCAGTGGCAAGCTGCAGATCAGTATTGTAATTGATCATTACCTCACCAGATTTTGGCTTTATTGTCTCAACGACAATTACACCATTCGCACCTTTCGATCCGTAAATAGCAGTCGATCCGGCATCCTTCAACAGTGTTATCGATTCTACCCGGTTAATGTCCAGGTCGTTTATGGTCTGTAGGTTTGTCACAAATCCATCGAGAATGAAAAGTGGCTCGTTCGGATTTGTAGTATTATCGTTCAATGTGGTGGAAAAGCTCATTGTAGATCCTCCACGCAAAGTGACGGTAGGCATTGTGTTGGGGTCGGAACCCATCAGATTGTTGTCTGTTATGACAAATGCCGGGTCTAACGATTTCAGTGACTGAAGAACATTCATATTACCCACAGCCTTCAATTCTTCCTGTGTTACGGTAGAGTAAGACCCTGTAAAGCCCAATTTGTTGCGCTGGATGATACCGGCTTCTACAACGACAGATTCTAATTCGGTATGAACGCTTTTCATCACAACGTTATAGTTGGTAGTGCCTGTTTTTAATTTCAACTGGTATTCTTCCATTCCCACATAGGTAAAAACGAGTGTTTCGTCCATGTTATCTACATAGACGACAAAATCTCCGTTATTACCACTTATTGATGCAATTCCTCTTTTTTTCGGTTTAACGGTAACGCCGATCAGCGGATCCCCGTCACGGTCTTTGACTGTACCCTTAATCAGTATTCGCGGATCCTGCACAGGTTTGTTTACCTCGGGTTTTATCTTTTCTGTATTTGATGAAGTGTTTTTCTTTTCGGAAATAAACACCTGTCTGTCAGATATATAATAAGTATTATTCGTGTTTTTAAATATCTGATCCAGTATTTTGTCTATTGTCTGGTTATGGATATTAACAGATACTTTTCTTGTTATATCCAGATTTTCATCGTTATAAAGGAAAATATATTCACTACTCTTTTCAATTTCGGAAAATACTTCTTTTATGGTTTTATTTCTCAGATCGAGGTTTAACTTAGTTGATTGCGAATATGTATTACTCGCATGAGATATCCCCATCCCCACTAAAAATAAAAAGATCATTATCCTCATAACTCTTTGGGCTAAACTAGTATTAGCACTTTTTGTGCTAAACCTATCCATATTTATCATATATTTGTATAGATTTAATTGTTAAATATTTGGCGATTTTAACTACTTGAATCTTGATCGGATGGTATTTGGCGATATCATCCGATGTTTTTTAGATTATTTTCTGTGCATAGGCTCTTAGTTTAAGGTTCTTAATCAGGTTTTCTTTATAATGTATTTTTTATCATAGTATTCTATTTCGACAGGGAAAGAAAAAGATAGTCCTTTAAATATTTCTTCCAGGTTATCTTTTAAATCCATCTTCCCGGAACATCTGAGATTTTTCACATCTTCGCTGCATGCAATATCTACTCCGTAGTAGCGGGAAAGCCGCAACGCTACATCGGTTAATTTCTGGCTTTCAAATATATACATACCATCAACCCACGATATGTAGTGTGTCACATTAACCTTTGCCACTCTGCTTTGGCCGTTATTATATTCATACATTTCGGATGGCTTCAGCATGACTTCGTCCGCTTTATTGTTTTTTTGTATTTTTACCGATCCCTTGGCCAGTACGACTTGTTTATTGGGGTCGGATTCGTATGCCATTATATTGAATCGTGTACCCAAAACCCGGATATCCATATCGCTTGTCTTTACAATAAAAGGCTTCTTTTCGTTATGCGATACATCGATAAAAACTTCTCCGTCGACATATATTTCCCTTTCTTTTTTAGAAAACTCGATCGGATATATAACTCTTGTCCCGGCATTAACTACTAATTTAGTCCCGTCAGACAGAGTCAATTTGGACCTTTTACCTTTAGGAACGATCAGTTGGTTGTAGGCGGCCGATTCTTTTTTAGAAACTTCTTTTTGTGCTATTTTAATATCAGTGGAATCATAAACGATG
Organism: Dysgonomonas hofstadii; assembly: GCF_014196915.1. Taxonomy (GTDB): domain Bacteria; phylum Bacteroidota; class Bacteroidia; order Bacteroidales; family Dysgonomonadaceae; genus Dysgonomonas; species Dysgonomonas hofstadii. Next base: position 27,138 of record NZ_JACIEP010000009.1, read on the forward strand.
TTGGTTTCGGTTTCTTCAATTTTTACTATATTATCTTCCGACAATATTATCTGGATATTTTCATTGTCACTTATATTAGAATTTTCTTGTGCAAACAATACTATATTCTGCGTGTCGTCTGTTTGAAATACAGCCTTAATATAAGGCAAAGCCATAAACAGAAGGACAATACTTGCCGCACTGCAACTGGCTATATATATTAATTTCTTATATTTTTTTGTATGGGCAGACATTTGAATATTGCCCCATAATCCGGATAATTCGGCATCGGATACAGAGCTATCATTATATGATTCCTGTGATTCCAGAAAATACTTGGCAGAACAAAATGCTTCCCAATTTATTTTATTTTCATTTTTCAGGATTTCCCAAAATTCAACCGTATCTCTATTCTTAATTGAAGACACAAACAAATCATCTTGAAGAAAGTCTTCAAAAGTATATTTTGAATAGTCTTTACCTAAATCCTGATTCTGCATAAATAAAGCATATGAAGTTTTACGTTCTATATAAAGGACTTCAATGATTTTATTTTATACTCACCTTTTTTATCTTTTTTTTAGAAATTGATTTATTTTTTTCAAAGACCGTTGAATCAGGTTCTGTACAGATTGATAATTCATTTCCATAAGCACAGATATTTCGTCTATACTCATGTTTTCATAAAAACGATAGTGTATGACCTCGCGTTGCCGTATGGTCAGTGAATGTAGAGCGGCGGCTACAAGTGTATGTTTGTGGGTTTCACTTTCTTTATTTATAAAGTCGTCTTCTATATTACTGCTGTCCGATATCTGACCATATTCAGACTCGTCCAATGTTTCGAACGGTATTTTTTGTTTTTTTATAGCAGTTATGATACTATTTCTTAATGCTACAAAGAGGTAAACCTTCAGATTATTCAGTGATTTCAGGTTTGCCCTGTTTTTATAGATTTTCACAAATACATCGTGTATACAATCCTCTATTACTTCCCTGTTGGAAGTAAACTGTAAACCCTGAATAAACAATTTTTTTGAATATTTCTCATAAATCAAGCCGTAGGCTTCCTCATTTCCCGAGAGGAAATTATCCCATAGCAGATTATCTTCAGAAGTATTCTTTATAAACATAAATAAAAGGGATCATTCGGTCTGTAAGATATCAATGACAAGGATGTTAATGTAATTCCTTGCCCTGTTACTGGTAGTTTGATTTTCGGAATAAAAGGGAAATACCTGACTTGGGATAAAAACACAACAATGCGATAAAATCCCGGTAAAGATTTTATTACAAACGCCGGATAATTTGTTACTCTCTCTCTCTCTCTCTCTCTCTCTCTCTCTCTCTCTAACAAAATAGAGCTAACTGCCAAATTTTCAGCAAAAAAAAAGGCTTTACACATTGTATATAGTATTACTTTTTTTATAAAAAGATACATATAATGTTTTCTGTTTTTAATTGAGAGTTAATATTTTATATAGGTTTTTATAATGCAAATATAACAAATAACCTAGTTATTCATACGAATCATCAGGGCAAACGTACGAAATTTATATAATTTACACTTGACTGCATCATTTTTCCATCCAATAATTGCCTACGCCACTCCCTCTAATTCAAAACTTTATGTATCAACATATTATCATTCCATCACATACAAATTCTGATGAATTCAGAACCTTATATCTGCTAAATATTGACCGGAAGAATGAAATTAATACTATTCCCATTGGTTTTTAATTGTCTTGAAGTAAGCAAAGCAAATATTAGAACGACAATAGAACATGATGTCCTGCTTAGCCAATCAATGCTTTTACAGCCGGACGGTTTATTTTCCCTGTTTCAGTGAGGGGTATAGAATCCACCTTAACAATCCTTCTAGGAAAGTAGTAATCAGGCAGTTTACCTTCAAAGATAAGCGGATCGATATCTTCTTCTACAACTAAAACTACGATTTCTCCAAATTTGGGGTCAGTGGATGAGGTTATAGCATAGGGATTGTTGATATATGGCTTCAGGAGTCTTTCTACTTCTTCTATCTGTATCTTTACACCTCCGCTATTGATAACGTTATCTTTACGGCCCAATATACGAAAACTGCCATCATCGTTTATTTCGGCAATATCGTTTGTATATAGTTTTTCCCGACTCACCAAAGGAGCGTCTATAATTAAAGCCCCTTCTTGCGATAATAAAAGATTAACGGATGAAAACGGCATGTAGTTTTCCGAAGCATCATTCCCATTAATCTTCCTCAGGGCAATATGGGAAAGAGTCTCCGTCATGCCATAGGTCGAGTATATGTCATTAGGAAAACCTTTGAGCTGTTCTGCCAATTGCGTATCGATAGCGCCTCCTCCTATTATAAGATTCCTGATCCCAGCCAAGCACTTACGTTCAATATCAGACTGCAGACTATTATATACCTGCATGGGAATCATAGCAGCAAAATCGTAGGTAATATCGTTATTTTTCAGAGGATTGCCCGATGGTGATACCGGATACAGGTCGAGCCCTGCAATCAGCGCACGGACAACCATCATTTTGCCTGCAATATAATCCAGGGACATGCAAAGCAAAGACTTGTCTCCTTCTTTCAATTCCAGAAAAGAACAGGTTAGCTGAGCGCTTTGCATCATACGCGATTTCTCCACCAACATTTCCTTTGGTGTGCCTGTAGAACCAGAAGTTTTTACCTTCAGGAAAGGTGAACGGGAAAACCAATTCTGCAAGAAAAGGTATAACTCCCTGTGAAAGTCCGATTTTGTGGCAAATGCAGGAATACCTTTTCCTCTGAATGCATCGGGAAGATATGTTCCTCCTTCTATGGTAATTGCCTGCCGTTTTATATATAATTGATACATATCTATATTTTAACTAAAGAGTAAAGAGTAAAGAAACAAAGACAGAGCAAAACGGATTCTGCCACAGATATCTGATTTCCGGCAATGTATCTTCGGGTGCATCCAGTAATCCTGTTTTCCATTATCTAAAAGCCTTTCCAGTAATCAATAAACCCCTTTTTGTAAATAAGATAATCCTGTTGCAGTTCTACATTCACAGCCTCTATCTTTTCGGAAAGGTTCTTTCTTTCTTTTTTCAGTAGTACCCAGGTTTTGCTTACAGGACAATAAATGGATGAGGCATAGCCCCACTGTTCCATCAGTATTTCCATACTCTTGTTGGTATGGAACGCACAATGTACAGGAGGTTTCAGATAAAACCAGTCTGGGTCGGCAGGTATTCTTTCGCATACAAGGGTGTGTATTATGAGGCATCCGTCGCTGTCTACCAAACTGTTTAGCTGATCAAGCGTATCCCGGTTTATTATGTGTTCAAACATAGCGCTGTTTACTACAACCTTATATTTTTTCAGATCTTCGGTAGCAATATAGTCTGACGATTCTTGTCGAACGTAAGGATCGTAAATATACAGTTTCTGCCCAAAGTATTTTTGCAATAACTTACTCAGTGTACCATAGCCTCCGGCAAAATCGAGCATCGGTGACGGGTCTATAATGTCGTTTTTTATCAACAGGTTTATAGTGGCTGCCTGCTGAAAGTAAGGGGAGGGATTTGCCGGTCTGTCCGGGTCTCTTCGGGCTTTCATCATTTCAGAGTAATGATGGTATTCCAGGTTCAGCTTTTCCCATAGCTGAGAAGGAAGTTTACTGTGGGTTTCGGAAAACACAAAGCCGCAATTCTTACATTTACAATAGTTTACTGTTCCTATATCTTTCATATAGGTAGCAAATGGTTCTCCCGTGTATGTTTTGGAGAAATAATACTCCATATCGGAGTTACATATCAAACATTTCATTATGTGTTTTGTTTTTTAAATCTTGTATTACTTTTTTTGTATCATCAGTAGTATTCCACAGGCAATCACCTTTTATTAGCAATGGCATATGTATATTATTCGTATATAATCCGCCTGTACCTAATCCTTGCGGAATCTCCGGATCGAAAATCGCACACCATTGGGCAATAGCGTTCAGTCCTATATTCGATTCGAGGGCTGATGTAATCCACCAATCAATTTTCATTGATCCGGCCAGTTCTATCCACTCATTACATCCACAAATTCCTCCATGCAGAGTAGGTTTCAGGATAATATATTGTGGTTTTATCTTTTCCAACAGTCGCTTTTTATCTTCTGGCCGGTATATTCCTATAAGCTCTTCATCCAATGCTATGGGCAAAGGCGTTACAGAAGTCAGATGCGCCATCTCGTTCCACTGTCCGGCCTTTATTGGCTGCTCTATAGAATGAATATCGAGTTCCGCCAGGCGTTTTAGTTTGTCCATAGCGTCTACAGTCGAAAAAGCGCCATTGGCATCCACCCGTAATGTGATCTTATCTGCATCATAACTTTTCCTGATCAGATGTAACAACTCCAATTCTTTATCAAAATCTATAGCTCCAATCTTCAACTTTATGCAACGGAAGCCTTGCTCCAGTTTTGCCTCTATCTGTTCATACATATAAGTATAATCACCCATCCAGACAAGCCCGTTGATAGCTATACCCTTTTCTTGTCTGGAGAAAGGTGTATCCCATAATTTAAAGCTGCCTTGTTCTAAATGCCTCAATGCTGTTTCCAGTCCGAACAATATAGATGGATAAGAACGTAAAGACTCAACATCTAACTGCCCTTCTTTTTCCAGATTATTGCAGAAGTGTCGCAACCGGTCTTCATATTGCTCATCATAGTCGGGACTAAGATCGAACAAAGGAGCACACTCCCCTATCCCCCATCGTTCAGGTTCTGATATGGAAGATACAACCACATACCATATTTTATGGTCGAGATACACTCCTCTTGAAGTTCCTGCCGGACGCTTGAATTGAAGGGTATAAGGAATAATCCGAGTTTTTAACTGCATCCCTATTATCTCTTATATCAAGGAAACTTAGGGAATTTTTTAAAGTCAGGCTTACGCTTTTCAAGGAATGCATGCTTACCTTCCTGCGCCTCATCAGTCAGATAATATAGTAAGGTTGCATTTCCTGCCAATTCCTGAATACCTGCCTGTCCATCAAGCTCCGCATTTAGTCCCATTTTTATCATACGCAGAGCCATCGGGCTGTGTTGCATCATTTCGTGTGCCCATTTCACGGTTTCGTCTTCCAGTTGATCGAATGGAACAACAGTATTCACCAGTCCCATTTCCAAAGCTTCCTGTGCTGAATACTGACGACATAGGAACCAAATTTCACGGGCTTTTTTCTGTCCTACGATACGGGCAAGATAAGAAGAACCAAATCCGGCATCGAAGCTACCCACACGAGGGCCTGTTTGTCCAAAAATAGCATTATCAGAAGCAATGGAAAGATCACAAACCACATGCAATACATGACCACCACCGATAGCATAACCATTTACCATCGCAATAACAGGTTTGGGTAGCGAACGTATTTGTTTCTGAACTTCAAGCACCTGTAAACGGGGAACCCCGTCTTTACCGATATATCCGCCTTTACCTTTCACATTCTGGTCGCCACCTGCACAGAATGCCTTATCGCCTGCGCCCGTAAGTACTACGACATATATATCCTGATTTTCGTGGCAGATACGCAAGGCATCACTGATCTCCATTGTGGTAGTTGGTGTAAATGCGTTGCGAAAACGTGGACGGTTGATAGTGATACGACCTATCCCTTCGAAATAATCGAACAGGATTTCTTCATATTCTTTTATGGTTTCCCATTTTCTTGTAGCCATGTATTCTAATTATGAATTATAAGTTATAAATTATGAATTATTTTCAAATATGCTAATATATTAATTTCAATTGATGATAATACTCTTTGAATACCTGCTTACTTATTTCCATATCTGTAGTAACCTCAAGCAGCATAGATTCATTTATAGTCTCGTCCACTAAGATTGTGAGGCTTTCATTTAATTCCTCTTTATCTTTTGCTGAAAGATATTTCATACCCGATGCCTGCACCCATTTCTTTGCATCAGTAGTGTGTGTAGCTGCCACATATTGCTTTAGTGAAGGAGCGTTACCCAGTCCCGGTAATAAATGGAAAATGCCTCCGCCTCCGTTGTTTATAAGCAGGATACGGAGATTCTTTATATGACCGATATTCCATAGTGCATTCAGTCCATAAAAGAAACTTAAATCGCCTGTAATCAGATAGGTAATCCCCTTATAAACAGAAGCGAAACCGACTACCGTAGGCAAAGTGCTTTCTATTCCGTTTGTTCCCCGGTTACAGTATATCTCCCATGAAGCATCCTGATCATATAGTTGCGCATTACGTACGGTAGAACTATTAGCTAAATGTAAAGCTGCTCCCTTCGGCAAGACTTTAAGAAATTCTCCCACTGCATAAATATCCGAAAAAGGAATTTCAGAGGCTGGCTCTCCTACCCTATCAGAAGCTTTTTTCCAAAGATTGTAATATGTTTTATTGACATCTTCTCCTACTGAGTTTGACAGATCATTGATAAACCGCAAATTGTCAGTTTCTATCAAGTCTGTCAATGACTGAAATAGATCGGCCACCTCACCCGATTGCGTCAAGTGCCAGTGATTCTCCGGATTATTTACCCTCAAAAACTGTTTCAATCGTTTCGATACGATATGCCCTCCTAATGTTATTACCAGAGCAGGGACAAAATTTGCTTTCTGCTCTTCCGGCATAGCATATAGCCATGCATCAAAGTTACTGATGAATAAAGGAGATACAGCATTCGCAAGATATTCGGTAAAGACTACACAGTCTCCTCGTTTCACCAGATTTTCTAAAGCTATGACCAGTTCGGGAGACTTTATCTTTTGCCCTACAATAATCATTCTATTAGATAAACCATTCCATTTATCAACAAACGGCAGGATATCTACCGATTTATGTACCGGAGCAAAATTGACATGTCTTACTTCGGGTAACTTTTCAACAGAATAATCGAACAGAGGCTCAGATATCGGAACATTTATCTGCACCGGCCCGGGCGCACCGGCCATACTTGTGATTAATGCTTCATTTATCAGGCGATTACAAAACCATTCATCCTGGCCATCTTTTATTTCCGGCAGACTAACTGCTTTTTTTACCATTGAGCCGAATACTCCCGGCTGGGGAATAGTCTGTCCGTCCATTTGCCCTATCCATTCCTGTGAACGGTCGGCCGACACAACAATGAGTGGTAATTGCTGATAGTATGCTTCAGCCACAGCAGGTGCCAGATTGAGTAATGCCGATCCTGATGTACAACAGACCACAACAGGTTTTTTTTCACTTTGGATAATTCCCAAAGCATGAAACCCCGCATTACGTTCGTCAACAATTACCTGGCAGTTAAATGCTTCTTCCTGAGAGAAGGTCTGTAATAAAGGAGCGTTTCTTGAACCCGGAGAAACAACTATATGCTTAATACCAGACTCCTTTATTAAGGCAACGGTTTGTAGTACATTTTTTTTGACTGAAAAGGACATACTTAAAATATTTGGCCCCCTAAATCCCCCAAGGGGGACTTTTGGAGAGTAAATAATAGTTTATATAGTAATATCATCCATTACTAAGTCCCCCTTGGGGGATTTAGGGGGCTTATTACACTCTGTATCGTCTGCAACTTATTCTCTGTTTCTTCCCATTCCGATTTCAATTCCGAAGACGGAAGCACTCCTCCTCCCGCATATAATCGTAAAATATCACTACCGATCTGGGTACATCTCAGATTAACATACAAACGGCTAAATCCATCTATATTTAAAGGCCCGATAAATCCCGAATAATACCGGCGGTCATATGGCTCATTCTCCAATATGAAGCTAAATGCTTCTTTCTTCGGAAAACCACATACAGCCGGACTGGGATGTAATAGTTCCAACAAATCTCCTATGCTATATTCATCTTTCAAACTAAAAGCAAATTTGGTTTTCAAATGTTCTATCTTCCCCGCCTGTGCCGTAAAAGGGCCGTCCTTCAATATATCGCCTCCTATTTTTTCTATTTGCTGTTGCATATAATCAACAACAATTTGTTGTTCCTTGCGGTTCTTTGTATCCCAATCCTGCGTAGAAACTTTCTTTGTTCCGGCCAGAGCCACGGTTTTATATACATCATCTTTTTCCGAAACCAGAAGCTCTGGGGAAATCCCCATCCATGTCCCTGTTTCAGGGGTATTACACAGAAAGATAAAACTCTCGGAATGAATCTCGCAAGCTTTCCGGAAAGCTACTCCGGCCGAAAAGTCCACTTCCTTTTCTACATCATAAGTCCGTGAAAGGACTATTTTCTGCAATTTATCATTTGTTAAAGCTAAGTGGAATAATTTATATGTGTCTGCATATTTTTCAAAAGAGCCTAGTGAAGATTGGACTCTGATATCTTTATCTGAGAATCCCTTTTCCAGAAAGGTCACATCTTTAAGATATTCAAAAACAGCCTTCTCCCCGGCCTTATAAATATCCGGCTGTATTACTACTACCGGAGTCTCATTTGAAATATGAAAAGGCGCCACGACAAATCCTTTCAGGCCTTTTAGTTCCGGCAAACTGTTTATCCGTTGTGTATCCGGAGAAGTCTGCAATATAAGATTCACCTCCTTTTGTCTGGCCAGTCTGTATATAGCAAAACGTATATTCTTATCAATCAGAGAATCAAAAATTCGATAATCGAAATCCCGATCTTGTTCCATTATCCTAAAAATTTATCAAACAACAAAAGTACAAAATAGAAGATTGATTAAAGAATAGTAGCAACTATTTTGTATCTCGAGTGTTAAATAATTAGATCAGATGTTTTACTTGATTTTGAAATACTGGTCAGACTAAATCATTTTGTAATCCCGATATTACAAATTACATAAAAACAATCTAACTCACATAGTTTATTTCTATAAAACTAAGTATATTATTTATTTGTTTTATTGACATAAACAATTTAAATTTGACGCAATTTAATTTCACAACATTAAAATAATTATATTTTGACCATGAAATTTGACATAGCAATCATCGGAGCCGGGCCTGCCGGCTACAATGCAGCTGAAAAAGCAGCTTCAAACGGATTAAAAACAGTAATCTTCGAAAAAAAATATATCGGGGGTGTATGTCTCAATGAAGGTTGTATACCTACCAAAACACTTTTGTATTCGGCAAAAACACTGGATAATATCAAAAGTGCCAGTAAATATGGAATAGAAGTAGGCAGTGAGCCGACATTCGACCTGGGGAAAATAATCGGACGCAAGGATAAAGTAGTAAAAAAACTCGTTGCGGGAGTCAATTATAAATTGTCTTCAAATGGAATCACTGTTGTAACTGATACAGCTAATATTATAGGAGAAGAAAACGGATATATCAAAATATCGGGCGGTGGAGAAAACTACGAAGTAAAGTATCTGTTGCTTTGCACTGGTTCAGAAACCGTTATTCCTCCCATCAAAGGATTGTCTGATATAGAATACTGGACATCGAAAGAAGCTCTGGAACCAAAAGAATTGCCAAAATCACTGGCTATTATAGGTGGCGGCGTAATCGGGATAGAGTTCGCTTCGTTCTTCAACAGCATGGGCGTGGAAGTGAATGTCATAGAAATGATGCCTGAGATACTCGGAGCAATGGACAAGGAAACATCTGCCATGCTTCGTAAGGAGTACGAAAAAAAGGGAGTCAAATTCCATCTGAATACAAAAGTAGTGGAAGTTACCCCAAAAGGTGTTATTGTAGAAAAGAAAGGTAAGAATGAAACAATAGAGGCAGACAAAGTGCTCGTAAGCGTAGGCCGCAGAGCTATTACAACAGGCTTCGGGCTCGAGAAACTGAATATAGAAATGCACAGAGGTGGTGTAAAAGTTAATGAATACCTGCAAACCAGTCATCCGCAGGTTTATGCGGCCGGAGATATAACTGGTTTCTCTCTGTTGGCGCATACAGCCATTCGTGAAGGAGAAGTGGCGATAAGTCATATAATTGGAGAAGATGACAAAATGAGTTATCGAGCCATCCCGGGTGTGGTTTATACAAATCCCGAAATTGCAGGGGTAGGTAAAACCGAAGAGGAACTAAGTGCTAACGGCGAATCATTCCGCGTCTTGAAATTGCCAATGGCTTATGCAGGACGCTTTGTTGCCGAGAATGAAACAGGAAACGGATTGTGCAAGATCATTGTAGATGATTATGACCATATCATCGGTTGTCATATGCTGGGAAACCCTGTTTCAGAGATAATCGTACTGGCAGGAGTGGCTATTGAAAATGAAGATACTATAGAAGAGTTCCGCAAACATGTATACCCTCACCCTACAGTGAGTGAAATTATACACGAAGTTTTATTTTCATAAATCATCAGCCCCTCCAACCTCCCCGCAGGGGAGGCCAATTCCCCCTACGGGGGTTAGGGGGCTAAATTTTGAAATTATAATGTATTGCATTAACAACACATATACAAATGCTTATTTTAATCTGGCTTCGGAAGAATACTTACTAAAGAATTTTTCTGAGGACATATTTATGTTATGGCAAAACGAACCTTCTATTATCGTAGGCAAGTACCAGAGTGTGTTGGCAGAGATCAATCTTGATTTTGCAGAAAAGAACGGGTTGAAGATAGTCAGGCGTTTTTCGGGTGGTGGCACCGTATTCCACGATTCAGGTAATCTGAATCTTACATTTATAGAGAATAATAAGAATGTGAATTTCGACAGGTTTACCCAGCGGATAATCGATCTTTTATCTAAATTGGGAGTACATGCCGAATCGGATGCACGCAGGGCTATAAACATCAATGGGCTAAAGATATCAGGCAGTGCACAATGTGTACACAAAGACAGGGTTATGTTTCATGCCACCCTGCTCTTCTCGTCTGATCTCAGCAGTCTGATAACATCGCTTGAAGCCGATCCGGCACAAGCAGAGAATACCGATGACGGCAGAATATATGTGAAGTCGGTAAAAAGCCCTGTAACAAATCTGCAAAAGCATCTGGATAAGCCTATAGATATCAGCTTTTTCAAAAAATATATTATGACCTATTTTCTGAGTGAAAACACAGGAAATAAGACATATCAATTCACGAAGAAAGATGTTGTTTCAATCAAGCAACTGGAAGAAGAGAAATATGCAACAAAGGACTGGAATTATAGTGGGAATTACAGCCCCCTAAATTCCCCAAGGGGGACTTTTGCTAGAAAACAATAATTATTAATAAACTCTTAAAGCCTTCCTTCGGGGAGGTTAGAGGGGCCAAACTAAATATAAACCATGGCAAAATTTGAAATAAAAATGCCCAAGTTGGGCGAAAGTATTACAGAAGGAACGATTATTTCGTGGTCGGTAAAAGTAGGCGACAACATTGAAGAAGACGATGTATTGTTCGAAGTGAATACAGCTAAGGTGAGTGCAGAAATACCGTCACCTGTAGCCGGAAAGATATTGGAGATATTATTTAAAGAAGGCGACACTGTGGCAGTAGGTACTGTTGTGGCCGTTGTAGACCTTGATGGAGAAGGTGAAGAAGAAGCTCCGGCGGAAGAGACAAAACAAGAAGCTGCTCCTCTACCTGAATCTAAAGAAGAAGTAAAAGAAGAAAAAACAGAACAACCTGCTACTCCTGCAAAAGTCAGTGATGAAAAAGTAAGCAAAGGCACAGAAGAAAGATGGTATTCTCCTGTTGTATTGCAAAAAGCTAAAGAAGCAGGGATCGGACAAGATGAACTGGATAAGATCGAAGGATCAGGTTATGAAGGACGTGTAAGCAAAAGCGATATTGTCCGCTACATTGAAAATAAGAAGAAAGGCATATCTTCTGCCGCTCCTGCTGCCAAACCGGCTAAAACAGAGAAACCTGCCGCAACTCCGGCTTCGGCTCCTCAACAGGAAAGTGCACCTAAACCTGTACCTGTAGCTGTATCGGAAGGAGATGAAGTGATCGCGATGGATACTGTACGCCGCATCATTGCAGACCGTATGGTAGCATCCAAGAAGATTTCTCCGCATGTAACCAATGTTATCGAAGTAGATGTAACCAAACTTGTACGCTGGCGTGAGGCAAACAAAGAAGCGTTCAAGAAACGTGAAGGTATCAGCCTCACTTATATGCCTGTAATAGCCGAAGCCACAGCCAAAGCACTGAAAGATTTTCCACGAGTGAATTCATCGGTAGACGGATACAACATTATCGAAAAGAAACATATTAATGTTGGTTTTGCGGTGTCACTCGATAATGGGAATCTTATAGTTCCGGTTATCAAAGATGCTGACAAACTAAGTCTTAGCGGACTGGCTTCTTCAATAGACACTATGGCCAAGAAAGCCCGTGCAAACAAGCTGATGCCGGACGAAATTCAGGGAGGCACATTTACCATTACTAATTTCGGCTCATTCAAAAGCATATTCGGCACACCAATTATCAATCAGCCTGAAGTTGCCATATTGGGTGTGGGAATCATAGAAAAGAAACCTGCTGTAGTAGAAACCCCGGAAGGCGATGTTATTGCTATCCGCCACAAGATGTATCTGTCGTTATCTTATGATCATCGAGTGATTGATGGCATGCTTGGAGGAAACTTCCTCTATAAGATAGCTCAGTATCTTGAAAACTGGAATGAATAATATTAACAGATACAAGGTACAAGATACGAGTAGACAAGTTACAAACCTGTATCTCGTGCCTTGTATACTTGTTAACTCAAAAGAATATGAAAAAATACGATATAAAAACAACAGATAAGGAAACCCTGAAAAAGTGGTATCAATTGATGACACTCGGCCGTGCAATAGATGAAAAAGCTCCGGCTTATCTCCTTCAATCGCTTGGATGGTCTTACCATGCGCCTTATGCCGGACACGATGGCATACAGCTCGCTATGGGACAGGTTTTTACCCGGGGTGAAGACTTTATGTTCCCATACTACCGAGATATGCTTACAGCTCTTTCGGCGGGTATTACAGCCGAAGAATTGATTCTGAACGGTATATCAAAAGCTACTGATCCGGCCAGTGGTGGACGTCACATGTCAAACCACTTCGCCAAACCCGAATGGCACATAGAGAATGTATCGTCAGCCACAGGTAATCACGACCTGCATGCAGTGGGAGTTGCCCGGGCCATTAAGTATTATAAGCATACCGGAGTAGCGATTACCTCACACGGAGAATCAGCAACATCCGAGGGCTATGTCTATGAAGCCATAAACGGTGCATCGAAAGAGCAATTGCCTGTAATATTCGTCATTCAGGACAATGGATATGGAATTTCCGTACCGAAAAAAGACCAGACAGCCAACCGGAAAGTAGTTGACAACTTCACCGGATTCAAAGGCTTGAGAATCATGCATTGTAACGGAAAAGATGTGTTCGACTCCATGAATACAATGGCCGAAGCCCGGGAGTATGCAATCAAAAACCAGGCGCCGGTCATGGTACATGCAAACTGTGTACGCATAGGGTCGCACTCCAATTCGGATAAGCATACGCTCTATCGTGACGAAAACGAATTGAAATATGTAAAGGAAGCCGATCCGTTGATGAAGTTCCGCCGTATGTTGTTGCGTTACAAACGTTTTACAGAAGACGAACTAAAAGAGATAGAGGCAGCGACTAAGAAAGAATTAAGTGCGGCAAATAAAAAGGCCTTGGCCGCACCCGATCCTACACCGGAATCGATATTCAAATTCGTTACTCCCGAACCATATCAGCCTCAAAAATATGTGGACGGAACGCACAATGAAGAAGGAGAAAAGATAAATCTGATAACAGCTATCAACGAAACACTAAAAGCTGAATTCCGTCACAATCCCGATACCTTTATTTGGGGACAGGATATGGCAAACAAGGATAAAGGAGGCGTTTTTAATGCGTCGAAAGGTATGCAGCAGGAGTTCGGCGAACAGCGTGTATTCAATGCGCCTATAGCCGAGGACTTTATTGTAGGGACAGCCAACGGCATGAGCCGCTTTGACCCGAAAATCCGTGTGGTTATAGAAGGTGCCGAATTTGCCGATTATTTTTGGCCGGCAATGGAACAGTATGTGGAATGTACCCACGATTACTGGCGCAGTAATGGGCAATTCTCTCCGAATATCACATTGCGTCTCGCATCGGGTGGATATATCGGAGGAGGTATTTATCACTCTCAGAACCTCGAAGGAGTTCTGGCCGGATTACCAGGTGCACGTATCGTTTACCCTTCTTTTGCCGACGATGCAGCAGGATTGTTGCGGACGAGTATCCGATCCAAAGGCTTTACCATGTTTATGGAACCAAAAGCTTTATACAATTCGGTTGACGCTGCCACAGTGATTCCTGATGATTTTGAAGTTCCGTTTGGAAAAGCCCGCATCCGTCGTCAGGGGAAAGACCTGAGTATAATTACTTATGGCAATACTACCTTGTTTAGCCTGGCTGTTGCTGAACGTCTGGCTAAAGATGGCTGGGATGTAGAAGTGATGGATTTACGTTCCCTTGTTCCTCTCGATAAAGAAGCGATCTTCGAGTCGGTGAAAAAGACAAATAAAGTGCTGGTTGTGCATGAAGACAAAGTATTTTCAGGATTTGGCGCAGAAGTAGCAGCAATGATCGGATCTGAAATGTTCCAGCATCTCGATGCCCCTGTTCAACGTGTAGGATCAACATTTACACCTGTCGGATTCAATCCAATACTAGAAAAAGCAGTTCTCCCGGGAGAAGACCGTATTTACGAAGCCGCAAAAAAATTATTGGAATTCTAAACAATCAAAATATATTATACAATGAAAAAAATAGGATTATTTTACGGCACAAGTACAGCAAAGACAGCAACAATAGCTAAAAAAGTAAAAGCTGCCTTTGGTGATGCCAAGATAGACATTATCCCCGTGGAAGATGCCTGGAAGAAAGATTTTGAGGAATTCGATAACATTATTGTAGGTGTATCTACTTGGTTCGACGGCGAATTGCCAAACTACTGGGATGAAGTGAAGCCCGAACTGGAAGCACTGGACATGAAGGGCAAGAAAGTTGCTATATTCGGCCTTGGTGATCAGAAAAAGTATCCGGAAAATTTTATCGATGGTGTTGGCCTTCTCGCAAAAGTTTTTGAATCGGGGGGTGCCAAAATCGTAGGACTTACCTCCACCGATGGATATAAATTCGAAAAATCGTATGCCTTGCGTGACGGTAAATTTCTCGGGCTTGCCATTGACTTCGAGAATCAGCAAGGAAAAACGGATGAACGTGTAAAAAAATGGGTAGAACAATTGAAAAAAGAATTCGATTGATCATCGACAATCCACCCTTTGATATTTAAGGAGATGAATTTTCAAGTCTCTTTCTAACTAAAAACAGTCCGGGTTAGTGCTATAAACACTAACCCGGACTGTTTTTATACTGTCAAAGCTACCATACCAAAATATGGCTGATTGATATTACATCTCCATTATAACTATTACCGACAAATCAACTCATAGTTCTTGCCTTTATCAGTAGGGAAATCATATACATTAGTATCTTTTAATTCAAGGTTTTGCAACTGTGCAACATTCTCCCCTTTTATCAAATCCGGTGACTTTGCGGTAAAATAAAATACATTCGGGTTTTCTCCCTTTGCAGGATCTATCTTTGCCGTACCCGAAGTTATTGTCCCGGCATATCGCACCCTGCAATTCCCTCCTAATCCGGACTTTATTACAGCTTTTGTCAATTTACCGGCTTTCCACTCCATATCCACCACAAAACCGCCTCTGGCTCTTAAGCCTTTTACAGAACCATCAGGCCAGTTGTCAGGCAATGCCGGCAAAAGGAAGATCTCACCTCCCTGGCTTTGCAGAAGCATCTCTGTAATACCGGATGTACCACCAAAATTACCGTCGATCTGGAATGGCGGATGAGCATCGAAAAGATTGGAATAAGTGCCGCCACCCTTCGTTTTTTGAGCTGCGTCTACATGTCTCAATCCATTTTTTAACATCAAATAAGCATGGTTACCATCTTCAAGACGCGCCCAAAAGTTTATTTTCCAAGCCATAGCCCACCCGGTGCCACCATCTCCTCTAAGTAACAGGGTTTGTTTTGCTGCCGCTGCTAATTCAGTAGACTGGCGGGGAGAATATTCTTTTCCCGGATGCAATCCGAACAAATGAGATACATGCCTGTGTTGTGGCTCTACTTCTTCAAAATCCCTGAACCATTCTTGTAACTGACCCTTCGAGCCAAGGTGAGGAGGATAAAGTTTGCTTCTGCTTTCTTCAAGCTGCCTGCGAAATTCGTTATCTATATTTAAAATCTTTGATGCCTGTATGCAATTTGTGAATAAATCGCGGATAATAGCCATGTCCATAGTTGATGCCTTAGCTATGCCTCCAATACTTTTGTTACCATCTTTATCTGTATACCTGAATTTATTCTCAGGCGAAGTTGACGGGTTAGTTACCAAATATTCAGTCTCGTTATCAGTTTGCAACCATTCAAGCAAAAACTCAGAAGCACCTTTCATTATAGGATAGGCCTTTTCTCTTAGGAAAATTTCATCACCACCAAATGCATAATGTTCCCATAAATGCTGGCAGAACCATGCCCCGGCCATTGGCCAGCATGTTACATGAGCAATATCCATTTTATCTTTATCATATCCTCCGGTCGCATATGTCATGCCCCATATATCGCTGTTATGATGTGCCGTCCATCCTTTGTCAATACCATAGCTCACCTGCGCAGTCTTCTTTCCGTTTATATATAATGATTGTATGAAATCGAGCAGGGGTTGATGGCATGCCTGCAAACCCGTTAGTTCAGCAGGCCAGTAATTCATTTCGGTATTGATATTTGTTGTATAATTGCATCCCCAAGGCGGTTGTACATGGCGGTTCCATAATCCCTGCAGGTTCGTAGCAATTCCCCCAGCCCGCGATGAAGCTATCATCAGATAGCGTCCATACTGGTAATATAAAGCAACCATACCGTTATCCGAATCATCGTTGGCAAAAGCAGCCAGCCTCTCGTTCGTCGGCAGAGAATTTTTTTCCGGTTTGTCCTCACCCAGATTCAATTCTACTTTATCAAACAATGCCTGATAATCCTTTATATGATTATTAAGTAATTCCTCATACGACTTTTCTTCTGCTTTTTCAATATGAGAAACAGCTTCATCTGCCGGATTTTTTCCTTCCTCTCCCGGAGACTTATCAAATCCGTTGAAGCTTGTTGCTGCGGAAAGGATTAAAGTAACGGCATCTGCATTTTCTATATTCAATATACTGTCTTTTGCAAATGACTTTCCCCCTTCGAGAAGAACTTTCACATGCACTTCAAAATTTGTTCCTTCACCTTTTTCATCTTCCGCGTAAATTACCTGTTCCGGCTCATAATCCCTATGAGCGACATATTTGGGGGCTTTACCGGTTAAAATTAAATAATTATCATTTTTTATATCTGTCTTATATCGTAAACGGCTGTTAAGCGAAAGATTGAAATTCAATGATTCCTTTTTGTCTGCTTCTAAACGTACCACCATTACCTGATCCGGATATGATATAAAGCTTGTCCGTTTATACGCCACACCACCCGATTTGAATGTTGTGGCTGACAATGCATCCGATATATCCAGATCCCTGTAAAAATCTGTAACCTCTCCTATTGATGTCATTACAATATGTAAATCTGCCATTGGCAAGTATCTGGCTGAATATGGCCCTTGTGCATTATTTTTCCATAATCCGGCAGCCTTTTTATAGTCGCCATCATTAACTGCCTGACGGATGGCAGGCAACATTTCTGCTGCTTTCGGATTATTTCCATCGACCGGATGCCCTGACCACAGTGTATTTTCATTGAGCTGGATCAGTTCATTCTGGGGACTCCCAAAAATCATAGCACCGATACGTCCATTGCCTAAAGGCAACGCCTCTTCCCAGACTACAGCAGGATGATTATACCAAAGTTTTAGTTTTTTAGATTTCTCCGGATTATCACATCCGGCAGAAACGAATATTGCACAGATGGAGATCAAGACCAGGAAAATAATTCTTTTGTTTTTCATGTAATAGTCTTAGCGTATATTTGATATTAGAAATAAATACTTTTACAAAAATAACCCTAACTGGTGAAATGTATTCACTATTTTTCACTTTAAATTTATCTATTTCGCTTTATTTGCTCTTCTTCCACCCATAATTTATGCAACCGGCAATATTGGAGACTATTAAAGAAACCAGCTATAGTATATACCCACTAAGTGATTGAAAATTATCAGCCAGACAGGCTATTTGTTTTTTACAAAAGAAACGCCCATGCAACTAAACTGCTCAAACTTGCATCTACTACTTCAGCACAACTTTTTAAACTCAATTATGTTATATTAAATAAAAAGAACTTATGAAAATTATCAAATTATTATTTATTGCAGCTTTAGCAATATTTGCGCTTCAAAGTTGCAATTCGGCAAAAACCCTGACAAAGGAACAACTGGCCAACAAGTGGGTATTGAAATCTATAAACGGACAGGATGTAAAAGAAGCATTTCCTAATAAAATCCCTCATATAACTTTCAATTTAACAAATGGGCAAATGAACGGAAATGGAGGCTGTAACGGATTTGGAGGAACATTCTCTATAAACAAAGATGAATTTACAGGCTCCAAAATAGTTTCTACCATGATGTTCTGCGGCGATCAGGAATCTACCTTATTCAAATTACTCGATGGAAAATCGAAATTGGCCTTGAATGGCGATGAACTGACATTTTCACAAAACGGAAAGACTACATTGGTATTTACCCGCGCACAACCTCTTGGTGCAGCAGATCTTGCAGGAGAGTGGAAACTTCAATCTATCAATGGAAAAAGCGAAGCTGAAAGCGAAACAAAGAAAATGCCAACACTGGAATTTAATTTTGCAGAAAAAAGACTTGCCGGATTAGCCGGCTGTAACAGATATAACGGAGCATTTACATTGGAAAACAATGTACTTACAGTAACTCCTCTTGCAACTACACGTATGGCATGTCCTAATATGGAAATGGAAAATGAATTCGTAAAAACATTCACAGGTAAAATCGATCTGGAAAAAGAGACAGATAATCTGCTTGTAATGAAAAAGGACGGAAGAATCATTATTATATTCGAGAAACAATAAATAATAGTATAAAAAGAGGGGCTGTCCCAAAAGTAAGATTACACTATCAAAGTGTTACTTTCTTTTGTCATTCTGAGTGTAACGAAGAATCTCAACTCTCAAAAGAAGATCCTTCACTCCGTTCAGGATGACAGAAAAAAATCAAAAATTACTTTTGGGACAGCCCCTTTATAATTAAATATTATTACACTATCTGGCTATATGAAGCCCTCACGACCCAATACCGGGCTTTCGAATCCATATCGAACGGATATTCTACCCATTCATTCAGCGAAAGCATAATTTTATTGTTTTTTTCCTTATACACTCCTATTTTCATTCCTTCATCATCCACCATCATCCCTAGTTTATCGGCAATACGGTGCACATTTTCCTTCACCACATTCTCTAATACCAGGATATCTCCATTATGATAATTAAAGCCGTTCGGTAATGTATCCTGATTATCAACTTCAAAAGCTAACAAACGTAATTTCGAATTGCTGGGCACTATTATATAAGGCAACTGTATAAGAAAATCTTCATCCAGATACTTATCTATATAATCGGACAGATACAAAGCCGGTATATAAGGCACTTTCTGCAATTGTTGGGCAATCTTTAGTTTCTCGGTTTCAAGTACCAATCCCGCATTATAATGTAAAAGTTCATTCACAGAAAGGTCTTTTTCAATAAAATCGGCCAGCGGTATGCCAAAATATTTAGCAATCCGGATTATCATTTCTATTTTAGGTTCAGCCCTAAACTCCTCATATGATGATATATTACCTCTTGTCAATTGGAACAGATCAGCAAATGCCTGCTGGCTTATCCCCTTAACGTTTCGTATTTTTTTTATATTTTTTCCTATTTGTGACATTTTTTGCTAAAAATATTTGCACATTAAAAATTTATTAGTAATTTAGCTAAAAATATTTGCAAACATAAGAAAATAAATGAAGAATTAAAAATGAAAAGTGAAAAATTAAGATTTAAATAAAATAATTTTCAAATTTGCTAATTATCAAATCTTCAAATTATATAGCCTATGTATTTCAAAAAAATTGAATCGTACATTTCAAAGCTTGGTTATTCCGTTTCGTACCAGAGCAAAGAAAACGGGATATTTCTCATAGAAAGCGAAGCCGATGGAATAAAGAACCTGATCATAGGTGTGGCGCCTCCCATCCTGATCATCGAACAATTTATCTTCGAACTGAAAAGCGACGACAAGGATATATACAAAGCCCTGTTGAAAAAGAACAGGGACATTATACACGGAGCTTTCGTACTCGATGAAGAGGGAAAAAGAGTCATATTCAGATATACATTACAGATTGAGAATCTGGATATGAACGAGTTCGAGGGAGCTCTCAACTCTTTAGGATTATTATTAAGCGAATATTACGAACAGATTATTGAATTTTCTAAAAAATAAAAGCCATGAACATTTTCAAAAGACTTTTAAGAATCGGACAAGCAGAAATACATTCTGCAGTTGACAAAATGGAAGATCCTATACGTATGACCGAACAGGGAATCAGAGAAATGAGAGAAGACCTTGAAAAAGCTCTTGAATCGTTAGCTCAGATCAAAGCTCTGGCCATCCGTACAAAGAACGATAAAACAAAGAAGCAGGTAAGTGCACAGGATTACGAGAATAAGGCTATCCTTCTTCTGACCAAAGCTCAAAAAGGAGAACTAGACCTTGAACAAGCTGAAAAATTAGCCAAAGAAGCTCTTGCTTTGAAAGAAACACTGACCAAAGAAGCTGAAACCCTTGAAGAACAACAAACAGTTCACGAAAACTCAGCTGATGAAATACAGAAAAACGTAGAAATCCTCAAGTTCAATATCACTAAATGGGAAAATGAACTGAAAACGCTGAAATCGAGAATCAGAGTAAGCAAGGCTACTAAAGAAGTCAACAAGCAGCTGGCTCAGATCGACAGTAACAGCACCATTAGCATGCTGGAACGCATGAAAGAAAAAGTGGAAGAAGAGGAAGCTCTTGCCCAGGCATATGGCGACATTGCCAAAAAGAAAACAACCGTGGATGAAGAAATAGATAAAGCCATTGGTAATGATGCCGGAAAAGTAAATGAAGACCTTGACGAAATCAAGCGGAAACTGGGAATGCTGTAAGATAATTAGCATATTTGAAAATCAGCAGATTAGCAAATTAATCTTCAAATTTCCGAATTTTCAAATTTGCTAATTGATATTTATACCGAAATTAATTACTTTTGACCTGTTATACTATGACCGAATTCTTACACAACTTGATGCACCCCCTGCCAAACGCAGTAATGACCGTAATAATGGGCGTACTAGCTGTCTTTTGGCTGTTTACATTCCTTAGCGGAGCCGGATTTGATGCACTCGACATTGATCTCGATTTCGATGCAGACGTGGATGTGGATGCCGATGTGGATATTGACGGAGATGTGGATGCCGACGGAGATTCTGATTCAGATGTCTCTTCCGAAAAAGAACCGGGATTTTTCATGAAATTCCTCAACTTCATGAATATCGGAAAAGTACCCTTTATGCTGATATTGTCCACTCTTAAATTCTTCATGTGGGTCATTACACTCTTTACAACTTCTGTTGTCAACGTTACGGGATGGGGTTTATGGTCACTGTTAATACTAATACCAGTGGGAATAGTAGGGCTGTTCTTCACAAAACTAACAACAAACCCTATGGTCAAATTCTTTAAAGAAATCGGATATAAAGGAGAAGAAGAAATCGATTTTCTTGGACGTTCGGGAAAAATGTTATCCAACATAAAAGACAAAAAGATAGGTTCTGCCGAAGTTGTAGTCGACAAGAACCCGATCAAACTCAATGTGATGAGCATCGATGGTTCGGAACTCAAGTATGGAGACTATATACTGATAGCCGACGAATCGGACGATAAGAAAATATATTATGTCAGTAAGGAAATAAGCATAAGAAACTTATAACCGGGTGATTACTTATTAATCTTTAAATAACTTACTGATGATTTTTATAATAATTGCAGTCATTATCGGATTGCTTATGCGATTCTTTTGACTTATGTTGACAAAAAAACAATATTAAATATTATTTAAAACTATAACTTAAACACTATGGAACAATATGTTATTATCGGAGCAGGTGCTATTATTTTTGCCCTACTGGTATTCTTGGGTATGCTTGCCTCATTCTACAAAAAAATCCCACAGGGAAAAGCCATTGTACGAACCGGAGTAGGTGGAACAAAGGTTGCGTTTAACAAAGGGATGTATGTAATTCCGGTATTCCACAAAATGGAAATCATGGATATTTCCCTGAAAAAAGTACAGATAGAACGTATGGAAAATGATGGTTTGATCTGTAAAGATAATATCCGTGCCGACATTAAGGTCGCTTTCTTCGTCCGGGTAAACAAATCGGTAAATGATGTAATTAATGTAGCTCAATCTATCGGGACATCCCGTGCCAGCGATATTTCCACACTGAAAGATATCTTCGAAGCGAAGTTCTCGGAAGCACTGAAAACGGTAGGTAAGAAATTCGACTTTATCGAACTATATGAGGCACGCCGCGAATTCCGTGATGAAATTATTGATGTAATAGGTACCGACCTCAACGGCTATGTACTGGATGACTGCGCTATCGACTATCTGGAACAGACAGAATTAAGATTCCTTAGTGCTGAAAATATCCTCGACTCGGAAGGTATTAAAAAAATTACTGATCTGACTGCTGCGCAAAATATCAAAGCCAACCTGATCCGCCGCGAAGAAGAGAAGATAATCAAAAAGCAAAATGTAGAAGCACGTGAAGCCATCCTCGAACTGGAAAGACAACTTGCAGAAAAGGAAGAAAAGCAAAAACGTGAGATTGACAACGTAAAAGCACGTGAAGGAGCTGAAATACAAAAAGTGCGTGAAGAAGAACGTCTGAAAGCCGAAACCGTACGGATCAGTACCGAAGAAAGTCTTGCGATTCAGGAAGAAAACAAACTTCGCCAAATCATTATAGCAGAGAAAAACAAACAACGAACCGATGCTGTAGAGGCTGAACGTGTGGAAAAAGACCGCGCATTGGAGCAAACAGAAAGAGAACGCATTGTAACTCTTGCACAGATAGATAAAGAGCGTGTTTTGGAAATTGAGAAAAAGAATATCCAGGATGTTATCCGCGAACGTGTACAACTCGAAAAAGGTGTTGTGGAAGAAAAACAAAACATGCAGGACATCGAAGCATTCCGCACCATCGACCGTCAGAAACAGGTGGGAATCACTCAGGCCGAACTCGAAGCTCAACAGAAACTAATCGATACAGTAAAATCTGCCGAAGCAAGAAAGCTTGCAGCCGAAGAGAAAGCCAAAGAATTACTGATCGATGCGGAGGCACAGAAAGAAGCATCGAACAAGCAGGCTGAAGCACGTAAAACCCTTGCCGACGCAAAAGCCCGTGAAGATGCTACTTACGGTCTGGCAGAAGCAGAAGTTATCAAAGCAAAAGCTGAAGCGCTCGAACAACAAGGTACTGCCGAAGCTGCCGTGATAGAGAAAAAAGCGAAAGCTGAAGCTGTAGGTATCGAAGTCAAAGCAGAAGCCAAGAAAAAAGAAGGACTGGTTGAGGCCGAGGTTACAAAAGAAAAAGCATTGGCATCGGCTACAGGTGAAGCAAGCATCATAGAAAAGACTTCGATTGCAGAAGCGACAGGCATTGAAGCCAAAGCCGAAGCAAAACGTAAAGAAGGACTGATGGAAGCCGAAGTTATCAAGGAAAAAGCGCTGGCAGAAGCTGCAGGAATCGAAGAGAAAGCAACAGCGATGAAGAAACTGGATGGAGCAGGAAAAGAACACGAAGAGTTCAAACTGGCTCTCCAGAAAGACAAAGATGTGGAACTGGCTCAGATCAATATCCAGAAAGATATCGCAGAAGCTCAGGCACAGGTATTGTCCGATGCACTTAAAAATGCAGATATCGACATCGTGGGAGGAGAAACCATGTTCTTTGAAAATATCGTTAAACAGATATCAAATGCCAAAGGCTTTGACCGCTTAGTCAACGAAAGCGAAAATGCTACCCAGTTGAAGAAAGCCCTGATCGGTGACGGCAAATCGGAAGGCGACCTGTTGGAACGCATCCGTTATTATGCTAACCAGTTCGGTATCTCTACTGAAGATATAAAGAACCTCAGCATTGCCGGATTGATACTTAAAATGCAAAGTCAGGCTACAGATGCCGACGATAAGGGTTTCTTAAGCAATCTGATGAGTATGGCTAAATCGATGGGAATATCCAATAAGAAATTAAGCTAAGTTATTTATTTGACTGCAGAGTGCATGGAATATTTTATTGAGTTAAACTAAATAAAAAACACTATTCACCCTTACTCTGTGTTACTCTGTGGTCGGATAACTATTAATCCTGGATCATTTATGAAAAACTGTCCAAATTGCAATAATGAAGTTGAAGATAATTTCGACCTCTGCTGGAACTGTAATTACGATTTTACCGAAAAACGAATCATTGAAATAAATGAGGATAATAACGAAATCGTTAGCAATATTGATTGTACGAGATGCAATGTAAAACTTATATATTCAGGACAATACAAGTTCCATGAAGGAACACGGACGGGAGTGCTCGGCAATATTCTCGAATTGTTCCAGAACAGAGTATATTTTGACATATTCGTATGCCCAGAATGTGGAAAGGCCGAGTTCTATGTACCTATAAAAAATAAGTAAATGAAAAAAATACTATTCATATTATCAGTCATTATTTTTACTACATCCTGCCAGGACAAAACAACTTATACATTAATAGGTAAGGTTGAAGGCGTTGCTAACGGAACAAAAGTTTACCTATATGAAGATCTTTTCAGAAGAACAGTAGTAGACAGTACTACCATTAAAGACAATCAATTTGTATTTGAAGGGAAACTTAAGCAACCGATAATGCGCAACCTTAAAGTAGAGGGTCTCGGCTTACGGCAGGAAGAAGTCGCCGAAGGTGTAGATGCAGATAATATAGTTTGTATTTCCTGTCTTTTTATTTTAGAGCCCGGCAGAACAATAAAACTGACTCTTGATGACAGAGGGCGTATTATTGAAGAGGAAGGATCACCTCTTATGAAAAAACACCGAGACTTTTGGGGTAACATGGGGATTACAGAGATACCAGACTCAGAAAATGTGTTGAATATGATAAAGGAAAACTCAGACAATACAATAGGCGAATTTTATTTTAATGAACTTATAAACTTTGTCAATCCTGATTCGAAAAGCATGAAAGAACTATATCCTTTATTTTCCCACAAGCGCGGGAAAGACAAACGTCTGGATGAAATGCTGAATTATATTAAGGATTTAGACTACATTGCTGCTGTTGGCACAAAATATACAGACTTGAAAGCAAAAACACCGGATGGACAAGATATAGCTCTGTCAGATTATGTAGGAAAAAAGGATGCTGTACTATTACATTTCTTTAAATGGTCAGGATTGGCATCCGATAAAGATTACACTTACCTAAGAAATGCATATGCAAAATATAAAGACAAAGGCTTTGAGATTGTAGGAATATGGCTGAATAACGACAAAATAACATGGAAAAGGATCATTGATATCGAGAACATGACCTGGCCGCAAATGTCAGATGCAGATTTAATAATTCCGTTTATCAAAACCTATGCAGTGTTTGATGAACCTCGTACAATACTGATAGATAAAGACGGGACGATTATAGCCAGAGAAATTCCAAGAACCGAACTAGAAGCGACTCTGGATAAGCTTCTGAAATAAACAGAATAAATATTAAGAGTAAAACAGAACAGACTATGTCAACAGATATAAAACAGGCTGAGACACTGGAAGCCGGAACATACGAGATCATAAGGAAACGCCTTCAGGCACAAAAAGACAGCCTGGCGTCACGACTGAGCTCTCTGAACGAAGCCCGGAAAGAAGTTTTCACTTCCACAGAATTTTCCCTGATCGCCAACCAGCGTATAAACACCGAGAATAACTGTGTATCGAGAGGTATAATGGCTCTGGGCGACCTGTATATATTCGGGTACAATGTACATTTCGGATTACGTACCGACATACAGCTCAGCGATGTTTTCAGTATTTATTCATTCGAAAATAACCAGTTCATACCTCAATCGTTAGAACTTATAAACGATCCAGTATTCGAAACGGATTTCAAAAACCTGTATAAATATTACAGGGATTCTACATTCTCCAAGTTCAGAAGAACGGAGAATTATTTCTATATGGTTTTCCAGACCAGTAAAAACATGGACGACCTGAAAGCTTTCAAATGGCTTATCAAGAATAACAGGCTTATCTATCAGGATGACCGCAGTATTCACGAGGTGGTAAAAGCTCCTCAGTTTGAATTTCAATGGACTAAGACAACCCTCGAAGACCGCCGGCTAGGTCTTTATCCCCATATATCCATCCTCGATAAAGTGTTTATTGAAGCTATTGGCGGTGACATCACCTTTAAAATAGAAAACAATACCGATACCGGCAAAGGTATCTATTCCGAAAAAGTTGAAAATAAAGACCAGCAACTCGACGATGCCGAGTATTACTACGCCGATCTGGGTAATCTCATTCTGGTGAGGATAAAACCGTATCAGGAAGATTTCAGGACTTTTGTATTCAATACCCGCACAAAGGAAGTAGTAAATATAAAAATGCTGAATAATGCCGGAATATTACTCCCTGACAATCATGGAATCATTTTCCCTAATGGCTATTACCTGCAAAACGGTGATTATAAGATATTTGAAAGTGAGTTCACCAATCTTGAATTTTTCCGCAAAGTAGCCTCACCAAATGGCGAAGATTACCTGTATGTCTTCTATCAGAACGAGCGGAACACTTATGTGCTGATGTCGTACAACATTATCCGCCAGCAGGTAGAAACCCCTATTATTTGCAATGGGCACACATTGTTCCACGATGGCACACTGGTATTCTTCCGTACTGAGCAGGAAGCCACCCGCCACCATCAGGTACAGATTTGGCGTACCCCCTACTCTGCCATGCTGATAGAGAATTACGAAAAAAAGGATAATATTTTCTATAAGATAGGTAACAAGGATATTGTAAAGGCAATGGCCGAGTCGCAGGAAGTGATCCTGCTGATCAATAAGGAAGACACCTATGAAGGGTTATATGAAGATATTGTAAAGAAATCGAATGACGTAATCGATGCTTATTTCTGGATTGCCGATGAAAACACATTCAATCTGGCCAAGCCGCTAGCTGAAATAAAAGAAATAGCAAATACAGCCATCGATGAGTTTGAAAAGGTAAAAGCCCAGAAAAAACATGCCGAAGAAGTGCTCGCATCTACCATAAATAAAGTGGATGCGCTGCTATTCTCCATAAAGAATACAAAATACGATTCACTCGAAAAATTGGTAAAGCTACTGGCCGAAACCCGTAGAATGCAGGGTGAGGTCATAGAACTGAATAACCAGAAATACATCGATACCGGAAAAACAGAGGAATTAAAAGGTGTATTATCCGATACGGGAAATAAACTTTCTACCAAAACGGTTGAATTCCTGCTTCGGGACGAGGCTCTTATTCCATACGAAACAAAAGTTATTGAACAAAGAGGCGAAGTAGAAAAGGTCAAGAAAGTAATAGATGCCAATAAGATAGAAGAGAACTGCAAACTGATATCTTCGGAACTCGAATTGCTGATCGATATACTGAACAGCCTGAAAATCGACGACACAACCCAGACAACAAGGATAATTGAGAAAATATCACTGATCTTTGCTTCGTTGAACGAAGTCAGGGCGCTCCTTAAAAAGAAGCTCGATTCACTGAAAAGCAAAGAAGCTACCGGAGAATTCCGTGCTCAACTAACTCTCTTGGAGCAAAGCATTGTCAATTATCTGGAGCTGGCAACCAGCCCCGATAAGAGCGATGAATACTTCACCAAAGTCAGTGTGCAGATAGAGGAACTGGAAAGCAAATTCGCCGATTTTGACGATTTCATTTCCACCATTGCCGACAAGCGTAACGAAGTAGTTAAAGTATTTGACGGCCGCAAAGCCCAGTTGATCGAACAGATAAACCGAAGGACGGCATCACTGGAACAGATCGGCCTGCGCGTACTAAAGAACGTTGAGAATAAAGCGCAGTCTTTCAAATCGAAAGAAGAAATACAGGCCTTCTACTCCACCGATCTGATGGTGGATAAGGTGCGGAAACTGGCAGAAGACCTCAAAAACCTGGGAGATGTGTCAAAAGCTGAAAATCTGGAAAACAGCCTGAAAACTTCCCTTGAGGATGCACTGCGCATACTGAAAGATAAAACCGAATTGTTTGTAGATGGTGAAAACATTATCGCCCTTGGCAACCATAAATTCGCAGTCAACAAGCAATCGCTCGATCTTACTGTTGTACGCCGCGAGGACAGATTGATGTATCACCTGACTGGCACAAACTTTTTCCATGAAATGAGGGACGAAGCTATAAACGGCTACCGGAATATATGGGAGCAGGAGGTTGTTTCAGAGAATAAAGATGTTTACCGTGCCGAATACCTGGCGTATCTGGCATTCAATGAAAAGTTGAACAATAAGGATTTTAATGCAGAGGAATATATAACAAGACGTGTAGAGCAAAACTATTCTGAATCGTATATGAAAGGTGTGCACGACTTCGATGCGCTGACCATCTACAAAAATCTTGTTTCGGTATATGACGAACTGGGAATATTATCTTTCCGCCCTAAAATACGTGTGGCTGCGCAATTATTCTGGCATAGCGTCGATCCGGTTGAAAAGAAACTGCTGCACGGACTGATCATTTCAGCCAATAATGTATTGAAAGCATTTCCTGCATCCAATAATTATCAGTATGTGATAAAGCAAATAGAAGAACTGTTTACTAAATGGAATACACGATTCAACTTCTCGCAGATGAAGTCTCAAAGGATAGCTTTGTACTTATTCAATGAATTTGCAAACAATCCGGCATTTACAGTCAGCGAACAGTCGAAAGAACTTGAAAAGGAATTCCTGGCTTATCTCAAGAAACAAAAGTTATGGGAAAGTTTTAAGGAAGATCTGTCCGATGAATCATTCAGTGATGTAGAACGTTTTTATTTAACACGTAACTGGCTGTTATCCTATATTGATGTCGCCAATGAACATAATAAATACGATAAGTATGTAGGCGAAACTTCATGTATACTCCTGTTAAGCGACTTCCAGCACGAAATGAGAAAGAGCCGCGACCGCATTACTATCGAAGATCTGAGGGGCAGCCACCCGGTGATTGTGAATAATATCTATTCTGTCGATTATCATGAATTCATGCTCAAGCTTACTCATTTTGCCAATATAGATGTACCTACATTCAACGAATTTGCGCAATCGAAAGAACGCCTGATCTCGTCCTATCGCAAATCATTGAAAATAAACGAGCTAAAGCCTCGTGTATTAACTTCGTTTGTAAGAAATAAACTTATCAATGAAACCTATCTCCCTCTGATCGGTTCCAACCTCGCTAAACAACTAGGCGTTGCCGGAGAAAACAAACGTACGGCACGTATGGGTATGCTGCTGCTTATCTCTCCTCCGGGATATGGAAAGACTACCCTGATGGAATATCTGGCAAATATCATGGGACTGAATTTTGTAAAGATCAATGGCCCTACAATCGGGCATTCCATTACTTCTATCGATCCGTCAGAAGCCAAAACGTCGGGCGCAAGGGAAGAACTTAAAAAGATCAACCTTGCATTCGAAATGGCCGACAATGTGATGTTATACATTGACGATATACAACATTGTAGTTCTGAATTTTTGCAGAAATTTATATCTCTGGCCGACGGACAGCGTAAGATGGACGGCATATTCGAAGGGGAAAGCAAGACTTACGACCTGCGGGGAAAACGTTTCTGCGTAATTATGGCAGGGAACCCATATACTGAAAGTGGAGATAAATTCCAGATACCGGATATGTTGGCCAATCGTGCCGATGTATATAATCTGGGAGATGTGATAGGAGGATCAGATAGCTTGTTCAAGTTGAGCTTACTGGAAAATGCGATCGTGGAAAACCCATATTTGCAGAAAATAGCAAGTAAGAGCTTTACCGATTTCTATAATCTGGTAGATTATATAGAAACCAAGAGCGAAATGATGCCTGATTTGGAAGGGAACCATACACAACAGGACGTAGACGGTTTTATTGCCGTAGTGAAAAATGCTGTCGCTGTAAGAAATGTGGTGCTGAAAGTGAATCAGAACTACATAGCAAGTGCGGCTATGCAGGATTCATACAGGACCGAGCCTTCGTTTAAATTGCAGGGATCGTACCGTGATATGAATAAGCTGGTGAGCCAGATTGTGCCACTGATGAATAAGAAAGAGATCAACGAACTGATAATGACCCATTACGAAAGCGAATCGCAAACGTTGACTTCCGATAGTGAAGCAAACCTTCTTAAATTGAAAGAGATCGCAGGACTATTGAATGATACCGACCGTGAACGCTGGGAACATATCAAAGGGGTATTCAATAAGAATAATAAGCTCTCGGGGATCGACCAGAATAATCAGGCGGGAATGGTTATTGCCCAGCTTGCCGAGTTTAATGATAATCTGGAGGGCATAAAGAAAGCGATAACCAAAAAATAATCGCTTATTTAAAATATTCTCGTAAAGGCGCTAAGACGCAAAGAATAAAGAAAGGAATAATTCCACTTTTTCCTTTACTCAGAAATTATCTTTGCGTCTTAGCGCCTTTGCGAGAGCTTTTTACTGATTAGCATTAACTATACTGTATATAAAAAGGGTGGATTTTATAAAATATCCACCCTTCTCACTTCTAATTCTATATAACCTATAAAAACAATGTACTTCTATTTATACAGGGAAAGAGCTATCCCTTTTTCCAGTCCGCGAAGTTCAGCCAAGCCTCTCAAACGACCAATACCGGAATAACCCGGATTGGTTTTCTTATTCAGGTCGTCGAGCATCTGATGCCCGTGATCGGGGCGGAAAGGAATAGAGATGTTGCGCTTTTGCTGGATTTCCAAAAAGCCTTTCATTACATTGTACATATCAACATCTCCTTCCAGATGATTTGCTTCGTAGAAGTTACCTTCCACATCGCGTTGTGTGGAACGAAGGTGTACAAAATTCACCCTGTCGCCCAGACGCTTTATCATATTCGGCAGGTCGTTATCGGCTCTTACCCCGAATGAACCTGTACAGAAACAAAGCCCATTCGATTCGTTAGGCACGGCTTCCACCAGTTTATTGAAATCGGCCTCAGTACTCAGAATACGAGGTAATCCAAGGATAGCATACGGAGGATCGTCCGGATGGATTGCCAACTTCACCCCTACCTCATCGGCAACAGGAGCTATTTCACGTACAAATTCGATCAGGTTTTTTCTCAATGTCTCTTCATCGATACCTTTGTAGCGGTCAAGCTGCGCCTGAAATTCTTCAAGCGTAAAGCTTTCTTCTGCTCCCGGAAGTCCTGCGATCATATTACGAACGAGCAAGTCTTTGTCTTCCTGTGTCATTTCCCTGTATCGGGCTATAGCCTTGGCAATATCCTCCTGTGAATAAGTCGCTTCTGCCCCCGGACGCTTCAGTATGAAAAGTTCGAAAGCCATAAAAGCCGCACGTTCGAAACGAAGAGCTTTTGAACCGTCAGGCATAGTATAAGCCAGATCAGTACGTGTCCAGTCGAGCACCGGCATAAAATTGTAAGTAACGATCATTACCCCGCATTTCGCCAGATTACGGATACTTTCCTTATAATTTTCTATATATTTCTTATAATCGCCTTCCTGAGTCTTAATATGCTCGTGCACGGGAATACTTTCCACAACAGACCATGTAAGTCCCATTTTTTCGATCATGTCCACCCGCTTCTGTATTTCCTCTACAGTCCATACTTCACCATTCTTGATATGATGAAGAGCTGTAACAATGCCGGTCGCTCCGGCCTGCTTTATATCGGCCAAAGATACCGGATCATTCGGTCCGTACCAGCGCCATGTTTGTTCACTTAATATCATGATATAAATTATGAGTTATAAATTATGAGTTATAAATTATGAATGAAAAACTTAGATCGAGAAAGCATCGAAGCCGCCATCGATAACCAGAACTGTACCCGACACGAATTTAGATGCATCGGCAATCAGATAATGAAGTGACCCTAACAGTTCGTCAGCTTCACCAAAACGTCCGTATGGAGTATGTGCCAGAATAGTTTTGGAACGATCAGTATATGATCCGTCAGGATTAAGAAGCAGGTCTTTGTTCTGAGCCGTAATAAAGAAGCCGGGAGCCAAAGCATTCACACGAAAATTCTCTCCGAATTTAAGAGCCAATTCACCAGCCATATATTTTGTAAAGTTGGCAACAGCAGCTTTTGCCGCACCATAACCTGCCACACGGGTAAGCGGGCGCAATGCCGATTCGGAAGCGATATTGATAATGTTTCCGGCACCGTTATCTACCATCGATTTTGCAAAAACCATAGTGGGGATTACTGTTCCAAAGAGATTAAGATCCACAACTTTTTTGAAGGCATCAATTTCAAGGTCGAAGATATTCTTATCCGGTGGAATTGTCGCGCCAGCCATATTTCCTCCGGCGGCATTCACCAATACATCTATCTTACCATATGCCTTCACTATATCTTCCCTGTTCTTCTCCAGAGTTTCTTTATTAAGCACATCGGTAACAAGAAACATAGCTTCGCCACCTTCCGACTTGATCTTATCGACCAACTCTTTTCCTTTGTCTTCTACCCTGTCGAGTATAACTACTTTACAACCCTGTCCGGCAAGATATTGAGCCATATCAGAGCCCAGTATTCCACATCCTCCGGTAATAAGTACTACCTTATCTTTTACACAGAATAAATTGTTGTTCATAAATCAGATTGTCTTTTAGAGTTTATAATTGTTATAGAATTTTATGTTTTCCTTGATCAATATATCGATAGGCATATAATTTACCTTATCGGGAGCTTGTTTGAACAGCAAATAGTTGCCTAAAGCTTTTATTGCATCATAGCCCTGCACTTCGGGACGCTGCGACAAGATAAATGATATTTTATCTTTCTCCAGGGCATCTATATTTCTCTCAATGGCGTCGTGCCCGATAAGACGTATACGGGAACTCAAATCCTTGTCCATCTTATCCAGAAGGCTGATCAGTTCATATATGCGGGAGTTCAGCACAACACCCCCGATAAGACCGTTACTATTGCTTACAATCTCATTTAACTGGGCAAGACTTTGTGTATGATCGTCAGGATTGACTTCGACCTGATATATTTTTCCTTTGAAATCCTGTTTGTTCAGATAATCCATAAACCCAAGCTCACGGGTCTTCATCTGAACCGATATTTCATTGTATTTGAATCGTATATGAGCAAAGAATATATTAGCATCCAATCCGACTTCCCTCAATAACAATTTAGCCGAAATAATGCCGCTGGCAAACGAATCTCCTCCGAAATATGAAAGGTCGTTTTGATCTTTTATGCCGGAATCTATATAGATGTATGGTATTTCCTTTTCATCCAGTTCTTTCGATAGTTTAATAACCTGCTCTCCAAATTGAGTAGCGATCAGAACACCATCAAATTCTTTTTCTTTAAATGCCTTTACAGCCTTATCGAAAGATCTGCGGTCATACTGATTATACTGAAAATATTCGGTATTGACATTAAATTTTTTAAGTTCGGAAGTAGCCCTGTCTATACCATCACAAACCAACTGCCAATACCCTCCGGGCGAAAATGTAGGTGCGAGCACGGCAAAACGGTATACTTTTTTGGAAGCAAGGACACGAGCCACCATATTTGGCTCATAATTGATCTCTTTCAGTACTTTTTCCACCTTAGCCCTTTTCTCCGGTGATACTTTACCTCTGTTATGTAAAACACGGTCGACAGTGCCTGGCGATACTTCCGCAAGTTTCGCTATATCTATTATGCGTATATTTTCATTCTCTTTCATATAAAACAAATTCTTTACCTTCGCGCTAGTGTGTGCGCACACACAAATTCATATTACAAATGTATAACTATTAATTAAATACACAACATGTGTGCGCACACAAAATAACAGATCATACAATTAAAAAATTATACATCAACCAGTTACCAAAATACATATTTTAGAAAAATGTTATTAAACATATTCACGAAAATCACTTTCACTACAGGTATGTTTTTTGTGATCTGCTTAATATAAACAAATAATCTTCCTTAAAAATAACTATAATAAAATACAAAATCAATAATTGGAACTTGCATTTTTCTCCGGAAACTTTATCTATAATTTAATAATTCCAACTACTGATTTGCATTAATAATCAGAGGATAATTGGTAGAGGATAGAAAGCGATCTTTGAAATGGATAAAGTTGACAAGTAAACAAGTTTTTCGTTTTTTGGGACTTAACTATATTTCTCTCCGTTGACCGTTGGTTGTAATCCGATGGGATGAGAAGTTATAAGTATTTTTTGTTAACTGCTAACTGTTGACTGGAAAGTGTCAGGTTTTGATTGAAAAAGCTGCAAAAGTGTAACTTTTGTAACTTTTTTGTTAACTGAATCAAGTGTAAGGAATGTCAGGTTTTAACAAATTGGTCATGCTTAAAGGAAGAGAATTAAAGTTATTGGTAGATGATGCCTCGTTCTTCAGTATAATAAAAACTACTATTTGCTAACTACCAACACCGGTTCATATAGATATAAATATTATTACCGGCAACATGAACTAAAAAAACCTTTCTTTACAGAATCTTTTGTACTTTTGTCAATCAATACAGAAAAAATATTTTTAATGCATAAATCAGGGTTTGTTAATATTGTAGGTAATCCCAACGTAGGGAAGTCAACTTTAATGAATCTCCTTGTTGGAGAGAAAGTTTCTATCATAACATCGAAGGCTCAGACCACACGTCATCGTATATTGGGCATTGTAAATACAGAAGAATACCAGATCGTGTATTCCGACACTCCCGGTGTGCTGCGTCCCAATTATAAATTGCAGGAGTCGATGCTGGGCTTTTCCGAATCGGCGCTAAGCGATGCCGATGTGCTTCTTTATGTGACCGATGTGATAGAGAAGACTTCCAAAAACGAAGAATTTTTGCAGAAAGTGCAAAAGGTGGATGCCCCTGTATTACTATTGATAAACAAAATAGACCAGACAAACCAAAAGGAACTGGAAGAACTTGTTGCCCAGTGGAAAGAGTTATTGCCAAAAGCCGAAATATATCCTATATCGGCATTGAACAAGTTCAATATAGATATTATTAAAAGACGGATTCAGGATTTAATTCCTGAGTCGCCGCCGTATTTCGAAAAAGATGCATTGACCGATCGCCCGGCCCGTTTCTTTGTGACAGAAATTATACGGGAAAAAATCCTGCTTTATTATCAGAAAGAGGTGCCTTATGCTGTTGAGGTAATTGTTGAAGAGTTTAAGGAAGAAAAAGATATAATCAACATACGAGCACTGATTGTCGTGGAGAGGGATACACAAAAAGGAATAATCATAGGCCACAAAGGAGCAGCCCTGAAAAAGGTTGCGACTGCTGCCCGCAAAGACATTGAACGTTTCTTCGATAAAAAGATATTCCTGGAAATATTCGTCAAAGTAGAAAAAGACTGGCGAAGCAGGGATAACCTGCTCCGCCAGTTCGGATATCGTTTAGACTGATTTTATTCAGTTACATCAAAACCTACTTTCTTAAGATCGTTCCAGAATGCCGGATATGATTTAGTCACAACATTCGGATGGGCTATAATTATATTGCCTAGCATTATTGCGGCAGGAGCAAATGCCATAGCCATACGGTGATCTTCATATGTCTTTATCACAGGATCATTTTCCGTGGTTTCGCATCGTTCGCCATCCCATTCCAATATGCTGTTTTCACTGTCTTTTATCAGGTAGCCCAATTTTTTCATTTCGGTTTTCAGAGCCTCTATGCGGTCAGTTTCCTTAATTTTCAGACTCTGCAGCCCGGTGAACATAAAATGAACATCCATCAGACAACAAGCTACGACAAAGGTTTGAGCCAAGTCAGGTTCGTTCACAAAATTGTGGAACATCTTTTTGGTCTTACTATTTTTCTTTGTCAGTACAACTCCCTCATTTGTAAACTCTGTGACCACACCAAGGTCAAGAAACAGTTCAGACACTTTAGAATCACCCTGCATACTATTCCTGAAGAGGCCTTTCAGTTCAACTCTCGCCTCTTCTGCAAGCGCAACCATTTCGTACCAATATGATGCTGCCGACCAATCCGATTCTACCAGGTAATTAGTTGTCGGCCTGTATTCTTCAGGATGAATTTTTATAATATTTCCGTCCCAGTGTGTTTTCACACCATACTGAGCCATCATACCTAAAGTGAGCTTAATGTAAGGAACCGATATAACGTTACCTTCCAAATGAATAGTCAACCCTTTGCTCATGGTAGGAGCTATCATCAGTAAAGCCGATATAAACTGAGAACTGACGTCTCCCGATAGATAGATGTCCCCCCCATTGAGGGCCGTACCCTTTATCTTGAGTGGAGGATAACCTATCTTACCCAGATATTCGATCCGCGCACCAAGGGAAATCAAAGCGTCTACCAGTATATAGATAGGTCGTTCTTTCATCCGCTCGGTACCTGTAATTATCCATTCTCCCGGTGTAATAGCCAAGAATGCCGTAAGGAAACGCATCGATGTTCCCGCGGCTTTTACGTCTATAAGATTGCTCCCCGATTTGAAAGCATCGACCATAACATTCGTATCATCGCAATCGGAAAGATTATCTATACCGAACGGCGCCATACTTAAAGCATTAAGTATAAGGGCTCTGTTACTGATACTCTTCGAGGCAGGTAATAGTATAGACGAATTTATATTTTCAGGCGCTGTTATTTTATATTGCATAAACTTAAAATGAAGAATTAAGAATTAAAAATGAAGAATAATTTTTTTCCTCTCATCATAGGTTCTGCCGATTCTTCGAAACAACGTTCGGCGTTAGCCAATTCATAACTCATAATTTATAACTTATAATTCTTTTACATCATCCTGTATTACGCATTCCTGCAGCAATACCCGATATGGTAATCATTAGTGCCAGTTCAAGTTCTGAAGAATGTTCTTCTTCTTTTCTTGTCCTGTGCAATAATTCTACCTGCAACAGATTCAACGGATTCGTATAGATATTACGCATCGCTATATTTTCTGCTACATCAGGCAAGGCTTCCATCAGGAATTCATCTTCGGAAATGCGTAAGATCGTTTTGATATCGCTTTCCAGCTGGCTTCTCAACTTCTTACCCAGATGAAGCAGGCTGTTGTCTACCAAACGTTCATCATAATATTCTGCCATCCGCAAGTCGGCTTTTGCAAAGACCATTTCAAGCATACTGATGCGTGTGCCAAAGAAAGGCCAGTCTTTGTACATCGTTTTCAGGGTTTCCATTTTCCCATTATCGATGGTTTCCTGCAGAGCCTGCCCTGCACCCAGCCACGCCGGAAGCATAAGACGGTTTTGTGTCCAGCCGAATATCCAAGGAATTGCACGAAGGCTTTCTACTCCTCCGTTCGGACGGCGTTTCGCCGGGCGCGAACCAAGCGGCAGACGTGCCAGTTCGGCTTCGGGTGTCGCCTGATAGAAATACGGGATAAAATCTTCATCGCCCCGCACTATGCCCTGATATATCTTACATGAAATGCCAGACAACTCGTCCATCAGCTCTCTCCATTCCTGTTTTGGCGCAGGAGGTGGAAGTAGGTTAGCTTCGAGTATAGCGTCGGTATATAATGATAATGTTTTGATCGCCAGATCGGGTAGTCCCAGTTTGAAACGGATCATTTCTCCTTGTTCAGTAACACGGAGCCCACCTTTCAATGATCCCGGAGGTTGTGAGAACAATGCCACTTTGGCGGGACCGCCACCACGGCCAACAGTTCCTCCCCGTCCATGGAAAAGCGTAAGGGCAATCCCGGCCTCTCCACAAGTTTTTATCAGAGCTTCCTGT
The DNA here is from genome assembly GCF_014196915.1 of Dysgonomonas hofstadii. Classification (GTDB taxonomy): domain Bacteria; phylum Bacteroidota; class Bacteroidia; order Bacteroidales; family Dysgonomonadaceae; genus Dysgonomonas; species Dysgonomonas hofstadii. Next base: position 65,234 of record NZ_JACIEP010000009.1, read on the forward strand.
GCCCTGTATTGTGCCCATCCTGCGGCAAGCGATCCGGCATCTTTAGCCGAATCGGAGTAGCCTATCATTATCATTTGCTTACCTTCGATAACTCCTCTATACCAGCTGATATTGAATAGTTGGCGCATGATATCGTTGGCATTGTTCAAGTCATTCAAAGTCTCGAACAATGGTGTTACAGGCAAAGTATAAGGGCATTCCGCTTCCTTAAGAAGCAGGTACACAGCCATGATATCAGACGGCGTGCGTGTCATCGATATCACGTAAGTGGGAATAACTCCTTTTGGTGTTTCTGCAATGACCTGGCAGGTGTCCAGCACTTCTTTTGTTTGCGGACTAGGTTGCCAGTTATGAGGTATAAGCGGACGCTTCGAGTTAAGCTCTTTGATAAGGAAAGCTTGTTTTTCGTCTTCGTTCCATGTTTCATAATCACCTAGACCCAGGTAGCGGGTTATCTCTGATAAGGCTTCCGTATGAACCGTGCTTTCCTGACGGATATCTACCTGCACCAGTGTCAGTCCGAAACAACGTACACGGCGCATGGTATCCAGCAACTTATCTTCAGCAATTATCTCCATTTTGCACTCTACAAGCGATTTGTAGCACTCATGTAAAGGTTCCCATATCTGTTCGTTATGAATAAGTATATCTTCTGTCAACTCAGGATTTTTACCTTCAATCTTTCCATCCAGATAGGTGATTGTTTTTTTCAGCTTAGAGCGCAGCCTTTTCATTAGTTCCCTGTATGGCTCCTGTACCTCATAGTCGTTGATGTAATCGCGAAGTTCTTTGGTACATGCTGCCATAGAAAGTTCCTTCACCAGTATTTCAATGTCTTCAAGAAATAGCTTGGCAGCTCTTTTACGGCTATCGAACAATATATCATGCGTTACTTTTGCCGTTACATTAGGATTTCCGTCACGGTCTCCCCCCATCCATGATGAGAAATGTATCGGACGGGCATCGATCGGCAACTTATAAGGAATTGTATTCCTTATCTGTTCGTCAAGTTCACGTATAAATGCAGGTACAGCCACCCAAAGGCTATTCTCTATAGCATCGTACCCCCATTTGGCTTCTTCATTCGGCGTAGGACGGTTCTGTCTTATTTCGTCAGTGTACCAATACTGGGCCACGAGTTGTTTAAGCCTCCTTAGTATTTGCGTTTTCTGATGGTCGGCCAGGTCATCATGATCGAGCATCCCCAGGCAATGATCTACCTGATTGAGGTTGTTGATCAGCGAACGTCTGTTGATCTCGGTGGGATGGGCTGTCAATACAAGATCGATAGATATGTTTTCTATCTCCTTTATGATATCACCATCACTTAATCCGGCATCTTTCAGTTTTGCATATATTTTAGGGAAATCAACAGGATTTTCCGATCCCTGAGCATGCGGCGATACACTATTGTATTGTTCTGCTGTATTTGTCAGATTCAGGAACTGGTTGAATGCCCTGGCCACCGGAAGAAATTGCCCGTCATTAAGATTTTGCAATGTCTTAACCAATGATTTATGGGCTTCGATGTCTCCTGAATGTGATGCTTTGGATAGTCGTCGTACGGTTTCGACAAGGTCTACCACATCCTGCCCTTTGGCATCGCCTATGGTTTTACCCAGCAGATCGCCCAAAAGCTTGATGTTGTTATGCATCAACGATTGTTGCAAATTATTCATATTATATCGTTAATTATTGTTTTATCAGATAAGTACACAATATAAAACGTTAAAAACAGTCGAATGTTCATTATTTCAAGACAATCTTCCTTACCGGGATGATAAGAAAGATCGTCATAGTGCCTTTATTTTCTGTAATAATGATTATTCATTTATCAAAGTAAACAATTCTTCTGCAGCCATTTGAGGGCCATCTTTACTATGTCCTTCTATAGCCAGGGAAGTATGTATTTCGCCTATTTTCACTCCATTTTTATTCATATCAGTGAAGTATTGCTTTATCAGTTTTCCTGCCGGCTCTTTTTCCTGTACAGGGCCAAACGGATTGGCGAAGTATGATGTCACAAGTCCTTTTTCGGTTGTTGTACCTTTGGCTTTGCGCGCACCGGCTTCGAAAACGGTGATCGCCTCATCCAGATTGTCGAAGAATTTAATCTTCTGCTCTGTCTCGGTATAATTATTGGCATAAAGGAAGTAATCCACTTTATATCCTTTCATTATCACGTCGTAGGTCGCAGCTGGTATGGTGATACGGGCATTTACTTTGTCAGGATTGGTATAGATACCTCTTTCCAATTGCTGGAACGCATACATTGGATCGAGGTCATCGATACGGACAAATGCACCGATCTCTGTACCATAGCCCTTAATGGTGCCGTCTTCTTCTTTCTTTAGGTATCCCATATCATCGAATACAATACGCATATGACGGATATATTTTTCGTTCAGTGTACGGAAGGCTTCGAGGCTTTCCGATTTTCCGGCACCGCTGTCTCCCATGATAATGATATTGGCTTCCTTACCGTTTTTGAGGAGGATATTTACCATCGCTCCGTGGATAGGAAGACATCCGTACTCCATTTGCTTCACATTGTGGAGGGTCAGCAACATCTTTTTCATGTAACCGAAATAGTCTATGTCGTCACAATGATTGGCATAACCGATCAGTATGTTGTTAACTTTATCTTTGTAGTAGAATGTACGTTTTTCTTCATGTCCGTCAGGATAACCGAATACATAAATGATATCCGGTTTTTTACCGATATATTCGCTTTCCTTTGCCAGTTCGAACAGGTTGGACAGGGCAAATCCGTGTACCATAAAGTCTTTATGGAAATAAACAAAAGTAAGCATATTACCTACTTTAGCAGGATAAAGGAACCAGTCATCTTCGTTCAAGACAATGTTTTCTATCGGATTTGTTTGATGCTCCTGGAATATGCCGTCGCGGGTATTCCTTTTTGTGTAAGAAATAAAAGGCGGCTTAAACATGGCAGCTGTAATAAACGGTATAGCTGACAGACCGTTGTATTCAACAGGGCAGTTCCAGTTGATATCGCTAAGTGTAAGCGCTGCATTTGCTCCGGCTGTAAGCTGACGGTATACCCTGTGCTGATAGCCCATAACTGTTTCTTCGACACGGCGGTAGATAGACAGAACCAGTTCGTTGAAAAGTTCGTTAGCCTGCATGAAACGCACATTCTGCAAACCGTTTCCTATCTCGCTGTTATGTACAATAGCATATCTTTCAAGACTTCTCCAGAATGTGTAAAGAAGTTCGATCAGTTCGATGAACATATCTTTGTCATTGAAGAATATGGCATATTTATTATGTACATTTTTTATTTCGTTGGGATTCAAAACTGTAAGTAGTTTGAATGCTTCAATAAGCGTTTTTTCAAACTCTTCATCGGTTTTAAATTCTTTCATGTAATATTCGTAAATGATGATCTCGTTTTTCTTCAATTTCTGAACAAAAACCTCGATTACCCTACGGAATCCGTAACTGTCTAGTATCTTCTGACGTGTATCGCAAAATTTAAGAGTGTAGTTGATTATTGCTTTCCCTTCGCTTAGCGTAAATTCTTGTAGCATGTCGATTCTTTTATTATATTATTGTTTACTTAATAATTCTTTTTTCTACTACTATTATTTCCTTAACTAACACTGTAGCATTAAAAACAACCAAAGTGCTTTATCTTTATGTCCGAACTCGCTTCAGACTACAGATACTTTCTAGCTTCAAATTTACACAATCTTGCTTATACATTTGAATGATTAAGCTACATATTTTATAATATTTTGTAAATTAAAAATAAGATTTTACTATTTTGTTGTTTTGTAGAGGCTTATCTTACTTTTATTTTTATACAATTTGAGCATAATACGAATTAACGGTTGATAAGGCAATTAACATCCCTAAAACTCAAAAGTAGTTAAGTTGCCAACAAACTTTAATAACCAGATAAATACGGCAAAGCTTTAGTATTTATCATTTTCGTCAGCCAAAGATGATCATTCTGACTTTCCCATACCATATTCACGGTATATAAATACCATATAAAAGGGATTTCACACCCTATCCGGTCATTATAATTTTGTAGCAAATATTATCGGTTTTTAACAGGATCAGTATTAAGTAAACGATTGTTGGTATAAAATTAATGAATTACTATGTGGAAATTGAAAAGAATCAAACTACTCTTATTATTTAATGTCTTTTTGTTGGCCGGGTTTGCGCAAGGAAGCGGCACCTATATAATAAAAGGACAAGTAACAGACGCATCCGGAACAGGACTACCGGGTGTAACTATCTATCTGAAAAGTGATATACGTACAGGAACCATAACCGATATAGACGGTAATTACAGTATTCCTGCAAAGAGAAATGACTATCTGGTTTACACCTTTGTCGGGTTCGAACAATATGAGGTACAAGTATTATCGGGTAATCCTATCAACGTTACATTGAAAGAAAACGAAACCGAACTGGACGAAGTTATAATAACAGTTCCTTACGGTACGGCCCGGAAATCGACTTTCACAGGTTCTGCGGGAGTTATAAGTGGCAATATAATAGAAAAATCGCAGGTAAGTAATGTATCGAAAGCTTTGCAAGGGACAGTTGCCGGTTTGCAATCATTTTCATCCACTGGGCAGCCTGGTTCGGACGCTACCATACGAATCAGAGGTATTGGCTCTGTCAATGCGTCCAGTTCTCCTCTCTATGTAGTAGACGGAGTCCCTTACGACGGAAGTTTGTCTTCTATCGCCTCATCAGATATAGAGTCTATATCTGTATTGAAAGACGCTGCTTCAGCCACATTGTACGGATCAAGGGCTGCCAATGGGGTTATCATGATCACAACCAAACAAGGACAAAAAGGAGAAGCTCCCACTGTGGAGCTTACGTCCAAATTTGGTTTCTCGGACAGAGCCCGCCGCGATTATGACCAACTAACAACAAACCAATATTTTGAACTATTCTGGGAGGCATTGCGAAATAACAGGCTCGACAATGGCTTAAACGCCGCTGATGCCGCCGCATACGCATCATCAAATATAGCTGGGATGATTGGTATAAACCCTTATGGAACAGGTAATCCCGAACCGGTAGGCCTCGACGGAAAACTAAAGGCAGGGCTTAACCCCTTGTGGAATGACGATTGGAATGACGCACTCTCTCAAAATGCGCACTATACAGATATCAATGTAAAAGTTAGCGGGGGAAGCAGTAATTCCAAATATTACGTATCGGCAGGCTACCTTGACGACCAGGGAGCAGTGATAGAATCCGGATTTAAACGCTATACACTCAGAGCCAATATATCTTCGGATATAAAGAAGTGGTTGCAAATAGGAGTAAATGTATCAGGCACGCATTCCGTTCAGGACTATCCGAAACAAGACGACTCGGCTATCTCTAATGTAATCTTGTTCGGACGGGCTGTACCATCGTTCTATCCGGTATATGAGCGCGATCTGGCAACAGGAGCATACTTAACCGATCCTGAAACAGGGGAGCGTATATTTGACTACGGGGCATACCGGGCAACCTCCTATGCACGCTACAATCTACTTGGTTCCATGCCGCATGATCTTAACCGTATCAAACGAGATGCCGCATCTATCAGAGGATATATCCAAATAGAGCCGGTAAAAGACCTTACACTGCGATCTTCGGTCAATATTGACTACAATAGCCGTTTCGATCATTATTATACAAACCCTACATATGGCCCCAGCGCCGTATCGGGAGGTAGTGTAAGCAAATCGAATACACGTACGACAGGGACAACTATCAACAATGTAATCAATTATTCAAAAGATATAAACAGTGTGCATAAGATACATCTGCTTGCCGGACATGAATATTACGAGTTCAATACTTCCAACTTTGGCGGATCACGTCAGAAAGTAATTATGGATGGATTCTATGAACCGGACGCCGCCTCTTTGCTTAGTAGTTTCTATGGCAACAGTGACCAATACAAATTGCTGAGCTTCTTCGGAAGCGGTGAATATTCTTTCGATAACAGGTATTTCCTTTCTGCCTCGGTACGCTCCGACGGATCGTCACGCTTCCATCCTGATAAACGCTGGGGAACATTCTGGTCGGTTGGCGGTTCATGGAGATTGATTGAAGAGTCATTCCTGGTGAATGCCAAAAATACATGGTTATCTAACCTGATGCTAAGAACCAGCTATGGTGCGCAAGGAAACGATAATATCGGCTATTACGCCTATCAGGCACTCTATTCTATACAAAACAATCTGGGTGAATCAGGTCTGATCGCATCACGTCTGGCAACACCGGATCTGAGTTGGGAAACCAACCTGAACCTGAATATCGGTCTCGACTTCGGTTTCTTCAATAACCGTCTGAGTGGCTCGGTTGAATTCTTTGAGCGCAAATCAAAAGACTTGCTGTTCAGCAAAAACTTAGTTCCATCTTCCGGATTTTCATCTACAAGCCAGAATATAGGCGCCGTGAAAAACTACGGTTGGGAGTTCACTCTCGAAGGCTATCCGGTATCTACCAAAGACTGGAAATGGAAACTGTCGGCAAATGCTACTACATACAAAAATAAAATAACCTCCCTGCCATCGGCAGAAATGTGGAGTGGAACAAAAAAATGGGTAAAAGACGGCTCTCTTTACGATTTCTATCTGGTCGAATGGGCAGGAGTAAATCCGGAGAACGGCGAGCCTCAATGGTACAAATACAATGACGCAGGCGAAAAAATAATTACTGAAGATTATTCTTCCACAGCTACTAAGGACAGGGTAAAGAGTGGTTCTTCCTTACCCGACTTATCGGGAGGATTCCAGTCCGACCTATCGTTTAAAGGCTTCGAGTTGTCTGCCTTGTTCGCATATACAATAGGCGGTAAGATATACAATGGAGATAAACTATCGCTACAACATCAGGGATCGGCAGGCAGGACATGGAGTGTGGATATGCTCGACAGGTGGACTCCGGAGAACAGGGACACAGATATCCCTCGCCTGACAACAGAACCTAAAAGCTCCTGGACTAATCAATCTACCCGCTTTCTTGTAGATCGCTCATACCTGCGCCTAAAGACTGTAACACTCTCATATACATTCCCTAAAAGTTGGTTGATTCCGGTTGGAGTGAAAAATGCGAATATATTTGTACAAGCTGAGAACCTGTTTACAATAACAAAAGAGCAAGGATTAGATCCCGAACAGACATTCGACGGAACAACTTATTACAGATATCCGACAATGAGAACGATCTCTTTCGGCCTGAACGTAAAACTATAACTATTAAAGAAGAATAAGCAATGAAACAGATTATCAAATATATATTTGCCGGAATACTCTCTATATCGTCGTTCACAGCCTGCGATCTGGATACAAACCCGACTACATCAGTCAACTCAGGAGCTGTGTTCAATACGACCAACGATGCCGAAAAAGTAATAATCGGAGCATGGTCGTACCTGATGGAAACATTCAACTCTTATGCAAACCCCGGATACGGAGCTATGTTGAGAGCCAACGATGCCATGAGTTCTGATGTTGTAGTGAATACACGCTATGGTTTCAGAGATCACTACACCTTTACTGCTATATATGGCAAGGGCGGAACTAATACATTGAGCTGGCTGCTGGCATACCGCATAATAAACAACGTCAACGGCGTTATTAAATACATTGACGGATCCACAGGCAGTCAGGAAGAAAAGAACAGAATCAAAGGACAGGCTTATGCCTTGCGTGGATTCATGTACCTGCATCTGGCATCAAGTTATTCTTTTGCTATTGACAAAGATCCCGACGCCGTGTGCGCCCCGATCTATACAGAACCTTCGGATGCGAGTACAGAAGGCAAACCTGCAGCCAGTGTAAGCGAAGTATATGCTCAATCTATCAGCGATCTCGAAGAAGCTCTAAAACTTATACCTGCAAACTATTCCCGTACATCAAAGTATAAAGTAGATACACAGGTGGTTCTTGGATTGTTGTCCCGGGCTGCACTCTATTCCCGTGATTGGGAAAAGGCCGAAGACTATTCGGATCAACTATTGGCTCTGAATGATTATCTGATGGGAGAAAGTGAGTATAAATCGGGCTTCAACAGCGTAGATAACAAAGAATGGATATGGGGACACCCTCAAACAGCAGATCAAAGCGATGCCAGCTACCAGTTCCATTATCTGGACGTAACCACAAACGGAAGTTATTACTTCAGTTTCAATGCCGATCCTTATTTCCGCGATTACTTCAACGATGGCGATTACAGGAAAGACCTGATCTTTTGGGCTACCGATCCGGGAAAAGACCCTGCCAGCGAAGCTTTTGTGTGGATGCGCTATGCTAAGTTCAAGTTCAGGGAAGATTTCACCGGAGATATTGTACTGATGCGAACATCCGAGATTTACCTGATCAACGCAGAGGCAAAAGCCAGACTGAATGATGCCGGAGCAATAACCATACTCAATGATCTGAAATCGGCCAGAGGTGCCACAACCGTATCGGGATTGACCGGACAGGACTTGTTAGATGCGATCTGGCTGGAACGCCGCAAGGAACTTTTCGGAGAAGGTTTTGGACTGATAGATATCATCCGCAACCAACAAAATGTGGTAAGGGAAAATTATCCTCAAACGCCCAAGATAGACTATACTTACAAAGACGGAAATGGGGCAGAACAAACTGTCGCTATAACTCCACAGGGACACCGTATCTTTAACTTCCCTGATAAGAGTGAGTTTGTCGTAAACAGCAAGTATTATTTATACCGTATACCAGACTCTGAGGAACTGGCCAATACCAATATATACAGTGTACATCCTAAGTTGAGTATATACAATTAATGCATGTAGTTACTATTTGTCTGGAGGTTCTGAAAACCGATAATGGAAAAAGATAGAGTTCATTTACCTGTCAGCCTTTCCATCGTGCTTTTCAGCAACCTCCTTACAACAATATGATGGAACGGGTATATGGTGTAAAAATACATATACCCTATCTTTTTATGAAAACTTACTAAAGTCGTGGCATATACGTTTCTACGGCCTTCTATATAGACAGAGATATAAGCCGTAAGATGTTTATCCGTCAACTTAAGGATTGTTTCATCATGCGACTTTCCGGGTACGGATACCATTCCGGCTTCACCTCCTGTCCTTATACATCTTTCCAAATCGGCAAATTTAGATTCTTCTTCTGTTTTCAGGCCTAAAGGTTTAACCAACAGGTTTCGTAGTTTGAATAAATTGTCTACCCATTTAGGCATTGCAGTCCAAAAAGAAACCATAATATCATCGGGGGTTATATCTTTCAAATCATCCACCTGACAAACATATACATCCGAATAATCAACCGGCAGATAACCTTCTGTCAAAGACCCTGACGGTATATTCCCTTTACAAACTTTCATACTTTCAACTTTGAGTATTTATAAACCATATAAAAGCTGCCAATGCTATCAGTCCGGCAATTACAGCAAAAGTTATTTTCACCGCACTATATGGACGGTCGCCCGTAGTACGGCCTGTACGTCCATTTACAAAAAAGTGGTATAGCTTATTCTTATAGGTATAGGACGACATATACACAGGCAATAATATCAGTTTGAATTTTATATCACTTATCCTTGTCCGTTTCGAATCGATCTGTTGCCTGTCCCCGCCGATATCCCTTCTGATAGCGTAATCTATTTCCGATTCCATCATCTGCTTGGCATATTCGTAGCCATCTGTCATATTCATCACATACTTTTCTGTGATGAAGCCGCTGAGGAAACGGTTATCGGCTTCCACCATATTCATCGTGTCCCAGTTATGGATCTTATTCATTATTGCCATGGGGATCATCCGTGAAGCTGTCACGAGTATATCATCGAAAAACAGGGATATGTGGCCACTACGATACGACCAGCGCGTGCGTGTGACAGTACGCCTGTTTTTACCGGAACCAACGGTAGTGGTATAAGTGTCGCCCCTTTGCCCGGTATAATCTGTTTCGGTCTGGGCATCATATGTCCAGCATGGAATATATACACCTTGTTTTTTAGCAGAAAGCAAGGCCATTTTTTTCAATTTATTAGGTGCAAACCATAAAGATTTGATCCATGAGTTCATATGAAGCTGCATCTCGTTATCAGCAAGCTTGAACGGCAACAGATAAGACGGCTGAATAAGCCGCTCTTCGTGCACATTCGATTCTACAAAAGGGGTATTGCAATAAGGACATGCCGCCGATTTCAGATTCTCTTCAAAATTAGATTCCGCACCGCATTTACTACACGAAATAACTTTAGTCGTGGAAGAAACCAGCTTCTCTACATTTTGAGCATATTGCTCAAAATCAAGCTCTTCAACTTCATCCACAACTTTGGCATCAATAGGTGTATCAACCCCACAGTAATCGCAATGAAGAAAGTTTGTTCCCGGCTTATATTTCAGAGGAGCACCACAATTCGAGCACTGGTATGAATCACTCCCCAGAGGTATATTTTCTGTTAGTCCGGACATTTATCAATCTTGTTTTGGAATCGGAGGAGGTGTCATTGTCCACAAATCCTGCAAATCGGTTTGGCCTCCGGCCAATACCCAATCAGACATTCCTTGTTTCCACACCAATGTTTCCCTTGTAAGCACACTTCTGGCAGCAAGATCTTTCATACTGTTCTTATCAAATGGCCCGGCCTGTTTTCCGTCTATTACAACATAATATGCTACCGTACCCGGTATTGGAGGAGGTGTCTGTGCATTCTGATTGGTTTGATTATTCTGCGCCTGTCCGGCCATAGCCTGAGTCATCTGATTGGCCATTGCCATACCTGCCCCCAGACCGATACCCATTCCGGCTGTTCCCGATGGGTTTTCCGCAGCGGCCTCCAGCGATTTGGCTGCTTTCAGTTTCATCAGCTTATCCAGATCGATCTTATCCAGGCGGCTAAGTTCGAATATCTCTTTCTTAACTTCTTCCGGCATCGATACGTTCTCGATCAGGAATTTGGTAACGTCCATACCATAAGCCGCAAAATCATCTTTCATATAACCAAAAATGGCTGCTGAAAGCTCGTTGAGGTTGGCCGCATACGATTCTATTGGCAAGTTAGTTTCTCCGACAGAATCGCTGAAACGGGTTACTATGATACTTTTCAGCTGCTCCTGGATATGTTCGGTCGTGAAAGTCTGGTTAGTACCTACGATTTCACGGATAAACACCGGAGCGTCAGTTATTTTGAATGAGTAAATACCGAATGCTCTGATCTCTACCATGCCGAAACGGCTATCATTGAGTATCAGGGCATTTTTAGTTCCCCATTTCTGATCGATAAAATTCTTCGTACTTACAAAGTAGACCTCTGCCTTGAACGGGCTGTTAAAACCATATTTCCATCCTTGTAATGTACTAAGGATAGGAAGGTTCTGTGTATTCAGGTTATATGTTCCCGGAGAGAAAGTATCGGCTATCTGGCCTTCATTCACAAAAACAGCCATCTGGCCTTCACGCACGATCAGTTTGGCATTGTTCTTTATCTCATTATTGTGGCGTTCGAACCGGTATACTATCGTATCCTGCGTATTATCAAGAAATTCGATAATATCTATCAGTTCGCCTTTCAGTTTATTCCAAAAGCTCATAACTCTATTATATTTTATTTGTTAGTAATAATCTTTCAAATATAAGTCATTTTCAGTTATCGGTTAACAAAAAACATGCAAATCTTATCGGTTTTAGGCAACTAACCACCGGCTTATAGTCATAAGTTTTTTCCATTTCACGCCGAAGAAGAATAATTAATAACGCGGATCAGTAGTTAAATTTAATTGTTCTATTATTTTTTACTACGCGCAATCAAAGATTGCTTGTGTTCCTTTTGCCCAAAGCCGCAAAAGGAACCAAAAACGCTTTGGTGGCTCATCCTCCGTGCGACCCGTTACAGGCTCACGGGCTAAATGGAAAGATTGTCCTGCGGACGCTTCCCATTTCACGCCCCTTTCGCCTGACGGGTGCCCCGCACTTCGGACTAATGCCACCGGGCGGACGCCTGACAAGGGTGTGGTAACCTTTGTCGCCGCATTGCGACTCCGGCATACGTTCCGCAGGCGGGGCACCCAATCCGGCAGTGAAGGCGTAGAACAAAAAGCTGTTCGAGCTTACACGTAAGATTCGTATTTAGCCCTGCTGATGAGCGAGTTCTTTTTGTTCAGCCGCAACGCCGGTTTTGGGTCGCCGGAGGAATGAAGCCTTGATTTTTTGTAACTTTTGTATCAAGACAAAAGTTGAGAAAACAAGCCGACAGGCGCGTTAGTAAAATAGAACAATTAAATTTAACTACTGATTCGCATTAACAACCGGATTCTTATATTTTCAAATATCTTAGTATTATAGAATTCTCCAATTAACACAATTTCAGATTTTTGTTTGAAAAAACCAATCCGGATAAAGAGTTTTTTCTTATTTTTAATTGCTTTTGCAGAGATCAGTTCAAGGCTGGATCATATCAAAATTTTCAGTGATTTTTTATCAGGATTTCAGATAACATCTTGTAATCCGATTCAGAAAAACATAAACAGAAAAGACACTAAAATATAAGACTTCTATAAAAATAAAAATAGAATATTAAAAGACAGTATATTATGAAAAAACCGGTATTTGTATTAGCACCCGATTCGTTTAAAGGTTCGTTAACCGCCGGACAGGTTTGCCTGGCAATGGAACGAGGAATAAAAAAAGTGATGCCCGACGCAGAATGTATTAAAGTTCCCATGGCCGATGGAGGAGAAGGCACCGTACAATCACTTGTCGACGCAACCGGGGGTAAGATATATGAGCTGGAAGTTACCGGGCCTTTAGGCACACCAGTGATGGCTAAATATGGAATAATGGGAGACGGAAAAACCGCTGCTATCGAAATGGCTTCGGCCAGCGGTATTCATTTTGTAAATAAGGATACACGAAACCCACTTATCACTACGACTTACGGAACAGGTGAATTAGTAAAGGCATGTCTGGATAAGGGTATCAAGAAAATCATACTGGGAATCGGAGGTAGTGCGACAAATGACGGAGGAGCAGGTTTCGCACAAGCTTTGGGTGTAAGGTTTTTAGATAATCAGGGAAAAGAGTTACCTTCGGGAGGCGCAGCATTAAAGAATTTATCCGTAATAGATATTTCAGCTATTGACTCCCGCCTTCGGGACGTGGATATCGAAGTAGCCTGTGATGTAACCAATCCTCTTTGCGGAGAGACGGGTGCGTCTTATGTGTTCAGCCCACAAAAAGGTGCGACACCCGATATGGTCATTGAACTTGACAATGCTTTGGAGCATTATGCCGAAATGATAAAGATGCAACTATTAAAAGACGTAAAAAATGTTCCCGGGGCTGGAGCTGCCGGAGGCTTAGGCGCCGGATTGCTGACTTTTGCCAATGCCCGTCTTGAAAAAGGAGTAGAGATTATTATCAGCTATACAAACCTGCGGGAAATAGTAAAGAAAGCCAATATTGTATTCACTGGTGAAGGAGGTATCGATTTCCAGACCCAATACGGAAAAACGCCTTATGGCGTGGCAAAAGTAGCCAAAGAAGAGGGTAAAAGTGTAATAGCCATAGCCGGATATATAGGAAAAGGAGTTGAACAACTATACTCTTTCGGGTTTGACGCTATCTTAGGTATTATGCCGGGAGTGATGACAATGGAAGAGGCCATTGAGTCTGCGTCTGATAATGTGGAGAGGACAATTGAGAATATAGTAAGAATATTGAAACTGAACAATGCAGATTGAGTGTAAATATACACTTGCCTGATCGCCCTATAATATATACAGTGAAAAGAAGTCTCTTTCCACTGTATATATCAAAATAAAAATTCTGCTAAAATCAACAATGCTTAACAAACTAAACTCTATTCGTTTTCGGTTTTATTTATTCTGTCGGCATACTTATTCATTAGCTCACAGACAACATCTACTGCCGGGATGGAATGATCGTAGACAGGCATAGGCTTTGTCGATTTAGCCCATTGTCTTTCATATATATCCAGTTCTTTCACAAAAGCTTTTTCATCAAATTTACGCCCGGCTTTTACATTGCTGATTACCTTATCTGTAAACATCTTCCAACGTGGCGCATAATAGGTAGACGTCAATCCCGCCCATGACCGGCGGGCATAATCGACCAAACGGTCGGTATCGCCCCATACAGAAAGAAGTGTACGGGCATTTCCTTCATAGAAATTCTTCGAAATATCATCTTTACCCATCGCACGGGCATCACCGATCCATTTCTCCAGAGAGAATGAAGGATGGTATGACAACATCATATCCATGTCGTAAAGCAATGCCTGTAATTCTGTTGCCTTCTGCTCCATTAACGGAACTTCCTTTTTAAGATATGCCTGAGTAAACTCTTTCCTTATTTCTACTGAATAATTGTCAAGCACTTGCCTTCCCACATTAATCACGTCGAATATGTAAGATTCCCGGTCAATAGATTTATCTCTCAGCAAGTTTTGCCAGACCAGTAACAACGCTTTGTTATCGTAACCTATTTTCACATGCGAATTATCGAATCCCTCACCAGCAAATGTGGGGCGTATAGCTGCTGTTCCATACCGTGTATGTACTCCCTGGATATATATTTTATTGTACATATCGCGCCATGCCTTGCGCACAGGTTCACTTTGTTTTCCTATGCGCCTGTCAGCCAGCTTCTGAATCCACAATTCATCCGAAACATTGTAGTTCCATGCTTTCTCCAAAACATATTCATACATGAACGGATTGATATCCAAGCCTTCGAGAGTACATCCTAGGCCGGCAAAGTTATCTCCACCAGATTTATAAACATTCCTGATCTTTTCGCCTGTTTCTTTCAGATTGCCGATCAGTGTGGTATTTTCTCCGAAATTGCCGAGATAGCACCAGATAAACGGCCTGCCGTGATAACTGTCCGTACGCTTCCAGACTTCAGTATTATCGCAATAATAATCGAGCAGCAACATTTTGTCAGATGGTGGAGCGGTTATATATGATTCTATACGGTCGTCTGTCCATTTCTTCTGGGCGAAGTAGAACAGCCAGGTCATTTGCAGCCAGACTGCATCCTTATCCACCGCTTCTATCGACTTATACATATTTCCGGAATATGAAGCCAATGAATCGAGTCTCCAACTGGGCGGATCGATTTCATTGAACGGATCGATGCCATAAATATGATCTGTGCCGAACAAACGGGTCTGCTCTTGAAGATAATCCTTCTGGATAGTAGCAAACAACGGATCAAGAGGATCGAGGAAGTGACATCTGTACTGATCTCCAAAACGAGCCCAATATTTTACCTGGGTCATCTTCAGGTCGGGGTAAATACGTTTGAGAGCAGGGGGTATGTGACCTGCAAAAGCCGGCAGTACGGGCT
This sequence comes from Dysgonomonas hofstadii, assembly GCF_014196915.1. Taxonomy (GTDB): domain Bacteria; phylum Bacteroidota; class Bacteroidia; order Bacteroidales; family Dysgonomonadaceae; genus Dysgonomonas; species Dysgonomonas hofstadii. The sequence continues at coordinate 80,599 of NZ_JACIEP010000009.1, forward strand.
TCATATTGAATTGCCGTTCCCGGGCTACAATTTTCTTTTGTAGTTCTTCCTGATCATCCATCCATTCCTCGGGCAAAGGGCCTTGCCATGAATCGATATTAGCCATACGGTGCCACGGCAAATAAGCCGGACCGGTAAAATAATTCCTTATCTCGTCATCGGTCAGTCCCAATCTGAACCATACCCTATGCCATACTGATTCCTGCCCGGTTGTAGCTAACGGCATATTTACTCCATTAAGCGCCATCCAGTCGATGAAACGTTCCCACTGTTCCCACTTCCACCACGGCATAGAGTATCCGAAAGTACAATAATTGAGAAAAAAGCGGTTGGCCGTTCTGGCTTCTATCCGCACTTTTGCCGGAACAGGCGGTAGCTTATCCGGCATACGGATGGAATCGTATGAATGCCACGAGACTGTTGTAAGACAATAGTATTTAAGATAGTGATTCAATCCTACGGCCATTGAATTCTCATTATTTCCCCGGATCACAATATTTCTGTTGGAAGACTCAACTTCGAATACATCGATAGTATCTTCCTGTAAAACTTCGAACAGAAATTTGTCAGCATGAGCCGGGATCAGACGGATCACCATAGAGCGCATCACTTCATTATCCTTATTGTCCGTACAGGAAACATGGAACAACATCAGAGACAATAGAAAGATAACAATAGATATATTCAAATACTTCATATAAGATATATTTAATCAGGCAACAGCAAACTTATCGACAATGGTATTGCCGTTACCAATTCAGTTCTCTTAAAAAATCTGATTAGAAAAGAAGTGCAGAACGTTAAGTTCTGCACATCCTTTTATGATTTATTTCTGAACGATTATTTTCAGTTTACACTTTTTGCCATATAAAGAGGCTACACCTGTATAATTAAATCCAGATAGTCCGGAGCCTGTATAATAATCATTTGCTCCGCCACCGGTTGTTACATCGTCAATCTTACATCCATCGGATGATGCACCCGAATCGTCTGCCGCTGTAATAACTTTTATAATACCATATTTATAATTACCTCCGGTTTGACGTTTAAACGCAATATACGTGCCATCCTGAATTTGAAGGCTGCATGTCCCGCTTGATCCCGCATTAATACGTTGTACGAGCAATTTGTCGTTAGCAGTTTCAGGAACATAGCTAGCCAGCAGATCGAGTGTTTCGTATGTTTGCCAGTTACCTGTGGTATTTTCAAAGAAATCATCCAAATTCATAGATGCAACCAGATCATCAGTTATGACTTTGAAGAATGCCATATTTTTAGTCACCGGAGCTAACCAGCTTTCATCTTTTTGGCGGCCTACCGGTCCTCCAAGTATACGTTCGGCTCCCACAAAAGCAAAACCCCTGTTAGCAACTCTACCAAAAGTCGTTTGATTTCGCCATAGATTTGCAAACATGAAATCAACGCTTCCTCCTGAAGAGCCGGATATTTCGCGTAGAGACAGTACATTTTTGACTGTTCCTCCCACAGTTATACCATCCACAGAGAATACATACGGTTGGTCAGGATTAGACGGATTCTCCCATTCCGGAGCCATCTCAACATTGTCAAATATAGACGCTCTTCCCGATGGTATTCCCGTAATCCTCTTTATATCTACGAAAGCGGTTGTTACTATACCTTTATTGTCGGTAACAATAATAGCGACAGCTTCTGCGTTTTCATCATCTACATTTACTGTAAACTGGATATCCTTCTCCATTTCACCCGACACTGAAATGCTTGTAAGAGGATGTAATTCCTTATACGGTGATTTCTGCACAAGTGTGTATGTCAGTGTTTTCAATCCCTCGGTAGTTGTTATTTTTGCTTTTACCGTCACATCAGCATTAAGTTCCACTGTAGCTATTTCAGTTGGATCTGTCGTTACTTTAGGAGGGATGCCCGAGATATGGCTTATCGGGATTATCTGCTCACTTTCTTTGGTAAGGATATCCGTGGCCACGATCTTAAAGGCGGCAACATCTTCATAATTCACCGGTATATTGATCGAAAATTCCAATTTCTTGGGGAATTCATCCAGTTTAAAAGGAATACGCTTATCCTTATCTATCTCTTCATAACTATCGCCCACTTTCCGTAAAACGGTTCCGTATACATCGCGTAATCCATTCGGGGATTCGACTACACCCGTCACAGTTTCTTCATTTGCATATACCACCTCATCTAATGATGCAGACGATGTGATACTGACCGACGGCGGCGGATATGCATTATCATCAAGATAGTTGATCTCTTTATCATCACTGCAACCGGTAAACAGTGTCGCAATGATCAACGGAATACAAAAAAGCGCATATCGTATATATCTATTTTTCATAACTTATTTACTTTTTTTATTTATAATCAATCAGTTTAAGGTCAAAATGGATATGACTGGCAGATGATCCGATAATTGTACTTTCGGGGTATAAGCATCTTCAATCGTCCATATATTCTTAGGATAACAAAAAATATAATCGATTTTTGATTTCGGTGCTTTGGCCGGAATCGTATAGTCTGAACTGGCAGCCTGCAGCCAGTCATTCATATCGATATTGATTTCTTTCGAATCGGGCTTTGCATTGAAATCGCCACACAAGATAGCCGGGCTCTCACTTTGCAGCAGGATATTATTAATAAATTTCACCTGCGCCTGCCTAACTTCCGAGGTCGTGTAATCGAGATGAGTACAGGCGAACGTTATAGTTTGCTTTTCAGGTAGTTCTACCTCGCTGATTAAAACAGCCCTTTGCTCCTTCGCCCCTTCCGGCATCGGCAATAATATGCGTTTCGAGGAAGCAAACGGATATTTGGAAAGAATCCCAATACCATAATATCCTCCTGCATACGGGATAGTCTTCCCATATAATGACAACATACCTGTACGAAAAGCCAGTTCGGAAATAAAATTCTTCCCGTTCTGGTGCGGAGCTCTTGTGCGCATTGTATTCACATCGACCTCCTGTAAAGCAACTATATCAGGATTCTCCTTCTTTATAAACTCAGCCAGTTCTTCAAGGGATGCCAGTTCGCCAAAACGGAGATTATAGCACATTATTTTCAATGTTGTCTTTTCCTGTGCTGTGGCATAGCCCGTAGAAATAAAGAAAAGTATGAGGAATCCAATCCAGAGGTTATATTTCTTATACATCATCGCTTTATTTTAAATATTCTACTTGTACAAGGAAGCTCTTAATATTACCCGACACTGTTGCCTCGGTCAATTCCCTGAACTTCCATTTTGGAGAACCCAGTACATAGATACTGTAAACACTGTTAGCATCTGAATTTTTCATAAGTTCCAGTGTATAGTTTCCCTTACCGAATGATTCGGATATTTTAGACTCAAACGCTGATGAGAGATTCCTTTTCACAACTCCGATTATCAGAGTAGAATTTCCCACCGAACTCTTAATCAAACTAACACCTGCATCGAGCTGGCTTTCGGCATTGAAGGATACTGTCGAAAAATTCATAACCAGGCTTGATGTAAAATTCACATCCTGCTTCATCAACCAGCAATAATCGGTTACTTTCCGTTGTTCCAAAGATTGTATCGGTTGATCGAACAGAACAGTGTTTCCTGTATAAGTATTATTACCCTTATCAACAGGGACAAAGACAGGGATATGTTTTGAAAGAGATGCTACATTTACACCCGGATTGGCCATTATTGCCCCTGTAAAAGAAACATTGCTCCGGTCGAGAAGTACGACCGCATGCTCCGTATTCTTAACAGTGTTGACTACAGTAGTATAATCCGTTCCGGAAAACAAGTTTCCTTCCGACAAAGTGGAAATAACCAGCACTTTGGCTGTTCTGGATTTATCCCAGGGCTTTTCCTGCCCATTGCCGTTACCATTACCCGTATCGTCATCGTCACTGCCCGAACATGACATTACTAAAAAGCAAAATGATAATAATAATGATGATATTTTCAATAAACTTTTCATATCCATTTCTTATTTAAGTTCCACTTCGGCTACCAAAGCAATATGATCGGACAAATCGGTCCTGATTACCCGCTGATAACTTACAACATTCCACCCGTTAAGAGGTTTGGCAAATATATAATCGATCTTACTGGTCGGATTCGAAGCCGAGATAGTAGGCAGATTGTCACAGATCTTTTGCCACGAGTTCATACCGTTGGTAATCGTTTGCTCAGTCGGATAAGCATTAAAATCACCAGCCAGAATAACAGGTACTCCTCCATTGCTGAGATAAGAATTCATCTGATTCACCATATCAGTTCTTACATCGGCTGTCGAATTATCGAGGTGCGTAGACGCTACCCGCAGCTTTTGTCCGTCAACAGTTACATCGATATACAAAACCGTACGCTTTTCTTTTATATCAGAGCGGCTGCTTGTCAACTGATTATTGGATATTTTTTCGATCGGATACTTTGATAAAATACCAACTCCATACTCACCATTCTGATAATCGATAGCTTTACCAAAAGCCGAAAACATGCCTAATTCGGCAGCCAGTTCGGTAAGGAAGTCCTTATTCCCGTTGCGGGTAGTATTGAAATCAACTTCCTGCAACATTACAAAATCAGGATTCTGCTGTTTGATAAGCTCGGCGAATGGTTTCGCTGAATAATTAACCATCTGTCCGGACATCCGCACATTATAGTTGAATATTTTAAGCTTTGTCTGCGCACCTGCCGCCATCACAACAACGGCAAGTACCAGTACACATATCAGTTTTTTCATCATATTATCCATTTTGTTTATTTTTAGTAATAATCCGGTATCCGGGTATTTAATCCCATCCCTGATTGTTCGGTTTCAGATTAGGATTTAGTTCCATCTGCCTGTATGGTAAAGAGAACAGATAATTTTTAGGATTGGAGAAAATACGTGCATCGTCGAATATCATATATCCCTTATCATCGAAACGCTGATCGGATATCTGCGACTGGTTATAAGCATTATCCTTGCGCAATCCCCTCATTATACCCATAGCTTGTTTTTCGGCTGACTCCGATGGGTCTACGCCTAAACGGTAACCTTCTTTCCAGCGGACGAGATCGAACCAGCGCATACCCTCCATAAACATTTCCACTCTGCGTTCGCGATGTAGTTCATATTCCAGATCCATTCCGTTTGCAGTAAGTTCTGTCAGCACCATTCTCTTCATCCCTACCCTGTCTCTCAGTAGATTTATACTTTGGTCTACTACACTTTGTGTAAGCTTACCCTGCTTGAACATGGCTTCGGCATACATCAGTAAAACATCCCCATAACGCAATATAACAATATCATTATCGTCACGGTTGTAAGTAGGCACTTTAGTTGGTTCACAATATTTGAGTACATAATAACCGGTCAGAGTAGTCGCTCCTTTTTTATCGTTATTGAATTTAGGAGACATAAATATTTTAGAATTGATGGCTGCTGTTCCACGCCCGTCTTCTTTTCCTTCCCATTTATCGTATCCCGGATATAGGATAGATTGTTTCATACGTGGATCACGGCTGACAAATATACTGTCATAGGCACTATATGCCGGAGTATATGTCCCGTTTCCTTTATATTTAGGCGATTTTTCGATAGGCAATCCGTCATCACACAAGTAGGAATCGATATGTGCCTGAGTAGGATTGAAACGTATAATCTGGTCAGGCACCATAAGTTCGCGACTCAGGTTATGATATGTACGTGCCGTAGCAGCCAGGTCATAGTTATACACATAAGCAAGGATCGTTTCCTTATTATGCGGCATACGTGATGCACGGCCTGCAAATGTAAACAGGTCAAAATAATCTTTGGCGGGATTACCTGTCGAATACAGTTCATGATATGCCAGATCTCCCCCCGGCATCAGTCTCAGGCAAGCCTGTTCGGCAACATCCCAGCGTTCATTCTGCAAAGCAATACGTGCCTTCAGGGCGATAGCAGCAGTGGCTGATATACGGCCAAAGTTGCTTGTTGCAGGTGCGATGTATCCTGGTAATACTTCAGCAGCATCGTCAAGGTCTTTCAATATATAATCTATAATTTCCGAACGTGGTGCACGTGAATCATAGACTTCGGGCTCATCAGTCTTGATGGTTCTCATTACCATCGGCACATCGCCCCAGAATGAAGTAAGATAGAAGTAGTTGAACGCACGCAGGAATTTTACTTCTCCTGCATATTTCTCCAGGGTAGATGAACTCACTTCGGTAGCTCTCTGGTAATTTTCCAGGAAATAATTACACCTCCTTATTTTTGCATAGAAGGCAATCCAGTTGGTATTCAATGTTCCGAAATCGGAACCGTAGAGCCCGCTACCAATCTGACGCCATGCATTCAACTGATACCACATTGTATTATCGCCGAGCAATTCTCCATAGTTAACAACATCTTTTCCGATAAGTGAAGCATAACATGCATTAGCTGCACTTTTCACATGCTGTTCTGTCTGCCAGAAATTTTCATCGGTCAGTTCAGATACAGGAGGTCTCTCCAGAAAAGAATCGTTACAGGAGGACAAACTAAATAAACAGGCTATGACACCCAAAAGGATATATTTTTTCGTTTTCATAGTTATTCGCCTTATTTTAATGTGAAATTAATACCAAAAACAAATGTCTTAACCTGAGGATAATTTCCTCCTCCCTGTACCGCTGATTCCGGATCGCAGGTTGAGAAGTAGTCGGAAACCGTAAACAGGTTGTCAGCAGAAACATAGAAACGGCAATTCGACAATCTTAACGGATTGATGATTTTCGCAGGCAGGCTGTATCCTATCTGAATATTTTTCAATCGGAGGTAAGATGCGTCTTCCATCCAGAATGTCGAGAAGTTTTTAGAATTCAGGTTCGAGTTATATGTAAAACGCGGATAAACAGCATCCGGGTTCGGATTAGAAGCCTGATAACGTCCTTCATGAAATTTCTGAGGATAAGTGGACTGGTCGATAAAAGCATGGCGTGCCGGCCCGTAGATATATCCGTCGGCTTTCCCTACTCCCTGTAATAAGAAACTGAAATCTATACCTTTATAATTCAGATACCCCCTGAAAGAGAATGTATAACGAGGGAAAGGATTACCTACTATTTTACGGTCATTATCCAGATCTATATCACCACTGTTATCCAGGTCTTTATATTTAATATCTCCGGGCTGCACAAGGTCTTTGTCGCCTGACATTACCGGGAATAACGGATTCTTATATTTTCCTGAAGTGGGATCGTAATATTCAAAATCGGAAGGCATTGCCAATCCATCGGCAACAAGGCCGTACAGGGCATTGATAGGATCACCTTCACGCTTAATATTATAAGTACCATACTGAGGATCACCAAACCGGGTTATCTTATTCTTAACATCGGATAAAGTAAATGTTGCTCCATAACGGAGATCCTTACCTATCCTGTCATTCCAGTCGATCTGAATATCCCAGCCTTTATTCTGTACATGTCCCGCATTCTCCTGCAAACTGGAGAAGCCGATCTGATTAGGGTAGTATTTGTCTATAACCATCCCTTTTGTTGTTCGTACGTAGTAGTCGGCTGTGAGGCTTAACCTGCTGTTCAACACCGAAACATCGACACCGATATTCGTACTGTACGACTTTTCCCAGATGAGGTTTGGATTCCCTATATAGATCTCTGTATACACATCATTAGCCTGACCACCAATAGTAACCCGGTCGGTAGCTCCGGTCAGCTCACCGATGGTCGATATATATGGATAGTCGTTGCTGCTTGTTGAAAACTGATTACCCAGGATACCCCATGAAGCTCTGACTTTCAGTTGATCGAGCCAGCTTCGGCTTTTTTCCATAAAAGCTTCTTCCGAAATACGCCAGGCACCCGAAAACGAAGGGAACCAACCACCCCGGTTGCTTTTGACAAAACGGGAAGTAAGGTCGTAGCGCAGGTTAGCTTCCAGTAAATATTTATCGTTGAAATTATAATTTATACGCCCGAATCCTGAACGCATAGCCCACTGATCTCCACCTCCGCTATTCGACTGATAGTTATTCGAACCCAGACTTAACACAGGGTCCATTTCTGTTATCAAACTATCGCGGCGGGCTGTAAATGATGTATTTCTGTTCCACTCTTGTTGGAATCCGGCCATTACATGCAATGTATGCTTTCCTATTTTAAGATCGTAATCCGTTTGGGCAAACAGTGTCTGCTGCAGGTTCGTATAATCCCTGTTCTCGTAAGCATTGGTCGGTGTAGTGGCATACCAGAAATCTTCTGTTTCGGGATAATAGTATTTTATCGTCTTCCATAATATTTCACGTAACGAATTTGATTTTCGCATCGTATAGTTTGCAGAAGCAGTCCAACCTTTAATTATATCTACCTTAGCCGAAAAATTACCTGTAAACTCCTGTGATGCAAAAACCTGAGATCCACCATCGTTAAGCACCGCAACCTGATTAGACTGGCCTCCGCCATATCCCCATCTTCCATCGGTAAATCTGACAGGAGTAAGCGGAGATGTCCGCATCGCATTATAGATAGCACCCTCTGCGATTCCCAGAGTACCTGTAGGAGCCGAATATTTACGATCGACGTACGCTATATTAGCATCCAGATCGATCAGGTCTGCAACTTTCGTATTCAATTTCAAACGGATATTATGGCGGGTAGTTGTAGCGGCATTGCCTGTAAGCAATCCTTCCTGATCAAGATATCCATAGGAAATCAGATATCCCATATTATTCCCTTTTCCATTGATACTTATGTTATAATTTTGCTGAGGAGCGCTCGACCGGAATAGAGCATCCACCCAGTCGGTGTTGGCATAATAGTTCGGATCAGAGCCAGTCAGCACTTTCTGTATATCATCTTCAGAGAAGTTCGGAGAAGTACCCACATTCCTGTTGGCTTCTATATCCCATCGCATATATGTAGGCGAATCGGCCATTTCCGGCAGTTTCGTCGGTTGCTGGAATCCTATATATCCATTAAAATTGATCTGCGGTTTGGCTTCATTTCCTTTTACACTCTTGGTGGTAATGAGAATAACCCCATTCGCAGCGCGGTTTCCGTATATAGAAGCGGAAGCTGCGTCTTTCAGAACGGAAATATTCTCTATATCATTCGGATTAATTATATTCATGTCTCCTTCGACACCATCGATGAGCACCAAAGGGTTTGTATTTGCAATAGTACCTATACCACGTACCCGTATAGTCGCATTCGATTGTCCTGGTAATCCGCCGTTGGCACTACCCTGAATGGTAAGTCCGGGAACAAGACCCTGTAGTCCGGAAGATACGTTTGTTATCGGGCGTTTTTGTATATCCTCGGCTGTTACCACACCTACCGCACCTGTCAGGTTTATCTTTTTCTGCGTGCCATATCCTACAATAACTACCTCATCCAAAGCCTGTGATTTTGAGGATAATATTATATCTATGGGGGCATTATTTGTTACTTTGCTTTCAACTGTATTGTAACTCACATACGAGAACTCAAGAGTAGATCCCAATGGCACATTTATGGTAAAAGCCCCGTCGACATCGGTAAGGGTGGCCGTGGTTGTGCCTAGAATTTTCACCGTTGCACCAATCAATGGTTCTCCCGCATCATCTCTTACTGTACCTTTTATCAGCCTGCCCTGGGTAATCTGCGTTGGGGAAACTGCAGCATTTTTAAGTATAATCTGTGTGCCGATAAATTCGTAGCTTATACCTTTTCCTTCAAATGCCTTCTTCAATATATCTATAACATTCTCATTCCGGAAGTTGGCCGAGACCAGTTGGTTCAGATCAACAGAAGTATTAAAAACGAATGTGTAACTGGTTTTCTGCTCTATTTGCTCAACCAGGCTTTTAAGGGACATATCTCCGGTAATCGTTACTTTCGGGTTGGCCTGCAAGGCCTCTCCCTTGAGTGATACCGTCGACAGCATAAACATTACGGACAATAATGTTATTATGAATTGTGTTGATTTAGTCATAGTTAATGTACTTAAAGTTAAATAAACTATTATCTTTGTCCTTACAATTATGTGAATACGCGAAACTTATGTTTTAATAAAACATAAATGTTTGTGCACGGTTTTCTATAATTGAAAGAGTTTCTCCGGGTTAAGAAATGGCAGTTTCTTAATCCGGTATTTTTTGTGGCTTATTTGTATCTGATTGTCACCTCCTCTCCTTTTATCTGATATCTTATAGGTGTAATCTTATTTATAAGTTCCAGTATCTCGGTCAGCGACTCCGTTTTGATTGTTAACCAATACCGCTCGCTACGTTGTTCTCCTTCCAACTGAATATTTACACCATACCACCTTTCCATTTTTGCAATAACCTGAGACATCGGATCGTTATTGATCTTCAATTGTCCATAGCGCCATATACCGTCCATATCGGCATCACAGCTTAATAGCTCATATTTCTTTGTTTGCTTATCTATTACCAGTTTTTGTTGAGGCGATAGCCCGGACAATAACTCATTATTATTTGCATCCATTACAGCAACCTTGCCTTCGAGCAAGGAAACAGCCACATAATCTTCGGTTCCATAAGCGTTTACATTAAATGAGGTTCCCAAAACTTCAACCTTCACCCCGTCGGCAAGTATATCGAAGGCCAATTGTGGATTCTTCGAGACATCAAAAAAGGCTTCTCCCTGTAATTGCACATTCCGGTTTTTTACATTAAAGTCGGTGTAATAAGTCAGATTCGAACCGGAATTTAACCACACCAGGGTTCCATCGGGTAAATAAACCTTGGTCTTTTGCCCCGGAGGTGATTCCACCAATACTTTACCGGGTGCTGCCAGTTTCCCAGGCATGCTGATAAAGGAGAAAGACAATCCGATCAGTAAGGCTAAAGAGGCTGCTATGCCGGCGATCCAAATCAGTGTCTTCCGTGTGTATTGTTTTTCCTGATTGTAATGAATATCTGTTTCATTATCGTTTACAGCCCGGTTTTCCTCAGTCCTTATACGGTGGAGAAATATATTATATGCTTTATCTTTATCGAATTCCGATTTATTCTTGACCACCTCGACCGAATAATAAATCATTTTTACCTGTTCGAAAAAATCCTTATTTTCCTGTGAAACGTCCATCCAATTATCTAATAAGAGTTTATCCTCTTCAGAGATCGTCCCTGACAGATAATCGACAATTAGTCCTAACCAGTATTCTTCGTTAATTTTATTATTCATTGTCATTCTGTTACAATTATAAGACAATCAGAAAAGGGAGAAGGGTAAATGAGAAGTGTAATTTTTATAGAAAAAATAATAAAAACAGGGTTATAAAGCAATTTTTCAGGTCATCCCGTAGCTTTGCCAAAGCTGATTTTATATGATATTTTATACTATCAACTGATAATCCGGTAATTTTAGCTATTTCCTGATACTTCATATCGGAAAAACGACTAAGTTCAAATATTTTCCGTGTCAGCTCAGGTAGTTTATTCAGGCTATCCTGTAATTTCAGGTCGAGCTCTTCCTCTATTATTCTTGATAAGGGATATGTATATTCGCCTTCATAATATGCCTCATTGAGCTTCATTTCGGTTTTCAGTTCCGACTTTATTTCTTCCAGACGGTTTTGCCTGACAAAATAGTTTAAACACTGGTTTTTTACAGACTTAGCCAGATAGCTTCGGAGCGAGTAATTAATATTTAGTTCCTCCCGCTTCTGCCAGATATTAAATATAACATCACCAACAATTGTTTCAGCGATAAACGAATCCTTTACATATTGAGCTGCATACAGGCATAACGCGCCATAATGAGAATCATACAAATACTTATATGCATCCTCATCCCCCGATTTGAGCCCTTTTATAATCTCGTTTTCAGTACACATCTATATAGTTTGAAAGCTGTAACACACAGTCTTTATGCTTATTAATTACAATTATTCATTAACCGGACATAAGTTACAAATATATAGAAATATAAATTCGTTGTCTAAACATAAAAGTTAAAAGCCTGTTATTTATATATTACAGTTTTGTTTAGTTCACTGCACTTCCAGATGTTCGTTCTTTAGTAGGTCTTATATAGCTAATGTTTTATTAGTCGTTGAGTGATATAAATTAGCTTAGACTACGAAGATAGTATTGATGAGGTCTGCACGAAATGAAGCGGAAGATATTCATTTTAGAAAACAGTAGAACTAAATCTAAAATATCCAAAGGAATGTGTAATGTGCCACAAGTAAAATATACGACCTGAAAGATTGTAAAAATTACTTGTGACACACCATTTTTGGATGGAATGCTAATAAGATTTTTATCAAGATCAACTACAATCCCTATTTGACCTTTGATATTTTTGCAATATAACCGCCTCCCGGAGCCATGTTTATCTTTATAGTCTGATCTGATGATACTTTTATGATTTCTCTTTTATAATCGCTGGCTATACGGTCTGCATTTATCCCATCCCGAAAGATTTCTGCTTCATATTCTCCTTTATCCAGGAAGGAGAGGTCGATCACTATTTCCCGGTTATCCCAATTTGTGAGCGAACCCAGATACCATGTATTTCCTTTCCGGCGTGCAATAGTCACATATCGGCTTATTTCTCCGTTTATGGCTTTAGTTTCGTCCCATACAGTAGGTATGGAAGCTATAAAACGGGTGCATTCCTCTTCTTTCATATAGTTGGACGGACTATCACACATCATATTTAAGGGAGATTCGAAAATAACATACTGAGCCAATTGCCGGCAACGTGTCCCCTGGCTTATCGGTTCGGAATAGATCGGATAATAGTTTTTCTTTATCCCGTTTCGCATAGCTCCCTGAGTATAATCCATAGGGCCTGCCACCATACGGATGAACGGTACGGTTACGTCATACTCCACCTGATCGACAGACGTATCAGACCATTTCATTTCTTCGAGGCCAAATACTCCTTCAAAATTTATTACATTAGGGTATGTCCGCTGCAATCCTGTCGGTTTGTATGACCCGTGAAAGTCCATCAGCATTTTATACTTTGCCCCTATGCGGGCAGCACGATGGTGAAAATCAACCATGGATTGATCGTCCCTGTCCATAAAATCGACCTTAAACCCTTTGACTCCCATTGCGGCGTAATGCTTACAAAGACCTTCAATATCTTTATCGAATGCATAATAACCGGCCCAAAGAATGATATCTACATTACGTTTTGCCGCATATGCAATGAGTTCTTCCAGATCGATTTCGGGTACTACCTGATAAAGATCCGCCTCTCCATTGACCGACCATCCTTCGTCTAAGATAACATACCCGATACCATGTTGGGATGCAAAATCAATATAATACTTATAGGTATCGTTATTGACTCCCGCACGAAAATCAACATTATACAGCCCCCAGGCGTTCCACCAGTCCCAGGCTACCTTTCCGGGCTTGATCCATGATGCATCCGGTATCTGAGAAGGGGTCGCCAGCTTATACACCATATCGTTATTGAGTAATTCCGCATCATTTTCAGAAATTATAATTGCCCGCCAGGGAAAATTCGTCTTACCTTCAACTTTTGCTATATACTCTTCGCGGGAATTTATGATCCCCTGGAGTTTATTATGTCCCCCCTGTACGACTTCTTTAGGATAAGGAGCAAATACTCCTTTCAAGGAGGTAGTTTTATCGGAATTGTGAAGAAACATTCCCGGATAATTTAACAGATCCGACTCTGTAATACATATTTTTTTACCATTCGCACCTTCTACGATCAACGGCAAGAATGCAATTTTCTGTGTATCCCATTCCGATAGTTTGATATTGTTATATGTATTTTGAAAATTTCCGAAAAACTGGTCTTCAAACTTTTCAGTCTTACGCCCACGGGCATAAGGAATATATGCTTTTGTATCGGAAGGGAAATTAAATGTGGCCTGTTCGTTTTGTACAATAAAAGGATAGTTACTATCCGACACAAAACGATAAGCGACTCCATCGTTATAGGCTCTGAATATGATGCTGTAATCGCCTTTGAAACGGATGGTCAATTCATTAAATTGATTCCGGACTGTTGCCTTTTTGTAGATAGGTGAATTTATGTCTTCGTCGACCTGCCGCTCTGTAACCTTAGATACTTTCGGGTTAACTCCCCAAGTAGTTCCATCACCCAATGTCATAGATACAGGAGATTTATCAATCATCAGGTCTTTCCCGTGACTGACAGAATAAACTATATCTGATTGTCCGATGCTTATATCTATCTGCAGTATTCCTGCCGGCGCCTTTAGATTATATTGTTTTTGGGCAATTACGGCGGAAGAGAAACCTGAAATTAAAAGTAAAAGAGAAATCAATCTGTACTTTTTCATGTATTATTCATTTATTAAATTATGGTTATGCTTCTATAATAGAAGACAATTAAAAAAGAGCAAAGGGTAAATGTGAAATCATTTTTTTTACGAGAAACCATACAAAGCGTAACATTTGTGACGTTTTCTTTAATGACAGAACATGTATTTTTGTATTAAACTAGAAGCAGATGATAATTATCAACATATTATTTCTGCTATTGTCATAAAATTATAATTATAAGATACTATTATGAGCGAAATAATCAATAATTCCCAACACAGGAGAGACCTTCTAAAACACCTTATCTTGCAGTTACACAAAGGTGAAGCCCCCGATGTAGTGAAAAGCAGATTAGTAGAACTGTTGCGCACCATTCCCTACAATGAGGTGGTAATTGTCGAACAGGAACTAATCGCAGAAGGATTACCCGAAGAGGAGGTCCTCAGATTTTGTGATATACATACCGCAGTTCTCGATGGCAGTATAGATACCTCTGCACAAAAAGGCGTACCTGCCGGACACCCTGTAGATACATTAAAAAAAGAGAACATTGAACTAACTAAAGTAATAGCCCAGATAAGGGAGATGTTCTCGCAACTAAAAGATATTGAAAGCCAAGGAGTGAAAAAATATCTGATAAACCTGAAAGGTCTACTTAACCAGCTTTCGGATGTAGATAAGCATTACAGACGCAAAGAATATCTGCTATTCCCGTTTCTTGAGAAACATGGAATAACGGGTCCTCCTAAGGTGATGTGGGGAAAACATGACGAAACCCGCGAATTATTGAAAGCTGCACATGAGGCCATTAATGTAAATAATGAAGTAACCGCAGATGAATTGCGTACAGCAATAGCTTATGCCATACAACCTGCATTGTCGGCAGTAGAAGGCATGATAATGAAAGAGGAAGAAATACTGCTGCCGATGACAATGGACACATTGACCGAAGATGAATGGTTGCAGATATATAAACAAAGTCCCGAAATTGGGTTCTGCATTTATGATCCTAAAAACGAATGGCATATCGATGATACAACTGTAAGCGATGTGGAATACATGAATGGAACCGGCCGCATAGTCCTGCCTACCGGCAGTTTCAGTATCGAGGAACTGAGTACATTCTTTAAATACCTGCCTATGGATATAACTTTTGTAGATAAGGATGATAAAGTACGTTTTTTCTCGCTGGGCGAACATCGTATATTCGACCGAAACAGAGCAATTATCGGGCGCGATGTCCAGCTCTGCCATCCGCCGGGAAGCGTTCATATTGTGGAACAGATTTTATCTGACTTTAAAAGTGGTAAAGAGTCGAAAGCAGCTTTCTGGATCAATTTCAAGGGTATGTTTGTCTATATAGAGTATATTGCTCTACGAAACGGAAAAGGAGAATATCTTGGAGTTATAGAATGTACTCAGGACCTGACAAAATACCGCCAGCTGGAGGGAGAACAACGGTTACTATCTTACTCCAAATAGAAATACTATTTTATACAGAAAAGGATAGTTATATGAAAGATATAAAGATTACTCAATTATAATCCTTATATCTTTGTTTAACTATTAAATTTTCTCCTTATTACTTACTATAGCTTCGACCACTGCGACCGTAGTGATATTGATAATATCCCTCACAGGGCTTTCCACATCCATAAAATGTACGGATTTGCGCAATCCCATCTGGATAGGGCCAATGCTTTCTCCACCTATCCCCAATTCTATAAGTAATTTACTTGCTATATTAGAAGAGCTAAGATTGGGAAAGATCAGTGTATTCACCTCTTTTCCCTTTATCGTATTAAATGGAAACTTTTCATCCCTCAGTTCCTTGTTCATTGCAAAATTCAGCTGCATTTCACCATCAATATTATACTCAGGATAATTTTCGTGGAAATATTTTATTACATCAGAAACTATTTTAGGTGTGCCATCGTCCTCTGTTCCGAAATTGGAGAAAGAAAGCATTGCCATAACAGGGTCTGTTGCAAAATATTTGACAGACTCGTGCGTTAGCCTGACTATATCTCTTAGTACTTCTTCATTTGGCCAGCGATTGATCAATGTATCAGCTAAAAAGTAAGGTCCGCGCCTTGTTTGTACTATATGCATTGCTGCAAAATGATTGTATCCGGGTTTAAGACCGATAACCTCGAGGGCAGTCCGTGCAAAATCCCTGTACTGGCTATATATACCTGTTATCACAGCATCTGCATCTCCGGTCTCGACCATCATCATACCAAAATAATTGCGATCATTCATCTTTTCGAATGCTTCCTGATAAAAAATACCTTCACGTGATTTTCTTTCACTTAATATCCTGGCATAATGTGACCGGCGTGTATCTTCTCTGATACAACGGTGATCGATGATCTCTATGCCGGTCAGATCCAATCCGTTTTCTTTAGCCAGATTATTTATCCTGTCTATGCTTCCCAATAAAACAGGTTGGCATATCTGGCTTTTTAATGCAAACACAGCGGCTTTCATCATATTGATATGATTGCCCTCACAATATACAACACGCTTAGGTGAACTTTTTGCCAGATTGGTTAACCTGTGTATCAGCTTATTACTATAGCCTAACATATCAGACAAGCTGTTTTCGTAAGCCTCCCAATCTGTAATCTTTCGCTGGGCGACTTCTGTAGCTATTGCCGCTTTGGCCACAGCAGAAGATACAACTGTCAAAAGTCTAGGATCCATTGGTTTTGGTATGATGTATTCTTTACCGAAACTGACACGCTTGAGCTCGTAAGCCGTATTTATGACGTCGGGCACAGGCTCTTTTGCAAGTTGAGCAATAGCTCTTGCAGCAGCCAGTTCCATTTCCAGGTTTATTGTCGTAGCACGCACATCGAGTGCCCCCCTGAAAATGTATGGAAAGCCCAGTACATTGTTTACCTGATTAGGATAATCGGATCGTCCTGTGGCGAAAATAATATCATTGCGCGAAGCCATGGCATCTTCGTAAGAAATTTCGGGATCAGGATTTGCCAGAGCAAAAACTATTGGGTTATCATTCATGGTCTGTACCATTTCTTTCTTAAGCACGTTCCCTACTGATAACCCAATGAAGACATCAGCACCCTTGATAGCATCTTCTAATGTATCGAATGGGGTGTCTGCCGCAAAATATATTTTCGATTCATCCAAGTCGCCACGTCTCGTATTCAGTACTCCGTTGCGGTCACACATAATGATATTTTCTTTGCGTAACCCGAATTTCATATATAACCTGGTACAAGCTATAGCCGAAGCTCCTGCTCCGTTAACCACAATACGGACTTTCGAGATGTCTTTGTTTGCAAGATCAAGAGCATTCAGGAGCGCCGCCGCCGATATGATGGCAGTTCCATGCTGGTCATCGTGCATCACAGGAATATTCAATTCCTCTTTGAGCCGTCTTTCTATTTCGAAGCACTCGGGAGATTTTATATCTTCAAGATTGATACCGCCGAAAGTTGGAGAGATGGCTTTTACTGTCTGAATAAATTTTTCAGGATCGGTTTCGTCCACTTCTATGTCGAAAACATCGATGCCCGCAAATATTTTAAATAACAAGCCCTTACCTTCCATTACAGGTTTACCGGCCAATGCGCCGATATTCCCCAGCCCTAATACTGCTGTTCCGTTCGATATTACAGCGACAAGATTTCCTTTTGCTGTATAGTCATAAGCGGTCTGAGGGTCTTTTTCTATTTCCAGACATGGTTCTGCGACTCCCGGTGAATAAGCCAGGGAGAGATCGGTCTGCGTACTATGTGGTTTTGTCGGTATTACTTCTATTTTCCCGGGTTTTCCTGATGCATGGTATTTAAGCGCTGCATCTCTTGTTACTTTAGACATAATATAAGGTTTTTGTTCGAAATAAATATATAATTTCTATACCCTGTCCGGTTTATTAATATCCGGACAGGGGAAATGTATGTTGAAACTGACTAGTATTTATTATTAATTAATCGAAGAAAATGCTCGCCGCATCTTTTGCCATTGCCGCCTGCTCGTGGGCTACATTGGGAACTTTCCGTAATTTCCAGTTGAATTGATACCCACTCACCTCTGCCATTGCTTCGCTGTTTTCATAAAAATATTGTCCTCTGGCATAACGGTGGTCTCCCTGCACCATTGCCTCAGATGTTGTACGTAGCGATGAGTCGTTGGGGTCATTATCCTTTTCCCCCAGATGAACAGTCATGTCTGTTTTTAATGCTGAAATTACATCTGTTCTCGAGAGCTGTGTGTTCTTCAATCCGTAAGGAAATTCGACATTGAACAACGGCATTGTATACCAGCCAGCATTCGCAGCAACAGCCTTATCTATTTTTGCATTCGGATTGAATAATACATACCGGTGTACAAACTGCGAGCCGGCCGAGTGTCCAAACAGGTTATACTTAGCATTTTTATTTCCGGTCTCCGATTTGATATATTCAAAAAGAGGTTCGATCAGTGAAAAAGTCCATTTCTCCTTATCGACAAATGCCCCCGATTTGTCAATAACATTTCCTGTGATATACTCGTCGCTGGTATAATATTTCTCGGGAAACTCGATTGAAAACACCATGCATTGGTGGTCCTTTGATATCTCTGTCCAGGGAAGGATGTAATTATCCGCATCCCTGTTGGTTCCCGGGAAAACAAAGATAACCGGCATTGTAGACATATCGCCATCGCTTATCGAATAATAGATATTCACAGGTTTGTCTTTCAAAGGAGTGTATGAACTGTATTCGAATCTACCGTTACCATTTGTTATTACACCTCCGGGATTATTATCTATTCCATCATCGTCGTTACTACACGAGAATAGCATTAAGACAGAGAATAATATGACGTGAAATATATATTTCATTACTTATCAATTAAGTATTTAATGATGGTTATTATCGATTTATTATTATTTAAAATATTACCTGTAACAAAAGCTCTGCCTGTATATGGTTTCTTATATTGTTTTCTTTTTTATAATCGAGGTACGAAAAACCACCTTGTATTTTCAACCTGTTATCGACAAAATATTTTGTAAGGGTAACATCGTAAGCGCTCACATCTTTCAGTACTGATTCTGAGTCTTCATATTCGGGCTTGATCTTGGTATAACGGAGGTCTAAAGCAAATCCGTTACGCAGGGCATAACCCATTTGTATATTATAGCTATCGCCCAGGTAAAGGAAAGAACTAATGTCACCGGGAAGTAATTCCCCTGTTCCGTTAGTTGCTGTATGAAGCCCTTTAATGCGGGTAGCAGACGTATTACCATATTCGCCTAATAAAGAGAATCCCTGGAATTTGAACATGATATCAGCATATAATTTACGGTAATCCGGTAATTTTTCTTTTCCTTCGGCAGTGTACAGGGCGAAATCACCGTGCCCTTCTCCAAAAGCGTTGCTTACACCCGAATTATAACTTCCAGCCACACCGACTTTGACCTTAGGACTCTTTTCGTGAGCCAGATCGGCACCTATCTTATCGTTTCCCGGGGTAAACATTCCCAAAGGAGCTATATCGAAACGTCCGCCATATTTCAAACCACCTTTATCGACATCGGTAGAGCTAGATCCAAAAGAATTACGCCCGTCACCAGTTGTTACAGCAAATTGAGGTAATATACCAACGTTTCCCAACATGAACTCACTTTCCAGAAACAATCCCAGTTCGCGGCCTGTACTAGCCAGATTGCGGCTCATAATGCTGCGATCAACCATCGACAGCCTGTTTTCGAGGAATGTCATTTCCCTGTTATTGGTAAAGGTCTGCTTTTGCCCTGCACTGATCGTCAGGAATTTAATCGGCTTATAAGCGATCCAAGCATCCAGCAAAGGCTTACTATCTGCAAAATCGAGTTGTAAGAGGAAGCTTACCTTCTCCTTTTTGGCATTTCCAGCCAGCGAAAGATAACCGTATTTTATATCGAACCGGTTTTCGGCCTTAGAGCCTTCATCTTTCAGGTATTGCGCTCCAGCTTGTATAAATCCGCCGAGGTTGAATGTGTAATCGCCATCATTTAATTGTATGTCCAGACCATTTCCCAGCCTGAAGTCTGCTTTTCCGTGAGATTTCCCCTGTGCGAAAATACCTCCTGATATCAGAACTGAAATACATATAATAAATATTTTTTTCATAATTATAGTGTTTTGTTTTTTCGATTTAATAGTTATTCATAATCCGGTATACAGGTAGTTCTTCATCTTGTTTTACCGGTAGAAGATGGTAGCGTACAAATCCGTTTTCGGCTTCGGGTTCAAGAACCATTGCCGCCAGATTGCTGTTGCGCTGGTTCATCTTTACAATGAATGAACCTTTGGGTAAATAAAACTTCTTCTGTATAATATCTGTTTTTACAATTTGTTCGTAAAAACCTTCAAATTTTTCTTCACTTTCCCTGTAATCCTTTATAATATATGCTTCTGCATCTATACTTTTGGCATCATCTAACGTTTCTACCGATATTCCCAGATCCCTCAGCTTATCGGCTAAAATGGTCTGGTTTGGCATCAGTGCGTATGCATATGGTCTTTTCCTTACAATCCCTTTTTTGCGTTTTGCAACATCCCGTACCGGGATTTCCACATCGATCAATTTATTTTCATGAATATCAATGAATGGTATTGTGCGTAGTTCTTCTGTCCGGCGCTGGGTAACGATAATGTCTGTGTTTGCTTCTGTAGACTTCTTTATTGCAGATCTGATTTCCGCTGCTTTTTCATCGGCCGTTTTCAATGTATTAAGGGCTATCAGGTAGGCTGTATATACCCTACGCTTGAAATTAGCCTTACCTATATTAGTTCCCCTGACTTCTATCAGTAACGATACTGTATTGGCCAAACCAAATGCCGTCGCAGAAGAGCGGGGACTGCCTCCACCCATGTTCAAATGGACTTCACCGTTTTGCTCACTGGAGGTGAAATATTTACAATGAGTAAGGTTATTTTCATCCAATGCATTTTCCAACAATGGAAGATACGTTTTGCTGACAAAATTCTTCAGAGGTTTTTGATAATTGGGATTTTCACAATATAAAAACATAACGTCTGCATAACCCGACACCCCGAATTTACCATATTTAAGATAGTCAACCCGAAAAGGATTATATTCGTGAAGATCTAATTCCACATCTGGTGCAAAGTCATTGAAAAACCCGCGTAAAGCCTGATTTTCGGGTGTTGCCAGTTTACTCATATCTCTGTTCAGGTCGAGCCCGCCTGCTGTCTGTCGCCTCAGCTTATCTCCCCCGTCTATATTTATCATTGGCAGAATGGCGATATCGAGTTTATCAGCGTATCCGGATACATCCGGATCATTTATCAACCTGTCCAGCAGGAATAACAAAGCTTCCGTACTTCCGGGTTCATCGCCATGCACACGGCCTGTAAACATAACCTTTGCTTTTGCGTTTTTATTTTTTCTGAATACAATAGCGGGAATTTTCTTGCCTTTCTGGCTTACTCCAATATATTGCAGTGAAATATAATCTTTACCTGCAATTGTCTTTTCCACATATTTTATCAGTTCTTCGTAATGTATATACCCTTTCTGCTGAAAAGAGGGCGTATTTATCTCCACATCAGGAGCAGGGAAGAACTTCTTAATCATTTTTCCGGGTTGCTGTGCCATAGCTACTGAAACCATGCAAAACAGCGTAAAAAATATTTTTAGTCTCATCATAGTATTTGTATTTAAAATGAAACCTGTAAAAGCGTCTGAAATATCATCTCATTCTTATTTTCCATATCGTTGCCGAGCAGATTACGGCTGCCATCCCTTGCATCTGCATAAATAAAAGATGCCTGTACTTTCACCGCATGTGAACGGGTAAGATATTTAGCTGCCGATATTTCATAAAAATTACGGCGGTTGTTGTATAACGTATTATGCATATACGAATCCTTATCCGGTTTCAGGTGTGTATATCTTGCACCTACCAGAAATAACTGCGGGAAAAGGTAAGAAGCTTCTATATTAAATCCCGAACCGAGCATCATGCGCCCTTTTACATATTCTTCTACTCCTCCTTCGAATGTTGTAGCCAATGTGCCGTCGTTGCGTACACGATACATTATATCATCAGGAACGCCAGCCCATGTTTTTGCATATTCGCCGAGTATGGAAAACCCTTTATACTTGAAAATGAAATCAGCTACCAGTTTACTGTAAGACGGTAAAGAAGGTTCCTCATTTTCATCGAGGTACATGATCGACCCTGTGGTACGTCCCCCACGGCGGTCGCTAGTTGCATTGTTGTAGCTAAAAGCTGCTCCGACAGACAGTTTTGGAGTTAATTCCCTAACCAGATCAGCGCCGCGGAATTCTCCGAATTCACGAAAACGCCCGAGTGGCAGATAGTTGAGGCGTCCGCCATATTTAAGGCCTCCGGTACGCTTTCCTTTCGAAAAACTTCCGTCACCGTCGGTTATAATAAGTGAAGGACGCAGATAGGAATTGTTACCAACCCTTACAGTTCCTTCAACAAAAACTCCTACTTCACGAATTGTACTGAACGCCGAAGACAATTTACTTCTATCTACAAAAGCAAGGGTGTTTGAGCCTATTGTCATCTCACGACTGTCTGTACCCAATGATCTCTGCCCTATACTTATATTCCAGTTCGATCCAGGATTGTATCTTATGTAGGCATCTTTAAGAATGCTGTTGGCTTCTTCTTCGCCCGCCAGCGATTCTGAAAAATCAGCGGATAAAACATAAGATATCTTTTTACTGAATGCATCACCGGATAGACGAAGACGGGCTCTGCGTATGCGGAAGCGGTGGTGGGAATCATCTTCGCCTCCTTCGTAAAAACGCGAATCGGATTGAGTCTGGACAAATCCGCGCAGGTTTATGCTATAACTTTCGCTGTTGGACTTCATCGTAACACCCTCGCCTAGTGTATATTTGTCGAAAGTGATGCCATCCTGAGAAAACAGATGGGCAGGGAGAAGCAACAGTAACAGGCTAACTAATTTTGTTACGTTTCTCATATATTTAGATTTTTTATTTTTCATAAGTACCTTTTTTAAGGATTACCTTGTCTTTCATCATCGTTTCCCCTTTTGCAATAACATCACATAGTGTGTAATCATCTTCGAGGAAACAAAAGTCGGCATCGTTACCTACAGCTATTGTGCCTTTGTATGGCAAAGACAGGTTCTTAGCAGGACTGCTTGTTATCAGTTTAAATGCTTCGGATGTATTTACGCCGCCTTCGTTTATTAGTTTGACAACCTGTTTGAAATTAAGATCGATAGGAGCTTTCCTGTACCCTGTAATTTCCCCTTCTTCATTCTTTATCATTACGCCGGCATTCCCATCACTACTGAAGGTTATGTTATCCATAGATACACCCTGATCCAAAGCTAATAACACCTGCTTGTAAGGTTCATCGAATTTCGTGCCTCCTGTCGAGATATCAATCATACCACCTAACCGGGCAAAACGGATCGCTTCATCGAACAGTGGACGGGTACGCCCTACATGAGTAGGAGATATGCGACGGATAGGCGCCTGGTATTTTTCAACGAGCTCTAATAAGAGAGCCATACCCGATTTTTGTCCTCCCAGATGTACATGAAGTATTGCTTTCTTCTGAGATAAGAGACCGGCGACTTGGATATCACCTAACAATCGTAACAGCTCTTTAGCATCTGGATAAGAAGATCGCTCATCGCTGATAGCGATCTTACAGCCTATAATCTTATCTACAAACATTATATCCTGCCGTACATCACCAGTAATGGTTATTGGCGGATACGCAAAATAACTGGTCAACATATAGGTAGAAATACCTTCCTGCTCCAGTCCCTGTATTTTTGCATACAGGTTTTGCAGGCTTTTTGTTGTCCCGTCTGTTCCCAGTAATCCCATTACTGTAGTTGTCCCGCATGCAATGAGTTCGCCCATTTCGATAGGTGGAGTCATAGAAGCATATCCTGTTTGACCGCCTGCACCTGTAACATGAATGTGCTGGTCTATAAAACCAGGGAATACCATTTTGCCCTGAGCATCGATAATCTCCACATCAGAAAGATTAATGTCGATTTTATCATCTATCTGTAATATTTTTCCTGCACCTGTCAATATATCTTTATGTCCTATATAGTAAGGTGTATATACATTAGCGTTCTTTATTATTTTCATCATGTTTTTCAGCTTTTTATATTGAAATGGAATGATATACAAGGATAAAGATCAATCCTGTAACCAATGGTATCAGATTTCTCTTTGCGAGGTCGAAAGCCGATACTCCCGCAATTTCTGATATGGCGACTATAATGCCTGCAATAGGGGAGGTAGCCCGTCCCATGCTCGATGCAAGCTGCATAGGTAAGATCATATCCGCGGCTTTAACCCCAAGTTTTGTAGCTATATCCGGTACGAGCGGCCCGAATGAGAAGAACGAGGCATTACCACTTCCCATAAGCATGGACGCAAGGAAAATAATAACGGCGATAAGGATCCCTATACCGACTGCTCCTAAACCAAGATGAGTAGATATATCTACCAGCCCGTCGATAAATCCGAGGCTTATCAGTCCAGTTGAAAATATTTCGGCAGCAACTATCAGTGTTATCACGGTTGCAAAGACTTTCCCCATTCCTTCCCAGAAGATTTTGAGTGAAGAAAATACTTCTTTTGCCTTGCGTTTACGTATCAGTTCGAATACGAAAGCGATGGTCACAGAGATAAATATAGCAGTTGTTGTATCCAGTATGATCGGATTATCGGGGAAGAGCTCTATAAAACGGGAGAATATGATCAACAGGATCAATGGCAATATCGGTAGAATAGCATAAATAAGAGGTGCATTAAGTTTAAAGTCCTCTTTTTTCACGGTTTCTTTCTCGGTCTTTTCTTTCTTATCGAAATACTTGTTGCTGAAATAATATATTATCATCAGTACAATAGTTGCCGGAATGGTAACAGGAAGCTGATCCTCGATGAAATAGGCTACATTACTCTTCCCTATAAGCTCTGCCGCACGGGCAGTGTTAGCTGAAGCCGGCCCCATATCGAATACCGTGCATGCTGATATAACCGAAACGGCAGTCAAACGGCTTACGCCCAGTCCGACCAGAACGGGATAGATGGATGCGACTAAAAGCAAACCCAATCCTGTTGCCGACGGTGTACAGATGAAAAGAAGCTGTCCGATAGGTATTACGAGAATAGAAGCCAGATATGGATACTTTTTCATTACCGATAAAGGCTGCATGGAAATATACACTAAAGCTTCACTGGCTCCTATATGTTTCATATAAGCGACAAATCCACCTATCGCCATAATCATTAGCCCTACGCCCGACAAACGGCCGATCATCGATTCCTGAATGCGGCGAAAAAGGTCGAAAAAAGCTGACCCCGTGCTTTCGTTGAGTTCGGGAACAGAAAAATTCATGAGCATACCTATACCGACCATCATCAGCCCGCAAATCATAAGAACAGCTTGCGGATGGTATTTCTTAAATAACAGGTATGCTGCTATTATTATAAACTGCAAGGATAATATTATTCCTATAATTGTCATAACTAATCAGATTTTATTTATTCGGATACTACACCTTTTGCTGTTGTTAGATTATTGAATATAGCCGCCGGAATGGAAAACGGGGCTCCCGAATGACTGGACAGATCTACTGATGTCAGGTTCACGTTTTTAGACAAATCGATCGTCGTTAGCTTTTGGGCGTCGGTTGCTTTCGAACTGGCAGTATAGGACAATGTCTTAAGCTCCGTATTTTTAGTCAAATCTAAAGAACCGATGAAATTGTTATTTAGATTCAATGTTTCCAGTTTTGTGAGTTCAGTGAGGTCTATACTTTCTACTTCATTAGATGTCAGGGTTATCCCTGTTATATTTATGAAATATTGAAGACCATCCACATTTTTTATTTTTGTACTTGCAGTACGCACTCCGGCTGTAGTTAATGTTGTTATATATGAAGCGGCTTTGCTCATATTTAATGCTCCTGTTTGAGATTTAGCAGCTTCTATATCTATATAATATTTATAAGTAGAATTCTCTTCTTTTTCACTAACTCCGGACACGTTCAGATATTTCAGGTATTCACCGAATGCTTCGTCTGCTATTTCATATTCATTACTTGCAACTTCTTCTGGCGTAACTCCTTTAGCGGTCGTTAACTGGTTATAAATAGCAGCAGGTATGGGAAAAGGCGCTCCCGGATGACTGGACAGGTCTACTGATGTCAGGTTCACGTTTTCAGACAAGTCGATCGTCGTTAGCTTTTGGGCATCGGTTGCCTTACTGCTTGCTGTATAAGAGAGGGTTGTCAGTGCTGTGTTCTTAGTTAAATCCAGCGAACCTATAAAGTTATTATTCAGATTGAGGGTTTCCAGCTTGGTCAGTTTGGTTAAATCAATGCTTTCCACTTCGTTGGAGGTTAATACTATTCCTGTAATATTTATAAAATATTGAAGTCCGTCAACATCTGTGATCTTTGTTGAAGCTGTTGCCAATCCGGCAGTTTCTAATGTATTAATGGCATTTGCCGATTTGCTCAGGCTCAGTTCTCCTGTTTGTGCTTTTGCCGCTTCGATATCGATATAGTAAGCTGTTCCTGAAGTATTGTCTACTATTTCTGTTACACCTGCCACGTTCAGGAATAACAGATATTCACCAAACGCCTCGTCCTCTATCTTATAACCTTGACTTTCACCACTTCCGTCATCTATTGTCACACCCTTAGCTGTAGTTAACTGGTTGAATATAGCCTCTGGTATAGGAAATGGTGCTCCCGGGTGATTAGAAAGATCCACCGATGTCAGGTTTACATTTTTAGACAGGTCTATCGATGAAAGCTTTTGAGTGTCGGTCGCTTTGCTGCTTGCTGTATAAGAAAGGGTTGTCAGTGCTGTGTTTTTAGTTAAATCCAGCGAACCTATAAAGTTGTTGTTCAAATTTAGTGTCTGCAGTTTGGTCAGCCGGGTCAGGTCTATACTTTCTATTTCGTTAGAAGTAAAAGTAAGCCCTGTAACATTTACAAAATACTGTAAGCCGTCTACATCAGTGATCTTTATAGCTGCAGTTGCCAATCCGGCAGTTTCTAATGTACTAATGGAGTTTGCCGATTTACTCAGGTTTAACGCTTCTGTTTGTTTCAGTGCCAAAACTGTATCTACATAGTATTTGGTTACTTCATTTCCACTTACATCTACTTTCACCTTCTTCACTCCGGCAGCTCCTAAATAATATAGATATTCGCCGAATGCTTCATTTTTTATTTCATAATTCGTATCGGTTTCGCTTGTGTCAGAAAAATCAACATCATTGGTCGAACATGAAGTTGTCAGAAAGCTGACTAAGGCCATCAGTAAGAGTTGGCAGAAGAAAAATCTTTTCATGGTATTAATAGTTTAAATTTCTTATCACAAATATATACCGACAGTTAAACAGAGCTCTTAATAAATCGTGAACAAGTCTATTAATGCTCCATTTTATCTTAATTTTTATGTATATAATTACTAAAAATACCGTTACAATCATTTTTTTGTATTAATATTGTTATACGATTAAGTCTAGTTTCAATTATAATGATTTCAAAAAAACCGATACTTCGCCTGTTATTATTTTTTACTTTATTACTAACAGGTATGGGTCTGTCTGCCGATGATAAAGCTACGCAAATAGAACAGGAAACCGTATCTGGTATAGAATTAAACAAAAATAGGTTTTTCAGATTCAATAACAGCATAAAACTATCATTCGATGCTTCCCTTCAAAAAGGTTATCAGCAATATTTGGAGTATTTGGTTCGTATTACAGATATAAACAAACAGGAAATAAACGTTATATTGAGCCTGCAAAACGATACTCCCAGCGAGTTGTTGATCATATCGAAAGATAAGCTTTCCAAACATGCAATCGGCATATCGAAAGATGAATTCCTGAATAATGTAATCCCTTTTAATTTCATTATCGACCTGAAGTCGGATCAATTGACGATCGGCATAAAAGATACGGTGCTCATAGAAAACCGTCTGGGGCTGAAATCGCATACCGATTATAAGATTGTACTGGGCACTGTTAATAACAGATATAATACAAACCAGAATACCCTTTCTTCTATAAAATTGTCCAATATTAGCTCTGATCCTGACCTTACAGGAGAGAAAGAGATAAATGAAAGTGGTAATTCCACTCTTCTTTGGGTTATTATAATCGTTATTCTAGATATTCTCATCTTTGCATACATTATAATAAAGAAGAGAAAGCAGAAGATACTGAAACGGGAACAGCAAGCTGTTATTGACGGGACAGACCCGGAGGACGATAATATAATATTCCATCCCGAAATTGATATTAATGAAATAATAAAAGTGGATAGAAGTGCAGTTTTTCTATTCAAACAGTTTGAGGTACTGGACAAAGAGAGGAA
Organism: Dysgonomonas hofstadii; assembly: GCF_014196915.1. Classification (GTDB taxonomy): domain Bacteria; phylum Bacteroidota; class Bacteroidia; order Bacteroidales; family Dysgonomonadaceae; genus Dysgonomonas; species Dysgonomonas hofstadii. Next base: position 109,230 of record NZ_JACIEP010000009.1, read on the forward strand.
TGATATTTCTTTCCGTTTCACACCATTGCTTAAAGAGTTATTCCTTATTTTACTATTGTTCTCTCAAAAAGACAGCAAGGGTATTAGCACCGGATTACTCAGGGATTTATTGTGGTTTGACAAGGAACTACAAAGTGCAAATAACAACAGGGCTGTGAATATAGGCAAACTCAAAGGCATATTGGATGCCGTGGGGGGATATGAAATAGTTTCAAATCCTCATAATATCAGGATCGAAATAAGAGATGATATATATTGCGATTATATAAGGATTATCTCTTTGCTTCATAACGAGAGTTTAAACAGGGAACAGATTCTGGAACTTGTGGCTATTGCCGGACGGGGAGCCTTTCTTCCGGAATGTAGCTATGAATGGCTCGATCCGTTCAAAGCAGAAATTTCGGATAAACTTATCGACAATCTCCTTAATCTCTCTGAATTGCCCAATATAAAAGAGGATAATAAACTGCTTGTACAAATTGCAGATACCATATTCAATATGGACGAACTTAATGAAAAGGCATTGGCTATAAAGTGTATCGCACTCGTAAATATGGGGAAACGCTCCATAGCTAATATAAGTTATAACCGGTTTTCGAAAGATTATGAAAATCTTTATGCTATGCCATATCCTATTTCCTTTTCTGAGATATTAAACCTATCCTTATTAAAATAAGCAATTCATCTATTGAAAATAGATTAACAATATCCAAATCTTTGAGGGCAGACCTCACGGCATTTCCAGCATTTCAGGTCGAGAACTCCTTTTGACACAATATAACATGTCTTGCGGCAGGCTTTTGCGTCGAGATTACCTTTACCATCGAGTGCTGATGCAGGACATGAATCGGCACAAAGAGTGCATCCTTCGCAAAAAGAATAATTTACCAAGGGATCCGACTCCAATTCCAGATCTGTCAATAATGTACTAAACCATAACAGATTACCATATTTATCGTTGCACAACAGGTAATTGCGCCCTATAACTCCAAGGCCTGCCAATTCTGCAGCATGTTTCATCGAAATATTGCCGTAAAAACCACCGTTCTTTTCGTATTTACCACCTAACGACCGAAAAACTTTTGTCCGGACTTTATGCGTTTTCAGTTCCGCAGACAGTTGCTCTGCCAGCGAATCAAGTTTTTCAACCATTCCATTGCGTATTGCGGTATAGGAGACCGTATCCAAATTAAGAGTTTCTTGGGGAAATGTACACCCCAAAACAATGACTGACCTACATGCAGGAAACTTATCGACAGGTGAATGACCTTCCGGAGAGCTCGCAAATCTGTCAGTTGCCGCCACTCCGACAACATCAGCACCTAAAGACATTGCCAGTTCTTTTATAGCCTTTTTGTCCATCATACCCACTCCCTTATAAAATAATGACTCAATATTGTAATTCGGGCTGTACCTGTTTTATAGCACAGCCCTTTTACTTATCTTACTAAATTAAATGAATGAATTTTACTTCACAGGAATACACAGATTCACTATCCATGGAGCATCAGCATCCTGTGTATCACCGGCGCAACTCATATACAGTTCATAGTGATCGCGGGTGTCACATTCATACCCTTTTTCACTTAAAACAGTATATACATTCTGCCAGGCTTCATTGTACTCAGCCATTGTCACCTCTACCTGCATCACGAAATACTTGCCTCCGCTTATTGTATAATCTTTCATTCCTTCGCCGGGTTCAATGCCTGAAAGGTTTTCCAGACAGGCTTCTGACCGCAACTCTCCGGCAGGAGTACTAGCCGGATCATCATGGTAAACACCAGCCATTTTGGGAGAAGCGGCCCAAAGATTATTTGCTCCTGCCCATCCGGCCAATTTCTCAAATGCGCCACAAATACCTGAATAATCTCCAATGTGTGAGATCGCAATTGTTCTTACCGGATCAAGATTCTTTATTTCTGTACTATTAATTTTCATAAGTCTAATTTTTGAATGATTTGTTTTATAATATCTTTTATTTCAACAGGTTTAACCACCGTTGTTGTGTCGGCATTTGCCAATACCCACCTTGCCAGGCCTTCGAGAGAGTAAGCCATGAAGGTTTGTTCTATTTTGTCATCTGCAAGTTCTTTCTCCGCAGTCAATCCCATATAATGGCACCTGTCGGCAAAATGCTTAGACACCTCTTTACTCGTATGCAGAACCACTTCTATCAGACATTGAGGAGCATCGCATTCAAGAAGCGAGTCTAAAGGCGGATGTACTTTCGTATGTTTGTTAGCCGTTATTTTTATATTACCAATACGGTTGAGCCTGAACATCCGGTATTCTTTCCGCAAGTGACACCAGGCCGAAAGATACCAGTGGGGATGCGAATAGCTGATACCGACAGCTTCCAAAGGCCTTCTACTCTTATGGTCACCGGCATTGGTGTAGTCTATTTCGATAATCAGCTTTTCATTTATACTACTCAATATTACTTGCATCAGGTTGGGCAGGCTTTCACCTGCATTACGGCTTTTGTACACAGCAATGGAGTCGTCCATATCGTAGAGATATTTTTTATCTACTGCCCGCAAAGCGGCACGGATCTTATCCATTCCCTGACGAAAATAGTTACTGTTCTGGGTATCGGTAAGCTGCTCGATAATCTTTTCGGCGGTAAGGAAAGCCATCGCTTCCTCCTTTGTGAACATCAATGAAGGTAACCTGTAACCTTCAACTAAAGAATAACCGACTCCCGAATTACCGCATATAGGCACTCCTGCTTCCGACAGGGTATTCATGTCACGATAGATGGTACGCAAGCTGACCCCGAAACGTTCTGCCATTTCAGAAGCCTTAACAATCGGTCGCGACTGTAATTGCACCAATAGTGCCGATATGCGGTCAATCCGGTTTAAGTCTTTATCCACTCTGTTATCTTATTCTATAATCAATGCCCAAGATACGCCAAATTTATCTATAATTTCAGCATATAGTTTAGCATAGTCGGGCTGACAAAGTTCGCATTTTATTTGTCCGCCGGCAGATAATTTTGCATAAATGTCTTTAAGTTGTTGATCTGTATCGCAAAATACAGTGATTGTATGCCCTAAAGAACCAAAATCGGCCTTTGTACCGGGCATTGTATCTGCCACGCTAATGGTGCAGCCATTAAAGGTGAGGCAGGAATGGATTATTTTGTCCTTGTATTCTGCGGGACATTCCATTTCCTGATATTCTCCATAGCGGTAGATTTCTCCGACAGTTCCGTTAAATACTCCGGCGTAGAAGTTTAGTGCTTCTTCCGCATTGCCGTTAAAGGCTAAATAAGGTTTAATTTTCATATTCTAATATTTTTAGTTTAACTACAATGCAAAAGTATTATGCCGATTTGACAACAGTATGTCAACAAGTTTTTGAGTATATAAGATTTTTATTAAATAAGTTTAGTTTATGCGAATCAGTAGTTAGATTTAATCGTTGGATTATTACTAACGCGCCAGCCTGCTTGTTTTCTTTCAACTTTTTTCTTGATAAAAAAGTTACAAAAACTAATTAAGATTGAATACACTACGTTCGGTAAATTTCAAGCAAGCTTGGCTTTACTCTCACTTAAACGTGTATTTCAAGGCTTCATTCCTCCGGCGACCCAAAACCGGCGTTGCGGCTGAACAAAAAGAACTCGCTCATCAGCAAAGCTAAATACGAATCTTATACTTGAGCTCGGACAGCTTTTTGTTCTACGCCTCCACTGCCGGATTGGGTGCCCCGCCTGCGGAACGGATGCCGGAGTCGCAATGCGACGGCAAGGATTACTCTGCCTTGAGGTGGCTTTGCCCGGTGGCATTGATCCGTAGTGCGGGGCACCCGTCAGGCGAGAGGGGCGTGAAATGGAAAGCGTCCGCAGGACAATCTTTCCATTTAGCTCCTGAGCCTGTAACGGGTCGCACGAAGGATGAGCCACCAAAGCGTTTTTGGTTCCTTTTGCGGCTTTGGGAAAAAGGAACACAAGCAATCTTCGATTGCGCGTAGTTAAAAATAATAGAACGATTAAATTTAACTACTGATTCGCAAAGTTTATATGTGAGTATCAAATACAAACATATGAAAACCAATAATACCATTTTGTCAAAAAAACAACCCCAATGCCCGGATTAATATTTCGATCACACAAATGTAACATATATTGAAAATCACCCTTAAGCCAGTCAGCTTTTTAATCAATAAATGAATACATCCAGATTTATGATTATCAGTATTATATCGACTCTATCATTCTTTTCTATTTACATTTGCCAACAACATATATACAACGCAATTAAGTAATCAGAACTAAATTTTAATAGAATAAAAGCTCAATATTATCTATAATGATAAGAAATATAAAATCGTTCAATGTCCTGGAGCACGGGTAGTTTGTCTTTATTTGTTTTTTTTAATAATAGCTTGGGAAAGTTTTTATTAAAGCCGGGACATTGAATATTTTATAAACAATCACAATTTAATATTATGAAGACAAAAATATTTGCCCTACTTAGCCTATTCCTTCTTATAAAAGGAAGCATGAATTCTTATTCACAAGTGACGATAGGATTAGGAGAGTCTCCCGAGAAATATGCCACATTACAAGTTAAAGATAAAGCAAGGGAAGTTTCAGCATCATTAGACGGAGCCACAGCAGACAAAGGAGGAATATTATTACCTCGTGTCGAATTGCAAAAAAGATATCAGTTATTGCCCTTTGTCGCCCAGGATATAGTCGATGCCAACGATCAGGATTATCAAGATGCAAAGCTAGTCCATACCGGACTGATTGTTTATAATCTTACGGAGAATGATGATGAAGAGCTTTGCTTAGGACTAAACCAATGGGATGGGGAAAAATGGAATTGCTTCCAGACAAAACTGGGAAATGCCACTGCAATTTTGGGAAACTGCGATTCGCTTACATTTACGGGACAATATCAAAGCAATGTAGCATTAACTTCAGCCAACTACATGACAATGCCATTGCATGTAAAGAAAGCAGGAGCATACACGATTACAGCAGCGCCCAGTCCTGACAATGGCTATTATTTTACTGCTTCAGGTGTGTTTTTAACTGCTGGTTATTACTATCTGACGATACCAGGCACCGGCATGCCGATAGATTATACTCCAGTAAATTCTGAAGGAGATTTAATAAAGATATCGTTCAATGGTAACTCGCTGGAAACCTGCGATCCCTTACGTATAAAAATAGAAGATTCTTCGAAAAAACCTCTATATACGATGAATTGCAGTTCGGTCAGTGTCAAAGGCGTATATAAAATTGACATTCCACTGGATAATACTAATTTTATCGACATCACATTAAATGCAGATATTGAAGCGGTAGGTTCTACATATACCATCGAAACCAATACTGTAGATGGTATATATTTCAAGGATTCGGGGCTTATAACGGGGATATCGCAGCCGGTCAAACTGATGGGACACGGAATACCCACAAGTTTAGACAACAAAGAATTTACTATAACATCCAATAGCAGCAAATCTGTGGCAACATGCCATGCCACGGTTGTTATGGTTATCCCTAAAAAAAGAATATATACCATCGGGCACGATGCTACTTTCGGTTATAATCTTGCCGCAGGAGGGGGAGCCAGAAAGGTGCTGACCGCTCCTGCAAATTTTGGGACAAATGAATCCAGTATAGTGAAAACCGATATGGAAAACTATACTTTCGTGATCAGTGACATTACAGGTGATGTTGCCAACTCGGTAGTACAGCAAATCAAAGATGAGCTGGCAAACAATAAGCCCGATATTCTATATATCACTCAGGATGTTTATATCACAGCGATAAATGGCTTGGCAACTTCAATAATTGATTACCTGAACAAAGGTGGCGTCGTTGTATGCATGTGGGAAGCCAATCCCTACCTCAATGGCGGAGCCCAGATATTATTCAGGCAACTATTTGGAAACCAAACCATCACACAAACGAAAGGAATTGGCGCGTCCGGCGGTTCCGTTTATACTTTCTCAAATGTGAACGATGAAATATTAAACGGCCCGTTTGGTGATGTCAGGGGCAAATATTGGGGAGAAGATGCCTCATGGGCTATGACATTATCTAATCTGCCTGTAGGAGACCTTGAAATTTACACTTATGCAACTGATTATGGCAAAACGGGTACAGATGCCCCGGACCCGGGCAATGTAATAGCATTTAAGCATAAGAAACTGAATCTGATATATGTGGGTGACGGTGGGTTTACTTCTTCTCCCAGTGGTGTTCCGGGAGGAAGTAATCTGATTTGTCCGTTCTATTGGAATACCAATACCATGGCTCCTATTCCTAAACCAAATTATGGAGCCGGTACGACAAAATATGATGTTTACAACTCCCAAATGTGGTGTAACGTTATGGCATGGGCAATAAAACAAGCTCAATTTAATGGAATAAACACAATAAAATAATAAATATACCCTATTAAAAAAATACTAGACTAGATCGAACTATCTATATTGCAAAAACAAATTAGTGTAGTGTTGTAAAGTTTGTGTAAAGTTTGAAGCCCTGTAGGTCGTGAGATCAAACAGGGCTTTTATATTTATGTGAATCAGGAGTTAGATTTAAATGTTCAATTTTACTAACGCACCCTCCGGGTTTGTTTTTCATTTTAGCATTGCCCAAAACGAAACAAAAGGCTAGTGCCTGGTTCCCCGCCGACCTGTCATCGGCTTGCCGGCTAAACCAAATAAACTCGCCTGCGGCTCAGACAGTATTTGGTTTCACGCCGTCTTCACCGGACAGGTGCCCGTCGTAGGAACCTATGCACGGAAAGCTGCCGCACGACAGGGGATTACCCTGCCTTGAGGTGGCTTCGCCCGGTGGCATTAAGCCGTAGTGCGGGGCACCCGTCAGGCGAGAGGGGCGTGAAATGGAAAGCGTCCGCAGGACAATCTTTCCATTTAGCCCGTGAGCCTGTAACGGGTCGCACGGAGGATGAGCCACCAAAGCGTTTTTAGTAGTATAAGAGAAATGAACAATTATTTATTATAATTATAATAATTCATAAATACACAACCCGCTCTTCCTTCAGTTTCATGATGGTTTCCCGTTGTTTTTTGAAAAAAATAGAACGGCTGAATTCATTACATTGTGTAATCAGTGTAGAATATTTTTTTAAAGACAGCATCCATTTCTTTTGAACAGAGCAAATATTATGATTGAATATGGTCACTGGTTCTGTCGAATTTATCCAGATCACAAAACATGTATTATTTTCATTTTCCAGAAGGATACAATTAGACTCGATATTCAAAGAGGATAAATAAATATTGACTTCCGAACCAGATTTGTAATGCCCTGTTGTTGCCAGAACCTCCAATTCATCCACAATCTGTAATAATTCTTCCTGCAAAACACTCAATTCATCATCATTAATCATATTCCTCTCGTAATAATAGCTGATTTCCTTGAGGATCGGTTTTAATATATTCGGGTCCAAAAGCAGAGTGTACTTACTTATAAGTGTGCCATTATAAATAATTCTCTTACTTTCCGACACAATTGATGAAGGCATTTTGAACTCACTGAATGTCAATTCTGTGAAATATTCCTGCCGCTGGTGATACCATTTATAGTATTCCATCTTGGTAAGATTCTCATAAGCAGCCGTATATATATACGGTAATTTGTTTGTTGCCGCTATGATTGTCGAACCTTTATCTTTCCTCATTTTCTCCAGTAATTGATTTACTTTGTATCTTGAACCCAGATACAGATCCTGGGATGCTAACTGAGAATCGTTCCTCTTTTCAGCAACTTCATCGTTTTGATTTAGCTGGCCCACAATTTCATCTACCGAGAAACCTATACTTGAAGATAGGAGCATAACTTCTTCGAAAGTAAAAGGTATTTCGTTTCTGAGTCTTCTGTATACCGATTGTTTCCCCAGATTCAACAGGGACATTAAGAGAGGGACAAGATCTTTTTCATTGCGAATGAAATTGCGAATTGCCAATATTAGTATTTCGTTTGAGTGTTTCATTATATAATCCTAATACATTAAAAACTTATCAGCTAAATGAACACAAACCGTGGCTATGGAAATAAGTGCTAAAATATCTTTGTAGAACAATATTATGACTTAGCTGATAATATTTTTTGATTCAAATTGTTTTTTGTCTTCTTTACTCTATTACAATTACAAAGAAATAATCTTTAATAGATATAAATATGTATATTACCGACAATTACACCCAAATCAATTATCAATTATTGATAAAATAATACTTTATTTCATATCTTTATCTTTTATGTATGAATTTGCAATCAAGAATGATCCATAAAATCCCATTTTACACTAACTAAAATACAATACATACAAATATATACAATGATTATCATTTTATGATAATAATCTTTAACATACGGGTAAGAAGTTGATTCCGGCGGCCTATCTTATAGCCTGTTTCTCAAATTTAGTGTGCTAATATTATATCCTTTCCCACATTTTCTATATATTCTTTTTGCCGGTCAAGATATTGCACACGTTGAATTTCATTACTACCGGTAATGAGAGTTGAATACTTCTTTAATGAATCCAGCCATTCTTTTTGTATATTACATATCCTTGGATCTGTTATTGTCATCGGGATTTCTGCATATGCCCAGAATTTGACTATCGGTTTATCATTATACTGCATGTATGAGTAATTTGTTTCTATGTTGAAAGTAGACAGGTAGCAAGTAATCTGTGTGCCAAGATCATCTCCTTGCGACATATGCCTCTCTATAAAATTGATTAGTTCAAATAGTTCGGATTGCAGTACAGATAAATCAGACGCTGTGATGAGTTTTCTTTTATAAAAATAGGTTATCTCTTTGATCATCGACAATAGCGTATTATCATCAATGATTAACTCTATATTATTGATTTTTCTGTAATTATTTATATATTTTTTCATCAATACTTTATTGTTCAGATCTAAAGAGACTTTAGAAAATTGCAGATTGAAAGATTTAGGGTCTTGCAGATGCCTTACTTTGAGATACCTGAATCTGGTCAGATTTTCATATCTTAATAAAAGGCTGAGAGGAATCTTATTTCTGGCTGAAATAAGAAGTGAATCCGGAGCATTAGCTACTTCATGTATGTCATCAACCATTTTAGACGTAAAGTCGTTGTATAAATCTATGATATCCAGTTCATCTTTAAGAAAAGACTCCATATCCAGAAATGTACCTTTATGATGATGCTTTCCTATAATTTCATCCAAAGAGAAGCTCAGGTTCAAAGCAATCTTCATAACTTCTTCAAAAGTAAACGGGATTTCTCCTCTCAATCTCCTGTATATTGACTGTTGCCCAATATGCAATATTTCCTCGAGACGTGAAATAATATTCTCGTCATTCGACACATATTTTCTGATTGTTTCTATTAACCTGGCATTTATATCTTTCTTTTCTTTCATTGTTTTTTATTTATAAACATCCGATATCCCATATTGTTTGTAGGCAATCACTGAATCTAAGTATACGAGTCCGATATAGTCTTTTCATCAAAATCAAGGATGTTTATCTATACTGGAAAACGGCCACCTAACCCCCGTAGGGGGAATAGCCTCCCCTGTGGGGAAGTTGGAGGGGCCTCTAAAAACAAAAACTATGGCTAAGTACACAGAAGAACTAGTATCGGAAATCATCTCATTGATCGAATCCGACATTTACACAGTAAAAGAACTATGCATGGTGGCACGTATTTCCCGTGAAACCTACTACCAGTGGCTCGACACCAAACCCGAGTTTAAGAAAGCGGTGGATGAAGCCATGCGCCAGCGGGACGAGATGCTGGTGTCGATTGCCCGTGCTTCGCTTCGCAAGAAACTGGAAGGTTATACACTGGAAGAAGAAAAAGTGGTGTATGAACCCGCCAAAAGCAATCCGCATGTACAGATAGAAAAATCACGGGTAGTAAAGAAGAAACAATATCCGCCGAACTTAGCGGCAATCAAGTATGTGTTGGAACAGGAGGAAAAACGCAAGGAGAAAGAAGCGGCAGAAAAGCCGAAACTACGGCAGCAAATTATTTATGTAAATAACCAGCATGAGGCCGACTTGTTTATCAAACTGGATAAGCACCTGAATGGGGAGGACAGCCAGGTCATCAGGATGGCAACCGAAGAGGAGAGGAAGAGAATTGAGAATCAGAGCCCCCTTTAGTTCCCCCGGCGGGGGAAAACAGGTCCTCCCCTGCGGGGAGGTCAGGAGGGGCTTGATTTTGTCAGGTTTGTCAGGTTTTTGGAAAGCTTTCTGCATATATGCTAAAAAAGCTCTATTCATAATTGACTCCGTCGAACATTGTTCCTTTATTTTTCATCAGGTTTCAGCTTTATATTGGCAATTCTACATTACGATTGAAAGATAAAACACAGTTGCATTTTCAAAAGATGACAAAATGTGATTTTATTACAACATTTCAATGTAGGACCCGGCTTATATTATACATTATTGATTCGATCATAATCAATATTGGACAATATTGTCACTGATAAAAAACAAGACTCCATTCTTATTTAAAATATGATAAAAATAAGATCAGGATTGTCTCAAATATATCAGCTTATCTTTTTTATTTTCTTTTACTTCGTCTTCGCAAAGTAGGGTTGACAAACAGAATTATATAACATATAAATGATACAAAACTCACATCTTCACAAAAAATGGACAACCATTTTTCCACCATTATTTTTTTAAAAAATATAATTTATTCCCTTTTATAAAATAGAAGAGGAGTGTTGGTTTATGTAGCATTTAACCATGCCAATTAATTGTAGTATTAAAGTAAAACTTAACTAGGATTTAAAACTAAATTACATGAAACAAGCGATTTTTAAACTTAAACAGCAGACATTCAGAATTGCATTTTTATTTATTACCGTGTGTTTTTTCGTTGTGTCAGGCCAGGCTCAGGTGACAATCGGTTCCAGCGTTTCTCCTCATGACGATGCTTTACTGGATCTGAAAGAAACTGATGGCGGAACATCAGGCAAAGGGCTTTTGTTGCCACGCGTTTCCTTAACGTCATCACTTTTAGCTTCACCAATGGTTTCTCATGTAGAAGGTATGACTATTTACAACGTGGCTGCAACAGCTGATGTGACTCCGGGTTACTATTACAATGACGGCAACAAGTGGGTACGCCTTGCTATAGAAGACCCGGCATCATCTAAATTCTTTTATATGCCATCTATTGTCCTGCCCACAGACCCTGACAGTCCGGAATATGATCTTAATACCGAAACCTTTACAGTCGATCTGTACAATGCTTATGCCACACAGTTTGACATGATGAATCCAACCAGTTCGGTATCCAATGCTTCGGCAACGACATCCATTCCGGTACTATCCAGTACCGATTTAGATTATTATGTGATCTACTACGATAATGATGTTTTCGAGAATGTACAGGTCACTGATGCCGGCGTGATGACATATAAGTTAGTCTCAGGCTACACGATTACCAAAAAGACATTTATGAATATAGTATTTAAAGAAAAGTAAGGATGAAAAGATATATACTTACTATAATAACTTTTTGTGTCTTTTCTCAATTGTGGGCACAAAAAGAATTGAGCAACTGGTTTTTTGGGAACAATGATGCATTGACATGGAATTCCAAACGTAGCCTTTCGGTAAAAGGCGTAGCCGGAACCCCTGATGCCGTGTTGAAGGGAGTCCCCGAAGAAATCAAAGGTTCGGTACTAACAACTGCCGAAGGCTGCTTTACAATGTCTGACAAATGGGGAAACCTGCTTTTTTATTCGGATGGTTCTACCGTATGGAATAAGGACAACCAGATAATGGTGAATGGCACAGGGCTGGGAGGTTCTTATACTTCGGCTCAATCAGGAATTGTCATTAATTATCCGGGAAGTTCCACTAAGTATATTGCATTCGCAGTTGATCAGTGGTATAGAAACACATTGAATTACGCAATAATAGACATGTCCCTTCAGGGAGGACTAGGAGAAGTAACAGAAAAAGGCACACTCGGAGACAAAGGGGAGCATCAGGGCCTGCTTGGCGAAAGCGTATCAGCCGTCAGACATAGCAATTTCAAGGACTTCTGGCTCGTGGCTCCGGGTAAAAGTACAGCTCCGGGGCTGCCTACCTACATGAATGTATGGAAAATAGATGAGACAGGAATATCTTTTTCCGGAGCATCTGCGTTCAACCTCGATACCAGCGAAACTTCTACTACCAGCCCTACTTCTACCCAGGGAATAGCCATTAATGGCTATTTGACTTTCAATGCCCGGGGTAATAATTTTGTATGGCCTCTTGCAGCATTCGAGGTTCCTGTAATAGAAGAAATTACAGTATTCGGAGAATTCAATCCTACAGATGGGACATTCGGAACTATTAAGTATTTTTCTCCCGGAATGGGTTACGGAGCAGAATTTACCCTCTCCGGCAAATATGTGTATTTACCTTCGATACATGATGGTGATACCCGCAGGACCTATTATCCTTCCCCTACATATATAAAAATATATGATTTTGAAGAGCTTCTTTCGGCTTCCGATCCAGATGCCGTCGCTCCTTATAAAGAGATTATAACAGATGTTCCCGCTCAGGGAGCTGCCCAAATGGGTATGAACGGACGTATCTACATTATATCGAACGGATATTATAACGATATAGATGCCGTGACCGGCAACAGACAGCCTAACGGAATGGTAATTATCGATAATCCGGAAGAAGTTGATAATCTCAGGATATATTATGCCGATAATATACTTTCAAATCCCTCTAACTATACTAGCGGTTTACCCACTTTTTCAAAATCATGGTTATATGTGAAGATAGAAGGAGAGGAACAACCATGTAGAGGAACCATCCAAACATATACTATCGATTTGGATGGATTTGCTTCAAGTGCCGACTTCCTTATCTGGGATTGGGGCGATGGAGTACGTTCTGCACAAATCCCGGTCTCATCGGGCAGTCAATACTACTCTGCCAGTCATAAATATGATGCAGCCGGATTTTACTCCATTTCGGTTGAGGTATACAGTAACGATGACCCCTCCTATCCGACACATCTATATTCCCACGAAGTAGAAGCAATAAACTGCGGAATATACGTAAACCCGCATCTGCAAACAGTAATAATGCCATAGACGATACCATACCAAAGCGGTGCAATAAATGATGTATAATGCATGAAGAAAATATTATTTGAAAGAATAGACTCAATGGAGCAGATAGTCGAACAAATACTGTTAAATTTGAGTTCTAATAAAAACATATAATATAGATTTCATGAAAAAAGTACTCATAATAAACGGTGGCCAACATTTCGCCCATTCGGGAGGAAAGTTCAATAAAACTCTGACCGGATGGACCCGTTATTATTTCGAAAACCAGTTGGGAGCAGAAGTTCTGATAACTGATATCAATGATCCGTATACCCCCGAAGAAGAAGTGAAAAAGTATGTATGGGCAGACCTCATTGTTTACCATACGCCCATATGGTGGTTTCAGCTACCACACAAACTGAAAGAGTACATAGATTATGTTTTCACAGCCGGACATCAGAATGGGATTTATAAAAATGATGGGAGAAGCCGTTCGAAAGATAACCCTAAACTGCATTATGGCACAGGAGGACTGCTCCACGGAAGGAAATATATGTTGACAACAAGCTGGAACGCACCGACAGAGGCCTTCACGGTCAAAGGGGAATTCTTTGAACAACACAATGTCGACGAAGTATTGATCGGGGTACATAAAATGAATCAGTTTGCAGGATTATCGCAAGCCGAAAGTTTTCATTTCCACGATATGGAAAAAGAGGTTACACCGGAAAAGATAGAAGAGTACAGACAAGAATATATCAAACATCTTGAGAATATCTTCCCGTTAGGGGCAAGGGGTTTATAAAGAACAACATATATGAAAAAAGTAACAAGAATTCTCTCTGCCAGTTCTGCTATAATTTCTACTCCTTTATTATCGTTTCATACATATCTTCCCTTATCGGGCTAAATATTTCCAGCAATATACCTTCTTCGATACAGATACATCCATGCAGAATGTCGGGCTTTGCATAATATGCATCTCCAGCTTGCACCCTAACTGTTTGCCCATCCACAATGGCATCGAATATACCTGAAATAACGTATGTCGATTGAGTATGAGGATGCGTATGCAATGCCCCAACTGCTCCTTTCTCAAAAAAGACTCTCACTGTCATAATGTTATTATCATAAGCGAAGAATTGACGGGTAATTCCCTCTCCTGCTTTGTATATTGTTTCTTCTTTTCCCCGAAAAAAGGTTTTGCTTTGTATCTTATTCATATATTAATATTAAGTAAACTTTTATATTTAATTTCGGACTTAGAAACCATAACTATCGATTAGTGTTGTATCTGGATGATCAAGGAGTATTCAACGATACTAATATGAGTCTATAAAAAGGAGACCTTATTCTGTTAAAACCGAAGTTGTATTTTCCTGCTCTACATTTTCTTTTATATTACTCGCCACATAATAGTCAACATTATACTTATTAAGGACATCCATCGAGAATAGATTATCTTTAATTACAGGCTTTTTCTTGAAAACAAGAAAATTAATCAATGCTTGCATACCTTGTTGTACATGTAATGCTGTGCGCTCGGCTATCAGTACCGAAATATATCCGTTTCTTAGCCCTTCCATATTTTTCTCAAGCATATCAAATCCTAAAAGCTTTTTATCTTTTATACCGCGCATTTCCAGCCATTCCGATATAATATAAGCCCGGGAATTCAAAGTTATAATATGTTTTACCTGCGGATGTTCACTAAAAAATGATTCAAATAGTTTGATATTATACATGAAATCGTAAGGCATCATCGAAAAGTCGTAAATTTTACACTTTAAACCATGCTCCTCAATATATGCCAGAAAACCCTTATGGCGGTTTATCATCGAATCATTAGGCGCAGCACCTCCTCTGTCAACATTAAAGTTCACGATTTCCGGAATTTCTTTTCCATCAAAGACCAGATGTGCAGCAAGATAACCACTTGCATACAATGGCATCCCATAATATGCCAGATAATTACTGTTATCCAGTTTGGTATCAATATATACTACAGGTACAGATAATTCTGATAGTGTCGAAACCAAAGCACTGGCTTCTTTCTTATAAATAGGAGCTATGAGCACTGCATTTGGATCTAAGGCTAACGTGTGCGAACACGCCTTACTGAATGATCCAACGTCAAATTGATTATAATAAATGATATCAATATCGATGTGGATGTTTTTATTCTGTTCAAGAGATGCCATTATACCATCATACACCATTTCCCAGTAATCACCTTTCTGAAAGTAGGGCATAATAGCTATAATCCTGTACGACCTCTTTTGCGATAGTATCGAGGCATATACATTTGGCATATAACCAATTTCCTTTATAACCTCTAATACTTTCTTTTTGGTTTTTTCAGACACACCACTTCTATCATGTAAAACCCTGTCTACCGTTCCTTTCGAAACCCCTGATAGACGGGCAACATCATCCATAGTTGCAAATTTTGAATTGTTCTCCATAATTCAGATATTTTAAACTAAAAGCATCTCATCTCTTTTTCATTTTTCAAAATTAACAAAAAAAAGAACTACAACCTAAAATAACGTGTTCGTTTACGAAAACTCCGTTAATTACCGACAATCTTTGTTGCTAATGAGTGTAAATATATCTCAATATTCGTATATTTTCCATCTGGATCTAAAGACCTAGCAACGCCATCGTTTGCATCTGATGGATTTAAGCCGTTTGCTGTTTCCCAATCATCCGGAATACCATCGTTATCGCTATCGACAGGTACATTTTTTGTCATGTATACCGGCCAGCCACCAACAGCCGACTGAGTATCTATCAAACCATTCTTGCTAGGTACAGGCCATGTCTCATTTGGTATTCCACCTACCATATAAGTGGCTATTCCGGCATAGGCATCACTTGTAGCTCTACTATCAACTATATCGCGAGGCCATGCTCCTGCTTGCCGAAGAACAATATCAAATGCCTGCTGTGCAGTGTGTGTTACCGTATGTAAATTACCAGACATGCCATTGATAGTTAGTTCTGCAAATAAAGGCATAATTGGGGTTGCTCCATCGTCGTATACATCCACACCCAACCAGTTATTGTCATTTATCCCATTGGGGTTCCCTTCGTAGATATTACCTGATATATAAAGTTGCGGATGCCCTGCATTAGTAAACGTCCCGTCATAATTATCTATAATACCATAGGTACGAATAAATTTTTTCCGCTTAGATGAGGCGGGACCTTCTTTATAGTAATTATTTACCATATTAAATTTTCCACCTTCGCCGCCATAACTATTATTTCCACCCCAATTATATATTACATTGTTCCTGAAATCTACATTTCCCCTATATGATGCTTCCGGATAATCATTTGTATACACATTACTATGGTCAAAGCGGGGGTTGCGACTATCGTGGCAAGATAGCAAATTGTGATGGAACGAAGCATTTCGACCACCCCATATACCGCCATAACCGTGCGCGCTTTTCTTATCGTGAACAGATTGCCGCAAACTTTCGGTCAAGATACACCATTGCATAGTGAAGTTCTCGTTAGCATAAAAAGATGCGCACTCATCGGTGCTCCAGCTCATAGAACAATGATCGATAATTATATTCCGACAATAACGTCCCCAAATTGCATCATTCACTTCACCCGACTCATCTCCAAAACGGAATTTCATAAAACGGATAATTACATTATCAGAACGCACCCATAAGGTGTTATTTTTCAGACATATTCCATCTCCCGGAGCCGATTCTCCGGCAATAGTAACATCACCTTTCATCAGATTCAATCTCCCTTTGAGTGCTATCACACCCGAAACTTTGAACATTACGATACGGGGACCATCCTGATTCAACGCCCATCGCAAGGAGCCTTGAGGTGGTGAATAATAATCATCTTCGAGGTTGGTCACATAAATAACACGACCTCCCCTCCCTCCTGTTGTATACCTTCCTCCACCTTCAGCGCCGGGAAAAGCGATCACTTTTTCATCTGGACTAATAGAAGAGCTCTTTATATTAAAGTTCAATGTCACAGGTTTAGCTTGCGTATCTCTTTGATCTTTTACATATATAGCATATTGTTTCAAACCTAACTCATCAGGCAGGCGGGTACGCAGATGCTCTTCAAAATCGTTTTTCAATGCTGTGCTATACAAGTAAGGTGGATACCCACCTCTTACTTTAACATAGTCAGTAAAATCGACCCATGCTCCAGCCTCGGCTTCGATAGCTGAAACTGAAACCTTTTCTACAATGATCTCTCCAACCTCATTATCTTCTTTATTATCGACCTTACAGCTAAAAAATAAAGAAATTATAAATATCACAAATGATGTTCTGATATATTTCATAATGATATTCTTAGAGAAAAAGCCCCCATTTCAGGGGGCTAATATTCCATGAACAAATTACCACCTGGAGTCCCCTATATTTTTAGTGGTCATTTCGGCATCTTTTATTTTGAAAGATGCTCCTGAAGCCACAGGATTCACATTCGGGCTGACAAACAAGTCTTCCGGCGTTCCATCGTATTCAATCATATTGTTATTTGCAGGAGCAAGTGCATTATTAAATAAAGGTGTTTGACCTTTAAAGAAATAACTGTTTTCAATATTGAGTTTTGCACTTGTAGCAACATAATCTACAAATTTATAGCCTGTACTACCAAAATGTAATATAGTATTCTTTATATTTATATTTGCATTATTGCTCTTTGCCGCATATATAACTGTATTCTTACCAACATTGATATTGTAAAGCGTACAGTTTTCAACATTCACATTTACAGGTTCAGCCACCTGTCCCAAACTTATTATACCTCGGGCAGTATTAGCAGATGTACAGTTCTTCACTATGATATCATCAAATACCATATATATTTCCGAAGCTGATACCTGAACATATGTGAATTGGGTATTCCCGCTATGACTGTAGGTAATTATATTTTCAAATACACATTTACCTATCCGGGCATTGAATCCTGCTGTCCGGGCTTGTATAGTCATTATTGTTGAACTAGCTGACGAACCCGACGCCAGATTGACAACACAGTTCTCCATACGGATTTCTCCAATATTAAATTGTCCATTTGATGATGTTACTGTACCCTGCATTAAATATGCATCACAATTGAAAGTTATATTCTTAAATACTATACGATCATATGTACCTTGCAACAATAAGTTTTTCTCCATTTTAACAATTGTTGTATTGGGATTCTCACCCATCAGCACAAGATTTTTTGATACGATTCCTGTACTTGCCGTACTTGTGAAATTATAATTCCCCGGAATAAGGAATAGTGTATCAGGACGATTTTCATCAACAATAATCTCGCGTAGATCGCCATCTTCCGGTCTTACAACTCTCATATTTTCCGATGGAGCTTTAGGTGTAGTCATCTCTGCCTGAGCAACTAGCGCTTCATCGTTCAGCAACTTAACAATATATGTCGTTCCAGCATCCAATCCTGTGATATCCTTGCTTTTCGCTAACAGGTCGGCTGGAAGAACCGGCTCTGTTATCACCGGAGTATCTTCTCCCGATTTGGTAAATGTTATAGATGTTATAGTCGGTACCATATACAACTCCCATGTAAGCGTCATATCGGCCGTTACTGGATTGGTTGCATAATTCAATTTAGATTCTCCCTCAACACTTGGGATAGGTCCATCTTTTGTTACAACCGGACAAGAACCACGCTCTTTGGTATCACGGTACAAACGGATCATATATTCTGTGCTTACTTCCAGTCCGGTATCTACTACTTTTTCCTGAGCTGCAGCTTCTTCCGCCGAAACCGGATAAGTAATAGGTGCACCATCCTCATGAGTAAATGTTATAGAGGTTATCGCCTCCGGTTCTACACCTTCTTTGCCCCATGTCACGGTTACAATAGTTGTCACAGCAAGGGGATCGAGCATATATTGCATTTCTGCAACAGCTTTTATATTCTCGATAGCAGGTTCGGACAATGTACTGCTGCTAACTACATCCGAATAGAGTGAGGATGCAGGGCGGTCACTACCTGATACCCCCCGCACTCTGAAATAATACTTGGTATCTTCCAACAGACCATCTATAATACATTTGCTTGCAGTAATTCCATCGACTACTGTTACACCCTGAGAGAAATCTTCTGTGAGACAGTACTCAACCTCGAATGATGGTGCTGTTGCCTGCCACGATAATTCGACAGAGCCAATAGTAACAACACCAAATGTCACTTTCAGCGGCTTTAATAACCTCGACAGTTCTATCGAATTCAGTTCATTTTGCAGATCATCGGCGCATGATTGCAGACAGAAAATTCCTGTCAGAATGGCAATTCCACCGATAAGTATATTTTTTATAATTCTTTTCATGTTGAATCAGTTTAAGATTAATAACCCAAATCACTGTTAGATAAAGCTCCCTGACTATTTGTTATAATAGTACGCGGTAGCGGACAAACCAATTGCTTATCTGGATTATTCAGATAAATACATGTAATATATACATCCCGTAACTCTCCGCTAGTAGAATTGGAATTTATCCATGGAGTAGCCTTCTCCAGTGGTTTCGCGTTACCACTAGGGTTCCAATGTATCCATCCGTTAGCAGCCATCCATGCATCAAGAGCATTTTGATCTATTATCAAATCGCCGGATGTACCGGGGGCTATCTCACCTCTGTTAAAACCATAGTAGACTATTTCGCGCTCATCCGCAGCATTCGATTTATATTTCCAGAATACATAACCGGGAACATCGGCGTATGCTCCGCTAAATGAACGTAATGCACGCATATCATCCATCACCTTATCCATATTTGTTTTCAACAGATTCCAGCGTACCAGATCATATTTACGAATAGTTTCTCCTACAAATTCCAACCGGCGTTCATTTTGTATCGCCTGCAAAAATGCTCCTTTAGATGCACTTTGAGACTCGACATATGCCATTTGTGACACGCCCCCATAACCTCTAGTACGTACCCTGTTGAATGCTTCTTTTGCTCTGTTTGTGGGACCATCTAGCTGATTTTCAGCTTCGGCAAACATCAACAACACATCAGCATAGCGAATTATAATAGGCGTAATTCCATCATTTGTGTTTGTAGATAACATCCCTTTACTCAAATCTATCCATTCTGCACGTAATTTACCCGGGGTCATACGCCTTACAGTTGCCAGCTCCTGTTTTCCGTTAGCCCAACGAAATGGAACAACTGATATATCGCGTCGTTTATCTTCCTTTTCATAATCGTAGAATAACGTAGGCACAGCACCATGAGTCCCTCCCTGATAAACAGAAGTATAGGGATCACTACCCGATGCGGGACTACCACTTCCTCCTGCTCCGGCATGTATTACCCCAGCCGCAACCATCCAGTTGCCTCGTTTATTGTAATTGAAAGGCAGATTGAATAAAGACTCACCACCAGCATCCAGTTTCACCTGGCAATTATCTTTAAATATCTTTTCAAATTCATTTTCCAACACAAATCCTTTCCCTTCATTCTGTATTATATCCCAGCACTCGTCGCGAGCGATAGTATATGTTTTTTCGATAGTAAGATCCGGATCATTACTTAATTGAGCTGTATTCATTTCTCCATAGACATGATAGCCATAACCTCCTGCAAAGAGTGCGATCCTTGCTCTAAAGGCCTTTGCCGCAGCTTTGTTTGGTCTCAATATAGTCATAGTTTCGGCTGTAGTTCCAGCCCAAGGCATCAACTCAGCTGCTCGCTCCAAATCTTTCAACAACTGCTTAAATATCTCATCTCTGTCGGTACGGCCAATGTATAGATTATCCGAATTGAGAGGGATAAAACGGGCAGGTATATTGCCATACCAGTTCACAAGTTCGAAATAGAGCCATGCTCTCAGAAATAAGGCTTCACCCAACAAACAGCCTAATTTGGTATCTGGCATCGGATTACCATACATTTCTAATCCTTCTATACATAAGTTGGCGCGTTCGATAGCCGAATATGCTCCCGACACAGCCGTTCCCATAAAATCATCCGACCCTTTATTATTATATACAGCAATAGTACGATGGGTATCGGTTTCGGTTAATCCACCATAAGAAGCAAGGTGCATTTCAGTATCGTTATTCAATCCCTTGTATGGCCATAGACGACCATTGAATGCGCTATAATTAATTTGTTCATATATTCCCATAACGGCAGATTCAGCTAACGTGGGATCGGCAAATATCACTTCCGATGTTAATGACGACTCGGCGTCTGCATCAAGGAAATCATCAATACATGACGATAATGAGATCAATGGAAGACTTATAATCAGTAAGTATAATAATTTCTTTTTCATAATTTCGTCTGTTTTAGAAATTTAGGTTAAGCCCTATTATAAAACCTCTGGTTTTAGGATATGAAGAATAGTCTACGCCCGGAGTCAATGGTGTTGTACGACGTGTATCAACTTCGGGATCGAAACCGGTATAATCAGTCAGGCAGAATAGATTTGTACCTGTCACATAAAAACGCAGGCTACGTATATTATATCTGGATGTCAACTTAGCGGGTAATGTATAGCCTAATGTCAACGTACTCAATCTGAGAAATGAGCCGTCTTCTACCATCCACGACGAGACAAAACGATAACCGGTAGCAGGCGACCACATGGTTGTATTAGCATTCATCTCATCAAGCAGAGCCGTATCCGTAACCCTGTTTCCCTGATCATCGATACTTCTCCATCTATTCTTGGAGTCCATATTTGTAAGCATATTCAGATACCTATATTTTCCTGTGGAAGAATATAAACCCTTATTTACATTCAATACTTTATTTCCATAAGAGTAATTAAAATTGGCATTCAAATCAAAACCTTTATAACGCCCATTAATAGAGAATCCTCCTGTTGCTTTGGGCAGAGTACTTCCCAATACCTCACGATCTTCTGCCGCTTCAATTTTTCCATTTTCATCCAGATCTTTAAATTTCACAGCTCCTGGCCCCCAACCGGAACCAGCTATATAGGAGTTGTCCACGACTCCTTCATTTGGTTGCCATGCACTACCAGTCCATGTAAAATCAGATGCTGCATAACGGCCATCAGCTACATATCCGTAAATTTGCCCCAGAGGTTCACCTTTTCGTACAATGAAATCGTAGTCGATCTCGGTAGAAGCCCATGATGAATATGCTGTAATTTCATCTAATCCACCCAAGTCTGTCACCTTGTTTCTATTCATACTAACATTAAATGAAAAATCCAGTCCAAAATCCTTATTATCTACAGCAATAACATTCACACTAAATTCAAGTCCTTTATTCTGGGTACTGCCTAAGTTGCGATATTGGTCTTTATAGCCCGATCCGCTTACAGGAAATCTAATCAGCAGATCATCGGTGGTATTAAAGTATAAATCGACAGTCCCACTGATCCGTCCACTCAAAAAGCCATAGTCTAGTCCGACATTACGTGTAGTAGTAGTTTCCCATTTCAAGTTTTTATTGGACATAACGTTTCCTTTCGTCCAATAAGAAGTTGATGTTGAAAATGGCAGAAGTGCTGTTGTCTGCGACGAATATTGAGGATCGGCAACATCCTGAGGAATATTGTTATTCCCCGCCAAACCATAGCTGACACGGAGTTTTAGATTATGAAGCCATTTCGTATCCCTCATGAAACTTTCCTCATTGATACGCCATCCTGCTGCAACCGAAGGAAAATATCCCCATCGATTTCCCCTCTCAAACCTGTTTGATCCATCGGCCCGAAATGTTGCTGACAGCAGATAACGGCTGTCGAAGCTATAATTGGCACGGGTAAAGAACGAAAACAGTTTATCCGGTTTTTCGTAAAAGTTATTTGTAGATATGGCTGTTCCCTGTGTTGTTAATTTAAATGCTTTACGGGCATCAAAACTTTCGGGGAAACCATCAACATTTGTTGTTAACAGCCGTCGCTCACTTGTTACTAACTCCTGACCTAGCATAAGATTCAATGAATGGGTTTTAGGCAGGATATTTTTGAAATCGTATTCCAGTGTATTCGAATTAATTAGCTGTTTCCTATCAGTGTTGATTATCCCTATCGCCGGCTTGCCTGATATAGAAGAAGTGCTACGCGAATAATATGTTGTAATACCAAAGAACCGCTGGTCTTCATATTTCTGTAAATCCAAGCCTACATTTGTCCTGAATTTTAGATTGGATATAATATCCCAACTAAGCCCCCCCTGAAAGCTTAATGTTTTGCGGTATTGGATACGATCATTATCAGCTATATATTGCGTTGGGGTAAATAAACCACTGTTATTATAAAAATCCTCATCATCAATATCATCTCCCAATGCTATGTTTTTCAACGGAATCGGACTATATTGCATTACATATTTCATACGTGGGTCACTGCTACGCCCGCCACTCTGCTCATTAGTCCCGGCGCCTTCTACTTTCATATCCGAATACCGGGTATTGAAATCGAGTGATACCTTTGATGAAACTTTATGATTCATTTTGAATGAGAGATTAGTACGACGGAAATATGACCCAATCATTATCCCTTTGTTCGTTTCATTAGCCACATTAGCCGAATAACGCATTCTATCGGTACTACCTGAGACTGTTGCGTTATAATTCATAATTCTGGCCGTCCGTCCTAGTACAATTTTTTTCCAGTCATTACCTGTCGCACCTTTGTAAAGTTCCATATCTTCAAATGCGCCGAAATAAGGTTCATACATCGATTCTGTATTTTTACGATAGACCGACTGTTCATATTGCCATAGAGCATATTCATACGGATCGAGTACATCCGGGGCATTAGTCATTTTCCGATACCCCAGATAGCTGTTTACTGATACGTTAAATCGGCCTGATTGTGCACTTTTTGTTGTAATCATCACAACTCCATTTGCACCTCTCGAACCATATATAGCTGTAGAAGAAGCATCCTTCAACACATCAATAGAAGCAATATTGGATGGAGTCAGATCGGTGATAGACGATACAGGAAAACCATCGACTACATATAGTGGGGTATTATCTTGTGTTATTGAACCTCCTCCTCTCACATTGATCTTTATTTCAGCATCAGGAGCACCGTCTGTTGTCACAACCTGCACTCCGGCCAACCGCCCGGTTAAAGCTTCACCGATTGTCGATACCGGAATCTTCTCTAACGCTTCAGAGTTGATAGACGCAACCGATCCTGTCAAATCGCGGCGCTTTACCGTACCGTAACCGATAACGACAGTAGGATTCATCATGATATGATTATCCTGCATAGCCAAATTCAAGCGTGTTTTGCCATCAAGGGGGATTGTTTCTGTCTTCATTCCGATAAAAGAGAAGACTAAAACCGCCTTTTTAATATCAGATACTTTTATACTATATGTTCCATTGTCATCCGTTATTGTTCCAGTCTGCGTTCCCTGAATTACAACCGTTACTCCCGGAAGAGGAGCCCCTTCAGTATCTGTTACTGTTCCGGTAACCTCCTGCGCCGATAGCAGAGATGCAGAAAACAAGAAGACCAGAAATAGAATTAATCGTTCAATTTTGATCATAGTTTTATTGATTTAAGTGTTACTTTATTTAATCAGATTGTGTATATGTCTGTTCTTCAACTAGTCCGTTTTCAGAAAACAAATAAGGTCGAACATGTTTTTAATATATGCTTTACAGGATATCCCAATAACAGGTTCTTCGGGCTGAAAAATTGCTGTATTGAATTTCCCGTACAAAGTTTCCCGATACAAAGCCGGTGCCGTATCATCGCTTCTCCCCTCCCCTATATATGGGTTGGAAATATACGTCAGAGGTGCAGGCCAATATCCGGTATTATTGAGTGATGCTACAAGCTCCTCTGCTTTTTGTTTATCTACTTTCGATAAATCACCAGAATAATATATGGGCAACTTATTATCCTGAGGATTCATAAATGATGACTTTTTAAGTATATCTTCAACCGGAGTCAATTTAATTATTTCGTATTCTTTTCGCAATTTATCAATGTTAATCACTACGACTGATGCATAATGCTCTATCACATTCTCCAGACTTTGGTCGAAATAATATGAACCATTGTTTACATGAGAACCTTTTCTATGTAAATATAAAGGTGTATGTGTACCCGGTTTTAGAAAACGAGGGCACAGAATTTGTCCTTTACTTATTCTTTTCCCAGATTTGTCTATATCTGCTTGACTTAAAGCGACTGATTGCAGAAAATCTAATGCATCTGGTATTCCTGATAAGAACTTAGAATCGCCTGTCATTTCATAATATTGTATCAAATTCCTGATACAACTAACCGTTCCCGATGTTGTTATAGCAGCAGGCTCAAATTCACGTGCCGATGTGGGTTTCATATCCAATGTATACTGGTCTGCCCAGCCAGCGGTAGGATAACCTTGCTGAAGATTTTTCACACAATTCATAGCCCTTACCAAAGCATCGTATGCACGGGCGTCTCCTAATACATGATAACAACGTAGTAAAAATTCAATATTGTCGTCAATTACATCATCATTTAATGTTATACAACTTGTATAATCCGGTTCACCATTCTTACCCGGATAATCATACATCAACGGATAGCGTTGCGGCCATCCACCTATTGCAAACTGGCTTTCGAGAATGAAATCAACAGCTTTATCAAGTGATGATTTATAGCGTGGGTCAAGCTTTTCCATATACATACGCATAATGAAATTGGCTGCATCGGAAGTAACACTATCATCAAATGTAGCATTCCCGTAATAATGATTAAATTCGCCACACCCCCAGGCATTTTTACCTATTGTAGCATACCATTTTTTCAATGAGGCTTCGCCTGCCAGATCGAATAGATAGTTCCATCCTCCGCAATCCAGTTGTCCAAATACTAAAACATTGGCAACTTTTTCTGCCATCTGATAGTAATATTCATCACCTGTCGCATGATAGGCGTCGAGCAATATATTCCCGACGGCCGGAGTCCCTGGTGACTGTACCCATACCGATGTAGGATAAGCTTCCAATTCACCCCATGCACGTGAAAAATCCGGTAAATAATTCCACAAGAAACCACCTTGACGGCTAACCTCATCCATCATGAAAACAGTAGCACGTTTCATCGCGTCTTTTGTGTTTTGCTCCATTTTGTCCTTTTGTGCAAAAGACAAGAGAGAGAACATTGCAAGTAATATCAGTAGTAAATGTTTCTTCATCAATATTTAGATTTTCAATAATTTAAGCTAACAGCAATACACAACCCACCCCTAATCTGCCAGAAATAATATCTGTCAAAATTATTCATTATGCTTGCATCAAATCACCTACAACACACCTTATCAAAGAGACTTACACTCTCTTCCTATTTAAGTTTGTTTTGTTTCTCCGTAATATGCTCTACTAAGCTATTAAGATATATCTCCACATTGGTATATCCAATACCACCCTTTGGAACCAATGTTCCATCTTCCGCATTGTATTTATCCAGTTTATGAATATCTTCCCATTCATCAGGAATACCATCCCCATCGCTGTCAAGAGGTGCCGGTAATGCTTTGTAAACCTGCCATCCACCTACTGCACTTTGTGTATCAAGAAAACCATTGCGGCTACCATTCCCTCCGTCCTGTATTGTTGCAGTACCGTTTTTCGCATCTTTTACAGCCCTAAAATCAACATCGTCACGGAACAAGTTAGCGCCAGCATAATTCAATACTTTCTCAAATGCTTTTTCTGCACTATGTGTGGTTGTATGTCCCGCTTCTTTTCCATTAATTAACAATGGTTTGATCAGCTCTTTTCCTGCGGTACCCCCTTTGGCTGGATAAATTCCTTTACGATTATCCCGATTGATATTGTTAGGATTGCCTTCAAAATAATTTCCACTTATATAAAGAGCCGGATGCCCGAAATCATGTATTTGTCCATCACCTTTCAGATCTTTACATAAACCATAAGTATTTATAAAATAATTAGTTTTAGCCTTGCTAGCCGGACCGGGTTTATAATAATTATTTACCATATTGAATTGCCCACCTTCGCCACCGTAACAATTATTAGCACCCCAATTATACACTACGTTATTCCGGAAATCTACAACTCCGCGATATTCACTTTCAGGATACTGGTCGTTATACAAAAACGGATGATCAAACCGGGGATTACGGCTATCGTGACATGAGAGCAAATTGTGATGAAATGATGCATTTCGTCCGCCCCAAATACCACCATAACCATGAGATCCTTTCTCATGCACCGAATGGCGTAGACTCTCAGTGATTAAGCACCATTGCATTGTGAAATCTGTGTTTGCATAAAAAGACGCACATTCATCTGTACTCCAACTCATGGAACAATGGTCGATTATAATGTTATGCTGTCTGATACCACCTACAGCATCATCATTTATTTTTGTTTCATCTCCCATCCTAAAACGGATATAGCGGATAATTACATTGCTCGCTTTAACCATTAGTGAGTAGTTTCGAATACATATCCCTTCTCCCGGAGCTGTTTGCCCGGCTATCGTCACATTGCCCGATGTGAGATTGATGCGGGATTTGAGTTCGATCACTCCCGAAACTTTAAACATTACGATACGTGGATATTTCTGCTTCAAAGCCCAGCGTAATGTTCCTTGCGAACCATCATCATCCAACTTTGTTACATACAAAACCTTTCCTCCCCGTCCTCCAGTTGTATACATACCTCCACCTTCGGCACCAGGAAAAGCAGGTATCGGTTTACTAACAGAAATCTGGCACTTAGCTTCTACACTTATTAAAAACAGAGCTAAAAGAACAAGATTAGTAAAAGTTTTGAATGGGGACATAGTCATTGTCTTATGAATTATTTTATAGTGTCTATATCGCTTCGCAAATATTTAGCTAGCGGATGTTTTATATCCTTCAACTCTTTTACAAACAAGCGAGAGAACTCTGTTGCACCAAGTATATTCAGATGCGAATCATCCTTATTTCCATCAGGAAAACGCTCTGCCACACCGGGTTCTACCCATAAAAACAGTTTTTTTGAGTCTTCAGGACCATATTGTTCTACGACTTTGCGTGTTGAAACCTGCATATCTACAATCGGTACATTCATTTCCTTTGCCAGTTCCCTTACCGCTTCTACATACCGTCCATATGTATCAACTAAAACACCATCCTTGTCCCAGCGCCTTCTTACAACAGAAGTAGCTAAAACCGGAATTCCTTTTTTCTCGCGAGTTTCAGTTATGAACTTGCGAAAGTTATCTTTAAATGTCGTTTCCGGGTCTGTATAGCGCTTAGAGTCTTGCTTTTTCTGATCATTAGCTCCAAATTGAATTAAGACATAATCTCCCGGTTTAATCTGCTCTTTCACTTTATCCCACCGTCCTTCATCAATATAGCTTTTAGAACTCCGCCCTGACACAGCATAATTTTTGACAGTAAGCTTATCGGGATCGAAGAATTTTCCCAATTCTTGCGCCCAGCCACGCCCAGGATCACCCGGATCGTCAAGGATCACCCTGTTGTCCGACATAGTAGAGTCTCCAATAGTAAACAGTGTCACTTTTGCTTTATCTACTGTTATGCAACCTAATATTGTAAGGGCAAATAGTATGAGTAATATATTTTTTTTCATGTTAATTTTTCCAAGGTTAATTTATTATTTGGCTTCATACACAATTTTACCACCAATGATAGTTGTCTGTACGTTTATATTTTCATCAAATATAATAATATCAGCATCTTTATCTTTTGTTATAGAGCCTTTTGCCTTGTCTATACTCATCAGTTTGGCCGGTGATAAAGTTAGCATTTGTACTGCATCCAACAGATTGACTCCACCCTTTTGCATATAAGTCCTAACAAGCCTGTCTGTTGTAGCGACACTGCCGGCAAACGAACTTCTATCGGGAAGTTTTGCCACACCATCCTCTATAATTACGGGAACTCCATCTTCCAGACTTCCCAATATTGACTTTCCATCAGGCATCCCGGCTCCACGCATAGCATCAGTAACCAGCACTACTCTATCCGCCCCCTTCACTTTATAAATAAGTTTCAATAATGGCGCAGGAAGGTGTACACCATCAGCAATAGCCTCCACATAGAGATTATCCAGATTATAACCAGCCTCTATCACTCCGGCATAGCGCAAAGCATCTCTCCTAGTAACAGTAGATGTCAGTGAATAGAAATGTGTTATACTCGAAAAACCAGCATTAAAAGCGTCTATCGCTTCATCATATAAAGCCGCTGTATGCGCCATCGATACCTGAATATTACGTTTTTTCAGTTCACGTGCCAAATCTAATGCTCCGGGAAGTTCAGGAGCCATACTCCAGCGGACAATTATATCGTCTCCTTTTTCAAGAATTTCATTATAATGCTCCGGTTTGGGGTCGATTACATAACGAGGGTCCTGCCCCCCACTCATAGTCTTATTCAGGTAACCTCCTTCGATATGAATACCACCGAATGCAGCTCCGGCCGTATTCATTTTATCAGCTTTGCGATAATTATCGAACATCTCGAATAGTGTTTTATCCGAGCAGGATGCTGAAGTGGGATAGATAAGCGTTGTACCATGCTTTGCATGTAGTTCAGCCGCTTTAATCATAGCTTCGGGGGTTCCATCCATAAAATCGTATCCACCACCGCCATGGCAATGTGTATCTATAAAGCCGGGAGAAATGTATTTTCCGTTAGCATCAATCACTTTTGCGCCCTTAAATTCAACATCCCCTGCACATACATCCACTATCTTACCATTGTCAATCAATACACAAGCATTCTCTATAATCGAATAGGGTGTTATTACCCTGCCATTGAATATCTTTAGTTTTCCACTGTTTATCTGAGCATTAGATGCATTCAATGAGAATATACCGATTAATGTCATAATAATAATTTTTTTCATATACATCTTATTTTTCATCATCCTTAATAGGTTCAATCCTTCCTCCCAACACAAAAACAGCTATTATAGCCAATGGAAATAACAAACCCGCGAATATAAAGAATGGCAACCAACCCACTTTTGTTATCAACGGTATTATTACCATCGCTGTAATAGTGCCCAGCACAGCCGAAGCACCACCGATTCCAGCCAGCGAACCTACTGTTTTCCCATTATGAAAATCGGATGCTAACGTCATCAGATTAGTTGCTGAAAACTGATAACCTGCCAGTATTACAGCCATCATACTCACTGCCAGATATGGCGTAGATGCCATTGTCGCTCCTATAATTCCAGGAACAGCTATACATGCTCCAAGTATAAGACCAATTTTACGGGCAAAGTTCAGGCTCTTTCCTTTTCGCATAAGCAAACCGGAAAACCATCCACCTGTAAATGCTCCGATAGCTGCACCAACATATGGCACCCAAGCAGAAAGAGCAACTTCCTTAATATCAAGATTAAATACCTCGATAAGATACATCGGTATGAAAGTCACAAAAATCCACCAAACAGGATCGAGAAAGAAACGGCCAACTATTAATGCATAATTTTTACGTTTACTTAGTAATTCTTTCCAAGTCTTAGGTTTTACATTTACATCTTGTTTACTCTCTGGTTGACCAGACAGAATATATTCTTTCTCCTTATCTGTTATCCAAGGGTGTTCTTTGGGAGACTTCTTATTTATTATTAACCATGGAATTATCCACACAATAGCTAACGAACCAACCACAACAAATGTCAATCTCCATCCAAAAGCCAAGAAAAGGAATGATATAACAATAGGAGCCAAAATAGAGCCAACCGATGTCGCTGCATTAAAAATACCCTGAGCTAAAGCACGTTCTTTTGTCGGGAACCATTCCGCATTCGATTTTGTATTACCCGGCCACGGTCCGGCTTCCCCCAACCCAAGGGCGAACCGGAAACCCATTAACGATTTCAGTCCACCAGCCAGCGAAGTAAAGGCATCTGCAGCTCCCCATAATAAAGCTGAGAAAACAAACCCCTTACGCGTACCTATTTTGTCATACAACTTTCCTGATACTAACTGACTTATACCATAGGCAATCATAAAGAAGATTGTGATATTAGCCAGTATTCTTTTTGCCTCGGCTTTAAAATCGGCATCAGACATACTTGCATCCACAATACCTAAATCACGGGCTATCCCACCGATATTAGTATAAGTAAAAGTTCTATTATCATTTTTAGTCACCTTATCGGCAGCAACAATTACCGTCGAACCATCTTCCGCTGTTAAAGTATAAGTATCTCCATTTAAATTGTGCACTACCTTATCGGCATTATACTCTATTTTCTGATTGGCTACCCACATATAATTGAGAGTACCCCTATCTAGATAATTGATTATCGCCACAAGAGCAATAAGACCTAATACAACCCATCTTAATCCTTTGATTTTCATATTTGTTGATTTTTCGATTATTTCTTAAACCATCGCGGGTCACCAATTCTTATTTCCGACAGAGACTTATCCTTTATAGTAAAAGAGCAACCTGTTGCTGTCGGGTTATCATTCGGAGCTTCGAACAGATCGACGGCAGTAATTCCTACGCTCTTCAATCCACGTGAATTAATGATAGTTGCCAATTCTGAAGTTCTGTAACTATCTGTAACTCCAGCCCTGCTTTCTGTACTCGTAACAATAAATTTTGTACTATTTCCGGCAAAATTGAATATCGATTTTGCAATATTAATATCCACCTCACCCTGGCTACACCGGAAAATGCCACTATTATTATTTGATGTGTTCATATTATAAAAAGTACAATTAGACACATCTATACTCAACTTTCCTGCCAGTTGCTTACTTATCATTAAACCCCGGCTAAAATTCGAAAAGGTACTGTTTGTTAAAGATATATGCTCTAATTGAGGTTGATTTTCCACCGAAAAGTTCAATATAGCATGCGAAGGAACTGTTACATTATATACTATAGAGTTTTCAATAGTATAATTGCCTAGCCTGTTCTTTGTACCAGTTGCATTATTTGCCAACAGAGTAGATCCTACTGCATTCAGGTCGACTATACAATTGCGAAAAATGATATTATCAATATCAATATCCTTTTCACCGTCTATTTGAAGAAAATATTTTCTATCCAGAACAATCTTAAGATTATCGAACACTACATTCTTTGTTTTTGAACCAATAGCTACGACTCCCCAATTAATAACAGGCTTCGATCCTGGCATACCTATAATTACAAGGTCATTCGTCAGTACAATTGTTTTATCAATCACATATTCACCGCCATCGATCATTATAGTATCTGCAGCCGTGGATTTTCTTATTATCGAATATAAATTATCGCCAGGCTTAACTTTCCTTATGGTTGCATTTGCATCACAAATAGCTGAAATTGTAATAAATAATAATAGTACTTTATAATACTTCATGATATATAGAATTTAAGTTTATTTATTTATTCATCCACTTACATTACATATCCACAAGTGAAGCACTATCTACATCTACATACAGGGTTACATCTTTATGCGTCCTTAATATAGAAGCCGGACATGATGGCAAAATAGGTCCATCACAAGCACCTTTTATAGCATTAGCCTTTGCTTTGGATGGAACAATCGCATACAATTTATCCACATGTAATAATTCTGGTATAGTGATAGTTATTGCTTGAGTAG
Source organism: Dysgonomonas hofstadii (assembly GCF_014196915.1). Lineage (GTDB taxonomy): Bacteria > Bacteroidota > Bacteroidia > Bacteroidales > Dysgonomonadaceae > Dysgonomonas > Dysgonomonas hofstadii. Next base: position 141,878 of record NZ_JACIEP010000009.1, read on the forward strand.
GTACCTGATCCAGTGCCTCAAAGCATCCGTCATTTATCTGTTGCTCGCGACACTCAGGAGCAAGATCTACAATCTTTACAGCCAGCGGATCATCGAAAAAAGCCATATGCGGATCGTTAAAAGCCAAATGACCATTCTCTCCAATACCAAGAAACACCATATCAGCAGGCATTTGTTTCAATAAAGCTGCATATCTGTCACACTCAGCCTGTGGATCAGTAGCCAAAGGATCCATGTAATGCACTGACTTACATTTTACCTTCGAAAAGACTCTGTTTTTCAGAAACTTGCCAAATGCCTGAGGTGCTTCCGGATTTATACCGATGTATTCATCCATATGAAATGCATTTACTTTTCCCCAATTAATATCGTATTTAAACAGATTAGCTAAAAATTCATTTTGTGAAGGTGCAGAAGCAAATATAATATTTATTTCGTCTTTCTCCTCCTGTAATTTCATGATATATTCTGCTATTTCTTTAGCCGCTAATTCCCCCAACTCCGCACGGCTATCGGAAACTTTAACCTTCATACGCCCTTTCATTATTTCTTTTGTCATGGTAATGTTTTTTAGGTTTAATATTATTATTCACATATTATCGTTATCGATCACGATATAGTTCAAACAGAAAATAAATTCAATAAATACTAAATAAATAACTCATTACAATATATTTAATAATAAAAATATACATAAAATATATAAAATAATATTCGTTATCGTTTACAAATATATTTTTTTATTTTGAAAAACAATAGAAATTTTACTTAAAAATACCTTTTTATTTGTCGTTTTTTATATTATCGATAACATAATCTTTGATAATTGCTTGGAAAAACCGGCATAAACAACTATAAATATGACAATTAGCCAAATCGTGCTCGATAACGAAAAAAAAAACATTGTCAATTAAAATATATTGAAACAGGCATGCAAAGGTATATACATATCTGATGATATAAAGAGTAGTTGATGTATATCAAAAAAATGCCGATAACAATAAGCTAACGGCATATTCTTCATACAAGGATATACTTTATTTTCTCAATTCCAAGATTCTTTTTGCCATTTTGTAGTCTACGTTCTGACACTCACCTAGTTTCCAATCGCGTTCTTTCAGGCGTTCACAAACTTTTTCAATAGCTTCATCGCCAAGATTATAATCAGACAAGTGAGTTTTTACTCCCATTTTTTCAAAAAAATCTTCTACTGCCTGTATAGTCATATCTATCAATATATCATCAGAAGTCGCACTTAATCCGAATACCTCTTTACCTAACAATTGTATTCTTTTGGCTTTTTGCTCTTTCAAAACAGTCAACACTCCGGGTAGAATTATGGCAAGTGTTTGAGCATGATCTAATCCGAAAAATGCAGTAACCTCATGTCCTATCCTATGTGTAGCCCAGTCCTGAATAATCCCACAACCGACCCAGCCATTCAGAGCCCATGTAGATGCCCACATCAAGTTAGCTCTCACACCATAGTCTGTTGGAATATTCAATGCTTTCGGGCCTTCAACTATCAAGGTCTTCAATATTGCCTCTGCAAAGTTGTCTTGCAATAAAGTATTGTTTTCTCTATATGCCAGGTATTGTTCAGCTATATGAACAAAAGTATCCACAACCCCATTACCTACCTGACGAGAAGGAAGGGTGATAGTGGTAGTCGGATCGAGAATCGAAAATTTAGGGTATGTATAAGGTGAGAAAAATGCCCGTTTATCTTCTGTTTCAGCCCGGGTTATTACAGCCCCATTATTCATTTCCGATCCTGTGGCTGGCAAAGTTAATATAGTACCAAAAGGCATAGCTTGTTCAATTGACATACCTTCTGATATAATTTTCCAAGGATCGCCATCCTCGAAGCATACTGCTGCGACAATAAACTTAGTAGCATCTATAACTGAGCCACCACCTACGGCCAGAACAAAATCAACTTTCTTTTCTTTGATCAGAGCTACAGCCTTCATACAGGTCTCGTAATGAGGGTTCGGTTCAATTTTAGGAAATTCGAACCATTCGAATGGGGTCAGTGCGTTTATAACCTGTTCGTAAACCCCATTTTTCTTTATACTGCCGCCACCATATATCATGAGGACTTTTGCTCCTATTGGTATCTCATTCGCAATATCTTTAATAGTATCTTTTCCGAAAATAATCTTTACAGGATTGGCAAAACTAAAATTTCTCATTCTATTGTATGTTTTTATGATTTGAGACAAAGTTAATTTTTCTATTTGTTATTAGATGCAAGTAATAATGATTCCAGAGAAAAAAGAAAAACATGAAAAGCTATTTTCTGCATAATCCTTTAATGCTTTTAAAGTCCCCACCCATCATCTTTTAATTAACTCCCCCATACAGAGAAAATGAAGATTTGCAATTAGAATTCGCATTAACATCTTTTAAGCCACCAATCTGTTATCCTATTTGTTGCCGGAAGCGTTCAAACCCATGGCAGATAAAATAATTTAAAACCGGACTATTTTGTACTTATTCCTAATATTTCACACAACAAAGAACGCTTATATAACACTTAATTTTACAAGTAAAAAAATAAGTGCATGAAAGCAAAAAAAAGCAAAGTTGTGCTCTACCTGAAAAAAGCAGTCAGTACAAGTCGGGTAAAGCTCTTATTATGGAAAGAATCGATATCGACCATTCCATGATGCACAGTTTAGTGGTAAGCTATCCTGTACATCTTGTTTGTGGAATCCACGAAAGAGTCGATTAAAGGACAAGTGCTGTGAAACGGTTCAACTATAAAAATATAACAGCAAAATTTGTAACAAATTCATCAACTAAAAATACAATAAATATGGTATCTATAAAAGTAAAATTCAGGATTTCCACAACCAAAGACTATGAAGGAGCACTATTCATACAGGTTATTTATAGACGTCAGGTACGCCAGATTAAAACAAATTACAGAATCCATCTCCACGAATGGGACGAGAAGAATTGCCGAATCCGCATTGATCAAGCATCCGGAGAAAGAAAAGAATATCTGCAAGTGGTAGAAGTAGCCCTCATACAAATGACCGGCCAGATACATTCATCCGTCCACTATTTAAAAGACAAGGGATTGCCATACACAACCAATGATATTCTGCTGGCTTATCATACCTATACGACCAGATGCCTTTTTTCTTTCATGCAACAGACAATTGAATATATCAGACAACTTGGAAAAACCCGTACATCGGAAACCTACACCTGTACTCTGAATAGTTTTATGCGCTTTCGAAAAGACATGGATATATCTCTGGATGAGGTAGATTCGGATTTGATGCTGGCATATGAAGCCTGGTTAAAAGAACAGGAGGTATCTATGAATACCGTATCCTTCTATATGCGCATACTCAGGGCGGTGTATAATCGTGGAGTAGAAAAAGGAATTACCCCACAACGACATCCTTTCAAACACGTCTATACGGGAATCGAAAAGACTATGAAACGGGCTGTTACACTCAAAACCATCAAACAAGTCAAACATGCGAACCTCCAGTTATTCCCTGCGCTGGACTATGCAAGGGACATGTTCATGCTGAGCTTCTATACTCGCGGAATGTCCTTTGTAGACATGGCATATTTGAAAAAAGCGAATTTAAACAACGGTATTTTATCTTACCGCAGGACGAAGACAGGACAGCAGTTGTTCATTCGATGGGAACAATGTATGCAAGATATTGTTGACAAATATCCGTATATATCCACTTCTCCTTATTTACTTCCTATTATAAAGAAGTTCGGAGATAATCCGAGAAAGCAATACCGGAACGCCATACTGTCCGTCAACAAAAACCTAAAAAGTCTGTCCAAAATGATGGGGCTCTCCACCGTGCTTACAACCTATGTAGCGCGCCATTCCTGGGCAAGTATAGCCAAAAGTAAAAATATCCCCCTATCGGTAATCAGCGAGGGTATGGGTCATGATTCGGAAATGACAACACAAATTTATTTGGCTTCATTCGACACTGCTGTCGTAGATAAGGCAAACAGTCTGATTTTAAAAGGTTTGTAAATGGTAGAATTGTTTAGAAAAGAAGAATCTCCTGTTAAGAGATATGCTCTGACGCACAAAATTAGGAAATAAATTGAAACTAAGGCATAAAAGACACAAAAAAAACGCCCATCAAACTAATATTTGGAAGAATTGTATGCAAACTGTTTGAGAAAATGGGTCTCAAAACAAATTAAACATATAATAATCAATATTATAATCACTAAAGCATATCTCTTAACAGGAGATATGCTTTAAGTGGTATGTTTTGGGCATTGTAGAATTAAAATAGTTTTTACTATAATACATACAGTTACATTTTCATTGGATACCTTATTGGTTAATTTAAAGAATCAATATGAAAACAAACTTTAAACAAAAAAGGAACAGCAAGATAATGATTCCTTTCTATTTCGGACATTTTCACAAATTACTATATATATTCCGCACAAAAGTTTCAATACCCCAACGGGGGAATTTTTGTTTGTCTTCAATGTTTGTCTTACCCCCTTTATTTCCGGCCATAGCTTGAGAAAGTATCCTCTGGGAAAGGGGTATTGAAATTTATATGTGATCACAAAATATAATTGTATGGATAAGCCATTAATGAATGATTTTATAAACTAAACAGTAAACTACATGAAAAAAACTAACTTAAAACGAAAACAGATATTGATGCCATTCAAAGCAATATTGTTACTAGTTGCAATTTCGGGCATAAGCCTGACTATGCATGCCCAAGTAACTATTGGTTCGGGAGAGTCTCCGCACAATGATGCGTTACTAGATTTAAAAGAGAACAATACAGGTATATCAACCAAAGGTCTTTTACTACCCCGTGTGTCACTTGAAGCTACAACATCATTCTCTCCCTTATCGGCTCATATCGCCGGAATGGCAGTATACAATATTGCCACGGCAGGTGATGTAACTCCCGGTTACTATTTCAATGATGGAACAAGATGGATAAGAAGTGGTGATAAAAATCAATTTTATATGCCTTCAATTATCCTGCCTACAGATCCTTCGACACTGCCTAACAGTAATTATACATATAGTGGAACAACTTTTTCTGTAAATTTATATAACCTGTATAAAGAACAATACGAACTATCTTCTTCGGCTACATCACAGAAGAGTAGCGGAGCCCCGGCTCTGAAGGTCTTTGATGCTAATCAATTGTATTATTATATTACGTATTTCGATAATGCAGTTTTCTCAAATGTACAGATAAGTATAGCAGGAGTATTAACCTATCAGCTTGCTTCGGGATATACCATCTCCGAAAAAACTTTTATGAATATTTTATTCTGTGAAAAATAAGAGTTGTACTACTAAAATCAAATATCTCAAAAGATGAAGAAAAAAATCGTCATATTCATGATATATATGATCGCTTGTGTCAATGTTTTTTCCCAGAATTCGCAAAATATATTCGGAGAATACAAATTTTCACAGGTGGTGATAACAGCTAAGGACTTCCGTAGTAAGGCTCCGGTTTTCACAAAAGTTTTCACAGACTCGGTCCAGATAATGACTCAAGACTGGGATTTTCCCTTGCAACCGGTGTTTTCCAAAGTCACCATAGCCAGTGGGAATATCGCTGAATTTACCTTATTAAATAATGGGTATACCTATGTGATTAACAGGGAGAATTTGCTGGAGAAGAGAGATAAGAGGGATAATAGATCCGGGGATGAAAATGACGAATTCTCCAACGACTATTATTTCCCCAGGTATACTATTCTGGAACAAGGGAATTCTATAACGATAGCTTTTGATAAAATCATTTACGGCTCTTCAAATTATCCTGACCAGACACTGGAAGGGGTATATGAAATGATACTGGTCAAACAATAAAGAGAAAAACAAATGAGGAAACTAATATATCCGATATTGTTTATAATATCGTTTTTTGGTGTGGTTCTGCAGGCTCAAACAACATGTGATAACTTTACGGTAAACACAGTTGTAACACCTTCTACCTGCCAGAGTAATGGTACGGTAACCGTAACGCTTACGGGAGCCGACGCCGCAGGACTTTTTAATGTCCAGTATTCGCTGGAATCGGCCGTTAGCGGAGGATTTTCCCTGCTACCTACAGCTAATAACGTATTGACCGGTATACCGGCTGGTACCTATACGGTTACGGTAAGTGCATTTTGCGATTCCCAGGGACAATACAGCGTGGTAAAAACCAAGACGAACGTAGTGGTAGGCGGTAGTTACCAGGTGCCTGAACTTTCATTTGTCGCACCGGGACGATCATCTACTGCCAGCACTGTGTCGCCGACCTCTCGTAAACCGTATGCGGGGTGTGCAACCGGACAAATTGTGATGTTGTTGAAGAATGGCAACCAAACAGCTACGCCTGTGTTTACCATGACTTCTGCCCCTGCGGGAGTAACTGTTCCACAAATAGTATCCGTTTCAAGATATTCGAGCGGATCTCTGTCAGCCGGTTATATATACACGCTCGACGGATTATACCCTTCTGGTGATTATACAGTAGAAATTAATGACGGTTGTTACGTCTCTTCTAAAAGTTTCACGCTCGAAGAATTGACCGATATGCCTATTCCGTACTCAACATCTTCTTATACGTCTCTGACTTATAACCATATCCGTCCCTATTTGGGAGATAATCCAGGTTGTTCATTGATAAACTTATCTTTAACAGCGCCAACAACATCAAATGTCGATTTCTACCAGTATTACAGGGACGGTTTATATGAAGTAGGTGCAGCTGCATTAAATCAGACTCCAACCAGCTGGACTACATGGGAATATGGAAATTCAACACCCACAGTAGACTTGGGTTCCAATCAGCTATCCGACTTTTACGGTTCTCCTAATAAAATGTCGATTTATTTCAGGGTTAAGAATTGTCCCTCTGTGCAAAGTAAGTATGATTTGTATATAAGAAAACCCTATTATTTTACGACCGGGTATAGATATAACTGTGATAGCGTCAAAGCCATGATCAGGCCTTGGACCGATTATGACGGAGTTCTCTGCTATCCGATAACATTTAAAGTTGTAAAAACAGATACCAACGAAGTAATAAGAGAACAAACAAATATTACAAATCCCAACCAGATAGTAGACTCCCTTGCTTTTGCTTATAAAACCCGATATACTGTTTCTGTTATCAGTAATGGTGAAACAATATTTTCAGTTAACGAAAATCACACTCCTGATGTCTCTTATAGTTCAACGAGCGACCACAAATATTGTGACACATGGGAAAATTACTATTCCAGATCCTATCTGAATTGCTATCCGGTATATGTCGATATAAAAGATTCCGGAGGAGTTACTGTTGCTTTAGACACTATATATTCATCGGCATCCGCCGATAGTTATTCACCCCCTCTCGAGTATGATAAGGCATATACATTCAATTTTACGTATAATATAATAATAAATGGAAATCCTTATACGAGCAGTTATACAAAAACTACGGCTAATGGAATGCCTAATGCCCTGACTCTGTCCATATATAATTCCTCTTCGTATGAAGGATGTATTATAAATAATGGTTCGCTACGAATATATACAGGAACAACTTCCCGTGTATGGCCCGCTGGTACAGTGTTTACTATAACAGGGCCGGCCTCGTTCGGAACAAAAACATATACGGTGACTTCATCCAGTTACTATTATTATATATATAATCTTGTTATTCCTCCGGGAGATTATACCGTTACTGCGGATTATGGTTGCGGTACGGTCTCATCAACAACTTATCTTCCGGGTGTATATGATGTGGAAGATTTTACATATACAACCGAGAACACCTGTTCGGGAATGAAAGTCACACCTTCTGCTACTCTGACTTACTATGGAAATACAGCAACAACTTACTTCCGGTTAACAAGCGGGCCAGCCGGTTACGATAGGAGTGTTATCAGCAGTGGTGGTAGTTTTACTTTTTCCGCCGCGGGTACTTATATCTTATCTGTAGTTACAACCAATGATGCCAACCGATGTGCCTTAGTAAGCGATACCATCGTCTATACCGCTCCGCCAATGGAATTGGATAATACCAGAACGTCAGCTTATGCCTGCGTCGGCAGTAGCGTGGGCAACATAGCGCTTCAAGCTATAAACGGGGTAGCACCATATACTTACGAATTGTGGGACGAAAATAATACAACCCAGTTGCAAGGCCCTCAGACATCTTCCGACCGGGTGGTATATACTTATGGTAATCCCGGCTCAACTTATACTGTGCGGATAGCTGACAATTGCGGAAATTCATTTACTCAGCAGGTGACTGTGGCCAACCTGGAAACTGCAAAGCTTGTATTTGCCGAATCTAACCCGGTTTGCTATGGTGAAGATATCAAGCTTAGATGCCTCACTTTAGGGATAACGGACTATGATTGGACATATCCTGACGGAACAACTCATCCTGGTCAGATCCAGGTGATCACAGGCGCTGACAGCTCAAAATCAGGTTGGTACAAAGTATCCGTTGAGGCTGAGTTTTGTGGGGCGCCGGTAGAAGACAGTATTTACATTTCGGTTTACAATCCTATTAATATAACTGATCCGGGGCTGGCAAATCAGACATTACAGATATGTCCAAGGGCAAGTTTGACTTTGGGAGAGACCGTAACCGGCGGTAGTGGAAATTATACATATAAATGGCAATATAGTAGTAATGGCACGTCCTGGAGTACATCCTCTGCTACAACACCTACATTTAGTGTGACAGGACCAAATAACACAACCGCATCTTTCAGTTACCAATATATCAAAAGAACTGTAACGGATGCTGCTTGTGGTGAGTTTGTTGAGAACTATCAACTGAACGTCATCCCATGCTACATTCCAGTAAATCCCGATTTGATGAACTTGGGTACCGGGAATCCGATGAAAAAATCAAAAAAATAGGACTAATGTTATATAACATTCTCATGCCAATGAACAAAAGGAAAAACTTGCTACAAAAAGGCTGTTAATATCAGTAGTGTAAAAATTGTTCAAAAGCCAACCGTATACTAAGAAACCTACGGTTGGCTTTACCTTATCTTCATTTGTATCTAAACTGTTATTCACCCCCAAAAACACCCCAGTAAATCACTTATTATCAACCAAAAAGAAGAATCATTATATCTTTTCACAATTAATACTTTACCGTTTGCTTTTAATCCATTCATTTTTAATAAAAAAGAATACTGAATGTCGTCTTTCTGACAACTCAAGATTTAATTATTAAAAACACATTCAATATTCAAATAATGAGATAAATACAGATTGTCAAATCTGGACAATACAGTGCCAAGGACAATTCGTAACCTATTTAGGATTTTTGGGAATAGATTACGAATTGCTTACGCAACTATGTCCGAAAATGGCTTTTTCTTGACTTTAACACCAGACATATATACAAAGAAAAAGTCCCACAAATCATTGATTTGTAGGACTTGTCTGTTTTTTGGCTTAGCCTTCCAGCGGAGAGAGAGGCTTGTGAACCTTTCTCCTTATGTCGTACTATTCAGTGTATTATAATTTCAAAGAAGCTGCTGGTTATGAATTAGCAACGCTTTTTTACAGCATTTTAAGCAGTTATTGTCTATGAATTGCCTGCCCTATCTCTAATAACAAAGATAGTGGGAAATAATTATTTATCCACCTTTATTTTAATCTTTATTAGTCAAATCTTATAACAACATGATAATATGGACGGAACTTTTTATTTTTTCAGTTAAGACTTTATATATAAACTATTTGTTCGAGTACCCCACTTAGGTATTTATTTTAATATATTACAAAATATCACATTTCCGTATTAGTTTGAACATCAAATTATAATAAACTATTGTATTTTCCTAATAGTTTATTTTATCTTTGATATACGATAAACTGCTCCAAAAGTAGCATATTAAATTATGAAAAATAAATCCCAACAAAAAAAAATAAAACAGGTTATAAAGCCTGCATATCTAAAAATTCGGCCTGAAAGAAGCCAAATTGAACTTTTTAAGGAAGAATTTATACAACTTCTGGACAGAATAAAGAATAATCCTAAAGAAACGGAGGAATTTCACAAAAACCTGATTATTGAATTTCTTAATGCCACCTATTATAGAAACAAGTTTTATATAAATACTCTCGGGCATAACGATCTCGTTATCCATAATGGAGATAAATCCAGTTCGTCTGTAGGGGTTCTAATAGAAGTGAAAAGGCCATCCAATAAGGATGAAATGTTGAAAGAAGGAAATTTCAATGTTAAATCCTTTCAGGAGCTTATTCTTTACTATTTCAGAGAAAGAAAAACTAAAAAAAATTATGAACTACGTCATCTCATAATTACGAATATAAACGAATGGTACATTTTTGATGCTCAGGATTTTGAAAGATTATTCTATAATAATACGAGACTTAGAAAAGATTTTGAAAAATTTGAGGAAAAGATACTAACAGGAACATCTACTAATTTCTTTTATAATACTATTGCTCCACAATATATTAAAGAAGTAGAACATGAACTTTCATATACTTATTTTGACATTAAGGATTATGAAAAAAATATTAGAAACGATAATAAAAAAGATGATAAAAAATTAATTACTCTATATAAATTTTTATCACCGACACATTTATTGAAACTACCGTTCTCTAAAGATTATAATGAGCTAGATAAAGACTTTTATAATGAACTGCTTCATATTTTAGGTCTTGAAGAAACAAGCAAAGGTGCACAAAAAATTATTGTTCGAAAAAGTAATAGGGATAATGGATCTTTAATCGAAAATACAATCTTTGAGCTCGAATCAAGGGGTATCTCCAAAGTTTCCAATATTCAACAATACGGGACAAACAAAGATGAACAGTTATTTAATATTGCACTTGATTTATCTATTACATGGATAAACAGAATCTTATTTTTAAAATTGTTAGAAGCTCAAATCATTAACTATAAAAATGATAAGAACTATTCTTTTTTGAGCCTAGATAAAATAGATGGATATGATGATTTAAATAGTTTATTTTTTCATATTCTGGCAATAAAAGAAGAAAATAGAAGAGAGAGTTATATTACTGAAAAATTTGCACATGTACCTTATTTAAATAGTTCCTTGTTTGAGTATACAGAACTGGAACTGAACACATTTACGATAAGTGCATTACCCGATAAAGCCAAAATAAAGTTATATACTCGCTCTATTCTAAAAAAGAAGAAAGACAAGAATGTAGAGGATACAACCTTATACCCTCTAAAATATCTTTTGAATTTCCTCGATGCTTATGATTTTAGTAGTGAAGGGGGCGAAGATATTCAAGAAGAAAACAGAGCCTTAATCTCTGCATCAGTCTTAGGACTGATATTTGAGAAAATAAACGGCTACAAAGATGGTTCTTTCTTTACTCCGAGTTTTATTACCATGTACATGTGTAGGGATACAATAACAAAAGCGGTATTACAGAAATTCAAAGACAGGAAAGGTTGGGATTGTAAAAATATTATAGAATTATATAATAAAATAGATAGTATCGAAGAGGCCAACGATATTGTGAATTCAATAACAATTTGTGATCCATCTGTAGGTTCAGGACATTTTTTAGTATCTAGCTTAAATGAGCTAATATATATTAAATCTGAATTAGGTCTGCAGAACTATTTATGGTCCATCCAAATATAGCTCTGTTAGTTATAATTTTAAAATACGACATTAAATTTTGTCTTTTACTTATTATTGATTTTGCAGTTAATTACCGATTTTTGATTTAGATGTTTCTATTCTTTGCTGGATATATTTTGTATATGCAAAGGTTCTTTACATAATTGATGTAAATTATTATGAGAAGAAAATATATCTTTGATGATTAATTCAAATTTCTAATAATGAAAATTCAGAATATACGCTCTGTGGTATTACCCAAAGAGTTTTCTTTTTATTCCAATCTGAATAAAGAGCAAATAGAGAAATATAAATACCCCGCCAGATTAAACGCCGGACTATTTATGATTATCCTTAAAGGAAGATGTGATATGTCTATTAATTTGGAGAATTACACAATTACTGAAGAATCGATAGTCACCGTTTTCCCGAATAGCATCATTCAGATGAATAATTATAGTGATGAATTCGATGCATACTATCTGGTCATGATACCGGGATATATGAATAATATAGGCCTGATCCAGTCGATAATGCCTCATTTATCTACTATTATGGATAATCCCGTATTAAATATCGAATCGAAAGCAGACCGAGATTTATTCTTGGATTATTGTAAGATATTTCAGAGGATATATGAAAGACAGCAATCTAATCCTGCAACAGAAGTCATCCAAGGCCTGATGTCAACTCTCATTTACGGACTATTACGGATATGGGAAATCAAACTAAAAAAAAGCAGTAAACACGGTGACGACAAAGGAATACGAAACCGAAAGGAAACGATATACCATCAATTTATACAATGTCTCTTGAAGAACTACAGAGAAGAAAGAATAATCTCCTTCTATGCCGATAAATTATGTATATCAGCCAAATACCTAAGTGTTGCAATAAAAGAAGTTAGAGGAAAGTCTGCTCTGGATCTGATAAATGAAGCGGTAATCTTAGATGCGAAAGCACAACTGAAGAATTCGGATTTAACGATATTACAAATCTCAGATACACTTAATTTCACCAATCCGTCTTTCTTTGCCAAATATTTCAAGAAACATACAGGTATGACACCTAAAGAATACCGTATCAGTTAATTTCTGTCTTCTTCTTTTTCTTATCCTGCCTATGATGTGAATAAGGTATCAGAAGAACGACAACGATACAGGCAACTCCACCGTAAATAGTCCAACCCGATATCTCTTTCAATGCCGCCAAAGTGGCTTGGATCTGTATCCGCCCTTTTACCGATTGTGTCGCCATTATCTGAGCATCTTCTACACTTTTGCCTTGTTGCATACTGCCCATTTGGGTTTGCGTAAACGTTCCTGCAATTTCAGGATTAAGCATATCTACATTTTGCGACAATCGGCTGACATAATACAACTGCTTTTCATTCAGTGTATTTGTGTATAAAGATGTGCCTAAGACCGGTCCTATAACCGAACGAAAGGCCAGCATTACAAATATCCAGGTAGTGAGGTACGCCATATTTAATTTGCGCATCCCCCATATACCCGCCATAGCATAAAGAATAAGCATACCTGCTGAACGAATGATAACAGGGAAAATCATATTTTCGTATAATCCCATACTTTGTACCTGAAAATACATGTATGCCGCAGCGATTGTTATACACAGGAAACCTATGCTAAAGATGTATTTGAAGTGCATATTCCACTTTGCCATCAAAAAAGCAATTATGGCTCCAATCACATACCCCACCAAACTGTAATTGCTTAATACTGCATTTTGCCAATTATCGATTTTCATTGATATACCGACAAATGTGCTCACTAGCATCGAGCTGGAATTCAATACCATGAGCATAATAAACACTGACAATGCTATGACGACATTCCGGAAAGAGAATATCTTTAAGTCTAAATAAGGTCGCTTGCTATATATTTCTAAAATGAGAAATACACCGGTAGATATAAACAATATAATTAAAGAGTAATTTATCAGCGGGCTATCGAACCAATCCAGTGTTTTACCATATATAAAAATGAAACTAAATGATAATAATAACAATGAGGCACATACGGTATCTCCAAATTTAATCAGAGTCAGGCGTATGGGCTTTATTCTTTTCTGATAGACCATGGTGACTTCTACCAGTAAGAGGCAAATAAGAGCTATTGCAATCATGAAATAGTACACATACTGCCACTGAAAGCTAAAGGCTAACCATGCAGTAACAAATGAGCCGAGCTGGCCTACCGTCAAAAAGAACAAGTATAAAAAAGGCAATGCCATCGCCTTTATTTTTTCGAATTTCTCTTCCATTTCTTCAGGTCTCTGCTCTGTCGAAGGTTTCAGTAATGGTACGATGTCTCTTCCCGCTATATAGCCCAGCAGACCGAACAATGTATTGAATATAAGTATTATACGGATGAATCCTGTAAAAAAACTACATATCATAAGCATTGGTATCGAAGTTGTTTGGGCACAGATATAACTTATTATAACCAAAACCGTCAGTCCCAACAGATAAGTCATTTTGGAGCGCCTTATTTCCAGAAACAGAATTGTGAACGGCGTAAAAACAACCATCCCCACGGCTGTGGCAAAATTGGCATACTGTATATGTTCGGTCATGATGCCCAGGCTGCCTACCATTTCGCCTACATTACTTGTGTAAGCTCCACTGATAAATAAAGCGGGGACAAACATGAGAATATAAATAAATATGCCCAGCGGTTTAGGAACCCAGCTATGAAAAGGGAAATTCGATCTTTTCATTTTTTCACTTTTGCATTTACTACGGCCATCATTCCGGCGGCTAACTTCATATTATCTTCGGACGACAGATTCTCAAATTCGATACGTATCGGAATCCGCTGTTGTATTTTTACGAAATTACCCGTTGAATTATCAGCCGGCACCAGCGAATATTTTGCTCCGGTGGCATTGGATATTTCTGTAACTTTTCCTTTGAACTCTTTCTTGTCAAATGCATCAATCATAATAATCACCTCTTGTCCTATATACAGATTCTTAACTTGTGTTTCTTTAAAGTTTGCCACTATCCACTTTTGGGTATTGGGAATGATGTATGTCATGTTTTGTCCTGCATTGACTAATTGTCCTTCCTTCAATGCCCTGCGTCCTAAAAATCCGTCACAGGGAGCAGTTATAACGGTATATGACAGGTTGAGCTTAGCCATGTCCAATGCCGCCGAAGCGCGCAGAATGGAAGCCTCTGAGTTTCCTCTGCGTTTCTGCACTTCGTCGGACGACGATTCTGCTGTCCTTTTCTGTTGTTTGAGTGCATTCAAACGGGCAGTTGTAGCATCTAAATCTGTTTTTATTTGTTCTACTTGTATCGGTGTAGTTGCATTCCGAGACAATAGATTCTGATACCTCGTATAATCGGTTTCTAATTTTCTCAACCTTGCTTCCGTTTCTTCGATGTTAGAATCGAAAACAATAATATTACTTTTCGATGTATTTACACTGGCATCTATAACTTGTGAACCTGCCATTGCATCTTGCAAAGATGCTTCGGCTTCTTTTAGCCTTATTTGGTATTCGCGATCGTCTATGACAAGCAGCGTATCTCCTTTTTTTACAAACTGATGTTCGGTAAAATAAATTTTATGGATATATCCGGGAACTTTTACATTGATGGGAGAAACATATTGCTCTACCTGAGCATCATTTGTTACCTCATTACTTTTAAAATTGAGAAATAAATCAATTGCAAAATAGATTCCCACGGCTATAATAACTAATCCTATTGCACTCAGAAACCAACGGGTGGTACGTAATATCCTTAATTTCCTCAATTCTTTTTTATGATTGCTTGATTCTGACATATGATTTTTTTTTATATTAAACGGAATTTATTTGATTGAAAGCTCGTCCAGCTTGCCTGTCAACTTCAACAGCTGCAACTCGGTAATCCTACAACTATAATGTGCATTGATAAAGTTATTCTGCGCATCGGTCAGCCTCATCTCATCCTGCAATAGTTCAGTCATCGATACTATTCCTTCTTTATATCTGTCGGCTGTAACTTTATATACATCCCCGGCCAACGAATAATTGTCTTTTTGTTTGGTGTAATTCCTATAATTATTCAGCCAGTCATTAATTGTATTATCATATTGTGTTTGCATTTTTTTCTCCGTATCTTCAATCTGAAATCTTATTTTTATATAGTCCGAATTTGCTTTTTTTCGATTCATCCGTTTGCTGAATCCGTCAAAAATCGGGATATTGAGAGATACGCCCCAATAAAAAGAATTGTACCATTTATTCAGGCTGTTAGAGCTATTGGAATGGAAATAATTATCAAAATGATCGGTATAGTTCGTATAGGATAACTGCCCCACTAATGATAATGTGGGAATGTAGCCCTGATTAATAGCTTTCTTTTGTTTTTCGACTATATTTTTTTGTGAGTAGAGTATTTTAAACTCGTTCAGATCTTTCGATAAACCGGACAATTCAGGCACAGTCATTTCGTCAGCACTGACATATACGAGTCCAAAATCAGACTCTAAAGGCAGATCCAATATATATTTCAGTAAATTCAGTTGCTGTTGGTACATTGCTTTTGCATTTTCGCGCTGTACGGTTAGGTTCTCTATATTGATATTAACACGTTTCAGATCCACATCCATCGCCATACCGTTGTCAAAGAAGGCACGGGTTATATCGGCCAATGCTTTCAGGCGATCTATATTTTCATCCGTCAGCCGGATTTGCTCAACAGTTGTTTGTGCCAAATAATATATTTTGCATATTTCGATGGTAATATCTTCTTTCGCCTTTTCGTATGAATAGTGTGTCAGTTCTTTCATCTTTTCAGCTATAGAGATACTGGTATAGAGGGTTTGGTTATATAAAGGCATTGAGAGTTGTGCCCCTACCGAGGTATTGTATCTCAAGCCTTGTGTTGTCATATAGGGCATATCTATCCCTAACATGGTTCCCATCCGGGATCCATCAGTAACACTGGTACCTACATCTACATTATTTGTAAAATTTCCAAAGCCGTTGATTACAGGTAATAATTTGGTCCGGCTTGCGGAGTGTTCGTAGCCGGCTTTTCGGATTTCTTCCGATTGGCTTTTAAGCAACAAGTTATTCTCTATTCCTATCCTAATACATTCATCCAGCGTTAGTATATTATCTTGTGCCATAATAAATGTATTGAAGAATAGTGTGGTAACAATAAATAGTGATAATCTTTTCATATTTTTTATTCTATGCATATTTCAAAATATAATGTTTATTCTATTTCCAACAGGAACGAACCCATGAGGATACGCTCCCTGAAAACGAGGATATAAATAAGATCATTTGTTTTAAAGTTTTTATAGTTTTGGGCTAAAGCTAAAAATGAGTCAATGGGTTTACTTATTGGTTTATCTGTATTTACTAAAACCTTATCTTCCGGAATATTTAAAGAATTAATGGCATTTCTGATTACTTTATCCGTCGAATCATTAAATATTAAGTAAGATAAATCGGAAAGAAAGTATCCATTCATTTCCAACATCGACTTGGCATAACTCATGTATAAAGATCTTGATCGTTTGTGCTCGATAGGGGCATGAGAAATACTGATCACCCGACCTTCTTTCGCTGCAACCTTTTCATTCGAGAAGAAACAAGTGACAACCTCTTCTGCTACGTAAATCAGTAATGCTTTGTTTGACAACTTCGATAAAAAATATGAATTAATCAATTCAATAGAATTGATTATGGTGGAGTCTGAAAGTGCTGTTAATATATTTATATTCAATGATTTAAACTCTTTTTTTATAAAACAGAGGATCTCATCGGCTCCTGTATCCGACATGAATATGATCAGATCTATTGCTGTCAGATCATATGGAAGGTGTGGCAACGAATGGATTATCGCATTGTGGTAAGATCGGATGTCTTCTTCCCGAGTCTGCATTTCGTGCTTGATATTGTTTTTCAAGCAATCTTCTCTTCTGTAATATCCGATAGCATTTATATACATCTGCAAATCATTTTTCTAAATGCAAAGAAATAATGATTCAGAGTTAAACTACTGATCTATTTTTCCTTAAAACTATTCCAATTCTCATCAAAATACAATAGGGATTGACATAGAGAATAATAGAAAATCGACAATGTTTAATGTTTATTGAATAGTCTTTATTGTCTTCTAATATTGTAGTGTGTTCATAGCCTAGACTTAAGGTAAATTTTAAATTGTAAGAAAAGTATTTATTGATATAAGCATTGACAATCTTACTTATCCTTATAATAGATAAGTTCCATATTGAAAATAAGGATTTGGATACGTGTTCAGAACTTTCCATTCATCAAGTTTTTTATCAGACTGAAAGAAAGCATTTTTTTTATAAAAGTTGCCTTTATTTATTGGTTCTCCAAGTATGCCTCCATAAATTGCTCTCAAATCGGGAAGAATAATTTTTTTAGATAATAGCTAGTAGTCGATAAGTGATTGAATAATACTTATCGACTTTTCTATCATACCATTATGGCCGGTGTAAAGTTTTGGAATACGATCTAAATCACTCAGGGGTAAATATCACTTTTATGATCTTCAATAATGATATCTTTATATCTTACAAGTGTAAAGTAGAAATAAAACGGGTGACAAATAGCTGAAATATTTTATCTGTATGTTTACCTAAAGTTTCAGGTATCATTTTATTTCCTTCCTTATTAGTTTGGTTTCCTTTTCCGAAGCCGTTAAATTGCATAAGGTATACACTGCCTAACCCTGTTCGTCCTTTCAATATCCTTAGAGCAGTATCTATATCTTCGTCTTTCTGCACCCAACCATTAATATATTTTATAGTATAGACTAAATATTATAACATTAGCTTTCTTTATATTGTAAAGGAGTATATCCTGTTCTCTTTTCAAAATATGTACCGAAAAAAGAGGGATTTGAAAAATTTAAATCTTCTGATATTTGCGATACAGTCATGTCCGAACTTTTGAGCATGGCTTTAGCAGACATAATAACCATCTCGTCAATCCACTGGGAAACAGATTTCCGGCTCGCTTCTTTAATCACTTTTGTTAGATGACTGGGTGTAAGGAATAACTCCCCGGCATAGAATTTAATTGTACGTTCTTTTTTATAACATCTGAATAATAGTCCCAAAAAGCGTTGAAATATCTCCTCTTTATGTGTCAAAGACTCCATTTTTTCTCCCTTTCCTGATTCATGATGAATAAGCAAAACTTTATTCATCAAGGCAACCAGCAGGTTCTTCATAATTGCTTCATCATAATTTGTTTTTTTATACTGCCTTACAATGAAAGCATGAAATTCCAGAAGATCCAGAGCTGTTTCTTCATCAATTCTCAAATAAGTAGCCCGTTGCACTTTCTCAATAAACTCAACTTCGGTAATCATTTTGATATCGGAAACAAAATCAAAAGAGAAAAATAGAAACTCAATTTCCAAATTCTCATCCTGCTCTAAAATCTGGATAATGTAATTTGGCAGCAATGCAATAATTGAACTGGATTCTAACTGGTATTCGCGAAGGTTAATCCTGACCCTTGCTTTTCCTTTTGTACAAATGGCAAAACCAATCCCTTCGCAAACATGCGGATATTTCAGATCGAAGAACGAATTCTGAAAATTGACGGAGGAATTCTTTACATACATCTTTTCTTCCGAGATAATGAAATTCTGTATACCCGGTATCGAGTTCTGGCTTACAATATCCTCCAAAGATATTTTTGCGTATTTCTTTTCATTCTCATTCATCAAAATCAGAATATATTTCTTAATAAAAAATACGAAGATATTAAATAAAACAAGATTTTGAACATATATACACAAAAAATGAATATTAGTTATTTATCTAAATATCCGACCTTTGTGTCAGATATGAAATCAACAAATATATAATCGATATCAATTATAAAACAAACAGGTTTAAGAGACATTTAAATTTACAAGCGTATGTTGAAAAATGATATTGGAATCAATGCCGGAGTAATCTGGCAGATATTATCAGAGCAGGAACAACTTTCCCTTAGAGAGATTGGTGAGTTAACAAATTACAAAGATGTAATGATTTTCTATGCATTGGGATGGTTGGCAAGGGAACATAAAATTAGGTTTCTGATCCGGGAAGACATAACCTATGTCGAACTTGTAAATTCATTCAATGAAAGGTACTACTAATTATATGGAAATTTCATGTATATAAAAAATCAGCTCATGGAATATAACGATAGCATAAAAAATAAAATAATAGATATTGCACGTGAAGTCTTTCACCAAAAAGGACTGAAAATGACAAGAATTGAAGATCTTGCGGATGCCGTTAATATCGACACATCCGTAATAAACATATATTTTGAGAGTAAAGAATCTCTTTTCGAGGTGGTCATGAAAGATTCAACAGTAAAACTTCTGGAAGGCGTCAAGGATATAATCAATAACCCGAATACAAATTTCGAACAAAAAATAGACCTTATATGCGCTTTTTCTGATAAGATGCTCTCAGGTAACCGTAACCTACCTCTGTATATACTTAATGACATAGAGAATAATCCGGAAAAAGTGAATCAATTTTATCTTAAGCATTTAGGAGGTGAGTTACCTTCCTCTGTCTTTTTTGTACAATATCAGAAATATACGAATTCCAGAGAATCATTACTGAATCAATATTTTAAAATGATGGAGGACGATGTATTAAGAAATCTACGAAACGAGCAATCTCCTTATGATTTATTTGTCCATATCATTTGTTTATGCGTCTTCCCTTATTTATTGGGCAGTCTTTCTTTGCAAAGTGCAACTATCAAAGAAATATTTGTTTTCGACCTTTTTATGGAAAGCCGCGCCGAAATGAATAGCCATTGGATAAAAAAGATGCTGGGAATAAACAAATCATCATTTTTTAATAATTAAACAGAGTGTGACTATTAATAAAATTCAACTTATTTGAATATGGCGAATACAACATCACAAATACAACTTCAATCCGGGTTTATAACCAATACAGGAGCAAGTGTCTACCCTGTATCCGAAATTTTTCGGATATTGGATTTTCCGAATATAAAAAAAAGTGCAGTTATAAATATAAATCATAAAGAAAATATAGAAAAAAAGATAATTACAATTTCCCGGGATATTTTATTTATTCTATGTGTAAACGGTGTAAATAATAATCCAAAAGTACCCCACTAATCTACTCGAAAAGTATACCACCTAAGGGAGTAAGATTGACTTGTTTTTCTTTTCACTGTAAGTTAAAACCAGTCTATCTTATTAACAATTACTAACATTATAAACTCCTTTGTGTCTTTGATTATAAACACACAAAGGATAAAATGATTACAATGGTGGATAGACAACAAATAATACACATGTATCGCACTCTGGGCTATAGTAAACGAGCTATAGGCAGAACTTTAGAGATTAATCGTAAGACTGTAGCTAAGGTTATTAGTGAATATGAAGCATCTCTTTCTTCAGCTGATCCAGAAGCTTCTCTGGAGACTCTTTTGACTCGTAAACCTGCTTATGATAGTTCGTCTCGTAAGCGTAAAGTGATTACAGGAGCCTTGCAAGAACTGATTGACAGTTGCCTTAAGGATAATGCTCGTAAACGAGCTAATGGTCTCAGGAAGCAATGTATGGTAGGTACAGATATTTATGACCTAGCTCTTTCCAAAGGATTTAAGGTCAGTTATTCCGGAGTTTGTAAATATATCAAAGAGGTTAAGAGCAAGACTCTTCCTTCCTCAAAAGAAGCCTTTATTCGTGGCTACCATCCTCCTGGTGAGAGTTGTGAGTTCGATTGGGGCGAGGTCAAGCTTTACATTAGAGGCAAGCAACAGAGGTTTTATATGGCTGTTTTTACCTTCAGCCATAGCAATGGGCGTTATGCTTGGCTCTTTCGTCATCAAAATACGCTGGCTTTCATGGAGTCTCATCGCAACTTTTTTAAAGAAGTTGGTGGTGCTCCTAGCGTGATGGTTTACGACAATATGCGTGTGGCTATCAAGGAGTTTGTAGGCGCAGAAAAGAAGCCTACCGAAGCTTTACTTCGCTTAAGCAACTTTTATCAATGTCATTATCGTTTCTGTAATGCGCGTGCAGGCTGGGAAAAAGGACATGTGGAACGTAGCGTGGAGTATGTTCGTCGCAAAGCTTTTAGCGTTCTTCTACGCTTCGAGAGTTTGGAAGAGGCGCAAGATCAGCTCTCAACAACTTGTGAGCGCATCAATACAGAAGAAGGTAGCTCTTCTACTGTGGGCAAAAAATCTAAACTGGAGGCTGAGTTGGCTGCGCTTAGAGCTTGCCATAATGAGATGGGGTGCTTTGAGTTAGAGACTTACAAGGTAGATAAGTGGTCAACTATTTGTATGAAAGCTTCCCATTACTCCGTTCCAGATACCTTGGTGGGCAAGTTGGTGGACGTGAAAATCTACTCCGAAAAACTCGTCATGCTCTATCAAAATCAAAAGATAGCAGTTCACGAACGCATCTACTATCCAGCAGGTTGGAGCATAAAATTAGAACATTATCTAAACACTTTGTTGCGTAAACCAGGAGCTGTGCATAGCTCCTTGGCTCTCCAAAAGATGCCTGAGGCGATACAACAACTATTTAATAAACAGTTTGTTGACAAGCCAAAGGACTTTGTTTTATTGCTTCAATACGCAATGGAACAAGGCTTTACGGATTTAGATATTGTAACAGCTTATCAGGACTTAAAATTTAGAGGCATCAACCAAGTATCAGCCGATCAAATAAAGACCATGATGCACGCCCTAAAAGAGCCTAAAGACGAGGTTCTAAATCTTTTACATCCCAAAGTAAACAAGGAACAATCGGCTGATATAGAGGATGGTTCGCTTCAAATATTATCTACACTATCACGAATGATGGACAATTACAAACATTAATTTAAAGACTAAAAGCATGGAAGAATTATCAGAAAAAGAGCGCATAGAAGACTATGCCAAAGAATTAAATATCAGTGTAATAAAAGACGAATTAGACGATTTTATTACACTTGGAACAGAGCAGAACTGGACTTACAGAACGCTTCTGTGCCAGCTTCTAAGCAAAGAAGTTGCCCTTAGAACTGAAAATAAGCGCAAGCAACGCATCCGAAGAGCTGGTTTTCCAGAGCTTAAATATCTTCAGGAGTTGGTTAGAGAAGAACTCCCTAAAGAAGGGCAACTTGTTCTACCTGAGCTAGAAACCTTAGATTTTATCAAGGAAGGGCGCAACATCGTCTTTTGTGGAAATCCTGGGACTGGCAAGACACATTTATCCATCGGACTAGGAATAAAAGCTTGTTTGGAGGGCTGTACAGTGTTTTTCACCTCTGTCCCACACCTGCTAACTCAGATTAGAGAATGTCGTTCGCAGAAGAGTCTGAGGCAGTTGGAACTACGTTTTCAACGCTACGATTTAGTGATTTGTGACGAGTTTGGGTATGTAAGTTGCGATAAAGAAGGTGGGGAGTTATTATTTAACCACTTGTCACTCAGGGCTGGAAAGAAAGCAACAATCATCACAACAAATCTGGCTTTTGATAGGTGGGGAGAAATCGTAAAAGACAAGGTTTTGGTGGCTGCAATGGTAGATCGGCTGACACACAAAGCACATTTAATAAACATGAACGGACAATCCTATCGTGTTAAAGAAACTGAAAAAATGTTATCAAAAGAGCTAACTAAATAACGCTTTTACGTTCTTTGAAAATCCTTCCTAAATGGTATACTTTTCAAGTAGAAACTGGACCCTTTTTCAATTATTATATACACTGAATATATCGGTTACTCAGATTATAATATTGGCAATATTGACCTAAATGACAGAGACCCTTTATTTGATGAAGCAGCCAGGTTAATCGTTATACATCAGCAAGGTTCAACTTCGCTTATCCAGCGTAAATTTAGTATTGGGTATAATAGGGCAGGAAGATTAATGGATCAGTTGGAGGCTGCTGGTATTGTAGGCCCAACTCAAGGATCAAGCGCTCGTGATGTCCTTATTACTAATGAGTATAATTTAGAACGAAAATTAAGTTTATTAAAATAATAAACTATTAAAGAACAGACTGAATCTTCACTCATTATACAATGATATTCTAAAAAAAAGAATTAAATTTAAGGAGTTAATTCATTAAAAATTATTTATCATGGGAAATTTAAAGCCAGGACCAAAACCAATCGCTAAATCAACAGGGGAAGTAGATAAACGTCGACGTGACAACAAGGAGACTCCGGGTAATAATCCGAAACTAAAACCTAAAGGAACTAAATAACATTTTTGACTTAAATAGTAATTAATTGAAAAGTTATAATTCCAAAAACGTATAAAAGTGTCCTGAATATACAAGGACACTTTTTCCATAGAGACCTATTTTATTAAATAATTGGTTTTATTTTGTATTCCCCTTTAGATGTAGCAAATAATCCGCAACATATATCCTTCATTGAACAAAAGCTACATTCCTCCAGATATTTTACTTTCCAATCCGAGATTGATTTACGGGCAAACTCATGCAACGACAAAGGTAAAGAGCAAAGAGGCAGATTAAAAACAGAGACATCCAATCCCCATGTTGCAAGGTTAATTACAGCTTTCTCTAGTTGGACTTGAAAATCAATTGGAGCTATCCAAACTCGTTCGTGATTCTTTATGCTGTAGCCAGTATCCTCTAATCCCATAAAAGAGATGTGAGTGACAAACGGTAGATTCTTGTATATAAAATTCGATAACTGCGGTAGACGCTGGTAATTTATTTTATTGATAACGATACGGAGTTCTATTCGAATATTAAATTCAGCCAGATTATATAATCCTTTTACCGTCTCATTATATGATCCTGCTGCCTGTGCAATATGATCATGATCATGCGAGTAGTCGGAATGTAGAGGAATTCCCAATAATAATCTATCAGATCGAATATTAGCAAGTTTCTTTGCATAGGCACGGTTTGCAAAAGCACGTCCATTGGATAGTATATGTATTTGGGCTTTGGGTAGTTTTTCCTTCACTTTTTCTATTAACAAAAAGAGTTTGTCTCCTAATAAAGTAGGTTCTCCTCCTGTTATTCCAATGTCAGTTAATTCAGAAGGAGCAGACTCTATAATAACTAAATTACGTTCAAACAATAAGTCTATATCATCTCTATTCAGAGGAGGCTGTGAACACATCAGACACCTATTATTACATTGTGCTGTAACAAACAGGGAGTTATCATTAGAGTTAATATTTAATTCAGTTTTAATCATCCGACACTATTATTAATCCACCGTTTGAATATAGGCAATACCTCTTCTTCTCTGTTTATCAATAATGAAAAGATATGTTGTATTATTTGTTTATGTTTCTTACAGAAGGAAGATGTTGGTCTAAAGCCATACATATCCCCTTGCGTAGAGTGATTTCTTACAGGATCGGCTCCGCAATAAGATTGATAAGCACATTCCGAGCAGCCTGCAATAGCTTCGTTTGCCCAGATCAATGCTATCTCCTGAGCTTTTCTTCCATAGAATATATTTTCGTAGGTGTCATTGACATGTCCAAGACGAAAAGTATTGTCTCCATGCTCGGTTAGCATTCGGGATTCATCTGAAGCATACACATAACCATCATAGTTATATACAATCACGCTATTGATAATTCCTGCCGGAGATTGAAGATCTACAAAACCGATAGAAAAAGGAGTCAATATCTTTCTCAAAATTAAGGACGTGAATTCTTCTATAAAGTAAGTACCGTTTTTATTTAAGTCTATAATGTAATCCAATGCCTTCTTGTAAAAAACAATGAACCGATCATAATATTCATTCCAATCTGCGTATTGGGAAGCCATACCATAAGGATTTAAGGCTCTTAAGAATATACTATGAAAACCGTTGTCTATATATGCATCAATAATTTCTTCGGGATGATTAACTGATTCTTCAGAAGCTGTCATTAGAGCTGATACTCTATCTATACCTAAAATATTTCGGGCTTTTTCAATTCCTTTTACGACACGGGAGTAACTATCAATCTTTCCTCTATTGTGATTATGCAGTTCCTCGGGACCATCAAGAGATGTCGATATCAGGACTTTGTATGTTGCACAGATAGATAAAACCTCATCGGTCAGATTTACGCTGTTAGTACACAAAACATAAGTAATCTCTTTCTGGCAAATGATATTCTTTTCTTGTGTAGCTGATATTGCGAAAAATAATAAATCAGCCATCAAAGAAGGTTCTCCGCCTTGAAACTCCATTGTTATTGAAGGCGAAGGCGATTTAAACATCAGATCAATGGATTTTAGCATTGTGCCTTTGCTCATGTCATATAATGAGCCGTAGCACTCTTTACTGGATGCGTGACAATAAATGCAATTTTGATTACATCGCAAGGTCAACACAAATATATGTAAGGATGTAAAATGATCTAAAAAGGATTTCTTTGTTCTTAGTCGGGCTGCAAGATTATCTATTAAATACGGGATCGGTGTTTCAGTGATAAAAAATGAAGAAATCATATCTTTATACAGTTCTTCGTTCGTTCGAATTTCTTTGTGTGCAATTCTTTTAGCCGTGCCAACAGGAGTAATCAGAAAATCCCCAACTTCATTAACTAGAATCTCATTATTGTCGATGCGGTCAAATCGAAAAGGTAATAAGTAATACATTATTCTTCGGTTAGCATGTAATCTTCAAACTCATCATTATTAGCAAAGGCCTTGACATAAAGAATATCTCGAATATTCCTTGTTTCTTGTCCGACAATATCCCGAACTTTGTAATCGATAAAGTCCTGATTGATTTTTCTTTCTAACTGATCAACCTCTTCTTGAGTAAAAATACCGTCTGTCTTCTTGAGCTCAATAGATTGGATTGTATCGGTTGAAGTATTTCGATTTATCAGGTATAAGTCAGTCAGCCAATATAGTACCTTTGATATAACTGTATCATTATAAATCAGAGTATCAACTGAAAAATGAACTGTATTCTCTGTTATTTGTATAAAATCAGTCATCTAATTATTTTTTCAGAAAATAAACAGTTTGTGTATCTACAATGCCGTCTGCATCTATACCTATCTTATTTTGAAAAGCAATAACAGCTTTCTCTATTTCATTATCGAATAAAGTAGTTCCTTTTGCAAAAGATCCTGATAAGTATTTTTTATCAATTAAGATATTCTTTAGTTGTGTAACATCCGTTCCTGTCATTCCTTTTTTTAAGATTCTATCGCCCAAATTGAGTTTCTCACCGACAGCTGTTGTTGAGATCGTCTTTTTAGTTGAAGTTGATGATGTTCCATTTGTGGTAGACGAACTACTGCTGCCTGTAGATTTACTACTTGAAGGTTTTGCATTGGATGTTCCCGTAGACGAACCTGTAGAAGGCGAAGAGTAATAGGAAGAAGATGATGACGAAGAAGACCTGCTGGAGCTACCCGAATAAGTAGAACTGCTCGATCGGTGTGAAGAATGCGACCTATGTGAAGAATGTGATCTGTGGCTTCTATGTCCTGCAATGAGATAAGAATTATCATCTTGAAATTTCAATACAAATTTCTGAGAATTATCTTTTTTAGGACTTATTTCCGGTTCTTTTTTCCCATTATCCAGACTCAGTTTACTGATATCATAGTTAGAGGCTTCGGTATTTGTAGCAGCAACAATAGATGTTAAAGAAGTCAGAAAGATGCCTTTCAGAATTTTATTAAAGCGTGATTTCATAGATAATTACTTAATTAGCTGATTCCAAGTATAAAGATATAGAATACTCTTTTATTATAGTGAATAAATGCTAAAAAATAATCAATATAATTTTTCTAACAGCTTGATTATATAGAAAAGGGGAGAATATACTTACTCTTTTATCTGCCTCATTCTGTATATTTGTAGGGAGAAATAAGTATCTGTAAATAATAATTCAAACAATGATAAAAGTTATAGCCGAAGATTTTATTAAAGAAGAGTATCTGGAAATCGTAAAACCTCTTTATGCTGAATTAGTTGCTAAGACTAAACTGGAAAAAGATTGTATAGATTATAACCTTTATATAGATCAGGACGATAAAACACACTTTATCTTCATTGAAGAGTGGCCGGATCATGATGCATTGGACAGACATTGTCAGACAGAGCATTTCAGACAGCTTGTTCCCCAGATTAATAAACACCAATCCAAAGAGTGCGAATTTACGATTATGGATATTTTTC
This sequence comes from Dysgonomonas hofstadii, assembly GCF_014196915.1. Classification (GTDB taxonomy): domain Bacteria; phylum Bacteroidota; class Bacteroidia; order Bacteroidales; family Dysgonomonadaceae; genus Dysgonomonas; species Dysgonomonas hofstadii. Next base: position 169,708 of record NZ_JACIEP010000009.1, read on the forward strand.
AATAGGTAAAAGGATGGATAATAAAGATATTCTAATAAAAGCGCAGGAATATATAAAAGATATTTTTCTCAAAGAAGGAACGGGACACGATTATTATCATATAGAACGTGTAGTTATTAATACCCGAAAGATTTTGCAAACAGAACATGCAGATAGCTTTCTGGTTGAACTGGCAGCTTGGTTGCATGATCTTGGCGATCATAAACTCCATAATGGGGTGGATAAGTCAGAGGAGTTAATCAGCATATTTCTTAAATCCTTGGCTATTGAACAATCAATTATAGACAGAGTTGTCGAGATTGTTTCTCAGGTTTCTTTCAGTAAAGGAAATAAACCTTCGTCCATAGAAGCAGAAATTGTACAAGATGCAGATCGTTTGGATGCTATCGGAGCAATTGGTATTGCACGCTGTTTCGCATATGGTGGTAGTAAGAATCGAATTCTATATAGTCCTGATGAAAAAGAGAAAGAGAATTCAAGTATTCACCACTTTTATGATAAGTTGTTTAAACTAAAGGATCTGATGAATACTGAATCGGCTAAGCTGATAGCAGCAAAGCGTCATTCATTTATGGAAGAATATATCGCTGAATTTTACAGAGAAGTTCAATAAGAATGTAATTAAGTCCATCTTACTTTGACTTAATATAATTTAAAGACAAAGCAATTTTTCAATCATTAGACTATAATAAAAAAAGGATAAGAATGATATTATTAACAGCAGGACTGGTTGTTACAAAGAACAATCAATTGCTTTTAGCATACAGTAATAATAAGAATGCATGGTATCTGCCTGGAGGAAAAGTAGATAAAGGGGAAACACCTAAAGAAGCGCTTATTAGAGAAATTAGGGAGGAATTAAACATTGATTTACAACCCGACAAAATTGAAAGTTACAAACATATTTCAGCTCCGGCATACGGAGAAAGTCCTGAATTGATAATGGAACAGGACACTTTTCGATATGATTTAACAGAGAAGATACAGCCAAGCCATGAAATTGCAGCAGTGAAATTTTTCGACTTAGAGATGTATAAGCAGGAACCAGCTCAGGTCCCCGGTGTATTAAAGGTTTTTGCACTATTGAAAGAAGATGACATAATTTTATAAAATGGAATGTACTAATTAATTAAAAAAGCATTCGAGGGGATCGGCATTTATGTCAATTTTGATAAAATTGGTTTTCGAAGCCGCTACCGTAATTAACAAATAATAAAAGAAGAAGGAGTACAATGGGGAAATCCTGCTATTTTCCATTTACTTTTGATAATATAAGAGATACCACATGATAGATGCTAAAACCAATTCAAAAGAAAATGAACAGAGGTTGTTGTATAAATATCTCGACATAAATGGTGCAAAAGCAATGCTTTTAAACAGTAATTTGCAGTTTACCAATGCTACGAAATTTAATGATCCGTTTGATTGTCATCCGGCGCTTATAGATTTTTCTAAAATTACTACCGAACAAGCTTATCCTTGGGGAAAAGAAAACACTATTTCGTTAAAAATTAATCCATACGAAAGAAATAGAGATGAAGCATGGATTTGTTGTCTTTCAAAAGTATTTGATTCAATATTGATGTGGAGTTACTACAATAAACATGAGGGCGTTTGCATCGGAGTGGATGTTCAAAATATCGAACTATACATTAACTATATGCTTGGAACAATGGTTTTTCCACCTTATGAGGTAGAATATAAGGATATTATCGAGAAACCAGATTTTTTTGCAGGGAAGAAAGATTTTTTTCTTTATCAGATATTAACGAAAGGCAAAGAATGGGCACACGAACAAGAGGTCAGAATGTTTATTTTTGGTCCTAATATGATATGTATGGATATGCATCTGCCTTATGAACCCAAAGACGAGAACGAAGTGATTGATTGGAAAGAAGTTCGCGCTTATCCGACAATTGGTACTGAGTGTTTTGCTGCTCTCTATTTGGGTGTAAATATCAGTCGAGAAGATAGAGAAGAGATAACTTTGTTAGCCAGAAAATTAAACTCAGATATTCGGGTTTATCAAATGTCGATAAATCCGAATGTATTCAAGTTGGATTTTGAACTGATCTGAGTCAATCATAGCTAATGTCATTCTTTAGCAAAAGAAGAAATAATTCCATCGGAAAAGATCCGTATTTTTCCAATTCTTCCATTATCACAGAATTACTTCCACTTTTGCATTAATCTATAACAATTTCACGGTGGAATATCTATACGTTTATCAAAATTGTTAATTTACTTTCTCTTTTTGGCAAAAAACACCAATAGTGAAATATTTCACAACCTATTGATTATTAATTAACAAATTGGAATATTGAGTTGAAAAGGGTAGTAGATAAGGTAACGTTAGCTATTAATAATAATGGTTTTTACACCCAAAAGTACAGACATAAAAAAACAGTTACTATTCGTAACTGTTTAATTTATTACGGAGGAAGGAGCTATTGCTCCTCTTCTTCATTTTGTATATATCCGACACGTTTTCGTGGTTTACTTTCCTGTTCTCTAGTAGTGGCTAATTCTGTCAGAGCCTGATATATCTCATTAAACTGCATATTGGTTTCGAGCATAAATGTTTCTAACTTTTGATTAAGTTCTGCATAGCCTAAAGCAAACTTTCTTAACGTAACAAAAGCTCTAATTATTGAGATATTTACCTGAATAGCCAAAGGGCTGTTCAATACACTGGATAATTGCGCTATACCTTGTTCTGTAAAAGCAAAAGGTAGATAGCGTGTTCCTCCCCAATTTGAGGTGCCAAAATTGCACCTCAAGATTTCCCATTCATCCGCTGTCAGTTCAAACATAAAATCGTCAGGGAATCTTTCAATATTCCGTTTGACCGCTCTTTTCAGATTTTTGTTTTCTACCTGATACAGTTCTGCCAGATCAAAATCAAGCATGATACGCATGCCTCTTATTTCGAATATCTTATTCTGAATAATCTGTAGTTCCATCTCAATTCAAAGTTTTAAGTGAAGTCTTTCCTGTGTTGGTCTCAAATACCACGATTATTTCATGTTGCTTTTTCTCTTTGCTATATTCCCGAAAAGCATTCAATACCCATTCCCGAAAAGTTTTAGTGTATAAAGATTGAATACGGAAACTCAAGAAAATGACAACCTCTAAATTATAATAGGTGCGAATATATTCTTCTTTTTCATTTCGGCTATACCTGTATTCTTTTGTTACATTCGGTTCTTTCAATAAATCTTCTTTAAATATAACTTTGAGGTGCTTGTTAACTGTCGCGGCATATACTCCCAACAGATCAGCAATTTCATTTACTGTCATCCAGACTGTACCATCTACTATTTTTACTTCAACAATGGGCTTATTGGAGTCTATGTCTCTGAATTTTATATATCCTGTTTCCATAATTTAAGTTTTATTGATTTACGGCAAATTTATCACTAAGTCCTTTTACTTTTGAAGCAAAATCATCCATGTCGTTACTTATCTTAGAATCTGTGATACGGGCATATATTTGAGTTGTTCGAATATTAGTATGCCCCAGCATCTTACTTACACTCTCAATCGATACTCCCTTAGAAAGAGTCAAAGTGGCAAATGTGTGCCGGGCTAGGTGGAAGCTCAACTCCTTATCAATTCCACATAAAGAGCCAATTTCCTTCAAATATGCATTTACCTTTTGATTACTTGGAACCGGAAGTACACGATCATCAGATAATGCTCCCTCATATTTATTCAGGATTTTTTGAGGAATATCAAGCAAAGGAATAGTAAAAGCCACCCCTGTCTTTTCTCTTTTACCTATTAACCATAATTTGTCATCAAATGATATACGAATATTTTCTTTCCGCAGATTTTTTACATCAATGTAAGCCAACCCGCAAAAACATGAGAAAATAAAAATATCCCGAATCTGATCCAGGCGCTTTATCGTTATCTTCTTGTTGATGATAGACTCAATTTCTTTTTGTGTTAAATAACCCCGATCGACTTTCTTAATCCTGATCTTATAATTTATAAACGGATCACTCTTTAACCAGCCATTATTCCTAGCTATAAGAACAATTCGTTTGAAAAACTGCATAAATTTGGCTGTTGTATTCGGATTACATCCAGCTGTGGTCAAGAGGTAAACCTCAAAATCAGTTATAAAAATAAAGTCGATTTCTTTTAAGGCAACATCCGAACGGTTGTATTTTTCTTTGATGAAAGAAGTCAGATGCTTTCTGGTAACTTCGTATTTTTGGTAAGTAGCCTTACTTTTATTTATGCCGATCAGTTTCTCAACATCTTCATTATGCTTCCTAAAAAGATCAAGCAGCATCTGCTGTTGAATTTCAACACCAAAGAAGATATTCTTAATACGTTCAGGGGTAACAGAAACTTCTCTTTCGAGTAGTTCTCTGTAAATCTTAGTCATCGTTGCTTTGATACTATCAAGCACTGAGTTTGTGTTAATGACTTCCTGTGTTTTTCCGACAAGTTTACCTGCCGTTACATTCCATAATTTAGGATCAACATCAACCTTTGTTCCAAACTGGATCGATTTTCCATTAACGGTAATTCGTCCCATAACCGGCATCTTGCCGTTTGCTTTTAATCCATTCTTTTTTCCATAAAAAAGGATACTGAATGTCGTCTTTTTCATAACTCAAAATTTAATTTCAAAAATACATTCAACAATCAAATAATGAGATAAATACAGACTTCCAAAAATAGACTTTAAACTGCCTAAATCAGACAAATCGTAACCTATTTTGATTTTTTGACAATAGGTTACGAATAGGTTACGCAGCTATGTCAAAAAATGGCTTTTTTATGGCTTCTATATGAAATGGGGATAAACGAAAAAGTCCCACAAATCACTGATTTGTAGGACTTTTCTTGTTTTTGGCTTATTTTGTCTTAGCCTTTCCGCGGAGAGAGAGGGATTCGAACCCCCGGAACCTCGCAGTTCAACGGTTTTCAAGACCGCCGCAATCGACCACTCTGCCATCTCTCCAGTGCATTCAAGCACGCAGCTTTCCTTCAAAAGCGATGCAAATGTAGGAGTTTTTTTTGTTTCCCCAAACAAATTCAGAAACTTTTATTTATATAATTTATAACGATCTATTTTTCAAGACCTAATAATTCATACTATATAACGCCCCAGATCACTATCCGGGTCTAACACCGTAAAATCCAATCCGTACTCTACCATACGGGCTACCAGATTATTATATTCATCTATAGTTTCCAGCTCAATGCCAACAAGAGCAGGCCCATTCTCCTTTTCATTTTTTTTCATATACTCGAACCGGACAATATCATCCCGTTCACCCAATACTTTATTCACAAAATCCTTTAAAGCATTTGCCCGCTGAGGAAAACGGATTATGAAATAATGTTTCAACTGCTCAAAAATAAGCGAACGCTCCTTTATTTCTTGCATACGATCTATATCATTATTACTCCCGCTAACAATGCAAACCACATTTTTTCCTCTTATTTCCGGTGCATAATGATTCAATGCTGCAATACTCAATGCGCCAGCCGGTTCTACAACAACAGCATTCTCGTTATATAATTTCAAGATAGTAGAACAGACCTCTCCTTCAGGAACCAAGCAAATATCGTCGACAACCTCCCGGCAAATATCATAGGTTATATTCCCTACCCGTTTCACGGCTGCCCCGTCCACAAATTTATCGATATGCACCAAAGTTACCGGATGTCCGGCCTTAAATGCCGATTTCAAACTGGGAGCACCCTCAGGTTCGACGGCAATTATTTTTGTATCGGGAGAATATTTTTTGATATAAGCCCCAACCCCTGAACATAAGCCGCCGCCGCCAACCGGGATAAAAACATAATCTATCCGGGTTTCTCCCATCTGTTTCAGTATATCAATGCCGATAGTACCCTGCCCCTCAATTATCCGCACATCATCGAACGGAGGAATAAACGTCATCCCATTCGACTCTGTATATTCTTTTGCAGCTTGTGCACAATCATCGAATGTATCGCCTGTAAGTACAATCTCGATATAGCCGTTACCAAACATTTTGGTCTGCTTTACTTTTTGCCTTGGTGTAATCTTCGGCATAAAAACCACACCCTTTATTCCAAGTTTATTGCAGCTATATGCAAAACCCTGAGCATGATTGCCCGCACTGGCGCAGACCACCCCTTTAGCCAGAATTTCTTTATCGAGACTATAAATCATATTATAAGCGCCTCTTAATTTATAGGAACGTACAACCTGTAAGTCTTCCCTTTTGAGGTATATATTCGACTCGAAATATTGCGACAGCGTATTTATATATTGCAACGGGGTTTCTTTCACGACATCTTTTATGCGCTTTTGTGCTCCAATTATATCAAGATTATATTTCTCGACTATATTATATTTCATATAGATATATTTTCATCATTAATTACAAACAAAGGTAACAGATTTAGGCCAACACATAACAAAACAAATCATTTAATATTTAAACACATCAAGGGTCTGTTTAAATTCCACCTTCATAAATCAGCCTCCGGCAAACCTACTGTATCACTTTTATTTTAACAAAAAAGTTACAAAGATTACACTTTTGCAGCATTTAGCTATTAGTTTATAGCTAATAGCTTTTTAACTAAAACCTGGCAAAACTTACACATCTTTTTTCTCCCTTCTTAATCAATTGCCTCCTGCTTTAGCTGGAGGATGAAAATAATAAAAGAAATGTCTTTTGTATTCCTCCAACTAAAGCAGGAGGCAATTGATATTTTAACTAAAACAGTACAAACCGTACACTTTTCCCACTATTTCAATAATCTCCCGTTCTTCCGGATTTGCAATCCGGAAGTTTTTAAGTGCGGATTTTAGATCCGCTATGTATATAAATCATCGGATTACAACCAACGGTCAACAGAGAGAAACATAGTTAAATCTCAAAAAACGAAAAACTTGTTTACTTGTATCTCGTTTACTTGTCAACTTTATTTATTTCAAAGATCACTTCTACTGCCTGCTGCCTACCGACTACTGTCTACTCAAAATACTATAGATAAATATTCAAGAAATTCATTAACCTCAATACTATCCCCGATCATGCCAATCATAAAGACAATACCTACATTGTTTCGCATAAGGAGTACGAGCCCGTTTTCCGCATTCAGGACAGTAGTTAAAGAAAACCTTATTCTCATATTTTGAAAGAATACGTTGTGTAATACTAAATTCAAAAGCATCTCTTCCATCTTTTACCAAATACTCAAATGTTTGATTACCTGAAATCCATCCCGATTCTTTAAGGATACCATTTGTTTGAAGAACCATTCCTGAATTTAAGTCACCTTTCTCAAGGTAGCTATACATGCATTTTATTGCGAGGTTATCTTTTCCTAAACAATCGCTATAATACTTTATAATATATTCTATTTTTTCTTTGTCCATAATATTATAAATTCCCTGATTTCCAATTTCTCCAATGATTATTTGGTTCTTGTGTCGGTTTCCAATAAGAAGAATCCTGCGTTACCAATATTTTAGCAATTAGTTGAAATAATTCCTGTTTGCTGGGCAATGTTTTTTTATCATAAAAACTAGAGAAATGAAATTTATTCAAAGTCATTATCTTGGAGAGATTACGGGGAATATTTGTTCGGATATCTGTTTCTGTAGCCTGAACAACATCTGGCTGTGTGTCATGTATATATCTTATAAGACCTCCATAACTTAGCAGATTTCGCGGATTCTCAAATTCACCTGCGACACCCATCTCAGCATATAATACCGGATCATACTTCAAATTAACAACGCGATTTCTCACTTTTACCGAAGTAATTGTATCACTAATTAATTCAAATTGTTCCATTTCGCTTCCCTGTCTGTTCCTTATACGTTCGTATTCTTCTCCTGTAACAAGATAAATATATTTGGTATTGGCAATTGAAGTATATGGAACTGGAACATGTTCTTCATATCTTTCAATTATATAGTCTACACAATTTCCTATATAGTCAAGTGCTATTGTAGCATATCCTCCTCTATTCTGATAGCCACTCTTTTCGAACACTATAGCCCAATCTAAAGAATCTGCATACAAATGAATCCTGCTTCCTGCCGTTTCGCAATAGCCATGTTCCAGATCGAGGAAGAAATTATATTTTATAACAGACTTATCGGCTACAGGAAAATACATTCCGGGGTGGTGATTAAAAGCCAAATCCAATTCATTTAATATTCTTTCCTCTGTAAAAGGTACTTTATCAGCCATAGTGTTACACATAATAAAAAACGGAAGAAACAAAATAGATATTCTTTTCATAGCCTGAAAATATTTAGAATACAAATATAATTTTCAATACTTAATATTTCTTAATATGCAAATAAAAAACTATCTTTGTTAAAACAAATATGCTTATAGAGGACAGACATGAAATACCTTATATTCATTTCCTTAGGATGCATTTTCTATTCATGCTCATTTACATTACCCGAACCGGACATGCATCTCCGACTGAAAGATCAGAAATCTGAAATAAATTCAGAAATTGTTGAAGGGAATGTATTAACCTATTCTGTAGCATCTCTGGATGAAAACCAGGAGATAGACTGTTTTTACCAGGTATTTCAGGATGAATCGAATCTTCTGATAAAAGCTGCTGAAACCAAGATGAGAGACGGTATCCCCAGCGACACCTCTTATGTCTACTATTTTGATAAGAATCAATATATATTTGCTTTTGAAGTAAAGACTGCAATAAAAACAGACACATTGTTCAATTCTGTTACAGCCTTTTACAATAAAGAAAAGAAGATTATAGGAAAAGAATATTCCACAGTAGACAATTGTGACATACCTCAGGAAAATACAGATTCTATTTTTGTAAACTTCTCATATTTCCAGATTCCGGCAGATGTGAAAACATTTGTGAGGGAGAAAAAGATTTTATTACGTAACAGATAACTCGTTATTAATCTTATTCCGGCTACCTCTTGTTATTTTCTAATATTCTCTATTATACCCATTAATTTATCCAGAGAATCTATATCATACCTTATCTGATTGCGAATGTGGTTATAATCTAATTTATTGACTACACGGACTGTAGCATTGTATTTCTTAGTATATGATTTCCCGACCAGCCTGTAAATATTGTCCAGATCCTTGGCCGGATGCACCCGTTGTTCGGGATTGACTAAATACGGATCAAAGCCCAGTCTGTCGCGTATAAATTTACCGTTAGCCAGACGCTTATCTATTTTCTGAAAATGATGTGTTTCGGCCATAAACCACGCTTCTATTTCGTGAATGGCTATTATAATATCAAAATATGGCGCTTCCTTTTTAAATTTATGAGGTAAATAATGAAGTCCTTTTTCCAGCCTTTCCAGATCGTCAACAGGAATGGGGTAAAGATCGCGTAGCCCGATTATCTTCTCATAACCTTTCTCCCGCAGATTGATTATATTATCCATTATTTCCGATTTCACCCTGTTATCGGCACCACAATCAAAGATTAGCACCTCAAATCTCGGATTGCGGGAAAACGACATATTCCTTACAATTTCCTGTTTAGGAATATTCGTTCCTCCACGAAATTGTTTCTGGATAATATTTATTTGTTGTGTTCCGAGGATTTCTTTTACCAAGCGATTCACAAAGACCTGCTCGGTTTGCCCCTCAACAAAAAAAGCAATACGTCTCATCAATCGTTATCGTCTTCTTCCACTGCAAAACCGTTGCGGTAGAAATCTGTAGTTAGAAAATCAAAGTTATTAAGCCCTGTATAGTTAAAGTCATCGAAGTTTTCTTTCGAATTGGTATAATCATAAAAAACCGATTTATGCGATTCCACACGGTCTATCACCGTCCAGAACTTCAATGGTATCTGGTTCATTACATAACGGTCGTTTGTGGTCATGAAAAACTGCAGGTTGGAATTATTTATCCGTTTAATGACAATATCCATCATTTTTTTCGAACTTTCGAAATCGAGTCCTTCACCCATATCATCAATCAGCATACACAACGACAGATTACTCATACGGGCATACGTGAGCATTATCAACAAAGCCAAAGTACGGAACATACCCTGCGACATATCCCGCTGCAATACCATATACTGCCCTTCCTCTTCTATGGCCAGCCCAAAGGTACCACCGCGCTCCAATATGTCAATGCCGGTAACAGCATTACCGAGCTCCTGCATACCGGAAATGATCTCCGAGACAAAAGCATCTCCATATAATTCATGCCCCCGGTAGAACGTGTAGATAAGCACCTCTGTCCCCTCAATTCCCGGGTCACCGCCATCCATACGGGTATAATCTTTCACCTGTTTATTTTTTTCGAACTGATTGGCAAAAAGATAATTCTTCAGAGACTTCCCCCACTCCACAAAATTACCGAAGCATGGCCTGTTATCATTATCGCGGGCACAAACCTGTAACTGATAATCCGCTACACTTATATCTTTTTTTTGTCCATCGGCGTTAAGAAATATATCCTTCGAACGGTGGATCAACAATTTATCCCCGGCAGACAATATTTCATCTATTATTTTCCGATCCTTAAATTCAAGGGCATATTTATAGCTTATATCATTATCTTTAAAAATCAACTCGAAATACTGGGAAGGGCTCAACACATCATTAAGATCGGTGCGTCCCGAAAACAATCCTGCAATTTCCCTGATCACATTCAAAGAGCGGCTTTTACCCGATGCATTTTTACCTACCAGTAAATTAATATTTTCGAAATAAGCATATCCGCCATCCCTGCCGACAATGCTCCATTCGCGGGGTTCACCCTTGTAACGCGTATATTTTAAAGATTTTAATATCATAATTACCTTTTTTATTATTCAAGAGGAATAATTTTCTTCTCAAATATAGTAATTTTACCTGTACATCTGCATTCCTAATTGTCACATTAAAATTGTATCTTTGCACCAAAAAGCCAATCAAAGCTTATGAACAGAACTTTTATTCATGAAAAAATATAAAAATCTTATATTCTACGCATCTGTTATAAGTATATTTTCAGCTTTGGTCTACCTAATGCTGCGGCTGGGTAGAATAAATCTGGAAGCACAATTAAACGTCTACGGACTTGCTCCAAAGAATACTGCCTGGGGTAATTTTTTACGCCACATCACTGACGACCTTGCTGGTCCTATGGCTATACTCTTGTTGCAAATTGTTGTTATTTTATTAGCTGTAAGATTATTTGGATGGATATGCCAGAAAATAGGCCAGCCTACCGTTGTCGGTGAGATTCTTGCCGGAGTGGTATTAGGGCCATCGCTTCTGGGCTTATATTTCCCTCAGGCATCCGAATTTTTATTTCCCGATTCATCCTTAGACAATATAAAGTTTCTCAGCCATATAGGATTGATATTATTTATGTTCATTGTAGGCATGGAACTTAACCTGAAAACAATAAAGAGCAAGGCCAACGATGCGCTTATCATCAGCCATACCAGTATAATCGTAGCTTTCACATTCGGGGTGATAGTCGCATACTATCTGTTTGGGAACTATACACACGAAAGCACGATATTCCTCCCGTTTGCCTTATTTATGGGTATTGCCATGAGTATAGCGGCATTCCCTGTAATGGCACGTATAATACACGAAAAAGGGATAAATAAAACACCACTGGGGGCAACTATCATTACCTGCGCCGCCATTGACGATATTACCGCATGGTGTCTGCTTGCAGCTGTGATCGCGATTGTAAAAGCTGGATCTTTTACCAGTTCGCTATTCATTATATTAACAGCGATACTTTACATTGTAGTCATGTTTAAAATAGTGCGTCCGTTCCTTAAACGGATTGCCGACCTGCAACCCTCAAGCAGAATAATCACAAAATCAACTATCGGGATATTCTTCCTTGTACTGTTTCTCTCATCCTATGCAACCGAAGTCATAGGAATACATGCCCTGTTTGGAGCTTTCCTGGCAGGTGTGATCATGCCTCCGAATATAAATTTCAGAAGCCTGTTCACCGAAAAAATAGAAGATGTAGCTTTGGTTTTGCTACTCCCTTTATTTTTTGTCTATACCGGATTACGCACACAAATAGGTCTATTGAACGAACCCGGCTTGTGGCTGGTATGCCTCGGGATTATTGTACTCGCCATCGCAGGTAAAACAATGGGTAGTGCACTTGCCGCCAGATTTGTGGGCAACAACTGGAAAGACAGCCTTACCATCGGGGCTCTGATGAATACAAGAGGCTTGATGGAACTGGTTGTACTGAATATAGGACTCGACCTCGGAATATTAACATCTGAGGTTTTTGCCATGATGGTGGTTATGGCACTAACCACTACATTTATGACCTCCCCCCTGTTAAATCTGATAGACAGGATATTTAAGAAAAAAGAGGCTGCACCGCTGAAAATAGAGAAAAAATATAAAGTATTAGTATCTTTCGATAATCCCGAGATGGGACGTAAACTATTATATCTGGCAAACTGTTTTATACGAAAGAAACAGACTTCATCTGAACTGACGATGCTGTATCTCTCGGAGGGGAACTTATTATATCAATACGGGATGGAAGAGGAAGAAAAGGAAATGTTTAAGCCTGTAGAGGAAGAAGCATACAGCCTCAATCAGAATATCATCTCAGTATTTAAAGTGGCAGGTGATGTCAGCAAAGATGTAGCAAAGTTTGCAAACAAAGGGGAATATGACTTCCTGCTGATAGGATATAAGGATTCCATTTTTTCGAACAATATGCTGGGACGTTTATTAGGCTTCTCAAACAGGTTGATACATATTCCAAACTTTTTTCTGACGAAGTTTGGCAATCAGAAGAAATGGAGCAAAATGATGACAGCACCATTCGATGAAGGCACAAGAACTATTGTTTCGAAAAGCGATATGCCGGTTGGCATATTTATTGATAAAGGATCTATAGGTATGCGAAACATTTTCGTTCCCATACTTAGCGAAGATGATATATTTGTAGGAAGGTTCATGCAACGTCTGGCTGAAAACTCATACGTAAGGATTACTCTATGGGACGCTATCGGACTAATGGACAGTTCCATGGAATTTACCAAAGCCGTAAGGGCGATAAAAGGGATAAACCCTTATCTGTTCCAGCTTTGGAACAGGAATATACCTGTCGACAGCGACATACTGAACAAACAGGACCTGATACTTATCAGTCTGAACAGTTGGAAAGAGCTCGATGACAGGAATCCTAAATTACTGAAAGATACGCCTTCTATGCTGGTACTTACAAACTAGTGGTAAAGGCAGAAACAACAAAAGAAAATTAGCGAATGAATAGTCGGGATATAGTATCGATAAAGAAAGATATTTTAATCAACCTGTCAAAAAGGCAGTTAAAGGATGCTTTTCGGTCATTAAAGAAATTGACGAAAAACACCCAGGACTGGAAAATAACGGAAACATTGAGTGAGCTGGAGACAAACTACAAGTTTATGCTTCATTATTTGTTTGAGGGTGTGGAAGATACTCAGCGTGAAAATGTATACCGCAACCTGCTCCGTTCTTTATACGAACTGACCGATGACTCTACCGATGAACTGATGAAAGTGGAATCATCGGGCATCTATTATGAAAAGTCCAGAATCAGCGCCTTAAAAAACAACTCGGTAGTCAATTATCAAAACCTGATAAAAGAAATTACCGACTCGTTCTCTCTTGTTGATCTTCTTGAGGAAGGAGAAGAAAAAATTAACCGGAAGAAAGATCTGGCTATAAGGCGCGAACGCATTGGTTCGGAGATGTTTAATTCAGTATATGTATCATCCCGGGCTGACGAGGAAGAAATGAATAATTATCTTGCTCTTATCAACAATCCCGAATTGCCTGTACGTGAGAAATGCTTATTTCTTTCGGCACTTACGCTGGGACTCTTCCATCGATTCGATGGGCGTAAAACCCAGATACTGATGTATGCTGCCGCATCTGAAGACATGCAGTTAAGGGCAAGAGCTATTGTAGGCCTGGTCATTGTTATGCAGATGTATGATGTCCGCTGGAACTTGTACCCGGAATTACAGAATCAACTGGCTATATTATCAGAAAATCCAAATTTCAAAAAAACAGCACTACGTGTCATTATACAATTGATACGGGCCAGAGAAACAGAAGAGATCACCAAGAAGATCAAAGAAGAGATACTTCCCGAAATGATGAAATTTAACCATCTTGCCGGACGCAAACTGAATATGGAAGAACTGATGGGCGGTGATTCGGATTTCTCTGAAAAAAACCCGGAATGGAAAAAAGAACTGGAAGAATCGGGACTGGGGAAAAAACTACAGGAATACTCAAACCTCCAGATGGAAGGTGCAGACGTATTCCACTCCACTTTCTCCGGATTGAAAAGTTTTCCTTTCTTCTCGGAACTGGGTAACTGGTTTTTACCGTTTGATCCGTCTTATTCAGAAATTGCCAACCTCTTCCCGGATGAAAGCAAGAATAGCTTACTGAAGACCGCGATTCTCGATTCAGGTCACATGTGCAATTCCGACAAATATTCTTTCTGTCTGAGTCTTGCTCAGATACCACAGGCACAGCGTGAAATGATGATGAGCCGCATGGGGGCAGAATCGGAAGAGATAAAGCAACTGCAAAAAGAAGCACAGGAGATGAACCCGACTATCGACGAAGAGATTCTGTCGAATCAATATATACAAGACCTTTACCGGTTCTTCAAACTGAATCCGTACAGGAATAATTTCTTCGATATATTCAGGCTAAACCTCAACTTCTACGATAAAAAATCGATAGCCCCGCTTATATCGGATATAGACAGTATGAAAAAGATTGCCCTTTATTGTTTCGATAAAAACAATTTCAAAGAGGCGTTGAATATATTCAACCGGTTGATAGCCATAGATGACCAATGTGAAGACATCTGGCAGAAAATAGGTTATTGCAAACAAATGCTTGACAATATAGACGGAGCTTTGGATGCCTACCTGCAGGCCGATTTGCTGAAACCAAACAATTCGTGGATCATAAAAAGGATCGCACAGCTTTATCGTACACAGAAAAAACCTGATCTATCGCTCGACTATTATAAAAAAGCCGCGAAGCTGAATCCCGACAACATAAATACTGAGCTTAACATCGGGCATTGTTATCTGGAAATGGAGGAATATGAACAGGCTTTAAACACATATTTTAAAGTGGAATTGCTAGACAGTAAAGGCTCCAAAGCATGGCGACCGATAGCATGGACTGCCTTCCTGCTCAAAAAATATGACGTAGCACAAAAGTATTATAAACAGATACTGGAAAATAAGCCGACCATACACGATTATCTGAACGCCGGGCATGTGGAATTATGTGCCGGAAACAGGAAAAGCGCCATTGCCCTATACCAGAATATTCTGTATAAGGATCCCGATTTTGATCTGTTCCTATCTCTCTTCGAAACGGATAAGACGACTTTGATAAGTCATGGTGTGGACGAAAAAATACTGCCGTTCTTATTTGATCAGATTAAATATACAATGGATTAAATACTGCTCATTGTATTAATTCTACAAGATAAATCCATAAAGGAGTGTAGATACTATGGTCATTACTCCACCAACGATGGCTTCGTACGGAACCACTTTCATCCTTTCTTTTATATTCATATACATAGAATCAGCAGTCACATGGAAGTAATTTCCTTGTGGCAACTGGTCGATAACGGTAGCCCCTGTGTGCACCATTACGGCTGCCGGGATAGGAGGAGTTCCCATATTCAGAATTGCCGTCCCGAACGAACCCGATGCCAATATAACTCCTGTGGAAGTAGACGCAGTAGCTGCTGCCATCAATATACCAGCGATAGGTGCCAGAAATGTCCCTGATATTCCAGAATAGTTGATAATGTTCACAATCTCCTCCGAAAGATTCGATGCTGAAATAAGTCCGGCTATTGCTCCTGCACCAATAAGTATAAGGACAGTCGCTGTCATGCGGTTTATTCCGCTTGCTGTATATGCGAGTATTTTATTTGCCTTACCCATGGCCAGCATTCCGGCTATCCCGGCTATCGGCAGCACATACATAGCATCCAGTTTTATACTTTGCAGGAAAGATACGCCGAGTAAAGATCCGATAGGGTTTATAAGCAGGAGAATAATTGCCACAACAGGAGCTATGATTGCCTTTCCGAAAGAAGGATATGAAGACGTATCGGATGAGTTCTTAATATCCTTATCTTCTATTTTACTTCCTTTGTTCTTTATCATGTAAGCAATTATAACGGCGACAATCAAGCCAAACAGTGCCGGAATAAATCCGTACATCATCACCTCGCTAAGTTCGACGCCGAAGCCGTTAGCCGCAGCTATCGAATTGGGATTGGGAGAAATGACATTTCCGGCTTTCCCTCCACCCGACAAAGCCAGTAATAAAGATATTTTAGAGAATCCCATCGACTTTGCCACAGAGAGGCCGATTGGTGCAACAATGAGCACAGCAACCGGAATAAATACCCCAACTGCTGTAATAATCATTGTTGCCAGAGCCAGGGCTAAAATAGCTTTACTTCCTCCCAGTTTTTTTACTATTGTACGGGCAATAGTCTCAGCTGCCCCCGAATCCATCATTACGCCCGCTAAAACACCTGCCGCAAGCACACGCACTACGATGCCGATAATACTTTGTGTGCCGTTGATAATAACAGAAGTGGTTTGTACCAGATCGGCTCCACCAACGAGACAGCCAATGACAGCTCCCAAAAACAGGGAATAAACAGGGTTTAATTTTCTGAGGATTAGTATAATGGCGACAAACAATCCTATTAGCGCGCCATACCATGTGATTACGAGTGTTTCCATAATATTTGTTTAGTATCTATTGTATAGACATTTGTCAAAGTTAATTAGGTAATCATCACCATGTTAATTTTCTGTAAAAACAAAAATAACCTTTATTGTTTATATTATTTCTTCTTACAGCAAATCTTCGGCATTAAGTGTATATTATACCTGTCATGCTATTATAATTTTTCCGTTATATTTTTATTTATTATTTTTAGAATGTTTTTCCATTCCTTCATTTAATTTTTTGGACTAATTGCATAAGCCGACTGACATACTATTTTCTTAATTTATCTATAAGAAAAATGTCATTATTTTCAATATTTTTAGCTAAACTTGTATAGCCTAAGCTTATTGTATTTTATAAAAAGATATCTTATACTTCATAATGAAAACACGATGTATCCTTACTTTATTAATAACAATGAGTATATATTCTTGTTTGCTGGCAAACGAACAGGACTATATATTTTCTAAGATTGATTATCAACAAGGGCTGTCCAATAGCGCTATACTTTGCCTATTCCAGGATAATGCAGGGTTGATGTGGTTTGGAACATATGATGGTTTGAATTGTTATGATGGAAAAGGAATGGATGTATACCGGTCCGACCTGTCTAAAAGTAAAACATTAATCAACAACGTCATTACTAATATTCAGCAGGCGGATAATAATTGCTTGTGGGTATCCACAAACATAGGTGCTACCCGTTTCTCTTTAACTTCGCGTCAGGCTGTATGTAATTATGAATTTGACGGTGATTATGTGCTACACTCCAACAAAAAAGGCAATACCTGGGCTTTGGGATATAACTGGATTTCTTATTACAATACCTATCATCGTCAGTTTGTCCAGGTACCTAAACCCAATGTTGTAATGCTTAATGCCGATTACCGGGCTTTTGCGACGGACGATGGCGATTTGTATATGTTCCCTTATGCCAGTGGTGATTATTACCGTTTTTCTTTAAATGCCTTTGATCAGGATACACTCACCACTCAATTAACTAGTACCCCTACTGCATTTCACCCAAAAGCGATAGAATATATTTTTTATCAGAACGGTGTTTTTTGTTTCTACGATTCGGATAAGGACTTATATCTGTATGATATATCGAGAAAATCCAAAATCTATATCCGTAATATAGCCGAGATGGTTCAAAAATACGGAGATATCAGAGGGATCGTTCCTTTCTATGAAGATATTATGATCGCCTTCAGAACTAACGGGTTGATACGTTTACGTACATCAAGGAAATATGAAGAGGAAATGGTTAATCAGAACGCCCGAATCTTCAGCATACACAACGATCCCAATCAGGGAATATTATGGGTTGGTTCCGACGGGCAAGGTGTTTTAATGTATTCAAAAAAATATTCCATTGCCACAAATTTGATGCTTAGCAGTTTATCCCCTAATCTAAGCAGGCAGGTAAGATCTCTATTTACTGATAAATATGGCAGCCTCTGGTTTGGCACTAAAGGGGATGGATTATTGCACGTTGAGGATTATCGCAAAGGGATGCAGGCATCCAAAACCGAGATTTATTCTGCTACAGGCAAACAGAATGCTACCTCATATGTCAAATGGAATACTGAATTTCAGGTGTATAGCATGACACAAAGTCGATATATGAATGGATTTTGGGTAGGAACCGGTGCTTCAGGATTATTATATTATTCTTTTGATGATAAAAAACTACATCCATTAACAGGAAATCTAACTGAACGTTTTGCCGAAATACACTCCATTTATGAGGACGGAGACAGTGTATTGTATGTGGCAACGTCAGGAACCGGATTTCATAAGATTCTGCTCGACCGGAGCAATAATGATATCCGGGTGAAATCACAAAAACGCTATCATTTTTATCATAAACAACAGGATATAACATTGTTTTTCAGCATGGTGCCAGACGGTGATTCATTATTCTGGCTGGGCAGCCAGCAAAAAGGATTGGTGCGTTTCAACCGTAAAACCGAAGAATATCAGGTTATATCTCTGCACGAAAAACTACATAAATCGGCAGATGATATTCTCAGTTTGCACAAATACCGCGATGGACAGCTATATGTAGGAACAACTACAGGTCTGGTCTGTCTCAATTTTAAAGGGCAGAAAATGGACGCAAGCTATATAGGCAGGGAGCAAGGTTTGCTGAATGATATGATCCATAGCATTCTGGAAGATGATAACGGACTTCTTTGGTTAGGCACAAACCGTGGACTTATCAAGTTTAATCCTAAAAATCAGTTTTCGCATGCCTATTATTATAGTGGAGGAATACAAATAGGAGAATTCAGCGACGATGCCTACTATCGTTGCCCTTACACAGGAAGTCTTTTTTTCGGAGGAATAGACGGTTTGCTTTATCTGGACAAGGAAGTTGCCGTGATGCCTGAATATTCTCCGGACATATTGCTGCGCAGGTTAATGATCGGAAGGACACTAGTCAATCTGGGCGATTATTACACTCCCGATGGAAGCGGTTTACGATTGCATGGAGCCAAAGTGTCCTTTTCGCTGTCTTTTGTAGTACCGGATTATGTCAGCAGAAACGACGTAGAATATTCCTATATGCTTGAAGGATATGAAAAAGAGTGGGGAACATTCAGCAGTGTTAATGAAGCTTCATACGCCGGAGTTCCGGCAGGCGACTATATCTTTAAAGTCCGTTATAAAAAAGATGTATTCGATACGGAGTACAAGACATTCTCCATTTTAATTCATATCCTTCCACCTTGGTATCAGACAACATTAGCCTATATTATATACATACTGTTGGCATCTGCTATAATTGTCTATATAATTTTTCTGGCCCGGAAATATTTACGTAATGAACGGATGATGAAAAAACTGTTGAAAACAGAGAATCAAAACACCTCGTTAACGGCCAATAATTACAGGAACCGGGAATTACTCAACAATTTCACTCTCATCTATCAGGCATGTGATCAGCTGCGAGCCGAAAATGTTCCTTATGCAGATCGTTGTAAGAAAGTAGAACAAATACGGGAAGCGATTATGTCATTGCTTTTCAGTTTTGATGCGGGAAAGGAAGAAATCGGTCAATTATCATCAATCCGGTTTTCCATTTCCGGACGTTTAAGCCTTTCCGAGTTGTCGGACGAAGTATTCCGGGTATTGGAAAAACAGGGAGTAGACACTTCACATATACATTCGCTTATTTCAGAAAATTTTAGTTTTCAGGTGTATAAAAATCTGTTACGTTGTATTCTGTATTACTGTTACTTGTATATCAGTGATAAAAGTACATCTGACATCCAGGTGAATGCCGTAGAAAAGGATGGTAAAATGCTACTGTCCTTCCAGTCCTCAGATAATATAATAGGAAAGTTATATGAGATATTTTCGCATAAAAATATCTCCTTCACTGGCGTAAAAGGGGCAGACCCCTCATTCCTGAATGAAGTAATGCAACATTTTATACTGTCAGCATTAGAACAACAATCCTGTGCTGTCAATTATACTGATTCAGACGGAACATCTTGCCTGGTAATTACCTTCGAGCCAGCTGTAGTTGCCAGACAGGAAAATGATAAAAAAACGGTATTGTTACTCGAAGACAAAGACGAGATGATATGGCTGATCAGCGAGCTACTCTCCGATGAGTACACTATTATTCCGGTGAAGAGCATACAAGATGCTTTTGAGGAAATACACAAGTCTGCCCCAACATTATTCCTGGTGGATATGCTAATGTACACCGATGCAGAAAGTACATTTATCGAGTATGTGAACAAGTATCGTTCTTTATTGTCGAATACGGCATTTGTCCCTATGTTGACATGGAAAGCAAGTTCATCTATTCAGCAAAAATTAATATTATGGGCCGATTCATATATTGTACTTCCTTACGATATTTTGTTTCTGAAAGAGGTGATCTATAAAGTAATCTATGGGAAACAGGTACCCAAGCAGATCTATGTAGAGGAACTAAGCGACTGGGCCGATTCCCTGGTCTGCACAACAACAGAGCAAGCCGATTTCATTAGAAAATTCCTGCAGGTAATTGAGTTAAATCTTGATCGTGAAGATCTGGGTTCAACTTTGGTTTCAGAGCAGATGGCAATGAGTTCCCGTCAGTTTTACCGCAAGTTTAAGGAAATATCGGGAATGCCGCCAAGTGATCTTATCAAAAAATACAGAATGGAAAAGGCGGCAAGATTGCTTGCTGACGAAAGTCTTTCTATTCAGGATGTTATTTCAGATGTAGGTATATCGAGCCGTTCCTATTTTTACAAAGAATTTACCCGCAGGTTTGGTATGACTCCGAAAGATTATCGCGAACAATATAAACGAGACGATGCTTAACAGTTAATAACTTATGTAAATATAAATTATCAGATGTAGGGAAGGTATCTGCATCACATCTTTTTTATATATCAATAAATAGTAATTGATTTTTCCCTTTTTTAATCTGGCAAATGATTGTGCGCTGATTTACACTCACACAATTTTAATCTCCATTCATAATACTGATTATAAGATAATTAAATTGTACTCTATTTCACCATGCAGTACTCCGGATGGACATTTTATATTTGACTATATTTTGGCGCTATGGAGGAATGAAAACATTTTTTTATTTCTCTATTTTGTATCTGCTAGCAAAATTTATCCATGTTTCTAACCTTAGTATTAATAAAAACACAAGTAAGATGAATTTGTTTAAAATAAAAAAACATCTGGTCAGGCTATTAGGGTTACTGGCTTTATTCCTTACATTTAGCTCTGTTGCATATGCCCAGGAGGGTTCGGTCACAGGACGTATTTCGGATGAAAAGGGCGAAATGCTTATTGGTGTGACTGTGCAAGAGAAAGGCACATCGAACGGTACCGTCACAGATATAGACGGACAATACACTCTTAAACTCTCAAGCGAAAGCCCTGTATTATTAATCTCTTATATAGGATATAAGCCCCAGGAAATAAAAGTGAATAAGCAAAGAGTAATAGATATTATTCTGGTTGAAAATATCTCGGAATTCGACGAAGTTGTTGTAGTTGGTTATGGTAACCAGCGTAAAGTTTCTGTAGTAGGTGCACAGTCAACACTGGAAGTAGAAAATCTGAAAATGCCAACGGCTAATTTATCATCTGCTATCTCAGGGCGCATTGCCGGAGTAGTTGCCGTACAGCGTAATGGAGAACCCGGACATGACGGATCGGATATCTGGATTCGCGGTCTATCGACCCTACTTGGACAGAGCTCCAATCCTTTAATATTGGTAGACGGAGTAGAGCGTAGTTTCAATAATATCGACCCCGAAGACATTGAATCATTTACTGTACTGAAAGATGCGTCGGCTACGGCTGTTTATGGAGTGCGTGGTGCTAATGGTGTTGTCATTATAAAAACTAAACCGGGTAAGGTTGGAAAACCTCAATTCAGTGTCGATTACTATGAAAGCTTTACCCGCCTTACAAAAAAGGTAGAAATGGCCGATGCCTATACTTATATGGATGCACGCAACGAAGCACAGATGAATACAAATGGCACCGTTAAATATTCCGATGCTTATATTGAGGCGACAAAGAAAGCGAATGGATTATTACCGAACGATAACCCGAGATTATATAATCCGTACTTATATCCGGCTATTGACTGGGCCGACGAACTGTTCAATGACTGGGGGCATAATCGCCGGGCAAATATAAGTGTTCGTGGTGGTGTACCTAATGCGAATTATTATGCATCATTGAGCTATTATAACGAGACTGGGATGACACGCAATTTCAAATTGGAGGATTATAATACGCAGATGAAGTACGAACGTTACAATTTCACTTCCAATCTTAATCTGAAACCGACTTCCAAGACTACTATCGATCTGGGATTCTCAGGTTATGTAGCAAAAGGACATTATCCGCAATCGAGTACAAGCACATTATATGCGGCGGGCATGGATATCAATCCTGTGATCTATCCTTTATTGTTGCCAAATGGAACGGTTTCCGGTATCAATTCGCAACAAAAATTTAATCCTTACGGCCTATTAGCCAGAGGCGGATTTTATGAAGAATTCCCTAGTCAATTGAATTCGAATGTCCGTGCTACACAGGAGTTGGACTTCTGGAGTTGGAGCAAAGGTCTTTCTGCGTCTGCCATGATTGCTTTCGATACTTATAACTCACGCAGGATGAGATATAACCGTAATGAAGCTATGTATACATTTGCAGGCAAGACCGATGCGAATGGCATATATATAGAAGACACATTATTTGATCAGGAAACCGGAGATTATCTGTATACCGTACTGAGAGAAGCCGATGGCCGGTTAATACTTCAGGATCCGGAACAATGGAGCAATCGCACTGTTTATGCAGAGGCTTCCTTAAATTACGACCGTAGCTTCGGCGATCATCGTGTCGGAGGTCTGTTCCTTTATAATCAGAAGGTTTATTGGGATCTGAATGCCGGAGATGTTATTGCTGCCATGCCATACAAGCAACGGGGCTTTGCCGGGCGTGCGACTTATTCATGGAAAGACCGTTATTTTGCTGAATTCAACTTAGGTATCAATGGATCCGAAAACTTTACTCCTGACAAGCGTTATGGTACATTTCCCGCTTTTGGTCTGGGATGGGCTGCATCTAATGAAGCGTTCTGGGCTCCTATCCGTAAATATATTTCCTTCCTGAAATTCCGCTATACTGACGGATGGGTAGGAAGCGATACCGCTGCAGGCCGTCGCTTTATGTACCAGGGGGTATTCACCAGTCTAACCGGGACATATTTCGGAACTAATTACAATGGAGCCAGCGGTTATGGAGAAGAAAAATACGGAGTGAATGTAACCTGGTCAAAATCCAGAAAACAGGATTTAGGTATCGACATTAAATTTCTGAATGATAATCTGTCTTTTGTTGTCGATCTTTTCAAGGAGCGCCGTGACAATATTTTCTTACAGCGTAGTACTATTCCCAGTTATGCAGGATGGATAGAATCTCCGTATGCGAATTTAGGAATAGTACAGAATAAAGGGATTGAAGTAGCTATGGATTATACACAAAGATTCGGGAAGAAAATATCCCTTACCGTACGTGGAAACTTCACATATAATAAAGATAAAATTATAGAAAACGACCAGCCACCGGTAGACTATCCATGGATGGAAACCCGCGGCACGAATGTGAATGCACGTTGGGGATTCATTGCGGAAGGATTATTCACCAGTCAGGAAGAAATCGAAGACCATGCTACACAATTCGGCACATTGAATGTAGGTGATGTAAAATACCGGGACCTGAACGGCGATGGCGTGATTGATAACTACGACAAAACTGTAATAGGACAAGGAGACGTACCTAAAATATACTATGGGTTCGGTGCTGATTTACAGATCGGTGACTTCTCTATCAGCGCCCTGTTTCAAGGAACAGCAGAAGCTGACCGTTGCCTGTTGGGAAACTCTATTAATCCATTCAAAGACGATGAAGGCCGGGACAATACATTTGCTAATATCACTGACCGTTGGAATCCCGAGAATCCGACCAATCAGGATGTATTCTACCCACGCCTATATGTTGGTAGCAGCATGAACACCAATAACTTCCAGCAAAGTACATGGTGGCAGAGGAATGTGAGTTTTATCCGTCTGAAACAATTGAATATCGCTTACCAGTTACCTAAAAAGTTTTTGGATAAAACTTTCCTGAACAGCGCGAGCATATATCTGATGGGAACCAATCTGTTGACCTTCTCGAAATTTAAGTTGTGGGACCCTGAATTGAATACAAACAACGGTGCCATGTACCCGAATGTATCCAGTTATTCAGTCGGTGTAAAGTTTAATTTTTAACCAATGATGAAATAATCGTATGAAGAATATAGCAAGAAAATACATATTAGCTGCTGCCCTGTGTGTCGGGCTGATGTCATGCAGTGATTTTTTTGAACCGATTCCCGGAAAGCAATTTGGACTGGACGAAACATTCTCGTCGAAAGGCAGAACAGAAGAATATCTGAATAATGTATACAGTTACGTTAAAGAAGTAGCTGATGCCATCCATCCGGATCTCTCTGGTGGAATTTATACAGAGGCATCATTAGAGGGAGGAAATAAATGGAATAAAACATATGAGCAATGGACATTAGGGTCTGTCAACTCGGCTTCCGATTTTGTAAAATGGCATTTCACCTCTTATTATCAGGGTATTGCCAAGGCCAGTACATTTATCCAGAATGTAGATAAATGTACAGAAGCAGCAGCTTCGGTACGTGGCAGGTGGAAAGCCGAAGCGCGTGCGCTAAGGGCATATTATTATTTTGAGTTATTACGTATCTATGGGCCGGTACCTTTAATCGGTGAAGAGCCGATCCCGGCTGATGCGTCCTTAGAAGACATGATCAAAGAAAGAAATACGGTAGACCAGTGTGTGGAATTTATAGCTACAGAGCTACAAAATGCTATTGATTCGGGTGATCTGCCTGAAAGAGCAGGAAGAGCCAATCTGGGACGTATGGATATCGCTACCTGTATGGCTGTAAAAGCTAAATTGTATTTGTATTGGGCAAGTCCTTTGTTCAATGGGAATACAGACTTTGCTTCCGTGAAAAATGAAGACGGTACCCAACTATTTCCTCAGACAGAAGATCCTTCGAAATGGACAAAAGCAAAAGAGGCTTACGATCAGTTTATCTCTTTCGCCACAGGACAAGGTTATAAATTAGCGGAAGTTTACAAAAACGGGAAACTTGATCCTCACGCATCATACCGTGCTGCAACTGAATTTTATACTACTACATGGGAAGGTGCAGATGAGCTGATCTTTGTCAAGTTGAACAATGCGTATGACTACACTTACTGGACTACTCCTAAATTCTCCGATAATATAGATACAGAGGTACGTGGAGGAGGAGGATTCTATACTTCACAGGAAACTGTAGATATGTTCTTCACAATAAACGGACTGCCTGTCAATGAAGATCCTTCTTATACAGCATTTGAAGGTGTTCCCGGCGCTGAACATTTTACGAATGAAATATATACAGACCCTTATAACAATGACCGTCAATTATTTAACGGGCAACGATCTAAAGTCCTGAAACAATGGAAAGACCGTGAACCTCGTTTCTATGTGAACGTCACATACAACGGTTCTACCTGGTTGAACGAAGGTCGATACGATGAAAAGATGATATCGGATTTCACGAATGGCGCCAGCGGGAACTGTGGTAAATCAGTAGCACAGGGTGATTATCCTGTATCCGGCTATCTCATTCGTAAGGGTGCCAAATCTGCCAGTAACGATGGATGGAAACATTTCTCGCCTGTCTTCCGCCTTGCTGATATGTATCTCGGATATGCAGAAGCATCGTGCATGACCAACGATCTGGATAATGCGCTTGTCTATCTGAATAAAATCCGTGTTCGTGCAGGTATTCCTGAATATACATTTAGTGGTGAGGCCGGTAAAATTGCCTGCCCGAAAACTCAGGCTCAGGTATTGAACCGTATTCGTCGCGAACGGCTGGTAGAACTGGTATTTGAGTGGAACCGCTATTTCGATGTACGCCGCTGGAAAGTGGCGGAAGGACTGAATGATCCTGATCACTGGATTTACCCGGCATACCATCAGGGTGGCGAAGGCGGCAAAGTACATGGTATGAATTCAGATGAAGATTATCCTAAGTTCTTTGAACGGACAGTCTTTGAAAACCGCGTATCTTTTGCTAAAAAATATTATTTTATGCCGATACCTTATGACGATATTCGCCGTATACCTAAATTAGTACAAAATTATGGATGGAAAGAAGAATAAGAATTAACCCTTATCCTGTAATGGAGTCCGGGGAATCTCCGGACTTATAAAACAATACTATATATTATGACTAAAGTGAAAATTCTGTTACCTGTATTCTGTTTTTTAGTTCTGCCGGGCCTTATTTTCGCCCAATCTGCTAAAAAAGACCTGGCAGATTATGTTAATCCATTGATGGGAACCGATTCCAATATTTCATTGTCGAACGGTAACACCTATCCGGCCATAGCCCTACCGTGGGGTATGAATTTCTGGATGCCACAGACGGGCAAAATGGGTGACGGCTGGGCATATACTTATGCATCCGACAAGATAAGGGGATTCAAGCAGACTCATCAGCCCAGCCCCTGGATTAACGATTACGGACAATTCTCCATTATGCCTGTAACAGGAAAACTGAAAATAGACCAGGATAGCCGCGCATCATGGTTCTCGCATAAATCAGAAACAGCCAGACCTTATTATTACAGTGTTTACCTGTCGGAATATAATATGACAACGGAGATAGCCCCGACCGAACGCTGTGCTCATTTTCGCTTCACCTTTCCCGAAACAAAAGATGCATATGTAGTAATAGATGCTTTCGACAGAGGTTCATACATAAAGGTGATCCCTGAGCAGAATAAGATTGTGGGCTATACTACCCGCAATAGCGGAGGGGTACCCCGGAATTTCAGGAATTATTTTGTGATAGAATTCGATAAGCCGTTTACCTTTAATAAAGTCTGGGCAAACTATAAACTGGTGGAAGAACATCTGGATATAACATCAGACCATGTGGGTGCAGCAATTGGGTTTGTTACAAAAAAGAATGAACAGGTACATGCAAAAGTCGCCTCTTCCTTTATCAGTCTCGAACAGGCAGAACTGAACCTGAAAGAGATCGGGAATAAATCTTTCGAACAAACTAAAGAAGCCGGGCGAAATGCATGGAATGAAGTCTTGGGACGCATTACTGTCGAAGACGATAATACCGACCGTTTGCGCACATTCTACTCCTGCCTGTACCGTTCAGTATTATTTCCCCGCATGTTCTATGAAATAAATGCCAAAGGCGAAGCGATGCACTACAGTCCGTATAATGGCGAAGTCCGCCCCGGATATATGTTTACCGATACAGGGTTCTGGGATACGTTCCGCTGCCTGATGCCTTTTGTCAACCTTATTTATCCTTCGATGGGAGAAAAGATGCAGGAAGGATTGTTAAACACTTATCTCGAAAGTGGATTTTTCCCGGAATGGGCCAGCCCCGGACATCGTGGATGCATGGTGGGTAACAATTCAGCATCAGTTGTAGCAGATGCCTATTTAAAGAATGTAACAGAAGCAGATGCCGTTAAGATGTACGAAGGTTTGCTCAAAGGAGCCAACAGCGTGCATCCTCGTGTTTCATCGACAGGACGTTTGGGATACGACTATTATAATAAGCTGGGGTACGTGCCTTATGACGTAAATATTAATGAAAATGCAGCGCGTACACTGGAATATGCATACGATGACTGGTGTATTTATCAGATGGGTAAAAAACTGGGACGCCCGACGGAAGAACTCGATATATATAAGAAGAGAAGCCAGAATTTCCGTAATTTGCTTGATCCCGAAACCAAATTGATGCGTGGCAGAAATGCCGACGGCACATTCCAAAAGCCATTCAATCCGTTTAAATGGGGAGATGCTTTTACCGAAGGCAATAGCTGGCACTATACATGGTCGGTATTCCACGATGTTCAGGGATTAATAGACCTGATGGGTGATAGGAAAATGTTTGTAAACATGCTTGATTCCGTGTTCAATCTCCCTCCTGTTTTCGATGATAGTTACTACGGAGGTGTTATTCACGAAATCCGTGAAATGGAAATTATGAACATGGGGCAATATGCGCATGGCAATCAGCCTATACAGCACATGATATACTTATACAACTATGCTGGCGAACCATGGAAATCACAATACTGGCTGCGTGAGGTAATGAATCGCCTTTATATGGCTACTCCTGACGGTTATTGTGGCGATGAGGATAATGGACAAACATCGGCATGGTATGTATTTACTGCACTGGGCTTTTATCCGGTATGTCCCGGCAGCAATGAATATGTTATGGGCGCACCTTACTTCAAAAAGGCTACAATAACTTTCGAAAACGGGAAAAAACTGGAGATATCGGCACCGAAGAACAGTGACGAAAACCGTTACATCCGTTCGCTGAATTATAATGGAAAAACTTATACGAAGAATTATCTGAATCACTTCGATTTGCTGAAAGGAGGACGCTTGCTATTCGATATGGATAGCCGGCCTGCTGAGAAAAGAGGAGTGAATACAGAAGATTTTCCATATTCTTTTTCTCATGAAAAATAACATAACGATTAAAACTTGATATTATGAATTACTGGAAAAATTTAATACTAGGAGCACTTGCTACACTTACATTTTTCTCTTGCTACGGAGAAGAAGATAGTTTTGCTGTTCCATCCATTTATAAGGATTATCAATTTACCAACACAGACGATTCAGGTCTGGCGGGATATGCTGTAGCCCCGGTTAAAGAGGCAAAATACGATGAAATTCTGAATGAGTTATATATTACATGGGACGGTAGCAATTCCACTTGGGAAAAGAGATCCGAATATGTGGGGGCTGAAGTGGAATTTAACTCACTCCTTTCAGGGAAAAAGATCAAAAGGGTAATAATCCCCAATGTAGGGGATTTTGGAAATCTCACTGTAAAAAAACGGGACTACGATAATGAACCCAGTACATTGCATTTAAGTAAATACCGTACCGTAGTTGTTACAGACCGCTATGGCGTAGACGAATTTCGTTTCCGGTCCATCTATAAAGATGAAAGTGGAGCGTTACAAATGAGCGACTGGGTAAAACTGAGCGATCAGGATGTAGAAGTCGATAAAAACTATGTGGCATGGCAGTATTTCAAGTCCAATGTGGTCAATCCTGTTCAGGTAACTTTCTCCACGGCATCTTCCAAACCAATCTCCGCTCTTGCCGATCTGGTAGGACAAGGGGATGAAGCAAAAGCTAAAGAAGAGTTTCAGAAATGGTACTATATGGATTGTGCGGCAATGTCTTTCGATCCCTATAATCTTGCTTTCGATCCTTACAATACGCTGGATATTCATATTGCCGACGGTGTTGGAGTCGCTAATGCAATAGACTGGCCAAGCCATAAAGCGGGCAGAAGAATCAATTACGAAGCCAGTGTTGGAAATCCAAGCTCCGATTTATGGAAATTGCCCGATATGCAGCATGTGATGATGCACGAAATGGGACACTGCGTAGAATGGATGCCAAAGGCAGGTAAATACATTAAGGAAGGTGTACAGGATTGCGACCGTCAGGGATATCAGGAAGGTTGGCCCGATGCTGTAAAAATTGCTAGCAAAGGATATAATCTGGCTACGCAAAAAGCAGAATATCAATCGGCAATTCAAAAATCATATAGAGATCCGCAAAGTGATAAATATTTTGTATGGCAGATCGACTACAACACTTCAGGTGCATTTATGAGCTGGCTGCGTCTTTATAATGGTGATTTCGTACGCATGCTGCCTTGGACTGTTCTGATGGACGATCTGACTGATAAATGGAGTTTGGAAGATGCTGTAAAATACGTTCTGAAAGACAGTTATCCGAATATAACAATGGAAGAGCTTTGGAATGAATATAAAACTGAAGTTGAAGCATTCCTGCAAAACAATTAAATATGTATTTATGAAACAATTTCTAATTGGGATTTGTACACTACTTACTATGCCGGTATTGCCCCAACAGCCAGTCGATTACGTTAATCCGATTATCGGGACTGACGGGATGGGGCATACCTTTCCCGGCGCCTGCACTCCGTTCGGACTAATACAACTAAGTCCCGATACGGATACTATTCCACATAATATAAATGGTGTTTACCAAAAGAACGCCTATGAATATTGTGCGGGCTATCAGTACCGGGATAAAACAATCGTTGGTTTTAGCCATACACATCTGAGCGGTACAGGGCATTCCGACCTGGGTGATATTTTGTTGATGCCAGCTACCGGAGAACTTAAATTAAATCCCGGACAAGCTGAACATCCAGAAGAAGGCTACCGTTCCCGTTTCAATCATGTGACGGAAAAAGCCACACCGGGATATTATGAAGTGATGTTGGATGATTATGGTATTAAAGCTCAGTTAACAGCGACACAACGGGTTGGCATACATAAGTACACCTTTCCTGAAAGTAAAGATGGTCATCTGATTCTCGATCTGGCACATGGTATATACAATTATGAAGGAAAAGTCCTGTGGGCAAATCTGCGAGTCGAAAATGATACTTTATTAACGGGATATCGCATTACCAACGGATGGGCACGTACCAATTACACTTATTTCGCTATCTCTTTTTCTCAACCGATCAGCAGTTACGGCTATAAAGATAAAGCGAAAGTAATGTATAATGGTTTTTGGCGACGTTTCAAGGTAGAACAGAATTTCCCGGAAATCACAGGACGCAGTATAGTCGCTTATTTCAACTTTGATACGAAGCAACAACCGGAGCTTGTTGTAAAAGTCGGGCTTTCCGCTGTCAGTACAGAAGGAGCAGTTAAGAATCTCAGAGCCGAGGCTTCAGGCAAAAGCTTTGAACAACTGGTAAAAGATGCGTCCGATGCATGGAACAATGAACTGGATCACTTTGAAATAGAAGGTACGCCCGATCAAAAAGCGATGTTCTATACTTCTTTATACCATACAATGATCAATCCGTCGGTATATATGGACGTAGATGGTTCTTACCGCGGACTGGATCACAATATCCATAAGGCAAAAGGATTCACGAATTATACGATTTTCTCCCTTTGGGATACATACCGGGCTGAACATCCGTTTCTGAACCTGATAAAGCCGAATCGCAATGCGGATATGATGGAATCGATGATAAAACACAAGCAACAAAGTGTACATGGAATGCTACCTGTCTGGAGCCACATGGGAAATGAGAATTGGTGTATGAGCGGTTATCATGCCGTTTCGGTACTGGCAGATGCCATAACCAAAGGTGTATTCCGTGATACCGATGAAGCATTAGACGCAATGGTCAGCACTGCAACAACTCCTTATTATGAAGGTGTTGCCGACTATATGAAATTAGGTTATGTTCCTTTAGATAAAAGCGGGACGGCAGCTTCTACCACATTGGAGTATGCATACGATGACTGGACTATTTACCAAACAGCTTTGAATGCAGGTAAAAAAGATGTTGCCGAAACTTACCGGAAACGGGCATTGAATTACCGTAATATCTATGATCCTAGTATCGGTTTTGCCCGTCCCCGCTATACCGATGGTTCGTTCAAAAAAGATTTTGACGTACTCCAAACACATGGGGAAGGTTTTATTGAAGGTAATTCCTGGAACTTTTCTTTTCATGTTCCTCACGATGTATTCGGGGTGATCGATTTGATGGGAGGAGATAAATCATTTGTAGAAAAACTGGACAAACTGTTTACAATGCACCTACCCGAAAAGTATTACGAGCACAATGAAGATATTACGGATGAATGCCTTGTTGGCGGATATGTACACGGAAACGAACCGAGTCATCATGTACCTTACCTGTATGCCTGGACTACCCAGCCTTGGAAGACACAATATTGGCTACGTGAAATTCTGAATAAGATGTATCGCAATGATATTAAGGGGTTAGGCGGGAATGACGACTGCGGACAAATGTCGGCATGGTATCTGTTTTCTGTGATGGGTTTCTATCCTGTTTGCCCCGGAACAGATCAATATGTATTGGGTGCCCCGTATCTACCATATTTAAAACTTAAATTACCGAATGGGAATACATTAGAAATAAAAGCTCCGGAAGTCAGTGATAAGAATCGGTATGTACAGTCTTTGAAGCTGAACGGAGTAGATTATAACAGAATGTATATCACACACGAAGATATTCTTAAAGGAGGAACCCTAGAATTTAAAATGGGTTCTGCTCCGAATAAACGAAGAGGACTAACACTTGAAGATAAACCTTATTCATTAACTAACGGAATAAAATAAGAACAGGAATAACATGAAAAAGAGACATTTAGTTTATGCCCTTTGTCTGTTGACGGGCATTATTGCTTGCTCTGCAAGTAAGAAAGGACAAGGGGATAACTTATCCAATGTATGGGAGAATTATAATGTAGGAACAATCATTTTCGAAGATAAAGCACCCGGGACAAAAGGATCGGATATTTACCACCGTATTATTCCCGATGCCGAATCATATATCAAAGAGCAGGCCTATGCCGTATTAGCCACCCTTTATAATTCGCCGGAAGACAGCATTGTCCCGGTCTATAAAATTCATTATACATTGGAAGACATCGAAGGAATTTCGGCAAAAGGCGGTGACCATGGGAACATCTCCATATTTTACAGTACCCGCCATATTGAGAATTCATTTGCTGAAGGTGATACTGCTAAACTATTCTTCGAAACCCGGGGTGTATTATTGCACGAGTTGACTCATGCTTATCAGTTGGAGCCGCAAGGAGTCGGATCATACGGTACCAACCGGGTATTCTGGGCATTCATCGAAGGAATGGCAGATGCTGTGCGAGTGGCAAACGGCGGCTTCGGGCCGGATGCCCGACCTAAAGGAGGAAATTATATGGACGGCTACCGTACAGGAGGATACTTTTTTGTATGGCTACGCGACAATAAAGACCCTGAGTTCTTACGGAAATTTAACCGGAGTGCGTTAGAGGTCGTTCCATGGTCGTTTGATGGTGCGATTAAGCATATCTTGGGGAATGAATACGATATAGACGAACTATGGCGCGAATATCAGATTGCCGTAGGTGATATACAAGTATAAAGAATTTACTATGAGAATATTTAAAGGTTTGGTTCTGGCATTATCATATCTGGTTTTATTACCAGGTATGGCACAAAACAAAAAGCTGGCAGACTATGTAAACCCGTTTGTAGGAACAGATGGTTATGGAAACGTATATCCCGGAGCCCAGATTCCGTTTGGAGGGATACAGATCAGCCCTGACACAGACAGGAAGTTCTATGATGCAGCTTCGGGCTATAAATACGCACACATGACCTTATTGGGTTTTAGCCTGACACATCTGAGCGGAACCGGGATTCCCGATCTGGGAGACTTTCTGTTTATTCCGGGTACAGGCGAGATACATCTCGATCCGGGAACTCATGAAAATCCCGACAACGGATATCGTTCCCGTTATTCTCATGAAAAAGAATGGGCTTCGCCGAACTATTATGCGGTAGAACTGGCTGATTATGGCGTAAAGGCAGAAATGACCTCAGGAGTCCGCAGTGGAATGTTCCGTTTCACTTACCCGAAATCCGATAATGCGTTTATCCTGATAGATATGGATCATACATTGTGGCAGTCCTGCGAATGGGCAAACCTGCGGATGCTGAATGATTCTACTATCACAGGATACAAACTGGTAAAAGGCTGGGGACCCGAACGCCATGTATATTTTACAGCGACTTTCTCTAAAAAGCTGACCGGACTCCGTTTCATGCAGGATAAACAACCTGTTATTTATAATACCCGGCGTTTCAGAAGCAGTTACGAAGCATGGGGAAAGAATCTGATGGCCTGTATTTCTTTCGATACACAGGAAGGTGAAGAAGTGATTGTCAAAACAGCCATTTCATCAGTGAGTACCGATGGTGCTATGCGTAATATGCAGGAATTGGACAATATGACCTTCGATACCCTGAAAGCTAAAGGCGAAAACCTCTGGGAGAAGGAACTCAGCAAATATGAATTGGTTGCCGACCAGAAAACGAAAGAAACATTTTA
The DNA here is from genome assembly GCF_014196915.1 of Dysgonomonas hofstadii. Taxonomy (GTDB): domain Bacteria; phylum Bacteroidota; class Bacteroidia; order Bacteroidales; family Dysgonomonadaceae; genus Dysgonomonas; species Dysgonomonas hofstadii. The sequence goes on from NZ_JACIEP010000009.1 coordinate 204,099, forward strand.
CACTTCGGCCTATCATGCAGCTTTACATCCGTTTATCTTTCAGGATTCGGACGGTAGTTTCCGTGGATTGGATAAAAACATAGAAAAGGCTGAAGGCTTTACAAATTATACAGTCTTCTCACTTTGGGATACCTACCGCGCTTTGCATCCCTGGTTCAACCTCGTTCAACAGGAAGTGAACGCAGATGTTGCAAATTCGATGTTGGCTCATTATGACAAAAGTGTAGAAAAGATGCTTCCCATTTGGTCATTTTACGGAAATGAGACTTGGTGTATGATCGGTTATCATGGCGTTTCAGTACTGGCTGATATGATTGTAAAAGGTGTGAAAGGGTTTGACTATGAGCGTGCCTATCAGGCAATGAAGACTACAGCTATGAATCCGAACTACGATTGCCTGCCGGAATATCGTTCCATGGGATATGTACCCTTCGACAAAGAAGCTGAATCAGTTTCCAAAACATTGGAGTATGCTTATGATGACTACTGTATTGCACAAGCGGCTAAAGCATTGGGAAAAGATGACGATTATCGTTATTTTCTGAACCGGGCTCTTTCTTATCAGACATTGATCGATCCGGAGACAAAATATATGCGGGGGAGAGACAGCAACGGCAACTGGCGCACACCATTCACTCCTGTGGCTTATCAAGGCCCCGGATCGGTACATGGTTGGGGCGATATAACAGAAGGTTTTACCTTGCAGTATACATGGTATATTCCTCAGGATGTACAAGGTTACATCAATGAGATGGGCAAAGATTTGTTCCGCAAGCGTCTGGATGAATTATTCACTGTTGAGCTGCCGGACGATATTCCGGGCGCACACGACATACAGGGACGTATCGGAGCATACTGGCATGGGAACGAACCTTGTCATCATATCGCTTATCTGTATAACTACCTGAAAGAGCCATGGAAATGCCAGAAATGGATACGCACTATTGCCGACCGTTTTTATGGAAATACTCCGGATGCCCTGAGTGGAAATGACGATTGTGGACAGATGTCGGCCTGGTATATGTTCAATTGTATCGGCTTTTACCCGATTGCACCGTCAAGTAATATCTATAACATAGGCTCACCTTGTGTAGAAGCGATAACTATCCGGATGAGTAATGGAAAAACTATTGAGATGGTGGCAGATAACTGGTCACCGAAGAATATCTATGTGAAAGAACTTTATCTTAACGGGAAAAAGTATGATAAATCATATCTGAACTATAATGACATTCGTGATGGAGTGAAATTGCGCTTTGTAATGAGTGACAAACCAAACTATAAACGCGCAGTATCGGACGATGCTGTAGCTCCGTCTCTTTCCTTACCGGGAAAAACAATGAGATACCAATACAATAAACCTAATAATTAAAATATACTATTATGAAAAACGTATTATTTATATTGATCATGCTGTGCACACTCTTTCACAGCTGTGATTCACTCGATTTGGATAATGTAGGATATGGAGACAGCGAACGGCTGAAACCTTCGGAAGTAAAGGCTGTATTATATGCCTCACCTGACGGGTGCTGGACAACCGAATATGCAGGGTATAAATTCTATTTCCAGTTTAAGGAAGATGGAACTTTGATTATGGATTCGGAACAAATGAAAGACCCTACCGAGTCTGCCGCGTCTTTCATGACAAAGGGCAAAGATACCGAACTTTCTATCGAAGGGGGTGGTCATTTCGCCTATTTAGGCAGTGCGTTATCAGAGAGTAAATTAATTATATCAGAGGCCTCTAATGAGAAAATATTATGTAAGGGTGAGAATACAGGAACTGTATTGACTCTGACACCGTCTACCAAAGCTGCTATGGATGCTAATACAGCACTAAAAACCGATTTTCTGGAAAAAGTACGCGAATATTCGTCTCTCATACCGGGAGTTATCAGCTACGGCGGCAATCAATTTGTAGCTTATTATACCACTTATGTTGATTATCAGAATTTCGATATACGAATCAAAATAATTACAATAGAAAAGACCAGTGATAGTGACTTGTATGGTCATACTAAAGTTTATACATCGGTATTGAATAAAGAAGGTGATGACTTTGTATTGGAAACACCTGTCTCTGAATTTAAGACAATGACAACAGGAGACAAATGTACTATCACAGGGCTCAAAGTTCTGAATGGTTCGACAACGGTCAGTGGTCAGAATGCCACGAATATGAGTGTAACTTCTAATGATAATGCAGTGGCTACATTCGATAATCCGCAAATAAAGTGGGCATGTGCAAAAGAGTCTGTTCATGGCACAAAAGGCGCCGCCTGTGAGGAAATATGGAATGAAACAGCCTCTAAAATAGAAGGGGTGACAACTGCCTCATTGGCATCTATCGAAGTATTTGCCAGCTATGGTGATGATAATATGAAAATATCACGACCTCTTGTTTTCTGGATAATGAATGCTGCCGGTTATTCAACTCTTGCTTTTCCGGGAAGTACACCAGGCGGCAGTATTATGATGAACGAGGAGAGTGACAGGATTGCCTTTACTAAAATGTCTTCTACCGGAATTTCGGGCTGGGGTAGTTTTCCGTCAGAAGAAATCGTCGCCATCAATGCAAAATTCACTAATTTATTAGGTTTCTGGTTCGATAGCGATGGATTATATGTAGCTGAACTGCAAGGCTATATTTATTTATTGAGTCCTACATCCGGTATGTGGATGAAGATGCAAAATAGCTAATCAAGCAGAGCTCAGCCTCTGATACTTTAATACGATATAATACAATTAACTAATTTACAAACACTTAACTAAGTAATGAAAAAACTATTTTTATTCTTGTTCCTTAGCATTGTAGCTATACAATGTGTAAACTCTCAAAACAAATCCCTTCATCAGTTACAACAAGATTTTGTTGATCTACGTTTTGGTATGTTCATCCATTTTAACATGCCTACATTTTTCAACGAAGACTGGCCCGATCCCGATGCTTCTCCAACACTATTCAATCCGGTTAAGATGGATTGTAAGCAGTGGGCAAAAGCTGCCAAATCGGCGAATATGACCTATGGTTGCCTGACAACAAAGCACCACAGCGGTTTTTGTATCTGGGATACTAAAACTACCGATTACAGTGTGATGAGTGGTCCCTTCAAACGAGACGTAGTAAAAGAATACGCTGATGCCTTTCGTGCCGAAGGCCTGAAAGTGATGCTATATTATTCAATTCTGGATACACATGCCCGGCTGCGTCCTCACTGCATCACCCCTGAACACATTGAAATGATTAAGGGACAGTTACGTGAATTAATGACCAATTATGGACAGATAGATGCCCTGATTATTGATGGATGGGATGCCCCGTGGTCACGTATTTCATATGATGAAATACCATTTGAGGATATCTATCGCCTGGTTAAGTCTATCCAGCCTAATTGCTTAGTGATGGAACTGAATGCAGCTAAATATCCGTCTGAGGCCCTATTCTATACTGACATTAAATCATATGAGCAAGGTGCAGGGCAACATATTTCAAAAGAATCGAACCGCCTGCCTGCGATGTCATGTCTGCCCTTACAAGCTAACTGGTTCTGGAAAGAAAGCTTCCCTACTACACCCGTAAAAGCTCCCGAAAAAATGGTGAATGACAATATCGTTCCGATGGGAAAAGCCTATTGCAACTTTATGCTAAATGTATCTCCTAACAGAGAGGGGCTTATTGATGCGAATGCATTAGCGGCATTGAAAGAAATCGGGAAACTATGGAAGAATGATGGACAGGTAGTTAAAATCCCCGAAGTAGAGAAGCCAATAATATCATCTAATATAGCTAAAAACAGGCCGGCAGAAGGAACCTGGAGCAGCGATTATGCTATAATGGATTTTGCCAATGATGATAATTTTGGTTCTTGCTGGAATTCAAACCCTGAGGTGAAAATACCATGGTATTCAGTTTCTTTTGAGAGAGAACAGCCATTTAATATGATTGTTATTACTGACAGGAACAATGACAGGTTACAGGAATACCGTCTCGAACATCGTGTGAATAATGAATGGAAAACACTTTATGAAGGAAAAGCTCCGACATCATTAAGAGTGAAAATCCACCGTTTTAACAAAGTATGGGGAGATGCCGTACGCATGACTATTTTAAAATCCAACGGAACACCATCTATTGCTGAGTTTGGTGTTTACTGTGAAAGAGAATAGATAATGAGTCGGGACTGAAATAGAAGGAATCTTCATCCAAACTATTATACTTATACTACTAATGGAAAATGTGGAGTTTTTATAATTCCACATTTTCTCGTTTTTCTGACCTTATTACACAAAATATACAGTTATCGTTGTACCTGTATCGATCTCTGATTCCAGTTTGTATTTAATCTTGTTCTTGTCGAAAATACGCAGAGCCAATGATAAGTATTTTAGTGCGAACTTATAGTTTAGATGTTGATTTCTAGGGTAATCAGCCAACAGGTATTAATTAACTAAAAACTGACAAAGATGACATTTTTCTAACAAAGAAACTAAACAGCAAAGAAAAATTTTGGCTCCGGCGATTTATACTTCGCGTCAATCTTACTTTCAATAATTCAAAGATCACTTTTTCCAACTACCTTTCATTCTATAGATAAATTAATCTATAAAAGATAAAAGCCGCAAATCAGATGACTTACGGCTTTTATAGTTATAATTAAATATTTTCATTTATGCATCTATATTCGCATAGGTTGCATTTTCTTCGATAAACTCACGACGTGGAGCCACTTCTTCACCCATCAACATAGAGAAGATATGGTCGGCTTCTGCAGCATTGTCTATCGTTACCTGGCGAAGTGTACGATGTTCAGGATTCATGGTTGTATCCCAAAGCTGTTCGGCGTTCATCTCTCCCAGACCTTTATAACGTTGTGTATGAATCGCATTTTCGTCTCCATCGGCATATTTATCAATAAATGCACGACGCTGACGATCGTCCCAGCAATATTCTTCGACCTTACCTTTCTTACACAAATAAAGCGGAGGTGTGGCGATATATACATATCCTTTTTCCAATAATGCTTTCATATGACGGAAAAAGAAAGTCAGGATTAGTGTTGCAATGTGGCTACCGTCCACATCGGCATCGGTCATGATCACCACTTTGTGGTAACGAAGCTTTTCAAGGTTCAATTCCTTTGAATCTTCCTCTGTACCGATAGTTACACCGAGCGCAGTATAAATATTCTTTATTTCATCACTTTCAAGTACTTTATGCGGCATCGCTTTTTCCACATTGAGGATTTTCCCTCTTAATGGAAGAATAGCCTGGAACATACGGTCACGTCCTTGTTTAGCCGTACCACCCGCAGAATCTCCTTCGACAAGGAATATCTCACAATTGGAAGCGTCTTTGCTCGAACAGTCCGCTAGTTTTCCGGGAAGCCCCCCTCCTGTAAGCGGGGATTTGCGCTGTACCATTTCACGGGCTTTACGTGCAGCAGCACGTGCTGTAGCTGCAAGGATCACTTTTTCCACGATAATCCTTGCTTCTTTAGGATGCTCTTCAAGATAAATATTCAAAGCTTCACCGACAGCCTGGTCCACTGCCCCCATCACTTCATTGTTACCCAGTTTTGTCTTTGTCTGCCCTTCAAATTGCGGTTCGGCAACTTTAATAGACACTACAGCTGTAAGACCTTCACGGAAGTCGTCACCACTGATTTCCACTTTTACTTTTTCAAGCATTTTAGAATCATCGGCATACTTTTTCAGAGTACGGGATAATCCGCGACGAAAACCGGTTAAGTGTGTACCTCCTTCTATAGTATGTATATTATTTACATAAGAATATACATTCTCATTATAAGAAGTATTGTAGGTCATTGCTACTTCGACAGGAACGCCCTGCTTTTCAGTAACAATATGAATTACATCTTCTACTAACGGCTCTTTTGATTCGTCTATATAACGAACAAATTCTTCAAGTCCTTTTTCTGAATAAAACAGATCTGAACGGAATGTGCCATCTTCTTTTTTCTGTCTTTCGTCAGTCAATGAAAGACGCACTCCTGCATTCAGGAAAGCCAACTCACGCAAGCGCGAAGCCAGTGTATCATATTTATATTCGGTAACAGTAAAGATAGTGTCATCCGGCTTAAAAGTAATAATAGTACCAGTATCAGCAACATCACCAATTTTTTCTACCCCGGTCAAAGGTTTACCGCACGAATATTCCTGAACGTAAACACTTCCGTTTTTATGAACTTCGGCTTTCAAGTGTACAGACAAAGCATTCACACAAGAAACCCCTACTCCGTGAAGTCCTCCCGAGACTTTATAAGTCCCTTTATCAAATTTACCTCCGGCATGAAGAACTGTCAATACAACCTCCAATGCTGATTTATTCTCTTTTGGCATGATATCAACAGGGATACCACGGCCATTATCTCTTACTGAAATCGAATTATCTTCATGTATAAATACTTTGATATCATCACAATATCCGGCAAGCGCTTCATCGATGGAGTTGTCTACAACTTCATAAACAAGGTGATGCAGTCCCTTTTCGCTGATATCCCCGATATACATCGCAGGTCTTTTCCTTACAGCTTCCAATCCTTCGAGCACTTGAATATTCTGCGCCGAATAAGACTCGCTCGCCATTTTTTGTTTGTCAGTCATAATTTTATATTTCGCTGTTTTATAGGCCTTTCAAAGCCTGTTAGTTTGCTATCAAAAATCTAACAAATATACTAATTTTTACTGAGAAAAACAAGTAAAAAAAGATGGTGTTCTACCATCTTTTTATAACCTTATTAATAAGTTTTTTCAGCTTCAGTACATTCTTCAATTCTTTATATTTCTTGTCGCTGATAAAGCCATATTTATGCTTTATTTTATAAAAATCCGAATAAAAATCGAAGTAAGAAGATGATATACCTCCCAGACAGAAATTAGATATTACTACATCTACTTCTTCCAGGTCTACCCCTTGGCTCACACACCGGCAAATAAAATCATAATCGGCCAAAACCTTCACCGACAAGTCGAATGCTCCATGCTTTTTATACACTTCGTTAGCAACAAAAAACGTAGAATGAGGCAGAACACTCTCAGCTATAAATGAAGCCCCACGTCGCTGCAAATTAAAGATCTTATCATCTTTCCATACACGCTCTATGCCATATATCATCGAGTTCGCTCTATCGACCTTTCCATTGGTAAATTTATCCCACATCACTTCGAGAGCGTTATCTTCGTACCAGTCATCCGAATTGGTAATACCAACCAACTCGCCCCGTGCCATAGCTATTCCTTTATTCATTGCATCATAAACACCCTTGTCTGGCTCGCTCACAATGCGCACAGTAACCCCTTTATCTGCAAAGCGAGGTATATAGCTTTCTATTTTCTTTAGAGTATTGTCTTTAGATACCCCATCTATAACAATATATTCAAAATCTGAAAAAGATTGTCTTAAAAGGGCTTCTATAGTCCCATGCAGTGTTGTTTCTGAATTATAAGTCGGTGTGATTACTGAAATCTTCGGCATATGCTCTTTTTTTGAAATACAAAGATAATATTTATCCACATATAAAATCTATTATGAATCCATCATTCATGCAAAGGAATAAGAGGGTGTTGGCTTTTTCATAACAATGAACATTCTATTTGTAGCTTTGTTATAATGCTAAAAGCTAAGTCGTTCTAAATTAAAATGCGAAGGGTAGACAAGCTGATATTTTCCCATTTATACAACAGTATTATGTAATACCCGGCAGCTAAATAATTCAATCCTTTAAAGGGAATCAAAATCAAGCAATTATTATTAAAGACTAGGCTTCAAGAATTGAGATAAACCTGCAATTTTTGAATTGTTGGTATGTTCGGTAAATACCGTTTTTCCACCAAAAGGCTAAAGTTGCTTTAGCTATCAAATCCCGTAAAAAAATGAAAAAGAACATATTATTAATAACAACATTCATTATTTGGTATGGATGCCGCAATGATACAAATAATGACAATATTACCGAAGGATGCTTCTCCATTTCTGCAAAGAATATTGCAGATAATTCATTAATAAATGGAGGTAAATACGAAATACTAAACCCTGACGGTAAAAGTATGGGAATATATATACTGGAAACAGGGGAAATAAATATTAGTGATTTTCAGGAAGGTATATATACGATCAAGGAAATAACACCTCCTAAAGGATATGTTACTGATAAAACGCAAAAAGAATTGCAATTATCATCCTCCAATTGCGAAAATATAGTATTTCATTATATAAATGAAAGGACAAGGGCTATTCCTCAATCATTGAAACTCAAATTCTACAGGACAGACACTAACGAGCTAATGCGCGAATATAATGCTGTAAGAATTGGTGAATATTACTGGATAGATCAAAATTTCACACATATAGTTCCATGGGGAAGCGATTACGAAAACAGCTATCCCATAACCCAAGTATTACTGGACAAGTATGTGGAACGTATCCTTATAGATCCGGATCTATTCAAACTGGAGAATATAAACAACTTTGAAAAATACTACGGACGGTATTACAGTTATCCAAGCATCTTATCGATGAATAAATACGGGCAAATGCGAAATGAAGATGATGAGGCATTAGACGGTTGGCGATTACCTTACAGCGAAGACTACCGGCAGCTATTCGCCATGAGCCCGTTCAATACGACATACGACTCACCTCACACCGATCTGAATGAACGCGATGTACGTTTTGCTCTCAGTGCAAAAAATGGAGAAAATGCGATGGCCTACAATATAGGTAGTGGAACATATAAAACATATTGGTTTGACAATAATACCAATATGTACAAATTCAACCTGATGCCTGGAGGTGCAAGACTTAACGGAGATGGCCAATGGTGTAATGGGCTGGGGCCAAGCAACGGTTGCTATACCGACGGAAAGAAAGGCGACATATACCATTTATTTTATAGTGCACGACTGGCGGTAGTAAAAGAGACTGAGAATGCATATATAGGTACTGTCACTATACACGATTTGGTAGATACACACGAAAACCTATCATATCATATGCTTAACGTAAGATGGTGCAGAAGACTGACAGATCTGGAACTCGGATACAAATTATATATCAATCAGGAGCAAACAGATATAGTGAAGTTAGATATCAAGGAATCGCCACCGAGTGGGTACAAGGAGCTTAAGCACGGTTATATACGGGGATTTTATGTACAATATATTCTGAATAACCCTAATGCAGGATATACAGCCAGTGATATTATTAAATTTGCAAAAGGTGTACAGGATACTTATGTCTTCAACAATAAGAATAATAAAGAGGTGATACTTTAAATGATTTCGACATAACCAAAGGTGTAGAAGAGTTATTAACTATTAGCCTAAAAAACAAGAAAGTCCGCATATTTTAGTATGCGGACTTCACTTTCTTAAAAAACGGCGGTAA
>NZ_JACIEP010000010.1:0-89727 GCF_014196915.1 Dysgonomonas hofstadii
ACAGAGCTTTATTATATGCTCTCCTAAATTTTACTTAACTGGTGGTATACTTTTCAATTATTTTAGTGGACTACTTTTCAATTATATTATACAATCCCTTTATGCATATTCAGATATAAACTGGCAAAATAATCAGCTTTATATTTTTGACTACTTAGAATCTCCTTACTAGGGGCACCAGGTGCTCTGAACGCATTATGTTGTAGAAATTTATCCCCATCATAAAGGTGGATTTCAGATACAGGTGTCTTTGCCACTAAATCCAAGATATATGAACCGGTACCACCAAGTCCAATAATAGCAATTTTTTGCCCTCTAAACTTATTGTTCAGATAGTAAGTATTTGCACGACTGGAGCATGTATCAGCATACTGGAAAACATCATCGTCTGTACTATCAATAACCTTATAGGTCCGAACTTCAACTGAAGGATCAAGAGATATCGCCGGAGATGATATTATTTCAATATACCTTGTAATCTGTTCATAATAATCCTTATAACCTTTTGGCGGTTTATTAGAGAAGGAATAATTCATTATTATATCATCTGTTAGTTTCTGATTAGGATTCGCATGACTAATAGCTGATATCGGAGAACCATCTTTATGGCATGGAAAATCACCCATAAACTGGATAACATGATTACCAGAATACTTTGCAATATTATTGTTTAAAGTAAGCGCAACAATCAGTTTCCCATACTTAATACATCTATCTTTATCTACATAAGGTATGTGGTGGGTAATTAGATACCCACCTTTTATTTCAATTTCATACCCTTCATCTTGCAGCCTTTTAAGGTCTGGACTATGATCTATTAGTTGGAGTGACATTGAAAATCATTTTATTTTTAACATAAACAATATCTCCTTTATCCATAGAACCCTTAGGATTTTGACGAGGTCCGTTGCTATACTTCACCGGATATGCTATCTGATCGTGATTAATAGACGAAAAAGCCAAAGAAAGTACTTCCTCAAAAGAAATTACGCTCTTTTTCCATTCCTTTTCATCTCCATTAACACGAATGATATAGCTAGTCGGTTTTGCGACAGTTACGAATCGCTCTTTTCCTGGTCTAGCCAAGTCTACAAGCTCGTCATCTTCAATAAAGTCATCCTGCCAGCCTTCATCCACTTTGAGGTAAATATCCATGTTTGCAGGAACATCTCCTTTCTCTCGCAATTCAGCACCGGAAATCCATTGTTTATATGAAGTGTATTCTACCTCATTTATAAAATAATATAATTTTCGTTGCTTTGTAAAGAACTGTTCGATATCAGGTCTTGCCAGATTTACACGAGTTTCGTTCTCTATAAGCTCGTCCTCGAAGGGGCTTTTTATAGCAAGATATAATTCTACTTCAAGCGGAATACCCCCTTGCTTTTTTAGCTCAGCACCAGTAATATACTGTTCTGTTGTTTTGAAGGTTTTCCCTTCGATTTTATACACTAATAAATTATTATTCATTTTGTTTGAATATTTAAATTTGTAAAAAAAGTTAATTTCAATATAATACACTTGAAATAGTAAATTTATTCTGAATAGATTTATCTATATCTAAAAACATTGAATTTCACTCATTTATAAAATTAAATATTCAACATGCCAGCAGCAACTATTGACACTTTAAGTATCTCAAGTTGTGTTAAAAGAAAGGAGAGGCTCGGAAATATTTATAAAGTTTGCTACATTTACATCGTCACAACATAAAAATTAGCTGAAGAAGTTACCTGAGTGAGGGTTTTCTTCCTTTAGTAAAATTTCTAGCCAGGTTTCTTTTAACCTGGTTTTTTTTTATCTCTACAAAGTAAAAATACTTTTTTTTAATATCCAAATAAAAACCAACAAAAAAATGAATACCCTGTTTGTATTCCAAACTACAATATTTATTTAATTGAACTATAGGTTGTTATAATTATAATTAAAAAAACAAATAATATGACGTTTATTTTGTAAAACATTATTAACTTTGTGTTGTTAATAAACAAATGTCTTTTTATTAATAGAGTTAGTAGAGAAAATCAAGAAAGGAGGTTTTGAGTTAACTGTTTATGAGATTCTCCTGACGCTAATAAAAAAACTATAATTTGAATTTAAAAAGAGCGACCTATGGAAACAGATTTTTATTATTCTCTATTAGGAGAAAAGATTGCAGTATTGAGGAGCTCTATGAATATTAAACAAGAGGAGCTCGCCGAGGTTTTGAATATTTCACGACCATCAATGGTAAATATAGAGAAAGGACGTCAACGCCCATCAATCTATATGCTTCAGTTAATCGCTGAATACTTTAGTGTTGAAATTGAAAGTTTGCTGCCGGATATGCAAAAACGTCCATTAACTCAAATATATGCAATTGGTGCTGATGAGACAATGTTGCAAAGTGCTACAGTCAATAGGTTTTTTAAACTTGTTACATCTGGAAAATAATTATTATGGCTATCTTGAAAAGTATTGTAGAAAAAACTAAATCGTTCATTGATAAATATGTTAATGAATTGACATTTCTTCCAATTGACATTAAACAAATAATCGAAAGCGAAAAAATATCAGTTAGACCTTACTTTTTTGATAATGACTTATCTGGTATTTTAGTTTTGGATAATGGGACTAAGACAATTGGGTATGATATGAGCGAGTCAGAGGTCAGACAAAGATTTACTCAAGCGCATGAATTGGGTCATTATGTTTTACATAGTGCCAAATCTAATGTGTTTATGGATGCTGTTTTATTTAAGAGACAATCCGAAGGTTATACAACACAAGAGGCGCGTATGGAACAGGAAGCTAATTATTTTGCTGCAAATATATTGATGCCAGAGATGTTAGTTAGGAGAGAAGTAGAATCACTTCATAAAGATTTGCATGATGAAGAAAATGTAAGAGAATTGGCGGATCGGTTTCAAGTAAGTTTACCAGCAATGACTTTTAGGTTAATTAATCTTGGGCTGATCTGAAAAATAATATAATGTAGAAAAATAATTTCTAACCAAACGAAAACAAAAAGCCTATAAATGTAAGACTTCAAAATCTTATCATTTATAGGCTTTTAAATTAAAACAAACTGTATATATTTGCATTCATATAAATGTAGTAATAACCAAGCCATTATGTAGAAATATATGTAGGATATGGCAAAAATCACAAGTATCTACATCTGATATACAGTATATTACTCTTTAAAAGGGTTATCTCAAAAGTAGGACAGCCTCTTTCTGATATTATTGTGTCAGCTAATTTTATTCAGCCAACAAAATTTGCATTATCTGCACGGCGGCCTTAGTCACCGATGTACCCGGGCCAAAGATAGCAGCAACACCCGCTTTGTACAGGAAGTCATAGTCTTGTGCAGGAATCACACCACCGGCAATTACGATGATATCTTCACGTCCCAGTTTCTTCAATTCTGCTATTACCTGTGGTACAAGCGTTTTGTGTCCTGCTGCAAGAGAAGATACTCCAAGCACATTCACGTCGTTTTCTACAGCCTGACGGGCAGCTTCTTCCGGAGTCTGGAACAATGGTCCCATATCTACGTCAAAACCACAGTCGGCATAACCTGTCGCTACAACTTTTGCACCACGGTCGTGTCCGTCCTGCCCCATCTTAGCGATCATGATACGTGGCTGACGGCCTTCTTTCTTAGCGAATTCCTCAACAAGCTTCTGAGCTTCGTGGAATGTAGGGTCTTTTTTACTTTCTGATGAATACACGCCTGAAATTGTTCTGATTACAGCTTTATAACGTCCTACTATTTCCTCGCAAGCATCGGAGATTTCGCCCAATGTAGCACGAAGACGGGCAGCTTCAACAGCAAGTTCGAGTAGGTTACCTTTCTTGGTTTTCACACATTCTGTGATGGCAGCCAATGCTTTTTTCACAGCTTCATTATCTCGTTTCGATTTCAGATCGTTCAAACGTTCGATCTGCTGGCGGCGAACTTCGGTGTTGTCCACGTCAAGAATATCGATAGGGTCTTCTTTTTCAAGACGGTATTTGTTGATACCTACAATAGTCTGAGTTCCCGAGTCGATTCTTGCCTGTGTACGTGCGGCAGCTTCTTCTATACGCATTTTAGGAAGACCTGTTTCGATAGCCTTAGCCATACCACCCAGTTTCTGAACTTCCTGAATCAGATCCCATGCCTTGTGCACAAGCTCGTTAGTCAGTGTTTCCACATAGTAAGAACCTGCCCAAGGGTCGATTTCCTTAGTGATATATGTTTCTTCCTGAATGTATATCTGAGTATTACGTGCAATACGTGCTGAAAAGTCGGTCGGTAATGCAATAGCCTCATCCAGTGCATTGGTGTGCAATGACTGAGTGTGACCAAGTGCGGAAGCCATCGCTTCGATACAGGTACGGCCAACGTTATTGAACGGATCTTGTTCTGTCAGTGACCATCCCGAAGTCTGGGAGTGAGTACGAAGTGCAAGCGATTTCGGATTTTTTGCTCCGAAACTTTTCACGATCTTCGCCCACAACAGGCGTCCGGCACGCATTTTAGCGATCTCCATAAAGTGGTTCATACCGATAGCCCAGAAGAAAGACAGGCGGGGTGCGAAGGCGTCCACATCGATACCGGCGTCGATACCAGCTTTCAGGTATTCCATACCGTCGGCAAGGGTATAAGCCAACTCGATATCCGCTGTCGCTCCGGCTTCCTGCATGTGGTAACCCGAGATAGAGATAGAGTTGAACTTCGGCATCTTTTGAGATGTATATTCGAAAATATCAGCAATGATCTTCATCGAAAATTCCGGTGGATAGATATATGTATTACGCACCATGAATTCTTTCAGGATATCATTCTGTATTGTTCCGGCCATTTCTTCCAGTTTAGCACCTTGCTCAAGACCTGCATTGATGTAGAATGCAAGTACAGGAAGCACAGCGCCGTTCATTGTCATCGAAACCGACATCTGATTCAATGGAATTCCTTCGAACAATACTTTCATATCTTCTACCGAGCAGATAGATACCCCTGCTTTACCAACGTCACCTACTACACGGGGATGGTCGGCGTCGTATCCGCGGTGTGTGGCAAGGTCGAATGCTACGGAAAGACCTTTTTGTCCCGAAGCAAGATTACGACGGTAGAATGCATTCGATTCGGCTGCGGTAGAGAATCCGGCATACTGACGGATCGTCCACGGACGCATAGCGTACATACCAGAATATGGCCCGCGAAGGAATGGAGGGATACCCGAAGCATAATTAAGGTGTTCCATACCTTCAAGGTCTTCTTTGGTATAAACAGATTTAACCGGGATCAGTTCGGGAGTCATCCAGTCAGCCTCTATACCATTATCAGCAGCCCATTTCGCAGCATTTGTAGCTGCAAAACCTGCTTTGTTAATGTCTATATCTTTAAAATTTGGTTTCATTTTTTACTTTAAATTTTTTAGCTACTTAATTATTCGATTCCCAGTTTAGCATTGAACATCTTTAAAGTTTCAAGGACATTGCTCTTCACATTCACGAAGTGTTCTATTCCCTGAGCTTTCAGTTCTTCCATAGAAGCCGGAGCACCTGCTACAACAAAATGTGCTTTACCTTGTATAAGCTTGTAAGCTTCCGGTGCATAAGTTGCATATTCATCGTCACTCGAACAAAGAACGATGATATCAGCTTTCTTGTCAAATGCAGCTTTCACACCATCTTCTACTGTTTGGAATCCTAAGTTATCGATAACCTTGTAGCCTGCACAAGCAAAGAAGTTGCTGGAGAATTGTGCACGAGCAAGGCGCATACCCAGATTACCGATAGTAAGCATGAATACTGTAGGAGCGCCATGTTTTTCGGTAGCCAGACGCATTTCCTCGAATGCCGTTCCTAAGCGGTCTGTAGGAAGAGCCATGTATGGAGCATCTTTTCCACATCCGCACCCGCAAGCTTCTTTTTCAACGATCTTGCTTTCGGCTTTTTCGGTGAAATTAGGGAATTGATTTGTTCCCAACAGCACTTCACGGCGTGTTGCTAATGCTTTGAAACGGTTGTCGGCAGATGCTTTTACTGCAGTCTGTACAGTTCCGGCTTTCAATGCATTGTAGAAACCTTTCTCGTCTGTTTCGAGGAATAATTTCCAGGCCTGTTCGGCGATCGATTTCGTAAGGTTTTCTATATAATATGAACCAGATGAAGGGTCTGTGATCTTATCGAAGTGGCATTCTTCCTTCAACAATAATTGTTGGTTACGGGCAATACGTTCCGAGAAGTCATCGGATGTTTTATATGTTTCATCAAACGGACGCACAGTAAGTGAATTAACACCTGCAATAGTTGCAGACATAGCTTCGGTTTGCGTGCGAAGCAGGTTCACATGGGCGTCATAAATTGTCTTGTTGAATGTTGATGTTTGCGCGTGAGTATATATTTTAGATGCGCAACGGCAAATACCATCTTCTGTTTTGCTCGGGCAGTCGTTAGGACAGATAGGGTTGTAAGCATTTACAATTTCGGCCCATAACCAGCGTGCCGCACGGAATTTGGCGATCTCCATAAAATAGTTTCCGCCGATACCGAAATTGAACTTAATCTTCTTAGCAACTAAAGTTGGATCGAGTCCTACTTCAACTAATGCACCCAATAACTGGTTGCCATTAGCCAGAGCATAGCCTAATTCCTGGAAGATGTATGATCCGCCATCGTTCAATGCGTGAGCGTTAACAGCTAATACACGGAAACGGGGTAGGGGAGCGGCAGCCTTCACTATTTCGGCGGCCTTTTCTACCCAGCCTTCTGCATCACGGCCTTTTTTCAAAAGAGGTTTGAATGGGTCGTAATTTACAGAACCGAAGCATTTCATAACGTCTGCTCCTGTGCCCTTGATGTATTCAACAAGGATTTTGGTCAGTTCCAATGCTTTACGGTGGCATGTGTTAAAATTTAATTCTACGGCTTCGGGATGGATGTCTTTCAACAAAGTCTTGATGTTTTCGGCACTTACATCATCTCCGTCTATTTTAAATCCGATAGAGTTGATGCCTTTGTACAATACGTCAAGAGCCTTTGCATTGGCAGCCTTGAAGTCATTAACGCAAATATCCTGACGGATGTACCAGTCATTGTCTTTCTTGGTACCGCGAACGTAAGGAAATTCGCCCGGAAGTGAATCGGTCGTTTGCAGGCCTGTTGTGTTTTCACTTCTGTAGAAAGGGTTTACATTGAACCCTTCGTTTGTTCTCCAAACAAGTTTTTTCTCAAAGTCAGCGCCTTTCAGGTCGGCTGTGATCTTCGCCATCCACTCTTCTGTCGAAATAGGTGGAAAGTCAGAAAAAAGCTTTTCTTTTTGATTAGCCATGATTCTTATTAATTGTTTATATATAGGTTATATTGTTGATCCATAATTATTTACAGAATAGCTCTCTATGTCTGTATAAATGGTATTTATAAGTGCTTATTTTCAAATAGTTATCTTTTTCGAAAATGCACTGCAAAAGTAAGTTATTTTGTTTGGTTAGTAAAGTTTTTAAGTATGAAAATTTGTTATATGATGAGGTTAATTGTAAATGGTGATGAAATAAATATAAAGAATCTGGCGTTGCATTGTTTTTGTTGTTTTACTGTATGCAACTTTATGGAACATTATAGCATCATTTATATAACATATTATCTATTCTTAAAACAAAAACTATGAAAAGGCTGTTTTTTCTTTTATTTCTTGTTCCCTTCATTTGTGGTGGACTTGTATCGTGTTCGGATGATGATACAAAGGTATTTGATGTGACCATATCTTCTGTAAAGAAAGTATATGATGGATCTTATGTGTTCAGCCCTTATTTTGCAAAACAGGAAGGCGATAATACATGGAAGCCTTTTGGGTATATTGAAGGTTTCGAGCACGAAGAAGGCTATGAGTATATGCTGAAAGTGAGACAGGAGAAAGTGCATGACGGAGAGATCGCAGACGCTCCCACTCATAAGCAAATTCTTCTGGAAGTTTTATCAAAAACAAAAAAGGAATCCGAAAATATTCCAATACAAGGGGCTCATGCACTCATAGCATCGAAACGTCCGCAAAATACTGCTACGCCATCTTATTACATAAAAATAATGAAAGACTGGGAGGTATATGAAGGTGAAATAGAAGGTTTTGAATATGAGGAAGGTTACGAATACCGAGTGTATTTAGGTTTGACATTTATGGGGCATGAGGCTGATCCAAAATACAGTTACAGTATTATAGATAGCTTTAAAAAAGAACAGAAAGATTCGGAAGGATTGCCTGTGGATTGACGTTTACGGGAAAATGTTATAGTATTTCCGGTAGTCAGAATATTTTTTTTACTTTGGTTGCCGGAAATAGAAAAATAGGGAATTTTGTTATTTAATCGATAAAATAAATTATCTTTGCCCCTGAAATACAATTTATGACTACAAAAGTTAAGAATATATTGGTGAAGTAAATAATTTGATTCCTGTATAGGAAACAAATTATCCCTCCGTTTATCCCGAACAATAAATTTTGTTCGTGGTTTTTTATATCCAAATATCAATAAATTTAACAACTGAATATTTCATATGCCGGCTGGGCATGTGCAATAATCATAAATAGTATTACAACAATGAAAGATAATTCAAAAACTATAGTAGACTTTAATTTTTCACTGATCGCAGATTTTTTCGCACGCCTTAACAGACAAGGCCCAGGTAGCGAAGACGTAACAAAAAAAGCTTTAAGCTTCATCGATAACCTGGCCGACGTAAAAAAAATGGTCGATCTCGGTTGCGGAACAGGTACCCAAACGCTCACTCTTGCCGAAAATACGGATGCCCACATTACGGCTATCGATCTGATACCCGAAATGATAGAGGTATTCGACGGCAGGATAAAAGAAACAAAACTGGAGCAACGGATTTCTACAGTTGTAGGCTCTATGGGCGAATCACCTTTTGCCGAAAACTCGTTAGACCTTGTATGGGCCGAAGGTTCGATCTATAATATCGGTTACAATTATGGTCTAAAATACTGGCACCAGTATCTCAAAAAAGGATGCTACATCGGTGTCTCGGAAGCTTCATGGTTCACGGAGGAACGTCCTGACGAAATTCAGGAATTCTGGGACGCCAACTATCCGGAAATAGATACTATTCCAATTAAGATAGCGCAGATGCGTGACGCGGGATACACTCCTGTAGCTCATTTTATTTTGCCGGAAACTTGCTGGCTTGATGAGTTTTACGCACCAATGCCAAAAGTTGCTGAAGAATTTCTGATAAGGAATGCCGGAAATAAAATTGCCGAAGAATTTATGCAGATGAATAGTCATGAAGTAGAGTTATATAAACGCTACAAAGAATATTATGGCTATGTGTTCTATATCGGTAAAAAAATCTGATAGCATGCTGTTAGAAACCAATAGGTTGAAAATTATTCCTCTGACAATCGGGCAATTTAAGCTTCTGTTGTCGGGGATGGAAAAATTAGAAAGGGAGTTAGTTTTAACTCCCTCTAATTATATCCTGGAAGAAAGAACCTGTGAGGCAATGGAATGTCAGTATAATCTGGCAGCCGGGAATCCGGATAATCATCTGTGGCATACCAATTGGCAGATCGTATTGAAGTCTGAAAACAAAGCTGTCGCTTCTTTCTGCTTTAAGAATGCACCCGATGAAGCAGGGTTGATTGAAATAGGTTATGGTACAAATCCCGGTTATCAAAACAAGGGAATAATGACCGAGGCTGTAAAGCTATTATCTGATTGGGCTTTCTGTCATATGTCGGTAATTTCTGTAATTGCAGAGACTTACAGAAATAATATCCCTTCACAAAGGGTTCTGCAGAAAAATGGAATGGCCATCTATAAGGAAACGGAAGAATCATTATGGTGGAAACTGGAAAAACAAATGACAGTGGATTATGTAATAAGACAGGAAACGGAAAAAGATTTTTCTGAAATTTATGCATTAATAAAGACGGCCTTCGAGACAGCAACGGTGAAAGACGGAGACGAACAGGATTTTGCAGATAATCTGCGAAAGGGAAGTCGTTATATATCACAACTGGCCTTAGTCGCCGAAGTTGAAGGGAAACTTATTGGGCACATTATGCTTACTAAAACCTATGTGATGCAGTCAGACGGCACTGAATATGAAGGGCTGTTGATTGCTCCCGTGTCGGTCTTGCTCGAGTACAGGAATGTAGGTGTTGGTTCGGCGTTGATCCGGAAAGGAATGGAACAGGGGAAAGAGCTGGGTTATAAGGCTGTTTTTCTGTGTGGCGATCCGGCTTACTATCACCGTTTCGGTTTTGTGCCTACTTCCAACTATGGGATAAAATATATTCATGATGTGCCAGAGCAATATATTATGGCCTGCGAACTGGAAAAAGGTGCACTGGATAATGTCTTTGGCTCAATAGATTGCCAGTAAAAGTACATTTTTAACTTTAGCTCCGGTAAAACAATTTACCGGAGCTTTTTGGTGTGTATTTGGCTTATAAACAACGATGAGGCAAAAAAAAACATTTTTTCATTCTTTCCTGACAATTATTTTATACTTTCGTTCTGTCCATACTTGTTTATTAACAATTACAGGAATGAATAATAAAGGCTTCGAAAAATTCTCAATCAACAAGCGTATTAAATCTGCATTTTACGCCCTTAATGGACTGAAGGTCTTATTGAGGGAAGAACATAATTCACGAATTCATGTCGGAATTGCAGTAGTCGTGATAGGCGCAGGATTCTTGTTTGGCATCTCGGCTACCGAATGGATGATCGTATGTTTGCTCATCGCCCTTGTTTTTGGCCTCGAAATAATGAATTCGGCTATCGAAAACCTGTGTGACTACATATCTCCCGAATGGCGCGAAGCTATAAAAAAGATAAAAGACCTGGCGGCTGCGGCCGTATTTGTGGCATCCGTGGTATCTGTGATATGTGGCGCTATCATTTTTTTGCCCAGAATATGTGATTTTTTTTAATAATAGAAGACTAATAAATTATAAAACGCAAAATGAAAAAATTATCTTATCTATTGATTATTTCTCTGCTGGCTGTTTTCAGCAGTTGCAACAAGAAAGAAGTGCTGTTAGACCTGAACGTTATGACATTTAATATACGGCTCGATGTTGCCAGCGATAGCCTCAACAGCTGGCAGTACCGTAAGGATGTAGCCGCTGAAGTGATTAAAGCGAACAATGTAGACATACTGGGCATGCAGGAAGTTTTGCCCAACCAGATGAACGATCTGAAAGAAAGACTTCCTGAATACACAGCTATAGGTGTAGGCCGTGAAGATGGGAAAGACACCGGCGAATATTGTCCCTTATTCTATAAGAAAGACCGGTTTGAAGAGATAAAATCCGGTAATTTCTGGTTGAGTGAAACGCCGGATGTGCCATCGATGGGATGGGATGCAGCCTGCAAGCGTGTGGCTACATGGGCTGTGCTGAAAGATAAAACAACAGGCAAAGAGTTTATCGCTATCAACACTCATCTCGATCATATAGGAGTAGTTGCCCGTAAAGAAGGTGGTGACCTGATGCTCAACAGGGCAATGGAACTGGGCAAAGACTTGCCGGTAATGCTAACCGGAGATTTTAATGTAACTCCTGATTCGGAAACAGTGAAGAATATAACCGATACAACTAAAGAGTTTTATCTGGTGGACAGCAAAAGCATCGCTGCAAAAACCGAAGGTACTGACTGGACTTTCCACGACTTTGGCCGTCTGCCTGTAGAAGAACGAGTATTGATCGATTATGTGTTTGTAAGCAAAGATGTTACTGTAAATGATTATAAGGTGTTGCCTGATAAATTAAATGATATCTTTGTATCAGACCATACACCTGTTGTCGTTAAGATCACTATAAAATAAAATGGCTATTCACATTTATAAAACCAATCTATATGAGGAAATCAATTATTCTTTTAACTCTGATCTTCCTGGCCGGAATGGCTAAAGCTCAGATGCCTCAGCCATTGCCTGTAGATTCACAGGTGAGGTATGGGACGTTAGAAAACGGCCTGACGTATTACATCAGGCACAATGCCTACCCCGAAAAAAGGGCAGACTTCTACATTGCCCAGAAAGTGGGCTCTATGCAAGAAGAGGACGACCAGGCCGGGCTGGCTCACTTCCTCGAGCACATGGCTTTCAACGGATCGAAAAATTATCCGGGCAAAAAGACCATGCTCAACTATCTGGAGACTATAGGTGTTAAATTCGGCGCGAATGTTAACGCTTACACATCTTTCGACGAAACGGTGTATAACCTGAACGATGTGCCTGTTATCCGTGAAACGATAATAGATTCCTGTCTGCTTGTATTGCACGACTGGTCAGGCTTTATCGCACTGAAAAATGAACAGATCGATGAAGAACGCAAGGTGATTAAAGAAGAATGGCGTACCCGTAGCGGTGCGCAGTCACGTATATGGGACAAGCAATTGCCTGTGATCTTTGCCGGTAGTAAATATGCTGACCGTATGCCGATAGGTAAAATGGAAGTAGTGGAAAACTTCCCGTACCAGACATTGAAAGATTATTATCATAAATGGTACAGACCCGATCTTCAAGGTATTGTCGTTGTAGGTGATATCGATGTCGATCAGGTGGAAGCTAAGATAAAAACTATGTTTGCCGATATACCTAAGCCTGTAAATGCTGCTGTAAGGGAATATTTTCCGGTTCCGGATAACGAAAAACCGATCGTATCTATTGTAACTGATCCCGAAGCTACAAGAACACAGATAAATCTCTATATCAAGCACGACAAAATGCCGGAGGCATTGGAGAAAACAGAGGCCGAACTTGTAATGAGTGTTATAAAATCGTTGGCTTCATCCATGATCAATGACCGTCTGAATGAGATTACTCAGAAAGCAGACGCTCCTTTCACTGCATCGTATGCTTATGATGGTGAATTTTTTGTTTCCAAAACAAAAGATGCATGGACATCTATTGCACTTAGCAAAGAAGGAAAGATCGATGAAACACTGGCAAGTCTTGTGCGTGAGAATCTCCGTATCAAGAAATTCGGATTCACCGAAGCTGAGGTTGAGAGAGCTAAAGCAGATTTGCTGAAGCGTTATGAAAATATGTATAACAACCGCAACAAAGAACTGAACAGGCGTTATGTTCAGGAATATGTACGCAGTTTCATAGACAATGAAGGTATACCGGGCATCGAATTCGAATACGATTTTATCAAGAAGTTTACCCCTATGCTCAATGCTCAGGCAATAAACATGACTATACAGCAGCTGATTGGGGATAAGAACATTATCATCACTGTGACAGGCCCTGAAAAAGAAGGACTCGTTTATCCGACCGAAGCCGACCTGCTGGCTGTGATGGATGCCGTTCAGAAAGAAGATATTACTGCTTATGTGGAAGAAGTATCCAACGAGCCGCTTATACCGCAGTTGCCTGCAGCCGGTAGCGTTGCGAAAACAGAAAGCGATGCAAAATTAGGTACTACAATCTGGACCTTGTCTAACGGTATAAAAGTGGTTATCAAGAAAACAGATTTTAAAGATGATGAGATCAGAATGACATCTGTAGGTTACGGAGGTACATCTATTGTGGCTGACGCTGATATTAATAATGCCAATATGGCTTCGATGGTTCCTTCTGTGGGAGGTATAGGCAGCTTTAGTGCTACCGACCTGAAAAAAGCCCTTGCCGGAAAATCGGCCAGTGTGAATGCAAACATTTCAAGCTGGACACAAGGAATCAGCGGATCTTCTACTATCAAGGATCTGGAAACAATGATGCAGCTTACATATCTGTATTTCACAGCGCCACGTAAGGATGAGGGAGCATATTCCAATATTCTCGACATGATTAAATCCCAGTTGAAAAACCTGACTAAAGAACCTTCATATATCTTCAATATTAATGCGGTAAAAGCTATGTACGGAGACAATCCGCGCATGCAGCAAATGACCGCCGAAGATGCCGAGAAACTGGATTACGATCGTATAATCGAAATATATAAGGAAGCATTTGCCAATCCGGGATCATTTACATTCACTTTTGTGGGAACAGTAGATGAAGCTGCCTTGAAACCACTGGTTGAACAATATCTGGCGTCTTTGCCATCGGGTGATAAAAATGCTACATACAAAAAGGTAGATACTTCGATACGTAAAGGTAAGTTCGATAATATATTTGAACAGGAGATGGAAACCCCTAAAACGTCGGTATTCGAACTATACAGCGGAACTCTGAAACGTGATCAGAAAACACAAATTTCACTATCTGCACTCAAACAGATACTCGATATCGTGTATGTGCGCACAGTAAGGGAAGAAGCCGGAGGTACGTACGGAGTAAGTGTACGCTCGGCCATCAGCCGTATACCGGAAGGACAGACAACTCTGCAAATGTCTTTCGATACCGACCACGAAAGGGTAGCAATTATTTCACCGATCATCAACCGGGAAATAAATAAGATAGCCGAAAACGGGCCGGAGGAAGCCGACTTCCAGAAAGTGAAAGAATATATGCTGAAAAAATTCCAGGAAGACGAAAAACAGAACGGATACTGGTCTGGTATTCTTTCAACCAATTATTTCTATGGAGAAGACAATCACAGCAATTACCTGTCTGTTGTGAATGCTCTGACTCCTGCCGATATCAAGGCTGTAACAAAAGACTTGATATCACAGGACAACTTCATTCAGGTGATAATGAATCCTACAGAGAAAAAGTAACCAGTTACTTTATATATAACAAAAAAACAGGTTGCTGACCAGCAACCTGTTTTTTGTTTTGAGAAATTAATAGACCTCTGTAAATCAGTATTATTTCTTAACATAATCAACGATCCAGTCACCGACAGCCGATGTCAAATGTGCTTTACCCGAAAGCGAGATATCTTCGGTAACTACTTCTGCATCCATCGATGCAGCAACAGCGTTGCGTATCAGTTCACTTTCTTCTTTCAGCTCGAATGCATATTCAAACATCATAGCCACCGACAGGATTGTAGCCAACGGGTTGGCAATATTCTTTCCTGCTGCCTGCGGATACGATCCGTGTATAGGTTCGAAAACTGAAGTATGGATACCTATAGAAGCTGACGGTAACATGCCAAGCGATCCTGTAATGACAGATGCCTCATCGGTAAGGATATCCCCGAACAGGTTTTCGGTAACAAGCACGTCGAAACGCTTAGGCCATTGTATGATTTGCATGGCAGCATTGTCGACAAACATATATTCAGTTTCCACATCCGGGTATTGTGGTGCTATTTCCTGCGCAATCTGTCTCCACAAGCGTGATGTTGCCAGTACATTCGCTTTGTCTACCACAGTTACTTTTTTGCGGCGCATCTGTGCATACTTGTATGAAAGGTGTAGAATGCGTTCTACTTCTTCACGCGTATATACGCAGGTGTCGTAAGCCGTATTTCCATCTTCGCTACGACCTTGCGGGCGACCGAAATACATCCCGCCTGTCAGTTCCCGCACACACATGAAATCGGCACCATCAACCAGATCGGCACGTAATGGCGATTTATGTATCAGTGACGGGAAAGTGCTTACCGGACGGATATTTGCATACAAGCCTAATTTCTTGCGCATGGCCAATAGTCCTTGTTCAGGCCTTACTTTCGCCGATGGGTCATTGTCGTATTTAGGGTCGCCGATAGCTCCGAACAACACGGCGTCGGAAGCCATGCACAATTCGTGTGTTCCATCGGGATAAGGATTTCCTACCTGATCGATAGCCGATGCTCCTACTAATCCGTATTCGTAGCTCAGTTCATGTCCAAATTTTTCACATACGGCTTCTGTTACTCTCAGAGCCTGTTCAATTATTTCCGGGCCTATTCCATCCCCCGGTAGTACTGCAATGTTTAGTTTCATTATATCTAAAATTATTAATCTAATCTTTATATAGTCGTTTAACACCTTCCAGCATCGATCCGGAATATGTTTTCATACTGTCCACCAAATGTTTGTATTTACTCATTTCTACTTCCTGCAGTGGGCGCTTGCCCAACTTATACAAAAATTCCTGATTGTAAATAAAATCATTTATGTAGTAGAAATTATTACTGCTGATGCACCCTAATTTTTCGTCAGATGAAAAATAGATAAAATCTCTCTTCTTTTTAAAGACATCTATACCAAAAGTATTGTAATGTGCACGATGTCCCATAAGTCCCATCAGGGTAGGGTATAAATCTATCTGTCCCATCGGGAAAGAATATCTTTGCGGCGCATTTTCGAATAGAGGAGAATATATGATCAGAGGTACATGGAAAAACGATAAAGGAAGGCTTTCTTCTTGGTTAAATCTTTTTCCATGATCACCTAAAAAGACAAATATTGTGTTGTTATACCATTCTTCTTTAGAAGCCCCCTCCATAAATTCTTTCAGGCAGTTGTCAGCATAAGCCATCGCACTATCGTCTTCATTGTTGCTCACATTTTTAAATTCTTTGGGATAAACATAAGGAGGATGATTACTTATCGTTAATATTGAGGCAAGGAACGGTTTGTTTTGCCCGGCTACAGAATCAATGACGTTTTTAGAATAATCAAACAGATATTTATCTGAAACTCCCCATGTGTTTACGTTTTCCGATTCAGGATAATTCTCCGAGCCATATATCAGATCAAATCCATTTAAGGGGAGAAAATTATTTAGATTATCAAAATTTATGGTATGTGTTACAAAAAATAGGTTTGTGTAATCCAGTTCTTTCAGATTATTTGGTAGGCCGTGGAGATAAGGAGATTTTTTGCGGATATCATTATATTTTTCCTCTCCAAACATACCTAAATCTAACTGAATTGGGGCTTTAATAGTCATTACCTTTTCAAAAACAGATGGTATTCCATACAATGAAGCTGTAATTCCCTGGTTAGTGTGGATTCCATGAGAGTAAAAATTATCGAAATAAAGAGATTTATTGATTAGTCCCTTTATAAAAGGAAACAGTGGCTTTTCTCCCTGGTTTCTCTCAATATATTCATGAGAAAAGGATTCTATAAATATAAAAATAATGTTGGGCTTATTTTTATGGTCAAGAGAGTCTGTAGAATGGTTGTTTATATAATATTTTTCGTCGAATATATCAAAACCCAACTCTCTTTTTATTACATTACCGTATTCATTATCATCGACTAATGTATGTAATTGAGACGAATATTGAGTTCCTGCGATGTAATAAACCGGGTTCATTACCATCTGGCAAATTATTAAATGCTGGCAGAATATGGTATCGGGTTCTCTTAGTTTTCGTGTAAACAACCATCCTCTTGTTCCCCATAAGCAGAGTAAATAAAATAGCAATAGAATAGGTATGTATACATAATAATTTTTATAGACTTTTACCCTTTGTCCGATGTGCTTTGTGATTAACCGGCGAATTATTATAAGAGAAAATATAAAGACTAGAAAGATGAAGATAAATAGTAAAAAATAATATAAATAGATTTTTTCCCCGGTGAGCATTCCAATTATCTGGTCAGAGTACTCAAACCAATACAACGCGGAAAGAGGAATGTATTGGTTGAAATATTCAAAATAAGGAATATTTGCCATAGAAAGGCCCAATAAAACAAACGCACAAAGAGAGAAATAAATATTTGCCGCTATTATTAATTTTTTATTAAAATAATTGAAAAGAGCAGCTATAGGCAGTATTATCAAAGGTATAATTATTACATAGCTGGTTACAATATTATCGAACCGTATACCTTTGGTTATTGCTTTGAATATATAATTGTATAAAGCAGGATCGTCTATTATGCTTATTGTTGGCCAATTAGTTATAATATTGATTATTCTAAATATAGAGAAAAATATAAGGAATAGCGCATTGACAGAAAGAAGATAAATTAATGAACCTGCAAACTGGTTATTAAATTTATCTTTTATGTTCTTTATTCTCATTCTGATTAATGAATTTTTGTATTCAATATGCAAAGATCGTTTTTTTTTACATATCCTCTATCAGATTCAACATCTTTTCCGTGGCTTTCACGGCAGCTTCAGTCTGGTCAGCATCCAATCCTCTGGTTTTGAAAGTTTTGCCATTGAATTCCCATGTGATAACCGTCTGCACTAATGCATCGGTACGTCCTCCCGGCGGAATGAACACAGCATAGTTGGTAAGGGTAGGGGTTGGCTTGTTCAACCGGCTGTATATTTTATACAGAGCTTTTGAAAAAGCATGGTATTGCCCGTCCCCGGGTGCTGTCCATTCATATTCGTTTCCGTCTATTTCTACTTTAACAGTAGCTGTAGGGCGAAGTCCTTTGGTAAGCAGGAATGCAAAAGATAGTATTTTAATTCGCTTTTCTTTATCATTGTTCTTCAATACATCTGCGATGATATAAGGCAGGTCATCCTGAGTGATGATTTCTTTCTTGTCACCTAATTCAATCACCCGGTTGGTTACTATCTGCATATCTACCTCATCAAGTTCTATACCCAATGCCTCTATATTCTTGCGGATATTAGATTTACCCGACAGTTTACCGAGGGCATATTCCCGTACACGGCCGAAACGCTCAGGGAAAAGATCGTTGTAGTACAGATTATTCTTATTATCGCCGTCTGCATGGATTCCGGCGCATTGAGTAAAGACATTGTCTCCCACGATGGGCTGGTTGGTAGAGATGATCTGCCCCGAATATGATTCTACTACACGGCTCACCTTATTAATGTTTTCTTCCTTGACGGTAGTCTGTAATTTCAACTGATCGTGAAATACGGCTATAACACTGGCCAGTGATGCATTTCCCGCACGTTCGCCCAGTCCGTTCATTGTCAGATGCACTCCTTTTACTCCCACTTCGGCGGCCACCATCGTGTTGGCCACGGCGAGGTCATAATCGTTGTGGGCATGGAAATCGAAATGCAGATTGGGATAGCGGCTTATCATCCTGCGGCATGCACGCCATACACTGTGAGGGTTGAGAATACCCAGTGTGTCGGGCAGCATGAAGCGTTTAATAGGCAGGTCTTTCATGCCGTCCATCATGAAATAAACGTAGTCTTCGGAGTGGATAATACCGTTCGACCAGTCTTCGAGGTAAACATTAACGGTAATGCCCATTTCCTGAGCCATATTCACTTCGGATCTTATATCTTCGAGGTGTTGCTCCGGTGTTTTCCTCAATTGCTCGGTAACGTGCTTGTAAGAGCCTTTTGTCAGCAGGTTGATAGTCTTGCATCCTGCGTCTTTTATCCATTGCAGGGATGCGCCCTTATCGATAAAACCCAATATCTCGATCTTATCGATATGGCCTGTTGCCTGAGCCCATGAGGCAATCTTGCTTACAGTATCAAACTCACCGTTAGATACCCTTGCCGAAGCTATTTCTATGCGGTTTACCCCCAGATCGACGAGCAGCAGGCGGGCTACGCTCATCTTCTCCTGTGTGGAAAATGAAACGCTCGCCGTTTGCTCCCCGTCACGCAGGGTAGTGTCCATTATTTCAATCATAATTCAATTAGCGAATTAGTCAATTAGCGAATTAGCAAATGAAAATAGTGTATTTGCTAATATGCTAATTTTCAAATTTTCGAATTAACTTCGTATTCCTCTGTCATTTCTTTTTTAGAGAGTAGATAGTCGATATCATCCAGACCTTTGAGCAGGCATTCTTTTTTATATGGATTGATCTCGAAATTTTCCGACTTGCCTGTTGCATTATTTTTTATTGTCTGTTTCTCCAGATCGATGGTCAGTGTCGCTTTCGGATCGGCCTTTACGCTGACAAAAGCTTCTGAGAGAAATTCAGGAGTGACAATAACCGGCAATACCCCGTTGTTCAATGCGTTATTCCTGAAAATATCGGCAAAGAAACTTGAAACTACTGCACGGAAGCCATATCCGGCAACTGCCCATGCGGCATGTTCACGGCTCGATCCACTACCGAAATTCTTACCTGCGACAAGTATTTGTCCGCTGTATGTGGAATCGTTCAATACGAAGTCGGCTTTAGGGCTACCGTCTTTGTTGTAGCGCCAGTCGGCGAAAAGATTGTTGCCAAATCCTTCTTTGTCAGTCGCTTTCAGAAAGCGTGCAGGTATAATCTGGTCTGTGTCCACATTTTCGATAGGAAGTGGAACGTATGTCGATGTAAGTGTTTGAAATTTTTCCATAAATATTAATTTGTAAATTAGCGAATTAGCATATTTTCAAATGAATAGTCTCATCCTTTTGACTTAGCCGTTCCGATAATTTTATTGATGATTTTTTGTAATATCTTTATATCTTCTAATAATTGAGAATTAAATGGATAATTCTCGGAGTTTTCACAAAGGAGCAACCAATATTCAGTTTCGTCAGCTTCTTTCGCCGCAATCTTTAGCTTATGAATAAAGTCTTGTTTACTCTCTCCATTTTGAACTTCCCTTATATTTGCCCCGATTGATGTTCCACTTTTTAGCAACTGGTTAGCAATTATGTATTTTCGTTCTTGCTCCAATATTTCAGCAAATGCAATAATATCCAAAGCGAACTTAAACGATAAATCAACAATTACATTTCCGGTTTCTTTCATACTCAATTAAGTAATTTTCAAATTTGCTAATTTCCGAATTTGCTAATTAGAAATTCCTCGGATCGGTTATCCGTCCAGTAACTGCTGCTGCTGCCGCTACCAATGGCCCTGCAAGGATAGTACGTGCACCCGGTCCCTGACGTCCTTCGAAGTTACGGTTCGAAGTAGATACCGCATATTTTCCGGCCGGAACTTTATCGTCGTTCATCGCCAGACATGCCGAGCATCCCGGTTGGCGAAGCTCAAAGCCTGCATCTTTCAATATATCGTAGAGACCTTCATCTTTTATCTGTTTTTCTACCATCCAGCTTCCCGGAACAAGCCATGCGATCACATTATCCGCTTTTTTCTTACCTTTCACAAAGTTGGCAAATACACGGAAGTCTTCGATACGGCCGTTTGTGCAACTACCGAGGAATACATAATCTATTTGTTTGCCTTCAACCCTTTCTCCCGGTTTGAAGCCCATGTAGTCCATCGATTTCTGGAATGATATACGTCCTGCTTCGTCGATTTCGTCAAGAGTAGGGATAGTACCTGTAATCCCCATTCCCATACCCGGATTGGTCCCATAAGTGATCATCGGCTGAATATCGGCAGCATCGAAAGTCAGTTCTTTATCAAATTTTGCACCCTCATCTGTTTTCAGGGTTTCCCAGTATGCTAGCGCTTTATCCCATTCTTCACCTTTCGGAGCGAATTCGCGGCCTTTCACATAGTTGAAAGTTGTTTCGTCGGGAGCGACAAGACCTCCACGTGCGCCCATTTCTATACTCAGGTTACAGAGCGTCATACGTTCTTCCATCGACATATTGCGGATAGCCTCTCCCGCATATTCAACGAAGTAGCCTGTAGCGCCACCTGTTGTCAGTTTCGAGATCATATACAGTGCCAGGTCTTTAGCTATAACACCTTCGTTCAGTTTACCGTTGAATGTGATACGCATGGTCTTAGGGCGGGTTTGAAGCACGCATTGCGAGGCAAGCACCATTTCTACTTCGCTGGTGCCGATACCAAATGCGATGGCTCCAAAAGCTCCGTGTGTAGAAGTATGGCTGTCGCCGCAAACGATAGTCATACCCGGCTGGGTGAACCCGTTCTCAGGGCCGATGATGTGAACTACACCATTTTTCTGATGTCCCAATGGATAGTATAGGTTGATACCGAATTCGTTTGCATTTTTCGAAAGGGTATCCAACTGATTTTTTGAAATCGGATCTTTTACGGGTTGATCCTGATCGATTGTTGGTGTATTGTGGTCGGCTGTAATGGTTGTCTTCTCGGGACGGAAAACTTTTAATCCCCGTGCACGTAGTCCGTTGAATGCCTGAGGGCTGGTTACCTCGTGGCAAAAGTGACGGTCTATGTACAACTGTGTGGGGCCGTTTTCTACGGATGATACGACATGCGCATCCCAGATTTTGTCGAATAATGTTTTCATTTTTTATTTGGTTTTAGTTAACAAGTATACAAGATACAAGATACAAGTTCTTTTTAGAGAAACTTGTTTACTTGTCTACTCGTTTACTCGTATCTCATTCGTTATTTCACAAACTTATTTACTGCATTAATAAAGGCTTCGACCGAGGCTACAATAATATCTGTATTTGCAGAAAACCCATAATAATTTATTCCCTCGTGCGATACCTGCATATGAACTTTTCCTGTATCGTCGCTTCCTTTGTTGATAGCCTGTATAAGGAACTCCTCGATAACCATCTGTCGCTTGATTATTTCCTTTACTGCTTTGATGGCGGCATCTACAGGCCCGTTTCCGGTTGCCGATGCCTGGAATTTCTCACCTGCGATATCAAGTCCTACTACTCCGATACATTTCACACCCTTCCCTGAGGTTGTCTGCATAAAGTCGAGCTTGATGCGGTGCATTTTATCGGTCTCTTTACCTGCCAGAATCAGAACATCTTCATCGGTAATATCCTTTTTGCGGTCGGCCAGATCAAGGAATCGCTGGTATATCTCAGCCAGATTGTCATCGTTTACTTCTATCCCGAGTAACGATAATCTGTTTTTCAATGCGGCGCGTCCGCTGCGTGCTGTCAAAACAATGGCACTGTCGTCGATGCCTACCTCCTTAGGATCGATGATCTCGTATGTAGACAGGTTTTTCAATACTCCGTCCTGATGAATACCTGATGAGTGGGCAAACGCATTACGCCCGACGATGGCCTTGTTTGGTTGCACTGGCATATTCATCAGGCTCGAGACCATGCGGCTGACAGGATATATTTTTTGTGTATTGATATTTGTTTCAATGTTCAGTTCCTTATGGCTCTTGATTGCCATTACGACTTCTTCCAGCGAGGTGTTTCCGGCACGTTCGCCAATACCGTTTATGGTTACTTCTACCTGGCGTGCGCCATTAAGAACTCCCATGATAGAGTTGGCTGTCGCCATTCCCAAATCCTGATGACAGTGTGTGGAAAGGATCGCATTCTTCATATCCACATGGTCGATCAGAT
The DNA here is from genome assembly GCF_014196915.1 of Dysgonomonas hofstadii. GTDB lineage: Bacteria > Bacteroidota > Bacteroidia > Bacteroidales > Dysgonomonadaceae > Dysgonomonas > Dysgonomonas hofstadii. The sequence goes on from NZ_JACIEP010000010.1 coordinate 22,967, forward strand.
ATTTGATTTTCGCTCCATATTCGGTTGGCAGGCAATAGCCTGTGGTATCGGGAATATTCACTACGGTTGCTCCGGCATTTACAACGGCTTGAACCACACGAGCCAGATATTCATTGTCGGTACGGCCCGCGTCTTCGGCGTAGAACTCCACGTCTTCAACATAACGCTTTGCATATTTAACACAAGCTGCCGCACGTTCCAGTATTTCTTCCTGAGTGGAATTGAATTTATATCTGATATGGTATTCAGATGTTCCTATTCCTGTGTGGATGCGTTTATTCTTTGCATATTTCAATGCTTCGGCGGCTACTTCGATGTCTTTTTCCACTGCCCGTGTCAAAGCACATATGGTAGGCCAGGTCACGGCTTTAGATATTTCGACTACCGAATTGAAGTCTCCCGGACTGGAAACGGGAAAACCGGCTTCGATAACGTCAACGCCGAGCGATTCGAGGGCTTTGGCTACTTCTATTTTCTCAATTGTATTCAACTGGCAACCAGGCACCTGCTCTCCATCTCTCAATGTTGTGTCAAAAATAAATAACTTGTCCATGACTCTTTTTTAATTGGTTTATTAAATATATTCTCAAAAAAAAACCTTTCTCATCTTTTACAGAGTGAGAAAGGCTCAAGTTTATTCTTTATGATTATACTACATAGCAATGCTCACCCTAAATTTCTCCAGAGGATAATGAGTGAACTAATAATAATACTATGTACTGATAACATTTCTGTTTGATTTTATTTAATGGTTGACAAAGTTATTTCAAATTTTGATAAAAACAAATAAAAAGATCGCTTTTTTGATTTTAACTAGCATTTTTATATTTTAGGTCTTTTCGATTATTAATTTTACCTTTGTGCTGGCAAAATTAATATTACATTCATTATGATTACGGCATTCTCCGATTACCTTAATAAACACCAATATAAAAATTTCGATCTCAAAGCAGTCCTTTTCGATATGGACGGCGTGTTGTACGACTCCATGAAGTGGCACTCCAAGTCGTGGAAGCAAACAATGGACGAGTTTGATATACCGAGTACGCCCGAAGAGTTCTACCTGTATGAAGGAATGGTAGGCAAGAGCACAATAAACCACCTTATGAACAGGGAAAGAGGCCGTGATGCCTCGCAGGACGAGATAGAAAAAATATATAAACGCAAAACAGAGTTGTTCTCTGAATATAACGATGGCAGTCTTATTCCTTATGCTCATGATTTTGTAAAAAAAGTGCATGACGAGGGATATACATGTGTGATAGTCACGGGATCGGGACAACCTACCCTCATCGATAAGATAGAACATAATTTTCAGGGACTGTTTACCAAAGAACGTATGGTGACAGCATTCGATGTGAAGCATGGCAAGCCTCATCCCGAACCATTCCTTATGGGACTGGGAAAAGCCGGGCACCTGAACCCAAATCAGGCTGTGGTGATAGAAAATGCGCCGAGAGGCGTGGAAGCGGCATCGGCGGCGGGAATATTCACCATCGCTATAAATACAGGCCCGTTGGATGAAAAAGTATTGTGGGATGCAGGTGCCAATATTGTATTACCATCTATGGAAGCTTTGTATAATAACTGGGATGAGTTTGTGAAAATATTGAATGCCCGGTAAATTACAGAGCTGTTAAGTACTATCGATTGCCGCGCCTTTTAACGCGTGGATAAAAACACTTTAGGAAAAGACTTTAGTCGAAATTCCATTTGGCTAAAGCCAATTTCAGATATCTGATCTTATTCCTCCACTTAAAAGTGGAGGCAATTGAAGTTCAAAAATCCCTCGACAGGTAGGCTGAATTACCCCAATAGAACGTTAACATAAAACAACTTTACGGACTGAACCTATTTAGTCCTGAAACGTTCAAACCTTATTACAAACTTAATACACAACAATTATGTTAGATCAGATTTTAAATCTTGTAAAAGATCAGGCTGCAAATGTCATTACAAATAACTCGCAAGTGCCGGAAGATAAAAAGGATGCAGCAGTGGAAACAACTACTCATGCTATCGCTGATGGTCTGAAAAGTCAGCTTACATCCGGAAATATTTCAAATGTAATGGCTTTGTTTGGTGGCGAATCGGGTGGTAGCAATGCGCTTTCTGGCTCTCTTCAGAATTCGGTAGTATCAGCTTTAGCTGAAAAAGTAGGACTAAGTCAGGGTGTTGCCACTACTATTGCTTCTACAGTAGTTCCTGCGTTGATAAGTTTAGTTTCGAAAAAACATAACGATTCGAACGATTCTTTCGATCTGGGTTCTATCCTTAGTTCTTTCACCGGAGGAGGAGATGACGGAAAGAAAAGTGGTGGTCTGATGGATATGATAGGCGGATTATTCGGTGGAGGCAAATAAAAAGACAAGACAAATTTAAAGAGTGGCTTATGTGAGCTGCTCTTTTTTGTTTTTGTCAAAACAGTATTTAAATGTAGTATTTCCCTCCGGTAAAAATATTGTGAGCAGAAAAATATCTTCGGAAAGCATATCTATTACTGTAAGTTTTTCAATGACTTTCCTGTTTAGCCCATGTTTTTTCAAGAAGATTTTATCTTGTCCAATTTGATAAAGTAATTGTTTTCTTCGTTGTTTGCCTATTGTATCTTCCCAGAATCCCTGTGGTTTACGGCTGAAGTTGTTATAGTAATCTTCCCTTAATGTTTCAAATAAATCTATATTTTTCGATAGCAGAAATTCATGTAAATACCTGAACAGGTCTTCCAATTGATAACCCCGGTGGGGATATTGCCTCTCTTTATAGAATTGGCCAACTTCATCGAAAAGCTCAAAATATTTTCCTTTATAATAAGACCTGAAAACAATATCCATTGTCTCAGGAAAACGCCCGCTGTTCCAGAATTTTTCGAGGGCGTGCTCTGCTTCATGGATTCGTGAGAGTTCTTCGGCTGAAATATCACTGTTATAAAAGATTTCGTATGGCGCTTCATCATCATACTTATATCCATATTTATCCGCATCTTTCCGGAGATTGGTTCCCCGCAGCATTTTCAGAAAACCGAGCTGCACTTCTTTCGCTCCCAATTCGAAAACATCATTAAACGATTTGCGAAAACGTTCTAATGTTTCGTAAGGAAGTCCGGCGATCAGGTCGAGATGCAGGTCTATCTTTCCACCCTGCATTATTTTCTGCACATTACCTGCCAGTAATGGAAAATCCTGTTTCCGTTTTACAGCGACATTCGTAGGTTCGTATGTCGATTGAATCCCGATTTCGAAGCGGAAATAATTCTCCGGAAGGTTATCATTCAGATAATCTATCATCTCATCTTTCAGGAGATCGGCATATACTTCAAACTGGCAACTGAGGTTCGGGCGATAATTCTTTATCAGGAAGCCGAAAACCATGAGTGTATGCTCTCTGTTGAGGTTAAATGTGCGGTCGAGAAATTTTATTTGCTTAGCCTTACTTTCTATCAGATATTTCAGATTGCCCAGGATATAATCTTTGGGAAAGTAACGCACGCCTTTTTCGAGCGAAGACAGGCAGTATTGGCATTGATAGGGGCATCCCCGTGAGGTCTCGAAATAGACAAGCTTATTGCCCATTTCCTCTGCATCTTGTGGCAACATATAAGGTGAATCCAAGCGGCTGAGTTTTTCTATATCGGCCTGTGCGATAGCTTTACTTATATGTTTCCGGGATGATATGCCAGGGATTTCAGTCGATTTTTCATGCTGTATGGCATCGAGCAATTCGCCCAGAACAAATTCACCTTCGCCGCTTATCACATAATCGATATTCCATGTATCGAGGAAGAATTCGGGCTCGTATGAAACTTCGGGGCCACCCAGAATGATGATTAGGCCGGGTTTATTCTTTTTCAGTACAGAGACCAGTTCTTTGGTTTGCTTTACATTCCATATAGATACGCTCAGTCCAAGAATACTGCATTCTGTGCCCAGTAATTCATTCGCAATCTTATTTATATTTTCTTTTATGGTATATTCTCTGAGCGATACATCGAACCTGTCTTTGTTAGCTACATAGAGCCAGCGAAGCGCCAGTGATGTATGGATATATTTTGCATTCAGCGTAGAGAGTACCGTTTTCATTTTTATCGTCGGATTGAAAAAGATACAAAAGTAATGGTTTTAAGTGAGAATATTACAAAGTGTATTGTACTCCTGCAGTCCAGCCTATATATAATTGCCTCATGCGGTCATCATTAAAGTCTTTCCACAGGCTATACGACGGGAATAGCTTTTTGTTATCCCGGCTTCTGCTGGTGATATAATTGAGGGTGGGGCCGGCAAAGAAATTTATTTCCTTATTTATTTTTATATTGGGCAGAATCCGCAAAGCATAGTGATTCATCCTTTTATAATTATATTCTTTTGCTTTCTGTTTTACTTTTTCATCATCGACGTTTCCCATCTGTATAAGGACCTTGGTTATCATCCCCGCTGTAACTTCTGTGTCTATTCTGAACCTGTCCGATATATGAATATGTGCGCCTATTCCTCCACTGACATATAGCTGGTTCATGGATTTCAGGTTATAACCCAATGTTGCAATGCCATACAAATATTTTCCTCCCGAACGGAACGTAGGAGATAAGTTGCCCAGATCGTCATACATCAGCCCCACATGCATGCTGCCGCCTGCACTTTTGGGGACGATATTGACCAGTCCGATAGGGAACTTATTATTGTTGCTTATATTGAGTAGTCCTATCTGAAGACCTCTTAAATGCCTGGCCGAATTATATAATCCTATCTGAATCCCATTCAGCGTGTCGGCTTCGTTCCCTAATACAGCTATTTGCATACCATTGAATTTCACTTTGTGGGAGGAATGATCCATTGAAAAATTGCCAAACCCTATTTGCAAACCGGAGCCTTCAATATCAACATGATTAAAACCTCCAATTTGTACCCCTGTCATATAAGTACTTTTATTAAAAAAAGCTATTTGCAAACCTCTGCTGTCTTCAACTCTATTATATAGTCCTGCTATTGTAATTCCTTCGGCTTTCTTTTCCACATAGTTTAGAAGCCCTCCTATCTGTACGCCGCGCATATTTTTTGTTTCGTGAAAAAGACCTGAAAAGGAAAACCCATAATTATTGATAGAGCTGCCATAAATCAGATTTAACGAAATATTGTTCCTGTAAATAGTGTCATGCTTATTTAAACTCCATTTAGGGATAACCCCCAGGTTGAGGAATTTCTTCTCTTCCTGTGCAAATAGCAGTGCTGTAACAGAAAGTGCGAATAGGAGAGTGCAGAGTGTCTTTTTCATATTTCGCAAGATATATAATTTTAATGATATTTATTGTTGTTTAATCAGGGAAGTTATAAAATGTGAAAGTGTGAATCTTCCTTAATGCCTGTGAAAAATAGTAATGGCCTAAAAGACATAAGAGGAGGCTTCTGACTCGAAACCTCCTCTTATGTGTGAGTTAATTAGGTATTAGGCTTTAAGGTAAATAAAGATTGTTTGGTTATCGATACAAAGGAACGACTTTTGACCAACCTCTGCAAATAAAAAAACATATTATAAAACATATTTTTTATAAATTTTGCTAAGCGGTTTTAATTATCATCCTGTGTTTTTTAACATTTACAAATATAACCATCTTTTTCCGAAAAGTCACAGTTTTAAACTATAACTAATAGATTTTGTGTGCAAAAGCTATTTTAATAGCAAATCCCGTGCCAATTTTCTAATTCATGTAATCCCACATAGGAAGTTGTATTGGTTTTTGTTCCAAAGAATTTATGGCTTTTGCATCCAAATATCTTTTGTGGATCACCACACGGAACATATATTCACTAAACCATTCGTCGGTAAAGGTCAGATATCCTTTATTTCCGGAGGCTGCTCCCCAACTATTTTCAAATTCCCATTTCACAGGATTATCACTTTCGTCCGTATCGCATCCTATCAGTGTCATGGCATGACTCGATCCGCTCTGGCGGGTAAGTATGCGGGCTTTCTTGTCCATAGATAGTTTAACACCCAGTAACGATTCGTAATCATACATTTCAGGATCGAGTATGCCTTTTTCCCTGTTCAGGTATTTACCCACATCGCATGATGCATACATGGCTTCATTATTCTTGATAGATGCCAGTGCTGCCTTTTTAATATCTTCATTCGGCAGGTTCAGGTACAACCAGTTGACTCCCTCTATAGTATTCCTGTAATTATCTATTTCATACAGTTTATAATATTCCCTTGTAGGATCGTTCATCACCATTATATAATTATCGGGCGAATAGTCGGCCGGAGTGATTTCTTTATAAAACTGTTGTGGAGTATAATCTTTGAGTTCCTGTATATTCCCCGATTTATCCTTATATCTCCACGTGAAGGTTGTCGGCGGTTCACCCAGGCATAGAGCCAGTATACGGTACACATCTTTCAGTATTGATATTTTCTCTGTCCGCTGCTCTTGTACCTTTTTGCCTGTTGCCGCCAGCTCTCTGACTGCATATCCTCCGGCACGCAAACGTTCATTTATCAGGCTCAGCATCTGACGTGTACTATTCGAATGCGCTGTTTCGGGCATCACCTCTTTAGGTACAACCCCATATTTTTCGGCAGCATTGTAGTACAGGTTCCAGACGCCGCCATCGCCTACCGGAGATTTGAACAGGTAAGCTACAGCACGGCTGTCCATATCTTCTTTTTCCGTAGCAATAATATTTTCGAGAAACAGGTTTGCCTTTTCAAATATATCCCAGAAATAAAGGTAATTATGTGAAAAATCAAATTCATTGAGGTTATACCGCTGCATAATAGACGGACGCAATACGTTCATCGATGTGAACATCCAGCAACGTCCCGAACTTTTCTGATCGGTAATTCCTTTCACATTCACCCTGTACTTGAAATAGTGGTCTATCCGGCCTTCCATCTCATGATTGAGAGCGGCGGCGGTGATATTGGATGTTGTGGTCAGAATGTTCTGGATAGCTTTTGTAGAAGCATCTTTGTTGAAGCCCGACTGTATTTCCTTTAAATCATTCTGCGTAATACTTTGAGCAGACAATGCAGATGACAAGCATAACAAAGCCCCTGCTAATACTAGTTTTTTCATGGTTACCTGTTTTAGTTTCGGATTATGTGTTTCCACAAAATTACAAATTAACAGGTAATCATTCCTATCATTTTAATATTATATTTTTTTTAAGCAGTATTTTATTGAGCAGACAACCCGAAAAATTCTTTTATATAAGAAATCCTTATAGCAATTTGCCATAAGGGAAAAGACATTCTCTCATATACTATACATATTCCTGCTTTTTACTATTTTTGCACTATTGTAAAAAAACAGAAGAAAATGACCGATACTATACCTGCCCATTATTCCAAACAGCGGATCAGATATGCCGTACTGGCGCTTTTTATAGCTCAGGGATTGTGCTTTGCCAGTTGGGCAAGCCGCTTGCCGGATATTAAAAATGACTACAATGTAGAGTCTTTCCTGCATTACGGACTATTGATGTTCCTTATACCGATCGGTAAATTTGTTGCCATACCTGTTGTAGGATTCCTGTTGCCACGCATCGGCAGTAAAAAGACTGTGCTGATAAGTATTTCAGGCTTTGCCGTGTCTTTACTCCTGGCCAGTATAGCACCGGGGATCACAGGACTAGGCATAATACTTTTTCTTTTCGGAATGTTCTGGAATATGACCGATATCTCGCTCAATACACAAGCGATAGAAGTAGAGCGTATATATGAAAAACCTATTATCGCCACATTTCATGCCAGTTGGAGCCTTGCTGCCTGTATAGGTGCGTTGATAGGATATGGGATGATAAATCTGGGTGTGAGCACATTCTTCCATTTCTTCATCATAACGGTTGTTGCGCTGGCAATTATACTATTCAATTATAAATACCTGCGGGAACCGGCTATAAAAACCGAAAAGAAAGAAGAAAAACCTTTGGCCGGAAAGAAAGGTTTCCGTATGCCCGAAATGCTGCTTATACAGCTGGGATTGATTTGGTTACTTGCTTTAGTTGTGGAAAACACGATGTTCGAGTGGAGTGATGTCTATTTTCAATCGGTGATAAAAGCGCCCGAATCGTTGCAGGTAGGCTTTCTTGTGTTTATGGTAATGATGTTTACGGGGCGTATGCTGACGAATCTGGCTTATCGCATGTGGCAGAAAAAGACTGTGTTACAGATCGCCGGCTCGCTTATTTTCGCGGGATTTGTTATTTCGTCATTGTTTATCGGATATTCAGACTCAATGGTTGTCAAGGTTATAATCAATTCTGTCGGGTTTATGCTTATCGGATTGGGAATATCCTGCGTAGTGCCTACCCTTTACAGTATTGTAGGAGATAAGGCGAAAACTCCTGTGGGTACGGCGTTGACCATTATGTCGAGTATCAGCTTCATCGGGCCGCTGGTTGCTCCGTTGTTAGTCGGCGCTATTTCTCATAATTACAGCCTCGAATGGGCTTACCTGGCAGTAGGACTTTTAGGGGCATGCATTATTATCATTCCTTTTGTGAGCAAGACATTGAAGAGATAAATGAAATGAGTGAAAAGTATAAAGTAGGGAAATTGATTTACGATGGTAACATTTATGATGGCATGAATGTTGAAGTAGCTGATTTGCCATTTTATTCACGTTGGCTCAAAAAAAGGAAGAATGGTCGCATTCTTGAATTATGTTGCGGGACAGGCAGGCTTACTATCCCTCTTGCACAAGAAGGATATAATATTACCGGTGTCGATAATAGCACATCGATGTTGAAACAAGCCAAAGCGAAAGCAAATGATTTGAAGGCTTCTGTAAAGCTTATCAAATCTGACATAAGATATTTGGATTTACCTGAAGTTTATGATATTATTTTTATTCCATTTAATTCGATTCATCATTTATATACTAACCAGGACTTTTTTAATGTATTAATAAGCGTAAAGAAACATCTGAAAAATAATGGATATTTCATCTTTGATTGTTTTAATCCTGATATTCAATATATTGTAAATGCAGAAAAGGAAGAACAGGTTATTGCTGAATATTCGACCAAAGATGGTAGAAATGTTAGTGTAAAACAGACAATGATTTATGAAAGTAAAACTCAGATTAACCGTATAAAATGGCATTATTTTATAAATGGAGAATTTGACTCTATTCAGAATCTGGATATGCGGATGTTTTTTCCACAAGAATTAGATGCTTATTTAAGCATGTATGGATTTAAAATTATTCATAAATTCGGTGGATTTAACGAAGAAATATTTGAAGACAAATCAGGCAAACAGATATTTGTTTGCAAGCAGGACAACTTGAGTATCTAAAATACGGGAATAATTTCTTCGGCTGTGGTTATCCTCTTTTCCACCTCTTCTTTCGTTCCACAGAAAGGGCCCGACACCTCGATCTTTATAGTAGCCATCGCAGCGGCAAACTTGCCCGCTTCTTCTATCGATGCTCCCTTTGCCCGTTTATACAGATAACCTGTGACATACGTATCGCCGCAACCTGTGGCGTCTACTATCTGCTGAGGTTTATAGGCCGGAATCGGATAGAAATCTGTACCGTCATATATCACGGAACCCAGGCTACCGAGTGTCACCAGTACTTCGCGTACCCCCCAATCATATAATTGATATGCAGCTTCACGAATATCGGTCATTCCGGTCAGCACTTCCATCTCCAGTTCATTTACTTTCAGAATATGTACATATTTAAGCGTTTCCAGCTTATCTTCCCAGTCCACAGGATATACATTTTGGTCTCTTACCTCACGAAGATAGCCCTGAGAATCGATAGCAATCAGTCCTCTCGATGACAAATGTTTTACAAGTTTCAGCGGAAAATCATCGGCAAGCAATGCTCCCAGCAGATAATAACGGGACTCTATGTTATTCAATGAATCTACTTTAAACGGATCAGCCTTTGCAAGGACGCGTTGTGTGCGGTTGTCCTGATTCTCTTCATATATGTTCTCGAAATAAACCGAATGCCTGCTCGGGATAACATGAGCGTCAACTCCTTTCGTCCGCAGATCATCTACAACCTTCATTTCCGATTCGGCCAATGAAGTTACCAGTGTGTAGTCTATATCATCGAAATGGCGAATGGCATGTGAAAAATAAAAAGCCGTTCCACCGGGCATATGTACAGTACTTTCGGGAGTTACTACTTTATCGAGTGTTATGTGTCCCACACAACAAATATCATATTTATGCATCGTCTCTTTTTTTTAGATATGCAAAAATAGTAAAATAAAGAATATGCAAAGAAAACATGCAGGAAGTAATCTTATATATAAAGACGCAGAGACGCAGTTATTCTTTGAGTATGTATTATAACTGCGTCTCTGCGTCTTTGCGTGAAATTTTATTTTTCCTCTTCCGGTGTATATTTATATTTGAAGAATATGGCGAACAATATAGCCACAACCAAAGCATATCCGGCAAAGCAAAGCCAGATAGACTGCCAGTCTTTCATGCCATCGGCACCTGTAAAGAACCGTCCGATAATAATGCCGCTAGTCCAGCTACCGATTACGGCACCGAAACCGTTTGTCATCATCATAAACAGTCCCTGAGCCGAAGAACGGATTTTAGGGCTGGTAGATTTTTCCACAAACAGTGAACCCGATATATTGAAAAAGTCGAATGCCATGCCATAGACGATGCATGAAAGAATAATCATCCACAGTCCGCCCTCGGGATCGCCAAATGCAAATAACCCGAAGCGGAGCACCCATGCCAGCATACTTATAAGCATCACGGTTTTTATTCCGAAACGTTTCAGGAAAAACGGTATGGCTAAAATGAACAGGGTTTCTGATACCTGCGAAATAGAGAGTATTATGGTGGAAAATTTTACTATAATCGAATCGGGATAAGTATATTTAAAATCGTCGAGGAATGTGTCTCCATAAGCATTTGTCAACTGCAATGCTGCTCCCAGCAACATACTGAACAGGAAGAACAAAGCCATTTTGTAATCCTTGAATAGTTTGAAGGCGTCCAGTCCGAGCATCTCGGTAAGCGTTTTTCCTTTACTTTCGGTATTCTGTGGTGGCGATGCAGGTAGAGAGAAGGCATATAAGCCCAGTAAAATAGCCGCAACTCCGGCGATATAAAATTGATTTTCAGAGTATTTATTGTCTGTCAGGTTGGTTGCCCACATGGCAGCGATAAAACCTATTGTTCCCCATACACGGATAGGAGGGAAATGCTTAACCGTATCAAGATTATATTTGTTTAGCGCACTGTAAGCTATTGAATTTGCCAGAGCCAGTGTAGGCATATAAAAAATCATTCCCAACAGTATTACCCAGAAGAATGTAGTGGGATTGTCGACCATTGGCAGCGACATAAATGTGATTCCGCAAAGGATATGCAATATACCATACAGCCTTTCTGTGTTTATCCAACGGTCGGCTATGATACCACACAGGGTAGGCATAAAGATGGAGGCGATCCCCATTGTGGAAAAGATAAGCCCGAAATCTTCACTTGCCCATTGTTTTGTACTAAACCAGTAATTGCCAATAGTAATCATCCATGCTCCCCATACGAAGAACTGGAAGAAATTCATTATTATAAGCCTTAATTTTAAACTCATGGTATTGTATTTTAGTTATTTGGCTAAAGCCGTTTTAATTTATTCTTCTTATTCCTCCACTTTCAAGTGGAGGAATAAGATATTTATTTTTCAGCTAATTCAATCTCTATTTTCCCTATATAAACGCCATTTTTTCCTACCTGGTATACAAAAACATTTTTTCCTGCCTGATTAGGGATCATATCGGGTGCTTTCATAAAAGTATGCGAATGTCCGCCAATAATAATATCGAGATATCGGGACTTTTCGGCAAGCAATTTATCGGGATTGTAACCCACATGCGAAAGGCAGATAACAATATCGCATTTATCCTTTAGCTTCAATTGCTCTGCGTAGCGGTTAACTGTCTCTATCACAGGTAAGAATCCCATTCCTTCATATTTATCTTTTTGGATCATTCCGTCAGGATCGACTCCTGCTCCGATAATACCGATTTTGACCCCTGCTTTTTTCAAGATAATGTAAGGCTTTACCTTGTCTTTGAGTACGGTTTTCGAAAAATCATAATTACAACATACAAGAGGGTAATCGAGCAGGTCGAAAACCATTTTCATGCTGTCGAGGCCATAGTCGAATTCATGGTTACCGATTGTGCCCACATCGTATTTCATCATATCCATCGCTTTAGCTTCAACTCTGCCTTTAAACAGGTTGAAATAGGGTGTGCCCTGCACAAAGTCGCCAATATCGAACAGCAGCACATTCTTTTCTACTGTGCGTATACTGTCAATCACGGCTTTTCGGTTCACCACCCCGCCCATATTAGGGTTGCGGATGTCAGTCGCAGGCATAGGTTCAATGCGGCTGTGTGTGTCGTTGGTGTGTAGTATAACGAGTTTCTTTTGAGCGGCAAGGCTCAAAGAAAAACATACGAGAAGTAAAAAGCAGATATATTTTTGATTCATCACATTTAAATTTTTCCTTTTTTATCTTACCGTAATACGCCCGTCGAGTTTCGAATCGATTACATTTCCTTTGGCAGTCTCACTTTTTATGTAATTGAGAATATAATCACGGAGTGTCATTTTGGTATGGGTTACCGATTGGGCTTTCTTCAGTGCCTCCATGCCATCGTTTCCTTCAGCCAGGTAATCGAGGGTTACAATAGTATATATTTTATCCTTATCCACAGGTTTGCCATCTACAGAAGAAGATGTTATTTTTCCGTCTTTTATATCCAGACGCACATTACCTGAAATTCCGGCTCCTCCCATCTGCGCATATTGGTCGAACAATTCGTTGAGGTCGGTTCCTTTCAATCGCACAACTACCAGTTCGTTTTCAAAAGAATAAGTGCTGAATATGTCGCCCACGGTAATATCTCCTTTGGCAATGGGCGCACGATGGCCGTTCACATTCATCAGGGTAATATCCACAGGAAGGCCGTCGGTATAGCGGGTGTCGAGTAATTTCATCACGTCGGACGTAAAATTAGTCAGTAGACTTTCGGGCTTGCCATATGGCATATTCTGGGTTGCCTGTCCGATAATCACCCCCATACTTTGTTCCATTTGCTGTTTATAACCGTCTACCAGTGCGGCCAGTTTAGGGTCGGGATGACTTGTGTTGGTTACGGGAACGTATTCTCCTTTGATTGAATTTATTACGTATTGTTTCCTGCCACATGAGGATAAAATAAGTAAAAATAAAACGGGATATATGATAAAACGCTTCATGTACATCTTTTTAAAACGACATCAAATATAAAAAATTAATAACGTAAAAAGTAAAAAAAGGCTTTGATTTATCTTTGTCTCCACAGCTTTTTTATATTTCATGTTGTCTCACGATCGAATGTCATCGTGTAAAAAATGATTATTAAAAAAAGAGCGCCCTATATCACATGGGGCACCCTCTCAAAAGTAGTGTTTGTAAGTGATTATAAAATCACTTGTCATTCGATTATAAAATTAAAACAGAGATGGCTTGTATTTTACAATTCATAGTTGTACGATACGGATAAAAGGTTGTAAAACAAAACAGTAAAAAGTATTGTTATTTTTTTATACATTTGTTACAAAAATATACAATCCATGGATATAGAATCTCAAATGAATAAAAAGATCCATCACGGACATAATATCAAACGGTTGCGCGAAATGCTGGGTATCAAGCAGGAAGCAATCGCCGTAGAACTGAATATTACACAACAGGCTGTTTCAGGGCTCGAACAGAAAGAAGAGGTTGATGAACCTACACTGGAAAGGATAGCCCGAATAATGAATATACCTGTTGAAGCCATCAAGAATATGACTGAGGATACTACTTACAACTACATCAATACCTTTAACGATGAAGTAACAAACCATAACGGATTTTATAATTTCAACTGCTCGTTCAATCCTATCGATAAAATCGTGGAACTCTATAACGACAAGATAGAATTGTATGAACGGATGCTGAAGTCGGAAAAGGAAAAAGCAGACTTGTTTGAAAAACTGTTGAACGATAAGAAATAGTCGTATTTAAAATAAAAAAGCCCCTTGATACAGTAGTCGTGGTCGGAAGATTTTAAGTTGTTTATTTATAATAAATTGCCACGGCTTTTAAGTCGTGGATAAGGACTATCTGAAAAAAAAGGCTTTAGCCAAACATCTATTCATATTTGATTTTTGACTAAAGTCTTTTTTATCTGTCTGATTTTAACCTCCACTTGAAAGTGGAGGCAATTGAAAACAGAGTATATGCCATATCAATCTGTTGATGTATAAATAGTTAATCGAATAAAAACCTTCCGGCCACGACTACTGTATCAAGGGGCTTTTCTGTTCTATATATACTGGCTAAAAAGAGCTCTGGTTGATAGGAGTTTCGCGTGCGTCAGCTCCGTAATATTTCCCCATAAAAGAATTAAAATAAAAGTTCTGTTTCGGTCAGTATCGGGTCTACATGTTCCAATCCCAACCCGCATTGCTCCGAAGCCGCCCGGCATCCGCCCCGGCATTTTTCCCACGCCTTGCACGAAGCACAAAATTCGGGGGTGATTTCGTTCCATGAGTTGGCATATGGTGAGTAGAGTATTTCTTTTATATCCTGCTCGAAGATATTACCTGCCACCACTGGCGAATGGTTACACAGGCGGATATTGCCATTGATATCCATGGTGATGGGCTTTAGCAGCACATCTGCCGAACAATGGCCGAACATCAGTTTAGGATAATCAGCAGGGTTGATCAGGCAGTCCGGCGAACAAACATTCGAGGAAATCACCATGTCCAATTCTTTAGCCTTGTTATTAGCCGTGCGGAAGGCATTGCACAACTGACTGTGCGTGCCTGACACAGATGCCGGATCGGCCGTGCCACAGCCTCCGATGTTGTAGCGGTTCATCATCACACGTTTCAGCCCCAGGAATGAGATAAAATCGAGTGTGTCGCCAATCAGATCTATATTGTATTTGGTCATCACAATTACAGGCACGGGAAATCCTCCGAGTTTCTGTATGGCTTTAATGGAGGCGATAGACTTTTGCCAGCTGCCTTTTACCTGTGTAATATGATCATGTACAGCTTCATCTGCCGAATGGATGGGAAATTCGAACAAAGTGATGCCCATGGCCGTAAGGCTTTGATAATCTTGCTCCGTACCCAATGATCCGTTACTGATAATGGTAACGGTTTTTCTTTCCATACGGCAAAGCAGGGCGATCTCTTTCATGCGCTGCGCCATAAAGGGTTCACCTCCTGTCAGCGTCACATTGCGCACATTGGCTTGCGAAAACAAAGTTTTGAGAGCTTTTTCTGCTTTTTTGTACGAATCGAACGACTTACGTTCCGCCCCGGGAATTTTCCACACGTTGTAGCAGTAGCGGCAGCCGAGGTTACACTTATCGGTCAGTTCGAAAGCTATATTGAGTAGTCTTATTTTCATTTTTCTTCAAATACAATCTGATTAATTTCATCTTTTTTCATCTTCGAAACAGGAATATCTATCGGCTGGCTTACATAAGTAAATCTGAGTGTATCATTGATTCCTGCTTTCAACGCAAAGTTTCCATCCAAATCGGTATAAACCATTGCCTGATAATTATTCTTTATATAAACCGAAACTCCGGCCAGGGGTTCTTTATCATGATCCACTACATTACCTCTGACCATAACAGAATCGTGAACAGGTACAGCAGGCTCATAGCACATAATCTGATGCTCGGGTTCGGGAATAATCATATAGCATAACACATCATTTTTTTTGGATTTGCATCCTGCCGAAGATGCTGTCAATCCGATGATAAGTGTACCCAGTAACAATTTGTATTTCACAAAAAAACGGGTGCCATTGGTTTTGTCCGACAGATAGGAAAAGATGCGAAAGAGTATTTTATATGATCTTATTTTCATCGTATGTTATTTATTTTCAGGTAAAATAAATTTCACCGTGATTGTCATTGTCGTTTTTATCTTTTTGCCGTTATGCTCGCCCGGAGTCCATTTACCTGATGTGGACAAAAGTCTCAGCACTTCGGCATCGGCATAAGGATGTAGTTTCCGGGTTATTTTCGCATCTTTGATGTTGCCTTTCTTGTCAATAGCGAAACTGGCTACGACTTCGCCCTCTATCTTATCTTTCAGCATTTCATCGTTATATCGCACTTCATCGTTTACCCAATCTTCGAATGCGGGTAAATTACCGACACGCGACACAGGAGGTGTTTGTGCTTCTTCATACGAAAATTTGGTTATTCTTTTAGGGGTACGCCTGTAAATATCATCGTTGTCGGGAAGGCTGATAATCACCACCTCGTAACAAAGGATCATTTCATCCTCTTGCATAACCACTTTTATGTCATTGGCTCTTACTTTAGGTAATGCTACTTCCTGCTGTTTAAATCCTATGTATGAAAACACGAGTATATCGGATTGTTTTACCTTTTTCAGGATAAAATTACCTTTTGCATCGGTAACAGTTCCGTTTCTTGTATTTTTTACAACCACAGTAACACCTATTACCGGCTCTCCACTTGGGTCTGTTACGTTTCCTTTTGCTTCTACTTCTCCTTTCTGATCTTCCTCTGGCGGAATATAGACTTTGTAGCAAGTAACCTGAGCCTTTGGCAGGATAATTGTGTCATTGCCTGTATATGAACTGTCTTTCTTCTGTGCTTTGACATTGGCTACTGAGCCTGTTAATCCGATAATAAGTGTTCCCAGCATCAGTTTGTATCTGACGAAAAACGATGCGCCGTTGGTCTTATCCGACAGATAGGAGAAAATACGGAATAACAGGGTGTACGACTTTATTTTCATAGATATGCAGATTTATACAGTGTTTTACGAAGATATAATTTTATTCTTCGGGTAAGACAAATTTCACGGGAATTAATATCGATGTTTTTACTTTTTCGCCATGATGCCATGCCAGAGCCCATTTGCCGCAGGAAGTGATCAGCCGCAGCACTTCTTTGTCTGCATCGGGAATAATATTCTGTACGATCTTCGGTTCTGTGATATTTCCGTCCTCATCTACAATAAAGTTCACAACGATGCGCCCCTGTATTTTGTTATCCAGCATTATGCGGGGATATTCGATGTTGTTCTGCACCCATGCAATGAATTTATCCAGGTCGCCCACAGGCGACACGGGAGGATGTTGTACCGATCCGTATAACATAACAGGCTCTGATAGCGGTTCCGGAATATCAGGTTCATCCAATATTTGTATATAGCACATAACAACTTCCTGAATTGTATCAATCACTGCAATATCATAGCATGTTATATGTAGGGGAATGGGCAATTCCTCTATTTCAATACAAGGAGGTGCTGTTTTTTCTATACTATCCACAGTCCTTTGTGGAGAAGCGATGCTATCGTAACAGGTAATTTGTGAAATATCCGGTTTGGGAACAATGGGTTCGTTATTGAACGGCTGTTGAGGTTTCGATTTTCCGCACGATATGCCTGACAACCCGATAATCAATGTACCCAGTATCAGTTTGTACCTGACAAACAGTGAAGCACCATTGGTTCTGTCGGCCAGAAAAGAAAAGATGTGAAATAAAAGTTTGTAAGATCTGATTTTCATGTTATCGGTTTTGTTTTATAGAGATATTTTGGCCTGTTTTTCCATAAATAATGCGAATCGGCGGTTAAATTTAATAGTTCAATTTTATACTGCGCGTAATCGAAGATTACTTGCCATCCTTTTTTCCTAAGCAAAAAAAGGATGCAAAAATGCTTTGGTGGCTCACCCTCCGTGCGACCCGTTACAGGCTCACGGACTAAACCAAATAAACTCGCCTGCGGCTCAGACAGTATTTGGTTTCACGCCCCTTTCACCTGACGGGGATCCCGCACTACGGCTTAATGCCACTGGGCGAAGCCACCCCAAGGCCGGGTAATCCTTGTCGTCGCATTGCGACTCCGGCATACATTCCGCAGGCGGGGCACCCAATCCGGCAGTGGAGGCGTAGAACAAAAAGCTGTTCGAGCTTACACGTAAGATTCGTATTTAGCCCTGCTGATGAGCGAGTTCTTTTTGTTCAGCCGCAACGCCGGTTTTGGGTCGCCGGAGGAATGAAGCCTTGAAATACACGTTTAAGTGAGAGTAAAGTCAAGCTTGCTTGAAATTTACCGAACGTAGTGTATTCAATCTTAATTAGTTTTTGTAACTTTTTTATCAAGAAAAAAGTTGAAAGAAGACAAGCCGGAAGGCGCGTTAGTAAAAACGAACAATTATTTATTACAATCATAATAATTTCAACTCCTGATTGGCATTAATTGTTATACTCATTGAAAAATCTACCCTGAATTATATGAAAATGCCACATATTCTACTAAATAATCTTCAAAAAGGAAAGATACAATATAGATTCATTACTTTTGTACAAACTCCCGATGATGATAGAAAGATTATTTAAGAAAAAAGATATATCAGCCGTATTGAATGAGCCTAACGAAGGGCGAAGCGGCCTGAAGAGAAGCCTCTCGGCAACCAATCTTGTTACATTAGGTATCGGTGCGATAGTAGGTACGGGCATCTTTGTGATCACCGGACAGGCGGCCGCCCTGTATGCAGGGCCTGCACTGACTATATCGTTCGTTATATCGGCACTTGGTTGTGTAATGGCCGGATTGTGTTATGCTGAGTTTGCTGCCATGATCCCTGTATCGGGAGGTGTTTATTCATACAGCTATACTACGATGGGCGAGATACTTGCCTGGTTTGTGGGATGGATACTCATTCTTGAATATCTTTTTGCCTGTTCGAGCGTCGCTGTGGGATGGTCGGGCTATATGCTCAGCCTGCTGAACGGGTGGGGGATAGAATTTCCCCAACAGATAGCCGGCGCTACTTTCGACCATTTGAAAGACGGTAGCTGGGTATGGACCGGGCGTATCATTAATTTCCCCGCCGTATTCATTATCGCTATTGTGTCGGCATTCCTTATCGGAGGCATAAAGCAATCGGCTTTTGTAAACAATATAATTGTAGTTATCAAGGTTGGAGTTATATTGCTGTTTATAGGCTTCGGGCTATCGTATGTTGATACGAGTAACTGGGTTCCGTATATCCCCGAAAACACAGGTGGTTATGGTAACTTCGGCTGGACGGGTATTCTGCGCGGAGCGGCTGTTGTATTTTATGCTTATCTCGGTTTCGACGCCCTGTCTACGGCTGCCGGAGAAGCTAAGAATCCGCAAAAAGATATGCCCAAAGGAATACTGATTTCATTATTGATCTGCGCTTTGCTATACATTGCTGTGACAACAGTTTTGACAGGTATTGTCAATTATAAAGAACTGAATGTGGATGCTCCTATAGCATTGGCCATCGACCGTGCAGGCTCGGGGCTGGCATGGTTGAGTCCGTTCATCAAACTGGGAGCTATCGCCGGCCTTAGTTCGGTAATACTGGTTATGATGCTCGGTCAATCGAGGGTTTATTATTCCATTTCGAAAGACGGACTGCTGCCGAAAGTGTTTTCGAAAGTGCATGATAAGCATGGAGTACCTCACAATGCTACGATATTTGCCAGTATAGTCACAGGTATCATTGCCGGATTATTTCCCTTGCATGTGCTGAGTGAACTGGTCTCGATAGGTACACTGATGGCCTTTACGATAGTTTGTATATCGATTGTTATTTTACGCAAGACACAGCCCGGACTGGAACGTCCGTTCAAAACACCATTTGTGCCCTATCTTCCGCTACTGGGTGCGGCTATCTGTATTATTCAGATGCTTTCACTTCCGTGGAGTACATGGGCGAGACTGATAGGATGGACAATACTTGGGTTTTTAATTTATTTTACTTACGGTATAAAGCATAGCAAGCTGAATAATAAGTAACAAAAAGGCTCTGATGGTACATTTTCATAGCCTTTCTGCTACTTATTTATTTACTTGAATTTTCCAGTTTAAAATATGAAAATCCTGCAGGTTGTTCAACATCTCCTATATGCATCAATCCCGGACGGGCTACACGATCCCAGCGGACGAGGTATCCGGCATCCCTGGCATTAGTGCTTATCTTTTCCCATTTTCTTCCGTTAGTGCTTTTGTAGAAATATAATAAATGCCCTCGCTCAACAGCAATTTTCAGATATAGCTTTTTAGCAGGAGCATACGTCTCGTAAACATCGGATTCCTGTCCGTCTTTTACCTGCTTTAAAACAAATCTGTCATCTATTATACCCCATATAATCATATTCTTGTCATCACCATATAAGGTAAGGCCTTTCATACTGTTGTTTTTGTCAGTGACAGCTGTGTGAAATTCATAATCGGGCGTTGTCGCTCTTACGCACAAAGCCGTTGCGGGATAGCTCTCTCCTATAGGCGTGCCACTCAACAATAGCTTCCCTTTCCCGGTTTCCGTTTTTATATCTGCGTAGGGGTAATTCCATGTCCATTCTACTTTCAGGTTTTCATTTCTAAATTTATCTTCAAAATCCGCGACAGGCTTTTGTTTAGTATTTGGAAAAGGCATCGGTTGCTCTATTTTCGTAGTCTTACCCGTGCTGAAATGTACCCAGTTATCGTCTCCGACATACATTTCCTGCAGGATGGGCTGGCGTCCCATATATGCCTCATCACCTTTCACATAGGCATGGCACATATAGAACATGCGCCCGTCAGGAGTAGTTACTGCTGTACCATGGCCGGAGGAGATAAAATCCATATTTCGTGCATTCAGTATAGGGTTGCCGCTATATTTCTCATACGGGCCTTCAAAGCTTTTCGAACGGGCGGCATATACATCATAATCGCTGCCAAAGCCACAACATCCGTGAGCCGCATATACCAGATAGTAATAGTCGCCATGTCTGAAATGGTACTGGCCTTCCATCCCTATATCTTCATCATCGACCAGTAGGGAAAAGATTTCCCCTTCTAATCGCAGGCCATCGTCCGACAGCTTGCTGCCTACAATTTCGATATGCCGTTTATCCAGGCCATAAGCCTTCCATGTAATGTACAACTGACCATTGTCATTGTATATAAATGCATCTATGGCTTCTGTACCATGTTCTATCAACAGTCCGTGATCAGTGAATTCTTCTGTCGGATTATTGGCTGTCGCCACTCCGATACAAGTAACATTATCCGATGCACGGCGGGCTGTATAATAGCAGTACACTTTCCCGTTGTGGTAATAAAGTTCGGGAGCCCAAAACGAATTTTTCGTCCATTCCGGCTTTTTGTTGAAAATATGTCCCGTTTGTGTCCAATTTACCAGATCCTTAGATACAAAGACCGGATAAAATGGCGCCCACTCTGATGATGTGGCGGTAGCATAGTAAGTGTCATCTATTCTTATGACCGACGGATCGGCCATGTCGCCGTGTATCACCGGATTTCTGAACATTTCCTGCTGGCAATAAACGTTGAAACAGAGCGCTGAAAAGAACAAAAAAATCGGGATGGTTTTATTCATAGGTATTTGAGTCTTTATTTATGAACGAAAGAAAGATGTTTTTCCACTAAAGTTGATACAAAAACAGGTACGAATAAGTTCCGTACCTGTTTTATATTATCATATTTCAGATTATTATTTCAGTTCTTTGATTTTTACATTCTTGAACCATACCTCATCTCCATGATCCTGTAAAAGGATATATCCCTCAGCAGCATTGCCAAAGTTAGGCCAGTCGTGGTATTTACTGTAAGCTACCAGTGCATTCCACATTGCATTATTACGATCATATTCCAATAATTTCACACCATTGAGCCAGTGTTCTACATGATTACCTTTTACAATAACCATTGCTGTATTGAACTCTTTCTTTTTGAATGGTTTGTTATCCGGCGCAGGAATAAGGTCATAGAGCGCTCCCAGTTTGCGGTTTCCTTTTACTCCCAGTTTGGCATCAGGGTGTTTTTCGTCGTCCAGAATCTGGAATTCGCAACCGATGGAAGATCCTGCTCCTTTATTCAATTCTGTGTCAACAAAATACTTAACACCACTGTTTGCACCTTCGGTTATCTTGAAGTCTACTTTGAGCATAAAGTTCTTATACTTGCGGGTAGTAACAATGTCGCCACCGTTGGTAGATTCTCCTCCATCGCTTTTCATTACTTTCAAAAGACCGTTATCGACAACCCAGCCCTTGGTAGGGAAAGTTGTGAGTTTACCGCCTCTCCAGCCGTTTGTTGTTTTGCCGTCCCACAGCAAAGCCCAGCCGTCTTTGGCCTCCAGTGGCGAGATGGTGTTCACTATGCAGTTTACCTGAGGTGCATCGTTCGTTTCGGGAGTTTTATATTTTTCTACATCTGTTGTGCAGATACGTATATCTTTCCAGCTAACGGTTTTCCCTTCCAGTTTTTTATCCCATATGGCGTGTACCTGCAAGGCTATGAAACCGCTTAATGTCATATCATCCCATATATTGGCACATGCGATACCGTTTACCCATGTGCGGATGGTGTTGCCAATGGCTTCTATGCGGGCTTTGTTCCATTCATTGTTTTTGAATGCAGATTGAGCCGGAGGGTTAACTGTCATAGGATAGAGCCAGTTGCGGCGCGCTTCGTCATATATACCCCCTGTCCATGCCCGTTGCGACGGGTCTATTTCAAACTGGTAACCATGTACACGCCCGTTCTGATAGTCTTTAAGACTAAGGCTGCGGAACTGTACACCCGAATTGAGTCCGTCGTCTACTTTAAAATCGAATTCGAGAATAAAATCGCCATAGTTTTTTTCTGTTGCCAGAAATGAGTTGGGTGTATCCATTTTTGAGGTGCCGACAATGGCGCCATCAACAATTTTATATTCGGCTTTGCCATTGAGTTTCTTCCATCCTTTCAGGTTCTTTCCGTTAAACAGGGGTTGCCATTCCTGTGCTGATATGGCAGCAGTAAACAACAGAAGGGCTGCCAGTAATATATTTTTTTTCATTTTTTTCTTGACTTCTTTTACTATTATTTTTTTAATCAGTATTTTACACAATATAAAAATCTTCCCATCCTTTGCGTGGCGGTATTCCGGTCAGCATGGCATTGGCAAACTTATCATTGGTGATCTGATTGGTGCGGCTGTCGAAATACAATTTGCGATTGAGTCTTTGTGCCATAACGCCTAATGAGAATACCTGGCTGAGCGGCCCGTGTATTTCGAACGGAGAACGGGTTTTCTCTAGTCCCTGACAAGCCAGCAGGAAGTTTTCGAAATGGTTTGACGGGCTTTTCGGTACCTCCGGCAGTTTCGACTGCATTTCCTTCGCTTTGGCCTCCGGTATGATGGAGAGGGTACTGCCATGAGAAGCACCTTTAAATATCAGGTCTTTACCATAAATGATCTTGCCCGGATTGATCTTTTGTTTTACGATCTCTCCTACACTCGATGCCGGAATATTGGCGTCCATTGCCGATTCGCCGTAACCATCAGGTAGTGGGGGAACATTGTTCACTCCGTCGTACCAAGTTACATCACAGGCCGGCATTTCTCCTCTCGGTCCGAAACGGAACAGGATAGTAGAATCTGTAGGGAAGAAATAATCGTTATGTCCGGTCAGTTTCACCGGATTTACTTCGTAAGGCAGACCCAGGTCAAGAAATTCATGTACTGTGTCGAGTATATGTGCTCCCCAGTCTCCGAGCGCTCCCATACCGAAATCGTACCAGCTACGCCATTCGCCGTAGTGATATTTTTCGTTATATTCATGATATGGAGCAGCACAATGCCAGTTGAACCAGTCTAAAGTGGAAGGTATAGGTTGAGCTTCGGGATATTTGTAGATATTCACATCCCAGCCATGCCAGCGGCGCGGATTGTTCATGTGTGCTGTAACAGCTGTCACATCTTTTATTATGCCTGCATCCTGCCATGCTTTGAACTGGAAGTAATTGGCTTCGGAATGTCCCTGGTTACCTACCTGTGTCACCACATTCGGATATTTACGGGCAGCTTTCATCATCAGTTCGGCTTCGAGGAAAGTACGCGCCATCGGTTTCTCTACGTATACATGCTTTCCGTAGGCCATAGCCATCATACAGATAGGAAAATGGGAAAAATCGGGAGTTGCCACTGTAACGGCGTCAATCTCATTTTTCATCTTGTCGAACATCTCCCTGAAGTCCTTAAACTGTTTGGCCTTAGGGTACATGCCTATTACTTTTTGTGTGTGTTTAGCTCCCATATCTATATCGCACAGGGCAACTACATTCACCATTTTTGTTTTGGCAAAATCGTTGATGATCTGTTCTCCCCGGTTACCGATGCCGATATAGGCAATGTTTACTTTTTTTGCTGCGCCTGCCACCCTGTTGTAGCTTCCGGCGGGCATTGCATTAACTCCACTAACGGCCATGCCTGCTGAAGCTAATGCTGCTGTTTTTAAAAAATTTCTTCGCGTTACCATGATTTTTATTTCGATTGAAAATTAGATTTCTGCTTTAACATATAAAATTTATCGGGCTTTTACTCTTTTGTTAAGATCATTGGTCTTTATTTGTTATGTGTGCGCACACACGATTGCAAAGATACAAAAATCTTCACTTTTATGGCTATTGTTTCTTATAAGACATTGGTGTATTTATATGTTATAAAACATATCAGGTTTGTAGTAATATATGGTTCAAAAAATAATTCCGAATGATGTGCCGGATTACCTGTTAAAAAATATTTCATTACCTTTATTTATATAAAATGATAATGTCAGAGTTCTTTTTTTAAATTTGTAATCTGATTAAATTGTTTGGTTTATTTTATGCGTAATCTCTTTGTCTCAAGATATGTCTTTCTAATTGCCCTGATTTTATCATGCAGTTTCACTAATGTTTTTCCCCAACAAAGAAAAGCAGTAAAGGAAGTGATTGCAAATTTAAAGACAGACCTAAGCAAAGATATTACAGATATACAATCACTAAGGAAGATCAGCGAATTATTGATTAACAGTGGTGATTATACCCAGACTATATATTATGCGCATATACTGGACAGCATAGCCCGGATTGCTAATGATGAAGCTGGCCGGATGTATGCTTATATATACCTTGGCCAGGCAATGATGATGAATGGGGAAGAACTGGAATCTAAGCATTATATGGATAAATCGCTGAAGCTGGCAATGGAATTATCTAATGATTCGGCGCTGGCATCGGTGTACAACGGCTTGGGATTATATGCATCTAATGTGGAGATGGATTATTACCGGTCTATTAATTATTTCTTTCAGGGTATAGAAGCTGCAAAACGAAGTTCCCATGAACGGCTGTATTCTATACTGCTTTGTAATATATCCGGAATATACTATTTGAAAGGTGATACCGAAGGCCTTAAATATGCGTTGGAATGTTATAATCTGGGACATGAAAAAGGCGATGCCTACCTTATTTATTGCGGCTCTACCAATTCGGCCTATATGTTCTTTTTATTGGGAGATTACGATGAAGCGCTGAAGTATATTAAGGAAGCAGAATTTATCACCGAAAAAAATAATTTCCACGACAAAACGAATTTATACAACTTATATGGAAATATATTATTCAAGTCGGGTGATAATAAGGCCGCAATAGAAGCTTATAACAAGGCTTTGGAATTTAAAGACCAATCCCAGATTTCTTCCATAGCCAGTACATACCTTGGTATGTCCAAAGTTTTTATACAACAAAAGCAATATAAGGAGTCTGTCCGGTTACTGCAGCAAGGGCTGGATATTTCTTTAAAAAACAAAAATACGATTCATGTCCCCGAATTATATGAATATATATCCATCTCTTATGAACTGGATAACGATTACAACAATGCATTGAAGTATTATAAGATATTCCAATCTTTCTCGGATAGTATATATAATGCGGATAAAGAGCGTACCCTGAGCGAATTGAGGATAAAATATGATACTGAAAAACAAGAGAATGAGATAAAACAGGGTAAATTGGTTTTATTGCAAAAAGAAAAAAAGTTTCAGTTACTCCTTTTTGCTTTCATTCTAATCTTTCTTGTATTGGGAGGAACGTATATCTCATATTATAAGAAGAATAAATTATACCTTCAAATAGTAAAGCGAAATCAGGAAGCAATAAAAAGGGAAGCGGATCTGAGGGAACAGATTGATGAGTTCAAAAATAAAGTAGAAAAAGAGCCTGTTGCTGAAAAGTATTCCGTATCGTCGATGACAGAAGAAAAAGAAATAAAGCTATACGAGGAACTCTCAAACCTCATGCGCAATGAGCGCATATATAAACAAAAAGACCTGACTAAAGAAAAGCTGGCTGCGCTCCTCAATACAAACAGAACATATCTGTCGCAGGTAATAAATAAATATTCCGGTTTGTCATTTACTCATTTCATCAATACCTTTCGCATCGAAGATGCCGTTCGGGTTCTGTCCGATCCCGGCAACGACATTCCGCTCAAGGCTCTTTCTGCCGATCTTGGATTTAATTCGGCGACTACTTTCTACACCGCATTCCAGTCTTCGGTTGGTATGACACCCTCCCTTTACCGGGAAAAAGTGCATCAATTGGAAAAGCAGGAGCGAAAGAAATTGTGACCGAATGCTTGCTTATTGCTGATAGTTGTGTCATTTTATTACTAAAAGTTTTACAAAAACGACAATTGCCAATATTGACGTCGTGTTTTCACTTGCTTTAACAATCATTTTCTTTTATTTTACCTTCTCTCTTATATTATATATATTATTTGAAATAAAGGTCTAATATGAAGAAAACCGTAGCTTTTAGTATTCTTATGCTCTTTATCTTGTCAGGTATAGATAAAGCAGATGCACAAAACAATGCGAAATCTGAATTTACAGTTTCCGGAATCGTTACTGATGAAGATCAACTTCCTGTAATAGGATTAGTTGTTTCAGTAAAAAGAGATGGAAAAATTGCAGGTGGTACAACAACAGATATTGATGGACATTATTCCGTAAATGTCCGATCTGAATCAGACTCTCTCGTATTTTCATATTTGGGATATATTACCCAAAGTTATATTGTCGGAGGAAAAAGGCGTTTAAATATTGAAATGCAATCGTCGACAACAGATCTGGACGAAGTCGTTGTTACAGGTTATCAGACCATATCCCGAGAGCGTGCTACAGGATCTTTTTCCAAAGTTACATCCGCAACGCTTGACAAACAAAGGTTAAGTA
Organism: Dysgonomonas hofstadii; assembly: GCF_014196915.1. Lineage (GTDB taxonomy): Bacteria > Bacteroidota > Bacteroidia > Bacteroidales > Dysgonomonadaceae > Dysgonomonas > Dysgonomonas hofstadii. The sequence goes on from NZ_JACIEP010000010.1 coordinate 50,092, forward strand.
ACCTCAGTACGCTTCTTGAAGGACAGGTAGCCGGTTTCACTGGAGGGTTGCTTAGAGGAACGACATCGATGTATGGTGCAGCGCAGCCTTTATATGTGGTAGATGGGTTCCCTATCGAAAATGTAAGATATGATGGCTCTACCAGTAGTGCTATAGAAGGTTTGCCTGAACTGAATATGGAGGATATAGAAAGCATTACCGTATTGAAAGATGCTGCGGCAACATCCATATACGGAGCCAGAGCTGCAAACGGGGTGGTTGTTATCATTACAAAAAAGGCTGCAAAAGGAAAGGTGCAGGTGTCTTTCTCCAGTACATTTACTTTTTCTCCCTATTCTTACTATAAGGACGGGTTGACCGATTCGGCTGATATGATAGATATTGAAAGGGAATGGGCTGCAAATAACTCATCATTGCAGGGAACCGATGCTTCGACTTATGCGCAGCGCATGCTGGATTCAAATATATACCCTACACAGGGAATATCTTCTATTTTGAACTATTATGCAGGCAAAATGACGGAATCTGAGTTACAGCAAAAATTGAATAATCTTGCTGCTCAGGGTTACAGTTATTATAATGATGTGGAAAAATATGCGAAACGGAATCCGTTCTATCAACAATATAACTTATCGATAGGAAAGACCACAGATAATAATATGTTTAAAGCCTCCATTACATATCGTGATAATAAACAGGAAAACCGCTACACCGGTGATCAGTCGGTGGGTATAAATATCACCAATAACCTGGAAATAACTAAATGGCTGAAACTGGATCTGGGAACTTTCAATTATTATCAGGATCAAGATACACAATCTTATGACGCTTTATCTCCGGGGTATAAATATATGCCGTATGATGTGCTGAAGAATTCAGATGGCAGCAATTATACATCACTGGCCTCATCACGTCTTACTAAAGACAATTATGCCTTAATAGACAGTTACGGCTTATATAATATGGATATAACACCGCTCGATGAATTAGGCAGGAATATAGTGAAGAATAAAAGTTTTCAAAACAGAACATATGGTAAACTGGGTATTGAATTCACCGAATGGCTGAATTTCAGCAGTATGTTCCAGTATGAATATGGATCTGACCGTTATTCTAAGTTGTCGGATAAAAATTCGTATGCGGTGCGGTCGCGAATAAATAATATGGCATCACGGAAAGATAATGCCACCGTATTTAATTTACCGTATGGAAATATATACAACACCGTCAATTTCTACTCTAAAGCCTATACATCTCGCCAACAACTCAATTTCAATAAAACCTTCGCAGGAAAGCATCAGGTAACAGCTTTACTCGGAAACGAAGTCCGTGAAAATAAATATGAGTTTTCCAATAATACGTTGTTTAATTATGATCCAGATATATTATCATATACTCTGATCGATGCCGCAACATTAGCCAAAGGCGTAAGCCCATTCTGGGGAGGAACGTTCTATTCGTCAGATGTTGCTTCAAGGAAGGAGATCACAAACAGATTTGTTTCTTATTATGGAAATGCAGCTTACTCTTACGATGACAAATACCTGTTTACAGGAAGTTTGCGCTGGGACAGGTCAAACCTTTGGGGAACGGCTTCTAAATATCAGAATAAACCGATCTGGTCAACCGGCCTGGGCTGGAATGTCGATAAGGAATCATTTATGAACATTGCATGGATAGACCGCCTGAAATTGCGTATGTCGTATGGTATTGGCGGAAATATAGCTAAAAATAAAGCCCCGTACATGGTCGCCTACTACTCTACAAATGCAAATGTAGGAGGAACGCAAGGGTCTATATCTTCGCGACCTAATCCTTCTCTATCGTGGGAAAAAACCACCACCACAAATATAGGTATGGACTTTGCTTTGTTTAAGAACCGGTTAACCGGAACTATCGAGTATTATAATAAGTATGGAAAAGATCTGCTTTCCAGTACCATGGGAGTTCCTACCGAAGGGTTTGGTTATTCCACTTATCAGATTAATAATGGAGAGATGAGAAACAGGGGTGTGGAAATAACCTTGTCGGGAGATATTATCCGCACTAAAGATTTCGCTATAAACTCGACCTTTATTTACGGATATAATAAGAATAAAGTAACGTATGTAAATGTTGAAGCTCCTGTCTATTATCTCCAGATAGACTATCCTACAGCCTATCCCCGCACAGGAAACCCTTATCAGGCGATATATGCTTACAAATGGGCCGGACTTAGTGCCGAGGGGCTTCCTCAGGTATACGACGAAAACGGAGATGTTGTATCATCGGTACCTACAAACCTCGATGCTATTGTGTATGCCGGTACTACCGTGCCTGTTCATAGTGGCTCATTTAGTAGCTCTATCCGTTACAAAAACTTTGACTTGTCGTTTATGCTGATATATGAAACAGGGCATAAGATGCGAAATACATTCCTGCCAACATTAGGTACTTCATATTCCAGCGCGGCTTATTCCTATATAACCAATATAACAGCAACCAATAAAGATATAGTAAACCGTTGGCGCAATCCGGGAGACGAAGCTCATACCAATATCCCGCGTATAATTTTTGCAGAAAGCCCTTTCTACAGCAGTGATTTGTATAGTATATATGCCAATGCGGATATAAATGTAATTGATGCAGCCAATCTCAGACTGAGTAATATTTCCCTGTCATACAGTATTCCGGCTCAGATTTGTAAGAAAGCATTCCTGCGAAATGCACGTTTGCAGTTCAATATAGAGAACCTGATGACCCTGACAAAAAGCAACGAAGCTAAATACTTGTTGGGAGGATACAACAGCCCTAACTATGTATGGGGATTATACTTAAACTTTTAAATAATTAAATACAACTGATATATGAAAACCAATATATTTCCCGTAAAATTATTACTTGTATTTGTCTTCATTTTGTCGTTTACAGCATGCAACGACTACCTCGATATTTTGCCAAAGGGTGAAAGGATTCCTACTACCCTGGCCGATTTCGAGGCCTTACTGAGAGATGAATACGGAGTTCACAGGCTGGATGCATCCAATGCTGTCAACCTGCTGAATGACAGGTATCAGACAATTGCCAATTTGAATTATTATCCTTTAACCAAGGCTAACTATATGTGGGATGAAAGCGCAGACCGTATCAACCTGAATAATTCGGACGAAACGATGTATTACGCCAGTTATGCATCCATTTCCACCTGCAATCTTCTCATAGAGCATGCGCCTACGGCAACTGAAGCTACCGACGCCGAACGTAACGAAGTGATTGCTTATGCGAAAGTATTGCGCGCCATGAATTATTTTTATCTGGTAAACTTCTATGCCGACACTTATCAGGAAAGCGATGCGTCTGCTAAAAATGCAGTTCCCCTGATAACAAGCGCAGATATTAACGCTCCATACCAGCAACTGACCGTGAAGGGGATATACGATTTCATTCTGAATGATATGCAGGAAGCTTTACCTTTCCTGAAGGAGGAATCGCCAACACCATTACATCCTAACCTGGGGGCAGCTTATGCATTTTATGCCCGCCTTTATCTCCAGATGAGCAATTACACCAAAGCTTTGGAATATGCAAACCTTGCTTTGGCCGAGAATGACCAGCTATATGATTGGACGGCATACTATGCTGAAAATAAAACACAGATTGAAACGCCTGATTCATATACCACTACGGCTTCACCCACAGGGCATTATTATGTTGAGAATTATTATTTCCGGCATGGAGCCTCGTCTTATTCTTCTACAGAAAACTCTATTCCTGTCGAACGCAAGGCTCGGTTCGAAGAAGGGGATGCAAAAGCTGCCGCACGCTGGAAAGTAAGAACCGTAGGAACAGAAACTTATTGCGTAAGCACTACCCGTGGCTTTTTCAACGCAGGAGGTATTACTACCGCAGAGGTATATCTTATTAAGGCGGAATGTCTTGCCCGCAGCGGAAAGTATGATGAAGCGATGGATGAACTGAATAAAGTACGGGAAACCCGCATCTTGTCTGACCAATATGTGCCGCTTACAGCATCCACTGAAGAGCAGGCAATTGAATATATCCGTCGTACAAAGGACAATGAACTGATATTAACCATCATTCCTTTTGCCGATGCGCGCCGGTATAATCTTGAGACTAAATATGCTCGGACATTAAGCAAAGTGGAGGACGGGCAAACGTTGACATTGTCTCCGTCGTCGCATATGTGGACAATGCCTTTCCCGATGGGGGCGATTAAAAATCCGGGTAATGGTACAATCACGCAAAATGTAAGTAAATAATAATAAAAAACACAACCATGAAAATTTTAGAAAAACTATCAGTTTTATTTGTGGCAGGAACAATAATGATTTCCTGCACAGAACAACCGGCTACATCGTACACAATTGAAGGAAATCTGCAAGGCATTCCCGAAGGAGCTAAAGTAGAATTGATTCCCGGAGCTACCCATAAGGATGAAAAACCAGTGGCGGAAACGATTGTGAAAGATGGCAAATTTACTTTTACGGGCGTGGCCGATGAACCCCGGATGTTTTATATCCATGTGGCTGAAAGCCGTGGCCTGGCTAAACTTATGGTTGAGAACGGAAAAATCGGTTTGACAGGAGATGTAAAAAAAAGTGAACAAGGCGATAACGTTACTTATAATTTCGACAATATCGTGGTAACAGGCAGTAAGTCGCATGACTTGTATACACAAAAAATAGCTCCGCGCAAAATGCTGGATTCTTTGTATACAGCCTACCATGATAATAATAAGGAAATATCGGAAGCCATCGGTCAGGCGCGTATGGCTAAAAACCAGGTTCTGCTAGATTCATTGAATCAAACTGATGCCGCCAAGAAATTTGCTGCGGACGAAAAGAATTTCTTCGAAACCGTGGAAAAGACAATGAAAGGAATTATCATGGATAATAAGGATTCGTGGTGGGGGCCAATGTTAATGATGGACGTTATGTCTTATTTTACACCTGAGCAAAATCCATGGTATGAAGAATTTTCGCAGGAAGCGAAAGACAGTTATTATGGTAAGATCGTAAAAGAAGAGTTATTCCCTGAAGGTTTTGTCGGAAAAGCTCTCCCTGCGTTTACCCTTGTCGGCAAAGACAATAAAGAAACTACGGTGGCTGAAGTAAGTAACGGTAAGAAATATACACTTATCGATTTTTGGGCATCATGGTGTGCTCCGTGCCGCAAAGAAATACCTAACCTGAAAAAACTATATGAAAAATATTCATCGAAAGGATTTGAGATCATCAGCATTTCGATAGATAAAAAAGAAGCAGACTGGGAAAAAGCCCTTAATGAAGAAAAACTGGTGTGGCCTAACTATCTGGATAGCAAAGGAGCTAGTGATGCCCTTAATGTAAAAGCCATTCCGGCAATGTTCTTAATAGATGATAAAGGTATTATTGTTGCAGAGAAAATAAGAGGCGAAGAACTGGAGAATAAACTTGCAGAGTTGTTTAAGTAAACGATAAGTAGCCTATGAAAAGAATATTGTTTGCATTATTATTTTCTTTTTTAACTATCGGTGCCATAGCTCAGATCCAGGAGCCTGTGAAGTTTTCAGCTGAATTGAAAATTATATCAGACTCCCAAGCGGAAATAATCTTTTCCGGAACTATCGACGGCGGCTGGCACGTTTACTCCACCGAATTGCCTTCCGGAGGGCCTGTTTCCACATCCATTACGATAGAAGAAATAAAAGGCGCCGAGACAGATGGAAAGCTTACATTCAGAGGGCAGGAAGTGAAAGCATTCGATAAAGTATTCGATATTAACCTTCGCTATTTTGAGAAGAATGCTGTATTTGTCCAGAAAATAAAGATTACAGAACCTGAATATCTTGTAAGCGGATATCTCGAATATGCAGCTTGTAATGACGAAAGCTGTCTGCCGCCGACAAGTGTTCCTTTCGATTATACAAACGGAAATGTAGAGGTTACAACCGGAAACAGCGAAACTGTTGTTTCCGGTGTATCCAGTATCCAGGGCGATAGTCCCGATTATTGGACACCTGTGATCAAGGAGTTGAATAGCTTTGGAGAAACTCTGGGGAAAAACGATATATCCTGGATATATATTTTTATCACCGGTTTTCTGGGTGGATTGCTGGCTTTGTTTACGCCGTGCGTATGGCCGATAATTCCAATGACTGTAAGCTTTTTCCTGAAAAAGAATAAGGATAGGAAAAAAGGTATTAAAGACGCTATTACTTATGGCGTGTCTATAATTGTGATATACGTTCTGCTGGGATTGGCTGTAACCCTCATATTCGGAGCCAGTGCACTTAACGCATTGTCTACAAATGCAATATTCAATATATTGTTTTGCCTTATGTTGATTGTATTTGCAGCTTCGTTCTTCGGTGCGTTCGAAATCACACTGCCTTCCTCGTGGAGTACCGCAGTAGATAGCAAAGCAGAAAAAACAGGAGGCCTTATAGGTATTTTCCTTATGGCATTTACCCTGGCTTTGGTCTCTTTTTCGTGTACAGGCCCCATTATAGGATTTCTGTTGGTAGAGGTATCTTCCACCGGAAGCATTATAGCTCCGGCTATTGGTATGCTTGGATTTGCGATAGCCTTAGCTTTGCCTTTTACATTCTTTGCGTTATTCCCGTCTTTTCTGAAGTCAGCTCCAAAGTCGGGTGGATGGATGAATGTGGTGAAAGTATTCTTAGGCTTTATAGAACTGGCGTTCGCTCTCAAATTCCTGTCTGTTGCCGACCTTGCATATGGCTGGGGAATCCTTGACAGGGAAACGTTTCTTGCGTTGTGGATCGTTATATTCGGTCTGCTGGGAGTATATATGCTTGGTAAGCTGAAGTTTCCTCACGACGATGACAGTACAAAAGTGAGTATTCCCCGTTTCTTCATCGGATTGGTATCACTTGCTTTTGCCATATATATGATCCCCGGGTTATGGGGCGCGCCATTGAAGGCGATCAGCGCATTCTCACCTCCTATGAATACGCAGGACTTTAATCTCTATACAAAGGAGGTTCATGCCAAATTCGATGATTATGATATAGGCATGGAGTATGCAAAAAAGAACGGGAAGCCGGTCATGCTTGATTTTACGGGATATGGTTGTGTCAACTGCAGAAAAATGGAGCTGGCCGTCTGGACTGACAGCAGGGTAAGCAGTATTATTGATAATAAATATGTGCTTATTACTTTGTTCGTAGATGACAAGCGCCCGCTGCCACAACCTGTAAAGATAACTGAAAATGGAAAGGAAATCACCCTGAAAACAATTGGCGATAAATGGAGCTATCTGCAACGCGTAAAATTCGGGGCGAATGCCCAGCCATTTTATGTACTACTGGATAACGACGGGAAACCCCTTAATAAATCTTATGCCTATGACGAAAATATAGACAAATATGTCGATTTTCTGCAAACGGGGCTGGGTAATTATAAAGAATTCGAATCAGTAGTTCAATATTAAAGAATAAAAAATACACTTTTCTTACATACAACTTCGGAGGGAATTTTATAGTATTAATATGACTAGAAATTCCCTCCGCCTATAATATTCAATTTTTTCGTGTATCAATGTATCTTTAACCCCATATTGTAATTATAATAACTATCTCCTTTAAAGTCAATATATCCTTCGTCTAGTTTTTCGAAACCCAACCGGGAATAAAATGTCACGTTTTCGGGTAATTGAGTTGTCAGTCCCATTAAATTACAGGCGGGCTTAGAGGCCGTGAGTTCCTGAACAGTCTGTTTTATAGCAAAAGAACCTGTCCCCATTCCTCTGTATTCTTCCCTGATTGCCACCATCGACAAATAATAATATTCAGAAACCTTCATGGATTTAGCCAGCGATTCTTTATTGCAACTATCCAGACTAAGCATCCGGATCAATGGGTTTATCCCAAATCTTGAAATAAAGTCAGGAACCCCGGTTTTTAAATATACAGAAAAGCCTTTTTTTACACCTTGTGGTGGTATTAAAGTAAATGTACCGGTTATTTTTCCAGTATCTTTCTCTCTGATAACATTTGTCAAAGGTTCCTTATCATTGTTTATAAGCAAACTTGCGCTGAACAACCAAAATAAGCCTGATCTGAGTTGCCCTTCCTTCTTGAAAATAATGGAGTACGCCGGGTTTGTCTCAAATGCATCAGTTAGAATTTCAGCGACTTCATCAATTTCGGATTGCTGTATTTTTTCAATTAGAAATTTTTCCATATTTACTATTTCAAATTTCAAAGGTAAAAATAAAATCCGGCAGCCTTCTTTTCTGTCTGTCCTATAATTTTGCATAATTAAGTAATTATCCGGACAGCCTGAATACAGAATAAAAGTGTATTTTTGCAGAAAATAAAATATCATGACATATATTGAAGTTAAATTTATCTGCACACCGAATGATGAAATAGTCAACAGTATCCTTTCGGCCACGATAGCCGAGATAGGATTCGAGAGCTTTGTGGAAGACGAACTGGGTACGACAGCCTATATACAGAAAGAGCTTTTCGATACCGGAAAATTGGACGAAGTTTTGGGGAATTTCCCTGTTGAGGCCGAAATAATATATACGTACAAAGCCATAGAAGACCGCAATTGGAACGAAGAATGGGAAAAAAATTACTTCCAGCCATTGATAATAGATGATAAGTGTATCATCCAAAGTACATTTCACAACATACCGGCTACTTATGAATATAATATTTACATCGATCCTAAGATGGCATTCGGAACCGGACATCACCAAACTACAGAGCTGATGATAAGGGAAATACTGAAAGAAGATTTCACCGGAAAATCAGTACTCGATATGGGTGCGGGAACGGCCATTCTGGCTATTCTGGCATCTATGCGCGGAGCTGATCCTATCACCGCTATCGATATTGATAAATGGGCATACGACAATGCTCAGGAGAACCTGGCTTTGAACAAAATAGATAACGTAAAAGTGGAAATAGGCGGTGCCGAACTACTGGGTAGTGAAACTTTCGATATTGTACTGGCGAATATCAACCGCAATATATTGCTGAATGATATTCCGGCTTACGTTTCTGTGCTTAATAGCGGAGGGTTTTTATATATGAGCGGCTTCTATGTGGAAGATATTCCTGCCATTACTGAGGTGTGCAATAAGAATGGACTAATATTCTGTCACAATACGGAAAAAGATAACTGGACAGCCGTTAAATTTAAGAAAGGTATTTAGATGATTTATATAAGTAAAAAAGACTTTGGTTTTAAATCCAAAGTCTTTTTTATTTGATCTTTTTATCATAGTTATTACCATCCGAAAGCCTCTTCGCCCATCCATGTGCCCTGTGCTTTCATCACCTGTTCTATAACATCACGGGCTACACCGTCGCCACCTTTGCAATGTGATATATACTGCGCTATACCTCTTATTTCGTGTGCGGCATCGGCTGGAGCAACAGCTAGTCCGACTGTTTTCATCACATGGTAGTCCGGCAAGTCGTCACCCGAATATATAATCTCTTCGGGCTTGTAGCCAGTCTGCTGCATGTAATCGTTCAGGTCGTGTATTTTGATGCTCGATTTCATATAGATATGCTTTACTCCCAGGCGGGAAAAGCGTTTACGGATATTCTCGGTATCGGCGCCTGTTATAATGGCTACACCGTACCCGCATTTAACGGCGAGATTGATCGCAAAACCGTCTTTGATGTTTACCATGCGCATCGGTTCACCTTCGGGCGACATGGGGATAGAATTAGGGGACAATACCCCGTCAATATCAAATATGAAAGATTTTATCTTGCTAAGGTCGTAATTTATACTGCTCATTATTTATTTGATTTGTGAATATCTTCGCTTATCAGTTTATATAATCGCTTCACATCTTCATCCTCTATCAGGTGCAGGTGATGATTAATAATCCTCTCGTCGAAACGAACGGCAGGGCCGGTCTGTGCTTCTTCTGGCGATAGAGTGTGCACCTTCGCCGCCGTTTCATCTATCAGAGGGAGCACAACGTCGAATGTTAGTCCGGCTTTTTTCAGGAATTGCTCCGACAAAGCGTACATATGATTGGTGAAATTGCATGCAAAGACACCAGTCAGATGCAGATATTGCCTGTTTCCGGACGAAAGGTCGAACACTTTTTCCGATAGCTGGCTTGCTATAGACCTGATAGTGATATGGCTTTTTGTGTCTGAACCTTCGGTAAATACAGGCACGGCTTTCCAGTCGATAGGCCTGCTCTTACTGAAAGTCTGAAACGGATATAGTACCCCGTAATGTGTGGTATAGTTGCTGAACACATCCATTGGAACACTGCCCGCAGTATGTATCCACAATCCGTTATTTGAGGGTATCTGGGAAGCTACACCTTCGAGTACCGAGTCTTTCAATGCAAAAATGTACAGGTCGGCATCGTCTATTATGTCTTTCAGGTCGGTAACAGGTACGGCATCAACCTCTTTAGCCAGAGCTGAGGCCGATTCCTGTGTACGGCTATATACCTGAATAATATCGAATGACTTGTCGTACAGACCTTTTATCAGATGTGTGGCGACATTGCCAGCACCCAGGCATACTACTTTCATCAGTCTTTCTTTTTAGATGTTAATACCATGGCTATACCGGCTATTATCAATCCGATGGGTACGATGAGATTAGAGTAATCGGACATCCATCCAAAAAACAGATCGGCATTGAGAAGAACACCGACTCCCAGGAATATCCATCCCAGGATCTTCTTCGGTTGTGTGGCCAGAAATACAATACCGGCTATAAGAAAGAATGCCCCGACACTGATAAAGTTGCCACCGTATGGAATTTTATCGAGAAAACCGGTTTTATCGAGAAGGAACAATACACCAAAAATAAGTATGGTGATTCCGTATGAGAGTTTGTCGTTTGATTTTACTGTAGACATAATCTGTTATATTAACTGATTGACATTGAATTTTCCTATATGTATTTTTTCCCATTGAAGTTTTTCTTCATCAACAGGTGGCTTTTCTTGTGCTTTGTGGCCGATGGCGATTACAGATAGTACCTGTAGCTGCATAGGAATGTCGAGCAATTCCTTGACGTATTCTTCGGCAGGGGTATCGGCTATGGTATTGCGTTCGCGTATCTGTACCCAACAACTTCCCAGACCAATATCTTCGGCTTGCAATTGCATGACGATAGAGGCTATAGAAGCATCTTCGATCCACACATCGCTTGTCAGCGGGTCGGCCATAACAACAACAGCCAGCGAACAGCCGGCTATGAGTTTGCTTCCCGATTTCTTGCATTGCGAAAGCTTTTCCAGCATGTCTTTGTCTTCCACCAACAGAAACTGCCAGGCATTGCTGCTTTTCGATGTGGGAGACATCAAAGCTGCTTTCATAATAGTTTCTACCTGACCGGGGCTGAGGGGAGCTTCCGTGAATTTACGTATACTGCGACGGCTTTTTATCAGTTCTTTAAAATCAGCCATTATATTTTTGTTCTTATTCTTAACGTCTTGTTAAACTTTCTACTTCTTCGCCAAGTTCCGTAACGCTCTTCATGCCCTCAGTGCTGTTCTTACGAAGCAGTATATTGAGGGTCTGCATGATCAGCTTAATATCCAGAGCCAGTGAGTAGCCGTTGATATAGAGCAGGTCATATTTCAGTTTATCCCATACCGATGTATTGTATTTTCCCTGCACTTGTGCCAGTCCGGTAAGTCCAGCTTTTACCCTGTGGCGAAGATTATATTCGGGTATGTCTTTTCTGAACTGATCTACAAAGAAAGGTCTTTCGGGACGCGGGCCTACAATGCTCATGTCGCCTATCAGTATATTGAATATCTGGGGCACCTCGTCCATACGTGTCGCCCTTAGTATTCTACCTATTTTAGTGATCCGTTTATCCACATCGTTGGCCAGAACAGGACCCGATATGGCTTCGGCGTTTATCACCATTGTGCGGAACTTGTATATTTTGAATATTTTATTATCTCTGGTAACGCGCTCCTGCACATAAAAGGCTTGTCCTCCGCTGATTTTGAGTATGAAATATACAATGACAGATGGAATAAAGAATATGATAAGGCCTATGCCACCCAGAACAACGTCTATGATTCTTTTAAGCGTTTCGCTGCTTGCCGATAAACCTATATCCCTGACGTCGAGAACAGGTGAATCGTCTATTTGCAGGAAGTTGGCGTTGAATTGCAGGATGTCGGAATTCTTAGGCTGGTAGTATATTGTATGGCTGTTTTCAACACAATACAGTATTATTTTCTGTTTCAGATCATCTTCTACGTCTTCGGTAATAAAAGTTACGTCGCATTCCTTTATCAGATCGCATATCTTCGGGTAGCCGGGTGCGCATACATGCTTTACGTTCGACCACATTCCTCGGGCTTCTAATAATTTGTAGGCCAAAGCTTGTGATTTTTCATAGCCTATTACCAATACCGATTTCCGCTTGTTGGACATGAAATACATATGGTTCGCGGCAAAGTGCCATACAGTGATCATTACTACCTGTATGATGGAACTGGTTATCAGGATACTTCGGGGATAGGCAAACTCACGGAAGAGGAAGCTTAATGCCATGGTGATGAGGAACAACGAAAAAATGGCAAGGAAGACTGTATATCCAATTCCCAGCAACGAAAAGTCTTTTGGTTTATCTAATTCGAATATATGACTGACTATCACATAGCTGATAATCATATACGGTAATACTGCCCAGAATGCGTTGTAATTGCTTGTGAAATTGTCGAGACTGTCCTTGAAAATATAATACGCCAACATATTTGAGCCAAATATGATGGCCAGATCGACCAGTGGCATAATGAACCGGAATCCTTTGTAACCGAATATATTTTCAATGAGTTTGTTCATTCAGTCAATAATTAGTCTAATGTATAACTCTTCTTTTTCCAGATTACACTACTGTTTGGCAGGCAGGTATATGTCTTTATTTCTTTTTAGCTTTACCTTTTGCTTTCGGAGTAGCTTTGCTGTCAGTTTCAGTTACTATTTTCATAGCGGCTTCAAAATCGAGACTGTCAGGCGCTGTACCCTTGGGAATTTTGTAATTGTTCTTTTTGTATGCTATGTATGGACCGTATCTGCCATTCAGCACCTGAAGATCTGTATCTTCTGCAAATGTTTTAATAACTTTTTCCGCATCCTTTTGCCTTTTATCGAGGATCAAAGGAATGGCGTCGTCTATGTCCACACTATAAGGATCATAACCTTTTGGCAAAGATATGAATTTTCCGTCATGTTTGATATACGGGCCGAATCTTCCTGCACCTACGCTTACTACTTTTCCTTCATAATCGCCGATGGTACGTGGCAGGTCGAATAGTTTCAACGCTTCTTCGAGCGTAATGGTAGCAATCGACTGAGTCTTTTGCAGGCCTGCAAACTGAGGTTTTTCATCTTCGTCCTGCACACCTATTTGTGCCATAGGGCCAAAACGGCCTATTTTGACAGATACCTGCCGCCCCGATTTAGGATCGGTTCCCAGAATACGTTCACCGATCTTGTGGTCGGTTTGCATATTTGTGGCCGATTCTACTACCGGATGGAATACCTTGTAGAATTTATCGATAAGTTCAGTCCAGTTTTCTTCACCTTCGGCTACCTGGTCAAATTCTTTTTCGACGGTTGCCGTAAAGTTATAATCAAGTATATCGGGGAAGTATTCTGTTAAAAAGTCGTTTACAACCATTCCCGTATCGGTAGGGATCAGTTTCCCTTTGTCTGTACCTGTTATTTCAGTCTTCTCGCTGTCGGTAATCTTATCTTTTTTTAGGGTAAGTACGTTGTATTGCCGTTCAGTTCCTTCTATATTCGTTTTCTCTACATATTCGCGGTTCTGAATGGTGGAAATAGTTGGCGCATAAGTCGATGGGCGTCCGATACCCAGCTCTTCGAGTTTCCTTACCAGCGAAGCCTCTGTGTAACGGCTCGGGCGTTGAGTGAAACGTTCGGTAGCTGTAGTTTCCTTCATGCTCATCACTTCCTGTAATTTTACAGAAGGAAGAAGTCCGGTTTCCGCATCGGTGTTTTCTTCGTCCGTTCCTTCCAGATATACATGCAGGAATCCGTCGAATTTGATAACCTCGCCTACAGCTGTAAATTTCAGTTCGTTATTATTTGAAATGCCAATGGTAATGGTTGTTTTTTCCAGTTCGGCATCGGCCATTTGCGAGGCGATGGTTCTTTTCCAGATAAGCTCGTATAATTTCTTTTCCTGAGCTGTACCCGAAACCGTGTGCTCCGACATGTAAGTCGGGCGGATGGCTTCGTGGGCTTCCTGCGCTCCTTTCGTCTTGGTGGAGAAGTTACGTACCTTCGAATATTGTTTTCCGTAAACGGTTTCTATTTCGTTCTTTGAGGTATTGATGGCCAGCGACGAAAGGTTTACCGAATCGGTACGCATATAGGTGATTTTCCCCGATTCGTATAGTTTTTGCGCAACCATCATTGTCAGCGATACAGGGAATCCCAGTTTACGGGAAGCCTCTTGCTGTAAGGTGGAAGTGGTGAATGGAGCCGCCGGAGATTTTTTTACAGGTTTGGTTTCTACATCCTCCACTTTGAAAGAAGCTTCTTTTAGTTTTTCTAATAATTCCAGGGCTTCTTTCTTCGTCTTCAGGCGTTTACTGAGTTCGGTTTTTATTTCCGATTGAACACCATTTTCTTCCTTTGTGAAAATAGCTACAACACGGTACGCTGCCTCAGCATTAAAGTCCTGTATTTCGCGTTCGCGTTCTACGATAAGCCTAACAGCGACCGATTGTACACGTCCTGCCGACAATGCCGGTTTTACCTTACGCCACAGAACGGGCGACAGCTCGAAGCCTACAATGCGGTCGAGTACCCGGCGTGCCTGTTGGGCATCTACCAGATTGACGTCTATCTGACGGGGATTCTCTATCGCGTGTAATATAGCATCTTTAGTAATTTCGTGGAATGCTATCCTGCGTGTCTTTTTTTCGTCCAGCTTCAAAGTCTTGAACAAGTGCCACGAGATAGCTTCTCCCTCACGGTCTTCATCGGAAGCCAGCCATACCATTTCGGCATCTTTGGCTGCTTTCTTCAGTTCGTCGACAACTTTTTTCTTGTCGCTCGGAACCTCGTATAAAGGGGTATAATTGTTTTCCAGATCGATGCCTAAATCCTTTTTCTTCAGGTCTCTGATGTGTCCATAGCTGGACATGACTTTAAAATCTTTTCCCAGAAACTTTTCGATGGTTTTGGCTTTAGCAGGGGACTCGACAATCACTAAATTTTTTTGCATATATACTAAGCTTATCTAATGGTAACGAATTGCATACAATCCGGATAATTATTTTATTTTGAACCGCAAAAGTAATGATTTTGTTTTAAAAAATTAGAATAAAATCATTTAGAACGGTTTTTTAGTTTGTTTAAATAGTATTAATCCCTCATTTAACACCGTCTTTGCAACATTATATTTTTAGGTTTTTAAATCGGAGGAGCCGGATCTCATGGTAAAAAGTAACTCAACCCCGGCTATTATTTTCAATGTGAAATTTTTTAACATTAGGCGGGCTGTCCTTTTACATATTTTCATATCTTTGCGCCCTGTGTGAAAAGATTATAAGCTCAAACTTTTTTTAACTTTACTAATTCAAACGAACATGAAACAATTTTTATTGGGGATTGCGGCATTATGTGCATTATCCTCGTACGGACAGGAGTCTGTGGTAGTGACAGACAAACCTTCCGAACCTATATCAGTGTCAAATCACGATATCAATAGGGGAGAAGAATTTTTACTTTCACATCTGAGTGTAGGTCTCAGGGTTTCTACCCTGGGGGTCGGTATTCAGGCAGCTACACCTATCAACAAGTATTTTAAGTTGCGTGCCGGAATAGATTATATCGGATTCAAGACAAGTACCTTCGATATCAGCCTCGAAGACCCTAACGGGGAATTCGACCGTGCATTTGGTTATACTCCAGACTATTCGATGAAGGGAGAGATGAACTTTACTAATGGAAATGTTTTGGTCGATTATCATCCAAACGGAGGTATATTTCACCTTACAGGTGGTATTTTTATTGGAACAAATAAACTGAAAGCTAAAGGCTTCCTTGCAGATTATAACGGTAATCCTGCTACATTGCAGTCTGGTGAAACCCGCTGGCCTACCGTAGACTTTGACAGGCATCAGCTTGTACTGAATGATGCCAACCTGAATGCAGACCTACAGTTAGGAGGTATTATCAAGCCTTATTTAGGTTTCGGATTGGGGCGTGCCGTTTCTAAAAACAACCGCCTGACATTCAAATTTGAGCTCGGAATGATCTATCAGGGTAAATATTCACTGAAACAAGATGGAAAGAAAGTGACCGTGGTAGACGATGCCGCTGAAAACTTTGAAGATATAGATACTTACACCAATTTGTTGAAATGGTGGCCGATGATGAATTTTCAATTGTCGTACCGTATATTCTAATCGGCTTATATAAAAATATATAAGAGCCGCAGGTTTTTCGTGCGGCTCTTTTTCATACAGGCAAATTATATCATTACATTTGCAGTAAATAAAAAACTGATCGACGTGAAAATCAATTTCATATTACCTTTCAAGCCCCGCCGCCCCGCCGGAGGGTTCAGGGTGATGTATGAATATGCCAACCGCTTGGCAGGAAAAGGTTATCAGGTGCATCTGACTTATCCGGTTAAGACGCCATATATGAAATACAGGCTGCCGTACATAGCCCGGTGTATCTTATCAAAGATAGAAGGATTTACCAACGATAAGTGGTTTGATTTCGATCCGTCCATAACCATGTCGTATGTCCCCGAAGTAAAGGACAAGTATATTGAGGACGCTGATATAGTGATCGCTACATGGTGGTCTACAGTGCTGGAAATGGGAAAGTTAAGCCCGTCGAAAGGTAAAAAAATAAATCTGATACAAGGTTTCGAAAACTGGGAAGGACATGAAGACCTTTTGTATGCGTCTTACAGTATGGCTGACACGGTGAATATTGTAGTAGCCGCTTATCTCGAAAAAATAGTGCGCCAACATACACAGAACAGGATAGAACTTATAGAGAATGGTATTGACGATCGCTTATATTATATTATGCGACCGATAGAAGGCCGTCAGCCGTCAACGGTGGGTATGATGTATTCTCCGCAGGAAATAAAAGGTTCGAAGTATGGGCTTGAAGCCCTGGAGTTGGTGAAGAAGGAAATTCCTGATCTCAAGGTGGAAATGTTCGGTATATCGCCACAACCCGACAAACTGCCGTCATGGATAAGTTACCACAGAGATCCGTTGAACCTGAGGGAGATATATAATAATAGCGCTATATTTATTTCCAATAGCTTTACCGAAGGTTTTGGTCTGGTATCGGTAGAGTCGATGTTTTGTGGTTGCACATTGGTCTGTACCGATATTGAAGGGCATAAGGAATATGCCTTTGAAAAAGAAACAGCCTTGCTGGTTGAGCCCGGAAACGCGAAACAGATGGCCGAACGGATTGTCTATCTGATAAAGCATAATGATTGCCGTATAATGCTTGCCAGAAAAGGAAATGAGTATGTACAGCGTTTCAGGTGGGAGAATGCTATCGATGCAATGGAAAGGGTAATAAAAAATCTTTAGTGTTTTTTAACAAAATATTTCCAATTAGTGATGAACTATTTGAAAAAGGAAACGTTAATATTATGTGTTTTTCATAGTATTAGATTTAAGGTTAACAATGAAGATTGGTTGTCGTGATGACAACCTTTTCTTTTTTATATATTTGCGAATCAACAGTTGAATTTAATCGTTCTATTTTTTACTGCGCATAATCAAAGATTACTTGCCATCCTTTTTTCCTAAGCAAAAAAAGGATGCAAAAATGCTTTGGTGGCTCATCCTTCATGCGACCCGTTACAGGCTCAGGGGCTAAACCAAATAAACTCGCCTGCGGCTCAGGCAGTATTTGGTTTCACGCCCCTTTCTCCTGACGGGTGCCCGCACTTCGGACTAATGCCACCGGGCGGACGCCTGACAAGGGTGCGATAACCTTTGTCGCCGCATCGCGACCCGGGCATACGTTCCGCAGGCGGGGCACCCAATCCGGCAGTGGAGGCGTAGAACAAAAAGCTGTTCGAGCTTACACATAAGATTCGTATTTAGCCCTGCTTATGAGCGAGTTCTTTTTGTTCAGCCGCAACGCCAGTTTTGGGTCGCCGGAGGAATGAAGCCTTGAAATACACGTTTAAGTGAGAGTAAAGTCAAGCTTGCTTGAAATTTACCGAACGTAGTGTATTCAATCTTAATTAGTTTTTGTAACTTTTGTATCAAGACAAAAGTTAAGAAAACAAGCCGACAGGCGCGTTAGTGAAATAGGAGGTTAAAATCAGACAGATAAAAAAGACTTTAGTCAAAAATCAAATATGAAAAGATGTTTGGCTAAAGCCTTTTTCTTCAGATAGTCCTTATCCACGACTTAAAAGTCGTGGCAATTTATTAAAAATAAACAATTTAAAATATTCCGACCAACACTGGTTATGCCCCTGAAAATCCGGAAAATGAAAAACTATCTATAATTTCTGACTGGTTGTATTCAAAAACCGGCATATTAATTAATCTTTAGGTAATACCATATACACTATCGGGGATTTTTTGCAGGTTCTCATTTATCAAAACATATTCCTGCCCCCACGTTCTCCACGGCTACCACGGTTATTGTAATCACCGCCTCCGTCGAAATCCTGATTTTCGCTATTGCGTTGCCTGTCACGTCCCCTGTTATTCCTGCCCCCTATATTATTGAATCGGTATGTAAACGAGAACATAAAATATCCGGTCATAGCATTATTCCTTACATCTTCCAGATAATTTGCCGTAACATTCCGGCTGATACTCAAACGTTGTTGCAATATATCGTTTATCTGGAACCGGAGCGAACCTCTGTTCTGCCTTAGGAATTGCTTGCTTATCTGCGCATTCCAGATTATTTCATTCAGATTATAACCGGAAGACAAGCCTCTGTTTGCCTTATAATTTATATCTGAAGCCACCGAGCAACTGTAAGGTAATGTGAGATTTGTGTTGTAAGTCAATACGAAATTAAATGTTTCTGTACCTTGCTGGTTTACAATCACGGTATTGGATGTTTTTGAATAATTGACCCGTCCCCTGAATTGACCGTAGAAAAAATCGTTGGAATAGCTCAGGTTCACTTCCTGAGCAGCATTTACTGTCTTGGAGATATTTCTCTCGCTTTGCTTTTCTACGGTGGTGTAACCCACTCTGTTATTATAGCCGAGATTTGTACGTGCACTGAATTTCAGCCGTTTGTTTTTGTTCAGGGGTTTTGCAAAATTTATGACCGCATTTGTATTCCATGTCCCATTCTCATTTATCGGGCTTGAATATTGCACCCCTGTGTTTTCTTCATAAGTTGTATAGTTTATTATCTGGTTCTGTGTGAACTGGTGGCGAAGGTTTACGGTAAAGACTTTCTGGTTTTCCCTGTTGTTGAACTCATACTCAAGGGAAATATTATGGTTGAATGCCGGTAATAAATCGGGGTTTCCGCTCCTGATATGCAATGGGTTCGTATTATTGGATGTGGGATCCAGTTGTGTAACCGAGGGCTGGGTCGTGCTGCCGTTATACCTGAAACGGAGGTTTTTCCTTAATTCGCGGCTGTTATCGAACCGGTATGTGAAATCAAGCTGAGGAGCGATATTTGTGGCTGTCCTTCCCGGCAATTGGTTCACAATGGAATCCTGGCTTGCTCCATACCAGTCTTCTATATAGCTTTTGCTATTGGTATGTGTCGGCGCTATCCTCAACCCTATGTTGTAAGTGTATTTGGTGCGTACCGACCTGAAGTTTGCCCTGATATTCTGGTTTGTAGTTCTTGTTTGCGAACTTTTATTATAATCGGGGTCTATGTATGTATAGTCTCCGGTATCTTCCTCATAATCCAGTGTATGCTTTTTATTGTTTGTGTTGTTGAATTCTATATTATAAGAAAAATCAAGGAAATTGTTGGTCCACACCGGCTCTACGTAGCTTAAGGTTAAGCCATAGGAATACCTGTCCTGGTTCGATTCGACCAACTGGTCCCTGCTTATATTTCTATCAGGGGACAGGTAAAAGATATTTTCTGAATTATTTGTGCCCGAGCCGGAACTTTTATTAAGACTGTAAGTTGCGCCAAAACTGATCCGTCTTCCTTTATTGGAAAGTTTCCTCGATAGATCGAGGCGCAAGCGTGTACTGAACCCGTCTGTTTTCATCCTGTCCTGCGAATTGCTTTCGTTTACCATCGTAGAGTCTTCGTCTCCCGCCATTGTCTTCTGATAGGAATTGGAATGTGATTTTGAATAATTATAGGACAGGCTGGGGGAGAACACAATCATGGTTGAGGAATCCATCTGGTATTCCAGTTTTCCGTCAAAACTGAGGTTGTTGCTGTAGTCGCGGTCTGTGGACTGGCTTCTCCGATACGATACGCTGTCTTTTAACAGGTTTTGGCGAAACCTGTCATTTTCGGCATAGCTGTCACTGTAATTATAACTGATATTGCCTCCGAATTTAATCTTATCATTCACTATTTTAGCCGTATTCACACCAAAGGTATTTGAGTTGGTTATTCCGCTGCGGCCGCTGCGGCTCCGTCCCGAACGGACATTATTCCCTCTGTCGGACGATCCCTGGTTGTTGACATTGTTGGCATTGGCTATGAATGAAATCTGGTCGTTTTCGAGGAAGCGGTTCACCATAATGTTTTCGGTGTACCGCACATCATTGTCTTTATTTTCCTGGGTCAATGCGCCCAGTCCGGATGTAACGTTGCCCATCCAGCCTTTTTTCATGCCTTTTTTGATAGTAAGGTTTATAATTGTTTCCTCTTCTCCGTCATCGATTCCGGTTAAGATGGCCATGTCGGATTTTTTCTCTATCACCTGTACTTTGTCAACGATATCTGCCGTGAGGTTTTTGGTTGCCATCTTGGGATCATTCCCGAAAAATTCCTTCCCGTCTACGAACACCCGTTTAACCTGCTTTCCGTCGGGCTTCATTATATTCCCGTCGGCATCTACTTCCATGCCGGGCAACCTCTTGATAAGATCTTCAACAACAGCCCCTTCGGCAACCTTAAAGGCTGCGGCATTATATTCCAGGGTATCTTCTTTTATTACAAGCTCGGGAGGTTCTGCCGTGATAGTTATGTCGGACAATAGAATGTCGTTTGTTCTCAGGAAGATAGTGTCCAGTATAAGCTGATCTTTAACGAACTGGCTACGGGAGATGGAAATCCGGGCTGTATCATAGCCCAGTATCGTTACTTGCAGGTTGTATTGTGCAGCCTGAACATTATTGATAATAAAAACTCCGGACTTGTTTGTTGCTTCTCCTTTTATGAGTTTATTGCCTGTGTATAATCCGGCTATAGCAGCTTCTACCGGTGTGTTTTCGAAGGAGTCTGTAACCACTCCTTTTATTGAATATGTTTTTTCTGTATGCGTCTGAGAAACGGAACAGATAGAGATAAACATAAAAAGAGAAAGAAAAATGTTCTTCATGAATATAGATTTATATGCATTTTGTAGTAATAAGACCTTATTTGTTTAAAATAGTTTAATCAATGTGAATAAAAATTACAAATAGTTATTGATAATTTTCACTTCTTTACCCGAAAAAATAGTATTTATATTTGTTGCTATAAGACGCTATTCCCACTACCATTTTGAAGCAACAACCCAAGCCGTTCCTCATAATCACTACTATTTGGTATCAAACGGTATATATATAATAATATATAGCGATTGCCTGTTATTGTCTGTTCATGTACGTTTGCATTATTTTTCACAAATACATAAAGACAATGAAAATTATGCGATTTTGCTTCATGATTGTGCTGATAATAATCAGTATGTCAGTTTTTTCTCAAAATAACAGATCGGCTATAGCAGGAACAATAGTTTCTCCCGATAAGACGCCACTCGAAAATATTTCCGTATCGATTGAAGGTACCCACTACGGAGCCTTGAGTAATGAGGAAGGAAAATTTCGATTCAGCGGGCCGACAGGCCAGTATACACTTGTTGTATCATCGTTGGATCATAAGCCTTACAAGTCGGAGGTAAACCTTAAACGGGGAGAAAATATTTTCAATATAGTATTGACTGAAAAGGCTCACGAATTGAATGAGATTGTCGTTGAGGCCGGAGTGAATAAATTCTCCAACAAGGAATCGGAATATATAGCCCGTCTGCCGATCAAGAATCTGGAAAATCCGCAGGTATATTCTGTAATAGGGAAAGAGCTGATGAAGGAACAGATCATTGTGAACTTCGATGACGCCCTGAAAAACAGCCCGGGAATAGACAAGCTCTGGTCTTCTACCGGAAGGGGAGGAGATGGTGCCGCTTACTTTTCTTTAAGAGGATTTTCTGTGCAACCGACAATGGTCAATGGCATGGGAGGACAGACAAACGGCGGGCTCGATCCTGCCAATATAGAGCGCATCGAAGTGCTCAAAGGGCCTTCGGGTACTCTGTTCGGCAGTAGTCTTGTTTCTCTTGGCGGATTGATAAATATTGTAACCAAAAGGCCTTATGAACATTTTTCGGGCGATATTTCTTATACAATGGGCACTTATGGGCTGAACCGTATTGCAGCCGATATAAACAGTCCGTTGGATAAAGAGAAAAAAGTGCTATTAAGGACAAACGCAGCCTATCAGTACGAGAACAGCTTTCAGGACGCAGGCTTTAAGAAATCGATATTCCTGGCCCCGTCTCTGCTTTATAAGGCTAACGACAGGCTGACGTTTACAATGAATGCGGAGCTTTACACAGCCGAGAGTACCAATCCGCTGATGGTTTTCCTCAACAGGACCCGCGAACTCGAATTTAAGACACCCGGTGAACTGGGAATGGATTATAAGCGTTCTTTTACAAGTAACGATATAACGATAAAAACGCCTACGGTCAAGCTATCGGGTATGATGGAATATAAATTGTCGAAAGAATGGGTATCACAGACCTCGGTTTCGTACAGCAACCGCCAGTCGAAAGGCCTGTATTCTTATGTGATGTTCCTCGATCCTGTCAGGGATGATTCGCTGAGCAGATATGTAGGATCACAGAATACAACGAATACAACTACAGATATCCAGCAGAACTTTATAGGCGATTTCAAGATTGGGAATATGCGTAACCGTCTGGTAGCCGGTGTTGATTACTTCAATAGTAAATCGAACGGCAGCAGTAATTATATATTATTCGATAAGGTAAGCAGTACCGGAGCCGATCCGAAATACGCAAGCCTGAGCGAAGCTGCCGTAAATGCGAAATTATCGGGAAATACACCATCCCGGTCGAATTCTAATTCGAATACCTACAGTGTATATTTTTCCGATGTGCTGAATCTTACCGACCAGTTGCTCCTGATGGCCAGTCTCCGCCTCGATCATTTCGACGATAAGGGTTCCTATAATGTGAACAAGGATGAAACTACAGGCGATTATAATCAGACGGCACTCTCTCCTAAATTTGGTGCCGTATACCAGATAATACCGGAGAAATTTTCCGTTTTTGCCAATTATATGAACGGATTCAAAAATGTGGGGTCTTCCACTCAGCCTGACGGCTCGGTACGAACATTCAAGCCTCAGCAGGCTAACCAGGTTGAGGGAGGATTCAAAGCTTCGTTATTCGACGGGAAACTCGTAGGTTCGGTAAGCTATTATGACATATATGTAACGAAGGTCACCCGCCCCGATCCCGAACAGGCAGGTTTCACTATACAGGATGGTGACATTTACAGCCGTGGGTTTGAACTGGATATTACGGCCAATCCTGTTGCCGGTCTTAGTATTATTGCAGGATACAGCTATAACGACAGTGAGAATAAGAAAACTAGTCCGTCCATTGAAGGACGCAGGCCTGTTGCCGCAGGTCCCGAGAATTTGATCAACGGATGGATAAGTTATACTATACAGAGTGGTGCGGCCAAAGGGCTGGGCTTTGGATTTGGCGGTAACTATGCCGGTGATAATGTGATAACCAACAGTGCGGAAACAGGCAAATTCACAATACCGTCATATACGATATTGAATGCCACGGCTTTCTATAATACAGGGGCATTCTACTTCGGGCTGAAAGTCGACAATCTGGCCAATACAAAATACTGGAAAGGATGGAGTACGGTAGAGCCACAGAAGCTAAGGCAAGTAATAGGGAACATTTCATTTCACTTTTAATGAGCTCTAAACAAAACAAACGGTTATCTTTCCGAAAGGTGTGCCACTGGATACACCTTTGGCTTGGTTTATTGTCCGGAATAATAGTCTTTACTGTCAGTATAACGGGTTGCATATATGTTTTCCAACAGGAGTTGCGCGATGTTTTCTATCGGGAACAGTATGTGACGGCACAGGACAAACCATTCCTGTCTCCAGCCCGGTTAAAGGAAGAAGCCGGCCAGTACGTTTTCAAGCTTCCGTCCGACAGTGCGAATGTAATTTATAGCGTGACTTATGGAACAAAAAACAAGGCTGCGACAGTATCGTACAACCATAGCGAAAAGGGATATACTCTTTTGATGTTGAACCCTTATTCGGGAGAATTTATTCATGAAAAAACGTATAAAGGCGATTTTTTCAGTTTTATTCTTGCCGGGCATCGCAATTTGTGGTTGCCTTATGCGATAGGTCATCAGATAGTGGGGTGGGCTGTCGTAATATTTGTGATAGTGACACTAACAGGTCTTGTGCTATGGCTTCCCCGCAAGTGGAAGAAGAAAGCGATAAAAGCCGGGATGACCATAAAAAGGAAGAGTAAATCTCTTATGCTGTTCTATCAGTTGCATCAGACGTTGGGATTTTACACACTTCTGTTCGCTCTCATCCTTGCCCTTACCGGACTTACATGGAGTTTCAAATGGTATGCCGGCACTTACTATAAAGTGATATCGGGGGGAGAAGATCTGAAGCAATGGGCTCCGGCACAGTCCGACACCACATTGGTTGCGCTTTTCGAAAACCCCGATGAAGTTTTGTGGGAACAGATGAAACAGGAATACAAAATAGGGGAACAAGGTGTGCTTATCTTTGACTTTCCTGTTGATAAAACGGGTACTTACCGTATCTGTTTCAATCCGGCGGATAATAACGAGACATACTACAAGCGGCATTTCCGTTTTTTTGACCGCAATTCACTGCAGGAAATAGAAGGGGGAGGTCTCTATGGTATCAGTTACGAGAATTCGACGAATGCCGATAAATTTTACCGTATGACCTATGATATCCACGTAGGGGCGATAGCTGACCTGCCCGGAAAAATAATAATGTTCCTGGCCAGCCTGACTATTGCCAGTTTGCCGGTGACAGGTTTTATTCTTTGGCTCAAAAAAAGGAAACAGAGGAAGGAGAAACGGGTAACAGTAAAATAAAGGATTTGCTTCATCTGGTGCTGTAAGTAAAAACGGTTGCAATTTTTTTGCAACCGTTTTCTGTATCCGTTTTACTCTGTGGCGGCATTCCTGCCCAAAAGCCAGAGTACGGCGCCTATCACGGTGATAGCTATCATGATGACCCAAGCTACGGCATCACCCCAGAGGTATATCCATGCTAAAAGTTTGGGAACCATATCGAGAAAGTTTAAAACAATAGCCAACAGGCCGATAGTGGCCATAAAAGAACCGATCTTGCGAAGCATAGCGTTAAAGTGTTGAGTTAATAATATGTTAGTTTCAAAGGCAAAAATAGAATAAAAATCATATCTGCCCAACTATTCTCATATTTAACCGCTTATTTCTTTTGTCTTGATATTTGTAGCCACTATAGCCAGCAGGATAAGTATTACCCCCAGCCAACGGAGTGCATCCACCGATTCGTGCAGTATAAACGCCGAAGACAGGATTGCCACAGGTAATTCGACAGCGCTGAGGATTGCCCCTATCGAAACGCCCACACGCGGTATTCCCATCGAAAACAACAGGGGAGGGATCACCGTTCCCAACAGGGCGAGCGCCAGTCCCCAAAGCACTAACCCGCTAAAATAAACACCATTGAAGAAAAATAGTGGAGGGAAAATAATCCAGGTGATAGTGCATGATCCGGTGATCATCAGAGCGCTCTTTTTCAGTACGGGCAGGTCGTTACCTATGCGTCCGCTGGTCATCAGGAAAATGGCATAGCAGGTAGCGGCCAGCAATCCGAATATCACTCCTTTTATATTAAGCATGATCTCTTGGCTGAATAGTCCGCCTGCAAGTAGTGTGCCCAACAGCACCACACCAAGTAACAGCAATTGCTTACGACTGGGCTTCTTCCTGAAAACAATGGCCTCTATCAGCATGCTTATCCACAGGTATTGCATTAGCAATATGATGGCGACCGATGCGGGCAGCAGCTTCACACACTGATAGTAAAATATGCCGACCAGCCCGGTGAAGGTTCCGGCAAGGGCTATTTTCCACCATTTGGTCTTAGGCTGAGTTTCTTCGGCCTTTTCTTTTTTATCTTCTTTCTTTATCGATTTGGTAATGAAGTACAGCAACCACAGAATAGCCATTCCCGAAAAGGATTGTGTCCCCGTTATTTCGCCGAGTGTATATCCTTCGGCATACGCGAATTTTACGATGGTGGATAACAGTCCGAAGCTTGCCGCTCCAAAGAATACCAACAGTCCGCCTTTTATTCTCTTATTCATAATTTTAATAAATTGAAAGTGAAAGATTGAAAGTGGAAAGCGAAGAAAGAAAATTAATTTCCACTTTCAGCTTTCAATTTGCCACTATTAATATCTGAGAGGTAGGCACACAAAAAAAGGAATATCCCTTTTTCGGATACCCCCTCCATTTGCTTTTTCGTTCGTATATAATAAGTCCCGGACTTACTATATCCGCTTTGGTACTGCAAAATTACAATATTTATTCGTTAGGACAAAATATGATGCGAAATTTTGCATATCTCTCTGTTTTTAATACCTTTGTAACCGAACATTATAAATACTTCAATGTAGAATTCACTCCATCCTTCCTTTTCAGTTAGCAGTAATCAGTTAACAAACAGCATTCGTAATTGACTCCGTCAATTCTTCGAAACAACGTTTGGCGTTAGCCAATTCATAATTTATCATTCATCATTCATAACTACTTTTCCTATGTCTATAATAGCAAAAGAGCTTAGTTACATACATCCCGACAGGGAAGCCCTGTTCGCGGATATTAGTTTCTCTGTGGAGAAAGGATCGAAAATAGCGCTGGTTGGTAACAACGGGGTAGGGAAGTCCACCCTGTTGAAAATACTGGCAGGAGTATCGATGCCCTCATCGGGAGAAATCATCATGACCGATACATCATATTATGTACCCCAGCATTTCGGGCAATACGGTCACCTCACCATAGCACAGGCATTGGGTATAGATACGAAGATGAAAGCCCTGCACGCCATTCTGGGCGGTGATGCTTCGGTTGATAATTTTACAGACCTCGACGACGACTGGAGCATAGAAGAGCGAGCATTGACGGCTCTGTCCCTCTGGGGGCTGGATTACCTCTGGTTGTCGCAACCGATGGAAACCCTTAGCGGAGGCGAAAAAACAAGGGTTTTCCTTGCGGGAATAGCCGTTCATACTCCACAGACGATACTGATGGACGAGCCGACCAATCATCTCGATTTTGCCATCCGTGAAAAGCTATATCAGTTGATAGAATCGTCGGGAGCAACGATTATCGTAGTCAGCCACGACCGTACTTTGCTGAACAAGCTGTCGTCTATCTATGAGCTTCGAAACGATGAGATTGTCTACTACGCAGGCAATTATGGGTTCTATAAAGAGCAAAAGGAGATAGAAATAAGTTCCCTGCAAGCCCGCCTCGAAGACAAGGAAAAGGAATTGCGCCTTGCACGCAAGGTTGCCCGCGAAACAGCCGAACGCAAGCAAAAGCACGAATCCCGGGGAAAGAAACTCAGTATGAAAAAAGGAGTGGGCAAAATGGCGATGGATACCTTGCAGGATAAAGCGGAGAAAAGCGCATCGAAACTAAAGGGTGTGCATGATGGTAAGATGAAATCGATATCGGAAGATATTCTTGGACTACAATCGTCAATTCCTGACCTGACAGCTATGAAAACCGACTTCAATACCTCGTCGTTACACACGGGTAAGATACTGGTTACGGCGAAGGAAGTCAATTTCTCATACGGCGATAAACCTTTGTGGCAAGAACCTTTAAGCTTTCAGATAAAGAGCGGTGACCGCATTGCCATAAAAGGTGGTAACGGTTCGGGAAAAACCACACTATTGAAACTGATAACAGGTGATTTGTTACCTAACGCAGGTACACTAGAGAAGGCTGATTTCAAGTATATCTACCTTGATCAGGAGTATTCCATCATCAATAATGAGTTGACCGTTCTCGGGCAAATAGAGCAGTATGCTACGGGGATGCAGGATCACGAGATAAAGACTGTGCTTAACCGTTTCCTTTTCACCTACGGCACATGGGATAAACCATGCAGCAAGCTAAGTGGTGGAGAGAAGATGAAGCTGGCTTTGTGTTGCCTGATGGTAAGCGCCGATACGCCCGATATGTTTATTCTCGACGAGCCCACCAATAATATTGATATACAGAATATCGGCATACTGACGGCTACCATCCGCGACTATAAAGGTACGGTATTGGTGGTTTCGCACGACGGGTATTTTGTGGAGGAGATAGGGGTGGAAAGCCCCTCCAACCTCCCCGGAGGGAAGGCCTTTGAGCTCACCCGGCTTTAAGAATGTGATTGCCTCTCTAAAAAGAGCCTCCCCGGAGGGGGCAGGGCTGTTAAGTTCTCTGCTTTGTTCTGTTATTTTCTGCTGTTATCCTGAGTGAAACGAAGGATCTCTTATCTTACAAGAGATGTTTGCCTCGCCTTCGCTTCGGCGATTTGCAATTCACTCCGTTCAACATGACAGAGAGAGTATAAATTTCAGAACTTAACAGCCCTGCCCGGAGGGGAGGTTGGAGGGCTTAATTATATCCGTCACTGTAATGATATTTCATCTGCAAAGTAAATAAGTCATCTTTCGTATTGTGTTTTATATTAAATTCATCAATGATGATATAACGCTTTGTTGATAACTCATATACGGCGATGGAGGCACTCATTTCCTTTAGCCAGTCGGCCACTTCGGGCTTGATTGGTAAAGTCTCTACCGCAAATTGTTCGGCGATGTTCCTGTTAAAGACCGATTCTATGCGGCTGCTGATGTTAAAATCGGGCGTTTGTGTGCGATAAATAGTCGTTGCCTCCGTCTTGAATTCGGTTTGTGCCATTCCCCCGAAGCTGAATGAGTCCCATCCGCCCAGCGAATTGAGGAAAGCAAAATCATTGACTTTGTAAAGGCATTCGGGCAGGACATTTAATACGAGTGGTTCACTTTTTATTTCCCCGTTGCGGCTGAGGTATACCTCTACGATACCTGTGCGTGGATATTCTTCTAAAAGACTGTCTATATCGAGCCGGACAGAGTTGGTTATGGATTCAAAAGAATCTATTGCCTGTGTATGCAGTTCTTTTTTATAGATATAATTGCCCGACTGCGAACATAGCTTATACAGGATGCCTAATTTGTCTTTGTCGTTGACCCTGTTGCCTCGTTCGGGATCGGAGAGTATGAAGTTGAAATATTGATTCTGTCCTTTTAGGTGCGTCAACACAGGCTGTTTGGTCAAAGGCTTTATCGTGTTATCGGCAACGGTATCATACACATACGCTGCCATATCGTTTTCCTCCAGGCTTCGCCCATAACCGGTGATAGCATACATAATATTCGATTTGTAGAACGTTTCATCATTTGCTCCGCCGTTCATTTTGGCGACAAAGCGAAAATCTGTAACAGTACCCGGGGAAGTCCAGCTTTCAGCATTCAGAAAAGCGTCGGAATATTTATCGCTGTTTCCCCACATGCTGTTTATATCGAACCATACTGGCTGTCCAAAATAGGATTTAGACAAGGTGACAAGGTATGTCCCGGTGTCTTCTATATTTTCTTTGCCTGCGAATACTCCTGTGTCTTTGTAGATGTCGAGCAGGATTTCGACAGAGTCGTTTTCTCCGCTGATGCTGTCGTCCTTTATAGTGTCCTGCGGATCACCTTCAATTCTCAAATATTCATCTAGTAACCAGGTAGCTGACGCAGAATTTACCCCTTCTATTGTGAAAGCATAATTTTTACCGCAGCCTTTCGATTTTATCCGTATTGTGTTCCCTGTTTCTGTTACTCCGTTCTCATTGGTCAGGGAAGGCAGGCTTATATCATAGTTTTTATTTAAAAAATCATTATTTAATAAGGCTTTCATCAGGTTACCCGCCGCAATCGATGGTTTCCATTCCGGAGAAGAAATATCACCCAGATAATACATGTACTCATTTTGATTGACTAACTCCATGTTTTCATGTCCCTGAAATTTATATGTTGCATTTTCAGTGGTAATAGTAAACGCTGTAATGTTTACAGATCCCATATGATCTATCCATATATATCCCTGACTTTTCACCGTTAGCTTTATATCTACAGGTTTATACTCTCTGTAGGAGCTTTCAAACTCCAAAAAATTAGGCTTACCCGACAATGAAAACTTCTGTGGTGCCTTTGTCTCTTTCACTATGTTGTTGTCTATATAATATGCCATTTCAATTAAAATATTTGGTTAATTCATCTGTAATTGCTTCAAATAATTGATCTGCCCACTTTTCGTCGAAGGCTTTTTCTATTTCCTCTTCCAGTGCGGATAGTATAGGACGGGATTCGGTACCATCGCGCCAAATGGCACGGCTGATGAGGAAAAGTGTGCTGTTGTCGGTAGGTATACCCCGTGAGAGCGCCCAGTCCCGAAGGGCGTCTATGGGTGGTTGTTTGCCCGTCATGGGCTTGCGTCCCTGTTCTATGTAGTCGATATAATTATCGAACAGGGTTTCTATCACAATAGAATTATCAGCCTGTTTTACCTGTACACGCATGTTCTTGTCGAGGGCACTGTTCTTCAGGTTATTGTTCTCCATTACAATGTGTGACAGCTTCATGACATCGGCGGCTATGACTTCGATTATTTGTGTGATGCTGTCTTTCATTGTTTCGATATTTTAATATCGAAGTCAGGCAGTTTCCCCTCAAAGATTTCAATACTTCCCAACGCCGGAGTATTAAAACCTGACAAACCTGACAGATTTTCGAACTCTTTTTCCCTGTCAAACTGTTCTTCTATCAGACACAGGTTTTGCATATTCACCTGAGTAAAGTTTACCGAAAAGCGGCAACCGCAGGCATTATTATCATAATAATTGCGCAGGGTGGCGTATGTCCAGTCGGGACGGATAGTAATGCCTAGTGAAGGATTTTTCTTAATGCGCTCAATGATATTCAGCCCGATGGAAAAAGCGAGGTTTTGCATATGAGATACCGACTCTTGCGAAACAGGCAGAAAGAGGATCGAAAAATTTACCGAATTGGTAAATATGTTATCCTGATTGCGTCCGTTCAGCGGATCTTCGAGCCAGAAAATCGGATGCGCTTCTTTGCCGTTGCCCAGTTCATAGTTGCGGTTGTAGTAAAAAGCCCTGATTGTTTTATGCTCACGGGCCTGTGTGCGGAAAATGTTAATAATACTTTTTATCATACCGTAAGGGTTTTTATATGATAGATAAAGTTTTCATATTTTGATGAAAAAAGTAGAGGGATTAAGCTTTTGTTTTTTTATCAGTGAAAAGTCATATTGTATATGAATATTATTTTATATACCAAAAGTCGGAATTATTGTTGATTTTTACCTATTTTGCATATACCGGTTACCAGGTATACTGTTATTAATTATATTTGCAGGCTTTTCAGAATGAAACAATAACAAAATAGAGATAAACGACTTATAAACAATACAATAATAATTTTATGCTCAAATTGTACAATAACTGATATAACGAGAACTTCCAAAACCGTATTATAATAGAATTAAGAAAAAAATAAATGTTAAATTCAAGGGTGTCAGGTTTTTATGCGCTTTTGAGGCTACTGTTCTTGCTTAAACATTAATCGAAAATATTTGTTTTATAATCAAATAGCAGTTAAATTGTACTTGTGGGATAATTCATTCATTTACAGATTATGGCGAAGGAAAAAATGTTAAGGTCATTAATGGTCTTATTGATGGCTCATAGCTTTATAAAATTAAATGCTCAGGTTACTATCGGGAGTAATACTCCTCCTCAGAATTACTCGATACTGGAAGTCGTTTCCGATTCTGATCATACCGGCGGATTAAGATTGCCGCAACTGTCATCGGCCGATAAGGCGAAGATCGATGCCAGTCTGCTGGCCGATATATCAAAAAGTAAAGGTTTATTCATTTACAATACTGACACGAATAATATTGAATATTGGGACGGAACACAATGGGTTGCTGCCAGGCAGGTTGAACCCTGGATGGTGTCAGGGTCTACTGATATTGCCACCCTCAATACTCAAAACATCTATCAGATGGGGC
The DNA here is from genome assembly GCF_014196915.1 of Dysgonomonas hofstadii. GTDB lineage: Bacteria > Bacteroidota > Bacteroidia > Bacteroidales > Dysgonomonadaceae > Dysgonomonas > Dysgonomonas hofstadii. Next base: position 82,546 of record NZ_JACIEP010000010.1, read on the forward strand.
AGGTGACTGTTGGCTCGTCGGCAGCGGCAGATCCTACCGCCGCCCTGAATGTGGTGGCTACTGACAAAGGAGTATTGTTTCCCCGTGTCAGCCTGCAATCTTTCGACGATAAGGAAACCATTAAAGACCCTACTACCGGTTTGCTGGTTTACAATACAGGAAATGGCGCGCTGAAAGTAGAGGGATACCTTTACTGGAACGGTATCGAATGGACGCAATTTATATCGGGTACGACCAAATCACCCGAAATATCGGCTCTGGATTGTATCAATGCCCAGATTGTTCCATCAAGGTACACGGCGGGAGTTCCTTATGAAGGGGTACTGATCATTCCTTATTCGGGTGGAAACGGAGGGCATTATCCCTCCGGAACAGCTATCGTATCGACAGGTGTCACCGGGCTGACAGCTACACTACAGTCCGGAAATCTGGCTTATGGTAACGGGGAGTTGATTTTTACCCTGTCGGGTACACCCAGTGCTTCCAGCCCGCAGCTGGCCACATTCGAAATCGATTTTCTGAATATGGAGTGCGATGCTATCGTTGGCTCCAATTCGATTACCCGGGGCGAAACAATCTTCTGGCATGGCTCTATGCCGGCGAATGTGGGGAGTGGCGCAGAGTTGACATCGACCGTATTAGCCAGCAATTATATAACAAATATGCCTGTGATAGAAGACGTATTCCGGTTAGATGCTGCTTTTCTATTACCATCGACCGGAGGAATAAATCCGGTTTCCTTCCTGCCTCGTATATACAATATTTCTTCTGGCCCTGTAAAATTCTGGTGGGGTGGTGTAACCTCTATAGAAGGAAGGGGACGCAGTAATGTACTTCTGGCTTCGGGCGGTTTCCAGAATCTGGATAACGGTATGTATATGGGGTATGGGCTAAATATGAGGGCAGGGGTAAGCACACCGGCCACAGCACTTGCTTATGGAGACACTTCACAGGAAACGATGACTATCGACCTGTTTTATAACGGGAAATGGTACAGGATATTCTTTACCGGATGGGTAGATAATCACGATTCGAATCAGGCAGCCGATATGACAAGGGAAATATATATAACTTACGAAAGAATGTATTAGCAGAGGCAATTGAAAACCTACATAATATTAAATGCGGATCATTCTATTGAAAATATTTTTTGATCCGGAATAACTATTACCTTTACATACCGGACGGTATGTATCATGACAGATTCAAAAAAACAATTATTAGGCACTACTCTGAAGTTGTTTTCCGGGAATTTTTATAAAAAACGCCGGAAGCGCTTCCCTGTGTGAATAGAGATCGGAATCATCTGTATAACCTGCTGAAAAACAACAAAAAAATAAGTCCTGCGGAGAATAAATAAAAAACATCTCATTTTTTTCATTCTTCTGTAAAATATTTTCTCGTCTCAGTTGTCTGCATTAGTAGAGAGCTTTCTGAAAATAAGATTTATAAAATAAAAATTATAAGAGATGAGTGATAAAATCAGTACTAAATATATAAAGGCAAACCCTCGTTTGTGCAAGGCTTGCGACATATGCATCACCGCCTGTCCCAAACAAGTAATCGGCAAAGTCGGGTTTCTGTGGCACAAACATATTATTATTAAAAATGCTGAAAACTGTAATGGTTGTAAAAAATGTATCGGTATGTGCCCGCATGGGGTATTCAGCGAAATTAATCAAGCTATATAAGCAACCGTACTGCAGATAAATAAGAAAAAAAATAAAGAATAAAAGAATATGAAAAAGTTAAAATTTTTAATGCCTGTTGGCTTTTTATTATTGATAGCTGCTGTCGGCGCAGTTGTTATGCTGTTATGGAACTGGCTGATGCCCGCTTTGTTTGGATTGGTTACAATCAGTTTCTGGCAAGCATTGGGTATATTTATTCTTGCCCGTATTCTGTTTGGAGGATTCTGTTTGGGACGAAAAGGATTTATGCATGGAAGGATGCATGGCATGAAAGAAAACCCGATTCATGAAAAATGGATGAAAATGACTCCCGACCAGCGTAAAGAGTTTATTGAAAAAAGACATAAATTCGGGTTTGGAGGTTTCAGGGGAAGAGGTCGTTTCGACATGGGAGATTTTGAAGAACAAGAACGGGGAAATGACGAAACAAACAGATAAAGAGAATCTTGATAACCTTGACGATCTGGTTAAGGAATACCAGCCTCAGCTGAAATCATTTATTCGGAGAAGAGTCTCCAATAAAGAGGATGCTGAGGATATTTTGCAGGATGTATTTTATCAATTGATTAAAGCCGCTGATAATGCAGCCAATCCGATCGAACAGGTGGCGGCATGGTTGTACCGTGTGGCCAGGAACACAATTATAAACAAAGCAAGGAAAAGGACAGAAGAAGAATTTCCTGTTTCCGGATACGATGACGAAGGCAATATATTGAAAGATTTTTCTGAAATATTATTTAATGGCGATAGCCCGACACCCGAAACAGAATACCTCCGCTCGCTTGTGTGGCAGGAGCTTGAATCAGCCCTGGCCGAACTTCCGGCCGAACAAAAAGAAATATTTGAACTGACAGAGATAGAGGGGCTTCCGGTAAAAGAAATATCGGAAGCTACCGGAATATCTGTTAACACATTGCTTTCCCGCAAGCATTATGCGGCCAAATTCCTTCGCAAACGTCTCGAGGGATTGTATAAAGACATCATTTTTTATTAAATATACTTTTTACTTTAATCCATACCTGTCGCCATACCTGTTCAGGAATAAAGAATAAAGTAAAAGCAGTGGAGTTACTTCTTCTTCTTCCATACTTTTTCATCAAAATCCGGCGAGTTTATCTATATGATAAAAACACGTATGGAAAAGAAGAAAAATATGGATTACACCGTAATCAGACTGTCGGAACAAGTGAAGTCATACCCTGCATTCAACCGCAATACCAAAGGCTGGATAAACTATGACCGCGACAACCTGCTGCCCCAACGCATCATAGAACTGAACAACGGATCGGCTATCAACAAAGCCGTGATAGAAAACAAAGTAACTTACATCTGCGGCAGCGGTGTGAAAGACGGCGAGTACTATGGGCAGCCCAATCCGGCAGACGACTGGGACGCACTGATAGAAAAAATAGCTAAGGATTATGTTACATTCGGTGGCTATTGCTTTCAGGTGATACTCAATGAGAACGGTAAGACTGTGAGCCTTTACCATACCGATTTCAGTAAAGTGCGTGTGGGGCAGGTAAACGATTATGGTGTTTACCTCAGCTTCTTCCTGTCGAACGATTGGCGCAAGACTTACGGCAAATTTGCTCCCGTAGAGATCAAAGCATACGGTTTGGAAGAAATGCAGAAGGGCGTGCCGTATCTGTTCTATTATAAAGACTATGAGCCCAGTCTCGATTTTTATCCGGTACCACAATATTATTCGGCACTCAGCTATATAGAAGCCGACGGACTGCTGGGTAAATTCTACCGCAACTCTATCAACAACGGCTTTGTACCGTCTACCATTATCACCATGCCCAGCAACCCCACAGAAGGGCAGAAGGCTCAATTTCAACGCGATATAGAGAACAGCTATGCCGGGACAAATGGCGCCAACAGTATTGTCGTCCTCTGGGGCGAAAGCCAGGAAGTTAAACCGGTGGTGACATCGTATACGGCAAGTAATAATGCCGATCTGTATAACAATGTGGATGAAATTATCTTCCAGAAAATAATATCGGCACATCGCCTTACATCACCTACTCTTGCCGGATTGTCGGGCTCGGGCAACCTTAGCGGAAATGCCAGTGAGATCATCAATTCGTATGTGCTGTACAACCAGACGGTAATACATCAGCTTCGCCGCAAGTTACTGGATACGCTTAGTGTATTCACTATCAACAATGGATATAAAAAGCTGGAAATAGAGGATCTCAATATCGTAAAAGAACTTGCTGCCGACAGCAATATTAAATAGTAGCCGGAGGAGTCAAAGCATAACAATGGCTGCTCTGACTACTGGCCGGAGGCAATGACTCCTTTAATTACTCATTATTTTACTACATTTATTTTGACAAAAGTTTGACAAATGGAAAAGCACAGGCTGTGAAGTCTGTGCTTTTTGTGTGAAAATTTGATAAAAAATATTATAGAAACTATATGCGTAGAGGAAAGGTTTTGGTGAGGTTTTTCATTATTGGTAATTTTGACAAAACTGGTTTAAACGTTTTTTTTAAGATATATTAGTACTAATCCTCCAATGCTTGCCCATTATGAAAAAGTACATACTTATCCTCTTTCTTTCTGTTTTCTGCGTTGGTAAATCATTTGCTGCCGAACAGATACCCGACATACTGCTTGTGAACAACGATACCGTATTTCTTAAAACGTTCCCGCTCGAAAAGCTGAAATTTAAACTCTATCCTTTCGATTACGGAGGAGGCATAGGATCGCCCAACGATGCTTGTCTGCGGGGGTATCAGGCTATATGGACAGTTGTAGATTATAAATTATACCTGAAAGAGATAAGAAAAATAGGTGAGCCTTGGGAAACGGTTAATCTGAAAGATTTCTTTGAAAAGAACGGGCATTCGCCTGTAATGCACGACGGACTGATATTTGCCAACTGGTATTCGGCCAGCCTTGTCTATTATTTCAGCAATACGTCGAAATATCTGTATAAACCGGCCGTCCGTTTTTTCTGGGATAAACCAAAAATTAAATTCGAAAATGGTCTGATGACCATCAATATATTAAACGAAATTGCATAACTTTCGTTGGATTTTTGCATAAGAAGAAAAGCACAGACTGTGAAGCCTGTGCTTTTTATGTTGATGATACTATATTCATCTTAAAAACTATATCCGACACTGAAATGCAAAGCCTTCATTTTATCTTTGTTTCCGTATATGCTCTCCGATCCTATTGTCTGCAGCGGATTGGTTTCGGTCGTTTGTTCGTATGTTGCACGGATAAAAACAGAAGATTTTTCTTTTATCATGTAATGACATCCTATCCCCCCGTAAAACCCTATAAAAACAGAATTAGGGGTTTCACTCTCCAACATCACATATTTGTAATGCCCCGAAGCGTTTAATAGAAAAGAGCTGCTAAAACCTCCTTCTATAAAAGGGCGTATTTTACCTGACGGATATGTGTATTTCACTCCTATTTTTGCTCCGGCCAATAAAGATTTTACACTATAAGGCGTAGTCGAGGTCTCACCTGCATCTATTTCTTCTTGTGTGTACTGACGCATACCTTCTGTTTTGAAGCCTGAAAATGAAACATCTACAAGTAAGCTCAGCGCCTTTGACCATCTGGGGTATGTAAAACTTATCTGGCCGCCTATCAGAGGATAAACAGAACTGTTATTATCCACCGGACCGAAATAATAGTAGTTGAAAGTATAGCTGGTATGCCGTATTCCGGCATAAGCGGAAAATCCGACGGTAACATTCTTCTCGTTTACTTCAGGGTCTTTGTATACTACAACAGAGCCTCCGGTTTCGGAATTGTATTTTTTTACAAGGTTTATCATCGTTTTACTATTGAAGGCAGGAGACTTTATACCCTGTCCGATATCGGGCCTGTCCCTGAAAATATATTGCAGCCGGCCTATATAACTCACATCTTTCTCTACGCGGGCTCCGATATGTTCATCGGCTTTTTTTGTGACCGGAACTGTTTCTTGGGGAGTTTCGAAAAAATAATATTCCTGAAAATTGTCTATGTTGGAATAATAATAAAGGTTCATGTCTCCTCCTACCAGATATTCGGCAAAAACTTTTTTTTGCATACCATTGAGGTTTATATCCAGCGATACATAATATTTTCCGCTACCGGTAAGCCTGTATCCTGTGATCTGCCCCGGATAAAACGTTTCTATCTGACCATCCTCAGTCTTCTTGAACTGGCATTTGACCATGTTGTCGACAGTGGTACGGTAATTGACGAGCCCGTGGATCGTATCTTTTTGCGAAGTAATAACATATCCTTTCTGGTAATTTGACTGGGCTTTGACAGACGCACATGCAAAAAGAAGGACAAGGCATAGAACGAAATTTCTCATAGATCGATAAAATTAAGATGTTAACGAATGCAAGGTAGGAAAAAATATTCTTCTATATTTGTTGAGTGTTGTTTATTTTTCATCTATATTTTAAGTGAATATTTAACGTCTGTTATCTTAAACAAAACACAGGCTATGAAGACATATTGTGTTAGGTGCTGTTATTTCAGTATCTCTTTTTACTTCATCGGCACATTAAGAAATTAGTTGATTAATCACCGCTTCACTTGCTTCTCAAACTTATACTGCTCTTCCTCGGCACGGGCTTTATCTATCCGATAGAGGAGAAATCCGAAAACTTCGACAACTGTTTTTCCAGTGATCTGGTCAAACAGGTAAATCTTATCCTCTGCCAGATCGGCAATTGTTTTATACCACCCCCATTTATTACAAAAGTTTTGGTATCCTCGAGAAAGCGGTTTGCCTGAGCCACCACCTGTGAATAGTGGTTCAAAATCGCTTCTGACTCTTTCTTTCTGTGTAAAAAAAAAGCCAGCAACGGCAGCGCCATGTCGCACGAGAGCGAGCGGAACAGTTCTTTCCGCTCTTTGGTAGTCTCTACATTGTAGCTTTCACCCGCCGGACGGCATACAATAGCCAGTATCTCCGAAATTTTTGTATCGCTGTCGCTCTGGAGGACATTTTCAATATCGATCCATTCGCCCAGCGTGATTTTGTCCGAAAGGGTGATAAAATAATCCTGCCCCTTGATATTCACTTTCGTTGACGGTTCGAAACCGGTGTCGAATACAAACTGCACGGCACCAGATATCGTGTCGTAAAGCTGCCGGGGCGATTCCATCAGCATAGCCGCGTCTATTTTGCAGATGCCGGCTATCAGGTTCACGTCCTGTACCCGTTCGCCGGACTGGTGCATAAACCATTTTTCGTAATCGGCTAGGGTGATATCCGCCCAACTGTCGGGAACGGAAATGTTCTGTTCGTTAAATTCTATTCTCAGCATAAGTTTTTTAATTATGGGTTATAATTTATTTTCCTTATAGATAATCGAATAGAATTTTGATGAAAGCACGGGGAATTATTTGGGTCTTATAGTGTATACTAATTGTGATATATCCGAAGAATAAGAATTATATACTTCAAAATTATCCTTATAAGGTCTTATAGTATACACTAGTTGTGATATATCCG
>NZ_JACIEP010000010.1:89826-92647 GCF_014196915.1 Dysgonomonas hofstadii
GAAGAATAAGAATTGTATACTTCAAAATTATCCTTATAAGGTCTTATAGTATACACTAGTTGTGATATATCCGAAGAATAAGAATTGTATACTTCAAAATTATCCTTATAAGGTCTTATAGTATACACTAGTTGTGATATATCCGAAGAATAAGAATTGTATACTTCATAACTAAAATCAGCAGAATTTCCATTTCCACCTCCACTCATAATTTCCTCTTCATCTCCGCACCCGGCAAAACAAAAAGATAAAAGAAATAATATATATAAATATTTTTTCATAGTCCTGATAAATAAATGTCCTACAAATATAAGACTAATAAAGCAATATATAGTTTAATGATATTTCCGGTTATTTATCTATACCATAAAAACATTATGAAAGAGCAAGTACTTAAACTAACCATTGACAACAAAGACGCGGTTGCGTTGAAAGAAGAGTATGAAAATATACATCAGGTATCGTTAAAAGTAATCTCGGCACAGGAAGTACTGCAAAGCATACTCACCTCGCCCGCGCCACTTAAAAATATAGGAAAGATCATTCCCGAATATCAGCGGCTTGGCTCTATTGTGGGAGGAATGACCAAGCTGATGCCCCGCACGGTAAAACAAATACAGGAAACGCAGGTTTTGGTTCAAAAAGGCATCGAAAAAGAACTGGAAGGCGCAAAGAAACTGAGCGATGAGCATAAGAAAAAGCTGGACGAGATAAAGAAAGAGGAGCAGGCGTTCATTAAATCGGCAAAGGAAAAGGAGAAAGCAGATTTATCGGTATTATACAACAGGCTTCAAAATGCAAAAAAAGCAGGAGAAGATACTACTGGAATAGAAGAAGAGAGAAGAAAAAGGTATGAACAATCAGAAGCCGAAATAACAAAGCATGTGCTGGACAACAACCAAAAGCGCGCCCTGATAATACAGGAGTCGATGCAGGGCATGACTACCGGCATAGACAGCAACTACGAGCAGCAGAAAGCGTCACTACTGGCAAAATACGAACTGGAAGCGCAAACGATAAAGAATGCGACCGACCTCACCATTGCTTCGGAAGACGAAAAAACAGGCTATGTACAATACTCGGCAGCTGACAGGCAGGCTATGGAAGTGGCGCAGTTCCATAAACTGAAAGACCTCGAAGAAAAGAAAAACGCCGAACTGAAAAAGCTGGATCAGCAACACGAGAAAGACAAAGCTGCCACTTTCGAAAACTTTATAAAGCAGCGTGGCGAAAAAATGGAGGTGGAAGTAGATAATACTTCGAAGAAATTAAAGAAAAGCACACAGAAAACAGCTAAGGAACTGGATGATTTTTTCTGGGATCTGATGGTAAAGGAAAAAGACTTTTCGGGCAATCTCGTAAACCAGATCGTAGATCATTCGGCCAAGTCGCAAAAAGCCAGCCTCGACGCTGCCGAAGCCGCAAAAAAAGCGACCGATGCCAACAACCAGCAAGCTGATGCCACCAAGAAAACAACCGATGCCACAAAAGAGGCCGCCGAGGTGGCAAAGAAATACATCGATATAGAAAAAACTCGCGTCAATTATAAAACACAGGTAGAAGAATATAAATCCCTGCAACTGGTTATTCAGCAGAAGATGCTGACACAGGTAGACGCATACAATACTGAAATAGAAGCAGCAGGGGATAACGCCGAAAAGCGCAAGGAGATAGAAGCCCAAAAGCTTGAATTTATTAAGCAGACCGGAGCCGAACTGATAACCGTGCAGCAAGCCATCACCGCCGCCGAAAAGAAGGAGCAAGACCTTTCGCTCACCCAATGGAAACAATATGCGCAGAAAGGCGAAGAGGTAGCAAATGATATAAAAGGATTTACGGGCAAGGTGGGTGATTATTTCAGTACGGCTTTTTCTTCTATCAGTAGTGTGTATAAGGCGGAGATAGCGGGTATTGATGAGGAGTTAGCACAGAATAAAGTTAAAATAGATGCTATTAAATATGATGCTGAAGTAAGTACTGCAAAATTAAAAGAACTCACAACTGAACAACAAAAAGCGACAGAACAAGGGCAAACAGAAAAAGCACAACTACTTCAAAATGAAATAGATTATCATAATGGAATCTTAGCTACAAAAAAAGAATATGACGAAAAGAATAGTAAATTAGAAGACAAGAAAGCGAAGAAAAAAGCTGAGCAAGAAAAAATTGAAAAACTTAACCGCAAAGCTACCCTATTAAAAAATATAGGAGAAGCCACAGCCAGTGTAGCACAAGGTGTTACCAAGGCATTGTCTTACGGGCCTTTTCTAGGTCCTGTGCTTGCTGCCGTTGTAGCCGCTGCCGGAGCAGTGCAAATCGGTATTATGACCAAACAGCTTGCCAAATTCGCTGACGGCGGTCTCCTTAATGGCAAGCGCCATTCACAAGGCGGTATGCGCATAGAAGGAACAAACATAGAGGTAGAGGGCGGCGAGTATGTAGTGAACCGAGAATCAACAAGTAAAAATCTTGGGTTGGTACGCTATATCAATTCCCAACGAAAGGAACTAACTCCTACCGATATTAGTGGTTTCTTTGCCAAAACATCGCAAGGCTATGAACCTCCATTCCGCCGACAGTTTGAAGCGGGCGGACAAGTACCCGCAATAGAAAGCCCAAATTCAATAAATAATGATGCTTTAGTGGATGCGATAAAATCTATAAAGTTTGCACCGAAAGTTGCCGTAACCGATATATTACGTGTACAGGATGAAATGACACAAGTAGATGGATGGTCTGGGATATAGTTCAATTTAGCTTACTGGGGATCACAAATCCCCAGTGACGAAGAAATTGTCAAATTATCGTGTTATTGCGCTGA
>NZ_JACIEP010000010.1:92745-190167 GCF_014196915.1 Dysgonomonas hofstadii
GCCCAGACAGTCGCATAATCTAACTTGTCATTATTATATCTGAAATTAATAGTATGAAGATAAGTATTGTTTGCCCAGACAGTCGCATAATCTAACTTGTCATTATTATATCTGAAATTAATAGTATGAAGATAAGTATTGTTTGCCCAGACAGTCGCATAATCTAACTTGTCATTATTATATCTGAAATTAATGGTATAAAGATAAAAACTCTCATCATTCTCACCCCCTCTCACATACTCCCCATCGATATTAAACACAATATCACCTTTGGCATCCGCCCCCGCCCGGATATAGTTGGCATCGATATTAAAGACCACATCGCCGGTCTTTTCCTTTCCCGCGCGTATCAGCTTGCCGTCTATATTGAAAACCACATCGCCCGTTTTGTCCTTTCCGGCGCGCACATAGTCCCCGTCAAGGTTAAAGACAGCGTCGCCCGATTTCTCCTTTCCCGCACGTATCAGGTCACCGTCAAGGTTGAAGACGATATTCTCTTTCTCCACAGGCGTTGTTGGAGGCGTAGGATTTACCGGCAGCTCGGGATTGTTGGGGTCGTCTCCACCGCAGGCGGCAAAGGTGAACGATAACAGTAAGATAGATATATAACGCAGTGGTTTCATAATTATAGCTTTTAGCTTTTGTCATCCTGACGATAGGAAGGATCTGACACACGGGATGCTTCGTTGCTCAGCATGACAAAGAGTATCTACAAATATAGACTATCCTTTTCATCCGAAGTTTAATAATCACAAGCAAAGTTTTTGTAATTTTAGGCATTAAACCTTTCTGCAAAAAGAATGTCATACTAATAAAGAAGCTGCTTTCTTTTTGTTAGCAAATAATATTATTTTGTAATCTAAATATATACTGAAATGAAAAAAGTAAGATTTTTAGCATCAATGATTGTCCTTTCTTGTGTTTTATCCTTTTCATCCTGTGGAACCATGAATCTGGGCAGCAAGCTGAAGAATGTGGAAATAGGGATGACAAAAAAAGAAGTGACCAACATTCTGGGTAACAGTTACGATGTGGTGGCCGCCCGCGATACACCCGATGGCCCGCTCGAAGTACTGCGTTACACCGGCGTGACTATCGACGGGGATAAATATTATATAGTGAACTTCCTTAACGGAAAACTGGTGGAATGGTTCCTCGAAACAGGCCGTTTGCCACATCCTTAATTAACACATGGATACATGCAGCAGGAATAGATATCCTGGTTAAAAATATAGTATCTCGTATTTTATTCCTTACTTTGGTCTTTGAACGCAACATCTATGTATAAAAACAAGAACTATGAAAAAGAGAATGCCCTTATTCAGGATTTCAACTTTGTGTTTACTAACAATAGGAATAATATCCTGCTCGTCTGACGAGGAAATATCAACAGATCTACCCGGAGAGGGAGACCCGGGCTCAAATCCTCATACGGAAATCACTCTGAAAGCAATACCCAGTACAGTAAGTTTGTATAATTGGTCTGAAATTTGGATTTCCCAAAATCACATCGACGGAGGTGTGCCGGTCGATTCGGTCGTATGGGATATGCCGGGTATCTTTAGGCATGTCTCTGTGCCGCACAGTTCTCTTTGGATGATGTCACAGGCATTTTGCCTTCCCGGCGAATATGTGATGAACGCTACGGCATATCACGAGGGAGATACAGTTTCGGTCGGGTCGGCAACTATATTCGTAACGGACAATCTGAACGATTTTCTGGGACTTCGTTGGGACAGTAATGAAAGTATAAAAAGGGGAGATAAGCATTATACATCCAATGTAGACAATTATTCTTTTTTCCTGCAGTATGTGGCCGACGATCAGTATGCGCTATTGGAATTTGTAGTCAGAGTTAATGATGATAAAGAATTTATCGAAGCCAACGACGGTTCGCGCAAACTGCTGTCCGACTATATAACAAAGCTCTATGGCGACGCAAAGAATGTGTATGAGGGAGAAGATATTACTCAATCGCCCCTTATGGCTGATTATGATGAGCTTTTTAGTAAAAAACTCAATACTATTTATCCGAGAACACAGTTCTACCCACTGGCAATATGGCAAACACGAAGTTCAAATATCGCACTGATCGGATATATAGAGGATATGTATCCATGTACGATTTTTATGGTTATAGCCGAACCTCGTGCGAAATAAGATATTTGATTAATAAACTAAATAATACAGAAATGAAGAGAACATTTTTATTATCCTTGTTTGCAGTACTACTGATGTTTACATTCTCCGCTTGCGGATCGTCATCGCTGGTCAATAAAGCAAAAAAACTGGAAATAGGGATGATTAAACAGGATGTAGTCAACATTATGGGGAACGGTTACACCACGCTGGCTGCCCGTCAGACACCCGAAGGTGCATTGGAAACCATACGCTACGAGAATATAATGGAATTTCCGTATATTATAAGTTTCCTCGACGGTAAATTGGTGGAATGGTATATTGACGAACCGAAAACGCAACCACCACATCATCACCGCAATGGCAATCCTCATCCGTAAATATGATTTACCGGTGTAAAATTATAGGGGCTGTCCCAAAAGTAAGATTACACTATCAAAGTGTTACTTTCTTTTGTCATTATGAGTGTAACGAAGAATCTCAACTCTCAAAAGAAGATCCTTCACTCCGTTCAGGATGACAGAAAGAAATCAAAAATTACTTTTGGGACAGCCCCTTTTTATTTATATGCAAACATCACAAATAATATATAAAATCCGTGAGGCAATAATTTTTTATAGAACGCATTATTCCAACTACAGATTCGTTCTGATACTAATTTTTTCTATCTTTATATCCATTATGCAAAGAGTATAAGATAGCAGAATGGTTAACCAATATGAATTAACAGACAGGCAAAAAGAGATAATTCTAAGAATACCACTCTTTAGAGGAATATCGGAAGAACTGAAGAATAATTTCTTCGACCGCATCGACTATTCTTTCACACCCCTTAAAAAAGGAAACATCATCATCGAACAGGGAACTACCTGCAATCATCTGCATATCCTCCTATCGGGCACACTCGACGTGAATATTATAGATGCCTCGGGTAACGATATCAAAGTAGAGGACCTGATCGGGCCACGTTCTTTTGCCACCCCTCATCTCTTTGACGGGAATAATATTTTCCCTGCAACATTTACTGTGGTCGAAGATGGTCTGCTGATGCGTATAACCAAAGAATCGGCCTTTAAGCTGATCAGCTCCGAGCCCGAAATGCTCAGAAATTTTCTGCGCCTGACAGGAAACTGCAACGTATGCACTGTGAGCCGTCTGCGCATACTTGCCTATAAAAATATTCGCAGCCGCTTTTCTTATTATCTGCTCGAATACAAAAGGGACGAAAACGACATGATAACCATTGCCCATAACCAGACTCAACTGGCCGAATTTATAAATGTGACCCGTCCGGCACTGGCTCGTGAGATCAGGAGCATGATAGACGAGGGTATTATAGAGATGTCGGGCAAAAATATAAGGATAGCCAATTACAAAGCATTGCTGCAAAATATCTGAGATATTCTGTATTACAGCATGTAACCTCTCTTTTTTAGTCATTATTCTGTGTTTTTTCAAGTATAGATAATTTCGAATAAAATTGATAAAGAGGCGGAAGACGAGTTGTCGTTTTCCGCTTTTTCTCTTTTATTCTTTTCTTGTCTTTTCTTGTCTTATTATTTGGTATCGGCGAGTGTCGGGTAACTATCCTGTAAGGAGTGGCAAATGCGACAGTGAAAGTGCAGGCATGAGTGTATCTTATAAGATACGGTTGGGGAGGCAGATTGAAAAAATCATGCCGCTAATCTACTTAAATTCAAATATTTTTGTATATTTATAACCACATAGTGTTTTACGAAGATTTTACCGGATATAAACTGTTAGCATAGAATTTTAGTAACTAAAATACATGCTATGAAAGGATACTTAAAAAAAGTATTTGCTGCCATCGTGATAACGGTATTGACAATGCCCCTTGGAGCACAGATCTCCTGGAATATACCGTCCGATTCTATAAAGAAGAATTTTATTTTCCAGTCTGTAATTTTGCCCCAGGAAAAAGTGTATGTTCAAAATGACAAACCCTATTATGTGACAGGAGAAGATATTTGGTTTAGAGCCTATCTGGTTGACGCGATTTCCCATGTGGCAGATTACTCGAGCCGTTATATCTATGCAGAGTTGATAAATCCGGTAAATGAAGTGTCGGTAAGGATTAAGATCAAGCCCACACTGGGAGCATATTCGGGATATATCAAGATCCCGGAAGAAGTGCCTTCGGGAGACTATCAGCTAAGGTTTTATACCAAGTTTATGGAAAATGTGGACGATGCCTATTTCTTCAAAAAGAAGATCAGGATAGGAGATCCGCTGGGCGCTCTCTACAGGACCGAGGCTACTTTCAGCTACGATACAAAAGATAATGTGATTGTGCGCCTGCAGTTTATTGACGTGAAAACCGGGAAACATATTTACCCCGATGAAGTGAGGATTAAAAATGATGATAAGCTTATAGCAAGTGGTGGGCAAAAATATAAGAAATATAGTCCAGACAGCGAATCCGGGATAGAATTTGAACTGAAAGAGCCTAAAAAGCGCTATGGTAATTATTTGTATATCGAGTATGACTATCTGAAAAAATTCCATAAAGAATACATCGCGATACCGTCTTCCGACAGCGACTTCGATGTAACCTTCCTGCCCGAAGGCGGTAATTTTCCGGCAGGTGTGAGCAGCATAGTAGCTTTCAAGTCCTTAAATGCTAACGGTATGGGAGAAGATATAAACGGATGGATAGAGAATGGTAAGGGCGAACAGATCGTCGAAATAAAATCTATGCACGCCGGTATGGGATTGTTTGCACTTAATGCCACAGTCGGAGAAAAATATTATGCGGTATGTAAGAACGGTAAGGGTATAGAAAAGCGCTACGAACTTCCACTCTCAGTCTTGGGTGTGCATAGCCTGAAAACCAACTGGCAAAAGGAACAACTGTACATTTCCGTGAATAAATCGGCTGGTGTGCAGCCAATACCACTTTATTTGATAATACATTGCAGAGGTTCGGTGCTGTATGCTGCACCTTGGGACAATGCAAAAGAATATATAAATATAGATAGGAAATTGTTGCCTTCGGGCGTTATCCATATTATCCTGTCGGATGCGAATCTTAATCCGTTGAGCGAGCGTCTGGTTTTCAGCCGGAATGAAAAAGAAGATATGAAACTGGCATTCAATACCGATAAGGCTGCCTATGGCAAACGAGAAAAGGTGAAAGCTGCTTTCTCCCTTGCCGATAAGGAAAACCGTCCGGTAATGGCCAGCCTGTCTGTTTCGGTGACGGACGATAAAGACGTGAATCCCGAAACAGGTGTAAATATCTTATCTTATCTACTTCTGTCTTCCGAACTACGTGGATATATAGAATCGCCCGCTTATTATTTTACTGATGTCAATAATACTACAATAGCCGAACTCGATGTGTTGATGATGACTCAGGGGTGGAGACGGTATAATATCCCCAATGTGCTGAAAGGAAAATATGAAGAGCCAGTCAGTCCGCTGGAAATCGGGCAGGAAATATCGGGAACAGTGACCAGTGTTGCCCGCAAACGGCCGGAGAATAATGCCGAAGTAGGTATCTTTTCTACCGGAGCTAATTATTTTGATCTGCTAAAAACGGATAAAGACGGACGCTTTGCATTCAAAGGCTTTGAACATCCCGAAGGTACGTCATATTTACTAAGAGCAAATAAAGGTAATGGAAATGACTGGGTTCGCCTTACCCTCGATGAGGAAACATTCCCCGATGCAAAAAGATATGGTAGCATAAAGCCTTTGCCAAGCGGAATAGAGAATGTGTATGAAGCATATCTCGAAAAAGCCGATAATAAGTATGTACTGGAAAATGGTATGCGCATGATTTACCTGAAAGAAGTGGAGGTGACAGCTACTAAAAAAAAGCGTTATATGGCTACAGGACCTGTTTCTGTAATAGCAGATAAATCATATAATTATCAGGATATTGAAGAACACAAATATTTTTCTATACGTGATATTTTGCAACGGACGGCAGGAGTAATGATATTGGGCGACCAGATAATTTTGCGTACAAGGACGACGATAGGCATCAGTTCCGGTAGTTCAACTGAGCTTTCGAATGGTGAGGCAGCAGGTGATTATAGCAATCCTAACCCTGAGCCGGGTATATTTATCGATGGCGTTTATATAGATCCTGAATTGATGGGTGGAAGCGCACTCTATTTTCTGGAGCAAATGAATATACATGATATAAAGCAGGTTGATATACTAAAATCAAATACCGTTCTTTTTGGGTACAGAGGGGCTAAAGGGGTGATAAATATAACTATGAAAGATGGTTCGGAGCCAAGTGCTCCAAATCCTATGTACAATATGGCAACCATATCTCCGCTTGGTTATCAGCCGGTTAAGGAATTCTATTCTCCTAAATACGATACCCCGGATCAGAAAAATGTGAATACTCCTGACCTGCGTACTACTATTTATTGGAATCCTAACGTAAAAGTATCGCCTGAAGGCAAAGCCGATATAGAATTCTACACAGCCGATTCCGCTTCAACTTATTCGGTAGTTGTAGAAGGTGTAACAATAGATGGGCAGCTTGTACACGCCGTAGAAAAAATCGACTGCACAGGAAATAATTAAGGCTTAACTCTGATAAAAGCGTCCCGGTATAAAATATATCGGGATGTTTCTTTTTATTCTCTTTTTATCCGTAAAAACTTTTGTTAACCAAAAAAGTTTTTTAATTTTGCAAAATACAATTTTATAAAATTGAATTATGTCAGATGATTTGAAATTAGACAACCAATTGTGTTTTCCCTTATATGCCTTATCGCGGCAAGTGACTACATTATACCGTCCGCATTTGGAAAAGCTTGGATTAACATATCCGCAATACCTCGTAATGATGGTATTGTGGGAACACCATTCGGTAACTGTTAAACTTTTAGGTGAATTACTTTGTTTAGATAGTGGCACACTTACACCCTTGCTGAAAAGAATGGAAGCTGCCGGACTGTTAGTCCGCAAGCGTTCGTCAAATGACGAAAGGATGGTCGATGTAACCATTACCGGTAAAGGAAAAGAGATGGAAGCACAAGCCGAATCCATCCCCCTTAACATTAAAATAGGGCTGGATATGACCGACGAACAAATAGTGAAATTACGTGACCAACTTAAAAAAATATTAACAAAAACAATTGAGGATAAATAATAAGATGAGCCTTTTAAATACATTACAATGGCGCTATGCCACAAAGAAATTTGATCCTTCAAGGAAAGTAGATCAGAAACTAGTCGACCAGATAGTAGAAGCCGCATGGCTTGCGCCCACATCATCGGGTTTGCAACCTTTCAAAGTGATAGAAATAACCAATCAGGAACTGAAAGAAAAATTGGTATCTGTGGCCATGAACCAGCAACAGATAGCCGATTGTTCACACCTGCTGGTATTTGCCGCCTGGGACAATTATACTTCCGACCGCATAGACAAGATTTATCATTACACAACAGAGCGAAGGGGACAGCAGGTCGATACATACAAATCGTATACCGACCGCCTGAAAAAAGCCTATCTGAATCGCCCCGACAGTGAGAATTTCGCTCACACCGCACGTCAGGCTTATATCGCTTTCGGACTGGCAATAGCTATGGCCGCCGAACTGGGCGTAGATACCACTCCGATGGAAGGTTTCGATAACGATGCGCTCGACGAATTGCTATCGCTGAGCAAACTGGGTTTGAAAAGTGTGGTTATCCTTCCTCTGGGTTACAGGGACGATGCCAACGACTGGCTTGTGAAACTGAAAAAGGTGCGACATCCTAAAAATGAATTTCTTATACAAATAAAATAATATAAACCAACTAAAATTAAAGAATCATGGCAAAAATTACATTCAAAGGAGAAATTCCGGTAAATACAAGTGGCGAACTTCCTGCAAAAGGATCGGTAGCACCTGATTTCGCATTAGTAAAGTCAGATCTGTCAGAAGTTTCACTTAAAGACCTTAAAGGCAAAAAAGTAGTATTGAATATCTTCCCTAGCATCGACACTGGCGTGTGTGCCGCTTCGGTACGCCGTTTCAATAAAGAAGCTGCCGGACTTCCAAATACTGTGGTATTGGCCGTTTCTGCCGACCTGCCGTTTGCAGCAGGCCGTTTCTGCTCGGCTGAAGGTATTGAGAACGTACATCCTGCATCAGTATTCAGAAGCCCTGAGTTTGCCAAAGCTTATGGCGTGTTAATGACAGACGGCCCGTTGAAAGGTTTGCTGGCACGTTCGGTGGTGGCGATAGATGCCGATGGTAAAGTGCTTTATACCCAGCTGGTGCCTGAGGTGACAGAAGAACCTGACTATCAGGCAGCAATCAGCGCTGTTAAATAAAAGGTATACCATCCTCCTGCATACATACCTGAATAGGAAAAAAACAATGTCGGTTCCTATATTGGATAATGAAACGATAAAAAAAGAAACTGGAAAAATACAGGTTCGAAAACTAAGATAAGGCAAACTCCGAAACAAATCCGTTTCGGAGTTTGTTTTTAATAAATATTTCCCCATAAAAATTATCTATATTCAATCGATTGAAAAAAGTGCTATTTATTACACTGTTTATGAACACTAACTCGTATTTTTATGTTCATATAATGTTTTTTAATACCACTAAAAACTTTAAGCCCATGAAGATACACGAATATCAGGCCAAAAACTTGTTCTCATCTTATGGCATTCCTGTCGAAAAATATGTGCTGTGCAACCTTGCCGGAGAGGCAACTAAAGCATATGACGATATGGCTATGCCACGGGTAGTAGTAAAGGCACAGGTACTTACCGGAGGACGCGGGAAGGCCGGAGGAGTCAAGCTGGCGAAAAGCCGTGACGATGTCACCCTATATGCCGGTTCCATCCTCGGGATGACAATTAAGGAATACACAGTAGAAAAGATCATTGTCAGCGAAGCTGTGAATATAAGTTCGGAATACTATGTGAGTTTTGCCATCGACCGCAACTCTAAGTCGGCCATTCTGATGATGAGTGCCGAAGGAGGTATGGATATAGAAGAAGTAGCAGCCACCACTCCCGAAAAGATCTATAAATTTCCTATCGACCCGCTGATAGGTATTCCCGGTTATCTGGCACGTAAGTTTGCCTTCTATTTGTTTAAGGACGTTGCACAGGTAAACCAGATGGCTTCCATATTACAAAAGCTGTATAAATTGTTTGTCGACAAAGATGCATCGCTGGCTGAGATCAATCCGCTGGTACTGACCGGCGAAGGAAACCTGATCGCGATAGATGCCAAGATGACATTCGACGACAATGCCCTGTATCGTCAGCCGCAGATACATGCACTATTCGAACCTACCGAGGCTGAAAAGGTAGAAGCTTACGCAAAAGAAAAAGGTTTCAGCTTTGTGCATCTCGAAGGAGAGATCGGCTGTATGGTGAATGGCGCTGGACTGGCTATGGCTACGATGGATATGATAAAACTGTATGGCGGCCGGCCGGCCAACTTCCTCGATATAGGCGGTAGTTCCAATCCCAATAAAGTGATAGATGCGATGAACCTGCTACTCAAAGACCCGGATGTAAAAGTAGTGTTGATCAATATATTCGGTGGCATCACCCGTTGCGACGATGTTGCTTCGGGCCTGCTCACCGCTTTCAACCAGATAGAGACGGATATCCCTGTTGTGGTTCGTCTTACAGGAACCAATGAGAGAGAAGGACGCGAGATGCTGAAAGGCACACGCTTTAAGGTAGCCGAAACTATGAGTGAGGCGGTACATATGGCAGTAAATAATTAGCAAATTCGAAAATTAAACTAAATACATTTGCTAATTTTCAAATTACCGAATTTTCAAATTGAGTTATCATGAGCATACTTATAAATAAATCGACACGATTGATAGTACAGGGAATTACCGGACGCGACGGTAGTTTCCATACACAAAAAATGAAAGAATACGGCACCGATATAGTCGGAGGCACTTCGCCAGGAAAGGGTGGGATAGAGGTACATGGCGTCCCTGTATTCAATACTGTATATGAAGCCGTGGAAAAGGCAGGAGGCAATACCTCCATTATCTTTGTACCTGCGCGCTTTGCCGCCGATGCCATTATGGAAGCCGCCGATGCCGGTGTAAAACTCATTATATGCATATCGGAAGGAGTGCCTACACTGGATGTGATAGAAGCATACCGCTTTGTGCAAATGAAGGGCGCTATGCTGATAGGGCCTAACTGCCCCGGGCTGATGTCGCCCGGTAAGAGCCTGGCAGGTATACTTCCTGCGCAAATCTTCAAACAGGGCAATATCGGCGTTATCAGCCGTAGCGGCACGCTTACCTATGAAGTGGTTTATCAGCTTACAGCAAACGGAATGGGACAATCCTCTGCCGTTGGCATGGGAGGCGATCCTGTGGTGGGGCTTTATTTCCGTGAATTGCTGGAAATGCTGCAAAACGATCCGGAGACTGATGCTATAGTAATGATCGGCGAGATTGGGGGTAATGCCGAAGAACAAGCCGCCGAATATGTCAAGAATCATGTGACAAAACCTGTTGTGGGCTTCATTGCCGGACAGGCTGCACCTCCGGGTAAGCAGATGGGGCACGCGGGAGCTATTATATCGAGTGGTAGCGGTACGGCAGCCGAAAAGATCGCCGCCTTGGAGGCCGCAGGCATACAGGTTGCCAAAGAACCATCTGAAATACCTGTAATGCTAAAGGCTAAACTGGGTAAATAAGGGTATAGTATAAAATAAAGAAACTCCGGGATTTGAACGATCAGATCCCGGAGTTTCTTTTATTTTAAGATATTTATATCACCTTACCCCTGTCATATTTTCAGGGTTCAGTATCTTGTCCAGTTCTTCTTTCGATAATACGCCTTTTTCCAGCACCAGCTCATATACGCCGCGTCCTGTTTCCAAGGCTTCTTTTGCTATTGCTGTGCTGTTGTTGTAGCCAATGTATGGGTTCAGTGCAGTTACGATGCCGATACTATTCATTACGAGGTCTTTGCAATGTTCTACATTTGCGGTGATGCCATCGACACAGTTCGCACGGAAACAGTCGATAACATTCGTCAGCAGATTTTGCGATTCCAGTATGCTGTATGTGATCACAGGCTCCATCACGTTTAGTTGCAGTTGTCCGGCTTCAGCAGCCATCATCACTGTCAGATCGTTACCCATCACCTTGAAGCAGGTCTGCGATACTACTTCAGCTATCACAGGGTTTACCTTACCCGGCATAATCGATGATCCTGCCTGGCGTGGAGGAAGGTTTATCTCATATATTCCACAGCGTGGCCCCGAAGTGAGTATGCGGAGATCATTCGCCATTTTAGACAATTTGGTGGTCAGTCTCTTCATAGCCGAAGAGTAAGCCACAAAAGCACCTGTACTGGAAGTGGCTTCCACCAGATTTGTAGCCGGATAAAACGCATATCCTGTTATTTTGGCTAAAATGCCGGCACAAAGCCCCGCATAACCCGGGATGGCATTCAATCCTGTTCCTACTGCAGTTGCTCCCATGTTTATCTCGAGGCACTGGTTGGCATTGTATTTCAGATAGTCGATCTCTTTTTCTAAGGTAGCGGCATAGGCATCAAATTCCTGTCCCAAAGTCAAAGGAATAGCATCCTGTAGATGCGTACGTCCCATTGTTATCACATGGGCGAATTCTTTTCCTTTGTTTTTCAGCGAATCCACCAGTTTTTGCAACGCTTCTGTGAGTTTTTCGTTATAGAAGAGGATACCCAGCTTCACTCCTGTGGGGTAAGCGTCATTTGTGGACTGCGAAAGATTCACATGATCGTAGGGAGAGCAATGCTCATATTCACCTTTCTTATATCCCATTCCTTCCAAAGCGATGTTTGCCACCACCTCGTTTATATTCATATTGGTAGAAGTACCTGCCCCGCCCTGAAGCATATCGCTGGGAAACTGGTCGAGGTATTCTCCTGCGATAATCTTTTTACAGGCTTCCACAATGGCTTCTTCTGTCTTGTTATTCATTGCTCCCAACTGACAATTCGCTTCGGCTGCAGCCCATTTGACATAAGCAAGCGCTTTCACAAATTCGGGAAAACGGGATAGCTTTGTCCCCGAAATGTTGAAATTATTCATAGCTCTCTGAGTATGAATGCCATAATACGCATCGGCAGGAACATTTAAGTCGCCAATTAAATCATTTTCAATTCTGTTCATAATGTGTCAATTTGTAAACTGTTAACACTAATTTTTACTAAAAATAAAGACTTCGAATTTACAAAATGATTTTCTCATTACATAATATTTAATGAAAGAAAATTTAAAGAGGCTTTAAAAGTAAATTCACATGATTTATAATCAGATGCGGATTGTTATCAAAATCGGACTCAATTATCTATATAACAAAAACCAATAAACAGAGTAGATATGGGACAATTACCTTTAATTAACGAGAAGCTGTTTAAACAGCATTCGCCTGTTACGTCGAGCACCGATATAACAGAGTTTATTCCTTATATACATATAGCGCAGGAACTGCATATGTTGGAAATACTGGGACAACCGCTGGCCGAAGAACTGAGCGGGCAAATAGAGACAAATAGCCTGACACCCGAAAACAGCGAACTGATACTTAAAATCGCACCGGCATTATCTTTTTTTGCTGTTTATCAGGCGTTACCGTTCCATTGGGCCACAATTGTGAATAAAGGAATTACCATACGTGAAAGCGAAAACAGCAAGGGTGTAGATATAAAAGATCTTGCGCAGCTTCGCCTGTGGATAAAGAACGACGCCGAAATACTGAAAAAACAATTAATCACTTACCTCGAAAAGAACCGTGATAAATATCCATTGTGGGCACCTGCTGATAAGTACGAAAACGAAGAAAAATTTGACAGTGGATTTTATTTCAGGAAGTAGAAAACATTTATCAGAAAAGGATGGCAAAAGGCCATCCCTCTTTCTTTTTTATACAAAAAAAGAAAAAGGTCACGATATCACATCGCAGACCCCTTTCAACCTTAACACAAACTTTACAAAACTATGCATATATAACAATGCATTTTCGAATATGTTTTATTAAAATAGCTTATAAAATACTAAATTTGAAATTTTGGTTTTTATCGCTATTTTCTATCTTCTTTATAACCTCCATGCCTGAAAGTTATGAGCACATGTTTGAATCCCATAGCCTGTAAAATGGGCCGCAGCAGTGTGACTGCATTTTCACGGCTTTGCTTGTCTATATCGAGCTTTACGGCTTGTTCTCTCAGATGGGTCTCAGCTGCGCGATAGGCTTCGTCCACAACTTCCGATGTATCCCAGAATCCGTATTGGATATTAAATATCCGCGATTTTGAATGGTCTATTTTTGTGTGGCAAATTTCAGGAGCCGGCAATTGCAAACGTATGGAATCGCCGGAGGTATAAATATCTTCGGGACGCAACCGGGTGAGATCTATGCATCCGATGACCTCACCTGACACTACCAGCGCTGTTTTGGCATTTGGTAACCATCG
Organism: Dysgonomonas hofstadii; assembly: GCF_014196915.1. Taxonomy (GTDB): domain Bacteria; phylum Bacteroidota; class Bacteroidia; order Bacteroidales; family Dysgonomonadaceae; genus Dysgonomonas; species Dysgonomonas hofstadii. Next base: position 106,328 of record NZ_JACIEP010000010.1, read on the forward strand.
TCTGACTTTTTTATATTCTACTATGTCCTGTATACTTAATTTCACTACTTCCAGATTGCCCAGACTCTCTATTTTTTCCACAATCATATTGTGCGAAATCTCCACCTTGCTCTCCCCGGGGCTTCTGGTGAAAACAAACATCAGCAGCATACCTGTGATAATGCCTGAAATAAGTATCAGAAGGCCTGACCTTTGTTTTACTCCAACTCTACTCATGTGTAATTTCTTGTTTTGTAGATTACAAAAGTACGTAAATCTTCATGCCACACCAAACAGAGACCATACAGGAGAGCTGTTTCTCACGTTTATAAATATACTTTATTATAAATTAAGAGCTTGCAATGCGTTTATCGCATTGCAAGCTCACATATGAGGTTTCGCACCTCAACTGCGAAGTTCTATATAGTTGGTTAAGGATGGAAGGTGGCTCTATTTTATTCAGATTACCCCTGTACACGCGAAAACCTGCAATAAGAAATACTGCAAGTTTTCATCCTGTGTTGTGAAGCCTGAAGAAGGCGTTGATTGAATATTTACCTAATGCCTAATACCTAGGGAATATCTTAATTAAACGCCGCCATGTAATATTGTTTTAGCAGACTAGTTTGTCTGTTGTTTACCGTGTTATTTTCTTCTCATCCAAATTTAATCAAATTTATAGTACAAATAACGCACTACGTGTTAAAAAAACACATTAGTATTTTCTTTTTTTGAAAAAAATGGAGAGGTGTTAGGTATATAGGTAACCAGATTCATTGATGATTCCTTAAAATGATTCTTATTTTATCGGTTTCAGAAATAAAACGCAGAATCAGGACATATTTAGTACATATACAGGGCAACTGACATACCGGCGTCACTGTGTTTGAGAAAGGTTTCGAAAAAGAGGTTTACATTTAACCCTTTAAAAATGCTTTTGCTGTTTCCGAAGTAGAAATTTCTGGAGATAGCAAATTTATAATCTATCCTGTCTTTAAAGAAAGAGGACTCTCCTGCAATCGTAATGAACGGAAGCGATGAGGTGATGGCTGACGTATAAACTCCCGCCTGAGTGCTTTCTGCATTATAAATATCTGTGCCTAACGCAGCTGAAAAATATTTGAAAGTCAGGCCGTAATTTATTTTATGAGTTCTCGATACCGTTTGTCCGTTCTCTATATAGTGAAGTCGCCGTTGTCTGTAGTTGTACCACAGATAGTCGGTCGCTTTTCCCCCTTTTCTGACAAAAATATTTGTTTTAGCACCTAATATCGAAAAATCATAAGAGCCATTTTTTCCGAAACGATGTATTATTCTTAAACCCGCATTCAATTTAAGGTTTCCCAAATATGTGATATTTGTAACGGCTTCGTAGCCATAAGGCATGCGCAAAGATCCTGAATAACCAACATGGTAGTTGATTGGTATATAGCAGGTTGTGATCATTCCTCCAGAAGTGTAACATCCTCTGCGTGGCAATGTTTTCTTATATGCGTCATACTTATCCCTTAATGAAAGTAATCTGGATAATTCGTTCACAAAATTTTGAACCAGCAATGCTTCGGGCAAAGAATCTTGTGATGTAGGCGTCCAGTACCATTTGTACCAATACTTTTCTTTATCTGCATGTTCTATAGTGTAGGTTATTCCGTCAAAACCCTGTTGCCACCCTTTAATATTTCTGGAAGAAGCTAAGTTCAGTATTCCTGAATCATTTATAGTATGGTATGCTTTTTCAGCTAAATATGTGGGTATAGAATCTTTTCGAAAAATCCTCTGTTTGTTATAATCTTTATCTAGTTTATATATATAATTGATAAGCGCCCCACTTATTATATCTTCATTTTTACAGATTTCTACTATCTGTCCCATATTTTCGAAACGAAAATTAAAGTCGTCGTTAGTCCTGGTGAAATCCGGCAAACCTGCCTCTTTAGAAAATGAGTCATTGCGTTCTTCCCAAAATATAGTATCTCCCAGTATCTGCTTGTCTTGCGAAAATAACATCAGTGCAAACAAAGATGAGATACAAAAAAGAATTAATCGGTTCTTCATCGTAAAAGAATTTGTTTCAGGTCATTATACGAAGATAATAAATAATCCAAATATCGAAGTTTTTGGTATAAAATTTGTAATAAAACAATTACTAATAAATTAGAAATGAATCTGTCTAAAAAAGCAAAGAAGAGAATGTTGATAATAATATCTATAATAGCTATTATTGTAATAGCAGTATTAACCTTTTTGCATTCGTCGCGTTTCGGGAGCACTCCCAGTGGCGAGCGCAAAGCAAAGGTAGAAGCTTCTGCAAACTACAGGGAAGGAAAATTCCAGAACCTGAGTTACACCCCGCAGTTAACAAGCGACAAGAATTATGTGGCAACGATGGCCGATTTCCTGTTTGGTGAAAAAGAACGGCTGACACCTGCCGGGGAATTACCTGTCGTAAAAACTGATTTATTGAATCTGGACAAGGATAGAGATATACTTGTATGGTTTGGCCACTCGTCCTATTTCATGCAGGTGGATGGCAAACGTATGCTGGTAGATCCTGTCTTCAGCGAAGCGGCATCGCCGGTATCATTTGTTAATAAGGCATTTAAAGGGACGAACGTTTATAAGCCGGAAGATATACCCGATATTGACTATCTTTTTATCTCGCACGACCATTGGGATCATCTCGATTATCCTACCGTCGAGGCATTAAAAGACCGTATAGGGAAAGTTATTTGCGGATTAGGTGTGGGTGAGCATTTCGAGTCATGGAATTTTGATAAGGACAAGATAGTGGAACTGGACTGGAATCTGGATACGGTTCTTGATGATGGTTTCAAAGCAGACTGTCTGCCTGCACGTCATTTTTCGGGCAGGGGGCTTTCTCCTAACCAGTCTTTGTGGGTATCTTTTATGCTGCAAACGCCTACGATGAAGATATATATAGGCGGCGATAGCGGTTACGATACGTTTTTTAGCCGGATAGGAGAAAAATATGGCGAGATCGATCTGGCCATTCTCGAAAACGGGCAGTACAACGGCGATTGGAAATATATACACATGTCGCCCGAAGAGACAGTAAAGGCCGCTAAGGATGTACATGCCAAAAGATTGCTGCCTGTGCACAACTCGAAATTCGCACTGGCTTATCATGCATGGGACACACCATTGATCGATGTGACTGAGGCCGCAGCAAGGGAAGGTCAACCGGTTATAACACCCATGATGGGCGAGGTGGTCAACCTGAAAGACATTACCCAGCAGTTCCGGCAATGGTGGGTAGGAATAGAGTAGAGCCCCCTCTGGCTCCCCCAAGGGGGAGAAATTGTAACCGATATTATTTACTAAAAACTTTTCGCGGCTTGCCATAAACTCCCCCTTGGGGGAGCCAGAGGGGGCCCTACTTCTCCATATAAGCAGGATAAACGATAACTTCCTGCTTTTTGTTCTTATTAGGTATCATCCACCGGATATCTTCGTCGCTGAATCCCATTTTGCGGGCAAAGTTATCGATGTGCAATCCTGCTTTTATATGAGGCGAATACAGCATTCTTATTGCTTTTTTCTCCTGCTCCGATAAATAATACGGTTGTGCCAGAAAGTCTTTTATCGCTTCCTGTGAAGAAAAATACTGAGGTATTACCGAACGGCCTATTGTCAGGTAATAAGAATACATATTGATGGGGTGATCTAGCCCGAGGGCATGCTCAAATTCGTGCAAAAGAGTCTGGCACTGGTTGCCGCACCCGGCATATACAATGGCAAAATCGATGCTCCACGAAAAGCGGCTTTTGCTGTTGATTTTCGAAATTCCGTTCACATATTTCGGTTTGGGTACATGGTGCGGCTTCGACGATTTCACATGTGTCACGTTCCGGTACACATGCAGGTTGCCGTCTTTGCGTACACGCTCTATTTTCAGAGGTGCGATCAATGGTGCCAGCAGGCTGATAATGGAATCTACTTCATCTATGGCCCGTTTGTCAATCTCACCTATATTTTTTATTTCCACCTTTATATCTTTGGTCCACTTACGGATGCGCACGCCATCGTCGGCAAAGGCAATATCACAAAACAGGGCCAGTTCTTCTATTGTAAATCCCGATTCTATAAACTTTTCCGAATTGAAGTCGTTGGCACTTCGTATTGCCGCATTCTCGTAGTAGAACGACGCCAGTCCCGATGCTGCGAGCAACAGGAGGAGGGTTAGTGTGCCATATTGCAGAAACTTTTTCATGCGCTTCGGGGTATTAGAGTTTCTATTTTTTTAAGGCTTTTGTATTTTATAGAGGAATTGGAAGCGGAAATTCCATAAATGAAGGTAAGAAATTTTTACGGGAAATAAATATCCGCCCCTGATATCATGATCGAGAGGCGGATAAATTCAGTAGATTAATTATTGCTATTGGTTTTTCTTATATACTTTCTCTGTTGTTTTGTCGCCGTTCTTGTCTGTTGTTTCTATAATATAAATGCCTTCTTTCAGGCTTGTATTCTGTATGTTGAAATCAATGGCGTTCTTTTCCTGATGTACTATTGAACCTGTGGTGAAGTTGTAGACTTTAATGGTGACAGGGGAAGGTGTGTCAACGGTGGTCGTCGATTTTAAGCCATTTGTGACACCATCAGTAATACCGCCGATTGGACCGCCTGTATTGGTTTGAATTGTTCCGGTTCTTGAATATGAAGCAGATATGCCACATCTGTTTTGTGCTGTTACGGATATAGTAAAACTGCTTCCTCTTCCTTTAGGTCCCATGGTAACCATCATGTTATTATTGTATTGGGTTGGCACATGAAGGACATATTTACTGGCATTTCCTGTTATAGTCCAGTTAAATGTCTCTATAGATGAATTATGTCCTACAAGGAAAGGATAAGTTGTATCCGGATTAAATTGCCTCATATCAAAGCCTTGTATTTGAGTAGGTGTTTCTGGCTTACCTACCCAGACATCGGAGTTTTCGATATTTAAAGTATTTCCAGAATATTGTACTCCTTCACCTCTAATAATGGCTTTTACTGTAACATAACCTGATTTTAATGGTTTAAAATGTGCATTTACAGTACCTTGACCTGATATTAAATTCATATTAGGGCCGGGTAGCCATTCTATTTCAATATTTGGAGGTAAATTAGGTATTGAATAGATTGCAAGTTCATCATTACATACAACTTTTTTAGAACTAAAGATTCGAGGCTTTATTGGAACGTATACACCTCCTGTAGCTATTTTATAAGATATTGTAGTAACATTAGTTTCAGGGTTCCATCTAGTCATTTTGTCGTAATAGATTGTTAATCCTACATTTACGTTGTTACGGATAATATTTTTAACTTTTATTGTGACCTTGGTCTCAGATTGTTCTAAAATTTCAAAACCTATAGGATCTGCAGACCATCTTGTTTCTACATAATCTTTAAAATGATCAGTCCCAGAGCCAGAAATAGTATATTCTGCTATTTGTCCGCAATATAATTCTGAGGGTCCATAAACAGAAATTGTTTTTACTTCTCTTGGAGGTTCATTTATAACTTGAGGAGGATTCGGGCTTCCTCCGCCAGAGTTGCTTTCTATCGAAACAGTATATGATCCCGAAAGAGATTGGGAACCGTTTATATATGTATAACTGAGAGTTCCATTTTGATTTTGACTTGTCCATATTACATCTACACCCATTACATCTACATTTTGAGTAAGTGTGGTACTACCATCTAAAAATTTACCATTAGTTACTTTCCAGGTTGCATTAGTCCCAGAAATTCCATGATGCCCCGATGTTATCCAATAATTATAGGTTTGATTTACTTTTGGATTTGCGTTACCAGTAATAATAATTTGCGAAAAAGAAAAAATTGAAGAAAATAAACAGACCATTCCGAGTAAAATTCTTTTCATAAGCATACAAATTTAAGTTAAACAATCGATGTTAATTCGAAAGTCTATCACTTATAGCTACATGCATATCCAAATAATTTTCCCCAGAGATTAGCGGATGTTAATGTATTAACATTTTTTCATTAAAACAAGTCTCGAAGAATTATTTTACAAAAAAAATCTCTTTTCCTGCATTTTTTTCAAACACAATTATCTATACCTAAAAAACAGTTGAACTGTAGACTGGAAACCAGTTCACTCATAATTTATAATTTATAACTCATAATTAACTATGAACCTCCCTATCTACAACTGCCTCATCGAAGACGAAGACGACCTGACGGGCATCTGTGCCATATCTTTTGTCGATTGTCCCGCCAATGAGGTCGATTTTGTTGCGTTGAAACGACAAGAGCAACAGGTTTTTCTCAACCGTGATTCCCGCAAACAAATACTGACCGGCGTAGTACTTATGCCAGAGCAACTTATTTACCGTCACAGTGAAGAACTGGGTGACTATTATATCCGGTTCTCTGCCGATCAGATAGAGAAGATTGCGCAAAAGATGATGCGCACAGGGGTTGCCCTGCAAAACACTACACACCAGCATCAGGCACCACTTAGCGGTAACTACCTCACCGAACTGTGGATAGTGGAAAACCCGCATAATGATAAATCGAAAGCATTAGGATTCGAAAACCTTCCCAAAGGGACTTTGATGTGCAGCTACAAGGTCGGAGATAAAGCATATTGGGACACTGAGGTGATGGCCGGCCACGTCAAAGGCTTCTCTTTGGAAGGTTTTTTCAATCAACAACCCTATAAACTAAATATCAAAAACAAAAAGAATGTGGACATGAACAAAAAAAGACCGAAACAATCGCTTCTCGGACGCCTTACACGCATGTTGCTCGACATCGAGGCCGTTACCAAAGCCGATATCACGGCAAGTGGTACGCCATATGTCGTATTTGTACTGGCTGACGGCAAAGAGGCTTATGTGGATGAGGATGGGTTTGTCACACTCGACGGCGAACAGATGCCTGCCGGAGAACACAAGCTGGCAAATGGAAATCTACTGATCGTGGACGAGCAGGGGCAATTTACAGAAACGCGCGAACCATCGCAGAACAAAACTGAGCCGGAAGAAGAAAAAGCACCCCAGACGCTGAAACGAAAAAGACAGAAATTATCGGAATTCGATCCTAAAACGGCTGAAGCCCTGAAAGCTAAGATCGCTGAGATGCAGGAAACTATCAATTCTTTGACAAATTCGCTCAATGAAGCACAAGCAATGCTGGAAGATACTAAAGGAAAGGTGGAGGAAATGCGTCGCAAAACCCCCTCTGCTCATCCGGTTACACATTTGTCGGGTACAACAAAGGTCGTAGGCGAAATGACTACCGCCGAACGTATGGCTGTGGCATTGAATCAGACAATAAACAGGAGGAACAATTAGCAAATTCGGAGATTAGCAAATGTGAAAATGAATTTCTATTGGCTAGTTTCCCCCCCCAAAAAAAAATCATTAATTCAAATTGGCGGAGACAACAAAACCATTTGCTAATCTGCTAATTTTCAAATTTTCAAATTAAAACTTATGGCAAACATGTATGACATTTCATCACTCACCTATCAGCCGTCGTCTAATATGGACTGGTTTACAAAAGCTGTATTTGGTGGAAAACTTATCGAAAAGGGAAAGATCACTCCGATTATAGGTGTGAAAGAATCTACCCAACTCAATCTTATCGACCTTGCGGGCAATATTCTTCAGACTGACAGTCGCGACTGTGCATGGACTCCGCAACAGATAGCTAAACTAAGCGAAAAAGAACTGAAGGTGAAGACTTACAAGATCAATCTGGAACAATGTCTCGATGATCTTGAGCGTAAGCGTACTATCTGGATGATGGGCCCGGGTGCAAAAAATATGGAACTGCCCGAATCGCTTGAAGAAGCAACTATGGCTTTACTGGCCAATGAGCTTAGCAGCGAGATAGAGACAAAGATATTCAAAGGTGACAGCTCTGCACCAGGAAGCAACGATTTTGACGGTGTAGTCAAAGTGTTGACTGACAGTGCAGATGCAATCAAAGTTTCGGGTGTAGCACTGACAAAAGACAATGTGCTGAACGAAATAGAGGCGGCCTTTGCTTTTCTGCCCGATGATGTCGCTGCTGCCGGACTGGAAAAGCAGAGCCTGAATATATACGTTTCGTATGCTACATTGCTGAAAGTGAAGATCGCATTGGGTGGTGTGTTTGGAACCAATGTTGTAGTAAATCCGAATTTCATAGTGGAAAACGATGTGGTGAAATACCTCGGTGCAGAGATTGTTCCGGTGAAAGGCATTGCCGATAACGATATGGTTGTGGCCGAAGCTTCCAATTTCCTTTTAGGTACGGATTTGTTAAATGACTTGGAAGAAATTCGTCTGGGACAGATGGCCGCACCTTACGATAATAAGATATTTATCGACGGACGCCTGCGCTTGGGATTCGCTATTCCATTCGAGGACGAAGTGGTTTTTTATAGTCCAAACAATTAGCATATTAGCAAATTCGAAAATTAGCTAATGCAATACAACGAATATCATTTGCTAATATGCTAATATTCAAATTTACTAATTTAATTAACTCATTTTCAAATTAATAAATTAAATCATTATGTCTTGTAAATTAACTTCAAATATAACAAAAGATAACTGCCAGTATTCTTTGGCAGGTGTAAAAGCAGTCTATCTGTTCAATTACGATACCGACAATAAATACACCATGAGCGCTGACGAAGGCATAGAGACTATTGTCCTGGCCGACGACACATTGAAAGCGTATAAAATCGATTTCGTAGACAATACGGCGTCTTTTTCCGACGAACTGGCGGTAAATGGGAACGGTGGCAAATACCGTACACATACTGTGAATTTCACGATCAGCAATTACGATTACAACCTGCTCAACCAGGGAGACAAACTGAGTCTCGGTAAATTTACGGCAGTGGTGGTCGATAAATCCAATAATGCGATCATGCTAGGCCGCAACAACGGGCTTTCTGCTACTGCATTCAACTATGCTTCGGGAGCAGCCGAAGCCGATGCTTACGGCTGGACTGTGACTATGGCCGGAACAGAGATAGAAATGGGGCGCCTGCTGACAGACGAAAGCGTTATTTCTTCTATTGCAGACACGACTGTGGTTACTCCGTAATTTAATTAGCAAATTAGCAGATTCGGGAATTAGCAAATGAAATGGGATAATTGGTTCATTTGCTAATCTGCTAATTTTCAAATTTTCAAATTGAAGATTATGACATGTAAACTACTAAAGAATATAACACACACCTGCGAATACAATCCCGGAGGAATAGTTGCAGTTTATTTGCTCGATATAAGGGATTTTATCTCGTATAAATTTACTGGTGACGGGCTGTTCGATAGCGGGTTTATCAGCAGTATAGAATCGGGTGAACCGTTCCGGGAAATAGGTGCTGTGAACGAAAGCGCTTTTACCGAGATACACGATAACGGCATCTACAAACAGCAACTAACCACCTTTATCAGGACGCTTAGCGGTGAGAAACTTTCCGATCTCCTTCTGGTAGCGGGAAACAAATATATAGTAGCCTTCCGTAATTCACAGGGTAAGGTATATTGTTTTGGCAGCGATGGTGGAGCATCTTTGTCGTTTTCGCAGATAAGCGGGCAAACGGGAGAAACGTCAGGTTATCAGGTCTCTATCACGAAAAATTCTGTTTATCCTTTATTCGAGGCAGATGCCGGTCGGTTCAATACGATTCCTGTATTAGGTACCGAAGATCTACGGATTGTAATGACGGAGAATTATGAAGAAGCAATATTAATTTAGAGCCCCCTCTGGCTCCCCTAAGGGGGAGAATTGCAGACTAATGCGAGTTCCTCCCCTTGGGGAGGCCAGGAGGAGCTTTTCTAACTATTAAACAAAATGACAAATGATACAAGAAAACAAAGCCCTGTAGAGCTATCGCAGCTTCCACCGATAGAGGACCCGGTCGGATTCTGGATATTCGGGTCGAAGAGCGATAGTCAGGGAAATTTCGAGTCGGGACGGTACGAATTTACACGTTTGGCCGATTATGCCCGTAATCTTCAATTGGAAAGACGTATTTCCATTACTATGGAAACCGATGACTTTGAGATGTTCATAGGGGAAGAAATGACTATATACCGGATTGTTGCTAAAAATGTGAAAACGCTTTATGTCAATGGGGACGATATTGGAGATTTCGATCCTGATGTAAATCTGGAGGATATTACCATACCAAAAGGTTCGGTAATGAATATACATATAGAGCGTTTGGGCACCGATACCAAAGCGTACTTATTTATTCACGCGAAAGCAAAAATAGAATACTGATGATTTACGAAGTGAAATATACTGTCCGCAATGAAGAGGATGGGACGGATGAAGTGAAAATATTTGAGATAGATGATCTGGTTATGTTCGATGATCAACCGGGAGAGTTTAAGAGATTATTCAATAGCCGTGAACAATGTGATATGATGGAATTTGATAATGCAACAGTGATCACACTATCTACAAACAGAGTGTTAATTACATTAAAAGAAGAATAAAGATAATGGAATATACATTTAAAGATGAATATTATGGTGTATCCAACCTGCCCGTGATAGAAACGGGTATGAATACGACATTTTTTGTATCCGGATCAGTAAAAAAAAGTACAGATGGAGTGGGTACAAAAGAAAACCCTTACTGTTCTTATAACAAGACATTTGCCGCCCCGACTGCGGGTAATCCCAGTTATAATGTAGAAATATTTTCTGACGGATATCATAAATTGTCTTTTTTCAGAAATACGGCAGCCGGGAGTAGTCAGTTCATCGGAAATAATATGAGAACTTGTTACTTGGATGGAAATATGACTTGTAACGGTTCATTTTCACGAGCATATTTTTTTCGTATGAAACTGAACCTGAACATTACCTGGACGGGAGGAAATAACTACGTAAATGCTTTTTACTATTGTGACATATTGAATATATCACAAATAAGTTATACCAATATACTTACATTCTATAATTCGATAGTCAGATTTAATTCAACAGCTGGTGGAAATAATAACTCCTATGTAGGCATCAATAGCAAAACCATCACCAACAACAACCTCTCCTTAGTTGAAAAATGTAATGTCGATATCAATCAGTCTGTTTTGACCTCTTATGTCGATTTATATTACGCATTCAGCGATTGCAATTTCAGGATAGGTAACGAAACGGGCTATACTTCGCTAACAGGGGAAACCGAAGCGGAACTAAGAGCAGATTTTATCCGCCGTTGCGACGAGCAGGGGCTTACCTATACCACAAAGACCGAATACGGAGAAACTTTGCCGGTGTATCGTTGGGTATTTGCAAAAAAATCATCGCATGATGGTGCTGTTCTGCCCAATAGTATAATTCATGATTTTGAGAGAAGACGAAAGGTCTATTTCGGTTATACATCTTGTCGTGAAGGAATTTTGGTAAGTGATGCGGTGAATGTTCCCAACTCCATATCTATGGGCAATCCCAATCAAAATATCGAGATATTCGATAATGCGGCTAAATTGCCGTCCAATAGTGATATCTTAACAAAGGTAACTTCAAAGATCCAATCCAATATTTGCTGGCTGGGAGGACTGAAGCAACTGACAGGCGCTGATGTTGTACATAATTTTGATATGAAATACGGATTGGCTGTTGATACTTCCGAAAATATAGAATCTACACCAGCTCAATCAGGAGATATCGAGCCCGGATCTTATTATGTTGTCAGATCTGTTGATGAAGATATTGCAACTATCGATTATAATGGCACAAGTTATTCATCATCATTGGCCGAGCGTAAGAATATATTTTTAGGCGTTTTGGGACAGACAGAGTTTGCACAGAGTACGAATGCCACTCTTTACAAATTGACAGGGCAACTCCAGTACAGGCATATCGATATGCGTATCGCAAATAAAATACCTGATGAAATCATCAAAACAGGCAGTTTGGCCTCTGGATATTGGTATCTGGTGGAACATGATAGTGATCAGGAGAATACGACAGATTATGTCACTTACAAGGGTGTGAAATATCCTGCAACATCATCATTTCTGACAGATAATAGTAATTTGGCTTTTACCACAACGGGCAATATCCATCTAAGAAGATGCTGGAAAGAAGACTTTGATTATGGTGTTGAGGCCATTGACAAAGATTTCTGGAAAAACGAGCAGAAGCCAAAATGGTTTAAAGTGATTGGCTCGGATTTAAGATGCCTGATGAAGCGGAACGTTGAAATTGAGAACGAAATGCAAATTGATGAAAATGGAGATTATATCACTTCCGGACATCCGCAATTTTACAAAATTATAGTTGGTGATAATGGAACCCTGTTGCCTTCATTTCCTATTAAGGGAGCATATATGCAGATAAGATTAGTAATAAGTACCTTAAATCCTATGTAATATGGCTGATTATGATAATGGGCTACCTCCCGGAGACATAAGTATAGAAGATGTTTCATTAAGCAATGTAATAGTCGATAGTATTGAGATAACAGACAATGAAACTGCTGATCATTTGAGCGAAATCAAAATAAGCACATCGGATATGACGTCTATCGGTAAGATAGAAACAGCAAATATTATTTTGATTGACAGTACAGCTAAGCCGGGTTCCAATTTTGCAATATTCCTATAAATACTAAATAACCTATGTTACTTATAATAGAATCATTTTTAAATCATGATTTTCCTGCTGTCCGCCTCAAACTGGCCATTGTCGCCATTATGTGGCTGTTTGTTGCCATCGCTATTGCCCTCGATCTGGTTAGCGGATGGCGCAAGGCTAAAGAACGATGCGAAGCCCGTACATCATATGGGCTCAGGCGGACAGTGACTAAAACAGTTCTCTACTATGCCATGATGCTTTTTGCGTTTATGTTCGATTGCATAGGCATGTTCTTTTACACTCAACCCTACGTTACATTCATTGCCGCAGGTTTCCTGATATTCATAGAAGCGAAATCCATTCTGGAAAAAGCGCACGACAAAGACAGGCGAAAGATAAGCAGTAACCTGAAAGACCTGTCGGTAATGCTCGACAATAAAGATGATCTGATAAAAGGACTTTCAGAACTGGTAAAGCGACTGACACAAGAAAAAAAGAAGGAAGAAGACGATGAGAAAGATAGATAAAATAATTATTCACTGCTCGGCTACAAAAGAAGGGCAGCATTTTACCGTAGAGGATATAGATCGTTGGCATCGCGAGCGCGGCTTTGCAAAGATAGGCTACCATCATGTGATATATCTTGATGGATCGGTACACAAGGGCAGGGACGAATCGCTGCTCGGGGCTCATTGCCTGGGACATAATGCAACGTCGATAGGTATATGCTACATCGGAGGTCTCGATGTAGATGGTAAACCAAAAGATACCCGGACAGAAGCTCAGCGGGCATCTCTGAAAAAACTTGTTGGCGAGCTGAAAGTGAGATATCCAAAAGCTACTATTCACGGACATAATGAGTTTGCGGCAAAAGCCTGTCCTTGTTTCAATGTGAAAAAAGAATTCAATTATTAACAACGCCAATCAGTATTTGAAATTATTATGATTGTAAAAAATAATCGTTCAATTGTACTAACGCACCCTTCGGGTTTGTTTTTCATTTTGACTCGCCTTCGCTTCGTCGATCGTTGATTGGCATTGCCCAAAACGAAACAAAAGGCTAGTGCTTTGTTCCCCGCCGACCTGTCAACGGTTTGCCGGCTAAACTAAATAAACTCGCCTGCGGCTCAGACAATATTTGGTTTCACACCGTCTTCACCGGACAGGTGCCCGTCGTAGGAACCTATGCACGGGAAGCTGACGCACGACAGGGAATTACCCTCCCTTGAGGTGGCTTCGCCCGGTGGCATTAAGCCGTAGTGCGGGGCACCCGTCAGGCGAGAGGGGCGTGAAATGGGAAGCGTCCGCAGGACAATCTTTCCATTTAGTCCCTGAGCCTGTAACGGGTCGCACGGAGGATGAGCCACCAAAGCGTTTTTGGTTCCTTTTGCGGCTTTGGGCAAAAGGAACACAAGCAATCTTCGATTGCGCGTAGCTAAAGAAAATAGAACGTATAAATTTAACTACTTATTCATATAACAACTAAAACTTAAAAAACTATGTTACAGATTATCAAAAATGAAAAAAGCCTTTCCTTTATAAATGGAGCCAACAAGAATGAAAGACCATTCAATACGGTTGACTATAATATTGTGAACGGAGACACAGTTATTTTCCAGCATGTAAATACCAGGACAACTCTTCTTTCCGAGAAGATAGAAAATATTGAAGTTGACGGAGTACAACTGACTGCTGAGAATGTCGATGAAAAGCTTCAGGACATACTTTTTTTCTAAGGAGGGGATCGAGGCTGTTAATCAGGAAGTTTGTTTCCCAATTGTCCCGGTTGGGAATAGATGTGGATGAAGCTTCGGTCAGGGAATTATACAATAGCCTCGATCCCCATATCAAGGAAAATGCAAAAATTATTTTATTGCCGGTAGCAACTGCTACCGGTACAGTGTATGCCATGGATAACGAAACAGGAGAACCTGTGTCTTTTGATTTTGCACGGGCGTCTTCTGCTACACACTTCTCTTCAGACCGGCATATCGGTGAAGCCGGCATAAATGTTCCCCGTATCGACTATGGAAACTATTCGGACAATACGAAATTATTGATCGAAAAAGCCAGTACAAACCTTTTAGTAGATTCTATGTTGAACTTAGGTTTATCAGAAAGTGGTATTTCTACAAGTTCAAAAATTGATATCAATTGGTATAACTTCTTTAGTAAAGCTGCTAGTTTACACAAACCTGCGGAAGCTCCGAATTATAGTTATCTGTATAAAAATGTGACATATAGTAATGATGGGTATTATATAGCGAGTTTCTTTACAAGAACACCTACTGGAGTTGCTCCCAAAATAACAAGTGTGTATAATACATCAGATGTAAAAGTATCTGTTCGTAATGGAGGAAGTACAAATCAAACTCTTTATGATTCGGTGGACGGCACTACATTTAGAGTGTCGGGTATTGCAAATGTAGTTGATACACCAAACACAGGAGGTGCTGGAGCTGCAAAACGATACGATAATTTAGAGGGAGACATATACGTTACCGGATATCAGTTAGAGACAGGTACAGGGATATCATCTTATATTCCGACGTCTGAAAGTACAGTAACCCGTTCGGCAGATCTGCTAAAGTACACGTTGAATAAGCCTGTAAAAGCTATGATTAAAACAGTTAATAATGGTGTTATTGAACTGGAATTACCAATAGGAGAGTGGAATATACATGATGACATTCCTACTAGTGATGGAATAGAATATATTGTCTTATTGGATACAGAGGCTACACTGGAAAATACATTTATACCTTTAGTAAAGGCTGATGGTGGAATTGTGGATGAAAACGCTTTATCAGAAGCATATAACGCTTTAACTGATGAAGAAAAAGATTCGGATGCGGTGATTATACCGGGTGCTTATACAGACGGTTTTGTTTATGGCATAAATAAGGATTTCTCTTTTGTTAAGTTGCCATTTGGCAGGTCATCGTCTGCAACTTTGTTCGATAAGGACATGAATTTAGTTGTAACTGAATCTAATATGCCACGTATTGACTATGGTAATTATTCACAAGACGTTAAATTATTGATTGAGAAAAATGCGACTAATAGCTTGATATTCAATGGGATAATAGCTCAAAATGGTACGTTGACAAGAGTGGCAGAAAAGTATGAGAACGCTAGATTATATAGAGAGAGTGATACCAATACGTATCATAGAGTGGCTATAAATTTAGAAGCGGTGGGTACTGAAATATCAAAACTAGCAGTGTCTGCCCTTGTTAGATATGATGGAACTCGAAAATATGCGATAATGCGATTAACTGGTACAACTAATAATATGGGCACTATCGATTTAGAGAATAAATTAATTACTAATACAATAGCGGGTCTTAACATAAAAGTGGAAAATTTAGGTAATGATTGGATGCGAATTTTAGCAAATGTAGATAATCCAAATTCAGAAGCATTAGTATTTTGGTTAACATCTTCTTTAATACCTGATTCTACATCAGCCGTTCCTGCATTCGAGGGTGACCCGACACAAGGATTTGTATACGCTTTGGCACAAGCTGAAAAAGAGTCTGATGGTAATACATCAATTATCCCTACTACAACATCCGCTGTTACCCGTTCGGCCGATCTTCTCTCTTATGATCTGGCGCGGGATTGCACTGTATATCTGAAAACGACTAAGCAGGAGATAACTCTAAACAAATTAGCAGGTATATGGAATATCCATGAAGATTTAAACAATGAAGGGATAATTTCAATACTTATCAAAAACAATTAATAATGGAAACAAAATACTATTCGTGTAAAGAAAAACAAGAATTGACAGATGCTTTTAAAAAAGTAACCGATCTTTCAGAATTAAACAACTATGATGATTGGAATATCAGCATAGATATTGTAGGGAAAGTTAATACCACTCCATCAATTTATGACGAAGAGGGCAATATTATAGAAAAAAACGAACCCACATGGACAGATTTCTTATTTAATGTAATCTTTGTAACAAACCGGTACATAGATTTATTTAAAGACTTTAAAGAAGAAAACCCTGAAACCCCATTCCGTAAATTCGCATGAGAAACAGATTATACCGGTTTTATTTGTTCCTGGTAATAGTTGTGGCTATTGCCTTTCCGGCTTGCCGTACAAAAATGATGTATGTGCCTGTCGAAAGTGTCAGAACAGAATATCAGGAACGGATAATCAAAGATTCACTTCATCTTTACGATTCAGTATTTGTGAAACTGAAGGGGGATACGGTTTGGCTGGAAAAGTATAAATATCTCTATCGGGACAGGTTCCTTCGTGATTCAGTTTTTAAGACAGACTCCATACAGATACCCTATCCCGTTGAGGTTGAGAGAGAAATCAACAGGCTGACCTCCTTCCAGTCTTTCCAGCTATGGTGCGGGCGGATATTGATCTTATTGTTTGTCGGATTGCTTGGAATCAGATGGATGAAAAAAGATTATATAAATAAATGACAATTCCCTGTGGCTCTACGTACAGGGAATTGTTTATTTTAAGACAGGTTGAAGTTATTTAACTAAATCAGGAGAACAGGATAGTGTCGGTGTCTGTTCAAACGCAATAGGGTAGTGGCGCTGTGTTATTTGCCGGCTGTTGAAATTCCCTGTAAGTTGATTAAAAACCTTTAATACCAATCAATTATGTCAGTAAAAACAAACCCCGTAGTATGGTTCGAGATTTATGTAAATGATATGGCCCGGGCTCAAAAATTCTATGAAACAGTTTTAGATAAAGAGTTACAAAGGCACGATGGTGAAGACTACGAAATGGCCTTTTTCCCGTGGGCAGATGATATGAATGCGCCTAATGCGTCGGGAGGATTGTGCCGGATGAAGGAGATGAAACCCGGAGGAAATGGAACGGTCGTTTATTTTGGCTGTGAAGACTGTGCTACAGAAGCAAGCCGTGTAGAAGCTGCCGGAGGCAAAATATTGCAACCGAAATTCTCTATTGGTGAACACGGATTCATTGTGTTATTCCTCGATAGCGAAGGAAATACTGTCGGGCTGCATTCGATGAAGTAAGATGATCTACTGATCTACAATAAAAAATAAGCAGTTACCGTTGATACAGTAGCTGCTTGTTTTATATTTGAGCATGAATAGGTAATGCGAATCTGCAGTTCGATTTAATCGTTCTATTTTACTAACGCGCCTTCCGGCTTGTCTTCTTTCAACTTTTTTCTTGATAAAAAAGTTACAAAAACTAATTAAGATTGAATACACTACGTTCGGTAAATTTCAAGCAAGCTTGACTTTACTCTCACTTAAACGTGTATTTCAAGGCTTCATTCCTCCGGCGACCCAAAACCAGCGTTGCGGCTGAACAAAAAGAACTCGCTCATCAGCAGGGCTAAATACGAATCTTACGTGTAAGCTCGAACAGCTTTTTGTTCTACGCCTCCACTGCCGGATTGGGTGCCCCGCCTGCGGAACGGATGCCGGAGTCGCAATGCGACGACAAGAAATATTCTGCCTTATCAGGCGTCCGCCCGGTGGCATTAGTCCGAAGTGCGGGTACCCGTCAGGAGAAAGGGGCGTGAAACCAAATACTGTCTGAGCCGCAGGCGAGTTTATTTGGTTTAGCCCCTGAGCCTGTAACGGGTCGCATGAAGGATGAGCCACCAAAGCATTTTTGCATCCTTTTTTTGCTTAGGAAAAAAGGATGGCAAGTAATCTTCGATTACGCGCAGTAAAAAATAGAACGTCTATTTATTGCCCTTGCTCGCGCAGAAACAACGTTCGAGGAGCAGATGCGATTCAATTCCAGTCTGTGTGTTGCGACAAAAAAAGATCGCTCGAGAAGGCACGGACAAGATGTCCGCGCCAGCGAGAGGCCCCGCACTACGGATCAATGCCACCGGGCGGACGCCTGATAAGGCAGAATATTTCTTGTCGTCGCATTGCGACTCCGGCATCATGTCCGCAGCAGGGGCACCCACCCTGCGAAAGCGGCGTGAAACTAAATACTGTCTGAGCCGCAGGCGAGTTTATTTAGTTTAGCCGCTGAGCAGATGGTGGGTCTGTGAGGACTGCAGCCTTGATTTTTTGTAACTTTTGTATCAAGACAAAAGTTGAGAGAACAAATCGGCTGGCGCGTTAGTAAGATAGAGCGATTTCTTATTACAATCATAATAATTCAACTACTGATTGGCAAGAATAAGTAATGGGGATTAGTCGTTAATTGAGCATAATAAGCGTCCGGTTTTTATACGATAACAAAAAATTATTTTAGTCATTCATTACGGTTTTTCTACCTGCTCCCCGTTTTTGTAACTGGCAAACCGGCCATCCTCCGGCTTATTCACCGGTCCGGGACTGTTCCATTGCCATCCTCCAAATTGAGTGAGTTCGTAGTCCGCGATGGCTTGCTCTATTTCCTGACGGGTATTCATCACAAATGGACCGTACGATGATACCGACTCACGTATAGGTTCACCTTCGAGTAACAAGAGCCGCGTCCCGGCATTGCCATTTTTTATTATTATATCATCGTTCCCACTGAGGTCGGCAAAGTGGTCGACAGGCAGTTCCCTGTCTTCTACAGTGACTCCTCCGCCCTCGTAGCAGTATAGCATGCGATTCAGGGTGAGAGATACCTTTGGTATAGTCAGTTCGGCGTGAGGTGGCATCGTTATCAGCCAGATGCCCACATGGTTGTTTCGGTCATAAGCCCAGGAGGCCGGCAGCGGATCGAGTGAGTTTACATCTTTATACGACCCGGCAATGACCCTTATCCGGCTGATATTTCCGTTCCTGTCCTTTTCTTCAGCAACGGGTATCTGTTCGTGCCACAACATTTTATAATTGGGCTCTGCAAATTTATTTTTCTTTGGCAGGTTGAGCCATATCTGGAAAAGTTCCATCGGGTTGTCTTCCGTTTCAGATATTACGGGGAACATTTCCGAATGCTGAATACCTGCTCCGGCAGTCATCCATTGCACATCACCCTGTCCGTAACGGCCACACGAACCGAGTGAATCGAAATGGTCGGCAAACCCCTCGGTGACCACCGTAACGGTTTCGAACCCACGATGAGGATGTACAGGGAATCCCGGAACTGTATTGCCATAGTACATACGCCAGGGCGCATGATGATCGAAGTCTTCGCCAGGTTGTCTGCTGTCCAGATAATAAGCAGGTTCCTGTTTGCCATTACCTTTCGGAAAATGATCTTTGTGGTGGAAACACACTATAAACGGGTTTTTCACTTCGAGCTGGAAACCCATTTTACCGATCCTGATTACTTTCATATCTTTTGTGGATTTATCGTTATACCTATTTAACAAATATAGTGAATAAAAAGTTATACCAGAAGTAGTTGAAATATAAAGAATTCAAATCACGGCATCTAAATTATCCTATATTTAAGGAAATACCTATCTTTGAACAATAGAATAAAACAGATTATGACAGAAAAAGAGAAAGCTGCAAAAGGTTTGCTATACGATGCCAACTACGACGAGGAGATTCTCAGGGAGAGGGAAATAGCCAATGACATACTTTTCAATTATAACATGACGCCTCCGGGCAGAAAAGAAGAACGCCAGCAAATGATGCGCCTTCTTTTGGGTAAAACCGGAGAAAACTTTTCGATCAGTTCCCCGTTTAACTGCGATTATGGTTATAATATAGAATTGGGAGAGAATTTCTATTCTAATGTGAATCTTGTTATTCTCGATGGTGCAAAAGTGACTATCGGCGACAACGCCTTCATTGCCCCAAATGTAGGAATCTACACAGCAGGGCATCCACTCGACGCAGAACAGCGCAACCAGGGACTTGAATACGCATATCCCGTAACTATTGGTAATAATGTATGGATAGGCGCGGGTGTGAGCATACTTCCCGGTGTGACAATCGGCGACAATACAGTGATTGCGGCAGGGAGCGTGGTCACAAAAGATATTCCGTCCCATTGTGTGGCGGCAGGTAATCCCGCCGTTGTGAAAAAACGGCTGAAAGAATGATGAGTGAATGAAAAGATATATTTACTTTATCATATTATTGTTTGCATTCTCAGTTTCTCTGGATGCTCAGATATATAACGAACCTCTCGATATAGAATTCAACTCGGTGATGTACACTCCCGGCGATACGGTGAAAAATTATATCGTAATGTCGTGTACGGGTGTGCATTACAGAGACAAGAAAACAGGCAAGAAGGTGAGTGATACCTGGTATCTCGAATGGCCTTTGCCTGTGCATACGTCGATGGCTGAGGGACAACTGGAAGAAATATTTCAGGTGGGTAAGGGAATCGTTACGGAAAATAAAGCCGAACTGTTCTTCAAATTTGCACCTATGCCACAATATGAAAAACTGGACTTTTGTCCTATTCCTTTAGTGCAATTTCCTTTAGAGGATGGAAAAGAGTGGACGTGGAATATTGAAGTAATCCCTACCAGTTACCCTACCGAGGTAGAGGGTGCTAACGGTAAAGAATGGAAACTGATAAGAGATACAACCATAGTGGAAAGCGTTTACCGTGTGAAAAGGAAAAGGGACTGGTTTTTTTCGCAGGAGAAAGACTTTATCGAATGCTACGAAATAGAGGCTGTTGGCAACAGTAAGAAAGGAGAAACCCGTCTTACTACTTACTTTTCGCCGAAATACGGGTTTGTACATTTCGACTTCGAAACAGTGGACTTCAGGCGCTATGTGTTTGATATGCGGCGGCGTTTTTTTGTGTCGCCCGACAGGTACAGGGATGTATATTAATAAAGCAAACGGGTTCTAATATCCCTGTAAAAGATTTTACTTCATCTCAGCTATCAGTTTTCTTTGTGTATCGAAAAAACGGAGCTGTTTGATCTCGTTACACTGAGTGATCAGTGTTGTGTATCTGATAAGGGATTCTATCCATTCTTTCTGGCGCAAGCAAAACTCCGGATTGGTAGATGATACTATATCTCCGGCAGGCGACCATATATGGAATACAACAGTATCATCATATTCCACATACGAATAGCTGGGCTCTATATCCACGTTTGACAGATAGACCTTGATGTCGGCCTGACAAGCGTTTGTTCCGGTGCGCACAACATTACTCATGATGTCTACTATCTGTAGCAGTTCTTCTCTGAATATTTCCATATCTTTGTCGTTGATAAGGTCGCTCCGGCGAAAATATTCTATTTCTTTTATTGTAAAAAGGAAAATATTTTCATCCAGTATAAGGTTTATCTCCCCTCTGGTATTCAGGCTTGTTTGCGCATATTCTTTAATACATCGGACCAGTGATTCGGGAACCTCAAAATCGTGGAATGGTGTTTTTATCCTTCCTTTATATCTGTGGCAGCACCATTTATAGTAATAGAACTTTGATAACACCTGACTGAGGGTAGTTATTCCAAAAGGAAGCCTGTTCAATACAGAGTATTGCATGACATGTTTTACATCAAGGTTTCTGCTTGCGGCGGATATATTGTTTTGCAGTATTTCCCTATATCTGTCTTCAGGTTTTTCGGTTTTGCAAAGCGGCATATTCAGGTATACTTTCTTTGTATTGAAACCTATCAGCTTGTCGATGGAAATTTCAAGTTTCAAGGCCAGTATACTTACTTCTTCGAACGAAAAACACACCTCGTTACGGATCCTCCTGTATGCCGATTCTTTGCTGATTTCCAGCGTTTCTATCAGAAAATTAGCTAACTCCTTCGTCTGTGGAAAATGTTTATATAGGACAGCAGTTAACTCTTCGTTTAATCTATCTTTCATAACGTTTATCACAATAATTTAAAGATCTGGGCATAGTTGCCAATCTGATATTTAGCAATTGCCGATCCAATTTACAAATAAATTACTTATAAAGTCCATTATTTGTTAAAATATTACAGAATGCCATTAAAATATTCCAATTGCTTCTTTTTCGATAATCTGTTAATCACTTCGGTGACCGAATGATTCACCAGCTCCACAATCAGTTTATCCGGTACGTCGCTTTCCAGATAAACAGCATTCCATTTCCCGGTTCTGGTGTGGTCGCCGTGTATAATTCCTGCATATTTTTCACGGAGTTCTTCCGATCTTTCCGGATTACATTTCATGCTGGCCCTGAACTGTCCGTCTTTCGGTGCTATGTGTATGTATGCGAACATTTTATCCATTACCTTAAACACCAGCACGTTCTTGTCTAAAAACGGAAAACTTTCGGTAGTTCCTTTAATAGATAAACAATAATCTCTGAATATTTCAATATTCATATTGGTTCAATATTACCCCTTTTTGTCGCTGTCTATTGTAAAGCCTGCCACACATGAATTATATACAACTACCCAATTTACAGGAATTTCTTCCAGATCGACCTGTTTCGCTTTATAATAAAATATCCAGGAAGAGCTTTCTTTCTCATTGTTAAGCCGTAAATGGCAAATATCCTTGTCGTATGCATCTGTGTAGAACATGACCGGATTCTGTTTATCTCCCATCCATACTATCTTTTCTTTTAGTTTTTCTTTTATGGTGTTCATCGCGCTTATAGTCAGATTATTAGTTAGTTTTTATTTTCATTTTTTTTTACTGAAAACGGGTAATATATTCAGGCTTAAACCTTTCTGATGTATGCTATTTATAAGAATTATAAACAAGGGTTAATATTGGATTATATGGTTCAAATATTTGCATATATTTAAAATATAGTCTAAATTTGAACTATTGATAATCGCTTACTTAATAATGTAAATATACTATGATTTTATGAATTTTTATTTCGATTATCTATTCTAAAAACGGTGGATTTAAATAAATAACATAAATACAAATAAAAAGAAGTATGGGTGCCTTAAAGATCGAATGTTTCTGCAATGAGAAGCAGATGGAAAAAATTGTTGGTATGGTGGCCGGTCATCTGACAGATTGCGATAGAACTGATATCGCCGATTTTGATGACATGGTAGATGGTGTACGCGTGTGTGCGGAGTTTGAGACATATATGGATGCTGTAAATGTAAAGACGGCCGAAATACTGGATGGTGACTGGGATCTGTTGTATGAAGATTCTGCGGTATTTACCTCACGCTTGCGGACTGTGGTAGATGAATACAACCGCCGCCAGAGTGATTACAGGTATCAGGCGCACCATGTCGTGCAGGATCGGTGGGAAGATTAACCGGGAAATTTAAAGAAAAAGGAGATGAAGAAAGTGTGTTTAATTATTGCCAACTGGCTGTTTTCATTTATTTTACTCATATATAACGGAGATAGTCTGATGCTGGTTTTTTTTGTTGTGGCTTACTTCTCTGTGGCTTGTTTGTTACTCAATAAGTACAGCAGGCAGGTAAATGAGGTGCTGAACAGGATGAATGACCGGATAGATAGAATCTTGTCGGGCCGATGACTTACATAGACCTCATTAATGCAGTATGGGAGCTGAGAGAGCAGGGGGTTATCACCATGTATGAACACGATCTGTACAGCTATCTTTTGCATAAGTGTAACCGCCTGAGCTGGAAGAATCCTTTCTATCAGTCTTCTTCGATAATGTGTGCTGTACTTGGTATTAACCGCAATGCACTGATGGATAGGCGTAGAAAGCTGAAGCAGCTGGGATTGATAACTTACAGAGAGGGCACAGCCAAAACCCGCCCTGCTGAATACCGGATACTGATGGTAGATAGTAGCAGGTACCTGGACACAGGCAACCGGAGGCCCAAAAGTAAAACAAAAAAAGTGCAGCAAACAGGTGGCATATTCAAAAAGCCATCACTGGCAGATGTAGTCACCTATTGCCGCGAGAGGGGGAGCGTAACAGATGCACAGGCATTTTTTGACTTTTACGAATCGAAAGGCTGGATGATAGGCCGCAATAAAATGAAGGATTGGCGTGCGGCTATAAGAACATGGGAAAAGAAGCAACAAGCGGTACGGCACAATTCAGCCGATCATGACAATGAAAAAAGATATGAAAAATTTTGAATCGATAGCAGCCGGTATGCAGCGTCTGCAGATGCCTGTCCCGGACGAAAGGTTAATGGTGCGCATTCCGGGAGCGGAAGATGTGCTTGCAGCCGGACTCAGGTATTTCCTTTCCAGATCGGGGGGAGAGATGCAATGGTTGCCCGAGTATGGTCAGGTAGCTTCGTGGCTCACCGACAATGAGGGTAGGGGGCTTTTCCTTTACGGGAACTGCGGGCGTGGCAAAAGCCTGTTGTGCAGGTATGTGATTCCGGCCATCCTGCTGGGGTATTGCCAGCGTGTAGTGTCGGTTTTCGATACATCGGAGATGAACAGCCGGCTCGATTATGTATTGTCACGCAATCTGATCAGCCTAGATGATATAGGAACCGAGGAGGTGAGTAATGTGTACGGAAATAAACGGCTGGCTTTTGCCGAAATAATGGATTCTGCTGAAAAATATGGTAAACTGGTCATTGTGTCATCGAACCTGACTGTGGCTGAAATTAAAAAACGCTATGGAGACCGTGTGCTTGACCGTGTAGTGGCCACAACAAAGCGGGTCTTGTTTGAGGGGGAAAGTCTCAGAAAATAAAATATATAACGATTAAAACTAAACAAAATGAAACTGGGAAACAGTAAAGGAAATAACACCGGTAAGAAATATCACATACGTAAGCGTGACGAACAGAAGGAGCCAAAACCCGCAAACCAGAAAAGGGCAGAGGAATTTAACAAATGGTTTGCTGAAAATTATCAGTTACTGATAAATTTCCTGATATCAAAAAATTCGTACGACGAAGATGTTTTCAATGCAACTTATATACGTATGAGCGAGAAATTGTTGTTCACAGGCGAGAAAATAGACGATTACAGGGCTTACTTCCATCGCTCCTATTATACTAATTATATTCTTGACAAAACAAGGGAATCGCGTTATGTACCATTGCCTTCCTATACCAACCTGGAAGCGCATCACAGCAATCCGTACGAAAGAGAGTGGATGCAGACGAAGCTGGAACTTGATATTTTCGATTATGTGTACGATCGTTACGAGCTCAGGGAATTCGAACTGTTTAAGATGTATATAAGCCTCAAGCCGGCTATAAATTATCATACACTGGCGCAGATCACACATGTACAGGTGCATAATATTCAGCGTATCGTATCGAGGATTCTTTCCGATATACGTAGCAACAAAGAGTTGGTAGGCAGATACAAGGAGATAGGATGAGGGATGAATTATAAGTTATAAATTATGCGAATCAGTATTTGAAATTATTATGATTGTAAAAAATAATAACTCAATTATACTAACGCGCCTATCGGCTTGTTTTCTCAACTTTTGTCTTGATACAAAAGTTACAAAAACTAATAAAGATTGAATACACTACGTTCGGTAAATTTCAAGCAAGCTTGACTTTACTCTCACTTAAACGTGTGTTTCAAGGCTAGAGTCCTCGCAGACCCACCATCTGCTTTGCAGCTAAACGGGCTGAACTCGCCTGCGGCTTAGACAGCACCCAGTTTCACGCAGCTTTCACAGGGTGGGTACCCCTGCTGCGGACATGATGACGGAGAAGCCCCCTCTAACTCCCCTTGGGGTCGGGCTGTTAAGTTCTCTGCTTTGTTCTGTTATTTTCTGCTGTCATCCTGAGTGAAACGAAGGATCTCTTATCTTACAAGAGATGTTTCACTCCGTTCAACATGACAAAGAGGGTATAAGTTTCAGAACTTAACAGCCCTGCCCCCAAGGGGGAGAACATCCCTCCCCTTTGGGGAGGCTAGGAGGGGCCCGTCGTGGCTTTGCCCGGTGGCATTAGGCCGAAGTGCGGGGTACCCGTCAGGTGAAAGGGGCGTGAAACCAAATATTGTTTGAGCCGTAGGCGAGTTTATTTGGTTTAGTCCCTGAGCCTGTAACGGGTCGCACGAAGGACGAGCCACCAAAGCATTTTTGCATCCTTTTTTTGCTTAGGAAAAAAGGATGGCAAGTAATCTTCGATTACGCGCAGTAAAAAATAGAACAATTAAATCTAACTGCTGATTCGCATGAATTATGAATGTTTGTCTACTAACTACTAAATATATACCATGTTTATAATAAAAGAAATCAGAGTGATAGGTGTCACCCGCCTGAAGGTAGAAGTGGAGACGGATAATATTGAAGAGTTTCGTCGCGAGTGTGCCCGTACTTATAAAGTGAAGTTGAGGCAGATAAAATTCATATATGAAGAAAGGGAGTAAATCCGGATAGTAAAAAAAGAAAGGGCTGTTGCGTCACGCATAAGCCCTGTCCAACCTTGAGACAAACTTAAAAACTACGCGGGGTAGTAATATGCTGATGTTTTGTAAGGCAAAGATAATATAATAAATCTCAATAATAAATCTCGATAATGGAATAATTCTAATGTATATAGTATTATTTCAAAGTTACTTTTTCGGTTTGGTTAATGATTTTAGGCAGAAAAGGACGCATTTTAGTGCGCCCTGTCTAACAAAACAATCCCTATGAGAGGATTATTCAATTGTCCTGTACATGTATTCTTATGCTGTTGTTCTTGTGTTTATCTATCGTGCCTTTTGATATTCAATAACAAAGGTAATGGTAGTTGTGTAAAATAGCAAGTGTTATGTTGAAAAATAAGTTTAATTTCTATTTATGTGTTGGTATTTTTCTAAGTGCTCTTATTTGTAAACGTAAAAGAATTGTCTTTAATTGAATAATGCTATCTTTGTTATATAACTCATATTTTACACTGGACTATTTATATTATTATGATCTCACAAGAAGACAACACACTGACACAAAAAGAGCGTATTCTGAAATTTCTGGAACAACAGGGTATAACTAAGAATAAGTTCTACATGCAAACTGGTATATCTAATGGCACCCTCGATAAAAAAAGCGGTGTCACAGGTGATACTATAACCAAGATCCATGCTGCCTATTCCGATTTGAATCTCGATTGGCTGATTGCAGGAGAAGGAGAGATGCTGAAGTCTTCGGTTTTCTCTATTCATAGCGATCTCAAGTCGATACGTGACCAGTATGCGGCTATTGTAAACATCGATCCGGATGATATTTCCGAAAAGAATATCATAAATATGGAATCCCCGCTTGAGTTTGTTCCTATATTTTCGTATAGGGAATCTCATCCGTGCGAGGGCTATCTGTCTATACCCAAATTGGGTAACTGCGACGGAGCCGGATATGTGAAAACCGATAGTATGTACCCTCTGATAAAGCCGGGCGACATAGTTTGTTATAAGACTGCCAATAATACCAATCTCATACATTGGGGCGAAATGTATATTATTTATATCTTTATCGACGGAGAAGAATATCTTACCATAAAGAAAATTGAGAAGTCTGATTTCGATGATGAGTATGTACGTCTGACCGGATATAATCAGATATATCAGCCAAAAGACATTCCGTTGAAAAACATACAATGGAAAGCTTTGATAAAAGCGCATGTGAGCTATAATTCTATTATGTAGATTCATGGCGTCTGATAAAAAAAGAGGAAAGCGCGGGCTTTCCTCTTTTCTTACGTTGCAGAGAATGTCTTATTCTAATTATTAAAGTGATACAAAAATATCACAGTTTCTTCTAATGCGTTTTTTGGCGAATCCTTAATTTCCAGTACAACTTTAAGTTCTGCTTTTGCAATGCCCCGCAGGTTAACCAGCGATTCCAGTTTTACCTTCAGGCGTATTTCGTTGTCTACAATCACAGGCTGATTGAATTTAAGTTTTTCTATTCCGTAGTTTATCAGCATTTTTATATTGTTCACCTCTATGACCTGATCCCACAGATAAGGTAATATGGAGACCATCAGATAACCATGGGCAATGGTATTCTTAAACGGACTTTCTGTTTTTGCCCGCTCGGGATCGGTGTGTATCCACTGATAATCGAGTGTGGCGTCGGCAAATTTATTAATACGTTCTTGCGTGATTTTCAGATAATCTGAAACTCCTAATTCCTGACCTACATACTTTTCGAAATCTTCGTAGGAATTGATGATAAGTTTACTCATAAAAATGTTAATTAACAATCCTGCTGTAAAATTATTGATATTAACTGATATTACAAAATTATCGGATATTTAATCATCTCATTTTGTAAAAACGGACTTCTGGTGTTTTGTTAAAATTTACTTAAAAAATAATGAATCTTAAAAGATAGTTTGCCTCTCTCCGGAATTCAGGTTTGTATTTTGGCTATTTTTGCATCCGGTTAATTTTGAATATTAATAGTAGTTAAGTATAAATTAAAAAAGATTGCAGAATGAATAAGAAGATCTTTTATTTCGTGCTGTCGGTATTTTCTTTAGGAATGTTTACCGCCTGTGATGATGACCCTGCACCTATAGAGTCTCATATGAATGCGATATCATTCAGTAGCCAGTATGTAACAAAACAACCTGTTATTTCGGGTACAAACGTAACGTTCAATATAGCGTTCAATACACCCGACGAGGTGTTGAAAGAACTTGTACCTGTTATCGAATTGCCTTTTGGGGCGACTGTAGATCCCGCTTCGGGCAGCAAAGTCGACTTTTCGGCTGGTTCGGCCGTGTTTACAGTAACATCGGGAAATAAGTTCTACAATAAGTCTTATAAAGTATCGTGGGTAAGAGACCCGAATCCTGACGCGATGATCACCGAAATGACATTTGCCAGCCCTCTGGTCGTATCGCAACCTGTATTCGATGGAACAAATATTTCATTCGAGTATGATTTTTATACTACAGATGCCGAACTGAAAGAGTTGGTTCCTACCATTGCACTGTCTCCTCAGGCTACTGTTACCCCTGCATCGGGCAGCAAGGTAGACTTTTCGGCTGGGCCAGTCGAATTTACAGTGATAGCCGGAGACAAAGTAGGAAAAACAGTATATACGGTAACAGCCTTGCGTGCGCCAAGCCCTGAGGCTTCGATACTGGAAATAACAATGGCCGGAGACGCAGTGTTAACTCAACCTGTTATAGAGGGATCTAATATTACTTTCTATGTTGATCCGACTGATGACAATGCATTAAAAGCAATTGTACCAACCATCAAAATATCGGAAAATGCGACTATCGATCCGGCATCGGGTAGTAGTGTGGATTTCACAGGCGGTACAGTCGTATTTACTGTAACGGCTCAAGATGGAGAGACGAAAGTGCCGTATAATGTGATAGCGAAAAAGGCGCAGGTGGATAGTTTTGAAGAGTGGACAGAAGAGACTGGTACATATGGCCCTATTCCAGTTCCTGCCGAAAATTGGAGCACTAGTAATATAGGTGTACAATTTTTAATGAATATGAATGTAGGTGGAGTACCATTGGCAGATAGGCTGAATGCAACAAAAACAGAGGAGTCTCATTCCGGTTCTGCTGCTGTAAAGTTGGAAACCCTATATACAAAAGGGTATAATATGATTATAGCTAAGATACCAAAAGTAACACCTGCTTCATTATTTATAGGGAAATTTAAAACAGAAATAACTAATACATTAAAAAGTACAAAGTTTGGAGTTTCTTATGATAAAAAACCTTTACTGGTAAGAGGATATTATAAATATACGCCAGGTACAGATTTTTATAGAGCAACAGGAGCCAGTGATTGTCATTTGGCTCAGGTAGAGCCTGGAACTGTTGATGAATGTGCTATTAATGCTATTTTGTATGAGATAAGTAGTGAAAATGATGATTATCTGACAGGTTTAGATGCATATAAGTCTGATAAATTAGTAGCAAGGGCTGAACTTAAAGATGGAACAGCTAAAGAAAATTATACTCCATTTACTATAGAAATGGAATACAAATATGGGAAAACATACGATCCTGGTAAAATGTACAGATTTGCAATAATCTGTTCATCCAGTAAGTACGGAGATACTTTTAGTGGGGCTCCGGGAAGTATTCTTTATGTAGATGATTTTATGGTTATTTCTGAATAAGATATCTTCTATATAATAAAAAAAAGCTGCGAATTTCGCAGCTTTTTTTATGGTATCCAATCAATTATCCCACTCACAGGATTGGCCATCCGCCATTTTGTAAAATCTTCGTAATTCCTTACTCCGTCCCTTATCACGGCCATATAATATTCCATACCCATGATCTTTTCCGTTTCGGGCGTATCGTTCTTTATATTCAGTATGGCAAGCTTTGTTTCATCAGTCAGCACCGACATGATGCGGTCGGCCACATGCTCAAAATAGCCATCGTAGTACGAGCCTGCTATAATATGTATCAGGTCGAACTGCCACAGGTTGGCTTCTCCGTCCTGATACCACGCATGCCATTCTATGCATTGCTCGTTAGTGTCAAGCAGGTTTGCATACTCAATTCGCTTTATCGCCGGATTTTCGGCAAGCTTCTCCATTGCCCTGAAACTGTCCGACAGTGAAAACGGATCAGTATAGATATGAAAGTCTATATCGCGGTGCTTCATCAGTAAGCCCATTTTCAATGAGCCTACCAGATTGATGCGGGCACCTATAGATTCCCAGATATTGACAATATCTGTATCGTTAATTATTTGCCATGCCTTTTGCTGATTGGCTTGCGCTAGTTGTAATATATCTGTATTCATATGTAAATAAATGTTTATCCTCGGCTGTCCATACTATTGTCGTCGGGATGCAGTATCTCGTTCGCTGCTTCTACCTCTTCATCCGTAATGTTATCGGTAGCTTCAGTCTCCGGCTTCTCTATCCTGGCTTCCTCGTATGAAACGAAGTCTTCTTCGGGTTTCTCAATTTCCTTCTTCATAATCTAATATTTCTTACTTGCTACATTATCCAACAGTTTCAGAAGCCTTTATGTTTAAGGGCAGAGCAAAAAAAGATTATGGATTTATGTTGGTCAGTCTTCCAGCAGATCGTCAAGGAAACGTCCTAAAGGGCGCATTACCTGATACATATCGGTGGCGAACTCTACAAAATTATCACTGAATAATTGCTCTCGTGTAACAGGCTTGAATGCGTAGAAATGTTTCAGTTTCAGGTATTCGGCAGCAGGATGGTCTTTGTCGAAACCATTAGGTACCCGTTTTAGCGCGTCTTCATCTTTAAAGAGGTCTCCTATCTCTTTCTTGAAACGTTTCTCGTTGAGTATTTCCTCCAGCATTTCGAAGTCGTCATAGATGCCACGCCTGACTTTTTTCAACTGGTCGGGCATCAGCATATATTGTCCGTAGGAAACAAATATTTCGTCGGGAGACAAATGCAGATAATAACCCGATATCCTTTCGGCCGTATGTGGGCGAAATATAGCTCCGAAGTTCGTTTTATAAGGTGATTTGTCTGTCGAAAAGCGGGTATCCCTGTATATGCGGAACATACACTTTTTGGGGTTGAGCAATCCTATCTCCGAGTCGAATGCAGCGATGGACTGTATCAGTTCTCCCACCAGTTTTTCGAAGTCGGTGCGTGCACGCTCATACCATTTTTTGTTTTCGGCAAACCATTCACGGTCATTGTTTTCTTTCAGGGCGACAAGGAAATCGAGAGTATCTTTTTTTAGCATAGTTTCGGTAATTTAATAACATGTAAAGATAGTTTTTATATTGGTAGTTGTTAAATTTTACCGGGTTATTTCTGTTCGGTATCCTGTAAATAAATATACTCCAACTGCTGATTTGTATTAATAATAAAAAAATATTTATTTTTGAGAACTTTATTTAAAGAGCAAGTGTTTATTTATAAATCAGTTGGTATATACGGTATTGATTGAAACGGACTTCCAACCTTTTTACTGAAGTTACAAATACATTTTGTTCTGTGATCTTCCCAATCGCGGTCATGAGGCGTAGGAAAGATTACAGAACTTTTTATAAAAAAGAACAAAGGCCGCTCTTCTCAGAGCAGCCTTTGTAGTGTGTAGAAAAGATTTAGAGAAATTGAAACTTAAAACACGAAATTAACTCCTAATTTATATTTTGTACTGAGATCGAAGTCGAAATTAAAAATGTTTGTTATACATTCAGCGAATTTTACCCCGCAGGGACTACGTTATTGTAAACATTGATGGCGACACCGGGCCTGAATCCTACTACAAATTCATGCACTTTTGTATCTGTCGATTTCACCTTACTATACGCATAACCGGCGCCACCATCAATGAATATCCCTTCTATATTTTCTTGCTTTCTTCATAAGCTCATTTTTTATAGTTGATAACCAATCTTTATTTAACCTTTAATAACCTAAACCTTATAATCGTTGTTGTAAGTAATCTCCCGATTACATGACAAAGATCATATAAATTGAAGTGTTAAAAAAGGCCTGAAACTCGTTGAAAATGTCCTATTTTTCCTTTTCTGCAAAATAAATGGAAAAATCGGTAATGACGAATGTCCTGATATTCCGAAACTATGTCCCGATTGTCTTATTGTATAAAATATAAAAAAAGAAAGGTTGCCCGAAAAGAGCAACCATCTGAACACAAAGTTTTTATGCAATTTGTGAAGTATATCAAGTAGTGTTGTTTAGAATATAAAATTCACTCCGAACAGGGCCTGACGGAAATCGAAGTCCAGTTGGAAAGAGTTTGTTTTATGATCTTCTTTATTCTCTGTCTGAGAATTACCATTGCCATAGTCCCACGGAGACGTACTGATGGTATACTTATTATACCAATAGCCAATAAATCCATATTTGGCAGTCAATACCACTTTGTCGGAAATTTTCAGAGCCACACCGGGGCGAAAACCGACACCGAATGTATTGTTTTTCTGGCTGTAATCTTTATAATAAGAAGATATATCGCTTTTATCGTCTAATTTAGTTTTACTATAAGTATAGTCTATCCCTCCATCGACAAACATACTGCCTAAGTCCCCTTTAAGGAACGAATAACGGACAAATGGGTTTACAGTAAAGCCATTATCTTTACGAAGAGTATATTTCAGGCTATTGTCGTTAGTACTGTAATACGATGTGTTATTTTCATTGTGTGTATATCCGAGACTGAGGCCGATTCCCCAGTTTGCGGAAAGCACATAGCCTATTTCAGGCAGAATTTTATAATAATTCGTTCTAAGCTGATCGGTCGTTTTATTTGTAGAGAAGCCTACGCTTCCTCCTATCCACATCTGTCCGGCATCCTGTGCACTAACGGTTGAGGCCGTAGCCAGAATAATAATGATAAGTATAGATGATATTCTTTTCATAATATGATGTTTTTTTTAAAAAATAAAATTTACTCCGAAAGCAGCCTGACGGAAATCGAAATTAAGATCGAATGAATCGCTCTTTACGTCTCCCTCTTTCCTGTTCTGGTAGCCTATAAAACCATATTTGGCTG
Organism: Dysgonomonas hofstadii; assembly: GCF_014196915.1. GTDB lineage: Bacteria > Bacteroidota > Bacteroidia > Bacteroidales > Dysgonomonadaceae > Dysgonomonas > Dysgonomonas hofstadii. Next base: position 140,078 of record NZ_JACIEP010000010.1, read on the forward strand.
TCAATACTACTTTGCCGGAAACTTTAATAGCTACGCCGGGACGGAAGCCTACTTCCAGCTCTTTGATTTTGTTTTCCCAGTCTTTCAGATTATCCGACATATCATCTTTCTCTTCCAGTTTTGCTTTGCTATGGGTATAACCTACTCCCCCGTCGACAAACACACTGCCTATATCTCCTTTAAGGAAAGTATATCGAACGAATGGATTAACAGTAAATCCGTTATTCTTTTCTTTAGTATAATTGTAGCTATAGCTATATCCGGGAATTGGATATGCATAATTATTTTCGCTGTGGGTATATCCCAGTCTGATTCCCAGTCCCCAGCTATCAGACAGTATATATCCTATTTCGGGCAGGATATTATATTGATAGAGCCTGTCGAAGTCATCTGTTTTACTTGTAGAGAAGCCTACGCTTCCTCCTACCCAAATTTGCCCTGCATCCTGGGCACTAGCTGTTGACATAATGCCAACGAGAATGGCAAATGTTACTAAGATTCTTTTCATACTAGTATTCAATTGTGTGATTAAATAATTAATGTTAGCTTATATTTTCTCGAGGCTATTTATTACATTAGCAAAGATAAGTTAAAATTGATATGAGCAAAATTTATTTTAACCAAAATCATATTGATTTTTAAGAGGCATGCTGCTTTATTTGTATTTTTAGCAGATAATTGTTAATATTCTATGTAAGTCAGAATCAGCAGGAAAAGATAAACCGGAAATGAAATTTATCTGATTGTTTAATGCATAGACTATACTTATATAAGGACTATTCACAGAGGATTTGAGGAACAGGAATTATGGATTTAACAAGAATACAGCTCGGCGAAATTTCGGAACAGATAGATCCGTATGCAATAAAGAACTTTATCATCTCGGACAAATCTGTCTCGTTACCACCAATGACTACCGATTATCCGTTTGTTATAGACGGGGTTGTCTTTGCCATTTGCATCAATGGCAGTGCACGTATAAAGGTCAACTTTAAAGAGTATGAGATAGAAAAGAACAGTATTATCACCATAATGCCGTCTTTTGTTATAGAATACCTGTGGCGAAGCGAGGACCTGATGGTCGAATTCCTGATATTCTCTGTCGACTTTTTACCCGATATGCTGTCTTCTGCAAGCCTGGATATCTCACGCAACATTATCCGGCATCCCTGTCTGTCTATCTCCGACAACGAAGCCAAAACATATCTCGAATTTCATTCTTTTATAGTAAAACAATATAAACGGAAAGATCATCCTTTCAGGTTGGGAATGACAAGAGGTTTGCTATACTCATTGCTAGCCGAAGTGGGAAGTTTATATTACGAGCAATTAAAAGATAAGAAGGAAGAAAGTGAAACCTCGGGAGTGACGTCGCATCAGGAAGAACTGGTCTCGGGATTTTTCAAGCTGTTGTTGTCGCACCACAGGGGCGAAAAAACATTGCAATTCTATGCTGATAAGATGTGTCTTACACCCAAATACCTGTCGACAATAGTAAAGGAAAGAACCGGCCGCACGGCTTTTACCTGGATCAATGAGGCCATGATATCATCGGCCAAGTATTTGCTGAAGACAACGAACAATACTATCCTGCAGATATCGGATGAGTTGAATTTCCCTAATCCTTCTTTCTTTGGACGCTTTTTTAAGAAACATACGGGAATGACGCCTGTGCAATACAGGGAAAGCGAGGTGTGACGGATTAAAGATACCCCAACAGGTATTCTACAAGGAACAGTAAAGCCGGAATTACAACAAACAGGATAATAATAAATCCGATAACCAATCCTCTGCCAGGCATAGGTTCCTCGTGCCGGTAGGGAAAGAATACCTTTCTGAATTCCTGCATTATTTCCACTATGTTTTTCCTCATGCGATAAATATACAAAAAATGAGGCTGTATGCCTCATCATTTATGTTTATTATATATAGTCTGCCATAAACTCTTTCAGCAGAGGATTTTTCTTCATTTCCTCATATTTCCTGACGGTGACTCCCAGTTTTTCAAATAGTTTTTTGACCATAGTATCTGCATTCATCAGGTATATTTCCTTTATATTCTTAGTTAGTACCCACAATGCCAGATAGTTGATATCCTTTCTCAATATGAAGTCCTTTTCGACATCAATCACAGACTTATTGTCGGTATGCAGTACGATAACCGGGATCGTATCCGCCGTCGGGTCTTCTATTTTTTCTTCTTTAAGGATTAATGCAATTTTCATGCAGGCTTTCTTTTTATGTAAAGTTCCCCATTATAAATGTGGAAATAAAGCCCTAAAAATCACAGAATATGTCCTAAAAGTCGGAAATGGAAGATGTTTATCTACAAATTATTCTTTTTCAGCCACGAAAAGATAGTTGCATATACTTTTTCCCTTACAGTTTTTGGCGAAAGGATAAGATCGTGAAGCCCGCCTTCGATAGCTGTAATCTCCACATTCCCTTTAATATTAGCAGCAATCTTTTGTATATCTTTCACGTCTAGTATGGCATCGCGTGTCTGGATCTGTTGGTTGTCTTCAATATTATCGGTCGATTTGGCCGAATGTAATACCAGCACAGGCTTCGGTATCCGGAACTTTCTTTTCAGTTCTTTTTGCCCTTTGTATATGGCATGAAGCCAGCCCAGATTGACTTTTGGCGCTACATTAGGTTTCCATGATAGATCGTAACTCCATTCGCCCGAAAAAGATTTGTGGATGCTTTCACCGTATTTTTCAGTAAATCCACCCGTAATAGTTACGTCAGGCAGAAAGTTTCCTGCAAATGAAACCAGAGGAAGCAGTATTTTTACAATACGGCTTTGATTGAATTCAAAGAAAGGGCTGTTGAGAACTAGCGCCGAGAATAGATTACTGTCGGCATGGTTTTTTGCATATAATGTAAGTATAAGCCCGCCTGTGGAATGTCCGAAGAGAATGACTTCCTTGTTTAATTCGGAGTGTATTGTTATCAGCGCTTTCTCTATTTCCTCGTAATATGCTTTCAGATTGCGGATGTCGTTAAACTTCTGGTTTGGCAGATGAGACCGTCCGTACTTACGCAAATCGACAGCATAGAAGTTGTATCCCTGTTCATTGAATTTATAGGCCATTTCGGACTGAAAAAAATAATCGTTGAATCCGTGGATATACAATACCGCACGATCCGATTCTTCTTTTGCTTTATGCCGGATAAGGGTAGCTATCGCTGGCCCTTCGTAATCGTCTATCAATGGGATGGTTTGTTCTTCAAAACCATTCCTCAAAATATCTTCGGTATATAATAAACTGCTGGCCATTTCTTTTTTATATTAAACGAAACAGGTTACAATTTGTTCGATAATATTCTATATCATCTTATAGAGACCAAATATACTCATTAAAGCCAATAAATAATTCGCGTTATATATTCTTTTTTTCAATATATCATGCGAATCAGTAGTCAGAGGAGTCATCACTCGCTTAGCGACTGATAACTGCTTGACTACTTTAACTACTGCTTGACATATATTTTAAGTTTATATATTGCTATATTTTTAACTGGACAATACAACAGTTACGGAGCCAAATTATTTGCGATGTGGAAAGAAATTAGTTAAATGAAACTAAAGCCTTACTTATATTGACGTATCAATGAGTATCTTGCGAAAATTTTAAAATCAAACACATCCATGTTCGGACGTATTTTTACTATTGTCTTCCTTATCCTTTTGGTAGCAGACCTGTACATCTTTTTCCTTTACATAAAAAAACTGACGGCTAAAGTTTCGTTGAGGATATTATGGTTTGTTCCATCGGCTCTGCTTCTGGCCGGTTTGTATATATTCTTTTATACTGATTTTGGCCGGGGCTATCGCGATATTTTTATGCTCACATTCATTATAATCGCCCTGCCGAAAATCTTTTTCACTATTATCAGCCTGTTCGATCTGCCACTACGATACTTCTTTAAATGGAAGGTTTACCCTTTCACCATTCTGGCATTGGCGGTAAGTATCGCGGCAATATATATCGTGATATACGGCAGCACAGCCGGAAAAAGTAAATTTGAAGTAAAGAGGATAGAATATACATCATCGAAACTACCTCAGGAATTTGATGGCTACAGGATCATCCAGCTATCCGATCTGCATATAGGCAATTGGGAGGGCGATACTAAATCGATAAGCAGGATGGTAGATATAGTCAATACTTTAAATCCCGATGTAATTGTAATTACAGGTGACCTGGTGCATAACAGTGCATCGGAACTGGACGGGTATGAAGAAATATTATCGGCGCTGAAAGCCAGGGATGGAGTATATTCCATATTGGGCAATCACGATTATGGCTTGTATAAGCGTTGGGGAAGCGAAGAGAAACAACAACTCAATCTCGATGACCTGAAAAAACGCCAGGCCGGTATGGGATGGCGTCTGCTGAATAACGAGCATACATATCTCGTCCGTAATAACGACAGCATCGCTCTTATAGGCGTGGAAAACGATGGCTCTCCGCCTTTTCCTCAATATGGAGATCTGCCGGAAGCTGGCAGGGGCATCAGCAACGATAAACTGAAAATCTTGTTAAGCCACGACCCTACACACTGGCGGCGCGAGGCTCTTGGTTCGGGCGTCGACCTCATGCTGGCAGGGCATACCCATGCCACACAATTTGCGCTAGGTTCGTTTTCGCCCGCAGCCTTTGTCTATCCCGAATGGCGTGGATTGTACACCGAGGGAGATCAGGTACTCTATGTGAATGTGGGTATCGGGCATGTAGGCATGCCATTCCGTTATGGAGCATGGCCCGAAATAACAGAAATTACATTGAAAAGAAAATAGAACCCGGTGGCAGATGGAAGGTTTTAATATTAAATAGTTTATATTCAATTGCCTCCACTTTTAAGTGGAGGTAAAATATAACAAAAGAAAAGACTTTAGTCAAAATTAGACATGGAAATATGTTCGGCTAAAGCCTATTTCCATAAACAATCCTTATCCACGACTTAAAAGCCGTGGCAATTAATTAAAAACAGCCACTAAAAAACTCTACTGGTATTAAAGAACCCTGTTATTTTTTCTTTCCTTTCATCAGATTTCGCAGAGCTTCGTCGAGATGCTCGAAAGTAAATCGGTAATGCAGGTCGGTCAGGTGCTGGGGAATAGCGCGTTGTCCGTCGAGTAGTATCGTAGCCGATTCACCCATCACCAGTTTTATAAGGAAAGACGGAATCTTAAATATCTGGGGACGATAGAGCGTAGATGACAAAATATTGGCAAACCGTTTATTCGTTACCGGATTGGGAGCCGTGAAATTGAAAACACCCCTTGCCTCGGGCATATTGAGAAGATATATTATACCATTGACCATATCTTGTATATGAATCCACGAAATATATTGTAGCCCCTTTCCCAATACACAGCCTAATCCCAGCTTGAAAGGCATGGAAAGCATTGCCAGCATTCCTCCTTTCCGGGACAAAACAACACCTGTACGTGATATACATACACGTGTATTGGGACTTTCGGCAGCAACAGCCAGCCCTTCCCACTTTTTGCACAGCTGATATGTGAATTCATCGTGAGAATCGGCGATCTCGGTGAGCAGATTGTCAGCCTGTGCCCCATAATAACCGATTGCCGATCCTGATATATATACTGACGGTGGACTGTCTCCGGTTTTTATCAGCTCTGTCAGGCGGCGGGTAATATCCCAGCGGCTATCACACAGGCGCTCTTTCTGTTTTTTAGTCCAGCGTTTTCCGGCAATAGGTTCACCTGCAAGATTTATTACAGCGTCGTATTTGTCCATCGACTTCAGAGATTCCAACGATGTACAATACCGTACAGCCGTTCCCAGTTTTTTCTCAGCCTTTGCCTGATTGCGTGTAAGGACTGTGATCACATGTCCTTGTTGCAATAAGGTACGAATAAGCGCACTGCCTATAAGCCCTGTTCCTCCTGTAATAAATATATGCATATCCGGTCTAATTGTGTTTTCAGCAAATATAATCTATTTTCATAAAACACTTTTGCCCATGGTTATGTTTTATTACAAAATGATAAGGTATGAAAAAAGCAGCCAATATAATAGTTCCGGTATTAATATGTTTTGCGGTGGGTTACACAGCGCAGTATTTCCAGTCCGATGCTATCGGGAGTTGGTATCCGGCATTAAACAAACCCCGGTTAATACCTCCAAATATTGTATTTCCTATTGTATGGGGTATTCTTTATCTCTGCATGGGTATATCTATCGGTTTGATTTTGAATGCTAAAAGTGATAGGAAGACATATTTTATAAGACTGTTCGCTTTACAATTGCTACTCAATTTCACATGGAGTATTTCGTTTTTCTATCTTCAGAATCCACTGGCGGGCATGATAAATATTTTGCTGCTTGATGCAGTAGTATTTTTTTATATATACAAATCGTTCGACACGTTCACGTCCAGCAGTATTTTATTTATACCATATCTGATGTGGATTTGCTTTGCTAGTTACCTGAATATTTATATTCTGGTAAATAACTAAAAATATTATTTCTCATAAGCGAAGTCGGCCAACTCCTCCAGTTCTTTAGCTATTTGCAATTGCCATTCCTTCTGTTTTACAGGGTTGTTAGCTGCATTTGTTTCCTGTGTATATTGTCCCCTGCGCAGGGCGTATGCGGTCATAATCTCCTGATTAAGATCTTCGGCTATCGCTGTGCTTTTCAGCAGTTTCTTACGGTTTTCGCGCAAAGCCTTTCTGAACTGGCGGGTATAAATCTCGCACAAGTCAAAAAGTGTCTGTTGATAAAGCAGGTAGACAGGTGCATTGCCTGTAGTATCTATTTGTGAAGCCGGTATTATCATATAATTACGAACTTTCTTATTGAAGTTTTTGGTAAGAAAATTCAGTCCGCTGATCTTATAATCGACCATAAATTGTGCAGAAGTAGCACCACTTTCCATATTTTTGGTTTTGATGCCAAAATCGTCTAACGAAAGTTTTCTGTCGGCACTCCACAGTACAATATTATCATCTTCTTTATCTTGCGAAAAAGCCGGAGCTGCCAGCACAAGGAACGATGCCAGTATAAGTATTGATTTCCTTATTATATCCATTCTGCTATTATTTGGTTTAGAGTCCAAATATACACAATGCAGTTTATTCAATGAAGCCGTTTCGACTTTTTATTTTAACCACAGGGTAAAAGGAGTAACACGGAGTTTTTACATTTTATAATTATAAGGAATTTAGGATGAATATCCATTCTACTGTAATTACCAACTTCGTGAAACTCTGTGTGACTCCGTGATTAAAAGTCGAGATGAGTTTAATAAAAAAAATCCGGTATTACTAAAAAGGATAACCGGATTTTTCAAAAAAGTAGTGTATAGATAGATTGTTTTCAACCCCTGAAAACAACAAGGGTCACGTTTGTATTTACCAGCACTTTGCGTGATATGCTTGGCATGAATATCCTGCCAAAAAGATTACGCCTGCGCGTGTTTAGCGCCAGGATGTTCACTTCTTCGCTTTCTATATAATAATTTATGGCTTCAACAGGATCGGCGCTATCAAGTACATCATATCCCACATTCAGTTCGGGATATTTCTTCGAAAAATATTCTTTCATCCCCAGCAATTCGGTCTCTGTCCATTTGTCTCCTGTGCGGTTTTTCACATTAATGTGCAGCAGGGTTACCCGTACCTGAGGAAAAGGTTTAAGAATGTTTACCAGATTGTCGAACGACTCCAGATCTTTTTCTTGCAAATTGGTGAGGAAAGCTATATGTTTCACATCCTCAGGGTTCTGCAAGTTCGAATTTTCGGGAACGGCCATTACCGGCACATTGGTCATTTCTATAATGTCGGCTGTTACCGAACCCAGATAATTGCTCTTATTGTTGCTCTCTCCCTTCGAGCCCAATACGAGCAGAAAAGGCTTGTATTCTTCTACAAAAGCTTCTATTTCTTCTTCTACATTTCCCTCACGCAGCGAATAAGAATAGTTTATGGAAGGGAATTCTTTTTGCGTTATTTTCCGGTCTATTTCGTTACAGAAATCGAGCATCCGGCGGCGGGCGGTATCGAGCATATTTGTATCCTTATCCTCCACAGCCATGTCGGCAAACGGAAAAGTAATGGGATAATGTATGCGGTATACGTGCAATATCTTCACTTTCGCATTCATCTGGTGCGCTACCGTGAACGCTGCCTTGCAGGCCTTGAGCGAGTACTCCGAAAAGTCTATGGCCACAAGCACACGTTTGCGACCGTCGTCTATCTTTATTGTCTGTTCGTTATCGTAGCGGAAAAGGCCTATACCTTCTATTATTCCGAGCGCCCTTGTCAGATCAGACTCTTTGATCCGCACGGCGAATCCAGGTGTGGAACTATCATAATCGCTGATATCTATCAGTTGGGTAGCGATTCCTCTTTCTTCGAGGGTCTTTTGCAGGATTTTTGCTTTCGGTGCAGTGTGAATGGCTACTGTAATCAATTTATCTTCCATATTCTGAGAGCTTTTATGTCATTTGTTATTTGCGAAAAAGGGCATTTGGCTTATTGTTTCCTTCACTAACAAATTTACTAAAAACTATTGTGATTATAGGCTACTCAATAGATTATTTTTAACAAAAAGAAGTAAGTTTTTACTTAGTTTTACCGTCGCAGTCAACAAACCGGTGAAGTGATGGCCTGAATCCCCGGGCCTTTAGTTAAAAAAAGAGGATGATTAATGGCTTTGAATACCTTATGTTATCCTTCTTTCATTAATAAGATTCCGCCCAGGATAAGGCTTACCGTATCGGCTTTTTTCAATACCATCAGGTGGTCGCCACCTTCGACAGGAAAGGCATTGTGTATATGTTCGAACGGGAATATCTGGTCTATGGTACCATGTATGTGATACAGGTGGCCGGCAGGAGCCGAAGGTGTCCATTCGGTGATTTGCTTCACAGCCCATTTTACATATACAGGATCTGTGACTGTCATGTACTGTGCCAGCTCCGAGGTAGGCATATGATAAATCAGGCGGTTGAAAGTTTCGGTAATGAATTCCGTAGACGAATATACGGTCATAGGTACATATTCGGTAAGATTGGAACGCCTCACGGCCTTAAATAATGTAGGTATTTCCGCCTCACTCTTGAATGATGATATGATAATACTTTTAATAGGGGTGAGAAATTTATTCATTTCCTGCATGATTACTGCTCCGAAGGAATAACCTGCCAGTATGAACGGACGCGATGTATCAATTGTTTGTGCCATTGTATGCGCATATTCGTCCAGCGATTCGCCAATACGCGGGATATGCCATTCTATATATTTTTTAGCAAAACCTTTTGGAAGTTTTATTTTATCGAAAACACTGCAATTGTAGCACATGCCCGAGATGAAGTATACATTCGTATCTTCTTTTTTCCATAGCTGCTTTACTATCTTCCATAGTCGCTTTACGGGATGCAATGTTTCTTTTTCAGTTTTTTCGGACATATAGGTGTATCGGGTCTGTTATGAGTATATAAAGATAAGAATTTATCTTGTTTAACTAAAATGTGACATTTTGATGAAATATGTGACGATTTGCTGTCTATTTTCGTCTCTTATTATTATTTTAGTTAAAAAAATATCATAGTATTGAATAAGATAATATCTTTATGCGCTATATTGGAAGGTTTTCGGGTATCGTATTATAATCTAATTCATTCACATCATGGCTAATTTTTTTACCTATTTCGTAAGTAGAAATAAAAAGATTTATTCGGAAATAGCCAGAGAAGAGAAATGCAACTCTTTTCATGTATATTATCTGGCGCACGGAAAGAAAGCCAAATCGGATAGAGATTTCCGGATTATTAGCACACTTATACAAAAAGGACTGGTTCAGGGATGGCATATAGGGCGTAATCCTAACTGAATTCCTGTTTTTGTATAGCTTAGTATCCCGGAATAATATTATTCCGGGATTTTTTTTGATTATATCAACTTTTTTTAATTTTAATTTACTTGTAATCAAATTGTTAAAATAATTTCAAAAAAAATAGAAAAAATTTACAGTACCTTTTTCAATTATCATTGTCTTATTTTTAGAAGAGCCTTAATAAGCAATGAAAATTGATGAAAAACGGAAAGTATACACTCGAAGAACTATTAAGGGACGAGCTTTTTATAAAATCAGCCACCGATCCCAATGCAGAATCCACCGCTCACTGGCAGGATGCTGTAAACCAGGGGATACTGGATGAGGAAACTCTTGAGGAAGCTCGCAGAATAGTTTTACTCATCAATAAAAACGATATTCCCACTGATTTTGTAGATTCACGCATGCCCGCCATCTGGGACAGGATAGAAGAATCAATTAGTCCGAATAAACGGAAACTGTATATAAAATATATATCTGTTGCTGCGGCCGTTGCTATTATTGCTATTTTGGTGATAAGCCAATTTATAAATACAGATCAGTTTACCTCTTCACCGCTGGCCATAGAGAATATAGAGAATGACGATATAAAAAGAGCAAGCGACATACAGCTGATAACCTCTGACGAGAAAATGACCATTCCGGGCGATATTGCCGAGATCGATTACAGTCAGGAAGAAGGAATCATTGTGAACAATGAGACCATCGACAAAAAGGCAGGAGGAAAAGATAAACTGAAATACAACCAGCTTATTGTCCCTTACGGCAAACGCTCATCGCTCACATTAAGCGATGGCAGTAAGATATGGGTGAACGCAGGCACACGTGTGATCTACCCGGTAGAATTCAGCAAAGACAAAAGGGAAATTTCCATAGACGGAGAAATATATGGGGACTTTGCCCACGATCCCGGTCGTCCGTTCACCATCAGGGCGAGAGATATGGAGGTGCAGATACTCGGCACGCAAATCAATATACAGGCCTATCAGGACGACAACCAGCAAACAGTAGTACTGGTGACCGGTGCGGTAAGCGTGAAGAAAAAAGGGGAAAAAGCCCAACGCTTAATACCGAACCAGATGATAACCATCACAGAAAAGGATATAAATGTGCGCACTGTCAATGTCCTCAATTACACATCGTGGAAAGACGGTTATTACCAGTTCAAGAATGAAAAATTGCAAACAGTACTCGACCGCCTGTCCAAATACTATGGCGTAACAATAGAATGCGACCCGAAAGCAGCCGGACTGCATTGCTCAGGAGGGCTTTTCTATCAGGACGATATACTTCAGATACTGGACGGGGTTTGCCTCTCGGCTCCTGTAAGATATGAAATGAAAGAAGACAAATATATATTTAGTATTAACCCTTAAAAAATCGGAATGCCTATGAGAAACCAATAATATGAAAAACCGAAAAAGACGAATAATACTCGCGATATTATCCGTCTTCTATGCTTATGAATACACATTTCTGTATAAACATCTAACAATTTACAAATATATGAAAAGTTTTAAGTATTATAAGGAAAAGAAGCCTTTGTTAACCATTAACCTGAAAATATTTACATTCTTTATTGCTTTTCTCATCTTTACCGGTGTGCATGCCCGTGAATACCAGGCAACATATTCTTTCGACATAAAGAATGAGAGCATAACAAAAGTTATAGAGAAAATTCAGAAAGAAACAGGGTATATATTTTTCTACTACAATGGAGTGATCGATCCCGATCTGAAAATAAACCTCAAAACCAATAACCTTTCTTTATCACAGACACTCGACCGTTTATTTGCTAGTACCAATAACGGATACAGGCTCAGCGGACGGCAGATTTTCGTGTTCAGGAAAAACGAAGAGAAAGGTAATTCAATAGCGCCTCAGCAACAAACCAGGAAGGTCACGGTAAAAGGTACAGTGACCGACGATAGCGGTCTTTCCGTCATTGGAGCCAGTATTGTGGAAAAAGGTACGACAAATGGCACGGTTACTAATATCGACGGGCAGTTTACGCTCGGCAATGTAGCTCCCGGAGCCACTGTTACCATTTCATACATCGGTTTCACCACGCAGACTATCATTGCCAAAGAAAATGAGACGTACAATATCCGCCTCAAAGAAGACCCTAAGACAATGGACGAGATCGTAGTTATCGGCTACGGTACACAACGCCGTTCGCTGGTGACAAGCGCCATCAGTAAACTGACGATAGACGAATCCACTACAAGACAGGTGGCCAGTCCCAGCCAGTTGCTGAACGGCCGTATTGCAGGCGTCACTACATTCACCGGATCGGGTAATGTAGGTAGCGGCGAACGTATGAGTGTGCGTGGTATGGCATCTATCAGCGCAGGGAACGAACCTCTCTATGTGATAGACGGAGTGCCTATTACCAACGATTCGGGAAACCTTTTCAACTTCGGGGAAACAATGAGCTCCCTTGCCACGCTGAACACTTCCGATATAGAATCTATCGAGGTGCTGAAAGATGCGGCATCGGCTGCCATCTATGGTTCACGGGCAACAAACGGGGTTATTGTTATCACCACCAAATCGGGTAAAGAAGGGCGTTCCGATGTGCAGGTGAACGTTAGTACGGGATTCTCCAAATTCCCGAACATCGGAAAAATAAAGCTTGCCGATTCGGAGCTGTACATAAAAGACTACAATGCAGGTATAGACAATTATAATAAGCAATATGGTTATTCGGTGGGCAGTTCGGGATACAAGACACATATATCGAACCCTTTCGGTGACCTGCCCGATACTGACTGGATGGATCTGATCACACAGACCGGAACAATGTTCAACATGGACGCATCCTTTTCGGGAGGGACAAAGAAAACAAAATACTACATCGGAGCTAATTATAATACCACTGAAGGTATTATAGTTAACAACAAAATGAACAAGGTAAACCTGAAAGCAAAGGTCAGCCACGAATTTACTCCCTGGCTCGAAGTAGGGACAAACAATTCGGCCAACTATACAAAGAATTTTCAGGTTCCGGGTGCCGAACTGGGTTCTACCGTGATCGGACGTGCTATCGAGCAACGTCCTTTCGACCGCCCGTATAAGCCCAACGGAGACTATTATGTTGGGGGCACAGACGAACTCACACGCCATAACATTGTGCAGATAATGAACGAGCAGGACGTATATCTCGAAAACTTCCGTTTTCTGGGTAACTACTATGCCATGCTCAAGTATAAGGACAAATTGTCGTGGAAATATTCTTTCAGCGCCGATGTGAATTATACTTACGACTATACGTATTACAACGAAAACCATCCTTACGGAATGGGTAACGGACGCCTCATCGATCAGAACCGTCTGATAAAGAACTTCATCTCCGAAAATGTGATCAATTACAATGATAAGTTCAAAGACTTCTCACTGAGCGCCACTTTAGGGCATTCATTCCAGAAGGTAACCAACAGGAACGCGCAGGTCGACGGCCGTGGATTTCCTTCACCATCCTTTAATGTAAACAGTGTTGCCAGCGAAATTCTGGGATCGACCAGTATGGGTGTATATGCCATGGAATCGTATTTCGGGCGTGCTACCTTATCTTATCTCGACCGCTATATCCTTACAGGAACACTTCGTGGCGACGGATCATCCAAATTTGCGAAAGACCAACGTTGGGGCTGGTTCCCTTCGCTGTCGTTAGGATGGAATATATCGAACGAAAAATTCATGGAAGGGCGTGACGCCGAGATAAAATTCCGTGCCAGTTATGGTAAGACTGGTAACCAGGGAGGAATCGGACGCTACGACTACCAGGCGTTGATGATGGGAGGATACAACTACAGGGGGAACAGCGGTATCGCCGTTTCATCGTTCGGTAACAGCGAACTGACCTGGGAAACAGCCGACCAGTATGACATAGGTTTCGATGTCACTCTCCTTAAAGGGAAAGTGAATATAATGCTGGACGCTTACCAGAAGAACACAAAAGACTTGCTTTACAGTATGCCAATACAAGCCACATCGGGCGTTACTTCCATTATGTCGAATATTGGCAGTATGCGCAACCGTGGACTGGAGTTTACCATAAACACTCATTTCACATTCGGAAAATTCGAATGGTTGTCGCAGTTCAATATCGCAACCAACAAGAACAAGATCACGTCGCTTATCGACGAAACGACTCCTATCAGTATCGGCTCCAACAGGGCGCTGAAAGTAGGAGAGGAGATGGGTGCGTATTATATTTTCGAAATGGAAGGCATTTACCAGTATGATGGGGAAATTCCTAAAGAACAATACGATATAGGTATCCGTGCCGGAGACGTGAAGTGGAAAGATGTAGACGGCAATGGTATCATAAATGATAACGACAGGGTGATGATGGGTTCTTCCAATCCCGATTTTTATGGAGGATGGAACAATACATTCCGCTACAAAGGGTTGCAACTCGACGTTTTCTTCACCTACATGTACGGCAACGATGTATATGCGCAATGGATGACCACTGTTGCCCGTGCCGGATACCGCATGGCCAAACTGAAAGAATATGCTGAAAATGCATGGACAGGCCCGGGTAGTACAAATACATACTCACGGTCGATGGAGGGCGATGTGAATAACAACCGCAACTCTGACCGCTGGCTCAAAGATGGCTCTTTCATCCGCCTGCGCACACTTACGCTGGGATACAATTTACCTAAAAAAATTATAGAACCGATAGGGCTGAAAGGGCTGCGTGTATATTGCCAGGCCGATAACCTGTTCTTGCTGACCAAATATCCGGGATGGGACCCTGAGATAAGCAACAACCTCGATCCACGCTTCGTAGGAGTCGACAACTGGAATGTGCCTCAGCCACGGACATTTATGATAGGTGCTAACATTAGTTTTTAAAAAGTAACGGATATGAAAAAATATATATTACCAATAATCTGCTTAGTATGCCTCTTCTATTCGTGTTCAGGCGAATTAGACCAGTACTCACATGCGGCGATACCACCCGAAGCCGTTACCGAAAAAGATATCCCTGCCGTTCGTAATGGTATGTACAGTAGTGTACAAAACGCTCCGACAGTACGTGCGTATATTATGTTCGATATGCTGGGCGGTATTCTTACCACCAATACAGGGAATGCCAAAGACCTTATCAATTCAACCTTGAGCCCGCTTAATTCTTATATAGTTTCCAGTTGGAACGGCTATTTCAACGCGCTTTATCAGGTCAATAACATGCTGGCTATAACCGAACGTTTCCCTTATTCCGAAACAGGGCAGCTTGCTCGTGGCGAAGCTTATTATTTCAGGGCATATATTTATTATTGCCTTGTAACACGCTGGGGTGGGGTGCCTATCCTCAGGCAGAATACACTGGAAAAAGTATCCCGCAATTCAGAGAGCGAAGTATGGGCATTTATAGAAGAAGATATTGAAAACGCCCTGTCGATACTTGGCAACACGTCTACTTTCTACCTTGTATCGGCAGATGCAGCCCTTGCGCTGAAAGCCCGTGTTAAACTTAGCCAGGGCAAGATGCAGGAAGCAGCCACTATCGCCGAAAGCCTGATTACATCGGGGACTTACAAGCTCGATAGCTTCTCTAAAATATTCAGGAAAGAGATGAATAATGAAATCATCTTTGCATTCGAAAATCTGACGGAAGAATCAGCCCCTATCAATATCAGCGACCTGTATTATACCTATGCTCACCCTAACAAGGGGCAGGGGACATATAAGCCAACAAATGAGGTGATAGCCCTTTTCTCCGATCAGGACAACAGGAAAAGTATCTCTCTTGTGAATGTAGCCGGAACCGAGTGTATCAATAAATATCCAAGCGGACAAACAGGAACCGATCCGCTGATTATTTCCCGCATTGCCGAAATGTACCTTATCAGCGCAGAAGCCAAAGGGCGCACAGCCGGAGTAAGCCGCCTCAATGATCTGCGTACATATCGTGGACTGGACGAAATATATCCGTCTACCGATGAGGCTTATCTGGGCGCTATACTCGAAGAAAGGAAGAGGGAGTTGATGGGAGAAAACTTCATGTACTACGATCTGGTACGCACAGGACGGGCGAAATCTGAACTAGGACTACTCGATCATCAGGAGGTGCTGCCTATACCGGGCAGGGAACTACAGTTGAATCCTAATCTGGAACCGAATCCGGGATATTAAGACTTAGAATAATTGATATTTTGTCATCCTGAGGAACGAAGGATCTCGCCTTATTCAAAAGATGTTTCACTATCGTTCAACATGACAAAAGAAAGACAAAATATTAATAAATTATTTATAAAACTTAATTAATAAAAACAATGAAAAATTTTAGATATATATTTCTACTCTCAATATTTACCTGTTTTTCAATCAACTACAGTTGCAGCAATGATGAATATAGTTTTGAGTACAAAGTTGAACCGAAAACCGAAGTAGGAACTAAGCTGGCCAGTGGCACCGATCTTTTCGGGCAGATCTTCAGCGATTCTTCTTACACCGTTACCAGTGGTGTGACTGCTACCGAGATCAAATACCTGTCGCAGACAGGGCTGGCCATGAAAGTTTTTGTTTTTGAAGTAGATCTCACTAACCAGAATATCTCCATAGAAGCATCTATGCCAAAAGGCGGCACCAGCTTCGGCATGCAGCAGATGACCAAGCAGGCCACTTATGTGGATAAAGATGGTCATAAAGTGTGGGCAGGTGTGAACGCCGACTTCTATAATATGACTACAGGTGTTCCTCAGGGAATCGTTTACCGCAACGGTACCGCTGTGAAAACCACGTTCCAGGATGCAGTTTGCACATACTTTGCCATAACCAAGGATGGAAAAGCCATTGTGGCCGGACAGGATGTGTTCGAAGATATTAAGGACGATATACAGGAAGCCGTGGGCGGACGTGTATGGCTGGTACAGGACGGAGCCATCGTGAAGCAAACCGATGCGACCGTAGAGCCCCGCACTTGTATTGGCGTTTCGAAAGATGGTACGAAAGTATACATCATGGCTATAGACGGGCGTAACTTCTGGTATTCGAACGGTATGGCCTATGGCGAAATGGGGCAATGCCTGAAAGCTTTGGGTACGGAGAACGGAATCAATCTGGACGGTGGAGGTTCCACTACCTTCTTCATACGCAACACTCCGGATTTTGCAGATGACAGATTTGAGATACGCAACTGGCCTACCGACAACGGAGGAAAGGAACGTGCCGTTGCCAACGGTTTATTGATTATCTCAAAATAGTACAAATTCCTAAAATTGAATTTTTATGAACAAGATATTAAAACATACAGGACTCTTACTGTTTTTGAGTATATTCTTAGCTTTGATGAACGCATGTTCGGAAAATCTGGATATTGCAAGCTTCGATCCTGAAACACCGGAATATTCTCTCGAGGGAGGAGATGTTTCCGTACCAAAAGAAGGGGGTGATTTTACTGTGAACGTGAAATCGAATCTGCCATGGCGTGCCAAGACCAGCACCGACTGGATAACTATGAAAAGTGAAAGCGGAATGGGGGATGGCACATTTACATTTACGGCAGGCCGTAACCGGACTGTAGATGAGCGAATTGGAGAAATTATTGTATGGGTTACAGATGATGAACAGAAGTCAATAAAAATAATACAAGCGCCAAGCGAGGTCAGCGATCTGGTGAACCACTACTATGTG
Organism: Dysgonomonas hofstadii; assembly: GCF_014196915.1. GTDB lineage: Bacteria > Bacteroidota > Bacteroidia > Bacteroidales > Dysgonomonadaceae > Dysgonomonas > Dysgonomonas hofstadii. The sequence goes on from NZ_JACIEP010000010.1 coordinate 157,609, forward strand.
AAAACCACAGGAACAGATGCGAATGACGGATTGTCGTGGGCTACACCTACAACCTTGTCAAATGCTATTGATATGATGGCTCCGGGCGATTATATCCATATTGCGGCAGGAACGTATATTCCGACCAATAAGGTGTCGGGAGGAAGTCAGGATGCTGATATCACATTTGAGATACATAGTAATGTAACGATCATAGGAGGATATCCTGCTAATGCTGCTGAAGGAGCCGTTTCCGATCCTGAGAATAACGAGACCATCCTCAGCGGAGACAAGAAGTACTACCACACAGTGACAGTTACGGCACCTGTGGAAAGTGGCAATAAAGTAACAATTCAGAACCTGTCTATAAAGAACGGACTTGCGGGAGCTTCAACAGCAGGAACGATCAATATAAACGGAGCTGTTTACCGCCGCTCGTATGCCGGAGGTATGATGATAGGAAAATCGGTTGTCGATGTTATCGGCTGTAAGATATCCGAAAACGAAAGCCAGCAACATGCAGCCGGTATTTATGTATTCGCCGGGGCTAACGTTAGTTTTGTGGACAGCGATATAACCAATAATAAAGGTATACTCGAAGGCTCTAATGGCGGCGGTATATTTGTTGAATCGGCAACGGTTTATATGACCAATTGTAATATTACAGGCAATACCGTTTGGGGTGTTGGTGGTGGAATTTACACATACAGCGCCGATACAAATACTTACTTGTACCTGAGCAATTCTACTGTCGCGCACAATTCTACTAACGCCGGACCAAATACAACCCGCCGTGGCGGAGGATTTTATGCCCGCGAATTCTCGCGTGTACAGATAGTAAACTCTACGTTCTATGCCAATGAAAGTGGCCGTGGCGGTGGTATCAGCATGTACGGTGCGGCAGGAAAAACTGCGGTGGTAGATATGATAAGCTGTACTTTCTTTGATAATTATGCAATAAATAGTGCGGCAGGTGTAGAAGTACTTGCTAATACGACACTGAAAGCTTATAACACGATCATATCGGGTAATGATGCGCCTACCTATCCGGATATTCAATCGGCTGCCAATACGGCTACCCTTTCTTATATGGCAGTAAGTAACCAGCTACTTGATGCTTCAGGTACTGTGATAAACGGACAGGTATTCGATCCGGTCACAATGTTCGGTGGCTTTGAAGATAATGGTGGTCGTATGAAAACGATTATGTTATCTGCGACCTCTCCTGCAGCGACACTGGGTATGACATCAGCCGCGCTGGAAACACTGGCTTCCGAATATAGTCCAGCTATCGATCCGGATATAATCACGAAAGACCAGATTGGTAGTTCGCGATCCGGAAAAACAGCTATGGGTGCTGTCGTTCCTAAATAAACGTCATTCTTTAGTTTGAATATATCCCGGGTCTTATATTGGCCTGGGATATATTTAATTAAAATTAATAATGAAATGTTATATCCTATTGTCATGTTGAACGGAGTGAAACATCTCTTACGTAAGGAGATCCTTCGTTACACTCAGGATGACAGAGATATATTATTTGCTTTATTAATTGCCTCCACTTTTAAGTGGAGGATAATATAGCGATACAAAATGGCTTTAGCCAAATATATCCACGCCTTAAAAGGCATGGCAATTAATTAGAAAATCAAAAACAATGAAAAGAATCTATCTTATATTACTGGCATTCATTGTTATACTTCCCCTGTGTGCGCAACAAGAGTACCGCACACCGGTAAAACCCGTGAAGAATGTCATACTGATGATACCCGACGGCACATCGACCAGCGTACTGGCCATTTCGCGTTGGTATCAGATATACAACGATCTGGGAGGGGATAAGCTGAATCTTGATCCCTATCTTTGCGGGCTGGTAAAGACATATCAATCGAATGCCCCCGTACCCGACTCTGCACCCGCTATGTCGGCCTATACTACAGGAGTTCCAGCTCAGGCGGGGAATATAGCTATATACCCGCAAGCTAATCCCGATGAGGATATTTTGGAAGTAGATACACTGAGGGCATTTCAACCGTTGGCAACAGTAATGGAAGCCGCAAAAACAGATAAGAAAAAAGCGTTGGGACTGGTTGTCACCGTTGACTTTTGCCATGCTACGCCCGCAGCTTGCGTGTCGCATCATTACAACCGTGCCGAATATAAATACCTTGCCCCGCAAATCGCCTATCAGGATATGGATGTCGTATTCGGAGGCGGAGCATCTGCCGTGACCAATGAAATACGGCAATACCTGAAAGGAAATGAAACGGATTATTACAGAAACAATATAAAAGCATTCCGCAACTACAACGGAGAAAAGAAGCTGTGGGCTCTATTTTCGGATGGTTACCTGCCTTACGATCTCGACCGTGATAACGAAAAAGTACCGTCATTAGCTGAAATGACAGAAAAAGCCTTAATGAGGCTATCTAAAAACGAGAACGGCTTTTTCCTGATGGTAGAAGGTAGTCAGGTAGATGCTGCGGCTCATGCCACCGATCCGATAGGGATTATCACTGAATTTCTGGCATTCGATAAAGCTGTGGGCGCTGCTATCAATTTTGCCCGGAAAGATGGGGAAACTGCGGTGGTTATCATGCCCGATCATGGCAACAGCGGATTTAATTTTCCCAGCCGTAAGCTTCTACAATATACTCATAAGGGTTTAAAGCATACTTTTGAGAATGTATCTAAATATAAGAAAACAGCAAAAGGCCTCGAACAAATATTACTGAAAACAAAACCCGATAGCATTAAACCTGTATTCAAACAATATACAGATATCGACCTGACCGATGAAGAACTAGACTTGCTTTTATCATCCAAAAACTATAAGACAGCCGATTATACGCAAGTGGGAAATACAGTGAATATGATCTCGTCCATTGCGCATATTATGACCTCACATACTTATTTCGATTTTATCAGCGGGAATCATACGGGTGAAGATGTTTTCCTCGCAGCCTACCATCCGCAGGGAGATTTGCCTTACGGGCTGAATACAAACACAGAGATCAACAGGTATCTCTGCGACCTGATCGGTTTGCACAGGCCGTTGTCTGCCATAACGGATGAACTTTACGCCAAACATACCGATGTATTCAAAGGTAAGGACTATGAAATCGAGATTCTGTTAAAAGACAGGCCTATATTGTTAGTGAAAAAAGGAAATAAAGAATTATCCATACCTGCGTTTTCGTCTGTGGCCTTCCTTAATGGAGAACCATTCAAACTAGGTTCGGTGACAGTGTATATAGATAAGAATAATACTTTTTATCTGCACCGTAATGTGGTGGATAAGTTGTAGTTGTATTTTTTGTTGAATACTTTATCTATGTAGATAGTTATGAGTGATAAATTATAAATTATGAATGAAAGGTTCAAAAAATATTTACTCTGCTTAGCGTCTTTGCGAGATAATCTGTCAGGTTTGTCAGGTTTTGTGAACTAAATTATTATTAACGATCTTATTAAAAATAAATTATGAGAAACATACGATTATTATCTCTCTTTGCCATATTACTGGCTCTCGTTTCGTGCGAAAAGAAAGAGGTTGTCACCACTAATTATAATGTGATACCGCTTCCTCAGGAGATAAGTTTAAGCGAAAATAAGCCATTCGCTCTGAAGCAATCCACTGCGATCGCTTATCCGAAAGGAAATGACAAATTGAAAGTTAATGCGGAATTCCTGTCCGGATATATTTTTGAAACCGTTGGGATTAAACTTGCGGTGAAAGAATCGGATGGCGGGAATAACACCATAGCATTGAAAACAGGATTAAACCACGGCAATGAAGAAGCTTACCGGATAGATGTTTCCGAAAAGGAAATTGTAATAGAAGGCGTTTCCGAAAACGGCGTGTTCTATGGCATACAGACCTTGCGAAAATCGCTGTCTCCCGACTATAAGGGAAAAGAAGTGCATCTTCCATCCGGAATTATTTCCGATTATCCCCGCTTCGGTTATCGGGCGGCATTGTTCGATGTGGGCAGGTATTTTTTTTCCACGGATTTCATAAAAAGGTATATTGATATTCTGGCTCTGCATAATATCAACTATTTCCATTGGCATCTGACCGAAGATCAGGGATGGCGGATAGAGATAAAGAAATATCCGAAGCTGACAGAAATAGGAAGCATGAGGAAAGAAACCCTTGTCGGACATTTGAAAACAAAGCCGCATCAGTTTGATGGAACTCCGCACGGAGGTTTTTACACTCAGGAAGAAATAAAAGACATCGTGAAATATGCTCAGGACAGATATATCACCATTATTCCCGAAATAGACTTGCCGGGACATATGCTGGCAGCCCTGACTGCTTATCCCGAACTGGGATGCACAGGTGGCCCGTATGAAGTGGCTACCAAATGGGGCGTATTTGAAGACGTGTTGTGTATGGGAAAAGAAAATACTTATCAGTTCCTGAAAGATGTATTTACTGAAGTATTAGATTTATTTCCTTCCGAATATATTCATATCGGCGGCGATGAATGCCCGAAAACACGCTGGCAGAAATGCCCTCATTGCCAGGCGATGATAAAGAAGCTTGGGCTGAAAGGCGATGGGAAACGCACTGCCGAACAAAAGCTTCAGAGCTATTCGATGGCTGAAGTAGAAAAGTTTCTCAACAGTAAAGGCCGTAGAATAATTGCATGGGAAGAAATTCTGGACGGCGGAATAGCCGATAATCCGGTCGTGATGTCGTGGCTGAAAGAAGAAAGTGGTGCTGAAGCTGCAAAACAGGGATACGATGTGATAATGGCACCTCACAAGGAAGTGTATATCGACTACTATCAGTCGGAAGACAAGGAGAACGAACCTTTGTCCATCGGTGGTTATATTCCTTTGGAAAGGGTTTACCGTTTCGAACCTGTCCCTGCTGAACTGACCGATGAACAGAAGAAACATATTATCGGTACACAGGTGAATCTATGGACAGAATATATTTCGAAGCCTGATCATGCCGAATATATGCTGCTGCCGCGCCTGGCCGCAATCAGTGAAGTGCAATGGTCTGATCCGCAGAAGAAAGATTACGGGTCGTTCAAGAATCGTCTGACAGGTCTATTCAAATTTTACGATCTATATAAATACAATGCCGCGAGGCATGTTTTTACACAACAGTGATTTTTTAATTATGGGATGGTAAGGCTGCCATGTTACCCTTTTTGTCATTCTGAACGGAGTGAAGAATCTCATATCTCTAAAGGAGATTCTTCACTCCGTTCAGAATGACAATGAGACTATGATAACTGCATTTGTAACTGTCTCATCTTCATTTATTAATCTACTTAACTTCAACCTCTATTATTGAATCTACATCATCCAGATCGCCATCGAGGATAAACATCACATAACCAGTCTCCTTATCCTTTTTCCAAACCAGTTTTGAATCGACATTTAACCATTTGGCCGATTTTATATCGGGTATATTCAGTACGATAGTCTCAGTATTTTTATCCAGAACATGTATGTAATATGTTTTCTCTTTTTGGGTAGTGGCACCCCATGCCTGAGGTTTTACAAACCCTTGTTGTGTACCGTAAATAGTATATCCGTACTTATCCATCCATTCACCCATCTCTTTCAGGCGGTCTACACATTCCGGCTGAATTTTACCGTTTGGCATCGGGCCTACGTTCAGCAACAGGTTTGCTCCTGTCCCGGCCGTGCGGATAAGCAGATGTAGCAGATCTTTGGTTGGTTTATATTTATCATCGGTTATATTGAAACCCCATGTACGGTTTATTGTTTCACAGGTTTCCAGCGGCAGACGCGATACTTCCTGTCCGCTGAATCCAGATTTATTCTCTCCCGGCACATCCCGCTCAAATATCTGATAATCCTCTCCCGGGAACGGTGGCAAATGATGGTTGTTTGCGATCAGGCACTCGGGTTGCAATTTCTTTATCAGGCTGTATATTTCAGGATAGCGCCAGTCTACATGGGTAGAATGGTCAGTGCGGTTTTCATCGGCGGTCTGATCCCAGTGTCCGTCGAACCATATTCCGGCTATCGGGCCATAGTTAGTTAACAACTCGGTCAGTTGGGCTTTCATAAAATTGATATACGAATTCCAGTCACTCTTTTCAGTACGTCCTGCATTTTTACCAGTGCGTCCTGTCTCATATTGGTAGTCAGACCGCATCCAGTCGAGGGTAGAATAATAGAAGACAAGTTTTATGCCTTCTTTATGGCATTCGTCGGCAAGCTGTTTGATCAGGTCTTTTCCATAAGGAGTATTCATTATATTCCAGTCCGATTGCTTTGTGTCCCAGTTGCTGAACCCGTCATGGTGCCGCGAAGTAAAGGTTATGTATTTCATCCCCGCGTTTTTAGCTATCATCACCCACTCTTTGGCATCGAAGGCCTGAGGATTGAAAATATTCTGTAATTTCATATAGTTCTTTCCGCTGATGGGGCGGGTATTCATCACCCATTCTCCGGCTCCGAGCACACTATAAGGACCGAAATGAACAAACATACCAAAACGGGCATCTTCGAACCATTTAATGTCGGATTGCTTCGTTTGGATTTGGCAATTCATACTTACACAGAAAAGCAATAAAGAAAGGCTGATTATTATCTTTTTCATGAGACTGTATTTAAAGTTAGGGCAATAAAGGTATGAATTTTATCATTTCCAGTGTATACATTTTCATCTTTTTCAAAGATGTTTATCTATACTATAAAAAACAGTATGGAATTATTATTTTTTATCTTTCCCATTGTTGCCATCTCTGTCATTTCTCTTTGGCTGGGCAACACCCTTTCGATAAGGTTACCTGAAATTAATCGGGTGTTTAATCGCAAGCCATTCAATTGCAGGCCATGCTTTACATTTCATTTAACATGGTTATTGTCATTGATTTACACATTGATATCAAATGACGAATTATTTATATTCATTAGCATACTTATATCATTCGCATTGTTCTTTCTAACTAAATATATCGATAATAAAAAAATAACAAAATGAGCGAAATCAATCTAAAACAGGAAGTTGGACAGCTATTAGCTGAAATTGACAAAACACACCGTTACTCAATGAGCAGGATTTATAATCTCGCGAATAATGTATTTGGTGAAAGTGAAAGCCCCCAGTCGTGTGCAAGTTGCCTGATAAGGAAGGTAAGAGAACTGAGAAGCTGGCTGGCAAAACAGGAGAATGTAGTTGAAACGGAAAAAGTCCCACAAAAGAAGAAGCGGAAAAAGAAAGAGGGAAATATATAATTTGAATAATCTAAAATATTTATTGTAACATGTCAGCCTGACTGAAAGGAAGGATTTCGCATTTATAAAGGTAAGGAGATGCTTCGTTCCTCAGCATGACAAAATAAAACAATAATTATTATCAAATACTTAAACTTATCCTGAAAATATTTACTATTTCTTTTAAACCTTTTCCTAAATGATCAGTCAAAGTAAAAGTCTCACAATTAATAATTAAGGAAATGAAAAAACTGGTCGTATTATTGATGCTTACATTCTTCGTTGGTGGAAGCATATTTGCTCAACAAAGACAACGTGCCACACCTGAAGAGCGTGCAAAAAGGCAAACCGAAACTTTGGTGAAAGAACTGAGCCTGACGAAAGAGCAGGAAACGAAAGTACATGAGATTAATCTGAAATATGCGCAGCCAAAAGAAAACGCAAGCACAGACCGGGACAAGCGTCGTGAAGAAATGCGTAAATCGATGGACGAAAGGAATGCTGCTATAAAAGAGCTATTGACAGATGAGCAGAAGAAAAAATTTGAGGAGCATATAAAGAAGGCTCCTGAAGCACGTCCCAGGGGCGGTAACAGATAAGAAACAATATTAGACTGAAGGTAAAAAGTGGAGGTTATCAGAAGGGGTGGAAATTATTTTTTCTGCCCTTTTTTATTTAAGAAAACCGGAGTAAGCAATGATTCCAGCGAATCGAACCGCTTGATGAACCGGAATTGTATAGCCCCCGTGTCGAAAGCCATCTTAGCCTCGTCCGAGAAAAGAATGTATACCCGGTTGTTTACAACAGACAGTCCCAGCGACCAGTTATCATGATTATACCCTGCCGAGAAACGCGGAAATACCGTAGGATATATTTTCCACTCTTCTTTTTTTCCTAATTTGTCGAAACCCTCGGCACCGAGATTAGCACCTACTGCAATCGATCCTGAAATATATACCCGTTTATTGATAACCCATGTATAAGCGTATCCCAGGCTTACACCGATCTGTACATTTTCCATCATTTTGGCTCCGTTATTGAAAGCCAGGGTGCTGTCTGATTCTACCTTATTGTAATAGACCCCTCCACCCAGCAGGAAACTGCCGGTCGATTTCAGTTGCCTCTGATTCTGATCGAATGCCGCCTGGTAAGAGAACCTGTTCCCGTTGAAGACGTATTGGGCAAATCCACCGTACTGTGTTAGTTTTATATCAGAAAACAGATCATACACCTCCCTTTCTCTCTCAATATAGAATCGTTTATACCTCTGGAAAAACAGATCCATTACAAATTTGCGGCCATAGTGATGGTATTGGAAGTCTGTCGCCTTGGTATTTCCTTTTTTCTTGTCGCGCATAAAGCCAAACCCGTACGATCCGCTGATAGAATAGCCTTTATAGGTGATACCTATCCCCAGGCCAAAAGGCGCATTGGGCCTGTAAGTTATTTCATCATCGTCACCAAACTGGCACGACAAAGCTGTGAAGCTATCCGAAAAATAGGGACGTATAGACAGCTCATGGCTGAAAAAGCCAATGTATGTGGAATCTATTTGTGAATAACATTTCTGGCCTGCTACCGCCAGGCAGAGAAATAATAAGATAAACAATCTGCGCCGCACAGACATAGTTTTGATGTTAATTTAATATGAAACGGAAACCATACAAAAATAGTATAAAAAACGTTTCGTAAAAATATACAAAATAAGTCTCGTCAACTCAATATCTATTGATAGAGCAGGAATGTGAATAATATGAATCTAATCACACCGGAGAGTACCGAACGGAGCTTAGCAAGGGAACTTTGCATCAGGTTTTTTGCTGATTGCATGTTTATCTCCATCAATATGGCTATCTCCTTATACGATAGTTGTTCTACAAAGCGGTAGTAAATGATTTGTTGCTGGCGTGAAGATAATTTCTCGTTCAGTAATTTTACGAGTTCTTCGTTTTGTCTGATCTGTTCGTTTTCTATCAGTTCTTCTTCTACGCTGCTGTATGATAGCGACAATACATCTTCTGTAATATTCAGGCGGAACGTGTCCTGATTTTTATTCAGATGGTTATACAAAGTATTTTTAAGTGAAACGAAGAGATAGAATTTAATATTGTTTACTTCTGCAGGGAGTCTATGCCTATTGTTGTATAGCTTTACAAACACATCGTGTATGGCATCTTCTATCAGCTCCTTGTCGGTGGTGATATGTAATCCGTACATATACATAGCTTTTGCATACTTTTTATAAATATTCTCATACGCCCCTTTCGAGCCATTTATAAAAGCAAGCCAGTTTTCAGAATCTGTTAACTGTTCTTCGTTTTGCATAAACTTTGTAAATACTCAAACTTAGCTATTTTCCTATACGGACATTTAATTATAATCAGAGTGCAAGTTAGTAAAAAATATATTGTTACCAACCGGCTTTTGTTAAACTTCACAGGTTTGTAATAATCAACCGGTATAAAAAAACAGAACCATTATGCAACTTTATTTAACATATTTGCATCAATCAGATATATGGACAAATATCCTAAATCAGAAAACATATGAAAGCACTATCTACAATTTTTATTATCTTGTTATTATTATGGGGAGTTTCTTGTTCAGACGATGATTATGCTGTTTACACATATGATGATCCTACAATCTATTCTTCGTCAAATAAGGTTTTGCTTACCGAAGTTATTCTTTTTCTAAGTCCGTATATCGAGGATGCTGGGCAGAAAAAATATATAGTGGCAGATAATCTAAGCAACTTATTCCTGACCGTAAATAAAAGAGGCTGGCAACCTGCTGGTTCATACCAGATAGACACACTGAACCTGAAACAGAAAGAAACAGTAGGTAATTATAGGGTAACGGTACAAAAATTGCTATATCCGTTTGCAGTAAATATCCGTGTATCGTCGGAGGGGATAAGTACAGCCGGAGAGTACTCCGATTTGCTGAATAATTACCTCAACCTTCAGCCGGGAAGCTACATTTGTAATATAGAATCGTTCGATATAAAGCTGGCTGACGGAAGATCAAAAACGGTTTATACTCCTAACCTGATCTGTCCGCTCGAAGTAAAAGAAAATTATGCCAGTGCTAATTTGGGCGAATTTGAAGTATTAGTCGACTAATCTAAAAAAAGGAATTATGAAAATACAATATATTATCTTATTATGCGCCATTCTGGGATTCGTTTCTACTTCCTGCGATAATAATGCACGCGTAAGTGTTACCAACAAAGTCAGCAATGTTCGCCTCGAAAATATATCTTACGGTGATATCTCTCTAGGGAGCAGTAAGTTGATATTTGGTGAAACCACAGGCGAAAGGACTATATCGGACAGGTGGGATGGCATAAAATTTCCAATGAATGAGAAAGTGCAATTTTATATGGTTAGTGGAGATAATAGGGTGTTACTGATTACTAAAGAATCCTATAAATTAGATGAAGATCAGCATCTTAATATTGTGATAGATGATGATACAGATGTGATAAATCCTGCAACTGTAAATTCGCAGTCTATGTTAAAAATGAAAGAAATAAAATAAAAATAATCTTTTCTGTTGAACTTATTTTATATACTGTTGTTATAAGCTGTATATAAAAGTTTTGTAAAGTTTGAGTTAAAGTTATGGGAAGTCTGCGATGCGATGTCGCGGACTTTTATTTTATACTGCGCACAATCGAGGATTGCTTGCCATCCTTTTTCCCTAAGTAAAAAAAGGATGCAAAAATGCTTTGGTGGCCCATTAGTAAAATTGAACTATTAAATCTAGCATTAAAAATATTCTAAAAGCAGGCAAATAGTTTATGGTATCTGTTTTGAATAATTGCATTCATGGTATTGAACCTTATTTATTTTAACTTGTTAAAACTGGAGATCAAACTAAGAACAACATCAAAATCATGGAAATAAAGAACACAAAGAGAATAAAAGTTCTCGAAAACGGGCCTTATGAGGTAACCGGTGGTATTCCTTTAAATCAATTACGGTTTGTCCCTGATAGACAGGGCGTTTCAATGGCTTATGAGGAGGGATGCCGATTCCTTTTACAGGAAAAATATAATTTGTGCCGTTGTGGCAGATCGAAGAGTAAACCGTTTTGCGATGGAACTCATCTTGAAGGATTTTATGGAAAAGAAACGGCTACTCATCAGACTTACGACCAGATGGCTGGCTTTATTGAAGGAAAACATATAAACCTGCTCGATGCTGAAAGTTTGTGTGCAGTGGCCCGTTTTTGTGATACGAATGGTACTACATGGAATCTGGTGGAAGAGAGTGAGACTGCCGAAACAAATGAGATTGTTGTCAGGCAATGTTGCGATTGTCCCAGTGGCAGACTTACGGCAGTAACAAAAGACGGAAAAGCCATAGAACCAGAACTTCCACAGGAGGTCAGTATTCTTGAAGATCCTGCAGCTGAGGTTCGCGGGCCTATATGGGTAAAGGGAGGTATATCTGTGGAAGGGGCGGACGGGCGTCCTTATCCCGTACGGAATAGGATGACATTGTGCCGTTGTGGTAAATCGAAGAATAAGCCGTTTTGTGATGGACGTCATATGCAAAACCAGGGAGAGATTTTGGAATAACACATATACATTTCCAATAGGATAGGGGAGAGGGTGAACCGGAAATGTTCACCCTTTTATTTTATACGCTTCTGCGGGAACATCGTCTATCGTTGGTTGATCTTTGAATATTTTTTGTATGCCATTCAGCATAGGGCCTGTCATAAATGTAGTGACCAGAGCCATAATGATCATCATGGCAAAGATTTCAGCATTGAGTACGCCCAGGTCGTATCCTATATTAAGTACGACTAGTTCCATTAATCCCCGCGTATTCATTAGCGAGCCTATGGTCATGCTGTCTTTCCAGCTTTGGCCTACAAATTTGGCGGATATGGTACTGCCTCCAAATTTTCCGGCTATGGCAACCAGAATGATAAGTGCAGTCACACCCCATAGTTCGGGACTGTTGAGCAGTCCTATCTGGGTTCTTAAACCTGTAATAACAAAGAAAATAGGTAACAGCAATACGAGAGCCAGGTCTTCTATTTTTTCGGTAAGTGCAGTTCTTAATTTATTCTCGGGCATGATAGTTCCTGCCATGAATGCACCGAACAGAGCATGTATGCCAATGGCCTCGGTTATGAATGACGATACTAGTAACACAAGGAGAATAACCGCAAGGAATGATTTGCTGATTCCCTTTTCTGGCCTGTATCTGGCTTCTAGCTTTTTCAGGAGCGGACGTACGGCTTTCAACATGAACACTACATACCCAACAGCCAATAGTATTGTATATACCGAACTGAGTACTGATCCGGCCTTTACTATGGCTATCACCACGGCCAACAGGCACCAGGCTGTTATATCATCGGCAGCAGCACAGGTGATGGCTATTGCTCCCAAACGGCTTTTTTGCATTCCCCTTTCCTGTATGATACGGGCTAATACCGGGAAAGCTGTTATGCTCATCGATATGCCCAGGAAAAGTCCAAAAGAAGAGAATTCGACACCCTCGGGCGCAAATGAAGAATAAATGAAATAAGCTAGTCCTACACCTAAGGCGAATGGTACTATTATGCTGGCATGGCTGATTACTACAGCTTCATGCGCTTTATCTTTTAATACATTCAGATTGAGCTCCATGCCTACAACGAACATAAAGAGAATTAACCCTATCTGGCTCAATACCTGTAAGTTGCCCAGTGAAGCTGCCGGAAATAAAAATTGTGAAACATCGGGCATATATAAGCCCAACAATGATGGCCCGAGTACTATTCCGGCCAGTATTTCTCCTATGACTGACGGTTGTCCTATTTTTTTGAATATCCATCCGAATATCCGGGCGAAGAATATGATAATGATTACCTGAAGTAGCAGTATTCCTGCCGGATGGTGTAGATTGTCTGTAAATGAACTGATAAAATCGTTGAACGCACTACCCGATACAGCATTATTAACTATCTGATGTCCATGTTCCAGAGCCTTGCCTTCAGTGATTATCCAGTATATAAAAGTCGAAAATCCTCCTATGATGAGGATGTAGAAAAATATAGTCTTAAATCTTCTAATATATTTCATTCGCGTTCTTCTGTTAACGGTCAGGGATGTTAATACAAGAGGTAAGCCACATGTATCCGTGTTGTTAGTGATGTGTTATAACAAATAAATAGTGGAATGTGTTTATCCGGAAATGTTAAATATTATACTATTATATCTAAAATTTTCAGAGATTGTATCTATGCTTATTGGTTGAGTTAATAATATTATTCGGTGTGTCTACTACCTCATAATCTACAATGGACAGGAGCAAATACTATCCACAATTTTTCGCTGTTCTTCGAAAAACAGGGTTCTGTCTATATCCCCTGTTCCAGAGATAAGGGTTGAAACTTTTTTTAATGAATTTATCCATTTTTCGATATTTAAACAGGTTTTCGGGTCCTGGCTTATTAGAGAACTTATAAAGTTACTCTTTGTATAACAATACATATTATTCTCAGAAATGAAATAACTACTGTATAAGCCAATGCTGCAATTTGGAATATAAAGTTCGACTTCTCCTTCAAATATTGTATTATTTTCAGACCCCCTGGCAAGTAATTCAATGTTATCTAACATGGATGCTAGTTCATTCTTGAGAGAATCAACATCTTCGTCTCGCAATACCTTTAAACAGTGATAATAAGAGATATCCTTAGCCAGGTTCCAGATAACAGGTATATCCCATATATATGTAATCTTATCAATTTTTTTAATAACTTTAATTAATTCATTATGATAATGTTCCAACTGTCCAGGATATTCCCATGAGCTAAAATTATTCAGTTCTCTCGTTTTTATAAAGTTATGATTCCATTTGTAATAGAAGAATTTAACGATCGAAGGATATAGAACAAAAAATTCTAAAGGTAACGAGTCGAATACAGCACCTCCTTTATTGGGTGATCCTTTGGTTTTGGAACATATTTTATCTATAAACGATATAAGATCATCAAACGCTTCCGCCTTGTTCGGTTGCATCATCATTAAGGGCAAAATGTTGATATTCTTATCTTTTTGTAATAGATTATCAATCGATATATTCAGATTATGGGCAAGAATACCCATTTCATTCACCGTAAATGGAACTGTCCCGTTTATCCTCCTCAAGGCTGCCCCTCTCTCTATCCTTAAAATATCAGAAATCTGAGTAACCAGGTGTTTTTTGTTCCTAAACCTATTTTCTAATACACCTGTAAAACTTTTTTGTAAGCTGTCTTGATTCATAGTCAGTCTTTCAATTTAAGATCTATATACTATCAATAATATTATGTTGCTCTTCAAAAAATAACCTTCGGTTTTTTTCTCCGCTACCCGAAATCAGGGTGGATACCATCTTTAACGAATTAATTAAGTTCGCCATTTCGATGCAAGTCGGATTATCTTCACATATTATGGATCTGATAAATTCATTTCTAAAAAGACAATAGCATTGATCTCCCGAAGAACAGTAAGAATAGTACATGCCTGTATTTATATTTGAAATATATAAATCGGTATTATCCGAACGGAAATAACTACTGAATCCTCCTCCGGCGGCTTCTTCGAGAGTATACATCATGTCATACAGTTCGTTTTTTATATCTTCAAGTTCGCTTTGCGATATTGCCCGTATATTGAAAAAAAAAGTGATTTCTTTAGCCAGATTCCACAGTGCCGAAATATTCCATATATGCGATGAATGCTTACATCTGCTATATATATCCTTAATTTCATCAAGATAATTTATTAGTCTTTCAGGCATCGTCCACGAAGAAAAACTGTGTAACTCGGTCGAATCTACAAAATAGTAATTCCATTTATAGTACATAAACTTGCACAATGCAGGATAATGCACGAAGAAAATCAGCGGAAGTGTCTCGTATACAGTGCTGATCAGTTCTGGTTCGGGCATTCTCTCTTTATGTATTTTCAGACGCTCTTCTATTTCATCCAAAAGATGGTCTATGGAAGTTACTTTTTGGGAAATAACTACTCTGAACGGTAAAAAGTTCTGATCTTCGTTGTTGTATAGCAAACGATCGAGAGAGATGCCCAACTTTGTACCCAATACACCCATTTCCTGGGCTGTGAATAAGATTTTCTCGTTAAGTCTTCTTAAAGCGGTTTGTCTGTCAAGATTCAGCGTTTCGGTTATAACTGAGGTTAATCTTCTTTTATCTGGAATATGAGCATATAGTTCTTCTACAAATTTCTGATTGATATCTATTTTCTTCATATGTCTTCGGTTCGACAAAAGTAGTGAATCGGGTGGAAAATATTAAATCAAAAAAATATTTATTTTACTGGTAAGGTTTAAAAAAATATTATAAAAATTTAATTATGCTAATCTATGATCTTTATAAAAATGAATATTGATTTGATGACTCTAAATAAGGCTGAATTATGAATTTTAATATATTTTACTATCAATATTTGCTTTTTTTCTAACACTCAAATTCCCGACATTTGTTCTGCATTTTAAAAAATCTGCATAAAGAGGATATATCTCTGAAAGTGCATATTTTATTATTAATGCCCCTTATAGATGTAATACAACTTTATAAAATTACAGAAATTATGCTGATGTCTTATTTTTTTTAAATGTTTGATCGTGAAAAACTTAACACATACTTTACAATGCTTTTAAAATAATATAATTATGACTACGACCCAAATTCATAATGAGTGGATACCCAAAGGCAAAAAGCAATTGGCGACTTGGCTGTTGACAGCTTTCTGCTTGTTTTACTATTGTAATTTTACTTACGGACAAGTTTCGATAGGGATGCTGGAACCTCCTGAAAAAGCTTCATTATTGCAACTAAGTACACAACTGCCAGATGGCAATAATATAACCAGTGATAAAGGTGGGTTATTATTACCACGGGTAAGACTAGAAGACCGGAAAACTCTTCAGCCATTTGTTAAGATAACTGACAATGACTGGATTAATACCTCATCCAACAAAATAAAGGAAAAGCATGCCGGCCTTACAGTTTATAATATATATGTGTCGCCAAATAGCGAAACCAAACAGGATAAGATCTTTACACAAGGGATATATACATGGAACGGCGAGGAATGGGAAAAGTTGGCGACAAAAGACAATAGCAGCAGGGGATGGTTCTATATGCCGGCTTTCAATCTTCCGCTCGAGGCCATAGGGAATGCCGATTCTTATGACCTGTATGCCGAATATGAACGGCAATTCACAAGGAATAGTACAAATAATCCTGATTTCACATCTAATCCTGCACTTACTGGTTCAACTGTTCCTGCTCCGGACGAGGGAACACTCTACAAACGTGGTGAACTCGACTATGCCGTAGTGTATTACGATAAGGGAATAATAAATGTTACCGGAGTCGATAGTGGAGGAGTAATGTCGTATGAGGTGCTGGACAATGATCCGGGGCCAACATCATTCGTGACAATTATATTTATTCCTAAATAAAGACAAGTAAAAATATTATGAAGAAATTGATATATACAAGCTGTTTACTTCTTCTTACCATATGCGGCTATGCCCAAAAAGAGACTGATAACTGGTTTTTTAGACAAAAAACGGAATTGACATGGAATACCTCCCCTGATTTTTGGGCTAAGGGCATGTTTGGAGCAGGAGACAAAACATTGGCCAGCCTGCCAGCTTTTGTTTCGGGTTCGAGTATAAATACATTGGAAAGATGTTTCTCTCCCTCCGATGCAGAAAGTAATTTATTATTTTATTCGGATGGAATGACCATTTGGAATAAAGATGATAGCATAATGAAAAAAGGTGGCAGTATGAATGGAAACAATTCATCTGCTCAGTCGGACATTATCCTTCCATCTTTTGCTGCCAGCGCGTTTGATATATCCATAGAGGGCGAAAGCGAGTTTTGCATGAATACTCCTCAGGCATATACAGTAACGATCACGCAAAGCGGGACGGGAGACAAGGCCGCTTATACCATGTGGGATTTTGGCGATGGGTCGTCTTTAGAAAAAGATACAAATATCAGTTCAGGTACTCACACCCGTACCCATACCTATACCAAATCGGGTACATTTGTTATCCGTGTCAGATCTTATAATACAAACGATGTCCAGATTTCGGAAAAAGATCATAAAGTGCTGATCAACCCTTGTGTATTACCGGTCAATCCGAATGTGCATTTCTATAATCAATACTAATAAAATTATCTATATGACACAAATTAACATGTATAAAAAAACAGGACTTGTATTACTCCTTGCTATTGGAGGAATCGCGATATCTTATGCTCAGGTAACTGTGGGTTCGGGCATAGCTCCGGCCAAAGCGGCCTTACTGGAAATAAAATCGGAAGAAAAGCCAGATCCTGCTTCGACCACCGATATAGCAAATGTAACATCAACAAAAGGAGGATTAGGCCTTCCCCGCGTACAGTTGGTCAATAAAAAGACACTTCAACCATTTGTCGGTCTGGAGGATAATGACTGGAAAAATCCGGCAACCAGTAAAATAAAAGAAAAGCATGCCGGCCTGACTGTCTATAATATTAAAGTATCACAGAGTGCCAGTCCTGACGAAACATTCGTAAAGGGAATATATGTATGGAACGGAGAGGAATGGGAGCTGCTCGCAATTGAACAGTCTGCGGCACGCTGCTTTTACATACCGTCCTTCAACATCAATCTGAATGTGACTATAGGTGTTGAGTTGACTTGTGATCTGTATGATCAATACAAAAAACAATTTACCAGAGCAGGAAATGATACATTTGTCAGTAATAATACATCAATGGCAAATATTCCGTCGCACAGCACATCGAAATTATACACAGCCGACGAGCTGGACTATGTTGTCACCTACTATGATAAATCGGTCATAGAAGTAACCGGGCTTACCGATGACGGGAAAATGAAATATAAAGTAAAATCAAAGGAAACTACTCCGAACTCATTTATTAATGTGGTTTTCGTAGTTAAAGAAAACTAATATTAGCAGGTGGGATATGAAAAGTAATATGAAGAAGTATATTTTATCGTCCGTTATCTTACTTTTATTTGTTGTAAGTAATGGAAAACTGTTTGCACAAAGTACCCAGGGAAAAGACTTCTGGGTAACCTTTGGCTTCAATGGCGCGCACTTGATGGGAAGAGGTGGAAAACAAGATAATATAGAAAGCGCTTACCTCACTTTACAGATAAGGATAGTGGCTGTAGAGAGTGCCCAGGTTACGTTTACGTATACAGAAGGTGGATCTGAAACCATTTCTATACCGGCTGGAACTGTTTACACTAAAGAACTGACCAAAGAGGATAAAAAGAAGGTTTGCCCTTCTTTCGCTGAGCCGACCAATGGGATCACTTCTAAATCGCTGCATATAACATCCACTGCCCCTATCTCAGTATACGCATTCAACCAGTACAATGCTACTACCGATGCTACAAATATATTGCCTACCGGTAGTCTGGGATATAAATATTATCAAATTTCGCGCGCGTCTAATACCCTTTATAATGGTCAGAGTTCTAAATATTATGTTGATGGTTATACCGTTATTGCAACGCAAGACGGTACGACAATTAGTGATAATGGTGCGACTAAAAAATTAAATAAAGGACAGGTCTATACTTTTTATACAGGTACATCTACAACGGACTTAACCGGCCGGTGGGTTACTTCAGATAAGCCTGTAGCTTATTTTGTTACAAATACGATAACGATTATTCCTCAAATGACGACACTAGCATCTGCAGATATTTTATATCAACAGCTAATGTCGGTAGACATGTGGGGCAAGGAGTTCCTCGTGCCGGTTACGACACAGGGAACCGAACGGGTCAGAATTATGGGTTCACAGGCTGGCACGACAGTAACACACCTAGGAGGAACCAAAATATCAGGTACGGGCGGCCCGAATACTTATACGATAGGTGCAGGCCAATATATAGAACTGGAAGTTAATTCATCGTCAAAGGGGTGCTATATATATTCCGATAAGCCTATTGCTGTATGTTCATATATGACAACAGCCTCGCATGTAAGTTCCACCAATGGCGACCCTGCTATGGTCTGGGTTCCTCCATTCGAGCAGTCAATAAAACAGACGACTATTGCTCCGTTTGTTCCTTCGTTGAGTGGTAGCGGATATTCCAGTTTAAATACTCATTATGTGTTGATTATAACTCCGACAGTAACAAAAAACCAAACGACTATGTCTGTAGGACAAGCAACAGCCCAGCCTTTGACCGGAGGAACATGGGTAGACAACACTGATTCGAATCATTCTTATTATACACTTAAGTTGACCAGTGGAGGCGGTACTTCCTACACATTTGGTAATTCTGCCGGTCTGATTGTCCTGGGTTATGGAACCGGTCCTCACGAATCTTATTATTATCTGGCTGGATCTGCTGCCCGTGAATTGGTTCCCTCTTTTTACGTAAACACCTACCACTTTCAGGATCTGATGGGATTAACTATTTGCGAACCTCCTTATAGAGTCACAGGCGTGGTAGATGCCTCTGTCACTACAAGTATAAAATGGATACTCGATGGAGTAGAACAAACTGCGCATGCTAATTCGACGAGCTGGGAAATTGAAACGCTTGATAATGGAGAGCATACAATAACCATGATTGTGAATGGCTCAAAAACGATCAGTTCTACTTTTAACGTGGATTGCCCTGAAGAAACAGGCAATATCACTCCGGCTGAACAGAATGTATGCATAGGTGCCGCTGAATCAATGACCACCGATATAGACTTCACCGGTGTAAATTACCAGTGGCAATCCAGTACTGATAATGTTACATGGGTAGATATCACAGGTGCTGACAAAAAGACTTATGCTATTGTTATTCAAAAACGGGGTACGACTTTTTACAGGGTTGTAGCAACAAATGGTAGTAAAACTGTGACCAGTAATTCGGCACGAGTCAGAATAAGATCATGTATACTTCCTGTCAATCACAACATTAGTGTGATGAAATATTAGTCAACCTTACACTTCTTTATAATCTCATTAGCTTCCTCAGGTATGGGTACATTTATTCCTCTATACATATTTGTCTTATATACATTAGTCTGTCTTAGCAATATTACTTTGCTTTAAATTAGCCATATCTGAGAAGCTAATACCCTGTGGTAATTCATTGTAAAATCATATATACTTTTTAGCTTTTGTTTTACTACAGTAGATGCAGTAAACAAGCCATTTTTATGGTTCAAAACATTTGACAGAAATATCAATATAATTTTTCTGTAATTTTGAAATATAAATGAATCTTACTTTTAATGTTTTCTTTCAAACTCCTTATCAGTACTCATTTTTCAAAAAACAGTCTGTTTGTAATCCTCTGAAATCCAATATCTTTATATTTTTCTTAAAAAATATCCTCGAAATATTTGGAACAAAAGGTTTCTCATCCTATCTTTGCATCGCATTTGAGAGAAAATGCAATCTCAAAAAATGGTGTGGTAGTTCAGCTGGTTAGAATACCTGCCTGTCACGCAGGGGGTCGCGGGTTCGAGTCCCGTCCATACCGCTGGGAGCCTAAGACAAGAGGCGCCAACAGTAAGACAAGTCCTTCATATTCAGTGAATATGGAGGACTTTTTCTTTTTATCCTGTCTTAGTCGAAAGCCAAGAAAAAGACAAAAAAAGACAAAGCATCTAACCCAATTCGTACCCCTTTTTTAAAAAAGGTGCAGGGGGTACGAAAAATCACTTTATAGGGGGTACGATTTGTCCTAAATTGGCAGTATGTTGTCGCCATTTGGCAGTGTGCATAAAACTCATTTACAGATAGTTATAAGTAATTTTGTAACATTAAAAAATGAGTTTATGAAAAGTACATTTAAGATTCTTTTCTATTTGAAAAGAGACAAAGAAAAATCAGATGGTTCAATACCTATTTTTGGGAGGATTACGATTGACGGACAAGCAAGCCGTTTTAATACTAAATATAGTATTAAACCTGAATTATGGGACACGAAATCTTCTACTATCATTGGCAAAACAAAAGAAGCCCTTGAAATCAATTCTGTTTTAGAAGCTATTAAAACGAGTGTTTATAATGTATATCACGAATTACTTACCCGTGAAAACAATGTAAATGCCGAAAGGGTAAAAAATATCTTTCTCGGTCTTGAAATAAAACATCAAACTGTTCTCGAACTTTTCCAACGCCACAATGAGGATCTTGCCAAATTAGTCGGCATAAGTAAATCTAAAGAAACACTCCAAAAATATGAAGTTGCCTATAGACGCATGGCTGGCTTCATCAAGGAGTATTATAATGTATCAGATATTTCTTTGAAAGAAGTAAATCATATGTTCCTGCATAATTTCGAGATTTACCTGATGACTACCTGTAAATGCAAAGAAAATACGACTGCAAAATTCCTACAACGTTTCCGAACCATTATTATCATGGCGAAAAACAACGGTTGGATACATATTGACCCGTTTGCCAATTTCAAGATACGATTCAAAAAAACGGATCGTGGCTACTTAACACAACAGGAGATTGATATAATTATGTGTAAGAAATTCGCTTCCGAACGTCTTGAACGAGTAAGGGATATATTCATTTTCAGTTGCTTTAGCGGACTTGCATACATAGATGTAAAGAATTTGCGCCAGTCAAATATTCGTACTTCTTTCGATGACGGATTGTGGATTATGGGCAAACGAGAAAAAACAGGCGTAAATTATAATGTGCCTTTACTTGATATCCCAAAGCAAATTATAGAGAAATATTCGGGTAAATTGCCAGATGATAAAGCACTTCCGGTAATGAGTAATCAAAAGATGAATGAATACCTCAAAGAAATCGGAACAATCTGTGGAATTGATAAAAATTTAAGCTATCACCTTGCAAGACATACGTTTGCGACTCTCACGCTTACAAAAGGTGTATCTATCGAAAGCGTGTCAAAGATGTTAGGGCATACTAATATCAAAACTACCCAAATTTACGCACGAATTACTGATGTTAAAGTCAGCAATGATATGGCTTCTTTTGCTGAAAAACTGGAAGAAAAGAGAACCAAATCTAAATCTAAATTAGATCAACTCTTTGAGTGCCTTTCACTACGTGAAAAAATGGCTTTATTTAATCTTCCCGGCACTTTGTCTGATGATCCCGAAAGATTAAAGCGAATATCCGTCATGTGGCACAGCCTTTCGGAAGAAGAAAAATCCTCTCTCTGGTCAAACACCTTTGAAAGTGAGAATAATTTAACTTTCAAACCAATGAAAGCTAAAACCCAGGTCGCTGTTTAACCCATTAAATATATTTATCATGGAATTACAGATTATTCAAAGTAAGATTTATGAAATCCGGGGTATGCGTGTCATGTTAGATTATGACCTCTCCGAGTTATATCAGGTTGAAACAAAAAACCTGAAACGTTCTGTCCGGCGGAACATAGACCGCTTCCCACCCGATTTTATGATAGAACTCACAAAAGATGAGTACGATTTTTTAAGGTGCAATTTTGGCACCTTAGAAAATCAAGGTCAAGGACAACACGTAAAATACTTACCCTTTGGTTTTACAGAACAAGGTATAGCCCAACTTTCAAGCGTTCTTAACAGTACGCTGGCCATTCAGGTTAATATATCTATCATCAGAGCTTTTGTCGCCTTACGACAATATGCACTGGGATATGCGGAATTAAATCGTAAACTGGAGGAATTTATGGTGGAAACAAATATGCAGTTCAGTGATATTTACCAGGCTCTTACCGAACTGGCATCACAAAAAGAACTGGAAAATAAACCCCGTAAACGTATTGGTTTTAATGTTCAACACAATGAAGAATAATATAATTATGGAACGAGGATATATAAATATTAAAGAAAACAATGAAAATCAACTGATTGTTGAAGCAAAACTTGTAAATTGCACCCTATGGGTAACGAAACATCAAATTGCCGACTTATTAAATGTATTCGTCAATACGATTGGTAACAACTTTCGGAGTATATTCAAATCCGGGTTACTCCATGAGGAAGATGTTACCCGAATACATAAATTTGAGAGCAATGGGCACCCATGCGAAACGGTACTGTATAATCTGGAAGCACTGATATTTGTCAGCTACCGTGTAGCATCTTTTGAAGCAAGGGCTTTTCGAGAATGGGTAATGAAAGCACTAACCGAATATACCCGGAATGATAATAAAAAGACAGCCGAAGTTCTGATAGTATATAACCTGCATTCTGAACTTCCGGCTATTTCAATGAATTAATAAACGTTTAATACATTCAGATATGAAACACGTATTTTATTTATTTATCGCTGTTTTAATGGTTTCCTGCGGTTCCAACTCATCAACGAGTAATTACGAAAAAATCATTACTGATAACCTGTTAAAAGGGAGCGACACAAAAGAAAATCTCAACTTCAAAATTGTGGAGATTAGCGAAACCGGCAATGTTACGGTTGCCGACAGTATTGCTTATTTAACTGATGAGTTCAGAAAAGACAAACAACTTATCATTGATCGTGTTGCACTTGCCCTTGAGAAGACTAAAGAATTAAAGTCTTATCAATCAACAAAGCATAATCATGAAAAATACAATACTGACATTGCTGTTATGAGTGATCGCATAGATTCGCTTAGAAATCTTACTCCCGATAACTTGAAAGGTTATGATAGTAGGAATCCGGCAGATGTTCTTGCCGTAATCGTTAGATGTAAATATTCATTGGTTCCTCCCGGTGGAACAGCCGTTGAAGAAACATTCGATTTTTACTTATCTCCCGATGGAAGCAAATACTACGGTAAAACCAGAGCCAAGTAAAAAGTATATATCACAATCCAAACGGAGCCTGTATCATATTGGTACAGGCTTTTTATATATATAGCTTTCCTTTCTGTGGGGAAAGTTCTGCGTTTTATGATGATAAACGCATAGCAGACAACTCGATTTCCTTTTTTCTATACTTCCCTCGATATAATTTCTTCCTCATTTAGCTATGTATGCGGAAAGCGGCTCGGAGTGAACGAGTATCAGGCGCGAATTTATCTCATGTTTATTGGCTGCACAAGATCAGACGTGTTTTCAAAAAAATCTTCCTCGATTCAAAATCTCTTTTGTGATAGATTTTAAGAAATTATCCGGCAATAATTATAGCCTCTTTTCTTAAAGAAATGTACCTGTACCCCTATCAGGTACAGGAAAGCGAGTGTATTTTTTTGAAAAATCTTGATGCTGCCAAAAAGCACTACGTGAGTAAGGCACCTGAAACTCGATCACACCTCACCGGCTCCGATACGGCATAAAAAAAAAGTCAGAAATTATGAGAAATATAGAAAAAAATAGGAAACAACGACCGACAGCCTACCTTCCAATTAGCATAAAATTGGTTTTAAAAATCGTTTTGGCGGTTTTGGGCTTCTGTGTGTGGGGAACAGGGTTTATTTGGGCTTTAGTGGGCTTGTATCTCTTTCTTCCTGTTATACGGGGTATCCTCTCCTTCTTCGTGGGCATGGGTGCTATAATTCTCTTTATTCTCGCAATGCTGACCTTTTTATAACCCATTAAAATTTAGAGTTATGAGCAAAGTATTTTTATTAGGAGCAAACAAGGAAATTGACAGGGCTAAACAAGTAGTAGAAGTCAATCAGGTTATCCAAATGGAGGGGTACAGCTACGACAGATATGTAGTCTATGACATCGTTAAAAACGATTGGGGAGTACATTACAAGCTGATTAACCTACGGGGAAAAATCTTTCAAACGGCAGACATAATCAGACCATTGAAAGAAAAATTCGGTATCGGTTACTATTACGACAGCGAAAACCCTGAATTTATGGACGGTTTTGAAGTGGCGATACTCCTTCAGGAAGCGAAAGAAAAAGCCAAAGCGGAAGCGGACGAAGCCGAAAAAGAGAGAATAAGAGTAGAAGAAGTTAAGGTAATAGGGCGTAAACGCTTTGCCGATATATTTCCCGAAGATGCTTTAGGCGTTATAGTGGCACGGCTGAAACAGAACGAAAGCGACAGCCAAACCGACTATTACGCAAGCAGTAACCAACGCACCGTTATTTTAGGCTTTTCCAAACATAAGAGGGACATCTTTTCCGAAATGCGTAAACACGCATCCAATTTCGAAGAAACCACCTATTTATCAGAGTTTAACGAAGATTACGAACATAGGGAAAAATACTCTATGGGTGCAGGGTATTATTTAGGCGAATATAGGCATAGCGGTTGGATAATTGAAAAAGTAGGCGTTTGGAAACGTGAAAACACAATAGAGGAATTTGCCTATACCGCAGGGAACGAAGATAATATACATATCAGTAAGACCGACAGCACACCCCCAAGCAATCCACAGGGAACAAGTACGGGTAATTGCACAGTAGTAGAATATTCAGCCAAAGCAGTTGCAGTTTTCGGAGAAACGAAAGCAATTAAAGACGAACTCAAAGCAATGGGCGGACGCTTCAACAGCCGATTAACCTTTAATGGTAAGAAGTTGGCAGGGTGGATATTTCCGAAATCACAGGAACAACGGTTAGCTTATTATTTCGGATTGGATTAAGTAGTAACACGGGGCAGTAACCCTGCCCCACAATACCAAAAAACATGAAAGCATCAAATCATTTCAAAAACGATATAAAGGCATATTTAGACCAACGGGCAGAAACAGATGTATTGTTCTCATTCCAATACTCCAAACCCGAAAAGAACATTGACGATTGTGTTACATACATTCTCAACAGCGTACAAAAAACAGGCTGTAACGGCTTTGCAGACGAGGAAATTTATAGCATGGCAGTACATTTTTACGATGAAGATAATATCGAAGTAGGCAAGCAGATAAACGCCCATGTAGTCGTAAACCATGTAGTGGAACTGACCGCAGAAGAAAAGGAACAAGCACGTAAGGATGCCATACAAAAGGCACAGGACGAAGCATACAGGAAAATGATACAGCCTGTTAAGAAAACCAAGAAAGTAGCATTAAATCCTCAACCCAGTTTATTTGATTTTTAAAATATAGACCTATGAAACCGCAAAATAAATTTCAAGCACAAGTAGTTGAAGCGAGTAGAACTCTACCACAAGTTACCAAAGAGCAAGTTAATTGGGGGTATGAAAACGGCATCGACCATATCGGGCACAGAACCGAAAAAGGGGTAATTACCTGTACTAAATGCGGTCATTCATGGCAGGGAGCAGGGTATTTGGTTACCACCCTTACCGATTGTGACTGTCCGAACTGCAAAGCCAAGCTAAAGGTAGAAACCACCAAGAAACGAATGTTTAACAACCGTTATTATATGACCATTATTACTACTCACAAAGGTTATCAGGTTTTACGTTCCGTAATGTTGTTCTATTCGGCAAAGATAGGAGAAGCAACCAAATATGACTATTCGGAAGTTATGCAACGGTGGATTGCTCCGGGCGGTAAACATTGCACATTGGCAAAACTCCGTCAGACAATGGGCAACTGTTACATTGATTCATGGATATATCACACTGACATAGAATTGCGTAGCGAAAGCACCAATAACAAGTTTTATATAAATGTCTATGACAAAATTCATACAAGCGTTATTTATCCACAACAACAACTCATTCCCGAACTGAAAAGAACAGGCATTAAAAAGCGAAATTTCAATCAAAAACCCTTCGATGTGTATAAGGCATTATTGAAAAATAGCCGAATGGAAACCCTGTTGAAATCAGGACAATTAAGCCTGTTTAAATCATTCCTGAATGATGCTTACCGCAAGGTAGATAATTACTGGGCATCTATCCGCATCTGCATCCGTAACGGATACAAAATCAAAGATGCAACATTATGGTTTGACTACATTGATTATCTGCGCTTTTTCGGTAAAGACTTACACAATGCAAA
This sequence comes from Dysgonomonas hofstadii, assembly GCF_014196915.1. GTDB lineage: Bacteria > Bacteroidota > Bacteroidia > Bacteroidales > Dysgonomonadaceae > Dysgonomonas > Dysgonomonas hofstadii. The sequence continues at coordinate 184,694 of NZ_JACIEP010000010.1, forward strand.
GTATGTTTGCCCGTCAGACCTGCACAGGGAACACGACAGATATATGCACAAGAAAGCAAAGGCAGATGCACAAAAGGAAATAGAAAAACTACGGGAGAAAGAAGAAGCATTCAGGCAAGCAAAAGCCAAGTTTTTCGGGCTTACCTTTTCCGATGGACTTATACAAGTACGGGTACTTGAAAGTATAGAAGAAATACTATTGGAGGGTAAATTGATGCATCATTGTGTAGGCGGTTACTATTCAAAAACAGATTCCCTGATACTCTCTGCCTGTATTGACGGCAAAAAAATAGAAACCATCGAAATATCCCTTTCAAAATTGCAGGTTATCCAATCGAGGGGGGTATGCAACAAGAATACAAAATACCACAATCAAATTATCAACCTTGTAGAGAACAATATACCTCTCATAGAAAGCAGATTAGCAGCATAAAATCAATTTTAAACAGTAAACAATATGAAAGCAACAGAAGTAAACGAAAATTTAATTGGGAAGTATTGCCACATTTCGGGCGACTTAGAAAACGGATATTTTGACGGAAAACCGTACATCTGCCACGAGAGTATCACACGAGTTATCACTCGCATAACTGACACACATATCATTTGCGAATGTGGCAGAAAATTCTTAAAAAACCAAAATTTAGAGATTGTAGAACGCTAATAAATCATAGGGCGGAGCAATCCGCCCACAACAAAAAAGAATATGAAACAAGATAAATCAATAACAATCGCATTTTCAGGACATAGAAGCAATCGTATTACTATGGATATGGATAGTCTTGCCAAACAGGCAGAAAAGACAATCACAGCCTTTTATATGCAGGGGTACAGGCACTTTATGACAGGTATGGCAGAAGGTTTTGACCTTCTGACGGCAGAAGCCGTTTTGAAGATAAAAAATCTTCATACCGACATAAAGCTGATATGTGTCATTCCCTTTTCGGGACAGGCTTTAAGGTTTTCCGATGAAGATAAAAAACGGTATGGAATCATTTTTCAGCAATGCGATGAATCCATATTGATTACCGACCGATATTATAAAGGATGCTTTCACCGCCGTAATGATTATCTGGTAGATAACTCCGCATTCCTAATTAGCTATTTTGACGGAGAAAGCAAAGGCGGTACATATTACACCGTAAATCGGGCTAAGTCCAAGAATATAGCAGTCATTAACCTGATGGACTACCAACGGGCTAACGAATGGTGGAATAGTGCCACAAGTGAAGAAAAAGACCTGTTTTCAGGCTATTCTACCGAAACGGAACAATCCTTATTTTGGGAACAGCTACACGAATCAGACAGAAGCAACATTCATCAATACTACCAGTACCAAACGGGTAAAATCGAATTACAGGAAGATGATGCCAACAGCCTGTTAATGGAGATTATATGCGAATTGGCAGACATCGCACTGGAAAAGGAATATAGTATGCCCCGTGAAAAAATGTGCGACAGGCACGGCTCATTCTTAGAAAAGTATCAGGACAGTTTTAATAACTTGTATGATAATATTGAGGACAGAATAGTAAGCTACGATTTTATAACAGAATAAATATATACGGATATGAAAACAAATTCAATCAATCACAACGGCTGTTCCGTATGCGGACAGGGAAAAGAGAACTATACAACGTTTCGTTTTGCACACCGCCCGAAACAGACATTCTATCAGTACGATTACAGGCACACAGACGGGGAGTTATTTTCAATAGTCGCACCGACTTTGGAGGAATGCCGTACCCGTCGGGATGAATGGCTAACTAAGAAAAGTAATAACAACTAATACCCAACATCATGGCACAGGAAAAAATGGACGATTGGATGCAAGATGCGAAAGACCTTGCAAAAGCGGAACGGGAACTCAAAATAGAACATTGGGTATATATAACCTTTGAAATAAGGGACGAGGATAGAAACCGTGAAATACTACATATAATCGACATACCCCGTGCCATGTTAGACCGTTGGCGGTGGGTAATCGAATGGCGCAGGGCAAAGTTAGTATGCAAATATCCCCGTAAGCATATTTGGGTATATCACTGTGCATACGACAAGCGGACGGGCTTGCAGACGGGTTTTGATTTTTTGTTAGGCAAAGTAACTTCGGCAAAGGCACAGATAACTAAGGTAGAGAGGGCAATCGCCAAATATACCGACTATATGACACACAACGACCTATTTTTTAATATAGATACGGATGAGAAGTTACTCAAATCTAAATCCAAATTGGAGCAAAAAAAGAAGAATTATAATGAAGCGTATGCCATTTTACAGGCAGAAGTCATCAAGCATAAACAGAACAGCACCATGTATAAATTATTTATAGGATTCAAGAAATTAGGCGAGTTTGCCTCTATCATGGAAGCCAAGAAACACGCGGATAATAGCGGATTATCAGGTACTTTTAACCTGATTGGCGACCGCTATCGGGATAGTTGGTATGTTTTCCCGAACTTCAAAAATGAGTAGATATGATAATACGGGCGGAAACGCCCGTTACTATTCTTATGAGATTTCCAAATTATTTTGAAGAAAATATTAAAACTTGCGAAGAATTAATTCTTCGCAAGTTTTAATATCCTTATTGCCCCTCTGATAACAATAAAAAAGACGATACTACCGATAATAAGGTCTGGTATCTGATTATTTAATTGCCATACCAAGAATCCTGCAAGAACTACCCCTGCATTTATAATCACATCATTAGATGAAAAAATGATACTTGCCTGTATATGGGCATCTTTGCTTTTTGTCCTTTGAAGTAAAAGCAAACAAATGACATTGGCAATCAAAGCAAGTATGGATACACCTATCATCGTTTGAAAGACAGGCATTTCTTCTGCACCTGTAAACCGCCTGATTACCTCTATAAAACCGATTGCAGCCAAAAATATCTGGAAATATCCGCAAATCATGGCAACCCGCTTTTTACGGCTTACGGCTGCACCTACCGCAAACAAGCTTAATCCATATACAAAAGCATCGGCAAGCATATCAAGACTATCCGCAACCAATCCCATTGATTTGGATATGATACCCGTTGACATTTCAATCAGGAAAAAACCGAAGTTAATAGCCAACACAATCCAAAGGACTTTACGCTGTTTACTATCTTCCTCTGCCTTAAATTCGCCTGTCATTTCAGCACTTTCAATAAAGCGTGAACCGAGATTCAAGGTAGCAAGCTGTTGTTCGATTATTTGATAGTCGCCTGTATGGTAAACAGTCAATACCCTGCCTTTCAGGTCAAATTCCTGTTTGGCAATACCCTCTACGTTTTGAAGTTTCATCCGAATGAGGTTTTCCTCACTCGGACAATCCATTTGTTCAATTTTAAAAATTGATTTATTCATTTTACAATTTAAATATTATCCCGGCATTCAGAACAAAACCGTCCAATGGTGCGTAAATATCCCGGAATTCGGGCTTAGTCATCGAACCTGTATGAATGGTGTCGAACCTTGTCTGCCGTCTGTCGGTAAAGTTCTCAAAGTTAGCATATATTGAGAATCTTTCCCAAATCCGTTGCATCATTAATCCGCAGATAAGGTAATCTTTTCCCTTTTTTCCGTCATTCAAGTTTTGTTTTCCTGTATAGTAGGCTTCTAATCCGATTTTCCATTTATCTTCCACCTCATACATTAATACAGAATTGATTTTATGTTTCGGTGTAAGGGTTTTCTGATAGCTTCTGCCGTCTTCCTTAACTTTAGCATCCGTATAGGTATATCCGAGAAATAAACCAAAGTCCTTATATTTTATTTTCATATTGGTTTCAGCCCCTTTGCTGTCCACATGACCGTCTATGTTGTTAAACTGCCAACGGTTATTATCCGCAGCTTGCAGTTCAAGCGGATTTTTCAGGCAAGTATAAAAGAATAACTGGTTTATACTTAAATATACTTGGTCGTCAAACAAACCTGTTTTATAAGTGAAATCCACATTTGCCCCGTAGCTTCTTTCCAGTTTGTTATTATCATCATCTATCGGCAAGACATTCTGAAACTGTATGCGTTCGCTATCTTCCGAAAAAATGGTAGGTGCTTTATATCCGAATCCGCCACCTACACGGGATGAAAATTTATCCGTTATTTTGAAATGTGACGATATACGGGGCAGTACTGCAAAACCGTAATCGGTAACATAGTCGGTACGCAATCCGGTTTCAAGGTTCATCCAGTCCGTTATTTTCGTATTGTTTTGTACAAATAAGCCTAAAGTAGTCATATTGTAGTCTCGCAAAGGAAAATCGGTCAGTTTCCTTTCGGTAAATTTATCCGTCCATATATTTGCACCGGCTACCCATTCTGTCTTTTCTTTCGTATGTATATAGGATACTTCCGAGAAAGACGATAGCTGCTCTCCGTCAAATTTAAAATCGGGAATCTCAATCTTACGGCTGAAATAGGTTACACTGTTTTTTACATTCAATCTGTTTTGTTTATCAAAACGGTGTTCAAATGTAAGTTGGCTTGAATGCCTCTGTGTCTTGTTTCTTTCAAAATAAGAATGTTCTTCATCCCCTTTATCTTTTAAATATCCCATATCACCACCTAAACGGGTTTCTATCATGGAGTTTATACCGAAATTTAAGTCTGTATTTTCAGACAGGTATAAGAATAGTTTTGGATTCAATACAAACCTATCGAATTTTGGTATTGCTGTAAAGCCTACATCTGACGGGTCATAAGCCCAGTTACGGTTATACGATGCAAATACGGTAGTACCTACTTTATTGAATTTCTGACCGAAAAAGCTGTTTACATCAAGTCCTTTGCCTGTTGTCCCGTTCAGGTGTATTGAAAAATCCCTTTCTTTTTCAGGTGTTTTCGATATAAGGTTTACCAAACCCGCAATCGCACCGCCACCGTATAAGGTAGAAGAAGAACCTTTTATAATTTCAACCTGCTTTAAATCGAGAGGCGGTGTCTGTAATAAGCCTAATCCGCTTGCTGCACCCGAAAATACAGGAAAACCGTCTTTTAATATTTGGGTGTATCTACCGTCCAAGCCCTGAATACGGATAGATGAATTACCCGATATGGCAGATGTTTGTTGCGTCATAATACCCGTGCTTTCATTCAGAAGCATACGGATATCTCCGGGTTTCATAACCCCTTTTTCGCCTAATTCTTCGGCATTTATAAATTCAATGCGTGTAGGAATATCTTTAAAAGTACGTGTTCCCCTTGTCGAAGAAACAACTATTTCCTGCAATGTTTCTTCGTCCGCTTCAACCCTGATAACAATAACTTCATCCGAAGCCAAAGGGAATGTAAACTCTTTGATGGTTTTTTCATATCCCACATAAGTAATTTCAAACTTATGTTTTCCATCAGGAATATTGGAGAGAACCGCCAAACCTTCGGTATCTGTATAATATAATTGAAAAGTAGTCCACTTAGTAATTGAAAAGTATACCACTAAGTGCTCTCGGATGAGATTGATTAAAGATATTTATTCTTCAT
>NZ_JACIEP010000011.1 GCF_014196915.1 Dysgonomonas hofstadii
GGTTTAAAGGACGTTTCGACTTATCTGACAATCCTGATTTGCCCTCTTCTTGATACCGTTTTATCCAACGATAAAGAGTAGTTCTGGCAATACCGCATCGTAATGCAGTTTTAGTAACAGAACCTGTCTGCTCATAGATTCTCCACCTCCATTATGTTAGGAAATAAACCAATATTTCAATTTTACGCTTTGTGTGCAGACTGATTTGCTATTATTTGGAACAAACCAGCCTGCCACCTTTAATTAATATTTTAACATACAATATTCATGCCAAAACAATGATTTTTATAACAAATTCTTCATCGCTGCATCTATTTGACCATTTTCAAAGCTATCAAGATATATCTGCGTTATCTTTAAGTCTGAATGACCCAGTGTCTCACCAATCAAAGCTATATTTACACCAGAGTTCTTCAATACAGTAGCATAGCTGTGCCTAGCTGTGTACGAAGTGATATTTATATCTACTCCTGCTATCTTAGATATCTCCTTTAGTGCTTTATTCACTTTACCCATGACCTTGTGTATTCGGTTGTACTTTTGAACCTCTGTAACATGGTAAAGGTTTAAAATTGGAAAGACATACACACTATTGTTTTGCTGGTACTTTTGAATTATCTCTGATGCATTCTTCTGGAGAGGTATATTAATTTTTTTCTTGGTCTTTTTTCTGATATAAGACATCTGCTTATCTGAAATATTTTCATTTGTAAGATGTGCTATATCTGTGAAATTGATACCTCCACATAAATAACTGAAAATAAAGATATCTCTGGAAAATTGTACATAATATCTCTCCTTGGTCAAATCTAGTTTTTGGATATCAATTATTATATTTTTAGATATGGCTCGTTTCTTTGTTGTAGTATCAAATTTCGATATTTTAAACTCATTGAAAGGGTACAAATCTCTCCTTACAAATTTGGCTTTGATAGCCTTGTTATATACACTTCGTAGAGTTCTAAATGATAGACTGATACTTGTCTTAGCACATTTTTTCTCTCTAAGCCATTTTTCATATTCATTTAGCCAATTGACATCAATATCATTGAAAAGAATATTCATTTTGCCTTTTGTGAAGGTTCTTATTGAGTTGTACGAATCTTTATATACCAAAGCATTTCCTTGCCTTCCTGGGCCTTTAAATGATGCTATAGGCTGCATATAGAATTCCTGCACAGTTTTATGTTCTACTTTTTCAGTCAATGATGAGATGAGGCTCATTGCAGAAAAATCTCTATTGTCAGAATTGAGTTCCAATATTTGTTTCTGATATTCTAACTCCTTATCTAATATGATTTTATTGATTAATTCTTTATTAGGGCAATTCTTTCTTGGCTTGTTCTTCTTGAAATCCCAATTATCTGGATGAACTGATATGCCTAGGCTCTAATACCTTTTCTTTCCATCTTTGCAGATTCTTATCATCAATGGATGCTCTCCATTGGAAAGAGTTTTAGACCTGTAACAGAGGATGTTCACAGTAGTTTTCATTGAGTTTTTGGTTTAACTCTTGGTTTAACTCAACCATTACAAACCAAAGAGAAACTACATAATTATAGAAAACAAAAAAGCACCTAGATTTTACTAAGTGCTTGATTCTCATTTCGTCGGGATACCAGAGCTATTAACCACTATTAGTAATCAATAAGTTAAATAAAGTGGGAGATTTTCAGGCGAATTTATCTATACAATACAGAATCACAAATTTTTTAATTATGAACATTTTAAACATTCGTATTGTATTTGACAGAAAGGGAGAAACCAAAAACAACCCTAAGAAATTAGGCTTAGTTCACATTGAAGTATTGGAACGTTAGAGTAAAAGAAAAAGGTATATTTATACAGGTGTGAAAATTTTACCAAGTCAGTATTCAGGGAATGGCGGTTTTTCGGTTAAAAATCATCCTAATGCAATTATTGTAAAATCAAAGGTATTTGAGATTTATAACAAGATTGAAGCATTTGTCCATTCCGAAAAATGCACTTGTATAGATGATATTGAAAATTGGGATAAAAAGAAAGAGGAGAACATGACATTCTTAGAGTTTTTTGAACAAGAGATGTATAAAAAGCCTATTAAAGCAGGCACATTAAAAACCCATAAAACCTTATTATTAGGTTTGGTTCGTTTCGGCAAGATTAAGCACTTCAAAGATATTACCTATCCTAACATTGCTGATTTTGACGTTTTCCTTAGAAAGACTTTAAAATCACAACCAATCTTATACAAAAGACATAACACACTGAATAGTTATATTAAAGAAGCTAAAAGACGGAAATATTTAACCGAAAATCCTTATTATGAATTTAAAATCAAGAAAGGTAAATCAAAAGACCCTATTGTTCTAAGTGAATCAGAAATCAAGAAAATCATAGATTATACACCAACCTCTACCAAAATAGAAAAAGTAAGGGATATGTATTTATTCCAATGTATGACAGGTTTAGCTTTTGTTGACATGCAGAATTTCAGTAAAGATAAAATCAGTTATGTAGATAATGAGCCTATAATCAATGCAAGTAGAGTGAAAACAGATGAATCTTATATTATTCCTTTGTTTAAAGAAGCCCAAGAGATTTTGGAGAAGTATAACTATTGTTTACCAAGAATATCCAATCAAAAGTATAACGATTATATAAAGGTTTTAGCCGAGCATGTAGGCATTGATAAGAAGCTAACATCACATACAGCAAGGCACACATACGGCACTTATTTAATTAATAAGGGTGTTCCTGTTGCAGTCATTCAAAGGGCAATGGGGCACGCTAAAATCACTCAAACGTTAGGTTATGCCAAATTATCAGCGAAGACTGTAAGAAATGAGATTTTAGAAATAGGAACAGACAACCGATTTGTAAGTTAATATAAATTATAGGGTAGTTTTATGCTACCCTATTCCATTTATTTAACCATACCTTACAACTGTAAAAAGCCTAAAAACGTTATATAGGTAAAAGATAAATAGTATATTTGTATTATAAATAAAAATAGAAAGGAGCGTATTATGACTACTTTAGAATTAAAAGCACAAATAAAACAAGATATAGACAATGAACAAGATAGTGCTATATTGGAAAAGCTGCGCGCCTATTATCATAAATTGAAAAAAGCGAATAAAGATATGCCTTGTCAATATACATTAGAGGAGTTAAACAGCCGATTAGACGAAGCGGAAAGAGAAGCTGCGAATGGTGGCGGTATAGAGCATGATAAATTTATGCAAGAAGTAGAAACATGGTTATAAAATGGCTTGCTCCCTCAAGGCAGAGTTTAAAAGATATAGTTGCTTATTATAAAAAAGAATATGCTGAAAATGCAGCTCTTAAATTAATAACGGAAATAAGAACTTCTGTTGAAAGATTGAAAGAATTCCCTGAGCTAGCAGCTGTTGAACCATTATTAATGAGTAGAGATAAAACTTATCGTTCACTTGTTGTCACAAAAACATATAAGGTTATCTACTATATAGAAAATGATATTATAAATATATCTGACATATGGGATTGTCGGCAATCACCAGAGACTAATAAGAAAAAGATAAAAGAATAATTCTTATTAAAATATCGAATCGGGATAGTAATGAGCTATCTCGGTTTTATTTTTAAGGTGTGTTTTTCATGATAATTAAGAAACTGCAACAGCTTGTTACAGAATTAGACTGTAGAAAAAGCCAACAACCTGTTAGCCTATTGAATTACACAATTAGGCAACAGTTTATTTCCCTATTAGATGTATGCAACAGCTTGTTTCGCAATAACTATCTTTAATAAATTTTCTATCCATTCAAATAATCCTTAATCACCTCAGGCGGATACCCCTCATATATAGCGAAATCATATACCGTTATTCTATCCTTTTGACAGGCAGTTTTAATTTGCTTCAATCGGATTTTTGCAGTTGAAAGGCTACATTCATAATATTTTATCAGGTCTTTTAATGTGACAGTTCTATGCATAGTTATAATTCTTTTGTGTTCTTATTTCTTGAATTGGTATTTTAAGGTGTGTTTTTCATTATATTAGTTTTATGATAATGGCATATTATCGAACTTCACTTTTGCATAATGATTCTTATATATCTGCTCATTTAAAAAGTCTCGTAGCCAATACCAACTATCAGGCGGATTAAAGTATTTACCGTTATCCTGTTTCTGACATAAGTATTCTATTGTACACCATTCGTTATCCACTACAAAAGTTTTGATATGTTTTAATGTTTCTTTGATTGGCTTAAAATCATTCGTATTTTCATTGACGAATGTTTCGGCAGTAAACAGTTCACTTATATCGTGGCTGGAATGATAAGGAAGCTTGTAGAATGATATCGTATTCTTTGATACATATTTAGTCAGGTAACAGTTTAAAGCTTTTCTGTTATTGTTTACGTGTCTTACATCTACTCCGTTGTATTTTTGTATATCGAAGTTGACATTTATCTTTCCTTTATTCTCTTTTTTTCTTATCTGGTTATTAATCGCCCTTGCCATAAAGTAATTGACTATTCTAATCTGCATAAATGTGTTTGTCAGCATATGGAAATGTATTGTGCCGTTCTTTTGCCGTTCAGCAACCCATAAGTAAGATTTTAAACCGCACTTTTTCCTTAATCGGGTTAATACGGTATTAAAGCATTTATAGGCAAATTCATCAGGGAAGTTCTGAGGAAAGGAAATAGAATAAAATGCCAGAAATTTCTTTGATTTGCGAAGCCCGAAGAAAGCGGAACATTTTTCTCTTACTTTCTTTTTATTGAGTGTATAGATAGTTTTCTTTGGTCGTTTGGGCTTTTCATGGTGCAATTGTTCATCTTTATTCTTAAATCGGGAGAACTGGTGTCCATCGTTGTAAAAGTCGTTTATACTCTCTCTAAACTCATTGTCAGTAACATAGTCTTTATTTTGATTTAATTCTTGTATATCGGATTGGGGGATATTGGCTTTTAATTTTACTTTCTTGTAAATGGTGTTTGTTGCTTTATTATACTTGTATGTTGATGAACCGAGAAATTTATCGTGTTTCATCTTTGTATATATCAGGTTGTTTTCTTTGAGTATGATTCCCATAGTAGATATGTTTTATTTGTTGATGTAACTTGTATAAAAAAAGTTTGAAATATTATAGCTTAAATAAATCCATAGGGCGAAGCCGAAAGGAGAAAAAAAGTTTAATGTTTGTGTTTTGTGGTATGCAGCTCTATAGTATTGGATTTGATAACAGACTGGATGTAGTTATCTATTGCTTTTTCTAGGAACCACCTTTTATTGCGGTGTACGATTGTTTCGTCTTTGCCGACAAATGCACCCTCATGGATGATTTTGTAAAGTGTTGTCCGTTTTACGCCGAGTGCGTTACATGTTTGTTGCAGGTTTAAATATCCTTTCATTGTTTTGTGTTTTTAATTAATACTATATATAGATAATTTCATTTCAAAAACATGAATGGAAATGGACGGTTTCAGGATGAAAAATTGGAAAAAGTTGAGATATATAAAATAAGGGAATGAAAAGATTGTCTCTACATTGTGGAGACTTTTGGGGATAATAAGATATAATATAAAGAAAGCCACTATTTTTGTGGCTTCTTAATAATCTTGTTTATTCTTATTTTATTTTTCACAATTGGGTAAAATATCCCTTAAGAGTTTTATATAATGTATAAATTCTTCGGACTGTTCATGAATTGTTTTATCATCTTCATCCAATAATTGTAATCTGACAAGCATTTTAAAATATTCTAGTAAAAACTCATCAAGTAGTTTAGCGAAAGCTTTTGGTGTGGTATCTTCCGAAAGGAAAATCTTTATTGGCTCTAAATCTAAAGTCATAGTTGTTCGTTTTTAAACCTGATTAGTCAATCGGGTTAATAATAGTATAAGAATCCTATTTATTTAGTAGTTGTCTTTGGCTCTAATTGCTTCGTACGAACAAACAAAGCAAATAAAATAAGGCTATTGGTACAAAGATAGAATATTAGGATAAAATTGTTAATATTTGAATCCACTTTTTCCATATCTTTGAGTAATAAGAAAATAATAACGAATGAAAAAGTCTATATCATATTTACCCAAAGAGAAACAGGAAGATTTAAACTATCTGATAAAAGCAGTTTTGGAGAAGATACCCGAAACACAGATGATTATTCTTTTTGGCAGTTATGCAAGGAATGAATATGTAGATTATGACGAACGCATGGAGTTTGGAATAAAGACTACCAAAATATCCGATTATGATATTCTTGTGGTTACTCATGGCATATCTGATAAACTTGCAGGCAGCAGATTAGATAATATAGATGATAAATACTATACAAAGCCCGAAACACAAACGCCCGTACAATTTCTTAATGAGGATATTAAGAATCTGAATAAAGCCATTGAAGAGGGTAGGTATTTTTATACCCAGATAAAGGAAGAGGGGATAATGCTTTACGACAATAAGAAGTCTAAATTGGCTCGTAAACGGAAATTAAACTATGCTGAAATCAAACAACAGGCAGAAGAATATTTTAATGAGAAATACAATAGAGCAAATGAATTTTTAATAGATGCAAGTAACTCTTATAACAGAAATAGCTTCGTACAATCTTCTTTTTATTTACATCAAGCTTGTGAAAACTACTATTATGCGATTCGCTTAGTTTTTACATTGAAAAGTAACAAACAACATAATCTATCTAAATTATCTTCATCGGTTAAAAGCTATTCGCCCGATTTGGCTAATGTTTTTCCTCTTCACCCTACGGAAGAAAAGCGTTTATTCGACCTTATCAAAGCTGCTTATGTTGAAGCCCGCTATAATCCTAAGTTTATTGTTACAAAAGAGGATATTGATGCACTGATTCCGAAAGTGGAACTTTTAAGGGATATTACAAAGAGGATTTGTGAGGGGAAGATTAGGGAGTATGGAGAGAAATGAAAAATATTTTAAAGATGACTGCATTCAGATTATTTAATATAAGTATAGATGATGGTAGTTTTCACTCAGATACAGTGGATTTAATTAATCCTTTGCATCATAATAATACTTGTGATAATTATTTCTCATTGATAATAGGAAATAATGGAACAGGAAAAAGTCGTGTGCTCAGTAATATAGCCAAAGTATACAAGTCTATATTTAATAATAAATACAACCATAATTTATTTGATTCAAAAATAAATCTTGAAACTTTGCCTACTAAAGTCATTGCTATTACCAACAGCCTTTCTGATAAATTTCCCCTAGATGACTCATTTAAAAGATATGAATCAGTATACAACCGATATAGGACAGAGAACAATCCCCTTAAAAGTATATACAACAATTCTAAATATATTTACTTAGGGACAAGAAGTAAGAATTTATTTTTTTCAAATAAAGCATCTATCAATAGAGCTTTAGATATTTTACTTGAATATTATTCTGAAACGGAAATATCTCAATATTACAGACATGTTTTTAATTATTTAGACTTTGAACCAATATTAAAATTACAGTATAAAATTCCGAAAAGTTTTTTCTCTCTCAATGAAAATAAAATTAACAAAAAAACTCTGTCTCATTATATAGATCAGAAAAGATTGTACAAAAGAGATAGCATAGATTTTAGTGAGAAAACGGAAGCAATTATAGATACTGTTGGAGATGAAATATGTGATTTCTTAAATCATTCAAAATTGGGTAAACAAGGATTTGGTGAAATCTTAATTAACTTTTCTGAAAAAAATATTGAACGTTATTCATATGATAAAAGCCAATATTATGGTAATACCTATGAATATAGAATGCTTAACATTCTGAGGAAACTTAATATTATTGGATCATATGATATTAAAATCTATAAAAAAGGAGGATTAGAATTCAGTTTTAATGAAGCAAGTTCAGGAGAAGCTAATATTTTATCTACCCTTCTTGCTCTTATACCATTACTAGACCACAACAGTTTAGTATTAATAGATGAACCTGAAATAAGCCTTCATCCTATTTGGCAGGCGAAATACATAGAATTATTAAATAAAATATTTTCTCATTTTACAGGCTGTCATATTATTATCGCATCACACTCGCACTTTTTAGTTACAGATCTACCTCCAAAACAATCTACTGTTGTTGCTTTACGCAGTAATAAAAGAGGAAATATAATTTCAGAGATAATGAAGGAATCTACATTCGGATGGAGTGCGGAAGATGTATTATTAAATGTTTTCGGACTACCTACAACGAGAAACTATTATTTATCTCAGCTCATTTCTAAAGGACTTGAATTACTTGCGAATAACAATAGAAACATAAGTGAGTATAATAAGATAAAGTGTCAGATTAAGGAATATTATCCTCTAATAAAAGATAATGACCCATTAAAAAGCGTAGCAGCTATAATTCTTAAGGAAGGTTGATTATGAGCACAATACAGAATGAATATACATTCACCCAAGATGAAAGTGCAACAATTAAAGATAATTTTTCGGATCATTTAGATTGGGAAAAAAGTGTTTTTGATAATATTAAGAAAAGTATAATTGAACATCTAAGAAAAGAGCAATATAATAGATGTTGTTATTGCAAAAAGGAATTAGGATTTGATTTAAAAAATGTTGATATAGAACACATAATTCCGAAATCAAGTTACCCTCAATTTACATTTTACGGTAGAAATCTAGCTTTGAGTTGTCCAGGATGCAATACAATTAAAGGGATGAAAAATGTTTTGAATAATAATATTGTCCGTTATCCTCAAACTGGTAATAAATTTAAGATTATACATCCTCATTATGACAGGTACTCAAACCACATAAGAATTGAGAAAGACTCTGTATACATAGCATTAACAGCAAAAGGAAGCGAGACTATCACATATTGTGAATTATTTAGGCTTCAAAATGTAGAAAAAAGAGCAAAAAAATTTCAAGCTATTCAACAATCTCCAATAGCTGCTCTTACAGAAGCATTGAGAACATGTTCTCAAAATGAACGAAATGATTTCTTAGATGAAATTCGTAAAATATTGAAATGAAATTTAATATTTGTTTTACAGAAATAGAGGTTCACATGCTATTTTAACCGCAATTTTTGATTACGTTATTGTTATTCGAGGTTTATATCAAATACATGTCATTTAAAATAATCCATATATTTATATCTACAAATTATACTCTATATTTTAATTACTAATCACCAAAATCAGTAAATAAAATGTATATTTGAAAATCCTATGGGAAAATAGGATATAAACAAATTATTGTAAAACATTGATTCTGTTATTGTAAGATTGGTTCACCCAAAAGTTCACCCTTTTAGGCATTTGGGAGAACTTTTAGTGAATAACTATGGATAATGACGAACAAGTGCGGACAGTTTCATTATTAGCGAAACCCATTACAAACCGCATTAAAACAAGAAAAGCCACTGATTAAGTGACTTTTCTAATTATATAAATTTTCGTTCTTCGTCGGGATACCAGGATTCGAACCTGGGACCCCCTGCTCCCAAAGCAGGTGCGCTAACCGGACTGCGCTACATCCCGTTTTTGCTGTATTGCGGTGCAAAGATATAATGAATTTTCAATACTACAAAAAATAAGGAGAAAAATAAAACAAATAAATTGAACCCATGATATAAATATAACAAAACCAGTGAATATGTATTCACTGGTCTGTACGGGTTTTACTGAAAGACTATTGTTTTGTTCTTCCCGATTTGTTATTACCAGGCAAACAAAGGATAATCTTTCATTATGGAATTTACTTTTTCATGAACAGATTTTATCGTGTTTCCGTCTTCAGGATTTGAAAGAACGGTATCTATCATTTCCACGATCTCACCCATTAGCGGCTCCTTTGCCCCACGTGTTGTGATAGCTGGTGTGCCAAACCGAAGTCCCGAGGTAAGGAACGGGCTACGGCTGTCGAACGGAACCATGTTCTTATTTGTTGTAATATCGGCTTCCACAAGAACTCTCTCTGCTAACTTTCCTGTCAGTTCAGGGAATTTTGGGCGAAGGTCTATCAGCATCGAATGGTTATCTGTTCCACCTGATACGACTTTATATCCTTTGTCCATAAATGCCTGTGCCATTGCTGCGGCATTTTTCTTCACCTGTGTCTGATATTCTTTATAGGAAGGATCGAGCGCTTCACCAAAAGATACTGCTTTTGCTGCTATCACATGTTCAAGTGGGCCACCCTGTATTCCCGGGAATACAGCAGAGTCAAGCAATGCCGACATCATCCGCACTTCTCCTTTCGGTGTTTTCTTGCCCCATGGGTTTTCAAAATCCTTACCTAATAAGATAGCGCCACCGCGAGGGCCACGAAGTGTTTTATGTGTTGTTGTAGTTACTATGTGTGCGTGAGGTAGCGGATTGTTTAATAATCCTGCGGCAACTAATCCGGCAGGATGCGCCATGTCTACCATAAATATTGCGCCTATTTCGTCTGCTACTTTGCGGATGCGTGCATAATCCCAGTCACGGGAGTAAGCAGATGCGCCAGCTATAATTACTTTTGGCTTTTCGGTACGGGCCACCTGTTCCAGTTGTTCGTAGTCTACTTGTTCTGTATCTTGGCGTACATTGTATTCTAAGGCGTGGAACATAAGTCCCGAAAAGTTTACAGGTGAACCATGAGAAAGGTGCCCTCCATGTGAGAGGTTCAATCCTAAAAATTTATCTCCGGCCTGCATACATGCAAGAAATACAGCGGCATTTGCCTGCGCGCCCGAATGCGGTTGTACATTTGCCCATTCTGCTCCGAATATTTCTTTCAAACGATCGATTGCCAGTTGTTCGCTGAGGTCTACTATTTCACATCCCCCATAATATCTTTTCCCCGGATAGCCTTCGGCGTATTTATTGGTTAATACCGAGCCCATAGCTTCCATTACTTGCTGGCTTACAAAGTTTTCTGACGCGATAAGTTCGATTCCTTTCAGTTGTCGCTGACGTTCTCTTTCGATGATGTCAAAAATTGCAGTGTCTCTTTTCATAAGTAGAATAATTTATTATGAGGTGAAAATATTATGATTACAAAGGTAATGATTATAATAAAATTGTAACGGTTTTTAATCTATTCTTTCTTCGGTTACCGTTTTTCAAGCAGCACTACATTCTCCACATGATGCGTATGTGGAAACATATCCACAGGCTGCACTTTTACCACTTTGTATTTTTCGTCCATAAGTGACAGGTCACGGGCTTGTGTAGCCGGATTGCAGCTAACGTAAACTATCCTTTCGGGATTGGCGAATAATATTGTTTTTATCACATCATCGTGCATTCCTGCCCGTGGTGGATCGGTGATGATTACATCGGGGCGACCATGTTCGCTGATAAAATCCTCTGTAAGAATATCCTTCATGTCTCCGGCATAGAAAAGGGTATTTTCTATCTTATTGTTTGAGGAATTGAATTTAGCATCCTCTATGGCATCTTCCACATATTCTATTCCGACTACTTTTTTAGCCTGTCGGGCGACGAAATTCGCAATAGTTCCCGTTCCTGTATACAAGTCATACACCAGTTCATTTCCTGTTAGTCCGGCAAAATCCCTTGCTATTTTATACAGATTATAAGCCTGTTCACTATTTGTCTGGTAGAATGATTTCGGGCCGATCTTGAATTTTAACCCCTCCATTTCTTCGAAGATGAAATCATTCCCTTTCCATGTAAGGACGATCTGATCGGTAATGGTATCGTTCGCTTTCTCATTTATAATATACAAAAGAGAGGTTATTTCCTGGAATTTATCGGCAATTGCATTCAATAGGTCTTCTCTCTGCACCCTGTCGTTATCGTAAAATATTACAATGAGCATCAGTTCTCCTGTTGTGGATGTACGGACAATAATATTTCGCATCAATCCGCCCCTGTTACGCAGATCGAAGAAGGTATATTCTTTTTCGTGGCAATATTCACGGATAAAATTCCTTATCCGGTTCGAAATATCATCCTGCAACCAGCATTTGTTTATATCCAACACCTTATCGAACATGCCCGGGATATGGAAGCCGACAGCATTCATATTATCGAATGTCTCCCCTGACTGTATCTGCTCCAGTGTAAGCCATTTTTTGTTTGAGAAGGTGAATTCCAGCTTGTTGCGATAGAATTCTGTTTTTTCAGAGCCTAATATCGGCTGTATTTCGGGCAACTCTATTTTGCCTATACGTGTAAGATTATCAACGACTTGTTTTTGTTTATATTTCAGCTGTTCAGAGTAGGGCAGTATCTGCCACTTACACCCCCCGCAAATACCGAAGTGTTCGCAAAACGCCTCCCTGCGGTTTTCCGAAAACCTGACAAACCTGACAGGTTTCCCTTCTGCATATTTATTTTTTTTGCGGGTAAGCTTCAGGTCGATTACGTCTCCCGGTACAACATAGGGTATAAACACAACCATATCGTCTATTTTGGCTATTGCTTTTCCTTCAGCAGCGATGTCTGTTATCTCAACGTTTTCTATCAGTGGCAGTTCCTTTTTTTTTCGGCTCATTTGTTTTTAGTTATAGAAATGGAATGCAAAGATAAATATTTACTTGTTAATTACGTGAATAAGCAGTAGCGATTGTCAAAACCTGACACACCAGACACTTCGCTACGCTCCGTTCAATGTGCTAATTAGTAAATATGCCAATGTGCCAATGATGGTAATCAACAAAGAACTCCAATTACTCTTTTTACTCTGTGTTTCAAAAAAGTTACAATCAACGATCGCCGAAGCGAAGGCGAGGCAAATGTTACACTTTTGAAGTTTTTTTCAATCAAAACCTGACACGTTTTCTCGCAAAGCCGCAAAGTATAATTTTAATTTATACTCTCCCTGCCCCTTAGGGGGAGCCAGAGGGGGCTTCTACTACCTACTCTCCCCTTGCTCGCGCAGACTTCCAGTCTGTGTGTTGCGAAGCAAAAAGATCGCTCGGGGAAGCACGGACAAGATGTCCGCACCGGCGGGGGAAACTTGTTTACTTGTATCTCGTTTACTTGTATCTCGTTTACTTGTCAACTTTATCCTTGTCAAAGATCGCTTCTACTACCTACTCTCATATTTATAGATAAAGCAATTGGAATAAAATGCAGTTTCAGTTTGCTGTTTTTTTTATATAAAAAAACAAAAAACATAAAAAAGAATATATCTTTGCGGATACTTGAAAAAGTTAAACTAAACACGATTATTTATCTTAATTAACTGAATTGATTATGAAAACTTTTATCAAAACAGCTTTAATAGCAGTGGCAGTCCTAGTCGGAATGAGTGCTAATGCACAGGAAAAACCGCTTACTTTCGGAGTAAAGGCAGGTATGAGTCTTTCAAATTTTAATGGTGATCTGGATATGGACGCTAAAATAGGATTTAATGCCGGAGTAACAATGGATTATGCTTTAGCTCCGGATTTATATTTATTAACAGGATTGGATTTCACTACAAAAGGTGCAAAAGATGGTGATGATTTTAAAATGAAATTAAATCTTTCATATTTACAACTTCCTATACATGTAGGTTATAAATTGAATATCTCCGAAAATACTCGACTCAATTTACATGCCGGGCCATACCTTGCATATGCTGTAAGCGGAAAATGGAAAGTTAAAGAAGGTGGAGTCGAAGGAAGTATTGATGCTTTTGGTGATGAAGTAGATGCGGTTGGCTTGAAAATGAAAAGATTTGATTTCGGTTTAGGTCTTGGAGTTGGGGTAGAGTTTGGTCAATTTAATGTTGGACTCGGCTATGACCTTGGATTGTTAAATATAGCAGATTTTGGGAAAAATGTTGAAATCGATGAAGAAGGGACTATAACCGTGGATGCTAGTAATTTTAAAGTTCGTAACATGAATGCATACCTTACAGTAGGATATAAATTCTAATAAATAGAATATGAAGTGTATAAAGCCCGGCAACACCGGGCTTTCTTATTTTATTTACCACCTCTCTAAAACCTTTCCATACAAAATATTGTTTTTATTATTATCTTTGTCTTAATAGATTATGCGCACTAGTTTATGGCTCTGAAACAACAATTACAACTAAAACAACAGCAGAGGCTTTCGCCTTTGCAGATGCAGGTTATCAAGCTCACTGAGCTGCCTGTTATAGAATTGGAAGAGCGTATAAAACAAGAATTGGAAGATAATCCCGCACTCGAGGAAGGGCTGGAGCCAACAGAAGATGCATCGGAATTTGACGATGATTACAGTGCCGATGATGATGGTAACATATCGCAAGAGGATATTACCCTTGGCGATTATATGAACGAAGAAGAAATCCCTGATTATCAGCTTCGAGAAAATAAACAAGTGTCTTCCAGACAAGAAGAAATCCCTTTCTCGGTAGCTTCTTCACTCCATGAATATTTGTTGGAGCAGTTAAGAGAATGTGAGTTTAAGGAAGAGGATGAAAAAATAGCCGAATATATAATCGGTAATATCGATGAAAGCGGCTATCTGGACCGTTCTTTATCTGCTATCTCAGACGATCTTATTTTTCAACAGAATATTGATGTGTCAGTTTCCCGGCTTGAAGAGCTTTTGAATGTTATTCAGGATTTCGAGCCGGCAGGTATAGGTGCGCGGTCTTTGCAGGAATGTTTGTTGCTACAACTGAAAAGGAAAGAGAAAACAGAAACTACAGGAGTTGCCATTGACATCATAACAAATTATTTTGACGAATTTTCGAAAAGACATTACGATAAGATAATAAAGCATCTGGGTATTGATGAGGTGCAAATGAAAGATATAATTCAGGAGATCACTACCCTGAATCCTAAACCGGGGAATAGCTGGGGCGATTCTATGGAAGCCACCCTGAGCACAATCGTTCCCGATTTTATTGTCGAATCTTATAACGGAGAATTGTTTCTGAGCCTCAACAACAGGAATATCCCTGATCTGCGTGTCAGCCGGGAATACTCCGATATGCTGAAGGGGTATGCCGATAACAAAGAGAGCATGTCGAATGACAGTAAGAATGCCGTCTTGTTCGTCAAACAAAAACTGGATTCTGCCCGTTGGTTCATAGAGGCTATCAAGCAAAGGCAAGATACGTTGCAGCGCACGATGAAAGCTATAATGGATATGCAGTACGATTTTTTTCTGTCGGGAGACGAAACCCAGCTGAAGCCAATGATACTGAAAGATGTGGCCGAGCGTACGGGGTACGATATATCCACTATATCGCGTGTGAGTAACAGTAAGTATGTGCAGACGAATTTCGGAATATATTCGCTTAAATATTTCTTTTCGGAATCGATGCAGACCGACAGTGGTGAGGAGATCTCGTCCCGTGAGGTAAAGGCTATCCTGAAAGAATGCATTGAGAACGAGGATAAGAAGAAGCCATTGACAGACGATCGCCTGTCGGAAATATTAAAGGAAAAAGGGTATATAATTGCCCGTCGTACTGTAGCCAAATACCGGGAACAAATGAATTTGCCTGTTGCCCGGTTAAGAAAAGAAATATGATACAAGAAAAAAATAACCTGTTCGGAGCAAGCGAAACAATTATAAGAAAACAATCTTTGGACAACACCGGCGTGAAAGAGCCGTTGATCCCACGCATTATATCTATTGTGTTACATCCTATGCTGATGGGGGTATATGGCGTCTTGCTGTTATTCCTGTATACGGATTTTAACCTGATATTTGCGAACCAGTTTGTCCGTTTCGTCTCGCCGGTCTTTTTCCTCACCTGTTTTGTGCCTGTCAGCGGTATGTATTTCCTGAAAAGAGCAGGGTTGATAAAAGACTACGAACTCACTGATAAGCGCGATCGTTTTTTACCTTACCTGACAGTCTTCCTGGCATACTTGCTTTTAATATATTATTTTCATTCGGCTAAGCTATATATGTGGTTTCTGTCCACATTGGCAGCACCTGTGATTTTAGTAGTAATTGCCGCCATAGTTAACATCCGATGGAAGATAAGTGCCCATATGATGGGTATAGGTGGATTGATTGGTTGCACTTTGTCAGTTTGTTATCACGTAAAAGGGCTTAATCCATTCGTTTTATTCATCATTTTGTTTATCTTAGCAGGATGTTTAGGAGTAGCACGCCTGATGTTGAAACGGCATACTCCGGCACAGGTATATGCAGGTTTTGTGGTAGGCCTTTTTGTATCCTATGTATGTGTATGGATAGGTGCTTACTGGGGACTTATAATGTATATGAAGAATCTATAATTTAATTATTAAATATATAAGACTATGAACTTTCCAGAAAATTTAAAGTACTCAAAAGATCACGAATGGATCAAAGTAGAAGGTGACACTGCATTGGTAGGTATTACAGAATTTGCCCAGGGCGAATTAGGTGAGATTGTTTATGTAGACGTTACCACAGAAGGTGAAACAATTGCTAAAGATGGCGTTTTCGGTAGTGTTGAAGCTGTAAAAACAGTTTCGGATTTATTGATGCCGGTATCGGGTGAAGTTCTTGAAGTAAATGCTGACCTCGAAGACAAACCAGAACTTATAAACGAAGATCCTTATGGTAAAGGATGGATTATTAAAGTCGCGTTAAGCGATGCTGCCGAACTCGACGGTTTGCTTTCTGCGGCAGATTATAAAAAATTAATTGGAAAATAATAAATGAAACCTATTGTTAGTATTATAATGGGAAGTACTTCCGACCTTCCCGTGATGGAAAAAGCAGCGAAATTTTTCGATGAAATGGAGATCCCTTTCGAGATGAATGCATTATCTGCCCACCGTACCCCTGAGCGGGTAGAGGGTTTTGCCAAGGCTGCACAAGAAAGAGGCATTAAAGTAATAATTGCTGCGGCAGGTATGGCTGCCCATCTTCCTGGTGTTATCGCATCCATGACTTCGATCCCGGTGATCGGAGTGCCTATCGATGCTTCGCTGGATGGAATGGACGCTTTGTTGGCCATCGTGCAGATGCCTCCCGGAATTCCTGTTGCTACAGTAGGTATAAACGGATCTCTGAATGCTGCGATCCTGGCATTACAGATGATAGCTACCGGAGATGAGAATTTGCAGGTAAGGCTTGCTGCTTACAAAGAATCTTTGAAAAGCAAGATAGAAAAAGCCAACGAAGACTTGTCGAAAGTACAGTATAAGTTTAAAACGAATTAATTTCTGTTACTTATAAATAGAGGCTTGAATGGCAAAATCCGTTCAGGCCTTTTTTGCAAGATAACAGATAAAAGATGTATCTTTGCCCGATAAAAAGAACCTTATGAACACGGAAGAAATACATTCTTTATTGGCGCATGAAGCCAATGCAATATTACACATCCCTATAAGCGATGTTTATGAAAAAGCCATCGACCTTATTGTGGAACAGGTGAATGTGAAAAAAGGAAAGCTTGTGACCAGTGGCATGGGCAAGGCCGGCCAGATAGCACAGAATATCGCTACTACATTCAGCTCTACAGGTACTCCTGCTGTGTTTTTGCATCCGAGTGAGGCGCAGCATGGCGATTTAGGTATTTTACAGGACAACGATATTTTTCTGGCAATATCCAACTCGGGGAAAACAAGGGAAATAGTTGAACTGATCTCTTTGGCAAAGAACCTGATCCCCGGTATAAAGTTTATAGTTATCACCAGCGACCCCGACAGTTTGCTGGCACAAAAAGCCGATATCTGTATATTGACTGGCCGGCCCGATGAAGTGTGTACTCTTGGGCTGACGCCTACAACATCCACAACTATAATGACTGTGATCGGTGATATCCTGGTAGTGGGGACAATGAGGAAAATAGGATTCACCCCCGCCGACTATGCCAAACGGCACCATGGGGGATATCTTGGTGATAAATCGCGGGAAATGAGTAAATAAACGTTACCTTATCATATAAAAAAGGAAGCCTGATATTCAGACTTCCTTTTTTCGTTTATAGAGAATAAGCTATTTACTTATTAACGATCGTCATTGTATCGGCGGCAATCATATATTCCTCATCAGTAGGAACTACGATGACAGTTACTTTCGATTCAGGAGTGCTTATGACAGCCTCATCGCCGTGTATCTCGTTGTTCTTATCCAGATCGAGTTCTATTCCCATATACTCAAGGTCTTTACATGCCAGTTCGCGGGTTATGGATGAATTCTCCCCGATACCCCCGGTAAAGATAAGGACATCAAGTCCACCGAGAACAGCAGTATATGCACCAATGTATTTCTTTACACGGTGAATGAATATGTCGAATGCCAGTTGTGCTCTTTTGTTGCCGCTTGCGATTGCGGCCTGTAGTTCACGCATATCTGAAGAAACTCCCGAAACACCCAGCAAACCACTGTGTTTGTTGATCAGTGTGGAGATAGCCTGTGTACCGATGTTTTCTTTTTCCATAATAAAAGATATAATGCCGGCATCTACATCTCCGGCACGGGTACCCATAAGTAAGCCTTCAACCGGAGTCATTCCCATCGATGTATCTATAGATTTTCCACCCTTTATAGCTGCCAGAGAACCTCCGTTGCCGATATGGGCAGTGATGATTCGTTGGCTTTCGTATGGTACGCCTAATGCCTCACAAGCCTGACGGGATACGTATCTGTGGCTGGTGCCATGAAATCCGTAACGGCGTATGCTATATTTTTCGTATAAAGAATATGGCAATCCATACATGTATGATTCCGGTGGCATGGTCTGATGGAATGCCGTATCGAACACTCCAACCTGAGGAATATCTCCCATCAGTTCTTTTACGGCATAAATACCGGCAAGGTTAGGCGGGTTGTGCAGGGGCGCCAACTCTATACATTCTTCCATTTTCTTTATTACTTCATCAGTAATATAAACACTACTGTTGAATTCTTCTCCTCCATGTACGACGCGATGCCCTACGGCATCTATTTCGTCCAGCGATTTGATGCATCCGTATTTTTCGCTTAGCAATACACCTAGTATATACTCAATACCCGATTGGTGCTCAAGTATCTCTCCTTCGAGTACAACTTTGTCGCCATTAGGAAGAGGAAATTTAAGGAACGAACCTTTCAATCCGATTTTTTCAACTACTCCCTGAGCCACCACCTCTTTGCTTTCCATATTGAAAAGCTTATATTTTATGGATGAACTACCACAGTTCAGTACTAATATTTTCATGTTATTATATTAAGTTGTTTGGTCCTATCTGTTTTCCCGATTCGTCATAAATATAGAATCCACGGCCTGTGGATTTTCCTAATTGCTTAGAGCGATACAGGCGCCATAGCACAGGAGAGGCTTTGTATTTTTTGTCTCCATATTCATGGAACATGTCTTCCATCATCATCACCAGTTTTTCGATACCGATGATATCTGCCAGTTGGAATACACCGAAACGTTGTCCGTATATGATAGTAAACTCTTTATCTATATCTTCGAGGGGTGCTACATTCTCCATCCATATTTCACATGCTTCGTTCAGCATGATGATAAGTATACGGAAGCTGACAAGCCCGCTACTTTCGTGAACCGGAATAGGGGTGTATTTGATCATGTTGGCAAACAGGAATATTTTATCTATCGCTTCCTGCGACGTAAACGTTCCCCGTACAACTTCCAGTAATTTTGCTTCGGTGTGGGTGATAGGAAAGTGCAGGCTGATGCAGCGCTCCTTGTGAGTGAGTTCTGCAGCCAGTTCGCTTATAATGACTGTTGTTGCATTGGTTGCGATGATAGCATCGGGAGCCAACACCAGTTCGAGATTGCGAAAAACTTCTTTACGTAACTCGGTGCTACGCTCTCCGTTAGCTTCGTAACGGATACATTCGATAACAAAATCACAGCCTTTGAGGTCGCTGTAGTTGAGGGAGCCTTTGATACGTCCCATTGTGGCACGTTTCTCTCCCTGAGTCAGTCCCCAGTTCTCAATCTTCGTGTCGAGGCCGTTTTCTATATCTTTCAGCGCTTCCTGTATCCTGTCGTTCGATACTTCTATGAAAACGACTTCCATGCCGGATAGTGCCGTGAGGCTGACTATGTGGCGTCCGTCGCGGCCACATCCTACTACGCCGATCTTTGAGAATAACGATCTCTTTTTATGCTTTGAACTTAAGCCATATTCTTCAATAGCTTCTATTATTTCTGCCATAGGTATTTTTTGAGTTATGAATTATGATATGTCCCCCTAGCCCCCGGAGGGGGAAATCTCCCCTATGGGGAGGATAGGAGGGGCTTCTTACTTGTTTTTAGCTGCAATAGCCTGATTAGCTGCAATAGCCACCATATTGTATACATCGCTAACCGAGCATCCGCGCGAAAGGTCGTGTACTGGAGCGGCCATACCCTGCAAGATGGGGCCGATTGCTTCTGCTCCGCCAAGGCGCTGAACCAGTTTGTAAGCTATATTTCCCACTTCGAGTGTAGGGAAGACAAGAACATTGGCTTTTCCGGCAACTTTGCTGTCCGGAGCTTTCTGTTGTCCCACTGCGGCAACAAGAGCTGCGTCAGCTTGCAATTCGCCGTCGATGTCCATTGTCGGATCCAGTTTTTGTGCCAGTTGAGTAGCTTCTATCACTTTATCTACCATCGGATGTTTTGCGCTTCCTTTTGTAGAGAAACTCAGGATGGCAACCTGTGGCTCCTCTCCAACAAGGGCACGGGCTGTATGTCCGGTGGAAACGGCGATTTCTGCCAGTTGGGCAGCTGTAGGGTCGGGGGTAACGGCACAGTCGGCCATGACGATGAGGCCATCTTTACCGTATTGTTTCTGAGTGGTGAACATGAGGAATGCTCCTGATACGACACTCATTCCCGGCGCAGTCTTTATGATCTGCAACGCAGGGCGAAGTACATCGCCTGTTGTGTTTTGTGCTCCTGCGATTTCACCGTCGGCATCACCGTTCTTAATCATGAGGCAGCCAATATATAAAGGGTCAGCGGCTAGTTTCGCTGCCTGCTCTATGGTCATACCTTTCGCTTTTCTGAGTTCGAAAAGAAGATTGGTATATACTTCTTTTTTCTCATAATCTTTAGGATCGACTATGGTAGCTTTGTCTATGTTTTTGAGACCAAGATTCACTGCCATATTTTTAATTTCTGTTGTGTCTCCAACAAGTATAATGTCGGCAACACCATCGCCGATAAGCAAGTCTGCGGCTTTGAGAGTTCTTACTTCGGTTCCTTCGGGAAGAACAATGCGTTGTTTGTTCGATTTAGCCCGTTCTACAATTTGATTAATTAAATCCATGATATATTTGTTGTTTTGTATTTACTCTCAATTCCGGGATTTTTAACCTAAATTAAAAATCGACACAAATATACTAAAAATGTAAACTGGAGTTTGCATTTTTGTGGAAAAAATGTATACTTAAATGTGAAATATATTAAAATGGATGGTAGTGCTTATATTGAAGCCGTTTGGAATTTTTATGCCAATCAGTAGTTGAAACTATTATAATTAATTACAATCATAATTTCAACTACTGATTGGCATAACTTACAACTCTTCTCCTACTTTCCTATCGTATAACGGAATCCCACATAGAATTTACGTCCCATGGTAGGGCCCCATACCATTGTGGCATCAAAGTTGTCTCCGAATGGATTTTCGGGATCAATGATCGGATTCTTTTGTTTATAATCGGTGATATTCTCTGCTCCCGCATAGACACTCCATGTACGGAACCGTTTGGTGATCTGAGCATTCAGTATCGTATACGACCCGAATGTATTTCCCCATAGCGGATCTGCCGCATCAGCAGTAGGCATACGTCCGCCACCATTAAACTGGGCAGTGAGGTCGAACATCCATTTTTTCAGATTTGTTTCATACGAAGCTGTAACCAAAGCTTTGTAATCACTGATCAATGGTTTTTTCATCGATTTGCCGTTATAGTCCGTTTTAGTATCCATCCAGCGGTAGGCTGCAAGCAGGTTAAATCCTTTGAACAACGGGTAGGAAGCTTCTACCTGAAAACTGTTCGCATAAGATTTTCCTTTCAGGTTGTAGAACATTACGGCATGCGGGTCACTGTCCACATCGGTCACCACCTGGTTATCGAAATCAGTCCGGTACCACTCGCCGGATATGGTCAGGTCTTCTCCTTTTATCGGGATATGGAATGAAACACTGGCTCCGTAATTCCATGCCGATTCCTGCTTCAGGTTATCTTCTATGATAATCTTGCGACTGCTTGCCATATAGAAACTGTTTTCGGGCATCACAAACACGGTACGGTAGCCTTTTCCGGCAGATGCACGCAGATTGAGCCACTCCACAGGCATATACTTCAGGTGCACGCGGGGAGTTACAAATACTTTATCGTGCAACGAGCTATAATCGGCCCTTAGTCCTGCCAGGGCGATAAACTTATCATTCAGGTTGAATGTATATTGGGCATATCCCCCTGTTGTCGTTTCATTTTCGGGCTGCGGTGCCAAAGGATTGTTCAATGCGATGGTCTGCGTGTACTTGTCCCAGTTCATACTCAGCCCCGTACTTAACTGGTGCATTCTTCCGAGTTGGGTTTCATACATCAGCGAAGCATACAGGTTGTTCGCATATACATTCAGTTTCTGCGCTGCGAATTGCGATTTCTGATCCTGGTATGATCCTGTAAAGATCAAGGCGATATTACCATTACGTTTTTCGTCAAGTATATAAGAATTCTTTGTATAGAATTCTCCCCTGTTGGCTTTCACCGATATTTCATACGGATTGTCTTTGTTGACGGAAGCATCGTTCAATGTATGCATGGTCTGTCCGCTGGTACGGTAATCCTGTAGGAAACGTATACCGAATTGCGAAGCGTAGCGCCCCGACATATAATGCCAGCGGTTCATAAAGTTGAACTGATGCTTTTTAGGAGCATCGAGGAAACTGTCATTGTTATCATCATGCGAGGCTGTTTCATTGGAATAATGAAGAAATACGCCTGTATTGAGTTTGTCATTCAATATAAATGCAGCATCGGCATTCCCTTCATAACGTCCCGCATCGCTGGCGAAAAAGTTAAGGCTAAGAGGATCGGCGCTGTTAGGCTTTTTATATTCCACATTCATCTGTCCGGTGATAGACTCATATCCGTTCTTCACAGATGCGGCGCCCTTCGAAATTTGTATACTTTCCATCCATGGGCCGGGAATATAATCGAGTCCGTAAGTTGAAGCAGGGCCACGGAAATTAGGATAATTTTCGGTGAGGGTTTGCACATAAGTACCCGCCAGACCTAACAACTGGATTTGCTTGGCTCCTGTAACCGCATCGCTGAACGATACGTCTACCGACGGATTGGTTTCGAAACTTTCCGAAAGATTACAGCAGGCTGCACGATGTAATTCCTTTGTCGTGATCTTCTCGGTCTGGAGAACTTCCCGGCGTGATTTTATTGTACCGGGGACAGTCTTCTCAATCACGACTTCTCCCAGTTCGTTATTCTCATCAAGGGTGATATTTTGTATTTCGGCAAAATCGTGAATATGCACCACTTTATCTTTAAAACCGACATAAGAGATTGCCAGCATGTGGTCTTTATGCGGAGTTCCGGGGATTTCGAAAAAACCTTTATCGTCGGTCACAACTCCGGTTTTCGCACTCTCCCAACGTACCGAAGCTCCTATAAGCGGTTGCTTTTGCGCATCGAGTATATATCCTTTCAGGATGTCTTTACCAAAAGTAAGGACAGGTATTAATAGTAGTAATATAGTTATTTTTATTGTTTTCATTTGATTTTCAAATTTATGTGATTTATATACAAATACTTCAGGTGCGCCACAAATGCGCACACAACATCAGATCATATAAATACAAAATCAAATGATAAGAACCCTTATAAAAGAGAGATACTCACGGGGAGGGGTGTCAGGCGGTGTTTTATAATAAATATATTCATCGTCATGCTCTACAATATCGGGCAAAACGCTGATTGGCTGAACAAAAAGTGCATCGGATATCCACACGAAAGGCGTAGATACATGCGGACGAAACGACGACGCATCAATATCGATAGCCACACGGGATATAGCGCAATGCTTATCTTTCGAATATTCTGTCTGGCCTGTAGTATGACAGCTACCTTGTGATGCACAGCATGCTTTTGTTTGTTCGGCCTGTGCCGTAGATGAGCAACAAAGTTGTTGAGTGGACATGAAAATGGGCTGCTTGTCGCAGGCTATGCATTGACAATTCACGATCGTTACCCCCATGCCTGTGATAAACACGGTAGCGGCAGCAACCAATAACAATATGCGTTGAGCAAATCTTTTCATACCGGATACAAAATTAAAGAATTGTTCTAAATAACATAGTATCTCAGCTTGTTTTTTTGAATTATTACGGATTGAAGGATGTAGTCGTCCTGACTTTATGTTGCCCTTACAGGGCGCAACCTCTTGGGCTATAAATACCCGGGGCAACGCCCCGGGCTAGAATATATCAGGCTTTCAGCCTGTTTTCTTTCCGGATGGCCTGAAAGGGCTACATAATATAGCCCAATGGCAACGCCTTGGGTCGGGAAACATAAACCCTGAAAGGACGCCCTGTAAGGGTAGTATAGGTTTATATTCTATTTTTGTCATGTACTATGCGAACTATTTCCATTTCCAGTCCATTTCGTCAGAATAGGTTATATTCAGTTTTTTACTGCATTCTAATAAATGATTGCGAAGGGCGTCAACGTTTTCTATTTTTCCTTTGGGTATTATGATGTAAGAGGCTTTATTGACCTGCATAAAGAAATAATCTTTTATTTCAGTAATACCGACCAATTCACTGAGTTTAACAGAACCGGTTGACTTTTTATCCACCATGTTTACATTCCGGTCGTCTATGCTAACAGACACCACTCTACAATCAGGATCGAACGTTTGTTCCACGTGTTTCTCTAAATAGCTTTTACTGTACCGTCTGCCAAAGAAAGGGTAGATCAGGAAAACAATTGCCGCGAAGATAAAAATATAGCAGGCCAGGCCTGTATCGAAGTTTAGAAATACTGCACCTACTGTAGCAAAAAGCAGAAAAACAAGAATTCTTGATTTGCGATGCTGTCTCTTAAATAATGGATTCTTTGTTGCAGCAAATAACTGAAAAGCGAGATAATCGTCTTTGTCTAAGGTGTAACTGAGTTCTATCATTTTATCAAATAAAAAGTTGTTTATCTATACTGAAAACTCAGTAGTCAAAGAAGTTAAAGTAGTCAGGTGGATTTTTTTGATATGCTTTAACTACTCTGGCTACTTTAACGACTAACTACAAATATATAAAATTATGGCTAAGTACACAGAAGAACTAGTATCGGAAATCCTATCCCTGATCGAATCCGACATTTACACAGTAAAAGAACTATGCATGGTAGCACGTATCTCCCGCGAAACTTACTACCAGTGGCTCGACACCAAACCCGAATTTAAGAAAGCGGTTGATGAAGCCATGCGCCAGCGGGACGAGATGCTGGTGTCCATCGCCCGTGCTTCGCTTCGCAAGAAACTGGAAGGTTATACACTGGAAGAAGAAAAAGTGGTATATGAACCCGCCAAAAGCAATCCGCATATACAGATCGAGAAATCACGGGTAGTAAAGAAGAAACAATATCCGCCGAACTTAGCGGCAATCAAGTATGTGCTGGAACAGGAGGAAAAACGCAAAGAGAAAGAAAGGCAGGAAAAGCCGAAACTACGGCAGCAAATTATCTATGTAAATAACCAACATGAGGCAGACTTATTTATTCAGCTGGATAAACATCTGAACGGAGCGGATAGTGAAGTCATCAGGATGGCGACCGAAGAGGAGAGGAAGAGAATTGAGAATGATGAAAAAATGAGAATAAATGAAGAATGAAGAACTAAAAATTAAGAATTAAGAATCGTTAAGAATTCAGAAACAACGTTCGACAGAGTCCGTTAAGAATGAAATGCATTTTGAATGACCGTATTGTGTTTGTCATGCTGACGACAGGAAGCATCTCCTCCCTATATAGACGGGATTCTTTGTGCCTCAGGATGACAAAAATAAGTGATTCAGTTATAAATATGAAGTGTCGGCTGAGCCAATACTTTGATAACCATTAACCGCTAACTGAATAATCTGTCAGGGTTGCCTCACCTTCGCTCCGGTGATTGCTAATTGACAGGTTTTTATTAACTTGCAGAAATTTCTTTAACAGAAATGAACAATGGAGATAAAATATATATCAGCTTTATGAACATAAAAAGAAAGCCTACTACTAAAGAATTAATGCTTCTAAAGATACTGGTAAATAAATCTTCGATCCATATTCCTGCTGATTGGGATAAAGACCTTATGGTCTTACCAATGATTGATGGAGGGATGGGAAGCTTATTCCTTTTACCGCAAAGGTATGATAAAAATGAAAAAAGGTTATTTGGTAAGCAGGCAAGCGATATTCAATTTCAGGATATAGACGGAATCACTGTTATAGTATCATTAAACACTGATAAAAAAGGAGAACTATATGAGTTGGATATATGGAAAACAGATTATAGCCCATTAATTGAGATACCTGATAATATAGATGATTTTCATTCGGTTGAGTAATAAAATCTGTCAGGTTTGTCAGGTTTTGACCACAGGATAAATCAATCTATGCCGGGCATAAGGTTTTATTTCAAATAAATTATCTTTGGAATATGGAAACAGAAAAACCACTAGTCGATAACGATTATCAGTTACAAAAAATAGGAGATAAAGGCGCCTGGACTTTCGTCGAAATTCCGGAGATTCCAATGCCAAAAACACCTTTTGGCATGCTGAAAGTAAAAGGAAAGATCGATGATTATGAGTTTTCCAACGTAAACATGATGCCTCTTGGAAACGGACGTGTAGGCTTAGCTGTAAAGGCTGAGGTGAGGAAGAATATTAAAAAACAGGCACCTGATACTGTGCACGTTACTATATACGAAGATAAAACACCACTGATAATTCCCGAAGAATTACTTTTGTGCATGGAGTATGAAGATGGTGTTTTGGCGAAATTCGAGAATTATAGCGATGGACAGAAAAAGGCTTTTATCGATTGGATAAATTCGGCCAAAACGGAACAGGCTAAGGCTGACCGTATTGCCAGAACCATGGTAATGATACAAAATGGTGAAAAGTATTATTAGAAGTGTATATTGATGAAAAAAGAGATCGCAGCAAACCACAATCTCTTCTCTCATTATGTATAATACTTTAAGCTTTCAACGCTTTATCCATAGCGGCAGCGGCTTTACGTCCGTCACCCATGGCAAGAATCACGGTAGCGCCACCACGCACGATATCGCCCCCTGCATACACATCGGGCAGATCGGACTGCATAGTCTCCTGATTGACAATGATCGTTCCCCATTTGGATATCTGCAAACCTTTGAAGGTAGACGGAATCAGTGGATTTGGAGAAACCCCTACACTGACGATCACTTCGTCCACATCGAACCACTCGGTGGCACCTTCGATAGGCACAGGTTTGCGGCGTCCCGAAGCGTCGGGTTCGCCGAGTTCCATCTTCTGAAGCTGCATCCGTTGCACATGGCCTTTTTCATCGCCTTCGTAGCAAATCGGATTATGTAATGTATGGAATTCTATACCCTCTTCTTTGGCATGTTTTACTTCTTCGAGACGGGCCGGCATCTCCTCTTCGGAGCGGCGGTAAACGATCATCGCTCTTTCCGCGCCAAGACGCTTAGCCGTACGTACAGAGTCCATCGCTGTATTTCCTGCCCCCACAACGGCTACCCGTTTGCCTTTTTGGACAGGGGTATCGCTTTCGTCATTGGATGCATCCATCAAATTGACACGGGTAAGGAATTCGTTGGACGACATGATACCGATAAGGTTTTCGCCCGGTATATTCATAAAGTTAGGCAGCCCTGCTCCACTGGCGGCAAAGATACCTTTGAATCCTTCCGCATGAAGGTCTTCATAGGAAATGGTCTTTCCGACGATGCAGTTATTAATAAACTTCACCCCCATCCGGCGAAGCACATTGATTTCCACGTCAACAATCTCGTTTGGAAGGCGAAATTCAGGAATACCATATTTGAGAACCCCTCCGATTTCATGAAGTGCTTCGAATACAGTTACATCGTATCCCAGCTTAGCCATATCTCCGGCGAAAGAAAGTCCCGCAGGTCCGGAACCGACAACAGCGATCTTCATTCCATTTGCAGGAGCCAATTCGGGAACTGCCACCTGTCCGCTTTCACGTTCGTAATCGGCGGCAAAGCGTTCAAGATAACCGATAGCCACAGGCTCTCTCTTCATCTTCTGAATGTAGATGCATTTGGCTTCGCATTGCTTTTCCTGAGGACAAACACGTCCGCACACAGCAGGCAGGGCACTGGTCTCTTTCAGGACTTTGGCCGCTTCGAGGAACTCGCCCCGCTCGATATTCTTGACAAACGAAGGAATCTGTATCCCCACCGGACAACCCTCCATGCAGGTGGGATTGGCACAATCGAGACATCGGGCGGCTTCCTTCACGGCCTGCTCTGCCGATAGTCCCAGATTCACTTCTTCCTTTAGGGAATGGCTTCTGTACTCAGGATCGAGTTCGGGCATATGTACCCGGGGTATATCACCACGCTCTTTGGCTTTTATGGTTTTACGGAGTTCTTCTCTCCAAGGCTCACTACGGCGCGCCTGTATATATTCTTGCTCTGTCATTTCTTCTTTTGAATAGATAGTTAGTTATATGCTCTCAGTCTCATCAGCATTTCGTCGAAGTCCACCTCGTGTGCATTAAATTCAGGTCCATCCACGCAAACGAATTTGGTTTTTCCTCCTACCGTTACACGGCAAGCGCCGCACATACCTGTTCCATCGACCATGATCGTATTCAGTGATGCCATTGTAGGAATGTTATATTTTTGTGTGAGAAGAGATACGAACTTCATCATGATGGCAGGGCCGATAGTCACACAAAGGTCTACCTTTTCGCGCCCGATGACCATTTCGATACCGTTTGTGATAAGTCCTTTATGTCCGTAGGATCCGTCGTCAGTCATCACAATCACTTCGTCGGAATATTCGGCAACCTGTTTCTCCAGAATCACAAGATCTTTGGTGCGGGCAGCCAGTACCGAGATCACTTTGTTGCCGGCTCTTTTCATTGCTTCTATAATAGGCAGCATCGGCGCAACCCCGACTCCGCCTCCGGCACAAATGACTGTTCCATAGTTCTCGATATGGGTGGCTTGCCCCAATGGGCCGACAACATCGGTTATATAATCTCCGGCATTCAGGCTGCATATTTTCTTTGAAGATTCGCCCACGGCTTGAATCACAATAGTTATTGTTCCGCGTTCGGTGTTTGATGCCGCAATAGTGAGTGGAATGCGTTCTCCCTTTTCGCCAACCCTGACAATCACAAAATGTCCGGCCTTACGGCTTCTCGCTATCAAAGGAGCTTCAACCTCAAATTTGACTACATTCTCTGAGAAATACTCTTTATCTACGATCTTATTCATTTATAATATTAGGTTAGATTAGGCCTCTCGATTGAGCTAAAATGTTTCTTTTAGTTGAGTTTATTATTATTTTGG
Organism: Dysgonomonas hofstadii; assembly: GCF_014196915.1. Classification (GTDB taxonomy): domain Bacteria; phylum Bacteroidota; class Bacteroidia; order Bacteroidales; family Dysgonomonadaceae; genus Dysgonomonas; species Dysgonomonas hofstadii. Next base: position 29,408 of record NZ_JACIEP010000011.1, read on the forward strand.
CAAAGGTACAAACAAAGTTTGTATCTAATAGCAACAAGAATAATTAAAATAATATTAAAATGCTCTAACATTTCACATATTCTGATAAGAAAACCTTGAGATTACCATACCCTTCTATTCCCAGTTTTTTACGGACATTGGATTTCTTCATCTGGACAGTATTAACGCTAAGCCTCATTATTATAGCTATCTCCGCATTGTTCAGATCTGCATAAGTAAGGCAGCATATCTTGAATTCAGAATCATCCAACTGAGGACAGATCTTATATAGTACAGTAGGGAATCGATTGCACAGCTGATCGATAGTTTTTAAGATCAGATCCCAATCAACAGAACCTTCGTTATAGATAATCTCATTAACCTTCTTCAATAATTTCCGTCCTTGCTTCTTCTCTTCTTCTTTCAGATGAGTTTCAATTAACGCCACCTTTTTGAGAATATTAAAATGCTGAAGCAATAACTTCTTGAAAGAATCTTCCTTTTCACCGAATGAATCGGCCATATCTGTTAATTGGGAGGCTTTCTGTTCTGCATCAGCTAATGCTATTTTATTCTTTATATTTTTTCTGGAATAATATAAGTTTAACGCAAGTATCACAGCAATCAATCCCAGTATAATGAGAAAGGCTGTTTGCCGATGAATGAGTAATCTGTTATTCTCATTCTGTATCAATTCGAAATCATACTTCTTCTGGACATCCAGAATAGCCTGGTTGTCTGTCTCTTTCAGTATTCGAAAAAGGGTTTTATTATAATTTTTATGATAAGTTTTACCATAATCACTATCTTGTTTCTCCATCTCTATAATTAACTGATATATAGCCTGCCTCAGTTCGTAGTCATTATCTCCTATCAATTCTAGTGATTTGTTCGCATAGTATAGTGTAGAATCTCTATTCTTGCTATCATTGAAAGAATAGGCTATATCCAGATAAGTATTTGCTTTATTTCCCGGATTCTTGAAATAAGAAATTGATTTTCTGAAATATAGACGCGCTTGTTCATAATTTCCTAGCTGACTGAATACCAAACCTATACTTCTAGACATTCTGGCTTGCTCTATAGAATCATTTTGGCTCTGAGATAAGGATATAGCTTTATTATAATAATAGAGACAACTATCTATTTCCTTTTTCATCAGAAAAGTTATACCCAATTTCTCAAATGTCATCAACTCATTTCCGTATTTTCCTGATCTATTAAAGTAGATAGAGGCTTCTTTATACTGCTTTATTGCCTCATCTTTCAATAATTGATCAAAATATAAATCTCCAATAAAGTATTTTATTAAACCCTTTAATGTATAATCATCACTGTCTTTGAGATAGCCTTCGGCATCTACGTATGCATTTCTGGCTTTTTGCTTCTGATTATTCAAAGAAAATACTCGTCCGGAGTAAAATAAGGCGAGTGCTGCCTTATTTTTATTTCTATTTTTTATATAATAATCTTTTGCCTTGAATATAATCGTATCATTATGAAGACTCTTTTGCGTTTTATCTTTAGCCTGAACCAACAACAATACATATTCCGCATATAAATCTTCATTCAAATTTTCAGGATGCATCTCAGTTGTAAGCAACTTATACACACTATCAGGATCATGTTCTATTAGCATTTCCGATCTATTAAGTATTTCCTCTACGCTGTAATCCTGCTTATCGCAAGAACTTGTTATCAATACAACTGTTATATAGATAAAGAAAATGAGACTTCTTGATTTCATAGATAATATATTAAGGAACATCTGAAATGAAGTTCATAGTTAATAAAAAAAAAGAAAAAACACAACAGAATTTACAATAATATTAAAAATAAAATCTATATCTAAATACACCATATTTAATATAATATATTAATATTCAATACCATAAATATAAATAATAAAAAAACAATCTATATCTAGGTAAAAAATATTGTTTTTCGTTTCTCTAAACTTTAGCTTTGTCCATATAAATACAAAACACGATTACTTCACACACCAATTTTTAAATTAAACTGTAAGGAAGGGATATTTCATTTTATTAACATTGACTCTATCATTTTAATTAATATGGGTATGTATTCATTCAACAATTTTAGTTTAAGAGACCATGGGGTCAAAGTCATGAGTGACAGCGACGATTGGGGTGAAGTTATCATAAAGGTACTACCTGAAACTGGCAAACTAACAAACCCTTCAGCTTCGATAAGAACAATTTCCTTATTCAAGCCAATAAAGGTCTACCAAAGCAATTTTACATTGAAAGTCAACATTGAGCTTGAAGAAAAAATAAATATCAAAATAACCGATAATACAGGAGCGCCTGTTTATCTTAGACAGCTCACTCCGGCATCTTCTAACGAAGTATTGATAAGTACTTCAAGTTGGAACTACGGAGAATATAACATAACACTTACTAATTCGGCCTGCGCTATTATCGCAACAGGAAAATTTAGTATACATTAGGTTTTTAGGCATTAGAATTTCCCAACCAGACTTAGCTTATTTACAATTATTTTAGGGAAGTCTTTTGCATAGCTACATGCAAATAGCTAATTAGGGAAGAGTGGATCTGGATGATTCGCTCTTTCTATTTTAAAAAGCGAGCTTAATCCAGAAGAAGGATAAAATCCCGATAATAGCCCATAACAGTATTCCAAGCAAAAATGTATTAACACCTGTCCTTTTCACTTCTGCTATATTAATAGAAGTCCCGATAAAAAACAAGGATATCATCATTCCCTTTTTCCCCAGCCAGCTAAGATGCTGATTGGTCTCCTCCATACCCGGTATATAGTTGCCAATAACAATAGCAACAACAAATAGCAAAATAAACCAGGGAATATTAATTTTCGAAGCATTTTGTTTGTTAAAGAATGCAATGCAGAGAGCCAGCGGAATAATCCATAATGTACGTGTAAGCTTTACAGTGGTACCCACTTGTAAAGCCTGTTCGCCATATGCAGAACAAGCCCCTACCACCGAACTGGTATCGTGTATAGCGATTGCTGCCCAATAACCGAAATGGGTCTGATCCATCTGTAATAGATGCCCGATCAACGGAAACAGGAACAAGGCTATTGCATTCAACACAAAGATAACAGCCAATGAAAAACTTATCTGATTATTTTTCGCATCTATAACCGGAGCAATAGCCGCTATGGCGCTTCCTCCACAAATAGCCGTACCGCCGGAGATAAGAGTTGAAGTATTTTTCTCTACCTTAAGGATTTTCCCCAATATAATTCCACTAACCATGGTAACAGCCACAGACACAATTGTAATCATAAATCCTGTTTTCCCCGTTTGCACAACATCACTCACCGACATAGCAAATCCCATACATACAATAGACCCTTGTAAGAGATACTTAGTAAGCTTACCCGTTTCAAAGACTTCTCTTCCTTTATAAAAGAAAGCCAGCAAAATACCCAAGAATAAGGCCAAAGGCGCTGAAAAGAAAGGGAAAAGACAGCAAACGGGAACAATATAAAATAATTTACCTAAATATTTTTGCATGATTTCTTATAATAATTTCAGTGCTTCATTTTCGCAACGGGTCATACACTCCTGCTCTTCAGGCGTTTTATCGTTAATTCCGCACAGATGCAAAACGCCATGGATAATCACACGATACAGCTCTTCGTTATAGTCCGTATCAAATTGCTCAGAATTGCTCTTAACTGTATCGAGACTAATATAAATGTCGCCAAAAAGACTATCTTCTTCATTATACTCAAATGTTATTATATCGGTATAATAATCGTGCTGAAGATATTGCTTATTCACTTCCAGAATCTTTTCATCGTTACAGAATATATAAGCTATAGTACCCACTTTTTTATTGTGCAGTGCAGCAACCGATTTTATCCAATTCGTCATTTCCCGCCTCTTGAATGAAGGCACCTTAACCCCGTCAGAATAATATAATACAGCCATGTCCTATTTTTTTGTACACAAAGGTAGATTTTAATTAAATCAGCAGCAAAGGATTTATATTCAAAAACTGACAAACCTGACAAACTTCAGCTTTTAGCTTTTTGGATAAAAAGTTACAATCAACGATCGCCGAAGCGAAGGCGAGGCAAATATTACACTTTTGCAGCTTTTTCAATCAAAACCTGACACTTCTTTTAGCTGTTGGCTATTAGCTAATAGCTATTGGCTTTTTAGTTAAAACCTGACATGCCTGACAGGTTTTCTCGCAAAGTCGTTAAGCCGCAAAGTATAATTTTAATTTATACTCTCTCTGTTTCTCCCCCCTTGGGGGTAGGGCTGTTAAGTTCTCTGCTTTGTTCTGTTATTTTCTGCTGTCATCCTGAGTGAAACGAAGGATCTCTTATCTTACAAGAGATGTTTCACTCTGTTCAACCTGACAAAGAGGGTATAAATTTCAGAACTTAACAGCCCTGCCCTTGGGGGAGCCAGAGGGGGCTCCTTTCTTACATAGATAAATATATCCAATTCCGATCACAGCTAAAACTATCAAATAGACACATCTTATAGGCAGATAAATAAACCTTATCCCCTTATTCGCTGAACAAATGAAATAAACTTATAACTTTGAAGCATTAAATAATAAATTTAAAACATAAACCATTATGAAGAATGTTGCAAGAAAAACTCTGGATGAGTTTATCATCGAAAAGCAGGAAGACTTCAAGTATTCATCCGGAGAACTGTCCCGGCTGTTAAACTCAATTCTATTGGCGGCAAGAGTTGTCAGCTACAAAGTAAACAAGGCAGGTTTGGTTGACATATTAGGCACTGTTGGCACTACCAATGTACAGGGAGAAGACCAGAAAAAGCTGGATGTATATGCTAATGATGTATTTATACAAACATTGGTCAACAGAGAAATTGTTTGCGGCATAGCTTCGGAGGAAAATGACAACTTTATCACCATTCAGGGACTGGACGAAGGACATAATAATAAATATGTTGTGCTAATGGACCCACTCGACGGATCTTCCAATATTGAGGTGAATGTTTCGGTTGGAACTATTTTTTCCATCTATCGCCGGGTTTCGCCTATAGGATCTCCTGTAACAATGGAAGATTTTCTTCAGCCCGGAGTCAATCAGGTAGCCGCAGGTTATATCCTTTATGGCACATCCACTATGATAGTCTACACTACAGGCCGTGGAGTAAACGGCTTTACACTAAATCCTGCGATAGGAAGCTTCTATCTCTCCCACCCTAATATGAGATGTCCCAAAAACGCAAAAATCTACTCGGTAAACGAAGGTAATTATGTGCATTTTCCTCAGGGTGTCAAAGATTATATAAAATACTGCCAGGAAGAAAAAGACGACCGCCCTTATACCGCCCGTTATATAGGCAGCCTTGTCTCTGATTGCCATCGCAACCTGATCACAGGGGGGATTTATTTCTATCCGTCCACACATAAGACTCCTAAGGGCAAACTACGCCTGTTATATGAATGCAATCCTATGGCTTTCATCACCGAACAGGCAGGAGGTAGCGCCAGCGATGGAAAGAACCGCATATTGGAAATCCAGCCGACCGAATTGCATCAGCGCACACCATTTTATTGCGGCAGCTCCAATATGGTAGAAAAGCTGAAGGATTTTATCGAAAGAGCGGAAGAAAAAGAAAATACCTAATTTTTGCGAATCAGTAGTTATAAATGATGAGTTATGAGTTTCAGTATTCATAACTCATTTTTTTCTTTTGTACCTTATATATTGGAATAGTTTAACCAATACTATCAAAGTGGAAATGATAGTTGTGATTACTAATAGAATCATTGCGATCATAGCGTAAATATCCTGTCCTTGGGAAAAAAGAAGAATCAATAGCAATGCGCAGATAATACAGCTAAAAGAAATAAAAGATAAAGTAAGTAAAAAAATACCTGCTCTTCTCCCTGATCTGAAATGGCTTAACAAGACATATACAGGAATAGCTATAATCAAACCTAAGAGTATGGATGAAATAACAGTCCACATAGATTATCCATTAAAGTAATAATCGAATTCAAAATGCAAGCTGTTATATACTTCCTGCTTTATCGGATCAGTATTATCCTTATAAATAGATAGATCATCTAATATTTTGTCCGACACCTCTCTCGACTGCCGTCCTATATGCTTTAGGGCTAACAGAGCGGCATTGCGAAGAAGTGTATTTTCAGAAATCACATCGTCGTTGATAAAGGGGAACAAATCCAAATTAGTTTTATCCATTTTCTTAGCAAGGAATAGGCGTGCCAGTAACCAATATCCGGTAGTACGCTTATCCATATCAGTACTACTGCTCCATCTTTTCACAAGATTTGAAGCATACGGGAAATTTTGTAGTAAATTAAGACAAAGCTGTTCCCGTATTTCCTGGTTTGTTATTTCCCCGATCCATCTTTCAGCAGTTGCTTCTGTAAATTCAGAAACAGGATAAAGCATAGTGGCCAGTATTTTCAGTTCACGCACATCTTCTTTCCACACTGTTTCGGACAATGAAGCGTCTTGCTGATAATCTTTGGCTATGTCTTTTATCTGTTGAATCGTCAAGCCGAAATTCAGCTTATACATCAATCCTTTCTCGCGCATGCTGGCGGAGACAATACCATTCATTGCCATGCGGCATCGTTGGCGTATCTCCTTTATTATTTCTTCGTGCATAGTCAATAGTGCAAAATTTTATTGCTGAAATAAAATGGTCATTTTCTTTGTTCATTTTGGCATTGCCCAAAACGAACCAAAAGGCTAGTGCTGGTTTACCGCCGACCTGACATTGGCTTTGCCGGCTAAACGGGCTGAACTTGCCTTCGGCTCAGACAGCACCCCGTTTTACGCCGTCTTCAGCCGTCAGGTGCCCGGCTTGCAAACCTATGCACGGGAAGCTGACGCACTCGTGGCTTTGCCCGGTGGCATTAGGCCGTAGTGCTGGGCACCCGTCAGGAGAAAGGGGCGTGAAATTAAAAGCGTCCGGCAGGACAATCTTTTAATTTAGCCCATGAGCCTGTAACGGGTAGCACGAAGGACGGGCCACCAAAGACTTTTTGCATTCTTTTGGGGCTTTGGCCAAAAGAATGACAAGCAATCTGCGATTGCGCGTAGTAAAAATGACCTTATAAATAAAAACTCAATTTTATAATTCTAAGCTTCGTAATCTACAGCCTTACGATCCGATACCGCTTCACGGATAAAAGGGAGCAGTGCCTGATGCAGAGGGTGGTTTTGATATGTGTCCAGCGCCTCTTTCTTTGACAACTCGGAATAAAGGACTACATCAAAGTTTCCTTCACCCAGAAAATCGATGCCTACTTCTATTTTCATCAAACCTTCTATCTTCCCGTCAAGGGCTTCAAGGCTTTCTTTTATCATTTTTGCGTTTGTTGCTTTGTCATTTCCGTGGGCTTCATCTTTAAGCTTCCACATTACAATATGTTTTACCATCTCGATATTTTAATTGAAAGATTGTATTTAATGTTATATTTTAAAGCCACAACCATCAGCCGTTTCTATACTTGAATGGAGGATAAATAGGAGGTATGTGGCCTTATTTTGTATATTCTTCGGGATTTAATCTTATTTCGGCAAACAGGCTTCCGTCCATCTTGTGATAAGAGTAAATAAGGATAATCTTATCCTTACGGAAGTCGTCCATATCTTTCATCGGCTGCAAGCCCAGCGTCAGAGCAGGTTTTGTATTCCGTATAAATTCCTCAGCCGAGACAGCAGGCTCTTTTGTGAATGTATATTTATATCTGAATTCCCTTTTCGAAACAGCTTCGGCTTTGTCCATTCTCAATCCGCCCGGAATCACCATCGGCATTTCCTTATTCAATTTTTCCGCTATTTTTTTATATTTATCCTTTGCGGGTTCGGTGCTTACCTGTGTAGTCGTTGTTCCTGTCTGATTATTCTCCTCGGTCTTTGGTTTAGAACCGCAACTTGTGATTATGCCTCCGATAAGAATGCAACTGAATATAAAAACTATATACTTTTTCATGCCCATATATTTTAGATCAAACGATAAAGATAGGTATTTGACTATGAAAAGCCATAATTACAGGAATAAAAACTTCGTTAATATATCGTATAGAGAATAGGAAACTAACTGATCAGTCCCCAGTTATACCTGTTGCCTCCCAGTTTTCGTAATTGCCTGCGGAGTATGAGGTTGTCGGGTTTCTCCATGTTCGGATCATCGTCCAGTATTTTTTGCGCCACTTCCCGTGCATATTGCAGTATTTCACCGTCACGCACCAGATTGGCTATCCGCAGATTGAACGGAATACCGCTTTGCTGTGTACCTTCCAGATCGCCCGGCCCCCGGAGTTTCAGATCGGCTTCGGCGATCACAAAACCATCGTTGCTCTCTACCATGATGTCTATGCGTTTCTTGGTCTCAGCTGATAGCTCATACGGGGTAACCAGTATACAGTAAGACTGGTCGGCGCCGCGCCCAACCCGGCCACGTAACTGATGCAATTGGGACAGGCCAAACCGCTGAGCCGATTCTATCACCATTACCGAAGCGTTAGGTACATTTACGCCGACTTCGATGACGGTTGTCGCTACCATTATCTGTGCTTCGTTCTTCACAAAGCGTTGCATTTCCTCTTCTTTTTCCTTTGGTTTCATCTTTCCATGAACTTTGCAAATCGTATATTCGGGAAATACTTCTTTTATGTGTTCAAAACCCTCTTCAAGATTCTTTAAATCGAGCTTTTCGCTCTCCTCTATCAATGGATACACAATGTAGACCTGCCTGCCCTCCTGTAGTTGTTTGCGGATAGAATTGTATAATGCTCCCCGTCTTTTGTCATATTGATGGATTGTCTGGATCGGTTTGCGTCCCGGTGGCAGTTCATCAATTACCGATACATCCAGGTCTCCGTATACAGTCATAGCCAGTGTGCGGGGTATAGGTGTTGCAGTCATTACCAGTATATGCGGAGGATTTACATTCTTTGACCACAGCTTTGCCCGTTGTGCCACGCCAAAGCGGTGTTGTTCGTCGATTACCACCAGTCCCAGATTGGAGAACTGGACGGTATCTTCTATCAGGGCATGGGTTCCTATTAATATATGCAGGTCTCCGGTGAGCAAAGCGTTGTGAATTCTTTCCCTGTCTTTCTTTTTGGTTGATCCTGTTAATAGTTCCACATTCACATCCATTCCGGCCAGCTGTTCTTTTATAGTGTGATAGTGCTGTGTTGCCAGAATCTCGGTCGGCGCCATCATCGATGCCTGGAAGCCGTTATCCAGAGCGATAAGCATCAGCATCAATGCCACCAAAGTTTTTCCACTACCCACATCACCCTGCAGCAGCCTGTTCATCTGTTCGCCTGTGGCCATATCCTGCCGGATCTCCTTAATGATGCGCTTTTGTGCATTTGTTAAGGGAAAAGGAAGGTTCTTTTCGTAAAAAGTATTCAGATTGTCGCCAACACGGGTAAATACAAACCCTTTGAGTTTGGATTTTCTTTCGGCTGTGTATCTCAGGATATTCAGTTGTATGTAGAATAATTCTTCAAATTTCAATCTATATTGCGCTTCACGCAACAATTGTGTGCTCTCGGGAAAATGCACGTTTCGCATCGCCTGTTTCAAGCCTGTCAGACGAGCTTCACTGATAACACCCTCAGGTAATGTCTCCGGCAGGTTCTTTACCACAGAAGCAAATGCGGCGGCCATTATCTTCTGCATCGCTTTCGAATTCAGATAATGGTTCTTCATTTTCTCCGTGGTGTTATAATAAGGCATCAGCCCCGTCTGTCGCTCTTCCTCATTGATGAACGGGTCTATATCGGGATGTGCTATATTGAATTTATCACCAAAAAGGGTGGGTTTGCCAAAAACAATGTAGGGAGAATTTACCCTGTATTTGTCAGCTATAAATTTTGCCCCCTGAAACCAAACCAGATCGATGAACCCGGTGCCGTCGGTGAAATGAGCGACCAGCCTTTTCCTGCGGCCTTCGCCGAAACTTTCAAAAGCGGTGATATGTCCTTTTAGTTGTATGTAAGGCATGTTGCCGTCTATCTCGTGTATGAAATAGATGCGGCTGCGGTCGATATACTTGTATGGGAAATAGTACAACAAGTCTTCCACAGAAAACGCCTGAATCTCTTTGTTCAGTATTTCTGCTTTCTTAGGGCCTACTCCGGCTAAATACTTTATATCTGTTTGTGAATAATCCACAATAGCTTACCGTTTATTATATCAGGCGTAAAGTTATATATTTTATCCGATTTATTCATCGCATGGTAGAAAATTGGCAATCGTAAATTAATATTCAAATACATATTTTAATGTATTTAAACTTATATAGATGGATTATGCGGTGATATACTTTTGAAAGATGAATAAGTAAGTGTATTTTTGTCTTGAAGAATTATGTGCTTGATAATATCTTCAATTTATGATAAAGATTATAAATACGCTCATTGACATATTGAATAGAAAACCAGGTGTTAATTAACATATAATTTGATGATGTTAAATTTTTCATGCTTATATTTGTATAGTCTAATTAGTGAAAAGCAAAGGGAGGCTAAACTCTCTGAATTACAATATGATTTTATCTTGATGTTATGAGGATAGGAATAGATATAGACGGTACAAGCATGCGATTGGGAATCGTGGACGGAGGAAAAATTTATCGTAAGATTGAGGCTCCGATGAAGGCCGATGCACCGAAGGAAGTTATAGTCGCACATCTGATTGAACTTATACAAAAAATAATCAATTCAAACATACGTGGAATAGGGCTTGGAATATCGGGTATAGTGAAAACCGATAAAGGAATAGTGCAGAATGTGACAAATATTCCGTCGTGGCAAAAGATCCGGATAAAGGAAATCCTTGAAGATGAATTTGGTATCCCTGTATTTGTTAATAACGATTGCAACTGTTTTGCATTCGGAGAGCGCTATTATGGCGAGGGGACTATCTATCACGATATTGTGTGCGTTACCCTTAGTATAGGTGTGGGCGCGGGAATTATTATAAATAACGAATTGTACAAAGGGGCTAATACAGGAGCCGGGGAAATTGGTAGTTTGCCGTATCTGCATTACGATTTTGAAAGGTATTGCGGACAGAAGTTCTTTGTCATGAACGGGACTACGGTCGGTGATGCTTACCGGTTGGCCTTGCAGGGAGATGTGGAAATGCTCTCTTTGTGGAACGAATTGGGGCGGCATATCGGAGAACTTATCAAAACCCTCCTGCTTGTGTATGATCCTCAGGCTATAATTCTGGGAGGTGATTTAATAATAGGTTACGAATTATTTTCTCAAAGTATGTTCGATAATATACAGAGTTTCCCATTCAAGGAAACGATTGAGAACATCAACATCCTGGTTTCCCAAAGAGAAGATATTAACCTGTTGGGTGCGGCGGCACTCGTATTTTAAACAGGAGGAAGATAAGTAATCTAAAATATTTACTGTCGCATGTCATCCTGACTAAAGGGAAGGATCTCGATCCTCATATAGGAGATGCTTCCTGTCGTCAGCATGACAAGAATGCAACGACAATTTTTATTTTGAATTTAATAATTATTATTTACATAAAATAAACCTTTGATATGAGATTAGATTTAAGTTCGCAAATCGTATTAGACAGGGTATCGCCCAGATACTACCGACCCGAGAATGAGTTTGAGCTTTCAGCCCTTACCCGTTTCGAAAAAGTGCCTACAAAAATTTTTGAATCGTCTGTAGAAGCATCTCTGCAAATAGCCGGAGAAATAGCAAAGAAAATAAAGGAAAAACAAAATTCAGGAGTTTCGTTTGTTCTGGGACTGCCCGGAGGACATTCTCCACAAACAATTTATTCGGAACTGATCCGTCTGCACAAGGAAGAAGGATTAAGTTTCAAAAACGTCGTTGTATTTAACATATACGAGTTTTATCCCTTGATTACCCAGGCAAACAGTAATCTTCATCTGTTGAAAGAGTCGTTCCTCGATCATGTGGATATCGATCCTGAAAATATATACTCTCCTGACGGCTTTACTCCGAAAGAAGAGATCCTGAATTATTGCAGGGAATATGAACTTACTATTCAGCGTTTGGGTGGAATAGACTACCTGCTGTTGGGGCTGGGACGTGCCGGAAATATCGGTATTAATATTGCCGGATCGAGCATGAGTTCGCAGACCAGGCTGATCCTGCTGGACACGCAGTCTAAAAAAGAAGCGGTAAATACTTTCGGCTCTATCGATCTTGTGCCGCCGAGCGCTATAACAATGGGGGTTTCCACCATTATGAAAGCTAAAGAAATTGCATTGATTGCATGGGGAGAAGATAAGGCCAAGAGTGTGAAGGATGTGGTAGAAGGAGTAATGTCTGACGCTATCCCTGCTTCCTGCCTGCAAGCCCACGAGAATGCTAGTGTATATATTGACCTGAATGCGGCATTCGAACTAACCCGTATCAATCATCCGTGGCTTGTGACCAGTGCCGACTGGAACAACAAACTTATCCGCCGGGCTATAGTCTGGCTGTGCTTCAAAGTTGATAAGCCGATTTTGAAACTGACAAATAAAGACTACCAGAATAACGGCCTGGAAGAACTACTTGCTCTGTATGGTTCTGCATACAACGTGAATATAAAGATTTTCAACGATCTGCAACATACAATTACCGGATGGCCGGGCGGAAAACCGAACGCAGACGATACAAACCGTCCCGAAAGAGCTAAGCCTTTCCCTAAGAAAGTTATTGTATTCAGCCCGCACCCCGACGATGATGTTATATCGATGGGAGGTACATTCCGGAGACTTGTCGATCAGAAGCATGATGTACATGTCGCTTATCAGACGTCTGGAAATATTGCGGTAGGTGATGAAGAAGTGATCCGCTATGTTTCTTTGCTCGAAGATGTAAGGAAAAAATACGATCCTGGTAATGAAGTCCTGAAGAAGAAATATGCAGAGATACTTCAGTATCTGTTGCACGATAAAAAAGAAGGGGATATTGATACTCCTGATATCCTGTTCATGAAAGGTTATATCCGTCGCGAAGAAGCTACAACGGCTTGCCGCTATGTAGGAGTGGATACGAAGAATGTACGGTTCCTCGATCTTCCGTTCTATGAAACGGGACGTGTGAAAAAGAATCCGATATCCGCACCGGACGTCGAGATCGTGAAAAAATATCTGGAAGAGGTGAAACCTCATCAGGTATTCGTGGCCGGAGACCTTGCCGATCCACATGGAACACACAAGGTATGTCTGGATGCTATATTAGCTGCTGTGGATGAACTGAAGGGTGCAGAATGGCTGAAAGATTGCCGTTTCTGGATGTATAGGGGAGCATGGGCAGAGTGGGAAATAGACCATATAGAAATGGCTGTGCCTATTTCTCCGGAGGAACTTCGCTCTAAACGTAATGCGATTTTGAAGCATCAGTCACAAATGGAGAGTGCACCGTTCCTTGGTAACGATGAGCGCCTGTTCTGGCAGCGTTCAGAGGATAGGAACAAGGCTACCGCCGAATTGTACAGGCATTTGGGGCTTGCCTCTTATGAAGCTATTGAGGCTTTTGTAGAGTATCATCCTTTATAATAAAATAGTAGACAGTAGAAAAGTATTTTTTTTGCCTAACTACTGTCTACTGTCTACTAACTACTAATATAAACATCATGAGATTAATTATTCAACCTGATTACAATTCCTTATCCCAATGGGCGGCTAATTATGTCGTGTCTAAAATCAATACGGCACAACCGACAAAAGAAAAACCATTTGTGCTCGGATTACCAACCGGATCTTCTCCCCTTGGTATGTATAAAGCACTTATTAAGCATAATAAGGAAGGGCGGGTATCGTTCAAAAATATCATCACATTCAATATGGATGAGTATGTAGGTCTGCCTAAAGACCATCCGCAGAGCTATTACACATTTATGTGGGAGAATTTCTTCAACCATATCGATATAGAGGCTTCGAATGTGAATATACTGAACGGTAATGCCGCAGACCTTACCGCAGAATGTGAAGCTTATGAAGCCAAAATGAAGGCTGTGGGTGGCGTTGATCTGTTTTTAGGCGGAATAGGTCCTGACGGCCATATAGCGTTTAACGAACCGGGATCGTCATTATCTTCGCGTACACGTATTAAAACGCTGACTAAAGATACAATCATCGCTAATTCCCGTTTCTTTGACAATGATGTTAATAAAGTTCCGAAAACATCTGTTACAGTCGGAGTTGGTACGGTGCTCGATGCCAAAGAAGTACTTATAATGGTTAACGGGCACAACAAAGCCAGGGCTTTGGCTCAGGCGGTTGAAGGCTCAGTAAATCAAATGTGGACAATCACTGCATTACAATTGCATCCTAAAGGGATCATCGTTTGTGATGAAGCTGCCACCGAAGAACTGAAAGTAGGTACTTACAGGTACTTTAAGGACATAGAAGGTACACACCTCGATCCGCAAAGCCTGTTGAAATAGTATTGATATAAATAAGAATAAAAGTTCCCGATTTTAGCGACCGGGAACTTTTTATTTTGATAAATACGAGGAGTATTAATCTTCTTCGCTATTAGCAAACCCGCCTTCTATCAAAAGTTCCATTGCCCGCTGATAATCTTCGGAACGCACCTCCAGCGAAGCCGAACCTCTGCCGGGCATAGATATTGTTATATACCCCTTATTTATAACACAATCAATCCCATTGTCCAATAAATAAGATTGGGCAATAAGCAAATCTGCCTCAAAATCCGATGTTTTTACAACTACTAACTCATCCATAACTCTTTACCTTAAATTAATACTGATATAAATATATAAATAATCAATGGATTATGCAATATTTTTAATTTTATAATAAAATAATTTACAAAATAATTTGGTTTATAAAATAAACTACTTTATATTTGCATTGTGATTGTGATTAAATAAATAACAAAAGTATAACTTAAAACAGATTGTATTATGAAAAAGTTGGTATTAATCAGTATTTTATTAGGAATCTTCGTTGGTGTAAACGCACAAAGCAGTATGACTGTAAATGTAACAGGGATAGATAGTCCTAAAGGCGATTTGTACGTCGCACTCTATGATTCAAATGTGCCGTTTCTCTCTAATAAAGCCATTGCGGGAAAAATAATTGAAATAGACAGCAATTCTATGACAATTATTTTTGAAGATGTTGAAAATGGGCGGCATGCCATAGCTATTTATCAGGATGGGAATAAAAACGGGAAGCTCGATCTGGGTGAGTGGGGCATACCGCAGGAAAAATATGGATTCAGCAATAATGTAGATCCCGCGCTGATAAAACGTGCTCCCAATTTTGATGAGTGTAGTTTTGATGTGAATGGAAATACTTCAGTAACAATAAATCTTGTATCTGCTGTTAAATGATTAACTTTGCTGCCTCTGTTCTTTCTGAAGAAGCAGAGGCGGCGCATAAGTAAAACTTACTGATATGGAAAAGGATTTTAATGAACAGGACAGCCTGAAAGTCATCAACCAGATGATTGCCCAGGTTAACAGCAATATACAGATCGGAGCAGCATCGTCAATGGTAATGGCCGGATATACGGTTGCCACGATTGCCATCCTTAATATTATATTGATACATACTTTGGATAAACCATATTTCTCTTTCTGGGTTTGGATGCTGATGATCCCTTATGCTATTATCCAGCATTTCATCGAAAAGAAGAGAGATAAAAAAGCGATTGTAAGGACATATATGGATACAATCGTTGGCAAGACATGGAAGGCTTTCACTATCTCGGTCGTTGTATTACTTATAGTTATCTTCGGTCTTATATACATTTCCGAAACCTGGATTCTGAGTCTGCTGTTTAATCCTGTTATATTGACCCTGACAGGCTTGGCGCAATATGCTACAGCTGCTACAACAAGGTTTAAACCTTTTTTGTGGGGTGCTTTTACTCTATGGTGTGGTGCCATTCTGTGTATGTTATTACTTCCACTATTCGGGAAAACCGTAGAAATCCAGTTTGTCATACTCGCCATCTGTATGATTCTTGGTTTCAGCCTTCCCGGACATATGTTAAATAAAAAAGCAAAAGTAAATGTTTAAAGATCTCGATCCTCTTTTGCACTCTCAACTGCGGCTGGCTGTTATATCTTTGCTGCTATCGGTCGAAGAAGCCGACTTTGTCTTCATCCGGGAGAAGACAGGAGCTACGGCCGGAAACCTGAGCGTACAGATAGACAAACTTAGTGAAGCGGGATATATAGAGGTCAGGAAATTTATAGATGGCAAAAAGCCTCGTACTGTATGCAAAATTACGCCCGGGGGTATTAATGCATTCGACAAATATGTGAAAGCATTGCAGGATTATATAAAGAAATAAACATAGAATTATTTTTTCTATAATGATAGAATAGAGGGCGTTTTCTTACACTCTCTATTTTTTTATGTGCCTTTTTTCAGAACTTTCTTAACATTCGCTGTGTTATATAAAGAAACATGGAGATTCAATATTCTCTACCAATTACAAACTAAAAATATAACATCATGGGATTTATTTGGTCAATAATAATAGGTATTGCGGCAGGTTTTATTGCCGGAAAGATTATGAAAGGTAGTGGGTTCGGCCTTATACTGAATCTGATAGTCGGGGTTGTCGGCGGATTATTAGGTGGTTGGATCTTCACGCTGCTGGGATTGGGTGTCGATTCTCTCCTGGGAAATCTGGTGATGTCTACAATCGGTGCCATCGTCCTGCTATGGATAATATCATTGTTCCAGAAGAAAAAAGAATAATTCAATATGTAAGAATATAAAAGCGAAACGATTATGAAAAAGATTTTAATAGGAACAGCCATTGGTTTAGCCGCAGGAGTTGTTATCTACAAGTTGTATCAACAAGGAAAACTTGATGGCGTGTGTAACGATATGAACAAATTTGCAGGAAAAACAAAGAAGAATTTTAAGAATCTGGTAGATGTAAGTAAAAATCAGGCAGAATATGTAAAAGAACGTCTCGAATATGGGTTTGAGAACGGTAAAGAAAAATTGAGCGAATTGGGTAAATAAAGTTTGGAGTGTTATTTCTGTACGAGGCAGGGTGAATATTCACCCTGCTTTTTGTATTTTTAGGTTTTATTATATAAACAATGGCGTCGATATGGAATCCGTGGCATGGCTGCCACAAACTGAGCGAAGGTTGCAGGAATTGTTATGTCTACAGGGGCGATGCCCGTAGAGGCATAGATAGCACTATTGTTACTAAAACCAAAAATTTCGATGTTCCTGTCCGTAAAAAGCGAAACGGAGAATATAAGATACCTCCGGGAAATGATGTATACCTATGCTTCACTTCCGATTTTTTTATCGATGCTGCTGACGAATGGCGTCCCGAAGCATGGGAGATGATAAAGGAACGAAGCGACCTGAATTTCCTCATGATCACTAAGCGTATCGATCGTTTTCATCTTTGTTTACCCGACGATTGGGGAGACGGATACGATAATATGACTATTTGTTGTACTGTGGAAAATCAGGACAGGGCAGATTACCGACTGCCTATTTACCGCGAAGCTCCCATAAAGCACAAAATAATAATCTGTGAACCCATGCTGGGCAGGATAGACCTGAGACCATATAATATAGAAGAGTGGATAGAGCATGTTACCGTCGGTGGCGAATCGGGACAGGTTACCCGTTCCTGTGATTTCGACTGGGTGATGGAAATCCACGATCTATGTGTGGAAAAGGATATTTCTTTCTGGTTTAAACAAACCGGAACAAGCTTTATTAAGGATGGCAAACTTTATACTGTACCCCGGCGCATGCAGCATGCACAGGCGCGTAAGGCCGGAATAAATTATAAGAGATAAGAGGGAATAATGATTAAAAAAACTTTTCCCTTTCGTTTGTTAACAAATTATCTTCTAAATTTGTTAACTTATTAAACAAGGAGAATGATGACTGAACATTTAAAAGAAATAGTATATTCCCGCGATTCTATTGAATTTGTTACTGTAGCAGTTCAATATTGCGCCTTTCTGGAGGATTTTGCGGAAACAACAGAATCGGAACTTACCGATAAATTAACAAAGATATTGCCATTGCTTTATCTCAAAGCGACTCTTGTACCCGAGACCGATACAGTCAACGACGACGCCCCGGAGATTAGTGTAATGGAAAGTGATTATAACTATATTTCGTCTAAATTATACAACATATTCCTCAATAATGATACTTACCTCGAGGTATTCCTTCAGGATATGAAATACAGCGAGACCCCGATCTCGGCCAGTATCAGCGAAGACCTTGCCGATATATACCAGGATCTGAAGAATTTTGTTACTGTATTTGAACGGGGAATTACCGAAAATATGAATGATGCCTTATACCTCTGTGCGGAGAATTTTAAGGCATACTGGGGACAAAAGCTGGTAAATGTATTGCGTGCGCTGCATTCGCTTAAATATTCCCAGGATAATGAGAGTTTAGAGGACGAAGGCTTTGAACCTGAAGATACGGAGGAATTATGGTGAATACGATTTCAAAAGAACAACTGTCTGTTTTGCCTCAGGAAACCTTTTCGGGCCGGATAATTATTATACAAAGCGAAGCAGAAGCCGAAAAAGCATGTGCCTATCTCGAAAAATACAATGCCATTGGCTTCGATACCGAGACACGTCCGGCTTTCAAAAAAGGGGTTTCGCATAAAATAGCTCTTATGCAATTATCCACCGATGATACCTGCTTCCTTTTCCGTTTGAATGTGATCGGATTGCCCGATTGCCTTGGCAATATTCTTATAAATCCGGCGATAAAAAAGATCGGACTTTCACTCAAAGATGATTTCTCTGCTATTCATAAACGCAAACCGATTGTACCTTCTAATTTTATTGAGCTACAGTCTTTTGTGAAAGATTATGGTATCGAAGATAATGGACTGCAACGTATTTATGGCATACTTTTTGAAAAAAGAATATCGAAAGGGCAACGCCTGTCAAACTGGGAAGCCGATACACTTTCCGATGCGCAGAAGATGTATGCGGCCATTGACGCGTGGGCTTGCCTGAAGATATATAAAGAATTGGTATACAGAGAAAAAGTGAAGTAAGTATATGGCATTTATTGATTATTACAGCATATTGGGGATTTCCAAAACAGCCGGTGCGGATGAGATAAAAAAGGCTTATCGCAAGCTGGCCAGGAAATATCATCCCGACATTAATCCGAATAATGAAGAAGCGAAGAAAAAGTTTCAACAGATAAATGAAGCTAATGAAGTGCTTTCCGATCCCGAAAAGCGTAAAAAATACGATGAATATGGTGAGAACTGGAAGAATGCCGAGGAGTACGAAAAAGCCCGTCAGTATCAATCCCAGCATGGCGGATTCGCCGATTTCGGTAGTTTTGGAGGCTTTAGCGGAGGTTCTTACAGTTTCGGCGGAGATGACGATGGCGGTTTTTCCGACTTTTTCGAATCATTATTCGGCAGTGCAAGATCATCGGGAAGCCGTAGTGCAAGAGGATTCAGAGGGCAGGATTTTACATCGGAACTTCATCTGAGCCAGAGAGATGTTTATGAAACACATAAACGTACAATCACTGTTAACGGTAAGAACCTGAGGATTACCATTCCTGCCGGAGCTGCGGACGGCCAGACTATCAAGCTTGCCGGCCAGGGAGGTTCCGGAGCAAATGGAGGTCCTAACGGGGACTTGTATATTACATTTGTAATAGCAGAAGATAGCAGGTTTAAGCGGGTGGGGGACGATTTGTACACTAACGCTGATATCAGTTTATATATTGCCGTTTTGGGTGGAGAGGAAACCGTAGATACTTATACCGGAAAAGTAAAACTGAAGATTCCGGCAGGAACGCAGAACGGGACGAAAGTGCGGTTGAAAGGAAAAGGATTCCCAGTGTATAAACAGGATGGGAAGTTTGGGGATTTAATTATCTCCTACAATATTACTATTCCTGTCAACCTGACTGCAGAGCAAAAAGAATTGTTTGAAAAACTGGCGAAGTCACAATAAGAAATACAGAGTTATGAGTCCATATATAATTAAAATAACAGAATATTGCTCCAAAAACGGAATAGAAACGGATTTTTTATATCTGTTAGAAAAAGAGAATCTTATTGAGCTTCATTTCATAGATAATGAGTATTGGATCGATGACTCCCAGTTTAAACCGCTGGAAGAATATGCACGCTGGTATTACGACCTTTCCATCAATATAGAAGGGATAGATGTTATCCGCAATCTGCTGGACAGAATGGATAATATGCAGACCGAGATAAGCCGTCTGAGAGAGCAACTTCGTTTACTGGATTGATTCTTTTTAATATTTCTCTTTTAACAAAATCCACGATCCGGTTGTTATATAGAAAGAAACAAAAAATAAGATAGGCTTATGGAAACAGATAAAGAGTTATTGTATGAAGAGAAAAAGGCGGAATTGAAAGAACTGAAACGTAAAAACAGACGCCGGAATGCATTTATGGTACTGATGGCGCTTCAGGTAGGTTCGTTTTTTTTATCCTATTATCTGGGTCGTTCCCATAAGGATTGATAAGGAAACTGAATTAAGGATATAATAAAACAAAGGGGCTGTCCCAAAAGTAAGATTACACTATCAAAGTGTTACTTTCTTTTGTCATTCTGAGTGTAACGAAGAATCTCAACTCTCAAAAGAAGATCCTTCACTCCGTTCAGGATGACAGAAAGAAATCAAAAATTACTTTTGGGACAGCCCCTTTGTTTTTATTTATATGTAAAATGATCGAAGATAAAATGGATAAGATAAATATGAATGTAAATCATGGAAAAACTAAAAATATTGTATCTTTAAATTCAAAAACGAAGCTACCGGCCTATGATTGAAATTAAACGAGTAACAAAGATAACCCCCGAAATTATCGATGCTTTTTCATTATTGATTCCCCAGTTGACAAATCAAAATCAGGTTCCTGACAGAAAGGACATGGAAACAATAATAGAATCAAAAAACACGTATTTGTTTATCGGCTGTAATCCCGGTATAGTCGGTACACTTACATTGGTTATAATGAAAACCCTTTCCGGATCCAAAGCATGGATAGAAGATGTTGTTGTAGACAGCAGCGCCCGTGGACAAAATATAGGGAAGGAGTTGGTTTGCCATGCAATAGATTATGCAAAAAAACTAAATGTCTCAAGTATAAACCTGACATCAGGGACTGACAGGATTGCAGCAAATAAATTGTATCAGAGTTTGGGGTTTATACAGCGGAATAGCAATTTATACCGCTTGTCTTTAGAATAGCAGGAAGGGCCGGATCACTGATCCGGCCCTTCTTTAAGAATAGTGTTATTTCACTTTCAATTCGTAAAGTTTGTTGTATCCGGTCGAGCTATCCCAAACACCGTTATTGGCGCATTGTATGCTAAATTCAGGCTTGGAATAGAGTGTTTCTGTCGGATCGGGTAAATTAAGGCAGACATTATATTTGCCACTTTGCATATCCGAAGGCAGTTCAACTTTTACATCCAGTTTTATTTCCTTGTCGGTAAACCAGAATCTCGGGTCTTCGTCCAGTTTGAATACTTTCTTTTGTTTCCCGTCAGTAGAGATCATCACAATTTCTACATTACGGGGATTGTAGGGGGCTGCCCATCCTATATTTTTAAGAGTTAAAGTCATTTCGTGTGTATTCCCTTTTGTTGTCTCCGGTTCATATTCAACCTTACTTAGAACTATCCGGTATCCCAACAGACGCTGAATTTCATCAAAACAACCATTGAGTTTCCAGTCTTCAATAACTTCTGTCCTGTAATCGATGTTGAGGTATGACCAATGGTATTTTCTGAAATTGATCATTGCATTCGTGCATTCTGCGTACGAAGATGGCGCGCAGGTCTCTCCTCCCATCGCATAATATCTGGATTCGTTTTCCCAGTACTTCCTGTGACTCATGTTCTTATTGAATGTGCCTGTGTCGTCGTCGTCGGCAAGAAAGCAATCGTTGTGTCCGGCAATCCGTGAACGGTCTGAGTAATTGTAGGCTTCTGCAATGGTGATGGAATCGGCATGTGTTATCCCCAAAATATTGATTTTAGCTTTGGGATAACGTATACATACCATTCTCTCTTTTGGCAGCGCTTTCAATAGGGCATCTAAAACCTGCTTACGGGGGGCGTATTCATTCTCTTTGGGTTCAAAAATATAGTTGTCGGTATAATACCATTCCCCCCATACACCGATGAATCCGGCCTGAAGAAAACTTATTACATCCATATATTCCTGAAAGATAGGGGTTAGTTGTTCAATATGATTTTTCGTTATTTCCCATGGAGCATCCCAGGGCTTATCGTTTTCGCTTTTGGTATACGAAAACCTTAATACAGCTTTGCCGCCTCCATCCCTCAGTGCCTGCATATTGGCTCTTATCCGTTGGAGATAGTCGTCTGATATTGGTTTGTTCCTGAAATCAGGCATATAGTAAATAGTATAGAACAAAGTGATGCTTTGGTCTTTTCTGTATGTCCTTACTTCATTGGCAGTTAATGTAGATGTTTCACCTGTGATAAATTCCTTGTAAGTATATAAACCCCTTTCAGGATTAGGGATATTTTCCTTTGATTCGGCAAAAGTTATTGTTTCTAGGTTTTTATTCACAGGCTTATCGGTATCCTCGGCGTGTCCTGAATCATCTCTTTTCCCGCAAGCTACAATCCCTATTGTTATAGCAAAAGCCAGTATTACAGTAATATATAGTTTTTTTTTCATTTTCGTTTTCATATTTAAAGGCATAATATTCTCTCCGGCAAGGTCTTATTATGATCTTGCCCATGTTCATTTTAGATAGTTGTGTGACTAAGTAGTTGGATTGTGAAAACTGTAACTACCCGGCTACTTAATTTTTTTAACTACTGATTCATATTTTTTACTTAGATTTTTCAAACCATAGAAGTCTGTCGATAGGAACCGTAATTGTATATACTTTCCCTCCTTTATATTTTTGGCCGAGATCATCTGTCCAATTTCCTTTAGGCAATTTTACCGTACGGGTATCATTTTCTGACATGATAGGAGCAACCAGATATTTATCTCCTAGCATATACTGGTCTTTACAATCTTCAAAACCTTCGTCAGGGAACATGTATTCCATATGCCTGGCTATCGGTTCGCCTGTTTTTGATGAATGCTGTGCCAGAGACAATATATAGTCACCTAATTCTTCGTGCCATTTGGCATACTTGAGACAAATATCCAGATGACTTTTATCGAGAATCCGCCATGGAGCTACCGAAAACTGCATCATAGGCATCATGGAATGAATCTGGCAGGAACGTACAATCAGCCGTTGATCAAATTTAGCAGGATCAACTCCCTGAAAACTTGAATACTCACCCCCGCCGATCATATCGGGACAGGCATACGCATAGCCAACTAATCCTGTTGCGACCATATCGGGTACTAACTTAGCCACATCTCTCCACGAATATTGTTTGTCACCCAGGCGCTGTACCAAAGCTTCGCCACCCAGTTTCCAGCAGGCACGGTATTCGTTATACGGGAATTCGAGTCCCAGCTTGGCCCACAGATATGTTTGTTCCGTGTCGAACGATTTATTGTCGTATACTCTTATGTCTTCTTCCAGATATCTTTCCTGGTCTCCTGCATCAAATTTAAATCCATCTATACCGTAATCCGATTGCATATTTTGTAATGTTTTCAACAGGTGGTTGTAGGCATCGGGGTTGCTTAAATCGTAGCATGCGCTCAAGCCGTTCCACCAATCCAGGATAGCAGGCCGGTCTTTATTCCGGTCTTTTACCAGATAGCCTTGATTTCTCAGGTATCTGTATTCTTGTGTGTCAGGAGAGACGAACGGACTTACCCACAGCATAACCTTGAAGCCCATCGCATGAAGCTGGTCGACCATTGCTTTCGGATCCGGAAACTTATCAGGTCTGAATTCAAAATTGCCATAGTATTTTTGCCAGTTATCGTCGATCATCAATACTCCCGGAGGAAATCCGTTGTCAATTAGATCTTTAGCGTACTTAAGAACGTCTTCCTGATTCTGATTATATATAAGTTCGATCCATGTATTATATTGAGGCTTAGAGAAAAATAAATCGGGAGGAAGAACTCCTGATGGCGGAAAATGCTTTTGAGAAGCACCCAGATAAGCGTCTTTCAATGTCTTTCCCGCTTCGACACAATCTATCGCTCCCTTTTGAGAAGATAATACGATCTTTTCATTTTTAAACTGGAAAGTAAACGGAGAATCGCTCCAGATATAGCGTCCTTTATTTGACACTAACAATGGAGACGTCTGATTATTAAAATCCTGTGTTCTAAGATCTACTTTATTTGTATTATTTTCGAATGGCATCATATAGCCTATCCCGGTCGCTCCTCCCCACCATTTTTCGCCGGGTAATAAGTCAATTTCCCTGGTTTCCTGGGCTATGAAGCTTATCGTGCAAATTAGTCCTATTAAATTAAGAATTACTTTTTTCATAAGGCATTATTTTGTTTAGATATTTTATTATTTTGTTTTAATATATTCTGATGGAGATACTCCAAATTGCTCTTTAAACGACCGGGTGAAATAGGACGGGCTTTCGAGCCCTACGATATAGCCCACCTCACTTACTGACATAGCAGTCGTTTTAAGTAATTCCGCCGCCCTGTCGAGCCGTATTTTACGGATATAGTTACCCAATGACATACCTGTCGTAGTCTTAATGGTTTCATATAATTTTGTCCTGTTCAAACCGAGCTCAAGACACAGGTGATCGACAGAAAAGTCCTTGTTCGTTAAATTAGCATTCACCAGCTCTGTCAGTTTATCAAACAGTTTGTCTTGTTTTTTCTCTATTATATTCTGCCTTATATTGTCAGCCGGCATCGACTTTTTGATTTGCTGGCTTTTCTTTAGCAGATTGCGGATGGTGGCCTTCAATAGATTGAAGTTGAAAGGTTTGGGTATGTATGCGTCCGCTCCGGTCTCTATTCCTTCTATCTGATGCTCAATCAATGCCTTTGCACTTAATAAGATCACTGGGATGAAGCCGGTGCGCAGAGACTCTTTCAGGGTTGTACATAGCTCGATGCCGCTTATTTTTGGCATCATGACATCCGAAATAACTATGTCGGGAAAATGGGTATTGCACTTATCCAAAGCATCCTGGCCATCTACAGCCATAATAACATTGTATTCTTTTACAAGGTATTCGCGTAATACCATAAGAATCTCGTAGTTGTCATCAGCTATCAGTATTGTAGGCTTTTCTTCGTTATGTATTGCCGTTGTTTCTGTTGCTTCTAAAGATTCATACTCAAGGGCATAATCTGATAGATATTCTTCTATGCTGAAATCAGATTCATCAGACTTTTCTTCCTTTGACAGATAGTTGTCGTTTAGCGGCAGGGCAATGGTAAATTCGGTGCCTTCATTTATTGTGCTGCTCACCACTATTCCTCCATGATGAAGTTCTACCAGCGATTTAACTAAAGAGAGCCCGATTCCGGAACCTGATTTATTGCTTGTGCTACCGTCCAGCCTTTGAAACCGGTCAAAAATCCGTGATAATGAATCTTTTTCAATTCCTATTCCCCTATCGCTGACAGAGACAATAAGCTGCTCTCCGCCCAGCATTGCAGATGTATTCCGGAAAGAATTCTTATGTTTAGGTTCGAACTTTTCAAAATCATTTACAGATACCTTTATATTTATTTCGCTTCCTGTTTTGGAGTAGAGTATACTGTTAGAAATTATATTTGACAGAATTTTACTGAAATGGCCCTGGTCCATCCACATTTTTATATCGGTGGCAGGTAAGTCTAACGTCATATTGATCTGAAGAGACTCTGCCCAGGCCTTAAATTCTTCATAGATGCATTGTATATATTCCGGGATAGAGATATAAGTCGCATTGATCTTTTCGACTTTTATATCAGAACGGTGGAAGTCCAGTAATTCATTTACAAGTTTCAGTAATTTTCCAGCGTTACGTTTTATTACATCAAGATATTTATCCGGGCCTATATGCTGGGTTTCCTCAATTTCGGTTATGGCCGAGTTGATCAGAGTCAGAGGTGTCCTGAATTCGTGTGAAACATCGGTAAAGAAGCGCATTTTCATCTCTATCATTTCTTCTTTCCGTTTTTCCTCTTCCCGCTGCATGGTAATAGTGTTCTTCATTTGTACCCATCTCAAAAAATACTTTATACCAACATAGGTCAATAGCACAAGTAAGAGAGCATATAATGCATAAGCCCACCATGTTCTCCAGAATGGAGGTTGAGAATAGATAGTCAGGGTATATTGTTTTCCGTTCCAGTTACCCCAGTTCCCTGCTTCTACCAGCAATTTATGTTTTCCATACGGGATTTTCTGATATGAAACTGTCGGGTTCTTCCCTGTTTCTATAAACCGCCAGTCATTGTCATACCCTTCCAGTTTATATCTATAGCGTATATGCTGTTTGAGGTCGAACAGTAAGGATGTGAAATCGACTGAAAAGTTATTGTCGGGATAATCTAGCGTTAAGTTTCCTGAATACTCTATATCGGAATTTATCAGTTCTCCGTTTATATATAATCTGGAGAAATAAATATGATATGAAGCTGTGTCTGCCGTTTGTGGCTTGGGAGTAAAATAATTAAATCCGTTTGCTCCTCCGAAGTAGAGGTTGCCTTCACTGTCCTTGCATGACGATGATGTCCCGAAAACTTCACTTTGCAGCCCGTCATTGGTATCAAAGACATTGAATCTTTTCAACTGGTCGTCAAAGCAGCTAAGGTAAAATCCACCGCACCACACATTGCCAAATTTATCCACCTCAACACTTTCCACATCATTTGATGTAGCTCCCGCTTCTTTTCCATAATTCGTGGCTACATAGTCATACGACCCGTCCGGATTGTCTTTTAAAATGACCTTATTCAGGCCGCTTCCCATTGTTCCGATCCAGTATATTGAATCATTCCCTTTATCGATAGGCCAGACATAGTTGCTGCTGAGGCTGTATTCGTAATTTTCACGGGCCAGATATTTTACAATCCGTTTTGGATTTCCCATCTCGTCAAATATCACCCTGTTAATACCCATGGCAGAGGTAACAATGAGCTCATTCTTCACAGTGTCCGAATAAATATTATGCAACTGGTTAGTAGATAGGCTATAAGGCTCGTGTGTGGAACTTGTGTAGACCTGCGTGTTTGCCCATTTGCCATTTACTTTTTCGAAGCATTGCAAGCCCGAATGAGTCGCGGCCCATAAACGGTTATATTTGTCGAATGTCAGCCAGAAAATATAACCTTCGTTTACCGTCCTGAGAGAAGCGGTTATACTTCTGCTTTTTTTATTTATTATCACCAGATCATTCTTTACAGCGGCATACACATTGTCTGCGTCGGACTGTATACTTGTTATACTGGGTAATAACTGGTCTGAAACACAATAATCAGGCTCTGTTTGTTTGCTTTTAACGTTGAATCTGCTCAGTCCCCCCTGTTTACTGCCGATATATACATGTCCGTCACTGCTGTAATGCATTGAGCTGATGAATTCTGAGTTAACTGTTTTCTGAGAGGGCAGAGGACTGTAATGAATCGTATTGAAGAAGCGTGATTCTATATTAGCATAGGAAATTCCGCCACCCCAGGTCGAAATCCACAGGTTATTGTTCCGGTCGATAAACATATTGTTCATGTCATTGCCTGCAGAACGAGGATTAAACGAGGAGTGTTTATGTTCTGTAAATTGCAAAGGATTACTGTTTTTGGAAACCTGTACAAGCACTTCATTCGACATGACCCATACATATTTATTGTCGACCCATAGTGATACAAGCTCGCTCTTCGTGTTTATTTCAAGCTGATTCAGCAATATGTATTTATTATTTTCTATCTGGTATTCTTTCAGGTCTTTCTCGTAGGTGATCCACAGGCGGGAGTCGTTGTAGCAAATATTCCGGACTCCTGTGCCTATATAATTATCGCCTCCTCCCGCAAAAACGAGCTCCCCGTTATTATTCCTTTTGTAAGCAGAGAGATACCCTCTTCCTGTGATCCATGCATTGCCTTTTTCGTCCAAAGCCAGTTTAGGATATAATTCGTCTGAAAGGAATTCGTAACTGTCGCCTATTTTCAGGGGTTCTATTTCCGGTTGCTTATGTTTTTTATCGATGGGATTTACTTTTACAAGCCTTATTTTATTGTCGGATATAAGCCATATCTGATTGTTGATGCCTGCTTTTATTGTTCTGACTTTCTGGTAAAAATCCTTATCCAGCTTATCATTGACAAGGAAGTCCACGTATTTTTTATTTTTTATATCGAAACAGGCCAATCCGGCTTCAGTAGCCAGCCAGAGATAATCGCCTGCGATCTGGATGCTGTGTATCCTGTTGTAATACACAGACTGTAATTTGCCATCTTCGTATTTATATGAATCTATAATATAACCATCGTAGCGGTTCAATCCTCTGTGAGTCCCAAACCAGATATATCCCAACGAATCTTGTGCTATACAGGTGACATTATTGTGGAGCAACCCATCATTCCGGCTTAAATGACGGAACAATAATTCGCCTTGCGCACTAAGGATCGTTGATCCGCATACGACAAACAAAATTGTTATTATTATTTTCTTAATGTACTTCATGTTAATTGAAATATTTTAATCAAAAGTACTAAGATATTAATTAACTGATAGATTCATAAAAGATTATAACGTTTCATATTGAAAAGAATTATTCGTCCTGTACAAAAAATACAGGACGAATAGTCCCTATTTATGGGTTGACAACTATTTCGACAGTGGAAAACTGCGTACTATAGTTGTATTCGTCTTTTCCGATATTTTTCAGGTCGTCCTTATAGCCATTGCCCGAATAGTTCTTGAAACTGGAATTATTCCCGATAGCCGTCACTGTGTATGTTCCCGGAGTCGTATAGGTATACTGATATGTAATGAGGCCGGAATTATCATTAACAGGTAACACATGAGCCGTAGAGAAAGGAACATAATCAATGCCTCCGTATGTGGCCGACTCGATAAAATAATCTCCTACATAGCCAACACTCCCACTTGCGGTAAACAGAATCTGTACATATGACAACTCAGTCATTGTTTTCCCTGTTCCGGTTTGCCATTCGGCAATTATCCGGGTAAGATCGACTGAATAGTCAGTATAGGCCAGATTTGGATTCCAGTAAATATCCCATACCGTATTATCACTGAATGTAATATCTGTATCTCCGGCGCCCTTCCCTCCCAGGCGTATTACAACGGGGAAGGTGGTAATATCGGGACGTTGTTCTCCTGAATAGATTTCTTCTAATTTATCCTTTTCAAACCTCATGCGGATAGTCAGGTTTTTATTTGTTCCCAACTTGGAATTGATATTAAAACGCAGTGCCTGATACCACCAGTCGGGATTTTTTGATACAACCTTAAGCGCATTTTTCTGAATGGTGGGATCAAGTACCACCTCTGCCTCCGAGCCAATCAGGCTCCATCCTCCGTTTGCATCCCTTACTTCCAGCAGGTTGTCTTTGACAGTTGCCGCTCCGGCTTCTGTTTCAGACAGATCGCAATTGTAAGGTACTACCGAAGGGTCGACAGGCCTGTAGTTATTATTCTGGATATCCTCCTCTGTCTTACCATTCAATAAGAATGATGCGCTTGTCTGATAGTCATACCCTTCGTCCCCGGTAAAAATAACTACGGACATCGCGTTATGTTTTATCGTAAAGGTTACAGGCTCACCCACACTAACCTGTAGTTTGTCTGCCTCTAAAGAGACCCGGGTGCTTTCCGCTTCTTCATCGCTACAAGAAATCATTGTGACTGCCGACAGCAGGATAATGAATTTAATATATTTTATTTTCAACATAATATTCAGATTTAATATTAGACAATTATCTGTTAGTAACCGGGATTCTGAGTTAAATTCTTATTGACATCCATCTCGCTCAGAGGGATAGGTAACAGCATATTCCGTGCTTTAATGTTTTCGGGAGCTGCCGAACTTGGAATGCTGCGTTCGCTGGTACTTATAAATGGATTGTACTGCCGCCATACCTGCATTTGCTGCACGAGTATTCCTCTTCTTACCAGATCGCACCATCTGTCAGTCGATTCTGCAACCAGTTCGCGTGCGCGCTCATTGAGTATTTCCGCTCTGAAAGCAGCATAATCGTCACCATAGTTGTTATAATCCCACACAGTCCTAACACCGTCATAAATATATCCATAGCCTCCCGGCTTCCAGTCAGCGACATGCGTATTGGTTTCTGTCAGATAATCGCTGATAAGCTGACGGGGAAGTGCATCCTCATGCATTATGCCTTTCGCAGCCATTCTGGCCCGTTTGCGCACCAGATTCACAGCATCGTATGCCGATTGCACAGAGGCTCCGCTCATATCGAAGCCGGCAGAAGAATTGTATGTTCCAGGGCCTTTATGTACCTCATTGTATGCTTCTGCATATATTAGCAGGACATCAGCATAACGCAGCAAAGGTTCATCCATACCGAAGTTAGTATAATTGTATGATGCCGGGTCAGACAGCGGATATCTTCTGAATTTGCCTACGCTCCATTGAACCCAATTGTCATTTTCTGTCGCTTCGCTCAGCTTTTGGTCGGCTCTGGTATCCCAATAGATTTTATAGTCCCATCCCCACAAAGTCCCATCATCCTGGATCTGTACTCTCGGGCAGTTCCATAAACGACGTACGGAGTCGGTCGGCTCGTAGATCATACGGTGATAGTCCGAACTGGATATATTATCCCACGATCCTCCCAGATTTTGATTGCCACGTATACCGAACATCATGCCTGTCCAAGTTCCTGTTTCATCGCCGGTCAATCCCTGTACTGTCCAAAGAACTTCATTCGGCGCTTTTTCCCGTGTCTTGGCATTGAATACATCGGGGTAATAGTCCACCAGGCTATAGCGCCCTCCACGGATTACTTCCTCCGCATATTCCAGTGCCTTTTCAAAGTTATCGGCGGCACTTCCGTAGATTTCTTTTCCATCACGTTGTGTGACACTTCCAATCCATAGATGAACTTTCGCTAAGAAACCACGACAGGCGTCTTTTGTCAATCTTCCGTACTGATAACCACTATTTGTATCATTTTTATCCATTGTTTTCTCGATGCAATACTCAAAGTCTTCTATGATCTGCTTGAAAACCTCACTTTGCGGACTGCGTGCGACTTCAAGGTTATTCAGTGATTTTGTTTCTTCCAGCACTAACGGAACATCGCCAAACCATCTGACAAGGTCGAAATATAAAAATGCCCTGATACCCCGTGCCTGTCCGACATATCTTTCCCAGTTGTTTATTTTTTCCTTATTGGCAGTTACGTTGTCTATTACAGAATTACAGTCTTTTATAACCGAATAATGCGATTGCCACATGCCGGCTATGTATGAATTATCTGCACCGTACGTAAAGTTACTCAAGCCACTGGCTTCATCCCAGCTTGCCCTTTTGAGCAGGTCGTTTGGAATCTGCTTCATATTGTATCCTGTGACTTTCGAGTCGGTCAGGTTCCTGTAAACGCCGTTGATAGCCTGACGGGCATCCTGTTCGCTGTTATAGAAATTTTCAGACGTCAATATTCCCTTTGGATCTTCTTCAAGAAAATCGGAACAGCTGCAAACAATCAGGGATATAAAAATTATTATTAATATGCTTAATTTATTCATGGTTTTTCTTTTTAATGTTTAAAATCCTAGTTCGATGGAGAAAGAGAAAGACCGTGGTTTTGGATATGGGCTCATATCAAGACCGGGAGCTAAACGTGCAACCGTTCCATAACCTGTATTTGCTTCGGGATCGAAACCCGAATAGCGTGTCCAGAGACAAAGATTGGTGCCTGTGGCTGCTACCCTTACATTGGATAGTCCCATTTTCTTCACAAAATTTGTTGGTAAATTATATCCTAAAGTCAGGGTTTGAAGCCTAAGGAAAGATCCGTCTTCAACAAGATCGCTTCTCATTACACTTTCGCCCCATGTTCCGGAACCATACAAAGGATAATTGTTTGTGGGATTGCTGGCCGACCAGACATCCTTGTATACATTCTTCATAATATTGTCTATACTGGCTGTCCCTACCAGATAGTAGGCATTACCATTGATAACATCGTTGCCATACGACCATCTGAAAAAGACATATAAATCGAATCCTTTATATGAGAAAGTATTGCCTATCCCTCCGGTATGCAGGGGATTTACATCTGCGATAGGCACTCGGTCGTTCGCATCTATTATGCCATCCTGATTAGTATCTACGACTTTTAGTTGCCCCAGCGCAAGATTCGGCCCCGGGTATCCGTTTATTATTTCATTTTCATTGTTGTATACTCCGTCTGATATATATCCGTAATAAATACCAACAGGCTGACCGACTCTTAATAATACATCGCTTGTTATCTTGGCATTGAGTCCCCTGTCATAGAATTGCTGATATTGATCTTTGTCGAGTGACAGGATTTTATTCTTGTAGAATGAGATATTAAAATCGGTAGACCATTTAAAATCTCCTGTCAGCCAGTTTGCGTTTATCGCAAAATCCACACCTTTGTTTTCCATCGATCCTGCGTTTTTCCAGGCTTGTGTATATCCGGAAGTAGAAGGTATATTGACTTGCAATAACATGTCGTCGATCCTTTTATAATAAAAGTCCGTTGTGAATGAGAACCTGTTATTCAGCACACCGAAATCGAGGCCGACATTATATTGCTTCTGACTTTCCCATTTCAGGTCATCGTTGACAACATTCGAAGGATAACGCCCTATTTCCACACTGTTTCCATTGACTACCACTTTATTGTTTGCCAGTTGTGCGAGTGATTGATATGAAGGGATCTGATTGTTTCCGGTCATCCCGAAACTAGTCCTCAGTCTCAGGTTAGAAATAAAATCGATTTCCTTGATGAATTCTTCTTCCGACGCACGCCAGGCAACACTCACCGCCGGAAAATATCCGTACTTATTATTTATCCCGAATTTTGAAGATCCGTCTATACGTAAAGAAGCGTTGAGGACGTATCTGTTGTCAAAGGTATATGTTCCGCGACTTATAAAAGAAGCTGTCTGATTGCCATCGTAAGTGTATTTAGGGGCGTATGTGACAAGTCCCTGGTCTATTCCCCAGATGCCCAGTGCTGTATCTTCAAAGTTGGTTGCTTTGTTGTATATATTCTTCATTGTCCACTTCGAAGCCTCGAAAGCACCCATCAGGGAGAAATAGTGTTTCTGTATATTTTTGGAATATTGCAGTCTGGCTTCATAGACCCAGCTGGCTTCTTCCCTGTTGGTAAGTTCCATCCGTCCTTTTTCCGATTGTCCATACCAGGTATCGGGTCCCCAGAATTTGCTTTGTCCGACTGTATATTTCCTGTAAGAAGCGCTTGTGCTGAAAGTCAGATCATCTAATATCTTGTAGTTAAAGTAAATGTTACCATTCAGTTCATTGTAAGTGTTTTTAATATCCACCTGTTCTATAGCCACAAGGGGACTCATTATATTTACATTGCTGTAATTCATAATGTCGGATAGTCCCGGATAGTATAAGAACGGCGATCTCTGTAATGCATTCAGCATGACACCTGTTTGCGACCAGTCATTGATAGGATTCTTATCTTTGGATGTTGAGTATGATAAATTGACGCCAACGTTTATTTTGGAACTTACCTCCTGACTCAGATTTACACGTGAGGTGAAGCGGTCGAAAGCCGAACGTTTTATGATACCTGTATTATTAAGATATCCCAGCGAAACCATGTAATTTGTTCCGTTACTGCCGCCCGACATACTTGTATTTACTTCATGCTTTCTTGCTGTCTGCGTAATTTCGTCCATCCATTTGTGTACGGAAGGATCGTTCCATCCTTTATTATCAATAACACCTTGCCAGAAATTAATCAGGTTCTCTCCATCGAAGGTGGCATAATTCAGCATCTTGGTAGCATATTCTTCAGGAGAAAGTACCTCTATCGAACTTTTAGGGCTTATGTCTAATCCTCCCGTGTAGCTTAATGAAAATTTAGGTTTAGCTGATGCTGCACCCCGTTTGGTGGTGATAATAACGACACCGTTAGAACCATTTGCCCCATATATGGCAGCGGCAGCGGCATCCTTCAGTATTTCCATCGAAGCAATGTCATTGGGATTGAGTCCCAGCAAAGGATTGTTTACGGTTTCTGTATCATCGTTTGTTATTCTTTGCGCAGGCATAGGAACACCGTCTATTACAAACAGGGGCTGAGTACCTCCGGTAATGGAGTTTACCCCCCTGATACGGAAAGTCATCCCGCTGGATAAGGAACCATCTGTTGGGATTATCTGCACCCCGCTGACTTTTCCCTGTAAGGCCTGAAGTGTTTGTGCCGAACCGCTTTGTGTAATATCCTTCATGTTAACGGAAGCTACGGCTGTTGATATATCACTCCTTCTCTGAGTTCCATACCCGACTACTACAATTTCGTCCATTTCTGTAACTACAGGCTCAAGAATAACTGTTAGGGGACGATTGTCGCTGACTGCTATTGTCTGAGGGTTATATCCTAAAAAATTAAAGACAAGGACATCCCCCTGTTTGGCAGCAATCTTAAAATTACCGTTATCATCAGCCATCGTTCCGGTAGAAGTATTCTTTATATTCACAGAGGCACCGGCAAGAGGTTCTCTTTTTTCATCCAAAACCTGCCCCGAAACATTAATTTGTTGTGCAAATGCAGCCATAAAGACCGGCATAATGAACAACA
Source organism: Dysgonomonas hofstadii (assembly GCF_014196915.1). Classification (GTDB taxonomy): domain Bacteria; phylum Bacteroidota; class Bacteroidia; order Bacteroidales; family Dysgonomonadaceae; genus Dysgonomonas; species Dysgonomonas hofstadii. The sequence goes on from NZ_JACIEP010000011.1 coordinate 64,116, forward strand.
TTATTAGTAGCATTTTCTTCATAATGTTATAGATATTAAAATTAACAATTACTATTTTACATATTAAGGTATTATAGCTAATTGTAAGAATACTTTACTTCTTATACTAAGATATATATCATTCCTTCAAATAGCTATAGTTTCAATCTTTTTGTTTGTAAATGAACTTTATTATTCTTCAATCGAGTTGACCTATTGTACATTTTCCTTGACCTGAGGGCTATTTAACATCGTTTTTGGGGAATGTATATTTTTTGTGTGGATCTCAGGAGAAAATTAGTATAGTAAATCCTAAAAGATAAGTATTGATTTTTAGGGTTCACTTGAATATACAAAGAAGATGAATTAAAATATATATTTGATTCCGAGCCCTTGCCCCAAAAGAAAAAACGACTGAAAAATCATTGCTGATAATCAGTCGCTTAATTAAATATTTTGTTGTCTCACAAGGATTCGAACCTTGACAGGCAGATCCAGAATCTGCAGTGCTACCATTACACCATGAGACAATATTACTTTTGACAGTGCAAAAGTAATAATTTTTTTATTTTGCAATCAATAGGAAGTAGTTTTTCTTTCCTTTTTGTGCAATAATATATTTCCCGGCTATCAGAGAAGAATTATCAATAGTGTCGTCAAAGCCTTCCAGCTTTGTTTTGTTTATCATTACTCCTCCGGCCTGAACTGTTTTGCGCATCTCTCCTTTCGATGGAAAAACCTGTGCTTTTTCTGTAAGCAGATCCACGGCCTTAATTCCCGCAGACAACTCATCCTTAGAAATATCAAAAGCAGGGACACCTTCAAATACTTGCAGGAATGTTTCCTCATCCAGTCTCTTGAATGCATCGGCAGTCGCATTCCCAAAAAGAATATTTGATGCTTCAACAGCCAGCTCGAAGTCTTCTTCGGAGTGAACCATCACTGTCACCTCTTTCGCCAAACGCTTTTGTAACGGGCGAAGGTGAGGCGCGGCTTTTTGTTCTTCAACTAAAGCTTCGATCTCATCCTTGCTGAGTGCTGTAAATATCTTTATATATTTTTCTGCGTCTTCATCGCTTACATTCAGCCAGAACTGGTAGAATTTGTAAGGAGAAGTATATTTTCTGTCGAGCCATACATTACCCGATTCGGTTTTACCGAATTTTGTACCGTCAGCTTTTTTAATCAATGGACAAACCAAAGCAAAGGCTTCGCCTCCTGCCGCGCGGCGGATAAGTTCCGTTCCGGTGGTAATATTGCCCCATTGGTCAGAGCCTCCCATCTGTATGCGAACACCTTGTGTCTGATATAAGTGGAGATAATCGTAAGCCTGCATCAGTTGATATGAAAACTCTGTAAACGACATCCCTTCCGAGGCTTCTCCGTTCAGACGTTTCTTTACGGATTCCTTAGCCATCATATAATTCACAGTGATGTGTTTACCTACGTCGCGGATAAAACTCAGGAATGAGAAATCCTTCATCCAGTCGTAGTTGTTTACCAACAGAGCCGCATTGGGTTTATCAGACTCGAAATCGAGAAACTTTGCAAGTTGTTTCTTTATCGATTCCTGATTGTGGCGAAGCGTAGCTTCATCTAACAGATTACGTTCGGCCGACTTCATCGAAGGATCGCCGATCATTCCTGTTGCACCACCGACAAGGGCGATAGGGCGATGTCCTGCACGCTGGAAATGCTTCAGTATCATTACGCTCACAAGGTGGCCAATGTGAAGCGAATCGGCTGTGGGGTCGATGCCCACATATCCCGAGGTCAGTTCCTTTTGCAGTTGTTCTTCCGTACCCGGCATGATTTCCTGAATCATACCCCTCCATCTTAGTTCTTCAACAAAATTCATCGAATTGATTTATTAATACAACGTAACTTAAAATAGTCAGGGTGCAAAAGTACGACCTTATTTCGAAAAGAAAAAAAGTTACAGGCTTTTTATACGAATTTATCTGATAGTTAGTCTTGTAATAATTTATTGTAACTTTATCCGTTAATTTCTTTCTCCAGATTTGTGATGTATTCTTCCAGATGTTTGATCTTTTCTATTGTATCTTTTATTTCTTGTTTATCTGGTTCGGGCTTTGTTTTCTCATTTTCCAGATAGGCGTTTATACTTACTTTGTATAGCCTGAAATATTTCAACGCTTCTGCATTGTTTCTAAGCCTCTTTACATAAATGTCACCTATAGTGTAATATAAATTCATCTTTTGATTATCTGTCCCGTACTGGATAGCGGTAGCATAATTATCTGCCGACTCCTGATATTGGTCCGTTTTTGAATAAGCCTGAGCCAAATTCCTGTAATAAAGGTATAATGTAAGATCCGGAGGAATAGTCCGGTCCAGTAACTTATGAAAATAAGTTATGGCTCTTTCAGGTTCAGCCATTTCGCTGCAAGAGACAGCAAGGCAATACAATACATTATTGTTTGTTGTGTCTTGTCTGTATGCTATATCCAGAAATTCCATAGCCTTAAAACTTTCCTTTAATGAGTAATAACATAATCCTAAACTGCGGTTTACAATTACAGAAGTATCTCCGGCCGCATGGCATTTCAGAAGGCGGGGAATGGCTTCTTCATATAAGTCGGACATGTAATAACTCAGGGCATTCAGCAGGTTTATCTGTTTATCGGTAGAATCTCTTTGCATGTAAATGTCGGAAAGCAGCCTGCCATTACCATACTGTTCTTTTTTGAGATTCAGGTTTATGAGATTTGCTGCCGAAAAGCTGTCCGTCGAATCGGTTTCCCATGCAAGGCTGTAATAATGTATTGCACTATCCGGTTCATTTATTTTTTCGAAACATTGGGCAGATCGCTTTATCATATTCTTCAATCCGTCACGGCTGTGTATCGTTTGGTAAAGTTCCAGTGCTTTTTTAAAACTACCCTGTTGATATAACAACTCTGCCTTTTGTACTTTAAAATATGAGTTTGTTGAGTCCATGCATATCAGCGAATCGTAGCAATTTATGCTTTCATCTAATTTTCCTGCATTCGCATAACAAGTGGCCAGATCGGCTTTAAGCCGGATGTCATCAGCATGTTCAGCCGATAATTCCCTCAATATTTCAATCGCATCTTTATAATTACCCAATGCTTTATAACAAAAGGCCTTCCGTTCCATAATCTCTTTTGTAGGTTCTTGTGTATCTATATATTCCAGCGCTTTTTGATACTGGAAATTATTAATATAGGACAGCAATTCGCTATCGGCCTGTTGTGAATAGAGAAAGGACGTAATACTGGAAAGGAGAATGAGAAATATGAAAGGCTTTTTCATCTATACGCATTTTAGTTTAAAGAGGACGATTCATTAATAATCAATGTATTAATAATAAAAAATCGTCCTCTTTTGTAAAAAAGTAATGTTTAGTGAATCCTGCCTACGATTGAGGCATATTTTCTTTGGGCTCATCTTTTTTCAGCCTGTAAACGATAGGTAATGTAAAATACACAGGAACGTCCTGTCCATTTTGTTTACCCGGAGTCCAGTTGGGCATAGCTTTGATGACTCTCGCAGCTTCTGCATCAGCTTCGGGAGAAATTCCTCTTATAATATTTACATCACTAATGCTTCCATCAGCACCTACAATAAAACGGATAGTTACACGCCCCTGCACACCTGCTTTTTGCGCTTCTTCCGGATATTTAAGGTTATTGCCTATATATTCCTGCATTGCTTTTTCTCCTCCCGGGAACATTGGCATTTGTTCAACAGTTATAAATGGTTTACTATTGTCACTCATTGATGTGGCATTAGCCTTTTCTTTAGAACCATATCCCACTACTACAACTTCATCTTTATTTCCTGATGAAGCAGTATTATTTTTACTTCCTTTTAATTTAAAGACGACAGGCAATGTGAAATATACATCGACCGCTTTTCCATCTTGCTTGCCCGGAGTCCAGTCAGGCATAGCCTTAATTACCCGGATAGCTTCTTCATCTAGCAAAGCATTTGTTTTTCTTACTGTGACTACATCAGCTATTTCGCCGGTACTCTTTACAATAAAACGTACAACAACGCGTCCTTCCGCTTTGTCTTTTTGTGCTTCTGCCGGATATTTCAGGTTCGATGCAATGAACTTATGCATTTCACTCTCTCCACCCGGATATTCAGGCATTTCTTCAACAACAGTATATACGTCTCCTTTCTTTTGTGGAACCTGATTCCCGTCAAAAGTAGTTTCTTCTGTAATAATATTTATCAGATCGGTAGATGAAGCCTGTACTGCATTTCCCAGCAGCAGAGCCGAACCTATCGGTATTGCCAGCAAGTATTTTACAGCCTTGGCTATAGATGTTTTCCTTTTATTCATCATGGTAATTCGTTTTTTTAACTGTGAAACATTGAAATTATTGATAAGTGGTATACCGGTACTTTTATTCGAAACTTGTAATAATATATATTGGTATTCTTTGCTGTCGAAGCCGGCGATTAATACGCCTTCATCGGCAAGATATTCCAGGTTTATTTTCATCTCTTTTTTTATCAGCCAGGCAAAAGGATTCCACCAGAAACAGATACACAATATTTCGGATAAGATAACATCTATAGAATGGTACTGTCTGGCATGTATTTGTTCATGAGTTATAATTTCGCCTAATTCATGCTGGTTATATCTGCCTGAGTTGACAAAAATCCATTTAAAGAAAGAGAACGGAGATGTTTCTTTATCCTTTATTTTTACAATATGGCAGTTTTGCAGATCTTCAGTTTCGCTGTTTGTCCTTAATCTGAAAATACTGAACAGTTGTGCGAGGAAGCGTAAGGCAAACAATATGGATACAATAATAATGAGAATGATTATCACATCCCATATACCGACAGGTTTTTCGGTAATGCTGTCTGTGGCGGTAACCCCCAGTTCAAAATCGGAAAGCCAGTAACCGGGTATCTGCATGGCAGCATCTGTATTATTCGAGAGTTCCAGTTTTACAAAGGGAAAAACAACAGAAAAAAGGATGGCGAACAGAAAGAAAAATCTTCTTATTTTCAGGAATGTATCGTTCCTGAGGCAAAACATATATAGCATATAGAACATGGCAAGTGCGACAGAAACTTTTATCTGATATATAAAAAATATATTATCCATGGCGCGATGAGTTTTTGATTAAGTAACAAAAGGTTTTTAATGATATGTTTTTGAATCATAATCAACTTTAGTTGTTATGCTTACAAAACAATAAAAAGGTCTGCGACCTTATTGTTTTCCTTTTTCTATCATTTCCATTATTTCCTTCAGTTCTTTAGGAGAAATTTTCTCTTCTTTCACGAAGAAGGAAACCAATTCTTTATAGGAGTTCTCAAAATAACTCCTGACAACGTCCGACATAAATACTTTTTTGTATTCCTCTTCTTTTATCTTTGGGGAATATACCCATACATTTCCGTATTTCTTTGCATTCAGGTAGCCTTTTTGCTCCAGATTGCGTACTATGGAGGCCACAGTAGTATATGGAGGTTTAGGATCATCCATCTTGTTTACGATGTCTTTCACTACGCATTCTTCCAATTGCCATATATTTATCATAACCGATTCTTCCTGATGGGTAAGTTTTTCCATGTTATTATATTTTGGTATATCTACGAAATTTTCGTAAATATACATAAAGGTTTTCTAATAATTCAAATAATTATAAATATTTTTTGAAAAATTTATTGTGGATACTGAGCCGGATCTTCTTTGTCAGTTACTGGTATAAGTTTTGTTTTGTCGGATATCTCAAATGTATTTCTATCGTTTTCCTTGATCACAAACACTGTGTCAAACCTGACTACACTATTATAATCAGAGAATAAATAGAGTTCTTTAACTGTATTTCCTGACATCCACAGTTCTTCCGAATAGGTGTCTTTATATAAATCACCCATCTCTTTTATTTTAATAAACTTACTGTCTTTTTTATATCCGATCACACAATTGGGTAAGGTTATATCTGCCGGTTGATAAAAAACGATGCTTGATACAATTTCCTTAGGGTCGTCATCTGAACCACAAGACAAAACAAATACAGCTAAGAGAGCTAAAGTCAATATTTTTTTCATAAGTAATAAGATTTTATAGATTTATATTACTGGGAATTCATTGGTAAAACTTTATTCTTCGGTATCGTCGCTACAAACTCTTTCAGATAGAAAGGTTCGAAATATGCAGTGTCGACAAACGATTTGTTTCTGTAAGCTTCTTCTGCCAGCCCGGTCATATCCTCTGCCAGCGGATGTATACTATCCAGGAAAAGAGCGTTAGGGTGATGCAAGACAGCTTTACATTTTTCTGCCCCATTGCCGAAAAACAGGATTTTTTTCTCTTTGAGATATTCGCCAAAGGAGCTTTCGTCGATAATATCGGCCGAAACAGGTTTTATCTCTTCCAGTTTATTATTATATAAAGTGTCATATACTTCCATTCTGCGGGCGTCTATCATCGGGCAGAGCAAAGTGTCGTCATCTATAGTTTTATTGTTAACTATCCCGTAAGCCAATACTTTCAGGGTATTTATTGCAATGAGCGGAATATTCAGTCCATAGCAAAGTCCTTTTGCCTCCGACACCCCGATGCGAAGCCCGGTATACGATCCCGGACCACAACTGACAGCAACTGCATTCAGTCTGATGTTTTTCGAATTGATGAATTTTATGGCTTCATCTACAAACTGTCCAAGTACTACTGCGTGAGACGGGCCTTCGGTTTCTTTTTTACTGAAAATTATTTCGTTGTTGTTTGATACAGCTACTGAACATACTTCAGTGGCAGTTTCTATATAAAGGATGCAAGACATTTATTTCTATTTTTATTATGGAGTAAAAGTACATATTTTATTGCAAATTTTATTGCAAAATATTTCCATTCGTATGATTTGAGATTCCAACATTAATTCTTTTTCGTACATTTGGATAAAATAACATTGAATTAAACATTCATTGTTGTGAAATGTTTCAATTAAATAGAATCAAAGATATTAATTATTATATACTATGAGTAAAAAGAACGTAACTCACAAAACAGACAAGCGGAAAACAAAGAAAGACATAATAAACACAGTAGTCAACTTTTTCAATAGGAACCGGGATGCTTCTTATAGTTACAAACAGGTTGCCGAACAACTTGGCTATAAGAAAGCTGCGGAAAAACAGCTTATAAACAATATCCTTTTCGATCTGGTAGAGGATGCATTTATTATAGAAACAGCCCGTGGTAAATACAAATCGAATACGCACGGCGTATTTCTCGAAGGTACATTCGAAAGGCGGAGCAATGGTAAGAATTTCTTTGTCGCTGACGGCGAGGAAGAAGATTCCCACATATTTGTAGCAGAGAGAAATTCTGCGCATGCAATGGGTGGCGACAGGGTGAAAGTGCAAATGCTGGCCAAACGCAAAGGACGTGATCCCGAAGCCGAAGTTGTAGAAATAATCGAGCGGAAACAAACTTCATTCGTGGGCACGCTGGATGTACAGAAGCAGTTTGCATTCCTGGTGATGGACAGCAAAATACTGGCTAACGATATCTTTATTCCGAAAGATAACCTTAAAGGAGGAAAAGACGGGGACAAAGCCCTGGTTCAGGTTGTGGAATGGCCGCAAAAAGCGAAGAATCCTATAGGGAAAGTACTTGATATACTCGGTCAGGCAGGCGATAATAACACCGAAATGAACGCTATCCTCGCTGAGTATGGCCTGCCGTATAAATACCCCGAAAAGGTAGAGGCTGCCGCAAATAAAATATCCGATGAAATAACAGCGGAGGAAATAGCTAAACGCGAAGACATGAGAGGAACGACAACCTTTACCATAGACCCGCGTGATGCCAAAGACTTTGACGATGCATTATCCGTTAAACAGTTAAAGAACGGCAACTGGGAAATCGGTGTGCATATAGCCGATGTTACCCATTATGTACAGGAAGGTGATATTATAGACAAGGAAGGTGAAAGCCGGGCAACTTCGATCTATCTGGTAGACAGGACTATCCCTATGCTTCCCGAACGTTTGAGTAATAATCTTTGTTCGTTGCGGCCGCATGAAGATAAGCTATGTTACTCTGTCGTTTTTGAACTGGATGATAATGCCAACATTAAAAAACACCGGATAACCCGCACTGTTATTCATTCCGACAGGCGTTTCACCTATGAGGAAGCTCAGGATATAATAGAAACCGGAGAGGGTGATTTTAAAGAAGAAGTGTTGAAGCTAAATGATCTGGCACAGAAACTCCGGGCTAAACGTTTCGAAAACGGAGCCATTGCTTTCGACCGCCACGAAGTCCGTTTCGAAATAGACGAAAAAGGTAAGCCTATCAGCGTATATTTCAAATATGCAAAGGAGTCGAATAAACTTATCGAAGAGTTTATGCTTCTGGCTAACCGTACAGTCGCCGAGTTTGTAGGCAATGTCCCTAAAAATAAAAACGCCAAGACGTTTGTATACCGGATTCACGATATTCCGAACAGCGAAAAAATGGAAAACCTTTCTGAATTTATCCGGCGCTTCGGTTATAAAATCAAGGTGGACGGAACAAAAACCTCCGTATCTAAATCCATCAATCATTTATTGGATGAAGTAAGCGGTAAACCTGAAGAAAATCTTATTTCAACCATTGCTATACGTGCGATGGCAAAGGCGATATACTCAACGGCTAATATTGGCCATTACGGACTGGCTTTCGAATATTATACTCATTTCACGTCTCCGATACGCCGTTATCCGGACATGATGGTTCACCGCCTGCTGACAAGGTATCTCGACGGAGGGCGCAGCGTGAGCAAAACATTATACGAAAGCAAATGTGAACATAGTTCTGAAATGGAGCAACTGGCAGCCAATGCCGAACGGGCTTCTATCAAATACAAACAGGTAGAGTATATGTCGGATAAGCTGGGGCAGGTATTCGAAGCTGTTATCTCCGGTATAACAGAGTGGGGAGTGTATGCGGAGATCAACGAAAATAAATGTGAAGGAATGATTCCTATCCGTGACCTGGATGATGACTTCTACGAATTCGATGAAAAGAACTATTGCCTGCGTGGACGACGCAATAAACGTACATACAGCCTTGGCGATCCTATAAAAATAAAAGTGGCAAGGGCTAACCTGGAACGTAAGCAACTGGATTTTGCCCTGATTGAAGAATAATATTTTACGATCAAAATAATAAAAGAAACAGAAAATGTCTTTAATAAGATATTTTCTGTTTCTTTTATTATCAGGGATAAATAAAAAGTAATGCCTAAACATACAGAATATTTTTGGACATAATGAAAAAAATATTATTTTAGATGCCTGAAGCAAAGAACACAAAAAATATAGAAACACAGAAATTGACACAAAACACATTTATTATTTAATTAAAATCAAACTTTTACTCTATGAACAAGTATTCAATCAAAGCTTTTATCGAAGAAACAGCACAAGACGAGTCGAAAAACGAATTTTTCCAATTGGAAAGCCCTTACATGCTTGAGTTAAACATCAACAACCAGACAGTGATGTTGAAAAAAGGAGCGATGGTAGCATATACCGGAAATGTTAAATTCGTAAGAGAAGGAATGTTAAGCAAAGGTATTGGTAACCTGCTGAAAAAGACTATGTCCGGCGAAGGTACAACAATGATGAAAACATCAGGCGTAGGAAAAGTATATGCTGCTGACTTCGAAAAAAGAGTACGCGTACTGTATATGGAAAACGAGGCTATCAACGTAAATGGTAACGATATCCTTGCACACGAAGAATCTATCAAATCTGAGATCAAAATGATGAAGAGCGTTGCCGGAATTATGGGTGGCGGTTTATTCCAGGCCCGTTTGAGCGGAACAGGACATATCGCTATCACAACTCATGGCAATCCGTTGACACTTATTGTAAAACCCGGACAACCTGTATTTACAGATCCGAATGCTACGGTAGCATGGTCAGGAAACCTTACCCCTACAATGAAAACAGATATCTCCCTGAAAACTCTTGTGGGACGTGGTAGTGGCGAAAGCTTCCAGATGATGTTTGAAGGCGACGGATGGGTGATCGTACAACCATGTGAAGAAGTATACGGCAACCCTCAATAAGAGAAGCTTTATGATATAATCTTCTTACAGAAGGGAAAAGCAGCCAGACAGGCTGCTTTTCTTGTTTTGTAGAGAAAATCTTTATCGTAAAATATGCTCATAGAGCAAGTCAAAGAATCAAATAACTTAAAAACATATTATTAATTTCGCTTTATGGCTTATTTTAATAACTTTGCCCGTATCCATATAATGTAGTAATAAATGAAGAAACCAGTCTTTCTTATTTTGTTTTTGTTATCTGTCTGTAACATTTTTTCTATGGTTCCACAAGATACTACTTTCAGGTATCTGTATCAACTGATAGAAAATAAAGAGACCTATATGTCTCAGAAAGAGAATAAGATATCCGAAATAAGAAAGATGTTTGAGACTCCCGGTATAAATGCCGAGCAGCGCTACAATATAAATCTGAAGCTGTATAATGAATACAAAACATATATTTCAGATTCTGCTATTTTTTATGTCCGGGAAAACAAAGAGATCGCTGAAAATCTTAACCATGCCGACTGGATATACGAATCGCGGCTAGACCTGGTATCTCTTTACTCAATCACAGGAATGTATATCGAATCCATTGATATACTGAAATCGATAAATAATAAAGATCTTCCGGATTGGTTACTGGTTAAATATTACGATTGTTATAAGCAGTTATATAATTATTATTCGTATAATAATCCATATACACTGGTACATGCCGAAAAAAGTAAATTGTACAGGGATTCACTGTTAAATGTTCTGGACAAGGAGTCGAATCACTATAAGATAGTATATGCCGAGAAGCTGGATGATGAAAATAAATTGAACGAAGCGAAGCAAATATTGCAGGATCTTCTGGATAAAACTAAATCCGATACACACGAAAAGGCCGTTCTGGCCTATGCTTTGGCTAATATCTATAAAAAAGAAGGGAATATCGGCCTGCAAAAGCACTATTATGCCATATCTGCTATCTGTGATATAAAGAATGCAATTAAAGAAAATGCTTCGTTGCAAGCCTTGGCTTCGGTACTTTACGAGACCGGAGAGGTGGAGAAAGCTTATGATTGCATAAAATCCTCGATGGAAGACGCCATGTTCTGTAATGCCCGGTTGAGGACATACGAGGTTTCGCAGATATTTCCGATTATAGATTCGGCTTATCAGGAAAATGTGAACAGGCAGAAATCGGAACTCCAGTTATTCCTAATTCTGGTGAGTATATTGTCTGCATTCCTGATCATTGCGGTGATATATGTTTACAGGCAAATGAAACGGGTTGCGCGCATACGTAAAGAGTTATACAGAACCAATGTGAAGCTGAACGAACTGAACAGCGATCTTCAATACACAGTCAGCCAGCTTAATGAAGTGAATAAAGAATTGTCGGACGTTAATAATGAGCTTTCAGAAGCCAATCAGATCAAGGAAGCCTATATCGGTCATTTCCTTGATCTGTGTTCGACATACATAAATAAACTGGAGAAATATCAGAATACCCTTAACAAAAAAGCCGTGGAGAAGAAGCTCGACGAGTTGTATAAGATTCTGAAATCACGGGAAATGATCGACAATGAGTTAAAAGAGCTTTATGAAAACTTCGATAACATATTCCTGCACCTCTATCCCAATTTTGTAGAAGAGTTCAATTCCTTGCTGCTCGAAGAAGAAAGGTTTATCCTGAAACCGAATGAACTATTAAACGTAGAACTTCGCATATTCGCATTAATACGGTTAGGTATTACCGATAGCTCCAAAATTGCACACTTCCTTCACTACTCGGCAAACACCATTTACAGTTACCGTACCAGGGTACGGAATAAAGCGGCCGTACCTCGCGATGAGTTTGAAAATATGGTTATGAAAATAGGAGCGATCAAGAAAAATTAAAAAATACTCCATCTATATTTTTATATGTTATCTGTATCGCTAATGTATTGTATATAAGTATTATATACTTTTTTTCTGTCTATATTTTATCAATGTGAATTTTCTTTAAATGATTGCCCCTCATATTTTTGTATCCGGGAGGTTATATCTCTGTTTCAGTTATGGAAAACTGAGGGAATAATGTTAACCGTATAAATATTAAAATTATTAATCACACAGACCATGAAAAAAAATCAGAAAAAGAAATGGACTTATCTCAACAGAATATGTCTGCTTACCTTGTCTTTGTTCTTTGTGGCCGGTTTATCGGCGCAAAGTCAGAAACAGATTACAGGGACTGTTCTCGATGAAAAAGGAGAGAGCATTATTGGGGCATCGGTTTCAGTGAAAGGAACAACAAACGGGACAATTACGGATATAGACGGCCGGTTCTCTTTGAGTGTTGAAGATAATTCGGTGATAACCATATCATATCTGGGATTTCTTCCCCAGGATATTTCTGTCACAGGAAAAACAGACTTCCGGATCACATTGAAAGAAAATGCCGCATTGCTCGACGAAATAGTTGTTGTCGGTTACGGTGTTGTGAAAAAACGCGACCTGACCGGATCACTTTCTTCTGTCGGAGCAAAGGTCATGCAGGACAAACCCGTATCAAATATTGGAGAAGCTCTTCAGGGACGTGCTGCCGGCGTACAGGTGATTAATTCGGGGGCGCCGGGTAGCAATGTGAGTATCCGTGTCCGTGGGTTAGGTTCGATAAATAATTCCGATCCCCTGTTGGTTATCGACGGAGTTCCCACCGATATGCCACTAAATGCCCTTAATCAGAATGATGTAGAAACCATCGATATTTTGAAAGACGCTTCGGCCACTGCCATTTACGGTTCCCGTGGAGCAAACGGGGTAGTTCTGATCACTACAAAAAAAGGTAAAGACGGAGATGGGGTAATCTCAATAGGAGCAAACTGGGGTATACAGGATGCTACCAGTGTACCCGGGATGTTGAATGCTGCGCAATTCGCCTCTTTGCACAATGAGATGATGGCCAATAATGGTATCGGGCAGCGTCCCGATTTTGCCGATCCGCTTTCGTGGGGTACAGGCACCGATTGGACAGACGCGTTGTTACGTACAGCTTTGATGCAGAATTATTCGGTTTCATACTCAGGTGGAAATGATAAAAGTAATTATTATGTGTCGGGTGGGGTGTTCGACCAGAAAGGTATTGTTATAAATACGTCCTACCGCCGTTATACAATTCAGTTCAATAATGAGTCGAAAGTACGGTCATGGTTGAAATTCGGTAATAATGTGACCTTGAGCCACGATGTGAAGAAGAGCGGTTCATACGATGTGCTCAATACTCTGGCTTCCCTGCCTACGCAGCCTATATTCAATGAAGATGGCACATACTCGGGCCCCGGTACAGAGCCTCAGTTCTATGGCGATCTTCGCAACCCGATCGGTACGGCCAATCTGGACCAAAAGACAACAAAAGGCTATAATATATTAGGCAGCCTGTATGGAGAAGTCACTCTTTTCGATAAAATAATCTATAAAATGACGGGTGGGATCGACTTCAAATTCTGGGATGAGGTAAATTTCTCACCAAAATACGACTGGAAACCCATACCTGTTCCTAACTCGTATCGTAGTGAAAGTTCCAACAAAAGTCTTACTTATCTGTGGGATAACACTGTCACCTATATGGACACATTCAATGAAAAGCATAACCTGAGTATAATGCTGGGTTCCAGTGCTCAGAATAATGTGTACAACTATATGAATGCAAGTATAAAGGAATTCTTGTCGGACAGCAATAACCAGTTGAATAACGGGTTGCTTGACGCTACTGCGGGCGGTAGCAAAAATGAGTGGGCTTTACTTTCATTTTTCGGGCGTGTAAATTATTCGTTCGATAATAAATACCTGTTAACGGCTACAGTTCGCCGCGACGGCACATCACGCATTACTAAAGCCAATCGTTGGGGAACATTCCCTTCTTTCTCGGCTGCGTGGCGTTTGTCGGAAGAATCCTTCTATAAGAAAAATGATATTTTAAGCGACCTTAAAATCCGTTTAGGGTATGGAGTAACAGGTAATCAGGCAGTGCTTGATAATTATGCTGCCGTTACCCGTCTGAAAACTGCTCAGTATGTATTTAATGGTACGCCTGTTTCCACATTATATCCGTTAGTGATGCCAAATCCCGATATAAAATGGGAAACCGTGAAGCAGGCAAATATCGGATTCGATGCAACTTTACTTAACCAGCGTATAAACCTGACTTTCGACGCATACATCAAAAAGACGACCGATATGCTTGTTAGTATGGTTGTGCCGATCACAACCGGATATTCAGATATCTATACGCCTATGATCAATGCCGGAGAAGTGAAGAACACAGGTTGGGAACTGACTGTTTCTTCACAAAATATGAGAGGTGCATTTGAATGGAATACCGACTTTAATGTATCTTATAACAAAAACAAAGTGATAAAACTGAATAATGGTACTCCGATTTATTACGGCTATCAGTCTCATATCGAAGGACGTCCTGTGGGTTCATTCTATGGCTGGGTAACAAACGGATTGTTCCAGAACTGGGATGAGGTAAATAACTATGCCTACCAGTATCAGGGAGCGGATGCGGCAAATGGTACGGCACCCGGTGATATCAAATTTTTGGATATAAACAACGATGGGGTGGTAAACGATTACGACCGTACTTATATAGGAAATCCGACTCCTGCATGGAACTTCTCTATGAATAACAGTTTTTCATATCGTAATTTCGATTTACAGATATTCCTGCAGGGAGTAGCCGGAAATAAGATCTATAATGCAAACAGGGTAACACTTGAAGGTATGTACACGATCAGAAACCAGACTACAAAAGTTCTCGATCGCTGGACAGGTGAAGGCACAAGTAATTCTATCCCCCGGGCTATATACAGTGACCCGAATAAGAATACCCGTAATTCAGACCGCTTTATTGAGGATGGAAAATACCTGCGACTCAAGAACCTGACATTCGGTTATACACTGCCCGCTTCATTGATAAAGAAGGCGTATATCAGTAATCTGCGTGTCTATATGTCGGCACAGAATTTACTGACACTGACAAAATACTCGGGCTTCGATCCTGAAGTGCAGGGCGGGGTTGACAACAGCAATTATCCGCTTACCCGTACTATCAGCTTTGGCGTTGATATCAAGTTCTAACCTAAAAAAGATAAAACGATCATGAAAAAAATAATATATACAGGATTTCTTCTGTTGGCTTACATGCTCACTTCCTGCTCCGGTTTTCTGGACAAAGAACCGTATGAAGACCCTAGTGCGGAAACTATTAACGACGAAGCTTCTGCTATAGCGATGACCAATGCGGCCTACCAGCCGATGCAGCGCCCTAAATTGTATAACATGCGTATCTGGGCGCTCGATATCGTCGCCGGAAACAGTGAGGTCGGGGCCGGAGGGGGTGACGATGGTATAGAGACGATCCAGTTGGCCAACTTTGTGGCAGGCCCCGATAATTTTGCGGCTATCGACCTATGGCGTGGTCCCAATCCCGGAATCCTTTATTGTAATACGGTGCTGGAGAATGTGCCTGCCATGGCGATTAGTGAGGATATAAAGAACAGGTGCATCGGCGAAGCGAAGTTTTTACGGGCAAGCTATTACTTTATCCTTGTCCAGTTATTTGGTGACGTACCTTTGACCCTGACCCCTACAAAACCGGGAGATAACCTGTTCCCAGAACGGGTTAACAAAGACCGGATATATAACGAAGTGATTATCCCCGATCTGCTCGACGCTATCGATCTGCTCCCCCGCCGCGAGGACTATAGTAGTAAAGATCTTGGCCGGGCAAGCAAAGGAGCAGCGGCCGGTATGCTGGCGAAGGTATACCTTACCTTAGGCCAATTTCAGAAAAGTATAGAAATGTGCAACATGGTGGAAACTCTGGGGTATGTTCTTAATCCTGACTACAGTGATTGCTTCGGAGGAGAAGATAAACATAAAAATACTGCCGAATCCTTATTCGAGATACAGTACTACGGGCTGACAAAGGCCGGATTCTGGGACGACGAAAACCAGGCTTGCTGGTTAAGTACTTATATGGGACCCCGCAATTCAGGCTGGGTAGGCGGAGGTTACGGTTGGAATCAGCCGACTCAGGAATTTATCGATCAGTACGAAGACGGGGATTTACGTAAGGATAAAACTGTCCTTTATGAGGGAGGTCCGCTCTTCGATGGTAAGCAGTATAAGAGCTCTATGTCGTCTACCGGATATAATGTGCGAAAATTCCTGGTTCCTCTTTCAGTATCTCCCGATTATAATACAAATTCGGCGAGTATTATTGTACTGCGTTACGCTGATGTGTTGCTGATGAAAGCCGAAGCTCTGAATGAATTGGGAAGCACGGGCGATGCGGAAGAACCGTTATATCAGGTGCGTAAACGCGCCGGACTTACCGACAGAAGCGATGTTGAGGGATTGACTCAGGATGAGATGCGTGACAAAATCCGTCACGAGCGGCGTATAGAACTGGCCTTTGAAGGCCATCGCTGGTTCGATATGATACGCTGGGACAACGGAACCTATGCGCTCGATTTTCTGCATTCGATAGGAAAAGTGAATGCGCAATCGAAACACTTGTTGTTACCTATTCCACAGCAGGAAATAGATTCGAATCCAAATCTAAAACAAAATCCGGGATATTAATCTAAAAAAGGATATAACGATGAAAAAACTATATAATATATTATTCGGAATGTTGCTGGCGCTTCCTTTTCTGATCGTATCGTGTAGCGAAGATTATGCGGAGACCAATCTGGGTGACCAGCCTCTGGTATTGTCTGCCAGTGAATCGACGCTGGTTTTGGATATAACCGCGCCACAAAGCAATGCCGTAACGTTTGAATGGACTCCGGGGTCTAACTTCAATACCAATGCTGCCATAACCTATACTTTCGAGTTGGGACTGAGTGGCTTTACTAAAAGCATACAGGTAGAACTCAGGGAAGGGAAAAATTCGGTATCTTATAAAACTGAAGAGCTCAATGCGATCCTACTGAACGAATTTGGTGCAGGAACTAATGAAGAAGTAGAACTGGAAGCGCGTGTGACGGCTCAGGTGCATAGCGATGGAATCCAGCCACAAGTATCTGAAACGGTAAAATTGAAGGTGGCAAGTTATAAACCGGTATCATCCACGCTTTACCTGATAGGTGGCGCAGCGCCAAATGGCTGGAGTGCTGACGATGCCACAAAGATGAATACGGTCACAGGCGCAGCGGGCGGATTTGTGTGGCAGGGAAAACTGAATGCAGGAGAACTCAAGTTTATCACTACACTTGGCGAATTTCTTCCGTCTTATAATAAGGGAAGCGATGATACGAAATTAGTTTTAAGGGAATCGGATGACGATCCTGATGAGAAATTCACAATTCCGGCAACGGGTGTATATAAAATATCAGCCAATATCATCAGCCTTGCTATCAGTATCGAAGCTTTGGATGCACCTGACTACGGGGAACTATGGTTCGTGGGTAATCCTACGGGATGGAGTTTCAAGCCGATGGCCGCCGATGCATCCGATCCGTTTATTTTCCGTTACAATGCAGACCTTTCGGCTGGTGGTGAATTTAAAATAGCTACGGTTGCCGATTTTGATCCGGGTGTTGTATTCCTTCGTCCTGAAATAAACGGACAAGGCCCAGGTACAGATCTGAATGTAGTGAAATGGTCGGAGAGTGAAAAACCGGGAGGTGAGAATGATTATAAATGGAATATAACAGGAGGGGTATATAAAATAAAGCTTGATACCCGTGATATGAAAATTGATATTGTTGCATTTACACCATATGCTATGATTTATCTGGTCGGGGAAGCTGCGCCTAATGGCTGGAGCATAGATAACGCGACGCCAATGACCGCCGGAAGCGATCCGTACAAATTCACTTGGACAGGTACATTGAAAGAAGGTGAAATGAAATTCACGTGTGACAAGCAAAGCGATTGGAACGGAGCATGGTTTTTAGCCAGCCAGAATGGAATGGAACCGACAGGTGATCAGGAACAAATGATATTTAGTCCGTCAGGGTCTAATCCTGATAATAAATGGAAGATAACCACTGCCGGCACGTATACCATAGAGCTGGATCAATTACAGGAAACAGTTATAATCAAAAAACAATAATGAAACTATAGGTGGTGTTGTCGTCTAATAACGCCACCTTAAAGAAAATATAGTATGAAAAAAATATATTTGTTTATCGTCATGTCTTTTGCTTTGCTTGTCAGTAGTTGCGAAGACTATTACGATACGAAAAATGATCCGGTAATATATGGTGAGACTTATTTTAATGCTGATCTCAGTATTGATAAGGCTTGCTACAAACCCGGCGATAAAGTGCAGTTTACATTGAAGGAAATACCTTCGGGGAATGCGAAAATCCGTTATTCATATCTGGGACAAACTCTTTCGGAGGAAAGCCTGTCTTCAACCTCATGGAGCTGGGTTGCACCTGCCGGAGATTATAGAGGTTATATGGTGTCTATTTATGAAGTAGTTGATGGGAAAGAAAAGATATACCAGAGTATTGCGGTCGATGTATCCTCCGACTGGGCAAAGTTCCCCCGTTACGGATTCTTGTCCTCTTATGGTAAACTATCGGAGACTATTATTCAGAATAATATTAATAATCTGAACAGATATCACATCAACGGGATTCAGTTTTACGACTGGATGTATGACCATCATCGTCCGTTGGCCGGTACGGTGGATAATCCGGCCGCTACATGGCTCGATCTTATGGGGCGTACAAATTATCTGTCAACAGTAAAAGGATATATCGATGCTGCACACAGCAAAGGCATGAAGGCGATGTTCTACAATCTTGCTTTCGGAGCTTTGAGCAATGCCGCGTCTGACGGAGTAAAAGAAGAATGGTACATCTTCAAGGATAAAAACCATTCGGAAAAAGACAATCACCATCTGGATGAGCCTTTCCGTAGCAGCATATATCTGACCAATCCCGCAAATGCCGAATGGCAGGATTATATTGCAGGACGCCATAAGGATGTGTATCAGGTGTTTGACTTTGATGGATACCATATCGACCAGCTAGGAAACCGTGGTACTGTGTACGATTACAGCGGAAATGAAGTGAATCTTGAAAATAGCTATGCATCATTTATTCCGGCAATGAAAGTAGCCAGTCCGGATAAACGGTTGGTGATGAATGCAGTGTCTCAGTACGGGCAGCAGAAAAGTATAGCAAAATCGGATGTCGATTTTTTATATACTGAGGTTTGGGACGAATCTAAATCCTTTGAACAATTGGCACAGGTGATTCTTGACAATAACACGTATAGTGAGAATACAAAACAAACCGTGTTGGCAGCCTATATGAACTACGCTAAATCGGGCAACAAAGGATTTATCAATCTGCCGGGTGTATTGCTTACTAATGCTGTTATATTTTCTTTTGGAGGAGCACATCTTGAACTGGGCGAACATTATCTGGCAAACGAATATTTTCCGAACTCCAATTTACAGATGAAATCGGCGATGAAAGAATCATTGATGTACTATTATGATTTCCTTGTTGCTTACCAAAACCTGTTACGTGACGGGGGAACATTTTCGGCAATAAATGTACAATCTGCCGATGGAAAACTTTCTTTCGAAAACTGGCCTGCATCACAGGGAAGTATAGCTGCGCAGGGAAAAAAGTTTACAGACAGGGATGTTATCCATCTGATAAACTTTACCAATGCCAACTCGATGGAGTGGCGCGATACGAACGGTACACAGAAAGAGCCTGCGCAGGTTGCGGATGCGGCAATCAGGATTACAGTATCTAAAACGGTTTCTAAAGTGTGGCTGGCTTCGCCCGATATGAACGGCGGTGTAGCGCAGAATCTGGAATTTACACAGACGGGAAATGAAGTGGCATTGACATTGCCATCCCTTAAATACTGGAATATGGTTGTGTTGGAATATTAAAGATAAACAGGTAAAAAGTTATGATAAAGAGAGTTTGGTTATTTATCATGGGGTTGGTATTTTCTTCGGCAATCCTGATTGCCGGAGAATGTATCTCCTACACCAAAAAAGGAAATCAGGTAATATTTAACTGTAAGGACGGATCGAAACTGTTGCTGACGATCAATAGCAGTTCGGTGGTTAAGATATGGTTCGATCAGTCGGGTAAATTTATACGAAGTAATGAATCGTTTGCTGTCGTAAATGAAAATCTGGAAAATGTAGGCGAGATAAATGTAAATGACGAGCCCGCCTGCTATGAAATATTCACTTCTAAACTTCGCATCCGGCTGAATAAAGATCCGATGCAATTGCAAATATTCGACAAATGGCAGAAGCTGGTATTCAGTGATTTCAAAGAAAAAGGGCATGAATCCGATTCTAAAAGTGTAAAAGCATACAAAGTATTGCGCAGCGATGAACAGTTTTTCGGGCTCGGTGAAAAAACAGGCCCATTGAACCGCCGTGGACGTTCATATAAAATGTGGAACAGTGACCGTCCTTGTTATAGCGTGACCGAAGACCCGTTGGCTAAAAGTATTCCTTTCTTTATGAGCAGTTACCGTTATGGTATATTTTTAGATAACACATACAAGACAGAATTTAAATTCGGTACCGAATCTGAGGAATATTATTCTTTCGAAGCGCCGGACGGGGCGTTTATCTACTACTTCATTTTTGGTAAAGATTATAAAGATATTCAGGAACAATACATTGCCCTGACAGGGAAACCGATTATGCCACCCAAATGGGCTTTAGGTTTTGCTCAGTCACGCGGGCTCTATACAAAAGAAGCGCAGGCATTGGACGTAGCCGCCGAATTCCGTAAGCGGCAGATACCATGCGATATTATTTATCAGGATATAGGCTGGACACAATATCTCCAGGACTTTGAATGGAGGAAAGGAAACTACACCAATCCGAAAGAAATGCTTAAAACTTTAAAAGGGCAGGGCTTTAAGATGATCGTTTCACAAGACCCTGTTGTTTCACAGGCAAATAAAAAGCAATGGCATGAAGCCGATAAACTGGGCTATTTTGTAAAAGACGTGCGTAACGGCAAATCATATGATATGCCATGGCCTTGGGGCGGAAATTGCGGAGTAGTTGATTTTACCCTACCCGGGGTTGCCGACTGGTGGGGTAAATATCAGCAGAAGCCAATGGATGATGGAATCAGCGGATTCTGGACAGATATGGGCGAACCGGCATGGAGTAACGAGGAAGATATTGACCGCCTGAATATGAAACATCATATAGGTATGCACGATGAGATACACAACGTATATGGCCTTACATGGGATAGAGTAGTGAAAGAACAATTTGATAAGCGTAATCCTAACCGCCGGATATTTCAAATGACACGGTCGGCCTATGCGGGACTCCAACGCTATACTTTCGGGTGGACAAACGACAGTGGAAACGGTAACGATGTGCTTGAAGGTTGGGGACAACTCGAGAATCAGGTAGCAGTCGGCATTTCTGCCGGATTGGGAGGAATCCCTTTCTGGACAACAGATATATCTGGTTATTGTGGCGATATTACCGACTACAAGGCAATGGGTGAATTGTATACCCGCTGGATGCAGTTCGGTATATTCTGCCCGCTGAGCCGTGCGCATCACGAGGGAGATAATGCTGTTGAGCCGTGGATGTTCGGCGATGTGGTGGAGAAAAACAGTAAGGCTGCCATTGAACTGAAATACCAGTTATTCCCGTACTTATATACCTATTCCCGTAAGGCACACGATACAGGTTTGCCTATAACCAGAGGTTTGTTTATGGAATATCCGAACGATGCGGAAGCTGTGAAAATAGATAACCAGTTCATTTTCGGGGAGGAGATTTTAGTGGCTCCTGTCCTGAAAAAAGGCGAGCGGATAAAACGGGTTTATCTGCCTGACGGGGAATGGATTGACTTTAATGATAAAAAGACTGTATATCTGGGTGGACAAACTGTTGCTTACCGTGCGCCATTGGGGGTTATTCCCATCTTTGTAAAGAAAGGCTCCATCATTCCGATGATGCCTGTTATGCAATATATACACGAAAAGAAAGACTATCCGCTGTCTGTCCATATTTTTCCTAACTATGAGGATGAAAGCGCAAGCTTCGAATTATATGAAGACGATGGAGAAAATCTTGATTATCTGAAAGACATTTATTCAAAAACGAAGTTTGTTTGTACGACACAGTCCGGAGGATATGCGACAACCATCGCTCCCGAAAACAAAGGCTTCACACAGTCGGATAAACGCAATATTGTTCTGAAATATCATCTGGAAGAAAAACCTGACACGGTATCAGTTGAAGGGAAAGCGATTCAGAATGTAGAAGAGGGACTTATTTTAGATAAGCAGGAATCCGATTTCACATCTTTGGAATGGTCATGGAATGAAACGACAAAAGAATGTTGGGTAAAGATTCCGGATAGGAGGAAAAGTGTGAATATTATTTTGAAATAATTATCTATAGTCAGTAGAAGCGATCCTTGACATGGATAAAGTTGACAAGTAAACAAGATACAAGTAAACAAGTTTCCTCATCTCATCGGATTTAAACTAAAAATTGTGTCAGGAATGTCAGGTTTTAACAAAACAAGTTTCTCGCAAAGACATAGAGACGCAAAGAATGAAATTGTTAACTGTTCACTGTTGACTGTTCACTGAATGAAGTGTCAGGTTTTGATTAAAAAAGCTGCAAAAGTGTAACATTTGCCTCGCCTTCGCTTCGTTGATTTTCAATTGTCAGATTTTGTTGACAGTAAAGATTTTTAGTTAAAAAGAAAAATGATATAATGAAAAAAATAATCTTTTTATTAGGTTTAAGTGTTTTGTCATGTATGATGATGCAGGCACAGGAATTAAGATCACCGGACGGGAATTTAGTTATGAAATTCTCTGTCCAAAATAAAGGAATACCTGTTTATGAACTAGCTTACAAAGGGAAACAGGTAATAAAACCAAGTAAGCTGGGACTGGAATTGATAGGTAATACCACAAAAGTGGAGTTTGGGGCTGAAATGGATATTAAGTCCGGGAACAAGGATCCCAAGACATCCTTATATGATAACTTCGAAGTGGTTGATACAAAAATGTCAGTTTTTGACGAAACATGGCAACCGGTTTGGGGCGAGACAAAAGATATCCGTACTTATTATAATGAACTGGCTATTACTCTCAGCCAAAAAGGAACTGACAGGCAGATGCTTATCCGTTTTCGCCTGTTCGATGACGGACTAGGTTTCCGTTATGAATTTCCACAACAAAAGAATCTTATATACTTTGTTATCAAAGAAGAAAAAACACAGTTTGCCATGACTGGAGATCATACGGCATTCTGGATTCCGGGTGATTATGATACACAAGAGTATGATTATACAAAATCACGCCTGTCGGAGATCAGAGGATTGATGAAAGGTGCAATTACCCCGAATGCTTCGCAAACACCTTTTTCTCCTACGGGTGTGCAGACAGCTTTACAGTTGAAAACCGATGACGGGATATATATCAATATCCACGAAGCAGCCTTGATCGATTATTCGTGTATGCATCTCAATCTGGATGATAAAAATTTTATATTCGAATCGTGGCTTACTCCTGATGCGAACGGCAATAAAGGCAATATGCAGGCTCCGTGCAACACGCCGTGGCGTACTGTTATTGTAAGCGATGATGCCCGGGATATACTGGCTTCGAATATCACGCTGAATTTGAACGAGCCATGTAAGATAAAAGATACATCATGGATCAAACCGACCAAATATGTTGGTGTATGGTGGGAAATGATCACAGGAAAAAGCGAATGGTCTTACACTTATGACCTGCCAAGTGTGCAACTGGGCATCACCGATTACTCGAAAGTAAAACCGCATGGCCGTCATGGAGCGACAACCGAAAATGTAAAGAAATATATTGACTTTGCTGCCGCACACGGATTCGATGCGGTATTGGTCGAGGGATGGAATATCGGTTGGGAAGACTGGTTCGGGAATTCGAAAGATTATGTATTTGATTTCCTTACTCCTTATCCCGATTTCGATCTTAATGGCATACGTGATTATGCGAAGAGCAAAGGTGTGAAAATGATGATGCACCACGAAACGTCGGCATCTGTCCGCAACTATGAACGTCACCTTGATGCAGCTTATAAAATGATGAACGAAAATGGATATACATCGGTAAAGTCGGGATATGTGGGCGATATGATTCCCCGTGGTGAATATCATTACAGCCAGTGGCTGAACAATCATTACCAGTATGCGATAGAGAAAGCTGCCGAACATAAGATAATGGTGAATGCGCATGAAGCAACCCGGCCTACAGGACTCTGCCGTACATGGCCCAACCTGATAGGAAACGAATCGGCCCGGGGCACAGAATATCAGGCTTTTGGAGGAAGTAAGCCGAACCATGTGACAGTCCTTCCGTTTACACGCCTGATCGGTGGACCTATGGATTATACACCGGGCATATTTGAAATGGATATAGAAAAGATCAATCCGAATAATAAATCGCACGTCAACAGTACACTGGCTAATCAGTTGGCTCTGTATGTGACTATGTACAGTCCGTTGCAAATGGCTGCCGATTTCCCTGAACACTATGAGCGATTTATCGATGCATTTCAGTTTATCAAAGACGTGGCTCTTGATTGGGATGACAGTAGATATCTGGAAGCCGAGCCGGGTGAATATGTCACTGTGGCCCGTAAAGCAAAAGGTACAGATAACTGGTTTATCGGAAATGTCGCAGGAGAAAAAGGTTACACATCTAATATATCTTTTGATTTCCTCGATACTGATAAACAATATATAGCTACCATTTATTCCGATGCTAAAGGCGCTCATTATAAGACCAATCCACAGGCCTATGAGATTCGGAAAATTGTGGTTTCCAATAAATCAAAATTGAAGCAAATGTCGGCTCCCGGTGGAGGGTATGCTATCAGTATTGTTCCTGTTACAGACAAGAACTTGATGAAAGGACTAAGAAAACTATAGTCCTCTGATTAATGCCAATCAGTAGTTGAAATTATGATTGTAATGAATAAATGTTCGTTTCTTTTCTACTACGTGCAATCGAAGATTGCTTGTGTTCCTTTTGCCCAAAGCCACAAAAGGAACCAAAAACGCTTTGGTGGCTCATCCTCCGTGCGACCCGTTACAGGCTCACGGGCTAAATGGAAAGATTGTCCTGTGGACGCTTTCCATTTCACGCCCCTTTCGCCTGACGGGTGCCCCGCACTACGGCTTAATGCCACCGGGCGAAGCCACCTCAAGGTAGGGTAATTCCCTGTCGTGCGTCAGCCTTCCGTGCATAGGTTCCTACGACGGGCACCTGTCCGGTGAAGACGGCGTGAAACCAAATATTGTCTGAGCCGCAGGCGAGTTTATTTGGTTTAGCCGGCAAGCCGTTGACAGGTCGGCGGGGAACCAAGCACTAGCCTTTTGTTTCGTTTTGGGCAATGCCAAAATGAAAAACAAACCCGAAGGGCGCGTTAGTAAAAACGAACATTTAAATCTAACTGCTGATTCGCATTATTAATAATAAAGCCCGAACTTCAGTTCCGGGCTTTACTCTAAATTATATCCTATTTATGATTAAAGCATTTCATTCTTAGCATGTTCTTTTTCGGCTTTAAGTTTATCTTTCTCTGCTTTATATTTTTGCTTCAGGGCTTCTTTTTGAACTTTCTTTTCGTCTTTGCTAAGTGATGTATTGTTTTCAATTGCAGATTTCTCGGCATCGTACTTGTCTTCCAGGGCATCTGCTTTGCTGTCGTAGCCATCCGACACCCCCTTCCTCACATTATCCAGGGATGTGTATTGGCCATGTTTCTTTTCCCACAAGCCAATCTGCTCTTTAGTTAAGATACTTTCTATTTCTTGTTTATGTTTAAGCGCCAGTTCTCTTTTTTTCTGTCCTTTTTCGTATCCCGACAGAGAACGGTCTAGTCCAATCGCTTCGAATTTGGGACCTACTTCCTTTTTGAGTTGTTTAATTTTTGCTATTTGTTCCGATGAAAGCTGTAAATCCCGGTAAGTTTCTATTCCTTTGTAATAATTCTCGTTCTGTGTCGATTGTGCATGCGAGAATAGGGCTAAAGTACTAACTAGTAGTATCAGTAAAACTTTTTTCATAATGTGTTGGTTTGATTAGATAATTAGTTTGTCATTTCTGGTAATAATTTACATAGCTAAGACACTGGCAGTAACGAAAGGTTTTCCTATTTAACTATTTATAACATAAAAATGATATATAACAAAATGAATTTAATAGATACAAATGATATAAATCTCTTGCAGTTCAACCTATTTCCTAGCGAAAGAATATTCCATTTTTCTACTACGATTCAAGGTGGGGTAAGCAAAGGTAGTTATGCTACATTCAATCTTGGATTCTATTCGGGAGACAATCCTGAGAATGTGCATGAAAACCGTTACAGGCTGGAATCGGCAGCAGATGTAGAGCATGGTAATTTATTTATTCCTTACCAGACACATAGTGATAAAATATGCATTATAGATGAAGCTTTCTTATCTCTAAAAGATAACGACAGATACTTAAAGCTGAACGAAGTCGATGCCGTTATTACAGACCGGAAAGGTGTCTGCATTGGTGTAACGACGGCCGATTGTGTCCCTGTGTTAGTATATGATCCGGTGAAAAATATACTGGCAGCAGCGCATGCCGGGTGGAAAGGAACCGTCACTAAAATCGTGTATAAAACGATTCTGGCGATGATGGCGCATTTCGGTTGCGATCCCCGTTCCTTACTGGCAGGAATAGGCCCTTGCATTTCTCAAACGCATTTTGAAGTGGGGGATGAGGTTATCGATACATTTCAAAATGCGGGCTTCCTCATCGATGCTATCGCCTACCGGAATGATGATTCGGGTAAAATGCATATCGATTTGGAAAAGACGAATAAGATGATTTTGACAGAATCGGGTGTTCTTCCCGAAAATATAGAGCTTGCCGGTCTTTGCACTTATTCCAACCCCGGATTGTTCTTCTCTGCCCGCCGCCAGACTATACATTCGGGCAGAATGATAACAGGTGGGGTTTTAAGATAATTATTCGTACTTTTGTTTGTGAAATAAAATGCTTGAAAAATGAAACATCATATATTTTTCCCGCCCGAATGGTATCCTCAGAGCGCTGTACAACTCACGTGGCCGCATGCCGATACCGATTGGGATTATATGCTCGAGGAAGTAAGTGAATGTTATGTGAAGATCGCAGCAGAGATATTGCGAAGACAAAAGCTTATAATTGTTTGCCGTGACGAAGGATTGGTAAAATATCAGTTGCAGGATTATAAAGAATTATTTGATAATCTTACAATCGTGGAACTTTCAACAAACGATACCTGGGCGCGGGATCATAGTGGTATTTCTGTCCTGAAAAACGGAGAAAAATATATCTATGATTTTACATTCAATGGCTGGGGGTTAAAATTTGCTTCCAACTACGACAATCAGATAACCCGGGGACTGTATGCCGCGAAGGTTTTTAAACAGGATGCTGTTTTAGAGAATAAGAAAGATTTTGTTCTCGAAGGAGGAGCCTTGGAATCGGACGGTAAAGGGACGCTATTGACGACCAGTGAATGTTTGCTTTCTCCCAATAGGAACTCTTATCTGTCGAAAGAAGGAATCGAAGACTATCTGAAAGAAACATTCGGGCTCGATCGTGTGCTTTGGCTCGATTACGGGTATATGGACGGAGACGATACCGATAGCCATATAGATACATTGGCCCGTTATTGTGACGAGCATACGATTGCCTACGTAAAATGTAATGATCGGGATGATGAACATTGCGAAGCCCTGAATAAAATGGAAGAGCAGTTGAAAACATTTACAGATTATAAAGGCGATCCGTATAAACTGATTCCCCTGCCGATGGCAAAGGCTGTTTATGATGAAGATAATACCCGCCTGCCCGCTACCTATGCCAATTTTTTAATAATGAACAATGTCGTTCTGCTGCCGTTCTATAATGATAAGGAACGGGATGAAGAAGCGAAAAATCAGTTGCAAAAAGCTTTTCCCGGCAGGGAGGTAATAGGTGTAGATTGCTCTGCGCTCATTCGTCAGCATGGTTCGTTACATTGTATAACCATGCAATATCCGGAAGGATTTATAAACAGTTAACAGCCAACAGTTATCAGTTAACAATATCGTAATTTTGAAAACTTGTTTACTGGTATCTTGTCTACTCGTTAACTAATATTATTTGTAACTATAAAAATATGAAAGATCAGAAAGCTTTATTATTCAGATGTCTACATAATGATGTGCCGGCAATGGTATTCTCGGGAAATGACATTCTTTTCCTGCCTCTGCTGAGACGTTATTATGAAGACGCGAAGGAAGCGGGATGTGATAGGGCGTTTTTGGATGATATATTATTAAGAATAGAAGAGTTTGAAAAACATATCGAGATGTCTCCCGATACCATCAAACTGCCGGATTAATTTGATATTATATTTGCATTTTTTATTGATAACTTTATCTATGTATGAAAGAGTTATAAATAATTGAGTTATAAATAATGAATGAAGAATTCAAGAATGTACTATTTTTACTTTGTGGCTTAGCGTCTTTGCGAGAGGTTTCATTTTCTAATCTTATCATGCTAGAGCGAAGCGAAGCATCTAAAAAAGAAAGATCCTTCGTTCCTCAGGATGACAAAAGGCAAATCAAAAATTAAAATATGCGTCAACTTTGTCAACTTTTTACTGAATTATGAAAATAGGAATAATACAACAGGCAAATGTAGCCGATGTCAACAAAAATAAAGAGCAGCTAAAAAGTAATATAAGAGAGGCTGCTAAGCAGGGTGCGGAGCTTATCGTTTTACAGGAGCTGCACAATTCGCTCTATTTCTGTCAGGTAGAAGATACAAATATATTTGATCTGGCAGAGCCGGTTCCCGGGCCTTCTACCGATGAATTCGGCGTTTTAGCGAAAGAATTGGGTGTAGTCATTGTTTTGTCCCTGTTCGAAAAACGTGCTCCCGGATTGTACCACAATACAGCGGTAGTGATGGAAAAGGACGGGACAATCGCCGGAAAATACCGTAAAATGCACATACCGGATGATCCGGCCTATTACGAGAAATTCTACTTTACTCCGGGCGACCTCGGCTTTCAACCAATCGATACCTCATTAGGTAAACTGGGTGTACTTGTCTGCTGGGATCAGTGGTACCCCGAAGCTGCCCGCCTGATGGCAATGGCAGGTGCCGACCTGTTGATCTATCCTACTGCTATCGGCTGGGAATCTACCGATACACAGGACGAAAAGGATCGTCAACTCGGAGCATGGGTAATATCGCAACGCGGACATGCTGTGGCCAATGGCCTGCATGTCGTTTCTGTTAACCGCACAGGCTATGAGCCCGATCCATCGGGACAGACGAATGGTATTACTTTCTGGGGAAATAGTTTTGTCGCAGGCCCTCAGGGTGAGATCCTATGGCAGGGAAGTAACGATAAGGAAGAGGTACGGATTGTAGAAATAGACCTGAAACGTTCGGAGCAGGTACGCCGCTGGTGGCCATTCTTCCGCGACAGGCGTATCGATGCATTCGGAGATATCACCAAGCGGTTCAGAGATTAAAATAGAATGAAATTCTTTTATCTGACATTGTTTCTTTTACTTTATCTATTTCCCTGCAATATAAATTCGCAGGAGCAAGGATCAGTATCTCTACAAAAAAAGATCATTCCATATTTAAAACCATATAACGAACTGAAAAAAGAAACACTGGAAAAACGGGATGATTTTTACAAACAATGCCAACAGGCTAATAATAAAGACAGTATAATAACTGAAGCTCAAAAATATCTTTTAAAGGTATCTGATAATTTCTTCCGTTCATGGTACAATACCCCGTGGACATTCCACGGTCATAGCCAGATACCCGGAGTAGGAAGTATTGCCTGTGGGTATTTTGTTACTACCACACTCAGGGACATGGGCTTTAATATTCCCCGCATAAAGTGGGCGCAACAGGCTTCGGAATACCTGATAAAGAAAATCAGTTCTGATATACAACGTTTTCATAAGAAACCAATGAATGAAATCATAGACTATATCGAAAGAAAAGGTGAGGGGTTATACGTTGTGGGATTGGATCAGCATGTAGGATATATCTATTATACAGGAGGCAAAATGTCTTTTGTTCATGCAAACTACTACCGCCCGAAAATCGGAGTGATGTCCGAACCTCTGACAGGGAGGAATCCATTGAATGATTCGAAATACAGGATTATTGGTAAAATCTTTGACAGGGAGATGGTAAAGAACTGGATAATGAATACACCTTATTCGGAATAGATAAATGCTGCAACCGGAAAAAAATAATAGACAATACTTATCCAAAGGCACTCTTTGGCTGATGACCATTGGGGCGGGGCTTGTTGTGGCAAATAATTATTACAATCAGCCTCTGTTGGGAATGATTTCACGTGAACTGGGCGAATCGGAAGCCGCTACAAGTAAGGTAGCTATGTTCACACAGGTAGGTTATGCGGCAGGGCTTCTGTTGATTATCCCGCTTGGCGATATGTTCAAACGTAAGCAGATAGTACTGATTGATTTTATTTTCATTATAGCCTCCCTTTTGGTATTTGCTTTTAGCCGTTCGTTACCTGTAATGGTTACTGCCAGCTTTTTTATAGGTTTGACTTCTGTCGTTCCTCAGATATTTGTTCCTATTGCGGCGCAACTTTCAAGACCTGAAGAGAAAGAGCGGAATGTAGGGATTGTGATGAGCGGTCTGTTGGTGGGGATTCTCGCATCACGGGTATTCAGCGGCATTGTAGGTGAATATCTTGGTTGGCGCGAGGTGTTCTATATCGCTACAGCCATGATGATTGTACTGGCTGCACTGATCGCGTGGCTTTTACCAGATATGCGTCCTACATTCGGTGGAACATACGGCCAGTTAATGGCATCCATTGCCCGCTATACAAAGGAGTTGCCCAGTCTCAGGCTTGCGTCCTTGAGGGGCGCTTTGGGTTTTGGCTCTTTCTCTATTTTCTGGACGACATTGACTTTCAGGCTCGAACAGGCTCCTTTCTTTCAGGGGAGTGATATTGCCGGATCGCTCGGATTAGTGGGTATTGCCGGGGCTTTGGCCGCTTCGCTGACAGGTTATATTGCAGGAAAAATCAATAAAAACACTATTATAACCATAGCCTGTATCCTTCTCATATTGTCATGGGGGATATTTGGCATAGGGGGGAGTACCTATACCGGACTGATTGCCGGGATCATATTTCTTGATTTAGGCTTGCAGGCAATGCATGTGACAAACCAGACTATTGTCTTCTCTACTCACCCTGAAGCTTCTAACAGACTGAATACAGTTTATATGGTGTCCTACTTCATCGGAGGATCTGTGGGTACCCTGATTGGCGGGCAGGCATGGCAATATTATGGATGGACTGGAGTTGTATCTGTCGGCGCTTTGTTTGTAATTTTATGTTTATTTGTGCATTTATTATTGTGCAATAAGCCGAAATTCAAAGAGTAATATTATATTTGTCAATTGTTAAAACCAATTGACACTATCATGGAAGCGCAGTCACCCGAAAGAATCTATAGACAGGAACCTTTACCAGACTTGAAAGAGTTAAGAGCATTTATCAGTTCGAAAAAAGCAATAAAAGCATTTGATTCTCTGTTGAAGTTTCTCGATAATAACTATAATTTTGAACAACAGATTGTTTTCGGAGGCAAGAATTTCGGGGTTATGATACGTTATCGTAAAAACGGAAAGACACTTGTCTCTATTTTTCCCGAGAAAGATGCTTTCTCCGTTGTATTGGTATATGGGAAGAAGGAAGTCATTACATTTGAGGCCAACAGGGCTGTCTTCGATTCTTATATGACGGACATATTTGATAATACCCCTCAGCTACATGACGGCCGATGGATGCTTATTACGTTGAACGATAGTAAACTATTGCCCGAACTGGAGAAAATGATAATGATAAAGAAATCGATGAAGAAGCAGTAGCTAGAATCTGTCCTTAAACCAATACTTTATAGCCCAGAGTCTTCTGTAAAGCTTCCTTAGTCTGAAACGGTGTTTATAGTGATATTTACTTGTATAGTATTTATCTCGTCGTGCTTGTATGGGATAACTGTCTAATAATGACCAGTCTCGCTGAAAAATCTCATTTGTGGAGATTTCGGCAATTCCATATTTCTTTCCTAAGATGGAATATATGCTTTGGTCGTGGCGATTCTCTTTAAATCCCGGAAGATTAGGTATACGGGATGGTGAGTCGGTTGCCAGGGTGTAATCATCAAGATACGCCTGATACCAGTCCTGTACGAATTGCATTACTACCGGGCTTTTCTTAAAGAATATAATGGTCGATTCGAATTGTGGGGTATGCGTATATGCTTTATTATCATATACGTTATAATAGGCAAAGACATCGCCTTTTGTCCACTCATATTCGAAATAGAGTGTTTCGGGCATGCCGTTGTAGCTTTCCACCTGGCTTTTCACACCTAACATCCCTGTCGGCGTCTTTTCTACCATATCATAATATTCTAACAGACGTTTTCGGCCTTTCGGATTGAAATAGCAGCCTATATCCGAATAAAGGAGCACATCTCCTTCATCCATCTTTTCCAGTATCTTCAGAATGAAATATGGTTTCCAGCACCAGTAACCGAAACCACGGGAATAAGGGATCAGATAGCGTCCCCAGCGTTTATTAAAATCCTCATCCAGATCCTTTTCGCAAATAGTATATATCTCATCAAAGAGATTCATATCCTCCGCCATCTTCCTGAATCGGGGAAAACCTTCCGTGAGATAGTAACTACCAAATGTGCAGACCGCTCTTTTCATCCTATTGTACTTATGATGCAAAAATAGGGCATTTATCTGATTAATACTCTATTCTTCTTAGTTATATTATCTAATGTTTATTGCACAACTTCTACCCACATACCCGTAGTACGGCTTTGTTCTGTCGGACTGTACATGGCTTCGCATGCTACGGCAGGCAGATAGAATTTACCACAATAAGCAGCTTGTAATCTCACCTTGAACGACATAGAATAACCCATCCCGATGTTGAAGTACGTATACACCCTGTCGTCCCGTATGTCCTGATAGTTATACGAGCTGTTTTGCATATTTGCACCAGCATTAAACAGGCGGTTATTGAATATCTCCCATCCCGAAGCGAATATCTGGTTCAGATTCATATCTGTTAAATACTGTCCCGATATATTCTGGACAATCACACTTGCATAGAATTCCGTACCCTGTTTCAGTTTGGTTATATCCATATCCTTTCCGTTGTCATCCACATATTTCACAAACAGGTTGATACCTTCATTGATAGCAGGAGCCTTATCCTCCAACGGTTGGGTGCGTCCCAACAAACGTACATAAAGTTTGCCTTCGCCTCTGTTCGTGAAGTTGATATCTATTTTCTGTTTAGGCTGTATCACTATTTCCTGGAATACCTTATTCGTATTCACAGTCTGTTGTTTCTCGCCATTTAGCGTCCATTCATATTTAATGTCGCTCTTACCCATTTTTTCAGCAAGTCGTGACATAGCTATAAGTCCGTAAGCTGCAGTTTGTGTAGTTACGTAACCACCGCTAAGGTGATCCGCAACATCGAATGAAAGTTCAAGCGCTTTCTCTACCCTATCGAGCAACAAGTACGTTTCCATTATCATAGCCCTGTCTCGTACTGTATTACCATACGTATTATTGCTGAATGAATATTTACTTACTTTATCGCTAACATTATTAGTCAACTGTATAGCCGCGTCTTTCTTGCCTGCCAGCACATAAGCTGCGGCCAGGCGCCAGCGTGCCTGTGTAGATAAACCTGTCATTTCTTTCAAGCGGTTCATCGCTCCCAATTCAGGTTCTCCGGCCAATGCCAGTGTATATAAACGGTAAGCCTGTTGCAGATCACTCATCGAATAACTGTAGTAAGAACTGTACAGGTCTTTCCTATCCCATGTTTGCGCCGATTTCTTCTGGAATTGTTTCCACTTATTGATGACTGATGCAGGTACATCCCGACCTGAACGTTGTGCTTCTACAAGGAAGTGTCCTGCGTAGGTAGTTACCCATTCGTTCGGATAGCGGTTGCCCGGCCAGTATGCGATTCCTCCGTCGCTGAGTTGTCGTGAAACAATGATGTTGATCGCTTCTTTGATGTGATTGTTTGTCAATTCTTTCTCGGCATTTGTCAAAGCTCGGAAGTTCTCTACATACAATAGAGGGAAACCTTTGGAAGTAACCTGTTCGGAACATCCGTGAGGATAGTAACGAAGGAACTCGAGATGTTTGCCCAGGTCGATACCCGGCATACGCGAAACCTCCATGCGGGCCCAATCACCGTCCTTTATATCTTCGAATGTGAGGTTCAGATTAGCTGTGCCATTTGGATCTACTAACGACTTGGACGTCATTATCACATGCGGATTAGGGTTGCGTATTTCTATATCCACCGTTTCGGTAGCAGCTTCACCGCCTCCGGTCGCTTTAATGACTACCTTTTCATATCCTGTTTTCTTACTCACTTTTACCTTGAAGTAAACCATCTTGTCACCTGTTTCGGCGAAAGAAACGGATTTGGATTTACCATCGGTGAACTGGAATAGTCCGTTGGATTGGACGGTAACAGTTACATCCTTCACTTTCTTATCCATTGCGAATACGTTCACAGGCAAAAGGATCTCTTCTTCCGGTCCGGCTACACGTGGAAGTGTAGATAATATCATCAACGGATTGCGTACAGGTACGGTCTTTTCTGCATTGCCATAAGCGCCTTTCATATTTCCGGCAACAGCCATCACCCGAACAGAGCCGAAGTAGGATGGCAATGTTAGTTTATGTGTATCGGTTTTTCCTCCTTTCAGAGTGAATGGCCCGATATATTTTACCACAGGTTTGAACCTGTTTACGTTATTTTTAGACGGATTCAGGGCTTCGTCTCCTCCGATACTCAATAGCGGCCCTATTTTTCCTGTTTGTGCACCTACCACAAGGTCGAACATATCCCATGTGCGCACACCCAAAGCCTGACGGGCATAGAAGTCACTCCATGCGTTCGGGGTTTTGAATGAGGTAAGATCAAGCAGTCCTTCGTCAACTATTGCCAATGTATAGGTCATATCCTTACCGTTCTTTTCCGATACGGATACAGAGAATTCTTTTTCAGGACGCAGTTCGTCCGGCATATTGATGACTGGAGTAAGTTTGGTCTCTTCATTTTCTACATTGATATTCAACACACCATACAAACGTATAGGCAGATCGTTGTCAGTCTGTGCATGAGGTTGCAGAAGTGTAGCGAATATATAGAAGTTAGGCGCCATCTCCTCGGTCACGGTGAGGGTATATTTTGTATCTTCTTTGGCATTGGTTGTCACCCATTCCTTCGATAATATTCTCGAACCATCTTCTATACTGATGAGCGCACGCCCTGCAGAACTCTTCGGTAAAGTGACAGTCACTTTTTCGCCTACCTTATATGCTTGTTTATCGGTAGTGAAAGAAAGCATTGTCAGCCCTTCGGGGTCTTGTTTATCCGAACGTCCACGCCATGACGGCCAGTCTACATACAGTGTCCTGCCTGATATATGGCCTCCGTTTTTGTCCTCTACCATAATCAGATAGCGTCCCCATTCAGGATAGTCGACACGGAATTTCACTTTGGCCTTTCCTCCGTTTGTCGTAGAGATATTTTCATCGAGGATGACCTGAGTGGAAGTATTGTTTATATAAGAGGACAGATTGTCACTGGAGTTCCACCACCACGACCATTTTATCTTATAGATCTTTACATGCAGACCCGAACGATTCACAGGTTGCCCTTTTGCATTGAGGGTAACAATATCGATCATGTTGTCTTTGTCTGTTTCCATCCATCCGTAATACGAATCGGTCGGAGACTTAATGCCAATGTAAGCGGCAAATGGAGAGTATACAGATGTCTGGCTATAAAAGCTGGCATCGCCTCCTGTTTCGAATACACGGGAAACAAAATCGGCTTTCAACAATCCCGGTGCACCGGCTGCTTGTGGCAGATTTGCCCTTACAGTGGCATTCCCTGATGCATCCAATTGCCCATCGAAGACTGTATATGTATCTGCCGTGAAATTCGACGCAGGATTACTGAAAGTATAATTTTCGTATCCTTTGAACGGACGGTTTGCCCTGCTCAATGTCATTTCCACTTTCGCTTTCAGATTGGATGCCGGAGCACCGTGCAGCCATTGCGATGATAATGAGCTATTGAAAGTACCACTGCTGGCGTCTATCATATCGCTAACATCGAGGCGGACTTTCAGGCGGTTTGGTTTCACTGTTTCTATTTTCAGCGTTTTGTAGAACGTAACGCCACCCACTTTTACCCGTGCCTGCCAGTTTCCTGTAATGGCATTCGCATCGGTAGCCATACGGAACGGATAGAAATTTTCTTTTCCTCCATTCGATACATAACGTTGAGCCATTTGCCCGCGAGGAGTATATAGTTCAAGTGAAACAGGATGCCCTTCCGGCAATGTTTTGGCTTTATCTTCGAGGATGAAAGTTACAAAAATGGAGTCACCCGGACGCCACACGCCCCGTTCCCCATAGATATATCCTTTTAGTCCTTTTTCCAGCCTTTTCCCACTTACATCGAAGTTACTTAACGACAGGGAGAGGTTGGATGTTACTTTCAGATATCCTTTCTCTTTTCCGTTGGTCGCAATCACAACGAAAGGCACGCCGTTCTTATACTCTATTTCGGCAAAACCATTTCCATCGGTAGTGCTACTGCCGATACGCTGCATCTGATAGTTGTAAATATCTACTGTAGCACCCGAAAGCGGGTTTGTCGTTAAAACATCAGTCACGGCAACCGTCATTTTCTTTTCGGCACCCATCTTGGCTGTAATGCCTATATTAGAGGCCAATACCATACAGGTTACCGACGATTTTTCCATATAATAGGTTGGATGACAAGGATTATCCCTTTCTTTCCATACATAATTATTCCAGTCGCGTCCGTCATCGTAATAGTAATAACCCGGCCTGTCCCATTGAGCTTCTTCGGCTTCGGTTATTTCATCGAAGCGCTCAAGTGACGCTTCTTCCGGTATTTGCGGAATCATACCGTCGCATGGATAAAGCGAGTATTGTGCTTTTATCGAGAATTCGAGACGGTAGACCGCGCCCGGATCTTGCTTGATCATCTTCGACAGGTCGAGCGAGAAGTTGTTCCATTCGCCGAGTTTAAGCGTCGGGTCGGAATCAAGCCGGATTCGTTTTTTCAGTATGAGCCGTCCGAAACGTTTAAGTTCGCTGTTTTCTCCAAAGTCATTCGATTGAAGATAACCCAGAATGTTATTCTCATATACTTTGATCACTTTCACATCTACAGCCCATAGGTTGACTGCCTGAAAAGGAATAATCAGATTTTCGGAATTCGGAAGAATATTTCCCGCATTGACAAGCTTGATTTCCGGTTTGTTTTTTTGTATGACTACGGCTGCTGTATAATCTTCTTTCAACGGTTTGTTTCCGGCGCTTTTCAGCTCTTTGTGGATTTTCAGGTTTATACTTGTTCCACTGGTATTCTTATCCAGATAGATTCTCAATACATTTTTCTGGATGTCATAGGTAAAATTCTCTATTTCCCCCGGTTTGATAAGGCCTTGTATATTCTGGTTCAGGGATAAAGGATCGCTGAATGTAACTCTGATACACTCCTGCGGTGAATATTCGTTTATAACCTCCAGCACTGAAAAATCCTGTATCTTAGGGATATTTATTTTTATATCTTCGTTTCTTTTTACACCTACAGGATCACCCTTTATATGGAGTGTGTATTCAAAATCTTTATCTCCACGGCGAAGGCTGTCTATTAGCAGGTTGAACCGTCCTTTTCCTTCGGCTGGCGTAACTTTTATTCTGGCATCTTTTGCATTTTCGCCCGAAAGGCTCAGCATTTTTTGTATATCTTCCACGTTCGCCCCGTCTGCCAGATTGAGATTGCCCTGCACGGCATTCCATAAAAGATCATTGTCTTTTATCGGAGAATAGGGATTCAGGTTGACGCTGAAATTCTGTTCAGGCACATGAAAACTGAAATTAAAATCTTTAAATTCACTATCTACCTTCAACACTTTATTCAGTAAAAAGTGTGCTTCATATTCCTGCCCGTTTTTTAATTCACCCGGATCGGGTACGAATTTTATCGTTCGCGAACTTGTCCAGAAGGCTTTCCCTTTGATAGACGGGGAGAATTTGAATAATTCCTGATCTACCTCTTTGTTCAACTCCACAGTAGGGATGTCTTGAGTCAGTTCGATCTGTATTTCAGATGAAGATGATACCTGCCCGTAGGTAAATGCCGCAATATACTTAGCAAATTCAGGATTGATATCCCGTGTGCCACTTCTCTTGCATGCATTGATGATGAAGAGACACGACAAAATAAAAATGGAGGAAAGGAGTAGATTTTTTTTCATAATTGTATATTTTGTGCCTTATATTGTGTTTTAAGTATTCTAAACACAAATATAAAAGAATAAATGAAATAAAGTGAAGTTATTTTTCCATAAACAGCGTAAATAAGCTGTCGGAAATTGCCAAAGTTTACAGAACTCACGTATGTTTTAGTTTTTATTTAGCCTTTGGTTGCTTTATCAAAACCTGACAAACCTGACAGATTATTTAGCCTTTAGCTGTTAGCTCATGGCTATTCGCTTTTTTGTTAAAACCTGACATTCCTGACACAATTTTTAGTTTAAATCCGATGAGACGAGGAAACTTGTTTACTTGTATCTCGTTTACTTGTCAACTTTATCCATGTCAAAGATTGCTTCTATTGACTATAGATAAAGAATCAGAATAAAAATACAGATTTCAACTATTTAACTCGGAGAATTAAAATGATTATTGGGCTTACACGAACAAATAAAGGCTAAACGCCATAACCAGCATTCCGGCAACCAGTCCGGAGATAGAAAGGTGATGTTCTCCATATTTTTCAGCACTCGGGAGAAGTTCGTCCAAAGAAATAAACACCATAATACCTGATACGGCAGCCAGCACGATCCCGTTCATGGCCGGAGTCCAGAACTGCATGAGGAACAGATAGGCGATCAAAGCGCCGAATGGCTCAGCCAGTCCCGATGCAAAGGAATACCAGAAAGCTTTTTTGCGACTGCCAGTGGCATGGTAGATCGGTACTGCCACGGCTATTCCTTCGGGGATATTGTGTATGGCAATGGCTATGGTGATTGGTATGGCTACATCAAGCGATCCAAGTGCAGAGGTAAAAGTAGCTATTCCCTCAGGAAAGTTATGTATGGCGATGGACATGGCTACTACTAATCCGGTACGTTTCAGTGCACTTTTCTTGTCCATATCTTCCACACCCTGTATTTCGTGCGGATTGAGCGATTCGGGTATCAGAAAGTCGATGAGGTTGATAAAGGCAATACCTCCAAAAAAAGCAAGGATAAGATATAAAGTTCCCATTTTGTCGCCGAAAACAGATATCAGTTCCTCTTTTCCCTGCGGTATCATCTCCATAAACGATACATAAAGCATAATACCTGCCGAAAAACCTAATGACGCGCACAGGAATTTTGTGTTTGTATGCTTTGCCAGTAAAGCGATAAGGCTTCCTATACCGGTGGATAATCCGGCAATAGCGGTAAGGATAAATGCAAGCAATATATTCTGTTCGGTCATTGTTGTTTTTCAGATAGTTACCATAATAGATGCAAAGATACACATATTTTTAGCGAAAAGTTAAAATTAAAATGAGGTTTTAATCAGGAAGAGAATAAACATTTTGTAATTTTATAATCTAAAATTGCAACATAATGGAAAAAATATGTACTGTTCACTATATTCAGCATGTCCCATACGAAGGGTTGGGGTATATAGAAAAATGGGTAAAGGAAAAAGAGTATAACCTATCGGTGACAAAAATATATGAAGATCAGATTTTACCTGATATGTCGCAATTTGACATGCTGGTTGTCATGGGTGGGCCTATGGGTGTTTACGAAGAAGACAAATATCCCTGGCTGAAAAAAGAGAAAGCTTTTGTCCTTCAGGCCATAGAGGCCGGGAAGACAGTGATCGGGATTTGTCTTGGCGCACAGTTAATCGCAAGTGCCCTGGGAGCGGATGTTTATCCGAACAAGGAAAAGGAAATAGGCTGGTGGCCTGTTGCCTTTACTGATTCTGTAGCACAGGAACTATTCGACAGTAAAGAAAAATATTTTGTGGCATTCCAATGGCATGGCGACACCTTCGATCTGCCCCCTTTGGATGGAGTCCGCCTTTTAGCCTCAAGTGAAGCATGCACTAATCAGGCATTTCTTTATAAGGAAAATGTGCTTGCCCTGCAATTCCACTTCGAAGTGACAGAAGAAAGCCGTGATGATATAATTGTCAACGGAAAAAGTGCATTCACAGAGGGTAAATACATTCAGACAGAAGAATATATACGTAACAATGTGTAATATATCCCGGAATCGAACAGGATGATTAAATCAATACTGGATAACTTCACTGAAAGATTATGATACAATCTGAAACGAAAAAGAATACAGGCGCGCTATTATTTATATTGTGCCTGGGCTCTTCCTTAGTGCCATTTATGGGTTCGGCGCTGAACCTTGCATTGCCTTATATCAATAAAGACCTTTCACTCGATGCCGTTATGTCGGGGTGGGTACCTACTTCATACATGTTATCCACAGCCATATTGCAGATACCATGTGCCCGGATCGCCGATATGATCGGACGGCGGAAAGTATTTATCTGGGGAGTAATTATCCTGACAATATTCTCTGTGCTAAGCGGATTGGCCACTACCGGAACAACACTGATTATTTACAGGTTCCTGTCGGGAGTGGGCAGTGCTATGATGTTCGGTACAAGTACTGCAATCCTTACCTCGTCTGTCCCTGCCGAAAAGAGGGGGATGGCTATGGGGACAATAGCGGCGACTGTTTATTTTTCGTTAGCAGCAGGACCTTTTATCGGAGGAATACTTACTCAGTATCTTAACTGGCACAGTATCTTTTTTGTGGCGGCGGCAGTCAGTCTTATTGTAGCGGTAGGAGGTATTATCGTTATAAAGGAGGACTGGAAAGAGGAAGTGAAAAGTAAGTTCGATGTTAT
Source organism: Dysgonomonas hofstadii (assembly GCF_014196915.1). Taxonomy (GTDB): domain Bacteria; phylum Bacteroidota; class Bacteroidia; order Bacteroidales; family Dysgonomonadaceae; genus Dysgonomonas; species Dysgonomonas hofstadii. Next base: position 105,314 of record NZ_JACIEP010000011.1, read on the forward strand.
AGGCTCTGTACTTTTTGCTATTTCGTTATCCGCTCTTATTTATGGTTTTGCCGAGTTACCTCATGTACAGGGTTTTGTCTGTATAGGAGTAGGGGTGATCGTTTTGTTGGTTTTCGCTTTTTATGAGAAGAAGCAGGAATATCCGGTATTCAATATCCGTGTTTTCCTTGAGAACAGGGTATTCCGTTTATCCTCCCTTTCGGCATTGATAAACTACTCGGCGACTTTTGCCATTTCTTTTATGCTGAGCCTGTATTTGCAGTATGTAAGAGGTCTGTCGCCACGGGATGCGGGACTTATACTGATTATACAATCAATCGTGCAAGCGTTCGCATCCTTGAAATCGGGACGGCTTTCAGATAAGATGTCAGCTACTTTTCTGGCGACTTTAGGGATGGGCATTATTGCCGTCGGACTGATTGGCCTATGCTTTATTTCTGAAACTACCAGTTATTACCTTCTCGGTGCTATTCTTTTCTTGCTGGGACTTGGTTTTGGTATTTTCTCTTCACCGAATACAAATATTATCATGAGCTCGGTGGAAAAGAAGCACTATGGTCTGGCTTCCGCGACGATGGGTACGATGCGGCTCACAGGCCAGGCTTTCAGTATGGGAATTGCCATCATGGCAATTTCTATCATGGTGGGGAATGTAAAGCTTTCACCTGATGTACATGTTGGATTAATGAACAGTATGCGCATCACTTTTGTTATTTGTTTGGTTCTTTGCTGCTTCGGGATTTATGCATCTTCGGCAAGGGAGAAAAAGAAGGCCAGTGATATTACAGGAAAATGAAAAACTTATTCAAGAGACTAAAGCAGGAATACAAAACTATCAACAGAAGGCAAAAATCCAGCGCCTTCGAATTACTGAAATATATAGGGCCGGGCCTCTTGGTTACGGTCGGATTTATCGATCCCGGGAACTGGGCCTCGAATTTTGCTGCCGGATCGGAATTCGGTTATGCTTTGCTATGGGTAGTTACCCTGTCTACAATCATGCTGATTATTTTGCAGCACAATGTGGCGCATCTGGGTATTGTAACAGGGTTGTGCCTTTCCGAGGCTGCAAATAAATACCTGCCACGCACAGGTTCACGTATTGTCCTGTGGTCGGCAATGGGTGCGTCAGTATCTACTTCGCTCGCCGAAATATTAGGAGGAGCTATCGCCTTGAATATGTTGTTTGACGTACCTATAAAGATAGGGGCTGTACTGGTTACAGTCTTTGTGTTCTTTATGACGTTTTCCAATTCGTACCGCAAGATCGAGCGCTATATCATAGCTTTCGTTTCACTGATAGGGCTTTCTTTTATCTATGAACTATTTCTTGTGGACATCGAGTGGGGCGAGGCTGCCAGGTCATGGGTTGTTCCTTCTGTTCCACAAGGCAGTATGCTGATCATCATGAGTGTGCTGGGTGCGGTGGTGATGCCCCACAATCTTTTTCTGCATTCTGAAATTATCCAGAGCCGCCAGTGGAATTTACAGGATGAAAAGGTGATGGAAAAACAGCTTAAATACGAATTTTTCGATACGTTTTTCTCTATGCTGATAGGCTGGGCGATAAACAGTGCTATGATCTTACTGGCAGCATCAACATTTTTTAAGCAGGGAATGGTAGTTGATGATCTGCAACAGGCTCATTCCCTGCTGGAACCGTTACTGGGGAGCAATGCCGTTATTATATTTGCCGTAGCCTTGTTGTTTGCCGGGGTATCTTCTTCCATGACATCGGGGATTGCTGCAGGGTCGATCTTTGCAGGGATGTACAACGAACCATACAATGTAAAGGATATTCATTCCCGTACGGGGATAGCCATATCTTTGGGTATAGGTTTATGTATTATTTTCCTGATAGGTGATCCTTTCAAAGGGCTTATAATTTCTCAGGCTGTATTGAGTATGCAATTACCTGTTACCGTATTTCTTCAGGTAAGGCTAACTTCTTCTAAAGAGGTGATGGGTAAGTATGCTAATACTCCATTTACCAAATTTTTGCTGTATGGTATCGCTACTGTGGTAACGTTCCTGAATGTATTATTGCTCGCCAGTTTTTTTGTAGATATAAAGTTATAAACTATCGATGCTTTTCCTTAATCCGGTAAGATAAGGTATTTCTATATCATACGGCTTAGCAGAAAGAATAACTTTGTCAAGCATGAACTTTATATCTTTAACTGAATGTTTCAGGTATCCGTCGAACATGGATGCCATGTCTTCATTGCTGAATATTTTTCTCATGACAGGGATACATATAAAGAACGGTAAGTAATACAACTGGTTGACTTTTTCCCGCTTCGGATTGATCCCTTTTCTTATACAAATGCCGAACCCTTCTCTGATAGCCTTTACAGTATCTTTAATAAGCTTTTTGTTTCCAAGGAAGTTTTTTGTCGTACCGCCTGAATTTATTATTCCTGCCGATATTGCTGCTATAAATACATAATGAGGAACAAGCCAGTTTATTATCTGACCGGAGATAAAAGGTTTCAGGTTTACTTCATCTAAAATCCCGAAGAATATTTCAAGTTCGGGCGTTTTCTTCCCATCGGCATTGCCCAGCATCGTTTTCGAGTATTTTGATCCCGATATGATCGCGTCTAATATATTCCCGTTCCGTCCGCCGCCTGCCATAAACGGGAAACCATAAGAATATTGATGAGGTAATAAATATCCGGATATTTCGTCGAATTCGTCCCACAGATTCAGGAAGAATATAATATGTGCTTTACCAGCTGATTTAGACAATGAAGGTAATACGTCCATAAGATCGGCAGAACTTACAGTAATTAGTATATAGTCAAAATCATTGTCAGAAGATAGGTTCTCAATTACTTTTGGACAGAACATTGTTTCCGTTGTTTGTCTTTTTCCGCTTCTGTAGTCGGCACAACTGATATGTATGCCTTTATCTTTTATCTTTTCAGCCTTGCCTTTTCTTACCAAAAGGCTCACATCATGCCCGGCAGAGGAAAATTGGCAGCCGTAGGTGCATCCGATAACACCTGCTCCATAGATAAGTATTTTCATAATATATTTTTATCAGGGCGTGGAATTCAGAAAAGCAGACCTGAACAATGCATGATAGCCGGAGTATGGATCACAATGAGACAGATACTCTCCGGGTGTGTGTCCCGAAAATTCTTTGAAATCCTTTATCAGATGCGACTTATCGTAATAATTACAATTGTCTGCCAATTGTTCCAGCGTTGTCGTTCTATTGCTTTGTATAATATAGGCTGCTTGCTGGAACCGTTTTATCCGTATATAATCTTTTGGATTAATCCCTACCTGATCATAGAATTTTCGTTTAAATTGCTTATATCCCAGGCATACGGTTTGTGCGAGGGATGAAATGTCATTTACACCGTTATGGATAGAATTTATTGTAGCGGCCAGTCTGTAGTCTTCTCTGTCCTGATTTTTACACAGGCTTTTTATCAGAAATCTTTCGATTAATTCGATACATTTTCCGTTGTCCTCTGTTTCTGTCAATCTGTTTTCCAGTTCGGTCATCGATCTGTTCTTCAAATCTTCAACCGGTATATGCCTGTCGGTAATTTCACTCATTGCCATATCGAAAAACAACATAGCTCCTACCGGATGAAATATGACTGATATGAAATTTATTCTGCCATTAAAAACAAGTTTGCTGTACTGTGTAGACTGTCCGCTGATATATGAGACCGGTAATCTATTTCCATCCAAGAGATTGTTGTGTTTCGTTCTGTGGAAAGTCACTCCCGCATATCCGAAAGGTAGTAGTCTTTGATAACCTTTTGCTATATCATCTAATGATACAAACCAATATTGCTTTACAAAAGGAATAAGCATAGGAGAGGGTTCTATGGCATAAAAACTATTCATAAAGCAAATTAAAACTTATTTTTCGGAAGATAAGGTGTAAAAAAAGGACTTTGTTGATTCCTTATCTATTCTTCCTTTTGTTCCGTTTTTCTGGGCTTTATCAGAAAAGCAGCTAAAACCGAAATGCCAATAGCAATAAGTATGTGCCCCCCTAAAAGAGATGCGGTAAAAACAAGCTCTCCACCATTGCGAAGAAGCTCTAAAAAACGCATGAGAAGGAAGGTGAAACTTGCCAGTCCCAGAAAGAAAAAAAATCTTCTAAACCAGTTTTTCATAATATTATTCTGCCAGGTCAATACTCTTAGTTTTCAGGTATGATGTTTTTTTCGTTGTCGTTAAATCTGTTGTATATAGCATTGTCGCTTCAATATGGTTGATCAGCAATAAATATGAAACCTTAGTGGGAAGGCCCCCCACATTTTTTTCTATATCAAAAGTGATTACATAATCTTTACCAGTACTGTCATATTCTTTGATTTCCCATTTGTTTATATCGTAAGTAGCCGAAAAGGTATATTTATTGTCTTCAATAGATTCTATAATCTGCACACTCCCTGTTTTATCCTCGTTAAAAGTAAAAACCGAACCTAAATCTTCAGAATTGCCATCCGTGGGGAAATTCTCAAAAACGGCGGGTTTCCATATTCCCGCTAAGAAGAATTCGTACAATTCTTTCGTGTCAGGCTCTTCGGTGTCACTACTGCAACCAGCCAATAAAAAACTCAGTACTAAAAGGCTCAAAAGCTTTCTCATAATAAATATATTAGATTATATACGTGATGCAATTTGTTTTAAAATTAATAGAATATCAGCAAACATACAAATTCATAAGATAAAATAGTAGAATTGCGTGTGTCATTCTGAGCTTCAATTTGATTTTATCTTGTCATTTTACTACTTTTGTTGTTCATAATTTAGATTTTTGAAAAAATGAAGTATTACAGCACGAATAAACAATCGCCGGAAGTTAGCTTGCAGGAAGCCGTTGTAAAAGGACTGGCTCCCGATAAAGGGCTTTATATGCCTGAAAAAATAAAAGTATTGCCAAAATCATTTTATGATAATATCGGCAATATGACCTTTCAGGAAATTGCTTATAGCGTAGCCGATGCCTTTTTCGGGGAGGATGTAGAAGCGGATACTTTGAAGCAGATCGTTTACGATACGCTGAACTTCGATACGCCTATGGTGCATGTAAACGATAATATTTATAGTCTGGAACTGTTTCATGGCCCTACATTGGCTTTTAAAGATGTCGGCGGCCGTTTTATGGCTCGTTTGTTGGGCTATTTCATCAAAAAACAGGGACAGACAGATGTGAAAGTGCTGGTTGCCACATCGGGTGATACAGGTAGTGCCGTGGCAAACGGATTTCTGGGAGTCGATGGCATCCATGTATATGTGCTTTACCCTAAAGGAAAGGTGAGTGCAATACAGGAATGCCAGTTCACTACTTTAGGGCAAAATATTACCGCTATAGAAGTAGATGGTACGTTCGACGATTGCCAGGCATTAGTGAAGATTGCTTTCCTTGATGAAGAATTGAATAAGAAACTGAACCTGACTTCTGCCAATTCGATCAATGTAGCCCGTTTCCTGCCGCAGGCTTTCTATTATTTCCATGCTTATGCGCAATTGGCGAAGCAGGGTAAAACCGATAATGTGGTTTTCTGTGTGCCTAGCGGTAACTTTGGCAATATCACGGCCGGACTCATCGCCAAACGTATGGGATTACCTGTTAAACGCTTTATCGCGGCAAACAATAGTAACGATATTTTTTACGAATACCTGCAAACAGGTGAATATAATCCACGTCTGTCTGTGCAGACGATTGCCAATGCAATGGATGTAGGCGATCCGAGTAATTTTGTGCGGGTGCTGGATCTTTATGACCATTCTTTAGAAAAAATAAAGACAGACATTTCAGGTGAATGGTACAACGATGACAGTATAAGGAAAACTCTGAAACAAACATATATCGATACCGGCTATTTGCTCGATCCTCATGGAGCATGCGGCTATCAGGCGTTGAAGGATCAGTTAAAACCCGATGAAACTGGCGTATTCCTGGAAACGGCTCATCCTGCCAAATTCCTTGAAACGGTAGAGTCTATTATCGGAGAGAAAATTGCTATTCCTGAAAAGTTGCAGGAATTTATGAAAGGCGAAAAGAAAAGTATCGGTATGGGTAAATCGTTCGATGAATTCAAGCATTTACTTCTTTGACAGCATCCAGTAGCAATTGCCATTTTTCCAGCTTTTGAGCAAAGGTTAAACGTGCATTAGCCGCACTGGGAGAGGGTAGGGTGATATATGTCCGCTCTTCGTCGAATCCTATATGTTTTCTGTAAAAATCTGCGGCTTTTGTTCCGGTAAAAAAGATGTATTTTATCTGTGGATATTCTCTGAATAAGGTCATAAAATCATTAGGAACTTCATTCTTTAAGTTGCTGTCGAGACTGCCTTTACCTTCTGCGGAGTGAAGCACATCCCAGATCGCAATATTGTTTTCTGCTAATATGGCATTCTTTTCTTCGTAGTTATCAGGTAGAGGTTTTTCGAAAAGGGTGAAAATAAGCCGCCAGAACTGGTTTGTTTTATGGCCATACCGTTCACGTTTGCGCATCGATTCTTCGCTGGGCAGTGTGCCAAGTATCAATATCCGGCACTTTTCGTTAATGATCGGTTCAAAGCTTTCTTTTCTCATCGTTTATCTTATTCCATGCATCATTTTCAATAGCCTGCGGGACAGGAAGAACAGTACAATAGATGCTGCCCCTGCCATGAATACGAAGAGCATAAAGAAGTCATACAAATTGGAAATCTGATACCCTAAAAATGTTTTAGGGTTCTCCATCTGTTTAGGCTCTAGTTCCCGTTGAATTTCTTCTTTCAGGTTTTTATCCTTTATTTCCGAAAATGCGATTTTATCAAAAGGCATCACCTCCACACCGTTTTTTTCAGATACTGATTTCTCGAAATTTTCAGGTAGTAACTTTAACATACTTTTTTCTGCGGCAGCTTTTACATCGGCGACTTCTATCAGTGGTTGCGGATAGTAACCACTCAAAGTCCCTGCGAATTTATTCGCCGTGGCTGTACTCAGATACCATATTGCCATCAGTAATGAAGCAAAACGGAGAGGAGCCAGTTTGTTCACCATCGACAGACCTATGGGGGACAAACAAAGTTCGCCAAAAGTATGGATCACATACAGGCTTACAAGCCAGAGCATGCTGACTTTCACCCCCGGTGCCAGCCCTTTCACTCCAAACGCAATAACCAGATAGCCTATTGCAAGGAGAAATAATCCGATCGATTGTTTCATCGGAGAGGCGGGTTCTTTTCCTTTTCGTCCGAGTTTTGTCCAAAGGATTACGAATAACGGCGCAAATACAATTATAGCCAGTGCATTTACCGATTGGAAGTAAGAAGTCGGGATTGTCCAGTTGAACAATTCTAGATGTCGGTCGATCTGCGCTTCGGCAAAATAAGTGAGTGATGCTCCTGCCTGTTCGAAGGCTGCCCAGAAGAAGATTACAAAAAAGGCGATGATATAGATCACCCAGATGCGGGAACGCTCAATCTTGGTTAATGATGGGTCGGAAATAATATATCCAGGTGCGGCAACAGCCAGTGAGTAAATGATGGAACCGAAGAAATCCGTATCTAAAACAACATAAAGGAGATAGAATAAAACAATCAGTATGGTAGCCCAGATGATGGCTATTTTTACCGGAGATTTGTCTGATTGTTTGTTCGTGTCATTTACGTCTGTTTTCTTTTCATCCTTGTTGTTGGGTATAACTCCAATCGAGTCGCCTGCCGGAGTCACCAGATATTTGTCTTTGAATAAAATGAATACGATCAGTCCGAGCAACATACCGATACATGCTGCCAGAAATCCCCACTTGAAATCTTCGGGATGACCTGTGTCCCCAAAGAATCCACAAATAAGCGGGGCTATGAATGAGCCTGTATTTACTCCCATATAGAAAATCGTATAGGCCGAATCTTTTCGGCTGTCACCGGGCGCATATAATTGTCCCACCATAGAGGAAATATTCGGTTTGAAAAACCCATTGCCGAATATGAGAAATCCCAGTCCCGAGAACATCAGCGTCGTAGCTAAACTTACATCTTTGAAAAACCAGCCTGAAAGGAACAATAAAAATTGCCCAACCGCCATCAGTAAGGCCCCTACCATTATGGAGCGGCGGTTGCCCCAATATCTGTCGGCTATATATCCGCCGATCAGCGGGGTTAAATATACCAGTCCTGTGTAGCTGCCATATATGCTGCTGCTGTATGCCGTGTCGAATAACAAAGCTTTCAGCATATACAAAGCGAATAATGCCCGCATGCCGTAATAGCTGAAACGTTCCCACATTTCGGTGGCAAAAAGCAGATAAATACCTTTAGGATGTCCTTTCTGTATAGCGTCTATTTCTTCCTTCATCTTATTGAAAAAGTCCGGTTGTGCCGGACTTTGAGTTTTATTTCTTAATATTTGGTTGTTCGAGCCCGTAGCCTTTTTTCTTGTCTTCGTGTTTCAGTAAGAATGCGACAAATAGGGCTAGTATGCCGAAGCAGGTGAAAATTATCATAGGGATGGTATAGTCGTAAAGGGTAGATATCTTTCCTTTGTCATCAATCTTTTCTCCTATTATGCAATATTTATTCAATACCCAGCCTATTAACAGAGGAACTCCACTGAGCCCTATATTTTGCACCCAGAAAATAAGACCGTAGGCTGTGCCAAGTTTGTTTTGCGGTATGATTTTGGGGACGGAAGGCCACATGGCTGACGGGACAAGAGAGAATGCAACGCCAAGTACTACCATAAGAATAGCTGCAAACCACCAGTAGTTGAACGGCAGCGATAATAAGAAATGAACAATAATTAATAATATTGCACCTATTGCCATTATTGTAGCCCCTTTGCCTTTCTTGTCATATATTCCGCCGAATAGAGGTGTTAACAACACTGTTCCAAAAGGTAAGATTAAAGGAATGAGCCCCGCGAGTTTTGGCTCGACGCTATATTTATTGATCATCACCGATGTCGCAAATTTCAGGAATGGGAATACGGCAGAATAGAACAAGACACATAAAAGCGCAATAAGCCAGAATCCCTTGTTCCCGATGATGAAGAAAATGTCTTTAATCTTAAATGGTTCTTCAGGTTCTTCATCCATATCTTTCACAGAAGCATCCAGCCTTCTGTCCATTACGCAAAATACCAGGTAAGAAATAGTGCCTATGCATAAAAACGCTAATCCAAGCAGTATTGGTGCAGATAAACTACCCAAACCTTCAGCAAGGGGGATGGCTGTACCTATAGCCAGACCTGTGCCAATTCGTGCTACTGCTACCTGAATACCCATTGCTAAAGCTATCTCGTGTCCTTTAAACCATCGGGCGATTACTTTTGTGACAGTGATCCCTGCGGTTTCTATACCTACACCGAATATTGCAAATCCGATACTGGCCGAAATAACCTGTGATTTTATGCCGAAGACAGTTCCTGTGAATAGATCGGGATTGGCTACAGAATAATATTTCAAAGCACAACCTATTATCATTAGTGCGCAAGACATAATCCCTGTCCATCTTACTCCAAGTTTATCGAGTATTATGCCGCTGATAATGAGCATAAACAACATAACGTTGAACCATCCGTATGCACTGGTGAAGATTCCGTATTCGTTGGCATCCCATTTTAATTCTACCTGTAACATATCCATCAACGGTGCCATTACATCGGTAATGTAATATCCACAAAACATTGTAAAGGCGACAACGCAGAGAACAGTCCACCGGGCTGCTTTGGAGTCACTTAGTTTTTGTCTTAATATTTCGGTCATTTTTTTGAGTTTATAATATTTTTCGAATTTTAGTCATGCAAATGTATAGAAAAGATTTATAAAACGTTCTTAGATAAGTAACAGAAAGTAGTTTTGAATATTTCAAAAGTTAAAAGTTGACAAAGTTTACGCATATTTTAGTTTTTGATTTCCTTTTTGTCATTGACTACATTTCATTCCGTCGAATTCGAAGAATCGGCGGAGCCAACAGTTGTTTCTGAGGAACGAAGGATCTTCCTTTTTTAGATGCCTCGCTTCGCTCTAGCACGACAAGATTAGAGAGTAGAATTCCTCGTAAAGACGCTAAGCCGCAAAGGATAATTATTAAATATTTAAACATTGAATCTTTAAATTTTCTATAGAGATAAAGTTTCCGTAAAAAGATGCAATATTTAACTATTATTAGCCCAATATGAATTAAGGAAACAAAGCCAGTAAAAGATTGTCTATCCCTTTTGTTATCTGGCTGCGTTGCCCGGTGAATTTATTTACCATGATGGTAAACGCATATTTCTTGTCTCCGTTTATATAATATCCGGCAAAGCATTGTACGCCGTATATGCTTCCGCTTTTCATAAATATTTTGCCTGCCAGCCGTGTTCCTCTCAGCCTGCTGCGAACTGTGCCGTCTTTTCCTGCCTGGGGTAATGATTCCAGAAATGTTTTTGCATTCTTACTTTTTGCCTGCATGTAAACCAGCAGGTCACACATAAAAGCCGGACTGACGGCATTAGACGGAGATAGCCCGCTACCGTCGAACATCATCAGCGCATCGGTGTTCAACCCTCTCGCTTTCCAGAGTTGGCTTGTTTTTTCGATGCCTTCGTCGAGGGCGGATGAGTATATATCTTTGTTCTTTGTCCGTCCTACGGTTCTTATCAGATGTTCGGCATAATGGTTGTTGCTGCGTACATTCGTATCTTTTATTATATCCTTCAGCGGGAATGAGTTGTGTGTATAGAATATTTCTTCTGCGAAAGATGATCTTTCAGCAGCATACATTTGTCCGAGATATTTATCATAGGTTGTGTTTACTTCGGCGATATCCAAGCCTTCTTCTATGAGGCGGGTGGCCAGGGTTTGTCCAAGACATAAGCCGGGATTGGGAATATCTCCCTTTATACTGAATGAGGTTTTTCCACCCGGAATATTTCCGGTGAGAAGCCGCTTCATCGAGCGGGGTTCACCATGTATGTAGCCGTTGTCACGCCCGGAGGTGTTTGTCCGCAGTGTATTCGTAAATATGATATCCAGATGAGGCCGTATCTCTGTTATAATAGGGCAGGTATCTATTCGTGTCGTGTTGAAATATAATTCATAGGTATTGTCGAAAATACTGATACCATATGCGGCAGCGGCATAATAGCTTCCCATATCCTGATATATCCATCGTTGAGAAACTCCGTCATATCCGAAATAATCGTCTATAACAGTGATATCTAATGATTGTGTTGTATCGATGTTTTGTTTTATCTGCTTTTCCCATTCAGATAAAAAAATAAAGGGGAAATTTTCGAGATGTTGTGTCCCCAGCGTAGGATCTCCGTAACCATGAATAAGCAAATGATTCTCTTTATCCTTATCTTTCGACAGAGTTGTTTTGTATCGGTAATCTGCCCCCAGTGTTTCCAATGCGGTTGCTGTTGTTATCACTTTTAGTATGGAAGCCGGAGTATATGATTTATCGGCATTATGGCCATTTATCTGCTTACCCGTCATATCTTTTACACAAATGCCTACCGACGCGTGTTTCAATCCGGGGATATTAAGAAATTGCTGGATGGCGCTTTGCTTAGCTTGTGCATTTAAAATGTAAGGCGTTAAGAGTAAAAGGAGTAATAAATATTGAAACTTTGATTTCATCGTTTACAAATTGTTTCTGATAATTCGAAAAATAAAATATCTTTGTAAAGATATACTAAAAAGTTCAATCACCTTATTCCTTTCCAATATGTCATTAGGTCAGCCCTTTGAAAAACCTTTTACATTTGATAGAGCTATTCGTTTGTTGATAAGTGTTCTGGCAATAGGTGCCAGCTTGTACTTTCTTTATATACTCAGGAATGTTTTATTACCTTTTTTTATCGCATGGTTGCTGGCATATATGTTAAATCCACTGGTGCGTTTTTATCAGAGGAAATTGAGACTGGCTCATTCTTTAGCGGTAATTCTTACACTATTGTCTGTGGCAGGGGCATTAACGCTTTTAGGCTTTATTCTGGTTCCGCTCATCGAAAACGAAATATGGCAGATAAATAATCTGATAGCCACTTACGATCTTAGTTCGATCAGCAAAAACGGTGTTCCGGTCAGTGTATCGGATCTTATCGCCCAGTATGTTGACTACAAGGAAATACAGGAAGCGTTGACAAAGGAAAATCTGGTCGAAATATTTAAATTCCTGGGGCCGGCAGTAGAGTCCCTTTTCTCCAATACGGTTTCTTTCCTTCTGGGACTTACTGTAGTGTTTATTGTGATGCTTTATCTGATTTTCATCCTTCTCGATTATGATAAGATAAACGAGCTATGGCGCTACCTCATTCCTCCTAAATACCGTGAAGTAGTAGGCCGTATAACACTGGATGTGGAGACTAATATGAACCGTTATTTCCGTCACCAGGCATTTATTTGCTGCATTCTGGCGGTTCTATATGCCGCAGGGTTTCAGATAATAGGGTTGCCGATGGCTATTATATTCGGTATTATTGTGGGACTTGTGCATATGATACCGTATTTGCAGGTAATAACATTCCCTCCGGCAATTCTTCTGTGTTGGCTGCATGCTTCGCAGACTGACGATAGTTTTTGGGTGATGATAGGGCTTGTCGCTCTGATTTATGTCATTGTACAATGTATAATGGATTTGTTCCTTGTTCCCCGTATAATGGGTAAGGCTATGGGGCTCAACCCAGCCATTATATTGTTATCCCTATCGGTGTGGGGCTCGCTTCTTGGTGTCGTGGGAATGATTATCGCAATACCACTAACCACCCTGCTTCTGTCTTATTATAAGGAATTTATAGTGTCTGCCGAAAGGATACATGCAATGGGTAGCGCTCAGCAGGAATTTCATTTTGATGATGACAAGCCTTGATTTTAAGCTAAATTTTAGTACCTTTGGGCTTCGAATTGAATAGAAAATATAAACTTAGGATAATGCAATTAATAGCAAAACTGATTCAGGTATTGCCTGTGCAGACAGGTATGGGTAAAAACGGAGAATGGCGTAAACAAAGCATCATTTTGGAAACAGATGGAATGTATCCAAAAAAAGTTTGTGTTACCATTTGGGGAGATAAAATAAATGTAGCGGCCTTGCAAGAAGGGACTATGCTAGATGTACAGTTCGATGCGGAAAGCCGTGAATACAACGGAAACTGGTATACCGACCTGCGCGCATGGAAAGTAGATCCTGCGGGAATGGGAGAACAGGTTCCACCTGCGGCATATGGCGCGCAGAATCAACAACAGGCACCGGCAGCACCTCCTGTAGACTTTACAAGTGGTGACGATGCTGACGACCTGCCTTTTTAATGTAATATTGAGTCAGAGTAACTCTATCGAAATAAATTTTTATTAATCGATGCCAAAACAGAAAAGACAAAAACTCTTTTCCTTTTGGCATCGATTGGTTAAGACCTTAATACAATACCTTGATATGAAAAGAGTAAGCATGATTGCAGCTCTGTTGTTCTGCATCATTGTCAGCACACAAGCACAGGTTAAATATTCTTTCATCAGCATGAAAGAAAAATATACACTCAACCTTCCTCAGTTTGACATGTCTATACCTTTACCGGCCAAAGCCGGTTTCAGGACACCGCAGATTTCCGACAAAAAAGTAATGTTTGAGATAGATACTGAAACTGTCTATTGCTTCGATCTTGATAAGATAGGGGAAGAAGAAGGGGCGGGGCTTTTTTCTTTTTCGGTTCCCGACTGTAATGAATATTATCTTTATATGGAGATAAGCCGGTTGCCCATTGCCAGTTTCTATAAGAAGAAAAGGGAACTTGCCCTGCAATCGGGTATAAAGCAGCTACCCGCTTTGAAAACAAAGCTGAATAAAGAAACCTATTCAATTTCCGAAAATAGTATAGATTATCATTATATTCATCATGAAGATTTTTTGTTTTCGTTTTATATGAAGACAGAAGCTCCCGAAAAGATAAAAAAACAGTATCAGAATATTATCAGGAACATACAATCGAAAGATCTGAGAAATCAACTGCGGAAATACGAGGATAGAATAAAATATGGTTATTTCGATAAAAAGAAAGATACATACGATCCCGAACTATATAAATTCTTGGTTTGGGAAGGTGTGAGGGAAAAGCAAAGCACTTATACATGGGATGTCTTCGATATACAGGCAACCATTCCTGCCGGTTGGAACTACCGAGTCAATGGCAGACAGATGCGGGAGTCGGGCGACGAGTCTGGTATCCGTATTGTAATGGATAGCCTCGATTTATACGATAACCCGATGATGATGACATGGTTTAGATCTGATTCGCTCACATTTACTATCCGTAGCTATACCAAAGCATCGAATGTGAATATGGAAGATATGATAAAGCATATGGCCTCGATGGTAAGCTATTCTGTGCAAAAGACAATAAACATTGATGGCATAGCTATGCCTGTAACGCTATATGGGACAGAGGAAATGGCCACTATCGATACCTATTACGAAGCAAATGGGATTACTCACTGGTTGTCGTTCGGTGGAGTAACAGCGCAAACGATGCCTTTGGCAGACAGGATATTATCGTCAATAAAGATTGACCAGCCGCAACTTAAAGACAGAGCCTCGGGGAATGTCTGTAATACATTGGGCGGATGCTTCGGGATGAAAAAAGCTAAACCTGTTCAGTTAGACGTTCCATTGGAAATCCCATATATAGATGAGAGTAAGACAATGCTATGTATGCTACCCAATGTGAAAATGAAACTTCGTATATTAGGCCCTGATAACCAATGGTATTGTTCGGTAGGAAGTGATCGTGTGGAAATGAAAGACGGAGTGGTGGAAGCCGTGCCTGTAAATAATAGCGACAAAAGGTTGACTATTTATTCTATGAGCCCCGAAGGTGTCTACTACAATATATCTAAGTTACAGGATTCGCCAATGGACAGGAAAACATATACCGAGAATTTCAAGCGAGGATTCAGTTCATACAAAATGATTACCGTATTGCATGCAAGCGTAACCTCTGTTAACGGCAAACCATGGAGTATCTGTATATACAAACAGAACGATCAATATATGGGGATGTTTGTCGCCGCTAATTCGGAATATGAAATGCATATTGCCGCTACAGGCACAAGCTATGAAGAGATCGTGGGGAAAGCAGGATATATCCGTCTGGTTGAATTTTCTGATAGTGTTCTGCCCTAAAAATGAGGGCTTAAATGTTTGTATATCAAAAAATAAATTTTATCTTTGCACCTCGTTTAAATAAATTATAAATAATAACGTATGTATTTAGATTCAGCTAAAAAGCAAGAACTCTTCGCAAAGTACGGAAAGTCTAACACTGATACTGGCTCGCCTGAAGCTCAGATAGCATTGTTTTCATACCGTATTTCGCATTTAACTGAGCACCTCAAGTTAAATAAGAAGGACTATAACACAGAAAGATCATTGAGACGCCTTGTAGGTAAACGTCGTCGTTTACTCGATTACCTGATTGCAAATGATATCGAAAGATATCGCGCGATCATCAAAGAACTGGGCTTAAGAAAGTAATCTTTCGTGCGGAAAATTTATTAAGAGATTGTTTCTTTATTAGAGACAATCTCTTTTTCTTTGTATACATTTTAAAGTTAGAAAATTGCTATGGAGAAGCTGACCATTATAAAAGTAGGAGGAAAGATAGTTGAAGAGGAACAGTCCTTGCATCAACTATTATCCGGCTTTTCGAAAATCGAGGGATATAAACTTCTTGTGCACGGAGGCGGGCGTTCGGCTACAAAACTGGCCGAAAGGTTAGGTATTGAAAGCCATATGGTGAATGGCCGCCGGATAACAGACAAGGCCACACTGGAAGTAGTTACTATGGTATATGGAGGATTAGTCAATAAAAATATAGTAGCGGGCTTGCAGGCTTTAGGCGTAAATGCTTTAGGCCTTACAGGTACCGACCTGAATATTATCCGTTCGGAAAAGCGTCCTGTGAAAGATATTGATTATGGCTTTGTCGGAGATGTGAAAGAAGTGAATGGAGAAATGCTATCGAATCTTATCTCATTGGGTATTGTCCCTGTTCTGGCGCCATTGACACATGACAAGCAAGGCAACATATTAAATACAAACGCCGATACTATCGCAGGAGAAACGGCAAAAGGTTTGGCTCAGAAATTTGACGTGGAGCTAGTCTACTGTTTCGAGAAAAAGGGAGTTTTGATGGACGAAAACGATGATGATAGTGTAATTCCTGTTTTGAGAAAAGCTGATTTTGAAAAACTGATTGCGGAGAAAGTTATTCAGGGAGGCATGATTCCTAAACTGGAAAATGCTTTTGAAGCTTTAGATGCAGGTGTAAAAAAAGTAATCATTACCGAGGCTTCGCAAATAGGAAAAGAAACAGGAACAACTGTAATGATATGATTGTAAAAAGAAGAAGGTATCCCGATTGACACCTTCTTTTAAATGATATTTTATCCTGTTACTTTCTTTGCATCCAACCGTTTTACTATGCGCCCGTAAATAATTAATGCTACTGCCGATACAAAACCAATGGCAAAAAATACATACCATAAATAATGGGCATTGGCTGTTGCCGCGGCGTAATCGGCGGCAAAGTTTGTTGAATTGGCAAACCTTTCGGATGTAGGATCAGGACAGAACTTTTCCAATAAGAATCCTGCGACTATAAAACTCACTAAAGATGATACAAATGAGTGCAGGTGGCTAAATCCTAAATAAAGACCTTCTTCTCCTTTGGGCGACTGTAAGGAAAAATATTCGAGAAACCGAGGAGAAATGAAACATTCGGCTAAAGCCTGGAATGCGATACCTATGATCAAAGTGAGAGTGACAGGGTGTATGGTAAACCATCCGAAAACAGATATAAGTTCTCCTCCCATCATATTGCCGAACGACATTATCAGAGCTGAAAAAGGTATAATAAACATTCCGACCATAATGGATGAAAGCGCTGTACGCTTTTTCATAATGGTGGTAACAAGGTTTACCAGCAGGAATACAACAAAAGGATTCACATTGGCAATCCATCCGGGAGAAGCATCTGCTCCAACCATCCTGATGACATATTTTGGCATAGATGCGTACATCTGTTGCTGTACAATCCAGAATCCGCTGGTAATGAGGATGAGTGCTACAAGACGGCCGTTTTGGCATACCTTTATCAATGCTTTCCATATATCGGAAAAACTCTTACCCTGTCCTGCCGTTTGTGTGGATTTATACATGAAATAAACTACAACTAGTGCGATCAGTGTCATTGACGCAGAAAAGTAATTCAGATAGACGAGACCCTGGTCCCCGATACTTTTACGTAATGGGTCTACTACGGTTTTACCTGTAAAGGCACCAATATTGACCATCATATAGAAAATAGCAAATCCTCTGGCTCTTGTATCTGCGGTTGTTTCTTTTGCTACGGTTCCTGAAATAACGGATTTTATGAAAGCCCCTCCAACAACAATAAATAATAATATAGGTACAATAGTCCACTGTTGTGCGCTTTCCCTCAATCCTGTGAAACTGGTAAGCTGGTCGAAGTTTCCGACTCCGATCGATACAAAGAAAGACCTGAATGTTTCGATGATCCAGCTGGAATTGTTTGCGTTTTCTCCTAATCCTACAGCATTCCCTGCTCCATAGGTAACAAGGCCTGCACTTTCTAGGAATGTAGGTACGAGCCCTAAAGCAAAATACCCTACGGTGAGTAAGGCAAAGGCGGTCATGATAGCATTACGGAAACCTATTTTATCGGAATATGCTCCCAGAAATGTAGGAAGAAAGTATAGTAATGCTGAAAATGTACCGGCAATGATTCCAGCTTCAACGTCGCTGAATCCCCAGATGTTGGATAGATATAAAGTTAACGAAATAAAAACAGCATAGTACGCCAATCGCTCTAATAGTTCTACGGTATTAGCGACCCAAAAAGCTCTTGAAAATTTAGTCATTAGGTAGTAATAGAATTGTTAAAATTTAGACGAATTGATACAAAAATAGTAAAATATTCCAAATAGAGAAGCTTTTTAACTATCGCTATGCTACTATTTCACCTTTTTTAATTCTATACAGAAAGTTGTTCCGACATCTATTTCAGATGATTTTACATAGATTTTTCCTCTATGGTACGATTCTATTATTCTTTTCGCTAGAGATAGTCCAAGTCCCCAGCCCCGTTCTTTTGTGGTGAATCCGGGATTGAAGATCGTTTTGAATTTAGATTTTGGTATTCCTTTTCCGGTGTCTTTGATGTCAAGAACAATATTTTTATCCGTTTCGGAGAGGATATAGGTAATCCTGCCTTGTCCTCCCATTGCATCCACCGCATTTTTTGTAAGGTTTTCTATTACCCAGCTTAATAGGGATTCGCTGACTTCGGCATAGAGTGGGGCGGATTGGAAGTGAGTTTCAAATATAACCTTTTTTGAAATCCTTTTTTCCAGGTATATAATTGTCCGTTGAATAAGTTCTTCTATATTCTCTTTTTTAAGGGCAGGGGCAGAACCTATTTTGGAAAACCGGTCGGTAATCATTTGCAGACGGTCTATGTCCTTTTCCATATCAGAAACTATCCCCTGATCAGCGTCTTTCAGTTTCAGGTATTCGATCCATGCCAGGAGGGAGGAGATAGGCGTGCCCAACTGATGGGCTGTTTCTTTTGACAGTCCTACCCATAATCTGTCCTGTTCCATGCGCATGGTCGTGAAAAGGGCAAAAAAGGCTGTAACCATAAAAATTAGTAATACCCCTATCTGTATATAGGGATATAATTGCAAGTGCTTTAGTGTATATGAATCGTCGTAATAAATATACTGATCGAAGTCTTCTACTTCTATAATGATAGGCTTGTGACTCTTCTCGAATTTCTTTGCTTTTTCCTTTAAATAATCCTGTTCATTGACCGCCGGGAGATCGATATTGGCTGAAGTGTAGTAATTTTCTTTTTTGTCGTATAAAATAACGGGAATCGTGGTATTGCTGTTTAAGACCTGTACAACAAGATTCATATTCGGGTTTTCCATATCACTGGCAACCTCTTTTGTAGCCTCAGCCCAGATCTCCATTTTATTGCGTTCTTCTTTCGACAGGTCTTTCACCAGGTAGTGAGATACAATAAGCGAACCGAAAGCTATTATTATAGCTATCGCAATAAAGAGATATCGCAAGAGAACCTTATTGTTTTCAACTATTTTCATATAAAATAAGTGAAAGAGTGTACTTCATGCTATATTTTAACGTTATAGTAACCTGTTGTTGTATACAGATAGACAACAAAAAGGTCTGCGGCCTTAAAGATAGTTGTTTTATCTGAGTAGAGGAGTTTTCTAAAAGTTTTTCAGTTCCCGGTAAAGCCGCTGTATAGGCAATCCCATTATATTGAAATAAGAGCCGGATATATATTCCACGGCGATATAGCCAATCCATTCCTGCACACCGTATGCTCCGGCCTTATCCAGAGGTTTGTATTTTGATACATAATATTGTATTTCATCTTCTTCCAGATTGGCAAAGCGGACTTCCGACGATACGGCAAATATCTTTTGTTTCTTTTTAGTAGTAATGCAAACGCCTGTGATTACTTTGTGCGTTTTTCCGGACAGGTCACGGAGCATTTGCTTAGCATTTTCTTCATCTATGGGTTTACCATAAACCTTTCCATCAAGTAAAACAATGGTATCAGCTGTGATCAGCAGAGTATTATCCTGCATATAAGAGGTATAAGCATCCGCTTTCTCTTTTGCGATATAGGTAGCTATGTCATCTCCCTGCAAATCATTGGGATATGATTCATCAATATCAGGTAATGTTTTTATCTCGTAATTAATATCCAGTCCGGATAGTAGTTCTTTCCTGCGGGGCGAATTAGAAGCGAGGATAACATGGTATTGAGACAGGTCGAGTATCATAAAGTATTTTTATAACGTTGTTCGAGATCCAGTAATTGTTTCTTAACTTCCAGTCCGTAAGCATATCCGCCCGGTTTGCCGCCTTCATTTACTACACGGTGACATGGGACTACGATAGCGAGATTGTTCTTCCCGTTGGCTGAGCCTACAGCCCTGCATGCTTTTTCGGAGCTTACGGCTATGGCTTCCGCCTTGTAGGACACAGTTTCTCCGTAAGGGATAGAAGACAGGTAATCCCAGGCTTTTTGTTGAAATTGCGTTCCTGATTGTTTCAGCGGAAGATCAAAATTCTTTCTCTTTCCTGTGAAGTACTCATTCAGTTGAGATATTGCTTTATTTAAAACCGGATTTGTTTCAGGCTCTTTTTCCGGTATTTTGTCTGCGATTCTTACAGAAGAGATGTAACCGTCATTCTCCTCTATTTCGATAACTCCTACGGGTGATTGTAAAAAAGCCTTCATTTTTCTTTTTGGGTTTGTTTTCTCCTTTATACCAGCTCCAGTTTATCATCTGACGCAGCCTTTTTAGAAAACGTTTCGATGGTTTGTCCTGGAGGTAGGACTCTATATGGCGTTTTTTCTTTTCTTCGAGTATTTCATCCACGTTGATCAGTATGCCTGTTTCCTCCACATTGCCGAAAGTGTCGTTAACTGCCGTGCCGAATACTTTCATTTGGGGGGATAGGCTCATGTATGCATTTACTAATGGTGGAATATTAAGCCCAAGTCTGCGCACTGATGTGTTTAGTATCTTATAATCGTATTTGAATGTTTCCCCGTCAAACATCCGTTTCAGTTTCCGTTCGTTGGTTTCTATGTGCAAGGCCTGTTTTGGCCATACCAGCCTGTCGGGATCGGGAAAGTATTTGTTCAGGAAATACAGGATCATATCCCGGGCATTGGTGTTGTATGTGTCGTACATCGTTACCTTGCCAAAGAAGTATTTCATTGACGGGTCGGCAACCGATAATGCACCCAATCCGTCCCATAGATTATCCAGGGCAAAGATCCCTTTCGATCCAGCCAAAGTAGACTGATATTCGAGCGTAACGAAAGAGCGCCCTAATTCGAAAGTGTATGGCAGGTACTCCTTGATAAACTTTTTAGAAAAATGGAATAAATGAGAAGTCGCGAGTACAGGCTCGTCATTCTTATCGAAGACAATATCGGGGCCGCATATAAACCGGTAACCTCCGATAATTTCTTCAGCATCGGGATTCCATACGATCAGTTGTTTGTACGGATTGTCCATCGTATCGTATTCGTCGATGTCTATGGCCTTTCCTGTGCCACCTCCATAATAGCGGAATGCGATCTCACGCAGGCGCCCTATTTCGCGCATCACATTGGGTGAATTGTGATGTGTGATTATATAGATCTCGTTATTCGCCTTATTGGTTTTTCTCAGGAATTTGTCCCTTGTCAATTCGGCTTTCAGCAAATCTTTATTTATTGGTGAGATGATTGTTTCCATCTATTGTTTGTTTATTTTCGCCAGAGAGTAAGATTTTTCTTTTACATATTCTGCCCATTGCCGGGTAGTTCTTGTGTTGTCGAACATGGTGTATGGAATTGGTTCGCCGACGGTGATAAAAAACGTTTCGCCTTTGTTCTTAAACATTTCATCAGGCAAAAAGATTAATTCTATATTAAATTTTATGCCTAAACGTTTCCTTATGTTTGCAAATCTATAAAAGAAATTCGAATTTTTCCCTTCAAAGTGAACCGGAACTATATCTCTTTTCGATTCGATAGCTTTTTGTATGAAATTTTTCTGCCAGGGCAGATCTATTATTTTGCCTTTTTCTTTACGGGAGCATAAGCCTGCAGGGAAAGTTATAATTTGATCATCAGAATTATACGCATCGTTGATAGTCGCCGTACTTTCTTTCGATTGCTTGCCGTATTTGTTTACAGGGAGGAATATTGGTTGCAGGTTCTTGATGAAGTAAAGAACATCGTTTACCACATACTTTATTTTTTTATCAAACTTTTCACCGATAACAGCTGATAAACAGATCCCGTCCAATCCCCCAAGCGGGTGATTCGATGCAAAAATATACCTTCCATTGGCCGGTATATTTTCCAGTCCTTTAACATCCAGCTTCAGACCGAAATAGCCTACGACAGCTTCCATAAAGTCCACACCATATTTATTTGCATATATGGTGAGTATTTCATTGAGCTCGTTCAAATGGATCTTGCGTTTCAGATAATTTATAATAAAACGAGGTGTTTTGTTATAAATTCCCGGAGCCTTTTCCTGTAATACTTTATCCAGATCGAGTATCTGAGGTTCGTAATTCATTCAAATATTCCTTTCAGCTTACAAAAGTAATGGATTTTATCTTATTATATACTTTTAAAAAACTATAAATAGTTATCGATGTTAATATTTGATAGATCTTAGCTATTATATTTGTGAAGTTATTACTAATAGTGAGGAGTATTAAATTACATAGAATTATGAAAAATAAGATATTAGCCATTTTTTTATTGATGACGGGATTTGCTATATCAGGCTCATCTGTATATGCCAAAGATGGAGGAAAAGAGAAACCGTTGATAGTTATTCTTTCGTCATCCAATTATAAAGCAGAAACAGCTAAGGGGCTTGTCTTTGTTGACTTTTGGGCTGCCTGGTGCGGACCTTGCCGTCGTATAGCGCCCGTTCTGGAAGAGCTGGCAGGAGAGTATAAAGATTCGGTGAAAATAGGAAAACTGAATGTGGATAACTATAAGAAGTTTGCTATAGAGCAGGGAGTGGAGGCTTTGCCTACAATTGTTGTTTATAAAGATGGGAAAGAGGTAGAGCGGGTTGTCGGTTTGGTGAAAAAAGAAAATTTTGTAGAACTTATAGAAAAATATTCGTGGAAGAAATAATTATTTGATCCAGTCGAAGCGGAGATAAGGTATTACTGTCTTTGCCACTTCAGATATAAGGGGATAAGTGTAGGATTGGCTGCGCACATCCTCTTTTATTATTTTCTTATCCTGATCGAATTCTACAATAAGATTCAGTAATATACTTGTCAGTATAATCCATTTGGCTGCACAGAATACGGCTCCTGCCAGTCTGTTCAGTGTATTCATCGCCAGGGCATCCATAAATGATTCGATCATTTTTCCTGCGAGAAATAGTATAACGATAATGGCTATAAAAGCAATGATGTAAGATAAGGGGCCTATGATATGAGGAGAGGCGTCTGTCAGTTTGATGAGTTCGGGAGCGATGAGTTCCGAAAGCTTTCCGGCAAAGATAGCGCCTAATATAAGGCCTGCGAGTGTGGCTACCTGCATGACCAATCCCGAGAAAAATCCTTTTATAAGGGTTATCAGTATTAATACGATAACGACTATATCAAACCAGTTCATTGTGTCCATAAACAACAAAAGTAAGAATTAAAATTAATTCCTACTCTTTGTCGTATGCTTAAAAACGTTGTTCGTTCTTAGTTTTTAGGGTATTCGTCAGAAACTGATAGTTTACTTCTGCCTTTGGCCCTGCGTGAAGCTAATACTCTGCGTCCGTTTGCAGTAGCCATTCTTGAGCGAAAACCATGTTTGTTTTTGCGCTTTCTGTTTGATGGTTGAAAAGTTCTTTTCATCGCTATATATATTTTCTGTTATTATTTCGTTTCAGATTCGGGTTGCAAAAATAGGATGTTTATTTAAAATAAACAAGTTATTAACATTTTATTTTCTCAAAAACAATGAAACTGTAGGCATATTTATGCTTCTCATCTGACGGATGGTCTTCTCTGTTTACTTTTCTCCATGTAGTAGAATCCACGGCGGGGAAGAAAGTGTCGGCTCCCTCAAATTTGTGATGGATACGTGTCAGATATAATTTATCCGCAAAATTGATAGCTTCTTTATAAATTGTGCCTCCTCCGATGAAAAATATCTCAGGTTCATTCTTACATAATTTTATAGCTTCCTCGATGGATGAAACCATCTCGCAATTTTCGAAATGAAGATCCCTGTTTCCGGTAATCACTATATTTCTCCTGTTTGGCAAGGCCCCTTTAGGTAAGGATTCAAATGTTTTGCGCCCCATTATCACAGGGTGTCCTTGTGTGACGGATTTGAAATATTTCAGGTCGTTTGGCAGATGTACTAATAGGTTGCCGTTAATGCCTATTGCATTGCTTTCGTCTGTTGCTACTATAACGGATATTGTTGTATTATTAGTCATTATTTATAATCTTGTTTAACGCTGGCTTTAATATACTGCTTACCTGAGAACTCCAGTGAAGCTTTAGTGTGTCAATATTATCGTAGACATTTATTTCTCTTTCCTTCGCAGTGATTTCATTCAGTATGTTCGCCATTATTTGTGGATCATGCATATCGGTCAATATACCACAGCCATCAGCGATAACATTGCTTGCAGCTCCTACAGGAGTAGATATAATATAATTCTTAAAAAATTTGGCTTCATAAAGTACTAATCCTGAGCTTTCTGTCAGAGAAGACAGGATAAATACTTTAGCTTTGTTATAAAACTCCCATAGCTCTTTTTTATCGTATATGGGGCCCATGAATATGATTTTCTCTTTCAAAAGAGGGTTTTCCTTGAAGAATTTATCTATATATGGTTTGAATTCTTCCTTAACCGGGCCTACAAGATAAGCCTTCCAGTCTTTAAAATCGATATTTTTCAGTCCTTGCAGTAAGAGGTCTGTATGTTTCTCATAAGTGCCTAATCGCCCAACTGTGATAAAAATGTTTTCCTTTTCTTCAAAAGATTTAGTTGTTATGCCCAGTTCTTTTATTAAATCATCATCGCAACCGTTTTCGAAGAGTATGGTTTTATCCCTGAAATAGGGATTTAAGTCGTCTTTCAATAATAGATCCAGAGAATCAGAACTTTCGCAACAAAACAGATTTACTCTCTTAAAATAGGCCCGATAGAATATTTTCTTGAATCTTGCTTTTGCTCCCTTATCTTTGAAAAAGGCCGATACTCTTTCTACCATGTAAGTAGGTATATCTAATTTGACAAATGAAATGCCTTTTGGATTGAGCAGCTTATACAATAAGGCTATTCGTCCCGACTTCATAAGTATGTATAGGGACATTAGTATATCTATCTTTTTTGCATTTTTGATTAAATACGCAGCTACTTTCAGAAAATAGATATGCGGACTTTTATTATCGCCATGTTTGATAGGGTGGAGGGTAATACCTCTGTACGTGCCTGGTAAATTTTGATTCGATCCGGTCTGAGGATATACTATAGTTACATTATATCCGCATTCTTTTTGTATATAATAAGGCACAAGAAACACATCCCGTCCTAAATAATCATCATCGAAATGGTTGAGGATTAATGTGAAATTTTTCCTTTTCATTTTTTTACAGGTTTTAATCCTATTTTCTCCGCTTTCTTTAGTAAGTATTCATAAGCTGCGCCATATTCGTTTGGTATTACTCCGTCCATAATGGCGTCTTTGACAGATGATTTCAGTCGGCCGACTTCGGGGCTGGGTACCAGGCCGAATATATCCATTATTTCTTCTCCCGAAATAGGGGGCTGGAAGTTACGGATATGATCTTTCTCTTCAATATCTTTCAGTTTCTGTCTTACTACACCGAAGTTGCGAAGGTATCGTTTTACTTTCTCCGCGTTTTTAGATGTGATGTCGGCCTCACATAGTGTCATCAGATCTTCTATGTCGTTACCCGCTTCGAAGAGCAATCTTCTTACAGCCGAATCGGAAATGTCTTCATCTACCAGTACCTGTGGGCGCATATGCAGGGTAACCATTTTTTGCACATACTTCATTTTTTCATTCAGCGGTAATTTCATCCGGCGAAAGATGCCCGGAATCATTTTCTCCCCGATGAAGTTATGATTGTGGAAAGTCCATCCCAGTTTATTATCCCAGCGTTTGGTAGCCGGTTTGGCAATATCGTGTAATATAGCAGCCCAGCGTAACCAAAGATTATCTGTTTTTTTCGCAATATTGTCTAGTACCGCAAGCGTATGATAGAAATTATCTTTATGGCCTACGCCATCTTTGGTTTCGGCTCCTTTCAGTGCTACCAGTTCGGGAAATATTATCGCTAAAAGTCCTGTCTGGTCTAGTTGCAGGAATCCGAGGGATGGTTTGGGGGATAATACTATCTTGTTCAGTTCATCGACAATGCGCTCTTTTGATATTATCTCTATCCTGTCTTTATTTCGGGTGATGGCGTCGAATGTATCGGGTTCGATATCGAATCCCAGTTGCGAAGAGAACCGGATTGCTCTTAGCATTCTTAAAGGATCGTCGCTGAATGTAATATCCGGATCCAAGGGGGTGCGGATGATGAGATTTTTCATATCCTGAAGTCCGCCAAAAGGATCGAGTAATTCTCCGAAACGGTCTCTGTTCAGACAAACGGCCAGCGCATTGATCGTAAAATCGCGGCGGTTCTGGTCATCTTCCAGTGTTCCGTCTTCGACTATCGGTTTGCGTGAATCCCGCTGGTAGGATTCCTTGCGGGCACCCACAAATTCGACTTCCAGGTCTTTATATTTTATCTGGGCGGTTCCAAAATTTTTAAAAACAGATAATTTAGCCCCTTTACCCAACTTTTGGGTGATGGCTTCGGCTAATTCGATGCCTTTTCCAACAGTGACTATATCAATATCCTTTGATGGGCGATGAAGGAAAATGTCTCTTACGTATCCGCCAATGGCGTAACATTCCAATTGCATTTCGTCGGCTACCTGTGATATTGTCTCAAATATACTTGCCGAGAATTTCTCTTTCAGATCGTTATGTATGTCTTTGGTATACAAAGCTATAATTTTTTGCTTATTGGTGAATTTGGTTTGCAAAGATAGTAATAATGCTTTCATCTTAATAAAATAAGGTAAAACAAACAAAACATTTTTGAATTATATGGGGAATTTAAGAAAACCTTATTATCTTTATTTTGTTAATTGTAAATTAGGGGTTCACATATTTCGTTGATCTGGGTTAAATCCAAATAATTTTATTAATGTTTTTTGTTAAAACAAAATAATTTGTAATTTGGTATCGAATTTGTGAATCAGACCCAGAACAATTCTATAAGGAGAAAATATTATGCTGAACGGTTTTAGAAATACAGTCGTGTTTCTGTTTGTTTTATATCTGTTTTTTGCTTGCGGAAAAAAGGATGAAGGAGCTTCATTACTTCTAAACAAAGCGAGGGAATTGTACCTGAATAAGGAGTATGCGTTGGCAAAACAAGAAATAGACAGCATGCATGTTTTATATCCTAAAGCTTTTGATGAGCGACGTGCCGGGCTGGCCTTGCTGGATACGATAAGGCGTGCCGAAAATCATCAAACGATAACAGAATGTGATTCTCTGATTGTATTGTACTCTCCACAGTTGGAGAAGATGAAATCTCTTTTTTCCTATCAGCGGGATAAAAAATATCAGGAAGAAGGAACATATATTCCTAAAGAAAGTGTGGCAGGTGCTATAACCGGCACGACATTACGTTCAGGTGTGGCAGAAGACGGCACCCTATATCTGGAAAGCGTATTTATCGGACAACAAAAACATAATCAGATAAAAGTATCTACCAAAGACGGATTTTTTACCCAATCGCTATCTGTAACAGATGATGGGTTGAATTATCGTTTTTCCAATATGGGAAAAAATTATGAAGTTATTCGTTTCTCCGGTTCCGATGAGAACGGAATAGCAAAGTTCATTTATTCTAACCAAGATAAAGCTTTAACCCTTACATTGGAAGGTGCAAGCAAATACTCGTACATCCTATCACAAACTATAAAATCTGCGGTTTCAAAATCTTTTCAATTGTCTACTATGATGCTTCAACTGGACAGCCTGAAAAAGGCAAAGGAAGAAGCCGAATTTAAAAACTATTATTTAGAAAACGATAAAGGCAAAGTAAAAGAGGCTAAAGAGACAGCAGACATGTAAAAAAATGTCTTTAGCTTATGGAAAATGAAAAGTCGCCTTTTGATACATTGGACCAAGGTAGAGAGATATTCATTCCGAATGTCTCTGTTGATTGTATTGTCTTAGGGTATCATGACGGAAGTCTGAAAACTTTGTTATGTAAATTCAAGGTGAGTGAAAGCTGGATGCTTCCCGGAGGGTTTGTTGGTAAGGATGAGGATCCGGATGAAGCAATGCTCCGGATATTGAAAGACCGTACCGGGCTTGACAGAGTTTATTTGAAACAATTTTGCTTTTTCGGCAAGAAGACAAGGACTAACCTTGGTGAGCATGAAAAAATATTAAGGGAACTGAAGGTGAGGCCTGAAAATGGAAAATGGTACATGGACAGGTTTATCAGTCTTGGTTACTATTCGTTGATCAGGTACGATAAGGCCCGGGTGACGGTAAGAGAATATGAAGATGTAGACTGGTTCTGTCTGGATGAACTACCTCCTTTATATGGCGACCATAAGGAAATAATCGATACGGCAGTGCAGACTATACGTAAGCAAATAGGCTTTATCCCTATAGGCTATGAACTATTGCCGGAAAAATTCACTATGCCTGAGTTGAGGAACATATACGAATCCTTATTAAACAGGGAACTGGACAGGCGGAATTTCCAGCGAAAAATGTTGTCGATAGGTTATATCACTCCACTGAATGAAACTCGCAGGGCAGGAGCACACAAGTCACCTAATCTGTATAGTTTTATAAAAGACAAATATGAAGAGGCCGAAAAATATGGAGTGCAGATAATGAGTAACAACTTTTAGTCTTTTATTTCCCCTGTTCATTTTTTGAAAACCAGATATACGGCAGCTACCAGAAAGATAAATGCGAGCAAATGGTTCCATTTCAGGGTTTCGGTTTTAAAAGCCAGCGTACTGAATAGCACAAATATTATGAGGGTGATCACTTCCTGAATAATCTTCAACTGCATCAGCGAAAACGGTCCGCCATTACCCTGAAAACCCAGCCGGTTGGCTGGAACCTGAAAACAATATTCGAAAAAGGCGATTCCCCAACTGATGAAGACCACTCCCAAAATAGGTAATGCGGCAAACCATGAGTATTCTTTCAGTTTCAGGTGTCCGTACCAGGCAAATGTCATAAAAATATTGGACACTATAAGTAGTAGTATTGTGTATAAGCCCGCTGTTTTCATATTTTTTGTTTAAATTCGATTATATTTTGCGGCGCAAAAGTAAACCAATTTTTGAGATTTATATCTTCTTTTCGTATAAATTCTTATCTTTGAAACCGTTAATTAGTTATAAGGTTATCCATATGAAACGATTGATTATTTATATACTGTTTTCAGTTACTATATTCCCTTTTGCTTTTTCACAAACCCTGGCCGAAGCCAAAGCTTTGTACCTGAAAGGAGAGTTTGCCAAGGCGCTACCTGTATTCGAAGCCGAATATAAAGCAAAACCCACCGATGCTAACCTGAACCAATGGTACGGGGTCTGCCTGTTCGAAACGGGAGGAGATATGGTTAAAGCCGAGGAGTGTTTGTCGGTTGCTTCGAAAAAGAAAATAAGAGATTCCTTTTATTATCTGGGGCAAATCTACACAAAAGAATTTCGCTTTACAGAGGCAAAGCAAGCTTTCGACACCTTTGAGTCCATGTTGAAGAAGAATGATAATGAATTCAGGGAAAATCTGGAGAATAAGAGAAAAGTCCTGTCGCGCCTGCACCGGGTAGTCTCCAGTACAGAAGACATTCAGATTATCGACAGTGTGGTTGTTGATAAATCCGCTTTTCTGTCTGCTTATAAATTGAGCCATAGTTCGGGACGCATGGAATATTTCAATAAGGTATTCTCTGCGAATAAGCCTGTTTCATCTACTGTCTACTTCAATGAAAAGGAAACCAAGATATACTATGGACAACCCGACAAAAGTAGTGTATACACTCTTTTTTCAATGGAAAAGCTGATTGATGGATATGGTAATGAAAAGCAACTGTCGGCAACAAACTTCGGATTGACAGGAGATGTTAATTATCCGTATGTAATGCCTGATGGGGTAACTATATATTTCGCGGCAAAAGACTATGACTCTTTGGGCGGATACGACCTGTTCGTTTCGCGTTACAATATGAATAACGATACTTATCTGGCACCAGAACGGTTAAATATGCCATTCAATTCGATGTATAACGATTATCTGATGGTTGTGGATGAAGAAAAAGGGGTGGGATGGTTTGCCTCCGACAGGTTTCAGCCTGAAGATAAAGTCTGCGTATATACTTTTATCCCGAATCCGACCGTGAAAATAGTGGAGAGCGATGATGAGAAGTACATGGCCGACAGAGCCCGTATATCCTCAATCAGGAGTTCATGGGGCGAAGGAAAAGACTATTCAGCACTCATTGCATTGGCGCGTACGGCACCTAAAGAACAGGCAAAAGAAGTACGGGACTTTGAATTTGTAATAAATGATGAGTACACATACTACAAGCTTGCGGACTTTAAGAACAAAACAGCTCGTGATACATATTACAGGGTAATTCAAATGAAAGCGGATGAAAGCAGGTTGAAGCGCCAACTGGAAGAAATGCGCAGTACATATAGCAAAGCGGCTGAAGCTACCCGGCGAAACATGACAAATGATATATTGACTGTTGAAAAGCAGCTGGAAAGTATCAGCAAAGAGATGCCTGACCTGGAAATGCTGGCCCGTAATCAGGAAATAGAAAGTAATAAATAGTAGAACTATGTTATATATAGGAAAGGTCTCTGTATACAGGGACCTTTTTTATTTCTTCTTTTTTCATTTGTTTTTGTAATACGCAAGGTTCTTTAACAATTGAGGGGGTATTTCTGTTGCCCTCGTTAAACTAATTTAAAGTGTTAAAATTTGACTCCCGATTGTTTGGAATATTGCCAAACACCCCATATCTTTGTAATGTGTTTTTCATAGTATTAGATTTAAGGTTAACAATGAAGATTGGTTGTCGTGATGACAACCTTTTCTTTTTTATAGTGATTATACAAATATATAATTGGCCATAGTATAGTCATACAATTGTCACCATAGGCTAATATAATACCTTTCTCAGAGCCAACCAACTCTCACATATAGTGATTTTGTAGCTAAGTATGCCGTGGATTTAATTAGAATGATCTTACTATTGAACGGGACATAAGAGAACTTCTAACATCTTAATTATTACAGGTCTTTAGAATATTAAGATAATAGAAAATATATAAAAGGAATAAAAATTAAATAGAATTTAAATGTGATTATTTATTATTTTATTAGCTTTGTTCCCTGAGACGGATAAAATAGACATTCTTACCAAATTACATTAATAATCGGTTAACTAAACCTAATTGTAGTTTCATTGTTATACAATGGAGTTATAAGTAATTTGTGTTTTTTTTGTAGAAGAGAAGGCAAAATATAAGATTTATGTATGCTTGAGACAGTTATTAAGATAGAGAACATTTCAAAATTATATCGTTTGGGGACTATTGGCACAGGAACAGTCAGTCACGATTTGAATAGGTGGTGGCACCTGGTCAGGGGGAAGGAAGACCCCTATCTGAAAATAGGAGAAGTGAATGACCGCTCTAAAAAATCCGAAAATAAATATGCCTGGGCGTTGAAAGATATTAATTTGGAAGTTAATAGAGGGGATGTGTTAGGTATAATTGGAAAAAACGGAGCAGGAAAATCAACACTTCTGAAACTTCTGTCCAGAGTTACCGCTCCAACGACAGGTACCATTAAGGCAAAAGGCAGAATAAGTTCATTACTTGAGGTCGGAACTGGATTCCATCCTGAGCTTACAGGACGTGAAAATATCTATATGAATGGTGCCATCATGGGAATGTCCAAAAAAGAGATAACAAGTAAATTAGATGAAATAATAGAATTTGCAGGAGTTGAAAAGTATATAGATACTCCCATCAAACGCTATTCTTCAGGTATGAAGGTCCGTCTTGGCTTTGCTGTAGCAGCACATCTCGATCCTGAAATATTAATTGTAGATGAAGTCCTTGCTGTCGGTGATGCCGACTTTCAGAAAAAAGCCATAGGAAAGATGCAGGACGCTTCTTCAATAGAAGGGCGCACAGTGCTGTTTGTAAGCCATAACATGACGGCGATTAAGAATTTATGTAAAACAGGAATTGTTTTATCTGATGGCTTCATTAAATATTCGGGAGAAATAACAGATGTTGTGGACTTTTATTTGTCGGATCAAACAAACAGCGGTATAATAAACAATGAATGGACTTATGAAGATGCTCCCGGCTTGGATAAAATAAAAATAAAGGCGGCATATATAAGGTATGCCGGGAATAAACTGACAATTAATGTCCCGTTCAATATTATTACTGAGTTTTGGTGTTTGGAGGAAGGTTTCCCGGTAAATGTGAGTATGCACCTGTACGATAAAAGCGGAACATGTATTTTTAATCTGACTACAGAGAACAAACCTTTGCAGAAAGGGTTGTATAAGGCGGAGTTTTTCATCCCAGCAAATCTGATGAATGATGGGGATTATTATGTGAGTAATATGTTTGTTTCACAATCACAATGTTATTTTGATCATAGACATGCGAATTCATTTGAAATATTAGAAGACAGAAGCATTTCAGGTTGGCACGGTAAATGGAAAGGGGTATTAAGGCCAACATTTATAAAGAATGATTATAGAATGCTTGAATCAATAAAATAAGCTTTCTTTTTCTAAAAAAGGTTTAATTATTACACTTTCACAAAGTACAAAAGATGAATATATTACTTACCTCTGTAGGGAGGAGAACTTATTTGATAGAATATTTTAAAGGCACGTTAAGAGGAAAAGGTCTTGTTTTTGCCTCAAACAGTGTTCTGACTCATTCGTTGAAGCATGCCGATCGCTATACGATCACACCACAGATTTATGATAAAGAGTATATAACGTTTCTTATCGATTATTGTCTGAGAAATAAAATAAAAGCTGTTATTTCCTTGTTTGATATAGATCTTCTTATTCTGGCCAGAAATGAAAAAGAATTTCGGGCAAATGGGATAAGGCTATTAATTCCGGATGAAAATACAGTTGCTATTTGTAATGACAAATGGCTGACATATAAATTTCTTAATTCGATCGATATAACCACGCCCCAAAGTTATGTTTCACTACCGGAGCTGAAAAATGATATTGAAAAAGGCTTAATAAATTATCCATTAGTACTTAAACCCCGATGGGGCTCAGGATCGTTAGGAATGTTTCATATTAATAATAAGGAAGAATTATCCGTATTATATGATAAGGTTTATTGTGAAATTTTCGGATCATACCTGAAACATGAGTCGGAGCAAGACCCGGCATCTTGTATCTTGATTCAGAAGGAAATAAAAGGGCCGGAATACGGGTTGAATGTATTGAATGATCTGGAAGGGAACTATGTGACAACGATTGTTGTACAGAAAATATTGATGCGGGCAGGAGAAACGGATGTCGCCGAAATTGTCGATAATTCTATGTTTTTGAATATTAGTAAGAAACTTTCAGAATCTTTCCGTCATATTGGCATTATGAGTGTCGATTGTATCGTATCCGAGAACGGAGATATATTTGTTGTGGAAATGAATTCACGATTTAGCGGACATTATCCGTTTGCCCATATTGCGGGGGCTAATTTCCCTGCCCAGATTATAAAATGGCTTGAAGGAGGTGCTACCGACCATGGGTTAATTTCCGCTTCTGTAGGTGTTACCGGATGTAAAGAACTTGAGCCTGTTATTTTATGAAATGAAGAAATCGGAGACTCCAGTTGTAAGCATCTGTTGTTTGACATATAATCATGAACGGTTTATACGTCAATGTTTAGATGGATTTTTAATGCAAAAAACATCTTTCCCTTTCGAAATACTAATTCATGATGATGCTTCGACAGATAGTACGGCTTCGGTTATTAGAGAATATGAAGAGCGATATCCCGGCATTATAAAACCGATATACCAGAAAGAAAATCAATATAAGAAAGGTATTGCGAACACTCCTACATATCAATTTCCACGTGTCAGAGGTAAGTATATCGCATTTTGCGAGGGCGATGATTATTGGATTGATGAATATAAGTTACAGAAGCAAGTCGATTTTTTAGAAAGCCATCCTGACTATAGCTTATGTAGTCATAGATTTAAAATTTATGACAAAGAGGAGAATGTGTGGGAGCCCGAGTGGAAATATTATAAAGAAATATTTGCCGGAAATCCTGATGGAGTCTCTTTTTCTCTGGAGGAAAATTTCCTTAGGCATTGGCTGACCAAGGTATTAACTGTCGTTGTAAGAAAAGATAGCATAGTTCATGTGGATTTTTTGCCGTTTACATATTTTAGAGATGTGCATTTATTCTATTATGCTTTAAAAGGAAGTAAAGGTTTTTGCCTGAACTTTTTCGGGGGTGTTTATAACAGGCATTTCGGTGGAGTTTATGGTAAAGTGACCAATAAAGTCAATAGTGATTATCGTGTTTATAAAGACCTGCTTGCAAAGAACAAGTCTGATGCTGTATTGAAGAAGATATTTCGGGCGGCTGTAATAAAAAAAGTATATGCAGATGTCTTGGATCCTGAAATATCACTAAAATATACTTTAAAGATCGCTTTCGAATCTATTGTTTATAGTGGTGATATTAAAACTTCCGTCCATGCCTTCCGACGTATATTCAGGGATCGTTTGTGGAGGATAAAACGATTTATTATCAGATTTGTTAAATAATCCCCCGAAAAGACCATTGTGTCTTGATTGTTTTGGCTTGCGTGTATGCTGGTTCTTGAAAATGGGTTATGCAATACACAATACTTGATATGCCCTTGATGTATTTGTAATTTCTGTTGTATGATATCCTGTTTTTATTTTCGAAAATAAAAGAAAACTCCTTTCTATATTCATACCCGACTAATGTGATTATTTTATACTTTTACTCATCAAAAATATAGATCAGAATGGAGTTCAGTACTAAGATAAATATCCCAAAATCAGATATAGATATATCCCACAAACACAGGGTGTTGATGTTTGGTTCGTGCTTTATCGAAAATATAGGGAAAATACTTGTCGATAATAAATTCAATGTAAATCTTAATCCTTTCGGTATTTTGTACAATCCTGCTTCAATTGCCCGCGCGTTGTATATGCTTTTAGATAATTATGAGTTTACAGAAAAAGATATTTTTGAACATAAAGGGCTTTTTAATAGCTTCTATCATCATGGTAGTTTCTCCGATACAGATAAGGAGAACTATTTAAGTAAGATAAATCAAAGTACGAAGCAGGCGGTGGATGATTTGAAAAAATCAGATGTCCTTATTATAACCCTTGGTACTTCTTACGTATTTCGCCATAAGGATAAAGATATTGTAGTAGGTAATTGTCATAAATTGCCTGCTGCTGATTTCATCAGGTACAGGCTCACTGTAAGTGAGATTGTTGATGAATGGACTGTTTTGATCAAACAGATAAGGCAGCAAAACCCCGAAGTTAAAATTATATTTACAGTGAGCCCTATCCGGCATATGAAAGATGGAGCACATGATAACCAGCTAAGTAAGTCAGTGCTCTTGCTGGCGGTCGATGAGCTTTGTAAAACAGATTACGGCTCCCTTTATTTCCCTTCTTATGAAATTGTATTGGACGAATTACGTGACTACCGCTTCTACAACGAAGATATGATTCATCCCAGTGATACCGCAATAAAATATATATGGGAGAGATTTTCAGATACTTATATCAGTCAGGAGACAAAATCTATCATAGATGAATGGAATAAAATCTATCTGGCGTTGAATCATCGTCCAATAAATTCTCAAGGTGATGAGTATAAGCATTTTTTAAGGCAAACTTTGTTAAAGCTTAAAGCATTCAAGGATAAATATCCATACATTTGTTGTGCGGAAGAAATATCCATATTAGAAAATAGATTGTAGTGTTTTTGTAATGAAATATTCTATACAGAAAATAGCCAGTATACTGGATGCAATGACTGCCGGTCTCGATGATTCGGAAATAAGTATATTGCTGACAGATAGCCGGCAGGTATTTTTTCCTGCCGAAACATTGTTTTTTGCTTTGCCAACAAAGAATAATGACGGGCATAAATATGTGAGCGAGCTATACGAACTGGGTGTTCGCAATTTTGTCGTTTCACATTTGTCTCCCGAGTGGGACGAACTGAATGCCAATTTTCTTGTGGTAAGTAATACACTGGCAGCGCTGCAACGTATAGCGGCATATCATCGTTACCAGTTCGATATACCGGTTATAGGCATTACGGGAAGCAATGGGAAGACCGTGGTTAAAGAATGGTTGTATCAGATACTCCATTACGACTTTAATATCACACATTCACCACGTAGTTACAATTCGCAGATAGGAGTACCCCTGTCGGTGTGGCAGATGGATGACCGCACTGAATTGGGCGTTTTTGAGGCCGGCATTTCTCAACCCGAAGAAATGTCGAAACTGGAAGCTGTGATCCGTCCGACAATCGGAATATTAACTAATATCGGTCAGGCACATCAGGAAGGCTTCAAATCGATGAAACAAAAATGCCTCGAAAAACTTGAACTCTTTATCAACTGTGATGTGATTATCTGCGAAGAAGAAAATGAGTTGATAGACGAATGCATGGAGATTGCCTGCCTGTCTCATAAACGTCTTACCTGGTCGCGGAAAGGTTCGCCCGAAAGCCCTTTATACGTTATGAAGGTGCACAAGGGAGAGTTTAGTACTACTATTCAATATGCTCTGTTGGGAATGGTGTCCAAATTTACAATCCCTTTTACTGATGACGCTTCCATAGAAAACGCGATACATGTGCTGGCGACAGCCGTCTATCTGCATATCCCTATTGATGAGATAAATAAGCGGATGGAGACTTTAGAACCCGTGGCTATGCGCCTCGATGTCCGTCAGGGAAAGAATAACTGTGTGCTTATTAATGACTCCTACAACTCTGATATAAATTCATTAAATATAGCCCTGGACTTTTTAGCACAGCGGGCTACGATAAGCGACCGGAAGAAAGTTATTATTATATCGGATATACCTCAGTCGGGACTAAAGCTGAAAGAACTATACTATCTGGCATCTAATCTGATGATCAATAAAAAGATCGATTTGTTGATCGGCATCGGTAAGGAGATCTCGGCTCACAAAGATATGTTTAAAGGAATAGAAAGCCATTTCTTTAATGCGACAGAAGATTTTATCCATTCCAATATCTGGGGTAACTTTCAGGATATGTTTATTTTGCTCAAAGGAGCAAGGAGCTTTTCTTTCGAAAGTATAAACAAATTGTTGGAGGTAAAGACTCATGAAACAGTTCTCGATATAGACTTGGATGCTATAGTTCACAACTATAAGTTCTATCGGTCGAACCTGAAGCCAAATACAAAGATGATTTGTATGGTAAAGGCCGATGGCTATGGTACCGGAGCTGCGGAAGTGGCAAAGACCTTGCAATATCACAAATGTGATTATCTGGCGGTAGCTGTGGCGGAAGAAGGTGTTTTCCTGAGAAAACAAGGGATAAAGGTTCCTATAATCGTATTGAATTCTGAAGTTGGTGGCTTCGAAGAACTAGCCACTTATTCACTTGAACCGGAAGTCTATAATTTCAGGATACTCGATGCCTTTATTAAGGAAGCCAAGTTGCAGGGGATTACCAATTATCCGATACATCTGAAGATAGATACAGGAATGCATCGTCTCGGCTTTACAGAAGAAGATGTCCCTGAACTAATGAGCCGTATACAGAATCAAACAGGAGTGCGCATCCAGTCGGTATTTTCACATCTGGCCGCCAGCGAGAGCTGGAACTTCGATGAGTTTACGCTGGAGCAAATAAAAACATTTAAAAAAATAGCAAAGGTAATAGAGCAGAATTGTCATTATCCAATAATGAAACATATTCTCAATTCGGCGGGGATAGAACGTTTCCCCGAAGAGCAGATGGATATGGTGCGTCTGGGGATAAGCCTTTACGGGGTCAGCGCCAGCGGTCTCGAAGGATTGAGGAATGTTTGCACTCTAAAAACAACCGTTCTGCAAATAAAGCATATAAAAGCCGGAGAAACGGTAGGCTATGGGCGTAAAGGCCATTTCGACCATGATGCCACAATTGCTACTATTCGCATTGGATATGCCGACGGGCTTAGCCGCCAGTTTGGCAATGGAGTGGGGAATGTTGTGGTAAATGGCCATACAGTACCTATTGTCGGCAATATTTGTATGGACCTGACAATGATAGATGTGAGTGGCATAGATGTAAAGGAAGGTGATTCGGTTATTATTTTCGGAGAAAACCCGTCTGTTATAGATCTCGCTAAACAAATCGGTACAATCCCTTACGAAATACTCACTTCCATATCGAACCGCGTGAAGCATATATATTACAAAGAGTAGTTCTTTTTTATTATTTACTTAACTGAATATTCACCTCTGAATAAAGGATTAAATAAACCTTATTCAGAGGTGAACCTTTTTTACTACTGAATGTTAAATTATTATGAAAATGAACATGGATATTTCATATTAGTAAAAAGTATCTTATTTTTGCGGTGTGAAATATAGTTGCATAGGCAATCAAATTAAAGTTAATAACTTAACAATATGATAAAAAGGTACTCCGGCATTCTTCTTTTTTTTATTCTGCTATGTAGTACACCCGCTGTTGCGCAACAGTTGCTGACACTAGAAGAGTGCCGGCGGCTGGCAATAGAGAATAACAAGTCTCTCAAGATTGCGACAGAGCAGGAGCGGATCGCGTATTATAATAAGAAGGATGCTTTAAGTAAATTCTTCCCCGAAATACAATTTGTCGGGGCCTATCTACACAATCAGAAGAATCTGCATCTGATATCTTCTTCTACTATTGCCGCCATTCCATCCGAACTTACAATTCCTCTGCCAAGCGGAAATGTTTCCTTGCCACTCGGCGATGTTAAAGATGGTCTCTATGATTTGGGAACACTGGATATCAGAAATGTATGGGTAGGGGGTTTCAATCTCACTCAGCCAATATTTATGGGAGGTAAGATTGTTGCATACAATGATCTTCGTAGTTATGCCCAGGAACTGGCCAAAACAATGAAAGAAACCCAGATGACAGATGTAATAATTGAGGTTGACAATGCCTATTGGCAGGTAGTATCTGTGGCAAGTAAGAAAAAACTGGCAGAATCGTATGTGCATTTGATGCAAAAAATGGATTCGGATATTTCGGCGATGGAAGAAGAGGGTGTTGCAACTAAGGCAGACCGCCTTTCGGTAAGTGTAAAACTGAACGAAGCCGAGATGACATTGACTAAGGCCGAAAATGGATTGAGTCTGGCGAAAATGCTCTTGTCGCAAATATGCGGGCTTGAAATAAGTGATGCTATAACATTGAAGGACGAGAATGTCGAAGATATCCCTCTTTCATACGAGGCTGCTGTTGTTCCAAATATTGATGAGGCACTGACAAACAGGACAGAAGTCAGGAGTCTCGAACTGGCAACAAAAATATATCAGAAACAAGAAAAGATCGCATTGGCTGATTTTATGCCGAATGTTGCATTGACTGCAAATTACCTGTGGACAAACCCCAGCTCATTTGACGGACTGGAAAAGAAATTTGGGGGAATGTGGAATGTCGGCGTGATGGTAAAAGTTCCGTTAAATTTTTTCTCCAGTTCTGCGAAATTAAATGCAGCCAAGGCGGAAACCCGTATTAAACAATATGAGTTGGCAGATGCAAAAGAAAAAATCACATTACAGATAAATCAATCCAATTACAAACTAAATGAAGCTTATAAAAAACTGAACTCGGCAAAGAGAAATTCAGAAAAAGCAGATGAGAATTTGCGTTATGCAAATGCTGGGTTCGAAGAGGGCGTTATTGCAGCTTCGGACGCTATGGCAGCCCATACCGCATGGATGTCGGCTCATTCAGAATTGATAGAGGCTCAGATAGATGTCGTTCTTTGTCAAATTTATCTGAACAAAGCATTAGGTCGTAAATTATAGCCCCCTGTCCCCCAAGGGGGAAATTGAGTGAAGGAATTATGTATAAAATAAATAAAATACTCTCGATAAAGCCTCCCTTTGGGGAGGTTGGAGGGGCCAATTAAAAAAAATATGGATACAGAAAATAAAAAGTCGGGTTCAAAGTTAATCCCAATCTTGATTTTTGCTGCAGTTATTATAGTTGTGGGGCTCTATGGCTTCTTTTTCCTGAATCAGGAAGATAATATCATTCAGGGAGAAGCCGATGTTACTGAGGTTCGTATATCCAGTAAGGTGCCTGGCCGTATAGAACGGTATCTGGTAGAAGAGGGCAGTTATGTGAAAAAGGGCGATACGCTGGCTGTGCTTAGTATCCCCGATGTGGAAGCCAAACTGGCCCAGGCCACTGCCGCCGAGCAAGGAGCTGCCGCCCAGAACCAGAAAGCTATAAAAGGAGCCCGTGTAGAACAGATACAGGGAGCTTTTGAGATGTGGCAGAAAGCAAAAGTAGGGGTAGATATAGCTCAAAAATCTTTCACCCGTGTACAGAATCTTTTTGATAAAGGAGTTGTTACAGCTCAGAAGCGGGATGAAGTACAAGCTCAACTTGATGCTGCTATTGCAACGGAGAAGGCGGCGAAATCTCAATACGATATGGCTGTGAACGGAGCCGAACGTGAGGACAGGGAAGCTGCGCTGGCTATGTTGCAAAGGGCTAAAGGGGCTGTTGCGGAAGTAGAATCATATATAGCCGAAAGTTATCTGATATCTCCGATCGACGGAAAAATATCGGAGAAGTTTCCGAATGAAGGAGAACTAGTCGGCTCGGGTGCGCCTATAATGAATGTGGCAAAGCTGGATGATAAATGGGGCTCTTTCAACATTCGTGAAGACAGGTTGAAGAACTATAAAGATATAGGTACTACCTTCAAGGCTTATGTGCCTGCACTGGATCAGGAGGTGGAGATGACTG
Organism: Dysgonomonas hofstadii; assembly: GCF_014196915.1. Taxonomy (GTDB): domain Bacteria; phylum Bacteroidota; class Bacteroidia; order Bacteroidales; family Dysgonomonadaceae; genus Dysgonomonas; species Dysgonomonas hofstadii. The sequence goes on from NZ_JACIEP010000011.1 coordinate 146,092, forward strand.
TTTATTATGTCAAAGATCTTGGTTCGTACGCTGCATGGAAGGCAACTAAGATCACAGGCCAGTACGACCGCAAGACCTTTGAAGTAAAAGCCCGTTTTAAGGATGCGTCAGTGGATGTGCTTCCGGGGATGTCACTTATAGTGAAAGAGTAATTTAATTGCATAATTTATAAAGAACTTTATCTATGTATGGAAAGAGTTATAAATTATGAGTTATAAGTTATGAGATATTATTCGACAAGGCAAAGCGGAGTTAATGAAGTATTCAAAAATATACTGCTTTTATTTTTGCGACTTTGCGAGGGATTCCAGGCAAATAAAAAATTGAAATATACGTCAACTTTGTCAACTTTTAACAATCGCTATACACAATAAATGGATTACGGAACAGGCATATTAGCTATATTTAAAAGAGAATGGATGCGTATAATCTCCTCAAAAATATGTATTTGGGGGATATTTGTTACGCCTTTATTGTCTATGATCATTTTGGTGTGGATGATGGATAGCGGACTGCCATCCCGTATTCCCATTGCTGTGGTCGATCTGGATAATACTGCTACTTCACGTACATTGATCCGTCAGCTGGATGCTTTCGAAAAAACAGATGTGAAATATAAAAGCCTGTCATTTAAAGAAGCCCGCGAGATGATGGAACGTATGGAGGTATATGCTGTTCTTACTATACCCAAAGATTTTTCGAAAGACGCAGTATCGGGTAGCCGTCCTAAACTTGTATATTATACGAATAATGCATTCCTGATATCCGGCTCGCTTCTGTTTCAGGACCTGAAGACAGTGACTACGCTGGCTTCTGCGGCAGTGGGGTTGCAGACGGCCGAAGCTAAAGGATTTACCGAAAATCAGATAATGCCTATCCTGCAACCGATCACCATAGATTCGCATCCTATAGGCAACCCGTGGCTGAATTATTCGGTATATCTCAATAATGTGATATTACCCGGTATATTGCAGCTTATAATATTACTGTTTACAGTATCGGCACTTGGTTCCGAAATTAAATCGGGTACAGGGCGCAGGTTGCTGGCGATGGGAAATGATTCCATATTAAAAGTTATAATAGGGAAATTGGCGCCATATACAATTGTATATACAGGTATAGCCCTGTTCTTTATGTCAATAATGTATTACTATAATCAATTCCCTTTACACAGCGGATTTTGGCCTATGTTTCTCAATTATCTCTGTCTGATCCTTGCTGCGCAGGGTGGAGGAGTCATTTTAATGGGGATATTCCGCAATTACAGGCTTGCGCTTAGTATTGGCAGCCTTATCGGGATGATTTCATTTTCTATAACAGGGTTCTCATTCTCAACATTGGCTATGGATGGTAGTCTGAACGCAGTGAGTAATTTCTTCCCTTTACGTCACTTCTTCCTTATCTATGTCGATCAGGCATTGAACGGAATACATTTCGGATACTCCATGTACCGGTATGCGGCGTTACTGGCGTTTGTCCTGTTGTCTATGTTCTTTTTCGGTGTAGTGAAAAGACTGTTGAGGGATAATGTGTATGAATCATAAAATGGGGTTATAACAGCATGAAAAAGCTTTTACTCGATATATATTATGTGTGGATAAACGAACTGAAACTCGTTTTTCGCGACGAGGCTGTCATTCTTCTGTTCTTTGTCGTGCCGTTTGCTTATCCTATTGTCTATAGCTTTATATATAATAATGAAACAGCCCACGAAGTAAAAGTTGTTGTGGTAGATGATTCGCATTCGGCTTTATCCCGTGAATTTAAACGGAAAGTAGATGCTACGGCCGATGTCAGTGTGATCGGATATGCTACCGATATGGAAGAAGCCCGTGAAGCAATGAGAAGAAAAGAGGCTTACGGCATCATGTATATCCCTGCCGATTTCAGCCGGAAGATAAATACACAACAACAAACATCGGTGAGTGTATATGCCGATATGAGCAGCCTTTTGTTCTATAAGGCCATGCTTTTAAGTGCGACGGAGGTGTCTCTGGATATGGGAGCCGATATCCGTGTCGCAGAAACAGGAGGAGGAAGCCAGGAACAGGATGCGACCGTACGGCAGACTGTAGAAAGTCAGTGGATTACGTTGTATAATCCTCAGAACGGGTTTGCCAGTTTCCTTGTGCCTGCTATATTAATACTGATAATACAACAAACCCTGTTGCTGGGAATTGCTACCATTGTAGGCACTCACAACGATAAGAAACGTTTTACAGTGGCGTCGCATACGGCGGACGGGAAAAATGTAGGTGCGGTCAAACTGACTATCGGAAAAGCATTTTGTTATGCCTCGTTATACATGTTGATCTCGGTCTGGGTATTGAGGGTTATACCATATCTGTTTAAATTTCCGCAGATTGGCGATCCGTTGACCATAGGGGCATTCCTTATGCCATATTTGCTGGCCGCTACATTCTTTGGTATGACCTTATCTTATTTCTGTTCGCAGCGAGAGTTTGGTATGCCTTTGTTCGTATTTACCAGTGTGATATTTATTTTTATTTCGGGTATCTCGTGGCCATGGACAGCTATTCCCGAGCCGATAAAGGCAATTGCTAATATAATTCCGTCTACTCCGGGTATACACGGGTTCATAAAGATAAATACAATGGGAGCGACGCTTATTGAGGTCTGGCCTGAATATATAATGCTATGGATACATGCGTTGGCGTATTGCATTACGGCCGTATTGATGTACCGGTGGTGGATACAGAATTACGACCCTAAGTATAAGGGTATGCTGAAAGTGAAAGGTTAACCACCCTTCTTTTTGAAGAAATCGGTTATCTTTTCATATATTCTTACCATGCGCAAAGTCGATTCGGGTATTTCATAATCTTCTTTCCTGGCAAACCCACCCTCGATAAGGAATTCGATGGCACGCATGGCATCTTCTTCCCTGACCTGAAGTTTTATCCCTCCCATAGCATAAGGGTGCACCTGATTGATAAGTTCATCTTTAAGGTAGCAAAATATATCGTAGCTTTCCAGATAGGTTTTTGCAACGGCAAGCTCTCCGGGTATGTTTGAAGTCTTAATTGTTACAAGGTCATTCATAATGGCATTTATTTTTATTCGGTTTATTATATAAAGATAAAAAAATATGCTGAACCAAATGTGGACCAGCATATTCTTTTTGGTACTGAGTATATTATTTTTCTACTCTGATTCTGGCGTCTACGGCTATTACCTTCTCTTCGTTGGCAAGGAGCGGGTTTATATCCATCTCTTTGATCTCAGGAGCAAAGCGAAGCATAACAGACAGGCGCACTATAATTTCGATAAACAGTTCTTCGTTCAGTCCTTTTTGCCCGCGTACTCCCTGAATTATTTTATATGCTCTTAACGATCGTACCATCGATCGCGCCTCATTGAAGCTTAATGGAGCAAGCCCTGAAGCCACGTCTTTGAGTATCTCAACAAAGATTCCACCCAGGCCGCAAAGTACAATGTGCCCGAACGTGGATTCGTATTTGGCTCCGATAAACAGTTCCTGCCCCGAAAGCATCGGTTGAATCATAACCGAGGTAGTATCAGGTATCTTCATCAGACGATCGAATTCCAGAGCCAGATGTTCGTCGGAACGTATATTCAGAACAACACCACCTACATCCGATTTGTGGATAGGGCCTACGCATTTAGCTACCACAGGATAGCCGATCTTTTGGCCAAAAGCTATTGCTGTTTCTTTCTTTGCAGTAACCAGTTCTTCTACCTGTGGTATACCTGCGGCGTCGAATAATTCCTTGATCGTATTACTTTCTATGTATCCGTTCGAAGCTCCATCTATGATATTGCGTATGCGTGGGATGTTTATTGGCATATCTTCTATCTTCCCCACAGAAGGAGGAGTCCATGATACGACTTTAGACAAGGCGTTGGCCAACGCATATTCATCGGTGAAGTTCACATGACCACGTTTTACAAAATCATCCATTTCCTTTGTGGCGGATATTACCGATGGTAGGATAGGGTATATAGGTAGTTTGCTGGTCTTAATTTTCTGGTCAAGCATTTCATAAGCTTCTGCAACATTACTTACCCCCGGATTACCGTATATCACAGCTATGCCATCTATCGCTTTGAAGTTTTTTTCACAGAAATCGATACAAAAGGCCATGTGCTCACCAGTTCCTGTTCCTATAATATCTATCGGATTCGAAACCGCAGCTCCGGGTAGAAGATGTTTCTTCAGTTCGGCAGCAAGTTCTTTATCCATTTCGGGGACGTCTATATTCCCTTTTGATAGAGCATCGGTCAGGATTACAGCCGGCCCTCCTGCTTGTGTGATAATGGCCAGATTACGTCCTTTCAGTTCCTTCATTGTTAGAACGGCGGCAACATTAGCGAGTTCTTCCCTTGAGAAACAGCGGATAATGCCTGCTTTTCTAAATAGTGCTTCCACAGCCGAATCGGAACTGGCAATAGCTCCTGTGTGAGACGAAGCTGCGCGGCTTCCCGAAGAAGAACTTCCCGACTTGATGGCAGCTATTTTGCACCCTTTTCTTATCAGTGATGCCGAATGCCTGAGAAAACGGTCTGGATCAGCTATTTTTTCCAGGTATAATAGTTTAATTTTAGAGCTGTTCTTAGGACTGAATTCGTTATCCAGATATTCCAGTATGTCTTCTACACCTACCTGGGCGGCATTACCTATCGACCATGCAGAATTGAATCTTAAGCCGATTCTCATCGCCGATTCTATTATATATGTGATGGTTCCTCCGGAACTGGATATGATATCTACTCCCTGAGTATCCAGATTGGGTACAGGTTTTGTAAAGATGCTCTGATGTTTTGTATTGAAGAAACCGGAACAATTAGGCCCGATCATTAATACTCCGGCTCTGTTTGCAATATCCAATAGTTGTCTTTCCAGTATAGTCCCTTCATCAGATTCTTCACTGAATCCTGCCGAGAATACGATGAAAGCTTTGACGCCTTTCTCTTTTGCCAGATAATCCACAGCATGTATACATTGATTTGCCGGTATGGAAATAATTGCCAGATCGGTTTGTGGTATTTCTTCCATACTTTTATAAGCTTTCACTCCTTGTATAGCACCGCCTCTGGAATTTACAACATATAGATCTTTATCGAAAGTTCCGTTTACTAAATTATAGAGAACGCTACCTCCAGGTTTCAAAATGTTATCAGATGCTCCTACTACGACAATGCTTTTGGGGTTTGTTAACTTGTTATAGTCCATAAATGGGATATTAAAGTGTTATTTTGTACAAAAATAATGTTTTTCTCATTTTGAGAAAGATAATGACTATATAATATAGAACATATAATTCTTAAATTGAGTTTAGTTTAATCCCAATCCTTTTACTATCCCCATTTTTCTGTCTTTTCTTTCTTTATTTTATGTTTAACAACATATTGTGATATAGGTATTTAGTTTATATGTCTAATATTGTTCTGAAATAAAAATAAAAAAAGG
>NZ_JACIEP010000012.1 GCF_014196915.1 Dysgonomonas hofstadii
TTCCAATAGTAAAACGTATTTCGGCTGATCTTCATAGCCGTGCATATCTCGGAGATTGTGTACAGGTCGGCTTCGATGAGCCTTTCGATGCGTGAAACTAATTTTTCGTTGTATTTTGCCATAATGATTAAGAATTAAGAGCCCCTCCCACCTCCCCAAGGGGAGGCTAATTTCCCCTTCGGGGGTTAGGGGGCCGTTTTTCCCTATAGATAATTAATCCCAAATCTGATGAATGGGATAAATTCCTCATAGTACTTCCAGGGCAGCACAAATAAATTTCGTTTGTCCTGTATAGATATTGACTAGTCAATATTTTTTATATCTTTGCTGTATGGGAACGAAACAGCATACTCTGGGTTTTCTATTGGCACGCGCGTCGAATTCGATGGCTACGCATCTCAATAGCCTTTTGAAGAAAGAAGGTATAGACCTTCCTCATTCGCAGTATATAGTTCTGAAATGTCTTTATGATGAAGACGGTATAAGCCAGCAAGATTTGGCAGATAAAATTTATAAAGACACAGCGGCAATAAAACGTACTTTAGATATACTTGAAAAAAAAGGCTTGATTCAAAGGATTCCTGTTACTATGAGGAAAAACAGTGTTGTAATAACAAAACAAGGAAAAGCGTTGATGCCTAAAGTAATGGATTGCCTCGAAAGGTCAAAGCAAATCATTTTGGCAGGGATAGACGACAAAGAATATGAATTGGTTGTTGATGTCCTTGACAGGATACATCAAAATATCAGATGATTTTTTTATTCAAATAATTGACCAGTCAATATAAACTCATAAGAATATGGAAATAAAGAAGCTTAAACCGCAAGCGGCTAAAATTCTAAAGATGTTTCACATTTTTTTTGCCTTCTGCTGGATAATTGGCGGTGTTACACTTTGCCTATTGATTTTTATTACTTATCCCGAATCGGGTGATGAATTGTATATGCGTTCGAGAATATTACAAATAGTAGATGACTATTTCATTATTTATGGTGCGTCCGGAGCATTCTTAACAGGATTGATATACAGTATATGGACTAACTGGGGATTCTTCAAACATCCCTGGATTATTGTGAAATGGATAATGACTATCCTGCAAATTATATTTGGAACATTTGTGTTGGGGCCCTGCATCAACAATAATGTAGTTATAGCCGGCCAGCTTCGTGATGCGGCCTTTACTGATCCTGTCTTTCTTGAAAATATACAAACAACGCAGATATGGGGCACAGTTCAGACCATATTACTATTGGCTGTTATTGCCATTTCGGTACAAAAACCATGGAAAAAGAAAAAATCCGAGGCTTAAGATACCAGCAATTACTGATTCGCATAAATAATAATTATTATCTTTAAAATATAATTATTATCTTTAAAACGGAAACAGGCTCTAAATATAATGAATAAAGTACAGTGAGTTGTTTTTGGTGGATTAACAGATATTGACTCAGTGCCGGACAACCATTGGTATAATTACAACAACATAAGGTCTCACTAACATAAAACTAATATATATGAAATTTCTTAAAAGATTTATGTTCTTTTTCATGATTTTATCCACAGGGTCTTTACTGACCGGATTTACCAATTTATTAATCTTTGAAAAAGAGCCCTATCAGGTAACATTGGAATCATATGGCTGGACACTCCTTTTGATAATAGGCGTATCTGTATTAGGCGCTTTCGCCGTTGATGTGGAAAAATATATAGTGCTTCCGCATCGTCGTTCTAAGAGAACAGGTGAACACGACGATAAATAACAAATATCATTCAAAAAAAACAATAAAATTTAATTTAGGGGACTTAGACAGTTCCCTTTTTTTATGTCCCGTTGCGAATTTTCTTATATTATTTTTCATGTTTTACAACATTTTATCCACTTGTTAAATTTTTATAACTAAATAACCTGTGTTTTCTTGCTAATACCAAAAAACATTTTACTAATTTTGGAAATGTCGCCTCCGGAGGGAGGCTATTTTGGTAAAAAAGTATTAACCATGTAAAACATTTAGGCCATGAAAACTTACCAAACACAAGAAATCAAGAATATAGCTATTCTTGGTAGTTCGGGAGCGGGCAAAACCACTCTCGCCGAGGCCATGCTCTATGAAGCTGGCGTCATAAAACGCAGAGGAAGTGTGAAAGACGGAAATACAGTCTCGGACTATTTCCCTGTGGAAAAAGAATACGGATATTCGGTTTTTTCCAGCATTTTCTCTGTGGAATGGATGAATCGCAAACTAAACTTTATTGACTGTCCGGGATCAGACGACTTTGGCGGAAACGTGGTTACATCGCTGAATGTAACCGATACAGCACTGATGGTACTCAATGCCCAGTATGGGATAGAAGTAGGCACTATCAACCAGTTAAGATATACTCAAAAGCTACAAAAACCTGTAATCTTCATTGTCAATCAGCTCGACCATCCGAAAGCCGATTTCGATAATGTAGTTTCACAACTTAAAGCCGACTATGGCGACAAAGCTGTTTTGATTCAGTACCCGGTTAATGTAGGGGAAGGCTTCAATGCAGTTATCGATGTTTTAAAATTCAAAATGTTCAAGTGGAAACCCGAAGGCGGAGTTCCCGAAGTACTTGACATTCCGGCCGAAGAAATGGATAAGGCCACAGATTTACAACAGAAATTAATAGAAGCAGCCGCAGAAAACGAGGAATCGCTCATGGAAAAATTCTTCGAGCAGGGAACCCTCTCGGAAGAAGAAATGCGTATGGGTATCCGCTGGGGACTTGTTAACAGAGACCTTTACCCTGTCTTCTGCGTATCTGCCGAAAAAGATATGTGCGTGCGCCGTACGATGGAATTCCTTGGAAACGTTGTACCTTACGTACGCGACCTTGCAGCTCCTAAAAATACCGAAGGAGTGGAGATTAAACCCGAAGCAGACGTGCCTACCAGCCTGTTCTTCTTTAAAACAATGGTTGAACCGCATGTAGGTGAGGTATCTTATTTTAAAGTAATGAGCGGAAAAGTGCACGAAGGCGATGACCTGCTAAATGCAAACAGGGGATCGAAAGAACGTATGGGACAGATTTTCGTTCCTGCCGGACAGCAACGGTCTAAAATAGAAGAACTTGTGGCAGGCGATATCGGTGCGGCCGTTAAACTGAAAGACGTGCGTACAGGTAACACCCTGAATGCTAAAGGAGCAGATAATAAATTTGACTTCATCAAATATCCGGACCCTAAATACCGTCGCGCGATAAAAGCTGAAAATGAAAAAGACACCGAGAAGATGAACGAGGTGTTGCAGCGTATGCACGAAGAAGATCCTACATGGGTTATCGAAAACTCGAAGGAGTTGAAGCAACTGATCGTATCGGGACAGGGTGAATTCCATTTGAAAACACTGAAATGGAGAATGGAAAACAATGATAAAATATCCATCGTTTATTCAGAACCTAAGATACCGTATCGCGAGACAATAACCAAAGCTGCCCGCGCGGATTACCGCCACAAAAAACAATCGGGAGGTGCCGGGCAATTCGGTGAAGTACATCTGGTTGTCGAACCGTATACAGATGGTATGCCTATGCCCGAAACATACAAATTCAACGGACAGGAATTTAAAGTACAGGCTCGTGATGTGCAGACATACGACCTTGACTGGGGTGGAAAACTGGTATTCGTGAACAGTATCGTCGGAGGTGCTATCGATGCACGCTTCCTGCCCGCAATCCTCAAAGGTATCATGTCCCGCCTGGAACAAGGCCCGCTAACAGGTTCGTATGCGCGTGACGTGCGTGTAGTTGTATATGATGGAAAAATGCACCCGGTAGACTCGAATGAAATTTCGTTCATGCTAGCCGGACGTAATGCGTTCAGCGAAGCATTTAAGAATGCAGGGCCGAAAATCCTTGAACCTATCTATGATGTGGTGGTATCGGTACCGTCAGACAAAATGGGAGACGTGATGAGCGACCTGCAGGGACGCCGTGCCATGATAATGGGTATGGAAAGCGACCGTGGTATTGAAATACTGAAAGCTAAAGTTCCGTTGAAAGAGATGTCTAACTATTCTATTTCATTAAGTTCGCTGACAGGAGGACGAGCTTCCTTCACCATGAAGTTTGCAAGCTATGAACTTGTACCATCCGATGTTCAGGACAAGCTGTTGAAAGAATACGAAGCAAGCCAGAAAGACGAAGATTAAACAAAATCTTATTTATAGCAAAAGCCCCCGGGGATATATCCTCCGGGGGCTTTTGTTTGAAAAATAGTTGGATACTAAAATTTTATAACGCTCATTACCGCCCACTATAGGCTTTACCCCACATATGCCTCCATATATTCTTTAACTTAGGAAATTGATGGTAGGTCGGCTTTAAATACCGCATAGACAGAATGCCCAAGAGTACGATTATCCCTAACAGGGTAATGCCTCCGAAAATTTCTTTCCAGCTAAGCAGCATTGCCTGCATATTGGTGATCCCGTGCAGTGCCTTTGTCGCTGCAATTTCGGCTTGTTCTACAGTCTGCCCTGCGGCCAAAGAGTTGCTCATCGTATCACGAAAGACATGACCGGAGACGGGATTTTGTAAATCCATATTCTGTGACAGGATTATCAGGTTTTTCTTTTGAAGGTACTGCATCAGATTGGAACAGAGACTGGTTGCCATAGTCCCCCCGATTGCACTCCTTACAAAACTCATTACCGTAATGCTCGGGAAAAAATGAGGAAAAGATACCCCCTCGGCAGCATATAATGCTATACTGATGTAAAGAGTGATATAACCAACACCTTTCAATGCATAAGGCAGATACAGGTCTTCTTTGGCGATTCCCGGCTGGAAGATAAAATACAGGATGAGATGATGAAGTACAAAACACAGGAAGCCGATAAAAAATATAGTCTTGTAGTTTCCCCTGTATACAGCCATCCAATAGAATGCATATCCCGCACCCAGAACGACACCGATAAAAACCGCCCAGTTCAGCGAAGTGCTATGAAGGATGTCATAGTGCAGGATTCCTCCTGTAAATACACTTAAAACAACGGTGGAGGTACTTAGGAAAATCTGTAAAAAAGCCAGGAGTACCAGAGCCTTCATCAGATTTTTATACTTAAAAACCTCGGGCATGATAAACGGGCGGCGGATTCCGAACATACGCTGTATGGCGCAGATAAGAATAACGATAGTGGCAATGGTGGCAATCCGGATGTATTCGGAATCGAACCAGTCGAGGCGTTTTCCGTATTCGAAAATAAAATTGACAAGCACCAGTACTAAAGTCCACAGCCCCATTCCCAGCCAGTCTATCTGGTACAGAGGAAATTTCTTCATCAGCCGGATCGGGCGCATCAAAAAGTAGAAAATTACCATAGCGCATAAGAACAAACCTACAATGAGTATATGCATATACTTCCATGTGTAAAGATAAGATATCTGGGCGGTCAATAATCCCGATAGCTGGATGGAACCCAGAACAATCAGGTAAACCACCGAAAAGAATACCGTGAAATCCCTTGTCGGTGTAATAACCAGCTGTATGGACGACATACACTCGAACATCCCGATCATCTTGACAGCTCCCAGTATGAAAGACGTTGTATACAATATCAGGACATTGTCCGAATACAGGCAGATAACATTTCCGGTAATGATGATCGCTATAGCCGACAATAAGATAGTCCGGGACATAAAACGGAACTTGATGCGGAATAGCAAAGGGAAGATCATTGTCATGCCGATAAATCCGGCCGTATGTATAAACTTTATATCCTCCGCCGTCAAAGCTTTGTCTCCGACAACTTCATTCAGGTTGGTCAGGTAGATGCTATTGGATAATTGAAAAAGTATAGCCGTGAATAATAATATTAAAAACCGCAGTTTGTCAGGAACAAATTCCTTGAATGCCATAATGCGGTATTTTCCTTGTGGTATCATCTGTCTTAATTAGATTTTACATAAACTTCAGCACTCATTCCGGCCTTCAATTTTGCTATATTCTCCGGGGTATTATCATCCGTGAACTCCAACCTGACAGGTATACGTTGTTCGACCTTCACGAAATTTCCCGTAGAATTATCGGTCGGTACAAGGGAAAATGCCGAACCTGTCGCCTGCGATATGGCCGATACTTTTCCTTTGAATTTCGCATCGGGGATGGCATCGATGTCGATCTCAACCTCATCGCCCGGAACAATATTTTTCGTTTGTTTCTCTTTGAAATTGGCGATTACCCAGACCTGCGAGTCATCGACAATGCTTACAACCGACTGGCCGGGCTGTATCAGTTGTCCTATCTGCAAGTCCTTGCGTCCTGCGATGCCGTCACATGGAGCTATTATCACTGTATACGACAGGTTCAGTGCTGCCATATCCAATGCCGCTTTAGCCTGCTTGATAGTCGCATCGTTCTGCGAAAGGCGCTTTGTCTGCTCTTCGCCCATCAATGCTGTCGATTTTTTCTGTCGGACAAGCATGTCGTATTTAGCCCTTGTGGCATCATATTCTGTTTTTATATTATCATACTGGTCTTGTGTCACAGCTTCCTGTGCCAGCAGGTTTTGATATCGTCTCAGATTAGTGGCAGCGTGTCCCAGCCTCACCTTTACTTCTTCGATTCCGGCATCCGAAACCGTGAGGTTATTGTAAGTCGTACTGATCGTAGAGCCCATCACGCTTTTCCCCACCAGTGCATTTGCATAATTAGCTTCGGCCTGAGCCAGCAGGAAAACATATTCAGCATCGTCTATAATAAGCAAAGTATCCCCTTTGCTGACGTGCTGATACTCTTCGAACCGGATATCTTTTATATATCCCCGTACCCGTGAGTTAACCGGAACAATGTGGCGCTTAACCTGCGCGTTATTTGTATACCGGGAACTGCCGACTATTACAAACTGGGCTATTACCCAGCCTATGCCGGCAACGATGAAGATGAGTAATACATAATTAAATATCCTGAACCGTAAACTTTTTCCTTTTTGTCTGTTTTCTTTCGTTTCCATATTGTCGATTATAATTTTCCTATTGTCCGTTGTAATTTATAGTAATTGTAAATGATATTGATTTTGGCATTTACCACCTGTAATTCAGCGTTTAACTTCGTGTTGCTGGCATCGAGCATCTCTGTTATCAACACCAGGTCGTTCATATATCTGTTGTTGACAATGCGGTAGTTTTCATTTGCCAGTTCGAGGCTTTTTTCGAAAGTGTTCAGTTTTTCGAAAGATTCTTTATAGCGTGTCATATCCGTATGGATGGCCTTTTCGGTATTTTCTGTTATCACGTCTCTTGTCTCTGTCGCAATGTTTAGTTGTGTCTTTGCTAACCGGACGTTTTTCTTTGATTTGAATAGTGAAGATAAATTGTACTTCACACCTACTCCTACATACCAATAGTTGAAATTCTTATTTATTGGCGGAACTTCAATTGTGATCGGCCCGTCGAAATGGTTGGCAGCTACGATGGCTACCGATGGCAGATAATCAGCCTTGGCTAGTTTTATACCTTTCTCTGCGATCTCTATATTCACCCCTGCTGATCTTAATTCGGGAAGATTACTGTTTGCTTCCTGCATCAGGTGATTCGAGGCAATATTCCCTAAATTGGTATCAAGAATGGCCGTATCGGGCTTGATCGCTATATTATCGGGTAAGCCCAACGTTATTATCAAATGATGATTGAGAATATCACAATTGTTATCTATCTCGATAAGGGCAAGTTTATAATTCTGTAAGGTCAGTTCATGACGGGTTATATCGTTATTCAGCGCCATTCCCTCGTTATGCTTGGCCTTTATCTGCCTGATCAGTACATCTGTCTGCTCAATATTTTTGAGATATACTTCCCTTTGATTCATCAGCTTATACAAATCCAGATAATAACCTGTCAGCAGGAACCGGATATCCATCAGGTCTTTCTCGTAATTCAACCGGGCAACCTGTTCTTCCAGTTCTGCCTTGGCTATCGAATTGGATATGGCACCTCCCGCAAAAACCACCTGAGAAGCTTCCAGCGCAAAATTGTTTCCGAAATGGGGCATCGCGGCACGGGCTACGTTTGTAAACTCCCTGTCCATAATAGTACCGTCGCCCAGATAAGAGAATGACAAAGAGGCATCAATAACAGGTAGACGTGCGTTCTTTGCTACATCTGTCGCTCTTTTTGCCGTTTCTATACCTGTTTTCGATAATTTTAGCTGTTTGCTGTTTTCTGCTGCCAGATGAAACATTTCATCCAGTGTCAGCACTTTGGTTACTTTTCCCTGTGCAGATACTTCAGGGGCACACAGAAGTATGCATAAAACTCCTGTGAGCAAATAAAATTTACTCATATGTATATAAATATTGATTTTTTAGGGTGTTATTTCCTGTTTAGGAAAACCAGGAAAATGTAAGGTTTGAGGAATACCAGCCGATAAGCAACGGCAGTTTGCAATAATCTTTAATAACTATATATGATATATATGATATATATGATTTGTTCCTTAATTTCTCTCTTTGCATTATGAAAAGTAAATCTCTGGATAAGATTTCGGAGTGCAAAGTAAAAGAATATTTCAATAAGTTGTAACCCTATATAAATGTTAAATAAATGAAATTTGTATCCTTTTTTTGCTTAGGAAAAAAGGATGGCAAGCAATCTTCATTGTACGCAGTAAATAATTGAGCAATTTATTTAACTACTGATTGGCGTTAATAACTTACTATCGCCATCCGATACTACTGTCATCCAAAATACATACCTTTGCATCTGGATCTATCAAACATAACAGGTATGAAAATCTGGAGATATAGTGGTATTTTATTTATTGCAACAGGACTTTTGCATACTATAGTCGCCATTTTGCTTGGCGCAGGTACTTATATGCAAATGATAAAGCAAGGGTTGTTCGATTCAGTAAATGATGATTTTGAAAAAGGCTTTGCTTTTTGGTTCCTCATTTGCGGCCTGCTCATCATGATGCTGGGTTTTTTGGCGCATGCATTCATAAAGCAAACAGGAAAACCATTACCTGTACTTTTAGGCTATATACTGCTCGCTGTAACAATCCTGGGTTGTATTGTCGAACCTGTATCGGGATTTTGGCTTTTTCTTCCGCAAGCATTAATTATAATTCTGGCTAAGGATAAAGGGTAGGGATATATTGCATTCCTGGAATTATATAAAAAACAGACTGTCCCAAAAGTAATTTTTGGTATCTTTTTGATCGTATTACTTTACTTTTGGGGCAGCTTCAGCAAACATTATTATTTGATAGTGTGGGTTGAATTTTGACACGTCCTCAATAATCAAATATTTTATAAGACCTGAAATATTACAGGCCTATTGTCGATTTCAATGACCGGTATCCGGCCTGGCTGACTTTTACCTGTACTCCGTTTTTCAATTTCAATAACTGGTTCTGTTTATCGTATAGCTCTATTTGTGCAATAAAGTCAACATTTACAATACTGGAACGATGAACCCTTACAAATTTATCAGACGGCAACCCCGCCTCCAACGATTTCATTGTCTGCTCCTTCAGATACCTGCCTTTTTGTGAATGGATCATTACATAGTCTCCTTCGGCTAGTATACAGGCTATCTCGTGAACAGGTATCACCTCTATTTTCTGACCATTCTTGACAGCAATACGTTCTAGTATCTCAATTGTTTCGGGCTCATTTTTCTGCATTTCTTCCGGTATAGTTTGGCGGACAATATTTTCATTCCCGGATTCATTTTCTTTTTCCTCAGGTTCCCGTTCCTGCTGTACGCTATGTATCAGTATCGTTATGATATAAATAAATATGGCGATCAATATACGTACAGGCAATAAGGGATACAGCAATTGCCATTTTTCAGGCGGAAATGATATGTAAAGGACAAAATATTCCAACACGATCCAGCATGTTACGAACAGAATAGCCAAGGCGCTGTAATTAATAAGCTTTTGCCTGAGCGACAGATTCGAAAAAGGATTGTATGCCACAATGTTACTGAGCAATAATAGCAGACCGGATAATACAATCCCCGAAGCAACCACATCAGTAATCAGTACAGAATCGGGAACCGTAACTAATGGTCTCGAGCATATATAGAGGATGCAGGCCGCCAATACAGCTATAATTATGTGTATGATGATTTGCCGTTTATCCATTATTGTTTCTATCAGTTTCGGATCTCAATATTGCCAAACATGGCGCTGCTTTTCACAATTAACGTCGAGGTGCTGTTTGCTACCGGAGTAGCCTGATAACGTTTGTCCTCTACTGATGCTAAAAAGCTACTCGAGCGCATTTCCAGATTCCAGTCGGGAGTTACATATAAGATAGCACTGCCAAACATAGCGTTCAACTCGAGTTTATGAGTGCCTTCAGCCAGTTTTGCCCTGCGCAGGTCAATAATTAGTTCGCCGAACATCACATTTCCTTCACCTCCCCTGAAGTTGTTTGAAAGCACAATCTGCTCCGAGCCGCCAAAAAGCAAGTTTTTATCGATATAATCGGTACTGTTATAGTTTACACCTCCACAAGCTTCTGTTTGTCGTTCTTCTTCTCTAAAATGTTTTTCCCAATGGCGCTTTCTTTTATTAGGAAATCTCCATCCGAGGATAAGAATAAGACCTGCTATTATCAGTATTACAGGCCAGTAAGTCCGGATGTCAATATTAAACCCGGCCAGATATCCAGGGAATAGCAGACTCAATTTCGGGTATATGAAGACTAATCCGACCAGCGTTAATATAATTCCGCCTCCATAATGTTGCTTTACTATAGCAGTCCATAACCCGATAACAATAAGCAGCATTTGCCACGATATAAGTACTGGCCTGTATATTTCCGGAATCACGCCTGTATTCAGGCATAAGAATACTCCCCCGAAAAGGATAAGAAAAAGCGCAAAGCCTACTCCGTCCCCTCCTCTTCCTCTTTTACAAAAATGTTTGTTTTTTATTTCATTTTCCATGACGATATATTTTTTGATTTTCGATGTAAAATTATCTTTATCCGCCTCCATACACAATAATCAATCGGTGAAGCACCTGTATTTCCCGACGAATTATTCTAAAAAATCTTTAAAGATATACTTATTTCTGTGGAATGTGCAAAGTTATTTATCTATGTAAATAAAGGAATTGTAAATTATGAGTTATAAATTATGAATAAGGCATGTGAAATTTGTCAGGTTTTAGTTAAACTGCAGAGTAAACGAACTACTGACTCGCATTATTAATTAAAAATCAGAAGTGTGAAAAAAATCCTTTGTTAACTTTTAACAATAAGTGATTCGGATTGATTAAACCATCTTCAGATAAAGCTGTTCTAATAAAATAGATTATTAATTAAAAAATGATGAATATGAAAAATATTTTAAAAACAATGCTGTTTCTGTTTACTGTAAGTGCTATGAGTATTACAGTTAACGCGCAGGATAAGAACGATATGGATAAGATATTGGAACCGTTTCCGGCAGCGACAGACAGTGTGAACCGATTTGTTATCTATCTGGATGAAAAGAGCGATGAAGGAGCATATCTGGTAGAACTGATACCAGGTAAAGTGATGAACGTAGATTGCAATCGTCACAGATTAGGCGGATTCATAGCCGAAATCAATCTTGAAGGATGGGGTTATACATACTACGAATTCTCTACCGATGGACAAGTAGCCTCAACAATGATGGCCTGCAACCAACCTAAAGAGGATAAATTCATATCAGGTCAGACATTGACGGTACGATATAACAGCAGGATGCCTATTGTCATATATGCACCTAAAGGATACGAGATAAGATACCGCATCTGGCAGGCGGGCGAAGAACAGGTTCCGACTGAAAAATAAGAATAAAGAAACAGTTTGAAGATATATTATAACGATATTCTTCAAACTGTTTCTTAAAATTTATACCTTTGCGTCTTAAATAAAAATCAGAGATATGTTGACGCTGAAAACGATTAGTGAAAACCCTGAGCTGGTAATCAAGAAACTGGCTAAGAAACATTTTGACGGGAAAGAGATCATAGAGAAGGTTCTGGAAATAGACCAGACAAGAAAGAAAACCCAAACTACCCTGGACAGCAGTCTGGCCGAATCCAACTCATTATCGAAACACATCGGACAATTGATGAAAGACGGCAAAAAGGCTGAGGCTGAAGCCGCCAAAAGCCGGGTGGCTGAGATGAAAGGGGAAAACAAAATACTGGAAGATGCACTGCGTCAGGCAGAGCAGGATTTACAGGACTTACTGGTACTGATCCCTAATCTTCCGGCCGATGAGGTGCCTGAAGGACGTACACCTGAAGATAATGTAGTGGAACGTAGCGGAGGGGTTATGCCGGAGTTAGACGAAAGTGCCTTGCCTCACTGGGATTTGGCGAAAAAATATGATCTGATCGATTTTGAACTGGGCGTGAAAATCTCGGGAGCAGGATTTCCTGTTTACAAAGGAAAGGGCGCAAGGCTGCAACGGTCTCTTATCAACTATTTTCTGGATAAGGCCCGTGACGCCGGATACCTTGAAGTGCAGCCTCCTTATGTGGTAAATGCGACATCGGGTTACGGGACAGGAAATTTACCTGATAAAGAGGGGCAGATGTATCATGCGACAATAGACGACCTGTACCTTATTCCTACGGCTGAAATACCTGTGACAAATATTTATCGTGATGTTATACTTGAGGAAAAAGACCTCCCTGTAAAGAATACGGCCTATTCAGCCTGTTTTCGTCGCGAGGCTGGTTCATACGGTAAAGATGTAAGAGGTTTGAACCGTTTGCATCAGTTTGACAAGGTAGAAATTGTTCGCATCGATAAACCCGAGCATTCTTACGATTCACTGAAAGAGATGGTTAACTATGTTCAAACACTGGTTGAAGAATTGGAATTACCTTGGCGTATACTTCGTCTTTGCGGAGGAGACATGAGCTTTACTTCCGCCTTGACTTTTGATTTTGAAGTGTTTTCGGCTGCACAAAAACGATGGCTGGAGGTAAGTTCAGTTTCCAACTTCGAAAGCTATCAGGCAAACCGTTTGAAATGCCGCTATCGTGACGCTGATAAAAAGATCCAGCTGGCTCATACATTGAATGGCAGTGCATTAGCTCTGCCCCGTATTGTGGCCGCTTTGCTCGAAAATAATCAGACTCCGGAAGGCATCCGCATACCAAAAGCATTAGTTCCTTACACCGGATTTGAATATATTAATTAAAGTGAAAAAGAAACTATTTCACCCGAAAAACTGTTATTTTAAATAGTTTAGTATTACTTTTGTGTTAAATGTTAAAATTAAGATAAAAGAAAAGGTATGAATAAGAAATTAATGGGTATAGGATTGGCACTGGCTTTTGTTATAGCTTTCGGTTCTTGTAAGCCTAAACAAAGTGCATATAAATCGGTATACGAATCAGCCAAAGAAAGAGAAATGGAAGATAATACCGCTGCATCATCTACGGCTACAGTCTCAAAACCGGCTACAACACCAAGTTATACGCCTCCTGCAACAGAATCGGTGAGGAAAGAAAAAGTGACTCCGGTGTACGAAAGTGATGCATCAGGCCTGAAAGCATATAGTGTTGTTGTTGCGGCTATGGCAATGAAGCCGGGAGCAGAATCACTGAAAGAAAGATTGGGTAACGAAGGTTATAGCATTATTCTTGCACAGAACGAATCAGGTTTGTACAGAGTTATAATCGCAAGTTATGATTCTAAAGAACAGGCTGTTGCCAAGAAAAATGAAATACTGGAGAAATTCCACAGTATGGGAACCCCAACTCAATTGAAGAGTAAATACGGTATTCCATTTGATGACTGGTGGATACTTCAGAGAGAATATTAATGAATTGAGATATTATTCAGGTAGGGAGGAAGATCGTCAGGTTTTCCTCCCTATTGTATATGAATAAAGACACATGACAGACGCTTATCGTTAAAAGTATATTGTTAATGAAAGTTTATTTATCTGAGCATATTGTTTAATCTTGTTTTTTGTTATCTTTGTGAAACATAACGAAGTACTTTATATTTTCGCAAACACGGAATTCATATGAAGATATCTATTTACACAACTTTACTACTCGCGTTCATCTTTATCGTCATGCCATGCCAATCTCAGACAGGGAAAGATAAAGGATATAAAAGCTTTTACAAATCGTTGAACAGGCATAATGGAGACATAAAACTTCACGATCAGAAAGGCATTCAGGCTCCCGATGAAATAATTGATGTTATTACCGTTGCAGAACTCGATTCTGTGATGAAGAATATGACGGCTGTAACAGATATTATGCAGGGGGGGAAATCACTGCTACATCCGGTTATCACACTGGAGCTGGACCGTAATTCATCGGCATCCCAAGCTTTGTTTGGCTGTGACGAAACACTGGATCGGGCACCCGACTACGGAAAAGGAACCCCTGAACCTAAAATTCCGGGAATTCCAATGGTGAAAAAGACATTAGCATCTGCATCGACCCCAGCTAAAACCAATGTGGAAGTACCTGCATTAGCAACTTCTAAACCAGCAAGTAATAGCACTACTCCATCGCCGACAGCCAAGCCTGCGACAAAACCAGCTGATCCTGCTATAGCATCGGCTGCATCTCCAAAACCTGCTGCAACTTCTCAGTTCAATAACACATGGAACTTATTGAGGTCTGTACCTGTGACTCTGGCTGACGAGAAGGATAAAGCTCTACTGAAGAAATATTCTGTTGTAGTAGGTACGTTCAAGAGCCAGAATAATGCAGACTTTGTGAAACGGACTTTCAATGGTTTGGGAGAAAGGGCGCTGGTTGTGAAAAACGGAACAGGCTTATTTTATACTTTATTAGAAGGGCATGATAGTAATGCAGGTGCAATTCAGCAATTGGAAGATTTTACGAAAAAATATGTAGAAGGGCAGTCCAAAGCCAGAAGAGTCAGCAGGTATGGTATATCTCTGGATGACCTCTGGATACTGGTACATGAATAAAAAGAAAAATAATGAGAATTAAGTTCTTAGGAACAGGAACATCGACCGGAATACCCGAGATAGGTTGCCGGTGTGATGTTTGCACTTCAAACGATACACGGAACAGGCGCTTACGGGCGTCTGTTTTAGTGACTATAAGTGATGTGAGGCTGCTTATCGATTGCGGTCCCGATTTCAGGCAGCAAATTATGGATGAGCCTTTCCGGCCTATAGACGGAGTCTTGCTTACCCATGAGCACTACGACCATGTGGGAGGACTGGATGACCTAAGGCCATTCAGTAAGTTTGGTGATGTGGATATTTACTCGAGCCCAATAACGCTAGACGCATTAAAGGTGCGGATGCCTTATTCTTTTTCGGAACACAAATATCCGGGTGTACCATCCCTGACCTTGCATGAAGTAAATGAAAATAATCTGTTCCAAATAAAAGGCATTGAGATACAGCCGATAAAACTGATGCATTACCGCCTTCCTATTTTGGGCTACCGGATACAGAATTTCGCATACCTTACTGATGTGAAGACTATACCGGAGGATGAATATTCAAAACTGGAAAATCTGGATGTTTTGGTAATAGATGCCTTACGAACCAGTGAACATATCGCTCATTTCAGCCTGAATGAAGCTCTGGAAGCTGTAAGCAGGATAATGCCTGGAAAAACATACCTTATTCATCTTTCTCACCAGATGGGGTTACACGAGGAAGTAGAAAAGAGATTGCCGGAGAATGTATTTTTGTCTTATGACGGATTGGAAATAGAGGTGTGAGGTTTAGTCCTTATCTTTCTTCTTCACAGACCACCCGAATCCACCTATTCTATTTCCCAGATCATAGTATTGACCATGAGAGTAAGCAATAGGATGAGCGTCTTCAAGACTAAACTTCCCTGTTTCTTCATCTATATGTTTTTCGTCAGCTTTTACATTTACCACATCGGCAATAAACATATCGTGAGACCCGAGGCTGAGTATTTCTTTAACCCTGCATTCTATGTTGAGAGGCGACTCCTCTATAATGGGAGCCTGCACTATGGATGCTCTGCCTGCCGTAAGTCCCATCTCTTCGAATTTATTGAAGTCCCGGCCTGATCTTACACCGCACCAGTCTGTAGCATAAGCCAGTTCCTGGGTGGTAATATTGATTACAAATTCCATATTCTTCTTAATGATTTCATAGGAATGGCGTTCGGGACGCACAGAGATATAGCACATCGGCGGATTGGTACAGATCGTACCCAGCCAGCTGAGTGTAATAATATTGTATTCTTCGGGTGACGATCCGCAACTGATCATAGCTGCAGGTAAAGGGTAAATAAGTGTGCCCGGTTTCCAGTCCTGCTTCATTTGAGGATGATCTCGTCTTTATTTATCTTGATATCACAATAGTGACAGCGTAATTCTATCTTCCCCGCATCTATAACCTCAAAATGAGTGAGCATAGGTTCGTTATTGGTAATACATTTAGGGTTATTACATTTTACTATGCCTTTTATTGTTTGAGGCAGTACTACGCGCTTTTTCTCCACTACTTCATAATCATGAATAATATTCAGCACGACATTAGGGGCGATCAGGGCTATCTTATTAATAACTTCCTCTTCGAAGAATTTATCTGAAACCTTGATAATCCCTTTAGAACTCATCTTCTTGCTTTCAAGATTATTCCCTATGGTAATCGGGTTCTTTATCTTTTCCAGCTCAAGCAACGAAACTACTTTAAATACGACATTAGATGGTATATGGTCTATTGCTGTTCCGTTGCAAAGAGCAGCAACCTGTAATTCTGTTCTGCGTTCTTTCATAAGTTTACTCTATTACGATGTTTAGTGAATCACAAATTACAGCCTGACGGGTGAAAACCCCGTTTTTAGCCTGTTCAAAATAGTACGCTTTGGAGCTGTCGTCTACATCCTGATCGATTTCATTAACTCTCGGCAGAGGATGTAATATCCTCAGGTTATCTTTTGTGTTAGCTATCATCTCTCTTTTCAGGATATATACATTCTTCACCTTTTCATATTCCATAAGGTCGGTAAAACGTTCACGCTGCACACGGGTCATATAGAGTATGTCGGCATTATCTATCACTTCCGGAGCAAATTCTGTAAACTCCTTATACCTTATTCCACGCTGGTCACAGAAAGCCTTGTATGATTCAGGCAGGCGTAACTCTTCGGGTGCAACAAAGTAGAATGTAGGATTAAAATGTGACATTCCTATTATCAATGAATGTACAGTGCGTCCATATTTCAGATCACCCACAATAGTGATTGTCAGATTCTCCAAAGATCCTTGTGTCTTATAGATGGAATACATATCCAGCATCGTTTGTGTAGGATGCTGATTAGCCCCGTCTCCGGCATTGATGATGGGTACAGACGAGACTTCCGAAGCGTAGCGCGCTGCTCCTTCAAGGTGATGGCGCATAATGATAACATCGGCATAATTGCTAACCATAGCAATGGTATCTTTCAGCGTTTCCCCTTTTGTGGAACTGGTAGTAGATGCATCGGAAAATCCGATAATCCGTCCGCCCAGCCTGTTTACTGCAGTTTCGAAGCTAAGGCGGGTGCGGGTAGACGGCTCAAAGAAGAGAGTAGCGCATACCTTACCTTCCAGTAGTCTGCGGTTGGGGTTTTCATCAAATTTCTGTGTCAGATTCAATATTCTCAGAATGTCTTCCCTCGAATAGTCTGTAATTGAAACTAAGCTTTTTTTACTCATGTTTATCTGTTTTGATGAATTTGTATATCAAAAAAAATCCCCGAAAAAGAAAATCTTTCCGAGGATAATATATTAAAATTATCTGATAACTGCGAACGATATAGGGGTTGCATTTTACTATTAAACATACAGTTTATTATCTGATCTTACCATACAAAGTTAGGTACTTTTTTTGAGATAAAGGCTTATAATTTATAAATAGTTTTGGATCAAAAGCCTCTTTTGTAAAAGAGGCTTTTGATTTTTATGCTTACATTTCCAGATCTATGTCAAACAATTCGTGCCAAGGCAGTCCTTGTTTGTTCAGTTGTTCCATAAACGGATCGGGATTGAATTCTTCCACATTGAATACACCCGGTTTACGCCACAGGCCTTTCATAAACATAATGCCTCCGATAGTGGCAGGGACTCCGGTGGTGTAGCTGACAGCCTGCATTCCTGTTTCTTTGTAAGCAGCTTCGTGCGAACAGTTATTATAAATATAATAAGTGCGTTCCTTCCCGTCTTTTATTCCTTTTATGCGGCAACCGATAGAAGTTTCTCCCTTGTAATTTTCTCCCAGTTCTCCCGGATCGGGAAGCACAGCTTTCAAAAACTGGATAGGGATGATTTCCACCCCGTTATAAATAACAGGATCGATACGGGACATACCTATATTCTGTATCACACGGAGGTGAGTCAGATATTCCTGGCCGAAGGTCATCCAAAAACGGGCACGCTTCAACGTTGGGTAATTCTTTACCAGAGATTCCAATTCTTCATGATATATCACATACGATTCTTTAGGTCCGATATTCGGATATATCAGCGGTTTGTGTATCGCATGAGGTTCGGTTTCCACCCATTCTCCGTTTTCCCAGTACTTTCCTTTCTGGGTAACTTCACGGATATTTATTTCCGGGTTGAAGTTCGTAGCGAAAGCCTTGCCGTGGTCTCCCGCATTACAATCTACGATGTCCAGATAATGAATTTCATCAAAGTGGTGCTTAGCTGCATAAGCAGTAAAAATACTGGTAACGCCCGGATCAAATCCACAGCCCAGTATAGCAGTTAATCCGGCTTCCTTAAATTTGTCCTGATATGCCCATTGCCATTTATATTCAAATTTAGCTTCGTCTTTTGGCTCGTAATTAGCTGTATCGAGATAGTTAACGCCGCATGCCAGACAAGCGTCCATTATTGTCAGATCCTGATACGGTAAAGCTACATTGATCACAAGGTCGGGCTTAAATGAATTGAATAGCTTTTTCAGGTCTTCTACATCATCGGCATCCACCCGTGCGGTTTTTATTTTGTTGCCTCCGATAGCTTCAGCTATGGCATCACATTTCGATTTGGTACGGCTGGCCAGCATGATTTCGTCAAAAACGTCCATGTTCTGAGCCACTTTATGTGCTACAACAGTGCCAACACCTCCGGCACCTATGATTAAAACTTTTCCCATTATTTTGATTTTTATATTCTCGTTATGCAAAAATAGTATTTTATACCGATAGGCTGATAAATGTTGACAAAGTTTACACACTTTTCAGTTTTTAATCAGCCTCTACTTTTTAACTAAAACCTGACAAAGGTGACAAGTTTTTTATTATTTCTCAAAGAGCCTGTTATTGGCCTATTAGCACGTTGATATTCTATAGATAAAATATCTGAAATAAAATACAACGGCCTGTTTGCCTTAATAACGAAAAGCCTACCAGAAAGGTTTCCGGTCCTTGTACATCTTTTTATAAAAAAGCATCTTGTATTCGGCCTTATAAATTCCGGCATTTTCATTTAATGATCCAATGTATTCTTTCTTCGTTCTGAAACCTTCCGAAAGTGCTGAGCCTCTGAGTTCGACGGTTTCTATATGCTGTATTTTGTTGCCTTCGAAAGGACTATATGGTATTCCGGTAGGGTTAGTAGCCGGCAACATCTCGAACGTCCGGTCATCGCCATTCCTTGTAATGTATATAACCGTTCCATTGAGATTATACTCGTCAAATTCGCTTTTATCATGATTGCTAAGCGGATGAGGCATAGGTTTATATAACATTTCTGTAAGCCTGCCTTTTGATATGTTAAAGATAATCCTGTCTTTATTTTTGAACGAGACTATCATAAACAATAAAGTAAACATGATAATCATGGCATTGCTTGTCCGCCGGAATAATATTTCCTCCTTTTTAAACAGCTTTATGCTCATGCAGATCATAAGAAGAGCTATTCCGAATAAAAATCCATTTATAAATCTCAGATCGGGAGCAAACAATAAACCTGTGATAACAGAAAGTAGCGATACAACATACACTGCCAATGTATTCTTATCGATACTTCTGTTTTTGATACGGATAAAAGTTAATATAAACGGTGATAAAACAACTGTCAGATAGATAAAACTGCTCAATATCCTGTAGATGACCTGTAGTTTCGCAGAATTCAGGTCATAGATAATGACATCGCGGCTGAAATACCATAAAAATATATATTCCGCATAATCTTTTATATATGCTTCCTGCAACATCGCTACACCTAAAGGCACTTTCCAATCGAAAGAAAATATGTCTATAAAACGGAATGGATATGCCAGGTATCCGCTGATTATGATATTTCGTATACACCAAAACAGCATAACAGACACTGATGCAACTATGATAAAATTCAGATTCCTGTATTTCTTTTCCCGTATCAGATAAAAAACTATATAGAAGACAATAAGACAAAAAACGACTGTGAATAACTTATAGGTGACCAAAGTAACAGGTAATAAACAGGCCAAGAGGGGCTGACGGTTGATCCAGTGGGAATCGAGGGCTGTTTTGGATATATAATAGAAACAGCCGAGTAAAGGAATGATATCTGTACTGGTATTATCCAGATTCTTATGGTTCCATATTAGGATAATCAGCAAAAATAACACTAACAGTACATATTTGATATTTCCTTTCGACCTGTAAAGCTCTGCACAAGCCGATAAGATCATCAGGGTGAATAACAATCCCTGCATTGTGTAGATGGCGTCTCCGAACAAAAAACGGAAAGAGAAAATCGCAGATATAAGCAGATAAGCAGAATTAAATCCGAAGCGGTCTTCCAGGTTTGCCAGTCCGGGGATAATTTTATATTCCTCGTTCCACCTTATATTTTGCTGATGATAGAACTCCGAATCGAAAGATTCGGACATAAAAGAAATATAGAAAGCTATGGACAACACTATCAATGCGAGTGACACGTTCAACAAAAGCCCTGTACTTTTCTTGTATCCGGTAAATCTTTCATGCAGTGTTTTCCTGTTAATTGTGCAGTGTGCCAAGCTAAGGATAAATAACGTCAGCAACATATAATGATTGGAGGGCAGGCACAAAGATGTGATGGAAAGAAGAAGTGAGACAAAGCATATTCCGGCAAATACTGTGTCCAGTGTATTATAACGTTCCCGGCCTTTACAGGCTTTATTGTAAATATCAATAAAGAGATCCCCTATAGAGAACAGAACGAAAAAGATTACGATCCACGAGAATAAAATTGCAAACATGCAGCAAATATAAGTAAAGAATATAAATACTAAACAGACCGTACCTTATCATATTTATTCGGGAGGCTGGAAATTTTATTTAAAGTACCTTCTATTTCGGGTTTTATATGTTTCCTCATTTTTATTTAACAAGTCGGAAAGATTCAGCATATAAAGACGATAGACCCAAGAGGTACCCGGATAGAAGATGGATATTGATAATTTAAAAATCTTAAAAGTCTATTCGTTTATTCAAAATTAAAGCAGCATATTGCCTGCCATGATATGTCCTATTTATTTAAAACAGAGCTATCGATGCATTTAAAGTAAAGCTGTGGCTTTTTATATTATTGGCATTTGTATATAGATAATTCAAACCAAAATATACAGGATGCTCTTTTATAAAAGAAGTTTCGATGCCTCCACCTAGTGTAAGCCCCAAAAAAACTTTTGATACATCATCCGGATTAAATACGGGGGGCTCTATATTATGCTTTTCGTAATAATCTAGTAAGGCCTGAGGATATTCTGTGTATGAAGTGATTTTTGATATGTCATATCCCATAGCTACGCCTGCTTCTATATAAGGTAGAATATTCCCTTTTGCATTAAGGTGGGTATATCTTACTTTAAGAGGGAGGATCAAGGCATGTTCTCTGCTATACAAAAACGCATCCGAAGCATCCTTCCTATAAAAAAGTTCGGGCCGAAAACTGAATGATTTATAAGAGAACGGAATATCGGCGAATACTCCTATTGCCGGACCTACCGAGGTCTCATTTTTATTGTTGGTATATATATCGCTGGAACTTAATTGGGTCACATTTAGGCCTGCCATTATACCGAAGTGCGCTTTTCGGTTAAGGAATCTGCCATTGCAGTTGGTTAAGGCTTTGTAGCTGTTAAGTATATCCGATTCTTTAGGCTGGATGTTCCGGAAATCTTTCGGGCTTAGGTTTTCGCATGATGAAGCCTTGTCTATTATATAGCTTTTGAAAGGTTCTGCATCTGCATCCAACTGAACCATCCTCTTCTCTTTCATAAAAAGTATCGGCTTTTTATAATCCTTATACAGATATGAATATATGGAGACCCCGTCGTTGGTCATTATTTTCTCAAGAAAAACTTTCTTATATTCATATTCTGACGGAAGAATTTCGCTTTCAAAAATTCTACCATCCTCCAGAACGTATCCTTTTAAATCTTTCGGATAATATGTCTTTTTTATTGCATCCTTTCCAAATCCAGTTCCTCCTTTTAGTACTGTTATTTCATCGCTTAGTAAGGAAACATCGGCCGGTATCAGTAGTGTGACCTGCTCTTGGATATTATTTATATTTATTATTATAACAGGTTCCTTTTTTACTTCCTGCCCGTATAAAGAATTTAGAATAAAGCCACAACAGATAGAAATAATTAATGTCAGTCTCATTATCGTATTATTTTAAGGTTATATAAGAAAGAAAATCCGATTAGTTAACTAAAGTTTAAAAAAGATAAGTATTCTTGTATTTTTGCAATACAAAAATACCATTAAAAGTTTATATTGTTTATATTTGTCAAGCGTTTTTTACAGAAGAGTCTGATATCACACAAATTACTCGGCAGTCTTCTCCTATACTTGATTATACCAGAAAACTTTAGTAATTTAGACCTTGTTTTATATAAAAGTAATGATTTTATATAAATCCAATCCAAATTGCCGAAATTTGTTTATACCAAGAAAAAAAGAATATAAAAAGGAAATAATAATAAATAGAAAGCTTATGTCACAAACAATCGGGCATGTTTCTCAGGTTATCGGGCCTGTGGTAGACGTCTTCTTCGATACCAGCGATCCCGCTCTTAACTTACCGAACATCAACGATGCCCTTGAAATTAAAAGGCCTGATGGCCGCTCTTTGATTCTCGAAGTAAAACAACACATAGGCGAAGACACCGTGCGTACTGTTGCGATGGATAGTACAGACGGCCTTAGTCGCGGCCTTGAAGCGGTTCCGTTAGGATCACCTATCAGGATGCCTATCGGCGATCAGGTAAAAGGACGCCTGATGAATGTTGTGGGAGATGCTATCGATGGAATGAGTACCCTCGATAAACAAGGTGGTAACCCTATACATCGCGAGCCTCCTAAGTTCGAAGAGTTACAGACTACCCGTGAAGTGTTGTTCACAGGTATCAAAGTGGTGGATTTGCTTGCCCCTTACGCAAAGGGAGGTAAAGTCGGATTATTCGGCGGAGCCGGTGTGGGTAAGACTGTATTGATCATGGAATTGATCAACAATATTGCCAAGAAACACAATGGTTATTCTGTTTTTGCCGGAGTAGGGGAGCGCACCCGTGAGGGAAATGACCTGCTCAGGGAAATGATAGAGTCGGAAGTTGTCCGCTATGGAAAGGAATTTGAAGAAAGCCTGGCTCAGGGAAACTGGGATTTATCTAAGGTAGATGAAAAAGAACTTGCCAAATCTCAGATCTCACTTGTTTTCGGCCAGATGAACGAACCTCCGGGCGCACGTTCAGCAGTCGCTCTTTCCGGACTTACAATAGCCGAATCGTTCCGTGACTCAAAAGAAGAAGGCCCAAAAGATATACTTTTCTTTATTGACAATATATTCCGTTTCACTCAGGCCGGATCAGAGGTGTCAGCACTGTTGGGACGTATGCCTTCGGCTGTGGGTTACCAGCCTACACTGGCCACCGAAATGGGTGCCATGCAGGAGCGTATTACTTCGACCAAGAACGGGTCTATTACATCTGTACAGGCTGTATATGTACCTGCCGATGACTTGACAGACCCTGCGCCTGCTACAACCTTTTCCCACCTGGATGCTACAACGGTACTAAACCGTAAGATCACCGAAATGGGTATTTATCCTGCTGTGGATCCGTTGGATTCTACTTCCCGCAGTCTCGATCCTATGGTTGTGGGACAAGACCACTACGATACGGCTCAGCGTGTAAAACAAATACTTCAACGCAACAAGGAATTGCAGGATATTATCGCGATTCTTGGTATGGAAGAGCTTTCGGATAATGATAAGCTGACAGTAAACCGTGCCAGACGTATTCAACGCTTCTTGTCGCAGCCATTTAATGTGGCAGAGCAGTTTACCGGAGTGCCGGGAGTTATTGTTGACATACAGGATACGATCAAAGGATTCAAGATGATTCTGGACGGTGAAGTCGATAATTTGCCGGAACAAGCATTCCTGAACGTCGGAACTATAGAAGATGCCATCGCCAAGGGTGAAAAGATCCTTGCTCAGGCAGCTCAATAATAATTAGCAAATATGGAAATTCGAAAATTAGCAAATGTGAATTTTTAAAATACTAGAATTTGCTGATTTGCAAATCTGCTAATTTTCAAATTAAAGAATATGAAAAAATCAGAACTCCAATTAAATATTATTTCAGCAGAGAGAACATTGTATTCCGGTGCAGTTGCATCTGTTGTTATTCCGGGTATATCGGGTAGCTTTGGCGTTTTACCTGACCATGCTCCGTTAATTTCACCTTTGCAAAAAGGGGTGATTACTTATATGGAAAATGGAGCAGAGAAATCGCTGGATGTGAATGGCGGTATAGCAGAAGTAAACGATGGGGTTGTAACGATTTGCGTCGCTTAACAAAGAAGGATGGACTTTTTTAAAGCTAAACTGATTACTTCGCTACTGGCATTCGGGTTGATAATAGGGGCTCTTGTAGGAGCATTGCTGTACTACGTTTTCCCTGACTTTTATCCGGATTGGTACGAAGGCATTTTGCTCTTTTTCTTACTGCTCGAATCTCTTATTCTCATCTATGTGGAGTCTGCCAGCCGGAGGGTCACCCAAAGGCAAATGCTCAATACATACATGTTGACTAAGGTGGTCAAGATTTTTGCCGCGCTGATCTTTATTCTGGTGTATGCAAAAGTAGTAGGAGAAGGTATAAAAAGCTTTATTCTTGTATTTATGATTTTCTATCTGTTGTTTTTAGGATTCGAAGCATTCCTTTTCCTGAGGATAGAAAAACGGTTAAAGAAAAAACAACAATAGTATGAAACACTATTTGAGATATATTTTGGCTTTGGTTTTCCTGCTTGCGGTGATAGGTGTTCGGCCTATGTCGGCGGCAGGTGGGCACGAAGAAGAAGGTGAAGAGCTGAATGTAAAGGAACTGATCCTCGAGCACCTCGCCGATTCTTATGAGTGGCACCTTACCACATGGGGCGACACGCACATATCTATTCCCCTGCCTGTTATAGTAAAGGGAGAAACAAGCGGCTGGCATGTGTTTATGTCCACTCAATTTCATCATGGACATGATGCATACAACGGTTTTTATATTGCCCGGGATGGAGATTATAAGGGTAAGATTGTTGAAAAAAACGCTGCCGGCGAAGAAGTTCGTCCTCTGGATATTTCCCTTACCAAAAATGCTACAGCACTGATTATAAGCTCTGTTTTATTGCTTATTATCGTAATGAGTGTAGCAAAATGGTATAAAAAACAGGCTAAATCGGGTGAGCATAAAGCCCCTAAAGGTTTTGTAGGGTTTATGGAAATGTTCATAATGAGCGTTCAGGATGATATTATCAAACCATGTGTTGGAAAGAATTACAGGAAGTTTTCACCTTATTTGTTAACGGTGTTCTTCTTTATATTTTTCAACAATATCATGGGATTGATCCCGATTTTTCCGGGAGGAGCCAATGTAACCGGTAATATTGCCGTAACACTGGTCTTGGCATTGTTCACGTTCTTTATTGTGAACGTATTCGGATCGCGGGAATACTGGAAAGAAATATTCTGGCCCGATGTACCCACATGGCTGAAAGTGCCTGTGCCTATTATGCCGGCGATCGAACTGGTAGGTGTGTTTACAAAACCGTTTGCCCTGATGATCCGTCTTTTCGCCAATATACTGGCAGGACACTCCATCGTACTCGGACTGACTTGTCTTATATTCGTGACAGTGAATCTGGGAACAGTGATTAATACATCGATGACTCTGGTGTCTGTCTTGCTGACGGTATTCATCAGTATGGTCGAAATACTGGTCGCTTACATCCAGGCTTATGTGTTCACCATGCTTTCGGCCGTATTTATCGGCCTGGCGCAGGTAGAGCCGCACCATCATGCAGAGAAACATTAAATAATTAGCAAATTCGGAAATTAGCGAATTCGAAAATGGAACATCTGATTTGCTAATATGCTAATTTTCAAATTGATAAATTAACAATAATAAATAACTTAAATTAAAAAGATTATGTTACTATCAACTTTATTACAAGCAGCAGAAGCTGCAACAAGCTTAACAGGTTTTGGTGCTGCACTAGGTGCAGGATTAGCTGTAATCGGAGCAGGTATCGGTATCGGTAAGATCGGTAGTTCTGCAATGGAAGGGATTGCCCGTCAGCCAGATGCTGCAGGTGACATCCGTACCTCTATGATCATCGCGGCTGCACTGGTCGAAGGTGTTGCCTTATTTGCTGTTGTAGTATGTGGATTTATCCTTTAATAAGTTTATCAGTTCAGAGTTTAATAGTATACTAGATTTTAAAAAACTAGTAAACTAGAACACTAACAACTAGTAAACTAAAAAATAAAAAATATGGGTTTGTTATTACCTGAATCTGGTCTTCTCTTTTGGATGTTGCTGTCCTTCGGTATAGTCTTCTTCATCCTTGCCAAATTTGGTTTTCCTGTGATTACCAAAATGGTGGACGAACGTAAGAACTACATACAGGATTCATTAGACGCAGCGCAAAAAGCGAATGAGCAACTGGCTTCCATTAAGGAACAAAGCGATGCCATACTGGCATCGGCCAAAACAGAACAGGTGAAAATCTTGAAGGAAGCTGCCGATACGCGCGACCGCATTGTAGCAGAAGCGCGTGAGCAAGCTAAAGTTGCAGGAGCTAAAGAGATGGAGGAAATAAGGAAACAAATACAGGCCGAAAAAGAACAGGCAATACGCGACATTCGTCGCCAGGTTGCCGAACTGTCTGTAGATGTTGCCGAAAAAGTCCTCCGCGAATCTCTGAAAGATCCTAAAGAACAAATGTCAATGATTGATCGCCTGGTTGATGAGGCTATGGTTTCTAAATCTTAACTGTTATGAATGAAGGGATGATCTCTAAGCGATATGCCAAAGCTCTGTTGCGGTTTTCAACAGATCAGAAAGCCGAAGACACTGTGTTTTCGGAAATGAAGAAGCTGGCTTCGGCATTTGCCGCCGAACCCGGATTGCGTATGGCAATGGATAATCCTACATTAAATGCAGGAGACAAACTGGAACTGATCAAGGCTGCCATTGGTGGAAAAATGAGTGATGCACTGAGCCGTTTTACAGACCTGGTATTGAAAAACAGAAGGGAAGCATTTCTTCGTAACATAGCGTTGTCCTATACCGATTTATATCGTGAATCGAAAGATATGAATATGGGACGGCTGGTTACGGCGACCCCTGTGGACAATACAGTAACCGAAAAAATGAAAGGTCTGTTACAAAAGGTAAAATCGGGCACACTTGATTTTGAAACAGTGGTAGATCCAAGTATCGAAGGAGGATTTATCCTCTATGTCGATACTTACAGATTGGATGCCAGTGTGAAAACTCAGCTTAAACGGATTAAACAGAAGTTTATCGCAGAAAACAGTAAAGTTTCGAAATAGCCTGTGCGCTATATGAAAATGAGTATTACTCATAATTCATAACTTATAACTTATAATTAAAAAAAATATGTCTGAAAATATAAAAGCAAGTGAAGTCTCCGATGTGTTGAAGATGCAGCTTGAGAATATCAGTAGCCGGGTTCAGTTTGACGAAGTGGGTACGGTTCTCGAAGTAGGAGACGGCGTTGTTCGCATATATGGACTGAAAAATGCGGAAGCCAACGAGCTTCTTGAGTTTGACAATGGTCTGATGGCCGTTGTAATGAATCTCGAGGAAGATAACGTCGGTGCCGTATTGCTTGGTCCGTCCGATCAGATCAAAGAAGGATTTACGGTAAAACGTACTAAGAGAATCGCTTCCATCAATGTGGGAGAGGGAATGCTTGGCCGTGTTATCACTCCTCTTGGTCAGCCTATAGATGGTATGGGACCGATCACAGGCGAACTTCTCGAGATGCCATTGGAACGTAAAGCTCCGGGCGTAGTTTACCGCCAGCCGGTAACACAACCTTTGCAAACAGGACTGAAAGCAGTAGACGCCATGATCCCGATTGGCAGGGGACAACGTGAGTTGATCATCGGTGACCGCCAGACAGGAAAAACGGCTATCGCAATAGATACGATCATCAATCAGAAAGGAAACTACGATGCAGGAGATCCTGTATATTGTATCTATGTAGCCATTGGGCAAAAAGCATCTACGGTAGCCAACATTGTAGAAACACTGAAAGAAAAAGGCGCTATGGACTATACTGTTGTGGTTTCGGCCACAGCGGCCGAACCTGCGGCACTTCAATATTTCGCGGCATTTGCCGGGGCTTCTATCGGTGAGTACTTCCGTGATACAGGCCGCCATGCGCTGGTTGTTTATGATGACCTGTCAAAACAGGCGGTTGCCTATCGTGAAGTTTCCCTGATTCTTCGTCGTCCTCCGGGCCGTGAAGCTTATCCTGGTGATATCTTCTACCTGCACTCCCGTTTATTGGAGCGTGCAGCTAAGATCATTAGCCAGCAGGAGGTTGCCGAGCAGATGAATGACCTTCCTGAGAGCCTGAAAGGAAAAGTGAAGGCCGGTGGTTCTTTGACTGCCCTGCCTATCATTGAAACGCAGGCCGGAGACGTATCGGCATATATCCCGACTAACGTGATCTCTATTACCGACGGCCAGATATTCCTCGATGGTAACTTGTTCAATGCTGGTAAACGTCCGGCTATTGACGTGGGTATATCAGTATCCCGTGTAGGAGGTTCGGCACAGGTGAAAGCCATGAAGAAAGTGGCTGGGACACTGAAGATTGATCAGGCTCAATACCGTGAACTCGAAGCCTTTACCCAGTTTGGTGGAGATCTCGATCCGGTGACAGCTATGACTATTGACAAGGGTAAGAAAAATACCGAACTGCTTGTTCAGCCACAATACGATCCGATGTCGGTAGAAAGACA
Source organism: Dysgonomonas hofstadii (assembly GCF_014196915.1). GTDB lineage: Bacteria > Bacteroidota > Bacteroidia > Bacteroidales > Dysgonomonadaceae > Dysgonomonas > Dysgonomonas hofstadii. The sequence continues at coordinate 29,254 of NZ_JACIEP010000012.1, forward strand.
GATCGCTATCTTATATTGTGGAACAAACGGTTTGCTTCGCCAGATCCCTGTGGAAAAAGTACATGACTTTGAAACAGAGTTTTTAAGAACATTGGAAATGCAACATCAGGCAGAGGTTCTCGATCAATTGAAAAAAGGTGTCATCAACGAAGACATCGAAAAGATTATCAGATCTGTCGCAGCTGATATTGCATCCCAATATAAAAAATGATTGAATTATGGCATCTCTTAAGGAAATAAAAAACAGGATAGGTTCGGTAAAGAGCACCAAGAAGATTACATCGGCAATGAAGATGATCGCATCATCCAAATTGCACAGAGCACAGGCTGCGATCAGTAACTTCCTGCCTTATCAGCAGAAGTTAGACTCCATCCTTACCAATCTTCTATCCTCAGATACGAGCTACGAGTCCCCTTTTATCCAGAAAAGAGAGACAAAGAGGATTGCAATAGTTACTTTTGCTTCCAATTCTTCATTGGCAGGTGCATATAATTCCAATGTTATAAAGGAATTTAACGCAACCTATGCTAAAAGAACAGAGCTTGGAAAAGAAAATATCCTTTTATACCCTGTTGGGAAGAAAATTGCCGATGCCCTGAAAAAGCAAGCGTTGACAGCACAGGGAGATTACAGGGAAATGGCCGACAAGCCATCTTATCAGGCAGTGCAGGATCTGGCAAAAGAACTTATTGCAAAATATATTGCCAGAGAAATAGATGAAGTTATATTGATCTATCATCACTTTGTGTCTACCGGGGTGCAAAAGCTACTGACTGTTCCGTTTCTGCCTTTCGATCTCGATCAAAAGCATGGCAGTGCGAATACAGCAGAAACTGATTCAAAAACAGTTCAGACCGATTATATTCTGGAACCTTCGAAAGAAGAGATTCTGGAAAGCCTGATTCCTACTGTGTTGTATTCACGCCTGTATGCTGCTTTACTGGATGCGAACGCATCGGAACACGCCGCCCGTACAATGGCTATGCAGATAGCATCAGATAATGCGGACGAGCTTGTACAGGATCTGACGATACAGTACAATAAATCACGTCAACAGGCCGTTACTAACGAATTGCTCGATATTATCGGAGGTGCTTCGGCATTACAAGGATAAGAATTGGCTCACGCCGGATTTCAAAATTTCAGGTTGCAAAATTTCAAGATTATAAAGCTATAGGCGAATGCTAATCTTGAAATTTTGCAACCTGAAATTTTGAAATCTTATATTATTTATTCATCGGCAATACTTTTCCATCGGCGAACCAGCATGGATATAAACCACATGGAAACGGCCGTGAATAATATATTAAACCAAAGCATACAAACGATATCTTCTTCTTTTGGATTGAAATAACTTTCGTCAACATATTCCGAATGAATTACCACCATCAGGAATATTAATGGTATAAGACAGGGAACAAGCCATATAAGAATATTCATATAGACATTCGATCTGCCTTTATTGCTTTTTTCGAGAATCTTATTGATTATACGGGCTATTAATCCCACAAACAAGGCTACCCAGAAAAGGAGCAAGATCACAACGATAATCTCCTCACTTTTGTATCCGGCGGATTGCATCATGGCCACCCCGATCAATATAACAACAAAAATAAGAATACCTGTAGAGACAAATGCTATCAGCCATTGCTTTCCTCCGGTAACCCTGAACGAATAGATGAAGACAGAGAGCGCCAACGCAACGCAGAAGCAGATTAGCAGTATATATGACATATCCTTGTTGTACTGATAATATCTTTGTACCTGGTCATAGCCTGAATACAACTCGTTGTATTGCAGAAATGGAATCGTATAGGGTGATATATAATCATCAGAGGTATTTACCGCCGCAACATCTTCTTCTGCCGGAGCTTCAATTATATCGTCATAAACAGGAGAGGTGCGGGGTGTGTTATAATCACTAATTTCATACCTACTAATAGCTGTCGTTTTGTTTACAGGGAAAAACGGAGGGTTATAAATACGTTTTAGCCATTGTTCCGGTGCAATATTTACTTTAAATCCATGCTTTTTCTGTAACTTTTCAAATTCTTTCATTACAGCTAGTATGCTGTCTTTCTGCCCCGTTTGCAACCAATCTCTTATCTGTTCCTGACATTTGATTTTCTGCAATTCCTTCTTATCCAGATAATCCAGTTGTTGGGATTTGTAATATTTGTAATAGTAATTATCTTTTCCAAAAAAGAGCAATGATGGCCCGATATATCCTTTCAGTGTAACCCCATCCCTGTAATTATATTCCGTATCGTAGAGATTCAGGTCGAGCGTATCGGCACTCAGGTGCATATTGTAAGGTATAGGAATAGGTTTGTTATACTCCGAATTATTGTATCTGTATTCACTCTTATCGGCGGCTATCAGCATTTCAGATTTGTAAAGTATATCCATTGCCTTACCGGCATCCTGATAAGAGGCTACCGACTTCCACCGGGTGGTATACCCTTCTGTAAGTGTGTATGGTAATAAACATATACCAATAGTTATAACAAATATCATAATCCACTCCAGGTACAACTGGTAAGTTTTACGCGGATAGAATGTCTTGAACGCATTATTCCGGCTGTAATAAACCATCCAGCCGACAAGTATCAGTATTCCGATAAGCACACTGACAAAGTAAAGCAAGCCCAGATCGTTACCGATGGAATAATAATAGTAAGAATTATTTTTGAAAACAGTATCGGTGGATAAATAACCTATCCCGAAAAATATCGCATTTACAGCTACCAGGATGAGGAGCATTGGCACGATCCTTATATTCCATAAAGTAGGGAGATGCAATAGTAAATATTTTTGAATCTTTTTTATCATAGCATTAATCGTTTTTAGGACAAGAAAAATCTGCGTGTTGAATTGGAAATATTGCGGAAGTAATTAATCGGAATCCCTGCTTCCAGAACTTTATGTAAAAAGTCATTCTGGCTTATATTATCAGGGAAGCTGGCAACATAAGTACCTCCGTTTATCTGAAGTTTTTCCAGTCCGAATGCATTTAACGATTCCCTGAGCTGATCCTGGCTCCATTCCGATTCGAATTCTATTATCAGTTTTGGTATTTCCTGATAAGTTACACCGGTATCGGCAGTAAGATTCCGTGGCGCGCCGTTTTTCAGGAAAATAACATTATCAGATGCTTTTTCCACTTCATACAGCTGTTGTGAACTGAGCACTATACCCAACGGACGGAACGGCGAACGGGCAATGTCACGGAAATCGTCCAATACGACCTGTTGTGCCAGAATATCGAGATTTGCCAATGGTTCGTCTATTAACAGCAATTTTGGCTTACGAAGCAGTGCGCGCGCCAGTTCAAACCTCATCTTGTATCCTGACGACAGGCTTTTCCAGGCATATGCACGGAATTTACGCAAGCCCATCCGGGCGATGATAAGTTCCACGATCAAAATATTCTCATCTCCGGTAATACCGTATGTTGCGGCTGTAAAACGCAGGTTCGAAAGGAGTGAACCCTGCCACGATGAAGTCCGCTGAGGTATATATATAAGCTTAGACCGCAGGTCATAACCATTTTTGTAAGGAAACAGGTATTTTATTTCTCCACTGGTGGGCTGTAATTCTCCACACAAAGAGCGCAATAAGGTCGTTTTCCCGTTGCCGTTTTCTCCTACCAGCCCGACAATTTCCCCTTCTCTGATATCAAAACTGATCGGTCCCAGCGCAAAGGATGATTTTTTATACGACTTTATTAAATTGAAAACTGACAGAACCGGAGACGCAGAGTCATAAACTTCGCTTTTGGTAGATAACTCTTTATACAATCCATCCAGTATGGCGATATATCGCTCTTTCGCTTCTTCGGTATTTTTTTGCCCTGCGTCCAGCCAATCGAGGAAATCTACTGTCCTTTTGTAGAATTCCAGGTTTCCAGTATCCAGGGTAAAATCAATAATTCTTTTGGTGAGTAACGTGAAATCTTCATAGTCAATGAGTTTTCTGACTTCATCGAATTGTGTTTGGAATGATGCCATCAATATTGTGTTATTGGTTTTATTTTGTAACTAGAGACAAATATATCCTTTTTTCCATAAGGTTATTATAATAAGGATCGAAATTTAGGAAGTTTATTTATATTCTAAAAAATAATCAGAGATAGTAGCCGGTAGGGTAGTAGAAGCAATCTTTGTTTTTAAGTTGGGCTGAGAATCTGTTGTGAAACACAACATCCATGCTTTAGATCAATAATTATTTTATATAAATAACTATCTTTGTTAGCAGTAAAAAAAAACCACTCAATTCATTTATTATCCACTCGTTTTCACATAATGGAAATTAAAATCATAGACAATCAATGAGTTCAAGTCAGGAAAGTGCTTCCCGATGGTTGAATAAAATGGTAGCTGAAGTAAAAGGTGCGTATATTTCAGCTTCGGTATTAACTATCTTAAGTGCAGGATGTTTTGTCGTATTTTGCTGGTACTTGTCAGCATTTGCCGCCTCATGGCTCGGCGACGGGCTGATCTTGCCCGATGCATTGTTATATGCATCAATATTTCTTACAGGCAGATATGTTTTTGCTCATTTTGCATCATTGTTCAATTATAGTGCGGGAAATATCATTGCTTCCAGAATCAAAAAAAAGCTTTATCCGAGATTGCTAAGCAATAGTCAATTCGACTCTATATCGGGTAGTTTGCTCGTTACCCGCATAAGTGACGATTTGAAACCATATTTCGCATTTTTTATTCCATATTCCATGGCATCGGTTATAGTCAGCTCATTGTTGTTGGTGATTAGCTTCTGGATTGAAAAATGGGTTGGTACCGTATTGCTGGTTTCATTGTTGGTCATCCCTATGCAGATGATCATTATCGGGATAGGAGCAGAAGCACTTCATAAAAAACATATCAATCTTTTCCTGAAATATTCGGCGGTATTTTACAATCGTCTTCATACTATTGCCGAAATCGTTAATTTAGACAATTTCAAACCGCAGTACCGCTTTCTGTCGGAAAAAAGTAAAGCACTGAACAAAGCAACGACTAATGTGATGCGGGTTGCCATTCTGTCATCAGCAGTGCTGGAGCTCTTTGTTACCATTTGTATTGCCGCTATTGCTATTTATCTGGGGATGAGTCTTCTCGGTATTATGACAGGACCTAACTATGGAAAAGGTTACGATTTTCGTACTGCATTGTTCTTACTCACCCTTTCGCCTTATTTTTTCTTTTATTTACGGAAGTTTGTGAGCGCTTATCATGACAGGAACAGGGCTTTAGCCTCGGCAAAATTGTTAATGCCAATACTAAGTGACGATGTAGATGCCCCTTTGGCCGATACAGACGAAGTCCTTGATACTTTTGAAATTACTGGTCTTAACTTTACTTATCCCGGGTCGCCGATAAAAGTATTAAACGATATCAATCTGAAACTGCCTGTTAAAGGGCTGGTGCTGGTGAAAGGTATATCAGGGTCGGGGAAATCTACCTTACTGAAAATCTGTACAGGAAGTTTGCTTGTGCAAGATGGTATGGTTTCGGTAAACGGAAAAGACAATGGCTGGTCGTATCAATGGCTGAAAGCAAACTCATCATATATGAACCAGTTTCCTTTCATCTTCGACGGAACGCTACGATACAATGTTTTTCTCGAAAAAGATATGGATACATACGATCAGTATCCCGTGTTCCTGGATAAAATTCTCGCTAAGAAGGAAAATGGTTGGCAAACCGTATTGAGTCATAGCGGCAAACAGCTCTCAGGAGGCGAAAAACAATTGGTTACACTTGCACGAATGATGTTACATCCGAAGCCGGTAGCGATTTTAGATGAGCCCACGGCGAATCTGGATTCCGGTACAGTCGGAATTATTCTTCCGCAAATTATGAGATTGGCCGAAGATCGTTTGGTGATCGTAGCCTCACATGAGAAAATGTTTGATACTGTTGCTGATACAATTGTGAACTTAAATTGGGGGGAACAGATGAATCATGAATAAATTTATTGTAAAACATATATTACAGCCTTTACGGGGCAGGTGGTTACTGGGCCTTTTTTTGTTGCTACTATGGACGGTAGCATTTATTGCCCTCCCCGCTATTTCGGGATGGTTTTTGGCAATGTGTAGTGTGGTATTTGTTGCGGCTAACACTTTATTTTCGTATTTAATTCCGTCTGCTATTATCCGGTTATTGGCACTGGCACGTACGGCAACCCGGTATTTCGAGCGGTTGGAAAACCATAAAACCACACTCGATGCCCAGCGAAGTCTACAGTTGAAAATATTTCAATCGGTCGCTAAATTTCCTTATTTCAAAAAGCAGGCTAATAATAATTCGGCATTGCTTGAAAACAGTACGTATGGGATCGACCAGATATTGAACCATATTCTTTTGTGGCTTTTGCCGTTTACTGCCCTGATTCTTTCACTCGGCATTTATTTCCTCTTTCTTCTTGTGTTTTCACAGGCTATAGCTGTAGAATTTTTGATTTCATCTGCCATTCTTCTATTTATTATTCCCCAATTGTTTTTTAGAAAAAACAGAAAACTATATGAAGAACTGAAGATGCATCGCGAAGAGAACAATCAGGAACTTATTCAAAGTTTCAGAGGCCGGATAGAAATATCGAAATACAATCTGGAAGAGAAAGCCATCGGGCAATATGAACAAAGATTGGTGCGGCTCGAACAATTGGAGAATAAATTGCAAACCAATTCATTCTGGCTACAACTGATTGCCGGGCTGGGATTTAGTTATATCGCTACATTTTTACTTTGGAATTCAGGAAATTATGATATTGATACACCTACGGCAATCGGGATTTTCTTCGGGATCATGGCGCAGGCTGAGTTATCAGAGATGCTTTTTTCGGGAAAATCGGAAAAAAGTTCTGTAGCGCATCAGATCAGGGATATTGATTCGATAATCGAAAACGGAGAGCAACCGGATGAATTGGTACAGGTGCATTCCAGTCTGGAGAATTTAAACCTAAAGAATATAAGTGCAAAAATTCCTGATACACCTGTGTATACCGGCGAAGTGTCATTAGATGTAAAAAGAGGAGAATGGGTCGCACTCTTTGGCGAAACCGGAAAAGGGAAGACTACTCTATTGAATAGCCTTTTCTATCCTGAATACCGGCGTAACGGTTCTTTGATATGGAATGGAAATTCAGAATTGTCACATTTGCCTGTGCCGGAATGTATTTATGTCACCCAAAAGGCTTACCTGCTTACCGGAACACTGCGTGAAAATTTTGAAGGTTATTCGGATGAAGCGATTGAACAGGTGCTGGAAACAGTTGATTTATCAAGCTGGCGTTCATCACTCCCCGATGGTCTGGCAAGCTGGCTAGGCGAAAACGGTGAAACACTGAGCGGTGGACAACGGAAAAAGTTATTACTGGCACAAGCACTACTCAAAATACCTCAATTGTTAGTCGTGGATGAACCTACGGCGGGTATAAGTTCTGAAAATGCAATTGCCATTTTTCGAAATATCAAACGCCAGTACCCTGATATTACTCTTCTGATGGCTACTCACCTGAACGAATTTGAAGATGTGGTAGATAAAGTCGTAAGGATTTAATTTTGATCCCTATCGGAAGAAAAATAAATAGACCACTGTAATTGAAAATAACTTTTGCGTCTCTAATAATTCAATTTCTACAGTTAAAAATAAATTCAGAAAAAGAAGCTGTCCCAAAAGTGATTTTGCACTGTTAAAGTGTTACTCTCTCTGTTATCCTGAGTGCAACGAAGGATCTAAACTCTCCCGAAAAGAGATATTTCACTGCGTTCAATATGACAAAAAGAAACCAGAAATTACTTTTGAGACAGCCCCTTTTTTATAGTAAAGAATCAAAACTGCATTATAGGCCGTAACCTTCCCCATGCATCATCTTTTCGCTTAGTTGCGTGTATCTTTCCTGTTTCGAGATGTACCGACCAGGCAAAAGTTGCATCGGCTTCTGTACTGGCCCAATACTGGCCGTTTGTTATATTCATTTCAGTACCTCCTGCATTTTTTATCTTGGTATTGAAGGCTGTACGTGCGTCTACACATGCTTGAGCCGTGAAGTCGGGCATCGAATTGCCATCTGTCCAGGTATTTACTATCTGTGAATATGTCAATCCGCTCATTCCTGCGACAAGAGACCGTAACTCGTTTTTAGCCGGCATATACCACTCTCCGTACACATTGCTTTCATTCATCGTGTTCAATAACCAACTAAAGACGGCATAATCAGTAGCAAAATTGCTTCCACTTCTGCGTTTTTCCACCAAATTCTGGCTGGCTGTTTTTCCATCGTTCACATCTCTTATAGTAGGTACTCCGTCTGCCGATTCGTCTTTATTGGCACCCCAGCGTTGCTGATTCTCCTTCAATGAAACTATTTTTCCATTCTTTCCTTCGTTTGAAATTTCAAATACAATACCTATCGGCGTCCCTGTGAATGGATAAACATCGCCTACCTGATAGTTGTGCTCGGGTAGTTCTTCTCCATTCAGGGTTATTTTCCATTTGGTGACCTTTCCTGCCACCAACTCTGTTTCGGCAGCAGTGGTATATATATTGTCGATTTCGCTACCATTGGTTGTTTGAACGAAAGAGAATAATTTAGTTCCGGAAACGATTGTTTGTGCGGGTACTAATGCCCTGTATATATGAGCATTCAACGAGTTTTCTACACGAAGCATTTTTATATCATTCACTGTTCCGGTTTTAACTGTTGCCTTCAGGGTGCTCCAATCAGATATAAATGAGGTCATACAGCTATGTAAGTTCATTTCCAGTGCAGAAGTTATGCTGGCTAGATTTTTTCCCCTTACCACTTCTACATGTATCAAAGCCATCGTGTGCGAGAATGGCAAGTTAATATTGGCTTCTGTCTGGTTTTCTGCTTTAGCCAACAGAAAATCACTTGCACTGTATCCGGCGGCATTATTTTGATCTGTTCCTGCCTCAAAGGCAAGATCAGTAGGATTCGTTCCATCCTGGTAAGGGTAATAGGCATAGACGCTAAGATTAGTACCATCGGTAGGATAAAAAATATCATCCCCTTCCAATTGCCAGTTTGTGCCATTATAGACTAATTTCCGGTTATCCTCATAATTTCCTGTGGCTTGAAGTATTTCCCCTTCTTTCACTACAAAAAGACCTACTTCATCTCCATTTTCAAATATGCTTTGAAATGCTTCATCAGTTGCCACTTTAGTCGATGCTTGGAAACCTAAGTTGAACTTAACAGCCGAAGCCGGAGTTTCAGACTTTCCTTCGTTCCCGTTATCTAAATACCCTTCATCATTGCTACATGAGAGAAGCAAAATGAGTAGGACTGTGTATATATATTTGATTGATTTCATAATAGTATAGGATTAGAATTTCATAATCGGGCGGGCTCTACCCCAGTCCCATTTAATTTTAATACTTTGCATTACGCCTGTATCAAATTGTACTGACCATGCTGTTTTATTTGAAACGTCACTGCCGGTAACTACTTCTGTAGAAGTCCAGTACCAGGCCCACTGGTGCAATCCTAATCCTCCAGCGTCAGTTAATGTCGTATTGAATGCATCCCGTGCATTTATGCATGGTTGCGTACTAAAGTCGGGCATTGCCTGATCGTCGAGCCAGGTATCTTTTATATCGGCATAGGTAAGTCCACTCGTCGCAGCATACAGCGATTTTAATTCATTTTTGGCAGGCAGATACCATTTGCCATCGATGTCGCCTCCATTTACCGTGTTGTACAGCCATTCGAAAATGACATAATCGCTCTGGAAATTACCCCAGTTTTTTCTGCCGTTTATAATATCCCGGGTAGCAATGTCTCCGTTATCAGGATCAGCGGCGGATGGCAAGCCATTTTCAGACTCGTTTTGTATACCGCCCCATCGCTGTTGGAATTCACTTGTTAATGAAACTATTTTTCCACTCTTACCACCATTTGATACTTCAAAAACAACGCCGATAGGATTAATATCGTCAGGGTAATAATCCCCAACTTTATATTTTGCTGTATTGTCGGGAGTCCCTTCACCTTCTATCGGAGCTTCGTCTATGCCTGTCCAGCTGGTTATCGAACCTTCACTAACTTCGATCATATTTGTCCCAACAGTTACATTGTATGTATATTTCGTAGCTTCTTCGAGTGTAAGTAATGTGCTTGTCCACTCGAAAGTGACGTTATTGGTTAAAGAGAGTTTCAATTTAATTCTGGTATCCTTGTTGGGAATAACAATTGCTTCTGCTTTTTTTCCGTTATTTGAAACCAAGGCCGGTACAGTCTGATTTTCCCGTTGGCGTCCGATCTGGCCTGTAGCCAGATTAAAATCGGCAAGGCTGTTGATGTCGATCAATTCGGCTTTTATTCCTGCAAGGTCTGCTTCAGTGAAACCGACTCCCGGAGCAATATTGAAAACTAATTTTGTCAATTTCTGATTGAATTCTATGTTTACCGAAGATGCAGTATTGAATATTTCCAATATATTTCCATACATAAGCACCAGCTTCGACTGATCTGCCTGATCACGGATATCTATGTTGTAAATAAAATTCTCGAGGCTTTCCTGATATGGATAATAAGCAACAAAATCGTGCTTGTAGTCTGCGTCTTCCGAGAATAAGATCGTTGTGTTGTCAGGAGTTAAAGCTCCCGAAGGATCTGCGCTGTATTGAATATTCCTGAAGTTATTGAGTATAAGATTGGTCGCGCTTCTCATCATAGAGATGCCCACTTTATCGCCATTTTTCCACTGTGTAGCCTCTCCCGTTGCATTAGGATCGGAAATAGTGGAGCTAAACTTTACCTCATTGCCTTCAATGAAGATGTATTCATCACCGTCATAAGTACTACCGCTACATGAACTGAGGCTCACAAGCAGGTAAGCAATCACTGGTATTAGTATTAATTTAATGTTTCTCATTTTTTGTAGTTTTTATTGAAACTGCATTTTCTTTTTTTGATAATAATCCTGCATCACTTTATATGCTTTTTTCTTTTCACCCCAACTGGAAACCAAACCTTTACGGTTGTACCAGTCCTGTATACGGGGCAACTGGCGTCGTGGGGAAAGGAAATCGACCAGAATCCATGGAGACAATCCCGAAAGGCCGTCTATCTGGTCGAGCATTTCCAAATTTCTTATATAAAGTTCTTCCTGATATTCCTCTGTCCAGCGCTCTGTTTTGTCACCATGAAGCCCCTTCAGCGCATCTCCTCCAAATTCGCTTATGATAACCGGCTTGTTGTAGGGAACTTCCCATTTCATCTTGCGTGCATCTTCGTTGGTGGCTCTGTACCATCCTACATACTGGTTGAAGCTGATAATATCCACATATTCGTTCATATTATCATCGAGCCTGTTCAGGTTATTCGGTGCTTCCGTTACTTCCATCGCCATACTGATCAGACGTGTATTGTCCTGAGTGCGGGCATAGGTAGCAAGACGGCTGAGGAATTTATCGCGGGCGTCACTGTGCGGCGTTTCGTTGGCTATCGACCAAATAATGACATTGGCACGGTTCTTATCTCTGTATATCATATCATGCAACTGGCGTTGCGCGTTCTGATAAGTAGCCTCATTCTCGAAGGATATAGTCCAGTATACCGGGATTTCCGACCATACCATCAAACCCATTTTTTCAGCTTCGCGCACCATGTTTTCGTTGTGCGGATAATGAGCCAGACGCACATAGTTGCATCCCATTTCCTTTGCCCATGTGAGCAGAGTCCTTGCATGTTCCTTAGACCATGCTCGGCCTTGTGAATATGGAGCTTCCTCGTGAATGCTTACTCCCCGCAGGAAGATATGTTTGCCATTTAACAGAATTTCCTTTCCTTGTGTTTCTATCGTTCTGAATGCGATCTGGTCGCTTACTTCATCCTCAGGTGCTGCGATGTTGATGTCATAAAGCTTAGGATTTTCAGGAGTCCATAGTTGTGGCTTTACTTTCAATGATATTTCAGCCAAACCGTTTTCATTGGTTTTCAGAGTTGTTCTTATCTTTAATTCAGGTATTGAAAATGTGATTTCCTGGTTGACTTTATTATCGTTTAGTCTTACCCATACTTTCAAATTGTCAGCCGAACCTTTTTCGAGCTGGACAAAATAATCCTGAATATAGGCGCCGGACACCTCTGCAAGCATTACTTCACGGGTAATTCCTCCATAGTTCCACCAATCTTTGTTGAGGGTAGGGACATTATCTTTGTGTCTCTTATTATCTACCTTGACAACAACAAAATTGCTTCCGCTTTTCACATACCCGGTAACATCGAAGTTGAAAGGAGTGAAACTACCTACATGTTCGCCCACTTTTTCTCCATTGACATATACTTTCGCATCGTAGCTGACTGCTCCGAAGTAAAGGATATACTTTTTATCCGGTTTTTTATTCAGTTCGAAATCCTTCTTGAACCATACCGTTCCCTCATAGAAAAACAACTGTTTGTCTTTCATATTCCAATCCGATGGAATATCCATTATAGGAGATGTATCCAGATTATATTCGACCAGTTCGCCGGGATGTTGTGCTTTCCTGTTTTTAAAGAAACCATTTTTCAACACTTCCAGTCTGTATCCATAATAGCCGTTTTCCAAAGGGTCTACCACGTAATTCCACTTACCGTTCAGGCTTTGATAATCCCGTCCGTATATATTGGACAATAGGGGGATTTCCTGCGCCAGTCCGTCAAGGGATAAGAGAATTAAAAGAAGTAATAATATTTTCTTCATTCTATGCCTATCTTATTTATACAACCCTTGTAATATTCCAGTATAAGCTGGTTTACTTTTGAAATTTTCATCGAAAGGAAGCCCCCAGTCGTGCTTTTCCGTTAACCATGAATACTTATCCGTTATTCCCCAGAAAGTGATTCCAAACTGATTTTCAGCCGGAACTTCCATCATGGCTTGTGTGGCATAACGGTATATTGTTTGCTGTTGCTTTGCCAGTTCGTCAGTAAATTTCAGGGTTTCGTCTTCCTCCGGATTTACTGCAACGTCCAATTCAGAAATATGCACTTTCAGATTGCGTGCGGCCGCTGTTCTTACTGCGTATTTCAGTCTTGTTTCATCGGCAAAGATATTAGTGTGCATCTGCAGACCTATACCATGCACCGGCACCCCTTTTTCCAGAAGTTCGTCTACAAGTTTATTAATCGCAACCTGTTTGGTATGGCTATATTCCTGCCCATATTCGTTGTAGAACAATATTGCGGAAGGATCGGCTTCATGTGCATATTCGAATGCCAGTTGTATATAATCTGCGCCGATTTTCTCCAGCCAGATAGTCGGGCGCATTGTCCCATCGTCAAGTATGGCTTCGTTTACTACATCCCATGACGTCACCTTACCTTTGAAATGGGACATTACATCTTGTATATATTGTTTCATCATCGCTTTCCATCCATCTGTATCGCCTGTGAAAGTAACAACCCATGACGGTAGCGACTGGTGCCATATAAGTACGTGCCCGTGTACCCGCATATTGTTTTCCATGGCAAAATCTACAATATAGTCCGCATTTGTGAAATCATAAACTCCTTTGCTTACACTCATGGCGTCCATTTTCATAACATTTTCTGCCGTTATGCTACTCACTTCTTTTATAAGCAGATTTTTGTAATCGGCATCGTTTTTCAATGCATTTATATTTACTGCTGCTCCCATTTTTACGGGAGACTGGCGAAGGTTATCTATATTCAATGTTGGAAGCTCTTTATCAACTTCACCAGTATTGTCGTCATTGTCGCTGCATGAATAGACGGCCAGTATAGTAAATAGAAAAAGTGCTGTTATCAATAATTTCTTCATGGTTATATTATTTTACGGTTAGCTGTGTATTAATCAGATCGTTATTGCGAGAAGACGAACCTACCCGGATTGTAAATTCACCGGTTTCTATGCCATATTTCATTTGAGCATCGTAATATGACAGTTTTTCTGGGGTAATGGTAAATTTTACTTCTTTTATTTCACCGGGTTGTAATGAAATACGCTGGAAATCTTTCAGTTCTTTCACCGGACGTGTTGCAGAACTGAATTCATCGGTTATATACAATTGTACGACCTCATCTCCTGCCATTTCCCCTGCATTGGTAACTTTTACCGTAAGTTCGACCGGTTCCGTTTTGTTTATTTCATTTTTACTTAGTTTCACATCTTCAAATTTGAAGTCAGAGTAACTTAGACCATAACCGAATTCGTAAAGAGGAGCCGAATTGCCGGTAGCATATCTAAACCATTTGGAAGTAAACTTATGATTGTAATAAGTTTGTATTTGTCCTGAGTGGCGGGGGATAGTTACAGCTAATTTGCCGGATGGATTAACATCACCGAATATAATTTCGGCAACGGCTTGTCCTCCGAGCGATCCAGGTTCCCATGCTTCTATCAGCGCCGGAATATTATCTGCTATCCATTCGGTAGTTAATGGTCTGCCATTAACAAGTACAACTACGGTAGGCATCCCGGTTTTATGAATTCTTTCTACCAATTCCTGTTGTAGTCCAAACAAGTTAAGGTCGTATCTGTCGCTATTTTCACCACAGGTTTTTTCATTCCAGTGGTATCGCATAGAGTTTTCTCCTACTACAATAATAGCCAGGTCATTGCTTTTGGCCATTGCCACAGCTTTATCCACCTGTTTTGGATCCATTTTACGAATGTTCCAGTCAAATTCGCAAAGGCTAAAATTTACATCTGGGCGTATTTTTTGAAGCCCTTCGTATATAGTAGTCACGTTTTCTTCAGGTTGTTCAAAAGTCCAGTCTCCTAGTATAGTCTGGTTATTGGCATTAGGGCCTGTAACCAAAATATTTTTATATTTCTTGCTATCCAATGGAAGAATTTTGTTCTCATTTTTGAGTAATACAACAGATTGGCGGGCAACTTCCAGAGCCGTCTGTTGATGAGCGGTACTGAATACAACTTGTTCTGCTGCCTTTTCATCTGCATAAGGGCGTTCGAACAACCCTAATTGGAATTTTACTTTCAATATCTTCCTTACGGCCTCATCAATTCTTTCTTTCGAAATTTTTCCATCTTTTACAAGTTGAAGTACACCAAAATAGAAATCGGGACCATGCATATTCATATCCATACCGGCATCTACCGAGAGAAAAAAGGCATCGTTCAAAGTTTCTGCTACTTTGTGATAATCGTGCATACGCTTCACATCCAACCAATCGCTAACGATAAAACCCTGAAATTTCATTTCTTTTCTCAACAAGTCTTCCATCAAATATTTGCTTCCGTGGGCGGGTATGCCGTCGACTTCGTTGTGAGCAGTCATTACTGTAGCTACTCCGGCATCTATTGCGGCCTTGAAAGGAGGTAGGAAAATTTCGCGAAGTGTGCGTTCTGATGCATCGAATGGTGCTCCATTTATACCGTTAACAGGCTGGCTGCCTCCAACAAAGTGCTTAGCACAGGCTATTACGTTATCAATTCCGCTAAAATCACCTCCTTGTAATCCTTTGATGGTGGCTACTCCCATTGCTGAGACCAAATAAGTATCTTCACCAAAAGTTTCTCCTACTCGTCCCCAACGGGCATCACGTGCTATCTCCAGATTGGGAGTGAATGTCCAGTGGCTACCGGTAGCACGCATTTCCAATGCTGTTTCTTTCGACATTTGTTCTACGAGTGCAGGATTGAAAGTTGATGCCTGTCCGATACAGGTAGGATAAATAGTAGATCCTCTTACCAGGCCGTTGCCATGCACAGCGTCTATTCCTATGATCACCGGAATTTGTAATCTTCCCTGTAATGCCAGGGATTGAAGATAGTTTGCTTCTTCTGCTGTTACAACATGCAGAAATGATCCGATCAGTCCCTGCTTTGTCATTTCCTCTATCTTAGCAGGTGAATAATCGGGATAGAAGGCCTGTGCATGCCCGCTTTTCAATTCTTCCGGCGAAGCTTTGCTCATTGCATCCTTCATGTGTTGCAAACCAACATATTGGCTCATTTGTCCTACTTTTTCTTCAAGTGTCATTTGTGCCAGAAGATTTTCTACCCGTTTATCTACAGGCTGGCCGGCATCTTTATACAGGTTTTTATCTTCGTTACAACTAAGCATAAGAGGAAAGAGCAGGGTAAATAGTATGTATATATATTTCATTTTACTATAAATAGGTTTAATTTGCTACTTAACTACCAGTAATGCTTCTCTGGATGTGCTATATTTAGGAGTAGTGACTACCAGCTTGAGATGATGGGAAACTGCTGTGGAAGAATAATACCTGAATATTGTTCCCCGTGTATATTCTACTCCGTCGAGGTACCATATTCCCTCACATAAGTTGCTCGGGGTAAACATCAGTTCCAGTTCAAATTCTTGCCCAGCTTGTGCGTCAAATTGTCCCAATTCTCCTCCATCCGTTAATTCAGGCCATCTGCCTAGTATGCGGGGATATTCTTCTTCTGTCATTTCGGGAAGATCCACATCCGAATCGCATGCCGTGAAACTCAATATCATGAAGATGAGAGTTATACTAAATATTATTTTTTTCATATATTATGTGTGTTTATTTTTTCCTTCTATCTTATTCCTTATCCCACCATACTCTGGCATTCCAATTATCCCTACCTCCCATAGCTTCGATAGCAGCTTCATAGGCTTTTCTGTTATACGAACGTTCGGAAAGCGGGTAATTCAATCGGCGAGGGATACTTTGCGACTCTATGGTTATAGCTCCGTAATCGTTTGACGGTTTTAGTTTAGGATAGTCTGTTCTGCGCCAGTTAGCATAGGCTTCGGGTGCATTGTGAAGATGAAGTATCCACATTTCTTCGTTTATAGCCTTAATACGCCCTTCTGTATCGGCAGGAAATGGTTTATCTATAAAATACTGATCGATTTCGGCATCTGTAATTGCCTCTATCTTAAACTCGCTCAATAGTTTCATGGCAGCAGATACTCCGTTCTTGTAATTTTCTTCGGCAGACACGGCATCTGTGATCTCTGACCCCCAGCGCACTTTTGCCTCACTTATCAGGAATTGTATTTCGGCATAGGTCATCAATATTCCGGGAATATCACCTTTTAGAAATGCTTTGTTGAGCTGAGGACGACAAGATTTATCCTGCCATTTTTGAGTCAGGGAACTCCAATATCCGCTTGGCCATTTATCGTACCAGAAATATCCCGGCATAGGAGGCTGAAATTTGCTCATTCCTTGTGCAGTAACAATCTCATCTGTTAAATCTATCCTGCTGAATGGCTCACCGGATACTGTTTCGTCGTAGGTGCGTGCTATGCGTAATATCCGGGGGTCGTTATTCTCCATCATTTTATCCCAGAATACCGAGCAGATAAATGGTTCGGGGTATGAGTCGCGCCCTCTCCATCGCTGAGCCATTGCATTACGTCTGATTTCAGTAATATCCCAGTCATATATATCCATATACTCAATAAGAGCGTCGTCTGATTTTGTCAATAACCCTGAAGAGGTGTCAAAAACTTCTTTTACCTCTGTCAATGATCTGGCCGGATTCACTTTGACCAGACGCATAGCTATACGCAGCCGCATAGAATTGGCAAAGCGTTTCCATTTGTTTATGTCACCTGAATAGACAATGTCGCCTGAGACAGCATCAGCATTAACATCCAGAGCTTGTTCCACAAGCTTTAGTTCACTAAGAAAGTCGTCATAAATAGCTTCTTGTTTATTATAAACCGGAGAAGATATTTCTTCCAGCAGCCCTTTCCCCGCATCGAAGTAAGGTATATCTCCATATATATCGGTGAGAATGAGAAAATAATAAACTTTCATGATACGGGCAACGGCGTTCAGGTTTTTCTGATCTTCGTCGTCTTTCGTTTTATCTATCACATCCACCAGGTTCTTTATGCCTACGCCGTACATGCGTGACCATAATTGTCCCATTGTGGCATCGTCGCGTCTGTATTGTCCTCCCCAATTGGTCACATTCCATTCCCCTTGCATCAGCTGTGTGAAACTAAGGAGATAGAAATGGTAGGTTTCTGTTATTTGCCAGTCACCCCATGTCGAGAGTTGTGCATATGACAACTGGCTGTTTGCATCCAGAACAGGAGACTTGGTGGGGTTTGTATTCATTTCATCGAAATCGTTACAAGCTGTAAAGCTCAGCAGACCTGTAAGAAGCGATGCTATTATAATATGATATATATATTTCATGTTTTTCTATTTAAAATTTCAGATTGATATTCACTCCGTAGCTTCGGCGGGAAGGTAAAGAACCGAACTCAAGCCCCATACCTGAACTGTTATTGTAGTTAGAGTCAGGATCAATATTGTCTATGTTTTTATAGATAATAAACGGATTACGAGCAACGAAAGATACTGACATCGATTCCGCGAATTTATTAACGAAGCTTTTTGGTAAACGATATGAGAATGTAAGCTCTCTTACCTTTATATAACTGTTGTCGTGTACAAATACACTTGGCACAGATGTAGCCACATGTGACCAATATTTCTCGGGATCGATAAATTTGGTATTCGCTGTATAGGATTTATTACCCGAACCATCGACATGCTCTACTACTCCGTCTACCAGATAGCCCCCCGTAGCGTTCCATGCCGCTTCTGTTACATTGGCTTCCAGTCTTTTTTCCTCTGACGTATACCATTCGTCACGTCCGGTCAAAGTTGCTTTTGCTTTTCCCGAAGCGTGATACGATCTGTCGGTCATAGAAAACATATCAGCTCCCCATTTAATATCGAAAATCGCACCCAGCGAGAAATTTTTATATGATACGTTGGTTGATATGCCCCCTGTCCAGTCCCAGGTCGCATTTCCCAGAACGGAGACATCGTCTGCCACCTCAGGTAATCCCGTATTCCCATTTACTATGATCTGTCCTGCATCGTTTCTTTTAAAATCTTTTCCCATAATGGCTCCGTAGTTTTCTCCCACTACTGCATCTACTGTGACATTGAGCCAGGCTGCTTCTGCCAGTGTAAATCTTTCAATGCCCGAAGCCAGACTTTTTACCTTGTTATTATTTTTTGAGAAATTAAAATTTAAATCCCATGTCCAGTCCTTAGTTTCTATAGGACGGGTATTTAAAACTATCTCTATCCCTGAATTTTCTATTTCTCCTGCGTTTACCACTTTGGCATTATATCCGGAGGTTATAGATGTATTCAATCGCATGATCTGGTCTGTGCTTCGTTGGTTGTAATAAGTGAAATCCAATCCGATTCTGTTTTGTAAGAAGCGAAGTTCGAGGCCGGTTTCTATCGAATTGGTCCTCGTTGGCTTCAATTCGCTGTTTGGCACTTCCGAATTATAAATTGTACCCAAAGCATAAGAAAGGTATGATTTATCTATCATGGCATACATCAGATCCAGACGATAGGGGTCAGTATCACTACCTACTTGTGCCGCCGATGCTCTTATCTTTCCATAAGAAAGAAAACTTTTATTCATTTTAAAAGCTTCAGTGAAGAGGAATGAAGTCGAAACCGATGGATACACGTAAGTATTTTTTCCTGATGGTAAAGTTGACGACTTATCGGCACGTAAAGTAGCATCCAGATACAGGAAGTCTTTATATCCCACGTTGGCTGTGGCAAATAGTGAGTTTATCTGTTTCTGATAAATATCCTCAGTTACTTCTTTTATCAAGAAACTTTGTAATGCAACGACCTCACGCATACGCATATCTTTTGCAGTAGTCGTATTTGTATTGTTCTTTACATAAAAGATATTTCCTCCTAAATTACCACCCAGCGAAAAATCTTCGACACGGTCATTGTATGAAACCAAAAGTTCTGTATTATAGGTATAGTTGCGAAACAAACGTTCCTGCAGATATCCTGTTTCTTTTCCCGGAGTTGTAGGCGGAGCAAAATCTTTGAATTTCATTAGATTGACTTCACCACCTGCAGTCAGTCTTGCACTTAATTTGTCTGTAATTCTATAATTAAGAACCCCTGTTCCCGAAAACCGGTCTTTATCCGATTCGTTCTTCATCTCATTAGTTATCCAATACGGGTTCAGGTTGTATGGATCCAGATTGTTCCAGTCATAATATTTTCCGTCTTCAGTCACATAACTGTTTTTTAACCATTTTTGATCGAATGTGGTAGCCAGAGTTATCAGGTTTTTCCCCACATTGGTTCTGTCATCTGATAGTGCAGGCCTGTTTTTTACATCTTCGCGCACATAGTTCATTTTTACATCCAGATCCAACTTTTTCAAAAATGTAGTATTGGCTCTCAGGTTGATACTGTTTCTGCCCATTCCGGAATTGGGTACTATGTCGCTATTAGTCATATTAGTATATGAAAGCCTGACCCCTGTATCTTCCCTGTTTGCATTCAATACAACAGTATTGGTGGTTGTCACACCTGTGCGGAAAAAACCATCGATATTATTTTCGATGAATTTGTAGGGACGTCTGACCCCGTCAAAGTAATTGATATGAAGCCCTTCATCTATTTTAGGCCCCCAGCTTTTGCTGGAACTGTGATTATCGTCTGTTCCCGAAATGCGTCCCGCTGTTCCCTGACCATAAGTAGTTTGTAGATTATCGTACTTGGTCAACTGTTGTTCGATGGTCGTTGTTGAATTGAATTCGATGCCGATAGCCTTTCCTTTGGCCGCCTTTTTAGTAGTGATAAGGATTACCCCGTGTGATGCCCTACTTCCATAAAGAGCAGATGCAGCAGGACCTTTCAGAACTGAAATGTTTTCAATATCGTCAGGGTTGATGCTCGAAATTCCGTCGCCAAGGTCAAATCCTCCGTTTTTATCGGCCGAACCAAAGTTCGTATTGTCTAGCGGCACACCGTCTACTACATATAGGGGTTGGTTGTTGCCGGTAAGTTCTGTGCTACCTCTGATAATAACCCTGCTACTACCCGAAGGTCCTCCGGCAGTTTGGCTAATAACCAATCCTGGTACTTTACCTGCCAGTGCATTGATAACATTGGTTTCTTTTGCTTTATCCAGTTCATCACCTTTAACCTCTCCGACCGAATATCCCAAAGCTTTTTTCTCCCTCTTGATTCCCAGTGCGGTTACGGCAACTTCTTTCAATACATTTTCTTTTTCTTCCAGTACGATTGAAAGTTGTTTGGGCTCAGTGATTAGAATTTCCTGGTCTACAAAGCCTAAAAACTTGATTACCAATACAGAATTTTTAGATACCTTGATGGAAAATTTTCCGTCCACATCTGTAATTGTTCCGGTATTGGTTCCTTTTATTACAACAGATGCCCCTATAAGAGGTTCATTTTGGTTGTCTGTTATAGTACCTTTAATTTCCCACGGAGTTTGTTGCTCTGTTTTTATACCATAGGAGTATGCATGAATTTTATGTCCATACCATCCGGATAACAAGAAGCATAGAAGTAGAATGTGCGTTCTTCTTTTCATTAATATTGAATTTATGGTTGTGACTAAATAATAATAGCTGGTGCAATAGTAGTTATAATGTTGAAAAAGGGGGTTTGAATTCTATCACTTATAGGTTCGATTGCTAACATTTAACATTCAAGCCTTGGAATAGAACCAAATAGAATGGATATATCCGGAAATAATCAGGAGGATAAAATATCAGACGGACTTTGTCCATAGTATTTCTTAAAAACTGTACTGAAATACTTTACATTGTCAAATCCGGAAAGCAGGGCTACATCTTTTACATTGTGTTTTCTGTTTTCGAGCAGTTCTTTTGCATATTTCAGTCTTATTACCCTGATAAATTCATTGGGTGATTGTCCTGCCAATACTTTTAGTTTCTCATACACCAAAGTTCTGCTCATACCAATCTGAGAACAGAGGTTGTCAATGGAGAAACTACTATCGGGAATATTGCGGGTTACAATTTCAATACATTTCTCCAAAAACAAGTCGTCAATATTATTAATCCGGGGTTTTTCTTCTACCTCTTTATTGATATGATCTATTGCACTCTCTAATTTGTTTTTGGTAATATAATGCTGCTGGATGCGTTTTCTTATGTTCAGAAAATTATTGACTTTTACTTTCAGCAAGTCTATATCGAACGGTTTCACAATATAATCGTCTGCTCCGTATTCGAGACTGGCCCTAAGTCTCGATTCGTCATCAATAGCAGTGAGTAAAATGACATGAATATGAGAAGTGTGAATATCCGATTTTAATTTTTTACACAATTCATCACCTTGCATACCATCCATCATAATATCGGAAATAACCAGATCGACAGTATTGTTTTCGAGGAAATCCAGAGCCTCTTCTGCTGAAGGCACCCCATAAATTTTATAGTTAGGGGAAAGTGTGGATAACAAGTAATTACGCATATCGTTGTTGTCCTCAACCAATAAAATCCTATACGATTCGTGGCGATAGGTAGATGTGGAGGTTAACAAGTTTTCTTTTTGACCATTTTCTTTTTCAGAACGGCTGGATATAAAGGCTTTTCCTTTTAGCGGAACTGACAGATAGAAGATGGTACCTTTATTCTCTTCACTATTGAAGTGTAGATTGCCTCCTAGCTGTTCGGCCAGTTTTTTTGTAAACATCAAACCGACGCCAGATCCCAATTCCTGTGAATTGATGGTGTTCTCTCCTCTGAACTGGTGTTTGAATATATATTTCCTGTTCTCTTTGGATATCCCTATTCCAAAGTCTTCTATTTCTATAATGATAGATTTATCATCATATTTTAGTCTTAAATATACATCATTGTAGGCATAGGAATATTTGATAGCATTTGACAAGAGATTATCCACTATTCTTTCTATTTTCTTAAGGTCTGTTTCCACAATAATTCCTTCGCCGGGTAATTCCAGATACAGATTGATATTCCTTTGTTCGGCAAAAGGAGTAAACTGTTTCAATTTTCCGGTCAGTAGGTCATTCAGATTAAAAATAGAAAGGTTTATTTTAGAAGGGCTTATCGCTTCTTTCTGGAAATCGAGCAGTTGAGTAGTCATCTGCAACAGTTTTTCTCCATTCTGCATTGCCGTCTGGAGATAAGTTTTTCCTTTTTCTGTTAACTGGGGCTCATCTCCCAGGTTATTCAATGGAGCCAGCACCAAAGATAAAGGCGTGCGTATATCGTGAGCTACATTAACAAAGAATTTTATTTTATCTTCCGATTGTTTTTTTAGTAAACGCTCTCTGTAATATCTCCAAATCCAATAAAGTATGCCGCTGAATATAGTAATATACAATAGCCAGGCCCATATGGTATTCCAAAAAGGTTGTTTAACCACTACTTGTATCGACCTTTCTCCTAAAATCTCGCCATCATTTTTATTAAAGCATTGAACTCTGAACAGGTAATTACCCGGAGGAATATTGGTGTAATTAGCAGACAATGAAGCATCCTTTCCAACCCAATCGTCATCAAAATTCTCCAGTTTATACTTATATTCGTAGCTCTGCGAATTATATAAATCGATAGCTGTATATCCGAAAGAGAAAGAGTTCTGATCATGCTTCAACTCTATTTTGGATAGTTCGTCAATTGGTTTGGATAATAGTTGAGGGTTACTTATCGGCGTGATTATCTGGTACGATAGGCGGAAGTCGGTAAAAAACAATCTTGGATTTAACTTCTGGTTCCTTATATTGTCCGGATCGAAAATAACAGCTCCTTCTGTACCTCCGAAGGCCATACGTCCGTCATGCAATTGAGCAAAAGACATAAACAGGAATTGGTTTGTCGGTAAGTTTGCTACATTGAACATGAATTTCCGCTCGTGAGGATCGAAACAAAACAGCCCCTTATCAGTACTTATCCACAAAATGCCTCTTTTATCTCTTAGCATTCCAAAAATGAAATTAGAGGGAAGTTCATTATAAGTAGAAAAATTTTCCACTTCATTTGTTTCTAAATTCATCACATTCAGTCCTCCTCCGTCTGTTCCAAACCATATTTCGTTACCTATGAAGATAGACGAGTAAACAAAAGAATTACTTTTGATATTATATTTGCCTATATTATTGAAAAAGTGTTCTTTTTTCCCTGTTTGTGTGTTGAGAATGTAAAAACCATTCGATGTGGCTATAAATAGTTTATTATGACTTATTTCTTTTAATGACTTTACTTGTTTTATATCATAATAAGTAAATGTTTCTATTCCGTTTTTCACACTTCTTCTGCCTAAAGGAGAATACAAGCATCCAAACCATAAATCACCGTTCGAATCATTCAGCGAGGCATACAAGCATTCTAGCTGTGGGTTTCCTTGCATAGAAGGAATGTGCCTTAGTACTCCTCTGTTTTTGTCGATACAATAGATCCCTGTGCTATACCCCCCTGTCCATATTTTCCCTTCATTGTCTTCGGTCAGGGTAAGGAAATTATTCTGTCCATCAAGAAAGTGCCGCCATTGTTTCGTCTGGATGTTATAATAGCTTACACCCGCGTTGGTTGCAAACCAAAGGTCTTTATCTTTATCTTCTAAAATAGCATAAATATGACTCCCTTTCACCGATTGTTGTTTATATGGAATATGGCGTATCCATTCAAAATCTTCATTCTCCTCGGCTATGGTAACTCCTCCCGAGTAGGTTGCTATCCAAATATTATTTTTATCAATCAGGAGGTCATAGACGCCATTTGCCTTAAGCGTCCCTTTTTTTTCTTCATCGGCAGAAAAGTATAATTCAGCTTTTTTGTCCTTTGGGCTGAGTTTATAGACTCCTCCTCCATCCAGTCCAATCAATAAGTCATCTCCCCACTTTCTTATCGCTTTTATTGGAACACAAGGTATCTCCGTTAAATAAGGAAAATACAAATGCTTGGCATGAGCTATATCCCAAACAAACATGCCTGAACTGAAACTGCCTGCCCACAAGTAATTTAGATTTTTATCGTGATAAGTACTCATGACATTATGGCCTGCCCATAGATGCTCACCTTCTAACTTTTGAGTATGGATATTAAAAAATAATACACCCTGAGTTGTTCCCAATATCAGTAAAGAATCGGGATAGTAGGTAAGTGAATTGATAGATAGATCAGCATTCACGCATTTTATGGAGCTTTTATCAGATAGAGGTATTGTGTAAAGTCCTTCTGTTGTTCCCAACCACATCTGGTTCAGGGAATCTATATACAAATCCAGCATTATAATGGATTGAGAGACTAAGCCTATATCTTTGAAAAATACGAAAGAGTCGGATAAAGAGTCGTAATAATATATCCTTCCTGTATCAGTAAATGCCCAGAGTGTATTGTTTGCGGTTTTTTTTAGACGGACTTCACGCCCGTCTTTATTTTCCATGACTTCCGATTGAGAAAGGTAGTAATGTTTAATGTTGCGCCCGTCATATCTGCTTACCCCTGTCCTGGAGGCAATCCATATAAAGCCATATTCATCTTTCACAATATTGTAAACCGATTCACTCATCTGATTGCTGGCATCAATGAGCTGGTGACATTTAAATGAATTTTGACCAACCAATATAGTTCCTGTCAAACAAATTGAAATAATGATAATCAGACCCTTTTTTAGCATTATAGTAAAGTAGATTCTATTTTCTCCCTTCAAAAATAATACTATTTTCAAACTATTGTAAATTTGGTGGAAAGAATAGTAAAAAGAGCATTTCGATTTATCATCATTTCCGGCATTTATTTCTAGTCGGAGTTAAATGAATAACCTCACACGGTATGTGATGTAAGTAATTGTGAGTAAATGATATATGAATATAAAATGGACTTAGGTATACATGAAAGCCTAAGTCCACTTTTGAAGTATAAATTAAATGACTAAAATCTTATATCTACGGCAATACCACTATCTCCCTGTTCATCCATCCATTTTTTTAGTTCTTGTTTCATCTCTTTAATTCGGGATTGATGCTCAGGTTTATCTATCAGATTTGTCATTTCCCACGGATCGTTCTCTACATCGTAGAACTCAAATTCCGGACGGTGTACAAAACGATTGATTAAAAACGCGGCTTTAGGATCGCTTGCTTCCGATGATTTCCATACCGGCCATACTCCTGTCACATTATTATCAGCCTTCATCAGATGTTTCTCATGGTATTCTTTCTCCGGTGTAAGATTCCAGATAAGGGCATATTTCTGATCCCTGATGCTGCGTATCGGGTATGGAGGGCCTTCAGGATAGTTATTATGTATTCCGTATGCATATTTACGGGCATCGTTAGTTTTACCATAAAGTGCTTTTTTAAAACTTATTCCGTCCAACTCTTTTCTGGTTTTACCGCCTGCCACATCTATAAATGTAGGCAACAGATCCTCATATTGCACGATAGCGTTTGAAACCGCACCTGCCTTTATT
This sequence comes from Dysgonomonas hofstadii, assembly GCF_014196915.1. Classification (GTDB taxonomy): domain Bacteria; phylum Bacteroidota; class Bacteroidia; order Bacteroidales; family Dysgonomonadaceae; genus Dysgonomonas; species Dysgonomonas hofstadii. The sequence continues at coordinate 55,493 of NZ_JACIEP010000012.1, forward strand.
TCTGATGGATATCTGGCTATAAGCGCGCTATTCACACCGGGATACCAACAAGTCCATTTGCCTCCGGGGAACTGAGGCCCCTGTTCTCCAAGGAATATGACTATGGTGTTGTCAAGCTTACCTGCCTCTGTTAAAACTTTTACGACTGCCCCCACTTCATTATCAAGGGCACGTACTTCTGCCAGATATTTTGTGTATATTTCACGCATTGCCGGATTGTCCACACAATTTTCAGGCATTACAAGCTTATCTTTATCAAACTCACCGGGGTCGCCCCAAGTCCATGGTGCATGAGGATGTATACTACATACATAGAGAAGGAACGGGTCATCATTTCGCGTAATAAATTTACGAATACCGTCTATCGTAAAAGGCGCTTTCTGCGCAGTACATCCAACTGTAAATCCCGGTATCTTTTCAAATTTGTAGACTGCCGGATTTACCGGATGGTCTTTGCCTGTACGTCCTACACGATAGCCTTCCTCTATCATATACTCGTTTGAAGTTTTAGTACCCGGATTTGTTTTTTTATGGTTCTGGTACGAGCCATGGTGCATCGGGTACAGCCCTGTGTACATAGATGCCCGTATCGGTACACTCATAGCCACCGATGCGTAGTTGTGGGTAAAGCGCACCCCTTCGCTCGCAAGTTTGTCTATATTATGTGTAACTAAATTCTGACCGCCGTAACAACTCAGTTCAGAAGAAAGCAGGTCGTCAGCAACAATTACTACAATATTTGGGCGGTTGTCTTTGGGATTATTCTTATTCCCTGCCATTCCTACAATCGGTAGTATGGTTGCAGAAAGCGCTGTGGCTTTTAATAATACCGGATTAATATTTAAGGTGTTCATTTAAGATCTTATTTAGATGGTTTAAATATAGTAACATTTATTTTTACAGATTAAGTCAGAGTTTAAATAGTCAAAATAAAAGTTGACAAAGTTGACACATATTTAGCTGTTAGCTATTAGCTAATGGCTATTAGCCTTTAACTAAAACCTGACAATCCTTACACATTTTATTTTCTTTATTTTTCATCTCTTTCATTTTCACATTGGCATATTGCCACATTCGCTCATTGTTTTCTTTATAGATAAAGAACTTAATAAATAATGCGAATCCGTTTAACGATTCTATTTTGGCTTTTTCATGACATTCATAGCCTCTAGCAATGTAGCTCCGCTTACTTGCCACCCCAATCGTGGGGTTTGGTAATCAGCCCCTTTTTTTGCTACTTCCTGTTGGTTTAAACTCCAGTCGGGAGTGAAAAAACCTGTAGGTTTATTGTTTGCATCTCTGGTAAGCCCTTTCGTCCAAAGAGTTTCAGCCTGATGTCTGATGAAATTATAAAACTGGGTACGAGTCTCAAGTTTGATCGCAGGATCATTTACCAATCCCACAGCATACCGGATAAAAATACCTTTGAATAGAGAATTATCACCTCCGGCGCCTTCATCACGGAGCATGCCGTTTTTGGTTATGCCGGGATGAGTAATAGTGTATAATGCTGCTTTTACAGCATCATCCAGATAGTGGTTTTCATTTGTATATTTATGCAGCAAATGTGCCGAACCAACAAAAGTCCCCTGATCGTAGGTTAGAGAGTAGGCTTTGTGAAGCCCTTTTTTCTGGGATATGCTACCATAAACCTGACCTGTTTCACTATTGAAAAGCTCCTTAGCCATCCATTTATACACTGTTTTAGCATTTTCGAGATAATCAAAATCGACATAATCAGGATGCGAGTCTGTCCGGTAACGCTCTTTGGGTGTGTTTTGCTTTACTTCGTGCAGCCTGATTGCCGTAAGGCAACCAGGGCCGTTTGAACAGGCATTTTTTGATAACCCACTGGGGGTATCTTCTTTGCCAAAACACCATAAAAATCCGCCATTACCTCCAAGCTCTCTTACCGAAGGCAGATCCCAGGCCTCCCAGATTTGGGCATAGAGTTTCTGTGCTTCTTTCAAATATACAGCTTCCTCTGTTGCTTCATAGAGCCTTATCAGGGTCAGGGCATGCCACTCCATATCATCTACAAACTGATTGCCAAAGCAAGCGGATATTTTAGAGTATTTAGGCATTCCGTAGCTTGTCCAAAGTACTCCTGCCTTATTTTTCACATCTCCGTTGCCAATCGGATCACGATAGCCTTCATCGAAACATTTTTTGTAAAAAGAAATTGCCTCTTTATTTTTTTTACGCTTGGCACGTAAATAAGCATCAATAGCAACATCCATAGCATGGGCTTGCGGCCAGTAGTTGTTTGAACGGTCTTCTTGTCCTTTAATCCCAATGGTGAAGTGGTATGGAGGTTGATCTCCTGTAAATCCGTTATCCGGTACCCTCCAGAAATTGTCCATTAACAGTCCGGTGGAATAGTCTGCCGCTTTATTCCATGAGATATTGTTCTTATTTTTTTTTCTTTTCGATGGTTTTTCTCCATACAGTGTGGAGCTAAAGACAAAGCATAGTAGTAATGATATTGAAATTATTAGGTATCTGTTATTCATTTTAGAACTATTTTATTTGTTAGCATTTAATTTTTCTTCCAGCATTTTGATCCAATATGCACCGACAACAGAACGGCCTTTGAAAATAACATGCGCAGGTACATCTGTTTTGTACCAGTCAGACATGGGAACACGAAGAACTGTTTCGTTCATAAAGTTCCATACAGGATTGATGAACTCCCCGAAGGTTTCCTTATTGTCGGCAAGAGTTGCACTCCACATGATCCAGTCTGATTTTGTCCATAGCCGGCGGCTATCGAGTGGGAGTCCGTATTTATTCTGTTTTGTAAGGTAGTATGTGATTTCTTTTTGATAAACAGAGGACGGAAATACACCGAAATCCAGTATTTTATTCCATACCAGATTATATTTCTGGCTCCATGTACCCGGTTTATCGAAATTCAGCCTGTAATGGTCTCCATCATCAGCCTTTTTTATCCACTCTTGTGCCATTTGTTTTGCAGTAGCCAAAAATTTTCCAGCCTCCTTTTCTTTCCCTAGCATTTGTGCGCAATAGCTGAATGAGGCTATTCCCATTATGGCTTTTATCGACAGATTGGCGTTGTGTGCCGATTTTCCGGCAAAGTCGTCGGTACAAAGCTGGTCGTCAGGATCTAATCCGTTTTCCACAAGATATTCGGCCCAGGTAGTCAATGAATCCCAGTGTTTGCGGGCATACTCTGCATTTCCTTCAACGGAAGCAATTGCAGCAGTGAGGATCAGCATATTACCGGACTCTTCCACAGGCATATCATGTTTATAAGTTTGTCCGTTCGCCTTCGGATATGTACCTACATCGTGCGCAGGGAAGTTCTTTTTCCATTTTCCGCTTTCACTGTAATAGAATATGTGATTCATCAGCGCCTTGGCCAGTTCTGGATTGTAATATAAAAATAATGGAGATGAAGGATAAGTGATATCTACTGTCCCTATCGAACCATTACTGGCGTTTTCTTTCGAAAAAAACATGAGATCGCCATTAGGTGCTTCTACAAGCTTGTGCGCACTTACAGCCTGACGATATGCCATAGCACAAAGTTCGGCATATTTAACTCCTCCTACACGGGTAGCCGATTTCATCAGCTCTTCATCGAAATTAGCGCATTGTTTGATAAGTGATGTATATTCTTTTGACGCAAGGGCAAATTGCACCTCGATAGAGCTATTCTCTTTCCTGTTCCAATAAGGGCGCAGGTTTTTATTGAAATACTGTATGGAGTATATATCGTCAAATCCTGCCATTATCATCCCTTGAGTATCAGCAGACAAGCCCAAATCACGAGAGATGGCAATGTTTGAGTTTTTAGATTCGTTTATATTTCCGTTGAGTTTACCGTTGGTTGCAAAATCCCGGCGCAATGACATTACATTACCCACAGATTGGGATGAACCATTATCTTCTGTGCACAGGTAAAAATATCCCCAGTCTATTTTGATTTGGTCTCCGTGGCGTCCCAAGACTTTCTGGTTTTCAGCGCCTGTTCTTACAAACATCAGTTTATCTTTCCTGAAGCCATTACTGACGGTAAACTGGTCGTCGGTATGGATAGCACAGGCCGGGGAAGCTTCAAAATATATCTGTACATCGTGTTTTTTCTTATCGAGTGATTTAGTCTGGTAAGAAATATAATTCACAGGCCGGGATATCAACTCCAGATTGTTGAGAAATAGTGGAGCAGCGAAAGTTACTGTGAGCTCTACCGTTCCACATCTGAATGTATAGATCGTACGTGTAGCCTGTACATCGGCTGATAGTTGTGTTGCGGGAACGGATAAATAGCGTTCGCTGCCGAGTTCTCCTTCATAGGTGCCTGTAGGACTGTCTATTCCCATAAACCGGTATGTTTGTCCGTCCACGCGTATGGCTCCCACAAGAGGAAAAGAATTGCCTGACCAATGAGTTGTTTGCTGATCATATAGATAATTACCAGCCGACCAGCAGCTTGTATACGGGTCGATAGTGATAAGCGGGTATGCCGGCGCACGTAAATTATTTTGTTGGGCAGTGCCAGGTATAATTGCTATGGAGCAAAGAGCAACCATAATAATGGCGATTGTCTTTTTAAGTCTGGATAATGATAGTAACATAATTTTTTCGTATTTTTATTTCATTAAGGTGTTTTATTATTTAGTGTAAAACAAGTAATTATGCAGATTCCGCTTAAAACGATACCGGAGACGGGGCAACGGTAGCGGATCTTCTGTTGCTATATCCCATTTCAGTAATTCGGATACCAACTCCAACTGTATTTTGATATATTTTTCATCGTTGTAAAGATTTTTTATTTCAGAGGGGTCATTCTTTACATTATACATCAGTCCGTTGCCTAACATATCGAATTCTAGTTTCCAGTCGCCCATACGCAAGGCCCGGGTAGAACCGCTTTGCGACCAGGTATTCAACTCATCGAAAAAGCCGGGCTTTTGGCGCATCGCTCCCTCTTTTATATAATCTGTACCGTCTTCTTTTGTATAATATTGTCCGCCATATCCGTTTTCAATCATGATACTGCGAAACTCGTTTTCGGGAAATTGCCTGCCATTAATAATATCTATCAGACTTCGGCCTTGTACCCCTTTGGGTATTTCCTGCCCGATCATTTCACAAAAAGTAGGGAACAGGTCGACCAACGAAACGTGTGCATGAGATATTCCCTTTGCAGGTATGCCTCCGCCAAACCAAACGAAAGGCACACGTGCAATAGCATCTGACAGCCCGACGCCTTTTTTCATCAATCCGTATTCTCCTGCAAAATCGCCATGATCCGACATAATTACAAATACGGTGTTTTCATACATCCCGTTTTCACGAAGTTGCTCAACAAAACGGGCGATCTGGTCGTCGATCAGGCGTATCATACCCAGATAGTTACTTCTTAATCGTCCAATATTTTCATAATAGCCCTTATGCCCCAATGATTGCATTTCATGCAAAGTCTCATATTTTTCACCTTTAGTGGCAAGGTCGGTAAGTCCTGTAAGTAACGGCGGTAATTTTTCAGGTGGAAACATCGAATAATAAGGTTCGCTCACCTGATAGGGATTATGTGGCTCAGGAAAAGATAGCCACATCATAAATGGCTTATTATCATCGGTTTTTATCCATTGCAAGGCATCATCTACCATTCTGTAAGGATGCTGCATCTCAGCTCCGAATGGGGCAGGATTATAATCGGCATACATATCTGTTGTGCCGAGATATTTATTAAAAGCTTTGGTTTCCTCATCCTTTGCATCCGGCTGTGCGAAGTGCTCATATGGACTCCAGTAGTCAGCATCTTTAGGTTTAAGAAACGAATGGTTTTTTCCGACAAGTGCTGTACGATAGCCATTCCGATGAGCTAAAGCAAATAAATGATCCTCATATACTGCATCTTCTATATTATGGTTCGAATTTACCCGGGTTGCTTTTGGGAAACGTCCTGTAAGCATTGCTACCCGTGCGGGGCCACTGGCAGGGGTGGCGGTAAATGCCCGGTCGAACCATATTCCCTGATCAGCCATCTTGTCCACAAAAGGTGTAACATCCAGTGGATAACCTTCTCTGGCGCAAAGACTGGCTCTTTGCTGATCGGTCATAATGAAAACGAAATTAAGTTTCGGCGAGATTCCAGCTTCCTGTGCAGCTGCGGACGATATGGCCAAAGATACAATCGCTGTTGTGCTTAATGATAATTTTACTGTATTCATCAGGTTATAAGTTCAAGTTGTTTTAACAATGAAGATTAAACAAAATTAGAATGATAAATACAGAGTGCCCAATATTATTTGGTCATAGTTGGTTAAAAAATGACCAAAAGCCGGAATTAACAAAAATCCATTTTTGATATATATATTATTGTTCTAATTTTAGGCACAGCAACTAACCCCAATCTAGAACACCCAATTATCTTGGAACTATGAAATTGAGTAAAAACACTATTCTTACTTCAGTCACAGTACTGACATCTTCACTTACATGTAATTCTCAGCCAAACATTGTATTTATTCTGGCAGATGATATGGGGTATGGTGACGTTTCGGCACTTAACGAAAAATCACTTATCCCGACTCCTGCGATAGATAAACTTTCCGCAGAGGGAATAACGTTTACTGACGCACATTCGTCTTCGTCGGTCAGTACTCCTTCGCGCTATGGGCTTCTTACAGGACGCTATTCTTTTCGCACATCAATGAAAAGCGGAGTTCTGAACAGCTTCTCTTCGCCTATTATAACTCCGGATCGCAGGACGATAGCTACCTATCTGTCAGAAAAAGGCTATAACACAGCGTGTATCGGTAAATGGCATCTGGGATGGAATTGGGGGCACTGTGACGGGGAGGTAGATTATTCGTTACCTATTGAAGACGGGCCGACGACCCGGGGATTTGATTATTTCTTTGGCATTGCGGCATCACTCGACATGCCACCTTATGTATATATAGAAAATGACAGGGTAACAGCACTTCCCAACCGCGTATCGAAGGAGGGTAAAGGAATTTACCTGCAACGCAGTGGTCCACAGGGAGAGGATTTCGAACATTCGGAATGCCTGCAACGAATTACATCCAAGTCTCTCGAATATATAGAACAGCAAAATGCAGACCAGCCTTTCTTTTTGTATATGCCAATAACGGCACCTCATACACCTATATTACCTTCGGCTGAATTTCAGGGAAAATCGGGACTTTCTCCTTACGGAGATTTTGTTATGATGGTTGATGATGTGGTAGCTCAGGTGATAGCTCAACTAAAAAAGCAGGGGCTTTATGAAAATACGATTATAGTATTTACTGCAGATAACGGATGCTTTCATGGAGCCGGAGTTAAACCGATGGAAAAACAGGGGCATTTTCCGAGTTATATTTATCGTGGTTACAAATCCGATCTTTTCGACGGAGGACATCGTATACCCCTTATAGTTTCGAGAGGGGGACGTAACGGAGGACGAACCGAACATGGACATGTTTCATTAACCGATTTTTATGCGACCTTTGCCGAAATAACGGGATACAAACTTGCATCGAACGAAGGAGAAGACAGTTATAGTATTTATGGTATTATAACCGGCGAAGGTAAAAATCAGCGTAAGAATATAATACATCATTCAAATAACGGGAATTTCTCTCTGCGTGAAGGGGATTGGAAAATTCTTTTTACACCCGATTCAGGAGGCTGGAGCTTTCCTACCCATTCCCGTGATAAAGATTATATAGCTACATTGCCATTGGTTCAGCTTTATAACATAGAAAAAGATCCGGGTGAAACTCAAAATGTAATAAATGAATACCCGGAAATAGCTGCACGCCTTATAACTCAGATGAGAGAATATATCGATCGTGGCCGGTCGACTCCCGGTGAGATTCAAAAAAATGAAACTCAAGGAGAATGGAAACAAATAATTCCGTTTATGAAACACACGAATACCGGTTTATAGTCCTTAATGAGGCTGTTTTTGCTATTTTGACCAAAAATTGATGCTTTTCGAACAGCGGATACAAGGTGGTTTCCCTTTATTAAATTTCCTTTGTCATAATACTAAGACCTAAAATCATTTTAACCTTAAACTAATTTGTATGAGAGTATTACGATCTTTACTGCTTATACTTTCTGTATTGGTACTGTTTTTTGTATCCTGTGAATCATCGGATCAGAAAGATGGAGACCAATATTCTTTAGGAACGACTTGCCGGATTCTAGAAAGTAGAGGTAATTTTACTTATTTTATTGAAGCACTTAATCGTAGCGGTTACTATCGTCTGGTTAACGGAGGTGGGCTCGTAACGGTTTTTGCTCCAGATGATAATGCTTTTAAGAGTTATCTTGAAAGTAAGTATGGTACTGTTGACATGAGTCAGGTTTCGGATGAAGATATTTCGTTACTTGTTGGCTGTCATATGATTCAATTCGCCTATAATAAGGAGGACTTTCTTTCTTTCTCTACCAGTTCTTCCGAAGATGATTCGGGAACGAAAAAGTCATTTTGTTATAAATATAAGACGTATGGGCGTGAGTCTGTTGAAGATTTCACAGACCCTGTCACAAGGCGGAAGGTGAAACTGTTCTCACGGGAAAAATATATGCCCGTATTTTCTACCCGGATGTTATCCGGCCGGGGAATTTCAGATGCTGAAGGAGATTATCGCAAGTTATTTCCTGATGTTAACTGGCAAGGTTCGGATGATCGCCTTTATGCCGGAAATGCAGCCGTCCTTGAAAGTGGCATTTCTTCAGACAACGGGTATCTTTATATTATTGATAAAGTGATAGAGCCGTCAAAAACAATATATAAAGAATTGTCAGGCTCTATGAAAGATAATTATTCGATCAGTAAAAGGCTTTTTGATGAAATAAATTTTTATCAGTACAATGCTGAAATTACAAAGAATTATTCTTCTACGGGCGACTCTTTATTTTACTTCTATCATTGGAGTGCACCCACACGCAGCGGTGAAATTCCTGAAATAGCCAGTGAGTGGACATATCACGATGAAAGTGGAGTTGTTTTCGATCGCATGCTACGCTACTCTACCAATTGTTTTCTTCCTACCGATGATGTTTTAGAACCTTATCTGAAAGACTTTTTCAGAGAATATGGTACATATACTCAGGAAGATTTCATAAGTGTAATTCCCAAAAATGCCATTTATCATTTCCTGAGAGCTCATGCATATGGTGGAAAAGATTTTATATTTCCATCCGAACTGGAAAAGAATCCGATTAATGGTGTAAACGGCGAACGTTTCAGCGTTTCATCTTCAGAAATGGCAGCGATACAATATTGCTCCAATGGAGTTATATACGGTATGAAAAAGGTGTTTCAGCCTGCAGTGTTTACCCACATGACAGCACCTTTATTCCGTTACCCGCAGTTTACATTCTATGCCAATGCTTTCAATATAAAGAATATGTATCAGCAAATGGTAGATGCTAACAACCGTTTTACCTTATTTATACAAGATGATCAGGATTTAGCTGTTGAAGGTTATTCATCGGCCGAGAGTACTATAGGACATGGCAATTATACATTTCGTAATAAAGCCGGGAATATGGCTGCCAATGCGGTTTCAAATCTGCTGCTGTCGCAATTCCTTTTTGGAGAACTGCCGGCTCTGGAAAATACAGACGATCTTCGTTATTTTGTGGCAAAGGATGAAAAAAACTATTTCTATATACGAAATAAGATTCTTTATGACTATTCAGGTAAGGCTCTTTCGGTGAAAGCTAAATTTGATACCGAAAATGGTGTCGTTTATCAATTGGACAGGACTATACCTGCACGGGTAGGGCCATATTCAGAAACAGGAAAACTTGCCGAATTTCAGGAGTTTAAGAAACTGATGGTTCAGGCGGGTATAGGTAATAACAGTGGAGGACTGGTAAGTCCTATGGCTGATGCGATAATATTTTTTCCGACAAATGATGCCGTAACTGCCGCTATTGCAGCAGGGAAAATTCCTACTGTTGTAAATGGAGATGTAACCGAGTTGAGAAAGTATCTTCAGTACTATTTTATCCAGCTGAAGAAAAATAAGCTCAACAGTTATCTCTTACCCGGTCTGGGCCCAGACGGTATGACACCTAATGCATATTCGGGTAACTATATTACAATGTCGGAGTCTCTGACCGAAGCCGATGCCAAAACAATATCGTTCGCATGGACTCCTGAATCTCCCGGATCGGTTACTATTACAGATATGGGCGGATCTTCTATTACTACCCAACCGGATGTAATCTACTTGCGTACTAATTGTGCCTGCTATGTTATTGACGAATGTTTTGATTATCGTACAATGTATGGAAATTGAATCTGGAAATAAATTAAAACTACAATATACCAAGCCGATAATGAAAAAGAACTTACTACTTATTATATTGGCAGCTCTATGCATGCTCCCTTCTATTTTGTTTGCACAACAAGGACAACAGGCCGGAAATTCTGATAAACAGAATAAGAGGACAAATAAAACGATACATGGTGTTGTAACGGATGAATATGGTGTTTTAGCAGGAGCAACTGTCTATCTGCAAAACAAGGATCAACGAATCGTTGTAGGTGTTATAACCGGTCTGCAGGGAGAATATCTGTTAAATATCCCCTCCGAAGCAGAGGGTCTTATGATTGTAACCAGTTTTGTAGGATGTGAAACTGTAAAAGTACCTTATACAGGGCAGCGGGTTTATAATGTATATCTGGGCCGTGATAGTAAAACGCTGGAAGCGGTTGTTGTTGAAGCAAAAACCATTCGCCGAAATAATATGGGGGTCAATAAAGAAAATCTTGGTACCGCATCGGAGTATATCGATATATCGGATCTTGGAGACATGAGTGTAACTTCAGTAACCGATATGCTTCAGGGTAAACTGGCAAATCTCGATATTGTCTCAGCTTCAGGTGACCCCGGTGCTACTTCCACAATTCGAATCCGCGGGTCAGCCTCGCTGAATGCGAGTAACGAACCGCTAATAGTGATAGACGGTATTCCGCAGGATAACGAGATTGATGAAGATTTCAACTTTGCATCGGCCAATGTAGAGGATTTTGGTACGATGCTAAATATAGCTCCAAGCGATATTCAATCGATAGAAGTGCTAAAAGATGCTGCAGCAACAGCTTTATGGGGCCCTCGTGCAGCTAATGGGGTATTGATAATAACCACTAAGAGAGGGGGAAGGCATAAACCGAGATTTTCTTTCAGCCAGAAACTGAATTATTCTTTCGAACCTAAAGCCTTACCTTTACTGAACGGGCAGGAATATGTTACCCTTATGCAGGATGCTCTGTGGAATTGGATCAAAGATGGTGATTTTAGCCAGGACAGGGTTAAAAAGCTTACAAATCAAAAAGATATTCTGTACGACCGTTCATATGAATATTTTAACGAGTTTAATTGTAACACTGATTGGTTAGATTTAATATCACGGAACACGTTGAATACTACGACAGACTTTTCTATGGATGGTGGTGGAGAAGTAGCGACCTACAGGTTTTCATTAGGATATGAAAATCAGGATGGTACAACACGGGGTTTTGACTATCAGCGTATTACATCGCGGTTGAACCTGAACATAAAATTCTCCGAAAAGTTCCGTATCGAATCCCGGTTTAGCTATGTGGAATCAGACAGAAATCAACCTTTTGGGCAGACTTCCCAGGATTTGGCAATAGGAACCGGAGATAATGAATTGAGCGAGATATATGATGTAAACGATCAGATACGTAAACCGGTGCGTAATACGGCTATGATTAAAATGCCTAATATGAGTCCGTATGTACTGGATAAGTCCGGTATGCCGACAGACGAATATTTCAGTGCTCCCGAGAGTTCATTGCAAGGTGTGTTCCCTAATCCGCTGGCTCATGTCCTTGAATCTACCAATCATACCAAATTGCGGAGCGTATCAGCCAATTTTGCTGTAATCTACAGGCCTTTTGACGGATTTACAATTAACGGAAACATTGCTTATACACTCTCTGCTATACGAAACAATGGGTTTCTTCCTTCTTCTGTATTGAATGTTAAGTGGGCAAATAAGAATTATAATCAGGGAGTCGAAGCTCAGGCTAATAAAGCTGTAACGTATGCTGATATCAAGCTGATTTATGAAAAAACAATAAATAAGAAACACGCAATCACTACAAGTTTCTCCGATCAGATCAATGCAACTGATAATAATAGCTATAGTATTTCTACTGCAGGTAGTGGAGCCGAAGAAGTAAGTTCACCTTCTTCCGAAGGAAAGATTGTCTCCATGGCTTCGGCCTGGAACAAACGCCGCGAGATAGGTCTTGTAGGAAGTTCAAATTATGTATATGACGAACGATATGCATTTACGCTTGCCGGCCGTATGAATGCGAATTCAAATACAGGAAAAAATTCGCGATGGACATCGATCCGGCCTTCGATCTCTGCTGTATGGAGGGCTAAGAATGAAAAATTTCTGAAAGATGTGAAATTGCTTAATGACTGGCGGGTCAGAGTCAGTTGGGGAAAAAGCGACCGTGTGCCAAACTCTAATTATACAACAGGTACGTTTGCATATGAAGATGCCTATATGGATCGTCCTTCTATTAAGCCCAACCGGATGCAGCTCGATAATCTGAGACCAGAGGTAGTAACTACCTACAATCTGGGTACAGATGTTTCTTTATGGAAAAACAAGATAAACCTTACATTAGAATATTACAATAAGAAAACATCTGATCTGCTGATGCAGAATATGAGTATCCAGTCTTCCACCGGTTATAATTCGATAAGGTGGTATAATGCGGGGAATATAGTCAATAATGGTTGGGAGATAATATTGAACCTTAACGATATAGTCACTGCGGGCGATTTCAAAGTAAGTTTGACTAATGTGAATATTTCACGGAATAAAAATAAGATTACCTCTATGCCTGATAATCTTCAGGCTGAAAAATATACAATCGGGAACGGACAGTATGCCCGTAAAATAATGGAAGGAAATCCGATAGGATCTATTTATGGCTTTGTTTTCGAAGGGGTATATCAAAACGATGATGAAACTTTAGCACGTGATGCCGGTGGAGAACTTATCCGTGATATTAACGGTAATACGGTTCCTATCCGTGTAGATGGAACCACCCGCATGCGTCCCGGTGATGCTAAATATGCAGACCTTAATCATGACGGAATAATTGATGAACGCGATATTGTTTACCTCGGTGCTTCTTTTCCAACAGTCACAGGTGGTGCAACACTTCTGTTGAACTATAAAGCATGGACATTGCGTACTACTGCGCATTTTCGTCTGGGACACAGTATCGTGAATATGGTGAGACATGATCTGGAGAAGATGAATAATGGTAATAATCAGTTGAAAAACGTACTAAACCGCTGGAGGTATGAAGGTGACGATACCGATGTGCCTCGTGCTCTGTGGGGAACCAATTATAACTCTTTAGGATCCAGTAAATTTGTAGAAGACGGTTCTTTCCTGAAAATAAAGGACATAACATTAACCTATAAATTACCCCAAAAATTTTGTAAAAGATTGGGGCTATCGCGTGGCACGGCATCTATTACTTCCTATAATCTTTTTACGATAACTAATTACTCGGGACAAGATCCTGAAGTGGGTGTCGGAAGTGGTGCCTATGGGCTTGCAATCGATAGTAATCGTACTCCGCCCTCTCGCCGCGTAGCATTTAGTGTTTCATTCGATTTTTAAAACCTGAGAATATGAATAAAAGATTTTTTTCTAATAGTATAAAAATAATTCTGTTTCTCTTGCTGATGCTGGGAGCTACAGGATGTAATGACTGGCTTGACGTAAAACCTGAAAACGAACAGCCGAATGATGAATTCTGGAACAACAAGGAAGAGGTCGACGCTGTGATGATGGGGGCATATCAACAACTCCGGAATAGTCTGGAGCTATTGGTAAGATGGGGTGAGATCCGGGGAGATGTTACAGAGCTTGGGCCGGGATTAACATCCAATGAAAATATGCTTGCCATCAAGAATCTAGATATCAAATCAACCAATCCGGTATGTGAATGGCAAAGTTTATATAATGCAATAGGCCGTTGCAACGCGATCATTCAATCGGCTGAAGATGTTTTGTCACGAGATAAAACTTTTACCCAAAAAGCATGTGATGCATATATAGCAGAAGCTATCTGGGTGCGTTCGTTATGCTATTTCTATCTGGTACGTACCTTTCGTGATGTACCGTATATCACAGAACCGTATCTGAATGATAGTCAGGAATTCCGTGTACCAAAAACTGACGGGAAACAAATCATGGGAACGATAGCTAAGGATCTTCGTTCATGCGCACAACAGATTCCTGTATCTTATAGTCCGGGATCGTGGGAAAATAAGGGGCGTGGCACTGTATGGGCGCTGTACGCATTATTGGCTGATATATATTTATGGCTTGAAGACTATGAAGGAGCAATAACTATGTGTGAAAATATAGAAAAGGCCGGATTATATTCATTGCTTTCTACAGAAAACTGGTACAGCCTATATTATCCGGGGAATTCGGAAGAGGGCATTTTCGAATTACAGTGGAGTGCGACTTTACTTCAGACTAACTCTCTTTTTGCATGGTTCTACAATGAGAGTAGTAGTAACAATTATGCTATTTCAGAATCTGCCATTGCTAAATTCAATGAGATAAAAGATGAAGTGGATATGAGAGGGGCAGGAGCCAGTTATATTGAATCGAACTATAAAATTTGGAAATACGCAGGTACAGCCCGTGGAAATGATAACCTGAGAGAGTCGGCCCGGCGGGATGCCAATTGGATCGTATATCGTTATGCCGATGTTTTGCTGATGAAAGCAGAGGCATTGATTATGCGGGGAAATGCAGCCGATTATGATGCAGCCTATCAAATTATAGTTAATATCCGTACACGTGCTGGTTATACACAGCATCCTCCTATGTCGGATAACGAGTCGGAGGCGATAGATATGATTCTTGACGAACGTTTGCGGGAGCTTTGTTTTGAAGGAAAACGTTGGTTTGATCTGGTAAGAGTAGCTGTCCGCAATGATGGACAGTATAAAAACAAGCTTGTAAATCTACTCTTGCAGAATGTATCGCCAAAAGACCGTCCGCTTTATCAGGCCAAGCTGCAAAATGTATATGGGTATTTCTTACCGATAAACGACAGTGATATAACCTCTAGTGGTGGTATTCTTATACAAAATCCTTACTACTTATAATCTAAATTGACAAAAACACGTAGCTATGCGTAAAATAATATTAATAATAATGACTATCCTCTTAATGTGTGGCTGTAAAGACCCCTTTAAGAATGAAGTGTTTTATGCCTATGATGAGAAACCCGTTGGTGAATGGCTTGCCGGGCAGCCCGAATTTTCTCTGTGGGTAAAACTACTGGAGAAAGCGAACCTGTTTAATGCTTTGAATTTAGGCGCAAATCAATTTACCTGTTTCGTTGCAGATAATGATGCGGTGGAAACCTATATCCGGGAAAAAACACAATATAGCTCAATAGACGAAATGCCTCTGGAAGAAATAGATTTCCTATTGCGCTATCATATCATTAACGGAACCAAGTTGGCACATGGTAACCTAATGCTGAAACTTCCTCTACCCACTGTGACCGGTGATTATCTGACTGCCGGAGCCGTTTTGGGAACGGAGCAACGCTATATTGAAAATGGTGACGGTAAGGAGCCTTCCTATATTATTCGTAAAGACATAAGTGCAACGAATGGCGTGATTCATTGTCTTGATAAACTATTGGAGCCGCTGACTGAAAGTGTATGGGATGTAATTTCTTCTAATTCTTCTTATTCCATATTCACAGAAGCCATCATAAAATGTGGATTTGATGAATGGCTGAATAATGTTTTTCGCACGATAGGGGGAACAACCATCCGTGAGAACAAAACTGTACTGGTAGTATCGGATGAAGTGTTTCGAAGTAGAAACATTAATAATATCGATGAGTTGATAGCTTACTTTGGCGATGCTGATCCTACTGATAAAAAATCGGGATTTTACCAATACATGCTCTATCACATGATGGACAAGTTGAACGGCTATGCTGAACTTACCTCCTTCCCAAAGGGCTATAAATCGATGACTCTTTACACTTGTTCTGAGATTAAAGGCCTTTCGGTACTCGATACAGGAGGAGCGATAGACTTTAATCCTCAGGCCGGAGAAGAAGGCTTCCGTATTGTAGAGGAAAGACGTGATATTCCAGCTAAAAACGGATATGTTCATGAAATCAATAATCTGGGTATTCTTCCCGAAACAATGGCTCAGTATGTAGTCGTATGGGAGCCTACTGATAAAGAAGAGTTTATGGCGGTGCCATTTTACCGGGCCGACAAGGTAGAAGGTAGCCAGGTGCAGAAATATGATATTATAGAAAATAATCTGGAGATTCCGGGTATTCGTTGGGAAGCAATTCCTGAAGAAAATGCCCAGGTATGGTATCACAGTGAATATGTAGATGGTGGGCGTTACCTCTATAATGACGCATTATACTGGAATGTGGGAGATATAGGATGGATTGAGGTAGACCTTCCGGTTATACCTACGGGAGTATATACTTTTACTATAGAAAAATCGAATGATGCCGACTATGGAGGCAAATGCAATATTCTGTGGGATGATATAAGTTTAGGTAGCGACCGTAATTTCATTAATGGCGATAATCTGGGAACATGGGGTAATGTAACGTTGACCACCGAAGAAAAGCATACGGTACGGTTTATTGTAGGCTCTAACGGCGGAATATGTGGATTTGACCGTCTCATTCTGGTTCCTGTAAAATAGTTTTCGAGGTTGAATCTAAAAAAACAAATGAATATGTATATTTCTAAAAATACAATTGTAAAAGTATTGGGATGTTTAATATTCCTGGTAAACTATGCATGTAGCAATGCGATAGACGACTATTACAAAGGAGGGCAAACAATAACCCGGGAAGAAACGATACTCCAGTATTTGGAAGAGACTCCCGATTACTCTGAGTTTGTGCAATTGATTAACGAAACAGGCATGAGGGATATACTCTCTGGCAAGGATCTTGTAACAGTATGGGCTCCGGTAAACTCAACAATTCCGCAAAATGTTGCTACAATGAGCGATACAGAGAAACTCAGACTTGTACGCAATCATATCTCTATAACAACCATCTTTAGCCGTAATCTAGATCGCTTATCAACTGTGGGAACTATGGCAGGTAAATATCTTAATGTAGGACGCATATCAGATGGTTATACGGTTGATGGTGTCAGACTTTCAGAATTAGACCAGGTTTTTCAAAACGGAGTCGTACATAAAGCCGGAGAGTGGCTTGTTACCCGCAAAAACCTTCAGCAATGGCTTGAAGAAGCAGGGGATGAATATTCTATGTTCAGAGATACATTGTTCACTTATAATCACAAAGTTTTCGATAAAGACAGTAGTCCTATAATAGGAGTAGACGAAAATGGCCAGATTATTCACGACTCAGTGTGGGTTATAGAAAACGAATTGCTGAAAAACATAGACCTAAATGATGAAAGTGCACGATATACCCTATTTGTGCCAAATAATGATGCATTTAAAGAAATGTTCAAAGAGAAAACAGCATATCTTGAAAGTATTGGTCGTGAGGTAGCAGATAACGATGAATCTATGTGGATTAATTGGATGATGAAGGCTGCTCTTCACGAAGGAACTGTTAATTTTCAGCCTTCTCAATCAATAAAGTCTGTAAACGATCTTGAGATACGCTCCGACTATCAGGTCGTACTCAGCCCTATAGAGCTGAGTAATGGCAGAATTTATCCTATGACAACCTGTTATGTCCCTCGTAATATATATTTTACAAAACAGGAATTCAACCCTTATTATTTGCGTAAGGAAATTGTGGACAACGGAGGTGGCCTTCTGACTAATCCGGGAACTTACGATTCATATAAGAGCACTATCAACAATGTTAACAGTAAACTGATAGATAATAAACTCGCTTTTTTTCTGCAGTATACCACCAACTTTAATAATAATTATTATCAATTTAAAAGTTGCTCATGGGATGAAGAGGCATTGGTGAATACACCACTCAATATAATGCCGGGAAAATATAGTATCATGTGCCATTTCGTAAGCCAGAAGAACACTGAAGACAATGAAACCGATATACTGGAAGTGTATCAAGTGCATAGCGAAACCGAATCTACTTTTATAGGAAGAGCCGAGGGTATAGTCGCTGGTGCATATGATCAGACTTTGGACGGGAAAATTCTTGTTGATGAATATGAAGTAAAGGGTATGTATGAACCTTTGGAATTAAAGGTTGTTGTTCCCGGTTCGTATACTCAAGGCTATAAACGTCGTATCTGTGTAGGCAAAGTCACTTTGATTCCGGCAGATAATTATTAACCTCATAAAAGTGTAAAATATGCGTATTATTAAATATATTTTGTTGCTGTTCGTACTCTTTTCATGGGGACGATCTCAAGCGCAAGAACAAGATAACTCAACCGAAGGTCAACGAATAGTAGGACTTGTATTAGATGCTAATACACGCGAACCGCTGGAGTCGGTGCAAGTCAGTTCCGCTGATCTGGTGCGTGCGGTAGTAAGCGGTCCCCGTGGATTTTTCAGAGGAAGAACCTTGTCCGGTATGGCCGAGCTCAATATGGTGAAAGAAGGCTATTATACAGCCCGTATCAATCTGTTGGGACGGGACAGTGTGGTAGTTTATATGCAGAATATCGATAAAACATTAGCAACAGATACTTATACAACACCTGATGGTGAAAGATCGGTGCGCGACAAGACCAGTGCGGCCGAAGCATTGGATATTAAGGATATTAACAGGGGATATTTTTCTGCCAGTGACGCACTTACCGGAAGATTTGCTGGACTAAGGGTGCTCAATAAAAGTGGTATGGTTGGCGAGGGATCGTTTTTTAATCTTCGCGGAAATCGTACTTTATTAGGACAGAACACTCCGTTATTGGTTATCGATGGGGTTCCTTTTCTGACAGACCAGAATTCATCCAATATTATCAACGGATTTTCACCAGACATTCTCGAACCGGGTAATTTAAAAAATATCGAACAAATTACTTTTCTGAAAGGTGCGGAAGCAATGCCTTATGGTTCACTCGGAAGCAATGGTGTGCTGATGATTAAAACAGAAAGAGGGAAAGTAAGCCGGACGCTGGTTGAAATACAATCCGTAGAAGGGTTGAGTTTTGTCGGTAAAAAGCTTCCTCTGCTGTCGGGACTTGACTATAGCCGCTATATTGCTGATATAGCGGGAAGCCGTTATGCAAACTCTGAAGAGATCGGAAAAGTGTTTCCTTTCCTCAGTGGAAATATGACTCCCGGGCAAAAGGTACGCTATGGATTCAACACCGATTGGCAAAAAGAAATTTATACACCGGCTTTCCTTTCCGAAAACATGATTAAGGTGCGCGGAGGAGATGCAATAGTTCAGTACCTTGTTACCGCAGGTTACCAGATAAACGATGGTGTAGTGGATGGAACCTCGAAAAATAAGTTCTATACCAATGGTAATACGAACATTAACTTTAGCGATAAGCTAAAAGCGTTCGCATCCATTTCATTCGATTTTTCTGATATGAAATTACAGGAACAAGGGCTGACTCGTGAAACTAACCCGGTATTGGCAGCCTATGCACAATCGCCGCTGACAGGATTATATCAGGTAGATGATAACGGATTAATACTGACCGAATATGCAAAGATTGATCCTGCAATGAATATCTCCAACCCAAAAGCGATGCTTAGTGATATAGAAGGAAAAAATAAAATCTACAATTTCCTTGTAAATACAGGCCTTAATTATAATGTAATGAAAAATCTGGATGCGGATATTACTTTCGGCATCTATTACAGATATATCAAGGATGATATTTTTATCGGAGGTCTGAGTTCCCAGACAATTGCCCCTTTAATGGGTGGACTGGCTCTTAATACGGTGCGCAGCGGATCTTCCGAAGCCACTGATTATTACACAAAGGCGGGGCTTTCTTATAAATTTTCGACCGTCGATCACCATCTTAATGTTAAGGGCAGTTGGCAAATGATTTCTTCGAAATACCAGGCCAGTAGCGGAGCCGGAATCAATACGACTACCGACAGATATCGTACCCTATCTAATGTGTCGTCAGTAGGGCGTACTTCGGGAGGTTATGCTGATATTCTTAATTGGATGAATGTATATGTAAAAGCTGATTATAATTATCGTCAGCAACTCTATCTCTCAGCAATCGGTATTGTTGATGCGGCATCTACGTATGGTGATTACAGCAATCGCTGGTATGTATTTCCGGGTGTAAAAGCAGGGTGGAAAATAAGCAACTCTTCTTTTCTCAGAAATAGCCCGCTTATCTCAAATCTGATGTTGCGTAGCGAATTCAGTATAAATCCCAACAGCCGCTACAGTAGCGCATATAGTAATTATTACTATACTTTGCACTTGTTGCGTGACGTGAGTAGTCTTGTCCGGGCTGGTATTCCAAATCAGAAAATAGGGCCGGAACGTGTTACTAATATGAACTTAGGAGTAGATTTTTCACTTATTGGGGACCGGATCACATTGAGTGCAGATGTGTTTGAAGAGCATACCCGTCATATGATTGTTGATACGAAAGCTTCGCCTGTTTATGGTTCAAAATATATTTATAAGAATAGTGGATCGATGCGTACACGTGGAGCAGAACTTTCTCTTAGCGGACTTCTCACCGAAGGTGCATTCCGCCTGCGTATCGGAGGAAATATTGCGTTTTACAATACCCGCATCATGAGTTTAGGTAATAGAGATCAGCAGATAATTGATCTTGGCGATGGTGTAACGCTCATTAATAAAGTAGGTGAAGCTCCTTTTTCTTATTACGGACATTCGGTTGATGGGATTTATTCTACTACAGCGCAGGCTAATACCGATGGTTACAAGAACATAAGCGGCTACCAGTTTACAGGTGGTGATGCCAAGTTTCATGACTATAACGGGGATAAGCTTATAACCGATGCGGATCGTGATATCCTCGGAAGTGCCGATCCTGATTTCTTTGGCGGATTCTATACCAAAATGAGTTGGAAAGGATTTTCATTGTTTGCTAATTTCGCTTATAGTTACGGGAATAAGATATATAATGCTACCCGCCGGTTAAATGAATCGAGTGATGGTTTCTCTAACCAGGCAGCAAGCGTAGGACGTCGTTGGGTAACAGAAGGACAGGTTACAGATATTCCACGCGCAGTTTATGGTGATCCTGCCGGTAACAACAGATTCTCCTCCCGCTGGATCGAGGATGGTTCATTTGTGAAACTAAAAGAACTGACCATTTCGTGGGAAACCCGGAAAAAATTGCTTTTTATGCATAGCTTCAAAGTGTTCGCTACCGGAGAAAACCTGTTATGCTTTACTGATTACAAAGGTTCCGATCCTGAATTTGCATACTCTTATGATATGGCTACATTAGGAATGGATGTGGCAAAAATTCCTATCCCTAAGTGTGTGAAAATTGGAATTATAATGAATTTTTAATGCTAAAAATGCAATATATGAAACTGTTTAAGACAATAATAATTATAGTAATATGTGGCGTTTCACTGATTTCTTGTGAAAGTTTCTTCGAGAAGACGCCGGATAATATGCTTGAGGCAGATGACAATTACACTGACCGGTCTAATGTGTATGCATCATTTATGGGGCTAATGTCAACCTTACAGGATGCAGCGCCTAAGCTGTTGGTGTTGAGTGAGCTACAGGGCGATTTGATAGCGCCTACAGATCAGGCTCCCGATGATTACTGGGATGTGTTCAGATATGACATAAATTCAGATAATTCGGTGGCCGATCCAACTCCTTTGTATAGAATTGTATTAAATTGCAACGACTTTATGCGTAATACCATAGAATACAATGCCAGTTATCCCGGAGTAATCCCTGTTACAACATACAGGCAGATGATTGCCGGTGCAGTTACGCTTCGCACATGGGCATACCTCAATATTGGCAAGTTATATGGTAAGGCTGTGTATTATGATTATGCTATGGTAGGAGAAGTCGACCTGAACGAGCTTCCTGTACTGACATTCGAAGAGTTGATACGTGAATTAATCTACTTTATGAATACAGGTGTAGATAATATTAATGGTTTTCGCAGTGTAGAAGTGAATGATATGTTTGGTACCACCGGTATTTGGGGAAGTGTTCCCATTTCTACTGATGCGCTGATGTGCGAATTATACCTTTGGAACAAAGATTATGAGTCTGCTGCTAAAAAAGGGATAAACCTGATTACAGGTCAGGCATTAACAGCTGCCGGCGATAAAAATAAGATGACTCTTTCGCCTCTTTTTGGAGTTACAAAGGAATGGCACACCCTTTTTACGGAAGCGACAGCAAATCCTCAAACCAACGAAGGACTGACTATTGTTTTATTCGATAATGCCCAACGCCAGATTAATCCTCTTTATTCATTATTTTCTGCTGACCCGGTTTCTGAATATTTCCTGAAACCCACTCAGTCGTTGATAAATCTCTATTTGGGCAATGAATATCAGTCGGGTGTACAAACCATAAAAGATCCTCGCGGAGACGGAGTGACCTATGCTACCGAAATGGGACAAAGTGTATTTCATAAATATAATAAATCTCGCACTACCCAACAACAAGATGCTCCGATATATATTTATCGCGCTGCCGAAATACATCTGATGATTGCCGAAGCTCTTACCGGATTGGGCAATTATGCTGCTGCCGATGCTATCATCAATGATGGATTTGCACAGTATAATGAATCGGGGAACAGATATAAACCCCCATTCGATGCGCCGATTTATGCTTTTGAGAAACTCAATACAGGATTAGGGGTTCGTGGCAGGATAGGTATTCCAAAAGTAAACTCTACAGATTCACGGTTTATGGGAGATATGGATCCTGAAAGTCCGGAATATTCTGTTCGCAGACAATTCGTCCTGGACAGCCTTATCGTGGAAGAAACAGGAAGAGAGCTTGCTGGCGAAGGAAAACGTTGGTTCACTATGATGCGTATTGCACGCAATTCGAACAAACCGGAAATACTGGCAAACCTGGCTAGCCGTAAGTTCTCAGATGGGGACAGGCTTGTATACCGGGAAAAATTGATGAACAGCAATAACTGGTTTATCGATTATGACCTGGAATTAGCTAATTAAAAAAATTGCGAACTATTACGAAAATAATATTATGAAAAAATCATTGATAATTTTGCTGTCTGTTATAATCGCAATGCATGCTGCCTCATGTGCAGAAGACCTGATAACAGAAACGGCTATTATAGATAGGGGAGATTCTGAAGAAGGAGGCTCTTCGGGGAACCCATATTGGGATTGGGCAGATAAATATCCGGGAGTGGTTTCTGCCAATATCGAACGGGTATATGACATAGAAGTAGTGGTAAAAGGTGGATATGAACCTATTGCCTATGCACCCGATTCGCCGGTACTCCAGTCAACAGGCCTTTATGTGGCATCAGGAGAGAATGTTGAAATTGTTGTTCCTGATAATGTCACTGATTTGCAGTGTCAGATAGGTATGGGATATACACTGGTTGCGGGACAGCTTCGGATGCGTTACGATGACGTGGTAACAAAAAAACAACTGAATCCGGGACAGAATACCATTTCGAGTTATTTTGGCGGTTATCTATATTTTTGTTACCCTGTAGATAAAGTTGCTTCTTCAGACATAACAGTTAAAGTTGGTGGTGTGGTAGAATCATATAATTATGTGGCAGGAGAAACTAATGCGAGAGAGTGGACCACTACAATGATTGAACGTTCTTCTTTGTTGGCAAACCCAAGTCAGGAAGCAGATTCTATGGCATTTCTGCAATGGACGGAGTTGATATCCGATAAGGTTATCCTTACCGCCGGAGTATCTGAAATGAGTGCTATGACTGACCCTAACGGAGTATTGGAGTATTATGGAAAGATAGCCGATGCATATTACCATTTCGGAGGGTATGACCCAAATAACCAGCCTCCGATGCGTGTTTATTCCGATATTCAACTTCCAGATGCGAATCAAACCGTAGTATTGCCAACTGCTAAAATTCAACAATATGGAGGTTATCCTATCGGTTTCTTAAGGGGAGAATCATATATAAAATTTGTAGATGAGAAAAAACTTATAAATACAAATATATTACGGGCGCAGAATGATGAAGGTACCAGTTGGTTCAATGTTTTCTATGGTTTTGGAGAGGCTGTTAAAAGTCAATGGCAGGATAGTGAGCTTCTGTTGGAACCATCTTTGAATATCGGCTATTATCATTATGCGCGAACAATAGGCGTGTGGCCCGAAAAGATAATAAACTTCTCGGATAATGTTAAAAAGTTGAATACAGACTATGCCCGTACATTGAATAATAAAGACAACGGTATCATGTATGGACATGGAAATAGTGATGTTCGTACAACGATGCTTAAGCAACTTGCCGACTATTTGGGCTGGCGACTATTCTCGTATGTATCTGAACGTGCCCGGGAACTTCAGTTCAAATTCGAAGCAGATGAATTGATTAGAGGGCAAGCTGCGTGTGATTTTTTTGCCATGAGTGCATGTGAATATGCAGATAGGAATTTATTGCCTTTTTTCCGCCGCTGGCACTTCCCATGCTCTACCATCGCTATTAAATACATGAATCAGTTTCAACAGCTGGCTGCAAACGAACAATTCTGGACAGCTTATGATGCTACCAAGGAGCCGTCTTTTGATAAAAAGACACCAAATAAGAGTCTGAACAGACCTTCGTGGAAAATAAACTTCCAAATGTATGATGGGGATGACAAGGAAAACTGGTATTTGAGCGGTATAGGCTTAGATTACGAAAAGTATAACGATCCGGTTAATCCGGATAGCGTAATGGCGATGCGGGGAGATGGAACTCCATATTCCGGTAACTCGATAGACAATCCGGCATGGAAAAATGTGTTTGATGGCAATACCAGTAATCAAAACGGTCTTCTTGGACACATGCAACCCGTTACTCATTCGCCATGGGCACATATTCCTCAATACACTATGAGCTTCATCGGCCCTCCGGGCGCAGGAGACGAATATTCTAAAGAACCTGTTACTTTCAACACAATAAGTATGTGGAATGTGAATAACTATTATTTTACAAGTTATATTTATAATATTGAATACTGGGATATAGATGCAAACGAGTGGAAGCCTACTATACCATCAGAATTTAAGTTATTGTATAATTCAAATTGGGAATTTTACTATTTTGAAAAAGAATATACTACAACTCAATTAAAATTTAAGTTACAACCAATTACTCCGGGAACTTCCGGCTATTCCATTACACAATTTAATGAAATAAGCTTTGGCCTTGTGAAGTAAGCATTAAAATAGTTGGTAAATCTGTTTTTTGGTAAACCTGGAATTTTTATATGAAACGAATAGTTATATTACTAATTTTAATACTGTATTATGCGGGGGAGATTTTGGGGAGGAATTTCGCTTTAGTGAATTACAATGCCGACAATGGACTTTCGCATAATACAGTTACAAGTATAGCTCAGGATCAATATGGTTTCATGTGGTTCGGTACTGCCGATGGAGTGAATCGTTTCGACGGAATTAATTTTAGAGCATACTATTCAGACAATCAGTCGCAACATAAATTGATGAATACATTTGTTTATTCACTCTGTGTCGACAGGAAGAATGTTCTGTGGGTTGGTACAGAAAACGGATTATATTTATATGATGAAAATAAAGATACATTTTCTCACTTTAATTTCCGCACCCAATATGGTGTAGTTGTAACTGGACGTATAACCAGTATATATGAGAATAAAGACGGAAGAATATGGATAGGGACTGAGGCACAGGGCTTTTTTATCTATTACCCGGAAGAGCGTCTGCTTGTACAGAACAGCCGCTTATCCGATGCGGTGACCGATATATCCGGAGGTTCCGACAGGAATGTATTCCTAAGCACCAGTAGTGGTATTGTAGCAGAATTTGACAGCGAGGGTAGCCAGCTATTCTCAACGCAAACAAAAACAATAGACGATCATGTACCTGTCATTAAATCGTTATGCTACAACAATGATGAGTTGTGGGTTTGTTTCGAGACTGCCGGAGTCGCTAAAATGATCTGGCGTGAAAATAAGTATTCTGAATGGACTGCCCAACAGGACTTCTCTGCATATAAGCTGTTGCCACTTTCGCGAGGAGAATTACTGGTCGGTTCAGATGAAGGACTGTCTATCTTTTACCCTACAACAGGACGAACTGAGCCTGTTTCGGACATGTCGGTTAGAAACGATATTTATACGCAGGTAGTCAATACACTTTTTCGTGACAGTGAAGGTGGAGTATGGGCTGCAACCCAGAACAATGGTATAACATATCTTCCCCGCCGTTTAAAACCAATAGAACATATGGTTCGTGAAACAAGGAAGAATGATAAAATTCTTGTAACATCTTTTACCGAAGACGAAAGGGGTAATTTGTGGCTGGGGATAGATAAGTATGGAATAATGAAAATGGGTACAGATGGAAGGCTTGATACAAACCCTATTCACAATGCGTCAAGATCTTTTCTTCGTGAAATAAGAAATGTTAAAACATTGCTTGCCGATAATAACCTACTTTGGATTGGCACTTATTCAGGAGGTGTGTATAGTTGGGATATGAAACGGGGTTCTATATCTAACTATCGTAACGATCCGGCTGAAAGCAGTTCATTGTGTGATGATAATATTCTTACACTCTTTAAAGATTTTAATGGAAATATTTATGCCGGTACTCCCTGGGGATTTTCAAAATATGATAGAGAAAAGGACTCTTTTGTGCGTATAAATAAAGGAGGAAATGACCTGTATGTGTGCGGTTTTTTTCAGGCAGAACCCGGTCAGATATGGGTGCTTTCCCGTAACAAAGGTTCCTTTCTGTATAATATGGAAACCGGAGAGTTCAATCATTACCCTTTTGATGGGAAAGGAAAATTGAAAAGTGTTTGTACCTTGGTAGATAGTAAGGGAAACACATGGTTGGGTACAGAAACCGGATTGTACCGCCTTGATCAGGGGAAAAAACGCTTTGGTTTATACAATGCGTTGGATAACAGATTGCAAGGGGTTGGGGTTGCCTCTTTGGAAGAAGATAGTGATGGAATGTTATGGATTAGTAGTAATAACGGGCTTTTTTGTCTGGATACCGAGATACATGAGATCCGTTATCATCTGACAGTGAATGATGGGCTTGTGAGTAATCAATTTAACAGCCGAGCTTCTTTGCACGGACAAGACGGAAAACTTTATTTTAGCGGCATTAGCGGATATTCATCTTTTTATCCCAAAACACTACAGCGAAATAATTTTGTCCCGCCTGTACAACTGACCGGACTTTTTATCAACGATCGGCCGATGGAAATTAATCAGGGAGGTAAAGACACATCACCGCTCCAAAAGCCTTTGCATCTAAGTGATAATTTACAGATGAAATCAAACCAGAATTCTGTAGGTTTCACATTCGCTGTACTAAGTTATCAGTCTCCGACTAAAAACCGGTATGCGTATCGGCTGATAGGGTATGAGAAAGAATGGAATTATACCAATAAAGGTGAAGTCCATTATTCATCTTTGTCGCCAGGTAAATATAGCTTTGTTGTCAAAGGAACGAACGATGATGGATTGTGGAGTGAGACTCAGGCCAGAATAGATTTCGTAGTTTCATATCCGTTTTACCTGTCACCTCTGGCTATTGTAGTGTACATTTTGGTGGTAGCTTTGATATTATATTTAATATTCTTGTATGTACGATACAGGCATAGGCAGAAAATGGCTGAATTTGCATCGCTACAGGAGAACCTCAGTTATCAATCAAAAATTGACTTTTTTACTAATGTCGCACATGAGATACGTACTCCTCTTTCTTTGATCAAAGTGCCTCTTGAGTCGATCTTGAAGTCTGATGAAAAGTTCTTACCTAAGACATCGGAATATCTGCATGTTATGGGCAAAAATCTTGATAATCTGCTGAATATGGTAAATCAGTTGCTTGACTTACGCAAAGCCGAGACTACAAATTATACTCTAACCAAAGTGAAATGTAATATTTCCGAAATGATAGGGGATTTGTGTCTGCATTTTAGCTCTGCGGCCGAGGTAATGGGCAAAACCCTTGAAATGCAGATAAAGCCGGACGTTATGGCGGAGATAAACCATGATGCTATTTCTAAGATAGTCAACAATCTGTTGTCAAATGCACTTAAATATTCCAATGAAAAAATATCCGTATCTCTTATTTCTGACGAAACTATATTTAGAATAATGGTTGCTGACGATGGAAAAGGAGTAGTCTCCGAAGATATGGAACGTATATTCGACACTTTTTATCAGTCAGACAACAGTAAAGGAGGAACAGGGATAGGGTTGACTCTGGCACGGATGCTTGCCGTTAAGCATGGCGGAAGTCTGGTATTGGACAATACTTCGGGTGAAGGAACGGTCTTTACCGTAGAGGTTCCTCTGAATGCAGATCTTCCTTATGTGGAAGAAAAATTGAGAGCGGAAGATGAGTATGTCGCAGATTCAGAGTTGATTAATTATTCCCTTGAAGACGAAGAAACGCCTAAGGTATTGGTCGTAGAGGATAATGATGATCTCAGGACGATGATTACCGGAATTATCGGAGCTAAGTATGAGGTTGTAGCCGCAGCAAATGGTATAGAGGCATTGGATATGCTGGCTGAGAACAATTGTAGCCTTATCGTAAGCGATATTATGATGCCTGAAATGGATGGTTATCAATTATGTGAACATGTTAAATCTGATATAAAATATTGCCATATACCTATCATACAACTTACAGCTAAAACCTCATTGGAGGATAAAGTGCGAGGCTTGGAGCACGGCGCCGAGGCATATATTGAAAAGCCGTTTTCGGCAGATCACCTGATGGCGCAGATTGAAAGCCTGATCAAAAACAGAGAACGTATCCGTATTGCATTATTGTCAGGCAATGTTACCGAAAGAGAGATGTTGGGTATTAGCAAACGCGATGCCGAGTTTATCAAAAAACTAAATAAGAATATTGAAGAACATATCAGTGAGCAGAATTTCTATATAGAACAGTTGGCAGAAGAAATGAACATGAGCCGTTCTAATTTTTATCGCAAGGTAAAAGGTCTTTTCGGAGTTTCTCCTAATGACTATATGAAGACCTACCGGTTGCGCAAAGCTGTCGAATTGATTCTCAGTGGCGAGTATATAATTAAAGAGATATATGAACAGGTAGGATTTAAAACATCAAGTTATTTTTCTGTTTGTTTCAGAGAAGAGTATGGCATGACGCCAAAACAATATATGGATGCTCATATAACTAAATAAAACGATGATGGATACTATTATTTTTTAATCAATAAGTATCATAATCTGGTAACAGGAACTGTTTTGACTAATTTCTAAACTTTTCTGAACAAAAAGAAGCAGTATATTACTATTATTATTGAATAAATTTGTACGTGGAATTAATGCTAAAATTAACCTTAAGATGAAGATATCTATAATCAATAACCATATGGTAGAAGCATTTTTTTTGTGCTTTGTGTTAATTCTATGTGTTTCCTGCTCAAAAAATAAATCTACCGGCACAGCCAGTTATGAAAATCCGATAATTCAAAAATATGAAAACACCTCTATACATTTCTATCAGGGGCGTTATTACTATGTAACTGTTGATGCGGATGCGAATTTATCTCTTTTTGTAAGTGAAGACCCGACTCAACTGGAAAGCAGCGGGCCTCAGATTGTGTGTCGTGCCAGAAAAGATTTTGGGTTACGTCATATCTGGCATCCCCAGATCGTGAATATACAAGATGTTTGGTATATATACGCCAGTGCAGATGATGGTAATACAGATAATCACCGTATCTATGTTTTAGAAAATAAGGAAAGTGATCCTACAAAAGGGTCATTTGTTGTCCGGGACAGAATAAAAACCGATTCCATAGATAACTGGGCAATTCATCCCCATGTATTTGAATATAATGAAGAGCTTTATTTGCTATGGTCTGGCTGGCAAACCAAAAGAGTATATGCCGAAACACAGGTTCTTTATATTGCAAAACTGGAAAATCCGTGGACATTATCTTCTCAAAGAGTGAAGATATCAGAACCGGAATATGAATGGGAACGACAATGGGTAAATCCTGACGGATATAAAACTGCATATCCTGTATATGTAAACGAAGCTCCTTTTTTCTTTACGAACAATATTACAGATAAGCTTTATATATATTATTCAGCCAGTGCTATGTGGACGCCATACTATGCTATAGGTGAGCTTTCGGCATCTAAGGGAAGTGATTTGCTCGATTCATCTTCGTGGAAAAAAAGTAGCAAACCTGTCTTTTCGACATATGATCCATCAAGAGGCAATGTAGACGAAGATCACCCTGTGGAAATCGGAGTAGTTTATTCTCCGGGATACCCTTATATCATTCCTTCGCCCGATAGCACAGAATATTATCTGGTTTACATGGCACGCGACATAGCCAATAATCCCTACCAACCTTATTCACGTAGTGTGCGGATGCAGAAAATAAATTTTTCTCCGGAGGGAACACCTGATTTGGGAATGCCTGAACCAATAGGAAAGACTTTTAAGAAACCATCAGGCATAAAGAATACGAAAAATATTAATAATATAACAAATGATGAATCCAAGTAAATTGATACTGCCTGCATCACTGTTAACGGTAACCGTTTCAGGACAGGCAAGTTACTCAATAGAGTCAAAGAAAGATGGTAAGCCTAACATTATTGTTATTCTGGCCGATGACTTAGGGTATTCTGATTTAGGATGCTATGGCGGTGAAATTAAGACACCAAACCTTGACCGGTTGGCGAATAACGGATTACGTTTTAATAATTTTTATAATACAAGCCGTAGTTGCCCAACACGTGCATCCCTTCTCACAGGACTTTACCCTCATCAGGCCGGAATAGGACGAATGACGTTTGACAACCATCTTCCCGGTTACCGGGGTACATTGTCAAAAAATGCTGTAACGATTGCTGAAGTGCTGAATACCGCAGGTTATAATACCGGAATGGTAGGCAAATGGCACGTGGCAGAAACACCATTGCGTCCCGATCAGAGACAATGGCTTGCCCATCAGGTTTACCACGAAGAATTTGCCGACAAGGTAAATTATCCTACTCGCAGGGGTTTCAATGATTTTTATGGTATAATATACGGAGTTACAGATTATTTCGATCCATTTAGTCTGGTAAACGGTGAAGAGCCGGTACGTGAAGTTCCGGAAGGTTATTATATAACCAATGATTTCTCCCGGAAGGCTGTAGATTATGTAAACAAATATGCCGGTGACGAAAAACCGTTTTTCCTTTATTTATCCTATACTGCTCCGCACTGGCCTCTCCATGCTTTACCCGAAGATATAGAAAAATATAAAGATACATACAAGGACGGATGGGATGCTATTCGTCAGGCACGCTATGAACGTATAAAGAAACTTAATATATTCCCCGAACAAGAAGATTTCCTTTCTCCCCGACAGTTTAGTGATAGTTGGGCAGATAATCCCGATGCTGAATGGGATGCACGGGCTATGGCCGTGCATGCGGCAATGGTTGACCGGATGGATCAGGGAATAGGCCATTTGCTGGATGCATTGGAAAAGAACGGACAACTGGATAATACTTTAATCCTTTTCTTATCGGATAATGGCTGTAGTGGAGAGAGTCCTCAGCATTATTCTCCTGGTGAGAACGACCGGGGCGATATGACCCGCGATGGTAAGACTGTTATTTATCCTAAGAATAAAGAAATACTGCCTGGCCCGCAAACTACTTATGCCGGAATTGGGCAAAAATGGGCAAATGTCGCCAATACTCCGTTTCGCTATTGGAAAGCTAAATCATTTAACGGAGGTATTTCCACTCCTTTAATTGCCCATTGGCCAAAAGGGCTGAATAAGAATCTGAAAGGGAAAGTCTCAAATCAAATGGGACACGTAATGGATATTATGGCTACTTGTATCGAACTATCGGGCGCTAAGTATCCAACGGTATATGAAGGTAATGAAATTATTCCACTCAGAGGAGAAAGCCTTGTCCCTATATTAAACAAGGGAAAACGTGAAGGACATCAGTATCTTGGATTCGAACACTTCAATGAACGTGCATTTATTTCCAATGACGGCTGGAAGATTATTCGTCAGGGAGAGAAGAAGCCTTGGGAGCTATACAATCTGAAGACAGATTGTACAGAGCTAAATAATGTAGCTGATGAAAATCCAGAAAAACTTAAGGAGTTGACTGCTCAATACGACAAATGGGCAAAAGAATGTATGGTAGAACCTTATCCGGGACAAAACAAAAAGAAGAAATAATAATATATAAAATTTGAAAGAATGAGAAAAACAGCTTTAACTGTTATAGCATTGATTTGTACACTAGGCACTTTTGCCCAATGGCAGCCTCAGGGAGATAAGTTAAAAACGCCATGGGCGGAAAAAGTAGATCCCAATAATACACTTCCTGAATATCCACGCCCTCAGATGGTGCGTGCAGATTGGAAGAATCTTAATGGATTATGGGATTACAGTATAAAACCGATAGGAGCACAGGAGCCTGAAAAAATGGATGGAAAGATTCTTGTTCCATTTGCTGTGGAATCATCATTGTCGGGTGTGCAAAAACCCTTGACAGAGAAAGACGAACTTTGGTATCGTCATTCATTTTCGGTGCCTGCATCGTGGAAAGG
Source organism: Dysgonomonas hofstadii (assembly GCF_014196915.1). Taxonomy (GTDB): domain Bacteria; phylum Bacteroidota; class Bacteroidia; order Bacteroidales; family Dysgonomonadaceae; genus Dysgonomonas; species Dysgonomonas hofstadii. The sequence goes on from NZ_JACIEP010000012.1 coordinate 88,269, forward strand.
ACGCAATTTGTTGCTTCATTTCGGTGCTGTAGACTGGAAGGCTGATGTTTTTGTCAATGATATTCATGTTGGCACCCACACCGGAGGCTTTACTCCGTTTTCATTTGATATTACGCCTTTCTTGAATACTAAAGGAGAGCAAAAACTTGTTGTAAGGGTATTTGACGGAACAGATAAAGGATATCAGCCTCGGGGTAAACAAATATTAAATCCTCACGGTATATGGTATACTCCTGTTAGTGGAATTTGGCAAACTGTATGGCTTGAACCTGTTGCGCCGAGTCATATAACAAACATCAAATCTATTCCCAACTTAGATAATAAATATATAGAAGTGACTGTGGATGCAGCGAATACCAGGAATGAAGATTTAGTGAATGTCGCAATCTCTGATGGAAATAAAGTCGTTGCTACTGCTACAGGCCGTGTTGGTAGCCAGTTACGTTTAAGTATCACCGATCCGAAGCTGTGGAGCCCTGATTCTCCTTTCCTCTATAATATGGAAGTAACATTACAACAGGCCGGTAAAGCGGTAGATAAAGTTGATTCATATACAGCCATGCGTAAAATTTCGGCAGAAAGGGATAACGCAGGTATTATGCGCATGACACTCAATAACAAACCAGTATTCCATTTCGGCCCTTTAGATCAGGGTTGGTGGCCTGACGGGTTGTATACAGCTCCAACGGATGAAGCCCTTCTGTTTGATGTTATAGAGACAAAAAAAATGGGGTATAATATGATCCGTAAGCATGTGAAGGTTGAACCGGCTCGCTGGTATTACCATTGCGACCGCGAAGGTATTCTTGTGTGGCAGGATATGCCATCCGGAGATATGGGTAATACATGGGAAATGTATAAATATAACGGTGGGACAGATAAAGACCGTACTCAGGCATCCAAAGATAATTTCAGTAAAGAATGGAAAGAGATTATGGATCTTTGTATATCTTCTCCAAGTGTTGTTGTATGGGTTCCGTTTAACGAGGCCTGGGGGCAATTCGATACAGAGCGTATTGCTGACTGGACTAAGGAATATGATCCTTCCCGTTTGGTAAATCCTGCAAGTGGAGGTAACCATCGTCCTTGCGGGGATATGATGGACTTGCATAACTATCCGGGGCCTGCGATGAAACTTTTCGATCCGCAGCGGGTAAATGTGTTAGGTGAATATGGCGGCATCGGTTTTGCTATGGAGGATCACTTATGGTGGAACAAACGTAACTGGGGATATGTCCAGTTTAAAAGCGCTGAAGAAGTAACTGCCGAGTATGAGAAATATGCTAAAGATCTTATTAAATATGTACGCCTGGGATTTTCAGGTGCGGTATATACCCAGACAACTGATGTAGAGGGTGAAGTAAACGGTTTGTTTACATACGATCGTAAAGTGCTGAAAGTTATACCTGACCGTATTAAGTCTGCTAATAAGGAAGTTATCGAGTCCATGAAATTACCGGACTAAAGAATATTATTAAATACTTTTGAAATATGACTAAATCGGGATTTAGGATGATGCTGAATCCCGGTTTAATTTCAACAATAAAGATTTTCACTACAACTTGTTTTTCTGTTAAAATCGGTTGATACTTATCATAATATATAAAACGAATATGAAAAACACAGCTCTTTTATTAGGTTCTACTACAGCTGCACTTCTCTCCATTGATAGTGCGTATGCTAATCAACAAGACAAAAAACCTAATATTATACTCATAATGGTAGATGATATGGGGTATTCTGATATAGGGTGTTTTGGTAGTGAGATCCCGACTCCGAATATTGATAAACTGGCAGAAAACGGCATTAAATATACACAATTCTATAATGTAGGCCGATCTTGTCCTACCCGGGCCAGTTTAATGACAGGATTGTATCCGCATCAGGCCGGAATCGGAGGCATGTCCGAAGATCCTTATGATAAGAGTAAGCGCGACAGATCACCCCACGATAAGCAATTGCCGGGCTACAGAGGATTTATCAACCGTAATAGTGTTACCCTTGCCGAGGTAATGAAAGAAGCCGGTTACCATACTTATATGGTAGGCAAGTGGCACCTGGGTATGGACGGGATGGAAAAATGGCCTTTACAGCGGGGATTCGACAGGTTTTATGGTATTCTTGCAGGAGCAACCAGCTATTTCTCTCCACAAGGGGACAGAGGGCTGACTCTCGATAATTCGGAACTACCTGCACCTCAACAACCTTACTATACTACAGATGCATTCACAGACCATGCTATTTCATTTATGGATAGTAACGATAAAAATGATCCGTTTTTTCTTTATGTAGCCTATAACGCTCCTCACTGGCCATTGCATGCGAAAGATAAAGATATTGAAAAGTTTATCGGGAAATACGACAAAGGCTGGGAAGTAATCCGTGAAGGACGTTATGAACGCATGAAAAAGCTTGGTATTATTGATAAAAACTGGGAATTAGCAGAATGGGAAAACCGCTCATGGGATCAGTTGAATGAAAAAGAACGCCGTCATTCGGCGCTTCGGATGTCAGTTTACGCTGCACAGATTCACAGTATGGACTATAATGTGGGGCGCATTATTGACTATCTGGAGAAAACCGGACAGAAAGAGAATACCCTGATCGTATTCTTTTCTGACAATGGCGGATGCGCCGAGCCATATAGCGAAACCGGATTTAGCACAATTGCCGATATAAATAAACATTCGAGCTGGGTATCACCGTCTTATGGCAAGCCATGGGCGCAAGTAAGTAATACTCCGTTCAGAAAATATAAAGTGAGAGCCTATGAAGGTGGCATATCTACTGCTTTCATTATGTCATGGCCAGAAAAGCTTTCGGCTTACAACAACCAAATACGTCATAATATATGTTTCCTGCCCGATATAATGGCAACATTCATCGATGCGGGACAAGGTGCTTATCCGGCGACCTATAAAGGGAACGATATTCAACCATTGGAAGGTAAAAGTATGCTGTCTACAGTTACTAATCCAAAATCAGAGTTGCATCAATATATATTTGGTGAGCATTTTCAGAATAACTTCGTGAGAAAAGGCAACTGGAAAGCTGTCAAAGATCAGGAATCGACCGAGTGGGAATTATATGATATATCTAAAGACCGGTCGGAAACAACCAATCTTGCAGCTAAGAACTCTACGCTTTTAAAAGAACTGATCGCTAAATGGAATGAGTGGGCCGAACCCCGCAATGTATTCCCTCAACAATCTGAATAAGAATTATTAAGTAACAATACCGAATAATGGAACGCATATAAAATATCGTAGAGGCCTAAAAAATAAGAATAAAAGAAACTATTATAAAAGCTGAAATATCATGAAAAATCAAAGCTTATATCTTTTCCCGATTACTCTTACTGGGATAGTTGGCAGTAATGCTCTTGCAGGTAATCCCCCACAGAAATCCCGGCCTAATATCGTACTTATGATATCTGATGATTGCCGCAGGGGCGATTTTGGATGTTACGGAAGCCCCGATGCTATTACTCCCAATATTGACCGTTTAGCGGAGCAGGGGATGAAATTTAATAGTTTCTTTCAGGCTACAGCAATGAGTTCCCCTACACGGCACTGCCTGTTAACTGGTCTGTACCCTGTTAAATCGGGAGCTTATCCCAATCACACGTTTATTAACGATGGAGTGAAAACGCTTCCGTATTATCTGAAAGAAGCAGGTTACCGAGTTGCTTTACAGGGAAAAAGGCATATCAATCCCGAGGAGTCGTTTCCTTTCGAATATCTGGGTACAAAGACCGATGTAGATACACAACTTATCGAACCGTTTATAGCCGATGCGGCAAAAAAAGAGGAGCCATTCTTTTTGTATGTAGCATCGAATGATGCTCATTCGCCGTGGACCCGGGGCGATCAGTCTCTGTTTAATCCAAAGAACCTGACATTACCACCTAATTTAGTCGATACAGAGGTTTTAAGAAAACAGTATGCTAATTATCTGGCTGAAATTAACCAGCTGGATAATGATTTGGGAGCAGTGGAGAAACTCTTAGAAAAATACGGGCTAACAGATAATACTATATTTATATTCACCAGCGAACAGGGACATCAATTTCCTTTTGCGAAATGGACATGTTATGATGCCGGACTGCAAACAGGTTTCATCGTACGTTGGAAAGGAGTAATTGAGCCGTCCACGACAGTTGATGCTATGTGTGAATATGTCGATGTAACGCCTACACTTGTTGATATTGCCACAGGTAAGACGCTTTCCGGTCTGGATGGTAAAAGTTTTTTACCAATACTGCAGGGCAAGAAAAAGGAACATAAAGAATACGTTTACGGAATACAAACAACCAGAGGTATCCATGCCGGTTCTGAATATTACGGAAGCCGTTCGGTGCGGGATGTCCAATATCTGTATATCAACAATCTTACCCCTGATGCGGAATTTAAAAATGTAGTAACTGCCAAAGGCAGCAAGCTGTGGACATCCTGGAATAAAGTAGCAGAGCAAGACAAATTTGCTCAACAAAGAGTAGAGATATATCAGCATCGCCCTGCGGAAGAGCTATATGATGTGATTGCCGACCCTTTTCAAATGAATAATCTGGCGGAAAATAAATCTTATGATAAAGTAAGAAGCAGGCTGAAAAATAAGCTACAAACATGGATGAAGAGCCAGGGGGATAAAGGACAGGAAACAGAACTGGAAGCGAAAAAACACCAGTGGAGAAACCAAAAATGAGACAAAATGAATATAAATAAGAGTAAATTATTGACCGGCCTTAGCTTCATGAGCAGCGGATTGATTGCTTCAGTTCCTGCTTTAGCAAGAGATACGTATACCAATGAAGAAAAACCTAATATCCTAATAATCTACACCGATGATATGGGTATAGGTGACCTGTCATGCTATAACACCGGCTGGACTAAGACACCTAATTTAGATCAGATTGCTTCGGAAGGTCTGATAATCAATAATTATTATTCAGCTGCACCGGTTAGTTCTGCTTCACGGGTTGGGCTTACCACGGGCATGTTCCCTCTGCAATGGGGTATCAACACCTATCTTTCGGATAAGAAACACAATTCTAACTGCGAACAATTTGACTATTTAAGTACATCGGCTCCATCTATGGCACGGATATTAAAAGATGCCGGATATAATACAGGGCATTTTGGTAAATGGCATATGGGAGGGGGACGTGACGTTAAGAATGCTCCGCAAATCACTGAATATGGATTCGATGAATATATTTCCACATGGGAAAGTCCTGATCCAGATCCGGTCATAACCGGTTCGAACTGGATATGGAGTGATAAAGATGAGGTGAAAAGATGGAGCCGGACAGCTTATTTTGTAGATAAAACGCTCGATTTCCTTTCCCGTCATAAAGGAGAACCTTGTTTTGTGAATTTATGGCCCGATGATATGCATACCCCATGGGTACAAGATGAAGAAGCGGTAGGTAAACGCAAGACATGGGAATCTCAGCCTAATTTTCATGAAGTACTGATTGAATATGATATTCAGATGGGACGCCTGATGGAAGGTCTGAAAAAGTTAGGTATAGATAAAAACACGATAGTGATATTTACCAGTGATAACGGCCCTGCCCCCAGTTTTAAACAGATACGCGCGAATGGCCTTAGAGGCACAAAGAACAGTCTGTATGAAGGAGGTATCCGCATGCCGTTTATGGTTCGCTGGCCTGATAAGGTAAAAGCCGGAGAGATTGATAAAACGAGTCTGATTTTTGCCGCGGACTTATTGCCTTCTTTATGTAAAATTGCCGGAGCTAATCTTCCAAAGGGACATTCATGGGCTGGGGAAGATATGAGTAAAGTTCTTATCGGGAAACCTCAAAAAAGGAAGAAAGATATGATGTGGGACTTTGGACGTAATAAATATTTTGCCCAGCTAAAAGGGGCTAACAGGAGTCCTCACTTAGCACTAAGGCGGGGCAACTGGAAACTGCTGATGAATAGTGATGGAACTCAGATTGAGTTATATAATATGGCCAAAGATGAAAATGAAGCCATGAATGTAGCCGAGAGTAATCCTAAAGTGGTAAAAGAATTGAGTAAAGCATTGCTTGAGTGGTGGGCTAAACGTTTAACTCCTGAAAAGAATCAATTATGAAAAATCACTTACCTTATCTGGGTGTTTTGTCTCTCGCTTTTACAGGCACCCTTGCAGCCCATGAAAAACCCAATGTTATTTTTATTGTAGCTGACGATTTGGGGTGGGGCGATGTGAGCTTTCATGGGAGTATTATAAAAACACCGAATATTGATCGTATAGCTAGACAAGGTATAGAACTAGACCGTTTTTATACAGCTCCCGTTAGTTCTCCGACTCGTGCAGGGCTGATGACCGGACGTTATCCAAGTCGTTTCGGGATACGTAAAACAGTGATACCTCCCTGGAGGGACTACGGGTTGGATGAAAATGAAGTGACTATAGCCAACGTCCTTTCCGAAAACGGTTATCTGAACAGGGCAATGATCGGAAAATGGCATCTGGGACATGGCAGGAAAGTGCATTATCCGCTGAATAGAGGATTTACACATTTCTATGGCTGCCTGAACGGGGCAATAGACTATTTCTCTCATCATCGTGAGGGAGAACTCGATTGGCATCGTAACTGGGAGCCGAGTTATGCTAAAGGCTACTCTACCGATCTGATAACTGATGAAGCATTGAATTGTATAGAACAGTATTCAAAGAAAGGACCTTATTTTCTCTACATAGCATATAATGCACCTCATAGCCCATATCAGGCACCCGAGGATGAAATAGCAGAACATATTTCCCCTGAGGAATTCAAGGCTTTGAATAAAAAAGATAAAAACGGATATACATATCGTGCGATGGTAACCCGTATGGATAAGGGAATAGGGAAGATACTCGCAGCTTTGGAAAAATCGGGCGATCTGGATAATACGATCATATTATTCATGAGTGATAATGGAGCTGTACCTAACTTACAGACCGGATCAACCAGTTTGCCTCTTAGAGGCAACAAGGGATCGGAGTGGGATGGGGGAGTACGTGTTCCCGCTGCAATCTATTGGGCCAAAGGCTTCAAAAACAGTCGTAAAATAGAGCAGGTAACGGGTTTTGTGGATATGCTGCCTACTATTGCTGACATTATCGGTGTAGAGGGAAAACCTCAAAGACCTTATGATGGTATTAGTATTTTCTCGGTGCTTAACGGAAAAGAGAAAAAAATAGAACGGGACATGTATCTTGGAGTTGGTGCTGCTGTGAATAGTAACTATAAAATGATTCTGGCAGGAGAGAATAAAAGTATGAAGCTGAAAGAAGACTTCCTGAACTATTATCCTGATGATAAATATGAAAGTACAAGCCATATCGCAGGTCATAAAAAAGAGGCCGACAGGCTTAAGAAATATATAATGTCATACGATACTATTACTCCTTCTGTAAAAGAGTTGCCTTATGGATACGGTAAAGACGGTTTTATAGCACCGCATGAGTGGAAAGTAGTCAAGCCATAAATGGAATAAAGTTAAGTCCTGTTCTTAATGCAAATCAATAGTTAAAATCTGCATTTTTAGAAAATATCTTTATCTATGAGGAAAACAATGAGCGAATGCGGTAATATGCCAATATGGCAATGAAAGAGATGAAAAATAAAGAAAATAAAATGTGTAAGAAACAATGTTCAGCGGAACGTAGAGTAGCTAATTGGCTCCGCTTTGCTCTGCCGAACGTTGTTTGTCAGGTTTTGTACTCTGTCATGTTGGAGCGAAGCGAAGCATCTAAGAAAGAGATCCTTCGTTCCTCAGGATGACAAAAAGAAAATTAAAAACTAAAAAATGTGTCAACTTTGTCAACTTTTAACAATTTACATACGCTTCGCTCCTGTGATTGATCAGAACAACCATTAATACTTAAACTATAATTAATCTGAAAAATATAAATAGCTTACAATGAAAACCTTATTTTTAGTAAAGAGAGAGTATATGTTACTTGTCAGCACATTATTAATTTGTGTGTCTGGGGGGGCAAATACAGTTCCGAAAGAGATTAATCAATTAAATCAAGATCTGGTTGCTATAGTTTCAGACAATACAGCAATTCAACAGATAGATTATGTTAGTAAACGTCCGGCCAAAGAAAAACGTCTGTTTCGGTCGGAAGCAATAGAAAAGGAGCTGAACAGAATCAAAGCATTGTTGCATAATCCAAAGTTGCGTTGGATGTTCGAAAATTGTTTTCCTAATACGCTTGATACTACTGTTCGTTTTGCAAAAAAGAATGGTAAACCCGATACAAGTGTCTATACAGGAGACATCCATGCTATGTGGCTCAGAGACTCTGGAGCTCAGGTATGGCCTTATGTCCGATTGGCCAACGAAGACCCCGGACTGAAAGAAATGCTGGCAGGTGTAATTTTACGTCAGTTCAGTTCGATCAATCTGGATCCTTATGCGAATGCATTTTATACAGATACCAACCAAGTCGGACACTGGAAGTCTGATATTACAAAAATGAAACCCGGTGTTCATGAACGCAAGTGGGAAATAGATTCGCATTGTTATCCTATTCGCCTGGCATACCATTATTGGAAAACAACGGGAGATACCAGTGTTTTCTCTGACGAATGGTTACAGGCTATACAAAATATACTTAAAACATTCAAAGAACAGCAACGCAAAGACGGTGTTGGCCCATATCTTTTCCAACGGAAAACCGAACGTGCCCTTGATACGGTGAATAACAACGGTATGGGAGCGCCAGTTAAACCGGTTGGTTTGATAGTTTCCTCTTTCCGCCCGTCGGATGATGCAACGACTTTACAATTTTTGGTGCCTTCAAATTTCTTTGCAGTAAGTTCTTTACGCAAAGCCGCCGAAATACTTCAATCTGTAAATAAAAAAGAGGCATTGGTAAAAGAGTGTCTGGATTTGGCTAAGGAGGTAGAAGAAGCCCTGAAAAAATATGCAACTTACAATCACCCTAAATATGGAATGATCTATGCTTTCGAAGTTGATGGTTATGGTAATCAGTTGCTAATGGACGATGCAAATGTTCCAAGTCTACTCGCAATGCCTTATCTGGGAGATGTGGATGTAAATGATCCTATCTATCAGAATACACGCCGGTTTGTTTGGAGCACGGATAATCCTTATTTTTTCCGTGGAACAGCAGGTGAAGGTATTGGTGGACCTCATATTGGTTATGATATGGCATGGCCTATGAGTATTATGATGAAGTCATTTACCAGCCAGGACGATGATGAAATCAAATGGTGCATCAAAATGTTGATGGATACAGATGCCGATACCGGATTTATGCATGAATCTTTCAACGTGAATAATCCGAAAAAATTTACACGAGCCTGGTTTGCCTGGCAGAATACTCTCTTTGGAGAATTAATATCCAAGCTAGCCAACGAAGGTAAGCTCGATCTGCTAAATAGTATTAAATAGACTTATCGTACGTCTATCGGGATCAGTCAGGGATTTGTTTTTACAATTTTTCATCCAAAGAATAGGCAGGAATTGAAATAGTTAAGTGAATATATTTGATATCTATAAAAATTTGAGAGTACTTTTTACTTGAAGTACTCTCATTTTATGCAGATTTATCGGATTAAGTTTATATAACAAATTAATTACATTAATAAGGTTTTTCTGCCACTCAATTTGGTTATAAGTTTCATCAGGCTTTCTCAACCCAGATAGGAGAACTCCATGCCCATTGGTTATCTCTTTGCCGAATCCGGATATAATAGTAATCCGTATCTTTTTCAGGTTTATCATCTGTCATAAAATGTTCGAATACAAATGCCGAGACAGGGATTGCCCTGTGGGACTGGATAGCTTCGCTCAGCCATCCGTTCATAAAATGAGTTTTTGTACCTGCAAGCAACTCATTTAGTGTGTATTCAAGGTGCTGATCATTGAAATTGAGCATCAGTTTACCCGATTTTTGCATCGTTACATCCATTATTACTGCCTGGGTAGATGCTGTGGTAGTATTTGGGTTTTTGGTTGAATACATTTCCAGTTGCACACCTTTTCCATTTTTCTGAAGTATGCGGTTAACCAGTGTCGGGCTTTCTTTGATACCTTTAACCGGGGCTGTATAAGGTGCACCCCTGAAACAAGGAGTAACCTCGTTTACTGTACCTTCACTAACTTTGATAGTTCCTTCCCATTTCACAGGTTCGTCAAAACGGTTCCATCCGAATTCGAACTTAACCTTAGCCCTCACAATATCCTCTGACGGCATTAATGGAATAAGTGGTCCGCTGATACGCCCGGTTGTTTGTCCGTTTTTTACGATATCAATGTAGTCAATCGCACTTTCTCCTATCACATTTAAGTAGATATGACGTTTGTTTCCCTTGATCACATCTCCCATCGTTGCATCATTGATACGGAAGTCAATCATTATCTTGTCGCCTGTGGCACAACAGACTTTCCTGTTCTTAAGAGCATTCCAGATGGCCTCGCGTGTCAGTTCAGTAGCCAATACTCCGATACGGCCGTCACCATAACTGCCAGGATAACCTGCATGCTGGTCGGTAGAGCCCATTATTCCGAATTTGTGTCCCTGGTTCAGTCCGTACATAATAGTCCCTTCCCAATGACGAGGGCCCATATCATGCAGATAAGGATAATCTCCAAGATCACTTTCTGCTAATCCGTGACGTGAATACATTTCCACAAAAGGAGTTTGATCTCCTTCCGAAAAATGTTTCCAGTTATAGCCCCTATATCCTTCCTGATACCCCATATGATGTGGGGTAATGAAAGTCTTCGTTCCTTTTAGTTTTTGTTTAAGGTCTTCTACAGAAGTACACTCTACTAGCGGAGCATTCAGGTTGTAATTCAACACTACATGATCTCCATGTTCCATACTATGACATTCGTATGTGAGGAATGTGAGGAACTCCTTTTCCTTATTATAATCGGTGGTCATTTTTACATATTTATCCCACCCCCCTGTACGCAAACGGCGGAATGCACTTTCGTGATATTCAATAACCCATTCGAGACGTGGATCGTTTTTTCCCGGAATATCGGGCCACATAGCATGTGGGGTGATCGATACAAAATCCAGTTGCTGTCTGGCTGCTTCGAAGGCTTCCTGCATTCCACCATGACCATAAGTAAGGTTGCAATGGTTGTGAATGTCTCCCCAGTATACTTTTAGTTTGCTATCATTAGCTAGGGTTTGTCTGAAATTCTTATTTGACATCGCTTTCGCTGTATTTTGTAAAACACTACCTCCAGCGGCTATTCCTGCCAGGGTAATCCCCGCACTTCTTATGAATTTACGTCTGTTCATGATTATATTGGTATTAATTTTTTATTGTTATTGGAGTGCATCAACTTTAAAAGCTGACAAGCTTTATGTATTTTATATGTTTTATTTCCTTACCACCAAGTTAATCCAATGAATTATTGACTATTGGTTGATGTCGTCTTTGTATAATTCACGGTTATGGATCAGAATATCTGTTAGTTTTTGTTGTAGTTTCATATACTCCGGCTGATCATAGAGATTGTTCATCTCTTTAGGATCGTTCAGCAAGTCATACATCTCCCATTCGTCTATATCGTTGTAGAAATGAATTAGTTTGTATCTGTTTGTCCGTATTCCGTAATGCCTTTTCACACTATGTTCGGCCGGGTATTCAAAATAATGGTAGTAAACTGATTCTCTCCAGTCCTCCGGTGTCTGTCCTTTATGCGACAAAACAGATAATAGCGACCTGCCTTGTATTTCGGAAGGGATGTCGATACCTGCTATGTCAAGAAATGTAGGAGCAAAATCCACATTCATACTCATTGCCGAAGTTACGCTTCCGGCTTCTATCATTTTAGGATAACGCATGACGAGAGGCATTCGCTGACATTCTTCGTACATGAAACGCTTATCGAAGAAACCGTGTTCGCCTAAGAAGAATCCCTGGTCGGATGTATAAATTATGATTGTATTATCCAGTTCACCTATCTCTTCCAGGTATTTCAATATTTTGCCGATGCCTTCATCTACAGCTAGCGTAGTCGCCAGATAGTCGCGCATATATTGCTGGTATTTCCAGCTGACAAGATCCTTACCTGTCATATTCTGGCTACGGTATTCCGTAATCCTTCCGGCATACACTTTGTTCCATTTATCCTTCGCCGGCTGCGGCATGCGGGCATATACACCTTTGAAGCGCTTATCCGGAAAATCTTCTTTTTCTAGTTCTTTTGCAGTGGCCAGTTTCAGATCCCAATAATTCGTCAAAGTTTTGGCAATTGACATATCCTGTTCTTTAGGAGCCATGCTACGGGTCTTATAATCGTCGAAAAGATTATCTGGTTCGGGAAATACAGAATCATTAAAAACACCCAGATGCCTTTCCGCCGGCATCCAGTTGCGGTGTGGCGCCTTATGGTGTACCATCAGTGCAAAAGGTTTGGAAGAATCCCTGTCTTTGATATAATGAATCGCCTTGTCAGTGATTATATCAGTTACATATCCTTGTTCCTGAATGAGCTGCCCGTTCTCTATAAAATCCGGATTGTAATAGTCGCCTTGTTCGTGTTGTCCGGATAAGATACTCCAGAAATCGAAACCTTGCGGTTCGGAGATCAAATGCCATTTCCCAACAATAGCTGTCTGATAACCGTTTTGTTGTAATAACTTAGGAAAAGTCTCTTGGCTGCCGTCAAAAGTTTTGGCATTATCGGTAAATCCGTTTATATGGCCGAATTTTCCGGTTAGTATGCATGCCCGTGAAGGACCGGATAGTGCATTTGTAGCGTAGCAGTTATCGAAACGGATTCCTTCATTGGCAATGCGATCGATATTCGGAGTTTTAACCAGTTTTCCACCATAGGCGCTGATCACCTGTGTTGTATGATCATCCGTCATTATGAACAGGATATTTGGCTTTTTTTGCTCCTGTGGTTTTTCCTTACAGGCGAAAAAAGCTAAGGGAACAAATAAAAGAAATGGATTATATGGTTTCATAAACAGATTATTTATTGTCCAGTTCGTTTTTCAGCAATCTGGTTAACATCTTGTCATTCGTCTTTATTCCCCAATCGTATAGTTTTCTACGCATAGCCAGAAGTGTTTCATCATATCTCTTATCTACAGCCAGATTTTGCATTTCATAAGGGTCTTTTGTGAGGTCGGAGAGTTGCTCTTTATTCTTATAATACCGGTAAAGCGTATATTTAAAGTCCTTGGACACAACGCTCCAGCCTCTGGTGTCGATACCATCCAGCATTGTCTCTACGTAAACTTCATCGTGATGGGTATTGATCTTACCATCAATCAGGTGGCGCAGGCTCTTACCTTTCATTTCCTTATTTTCTCCGGCACCGGCATAATCGCATATGGTCTGGTAAATATCCAGATTGATACTGATGAGGGCATCATCGTTCACTATTCTTTTCGTCTTTCTGTTGGGTGGTTTTACAATAAACGGTACCCGGATAATCTCTTCCTGCAATACCCGTTTCTGGTTTCCCCTGTGGGCGGCTGCTCCATCACCGTGGTCACTTACAAAGATGATTAGGCTGCTATCATATAAACCATTCTTTTTTAATTCATTAATAAGCCTGACAATTTCCCTGTCCACCCTTTCCACAAGGCGGTAGTAAGCAAAGAGGTAGCGTCGCCAGTCGTCATCGGAGTATAATCCGGTGGGGTAGGACTTGGGAACCCACTGCCTGTGCAGAGTTATAGCTTCCGGGTAATAGGCGGGAATCACAGCATTATAAGGTAATGGAGGACATTCGGATATGTTGGGTTCTGACAAACGACCATAGTGTAATGCTTCGTCACGGGCGTACTCACATATCTCGTGGGGATTTAGAAAAGAAGCTACCAGAAACAGTGAATTTTCTCTCTTTTTTTCAATATATGGTATACAGCTGTCTACCAGTGTAGGATCGTTCACGTTGCAAATTTTTTTAAACCCTGTTCCGGTTTCGGGTATATTCACTTCGGCGGGGGCATGCCACTTGCCTGCATACAGACAATCGTATCCAGATTGCGATATGACAAAGCCCAGACTATTCTGCATATCCCTATCCGGAATTCTGCCGCCATTATCCTTCACTCCTATTTCGACGGGCATGCGTCCTGTTATCAGACTTGCCCGTGAGGGGCCGCTAAGCGGGTATGTTACATAAGAACGGCTAAAGCGGATTCCATCCTGTGCCAGCATATCCATTCCCGGAGTATTCACATAAGGATTGCCTGCACAGCTCATCGCTGATGCGGTTTGCTGATCGGTAATGATCAATATAATGTCCGGCTTATCTTTTGCCTGCTTTTCGAAAGAAAAAGCTTGGGCCGATTGTGCAGATATGATGCTCAGCCCTCCGGCCAACAAGGATGAAGCTACAGCCAGGTTGTTTTTTTTCATAGAGTATAATTCAGGTCGTATTTCTTTTTGTCTACTTCTACTCTTATTTTCAGGCCTTTATTGTCGAATTTCTTATTGTCGAATGAGGCTTTTATCTGCGGTGCCGATTTTTGAGATTCTATCGGCATTATGACAGTAATTAAGCGGACAGGATTGTTATCTTGTTTGTCAGTAACAAATGCATATGCTTCACGTTTAGCCTTATGGCGATATGCGTATGATACCCATCCTTCTTCTTTTGTCATTTTTGTTTGTTGCGCGGAAAAACATTGTACCAGCACATTGTTTTTATCGTCGAATTCTGTTGTTGCCGATAGTTGTTCTTTTATTATGTTGACTTTTCCTTCGCACATTTGATAATGTATGGCTACATCTCCTGTCGAATTACCATAGGCTTCATCTACTATTACGAAAAACTTTTGATCGACAAAAAATACAGAACGGCGGTGTGTAAGCCCTTTATAACTCGGATTTTCGAGAACCAGTTTATCTAAATCAGGATTTGGTTGCCACAACAGGCATTTGGTATCTGTGCTATCCAGATTTGCATTATTCAATGTTAATGTCTTATGTACCATTGTCTGGCGGAACCAATCGCGCTCTTTTAATACTTCTTTATCCCCGCCATATACGTAACTTCCTGCATCGGGGAAGAAATTGCGTCCTTTAATATATAATTCGAAAGTTCCGTTATCCGGCTGACAATGCCAGAAGGCAGGGGGGCCTGCTTTGAGTGTCATTTGGGTTGCTTCTTCTGTCCAGCCATTGCGGAAAACATAAAAGCCGGATGGCCTGAATGCAATAGACAGATTGCTGGGAGGCGTTCCCTTTTTACGATCGGATGCCATATATCTTATAGCCTTATTAGCTGGAAATATCTTTGCCCAACCCTTATAGTTCCTGATCATGGATTTTTTATCGTCGAGTTTGGCATCGCTGAACATAGGGTTAGTATAATCAGGAAAATATGTATTGAGTACAACCATAATCATTTTTTCCACTGTATCGAGATAAGATTGAGGAAATTCGTTCCTGAATCCGTTAGCATCGGCTATGCTGATAGCTTTGGCAAAAATATTGATTGTCGCCAGATGGTAGTGAGGATCAAGCTCGTATTGCATGCCATCTTCATATACCTGTAATTTAATTTCACGGTTAAGGATATCTATTCCGCTTTTTCTCCATACAGGTGCATTTTTCATTTCCGGGAAAAGCACGCCAGCATACAGTTCGCGTTGGGCTTCGAACAAAAGGTGATTTCCCTGATCTGAATAATTATTTAGAATATGCTCGGCATGTTTGTTATAATTAACAAGAAATCCGGATAGAAATTCCGGGGTGAAGCCGGGAGAATTGAGAAACAGAAGAAACTGAATTGTCTGATCTTGTAAACGATGGCTTACTTCGAGCGGACGCCATGCAAATTTCACATTTTCATCCGTTTTTTCATCGGCCAACGGGTTTTTCTTTATCCAGTCCATATATTGATGTATCCATTCATTGGCATATTTCTCATCTTTCGACAGGTAATAAGCTTTACCCATAGGCTGCCACCACTTGGTTCGGTGTAGTTGCCACCGCAGTTCATTGTCTTTCACAGGCCAGTACTTCCAGTCGATATCGTCACCATAAGAGAAGGATGGTTGATATCCTTTGTGTACAAAAAAAACATGTTTAAGTCCATCGTCGGCCCATTTCTGTTCTTCCCTCGAGATTTTCACATTATTGAGGTCAATATCCGGATGGTTGATCCCTTTGCGGTTACGATAATAATCTAATAAAGCGGAAACAGCTTCTTTATCTTTTCCTTTATTATGCAGGTCTTTGACTGTTTCCAGTCCGGGATAATTGAGATTAACGACATTAAATACTTCCTTGTTTAGCTCTTGAGCTTTTGAAAAACAAGTAATGAAAATAAGGAGGAGAGTAAGAGACAGTTTTTTCATATATTTTTAATTTTAGGTATAAATTCATATTGCTATTGCATATACTATCCATTCATTATAGAAATGAAATTATTCAGCATAGCAATATTATGCAATATATACCGGATGGACTTTCAGATATGTCTTATATTATAGGAATACGGTGCCAGTGGATATTAATTTTATCTCAAAAAAGATTAATATTGTTTATTTATCAGTTTTCTTTATGTCTTTGACATATTCTGTAGGCAATATTCCGAAATACTTCTTAAAGCTGGAAGTAAAATATGAGGGTGTATTAAAACCTACCATCACACTGATTTCGGCTATGGAATATCTTCCTTCTTTCAGTAGATTACAGGCGTGGCTGAATCTTATCTTCTTAATGAATTCGATAGTTGATTCGCCTGTTATTGCTTTCATTTTCAGATGAAGGTTTGAACGGCTCATTGCCATTTGAGCACAAAAATCATCAACAGAGAAATCTATATTATCAAGGTTTTGTTCAACTATTGATTTTGCTTTTTCCAGAAACTCCTTATCCATTTCATTGAATGTAATCATTTGCGGATCAACATCCAGCGAATTGGAATAATGTTCGAGTGTACGTGCCCGGGATTTAATCATATTATGTACTTTCATTTTCAATATGGAGATATTGAACGGTTTGTATACATAATCGTCGGCACCTACAGATAGTCCTTCTATCTGGTCCTGCTGGTTAGTCTTTGCCGTAAGCATAATGACGGGAATGTGGCTGGTGCGTATATTCTGTTTGATACTTTTACAGACCTTCAGTCCGTCGATACCCGGCAGCATGAGGTCAGTTATAACCAGATCGATTTTATTCTCCTTGATAAGTTTCAGTCCTTCTTCACCATCGGCAACAGCAAGTACATTAGCCGATGGTCGGAAGTTGTCAACGAGGTAATTCCTGACATCGAGATCGTCTTCTATTATCAGTAGAGATGGCTTATTCTCGCTTATTTCTTCTTGTAAATCAACTTCCCTGTCATTTTCTTTCAGTAGACGCACAATATCTACATCGTCTCTGAAAGTGTTTTTGAGCACATCGTCCTTGTGGATATCTGATAGCTCATTTTGTGAATAAAGTTCTTTATCTTGAGGGAAAAAGACGGTGAATTCAGAGCTTTTTCCCGGTACACTTTCTACTGTAATATGTCCATGGTGCAGATCGACAAGACGCTTTACTAAAGAAAGCCCGATTCCCGTACCAATGTTATCGGAATTCACCTGATAAAAACGTTCGAATATCCGTGCCTGATACTCGGGAGATATACCTATTCCGGTATCTTTTACGGACAGTATAAAGTTGTTGTCCGCAAATTTTAGATTGATAATGATCGATCCGTTATCCGGTGTGAATTTGAAAGCATTGGATAATAAATTGGATAGGATAAGGTCTAGATAATGAGGGTCATACAAAGCGGGTTTGTTTCTTAGCTCATCTTCTAATATGAAGTCGATGTTTTTTTGTTTAGACAGACGTTCAAATAAATTCATGGAATTCTCTACTTGAGGTAAAAGATTTTGTTCCACTACCTTTAATTCGAATACTCCTAGTTCGGCACGTCTATAATCCATCAGTTGATTGACAAGATACAGCAGTTTATTAGAATTCCGCTGTATTGTTTTTACCTGATTTAGTATCCGCTTGTCGTTTGTCATGCTTTGTATTTCCTGCAATGGTGATACAATCAGGGTAAGTGGAGTACGGAATTCATGCGATATATTGATAAAGAAACGTAGTTTCATCTGATTTACTTCTTCTATTTTTTCTTTTTCCAAGCGTTCTAGTGCCAGCTGGTTTTTCAGTAACTGACGGTTATAGAAAAATTTGAATAAGAGGAATAAGGTTATAAGTCCTATCAGGATGAATAATGTTTTAGCCCAAACAGTTTCCCACCAATAAGGAAGGATTTCGATTTCCAGTATGGTTGGTTCGTCATTCCATTTTCCGGCATTGTTTGCCGCCTTTACATAAAAGGTATATTTCCCGTGTTTCAGGTTGGAATAAGATATCATGCGTCTGTCGTCTGTATAAGTCCAGTCATTGTCAAAGCCGTCGAGCTTATAGGCAAAAGTATTGTGTTGGGCTGATAAATAATTGGGTACGGTAAATAACAATCCAAATGAGGTCTGATTGGGTTTCAATATGATTTTTTTCGTCTCACTTATATCTTCAGACAGGATATCGGTATTGTCTCCGGGTATAACTGGTTTGTTAAACAATAATAGCTGGGTAATTATTACGGATGGGGTGAATGGATTATCGGTGAGGTGTTCGGGCGAAAAAGCAGTTATACCATTTATCCCTCCGAAAAATATTTCACCTGATGATGTTTTGCAATAGGCGTAATTATTGAATTGTTCGCCTTGCAATCCGTCCAGCATTGTATATGTCCTTATTTCTTCACTATTGGGATTGTAGCATGCAAGTCCCCGGTTTGTACTAAGCCAGAGCCTGCCAAAACTGTCTTGTAATATACCATATATATTATTGTTTGGCAATCCATCGGCAGTTGTGATGGTCTTAAAACTCTGCGGGTTATCATTAAGTCGGTTTAGCCCCAGATTTGTACCTATCCATATCCTGTTCTGGCTATCTTCGGCAATACAATATATGCGGTTTTTGGTAGAGGGCTGGTTTTTTATCCCGATGTTATATTCTTTTATATCTTTAGTGAGAAAAGAGTATGTATATACTCCGTTTTCCGTACCGAACCACATTTGCTGTTTAGTGTCGAGATATAGTACATATATGTGTGATTTATTCAGCTTCTTCAGAAGTTCTTTATTGCTTTTACTTTCTTGCAAAAAAGAATCAAATGAAGAGAATGTGTCGTTCTGAGGGTTATAAATAGTCAATCCCTCGAGAGTCCCTATCCAGATATTGCCGCGAATGTCTTTTGATAAAGAGTATACATTGTCACTTCCCACAGCACTATTTTGATTCGTATAGTTTTTTATTCTGTTGGTTCTTTTATCAAGTTTGCCCATTCCTCCGCCATGTGAACCTATATAAACAAAATCTCCATCTACCAAAACAGCTTTAATGTTATTGGACAAGATCGCATTATTGCTATTCGGATTCTTTGTATAATAGGTAAACTTCTTTGTCGCCAGATTATACAGATTCAGTCCATTATCGTTCGTGCCGATCCATAATTCGGAAGGGCTGTCTTCTACGATACAACTGACAACATTATCACTCAGAGAATTCATATGGGGAATATGATATATCCTTTCAAACTGGTTTTGCAGCAAATGATGATAATTCAATCCACCATAGAATGTTCCAAGCCACATCGCTCCCTGGTTATCCAAATATAGGGTCCGGACTGAATTTTGGTTGATAGACCTTTTCTCAATTTCATTACTGTAATAACGGCTGAATGTATCTTCAATCTCATCATAAATGTTTAGTCCGATAAAGGTCCCCACCCATAATCGTTGCTGATTATCGAAGCACAGACTTCGGACAAAGTCGGAAGAAATACTGTTCGGATCGTTTTTGTCGTTCCTGTAATTCTTCAGGTTCCCGTCATCTGCGATATAATATAGCCCGTTCCCTTCAGTAGCAATCCATATTCCCTTTCGTCCGATACAGATATCCATTATATTTTTACTGGCTAACTCTTTTCTGTATAAGACTATATTTTCGTCTTTAGGGTTCATCATGTACAGACCCTTGTCTGTTCCTATCAGTATGAGGTCATTATATTTAGCCAGTATATGAAAATTTTCGCATAATATCCCTTTTGGAGAAAGTATCCTGTATGTTTTATGATCAATGTTATAAGATAGTAATCCTTCGCTTGTAGCAAGATACAGATCAGACGTAGACGATTGTATGATGCTGTTTATCTGCGCCTTGTATGGATACGTACTGAATATATCTTTTTTTGAGTCATAAGATGCGATTCCGGCATTGGTACCGATCCATAGTTCTCCCTTTTCGTTGATGAAGAGGCTCCGGATAAAATCGGATTGTATAGAATTAGGGTTATTATTTTCGTGCCTGTATACAGTGAAGGTATATCCATCATATCTGTTGAGTCCATCGGCTGTTGCTATCCAGAGAAATCCTTTTTTATCTTGTATAATGTCAAATACAGTACTTTGCGATAGTCCGTTTTCTACAGATAATGACGAGAATTTAATGGGTGGAGTCCGTTTATTTGTATAGGCATTTCCTGTTAATACTATCAAGAGAAGTAAAAGAACAGATAGATTTCTTTTTATCATTTTTCTTGTCCCCGTTATATTATGTGCGATCAGTATTTATTATAATCGTACAGGTTTTTATCTATATGAATACTATACAACTTGCTGTATTCATTGATATTAGATATAAAGATACATTCTATAAGAATAACAATATGGGCTTTTAATTATTTATCGGAATATTTAACTTTTCCTCTTTATATCCTGCCAGATTGTAGCAAACAGGAATAGTGCTATTTCCTACTCTGTAGATGCCAAATTTGAAATAATAGCCATCGTCGTCATTTCGTCCGATAAGTATTGTTTCGTTTTTTACCAAATGTTTGTTTATGAGTTTATTACCCTCGTTGTAGGATGTTTTAACGTCCAATTTTCCGGGAACTTGTATTTTTTCAGATTCACCACTGTATTTAGTCCATTTAATATCTAGTATAAAAGTGACCCAGCGATCTTTAGGAAAATCATCGAAGGGCATTTTGTATGCAATGGTAGAGGCTTTGTATTCTGATGTCAATGGTTGCATAATATTGGCTTTATCCGGACTGGCATTACAGCGATCAGTTTTATCTGTCAGCCATTTCCGGTCAGAATTGGCCTTAATGTAAAAGTAGCCGTTTGAAAAACCAAATGCCAGCGGAGGATATCCACCCTGTTCTATCAGCCAACCATTAGGCTTGCCGGCTTTATAGCTTGTCGTACCATCTTCGTTCACTGTTTTTATTATATCGTGGGCGATATTCTTCCTGAATATCATCTGGTCGTATAACTCGAGGAATTCGGTTACCGTAAGTTTTTTTACTATTCCTTCAGGTGTAGATACCAATGTGCGGTCAGGCATGCCGTGCCATTGGGCGAAAATTGTAGAAACATCTCTCTGCAATGCTGAAGGCACATATATAGAAAATGTATATTTCCAATGACTACCTTGCTCACAAATACCTTTGCCGTAATGATATACAGTTTTCATCTTCTGAGCATTCAGAAATACATCTTCCGTAAATCCTTTAAAGTCTTGTGCTGTAGCGTAACAATAAGATAATTCGGCTCTGCCTTTTGTTTCTCCTTCACTATATCCGGCGAGGGTGTTGTCATTTTCTTTCAGTTCGAAGCGGAATGATGGTTCCCCATTAAATGGTAATGTATAATCGTAACAGATAGCATATTTCTTTTTAGTTCCCACCGCTACCCATTCATCGTTTATAATCTGGTCTGCCCGGACGGTATCGGCTTGTACATTTACCCGTTCGGTAATTGTGATCAACTCTTTATTCTGGGTGGAAACAAGTTGGCAGATAAGCAAAAATAAGATAGCTACAATTATTCTAGACATGGTATGTGATTATGATGTTGACTTAAACAATAAAGGTATGAACATTATCTTGCAATATCAGGCAATTCGTCTGTCAGCTGATCTATTATTTTGCCTTTTTCACGAATGATAGTTTTACCCTGATTTATATATTCTACCGCATCTCCTTTCCCATTTTTTATTTTAAGGGAAGGTTTTTTTTGCCCGTCCATCTCAGCTTCTATAATCCATCCATTGATTTTCCACAGTCCGTTCTGTCCGGATTCCGGCGAACCGATTTTTTTAGAAGTTCCTTTTTTATCCAGTTGAATTATTGTCAGGAATCTGTTGGATTCGGATTTATCTAATGTCGAAAACTCCAGATGCCAGTGTTTAGCATACTCATATGGTTGGCCATTATCAGACCCTCCCCGGTTTTTCCAGTTGATTGCAGGAGAGAAGAATTCATCGGTTATGTAACTTCTTGACGGTTGTTGACAAAAGATATCGACTCTGCTGTCGGCGACTTCATTCTGACCCCAGATTACATTTTCTTTATCTCCTTTTTCCATTTTATTATAGGAATGTAGCAGCCATGTCCATTCAACAGGTCTTTTTGCTTTCAATTCATCGTATATAACAATAATATTCGGCCGGAGAAATATGAAATGCCTGCGGAAACGAGTAATTCCCGGATCCCCAAACCCGTTTTCTTTTGTATATTTTACCTCAAATTGTTTCATTCTGTCTATCCAGAAAGGAGTAGTTATCGGGCCATAAGCATGAGTGGCATCTCCCAGAACGTAGGTGAACGCTGGGGTATCCCTGAAACGGGCTATCCAGCCATAGCCATTTTCACCTATTACCTGTGCCATGCCGTCTGCCAGGATGGTATTATGTCCACGGGTGCGGTAATGCATCAGTGTATGCTTATCTGTGAAGTTGCTGTAATGTCCCGATCCTCCAAACATTTGCTTTCCTCCCACATTGATTCCAAAACCATTATGTGCAGCATGTGCATGACCTGTCGATCCGAATGGGAGATCCATGAAGGAAATCATCACGTCATTGGGTGTATTGGTTACATCGTTATGCATCAATGCAAAACCGGCGTTTCTGAATAATAAGCTTTGAGGTAAGTGTTTTGGCGAACGCGGAATTATATCTCCATACCTATTTTTGGTCATTAACCGATAAAAAGAGAAATTGGTGCTCTCATTTACTATTTCTTTTTTTTCTTCGCTTATCTCATCCGCATACCACCGGGCATAAGGATCATGTAGCTCACGTGCCAGTGCATCTGCAAATCCCCAGTAACTTTTTCCCGGTTTGTTCTGATTTTCCGCATTATCTCCGAAGCCTGTGGAATAAGAGTCCTTCGGATAAGAGTAGATAAGGAATCGGGAAAGGTTACGATAATAGGGTATATTAAAAAAGTCAGTACCGGTAAATCTTTTAAATATAAACGGCATATAGATGAATGTTTCAAAGTTGACCTGAAAATAACTTGTGCCGTCATGCCATCCGCCATCATGTCCTCCCAGTATGGGGAACCGGCAACACCAGACTTCGTAACAATACGATAGCCACTGCCTTGCTTCGGGTAGGTCGTTCATTGTGGCAATAGCTGTGAAGCACAATCGGCGCAGGGTATGTTGCCATACATGATTATCCATCGAATGCGTTTCAAACTCATTGGCATATTTGTTGAAAAATTTATTTCCCCGTATGCTAATAGCTTTTAGAAGTGTTTGTTTTTCTTCGGGTGTCGCAATATCATATGCAACATCATATGCCACAGCCATAGCCAGCATTATACTTGCCGAATTGAAATCTTCTCGTGTAGCATATCCTTCCGGATTCATTTCTGCTAAATGTAAAGCTTGTTTTAGTGCTGTTGCCGCATATTTTATATCTCCTGTCAGCAGATATGCCATCGCGAGATTTTTAACAGGCTCTTTTACCTTATCGCCAAAGCGGTGATACATAAAAGTCATCATGACATTTCTCTGCGATACGGTCATATCGGTTGTGTCACGCGGGCGTGTAGGTATTTCTTCCGGTAAGGGGGCTTTTAGTTGCCTTTCAGCCTTTTTTATAATATTTTCAGCTTCCGGATTATTTCTGTTCCTCTCTTTGAAGTCGCTCAGTTCCGATGGAGAAACATATAACCGGGGGTGGGAAAGACTGCAATCCGTTAGAAATTCTTCGATGGGAGGAGTCTCAAACTCTGGTATATTCTCCTGTACTTTAAAATCGTATATGTCAGACCATTCTATGCCGGCTGGAGTAACAGTACCATACTGCCAATACCATTTACCAACATTTACCTTTCTGTGAGTACTGTACATAGCCCATTGTATCTCGCTACTCTCTATTGTGTTTTCTTTGGGGAATGTATTATCCTGTGACAGTCTTACCTTGTATGTCTTACCTTTTTTTGCAGGCCAGAGCAAAGCCGGAGGATTCATATTTACGACCTTACCGTCCGTAGGAACCGCCCATTCACGATAACGCGGGTAAAGCGCTTTCTGGCCGGGCTGCTTTTCTATTTCTTTATTTTGAGCAAATGAAGAAGAGAGAAGGAAGACTGAAGAAATAACTGTAACGAGATATTTTGCTGACATATACGGTTTTTTATTTTATTATAAATCTTTGTATTCTATATTCTTCAGTTTCATATATCTGTCCAGACCCTCAAGGAAATAATAATCGGCGTAATTTAGGGGTACGTCTATCTCCGAACCATTTGGTAATGAACCTGTGGAG
Organism: Dysgonomonas hofstadii; assembly: GCF_014196915.1. Classification (GTDB taxonomy): domain Bacteria; phylum Bacteroidota; class Bacteroidia; order Bacteroidales; family Dysgonomonadaceae; genus Dysgonomonas; species Dysgonomonas hofstadii. The sequence goes on from NZ_JACIEP010000012.1 coordinate 112,873, forward strand.
TGTTTTAATATAAAGCCCTGATTGGATCCTAGAGTAGCGAGATAATTATCGCTGGAGAGATTTTGAAGAATCTTTTCAGCATAATCGAAATATTTACTGCCATCCTCAACCATAGTACTGAGTTCAATGAATGCAGAAGCTGTGATGGATGCGGCAGATGCATCGCGGGGAGTTTCTGGTGTATCAGGTGCATCGTAATCCCATAACGGAATAAGATCAGCCGTTTTAACTCTGCTCATTATGAATGTTGCTATATTGATTGCCTGATCCAGATAGGCTTTGTTCTTAGTTTCCCTATAGCATGAGACATAGCCGTATGCGGCCCAGGCTTGTCCACGCGACCACGAAGATTCATCGTTTTTTCCCTGATGTGTTTGTCTGCGCTCTACCGTACCGTCATTATTGTAACTTACTACATGGTATGAAGAATAATCGGGACGGAAATGGTTTGCCATTGTTTTATCTGCATGTATCAGGGCAACATCCTTGTATTTGCTATCACCTGTAAGATGGGATACATAGAATAGTAGATCCAGATTCATCATATTGTCTATAATCACAGGAAAATTCCATGTTCCGAAATCCCAGGAACGAATCGCTCCTATAGTGGGGTCGAATCTCGAAATAAGGTTATCAGCTGTGCGGATAAGTATAGGGATAATTGTATCGTTAGCAGCAAAACGCTCTGCGTTACCGTAACTGCAATTGATCATAAAACCCAGATCGTGAGTTTTTGTGTAATTGCTGACAGGATATAGCAGATTGGTATATCTGGTCGCTTGTTCCTTCAAGGAATTATCTCCTGTAATGTGGTACGCGTACCATAAGCTGCCCGGAAAGAATCCACTTGTCCAGTCGTAAACGTCGGCTAGTCTTCTCTGTCCAAGTCTATTGCTGTTTGGATTGGGACGTAACGAATCTTTAAATGCCGAATAATCTTTCTCTAATTGTTTACATAGGAACTCGGTATCGTATCCTACCCATATGGAACGGGGTATTTTTGCTGAATCAGAAATCTCTCGGGCAGTCATATCCAACTGAGCAACTGATACATCAATGCTTTTCTTTATCCAACTATGATCTTCCTTCGATTTGTTGTTACACGATACCATTGCCGCCAACAGGCAAATACAAATAGCTAGTTTTGTTTTCAAGTTATTCATCTTTACTTTAGTACTTATATCTCATTAATATTAATATTATTGCCATCCGGGATTTTGTTTAAACTGAGACATCAGGTCCATATCCCGCTGTGGTATAGGGAATAGCTCGTGTTTGCCTTTTGTTGTAAATCCGGGCTTTGCAACGGCATAATTAGGAGAATCGGAAGAACTCCACCAGGTACCCAATGCTCCTGCTGTTTCTTTTACAGTTTCATAATAGATGCCCCAGCGTATCAGGTCGAGTCTTCTATGTCCTTCAAAAGCCAGCTCAAATGCCCGCTCTTTACGTATAGCCTGCCGGAATCCGTCTTCGTTCAGCCCGCTTGGAAGATCGGCCACATTACTGGTTGTATTTGTTGGTAAACCATATCCGCGGCGGCGAACAATATTCACTGCGGTATATGCTTCTGCTGTAGGACTTTTCTTCCATTCATTAAGGGCTTCTGCATATATCAGCAACACATCGGCGTAGCGAAGTATATACCAGTTAACATTCGATTTGTCATTGTTAATGAGCTTGTTGCTTTGAGGTACATATTTTTCGGTATCCCATTTACCCGGAGTGTAATTTTGCTTTTCTTTCTGTTTTTTTAGTGGATCTGCATCATTGGCAATAGCAATATCTTCCGTATCGCTTGCACCTTTTACCCAAAGTGTTTTCTGGGGATCATATCTGTAATTAGCGACGGCGATGTCTCTACGCTTGTCTCCTTCATAGTTTCTCCAGTCGAGAATAAAAGTATGTACTACTTTTACATTTCCGGCATTACTTCCCCGCTCTCCGGCGATTGCTGTTGCTTTCACTCCATTCCATTTTCCTATACGTCCTACAGGGTCTGTTGCCGCTCCTGTAGTAGTGGGAGAATAGAAAGATACTTCAATCAGGCTCTCTTTAGAGTCCCAAACCCCTGCTCCTGAGTTTTTCCACAACTGCTCATAATCCTCTAAGAGGTCATGCTTTCCGGATTCTATCAGAATTTGTGCCGTTTTAGCAGCTTTTTCCCATTTTGATTCATCTTTTATGGGATAACCGGCCCAGGTAGCGTATACTTTGGCAAGGAGCCCGAGCACAGAGCCTTTTGAAAGACGGAAGCTACTGTTTCTCCGTGACGAGTCATCTATTGCATAAGGGAGATTCTCAATAGCATATAATAAATCTTGTTCGATAAATTCATAGACCTTAATCGGGTCTTCTTGTACAAAGGATGAAGGATGCTGGCTAGACATGGCTGTATTGGCCATTAATGCGATGTTTCCGTATCTGCGTACCAGTTCGAAATTGTATAATGCACGTAATCCCCGGGCTTCGGCAATGTAAATAGTGGCGAGGCTCTTGTCAGTATCCGTATAGTTTACCATTTTGCGCTGTATCTCTTCTATAAAATCGTTTGCATTATATATGGAATTATACAATGTGGCCCAAGTATTTTGTATCTCAGCCTGATTAGCCGAAAACGAATTTGTAGGAATGATGCGGAAGTTCTCATTGGTACTACCTTCCACTTGCGAAATATCTGTACCCATAGTGAATAATATAGACATATGGTATCCGTACATGGCATCAGTTACCATATTGCGATAAACTCCCAGTAATACGGTTTCTGCTTCGGAGGCATTGAGCATATACTTACCTTTATCTATGTCTGTTTTTGATTCTTCATCCAGAAAGTCTGAACAAGCAGCATTTAGCATTAACATTGCCGGAATCAGTATATAATAAATTATTTTTTTCATTTGTTCTTCATTTGTTGATTAAAATTGAATTTCCAGCCCGAAAGTAAAGACTCTGCTCTTAGGATAAGCACCCCAATCGAGTCCGGGAGTCATAGGATTATTTCCAGCAGTACTCACTTCTGGATCATATCCGCTGTATCCTGATATACAGAATAGATTCTGGCCGGAAGCATAAGCTCTTAATTTGGATATATATGCTTTTTTTGTCCATTTAACAGGGAATGTATATCCCAAAGTGACATTTTTCAGACGAAGGAATGAACCGTCTTCTACAAACCGGGAATAGACATCATTGGTTACATAGCCCTGAGTAGAAGGGACTTTGTTCGATGCATTAGTCGGGGTCCATCTGTCGGCGACTTCCGCCAGCATATTAGTACGTCCTCTGCGCGACTGTGTCGCATATAATCTGGTCGCATTATAAACATCATTGCCATAATTAAATTGTAGCAAGATGCTCAGGTCGATACCTTTATAGTTGAATGTGTTTGTAATACCTCCATACCATTTCGGGATGGCATTCCCTATAGCTGTACGGTCGTTAGTAGTAATAATACCATCACCATCCTGGTCTTTATATTTTACTCCTCCAGGGAACGCTCCTCCTGTAAGCCTGCGGTTATCGGTTACTCCATCTTTAAGAACAAGGCTTCCATCAGGAGTAGTATTAAAATCGGAATGCTGATAAACGCCGTCGAATTCGTAACCGTAAATAAGCCCTAAGGAAGATCCTACCATTGCAACATAGTCATTTTCGGTAAAATTGCTGTCGAATCCAGAACGGGTATACATTGCATCTACGCCAGACTGCAATGATCTCAACTCATTTTTAATGAATGATATGTTGAGATTAGTCTCCCATTGAAAGTTTTTATTCTGGATGTTTATGCTGTTAAGACTCAGTTCCACTCCTTTATTACGGATCTTTCCGATATTCTGATACTGTGATGAGAAACCAGTTACGTGCGCAAGTGATTGTGCTAATAACAGGTCCTTAGTGTCTTTTACGAATAAATCGGCTGTAAGGTTCAATCTACTATTGAATAATCCCAGATCTAAACCTAAATTGACTGTAGAAGACCCTTCCCATTTCAGATTTTCATTTCTCAGTTGTTTTGGCATCAATACTGTATTGGTGGTACTGCCTATGCCGTATTTACTTATCTCATATAGGTCTAATGAAAGGTAATTTGAAATGCGATCGTTGCCTACAACACCCCATCCTAACCTGAATTTAAGATTAGATACAGCCTTAATATCTTTCATAAATGCCTCTTCTGAAACACGCCATGCTGCAGAGAAAGAAGGAAAATATCCCCATTTATTGTTTTTTGAAAATACGCTGGATGCATCAGTACGCATCGTTGCAGTCAACAAGTACCTGTTATCATAATTATAATTAGCCCGTGCAAAAAACGATAACATCTTCTTGTTATAAAAATCAGTTTCTACTTTACTGGGAGTAGCTCCAATCCCTAAGTTATCATTTCCCAGATTATCGAATGGGAAGTCCATTGCCTGCCCCAATAAATATTCCGAACTGTTATAAGATACCTCGTGTCCCAGCATAACGTCATACTTATGCTTTTTATCGATTGTTTGTTTCCATGTAAGGTTATTGTAATTGGTAAATCTTACATTACGCGCCATCTGTGTCTGTCCATAAGGTTTTTGTCCATTACGGTAAGCTTCTTTCGAACCGTCTTTATAGAAAATATCGTTACGATTATAGGTCGTATTATACGTAGCCGCCGTTTTGAATGACAACCCTTTTATTATTTCCCAAGTAACGGCAAGGTTTCCTGACCATAATTCTGACCGTCTTTTGTTGGTAACAGATTGGGTTTGTACCACCGGATTTACCTGTGCCAGGCTTGTTCCGTCTTCCAGCATTTCGGGGTCGATAGCTGATGTCAATAAGGTCTCATTATCAACTTTCAATCCACCTGTAGGACGCGCGCTTAATATTTGTGCCAACATATTGAAACGTCCGGCATCGGCGGTTGTTCCCACACCTTTTCTGTTAGTTACAGCATAGTTTATAGTGGCATCGAATTTCAGATTTTTGAATAGTTTCTGATCGATTCTCATTTTGGCAGATGTTTTATCGAAACCGCTATTGTTAAAAATTCCGTTTTCATCATACCGGGCGAAAGATATATTGTATTTCGATTCTTCAGAACCTCCGTATATCGATACACTGTGATCCTGCGACCATGTAGGACGGAATGTTTCGTTCTGCCAGTTAATCCCGTTTACGCCAATATAGTCTTCTGCTGATTGATATTTGTAGGGGATACCGTCATCACCATTGCCTTCTTTGTAATATGTATCGGCATATTTACTATTTACTTCCGTTTGAAGCTTTACGAATTCGAACGTATTGAGCATATCTAGTTTTTTATAAATCTTGCGGTAACTGGCCGAACCGTTGTAAGTGATTATCGGCCGGCCGGCTTTTCCCGATTTGGTTGTAACCAGCACAACGCCATTAGCTGCACGGGCACCGTATATGGCTGCCGCAGATGCATCTTTCAGTATCTCTACAGATTCTATGTCAGAATTGGCCAGATAGTCAAGATTGCTGACTTCAAATCCATCAACTATATATAAAGGTGAAGCGTCGCCTGTCAGAGTTCCCACTCCACGTATATTTACATTGAATCCTGAACCCGGAGTGCCATCAAATTGAGTGATTTGCACACCTGCCACTTGTCCGCCCAGTGCCCCGAGAACTGAACTTGTTTTAAAACCTTCTATATTTTCGGAACTGACAGATGCCACAGAACCGGTAAGGTCGCTGCGTTTCATCGAACCGTAGCCAATAACCACAACCTCATCCAGAGATGATGAGGTAGGCTCCATCCTTATTATCAATGAGTTCTGACCTGCTATTTTTATGGTTTGTGTAATGTATCCTACATAGCTGACCTGCAATGATTCACCTTTAGAGGCTTTTATAGAGAATTCACCATTCACATCTGCAGATCCCCCTACTGTCTTTCCTACTATCGAAACAGTTGCCCCAATCAGGGGCTCGTCTGTTTCATCTATTATCTTACCTTTAATCGTAAGTTGTTGCGCATATAAACTAACCGACAGTATAAATGCCAGAAACATAGTGATGCTCTTACGAAAGCTTATATTTTTCATTATATTATATATCATAGTATTTTTTGTAATTAGAAATTAGTACCAAACCATAAAACAATAGGGAATACTTGTCCTCCGCTCTGAGGGTCTTTTCCATTGGTTTCGAATGTTATCTGACCTATCATTGCTCCGTTTGCAGGTTCACCGTTATAGATCCATTTATTTGGATTAACTACCAGTTCGTAGGAGTTAGGGTCTACATAAGCCAGTGTTTTGTCGATGTTTCCAGTATTGGCATAATATGAAAGTGGGTTTCTTGATCCGTAATTCGGATTTGTACCTGTGCTTTCGGCATAGTTATTCCAAAGATTCTGTAAAAATGATCCTGCTGCATTAGGCTGACCATCCTGATGAGTTCCGAAGAAGTTGTAATAATTGAACGTCCTTCTGTAGTCCATAGTAAACAATGCGATATTATTTACGCCAGTAACGGTGGGTTTGGTTGACCGTCCTCCTGAATTGGGATTTACCTGTAGGACGAAAGGCGTATATTCTATAAGTACATTTTCCGCAGCATTGCTGGCCGGACTTACCAAATCTGAATAATGGAAGAATACCGGTGTTTGGACAGAATATTCGGCTGGAGTTCCTTTCCCGGCTATAGCTGTGACCATTACAATTGCACATTGTTTTTTAGCAAGGCCTGCTAGGGTTATTTTTCCGGAATTACTATCTATCGTAGTACCCGCTGATTGATGTATAGACCGGATTTCGTAAGTAAGGCCTACTTTTGCGTCTGTTTGTGGAACAGGGCTTACATCCGAATGTGAGCCACCTACTGCAATGCGGAACTGATTTGCATAATTACTTTCAGGTGTCAACCCGAGATTATTGCCATAACGTACATATGTAAAATAGTTAGGGTTTTCTTTTACTATCAGGGAGAAAGAAGCTATAGATGGTAGCTCCGGATCACTTTTTGGGTTTGTGGCTTTGATTTTTACTGTATAGCTACCCAAAGGAATTGTATTTCCTTTCAGGCCACTGACTTTTCCTTCATGATCTATCGATATTTTGCCTTGTAATGCTGCCGGCAGATCTATAAATTCAAATCGAACTTCATCTCCTTTGAACTCAGCCGCCGGACTATTTTCGAAAGCAACGGCCTGTATAGCTTCCAGATTTTCATAGCTAAAGTTTTGAATTGGTTCTATGTATTCCACGACTTCCAGTTCGAAAACATTATTGAAATCGACACCACTTTCTGAATATGCATTTTTTACAGTTACATTCACTGAATATTTTTGACCGGCAGTGAATCCGTGTTTTTCTTTTACCGAAAGAATGCCTGTCTGAGGATTTATTTCTATCTTATTAGTGGCAGGTGTTACGCTTTTTATAGAGTATGTCAGATCGTCCGGAGAACCCTTGAGTACAGGTGCATTACTCTCAAAGGTAGTACTTCCGCTCTGTACCGACTCTTCTTCTATTTTACCACTGGATGGAGTATATTCCAATGCAAGAGGTCTTGATGTAATATCTATTTCAACAGCATTTTCAAAGATACCTTCATCTTCGGCAGAAGCACCTGTTGTCAGTTTCAGCGAGAGAATATACTTGCCCGGCAGTAAACCTGCATCTCCCCTTACAATGGATATCAATCCTGTAGATGATATTTCAAAGTATTTAGAAAAGTCACTTTTCGCTATTTCATATTTTCTAATGGAAACGTGATTTCCATCAGTATTTACTTGTGCAGTAGGTAATTCAATCTCACTGGATGCGTCTATTACGTCGGCATAATCCGCTTTTAATTTATTGGGTTCTACTGTAATACCATCAGGTACAGGTTTCATCATATTCACTTCAACAATGTCTCTAAACTCATACATCTTTCCGTTCGAGAAGCATTTGATTGTAAGCTTATAATGTCCTACGGGAATACCAGCTGTTTTAGAGATGGTTATGTTTCCGTTTTCTTTGTCAATTTCGAAACTTTCGCCGGAATAAGTCTCATCATTGAGCGTTGTTCTGACTATTTCAAAATCGTAAGGCGTACCTCCTATATATGAAGGCGAACTGATTATACCAGTCATTGACGGTCCAATATCGGTCATGCCGGTATAGTAAATTGCGAAGTCTGTTTTGTCAACTGTTTCAGTATCATCACATGCGGTAAAAACTCCGAATGATAATAAAACTATCAACAAAAAGAACAGTAATCTAAGCTGAGTGTTAATTTGATTCATTGTACAATTTTTTTATTATAGCATATTATAAATTACAATTAAGATCGTAAGTAGTTCCATTGATAATGACTTGCAGACTTACGCCTGTTTCCATGAAATCATTATTTTTAAATGTGGCGTTTATTTGTGCAGAATCAGCGTTGTCAACCGGATATAATACAGTGATATATCTGGATGTTTGTTCTGCTGTTTTTGTCATATTCACAGAAAAGGCCTTTCTTGCAGCTTCTACTCCCGGAGTATAGGAGACTTTTCCGTTCGAAGAGGCGGTAGTTATCACATTGTTGCCAAATGTCTGTATAAGCATATTATTACCATCGGAAAAGGCTGTATAGGCCTTGTTTTGATTAGTATCTATTATGACTTCGTTATCATTGCCTTCACATAAATTGAAGTTTAGATTGATAGTGCCGCTTGCGGATCCTATACCCTCGTCTACAAGTACAAAAAATGATTTATTGACATAGAAGATATACCTCCTGTGTTTCAAATTACTGTATCCGAGATTTTCGAACGCAATGATCTCCACATTATTTACTGTTGTAATCTTGAGGCTTTTTCCTTTGGCTTCTGTGATGTTTTTGCCATCCAGTGTCATTGTATTATGCACTTTTGTCTGTCTGTACCATTCCCGGCTGCTATTGTCTCCTCCCGACGTATAGTAGGAGTAAACACCTGTATCAGGGAAGAAATTTCTGCCGTTGTGATATAGTTCGAAAGTACCGTTATCAGGTTGTTTGTGACTCCATACTTTTATAGCCTCTTCTGAGTAATTATTGCTGAGGATCATCATGGTTGACGATTTCTCCCAGCCGTTCCTTAGTATATAATATCCTGACGAGATAAACGATTTTGGATCAAAGTCCGGCTGTTTACCTTGTTTACCGGCAGTTCCCATATACAATAGTTCCTGGTCATCGGGGAACATTTCTACATAACGGTTGTAGTTTCTTGTGAGAACTGACCTTGTCCATGATGATTGCCGTGTGTCATTGAATCCCGGGACAAGATACCCTCCTGATTTAGAATCGAAAAAATTAGGAAAAGTAAAGTGCATTACTATTTGTGCTGCTTTATGTAAGGACGTATTAAAATCAGCGGGTAAGTTTCCAGTTATAGATGGGTTTGCTTCGGAAAGCTTTATTGTTTCATAAAAATCAGCAATTGCACTGATATGATAGCTAAAATCCAACTCATAATGCATGCCGTCATCAAGGAACTGCTTTTTTACTTCTTCATCTAAAATACTATAACCTGCGTTCATCCATACAGATGCGTTTCTAAATTCGGGAAACAATACTCCGGCAAAAGCGAGAGCATTAGCTTGCGATATAAGTATATTCCCTCCTTGCGTATAAGGATACTTAACAAGGAAATCAGCGTGTTCTGCAAAATGGCACATAAATTCCGAAAACCATTCAGGAGTGAAGTTAACGGAGTTTTTATAATAATCAAACAATTGAGTCTGACTTACAGTTCGTTCGGCTACCTGAAGTTGCCACCATGTAGTATTATTTGTTCCTGATTCGGGCATTGGATTACTTATCAACCAGTCTTTATAGACAGATATCCAAGATTGGATATATTTTTCATCGTTTGTAGTCCGGTAAACTTTAGCTTGGGGAACAAACCACTGATGTCTGTGTAATTGTTTCTGGTATTCATCATCTGCACCATCAGGTTTAAAAGTCCAGTCGATTTTCCCTTCTTTATTCAGAGAATATGGTTTTTTTGTTGATGCATCTTCATAATAATTATTTACAAAAAAACGATTGTTGTCCAATGCAAAATTGGCCTTCAGTTTGTCGTCTTCACTAACCGTTATATTAATGAGCGAAATACTTGGGTTTTTAATATCTGTCCGCTGCCTGTAATAATCGAGAATAGCTTTTGCTGCATCATAATACAATTCTGCGTCGTAAAACTCTTTTGCTTTTTCCAGTCCCGGATAACTCAAGTCTATAATATCGAAAAGTTTTGCGTTGATAACGCTGTTCGGCTTTGATGGGCCGACCTGGTTGTTTCCCAGACCTCCTGATTGCTCAGGAATATCGTCGCTGCAACTGCATGTGAGGAAGAGTATTGCCAGAGTGAGAATGTGATGTTTCATGTTTTTATTCTTGTTAGATTTAAGGAGAATTATGTAAAGCAAAGATAAATTCTTCATCAGGAAGGTGTGGTTAAATTTATTTATACTAATGTTGAAATTGCTCATATTATATTAATTTTATTCAATATAATATCAATTTTATCTAAACAGGAGATTTTTTTTGTGGTGTGGACACGTTTTCTAATAAATTAGTGAAGCAGATTATACATTGTCTTTTGCAGCTAGGGGAAATATCATGGAGAACATTTTTCCCATTTTTGTGTATTTACACTTATTGGAAATAATTTATGGTATGGAACTTAATATTGTAGTCCAAAATGTAAAGCCTCCTTTTACTTATTAAATAGTAATGAGCGAAGTAATTTTTATTGAGACAATTACTTTTTCATAGATAAGATGTGTGCGATACTTGCTTGTGATAAGAAGATTTATTGTTGATTGATGCTGATTTTTTAAGACTATAAACTATAAAAAATCTAAAGAGATGCGCTTTCAAAGCGAACGCCCTTTAAATATATTTGAATCATCTTCCTGATATAAATTTCCGGTAAAGTTTATTCTGTTACTGTTAAAATTTGGTGTAATTGTAGCATTACATTTATTATCGCCTCGGTTCATCTTAATAAGAACATTCGCTGATACACCTGTACCTTGTACCATCATGCTGAATGTTACATTTCCTTTTTTGTCAGTTTCCATTTTTATATTCGAAGCCCTTCCCTCCACGGTTATTCCACCTATTCCATTTGGCCCGGCATATGGAGAGTTAAACGCCATCTGAATAGTTGCTCTATCTTCATGCATGGATATAAAATTTGTGGAAGCATTAACATAAGCAAATCTTCCATATTTAAAATCAATACGGTCAGCCTCTAAAACAAATTTTTTGTTATTCAATCCTTGCAATGCTTTCTCATTCCATAGAGCCCTCTCAGCTTGTAGTATAGTTTTTTTCTGAGGATCCTCTTGTGTCTTACAGCCTGTAATAAGCAACAGACTTGTTATTAATATGAGTCCAATCTTATTCATAATTCTCATTTTTTATTATAACATTAAAAGATTGATTATAGTTTATTCTTCAGATAAAAGAGTTCTCTGGAAAACTTTTGTTGAACTTAAATAACTTGAAGGGTTTATGGTAATGTTTGTCCATTACATATATAATGAAATAAAACTATTTCATGAGATTAAAAATTGTGGAATGCTTAAAAGGCTTCATTACTTATCCGAAAACAAATTTTCCGATAAATTCATCACCTTCCCACTGATCCTTACATTTTATTCCAATTCCCAGTTTCTGTAACAGGGATTTCAGTTCATGGTTGAGCGTATCTATATAAACCAGGCTTATTTTTTTCAACTTCAGTAGCCTTGAAAGGCTATTATTGTCACAGCTTTCCAATCTGATACTTTCAAACCCTGAAACCTTATCCTCTTCCAGCCGGAAAACGTTTATTAATGTATTTTGGGTAATTTGTTTACAGGGAGCTCCCTTATCTGTTATTATTGCGATAGTCTTTGTTTCCATATATTTGTGAATTACTATAGTTTGTATTAATTCAGACGTATTAATAGCAGATAATATTTTAAAAAGGATAAATATTTAATGTTCTTTTTCTTCTGCGGCTTTTATCTCTGAATCTAACTTAAAAAAACATTCTTTTTAAAAAGCTGTATTTTTTATTAATGAACATGCCTTGTTTTCTTAGTTCCGGAGGGGTAAGGCTAACCCTCCATACTCTTTGCAACATTCAGCCTATGTAAGTGTTATATATAAATGAGTGTATATGATTTTAAGGTGAAGGATATCCAGGGAAATGATGTTTCACTTGATGCTTACAAAGGAAAGGTGTTATTGATTGTAAATACAGCTATTCAATGTGGATTTACACCTCAGTATAAAGACTTACAAAATTTATATTTAAAGTATAAGGATAAAGGTTTTGAGATACTGGATTTTCCCTGTAACCAGTTTGGCTCACAAGCTCTGGGTACAAATGAGGAAATAGCGAGCTTCTGTGAGATGAAGTACAAAACTACATTCAAAACTTTTGGAAAGATATATGTAAACGGAGAAAATGCTGATCCATTATATAAATACCTAAAAGCAAACAGTAAAGGATTTTTGGGAGAGTCGATTAAATGGAATTTTACTAAATTTCTGGTTAACAGACAAGGTAATGTTGTAGACCGCTACGCTCCGATAACAAGTCCGGCTAAGATTAGCCGTGATATAGAAGAGCTTTTGTCGAATAATATAAAAAAGGCTATTAAGAAAACTTTTTCCTTTCAGTCTAAGACTTCCATGAGTTTTGATGAGTGGCCGTTTCTCTAAATGGAAAATTTTGTAGGGAATGAGTTCAGAATCTAAAAATTAAAAAGAATATTTCATATTGTTGTATTCGTCATATTGTAATGCAATTATGTTTCTAATAATTCAACTATAGTAACAAAAAAGTTTATTATGGAGGTTTAATAAGGAAAATCACTATCTTTGCATTTGACTGTTTTTATCATTTTTGTTACTTGTTATAAAAAATAAGCCTGTAATTATTGATGATAAATTGGTTCGTATTTAAGGGGCTGACTGGCTTTGCCTATTAAGCATTAACAATTAAGATTTAAAAAGTAAAATAAAATCAAACAAAAATATTGAATATCAGGTAATTATATATAATTATTTCATTTTCTGAATTTTCTTATTTTACTTTGTATTACCTATCTTTTACACTTTTTTGTTACTCATTTGTTACTCGAAACAAATTACAATTTTATGTCATATTTATTTTTAAATACATAAAATTGTATGGAAATGACAAGAGTAACTTCAACCCCTAAAGTAAAGGAATTAATTAAAATTCGTTTTAAAAAACTGGCAAATGGTTGTCAAAGTATTTATCTTGAAAAATATGAAGGTTACAAATACTCTGATAATGGTACGGTAAAGACCAAGAAATCATATGAGTTTCTCCAACTATATCTTATTCCTGAACATACAAAGGCCGATAAAATAAAAAATCTGGAAACATTAGCCCTTGCAAATGCCGTTAAATCTAAAAAGATAGTAGAACTTCAAAATAATCAACATGGTTTTAAAAATACATCAAATAAGATTAAAACCAATCTTCTTGATTATATAAGTTATTTGGCTGAAACTGCTTTAGAAAAGAGTGGTATCAAAAGAAGTTATTATCAAACATTACATTCTTTAGCAAATCAGATTAGGGCATATTCAGGAGAGATGACAACTTTTGCTCAAGTTAACCAGGATTATTTACTAGGTTTTATTGACTATCTCAGGTCAGCACAGAACCAGAATTATAAAAATTGCAAGAAGGCTGTCAAATTGGCTCCAAATACCCAGCATAATTTATTTATAAAATTTTCCTATGTTATAAGGAAGGCCTATAAAGCTGATATTATTACCCAAAATCCTTTAGAAAAAATTGAGTTGTCAGATAAGCCTAAGTCTGAAAAGGGAATGAGAGAGTTTCTGACAATAGATGAGGTTAAAAGGCTAATAAAAACCGAATGCTCAAACGAAACTGTTAAACGTGCTTTTATCTTTTGCTGTTTGTCGGGATTGAGATATGGTGATGTTTCAAAAATCACCTGGTCAGATTTATGGAAGGATAATCCCGGGAATATGATATTACGTCTACAAATCAGTAAAACAAAGAGATACGAAGATTTTCCAATAAGTAACGAAGCAATGAACTGGCTTCCACATATGAATCGTGTTTGTGAAAACGAACAAATATTTCCTTTACCTAAAAATGATAATGCGAACACTGCTTTAAAAAGATGGGCAAAAGCAGCAAAAATCAGAAAGAGCCTTTCCTTCCATATGGCAAGGCATATACATTCTTCTTACTGTCTGAAAAACAGATGATTATGAAATTATTTTCAGTAATAGGTAACGATTTAGAAACCAGCTTCGTTCTCATATCTGCTTAATTTCCTCACTATATTAAAGAGCGACTTATCTTTTGTAAAGATATAAAAATAAACTCTGCTCTACTCCAACTTCCACGAATTTCTTTTCTATTGATTTTTACTCGAACAAATAATTCAGTAGTATCTCCAATATAAAATCATACGAAATAATTACCTTTGCATTAATAAAATTGAATAATAACGGACTCGTCCGTTTATAGATAACATAACGTTCGCTGAACGTCTCAACACGAAAACTGGTAATTTTCATTTTGAAAGAGACTAATAGCGCAATGTTCATGCTATACGAAAGTATGGCGTGGGCTTGCCTGTTTCTTTCAAAGGGTATACCAGTGCCTCGTGTTGGAATAGAGTGAGTTCCACGCTTCTTTTTTGTGGGACTATGAACGTTTAAAAATTAGTAACGTTTAAAAGAGAAAACATGAGAAAGATAATCCTCTACATTGCGACATCCATTGACGGGCGAATTGCCGAGTCAGACGGTGGTATTGAATGGCTTTCTGAATTTCCTATTACTGAAGAAATGAATTACGGCTACAAAGATTTTTTTGTTTCAATTGATACTATTATTATGGGCGGTCGCTCTTGGCGTGAGATGTCAAACATGGATGCAATGGGTGCTTATGCAGACAAGACAGTTCATGTAATTTCTCGTCATGATTGGGGCGAAAAAGAAAATATTAAGTTTATTACGGAAAATATAACCGAACGCATTACTGCTCTACGGAATGAACAGGGAAAAGATATTTGGTTATTCGGGGGTGGAGAATTGATTTCGATGTTACTCTCTGCAAATTTAATAGATGAAATGCAGATCAGTTATATACCTACGATTTTAGGTGAGGGGATTCTATTATTTCCTGAACAGCCTAAAGGATCAAAGTGGAAAGTAATAGATACCAAGGTTTACGATTCTGGAATACTGAAAGTCGATTACCAAAAAACTTTCTAAATTTATGTAGGGTATTATTACTTCCAGACGGTATATAATATAATGGACAGCAGGGATGCTCACTTTTCTCTATACAGTTTTAAAAAAAATGAAATTAATGAATTCTCATTTGTTATATAGTAAATTTGTATCTAATAATTTTCGATTATGAATGATTCTATTATAAAATTACTGGAAGATCGGGATATCAAACCGACATCATCCCGTATATTGGTTTTAAAAGCAATGTTCGATTTTGACAGGGCTTTTAATCTTTCCGATTTGGAGCTAACACTCGATACAGTCGATAAATCGACCATATCACGAATTATACATTTATTTCACGAACACCAATTAATACATAGTTTCGACGATGGCTCAGGCTCAATTAAATATTCTGTATGCAATAAAGAATGTCATTGTAGTATTGATGACCTACATGCGCATTTCTATTGCAACTATTGTAAGAAAGCATTTTGTCTGGAAAATATATCTATTCCCAGATTTCAATTATCACCCATTATGCAGATAGAAAGTGTAAACATGGTAATTAAAGGGTATTGCGGTCAATGTAATAAGTTCATTAATTCATGATATTTATTATCGACGATCCTCATTTAATAAATACATAGACCAATTAAAACCTTTTTTTAACAAATAATAGAAATCTGCAACTGAGTTGCATAAATTTATTTTTATATTTGTAGCATAAAGAAAAACAAAATGAGACCATTTGTCTTTATAATAAGTATTTATTTTCTGTGTCTTGCCTTGCTTCCATGCAATTGCAATATACAGACTATGGATTCTTTACAAGATAAGACAGAACAAGTTTCAACATTTCATAATGAAAGCGATTCCTCTCAGGAAATCTGCACTCCGTTTTGTGCATGTTCCAGCTTTCACAATCCCAATTTTATAGCAAAGAATAGCTTTGATCTTCGGAATATGGATAATACTCCGGTCAAAAAGATTGCTATTTATAACGAGAACCAAACTTCATCTCATCTGAATAGTCTTTGGAGACCTCCTAAAGCTTAAAATGTAACATTCTTGTATTCATTTGATATGTCTGAAAACGGATGTATCCTATAAATCTATTGTTATATTTTAATATCCAAAATATGTTTCAAAAACTAATTAAATTCTCGATAGAGAATAAATTGGTAATTGGAGTCATGACTGTAGCACTCATTATTTGGGGTACCTACTCTCTGTCTCAATTACCATTCGACTCTACCCCTGATATTACCAACAATCAGGTACAGGTCATCACTCAGGCTCCATCGTTAGGAGCACAGGAAGTGGAGCAATTTATCACCACTCCCTTGGAAATGGCTCTAGCCAATATTCCCAAAGTCATAGAAAGAAGAAGTATAAGTCGAAGTGGCCTGTCCGTTATAACTATTGTATTTAAAGAAGATGCTGACATTTATTGGGCACGTCAGCAAGTCAGCCAACAACTAAAAGAAGCCGAAGAGGTCATCCCTCAGGGAGCAGGAAAAATCAGTTTAGCTCCTATCTCTACCGGATTAGGGGAAATCTATCACTATACAATACGGGCAAAGGAAGGCTATGAGGATAAATACAGTATATCCGACTTACGTACCATGCAAGATTGGATTGTAAGAAAGCAACTGTCCGGTACTGAAGGTGTGGCAGAGATAAGTGGCTGGGGTGGTTTTGTAAAACAATACGAAATAGCCATTAATGCAGATAAACTGAATGCAGTAAATATAACAATCCCCGAATTATATACAGCACTTGAAAATAATAACGAAAATACAGGAGGAAGCTATATTGAACAATACAGCAATCAATATTTCATACGAGGGCTGGGTATTGTTAAGTCTTTGGAAGATATAGAGAAAATTCCGATTAAAACAGTTAATGGTACTCCCATTCTTGTTCGCGATGTCGCAAAAGTTCAGTACGGAAGTGCAACACGCTATGGAGCTGTGACCCGAAACGGAGAAGGAGAAGTCGTTGCAGGTATTACCCTGATGTTGAAGGGAGAAAATTTTCAAGAGGTTATCAAAAATGTAAAAGAGCGTATGGCTCAGGTGCAAAAGAGTCTGCCGGAAGGTGTCATTATCGAACCCTTTATTGACAGGACACAATTGGTAGACAGGGTAACCAACACGATTACCAAGAACCTGATAGAAGGAGGCTTAATCGTTATCTTCATCCTTGTCCTTTTCTTAGGAAATTATAGAGCCGGATTAGTTGTTGCTTCCGTAATTCCGCTATCTATGCTTTTTGCATTCGGCATGATGCGGGTATTCGGTGTAAGTGGAAACCTGATGAGCCTCGGGGCAATTGACTTCGGGTTGATTGTAGATGGGGCGGTCATCATTGTCGAGGCCGTCTGTCACCATATCGGAGTCATGAAAGACAGATATAAAGGACGCTTGCTCACACAAGCAGAAATGGATCAGGAAGTGTTTGATTCAGCCTCTAAAATAAGGAATAGTGCGGCATTCGGTGAAATTATTATCATGATTGTTTATATCCCCCTTTTCACATTGGTAGGTATAGAAGGTAAGATGTTTAAGCCGATGGCTATGACGGTATTCTTTGCGATATTAGGTGCGTTTATTCTTTCCCTTACTTATGTGCCGATGGCAAGTGCGTTGTTTTTAAGTAAAAAAACGGAGCACAAGCGCAATATATCAGATAAGCTAATGGATAAACTGAACAGTTTCTATCGCCCTATTATAACAAAAAGCTTGAATTGGAGCAAGACTCTAATCATAAGTATGGTTGTACTATTTGCTGTTAGTATATTCATGTTTAATAGAATGGGGGGAGAGTTTATTCCAAATCTGGAAGAAGGAGACTTTGCCGCAGAAATAAGTATGGCTCAGGGAACATCCTTGTCTCAGATGATTAAAAGTTGTACGCAAGCCGAAAAGATACTTAAAGATCAGTTTCCTGAGGTAAAACAAGCCGTAAGCCGTATTGGTAGTGCCGAAATCCCTACTGACCCCATGCCCATTGAACGGGCAGATATGATGATTGCTTTAATTCCGAAAAAAGAATGGACATCAGCCAAAACCAAAGAGGAGCTGATGGAAAAGATGGAAAAAGCTATTGGAGAGATACCCGGATTAGGAGTGGAAATGACACAGCCTATACAGATGCGTACCAATGAATTGATAACCGGAATTAAACAGGATGTGGCTATTAAAATATATGGCAATGACTTGGAGATACTCAGCGCATCCGCAAATAAGATAGCTTCTTTGATAAAAAAAGTAGATGGTGTAAGCGATCCTTTTGTTGAGAAAGTTACCGGATTACCACAGGTTCAGGTTACTTATAATCGAGATCAATTAGCAAAATATGGCATATCAGTCAAAGATGCCAATATGGTACTTAAAACAGCATTTGCAGGAAATGAAGCAGGATATGTGTTTGAAGAAGACCGCAGGTTTGATCTGGTATTAAGGATGGATAACGATCTGAGAAATGATATCTCTTCATTAGAAAATTTATATCTGCCCCTTACAGCAGGAGGATCAATACCTCTTTCTCAGGTAGCTGAGATTAAATATGAAGATGCTCCTGCACAGGTAACACGGGAAGACGGGGAAAGACGTATCTATGTCGGATTTAATGTCAGAGGCCGAGATGTTCAGAGCACAGTATTTGACATTCAGAACATATTGGATAAAGAATTCAAATTGCCTGCAGGATATTATTATACATACGGAGGACAATTCCAGAACCTGAAAGAAGCAAAAGACAGATTAATGGTGGCTGTTCCATTGGCTTTACTATTAATCCTCTTCCTTCTGTATGCAACATTGAAAAGTGTTAAGGAGTCCCTATTTGTATTTTCTGCGATACCACTTTCAGCTATTGGAGGTATCTGGGCTCTGTGGTTACGGGATATGCCTTTCAGTATTTCGGCAGGCGTCGGATTTATAGCTCTGTTTGGTGTTGCGGTATTGAATGGTATTGTTTTGATTGGACAATTCAACATATTTGAGAAAGAAGGGATGACAAACATTCGTCAGAGGGTAATAGAAGGGTGTATGCTTCGTTTACGTCCGGTTGTCATGACTGCGCTTGTCGCATCATTAGGATTCCTGCCAATGGCATTATCAACAGGGGACGGAGCCGAAGTGCAGAGACCTCTGGCAACAGTAGTCATAGGAGGGCTCTTAACTGCAACCGCTCTAACATTGGTTGTGTTACCTTCTATTTATAAAACATTTACTAAAAATAAACAGGAATGAAGACAAAAATAATAATATCGACTATTGTATTCATAACAATGACTGCTGTTTTACCTCCGGCTTTATTTGGACAAAATACAACAAAATCATTGCAGGAATGCATTCAATCAGCAATAGACAACAACCTGACCATGAAATCAGGCCGTATTTCTATTGAAAGAGCAAAGGACTTGCAAGGAACGGCTTTTAATATTGATAAAACAAGCTTTTCATTGAGTCAGGACCCGACATCAGGTGGAAGCCCGGATAATAGTATATCATTAAGCCAAAGTTTTGATTTTCCGACAGTCTATGGTTCTCGCAGAGGATTATTAAAAGCCGAGACAAATCTGGAACGAAGTAATTTAGAAGTTACACGTAATGAGCTTGTAAAAGAAATCTCGGGAACATATTACCAATTGCTTTATGGAAAGGAAAATATCAAGATATTACAGGAACAGGACAGTATTTATGGTAAATTCTTATTCCTCGCCAATGCAAAGTTGAA
Source organism: Dysgonomonas hofstadii (assembly GCF_014196915.1). Lineage (GTDB taxonomy): Bacteria > Bacteroidota > Bacteroidia > Bacteroidales > Dysgonomonadaceae > Dysgonomonas > Dysgonomonas hofstadii. The sequence continues at coordinate 132,841 of NZ_JACIEP010000012.1, forward strand.
ATCCGGGGAAACAGGACGTTTGGAACAGATGAATGCCGAACGACTCTATAATGAAAACCGGATTGAGTTACAGAAGGCTGAAAAGAATTATCAAAGCATACAATTAATCTTACAACGTTGGATGAATACAGATGAGGTAGTCGAACCTGTTGAGCCTACTCTGACTGTTTTGGATGCAGCCTATCCTTTTAATGATTTCAATCCGGAGCAAACACCACTTGGAGAGGTTTATGCCAATAAAAAGCTCATAAGTGAAAAGAACCTAAGTGTTATTAAGCAAGGATATCTGCCCAGTTTCAATTTTGCATTGAAGAACCAGTTTCTTATAAAAGGATTTAACCCGTATGATCTACAAAGAGATCGCTTTGATAAAGGTAACTTCATGGGTTTTGAAGTTGGGATAAGTGTCCCTCTATTTTTCGGTGAGCAAAGAGCTAAAACAAAAGCTGCCAAACGAGAAGTCGAAATAGCAAGAGTTCAGCAGGAAGAGGTTATGCTTACTATGCGAAAAAACTACCAGACTTATCTGAATGAATATACGAAAGCCAAGAATGCATTGGATTATTATTCGCTTCGAGGGAACAAACAGGCAGAAGATATAACACGTATATCACAAATCTCTTACGAAAAAGGAGAAATAGACTATATTGAGTATATCCAAAACTTAAAAACCGCAGTAGAGATACATTTGCTATATGCCAATGCGATCAATGACTACAATCAGACAATCATTATGTTAAACTATCTACAAGGAAATAAATAATAAAAAATTATGAAAACAATATATATAGCGATAATAACTCTGTCCCTTCTATTTTTAGGATCGTGCGGACAGAACCCTAAAAATGAAGCGGAAACCGAGAAAGAAGGAACAGAAGAATCTCAGGGCGAATCGGTAGAAGTAGAACTGACCGAATCACAAATGAAGGCTGTGGATATTCAACTAGGTCAGATCGAACAGAGAGACCTGAACAGTATTATTCGGGTAAATGGAGAGATGGCCTTAGATCCACAGAAAAAGGCGGAAGTAACGTCTTTGTTAGGAGGTATTATTAAACAAGTAACCGTAATCGAGGGTCGATCAGTGAGTGCAGGGCAGACTGTAGCCTATCTCGAAAATACGGAAATAGTAGAGTTGCAAAAGAATTATCTGACAACAAAAAAAGAGGCATTGATTGCAGAGCAGGAACACAGAAGACAAAAAGAGTTGTCATCACAAGGAGCAGGGGTTGAAAAAACATTACAACAGGCAGTAGCTAATTACGAGATAACAAAAGCTCAGCTTACAGGTCTGGAGAAACAGCTAAGACAGTTATCCATTAGCCCCGAACAGGTTTCTGCGGGTAATATGGTTACCCAAATCCCACTGAAAACACCTATTTCAGGAACTGTCAGTAAAATAAACATCAGTACAGGTAGCTATGTGGATATGCAAACACCGCTAATGAGTATTACCGACAATGCAGGCATACACTGCGATGTTAAAGTATTTGAGAAGGATATTAATATGGTAAAAATCGGGCAGGAAGTTGATATTACACTCACTAATCAACCGAGCGTTAATCTGAAAGCTGAGATTTATGAAATAAACAAGTCTTTTGAAGGAGATACAAAGGCTATTATCGTCCATGCGAATATCAAAGGGAAGTCTGATCTCAAATTGATTCCCGGTATGTACGTAACCGGATTGATCAATGTAGGGAAACAAAAAACTGATGCTGTACCCAATGATGCCATTGTAAGCAATGAGGGAAAGAAGTACATATTTGTTTTGGAAAAGGAAGCCGATGAGGAAGGAGTAAAAACTTATCACTTTGAAAGAGTGGAAGTACTGACCGGCATAAGTGAATTGGGTTATACGCAGATAACTCCGGTTAATAAGCTGGAAGAAGGCGTGACTATTGTTAAGGCCAATGCGTTTTATTTAGCATCCATGAGTACGGATCACGGTGAGCATGGACATTAATATTTAAAACATTAAAAAAAGAAAATCACATGAAAGAGATAAAAGCTTTTGTTAAACCATTCAAGGTGAATGATATTTTAAGAGAATTACTCGATGCAGGGTTTCCGAATCTGACAGTTTCAATGGCTGAGGGTACAGGACATTTTAAAAATGAAGATGCTTCATTATCCATGCACTTTAGTCTTACCAATAGCAAAGTTGCAAAGATTGAGATAGTGTGTAGTAATGATGATGTAGATAAAATAATCACGATAATATCAACATATGGTAAAACAGGAAATTCAGGAGACGGCATAATCTATGTTTCTGATGTTGAAAGGGCAATCAGAGTCAGAACCGGATTACCTGACGATAGGTGGCTTCTTGGCTAGTTATTAATTAAAAAATAGAGTCAAGATGCTGAAGAATGATATTGGAATAAATGCCGGAGTAATATGGCAATTATTGTCTAATGAAGGAGCATTATCCATAAGACAAATAGGAGAACTGACCGGATATAATGATAAAAACATATGTATGGCATTAGGTTGGTTATCCCGAGAGGATAAGATCCGGTTCATATACAAAAATGAAATACTCTATCTTGAGTTAAATAACTCTACGAGCGAAATGTATTATTAAATACTTATAGCAATGAATACAGAAAACAATTATAAATGTACATCCTGCGACTCAGAAGAGTCGCAGATGTCGGAAAATAACAGGAAGCAGTATATTCCTGTTTCGATAAGTTTGCTGATGCTACTTGTTGGTATTGCAATGGATAATTTTATTCCAGATATATTTAACGGCTACCTTCGTTTAGGGTGGTATATCGCAGCCTACATACCTGTAGCTTTTCCTGTTTTTCGAGAAGCCATTGAAACAATCAAGGAAAAAGATTTTTTTACTGAGTTTACTCTTATGGGAATGGCTACACTCGGAGCTTTTATTATTGGCGAGTATCCCGAGGGAGTAGCTGTAATGGTATTTTACTCTATCGGTGAATTGTTCCAGAATTCAGCCGTAAATAGAGCAAAAAGGAATATTAAAGCATTGCTTGATGTTCGTCCAGACACAGCGACTGTTTATAGAAATGATGCATATCAAACAATATCTCCTGAAGAAGTAGGGATTGACGAAGTTATTCAGGTAAAAGCCGGAGAGAAAGTTCCTTTGGATGGAATAATGCTTGCATCATCTGCAAGCTTTAACACGGCAGCATTGACAGGAGAAAGCAAACCTAAGACTATTTCAGCAGGAGAATCTGTACTGGCAGGAATGTTGAATCTTGATAAAGTAATCGAAATAAAGGTTGCTAAAAAGTATCAGGATAGCTCTCTTGCCAGAATCCTCGAGATGGTGCAGGATGCGACTTCCCGAAAAGCAAAAACAGAGTTGTTGATCCGTAAATTTGCCAAGATATATACTCCGATTGTATTCCTGTTAGCACTCCTTATTACAGTCATTCCTTATTTTGTGGTAAGCGACTATATCTTTAGCGAATGGTTATCCCGTGCGTTGGTATTTCTGGTTATATCCTGTCCATGTGCATTAGTTATTTCCATTCCATTAGGTTATTTCGGCGGAATCGGAGCGGCTTCTAAAGCAGGTATCCTGTTTAAAGGGGCTAACTATCTCGACCTGATGACCAAAGTTAATACTGTTGTGATGGATAAGACAGGAACTCTGACCAAAGGTGTCTTCAATGTTCAGAAGGTTGTGCCGGTCGATGAACATAAGCAAGAAGAATTTGTCGCTATCGTTGCTGCCATAGAGAAATTCTCAAATCATCCTATTGCTAAAGCAATTGTTCAATTTGCAAAGGTTTCAAACAATTATACAACTACTCATGTAGAAGAAATATCGGGACATGGACTTAAAGGGAATGTAAATGGAGAAGAAGTATTGGTCGGTAATGCTAAGTTGATGCAGAAATTCAATATCTCTTATGACAGAACAATTGAATTTATAGTTGAGACTATTGTGATTGCAGCGATTAACGGAGAATATGCGGGTTATATAACAATCGCGGATGAGGTAAAAGATGATGCACAGACTGCTATTTCAGATATGCATTTATCCGGAATCAAACAAGTTGTAATGTTGAGTGGAGATAAATCTTCCATAACGAATAACGTCGCATCCAGCCTTGGTATTGACAGTGCTTATGGGGATCTCCTGCCTGAAGATAAGGTTCATCATATAGAGGAACTGAAAAGAGAAAAGAATAATGTCATTGCTTTTGTCGGAGATGGAATAAATGATGCTCCCTCACTGGCATTGAGTGATGTCGGAATAGCTATGGGAGGAATGGGGAGTGATGCTGCTATCGAAGTCGCGGATGTAATCATTCAGACAGATCAACCATCCAAGATAGCCACTTCGATTAAAATAGCTAAAGCGACAAGGCAAGTTGTTATACAAAATATAGTATTGGCATTTTCGGTCAAATTGATTGTTCTTGTTTTAGGTGGCTTTGGTCTGGCTACTATGTGGGAAGCGGTCTTTGCGGATGTGGGAGTCTCGCTGCTAGCAATATTAAATGCAGTCAGGATATTAAAAATGAGATTCTGAAAGTCTTGCGACTAACACTATTATCGTCATGAGTAAAAAGAGACGTATAAGAAGATTAGCAGCAAGAAAAGAAACTCCATCAAAACTGAGCCCTATTATAAAGCGATATCTGTCTTTGATCAGTATATCTATAGGGGCTATTATCGGTTTTATCATATGGATTTTGTTTTTCAGATGTAAGAATGAGCATTGTATTAATTATTATAATCCTATCCCATATATGGGGGTTGTTGGTTTCAACGCATGGATTATAGCTAATTATATTTTCAGAAAGTAATTTTTCAAAATTTCGTTTGGCTGAACAGCTTATTCGTTTAGCCAAACGAATCTTATAATCATAAATAATGAATAAAATATTGGTTTGTATTATTCCCCTCTTGTATTTCTTTCAATCTATAGAAGCAGCTATCGTAAATAACAATACACTTCACAGTAACTACCCATCCATTGACTTCCCAGTTCAGAAGAGCTCTTTATTCGACAGTATACCTACTACAAATCTCACTTCTGTAGATACAATTGCTTCTGATGAGGTAAAACCTGTACAACAGCTAAAATTCTCATATAAACAATTGATAATACCATCAGCTTTAGTAGCCTATGGAATATTTGAAACAGCAATAGAACATAATTATTTACTTAACAGACAAGTAAAGCATGAAGTGACAGAACATATTGACTCTAAGTTTACCATAGATGATATATCTCAATATGTACCTGCTGGAAGTGTCTATGCACTGAACTTAATGGGCATAAAGGGTAAGAATAATTTTAAAGACCGAACCTTCATTTTAGGAATATCAACTCTTTTTATGGCTGCATCAGTAAACACGATAAAGTATTCAACCAAGATAGAGAGACCAGATAAATCAGCGAAAAACTCTTTTCCTTCAGGTCATACAGCAGTAGCTTTTATGGGTGCGGAATTTCTTTGGCAGGAATATAAAGATGTTTCAATATGGTATGGGATAGCAGGCTATACAATTGCAACCGGAACAGGGATATTTCGTTTATATAATGACAAACACTGGTTTGCAGATGTTATAGTAGGAGCTGGACTCGGGATTTTGAGTACCAAGGCAGCTTACTGGCTTTATCCCTATTTGCAGAGGAAGTTTATAAGCAAAAGTACATTTAGTAAGCAAGTCTCTTTTAGTCCCTTTTATAATGGAAATCAAGGAGGAATTGTATAATATAATTGAAAAGTAGTCCACTAAAATAATTGAAAAGTATACCACCAGTTAAGTAAAATTTAGGAGAGCATATAATAAAGCTCTGTAT
>NZ_JACIEP010000013.1 GCF_014196915.1 Dysgonomonas hofstadii
CAAACCTGACACTTCGCTACGCTCTGTTCAATGAGCTAATTAGTAAATATGCCAATGTGCCAATGGTGGTAATCAACAAGGAACTCCGGCGACTCTTTTTACTCTGTGTTTCAAAAAAGTTACAATCAACGATCGCCGAAGCGCAGGCGAGGCAAATGTTACACTTTTGCAGCTTTTTCAACCAAAACCTGACACTTCTTTTAGCTGTTGGCTATTAGCTAATAGCTATAGGCTTTTTAGTTAAAACCTGACACGCCTGACAGATTGTTCAGTTAACAGTTAAAAAAATACTTATAATTTCTCATCCCATCAAATCACAACCAATGGTCAACGGAGAGAAACGTAGTAAAATACAAAAAACGAAAAACTTGTTTACTTGTATCCCGTTTACTTGTCAACTTTATCCATTTCAAAGATCATGCTTTCATTGGCATATCTACCAATTAGCATATTCGCATACTATAGATAATCTTCCCGGAAAAATATGATAACAATAATTCCGCCACGAAGTTACTCATTTATTCCATAAGACCGGGTATTTTCAATTTTGTATTTGTATTTTTGTTAACACTAAAAATAAACCGGAAGTGCTCTATAAAACAAAAGGGTTAGTACTCAATACCATTAATTACAACGACAAGTATGTCCTTGTGCAGGTATTCACCGAATCGTTCGGGCGGGTTACCTATATGGTATCGAAAGCTAAAGGAAGAAACTCAAAAGCACCCAGATCTTTGTTCTCACCTTTGGCCGTTCTCGACCTCGAAGTCGAGCATCAGGCATCGAGGGATATCCAGAGAGTCAGAGAAGCCCGTTCTGAGTTTTACCTCTACGATATATCCGCTGATCTGAGTAAAACTTCCATGGCATTTTTCCTCTCGGAATTTCTGTCACGTGTTCTCAGGGATACAAATGATAGCCAATTGCTTTTCAGTTTTCTGGAACAGTCTGTGCAAATACTGGAAATGACCGATAAAAGCATTGCCAACTACCATTTAATATTTATGCTTAAACTGAGTCATTTCCTGGGGTTCTACCCCAATCTGGAGGAATACCGTGAAAATGACCTGTTCGATATGATAAACGGGGAATTCGTTTCTTTTCAACCCCTGCACCGTCATTTCCTGAATCGCTACGATAGTAAAGCCCTATCTATGCTGGCTCGTATATCTTACGAGAACATGCATAAATTTGCATTCTCGCGGCATGACAGACTAAATATAATAAACCGTATGCTGGAATACTACCGCCTCCATTTATACGATTTTCCGGCATTAAAATCATTAGACATTTTACACGAATTATTTTAAATCTATAGAGTATTATGCAAATAAATAGCCGTATTTTATGGTTCAATTAAAAGTTACAAGTTTGCCTCGCTTTCGCCTCACTCATGGCTTTGCCTGGTGGCATTGGTCCGCAGTGCGGGGTACCTGGTCAGGTGAAATGGGCGTGAAACCAAATACTGTTTGAGCCACAGGCGAGTTTATTTGGTTTAGCCCGTGAGCCTGTAACGGGTCGCACGAAGGACGAGCCACCAAAGCGTTTTTGGTTCCTTTTGGGGATTTGGCCAAAAAGGGACACAAGCAATCTTCGATTGCGCGTAGTATAGGAAAATTAAACAATTATTCTATCATAAATATCTTAACTATTTATTGGCATTAATAATAAATGATATACTTTTGGAAGTATGAAATTACGAAATCTAACATATAATGACATTTGAAGAAGTAAAAGACTCATATAAAAAACTGGCAGAAAAGGAAAAACTCAAACTATCCAAGGTAAAAAAGGCAATCTTTCAGATAGGGACTCTGCGCCTTATCATCGTAGTGACTTGCATTGTATTATCCTGGTTACTTTGGAGCAAACTTATATTCGTATTAGCTGTAATACTCATATCCATTATCATTTATCTGTTTCTGGTAAAATATCACAACAAGCTTTTCCTAAAAAAGAGATATTGCGAATTACTTATCGAAAATGCCGAAAACGAACTGAAAGGAATTAACTACGATTTTTCGGCTTTCGACGGAGCCTCCGAACTGGCGGATTCCGACCATAGTTACAGTGTCGATCTGGATATGTTCGGCAACCATTCTTTCTTCCAGTCCATCAACAGAAGTGTTACATGCTTTGGCAAAAACAGACTGGCCGACTCATTATTGAAGCCCTATGAAAAGAAAGAAGATATTGAAGCACAACAACAGGCCATACAGGAATTAACTTCAAACCCCAGGCTACTGAATCATTTCAGGGCAATCGGCCAGATGACCGAAACCGATGATCTGGACATACATTATTTCTCACAGCAATTTATGCAGACCAAATCGCTGGCAAAAAGCTTCTGGAGATATTTCATATATATTATTCCACTTGCCTTTGCTGCTGTTGCCGTGCTGTACACATCGGGGCTGATTCCTTTATCTGTAGTAGGACTATGCTGGTCACTTGCTTTTATGCTGAGCCTGGTTCCGCTAAAAGATATCAGGGAAAAGATGAATCTGTTTGAAAAGCGTATAAAAGTGTTGGATACCTATTCCCAACTTCTAAAAATACTGGAAACAGAAGATTTTGACTCACCGTTATTAAAGAAACTACAAGGTAAAATTAAAGATAAGGAATCAGCATCCCTTGCTATCCATCATCTAAAATCTTACAGCAACAATCTCGACCAGTCTTTCAATATCCTAGGCCTTATCCTTCTAAATCCTATATTCTTCTGGAATATAATATATGCTATCAGAATCGAGAACTGGATATTTAAGCACAAGGACGATATCTCAATATGGTTTAAGGTATTGGCCAAATTTGACAGCCTTGTATCTTTTTCCATATTCGCATACAATCATCCGGACTATACATACCCCGTGGTGTCAGATTCTTTCGTTCTCGAAGGAAAAGACCTCGGACATCCGATGCTAAACAGGGCAGTTTGCGTACGAAACGATGTCACTATAAGCAAACAACCATTTTTCCTCGTGGTTACAGGTGCTAATATGGCCGGAAAAAGCACTTACCTGCGCACTATCGGCATTAATCTTACGTTGGCATGTACAGGTGCACCTGTATGCGCCACGCATCTTAAATTCTATCCATATCATCTGGTTACCAATTTGCGCACTTCCGATTCACTGTCCGAAAACGAGTCTTATTTCTTCGCCGAACTGAAAAGGCTGAAAATGATCATAGACCGCTTGCAATCAGGCGAACCTTTGTTTATTATTCTCGACGAAATACTGAAAGGAACAAACTCGGAGGATAAGCAAAAAGGCTCGATTGCCCTGATGAAACAATTGGTTTCTCTTAATGGAAATGGGATTATCGCTACCCATGACCTGGTTTTGGGTAATCTGGAAAAAGAGTTTCCCGATGCCATCAAGAATTACCGTTTCGAAGCTGATATAAAGGACGATCATCTTTCGTTTACCTATAAAATAAGGGAGGGTGTTGCTCAAAACATGAACGCCAGCTTCCTGATGAAAAAAATGGGAATAACAGGACTGTGATCTAATTATGAGTTATGAGTTATAAATTATGCCAATCAGTAGTTGAAATTATTATGATTGTAAAAAATAATCATTCTATTATACTAACGCGCCTATCGGCTTGTTTTCTCAACTTTTTTCTTGATAAAAAAGTTGCAAAAAATCAAGGCTGCAGCCCTCGCAGACCCACCATCTGCTCAGCGGCTAAACCAAATAAACTCGCCTTCGGCTCAAACAGAATTTGGTTTCACACCGCTTTCGCAGGGTGGGTACCCCTGCTGCGGACATGATGCCGGAGTCGCAATACGACGACAAGGATTACCCTGCCTTGGGGTGGCTTCGCCCGGTGGCATTAAGCCGAAGTGCAGGGCACCTGTCAGGCGAAAGGGGCGTGAAATGGAAAGCGTCCGCAGGACAATCTTTCCATTTAGCCCGTGAGCCTGTAACGGGTCGCACGGAGGGTGAGCCACCAAAGAGTTTTTGGTTCCTTTTGGGGATTTGGCCAAAAGGGACACAAGCAATCTCCGATTGCGCGTAGCACAAAAAATTGAACAATTAAATCTAACTGCTGATTCGCATGAATTATGATTTCACAATCTACTCTCTACTGACTACAGTCTACTAACTACTAAATAATATGGAAGATATATTGCACTATATATGGAAGTTTCGCCTTTTTCAAAAGGATCTTAAAACAACAGACGGACTGGCCATTGAGGTTATCGATGTTGGTTTACCCAATATCAACGAAGGTCCTGACTTCTTTAATGCAAAAATCAAAATAGGCGATAAAATCTGGGCGGGTAATATCGAGATACATAAGCGATCCGATGAATGGGTGAAACATAATCACCATACGAATAAAAATTACAATTCGGTAATACTTCATGTGGTGGAAAAAGCCAATTGCGAAGTATTTAATGAGAAAGGACAAGCCGTTTTGCAGTGTGAGATCGAATGTCCCGATAAGATTAAAGAGAATTACGATTTTCTGATTCATTCCAACACCGATATTCCATGTGCCAATTACATAGGATCTTTTTCTCATTTTCATCTGAATTCGTGGATGAACATATTGCTGATCGAACGATTGGAAAGGAAATCAGGTCATATAAAGAGCCTGTTGGAGAATTACAGTAATTCGTGGGAAGAGGTGTTTTATATACTCTTATCCCGTAATTTCGGTTTTGGTCTTAACTCCGATTCCTTCGAACGATTAGCCTTGAGCCTGCCATTAAGATACCTTCAAAAACAAGGCGACAACCTGATCCAGATAGAAGCCCTGCTTTTCGGACAGGCCGGCATGCTTGATGAGGAGAAGACCGATGACGATTATTTTGCTCTTCTAAAAAAAGAATACAACTTTCTGAGAAATAAATACGGCCTGAATCCGTTAGAATCATATGTGTTCAAGAATTTAAGGATAAGGCCGACAGCCTTTCCTCAAATAAGGATAGCACAACTTGCTGCTCTTTTACATAGTTCGCACGGATTATTTTCAAAAATTATTTCCTGTGAAGATATAGGCCGTCTCAGATTGATGTTCCATGTAAACGCATCGGAATACTGGCAGACGCACTATACATTCGGGGCCGCATCGGAAAGGAAATCCAAATATCTGGGTGATGCTTCGCTGGATATTATCCTGATCAATACGGTAGTTCCCCTGCTGTTTTTATATGGGAAACACATCGATAGCGAAACGCATTGCGACAGGGCTTTCCGGTTTCTGGAAACGATAAAACCCGAACAAAACAGTATAACAAAGCGTTTTTCTAAACTGAAAGTACCACTTAACAATGCCGCCGACTCACAGGCTATGATACAATTGAAAAGGGAATACTGTGAACCCCGTAAATGTTTGTTTTGCAGAATAGGACATCAATTACTGACTGAAAAATAAATTGGATATGAAGTATATAGACCTTTATGATCATCTGAGAAAGATAGAAAATTATACAGATAACGAAATCGATATAGACGAAAATCTGGTTATCCGCAATTTTACGTTCGAGTCGAATTATCGCTTTATCCTTCCCGGAGGACTGGGTAATAACGATGATTATGAATATATACCCAGTTTCCCGAAAGATTACGAGCCCGATGTCATCCAGCAAATGCTGAACAAGAAAGATTCAGAGATAGCCGAGAATATAAAATTCCGTTATCACATCATGATGCCGAAAAATATTGAGAAAGCTAAAGGCATCATATTTCTGTTTCACGGTTTCAATGAAAAGACCTGGTATAAATACCTGCCCTGGGCAAAATATATAGTAGACAAAACAGGGAAATCAATCGTCATGTTCCCTATCGCGTTCCACATGAACCGTGCTCCTGCCACATGGAGCAGTACCCGTGAAATGTACCGTGTAAGCGAACAAAGGAAACAACGTCACCCCGATGTCATCTGCTCCAGTCTGTCGAATGTTGCTATCAGCACACGTCTGCATAATAAACCGCAACGTTTTATCTGGTCGGGATTACAGACCTATTACGATGTGATCGATTTCGTTGAGAATTTTAAAGAAGGATTACACCCGGCTATAGATAAAGATGCGACCATCGACTTCTTCTCCTATTCTATCGGCACATTCCTTGGAGAAATATTGATGATGAGTAACAAAGACGGTCATTTCTCAGATTCCAGATACGCTACGTTCTGTGGCGGAGCTGTATTTAACCGCCTGACTCCTGTTTCGAGATTCATCCTCGACAGCGAAGCCAATGTAAGTCTTTACTCTTTCGTCGTAGAACACCTCGAAAGTCATATGAAACGCGACGAAGTTTTACGGCATTATATGCATACCCATCCAGAAGGGAATAATTTCCGCAGTATGCTCAATTATCGTTGCCTTACAGGAGAACGAGAACAACGATTTAAAGATATGAGTCAACAGTTTTACGCTGTTACCCTAGCCAAAGACGAAGTTGTTCCAACCTACGAGGTAGTAAACACATTACAGGGTTCTCTACGGGATATTCCTATAAAAATAGAAGAACTGGACTATCCATACAAATATATCCATGAAGATCCATTCCCAGCAATTCCTAAAATAGCAGATATTGTGGATGAACAATACAGGATGACTTTTGAAAAAATAAGTGAATTCTTAAAATAAAAGTTTGATAAAAAAGCAAGTTTCAGCCAAACGAGGACAACCGCCTGATAATGTGCGGGAAACGCTCTTTGTTTGGCTTTTCTTCTGGACGGCAAAAGCCACCGATAGACAAAGGTAAGACAAAGTTGGGTTACCACATCATTACCAACGGTAAAAATGCAAATCAGCTATAAGTCGCTAATTGTCTGCTTCTTGCGTTAAGTCGCGTAACCTCTTGTAACTCAAAGTAAACTAATTTTGTAATCTGTAAACTTTGAGTAAGATGAGAAGTACCTTTAAAATTTTGTTCTATCTCAAAAAGAACAACCCTAAACCCAACGGAGCAGTTCCCGTAATGGGAAGAATCACGATTGACGGAACAATCAGCCAGTTCAGTTGTAAGATGAATGTACCGCCCAACCTTTGGGATACCAAAGCCGGAAGGCTGACAGGTAAAAGTACATTAGCGGTAAAAACCAACCTCGCTTTGGATAAAATCCGTGTCGATATTAACCGCCACTATCAGGAAGTAATGCAAACGGACGGCTTTGTTACGGCTGATAAGGTAAAGAACGCCTATTTAGGGTTAGGAGTAAAGCAAGATACATTTTTAACCCTCTTTGCCAAACATAACCAAGAGTTTTCCCGAAAAGTCGGATACAACAGGGCGCAAGCGAGTTATTCTAAATATTGTACCCTATATAAACATATAGAAAGCTATGTCAAACAGGAATATAACCGGAATGATATATTTCTGAAAAAACTGAATCTCGCTTTTGTCAATGGTTTTGAGCATTATTTACGAACAGTACGGAAATGTTCTACCAATACGATATGGTGTTATATGATTGGTGTAAAGCATATAGTAGCTATAGCCAGAAATTCAGGACAATTAGCTATCAATCCGTTTGCAGGATACCTGATAAGCCCCGAAGTAAAAGACAGGGGATTCCTAAGCAAAGAGGAACTCAATTCGCTTGTAAACGCTAAGATGAAGAACGCCCAATATGAATTAGTACGGGATTTGTTCGTGTTCTCCTGTTTTTGCGGGTTAAGCTACTCGGATGTAAAGAACCTGACTAAAGACAACCTTAAAACGTCTTTTGACGGTCATTTATGGATAATCACCCGCAGACAGAAAACAAATACCGATTCGAGTATCCGGCTGTTAGAAATTCCCAAACGGATAATAGAGAAGTACAAAGGCTACACAAGGGATAACAGAATTTTCCCTGTACCGGGTAATGGTACTTGTAATGCCATATTAAAAAAGATAGGCAAGCAATGCGGGATTAAAACACGGCTGACCTACCATGTCAGTAGGCATACTTTCGGAACTTTATTGACTATATCACAGGGAGTTCCGATTGAAACCGTCAGCCGAATGATGGGGCATACAAATATCAAAACCACACAGATTTACGCCAAGATAACGAAAGAGAAAATCTCACAGGATATGGAAGCCCTATCCCATAAATTAAAAGGATTGGAAAAGCAGATAATTGAAAGAATGTGAATCAAACAAGAATTCTATTGATAAAATTGATTCATTTTTACACTCTTTGATTTGATATATGGAGTTACCTTTGCAAAGAACAATAAGTATATTAAAATGATACGATTACAAAATATAAACCTAACTTCTCCTGAAGCAATACAGAGATTAGCTAATAATCACGCAATCGCTGTAAACCTACGGGATGCGTTTCCACATCCTTATACGATTGAGGATGCAATTACATTTCTCGGTTTAGCCGAAAATGGTGTATTAGGGCATGTTTTCGGAATATATGAGGACAATACATTTGTCGGTTGTGGTGTTTAATACCACAACATGACGTATATCGTATTAATGCAGAGATAGGATATTGAATTGGAGAACCCTATTGGGGGAAAGGCTATGCTACTGAAACAGTAAGGCTATTATTAAATTTTGCTTTTGAAGCACTTAACTTATTGAGGGTTTATACAAATATTTACGAGTATAATACAGGTTCAATGAAAGTGTTAGAAAAAGTGGGTTTTGAAAAAGAGGCTGTTATTAAATCCTCAGTAATAAAAGAGGGGAAAATAATTGATGAATATTTATACAGTATTAGAAAAACATGAAAAAAGATATAGGTGAACATATTATCAGCAAATTGGATTTACCGGATATAGTTAAGATACTATCCGATGAATTAAGTGGGTCGGAACTGAACACTATTTTATTGGAGGTTTTTAACAGGCGCATCCAGCAAGAAACGCCCTCGTCTTTATTAAATAAATACGAGGGGAATAAACTTGTCAAACCTGCCAATATAGATGTTCTAAGGTACAAAGAACAAGAATTGACGTGCTATAAAGTATTAGCCAGCAGAGGATTTGAACCCATAGAACATTCTCCTGCCGCACAGTTGGGAACGAGTAGTGTTGTTGCTACCGTAGACCAAAAGAAAGTGTTGACGGCTTTAAGAAATACAGAAATGCAGGCAGACCCAACCAATGCAACAGCCTTGCATTATGCTTCATTAAAGAAAAAAGGCGGATTAGATAGCCGAACCTACAACTACAGTAATATTTCACGGATTATTCGGACACAGGTATTTGATAATCCTAATTTCACTCCTCATTTTTCAGTTATTTGCCTGATTTCCTGTGGTAAAGATACAGGAAGTTTTAATTTTGAAAAAGAGGAACTATTTAAACACCTGACAGCATCGTATGACGTTTTACGAAGTTACAGCTTTGAACATATATACTTCGAGATTATCCCATGCAAAGGGTATGACGGTCAAAGCCCATTAATTACAGAGTCAATATCATATGTTCAGAAAAACA
Organism: Dysgonomonas hofstadii; assembly: GCF_014196915.1. Classification (GTDB taxonomy): domain Bacteria; phylum Bacteroidota; class Bacteroidia; order Bacteroidales; family Dysgonomonadaceae; genus Dysgonomonas; species Dysgonomonas hofstadii. The sequence continues at coordinate 9,410 of NZ_JACIEP010000013.1, forward strand.
GCGACCATATAAAAGTATCGGTTGTCGAACCCGACTATGAAAATAACTATTACTATGGTTTTCGGATAAAAGCAAAAATAGTAGTAGGCGAGAATGTGATTGAGATTGGCGACGGTGGGTTGCTCGACTGGACACAACAACTTCTAACCAACAGGAAAGAACGCATGATGACAATGGGTATTGGCTTTTCGGTACTACATATAATAACAAAATAACATGGTAAAGGGCAAAGTCATATTTGAAGATGAAGAAAAAATAGAGATTAAATATCCCTGTTTTGAACTAAAGGATATTGTCGAGTATTATTTCGAAATAAAAACTCCGGACAATTCTATAAATCCGTTCTCACTTATAGCTTTGCCCAATGCTAATGTTATAGTTTCAGTTTACTTGTCAGACAAGAGCCAAACATTCAAAGTTCATCGTGGACAGGGTATGTCTGATACATCAGGAGATAAAATCTCCGGCAGTTTGACAGACGCAATCGCCGTGATACACGCTCCCGGAACCCATGAATTTTCAATAAAATTCAAGCCGGGAGTTTTATACTCCTGTTTATCCGAAGATATTCCGACTTTCATAGATAATATCTTGCCATTGCAAAAATATCTAGATCAAAAAATAATAGACGAACTAAAATTGAAAACCTCTTTTGATGAGCGGGTTCTGTTTGTAGAGAATTGGCTTTTAAGTAATATGAAAATCTTTAGTTCTGACTTTAAGCTTAAAGCCGTAACAAAAGCAATTTACTACATTAATAATAGCCATGATTACAAGCTAAATGTTGTAAGCAAAGAGGTCGGAGTATCAAATCCTACTCTCAACAGATATTTCAAAGAAGTATTAGGAGTATCGCCTAAACAATGCTTTAAAGCCCTACGCTTCAAAACAGCATTGAAAAGCTATAGAGCCAAAGGTAGTTATGATTTATATGACGAATTGGGCTATACTGATTTTTCTCATTTTGTAAAAGAAGCTAAGAATTTAGCAAACAAACCCCCATCAGAATTATAAAAAGTAGTAAGAACGATAAAACACATAAATAAAAAATCATTCAGCATAAAACAGGACTTCGGTCTGACAATCAATATTAATCATCAAAAAAATTATGCTTATGAATGAATTAGTAAAGACGGAGTTATTCAGCTTATTGTCTGAATCTTCACAGGAAAACACAAACGAAGAAATGCAAAGTGCCTATGGATGCTTTTTGGAACAGGTAAATAAAGTCAGTCAATCCGAAAACAAGTACTCCAAAATCTTTCGGATACTGAATATTACTCGTGTTGAGTTAGTATCCATAGAATCACTTTATCAGCACGGGCAGGGGGAAAAATGCGTTTAAATTTAACTATCTTCAAAAGGCATTATCTGTAATTGATTATGAACTTGAACTATTAAGGCTCAAAATCCAACACCCCGAACAATTCTACCAATCCAATCTAATAACATTTCAATCCGACCTTTATATTATCCCAAAGTCGAAAGATTTGGGGATTGTTGCTTTAGGGGAGATTATAGTTGCTCTTTTCTTTTCAAAGAAAGTATTTTAACGGAACGGAAAACCTGCACACCTGAACCAAATTGCACAAGTCTTTGAAAAGATGTTTAATTGCAGTTTCGGGAGTATTTACGACCAAGAAGTAATGGTTTTCAGACGAAAGCCATTCAACCGAACAAAAGCCCTTGATTTCCTGCGAAATCTCATAATTCGTAAGGATAAAGAGAGTAAAGAATAACAAGATGGGAAATAACCGTTTTGTAACATACTATATCCAAGCATATTACAAAAGACTTTAGGGGGAGTAGTTATCTACTCCTCTGTTTTTGCTTCTCCGCTTTGCCGTCTTTTGCTTCATCAATGCATTGAGATAACGAATTATTAATCTCAAAAATGAAGCAAAATGTATATTAATAACGAAGATTTTGAAAAATGGATGGACAAGCTATCCAAGAAGTTAAATGAGATTGGTCAGGATTTAATATCACTGATTAATACCAACGAAGTATTTGACGAGGACGAGAAATTGCTCGACAATCAGGATTTAGCCTTTCTTTTAAAGGTTTCCTATCGTACCCTCCAACGTTACCGGGCAAGCGGTAAGCTCCCTTATTTTATGATTGCTCATAAGACCTATTACCGGACTGTTGACGTTCGGAACTTTGTCCGTGAACATATGGACTTTAAAACCTATCAGGAGTTTGAAAAGAAGCACCTGAAAGATGATAAGGATAAAAAAGATGAATGATTCTGCTTTTTAGTCTATGCAGAATGGTGCAAATGAGTGAAGGCTATTTTTAGTTTATGCCTTCAAGTAATAGCTCCGCATTTAGCAGAAACAACCTCGCCTTCCGGCTCTGTTCGTTTCGCTAAATTAAGCAAGAGGGAACTGGACAAGTCCTGTTCTTCCCTCTTGCCCTGCGGGGCAAAGCCTTCGGCTTTAGCGGTTTAGTATAACCCGCTATAATTAGTCTAATAATTAGCCTTTAATCCTTATGGCTAATTATCAGCCATTTAATAGTATAAAATTCTATTAAAAAGTAATTATAATGAAAAATGAAGCCCCCAAGATTATATATACTACCGTTTCCATAGATAAGGAAACAGGGCGTTTAGTTGAAAAGATATGCAAACGCTATTCGCTGAAAAAGAGCGAAGTTATAAAACTGGCTTTTCTGTATCTGGATAAAGCACATATAAACCCCGCCGATGCTCCCGAATCGGTAAAATCAGAGCTATCCAAAATCAACAAACGTCAGGACGATATTATCCGCTTCATTCGCCACTACGAGGAAGAAAAGTTAAATCCGATGATACGCACAAGCCATTCTATTGCCGTTCGCTTCGATACGGCTGTCAAAACCTTATCCGAAAATGTGGATTTAGAGATAAAGAACTCAAAAGAGAATCTTATCAATGTACTGAAAAAACTGGATGAACAGTTTGGCAAAGTCGTACAGGTAGTAAACAATCAAGCCAAGCAGATTAATGACCTTTCCCATGCACAGCAAAAGGATAACAAGAAACTCCTGCAATTGATTTCCCTTTATTCGGAATTGTCAGCCTGTGGAGTAATGGACGGCAAGCGGAAAGAGAATCTGAAAACCGAAATAAACGACCTGATAAACGAAAAGTAGGAGTATAACTCAATGAACATAGATTTCCCGCCACCGTCCAAAGGCACATACAACAACGCAGGCAGTAGCCGGAGATTAGCGGATTATTGCGAGCATGAAGATTTGGAACGCATGGAGCAGGGAATCTATACCGAAGGCTTTTTCAACCTGACGGATGATAATATCTATAAATCACAGGTCGTAAAAGATATAGACAGTAATATCGGTCAGCTACTAAAAACGGATGCCAAGTTTTACGCTATCCACGTCAGCCCATCGGAAAAGGAGCTTTGTGCAATGGGTAATACAGAACAGGAACAAGCCGAAGCCATGAAACGGTATATCCGTGAAGTGGTTATTCCCGAATATGCCAAGAACTTCAATAAAGGGCTATCGGCAGAGGATATAAAATTTTACGGCAAGATACATTTCAGCCGGGACAGGTCAAACAATGAGCTGAATATGCACTGTCATTTAATAGTTAGCCGGAAAGACCAAACGAACAAAAAGAAGCTATCCCCGCTTACCAACCACAAGAATACCAAAAAAGGAACGGTTCAGGGTGGTTTTGACAGAAAGAATCTGTTCCAACAGATAGAACAAGGGTTTGACAGGTTATTCAGCTACCAACGGCAATTAACCGAATCCTTTGAATACTGCAACACGATGAAGAACGGCAATATTTCTGACCAACTCAATATACTGGAAAAACAAATTGCCGATGAAAGGAAAAACACTAATATGCAAACAGGCTTGTATGCAGATAAGCAGGAAAATAAGACGAAGAATAAACAATCTTTCAATCTTCCTGATTTGGGCTTATCCTCTCCATTAGGTTTGCTTACTCCCGATACTAACGAGCAAGAGGAGCAACAAATTCCCATGAAAAGAAAAAATAAAAAACCGAAGCGAGGATTAAAGAAATAGTGACTATCTAAAGGATAACATACTTAAAATTTGATGATTATTATGTAAATTTGTACTTGATTACTTGCGAGAATAAATGTATTTATAATATATAGAGAAGGGGTTCAATATGTAGTCAGTAATCACCTATACGTCAACTAGTAATTTTTAATGTAAAACAGCAATGGAAGATTTTTTGAAAGATCTAAATAAATCTGATTTATTAGTTATAGCGATTTCTTGTATCAGTTTATTTGTATCCGTAATTGTACTTCTATTCACTTATAAAACTTACATTTTAAAATATGGACATAAGGTTCGTGGTTGGACAGGAATTTCATATTCAATCACGTCATCCAGTAATTATTTTCATACTCTCATTTTAGAGAACTTGAAAGATAAGGATTTGATAGTTTTTGATATTTTTGTTCGCTTTGGACATAATATCTAGTTGGATATGCTTGACAAAGACAATTTAAATGAAAGCTATTTTCATATAATTCCTGCACTAAGTACAAAAGAATTTCGATTTGGACCAGCAATAGAATATACTTCTGGTACTGATTTAGTAAATTTATCCCAACTTTTTGCTAATGAAAAGATAAGTAAAAAGATTATTCTATCGACCAATCAAGGTAAAGTTGTTGTTAGCCCTTTCAAAAAAGGATGGAGTCCTATTTCCGATTATTTTAATAATTATGGTACTGTGGTAATTAATCCTATTAGATACTATTCTGATAACTCAATCTATGGGAGAAAAGGTAAAGAAAAGGAGCAGACAAATCCTGCAATTGATTATAGCACTTATGGCAACCAGACATTATACTTAGTTGTTATCAAAAGAAAGCATTTTGGATTAGTAACATACCCCATTTGGAAAGATGCTAAAGTGCAGTACTTTAGTGATATAGATTTTACGGAAGAATCTCTTGAAAACAAAGATTCTTTAAAAAAGTTTCTCCTCAAGGCAAAAGCCAATAATAAGATTGATTTTGAGACAATTGATACAATTGTGGATTTTCAATCATATGTTAACAGTATACGTGAAAAATATTCTACTTCTCCAATCTTGTTAGAAGCTGAAAATTGGTATACATACCACATTACTGATAAAATTCAAACTTATTGGCATAAGTTTAAAGAGTACTATAAAGGAAAATGGCAAAAGAAAGGGAAAGTAGTATAATTCTTTATTTATTTGATTTACAAAAGTACATTCCGGCAATAGAACGTCAACACCAAGCCGCAAGCGGTTTTTAGAAATTTCTTCCTTTCCACATACGGAAAGAGTAAATTTCTAAAAAGTATTGCCTTATCTATTCCCTGCATGAATGAGATGTATATCAATTAAAAAAAGAAAAAAAATATATGTTGGTTTGTGAGAAATAATTCGTAGATTTGTAGTGAGTTATTTGAGGAAATGCAGCGCAAAACGCAGAAATACGCACGGTTGCCAAATCGTTACCTCTACCGCTGAAAAATCCCGCTTACAGCCTTTTATTCAAAAGGTTATCTCCCAAAGATAATTTTATAAAATAAACAAATCTACATAAAAAGAAAAAGCAGCGTTGCTAACGCTGCTTTTTCCTCTCATAGGACTTGTATTGTTAGTGAGTGTGAAGCCTTTCAACGAAAGACTCAGCTATCGGATTGCGAAGATAACGACTAATAGCTTAAGAAGGTGATTGTTTGACATAAAAATCTCTATTATTCAATAGGTAAGATTTATTTACGCCAACCTATTCTATAAAAACCGGTGGCGCAAGTGGCGGCATATCCATTACTGCACCCTTCGTGCGTGCAACATTCAACCCATTCACATCTATAATATCGACATTCACAAAATCCGCAAGTGAGAATGGGATATTATTTATCATCATTATCCGGTTTACTGCCGCCCAACGGCTGGGTGCATTATAATAAGGTATATTATTTATCATACAACTTCCTGCTTCGGGGCGCCATACTCCATGTCCATAATAATATGCACCTTCGTATGCCCCGACCATGGAATATTTAGAGTTACCGATAAAACCCTTCCATAATATCTGTGACAGGTCGCTGGTAAAGTCAACATTGAAATATGTATCTCCTCCTGCCTGGGTAGCCCGCACCTGGTCTATCTCGAACTGAGGGATTGTCATATTTGTGTTTATTGCATCCACATATTCATCTGCCAGAAGGGCAAAGCCATGGCCTCCAGCCTCATGATTGACTACCCCTCTGAAGTCGTAGGGGCTGGCGCTTGTGCTCATTGGACACAAGGATAACGTAAAACCATCGGCCCATCTGAGGCAGGTGCCTGCATATTTGGTACTGTTCAGGATAAGTACCGTTGTAAGGTCACCAAACTCTGTGACGGCTTCCCCCTTAAATTGAGTAACCAGTTCAACATATTCGCGGCATAAATGATAATTGCAATTTATGAGCGTTCCTCCCTCATAGGCTGATGAAAATTTATTATTTACATCACCTAATTCATTTTTCACTCCCTCTTCGGCAGACTCTGCTACTACCATATAAATATTAAAATAGCTCCGGTATGACAGATATGGCTCTATAGAAAAGAAATAATCGATAGCCTGCCTCATCGACTTTTCATATTTCCCCTCCTCTTTTTCCATATCTTTCCGGGTAAATCCGTCACCCATGAATATAAGATCGATACCCACACCCTTTGTTGCCGCTTGTAGCTGCACGACATCTTTATCATTATATGATTCCAGATCGGCTTTATGTATTATCGTAAAGGATTCCGATGCTCCATCCGTGTTAATATAGGCTTCTACAGATATATCTGCTGCCGAATTATTTGTGGCCTTAGGTGTAAATGTGATGGTATGGTCGCCGGCCTCTCCCGAGGTTTTTGAAAAATCGCCCCACGATATCGATTCTGGTGATATTGTCCATTTATAGTCTACCGAAAATTTTATCTCACCGGTTTCTGTACCTTTTATAACGATTTCTTTTGTTTCCAGGCTGATGGTAGCTATACCATTTTGCTTTACTGTAACGGTTTTAGTCAGGTTTCCGGCCTTGATCTCAATAATGGCTGCACGTGCATTTTGATTTTCATTCAGCCCCGATAGAAATATTTGTATATTAAACTTTCCGGCATACCCCGATTCCTGGGAAACAGACAACCAGTCAGAGATCGAATTATCATCTTTATTCCTTACCAATATCTCCCAATCAGTATTCACTTCCATACTAAAGCTTCTGGTATCAGCTTCAGCGCTCTTATAAAAAAAATTTGTATCGGACAACTCTATATCAGGTACTAAAGCAACTTCTCCATTGCCCGGGCACGAGCAGAATAAAATAATGGATGCTAACAAAAGATAGCATAAAGCATAAGAGCTATTTTTCCTCATTAGATTATGGTTTTAAGGGAACCAATATATAAAGGTAGGCATAATAAAGCAAACAAATGCTCTCAAAAGAACTGTTTTTTAACAGTTTATAGGATTCTGTTATTGTTTTTGCAGCTTGCGTACAATAATAGCGGCAGCACGTCCCGAAGCCCCTGGCGCACCCAGAATATCGATTATTTCGTCATAATCGGCAAGCATTGTGTCTTTGTACATATTATCATGGAGTAACTTGTCCGCCTCATATCTGATATTCTCAATTGTAAAAAACTTTGCAAACAATTCTTGTACAACTGTTTTATCAGCAATAAGGTTAACCAAAGAAATATACTTTGTATGTAAAATATTTTTAAAAGCCCAGTATACAACTGACGGAACGGGTGTTCTATAACAGACAACCTGCGGTACGCGGAACAAGGCCGTTTCGAGCGTAGCAGTACCTGATGTCACCAGTGCCACCTGCGCATACTCCAGTAGGCGGTATGTCTGTCCGAAAACAATCCTGCACGTATTATCTCCTATGTACTCCTTATAATATCCGGGGTCTATACCCGGAGCTCCCGCAATTACAGGCTGATAGTCGCTGAAATCTTTTATTGATTCGAGCATCGCCGGAAGGTTATCCTTTATTTCCTGCTTGCGACTACCGGCCAGTAGTGCGATAACAGGCTTATTATCCAAGTCATTTTCTACGATAAATTTATCCAAAGAGTCATTTTTGTTCTCTTCTCTGAATTTTGCGACAGCATCTACTACAGGGTTTCCTACATAATCGATATGATAATTATGTTTTTTATAGAAATCAACTTCAAAAGGAAGAATCGACAACATCTCATCCACATATTTTTTGAACGATTTCACCCTGTATTCTTTCCATGCCCACACTTTTGGCGAAATATAATAATATACAGGTATTTGCGTATGCGTTTTTATATATTTGGCTATTTTCAGATTAAACCCCGGATAATCTATGAGAATAACAACATCAGGCTGAAATTTCACAATTTCTTCCTCACACATCTTCATGTTACGGAGTATTGTCCTGAGATTGAGCAAAACAGGTATAAATCCCATAAACGCCAGTTCTCTGTAATGCTTTATCAGTCTGCCTCCTTGTACCAACATAAGATCGCCTCCGAAAAAACAAAATTCGGCATTCGTATCCTGCTCTTTTAAAGCAGCCATCAGGTTCGACCCGTGCAGATCACCTGAAGCCTCTCCTGCAACAAGGAAGTATTTCATAGAATGGAAAAAATTGAAAATTAAAAATGATAACGCATTGTTAACTGATGATTGTTAACCAAGAAGGCTTTCCCAGGACCTGATTGATTCGATATGCCGGTGATTCGTCATATCTATCCGTATTGGCACCACTGATACATACCTGTTAGCCAAAGCCCATTCATCAGTCATTTCGTTATAAGGTTCATCGTTGACAAATTCACCTGTCAGCCAGTACACTCCCCTGCCCGACCCATCTTTGGAATGCATAAATTCATTTTCCCATTTACCCGAAGTCTGGCGGCATATTTTTATGCCTTTTATATTATCCCCCTTGGGTATATTCACATTGAGACAGGTCCCCACAGGTAACCCTTCTTCAAGTACCTGCCTGGTTAATGCGGTAATATATTTTGTCGAGTAGGAAAAATCTGCGTTATGGCTATGATCCAACAAGGAGAAACCTATTGATGGGATCTTGAAAACAGCGCCTTCGAGTGCCGCACCCATTGTTCCCGAATACAGAACAGCAACTGCTGCATTAGAGCCATGATTTATACCCGACAATACGATATCAGGTCTTCTGTCTGCCAATTCACTGACTCCCAGTTTTACACAATCCACGGGTGTGCCGCTGCAACTATATATTTTTAATCCCTCTTCTTCTTTTTCAAGATGCGCCCGCAAGGGTTGTAAAGAAGTTATAGCACTCGACATTCCCGATCGTGGGCCATCAGGAGCTACTACCAGTACATCTCCAAGTTGCCTTACACTATCAGTCAGCGCTTTTATTCCCTTAGCATGCAAGCCATCGTCGTTTGTAATCAGGATCAACGGTTTTCTGTTCATTTTCATTCTATATTTACCTATTATTCCTTTTCTGTTAAGAAACGTACAAAGATACGTCAATATTTTCAATTCAGTCTTATAGTCTTTTGTTTCTCAACGCTTATTTACTAACTTTGGTTCAAGTATCTTAAAAATCACACAAAATCATGAAAAAATTGAATTTGAGCATCTTGCTCATTCTTATTTTTGCGACTACTGCTATCGCCCAGCAGCAATATCGCACACCGGTAAGACCTACCAAAAACGTTATAGTAATGATTCCCGATGGGACTTCTATCGGAGTCGTTTCGGCTGCCCGCTGGTATCAGATTTATAATAAATTGGGTGGAGAGAATCTGGCTATAGACCCATATTTATGTGGTACAGTTAAAACATTTTCCTCAAATGCTCCTATTGGAGATTCGGCACCCACTACTTCCGCATATATGACAGGTATGCCTCAGCAAACGGGCAATGTCTCTATTTATCCTGTAGCCGATCCGGCAAACGATTTGGTACCTGTTGATCCGGCCATGGCCTACCAGCCTCTGGCTACAATACTCGAAGCAGCCAAATATCAACAGAATAAGGCGACAGGGCTGGTGGTTACAGTGGAATTTCCGCACGCGACACCTGCCGATTGTTCAGCGCACTACTATAACAGAGGAAAATATAAATATATTGCTCCACAGATGGCCTATCAGAATCTTGATGTGATGTTTGGCGGAGGAAACGATCAAATCACAGATGATATTAAACAGCACTTTAAGAACACGAATACTTTATTGATACAAGATGATGTAAAAGCTTTTCGCAATTTTAAAGGAAAGGAAAAAATATGGGCTTTATTTGAAAAAGGCGCTCATCCTTACGATCTGGACAGGGACGATTCGCTAATACCATCATTATCGGAAATGACACAGAAGGCACTAGACCGGCTCTCTCAAAATGAAAGCGGATTTTTCCTTATGGTGGAAGGCAGCAAAGTGGATTGGTCGGCTCATGGAAACGACGCAGTAGGATGCATCACTGAATATCTGGCTTTCGACAAAGCCGTAGCAGTGGTTATGGACTTTGCTAAAAAGAACGGAGAAACAACAGTCATAGTACTTCCTGACCATGGAAACAGTGGATTTACCATCGGCCGTCGCGATCTACCTAAATATGACAAGGCTACCATAGATGATCTATTCAAAAATGTTTCTAAATACAAGAAAACAGGAGAAGGGTTAGAAAAAATACTACTGAAATCGAAACCGGAAGACTTTAAGCGTATCTTTAAAGAATATACTGATATTGATATAACGGACGACGAGCTGAAACTTCTGCTAAGTTCGAAAAATTATCATGAAAGCGATTACATGAAAGTAAGCAATAGTGTAAATATGGGATCTACTATTGTCAATATCATGAATTCGCGTACTTATTTTGGTTTCACTACCGGAGGTCATACCGGAGAAGAAGTATTCCTTGCTGCCTATCATCCAAATGGAGACCTGCCTATCGGAATGAATACAAACATCGATATCAACCATTATTTATCTGATGTTCTAGGCATTAAAACACCATTGCCCGAAATGACAAAAGAGATATTCGCCAAGCACACTGATGTGTTTAAAGGCATGGAATATTCTATCGATAAGTCAACAGATTTTCCTGTACTAAAGGTGAAGAAAGGTAATGTCACTTTAACTATACCAGCTTTTAAATCTGTAGTATACCTGAATGATCAACCGATATCTCTGAATTCTGTCACAGTATATATAGATAAAAATGACACATTCTATTTACCCAAGAGTCTGGCCAATAAACTATAAATAAAATTGTATACAAAATAATAAAGGTCTGGCAATATATTCATTGTCGGACCTTATTATTTTTAGCTGATATAAAGCCTTTATTATTTATTTTAAGAAGTTCCTTTTGCCTGATATTATAGAGATCGTTCCTTTGCTAAGTAACCAAATAAGTAATTGATTAAAATCAATTTATATCCTTACTTATTATTAAACTCTAAGAAGAGAAAGTAAGGCTAAAATCTTTATCTCAACAGTATTAAAATCATTATAAAACAAAAGAGTGAGGAATAACCCTCACTCTTTCATTTTTTAGTATTTCAATTGCTGGATTATTCAGCGTAGAAAATTGCAACACGGTTCCATGCATTTTCTGCATATGGTTGTTCAGTATCGCCTTTCCATTCAACCTGTACGCGGTCGCTGCTGATGTTGTATTTATTGATCAACGCATTAGCAACATTTTTCGCACGTTTTTCAGAAAGTTTCATGTTGATAGAAGCAGTACCTGTTTTCTTATCAGCAAAACCTACAACTTTAACCTTAGCGCTAGAATTATCTTGTAGATATTTAGCTGTGTTAAAGATGCTTACTTCCTGGTTTTTGTCGATGTGCGCACTACCGATACGGAAGAATACTACGTTAGATACGAAGTTTCCTTTAGCAGCAACTTCTTTAGTAACAACTTTTTCAACAACTTTTTCAACAACTTTTGGCTCTTGAGCTGCAAGTCTTGCATTATCCTGACGAAGCTTATTGATTTGGTTGTTCAGGTCGTCGATAAGACCCTGATCCATTAATAATGCTTCAGAGAAGTCATTTCTCTTACCAATTTTGAACACTAAGCTGGCAGAAGCTGCAACTAGGCCATCATAAGACTTATCACCATCCTGATTAAAAGCTTCCTTCAACAACATTGCAGACAAATCGATATCTAAAGATACTCTGTTTGAAAATCTGAATTTGTTGATGATACCACCATTAAGAGTAAAACTTCTGGATTTAGAAGCAATTTTAACTCCCTGATTTTTGTAATCCCAGCCATAAGCAAAACCAAGACCTACATAAGGAATAAAGCTATAAAAACGAGTTTCGCTATATTTTCCCCAATAGTTCGACAGATTCCACATAAAATCAAATTCTCCGGCAACATATTTGTTGTGAAGCATCGAAGCCGCATTCGGAGCAAAGTTGTGTAATGATCCGCCCTGGAATTTCAAACGTCCTCCGATAAAAGGATTGTACCATTTACCAATCTGGATAGTAGGAGCTACAGTAATACGGTTCAGGAAATCAGCATCACTGTTGTTATCTCCTAGCATAACATTACCTCCGGCACCAATACCAAAGAACCAATTGTCCCAAAAACCATTGTCAGCAAAAGTTGTTTTATAGCCTGCTTGAGTACTAAAACCACTTTCCTGAGCAGAAATAGTTAGAGTCGCAAAAACTAAAACTAAAAGTAAACTTACTTTTTTCATAATCAATCTTTTAAATTATAATTAAACACTATTCTATTTTCTAACTTATAAAAGTATATATTTATTATACCATTCATACATCCGGGTAACCCCTTCTTCTATATCTACTTTGTGTCGCCATCCTAAAGAATGTAATTTAGTTACATCCGAAAGCTTTCTCATTGTTCCATCAGGTTTCTCAATATTGAACCATAACTCTCCCGAAAAGCCAATGATTCTCTTTATTAATTCAGCTACATCTTTTATTGAAATTTCAACACCAGTACCAATATTAATATGTGTGTTGCGAATTTCTTTACCTTTAATAACATCTGTTAAGTCTAAAAAGTTTACAGACTCCATTACAAAAACTGTAGCATCGCCCATTTCATCACTCCAAAGGAATTCTCTCATAGGTTTGCCCGAACCCCATAGTTCAACATGTACTCTATCGTCTTCTTTGTTTACTCCATACTTGTTTAGCACACTAAGAACCTCTTTTTCAGACGAATTCCCGGAAACGCCCTCTATAGGACGCATATCCAGGTCTTTCTTTATGGTATTCCAATCATTCTCATCCAGGCATTTACCTAAATGTATCTTACGAATCATTGCCGGCAAAACATGTGATGTTTCCAAATTGAAATTATCATTCGGTCCATACAAATTAGTAGGCATTACTGCTATAAAATTAGTTCCATACTGAAGATTATAGCTTTCACACATCTTTAACCCTGCTATTTTTGCTATGGCATACGGTTCATTAGTATATTCCAAAGGCCCTGTTAGCAATGCATTTTCAGTCATTGGCTGAGGAGCCTCTTTGGGATAGATACAAGAACTCCCCAAAAATACTAATTTTTTAACATTATTCACATATGATTGATGAATAACATTATTTTGTATCATCATATTTTCATATATGAACTGTCCGCGGTAAGTATTATTAGCTATAATACCTCCGACTTTAGCTGCTGCTAAAAAAACATATTCAGGCTTTTCTTTTTCAAAGAACTCCGCTACTGCAGGTTGATCTGTTAGATCGAGTTCTTTATGTGTCCGCAACACGAAATTTGTATATCCTTTTTCTTGCAAATTCCTAAGTATCGCCGATCCTACCAAGCCTCTATGCCCTGCAATATATATTTTCGCGTCTTTATTTATCATTTAATTAGGTCTCCTCACTCAAAATAATTTAAGATTCTGTATCCGGCATTTTTCAGATACTCTTCTTTTTTCATCAGTTCAAGGTCTTTTGTAACCATATCCTGGCAAAGAGCGCTTAGATCATACTTAGGCTCCCATCCCAATTTGGTACGCGCCTTTGTATTATCTCCGATTAAAAGCTCTACTTCAGTAGGACGAAAATATGCAGGGTCAACCCCAACTATAGATTCTCCAATTCTCTTTTTAAATCCAGTTAACTGCTCTTCTCCTACTATCTTACTAAATTTCTCATCATTAACATCAACAATAAAACCTTCTTCTGCCTCTCCTTCACCTTTAAAATCAACAACGACACCAACCTCTGCAAAAGACATCTTTATGAAATCCCTGATAGTCGTAGTTACACCTGTCGATATTACATAATCATCCGGTGTATCTTGTTGAAGAATCAGATACATAGCTTTTATATAATCCTTGGCATGCCCCCAGTCTCTTTTACTGGAAAGATTACCCATATAAACTTTCTTTTGCAATCCCAAGACTATGCGGGCTACTGCACGGGTTACTTTCCGTGTCACAAAAGTCTCTCCTCTCAGTGGAGATTCATGATTGAAAAGAATTCCATTACTGGCATGCATACCATATGCTTCACGGTAATTCACTGTTATCCAATAGGCATATAATTTGGCTACAGCATACGGACTTCTCGGATAAAATGGAGTGGTTTCCCTCTGAGGAACCTCTTGTACTAAACCATACAGTTCGGATGTAGAGGCCTGATATATCCTTGTTTTATCAACCATATTCAACAAACGAACAGCTTCTAATACACGAAGCGTACCTATACCATCTGCGTTTGCTGTATACTCTGGTGTATCAAAACTGACCTTAACATGGCTCATAGCAGCCAGATTGTATATTTCGTCAGGCTGAACATCGCCAATAATACGGGTAAGATTCATACTATCAGTCATATCTCCATAATGAAGAATCATATTTCGATTTTCATCATGAGGATCTTGATACAGGTGGTCAATACGATCTGTATTGAACAGAGAAGACCTCCGTTTAACCCCATGGACTGTATATCCTTTCTTGATTAAATACTCAGACAGATAAGCCCCGTCTTGTCCTGTAACGCCTGTGATCAATGCAACTTTATTGCCCATATTAAAAACTTAATAAAACGCTATTAAGATCAATTTAATTTATATACAATTCTACTACACCCTGTTTCCCAAAGGGAATAATACAAGGCACAAAGATATGTTTTTTTTAACGAATACAATAAAAAATATCTTTATTTTGGCCTTTTTTCAACAATTTCTTTACTGATTATTGTTAGAAAATTCAATATCAGACACTAAAGCATAACGTTTAATGACTTTTTGGTCATTGCCAATAAGATAAAACATTGGCGTGGCCATTATCCCATAGTTTAAAAAGTTCGCCCCTGCAAACCCTTCGAAATCGCAAAGCTTATCGCTATCGGGCCATGGAAACCATTTTTTATCTTTTTCAAATGCATCTCTCTGATGATCCGATGATATTGAGACTACTCTAACCCCCATTTGGTTTAATTTTGGATAAATTTTAATTAATTCTTCTAATTCTTTATGGCAATTCTCACAATCAGGCTGATAAAAGACCAGTAAAGTTTCAGATGCTTCCGAATCTTTCAGGGATGGCGTCAAACCCTTTATTTCAGGTGCCGGCATCCCTTTTCTTACTTTGGCCATTGCGAAAGCTGCAAAGAGATTATCCCTGGGCACCTTTATACGCCCTGTTTCCTGTACATATGGTATTATAATATCAAATGCATCATCCCACCCATATTGACCTGTTATGGTAACGAGATTTTCAGTTAAATGTTCAAACACTTCATCTGATTTTACACGGTTCAATACCCGAACCATATCCTCAGCCATAACTTGCTGATCACTACCCAATTTCACTAATCCATCTATAACATTATACCATACACTGCTTGTATATAGCTTATCCACATCCAAGTTATTAAATGCATACAGACGTGCATTTGCCCTGTCATTGAGAGTAAAGCTGTTTCCGGCTCTTTCCAATTGCTGCATATAACGGATAAAGTTCACAAAGTGATAGGCATATAGAGTTGTATCTTCTGCAGGAGTTATCCGGTCCTGCATAATAGAATACAGATAATCATTATCAGGGGAATTTTTAAATCTGTACTTTTTATCGGCATCCTGCTCTACGCTAAAATCATTTTCGCCAACAATGATATTTAATACCGGGCTCCCTTCTATCTGCATTGTTCCCATCCCTACATATCCTTTATCTTTTGCAGGAATCTCAATGGTTGTACCTCCCGAAAAAGAAATTTTCCCTTTTTGAATAACATCCTGATTAATTCCTTTATTCAGCATAAAAGTATATTCCTTATTTGCATCGTCAGGCAATGTAAAACTTATCTTTTGGGCACTGATCACAAAAGATACAAGAAATGTAAGATTAAATAGTAATATTTTTTTTATCATCAGGAACTGTAGTTTTATAATAATGGAGAAAACAACCGCATCACCGATTCTTTGAACTTTTCGAACCGTCCTCTCTTATCCCATTCTTCAACAGATAAAAAGGTCGATTGTTCCATATCTTTCAAAAATACATTTTTAGCATGTGTACATGTAGTTTCATTATAGATAAAAGCATCTATTTCAAAGTTGTGTTCGAAACTTCGCACATCCATATTGGCTGAACCGGTTATGGTGAGTGAATTATCAATGATCATTAGTTTGGAATGCAAAAAACCCGCCTCAAAAAAATAAACACTCACTTTTGCATCCAAAACATCTTTCAGATATGACATTGATGCAATATGCACGAATGTAGTATCGGAACTTCGTGGCAGCATCAGACGCACATCGACCCCACGCATAGAGGCCATCTGGAGAGCCAGAAGAAGGGAATCGGTCGGCACAAAATAAGGTGTCTGGATATAAATACATTCCTTCGCATTGGAAATAGCCTGCAAAATCCCCAGATGAATATCTTTATAAGGACCGACAGGACCACTTGTTGCCAGCTGCATCAGGTTATCTCCCTTATTTTCCAAAACAGGGTAATATGCATCAGACGCCAGAAACTCTTTACGGGAAGAATACCAGTCTATCAGAAACGAAGTTTGCAATCCGGCAACAGCCTTGCCCTCAATTTTAATATGGCTATCACGCCATACTCCGTTATTTATTCCTTTTACATACCTGTCTGCAATATTCATGCCCCCCACAAATCCGACCTTTCCGTCTATAACTACTATCTTTCTGTGGTTACGGTAATTCACCCTGCTGGTAAGGAACTTAAACGCCACTTTCAAGAATGGCTGTACTTCAATACCCTGAGCCTGCATATCTTTGAAAAAGCTACGCTTAGCTTTCCATGACCCTACATCATCATATATAAGACGAACTTCTACACCTTCCGCTGCTTTGCGCACCAAAATATTCCGGGTCTTACATCCGATTTCATCATCCAAAAAGATGTAATATTGAATATGTATGTGCTTTTTGGCTTTTTCCAGTTCTTCAAAAAGAGCTTCGAATTTTTTCTTTCCGTCCGAATAAAACTCAACACTGCTTCCTCCATATAAAGGCGATGATTTCAACCGGTTAAGTAAATTAACCAATCCTTTATGTTCTGCAGGGGGATTCAATGTTTCGAGAAGTTCTTTCCGTCCGATAGACCTCCGGTTGAGTTTTTTATACATCTTGTGGGAAATTAACCGCTGCTTACGACTGTCTTCCCCAAAAAAGTAATATATGATGAGCCCGACCAATGGCAACAACAGCAAAATCAATACCCATGAAATTGTTTTCAGGGGATTCCTGTTTTCTGAAATAACGATAATCATTGTACCCAATGCAGTCGCTACATACAAAATCTGGAATATC
The DNA here is from genome assembly GCF_014196915.1 of Dysgonomonas hofstadii. Lineage (GTDB taxonomy): Bacteria > Bacteroidota > Bacteroidia > Bacteroidales > Dysgonomonadaceae > Dysgonomonas > Dysgonomonas hofstadii. The sequence continues at coordinate 27,202 of NZ_JACIEP010000013.1, forward strand.
AGGATTAGATTGCTAGCTGTTTCCATAGACCGATTTAACTTTCCTTCATGTCAAAGGTATAAATAAAATTTCACTACTGTAGTTTTGCTTCTGCATTATCTTTATCACCTTGCTTTCTATCAATAAAATAGCAGATAGCACCACCTACAGTATAACAAACTATATCTCCCCAGCTAAACGAAGAGCCTATTACCGTACGCATTACCTTATTATTCTGCATATTCAACACTTCCACCAAATTAAAATACTGTCCTGTTTCGACAAACCACGCAAAAAGGACAACACCAGTGACAATATATAACGGTTTAGTTTGCACAAAGGTTTTCACAAAGTAGTACATCAGTATCACCACCAATATATCGCCACCATAAGGGCGAACAAAACTGTCATTGACAAATTTGGCGATAATAATCTCTACAATAAAAATAATGAGGAATATTATGAAAGGCTTAAGATTGAATCTGAATTTAAAGGACATACTTATTTCCTGTATTTTTCTTCGGTTTCCTCCTCCATCATACTCAGGTACGATTTATACCGGCTTTCACTTATGTAGTGTTCCTCTACTGCTTTGCGTACAGCACACCCCGGCTCATTGATATGTATACAATTATTGAACCGGCAGTCTTTCGAAAATCTGAATATCTCGGGGAAAAAGTGAAATATCTCATCTTTTTCCATGTGCACCACCCCAAACCCCTTAATTCCGGGAGTATCAATAATAAATCCACCTCCGGGCAACTCTATCATTTCCGAGAATGTAGTGGTATGCATCCCTTTACCATGATAACCGGATATAGCTCCTGTTTTTAAATCAACACTTGGTATCAGGGAATTTATCAGCGTGGATTTTCCTACCCCCGAATGGCCTGCAAACAACGTGACCTTATCTTTTATTTTTTCCTGTAAGGCGTCTAAACCATCCTTTTGCAGGGCAGATATCTTTACACATGGATAGCCTATATATTCATACAGGTTGATAAGAGCGTTCATGTATTCATTATCATCCTCATCATAGATATCCGTCTTATTGAAAACCAGATTTACAGGAACTCTGTATGCTTCGGCCGAAGCCAGAAAACGATCTATAAAAACCGTGGATGTCACCGGCTGGTCAACTGTGACTACAAGGAAGCAAAGGTCGATATTAGCAGCAAGGATATGTGATTGTTTCGATAAGTTTGAGGAACGGCGTACGATATAGTTTTTACGGTCTTCTATCTCTGTAATAAGTGCTGTACCCTCGTTGTTTTCCACAATAACTACCCTGTCTCCCACAGCTATAGGATTGGTACTTCTTATTTCTTTCAGGCGAAAGTTACCTTTCACTTTACACTCAATATCACGTCCGTCGTCAGTACGAACAAGATACCAGCTACCTGTATTTTTTATTACAAGACCGTTCATTAATTAGCAAATTTGAAAATTAGCAAATTTGAAAATTCAGGATCTTAGCTATTTGCTAATTTTCAAATTCTCGAATTGGCTAATTATACTGTCAATATTTCTTTTTCTTTCAATGCGAAAACTTCATCTATCTTTTTGATGTATTTATCGTGAAGTTTCTGCATTTCGTTTTCTGCATCCTTGGCCACATCTTCAGCGACTCCGTCTTTCACCGACTTTTTATAAGCATCTATGGCGTCACGGCGGGCGTTACGCACACTCACCTTTGCGTCTTCAGCTTCCTGTTTGGCCTGTTTTACCAATTGTTTACGGCGCTCTTCTGTCAACGGAGGAATGGACAGGCGAATAACTTCTCCATTATTATCAGGTGTTATGCCTACATCCGAATTAAGGATAGCTTTTTCCACGTCTTTCAGCATTTGCTTTTCCCATGGCTGCACTATAATAGTACGTGCATCTGGCGTATTGATGGAAGCTACTCCGCTCAAAGGCGTCAATGTACCATAATAGTCCAGTTTAATACCATCAAGAATACGGGGATTCGCTTTTCCGGCACGGATATGGGCTAACGCTTCATCCAAGAATTCAACGGAATCCTGCATCTTCTTTTCTGCTTTCTGTTCGATCTGTTTCAGGTCTGTTGCCATAATTATTATATTTTTAGTTTCAAGATTTCAAGATTTCAGGTTTCAAGATTATCTGGATTTATTCAATTTTGAAATCTTAAAACCTTAAATCTTGAAACTCCCTTATGTTTATGCGTGTACATAAGTACCGACTTTTTCCCCTTTTATCAATTTTTCAAGGTTTCCGGGCGTATCCATATCAAATACCACAATCGGCAGATTATTCTCCTTACACATAATAGTCGCCGTCATATCCATCACCTTCAAACCACGTTCATATACTTCATCATACGATATCGTATCGAACTTAGTCGCAGTAGGATCTTTTTCCGGATCAGCTGTATATACGCCGTCCACACGTGTTCCTTTAAGCATCACATCAGCTTCTATCTCAATTCCACGAAGTGAGGAACCTGTATCAGTTGTAAAAAACGGATTACCCGTTCCACATGATAAGATAGCGACTTCGCCGTTTTCCATTGCTTCAATAGCTTTCCACTTACTGTAAACTTCACCTATGGGTTCCATACGGATAGCTGTCAGCACCCGCGATTTTTGTCCTACAGCAGTCAATGCCGAACTCAGCCCAAGACTATTGATCACTGTAGCCAACATGCCCATCTGGTCGCCTTTTACCCGGTCATAACCTTTCGAGGCTCCACTCAATCCACGGAAAATATTTCCTCCTCCTATAACAATACTGATCTGCACTCCCATATCGGCTACAGCCTTTATCTGAGTAGCATATTCATTCAACCGGTTTACATCTATGCCATATTGTTGTTCCCCCATCAGGGATTCTCCGCTTAGCTTGAGGAGTATTCTTCCGTATTTTACCATATCTATTCTTTATAACTATGCAAATCTAGCATATTTTGCGAAATTATGAAAACCTGACACAGCGATATTAATATTTACACATAAATAATAGGGTTGGTCAGATATATTGAAAGCAATCCGGTTTTGTATTTTTTTTGAAGAACTTTATCTATGTATGGAAAGAGTTATGAATTATGCCAATCAGTAGTTGAAATTATTATGATTGTAAAAAATAATCGTTCTATTTTACTAACGCGCCCTTCGGGTTTGTTTTTCATTTTGGCATTGCCCAAAACGAAACAAAAGGCTAGTGCTTCGTTCCCCGCCGACCTGTCATCGGCTTGCCGGCTAAACCAAATAAACTCGCCTGCGGCTCAGACAGTATTTGGTTTCACGCTGTCTTCACCGGACAAGTGCCCGTCGTAGGAACCTATGCACGGAAAGCTGGCGCACGACAGGGAATTACCCTGCCTTGAGGTGGCTTTGCCCGGTGGCATTAAGCCGTAGTGCGGGGCACCCGTCAGGCGAGAGGGGCGTGAAATGGGAAGCGTCCGCAGGACAATCTTTCCATTTAGCTCCTGAGCCTGTAACGGGTCGCATGCAGGATGAGCCACCAAAGCATTTTTGGTTCCTTTTGCGGCTTTGGGCAAAAGGAACACAAGCAATCTTCGATTGCGCGTAGTAAAAAACAATAGAACGATTAAATCTAACTACTGATCCGCATGAGTTATAAGTTATGAATGGAGGGTATAAAATGTGCAGATGTGTCAGGTTTTAACAAAACAAGTTTCTCGCAAAGACGCAGAGACGCAAAGAATGAAATTGTTAACTGTTCACTGAATGAAGTGTCAGGTTTTGGTTGAAAAAGATGCAAAAGTGTAACTTTTGTAACTTTTTGCCTCGCCTTCGCTTCGGCGATTGCTAATTGTCAGATTTTCTATTATCAATTTTAATAAATCACAACAGATGAAAAAACCACAACAAATTTCTATAAAGAAAATAATAACTACTTTTGTTATTCTTAATAAAACTATATGAAGAAGCTATTATATATAACAATCCTATTAATCTCCACAACAATGTGCAGTAGCAAGAAAGAGCCTATAGTTCTCATCCAAACCAATTACGGAAATATAAAAGTAAAATTATATAACGAAACACCCAGACACAGGGACAACTTCCTAAAAAAAGCAGAAGAGGGATTTTTTAAGGATCTCACTTTTCATCGGGTTATCAAAGACTTTATGATACAAGGCGGCGATCCGAAAAGCAAGAATGAAACAGATTCCATTTCTGCCGATTCTCCGGAAGAAAAGAGAATGAGGGATACAATTCCTGCTGAAATCAGGTTTCCTCAATTGTACCATAAGCGGGGATCGCTAGCAGCTGCACGCTGGGGTGATGCGGAAAACCCGACAAGAGCTTCGGATGCTTCACAATTCTACATTGTTACGGGTGAACTCCGGTTCGATGAAAAACTGGACGAAATAGAGAAAAAACGTTTTGAAAATCTGAAGCAAGATATCTATAATAAACTGCAATCGGCCAACATGGACACCATAAAAGCTCTTTATAAAGAAGGAAATCGTATAGCGATTACCGAACTGAGAGAACAATGGAGATCCGAGGCAGAGATCGAAGCCAATGAAAGAAAAACAGAGACACTATATACTGAAGAGCAAAGAGAATTCTACAAGACCAGAGGTGGAACCCCTCATCTGGATGGGGCTTATACTGTCTTCGGCGAGGTGATAGAAGGTATGGATGTAGTGGATAAGATACAGAATGTAAAGACCAACGAAAAGGACAAACCTCTTTCCCCCGTTATAATGAATATAGTTGTACTGGAAAAATAATAAAGATTATGGAACAAAGCAAGGAATTCATACTACACAACGAAATCCCGGTTGAAACAGTCGGCAAAGGTGTAACGCGCCAGATACTAGGCTATAATAATGATATAATGCTGGTAAAGATTGCCTTTGAAAAAGGTGCTATCGGCGATATACATAGCCATCCACATATTCAAACATCTTATATAGTAAAAGGGAAATTTGAAGTGACCATAAATAACAATAGACAGAATCTTGAAGAAGGAGACGGTTTTTTTGTTCCCGGAAATTGTCTTCATGGTGTATTATGCCTTGAAGAGGGTATCATCATCGATACATTCACTCCTGTAAGGGAAGATTTTCTGAAACATTAACATCTTTACAACAAATAATCGAATATGGGATCAAATGACATGAAATGGAAAGTTCTGAAAAGTGAATATCTGGCACACGAGCCCTGGTTTACAGTCCGCCGCGAGCATGTAGAATTACCCAACGGCAACCAGATAAAAGATTATTATATATATGAATACCCCGACTGGGTGAATGTGATAGCAATCACCAAAGACAATAAATTTGTTTTCGTACGTCAATACAGGCACGGGCTAAGCATCACCGAGATGGAACTATGCGCAGGTGTATGCGAAAATGATGATCCGTCACCTTTAGTGTCCGCCCAACGTGAATTATTGGAAGAAACAGGCTACGGCAAAGGCGAGTGGAAAGAAATTATGCAGGTATCGCCAAATCCCAGCACCAACACGAATATCACTCATTGCTTCGTGGCGACGGATGTTGAAGTCGTTTCAGGGCAACATCTCGAACCATCAGAAGATATTACGGTGCATTTACTGACTCTCGATGAGGTAAAAGAACTTCTTCGCAATAATAAGATGATGCAAGCAACACAGGTCGCTCCTCTTTGGAAATACATAGCGGAAAACCACCTGATGTAAAATTAAAATTCCAGTTTATCCTTATAGTTGCGGGAATTGGGGTGAGGTACGCCAAACACTTTTGTAGAGATATCTTCTATCTCTATTTTCCACACACGTACATTGTGGACAGAGGGTTCCGAATAAGTAAAAGCACGTTCCGTATATTGTTTCATTATAATATCAAGCGCTTTTATCTTTTCTTCATAATCTTCCTCAAAGACAACCTTGCCTCTGCAAATCACACTCGCTCCTTTCATCCGGTAACTGCAAGCCACACTTTCATTCTGAAAGGTAAGTACCGGTTCAGTACAGAAAGTGATACATACCTCCGGGTTCTTCGCCAAAGCATTGATGCTGGATCCTTCCTGTGCAGAATGCAGGTAGATCACATCATCTTTATAGCCAAAATTCATGGGAATCACATAAGGAAAGCCATTCAGGTCTATCATACCAACATAGCAAACCGTATTCTTTGCAATTATCTCTTCTATCAAATGCCGTTCTTCAACGGTAACAGTCATCATAATATTTTTGTTTTTTTGAGGTTCTGTGCAAAGATAAAATAAAAGCGGGAACGGTAAAAACCGCCCCCGACTAAACTAAACTCAATATAATCATTTACCTGTATTATCCACATTTAGAAGCCCCGCAATTGGTACACTTCATACATCCTTCCTGATAGATCAACGACTCCAGTCCGCACACAGGACATTTCTGTCCTTTGGCTTCCGTATCATTCGGCAGGTATTTTTTCAAGGCGCGCTCAACCCCGTTTTTCCAGGTATTGATAGTCTCGCTATTGAGCTCAAGTCCCTGAACCAGTTTCACTACCTGATCGATAGGCATACCATAACGCAATACCCCTGAGATAAGCTTCGCATAGTTCCAGAATTCAGGATTAAACTTACCATTGAGGCCTTCGATAGTAGTCTTATACCCACGTTTATTCTTGAACTGGAAGTCATACGAACGCTGTCCTTCATCATTTATTGTCTTAATGATCACCCCATGATTTATATTTTTAGGCAATACCAATCCTTCATCATCGTCGGACAACCCTGTGAAAATTTCGTAAGGACGTCCATCGAGCAGACCTATAAATGCAATCCATTTCTCTCTGTTATTCTGAAACTTGATAACATCTGCAACCAATTCGCGAGGACGATCCATTACAATCTGAGGACGCTCATAGCAGTCTGTGCAATCTTCTTCTTTCTTCTTATCATCGGCTGCAACAAGCACTCCTGCACGGGAACCGTCACGGTATACTGTACATCCCTTACATCCACTCTTCCATGCCTCAATATACAGATCGTTTACCAATTCTTCCGAAACATCGGCCGGCAAGTTTATAGTTACACTGATAGAGTGGTCTACCCATTGCTGAATACGGCCTTGCATCTTCACTTTTTGCAACCAGTCCACATCGTTTGATGTCGCCTTATAATACGGTGATTCTGCTACTAATGCATCGATCTCTTCATTTGTGTATTTCTTTGCTGTAGGATACCCCTTACTCTCCATCCATGTTACAAACTTATGGTGGAATACAATATATTCTTCCCAAGAATCTCCATTTTCATCCACAAAGTCTACGCGCACATCCTTATCATTAGGATTTACCTTACGACGGCGCTTGTAAACAGGAAGGAAGACAGGCTCTATTCCCGATGTCGATTGGGTCATCAGACTGGTTGTCCCGGTAGGAGCAACAGTCAGACAGGCAATATTACGGCGTCCGTATTTCTTCATATCTTTCAGTAATTGAGGATCAACCTCTGCCAAACGATTGATAAACGGATTACCTTTTTCACGTTCAAAATCAAATATTTCAAATGCACCACGCTCCTTGGCCATCTCTACAGATGAACGATAAGCTGCAATAGCCAGTGTACGATGTACTTCTTCTGCAAATCCTGTGGCTTCTTCTGTTCCGTAACGAAGTCCCATAGCTGCGATCATATCACCTTCGGCTGTAATACCCACACCTGTACGACGTCCCTGCAATGTTTTTTTACGGATCTTTTCCCAAAGATGTCTTTCAGGTCCACGCACTTCATTTGTTTCCGGATCGTCATCAATTTTCTCAAGGATCTTTTCTATCTTCTCTGTTTCAAGATCGATAATATCATCCATTATACGCTGAGCCAGCCCAACATGTTTTTTGAACAGTTCAAAATCAAAATAGGCATCTGCCCTGAATGGATTGACAACATACGAATATAGGTTTATTGCCAACAAACGGCAACTATCGTAAGGACAAAGAGGAATTTCGCCGCACGGATTGGTAGAAATGGTTTTGAAGCCAAGGTCTGCATAACAATCAGGAACCGACTCTTTAATTATAGTATCCCAGAACAAAACTCCCGGTTCGGCTGATTTCCATGCATTGTGAACTATCTTCTTCCATAATTCTCCTGCTTCTATTTCTTTCACATTAGTCGGGTTAGCCGAATCTATTGGATATTGTTGTCTGTATTTTGTTCCATCGACAACCGACTGCATAAAAGCATCGTCAATCCTTACAGAAACATTCGCTCCTGTCACTTTCCCTTCTGTCATTTTTGCATCTATAAAAGACTCCGAATCGGGGTGCTTAATAGACACACTAAGCATCAGGGCGCCACGACGTCCATCTTGTGCCACTTCACGGGTAGAATTGGAATATCTTTCCATGAACGGTACCAATCCCGTAGATGTCAATGCAGAGTTTTTCACAGGAGAACCTTTAGGGCGGATATGAGACAAATCATGCCCTACCCCACCACGGCGCTTCATCAGTTGTACCTGCTCTTCATCTATGCGGATAATCGCCCCATAAGAGTCGGACGGCCCATCAATTCCTATCACGAAGCAGTTGGAAAGCGAAGCTATCTGGAAATCATTACCGATTCCCGTCATCGGGCTTCCTTGAGGTACTATATACTTAAAGTGATCGAAAAGGTCAAACAACTCCTTGCTCGACAAGCCATTTTTATACTTAGCCTCCATACGACCTATCTCATTAGCTAAACGCCAATGCATATCTTCGGGGGAATGTTCATAAATATTCCCCGCTGCATCTTTTAATGCATACTTGTTAACCCACACTTTAGCGGCCAGCTCATCACCGGAAAAATACTCCAATGCGGCGCTGTATGCCTCATCAAAAGTGTAAACCCTTTGTGCCATTTGTTTTATATTTTAATATTTTTTTGAAATCTTACCCCTGCAAAGAATGTGTCTTGCTTTCTCTATGCAATATTACTCAAAAGGAACAAACGACACAAATTTTCAAACATTTTTTTTCCAACAAAAACAAAAGTTTTCCATTTTATTTTTTAATACACTGATATATAGATATTTATTTTTTATAAATCTAAAAAAAGTTTTCCATTTTTTATTTTTATATATAGATAAACTTCCCCCTATAAGATAACAACAGAAAACTATAAACACAAAAAAACAGCCGGAAAATTATCAACAATTTCCCCGGCTGTTTAGTTATTAGTTATGAATATATAGATACTACTCTACACCTATTAATTCAGGGTCAATCATTATACGTCCGCAGTATTCACAAACGATAATCTTTTTACCGATTTTTATATCCATTTGTTTTTGTGGCGGGATTTTATTGAAGCATCCGCCACAAGCTCCACGTTCGATCATAACCACAGCCAGACCATTACGTGCACTTTTACGGATACGTTTGAATGCAGTCAACAAACGGGGCTCAACATCAGCTTCTATTTCTTTAACTTCTTCCCTCAATTGTTCTTCCTGCTGTTTTGTTTCCGACACGATACTATCCAGCTCTTCTTTCTTTTGTGCAAGATCTGCCGAACGCTCAGTCAGAAAAGATTTACTTTTTTCAACCTGCTCACTCAGATTTTTAGAATCCTGAGTAAACTCACGCACACGCTTTTCGGACAGCTCTATTTCCAGCGATTCAAACTCTATTTCCTTGCTCAGGTGATCGAATTCACGGTTGTTACGCACATTGTCCAACTGTTCTTTATACTTTTCTATTTTAAGAGTACTTTCCTGTGCTTTTTGCTTCTGATGCGAAACTCCAGTCTCAGCTTCTTTCAGCTCGGTTTCATATTTCTTAATACGGGTCTCAAGACCTATTATTTCATCTTCGAGGTCAGCCACTTCAAGAGGAAGCTCCCCCCTTAAGATCTTAATATTATCTATTTCAGATAATTTCTGTTGCAGATGATAAAGCGTTTTTAGCTTTTCCTCTACAGTTACTTCTTTTTCCGATTTCTTAGCCATAAAATTGATTGTTCTTAGCCTTATAGTTAAATATTATGTGTACCTACAACACCTTACCCTATTTAATAAAAAAATGCAGTAATCAGATAAATTCTTCTTACTACATCATCTGTAATAAGCAGGAGTATATCACTGCCCGATTACAAATAGTTCACAGGATTAACATCGAATCCCGACATATGAATCACAAAGTTAGGATATTTTTTTGAAATAATATCGAAAAAAATATTCTTTGTGAATATTTCAGATTCATAATGCCCCACAGTGGCTAGTAATATCTTATCTTCCACATCGTAAAAATCGTTGTATTTTGCTTCACCGGTAATAAACACATCCGCACTATATGAAATTGCCTTCGGGATGAGAAATGCTCCACTACCGCTACAAATAGCGACATCCCTGACCGGCTTACCCCGTAATGCCGAATGTTGTATTATATTCAGATGAAATGTATCTTTCAACAAATAAAGGAAATCATCCTCATCCATTTCTTCGGGCAAAGTGCCGACAATACCACTACCGGCTTTTTCCCAGACATTGGTTAATGCATAAAAATCATAAGCCGGTTCCTCATAGGGATGGACAGATATAAGTGCCCGCAATACTTCCGATTGTTTATAAACAGGCAATATTACCTCTATACGAGTTTCCTGCTCGTAGTGCAGTTCACCTCTTTCTCCAACATACGGATTTGTATCATCTCCCGCCCTGAAAGTACCTTCTCCATGCACATTGAAGCTACAGGAATCATAACCGCCAATATTACCCGCCCCTACATTAAACAATGTATTGCGCACCAGTTCTGCATGCGAATGAGGTACAAAGGTTACCAGTTTCAACAGTTTATCCTTTTGCGGATCAAGAATCCTCACATGTTGCAAATTCAGCATATCTGCCAGGTATTGATTTATGCCCTGCCAGGCATTATCCAGATTTGTATGGGCAGCATAAACAACAATATCATGCTTACAGGCTTTTATCATACAACGTTCCACATAACTTTTCCCTGTCAACGATTTGAAACTACGGAAAGCCAAGGGGTGATGCGATATTATCAGATTGCACCCTAAGGCTACAGCTTCGTCCACCACCGCTTCGGTAACATCGATACAAACAAGTGCGGCTCTGGCTTCCTGATTGACATCTCCGACCTGAACTCCGCTATTATCGAAACTTTCCTGCAAAGGGATAGGAGCTATCTGCTCTATGGCGTGTAGAATTTCTCTTATTTTCATAATTTTCCGCTTTTCTACACCAAAGATAAAGTTTTGGAAGAACAATTACTAATATTGGACTATAAAGATAAAAGAGCAACCGGATGGTTACTCTCTTATTTACATTATCTAATCGAACATTTTCCTGAAATGGCTGAATATCTTTTCTTTCACGGACTTGCTGGGTTGAAAATTCGGAGAATTTTCTAATCCTGTCAATGTCGCCTTTTCACCATCACTCAGATTTTCAGGTATATATACGCTTATATTGATCAGTAAATCTCCCGTTCCATAACGATTGATACTTGGCAAGCCTTTATTTTTCAGGCGAAGCACCTTACCCGGCTGAGTACCCGGCTCGATAGTCACCTTTACCTTCCCATCTATTGTAGGGACAACTACATTACCTCCCAGGGCCGCAGTAGAAACGGTTAGCAGCAAATTATATACCACATCGTTATCATCCCTGAATAGTTCCGGGTGTTGCTCCTCTTCTACCAGGATAAGCAAATCGCCGTTAACTCCGCCATGGCGGGCAGCATTACCTTTTCCGCTCATGGAAAGCTGCATACCCTCGGCTACTCCGGCTGGTATATTGATTGTTATTACTTCTTCTTCTTTTACAATTCCTTCACCTGCACAATGCGAACATTTCTTTGTAATGGTCTTTCCCTCACCATTACATGCCGGACAAGTAGATTGAGTCTGCATTTGTCCCAGTATTGTATTCATTACACGGGTTACAACACCAGAACCTTTACAGGTATTGCAGGTTTCATAAGCTGTGCCATTATCGGCACCTGTACCTTTACAATACGAGCAGGCAACAAACTTATTAACCTTGATTTTCTTTTCTACACCATTTGCAATATCCTTCAATGACAATTTTACCTTGACACGCAGATCGGAGCCCCGGTTAGCCCGTGGGCCTCTTGAACTGCCGAATCCACCAAATCCGCCGCCAAAATGGCCTCCGAATATATCTCCGAACTGGGAAAAAATATCGTCCATTGAAAAACCTCCGGCATGACTGCCAAAACCTCCGGGAGCTTCGTGTCCGTACCGGTCATATTTAGACCGCTTCTGTTCGTCACTTAGTATTTCATAAGCTTCGGCTGCTTCCTTAAATTTCTCTTCAGCAGCTTTATCTCCTGGATTTTTATCGGGATGATATTGAATAGCCTTCTTGCGATAAGCTTTCTTTATTTCCTCGAACGTTGCTGTTTTGGTGACTTCAAGCACCTCATAATAGTCTCGTTTAGTTGCCATCAGGTTTTTCCTTTTTTATTTTGCAACAATTACTTTCGGATAACGGATCACTTTATCATCAAGCATATAGCCTTTCTGCACACTATCCACTATCTTATCTTTATCTTCTTCTGTTTGTGCAGGGACTGTTGTTAATGCCTCATGCTTATCGGTATCGAATGGCTGCCCTATAGTCTCTATTTCCTTTACTCCATGTTTTGTCAGGAAATTCACAAACTTACTATAGATCAGATCCACCCCTTCTTTCACTGCTTCCACATCTTCAGTCTTAGATATATTATCTAAAGCGCGCTCAAAATCGTCCACAACATTAATCACATCCAGCAAGACCCTCTCACTGCCTGATTTCAACAGTTCAGCTTTTTCTTTCAGTGTACGCTTCCGATAATTATCAAATTCTGCATTCAGGCGCAAATAAGAATCGTTCAGTTCATTATACTTCGCCGCCCAATCAGTCACATTGTCATTTTCTTCTGTGTTTTCTACCACCTCCGACTGATTATTTGTCACGTTTTCTAACTCTTCCGGATTTTCCTTATCTGTCAGTTTTTCTTCCATATCTTGTATTATTTTTATTTACAGCTTATTACAAAACAAATTCAACAAATTACCATTTGGGAATCTGCATCATTTATTGTAGTTTATGTATATACAACAAAAGGCTTGCCAAAAGTCTTCTCTGGTTAGTAGTAGTAAATAATAAAAACCTGACAGATTGTTCGGTTAACAGTCAAGAAAAAAGTTACAAAAGTTACACTTTTGCATCTTTTTCAACCAAAATCTGACACTTCATTCAGTGAACAGTCAACAGTGAACAGTTAACAATTTCATTCTTTGCGTCTCTGCGTCTTTGCGAGAAACTTGTTTTGTTAAAACCTGACACTTCTGACAGATTATCCCGCAAAAACGTTATCCCCCAAAATATTATTAGATATTTCAATTTATAATTCATAACTCATGCGAATCAGTAGTTAGATTTAATCGTTCTATTGTACTAACGCACCCTTCGGGTTTGTTTTTCATTTTGGCATTGCCCAAAACGAAACAAAAGGCTAGTGCTTTGTTCCCCGCCGACCTGTCATCGGCTTGCCGGCTAAACCAAATAAACTCGCCTGCGGCTCAGACAGTATTTGGTTTCACGCCGTCTTCACCGGACAGGTGGCCCGTCGTAGGAACCTATGCACGGAAAGCTGGCGCACGACAGGAAATTACCCTGCCTTGAGGTGGCTTCGCCCGGTGGCATTTGTCCGTAGTGCTGGGCACCCGTCAGGTGAGAGGGGCGTGACATGGGAAGCGTCCACAGGACAATCTTTCCATTTAGCCCATGAGCCTGTAACGGGTAGCATGTAGGGTGAGCCACCAAAGACTTTTTGCATTCTTTTGGGGCTTTTGCCAAAAGAATGACAAGCAATCTTCGATTGCACGTAGTAAAAAACAATAGAACGATTATTTTTTACAATCATAATAATTTCAAATACTGATTGGCATAATTCATAACTCTTTCCATACATAGATAAAGTTTCTCAATTTTGATCAACTATCATTTTGTTTTATCAAACCCTGCTGAAAGAATATTAAATAAACATGATATAAAACAAATGTAAAAATTTCCAAACAATTCTTATCTTTTTATCGTTCATATATAAAAATGTTTCGTCTTATAAAACAGTATTTTCTATCTTTGCATAAACTCTGAAAATTGAAAGGAAACTAAACTAACGCTTCAATTATGGACTTATCATCATTATTTTCTCCGATAAATATCACACTGGCTATTCTAATAATATCCGCTGTTTTTTTTATGCGTGGCAAAGTCCGCTCCGATCTGGTAGCCATGTGTTCATTGCTGGCATTGAGCTTATTCGGGATATTAAGTCCTGCTGAAGCTTTAGCTGGATTTTCCAATTCTGTTGTTATAATGATGATTGGACTGTTTGTTGTAGGAGCAGGTATTTTCCGTACAGGTCTTGCCAAAATGATAAGCAGTAAGATTCTGCAAATGGCCGGAGGCAATGAGAATATGCTATTTGTCGCCGTGATGCTTGTAACAGCTTCAATCGGTGCTTTCGTGAGCAATACCGGAACAGTAGCCGTAATGATGCCTATCATTATCAGTATGGCGGCAAGTGCTAACCTCGATCCACGCAGGTATCTGATGCCTTTGGCTTTCGCCAGCAGTATGGGAATGTTTACCCTTATCAGTACGCCACCCAATCTGGTGATTAATAATGCGCTTATAGAGGCCGGACACGATGCGCTTTCTTTCTTCTCATTCGCACCGATCGGTTTTGTCGCCCTTTCTGTAGGTATTATTGTCCTATTTTTCCTGACAAGGTTTCTTATTACTAAAAAAGATACTTCTGCTAACAAAAAGGCTAAAGGGAAATCACTTGTTGAACTGGCGCAGGAGTATCAGCTCGAACAACAGTCATATAGGATTGAAGTACGTAAAGACTCTCCTTTATTAAATAAAACATTAGCTGAACTCAGGATTGCGACTCATTATAATGTAAGTGTCAGTAAAATTATCAGAAAGGTAGGAAATTCCCGTTTTAGAAAAAATACTGTGGAAGAAGTTGCCGGACCCAGATCAATAATTCAGAAAGACGATATTTTATATTGCCATGGCGAATTATCCGATATCGAACGTTTCGTATCCGAGAACAGCTTATTTATGGAGAAGAGTGATAAAGAGCCATTTTCCAGTTTTCAGGAGTCAGGTATTGCCGAGATATTTATTATGCCTAATTCGAAGCTGATAAACCGTACCATATCGGAAATAAGATTCCGTGAAGAATATAATGTCAATGTGTTGGGTATCCAACGCCAAAAAGAGTATAAGATGCAGGACATAAAAGATACAAAACTGCATTCGGGCGACGCCCTGCTTATACAAGGAGCATGGAAAGACCTGGCTAATCTGGACGACAGGCAAGACGATCTGGTACTTGTGGGACAGCCTCTGAAAGAAGCCGCCAAGGTAACACTGGATCAGAAAGCCCCGGTAGCAGCTATAATAATGTTACTGATGATCATTGCCATGGTATTTGAGATTATACCTTCTGTAATAGCTATTATGCTGGCTGCAGTAGCTATGGTCATTACCGGATGCCTGAGAAACATCGA
This sequence comes from Dysgonomonas hofstadii, assembly GCF_014196915.1. Lineage (GTDB taxonomy): Bacteria > Bacteroidota > Bacteroidia > Bacteroidales > Dysgonomonadaceae > Dysgonomonas > Dysgonomonas hofstadii. The sequence goes on from NZ_JACIEP010000013.1 coordinate 42,693, forward strand.
AGAAGCCTATGGCAGTATAAACTGGGAAAGTGTTGTACTGATCGCCGCGATGCTACCGATGGCTACCGCTTTTCAAAATACAGGTGTAGACACGTTAATATCTACAGGATTAGTAGATAAATTAGGAAACATGGGACCATATGCCCTATTGGCCGGAATATATTTCTGTACTTCCTTGCTGACCATGTTCATCAGTAATACAGCTACGGCCGTACTGTTTACGCCGATAGCATTAAAGGCTGCGATCGTTATGGGGGTAAGCCCTTATCCGTTCCTTTTTGCTGTGGCTGTGGCAGCCAGTATGTGTTTCGCCTCTCCATTCTCAACTCCGCCAAATGCTTTGGTCATGAGTGCAGGACGGTACAGTTTTATGGATTATGTAAAAGTCGGATTGCCTCTACAGATAATAATGGGTATAGTAATGATCTTTGTACTACCATTATTATTCCCATTCTAAAGAGATTATAACTGAGATTCCAGTAGTTTTACGATTTGTTGCAGATAGTGCGCATCGGTTTCATCAAAATGATTAAGATGTTCACTATCGATGTCAAGAACTGCTATTACTTCGTCATGATGAAATAAAGGCACGACTATTTCTGAACGAGACGCAGCATCGCAGGCGATATGCCCCGGAAACTGGTCGACATCATCCACTATGACTGTTCGCTCCTCTTTCCATGCAGTTCCGCATACACCTTTACCATATTTGATACGGGTACAGGCTATTGTTCCCTGAAAAGGGCCTAATACTAACTCTTCCCGTTTTACAATGTAAAAGCCTACCCAGAAGAATTCGAAGGTCATCTTCAAGGCTGCGGATATATTTGCCATGTTGGCAATGGTATCGGTTTCTCCCTCAAGTAAGGCTTTTAGTTGTGGGAGGAGGGTGAGGTATTTTTGCTCTTTAGTAGAATTTGGAATGGTAATTAAATATTCCATCATTGTTTATTTCGAAATTACCTTATCTAAAAACCGAGATAATATTTTATCCTTATCTAGATAATTCTCTGCATAGTTCCGCGCATTTTTTCTTATATCTGATGTGTCGATAGACAATGCTTTATCTATAGCTTTTTTCAGTTCCTCTTTCGATTCAGGTTTGCAAAGGATACCCATGCTATAATTTTCTACATCTTGATACAATGAAGACCCGTGTACAGCTGTTACGATAGCACAGCCTCCCGTAGCCAATATCCCTGTCAGTTTACTTGGCATCACCAAATCCGAAGCTTCCTTTTTTTGCAGTACTAGATGGATATCGGCAGTAGCCAGTAAAGAAGGCAATTGATCATAAGGTTGGAGAGGATAAAACTTCATATTTGTAAGTTTATTATCAGCTGCCTGTTTTTGAAGGTTATCCTTTTCAGCACCGGAGCCTACCATTATAAAATGTATATCTGGTCTGTCTTTATACTGAACTGCCACGTCTATTAACATTTCAAGGCCTTGCTTTTTCCCCATATTTCCAGAATACAAAATAACCTTATCATTTTCAGATATATTAAATTTATCTCTTAAAGATTGTGCCTTAGACAAGGGTTTAATAAAATCTATATCCACCCAATTAGACAACAACACAATCTTATTTTCATCAATCCCCTTGTTAAGCACCCTGTCTTTCATCCCCTTAGTTAAGGTAGACACAAAACTGCTTTTTTTCAAAAGAAATCTCTCCAGCTTAAACATAGTGCCCAATACTTTTGGATTAGAAAGCATGTCCAAATCTTTCGCCGCATCTATCTGCAGATCTTGAATATGAGTTACAAGAGTCGTTTTCCTAAAGATAGAATATATATATGAAGATACTCCAATATGAAAGGGGGGGCAAATAGTTATTACCAAATCATATTGCTTCTTAAATAATGTAGCAAACCATCGAAAGGAACTACTCCATAAAAAAGAAAATTCATGCAATATTCTCTTTTTTGAGTCAACTTTTTTAGGCACATAAAAAGGACAACGATATACTTTAACTCCATCAACTATTTCTTTATACCATAATTTCCCTTTATATCGTGTATGCACTTCCCATTCTGGATAGTATGGCATAGCTGTTATAACACTTACATCGTAGCCCTGCTGAGCCATCCATACAGCCATTTCTCCAGTATATTTACCTATTCCGGTAAGTTCTGGAGCATAGTTTATTCCATAAATAAGAATACGCATCTATATCAATTATTTTTCAACCAATCTATAGTTTTCTTTACACCTTCAATTCTTTTAGTAGGTAAATCAGGGGCAATCTCTTGTATCAATGATAAATCATGGATATTATCTGTAGTCATATTTTTCAGTCGAAAACTGGTCATCGGAAATTTTATTCTAAATATTTTAAGAAAATCGCCAAACCAGCCCCCTAATCTGAAAGCAAAGAAAGGAACATTAGGAATATTAAACCCCGCAGCCTTTGCTATTTCATCAGCCCATTCAGTTATATCATAAGGTTCATAATCACCTAAGTAGAAGACCTTTTTTGATATATAACTTTCAGGAGCACTTAAGAGCGAAACGATTTGATATACTGTATTATCAATATATCCATATGTTTTTTTACAGGCACGTCTTCCCATATGGAAATACTTTCGAGAAAGAACGATTTTAAAGAATAAATTGTACGGTTCTCCAAAGTATGGTCCCCAAATTGAAGTTGGACGTATTATACTCCATGTATATTGTGGATCAAATATTTTTATTATCCGTTCCGTTTCAACTTTACTTACACCATATATCGTATGAGGATGATAGTCTTCATCGCTATTTGGTTTGTAACCTGGCTCACAGACATACATAGACGAAGTAAATATAGCCCGTTTCAGGTTTGGAACCTCGGCCAATGCCTCTAAAAGATTCTTTACACCTTCGGTGTTTGTCGAATATTCATCCAATTCTTTACCATTCAAATCGGTACGTGCAGCGAGGTGAATTACAATATCCGGTTGATAGGAAATTACCTCTTTTTTCAGTTGTTCACCCTCTCTAATATCAATATTTTTCCACAAGACAGTATGCTCTGCTAAATTTGGTTTTTTATAATCAATATTCAATATTTCTCCGTCACTATTTTTAAGCAGAAAAGATATTAAGTTGGTTCCAATAAAGCCAGAGCCTCCTGTGATTAGATATTTCATATTTATTGATTTAATACTTTTGAATATTCATACTGATATTGTTCAGACATGCGTTTAGCTGTATATTTTTCAAGAAATAAATGTTGGACACTTTGACATACCTTATCATGATCCAGTTCCCCGATAAAATCAATTCCTTTTTTAATACTTTCCACATTATGCTGATCAATTATCATTCCAACTTCATTATGTTCAAAATTACGCAATATTTCGTGATGAGAAGGTATATCTGACAACAACATAGGCAACCCGACTGTCATGCTCTCAAGTAATGTGTTTGCCAGACCTTCAGTATCTGATGTTGAAATATAATAATCAGCTACTTTTAAGTAATCATATACTCTTGTAGTAAAACCGGGCATTATGATATTATCACACTCTTCATTTTTTAAGTTATCCCACATAGGTCCATTACCTAACATAATTAAACCTATATCAGAGCGTAAATAATGCTTAAAAACATTGAATAAAATATCTGGATTCTTTTCTTTCGAGAAGCGTCCGATAAAAATGAAATACTTTATATCTTGTTTAAGTCCTAGTTCCTTGCGTAAAACTTGTCTATATTCTAAGTCTTTTTTCCATAAGGGTAAGTCCGTTCCATTGGGGATATTCGTAATATTCCATCCTTGATTTATTTTGTACAATTCACTTACACTTTCTGCACAGCCAATTGGAAGGTCTATTCTTTTTGTGAAGAAATTATTTAATCTTATAACTATGTTGCCCAGTAATTTCCCATATAATACAATTTGCTGTTGACCGGGATAAATATGTATTGTATAGGTCTTTTTATATTCTGAGGATAAAAATTTCATCAGATAAAGGGAACGGGGACAATGAGAATGAAGTATGTCCGGATTAACTTCGCTCACCTTATCTTTCAATAAATAAAAAAGCTTTAGTAAGTTCAATTTAAAATCTGCTGATAATTGGTGAATAACAACAGGTAATTTCTTAAATTCTTTAAACCGGCTATTTTCTTTTTCAGGAATAAGAGTAATTATTGACACATCAAATTTCTCAAGATTAATGTATTTTATAATATTATACATTACATTTACAGGCCCCTCGTTAGATAGTGAAGAAACAAGATAGCATATCTTTATCCTATTCATAAAATAATCTTTTCCTTTATATGCATTAAAAGAGATTGAGCCTTATTACATAAAAATTCATTTTTATCCAAGATTCTTTGTTTATCAAAAGAATCTAAGGAATCTATTACTTGAGCAATAGGGTTCAGATCACTATTATTATAAAGATTGAAATGAAATTCTTTCAGATCATAATCTTCTAGTAATTTCAAAGTTTTAGAATCTTTCGTCTCTGAAAACCGTTCTTGATCCCAATCTATAGCAATTACCGGTTTGCCATTTCGAAGACCAAATATCGTATCATGAAACCTTTCTGTTATAACAATATCACAATATTTGAATACTCCAGCCCACCCAAAAGCATCAACTGTAGCTATCGGTATATCCACATAAGGATTATAAAAAGTAGAAATAAGAGTATACCCTTTATCTTTCAACAAAGTAGCGAGTTCTTTTCTATATGGAAAATTAATATTAAAATTATATAACGCTATTTTCTTCTTGTCTCTTAATTTATTTACATATCGCTTAGGCAATACGAATTCATTAATATTTTTGAGACAAAAAGTCGGATCCGGCTGTTTTAAGATCAACACAGGATTGAGCCCAATTCTCTCAGTAAATAGCCTCATCGTTAATTCATCCCTTAGTCCTATAAATGTAAAGTCTTCTAAGTTTAACTTCACTTCTTCTTTCAATGAACCTGTGATAGTAAAATTTGCCGGAGAAGCACTAGCCGAAAAGTATATCTTTTTTAAATTGATTTTATAGGATGGATAATTTAAGCCAATCTTCCCATTTAGACACATCTGTTCCAATATTGTATCACTTCCTATAACCAGCAAATCAAACTTTTCTAATTGCTCTTTAATTCGATTCTGATCGTAGTTAAACAGATCGTATTTCTCATTAGTTAGATTAAATATTTTCTTATATGATTTTCGATAATTGATGAGTCTTATAAAAGCGTATAACTTTTGAAAAAATAGGGTCTTTATCGAACGATCTGGCAATTTAGTAATTGCATTTTTTTTAAAGTCTATTATATCTAAAAACGTAATATTGGCATCAGGAAAGATTTCCTTCAGTGCATACTGAACACTATATGCTTGCATAAATGTTCCCGGATTAATTCCCTTTGTAAAAGTAAGTATTGCTATTTTCATATTTATATTAACATTCTTTATAAAATTTGGACATAGTCAGTACTAGGTATCCGAGAGGAACATGCGACTTCAAAGCTTTCTTCCAACTGCCCTACTCCAATCATTAAAATAGGAATATGATTTTTAGGTATGTCTAAATATGAATGTAATAAATTCATCTTATTATTAAGCATACCTAATGTTAAAGGAATTGTTCCCAAGCCTTTTGAGTGAAAAGCCAATATTAGACTCATTCCATAAAGAGCTCCATCGACATATGGTTGATGCCTTTCATTAATAAAGTACATATTGATATCACTACACACAACGATTACTGTATCAATCTCATCACTAAAACCTCTATTTCCACCTTGCCATTCTAAAATCTGTTTTTTCTTCTTTTTATCACGAACTACATATATTCGCCATGATTGCCTATTACATGCGGATGGTGTTTTTTCAGCAATTTTAAAACATTTTTGTATTAATTCAAACGGAATACTTTCTGTAGAAAAATTTCGTATAGAATATCTGTTATTAAAAAAATCTTCGAAATTAAAGTTTACATTCTCTAGAATATCTTTTTTCCAAACGACTTTAGATCCGCCATCAAAAGGCAACTTGTTCGGTATTTTACTATAAACATCTATAAAAAAATTATATAACTTTTCATTCTGATGTCCATTTTGTTTATTAAAATTAAAATAGGCATCTAAAATACTTTTATATTTAGCCAAATTTTCTATATATCCATACTTTTGAGTAATTTCTAGTATATTAATTAATAGTATCTGCACTTTTTCTTCACCAAAACCGATTCTTGGATTTTTTAATGACAACCCTTTCTCTATAGCATGAAACCTTATAAGTATATCTGCCTCCCATTTTTCTTTTTTCTTTTTCTTCGATACTTCTCCTAAATGTTTTATTATAGTAGAATATTCCAAGAGTATCTCTTTAAATAAACGAAGTATTATTATTCCGCTATTATAGCGAAGATTAGTCTTAATTTTTTTCAGCATTCAATACAAAATTAAACGTTTCTATATATTTACTTAATATTATATCTCCTGAATATCTTTCATCTACTAATTGTTTCTGCCCCTTTCTTAGATTTTCATACTCATAAGAATAATTATTTATTGCTTTAGCTAAAACGTCTGTTAAAGAGGATATATTATTACACTCAAACAAATAGCCGGAATAATCATTTTCTATTTCATATTTAAACTCATCCAAATCAGAAGCAATTACAGGTACATTATAATTAAAAGCAATTTTCAGAGGTCCACTCTGAGAAACCTGAGAATAAGGAAGTACCAAATAATCGACACTAGAAAATAATTCAGGTATCTCTTGATTAGATATTGCATTTATATTTAAATCAAATACCTGAGGGTACTTTATTAATTGAGAATACTCTTCCCAATTATCACAATGTCCCACAATTTTTGTAGTAAAATTGCTATAGCCTTTCTCATATAGATTATTAGAGGCTAATATCAAACTTTTTATATTTTTATTCTTCAATATCGTACCAAAGTTCAGAAAAACAATTTTATTTCGTAGATTAGTTTTAGGTTTTTCACCAAAACTCTTCAGACCAAGAGGGATAATAAATATATTTTTATTCGAATATTTTTCTCTGAAACTTTTAGCCTGGCTTTCTGAGTATAAATGAAAATAAGAGAACCATGAATATAGAAGTTTAAAATATATTGAAGTAAGTTTTTTATATTTCATTCCTCCATGCACTACACTTTGATGAACAGTAAAAATAGTTTTTCTTCTTTTCAAAAAAAATGATGCAATAAAAAATAGATACGGAAATCCTTGCATATTAATGTAAGTAACATCTGATCTTATCTTTTCAATACGTTTACAGAGACTATAATAAAATTTAATTTTTCTTATACTTCGAAAGCGACTAGCATCATATATAAAATGTAAATTAACACTATTATTAATAACATTCTTAATCTGTGTTTCATTATAACGAGCATTATTACGAGGCAGAATAATAAACCAATCAATATTATATCTATCTAATAAGCCATTAATAATATCAATATCACAATCAATAAAATAATCGGCTGTTACCCATGCTATTTTTGGTTTATTTTTCATGTAATTTATTTATATATAATCGTTGTCATCTAGTAAATAAATATTTTACGTCATATTGCCAGATACAATATCATTAATTAATTTATTTAACTCCTTAAAGTGTTCTCTATATCTTTCATCATATTCACATAACAATTCAAATATCGATCCGAGAATTCTTTACACTTTTTCTTGTCGAAATTCAAAATACAATCAAGTACCATTTCAGGGGCAGGTTCTTTATAACTAAATCTTCCAAGTGCCGTACACCTGTTTTTTAATAATCCTGCTTCATTCAATATATGAAATATTTTACTTGATTTATAATTAACAAAATATTTGAATCTTACAATTCCAAAATTATCAAAACTGAAAAATGGATTTGCATTATGAAGCGATATAACAATAGGATGCATTTTATGCCCAATATAACCCTGCGAATATTTAATCAACGCATACCAATCGAAGGGAGCCAATGGTATATCTATTTTATATTTCAAATTATTTTTAAATTTAATTCCACTCTGCATACATAAAGCAACAGCAGAATAACCTGCCTTGTTCGCCAATTGTTCAAATGTATCGAACCAATCTTCCGATACAGAATATCCTCCGTTTTCATTAAAACTTAATAGAATATATTTTTCAGGCAAATTAAATTTAGATAAAATTTCTTCTTTAGTGGGGATTGCCTTTTCTGCATTATAATTAAAACCGAAAACAGGGTCGGGAGTAATCATTGGTATACGTTTTCCTTGCGTCAAATATTTAACCATATTTTGAGCCCACTTATCACGTACTGTAATGAAATCGAAATTTAAAAGACTTTCCTGCATCTTTTTACGCAAAGAGTTATGAATTTGAGTATAAGAAGAATTTTGAGCAGAAGCAGACATCATTACAATCGGTATCTTTTTATTTAATTTAGTTGCAAAACTACCCCAAAAAGGATTAGGGTAAGCTCTATTACTTTCTTTTTTGTCAAGTTTCAATCCTTTTTTAGTCAAGTTTATTCTCGATCTAAAAGTTTGATAATTAAGTATAGCATCACTTCCTATTATCACTCCCTCAATATTTTCTTCTTCTATCACAGATATAACATCTGCTTCTGTTCTGCAGAGCTGTGTTATTGGCATATTTTCCAGAATAAACTTCGAATGTTCATTCAATTGTTTTTGAGGAATTATTTTTTTATAAAAATTTTCCAAATCCTCTGGAAACCAGTTTATAATTACCGGATCATATCCATTGTTTCTCAAATATGATACAGTCGAAAAAGTTTGCAGTTGTGCTCCAAAATTAGCGACTGCGTGATAAGTAAGAAGACCTATTTTCATAATATATTTTTTTAGCGTTTTTGTTTTTTAAATAAAACATAAGAAAAATTAATAGAATAATCGTAAAATTCCCTGTTGCATTTTGTAAATTAAAGAAAAAGATACCGGAAGAAAACATATAACCCCATATTGAATAATATAAAATAATAGGTAAAGTTGTTGTTTTATTTTTTCTCAAAACCCAAGAACTAATAATACAAAATATGATTGCAATTAAAAAAGTAATTATCTTTCCAAATTCCAGTAGAAATGCCCCAATAAATGTATAAAAGTAATGAGCATCGACACCCGTTATATTTTCTATATAGTTCCACTTTTCAATAACAGTTTTAAAAGCGTTATCCCGGTCAAATATGTTTGTTAATAATACAAAATAGGCATTACCATTGGTACTATCCTTCAATTCATAATATAATTTTCCATTAAAATTTATCATACTTTCACCTGCATAACGGTATGTTTCAAATGATACCGCATCTCCAAATCTGGATTGTGAAACAGAGACAAAAAAAACAATGAATATTGCTATGGGTACAACAGATAGTTTTATAATTAATTTTCTTTTCCTTTCAGGTATTTTTTTGTAAAATAATAAAAACACACTAAATATATATACTATAAACAACAAGAGGGAGCCTCGTCCAGCTACTACTATTTGGTTAAGTACAACAACTATTATTGTAGAATAAAAAAACCAACTTTGCCATTTATTCTTATATGTATCAATAAAATAAAAATAAAACGACAAAACAATGGAAATAGGTAATATTCCTGCTACCAAACCATAAAAACGGCTAACTATAGGAATACTGCTAAACCAGAATTTATATTCTAAATCATATTGAGAGTTTCTTAATTCACCCCAATTTGCACTAGTTATTATATCTGCCACATTGGGAAGTTGGATTAAAATAATAAACAATTGTAATATTGTCAATATCTTAATCAACAAAAGCATTTTTCTTTTATTGGGTGCTTCAATCTTTAAAATTTCATTTGTCTTAAATTTCAAGAAAGGATAAAGAAACAACATTAATACTACATACAAGTATATAAATGGTTCCACTGTTATAGATGAATAACTGTAAGAGTAAATAAATAATTTATGATTATAGTACAGTACTGAACTCCACGCAGCAACAGAATAGAGCAATAACAAAAATACCCCGACATTAAATGATTTGCTCCTTATATAGTAAATCAATAATGTCAGCGTATAAACACTTGCATTAAGTATCAAAATCGTATTGCCTGTCATAATTTCCTATCTCTTCCTTATCCAATTCACATTTAGTCTTTTGGGCTTTTCTGGTATTGTATTGGAATATCCTGCTGTAACAAAAAGAATTATCTTTTCATAATCAGGAATATTTAAAATTTGTTTAACTGCTTTCTCCTCTTTTAGAGTTGCAAATTGCCAGTTTAACGGCACAGTATAAATATTATTTACAGTGCACGCAAGCAGAAAATTTTGAATACTTAAAGTCGCATCAATCACTGGCATCAATTTCGCCTGTACCGGAAATGGCCGGGTATCAGCGGTAATACATATCAAATGCGGAACTTTTGAACTATAACCTGTTGTACCTGCTATATTTGGCAATAATTTAACAATATTTTTCTCCTCACTTTCAATATAGAAACGACTAGGTTGACGACAACAGCCACTTGGTGCATCATTAGCTATATCAACAATTTCATTCCAAAGTTCATCTGGCACTTGTTTGTCTATATAATTACGGGTTGAAATTCGCGATTTTATTATTTTATAAAAAAATTCTTTATCCTGCTGTGAGTAATTATTAGCAACATCTTCATTTAGTTCTACAGATTTGCCATTTTGTAATCTTTCATATTTCTCTATCACAGCACAAGCCCAGAAATACGAATCATCTGCAAGTATTTTCTCATCAGTCAGTTTATCGCGTAGTTCAATACATTGCCTGTAGGCTGCACCACTATGCCCCTTCTCAAAAGGAACAATATGTATTCCCTTGTCTAATATATGGCACTTAACTCGCAAGTTTGTGAAGATAACTTCCTGATCATTACTGTAATCTTTAAAAAATGGAGAATATCTTTTTATGTATCGAAAAACACTCATTATTCTATTTTTTACTTCCATACACTTTAAACAATATGTTTTACATGGAAAGGACTATAATTAAATTCTTTAATTTTTCGTTCTCCTATAATCTTTGCGGGAACTCCTCCCACTATTGCATAATCAGGAACATTCTTAGTTACAATTGCACCAGAAGCGACTATGGCTCCCTTTCCAATTTTTACACCTGGTAAAATAACTACTCGAGAGCAAATCCACGCATAGTCACCAATCTCCACCTTTTCTCCCTCAGTTGCAAAATCAGGGTCATTATAATCGTGATGTAAAGTCCAAATAATAACTTGCGAAGCAATCGTTACACCTTCATTTATCACCAGTCCTTTCCGTGCATCTAAAACGACATTTTTCCCGATTGAATTATTTCCTTTAATCATTAGCCCTGCAGGGTTACGTATTTCCAACGAGCGATACATTGCAACATCTTTTCCGATTTTGGCCCCCAACAACCTATACATAATTTTTCTAACGTGACGAGATAGAATTATTGGAATTATTTCACAAATATATAATTCTTTGAGTGAATTAGCCCAATTAACCAGTCCTTGTTTAAACCACTTCGGTAATATATATTTTAACATCTTCTTAACTTTATCTTTCATCAAAATTATTTCTTTATTTTACATATAACATTTTGTAACATCCCATTAATCATCTTTTTTTCATCCTTACACAAGCCTATAAGAAAAATGCTTATAATAAAAATTGCAGCCGAAATAATTGCTGTAAAAATAAAACGATATTCAAATGAAAAGTTATTTGTTATTATCCAACAAACCAAAATAATAACAAAAAAAGGTATCGTTATTCGCCATATTACATTATTAAAAAAAACCCTAACTGACATATTCGCAATCTTTTTTATATATACTATCCGAAAAATAGTTGCTAAAAATTCAATCAAGGCAAAACAAATCATAACAGAATTTATAGGGAATTTTGCTTTCAGCAAAACATATGCAATCGGCAAGTTAAACAAGTAAATACTACTGATAATAATCTGATAATATTTAACTTTACCAACAGCCTGAACAGCTGGTTGCAAACCGACTGTCAGCTGATTGAATAAAAGTGCAACCAGAATCAAAGAACAAAATGAAACTGTATAATCAGGTACATTTTCTAGCCAAAACCTCAAAATTGCAGGCATTTCAAAAATACAGGGAACAGCAATTATTGTAACAAGCAAAAAGCTAAATTTACATGCTTTCATTGAAAGACGTAACATCCGTTGTCTATTACCCATTCCTTCACTGGCTACTATTTGTGGGTTGAACGCCCGAAGCAATGCCTGCGATAGAAAACTTGCCTGAGCGAAAATTTGCTGTGCAATGCCAAACGCTGAATTAATAATTGTATTAAAGAAGATATTAAAAATCACTGCAATACCTTGTGTTCTGACATTGTATGTTAATGCACCCCCCAAACTCCATCCTGCAAAACTGCCTATTTCTTTCATCAAAGACTTATCTATTTGATAATTGGTAACAATACATTCTTTATATTTTTTCAAACAATATATTCCATAAAGTAAGAAAGACACAAATGCTATAATAGCAGTAAAAAATCCATAATAAATTAATCGTTCTGTCTGAATAAAATACGCCAAGGAAATAGCTATCAACAATTTAAAAATTGATTCTATGATTAATACAATAGATATCCACAGCATATTTTCGTGTGCATTTAATGACGCAGTAAAGGGAACCGCAATAATCGTAAAAAAGACAGAAGCCGTCATAAATTGATAAACTGCTTTTGCCGCAGATATTCTGTCAGGAGAAATATTCAAAAAACCATTAAACAAAAATGGGGCGATACCTTCCAATGCAATAACGACAATAATTCCAATTAGGATATGTAAAATCCAACTGTTTGCAAAAACCTTCTTTTGCATTTCAAAATCACCTGTACCCTGATGAAAAGAGAGATACCGCTGAGTGGAGGTAGTCATTGCTGCGTTCAAAAAGGCAAGCATTGCTATTACACCAGCTATCAAATTGAACACGCCAAAATCAGACTCACCTAAATAGTTCAGGACAAGCCGTGTCGAGTACAATGAGATACCTATTGTAATCAACATCTTAGCATACAAAATACCTGTATTTAATGCTACTTTATTTGCGGCATTCATTAGTTCTGTATTGATATAAATATATATAGCCCACTAGTTAAAAAACCGAATTACCTACATAGGTAAAATATCAAATATGGTTCGTTTTATAAAGAATATGTATATAAAGCCTTACTAAATTTGAACCAATAAAACCGACTCACCTCACCATCAGGCAAGCTATTTTCAAATACTATTTTTTATTTTCGCCATATCCATAAGTATACCCATACCCATAACGGCCATATCTTCCCCTATTCTTAGATGGCTCAACTCCATTTATGACCAAATACATATTTGGTAGCCTTTTATCATGATATACATCATTTACAAATGTTATCGCATTCCTAGGTGTTACATTTTCCCTAGTAACATATATTGTCGTATCAGCATATAGACTAAGCAAAAACGTATCGGAAACAACGCCTATTGGTGCGGAATCGATAACAATTACATCATAGAGTTCTCTTGCTTCATCTAGTAATTCTTTCAATGACGGTTTCATCAGTAGCTCATTCGGGTTTGGCGGAATAATTCCAGCCTGCAAGATATCCAAATTTGGAAATTCCGTAACAGAAGCTAACAATTGCTTCCAATCAGGTTCGCTTCCAGACAAATAAGCAGTCAGCCCGTCTCCTTTAGAAAAACCCATATCCACAGCTAATTTTGGATTCCGGATATCCATACCTATCAAAAGAACTCTCTTTTCAGACAAAGCAAAGGATACGGCTGTGTTTACACTTACAAATGTTTTACCTTCTCCTGGTATTGTCGATGTTACCAAAACGACTTTCTTGTCAGGATCATTTAATATAAACTGAATATTATTTCTTAATGTTCTGAATAATTCGACAATAGGAGTTGTTTTATCTTTACCCATAACTATTACTCCATCCTCGTCTTTATTCATAATTTCACCAATAACAGTAACATCAGATAATTTTTCAAGTTCTTCTCTTCCCGTTATATTCAACTGCATCATATCACGGATATAAATAACAGCAACAGGAATTACAAGGCCAATTAAGAGTGATGCCAGTAATATTATATTCCTCTTAGGAGAAATAGGTTCATCTGGAACAACAGGATCTGTTATTACCTTAGCTTTATCTGCCGTAGAAGCCATGGTTATACTTGTCTCTTCGCGTACTTGCATCAAATAAAGATACAACGCTTGTTTGATTTGCTGTTGACGAGTCACCTCTAACAGTCCTCTTTCCTGCATTGGCACAGTACGTATTCGAGCAGAAATCTGAGAGGCTTGATGGTCTGCATCTAGCTTTGCGATATTCAACCCCCGGCGAACAGTATTTACCGCACTTTGAATACTTTCTCGTGTGTTAGCTAACTCTGATAACACAGCCTGTCGCGAAGGGCTACTTTCACTTGTACTTCGTTCTAATCTTTGAAACGCTAATAAAGACTCATTATATTGTGCGATAATTGCAGATAATCCCGGATCTGTAATTCCTAGGTTTGGAATCAGTTTATAATTATTATCTGGCTTTTGTACAAAGTTCTCTACCCACTCTATAGTTTTCAATTGAGTTTCAATATCAATTCGGCGTTGTTCTACAGTAGAGGTCTGTTCTACAAAAACTTTTGCTTCAGTGCTTAAGTCTGTGATTCCTTGCTCTTTTTTGTAATTAACAACCTTATCTTCAATGCCGCTTAACTCTATTGAAATACTATCTAAACGCTCATTTATAAATTTAGACGTATTATACGCCATTTCATTATTATCCTTAATATTATTTTCATTATAAATCTTAACTATTTCATTAAGGATATCTATGCCTTTATCAACATTAAGCAGATCGAGGCCAATGGTCAATACTGATGAGTTCTTAGTTGTTGAAGACACCTTTAGCTCACTAGCCAATCCATAAGCTACTTTTTGAACATTCTGTATAGTAACAATGTATTCTTCATCCAGTTGCTCTTCATCTATATTCGGTTTATCAGTAACATAAAGGCGTCCTAAATTCGAAGGTAATTCTATGAATCCGGGTAATTTATCCAAATTTCCATCTATTTCTGTTTCATCTTTCTTCAAATAATATTTACCCCGGACAGAAACAGATGGTCCATTTTTCTTTATGTGTAATTTTATAAAGCCATCTAATTCGTCAGGTTTTACATCTTCCAGTCTTACATAGAAAGGACAATTTTGATAAATTTCAGTATCCCTAAAAAAACCACTTTCAAAATAAGAAGTCTGTAGTTCTAACGTAGATACAACCTGTCGCATTAAATTAGGCGAAGAAAAAACAGCAATTTCATTATCAACATTATTGGTTGTACTCAATAAGCCCAAATCTTCCAATGCACCTAAAGGACTGTTTTTTTGAGCACCTGTTCCTGTATTTTCTTTCAATAAGACAGATGTAGAAACACCATATTGTCGATCCATTCTCAAATATACAAAAACCCCTATTATAAGAAATACTATTGCTGATAATACAAACCACCTCCAATGGAGTATATATTTAAAAAGGATTTCTCTTAAATCAATTTCCTCTTCTTTATTTTCGAGATTACTATAACCAGATTCTGAAGAAAATTTATTCATACTTTTAGACAATCTGTTTTTACATTAAAAATCAACCATTAATAGAGTTTCATCTAGTTATTATAGCAATAACAGAAATCAGTATAGACAAACCAGACAAAGCCAACGATTCGAATGTACCAAATGAAGAATTATTTCCTTTTGCCTTATTTGGTGAAACAATTATCTTATCATTTTGTTGCAAATAATAAATATCATTATTAAGCAATACATCTTTGTCTTGCAAATCTATCCGGCGAACACTACGTTCTCCATCTGCATTTTCTCTTACAAGGAGTACATTTTTCCGATTTCCATATATAGTAAGATCTCCAGCTGATGCTAATGCATCAAAGAGAGTCATTTGTTCGTTCTCTGACGTATATAGGCCAGGCCTTGCAACTTCACCTAATACAGCAACTTTATAATTCAAAAAACGAATATTAACAATAGGCTCTTCTTTTAGATATTTAGGATAAACCAATGAATAGATCTTCTTTTCCGCCTCTTTTTTTGTCAACCCTCCAATTTCAATCTTTCCTATTACAGGAAAATTTATGAAGCCACTATTGTCGACAATATAATTTTGAAGACTCCCTGAAACACCTCCTGTACTAATGTTTGTTATTTGTGTTTGCAAAACATTATTAGATCCGGAAGGAAGTATAGGCAAATTAAAATCACTCGCAGCCTCCCGCGTTGGTGTATTAACCGTTATACTTAATACATCCTTAGGCATTATTTTTGCTTCATAGTTTTCTGCTGATTTAGCAAATTCCTCTGTCGATATTAACTCTGCGTCTGTTAAATAAGGGATTTTTTTATATGCCGTACAAGATCCTAACAACACAGGTATCAATAATACTAAACATATCCTTCTTAATAATAATTTCATTATCTCTAATTTTGGATTAATAAGATCAATAAAACCAAGAGCTTATTGATCAAAATAAGTTTTCAATTACCACCCAAGAAAACAAGTATTTACGTCTCAGTGCAATATCACAAAACCATCGATTTTATTTTTGCGCTACAAATGTAGGGATTTTTTAACTGAAAGCAAGCTTTTTATTCCAACATTTTCAATAGATAACCAGCCAATCACTTCTTACTAGAGTATAATAACAGCTTATCTATAATACCCAAACAACACATCTTCCACTATACAACATATTATATGTCCGATCAATATATGAGATTCCTGTATTCTTGGCGTTTCTTTTGATGGAACTTTTATACAAAGATCGCATAGAGTAGCAGCCTTACCTCCAGTCTCTCCACTCATCACAATAGATTTGATTCCTCTTTCTTTACACACATTTAAAGCCTGGATAATATTTTCCGAATTACCCGATGTTGTTATACCAATAAAAACATCTCCCGGAACCCCCTGAGCTTGAATCTGCCGGGCAAAAAGCTTTTCGAAGCCATAATCATTCCCGATTGCTGTTATTATTGAAGTATCTGTTGATAATGAAATGGACGGAATTCCTGGTCGATCAAAATAAAACCGGCTTACAAATTCCCCGGCAATATGTTGAGCATCGGCTGCGCTTCCTCCATTTCCGGCAAGCATCGTTTTTTTATTGTCCTGATAAGCAGAAATAACCATTTCAGCCGCAACTCTCACAGCCTTTAGCAAGTCTAAATCATCAAGCATTTTCTCTTTCACAGAGATGGAATCTTGTATCTGACGGATAACTATATTATCTAAATTCATACGTAAATACCTTTTCTACAAATATAAATCTTGCAGTTTTGTATCGTTTGTGGTTAATTATTGCACAAAAGTAATGTTTTTAAATGAAATAATTCTCAAAAGACTTTAATTTTATTACAGACAAAACATACATAAAAACCCACCACAACCAAGAATTTACAATTGATGAAAAAATGTTGATAAGTATTTACTCTCCTTAACTCGGGAATGATATATATTATATTTATATTTGTATTATGAAAAGAGAACTCTTTAATTATTTAGATTTTTTATTACCCACACATAACTGTGTCATCATCCAGAATCTAGGAGCTTTTATTATAAACCTGGATATTTCCACCATTTCAAAAAACGGAGAAGTTCAGGCCCCACGATATACAATCACATTCAATCCTGAAATAACTCATAATGATGGCGTTCTACCTTCATACATAATGAAGATAGAGAACATTACTTACGATGCTGCCTGTAACAAGATAAAAGAATCTGTAAAAAGGATCAAATCAGACCTGAAGATCAACAGATATATCTCTTGTGGAAACATAGGCTCTATGAGTATGAATATTGATGAGAACATCATATTTACGCCGAACAGGGATTACACACATCCGGACTATATCGGGCTATACCATACTGGGATCAGACGTATAGAGGACATAAACGAATCCATTGATAAAGAGAAAAAATATATCTCATTCAAGTACATAGCTGGAAGCGTAGCAGCGGCCGCTGTTGCCATACTCTTATTTACAATCCCAAGTGTTAACATTAATAACAATCAGGAGGTGACTCAGAGTGCCAGTTTCCTTTCTTCTATAAGCACTTCTTTATCTCTGACAAACAAAGAAGTAACCACCATCACCTTTCCCAAAGTGGAGACGCCAACACAAAGATTGGAAAACAATCAGGTCTGGGAAAAGCCTGCACGTACCTATTATATTATAATAGGTGGTGAAGAGTCTAAAAGCAGAGCCGATATACTACTAAGCAAGATACAAAACGAAGACTTTAAAGATGCTTCCATCATAGAATCCCCGGACAGATATAGAATCTATGTAGCATCATTCTTCGACAAGAAAGAAGCTGAATTATTTCTCGAAGGGTTCAGGAAAGACAACCCTAAATACGGGACAGCATGGTTACTTTCTAAAAGAAATCCCTGATAATAAATTCATCTCCATATAAAACACATAAGGCCGGAATCCCGGCCTTTATTCATTATATAATTTATTATCAATCATCCTTCTTTTTCCCCATAAGCCAAATCACCGGCATCACCCAATCCCGGAACAATATACGCAGACTCATTCAGTTCCGGATCAATAGCTGCGGCCCATATTGTAGTTTTGTCTTGCGGGAAGTTTCGTTCGCAATATTCAATAGCCTGCCTGCTTGCAATTATAGTAGCTATATGGATATGCTTAGGTTCACCCTTCGTGGTCAATGCCTGATATGAGAGGTCCATACTCCCCCCTGTTGCCAGCATCGGATCGGTCAGGATCAACACCTTGCCATCGATACGGGGTGAAGCAATATATTCGATATGAATATGAAAACTCTGATGATTCTCCCTGTATTTACGGTATGCCGAAACAAAAGCATTCTCTGCCTTATCGAAACAATTCAGGAAACCGTGATGATAAACAAGCCCTGCACGAAGAATAGTAGCAATAACAAGTGAGTCCACCGGGACATTCGTCGTTGATGTGCCTAATGGCGTTTGTGTTTCTAATGAAGAATAATCGAGCGTCTTACTAATTTCATAGGCCATTATCTCGCCTATCCTTTCAATATTTCGCCTGAACCGCATACTGTCGCGCTGAACATCTACATCCCGTAGCTCGCTAACAAAACGATTCAAAATAGTGTTTTGTTCCGAAAGATTTATTGTTTTCATATAAAGATTTTACGCCAAAATTAGTAGTTTTCTTTCAAAATAACAGATCAGGAGCGTTAAATATTATCTATTCCATATCTTCCAGGCAGCTACAGCCTGCAAAACAAGCATCTCTTCCCCGTTTTTTACAACAGCTCCGTTTTCCTTACCCAGCCTCATAAACTTTGTTTCTGAAGGATTATAAACCAGATCGTACAGCAGATGTTTTGAAGATAGTAGCTCATATGGAATATCAGGTGCTTCTTCCGTTTTAGGATACATTCCTACCGGAGACGCATTAACTATCACCTTAAACTCAGACATAATATTTCCATCCAGTTCGGCATAAGTAAGCATACCCGGCTGACTTGTCCTCGACACGAAAGTTACCTCCAGCCCCAGATTCTGCAAACCTTTAAGCACAGCCTTCGATGCGCCTCCTGTACCTAAAATCAGGGCTTTCTTATGATCCTCTTTATTAATCAGAGGCGAAATCGAATTCTGGAAACCAATGATATCGGAATTATATCCCTTTAATTTCACATTGCCGCCGTCTCTGATTATCTTAATTACATTGATAGCTCCTATATCTTTTGCCTGCGGATCAAAATCATCCAGATACTGCATCACTTGCAGCTTATAAGGGAGAGTCACATTCATTCCTTTAAGGTTTTCATGTGACTTTATTATCTCCGGAAACAAACTGATATCCGATATTTCAAACTTAACGTATTCTGCATCTATATTCTCTACCCGGAACTTCTCATTGAAGAATTTCGGCGAGAATGAGTGTGTAAGGGGATTCCCTATTATACCATACAAATCCATAAAGCTAGACTTAGGTGTTATATACAAAAAAATAGGATAACCCCAGATTGTTGTTATCCTAATTTCTATTTCATCAGCCTGTTACTTAGACGATTCTGACTTATAGCGGCTATTCATCAGTTTTATTATCTGGTCGGTAATATTATACTGGTCTTTTGCCAACAGGATGTTATCCATACCTGTATTCGATAATATCATCTGATAATTGGCTGTCTTGTTATATTCTTCCAGATTTAAACGAACCGAATCGGCAATCTGGTTATTTACACGAATTTGTTCTTTTGCTATATCTTCCTGCAACTTCTGTGCCAATGCATGCAATTCATTTTCTTGTCTTTGGAGGCCGGCCTGTGCCTGACGGGCACGATCTTCGCTCAGGAAAGCGTTATTCTGAAGCTTTCTCTGAAAATCCTGCACATCATTTTCGAATTGTCTTTGTTTCGATTTCAGGGTAGCGTCTGCTTTTTTCGATTTTTCCATCAACACTTCGCTGGCATCTTTATATAAATCATAATGACTTAACAGCGAATCCAAATTCACATATGCTATCGGCAATACACCTACGGAATCTCCTTCTATAAATTTCACAGAAGAGCCACCGCCCTGGGAATTACTATTGTTACAAGATGAAAAAAAGAAAACAGACAAGGTTGCCCCTAACAGGACTTTCTTAATAACAGAGAGGTTCTTCATTTATTTCATTCATTTAGTTAATCTAATTTAGACCCGTTGAAAGTTGTGCAAATATAACTAAATATATCTATTTCCAAGAACGGTCTGGCAAAGATATATCTTTATGTTAAAACAACACTACATCGAAACCTTTAAAAGATGTAAAAAAATTGCTTTTTATCTGTTAACTCCATAATTTTATAACTGGAATAAACATTTTTCTATATAGATAATTCAAATTAAAAAAGATTATGACAATAAAAGATCTGAAACCTAGTGAAGTATGGCATTACTTCTACGAACTGACTCAAATACCGCGTCCTTCCAAGAAAGAAGAAAAAGTGATAGCATACTTGCTTGATTTTGCACGCAAGCATAATCTCGAAGCTAAAAAAGACGAGGCTGGGAACGTTCTTATAGTAAAACCTGCAACCAAAGGCCTCGAAAACCTGCCTACCGTTATTCTGCAAGGACATGTGGACATGGTGGCTGAAAAAAACAGCGATACTATACACGATTTCGACAAAGACCCGATAGAAACCTATGTAGACGGCGATTGGCTGAAGGCTAAAGGCACCACGCTTGGTGCTGATAATGGTGTAGGTGTTGCCGCTGCCCTGGCGATACTTGCATCCGGCACGATAGAACATGGTAAGCTGGAATGTCTGTTCACTGTGGACGAAGAAACCGGGCTTACCGGAGCCTATGCGCTTGGCAAAGACTTCCTCAACGGGGATATCCTTATTAATCTGGATACCGAAGAAGAAGGTGAAATATATATCGGCTGTGCAGGAGGAAAGATCACCACTGCAACCTTTACCTACAAGCCGGAACCGGTACCATCCAACTACTTCTGGTTCAAAGTCCAGGTAACTGGGCTGAGTGGCGGCCATTCGGGTTCCGACATAGACAAAGGGCTGGGTAATGCCAATAAAATACTGAACCGGTACCTGTGGGCTCTGTCCCGGAAATCCGACCTTGCCCTGGCTGGAATAAACGGAGGAAACCTCCACAATGCCATTGCCCGTGAAGCGTATGCAGTAGCCGGTGTTCCCTACAGCAAAAAAGAAGACGTTATAGTGGAGCTGAATACACTTGCTCCCGAAATCGAGGCTGAGCTAAAAATGGTAGATCCTAACCTGAAAATGACAGTAGGGTCAACCGATACCCCGGCCTTTATTATAGACAAAGAGACCAGTTACAATTTGCTAAATGCCATATATGCCTGTCCGCACGGAGTATTAGGAATGAGCCACGAGATTACAGGACTGGTGGAAACCTCTACCAATCTGGCTTCGGTGAAAATGAAAGAAGGCAATACTATAGTTATCACTGCCAGCCAAAGGAGTTCGACCAACTCACTGAAGGATGATGCGGCCAATATGGTAAATACTGTATTCACACTGGCGAAAGCAGATGTGCAGCATTCTGCCGGATATCCGGGCTGGAAACCGGACCCTGAATCCAAAGTATTAGGCGTAGCCAAAGAATCATACAAAAAACTATTTGGAAAAGAACCTGAAATTATGGCCATACATGCCGGACTGGAATGCGGACTGTTCCTCGAAAAATATCCGCATCTGGATATGATCTCATGCGGCCCAACCATCAGGAATGCGCATTCTCCGGAAGAACAGATCGAAATAGCAACTGTACCTCTATGGTGGGATCTATTATTA
Source organism: Dysgonomonas hofstadii (assembly GCF_014196915.1). Lineage (GTDB taxonomy): Bacteria > Bacteroidota > Bacteroidia > Bacteroidales > Dysgonomonadaceae > Dysgonomonas > Dysgonomonas hofstadii. Next base: position 65,073 of record NZ_JACIEP010000013.1, read on the forward strand.
GATATTCTGAAAAATATTCCGGCGAAATAAACAGAAAAATCGACTTTCACTATATAATCAGCCGTCTGGAGACTTCTTCAGGCGGCTTTTTCAGTTAGCAGTTATCAGAAATACTTGTAACTCGTAACTAAATAAAACCTGACAAACCTGACATTTTCTCAATCTTTCAGTCGCAATTTCATCATGATATCCGTTTGTTTGTCATCACCCAACATAAAAAAATGCTTATCGAACTCTACAAAGCCGTTCTTACTGTAAAATTTTAATGCCTTGTGATTTTCTTCCCAGACTCCCAGCCATATATAATCCACATTTTTCTGCATGGCAATCTGCACAGCTTTTTCGTAAAACAGTTGTCCTATCTTTTTCCCATGAAATTCAGGGAGCACATAAATACGTTCAATTTCAAGCGAATGGTCATCTTTTAAGTCGGTTTGTGATTGTCCGGAGTTTAACTTCAGATAACCGACTATATTATCATCGATCAGGGCAAAATAGAATTCTGAATCAGCATTGTTCAGCTCCTCTGTCAATCTTTCCAATGAAAAACCCTCTTCCAGATATTTTGCCATGTTTTCCTCTGTGTTTACATCAGAAAACGCTTCAAAAAATGTTCTTTTACTAATATACTGTAATTGGAGAAGATCGCTGATAGTTACTTCCTTTATATCTATATGGTTCATATTTTTATTACTTTCATCTGCCATTCTGAAGTAACGAAAGATCCTATCTAAACAAAAGAAATGCCTTTCCTCGTCAGCATGGCAAAATTCGACGCAAATATATAAACATTCCCACATGGAAGTAAAATATCAATATCTAAAATTTCCCCGGAGATAAATAATTCCCCGTAGCATCAAGGGTAAAAGGAGGCAAAAACCAGTTAACAATGCATTTAATTCTTAATTCTTAGTTCTTCATTTTTCATTTATTCTCATTCTTTCATCATTCTCAATACTCTTCCTCTCCTCTTCGGTCGCCATCCTGATGACCTGGCTGTCCTCCCCGTTCAGATGCTTATCCAGTTTAATAAACAAGTCGGCCTCATGCTGGTTATTTACATAAATAATTTGCTGCCGTAGTTTCGGCTTTTCTGCCGCTTCTTTCTCCTTGCGTTTTTCCTCCTGTTCCAGCACATATTTGATAGCTGCCAAGTTCGGTGGATATTGTTTCTTCTTTACTACCCGTGATTTTTCTATCTGCACATGCGGATTGCTTTTGGCTGGTTCATACACCACTTTTTCTTCTTCCAGTGTATAACCTTCCAGTTTCTTGCGAAGCGAAGCACGGGCGATGGACACCAGCATCTCGTCCCGCTGGCGCATGGCTTCATCCACCGCCTTTTTAAATTCGGGTTTGGTGTCGAGCCACTGGTAGTAAGTTTCGCGGGAGATACGCGCCACCATGCATAGTTCTTTTACTGTGTAAATGTCGGATTCGATCAGGGATAGGATTTCCGATACTAGTTCTTTTGTGTACTTGGACATAGTTTTTGTTTTTAGAGGCCCCTCCAACCTCCCCACAGAGGAGGCTATTCCCCCTACGGGGGTTAGGGGGCCGTGGTTTTCCAGTATAGATAAACCTGTCCAGATTTGATAACAAAAAAACTCACTTTCAGTGGAATTTTGACTAAAAATCCTTCAGAACACAACCAAAATCTTACAATTTCAGGTAGAACTCCCTGACCAGCGCAACAAACTCTTCCGAATAAACATGCCTTGCCTTTTCTATTACAAGGCTCGATTCTTTTACAGGCATTTGCTTTTTCGACAGTTCTACCAAAACCCGCTTAGGCATAGAATCCGGTTTGGGGTAAATATTTGTCAGTTTCGAAACATACAGATTATTTTCTTCTGCCAATAAAATAATTTTCTCCTTTTCATCGTAAGGATAGACCATCGCAAACCTCCCCTCCCTGTTCAATATACCCGAAGATAAACCGATCAGTTCCTCTAGCGATAAGCTATCAGTATGACGGGCCAAGGTTCTGTTGTCACTGGGCGATCTTAGCGATTGGGTAAAATACGGAGGATTGGAAACTATCAGATCATATTTCCGCCGATTTTCACAAACAAATTCCTGCAACGGCCGATGAATACATTTTATCCGTCCTCTAAAAGGCGAATTATCTACATTATCCTTAGCCTGCCCTATAGCATCTGCATCAATATCAATAGCATCAATCAATGATTTGTCATTCCTCTGAGCCATCATCAAGGCTACCAATCCTGCCCCTGTACCAATATCGAGTGCAGTATCCACTCCTGCCACATCAGTCCATGCGCCGAGCAATACACCGTCGGTACCCACTTTCATGGCACAACGGTCGTGATAAACAGTGAACTTCTTAAACCGGAAATACGGATTTGGCATGATATGAAGATTATAACTTTATGGCACAACTTTTGTTATATATTTAAAGCAAAGTTAGTTAATAATCTGTATTTTTACAGCCCATTTTAATGTAAACGGGCTAACACAATATAAAAGGATAAATATATGTTCAACAAGAAAAAAGATTTACTCGCTATCGAAGAGGGAAGTGAACCTGTCATCTCGATCATTACTAATGACTTCGACGACGGCGACTGCTATATAAACGAACGTGACCTGAAAGAGGAACTGGCCATACTTCCGCTACGCAACACTGTTATATTCCCGGGTACAAGCATGCCGATTGCCGTTGCACGCAAAAAATCACTGAAACTGATAAAAGCAATAAACCGGCAAAAAGGTAAATATGTCGGCCTCATCTGCCAAAAGGACGCGGAAAACGAAGATCCCGAATTTAGCGATCTTTATCCCATGGGTGTTATCGGTGAGATAATCCGTGTAATAGAGCTTCCCGACGATGAAAATGTAACCGTGATTTTTCAGGGTAAAAAACGTTTTGAACTGACAGAACTGACACAAACAGAACCATACCTGAAAGGCCGGCATGAAATAAAGGAAACAATCCCTGTTATCAAAACCGACACCGAGTATAAAGCCTTGCTCGATTCTATTCGCGACCTGATGATACAGATGTTGCGCATGTATGGAGAACCGCCAAAAGAATTTATACAGCGGCTGAAGTCCGATATAGTTTCACCAGTGCTAGTCAACTATTGTTGTGCCAATCTGCCCGTATCGGGATCAGAGAAGCAGGTTCTCCTTGAAATAGATGACGACAAGGAACGTGCTTACCGCCTGTTGATGATACTGAACCGCGAGACTCAGATGATGGAAATGAAGCTGAACATTCAGATGAAAACCAGAGAGGAACTGAACCAGCAGCAAAAAGAATATTTCCTTCAACAACAGATCAAAACCATCCAGGACGAACTGGGCGGTAATCCCCAACAGGCCGATGTAGAAGAATTCAAGCTGCGGGCAGCTAAAAAGAAATGGACGAAAGATGTAGCACAAGCTTTCGAAAAAGAAATAAGCAAACTGGAGCGTCTGCATCCGCAATCGCCGGATTATTCGATGCAATACACCTATATCGAAACTTTCCTCGACCTGCCATGGGCTGAATATACCAAAGATAATTTCAACCTGAAGCATGCGCAGAAAGTGCTCGACCAGGATCACTTCGGACTGGAAAAAGTGAAAGAACGCATCATAGAGCATCTTGCCGTACTAAAATTGAAAGGCGACCTCAAATCTCCGATACTTTGCCTGTATGGCCCTCCGGGAGTGGGTAAGACATCGCTGGGAAAATCTATCGCCAAAGCTTTGAACCGCAACTATGTGCGTGTTTCGTTCGGTGGGTTGCACGATGAATCGGAAATCCGCGGACACCGTCGCACCTATATAGGAGCTATGCCGGGACGTATTATACAGAATATACTGAAAGCCGGCTCTTCGAACCCGGTATTTGTCCTTGACGAGATAGATAAGATCGGCAACGATTTCAGGGGCGATCCTGCGTCGGCCCTGCTCGAGGTGCTCGATCCTGAACAAAATTCGGCTTTTCACGATAATTATCTGAATGTGGAATACGATTTGTCGAAAGTGATGTTCATTGCCACAGCAAACAATCTTTCCACAATCTCGCAACCATTGCTCGACCGCATGGAGTTGATCGATGTCAGCGGATATATAATCGAAGAAAAAGTGGAGATTGCACGCCGCCATCTGATCCTTAAACAATTGGAGAATCATGGCCTGAAAAAAGACGTTATCGACATTCCGAAGAAAACAATAGAAAAGATCGTCGAAAACTATACCCGCGAATCGGGAGTACGCGAACTGGACAAGAAGATTGCCAAAATAATGCGCAAAGTAGCCCGCAAAGTGGCTTCCGAAGAAGAATACAAGAAAGTGATCGATCCCGAAGATCTGCAGGAATACCTCGGAGCGGTAGAATATACCCGCGACCGTTATCAGGGCAATGATTATGCCGGAGTAGTTACCGGACTGGCATGGACTTCTGTCGGAGGTGAGATACTATTTATCGAAACATCATTGAGCCGGGGCAAAGGCAGTAAACTTACCCTGACCGGAAATCTGGGCGATGTGATGAAGGAATCTGCAGTACTGGCTCTCGAATATCTTCATTCGCATGACAAGCAACTGGGGATTGACGAACGTGTTTTCGAAAACTGGAATATACACATACACGTGCCCGAAGGCGCCATTCCGAAAGACGGCCCGTCGGCAGGTATCACCATGGTGACATCGCTGGCATCGGCTCTTACTCAGCGTAGAGTGAAGCCAAATCTGGCCATGACAGGAGAGATCACGCTTCGTGGAAAGGTTCTTCCCGTGGGCGGGATACGTGAAAAAATCCTTGCGGCGAAACGCGCGGGTATAAAAGAGATCATCCTGTGTAAGGAGAACCAGAAGGACATAGATGAGATCAAACCGTTGTACCTGAAAGGTCTTAAATTCCACTATGTGGACGATATCAGACAGGTACTGAATATCGCGCTGCTCGAGGAAAAAGTAAAACATCCCCTCGACCTGACAGTAAAGGAAGAGAAGACAGAAAAAGGAAACTGAGAATAAATCAATAAATAGAAAAGTGTGAATCGGAGGGTTCGCACTTTTTTTTGTATTATTGTATATTATTACCCTATAAATAAGAAATAGATTCTCTATACCTATGGAAAACAAATTTGATCAGGAGATGTTCCGAAAAACAAATACTGAGCTAATAAAAATCGTAACTATCGACCGGGAGGATTATCAACTACTCGCTATCGAAGCCGCCGAAAACGAACTAAAAAAACGTAATATCTCCGACTTTGAGATTGAAAGCACAAAGCAAAAAACACTTGAAGACAAAATACGAAATATTAAGATTGAAAAAAATACCGTTAATCCAGGAATAAGATTTTTCAATTTTATAATTGATTCGCTTGTTTGGCTTATAATTGCCTTCATATTTACATTTCCTTTAAATGCCAATAATAACGGGCAAATGCTTATCGGATATATTGTGATGCTGGGAACATATATCGGCTATTATTTCTTTCTCGAGACGAAATTCCAACAGACATTAGGTAAAATGCTCACAAAAACCAAAGTAGTGAAATACAATGAAGAGAAACCAAGCACTGCGGATATCCTGGCAAGAACGCTTTTAAGAATCATTGCTCCATTCGATCTTATTTCTTTTCTTTTCACCCGAAATGGATTACACGATAAATTATCTCATACAAAGGTGATAAAAGTCGGCAGCAACCAAAAAACAATGGTAATATAAAAAACATGAAAACGAAAATAATAAAGGAAATCCGCCAGATATTAAAAGATAGTGTGGACGAAAAGACACTTAATTCCCCGAAACGTTATTTTAAAGAAGGAGAAGAACCAAAGGTCTATGGCGTACGGATGGGCGAAATCAGTAAGTTAGGCAAGCTCTTTTACAGTCAGATAAAGGATATGCCTAAACATGAAATTTTCGAAATTTGTGAAGGATTATGGAAATCAGCCTATCTTGAAGAGGCTGTTATCGCCTGTATCTTTACCGATGCCATGCACGAACAATACGAACCTTCCGATTTCAAAGTCTTCGAATACTGGGTTCAAAACTATGTAAACAACTGGGCTGATTGCGACACCCTGTGCAACCATACGATAGGCACTTTTATAATGATGTATCCCAAATACATACATGAATTAAAAAAGTGGGCCAAATCACCCGGTCGCTGGGAAAAGAGAGCATCGGCAGTTACCCTGATCATTCCCGCAAGAAAAGGAATGTTCCTGAATGATATATTCGAAATTGCAGACATCCTTCTCATGGACAAGGACGATATGGTGCAGAAAGGCTATGGCTGGATGCTCAAGGCAGCAAGCGAAGCCCACCGGAAAGAAGTATTTGACTATGTAATTTCTAGAAAGGCGGTAATGCCACGTACAGCCCTGCGTTATGCCATCGAGAAAATGCCGCCGGAATTAAGAGCCGAAGCAATGAAAAAATAAAAACAAACACTCAACTTGGCAGTAAAGGAGGAAAAGAAATAAAAAGGGACTAATTAAAAAGCCGAATATTTATTATAATTCAATGATATTAAACACTATAAGCAGATACTCAATTATAATGACCAAGGAAAATAACAATCCAAAGAAAAACATAAATGAAGCCCATTTATGTTTTATTATCCAATCTTTACCTATATACTTAACCAATAAAAAGACACCATAAATAAAACTTAGAGATATAATAACTGCTGATATATGTAACACATAAATATTATGAAAGAATGAACTGTTTATAACAAATAACAATAGTCCTATATAAATAATTATTCTATCATTTTCTACTTTCGAAGCAATTTTTTCCATTTTTCTTATTTTATAAAAATATCTTATAAATATAATCATATTTTTGTAACAGCTATTAACACTCTCTCCCAAAAGATAAAAGCCCCGATAACATCACTTTCTAAACTATTTTGTACCTTTGGCATCGCAATGATGAACAGCCCCGATATAAAAGAAAAAGGGACCACCCTACTCCGTTATGCCATGCATTATGGTATGATACTGGGACTCTTCTGGGCATTCAAATACTTGTTCAGGATAGGCGCCGGATTTTCTGACCACATATTCATTTATGTGTTCTACCTGTTGAATGTGGGAACATTCCTGATGATATATATATTCACATTCAAATTCAAGAATGCCGACCCCGACAATCCCAGAGGTATATTGTCGTGTATTGCGTTTGTCACGTTGGTCTGTTTCTTTGCTTCTTTCTTCGAAAGTACCATGATGTATGCGCATTTTAAACTTATCGATCCCGGCTATTTTTATAAGATGACAGAGCCCATGGTGGAAATGGTAAACAATCTGTCTTTCCCGCCGGAGGAAGAAGAACCTTTAAGAAAATTTTTTATGGATTTGGTCACAGGCAAACCTTTATATATTGTCTCCAATTTTATAGGGAATACCATTCTCGGTCTGATACTTGGTTTGATGATGGGACTACTTATTAATAGTCAAAAGAAATAAAAGTCATATATTTGCCATATGGATATATCTGTCGTTATACCGTTGCTGAATGAAGAAGAATCTCTTGGCGAATTATACGCCTGGATAGAGCGTGTAATGCAGGAGAACGGCTATTCTTACGAGGTTATATTTGTTGACGACGGCAGCACCGACCATTCATGGGATGTGATTTGCGAACTGCGCGAAAAATCGCAAAATGTAAAAGCTATCAGGTTCCGTCGCAATTATGGCAAATCTCCGGCCTTGCATTGTGCTTTCCAAAAGGCTCAGGGAGATGTCGTTATAACGATGGACGCCGATATGCAGGACAGTCCCGACGAAATTCCGGCGCTGTATAATATGATAAAGGCCGAAGGCTATGATATGGTATCGGGATGGAAGAAAAAACGCTACGATCCACTATCGAAGACAATTCCTACAAAGCTGTTCAATGCTACGGCACGGAAAGTGTCGGGCGTAAAGCTGCACGATTTTAACTGTGGCCTGAAATCGTATCGCAAAGAGGTGGTAAAATCTATAGAAATATATAACGATATGCACCGCTACATACCATACCTGGTAAAGATAGCAGGATTCAATAAAATAGGAGAAAAGGTTGTACAACACCGTCCCCGCAAATTTGGAAAAAGCAAATTTGCGGGACTCAGCCGCTTTGTGAACGGATATCTCGATTTGCTCACGTTATGGTTTCTGTCGGTATTCGGCAAAAAGCCTATGCACTTTTTCGGACTATGGGGTAGCATTATGTTTTTCCTCGGTTTTGTGGCTATCATTATTGTCGGAGCCTCGAAACTATATGCCATCAACAAAGGCGTAGCGCATCCGTTGGTAACAAATTCGCCATATTTCTATATATCGCTTACCACGATGATACTGGGAACCCAGTTGTTTCTGGCCGGATTTCTGGGAGAAATTGTATCCCGGAATGCCACTACCCGAAACGATTATAAGATAGAAGAAGAACTATAAACTAAATAGATGCCGATAGATAATACCGGCATTTTTTATGTATTTTGTTGTAATAAAGAGGTCTATTTATTTTTACTACGCGCAATCAAAGATTGCTTGTCATTCTTTTGGCCAAAGCCCCAAAAGAATGCAAAAAGTCTTTGGTGGCTCGTCCTCCGTGCTACCCGTTACAGGTTCACGGGCTAAATTAAAAGATTGTCCTGTCGGACGCTTTTAATTTCACGCCCCTTTCACCTGACGGGTGCCCAGCTCTCCGGCCTAATGCCACCGGGCGAAGCCACGAGTGCGTCAGCTTCCCGTGCATAGGTTTACAAGCCGGGCACCTGACGGCTGAAGACGGCGTGAAACCAAATACTGTTTGAGCCGCAGGCGAGTTTATTTGGTTTAGCCGGCAAAGCCAATGTCAGGTCGGCGGTAAACGAAGCACTAGCCTTTTGGTTCGTTTTGGGCAATGCCAAAATGAACAATAAATAGACCAATTAAACACAACAACACATAAAAAGTAAACTTAAGATAGAAAAATTATGAGTTTGAAAGAACTAATCGAAAACCGCTATTCGGTCAGAGCTTACCTGTCGCAAATAGTAGAAGACGAAAAAATCGAATATATCCTGGAATGTGCAAGGCTAGCTCCTTCAGCCTGTAACCTGCAACCCTGGAAATTTTATGTGATCGCGGATGGCGATATGCAACAAAAAGTACACAAGGCGTACGACAGGGATTGGTTCAAAACCGCTCCGATACAAATTATCGTTTGCGAAGACACTTCTGCTTCGTGGAAAAGGAAAAACTACGATAATAAGGATCATGCCGATATAGATGCGGCCATAGCAGCAGAGCATATTTGCCTTGCAGCGGCTGAAATCGGTTTGGGAACATGCTGGATATGCAACTTCAATCCGCAAATTCTGAGAGAAGCATTATCCCTGCCATCACATATAGAGCCTGTAGCCATATTTCCGATAGGATATACCGACGAAGAAAGCAGCAAGCCAACCGAAAAGAAAAGAAAACCACTTTCTGACATTACAGAATGGATATAGTTTTTGGGAGTAAATGCCCACCAATACATTAATTAATGTAAATATTTCAACAAAAAAACGATTATTAACCTAAAAAGAGTATATTTAACATAAAATTATCCTTAAACATAGAACTTATGAAGAAATACTCTTCAAAAATTTTTTTGGCAATTGCTATTCTACTCTTTACTGCCTGTCAAAACACAGAAATGCAAGAAGAAATCCCGAAAAGCGATAATTTTGTAGATAAAGAAACGATCTTAGGGCTGGCTTCTCAGCTTTCGTTTACTACTGATGACGGAAATGGACCTAAATCTTCTGTTCTGAAACAAGTAGAAGATATTGGAGTTGTTACGGGAACAGATAATTTACCATCGTGCTACATTGTAAACTACGAAGATAGTGGATTTATCATTATGCCAGCGGATAATAGACTCACACCCGTACTGGCACACTCAGAAACAGGAAAATTTGCAATAGCCGGAGAATTACCACCCGGTGTATCGGAATGGCTTGAAGAAACAGCAGCCTATGTAAGTTATATCAGGGAATCGGATGAAGAACAAACGGGCAATGTCGCCGATGCATGGAACCCGATTTCGGTACAACGTATTATTATCGGTGGTGGAGGCAACGATGAATTCGAGCCAGACTGGGGACAATGCCCACAAAATGAGTTGGTAGGTCCTCTATTGACTACAGCATGGCATCAAAGAGACGGTTTCAATAATCTTTTACAATATGGTGGATGCAATACAGACAAAACAAATGGTAGATATCCGGCCGGATGTGTTGCTATAGCAGTAGCACAGGTGATGAGATACCACGAGTTTCCTACTACTTCATATTTCTGGATCTTTATGCTGGACAGAACAGGAACAGATGAAGCATCGCGGCTGGTTTCAGATATTGGAACAGCCTTAGGCACGGAGTATAGTTGCGAAAAGTCAAATGCTGAAACCAGCAAAGTCCCTGAAATATTAAAAAATCGATTCGGATATAGTTCTGCCGTTTATGATCATTTTAATGTAGACATAGTGACTGCAAACCTTAAACAGAGAAGACCGGTTATACTAAGTGGAGCGCGAAAAGAATACGCTTTGGGATTACCATATAGAGGAGATGGACATGCTTGGGTATGTGACGGCTATAAGAAAAATATACAATGTGAATATGACCTTAACGGAAGGTTTAATGGTAATTATACTATGAGCACTTGGCTGTATATGAACTGGGGCTGGAATATAGATAATACTAATTATAATGGTTGGTATTCATGGAATAGTTGGGATACCAATGATGGAGAATATAATTTCAATTATACAAAAAAAATGGTATACAACATAAAACCGTAAGAAATTATGAAGAAGTATATTTTAATTTTCTCAATACTAGCTATATTGACAGCATGTGATAAAGATCCAGTTGAATTTGTTTATAGTCTTCACTGTATAGTAGTAGACCAAGACGGGAATGATCTTTTAAATCCAGACACACAGGGTGCTATAGAGATTTCCAAAATAGAGATTTACTACTTAAAAAACGGGGAGTTTTCTAAATATTATGATCGTAATCTGGATAGTCCTAAAGGATATCGGGTTAGCAAGCATGAACTAGATGACGATCATGAATACAAATGCACTTTTTTCCTTTCCCCATATGAAGAATATAAGGGAAAGAAAACGCTTACCATTGTAAAATGGAATGAAAATGAATCGGATACTATTGTTTCAGAAATACATAAAGATGGAGGCTTGGCTATAACTACAAACTTTGAACTGAACGGAAGTTCTGATATAGAATGGATAGCCTCTCGTACCTTTAAACTGGTAAAAAAGAGGTAATATATGAAAAAATATATTTTAATTTTCTCAATACTTGCTATATTGACAGCATGCGATAAAAATAATGAAGAAGCAATTGTTGATTTTGATTTATTTTTCACAATCGTTGATCAGGATGGAAATGATCTTTTAAATCCTTCTACTGAGAATTCTATTGAAGTACATAAAATAGAGATATATCATCTTAAAAATGGTGAATATATTAGGCTATACAACAATACCTCGAGTGGTCGGAATGCATATTCACTTAGAGAACCAGAAGCCGGAGAAAAGACTGGATATATACTAGGTATAGCACTTTCAGTCTATGAAGAATACGAAAAGAATAAATCGGTAACCGTTATTAAATGGAATGAAAACGAGTCGGATACAATAATTTCAACAATAACAACACATGGAAATATTACAGGTGTCTATGAATTTACATATAATAATATTAGTGACGAAGACCTTGAAAAGGTGGGCTATCGCACATACAAACTGGTAAAAGAAAGAAAAGGGGAGTGAGGAAATATATATTAATATGTGCAGTACTTTTCGTATTGAACTCATGTGATAAAGATGTAAACTCAATGGTTATTGACATGTCCTTATCCTGCATAGTAATAGACCAAGATGGCAACGATTTATTGAACCCAGATACAGAAGGGGCTATTGATACTTCGAAAATAGAAAAATATTATTTAAGAAATGGGGAATTCATCAAATTTTATTATAATAATCTGGATAGTCCTAAAGGATATCGGGTTAGCAAGCATGAACTAGATGACGATCATGAATACATATGCGGTTTTGGACTTTCTCCATATGAAGAATATGAAGGAAATAAGACACTCACTATTATCAAATGGAACGAAAATGAGTCAGATACTATTGTTATAGATGTATATAAAAACGGAGGGATAGTTCAGGCTAGTAATATTCATATCAATGGCAGTAAGAATATAGACTGGATAGCACCAGCCACATTTAAACTTGTAAAAGAGAGGAAAAAAGAGTGAAGAAATACGTACGGGGGCTATGGATATAGCCCCATTAATCATACTGGCAATAGGCCTTTCGATGGACAGCCTGATAATAGCGCTGACCAGCGGAGCCATTATTAAGAACCATGAGGTAGTCAATGTGCTGAAGATTGCCGGCATGCTGGCTTTCATACAGATGAACCTTACCATATTCGGCTGGCTGATAGGTTCTACTTTTGTCCGTTACATCGATAAATACGACCATTGGATCGCCTTTGCTATACTATTGTTCTTAGGCATACGAGTCATTGTTTCAGCCATTAAAGAAGAGGAAAGCACACCATTCAACCCACTGAATTTCAAAGTAATGCTAAGTCTGGCTATTGCCACCAGCATAGATGCTACGGCTGTTGGATTATCCTTGTCGCTGGTGAACATAGATATCTTAAAGCCAGCTATTATCATTGGTATAGTAACATTACTTATTTCATCGTTGGGAATCATTTTCGGATCGAAAGTTGGCAAACGTTATAATCTGCGCATCAATATTCTTGGAGGCATCATACTCATTCTCATAGCTTTCAGCATTCTGGCCGAACATACTGTCCTCACCGGTCATACTGCGCTACATGATTTGTTTACAATCACAAAGTCTTGTTAAATAAACGAAACAACCGAACGAAGATTTACTGGAGATGTTATTAACTAAAATACAAGTTGCTATATTTGCTTTTAGTTATAAACAAATTATTTAAGAATGGGATTTATACTCTTTATATTTTTCACTATACTCCTGCTGGTAATAGCATTGTTTTTATCTATGGTAAAAGGTGTATGGTCTTTAATTTCAGGCAAGCCTTCTTCAATGGGAAACCCTGAAGGCAGAAGATATTCTTCATGGAACAGGGAACAACATAATTCATATACTTCGGACAATCAAAAGAAAATTTTTCCGAAAGATGAAGGGGAATATGTCTCCTATGAGGAGATAAAAGACTGATATATAGAATAAAACAGAAAAGGGAAAGGGAGATAAATCTTATATTTATCTCCCTTTTTATACTAATATTCCAGTTTTTCATATTTCGATATAGCTTCCCGCCAATCGTCGGGAATAGGCATCGAAGCTTGTGTATGCGCATTATAGGTAACGAATACCGACTGGCAACGGCACTTAATATCACCGTTTTTCACATTGCGTATCTGTTGCAGGAATACACCGCTTTTATCACCCAGCTTAATAATTTTTGAATCCACTACTATCTTTTCCTTGTAGAATATAGGCGATAGAAAATCCACTTCGATATGAGCGACAACAATAAGTCCGTCTGTCCAGCTTATAGAAGTAGGACGTATCCTGTCGAAGTAATCGGTCTTGCCGAGGTCAAAATAGCTAAAGTAAATATTATTGTTGATATGCCCCATTGCATCTATATCATTGAAACGAATCTGAACAGGCAATGTGGTATTGAATGTCTCTGGTTTGATTTCCATTTTTTATTTTTCTATCTGAATATTATATCACTCACAACATACATTCCTGCATGTTCATTTATTTTATTTATCAATTGTTCTTTTGCCATCAATAATTCTGACCGCAATACCGAAGAACTCAACGATACATACAAAACTCCGTTCCGCAGGTAGATATTTGTCGTATAAGAAGAGATCATCGTTCCCAGAAGTTTTGACCAACCCGTTACGGCACGGCTTTCGGCCAGCTTCTTTTTTATAAACTGGTTCTCTTCGAAGTATTGCTTCAATACTTCTCCTATGCTTTCGGTATTCCGTTTTCTCATAGGGCGGCTACATTTTTCTGCGTCACTATACCATCGGCGACCTCGTAAAGGTGATAATCGTTGCTTGTCTGCGACAATATGTCGGAAAGATGTTCCCGGTTTGTGTCTGTAATAAATATCTGGCCGAAATCTTTATCCAGCACAAGCTTTATTATCTGCTCCACACGTGAAGCGTCCAGTTTATCGAATATATCATCCAGCAAAAGAACAGGAGTGGTAGATGTAGCTTTTTTCAAAAAGTCGAATTGTGCGAATTTAAGTGCTACCACATAGGTCTTGTTCTGCCCCTGCGATCCTACACGCTTTATGGAATAATCATCCATCCGCATATCCAGATCGTCTTTATGAATACCGGCAGTTGTATAACCCAGTATTTTATCTTTCTCACGCCTTTCCTTCAGCAGTTTCGCGAAATCTTCAGTATCGAAATGCGATTCGTATGCTAGAGATACCTTCTCGTGAGAAAGACAGATAAAATCATAGAACTTCTGGAATATGGGTATAAACTTATCGATAAAGTCTTTCCTCTTTCTGAAAATAATCACACCTTCCTCAATCAGTTGGTCGTCCCAAAGGCCAATCAATGTTTCATCAATAAACCCATCGGTCTTCAACAAAGCATTTCGTTGCTGAAGTGCCTTGTTATAACGGATAAGCGAGTGCAGATATTCTTTATCGAACTGGGAAAGGAACTGGTCTATAAAACGACGGCGCTCGTCACTCCCGCCATTTATAAGTTCGGTATCCGATGGCGAAACCATTACCAAAGGCAGTACCCCTATATGATCCGACAGGCGTTCATACTCTTTTTTGTTCCGTTTAAACTGTTTTTTCTGCCTGCGGCGCAGACTACAGAAAAACTCTTCGGGTTTATTATCGAGATTATACCAGCCTTGTATAACTGCAAACTCGGCATCATGCTTTATATTCTGCGAGTCTATCGGGTTATTATAGCTCTTGCTGAAAGAAAGGTAATATATCGCATCCAGCAGATTTGTTTTGCCCATACCATTACTGCCCAAAAAACAATTGATCTTGGGAGACAAAGCCAGTTCGGCCTGTTCTATATTTTTATAATTGAGTATGGATAAACGTTCTAATAACATTGCATGCAATAAATAATCCGGATTACAAAAGTACGATTTTTTACGAAGTTAGGAATTAAAAAGAGGCCGATTGTGATAAATATCAATCGGCCTCTCATCGGTTTGTCGTAATAGCATGTATTACATGTCTTTATAAATCTTCGCTACAAATCCTCCTCCCGGAGCCATTTTTATCTTAATTCGTTTATCAGAGGCAATATTGATCGTTTCTTCTTTGTAATCTCTCGCTGCTTTATGGGCATTAACTCCATCGCGGAATATTTCGGCCTTGAATTTTCCTTCACCGAGAAAAGAAAGATCGAGATCGAGTTCCCTCGCATCCCAGTTAGTGAGAGAGCCTAAATACCATACGCCGTCCTTCTGGCGGGCAATGGTAATATATTTGGCAATTTCACCGTTCAGGGCAATCGTCTGATCCCAAACCGTAGGAATTTCAGCAATGAACTTTGTGCACTCCGGTTCCTTTTCATAGTTCGAAGGAGTATCACACAACATATTCAATGGTGATTCGAATATTACATATTCTGCCAGCTGCCGGCAACGTGTACCCTGGCTCATCGGCTCGGTATAAATACTTCTGAAGTTTTTCCTGATCGCATTGCGCATAGCACCCTGGGTATAATCCAACGGGCCGGCAACCATACGAATAAAAGGAAGGGTAACATCATAGGTGACCTGATCGGTAGAATCCTTTGCCCATTTCATTTCTTCGAGCCCATGCACCCCTTCGAAGTTAACCACGTTAGGGTATGTACGTTGCAATCCCGTTGGCTTGGATGTTCCGTGTATATCGATCAACAGATTATATTTGGCACCCGTTTCGGCAGCCCGGCGGTTAAAATCGATCATCAACTGGTCGTCCCTGTCCATAAAATCTATCTTGAATCCTTTTACGCCCATCGCAGCATAATGCCTGCTGACATTATCCATATCCTTATCGAAGGCAAAATAGCCCGCCCACAAGATAATACCCACATTCCGCTCTTTAGCATACGCGACAAGCCCGGGAATATCTATTTCGGGAATGACCTTCATCAGGTCGGCTTCTCCGTGAACAGACCATCCTTCATCCAGTATCACATACTCTATTCCATACTTAGATGCAAAATCTATATAGTACCTGTATGTCTCATTGTTAATACCGGCTTCAAAATCGACACCGTAAATATTCCAGTCGTTCCACCATTCCCATGCTACTTTTCCGGGTTTTATCCACGATGGATCGGTAACTTTCGACGGACTGGCCAGTTTATATATAATATCGCTGTCGGCCAGTTCATAATCGTTTTCCGAAACTATGATTACACGCCATGGAAATTGATCCGACGGATTCATCCTGGCGATATAGGATTCACGATCCCTTACAACTCCTTTTAATCCGCGTACTTCCTGTACTATTTTCTTAGGGTATGCCGGAAATACACCTTTCAGTGTTGTAGAGTTATCTTTATTATGTAAATATAAACCGGGATAATTTAAAAGATCGGCCTCTGTTATGCATATCTTCTTACCATTCGCTCCTTCAACAACCAGAGGCAGAAAGGATACACGGTCTTTATTCCACTGCGAGAGCAAGACATGTTCATATATATTCTGGAAAGAGCTATAAAACTGATCATCAAATTTATTCTTTTCGCGTCCTTTTGCATAAGGGATATAAGCTTTTGTATCGGCCGGGAAATTAAACTCAACCACCTCTTCTTCTACTATATATGGATCCTTCTGATGTAATACAAATTTATAAGCAATAGCTTCATCAAAAGCTCTGAAAACGATATCAAAATCGCCTTTGAACTTTAAATATAATTCGTTATATATACTTTCGATTTCCTTTCTTTTATATATCGGTGGCTGTATAACTTCCTCAAATATTTTTGCCGATGATTTGGATAGTTGCGGCTTATCACCCAATATTCTCCCATCGGCTAAGCTTAATGATATTTGTGAATAACCGACCATAATATCGCCATCATGTATCACCGTGTATTTTATTGCTTCTTTATCTATAATAATCTTTGCCTGTAATTTACTGTCCGGTGACTTCAGTATAAATTCCTTCTGGGCAGATAAGCCCAAAGACAAAGCAAATAACAGTATAGTTAGAAGTATATTTTTCAAGGTATCCATATAAGTAATTATTTTGAGGTTAGAGTTCAGGCGCACATTCCACAACAATATAAATATCTAATATTTAGATAATTACATCACAATAGCAAGATTAAAACGTTATAAAATTTTAACGAAAACACCCTCCACTACGTTAGTGGAGGGTGCCTCAAGTAGTGTTCTAGTAAAAGAAAATTTTACCAAATAAAACTATATCACATAGTCTGTTTCCATTAATTACTTCTTTACTATAGAAATATTATAGTGATGCAGAGCCGCTAGAGCGGAGTAGGTACCACTAGCAACAGGTATAACAGAAGTAGAAACACCATACAAACCACAGACAGAATAACCTGACCAAGTTCCACTATCGGTAAAAGTAAAGCTTACATCATTGGGGTTGCTGTCCTTGACTCCCTTATAATAGTAAGCTGCACCCCACGTTATGTTACCAGGCAAAGAATAAAGCAATATTGAAAGTCTCCTGCTACTATTATTTGGATCTGGTCCCATATCTTGTGATGGATATATCTCAAGGTTCTTATTCGAAGTATTATATACCACTCTCATCGTGCTATTCAGGCCTAATCCTGTAACATCATATTGATTATCAACCTCAGCCTCACTAAAAATAAGATCCTTATTATAGTCAACGGTACCACTCGCACTAGTGTTATACGTCATTTCCCATTCACCTAACAAGTCAGCATACAAAAGCTCTTGTGTTATATTTATTGTTTTCTGATCCTGATGTCCGTCTTCATATGTTATAGCTACAACAATCTTCGAAGTTCTTTCTTCACTATTTGGGTCAACGGTAACCCTTAGATACTTATTACCTTCTACAGTTACCGCTTCAACTCTTACCCAACTATCCTGAGGAGATAGAGTAAAAGACGCATTACCTGAATAAGGGATGTCTCTCGTTTCTCCGACAAGAGGAAAAACCGAATCTGCGTCTTCGGCATTAACTAACCGGAAAAGTGCTGACAACTGCATTACAGCCATTTCTATAGTTTCACTTCCTGACTTGATAACAACAACTCCGTTACGACCCCCGATATTATTATTCGCACCCACAGATACTGTTATCGTTTTACCTGATACAGAAATACCTATCCAGTCCTGTTCGGTAGTCGCCGTCACGCTTTCTTCAGCCTCAAGCTTGATATAACCTGTCCCGCCTTCCTGTTCGAAGAGTACATTTGATTCTATTACTTTCATTTTTTTGGCAGGAACATCTACACCAGTATCTTTCTCACAAGAAGCTAACAATAGCCCCAAAGTAATAAAGATGAATATATTAAATATTTTTTTCATAATAGTCTATTATTTATTCTGTTTACATTAAGCAATAGTTCCTTTACTGCTTCTGGAATGACATATCCGTGTAAGAATTTGCAGCATTAGTACCATAATTGGAAGTACCCTGCCTGCGGATAACCCTGAATCCAGCAGTCACGTTCGTTAAAGATCCACTCGGGTCTCTTGTCATACTAATTAGGCCGGTCGATGTTAATTTACCCCAAAAGCGTCCGTAAGCATCGCCCAGACCGGCATAGAAGTTTCCGGCAGTACCAGTAGGAGGCATTATCATCGGATACAGGTTATAATTATCATCAGTACCCACCGACAACACAGTGTGCGCACCTATACACAACCGAGCTGTGCTCTTATCAAATTGCAATATTGTTACAGCACCGGTTATACCTTTTGTAAAGTTTTCAGCAATATACGACCTGCCATTTACATGTTGCACCAGGTTAATAGTCTCGTTATAGACGACACCCGAAAGATTCGTATATTTAAATGTATATGTACCCAGATATTCGCTATATTTCACATATTCTGCCGGAATAGTCATCTGGATAACAATACCTGTTGCGCCATTATCGGTACATGTGAATGTTGCACTAGCTACGTCCCACACAAAGTTTTGAGCTTCTTTTCCTTCGACTACCAATGGCTCGAGAAACTTCAAGCCTGTTGTAGTATAGATTACACTTTTCAAATAATCTACATTTTCATACGAAAATGAAAATTGCCTGGTTTCAAGTACCGATCCTTTGGCTATTACATTAGCTCCCGAAAAGATAGAAAATTCAGGGTAATCAAGAGACTGATTGTAGACTGTATTCACATCTTGAAGATATTCATCCCAGGTAACATCATCCGCCAGACGGTGCATTTCCATAATATTTCCATATTTCTTACCTCTGAGAATTACCAGATCGTCATAAGCTTCCATGATGGTAAACTCAAAGTCACCTTTGTAAGTTGTGTAACTTCCGTGTTGCTCATGATAGTAATGAAGGAATGAGTTATATGTATCGAACGATAATGTAATACTCATATCCTGCTCCAGTTTGTAATAGGAGGTTATCTGTGTGTATGGGTCTATAGCAGGAGCTATATCATACAGTGCATTCTGATCAACAGCAGCGGTTACTTCTCCGTTTTCAAACTTTAACAGATAGTTGAAAGCTCCTCTTCTTGTTGCATCTGTATCACCTGCAATATATTCAAGCACCCATCCCTTAGAAGGAGTGGTTAATATTTTCTCATAGAGCAACTGAGCCTCATTCAATCTTTCCGACGCGGATTTGCCAAAGATATCCTCTTCTTCATGCAGACAGGATGGCATCAACAGAATTCCGGCGAAAAACAATATATAATATTTTAGATTTCTCATAATATTCAATTATTTATAAAGTGTATTCAAATCTATTGTTTCTATTTCTTTTTTACGCCTGCCGACAATATCTCTCATCTCGTAAATATCTATCCCCCAGCTATCTTTATAATAATTATAAACGATCTCAAATTTCTTATTTATTATTTTTGCACCATCAGTTCCTGCCGTAGCTAGAAAACCTGCCCATTCTTCCGGAGTACTGACTACAAATATTGAATAAACTTCAACAAAATCCTCAGTTGGGGAACTGGTAGCATACGCTGAAATACAACCACCTTTCAAAGCATCAGCCAGGGACGTACTTGTCCAATTGTCACTCTGATACATCCCCGGAGTCAACTGGTCGAATGCAGGGTCAGTTAATTTCTTTTGCTGGAATATATGAGCATACTCGTGATGCATCGTCTTTATATAGCGCATAAGGGTAGAAGCATTTCCTATTGTAATGGCATTCACATTAAAGAATGATATTCTTAATCCTCCTTCGGCTTCTCCCAGCACTACAGAGCCATTACTTTTCCAACCCGGATTACCTACATAGTGCAAAACGCGAGGTGCATACTGGCGGAAAAATGCAGAGCCAACATGTTCTTCATAGGGCTCGATCCATAAGTAACGGGCGGCATATGTCAATGCCTTCGATTTTTCAAAATCGGCGGGGATCAAGTCGTAATCGTAATTAGAATACATGTCCACATAATTATAAATAACCCTTATATTATAAGGCTTTACATAATATCTATCCAGCCATTCGTCGAATTCATTTTGCTCTTTGATAACATTATCATCGAAAATACTATAACTCGTATCCAATTCATCCCCACAAGAAGAGAAGGATAGCGTAAATAGTAATATTTGTAAAAATATAAATATTTTTTTCATACTGTTCTTGGTTAATTTTACGTTATACAATCTTTATCGAGGATTTGCCGGACAACCAGCATTTAATATTTCCTGCGGGATTTGCATAGCTCTGCGCTTATCCTGATAGGTTATCGAGTCTGATACTGATACTACCATGTGGCCTTTGTCAACAAGACGCCTGTGTACAGTTATTCCATAGCGTTTAACATCGAACCAGCGTTTACCTTCACCTACCAATAAAACTCGTTTCAGATGCAATACATAATGCAACAACCATTCCTGATCTGTCCCATATTCTATCTGATACAATGAAGGATGTAAAGGCTTTTTCGGTGTCGGATATTCTAACAGATTATTTAAACCTACCGGATCTTCATAAACCTCTTTATAGGAATGATACGGCATATTTTTATAAAAGTCTATGATACTCTGATAAGAAGGATTACTATTCGTATAATTGGTAATAAATGTAGTCAGGTCCTGATAGGCTTTGGTATACTGTTTTGTAAGGATATAAGCTTCTGCCCGGTGCAACAAGACTTCATCGGTAGTAAAATTAACAACACTTGTATGTGTATATCCTGTACGCGCAACAGGGTCGGTATACTCAAAGAAATATCCTATTTTGCGATGGAATAGTTTATTTGTATTCGAATTCCACCATGTTTTTATGTAGATATTATTATGATTACCCCACGGACCAGAAGATTGAAGTGTTTCGTATTTGGCTATTAACATGGAATGAGAAAACTTATTTCCGGTGCTATAAGGACCTGTACCAGCCGTACACCAACCCGAAATAGGGTAGGATGCAAGCAATGTGGCCGGACTGTTTTTATCTACATACGCATTCGAAACATCTGTTGTATTCAGGTCCATACCGGTCATAGCCTGCCAGTCTCTGAGTACCTGAGCAGGATCACTACCCAGAACTTTTGTGGAATATTCTATAACTTTATCAAAATTCCCTACTGCCAGATAATATTTTGCAGCAAAAGCATAGGCAGCGCTTACATTGAAATGGAATTTAACCTGAGTATATATACTGTTATCTATGTCAGGTAAAGCAGCTTCAATATCTTCTCCTATCTTTTTATAAAATTCTTCAACGGTTCCTCTGTCATAATCAGGTTTAACTGTTGTTTCCGGAGCAGTCATATACACTAATCCCGGATCAGTGCTACTAGTTTCTCCATATGGAAGGCAGAAAAGATTAGCCAGTTCAAAGTGATTCCATGCACGGGCAATCAACGCTTCAGCCCTTGCTGCTTTCAACGTTGCAGGAAATCCCATTTCTTCCATAACTGCCAGTGCCTGGTTACAGGAGGCTATTGCTTTATAACCTAACTCCCAGGAACGATAATTTGTATCATTTCCCGACCTGCTTGGCTGATCTTTCAGAGTCCAAAGATCTTCCATATAATTGTTATAATTCAGGTTCCAATCATGGTTATCAATGTTATCACTCCAATATTCACACATCATGGCCGTGTTATTATTGGGATATGCCGAAACCAGCAATGCAATAACTTCACTTTCTGTATCCACTTCCGCCCGGTTATCCGGAAGGGTATCCAAATAGTCATCACAAGATGACATAAAGATCAAAAATGATACCAGGAAGAGTCCTATTTTTAATATATTTTTCATATTTCTATCTTTTTTATATGATTAAAAACCTAATCTGACAGAGAAAGTAAACTGTCTAGGCACCGGTGCAGCAACACCTCCCGAATTAATAAATTCCGGATCTTGTCCATTCAGTTTTTTGTCAGCATATATCAGGAATAAATTTGTAGCCAAGAATCTTAAAGATGCATTTTTCACATAAGGTCCTAACCATGCTTTAGGCACATCATAAGTCAACGATATATCTTTCAAGCGGATAAAGTCACCTTTAGCTACACGTTCAGTCGAATAGTTATATGCACTGTAAGCGTTTGTCATATTACTGTATTTATTATACTGACGGGTATTCAATATAACAGGTATCGTTGTATACTCTTCGTCTCCTGGCATTATCCATCGGTTTTTGAACTCTTTCGGTGTAGCTGTCAGGTCTGTATAACGTGCACTAAACACAGGGTCTAGTCTGATTACGCTTCCGAACTGATATGTGAAGAATACTCCGAGAGAGAAGTTCTTGTAACGGAATGTATTTTGGAATCCTCCTGTAACAGTAGGATCTACCGGTCCTTCATATTTCAGATATCCCAGTTTGTCGGGATCACTCAACTGAAGATCGATACCAGTAGTCGTTTCTTCTCCGTTCTCATCCAGGAATACAGGGAGACCGATTTCATTCAGTCTAACGAATGGTATAGAGAATACTCCCCGCTGAGGATAACCTTCGAATGGACTACGTCCTCTGACAAGGTCAAATACCCTTGTTCCCGATGAGGTAAGTTTAGTAATATTTGTTTTTGTAAAACCAAAGATGAAATCGGTAGTCCAGCTAAAATCTTTCATCTGTATATTCTTCGTATTCAAAGTAGCTTCAAGTCCCCACGAATGCATTTCTGCATCATTGGCACGTTTCATAATTTCACCACCGACACCCCAGGTGTTTACATAACCGATAAGGTCATAATTTTTTCTATCGTACCATGCAAAATCAAGGTTAATACGGTTGTTTATAAATCCTGCCTGAAGGCTTACATTAATCTCGTGCTTTTTTTCGTAGGTCAATTCTGTATTTGCCAGATAATTAATAGTTAAACCAGTTTCCTGGATATCTGTAAATGGCCTGTATGGCTTGTAAGCCTGTATTTCGACCTCACTACTTGACATGGAACCTGGAGGCAAGTCTCCAACCATACTATAACTACCTTTAATTTGCAGATGAGATAATGTAGGTTGCCATTTCTTAAAGAATTCTTCTTCATATATATTCCACGCCAATCCGACGTTCCATGTAGGAAGCCAGCGTGCACTACGTGATCTACCCAGTTTATTGGAGCCTTCGTAACGGAAAGTACCAGAGAGCACATATTTACCTAAATAACTATATGTTGCCTGACCGATATATGCCGCATTTCTTGTCCGTGAATTATTAAGGCTATAATATGAATTACCTTGTTCAATTCCCTGCTTAAAGAATTCATATACATAAAACGGTATTTCACCCATCGAATACTGCATTCCCCATCCTGTAAAAGCCGATTCATTCCTGTTGGCCGAATTCAGTTCCATACTGGCAAATGCGTTTACGATATGCACATCATTGAATGTCTGATTCCAGTCTGCAGATAAACGCAAGTCATAACCATGCATTTTATAATCATTACGATACCATATACCTCCATTAGGCAAGATAGACATTGGCAATTCGTATGTAAAGTCCGGATTGTTATACAATAGCGGATTTGCTTTTTGTATAGTTGGGTCATCCATAGCTCTGTATGACCGTGCCTGGTTAGAATCGTCATGTATATAGTGGTCTCTTGTAGTCAGGTCATACTTGAATGCACCTAAAGCTCTCAGTGTGATATTGGATATAGGATTATAGGTAAATTCTCCCTGGAATCTCAATGTGGTCACATCATATTCCATACGATTCTTTTCCAACTCATCTAAAATATTGAATGAGGCATAATTCGATTGATAAAATTCATTCGGATCAAGCGCTCTGGAAGTATTTAATGCATAGCTGTACGGATTGATGTCGAAATCTCTTTTTACATATCCGTAGACTGCATTCGCGTCGGAAGACAATGTTCCCGGCGCTTTCTGATTACGATAAGCGGCATTGGCACCTAACTTGAACGACAAGTTATGCAAAATCTTATGAGTTGCATTAACACTAGCTGTATAGCGTTTTACATTACTTTGCTTGTACCATCCCGGATCAAGCATAGCCCCTATTGATGCATATATAGAAGATTTTTCCGATCCCGAAGATATACTGACCGTATGATTATGCATCACACTGTTTTGGAATAATTCATCAAACCAGTTTGTATTTCTCATTTCAGCTTCCCTAAGGTAAGCATTACGTGCCTCATCTGAGTGCTCGAGCAAGAAAGTTCCTGTTGTAGGGTTATAAGTATTCATCATTTGATACATCTTACCATACACACCGCTGTCTGCTGAACGGAACGATTGAGAAAAATTCAGCCATCCTTTCGATTCCATTTCCCTGTATATACCCATTTGCTGCTGAGAGTCCATAATATTGAAGTCCCTATACATAGGTTTAACCCTCATAGTAAACTCTCCGGTATAATTTATGGAATGCTGGCCTGCAACTCCTTTTTTTGTTGTAACTACAATTACACCACCCATGGCACGTGCACCATATACTGATGTAGCGGAACCGTCTTTCAATATCTGAATTTCAGCAATATCTTCGGCGTTTAGACCTGCGATCGCAGAACTAATCAGCGTGTTCGCATTACCAGAAGACAAGTCATCGGCACTTACGTTGATCGCATCCTCCATTATAATACCATCCACAACCCATAACGGCTTAGAGTCTCCATAAATGGAAGTCGCTCCACGCACACGGATCTTAGGCGCTGCACCAAATGTTCCCGATACATTTTGGATAGAAACCCCTGCCGAACGTCCTTCCAGTGCACGGGTAATTTCAGGCATACCGTCGATCTTAATATCTTCGCTTTTCAAACGATCGGTAGCCCCTGTAAACAAACGTTTATCCATTGATGTCATCCCTGTAACAACTACCTCAGTTAACTCCGTTGAGGCGGATGCCATTACAACACGCATGTTAGGACTAATCTTCACATCAGCTGTTGTATGCCCGACATAAGAGAATGTCAATGTTGTAACATTATTTGCAACTGCAATCTGGAACTTTCCGTCAACATCAGTAATAGTACCGGTGGTAGTCCCTTTTACAGACACAGTTGCGCCGATAATAGGTTCTCCGGACTCATCTACTACAGACCCTTTCACTACTTGAGTTTGGGCTAGAGCTATACCTACCCCCAAAAACAAAAATAGGGCAATAATTCCCATTTTTTTCATAAGCGTCATTAAGTTTAAGATTAAAACTAGTGTAATTAGTATGTGATACTTAACATATTTATGTACCTTACTATATTTTTTTAAACAATAAAAGGATAGCCGTTCATAAAAATGAGCGGTTATCCTTTTTTATATGTATATAATAAGCGTTTACTTCCTCTCTCTCTCTCTCTCTCTCTCTCTCTCTCTCTCTCTCTCTCTCTCTCTCTAATAAAACAATGCTAACTTCCAAATTTTCAGAAAGAAAACTTGGATAACACATTGTATTATTTGTCCATCTATTTGGTGTTTTCATATTATTTTAAAGCTCTTAGTTTAATTTGTCAGACTATAAATAATAAGAAGAGATATTAAAGATAGATATGGGGTATAAATTCCTAAAGAATTACATCCTTTTGGTTATAATATATTCATTCCCATTTTTATTTACACAAATTTAACCACATTTTTACTTTACTTAACAAATCTATTGTGTAAAGTAGAAATTACAAATCATTAAGAATACATATAAATTTAATAATCAAACATTTACAAATATATCATTTTCGGAATAAAGTAGACTTTTATTAGGGAGATAATATAAAAAAAACTAAATTTGAAGCATTGAATTATATGCTTAAGACGCTTCTCGATACTAAATTTGATGATTGTTTAATTTTAATAACTAATTTCAACATATCAACAACCATACGAAATGAAAGACATAATCATTACAATATTACTTATTTTTATAAATATCAGCCTGTATTCAGCAAATTCAGACGGCCTCCTGAAAATACTTGATCAAGAAATCGGCAAACGCGATGAATACATGAATATAAAAGAGTCAAAAATAGACAGCCTGAGAAAATTAATAAAAAAAGATATACCATTAGGTGAAGAATATCGGATCAACAAACAAATATTTGAAGAGTATCATACGTATAAATATGATTCAGCGATGTATTATATCGCCAGGAATAAGGAAATTGCAGACTTCATGGAAAACAACAAATATAAGGACGAGGTCAGAATCAGCCAATCACAATTATTGTCAACAGCAGGTTTAATCAACGAATCGATTACTAATATTTCGCAACTGGACCGGAGCAAACTAGACAATTCATTACTTCTTATCTATTACGAAACAATGGAAAGTATTTATTATACTGCAAAAAACTATTCAAATGACAGTATATATACTCCACAATACGAAAAAATAGAACGTGCATATATAGATTCCGTATACAGCCTACTACCTGAAGGCTCTATCAATCAAATATATTACAGCGGCTATAAACGATTGGTGAATAATCAATTGGAAGAGGCGAAAGAAATACTACTCAATTTATTGGAAAATTTACCTGAAAACGTGAGACTATATGCTATTATTTGCAGCAATCTGGCCACTATAAACAGGCTGCAGGATAATAATAGGGACTATGAAAAATACCTTATACTGGCTGCCATTTCCGATCAGATATGCGCCTTGAAAGAAAATTCAGCAATGCAAAGGCTCGCCATCTTCCTTTCACAAAACAAACCCGAAGAATTAACAAGAGCCTATCAATACATCAATTACTCAATGGAAGATGCCAGTTTCTACAACAGTCGCTTACGCACAGTACAGGTGGCTCAGAACATGCCTATTATAATTAAAGCATATCAATTGAAAAGTGAAGAAGAAAACCGCAACCTGCGTGCATCATTGATAATAATAAGTATTTTACTTCTCGTTTTGATAGGACTATTAACCTATGTATACAGGCAGGTGCAAATAGTGAAAAAGAACAGAAAAGAATTATATACTTTAAATAATCAGTTAAACAAACTAAATAACAACCTGCAAAGCGCGAACAGAATAAGGGAAGAATCCATTAGTCTTTTTATCGATCTAAGCTCATCATATCTCAATAAAATGGACTCTTTCAGGGAAACTGTAAAGAGGAAGATACTGGCTAAACAAATAGATGACCTATATTCGATGAGTACTACTACCGAATCGATACAGTCGGTACAGGATACATTTTTGCAGACTTTCGACAACGCATTTTTAA
Organism: Dysgonomonas hofstadii; assembly: GCF_014196915.1. Lineage (GTDB taxonomy): Bacteria > Bacteroidota > Bacteroidia > Bacteroidales > Dysgonomonadaceae > Dysgonomonas > Dysgonomonas hofstadii. The sequence continues at coordinate 92,914 of NZ_JACIEP010000013.1, forward strand.
GACTTTATCCCGATTTTCTGGAGGAATTCAACAAACTGCTTTCAGATGAAGGAAAGGTAAAGTTGAAAAAAGGAGAACTCCTCAATTCTGAACTGCGTGTATTCGCTTTAATAAAATTGGGAATACGCGATAGCTCCAAAATAGCGTCGTTCCTGCATTTTTCTCCACAAACTATATATAATTACAGGAATAAAGTAAAAAACTACTCTATCGTAGACAGGAATAATTTCGAAAAATATGTACAGGAAATAGGCGAAATAATGTAGCTTCTTTTATAATAGTTTAAATGTATAACCCTGTTCTTTGAGCCATTTAATACTTTCCGGCATAGCATATTTCATGTTTTTTTCAGCCTTCAGCGAATCGTGAAACACAATAACAGATCCGTCACGGGTATATTTTTTCACATTCTCAAAAACCCTCTCCGGGGTCATATATTTACTGTAATCCCTTGTAACAACATCCCACATTATTATCTTGTAATACCTGCGTAAGGTAAAGAACTGAGGTATCCGCATATGCCCGTGAGGGGGCCTGAACAAGTTGGAGTCTATGTACCCGGATGCCAGTCTCGTGTTATCTAAATACCGTTTCGAAAATTTACGAATACCCTGTATATGGTTGAACGTATGATTCCCTACCCGATGCCCTCTGTCGAGAACCATCTTGTAAATATCGGGGTACTTTCTTACATTGTCTCCTACACAAAAGAAAGTTGCTTTCACATCGTATTTATCCAATACATCCAATACCCATGGAGTAATATCCGGGATGGGGCCGTCATCGAAAGTCAGGTATACCGTTTTTTCTCCTTCGACAGGTTTACGCCAAACGGCCCCGGGAAACAGTAAACGGTATAATATAGGGGGTTGCTCTATGAACATGTCCAAAAAAATCGGGTTTCCATATTATCTTATATGAAAACCCGTATATCTTTTTTAATTATTCTGTTGATAATATTTTTGTAAAAGTGCAGGACTGTATTTCTGCATTAGTCCGGCTGTGCGTTCCATCAATTGACCATCTTCCTGACGGGCAACTGTATCTTCATTCAGCATATAGCGTCTCATAGTTATACGCATCAAGGCATCAAGCGGATGGTTCCGGTCACTGAAGCTTACCCTGTTAACAAGGAAAACTTCTGTACTTGCCAGTATTTTATCCAGGAATGGTTTATATTTTTCAATATCATAATGCTGGTATATATCCAATATCTGTATCTGAATATTCAGCATATCCCTGATATTGGTACTACAGCTTATCATATCACTTTGTTTCATACCTGCATACCATTGCAGATTCCCTTCTGCCCTATACAGTATCTCTTCGATTATTTTCTGTGCTTTTTCAGGATGTCCCAAGCGATAGTAATTCTCTGCATACTCAACAGACTCTGCTCCCCGCGGCACAGTATTTCCCGGAAGTACTTCTACTGACCGGTCAAGAGCAATAAGCGCTCTTTCATCATCTCCTTTTTCCAGAAGAGCCCTGATCAGATAAGAAAACATCAAACGGAAAGAACGGCATAACCTCAGATTGTTTTCGTCCAGATATACATTAGGGTTTTCAATTCCTCCCCATTTGTACCTGTTCACCATATTCTCGAACATCGCATCTACATTTACACCAGTACTGTCTATCACGCCCGGGGTTATGCGGCAGATAATCCCTTCATAGGCCGATTGATCCATTAATTTTAATGGAGGCTCACCAATAGTTACCGCATAATAAATAGGACGTTTCCAGTCATCTTTATTTATATTATAGAGCATCTCCATAATCATTATTTCCTGTCTGTAAATGCCACCTTTATTATCTCCCAGATTGAATATGAACTCATTCTTAGGTTGGGAACCCAAAGCTGCCCAGTCTATTTTCGATTCATCGACCGGCATTTTGAGAATACTGCTAGGTATAACCACACCTTTATCGAGACCGAAAGGATTGCGTGGTGCATAATTATCTTTTGTCCTCAATATTTCCAGTGCATCACCCAATAACATAGTGTCCTTATATGCCTGCGTATCGTAATAATCACTATAATTAACACGGGCCAGCCTGTTCTCACCGGATGCTAATTCCCGTTGCAAAACGCTCTCTATATCTTTTTTAGACAAAACATAAGCCGATTGTCCCTTCGAACCCTGATAACGGTCTTCTTCCCATTCTATTGGCAATGGTGGTGAATCATATGCCTGACGGCGCATCTGATCTACATACCAGTCTGTTTGCAGATAGCTGAGGTTGGTTACACGTACATCGGTACGGAAGCCTTCCACTTCCTGAGCATACCATAACGGGAATGTATCGTTGTCACCCATCGTAAATAATATACTGTTAGGCTCACATCCACGCAGGTAATTCATCCCGAAATCGCGCATAGTGTATCTGTCCGAACGGTCATGATCGTCCCAGTTCTGGCTCGCCATTTGTATAGGAACAAGCAAAGACACCACTGAAACTATTGCCGCAGCAGGTGTTTCAGGCAATACCTTTTGCAATAACCGCCACAAGAACGCCACACCAAACCCTATCCAGATACAGAACGCATAGAACGAACCGGCATACGCATAGTCACGTTCACGCGGTTCGAACGGTTGCTGGTTCAGGTATACGATAATGGCAATACCTGTCATAAAGAACAGCATAAATGTGACAAGGAATTGCTGCTCTCCTTTCTTGCCCCTTGTCAACTGGTAAGCTATACCCAGAATACCAAGGATGAGAGGGAGCATATAATACTTATTATGGCCTTTATTTTCTGCAATATCCGGTGGCAGATTGTTCTGAGGCCCACGCCCCAGCCATTCATCGAGAAAACCGATGCCGGTGATCCAGTTTCCATCAGCCAGATTACCTACGGACTGAATATCGTTCTGACGCCCCGAAAAGTTCCACATAAAATAGCGGAAGTACATGAAATTCAGCTGGTAATCGAAGAAGAACTTCAGGTTTTCGAACATGGTTGGTGGCACAGAAGTGTCTTTTATTCCCGCCCATATCTGATAGCCAAGCATATGTCTGCTTTCGGTAGAATACATACGAGGCATAAACATTGTGTTATCATATCCGTATGTAGGGACAGTGCCTGTTACCACATATTCATCTTTCTGATCGGGAGATTTTTTCACTACCTTATCATACGTTTTTTTCTCACTCGCAGGAGGTTCGAGCCTGCCATTAGCATCTCTTTTTTCGGAAGAAGCATACGTCTTACCATAAAACAACGGACGGTCTCCGTATTGTTCACGATTCAGATAGCTTGCCAATGTAAATACATTCTCAGGAGAGTTCTGATCCATCGGTGTATTTGCGATGGAACGGATAGGAATCAGGGCAAATGACGAATAACCGATCAGTATCACCATAAGGCAAAGCACTGCAGTATTCAGTAACCTTGTGTTAATGCCCTTATATAGAAACAAGAGCGCTGTAAGACCTGCGATCAGAACCAGCCACAACAATGCATTGTCACTGATAAGTACTACTCCGCTAAGCGTCATGGAAATGACAGTCGCAATCTTTGCCCGCTTTACATTGCCTTTTTGGGACATTGTTTCATATAGAGCCCAGATTATGGAAATTACAACAAGCAGGATGTAAATAAGCGAACCTGTATTGTAAGAGAATCCGAAACTGTTGACAAACAGCATTTCGAACCATCCCCCTACACGGGTAAAACCCGGAATGATACCATACATCAGCACCACGATAAGGAACACCGATACGGCCAACGCAATTAAAGTTCCTTTGAGGTCTATATTCTTAGCTTTCTTGAAGTAATATACCAGCCCGATTGCCGGAATACAAAGCAGGTTCAATAAGTGGACACCGATAGACAAACCCATCGCGTATGCGATCAGTATCAGCCATTTATCGGAGCCCGGCTGGTCGGCACGGTTTTCCCATTTCAGTATCAGCCAGAATACCAATGCAGTAAACATGGAAGAATAGGCATAAACCTCTCCTTCGACTGCCGAAAACCAGAATGTATCGGTGAATGTATATGTAAGGGCACCGACAAGGCCGCTACCCATGATAGCGATAAATTGCCCTGTTGTCATTTCTTTACTATCGTCACTGTATATCAGCTTCTTTGCCAGATGCGTAATTGTCCAGAAAAGGAACAAAATAGTTGCCGCACTAAGCAAAGCCGACATAGCGTTCACCATCATCGCCACCTGACTGGGATCAGAAGCAAACAGTGAGAAAAATTTACCTGTCAGCATAAAGAACGGTGCACCCGGCGGATGGCCTACTTCCAGTTTATAGGCCGAGGTGATAAACTCCCCGCAATCCCAGAAGCTGGCAGTTGGTTCAATGGTCATTAGGTAAACCACAGCAGCCACCGCAAAGCTGAACCAGCCAAGGATGTTGTTTATCAGGTTATATCTTTTCATCATAGCGTTTAGAATATATAATGGTGAATAGTATTATTCGATTGTTATTTTAAAGATAATTTGGGTGCAAAGATAGCTAAAAGCCTGAAAGTTTCGTTTTTCGCCGCTTGCTTTTTATATATCAAATTAAAAAACTTCTTAAAATAGAATTATTTAGCCTATAATTTATTATATTTGAGAATAATAACTTTCAATTTGGTAAGCCATGAAAAAGATTATACTCGTATTGTTAGTTGTTTTGCCTGTTTTGGGATTTGGGCAGGATGGAATTAAGATAACAGATAATATGTTATTAAATAATAAGGGGACCGTAAAAATACCTCTTATAAAAGACCCCTATCATATTCCTCAGGCTCCCATAAAATTAATAATACATCCTCGTATACCAATTGAAGAAAGGATATCCCCTTTAATTGTCCTGAATGGGATTATAATGGAAGAGTCTTTTGATTTAAATGAAATTTCTGTCAATGATATTTATGCCATTAAAGTATATAAAGACGAGCAAGCAACTGCTTTATTTGGGACTCAAGGAAAGAACGGAGTTATCTGGATATCTACAATTCCTCCCATTGAATACGAAACCATCGTTTTCGCCCCCGGCTATGAAACCTTCTTAGCCTCACAAAAATCAAAGGATTTTTATTCCAAATCTTACCTGAAGACTAAAAATCTATTGATGGTCAGCGAATGGAACTACAGATGCAATAATCCATCCATCTACAATCCTAAAATATACGAAGCCAGTATCGATTACGAAGCCAATACAAATTATGGACTAAATGTGGAATATGAACTATATATGTTTTTCCGGTTTATGGAGAAAGAAAATAACATATCGTTGATCGGTGATAAAATAAGTTAGCATTATGAAAAAGATTTTAGTAATACTATTAATAATAGCACCTGTCTTGTGCTTCGCCCAATCGAAGAATGAGGGTAAAATTGTAGACAAGTTCCCTTTGAAGGATTTAAGGTTGGATATGCCATTATATATTGTGGACGGAGTTAGCATGAAAGATAGTTTTAATCTTGACAGCCTCAATTGCGATCAAATTGATAACTTTGAAATCCTGAAACACCCCTATTCATCAGCGATATATGGGCTAAGAGGCATGAATGGAGTGTATATTATTACAACAAAGATTGGAAAATATAAAGATGCCGCCCAAAATATAAAAATTGATGACCGAATGCTTTCTTTAAACATTAGTCGATTGTCAATGAATAGGAAAGAGCCTCCTCTCCATAATATAGCAGAAGCTTTGTCTGGTTGTCTATGTGATCCTGTTTTTATAAGACCTGAGGATAAATACGAAACCATCGTTTTCGCCCCGGGTTATGAAACATTCTTAGCTACGCAAAAATCAAAAGATTTTTATTCCAAATCTTACCTGAAGACTAAAAATCTATTGATGGTCAGCGAATGGAACTACAGATGTAATAATCCATCCATTTATAACCCCAGAATATACGAAGCGACTATCGATTATGATACGAAAACGGATTATGGACTGGATGTGGAATATGAACTATATATGTTTTTCCGGTTTATGGAGAAAGAAAATCGCATGTCATTGATCAATGATATAGCTAAATTATAATAAATATCGACATCCGATTATAATAAAGAGGCTGTCCCAAAAGTAAGATTACACTATCAAAGTGTTACTTTCTTTTGTCATTCTGAGTGTAACGAAGAATCTCAACTCTCAAAAGAAGATCCTTCACTTCGTTCAGGATGACAGAAAGAAATTAAAAATTACTTTTGGGACAGCCTCTTTTTTTTATCATCTGCCCTCAACCATTCACCAAGCGAAACGATTGTTTTGCCCGTTCTTGTAAAAGTGTTAATATATTTTTATCTACATTTGAGAAAAACAATAAATTATAAAACTATATACTTATGAGAAAAAAAGCACTTTCAATTCTTGTCCTACTAGCTATTTTCATCTCCTTAAAGGGATATGCACAGGATAAGAAAACCGTAAAAGCCAAACTGAACGAAGCGACCGTATTCTTTCAGGGGGCTGAACTAATGCACAGCGCGTCCTATACACTGGTAAAAGGTGAAAATGAAATCTATATTGAAGGGCTTAGTCCGAATATAGACAAAAACAGCCTGAAAATAAAGACGACCAACAACGTGATTGTATCGGCTTACGAATTCTCTGTGGATTACCTTTCAGAAGGTAAATCATTGAATGTAAAAACAAAAAAACTGAACGACTCTATTGAATATTACGGGAAGAAACTCGACGAAATAAACACCGACATCAAGATCACCAAAAACCTGATAGATCTGCTGCAAAAGGGCACAGATAAAAATGTTGCCGGATCGGAGAAAGGACTTGGCATAGACGAACTGGTAAAGACAATGGATTATTATAAAAATAAATCCCTCGAACTGCAAAACACCCAGACAGCCAATAGCAAGAAAAAAGAGGAATATGACAATGCTATTGACAGGCTTGAAAACCAACTGGAACAGGAATCGTTGAAAAACAATAAAACATCGGGCGTTCTCCGTCTTAATCTGTCGGCACCACTGGCTACCAACTGCAATTTTACAGTCTCGTATTATACAACAGCAGCAGCATGGGCACCTTACTATGATATCAATATCGCATCGACAGACAAGCCTATAAAAATACTGATGAAATCGAAAGTACGCCAGACAACAGGTTTGGATTGGGAGAAAGTTAAACTGACTTTGTCTTCGGCAGTGCCTAGTAATGGGAAGATAGCGCCATTGTTCAATTCATGGTTTTTGAATTTTCAAAGTAACTTATCTCGCGCAAATTCCTCTAATGGCTATTTTAACCTTGGCATGGCGCAAAACTCTTATTCATATAAGGGAGATCAACTTGAAGAAGTAGCTGTCGCCGCCCCACAAATGAGAATAAGGGGAGAAGCATCTTTGAATGATAATGTTCAGCCTCTATATGTTGTTGACGGAGAGGTCGCTGATGCCGATTACTTCAAATCACTCGATCCAAATATGATAAAAGACGTAAATGTGCTGAAAGATGCATCTTCTACAGCAATATACGGTTCACGTGCATCAAACGGGGTAATTATGGTCACCACAAAGAGCAGTATGGACGACTTTGTGACCGAAAAAGAAACCGACCTGAATATGGTTTTCAATATCGATATGCCTTATACTATTCCGGGCAATGGCAAAGAACAAAGTATCGACCTGCAAAACAAGGAAACCGATGCCGAATATAAATATTATTGTGCGCCTAAGCTGGATACCGAAACATATCTGCTGGCTGAAATATCTAACTGGGAACAACTGAAACTCCTCAGTGGAAAAGCTAATATTACTTACGACGGCACCTATGTAGGCGAAACGCTCATCAATGCCAATTCTACTCAAAAGCAACTTACCCTTACACTGGGAACAGACAAACGGGTGAGTGTAAAACGGGAGAAATTGCAGGATTTCAGCAGTACGAAATTCTTAGGTAACGACACTAAACAGGTATTCACTTATCGCCTGACGGTACGCAACGGACAAAATAAACCTATAAAAATGACCTTGAAAGATCAGTACCCGCTTTCTACCCAAAAGAATATCGAAGTGGAACTACTGACGAAAGATACTACCCCGTGGACTGCCAACATCGAAGACCTGGGCGTTATCACCTGGGAAGAAGAAATAAAAGCAGGGGAAACAAAAGTATATCAGATAAGCTACAGTGTGAAATATCCGAAAGGAAGCAGGCTGAATCTGTGATCAAATAGTAGTCAGAGTAGTTAAGTAGTCAAAATAGCCAGAAAAATGTACTACTTGACTACTTTGACTACCAGCTATATTAACTACTTATTTATAATTCAACCATTTAAACATCTCAGCAAAAGTTACTTTTTTGCCATACATCAATATACCGACACGGTATATCTTAGCAGCCAGCTTAACCATCAGTACAGCCGCAACAAACAGCAATACGACAGACACAAGAAGTTCCCACAGCGGAATTTCGAATGGAGCACGTACCATCATCACCACAGGAGATGTAAACGGTATCAGCGAGCACCAGAATGCCATAGCTCCTTCTGGGTTACGGGCAGCAGCAAAGCCTGTGTAGAATGACACTAATAAAATGATAGTCAAAGGCATCATCAGCTGTTGAGCTTCCTGCGAATCGTTAGCAGCCGAGCCAAACATAGCATACAAGGAAGAGAACAAAAGGTATCCGCCGACAAAATACAGGATGAGACAAACAGCTACCTGTATCCAGTTTACACTGAATAATTCTTTCATTGCTACACCCATATCCATATTATTGTTCATTATTGCACCAAGCTGCTGAGTATCCATGGTGGATATCATTTCCGTATTCAGTCCGAAATACATTTGCACGGCAAACATAATTCCACCACCGACAAACAGCCACACCACCAATTGCAGCAACCCCACCAATCCGACTCCGATTATTTTACCCATCATCAGGTCAAATGGTTTTACCGATGAAATAATAACCTCTATGATACGGTTGGTCTTTTCCTCCACTACGCTTTGCACCACCATCTGGCCATACATCATAATGAAAAAGAACATACAGAAAGTAAGCCCCATACCCACAATAGATGCCATCTCGCCAAGTGTTTCTGTTTCTTTACCTGTTTCGTCCCATCGTATAGTGGAAACGCTTATCTTATCTTTCGATTTCAATATCTGTTGCAAATCGGCAACGATGGTAGTATCAAGATTACTATTGGCCGTAAAATCATCTATTTTTTTATTTCGAACGGCTTCGGTCAGTGTATTGTTTATATACGCAGTAAGCTCCCGAGGTGGCTGTTGCTTTTCTGAAAAAAATGTTACTGCATTAGGATTCGCATTGAGATCTCCCGTTATTTGCAGCAATGCGGTCGACTTTTCTTTCGAAGTTGTATCATTTGCTGTCAAGGGGATAAATTCATAACTTTTCGAATTTTGGAACAACCGGGCATACATTCCGGTGTCATCAATCACATAAACTTTATTGATATCGTCATTATCACTTACTTTCATCAATAATGCCGGCAGGAACATCATAGCGGCAAATAACAACGGAGTTAACAAAGTCGTCAGAATAAAAGCCTTTGTTTTTACTCTGGAAGAAAATTCTCTTTCTATTATAATTCCTAATGCGCTCATTGTTCTTTTGTTGATACGATTTGTATAAATATGTCATTCATAGATGGAAGTTCTTCCTCGAAGGTCAATACTTCGTATTTTCGAGTAACCTCTTGTAATAGTTCCGAATTAGAGGCCTCATCATTCCGCTGTATACGGACTTCAGTCGATCCGTTATTCGTATTTTGCGAGAGAACCGAGAAATGAGCAGACTCCATATCAAAACTGTCTCCAGCAACATCCAGTTTGAATATATGCTTTCTGTAGCGGGCGCGTATTTCTTTCACATTACCCTGCAACACAGCCTTGGATTTGTTTATCAGTGTGATTTCGTCACAAAGTTCCTCTACCGATTCCATATTATGTGTAGACAGGATAATGGTCTTGCCTTGTGCTTTCAGTTCCAGCAGTTCATTTTTCAACAACTCAGCATTTACGGGGTCGAATCCGCTGAACGGTTCATCCAAGATATACAAATCAGGTTCATGAATCACTGTAGCAATGAACTGTATTTTTTGCTGCATTCCTTTCGACAACTCTTCCACTTTCTTATTTTCCCACGAAAGGATATCGAATTTCTTCAGCCAGTAGTTTGTCTTCGTCTTAGCCTCTTCCATGGACAATCCTCTCAAACGGGCAAGGAAAATAATATGCTCACCGACTTTCATTTTCTTGTATAATCCACGTTCTTCGGGCAGATATCCGATATTGAAGATATCTCCAGCTTCGGACTCCCTGCCATTAAGAAAAACTTTACCCTCGTCAGGAGCGGTTATCCTGTTAATAATGCGGATCAAGGAAGATTTACCCGCCCCATTAGGGCCGAGCAAGCCGTAAATGCAACCTTTAGGAACCTGTATACTTACTCCGTTAAGAGCCGTATGATTCCCATATTGCTTTACTATGTCTTGTGTTTCAAGATAAAACATTGTGTATATATTTGATTAAGTTTATTTTTAAACTATTAGTCGTTATGTAGTTGCGAAAATCACAGATAAGGTGTTAATATTCTTATATTCTTACCACCTCAATATAATCCGTTCACCCAATATCTTGGCCAGTGCTTTTTTAATCTCCTCCAATTCTTTCAGTTGTTGCATCAGTGAAATAGTTGTATCCATATCACCTTCTTTTTGACTGGCTGCCATTTCTTCTTTTATCTTGACAATTCTTTTGGTTATATGAGCATCTTTCAATTCGGTGAGTACCCGGGGTACATTTTTATACAGGTGTTTTTCTTCAGCCATAGGGGTGTCCTCCCGCTTTGCATTTTCGCCGAACTGCTTGGTATGTACCTTGCTAAGCTGATATTTATCGCTCAATATATCTGCTGTTATCCTGCTTATATCTGGTTCGGGGTGAGCGAGAAAATATCTGCTTGGGTTAAAATCCGGTTTTTCACTGTTTGTTACCGCCTCACTCAATATCTGTGCATACAAAGGATTGGTAAACCACAATCTATCGCGCTCCAGATCGAATTTCACAAATTCGATAACCCGCATATCAAATTCCGATAGTTCTTCCTGACCTTCTTCCGCCGGTTCTTCCCTCAACCGGAGCATTCCGTAACGGATAACATAATAAAGGATCGCCAGCTCGTATTTATCGATAGGAGTCTTTGTTACACCCTTTTTGACTGTATTATGCACAACAGGCGCCGAGAGATCATTACTTACAGCCAGCATTTCACTTGCTGCTATCCGCGAACCTGTTTTTTCGAGATAAGCCAGTCGCTTTTTAGTTACTTCCTGTGTGAGTATCCGTTCGTCAATATCCATCAGTATACTGCAATCCTTAATATACACCGTACGGATTATATTATCGGGAATGATGGAAATACTATTTACTATATCCGTGATCAGATTAGCCCGTTTTATCGGATCTCCTCCGGCATCTTCTAACAACAATTGCGTTTTGAAGCGAATAAAATCAACTTCATGCTCTTTTATATATTCGTTGAATGATGCCGCATTCTGTTTTTTTGCAAATGAATCCGGGTCTTCACCATCGGGCAGCAATACCACCTTTACATTCATCCCGTCTTCCAGCAAAAGGTCAATTCCACGTAGAGCGGCCTTAATCCCTGCTGCATCACCGTCGTAAATAACAGTAATATTGGTTGTAAAACGATGAATCAGGCGTATCTGTCCATGAGTAAGCGCCGTACCTGACGAAGCCACCACATTTTCGATTCCTGCCTGATGCATGGATATAACATCGGTATATCCTTCCACCAGATAACAACAGTCTGTTTTTGTTATAGCCTGTTTGGCAAAGTAGATACCATAAAGTTCATTCCCTTTGTGATAAATCTCACTTTCGGGTGAGTTGATGTATTTTCCTGTATTCTCCGCTTTCTTCAGTATACGTCCGCCAAAGGCTATGACTTTTCCCGACAACGTATGTACCGGGAACATTACCCTGCCGCGGAAACGGTCGATCAAAGCGTTATTATTCTCACTTTCTATTGTCAGTCCGGTCTTTACAAGGTATTCCTTTTTATACCCTGCCCGCAGAGCTTCCTGAGAGAAAGCATCCTTTTGTTCAAGGCTATATCCCAACTGGAATTTTTCTACGATATCTTCTCTGAATCCACGTTCCTTGAAATAACTAAGTCCTACCGATTTTCCTTCGATATGCTCGTGCAGGATATTTTTAAAATAGTCACGGGCATAATCATTCAGTATAAAAAGACTTTCACGATCATTCTGAGCCTGCTTTTGTTCATCGGTAAGTTCCCGTTCCTGTATCTCGATATTATATTTCTTCGCCAGATAGCGAAGCGAATCAAAATAAGATAACTGTTCATGCTTCATAATGAAGTGAACAGCCGAACCGCCCTCTCCACAGGCAAAACATTTACAGATATTTTTCGCAGGAGACACATAAAAAGATGGCGTTTTATCTTCATGGAAAGGACATAGACCCACATAGTTTATTCCCCTACGCTTTAGCGTAACAAACTGGGATACCACATCCACGATCTGTGCAGCATCTATTATACGGTCTATGGTAACTTGATCTATCATTTTGTGAGTACGAAAGTACTAAAAATATCTTGATGCGGGTAATTAAATAATGTGAAGTCACTGTATTTGATATTCGTTTAAAAGTTACAGGTTTGCCTCGCCTTTGCTTCGGCGATTGCTAATTCAATTCACTAAAGCAAAAACGGGGCAATAAACAATCACAGGAGCAAAGCGTATGTAATCTGCATTTTTTGGGGGGAAGTTTATCTATGTAAGAAAGGAATTATGAATTATGAATTATGAATTATGAATTATGAATTATGAATTATGAGTTAAAATAACTGATTATACTTTGCGACTTTGCGTCTTTGCGAGAAAATCTGTCAGGAATGTCAGGTTTTAACAAAACAAGTTTCTCGCAAAGACGCAGAGACGCAAAGTATGAGATTGTTCACTGTTCACTGAATAAAGTGTCAGGTTTTGGTTGAAAATACTGCAAAAGTGTAACTTTTGTAACTTTTTTGAAACACAGAGTAAAAAGAGTCGCCGGAGTTCTTTGTTGATTACCATCATTGGCACATTGAACGGAGCGTAGCGAAGTGTCAGGTTTGCACAGTACATGGCAAAAAATAGAATATAAACCTATACTGCCCTTACAGGGCGCCCTTTCAGTATTTATGTTTCCCGACCCAAGGCGTTGCCATTGGGCTATATTATGTAGCCCTTTCAGGCCATCCGGAAAGATAATAGGCTGAAAGCCTGATATATTCTAGCCCGGGGCAACGCCCCGGGTACTGATAACCCAAGAGGTTGCGCCCTGTAAGGGAAACATAATAAGTCTTTTAGATATATGTAATATATTTTTTGTCATGTACTTCTCAGGTTTGTCAGATTTTACATTCTCCACTTACGATCTGTTACAGGGGCAGAAATAATGACGGATGCCACATGAAAAGGAATATAGGCAATCTTTGATCGTACGTAGGAAAAAAAATAATTGAACTATTATACAAAACAGGCAATATGACAGCAAATATAAAATCATGTAAATCGAAGAAGAACGATAGTTTTATCTATACACGATAAACACAACTATCAGAAAGACATATGAAAAGATATAAAATCCATCTATATCCATTAAGGAACCCCTATATACTAATAATATTAAAAAAGCATCTGTCAATCTGATATCCTGCGCTCTTTTTCTTATATTTGTTCCTCAATATTGAAATACATATAAAAAAGAATTTCTTATGAAGAAATCACTATTTACCCTGATATTATTTATTCTATCTTTTACTTACGGTTTTGCGCAGGAACCAGCCAAATCTTCAATAAAATTAATTGACAAAGGAAACGGGGAGATCGAATTAACCACCAGTTTTAAAATCGATCCTACATGGCATCTTTATGACATCCATATCCCTGACGGAGGGCCTATGCCAACCAGCCTTTCTGTAGACAAACTTAAAGGTGCGACTAAAGTGGGGAGTTTTAAAGCTGTAAATTCCAAATTAAAAAAGAGTTATGATGAGATATTCCAGATGGAAGTGGGCTACTATGAAAACGAAGCCACTTTTGTCCAACGGTTCAAAGTAACTGATAAAGCCGCCTTTCTATTGGAAGGCGATCTCCGCAGCCAGGTATGTAGTGAAGTTGACGGACAATGTATTCCGATTAAGATAGATTTTAATTATACATCTAAAGACCTGCCTGCAACACTTACTGTTGCAGCGGCAAATGCGACAGAACAACCAGTAGAAGAAAAACCGGTTGAACAGGCTACAGAACCTATACCATCCGATTCTCTAACTCAGACGGTAACAAATACGTCCTCTGGCAATACAGATTTATGGACACCTGTTATAAAAGAACTAAGAGACTACGGAGCAGAAGGTGACACTTCCGATCTGTCTTTATTGTGGATATTTATCGTAGGTATGGGAGGGGGCTTTATAGCCCTGTTAACCCCTTGTGTGTGGCCAATGATCCCTATGACTGTCAGCTTCTTCCTGAAAAGAAATAAAAAAGACAGAGGCAAAGCCATTAAAGATGCGATTACTTATGGGCTTGGTATAATAATAATATACGTGGCTTTGGGTCTTATAATTACAGCGATATTCGGGCCAAGTGCGTTGAACGATCTGTCTACCAGTGCTATTTTCAATCTTTTATTTTTTGGTCTGCTTGTTATTTTTGCCATTTCGTTCTTTGGCGCCTTTGAGATGGTGCTACCTTCTTCATGGACGAATAAAATGGATCAGAAAGCAGATTCCACTACCGGAATACTCAGTATCTTCTTCATGGCCTTCACTTTAGCACTCGTATCTTTCTCGTGTACGGGGCCTATCATTGGAACTTTACTGGTGCAGGCTTTTACCTCCGGCAGTATTGTAGCACCAGCAATAGGAATGTTTGGCTTTGCATTTGCCCTGGCGATTCCATTTTCCTTATTCGCTATATTTCCCTCATGGCTCGAAAGTATGCCGAAGTCGGGAGGATGGCTAAATTCAGTAAAGGTCGTTCTCGGTTTTCTCGAACTGGCATTGGCGTTGAAATTCTTATCGGTTGCCGATCTTGCTTATGGATGGGGAATTCTCGATCGCGAAGTATTCCTTGCGTTGTGGATCGTCATTTTTGTTTTACTTGGGGTGTATCTCTTGGGGAAATTGAAACTCCCTCACGACAGTGACCTCAAACATGTGTCTGTTTCCCGTCTGTTCCTGGCTATCGTATCTTTTGCTTTTGCCGTTTACATGATACCTGGATTATGGGGTGCTCCATTGAAAGCAATCAGCGCATTTTCACCTCCTTTGATCACACAAGATTTCAACCTGTATAAAGGAGAGGTGCATGCTAAATTCGACGATTATGAGGCAGGCATGGATTATGCAAAGAAAAACAATAAGCCTGTCATCATAGACTTCTCAGGTTATGGTTGTGTGAATTGCCGGAAAATGGAGGCATCGGTCTGGACTGATCCGAAAGTAAAAGACATTCTCGAAAAAGATTATGTATTGATCACCCTAATGGTGGACGACAAGAAGAAACTACCCGAAATAATAGAAGTGGAGGAAAACGGAAAAACAACAAAACTGAAGACTATTGGCGACAAATGGAGCTATCTCCAACGCCATAAATTCGGAACAAATTCGCAACCATATTATGTATTGCTCGATACCGAAGGTAAACCTATCGGAAAATCATATGCATATAACGAAGATATACAAAAATATATTCAATTCCTGAATCAGGGACTGACCAACTTCAAGAAAATACAGGATACAAAACAATAAAACATACAGGAGAAGCAGATTATCAATGAATCTGCTTTTTCTTTAAACTCCGGATAAGCTATGCACACAAAAGAACAGAAAATGGAAGCTTTCGGCCGCCTACTCGACATCATGGATGAGTTGAGGGTTAAATGCCCGTGGGATGCCAAACAAACTAACGAAAGCCTGCGGACAAATACAATCGAAGAAACCTATGAACTCTGTGAAGCAATTATACAAAACAGTGACGAAGCAATAAAAAAAGAACTGGGTGATGTGCTTTTACATGTCGTTTTTTATGCTAAAATAGGCGAAGAAAAAGAGACATTTGACATAGCCGACGTATGCAACACCCTATGTGACAAGCTCATATTCCGTCATCCTCATGTATTCGGCGATGAAGCTGCCAATACGGCCGGAGAAGTGGAAAAATCATGGGAACAGATCAAACTGAAAGAAAAAGGAGGAAACAAGACCATTCTTGAAGGTGTGCCGGCTTCATTGCCATCTATAGCCAAGGCTCACCGCATACAGGATAAAGCTCGCAATGCCGGGTTCGACTGGGAGAAAAAAGAAGATGTTTGGGATAAGGTATCCGAAGAATTATCAGAACTGAAAACTGAAATATCGAATATGGACGAAGACAAGATAGAAGCTGAATTCGGGGATATGTTCTTCAGCCTGATAAATGCGGCACGCCTTTATAAAGTGAACCCTGACAATGCACTGGAACGTACCAATCAGAAATTCATACACCGCTTCAATTATATAGAACAAGAAGCCCGGAAACAAGATAAAAAACTAAAAGATATGACATTATCCGAGATGGATATCTTATGGGAAGAGGCTAAGAAAAAAGAAAAAGGAGTATAAAACTATACTCCTCAAAATTTTGTCTTTATAATTTTGTCTTCATCTATTTGCCCTTGGTATTGTTCCAAAAGTCTAAATATTTTTTGGCTACAGTGATATAATCATGATTTTCCTCTACGAATAAACGACTTTTTTTCGAAATCTCAGGAATTTCCTGTTTATTTAACACTAACCACTCCAGTTTGTCATACACATCATCTTCCGAAGGATGCACATTTATAATTGGCTGATTGTCTTTATCATCGTACAAATCATATATATAAGGTTCGCCGCCACCAACAAGCACCTTTCCCTGAGCCATTGCCAGCAGGGCATTCATCGCAGGAGTGTGTGAATACAACTGATCCAATACTACATGAGCCTGCGACATCAACTGCTGATAAACATCGTAACTTACTGACTCGACCCGCGTAACAATCACTTTATCCTCATATTTATCTTTAATCCGGGCTAAAGCACTTTCCATTACATCTGTCCCCTTGAATTTCTCCCGGACTTTATTTACTCCAATAAAGAAGTTCACTTTCTCAGGTTCTTCTTTAATCTCCTGAAATTCTATTTCCGATGTATTTAACGGAAGCGGTATATACCTTAATCTGTCAGGAAAGAACGGCTGATAAGAACAATAGTATTCGTAAAGACAGGCGGCAATACCATCAACTGACTTGGCCAGTTTTTTATTAAAGACCTCCAGCGGAGTACTTATCCATTTATCGATAAACTGTTGATTAAAATCAACATTAATAGGATTCCCATCTACAAAAAATTCGGAGTAATCGAAAATTTTGTTTCCCAGACAAGCTCTTACCCAATACGAATCATCACCAAAAGCCCCCATAAAAATCTTTCCATTATTCTTCCGGAGCTTTTTGTACAGGTAATTGTTTACTCTCACATTCTGAGTAGTGAAGCATGGATTTATCAACTGTACGACATCATAGTCTTTAAAGTGTTTAAACTTATCGATAACTGACAACATGCTTGTCAACGTATCAATAAGTTCTGAACTTTTTCGGCTTAAATCTATATCGCGTGGATAATTTTTAAAACCATCCCCGTCAGAAGCGGTCAACACTTCATGCCCCAAATGCCGCAATCCTTCAGCCAGTGTGAGATGTGCGCGGCTATATTCGCCTATTAAAAGTATTCTCATTTCTTTGTCTAATTCCGGCGTAAAGATAATATAAATAATACAAACCGATAATTGATTAGTCTTATTTTTCAGAATACCAAGCAGCTAGATCCTTTTCAGGTAATTATCCTTCGTTTTATTATTTGATATCTTTACTCTTTATTACCGGAGTATTATTTTCATCTATAAAAAGTACAGGAAAATAGTCATCATTTCGCCAATTGATGTTTTGTTTATTGATATCCTTAGTCTTATAGGCTCTGATACAATACTTATCTCCCTGCTCCGGGCGTTCTGCCAATATCGTTTTTTTCCGGCATGTTATTTTATCTGTTTCCGGAATACTATCCAACAAGGTTTCTTTGGCGATATTTTTTATATAATGCTTATTGTAGCGATGTGTGTCATTCGTAAAAACGGCATATGTGTATCCGTTCTCCTCTCCGACCGGCACAGCCACACAGATATGGAAAGCTCCGGGCTCTGCCATCTTCCTCTTCTGCAGATTCATCTTTATTGCTTTAAACAGGATTGTACCTACAGCAAACAATAATAAATAGGGAATCGCCGAGATTGAAATCAGCTTATCCATATTGAACAGATACAATATACCAACCAGTCCGCCGAACATTAACACGATTGGCGCTATTATAGCTCCGTCCTTCCACCACGTGGTATTGCTCAGATAGCTTTTCTTAAACTTTATATCTTTTTCCAGCTTTGCATAATCGTCAGCTCTCATATACTATAATCCGTTTAATTTGTTAAAAACACAAAGTTAAAAGGCTTTGCAAATAAATATGTCACAAAAAGCATAAAGTTTCTAAAAGTAAAAAAGAATAAACATCTGTTATGAAAAAGACGTTATAGTATCAGAAAAGCATTAATTTTGCATCTGGTTAGTAAAATAAACATTACCTTCTTTATACGCTCAATACACAATGGATACTAACGGTTACCCTACTTATAATGCGACAGGTCTTACCCTCTCTAAATTCAAGAGGCTGATGAAAGGGCTGTATGTCAATCTTACACCTGACGAACTTCAGAAACTAAAGATAGTTGTGAAGAAAGCTTTAGCGGAAGGCGTATACAAACAGGATGAAAAAATTGGCAGCGTAACTGATCTTACTGTGAGTACCTGTATAATACTGACAGAAGAACTGGGCATGAAAGGAGCTTCCATTATAGCCCTTATACTCTACCGGCCTGTCATATCTAAATCGATCACTACCGACGAGATAAAGAAACTATTCGGAACAGATATACACGACATTGTCACAGGACTGCTAAAGGTCAACGCCCTCGATGTGAACGAGTCTGTAATGGCTTCAGACAATTACATAAAGTTATTGATCTCACTGGCCGAAGATATGCGGGTAATCCTTATAAAGATCGCCAGCCGCCTGCATATGATCAGATGTGCCGAAAGCTACGATGAAAAACATCGCGTGCAACTGGCCATCGAAGTATCATCTTTATATACCCCTCTTGCCCACAAACTGGGGCTCTATAAAATAAAGACCGAAATGGAAGATCTTTATCTGAAATATACGGATAGGGATGCTTATGATTTTGTACAGGAAAAACTGAGCGAAAGCAAGGAAGCCCGTGACAAGTTTATCTCAGAATTCATCGAACCTGTAAACAGAAAGCTAAAAGAAACAGGTCTGAAATATGAAATAAAAGGACGGGTAAAATCTATATCTTCCATAAATAACAAGTTAAAGAAGCAAAAGATAGATTTCGAATCAGTATACGACCTCTTTGCCATACGCATCATTCTCGACTCGCCTCAGGAAAAGGAAAAAGCCGAATGCTGGCAAGCTTATTCTGTCGTAACAGATATGTACACACCTAACCCGAAAAGGTTGAAAGACTGGCTGTCTATACCCAAAAGTAACGGTTACGAATCGTTGCATACTACAGTGATGGGACCAGAGTCGCGCTGGGTAGAAGTGCAGATACGTACCCGCCGGATGGACGAGATCGCCGAACGGGGACTTGCCGCGCACTGGAAATACAAGGGTGTGAAAAGCCAGTCGAAAATGGATGACTGGCTCACCAGCCTGCGGGAAATGCTGGAAAACAAAGACCTCGACAGCGGAGAAAAACTGGAAAACTTTAAGCTCGACGTCTACGACGAAGAAATATATGTTTTCACGCCAAAAGGAGATTTACACAAACTGCCGGCGAATGCCTCTGTTCTCGACTTTGCATTTTCCATTCACTCGCGTGTAGGTTCAACCTGTGTTTCGGGAAAAATCAACGGACGAAATGTATCGATCCGGCATAAACTGAAAAATGGCGATCAGATAGAGATCATTACTTCGCCTAACCAGTCGCCAAAACGGGACTGGCTCAACTTTGTAGTTACCTCAAAGGCCAAAAATAAGATACGCCAGAGCCTGAAAGAAGAAGATAACAAGCAGGTAGAAATTGCCAAAGAGCTGTTTCAACGCCGGGTAAAGAATCGTAAGATAGAAATAAACGATTCTATTATGATGCGCCTGATCAAAAAGTTAGGCTTTAAGACTGTTACCGATTTTTACATCAGGATCGCAGAAGAGAACCTTGATGTGAACTCGGTAATAGACCAGTATCTCGATCTGGAAAAGAAAGAGACTGAGCAACACGAAAAGCACGGAACTATCAGCGCCGAGAATTATGTAGCCTATCAGTCGGATGAAATAAAGGAGCTGACAAGCAAGGAAGAACTCGTCATCGACCAGAATCTGACAGGAGTGGACTACAAATTAGCTAAATGCTGTAACCCTATATACGGCGATGAGATATTCGGATTCGTCTCTTCGCAGGGCATCAAAATACACCGGAAGAACTGTCCGAATGCCAATGATATGCTATCCCGCTTTTCCTACAGGGTAATCCCTGCCCGTTGGACAGGAAAATCAGGGTCACTGTATACCGTAACCTTACGGATAATAGGAAATGACGATATAGGTATTATCAACAACCTGACTTCCATCATTGCAAAAGAGCAGGGCATAAGCATGCGTTCTATAAGTATCGATTCAAACGACGGATTGTTTCATGGAAATATTTCCGTTATGCTCAACAACACCGATATGCTGAACGGCCTGATGAAAAAACTCAAGGGTGTAAAAGGGATAAAGGAAGTAAGCCGGATAAATTAAACATCCGGCTATTTTTTCTCAAAAGTTTCCGGATACTTAACCGGATATAATATATCCCCGCCCAACAGACGAATATAAGTAGAAAATTCCCGCTGCCCTTCTTTCAGTTCAATCACGCGGCAGCCGTTCTTTCCAAGGTTATTGTAGACTGTTTTTCCTCCGGAATAACGCCCATAAGCCAGATAAATCCCATGATATTCACCTATGTAGTCATTGTCATGATCGTGCCCCACAAATGTACCCATCACATCTCCCGCCTGGCGCATTGCCGAAAACATTCCCGTATTCAGTACCCCGTTACATTCTTTTTCGTCCTTACTTCCAATAAGTTCGTCATACTTAGCGGCCTTCATTATAGGATATTCAGCCAAAGGAATATGAAAGAACGCCAGGGCCGGATAAGGTTTTCCCTTATTCTCTTTTGTGTAAGCGGCACTTTCGGCACGGTACCAGTCTATCTGGCCGTAATCGAACCAGTCATAGCCTTTTATCCCCTTCACTTGCGAGTAAGCTCCCGAATCGAAGAAATAAAGCAATCCGCCGATACTGTCATTCCCATTGTTCCTTACCTCTAAAATATAATTACCGACACCTTTCAGCGACTTATCTCCCGCCCGGGCAAGACAATGAGGCTTTTGCACAACATAGTCCATTATTTCCTGACGCGACATAGCAAATTCATCATCATGATTTCCAAAAACATAAGCCCATGGAATCCCTCTTTTTGCCACCGGATCGAAGACATCATCCAAGCCTTCCTTCACAGGTTTTGCCCATATAACATCCCCGGTGAATACAACCAGATCGGGCTTTTCTGTTTCCAAAACTTCATTTATCAGTTCCAGAGCGACAGCCGATTCCTTACTTAGTTTTTTGTAATGGACATCAGTAAACTGGACGATTTTAAAATCTCCATTCTCATTAAATCTCAGAGCTTTGGGTTGCGCCTGCATCAGGAATGCACAGGACAAAAAGAAAATAATGCTTAAACAACGCATGGTGAATATATTTCAGGTTATACATAAAATTTACAAACAGACAAAGGTGACAAGTTTTTCTCTCTTTTCAAAAAAACTTTTTCTTTTTTGTATTAAAGTCGTTTCAGCTTTTTATTGAGCCACAGAGTAAAAAACAGGATGAGTTATAAAACAAAAAGTTACAAAAGTTACACTTTTACACCTTTTTTCACGTTGTTTCTTTTATGCTGTATTTTCGCTTCCTGTGACTTTTACAATATCCTTTATCACTCAGTATCTTTATACTGTTTTTAATATTCTTTACTGACGTATTTTTCGTATCGGCCGGAATCTTATTATCCGCTACCGCTTGCTCCCGGTCAGTGTCATTCATGCTTTTTTCAGGAATTTCCGGCGCTTCGGTTTTGGCTTCGACAATTTTACGATTTTCCTCCTGTCCGTCATTCTTCATTTTTAATTTTTCATTCTTCATTTTTAATTTATGATCCGCTCTGTCCAGTACCATTTTTATAGTTCTCAGGTCGGGAAGACTCTCTTTCTTCCGGATTATCCTCGATTTGAATTTCAGATTGCCGGAATCCATTTCATCAGGAATATATGTGTCTTTTTCTTCGGTGACCGTATGTCGCTCAAGCCGCTCTTTGATAGAAGAATAGGCCATCGACAACAATACTTCGCCACGATATTCCATCGCGTCTTCTATCTCTTCACTGAAAGAGGGGTTTTCACGCTTCCATTTATAAAACGTGTTCCTGCTGATCCCCGTCGCTTTGCAGATATCCGACACGCTGCATAATTCGTCTGCGATCAGTGTGGTGATCCTTTTTGCTAATGTTTCGTTATACTTTGACATAATTGTATTTTTTGGCCCCTCCATTGCCTCGCCTTCGCTTCGGCGAACGTTGTTTCTCCCCTTGGGGCAGGGCTGTTCTCCCTATAGATAACCGGCAAAGCAGATCGATAATATTTTTAAGTTAAAAATCCTTATCCGGGTTCTTTTTATAAGTACATGACAAAAAATAGAATATAAACCTATACTGCCCTTACAGGGTTTATGTTTCCCGCCCCAAGGCGTTGCCATTGGGCTATATTATATAGCCCTTTCAGGCCATCCGGAAAGGAAATAGGCTGAAAGCCTGATATATTCTAGCCCGGGGCAACGCCCCGGGTACTGATAACCCAAGAGGTTACGCCCTGTAAGGGCAATATAATAAGCCTTTTAGATATATGTAAAATATTTTTTGTCATGTACTGTGTTCTTTTTCATGTACTGTGTTCTTTTTATAGTATCCAACCGGAGTTTCCTTTATCCGGTTTATGGTTTTTTCCAATTCATCGTTCTGATTTTCCAGTTGTTCGTTTTCATGTTTGTATACCGATAATAATTTCCACAGGCAGAACAGGAGTAAAAACAGGGATGTAAAAAACAGGATAGTGAGAACCGATATTATAAAGGCAGGAGGCTTGAAAAGTAAACTGGCACACAAGCCTATTGTGATTATTCCCCAGATAAAAAATAGTGTGAT
Organism: Dysgonomonas hofstadii; assembly: GCF_014196915.1. Taxonomy (GTDB): domain Bacteria; phylum Bacteroidota; class Bacteroidia; order Bacteroidales; family Dysgonomonadaceae; genus Dysgonomonas; species Dysgonomonas hofstadii. The sequence continues at coordinate 116,352 of NZ_JACIEP010000013.1, forward strand.
TACACAGAATACGACCGGTCTTTGTTTTTTCATACAGTTAAAAAAGAAGCATGGAACATGATCCACTCGCAACAAGAGGCTCTGGTAAACCTTTAGGAACGAGATTCACATGCCCATGCCCATACAGGCATGAACAACTGTAAACCTCTCTTGTTCCTATAAATTTTACCAGAATTTCTTGCTACAAGAGAAATTAATTATTCACGTATATTTTTTTCGCAACGCTTTGCAAATTATGTCAGATACAAAGTTAGCATTTTCCAGTCAACTTTAAAAAGAATTCAGTTTTTACTGATAGCTCTGAGATTAACGTGAGTCCAATCCTTTGTGGTAGAAAAGGAAGTTTAACCACAAAGAACACGGAGTTTGCCACAAAGGCCGCAAAAAAAAAATCATCTCTTTATTTGTTACTTTCATTTTTTTTATAACTTTGCAAAAACAAAAAGAAAGAAGAATGAATTTTCTATTAACAAATACATTTTGGTGGTGGCACTCTCAACTCAAAAAGTCGTGAGCCAAACTGGTATGTATTAATGAATGGAAAGTATGAAATACAAAGCCTGTCGTAACTCACGACAGGCTTTTTTTTATAAGAAAAAAATAACACCAGATAAAATGGAAAAATTTGCAGTAGACATCAACGGTTTTTATGGAGAATTCGGAGGGGCATATATCCCTGAAATTCTTTACGATAATGTGGAAACATTAAAGAATTCATATCTGAAAGTGATCAACGATCCCTCTTTTCAGAAAGAATATAATGACCTGCTAAGGGATTATGTAGGCCGTCCTTCCCCACTCTATCTGGCTAACAGATTATCGGAAAAATATGGTTGTAAGATTTATCTGAAGCGCGAAGACCTCAACCATACGGGTTCGCATAAGATAAACAATGCCATCGGGCAAATCCTGCTTGCACGCCGTATGGGAAAAACCCGTATCATTGCCGAAACTGGAGCCGGACAGCACGGCGTAGCAACGGCGACCGTATGCGCACTGATGAATATGCAATGCATTGTGTATATGGGGAAAACCGATGTGGAACGCCAAAAACTGAATGTGCAGAAAATGGAGATGCTGGGCGCAACGGTCGTTCCTGTAACCAGCGGCAATATGACACTGAAAGATGCCACAAACGAAGCAATCCGCGACTGGTGCTGCAATCCATCCGATACGTATTATGTGATCGGTTCCACAGTAGGGCCTCATCCCTACCCCGATATGGTTGCCCGCTTGCAATCGGTTATCAGTGACGAAATACGCAGGCAACTGAAAGAAAAGGAAGGCCGCGAAACCCCCGATTATGTAATGGCCTGCGTTGGTGGTGGCAGCAATGCAGCCGGTACAATTTTCCATTTCATCGATGAACCCGGTGTAAAGATCGTATTGGCCGAAGCAGCAGGAAAAGGAATAGACACCGGAGAATCGGCTGCAACTATCCACCTCGGAAAACTGGGTATTATCCACGGCAGCAAAACACTTATCATGCAATCGGAAGACGGGCAGATCGAAGAGCCTTATTCCATTTCGGCAGGACTCGACTACCCGGGAATCGGCCCTATGCATGCCTGTATGGCAAAAGCAGGCAGATCGAGAGTGCTGGCTGTAACTGACGACGAAGCGATGCAGGCAGCTTTCGAACTGACAAAGCTGGAAGGAATTATCCCCGCCATCGAATCGGCCCATGCATTAGGTGCACTGGATAAAATGAGTTTCAAGGCTGACGATGTTGTCGTGCTTTGTCTATCCGGTAGAGGAGATAAGGATATGGAAACGTATATAAATTATGCCCCCTAAATCCCCCAAGGGGGACTTGCAATATAGATAACAATTTAGTATTTGTAATTAATGTACACTATTATATGATGACAATAGCAAAAGACCTCCCTTACGAGGAGGATGGGAGGGGTCAATACTCCATAATCGTCAAAACCAAAAACCTCCTTGCCGACCTGCAAACGCCTGTAGGCATCTACCTGAAAGTTCGGGACATTTATCCTGAGTCGGCATTACTCGAAAGTTCGGACTATCACGGAGGAGAAAATAGTTATTCATTTATCGGCATCAGCCCGATCGCACGGTTCAGGGTTGATAATGATGAAATAACATATACCTACCCTGACAATGCGACCAAAAAAGAAAAACTGTCCGACCAGGAAAAACTGACGGATAAATTCAACGCCTTTATCCATCAATTTGATGTACAGGGCGAAAACAAAACAAATATCAACGGCTTTTTCGGTTACACTTCTTACGATGCCATCCGCTACTTTGAAGCGGTAGATCCTAGAAACAATAAATTAAACAACTCCGATATTCCCGAATTCTATTATATACTTTATCGCTTCATTCTGGTTATAAACCACTTGAAAAATGAACTCACTATTGTAGAAAATATCGTCGAAGGCTCCGTAGAAAAGACATCGGAACTCGAAGCCATCCTCACCAATAATAATATTGCTTCTTACAATTTCGAGACCATCGGCAACGAGCAGACCATGATCACGGACGAAGAGCATCAGGAAATGATAAAAAAAGGAATCGCCCATTGCAAGCGTGGTGATGTTTTCCAGATCGTTCTGTCGAGATGCTTTACCCAGAAATTCGCTGGCGACGATTTTAAAGTATATCGCTCGCTCCGCTCCATCAACCCCTCACCTTACTTGTTTTATTTCGATTTCGGTTCGTTCCGCATCTTCGGCTCATCACCCGAAACCCATTGCAAAATCACAAAAGGCAAAGCATATATCGATCCCATCGCAGGAACTTACTTCCGTACCGGCGACGATGAAAAAGACCGCATATTATCTGAAGACTTACTGAAAGACGAGAAAGAGAACGCCGAGCATGTGATGCTTGTAGATCTTGCCCGTAACGACCTTAGCCGCAACTGCCACGATGTAAAAGTCGAATTTTATAAGAACGTACAATTCTATTCGCATGTGATCCATCTGGTTTCGCGCGTCAGTGGTATTGTAAACCAAGATAGAAATAATATTTCGGTATTTGCAGACACTTTTCCTGCCGGAACGCTTTCAGGGGCACCGAAAGTAAGGGCTATGCAACTGATCCGCGACATTGAAAAGCAGATGCGGGGCGTATATGGCGGCTGCATCGGGTATATCGGGTTCAACGGCGACCTGAACCAGGCCATCACGATACGTACTTTCCTCAGCCGCAACAACATCCTTTACTATCAGGCAGGAGGTGGAATCGTTTCCAAATCGAACCCTGAGACTGAAGTGATGGAAGTAAAGAATAAACTGGGAGCATTAACAAAGGCTGTAAAAGCAGCGGTTGAACTAAAAAATTAGGCCCCCTAATCCCCCGGAGGGGGACTTAAACGATAAGAAAATGACTAAAATGACAAATACAACAGATCAATCAGGCCATTCCCTCCCCTCTGGGGAGGACAGGAGGGGCCGTATCCTAATTTTCGACAACTACGATTCATTCACCTATAACCTTGTTCATCTGGTAAAGGAACTGGGATACACGGATGTGGATGTTTACAGAAATGATAAAATTTCTCTTGAGGAGGCAGAAAAATACGATAAAATCATACTGTCCCCGGGCCCGGGCATTCCTTCCGAAGCCGGACTGCTTTTACCCCTTATAAAAGAATATGCCGGAAAGAAACCTATTTTAGGCGTGTGTTTAGGACATCAGGCGATCGGAGAAGCTTTCGGGGCTACACTTACCAATCTGGAAGATGTATATCACGGGGTTGCCACTAAAATAAAACGGATAAAGCCCGATTATATATTTGAAGGACTGGACGATGAACTGGAAGTTGGCCGATATCATTCATGGATAGTCGAGAATAAGAATATACCTGACTGTTTCGAAATTACGGCAGTCGATGAGAAAGGGCAGATTATGGCTCTTCGTCATAAAGAATATGACATTCACGGTGTGCAATTCCATCCCGAATCAGTACTGACTCCTGAGGGAGAAATAATAGTAAAGAATTTTCTAAGTAAATAACCATAATAGTTGACTAGTAAACGAGATACAAGATACGACCCAAAAGACTCGCCTACTCGTTTACATGTCAACTTGTTAACTAAAAAATCATGAACAAAAAAATCTTATTAAGCGAAAACGACATTCCAAGAAGCTGGTACAACATTATTGCGGATATGAAAAACAAACCGCTGCTTCCTCTCCATCCGGGAACAAAAAAACCTTTGGAAGTAAGTGATCTGGAACCAATATTTGCAACAGAGCTTGCCAAACAGGAATTGAACTATACCGACCGGTGGATAGAAATCCCCGAACCGATACGCGAACTGTATAAGAATTATCGTCCTACGCCGTTGGTACGCGCCTATGGCCTAGAAAAAGCACTGGATACTCCGGCACATATCTATTTTAAGAATGAAAGCGTCAGCCCGGTAGGTTCGCACAAACTGAATTCGGCAATAGCACAGGCATATTACTGTAAGGAACAGGGAGTAACAAATATCACAACCGAAACAGGCGCAGGGCAATGGGGTGCTGCCTTATCGTATGCTGCAAACCATTTCGGACTGGATCTGGCGGTTTATATGGTAAAAATCAGCTATCACCAGAAACCTTACCGCCGCTCGATCATGCAAACATACGGTGCAGAGGTTATAGCATCGCCTAGTATGAGCACCAAAGCCGGACGCAAGATCATTACAGATAACCCGACTTATCAGGGGAGCCTTGGTACAGCTATCTCCGAAGCTATCGAACTGGCTCTAAACACACCGAATTGTAAATATACATTAGGCAGCGTATTAAACCACGTAGCCCTTCATCAGACAATTATCGGACTGGAAGCAGAGAAACAAATGGAAATAGCAGGCGAATATCCCGATGTAGTGATCGGCTGCTTTGGCGGTGGATCTAACTTCTCAGGTATTACGTTCCCATTCCTGCGTCACAAACTGACCGAAGGTAAAGATGTCCGCCTTGTTGCGGCAGAACCGGCATCGTGCCCGAAATTAACCCGTGGTAAATTCGAGTACGACTTCGGTGATGAAGCCGGATATACTCCGCTTTTACCGATGTACACATTAGGACACAATTTTGCGCCGGCCAACATTCATGCGGGAGGACTCCGTTATCATGGAGCAGGAACAATTGTCAGCCAATTGAAAAAAGACGGATATATAGAAGCTGTGGACGTGAAGCAGCTCGATACATTCGAAGCTGGTATACTATTTGCAAAAGCAGAAGGTATAATTCCGGCACCCGAATCTTCTCATGCAATAAGCGCGGCTATTCAGGAAGCATTGAAGGCGAAAGAAGAAGGAAAACAAAGAACAATCCTGTTCAATCTATCTGGCCACGGACTGATCGACATGGCTGCTTATGACCGTTATTTCGATGGTGAACTGACTAATCATGAGTTGTCCGATGAAGAGATTGCGAAGACAACAGATGCTTTGGAGAAATTAGTGTGAGAATAATTGTCATTCTGAGAGAAACGAAGAATCTAAGAGAGATGCTTCGTTCCTCAGCATGACAAAGAATAAAAAAACATGAAACAGATACTCAACAGACTCTTTGAACACCAATACCTCAACCGTTGTGAGGCAAAGGAAATACTGACCAATATGGCGGACGGGAAATATAACGATTCGGAAATAGCCGCGTTTATCAGCGTATTCCTGATGCGTAGTATCAGCGTGGACGAGTTCCTCGGATTCTCCGATGCCTTATTGGATCTGCGGGCGAATGTAGATGCGCTGGCAATATACAATCCGATCGATATTGTAGGTACGGGAGGCGATAATAAGAATACATTCAACATATCCACCCTCGCCTGCTTTGTGGTTGCAGCATCCGGATATAAAGTCGCTAAACACGGAAACTACGGAGCGACATCGGTGAGTGGGGCTTCCAATGTGATGGAACAACACGGGGTGAAATTCACTTCAGACGTAAGCAAACTGGAAGAATCGCTCGATAAGGTCAATATTGCCTATATGCATGCTCCGTTATTCAATAATGCTTTAAAGGTTGTCGCTCCCGTCCGTAAGGCACTGGGGGTACGCACATTCTTTAATATGCTGGGACCTGTGGTCAATCCCATCAGGCCTAAACGCACTGTATTAGGTGTTTTTAACCTGAAAATGGCGCGTCTGTATTTTTATATGTATCAGCAGACAGATGTGGATTATTCAATCGTTCACAGTCTCGATGGTTATGATGAAATTTCGCTGACCGGAGATTTCAAAATAATTAATAAATTTGAAGAGAATATCTTTACCCCTGAACAGATTGGTTTTGAAAGGTGCAACGAAACCGACTTATACGGGGGTGAAACACCAGAAGATGCAGCAAAAATATTTGACAACGTGGTAAACAACACAGCGACGGCAGCACAGAAGAATGCGGTAATAGCCAATGCGGCGGTAGCTATACAGACTATCAATCCTCAACAATCTTTTGCGGATGCTATGGCAGAAGCGAGAGAATCGATAGATAGCGGCCGATTGAAAGAAACATTCAGCAAATTTTTGGAATTAAATACCTGAAGATTATGAATGAACAACAAAATATAGCAAATTGCCATTCTTTGGATGAAATAAAAAATCAGATTGAAGATATCGATTTCGAATTGAGCAACCTTATTATAAAACGCAGTCAATATCTTTCTCAGATTAAAAAATTTAAGGACCCGATAAAGAATATTACAGACATAAACAAAACGGATATTCTTTCCAAAATAAAGACATTGACAAACGAAAAAGATGTGAACCCTGTTATAATAGAAAAGATTTACAACTCGATTGTCAGCATCTTCCGGGAGCAACATCTAAAAGAGAATGATGCTTTGTATGAGGAACTAAAAAAGCACTATTATTAAGAGCCAGTTTAAATGAAGAAAGTACTTATAATCAACGGTCACCCCGACAAAGAAAGCTTTTGTTTTGGACTGCACCAAAGCTACAAAAAAGGCTCACTGGCAAAAGGGAATGAAGTAAAAGAAATTATTCTTGCCAAAATGGATTTCAACCCGATCCTGCAATATGGCTATCGCAAGCGAACCCAACTGGAGCCCGATTTGCTGGATGCATGGGAAAAATTGCAATGGGCTGAGCATATTGTCTGGATATACCCCACATGGTGGGCTTCGCCTCCCGCTTTACTTAAAGGTTTCATCGAACGTATCTTCCTGCCGGGATTTACATTCGAGTATCAGGATAAGTCGCCTTTTCCCAAAAAGCTTTTCATGGGAAAGACTTCCGAAATAATAAGCACAATGGATGCTCCCGTCTTTTATTATAAATGGATAGTAAAAGATATAGGCGGAAAAATGATCCGGAAAAATATAGGCGCATTCTGTGGGATAAAAAACATCCGTACCACCTATCTGGCCGTTATAAAAACATCGACACCGGAACAACGGAAAAAGTGGTTAAATAAGATAGAACTTATTGCACAAAAACAATGAACGAAACAAATTTAAAAACAGTATCGAACAGCCGTATCAGGCTGGCTGTCTTCTGTTTGTATTTTTGCTCGGGTATCTGCTTCTCAAGCTGGGCAAGCCGTATTCCGGATATTAAGACATCACTGGGACTGGGAGATGCCGCATGGGGTACAATCTTATTAATGATACCCATCGGACAGATTTGCGGCATGACCATATCGGGACTTTTGGTATCGAAAGTAGGCAGTAAACGTATATTCCCGATAGCCCTGACAGGTTATGCAGGAGCATTACTGCTGGTCGGAATCTCCGCCAGTGAGTACGCCCTGATCATAAGCCTGATCATATTCGGATTCTTCGGTAATTTTACGAATATATCGATCAACACGCAATCGGTAACCGTAGAAAGGATGTACAACAGACCGATAATGGCTTCTTTCCATGGAGGCTGGAGCCTTGCCGGACTTACCGGAGCTGCGATAGGATTGCTTATGTCATCGCTGCAACTGGCGCCCTTCTATCATTTTTGCATTATAGGTATACTTGTTTTCATCACATTATTAATAAACAGGCCTTTTTTACAGCCCGACCTGAAAAAGGAAAAAGACCCGGAGGAAACAGCTTCTAAAAAGAAAAGTAAACCGGAAACATTTTTGTTTCTACTGGGGATCGTAGGATTTTGCGGAATGGCTGCCGAAGGAGCAATGTCCGACTGGAGCGGGTTATACCTGATAGATGTTGTGGGAACACCGAGCAATATAGCACCCATTGGCCTTGCCGCTTACATGGTGACAATGGCTTCGGGCAGGTTCCTGATCGATAAAGCGACCCAGAAGTGGGGACGCAAACGGGTGCTTCAGGCGGGAGGAACACTTATTACCATAGGCTTGTTCTCGGCTGTGGCCCTGCCTCATTTCATCACCACCATTATCGCATTCATGATCATTGGGTTTGGTACGGCAGGCATAGTGCCCAGCATATACAGCGTAGCCGGGCAGAGAACCAAAATATCTACAAGTATAGCCCTGACGATTGTATCGAGTGTCAGTTTCCTGGGCTTCCTGATGGGGCCTCCGCTCATAGGCTATATATCCAGTGTCACCAATTTAAGATATTCTTATGCGCTGATAGGCTTATTCGGCATCTGCATTGTTGTACTGGCATCACTGATAAAAATTCTTAAAGTAGACAAACGGTAAATAGATATGGCAAACATATTAGATAAAATAATAGCAAATAAAAAGATCGAGGTCGAAAGACAGAAAAAGCAATACAGCATTAAAGACATGATGCATTTTATTGCAGACTCCGTAGAAAAACCGGAATCATTTAAAGAGGCTTTGGTAAATTCCAAAACAGGTATTATCGCGGAATTTAAACGCCGCTCGCCTTCACGCGACTGGATTTTTAAGGATGCCACGGTAGAAGATGTTATTCCTTTATATTCACAAAACGGAGCGAGTGCGATTTCTGTCCTGACCGATATGGACTTTTTTGGCGGTAATCTGGCCGATCTGGAAAAAGCCAGAAGCCTTACAAACACTCCCTTGTTGCGAAAAGATTTTGTAATAGATGAATACCAGCTTTATCAGGCGGCGTGGAAAGGGGCAAGCGCTATATTATTGATCGCCTCTGCCTTAACAACAGAAGAGACTAAGAAACTAGCGACAAAAGCAAAAGAGCTGGGATTGGATGTCTTGTTAGAGATACATAACGAAGAGGAACTGGCCCAAATCAATGACAAAGTTGATGTAGTAGGAGTGAATAACCGTAATCTCGGAACATTTGTAACCGATATACAGATATCGTTCGATCTGGCAAATAAAATTCCTGACGAGTTTGTGAAAATATCGGAAAGCGGCATATCGCAACCCCAGACTGTTATCGACCTGCAAGCAGTTGGCTATAAAGGCTTCCTTATGGGCGAAAACTTTATGAAGACAAGCAATCCGGGAAAAGCATTGGAAGAATTTATAAAACAACTAAGCCCCTCCTAACCTCCCCAAGGGGAGGAATATTTATTTCTACTTAATTTGCTATAAATGATGAAGATAAAAGTGTGCGGGATGAAATATTCCGACAATATAAAAGAATTAAGCCTGCTGCCTATCGATTATATGGGATTGATCTTTTATGATAAATCGCCCCGGTATATAGATAGTCTGAATGGCAGCGATGTGGATGCAGTACCGCAAACGATAAAGCTGGCCGGAGTATTTGTAGATGCGGAAATAGAATACATTGCCGAAAAAACAGTCCGTTATGGCCTCGATATTATCCAGCTACATGGAAATGAGACTCCCGGTTTTTGTAAAGACCTGAACAGAACAATGCCGGTAATTAAAGCCATAAGTGTTGCAGATGCCGCCGATCTGGAAAAGACAAAACAATACGAAGGGGCAGTCGATTATCTTTTATTCGATACTAAAACCTCTCAACACGGCGGCTCGGGACAAAAATTCGACTGGAATATTCTCCATGAGTATAAAGGCAATACACCCTTTTTCCTTAGCGGAGGAATATCTATTGATGATGCGGAAAAAATAAGAGGAATAAATCATCCCGGGTTATACGCCATAGACCTCAACAGTAAGTTTGAAATAAGACCCGGATTAAAAGATATCCAATTACTTGAAAAATTTATAAAACAACTATGATATGAACAGGATCAAACAATTATTTGAAACCAAACAAAAAGATATACTATCTATCTATTTTACAGCCGGATTCCCTCGCCTGAACGACACCAGTGACATTATCCGCGAACTGGAAAAGAACGGTATAGACCTGATAGAAATCGGAATTCCCTTCTCCGATCCCATGGCAGATGGCCCTACCATTCAGGAAAGCGGCACAATCGCCCTGCGCAACGGCATGACTTTAAATGTTCTTTTCGACCAGTTGAAAGACATTCGTAAAGATGTGAAAATACCTCTTATCATGATGGGTTACCTCAACCCGATAATGCAATACGGATTCGAGAATTTCTGCAAAAAATGCAAGGAGACCGGCATAGACGGAGCTATTATTCCCGACCTGCCTTTCAACGATTATATAAATGAATACAAGCCTGTTACGGAAAAGTATGATGTTAAAGTAATCATGCTGATCACCCCCGAAACATCAGATGAACGTATCCGCCTGATAGACGAGCATACCGATGGATTTATCTACATGGTATCATCGGCTGCCACTACAGGTGCTCAAAAGAGTTTCGATGAGAAAAAGCAGGATTATTTCCGCCGGATAAATGGTATGGATCTCCGTAATCCCCGATTAATAGGTTTCGGCATATCGAATAAAGCAACCTTAGATGCCGCACAGGCAAATGCAAGCGGCGCCATCATCGGCAGTAAGTTCATTACTCTTTTAAAAGAAAGCGCAAATATAAAAGAAGCGGTAAAGGCATTGAAAGAAACGTTGAGCAAATAAAAACCGGGAGACGACGAATAAAATAAGTCTATACGAATATTATACAACTTTAAAATATTCATACATTTGTTTTTTAAAGCAGAAAAACATCATTGTATGCAAAACTTTAAAGTCTATTTTTTCTATTTTGCCATAATTGGATGGATATTAAGTTTAATTGTTCATATCATATCGGTATATGGCATCGATCTGATGGATAGGTTCCCTTATGTATGGCTGTTACATATAGCAGTATTCATAGCATGGCTACCAGCAATATTATATTTGGTAAAAGATCCTGAGATAAAAGAAATGCAAAAAAACAAAGCTACTCCTTTTAATCCTATGACTTTCTTGAAAATTATTTTTAAAAATACTCCTGTATGGCTTATGATCGTCGCAGGAATAGGATTCATCTATACCATAATAAATTTTGCATGGTTTTTCTATTCCATATCGGGTGTACCCGGTATTATTAATGGAGAATATGTTTTACATAATCATGGGAGTATCATAAAAACCCTGACCGAGCAAGAATATTCTTCTTATCAGGCTTTTGAATTACGAAGTTTTTCAGGACACTGGATTGCATTTTTTGGCTTTGCCTCGGCTATTTTATATCCTTATGACCGAAAGAATGATTATGATGGCAGTGTGTATGAACAATAAATGTGTGGTACAGAAAATATGCAGAAAATATTAGATCATATTAAACAAGCCGGAAAGTTTATATGGAAATATAAATTTACTATACTTGTCTTAATTTATATCGGGCTGATCGCCTTCATTCCGATTAAGTTTGCCCCAAGTATACCAATATCTTTACTGGTCGTTTCATTCCTGTTTCTGATAAATATACTGGCTAAGACAAAATATACTTTTATATTTACTTTCCTTCTGGCCTTTATACTTACATTCAATGCTTATTTTGCATTCATATTGAAAAGTGATGTATCACTTGAGATCATAGCATCTATTTTCGAAACGCATCTGGCCGAGGCTGTAAGCATGCTCAAAGGTGGTGCGCTATCAGGAGGGCTGGCCGGATTGATTATAACAACTATCCTTCTGTATTTTTCAGAAAAGGAACTGAAAGAATCGAAGCTGACAATAAAAGCATCGCTTATTTATCTGGCGGTTTACCTGTTGGCTTTTCTACCATACGTCTGCTATAAACGCATCAAATGGATGGAAGAAGAGGTGCTATTTTCTGAAGAGCCTGTACGTGTCATACAGGATAAGGTGAATCTGTATGCCCCTGTCCTGTACGGAAATCTCTGGACAATAGCTGCCTATCAGGTAGAGATGTCGAAATTACGGGAGTTTGCCGACCAAAGCAATAAAACACTACCCGAAGGCATTACCTGGAGTGACACTGTACCTGCCCCCGAAAAGATATATCTCGTGATAGGCGAAAGTGCTTACCGGAAACATTGGTCGCTATACGGATACGGGATAAAAACAACCCCTTTTGCAGATAGTCTTTCGCAAGTAGAACCAAAACAATTGAGTTTCTACAATGGTGTGGCAGCAGCACCTTTTACCCGCAATGTGCTGCGTATGGCTTTGTCTTTTGCTTCACCAACTGATCTCAACCCGTTCTATACAGAGAAAACATTACTAAACATGGCACATGACGCCGGATATGAAACTCTCTGGATATCCAATCAGGGAGCATCGGGCATACAAGATTCTTATCTGGGTTATATTGCGGCAGGAGCCGATAAAATCCGGTTTTCGGAAGGAGGGTACTTGTCTAATGATGACTTTGTCCTTATTCCCATTCTAAAAGAAGAACATAAAGCAGATAAGAAACAGTTTTTTATTATCCATCTGGTCGGCAGCCATAATAATTACGTCGACAGGTACGATGAAAAGGATAGAGCCGCCATACCCGGCGGCAATTCTCTTCTGAATCATTATGACCGCTCCATCCATCATACCGACAGGGTGTTAAGTGAGATTTACAATGTGATGCAACATGATTCGACAGCTCTGTTCCTTCATTTTTCCGATCATGGGGAAATAATAGGACGGGGACACGGCCCGTGGAAAAACGGAATTGCCCAGTTTGATATACCCCTGATCACAATAAATAAAAACACGGCAAAGATAGACAGTGTGATGGAAAAATATAAAGAGCCCGAAAAAGGATTTATCAACAATTCGAATACAGTTTTTATCCTTGCCGAGATGATGGGATATCATATCCCGCAAAATTATATTGATAAGGCTATTGAAGACGGACTGTATGTGCGTCATGCCGATCAGTCATACTCAGCTTATTCGGATGTAAAAGAAAACCCTGAATAATTACGACAATATGGTAAACATAATATTATCGGGAGGACTAGGCAATCAGATGTTCCAATATGCAACAGCCAGAGCTTTGGCTGAAAGACTGCAAACCTGTCTTGTTCTCGATAGTCACACATTCGGCAGGAAAACAGAAGCAACAGCCCGAAATTTCGAACTTAGTATTTTCAATATTAATTATCCGGTAAAGTCAACATTCAAAGGGACATTCCTGATAAAGGCATATCCTTTTATACAGAAGTATAGAGGGTTCTTCCAGAAGCTTGGATTCTTTACCGATACTTATGCAATCCTCTACCAGCCTGTTTTTGAAAGATTGAGAGGCAATATCACCATGTTCGGATATTTCCAGAATGAACAGTATTTTAAAAATATTGCTTCTGTTCTGCAAAATGATTTTACTTTCAGACAGCCTTTAACAGACAAAAACCTGGAATTAGCGGAGAAAATAAAAGCCGGGAATTCCGTAGCTATGCATATTCGCAGAGGTGACTATTTGACAAATAAAAGCGCAATATCAAACTTCGTGACTTGTGATATTAACTATTACAGAAAAGCAATCGACCATATTTCTTTACAAATTGTCAATCCTGAATTCTATATTTTCTCAGATGATACCGATTGGGTAAAAAATAATATTAACTTTGTAAATCATCCTGTATCATTTATCGACTGGAACAGAGGAGATAAAAGTTATATAGATATGCAGTTGATGAGTATCTGCAAACATAACATTATTGCCAATAGTAGTTTCAGCTGGTGGGGCGCATGGCTCAACGAAAACCCGGATAAGGTAGTTATTGCCCCGGGCAAATGGTTTCGGGAAGAGAAAAAAAATAATCTCTTGGATAGTTTTTACCCCAAAGGTTGGATTAAAATATAATATGGCCAGAGTTTCCGTTTTAATGCCGGTCTACAATGCCGGTAAATATTTATCGAAGGCTATTGATAGCATCTTGTCCCAGACCTGTAAAGACTGGGAGCTGATACTTGTCAATGACGGTTCTACGGACAACAGCGAAGATATCATAGCCGGATATGACGACGATCGTATATACTATATTAAAAATCCGGAGAATCTGGGTCTGATCAGAACTCTTAATAAAGGCATCGACCTCTGTCATGGAGAATATATAGCCCGCATGGATGCCGACGACATTTCTCTACCGGACAGGTTAAAGAAGCAAATTGATTTTCTCGACAAGCACCCGGAATATATTATGTGCGGAACAAATGCCGCCGTGATAAACAATAAAGAAGGAATTACAGGAAAGATATACAACCTGACCGAAAACGATTATCTACAAATTCATTTATTATTCTCCGTACCTTTTATTCATCCCAGCATGATGATACGAAAGAATATACTGGAAAACAACCGGTATGATGAGAAATATAAGCATGTAGAAGATTACGAGCTATGGCACAGAGTGGCCCGGTTAGGAAAGATCGCTAATTTGAAAAACGAACTGTTCGAATACCGCTGGCACGACTCGAATGTATCGGTACTGCATAATAAGATACAGGAAGAACTGAAAGACAAGATAATAAGAGATCAACTAAAAAATCTGGACATTTACCCTACTGACGAAGAGTTGTATTTCCACAAAATCACTTTTAAACTATATAACCTTGGTAACAGGCAAAAAGTATCCGTAGAAAAGTTCGGGGCTATCTCGGCCTGGTTTTCCAGAATTATAGAGCAAAACAAAGCTAAGAAGATATACAATCACAATCATCTGGTGGCATTTCTCTGGGCCAGATGGACAGTGTTATGCCTTTCGCAGAATAGAAAGAACCGGATCTTTACTCCCGGCTTCGCCTCATTCAGCCCCGGCGTTGTCAGTAAGTATATCAGCCTGCTGTTCTTTTTAAGAAAAAAATAAAAAGAGCAACCTGTTGGTTGCTCTTTTCTATATTTAAGATAATATCTGTTATGCGTTAACTTTAGCCATGTGAGCGATAAGTTCAAGCATTTTAGTTGAGAATCCCCACTCGTTGTCATACCAGCTAACAACTTTTACAAATGTTGGGCTCAACTGGATACCAGCTTTAGCATCGAAGATAGAAGTACGAGGATCACCGATGAAGTCAGAAGAAACTACTGCATCTTCAGTATATCCAAGAACACCTTTCAATTCACCTTCAGAAGCTTCTTTCATTGCTTTACAGATTTCTTCGTAAGAAGTTTCTTTAGCAAGACGAGCTGTAAGGTCAACTACAGAAACGTCAAGAGTAGGAACACGCATTGACATACCTGTAAGTTTTCCGTTCAGTTCAGGAATAACTTTACCTACAGCTTTAGCAGCACCTGTAGAAGAAGGAATGATGTTACCTGCAGCAGCACGTCCGCCTCTCCAGTCTTTTGCTGAAGGTCCGTCTACTGTTTTTTGAGTAGCAGTAGTAGCGTGAACTGTTGTCATCAAAGCTTCTACGATACCGAATTTGTCATTTAATACCTTAGCGATAGGAGCAAGACAGTTTGTAGTACAAGATGCGTTAGAAACGAATTGTTCTCCTTTTTCGTATTTGTCATGGTTTACACCGCAAACAAACATACGAGTGTCGTCTTTTGAAGGACCCGACATTATTACATATTTCGCACCGGCGTCGATATGTCCCTGAGCTTTTGGTTTTTCCAAGAAAAGGCCGGTAGACTCAACGATATATTCTGCACCGATTTCGTTCCATTTCAAATCAGCTGGATTTCTTTCAGAAGTTACACGGATAGCGTTTCCGTTTACAACCAATTTACCATCTTTTACTTCAACTGTTCCGTCGAATTTTCCGTGAACCGTGTCATATTTCAACATGTATGCCATGTATTCAACATCAATAAGGTCATTGATACCTACAACCTGAATGTCTTTTCTGCCTTGTGCAGCACGGAAAACCAAACGACCGATACGTCCGAAACCGTTAATACCAACTTTAATCATTTTACTTAATTTTTATAGTTAAAAAATTGACTTATATCCTTTCCTATAAACACCTTAGACAGAATAAAGATTTGCATCTCATTTATGTTATAAAACATATTTTTCTAAGGCAACACAAAGGTAGCAAAAATATTCTTATCCGTCTAACACCTTAGCTTTTTTTAATGACAAAAAGCTTGTTTTTTCTATTGATAATCACGTTTTTGCCTGTTTTGCAAAGTGGAGTTATCTTTTTGCTGTTTTTAAGCAGGATAGAATATTATTATCCCGAATATGGCACAATGTTTTTTATCTTCGGGGTTCAGAAATGCCAGGCAAAACCAAAGAGAAAATCGATTTCGGCAAACCAGAAATGTTGCGACGCCTTATCACTGCTCGATTGTGTGGTGCGAATACTTGGCATATTTATATATCCTTCTTTGCCTTCACATCTGAGAAAGAACAAATCCCACAGCAAAATATCAGCAGCGGCCTTCGCATCGAGCCCAAAGCCGGATATATGGAAGTCGTCATGCCTTTCGTTCCCCATCAGTGTCGCATTGGTTTTTGGCAGCAGAAAGCCCAGTCCACCGCCTATCATTCCATTGATTTTCAGATTTTTGTATTTATAAAAATTCCTGTAATATTCGAATTCGGCGTTTATGTAATTTAGCCCGTCAGTATGTTCAAACATAAGAAAGTCTTCAGTCAGCCTGACTGAGCCATCTGGATTGACCTTGTTTTCAAATCCCGGTCTCACCGAGCCACTGATATCTGCTGTCTGATTCTGATCCATCACATATTTCATATGGTCGACCCCAATATTTATCGCCATATTGTCTTTAAAGAAGTAGCCTATCTTAAAATTTGTCTGGGGAATAGTTATGCGGTCTATCTGAAAATAATTATGATAACTAAACGGAGTAGGCCTGTCGTGGGCTTTAACACGATAGAGTGTAAAGTCGTAGTCATTGCCTTTAAAGTGAATGTCGGAATTTGAGTAGGCGGCCCTGTTCCAGCCCCAGAATGCATAAAATGTTCCTTTTTTATATGCAGTTTCAGTCCGTGTTTGCCCTGCTAGTAAAGCAGGAATTAATAGTCCGGCAATTGCTGCCGCTAAGATTTTTTTATTCATGTGTCGCTTGTTAGAGTTCGCATCTATTAACAAACGACTCTGGTTATTGTTTGCTGCCTGCCGGTTTATTGCAAACTTTATTTAAAAGGCGCTTTATTTGCTCACAGCCAGCCCTTTTCTTTATACCACAGGAAGGATTCTTCCAGTCCTCTCTGCAAATTGTATTTGGGCGAAAATCCCAGATCATTAACAAGGGGAGTGATATCACATTCCCAATTACGCTGCCTCATTATTTTATATTTGTCCCGGTTCAGTGTAGAAGGCTTTTTAGTCAGCCTCGATATATCTTCCGCCCCCACAGATATTCCCCTCAACAACCACAAAGGCACTTTCAGACTAAGCACATGCTTTTTGCCTATAACATTTTTCACCAACCTGGTGTATTCTTTATCGGTATATACATCTCCGTCGGCCACAAAGTAAGCTTTGTTTTTAACCTCACTCTCCAGTGCAAGGTACGCCGCATCAACCAAATCTTTTACATATATAAATGTAAGATGTTGCGGCCTAAATCCAGCACCCACATCCAATCCTGATTTTACAGTTTTTATCATCAGAAAATAATCTTTTTCCCGGGGGCCATACACTCCGGTCGGACGTAATATTATATATGGAAAATCTGTTGTTTGCTGAAGATATTGCTCGGCTTTCAGTTTACTGCGGCCGTATGCAGTGTTCGGATTTGGCGTATCTGTCAATTTTATCGGCGTGTAATTTATTTCATCTCCGAGACCAAATGCACTGAGACTACTCATCAGTACAAATTTATCCGGAACCATATCACCTTCCTTTAAGACATCAATAAAGTTTGCCGTATATTGAAAATTCACCCTGTCGAAATCGTCAGGATTCAGACATTTGGTCACTCCGGCATTGTGGATTATGTAATTAAATCTGCCGTGTTCCCGGGCAAATTCAGACAATTGTTCTTTGAGCTTTCCCTTATCGCTAAAATTCAGATCGATAAACCTGATATGTTCATCCTGCAGATATTCCCTGCTACTACTTTTGCGAATACCAGCCCAAACTTCATAGTTTTTTTCCAATGCCTTTTCCACCAGAAAACTTCCTATAAAGCCACTTGCCCCTGTGATAAGAATGCGTTTTGAATTCATACGGCAAAGATATAAATAAAAATCCCGCAATTAAATAATCGCAGGATTTGTCCTTATATATAAGCAAGTATATCCTCATTGTTTCGGGTTCTTGCATAGTCCTTAAATTTCTTCCCTGAGAAAGAATTTAAGGTTAACGGGCGCAAAAATACAATAAAACATACTTATAGCAAAAAGAATTCCGTTATTTGTTAAAATAAAAACGAACAGGTAGAGGAGTTAGTGCATTTTTTATAGATAGCTTTATCTATATGTCAGAGTAGTTAGTAGAGCGATCTTTGGCATGGATAAAGTTGACAAGTAAACGAGATACAAGTAAACAAGTTTCCTCGTTTTTGGGGATTTAAACTAAAAATTGTGTCAGGAATGTCAGATTTTAGCAAAAAAGCCAACAGCTAAAAAAAGTGTCAGG
>NZ_JACIEP010000014.1 GCF_014196915.1 Dysgonomonas hofstadii
TCCAGGCGAAAGAGTACAACTGGATGTAACTAAATTGAGAGATAAAGCTTATCAATTTACTGCTATTGATGATTGTACCCGAATGAAAGTGATTACAAACAATCGGGAATAAATGAAATTATACAAGTCGTTCAGGCTGGCAAACCTATTAAGGATGAAAAATATAAATTTATTTCCAGCCATACAGCCAGAAGGTCATTCGCAACAAATCTTTATGAAGCAACAAAAGATTTGGTTTTGGTCTGCCGATATATGGGGCACTCAAATGTCAAACAAACGCAACGGTATTTATGTGCGTCCGGCGATCATTACATCGCTGCAAAAGCATATCTGAATCAATTTAATATATAAACAAGAAGTAATGACAGGTCTTTAAATTAAATATAATTATGGAAAAAGAAAGTACCTTTTCAACACCCCAACAGGTGCTAAAAAACATTGAGTTCGAACTGCAAACTCTGGCAGAATACATGAAAATGTCACAGGGATAGAATAATAATGCTATTTTTCTCTCAAACGTTGGTAATGAACACCTAAACGCCAAATTAGGTAGCAATCTGGGATTAATGGGATTATTGGTTGATAGTATGTCCGATAATGACAACTTCGCAGACCTTATACTTCATTCTGCTATTTATTACATGAGAACCAACCAAAGAATGAAAGATAAGTGTATAATGCTACCGTCAAAATCGCCTATTGGCTCTGAAATTCTAAAAAGCGTACTTGAAATAATTAAAAATAGCACTAAAGACAACAACGATGGATCAGAAGAATGGTAATAAAAATATATTAAAGTCTGAACTAAGGAAAATGGTTAGTTCCGGTAAAACGTTCGGTGAAAACATTTCAGATATAGGCGATTCCCTTTTGCTTATCGGCTGTATCAATGAAGAAAATAATAACGGTACAAAAGATCGTACTCACGCCGAAATTATAATGTGTGGAGAATCGGCAAATATATCACAGGCAATATTTGCAGCAATGATGAAAGAAACAGGAATAGCAAATATTATTCTTACGTCTCTGCATCTGTATGTAGACAGGGCAATTGAAAAAATGGATAGGTACATTCTGGCAAAAGTTATCGCTGCCCTTAAAGGTAATGCCGATCCCGATTTCCAGAAATTTAAAGAACAGGGTAAAAATAAAAACTGGAACTAAATTCTACATATCCTCTTAAATAAACTGTAATAGTAAAGAGGGATTGTTTTTGCAATCCCTCATATAATTACAATAAATTCTTCATCGCTTCATCAATCTGACTATTTTCAAAGCTATCTAAATATATCTGTGTAACTTTTTCTGAACTATGTCCTAATGATTCAGATATAATAGAGGTATTCACTCCACTACGTTTTAATACAGTTGCGTAGGTATGGCGTGCAACATAGGTAGTAAGATTAGTTTCTATTCCTGCTAATTTCTCAATAGCTTTCAAATTCTTGTTTATATGTCCTGTGTATTTGTGGATGCGATTAAATTTCTGTATTGCAGTAATATGTATCTTCTTTTCTAAAATAGGAAATATATAATCATGCTCTGTTTTGGTAGCATCATAATATTTGTCTATGATATTTTTTGCTTCATCCTGTAAGAGAATATTAAACTCTCTTTTCGTTTTTTGACGAATATAATGTAGCCGTGTATCAATAATATCTTTATATTTCAAATTGGCAATATCTGTAAAATTTATCCCACCTTGCAAATAGTTGAACACAAAAATATCTCTGCTTAATTGCATCAGCTTAGATTCTTTGTTAAGTTCAAGATTTATTATTCTCTTTATATCATCTTTTGTAATTGCTCGTTTTATCGTTTTAGTACTGAATTTCGATATTTTAAAAGAATTGAAAGGATAACTATCTTTCCGAACTATATTTTGCTCAATAGCCTTATTAAACGCACTCCTTAATGTTCTAAATAATAGACTTATGGTTGTTGATGCGCAATTCTTATTTAATAACCACTTTTCATATTTAATAAGCCAATCTGTATTTATATCTGCAAATAGAAAATCAAGTTTATGAGTCTTTGTAAATGACTTTAAAGATAGAAGAGAGTCATTATAAATCTTTGCGTTCCCAATGTTATTAGCTAATTTATAATTAGATATCAATTCTGTATAAAATTCTCCTACAGTCTGTATTTTTATCGTTCTCTCTGTATTCTGGATTAAAGTCGTTGCTGTATAATCTTTCGAAACGACATTCATTTCCAATATTTGTTCAGAATATTCAGCTAATTTATCCGCTATGATTTTTTGAATCTGTTCTTTATTCGGACAGTTTTTTCGTGGTTTATTCTTTTCGAAGTCCCAATATTGGGAATTAAGCGAAATACCAAGACTTTTATATTTCTTTTTGTTGTCTTTGCAGACACGAATCATTAAAGGGTGTTCTCCATTTGAAAGTGTTTTTGACTTGAATAACACTACATTAACTGTTGCGTTCATCGGTTTAACTGGTTTAACGCTTGGTTTAACTCAGTACAAAAAAACATTATAAACCGTATGAAAATAGTCTATATAATTAAAACAAAAAAAGCAGCTACTTTATCGTAACTACTTCATTGTGAAAGTGATCCGAGCGGGATTCGAACCCACGACCCACAGCTTAGAAGGCTGTTGCTCTATCCAGCTGAGCTACCGGACCATCCTTTTTGCTTTTTAGCGAGTGCAAAGATAATGTTTTTTGTAAAAATAAAAAGACTTTGTCTCAAAAGTTTTCTATTCCTGCCTGTTTATATTGTTCTCTAAACCATTCAACCCTTTGTACAGGAAGTTATTGAAATCAAGTTCGAAGTTGGTGGTGAAAATATCTTTTGCCAAAGAAGCTTCTATTTCAGAGAGTTTCCAGAAACGGCCATCGGAAAGTTCTTCCTTATTTAGTTCGAAGTCTCCATTATAAATAGTATAGAAACAATAACTCAGTTCCCGCTCATTATCTGTTTCTATTATATACTTTGTTATAAAATGAGGTCGGATATCAGATAAACCAAGCTCTTCCGAGGCTTCACGTAAAGCTGCCTCAACAGCAGACTCATTCATATCGATATGCCCTGCTACGGATGAGTCCCAGCGATTGGGCTGAACATCTTTCAGTGGAGATCGTTTTTGCAGGAACAATTGTCCTTTACTATTAAAAATATGAAGATGGATGACGGGATGCAGCAATTTTGAACCATTGTGGCAAACACTTCGCGGTGCCTGCCCTGTAATGTTGCCATCTTCATCCACTAATGGAAATATTTCTTCTTGCATCTTTTAAATATCTCTGTACAAAAGACTTTCAGAACGACCTTTACGGAAGATCATAGCATCATTTTTGATGCCTTTTCTTAACACCTCTTGTTGTTCCGGGGATAAAGATACTATTTCCTTGCAATGATCGGAGCAACAACTATTCATTTTCGCAGCACATTCATCACATTGAATAAATAAAAGATGACAACCGTCATTCTTGCAATTGACATGTGTGTCACACGATTTTCCGCACTGATGACAATGGGAAATTATATCATCGGTAATGCGTTCCCCCAGCCGGTTGTCGAAAACAAAGTTCTTACCGACAAATTTTGATTGTAATCCTTCGTCTTTGACCTGTCGGGTGTACTCTATTATACCACCTTCGAGTTGATACACATTCTGAAAACCCTGATGCTTAAAATAAGCGCTGGCTTTTTCGCAGCGTATACCTCCGGTACAATACATCAATAGCTTCTTAGTTTCTTTATAGTTTTTCAGTTGTTCATTGATTATAGGTAAAGATTGCCTGAATGTATCCACATCGGGTGTTATAGCCCCCTCGAAATGACCGATCTCGCTTTCGTAGTGATTGCGCATATCTATCACTATTGTATCAGGATCTTCCATCATTCGGTTAAAGTCTCTCGCTTTTAGATGTATGCCGATATCAGTAACATCGAATGTGTCATCATTCAGCCCATCGGCGACAATTTTATCCCTGACTTTTATCTTCAGTTTCAAAAATGACATGTTATCATGTTCCACTGCTATATTCAGCCTTATCCCATTGAGAGAAGGGTAGGAGTAAAGATGCTCTTTAAATATATCGAAATTACTAGCGGGCAGGGATAACTGCGCATTGATCCCTTCGTTCGCCACATAGATACGCCCAAGTACATCCAGCTCGCTCCACCTGATAAACAATTCATCCCTGAACTGTTGCGGATCGGAGATATGAGCATAGGCATAAAATGATAACGTTAATCGTCGTAATCCGGCTTCTTCTATGAGTTTTGCCCTTTCGTCGGCGCTCATCGTATTATATAATTGCATGTTATATAAATTTAGAATGATTATATATAATGCAAAGGTATTATACAAGTTGGTTTCCGTTTATCCTTTTTCTATCGATAATTTTGATGTATGATAGATTGTTAAAAAGTTGAGCTTCTGAACATCTCATTTTCAGAAATATTGTTACTTTGCCATTCTTTAAATAGATGAAATTATAATGGTAGAACAAATTGAATTTTCATTAAATCCTCATGCCAGAGGTTTTCACCTGATAACAGGGGAGATATTGCAGAATCTGCCATCCTTGCCCGAAAAAGGGCTGCTAAACCTGTTTATAAAACATACTTCTGCCGCATTAACAATAAATGAAAACGCCGATCCTGATGTGAGGGAAGATATGGAAGCAATATTCAACCGTTTGGTGAAAGAGCGTGAGCCCTATTATGTTCATACTTTAGAGGGAGATGACGATATGCCTGCCCATGCCAAAGCAACACTCACGGGAGTAAGTATTACTATCCCGATAACAGGTAAAAGACTGAATATGGGTATATGGCAAGGAATTTATTTATGTGAATTTCGTAACTATGGAGGAAGTCGTAAGATAGTGGCAACAATAATAAGTTAATCTACCCACATCATATCACTCATTATGCCGTCGGAAATAAATATACCGTTGCGTGCCAGCTTCAGAACATTGTCCTGATTAGTGGCAAAGCCTTGATCCACGTACTTCTGTACATTTCTTAGTGCATACTCTTTCATGAATGAACCAAACAGTTTTTCGAGTTTCAGTAAATCCACTCCCCACATTGTTCGCATTCCTGTAAGGATAAAGTCGTTGTAACGGGTGTTTTTATCCAGATATTCGATTTCTGTTTTTGGAACAGACATATTAATACCTTCGATGTATTTAGATATGGAAGCGATATTCCATGCGCGGTTCTGTCCATCATAAGAATGGGCGGCAGGCCCCAAACCGAGATACTTTGCATCCAGCCAGTACGAACTGTTATGTCTCGAATACAATCCGTTACGGGCAAAATTAGATATCTCATAATGTTCGAATCCTGCATCGGATAATTTATCTATCATTACCGAAAACATTTCCACACTCAGGTCTTCATTCACAGGCTTTACATTACCGTGTTTAAACAGGCGGTACAGCCGGGTGCCTTGTTCGTATATTAAATGATAGGAAGAAATATGTTGTATGTTGAGGTTGATGGCCTCATGCAGATTCTTTTGCCATATCTCCATTGTTTGATTTGGCAATCCATACATCAGATCGATACTGATATTTTCGAAGCCGTTATCCTGACTGCGTTTTACGGCTTCTTTCGCCTGAATGGCCGAATGCCTGCGTTTCAGGAATTGAAGTTCTTTATCATCAAAGCTTTGGATACCTATGCTTAACCGGTTGAACGGAAGGTTTTTTATACTTTCCAGATAGCGGATATTCAGATCGTCGGGATTAGCTTCCATGGTGATCTCTGCGTCTCCGGCAATCTCGAAATTATTATTGAGCGTATCGAATATACGGAGGAAATTGTCATAAGATAGTTGCGATGGTGTTCCTCCGCCAAAATATATAGTGTTTACGGTTTCTTTTCCGATATAACTATTGCGTAATTCTATTTCTTTGCACAAAGCATTTACATAATCCTCTTTGGGTGATATATCGGTACGGGTATAGAAATCGCAATAGATACACCTCGTTTTACAAAACGGAACGTGAATATAAATACCTGCCATCGAAAGAATTATTCTTTATACATCATATCAATAAGATCCTTGTACTTTTCTGCCACAAACTTACGCTTAATCTTCAGTGTATTGGTTAGTTCTCCACCTTCCATAGAGAATGGTTCGGGCAATATCGTATATTTTTTAATTTTTTCGTACGGCGCAAAATTGGCCTGCAACAATTCGATGCGCCCATCCAGCATCCGCAGGATATTGACATTCTCATACAAATCCTCAATTTTATCGTAGTCTATATGATGTTCATTCGCATAATCAATGAAAGCCTGAGGGTTCGGTATGATAAGGGCACTCACAAATTTGCGTTCATCGGCTATCACAGCTATCATATCTATAAATTTGTCTTCCGCCACTTTCATCTCGATAGCTTGCGGGGCAATATATTTTCCGTTAGCTGTTTTAAAGAGGTCTTTTATGCGCTCTGTAAGATAGAGTACATTCCCTTCGAGTCGACCGGCATCACCTGTGCGGAAAAAGCCGTCTTCGGTGAATACTTTTGAGGTTTCCTCTGGTTTATTATAATATTCCCTCATCACGGTTTTACCCTTTACCAGTATTTCGTTATTATCCGGATCGATCCTCACATATACTTCCGGCATGATTGTGCCTAAAGATCCGATGATGAATCTTTTTCCGGGATAGAAACTCACTGTTGCCGAGGTTTCTGTTAGTCCATATCCCACTATTATAGGTATATTTACAGACTGTAGGAATTCATCTATCGAAGGGGAGAGCGGAGCGCCGGCACATGGAAATATATTCCCTTTTTCAATTCCCACAACCATTTTCAATACACGGAATATAGTGTTATTGTATAAAAAGAATTTGATACGTGTACCCAGCGGGGCTCTTAGCCCGTTGTTCTTAAAGTCCAGATTATATTTTCTTCCGGTCTTCATCGAATCGGTATACAACCACTTCATAAGCCCTTTCGACTCCGATATCTTTTCCGATACTCCGGCGTATACCTTTTCCCAGAAGCGGGGTACACTA
The DNA here is from genome assembly GCF_014196915.1 of Dysgonomonas hofstadii. GTDB lineage: Bacteria > Bacteroidota > Bacteroidia > Bacteroidales > Dysgonomonadaceae > Dysgonomonas > Dysgonomonas hofstadii. The sequence goes on from NZ_JACIEP010000014.1 coordinate 7,019, forward strand.
CACATGATAGTCGGCCTTATCTGTTTGATGGATTTTTGAATTTCTTTGGCATCCTGATTAATGGCTATTGTCATCCCTTTATGCAGGGCGTAGTATGTCCATGCACGTTCAAAGATATGCGCCAGTGGCAGGAAGTTCATAGACAGGTCTTTGTTTGATGTCATAGTCAGGCGCTCGTCATGGATATGAAAAACCTGAATGAAACAAGAGTGGGGGAGGACTACACCTTTTGGCTCTCCGGTAGTTCCCGATGTATAGATAATGCAAGCTATATCGTCGTCCTGCCGTGATTTCATCCTGACACGAACCATTACTTCCGCATTGGAATTCTCACCGGTGGCAATAAAATCATCAAAATAGATAGAAGTCTTATCTTCAGGGTGGAATTTTACATTCGGATCGAAAACTATAATTCTTTTTAGGGGAGACGATGCTTTTTGCTGTACTTTGAAAGCATTGTTATACTGGAATTGTTCGCCTGCGAAAAGTAGTTCCACATTGGCATCATTAACAATATATTCTACCTGTATGGGCGATGATGTGGCATAAATCGGTATGGAAATACACCGGTTTGCGTAAGAACCAAAATCGGTGTACAGGTACTGTGGCATATTCTGGGAATATACGGCTATCTTGTCACCCTCATTCACACCCATCTCAGCCATTGCCCAGGCAGTCTTCATAATATTGTCGGAAAATTTCCGCCACGATATGCTTTTCCACTTCTTTTCGTACGGGTTCCTATACTTCAAGGCTGTTTTTTTTCCGTACCTGATGGCTTGACGATGCACCAGTATTGATAGATGATAATAGTTCATGGGGGCTATTTTTGGTTTTTAGTATCTGCAAAGTTACTGTTTAATATGGAAAAATGATTATAGAAAGCTGTTTTTTATAGTTGCGCAGGCATTAGTTGTCGTGTGAATAAATGGCTGTTTATCTATTTATTACTGGACTTGCAGGCAAAATCTGCATTTTTCTTTAGGAACTTTATCAATGAAGAAATAGTAGTTAGTAGAGATGATTTTTTTTAATGAAGAATATCGAAAATAAAATATGTAAGAAACAACGTTCATCAGAACGTAGAGTAGCTAATTGGCTCCGCTTTACTCTGCCGAACGTTGTTTGTCAGGTTTTGTTACTTGTCATGCCGGAGCGAAGCGGAGCATCTGACAAAGAAAATCTTTCGTCTCTCAGGATGACAGAAGAAAATAAAAAATGAAAATATGCGTCAACTTTGTCAACTTTTAATAAATTCAGGTATATTATTTCTAATGAATAAAGACTCTGCCAAATCGTCATATTTTATTTTTTCTTCTTTAATTTTCTATTTTGGCACAGCATTTGAACAATAAATAGTGTCGCTGAAAGGCGGGAAAATATAGAATTGAAACAATAACAAATAAATATAAATTACAAAATGGGAAAAATCATAGGAATTGACTTAGGTACCACAAACTCTTGTGTGTCGGTACTTGAAGGTAACGAACCGATCGTTATCGCAAACAATGAAGGTAAAAGAACGACTCCTTCTGTAGTTGCTTTTATCGAGGGAAATGAACGCAAGGTGGGTGATCCTGCAAAACGTCAGGCTATTACTAATCCTGAAAAGACAATATATTCCATAAAGAGATTTATGGGAGAAACATGGGATCAGGCGAAACCTGAAGTTCCACGAGTACCTTATAAAGTGGTAAAAGGTGATAATAACACACCTCGTGTAGACATAGACGGACGTCTTTACACTCCGCAGGAAATCTCTGCTATGATACTCCAGAAAATGAAGAAAACAGCAGAAGATTATCTTGGACAGGAAGTTAGCCGTGCAGTGATCACTGTTCCTGCATACTTTAACGACGCACAGCGTCAGGCAACTAAAGAAGCCGGGGAAATTGCTGGTCTGAAAGTAGAGCGTATCGTTAACGAACCTACAGCCGCTGCTCTTGCTTATGGTCTTGATAAAACAAATAAAGACATGAAGATCGCGGTGTTTGACCTTGGTGGTGGTACATTCGATATCTCCATCCTTGAACTTGGTGATGGTGTATTCGAAGTAAAATCAACAAACGGTGACACGCACCTCGGTGGTGACGACTTTGATAACGTGATCATCAACTGGCTGGCCGAAGAATTCTTAAATGATGAAAGAGTTGACCTGCGTAAAGATCCGATGGCTCTTCAACGTCTGAAAGAAGCTGCGGAAAAAGCTAAAATTGAGCTTTCTAGTACAACTTCCACAGAGATCAACCTGCCATACATTATGCCGGTAGATGGTATTCCAAAACACTTGGTAAAAACCTTGACCCGTGCTAAATTTGAACAATTGGCTGACACTCTTATCCGTAAATGTATCGAACCTTGCCGTCAGGCTTTGAGCGATGCCGGATACAGTGCGAAAGATATAGATGAAGTAATTCTTGTGGGTGGATCGACACGTATACCTGCAGTACAGACTGAAGTAGAGAAATTCTTCGGAAAAGCTCCGTCAAAAGGTGTTAACCCGGATGAAGTGGTTGCTGTAGGTGCTGCTATACAAGGTGGTGTATTAACTGGGGAGGTAAAAGATGTATTGTTGCTTGATGTTACTCCGCTTTCACTTGGTATAGAAACGATGGGTGGTGTAATGACTAAACTGATAGAATCGAATACAACTATCCCTACAAAGAAAAGCGAGACATTCTCTACAGCTGCCGACAATCAGCCGTCTGTACAGATCAATGTGCTACAGGGAGAACGTCCGATGGCAAGAGATAACAAGCAGATCGGAGTATTCAACCTCGATGGTATACCAGCTTCTCCTCGTGGAGTGCCTCAGATCGAAGTTACATTCGACATCGATGCTAACGGTATATTGAGCGTATCGGCAAAAGATAAAGCAACCGGTAAGGAACAGTCGATCCGTATCGAAGCATCTTCTGGTCTTAGCGACGCTGAAATCCAGAAGATGAAAGATGAAGCCGCCGCTAACGCCGAAGCAGACCAGAAAGAAAAAGAAAGAATAGATAAACTGAATCAGGCCGACTCTATGATCTTCCAGACTGAAAAACAATTAAGCGAATTGGGAGACAAAGTTCCCGCCGAACAGAAAGCTCCAATTGAAGCAGCTTTGAATAAACTGAAAGATGCACATAAAGCTCAGGATATTGCAGCCATAGATTCTGCTATGGAAGAAATGAACAAATTGCTGCACGAAATGAGCCAGAATATGTATAATCAACAGCAACAGGCGGGTGCAAATCCGAACCAGCAGGCTGGCGGCAATGCAGGAGGTCAGTCAAACGGAGGAGACAATGACGTGACCGATGTAGATTTTGAAGAAGTGAAATAAAAGTCGATTAAAATCGATTAGTAAAAATAATAAAACCGCAGTAAATGAACTACTTACTGCGGTTTTTACTTTGTATAAAGTTTTCAATATTGCTTGTTTTTAATCAATTTTTATCATATATTTGTACCATACTTGTACCGGAACTTATTTAGTGGCGAAGTGGAACTTATGAGCACTTATGACTACTAATGAGTACTTAAATAGTGATGAAGATACCGATGAATAAGATTCAGAAACAATGTGAAGTGTGTGGACAGTCTTTCGTTCCGAAGACGGTCGATTCTGTTTATTGCTCAAAAAAATGTGGTGCAGCAGCATATAGAAAGAAGAAAGAACAGAAGAAAAAGGAAGAAGAACAGCAAGCTGTAATAGAAAAGATTTCTGCTGACCGCCAATATATTTCTGTTCCTGAAGCAATCGCACTTTTTGGAGTTGCTAAAAGCACACTTTATCGCCTTATTCGCCAAAAACGAATTCCGGCGATCAATTTAGGTGCTCGTTTAGTTAGAATTGATCGCGCAGCCATAGAGGAAATGTTTCCGATTAGACAAACACCCCTTAAAGAAGCAAAACCCACAGCAAAATTATATAGTCTTGAACCACAAGATTGCTATACAATTGGTGAAGTATCCAAGAAATTTGGAATCTCAGACAGTTCCGTTTACAAACATATCCGCAAATATTCCATTCCCACACGGCAGATTGGAAAATATGTTTATGTGCCAAAATCGGAAATCGACAACATATATATATAAAATAAGCCCATGAAAGAACTCACGAACACCAAAGTAACCGTTCGGCTTCGCAAAGCAGAAGACCGAAAGGAGTGGTATGTTTATATCGAAAGTTATCCGGTGTTCGTTCCGGGCAAACAAACACCACAACGTATTCGTGAATACCTCAATCGCAGTGTAACCACAGTAGAATGGGATAAAAAACGAACTGCCCGAACCGAGGCAGATGGAACAAGAACCTATAAACCCAAGCGTGACGATAACGGAATTATTATGTGTCGAAGTGAAAAAGATCAGGAAACTATGCTGTATGCCGATGGTGTTCGTAAGCTTCGACAACGTGAGTACGACAATGCCGATTTATACAGCGATACAGAAAACGCTCAAGCCGAGCAAAAAGAACGTTTGCAACAGGATTTTATAACTTATTTCAATAAAGTGGCAGCCAAACGTCATGCAAACAGTTCAACCTCTATTCAAACCAATTGGCAGCGTACCAACGAATTTCTAAAGCAATCTACAGAAGGTTCTTTGCTGTTTTCTCAAATTGACAACCGCTTTGCCGAAGGGTTTAAACGGTTCCTGTTATCTGCTCCATGTGGGGGTAATCGCAGTGGAACGATTTCGCACAATACGGCTGCTACTTATTTCTCTATTTTCAAGGCTGCACTGAAACAAGCTTTTGTGGATGGCTATCTAACGGTAGATTTATCGGCTAAAATCAAAGGTATTCAGGAACAGGAATCCAGAAGAGAATATTTGACCGTTGAAGAACTCAACACCCTTGCCGCTACTCCTTGCGAACGGGATGTATTGAAACGGGCAGCGCTTTTTTCTGCACTTACAGGCTTGCGACATTGTGATATCCAAAAGCTTCGTTGGAAAGAAATTAGCATAGACGGCAAGCAAGCCAAATTGCATTTTACGCAACAGAAGACGAAAGGCGTTGAGTATACTCCTATTTCAGAGCAAGCCTTATTACTATGTGGTGAACCCCGACAACCCGAACAATTGGTATTTGAAGATCTTCCGGATCCGGCATGGATCTCCAAGCCTTTAAAACGTTGGGTAGAAGCAGCCGGAATTACCAAGAAGATCACATTCCATTGCTTTCGGCATACGTATGCTACTCTTCAACTAAGCAGTGGTACAGACATTTATACCGTTAGTAAAATGTTGGGACATACCAATGTGAAAACGACACAGATTTATGCCAAAGTGGTAGATGAGAAGAAGAGTAAAGCGGCACAAGCTATTCGATTAAAAACAATAAATACCACAAAAGAATGAAAAACAACCTTTTGGAACAGATTATTCTCTATGTATTGGTTGCCTGTGTCGCTATGGCAATCGCAACATTGGCGCGGATATCTGCTGTATCGTTAGGAGCTGACAGTTTCACGGCATTTATTGTGTTTGTGGTAGTAATAGGAATTGAGGTGGTGGTATACCTGAGTATTCATGTGATTTTACAAAGTTTAATGCTGCCTTGGATAGAAAAACTGTTATTGAAAATCCCATATTTCAAAAACAAATCTAGACTGAAACCTACTGTTAAATCCTCATCTGAGACAATCACAGAACAACCCTCTCCGCCTACTTTAGACGAAATTCGGAACGAGCAACAGCAAAACAAAGCGAAACAACAGGAAGAAAAATTGAGGGTAGCTTTAGACTATACCCGAAAAGTTTTTGCGCTGTATGTTTCTGATCAGCATGTCGAATTGCTCTGCAACAATGTAAAAGTATATGCCAATAAATTGGATTTGGAAAACCTGCAAGCAATAAAAACCAATCAAGAATTAGCACAAATTGATATTTTGCATTTCGGGTGGAATATTTGGAATCACTTCAGGGTTGGAAAACAAATTGAAGTTGCCCGTTTCCTGAAAATTGTATTTCCTGATATTCTAAAGGAAGCTGAAGTTGATAGTATTAAAAGTCATTTGAAAGATGATGAGTTAAAAGGGGTGATTAAGATACAAGAGAGTTTTACAAAAAAATAGACAAAAAATGGATCAGAAAACTATCAAATTTCAACAGATAAGTGACACTATTTTTGAAGATGACAATGCTGCATTAAAACTAATCTCATTGTTTGAATCTGGGAAAGTTGATTTTAAACTTGCGACAGCTATAGAAAATATTATAATGGATGCAAATATGCTCCGAGAGGATAATGGGGAGTTTTTAGTCCATTTTAACTTGCTTCCAGAATGGGAAGAAAAATTCAGAATGGATTATTTCTTCGAGAAGCCAGCAATACTCGCAACACATGGAGTCAGAATATTAATAAAAAATACAGATGTTACTGCATTTAAACAATCAATTGGAGAAGGTATAAAACAAGCCTCTATAAAAATTAATGCATTTCGAGGAGATTTAGATGATAACAAATGGGAAAATGCCAAACAATCGGCTTTTTATCGGTATGATTGCGATAAATTTGCTGCTTATTCTTGTGGAATACTTTATGATATTACAACGAGTAAGGATCAAGATTCTTCATGGAAAAATTGTGTAAAAATAGAAATTAACAATCGAACAATATTATTTTATCATGTGAGAATCGAAGATAGTCTTGGATACTTTGTATTCAAAACAAATGATCCAATTAATCATGATGATTTTTTACATATTATTAATGCAATAAGAGCCGCATTTTCTCTAATTTCAGGTTTTTATATCGCAGATAGTGCTTATTTCTTTTCTATGCAAAAGGGAAAGAAAGATACATTAACCTATCGTTATGAAAATTTTAATGAAACAATACATACAGAAAGACCTCTATTAGACAATCATTCATATCAAGATATCTCTCAAAAAGAATTACAGTTAACCTCTGATCAATTCGCATATCTTGTAAAGTTGCTATGTGAAAATGAAGAGTTACTTCGCTCCTGCATATTACTCACGCAAGCTAGTAATATAAACGGTTTGTCTAAGGGATGTCTGGCTGCAGTTGCATTAGAAACTATTACTAATGTAATTGTACCTAAAGATAAAATAATCAAACCACTAATAGAAGATAAAGAAATCAATAGTCAACTGAAATATGAATTAAAAAAGTCACTAAAAAAAATCAAAAATAAAGTAGCAAAATCTATATACGATTCATTAGAGAGTAAATTAGGCAAAATAAATGAACAGTCAAACTCTTCAAAGTTAGGCTCTCCATTTGCAGCTCTAAACATTGATTTAGACGACGAAGATCTATACTGTATATCATGTAGAAATCGTTTTCTGCACGGTTCTTTACCTACACCAACGACAGAACTTTTCAAGTCATTAACGAATGATGAATTATTGAAACTTGTCTGCAATCGTTTGATAATGCTATCCACTATGCTTATCTTAAAAAAGATAGGCTATGAACATGATGTTGTTGATTGGGGATATACTGAAATCGGAATAAGAAGAATGATGATAAAGGGAGAATCTGTTAGTGGTATAGGTCGAGCACATAGAACAATTGGTAATTAAAACCTATAAGCAACTTTTATCTTTTTCATGATTCTCATCCACCAATAACTAAAGAATATCAGCAACTTAAGTGTTTTCTTAGTGTTTGTCTAGTGTTGCGGAACACAGGGGAAACACTTTTTTCATTTGCACCATAACCATTAAAAACAATTGTTATGAGTACGAATGAAATTACTTTTGAAAATCTGCCCAAGGCAGTAGCCCGATTGGCTGACGAAATAGCCGAGATCAAATTTTTAGTCGAGAAAGGACAAACGTCTGTTGTCTCAAAAAAACGAATACCGATAGGTATTGATGAAGCATGCCAAATAATTGGTAAAGCAAAACCCACCGTTTACACACTTGTCCGCAAACGACAACTCCCTTGCTACAAAAACGGTAAAAAACTCTACTTCTTTGAAGATGAATTACTGGATTGGATTGCGAAAGGAAAAAAGAAAACCATGCAGGAGATTGAAGCTGAAGTAGAAGCCAATTTCAAAAAACGTTCAAAAGACTTATCAAAATGAACCTGTTTGAACTGTTAGCCAACTTTTGGCGATTGGACGAGCATCACAATTTCAGCGGTAACGAAACCCGTTTATATTTCTTTCTGATTCATTTGGCAAACCGTTCGTTTTGGCCAGAGTGGATTGAGTTTGCAGATAAACGGATGGTTGCCAACGCCAATTTCTCTTTACAGGTATTGAAGTCTGCCCGCGACCGCTTGAAAGCTGCCGAACTGTTGGACTACCTACCCGGAGGAGGCTTTAGGGTTAAAACTAAGTATCAGATTCTGACACCTAAGTCTAACCTTAAACCCGCACCATACTATATAAATACAAAAGACAAAAAATCAAATATAAAATCAAATGGAAAAAAGAAAGGATTTGTCCATACGGGAAGTGATTTCGACTAATCAGCATTTTTATCAGGCATTGCAGAAAGATGCCCAAGAAATTGTTTCCGGTGAAAAAGAAAAAATACAGAAACGTCGTTTGTGTCTGCCGCTCTCCTATTCCGATTTTCGGGAGCTTTTTCTTTCATTCGGAACAGTATGTTTATGCAGCCGAAATCAAAATAGGGAGTTTATTATTGATGAAAACAACGAACCTTTGATAGAACAGCTTTACTATTATGTTACCAACAACACCTCTTTCGCAGGCGATTTAAACAAAGGAATAATGCTGCAAGGAAAATACGGCAGCGGTAAAACTATTATTATGGAAACTTACGCACTGCTTCACAATCATATTATACGAAAATTTTGCTTGAATCAGCCTTTGTATCTTTTCATTAAGTCCGTTGAATTGCAGGAGCAAATCGTAAAACAATCGGCAAGCACATTTGCTCGGCGACCATTAATCATTGACGAATTTGGGCGGGAATCAAAAACGGTACAAGATTTTGGCAATATCAGCCACCCCATATCAGAATTGTTAAGCCTAAGAAGTGATGTTGGAGTGGTTACGCACGGAACGACCAACTTCACTATGAGTACACTTTCGTCCGATGATTTTTATGGCGGAATGATTGGTGACCGCCTCAAAGCGATGTTCAACTTTATGACATTAAAAGGTGAAAGCCGTCGAGTTTAAGCTTCCACATAATGGCTCTCTATTCGCGAGCAATGTAGCAAGAGGGAACTGGACAAGCCCTGTTCTATCCTCTTGCCCTGCGGGATTACTTGCTGTTAATCAGCAAGATATTAAGAATGAGTTTTATAAAAACTCATATAAGCCTAATCAACAAAATCCTGTTGATTAGGTGATTAACAAAATGAATTCTTATAAAAATGTTATAAATATGGAAGGAAATAAGAATAAATCGGTATTGACTACGATTGGAATTGATAAATCAACCAATCGCTTAATTGATAAATTGAGCAATCGATATAACTTGAAAAAAGGAGAGATTGTTAAGCTTGCATTTGAATACATGGATAAAGCCTGTATCAATCCGTCAGAACCTCCTGAATCAGTAAAGACAGAGATGGCGAAAATAAACAAACGACAAGATGACTTGATACGTTTTATTCGCCACTTTGAAGAGGAACAACTAAATCCAATGATTCGGGCGACACATTCAATAGCTATTCGTTTTGATGGGATAGTGAAAGATTTGGAAACACTTGTTCTTTCACAGTTGGAGAATAATCATGAAAAGTATAACACCGTACTTCAAAAAATCAGCGATACCCTTACTCAACATGCTGATGTAATAAACAATCAGGGAAAACAAATCAACTCACTACATCAACTATTGAAGCAGGATAATAAAAAGTTGTTGGAATTAATCGGACTGTATGCCGAACTTACAGCATGCGGAGTCATGGATGGGAAGCGAAAAGAAAACCTAAAAGCTGAAATCTACCAATTAATCAATGCTGAGTGATGAATATCGACTTTCCACCACCCTCTAACGGAGTCTATAATAATGCAGGCAGTAGCCGACAGTTGGCAAACTACCTCGAACATGAAGATATGGAACGAATGCAAAAAGGCATTTACACTGAAGGTTTTTTCAACCTGTCAGAGGACGATTTGTATAAAAGCCAAGTTGTTAAGGATATTGACAGTAATATTGGTCAGCTACTGAAAACGGATGCCAAGTTTTATGCTATCCATGTCAGCCCATCTGAAAAAGAATTGCAGCGAATGGGCAACACCGAGCAGGAACAAGCCGAAGCCATGAAACGGTATATTCGGGAAGTATTTATTCCCGAATACGCCAAAAACTTCAACAAAGGACTATCCGCAGAAGATATCAAGTTCTACGGAAAAATCCATTTCGACCGTGACCGCTCAAATAACAAACTAAATATGCACTGCCATTTGATTGTAAGCCGCAAAGACCAGTCTAATAAAGTAAAGATAAGTCCGCTCACCAATCACCGAAATACTAAGAAAGGAGCTATCAAAGGAGGATTTGACCGTGTAACACTATTTGAGAATGTAGAGAAAGGTTTTGATAAACTATTCGGCTACGATCGACAACTCTCCGAAACTTTTGAGTATTGTAATACAATGAAAAATGGCTCTCTTACAGACAAACTACGGATGCAGGAAAAAGAAATTGCTGGGATGGACATACCACCAAACGTAAAGCTGTTTAGTCAGCAAAACGACCAATTAGCCAACCAATCAAATATCATTCTTGATACCGCTTCAGCATTATTTTCTATTCTGCCATCAGGAGCAGAAAACAATAATATAGAAGAACCATTAATCAGACCAAAGAAAAAAAAGAAGAAACGAAGACCAAGAATATCCTAATATAGTTATTCCTTTTTCATTCCGAAAACAAAGGTATATTCCAAGAATAAAACTTCAACACCAAGCCGCAAGCGGTTTTACTGGAAATCTCCACACCTTCGCTACGCTTCGGGTAGTATTTCCTGTAAAAGTATTGCCTTATTTATTCTTTCCATAGAAAGGGTGTTTACAGATTGAAAAAGGGAAAGAATATGTAAAATTTGGTGGAAAATACGAGGTTCATTTCGTATATTTGCCAAATAATGTCAAGATAAAATTATTCAATATGCTCTTTTCCGAAAAGATAAAACAGCTACGTGAAGAAAGATCCATGCCGCAAAGATTACCGGCTGCTGAGTTGGAAATAGACACCGCAACCTACTGTAAGATTGAGCGTGGCGACAGACGAGCGAAACGCAATCAAGTTACTACTCTATCTAAAATTTTCAAAGTAAATGAGGAAGAGCTTGTTGTATTATGGCTTGCCGACCAAATAATGACATTGGTAGAAAACGACAAACAGGTAGCTGCAAAAGCACTGGAAATTGTAAAACAAAACGTATGAACGAACTATTAACATATCTCAAAGAAGAGAAACAGGCAAAGCGAAAAGGAGGCTTGTATCATAAAACACAAGTAAACCTTGCCTATAATTCAAACCGGATAGAGGGCAGCAAGTTGACTGAAGAGCAAACTCGCTACATTTTTGAAACCCGTACAATAGGTTTTAAAGATCAGGAAGCTGTACCTGTAGATGATATTATAGAGACATCCAATCACTTTGTAGCATTCGATTATCTGCTTGATACAATAGATCAGCCTCTTTCAAACGAAATTATAAAAGAGTTCCACCGAATATTAAAAACAGGAACCTCGGACGCTACCAAAGAATGGTTTCGTGTGGGTGACTGGAAAAAACTACCCAATGAAGTAGGTGGAACAGAAACTACTTTACCTCAGCATGTAGAAGCTGACATGAACAAACTTAACGATTGGTATCATGCTATCTGTGAAATTTCTTTTGAGCATATTGTTGAATACCATTCCCGTTTTGAAAAAATCCATCCATTTCAGGATGGTAACGGTCGAGTGGGTCGCCTGATTATGTTCCGAGAATGCTTGAAAAATAAGATCGTGCCATTTATCATTGACGATAATCACAAGCAATTCTACTACCGTGGCTTAAAAGAGTTTGCACATATAAGAGGCTATTTAGTAGACACCTGCCTTTCGGCGCAAGATACTTACAAAGAGTGGGTGAAGTATTTTTATCCCAATTTGGAAGATTAAGCATTGCAAAAGGAAAAATAAAAGACAATGACCAGTAAAGAAATAGAAAGCAATGTAAGGCAAATCTTTGAAAATTTCACAAAAGAGGAATTTATCTTTGATCTTTTGATTGCCTATGGTATCTCCAAAACATCTGTTACAAGAATAAAAAATGGAGACTTCAACCTTTCAAAAGTTGAGGGAGAGGTTCTTTATAAAAAGAAAGTTTTTTTTAAAGAAGGAGAATCGGATAAGCTACTTAGTACAATCGAAATACTTTCAAGAGAGGAGCGAATACTTAAGCACAATCCTCGATTTATCATTGTTACCGACTACAAAACGTTAGCCGCAAAAGATTTAAAGACAAAAAAGAATCTGGATGTTGCATTGGATGAATTACCAAAGTATTTCGATTTCTTTCTGCCTTTGGCCGGAAGCGAAGTATACATTACCAAAAATAACAACAAAGCAGACAGAGAAGCGGCATATAAAATGGCCGAACTATATGATAAGCTGATTGAAGGTAATCAGGATACATATAACTCGAAAGAGAGTGTACATGAGCTGAATATATTTTTATCGCGGTTGCTGTTTTGTTTTTTTGCTGAGGATACCGAAATTTTCGAGGAAGAAGGGATGTTCACAAGCACCCTCGTACAGCATACGTTAGAGAATGGAAGCGATACACATCTTTTTTTAAACGATCTATTCAACCGCTTAAACACACAAGACGGAAGCTTGCTACCCTCGTATTTGGCTAAATTTCCTTATGTGAATGGAGGGCTTTTTAGAGACAGTATAAATTCACCTGTATTTACACCTAAAGCCAGAAGAATTTTAATTGAGCTGGGCGAGCTGAACTGGCAGGAAATCAATCCTGATATATTCGGATCGATGATTCAAGCCGTTGTTTTACCCGAATACCGAAGCGATTTGGGTATGCACTATACATCGGTAGAAAATATACTAAAGCTTATAAAGCCGTTATTTTTAGACGAGCTGTACGAAGAGTACGAAAAGTGTACTACCGAGAGTCAGCTAAGAAAGTTGATTCTCAGAATATCGAAAATAAAATTTTTCGACCCTGCCTGCGGAAGTGGTAATTTTCTGATTATCACATATAAAGAGATTAGACTTTTAGAAATACTGATTCTTCAAAAAATAATAGAGTTAAATCCAAATCCCCGTTTTGAATATACGCAAATCAGCCTTTCTCAATTTTACGGTATTGAGATTGATGACTTTGCCCACGAAATGGCTATTCTCTCACTTTGGCTGGCCGAACACCAAATGAACCTCATTTTTGAAGAACGACTTTACGGTTATGGCAAATCAAAACCTATTTTGCCTTTGAAAGAAGCAGGCAAAGTAACACAAGGAAATGCTACCCGTATTGATTGGAAAGCAGTCTGCCCTGTGTCGAAAGATGATGAGGTGTATATTATCGGAAACCCCCCATATTTAGGTGCTAGGCTTCAGGATGATGAGCAGAAAAAAGATATGCGTATTGTTTTTCATGGAGTAAATGGCTATAACAACATGGATTATATTTCATGTTGGGTTTATAAATCAAAAGATTATATATCGGGCAATAACGCTGAGGCTGCTTTTGTTACAACAAACTCTATATGTCAGGGAGAACAGGTTGCTTTACTGTGGCCTCATATACTAAATGGTCAAATAGAAATTGGGTTTGCATACCATTCTTTTAAATGGACAAATAATGCAAAAGGAACAGCCGGAGTTACAGTTATTATTTTAGGGCTACGAAATGTTTCCAATAAAGCAAAATACCTGTTTGACGAAAATATAAAAAGACTGGCAAAAAATATTAACCCCTATCTGCTCGATTCGAATAATATAGTTATTCAAGGAAAAAGTAAACCGATTTCAAAACTCCCGGAAATTAGTTTTGGAAATATGGCTAATGATGATGGGAATTTACTTTTATCAAAAACTGAAAAAGAAGATCTATTGCGAAATGAACCTGAATCTTCTTTATTTATTAAAAACCTTGTAGGAGCATTAGAGTTTATTAGGGGAATTGAGAAATATTGCCTTTGGATAGATGACGAAAATGCTGAATTCGCTTTTTCTTTACCTAAAGTTGCTGAAAGAATTGAAAGGACAAGATTGGCAAGGCAAAATAGTAAAAGAAAGTCAACACAAGAATTGAGTTCAATTCCCTATAAATTTGCAGAAATTAGATATTTACCTACAGAGGTAATAATCATACCAAGTGTATCATCGGAAAAAAGAGAATATATTCCTATAGGTTTTTTAAATTCCAATAGCATTGTCGTAGCTCCTAATTTTGCAGTCTATAACGCCCAGCCGTGGATTTTTGCTGTAATTACTTCACGCATGCACATGGTGTGGGTAAGAGCTGTTGGTGGCAGACTAAAGACTGATTATAGATATTCAGCTAAGCTATGCTACAATACTTTCCCTTTTCCCGATATTAATGTAAAACAAAAGGAGAATTTGAATCTTTACGTTTTTGCTATACTGGAAGAAAGAGAAAAGCACCCCGAAAAAACAATGGCATGGCTATACAACCCCGATACCATGCCGACAGGACTTAGAAAAGCCCACAAGGAGCTGGATGAGGCGGTTGAAAAATGCTATCGCCTCCAGCCTTTCACTACCGATACCGAACGTCTGGAGTACCTGTTTAGGCTATATGAGGAAATGACCCAAAAAGACACCTTGTTTGCCAAACAAAAGAGTAAAAGAAACCCAAAGAGTAAAAAGTAAGCTATGCAAAATTTAGTACAAGTAGAATATAGCCAAACAGGGCAAAGTAAAAAGACGAACGAGCTGGGTATGCGCGAAATGCAGCAGAAAGCCTATGCAGCCAACACAGCACAGTACCTGTTAATAAAAGCGCCTCCAGCTTCGGGCAAATCAAGGGCACTTATGTTTATTGCTTTGGCAAAGCTGCAACATCAAGGAATAAAAAAAGTAATTGTAGCCGTTCCCGAACGAACGATAGGTGCTTCATTTGCACCCACTGAATTAAAAAAACACGGTTTTTTTGCTGACTGGAATCCCAACGACCGATACAATCTTTGTACGCCCGGTTCCGAAAAAAGCAAAGTATCGGCATTTCTCAATTTCCTCGATAGTGATGAGCAGATTTTAATCTGCACACATGCCACATTGCGCTTTGCTTTGGATGGACTGGATGAAAAAAGGTTGAACAACGCACTGATAGCTATTGATGAGTTTCATCATGTTTCGGCTGATGGCGATAATCGGCTGGGAGAAGTAATGAGAAACATCATGGCAAAATCGACTGCGCATATCGTTGCCATGACTGGATCATACTTCAGGGGCGATAATGTACCCGTTTTATTACCCGAGGATGAAGCAAAATTCACCCGTGTAACGTATAACTACTACGAGCAGCTGAACGGATATGAGTACCTGAAATCGTTGGGCATCGGTTATCACTTCTATCAAGGTCGGTATTTCAAAAAGCAACCCGATAAGGAAATGTCGGCCTTAGAAGAAATTTTAGACGAAAACAAAAAGACAATCATACATATCCCGAGTGTCAACTCGGCCGAATCATCTAAAGAAAAATATGAAGAGGTAAGCCATATCATCGATGTACTGGGCGATTTAGAATATCAGGATGAGAAAACGGGTGTATTATTTGTAAAGAGTAAACGAACGGGTAAAACTCTTAAGGTTGCCGATTTGGTAAATGACGACCCTCGCGCAAGAGAAAAAATAACAACTTACTTACGTGAAATAAAATCGCCCGATGATATTGACATTATTATTGCATTAGGCATGGCTAAAGAGGGATTTGACTGGCCTTACTGCGAGCATGCCTTAACCATAGGTTATCGTGGCTCGTTAACAGAGATTATCCAAATCATAGGACGTGCAACCCGGGATAGTAATAATAAAACACATGCCCAATTTACTAACTTGGTTGCTGAACCGGATGCAGAAAATGAAGAAGTAAGAGTTGCCGTAAATAATATGCTTAAAGCAATTACAGCCTCTCTACTGATGGAGCAAGTACTAGCACCCAACTTCAAATTCAAAGCTAAGAAATCGGATGATGACGATGATGATGAATCGGATGAAAACACAATTAAAATACATGGGTTTAAGCTTCCAACTTCGCAAAGAGCAAAAGACATTATCGAAAGCGATTTGAATGATTTGAAAGCTCGCATTTTACAAGATGATCAGATGCTAAAAGCAATGCCCGGAAATATTGAGGCTGAAGTGATAAACACAGTTTTAATTCCCAAAATAATACGGGAAGTTTACCCTGATTTAAGCGAAGAGGAAGTTGAAGCCGTACGTCAGCATTTGGTTGTTGATTCTGTGATTAAGAATAGTACGATAGAAGAGCAAGGAGGTAGAAAATTTATCCGTATGGCAGGTAGCTTTGTGAATATTGACGATATTCACATTGACTTGATTGACCAAATTAATCCATTCCAAAAGGCTTTTGAGATACTTTCCAAATCGGTTACTACCCAAGTCTTGAAATTGATTGACGACCATATTCAAGCTGTTAAAATAGATATGACTGAGGAAGAAGCGATTCTTTTGTGGCCTAAAATAAAAGAGTGGAGAGAAAAAACAGGCGAAGCTCCTAATATCCACTCCTATGACCCTAAAGAAAAGCGAATGGCAGAAGCCTTGGTATTTTTAAGAGAATTGAAAAGACAAAGAGCATTATCAAATGAGTAAGAAAATAACCATAGATGAGATATTTAATGATGATGACTTTGGGTTGTTAGACTCAAAGGCAAAGTCTACTTCCATAAAATCAGCTGATGACAGACTTATTGATTCTTTTGAAGAAATAAATCAGTTTATCGACAATAATAATCGGGAACCAAATAGTACGAGTATGTCTGAGTATAGTTTGATGGCCAGATTAAAGACATTCAGACAAGACGATGTTAAGAAAAAAATATTAAAGCCATTTGATAGGCATAATTTGCTTGGATTTGTTGAAATGGAAAGCCCTTCAATTGACGATATATTATCTGACGATGATTTTGGCTTGTTAGATACAGACAAAGACTTATCCATTTTCAGATACAAAAATATTCCAAAACAGGAAGAGAGAGCCGAAGCCGATTTTATAGCTCAAAGAAAATCGATGAAAGAAGATGAATTTGAACCTTATGAAAAAATGTTTCAACAGGTTCACAAGGAAATCAAAGAAGGAAAGCGAAAGATCAAGCCATTTCAAAATATTGAAAAAAACCTTCATGTTGGCAACTTTTACATAATAGATGGAATCCTTTTATTTCTTGAGTCAGCAGAAATAGAACAAACAAAAAGGTCATTGAAATCGGGTGATAGAGTAAGGAAAGATGGTAGAACTAAAACAATATTTGAAAACGGGACATATAGCAATATGCTTTATAGATCATTAGGAAAACAAATTCAGAAAGATGGAAAACTTATAACCAACACGTATGAGACCATCGAAAATGGATTGTTTGTAAATGCCAACATTGTAAAAGAGGAAGACATTCAAACAGGTTGGGTTTACATATTAAAATCGAAATCCACCAACCCTCAAATATCTGCAATTAAGGATTTGTATAAAATTGGATTTTCTACTACACCTATAGAGGAACGAATCAAGAATGCAAAGAATGAAGCCACTTATTTGTTTGCAGATGTTCAAATAGTTATTTCATATAAATGCTATAATCGGAATGCAGATAAGTTAGAGCAACTATTGCATAGGTTTTTCGCTTCTACCTGCTTGAATGTTGATTTGTTTAATGAAAGAGGACTTAGAATTACACCGCGAGAATGGTTTGTTGTACCATTAAACATAATTGAAGAAGCTATCCAGCTGATTTTGAATGAAAGTATCGTAAACTATAAATACAATGTAGAGACTCAAATAATAGAACTGAAATAACATAGAAATCAATAGGAGTCTGCCAGCATAGTATACACAGAACAGACAATGAAAAATAACATTCGCTTTCAAGATATAGATAATTTACTTTTTTGTGGCGATATCCACGGAGAGTTTGAGACCATTGTCTTTAAGCTTAATCAATACAATAATGCTGTTCTGATTGTTTGTGGTGATATTGGGATGGGATTTTATAAGGATGAATACTATTATACGCTGTTTAAAAAGCTGAATAGCAAGCTGTCAAAACAAAACAATCATTTACTTCTTTTTAGGGGCAATCATGATGATCCGACCTTTTTCAGCGGCTCGTTTAAAAAATATCCACACATACATCTGATACCAGATTACGGCGTGATTTCGGTTAATCAAACCAACGTTTTATGTGTGGGTGGAGCAACTTCCATAGACCGAAAGTATCGAATAGAAACAGAGTGGAGAACCGGGAAGAAATCTTACTGGGGAGAAGCAGAGCTGCCTTACTACGATAGCGAAAAATTGGATATGATTCATCAGCAATTTGCTAATGCGATTCACTTGGTAGCATCTCATACAGCTCCATCATTTGCTTATCCCACTTCAAAAGCAAATATTGCAACTTGGATAGCAGCTGATGAGGGATTAAATGACCTTTTGGATAAAGAAAGAGCGATCATGGATCAACTCTTTGCCAACTTACAAAAGTTGCAACCTAACATAACCGATTGGTACTACGGCCATTTTCATGAACATAAATTGGAGCAACATTACAGCATCGATTTTCATTTGTGTGATTGTTGCGAAATAAATGAGTTTAGAAAGTTTGACAAAATGAATTGAGAAAGGAATTGTATTATGAAAAAAATGAATAATAAAATACAGTTATTTGAAGAACGGAAAGTCCGATCTATATGGGACGAAGAAACCGAGGAATGGTATTTTTCAATTGTAGATGTAGTTGGAGTACTAACAGATAGTCCAAATCCGAATAATTATTGGAAAGTACTGAAAAACAGACTAAAGAAAGAGGGAAGTCAGTTGGTTACAAATTGTAACCAACTGAAAATGCAATCTTCTGATGGCAAATATTACAAAACAGATGTTGCTGATACAGAACAACTTTTTCGATTAATACAATCTATCCCCTCACCCAAGGCTGAACCATTCAAACTATGGTTAGCCGAAGTAGCCAAACAAAGGCTTGACCAACTACAAGACCCTGAACTCTCCATAGAACAGGCAATGACTGACTACAAACGTCTGGGGTATTCCGACAATTGGATAAACCAACGTTTGAAGAGTATTGAGATTCGCAAAGAATTAACCGATGAATGGAAACGACTTGGATTGGAAGAAGGGATCGAATTTGCTGTACTCACTGATATTATTTACCAGACATGGGCAGGTAAAAACGCCAAGGAATACAAGAAGTTTAAGGGCTTGAAGAAAGAGAATCTTCGCGACAATATGACTAATAAAGAATTGGTGTTGAATATGCTTGCCGAATTGTCTACCAAAGAAATTTCAGAAACAACGAATCCTGAATCATTTCCTGAACACGAAGATGTGGCACGTCGTGGAGGGAATATTGCGAAAGAAGCTCGCTTAAAACTGGAAGCAGAAACAGGAAAGAAAGTGGTAAGCCCGCTCAATGCAAAAAGCATTCACTCTATTGAACAAAAAAAAGAAGAAAATGAATGACTTGTTATCCAATATTGACAAAATACATACAACAGAATTAGGCATAGTACGGATAAAGAGAAATCTTTCGATAGAAACCGATGATGTTGTAAGTTGGTGTAAGCAGCAAATTCAGCAAGCAGACAGTATCATCAGAAGAGGTAAGAATTGGTATGCATCTATCAATAATGCGATAATAACTGTAAACGCATACAGCTATACTATAATAACCGCCCACAAAAAACAGAAAGTCAAGCGATAATGTTACCGATGTTACGCATATTATCTGTATCTTATTTGTACCATGGAATTATAACCAATTGATTTACACATATCATTTCTTTTGAAGAAGTGAAGTAATTACTATTTAAATATAAGTAGAAGCCGGTGAATTTCTCATCGGCTTTTTTGTGAACAAAAGTTAAATTATAGAGAGGGTTGCAACTTAACATATGATCTTTCGCATCAAATATTATGAAGGCCGGAATACACATAAACAATTAACACACAGTTCTACACAATATTAACTTAAACCACAAACGTTATGAAGAAATTTTTATTAATGCTGGTATTAGGAGCATTCTTTTATTCGTGTAATGATGATGAAACCAGAATAAACTGGGATGAACCGGACCCCAATTACCATGCTAAGGAATTTTTGCAGGATACAAAAGAATCCCTGAAACAGGAACATAAGATCAATACAGCCGATCTGCCTGTGACCATTACTCTGAAAGAAGGTGTGAAGATTACGATTCCTCAAAATGCATTCACTAAAAACGGGCAGCCAATTACAGGTGAGTTTACCGTTGAGGCATACGAAATGCTCAAGCCAAGCAGCATGATCTTTTCGGGAACGAATACAAACTACTACAATGGCTCATACTTCGAGTCGGATGGTTTCATCTTCATCGATGTAAAACAGAATGGAGTAAGCGTTGATCAGCAGTTGAATGCTCCGGTTACTATCAGCATCCCTACAGATAAAGAAGACGGCACATTTACTCAACTCTGGAAAGGAAATGAAGAAAGCGGAGACAATGACGATCAGTTTGCCTGGGAAGATCCGGAAAAAGATGACTTTGTAGAAGTTGGCCAGGAAGAGAGAGGGGTATTCTCCAATAACAAGCAATTCGAATTCCTTATTGGTAAACTTGGCTGGATCAACTGCGATATATCCTGGAATAGTACCAATGGTATGACAACTATCCGGATCAATTTGTATGGCCAATTTGATAAACTGGCTTCTTATCTAGGTTACGAAGGCGATACATTCGTATTCTTCCGTGCAAAAGGAGTATTGGTTCTGGTGCAGATCTATACTGCTGATGGTACTAATACAGTGAAGAGCTACGACAACGGAATGCCGATTGGTGCTGAAGGTAAGCTTGTAGCTTACTCTGTCAAAGAGGGTAAATTCTCATACGACGAAAAAGAGATTACAATAACAGCTGATATGTCTATTGATCTCGATCTGAAAGATATCAGCAAAGATGATCTGGAGAAGAATATAAAAGCACTGGATACATATGAATAACTAAACAATCACTAGATGAAAAAGGCAGGCCTGTGCTCAGGCCTGCCTTTTTCGTCTATATAAGATATTCTATTTCACTTCCAATTCTTCTATCAACCGCGGGCATTTCATCACCTTGTCGATGATATAAAGGACATAGCGGATATCTACATTGATACACCGTTGCAACTCCGGCTCGAACACAATGTCGCCGCTCAGGGCTTCCCAGTTGCCATCGAAAGCCAGTCCGATCAACTCTGCTTTACCATTGAATACAGGGCTGCCCGAGTTTCCGCCGGTTATGTCATTGTTAGACAAGAAGTTTACATGCATCTTGCCATCCGGAGCGGCATATCTGCCGAAATCACCCTTAGCCAGATCATCGAGGATATACTGCTGCACACCGAATTCAGGATCGCCCGGTTTCTGTTTGTCCAGTACACCCTGAGATGTGGTGTAATAGTCATAGTACACGGCATCGGCCGGTTTATATCCACCGACAGAACCATAACTCAAACGTTGGGTAAAGTTGGCGTCCGGATAGAAAGCCTTTTTTGGTTCCATTTCCATCAATCCTGCCATGAATAAACGGCTTCCTTTGCTGAGGCTTGCGCTATATGGTGCAACTCCTTTTTTCAGCAACTCGAGACAGGGCTCTAATGATTTGGAAAGCTCTATAGCCGGATCGCTCATCATAGCCTCTTTATCGCCTGATGAAGCAAGGGCAATAGCGCCGTCCAGTGACGTGAGCTTGGTATTGTTGTAGAACCATTCAGCATATTTATCGTAATCTCCCCCGAATTCGTTTTCTATCTTACCATAAACAGAAGGAAGATATTCGGCAGGGACACGTTCTGCATATAGTTTTAGCAGAACTGGCATCACTTTACGATCAAGAGATGGCTCGTAGTCTTTATAGATATTTGTCATCCGGCCTTTCAGTTCTTCTGCAACACCTCCTTTATCCATTTTGGTTGCAAACAAAACTGTATTGGCAAAGCGAACGATCTCTATACCATTGTAGAATGTTTCGAACAGGTAGGTCTGTATCTTCGCAGTCTCCATAGTCGCAGTATATCCTTCTTTCAGTGAAGGCAATACATTTCCGTATTGAGCTTCTTTACCGGATGATGTTACCCACAGAGAGAACTTATCTTCCAATTTTTCCTTATCCTTGATAACGCCCAGTTTGGCAATAGCTTCGTTCATACCCATTGCGTTTTTCCAGTAATTGGAACTACCTGCATATTTTGAAGCATATTTGATACGCACAGCATCGCTCGCATTCATAGCCGCACGCCATATATCCTGTTTTGCGCCACGCACTTCGATGCGGGGTTTATGTTCAGATTCTACCATCTGGGTAATTCCCCACGAGGACATATAGCGCTCGGTACTGCCCGGATAGCCGATAGTCATCGCATAATCCTTTTCCTTGAAACCTTTGATAGAAACGGGAACCGAATATTTAGGACGGTAAGGCACATTGTCGGGGCTGTAATTTGCTGCCTGATTGTCTTTATTGGCATATACACGGAAAACGGAGAAGTCTCCCGTATGGCGTGGCCACATCCAGTTGTCGGTCTCACCACCGAATTTACCCACAGATGATGGCGGTGTAAATACAAGCCTTACATCTCTGAATACTTCATATATTACCACATAGTATTTGTTTTCCGCATAAAAAGGGATTACCTGTGCACGGATAAACTCATTTCCTTTATATTGTTTCAGATATTCGTTTGATAATGAATCTATCTTTTGATCACGAACATCTTCCGTATCGTTTGCAGACAGACCTGAGGTCACATATTCTGTTATATCTTCAGTCTTTTGCAGGAATGATACGATCAGTCCCTCTGCAGGCAGTTCTTCGGCAAAAGTCTGGCTGACGAAGCCATCTTTCAGGTAATCGTGCTCTACCGAACTAAGCTTTTGTATATCGCCATATCCGCAATGGTGATTGGTGAATATAAGTCCCTGTTGCGACACAGCCACGCCGGTACATCCCCGGCCAAAGATAACGACAGCATCTTTCAGCGAAGGATTATTTTCATTATACAGGTTATCGATAGGAAACGTAAAGCCCAGTTCTTTCATGCGGGCGGCACTTATCCTGTTCAGCTCTTTCAGGAGCCACATTCCTTCGTCGGCTTTGACCATCAGCACGGAAAGGAACAGCGCAAATAATGTGAATATTTTTCTCATATTTATTTAATTATATTGATAATTTATGTTTATGTCTTCAGTATTTCATTTTAACTAAAAAGTTACAAAGCTGACAGATTTTTAGCTATTAGCTATCAGCCGATAGCTAATAGCTTTTTAACTAAAACCTGACAAACCTTACAGATTTTACTGTTTTTTCAAAGAACTCCTTATCATTGGTATATCGGCATATTAACCTATTAGCATATTAGCATCTTATAGATAAACTTTCTCGATTCCGATCACTACTTCTTCTTAAAGTATCTATTGACAAAAGGTATCTGCGATAACGGCATATCTTTCTTTACAATGATTGCTGCAAAGGCAACAAGGAAAATAGTCCTGTATGCCAGACGCAACACATCGTTCTCTATTTCGGGATACATAGCCACAAGATAGAACGCGATAGCCAGAACGAAATACACGAATATATTTTTCAGATCGTATCTAATAGGGAAATATTTCTGTCCGATGAAGTAAGATATAATAACCAGTATAAGGTTACAGATAAGTGTAGCCCAAGCACTGGCCATATAGCCGTATATAGGTACAAATATTATATTTATAGCCAATTGCAATACACACCCGAATACGGAAAAATAAGCCCCGTATTTAGTTTTGTCTGTCAACTTGTACCAAACCGACAGATTGAAATACACACCGAAAAGTATCTCCCCCATCATGGCTATCGGGATAATTTTCAGTCCCCCGACGTAATTTTTCCCAATCAGCTGCATAATGTATTTTATAATATCTATATAGAATACCACAGCAAGGAATACCAGCAGGGCGAATATGATATAATATTTCATCGCATTGGCATAGGGCTTTGTGTTTCCTTTTTCATTGCTTTTGCCAAAGAAAAACGGCTCATATGCATAACGGAATGCCTGAGTGAACATAGTGATAATAACAGCTATTTTGAGGCTGGCGCTATATACCCCCAACTGATAATCTGCATCTGCCCGTTCATCGAAAAGGAATGGATACAGGACTTGAGCCACCGTTTGGTTTATTACTCCCGCCAAACCTAATATCAATAACGGAAAAGAATACATGAGCATCCTGCGCAACAATTCTTTATCGAACCGGAACTTTACATCCTTCATTGTCGACGGAATCAGTAATAGCAATGTGGACAATGTGGCGATAAGGTTAGCTAAAAACACATATCCGATTCCCATACCAGGATGATAGAACTTAATCAGAGGAAAGTCTGGATGATTATCGTATAACCATGGACACAGAAGCAGGAAAATCAGATTGAAAAGTATATTGATGCCTATAAACGTAAGCCTCAGTGTCATAAATTTGAAGGGTCTTTTCTTGTATCTGAGATAAGCAAACGGAATAGCCATAAAGGCATCGGCCGCTACCACAAAAGCCATTATCATAATGTGTTCTTTATTCGGGTAGCGCATCAATTCCGAAATAGGATTAATGAAACAGATGCAGAGCAAAACAAAGAGAAGAGAAGTTACTCCTAACGAAATGAGTGATGTAGAGTATACATTGCCGGCATCTTCTTCTTTTTTATTCATGAAACGGAAAAAACCAGTCTCCATTCCGTAAGTCAGCAGGACAAAAAGAATTGCTACTATTCCGTAAATATTGCTGATTCTGCCATATTCTTCCGGGTTTGAGAATACATACATATGCAGCGGAACAAGGCAATAGTTAAGTATACGGCCTAATATACTGCTGGTTCCGTAGATCGCAGTATCTTTTGCCAAACTTTTCATTCCGCTTCCAGCCATATATTTCTTCAATTTGGGTACAAAAATAGCAAAATTAGTCATCAGTAGCGAGATATATCAGATAAGATTTTGCACAAATTGTTACATAACAGTAAGTGGAATCATGTAAATAAAGTGGAATAATCGGAGAGGGAATACAGGAAATGAGAACATTAAGCGTTTTAGATTTGTTAAAGGCATAAATAGGTTTTTAATTACACAATATGATTATTCGTCCGCCTACTGTAGATCAGGTATCAAATGAATACGAAAATTCCCTGCAGGATTATATTTTACCTCTCGAAAAAGATGACTCATTTAAAGTACATTACTTAACCGGAGATAAAGAGTTCATGATGGGGATACCTGGCGAAAACAGTATTGTTTTTATAATGAAAGGTAAGATATTGATTCAAAAAGATGATTCGGATTATATGATGTTCAGTACCAACAATATGTTCTTTATATCTAAAGCTTTTGGCCCTTACAAAAGCATTACGAAAGAGAGTTCTATATATATTGAACTGAAATCAGATAATCTTTTACCTTTTATCGATCAGGTATTGCTCAACCGGATTGTATCGCTGTATGCTCCTGATGCAATAGAACTGAACAAACTGCAAATAAAGAAAACATTGCGCTATTTTTTATCAGGGATTATCTATTACAGGCGCAATAAGATATTTTCAAAGTATGTGTATGACATTAAGAAAAAAGAATTTGTCTTCCTGATGAGAACCCTTTACGACAAACAGACCCTGGCCGGTTTCTTTTCTCCGGTATTACTCAGCCAGAACCATTTCAGAATGGATGTGCTGGCCAATTATACTCACGATAGTACTGTAAAAAGTTTATCGAAAAAATGTTTTATGACTACCAAGACTTTTACCCGGAAGTTCAAGGCTGAATTTGGAATGACTCCCCATAAATGGATTGTAAATCAGAAGGTAAAGAGTCTGGAATACTATCTGGTACATAAAACAGTGTCCGTAGATAATATCCTTACCGAATTTCATTTTTCCAGCATGACCGAATTTCTTCATTTTTGCGACAAGTATAATTTAAAGGCTAAATTGTTAGGTAAATAAGCTGGGATTATTTTGTCCCTTTTAAGACTTATTTTGTCCCTTTTTTCTGTTATGGAATATTACAATTCATCTTACTTTTGCGGCGTAAATAAGCATGTGTGATTTTTGTCGGCAAACATCATTATTCTCTTTATAGATATTGACAGGAGAATATTTCCAGACCTGTTTTTACAAGAGAAAAGACAAGGGAGAATCGGGATTCTTCTGTAGGAAACGATTGTCTTATCTGAATTAAAAAGAAAAATGAAATTATAATTTATTAATCTGGTCAAAATGAAATCAAAAAGTATGTTTTTAAGTGCAATTATAATTGCATTTTGTGCTGTGTCGTGCGATAATTCGGAGGAAACTGTAATACCTGAACCCACCGTTATAGAAGGAGAAAAGGCTACTCTAAGCTTACAAATTTCGGGAACACCACAAACCAAAGCCCAGGGTAACCCGGAACAGGAGGATAAGGTGCTGAAACTGGATGCATTTGTTTTTAATATGGATGGAACTATAGAATCTCAAAAAAGCGCAACCAGCCAAAATAACACTATTACCAAGGTAGATAATATTGCTGTGACAAGCGGAACGAAGAAAATATTTGTATTGGCTAACTATACCGGAGATGTATCGTCGGTAAAAACTTATTCGGAACTGCAACAGGTGGTGTCAGACCTGAAGAATGAAAAGGATAACGGACGGTTGACCATGTCTACCGAAGTGGTTGATGTTATAATCATTCCTGGTAAGAACTATTTAGGATACACAACCAACCCTACGGATGGTGTCTCTATAGAGCCTCATACATTCACCCTTACCAGACTGGTTGCAAGAGTGAAAATAGAAGACATGCAATGGCAGGGTGGGGAGTATACATTTGAAGATCCTACTGCTTTCATCTTGAATGCGGCAAAGAGTTCAAATATTGTGAAACTGGCGGCAGCCTCTTTGCCAACCGGTTATTACCAGGGGTTATCGGGAACAGGAGACTTGTATCCTTCATCCAGTACAGTATTGTCGGGAGCCGATAACTTCCTTACATCACCGGCTTCTAACAACAGTACATACTTCTATATCTATGAAAACCAGCCTGTGGAAGATAATATATTTCCTACGATAATTGTGTTGAGAGCAAAAGTCAAACAAAACGGGATATATATAAATAACATTCCCGGTCGTGTAGATACTAACGGATATACTTACTTCCCTGTTATTATAAACAAGGAAAGCGCTAACTCGACTATTTCGGGAGCATCAGACAATCATAAATATGTAAAACGAAACAATACATATAATATAAAAACTGTTGTAAAAGGCTTGGGAACCAGCAATCCTTTCAGCTCCGAGGCTCCTTCATCCTTGAATGTACAGATTTCGGTAGCCCCCTGGGCTTTGAATATTTCTCAGACAGTAGTTTTTGAATAGTCTATCTGTCCTGTATGGATACTTGCTTGATGCAATATTGTGTCAGGCAGGTATTCTTTTTTTTATCTGAAATTGTTTTTTTTTTAGGGAATGAGACCGATTGAGAGTCGATCTTGTATCTGTAAATCCAAAAAATGCCCTTCTGTTAATTTTATATCTATTATAGATGCTCGTATTTTTTTGATACTGTAAATAGAAAATATCAGGGGCGATAATACACTCAAAATAGCTATTTATATTATAAAGTTAGCTATAGTTTTACATTTATAAAAAGAATGTCTTTTTACTGAAGAGATATAAGGAATTCTGTCTGTTTATAATATTGAGATAATAAAAAGAATCTCTTTTCTCCATTTTTTTAATCATTCTTATTTGTCAGGTCTAGTAAACAAAGGGAATTAACATATAATCAATAATTAAGAAATGAGAACAAATGTACATGAAGATCTAATAGAAACAATAAAGACATCATTAAGCGAAAAAGATATAACGTTAACTAAAATAGAAAAAGACAAAATAGTTTCCATACTGGCCGATATTCTTTGCTTGGGCAAAGAGGCAATCTACAGGCGTCTCAGGGGCGAAGTCCGTTTTACATTCGAAGAAGTGGCTAAAATTTCTCTTTCTTTAGGCTTCTCGATAGATAATATAATAGGAGTTAAAAGTAATGAGAGGGCGATCTTTGACCTCAATCTGGTGGAAACAGATGATATTAACCGGAACTATGTGAGGCGGCTCGAAGAATATATTAATCTTTTTAAAAGAGCAAACAGAAGGTCTGGGGCAAAACTAAAGTGTGCTTTCAATAGCCTTCCTTATTTCTTTTATCTGCGATATGAGAACCTGGCGAAGTTTAAACTTTTCAAATGGGCATATCAGGTAAAGAAACTATATTCATTGCCTTTCAGGGAAATGGAAATTTCGAAAGAAGCGGTCGCCGCCCAAAGAACATTTGTACAGGAAGCCCGTAATATCAAGAGTGCCAGTATAATACTGAATCAGGATATTTTCTCATCTTTTATCAGAGAAATAAATTATTTTCATACTCTCAACCTCATAGATGAAGATGATATACAAAATATAAAGAGTGAATTGAATCAGCTATTGACAGAGATGGAATTGCTTACCATATCGGGAACATATAATACCGGAGCAGATATATTGCTGTATCTGTCTAATATCAATATCGATGCTTCATATATATTGCTGAATTATGATGTACATTCTTATGCGCACCTGAATCTGTATGGAATCAGTGGGATAGATTCCCAGAGTAATAAGGTATGCCAGACTCATAATGAATGGATAGACTCGCTGAAGAGATACTCGATACTGATAACGCACGGAGGCGAAATGCAGCGGTATAAATTCTTTCAGGAACAGAGAATGGAGATAAATTCATTGTGCAGCTTTATAAGTGCGTAAGAATTGCATAAAAGCTTTTTTCATCTGTCTGGCAATCTGTGAAGCATAAAAGGAGGAACATATTGTATTCAGATTCGATTTAAGAGTGTAATGTTTCACCGGATGGTAAAAATAGAAAGGGGGCAACAGTCAAATAGACAATATCTGTACCGAAAGCCGATAGTAGTTTTAATAGGTTTGCATCGGAAATAAATAATAATTCCTGATGCAGATTTAATAGAACTATTAAAGTGAAAATGAAAAGGTTTAACATATTACAAAATTGTACAGTAATTTTTTTTGTTGTCTTTGCTTATTTGCCTCTGTGTGCGCAGGTAACTATCGGTTCTGGGATAGAACCGGATATTGATGCAATCCTCGACCTAAAGGAGCAGGAGAGCGGAAGATCGACCAAAGGGCTGTTGTTGCCCAGGGTTTCCCTTAATTCAGTTGCGGGTAGCTACCCGTTAACAAAACATGTGGCCGGGATGATCGTATATAATAAAAATTCTAATACAGAAGTCACTCCCGGCCTATATTTCAATGACGGGTCAAAGTGGGTAAGGATGGATTTGCCTGACGGGACACCGGGACAGGTTCTCTCTTTGTCTGAGAATTTGCAGCCTAAATGGGTAACATTGAATGTTCCCGATATAAAAGATGATAACTTTATCCTGATGAATTCGAGTATATACATATATGAAGGAGGGGCAGACTTCAGCACAAATAATGGTATATCAACAACAACTATCGATTATCCTTTAAATAGTAAATGGGTTAAACTGGGCCCGTCATTTTCCATAACTCCCAAATATAAGAAGAACCGGCTGTTTATAACGGTACAAACCACAGTGCAAAAAAGCGGTACAGCGAACGGGTGGGTGTCGTATGCCGGAGGAATATTTGTAAACAATTTGCTGAAGTCGGTCAATATGGGGCAATTATCTTATTCTAACACGGGATCCAATACTTTCGAAACCATCTTGTTGCATATGGTTGTTGAAAACCTGTCTGCAAATAAACAAGAGATAAGTGTGGCGGTGACAAGGGTTAACAGCAGTGCTGGCCAAACTTATATAAGTATAGGCAAACCTTCGGCTAACGTTACAAACCTGAATAATTTTATGGCGAGACCATCAATATATTACCAATACTACGAAGATCCCACATCCGAAATATTTTAATTACTATAATGACTTTGATAAATTATAAATTAATGGGGCTCATCCTTTCGCTGAGTTTGGCTACCTGTGCGAAAGCTCAGGTAACAATCGGTTCACCGGACGAACCCGACGAGAATGCCCTGCTCGATCTGAAAGAATCGGGAAACTTAGCATCAAAAGGATTATTGTTGCCAAGAGTAGAGTTGAAATCTGTAACCGACCCCCATCCTTTGACGATGCATATAGAGGGCGCTATTGTGTATAATACCGTAACAAATGGGCTGATTCCGACCGGATTATACAGGAATGACGGGAGTAAATGGGCGTTGGTGCAGGTTCCCGAAGGTGGATCGGAAGGACAATTTCTGATGCTGGACAAACAAACGCTGGTGCCAAAATGGACGACCGTTTTTATTCCTGAGGTGCAAACAGAAGAATTTTCATTGATAGAAGTGGGGGCGTACAGCCAGAATACCGGAGCCGAGTTTACTACTAATTCGGGCGCCGGAATGTATACAGAAAACAGCATTATGACAAGCTCATGGAAGACAATTGCCGATCCGTTTCAAATTACGGTAAAGAAGGCGAATAACAGGACCATTCTATTTGTCCAGACCACTATATTACAGTCAGTATACAGTGCTTCGGGCTGGACGTCGTATGCCGGGGGAGTGTTCATAAATAAACTGTTGAAAGGTGTACGTGTGGGCACATTGAGATCATCGGGAAATAATAACGAGTTATCCAAGTCTGAGACATTGTTCTTCATTATCGAGAACCTTCCGATAGGGGTGAATACTATTCAGATCGCTTTTATCCGTCGCAACAGCAATACTACTGTCCCGTCTTTATATATAGGCAAATCTTTGAGCGCAAGCATGCCCGGATCAACATCCTTATCCTATCAGTATTATGAAAAATAAAGGATTTACTATTGTGTTAGGAGTCTTTACCCTGTTTTCAGTGGCCATAAGAGGGCAGGTCACTATAGGTTCGGGATTGGAGCCTGTAGCAGATGCATTACTGGATATGAAAGAATTTGTAGACGGCACTTCTGCAAGAGGTCTGTTGTTACCCAGAATGAGCCTTCCGTCATATACATTGGCCACTCCTTTATCGCGGCATGTAGAAGCTATGCTGGTATACAATCATACAAACGGAGGGGAGACCTGTATCAATAACGGAGTGAGATGGACAAGCCTGACAGTTCCGCAAGGAGATGTTAACGGACAATTTCTGGTGCTGAACGCAGAACTGAAACCCGTGTGGACAGTAATAACCATTCCGTTGGCTATGGAAAACAAGTATTCGCTGATAGAGTCTAGGTCTATACCTATAAACAGTGGTATAGCCTTTTCTTCCGATAATACAGGTTGGATTCAATTGGGCGATTTCTTTAATATAACTCCCGCTCATGTAAAGAACAGGATTGTTATTACTGTCCAAACTATCGCACTGAAAGAATACAGGAACAACTATACTTCGGGCTGGATATCCTATTCAGGAGCTGTCTTTGCCAATGGCCTGATTATGGATTCCCGTATAGGGAGGCTTGTTTATGAAAGTTATAACAATACCGAGGTGTTTCAGGTCGAAACATTACATTTTGTGCTGGAGAATATGCCCCTGTCGGAACAAAAAATACACATTGCCTATAAGCGTCGCAACAGTATGAATTCGGGTGGGCAGGCTCTCTATATCGGAGCTCGCGGAACAAATAACACCCTGAATAATTTTGTTACACGGTCGATAATTTCATATCAGTACTATGAAGACAGGACGTCCCCGGGAGAGTAGTGTTTAATTATTATATTTTTAAAGGAATGACCTCTTGTGAAAATATTTTGCAAGGGGTTTTTCTTATTTTTTCTGTTGAGAATAATATTTTCACCATATAGAGGCCTGTCAGCCACATCTTCTATCATCCATCCCCAATAATTATCGGCTGTTATTTGTTTTTCAACTATCTTTGCAGGATTAAGAGTCTGTTTAAATTTTATAGCAAATCTTTTTTATAGCAACATTTAGATGGATTTTTTATATTTTACTCGCTGGTTTAGCGGGCTAAACCAGCGAGTAAAATATAAAAAAGACGCTAAAAGAGCAGAAAAAAGTTACTAAGAATTCGAAGAATCGACGGAGTCAATTATTTGTATGGACCTATAATAAAAATTTCGCTAAAATTTAAACAGGCTCTAAGATTAATATTATTTATAACTGATAAGCTAAACATTTATCTACACCGTACGTTTAAACTTAAAGCATGAAAAAAATTGTGATCGCGATCGACGGCTTTTCGTCAAATGGTAAGAGTACTATGGCTAAAAGCCTTGCTAAAAAGATAGGTTATATTTATATAGACAGTGGAGCCATGTACAGGGCTGTTACTTTATATTGTATTCAGAATAATTTATTTGAAGGCGGTAAATTGGATAAAGAACGATTACAAAATGAAATAAACGGTATAAAGGTAGAATTTCGTATAAATAAAGAGACAGGATTGCCTGATACCTATTTAAACGGAACGATCGTAGAATCTGCCATTCGTACTATGGAAGTATCGTCGAGAGTGAGCGAAGTAAGCGCTATCCCTTTTGTGCGTCATGCCATGGTCGCCTTACAGCAGGAAATGGGCAAAGCCAAAGGGATAGTAATGGACGGTCGCGATATTGGTACGGTAGTATTTCCCCATGCAGAAATGAAAATATTCGTTACGGCCGATCCCGAAATAAGAGCCAAACGGAGGTTTGACGAATTACGTTCGAAAGGCGATGATAAAACCACTTTCGAAGAAGTACTTGAAAATATAAAGAACAGGGATCATCAGGATCAGACGCGGAAGGAAAGCCCGTTGAAACAGGCCGGTGATGCAATCCTGTTGGACAACACATATATGACCATTGACGAACAACTGAAATGGTTGATAGATAAGTTCAAACAAATAACTACAAACTAATGAGTAATATAGAGATAGACGAAAAGTCAGGCTTCTGTTTCGGAGTCGTAAATGCCATAAAGAAGGCCGAGGAAGAACTGGCCAAGGGAGGAACTCTCTACTGTCTGGGCGATATTGTACACAACAATCTGGAGGTAGACAGGCTGGAAAAGCTGGGATTGAAAACCATCAATCACGAAGAATTCGCCAAACTGAAGAATGCCCGGGTTTTGTTGCGGGCACATGGTGAGCCGCCATCCACATACCAGACAGCAAAGGAAAACAATATCGAGATCATCGATGCCTCGTGTCCGGTGGTACTCCGTCTGCAAAAAAAGATACACAACAAATATAACGACGAAAAGAACAATAATACACAAATTGTAATTTACGGGAAAAACGGCCATGCCGAAGTAAACGGATTGCTGGGACAAACCGATTCGAGTGCTACAGTCATAGAAAAGAAAGAAGACCTCGATAAACTTGATTTTACAAAAAATATCTGCCTGTTCTCTCAGACAACCAAACCCCTTGACGGATTCCAGGAGATAATAGATATTATACAGAGCCGTATGCAGGGCGACGCTAAGTTTGAGTTTTTCGATACCATTTGCCGCCAGGTTTCAAACCGTATTCCTAATATCAAAGAATTTGCATTGAAAAATGATATAATTTTCTTTGTGGCAGGAGAAAAAAGCTCGAACGGAAAAGTTCTTTATGCCGAGTGTAAAAAGTATAATCCGAATTCATATTTTATAACCACCCCGTCCGACATAAACCCCGAAGTAGTAAGTAAAACAGCATCTATTGGTATTTGCGGTGCTACTTCTACACCAAAGTGGCAAATGGAAGAAGTAGAAGCTAAAATAAATGAAATCCGATTAGGGTTAAATTAACCAAAATGCTTTTAAAATTTAACTTTATCAATTATTTTATTCTTACTTTTGCACTGGATTTCACAAAAGGCATAGTTATAGAATAAAATTAGGTAAGTTATGGCTAATATTAAGTGTATTGGAGTTTTAACATCCGGAGGTGATGCCCCGGGGATGAATGCCGCTATCCGTGCTGTTACCCGCGCCGCTATTTTCAACGGAATCGAGGTAAAAGGTATTATGCGCGGTTACAAAGGTCTGATCTTCGATGAGATCGTCCCTTTCAAGACGAATAGCGTCAGCAACATCATCCATCAGGGTGGAACTGTCCTGAAAACAGCGCGCAGTAAAGAATTTCAGACTCCCGAAGGACGGCAGATAGCTTACGAAGCCTTGCAAAGAGAAGGTATAGATGCAATGGTTGTTATCGGAGGGGACGGATCGCTTACTGGTGCGCGTATATTTGCGCAGGAATTCAATTTTCCGATTGTAGGATTGCCGGGTACTATCGATAATGACCTTTTGGGTACCGATCTTACCATTGGTTACGATACAGCACTAAATACGATAATGCAGGCTGTGGATAAAATCCGTGATACTGCCAGTTCCCATGAGCGTCTGTTCTTTATCGAGGTAATGGGACGTGAATGTGGTTTTCTCGCTCTTAACGGAGCTATAGCTTCCGGAGCAGAAGCCGCCATTATCCCTGAAATGATGATGCAGCAGGACCAGTTGGCCGACCTTATATCGAACGGGTTCCGCAAAAGTAAAAATAGTAGCCTTGTGCTAGTTACCGAAGGCGATATAACGGGTGGTGCTATGGCAATGGCCGAGCGTGTGAAGACGGAGTATCCTCAGTACGACGTGCGAGTGACTATTCTCGGGCATGTTCAGCGTGGAGGCTCTCCGACAGCCAACGACCGCATTCTGGCAAGCCGGATGGGTGCTGCGGCAATAGATGCCCTGCTCGACGGCCAGCGCAATGTGATGATTGGTATCCAGAACGATGAAATCGTATATGTGCCATTCTCTAAAGCGATTAAAAAGAACAAGCCTATCCAGCAGAATCTTGTGGATACTTTGAGGATATTGTCGATATAACAGATAAAATAGAATATCGGAAAGGGAAGCCTATATAAGCTTCCCTTTTTTTATTGGAAGAGTATTTTATTATTATCTTTGGAATATCAATTATCGTATAATGCTATGAAAAAACTAATTACCTTATTTTTAATTTTGCCGTTATTGTTAAGTTGTAGTAATGATGATGAAGATCAGGAAGAACCTGTGGAAGATCATGCTATTGTTGGCGTTTGGAAATCATTAAACGGTATGCCTTATTGTATTAGATTTACCAGGGGAGGAAAGGCTTATGCATGCAACGAATATGGGATTGAAGAGAAAGTGTATTATGCTGAGTATACTTTGGAAGGATCAGTATATACTGTAAAGGATGATCGTGTCCATATTGTAAGGACTGTCCGGTTTAAAGAATCAGGTCTGATAGATGATATTTCGCTAGAAAGCAAATATGAAATATTAAACCATCATCCAGATGATGCGTATATAGAAGGGGCATTTCTCATAACAGAATATAATTTAAAAGATGACAAAAAAGAAACCTGTTATTACCAAAAGGTAGAATAATATAAAGATGAACCTGTTTATAAATAAAGAGAGGCTGAATCTGTAAAATTCAGCCTCTCTTTTTATGTGATATGTAACTTATTTTGTTAAATATTATCCATATTCCGTTTGATGAACTTATTCAAAGCCTCACCTTTCAGCATACCATTTGCCAGTAATGCGAGGTCTACCAGCTGGCGAATGTCCTTACTTTCTCCGGCATAGGCAGCCACCGCTTCTTTGTCTTTGCCGTCAACATCAGTCATAATCTTCTTGATCAATGGATGCTCCACATTCAATACAAGATTATAATTGTCCGGCATTTCACCGTAGAATGCCATTCCTGCCTGCATGGCCGACATTTCTTTCATCCGGCGCATGAATTCATTCTGGGTGATCTGTATAGGCTGTGCATTTTCATCCAGAGCTTTATAATCGACAGTAAATTCAGTCTTATCTATTTTAGGTATTTGAGAAGTAAATGCTTCGTTCAGTTCTTCTTTCTGCTTGTCGGTCAGTTTTACTTCTTTCGAGTCTTCTTTTTGTATCAGGTTCTCTACTGTATCACTGTCGACACGGATAAAGCGGCTCTTCTCAAATTTCTGCTCCAGGAAACTGGCCATATGTACATCGAGTTGTCCGTCAAAAAGTAAGACATCATAACCTTTATCCTTAGCTGTGCCAATGTATGAGTACTGCTCGTCTTTATTGTTGGCATACAAATATATAAGGTTGCCATCTTTGTCTGTCTGATCCGGAGATATGAGCGTTTTGTATTCCTCGAAAGTGAAAGCCTTACCATCAGTGTTTTTCAGCAGGCAGAATTTCTGGGCACGCTCATAGAATTTATCATCAGTCAGCATACCGTATTCGATGAATACTTTCAGGCTGTCCCACTTATCTTCAAACTGGCCACGGTCGTTTTTAAATATCTCTTC
The DNA here is from genome assembly GCF_014196915.1 of Dysgonomonas hofstadii. Taxonomy (GTDB): domain Bacteria; phylum Bacteroidota; class Bacteroidia; order Bacteroidales; family Dysgonomonadaceae; genus Dysgonomonas; species Dysgonomonas hofstadii. Next base: position 43,547 of record NZ_JACIEP010000014.1, read on the forward strand.
CAGCCTGTCAGCCACCTTTTTAGTGATGTGGTTCGATATCTTCTTCACATTCTGGTCACTTTGCAGATAAGAGCGCGATACGTTCAGCGGAATATCCGGGGAATCGAGTACACCGTGCATCAATGTTAAAAATTCAGGTACGATTCCTTCCACCGAATCGGTAACGAAAACCTGGTTGCTGTAAAGCTGTATTTTGTTGCGGTTGAGGTCTATATTACTTTTTATCTTAGGGAAGTAAAGTACCCCTGTCAGTTTGAACGGATAATCCACATTCAGGTGTATCCAGAACATAGGCTCGTCTGAAAGCGGATAAAGCTCCTGATAAAATTTCTTATAGTCTTCATCATTCAGATCAGCGGGCTTGCGTGTCCAGAGGGGAGTAGTATCGTTTATTACATTATCTTCGTCGGTGTCGACCGATTTTCCGTCCTTCCATTCGGTCTTTTTCCCGAATACAACAGGGGTAGGGAGGAAGCGGCAATATTTCTTCAGCAGGCGGTCTATCTCTCCTTTTTCGAGGAAATTTTTATTCTCGTCGTCTATATATAATATAATATCGGTTCCTCTGTCTTCTTTTTCTACCGGTTCTATTGTATATTCCGGCGAACCGTCGCAACTCCATTTCACAGCTTCGGCTCCTTCTTTATAAGACTTGGTCACGATTTCTACTTTCTTGGAAACCATAAATGAAGAGTAGAATCCAAGTCCGAAGTGTCCGATTATTGCGTTAGCGTCATTCTTGTATTTATCGAGAAATTCGTTTGCCGACGAAAAGGCGATCTGATTGATATATTTGTCTATCTCCTCGCTTGTCATACCTATCCCTCTGTCAGATATGGTGAGAGTACCCTTGTCCTTATCCAGTGTTACCCTGACAGCGAGGTCACCCAATTCTCCTTTAAAATCGCCCAGCGATGAAAATGTTTTTAGTTTCTGTGTTGCATCTACTGCATTAGATACCAATTCGCGGAGAAATATTTCATGGTCACTATATAAAAATTTCTTGATAATAGGGAAAATATTCTCCGTTGTTACACCAATTTTTCCTTTTTGTTCCATATTTTATTTGTTCTTTTAATATTTATTTGTTTCTTTGTAATACAGGAAGACAAATTGAGTGCCAAATGAACTGTTCATGCCAAATTGACCGACCCAAAGAAGTATAATTAATATACTTTCTCTTCTGATAGAAAATATTTATTAAGCATAAAGCTTTTTTTTGTAAGTGTAATAGTTTGATTACTAATGCTTTAATTCCGATAAATGCTTATTTTAACATCCTTATTTTTTTATAAGATATTTTTTTGTTTTGGAACTGGAAAAAGTATATAACTTTGATCTGTCAAGCAACAAAGACATATAAATAAAGCGTTATTTAAAAACTTGTTGTACTAATTTGAGCCATATGCACTAATTTAAAAACTATAAAGAAATGGCAGCACTAGATAACAACACCAAAGGATTTGAAGACAAGTTGATAGACTTGCAGAATAATATGATGAATTTTGCTCTTACCCTTACCTCAAATAGGGAAGAGGCAAAAGATTTGATACAGGAAACTACCCTCAGAGCTCTTGATAATAAAGAAAAATATTATGAAAATGTTAATTTCAAGGGGTGGGTGTTTACTATCATGCACAATATTTTTGTGAACAATTATCGCCGTGTGGTTCGTAGCCAGACAATGATAGACCAGACAGAAAATCTCTATCATCTGAATATGCCACAGGATTCGGGTTTCGATACACCTGAGGGCGCATACACTGTAGCCGAAATAATGAAGGTAATGAATAGTTTCACTGACGAGTACAAAGTACCATTCAGTATGCATGTGTCCGGCTACAAATATGAAGAAATAGCACAACGCCTTAGTTTGCCTATAGGCACAGTTAAGAGCCGTATATTCTTTGCCCGCAAACGCCTTCAGCAAATGCTTGCCGATTACAAATATCAGGACAGGGTATAGAATTGATTTATTAGAGCGGAAATAATATGAAAAGGCCTGCATGTATTTGCAGGCCTTTTTTGTATATCGATAGAGTTTTTTTATAATTGAATAGACGCTGTGAATTAAATTTATTATATTTGTATGGATAAATTATAGATAAAAATAATAAGGAAAATTATATGCATAATTGGTTTGAATGCAAGGTTAGTTACGAAAAAACACTAGAGAACGGAATGCAAAAAAAAGTAACAGAACCTTATCTTGTAGATGCTTTGTCTTTTACCGAAGCCGAAGCCCGTATAACAGAAGAAATCAGGCCTTATATATCAGGAGAATTTACAATAGCTGACATTAAACGCGCCAAACTATCGGAATTATTCTTCAACGATAACGGAGACCGCTTCTTTAAAGCAAAAGTAATGTTCATCACGCTGGATGAAAAGAGCGGCACAGAAAAGAAAACAGCCGCACAAATGCTGGCTCAGGCTTCAGATATTAAAGAAGCGCTGAAAGTCGTGGAAAAAGGCATGGAAGGAACGCTTGCCGACTATGCTATAGCCTCATTGACAGAAAGCCCGATTATGGACGTGTTCCCATATTCGGAAGATGAAAAGAAAAAAGTCATTCTTACATAAACATATATTAAGGAGGTCATAATTTACTAGTGAGTATTGCTGATAATTTAAATGCTATTAAAAAGAACCTGCCCGACGGTGTGAAACTGGTTGCCGTTTCTAAGTTTCATAGAAATGAAGCTATTCTGGAAGCCTATAACGTAGGTCAACGCATATTCGGAGAAAGCAGGATGCAGGAGATAGACCAAAAGCATGTCATACTACCCGGTGATATCGAATGGCATTTTATAGGGCATTTGCAGACAAATAAGGTGAAAACGATAGTGCCGTATGTACACACTATACATAGTGTAGATAGTATCAGGCTATTGTCGGAAATAGAAAAACAATCTTCTGCGATAAACAAGACAGTGCGTTGTCTTTTAGAGATTCACATTGCACAGGAAGATGAAAAGTATGGGTTTTCGTTCGACGCTTGCCGGCAGTTTTTATCCAGTGGCCAGTGGAAAGATTATAAATATGCCAGGATAACAGGCCTGATGGGCATGGCCACTTTTACAGACGATCAGGAACAGGTAAGAAAAGAATTCAGGAACCTGAAATACTTTTTTGATGAAATGAGAAATACTTATTTCTCCGATGATCACAATTTTCATGAACTATCGATGGGTATGTCAGATGATTATCTGATAGCCATAGAAGAAGGTTCCACAATGATACGCGTAGGATCTTCCATATTCGGAAACAGAGAATATTAACACTAAATATTAAAGGTATGAATATACAACAGTTGGAATATATTATAGCAGTGGACAATCACCGTCACTTTGCTAAAGCGGCTGAGGCGTCATTCGTAACCCAGCCTACTTTGAGTATGATGATCCAAAAGTTGGAAGATGAACTGGGTGTGAAAATATTCGACCGGAGCCAACTACCCGTGCAACCAACAGTTATCGGAACGCAAATTATCAATCAGGCCAGGGTTATAGTATCGCAGGTAAAGCAGATAAAGGAAATTATCCAGGAAGAAAAAGGCATTGTACAGGGTGTCTTCAAGCTGGGGATTATACCTACTATCGCTCCTTACCTCTTGCCGAAACTGATGAAGGCCCATGACGAAAACGGATACGACATCGTGCTGGTGATAGAAGAAACTACAACAGCGCAAATAGTGGAGAAATTGATGAATGGCGCTCTTGATGGTGCGATACTGGCAACTCCCCTGAAAAATGAGAAGATAACGGAGCATCCGATCTATTACGAGCGTTTCTATGCGTATGTATCGCCTCGTGAAACTTCTTTATATGCCAAAAAAGAACTGGAAGAAGACGATCTGAATATAAACCGCTTGTGGTTGCTCGAAGAAGTACACTGTTTCCGGGGACAGATATTAAGGATCTGTAATATGCGGAAACGGAAAAGTTCACACTCGCTGTTCTCTTACGAAGCTGGTAGTATTAACACATTGATAAACATCGTTGACAATAACAGCGGCCTGACCATTATTCCCGAAATGGCGATAGAAGAACTGACCGAAAAACAAAAACGTAATATCCGTCCGTTGAAAGGTATTTCACCAGTCAGGGAGATCAGTCTGGTTACCCGCCGAGAATTTTTGCGGGAAAGAGTTCTTGATATTATTATGTCAGAGGTGAAACAATCTGTACCACAGGCGTTATTAAATCCCGAACTGAAAAAATTTATAATAGATATTTAAGTAAATACGGTTATATATCTAAAAAAGCTCTTCATTGTGAAGAGCTTTTTTGTGCTTGTATTGAAAATGAAACGTATCAGTTAGTTATTCCAAGCTTTGTTTTCAGCTGGGGATTGGCATCGAATGTGTCAGAGCCGGCATGCAATATTGCTCCCGAATTGAAAATAAAAGAATATCCGTTCTCATCACCGACCTCCTTTATTGCTTTCATTAGTTTTTCTTCGAGAGGAGCCAGTAATGTCCTGCGTTCTTTTTCCATCTCCTGCTGGCTGTTTTGCACAAACAGGCGGTATCTGTTTTGTAGATCCAGAAGTTCTTTTTGTTTGTCGGCGGCAATGGCTTCAGTCATTCCCTCTTTCGACATTTTTTCGTATTCATTGCTCTTTGTTTCATATTCGGCCTCCATCGTGTCTATATTTTTCTTTACAGATTCACTTTTTACGGCAATCTTGGACTCCACATCTTTCAGTTCCGGCATTTTCGAAAACACCTCTTCCACATTTACATAAGCCAGTTTGTTTTGTGCGACAACAAATGTAGGCAGTACAAATAATAATAAAAGTAAAGTTCTCATAAGTTTCGTTTTAGGTAAATAATTAGTAATAATAAATGTATATTGTTCATGTTTTAATAGTTTGCTTTAATCGTTCTATTATACTAGCGCGCCTATCGGCTTGTTTTCTCAACTTTTTTCTTGATAAAAAAGTTGCAAAAAATCAAGGCTACAGTCCTCGCAGACCCACCATCTGCTCAGCAGCTAAACGGGCTGAACTCGCCTACGGCTCAGACAGCACCCCGTTTCACGCTGCTTTCACAGGGTGGGTACCCCTTCTGCGGACATGATGCCGGAATCGCAATGCGCAGACAAGAATTACTCTGCCTTGTCGTGGCTTTGCCCGGTGGCATTAGTCCGAAGTGCGGGGCACCCGTCAGACGAAAGGGGCGTGAAATGGAAAGCGTCCGCAGGACAATCTTTCCATTTAGCCCGTAAGTCTGTAACGGGTCGCACGCAGGATGAGCCACCAAAGCATTTTTGCATTCTTTTGGGGCTTTGGCCAAAAGAATGACAAGCAATCTTTGATTGCGCGTAGTAAAAAATAATAGAACGATTATTCATTACAATCATAATGATCCCAATTACTGATTTGCACTAAATATACAATTCTTTCTAAAATGTTAAATACAATACTTATCTGTTCTCCCGATATTTATGTATAATTAATATCAGAGAGGCATTTATGTGATTTTTCAATAAAATTCAGATTTGTTTAGACTTTGTTGTTCTAATTTTATTTGGATAGAACGTTTCATGCGAATATCTTTACATTCTTAATTATTGAAGATATATGGAAATCATTATTGTAGTTGCCCTTATCTTATTGAATGGCATCTTTGCCATGTCGGAAATAGCCGTCATATCGGCACGGAAATCAAGCCTTACTACTGAAGCTAAACATGGAAACAAACTTGCGCGGGCGGCATTGAGCCTGTCTGATCAACCCGACCGTTTTCTCTCTACTGTTCAGGTGGGGATCACCCTGATAGGGATACTTACAGGTCTTTATTCGGGAAGTGTACTGGCTGATGATTTTTCGGTATTTTTGTTGAAACTTGGAGTTCCTGAAGCATATACTTTTCGTGTATCTCAGGCTACCATCGTTATTCTGGTAACGTATTTCACAATCATCTTCGGAGAGCTTGTGCCAAAACGTATTGGGATGAGTGCCGCCGAAAAAGTTGCGAAAATAATAGCCCGTCCTATGCACTGGTTATCTATCATAGCATCCCCTTTTGTCTGGATTTTGTCGAAAAGTTCGGCTCTGATATTCCGTCTGCTAGGTATCAAGGGAAATGGTTCGAAGGTAACCGAAGAGGAAATAAAGTCGATGGTAAAAGAAGGTGCCGAAGGTGGTGAGGTGCAGGCTGTAGAGCAAGCTATCGTAGAGCGTGTATTTACTCTTGGCGACAGAGATCTGGAATCGATAATGACAAACCGCAGCGAATTGATATGGATAGATACGGATATGTCTGCTGAAGAAATAATGGAGATTGTGAGGAATAACCCGTTTGATAAGTATCCGGTAGGAACTAAAAGCCTTGACAATATAGAAGGTGTTGTTCATCTGAAAGACCTGTTCGGACGGTTGATGCAGCCTGACTTTGATATACGAAAATATGTGCGCCCTGTTCATTTCTTTTACGAAAACATGGAGGTGTACAGCGCTTTGGAAGAAATGAAGTCGAAGCATCTGCAATATGCGCTTGTGTGCGACGAATTCGGTACGGTCAGAGGACTTGTTTCACTTAAAGATATTCTGGAAGGACTGGTGGGAACTATTCTCGATCCGCACGAAGAGCCTGAGATCGTACAGCGTCAGGATGGAAGTTGCCTTGTGGACGGACAAATATCTTTTTATAATTTCCTCACCTACTTTAAAAAAGGAGATTTGTATAATAAATACGAATATAACACCATTAGCGGCCTCGTTCTCGACGTATTGGAGCATATTCCCAAGGCCGGCGAACAAATAGAGTGGAACGGTTTCTCTATTGAAATAGTGGATATGGACGGTACACGCATCGATAAATTGCTCGTCAAACTACTTTAAAACTTATAAGTAACCATAAGGCGTCCTTCGGATGTTTTGGAAAAAATATCATCGTGATATTTGTAATTGGTATCCCGGGTATAATTATAGCCTATTCCTGTCAGGTACCAATGCTTCTTCAGTTTCACATCTATGCGCAGCGAAATGGCATGAAGTATTGCCTGCGACCTGTCGCCTTGCGCATCCAGGGTGCGTTCGTCTATTGTGTTCCAGTCTATATCTTTGTCATAGCCTTTCCATGTAAAAATGCGATATCCATCGTAACTACTTGAGACACTTACCTTATCTTTATATGAAATGCTAGCTCCAAGCTTCCATCCGAATCCGCTTCCAAGGTTGTAATTACGGTTTTTGAGGCGGTAGTGGTCACTCTGTGCTGTTCCTAAAATTATGGCATTAAAATGAGCGGAAGAATTGAAATCCCAGTTCGAAAAACGCTTGCTTTTATGTATCAGTCCTATACCTGCAGATGCAGGAGTGCTGAACTTGTATGGTATTTTATTGGATACATCCGAAATTGTGTCCGAATCATAAAAATCGTAATGCTGATATACCCCGATACTGAGAAAATCTGTTGAATTATCAACTAATTCGGCGGAGTAGAGGCGCCCCATGATATTCATCTGACTTAATATCGGTTGTGATCCTTGCCCATTGATATTAGCTCTGAATGTAAAATAGTCAAACGGTTTGTTTGTCTCAGCCTCAAAGCGGTCACCATATTCAACACTTATCGTAGTGGCAAAACCAACCCCCTGGTCGAATATTCCGTCTTTCAGTTCAAGAGCTCTTATCCCCATTGAAATGTCTACACTGACGTCGGGCACACCGAATTGTTTTCCCGATGTGGGTCTTTTGCGCCAGGCATCGCCGTTTACAATGCGGGTAAGTCCGCGCATAGGCGAAATCAGGAATCCCGAAAGTTCCTGCCCAAAGCGTGACCAGCCCGTCCGGCGGTCATCCAACACAAGGTCTGATGTGCGATACAAGACCTCGCCCAGAGCCATTCCTCCGATCGGAGTGGCAATGATATCATTCGTCGAAGGATATTCCGATTCCATAAACAGTTCCCACATAGCGCTACCGCCCAGTGCAACCAGTCCCGATTCCCAGTAATTGAGCCCGTTAGCCCGCCCCGAATTAAAATACAGGTTACCATGATAAGGATGCAGGAACATATTCACGGCCATATTGTCATTGTCCCATATAAAGCCTTTCCTGAAGTTTGCTCTTATTGTGCCCCCATCGATGTAGGCATAATGGGCTTTTTGTATATAACGGTCGAAAGCCCATACTCCCATGTTTACAGTGAAGGCCGTAATTCCTGCCTGAAACCATTTTTTCTTTGAATAATAAGCTATATCAATGGAGTCGGCAGGCTGTGGGGTTCTTACCTGATTCCTTATTGCAATTTGTGAAAAGACAGGAATTATACCTGGTATCATAAATATAGCAATAAGTATATTTTTTTTTATCATCGAATATATAATTTTCTAATACCTGTACAGGCAAAAATAAAGGAACCCCCGGGCTTTATGCAAACATTCGGTACACCTCTGCAATTACTTATTTTAAATTAACAAAATTTTACTAAAAGTATACTGTTTCAATGTGATACAAACTTCAATCCGATGACTGATATTATCAATGTCGAAATAAAGAATATACGCATTGCACTTGCTGGCTCTTTAAATACAAGTATTCCCAATATTGCTGTTCCTGTGGCTCCGATTCCTGTCCACACGGCATAAGCGGTTCCCATTGGGATCGTCTGAGTGGCTTTGATTAGTAATACCATACTGGTAATAATGCATACCCCAAAACCGATATACCAGTAGTAAGACTGTGGTGCGGCAACCTCTTTGGCTTTCGATAATGAAAATGTAAACCCGACCTCAAATACACTAGCCAGTAATAAGAATACCCAATTCATAATAGTCTGATCTTTATTTATTGAACAATTGTTCAATGTAATTTTAAAAAAATATTCGTTTATCTTAATAGTTCAATGTAATGGAGCAATGCATTCTCCAGACTTTTTATAGCAATTTTTCCATCCGTGCTGAACTGGCTTTGAAACCAGATTCCATCGGTGAGGGTGAAAAGCTGTTGTGCCGATTTGGTAATGTCAATATCTTTCCGGAGTTCACCTTTGCTTATGCTGTTTCTCAGGGCATATTTCCAACTGATAAGCTCTTTCTCGATTGTGTTCTTATATTTGTCGCGAAACACACTATCCCGCTGCATTACCTGATAGAACAGAAAATGATAGTTAAGTAGCGAGCTCTTTGCGGAGCCGTCTAGCTCAGACACTATATCACTTATCGATTTTATTGCTTTTCTGAAACGTTTGCATATATAATCGGTAAATTCATAGACGGTATATTTATCAGTCTTACTGACATTATAATCGAATATCCGGATAAAGTATTTCTCCGTCACCTCTATAAACAATTCTTCCTTATTTTTGAAATAATGATACAAAAGGCCACGCGACAAACCTGTTCCTTTCTGTATATCGGAAATAGAAACAGCATCAAAGCCCTTAGCCAACAATAGGTTTAATGTCTTTTTTAGTATTATTTCCTTTGTATCCATATTGAACAATTGTTCAACAAAAATACGATGTTTATTTAAATCACGCAACTATACGATATTAAAAATTGATATATTTTGATAAAAGCGGGCCTTTGCTCCCAGGATGGATGCTGATGTTTTTTGTGTTTTGGGGAAAGTAATAACAGGATTTCGCCTCATGTAAATAAAAAAGCCGTTGAACTTATCAACGGCTTTCCTCTTTTCCGGGTGAAAGACGGGGTTCGAACCCGCGACCTTCGGAACCACAATCCGACGCTCTAACCAACTGAGCTACGATCACCATATTTTGCAATTGCGGTGCAAATATATGCAATTTTATTATAATAACAAGCGGTGGTGCGAAAAAATGATCGAGAATTTTATACCCGTTGGGATCTGTTTATATTTTATCCTTTTTTCATTCAATTAGATAATGGAATTTCACAAAGTTCGCTATTTTTGCTACTCTAATACAATCTGAACTGCGAATATGAATGTTCTAAAAAATTATGCGTTTACCTTACTTTTGCTTTTGGGTATACTGACAGGAGGAGTCTGTGGTATTATATTCGGTGAAGATGCGTCAATTGTAAAGCCTGTGGGCGATGTATTTCTCAACATGATGTTTGTGCTCATCGTACCGTTGGTGTTTTTCAGTGTATCGTCTTCCATCTGCAACATGAAGCAGTCGGGCATGGTCGGACGTGTGATAGGCAGCATTCTGTTTGTATTCCTGCTTATGGCTGTTGTGGCTGCTGTTGTCGCTTATATATTTACCTTATTGTATAACCCGCTGGGTGGTATCGATCAGGCGGAAGTGTTGAAAGACCTGCCTGCGCAACAAGTTAAAGGCTTATCTACAGGTGAAATCTTTGTCAATACTTTTACTGTATCCGATTTTCAATTACTGTTTACTAAATCGAATTTGTTACCCCTTATCATATTCTCTATTTTTCTGGGGCTGGCCACTTCCCTTATCGGAGAAAAGGGTAAACCTGTGTCAGACCTGCTGAATGCTGCGACCAATGTGATTCTGAAGATGATGAACATCATTATGCTGGCTGCCCCAATAGGTCTGGGTTGTTACTTTGCCGATACGGTGGGCAAGCTTGGGGGACAGATACTCAGTGGATATATGCATGTGTTTTTGCTTTACCTGATGCTTACGGTTTTTAGCTTTTTTGTGCTGAATTCATTATATGTATTTATTGCAGGCGGTAAGAGTGGTTTTGTTATTTTTTGGAAAAATATAATAACACCTTCACTGATGGCAATAGCCACGTCGTCGAGTGCAGCCTGCATTCCTGTGAATATCGAAGCTTCGAAACGAATGGGGGTTTCGTCCGGTATTGCTGAGACGGTTATCCCTTTGGGGACGAATATCCATAAAGACGGTTCTGTAATGGCCGGAGTACTGAAAGTCGTTTTCCTGTTCACTATATTCGGGCACGAACTGACCGATTCGTCCAATATGTTTGCTATTATAGGTATGGCTTTGCTTGTAGGGGCTGTGATGGGCGCAGTGCCAAGCGGAGGGATGACAGGCGAACTGCTTATTTGTTCGGTCTTTGGCTTTTCGCCTCAACTGGCAGGAACATTGCTTATTATCAGTGCTATTGTGGATATTCCCGCTACATTACTCAATTCTACAGGCAATGTGGTGGGAGCTGTGTTAGTAGCACGACTGACAGAAGGAAAAGAATGGGTGAAAAAGAAGTTACCGTAAATATCATGGAGTTTTTGATTATCTTTGCATGAAATTATTTCCTGGTATCACTCATATTAGAATGGAATACAGATTAAACAAATATATCAGCAGCTCCGGATTTTGTTCCCGGCGCGAAGCCGACCGCTTTATCGAAGAGGGACGTGTAACTATCAATGGCAAACGTGCACAGGTGGGGATGCGGGTTTTGCCCGGACAAAAGGTGAGAGTAAACGGCGAACTTATCATAAACAAAATAGAACCGGTATACATCGCTTTTAACAAGCCTGTGGGGGTTGTGAGCACTACCGACCCGCAGGAAAAAGATAACATCGTCAATTTTATACGGCACGAACAACGGATATTTCCCATCGGACGATTAGATAAGGATTCTCAGGGCCTGATCCTTTTGACCAACGACGGAGATATTGTAAATAAGATACTACGTGCCGGAAACAATCATAAAAAAGATTACCTGGTAAAGGTAGATCGTCCTATCACAAGCGATTTCCTTACACGGATGGCGCAAGGGGTTCCCATATTGGACAGGGTAACCCGCCGGTGCGAGATAGTGGAAATAAATCCGTACATGTTCCGTATATCACTCATACAGGGGCTCAACAGGCAGATCAGGCGCATGTGTGAGTATTTTGGATATGAAGTGGTCAAACTGGAACGTATTCAGATAATGAATATCAAGCTTGGTGACCTGGGGCAGGGTAACTGGCGCGACCTGACACATGCCGAACTGGAAGGTCTGTTCGATATGCTGGAAAACTCAGAAAAAACGGAAATCAAAAAAGCTCCGAGCAACAAGGCTTTTAATAAAGCACTTGAAGAATATGATATAAAAACGAATTACAGAAAAGCCGGTATCGCTGCCAAATACGGAAAGACAGAGAAAACTGAAAAATCAGATAATCCGAAGAAGACATCAAATGCTTCTGTTGATTACACCGATGAAGGAGAAAAGAAAGCAAAGCCTAAAAGAAAAGGTAAACAAGCTACCGGATTGCGTGTGGGTAAACAGAAAGTAGCTGCGAACAAGCCAAAAGCCAGTTCAAAACCGAGACCAAAGGCTAAAAGCCAATCGAAAAAGAAACCTCTGAACTAGGAACGAAAAGTCATTTCCTCAGTGTAAACCAGAATTCCAATCCGCCTCCTGCATGATTTTTCACTTGCACTTCGCCTTTGTGGAACAAAATGGCGTTTTTCACTATGGATAACCCCAGTCCCGAACCTCCCGTATCACGGGTGCGTCCTTCATTTACTCGATAGAAACGTTCGAACAAGCGTGGCAGGAATTGTTCTTCTACGCCAATTCCTGTGTCATAATAAGAGAAATAAATGAACTCAGCATCTTCCAGATAATTGTTGATATGTATCTCTATGTGATTCCCGGCATAGCTGATCGTATTATCCACCAGATTGCGGAAAACAGAATAGAGTAGGGTATAATTCCCGTTTATTATCAGATTATTTTTTATCTGGGTATGAAACTTAATGTCGTTTTCTTCCAGTTTTTCGGTCAGGTCTATTCTTACATCCTCCACCAGTTGCGACAGGTTCACTTTTTCCATCTTAAATTTCGATGGCGCTTCCTCTATTTTGCTTATCAGGCTAACGTCGTCTATCAGCATCGACAATCTTACTGACTGTTGATACGCGCGGTCGATGAACTGTGCTTGTTTACTGGCAGGTAGAGTTTGCTCGTTGAGTGTTTCCAAATAACCTCTCAGACTGGTAACCGGTGTGCGTAGCTCGTGGGCTATATTGTTGGTCATCTCTTGTTTCAGCAGACGGGTTTTTTCCAGTTTGGTTATGTCTTTTATTGTGATTTCGAAACTTTCGTCCTCAAAGACAATTGTTTGGATAGAGAAAGTCTTACCGTTTTTATTCAGTTGGTAAGTATGATGATTTTCATCTTTCTTACGGTTGTTTATAAATTCGATAGCCGGATCGAATATAGCTTCCTTTATAATGGCTTCGAGATTGAAAACCGGCTGATCGGCAATGAAATTGAAATACTGGAAAAAGTTGGTATTGGCATAAATTTTCTTTATGTCTTTGTCGAATATGCAAATACCTTCCTGTGAATAATGGAAATGCTGGATCAGTTTCTCACGTTCAGCCTCTAATTCTCTTTTTCCATGCTCTCTTTGTTTTAGCATGGTAACCAACTGATTACCTATCTCTCCAAGTTCGTCGTCGGGGAAAGTTATTTTTTCGGACAAGGGCTTGTTATCTTTTATCTTCACAGCCAGATTCTGCAATTGGGATATGGACTCGCCGAATCTTCCGGCTACGTAGTTGAGCAGGAGTAATACAAGGATAAACATGCCGATGACAATGTATATAAACATATTGTCAGCCTTTAGCATGCCTTTCGTTTGTATATTGTATGGCAAGGCCACACGTACATAATAATCTTTGTAGTGCTTAGCATAATAAAGATATTCGTGTTGTGTAGAGGCGGACATACGTATATTCGAACCTGTTCCCTGATACGAAGCATTGCGTATCTCGGGACGGTCGAGGTGGTTTTCCAGTTTGCTCAGGTTCTCCACATCCTTGTCGAAAGAAACGTTCCCGTCGTTATCTATTATTGTAATCCGGATGTCCATCGGCATAGCCATAGCCAGTGTATGTATCTGACTCATATTGCTGTCCGATAAGTGATTGAGGTTCATGTAGGTATGGATCATTTCTGCATAGCTGTCGAGACGGTCTTGCAGATTTTCGGTACGCTGGGCTTTTTCTTCTCTTTGCTCTACCAATACTATCAGGACAGTAAACAAGGCAAAGATAATGAGGAAATAAGTGAATATCCGTTGTTTGTAGGTTAGTTTCATAATTTTTAAAAGTAGACAGTAGACAGTAGCTAGTAGTAGGTAGGCAGCAGTATTTTTTCTGCAGGCTACCGATTACCGGCCACTATCTACTATTATGAGTAAATGTATATCCGTATCCTGTACGATTGATTATAGAGTCACCATAAGTTCCTATCTTTTTCCTTAGCCGGGCTATATGCACATCTACAGTCCGTTCCAATACTATACCGTCATCTTTCCAGGCTTTGTCGAGAATGTCGGAACGCGAAAATATCTTGCCTGTATTCTGTACGAGCAACACCAGAATGTTAAATTCTGTTTTAGTAAGCTCTATTGTTTTATTATCTATAGCAACTGTCTTTGTATCGAAATCGATAACAAGGTCGTTTACTGTCAGTTTATTCTGCGATTTATTGTCCGGGGTGTTTTCGGATGTGCGTTTCAATACACTACGCACACGGGCAATCACTTCCTTTATCGAAAAAGGCTTCGATATATAATCGTCTCCACCTATCGAAAATCCGGTGAGCATATCGTTTTCGGTATCTTTTGCCGTAAGGAAAATAATAGGTGTATTGTTCCCGTTCTTACGTAACTGGTCGGCGAACTTGAAACCCGAAATGCCGGCCATCATTACATCCAGTAGAATCAACTTATGCTTTGGTTGCAATATCTTTGCCGCTTGTTCCGACGATTCGGCCAGATCTATATCATAACCTTCGTTTTGCAGATTGAATTGCAGTATTTCCCTGATATCGGGTTCATCGTCTACTATCAGGATCGATACGTTATTTTTTGTTTCCATGTCTGATATCTTTTCCTTCGGTTAAATAAATGGCGGCTTCGGCAATATTGGTGGCACTGTCGCCTATACGTTCCAGATTATAAGAAATAGCATTGGCGTTTATAATGCTTTGCACCTCAGCTTTACTTAGTGGCTTACCTGTGAAAGCGTCCTGTAAAGATAGGGCTATTTCGTGAAATAAACGGTCTACTTTGTCATCGTCTTCAATTACCTGGTATGCAGTGTGGCTGTCTTCATTCGAAAAAGAAAAAATGGCATTGCGGAGCATTTCCCCGGCATATTGCATCATTTTGTCTATCTTTTTACAAATGTTTTCAAATTCAGGGGCAGCAAGATTTGTTTCTCTCAGAAAGTGGATGATATTGAGTAGCATATCTCCCACACGTTCCAGATTGGTCGTCACATCCTGATAGGTAATGATCTTGCGCAGATCGGCAGCTATCGGGTTGAACTGGAAAATGGTGAATACCACTTCTTCACGTACTTTTATCTCCAGTCTGTCCATGATGATCTCGTTCGATTCGGCTTCTTCATAAAGCGATACTATCTTGTTGTCGTGTAACAGCTTATGTGCTATCTGCATTTGTATCATAGCTGTTTTCGACAGTAGTTCGAAATCATTGAGTAGTAATTCGAGTTGTTTACTTTTTATATTTGAGGTCATAACTTTTTAATTTGATAATTAGTAAATTAGCATATTAGCAAATATTATTTCATTTTCGAATTTGCTCATTGGCATATTTGCTCATTGATTAACTGAACACCCCTGTCAGATAATCCTCTGTCCGTTTATCTTTCGGTTTAGTGAACATCTGTTTTGTTGTACCATATTCCACCAGTTCGCCTAGATACATAAACATCGAATTGTCGGACAAGCGCGCTGCCTGTGACATATTGTGCGTAACGATCACTATCGTATAATCCTTTTTCAGTTCGAATATCAGTTCTTCTACTTTGCCTGTCGATATCGGGTCGAGGGCAGAGGTCGGTTCATCCATCAGCAAAAGTTCGGGTTTCAGCGCAAGGGCACGGGCTATGCACAGGCGTTGTTGCTGTCCTCCCGATAAGAATGTCCCTTTCTTGGTCATCGAATCTTTCACCTCGTCCCATAATGCAACGTTGCGCAGGCTATTTTCCACTATCTCGTCTTTTTCTGTTTTGCTCAACCCTATATTGTTGAGCTTATATCCTGCGATTACATTATCGTAAATACTCATCGTCGGAAACGGATTTGGCCGCTGAAATACCATCCCTGCCAGCCGGCGGACTTTCATAGGGTTCATATCGAATATGTTCTTCCCTTTCAGCAATATTTCACCGGTAGTGACAATATTGGGATAAAGCTCATGCAGACGGTTAATGGCCCGCAACAAGGTGCTTTTTCCACAACCCGAAGGACCCATCATCGCCGTTACTGTATTCGGACTGATAATGGCGCTGACATTATTCACCGCATTTTTGCCCGGCGTGTACGAGACCGAAACGTTTTTTAGTTCTAAGATATGTTGTTCATTCATAAGTTTAATTATAAGATACAGGTAAACGAGATACAAGATACGAGTTTTGAGACAAAATGTTTTAATAAAAAACCTGTTTACTTGTATCTCGTTTACCTGTATCTATATTTACTGTATTTTCCATCTTTTTGCTATACTTTTTGCTATAAGATTTATACCCAGCACAAATAGCAGGAGCAGGAGTGATGATGACCACACCAGATCTGCCAGATTAGGGTCGTTATAGAATTCCCATATCAACAGTGATATGGCACTTGTAGGATTCGTTACATCCCAGTTGACCGCGGCTGCGCCTAAAGCCGTTACCAGTAAAGGCGCTGTTTCGCCCATTACACGCGATATGGCAAGTAAAGAACCTGTAAACAGTCCGCTGAATGCCGAAGGGATTAATATTCTCATTACTACCGATGTATATGAGCCGCCTAATGCCAGTCCGGCTTCCTTGAGCGAAACAGGCAGCATTTTCAGGCTTTCTTCGGTAGAGCGGATAATCATAGGTAGCATCATTACAGACAATGCTATACTGCCTGCCAGTGCCGAATAGCCCGACATGGGTATCACTATCCAGATATATACTACTACCCCGATCACGATAGAAGGAATTCCTTGCAGCAGGTCACTGAGATTGCGTACAAGATTGGCTAGTTTCTTATCCTGATTTTCTGCCAGATAAACTCCCGCCATTATTCCTATAGGAATGGCTATGACTATGGCTACAGCAAGAATCAGCAATGTACCTGTGATACCATTCAGTATTCCGCCCGGAATGGGACTGTCGCTGATGCGGGCAAGCATGGCCTCCATCGAGGTGGGTGCCACTTCGGTGAACAGGCTCAGGTTAAATTGTTTATAACCTTTTTTTATAAGTTCCCACAGGATGAGGAACAAAGGTATCATAGTCAGAGACGACAAGGCACAAACCCCGAAGAAGAATATCCTGCTCTTCATCAGCCTGTATTTCGATGTTGCTCTTATTCCTTTTCTCATATTTATTTAGTTACAAGATACTTCGCCCTGTGGGCAGTTACAAGTTACGAGTTTGCCGCTTTGCGTCATTGGCACATTTTCAAATTGGCACATTATTTATTTACCATTTTCATTATATACTTAGCCACAAAATTGATACAAGCCGTAATAAGGAACAACAACAATCCGATAGCCATCAACGAACTAAGTTTCAGTCCACTGGCTTCACCAAACTGGTTGGCTATGATACTGGCCATTGAATTTCCGGTGTCCGACAATCCCGAAGGTATGTTTATCGTATTTCCTATCAGCATGGTTACTGCCATTGTTTCGCCTAATGCCCGTCCAAATGCAAGTACGTAAGCTGCAAATATTCCCGATCCCGCAACAGGCAGGTTGACCGAACTGATTACTTCGAGATGTGTAGCTCCGAGGCTGTAGGCTCCTTCTTTCAGTTCATTGGGAACCATAGCTATAAATTCCGTACTAAGCGATGATGCGTAAGGAATGATCATTATAGCCAGAACGATAGACGATAACAATACGCCGAATCCCTGATCATTAACGCCCATATCGATAAGAATCGGGCGCAGGGTATAAAATCCCCACAGCCCGTATACTATAGATGGTATGCCTGCCAAAAGGTCGACCACTGAACTGACTATTGTCGATACTTTTTTATTACGAAAATATTCACCGTTGAAAAGCGCTACCGATAGTGAAAACGGAATACAAAACAGCAAGGCGAGTATAGATGTCAGCATCGTTCCTGCAATAAAGGGAAGCGCCCCGTATTCATCTTTCAGTGAATCCCATTCGGTAGAAGTGATGAAATTGAATATTCCAAATTCCGAGAATGCTCCTATACTCTGGCTTACCAATCCGTATATAATGCCTGCTGTGAGCAGTATGATCAGACAGGAGGCGATCAGGAGTATAGCTTTGAATATTTTATCTTTCATGTTTAAAAGCTGTTAGCCGTTAGCTATTAGCTGATAGTTTTTTATTGTTGACTGTTGACTGATACCTGTTGACCGTTATATGTCATCGACTCTATCAATGCTTTTGTTTTTTCAACAGCAACAGCAGGAAGTGGCGCATAATGTGTTTTTGTAGCTATTTCCTGCCCTTCCGGGCTGATTATATAGCTAAGCAAACTTTTCAATGCTTGTGCCTGTTCTTCGGCTCTGTTGTTGTAGGCTTGTTCCTTGTAGGCGATAATCCAGGTAAATGTACTGATCGGATAAGCTTCGGGGTTCGGCGAATTAGTGATTACCACACGTGTATCGGCTGGTATATCTACGTTTGCCGATGCTGAAATACTTTTGCTGTCGGCAGCCACAAAGTTACCCGCGCTGTTTTGTAACAATGCAGTTGACATATTTAGTGCCAGTGCGTATTCCGAACCAATATAACCTATCGAACCTTCTGTTTCCACTACGATGCCTGCCACACCCGGATTTCCTTTGGCTGCGATGCCTGCAGGAAATTTAAGTGATTTACCTTCGCCAATTTCGCTTTTCCATGCTTCGTTTACTTTCGTCATATATTCCGAAAATACCGATGTGGTACCGCTACCGTCCGAGCGGTAAACAGGAGTTATTTTTTTATCCGGGAATGTAATGTCCGGATTCAGTTCTTTGAGCTTAGGATCGTTCCAGTTAGTTATCTTTCCTCTGTAGATGTCCGATATTAATTCAGCTGTGAGTTTAAGGTTTTTCACATCAGGAAGATTGTATGACAATACCACACCACCTAATGCAGTAGGAATGTGTATGATATCTGCTCCCATTTCCTGTAGTTCGCTGTCCGACAAGAATACATCTGTTGCCCCGAAGTCCACGGTCTTGTCTTTCAGGCTGCGGATACCGCCACCACTGCCAATGGCGCCGTAAGATACGTTTGTACCTGTTTTGGCATATTCCTTAAATACGATATTATAGAACGGAGCCGGGAATGTGGCTCCTGCGCCCGATAATGCCGCTTCTTTCTTACCACATGATGTTAGTGCAACTATTAGTGCAACTGCTGTAAAAAATAATGTTTTTTTCATCTTTTCTTTTTTCCTTTTAATTCTGGTACAATATTATTATGTTATTATAACAAACAGACTAAGGATATGTTACGATACGGTTAAGAATTGAGGGAATTTTGTTTTCTTTGTAATGAAATATAAATCCCAAATAGAAAATGGGTATTTTAGCTGCCTCCACTTTCAAGTGGAGGAATAATAATTAACAAAAAAGACTTTAGTCGAAACTTATTTGGCTCGAGCCTTTTAAAATATATTGAAATATTCCTCCGGCTAAAGCAGGAGGCAATTAATAAAAAATAATGAAAAAGATATCATCACTTTTATTTACCCTCTTCACTTTGTTTACTGGTTATACCTATAGCCAGCAAACCCTTCCCACAGACCTGAACAAGCTGTATGAAATCACCGACAAACAGTTTGTCGATCTGCGCCACAAACCTGCGCCCGTTATCGGTGTATCGGCTTCACGAGGAAGCCATGGCGGTTCTATTGTTTCTGGGACTTATATAGAGTCCATACTGAAAGCGGGGGGCATACCCCTGATTATCCCTGTAATGACCGATGGAGTGGTTTTACGTGATATAATAAAACAAATCGACGGACTGGTAATGGTTGGCGGCGACGATGTGAATCCATCATATTATAACGAAAAGGCCATACCGGAAATAAATGAAATAGATTCGATACGTGATGTTTACGATCTTGTATTGCTCAAACTGGTTACCGACCGCAATATTCCCGTACTGGGCATTTGCCGGGGCGAACAGCTTATGAATGTGGCATTCGGAGGTACACTTTATCAGGATATTCCGTTACAGGTGAAAAACAGTAGTATAAAGCACAAGCAAACCGAACCTCGGGAAATAGGGACACATGATATTCAGATAGAAAGAGATTCGAAACTGGCGTCTATCCTTGGCGTTGCTGAATATAAGGTGAATTCATACCACCATCAGGCAGTCCGGAAAGTAGCCCCCGGATTCCGTGTGGTAGCTAAATCACCCGACGGTATCATAGAAGCAATAGAAGCCTACCCCAATCGTTCGATACTCGGCGTACAATGGCACCCCGAAAGCCATGCGGCGGCAGGCGATACGACTATGCTGAAGCTCTTTAAGTTCATTGTCAGCGAAGCCGAAACATTTCGCAAAGCAAAAGAGTTGCATAACCGGATTCTTTCGGTAGATACCCATTGCGATACTCCGCTCGAATTTAAGAAAGCAGGGTTCGATATAGGCAACCGTGAAAGTAATCAGGTGAATATTCCGAAAATGGAAGAAGGAATGCTCGATGCTATTTTCTTTGCTGCTTATACGGGACAAGGCCCCCGTGACGCGGCTTCTACTCAAAAAGCCGTAGATAAAATCGACGGATTGATAAAAGGTATTCATTCGCAGGTAGAGAAAAACAAGGATATCTGCGGTATTGCCTATACGGCCGATGACCTTATACACCTGAAACAGGAAGGCAAGAAGACTATCTTCATAGGCATAGAAAACGGTTATGGTATAGGAAAAGACATTGCCAATATTGCCCGGTTCAAAAAAATGGGAGTGAATTATATCACTCTTTGCCATACCAAAGATAATGATATCTGCGATACATCGAGTGCCAATACACACGAATGGAACGGCCTTAGCCCTTACGGAAAGAAAGTGATTGCCGAAATGAACCGCCTCGGCATTATGATAGATGTATCACATGCTGCCGAAAAGACTTTCTGGGATGTGATAGATCTTTCCTCTCAGCCGGTTATCGCTTCGCATTCGTCTGTGCAGGCACTTTGTTACCACGACCGTAATCTGACCGACAAGCAGATGCAGGCCATCGCCAAAAACGGTGGTGTAGTGCAGATCTGCCTCGTTGACCTGTTCATCAATAAAGACCGTGCGAAAGCCAGTATAACGGATGCTATCGGGCACATCGACCATGCGGTGCGTGTGGCGGGTATCGATCATGTGGGTATTGCTTCCGATTTTGATGGCGGCGGTGGGCTGATCGGATGCAATGGCAGCAACGATATGATAAACATTACCATAAAACTCATTGAGCGTGGCTATTCGGATGAGGATATTGCTAAACTATGGGGTGGTAACTTCCTGCGGGTAATGACTGAGGTACAGAAAGCAGCACAGGAGTAAACATTTGCTTACTCCTTATGCATTTCCGCTAATAACTCGTTAGCCCGTGCTATGGCAATATTTATATTGTCGCAGATATTTTTTTCACCTATCATTACAGGTATCCCGGATGTTTCTATCACAGCGTGGACATTTGGCCGTACACCTGACAAGATGACTTGTATGCCGTCTTTCTTCGATTTTATACAAAGGCTCTCCAGATTGTGTAAACCCGTGGAATCGATGAAAGGTACGTGGCGCATACGTATGATCCTGATCTTTGATTTGTCCCCGATAATACGCATACTTTCCTCAAATTTATTGGCTATACCGAAGAAGAAAGGACCGTCTATTTCGTAAACTTCAACTTCATCAGGCAGTGTGAGGATTTCCTCATCCTGTGTGAATTCACTCTCGGCGGTAAGATCCAGTTTCTTCTTTATTATGGAAACGTGCGTAACCTCATTTATACGCCTCATAAACAACACTACCGCCAGCAACAGTCCCACCTCAATTGCGATTGTCAGGTCGAATATCACTGTCAGAAAGAAAGTGATCAGTAACACGGCCACATCCGACTTCTGGTTGCGGAGCAGGTTTTTAAAGGTACGCCACTCACTCATATTATATGCTACAATGACCAGTACCCCGGCAAGGCAGGCCATCGGGATATATTGTGCCAGTGGCATCAGTAGCAATAATATCAGCAGTAATACCACCGCATGTATTATTCCCGCGACAGGCGTACGTCCTCCGTTATTTATATTGGTCATGGTACGGGCTATGGCTCCCGTGGCAGGAATACCTCCGAATAGCGGGGTTATGATGTTTGCTACTCCCTGCGCTATCAGTTCGGTGTTAGAATTGTGTTTCTCTCCACCTATCACCCCGTCGGCTACTGTGGCCGAAAGCAGCGATTCGATCGCTCCTAACAAAGCGATAGTGATGGCTACGGGTAATAAATCCTGTATCGCTGCCATATCTATGACAGGAATCTCGGCATCGGGCAAAGCTGCGTTTATCTTGAAACGGTCACCGATTGTATCTATGGCTGTAATTCCCAGATGCGTTTTCAACAGGTAAACGACAATTGTTATAACAATAATGGCAACCAGTGATCCCGGTACTTTTCTCACTATTTTAGGTGTGAAGACGATGATCAGTATACTGCCTATGCTGACAGCTGTATTCCACCAGTTAATAGTGTCTAAATGTCTGAAATATATGATCCATTTGCCGATAAAATCCCCCGGAACTTTTTCCTCGCCGAAATTAAGTCCGAATATATCGGCTATCTGCGTGGTAAATATAGTCACGGCAATACCGCTGGTAAAACCGACTATAATAGGGTAGGGTATGAATTTAATAACCTTTCCCAGCTTAAATATCCCCATCAGCACAAGGATAACCCCTGCGATAATGGTGGCTATGATGAGTCCCTTTATTCCATGGGTTTGCACCACTCCATATACAATGACTATAAATGCGCCCGTAGGCCCGCCTATCTGCACCCGGCTACCTCCCAGAAAGGAGATTATAAACCCGGCAATAATGGCGGTTATAATTCCCTGTTCAGGCGTTACGCCCGAAGCTATACCAAACGCCAGTGCCAGAGGCAGAGCCACAATGCCGACAATAAGCCCCGACATCAGGTCATTGGTGAATTTACTTTTATCGTACGTTTTCAGTGAAATGAATAATTGGGGCGTAAAGTCCTTGAAAAGATCCTTCTTCATAAACAATCTCTATAACCGATTAATACAATCTAACAAGTTTCAATATTTAGTTAAAAAAAATATGTAAAATGCTAATTTTGCAGCACTTATAAACCTTATTTAGAATACATCTAATTAGTTTATCCTTAGCTGCTTATTTCGGCAGACAAAGGTATGAAATCATTTGCGTTCTTTTCTCAAAAAGAATAATTATTATTAACTTTGTCTTGGATCAGGGAGGAAACTATCATCAAAATATATTTAACTATCATCAAAAAGTTATGGAAAAAAGTATTAAAGGAACAGAAACAGAAAAATGCCTGTTAAAATCTTTTGCCGGAGAATCTCAGGCAAGAATGCGTTACACGATGTTTGCAAGTACTGCAAAAAAAGAAGGATATGAGCAAATTGCCGCTGTTTTCCTTGAAACTGCCGATCAGGAGAAAGAACACGCGAAACGTATGTTCAGTTTTCTTGAAGGCGGTATGCTGGAAATTACAGCAATGTATCCTGCCGGTAAAATAGGCACTACCGAAGAGAACCTGATTGAAGCCGCTGCCGGAGAACACGAGGAGTGGGCTATTGATTATCCTGCATTCGCTGAAATAGCAGAAAAAGAAGGGTTTAAGGAAATTGCGGTAATGTACCGTATGATCGCCAAAGTGGAAAACATGCACGAAGATCGTTACAAAGCGCTTCTTGCCCGTGTACAAAGCAATGGCGTATTTACTCGTACAGAGGCTATCGACTGGCAATGCCGCAACTGTGGATTTGTTATCAGCAGCAAGACAGCGCCTCGTACTTGCCCTGCCTGTTTGCATCCTCAGGCATACTTCGAACCATTGAAATGGAATTTCTAAGAAGTGCAATATGAAAAAATGAAAGGCTGCAATCTTTGCGGCCTTTTTTATTAACAGTTATTTGTTAACTAAAACCTGATAAAAGTGACATATTTTTTGTAACTAATTTATACAGAAAAGATTTTGGGCTACTTTGGCTTGCAGAAAACACTTTTCCGGTTAGGGTTATATAGCCCGGAAGTTAAATGTATAAATGTTTCTTCAAGTGTTGCTATCAGTGCTGCAGATGCTATAATAATACCTATAGCTATTGGAATTGAAGAAAATAAGACATAAACAGGCAGCATGAAATATACAAGTAATCCTGAAAGTTTGTTGCCTATTGTGTGTAGCATACCTAATTGGTGGAATTTGATTTTCGTTATAATTAGATTTAGCAATTTGATGATGAAAAGTACGATGACGAGCCATAACATTACAGGATCTTTCATCAACTCCGTATGGGTAAAAAACATGACAGTTATCAAAATATAGAAAACAAAGTCACCCCAACTGTCAAGTTTTGCTCCCAATGTTGATTCTGCTTGCCAACGGCGGGCGATGTATCCGTCAGCGACATCGCTTATCCCGCAATAGAGATATAATATTGTAAATAGAGCAGGATAACCGCCCAGAAAGAATAAAAATCCGCTTATGATAAGACGACTAATAGAAAGAATATTTGGCAATTTTTTCATTATATCTAACTACATTCCTTTTCATATCATATAAGTCAATTTATTTGATATCGGAGTAACAACTGTAAAGTTACAAAGCTTTTATTACTATGGGTAGTCGTCTTGTTGACTTTTTAACAAAAACCTTACAAACCTTACAAAAATCCCAATATTTATATTTCAAAGATCGCTTCTACTTGCGACTTAACCTCTCTAGCTCCTTTGACTATTCTTTACATAGATAAACTTTTCTGAATCCGATTCAATTCTTATATTTGTTTTTATAATCTTTCAGAGAATAATATGGAAAACAACAACTTCAGAATGCCAATAGAAGATATACTTCATATAAGAGGACGGGGACTAGTGCTTGCCGGACGGGTGGAAAGCGGCGAAGTAAGTATAGGTGATATGGTTTATATTGAAACAGCCGAAGGAAAACTGGTTAAAGGAAATCTTACCCTTGACGGTATAGAAGTATTCGGGCACATAACGAAAGCTGAAGCGGGCATGAATGTTGGTATGTTTTTTAAAGTGCCTTACTTGCAAAAGAAATCGGAAGCACTGGAAGTTATTCCTGTGAAAATCGGAGATATAGTAAAGAAATAAACCTGATATGATGAAACATAAATATCTGATATTGGTATCTGCTTTATTAGTAAGCCTGCTTTTCTCCTGTGCACCAAAGAAAAGTGAGCCTGTTACAGAAAATAAGGTTGATTTAATAGATATATCTGTTAATACAAATCAGCCGGTTCGTGAAAAGTATCAACCTCCTTTCGATATGGAGAAATTAAAGCAGGGTTTTGCAGATGATGCTACTTCTACATTTTTAGGTAATAACAGTATTAAATTGTATGAAAAACCAAAAGAAAAAGGATTCTTTGGAAGATATCATCTATCTAAATATTATGAAAAAGATAAGGACATGTTTGTTGCCGGGTCACTTACTGTGTTTAACGATACCACTCCCTGGTTGTATGATGATATGACTGATATTTTCATAGAATTAGCAGTTAAATATCCGGGAATTACGATCTTTAATGAAATAGAAATCGGCTCGGATATTTCTTTGGTAGATAAATACCTTGATAAGCCCTTTCTAAAAAACGATACTCTTACTGTTTATAAACATGGTGCGATACAGATGGTCGCATTATTCAAAACAAAAGACGGGAAGATAAGATGGTATAAATACGGATATTATAATGAAGAGGTGGTTAATAATATCGAAAAGCATATACCTCTTTTACTGGATTAAGATTTTATAGGTTAAATTCCAGATTAATAAATAAATACTGTTCAGCGGTCCCTCTTTCGGGATTGATATTGCGGAAATTGGGTGATATTTTTAGTTGCTTCAACGGTTGGAATTCTACACCTCCCATCATTAGTTGTCCGTCCATATCGTTCCACGGTTCGGTGAACGAAGCCGGAGCAGATGATTCAGCCAGATCATAACGGGCATAAGCCCGCCATTTGTCAGCCAGTTTTACTGATGTATAAAACGAGTAACCATAATAGTCTTTCTTTTCTATGAAACCTTTGTTGTAAACACGGTTATATTCAGCACCGAAAGATATTCTCTTATTCTGATAACCTGCAAATAAAGCCAGGGTATACTGGTCTTTATATTTAATATCAGTGATCCCATCAGGCAGCGCATCCCGTTGATTTTCATCATCGTTATATATATCGGCATATACGCGTAGGATGGTATTTTTTATCGGAAAAACACTAAGGCCTGCGCCATAGCGCATATTGTTGTCTTTCTTCACCACTTTGTTGCCCTCTCCGTTTGTTATGCTCAGGTCAGCCGAAAGGAATTCGTTTATTTCATATTCCGCCGTGATACCGAGATCGACGCTCGGAGCCATTTTATTAAGATCCTGAAATGATTTCATCACATAACGGTGCATCCAGTAATCTTCCTGTGTACTGAATTGCAAAAGTCCGGTAAGCCCTGCATTAAAGGTAAACCCTTTGTCTGACCATCTCACGAAAGCATTACGTACATATACCTGAAGTCCGTCGGACGAGGTCTTTCCTGCTGCTCCATCGATAACGAGTTGGGCCTGCAATGTGCGGCTGAATTTGTAATTATATCCTAAAAGGGCTCTGGTTATATCAAATCCCGATTGATTATTCACATGCCCAAATCCGGCACTATAATCGATAAAGCTACGGGCAATAATTCCTCCTGATGGTTTAAATGCTAATGAATCCTGGGCGTACGACAAGTTTAAGCCAAAAATTGAAAAAATTGAAATAAGGATAAATATTCTCTTCATCTTCGGATTTTTTTAATATGCCGCAAAGTAAAGCTTAATTGTTGGAAAACAGAATCGTTATAACGTTAAGATTGGGTTAAGAAAACGTTACGTTATCTTGTGTTTTTAGTATAGAATATTTTTTGTTGGTATTAATTGTTCTATTAAAAGTTACAGGTTTGCCTCGCCTGCGCTTCGGCGATTTTCAATTCTACGCCCTTCAGGCAGTTCCGGGCTACAAGCTATTGTCGCTTCGCGCCACTGGGGCGTCAGCTGGTGGCATTAGTCCGCAGTGCGGGGTACCCGTCAGGAGAAAGGGGCGTGAAACCAAATACTGTCTGAGCCGCAGGCGAGTTTATTTGGTTTAGCCCGTGAGCCTGTAACGGGTCGCACGGAGGATGAGCCACCAAAGCGTTTTTGCATTCTTTTGGGGCTTTGGCCAAAAGAATGACAAGCAATCTTCGATTGCGCGTAGCAAAAAATAGAACGATTTTAACAGACTATTTTCTAAAACAAACTACTATACACTGCCATCATATCCCTGGTGCAAACTTCGTCCGAAAATCTTTTCACATATTCCCGTCCATTCTTTATCATTTCTGTTCTCAGGGTGTTATCATCTAACAACCTACGGATTTGATGTGCCAGTTCGTCCTCATCGTGCGGGTTTACATAGATGGAATCGGGGCCTCCCGCCTCTTCGAGGCAAGAGCCGGTTGCTCCTATGACGGGAACACCCGAATTAATAGCTTCTATAACAGGTATGCCAAATCCCTCATACAAAGATGGATATATAAATGTAGTGGCCAACTGCATCATGGCGGGCAGATCTGTCAATGGCACATTGCTTATCATATGCACACGGTCCGAGAGGCCATTGTCGTCGGCATATTGCTGAACCAAACGGGCATATTTTCTTTTCTTGCCAATGGCATAAAAATGGATATCTGGTATCTGCCTGAGGGCTTTTACTATCAGCAGTATATTCTTTCGTTCCTCGATACTTCCCACAGAGAGCAGGTATTCGGACGGAAGATTATATTTTTTCTTTATTTCGTTCTTTTTCAGTTCGGTCACTTCTTCTCTGAAGATAGGGAAGCATCCCTGATACACCACTTCAATTTTAGAAGGATCGGTGCCGTAATAATGTACGATATCCCGTTTGGTGCATTCGCTCACTGCCACTATTTTGTCAGCAGCCTTGCATGAATACCGTGCCTTTATATTGTATATATTTCTATCTATGCGGCCGTAGAATTGCGGATATCTGAGGAATATGAGATCGTGCATCGTAAGCACGCTCTTTACATCTGTCTGGTTGATATGGTATGGTAATTCGTTGCTGAGCCCGTGGTAGAGATCGATCTTTTCCCTCTTTATATCTTTTAGTATTCCTAACGTCCGCCAGAAAGGTTTTCGCGTGTTTTTCAGGGAGTAGTACTCCTCTTCATTTGCTATAGTTTCCGTATGGCTTTCGGATGGAAGCTTTGGAATGAACATCCTGTACTCATTGTCAGGATAATATTTCATCATATTTGAAATTACAAACCTGCTGTAATTGCCTAGTCCCGTAAAATTGGATACAGCCCTTTTCGCATCGAAACCTATCCTCATAATATTAGATTTTTATTTAATCGCCATAAGCTTTCATTCCCGGATGTTGCTTGCTGTAAGTTTCCCAGAAACGCTTTCTGTATTCAAATGTTTTTCGTAAACAGGTTGCTTCATCGAAATTGCGAGCTCTGGCGTATTCTTTCACCATAAAGCTTATCATTTCATCGTTGCCCCAAAGGCGTCTGAAATTATAACATGCAGTATCGAGGCTTATTGTTCTACCAAACCGCATCCTGTTGAGGTCGACCAGATAAAATGTATATTTGTCACCCTCCTTTTTGTATAATATATTACCCGACGAATAGTCTATATGAAGTATTTTTTTCTCATGCAATGCGGCTGTGTATAAGGCAAACTGGCGAAGCAGTTCTTCACGTCCTTCAAGCTGGCCATTGTAGAATTCGCGCATGATGCCATCAAATTCTTCATGGATAGATATGTAGAGGCTGTACTTGAGTAACTTGTATTCTCTCAGCTCCAGATAGGCGATAGGATCGGGCGTATGGAATCCGTTCTCTTTCAGACGAAAAGCATATTCATACGATCTGCGTGCTTTTGATTTCCGGCAGGTTCCGTAAGCTATCTGGTTGATGAGTATGGGCTTCTTAAAAGACTTCACATTTAGCTTGAGCCCGTCCACATCGAAAGTCTTTATCAGGTTCCGTCCCGAATATACAACTTCTCCCGATCGCAGGAATGATAATGGCAGGTCTTCTATGAATCTGAGAAGAGCTCCGTAATCGTCATTTATAACCAGTTTTACTTTACTCATCTGTTTTAAAATTCGGATGTAAAATGGAATTTAATATCCTTATAGTCCTGTTGAGCCATGTTTAGAACATAGTTCGAATCGGCAAGGAATACATCACGTCCTTCTTTGTCGCATGCCATATATTGTGACTTGCGTTTTTTGAAGTCTTCCAACTGATCTTTATCGTCACTTTCTATCCAGCAGGCCTTAAAGAGGTTTATTGGCTCCCACTTACACTGGGCACCGTATTCATGCAACAGGCGGTACTGGATAACTTCAAATTGAAGCTGTCCTACCGTGCCGATAATTTTCCTGCCGTTGAACTGGTTGGTAAATAGCTGTGCCACGCCTTCGTCCATCAACTGGTCTATACCTTTTTGAAGCTGTTTAGACTTCATAGGATCAGCATTCTCTATATATTTGAACATTTCAGGAGAGAAGCTTGGCAGGCCTTTGAAGTGCAAATCTTCACCTGCTGTCAGCGTGTCTCCTATTTTAAAATTTCCTGTATCGGGCAGTCCGACAATATCTCCGGCAAATGCTTCGTCTACAGTTTCTTTCTTCTGAGCCATAAATGCCGTTGGTGATGAGAATTTGAGCATACGGTTGAGACGGATATGCTTGTAATTCACATTCCGCTCAAATTTTCCCGAGCAAATTTTCACAAAGGCTATACATGAACGGTGATTCGGGTCCATATTGGCGTGTATTTTGAAAATAAAACCTGTGAAATTAGGCTCTTCGGGCTTCACTATTCTTTCAATGGCTTCTACAGGTCGTGGAGATGGGGCTATCTGCACAAAACAATCGAGAAGCTCCCTCACCCCGAAATTATTTAGCGCCGATCCGAAGAATACAGGGGCAACCTCGCCTTTCAGGTAAACATCTATATCGAGCGAAGGATATACACCCTCTATCAACTCTATGTCTTCCCTCAATTTAGCAGCAAGATTATCTCCTATATGGCTTTCCAGTTCGGGACTGCTTATATCTTTAAATTCTACCGATTCGGTAACAGTCTGTTTGCTGGGAGTATAAAGATCCAGCTTTTCATGAAAAATATTATATACACCTTTAAACCGTTGTCCGCTGTCGATAGGCCAGCTAAGCGGGCAAACACCGATCTTTAGTTCTTCTTCCAGTTCATCCAACAGTTCGAACGGATCTCTCCCGTCTCTGTCCATCTTGTTGACGAATATCATTACCGGAGTGCGGCGCATACGGCACACTTCCATCAGCTTGCGTGTCTGTGTTTCCACTCCTTTGGCTGAGTCTACCACAATGATTACACTGTCTACGGCGGTAAGCGTACGGTAAGTATCTTCTGCAAAATCCTGGTGACCAGGCGTGTCAAGGATGTTTATTTTGTAGCCATCGTAATCGAATCCCATCACGGAGGTAGCAACTGATATACCACGTTGCTTTTCTATCTCCATCCAGTCCGAAGTGGCTGTTTTTTTTATCTTGTTCGATTTCACGGCGCCTGCCACATGTATAGCACCACCAAAAAGCAGTAGTTTCTCGGTCAGTGTCGTTTTACCCGCATCGGGATGGCTTATAATGGCAAAGGTACGCCGTTTATGAATCTCTTTTTCCAGTTCGCTCATCTTTCAGTATTAATGAGATGCAAAAATAGTAAAAATAATTATAGCTTTTTGACTATTAACAGGCACGAATGGTTTAATTATGTGAAGATTTTGTTTCTTTTTTTATACATCTAAAGAAACAAGCAGATGAGAAACAGGCTTTTGATGTTTTGCGCCTCTTCTTTTATGATAGTAATTGTATTTTATGTAATTATAAAATATAATTTTATTATTTTTTGTTCAACTGCTTGGTGAAGGGTTAATAAGCCCCATTACAGTTCTTTTATTTCCCTGCAAAGTTCCAGCACAGGATCGGCATCGGGGTAAAGCAGGTGATCAGGAATGCCGTCGAAATCTTTTCCCCAGAAAGATATGTCGGTCGGTATCTCAAATTTTGCCACCAGACGATTATTAAAGTCCAGTTCACTTTTGGTATCGTACTTGTCTGTGATGCCATCTGTAGATACAAGATAACCCTCCTGAAAATAAGGGCGTAAGGCTGTTGGCGGGCAAATGCTTAACAAACGTATGTTAACAAGGTCGTGCTCTGAATTCACGCTTATACGGTTGGTAGGATAGGGAAGGGCGAAAATAAATACATAGCCCTTATCTGTTTTGTTGCCCGATAAAGCGAACGAACAAGCTACCCGCAGCGAATGGGTAAAATCGATGAAAGGGGTAGGGCACACTTCATAATGCTGAAGGATGCTCCACTGTATATTCCTTCTTTTTTTCACTTCCCGGTAGCCTTCTATTTTGCGTTCTTCAAACAGGCGGGCAAGCGTATATCCTTTTTCCTTCAGAATGCGGAACCGTTCGGTCAGTTCGTTTTGAGGAAGATAATCTCCCCGGTATATGGTCGGGTAAATAGTGGATATCCCGGCTTTATTGCGGTAATCATTAACCTGCCCACGGTAGAAGAGCATATGGTCTTTGTTGGCGAACGACAGGCGCGCGACATGCTCAACGAGTTCCCTGAATGTTTCCAGTCTGAATGCCTGTGCGGCACCTACCTTTGTTTGCTTCGGATTGCCGAAGTAGTGGAAGAGTTCGGATGTCAGTACTGGTGTTATTCGCCTCATGGTATCAGGTATTTGTTATTTTCTTCCGAAGTCGGCGGGTATTTCGCCCCATTCGTCAGTTTTCCATTTTATGATTCGGGTGGTATAAGTGTTTTCTCGCAGCCATTTTTCAGCACGCTCTATCAGATAGAAAAGCGATTGGTTTTCGGGTACACGCTCCAGTTTGGTCTTACACTTTTTCTCTTTCACCCACTTAATGGCATTGGCGCTGTCAGAGTAAACGGGGATATTATAGTTCTTCTGTTTTAACAGTGCCAGACCGTGTACCAGTGCCAGGAATTCGCCCACATTGTTTGTCCCTTTTTCGAACGGCCCCTGATGGAACACCTGTTCGCCGGTTTTCACATACACGCCCCTGTATTCGAGCAAGCCCGGATTTCCGCTGCAGGCGGCATCTACCGAGAGGCTGTCTTTTATTATTTCAGGGATACTGTTTATAGAGACTTTTTTCTTTTTTTCAGCGTTCTTACCTACATAATTCCACGGGTTGTCATTAAACGCTTTTGTAGCTTCTTCTTCGGTAGGGAAAGACTTATATATAGCCCCGTCGTAGCCTTCAACTTGTGCTTTGGCCTCATTCCATTGGGAATAGACGCCTGGCTTTACGCCGTTCCATACTACATAAAAGTTTTTCTTTGCCACGCTGTTTTTCTGTTTTTACGGTACAAATGTAATAAATAATGCCGATGGGTAATCGTATTCTGTGGTTTGATTCTTTAGGAAGGTTCAGGTGATTTAGTACATTGTGTTTTGCATCAGTTTCAAACGCTTCATATCTTTTTCCCTGCCGAATAACCGGAGAATCCTCATCTGTTCTTCTATTGTAGGGATTTTGATAAACAGATTATTGATCTCGATAGAAACATATTTATGTACATTCACTTCTAGCCAGTGGTTTTCTTTATAAACAAGCAAATCTCCTTCTATCTCAATATCCATTTCGGAAAAACTATATCTGCTGAAATCCGATTTGAACAGCTCCGATTCTTTCATCAAGGGATTGTTCTCTATTTTATCATTCCAGATTTTTTTGAGTTTGGCGGAATCGCGGGTAGATGTGAGTATATCGATATCATTGGTATTACCAATTTCTATTCCGGATAGAATAATAGCAGAGGCTCCTATCACAAAGAAATCGTCTTCCAGCAATTCCAGCCCCGGGGTGGCTTCGTTCAGGGTTCTTATTATCTTTTCTCTTATCATCAGAAAAAGATCATCAGCAATAACTGGGTAAATACAATCCTTGTAAACATAGAAACCGGATATACAGTAGCATAAGCCACCGAAGGATCGTCATCGTCTATCGTTGAGTTTACATAATTGAGTGCCATCGGGTTTGCCATGCTGCCACAAAGCATACCCACGTTCTTAGCATAGTCTATATTATAGATTTTCATTGCGATAAGCGCCATGATAAGTACAGGGACGACAGTGAGAATGAAGCCGAAGCCTATCCATATAAGCCCTTCGGTCTGGAACACCGTTTCGAAAAAGTGTTCTCCTGCTCCTATACCAAGGCAAGCCAGATAGACAGTAAGTCCGAATTCACGCATCAATAGGTTTGCACTTTGGGTAGTATAAGTGGATATGCGGAAACGGGGCCCGAATGCACCCATCAGTATACCTACGATGATGGGTCCTGCGGCAATCCCCAGTCTTATAGGAAAATCCATACCGGGAAACGGAATAGGCATAGCCCCTAATATAAGCCCTAAGGCGATACCGAGAAATATAGCGATCAGGTTTGGCCTGTTAAGACGTTTTTCCTCATTTCCCAGTATTTTAGCCACATTATCTATCGATACTTTTTCGCCTACCACGGTCAGTTTATCCCCTATCTGGAGTGTTAGTTCGCGCGATGCAAGCAGGTCTATACCTGCACGGTTTACCCGGGTAATATTTATCCCATAGCTGTTGCGTAGCTTCAAAGTCCCCAGCTTTACACCGTTCACCTTGCTGTTGGTCACGATTATCCTGCGGGAGACAAGCTGACTGTTGTCTATATGGTTCCAGTCGATGTCTTCTTTGTTCCAGTCTACATTTTCCTGCTCACCAAAGAGTATTTTAATATGCTCGACATCCGATTTTTTCGATATGATGAGCAGATGGTCATTGTGCTTCAATACACTTTCGGATGTAGGAATAGTGACAATTCCCTCTCTCCATATACGGGAGATAACAAAATGGCGTGATGCCAGTTGCATTATTTCACGTATGTTTTTCCCTTCTACGGCCGGATTGGTGATATGAAACTCACCGACGTACATATTGTTGTCTTTCTTTTCGTGCGACTCAGACAGTACGTTTTTAGGTACGAACACTTTTCGCAGGAATATGATCGCCAATATCACGCCGACTACCCCTAACGGATAGGCCACGGCTGTCGCCAGAGCCATATCTGCGATTACCCGGCTGTCGCCTCCCGTAAGTTGTTTTACTGCTTGTTGCGCCGCACCCAACGCCGGGGTGTTGGTCGTTGCTCCGCAAAGCAGGCCGACCATGTTTGGTAATGATATATCGCTGGCAAAACTTAGGATTGCTGTTAGTATAAGTCCGATAAATACTACGCCCAGCGCCAGCATGTTAAGTCTTAGCCCTCCTTTTTTTAGTGAAGCGAAGAATCCGGGGCCTACCTGTAAGCCCAGTGCATACACAAACATAATCAGTCCGAAATTCTGGGCAAACTGCAACATATCCATGTTCAGGTCGGGATTGAAATGCCCGATAAGAATGCCGACAAAGAATACGAATGTAATTCCCAGCGAAACATTTAAAAGTTTCAGCTTACCTAATAGTATTCCTACTGCCGAAACAACGGATATGATGATAATAGACTGAACCGATGAGGGTTCGAGTATGGTTTCAGATAACCAATCCATAACTTTGTACTACGTTATAAAACGGAGGACAAAGGTACGACAATTAATGCCAATCTACCAATATGACGGGTGAAAATTGGTAAATGTGTGTTTAGTGATATTATTGATGCCGAAAAACCATTATTTACATGATTCATATTTCCAGACCGTAGCTATAGCAGTCGCCTTCCTGCTGAATTCGTCAAGAAATTCTTTGTACTTTTCATCATAATATGAACTACCACAAAGTGCCCCTTCTGAATTGTAGATATATTGAGGAGGTTGCTCGACCGATAGCTTCAGTATATCACTTTGCGCTTTTTCAGTGGATGGTTTATCATAGGGATATAAAAAATTACTTCTGTAATAGTTTTCTCCATCCATTTTATACAAGACAATATAACCTGAAGTAACACTTCTGTTTTCAATCATATCCACAAGCCAGTCTACTTCTTTGGCCGGGTTGTTTTCCATCGGATCATAAATGTCCTTTCCGCAATCATTATTTTCATCCTTGTCATCACTGCAAGAGGTATATGACAATAATGAGATACTTAATAATAATGATGCTGAGAGTTTCAATAATTGATGTTTCATAGTTTCTGAGTTTAAGATTGCTTCTATCTTATTGATGTTATTCAATAAAAAATAGCTGCATAAGAAATAAAAAAGCCTTCCGGAAAGAAAGGCTTCACATAAACATCAGTGCAATTATTTAATCTGTTACGATTTTTAAATCTTTTGTTATCTGATAACTAATGACAGCGGTGTCAGCTTTTTCCAGCGTATTTCCCGTTTCATCGCCATAAGTGAAATTGACAGTCTGTACCATTATCTTATTCGAGTTGATACGGGAGGTTACCTCACTGTAATACTCCACCATATCTTCGTAAGCTACCAGCAGATTACCTTGTAATACTCCGTTTTTATCATAGCTTAGCAGGTATTCTGTAATCTCACCGTCGGTGACAACCTGTATGGTGAGTATTCTGCCATTCTCATTCGAAAGTAAAACACGCCCCATAGTCAGGTCGGCGATATCATATCCCTGCAAACCTTCTACCTTTGCCAGTTGAAGAGTGTCATACTGGATTTGTGTGAGACGTTCTACCTTTGTCAGGTCTATCGTATTCAATTTACTGCTCAGGGCTACTTCGTCCAGTTGGATATCCAGGTTTTTTACTTGGGATTGCTGTTCTTTAGCCTGATTGCTACCACAAGAAAAGAGCATTAGAGAAAGAGCCAGAGGGCCAAAAATGAAAGTAGTTTTCATTTAGTTTTGTGTATTTAATTGTTATTATTAGTTAACAATTCTTCAATACAAATGTTCAGGCTATCTTCCCATTTAGGAATAGATAGATTGAATGTTGATTTTATTTTTGATTTATCGAGCACGCTGTATTTCGGACGGATGGCTTTAGTCGGATACTGGTCGGTGGTAATAGGGTTCACCTTGCAGGCAATGGCGGCGTCTTTGTGTATCTGTATCGTAAAGTCATACCATGTGGTAACTCCTTCATTAGAATAATGGTAGATGCCCGCGGAAAAACCGTGTGCTTCGCTGTGATCGAGTATCTTGATTATTGCTTGTGCCAGATCGGCTGCATTAGTCGGAGTGCCTGTCTGATCGGCTACCACATTTAGTTCATCACGTTCGCGTCCGTATTTCATCATGGTTTTCACAAAGTTATTCCCAAAAATGGAATACAGCCAGGCGGTGCGTATAACGATGCTGCCGGGGCAGGCTCTCATTAGTTCTCTTTCTCCTTCCAGTTTCGATTTGCCGTATACCGATTGTGGGTTTACCTCATCGTCTTCTGCATAAGGCTTTGTTGACGTACCGTCATATACATAATCGGTGGAGATATGGATAATCTTTGCTCCGTTGTTTGTGGCAGCTATACCCAGATTAGCCGCAGCATCACGGTTGATTCTGTAGCACAGGTCAATGTCGTCTTCGGCCTTATCTACTGCTGTATAAGCAGCACAATTGACAATGTACCGGATCTTGTTTTCTCTTACAAAGTCGTTGATGGCATCAAGATCGGTGATATCGAGTTCGCTCACATCGGTGAAGATGAATTTGAAATTATTTTCATGCTCTTTCGATGCACGCTTCAATTCACTACCCAACTGGCCGTTAGCACCTGTTATCAAAATGTTTTTTTGTACAAGCTCGAACATAAATATGTTCCTGGCGGTTTCATCCTGGTCGTCAGCCTGTTTGTTTCCTGAGAAAAATGCCACTTTTTTTAATTAAAAATGAAAAATTAAGAATGAAAAATAGAAATAACTCATAATCCTTCATTCTTAATTCATAATTAGTTTTCTTATTGTTTACCGCTGGTAGCTACTTCCGATGCTATTTTCTTCACCAGTCCCTGCAATACATTGCCCGGGCCAAGTTCTATGAATTCCGTTGCACCGTCGGCCACCATATGCTGTACCGACTGGGTCCATTTTACAGGAGCCGTCAGTTGGGCGATCAGGTTAGTCTTGATAGCAGTAGGATCTGTTTCGCCTACAGTAGATACATTCTGGTATACGGCGCATACAGGGGTTTTTATTTCTGTAGCGTCTATCGCGGCCGAAAGTTCTACTTTAGCAGGTTCCATCAATGGAGAGTGGAACGCACCACCCACTTTCAGTTTAAGGGCACGTTTAGCTCCTGCAGCCAAAAGCAGTTCGCATGCTTTATCGATTCCGGCATTTGTTCCCGAAATTACGACCTGTCCCGGGCAGTTATAGTTAGCCGGAACTACAATCTCGTCTGTAATGGACGCGCATACTTCTTCTACTTTTGCATCGGGCAGGCCAAGTACGGCAGCCATAGTAGAAGGATTCATTTCGCAGGCTTTCTGCATTGCCAAAGCACGTTTGTAAACTAGTTTCAGCCCGTCTTCGAACGATAGCGCGTCAGCTGCCACCAACGCCGAAAATTCGCCTAAGGAGTGTCCGGCAACCATGTCCGGCTTGAAATCTTCGCCCATGGTTTTTGCCAATATCACCGAGTGAAGGAATATAGCCGGTTGGGTAACTTTTGTCTGACGAAGATCTTCGTCTGTACCTGCAAACATAAGATCTGTGATTCTGAACCCAAGAATTTCGTTTGCTTTTTCAAACATTTCTTTGGCAAGCGGAGACGTTTCGTACAGGTCTTTACCCATTCCTACAAACTGTGCTCCCTGTCCTGGAAATACAAATGCTTTCATTTTAAATATTAAATAGTTAATATTAGCTGTTTAATTTCAGCGTGCAAAATTACGAAAATAATCAATACAGAATAAATTCTTTCCGATATTCTTCATGTACAATATTAATTATTACTTTTATCAGTAGATAGAATCCTAAGATAGAATCCTATGCTATGAACTCAAGATTGTTGCTGTTTTTACTTATTACTTTTATGTTTAATCCGGTGTGTCTGCTGTTTTCTCAGGATATAGTGGAAGGAAGAGTCGTCGACAGTGAGGATAAACGCCCGGTACATGGTGCGGTGATTACGTATGGGATAGAAAAAAAGCAAACGGTAACCAGTGATGCAAATGGAAAATTCCTGATCCCTGATCAGTCAGACGATATGCTCAAAATACAATGCCTCGGCTATGAAACTGTCACGATAAAGTTATCTATATTGAAAAAGGATAAAATAATAGCCCTCACTTTATCTCCGTTTTCGCTGCCCCCTGTAGAGATAGATAGTGATGCTGCCCGTAAACTGGTACAAAGGGCGATTTACAATACCAAAAGTAAAATGATCACCGGTAAATATATGACTTATATAGCCCATTATACGGAATCGGAACAAATATCGGGTGAAAAAAGGGATTTCTACTTTAAGTATGCAGCCCTGCAAACAAAGATACAACCTAAAAAAACAATTATACCTTTCGATATATGGTTGCTGGATATTAAACACAAGGAAATTCTTCCCGATAGCGTCACCTCACAGATATTGAAACTGAAAACCGGGAAAAGCGAATTCCATATTAATAATATATCCGATAATTTCGCTAACAGATATGTAACTTCGTCTATATCGGATAACAATAGCATTATTAAACTGGAAGTCTATCCGGGTCAAAAATCCCGTATCACCTTTAAGAATGTATACCTTATAAATGCTGCTGATACCACTCTGATATCCGTCCAGGACGAATCGATACCTTATAGGCTGAAGAGTCTTCCTTATCAATTTACTTATTACAGAAACGTGTCGCATAAGCTTCTGGAAATGAGTTCGGGAATATACTTTCTGCGTGAAGGTGACCGGATATACTTTTCAGAATCGAACTATACATATATATATTCATATAAGGTGAGAGATAAAGAAGAGATCATATCTACTTTTCTGGATAACAAATTTATGAATATGCAGGATTCGCTGGCAGTTAAAGGATTAAAAAAGATAAGGAATGATGCCAAAGAGTTATATGAGATGGGTAATAGTTCTGACAATACAGCATCTCAATAATCTATTTATACTTTTTTAGTTATTATCCATTATTTTACCGATTAGCATATTTACCCGTGTTAAATAAAAACTCTTACCTTTGCCCCGATTATTTATACAACTATAATGAGGAATACATCAAAAAGAGATACCATACTACAAGAAATTAAAGCGGATAAGCCTGCGCAGCTACTCGATTTTCTTATCGAAAAACAGGTGCGCAAAAGCCGCAATGCCATAAAATCATTATTGGCACACAAGCAGATAAAGGTAAACGGTAAACTTATCACACAGTTCGACCAGGAACTTAAGCCCGGCGATAAAGTGTCGGTAATGAAGTACGACCAGTCGCGTAAAGAGAAAAGACTGAAAGGAGCTAAAATCGTTTTCGAAGACGACGACCTGATCGTCATAGACAAAGAAGCCGGTTACCTGACCATATCTACCGACAAGGAAAAAAGCAGGACGATATATAATGTATTGAACGAATACGTGAAAAAGAGTGGGCGCAATAACCGTGTTTTTGTGCTTCACCGTCTCGACAGGGATGTTTCGGGATTACTCGCTTTCGCCAAAAGCGCTGAAGTACAGGGTGTTTTTCAGAAGAATTGGGATAATCTTGTGAAAGAATATGTCTACACTGCGGTGGTAGAGGGAAAACCTGAAAATGCGGACGGCACAGTGAAGTCATGGCTCACCGAAAACAAAAATTTTGTGATGATGTCTTCTGCTACCGATAACGGGGGAATGGAGGCTATAACCCATTATAAAACTGTGAAAACCACAGGTCGTTATACACTTTTGGATTTCGATCTGGAAACCAAACGCAAGAATCAATTGCGTGTGCAGATGCAGTCTGTCGGTCATCCGGTGGTGGGCGATAAAAAATACGGCGCACCCAGCAATCCAATAAAAAGAATAGCCTTGCATGTCAGGAAAATGACGGTAGTGCATCCGTTCAGCAAGCAAACACTCGAATTTATCAGTCCTATACCAAAAGCCATGCAGAATATGATAAATCCGAAGCCAACAACTCCTAAAGAACAATAATCTAATAATATACTAGGTATGAACGAAGATATAAATCAAATCGGACAACGCCTGAAAGGTTTGCGCGAAGCTTTAGACATGACAGTCGAAGAATTTGCTCAAAGTTGTAATATCCCTCTTGGCGATTACCTGAAATATGAATCGGGTGAGAAAGATCTGACTATCAGTGTGCTGAAAGGTATCGCTTCTACGCACCACATTGATGTATCGGTACTTATGTTTGATGATGAACCGCGAATGAGCAGCTACTTCCTTACCCGTAAAGGTAGGGGCTTGGCAGTAAACCGTGTAGCGGATTATAGTTACCAGACTCTTGCGGGCGGGTTTAATAACCGCAAAGCCGAAATCTTTGAAGTGACAGTAGAACCAAAAGGTGAAGACACCGAAATACATCACAGCCGTCACAACGGGCAAGAGTTCAATATGGTACTCGAAGGGCGTATGCTGATACAAATAAATGGTAAAGACCTGATACTGGAGGAAGGAGACAGCATCTACTTCGATTCCAGTCTGCCACACGGCATGAGGGCCTTAGACAATAAGAAAGTAAGAATGATAGTTGTAGTTTTATAAACGTTTCAAAATTTCAATATTATATATATATTCTGACAATAGCGAATTTTGAAACCTGAAATCTTGAAATAAAAACATTATGTTAGAAAAGTTTTTAGATAAAATACACTTCACATCCACAAAAGATTTTGCTGATAATTACCATGTAAACATTCCTGATAATTTCAATTTCGGATATGATGTTGTGGATGAATGGGCAAAAATAAATCCCGGAAAAAGAGCAATTTGCTGGGTCAATGATCTGGGAGAACATATCGATTTTACATTTTCAGACATTAAAGAACAGAGCGACCGTGCTGCATCGTTTTTCCAGTCACTAGGTATTGGCAAAGGCGATAAAGTGATGCTGATACTCAAGCGCCGTTACGAATTCTGGTTTGCTGTGGTTGGCTTGCACAAAATAGGCGCAATAGCAATACCTGCAACACACCTGCTGACAAAGAAAGACATCGTTTACCGAAACAATGCCGCCGATATAAAAGCCATCTTGTCGGTGAATGACGAAATAGTTGTGCAACATGTTAATGATGCGATGACCGAATCGCCTACCATTAAATACAGGTTGGTATGCGGAAAAGAAACTCCTGCCGGTTGGATCAACTTCGACAAAGGACTGGAAGAAGCTAAACCGTTTGTTAGACCTGAGCATGTAAACGACAACAACGATATATCGTTATTATATTTCACATCAGGTACGACAGGCGAGCCTAAAATGGTGATCCATAATTTCGTCTACCCTCTGGGACATATTGTCACAGCCAAATACTGGCATAACCTGTCAGAGGACAGTCTTCATCTCACAGTGGCCGATACCGGCTGGGCAAAAGCCGTGTGGGGTAAGCTATATGGGCAATGGATCGCAGGATCGGCTGTTATGGTTTACGACCACGATAAATTTACTCCGGCCTCGATGCTCGAAATCATACAGGATTATAAAGTGACCTCGTTTTGTGCACCACCGACCGTATTCCGTTTTATGATACGTGAAGATATATCGCAATATGACCTGTCTTCGCTGAAATATGCAACTACAGCAGGCGAAGCGCTAAATCCGTCGGTGTTCGAAGCCTTTCTTCAGGCTACGGGCATAAAGATGATGGAAGCATTCGGTCAAACCGAAACTACGCCTACTATAATAACCTTCCCCTGGATGGAACCCAAACCGGGAGCGATGGGAGTACCCAATCCGGCCTACGATATGGATTTGATAGCCTTGGACGGCCGTTCGGTAGAAGACGGTGAAGTGGGGGAGATAGTTATAAGGACAGACCGGTGGAGACCTCTGGGACTCTTCATGGGATACTATAGAGATGAAGCGCTAACCAATGAGGTGTACCATGATGATGTGTATCATACCGGAGATATGGCCTGGCGCGATGAGGACGGATATTACTGGTTTGTAGGCCGTAGCGACGATGTCATCAAGAGTTCGGGATACCGCATTGGCCCGTTCGAAGTAGAAAGCGCACTAATGACACATCCTGCAGTAGTGGAGTGTGCTGTTACAGGCGTGCCCGATGATATCAGGGGACAGGTGGTGAAGGCCACGATCGTACTGGCTGTCGACTATAAGGATAAAGCCGATGATCACCTGAAACATGATATTCAGCATCATGTGAAAAATGTGACGGCTCCATATAAATATCCGCGCATCATCGAATTTGTTGATGAACTGCCAAAAACCATCAGCGGGAAAATAAAGCGCGCGGAGATAAGGAAACAAGACTAATTTGAAAATTAGCAGATTAGCGGATTAGCAAATTGGAAGCTGTAGTATTTAATTGTTTATAAATTTCTGAATTTGCTAATTTTCAAATTTGCTAATTAACTAATTTCTTTATGTTTTATTATGATTTGTAAAGAATAAAAGATTATATTTGCACGCCTTAAAGTGTGTGTGTATCTCTGTTTAACGTCTTTTTGAGGTAAAGCAGAACAAGATATGTGCGTATTTTATTTATTTTGAACGAAATAGAAACATAAATATACTAACAAAAAGTAAAATCTAAGATGCAGAACAAAGGCTTTGTAATGACGTTTTCCATTCTCCTTGCATTGGTGTGTCTGTTCTACTTGTCTTTTACGTTTGTAACTAAAAGTTATGACAATAAAGCAATAGAATATGCTACATCATATGCTACAGAGCATGCAAAAGACAATCAACAATTGTACGAAGAGTTGTACAACAAAGAATACAACCGCTACCTCGATTCTATGTCTACGGAAAAAGTGTGGCTATCTATGGACTGGACAGGTTTAAACATGTTCCAGAACACAGGTTATACACTGAAACAATGCCGTGAAAAAGAGATCGGTCTCGGTCTTGACCTGAAAGGTGGTATGAGTGTTATCGTAGAAGTAGATGCGGCAGCAGTACTCCGTTCGCTGGGCGATCAGGAGAATGAAGCATTCATCACAGCTATCAATCAGGCTTCGGAAGAAAACCGTAAAGGTAGTAATCGTGACTTTATCACAATCTTCGTCGATAAGTTTAAAACAGCTAACGGGAACGATAAGTTAGCCGGAGTTTTCAGTACAAAGCTGAGAGACCAGATAACAGCGACCGACAAAGACGATAAAGTTGTTAGCGCTTTGCGTACAGAACTTCAAAGTATAGCCGACAACTCATTCCAGGTATTACGTACACGTATCGACCGCTTCGGGGTTGTGGCTCCGAATATTCAGAAGCTCGACCGTGCAGAACGTATTCTGATAGAACTACCGGGTATTAAAGAACCGGATCGTGTGAAGAAATTACTTCAGGGTAGTGCAAACCTCGAATTCTGGAAAACATATAACGGAACCGAAGTACAAGGTTATGTGGCAGCTCTTGCCGAACGTTCGAGAGAAGCCATCGCCGGAAACGTAACAACAACAGACTCTACCAACGTAGTTGTTGATTCTTTGGCTACTGCTCCTGCACCAGTTGCAAGCAGTCTTGGTTTTAACAAACCGCTGAACGAACTGTTGCAGATCGTACCTCATTCAGCGATCATAGGTTTTGCACATAAGAACGATACAGCAGCTATCAATACTATATTGTATAAATATCGTGACCTGTATCCTAGCGACCTTACATTTGCATGGGGTTTCAAAGCCGAAGATGCAAGGGAAACTCAGTTTGCATTATACACACTTCGTGGTGACGGTGTTAAAAAAGGCCCGGCATTGGACGGAGAAGTGGTTGTCTCTGCAAAAGCAGATCAATCGCAACACAGTGCAGCATGGGAAGTGGATATGCAGATGAACTCGACAGGAACACAACGTTGGGCTACAATAACAGGCGCTGAAAAAGGAAGAGCCATTGCTATCGTACTCGACGGATATGTATATTCGGCACCTAATGTAAACGATCGTATCGAAGGCGGACGCTCTCAGATCACCGGTAACTTCACTGTGGAAGATGCAAAGGACTTGGAGAACGTTCTTAGATCAGGTAAAATGAAAGCCGGTGTACGTATCGTACAGGAAGATGTGGTAGGTCCGTCTCTGGGACAGGAAGCTATCGACGCCGGTATGCTGTCGTTCGTGTTGGCTCTTATTATAGTGATGGCATATATGTGTCTTGCCTATGGTGTAATACCGGGCTTAATAGCTGATGCCGCTCTTCTTATCAACTTGTTCTTCACAATGGGTATTCTCGCATCCTTTGGTGCGGTGCTCACGTTACCGGGAATAACGGGACTCGTGCTCTCGCTGGGTATGGCAGTCGATGCCAACGTGCTTATCTACGAGCGTGCGAAAGAAGAACTTCGAGCGGGCAAGAATACGAAAGTGGCTATTATGGACGGGTACAAACATGCTTTCTCGGCCATATTCGATGCCAACGTTACTTCGATCCTTACAGCCGCTATTCTGATTATGTTCGGTACAGGTGCTATCCAGGGATTTGCAACAACAT
The DNA here is from genome assembly GCF_014196915.1 of Dysgonomonas hofstadii. Taxonomy (GTDB): domain Bacteria; phylum Bacteroidota; class Bacteroidia; order Bacteroidales; family Dysgonomonadaceae; genus Dysgonomonas; species Dysgonomonas hofstadii. The sequence goes on from NZ_JACIEP010000014.1 coordinate 88,321, forward strand.
TGATCATCGGTATCATTGCATCGTTCATCACTGCGGTATTCCTTACCCGTATGTTCTACGACTTCATGCTGAACAAAGGTAAATTCCGTAACCTTACATTCACTACTCCGATAACAAGAAACCTGTTTGTAAATACCAATATCAACTTCCTTGGTATTACTAAAAAAGCTGCTATAATTCCTTTAGTTATTATAGTTGTAGGTATAGCTTCTATGTTTATCAACAGCATGAACTGGGGTATCGACTTCACAGGTGGACGCAATTACCTGGTACGTTTCGACCAGAAAGTGACTGCTGGTGATGTGGAAAAACTATTAGTTCCTGAATTCGAAGGTTCTACGGTACTTGTATTGACCAGTGGATCAGCCAGTCAGGCATCTACTTCAAGTCAGGTGCGTATAACAACCAACTATAAAGTAGAAGAAACCAGCGATGAGGTGGAAGCTGAAATCAAGGCTAAAATGACTAAAGCCCTTCAGCAATATCTGCCTGCCGGTAGTTCTATCGACAACTTTATACAAAGTTCGCAGCGTGTAGGGCCAAGTGTTGCCGAAGATTTGCAAAAATCGGCTTCGATAGCTGTAGTACTGGCGATCTTGTGTATGGGACTCTATATTCTGATCCGTTTCCGTGATGTAGCATTCTCGGTAGGTACGCTGGTTGCAGTGGCACACGATGCTATTCTGGTAATCTTCTTATATTCTATATTGTATAAGATCATGCCGTTCTCTATGGAAGTAGACCAGTCATTTATAGCTGCAATCCTTACAGTTGTGGGTTACTCTATCAATGACAAGGTGGTTATCTTCGACCGTATCCGTGAGATCAGGACTCTATATCCTAAACGTAATATTACCGAAACTATCAACGAGGCACTTAACTCAGCATTAGGACGTACGGTAAATACTGCCATGAGTACATTGCTCGGAGTATTCATCATATTCCTCTTGGGTGGTGATACGATCCGTAGCTTTACATTCGCTATCTTTATCGGTATCATTATCGGAACATTCTCTTCATTGTTCGTCGGAACTCCGGTTGCATGGGCAATGCTGAAAAAGAAACAAGATAAAGCATCATCCGAATCAAAATAAATACCAGGATAATCAATATACGAATGAGGGCTGATCATATATGATCAGCCCTCATTCTGTTTTATAATTGTTTCTTTAAAATCTAAAACCCACCGACAAATATATATTGTTAAAAGAGTCTGTCTATTTGTGAAATAACATCAATTTATCGTAAATAATATACTCTTTTTCGACTTAAAGAAAAAACTCCTTTAACTCTTTTAACTCTGTGGTAAAAAATAAAAAGTCGAGATGACTTCAAGATATAACTCTCTTTTAAAATGGCACAAAATCATTTCCATTACCTTGCATCGGTTGAAAACCTGTACCCGGGCCGGAATCTGACGGAGCACCACTGTTAATCTTCGAGGTGAAATTCTGACCTGCCCCAAAATTGTAATCGTCGTCTACATTCTGGAAACGAGCAAACTCACTCTTAAACCGCAGCAAGACATCACCGGTAGCACCGTTACGGTGCTTTGCAATGATAATTTCGGCAAGGCCAATCAGCGAATTACCTTTATCATCTTCAAATATCTTATAGTATTCGGGACGGTGAATAAAACACACCATGTCTGCATCCTGTTCGATGGCTCCCGACTCGCGAAGGTCTGACAGTTGCGGACGTTTTCCCTCAGCTCCTGCACGGCCTTCCACACCACGGTTTAGCTGCGACAGGGCAATGATAGGAATATTCAGTTCTTTCGCCAACCCTTTCAACGAGCGGGATATCATACTCACCTCCTGTTCGCGGCTTCCATAATTCATTCCGCTGGCATTCATCAATTGCAGATAGTCGATAATGATCATCCTGATGCCATGTTCGCGTACCAGGCGGCGGGCTTTTGTCCTCAACTCGAATACCGATAAACTCGGGGTGTCGTCTATAAACAGAGGGGCATCGTATAATTCTTTTATTTTGAAATCGAGCTGTTCCCATTCGTATGGGGCTAACTGTCCGTTCTTTATTTTTTCACCCGGAATCTCGCAGGTATTCACAATGAGACGGTTTACCAACTGTACGTTCGACATCTCCAGCGAGAACAAGGCGATCGGATAATTATAAGCTACAGCCATGTTTTTTGCCATGGATAAAACGAAGGCTGTTTTTCCCATCGCCGGACGGGCGGCGATAATCACCAGGTCGGAATTTTGCCACCCTGATGTTATCTTGTCCAAAGCTGTAAACCCTGTTTGTAATCCGCTAAGGCCTTCAGGACGGTTAGCCGCAATTTCCAGCAGGTTCAGCGCTTCTTTTATTACAGGATTTATTTGGGTAACATCTTTCTTTACATTTCGCTGCGAAATTTCGAAAAGCTTACTTTCGGCTTCCTGCATCAGATCGTCTACGTCCGATGTTTCGTCAAATGCTTTGTTTGTAACCAGGGAAGAAAAAGAGATAAGCTCTCTGGCCAGATATTTCTGGGCAATAATGCGCGCATGGAATTCGATATGTGCCGCAGAAGCTACTTTCTCTGTCAGTTGTGCTATATAAACCGGTCCGCCAACGGCTTCCAGTTCACCTTCTTTTTTGAGTTGTTCTACAACTGTCAGCATATCCACAGGAGCCTGACGTAGAGCCAGATCTACAATCGCCCTGTATATGGTTTGGTGAATAGAATCATAAAAACTATCGGGTTTCAGGATGTCGCTTACCAGAGAGTAAGCGTCTTTTTCGAGCATCAGTGCGCCAAGAATAGCTTCTTCAAGCTCCCGTGCCTGTGGTTGTACTCTCCCTATATCTGATATTAATGTTGTTTCTTTTTGTTTCCGTCTTCCCTGGTTCTTATTATTTGTGTCGGCCATTATTTATCTTTTCCTCCTTTACGTTAGATTTTTATTCAAAGATAAAATAAATAACGCTTAATGGCTAGTTAAGTTTTGAACAGCGATGTTAATAACTCTATCAATTTTCGGGAAATTATTGTTTTACGGATTGTATTTCGATTCTTTCAATATGGCATACGAATCGGTATCCAGAACTTTTTCTAAACTGGCGCCTGTTCTTGATACATATTTTTCAATCATCTGCAATCCTATCCATGCACCTAATCTGCCAGGCGAATCGGGGCCGATAGGCGCTGTGTTCGGCGCATCGTTCACATAGCGTGTAATAAGCATGTGGTCGGTGTCGTATAAATGGTTTTGTTTTACAATAGACTGCCATATGTTTTTTTCATTGCTTTTGCACCACGCCGACTGAGCAGCAGTGTAGCCGATAATATAATCCTCATCCTTTTCGGGTAGCAGCTGCATAAGAGCATATAATAATTTACCCTCATCTATCATAGCCATTATCAGGTTTTTGCCTTCATGGGTGGTTTCTATCACATTGTCGCTTATCAACCATGCCTTCAGATAGTCGCGTACTAAATACTGAGGCTGCATCTGCTGCCGTTCGTAAGGCTGAAAATAGCTTCTGTACCCGCTATATCCACTTCCCAGATACTTGTCTGCGGAAACAGATATCATATCATGCAATATGATAACGTTTTCTCTGTAGCCCGATACGTGCAAGCATAACTGAGGTAGTTTCTTGCCAGAAAAATGATTATTCACGTTCTTTTGCGCTGTTACCAATTCTTCCATATAAGGAGAAAAGTCGGAGAATGTATTCAATTCGTCTTTATACAACTGCATTAGCGAAGGATTGGAAAAATATTCCCTTAGCGATGAAATAACACTATCATCATTGTTATTGTCGACAGTAACACGTCCCAGCGCTAGTAAAAGCACCATGTTGTTCTTTTTCAGTGTGGCTTCTTTCAGCGAATCGGGTGCGATCAGATATTCGTACATTTCTTTGTCGAAACGCACAACAGGGGATTCCTCTTCTTGCAAACGGTTGCCGTTATTCTCACTTTTTAGTGTGCCCGAACAACCAATAAATGAAGTGAAGATAAATGCCAGCAAGTAAACTATATTTTTCATATTGGCAGCTTTTTCTATTTTAATGGTACTCTTTTGCGAAGATAACTTATATTTCGTAATTTTGCTCAACCTAAATATAAATTAAGACACACAAAATTATGCTTTACTTTAGAGATTTTGAATACGAATCGAGTGATAGTTTTATTTGTAGTTATGCAGGAGTTACTCCCGGCCAGTTGGAAAACGCTGTTACCGAAGCATTAGAATCGATGGGATATAAACATCTGGGAAGCGGGGTTTTTGAAAAAGGAAGCCGGGTGATGCGCTTACTATTCGGTGCGTTCTGCAAATATTTCAAGTTCAGGATTTCGATCGATTCCAGTGATTCCAGACTTATAAAGCTCCAGATAAGCAAAGCTACAACAGGTCTGTCGGGAGGAGTAATAGGTATCAATCAGGTGAAAAATGAAATGGAACATATGAAAAAAGTGTTCCAAACAATATAAACATATAAACGTTATAGTTGGGTGGAATGAAAATCCAACTTTAATATTGAAAAAAATGACTACAATACTAGGCATAGAATCTTCTTGTGATGATACTGCAGCAGCGGTTATACAAGACGGAGTACTCTTATCGAATATTATATCGAGCCAGAAAGTGCACGAAAGCTACGGAGGTGTAGTTCCCGAGCTGGCTTCGCGTGCGCATCAGCAGAACATAATACCTGTGGTAGACCAGGCTTTGAAAAAAGCAGGAGTGAAAAGGGAAGACCTTACGGCGATAGCCTTTACGCGTGGTCCTGGATTAATGGGTTCGCTGCTGGTAGGCACCTCTTTTGCCAAAGGATTGTCTTCGGCTCTGAATATACCGATGGTAGACGTTAACCATTTGCATGCCCATGTACTGGCTCATTTCATAAAAGAGAATAAGGATGATAATAACCAGCCTCAATACCCTTTCTTATGTCTGTTGGTATCGGGAGGAAATTCTCAGATCATCCTTGTGAAATCGTATAAAGAGATGGAAATTATCGGCCAGACGATAGATGATGCGGCCGGTGAAGCTTTCGACAAATGTGCCAAAGTGATGGGATTGGGTTATCCGGGTGGACCGATTGTCGATAAACTGGCAAAAGAGGGAAATCCCGACGCTTTTAAATTGAATAAACCGCATATAAAAGGTTATGACTACAGTTTCAGTGGGTTGAAAACATCTTTTCTGTATCTGCTGCGTGACGAACTGAAAAACGATCCCGACTTTATAGAAAAGAATAAGGCTGACTTGTGTGCTTCCTTGCAGAAAACCATTATCGAGATACTGATGGACAAACTACGTCTCGCCGCCAAAGATTTGGGTATTAAAGAAATAGCTGTTGCAGGAGGTGTGTCGGCAAATTCGGGTCTTCGTGCTGCTTTCGAAGACCATGCGAAACGTTATGGCTGGAAGATACATATACCTCCGTTCGGCTACACGACCGATAATGCGGCGATGATAGCCATAACAGGCTATTTTAAATATCAGGATGATGATTTCTGTTCGATGGATGCTGCACCTTATTCGCGGGTGGTGATGTAGGAATCTTCTTTAGATAAAGAAATAAATATTTTCATTCAAATTATATTACTAGTAATACCTATCTTTGTGCGTTAAAAACACTCAAAAAATGCAGTTCTACCTGACCATAATATTATTAATACTTGTTTTAGAATTTGTTTGGTCTCAATATCTGTCTTACCGCAACCGTAAGCGGATGAGTCCCCATATTCCTCTCCGGCTGGAAGGAATATATGATAAAGAGGACTACGCCAGGCAACAGGAATATCAAAAAGTTAACAGTCGTTTCGGATTATATATAAACCTGTTCTCTTTTGCGATGATGGTCGTTGTTTTATCATTTGGCCTTTTTGGATGGCTGGATGAGTATCTGAGACAATTTATCGATAATGAAATATTGTTGACTTTGGCGTTCATTGGAATAATTTATGTTGTCAATGAGATCATTACCCTCCCATTTGATTATTATGCTACGTTCGTTATCGAAGAACGATTTGGGTTCAATAAATCCACAAAAAGTACATTCTGGTTCGACCAACTGAAGGGACTCTTACTTGTAGTTGCCCTGGGGGGAGGTATATTAGCCCTTATTGTCTGGCTGTACGAGACATTGGGCGAATATGCATGGCTTTATGCATGGGGAGTGATCACCCTGTTTTCACTGTTTATGTCGTTGTTCTATTCAAATGTCATCGTACCTATGTTTAACAAGCAAACGCCGCTGGAAGAAGGAGAACTGCGTGATGCTATACAGAATTTTGCTTCTAAAGCCGGTTTTGCCGTTAACAACATATATGTGATGGATGCCTCGAAGCGTTCATCCAAAGCAAATGCGTATTTTACAGGATTCGGGGCAAAAAAGAGAATCGTACTGTTCGATACGCTGATAAACGACCTCGATACGGATGAAATTGTAGCTGTTCTGGCACATGAAATAGGGCATTACAAGAAAAAGCATACCATACAGGGAATCGTACAATCCATATTGTTTTCAGGAATTATGCTATTCCTACTTTCCTGGTTCCTCGATAATGAAGAAATCGCCCGGGCATTGGGTGGAGAAGAACCGTCTTTCCACCTGGGTATGATAGCATTCTCTATTCTTTTTACTCCCATATCGATGCTGACCGGGATTTTCTCAAGCATCCTCAGCCGTAAAAATGAATATCAGGCAGATGCCTATGCTGCAAGCTTTGGTCTGGCAGAACCGCTTATCAGTGGATTGAAAAAACTATCAGTAAAATCACTCAACAATCTCAATCCCGATCCATTATATGTATTTTTTAGTTATTCGCATCCAACGCTGTTACAGCGAATGGATGCGTTAAGAAAATAAGAATATTTTATAATGTTATTAAACCTTTTCATAACTTAGTATTCTTATATATTATAACGAATACTTACTGCTATGAAAAAAAATGCCATTTCATCAATTATTTCTCTTTTAGTTCTTTTGTCTATGTTTAGCTGTACGGTGCAGATCCCGGGGAATAATGCAAATGTGAGATATACTCAAAATAACAGGCAGATTGAAGAGAACGAAGCCCGATCACAGGAAGAAATTATAAAGGAATATAATCTGGATGAATTTATAACAAAAGATAACCGGGGGAATACTTCCGTAAAGAAAGATTCGTTTGGTAAAGCAATTATCGATAACGGAAAAGGTGATAAGATAGAAGTAGAACGTGATTCTTTTGGAAATAGTTATGTAAAAGATAAAAACGGAAAAAGAATAAAAATATCGAAAGGCTTTGCCGGTAGAACCGTTATTGAAGATGAAAAAGGAAATAAGAGCGAAGTTGTTGATAAAGATATATTCGGCAATATAACTATTAAAGATAGTAAAGGTAACAAGTTTAAAGTTACCAAAGATATCTTTGGAGATACCTATGTGGAAGATGAGAAAGGAAATAAGAAAAAAGTAAAATCAGATATATTCGGAAGAATTGAACTGGAATAGTGTTTATTCCATTTTCTGAAATATATTATTTATCTTAAAAATTATCTATTATGAGAGCTTACTATATATTTTTTATTCTGATTACATTGTTTGTTTCTAATATTTATCCCCAATCCGGAGAAAAGAAAAAAGTAGAAAAAGATATTTTTGGTAATACCATTATTACAGATGAGAAGGGAAATAAGACTAAAATAGAAAAGGATATATTCGGCAATACTATCATAACGGATAATAAGGGCAATAAGAAAAAAATAGAAAAAGATATTTTTGGAAACACCATTATTTCTGATAGTAAGGGAAATAAAACAACTATAGAAACAAATATATTTGGCGATACTGTTATTTCAGACAATAAAGGCAACAAAAAAACACTGGAAAAAGATATTTTTGGAAATACTATAATAAAGGATAATAAGGGAAATAAAACAACTATCGAAAAAGATATTTTCGGGAATACCATCATAAAAGATAATAAGGGAAATAAGACGACCATAGAAAAAGATATATTCGGCGATACTGTTATTAAGGATAATAATGGGAATAAGACCACGATAAAAGACGGAGCTTTTGACGAAGACGATTATGCGGCCGCTATAAAGAAAGAACTGTTTTTCGGTAAAGAAGAAAAACATGTCCATCCGCCCCGGAAAGATTTCAAGAGAAATATAAAAAAGGACTTTTTCGGTTATTGGGAATATGAAGACAGTGACAAAAAAAAGGCCTCTCTGAAAAAAGATATTTTTGATGCATGGATATACACTGATAATAATAAAAATGAGATAAATTTCTCAAAGGAATATTGGGGAGATATTCTCAAAGATCATAAGAATAGTGAAACAAGTGTATTTGTCTGGTTACTGGAAATGTGTGAAAATCTGAAAGATTATAAAGAAAAATATCATATAGACATATTCGGATATCAGCAATACGAAAATAATCAGAAAGAAAAAGCTTCTCTGAAAAAAGACATCTTTGATAAATATATTTACGAGGATAGCAAACGAAATAAAGTTGAATTCGATGAAAAAGAATGGACCCGGTATGTGAAAAGGTACCGTTCCGATAAGAAAGCTTTTATGGATCTTATTCAACGGAATTTATTCAGAGATTAATTTTTTTTCACCTGTATTTATGGAATCTTCGTATTTTTATCATCTATTGATCGTCAATAGATGATAAGCCTATGAAAACGTTTCTTTCCTTCTTTTTGTTTATATCGGTAAATATTTGCTTACTGGCACAGGAATCCGACGACAAAACAATTCATATCATGGTAGCCTTGTGCGATAATCAATATCAGGGAATTGTCAAAGTACCCAAAGGAATCGGTAACGGCCAGGACCCAAATTCAAATCTTTATTGGGGTTGTGGCTACGGGGTGCGTACTTTTTTCCGTAAAAGTGCCGATTGGAAGGAAGTCCGCAAATATAAAGTGAATGAGGTTATCCTTGAGCGGATCGTATTCAAGCATAAAACGAAAAACTATTACCTGGTTGCCGATGCTTACGACGGACGTTATATAAGCGATTGTACTATAGATTTTCTGAAATCGTGTTCAGGCATCAAAAAAGATACTGTGATGGTAGGTAAAACTGTTATCGGTATTAGTGGTAATGCCAGACTGGTGTCGTATGTAGGGCACAACGGGCTGATGGACTTCAAATTGGCAAATACCTATCAAAACACCGATGACAAAACCCGTGATGCAATTATCATAGCCTGTGCCAGTAAACAATATTTCAGTCAATATCTCAAAACGGCAAAAGCCAATCCATTGGTGTGGTCAACACATCTGATGAGCGCCGAAGCATATACCGTACACGATGCTATCAGGGCGTATATTAACGGACAACCCGCGTCAGCGGTACGTGAAGCCGCAGCTTCAGCATACAATAATTATCAAAAGTGTGGAATAAACGGGGCAAGAAGGCTGCTTGTCACCGGATTCTGACATTATTTCAGTATCTTATCCCGGGTTTCCTTTATTCCGGATATGTTATCTGTCGCCCACAGAACCAGATTTTCCAGGTGCGGTATCAGGCTGTTTCCTCTATCTGTTATATTATACTCTACCCGCGGCGGTACTTCGGCATACACCCTGCGTGTTATCAGCCCATCTGCTTCTAGCGATTTCAATGTAACTGTCAGCATGCGGTGCGAGATGTCACCGATTGTGCGATGAATGTCTCTAAATCGCATCACCCCGTTGGAATGCAGGGTTACCATAACCAGCATCGACCACTTATCGCCAAGCCGGCTCAGTATGTCACGGATAGGACAATCTCCTGTCGGTAAAAAATTTTGCATTTTTTTTCGTTATAATTAGCTGTAAGTGAGTATTACTTACCTATGTGTTAGTATATTACTTTCGTGTACCTTCTTGCAGGTAAAGATATCTTTGTATACTTTTGCTATACAAAGATAATAAACTTACTAAAAATAACTATTGTTTAATTTAATATTTGATATTATGGCAAAGAGGGTAGCAGTATTAGCAGTAAATCCAGTGAATGGATCGGGACTTTTCCAGTATCTGGAAGCATTCTTCGAAAACGGAGTGGAGTATAAAATATTTGCGGTAGCCGATAGTAAGGAAATTAAAACCAATTCGGGTGTAACGTTGGTTGTAGACGATGTGGTTGCCAATCTGAAAGGAAAAGAAGACGAATTCGACGTAGTTGTATTCGGTTGCGGCGATGCCATTCCTAAATTTGCAGAAAACGCAGGCAAACAGTATAATCAGGATATGCTGGCTGTACTGAAAGCGTTTGCTGACAAAGAAAAACTTGTTATAGGCCATTGTGCGGCCGCTATGATGCTGGATTCGATTGGTGTTGCCAATGGTAAAAAAGTTGCTGTTCACCCGTATGGAAAGCCGGCTATCAAGAATGCAATAGCTACAGATGAGAAATTTGAGGTCGATGGTAACTTCTATACAGCTCAAACGGAAGATACAATCTGGATGCTCATTCCTGAAATACTGAAAGTGTTGAAATAACCAAATTTGAATTCAAATAACAGAGGTTTTTTGAATTTGATTTCTCAAAAAGCCTCTTGTTGTTTATAGAAGGTATTAACTTTATTGTACATCTTTATCTATACAGGAAAAAGATGAACAAAACAAGTGTATTTTACCGTAATTTAGAAGCCTATAGCAAAGGTCTGCGTTATATTGTAAATAAAGGTTCCACCCGTTCCTCAAAGACATACAGTATACTCCAGCTGCTAGTCCATATTATCAACACATCTGCCGATCCATTGGTTATATCCGTTGTGTCCGAATCTATGCCTCATCTGAAAAAAGGGTGTATACGCGATTTCAGGGAAATTCTTTTAGCCGAGGGAAAATGGAACGACAAAGACTGGAATGCTACCGATAAGATATATAAGATAAATTCGTCGATGATAGAGTTCTTCTCGGCCGACAATCCTTCGAAAGTGCACGGTCCGTCACGCGATGTACTTTATATTAATGAATGTATCAATGTCGACTATGAAATATACCGCCAACTGGCGATAAGAACAACACGTTCGGTTTTTCTCGATTGTAATCCCTGCTTCGAATTTTGGCTCGACGAAAAGGTACTGGTACAGACAAACGAATCGCAGCTTATCCATTCTACTTATAAAGATAATGAATACCTTTCCGTAGCACAAATAAAGGAGATAGAATCGAACCGGGGCGACGAAGACTGGTGGCAGGTTTACGGAGAAGGGCTTACCGGATCGCATAAGGGAGTGGTGGTTCGCAACTGGGACATTGTTCCCCAAATGCCCGATATGTATAAGAAACGCTGGATAGGTATGGACTTCGGATTCACCAATGATCCTACTGCTATTGTCGACATCAGGTTAGCCGGAGGCGAACTGTGGGTCGATGAACTGCTTTATGCTAAAGGATACGATAATATGATGATAGCTTCCCACCTCGAAAGCCTGGATATTCCCCGCGATACGTTGATTATTGCTGATAGCGCCGAACCTAAAAGCATAAAGGAAATATCGATAATGGGATGGAAAACCGAAGCAGCCCAGAAAGGGCAGGATAGTGTAAATACCGGTATTTCTATATTGAATCGCTACAAAAAGCATATTACACAGAGCAGTGTGAATATAATAAATGAGTATCGCAATTACCGCTGGAAAAACGATGCTTTCGGTAACCCTACCAATGTGCCGGTTGATCGTTATAATCATTCTATTGATGCTCAGCGTTATGTGTGTCTTAATCAGTTGATGGAAAAGAATAGTGGATTAAGCTATTCTGTTATTAAAGGTAAAGCGTAATAGAGAATGGCGGGAGAGAAATTCATCCACTTAATATCCTTATATATAGATAGTAAAATAAAAAAATATCTGCTCAAAATAATACTTTAACAGAAAATAATAAGTGGACTTAGTATTTTCTATATTTTTTAACATAATTAATATTGTCTATGTAAATGAAATGACGCACCTTTGCATTGTGAACGATTGTTCATTTTAAGAGTTGCAAAATGAAATATAGTAGAGAGTATATATTACGGCGGGCGTTCGATGTATTTATGAACAGAGGATATGATAGTACTTCCATCTCTGTTTTACAGGAAGAACTCAATATGTCCAGAGGGGCAATGTACCGCTATTTCCGCAATAAAGAAGAATTATTTCTGGCTGTTATAGACACATATTTCTTCAGTCTGTTCGAAAAACTGTTGAAGAATGCCAATAAAGATTTAACTACCAGTGAGCTGATAGAGTTTATTCACCGGAGACAACGATTGGTGATAAATGCCTTTACCCGGGCGGGTGTGACTCATACGGCGTTCTTGAATTATACTGCACTGATGATGCAGGGAGCGAAGCATTATCCGAAGTTTCTGGATCGTTTCTATGTGATAAATAAGAAGCTGTTGGAAACATGGAGAGGTGCTTTGCAGAAAAGTATTGAAGCCGGTGAAATAAGGCAGGATATCGATATCGATATAATGTGTATTTTGTTTAACAGCATCAGTATAAAAGAATCGTCTGACAGGTATACTGATGATTCGATGTTTGCGGTAAATATAATGCATGATATGGATCGCAGGAAGGAAGTGATGGATTACCTGTATTCCCTGATCAGTAGCAAGAACTGATATATTATATATAATCGTTGGCAATTAGAGTAAAAAGTGAATGATTGTTCATTCAATGGTGCATTTTAATAAACAAATAAGGAAAAAATGACTAGGATAATTGCTATACTAACACAAAAAGGTTCGTTGAGTAAAGGCGTTCATGAAAATACTACGGTAAACCTTTTTGCAGTTGACGGTGAAGACAAGGTAAAAGGAGTGGAAAGTTTAAAACTGGAAAATGCCGAAAATAATTACTTTTCACTATTAATGGCGCTGAAGAAAGTGAGCCTCATCTACATCGAGTCGATGAATAATGATCTGAAAAAACTATTGGAGGTGATAGGAATAAAGACAAAATGCGGAAGCGAAATAGTGAACGATCGTTTTATCAATCAATTCATATTTGATTAAACTGGCAAAAAATGAAAAAGTATTATTTATTGGCATTACTTTTGGTTACAATTGTGAATATTTCGGCACAGGAAGATATGAAATATCTGGTTAGCGACAGTGTCCTTGATAAATACAACGAGGCCATGCAGGACCCTAACATATTTAAGCCCAGACATCTTGATATTTCAGAAGATGAAGCCTTAAAAATGGCCGACCGTTTACCGTCGTTTGCTGTTTACAGAGATACATACTTCGTTACAGGAGTCCCTTTGAATAAGGAAATTACAAGTAAATCGGCTGATGCATCCTTTCAGGTGAGTATAAGGCAGAGACTTACCAAGAGTATCCTCCCGTTCAAATCATTCCTGTATCTGACCTATAGCCAGAAGTCATTTTGGGATATATATGCCGAATCGAGTCCGTTTAAGGATACAAATTACAATCCGGGATTAGGGCTGGGTAAATATCTTTTCTACAAAAACAAGCTGGTGGGAGCGGCATTTGTCCAGGTGAAGCATGAATCGAACGGACGCGAGGGTGAAGAATCCAGAAGCTGGAATTATCTGAGCCTTTCCATGAAGTACTACTTCAATGCAAGGTTTAATCTGGCCGGTGAATTTTGGGTTCCGTGGGTCGATGGAAGCAACAATAAGGACTTGCTCGATTACAGGGGAATAGGATTCTTGTCTGTCAATTACATCAGCGATAAGCACAGATGGTGGTTGTCGGCCGATATAAACCCCAGAAAAGGTTTTATTAAGATGAATACAACAGCAACAGCTGCGTTCCGTATATCGGAAAGATCAAATATATACTTATTCGGACGATTTTTTCAAGGATATGGTGAAGGCCTGCTCGAATATAATAAATACACAATGAACGCGAGGTTCGGTATTTGTATAAAGCCCGATTTCTATAATGTCTTTTAAAGAAAGATATATGCCGTTCGTCGGGAGATAAAGGCCGTTCGTCATTTTTTTATTGTTGTTTGTGACTTTTTGGGATAGATTCGCATCAAATATAACACATGAACACAAGTATGAAAGAGTTAAATAATTTTCGGTTCAAGACATGGCATTTTATTCTATTATTAGCCATCATGTTTGTATCTACCAATATACTGGGGAATATAAATATTAAACGGACTCCTGCTTATTTGGAAGAAACGTGTTTTGTAGAAATCGACGACAGCACTTTTGGCGAGGCCATATCATCAGACATTTCATTCGTCCTCTTCTACAAGGAAGATTCAGATCTATGCACCAGAATGGAATATAATGTCAATCGCCTGGCCGAGCTAATTCAGGGCGAAAAAGTGAATTTTTACAAACTCGACATAGAAAAATATCCGGGCAGGTACAGCAAATATGATATGTCGGGTACGCCCAGCATTATCATTTACAAACGAGGGAAGGAAATAGAAAGGCTTATGGGAATAGTTCCCGTATCCAATTTGGAAATTATATATAATAGGGTAGTAAAATGAGAATAGTGGTTAATCCTAAATACGAGGGGCTTGACGGTTTCATAAGATCGATCCCCCTGATTTTTCCCTGGGAGGGAGAAATTGTATATAAAGCTCGTAATACGATAAAAGTATTTGAGGTAGACGGACTGAGGGTGAACGTGAAGTCGTTTAAACAGCCTATCCTTATCAACAGGTTTGCATACAGGTATATACGTAAGTCGAAAGCCGAACGTTCTTACCAGAATGCACAGTATATACTGGATAAAGGAATTAAAACTCCCGATCCGATAGCATATATAGAAATGTGTAGTAATGGTTTGATGAGCGAGTCGTATTACATCTCTATACACGAACAGGTGGAAGGAACCATGAGGGAGATATACAAACAGAGCGAAGACCAGAGTAAGGAACTCATACAGGCTTTCACGCTCTTTACAGCCCAAATGCATAAAAGCGGTATTATACATAAGGATTATTCTCCGGGTAATATATTATATAAGAAAGTAGGCGGCGGATATGAATTTTATCTGATAGACCTTAACCGGATGAAGTTCAAAAAGCCCAATATACTGGATAGTTGCAAGAGTTTCTGTCGGCTGAGGGCCAGTAATAATACATTGGACTTCATAGGTGAAGAATATTCAAAAATACGTAAATATGATGAAAAATCATGTCAGATGCTAATACATCTGTATAATCGGCGTTTTTGGAAAAAGCATCTGGCGCGTCACCCTGAAAGCAGGTATCAATTTCAATAAAACTAACTTTTATAAGATTATGCTTATCAACTCAGTAGGATATTACATTCCTGAAACAAGAATCCCCAATGATTACTTTACCGGGGTAAACGGGCTGACCAGCGACTGGATTGCCCAACGTACAGGTATGCTGAGCCGTTCGAGAGCTTCCGAGAGGGAAACGATGGACTATATGTGCAGCCGTAAAAAATGCCCTGCATGCTTTACCTTACGATATCAGGGAAGTAGACCTGATCGTATTTGCTTCCTATACTCCCTCTGATACCATTGCGACAACAGGGCATCAGATACAACGCGAATACAATATAGACGATGCGAAAGTATTTTACATATCGTCGGCTTGTTCATCGGGTGTTAATGCCCTTGAAATTATCAGAGCTTTCTTTTATTCACAAATAGCTACAAAGGCATTGTTGATATGTGCCGATCGTAACTCTACTTACTCCGACGATACCGATTGCATGTCGGGGCATCTTTGGGGTGACGGGGCTACGGCTTATTTTCTGTCGGATATATCTTTTTCGGAAAAGGAGCCCAGAGTAATTGATATCATGACCCAGGGATTGGGACATATCGGTCACGGACCAGAAGCAGTGTATCTTGAGCCGAAAGAAAAAGGCTTGCAAATGCCATTCGGAAAAGACGTATTTATGCAGGCGTGCACTTATATTGCCCAGAATACAAAGGATATACTGGAGTGGAACAGCCACTCTGTCGAAGACCTTTCTTATTTTATAGGTCATCAGGCTAATATGAGGATAATAAAAAATGTAGCCAAACAACTTGAAATAGAAGATGAAAAAATACTATCTAATATAGAGGAATTAGGCAATACCGGTTCTGCCAGTGCGTTTCTGGTATTTGCCCAAAACTTCGGTAAATTCAGATCGGGAGATCTGGTGTGTCTATCCGTCTTTGGCGGTGGATACTCGGCCGGAGCCTGCCTCATACAATTTCCTACATTATAAATATGATGGCTGGTCCATCATTAAAAACAGATTGATTATGGTTTATCAAAGAACTTTAAAAAGCAGCTTTACATTGCAAGGTAAAGGGTTGCACACAGGATTGAACATTAAAATTACTTTTAATCCTGCCCCTGAAAATCATGGTTATAAAATCAGAAGGACAGATGTTCCCGGACAACCAATTATAGATGCCCTGGCCGAGAATGTGGCGGCTACTCAGAGGGGAACAGTTTTGTCGGCAAATGGTGTGCAAGTGAGCACAGTAGAACACGCGCTGGCGGCTCTCTATGCCTGCGAAATTGATAACTGCCTGATTGACGTAGATGCACCCGAGGTGCCTATAATGGACGGTAGTTCCATTATGTTTGTCAGCAAGATAAAGGAAGTCGGCGCACAACAGCAGGATGCTGAAAGAAAATACATCATGTTTAAGCGCAAAAGAGTTAAAGTCGTAGACAAGGCTACAGGTTCTTCGATGCTTCTGATGCCCGACGAATCGTTTAGTATACAGTCACACATTACCTTCAACTCCACATTGCTGCGGCAGCAGGATGCTCATATGAACGATTTGGCAGAGTTTACGAGGGATTTTGCTCCGGCTCGCACGTTTGTTTTTGTGAGGGAAGTAATGCCGTTGCTCGAAAACAATCTGGTGAAAGGCGGTGATCTGGACAATGCGATTGTGATCTATGATAAGCAGATAGCGCAAAATGACTTTGACCATCTGGCCGATGTGATGGGTGTGAAGAGGAAAGATGCTTCTAAGCTGGGCTATATTATGAACAAACCATTGCTGTACCCTAACGAACCGGCACGCCATAAGCTGCTCGATATTATAGGTGACATCGCATTGGTGGGATACTTCATAAAGGGAAAGATCATAGCCAACTGTCCCGGACACGGTATCAACAACCTGTTTGCCCGCGCTATACGCGAAGCGATATTTGCAGAAAAGAAGCCGAAACTGGAACTGAGTTTGCTGGCAGAGATTCCGGCATAAAATATTCATGTAAACAGAAACGTTATGAAACAGGTAATAAGCTTTATATCAAATAACAAGAGCATCCTTGCCGGGATGCTCCTCGGATTGGTATTCGGGTATCTGTACTGGTATTATTTCTCATGCTACTGGGGTACTTATCCGTTGTCGGCCGAATGCTGGGTGAACTGCGGATATGGTACACTACTGGGTGGGTTTATCGTCAGCCTGATACAAAAATAAGGTGCAGACTAATTTTTTTCACAGATATATATCACTGTCAAACAAAAAGTGCTATCTTTACGCCCGATTTGGGGCACTAGCTCATCTGGCTAGAGCGCAACGCTGGCAGTGTTGAGGTGGTCGGTTCGAGTCCGACGTGCTCCACAAATTTTGGAATCCTCGAACAGAAATGTTTGGGGATTTTTATTAAAAATGAAATCAAATACTACGAAAATGAAAAAATTACTCTTATTATTGTTTTTGGTGGCTTGTTGCTCATTGTATTCATCTGCCCAAAAAGAAAATTTTATTTATTGCGAATTAGTTGGCACCGGAAAGTTTATGAGTACAAAAGTTAATGTTCAAGTCGATTTTGGTCAGTCAACAAGTATCTGGAAAGGGATTGATTACTTAAAAGATGATAAAGGTAAAAAAATTTCATTCAATTCGATGGTTGATGCAATGAACTATATGGGAAAACAAGGTTGGGAGTTTGTTCAGGCTTACGTTGTTACTACCAATAATCAGAATGTTTATCATTGGCTGTTAAAACAAGTAATTTCGGAAGAGAATTTACAGAAGGTTCTTGATGCTCCAAAAGATGGTGATGGTGATTAATCGTGTTTGATACATAACATAAACCACTCGATAAAATCCTCGAACAGAAATGTTTGGGGATTTTTATTTTAAGCAATCCCATTTATAGACATACCAAATAGTTTCCGTTTAGTTATATTTACATAAATCTGCCAATAATTAGAACCTCCATCTGATACCCATACTATATCGGATTTTAATCTGTCTTTTGGAATATCGTTATCGTGTAATAAGTTTATATAAATTATAATATCTCTATCATTTGTTATATACCCAGCATACTGACGTTTATATTTCTTTATTTTATTTTTTGTTATCCTTGCTTCTCCATTTGGCTTACATGGATAAGGGCAATATTTTTCCATTTCAGCATCGATACTGTTTTTTAGTATATTTTCAGCTTCATCAATATCATCAATTGTTGGAGTATATCTATCTTTTTGGTTTTCAATACTTCCAAATATAAAATGATTTTCAAAGAAAATATATCCTTCATAGCCTTTCCCTTTTACATAAGTAGATTCTTGAGCATCCACAGTAATAATACTAATAAAGAAGAAGCATAATATACAAAAATATGTTTTAATAGTTTCAATTTGTTAAAATGAGTAATAAAGCTAACTATTTTCTCCCAATCCTCACAAAAAGAGTTCAATACTTTATTTTTTTATTATTTTTAAACTTTAATTTAAAATATGGAATGTAAAATACGTTACTGGAAAGTAGAAGATGCAGAAAATCTTGCTGAAGCTTTGAATAATAAAAAAATACTGGATAATTTAAGAGATGGAATTCCTTTCCCTTATACAGTACAAGATGCGGAAGAATACATCACAACAATTCTTAATGCAGATAAAGAAGTAATATATGCCTTTGCAATAACTGTTGATAATAAAGTGATCGGGAGTATAGGAGTATTTCGTCAGGCCAATATACATTCAAGAACAGCAGAAGTAGGATACTACATTGCAGAACCTTATTGGGGAAAAGGATTTGGAACGGGTGCATTAAAACAAACATGTGATTATATTTTTCACAACACTAATATCATCAGAATTTTTGCAGAACCCTTTGCCCATAATATAAGTTCTTGTCGAATACTGGAAAAATGTGGCTTTGAGTATGAAGGAACTCTGAGAAAAAATGCTATTAAAAATGGTATTTTCATTGATATGAAAATGTATTCAATATTAAAGGATTGAAACGGTACAAATTTGGTATTTCAAATGATACTATTCATTCCTATTAAATCTATGTTTCTATAAAGCGAACAATTTTCTCAAAATCCTTATAAAAGAGTTCGATACTTTGGTATTATGCTCCACCAGAAATATCCCTGCATTTTAAAAGTGTGTGGTTTATTTATTTCGTTTCTATAATATTCAATAAGAGAAATGAATTATAAGGAGAAAATGAGCAGCACCATACATTATCTACTCCTTTTATTGGTATAGGTTGTTCTCTCTTAATTTCTTTTTGAAGTTTACGAATAATTCGTTGAGGATATATTGAAGTATCTAAATAATCTACCCACGCCAACAAAGCTTCTAAAATATCTACTGTATTGTATTGAGTGATATATGTACCACCTCTAAATTCTGCTATAAAAGTAAACTTCTTCATAATATATTAAGTTGATTTTATAAAGCTAACAATTTTCTCCCAATCCTCCACAAAAAATCTGTATGCACTACAATATACAAAACAAAACCATGCGAACTTCACAGCTCACATGGCTTCACACTTCACAAACTACACAAAACTTGCGGTTCTTCCTTAACTATTAAAAAAATCTAAACTAGTGCTATTAAAATTATAAAATACAATATCACTATTGGGGCATTTATTACTATTTTATATATATATTTATCTAATTGTGATCTTGATAATTCCTGTATATTCCTTATCTTTTAGTATTGTAAAAATAGTGTAAGAATATGGCATAATTAGTCCTTTTTGTGTGTTTTTTTTAGTTTGTTCGTTTCTTATTTAA
This sequence comes from Dysgonomonas hofstadii, assembly GCF_014196915.1. Classification (GTDB taxonomy): domain Bacteria; phylum Bacteroidota; class Bacteroidia; order Bacteroidales; family Dysgonomonadaceae; genus Dysgonomonas; species Dysgonomonas hofstadii. The sequence goes on from NZ_JACIEP010000014.1 coordinate 108,262, forward strand.
CATATTGATGTCAAAAAACTTTCGATTAATATAATATGTTAGAGAATTGGCAAAATAATTTTCAGAAACTGAAAATAAAATATAAAACACTTTCGAAAAACGCAAATACTGGTATTTTAAACGAAAAATGGCCTGAATTAATCAAAGAATTCAAGCCATCGGTCATATGTATATTTTTTTCTTCGGGGAGGCTAAACGATCATCTGGTTTGCCTTGTTTTTTACGCCTTGCACATACCCCTCAAAAAAGAAAGGAATGTTATCCTCAGGACCGTTCTCAAAACGTCCTTTGACTTTCTCGTATGCCAACAGCGACATCTCAAATTCGGGCTGGCCGGTAATCAGTATCGGCTGATCGAGATTGTCATACCAGTAATACTTCCCTCCGAAATTTTGTCGTGCCACTTCGAAAATGTACGAACCGATTTTCATAACCATAATACGTTTTGTATTATCGTTCGATTCTTTGTACACTTCGGTATTACTTTCTATTATCTGGTCGAGGTCGTGCAGGCTTTCCACACTGAAGTCGAGTGTGACACCCTCCGAGAATTGTCTGACCAGCGTATTGGCGTTATTCAACATATCGGAAACCAGCTCCTGATAATCTTTACCCGAAAGCTCAACCACTTTCTTTTTCTTCTTGAATAAATCGAATAGTCCCATATTGCTTCTGTTTATTATATAGAGTAGCAAAGCACTCTGATTCCATAATTTACCTTTGTAAAAGTACAAAAATATATAGGAAACTACCTCGTGTTTAGGATGTACCTTATAATTTTTCATTCATAATTTTTCATTCATAATTTTTCATTCTTCATTTATTATCTATCTTTGTTAACAAATGAACGAACAAAACAACATCATGAAAAAGTTTATCTGTTTTATATTTATATGTAGCCTTAGTCTGGGATTTGTTGCTTGCGGCGGAGATGATGACGAGGAGGATAACGACAAAGATAAATTCACATGGAATGGCGATTGGAACGATCCGAGCGATCCGAATTATAAACCGGAAGAATATAATCCGATAGAAGGAAAATGGAGGAATAAGAATGATAAAACAAAGGGATATGAATTTACAGAGGGACGTGCTGCATATTCACTTGTCCTGTATGAAAATGGTTCAGAGGATGGAATAAGAATATCTCCTGATGGAGGATATATGATAAATAATACTGCTTTTAAAACAAAGGATGAAATATGGGCTTACAAGCTGGATAAAGCAGGTAACACTTTATCTTTGGCATTTCCACCCAATTATAATAAATGGACGGATTACGAAAAAATTACTGAATAATAATAAAAGTCCGGCAATGCCGGACTTTCTATTTTCTATTATCTGCGTATAAGTTTTAAAGTGGCTTTCTTTTTACACATAGGATCATAGCCATCTACTTCCGTTACATAATAAAGATCGCTATTCAGTTTTACCCAACTGTCAGGTAATTTATTGTATTCGTCAGGTGTCAGGTGGCACTCCACAGTTGTATACGCATTACTTGCATCGGTGAGTAAGGTAAAATAATTTCTTAATATTGTATTTTCTTCATCTCTGTACGATAGCCTGTTCTGTTCGGGCAGGGTATTCGAAACTTTGGCGAGTTTTAAATCCTGAACATTCTTTGAGAATTTAAATGTGGCGCCCAGATCGTTCAGAAGCCCGTTGTAATACCAGAAACGGAGTGACAGGTTGGTAAAACGATCCATACTTTCGCTGTATTTTTTTTCGTCAGACCATACTTCTGCTTCTGAAATGACTGGGAGAGGCAGCCTCACCTGTTTGGTAGCGCTTTCTGTTTTTACGATGTCTTTGAACCAGTTATATGAGAAATTATTCTTTTGTTCTTTTTTTTCCCCATCTTCAGAACCGGTATATAGAATTCCGCCCTCTTCTTTGGGCGATTTTACATAACCTTCTTCGTTTTCGTTAAGTGTGAAACCTATCGAATAGGACAAAGGAAGGTTCATCGATTGGTTTTTGCTTTGAGTAACAGCTGTTTTACTATCCAGATCTATTATATGGGTGCGTTCGGTCTTAGCCTGTTGTCTCAGGTCTAAGGAAAAAGCGCTGGGCGTAACCTGTGACAGGGTGAGATTAAATGCCTTGCAAAAGTTATTGATGAAATCATCAGCACTCACATCATTCGGTAAGAATTTAATAAGGTCGATAGCGCCTGTCTGAAAATTGGAGTCATCGTTCCAGTCCATTATTTCTGTTCCCCTGCCTTCGTTATCTATTTTCAGCCAGTCTTTGTCTGTCCTGAAAGGAGCGATTTCGAGATCATAATCGAGTTTCTGAAATGTCCATCCCCAGTCTGTGCCGGAACCTTTCTTCATACAACCATCGTCGGAAGTTGCCGCAATGGTAAGCTTTTCATTTTCTTCGAGCCACACTATTGCGTTCACCTCGCCGTCGGCAAACCAGTCGTTATTGCCCATATAATTTCCGTTTTTGTTATATCCTCTGCGGGCATACGATTCGGGAGAGTTATCTATTGTTGCCTTAAATTTATCTGATAGTTTCCAGTCGTATTTGTTGTCGTCAGATGCTCGTTTTATCTCTTTTATACTGATTGTATCGGTAACGTCAAATTCCCTATCCGCGGTTTTCATTGATAGATACAGGGACAGGTAAATAAGACCATCAGAAGTATCTATATCCTTTTTTTCTCCAGGTAAAACAACATATCTTTTTTCTGATTCGACAACTTCATTTTTTGAATCATACATATGAATATTGCCTATCCATTGAGAATCAGCAGGAGTATATATTCGATATATTTTATTTTCTTCCAGTTTATATTTATACAATATAACAGAACTTTCATTCGGATTAGATATCGGTTCTAGTAATCCTTTTGCATCAAAAACGAATCCGCTTTTCCTTTCCCCCACTGAAATATCTATATCAGTCGTGTCATCATCTTCAAAATCAGATAATTTACCGTAATACCAATATCCCGGATTGTCAATGCCTGTTTTGGTTATGTCAAAGCTACTACTGTTATCCCACGATTTTGAAGGTTTGGCAACTAAGACCCTGCCGTATTCGGTTGTCGGGCTGTCTCCTTTCAGATTATAATTCTGCGTCACATATCCCCACGAAAGACCGGCAACCAGATTCGGGTTTTGCTTAGGATCTATAAACATGACCTGTTTAGGCTTCCCGTCTTTGTTCTTAAACATTTGAGGAAAATATTTAGGAAACAATGATGGCTGGTTTATATCCATATTGTTGTTTTGGTTCAGGTTGTCATCATAATATACTCCATCTATTCTCGATTCGTACAATCCGAAGTCACCATTGCCATGATCTCTGAGCAGCTTTATTTCGTAGCGTCTCTGGCGTAAATAATTGTTGTAGTTATTAGAAATACCTCCTGCAAAATGAAAGCCCGTGTCAGGGTCTTGCCAGAACCAGTTGTTATGTGAATGATCTATTTCCAGATTGGCTTTAAACCTGATCTTGTAATAGCCCGATTTAGGTATGGTCAATTTACATTTGTTCCAGGTTCTGCCATTTTGACTTACAGGATCAATAGAGAAGTTTCCACCCGGATCTATTATTTGCGAGTCATTTATCATCGCATTTGTACTATTAAACAGGTCTCCCGTATAAAAATCCCATCCGGGGTAACGGGTGAATATACCATTTTTTTCTAAAACTAGATTTTCACCTTTTCCATTTTCCCATTCTCCCGATATTTTGACATACCCCTGGCTGCCGTAGTTCCATGGCATAATATAATCAGGTGCGTTTTTATAACTCATATACAGGGAGTTTAGCCTTGTGTCATCCAGAGCGGTTCCATGTAATGTATATTCTTTAGTCTCGAAAATATGTTTCAACATCATCATTACATTTATAGAGGGAGGGAGGTGCTGGTTGCCCAATATAACGGTATCATCCCATTCGAGGCGGGGAGAATATATATAGCCACTTGAATCTTTCGAGTTTTTGGGTAGCAATCCATATAATACATAAGGGAATATGCATTTTTGTATTTCTTCTTTTGCCTTTGTATTTATATTGTTAACACTTTCCACAAAATCATCGAATTCTATCTCCATAGGAGCACTGTCGGAAAGTTTCATCTCCCCGAAAATATCCTTCACTGTCTTTGGAGCAGGCACGCCCAGATTCCCTTTATAAGAGGTTCGGGTGATTTCGCTCAGCTTGAATTTCCCGTCGAAAATCCTGATGCCGTTTACCAGTAGTTGCGCATCATACAGGCGTGCGAATTTGCCTTTCACCTCTTCCACGTTCGTGTAGCCAAAAATAATATTGTTGGTAGCCGTGGCGGGTAAGGTGATGTCATACGATTTTTGAGCGTCTTTTGTACTTAGTTCCGCCGGATTGAGGAACTGGCGTTTGAGGTAGATGGAAAAATTTTCCGGATTTTCCGTTTCACATAATTGATTGTCGATGTAGAGTTCTATACTTGCCATAATGTTTAAGAATTTAGTTAGTAGTCAGAGTAGTTAAAGTAGATTGAATGTTTGCTTACCACTTAACTCCTTTGACTGCTCTGATTACTTTTTCTCTATAGATAATTATCTTCAAATCTGATAAAACCCGGCAATCGTCAATAATCTATAAAATATTTGGAAATGTGTATTTTAAGGGCTATGTTAGCACAAATAATAAATACTTCACAAGGTAAAGAAAGGATTGCGTATGAGAAGACTTCTTTTTGAATGATCCGTTAAGAAATACAAGTTTCTTATAGTTTGTAACAATTTAGAATTTAGATTATTATGGAAGGTTATAAGAAATATAGAACCATACACAGAATAGCTTATATAGTGTTCTTTTTTTACCTGCTGCTTTTGGCAATGAGCGATATTAACTTCGGGCTGAAAAATGGAGAAATGCCATATCATATAATAGTTCCGTTTATAATTTATTGCGTTATAGCGGCGAGTGCAGAGATCCTTATCAGAAAAGAGATAAAGGAGAAGAACGATAAAAAAGAAAATGAAATAAAATATACGAAATTATCGGGTATATAGAATAAAAAGAGGCTGTCTCAAAAGTAGGGCAGCCTCTTTTTCGTAGATATACAGAGTAATATCTGTAACTAAAAGATTGTAAGATATTTAAAAGGTTTACTCATACGGGTTATATACTAAAATACCCATAGAGTAAACCTTTTTCGTGGTATAGCCCTATTCTCATGTAGAATAATATGTAGGAACCAATACTACATAAATGGCAATTTAAACCACTTAGTATGTATACAATCAATTTCAAAGGAAAGCCACACCCTAAAGATGGTAAGTTGGTAAAACTGGATATGATCTTATTCCAGACAGGTTATCCCAGAGTATCAAAATCGTTGAACTTAACCGGACGGTTTGAAGACTGGGATCAGACAGCACAAAACTTTAAGGCTAAGTCTAAAGATGCTATCAGTAAGAATAAAATTCTTTTTGATCTTCGTCTCAAATATCAGAAAATAGCAGAAGACTGGGAAGCAGAAGGAGTTAAATGGTCGCCAGTCCAATGGTCCCATTATTTCGATATGGAAGACAAAAATACTCCGGCAAAGAAAGTCAAGGTAATGCCAATATCGCAATGCATTGATATTATCATGGAAAATATGAAAAAACAGAAGAGGCTCAAAAATGACAAATTCATATCCTGCGCCAGTAATGCAAAACAATACTATTATCTCCGGCTGCAACTGCAAAAATTTACACAAGAAGTATATGATAAAAGTTTTTCCACATACTATTTCAGGGATATCGATGAAAAATTTCTGAAAGACCTTGTCTTTTACTTACAGGAAAGGGGAATTAGAGAGGGAACAAGTGCGGGTCTGCCGGAAAGGCTCAAGAAATTTGTCGGTGTATTTTATAATGCCAACTTAATGGGACAACCTGATACAGATAAAAAGATATTCGATTGTGTCAGGCCTTATTTCAAAAGAAAAGAGAATCCTCCGCAGACAATATCTTATGATGTTATTACACAGATTGAAGAAATGGACAAAAGTCAATTCAGTAAGAAAGAAATCTTTTGGATTGATATGTTCCTATTCAGCTTTTATTCCGGAGGCATGGCCAGTGTAGATGTTTGCTACTTGACATGGGACTGTATTGTTGACGGGGTGATTGTATATGAACGTACAAAGTTTCCGAAAGAAGCTGAGATGCCATTTAATGATAAAGCAAAAGCAATTGTAGAGAAATATAAGGATGAATGCTTTCAGAATTATGTACTTCCTATCTTTACAGCCAAGCATAAAAGCGAATACCAGCAAACGAAACGAATAATACGTCTTCGAGAGAAAGTGAACAGGACTTTGAAGAAAGTTGCCCGAATCCTAAAGATTAAAAAGGAGTTTACCTGGTATGCAGCCAGAGGTACCTTTATTACAAAAATGATTGATGAAGGTTATCATCCGATTGCCGTGGCAAAGTTTGCCGGGAATAGTCCAAATACAATCTATAAGCATTACTGGGATCAAACCCATAAGGATGATGTGCTTAGTCATATGAACGAAATGTTTTGATATTTCACATAATTAGAATGTATCCTTTTTATGCTGTATTTATAAAAAGCTTTCTATGTTATATATACTGGAATCTCGGTCTGTATGCGGATTTGCTCACGAAAAAGATTAACAATCAAAGGTTGTCGTGTTATTTTCCTTTAATTTTTTTCTTTATATAATGCATTTTATTGATTTTATAACAAACTGTAAATGAGCGCATTGTAATTATTGAGAAATAAAAAATAATGAAAACGAATTGGTTGTCGTGATGACAACCTTTTCAATTCAATATATACAGTTGTTTTCTTGTAATTTACTGAATAATAATATGTTTACTAATATTTTTAGACGGGTTAGTGAGGCTAAAAACGAAAAAATGAAAAACGTCCTATTCTTTTTCAGAGCTTTATTAACATTATTTTATAATTTATGGCCTTCTGATTGTTAAATTGAAATAGTCAAAAAAGTTGAAATTTCATAGTACTAACACTATATATATTCAAAACTATGTTTACTATCAATATTAAGGGGGATCACACTCCTAAAAGCATCGGGACGGTTCGGCTAAAACTTGTATTCTACCGGACGGGTTATTCCCGTATTACCAAAGCCATTTGTATTTCCGGTTTGTATCAAGACTGGGATCAGAAAAAACAGTGCTTTACAGGAAATGCAAGAGAAGTCAATTCAAAAAACCACTTGCTTCGGAGGCTAATATTGAAGTACATGAAAATAGCAGAACGATGGGAGTGTGAAGAGAAAGACTGGTCGCCTGTTGAGTTATCACATTACTATGATGATAACCAAAAGTACAAAGACCGGCTAGCCAGTGTTTCATCTATCATTGACCGTATTGTCGATTATTTTGAACACAGGAAACGAGTTAAGAATGGAGTAACGATCTCCAGTTTCAATACAGCCAGAGGATATAAGTTTCTGAAAAGTAACCTGGAGAAATTTACTAAACTAAAATACCGTAAAGAGTTCTCCCGGTATTTATTTCGGGATATAACCGAAAAGTTTATCATGGATTTTAGCGTCTTTGTTCAGCAACAGGGAGCAAAAAAAGGGAATAACGGAGGTATATATGCAAAACTAAAATATCTCCACGCTACTTTTACCTATGCAAAGAGATACAATGTATGCGGAGTCAACCTGTCCGTATTCGATCCTATCCGGGATAAGTTCAAATCCCGATTCTTCATTCCGAAGGCTATAACGAATATATCCATGCAGTTGTTAGAGAATATGGACAGGTCTTTTCTAAAGAAGTACGAAAAATTTCATCTTGACTTATTTTTGTTTAGCTACTATGCAGGAGGAATATCTAATATCGATATCTGTTATCTTACCCGCGGATGTATAAAGGAAAATGAAATAGCTTTCGAACGCATTAAGTGTAATAAACAGGTCCGTGTAGTTCTGATAGACAAGGCAAAAGATCTGATTGAGAAATACAGGAAGGAGGCTTATATGGATTATGTCTTTCCAATCTTTAAGTTATGCAATCAGTCAGAGAAACATAAATATGAACTGGTATCAAGGCTTACTGTTAAGGTAAACAAAACACTGAAGAAAATATGCCTTCATCAGGGTATTACCGAAAAGGTAACATGGGGAACAGCCCGCAGTTGTTTTATAACGAAACTGATTGATGAGGGTTACCATCCTTTACAGATAGCAGAACAGGTAGGCAATAATCCGCAGACTATTTATAAATACTACTATGTCAATACAAATAAGGAGAAAATGAGGAAACATCTGAATGAGTTATTCTGAATGAAAGACTCACAAATGACAAATTCCTAAAGCGGAATATTACACAATATTTTTATAACTTTCCATCAGAAAACTTTCATTTAGAAAAATAAAGTATGCTTTCTTAAGCAATAAATTTAACGATATCAGACAATGAAAATATTATTTTTATCTGACACACACGGATTACATCAAAAATTAGGAGATTTACCACAAGCAGACATCCTAATTCATAGTGGAGACATTTCAAATAGGGGAAGAGATGCCGAAGTCGAAGATTTTATCAAGTGGTTTTCTACCCTTGATTATCACTATAAAATATTCATAGCAGGCAATCATGATTTCTATTTTGAAGGGAAAACAGTAGGTAATATTCAAGAGATGTTGCCTCAAAATACATATTATCTCTGTGACACCGGTATAATGATAGAAGGGCTTAACATTTGGGGTTCTCCAGTTACACCCTGGTTCTTCGATTGGGCATTCAATAGGAAAAGAGGTGAAGATATCACCAGACACTGGAAATTAATTCCTGAGAATACAGATATTCTTATCACGCATGGTCCTCCTTTTGGAGTTCTTGATCGGACTGAAGCGGGTGTAAACGCAGGCTGTGAAGATTTGCTTACTAAGGTAAATCTGATAAAGCCAAAATATCATCTGTTTGGGCATATCCATGAAGGTTATGGCATGAGAGAAAGCTCCCATACCACCTTTGTAAATGGTTCCATATTAGACCAAAATTATACAATAAAGAATCAGCCAATAACTTTTGAGATATAGTCAAAGGGTTAAGATATATTCAAATTGAGGGCTATTTTGCCCTTTACAAAAAGAGCCTCTAAATATTTTGTATAGAGGCTCTTTTCTTTCAGAATAATATGGAATAATTAGCCTTTAGGCGGATAATTATCATTTCCATAGCTATTCTTTTGACGAATTCTACCATTTGTACCATGAATAGTGACTTCTTGCCCATTATTTTTAGCTATCTGAATTGCTCTCTCTATAGCTTGTTTTTGGGTATCAAAATTGCCAGAGCTTCTTTGTGCATTCGCTTGTTTTGCAGACCAACCCCCTGATGGGTTCTTAACTACATGGGTATTCTTTCCCATAATTTATTTTTTCTTTTTTGTTATAAATTCTTTTATCAGAGGAATTAGTTTCTTCTTCCGTTTCTTCTTTTTCCTCTCATTTCTTAATTCAATCTTGATATTCTTACGATTATCATCAATAAACACAAAATGGTTATCTCTAATCCAATAATGAGAACGACATGGAAAATTCCAGTTTCCTATCGATGGGTTTAGCGATACCTTTTCACCATCAAATTTCAAATGCCAACCAGAAGGAGCTAGCGGTGTTATGGTTTTACTGCCACAACCACATGCACATAAATGAATTGCTACCACACACTCTATGGAGATGTACAGCACATTTTCTTCTAAGCTAGGCGGCATGAGCTCTACAAACTTATGTGTGAATTGTTTCTTCATTTAATAAATCTGAATCATTTATTGAATAGGTTGAATGAAACTCTTGTATCAAGTCTTGATAAAAGCCATTCATCTTTTTCCATTTAATAACAGCGAATACAGCATTTAAAGCATTAAGATCAGCAATTTGAATATTTGTAGAATATTCATTCTCAGGCTCATTGTTTTCTGATAAGGGTAATCTTTTGATGATATGATCGTTCTTAACTAAGCTAGCAGACGTTGTTCTGACTATTCCAATCAGCTTATCACCAACTATGTTTACTCCCATTCCAACATCAATAAAGCTTATCCCTTGTTTCAAAAGATATTCTACTATAGTTTTACGAGAACTGTCGTTATCAATGCATATAAAGACGTGCGACATCAAGGATAACTCATCTATATTTTCCCTAGTAACATATTTAGCATGTGGTATTATCCCTTTATGTATAATATAATTGAAAAGTAGTCCACTTAGTAATTGAAAAGTATACCACTAAGTGCTCTCGGATGAGATTGATTAAAGATATTTATTCTTCAT
>NZ_JACIEP010000015.1 GCF_014196915.1 Dysgonomonas hofstadii
TCTGACATTTTAAAGGGTTAAACTTTTGGTTTTATCTAGCAATACAAACTTAATTGTTTGCCCTTTAACTGTCAGATCAGATCGAAACTATTTCATATTATGTCAGCAGGGTTTATCAATAGTATATCGTAAATCTTCTATCTTCTCATATTTGGCATTTTACCGCCTTTCATCTGAGTCATCGCTTTCATCATCTTACGGGTCTGGTCAAACTGTTTGATGAGTTTGTTTACCTCCTGAATCGATGTTCCACTACCAGTTGCAATACGTTGTCGGCGGCTTCCGTTAAGAATTTCCGGACTTGTCCTTTCTTTCGGAGTCATCGAATAAATGATAGCTTCAATACTTTTGAATGCATCATCGTCGATATCCAGATCCTTGATAGCCTTACCTACCCCGGGAATCATAGAAGCCAGGTCTTTCAGGTTACCCATTTTCTTGATCTGTTGTATCTGTCCGATAAAATCGTTGAAGTCAAACTGATTCTTGGCGATCTTCTTTTGCAGGCGACGGGCTTCTTCTTCATCATACTGCTCCTGTGCACGCTCAACGAGTGAAACGATATCACCCATCCCCAGTATACGGTCGGCCATACGCTCAGGGTGGAATACATCCAGCGCATCCATTTTTTCGCCTGTACCCACAAACTTGATCGGCTTGTCGACTACCGAACGGATAGAAAGCGCAGCACCACCACGGGTATCACCATCGAGTTTTGTTAAGACAACTCCGTTGAAATCGAGTCGGTCATTAAATTCCTTAGCGGTATTTACCGCATCCTGACCTGTCATGGAATCGACTACGAATAAGATCTCATCAGGTTTCACAGCGTTCTTTATAGCTGTGATCTCTTTCATCATCTCTTCATCGATAGCCAGACGCCCGGCGGTATCTATAATAACAAGGTCGTTGCCGTTCTGCTTAGCCTGTTTGATCGCATTTTCGGCAATCTGTACAGGATTTTTGCTGCCCTCTTCAAAATATACAGGAACTTCGATTTGTTGTCCCAGTATTTTCAATTGTTCGACAGCAGCTGGACGATACACGTCTCCGGCAACAAGCAACGGATTTTTACCTCTCTTTGATTTCAGCATTTTGGCAAGCTTACCCGAGAAAGTGGTCTTACCAGATCCCTGAAGCCCCGACATCAATATGATCGCAGGCGAGCCCTTCAGGTTAATATCAGTAGCCGTACCTCCCATCAGGGCGGCTAGCTCGTCGTGTACGATTTTTACCATTAACTGTTGAGGCTTCACAGCGGTAAGCACATCCTGCCCCATAGCCTTTTCCTTAACGGTTTCGGTAAATTGTTTTGCGGTTTTATAGTTTACGTCGGCATCGAGTAAGGCACGGCGCACATCTTTAAGCGTTTCCGCTACATTTATTTCGGTGATCTTGCCTTCACCTTTTAGTATCTTAAACGATCGTTCCAGTCTTGAACTTAAGCTTTCAAACATAATATATTGTTGTTATTTATTATCAGTAACAAGTAAACATTAATATTTAATGTCGCATTTGAAAGTCATAACTACCATCAGAGTTATACTTGGATGGACAATAAATAGGTCTGAGACCTTATATGGGAGCACAAAGATATAAACTTTTGGTATAAAGTGAAAACTCCCTTGTGTAAAAGTATAAGTAAGATTTCCGGATTTACAGATGATCAGCCCTTGATCATTGTCAGCAACATTTTGAATCTTTCCACAGCAAACAAAGCATGGGGAATATTTGCCGGCATAATGATGGTTTCACCTTCCTTCAAACGGAAAGGTTGTCCTCCTATCTTGATTTCTACTTCACCATCAAGAACTTCTACCATTGCATCGAATGGAGCGGTATGCTCAGTCAGCCCCTGTCCTTTATCAAAAGAGAATAGCGTTATATTTCCCGCTTCACTTTTCAAGACCTGTTTACTTACCACACCTCCGGCAGAATAATCTATAAGTTCGGCCATTTTTAAAACTTTCCCTTTTTCAAAGATATTATTCATTTACTATTAGTTTTTATATTAATACTATAATGAAGATAACAAATTAAAACAGATGATTGTTACATACCGTCAAAACAATTATATATATTTTCATTATCTTCGACCCTTATAATCATTTTCTCTTCTTTATGAATAATCTGAAAGCGGTAATTGACAATCAGATAAACAAAAATGCCGGCATCAATCTATTATGTAAATGGAAAAGCCATTTTAATTTTTCAGATGAAATGCTACGATCGGTTCATAAGATCAAATACATAGACAAATATCTTCAGGAATCGTTGACAGATTATGCTGCGAACAAAGTCCTTGATGAATTTTACCGTATAAACCAGTATTATCAGTTTAATGATAATTCAAAAATCGAATTAAAGTCTATTTACGCAAATCTCATTAATGATCTCGCAAACAAACAGACTCCGGCAGATCAACTCGCAGAAATCCATTTCTCCAATCTGAAACAATGGTTATTAAAAACCAATCTGTTTGCAGCCAAAATGTATTCAAACAGTGCAGAAAATATAGAACCTACAGTCTGTTTTGAATACACGCCCAGGTTACAGCTCGACATTTTACAAATCGATATGAGTAAAATAGTCGAGCCTGTTCTGGATATAGGTTGTGGGCAAAAGGGAAATCTGGTGAATTATTTCCGAAGAAAAGGAATTGAGGCTTTTGGGATAGACCGTTTTCCCTCAGACTCATTATATATACAAAATACCGATTGGCTTGAATTTGACTATGGGGTGAACAGATGGGGTACTATCATAAGTAATCTGGGATTCTCCAATCACTTTGTACACCATCACTTACGGAAAGATGGCAATTACGTATATTATGCAAAAAAATATATGGAAGTAATTCGATCTTTAAAGGTAAATGGCTCATTTCATTATGCTCCCGATCTGTCTTTTATTGAACAGTTTTTGGATACTGGCATCTATAAGATAAAACAAAAACCAATAGATAACCGGAGCTATAAATCAACTGTCATTAAAAGATTACTTTAAAAGAAAAGCCTTGAATATATTTCAAGGCTCTCATATTTTGTTTTTATCCGTTCACTTTCTTATAATCGGCAAGGAATGTAGCCAATCCACTATCGGTAAGCGGATGTTTCAACAATCCTTTAATAGCCGGAAGCGGGCAGGTAGCCACATCGGCACCGACTTCTATACATTGTATAATATGTTGTGTACTGCGAATTGAGGCTGCAAGCACCTGTGTGTCCATATCGTAAGTGGCATACATATCGACAATCTTACTCACCAGTTCGATCCCATCACTTGATATATCATCGAGCCGGCCTACGAACGGCGAAACGTAAGTGGCTCCCGCCTTTGCGGCAAGCAATGCCTGACCAACAGAAAAAATTAACGTACAGTTGGTACGGATTCCCTTTTGGCTAAAATATTTTATTGCCTTTATTCCGTCTTCGATACATGGTACTTTTACTACTATATTCTTGTGCAGGGCTGCAAGCTCTTCACCTTCTTTTATCATACCTTCGTAATCGGTCGCTATCACTTCGGCGCTTACATCGCCATCCACAATGTTGCAAATATCCAGATAATGCTTACGTTGGTTTGCCACACCCTTGATTCCTTCTTTCGCCATCAGGGAAGGATTGGTCGTTACCCCGTCAAGAACTCCCAGATCGTTTGCTTCCCTGATCTGGTCTAAGTTAGCTGTATCGATAAAAAATTTCATAATGTATTGGTTTTAAATGGTCTTTTAAAGATCGGCATATATTGTGATTAAAACAATAATAAATAGGAGATTGTTTGGTCTCATCTGTCCATCTGTACTTATTGATTTTTATCCTGAATAAAAAATTAGAAATATTGCCGAATGCGCAAAAACATTGCGCATCTTATGTATTATTTTGTATCATTAAAGAATAGAATCAAAAATACAGTTATGAATTTTACTTCATTTTTTAATTTATAAAGCGATGGAAGATTATAGTTACAAAGTTTTATATGAAACAGATAGACTAATTTTAGGATATGTATATGAAAAGGTTTATCTGAAAAATAAACAGACTAATAATACCCAATATATAGGTAGTGTTTATGGTGACCCATCATGTGGAATTATTAGCTCTGATAATTCATTTTGTATAGTAGGAGGAACAGATACTTTGATCTTATGGAATAAGGAAGGTATAAAATATATTGATGATGTTGATTTACATTCAGCATTTGATATAAGACAAACGAATACAAACAAGATAAATATACTTATCGATCCCTGGTGTGAAAAGTCTGCAATATGGACTTTTAAAATTGATACTTTGGAAAAAGAAAAAATAAGGGACTTCATTGAATATAGAGATAAAGAGTATACTGACGATGTAGAATGGTGATATGGAAAAAGAGATAAAAGACATATACGAGATCCTCTTCCCAAGGAAATGCAAATATAAATTCGGCATCGTAAAATAGAAGTTCTTCGTAGAGATCTGGCGATGTAGTTTCAATTTTTGTCGAGCGAAAATTAACAATACTAGAGGTAAGACTTTTCAATTTATTTCCCTGATTAAAAAACAAAAGGGATGCCACAATTACGGCATCCCCTTGGAAGTCTATATTCAGTATCTTAGTCTTTCTTCAAAAGGACTTTATCAATCGCTTCTTTCAGGTTCGGCTTAGGCAATGCACCCTGTGCCATTTGCGGTTGTTCGTCTCCCATAGGAATAAACAACAGGCTGGGAATACTTCTGATACCGAATAAAGCAGCCAGTTCCTGTTCGGCTTCAGTATCTATTTTGTAAATATATATTTGTCCTTCATATTCTGCGGCAAGTTCTTCCAATACAGGAGCGATGGCTTTACATGGTCCACACCAGTCGGCATAAAAATCTATCAATGCAGGTTTATCACCCAGATACTTGAATTCTTTAGGATTTGCTTCGTAGTTAGCGATTTTTGTTAAGAAATCAACTTTTGTTAATTGTATTGTTTTTTTCATTTTAGTTTCCTTTTTTGTAGGTTCAGGTTGCTGATCGGTCTTTACCTGCGCATTGCAGGTAGTTAATCCAAAAGCGGCAACCAGTGCCATTAATAAAATTTTCTTCATTCTTTAAATTATTTTTCTTTCACTTTTTCATCCTGTTGTGGTATATCCTGAGCCACCTGACAGTAACCGGTGACACAACAAGAAGTGGTGAAGCTCATTAATATTATTGCAAATACCATGCCTTTTATGTAAACCGGCAAAGTGTATCTTTTTATCATTTCATTTATCCTTCGTTTCTTTCTTAAACAAACTGAACAACAAGCCACCCAGAACAGCACCCCATATCATACTATTGGTCGGTGAAGCTGTAATCGGGCATGTTCCCGATTCGCATCCAATGAAATACCAGTACAGATATCCGGTGATAGCTCCGCCAACCGCTCCGGCCAGATATGTCCAATTTCGCCTAAATATACTTATTAATTTCTCCATACGTCTTATTGTTTAATATTTTATATGAATAAATTCACATTGGCATTCTCCGCCCTGTCGAGATAAGCGGCTACTCCGCCAATTGTGATACCATCCATCAGCTCCTCTTTTTTTATACCCATTACGTCCATCGACATGGAGCAGGCGATAAATTCCACTCCGTTGTCTTTTGCTTGTTGCATAAGAGTTTCGAGGCTGTCGATATTCTTATCCTTCATTATCATACGCATCATTTTGCTACCCATTCCTCCCATATTCATTTTGGAAAGGCTGAGCTTTTTACTGCTCGATGGAAGCATAAAGCCGAACATCTTACCCATAAAATCCTTTTTCACTGATGGCTTCTTTGTTTTTTTGATTACATTCAGCCCCCAGAACGTGAAGAAGATACTCACCTTTTTACCCGCTGCCGCCGCACCATTGGCAATGACAAACGAGGCCAAAGCCCTGTCGAGATCGTCACTGAACACAATCAGCGTTTTATTATCTCCGTTAGAAGGGGATTTTTCCTGAACATCTTTTACCTGTTTTTCTACTGTGGCAGTGATCACTCCTCCCGAATTTTCCATACCAACAACTTTAGCACCGATCATACGTGCCCAGCCATTGAGGTCTTCTCCGAATGCCTGATCTGTTACTTTTATTTCCAGGCGTTCGCCCTCGGTTATCCGGTCGTAATTCTTTTTCAATTGCATGATCGGACCCGGGCATTGCAACCCGCAAGCATCTATCTGTATTGTTTTCATATCTTTTGTATAATCTGCTTTAATTGGAGTATTCTCTTCTTTCTTAATTGTCTTCGGCATCCCCTCCTCTTCTGACACACTGGAGTATGTTTTGTAACCACCAGAGAGATTATATACTTGTGTATAGCCATGTTGCATCAAAATACGGGATGCCAAATATCCCCTTAATCCTACCGCACAATAAACAACCAGCTTTTTATCTTTTGGTATTTCATCCAAACGGCTGCGCAGATCATCCACTGGAATATTTATAGCCCCGTCAATATGCCCGAATGAATATTCTTCTTCGGTACGGGTATCTATTACAATAACCGAGGCTCTGTCCTGCTTATCGAATTCATGCCACTGGATCACATTGACTTTCTCTTTCAGTATATTATCGGCCACAAATCCGGCGATATTTACAGGATCTTTTGCCGAGGAATAGGGTGGAGCATAAGCATGCTCTATTTCCTGTAAATCGTAGATTGTTCCTCCTTTTTTAATTACCTGCGCAAACAGATCGATACGTTTATCTACTCCGTCAAAACCCACAACCTGTGCTCCAAATAGTTTCCCGTCTTCGGGAGCAAAATTTATCTTGATAGACAAAGGCAATGCTCCCGGATAATATCCTGCATGCGAACTGCCATGTGTATAAGACTCGATATGTGCTATGCCTTCCCTGCTCAGCAATTTGGATGATGCACCTGTGGCTGCCACCGTAAGATCGAATACTTTGGCTATAGATGTGCCTATCGAGCCTGTGTATTTATGTATATTGCCTTCGCGAATATTGTCCGCAACTATACGGGCTTGCTTATTCGCAGGGCCTGCCAATGGAATAAGAGCATGTTTACCAATAACCGGATTGAAAACTTCGGTGGCATCTCCCAATGCATAAATATCAGGATGAGAGGTCTGCATATAGTCGTTTACCTTGATCCCACCGGAAGAACCAAGATCGAGCCCTGCTTCTTTCGCCAGTTTTACTTCGGGGCGAACGCCAATACTCAGTATTACCATATCAGCATCGATAGCCGGACTATTCTCCAACAAAACTTTTACATTGTCCTCTCCGGGTTCGAAACCTGTTACTCCCTCTTCGAGATATAGTTGTACACCTTTTTGTCTCAACTGCTGGTGCACCATTGTTGCCATCGCATAATCGATAGGTGCCATCACCTGATTACTTTTTTCCACTAAAGATACTTTCAGTCCTGCTTCGTGCAAATTCTCCACCATTTCGAGCCCAATGAAACCACCACCGATAACGACTGCTGATTTCGGTTTGTCCTGATCTAAATAAGCTTTTATCGCATCTGTATCGGGCACATTACGTAATGAAAAGATCCGTTTGTCTTCAATACCCTTTAATGGAGGCTTGATAGGTTCTGCTCCCGTGGAAACGATCAGTTTGTCAAAACTCTCAGTATATGTTTCATCTGTTGAGAGATTGTGTATAGTTATCATCTTTGTTTGTATGTCAATAGATGTTACCTCTGATCTTACCCGGATATCAATATTGAAGCGGTCTACAAACCCATCCACCGTCTGCACAAACAATCTGTCTCTTTCATTTATCGTCCCACCTATGTAATACGGAAGTCCACAATTGGCATAAGACACATATTCTCCCCTCTCAAATAACACGATCTGCGCTTTCTCGTCCATACGCCTGAGCCTTGCCGCCGCCGTAGCCCCTCCGGCTACTCCTCCTATTATTAAAATTTCCATGATTTATATTATAAATATTTGTTATTAGCAATTAATTGCATAAATTTTTTAGTTTATCAGATCGGAAACATGTTGAGCCAGTTCCGAAAAATTCATCTCCTGAGACTGCATTTCATTGATTTTTTGCCTTCCGGATTCGGTCAGTGTGAAAATCATCTGACGCTTATCTTCCTTACCCATCGAACGGGTAATATAACCTTTGTTCTCGACTGTGGTTATCACTCTTGATACACGCGAATTGGAAAGTCCGACAAAGTCACACAATTCATTCGCAGATTTCGGATTACCGTCTTTCAGGCAACAGAGCAGCATACCTTCATTAATGGTGATGCCATTTTTCTCTGCAAATTCTTTTTCGAAATTGTAGAGTGCTTTATATATATCTTTTAATTTACAGATCGGTTCCATAATTTATTTGCTATTAGAAAATATTTACAAAGGAAATAATTTTTATTGAAACGGCAAAATTATTTGGTATTAAGATTTCTAAAAAAGGAAAAAAGCCCGTATGACATTATCGCAAACAGGCTTGAATCATAACAATACAAAGGTCTTCTAATAGAAGTCCCCGTTCAGATGATCGATAAAGATATCTATGGTCTCCTTCTTACCGCCGATTGGAATGCCTATGCCTACTCCCCCTCCGACACTACGATTACCACCACCCACGCCTATACCCAGGGAGAAACCGCTTCCGGCAACTTTACGTGTTATCTTAAAACTCCAGAATCCTTCGTTGTAAGACGCTTTATAAAAATCGCCTTCGAAACCGATATAAGGTTCTCCACCGAGAATAAAAGCATATACTTCTTCCGGTTTCAGTTTTTTCTCCTTCCCCGAGTTTTCCGGATCGGCAACTTTCGCTTCTTTTATTTTGTCATCATCCTGCTTGGTGATATTTACAGGCGAAATCTCATCAGGAGTGAGGTTTTTCAATGACTGATATTTATAATAAATTCCATCGGGCAGATTACTCTCCATATAGAAAGGGATGCTGTTTTTTTCATACATGTCTATATCCACCACCTGTTGCATATCTAATGCCTCTTCCTCGTCAGAAACATCGGACGGCAGATTTTCAATGATGAAAGAAGTAATCACATTGCTTGTCTCCGGCCTTATCTTCTTTTGCTCATCTACCAGCAATGTATCTATTGTATTGAGAAAATAGTATTTATCATTATCCACTTTATATAATGACATACGCAAACGGGAAATACCTTTCCCCCGTAGTTTATTTACACCAAGGTCGAAATATAAAGCCCTCATCTGCACAGCAATTGCTTTACTTTCATTACCGGATGTCACAAGATTTACCAGCCGTCTTAATTGCTCATCAAGCGGATTGTCTAAAGTTACCCTTTGCATACCGTTCCACATGTCTACATACACTATCCCCATATCCTGAGGTTCGGGACGCGATTCTATGTATACGAGATCATTATATTTACTGCCCTCTATTGTGATATCAGGAATAAGAATACTGAAATCGCTTTTCTTCTGCCCCCACAATACTATAGAGAAGAAAATAAATACCGGTAAAACGATCAGCCTTTTTTTCATAACAAAGAGACTTTGGTATATGAATTAATATCTATGTTAAAAAATACAATAAAACTATTATACTTTACTTATGCACACTCAAATATACAAATATAATAGTGCGAAACACCGAAATATTCTTAAATTTGCATTTCAACAAAACAGAGATATGGACAAGAAGCTTTTGATAGCTAAACCGGTCGAAAAAGAGTTGAATAAATTCAACTCTTTTTATAAAGAATCCGTTTTCTGCGACAATGTAAGAATACAGGAAATCATAGACTACATCATGAAATCGGACGGAAAACGCATCCGTCCCATCTTATTGTTGCTTGCCGCCAAAGCATGTGGTGAAATAAACAATACGACTTATAATGCAGCTGTTACCATAGAATTGTTGCATACAGCCTCTTTGATCCATGACGATGTCGTGGACGAGTCTAAGATCAGACGGGGACTGGCTTCAATCAATGCCATCTATGACAATAAGATGGCTGTGCTCGCAGGAGATTATTTTTTATCGACAGCACTCATCAAAAGCGTATTGACCGGTAATATAGAGATCATATCGCATATATCTGATCTTGGACGCGATCTGGCGGAAGGTGAACTCAACCAGTTATCACTCGTCAAAGAACTGATCCTGGATGAAGACGAATACTTCCAGGTGATAAAGAAAAAGACCGCTTCGCTGATGTCGGTTTGCATGCGGATAGGAGCGATGTCGGTGAATGCTCCGGCGGAAATAGTTGATAAATTTACCAGACTGGGCGAGTTACTCGGACTTTGCTTCCAGCTTCGAGATGATATCTTCGATTATTTTACGAATGCCATTGGGAAACCTACAGGCAATGATATTCGCGAGGGAAAGGTGACTTTGCCGTTACTATATGCTATCCGCAATGCACCGGAAAATGAGCGAAAAGAACTTCTTGCAATTATTAATTCGTATAACTATACTGACGAGAATATTCAGAAGTTAATTAACTATGCTAAAGAGCATGGGGGCATCGAATATGCATATAAAAAGATAGAAGAAATAAGAGTAGAGGCTGAGGCCATAATCTTGGAAGTACCCAATACAGAAGTTCGTAAAGCTCTTGAGGCCACAGTAAATTATATTGTGGAAAGGGCTTACTGAAACGAACCGATAAAGTTTAACAATAGCAAATATACCAATACCGCAGGGATAGCCAATATCGTGCTATCGAAGCGATCGAGTATACCTCCATGCCCGGGTATCATATTCCCTGAATCTTTTACACCTAATGTACGTTTGATCAATGATTCGAACAAATCGCCCCATGTACCGAATGCAACTGTTACAGCTGCAAATCCCATCCAGGCCGGGATGGACAGATCAGAATAGAAATGTGCAAATATCAGTGAAGAAGCGATAGAAACAACAGCCCCTCCAATAAAACCTTCCCATGACTTTTTAGGAGATATGCGCTCAAACAAGCGATGCTTCCCAAAGGTCATTCCTGTAAGATAGGCAAACGAATCGTTTACCCAGATGAACACAAATATCGCCAGTACAAAGATATATTTATAGTTGGTTTCCCAACTATCGGGAAATGCCAGACCTGTAAGCAAGGCGAATGGTAGCGCAATATACACCTGTCCCAGAATAGAATATGCCAGAGATTGCAAAGGATTAGTCCGCTTTTGGTACAATTCATTTATGAAAAGTATCAGCAGATAAAAGGCATATGGAATTAAATTAGGTGATAACCCCTCAATATACAAGCAATTCCCCGCACTGGAATACATGAAAGCTCCGCCAAACAACAATAATCCCCCTACAATATTTAAGTATTTGGGAACCTCAACTTTCGCATCCTTCTCTATCAATCCATAAAATTCATACAGACACAAAGCAGTAATTACAGAAAAAATGAGGAGGAAAGTGTATTCATTTATGAGAATTCCGCCCAGCAACAGACCTACGAACACTGCCCCGGCCAAAATACGTACAACGATATTAGGTAATTTCAAAGTTATCGGGTTTTTAGTTATACGGGCAAAAGTAATAAATATTATAAGATTATCGATAATGATATGAAAAAAAGGAATACCATAATCTGATATTCCTTTCGTCTGATATATAAATTCTTATATTATTATTCCGATTGATCATCCTGAGCTATTATACCCGGAGCATCTTCTTTTTTGAGCGTTTCTATTTCCACATCTTCGGGAAGCTCTTCTGTTTCTTTCAGGATTTCTTCGGAACGTGATGTCCATTGACGCTCACCGAATACTTTTTTCAAGTCATCTGCAAAAATCACCTCTTCCGTGATCAACAGATTTGCCAGCTTCTCATGACCATCTTTATGTTCTTTCAGCAACCGTTTTGCCCGTTCATATTGTTCGGTAATCATTGCCTGTACTTCTTTGTCGATCAGCAGGGCGGTTTCATCGCTATATGGTTTTGTAAAGCCATAAGCCTCACCCGATGAGTCATAGTAGCTCAGATTTGGCATCTTCTCGCTCATACCCAGATAAGAAATCATGGCATACGCCATTTTTGTCACACGTTCGAGATCGTTCGCAGCACCCGACGATATATGCCCGATGAACACCTCCTCGGCAGCACGTCCGCCAAGCAGGGCACACATTTCGTCCAGCATTTGCTCTTTGGTGGTTATCTGCCGTTCCTCGGGCAGGTACCAGGCAGCACCCAGCGCTTTACCACGGGGTACGATAGTCACCTTAACCAGCGGATTGGCATATTGCAGGAACCAGCTTAATGTAGCATGTCCGGCTTCGTGTATAGCGATGGTCTTACGCTCTTCAAGCGTAGTAACCTTGTTTTTCTTTTCCAGTCCACCTATAATACGGTCAACAGCATTGGTGAAATCTTCTTTCTGTACGACTTTTTTGCCTTTACGGGCTGCAATCAGAGCAGCTTCGTTACATACATTAGCTATGTCTGCCCCGGAGAAACCCGGAGTCTGGCGGGCAAGGAACTCCACATCTACTGTATCGTCTATTTTCACCGGACGAAGATGCACCTTGAATATTTCCTTCCTGTCGTTCAGGTCAGGCAGATCGACTGTGATCTGACGATCGAAACGTCCTGCGCGAAGCAGGGCTTTATCCAGAATATCGGCACGATTGGTCGCTGCTAGTATGATGATACCACTGTTTGTTCCAAAACCGTCCATTTCGGTCAACAACTGGTTCAATGTATTCTCACGCTCATCATTCGATCCCATATTCAGGTTACGCCCACGGGCACGGCCAATGGCATCAATTTCGTCAATAAAGATAATACAAGGTGATTTTTCCTTTGCTTGCTTAAACAGGTCTCTCACACGAGAAGCTCCCACCCCGACAAACATTTCCACAAAGTCGGAACCCGACAAAGAGAAAAACGGTACATTTGCTTCTCCTGCAACGGCCTTTGCCAGCAAGGTTTTACCTGTTCCCGGAGGGCCAACCAGCAGGGCCCCCTTCGGGATTTTTCCTCCAATCTCAGTGTAGCGTGAAGGATTTTTCAGGAATTCTACGATCTCTTCTATTTCTTCCTTTGCTTCGGATAGCCCTGCAACGTCTTTAAACGTAACTCTCAGGTCTGATCCTTTGTCATATAGCTGAGCTTTGGATTTACCAACGCTGAACACGCCACCACCGCCGCCGCCGCCACCGCCTGACATACGGCGCATCATGTAGATGAATAGTCCGAATATAAGCAGGATGGGAAGAAAGCTGAGCAAAATATCCCAGCCACTGGTTGTATTTGGTTCGTAGGATAGTTCTATATTATACCCGTTCTCTTTGGTAACACTATTGTACAGGTCCGAGAATTTATCTACCGACGGCATTTTTACTACAATAGAAGGGTTTGTACCAACTTTGTCAGCCATATCTTTGTAGACACGCTCGATAGAATCTTTGCGGATAAAAGCCTTCAATGTAAGCCCTTTATTGTCTACAACTATTTTATTTACACTATTATCCTTTAAATAGCTTTCAAATTCAGACCAGGCGACTTCCTTCTGCACACTTGCCGTCCTGTCCTGAAACATCCATATCCCTACAACCGCAGCAAATACGATAAGGTAAACCCAGTAAAGGTTAAATGGCATTTTAGGCCCTTTCGTGACAGGTGATTTCGGCTTGTTCTCTTGTCCTTTGTTATAATTGTCCATATATTTTCAAATACGTGATTGTTTTATTCCGAACCTGTATAACAACCTATTATTCTAAATTGTTGTCAGTCTATATCAGGTATACTTTCCAGTTCCGCGTCTGCCCACAAGTTTTCGATATTGTAGAATTCACGCAATTCCGGTAAAAATACATGAACAATAACCGTACCATAATCTATTCCTACCCAACGGCTTTCCCGCAAACCGTCTACAGTAAGGGGACGTTCTTTCTTTTTCTTCAAGGAATCTACTATTTCTTCCGATATAGCCGACACTTGTGTTGGAGTGTTTCCTTCGCAGATGACAAAATATTGGCAGATAGTGCCAATAAGTCCACTCATGTCGACAATTACAATATTCTTTGCCTTTTTATCCTGGCAAGCTGCCACAATGTTGTTTACTAAGCTTTTTCCTTCTTTCATTCGTACTTTTAAAAAGTGTATGTGTATATTTGAACCTACAAATATAAGGTGAATTTTCGAACAATCGCTTTTTATATGGCGTAAGAACAAAGAATTATATTGAAAAATGAAAGAAAACAAATACGATAATCACGATTTCTTTGATCAGTACAGCCGGATGCAACGCCCTGGACAAGGATTGCAGGGAGCAAATGAACGGTCCCTTACAACGACCGGTATCAATGACAATATTAGCTAAAAAAAATAGCAATCAGAATGATTGACTCAGAAAGACAGAAGCACAAAATATATTATCAGAATAATAAGATAAGCAGCGGATATAGCAACCCATACATCCCTGAGTCTATATTCTTCAATATATTTTTTATTTTTCTTTCTCATATTACAAATATATAAATATTTGCTAAATTATTTAGCATTTTTGGGATTAATTTTTATATTTATGGTTAATTATCTTGGAACTAAGATAGGAGCATGTTTTACAGCAGGCTCTTTGTTGCTCACTCTTACCCTTGTGGTTCCTGTTTTTTCCATACTTCCGGGAAGCTTGTTGGAAGCCGTTGCACAAGGGCTCGTTAATAACGATCCATATAGTAATGTAGGAAAATTAACCATATTATTCCTGATAATAATGTTTGCAACTACTCTCATAATTGTATTGGTGAGAGTGAGGAAAACGGGCATCAGGATAGGCCGGGTGTGGGGGAAAAAGATAATTTACATGTCTAAAATAAAAATTGTTCTGATAATGCTATTGTTTTATTTTATTGTTCATCCTTTAGTGTTTTATCTGTATTGGGGTATTCAACTCGACTTCAGGTCCGACGGGCAATTGATAATGGAAGCAATAAGAACATTTCCGATAAGCAGTTTATCATTTATTTTTATCGGAATAATGATAGATATAGTGAAAAATCGGGGTATTGAAAACGGATGAAATAAAATCCAGATCAATAATTATTGATTATAACTTCCTACTTTTGTATTTATGAACAATTATGAACTCATTACCATACTAGGCCCCACGGCATCAGGCAAAACAGACTTCGCCTGTCACCTTGCATATAAATTGAATGCAGAGATTATCAGTGGCGATTCCCGCCAGGTTTACCGTTCGATGGATATAGGCACAGGAAAAGACCTCGGCGACTATCTTGTAAATGGAAAAGCAATCCCTTATCACCTGATAGATATCCGTGAAGCGGGCGACAAGTATAATATATTTGAATATCAGCATGATTTTCATCAAGTTTTCACCGGCATAAAGCAACGGGGCATAACTCCGGTTTTATGCGGTGGATCGGGATTATATATCGAATCGGTACTGAGAGGGTATTCACTGGTGAATGTACCTGAGAACAAAGAACTAAGGAAGAAATACGAAAACCATACATTAGAAGAACTGACCAAAATACTGGCAGGATACAAAGCCCTGCACAATACGACCGATGTGGACACAGCACAGCGAGCCATTCGTGCCATCGAGATAGAAGAATACAAGAAAGAACATCCGCTGGAGCAGAACGAATTTCCACCTATCAACAGCCTTGTTATCGGAGTGGATATTGACCGTGAACTGCGCCGCCAAAAAATCACAAAACGACTGAAAGCCCGCCTCGAGGAAGGAATGATAGAAGAAGTGCAAAACATTCTGGATAAAGGCATATCACCCGAAGACCTTATCTATTATGGATTGGAATATAAATATGTCACCCTTTATCTGCTGAAGCAGTTAAGCTATGAAGAAATGTTCTCTCAGCTCGAAATAGCCATTCACCAGTTTGCCAAACGGCAAATGACATGGTTCCGCGGCATGGAGAAACGTGGCGTACATATTCATTGGATAGATGCTACTTTACCTATGGAGGAAAAAGTGGGGCAGGCAATGGCTTTAATAAAAGGGTAAGTATAGACTACTTGCCTCTATTCTCGGGTAATGGGGATATCGGACAGCAGGAAAAACATTTTCACATAGTAGTGTAACAAATTCTTACCGTTGCACGTCTTTATTTTGAATATGCCCTTTAAACATTAATAAACAATTTATATTATGAAAAAAATATCATTGGTAGTGTTGCTGTTGACCATTTCTATGATTAACGTTTTCTCGCAGAGTGTTGAAGATGTGATTGCTTCTTTTTCCAATCGTGAATATTCTAAAGTAGAAGCTCTGAATGAAAATGAGTGGAAATATGCGAAATTTGTTTTTTCGAAAATCGCCCCTTCCTTTTATGAAGCAAAAGCGGAAATGCAATTGAAAGATACTCTTAATAGCTTCTGGTTCGATAAAGTTTTTACACGCAAAGCGAATAATAACAACAGCTACAGCGTGGATTTTGATAAAGTGAAAACCGAAGCGGCCAAAGTTACCCTTTCTGATATTCCCGAAGTGAATGAGTTTGTTTTTATCGGGATGAAAATGCCTATCCTCGAAAAAGCAAAATCCATAACCCACTTAGAGTTAAACAATTATAACGAGAACGCAAAAAGCGAATTCTGGAACGAAATAGATAAAATGAAGTCTTCCTATGAAGTGCTTATATCAACAAATGAAGATAGCGAAAGGTCGATGATAATGAAGAATAAGGGAGAAGAGTCTTTCTCCGAGATCATTATGATAGACGAAACTGACGAATCGACAATCGACCTGGTGTGGATGAAAGGTTCATTCGATGGTTCAGTTCTGGCCCCTCCTAAAGATTGTAATGAAAAATAGATAGAATTAAAGTGGATAAGATAATAAACGAAGGCAAA
The DNA here is from genome assembly GCF_014196915.1 of Dysgonomonas hofstadii. GTDB lineage: Bacteria > Bacteroidota > Bacteroidia > Bacteroidales > Dysgonomonadaceae > Dysgonomonas > Dysgonomonas hofstadii. The sequence goes on from NZ_JACIEP010000015.1 coordinate 16,784, forward strand.
TAAATATTCCCAATATAAAACATAGTAACTGCTCCCCTAAAAAGAAGCAGTTTTTTTATTTACCATAATTCACAAAACCATTTTCCAATTAAAAATGTATTTTTGTATGTTGAATCGAATATCGTGATTATGAAGAAGGTTTTTCTGTTTTTGTACGAGCTGCTTATCTTCGCTCCCATTTTTGTTCTCGCGACTATTGCTACTGCTGTGACAGTTATGGTTGGCCGCCTTTTGAGCAAAAATAATTTTTGGAGATATAATCCACCACGCTATTGGTCAAAGGTGGGTTGCAGATTAGCATTGAGCAGGATCAAGGTAGTAAAAAAAGGAACTATCGATCCGAAACAATCTTATGTTTTCATCGCCAATCATCAGGGGGCATTCGATATATTCCTTATCTATGGTTATCTGGGACAGGATATCAAGTGGATGCAAAAACAAGAACTGCGCAAAATTCCTTTTGTAGGAAAGGCTTCCGAGATAGCCGGGCATATCTTCGTCGACCAGTCGAGCCTGAAATCGATGATCGCCTCGATCGACAAGGCAAAATCTGAACTAGTGGACGGAGCTTCCGTTACAATCTTCCCCGAAGGATCGAGAACGAAAACGGGGAAAATGGACAGCTTTAAAAAAGGTGCTTTCGTTATAGCCAGGCAGATGGGGTTACCCATTGTACCTATTACCGTAAACGGCCCTTACGATGTGATGAAGATAAAGACTTATCTTATCAATCTCGGTCAAAAGATGGAACTGGTGATCCATGATCCTATACCTGCTGATGAAGTAGCCAGTGCAAATCTTTCGGAACTGATGAACAAATGTCATGAGATCGTTTACTCGGGCCTTTGGGATAAATATAAATAATAAAGCCTAATAATGGGCGTTAGAACTTAATACAATACCAAATTTTACTACTTTTGTGGTTTTAAGGTCGCAGACCTATTTATTAACTTGGTAAGTATAAATGCAATAGATGGTTATCGTTTTAACTACATACTTACATTTACTTAACTAACATCAATATGAAGTTTAGAAATATACTGTTTTTATCTTTATTTTTTGTTGCCGGATTCTTCACAAATATTCCGGCTGCAGAGGCTTACTACACAAATAACACAACAGAAACAGCTTTGATGATATCATTTCCAACTGATGATGTTATCGTTTATACCGTAAAGAAAGGAGATACAGCTTATTCCATTGCTGCCGCTCATCAAACAACAGTTGATGCTATCTACAAACTTAATCCCAAAGCAGAAAAAGGCATAAAAGAGGGTGACCGTTTGCAAATACCAATCAAAAGAGAGCCCACTGGATACAGTAATCACCTGATAGAGTCTAAAGAAACATTATATTCGGTTGCCAAATTGTATAAAATTTCAGTTGATGACATAAAAGAAGCCAATGCCGGACTTAATGAGTCCTCGTTCAGAGCAGGGAGAACAATAAAGATTCCTAAATACGGAACATCAGGTGCAGCCCTCTCGGGCAGCACCGGCGAAACCACCGAAATCGGTTCGGCCTATCGTGTACAAAAAGGCGAAACATTATACAGTATCGGCAAAAAACATAACGTCACAGTAAATGCGTTGCTGAATGCAAACCCAAACCTGAGACAAGATGGACTGAAAGAAGGTGCATATATAAAAATACCTGTAGAGGAGTCTCAAAACTGGCAAAACACAGGGCCTGCGACAACGCAGGGAACTGTGATCAACCTATCGGAAACACCTTACGCATCCCGTGGTGAGACTGTAAAAGTCGGCATTCTTTTCCCGTTCCTCGACGATAAAGGGACAGTGGAAAAAAGCAAACTGATAGAATATTATGAAGGATTCCTGCTGGCAGTGAAAGACCTTAAAGGTAAAGGGCTGAATGCCGAAATATACACATTTGACATAGGCACAGAAAGGAACACCGACAAACTGAAAAGCCTTTTGGGCACTAATGAGATGAAGAACCTTCATCTTATAATCGGTGGCGTCTCGGACAGGCAGATAGATATGCTGACTAAATATTCGAAAGAGACAGGAATAAAATATGTAATCCCTTTCGGGCAGGCAAAAAAGACAGAGCCCACACTTTTCCAGATGACAGAATCACATTCAACCTTATACCCTGAAATAACAGATGAATTTGTAAAACGGTTTGGCACCTATAATATTATCTTCGTGTCAGAATCAGGTTCGAATAAAGATAAAGCTGATTTTACGGATGCAGTGAAGCAAAAGCTGACCAGATCGGGAATCCTGTCTAAAACCATTTCAACCCCAAGCGATTTGATGGCTGACATTAAGAGCTCTATAGATGCCTCCCGAAAAAACATCCTGGTTCCTCTTTCGTCATCCGAAGCCAGCCTGAAAAAAATCATTGCAGCGTTGAATTCGCTTAATGAAGAAAATATAACATTGTTCGGCTATCCAGAATGGCAGGTTTATACCTCTCAGGCAAAAAGCCTGCATAAATATGAAGCCTGTATATACAGTATATTCTTCCTCGACGAAACCCAATGGTCTGTTAAACATTTTGCCGAAGAATATAAGAAATGGTATAACAAGAAACTGGCAAATTCTTTCCCTAAGTTTGGTTATCTCGGCTATGATACAGGACTTTATTTCCTGACGGCACTCGACAAATACGGCAGCAACTTTGAACCCGAAGTTTCCACTTTAAATGTGAATACATTGCAGTCGGCAATTACGTTTAAGCGGATCGAAAATGGTGGAGCGTTTGTCAACAAGGGAGTGTATTTTGTAAACTACAAAGAAAACTCAGGCATTGAGAAAAAAGATATAGGAAAAAATAAATGGTAAAAAAGCACATATTTATTCTGCTATTCATCCTTCTGGGAGTTAGCACAAAAGGTCAGAATAAATTCACTCCCGAATGGAATGTCGGGGTAGGATTCGGACCCACCTTTTCGTCTATGGATCTCCGTACTTTCAGCAATACAACAGTGGGTACAAAAAATATGCAACAATATTTCGGAGGGATTGCTGTCAGATACCTGTCCGAAAAAAACCTGGGCTTTATCGTGGAACTTAATTACAGCCAGCAAGGATGGGAACAGGATTTTAAAGTAAAAGACAATCCTGCCTATGAAGGGTTTTCTCATATCCACAAATTAAATTATCTGGAATTACCCATACTTACTCATATTTATTTCGGCAGAAAAGTGCGCTTCGTCTTCAACCTGGGACCAAAACTAAGTTTTCTTCTCAACGACAGTGAGGAAATGAATGAAAAACTAGCTAATTATCTGGCCAACGGTGAAGCATCCGGAGGGATGATCACACACCAGTATTACCGCATGGCCGAAAGAAAGATCGACTACTCGCTGGTAGGAGGATTAGGGCTCGAATTCAGAACAGGGATTGGTCATTTCATGCTCGAAGGCCGCTATACATTCAGCCTCGGGGATATATACAGTAACAGCAAGGCAGATGTATTTGCCCGTTCGGCAAACCGCGTACTATCTGCAAAACTAACATATTACGTCAAATTGTTTTAATATGCCACGCATATATAAACTTTCACGTACAGGCCTTAAATTGCTATATAAAATACGTCATCACAAGGGACATGGTATACATTCGCCTTTTGTTTTCAATCTGGCGACAAAAGTTATCGAAGAAAAAACGCCTTACCATGCTTATGAAGACATAGAGGCTGTACTTTTAAGTTCGCTATGGCGAAAGCATCGTAAATTAAATAAAAGTAATAAGCTTTTTTTCAGGTTGGTAAATTATTTCGGAGCAAAAAACATACTGGAAATCGGTTCGGGTTATGGAATAAATACTCTTTGCCTGACAGCACCTTCAGCAGACATAAAATGTATCTGTGCCGAAGCTTCTGAACAAAAATCCAGGTATGCCCGTCAGCTATACGAAAAGTGGGACAGGAAGATAGTATTACATACCGAATCCGGGCTGCCCGAAATATCCCAGAAGCAGGATTGTATCTTTATTGACCTGACTAATTATAATTTTTTTCAATCAGGATTAAACCAATATCTTTTAAACCTGTCATATGAGAAAACTTTTATAATTGTAAAGGGTATCCGAACAAATAAAAGGCATCAAGCGTTATGGAGAGGTATGATGAATATGGAGTCGAGGACTGTCGCTTTAGACTTGTTTAATATAGGCATATTATTCTTCGACAAAACATTATACAGATGGAATTATAAAATTAGTTTTTAACAATATTATAAATGAAAAAAAGCCTGATATATACCAAGACCGGAGATAAAGGAACCACTTCGCTGGTGGGAGGCATGCGTGTACCGAAGGCTCATGTAAGGCTCGAAGCATATGGCACGACCGACGAATTGAATTCTTTTATCGGGTTTCTTAGAGAATCGGTTGAAGACGAACACGATTCAAAAACACTTTTGTATATCCAGCATAAGATGTTTACTGTGGGATCGTACCTTGCCACCGAAACTGAAGCCAGAGCGCCAAAGGCAGCCAGCATTATCACCGATAAGGATATTGAATTGCTCGAAAGCGAGATGGACAGGATGGACAATGAGTTACCTCCGTTGCGTCAGTTTGTATTGCCCGGAGGTAGTGAATCGGCAGCAAGGGCACATTTATGCCGTTCGATCTGCCGCCGTGCCGAACGTTGTATATACCGGGTGAAAGAAGATTTTCCGGTAGACGACCATGTACTTATGTTTGTAAACCGGCTTTCCGATTACTTTTTCCTGCTTGCCCGCAAAGAGGGTAATAAGAAAGGAAAAGAAATATTTTGGGATCAGAGTTTGATATAAGAAATATTATTATATTTTTGCGAGAAATATAACCAAGCTTAGCAAATAAATTAAAATTGAATATACTATGTACTGGACTTTAGAACTTGCATCAAAATTAGAAGATGCGCCATGGCCTGCAACAAAAGAGGAGCTGATAGACTATGCCCAACGTTCGGGAGCTCCACTGGAAGTAATAGAAAACCTTCAGGAGATAGAAGACGAGGACGAGATTTTCGATACGATCGAGGATATATGGCCTGATTATCCAAGTAAGGAAGATTTCTTCTTTAACGAGGACGAATATTGACACTGTAAAATAAGGTCTATAAAATAACATCATATAAAAGAGATTGGGATGATTCACATTATCCTGATCTCTTTTTGCATATTTTTGACTGAAGACTCTCATCTATACAGCATAGAGCATTCGATTACATGCTACTATAGAATTAACCTCAAACACATTTATTAACCTCATAACTTTACTTCTTCCGATATTTTATATACTTTTGCATTCTCGTTTAAAAAAACAATTGCATATGACTCGAAGAGTAAGAGTGCGTTTTGCCCCCAGTCCCACAGGGCCGCTGCATATAGGGGGTGTACGAACAGCATTGTATAATTACCTGTTTGCCAAGAAAAATAACGGGGACTTTATTCTCCGTATAGAAGACACAGACTCCCAGCGATTTGTTCCCGGAGCAGAAGAATATATCATCGAAGCCCTTACGTGGCTGGGCCTACAATTCGATGAAGGCACACATGTAGGAGGCAACTATGGCCCCTACCGCCAGTCGGACAGGAAAGACATATACAAAGAATATGTAGACCAGCTATTGGAGAAAGACGCCGCATACATTGCTTTCGACACACCACAGGAATTAGAAGCCAAGCGTACCGAAATCGCCAACTTCCAGTACGATGCCTCTACCCGCATGCAAATGCGCAACTCACTTACACTTTCCAAAGAAGAAGTGGATAACCTGATAAAAGAAGGAAATCAGTACGTGGTGCGTTTTAAGATCGCTCCCGATCAGGAAGTAATTGTAAACGACATAATCCGTGGCGAAGTAAAATACAATTCATCGGTACTCGATGACAAGGTGCTATATAAATCGGCCGACAGTCTGCCGACATACCATCTCGCCAATATTGTAGACGATCACCTGATGGAGATCACCCACGTTATCCGCGGCGAAGAATGGCTGCCATCGGCTCCCTTACACGTATTATTATACCGTGCATTCGGATGGGAAGATACCATGCCGCAATTTGCACACCTCCCGTTATTGCTGAAGCCTGAAGGCAACGGTAAGCTGAGTAAGCGTGACGGAGACCGTCTCGGCTTCCCCGTATTCCCTTTGGAATGGAAAGACCCGAAAACCGGAGAGATATCTTCGGGATATCGCGAAAGCGGTTATCTGCCTGAGGCTGTCGTTAATTTCCTTGCCTTACTGGGATGGAATCCGGGCAACGATCAGGAAATAATGTCTATGGACGAACTCATCGGCATGTTTTCTCTTGAAAAATGCAGTAAAAGTGGAGCCAAGTTCGATTATGAAAAAGGAAAATGGTTCAATCACCAGTATATACAGCTAAGACCCGACAGTGAAATTGCCAATATCTATTATCCGATACTGGAGGAAAAAGGCATCGACTGCGAGATCGGATATGTTGAAAAAGTCGTAAATCTGGTAAAAGAACGTGTAAACTTTATAAAAGAACTCTGGGACCAGTCATATTTCTTCTTTGGAGCACCAGCGTCGTACGATGAAAAGGTAGTGAAAAAACGCTGGAAAGACGAATCTCCCGTTCAACTGGCCGAACTGACAGAAGTACTGAATGGAATAGATGATTTCTCTGCACATAATCAGGAAGAGATTATAAAAGCATGGATTGAATCGAAAGGATATCATCTGGGTAATATAATGAATGCGTTCCGCCTGGCTATTGTGGGAGAGTCTAAAGGCCCTCATATGTTTGATATCACGGCTACTATCGGGAAAGAGGAAACTATCTCCCGTTTAGAGAAAGCCATTAAAGAGATAAAACCCCTGTAAGCTATGTTCCTCTATAATTTCGCCATATACCTGTACGCCTTTATCGTACGTATAATCTCGCCTTTTCACAAAAAGGCGAAACTAATGATAAAAGGGCATAAGCAGACTTATAAGATACTGAAAGAAAAGGTAGATAAGGATGCCCGGTATATCTGGTTCCATGCCGCTTCTCTGGGTGAGTTTGAGCAGGGCAGGCCAATAATGGAAGAGGTGAAGCGTAATCATCCGCAATATAAAATACTGCTCACGTTCTTTTCTCCATCGGGTTACGAAGTAAGAAAAGACACTCCGCTGGCAGACATTGTATGCTACATACCTTTCGACAAGAAACGTAATGTCAAAAAATTTCTGAAACTCGTACAGCCCGAAATGGCTGTCTTCATCAAATACGAATTCTGGTACAATTTCGTCAACCAGCTTCATAAGAAAGATATCCCTATCTACATGGTATCGGCTATCTTCCGCCCGTCCCAGATATTCTTCAAGTGGTACGGCTCACAAATGAGGAAGATGCTGAAGTATTACAAATGCATATGCCTGCAGGACGAGAACTCGGCTATGCTTTTGAATTCAATAGGTATAACCAATGTAAAGGTTTGCGGCGACACACGTTTCGACCGGGTATTGGAAATACGACAGCAGGCAAAACCCCTGCCTATTGTGGAATATCTAGCTAAGAAGGCTGCAGAAGAAAACGAGAAGATATTTGTTGCAGGCAGTTCGTGGCCGAAAGACGAAGACATTATTATCCCGTATTTTAATAATACGAGCGATCTTAAACTGATAATAGCACCTCACGAAATAGATGAAGCCCATCTGAAATACCTGGAAGGGCTTCTCCAACGGCCTTATATCCGTTATTCACAGGCAATACCCGAAATGATGGGCGACTATGACTGTCTGATCATCGACAGTTTCGGACTTCTGTCATCTATCTACCGCTATGGCCACATCGCTTATGTAGGAGGAGGTTTCGGTGTGGGAATACACAATGTACTCGAAGCCGCAGTATATGATATACCTGTTGTATTCGGACCCAACTTCAAAAAATTCCGTGAAGCACAGCAATTGCTCGAACGGGGTGGTGGCTACTCCATATCCGACTACCAGTCTTTCCGGGGACTGATCGACGAATTCCTGCAATATGAAGGCACTTTGACATCTGCAGGGCAATATGCAGGAGATTATGTACGCTCCAATAGTGGTGTTGTAGCCCGTGTAATGGATGTTTTAAAACTTTAAAAAGAAAAAGAAGCGCATTTCGCGATGTTTCTTATCTATCTTTGAGTCTCTTTTAAAAACCTTATGGGAGAAATATCATTAAAAGACAGAACAATCAACCGGATAGCCCGCCATTTTCCCCTGGTTATAGACTGGTTGAAATGGAAATCGGGAGCAAACCAAAAATGGGCTCTCCGAAAAGAAATACTTAACTATTATAATTCTGTCAATGATATTCCGGAAGAAATAACCCGGGCTCTAAAATTCATCCGGAAGAAAGGGATAAAAGCATTTCCGTATCCGTTTTCTTCAAAATATAATCCTGATAAAATAAGAGTCTATACAGATAATACCTCCAATATGCACTACGTTATGCATTGCGGTCACAGGCTATATTATCCCGGCGGAATGGGCAAACATCTTGTCCGGCATACTTATACTATGGTATTATGCGAACAGGACAGAGAATCTACACATTGCTACTTGTCTGAAAATTTCGATGTGTCGCCCGATAGTATCCTGATAGATGTAGGTGCGGCCGAGGGTAATTTCTCCCTTTCTGTTGTTGAGAAAGCGAAAAAGATCTACCTGTTCGAAATGGAACCCCAATGGAAAAAGACATTGGAAAAAACATTCGAGCCCTGGAAAGACAAAGTTACGGTAATCAACAAATACGTATCGGACACCGACAGTGATGACACCATAAAACTGGATACTTTTCTGGATCAGGAAAATATAAAAGATGAAAAGCTGTTCATCAAACTCGATGTGGAAGGAGCGGAGGCGCAAGTCCTCGAAGGGGCAAAACATACGTTGGAAAGGGATGATGTAAAGATTGCCATCTGTACTTACCATAATCAAAACGATCATCAGGAACTCTCAGCGATAATGAACGGGAAAGCATACACGATTAAAACCTCGAACGGATATATGCTATTTCATTATAATGGATTGGAAGCACCTTATTTTCGCAGGGGGCTGATCCGTTGCCAACGATAATTTATAACTTTTCTTTTAAGAAACGCCCTGTATAAGATTCCTTACACTTCGCGATCTTTTCCGGAGTACCCTCACATACAACATTACCTCCTTCTTTTCCTCCTTCAGGACCTATATCGATAATATGATCGGCACATTTGATAACATCCATATTATGTTCGATGATCACAATTGTATGCCCTTTCTTTATCAGGGAATCGAAAGCTTTTAACAATGTTTTTATATCGTGAAAGTGAAGGCCGGTAGTCGGTTCATCAAATATAAACAATGTCGGTTCGGGCTTTTCGTCTGCCATGTGAAAAGCAAGCTTTACCCGCTGGTTCTCCCCGCCAGAGAGTGAAGATGACGATTGTCCCAGCTTTACATAACCTAAACCCACATCCTGTAAAGGTTTCAGGCGTTTAACAATTTTCTTTTCAATGCTGCCCTTACCTTCATCGAAAAATTCGATGGCCTGGTCTATGGTCATTTCCAATACGTCGTAAATATTGGCCCCACGATATTGCACATCGAGTATATCCTGTTTGAAGCGTTTCCCTTTACACACCTCACATTCAAGCAAAACATCAGCCATAAACTGCATTTCCACAAGGATCTTTCCTTCTCCCGCACATTCCTCGCAACGGCCACCTTCGACATTGAATGAAAAAAACGCAGGTGTAAAATGCATCTGTTTAGCCAGCTGCTGTTCGGCAAATAGTTTCCTTATTTCATCGTAAGCCTTGATATAAGTCACCGGATTGGAACGGGACGAACGGCCTATCGGGTTCTGATCCACCATTTCGATGTCTTTGATCAGGTTAAGGTCTCCTTTGAGATCGCTATATTGTACGATCTGCTCACCTTTTCCTTTATAATGACGTTCGAGGGCAGTATAGAACACATCGCAAACAAGCGACGATTTTCCAGATCCGCTGACACCTGTTACTACGGTCATAACATTCAGCGGGAACTTTACATCGATGTTTTTCAGGTTATTCTGTCGCGCGCCTTTTATTTCCAGATAATTATTCCATTTACGGCGTGTTTTAGGCACATCTATTTTTTCCTCTCCATTCAGGTAACGCACAGTATAACTATCGGTATTCTTCTTCAATCCTGCCACATCTCCCTGATAAATAACCTCTCCGCCAAGGCGTCCGGCTTTCGGCCCCATATCGATGATGTAATCGGCAGCACGGATAATCTCCTCATCGTGCTCAACCACGATAACGGTATTTCCTATTGATTTCAGTTCCTGCAAAACATTTATCAATAAGTCCGTATCCCGTGAATGCAGACCTATACTAGGCTCATCCAATATATAAAGCGAACCGACAAGACTGCTGCCTAAAGACGTCGCCAGATTGATCCGCTGGCTTTCCCCCCCCGAAAGAGTATTCGACAAACGGTTGAGAGTAAGATAACCTAGCCCCACATTGATAAGATACTGTATACGTACGTTGATATCTGTCAGCAGACGCTTTGCTATTGCGGCATCCGTTTCGTTCAATTCCAGTTTTCCAAAGAATTCCACCAGTTCTGTTATCGGCATCAATACAAGGTCGGCTATATTCCTTCCGCCTACCTGCACATACAATGCCTGTGGTTTCAACCGCGCACCTTTACAGGCCGGACAAGTCGTTTTCCCCCTGTATCGGGCCAGCATCACACGGTATTGTATTTTATATTGGTTTTCCTCTACCATTTTGAAGAAATCATCTATGCCGTGCAAACCTTTTGCCCCATGCCAGAGCAGATCACGTTCTTTGTCCGTCAATTCGAAATAAGGACGGTGGATAGGGAAGTTATATTTACCTGCGGCATGGATAAACGCCGTTTTCCATTCGCTCATTTTTTCCCCCCGCCAGCACATGACGGCATCTTCGTATACCGAAAGACCTTTATTCGGTACAACCAGATCTTCATCTATACCCATCACCCGGCCGAAGCCCTCGCATACAGGGCAAGCGCCTACAGGACTGTTAAAGCTGAACATCAGATCAGTCGGCTCCTGAAACTGGATTCCATCGGCTTCGAAATGACGGGAGAAATCGAAAGATTCTATTTTATCACCTATATAGAAACGGACAATACAGTCACCCTCTCCTTCGTAGAAAGCGGTCTCAATCGATTCCGAAAAACGGCTGATATTGGCTGCATCCTTATCGCAGGTCAGACGATCGATAAGCAGTAATAACCGGTCGACCGTATATTTTTCTTTAGACTTCAACATGTCCTCGATGCGCTCTACTTTACCGTCGAATTCTACCCTTGAGAAACCTTCTTTCTGCAAAATTTCCAGTTGTTCGTTCAGCGTCCTGTTGTCACGCAGGATTATTTTGGTAAAAATAGCCAGACGGGTATCTTCGGGATAAGTAAGCATCTTGTCCACTATATCACTTACCTGATGTTTTTTCACTTCCTGCCCCGAAACGGGCGATATTGTTTTTCCGATGCGGGCAAAGAGTAGCCGCAGATATTCGTACACCTCTGTGGATGTGCCTACCGTCGAACGGGGATTGCGTGCGCTTACACGCTGTTCGATAGCAATAGCCGGCGGGATACCTTTTATATAATCGCTTTCGGGCTTGTTCATCCTGCCCAGGAACTGGCGGGCATAAGCCGACAGGCTCTCCACATAGCGGCGCTGCCCCTCAGCGTAGAGCGTATCGAATGCCAGTGATGATTTACCGGAACCCGATAAACCAGTAATAACCACAAATTTATTGCGGGGGATTTCTACATCTATATTTTTCAGATTGTTAACCCGCGCGCCTTTTATTAATATATTTTTTTCCTCTGACATAATCTTTTCAAAAAATGGCTGTAAAATTACGAAAAAAAGAGCACATAATCTAATTCCTGTACCTTACCAAAATATAAAATAAGCAAAGAGTTATCGCAAATCTTTACCAAATTCATACTTTGTATTCCGTTGTCTATAAAATGTTTTGTGATTAAAAGCAAGAAGCCTCAACCGATAACTAAAAATATCTTTGCAGTTCCCCTGTTTTTCCGTAACTTTCCAGTCATTTTTTAGAATAAAATCACATGAAACTATTTCTTCTTGACGCTTATGCGCTGATATACCGCTCTTATTATGCTTTTATTAAGAGCCCGAGGGTAAACTCGAAAGGGCTGAATACATCGGCTGTTTTTGGTTTTGTAAATACATTGGAAGAACTTCTCCGGAAGGAAAACCCTACACATATCGCCGTGGCTTTCGATCCTCCGGGCGGCACTTTCCGGCACGAAGCATACGAACACTATAAAGCCCAGCGGCAGGAGACTCCCGAAGATATTAAGATAGCAGTACCTATTATCAAACAGGTGATAGACGCATATAACATCAAGGAGTTGGAAGTACTCGGTTACGAAGCCGATGATGTGATAGGAACCATCGCCAAAAAGGCAGAAAGAGAAGGTTTCGATGTGTATATGATGACACCCGACAAAGATTACGGGCAATTGACCAGCGACCATATCTTTATGTACAAACCTAAATTCGCAGGAAACGGGTTCGACACTCTGGATGCCAAAGCCATAATGGAGAAATACGAACTGAAAGAACCATGTCAGATGATTGACCTGCTCGGATTGATGGGAGACTCGTCGGACAATATACCCGGATGTCCGGGTGTAGGACCCAAGACAGCACAAAAACTACTGGCCGATTATGGTACGATTGAAAACCTGCTTGAAAACACAAAAGACATTAAAGGCACATTGAAACTCCGTCTCGAAGAGAATAAAGAGCAGATCATTTTCTCTAAATTCCTTGCCACAATCAAGATTGATGTGCCTATCGAGTTTCAGAAAGAAGAATATAAAAGACGGGAAATAAACGCAGAAAAACTATCGGCATTATTCGAAGAACTGGAATTCCGCACGCTCATTAACCGGGTACTCAAAAAGGATGGTACACCTGCCAATCCGGTAAGGATAACCACGACACACGAAGCGATCCAGGGCGATCTTTTTGCTGAATTACTACCTGCTCAGAATCAATCGGCAGATATCTTCGACTACTCCGGTTTACAGGAATTAAAAGATATTCCACATACCTACCATCTGGTAGATAAAGCCGAAGAAATAGCTGCTCTTGCCATAAAACTAATGGACGAAAAGTCCTGCTGCTTCGATACCGAAACCACAGGACTAGACCCGATAATCAGCGAACTGGTAGGTATGTCCTTCTCTTTCAAAGAGGGAGAAGCCTATTATGTGCCTGTTCCTGCCGATTTTGAAAAGGCGAAAGAAATAACAGAACAGTTCCGCCCGTTCTTCGAAAATGAAAAAATTGAAAAAACAGGACAAAATCTGAAATACGACATCATTGTCCTGAAAAAATATGGCATCCATGTGAAAGGGAAGCTGTTTGATACCATGATAGCCCATTACCTGCTCAACCCTGAGTTGCGCCACAATATGGACTATATGGCTGAGACTTATCTTAAATACCGCACTATCCATATCGATGAACTGATAGGAGCCCGAGGTAAGAACCAGTTGAATATGCGCAGCCTGCGCCCCGATCAGATCAAAGATTATGCCTGTGAAGATGCAGACGTTACCCTAAAACTGAAAGCAATTCTTGAAAAAGCTATTGAGAAACAAGGTCTTGAAAAACTTCTTTACGAAATAGAGTTGCCTTTGGTATATGTACTTGCCGATATGGAATATACCGGAGTACGCCTCGATACCAACGCATTAGCGGAATATTCCAAGAAACTGACCGTACAATTGCAGAATATAGAGGCCGACATACATCAGGAAGCCGGAACCGAACTCAATATAAATTCGGCCAAACAGGTAGGTGAAGTTCTTTTCGATAAACTGAAAATAGTGGATAAACCGAAGAAAACAAAAACCGGCCAATACGTAACCAGTGAAGAAACACTGGAAGCGCTCAGGGAAGCACATCCGATAGTCGGAAAAATACTGGAATACCGCGGGCTGAAAAAACTTTTGAGTACTTATGTGGATGCACTTCCATTACTGGTAAGTCCTAAAGATGAGAAAGTACATACATCATACAACCAGACAGTAACAGCCACAGGACGGTTAAGCTCGAGCAACCCCAATTTGCAGAATATCCCGATCCGTGAAGATCAGGGCAGGGAGATACGCAAGGCGTTTATTGCCGATGAAAACTGCACATTCTTCTCTGCCGACTATTCACAGATCGAACTTCGCATTATGGCGCACCTCAGTCAGGATCCGAATATGGTAGACGCATTCAATAGCGGAGAGGATATCCATGCCGCCACTGCCGCAAAAATATACAAATTACCTATCAGCGAAGTTACTCCCGAAATGCGCCGTAAAGCCAAAACGGCTAACTTCGGTATTATCTACGGCATCTCGGTATTCGGGTTGGCCGAACGTCTGGCGATTCCACGGGGAGAAGCAAAAGAATTGATAGACGGGTACTTCGAAACTTATCCTAAGGTGAAAGAATATATGGATAAGAGCATTTCCGTAGCCCGTGAAAAAAACTATGTGGAAACTGTATTCGGACGCAAACGCTATCTGCCGGACATCAATTCACGAAATGCCACCGTTCGTGGTTACGCCGAACGCAATGCCATCAACGCGCCGATACAGGGAAGCGCCGCCGATATTATCAAAGTGGCGATGAACCGTATATTCGAGCGTTTCGACCGGGAGAATATCCAATCGAAAATGATCCTTCAGGTACATGACGAATTAAACTTTAATGTGATAGGAAATGAACTTGAAAGAGTGCAACAAATAGTGATTCAGGAAATGGAAAATGCTTATAAGCTGGCCGTTCCCCTTAAAGCCGATTGCGGAAAAGGGAAGAACTGGCTGGAGGCGCATTAGCTTCACAGAAAATCAAGATATGATGAAAACGATTGTCGGATTATTTATTTCTTTAATAATTACATGCTCGTTTATTTTACCGGACAATGACTTGCAAAAACCGGCATGCTACAAGATACGCAGCATAGAAGTTTATAAAGACTTAGAGCCTAACGGAAAACATACTGACTCTATAACATTTGAATCAGGGGAGAGAGTAATGTATACTTTATCGCATACCGATATAGTTGGTTATGGTTATAAAATAGAAGCAGAATTGGAAGGTTCATACGATATCTTTTTTATTTTTTCTTATAGTAAACAGAATCATGTGGAATCTGATTCTCCGGATAAAATAAAAGTAGGTGAAAAATATTTGTTGTCTTTATATCCGGCGATGGTAGATAATGATGAAAGAAGAGGAATACAAAGATTTAGTTATTGTGGGAATATCTTTCCTTTCGGGAAAAAATCCGGAGATTCAAAAATCAATATTTGTCATGCGAAAAATCTCGTTGGTTTGCACCTAATGGGGCATAATAATAAAAACTGAATACCTTATATTCTCTGATTTAAACAGAAAAAAATTATCTTTACAGCCTTAATACAAAAAACATGGGGCTACCAAACATCATTCAATCTAAAGACAAAACCCAATACTGGATATTTCTTTCCACATTGGTTTTACTCACACTGTTTATGATGTTATGTAATGGTTCCTCGTCATCATATTCCGGATTTGATTTCATGTTTCATTATCGTCGGTTCGATGTCTTGATCGACGCTTTACGGCATGGCTCCTACCCTGTCTATATCGATTACAGCACTGCCGAAGGATACGGTTATTTCACCAAAGGATTCTATCCTGATCTCACATTGGTGCCTTTTGCTCTTATTGGAGTATTCACAACCACTTACTTTGCGTACGACTTTATGGTGTTTGTTATGACCATTCTTTGCGGAGTGTTCATGTATCATACGGTCAGGGTAATTTATAAAGACGGTTATGCTGCGGCCATCAGTGCCCTTTTGTATACATTCGCCCTATACCGGCTTCTGGATTTTTACCAACGGGGAGCAACTGCCGAGGCACTTTCATTTACGTTCCTGCCCATTGTCTTTCTGGGACTTTATTATGTAGTGAAAGGCGATTATAAAAAATGGTATGTGTTGACCATCGGTTACAGTCTGCTGATCTATACCCATGTAATAGCTTCGGTGCTGATGTTTGTCACCCTGCTGATAATACTTGCCGTTAATTACAAATCGTTGATAAAAGAGCCAAAACGAATCGGTTACCTCTTCCTGGCGGGACTGACGACGCTTGTTATTGTTTCTTACTATGTCTTTCCCGTAATAGAGCAGTTAAACTCCAATTCCTTTTACCTCAATATACGTACACCAGGAGGTGGTGCGGGATACAATAAGAGTAGTTTCGCACTTATCCTGCAAGGATTTATAAGTGGCATCCATTATCCCGAAGGCAAATTATGGGCAGGTCCCGGTATTCTTCTTACAGCACTGCTTTTCCTTCGCTTTTTTATTAAAAAAGAAGATAAAAGTGATTTATTGAAAAGTACCGATATCGGCGTAATCACCGGTTTTTGTTTCATTATAGCCATCTCCAGTATATTTCCGTGGGGACGATTTCCTTTCAACCTGCTTTCGGCCATACAATATCCCTGGCGATTATTTGAATTTGTGGTTTATTTCTTCGCGGTAGGCGGAGGGTATTATATTTCCATACTGGTGAAAAAGGACAAGCGAAGGCTCTTTGCTTTTAGTGGAATTGTTCTGGCAACATTCGCCTTAATTTATATACATAGCGTTAATTTTAAGCATCATTATCCCGCAAAAGAGGACAGGTTATGGTTTTTTACGAGCGAAGAGCCTGTATATTTTAACCGCTACCACACTATTGGCGGCGAATATTTCCCGTATAAATTACCCAACATAGAATATATTCACGAAAGAGGACTGGTTGCGGAAACGGAAAATGAAGACACCCGGATCTCAAATCTGAGAAGGGATTATAATACGACGTTACTCAATGTAAATATTGTCCGTCCCGATACAGTAATCCTACCACTGGTCTATTATCTGGGTTATACTGTAACGTTGAATGGAGAAAAGCTACCTTACATAGAAAGCGATAAGGGGCTTATAGCTGTCCCCATTAACCAGCCCGGAGAGTTAAAAGCCTGGTATGCCGGAACAGCAATACAAAAAATAAGTTTTTATATTACCCTTATAGCCATATTGTTACTTTCAGTTTATATATTTGTGCAAAGAAGACGCAACAGAATAAGAAATGAGCATGATTGACAACATAATAAACAGGATAGCCGGGAATAAGAAAACCCACTTTTGGCTGTTTTTCGCAATACTGGTCTTTCTCACTGTGGCTATGATGTTCTGTTATCAGCCACTTTGTCCCGGGCAGGATTTCTTTTTCCACTTCCGTCGTTTCCAGGCACTGATGGATGGGCTGAAAGAGAGCCCTTTCCTTATCTATCTTGACTACACAGCCATAGACGGGTATGGATATTTTGCTAAGGCCTTTTATCCTGATGTTATCCTTATACCATTTGCCATTATAGGAAACCTCACGAATGCTGAATTCGGCTACCTGTCGATGATTTTTGTAATGACTGTCCTATGTGGTGTATTTACATACATAACCATTAACAAGATATTCCGCAGCCCGTTTGCTGCCGCTATGGGAGCAATCCTTTTCACGTTCTGTGTTTACAGGTTACTGGATATATATCACCGGACTGCACTGGGTGAAGCCCTGTCATTCACGTTTATCCCGCTAGTTTTCTGGGGGCTTCACGAAATAATCAGCGGAAATTATAAGAAATGGTATATTCTGGCAATTGGCTATGCTCTGTTGATATTCACCCATGTGATATCTACCGTGCTGATGTTTTTTACCATGCTTATCCTGCTGGTGATTTACTACAAGCCATTGATAAAAGAACCGAAGCGAATCTTATACCTCATAATAGCTGGTGTGGCGGCATTGATAATGGCTTGTTACTACCTGTTACCGATGTTTGAACAAATGGCATCGGACACATTCTACTATAACGGGCGCAATATGATGGCGAAGGCCGGAGATATGACGCTCGATTTCCACTGGATACTGTGGGGAATGTTCACGGGCATCATACATCCAAAACAATTATTCATTCCGGGCACAGGGCTTTTATTGACCTGCGTGATAGCACTGCGGATTTTCGTAGCAGGCAAATCGCCGCAACTAAAATATGCCGATGTAGGTGTAGTTATCGGACTGATATTCCTGTTGATGTGTTCACCTGTCATTCCGTGGAGTGTTTTCCCTTTCACCCTACTCGACTTTATTCAGATGCCGTGGCGCCTCTATGAATTTTCAAGCTTTTTCTTTGCAGTGGCCGGAGGGTATTATCTGTCGCTTCTTGTAAAATCAAACAAACGTGCACTGGTATGCGGCGGCATGGTTGTAATGGCAACATTGCTGGTACTGGTTAACGATGGCAAGCTTTATAAAGATGTGCGCTGCTCCAACTCTATAGAATCGACTGATAATAATATACCGCTTCCGCCTAACGGTTACCATATGGGCGGACTCGAATATCTTCCGGCAAGCGTGCCATCTCCCGATTTTTTTGTAGAGAGAAGCATGGTAGTTTTACACAAACATCCCAAAACAGGAATTACCTCGTTGAAAAGAGAAGGAAATGCTACAACGTTCGATCTGGATATTATAGAACCCGATATACTGGAGCTTCCTTTAGTTTATTATAAAGGCTATAAAGTTACTATCGACGGCAAGGAAGCAAGCATAAAGGAAAGCCCGAATGGCCTTATAGAAATGAAAGCCGACAGGCCGGGCAAAGTAGAAGCTTATTATTCAGGCACACCTTTGCAGGTGATCAGCTGGTTAATAAGTATAACAAGCATTCTGGCCCTTTGCATATATATTTATATTTCGAACAGGAAAACAAAGAACACACTGACAGAGAAATGATGTCTCACTCTCCGATAACAACCAATGCGAAGAAATACGATAAGCTCTTATTTCTTTTCGTTCTGGCAGCACTATCGCTATTTATGGTATGCTGGTATGCACCCGTGTCGGAGTATGGAGGACATGATTATTTCTTCAATTTGCAGCGGTTCCGTACACTAATGGGAGCACTGCAATCGGGCAATTACCCTATATACCTCGATTATCAGGTGATGGAAGGATACGGTTACTTTACTAAAGCTTTCTATCCCGATCTTATGCTGCTGCCTTTCGCTGCGCTGGCCATTCTTACCAGCATTCCGTTTGCCTACGATGTAATGATCTTTACATATACATTCCTTTGCGGACTGTTCATGTATCAGGCTGAAATAAAAAGATGGCATATCTGAGTGCCGTATTATATACTTTTTCGGCCTATCATCTGTTCGACTGGTACAACCGGGGAGCTTTGGGCGAAGCCATTTCGTTCACTTTCCTGCCTGTTGTTTTTCTGGGTTTTTACGAGATTGCTAAAGGGAATTATCGCAGATGGTACTTGTTGACAATAGGTTACAGTCTGCTGATATACACACATCTGCTATCATCTTTTCTCACTTTCATCACGCTGATTATCGTTTCACTCTTCTATCTTAAACCACTGGTAAAAGAGCGGAAAAGGATATTGTATTTGTTACTGGCCGCAGTGGTTACAATCCCGATAGTGGCTGGTTATCTATTCCCGATGCTGGAGCAAATGGCATCGAACACGTTCAATTATAGCAATGCTGTCAACATTACAGGGCAAACCAAGCTAAGCCTGCAACAGATAGGACTGGGAATGCTTAGCGGACTGTTTTATCCCGAAGGTGAGAATATTGCAGGCATGGGAATCTTATTGATCACGTTAATAGTCCTGCGCCTGTTTATAAAAGAAAAAACACCACTATTAAAAATCGCTGATTGCTGCGCTTTGATCGGAGTTATTTACACTATTACCATGTCCTTTATCTTCCCATGGGGACGTTTACCTTTAGGTTTTATCCAGTTTCCATGGCGGCTTTATGAATTTGTAGTTTTCTTTTTCGCCATCGCCGGAACATATTATCTGATTAACATTATCAAGACAAGAAAACAATATATAGTTGTGAGTGCGGGCATAGTGATACTGACATTAACCACCATCGTCATAAGCAATAATAATTATGTCCGCTGGCAAACAAAGGCATTGCGAGATATTCCCGAATTATTCACAGGCATTCCATCTGTAGACAACGAATATTATCTGGGTGGCCGAGAATATATGCCTGCCAAAGTGCCTACATACCGGATGTTCAACCAACGGAAAGACAGTATTACCACTTCTTTTGTCGGAGCATATACTTCAAATTTTCAGAAGAAAGACGGCATCACCAGTTTCGATGTGATCACAAGCGAACCCGTGACACTCGAACTTCCTCTCATTTATTACAAAGGATATAAAGCATTCATCGATGGAAACGAAGTTCCGTTAGAGGAAAGCACAAGGGGGCTTGCCCAGATTTCAACGGATAAACCGGGAAAAGCAAAAATATTTTACCAGGAAACTATTATACAAAAAGCGAGTTGGTATGTTTCACTCATAAGCACAATACTCCTTTGTTTATTTATACTTAAATACAGGGAAAGAAAGCAACAGTAAATATGACAGAAACCTCATTGCACAACAAGACAAATAAAAAAACTTACAGGATATTCCTTATCGTCCTGTTCCTGTTGTCGCTGTTTATGGTTTGGTGGACAGGTCCTGTATCCGATTATGGCGGACACGATTATTTTTTCCATCTCAGACGCTTCAATGTATTGGTGGATGCGCTCAGAGATGGAGAATATCCCATATATCTGGATTATGAAAACATCGGTGGATACGGCTATTTTACCAAAATTTTCTACCCCGATCTTATTCTACTGCCTTTTGCGCTGTTATCTCTTCTTACAGGTGTAGGGGCCGCCTACAATGTTATGCTTTTCATCATGACATTCCTGTGTGGTATTTTTACTTACAAGTTGATATCTACCATTTTTTCTAATTCCCCGGCGGCATTTTCCGGCGCGTTACTCTATACATTTTCGGCCTACCGCCTTTTCGATCTGTACCAGAGAGGAGCATTGGGCGAAGCGCTTTCATTTACTTTTCTGCCTCTGGTGCTGCTGGGATTATTCTATATAATTTCGGGTGATTATCGCAAATGGTACGTACTGGCGGCCGGATATAGCCTTGTTATCTATACACATGTCTTGTCGTCATTCATGGTATTTGTCTTGCTCTTTATTCTCTGCGCAATTTCATACAAGTCTTTCCGGAAAGAGCCTGTAAGACTGGGATATCTTTTGCTGGCAGCCATAGTAACAGTAGGATTCACTGCATCTTACATATTCCCGATGCTGGAACAAATGGCCTCCAATACATTTTACTATGAAAACCAGCCGAATATTACGGGACAGAATAAACTGGGAGCTCACAGGATATTATGGGGCTTTGTCAGCGGATTCTTATATCCTCAGAATTCTCCTTCTTGTGGAGTAGGTCTATTACTCACTATTTCGGCCTGCCTGCGCATTTTTATAAAAGAAAAAAGCAACTATCTGAAGATCGCTGATGGTTGCCTGATTATCGGGGTAACATTCCTGATCATTATGTCATCTGTTTTTCCATGGGGACGGCTTCCTCTCGGATTTATACAGTTTCCATCGCGGTTTTACCTGTTGGTGAGTATGATGTTTGCCATTGCCGGAAGTTATTATCTATCGGCGCTCTTAAAATCGAAGTCGCGACAGGCAGCAGGCAGTGTAATACTTGTAATCTTTACCATTGCAGTTATTATATTAAGCAATAAATATTATACTGAAGGACAGATAAAAGCCCGGGCTTCCAATTCGAACGAGACTACCGATAAACCGATAATCGGCAACTGGTACAATCTGGGATGGTTGGAATATCTGCCTGAAAAAGTACCATCGATTTACTATTTGACAGACCGTGGCGACAGCATCACAGCCCTGAACGAAAGCACAAGTATATCCGATTTTCAAAGAAAAGGCCGCACACTCAAATTCAGCGTAACATCTTCTGCCGACACGTTGGAACTGCCCCTTACATATTACAAAGGATATAAAGCCTTTAAAGACAGACAGCCACTGGTTCTGCAGGAAAGCCAGAACGGACTGGTAGAAATCGCGATCCGGGGTAATGGCAGGGTGAATGTATTTTATGAATGGACATTCGTTCAGGAAATCAGTTTGTATATCTCCCTTATCTGTATCTTTGTGCTTATTACATATATTTTTGTTTGGAAGAGGAAAGCAAAAAAACAAATCCCAAAAGAATGAAAAACAATGATACATCCCGATAATAATAAAATGATATTCCGCATATTTCTGGCAACACTGCTGATTCTGGCCGTGTTCTCAGTTTTTATATACGGCGCGTCATATAATCATCCGGGATACGATTATTATTTTCACCTCAAACGCTTCGAAGCTCTTATCTCCGCACTACAGGACGGGCGGTTCCCTATTTATGCCGATTATACCGCTTCTTTGGGATATGGCTATATACACCGTTTCTTCTATTCCGATATTATCCTTATTCCGTTCGGACTCATTGGCATCTTCATCGGAGCGCAACCGGCATACGAAGTTATGCTATTTGTGATGACAATCCTTTGCGGACTATTTATGTACAAAGCCGTGAATATTATTTACAGGAATTCTTATACGGCATTCATCGCCTCCATCCTTTATACATTCTCGGTGTACCGCCTCATCGATATTTATCCGCGCGGAGCATTGGGTGAAGTATTTGCCTTCACATTCCTGCCAATCGTCTTTTGGGGACTGTACCATATTATAAAAGGCAATTACCATAAATGGTATGTTATTGCCATCGGATTTAGTCTGCTTATCTTTTCACATATCATATCCACGGTTCTCGCATTTATCACAGTGGTAATCGTGCTAATTATCTACTATAAACCGTTGATAAAAGAGCCGAAACGCATTTTGTATCTTATGCTGGCGGGAGTAACGGCTGTTGCCATTACATCCTCTTATATCTTTCCATTGTTCGAACAGTTATCCTCCAATACATTCCTTTACGAAAATAATGACTGGAGCCTGCCTTCACGCACTAAGCTCCCGTTATTACACTTACTATGGGCGCTCTTTTGCGGATTTGTTTTCCCAAAAGATATAATGGTGACGGGAATAGGCATTTTACTTACCCTGTCAATTTTTATCCGCTTCTTTATAAAAGGTAAGCCTGAAGGCATAAAAAGTGTAGATATAGGCGTATTCATCGGGCTATTTTATATACTTGCTTCTTCGAGCCTGTTCCCGTGGGGACGGTTTCCATTCTCTTTGCTCTCATTCATTCAGTATCCCACCCGGTTTTATCTGTTTGTCACCTGTTTCTTCGCTGTGGCGGCGGCATTCTACCTGTCAGCCGTTTTTGTAAAAAGCCGTCAGAGACAAGTCATTGCCTTAGTCATCGTTGTGTGTACCATATTTACCATGTATATGCATAGCGAAAACTATAAATATATGCACCGTACATATATCAACCAGACAAACGAAAAACCTGTGCCGGGCAATTTTTTCTATCTCAATGGCGGCGAATATGTTCCTGCCCGTGTCAGATCAGCCAATTATGTGCAGGCAAGGGGCGATAGCGTGATCAGTAAGTTTGGGAATTTATCGATCGATAAATTTGAGAGAGAGAAAGGGATTATAAACCTATCGATAATCACGCAGACTGCCGATTCGCTTGAACTGCCATTGTTTTACTATAAAGGTTATACGGCCGAACTGAATGGAGAAAAACAACCAGTAAGTCAAAGCACCCACGGACTGGTACAAATACCTGCCGACGGGTCGGGAAATATGAAGGTATATTATGCCGGGACACCCGTTCAACGAATTTCGTGGTACGTAAGCATAATAAGTATATTGGTAATATGTATTTATATTTTTAAGCGCAAAAGGAAAAATCATATATAGCATGAAATTCAACAGTTTAATTAATAAAATCGCCGTAAACAAAAAACTCCAGTTCTGGTTATTTTTTATAATACTGGTACTTCTTACTTTGTATATGGTAAGTCAGTACCCGCTTCTGGGCAAAGCCAACGGCCACGATTATTCTTTTCATTTAGCACGCTTCGAAGCGCTTATCGAGGCTTTAAAAACAGGAAAATATCCCATATATATAAATTACACTATTTTAGATGGATATGGATATATGGAGAAATGCTTTTATTCCGATTTTATACTCGTGCCTTTTGCCATAATTGCCATTTTCTCCGATACAACAACAGCTTTTCAGATACTTATCATCACAATGACGATACTCTGCGGTATTTTTACATATATGACAGTAAATAAAATCAGTGGGAGTGCCTTCACTGCGACTATCAGCGCTATCCTGTATACATTCTGTTTGTACAGGCTGCTAGATGTATATCATCGTTTTGCATTCGGAGAAGCTATCTCTTTTACTTTCATTCCTATAGTCTTTTGGGGATTATATCATATTGTAAAAGGAGATTACAAGAAGTGGTATATTATTTCTATCGGATTCAGTTTATTGGTCTTTACACATGTACTTTCCACTTTTCTTACATTTGCAACTATATTGCTGATCCTCATAATAAATTATAAATCGCTCAGGAAAGAACCTAAACGATTAATGTATCTGATACTGGCTGGTTGCACAACTGTTCTGGTGACATCTTATTATCTTTTCCCAATGTTTGAGCAAATGCTCTCTAATACATTTTACTATAAGACAAATGAAACTATTTTTCCACGTTATTTCAGGCTTGATAATTTTCAAGTAATAGACGCGTTATTTGGCGGGTTCACCTATCCGAAATTTGACTTTGCCCCACGAATCGGGGCTATACTTGGCTTTGGGATATTGATCCGCCTGTTTGTGTGGAAAAAATCAGCTGAAATAAAGATTGCCGACATGGGAGTTCTCATTGGTGTGTTCTATTTGTTTGTTTCATCATCTTATTTTCCCTGGGAGAAGTTTCCTTTTTATGAATTTTCTTTCATCCAGTTCCCCTGGAGATTGTTTGTATTCGTCTCTTTCTTTTTTGCAATAGGCATCGGTGTTTATCTTGCTGCCATTATTAAATCCCCGTCACGTTCTCTTGCTGCTGTATTTATTACAGTAATAATCACCACGGCATTGATGTACACCGACGGGAAATTATACCGGCAGGAGGTACTTCGGAATAATTTTGAGCGTATCCAAAAACCTATACCAAAAGTTGCTCAGGCCAAGCGCGAAAAAAAACCATGGGATATATATACTTATTTCCGCATGGGAAATCTTGAATATGTCCCTTCAAAGGTCCCTTCTCCAGACTATATTAAACAAAGAAAAGACAGTGTTATTCCGCTGCATGAGCCAACAACAATCGATAATTTTGAGCGGAACAAAGGAGTTACTTCAGTGAATGTAAAAATAGATGAACCCGACACACTAGAACTCCCCCTACTGTATTATAAAGGATACACAGCCGCTCTCAACGAAAAAAATATCTCCATAAGCGAAAGCGATAACGGACTTGTAGAAATACCTGTTAACGAATCGGGGAATATAAAAGTGTATTACGCCGGAACAACTGTACAAAGAGTATCATGGTATATTTCTCTAATATCCATATTAATATTTGTATCCTATATATTGTATTCAAGAAAAAGAAAGAATGAGATTCATCAAAAAGACACTGCGCCATCTGGAAGAAAATAAAAGACTTCAGTACTTTATTTTTGCTGCCATTGTCATTCTTCTGACTATGCTGATGATGAACGGGTATAATCTTTCCTGCCTGGCACAGGCTCACGATTACCAGTTCCATTATCAACGCTTTGTTGCCCTAATGAATGCACTGAAAGAAGGTGCCTTCCCTTATTATACAGATTATGCTGCCGTTGATAATTATGGGTATCTTACAAAGGTCTTCTATTGCGACCTTATCCTGATTTCTTTCGCTGCCATAGGGTTATTATTTAGCGCAGAGACTGGATTTTACAGCCTGATAATAACAATGACACTTCTATGTGCCTCATTCACCTATATAACGGTATATAAGATCTTCAAAAGCAGATTTGCCGCCTTTACCGCTTCTTTGCTGTATACTTTCTGCCTTTACAGGCTGATCGATTTTTTCTACCGTTTTGCATTAGGAGAGGCCATCTCTTTCACGTTTATCCCTATTGTCTTTCTGGGGTTATATTATATCATATATGGCGACTACCGTAAATGGTATATAATAACAATTGGTTACAGCCTGCTTATATTTACCCATGTCCTGTCGTCCTTTCTCATGTTCGTAACCATGCTTTTATTGCTTCTTGTGGGGGCAAGAAGGCTGATAAAAGAACCCAAGCGAATTTTGTCGTTGATAATCGCCGGCCTGGCGACAATCGTGATAACATCATACTATTTGTTCCCCATGCTGGAACAGATATGGAATAGTTCGTTCTATTTCAGCACATCAGAAGAAATAGTAGCTCATTGGAACAGGCTGAGACCCGACCAGATGATTATTGCCCTGCTGGGAGGATTTTTACAGAAGACAAATGGGTTTATCCCGGCAATAGGAGCAATACTAACTATCGGAATTTTTTTGAGGATTTTTGTAAAGGAAAAAGCTGATACACTCCGGAAAGCCGATATAGGCGTAATCATCGGAATCTTTTACATATGGGGCGCATCATGGCTTTTCCCATGGGGTACACAGCCGTTTCATTCATTCTCATTCATCCAGTTTCCCTGGCGGCTCTTTGAGTTCACCTCTTACTTTTTCGCCGTTGGAATCGGGGTTTACCTGTCCTTCCTTATCAAGTCGAAAGGACATAGGCTGATCGCATTTTCCACAATTACAGGGTTAATCGTGCTGATGATGTTTTTCGACGGCAAATTATACGACTATATTATTTGTAATAATAATAGCTATACATTCGAGATCGTCTCGGATGGCTATGGAATGGGTTCTTTGGAGTATATTCCTTCGAGAGTACCCGACAGAGGCTATATGAAAGAACGGGGCGACAGCATAGGAAAGAAAAATGATGACACCCGGATCGAAAACTTTGTAAGGAATAAAAGCATCACCAGCCTAAAAGTAGAGGTGCAGCAACCCGATTCTATCGAGCTTCCTTTATTTTATTACAAAGGGTATACAGCAGAACTAAACGGACAACAAATCCCTGTCACTCACAGTCTTTTAGGACTTGTACAAATCCCTGCAGAAAAACCGGGCGATATAAAAGTGTATTATACAGGGACTACTGTTCAAAAAATTTCGTGGTACACAACTATTATGAGTATCTTTTCGTTATGTATTTATATCTTTGCAAATAGAAGAAAACGTTTATCTAAAGAAAAGTAACAATGAATCAAATCTCAAACATCGATTACATATATCCTGTCTTCATGCTTTTGTTCGGGCTGTTTATGATCTTCAGTCCGGGAACATTCATCCGCAAGGTAGGGTATAACGAAGAACGTACCAAAGCCGAGAAATGGCTTAAATGGACAGGAATAGGACTTTGCGTATTCGCACCGTTGCTTGCCGGATTCTTTTATTACAAGATGAATGCTTGACGGATTTGTAGAATACGGGTATATCGGCCTATTTCTGGCTTCTTTTCTTGCGGCTACTATCCTTCCGTTTGGCTCCGAATTCGTCTTTGCCGGATTGCTGGCAATGGGTATGAATGCCTGGGGCTGTGTCATAGTTGCTTCGGTAGGTAACTGGCTGGGCGGAATGACAAACTACTATCTCGGGCGTCTGGGTAAAATAGAATGGATAGAAAAATACCTGAAAGTCGATAAAGCCAAAATAGATAAAATGCAACACTGGCTGGAAGGAAAAGGAGCTATTATGGCCTTTTTCAGCTTTATGCCGGTTGTAGGCGATATCATTGCACTGGCATTAGGCTATATGCGGTCAAACGTTTATATAGTGAACGTCGCCATGTTTCTGGGAAAATTCGCCCGCTATGTTCTCATTATGTACGGGGTCAACTGGATTATTTAGACTTTATGAAACATCTGCTGACAGTCTCCATCCTGTTATTAACTCTCTTTTCATGCAAAGAAAAGCAGGGAATAGAAATAAGATGGACCGACAATCTGGAAGGCGATTTCTCTTTTACACAAGAATGGAGTTATCCCGAAAATGTTTTCCTGAACGAATACGGAGAGTTGGTCTGCAACGGTTTGTGTGATACCATTTTAGATAAAATGCGCGATGAAAACGGGCGTATCATCAAAGATTCAATCACACACTATTATCAGTTGTTAGATACTACACATCATTATTATACATTGCATAGCGAGGCTCACGCCCACGAATGGGCAGGAACAAATTATGCAGAAGCATACAAAGGGAAAACGATACAATAGAATGCTATACATTGTATAATGTAGCAACACATTCGAGCCTGCTACTGAAGATCATTGGCAACAAATGTTTCCCCTCTATAGAGTTGAACAGCATACGCACAGGTCTGGAATACTTTAAAGGAAAAGGTGGTGAAATCAAAATAGATAAGTCCTTATTTGAAAAAGGAATATTAAAGGCTGAATTCGATCTTGATTTTGCTCATCCCGATAACGATAGTATTCCCATGTGGTGGAAAGGAAAGATATATACAAAGATAAATACTGAGTAAAAAAATCTCACCCCATAATTAATTCGACATTAGGATGCTCGCTAATGATCTCCATCACAATTTCAAAATAGGTTTTACCCACACCGTTTTCTAATTCCGCCAGTTTTTCCGCCACAAAGTCAGAATTAAACACAGTGGGAGATTTCAATTTCTCTTCATAATAATTTTTTGTAACTTCCAATCCTAAATCTTCCCTGCTCTTATCCATATTCTTCCAAAACAGACGGACATTCTCGTTTCCGTTGATTTCGCCATATCCACCATAAAACATATCGTTAAGTGCATCCAGGCTCTGTCCCAGTTTCCAGTCTGTATTCGCCATAAATACACGGTTTATCTCTTCATAGAAAGCGGGAATGTCATGTATGTTGTTCCCGTCGATGAGTATTGTTTTTGTCATAGGTTTACTTTTTTATGATTAATGTGAATCAGTGTTAGATTTAATCGTCCAATTTCACTAACGCGCCTGCCGGCTTGTTTTCTTAACTTTTGTCTTGATACAAAAGTTACAAAAAATCAAGGCTGCATTCCCCGGTGGCATTCGTCCGCAGTGCGGGGCACCCGTCAGGCGAAAGGGGCGTGAAACCAAATACTGTTTGAGCCGTAGGCGAGTTTATTTGGTTTAGTCCCTAAGCCTGTAACGGGTCGCATGAAGGATGAGCCACCAAAGAGTTTTTGCATTCTTTTGGGGATTTGGCCAAAAGAATGACAAGCAATCTTTGATTGCGCGTAGTAAAAAATAAATGAACATATATTTTATACCACAAATTGGCACAATTATTGATTTTACTTAAAAAGTAAACATGCTCTTAATAATATTGTTTAATTTCGTACTCATAAAAATCTGAATATAAAAGATGTCAACAATACTCTTTCACGAAATAGTTTTTGGCCCCATCCACAGCCGCAGACTGGGCACATCGTTGGGGATGAACCTCCTTCCCTACGACGGAAAACTGTGCTCGTTCGACTGCATCTATTGCGAATGCGGGTATAATAAAGATTTCAGGACCAAGACCAAGCTACCCGACAGGGAAAACGTGAAGGCGGCGCTGGAAGATAAACTTATACAATTGCAACAGGAAGAGACTAATATAGACGTCATTACCTTTGCAGGAAATGGCGAACCGACTATGCATCCGCAATTTGCCGGAATTATCGACGATACGATAGAACTACGGGATAAATATTTTCCCAAAGCCAAGATCAGTGTACTATCCAATGCCATGCATATCGACAAGGAAAAAGTATTTGAAACACTGAAAAAAGTAGATAATAATATACTGAAACTCGATTCGGCAATTATCGCCACAGCCCGCCTGATCGACCGCCCCAACGCGCCATCGTATAGTATAGAAAAGCAGATTGAACTGTTCAAACGTTTCAACGGTAATTTTATTATGCAAACCATGTTCGTTACAGGGTCGCACAATGGAAAGACAGTGGACAACACCACCGACGAAGAAATTTCAGCATGGCTGGAAGCCGTAAAAATGACTAACCCTCGCGAAGTAATGATTTACACCATCGACCGCGAAACACCCGAAAAGAACCTTGAAAAAGTCCCGGTGGAAAAACTGCGGGAAATAGGCAAAAAAGTCGAAGAATTGGGGATAAAAGTGAATATTGCAGGATGAATAAGATTTCAAGATTTCAGGTTTCAAAATTTCACGATTGGATAGTTCTCCAATCTTGAAACTTGAAATTTTTAAATGTAAAAAATTATGACAACAATCGTTTTTGCCCATCCATGGCATGGTAGTTTTAATAAGGCGATACTGGATGTGATAACAACAAAGTTTGAGAAAGAGAACAAGCCTTATCATGTGATCGACCTGAACAAAGACAAGTTCAATCCCGTATTCACCGAAGAAGAACTGGCAGTCTACAATCAGGGAAAAGCCCTCGATCCGCTTATCACCCGATATCAGCAGATGATAAAAGAATCGGATGAAATGATATTTATTTTCCCCAACTGGTGGAACACTATGCCTGCCATCCTGAAAGGGTTCTTTGATAAAGTGTTGCTCAAAGATTTCGCTTTCAATTACGAAGGGGGTTTCAATGCCTTGCTGGATATAAACAAGTCGACGGTCATCACCACATCCGAACATCCGAGTCCTAACTTTAAAAATGTGATAGAAAACGGTTTCATCGGCGATATGCTCAATCCTGTGGGTATACGTAATGCTGTATGGCTGAGTTGCGAAGGCACATCAAAAGGGACGAGTGAACAACGGCAAGAGTTCTTGAGAAAAGTCGAAGAAACAGTGTGACAAAAGCAAAATAAAAAGTGTTTGATTTTGATTAGTTAACAATTCTATATAGTTTTGTATCAAAACCGTAGAGCCTTATGAAAAAGTTAGCTATTTTATCAGTACTCTTATTCTCCATTTTTATATTATCCTGTTCGTCTGATGACGAAAAAGTAAATTACCTCGATAATTCCCTTATTGCAGGCAAATGGTATTATGTAAACGGAACCGATTCCACCACTTATATCTTTGAGAACAATCAAGGCTCTGTGAAAGTGAATGACAGGATTTCACTGGCCGAAAGCGAAAACTTATCGTATGGTTCGTATAAAATCACTGTAGACGCTATATTTTTTGATGATTATCCTAATTCGGGATTGCTATATAAAGTAAACAACAACACCTTGTCGATATATCAGAATAACGACAAGGCGTGGGTAAATTATACTAAAAAGTAGTTATCCGGCAGCTTATTTCACTTTATGTTTACTGCGCCTGCGATCGTCGTACGACGATATCATCCAGAACATGCCACAAACCGATGCTATCAGAATTACGGGCAGGAAGAATAATACCGATTCCAGGGCGCCTGTACCTCCCATGAAATAAACGCCCAGTCCAACCACTACTATAAGCGCGTACATAACACCGAATATAGAGAACATATTCCCTATCTGCGGATTACTCACGGCTTTCTTTTTACGGGAAAAGGCCGCTTCGGTCTGTATCTGCTGCATGATCCTGAATTTAAGGTTCTCGCCGGCTTTCATCTTAGTTCCGGAAAGTATTTCCTTAAACAAGGCGTCTTCTTTATTTATTTCTTTTTTATTCATATTCAAATATATAAAATTATTAGTATACTTTGTCATCCTGGGAGAAACGAAGGATCTCTATGGGATGTTTGCCTCGCTTTCGCATCGGCGATTTGCAATTCACTTTCGTTCAACATGACAAATTTATCCATTATTACTAATCTAAATCCTCATTTGCTGGCTGGCTATCTCGGCGAATCGCTTCCGTGCCCTGTGTAACTTCACTTTTACATTCGCTTCGGTCAGATTGGTTATTACCGCAATATCCTTTACCGGATTGTCTTCAAGATAGTAAAGGGTAAGCAAAACACTCTCGTCTTTCGGCATCATATCGAGCGTCTTGTTAATCATCTCGTTCCGCTCGTTCTCCTCTATCTGGGTCATAGTGTCCATATCCGAGTAATAAGCGGTATCAGCCATCTTGTAATCTTCAAATTCAGTATTGCGCCCCACCCCTCTGGTTTCGGTAATGGCCGTATTGTAAACAATGCGGTAAAACCATGTGGAGAATTTACTATCCGACCTGAATGTTTCTAAATTGTGAAAGGCTTTTACAAACGCATTTTGTACAATGTCTTCCGCATCCTGTTTGTTACCACAGACACGATAGGCTATGGTGATAGCCATATCCTGATAAGTATCGACAAAATAGCCGAAGGCGGATGTATCCCCCTTCAGCACTTTGCGTATCTGTAGCTTTTCGTCCATTATTCGCCTTCGTTTTCCAGATCCTTATTCCTCACTATCAGGTAGAATGCAATATAGGCCAATCCCATACACATTATTGTAGACGAGGTTATTATCATGAATTCCACATAGTACTCATACAGACTGCCTACAGTAATAATCATCCCGAGAATAAGCCCTAGAGCAATGCCTATACACAGTATACCATTGCGGAGCGAACGGTATTTGTTCGGGGCGGGTTTACTCTTGGCAGGAGGCACGATACCATGCTTAGCCAACTCAAGGCGTTCCTTGTTGTTAGAAGTAATAAGTTTTACCAATACATAAGCTCCTAAGATAACGGGCAAACCGAATATGCAAACTATCGCAAGTATCGGTATTAATGCTTCCATAAATGCTTCCATAATTATTTATTTTTAGTTGTTATTAATCTGTTTTCGATAATATGACTACAAAGGTTTTCATTCGGTTACAAATTTCAGGTATTTTTTTCCCGGTAATCATATTTTTATTGCAAATATAAGTGTAGAAAGGTTTTAAACAGCCATCTTTATTAAATAATCTTTTTATAGTGAATGGCCAATCCAATACTTCTCTCTAAAGAAATTTCATTTACCAATCACCTTAAAATTATAAAATAGAGATTTCAGCGTCTATTACAGAACATTTCCCAGAATGCCATTGTTTTAAGATAGAATCACATGAAATAAAAAAATATGAGAACTATTAAAAAACTAAGTTTAGTGCTATTCACTATCATTGCAGGAGCACAATTAACTGTTGCCGATGCCTGCACAAGAGTTGTTTATCATGGTCCGGCCAATACAATACTGACAGGCCGCACAATGGATTGGAAAGAAGACAGCCGCAGTAATATCTGGATTTTCCCAAGAGGTATGCAACGTAGTGGAGAAATCAGTAAGAACCCTCTGCGATGGACATCCAAATACGGCAGTGTGGTAACTGCTGCTTATGATATTTGCAGTACCGACGGAATGAATGAAAAAGGGCTGGTAGCTAATCTGTTGTGGCTGGCCGAATCGGAATATCCGCAATGGAACGGACAAAAACCAGGGCTATCTATTGCAGCATGGGTGCAATATATGCTCGATAACTTTGCAACAGTAGACGAAGCTGTAAAAGAAATGGAGAAAGGAGAATTTGAGGTGGTTTCGGATATGATGCCCGACGGATCGCGTATGGCTACCTTGCATCTTTCCATTTCAGATACGACAGGAGATAATGCTATATTCGAATACATCAACGGTAAACTGGTAATCCATCACGACAGATCTTATCAGGTGATGACAAACTCTCCTATATTCGACCAGCAACTGGCATTGAACGAATACTGGAAAAATATCGGGGGACTTACTTTTCTTCCGGGAACTAATCGTGCCGCCGACCGTTTCGTAAGAGCTTCTTACTATATTAATGTTATACCAAAGACTGAAGATACACGCACATCTGTAGCAAGTGTCTTCAGTGTTATACGCAACACATCTGTTCCTTTTGGTATAAGCACTCCTAACGAACCGAATATTTCATCTACAATATGGAGAACAGTAGCAGACCAGAAGAATAAAACATATTATTTCGAATCTACCTTGTCTCCGAATGTGATATGGGTAAACTTCAAAGACATCAATTTTACCGAAAACGCTCCCGTGAAAAAACTTGATCTTGTGAGCAACAAGACATATGTAGGTAATACAATCAATAATTTTGTTGATAGTAAGCCATTTGAATTTCTCGGAAGAGATTAAGCGTTCCCGATAAAAAGGATTTTTCACCATACTTTTTTTAAGTATGGTGAAAAAGAAGTCCCAGTGAGTAATACAAATCAGCAGTTGGAATTATTAATTTATATAATTCCAACTGCTGATTTGTATTAATAAGTTATTTGGAGCAAAACAAAAGATGTGATAAAAACAGGGATTTATTGAAACAAAAAGAGTTAGCTCATTTTTGAGCTAACTCTTTGATTTTATATAGATTTATATGAAATATTTCTGATAGATTCAGAGATTGGTTTTATTCCCACTCGATCGTCGCAGGCGGCTTAGACGAAATATCGTAAACTACACGGTTTACCCCCTGCACTTTATTGATGATCTCATTCGATACCTTAGCCAGAAACTCGTATGGCAGATGCGCCCAGTCGGCGGTCATTCCGTCAGTCGAAGTCACGGCGCGAAGTGCGATGGTATTTTCATAAGTACGTTCGTCACCCATCACTCCCACCGAACGGATTGGCAACAGGATAGCTCCGGCCTGCCATATCTGGTCGTAAAGGTTATGCTGGCGAAGCATACGAACGAATATATCATCAGCGTTCTGTACTATTTCAACCTTTTCAGCGGTAACATCACCTAATATACGGATACCCAGTCCCGGCCCCGGAAATGGCTGGCGTTTGATCAGGTGCTCGGCCATGCCTAACTCCAATCCTACCCGGCGAACCTCATCTTTGAATAGCAAACGAAGCGGCTCCACCAGCTTCAGATGCATTTTTTCGGGTAATCCACCCACGTTGTGATGTGATTTTATGACCGTTCCGGTGATAGATAATGACTCGATAACATCGGGATAAATAGTTCCCTGCCCTAGCCATTTTATATTTTCAAGCTTATGCGCTTCTTCGTCGAAAACGTCGATAAAGCCTTTACCTATGATCTTACGTTTCTGTTCAGGATCGGTTACTCCCGCAAGGTTCTTATAGAAACGTTCTTTGGCATCGATACCTATAACATTCAGTCCGAGATGTTCATAGTCTTTCAGCACATTCTCGAATTCATTTTTACGTAGCAATCCGTGATCGACAAAAATACATGTCAGATTCTTGCCGATAGCTCTGTTTAGCAAAACAGCAGTAACAGAAGAATCGACACCTCCCGAAAGGGCTAATATTACTTTGTCATCGCCCAGTTGTTCTTTTAATTCTGCTACAGTGGTATCTATAAATGAAGCCGGACTCCATCCTCTTTTCGAATGACAGATATTAAGGAAGTTGCTCAGGAGTTTTGTCCCGTCTTTTGTGTGGTACACTTCGGGATGAAACTGTACCGCCCATGTTTCTTCTCCTTGTATTCTATATGCTGCCGCCTCCACATCTTCGGTACAGGCGATCACTTCAAAATTATCGGGCAAAACGGTGATCGTATCACCATGGGACATCCATACCTGAGATCCTTCTCCTATACCATCGAACAAAGGGGAGCCTTGTTTTATTTTAGTCAGATGAGCCCGTCCGTATTCGCGGGAATCGCTTTTTTCTACTTTTCCTCCCGATGTATAAGCCAGATATTGCGCTCCGTAGCAAATACCCAATACAGGAAATTTACCTCTGATCTGGCTGAGATCGGGTTTAAATGAATTTTCGTCATTTACAGAAAAAGGGCTTCCCGACAGGATAACGCCTTTCACCGATTCATCGCCAAAAGGGAATTTGTTATAAGGAACAATTTCGCAGTATGCATTTAATTCCCTGACCCTGCGACCGATCAGTTGGGTGGTCTGCGACCCGAAATCGAGGATAATAATTTTCTCTTGCATAAAGAAGTAAGTAAAAGTTATTGAATTAATGAGCACAAAGATACATCATTTTTTTTGTATAAAGTTGTTATAAGCTATTGTTGATATATTTTATAAATATCTGCCTGTTTACCTTATATTATTTTTGTTTCGCCGGTCAGCCAGCATCCTGCCTGATGAAAAAAAATGGGTATATAATTGCAAATATAAATAATGTAAAGTATATTTGTCTTTTAGTAAAACTAACTTTACATAATAAAATTGATTAGTATGGAAAACAGGCAACGTTTATTACCGCATTCGTTCAAGTATTTAGGATGTATTATCTCTGGTATAACCCCATTTCTAGTATTTATTATTTTAAGGAAAGACATATTTGCGGACATGGAACAATCATTGTTAAAATTTCTGTTTTTTACAGTGATTATACTCGGGCTATCGTTCATCACATTTGCCCGGGAAAGGATAGAAGATGAAATGACCGTATCAATACGTTCCAAAGCCATTGTATTTTCTTTCGCTACTACCGTCATCTATTTTTCTTTTCTAAAACCACTGGGAAATTTTATTTTATATGACAGGATAACTGAGGTTAATTCTTACGAAATTATATCTTTCATGTTATTGTGCTATCTTATCATGTTTTATATCCTGAGAAGAAGAATGAAATGAAAAATACACTAAAACTTGAACGTGTCAGGCTGAATCTTACCCAACAGGAGCTAGCAAGACAGGTAGGCGTTTCGCGACAAACGATCAATTCTATTGAGACCTGCCGCTATATACCCTCTACAGTGCTGTCTTTGAAATTATCGGCAATTTTCAATAAATCAGTAAACGAGATATTCGAACTGGACGATAAAGACTAAGATTTGCACCCTGCCTCTATTTCCCTTATCTTTGCACCTTTAACATAAAAAACTAACATATAAAATGGAAGGAACTCCAAATTGCCCTGCCTGCAGCATGGCTAATACTTATTTTGATGGTACAATGTTTATCTGCCCCGACTGTTTTCATGAATGGACAGGAGATGCTCCGGCAGAAGCGGACGATACGACTCCACGCGACAGCAACGGAGCTGAGCTGATGGACGGGGATGCTGTGACCGTAATCAAAGACCTGAAAGTAAAGGGTTCGTCGATGGTTATAAAAAGAGGAACAAAAGTAAAAAGCATACGTCTGACAGAAGAACCTACCGAGGTGGATTGCAAAATAGAAGGATCGAGCATCGTATTGAAAACCTGTTTCCTGAAAAAATAATCTGACTGACTATTAATCATTTATACAAAAGTGTTTATAACTTTAACGTTACAGATACTTTTTTTATTGAGAATACTGCATAACTTTGCAGCCGTTATGCAATACGATCTCTTCACACAATATAAATATAAGTTTTTTAGTCTTGGCAGCGGCAGTAGCGGTAATTGTTACTACCTGGGCACCAAAGAATACGGCATATTGATAGATGCCGGAGTAGGTATCCGCACCGTTAAGAAAGCATTAAAAGAGTATGGGGTGGCATTTGAGAAGATCAATGCTATACTAATCACCCACGATCATGCCGACCATATAAAAACAGTTGGCTGTTTTGGGGATAAACATAGTATTCCGGTTTATACTACCGAAACCGTACACGAAGGTATACAACGCAACAGGGTTGTTCATGCCGATCTTTTCCAGACCAAAAGAGTGATTGAGAAAGAAAAAGCGTTCGAAATCAGGGATTTTAAAATAACTGCGTTCGAAGTGCCTCACGACAGTATAGATAACGTAGGCTATCATATCGAATTCGACGGCCAGTCTTTTGTCATTGTCACCGACATCGGATGCATTACGGACAAAATAAGGGAGTATGCATCCCGGGCCAATCATCTGGTTATCGAATCGAACTATGATGAATATATGCTACAGGCAGGCCGTTATCCTTATTACCTTAAACAGCGCATAGGAAACGGGATGGGACACCTGAGCAACCGTCTTTCGGCCGATTTTATCGCCAGCATTTACAATGAACGCCTGCGAAACATCTGGTTGTGCCATCTCAGCCAGGACAACAACCGCCCCGAACTGGCATACCAGACTGTAGAAGAGGCTCTCAAGACCAAAGGCTGCCAGGTAGGCAAACATATCAGGCTGGAGGCTCTCAGCCGCTATAAGGTATCGGGATTGAGGGAATTCTGATCTTTTATTTAAAGTTTATAAATAGGGAAAATGGATTTCCTGTTTTTTGTTATTACCTTTACAATATCTTAATATCATAGAAAATGGGACAAACTGACATGACCAAAAAAGTACTAGCCATAACTATTGTTGCAGCAGTGAGCAGTGTTGCGGTTTATGCATATATACAAAAGAAAAAACGTGACAGGGCCAAACGCAGGAACTTACCTGTAAACTTCATTTAACTCAGTTCGCTTACGTCGCTTATTCCCCTCCTGTTGAAGAGTACCCTGTATTTTTTGTAATACTCGTCCTCATCGGATTTACAATGTAAAATAAAATACAGCGAATACATTTTATTTCCCCTGATACTCACAAAGCCGTTGTCTTCATCTGCCATATAAAGGGGTATATGCGGATTATCCATTTTCTGTGTATAATTCATCAGGTTGAAACGGGTAATGTCGTTAATGCCCGAAAGCCGATATTCCTTATACTTTTCGATGTCTTCTTTCGATAGTTTCACCCATTTGCGGTATAAGATTATCTTTTCATCATATACCTGATTCTCAGCTTCTACCAGTGGGCTACGGGCACGGATAGCCTTTACTTCGTCAGGTATCTTTTCGTCGGGCATATAGTCGAAGGCTTCTTTTACCCAGCCGATCTCCTGTTTGCGAATACTTAATTTGAGCTTGGTATCGAAATATTTTTTCCCCATCTGCGAAGAAAAATAGTAACGCATCATGTCCTTTATACGGTCTTTGAACATATAGCTGAACACCAGTATAAGAAACAGGTCGGTTGTGAAATTCCCGAAGCGCAAGGTTGCAAAGAATGAAACAACTGTGGCAAACACCATAGCGATACCGGCGGCGATACTGTAATAGAATTGCTCGGCCAATAACCCGTCCCTTTTGCGTATAACCTGAAGGAAAAGGTCACTTTCGACGAATTTTTTAAGGATATTGCGTTGTGTTATCACCAGGCTGTTATGCTTGTCGTTGTCTTTATCGAGCAGCATAAAACCCCGTTTCTTCCGGTGGGCTATTTCATTTTCGAGCAATCGGTTCAAGCCTGACTTTACTTGCGGGTACAGAGGGTTGTCTTTCAGTGAACTAATCACTTGAAAAGTATATTGCTCGGTAATATTCCCCAGAAAATCGTCTCCGAAAAGATAATATTCCCGTTGCTGTTTGGTGATTTCCGGATTTTCCAGTTCATCCCACATTTCACGGTAACGGAGATTGATCTCGCTGATGTCGCGGATAAAAGCCTCTACATGATCTATTGTTTTGTCATCAGTCGCTATACTCTCTATGATCTCCACATGTCTGCGTAAGGCGCTTTTCACTATGCAGACAAACATTTTCACCTGATAGACGAAGCTTTCTGTTTTCACTTCATCTGCCGGATCGAGCACAAGTGCATCTATGGCCTTTTGCAGGCGGGGTAATGGCCCTCTCCCGGCTTTTAAAATCTCTTGCAGGGAATAGACCGGAGTAATGAGCCGGATATTATTTTTTACATCACGGTAGAAATCTGTCTTTTTGTAAGTCGCACGGTTTATATCGATACTGTTAGGCACAAAAATCCATGTGTTTATCTTGAATTCATTGGCATCTCTATCTTTGCTGCCGGTGATAAAGCCTATCTTGAATTCAAGTGAAAAATTATCATGTACTTTTACCTGTGTATCTATCATATATTTTGTTATATAAAACGTTCATTTCTCTTATACTACGCGCAATCGCAGATTGCTTGTGTCCCTTTTGGCCAAATCCCCAAAAGGAACCAAAAACGCTTTGGTGGCTCATCCTTCGTGCTACCCGTTACAGGTTCACGGGCTAAACCGAAAGATTGTCCTGCGGACGCTTTCGGTTTCACGCCCCTTTCACCTGACGGGTGCCCAGCACTACGGCCTAATGCCACCGGGCAAAGCCACGTCAAGGCAGGGTAATTCCCTATCGTGCGTCAGCTTTCCGTGCATAGGTTCACCTGTCCGGTGAAGACGGCGTGAAACCAAATACTGTCTGAGCCGAAGGCGAGTTTATTTGGTTTAGCCGGCAAGCCGTTGACAGGTCGACGGGGAACCAAGCACTAGCCTTTTGTTTCGTTTTGGGCAATGCCAAAATGAAAAACAAACCCGAAGGGTGCGTTAGATGAATAGAACGATTATTTTTTACAATCATAATAATTTCAACTACTGATTGGCATAATTTATAACTCTCCTCCTCCCCACTCCCTATACGGATTCTTACTCAATGCCGCATTATAATAACGCTTGTCGCCTGTGACTTCTTCTCCGAGCCATCCGGGTTTTTCGAAGATTTCGTCTTCCGAAGATAATTCAATTTCGGCAATAATCAAGCCTTCATTCTCCCCGCTAAATACGTCCACCTCGAAAGTATTGTCACCGCTAATAATGTAATAACGTATTTTCTCAATTCTTCCCGGCTCGCATAATTTCATCAGTTCACGTGCATCGGCAATAGGAATTTCTTTTTCCCATTCGAAGCGGGAGATGCCGGATTCATTACCCATACCTTTCACGGTAATAAATGCTTCTTCTCCCTTTATCCTTATCCTTACACTACGTTCGGCAACCGAGGACAAGTATCCCTGTACAATCTCCTCATAAGTGAAAGCTTCATCTTTGAAACTACCTGTTACTAAAAATTTACGTTCTATTTCCAGTGCCATATATTATGTATAAAAAAGAAATATGCCGGTGAGTATCTTCAGACTTCTCACCGGCATATCAATAATACTCTCTTATTTCGGTTATTGAATAATCTGTTTTATCGCTCCCATATCGGGATAAAAGATCACCTTGACAGGTTGTTTATTGTTATCGAACATTTGTTTGGCCAGCACATCCTGAACACCATATTGTACTACATCACATTCTTTCTGCACATAGTTCCTGTTGTTGTACGATATTGTCAGGCTCGCCTTGTTCGGGATGTTGTAGATAATGCCCGATGAGAATTTCTTTTCCATTTCTTTCTCTTCCTTCGGTGTCAGTATCTGCTCGGCTCTTGGTTCCTTATTCTTGAGCGACAGGTATACAGGCGCACCCGACAGGTCGTTAGGATCGACAACTCCCAATTTAGATGAGAATCGGAAAAGAACGCGGTTATTTATATCCTTTTCATCGGGTATAACAGTGAACTCTTTTGAACCGGTTTCAGTCGTTTCAATCCCTGTAAACATGGCAGTAAGCGCTTTTTCCTGTTCCTCCAGCTGAGTCATCACCAGTTTGTAAGCATTCCCGTCAGGCGGCATATTATCGGCGTCACCTGTGAGTATATTGTTGCGGCTTTCACGCAGGCGGTATATCTGCTTGGCAATAAGTTCGGCCTGCTTGGCTGTCGATCCTGCACGAAGAATCTCTTCGGATAAGAAACTACGGGGATCCAGCGTGCTTGCCGTCACCGGAGGCTGCACATCAGTAGCGACTTCCTGAGAAAAAGTATAATCGGAGTTGATCGCGCATATCAGTCCGTCTTTTGTCAGTGTGACAAACGGAGCAGTTGAATTGGCACGAAACTCAACCAGATACGATTTATTCTTATCCACAACACCCTTTGTCGTAGCATCTATATTATCTACAGTGTAGATCGTTTCATTTTCGGTAATAGGGTTGGATATACTCAGATACCTGTCGGCATACTGATAAAATTCTCCGATCTTGCGAGTCTTCTTTGTGTAATTTACAGTTACCACTACCGATGTTTTAGGCAAAGAATAAGCCACACCATAGTCATTTCCTTTCACAGCACTCATTTTTACCGTATTCTGCGCAGACGTATAGTTTAGACCAATAAAGAAGAGTAAAAACAAACTTATATAATATCTCATAAGTGTTCTGTTTTAAAAATATTATCAGGCAAAGCTACATATTTTTTGTGAAAATACCAGTAGGTCAACATACTCTCTTTTATTCGCCGTCATATTCATCAGATACTTCATCATCATCACCATCAATGGTGGGCGGAATAAAAGATGGCATATTATCCCATTTTATAACAGGCGGACGGGCGATATGGTTTTCAGGCAGGTAGGTTTCGAAACGAGAGAAATAGCGGTTAAGAGAATCTTCATTATTTATCAGATAGCCCAGCTTTTTATCTTTATAATCTCCAAAAAGCCTGTCATACACATATTTCAAATCCTCCGGAAGATTGCGGGGCATATAAAGGTCGATCAGGTTGTGTGAATTATCTTTCCGTTCTACCCACAGGAAGAAATAATATCCTCCATATAATATGGGATCTCCATTTCCGCTAAAAACAAAAGATGTATCCTGTGGATATTTATCCAGTATATCTTTTATATTTTGCCGAGTAGTATCGGCCAAAGTAAATCTATGTGAACGGTAAGCTCCCCTGAATTTCTCACGTTGGATGGTTTTTACATTATACATGGAGTCGATCTCGCTGATCCCATGCACGTAGAATATCCAATCGGTAGCAGGCGGTTCGGGAAAGTCGAAACCATATTCCACCAGATACATTTTGCTTACCGGTGCCGGATGGTTTTCTTTTTTGCAGGCATTATAAGCTAGTAACAAGATAATGGGTAGTGAGAATATAACGTTTTTCATATGTAATATATGTTGTTAAAGTATTCATTTTGCCCTTCTTTGTCATGCTTGAGTGAAACGAAGCATCCACAAGGAGATCCTTCGTACCTCAGGATGACAAAATAAAAAGTTAAGGTAACTTTATGGATAAAACTAACACATCTTTTCCATAAACAGACAATATTTTTTCACGTATTTCTTTTTTTACAAAAAAATATGCGTTTTTTGTAACATCCTTTTTTTTCCTCCGTACTATATAATAACAGAGGACAATTAATGACATGCTTCGAATCGTTAACAACCTGACTGTTATAATAAAAAAGGTCTGTGACCTTAAATAAAACAGATGATAAGTTTCGACCATAGTATAATCGAGCAATGCCGCAGAGGTGACCGCAAGGCACAAATGCAACTATACTCTACGTTCTACAAGAGGGTGTATAATGCATGCTACAGGGTGTTGCAGGATTCTTATGAAGCGGAGGATGCTATGCAGGAAAGTTTTCTGAAAGCTTTTTCACGGTTGAACACTTATGATATATCCACCCCTTTCGAAGCATGGCTGGTACGGATATCCATAAACACATCTATAGATAAATTGCGCAAAAAGGAACTGGATGTAATAAATTTGAATGAGAATATAAATTACGATGTTGCCGACTCGAATGACAATGAGGATTGGGAACAAATAACAGGAAAAGTGGAACAGGTGAAAGCGGCGATAAATAAACTCCCCGATGCAAGCCGGTTGGTTATCAACCTGTACCTGATAGAAGGATATGACCATGAGGAGATCGCCGACATACTAAAAATACCGGCAGGGACGGTACGGATACAATATATGAGAGCTAAACAAAAACTGATCGAACTTATCTGAAAGGAGGCTACGATGAAAAAGGATGATATGAAAAAATATATAGACGATAACCGCAGGTTATTTGATGATAAAGAACCATCGGACGGGCACATGGAGCGCTTCGAAGCCATGCTCAGCCAATTGGATGAAAAGAAAGAAGAGAAAAAACCTGCCAAAAAGGTAAGGCTGGTTAGCCTTATTTCGGTAGCAGCGTCCATCGCTGTACTGATAGCTATTGCTGTAAAATTTTATGCGCCGGACAGTATCAATGTGACCGCACCTACACAAGAAAGCATCTCAACGAGTGAATTCCAGGCGACAAATGAATTCTACAACCAGCAAATGGAAGAACAGATTGCCGATATTATGTGCAAACTGGCACAGACCGATCCGCAAAACCAGGCTCAACTGACATCCGACCTGCAACAGATAATAGAGCAAAACCAGGCTTTTGTAGAGCAGATGGGGAAAAAGGACGACCAGGAGATAGCAATACGCTATCTTGTGAAACACTATAAAGCAAATATACAGGCACTTCGCAACATTAATGAAAAATTGGGGAAACATACACACTGCTAAAAACACTACATTATGAAAAAGTATATATTATTGATAAGCTTATTCTGCATGGCTCTTTTACAGGTAAACGCCATACTGCCGCAGGATTCCGTTAAGAAAAACAAAGATCGTTTTATCTTACCGGACATGAATAACGCCCTGAAAAGCCTTGAAGACCTCAAGAGTCTTGAAGGTCTCGAAAGTCTTAAAGACTTAGACTTTAACTTCGATTTCGATTCGAGCCAGATGGCCGAACTCAGGGAATCTTTAAAACTCAACAATGAACAGCTGCAGGCCATGAAGGAAAATCTCAGGGAGAACCTGAAGAATATGCCCAACATGAAAGATCTTAAGCTGAATGAATTTAATTTCAATGAATATAAGGGAGGAAAACAAGCCAAAACTCCGACAAGGGTGGAAAAGAAATTATTCACTGATATCTCGGAAGTCAAATTCTCCCATAAGTATGGAAATATTATTATCCAGGAATCGAACTCGAAACAGATAGATCTGGAGATACAATATTTCGACAAAAACAATAATAAAGGCTCGAGTATTGTAAATACTGCAGGAAAGACTTTGTCTGTTATCACAAGTAGAT
Organism: Dysgonomonas hofstadii; assembly: GCF_014196915.1. Lineage (GTDB taxonomy): Bacteria > Bacteroidota > Bacteroidia > Bacteroidales > Dysgonomonadaceae > Dysgonomonas > Dysgonomonas hofstadii. Next base: position 61,405 of record NZ_JACIEP010000015.1, read on the forward strand.
CGGGAGGAGGAGCTACAATCAACTATATCATCAGCCTGCCCAAGAGTACGGCAGTAGACATCAACTTAATGTATGGTACAGTAAAAGTAGGCCGGCACGAAGGCGCCTTTAAAGCTGACATGTCTTACAGCGACCTTTCGGCTCAGTCGTTTTCCAAGTCAAAAGCAAGCTTCAATTTAAAATACGGCGATCTTAAAATAGACGAGGCGGAAGATATATCCATTTCGGGATCATATTCTGATGTGAAGATCAAAAAGGCCAGGAATATGGACGTAAAGGGGATGTATACCGACTACAAGGTGGACGATGTTGTTTCATTTATCACATCCGGATCACCTGCTTACGGAGATATACGTCTGGGCACAGTCTCATCGGTAAATCTGGATACAAAATACAGCGATATCAATATTTATAATCTTATTTCGGATATGATGGTCAAAACCGCATATGGAGATGTTACAGTAAAAGGGATATCACCGAAACTGAAGAATATAACCATCAATGCCAGTTATGCCGATGTGGAAGTGAGTGTACCCGCCGGAATGTCTGTAAACTTCGACACAGACCTCACGTACGGGGATCTGGGTATTGCGAAAAAACACAATATAAAATATACGGAAAACAGGGAGACAAATACAAAATCGGTAAAAATCGGGCAAATAGGTAACGGAAAACCAACAGCAACGATAAAAGTAAAGAATATGTATGCCGATGTGGAAATCAAATAAAACACAGGGACTCCTTTAACTCCTAATTCATAAACCAATAAATATAAACAATATGAAAACAAATTGCTTTATTCTGATTACTCTTATTTTTGCCTTCAACGCTTGTTCTTCATCGGCGCAAACGTCTGGCAGTAAAAGGAATGTATCGAATTTCAGTAGCATATCAGTTAGCGGGGGAATAGATGTGAATTTCACACAGTCTAATAAATATACCGCCGAAATCGAGACCGATGCAGAGAATTTGCCTAATGTGGAAATTGAAGTCAAAGACGGAACACTGGAAATAAAAAGGAAAAAAGGAACACAGTTCAAACGAAACACAAAAGTATTAGTATATGTCTCTGCTCCTACGTTGGAGAAGTTAGCCATGTCGGGCGGATCGGATGTCAATATAAAAGATTTATCTACTAACAAACTCTTTTCAGTAGCAGCATCGGGTGGTGCCGATCTCGATATAGAGAAACTTTCGGTATCGGAGTGCAAGCTGGCCTTCTCGGGTGGTGCCGACTGCGACATAAAAATGCTTAAAGCTAAAGATGTTCAGTTATCGTTTTCGGGAGGTAGCGACGGTGAGATACACCTTGATGTGGAAAAACTTACTGCTGCGGCAAGTGGCGGAGCTGACCTGGAATTGAGCGGGAAAGTGCAGAAAGCCTCTGTTGCAGCCAGCGGAGGATCGGACGTAAACATTAGAAATTTGTCGGGAGGCGACATTAGCACTTCCAAATCGGGAGGAGGAAGTATCAAGAAGAACTAAAATATATAATTGTATCTTTCCATATTCCGTTAAGGAAATCCATTTTGAATAATAAGAAAAGAGGTTGTCCCAAAAGTAAGATTACACTATCAAAGTGTTACTTCCCTTTGTCATTCTGAGTGCAACGAAGAATCCCGACCCTCCGGAAACGAGATGTTTCACTCCGTTCAACATGACAAAGAGATAATAAAAATTACTTTTTAGACAGCCTCTTTATTTATAAGATCTCTGGTCATTTCCTTCAATATAATTCAGGAATGCCGTATTCACCATCCTGTTACCTCCCGGAGTAGGATAATTTCCCGAGAAGTACCAGTCTCCCTTATGGTTCGGACTGGCTTTATGCAGGTTCTCTATACTCTGGAAAACAAGTTCGATCTCGGCCTTCGTATCCTTCGGAGTGAGCATTTCCGCCATTTTAGCAGAAATCTCGTCATCGGAAAACGGAGCGTAGATCTCTTTTACATAGTTTACGATCTCTTCTTTCGGTTTGCCCTTTTGCGCCAGGGATTTGCAGTATACTTCGTCTATCACATCCTGCATTCCCCTTTCTTTCAATAGCTCTATCGCTGCCCTGAATGCCGCGAATTCGCTCATACGCGACATATCTATCCCATAACAATCGGGATAGCGTATCTGAGGAGAAGAAGAAACGATTACGATCTTTTTAGGGTGTATGCGGTCAAGTATCTTGATAATACTTTGTTTGAGGGTCGTACCTCGTACAATGCTGTCATCGATAACCACAAGATTGTCTTCACCCGGAAGAACCGAGCCGTAAGTAACATCGTATACGTGCGCGGCCAGATCGTCACGACTGCTATCCTGCGCAATAAATGTGCGAAGTTTAATATCTTTTATTACGACTTTCTCTGTTCGTACCCGCATCGATAAGATGTTATCAAGCTCATCCTCAGTTATAGAAGACCCCTTTTCCGATATTTTACGGAGCTTCACCTCATTCATATATTTATTGAAAGCTTCGGTCATGCCAAAAAAAGCAACTTCGGCCGTATTCGGGATAAAAGAGAAGACCGTGTGCTGAACATCTGAGTCGATCGCCTTCAATATCTGGGGAAGCAGAAGCTCCCCTAGCTTTTTACGTTCATTATATATATCGGCATCCGATCCACGGGAAAAGTAGATGCGTTCGAATGAACAGGGCGATACATTCTTTGGTTCCTGTATCTGCGAGAACATTACCCGTCCGTTTTCTTTTACAATAATCGCCTGTCCGGGATTCAGTTCTTTAATATCATCCACATTCAGCCCCAAAGCCGTCTGTATTACGGGACGTTCCGAAGCCACCACCACTATTTCTTCATCGTGATAGTAGAAAGCAGGACGTATCCCCCACGGATCACGGAAAACAAATCCATCGCCGCACCCTATCAGTCCACCGATGGTAAATCCCCCATCCCATTTTTCGCTGGCCTTACTCAACAGAAAATGAATATCAAGATTTTCCTCTATGAGTTTATTCAGCTCCTCGCCTTTTACCTTACGATCTTTGCCGAATTTGTCGTATTGGAACTGAATTTCCCTATCGAGGTGATGTCCAAGCGATTCCAGCAGTACGAAGGTGTCGGCAAAATCACGGGGATGTTGCCCTTCGGCAACCAGATCCTGAAAAAGCTCATCTACATTCGTCATATTGAAGTTACCGGCAAGGGCAAGATTACGGCTTTTCCAGTTGCTGCGGCGCAGGAAAGGATGGACATACGATATACCGCTTTTTCCTGTGGTGCTGTAACGCAGGTGGCCTAAAAACAATTCACCCGCAAACGGAAGATATTGACTTGCGTATGCGGGATCGTTGAGCTTTTCGTCCGGAACTTTTTCGTAGTTCTGATAGACATTCGAAAATATTTCCGATATGGCTCCCGATCCTGTGGCTCTTTCCCTGAAAATAAATTCGCTGCCGGGAGGTGATTGTAGTTTCACAACGGCCAGCCCGGCTCCTTCCTGCCCCCGGTTGTGCTGCTTTTCCATCAGCAGGTACAGTTTATTCAGTCCATACTGCCATGTCCCATACTTTTTCTGGTAGTATTCAAGTGGTTTGAGCAAGCGTATCATAACGATACCACACTCATGTTTTAAAGGCTCTGTCATAGATAATCTCCTTCGTTGCGAATATTTGCATTTTTGAGATTACAAAGATAATATGATTTACGGAGCTATCCTAGAAATGGAACGTTAACCAATTTGAAAAAATAGGATAAAAAAACAATGATGTATATGATGAGTTTTGTCATCATATTTGGGATTAATTATCTATAGGGAAAAACGGCCCCCTAACCCCCGAAGGGGAAATTAGCCTCCCCTTGGGGCAGGGCTCTTAATTCTTAATCATTATGGCAAAATACACTGAAAAATTAGTTTCCCGCATCGAAAGGCTCATCGAAGCCGACCTGTACACAATCTCCGAGATATGCACGGCTATGAAGATCAGCCGAAATACATTCTACTATTGGAAAGAAAAGAATCCCGATTTCAGGAAAAGGGTAGACGAAGCCGAAGAACGTCGCGACGATGAACTGGTGAAAATAGCCCGCTCGTCACTGAAGAAAAAACTGACGGGATATACCGCTATCGAAGAGCATTGCACTTATCAGCCTGCGGTTAGCAACCCGTCGGTTATGATCCTGAAAAAGAAAGTGGTGAAGACCAAACAGAAAGACCCCGACCTGCGGGCGATAAACTATGTACTGGAACGGGAAGAGAAACGCAAAGAGAAAGAAAAACAGGAAAAGCCGAAACTACGGCAGCAAATTATTTATGTAAATAACCAGCATGAGGCCGACTTGTTTATTAAACTGGATAAGCACCTGAACGGGGAGGACAGCCAGGTCATCAGGATGGCGACGGAGGAAGAAAGGGAGAGGATTGAAAATGAAGAGAAAATGAAAAATGAAATGAAGAATTAAGAATGAGAAATGAAGAATGAAATGCATTGTTAACTGACCGTATTGTGTTTGTCATGCTGACGACAGGAAGCATCTCCTCCCTATATAAACGGGATCCTTCGTTACTCTCAGGATGACAGCAGAAAATAACAGAACAAAGCAGAGAACCTAACATCCCTGCCTGCCGGGGGAACTAAAGGGGGCTCTGATTCTCAATCCTCACTATCTCTTTTTGCTTTGTCATCCTGAGAGTAACGAAGGATCCCGTTTATATAGGGAGGAGATGTTTCACTCCGTTCAACATGACAAAGAGGGTATAAATTTCAGAACTTAACAGCCCTGCCCTGCGGGGAAAGACAGTTCCTCCCCTGCGGGGAGGTCGGGAGGGGCTTGATTTTGTAATCTTTGTCAGGTTTTTGTTAAAAAACGATCAGGATAACTCCAGTCCAAACTCATCCTTCAATTTACGGAGGCTTTCGTTTTCCTCCATCATCAGGTTGAATTTTTCGGCAGGAGTGAAAGCCAGTTTCTTTTCATTGTCCTCGCTTATACGTATTTGCATCTGGAGCTGGGTGTTGCGAAGCCTTGATTTTAGCTTGTATAAAATATCCATTCTGTGCTCCATCAGCTTTTGTTCCTGCACAGGATTATTTACAACTACCTCAAAGGAAGTATTATCGAGCAGCGCAGGCAGACAGTTGAGCATCGTATTTTTCAGGTGGTGCTCTTCTGTAATATCTTCCGCATAGGCTTTCCACTCATTGATCAGTTGAAGTGGGGAAAAACGTTCGTTAAGGACTTCGATAACAGCCTCTGTCTTTGCCTCCTCTTCCTCTTTTTTCTGTCCGAGGGCAGCTATCGAGATACCCAGCCCGCCACCAGCCGTTTTAGGCACCCGGTTGGTTGCCGATTCAGGACTTTTTGGCAGGGTAACCCTTGATGTGGGTATAGTATTTCGTACCGGATTTACAGGCTGACTGTTCACCGGGGTATTTACTTGCTGTGGATGTTGCACAGGTGCACTTGACGGAACTGTAGACTGAACGGACGCACCCTGCTTGGTGAATATCGGCTCAATTACCTGCTTTTTTTTTTGGTCTTCCATTCCTTGCGGCGAAGACAACTGGCATAAGCGGATGATGGTGAGGTCGGATAACAGCCGCTTATTACGGCTGACCCTGTAGTTGAGGTCGCTTTCGTTTACTATATCTATGGCCTTATACAGGAATTCATTACTGCATCTTTTGGCTGTTTCTATATACCTTTCGCGAATAGATGCTCCCACTTCGAACAGTTCGGCGGTTCTTGGGTCTTTACAAAGAAGTAAGTCCCTGAAATGCGAAGCTATACCCGTAATGATATTGTTCCCGTCGAATCCTTTACTCAAAATCTCGTTCAGTATCAGCATGCCCTCCACAACATTGTTTGACAGGATGCAGTCTGTGAGCTTGAAATAATACTCATAGTCGAGTACATTCAGATTCTCTATCACGGCTTTGTACGTAACATTCCCTCCGGTAAAGCTGACCACCTGGTCGAAGATAGAAAGCGCGTCGCGCATTCCTCCATCGGCCTTTTGCGCCAAGACGTTCAACGCTTCGGGCTCAGCCGTTACATTTTCTTGGGAAGCTACGTATTCGAGATGCTCTACCGTATCTTTTATCGTAATCCTGCTGAAATCATATATCTGGCAGCGGGAAAGGATGGTCGGAAGTATCTTATGCTTCTCGGTGGTAGCAAGAATGAATATAGCGTGGTGCGGTGGTTCTTCCAGCGTTTTCAGGAATGCATTAAAAGCGGCCTGCGACAGCATATGCACCTCGTCGATGATATATACTTTGTATTTGCCTATCTGCGGCGGAATCCTTACCTGTTCGATCAGTGACCGGATATCATCTACCGAGTTGTTCGATGCCGCATCCAGTTCATGAATATTGAACGAGCGCTGTTCGTTAAAGGCCACACACGATTCGCACTGGTTACAGGCTTCACCTTCAGTAGTAGGAGAAAGGCAATTTATAGTTTTGCCGAAAATACGCGCGCAAGTAGTCTTCCCCACTCCCCTTGGTCCGCAGAAAAGATAGGCATGGGCCAACTTTCCCGACGCAATTGCATTTTTGAGGGTAGTGGTAAGCGCACGCTGTCCGACAACAGAGTTGAAGGTCATCGGGCGATATTTACGGGCTGAAACTATATAATCACTCATTCTTATTTCCTGATTTTATCAATACAAAGCTATGAAAAAAAACGGAAAGAAAAAAGGAGGAAAATTTACCATCGGTCTTAACTTTCATGAGATTTATATTAATTTATCTATATAGTAAAAAAGCAATCAGCAGAAGCGATCTTTGAAAATAAAAAGAAATTTATCAAATTGTATAATATTAGAGAAGAAAAGATTAATTTGGGCTGATGATTCAAATGCTGATAAAAAAATACAGAAAAGGCAAAAGGATATTTCCGGAAAATTTCGTTTTTTTTGTCAGAAATTATTGATATAACAAAAATAATTATACCTTTGTACCCGCTAATGCGATTTAGCCGCGGATGTGGTGTAATTGGTAGCCACGCCAGACTTAGGATCTGGTGCTGAGAGGCGTGGGGGTTCGAGTCCCTTCATCCGCACTAGGCCGAAAGGCAAAACAAAGCAAAACTCTGAAAATCAGGCGATTTTCAGAGTTTTTTATTCCCTGAATTTTCTGAAAAGGCAAAAAAAGCGATTTTAAGCAATAATCTGTTACTGAATCGTTACCTATTTGTGTTTTTGGAAAACAGGTGCAGATCTAGTAACGATTTGATTTTAATTCACTGTTTTACAGAATTTTGAACAAGTGGTCTTTAAGCTTGAAGTACAGACTCATCATTCAAGTCACTATCATGATTATCAGTCAATTATCCCGACAACACCTACTGTGCCATTGTAAACTGGCAGGTATTGAATGTGAAATAGTATTTGTCGAAGCCGAAGAGGTTAGTACTTTTCGTTTCTATAGTTATTTACACATTCTAAAAGTTCTTTTTCCACATTCATATATTGTGTGTCACCAGTTAAGTTTTTTGATTCGACACTGTCTTTATTTATTAAATAAAGTTCCTTTTCATCAATGTCTCCGGTTGTCAGATTATACCAACAAGTAAATCGCCATTGTGGTGTGCGAACAGAATATCCCATATGAGTAGCAGGTGTTCTTTTTAAGATTGCTTCATAAGGCCTTACAAACTGACTAAAGGCATAATTAGACTCTTTAAAACCATCTTTCCTGTCCATTACGGATCTCAATGAGGTTCCGGCTAAAATCGGGCTTTTACCAAAGCCACAATAATCGGTAAGGGTAGGATAAATATCTACCGCTTCTACAATAGAACTACTATAGATATCCTTCAATTTTCCTGTGGGCACAGATATTATCAACGGAATTCGTGTGTCAAGTTCATAATTGGTGGATTTGCACCATAAGTCTTGTTCACCGAGATGATAACCATGATCCCCCCAGAGTACAATGATCGTATTGTCTCTCATGCCATGTTCATCAAGCGCATCTAATAATTTTCCTATCTGTGTATCTACATAAGAAATACATGCATAGTATCCTCTCCACAATTCTTGCTCTTGATTAGTATTGAGAGCTCCTGTATCTGGCATATTGGCATATCCCCGCAGCTCATCCCAATTATGAAAAGCTATGTCAGGACTACGTTCTGGCCTTTCCCTGTGTTTAATCTCAAATTTATGATCCTTATACATATCCCAGTATTTTTTGGGGGCATTAAATGGAAGATGGGGTTTTAGAAACCCTACTGCAAGAAAAAACGGAGATGATGATTCTGATGCATTTTTTATCATCTGTACAGCATTATCAGCTATTTCTCCATCGGGATATTTATTATCCTCTACATCAGCATCTTCATATGCGCTTTGCTTACCCCCTTTTCGCCTTGAATTTTGAGGAAGGAGATATCCTCTCCGCTCTAAAGGTAATACTTTCGTAAATGAGATTGTATCTATATCATGAGCTACAGAATGAAATATTTTACCTACTCCGGTTACACAATATCCGTTATTTTTGAAAAATTGGGGTAAAGTAACCGCATCTGGTATTGAATCCCTGAAGTTTGTATATAGATTCGTTACGCCGGTTTGATCAGGCCGTAATCCAGTAAGCATTGACGCCCGGGAAGGGTTACTTACGGCTTGTTGACAATAGGCATTTCCAAAGGTAATTCCGTTGGCAGCTATATTATCTATATTTGGAGTAATAGCATACGGATCGGAATAACATCCTAAATTAGGACGTAAATCATCAGCAAGTATAAACAAGACATTCATTTTCTTTGTATCAGTATCCGTGCTTTTTACTTGTGCTAACATTGAAGTAGCAACAAGGCTGAGACTTCCTCCAATAATATATCTATAATTCATTCTGACTGGTATTATTTATTATTATTCAAAGCTTCTATAGCGCTATACATTGCCTTAGCATATCGTTCTCCCATCAAAATCTGGCTAGTAGAGTCGAAATGAAGATTATCGAACGTAGACGTAGAATCAGACTTCACTACGTCAGTATAAGGAATGTAATCCGGCACTTTTAATAATGAGTCATTAAAAATAGCTTTCTTCTTATTCGCCGGATAGATTTGGCCTAACACAAAAGGTAATTTGTTATTATTCAGGTCTTTTCGGAAAGATTCTATTAAATGTTTCAAATCTGATATATAAGACCCATTTGTCCTTGCATCTGCTTCACCCTGATGCCATACTATTCCCTTAATTTCACCCCAACGGGAAGCTTCTGTTATCCTCTTTAGGGCTTCTTTATATAATTTCCCAGAAGGAGCCCATTCTTTTATGGAAGTTCCTCCTCTTGCATTAACAACTAACCCTATATTTCGATCAGGATAATAATCTGAAATTTTCTTCGCAAAAGAGTAACCGGGCCCCAGTTTTTGCATTTTTATTCCTTTTCTCACTGTTGAATATTTGTTTAAAGGATTAGCGGCCTTTTCCCATATCCGGACAGAATCATTCCGAAATAAAAAGACCATATTCAATGAATCTTTTCCATCTTCGGGAATTTCTGCCCTTCCCGCCATATTTGATTGGCCTATGAGCAAATAAATATCAAAATTTTTAAATTCTTTATTAGAAGCCTCTTTGAATACATTACAACCGAATAGAAGAAATTGGAATATGATTAAAAATATATATTTCATCCTGTACTTCGTTTTAATATTTAATGCTAATTGATATTTAATAGCGCTTAACAATAAGAGAAGTCGAATTATATACGAATTGTTTCAACTTCTCTTATAAAACAATTAACAATCCTGTTTCATCATTGAGGAATACTAATATTTATCGCCGGAGCCTCAAATATGTCGATCGACAATAAATCAGGTACAAACAATGTTTTGTATGTAAGAACAGTTCCTTCTGGACATTCTTCTAACAATGTAGTATTTTCCTCAGGTTTTACTAAAATGGTTTGCGGAACGCCGTCAGAATCGGTATATGCCATCTCTACTCCGATAGCGCCTTCGGGATTCATAGCCCATGTTAGTTTCACCTCATCATTATTTTTATCATATTCTACCTTTGAAATACGCCTGTTATATAGAGTTTCAATATAATTTGCGCCAAATACCTGGCCTATGACTTCTTCTTTTACAGAGTAATTCCCATTGTTATCTATCGTATAAATATTAAAAACATGAATTCCTTCGTCCAAATTATCTACTATAGTTCTGATAGTATCCACATTTTCGCTACGGCTTACCGAAATATCAAGTTCTTTTTTCCCATCAATTACAATTTTACATTTTATAATATTCGGGTCTGAAATAATAAGCCATTGCAATTGAGCTCTCAAATACCCCGGGTGTACCTGTGCAGAATCAGCTTTTCCGGGATAATGTATTTCCCCGTCTGAAATAAACTCTTTGTATGTTTCATCCATTCCTCCACAAGAATACAGGGAGAAAACAAAACACACGAAGGAAATAACAATCGTTAATAATTTGCTTTTTTTCATATCCGTCCAATTTATTCTATTGATCCAAAAAATCTAATTTCCATGAAAGATACAGAACCTGCAGTACCTCCTATTGTAGCCCAAGAATCTATATGTCTCCAGCGTATATATCTTACAGCGGGAGCATCAATCTCAATCTCAAATTCGTTGCCCGCTTCGGCTGCGAGCCGGTCTTCTTCTGTAAAATTATTATTGGCAACAGGCAGACCCGAAGGTTTAACCATAACAAAGTGTCCAAGTCTTGTCCAGTTATTCCACCCCTGATCAGGATTGTTACTGCCCCAAAGTTCCCATTCATGAGGGTTGAAGTGAGAGTAAATATATTGCCCCTGACGCTGCCATAGTTTGAAACGACTGAGTTTAGCTGTAACTCCCAGATCGAAAGTAAACCAGAATGGATAAGGTGTATTCAGCTTAACCTGTAAGCCTGTCGACATATCATTATCCCATATCTTCGCCAAACTCCATGCAGAAGAATGGTCTAAAGCCTCTCCAGGGAAACGGGCATCTTTAAATAATCTTATATTCAGTTCCTCCTCAAACAGAGGTGTCATATTAATTTTAAGAGTATCGGAAGTATGCAGCCAACGGTCTCTTACACAAATTGCAAAGTCGATGGGTTCATTATTCAGCCCCCGAATGGCGAACATTCCTTTTTCCAGCTTCGTGTAGTAAGTATCAAGATTTTTCCAGCCACTAATGTCTTCTACAAGAACCTCTATTGATATGTTTGCTTTTTCTTTATTTTCAAATTGCACTACTATGCCGCCAAAGGTTTCAAATACGTTTAACGAGTCATAAACAGAGGCTATCGGTGGTGTTAATGGATATACTTTTACAAGAACAGGTGCTGACTCAACCTCGCCTTTTGAAACAGAATATAAAGCTACTTCATATTCCTCTGCTTTGTCAAATCCTTCAATATAGAGAGAATTCACTTTAGAAGATACTTTGGTGTCTTTCGTTACCCCTGCAATGGTATATACAGCTTTTATATATAATAAATTATCATTAACAGGAAGAGAATAAGTTATTTTTGCTGCACCTGATAAGTTTTCAACGCTTACATTGAATACAGGAGGAGGAACGGATTTATCTCCCGACAAAGGGCCATGGACATCTTCTGAACAGGAGATCAAAACAAGTAAAGATGTAATTATAAATAATATATTTTTCATAATATCTAAAATTATAAATTACCAACCCGGAGATTGCATTATATTTCTATTTTTTTGTATTTCCGATTCTTTTACAGGCCAGAAATAATCTTTAATCTGGAATGACTGATTATACAACAAAACCGGTTTATAATAGTATTCCGCATCCGTTTGCATTCTGTCCCAGCCTTTAACCGGACTATTCAACTGTATATGAGCATCCTTCCATCTGCGCAAATCCCAAAATCTCTTACCTTCGAATGCTAATTCTATCATTCTTTCTTGTTTTATAATCTGCCTCAAACCAGTTTTAGTTGACGGTTTACCACTATTAACAGAGTAATCTTCCCAAGATTTGACAACGCCTTTCAGTCCTGCCCGTTCCCTGACCAAATCTATGTATTTATAGCATTCTTCTCCAGGGCCGTAAGCTTCATTCAGAGCCTCTGCATATAGTAAATAAAGGTCGGCGAGACGCATCTCAGGCCAAGGATATTTATTTGCGGTAAAACGCCCGGTTGCATCCACTGTTCCTCTGAAATCGACAATTTTCTTTACAACATAACCCGTCTCCGAATAATTTCCACTCATCCATTGAGCAGCATATTGTCCCCATTTTGCCTGCATATAAAACATATTGTCCGAATCGACATTGGCATTGTTCTCCACTCCGTTCCCGAACCAGCATCCCCCGTCAAATCCCAGGTTTGCGTAAAATCGCTGCTCCCGGTCAAAGTGAAGCTTCACTGTCGTATACGATTTTCTGACATTATATTGAGCCTCAGTTGTTCCTTCTTGCAAATTGTATCTGTCCTGATAGTTCCATGTTATATCCTCATTGATAGGCACGCCATTTTCAGTATAAAACAATTCAGCCATTTTAAGAGGAGGGGCTAGAGTTCCCTTGGGACTTGTTGCGGGATGCTTAGCCTGATTGGTAAGGATAGGAATACCCCATCGCTGAAAATCGTCTCCTACCCAGCTTTGGGTATTTGCCCATATTATTTCAGAATTCCACTTATCAGTAACAGCTCCCCGAAGGTCTAACCGCTTTTGGGTCTCCGGAACCAAAACGTAATTTGTCATAATATTTTTGAAATAGTACAATTCATACCCTAAAGAGTCGCACATTGATATTGCTTCCTCACAAGCTCCTGCCGCACGTTCCCATTTTTTAATATCTTCTTCTGTATTGAATAATTGTATTCCTCGGGAATCTATATAGGCTTCATATTCTTTATTACCATTGAATAATGGGCTTGCTGCCGTCACGAGCACTTTTGCCTTAAATGCTGCCGCAATAGGCCTTGTTATACGCCCCAATTCATTTATCTGGTCTACAATCTCATAAGGGAGTGTTCCCATAGATTCATCGAGCAGTTCTGATATATAATTAAATCCTTCATCCACAGGTTCTCTAAACATTTTCACTTCATCCGAATTGCTTTCGATAGGAAGATTTTCCCGGATCAAAGGAATAGGTCCATACATCTGCATCAGATAGAAATGATAATATGCTTTTAGGAATTTGACTTCACCGATCCACTTATTTTTTTCTCCTTGATCCATATTTGGAACTTTTTGTATATTGTCCAAAAATATATTACAGTCTCTTATTCCTATCCACAAGTTTGTTCCCGATCGGCCACCACTCCAACAGTCATAATACGGATTCGTTTTATTTTGGTTGCCTCTGGCTATTTCCCATGTATTTATATTACTTATGTCCTGAGGAGGATACATAAACCAGACTTCATCTCCGGAAGACATTGCCGGATTGGTCTGGCTATGTCCTGTTGCCGGCATATATGAATAACATGTGAAAAGGAATTTCTCGGCAGTGCTTCTCATCCTAAAGGCATTGTCTATCGTAGCAACATTATCAGGCACAATATCGAGATAATCATTGCATGAATAGCTGAATCCGACAATGGCGACCAACAATAATCTTATTATTTTTTTCATGATAGTTTTTAATTTAAAATCCCACTTGTATACCAAAATTTATAACCTTCTGAATAGGATATCCCAATCCACTTCCGGCCATTTCTACATCCCATAATTTAAATTTGCTGAATGTCAGCAAATTTGTACCACTACCATATATGCGTAACTGGTTAAGTCCTATTTTCTGTAAGAAAGACTGAGGCAATGAATAACCAATTTCTACTTGTTTAAGTCTCAGAAAAGAACCGTCCTGCATAAACCATGTACTCCTTTGTGCATTGTTTTCGTTTAAGGTTGCGCTAAGCCTCGGCCAAAGAGCATATATGTTACGATTATCTTCAGACCAATAGTTATCAGCATAAGCTTTTAATAATTGATTTTGAGATATAACACTATTATTTCCATCATTATCTATGAATGGAGACGTATTTGCTACATCAATCCAAAAAGAAGAGCGTGCAGATCCCTGAAAGAAAGCAGAGAAATCAATATTTTTATATCCTGCTGAGAACCCAAATCCATAAACTATTTCTGGCGTCGTAGGATATCCGATTGGCACTCTGTCTAATGTTGTTATTTCACCATCACCATTAACATCCCTGTATTTGATATCACCAGCCATATATGTCCCGAAGTTTTGCTTTGGCGAGGACCTTACATCTTCTTCATCTATGAAAAGACGTTCGGCAATATATCCCCATTGTTGCGAGATAGGATAACCAGCGCGGCTTAGATACCATTCATCATAAGCCGGTTCTTCATATTTTAAATATTTACTGGAAGAATAAGTAAAGTTTCCCCTCCCGGTAATCCATAAATTGTCATTAAAGAACTTCTTATAATCAATAGAAATATCTACTCCTTCTCCTTTTGCTTCACCTAGATTAGCCTTGACTGCAGACTGTAACCCCATTGTACTTGGTATAGAGGCTCTTTCCATCAAAATATTCTTCCTTTTTTCTTTAAAATACTCTGCTATAATTTCGAAGTTCTTAAACAATTCTAGTTCCAAAGCAATGTTCAGTTTTCTGGATACTTCCCAGCTGATATCGAAATTTTCATATCGATTGACAGCAATCCCTCTGAGTGAATAACCGTTTTCATCCTGTCCGAAAGATGCTCTTTTTCCAGCACTATCCATGTCTACTTCCGACAAATAGAAAAACCTGTCGCTGGCACTACCTATCTGGTCGTTACCTGTAAGACCATAGCTAGCCCTTAATTTTAGTTTTGATATTTGTTTTTCTAATGATTTCATAAAGGGTTCGTTAGAAATCATCCAACCGATACCCGCCGAAGGAAAGAATCCCCAGCGCTCAGTTTTATAGAAACGTTCGGCTCCATTGTAACCGAAATTTAACTCTGTGAAATACTTGTTATCAAACGCATAAGTAAAACGACCTGATAGGCCGATATTGCGATATGGTAATGATAGCTGGAGCGAACTTGCATTGCCCTCAAGTTGGTTTTGCATTATAAAAACCAACATACCGCTAATATTGTGTTTTTCATTAAAAGTCCGGTTGTAGCTTGTCGATCCTTGCATATATAAAGTGGAAATCACGCTTTTCGATCCTTGGCTGTAATCTAAATGTTCTGTGCCTGTGCTCTCATTCAATGGGGTGAGAGTATATTTATTGTTTATTCTATCATACATTCCTATCTTATACCAAAATGGAGTATAACCACGCGAAACATCGAAGTATGATTCTCTGTTGGCATGGAACATTCCCGACAGAGACAATCCCGGAGTAATTATTTTCGACAGGTCTTGTTTCAGCTCTAACTGAGCGCTCATTTTTGCCCTCGAATGTTCTTTATATCCTTTTACCATATCGGCATAAGGGTTAATGTATTGCCCTTCATCGTAATTACCGAAAAGGATATGCGTAGTTGAATATCCTTCCATAGGGGGATAATATGCCGGATATAGTACGGGACTGGTTCTCATCACTCGTTGATACATGTTTTGTCCGCCATAGATCGGCCCCGAATAGTCTTCAAAGTTACCTTTCATCCGGGCTATAATCTCGGTAGAACTTGTGACGTTTATATTCACGTTTGTCAGTAAGGAATAAGTTTTAAGATCTATATTATTGTTGAAGTTATTCCTTTTATCAACTTTCATTATCCCGTTATCCTGATTGAAAGTACCTGCTATATAATATCTGGCGACTTTTCCTCCTCCCTTGATACTCATATTTACACGCTGGTTCATAGCCCTGTCTTTGAAAAGTAACTTATACCAGTCTGTTGCCGGAAATACGATAGGATTGATACCGGAAATAGTATTATCTATTTTGTTCTGAGAATAAAGAGTGGCACCTAAAGGGTTACGCGTAAGAATAGCTTCATTACTTAATCTCATATATGTAATTGGATCAGCCAATTCTATATTCTTAGTGGCAGAGGATATTGAGTTTTCGAAACGTACGCTCACCTGTGCTTTTCCTTCGTTACCTTCCTTAGTTGTGATCAGTATAACTCCATTTGCCGCACGTGAACCATATAAGGATGTAGCCGTCGCATCTTTCATAATAGAGAAACTTCCTATGTCATCAGGCTGCATTCTAGCTAGGTCATTTTTAGATGCTTCCATCCCATCTATCAAAATTAAAGGATCTTGCTTGTATCCAAAGGTGGTGACTCCCCTGATAAAAAAATCTGCATTATCCTGACCTGGTTCGCCGCTTCGCTGATAAGCTATAATACCGGCTACTTTTCCCGCCAAGGCAGTTGTAAGATTACTGGATGGGACTTTAATATCTTTAGAATCTACAGTCGTTATAGAACCAATTACCGATTCTTTCTTCTGTTTTCCGAAGGCCACTACTGTGACAGCATCTAATTCTTCGGATTTATTGACCATTAGAATATCAATCTTGGTACGACCATTGATTTCTACAATTTGATTTTCGAATCCAATAAATGATAATGATAATTTATCTTCAGGTTTTGCCTCAATTGTATAATCCCCGTTATCCCCAGACAAAACCCCTCTGGAGGAACCTACAACTGTGATTGTAACTCCGGGTAAAGGGAGATTTCCGCTTTCAGTCTTTTCCATCACTATTCCCGATACTTTTATCTGGGCAATAGAAGGGAGAGAGCATATAATAAATGATAATATTATTAATCGTTTCATAGTATGATTTTGTGTTTTATCTAGCTTCAGTTTTGTAGCTGTAAATCATTGAAATATTAGATAATGTGAGAATTATTCCAGAACTTCGAAACTGCCAATCAAATGGATATGTTCGGACGAACTGCCAATCATAACAGAGAATGTTCCGGGTTCAACAACGAATTTATCGTCTTTATTCCACAATCCTAAGTGATGGGGTATAAGCGTAAATTCTACTGTTTTTTCTTCTCCTGGATTAAGACGTACCTTCTGAAAACCCCTAAGAACTTTCTCGTATGTAGTAAGTGAACTATAATCGTCGCGGATATATAGTTGTACCACTTCATCACCAGCGATACGTCCTATATTCTTTACGGTAAGACTCAATTTCACTTCCTGGTTCTGCTTCACTTGCGGGGTTTCTATTATAAGGTCACTATATTTGAATTCTGTATAGCTTAATCCATATCCAAAAGGATATAAAGATCCCTCGACACGAACAAAACCTTTCGAATCGGCTCCCGGCTTGAATGGGAAAGCATATGGTATTTGTCCGACGGTCTTAGGGAAAGTTACGGTAAGTTTTCCTCCAGGATTATAGTCGCCAAAGAGGACTTTAGAAATTGCTTCTCCCATAAATTCGCCTGGAAACCATGCCTGTACAATGCCTGGGATATATTTCTCCGCCCAGTTTATAGTCGCTGCTCTTCCATCCACCATGACAAGGATAACTGGTGTGCCGGTCTCATAAACTGCTTTCAGTAAATGTTCCTGTCTTCCCAGCAGATTCAGATCGGAGCGGGAACGCTCTTCCCTTATTGTATTTTCATTTCCGCCCAGAACAAGGATCGCAACATCTGATGATTCGGCTAGTTTCACTGCTTCATCTATACGTCTTTGTTCCGATCTGTCGAGAGGAACATCATACAATTCGCTTTCGGGGAAATATTTATCTATAATATCACACCCCTTGGCATATTGTATTTCTGTATTAGGCAGATATTCTTTCATAACTTCAAATACAGATTTTTGCAATGTATTTGCCGGACCATAGCGACACCTGAGGTTACTCACATCATGAGCATTCGGACCTATTACAGCTATTCGTCCCAGTTCTTTTGACAGAGGAAGGATATTATCTTTATTTTTCAAAAGTACAATAGATTCTAATGCTGCCTGTAAAGACAGTTCCTGATGTTCTTTGCTATGTACAATATTATTAACATTTTTCGGGTCTCCTTTATAAGGATCATCAAATAGACCCAACATAAATTTTACCCTAAGCACATCGGCTACGCGTGAATCTATAGTTGCCATTGATATTTTACCCATTTCTATAGCCTTCCTCAAAGGTTTTATAAAATCCTGGGGAGGAGTAAAATGTGTTCTTACATTCATCCCTGCATTGATTGCTCTTGCCACTTCGTCTTCCGGAGTAGGCTCTACCCTATGCTTTGTGTGAATAAATTCAACCGCTTCACTGTCTGATACCACATAACCTTTGAATCCCCATTCGTTACGGAGAATTTCAGTAAGGAACTTATAACTTCCTGTAATAGGGTCCCCATCATAATCGTTATATGAACTCATTACGCCTAATGCTCCAGCCTCTTGTATTGCGATCCGGAATGGTTCGAGCATAATCGTTTTCATTTCCCGGTAACTTATGTTAGGATTCGTACGGGTTCCCTCATCGCGTCCACCTACAGGTATACTATATACCGCAAAATGCTTGGGAGTGGAAATTACGCCATTCTCTTGTAATCCTAATACAGCTTCCCTACCTAGTTCTCCAACTAAAAAAGGGTCTTCGCTATAACATTCTACTACACGTCCCCAACGTGGGTCGCGCGCTACGTCAAGTATAGGAGAATAAATATTTGTATAGCCTAGTGCCACTGCTTCTTTTGCCGTAACTTCGGCTATTTTCCTTACCAGACTCCGGTTCCATGTCGACCCCTGACCACATTGGGCGGGAAACATCGTAGCCCTGTCGTGGCATAATCCCCGTATACCTTCGTTTGTATAATCAACAGGTATTCCCAACCGTGTTTCTTCGACAAACCATTGCTGTATAGCATGTCTATTGCTGATACTTCTTGTATAAGGGTAAGATATTGTGGTTAACCGTATACCATTCGCCTGTTCATCAATATTACCAATTCCGTCTTTCCATACCTCTTCCTTCCATTTTGGGGTAGGCATAGTATCCATTAATACACGCCCCGATCCATATAAGGTAGCCAATTGGCATGTTTTTTCCTCAATAGTCATTTGGCTTATAAGATCTGCTATTCTCTTATCAATAGGTGCTTGAGGATCTTCATACACATCTTTAAGGCCATTCTTATTAAAGTCTATCCACCCTTTTTTATAGATGTTCTTTTTGTTTTGAGAAAAGCTCACAAATGGTACAGTCAGAAGAAAAAAGACAGCTATTATAATTCGTAAAAAGTAAATATTCATAAAATCGTCGTTAATTAAATATCAGTTACTCTGAGGTAAAAGGAGATACCGGTAGCCTGAAATTATTGTATAGGTTTACAACCGCATCATTGCGAAATGCATACCTTACATATACCGGATCGTTTACCTTGTCACAAGTCAATAATATTTTTGTACTCTTGGCGGTCAACTTTGCTTTAGCCGGATAAAACACTTTATCCGCCGCAGCCACTTCAAATCCAAAAATATCTTCATAGTAAGAGGTTAGGCCATATTCACTATGTTTGAAATTTACATAGATTTTATCGCCATCAACATCTACAGAACTATACAGTGGCCCGGAATGAGGAGTCCCTTCTCTTCCATAGGTTTTGGCCAGTGCCCACAAAGCCAGTCTTTTGCCTACTTCTGATTTCTTTGGCGGATGGATACAGGTAGTATAACCGATATCGGCTGTTACTACCATACCACTGTTAGGTATAATATCCATACATTCCAACTGAACCTGTCTCAATTGTGCGGCCTCTGTATTCTCACAATTATCCTTACCATAGCAGTAAGGTGCTATCTGCACATAGTAAAAAGGGAAATCGCCAAGTGCCCACTCTTTGCGCCACGATCTTACCATTGCAGGAAATAGCTTTTTATATAAATCACTTTCATTTCTGTTGCTTTCCCCCTGATACCAGATAGCTCCCTTAATCACATAATTCAGCACAGGGTTTATCATAGCATTGTATAATAATGCCGGTTCATAGCGAGGGTCTTTTATCTCCTTTTCGTTTTTAGTCAATGCTTCAAGAGATATTTCAGGAAAGTTTTCTCTGTAGGTAGCCTCGTTTATCCAAGGTTGTATTTTTGATCCTCCCCAACTGGAACATATCAGCCCGACAGGAACATTCAATACCTTTTGCAAATACTGAGCGAAAAAATAAGCAGTTGCGCTTACTTTTAATACAGATGCCGGATTGCTTTCCTGCCATTGGCCTACGCAATCGTTTTGAGGAATCTGGCTGCTCGCTCTCTGAATGGTGATAAAGCGGATATCATTGTCCGGACTGGCCATACTTATTACATCTAATGAAGATTCTATAGGTTGTCCTCTGAAACCTTCTATGCGCATTTCCATATTTGATTGCCCCGAACATAGCCAGACCTCTCCTATAAGAATATTGTTTATTATCAGATTGTCGCCGTCTGAGATATTAATACTATATGGTCCTCCTGCCCGGGGAGTTTGCACCTTTACAGCCCATTCACCAGTATCCGACGACTTTGTTTTATATACTATATGATCCCATGATGTAGAGATCGTAATGTCTGTCAACTTTTTGGCCCATCCCCATAGTTTTACTTCTGCATTTTGTTGCAATACCATATTGTCTCCCAATATTGAAGGGAGAATAATTTCAGACTTGACAATTAGCGAATATTGAAGCAGAAGAATAATTGGTATAAAATATTTAATTAGTTTCATAAATAAATGTTTTTATTGTTCTTGCATATCGCTTGTCTTCGGCCTTAAGAAGGTTAACTGAATGACAAGCACTATTAATACAACTACTGCCATAAGAGCAAAATCGCGTCCCAAATGCCCTGCATCGGTGGATTCTCCCAGAAATCTTGTGATAACTGCTCCGGCAAACACACCGCACATATTCATTATCCCATAAGCCGAACCTCTGTGCCTCGATGATACGAACTGACACAGGATAGGCATATTGTTGGCATCAAACATACCGAATCCAATTCCAAAAAGAATACCCCCGGCTATCACCATAATCAAAGAATGTCCGAATCCGATAAGAAGAAGAGATGGGATAATCAGTCCTAGCCCGATAGCTCCGGTATATACGCGTCCTCTCAAATTTCGTTGTATCCATTTGTCGGAAAGAAACCCTCCGAAAATAACGCCAATGAAAGATGATGCGGCAATAGTAATCGTAGATATAGGACCAGCCATAGACATATCTATTGACAGATTCTCGGCAAAGAGGGTTGGCAGCCAGTTTTTGGTAGCCCATCCCGGTAAACTCGGGATACAGAAATAAAGCAGTATTACCCAGAAAGATATATTACCTAATAAGACGGCCAGACCTTTCATTACCGGAATTTTCTCTTTTTTCTGCTTTTTATCAAGGTCGGGACTGATTGTCCTTTCTTTATCTTTTAGAAAAACAGCTAAGACAAGACTATATGCAATGCCAATAATGCCAAACCAGTGAAATGTCTGATTCCATGTATACATTGCAGCAATAGTTGCCCCGAATCCACCGATAGCTTGTCCAACATAAAGCCCCGTCATATGAATACCTACAGCCAACGACCTTGTCTTATTTTGATGATAATCGGCTATTAAGGACAATGCCGCAGGCAAATACAGAGCCTCACTTAATCCCATGACTCCGCGCAAGATGTAAAGCTGATTGAAATCGGTCGCATAACCCATCAACAGAGTGACCAAAGACCAGACTGCCAGACTGCCTACAATAAGCCACTTACGGTTTAATCGGTCGGCAATAATACCGGAGATAGGACTCATCAGTCCATAAATCCAGAGAAAAATGGCCATAAGACGTCCAAAGTTAGCAGCCGATTGTAATTCTTCAATATCACCCATCATTGGCACTCTCATAGTTGACAGCATTTGCCTGTCCATATAATTGAGGAGTGCCACCACCCAGAGTAACCCCACAACAATCCATGGGTATATTTTCATGTATTTAGAGTTTGAGATTTTCATATATCATCAATTTAGAATTTCGGATAACGGGATCTGTATAAAAACCAGATTTGCCTGACTACTTTCGTACAAAATTCCAATCGTGTTTTCATCTACGGATGTTATACATGAGTAGCCTGCACTTTTATACTGGTCGAGTAATATCCATTTATCCTCAGGCCATGTCATGCCATCATCAAAGCTTACTTTCAGGGTTATTTTGTCCCTTACAGAATGGTCATTCGGGTTTACAAATAAAAGGATGCTTTTTTCTTCACTGTTTTCTTTATATCGATGACGGTGAATACTTGCCATACATGTAGGTTCGATTAATGCATTATGAGATGTGACATGCTCTTTCCATGTCTGCCCCAAGTCAGTTGTAACTGCCACACGACGGCCATTCGTCTTTTTATTTCCCCTATTTTTACTATCTCTCATATTGAGCATAATGGAACCATCAGATAACTCCACGGCCATGCATTCGGTAGTATTGCTAAAAGCGGGGTTACTTGTTACCCAGGTTTTGCCTTTATCCTTGCTCCATGTAATATTGGAAAATGATTCACCACGGCTATCCCTTCCCTGAGTGGGGAGTACAAGCGTTCCGTCAGATAAGGTAATCCCATGCCCTGGTGCAGGAGCGAAAAGCCACCATTCTTTCCTTTTCGTTTTGGATGTAATATTCTCAGGTCTACTCCATGTTAAGCCGTCATCACTACTTTTGGCAATGAGGAACTGACTCGTTTGCTTCTCTCCAAATCCGGGCTGGGAGCCCTTTTTCCGCCATTGGTGTATCCATTCTTTGCTTTCTTCAGAAAGCCCACTCACCCATTTTCCTGTTTCTGCGTTTAAAACCCCATGCATCCATAATCCGGCGATATACAGGTCACCAGAATTATCATCAGCAAGAATACATGCATCGCTAACTCCATTAAACTTTTGAGGCAGTCCTCCCCATTCTCCCATATCCAGCACAATTTGCATAGGTTGCCATGTGACGCCCTTGTCCGTACTCCGGTGTAATGCTATATCCATATGTCCTTGCAAGTCGCGGGAAGATTCGTACCGGGCATCAAAAATTGCCAGTAAAGTACCATTCTTGCTAATAGTCAATCCCGGTATACGCGAAGTATGCACCCCGTCCTGATTGTGTTGCCTTACGGCCACTCCAATACGAGAAGGAGATGTCATTGGTATATCAAACTTTAATTTCCCTTTAGAAGTTTTTATATCAATACATGCCAGATTGATTTTATGGTCTAATTGCACTTTGTCTTTTAAAGACACTGTAACCCATAGAGAAAAGGTGTCTTTATCTGCTAATATTTCATTTCTCAATTTAACGGTTTTGGCTGCTTGTTGAGGTTCGCACAATTGAACTGAAGTATCTATTTGCCCATTTTCCAATGTTCCATATAAACTTATTGATGAAATATCCGAAAGATCAGTAGTGCCTTCTGTCGAAATCTTGATTTCTTCTACCGAATAGGGCAAACTATCCAACCTAACAAAGTCAATTTTAAGAACTGGATTGACATCTTTTTTTACTAATACAGGTAATTCCGGTTTTTCTATATTCACCTGTATTTTTCGTATAGTATCAGCACACGAGAACAGAAGTATGCTACACGGAAATACTATAAACAGCAGAAAATTAGTTCTTTTCATATAGATAGTTTTTTCTTTCCGCTATCCTCCATAGAAAGCGGGTTTTACTTCATTTTTCCAGAAAGCAAAAGTTTATTTAGGTTTCAGACCTATATATTATTTTTATATATAATAGCAACAGTTAGCAGGTTAGTTATAATTAGTATTATTGAATTAAATCCTTTCTACTGCTTAATGAGTATATAAGTGCTAACTGCTTGTTATAATTTATGAGTTTGACCGAGTAGGATTAAAGCCTTCTAGTATTAGATAATTGTCAGTAATTTTATATAAAACCTGTGGGCTGGGTTTTATTATTTTTACATTCTCTTATTTTAATATACTATTTTGTTGTACAACTCTGAAAAATTTATTTCATCCAAGTCTTTTCTTAATAATTCTCCCTCCTTCGAAGAGAACGGGCTTATAGGAGAACGACAATCTCCACAATTTATACCTATGTGGTTCATGATGGCTTTCCCTCCTCTTACACCACCACCATACTTAATGATAACTTCTACTACTTGTATTGATTTCATCTGTAAATCCCGTGCGGTTTTTAAATCATTTTCCTGCATGGATCTGAAAATACCATCATAAATTTCAGGAATATAGTTATATGTACTTCCAACTCCTGCAATGGCACCCATTGCCAATCCCGATATAAGGATTTCATCATATCCGTGTAAAACCTCAAAAGAATGGTCGTCTACATTCAGGCATTGCCCCATTTCCATAAGATTGTTATGTGTAAATTTTGTTCCCATCAGATTAGGTATTCTTTTCTTTGCTTCTTTCAGGAACTCGTTTACTGGCAGGTTTACTCCTGTCATGGCAGGCATATTGTAATAATAGAACGGTAAAGATGGAGCGGCTTGTGCTATCGGGACAAAATAGTCGATAAGGTCTGTAACTGACCCAGGTTTGAAAAAAGATGGTGCCAACGAAGAAATGGCATCTGCCTCTACATCCAGAGCATGCTTTGCTAGTTCTATTGAAGCTTTCTGGCAATTAGAACCAACATGGGCAATTACCTTAAACTCCCTGTTGGCTTCTATAATCCATTTTTCAAGTATGCTTTTACGCTCTGATACGGTCAAAGAAGAAAATTCCCCTGTTGTTCCGCATACAAAAACACCTTTTATGGGCGTAGAAGCTATCCATTTTGCATATTTTTCTATTTCCGCCAGATTTACATCTCCATTCTCCTTGAATGGAGTAAAAGTAGCGGCAATCATACCTGTTAGTTTTTCGTGGTTTTTCATAATTTGTTTCTAGTTTAGCGGGTTTAGTCACCTTTTTTTATAGTTCCTCTTATTATCTGCGGAGAACGAATTCCAGGCTTAATTTCTCCACTACATAAATAAAAGGTCTCTTTATTAAACATAACAACCGATGTTGTTACCGGTACTGGATATGGGCACGTCGTAAGACTATCCAATAT
Organism: Dysgonomonas hofstadii; assembly: GCF_014196915.1. Lineage (GTDB taxonomy): Bacteria > Bacteroidota > Bacteroidia > Bacteroidales > Dysgonomonadaceae > Dysgonomonas > Dysgonomonas hofstadii. The sequence goes on from NZ_JACIEP010000015.1 coordinate 86,317, forward strand.
GTTGGTTTTTGTGTCATAAATTCTGACTGCATTAGAAAATCCAGGATGTTCGGGATTGGTAGGCAGAATCTTATCAACTCCACCCAAGAAGATTATTTTGTCATCCTTCCATGTAATGGCTGTTGCGGCCATCACCGGAAAATGTCCGGATAACTTTGTCCACGTATTCTCAACCGGATCAAACCGGAATCCATCGGTGTGCATAATTGTTTCTTCATCCGGGCCATAACTTCTTCCGCTGAATAAGTATATCATATCATCCTGCGCTGTACATACTGCATATCCCCTGGATGGTCCCGGCCAAGAAGGCAACCTTTTCCATCCGGCATCTGTATTATCTATATCAAGTACAAAAAAATGATCTGTAGATTTTTCCTGTATCATTGACTCCTGTCCTCCTGCAATATATATTTTATTATCAATTATAACTCCTGCCATATTCGCCAGAGGAACGGGTAAAGAAGGATATGCATGTTCGGACGTAATTATTATTGAATCCTCCTTTTTTTGTATAAGTAATATATCCGAATAACATTTCTCCTTGTCGCAACCTCCTATAAAGAGTAAAGATTCGCCTACCTTAACAGTAACACCATAACCTATTGCCATAGGTAAAAGATCGTTATATATTTTCCATTCTGAGTCTCTGTTATCTAAAAAAGAATATAACGTGCTCCACCATTTTTTCTGACTACCTGTCCATGGATAGCCAACAGGAAAATTTGCACCTCCGGCAACAATTAATTCATCACCAATAAATCCGGAAAAAGCTCCTGCAACTCCTTTATTGTTATTTATACCATCCAAAGAAGGAAGAGTTATGCTATTATCCCAAATGATAGAGATATTTTTATTGTCCGTTTCAGATTTACAACAAACTAGCCCCATTAATATAATTATTATAAGTTCATAATATTTCATGGCTATGGATAATAGCTTAGTTTCGGTTTCTACTGTTCATAAATATTTTATAAACTTTGAAGTGATTCTCTATTGCCTGTTTATATCCGGCTTCATCTCTCTTTTCAATTAATTCGAACAGATCGGTGTGTGTTACCAATAAATTATTCTGGCTCAATTGTATATTTATAGGTTCAAGAAAATCTTTAAACTTCTCTTTTACAAATAGCATTACGGGATGTATTATACCCTGGAACTGGGAAATTGTTTTATTTCCTGTTATTTCATATAATTTAGCATGAAAGGAGAATTCGCTTATTGGAGCATATTGGTTATTTCCAAACTGAATACCGAATTTTATTATTTCCCGTAGCTCATCTATATCTTTTTGTGTTATATTCAAAAATATGTCGCTTGCGCTTCCAATCTCTAAAGCAATCCTAAATCCCAATATATCAAACAAGGCATCTTCTCCTAGTATCCGGGGATCTACGACTCGCTTCATCCCTCCAAGAATGGACGGCTCTGTCAAGGTCATTCCTTTCCGTGGCCGCGTATTTATCATTCCCATCATCTTCAATCGGCTCAAGGCCTCCCGAACGACACTACGCGCTACCCCCAATGCTTCTGCCAAATTATTTTCATTAGGAATATGGTCTCCACATTTAAGATTTTTCTCCTTAAAATATGTAAGTAAACGGTCTTCAACCTGATCAACTAAAGTAATAGGATTGTCTTGCAATTTCATAGTATGATTTATATAATTAATCTTATTTGTCTGACAAATAAAAACAATATAAATAACAAATCAAGTTAAAATATGTAAATAAAAAGAATTTCTGTTGTAAAACATAAAATAACTCCCTTTTTGATTTAGAAGCTGGAAACAATATAGCCTCACCCTATGCTGCCCATACATACGGTATATTCGGTGTCAAGTCAAAATGAGACCTATCTACAAAATAAAGATCAATATATCCTTGTTTATGAATCTTCAAAAGTTCGTAAAGCTGCTCTTGTTTGGTCTCAAATTCAATCTTATTGAGAAGTTTTATCAATGATGTCCTCAACTTTTGATCTTTCTTCTTCTTATAATCTTAAACCAATGCTCAACAAGGCTTTTATAAGAGTATCTGAACAAACAAAAGGGAAAGTAGGAATTATACAAGGCGATATACGTGAAGTTTCTCTTAGCAAAGGTTCTTTTGATATTATCCTTGCCGGAGCTGTATTATATCATCTCAGGGAGAACCGGGATTGGGAACAGGCTTTCAAAAATTATATGAATTACTAAAACCCGGAGGCTGTTTAATGATATCGGATTTGATAACTCAGAATATGGAAGTCCTAAATGAATATACATGGGAGAAAGATGGTGGCTATCTGGAAAGTATAAACGGAAAAAATACAGAGAACAAGTATTGGCCTATGTAGAAAAAGAAGATTCTCCAAGATCGATAAATTATCAATTAGACCTGATGAAAAAAGTAGGATTCGACAGAGTGGATATACTACATAAGAATATGTTTTTCAGTATTTTATGGGGGGGGGTATCAAAGACTAAACTTATGATAAAGTTGAAAAATATACTATTGCTCTCATGCTTATTGTTTTTTCCCTGTATTTAGTCTCATCCACGATAAAGGGTAAAATAGTGAAAATAACGGATGGTGATTCTGTTACAGTTCTCACCGAAGACAAGGCGTCGCTTACAGAAACACTCATATATATAATAATACCTAAGATTTCATAAATTTTCAATATTCCAGTTAGGGTTCTAGCTCAATGAAGTGTCTTAAATACAAGAATTGTCTGAACCTGTCAAAAGCAAATTAATACTAAAAGGAGAGAATTTAAAGATGTATTGACAGCTGATCGTAACAAAAATGATAAAAAACTATTACTGTTTCTTATGTAACCTTAAATATATATATCATATGCAAATAAAAACAACTAATCCGTTAAAGTGGGTACCGAGCGTTTACTTCGGCATGGGATTACCCTTTGTGATGGTTCAACTGGTTTCGGTCATCATGTTCTCTGAAATGGGCATATCCGATGCCAAAATCGCCTTCTGGACATCGCTGGTTATTCTTCCCTGGAGCCTGAAGCCGCTGTGGAGTCCTTTTCTGGAGATGTTCAAGACAAAGAAGTATTTTGTTGTGGGCACTCAGATGGTCACCGGAATCTGCTTTGCGCTGGTAGCCTTAAGCCTGCCACTACCCGATTTCTTTACCTATGCCATCGCGCTCATGGGCGTTATAGCCTTTAGCGGTGCCACACACGACATAGCTACCGACGGGGTGTATATGACCGAACTCGATACCAGGACCCAGTCAAAATATATCGGCTGGCAGGGAGCTTTCTTCAATATAGCAAAGGTTGTAGCCAACGGGGGGCTTGTTTTCCTGGCGGGCATGCTCAAAAACAGTATGGGCGTTGTCAATGCATGGATGCTTATCATGGGCGTATGTGCTGCGGTTATGATTCTGTTGAGCCTGTGGCATAGCAAGGTGCTGCCTACAGGTGGGAAATCTGCCGCTCAGATCAGTACTGCAAAAGAAGGATGGGCTTCCTTTAAAAACGTCTTTACTACTTTCTTTAAAAAGGAAAATATCGCTTTCTATATTATTTTCATCATCTTATACAGACTTGCCGAAGGGCTCGCGATCAAGATCCTGCCCCTTTTCCTGAAAGCACCTGTCGAAAATGGCGGGCTAGGGCTCGAAGTAAGCCAGATAGGGCTTATCAACGGCACATTCGGGGCGATTGCATTTATAGTGGGTTCCATACTCGCCGGGTATTATATTTCAGCCAAAGGGCTACGCAAAACACTGTTCACGCTTTGCTGCGCCATAAATCTTCCGTTTCTGATCTACCTGCTGCTTGCCATATTCCAGCCGTCCAATATCTTTCTTATCGGTTCTGCCGTAGTCTGTGAGTACTTCGGTTACGGGTTTGGTTTCGTCGGGCTTACTTTATTTATGATGCAACAGGTAGCGCCCGGCCAGCACAAAATGGCACATTATGCATTTGCGTCGGGAGTAATGAACCTGGGATATATGTTTGCCGGCATGGTAAGCGGTATGCTGAGCGACTGGCTGGGTTATAAACAGTTTTTCATAGTAGTAGCCATTGCTATGATCCCCGCCCTGATCGTTTCACGCATTATTCCATTTAAATATCCTGACAGGGATGAATCCGAGAAAGACGTTTTAACAGAGGAAATCAAATAAATATATAAACCATGAAAATCAATAGTCAGAGAAGTTAAGTAGTTATCAGTTGCTTCACAATTTAGCAGTTAGGTAGTAAATAATACTTTAACTCCTTAACTACTAATAAGTGAAACGAATGATGATTTCTCTGACTACTGATCAAAACTAACAATCAAGATTATGACAGGTAAACTTAAAATGGAAGGGCAGCCGTTGGCAGGACTGCCCTGGGAAGACCGTCCGGCAGGATGTAAAGACGTAATGTGGCGCTATTCGGCCAACCCGATAATCGGGCGTTATCATATTCCGTCCTCCAACAGTATTTTCAACAGTGCAGTCGTACCATTCAAGGATGGCTATGCCGGTGTTTTCCGCTGCGACAACAAAGCTGTCCAGATGAATATCTTTGCCGGATTCAGCAAGGATGGAATAAACTGGGATATCGAACATGAACCGATCCGCTTCAAAGCCGGCAATACGGAGATGATAGATTCGGACTATAAATACGATCCACGGGTGACATGGATCGAAGACCGTTACTGGATCACCTGGTGCAACGGTTATCATGGACCAACTATCGGTATAGCCTACACTTTCGACTTCAAGGAATTCTTCCAGTGCGAAAATGCTTTCCTTCCCTTCAACCGCAACGGCGTGTTATTCCCGCAAAAGATAGACGGTAAATATGCCATGCTCAGCCGTCCCAGCGATAACGGACATACGCCGTTCGGCGATATCTATATCAGCTACAGCCCGGATATGAAATATTGGGGTGAGCACCGTTGTGTGATGAAAGTTACCCCCTTCCCCGAATCGGCATGGCAATGCACAAAAATAGGGGCAGGTTCGGTCCCTATCCTCACAGAAGAGGGCTGGTTGATGTTTTACCACGGGGTTATAACCACCTGCAACGGATTCCGTTACTCGATGGGAGCAGCTATTCTGGATAAAGACAATCCGGCAAAGGTACTATACCGCACCCGTGCTTATCTGCTGGCTCCGGCAGCACCTTATGAGATGCAGGGCGATGTTCCCAATGTTGTGTTTCCTTGTGCCTCCTTGTATGATGCGACCACAGGCCGCGTAGCCGTTTATTATGGTTGTGCCGATACTGTTGTCGGAATGGCGTTCGGGTATGCCCATGAAATTATAGAGTTCACTAAAAAGAATAATATCGTATAATTCTGAAGAATAATTGATGATGAGAAGACGTTTCGCTTTAGTAATTGCAATTATCACTGCAACGGTTTCATTATATTCCCAGGATAAACAGCCTGTCGATTGGGTAGACCCTTTTATCGGGACTACTAATTTCGGGACAACCAACCCGGGGGCAGTCGTGCCCAATGGCATGATGTCTGTTGTTCCGTTTAATGTAATGGGCTCTGCTGATAATAAATACGATAAAGATGCCCGTTGGTGGTCTACACCTTATGAACACCACAATGTCTTTTTCACAGGATATTCCCATGTCAACCTGAGTGGCGTAGGCTGCCCCGATCTGGGCTCGCTGCTGTTGATGCCTACCACAGGCGAACTCGAGGTGGATTATTCCAAGTATGGAAGTAAATACACTGGGGAAAAGGCATCACCCGGATATTACACCAATCAACTTACAAAGTACAATATCTTAACGGAAGTGACATCTACCTCCCGTGTAGGTTTTCACCGTTATACATTTCCCGCGGGGCAGGCCAATATACTTCTCAATCTCGGACAGGGACTTACCAATGAAACGGGTGCATTTGTCCGGTTCAACGGTACTGACGAAGTCGAAGGTATGAAGATGCTGGGAACGTTCTGCTACAATCCGAAAGCAATCTTTCCTATCTATTTTGTAATGCGTATCGTTGATAAAGTTCCTGTAAAAAGTGGTCTTTGGAAGAAGCAGCGCCCGATGGAGGGAGTTAAAGGCCAGTGGGATCAGGATCACGGACGTTATAAAATATATGAAGGATATAATAAAGATATAGCAGGGGATGATGTTGGGGCATGGTTTACATTCGATGTAGCCGCCGGAGAACAAATAGAGGTGCAGATTGGCGTTTCATTCGTCAGTATAGAAAACGCCCGGCTCAATCTCAGAGCAGAAACGGAAGACAAACATTTTGACGCCATATCTGCCGAAGCCCGCGAGAGTTGGAACAGCGACCTGTCACGTATACTGGTTGAAGGTGGAACCGATGAGCAGAAAACAGTGTTTTATACAGCACTCTATCATACGCTGATACATCCGAATGTATTGAATGATGTCAACGGGGAGTATCCGGCCATGGAGGGGAATAAAATCCTCAAGACGGATAACACCCGTTATACAGTCTTTTCCCTGTGGGATACTTACCGCAACCTCCATCAGCTGATGACGCTTGTCTGGCCCGGCCGGCAAACAGATATGGTGCGGTCAATGATCGGTATGTACGAAGAATGGGGCTGGATGCCTAAGTGGGAACTATACGGACGCGAGACATGGACAATGGAAGGCGATCCTTCTATCCCTGTCATAGCAGATACCTGGCTGAAAGGCTTGCGTGAATTCGATATTGAAACCGCATACGAAGCCTTCCATAAATCGGCAACGATGCCCGGCATAACCTATACAACCGATACGGTAAGGAAAGGAGGCGCGCTTCCCGATTCTTATTACGCATTGCTCAAAGGGGACTTTAACCGTATGCGCCCCGACAACAATGACTATATGAAACTGGGATATGTGCCCCTGCGCAGCGAATTCGACAATTCGGTTTCCCATGCACTGGAATATTACATAGCCGACTACTCATTATCCCTCTTGGCGGATGCCTTGGGTAAGAAGGATGATGCCACCCTTTTCAAGAAACGGTCTTTAGGCTATAAACACTATTATTCACCCGAATATGGCACTTTCCGCCCTATATTGCCCAATGGGAAATTCCTCTCTCCTTTCGATCCCCAACGGGGCATGAATTTTGAAGAAAATCCGGGTTTTCATGAGGGTAGCGCATGGAATTATACGTTTTATGTTCCTCACGATGTCAATGGACTAGCAACACTTATGGGAGGGAAGAAGAAGTTTGTTGACAAACTGGAAATGGTATTCGATAAAGGATATTACGATCCGGCCAATGAACCGGATATCGCCTATCCATATCTTTTCAGCCGCTTTAAAGGGGAGGAATGGCGTACCCAGCATCACGTACGACGTCTGCTGGACAAGCATTATACCACAAAACCAGACGGTATACCTGGTAATGATGATGCCGGAACGATGTCCGCCTGGGCTGTATTCAGTATGATGGGTTTCTATCCCGATTGTTCGGGAGAACCATACTACACGCTGACAAGCCCAGTATTTGACCGGATAACAATAAAGCTCGACCAGCGTTATTGGAATCAGGGAGAATTGGTTATCGAAGCAAAGCGAGATAAACCGGGTGATATATATATAAAAGATATGACCCTGAATGGCAAGACCCTCCGGAATTACCGTATTTCCCATAATGAACTTATTAATGGAAAAAGACTCTCCATTAATCTGACATCACAAAAATAAAAACCATAATACTACAATGAGATCAGATTATATTCAGAATATACATAGGTGTTTAGGTTATCTATTGTTTGGAATGGCCGTGCTAGCCTCTTCC
>NZ_JACIEP010000016.1 GCF_014196915.1 Dysgonomonas hofstadii
TCTGACATTTTAAAGGGTTAAACTTTTGGTTTTATCTAGCAATACAAACTTAATTGTTTGCCCTTTAACTGTCAGATCAGATCGAAACTATTTCAAATAAGGGTCTCCAAATATTTGCTTTGATTTATCAGAATTAGGAGAAAAATACTCAAATTTATTCAATTTATCATTCCAAAATGAGTCTGCAAAAACCATCATATCGCTTTGTGTTCCTTTTTTTGAAGCAAGTATAGCTACTCTGAAACCTACAAAATCTAAATATTCATGAATATTACCCCAAAAAGCAAAATTACAATGACCTAATCCTCGTGTTGAAGGATATTGAATTGCTTGGGTATTCTCTCCAATAAAAAATTTGTGACTTATGTGATAAGCAGCACAATACTGATTTCCTTCACTATATGAATCAGGTAGTATCCTTGTGAATTCCTCTCGAAGAAAATTAAATAAGATATATCTTTTCATATTTTCTTCTTCGGATAATTCATTCAAATAGATAAATCTTGAACAATCACTATAACTAAAATTCGATTTATGTTTATATACAATTAATGCAAAAAAATCCTTTTCCTTTAAACGAGTTTCTAATATCGCCGTTGACGACATTAAACTTGTATACAATACTGATTGATGAGGCTTATTTAATCGTTGATAATTATTTACGTGTTCTGAAGGTCTTTCCCATACATCTGCTAAAGCTTGAAATTCTTTAATATTGAGAGTTTCAAACCTGATTCCTTTATCGTTAGATTAAAATTCGTTTTCCTCAGAAAACTTACGTATCCGAAAAAAATAGTAAGGTATATTAGAAGAAACTCCCTTTGGTTCAATATTGTATTTGAAATGAGGGAAGAACTTATGACCCTGAAAATCGATATTGAAAAGAGAATTAATAACAGATTGTATTCTGTTATCTATGGATGAATCGATATGACATGATGTTTTATAATTATCAATTTCTCTATTAATTTTTTCTAATGAATAATTTCTCAATAAATGTTTCCAACTAAGTATTTCTTCGGTAGAATTTATTGAATGATAAATAAAACTATTTGCCATTATATATTTAGTAGATAATATTACTTCTATTCAGTTTTGATAAAGGTAATAATTTTCTCAAAATCCTCGCAATACGAATACGATACTTTAATGCTATATTCCAATGTATTGGCACTGCTATGGCTTAGGAATCCACTCTCTCAATTCATAAATCAAGTCTAAATCTTCAAGAAATTGGTTCGAGAATAGAACGTTTAAGGGTACTTTTGAGAAAGCTAACTGTCAAATTAAAAGATAGTTAGCTTTTTTTATTCTACAAACTGCACCACATTTGCACCACAAAAGGTTTAGTTTTGTATATTATTCTTTAAATCATTAGAAAATTCAAAATAAATTTCAGATGGAGATTTAACCACTCTACATTTATAAGCTGATAAAGAAGAGGACATATTAGTTAGTATATCTAATATAATTGCCTTAACAATTGCATCTCTATTAAAATGAGTATTCTGACTAAATATGCTATCCAATACAGCCAAAATATTAGTTTTATTTTTTATTAGAGATGGACAATGAAAACATAGAAATCCATTATCCCTATTTGCTCCAAAATAGAAAAAAAATGTAATATCAATATCAATTTCCTCTTTTTGTGTGAAAAATGTAAAAAAATCAATATTATCCTTTTGAGCAGATAGCAGAGCAGGTTCAATCTCAAGAATGTGAGATAATTTTAGAACAACTTTATCCTCATAAGAAACATACAATTGATTATTTACTTTAGTAAAATTTGAATTTATGTAATTTCTACTGGTTTCTCTTTTCATTTTTTTTCTTATATGTTTGACATTTTCTTACCCAAAGCTGTAACTCCAATTCCCAATAACACAATAGATATTAATATCTGAATAACAGTTGCTATTTTCCCCATTCCTAAAACTTCAACAGTTCCAAAAATAGAAAGAGAAGATATTAGAATGGAACCATATATTATATTTCCAATGGCATCAATAGAAAGTCCACAATCAGGTATATAGACTCTTATAACTTCATTTTTTATTGCCATCCCTGAAGGATTACATTCATCCAAATAAGGTAAAGTAGAATAAATTATAGCAAAAAATAGAACATTTCCAAAGTACACTAATATAGGATTAGTTATTCTAACACCATAACCCCAGAAAAAAGCACCAAAGACTAAATCTAAAAACCTTTTTAATCTACTTTTATATGATTTACGAAGGAAACAACGTTGATAATAATAATAGTCAAGGCAATTATCATCATATCCATTGTTCTCTAAAGTTAATTTTATCAATTTTGCTATTTCACTTTTTCTAGCCCACACCCTTCGTTCATCCAGTTTATCATCTATAAATTTAATTGCAATTTTAGTTGTTGGACAGTAAATACCATTATATTTTTTTTCAATATTGCAAATGTTATCTTCTAAGGGTTTTAACTTACAGATATAAAAGTCTTGCACTATTGTTTTGTCGTATTTAATAGGTTTTCGCTCTTTTCCTGTATTGAAAGAATATCCAAATTCAGTCTTGACAACAAAAATGTTATTTGTTTTAAGTCCATTTAAGTACGCGCCATCAAAAGATGTCTTTGTGCAATCGCAATCATTAATTTTAGTAGAATATAGAACAGCTTTGTTAAATTCAACACAATATAAATCACAATCATGAAATTCTGCATAACTTAAATCTGAATGATTAAATTTACAATAACATAGACTGCAATTATAAAATTTGACCCCAATTAAACATCCTTTTTGAAAATCAAAATTATCAAGATTCATATCCCTATATTCTGTCCTATATGCTAAAGCCATTTTGGAAAAGATTTTCTAATATTATCTTTAGATAATTCCAAATTTAATTTGGAAATAGCATTTTTTAAAGGGGAAGTATTAAGATGACTATGCTCATCATTAAACAACATTCCACAACTAGTTATTTGGTTGGAATTAATTGCTATAATTTCAGAGTTAGGTTCTATAATTATATAATTATCATTTTCAACATTTTTTGAAAAATAGATTGGAAAAGTTTTTTTTGTGTCAATTTTATTTAATTGAGTCTGTATTTCTTCGCAACTCACTGATAATTTATTGTACTTAAAAACATCATTCATTTTCCCCCTACGACGAAGTTGATATACTTTCCAGATATCAATATTGAAACTAGATATTAGCTCAAAGATAGCTTGCAATTCATTAACATTATGAATAGTAGCTACTGTGCCTATCTTTATCTTAGGAGTTAGCTTATTATTATCATTTTTAAAATCATCAACTATCTTGATAGCATTTATTACATATTCTGTATGATTTATATTTGTTCTTAATATATGCTGTGTATCCTTTTTAATTCCATCAATAGGAAAAGCTACCCAATCTAAATAAGGTATAATTTGCTCTAATATATTAATTTCTATGGAATTAGTTTGAATTGCTAGTTTTATATTCAACTTATTAGCATAAGAACAAAAATCAATAATATCAGGATTTATCAATGGTTCTCCTCCAGACACTATGATTCTAATATTATCATATTTTGATAGAAAATCTAATAATTCAAATTTCTGTTTTTTGGATATTTCTTTTGTATATTTATTTGACCCATAACAATATGGACAATCTAAATTGCATACTCCATGAATCATGTAATCTATCGATAATTCCATATAAATTAGAAATAAAAGTCATGAATATCTTCCCAATCGTATATAAAGTTTTTATTTAAGGATTCAACAAACATTTCAGCTGTATGATTAGTGTGAATTTCTTCCTTGTCTCTTGCTAAAATTGTTATAGGAATTAATGGTATTTTATTGAAAAGTGCACCGCTAGTTCTCTTATGACCATCCCAAATATATAAATTATCTTTATACATTACAACCTGAATAGGGTAATTATAATCAAACCCATTTTTCATAATACTATCTCTAACGTTCTTGGCTTCTTCTGAACCTAGTTTGCGAACATGTTCAGTTGGGTAAAGTGATTTGGGTGAAACCCAATATCTGGGAAAGTCTTTTTCTTTCTCTTTAAAAAGAGTAATAATTAAATTACAAATATCTTCTACTGAAGAATATGATGTATCTATAACTAAATTATAATTTTCAAAGTTAAGACAATCTATATTATATAATTTTTTAAATCGCCTAACTTCTACCATTTTTCTTTCTTGTAATGTACTAATTCTTTCTTCTATACTTTTGGCATCAGGCTCATTTATTCTATTTTCATCTAGAAAAACTCGTTGAGCAGCAATTTCTGGTTTTACTGTTAAATATATTTTGTATGAACTTTTAACAAAATGCCACGCTAGTCTAGAATCTAAAATATAATTTTCTTTTGCTTTATCTAGTTCCATTAAATAATTATCAATGTAATCATCTATATCTTTGTTCTTTTCTGAAAAATAATTGAGTTCAAGAGTGTTCATGCCTCTTTCTTCTGCAATTTTTCTTTGCATTAACCCAGTATAAATATACTGATAGCCTAATTTTTCAGTCAAAAGTTTTGCAACACTACTTTTACCGCTACCTAAATCACCTGTTATAGAAATACTACTCATTTTATTATTATTATAAATTACCACCCAAATTCACTATAATTTTTCTGTTTGTGATACTCTTGAATGAAATGCTTAATATATGGTACAGTATTATCAGGGAGATTGAATATGTCAGCCCATAATAAACTATCACATTTGTTATACTCTTTATTTATTATTTCAGACAAATTAAAATCTGATGTGAAATAGAACTCAATCCTATCTTCATCTAAAGAATGTTCTTTTCTGCGATGCATAACATGAACGAGTTGAGTTTTTTGAATATCTAACTTAACTCCTATTTCTTCAAAAACCTCCCTTATGACTCCATTGATAATAGTTTCATCAGTTTCAAGATGTCCTCCTATAAGACTATATTGATTATCTCTATATCCTGTGTTCTTTCTTTTAGATAATAAAATTTTTTTATCTCTTATTACACATAGATGTACTGTGGCTATTATATGATATCTATTCATTTTTTTTTCAAAAATACATATTTTTCAATATATAAGCGCTATACTATGTCAGAATATCAATAAATCATAAGCTTCCATCAGTTCCTCAGTTCTAAGACCAAGATACTTTCTTGTAGTCCTTATATCACTATGGTTGAATAATTCTGATAACTTCACTAATGCCAATTCAGCATTAGAACCAGCATTATTATATACCTGCCTACCAAACGTTTTTCTCATACTATGAGTTGAGAAGTTTTTAATTTTGAGATTGTAATTAACCTTTACCTCTTTAAAAACAACATTTATTCTCTGAACTGAATAGACAGAACCTTTTTGACTTGTAAATATATAATCATTAGCTGATTTAGGATTTATCTCTTTATAGCAAGCTAAAATATGTTTTTTCACCTGTCCATTAATTTTGATGGTGCGTTGTTTCTTGGTTTTTTTCTCAATAATGGTTAAGATATCAGTATTGAGTATATCATCCCATTTCAAATTTAATAAATCAGAAATTCTAATTCCAAAGAAAGAACCCAAGGCAATCAATAGACTAAATTTATAGTTTTGGTCTTGGAATAGTTTTGAGATTAAAAGAATGTTGCTATCCCATTCTAAATAATCAGCAGTTGTATTTTGAAATTTTAGGCTCATAATAATATTCAGTTTTAGGGTTTATTTGTTGTTAGTGAATGCTTGTTTTAGGGTAAAATATTTAATCGAAAGTTTATCAAGCGTTTAGCTGTTTCACTTATAAGAGAAGTGATTGTTTTAGGGTTGTTGCTTGTTGCTTTTACTTAGGGATTGACAACAAGCAACAACAAATTACAGTATTGTTATAAGGTTCTCATATCTGAAGGAACGCCACTCTTGTTCTACAATATCAAAGTATGCCTGTAAGCCATCCAATTTGCGTGGATAACCGCGACCATTGATATTACGTTCAACAGTTTTGGTTAATAGAGTTCCAAAAGCTTCTCTTAGTTCACCATTTGCTTTCCTATAAATAAAATGTGCTGTTCCATTTATCAACTTGAACTGTAATACTTCAATCAATACAGATATTTGAAGTGATTGAGTGAGGTTATAACCGCTTAAAACCATATTACTAGCCCTGTTCAATAATGCCAAGTTGTTGATAGCTGTTTTCATATCTTGAAATATTAATAGTTTAGAATCTCTTTGTTATATTCCTAGGTTCACCCCATCCATTAAGACGATATATAGCTTTTACAGCGTCTTCGTAATATCCATAGTCTTCAATATGGCGTGCAGTACTACTTGTAGGTGTAACTGATGTATATTGATAGACAGACCACATATTGCGCTTATGACAGAAATGATATAAACCAACTTTAGCTTTCATGTTTTTGTAATGTTTTATTAATTATTTACACTACAAATATAGTGGTATAACATTACATTTAAAACCAAAAATAAAGAAAACGTAATAGTTTATTGAAGATTTAACACTTTATTGTAGTGATATATAGATTTGGTAAGTATTTTTGTGAATAATAAACCATTACAAGGTATTATATGGAAGAATTAAGAATAAAGGAAATACTGAAACACCAAGGTAAGACAATGCAAGACTTGGCTGATATGATAGGTATCAATAGGGTAAACTTATCCAATAGTCTTAATGGTAATCCAACATTAGAAAGGTTGAAACAAGTTGCTGAATATCTAAATGTTGATTTAAAGGACTTATTCAAGGAAACCCAGAAAAAAGATATTGAAGTATTTGGGTTAATTAAGCTCAACGAAGATGTTTGTATTATAGATAGCTTTCCAACTCTGGAAGAGGTTTATAGCCAAGCTAAATTATTAAAAGACCACATGGTTTAATAAAAAACCACCATAGAAATTATTCTTATGGTGGTTTCTAGTGTGTAGGATGTAAGGTTATTTGATGTTATATTTTAGGTTTATTGTTTCACCATTAACAACACAATCATCAGGCTCACCCCAAAACTGACTTTTATACATAAACAGGTCTTTGACCTTCAATGATATTTCCTGTTTATCCAAGTCGATTTTGGTAATAACCATTGACCCCTTTTTATCACTTTTATTAGGGGTATATTCATAGAAATTGGTAGCACTAATCGTATATTCAAAATAAAAATCATCATATTGGGTTATGTCATCACCAATTTTAATTTTGCTTAAATCTGATATATCCCAAACACAATAAAATCTTTTTAGTAAATCATCCTTATCTGCCAAAAGGTGAAATTCAAAGAATGTACCATAGAAAGCTGCATCTACATAGTATATAGGAATATTCTGATTATCAACTACGATTTTTGCATCTTTGCCTGAATAAATGGAATATTCATCATCATCATTGTCATCACCACAAGAAATGAAGCTAATAAAGAATAATGTAACTACAATGAAATATAAATTCTTCTTCATAATCTCTTAATTTAAAGTTTATAACCTATTGTCAGCATTGGAGCAGATTGGCTGCCTGAATTACTCATAACACTATATTTGTATTGAAATCCTGCATGAAATCTATCATCAATATTGTAGCGGCCACCCAGCCCTAGATTTAATCCAAATTTTGTTGTTTTGTCCTCCACATAGTCTCCATTCCAATTGCTAAGAGCCAAACCAATTATAGGAAAGATTTTAATCCTATCTTTTATACCATAAAGACGATGGTAATCAAGATTTATTTCTGTCACCTTAAATCCACTTTTAGGCAAGAAAAAATTAGCTGAGGGAGAAAACTCATGTTTCTGTCCTGTTAAATTGAATGTAAGCCCAAATCCAACAGTTTCAATCTTTGAGCCATACAAAACATTTGCTTGTAATGAATTTTTGTTTTCTTGGGTAAAAGCATTGCTAGTTATAGCACTAATTAAAATAATAAATAAGAATCCTTTCTTCATAGAGATAAATATTTTTGATAGTTTGTGCTTACTCTGTTCATCGTTAGGGATTTTCAGCTTACTCCTTTTTAACATAAACAATCATATATGATTGTTTTGGTGCAAAAGTAATCATTTTCCTTTACCATCAATCATTAATGATAGAAAAAAATTATGGATAAGGATGATGTAATAAGAAAAGTGGGTTTGAAAATCAGAGAGATAAGAGAAAATCAAGAATTATCAATTATGAGTTTAGCGGATAAATTAGATATTGAATATAACAATATGATAAGGATTGAAAAAGGTAGGACTAATCCCACGCTTGGAACTCTTTATAAAATATGTCAAGCCTTAAATGTAAAATTGATTGATATTGTAAATGTAGAATAAGAGTTGTGAATATCTTCTTTCAAAAAAATAGAAAATTTTTTCAGTTTATCACACAGAACCATACTCATTATTAGATACATAGTGTCTTTTTTGAAATTAGGACAATAGGGGATACCCCTATCCCCCTATCCCCCTATCTATCACCACCATACAACGAAAAACACTTACATTGAAATAAAATTTTAAAATCCTCTAATTAACTTGTATAGTTAAGTGAAATAATGTTGCTTGTTGTTCTTTACTATTTATATCCTGACAACAAGCAACATCTATAAATTTACTGGGACAATCCTTTAAATTTTTTAATTAGACGAGAAATACTACTTCTATTGGCAAATCCCATTTTTTTAGCCATTTCATCTTGAGTTAATCCTTCTTTCTGATATTCCAAAATTTGTTCATATTTCAATCTATCATCGTCATCTGTTTTCTTGAGAAATTCAAAAGCAACCCTATCCCCAGTATCTTCAAAAGTCATATTTTCAGTAAACCTTAATTTATAACTTTCGTTTTTAGCATCTGATGCCAAATAATTGCCCTTCAATATACAAAGATGTCTTATATTTGCTTCAACAGTATCACATCTTAAATCCAGAACAAGTCTCATTTTTGCTTCAAATCCCTGACTGCCAATCAAATTATTTTTACTGGGTGCTTGATTCTCTGTTCTTTTCCCATTATGGTGTAAGAATATCACAAGGCATTTATGTTTTTGAGCTAACTGGGAATATTGATTTAAGAAATTTCTCACTTGATTATTGTCATTCATTCCCCCACTATATATATCACCAAAAGCATCAATACAAACAATATCAACAGGCTGTTCCTCGAGCATTCTGTCTAATTTTTTTAGAAGGTTCTCTGTATCAAAAATGTATATCAGTCCTTGTAAGTCAGATGGAGAGATATCCAAATCAGAATTTTGTTTTTGAATTAAATAATTAATAGCCTGTTCATCATCTTCACTTGAAACATAAATTGCCCTGCGGTGTATTGCATTTATACTAAATCCAACGAAGTCTTTTTTACCAGAAACAACATTCATACATAAGTTTCTAAGAAAGCTACTTTTCCCTGTATCACTACTCCCAGCTATACAAGCCAGTCCTACTTGTTGAAATATTGGTGTTAGTATACAAGGTATCTCCTTAATTGGATTATTTAATAGTTGTTCCCCTGTAATACCATACTGTTGCCATACACTATTTTTAGCCAAATTTACACTACTATTATTATTTATCATATTATTAGTTGCTTCCATCTTTATTTTCTTTTAAAATTTGTTTAACATCACTCATTCTATATCTACGTTTGCCACCTATTTCAATAGGTTTTAAGTAATTTCGTTTACTCCATCTCCAAAGCGTTGATTTATCGACATCAAGCATTTTTGCTACTTGGTCGCGGCTTGGATAGGTTTCAGTATTAGCATCTGTAATTTGTTGCTCTAATTCTTTGCGAGTAAGTTTTACCAGATACTCAGCCATTTCTAATAATTCCCCTGCTCTTACTGTTATATTTAGCTCAGGATATTTATTTACCAATTCAAACATATTGTTCATTTTAAATTATGTTTTTGGTTATGTCTACTCTCAAATAGTATGCGAGCTATTAGAGTAGTCACAGAGGTTCGCATATCCTCTCTGCGTTATTTACATTACAAAGATAGAGCGAACTCCTCACAGAAAGGGAAAAGCAGATTTTAGAAATAAATACAATATATTGATTATCAGATAACTGTGAAATATTGGGCAGATATTCACAGCGGATAAGAAGCGGATTGGTTAAATTTGAATGGGTAGACTAGCGGACAAAAGGCAGACTGTCTGCTTTATTGTAAATAATTGAATAGTTTTATTATCCTTTCTTTTGGATTTCTTAATTTGTTGGGGTCATATGATTTTTGTTCACAACCAATTAATCCACAAAATAACTTATACCATTCTGCAAAAGTATTTGGCTTTCTTTTATTCATTTGACCACTCTCGTAAATCATTAATGCAATTTGAGCAAACTCTTTCCCTGTAAAGTCTGCTTTAAGTTCCTCAATCATTAAGTCAAAATTATTAATGTTCCCATTACCCATACCTTTGAATGTGGAAACAAAGTATTCTTTTAACTTATCAATGTTTATTGCCCTTTCTTGCCTTGTAATTACTTTTATTTGTTGTTGTTCAATTTCCTTAGGAGAATATATAGAGTGAAGGTTGGTTAATTCATTAATTGCTTTATTTATATAATACAATTGTACCTTTATCATTTTTTCAAGTAAAACTGGTATGGATTCGCTCATTGATTTTAGATTGTCAAGAATCTTTTCATTTTCAAGTTTCTTTTTTGCAGTCAAATACATTCTCCATCTGTTATTATTAATACCTTTTGTATCTTTAATATCATTAAATAAGGTTATTTTACTCTCCACAAAATTCAAAAGTAAAGTTGGATTATTTAGCATAAGAGTTTCAAGTTTCGCTCTTAAATCCACAAAATAATCATTATATAAGCCAAGTATGTATTGCTTATATTCTAGCATTTCATCAATTTTGTAATTGTTATAAGTAATAATCATTTTCTTGTCGTTTACTTCAACAAGTATCTTGAACTCCCTTAATGCTATTTCTAAATTGTTGGTTTTCATATATAAAAATTACTCTAACAATTTTACAAGGTCTTTTTTCATATCTTCATCAATATCCCTATATCTGGCAAAAGCCTTGCTACCCTCTTTATGACCAGATAAAGAACCTACTAAATTAGGGTCTTTTACTTGTTTGTACAAATTCCCAACAAAAGTTCTTCTAGCCAGATGTGATGAAGCTATTGAGTAAAGAGGCTTTATTTCAGCTTCCCTTGTTTGAGGATTAATAACAGTAACTAGTCTTTTCAATCTTGCTGCTAAGAATATAGTTTTAATAGCCACATTATATTTTGTTCAGAAATAAAAGGAAATAGCTTCCCGCCATAATCTTTGTACCTGTCTAATATATCTTTGGCTATTTGATTGAGAGGAACACGAATTGTCTTAGGTCTATTGTCCTTTGTCTTCCCTGCAACATATTCAATAGCATCATCTATTATATTAGATTTTGTCATTTTATAAAGGTCTCCAACCCTACAACCAATTACACATTGGAAAACAAATATATCCCTTTGAATAGCCAATTTAGGATGCCTTTTGAGGTTAGTGGTATATAACTTATTTCTTTCTTCTATGCTTATGTAAATAGGAGTTCCATAAACACATTCTTCAATAGAGAAGGTTTTAAAAGGGTTGTTGTTGGTTAATTCTCTATCAATAGACCAAAGAAAAAATGTCCTTATCTTGGTGAATATATCATTAATAGTATTTTGCCCTCTTGGTTGTGGGGTGCGTGTCTCAGGTACTTTCTCATATATCTCAGGATATTCACTAAAAAATGTATGTTCATTTCTCAAAAATTTCTCAATTTCATGTAAAGTTTCTGTACTAACAGAATTTAAGGTTAATTCAAAAACTTTTGACCCTATAATAGTTTTGTATAGTTCAAATCGTTTTAAAGCCCTAATGATTACGCGAAAATTGTTTTTGCGGACTTGGGATAATTTTCTTTTCTCCAAAAACTCTTCAAAAGTTTCAAAAAATGTTTGTTGTTTTTCATTTATGCCATACTTTTCAGGGTGCAATCTCTTATCTATTTCTGCTTCCAACCATTCAGATGTCAAGCCCTCCACACCTACATTTTTGCTATATATATCAGCTATCAGGCTTTTTCTTCCATTAATTGAATTGTTAAACTCAGTCCGCTTAGTTTCATTATATAGCATCTTGGCTTTTATAGCTTGCTTTTTATCATCCCAAAGGTCTGAGTTAATCAGAAATTCACTCACATGATATAAATCTACTGTGCGACCATCTCGAAGACGAAATCGAACATTAACCTCTTTGGATTTTTTGCTTGTTCTGATAAATGCAGTTGTAGTGGCCATGTGTATTAGTTTTAATCTGGTGGTGCAAATATACTAAACTTGCACCACATCTCTGCAATTATCTACAATTTAATGCAATCTATTTCAATAAAATTTGTGAGTGTAAATTACTGATATAATTGTATATATGCCATATTTGCTTTATTGGAAGACAAAACCACAAGAGCAATTTATTGCATCTTTCAAACGCGGATCTGGGTACTTGGATAAGAAAGTTAAAGGCTGTAATTCAATGGATTGCAGCCTTTTTTATTTAGACTGCATAAGTATTGCATAACTTTTCTAAATTTTAGTATTCCGAAGAGCCATTCTACTGATAATTACCATATAAAGATACAAAATATATTTCTTCCCTCATACTGTTTGAGCAGATTTCTGTTGTCCTCTTTAGGGGAAAACTTCATTTTACATTCTAAATCTTTCCCCTAAGAAAGGCACTACCTCCGTTGTAACTTTGTGTTATATTAATTAAAAAATTTATTTTATATGAACAACAATCTTATGGCAGTGGTGTCAAATGATTTTTTGGAACAGCTAAAAGGTACGCTGGAGAAAGTGGAGAAATGTCTCAAGGAGGAAGCAAAAGATTCTCCTATGTGGATGTGGGTGAAGTCGGAGGAGGCTAGAGAAATGCTTGGTGT
Organism: Dysgonomonas hofstadii; assembly: GCF_014196915.1. GTDB lineage: Bacteria > Bacteroidota > Bacteroidia > Bacteroidales > Dysgonomonadaceae > Dysgonomonas > Dysgonomonas hofstadii. The sequence goes on from NZ_JACIEP010000016.1 coordinate 12,915, forward strand.
ATCTCGTAAGACATGGCGAGATAAGAAGTATATTCCGTTCTCTCAGTTTGGACAGAAAATTTATTACCATCTGGACGACCTTAACAATTTTATGGAAGAACATAAAATTGAAGTAAACTAACATTATATCATTGGGGCTCTAGTAGCCCCATGTATCAATTATTATGATAGATGGAGTTAGTTTACTCATCCGACATTCGGATGACATACAAAGGATTGAGAGAAATAAGAACCTTCATTTTGTAGCTAGAAGAGGTTATCGCAGTGCTATATACAAAGGGCTAGAGATTAAGCTAAGAGCTAACTCATGCTGGATAAATGGCTCATTGCATAAGTTTAAGAATGAAGGTGAACACAATGCAGATGACTTTACTTATTCAGATTTGAAAAAGACATTAGCTAACTTATGTAATGAAATAGGTATTACTCGTGATTTTGCCGAGATAAAAAATATAGAAATAGGGGTGAATATTATATTGCCATACGACCCGATTTATTTTATAGATTCAATAATAAAAAGAAAAACTTATTACCCTGAGTTTACCTCTGTTGGTAGTAGGTTCAACTATTCCCAATATGCAATAAAGATATACTCCAAGTCGAAACAAGATAAAAGATATAAAGATGATAATATATTACGTCTGGAAATTAGATTTGAAAAGATGATTGAAGCTAGAAAAAGAGTAGGTAAAATAGAATTTCTTAGTGATTTGCTTGAGCCTTCCTTTTGGTTTTATTCGGGGCGTTGCCTCAACTCTCTCCTAAATGATATTGATATTATAGATATTAATAAACTTATCAGTGAAAAGATTCCAGCCATGGATATGGTTGAAGTGTTGGCATGGAGGTATCGGGACAGATGGGAACGTTGCAGTACAAGTCGTCAACGGATGAAAGAGAAGGTATATAAGATATTGGAAGCTCACTCCCTGACCGACATAAAGAAGAATGTTCAGAAAATGATTGGATGTAAAGTTAATGAACTTCTAGTTCATCCGAAGATACAGGAGTATATTCAACGAGTTGAAGCAACAAGAGAAAAAATGTTACATATTTCCATATAGATAAAGGAGTAAATTGTAACATATATTAGATTAGTATAGAGAATTAATGAATGAACTACACCCTGACAAAAAATCATTTTTAAAACAGTAAGATATTTCCCAGACAAACACATATTCAACTTTATATGCAGGCTATAGGGGTTGAGGAAAATCAGACAGCGGGGAGGGCGGGTATATCGAGGACATTAGCCTCTTGTTTGATATATAATTTTTTTTGCAAAAAAGAGAAAAAACGTTCAAAAAACAGTCATTTTATGCCTTTTTTAGGGAAAAACATGAAAATATGAGTATCACTTGTAAAATAGTCAGGAGTGTACCTAAATCCACAAATGCCAATCATAACATATTGAATATATGCAATATATAAAATGTATAAATGCTGTGCTACTAAAGTAAATTATAGTATATTTTGTCTAAAAAAGCACCCCCGACATACATAATATATAAAATTTTTTCAGAATTTTTGATTTTTTGAAGTTGGGGAGTATAGTTACATGCCCCCTGACTACGGGATATGGAAAGGTTTTGTATAGGAGTTAGCAAGTTGACTTTATTTAACAAAATAGCCGCTTACCCTTCGATTTGAGGAGATTTCTTTCGCTGTGTGGTAACTGTGTGGCTGATGGAAAAAAGTGGCTTAAATCGTTTTATTTGAAGCCGAGTGTATCCTGTAAGGTTATATTATATTGGGGTCAGGGTGGTATCTGCTGACCGACCTGCTAACGGTGTACCTGCCCCCTGACAACGGAACGTAAACCGATAAGAGTCTTTTCATTTATTCAGTACCATATTATTGTAAGTGTCGGAATAGTTGTATATTTGCATTATCAGACAGTCAGGGTGTTGGTTTGTCTGGTACTTATTGGAATAAATAAAGTGTTTTGATATTATCCTTAATCCGAAATCTGGTAAATTTCAACGTATAACGAGGGTAATAGGCAGGATGCTCCACATCTATATGGGTGTGGGGCTATTGCTTATTCTGTTATACGGGCTTACCAGAGCCTCGGATTAGGATAAGTTAATAGTTCCCACACTTTTTGTATATATAAATAGCTTGTCTGGGACTGACAGGTTGAATCATTTATGAACAATTCAATGCTACGAAGTGTATTTCTCTTCCTATGTGCCGTTATACTGTCAGTAGGAATAGGTTATTTTCTAACAGTGCGAGAAACGGACAAAGATTTCAGAGAGTTTCAGAAAAGGTATGTAGACAATGCGTTCAAGGCAAGTAATAATATCTGTGCATATTTTGATACCGAAGTATACGGGAAGTATATTGAAAATACTGGGGAATATGGTACATTCAATTATGAAAGAGGTGGCTTTAACTTTATTTTTGCTACCAAGCATTTAGACGGACTTTCTTTCCATACATATGAAATTCAATCTAAGGATATGGAATATTTAATTCCTAAAGAGAGTGCTATTCTAAGGAATCCTATCGCTCCTCCGTCCGAAACCAATATTGAAGCTATAATGCCTCAATATCGCACACCGATACAACAAGGGTATGTAATGGCAAAAGACCATATCTTAAAATCTGAGTTTATAGACTTCAAAAGGATTCCAGAGCAATATCTTGTATTAACAACTATCTCAATATGGAAGACTAAATATTATTATGTTAGAAAATATAATAGTAGCCAACCTCAGTATAGTTCTGTCAAATTCAATGATTTTGAACTATTGTACAGTATCATATTTTCGGAATATAATATACAGAGTAACAATGACCTGATAAACAAAACATGGTTAAATTATTCCCTTATTGGGATTGCTATATCTATCATATTAGCTTCTATCTATTTGATTCTAACCAAAAAGAAGAGAGATGTCTCAGAAGAATAATTTTGCAGAAAGAGTTAAAGATTGGCTTATAACAATAGGTATTTTACTACTTATACTCTTTGTTATAGCAGCAAATTTAGATACTTGTACCAGTAGTTATAAAGGCTCTTATGAAGACTATAATCCATCTATAGATTCTCATTGGTAATGATATGAAACAGATGTTTGTCATATGTTTTATACTACTTGGAATTAATGACACTATTCTCACAGGTCGGATAGTCAGGGTCGCAGACGGCGACACAGTAACCCTCCTCACTGACCAACGAGAACAAATACGGGTGCGGTTAGACGGTATAGATGCGCCAGAACGAGGGCAGGACTACGGGTATAAGGCAACTCTATTTGTTCGTGAAATGTGTTACAACAAGCCTGTAATAGTCCATAAAAAGGGTGTTGACCGATACGGTCGTGTACTGGGGGTCTTGTATGTCGATGGAATGAATGTAAATGAGGCTTTAGTAAGAAACGGTTTAGCGTGGCACTATAAACATTACAGCAAAGACCAGACCCTTGACAGCCTTGAACGGCAAGCCAGAAAGGAGCGGTTAAACATATGGAGTATGGAAAAGCCTATAGCCCCGTGGGAATATCGGAGGATGAAAAAGAGGTGATACATATATATTCATGATTGATTTAGAGTATATCTATGTTCTTATTGTTGAATATTTTCATATTTAGAAAAGAATTATTTGTTATTTTTTGTAAAATAATGTTTATATTGTGCATAATTTGTTACGTCAATTATCTATTGGAGGTAAGAAGTATATTTATTTTATTTTTTGACCTGTTTTAATACATGAAAGCATATAAATACATATTGATATTTCCCTTGCTTTTGTCAATTAGCACATTTGGGCAAGTGCCTGTGATTACAACACCACAGCCAACTACACCATCACGCAGTATCATTGTTGGACGCACTAATAATCGAAACAATCCAACACCTGATATCCCTACTTTTCCAACCAATAACCGCAATCAGCAACAACTGAATATCTATGAGCAGGACAGGCTTACTGTCGAGCGTATGAATATGATGCAAAGGCAAAATCAATTTGAAGAAGAACTGGCAAGCTATTCATCTGTGCAATTCGATTTACCATCTTGGTCAGGGGCACAGGGCACAGAACATTATTACCAAACAGCAGGGAAACTGATTGATATGTTGAATGGCAAAGCACCACTTAATCTCAAAGATGCTGTATTTGCTGTTGAGAACACCTACTTTGAAGGATTGTTAGATGAAAAGATATATGATGAAGCTATTTCTCAGATGGCTACCATAGCCCGATTAAAAGCAGGACAGGACGGTCTTAACTGGAACAATCCCACAACAAAGAATCTTATGTTGTATCGGGTTATGGCTGATACATTGAGAGTCAAATTTCCAATGAGGGAAAGAGCATCTACTTCTTTTCCTATGCAATATGACTTTGAAGACTTTAGAGGGGAGCAAGATTTTTCAAAATTATTTATTACAAAACTTCTTTCATCTCATAAAGGGCAATGCCATTCTTTACCACTCTTATATCTTATTCTTTGTGAAAAGGTAGGAGCAGAAGCAAGCCTTGCATTTTCTCCCCAACATTCTTATATCAAGTTTAAAGACAGGAATAACAACTGGCATAACCTTGAACTGACACAGGGCATGATGACAACAGACGCTTTTATTATTGGTTCTGGGTTTATCAATGCAGCAGCTATAAAACACGGTGTTTATATGCAGCCCCAAAGCAAGAAACAAGTAATAGCACATTGTCTATCAGACCTTGCTTCGGGTTATATTCATAAATACGGTTATGATAAATTTGTGATTCAATGTATAGATTCTGTTTTAGCTTATGCACCGACTAACACATCAGCACTGGCAATGAAATCTAATTATCATTCTATACATCTGTCTTACGCAGCCCATCAGGTAGGCAGCCCGCCCCCTGACACCTTGAAAGTCCATTATCCAGATATTTATAAATTGTTTGAGCAGCGGAATAATGTTTACCGCCGACTGGATGAAATCGGATTTGTGGAAATACCGAAAGAGGTATATGAAAGCTGGCTAAATTCAGCAAATGAAGAAAAAGAAAGGCGGGAGCATGACATCAGGTATAAGAGTGCATTACGACTAATTGAATAACTTAAATCAATCATATATGAAACGAGCAGCATTATTTTTAGGTATTTTGTTTGTGACCTGTTTAGTCACGCAGGCGCAGGAGGACATATTTAAGAAGCATGGGATAACAAAAGAACCGCTTACGTTGAGTAAGGGAAAGTATAAAGAAACATTTTACAATGAAGAGATAATGCAGGTAGGTACTGTATTAATCAACACCCATACTAACAAGGTTGTTAAATTCTTGGAAGAAGATACTACTAAATATGCTTACAGGGCAGAAACTACAAGCCGTTTTTTAACTGTTGACCCGTTGGCGGAAGAATTTTATAGTTGGTCGCCATATGTATATGTGATGAATAATCCTATAAATGCCGTAGATTTAAGAGGAGATAGTGTGTGGTTTACTATAGATAATGATATTGCAACAATGCACGTCACAGGGAAAGTAATCAATCGTTCGAGTGATAATATTAACATGGCACGTGCAGCCAAGAACCTTGCATCTGGTATTTCAAAAGCCTTTGGCGGAAAATTTGAGGTAAATGGAAAAACCTATACAATGAAAACTGATGTTCAAATTACAGCAGCAAGTTCAATGGATGATGTTTCAGCATCAGACCACTTATTTGTATTGTCAGATAAGATAGAGCCAGCTGATATTCCTGGACGAGCAGCAACAAACGAAATGGGGGGAAAAGTAATGTCTATTTGGGCTGGCGATTTTGCTGATGACAATTGGCTTAGTAATACTTTATCATATAACAATACTCGCAGTTCTGTACATGAATTTGGGCATGCTTTAGGATTATCACATGAAAGTGCAAGCGGATGGCGTAATTTAATGGTACAAGGTGCAGGGGGAACAAATGTCACTTCTAGTCAGAGAGGCTCTATCATTTATAATTACCAACAAGGAAGACTTAATAAAGGCTCTAATTCAATGATAGTAGGAGGAGCAAGGCAGCCAAATCCGACTTATAAATATTATAACACCAATAACAAAAGATTCGAAGTTATACACATAAATAGTATCGGATTAAATCATAAATATTAATTATGCAAAAAAAAATAATCTTTGGAACTATATTAATTATTATTATAATTTTCATTGTGGGTTTAGTTCCTAAAAGAAATACAAACATATATTTATCCCTTGCTGGATATTCTCCGTATGATAGAATAGATATGCAAATAGATATTGACGGCGAAAGACTTTTTTCGGATACAGTTATTTATTCGGCTTTTATACCTGATAAATTAAATCATTCTATGAGATTAGGATTTCATCAAATCTCAGTGAAGTCAAATTCTTTAAATATTAGAGAGGACAAAACAATATTTCTATTTTTCAATCAATATATTATTATTGAATTTTTTAATGAGGTTGAATTCATAAGAGATAGTCCCGAGTTTAATATAAGGACAAATTCAAATCCTTATTATATAGAATAACTAGTACTATGAAAGTCAAATTGTCGTTTTTATTGTTAGGTATTTGCTTAAATATCCTCATTTTAAGAAGTCAAAATATAGATTTGTTAGAAAATATTTATGAACAATCATATAACTATATTAATAGTATGTTAAAGGATAGCGTTCCTTTAAGTTTTAGAGATGCTGTTTTTATTTCCGAATACGCTTACTATGATGGGATGTTAGATACTCAACTAATAAACGAGCAATATGAAACCATTTGCCGTTTAATAAATGGTCTTTCTCAATCTGAACTAATTACTTATACAGAGAAAGATAAAGATATAATTACCAAACATGCAGCTATATTTAAAGTTCTAACAGATACTATTTTAATCCCTGTTGATTCTCTCCTTATTTATGAACATAAGCCACTAACTTATGACTTTGAAGACCCTTTAGGTCAGGCAGATTGGACTAAGATGTTTGTCTCTAAATTATTAAAGACCCGAAAGGGCAACTGTCATTCATTACCCTATTTATATAAAATCCTTGCTGACCAGTTTAATATTCCTTGCCAACTTGCCTTTGCTCCCAACCATATCTATATCAAATTATTTTCTGAAAAATCAGGATGGTATAATACAGAGCTAACAAGCGGAACATTCCCGATTGACGCATGGATAATCGCTTCTGGATATGTGACTATTGATGCTATACGAAACGGCTTATATATGGATACACTTCGCAACAAACAAGCCGTAGCCAATTGCCTTGTAGATTTGGCGCAGGGCTATCAACACAAATATGGTAAAGACAATCCCGAATTTGTCATCAAATGTTGTAATAAGGTTTTAGAATATCATCCTACTAATGTAAATGCCATCCTTACCAAAGCCGAAGCGCAAAAGCATTATATCCATTCATTGATGAAAGCTAAGAATCTGAAAAGCCCCGAAGCCCTTTTCTCTGATGAAAATATAAAAAATATGTATGCTGAAATGGAATCCTTATATATTGAACTTCATAAATCAGGCTATCGGCGTATGCCAGAAGAAATGTATTCCGAATGGCTCAATCTGCTTAGAAGTGAGCCAGATAAATATATAAATAAGTCATTGAGCCAGTAAAGAAGATGTCTAATGAGTAGCCTAATGGAGATATAGATAGAATAGGGTAGACGCAAAATATTATCTATTAAACCAATATTAATTTAACAGATTTTTGCTATTGAATTAACAGATACTTTTCTTCTGATTACTTCCGAAAGTCAGGGGAGTAAAAATCCCACCAGACCAAGCGAGTGTAGATATACGGTCGGAGAACATCCACCCCCTGACCTCTGACTATTTACCTCGTCTCTCAATAGTTCTAAGAAATTCTTTGATTTTTTGAAATTTCTCCTGATTATTTAATATGTTGTCCTCATTTTCATGTAAGCCCTTAGGCATAACCCCGAACAAGTTTAACATATCGAACATGAATGACGCTTCGTTAGTTTTTAGATATTTAGAATTCTTATCAAATATATCTCTTGCTTTGAGTTGAGATACAATATAGTCAATTACAAAAGGTAAGGATAAATCTTTGTATACAGGTATACCTTTGTGTATTATTTTTTGAGAGAGATTAGCAATTTTTGTTACTTGCTCTTCACTATATAAGGGGCAAAGATTCTTAGCAGGGAATTCCAAAGTTGTCATGTATGAAGTATGCCAAAAAGATAATTCCATATCTATTTTTGCCCTAAGATGTTTTATTAATTTCTCCTGTTGAATTTTATGAGAGATATTGCCTGATGAAATCCTAAGGTAGTTTTTTTCTTTGCTTGCTTCAATAAGGGTCAATAGTAGTACTGCAAGTTCATACCTATTCTTAATCTCCTCATTATCTGCAAGATTCTTGAAAGTTGCAGGAGTTCTTAAGAAAACAAATAAACAGGCAGCTTCTTCGGTTAATACTATACCACTATCTTTAGCTAATGATAATATATGTTGTTGATTGTCTAATACAAATTGCTCATCTTCCTTTGTGAAAAAGTGTTCATATTCACTCATAACCTCATATTCACTATATTGATAATTAAAAAAGGACTTACCTAAATAAACTAAGATAAGTCCTTTACAAAAATAGGAATATAATCCGATTATCCGTTGAATATACTCATAAATGCTTTGTCTGTTTGCTCTGTGTCAAAGTCTCCCATATATGCCTCTGTTACCTTGATAGAGCTATGAGCAAACAAGTTCTTAAGGACGCCGTTATCAATATTCTTTATCTTGGCAATCCTACCAAAGCTATGCCTAGCAATGTGAAATGATACTGGCTTTTCAATCTTAGCTAACTTGGCTACCTGTTTCAGATATTTGTTGATGAGAGCATTCTTGGTACTTATCTGATTGAATAATTTAACTTTCATGTCAGCGGAGAGTGTATCCTTCTGCTCCTGTGTCACGGCTTTTGCGTAGGATGCAGATGAGTCCAACAAAGGAAAGATGTAATCATTTGGCTTACTGTCTTCCTTGCGATACAAAGAAAGTATATCTAATGCTTGTGGAACAAGGAGGATATTTTTGTATTTATGATTCTTACCCATCTCATACTCTAAACGACCTTCCTTTGAAATGTTTCCCCATCTCAACTGTATCAGGTCACCAGCCCTTATACCAGCGCAATAGAAGCTAAATAAGAAGTAATTACGACAATGCCACTGCAAACTACCCACAGACAGATTAAGAGTCGCCATGGCGTCAATTTCAGCCTCATTGAGCTTTTGTTTCATCGTTCGAACTCCTTTGTATTGGAAAATATGAAATGGGTTGTCATCATGTTTCATATATCTCTCTATCTTAGTTGCTCTGTTTACAAGTGTTTTGAATATATTGAACACTATAGCTATTGTATTAGGGTGTAATATCTTATCGGGAATTCGCTCATTCTTAAGCGTATGGAGGTAGGCTTCAAATTTAGATAGCAAAGCTGGGGTAAGCTCGCCGAACGTCAGGTCTCGGACTTTGCCGTGACTGTCGGTAAGGAAAGCCTGTAACTTATTGCAGAAGCCGTTGTATTTCTTGTAGTTCCTAAAACTTCCACTATTATATAGAAACTGTGTTCGCTCCCGTGCATAGGTTAAGAATGAGTGTTGTATGTCACCTTCTTTGATACGATACATTACACTGTCAGCCGATGTAGAGAGACTGTCTCCCTTAAGACTGTTGTATACCTCTTCTGCCTTCTCTAATTCGGATAATAGAATATCATTCCACTTCTTGAAGTTGGGCTCTGAATTCTTTATCCATTGCCCTCGTTTACGTTTAGAGTCGAAATCGGTGAGCCTGTTGACTGCAATAGGCATTTTAATCTTTTTTGGCTTACCATCCTTGCTTATCCTCAAATAGATAGGATAAGCCCTGTTCTTGTTCGGTCTGCGATTTAGTTCAAAATTGAAACTTGTGTGCCCCATACTGAATAAAAATTAAGTGTTACTACTAATGCAAAGTTAACACCCTATTAGAGCATAACTTAGGGGAAGATAAAAGAGTCTTTGAGACTGTTTTCCCCTAATGCATAGGTCATCAAAACTGCATAAAAAACTGCATAATTTTTATCTACATTCTATTACATCGCATTACATTCATATCACACTAATAAATTCATAAATCATTCATTGATAGAGTAGTTAGAGTGTAATCGAAAGTAATCTAATGTAGATTCAGTGTTGCGGATCTGGGTACTTTAAAATCCTGATAGGGAAATCTGTCAGGCTTATTTTGTTATTTAGCCATTATAAATCATATGTTTTCAAATTTATCCGCATCTTTTCTACACATTGTATAACACCCTCTTTATCTTTTTTATCAATCAAGAACAACATTTCCATAAGTGGTAATAACTGTCGTCGTATTTCTACTTTCGCTTTCAAAATCTCATCGCCATCGTATGCTAAAATTGCTGCATCCAATATATCATCGTCTTCTAATCCAACAAAATCATATGACTTATCATTATAACCTGCATCACCAAAGTCTATTACTCCTACTTCAAGACTATCGGTTAGTAAAATGTTATTGTAGCCTAAATCGCCATGGCAAAAAACTTGTTCTATGCCTAATTTTTGTGACTTTTGCGGTAAGGTTGTTACTAAATTTTCAATAGTAACAAGTTCGTTCTCGTGGAAATGCTTTTTTAATGTGTTTTTTCTTTTATTAAACGACTTTTGAAACCATTCAAATATATCGTTTTCGCTATTTGGACTTTTGCCTTTATAGGCGATTGTATGAAGCGTTTTTAAGAATAAACCTATTTGTATGCCTATTTTTCTCTTCTCCTCTTTTGTTAATATATCTATGAATTTTGTTGTCATTGATTTGCCCATCAAACCATTAAATACGATGTAAGTATTATCTTCTCCTGAGCTACTAATCAAAGGAATATTTACATTGAACTGGTGTTCTTTAATCAGCCTCAGAATATTTATTTCATGTTCAAATTCTTCTTTATATTGCTTGTCTTTTAGAAATTTCAAAACGATTTCACCATTATTTACAATATAAACACGACTTGTCCAACCAACTTCATTTAAAACAATGCTATTTTCGTCAGCTACATTTGTCAATTCTTTTACTATTGTCCATTCTTTGCTTTTCTTCATTAATCCGATGAATGAGATTTATTAACAATCTTGTTGTTTTATTTATGGTTTTATTTCTACTCTTTTGTGTAATATCAGAAAGTATATTCTCAATTCATAAATTAAATTTAAATCTTCAAGAATAGAACATTTAAGTCTACAAATAAAGCCTATTAATTTATTGATAGACTTTGTTATTTTATCAGAGGACAACAAGGGGTGGAGATCAGTGAAAAATAATCTTTGCTTTGATAGGATTTGTTAATGACAGTCGATTTATAATTGTTTAGGTATATCCATTTTCAAATAAATCATATCTATTAATTGTTGTCCATCCTCAAACATTTCATGGCCGTAATTGTCTATGAAAAAGTTTTTTACTGTATGTGAATAAACAAATCCGTATTTTTTGTAAAATGACAATGTTTTATCATCATCCCCTGTACCGACTAATAGCGTATCACATTTATCTTTACAGTTTTCAATTATATATTTCATCATTAAACTTCCATATCCTTTCCCTTGTTCTTGTTCGTAAGTTGCAATATTCTTGATTTCACAAGTGTTTTCATCTTCTTGCGTTACGACACAAACTGTTTTTAAATCAGTATCATATAATGCAAACAATTCTCCTCTTTCTAAGTATTTGAGAATCATACTTTCCTGTTCATCAGCCAATAACAGTAAATCCATAAACTGCTCTTTATCTTTTATTATTTTTTTAATTTCCATTCTGTCAGTATATTGATTAATAAAAGACAATATTAATGTTAATAAATGATATTTCAATCATTTTTTACTGCTATACTCTGAAATTAGTTTGTATCTCATATTAGCTGGTAAGAAAAATATTACTTTTACTGGCAGATAGTGTAGGATATCGAACCAAAAATAAATATAATCCAATGAAAAATATAAACTTAATTGCTTTAATGCTTTTATTGAGCCTTCCCGCATTCCTGTCAGCACAACCAAACCCATCGAAAAAAGGATCTGCAGCTGGAACTAATAGCGGATGCATTTCACATCCTTGGCAAGGTAAGAAAGTCGGATATATTGGTGATTCCGTTACAGATCCGGATAGTTATGGAGATAAGATAAAAAAATACTGGTCTTTTTTAGAAGAGTGGTTGGGCATCACTTCTTACGTTTATGGTGTGAGTGGAAGACAATGGAACGGTGTCGTTAATCAGGCCAATCAGTTGAAAAAAGAACACGGGGATGATGTTGATGCTATTCTTGTTTTCCTGGGAACCAATGACTTCAATCACGGTGTACCCATCGGCGAATGGTATACCGAGCGGGAAGAGCAGGTTATGGCTGCACGGGGAGAGCCCAGGAAGTTGGTTAACCGGAAAAGGCGTATGCTTATTATGACTAATGATACCTATAAAGGACGTATTAATACAGGAATAAATCACCTGAAAAAATTATTCCCCGATAAGCAGATTATTCTACTTACGCCATTGCATCGCTCGTTTGCAGAATTTGGCGAAAAAAATGTACAACCGGATGAAAGTTACCAGAATCATTGCGGCGAATATATCGATGCCTATATCGATGCTATCAAAGAAGCAGGTAATATATGGGGTGTTCCTGTTATAGATTTTAATGCTGTAACAGGGCTTAATCCGATGATAGAGGAACAGCTAGTCTATTTTCATGATGCCGGCTTCGACCGCCTGCATCCGAGCACAGAGGGGCAGGAACGTATGGCGCAGACATTGATGTATCAACTGCTGATGTATCCGGTTGCTTTCGGAAAATAAATTCTATAGAGAAAATTATCCTTTTCCTATTTTAATCCAGGTTGCCTTTTTCCATAACCATTCCAATGGACCCTGACGATGTGAAAGGAGCCACCAGCGACAAAAAAAGAATTGTAAAAGGAACACACCTATTCCCATAAGAAAACATACTGTAATACCTGTATGCAGGTAAAGCCCCAGTCCCCAGTTGTAAAACAGGAATGCGCCGAGCAAAGACTGTGACAGGTAGTTTGTCAGGCTCATGCGTCCATAGGGGGCTAATTGATGAAGAACCCGCCTAAACTTTGTCAGGTAATAAACAAGTATTACTCCTGCGAACAGTATTCCTGTAAATGCAATATTCGAAAGAGATTTAAGTATGAGAGTAGAAGGTACAAGTAGAGCCTCCCGGTCTATAAAGTCGGGAAGTACAGGCATCAAGCCATAAATAGGGAAAAAGGCTATGGTAGCTATGATGAATACTTTAATCCACAACTGTATATTTTTTTCTGAGTATAGGAATACCTTGCCACGCCCTATCAGCATACCTATCATAAACAATCCTGCGGTTTGGGTAACCCGTCCATGTAATAGCATCCAGCCCATATTGGCAACATTCCCTGTCCATATAGCAGTTTTACTCATCTCGAGGAAAGAACCTTCTTTCTGTGCTGTATTGACTATCTCCCAGTATGGGGCGTCGAATTCGGCATTCGTTATGTATTCAGGGTTGATAAGCGCATAAATCAGTTGTCCCCATTCCAGAGGCTGGAGTAAAAGGACAACGGCTATAATCGCCACTGTGCGGGTAGAAAGTTTGCAGACTGCTATCAGCACATAACCAACCAATGCATAGAGTACTAATATTTCACCGGGAAATAAAGTAGAATTGATACAAGCTATAAAGAATAATAATATTAACCGCCAGGCAAACCGTCCACGAAAATCTTTCCCTTTTTCTTTTTGTGAGTTGTCCTGAATAAAAAAACTGAATCCGAAGAGCAATGCGAAAATGCAGTAGGCTTTCCCGGAAAAGGTGAAAAATACACTGTCCCAGATTATTCTATCCGTAAATATCAGGAAATTGCTGGTTTCTTCCGGGAAACTGTTGAGGCTGAACCGTTCGATAAAATGGATAAGAGTAATTCCCATTACAGCAAAACCACGTAATACATCTGCTATTTCTATGCGATTATTATTGGTTAGCGTAGTAGATGAGTGCATGCTTTTAGAATTTAAAAGTTAACAGATTCCTTGTTTGAGGTGCGAATCTATTATAAACCTTTTATATTTCCTAATAAATATTATTCAATAAATGATAAAATATGACCTTTGAGGTTTTTTTCCTATTAATGGTATTTTTTATTTTTATGGGTAAATGATTGATCGTAATATTTTTATATAAAGGATACTTGAGCGGTATTTACTTGCCCAGCAATACTTTCTTCCCCGAATAGGTGATTGAATAAATATTATTTCCTTCAATAAGTATTCCGGCTGTATGATTTTTGGGAAAGTTATCGTAATGCCTTACATTTACAGCGACAACACGTCCGTCATACCGCCAGTCGATTTCGTCTACTTCGGAATGACCGACAATAATCCGTTTCGTTTTATAATAATCCAATACTTTATCTAAATCTTCCGAAGAAACCGGTTCAGAATTGGTAACCAGTCCACGATACCAAAGTGGCCCGTCACTTCCGAATAATGTCTCATTACGGGTATGCATATTATTCCTTTCCTTTGTAGGATAGCCGGTAAAACGCCAGCCAAGCTCATTTATTTCCCCTATCTTGTACCTTTTCTGAATAATTTTAGGACTGAGCCCGGCATGTACAAACAGATTATCTCCGACTGTCAGGATAAGATAGCTGTCGCGCAACCAATATCCCAATTCTGTATTTACACCATATAAGTCGGAATAAGGAATACCTGCCATCGCTGAAAACACAAGATGCGCCTCATTTACATAGCGAATATCATCTTTTAAAACCAGGTCTTCGTGGTTGCCGATTATGAAATCCAAACGTCCTCCGGCATCCTCTGCTTCCTTTTCCAATTTATATACAAGCCATGCTATCCCGTTGTCATCGCGCCCACGGTCAAGAATATCGCCCAGAACGATTAGTTGATTTTTCCCATAAGACCAATTGAGATCATTATTTATTACTCCATTCCCTTTCAATACGGCAATGAGTGCATCGAGGCGCCCATGTATATCTGAAACGACAAGCGTTTTATCAGACTTTTGCTGACGCCATGGATGTTTGATCCGTTCGTGAAGGTTAAACTCAAAACTTACATTTGTGTTGTCTCCTGTTGCAGAATAACGGAATTTCAAATTGTCGGGTAAATACGCGAATGTGGTATCCATTACGTTTCCATCGGCTTTTGCCGCTACAATCCGGACGCTTTCGTCGGCATTATACAATACATACAGATCTCCATATCCGTGAATAACAGCCTGTTTGTTCTCTTGTGCTAAAGCAGAAACAATCCACAGCGAAGCTAATAATAATCCTAAATACTTTTTCATCGTTTTACTTCCTTTTATAGTATTATGTAATGAAAACAACCGGAAAGTACTCCCGGTTGTTTTCTTCTCTTAATTTATGATAAATTAATTACCAGGTATAATTTAAAACAAATGATCCGCTAGAGAAAGTACTTGAGCTGTAACGCGAATACCCCCCCATTTTTGCAGTTCTTGCACTTTCATCAAAGTCCATAAAATAACTCGAACTTGTACTACCGATAGTATAAAGGTAAAAATAGGTCATGTAGACGCCTGTACTGGTCGGTAGGTGGCCATTGATCTGATATTTAGTATCATCACCGCTCGAAGCTTTCCCCGGCTCATAAAAATACCATCGTTTGGCCGAAATATCATGAAATCCTATACCCGAATCAGGTAAAATTTGCTTATTTTCATCTACGGTAAAAATAAAGTCGCCATACCATTCACCAGTCCCGTTAAGACACCAGTTCTCAATTTTGAATATGCCGGCGATCTCTTTTTTATATAAGTTTTGTTTAAAAGGATCGAATGCAGCTAATTTTGAACCTGATGTCCCTTCGAATGTACAAGTCGCTTCTGCCACAAATACCCACGGTTCGAGCCGCCTAAGTTTTCCAGAATGAACCGGAGCTCCGGCAGCAATATATTGGTCGCTATATACTTCGTCTATTTTCAATTCGAAAGGATAATCCGTTTCGTATGGAATGTCCTGATTAAAACCTACTTTGAAATAAGCTGTTTCTTCTCCTGCTGCGAAAGTAACACTCTGATCCGGGAACAAGAGTCCTTCCGTACTTTTGGATATACTGATAGGAACAGTAAGTGAGCCATTTGTATTTACACGTGAGACAGCAATATTAAGGTACGATTCTCCCGGTTCCACATCTCCGCTGCTAGAAGGGTTAAAATAAACTCTTGGAGAGGATGGATCAACCTCCGGCCCTGGACTCCAATTATCATCATCGCTGCAAGATAAAGACATAATCATCAACAATCCGGATATCAAAGATACTGATATTTTATTTATTTTATTCATATTCATTGTTTTAAGATTAATTTCCTGTCCATAATCCATAACTGTCCACTACTGACGGATCGGGATTCAATATCATTGCTTTGTTCAATGCTCCTTCAGATTCGTATGGTATATACAGATTCATCCACGAGGCTGTGTATCCCGGAAGGGAGTTGTAACGGTTGGCCGCTAACCAGTTCGATCCGGTATATCCACGGGTGATAGCCAGTTCACGCCTTTTGATATCAAAGTATGCCAGACCTTCGCCCCAAAGCTCTATCCTTTTTTGTGTAACTATATAGTTGTCTACAAGGTCTTCCACATTTGTCGGAGATATGTTGAACGAACCATCTGTGTAGCGGTAAGTATTCATAAACGAAGTCAAAGCGCTAACACCTGAGGCCATACTCTCCGCGTATGCTTTTGCTTCGGCCTCGATGAAATACATTTCTTCTACGCGTATGATGGGAAAATCTACTTGCAATGCGTTTGTGTAATCTTCTGATATGTCTCCCTCGTTAGGGCGGAACTTAAAGCCTACATAAGCATTACGCAAAGCCCATTCGGTACCTACATCGGTTCCATTTAGTTCATCTAATTTACCTAACAGAGTATAATATTTGCCAGGGGTCGGTTTTGCACCTGCGTCGGCAGGATCTATCCATGTCACCTTCCGCCAGTCACTATCCTCTATCTTATCGTAAAGATTCTTATCAATCATGCGATAGCTGTGGTATTGCGAACGACTGTATCCCCGGGTAAATTCGGTAACGCAATTGGAATGAAAACAATTTACCCTACTATAAACAGCATCGGCAGACTTGATGGTGATGGCAAAAACCCAGGAGCCGACAGTGGCTTCATTAAATCCTTCGGTCAGGCTATGCCATTGTGCTTGGCTTAGCGGTGAGTACTTATCGATGACATTACGCGCATACTGAGCCGCTTTCTGGTAGCATTCGGTGGTGCTTGTTATTCCCAGTTTGTCGTATATTGCCAGAGCTTCATCATCTTCATGAGCCAGCTGGGTTTGCAAATCGGCAGGATATTTCTGGAAACGGGTCGCAATTTCGAGCCACAGCCGGGCTTTGTAAGCATATACTACCGACAGGTCTGCTTTTGTTTTATTGCTCCGGCTATAGTTTGCCAGATACTTTTCCGCTTTGTTCAGGTCATTCATTATAAACCTGTACATTTGATAGAAAGGAGCGCGTGGGTTATTGTCTGCATTTTCAGCGTCAAAATTTTCATCTACAATTACAGAAGTAAGCCCATAAATTCCATTTTTTTCGGCTTCTGCATCCAAAGCGGCAACTCCGGTCTTTTTATATTCATACATGCGCATCAGGTCCATATATGCCAATACCCTGTACACAAGAGCGTTCCCGTAGAGCGCCTGTATTTTGTCAGAGGCCTCGTCGGGATTCTCGATGGCAGCAAGTGTATTGTTTGCATTCAGTCCCATACGGTAATAGTAACGCCATGGCTGGCGGGTACGGGCAGATGTAAAATCGGTCAGATTGCACCAATATGTATTGAAATGATTGTAACTGGTTGATACGTAGGGGCAATCGGTAAGGGCATCGCGAATAATCATCATGGCCGGATAACCGAATTCCTGTGCCGAAAGTGTGCCAAAATAATCGTAAGCATACATAAACGCAGCTGTACTGTTAGCCAGTGATTCCAACGCAGTTTCTGACACTCCTATCTGATCTGCTGTGGCATATTCGGAAGGCATCACCTCGTCGATACATCTGACAAAAAGCAATACCGGTATAAATAATATAGCTATTTTGAATAATATTTTTCTCATAATTATCAAGTTGATTAATTAAAAATCGAATTTCAGATTTAACAGGAATCTTCGTGTGTTAGGATAATAGCCCATATCCAAATCTCCGTCAAAGTCGCGGTTTGGAATAAAACCCTTTCTCTTCGATAAGAAAAGCAGATCGTCGACGCCGGCGGAAACCATTAATCCTTCGATTCCCATTTTTGTTACAATATTTTTTGGTATGATATAACTGAGAGTAATATTCTGTAAGTTCAGGTAGTCGGCTTTGGTAAGCCAGCGGTCAGATGCCGAAGTAAAATAACGGTCGCCATATTGCCAGCGCGCATACGTATCGCTTGGGTTTTCGGCAGTCCACGAGTTGTATATGTCTTTGTGGAAATTATAACCGGTACGCCCACTATATGGAGTCGTCATCAGAGAGGCATATCCCGAATCATAAGCATAACCACCAAGCCTGTATGCGAAAGTAAATGAAAGTTCAAGTGATTTCCATCCGAAGCTTCCTCCAAAACCTCCGATTAGTTTAGGCTGTGAACTTCCGCAATCGAAGTATGACCCTGAGCTGTAAGTAGTGGTAGTTGAGATCTCACCGGTATCGTCATTTCTTACATACCACATAGCCTGTCCGGATTCGTTAATTCCCGCGAATTTTTTTAGATACCATGTTTTGTATTCCACACCTTCTCCGTAAAAGTACGAACCGCTGCTGTAACCTTTACCTACTACGTCTCCATTGCCATTATATAGTGTTTGGCCTGTTCTTTCTGCTGCCAGTTTTAGAACTGTGGCTTTGTTCATTGCACCGTTAAAGTTCAGGGAGAAACGGAAATCTTTCTGTCGGATAATATCTCCACGCAACTCTAATTCGACACCAGCGTTGCGCATATCTCCTACGTTTGCCCAATAGGCAGAGTATCCGAGTGACGTGGGTACCGAAACCTGAGCAAGCATGTCCGTAGTTTTATTATTATAGTACTCGATACCACCGGACAAACGCCCTTTGAACAATTCAAATTCGACACCGGCGTTAATAGCAGAGCGGGTTTCCCAGGTAATGCTTTCGTTTCCTTTATTCTTAAAGGTAAGGGCAATATCACCATTCAGATTTGCTATATCGTAAGTATCTACGTAGCGGTGATTACCAATCTGGTCATTTCCGTTTTGTCCGTATGATAATTTTATTTTCAGTTCATCGACCCATTTCACATCAAAGAATTTCTCTTTGGATATAAGATAAGCTCCTCCGAAAGAGAAGAAACTACCCCAACGGTGATCGGGATGGAAACGGGAAGAAGCGTCGCGCCTGAATGATGCATCGAAATTATAGATTCCCTTATAGTCATATAATACACGGCCTCCGAATCCTTCGCTCTGATATCCGGTATTGTATGATCTCATATTATTCATTGTAATGGCTCCGTCGAGTTCCTGATTTTCGAAGTAGCTGAACATATTGGTCTTGTTACCATACAAATAGTAGTAATTATATTTGTATGATTCATGTAACACGGTCGCTTTGACATTATGGGCACCGAAACTCTTGTTGAAATTGAGCAACTGTTGCAAATTCACTGTTTCGGTCTTATAAGAATACACAGATACGCTTCCTCCGGGATTCGATGTTCCGTAAAACGGTTGTCCGGTCGATTTATATCTCCGTTCGTTATCTGCGTATGTAACATTTACCGTTCCAGTCAGCTCGGGGATAAACGTGATATCGATTGCTCCCTGTGCACCGACTTTCGTGGCTTCGGTTCTACGTGTTTGCAATTGTACTTCCTGTAAGCGGTTCGATCCGGTTCTGATGGGACGTGCAACGCCATCGTTGTATGTTCCGTCGCCGTAATCGTAAACTTTGCCATTATCGTCGTATGCGATATTACCATTTGCATCCCTTATATATACAGGATAAATAGGAGCCATCATATTTACATTCGAAAAAAGGTTATTCGAATTGTTTTCATAATCGGGATCGCTGTCTGTTTTCGACTTTGAGGCATCTATATTTCCGCTGAATTTTAGCCAGGTACGTGCTCTGAAATCACCTTTCAGGCGTCCGGTATAACGTTCGTAGCCTGATGTGCTGGTAATACCTTCAACGTCGGTATACCCGACAGACGCGAGCAGGCTCATTTTGTCGGTTCCTCCCCTTATAGAAAGATTATAGTCCTGACGGAATCCTGTTTTATATGTTTCGTCTGTCCAGTTGTCCGGATACAAGAGGTAACTACCCCCATCGGTGCCTGTGGCTACCCTGCCCAATGTCGCATTAGGATTCAACTTGCCGTTATAACCTACAAGTTGTTGTCCTTCGGGCACAGTATACACAAGGTATCCGAGACCGCCCTCGTCACTGTTTTTTGTCCATAATGCATTCGAAGCCTGATTTGCCTGGTATGCATTGTATCCATATATATCCTGAAAGTAGTTGTATAGGGCTCTGTAGTGTTGTTCATAGAATTCTCCGGGGTTCTCTATCACATCATATAAATCGCTTTTGCGCACTTGGGAGATTGCAAATTTAGCATCGAAAGTGACTGCGATTTTCTCTTGTTTTGTGGCTCTTTTTGTTGTGATCAGTATAACACCGTTACCACCCCTTGCTCCATAAATGGCTGTTGATGCAGCATCTTTCAATACGGTAATAGATTCAACGTCATTTGGGTTGATATTATTCCATCCGCTTTCGTAAGCTGCGCCGTCTACGATAATAAGGGGATCTTTGCTCGCATTGATCGAACTGGCCCCACGTATGCGGAACTCGGGAGTAGCATCGGGAGCTCCTGAAGTATTTTGAACCTGTACACCGACACCGGCACCTTCTATGGCACTCATCA
Source organism: Dysgonomonas hofstadii (assembly GCF_014196915.1). Taxonomy (GTDB): domain Bacteria; phylum Bacteroidota; class Bacteroidia; order Bacteroidales; family Dysgonomonadaceae; genus Dysgonomonas; species Dysgonomonas hofstadii. Next base: position 33,914 of record NZ_JACIEP010000016.1, read on the forward strand.
CACTTGTCACGGGACGGCGGGAGATGGCTTCGGCAGTTACAACAGAGGCAGAACCTGTAAACGCGGATCTTTTCTGCTCACCGTACGCTATTACAACCACTTCATCCATCATTACGGGATCTTCCAAAAGCGTGATTCTGAAACTTCGCTGTGTGCCTACTTTTATTTCTTGTGTGATATGTCCGATATAGGAAATAACGATCGTTGTGTTTTCAGGAACTTCCAGTGAGAAATTACCATTTACGTCAGTTATTGTTCCTTTACCTGGTGTTCCTTTTACCGAAATAGATACCCCGATGAGGGGCTCATCATTTACATCTTTGATGATTCCGGATATAGGGATATCTTGTTGTTTTTGCACTTCTAGCAGAGGCTGTTCCGTATGTTTTTTATTAGACTCTTTTGTTTTATGTGATACATATATCTGTTTTCCAGAGATCACATATGTGCTGTTTGTGGAAGTGAAAACTTTATCGAGAACATCTCCAATCGCTTCATTATTAGCAGATATACTTACTTTCTTATTTACATCAATGACATTATCAGAGTAAAAGAAAATAAAATCACTTTGGCTTTCTATAATAGAGAAAATCTCTTTGAGTGGCTTGTTTTTTATCTGTAGTGATATGCGGTTATTTTGCGAAAAACCAGAGCCGGCATAGGAGATGCCAATACATAAAAAGAAAAAAAAGAATGTGAACTTCACGGATAGTAATACTTTTTTACATTTAGTATTTTTTAAACTAAAAGAATTTATATTTATCATATATTTGTGATAATTTAATTAATAATCTGTGGTCAATGATTTTAATTAGATTTTAGGATCAGAGGATACGCCAATATTCTCTGATTTTTTTTATTCTTCATATTTTTTTCATAGGCTTTTTCTTTAGAGTTAATGTGATTGTTTTAGTTGGTAAATTTTATTTTAATAGCTTGATTTTATAAATTCCTTCTTCCATAGTATAAGATATCGGTACTGAATTGGCAAGCCCATCAAGTACTATATCAAAATCATCTTTCAGGTTTAGCTTTCCAGAGCACAGGTATTTTCCGGCTGCTGCTTCACAATCGACCGTTACTCCATAATACATGGAAAGACGGGCGAGCACATGCTCGAAGGACTCTTTGTTAAATATATATTTACCGTCAATCCATGATGTGTATAAGCTTGTATCCACCTCCTTTACATTTTCATTCAGGCTATTTTTGTCATATACATACATTTTATTGGGCGACAGCGTTGTTTTACTGTTTGTCTTTTTATTAGAGATATTAACCATGCCCGATACCAGTATAACGTTATTGTTATCTTCTTTACTATAGGCTGTTATGTTGAATTTTGTTCCCAGTACTTTTACTTCCATATCTTTGGTCTTAACAATGAACGGACGATTAGCGTCTTTTGCTACATCCAGATATATTTGACCATCGATAAATATTTCCCGTTCCTTTTCGTTAAATTCTATAGGGTATACTAGTTGAGTGCCTGCGTTTGCCCAGACTTTTGTCCCGTCCGAAAAAGTAATGGTAGACCTTTTTCCATAAGGGATCAATAGTTGGTTGAAGCTGGATGACTGGTCTTTGGCGATATCCTTGCTGTCATCCATTGTTATACGGTCATCTTTATATTGAATATCTGCATTCTCGGAGTCGAGTTCTACTTTCTTACTATCCGATAAGATCAATTGTATATCTTTTGTTGCTGTAAAATTCGGATTTGTGTTGGTGTTTACAAAAGACATAATATCATCGGAGGTATCAGGTGCAAATAGTTTAACCCAGTCTGTATTCAAGATTAGTATAGACAGGAGAATACAGGCGGCAGCAACGGAAGATATGATAATCTTTCTTCGTTTATTTGATTTAGGTATGTTATTTTCTATCCGAATATTTTCTCTGAAAATTTCGAGTTCTTTGCTGATATCAATTTGTTCTTTGTGTTTTTCAAACTCAAGGGAATTCCATATCCGGTATATAGCGAGAAACTCTTGTTCGTTTTCTTCGCTTTCTTCTATCCATCCAGAGAGAATCGTTAATTCTTCATCTGAGATTGTGCCATCAAAGTATTTTCCTAAAATATTTTTATCCAAGGGAGATGCTTTCATATTAGTATTATATTTATTGAACGATTCAGGTCACAAAAACCCTACCTTAAGAAGTAATTTATTTTAAAAATAATAATAAGGTAATAGTTAATGAAATTCCATTTTTCAGAAGATGTGCCCGGATGAGGCTCAAAGCCTTGGTTATTTGTTTTTCAACGGCTTTTACAGAAATTTCGAGTTGATCTGCTATTTCTTTGTTTTTAAGATTATCGTGCCGGCTCAGGATAAATACTTTTTTGCATTGAGCTGGTAATGTTTCTACATACTCCCATATTTTTTCAATTATTTCTTTTGAATCAAAATCTTCCTCCTGGTTTGTTTGCAGTAAATTTGTGAAGATATCTATGGGTATGCCTTTTAGTCCGTTTGTCTGATGACTCGTTTTTATATAGTCGATTGATTTGTTTTTTGCAATCGTATATAGTAAAGTATTGGTTAGTTCATATTTATCGCGGTTTTTCCATAAAGACACAAAGGTATCCTGAACAATGTCTTTTGCTACTTCCATATCGGGTATGTAAGAATATACAAATGAGCAGAGCGATTCGAAATACCCTATAAACAGGTCTTCATATACATTCGGGTTTTCATTTTCGCTTTTATTCATTATGACAATTCTCCTGAACTCTTTTTAGAAAGTAATTTAAATATAAAAAATTAGATATAAAAATATATTCTTATATGGGTTATTTTCAGATATGTGTAAGTGACAGTAAGAGTATAAGCTATGCTGCTTCTGATTTCTTCAGCAAATATATAAAATTGAGAGCGAATTTCTTCTCAGAGGCTGCCTAAAAATTCAAAGAGAGAAAAATAATATAAGGTTTATGTGAAATGGTAAGATTATTGAGGGCATTTGTGTCAAAATGTTTGAAATATATAGGCAAGCGTGTGAAACAAATAACCGGAGAGTGTAAAAGTACACTCTCCGGCTATTTACATGATCATTGATTATTTTTGAATTTATTTCTTAACTTTTATCATATGCAGAGTAATAATTTATGTTTTCAGGGCATTCTTATATGATAAGAGCATATTCAGATTTTATTCTTTTTTCAGTTCCATACCTAACATCATTCCATCATATGAGTTAAGAAGAGATGTCACACTTTTGATTACAGATACTCCCGAATGGCTGCCAACAAAAGTAACGAGGGATAGGAAACTGTTCGCTTCGAATAACAAAGAGATCTTGCTCCCTGAACCTGATAGCTGAGCCTTCACGGGTATATGATTTGCATATTTCAGTGTTATGTATTTCGTACTGCTGTCGTAGCTGTATTTTCCTTTCATTGTAGTGCCTCTGGTCGTATTTGTGAAAGTACTGTCGGCGCTGAATGTAAAAATCGTAACACCGGCTTCTATGCCCAACTTATTCAGCTGGCTATCCAGATTCTTTTCCATGGTTGCAGATGCTGCTTTTCCTCCGGCTTTTTTAAGAAGATTGTCTGACTTGAATTTTACTTCTGTTCCGGTATATCTCCATGTTCCGGTAATGTCATTCGAAGATAGATGACTGATGGTAGAATTGGCTATTTTCTTTAGTACCTGTGCCTCTGTTATATTTGTGCCAATAAACAGGCCTGAGAGAATCATTAATGTTGTGTAAAATACTTTCTTTTTCATTATTTTGAAAATCCTTTAATTGAAAATTACATATTTAATCTTTTACTGATATTTTATAAACAGTTTAGTCCAATATTAGGTTTGGACAGATGGCTATATTGATAATATTTAACTTTAAACCATTCGTTATGCTTAGTTTCTTGCCACCTCTTAAAGACAAACAAGGATTTTAATTCATGCAAAATCTATATTAATAGCAAGCTAATTTGTACCTTTGCACTTCCAAAAACAGATGGGAGGAACGACTCCTTAACTCATTTAACAGACTTTGAAATGCTGAAGACCGCAAACATTGACGAATTAGAAAATAAAAAGATCAGCAAACTCCTTTGGCAATATGCTTTGCCGGCCATTGTGGGAACAATGGTAAACGCCTTGTACAACATTATCGACCGTATTTATATAGGTCATGGCCCCAACTTGGGCGACCATGCTATCGGGGGATTGGGTATTGTATTGCCTATTATGAATCTGACTGCCGCAGTGGGTATGCTTGTCGGTGCTGGTTCTGCCAGTAGAATATCAATTTGTTTAGGCAGGGGAGATAAGGAAACTGCCGAAAAAATAATCGGGAATTCCTTTCTTATGACTATTCTTCTTACAGGGACATTGGTCACATTGTTATTTATATTCCTTGATCCCATCCTGATGAGGATCGGGGCTACGGAAGAAACATTTCCTTTTGCGAAAGAATTCTTATTATACTATCTGCCGGGGAATATCTTTCTGACCATGTGCTTCAACTTCAATAGTATGATGCGCGCTTCGGGTTATCCGGCCAAAGCAATGTATACAATGCTGATAGGGGTTGTCGCCAATATTATCATTGCTCCTGTTTTTATATTCGTATTGGAATGGGGAATCAAGGGAGCGGCTATTGCAACGATTATATCCATGTTCATTGGTTTGTGTTTTGTAATGTACCATTTTATGAACCAGAACAGCATGCTGAGATTGCGTAAAAAGAATATTGGTCTGAATCCTAAGGTTGTATGGGCAGTAGCCAGTATCGGTATGTCTCCGTTCTTTATACAGGTGGCGGCTTCCGTTGTGGTGTTTTTTATTAATAACAAACTGAAAACATACGGAGGTAATATAGCTATTGAAGCATACGCAATAGCCAATACGCTGGTTATGATCATTATTATGGTAATGGTGGGGTTGACTCAGGGTATGCAGCCGATAGTTGGATATAACTATGGAGCGAAACGTATAGCCAGAGTAAAGGAAACCCTCTTTTATACCATAAAAGTGGGGATGGTCGTCGGCTGTGTGGGATTGGTTATAGGACTTCTCTTACCCGAGTTGATTGTAAAACCTTTCAATCCGTCTCCTCCTCTTGCTGCGGAAACAGCTAAAGCTCTGAAGATAATAACTATTATGCTCCCGTTTGTAGGCTATCAGATCGTAGTTACTAACTTCTTCCAGTGTATAGGTATGGCAGGTAAATCGATATTCCTGAGTTTGACACGTCAGTTTCTGATGCTGTTGCCGGCCTTGTTTATCCTGCCTAAGTTTTTCGGAATAAATGGAGTTTGGGTGTCTTTGCCTACTGCCGACTTTGTAGCTACAGTGTTGACTGCCGTCCTTTTCTATCTGCAGGTACGAAGTTTCAGAAAAATGGAAGCTATGGATGGAAATATGAATCCAATAAGCTAAAAAATATGTAAATTAGCAATTTGCTAATAGAATTGATTAATATGAATACAGACAGACAAAATATCTTAAACCGATTTTCTGTTACAGAAGCCGATTTATTAAAAGTTATAACCGAAGCATTGGGCAAAGGTGGTGATTATGCCGATATATTTTTTGAGCATACATTCAGTAACAGCCTTTCCTTACGTGACGGAGAAGTAAACCGGGTGTCTTCGAATATTGATTTTGGCGCGGGTATACGTGTTGTGTGCGGAGATCAGACCGGATATGCCTATGTGGAAAATATAGAACTGAAGGAATTGATGAAAGCTGCGCAAACAGCAGCCAATATAGCTTCATCTTCATGTCGGACCGAATATCCGGTAGAAGTAAAAGAAAGCCTTTTCAGTAACCATTATAAAGTTAAAAAGCCCTGGATAGATATCTCTGTTGCAGATAAAAAATCATTTGTTCAAAAGCTGAATGACCATATATTCGCACTGGATAAACGAACAATAAAAGCTACTGTAAACCTGAGTGATTCCACATCATACATTCTGTTTTTCAATTCGGAAGGAATTCTCACGTGGGATTACCGTCCGATGTGTATCATGTCAGGATCTTGTACAATGGAACAGGACGGGAAAATTGAAAACGGATATTCGTCACGAGCTTACCGTATGGGCTTCGAATTTTTATCACAGGACTTGATCGATATTATAGCGAAAGAAGCTGTGGAACAAACCTCACTGATGTTTGAAGCCATAAAACCTAAAGGAGGAGAAATGCCTGTGGTGATGGGTGCCGGAAGTTCGGGCATTCTTTTACACGAAGCTATCGGGCATACTTTCGAGGCCGATTTTAATAGAAAAAAGACATCTATATTCTCCGATCAACTGGGAAAACAGATATGCTCGCCTACGATCAATGTAGTTGACGATGGTACAATGGAATTCCAACGGGGTTCTATCAATTTTGATGATGAAGGTATAGAAAGCCAAAAAACATATATTGTAAAAGACGGACGTCTCGAAAGCTACCTGCACGATCGCATCAGTGCAAAATACTATGGGGTGAAACCTACAGGTAACGGACGCCGGCAGTCATTCAGGTATATGCCTATGCCACGCATGCGTGTAACATATATGGAGAACGGGACAACACCGGAAGCTGATATAATCGCGTCTGTGAAGCAGGGGATCTATGTCGATAATTTCACAAATGGACAAGTTCAGATCGGGGCCGGAGATTTTACTTTCTTTGTGAAAACAGGCTATCTTATAGAAAACGGAAAGCTTACCCAGCCAATAAAAGATATTAATATCATAGGAAATGGGGCTAAAGCTCTCGGCGATATTACCATGGTAGGCGATAACCTGAAAATAGATGAAGGTGCATGGACCTGTGGAAAGAACGGGCAAAGCGCTCCAGTCGGACAAGGATTGCCATCAGTGTTGATCAGTAATTTAACCGTAGGAGGAGAATAATTTGTATTTTTATTGAGAAACTTTATCAATATATTTTAGTAGTTAGTAGGCAGTAGTCTGTAGCTATTAAAACGATCTTTGAAAAAACAGAAAAACGTGTCAGGTTTTGCTCAAAAGGCTAATAAAAAGCGATTTTTGAATTGTGAAATCGACGTAGTCAAAATAATATATTGACAGTAAAGTAAGGAAAATTGCATCAATATGAAAGATGCGGGAATGAAAAAACTTGCAAAATCTGTAAAGTTTGTAAAGTTTTTATATCCGCCGCTTACAATTTGCTATTCGTAATCTGTTATAAGGGCAGAAGAAATGACAGTGAGAAAAATGCTGTAAAAGTGTAACATTTGCCTCGCTTTTGCTTGGGTGATTGATAATTGGCTCTACGATGCTCTGCCGAACACTATTTGTAAAGGTTTAACATTCTGATTTAAATAAAGAAATAATTATGATTACAAAACAACATAAGGAGATCGCTCAATGGAGCATTGAGTTTGCCAGGCAGAATGGTTGCCAGGATGCAAGGGTATCGGTTATTACCGCTCAGAACAATTCTTTTGAATATAGGGATACCCAGTTGGATAAATTACAACAAAGCACCGAAAATAAGCTATATATCGAACTGTTTGTAGACAATAAGTATGGTTCGTTCTCGACCAATAAAATTGAGAAAAGTGAACTGGAGGCTTTTCTAAAAAGTGGTATTGCTTCTACACGGTATCTTTCAGAGGATAAATTCAGGCAGTTGCCTGATCCTAAAAGGTATTATAAATCGAAAGGCAATGATCTTGATTTGTATGATAAGTCTTTTGATAATGTAGATACCGGTATAAAACTGGAACTGGCAAAGGCCACTGTAGACGAGATACTGGGAACAAATGAAAAGATCATTTCTGTTTCATCTTATTACGATGATGGAGTAGGGGCTGAATACATGATCGCCAGCAATGGGTTTGAAGGAGAAACTGTAGATTCCGGCTTTAATATATCAGTATCAGTTTCTTTAAAGACTGATGGTGACGCCCGTGCCGAAAGTTATTGGTATGATAGTGCTGTCTACTGGAACGACCTGAAAAAGGGAGGAATAGCGAAGGTCGCTTTGGAAAGGGCATTGCGTAAGATAGGACAGAAGAAAATCAAGTCCGGGAAATACAGCATGCTTTTGGATAATACGACAGCATCCCGCCTACTGTCTCCGATGATAAGTGCTATGTATGGAGTCTCATTGCAACAGAAAAATTCATTCCTCCTCGATAAGCTAGGGCAAAAAATAGCATCTGATAAACTGACAATTAAGGATACCCCGCATCTGAAGCGTTCTTTTGGCGCCAGATGGTTTGATGGAGAAGGCGTAGCCACGCAAGGCAGGGTTATTATTGATAAAGGCATATTGAACACTTATTTTATCGATACATACAATGCTCTGAAGATGGAAACCACCCCGACTATTGCGTCTCCATCTATTATTCAGGTAGCATTAGGAAACAAAAACTTCGATCAGTTGTTACAATCAGTACAGAATGGTATCTGGGTAACAGGTTTCAACGGAGGTAATAGTAATTCCACTACAGGAGACTTCTCTTTTGGTATAGAAGGATTCCTTATTGAGAATGGGATGGCTACAACTCCTATCAGTGAGATGAATATTACAGGTAATTTACTTACTCTTTGGGAAAATCTTGTTGAAATAGGGAACGACCCTCGTGAGAATTCGTCGTGGCGGTTACCATCTTTACTATTCGGAGATGTCAATTTTAGCGGCTTATAAACCAAATATGAGATTTTTCAAACTACTGACGTTATTTTTTCTATTTATTCCTGTTTTTGCACAACAAACTCCTGCGACAGAAGTAAGAGCCGTGTGGCTTACAACTAACTGGGGACTTGACTGGCCTACTCAGAATACAAGTGTGCAGGCTCAGAAGGATGAATTGATCAAGATCCTTGACCAGCTCAAAGCAGAAAATTTCAATACTGTGTTATTCCAGACAAGGGCGCAAGGTGCTGTATTCTACAGATCAAAAATTGAGCCGCTCAGTCCTTACTTCAATCATTCCGATAATTTTGATCCTTTGGCTTTTGCTATAGAGGAATGTCATAAGAGAGGAATGGAATTGCATGCGTGGCTTGTAACATATACGATGGAAAGGGCGATAGTAAGGTATACCGGAAAGGGCAAACGGCGAAAAGCAGTGGTTACTGAAACCAAGCCCGACTATTATAAACTTATCAACAACGTGTGGTATCTGGACCCGGGCAGACCGGAAACCCAGAATAGAATATTATCACTGGTAAAAGAGATTGTATCTAATTACGATGTGGATGGCATTCATTTCGACTATATACGTTATCCCAGCAATACACGTAAGTTTCCCGATGATGCCACATTTAAAAAATACGGAAATGGGATGAACCTGTACGACTGGAGACGGAATAATATAAATCGCTTGGTAACAGAAATTTATGACAATGTAAAGTCTATAAAGAAATGGGTGCAGATCAGCAGTTCGCCATTAGGACGTTACAAGGTACTTCCGGATGTGGCTCCAAATGATGGTTGGACGGCTTACGAAACAGTGTTTCAGGATGCAGGATATTGGATGCAGAGTGGAAAACATGATCTGGTTTTTCCCATGATGTATCACCGTGAAAAGTATTTCTATCCTTTTCTTGACGATTGGGTAGCCAATTCGGGAGACAGGGTCGTTGTCCCGGGGTTAGGTATTTACCAGATGGATGAGCAGGACTGGTCGTTGCAGGATATTCTAAACCAGATGAATTATGCCCGTTCCAATAAAGTGAAAGGACAGTCTTTCTTTCGGGCAGGGAATATCTTGAATAACCTGAAAGGAATAAAGGATTCCATACAATCATATTATCCGACTCCGGCAAAGTTACCTCCGTTAACGTGGCTCGAGAATGAAGCTCCCAATTCACCAGTGGATCTTCAATTGTATAAAGACAATGAAGGAAACCTGAATATAGAATGGGCTGCTCCGGATGATACTGAAGGTTTCACATATAACATCTACGTATCGGCTACAGAAGACTTTGATAAAGAAAATTCCGGCTTCATCTTAGCTACCGGGATACGCTCCAATCATTACTCTTTCCCTGTAAGTACGGGCGATTTCGGTTTCTACTATTTTGTAACAGCATCAGACAGGTACCATAATGAAAGTGTAGTCTGCTTCCCGGGATATTTCGTTCATTCCGAGGAAGAACACTGATTAGATTTAGTCCAGTTCCTTTTTTAGCTGGTTGATTGTCTTATGCAGAACCGGATGTTCGTATTCTCCGGCTATCTCGGCTAAAGGTGTCAGCACAAAATCACGTTTATGCAGATAAGGGTGGGGTAGCGTCAGGCCTTCGGTGTCGAGTATGTCATTGTCGAATAGTAATAGGTCGATATCTATTATCCGGTCATGGTATATCTGATTCTTTGACTTAGAATCCCGTCCCATTTCTATCTCTATGTCTTTTGTCCTTTGCAGCACTTCCAGTGGGGTAAGTTTGGTGCGGACTTCGCAAACAGCATTCAGGAACTGATTGTCCGATTGGAAACCGACAGGATCAGTCAGGTAAAAAGCAGAAGTGGCGATTACTTCGCCAATCCGCTTTTCTATATTACTTATTGCATGATCGAGATTTTCACCTCTGTCTCCCAGGTTAGAACCCAAGCCGAGGAATACGTCATGCAGGTTTTCTTTTTCCAGAACTTTATCGAGTAGCATTTTAAATTATAAGCATTGCATCACCATACGTTCCAAAACGGTACTTGTCTTTCACGGCCTGATCGTATATATCCATTATCAGGTCGTACCCTCCAAATGCAGCAGTCATCATCAATAATGTTGACTGTGGCAGGTGAAAATTCGTAACCATAGAGTCCGCTATTCCAAAATCGTAAGGTGGGAAGATGAATTTATTTGTCCAGCCCTCGTTCACTTTGAGATGTCCGTCTGTACTTACTATAGTTTCAATGGATCTCATAACGGAAGTACCAACGGCACAAACGCGATGGTTGGCGTCTTTCGCTTTATTTACGATATCAGCTGCTTCCTGTGTGATTTGTAGCTGTTCGGAATCCATTTTATGCTTTGTCAGGTCTTCTACATCTATATCGCGGTAATTACCTAAGCCGGAATGTAAAGTGACATAAGCAAATTCGACCCCTTTAATTTCCAGCCGTTTCAATAACTCGCGACTGAAATGCAAGCCGGCTGCAGGAGCAACCACAGCACCTTCATTTTTGGCAAAGATAGTCTGGTAACGGTCTTTGTCCTCAGGTTCCTCGCCTCTGTTCAGGTACTTCGGGATTGGAGTTTCTCCAAGTGCGTACAGAGCCTTTCTGAATTCTTCGCTTGGTCCGTCATATAAGAAACGGAGTGTGCGGCCACGCGATGTTGTATTATCAATAACTTCGGCCACCATAGAATCATCATCGCCGAAATAGAGTTTATTGCCAATTCGTATTTTGCGGGCAGGATCTACCAATACATCCCACAAATGGAATTCTTCATTCAGTTCGCGAAGCAAGAATACCTCAATAGTGGCTCCAGTCTTCTCTTTATTTCCATAGAGGCGGGCAGGGAATACCTTAGTATCGTTAAAGACGAATACATCTTTATCATCGAAATAGTTAATGATATCTTTAAATATTTTATGTTCGATATTTCCTGTTTTGCGATTAACGACCAACAAGCGGGACTCATCCCTGTTCTTCGCAGGATGCGTTGCAATCAGCTCCTCGGGGAGGTCAAATCTGAATTGAGAAAGTTTCATGTTCTATATATTATTTTGTTATTATTCTTTTTATCCGATTACGAGTGCATCTACAAATTCCTCTATCTGTGCTCCGTTAATACATTGATCAAGGGTGATTTCTCCAATACGGGTGCGCTCCAGTCCTATAAGATGTCCTCCCGAATCCAAAGCTTGTCCGATGTCCCGGGCCAATGCTCTTATGTATGTTCCTTTGCTACATACTACCCGAACCTTTATAACAGGTAATTTACATTCGATCAGTTCTATCTCATCTATAACGAGTAACTTAGGCTTTAGTTCTACGTCCTGTCCTTCGCGTGCAAACTTATAGGCTCTTTTCCCATCGACTTTGCAGGCAGAATAGATAGGGGGCACCTGCCATATTTCTCCTGTAAATTGCTTTAATACTTCTTGTACCGACTCTTCAGTAATATGCTCTGTAGGGTATGTTTTATCTATTTCAGTCTCCAGATCGAACGAAGGAGTTGTCGCTCCTAGTTTGATTGTGGCAATATACTCTTTCGTTTGGTATTGGAACGATTCTATTAGTTTTGTCTTCTTTCCGGTGCAGATAATCATAACTCCCGTAGCCAGGGGGTCTAATGTCCCTGCATGACCAACTTTTAATTTTTTTATCCCAATTTTGCGACAAAGTTTATATCTCAGTTTGCCTACCAGAGTAAACGATGTCCAGTTCAATGGTTTATTTATGTATAAGATCTCTCCGGAAATAAAATCCATTATATAATCGTTAATTCGTGTCCGGTCAGCAATAATATCAGAAGGATACCCCCTAATATGATGCGATACCATCCGAATAATTTGAAACCGTATTTTGTAACAAAACCGATGAAGAACTTGATTGCCAGTAATGCTACAATAAATGCTACGACATTTCCGATAATCAAAACTCCTATATTTTCTTGTAATAATTCAAATCCTGTGTCAGACGTAAATAGTTTTAATACTTTATAGCCAGTTGCAGCAGCCATAGTTGGTACAGCAAGGAAGAATGAGAACTCGGCGGCATTCTTACGGCTTAACCCACGGGTCATCCCCCCAACGATAGTAGCCATAGAGCGCGAAACTCCGGGAATCATGGCGATACATTGATAAAACCCGATAATAAAAGCATTTTTATATGTAATCTCTTGCGGCCCTTCTTCAGGACGATTAAACCACTTGTCAACGAATAACATCAATATACCTCCAAGTACGAGCATTGCCGCTACTACAGTTACATTTTCCAATAGTTCATCTATTTTGTCACTGAAGATAAGGCCAAGTACTGCTGCGGGTATAAATCCGGCCAATAGTTTCCAATAAAATTCAAATCTGTAAAAATTCTCTTTGATGAAATTCCCCTTTGCCGATTCGGGAATATCATTTCTCAGGCGGAAAAAGCGCTTCCAGTAAAGAACAATCACTGACAGGATAGCGCCAAACTGGATGATAACAGTGAATGCCTTTACAAATTCGTTACTTTCGATACCTAAAAGGCTTTGTGCAATTATCATATGCCCGGTAGACGATACCGGAAGAAATTCTGTTAATCCTTCTACTATGGCAATTATAATTGCCTCGATAATACTCATTCTTATTTATATTTTTGTAAAATTAGTTGTGCTCTTGCTTTTCCTTTGCTTCTTTTTTTCGGGGATATAGTATGCCAACGATCATCAGCAGGAATCCTGCGAAACAAATCATTGGGGCTACTACAATTCTTTTTGTACTGAAAATATCAGGCTCAAAACCACCTTCTATACTTGATGCCGGTCCTGTCATAAGAACGAATCCGATAATAATCAGGATTACGGAAGCGGCACATATGATATAGTTCAATTTGCCGAATGCTAAGTCTTTTTTATCCATATTTTTAAACGTGATAAAGTTTATTAGTTGCCATTCTTAAATACCTGTTTACAGCTGATATTGTAGCCAATGCTGTAATTAGAATCCCAAAAACAATAACCAGTGCGTATACGATTAGTAATTCTGTCATTGTAACAATAGATATCGACATCGGAAATATACTGGTCACATAATATACTACTCCGGTAATAGCTATGTTTGCAAATATTGCGGCTATAATGCCACTTGTAACCATCCGCCACATAAATGGCCACCTGATGAACGAGTTGGTTGCGCCGACTAGCTGCATTGTATTTATAAGGAAGCGTTTAGAATAGATGTTTAATTGTATAATGCTACGTATCAATGTGAATGATATAAGGATGAGGATTACTGCCAATATAAGTAATACCGATCCGATAAGAGATAGATTGTAATTGGCGCTGGTAATATCCTCTTCGTTATATACGATGTTCTTTACAATTTTATCTCCTTTCAGCGTTTGTTTCTTTAGACTGGCTTCTACTATTTTGATACTGTCAGCATTGACATATTCCGATTTAATGAAAATATCGAAATAGCTTTTAGCCGGATTATATCCTAAAACTTCTTCAGGGTCACGTCCCAGGTCTTCTATCAGTTGTTTTTTGACTTCTTCTTTACTTATATAAACGGCTGATTTTACATAAGGATTGTTATCGAGGTCTTTTTGTATTTTGGCTATAGATGCTTCATCGATATTCTCTGAAAGCTCGATGGATATTCCCAGGTTTTCTTTCAGGTAAGATGTAAATCCATTTGCCGTGAAACCGACAAGAATAGTCAGCCCCAATAAAAAAAGGACAAGAGTAATGCTAATTGTAGTAATAACCCCCGCTGTGAATAACGATATTGTTTTGAATTGCCGTTTATCAGACATTTTTCACAAATGACATTTTGGATATATTTTCATTTGGATACAAAACACCCAAATTCGCTGCAAAGAAACAAAATAAATACATGTATTAGAACTATTTTTGATTTTTTTAATATATATCTTAGTTATATCAGGGTTCGGCCGTTAAGCGGATCTCTCGGGAGGGAGGTTCAAAACCTGACAAACCTGACAGATTATTTAGCCTTTAGCTGTTAGCTCATAGCTATTCGCTTTTTTAATCAAAACCTGACACTTCTTTTAGCTGTTGGCTATTAGCTAATAGCTATTGGCTTTTTTGTTAAAATCTGACATTCCTGACACAATTTTTAGTTTAAATCCGATGAGACGAGGAAACTTGTTTACTTGTATCTCGTTTACTTGTCAATTTTATCCATGTCAAAGATCGCTTCTACGAACTACTCTTTATAACTATAGATAAAGTTATCTGTAAAAAATAATACTTGCGATTTCAGACTCGTATTATTATTGTATATTTGTGCTTAACGCCTGAAAAAATCATGAAATAATTAAACTAATATAAGATTAAAACCATGGAAGGAAAACAAACAAAATCGGGATTAAACCCAGCCGGTTTCTCTGGCAAAGTAGATGATAAGGATGTGCAAATGTATATCCTGACTAACAATAAAGGTGCAGAAGCTACAATCATTAATTATGGTGCGAAAATAGTATCGTTGAATGTGCCTGATAAAGACGGTAAGCTTACAGATGTGGTTTTGGGTCATAATAATCTGGAAGAGTATCTTGGTTCTGAAGAGCCGTATTTCGGCGCGGTGTGTGGACGTACCGGAAACCGTATTGCAAAAGGCAAATTTACGCTCGATGGCATTTCTTATCAACTGGTGATAAACAATGGACCAAATAATCTGCATGGAGGTATAAAAGGATTCAATGCCGTAGTGTGGGATGCTAAACGAATAGATAGCCAAACATTGGAACTTACTTACTTGTCGAAGGATGGAGAAGAAGGCTTTCCTGGTAATCTGAATGTAAAAATCACATACAAACTGACTGATGACAACTCGCTTGATATAGATTATGAAGCAACAACCGATAAGGCCACAATTATCAACCTGACCAATCATTCATACTTTAATCTGTCGGGTGAGGGAGATCCTAGTGTAAACGACCATGTACTGGTTATGCATGCATCGCAATTCTTGCCGACTGATGATACGGCTATACCATACGGAGCACCTGAGCTGGTAAAAGGAACTCCATTCGACTTTACTGCACCTCATGCAATAGGAGAACGGATTGAAGATGACTTTGAACAGCTACACTTTGGTAAGGGTTATGACCACACAATGGTTCTGGATAAAGCTGATAACGACCTGGCCTTAGCAATAGAATGCTATTCTCCTAAAACCGGGATAAAGATGGATATCCATACAACAGAACCCGGAGTGCAAATCTATACTGGAAACTGGATGAGTGGAAATTTTGAAGGAAAACACGGGCACCGTTATCCTGCACGCGCGGCGGTTTGTTTCGAAACACAGCATTTTCCTGACAGCATCAATAAACCTCAATATCCGAGTGTGGTTTTAAGGCCTGGAAAAATATTCAGGAGTAGGACAACACATAAGTTCTCTGTGAAATAATGATATTATTGTCCCCTGTTCCCGGAATAGGGGATTTTTATTTCCGTAGCCTTACGTAGTCTATTGCATGCCCTTCGCTCTTGTGTAGTATCAGGCTGGCACGTTCACGGGTTGGCAGTATGTTCCGGCGAAGGTTTTTGCGGTTGATCTCCCTCCAGATAGTTTTTGATGTCTTTATCGCTTCTTTTTCCGATAGCTGGGCAAAGCTGCGGAAATACGACTGTGGATCGGTAAAAGCTCCTTTTCTGAATTTCATGAAGCGGGAGATATACCATTCTTCCAGCTTTTCTTCATCGGCATCTACATAGATAGAGAAATCCACAAAGTCGGATACAAATATCCGGGGCTTCTCGTCGGGATAGTCCATCCCGCTTTGGAGTACATTCAATCCTTCAAGAATCAATATATCAGGCTGTTCTATTGTCTGATATTCACCGGGGATAATATCGTAAATCAGATGCGAATATTTAGGTACTTTTACAGATGCTTTCCCTGACTTAATATCTGTCACGAATTCGAGTAACCGCTTTATGTCATAAGACAGGGGGAAACCTTTTTTGAGCATGATCCCCTTTTCTTCAAGAATAGCATTCGGATACAGAAATCCGTCTGTCGTCACCAGTGCCACCCGTGTGTTTTCTTTCCAGCGGCTAAGTAATGCTTGTAGTACACGAGCAGTAGTGCTTTTGCCCACAGATACGCTTCCTGCTATTCCAATGATAAAAGGTATTTTTTGATAATCCTGTTTCAGGAATTTCATCAGGACAGATTGTCTGCTGGTTCTTGCGCTTACATAATAACTCAGGAGACGGGATAAGGGAAGATAAATTTCTTCTACTTCGTCAATCGATAATTCATGGTCGATGCCCTGCAGGGTCAATAACTCTTCATAAGTCAAGGTCATTGGCTCAGAGTCACGCAGAGCGGCCCATTGCTTACGGGTGAACTGCATGTAGGGACCGGCTATATTTTCCATCTGTAACTGTTTGATTGAGACTGTAAAGGTAATATTATCCTGTAAAAAAGTTACAAAAGTTACACATTATTCAGTTTTTGATTAACCTTTAGTTTCTCTGAAAAACGATTTATGACAGATTTTTTAATATTTCACATTTCGTTCCACTAACTGCTTTTAGCGTATAGATAAACATATTGAAACTTGATTGTTCACAGATTGCGGGTAACATTGTTATAAAAAGAAAAAGAAACAAACAAAACCCACTTCTATCTGTTCTATGAGTGATGCAAAATATTTATATATGTTCAATTAACGGGAAGAATTAATATCTTTGTATCCGCAAATAAGCTGTTAGCTGTTAGCCAATAGCTTATAGTTATAAATAAAAGCTAACAGCTAGTAGCTAAAGGCTATCGGCTAAAATAAATTACAAATGCAGGAAACTCAAGATAAAATTTTAGAAGATGTTACCACCGGTGAATACAAGTACGGTTTTGTAACAGACATAGAAACAGAGGTTATCCCTACAGGTCTTAATGAAGATGTGGTACGGTTGATCTCTGCGAAAAAGAATGAACCCGAATGGTTGCTCGAATTCCGTTTGAAGGCTTATCGTCACTGGCTGACAATGGATGCTCCTGAATGGGCGCATTTGGATATTCCCCGGATAGATTATCAAAGCATCAGTTACTATGCTGCGCCCAAGAAGAAAGACGGGCCTAAAAGCCTTGATGAAGTAGACCCGGAATTATTAAAGACATTCGATAAGCTGGGTGTGCCTCTTCACGAACGTGAAATATTGGCAGGTGTGCAAAATATGGCTGTGGATGCGGTAGTAGATAGTGTTTCGGTAAAGACCACTTTTAAAGAAGTCCTTTCCGAAAAAGGTATAATTTTCTGCTCATTCAGCGAAGCAGTACAGGAATATCCCGAACTGGTGAGAAAATACCTGGGATCGGTAGTCCCGTATCGTGATAATTTCTTTGGAGCGCTCAATTCGGCTGTTTTCAGCGACGGATCATTTGTCTACATCCCTAAAGGCGTAAGATGTCCGATGGAATTGTCGACTTATTTCCGTATTAATGCGGCCAATACAGGACAATTTGAACGTACGCTGATTGTGGCCGATGATAATGCTTATGTGAGTTATCTCGAAGGCTGTACAGCTCCTATGCGTGACGAAAACCAGCTTCATGCCGCTATTGTCGAGATAATAGCTCTTGATCATGCTGAGGTGAAATACTCAACAGTACAGAACTGGTATCCCGGAGATAAAGAAGGTAAAGGTGGTATTTACAACTTTGTAACTAAACGTGGCCTTTGCAAAGGCAAAGGTTCCAAGATATCATGGACACAGGTCGAAACGGGGTCTGCAATCACATGGAAATATCCGTCATGCATCCTTGCGGGCGACGATTCCATCGGAGAATTTTACTCTGTGGCTGTTACCAACAACTACCAGCAGGCCGACACGGGAACAAAAATGGTGCATATAGGAAAGAATACGAAGAGCCGCATAGTCTCTAAAGGTATTTCTGCCGGATTCAGCCAAAATTCATACCGGGGATTGGTAAAGGTTTCTCCGAAAGCAGAAGGTGCACGTAATCACTCGCAATGTGATAGTTTGCTGTTGGGAGATAAGTGTGGAGCCCATACATTCCCATACTCTGATATAGCTAATCCGACGGCTATCATCGAACATGAAGCAACCACCTCAAAGATAAGTGAAGATCAAATCCTTTACTGCAATCAGCGTGGTATTGGCACGGAAGAAGCTGTGGGGTTGATTGTGAACGGATATGCAAAAGAAGTAATGCAAAATCTTCCAATGGAGTTTGCTGTAGAAGCTCAAAAACTACTGCAAATAAGTCTGGAAGGTAGTGTGGGATAATATCTCTAACTGATAAAAATAGGCAGGCAATCCCGATGGGTTGCCTGTTTTTTTATAAAAAAACTTATCCTTTAGATTCATCCGACATATTGTTTCTCAATTTCGAAATGTCGTTTGTACGAATATCAACTTTTATTCTGTTCTTACTTTCCTGTATGTCGTCAGATGATGGATAGGGTCGGCAATGATTTTGCATTCTGTCTTTTAATGCCAATTCCTTATGAGGGTTCAACGATTCTTTTTCGTTTTTTGTTCCTCTGCCTTGTCCAATGTGTGAAGTGTCGTGCTCTTTTAATTCATTGCAGGTGCACTCACTTTCTGAATCATGTTTATTGTTCATTTTCATGATTTTCTTTTTTAATTTATCTATTGGTAGTGTTATGATGTATAAATAATAACAAGCTAAAAAAAGATATAATTCTATTCTAACATTATGATTTACAGGTTTTTATTTTCTTTTTGGGGTGGAATGTGAATTTTCATAATATCTGCTTGATTCCCGTTTGGGCACGGGCTATATAAATGTGAAAATTATATAAATAGGGAAATAACCGGAAATTTCACTTCTAATCTATCTCACAGCTTCTCCCCTGCTTTTCAATATTCCCAATCCAATCTCTTTGAGCTTGAATTTCTGTATTTTA
This sequence comes from Dysgonomonas hofstadii, assembly GCF_014196915.1. Taxonomy (GTDB): domain Bacteria; phylum Bacteroidota; class Bacteroidia; order Bacteroidales; family Dysgonomonadaceae; genus Dysgonomonas; species Dysgonomonas hofstadii. Next base: position 53,422 of record NZ_JACIEP010000016.1, read on the forward strand.
CCACTTCCTGTCAGAGGGAATTCTTCTATAAAGAAAATATATCTGGGTATCTTATGGCGGGCGATTTGCCCCCTGCAGAAGTCTTTTATATCCTCGGGCTGTAAGACGGCTCCTTCCTGAAGAATAATGAAAGCGCCGACTTCTTCCCCATATTTTTCCGAAGGGATACCTGCGACCTGTATGTCTTTTATGCCATTGAGGTGATAGAGGAATTCTTCTATTTCACGGGGATAAATATTTTCCCCTCCCCGTATAATCATATCCTTTATGCGTCCGGTAATACGATAATAGCCTTGCGCGTCCTTTATTCCCAAATCGCCGGAATGGAGCCATCCGTCATTGTCTATCACTTCGGCTGTAGCTTGCGGATTTTTATAATAACCTTTCATTACCAAATAACCACGGCAACATACTTCGCCCTGTTCTCCTATAGCACATTCTTTACCTGTATCGGGATTAAATATTTTTACTTCTGTGTATGGATATTCTTTGCCAACAGTTTTACAGCGGGCTTCGAAAGAGTCTTCCAGTGTTGTATGTGTCATGCCCGGAGAAGATTCTGTTAGCCCATACACGCTGGTAATGTACGTGATATGCAATTTTTCCGTTACCTGTTTCATAAGCTCTATCGGGCATAGGGCTCCTGCCATGATGCCGGTTCGCAACGAACTTACATCGAACAAACCGAACATCGGATGGTTTAGTTCTGCGATAAACATGGTAGGGACACCATATAAGGCTGTACACCGTTCCTTATGTACGGATGCCAGTACAACCAACGGGTCGAAGCGTTCGACCATTACTTGTGTCGAACCATGAGTAAGACAGTTCATTGTTGCCAATGTGATACCGAAGCAATGGAAAAGCGGCACGCAAATACAGAGTTTGTCGTTTTCGGTGAACTTCATCGCCTCACCCGTGAAATATCCGTTATTGGCAATGTTATAGTGGGTAAGCATTACGCCTTTAGGGAAACCTGTTGTTCCTGATGTGTATTGCATGTTCACAACATCGTGGCATGTAACAGTTGCTTTTGTTTTTTCCAGTGATTCAGACGAAACATTTCTCCCAAGTAAGAGTATTTCGGCGGTGTTATACATCCCTCTGTATTTCTCCTGCCCGATGAAAACTACATTTCGCAGATTTGGAAAGCGTTCCGATTTGAAATAACCCCGCTGAGAGGTTTTCAAATCCGGAGCCATTTCATATGTCATGTCTATATAACTGCCATCAAATACACCTTCGGTAATGCAGAGCGTATCTATGTCGGCATTTTCCACCACATATTCCAGTTCGCTCTGTTTATAATTGGTGTTTATGGTAACAAGCACGGCTCCTATTTTTGCCCCTGCATATAGGAATGTCAGCCAATCGGGAACATTCGTGGCCCAGATGCCTATATGTGATCCGGGCTTGAGTCCGATTGCCAAAAGGCCTTTGGCCATATTGTCCACACGTTCGTTAAATTCTTTCCAGGTGAAGCGTAAGTCTCTGTCGGAATATACGATGTATTCTTTATCCGGGGTTTTCCCGGCCCAGTATTCGAGCCATTGTCCTAATGTCCGTTCCGAAAGTTGCATTTTTATGGTATTAATTAGATAGGTTATATTACATCGGTGTATATACTACAGCAAGAATTTTTGCTCCTTCGCTATTGCTTGCGTGTACGTGGTGGGCAACAATGGAGTCGTAGTAAATGCTGTCTCCTTCCTCCAATATATAGGTTTCGTTTCCGTACTGGATTTCCACGACACCTTGGAGGCAATAGATGAATTCTTCACCTTCGTGAGTAGACAGCACAAAGTTGACACCTTCCTGAACGGCTTCTATTTGTATAACGAATGGCTCCATATGCCTTCCCGATTTCGCTGCCGAGAGGGAAAAATAGTCCATATGTTTATGCGAAGAGGTATCTTTTGTAGAGAAGCTGACAGATTTATCGTATTGCTCCTTTCGTGAGATCACAGGGCCAAGCTCATTATAATCATCAAGGAAAGTGCCCAGCCTTACACCCAATACTCTTGCTATTTTTATGAGTGGAGCCAGTGATGGCAAAATGCCTGTTTGTTCTATGGTTTCCAGTTGTATCTCGTCCAGACCCGAACGCTCTATCATTTCTGCAATACTGATAGATTTTGATTCACGTAGTTGCTTAATTCTTTCTCCGATATTTTTCTTTGTTTTCATATAAAAGTTCGAAAGTGTTTAGTTGTCTATCATAGTGTTACAAATTTATGATATTTATTTTCTTTGTTTCTATCAAATTGTATTATTTCTTACTTGAAAACAGAGCATAATTGTTAAAAGTTGACAAACAACGTTCGGCAGAGCAAAGTGGAGCCAATTGAAAATCGACGACGTGAAAATGAGTCAGACTTGACACATATTTTAATTTTTTGTAGGGGCGAATTGCATTCGCCCGTATATATTGATTTCGGGTGAAAGCATTTCGCCCCTACAGTATCATTTTTAACTAAAACCTGGCACATCTCATTATTCTTCATTATTCAAATTTTCATTGGCATATCTGCATATTGCCACATTAGCTCATTGGCTATGATATAGATAAAGCCACAAAATAAAAATACCGGTTTTTAAATGTTTATTACCAAAAATTGTCGTATGGAAAAAGAAAAAGCTGCCTGGTATTTACCTGGCAGCTTTTAAGTCTTTGCTTAAGAAGTATTTATTTGACTTCAAAATCTTGTTTCATATCAATTTCCTCTCCGTTTTGATCATAAAAATGGTATTCCAGAAAGGCCAGGCTTTGATTGGGGATTATCTTCACTCCCATGCCATAACGCCATTTCCACTGCCATTTTAGTGACAGGAAACCTTTGTTGATAAATGCTGCAACATACGGATGTACATGTAAAACAAATTTCTTCACATTCAGATCTTTTACAAGATAGCTGATTTTCATTCGCAAAGTGTCTGTGAATAAAATAGATGGCCTTATATCTCCTTTGCCAAAACAGGTTGGACAGGTTTCGGTAGTGGATATTTCCATTTCAGGACGAACGCGTTGACGGGTGATTTGCATCAGTCCGAATTTGCTCAAAGGCAAAATGTTGTGCTTGGCGCGGTCGTGAGCCATCAGCTCCTGCATTCGTGCTATCAGTTGACTGCGGTGCTCTCCTTCAGTCATGTCTATAAAATCGATTACGATGATACCCCCCATATCACGCAGTCTTAATTGTCGGGCTATTTCTTCTGCTGCTGCGGAATTCACTTCCCATGCATTATTTTCTTGTCCCGCTTCCGGATTTTTTGACCTGTTGCCACTATTGACGTCTATTACGTGTAGTGCCTCGGTGTGCTCTATTATCAGATAGGCTCCGTTGCGGAATGTTACGGTTTTCCCAAATAATGCTTTTACTTGTTTGGTTACAGCAAAATTGTCGAATATGGGAAGTTCTCCGTCATAGATTTTTACAATGTTCTTTTTCTCAGGAGCTATAAACGAGATATAGTCTCTTATCTGGTTAGCCGTATCCTGATCATTTACATGGATTTCCTGAAAACTAGGATTGAATACATCACGCAAAAGTGCTACTATACGTCCGGTTTCTTCAAAAACCAGTGTCGGCAGCTTGCTTTTTTGTATTTTAGGAAGATTGTCTTCCCATCTTTTAACGAGTGTTTTCAGTTCGGTATCCAGGTCGGCTACCTTTTTCCCTTCGGCTACGGTTCTCACGATTACGCCGAAATTTTTAGGTTTTATGCTTTGTATCAGTTGTCGCAGTCGTGCCCGTTCTTCTTTCGATTTAATTTTTTGCGAGACCGATACTTTGTCATTGAATGGAATAACGACCAGGAATCGTCCTGCCAATGACAGTTCTGAGGTGAGGCGGGGGCCTTTTGTCGATATGGGTTCCTTGGCTATTTGCACCAGAATTTCCTGTCCCGGTTTCAGTATGTCGCTTATCGACCCGTCTTTGTCAATATCGGGTTGTAGCTTCATTCTCGAAATGTTTGGAAATTTCTTTTTGTCGTTTAATGCCTGTTTGTGGAACTCATCAACAGATTTGAATTGAGCACCAAGATCTAAATAGTGAAGAAAAGCGTCTTTTTTGTATCCTATGTCTATAAAAGCAGCATTCAGCCCGGGCATCAGCTTTTTTACTTTGCCGGCATAAATGTTGCCCACCGCATACGAGGCGTCTCTTCCTTCTTTCTGCAGTTCGACAAGTTTCTTGTCTTCAAGTACCGCAATTGAGACTTCGTTAGGTTGGACATCGACTACTAGTTCGCTGTTCATACTATAAATTTGGATTTTTATTGTTTGATTCAAATATCCCTATTTAAATCTGAATATTAGAGTTTCTCCTTTTCTATAAAGAGTTTTCAATACCTTAAATACACAAAGAACAAACTTAAAATTAAACAATTTATAAGTTTGTTCTCGTATATTTCCCTTTAAAAGAAAGAGAATAGACTTATTTTTTCTTTTTATGTCTGTTTTTTCTCAGTCTTTTTTTGCGCTTGTGCGTAGACATTTTATGTCTTTTCCTTTTCTTTCCGCTTGGCATGTGATTTATATTTAGTTAATTAATAATAATAGTATGAATTACTTTCTTACCTGATTAACGAAAGTTTTAGCCGGTTTGAATGCAGGGATAGCATGAGCCGGAATAATGATAGTTGTGTTTTTTGATATATTGCGAGCTGTTTTCTGAGCTCTGGTTTTAACGATAAAACTACCGAAACCTCTTAAATATACATTATCATTCTTACTTAGAGAGTCTTTAACTACATCCATGAATGATTCAACTGTTTTCAATACAGTAGCCTTGTCAATGCCTGTATTTTTCGCAATTTCGTTAACGATGTCAGCTTTTGTCATTTTCTTATTTTTTAAAATTCTAAACAATTAATTTTTTGGACTGCAAATATATAGCTTTTTATTTACCTTTGAAACAAATAATTATCATTTTTTTTTAAATGATGGATAAATTAACTATCTGTTGTCCGGACGTACAAAGATAAATATAAATTATTGTAAATGAGCAAAAAGGAAAATTTAAGATTAAGCTCTATATTAATAAGGTGGTATGAAGAGAATAAACGGGATTTGCCATGGCGCGATACCGTCGATCCATATATTATCTGGATATCGGAAGTTATTTTGCAGCAAACCCGGGTTGACCAGGGATTGTCTTATTTCAACCGTTTCATTCAACGTTTCCCTGCTGTAAGAGATCTGGCGGAAGCCGGCGAAGATGACGTGCTTAAACTTTGGCAGGGGCTGGGTTATTACAGCCGGGCGCGAAATCTTCAGGCTGCTGCAAGAATGATAATGGATGAGTTTAATGGAATTTTTCCTGCTGGTTATAAAGATGTGCTGAGCCTGAAAGGAGTGGGGGAGTATACGGCAGCGGCTATCGTTTCGTTTTCCTACGATCAACCCTATGCAGTGGTCGATGGCAATGTGTACAGGGTTCTCTCCCGTATATTTGCTATCGATACCCCGGTAGATACCAGTAAAGGTAAAAAGCTCTTCTCTGAGTTGGCTCAGTCTTTATTGGATGATGCCCGTCCCGGATTACACAATCAGGCGATAATGGAATTTGGTGCATTGCAGTGTGTTCCGGTATCTCCCGATTGCGGGAATTGTTCGGCGTCGTTTATGTGTATGGCTTACGCCGGAAGGAATGTGGGAGCCTATCCTGTAAAAGAGGGTAAACAGAAAATAAGAGACCGATATTTTAATTATTTTGATATCCGGTACGGAGAATATATGTATTTGCATAAGCGGACGGGAAGGGATATCTGGCAAAACTTATACGAATTACCCTTGCTGGAAACCGAGAAAGAGTTATCTCACGATGACCTGGGTGGCAATAAGGGCCTGGGTAACTTTTTTGAAAAGGATAAAAGCCTCTTTATAAAACATGTAAGGAATATCAAGCATGTATTATCGCACCAGGTGATATATGCATCTTTTTTTCAGGTTGAAATAAATGAAGCATTAACGGATGACAAATATCTGAGAATAAGAGTTGAAGATGCCGGCCAATATCCGGTGTCGCGTCTGGTTCATAAATATCTGGATGAGTTGTAATAATTTTCTTCATGTGTTTGTGTAAGCCGTAAAACAATCTATCTTTGTAATAACATAAACTGAAGGTTAAAACATGGATAAAATTTCACTGATCGTTCCTTGTTACAATGAAGAACAGGCCCTGCCTTTTTTATATAAGGAAATTGTAAAACTGACGACAGAAATGCCGGAGCAGGAGTTTGAATTTATATTCATCAATGACGGCTCAAAAGACAGGACATTGGAGTTGGTAAAAGGGCTAAAGCTGAATGACGATAGAGTGCATTATGTTTCCTTCTCCCGCAATTTTGGCAAGGAGGCCGGAATATATGCCGGGTTGCAGGCTGCAACCGGCGATTATGTGTCGCTGCTCGATGCCGATTTGCAAGACCCGCCGTCTTTGGTGAAAGAAATGTATCATACTCTGAAAACAGAGGATTATGACTGTGTGGCTACCCGACGAATAGACCGGAAGGGTGAGCCGCCTGTCCGGTCGTTCTTTGCCAAGCAATTTTACAAGCTGATTAACAAAATATCAGATACGGAAGTTGTTGATGGGGCACGTGATTTTCGTCTGATGACCCGTCAGATGGTAGATGCCATTTTGGATATGAGCGAATATAACCGCTTTTCGAAAGGGATCTTTGGCTGGGTAGGATTTAAAACAAAGTGGATCGCTTTTGAAAATGTAGAACGTGTAGCCGGAGAAACCAAATGGTCTTTTATTGGATTGTTCTTATACTCACTCGAAGGGATTATTGCATTCTCCACGCGTCCATTGCTGATCGCTTCCCTGTTTGGAATATTGTTTTGTCTCATCGCCTTTTTTATGATCAGCGTGATCATCGCTAAAACCTTGCTGTGGGGTGATCCTGTGGCCGGTTATCCATCGTTGATTTGTGCCATATTCTTTATGGGAGGGATTCAGCTGTTCTGTTTGGGAATTCTGGGGCAATATCTGTCTAAAACGTATCTTGAAACAAAAAAACGTCCTATATACATAATAAAGGAAAAAGCGTAGGCTAATTATGGGTTGTGAATTATAAATTATGAATGACAAAAATATCAGCGACAAGTAGTTCATAACTCATAATTTATAATTCACAACTATTTGCCCGATTGTAATCTTTAGTTGTCAAATTTGCATAATTTGGCAACTATTTTTTTGCTTTTATAAAATAAAAGACTAATTTTGCGCCGATTGTCAAACGGGCTCTACAAAAGCTTTTATTTATGGTTTGTAGCAAAATGCCATAATACTATTGAAAACTGATGACAATTGATAGAAAAGTCATAATATTAAAGTAAAAATATGAGTACTTCTGCTCTTTTTTTAGTCGTTCTTTTAACGGGAATTACGTTGGTCGTAGCCGGTCTTGGCATGGCCTTATTACTTTCGCCGAAATCATTTAATGCGCAAAAAGAGGAACCATACGAATGTGGTGTTCCTACTCATGGTACATCATGGATGCAGTTTAAGGTGGGATACTATCTTTATGCTATCCTTTACCTGATGTTCGATGTGGAAACAATATTCCTGTTTCCGTGGGCTACGGTCGTAAGGCAATTGGGCTGGCCGGGATTATATTGTATATTATTTTTCATCTTAATATTAGGCCTGGGCTTAGCCTATGCCTGGAAGAAAGGGGCTTTGAAATGGAAATAAAGAAAGTATATATTAAGGGTATTCCTTCCGAAGAATTCAAGGATAATGAATATCTGGAAGATTATATAAAGGAACTAAACGAAGGTGGAGTTCCTGTTGTTGTTGGGGCATTGGATCAGCTTATCAACTGGGGACGTTCCAACTCTGTCTGGCCATTGGCTTTCGCTACCAGTTGTTGTGGTATCGAATTTATGGCTTCGGCTGCCGCTCGTTACGATCTGGCTCGTTTTGGTATGGAGGTTACACGAAATAGTCCGCGACAGGCCGATACAATGGTTGTGGCAGGTACTATTGTGCACAAAATGGCTCCGCTTCTGAGACGTGTATATGACCAGATGGCCGAGCCAAAATATGTAATTGCAATGGGAAGTTGTGCTATTTCGGGAGGTCCTTTTGTGGATTCGTATCATGTGGTAAAAGGTATCGATGAAATCTTACCTGTAGATGTATACGTTCCCGGATGTCCTCCGCGTCCCGAGGCTCTGTTTTACGGGCTGATGCAGTTGCAGCGCAAGATAAAAGTAGAGCGTTTTATGTTCCGTAAAGGGCATAAGAATATAAAGAGAGATAAGTAAGGATAATACTGTATAAAACTAATGGAAAATATAAAAAAGGTAATATTAGAAGCTGTTCCCGAAGCTGTTATCGAAGAGACTACTCCGCTATCGGTTACTGTAGAACCTGATAAACTCCGTACGTTGGTAAAAGCCCTCCGCAATTACGCTGAGTTTCCGTTCGACTATCTTGCTATGATGACCGGAATGGACTGGGGCGAAAAGCTGGGAGTTATTTATCTTCTTGCTTCATCGAAAGATCTTTCTGTGGAAGTAGCCGTTAAGACCGGGACTGCGGACAGGGAAAATCCATTGTTATATACTGTTACTGATATTTACGAAACAGCTCACTACAACGAAAGGGAGGCATATGCAATGTTAGGAATACGTTTTATAAACAATCCTGATATGCGTCGTTTCTTCCTTAATGCCGATTGGGTTGGCTTCCCTTTGAGAAAAGATTATGATGCAAATCCGGTGTTGAATGCCGTCTCGAAAGAAAGTCGCGACATAATAGACATTGCTCCCCGCATTATGGAGGATGCAAACGGAAATCTGAAAGAAGAAAATGTAGACATCTTTGAAAAAGATGACTATATAATCAATATAGGTCCGCAACATCCTTCAACTCACGGTGTGATGCACTTCCGTGTAGCCCTTGATGGTGAGATCGTTAAAAAAATTGATGTTCACAGCGGATATATCCACAGAGGAATAGAGAAGTTAAGTGAAAAACTAACCTACCCTCAGATTCTACACTTTACAGACCGTCTTGATTATCTTTCTGCTAATATAAATCGTCACGGACTTTGTATGTGTGTTGAAAAAGCAGCACAGATAGAAATTCCCGAAAGAGCGCAATATATACGTACCATCATGGATGAGTTGAATCGTATCGATTCTCACCTTGTGGCATGGGGTACGATGTGTATGGACTTAGGTTCTACCACTGCCTTTATCTATGGTATGCGTGAACGTGAAGATATCCTTAAAATATTCGAGAAAAACACGGGTGGCCGTCTGATTATCAACTACAATGTGATCGGTGGTGTAATGTTCGATATACAACCTGATTTCCAGTCGGATGTTAAAACTTTTATTCCTGTTATGCGTAAAGCACTGGATGAATATAACAGGCTGTTCACTGGTAACGTAATCGCTGTTGGGCGTATGAAAAATTTAGGTCTTCTTACAAGAGAAGATGCGATTTCTTATGCGGTTACAGGGCCCGCCGGACGTGCGTCAGGTTTTTCTTGTGACATTCGTAAACATGCTCCTTATGCGCTTTATGATAAAGTGGAATTTAAGGAAATCATCCGTACAAATAACGATGCTTTTGACCGTTACCTGAATCGTCTGGATGAAATAGAGGAATCATTGAAGATCATAGAACAACTTATAGATAATATACCGGAAGGAGATTTCTTAGCTAAAACAAAAGCGATTATTAAACTTCCTGAAGGAGAATATTATCAGCGGGTTGAAGCCGGACGAGGCGAGTTTGGTGTATACATCAACAGCAAAGGAGATAAAACACCTTACCGTCTGAAATTCCGTTCTCCGTCTATGGCTGCCGTATCGGTAATGCCATTGATCTGTAAGAATGAAAAGATTTCAGACTTTATAGGAATCGGGGGATCTATGGACTATGTGATTCCTGATATCGACCGTTAATAAGATTAATTATTTTATCAATATAAAGGATATATGTTGCTAAACTATTCACGACCTTTAGAGGTAGTAGGTTTGTTAAAACAATTCGATGCGTTTTTAACAGAGAACCTACCTACATGGGCGGTTTTGGCTATTGAGTTTGTACTCATCGGAGTGGCGTTGCTGCTTTTGTATGCCGTATTAGCCTTGATTCTGATTTATGTAGAGCGTAAAATTACCGCTTTCTTTCAGGCTCGTTTAGGCCCGAATCGTGTTGGTAAATATGGGCTTATACAGAGTGTTGCCGACATGGTAAAGATCCTGATAAAGGAGATTATCCATGTCAAAAAATCGGACCGTTTCCTTTTCTTTACCGCTCCGTTCTTTATGATTGTGGCTTCTATGCTTACATTCGGTGCATTACCTTTCGGACAGGGATTACAAGCAGTAGATTTTAATATCGGTGTATTTTATGTGATAGCTGTGTCTTCATTAGGTATCATCGGGGTACTCCTTGCCGGATGGTCCAGTAACAATAAATATTCGATGATCGGTGCGATGCGAAGCGGTGCGCAGTTTATAAGTTATGAGCTTTCCGCCGGATTTGCACTGATGACTGCTGTAGTACTTTCGGGTACAATGAGCTTCTCACAAATAATACAGGGTCAGGCATATATCCACCAGTGGAATCTTATAGCCGGACATGTTCCTGCGGTTATAGCTTTTATTATCTATCTGATTTCTGGTCATGCCGAAACAAACCGTGGTCCTTTCGACTTACCGGAAGCTGAGTCGGAATTGACTGCCGGATATCATACCGAGTATTCCGGGCTTCAATTCGGATTTTTCTATCTGGCTGAATATTTGAATATGTTCATTGTGGCTGGTATTGCCACGACTGTATTCCTGGGCGGCTGGATGCCTATTCAGGTTGAAGGTTGGGATGGTTTTAACCAAATAATGAATTATATACCATCATATATCTGGTTTTTCGGAAAAGCAAGTGTTCTTGTATTCCTTAGCTTATGGGTAAGATGGACATTCCCTCGTTTGCGTATCGACCAGCTGTTGAATCTGGAATGGAAATATCTGTTGCCGATCAATATGGTGAACATATTATTAATGGTGATCATGGTTTTATTGGGTTGGACTTTAAAATAAGTAACGGAAAAGTATTTAACGATATATTTAAATCATAACTACTTTAGCTGTTATACTAACAAAAGAAATAAAAAGGTCTGCGACCTTGCTAAATTATAGAGGATAAGAAAATGAGTTCAGTATCAGAATATTTTTCAGGTTTATTTGGAGGTATCAGATCCCTGCTTACAGGGATGAGGGTCACATGGGGTGAACTCTGGACTAAGAAGGTTACGGAGCAATACCCCGAGAACAGGGCAACCCTTGTTATACCGGATCGTTTCCGGGGTGAGTTGATAATGCCTCATGACGATAGCAATGAACATGCCTGTACGGCTTGTGGTATCTGTCAGATGAATTGTCCGAACGGAACAATACAGGTAATATCCAAATCGATAGAAACAGAAGACGGAAAGAAAAAGAAAATTCTCGACCGTTATATCTATGATTTAGGAATGTGTACATTCTGTAACCTGTGTGTGATCACTTGTCCATCGGATGCCATCATGTTTGCCAACACATTCGAAAACTCACTGTTTACCCGTGCTAAACTGGTACAACAATTGAATCACGAAGGATCGAAACTACGTGAAAAGAAAAAGGATGTGAAACCGGTATTGACTGATAAGCCTGTCGCAAAAGCCGAAAAAGAAATACATGGAGATAAAACAGCACCGGAAGGTGTGCCGCAAACTCCATCGGAACCAATTCCGGCAGGTGATATAAAAGATAATAGTGGTATTCATCCGGAAAAGAATTATCCAAAAGACGTGACGACAGATACAGTTCCTGCATCGAAGTTACCGATGAGTGACGGTAATCCGGCAAAAGAAGAAAACTAAATAAACAATATACGATAATCAATAGATTATGGCAGAACAAATTATATTTTACGTTTTAGCAGCGATAATCGTTTTCTGCTCTATTATGGCAGTTACTACACAAAAAATTATCCGCTCGGCAACATTTTTGCTCTTCGTCCTTCTGGGCACGGCAGGCTTATATCTGTTATTGAATTATCATTTCCTTATGGCTGTGCAGATAGCTGTTTACGCAGGAGGGGTAATGGTACTGTTTATCTTCGCCATCTTGCTGACGAACGAACCGGGGCGGGACGTTAAGTTTGAGAAACCCGGACGTATGTTTATTGCAGCACTGGCTTCATTAGCCGGACTGGCTATTTGCGGTCACATCATATTCTACAATGTGGATAGGTTCTATACTTATGTCACAAAAGAAGAATTGCATATGCAGGATATAGGTATGGCAATGATGGGGACAGATAAATATCAATACCTGTTGCCATTCGAGGCGATCAGTATTTTGCTGTTGGCTTGTATTATCGGAGGTATAATGATTGCTAGAAAAAGATAAAAAGAAAGATATATTATGGGCGAATTAATAATAGATTTTTTATCAGGGCCGGTACCTATCGAAGGATATCTGGTCGTTAGTACGGTCATGTTCTTTGCCGGGGTTTACGGATTTCTGTCACGTAAGAATATGTTGATGGTTCTGATCTCTATGGAGCTTATGCTGAATGCGGCAGACCTCAATTTCGTGGTGTTCAACCGTTACCTGTATCCGGGACAGATGGAAGGCTTCTTCTTCACATTGTTCGCGATAGGAATAGCGGCGGCTGAAACCGCTGTGGCAATAGCCATTATTATCAATATATACCGCAATGTGAAGAGCATATATATAGATGAGAATATAACCGAAATGAAAAACTAAGCAAGGAAACAGATAGAAAGTATGGAACAAATTAATTTCACATATCCGACGCTGATAATGGCTCTTCCGGTTATTATGTTTCTTATTATCGGACTGGGTGGCAAATTTATGAAGCCTGTAGTAGCGGGTATATTAGGAACAATCTCGTTAGGTATAATGACTGTGCTGGCTTATATGACAGCCTATCAGTATTTCTTTGTAGTAGGCCAGGTAGATGGCGTTTATCAGACATTCCACACGGCTTTTACATGGCTGCGTTTTACTGATATGCTACATATAGACTTAGGTATCTATCTCGATCCTATTTCGGTGATGATGCTTGTCGTGATTACGACTGTATCGTTGATGGTGCATATTTACAGCTTAGGTTACATGCATGGCGAAAAAGGATTCCAACGCTATTATGCATTTCTTTCGTTATTTAGTTTTGCTATGTTAGGATTGGTAATGGCTACCAATATTTTTCAGATGTACATTTTCTGGGAGCTTGTTGGGGTATCGTCATTCCTGCTCATCAGTTTCTATTATGTAAAACCGTCGGCTGTGGCTGCCTCTAAAAAGGCGTTTATTGTTACACGTTTTGCCGACTTCTTTTTCCTTGTAGGTATATTATTACTATCATATTTTTCAGGAACATTCGATTTTACGGCGATTACCGATCAAAGTTCTCCATTTATTGCTACAATGCAGGGCTCATCGTTTATCGGCCTTTCAGTACTTTCATGGGCTATGATCCTGATATTTATGGGAGGTGCGGGTAAATCGGCAATGATGCCGTTCCACATTTGGTTGCCCGATGCGATGGAAGGTCCTACTCCTGCGTCTGCCCTTATCCATGCCGCAACGATGGTTGTTGCCGGGGTATTTCTTGTGGCACGTCTTTTCCCTGTATATGTGGTAACTCCTTATGTGCTAGATCTTATTGCTTGGGTAGGAGCTATAACAGCACTCTTCGCTGCTGTGGTGGCTTGTACTCAGACCGATATAAAACGTGTGCTGGCATTTTCTACCATATCTCAGATTGCTTTCATGTTAACCTCTCTCGGGGTTTCCAAGTTCGGCGGACACGAAGGATTAGGATATATGGCGGGTATGTTCCATCTATTCACACACGCGTTCTTCAAAGCGTTGTTATTCCTTTGCGCCGGAGCAATCATTCATGCCGTTCATAGCAACGAAATGGGCGATATGGGAGGCCTTGCGAAGAAATTGCCTATTACGGCGATTACATTTGGTATAGCATGGCTGGCAATAGCGGGTATTCCTCCTTTCTCAGGATTCTGGAGTAAAGATGAAATACTTGCTGCTGCAATGGAACATAATTTCCCTATTTATGTAATATTATCAGTATCCGCTGGATTGACAGCATTCTATATGTCCCGTCTCTTCTTACGGATATTCTTCTACGAAAAGAAGCATTATCATCACGAACCACACGAAGCAGGGCCTGCGATGGCAATTCCATTGATCATATTGGCCGTGTTTGCATTCGGATCGGGATTTGTTCCTTTTGGTGAATTCATAACTTCCGACCATGAGCCTTATCATGCTCACTTGAACTGGCAGGTAGCTATAACCAGTGTGGTTATCTCACTAATAGGTATGGGGATAGCATTTAGATTATACTATAAGAAAAATGATATACCAGATAAGATTACTGGTTCTATCAATACATTATATACATGGGCATTACATAAATTCTATTTCGACGAATTATGGTTGTTTGTTACGCGTAGCATCATATTCAAACGTATATCCAAACCAATTGCATGGTTTGATAAGAAATATGTAGACGGATTTATGGATTCACTGGCTTATGTAACCCAGTCGGCTTCAAGGACGATCAAAAATTTCCAGTCGGGATATATCCAGCAATATGCATTGGCATATCTTGTAGGGGCTTTGATCCTGGTAGTAGGTTTTGCCGGATGGTTGATATGTTTTGTTTGTAAATAAGATATAGATTAAAATATAAGAAGATGACTTTTCTTTCATTATTTATTCTGGTTCCTGTTTTGATGTTGATCGCGTTTCTTTTTAACCGTGACATCAAGTATGTTCGTACTGTTGCCGTTATCGGTGCAGTCATAGAAATGGCTTTGGCTTTGGTATTATTATTCATGTTCTATCAGGAACGTGGAGCCGGGAATACAGCCGAAATGTTATTCACTTATGATAAAGTATGGTTCGAATCGCTGAATATCCATTACTCTATAGGTGTGGATGGTATTTCAGTCCTTATGATTCTGCTTACTGCGATTATTATATTCACAGGCACATTTGCATCATGGAATATGGATCCTCTACCTAGAGATTTCTTTATGTGGCTGACACTTCTTTCTATAGGAGTTTATGGGTTCTTTATTTCACTGGATATGTTTACCATGTTTTTCTTCTACGAAATAGCCTTGATACCAATGTATCTGCTTATCGGGCTATGGGGTACAGGACGGAAAGAATATTCGGCAATGAAACTTACACTAATGTTGATGGGGGGGTCGGCATTCCTGTTTGTGGGAATACTGGGGATATACTTCAATTCTTCCACTACAGGCGCATTTACATGGAATATACTTGAAATAGCACAAAATGCGGCGATTCCGTTATCAGAACAATATTGGATATTCCCATTGACGTTTGTCGGTTTTGGTGTGTTAGGAGCGCTTTTCCCATTTCATACATGGTCGCCTGACGGTCACGCATCGGCGCCTACAGCAGTATCGATGCTCCACGCCGGAGTGCTAATGAAACTGGGGGGATACGGGTGTTTCCGTATAGCAATGCGTTTAATGCCGGAAGCAGCAGATGAATTATCATGGATATTTATCATACTCACAGGTATAAGTGTGATATATGGAGCTTTAGGAGCAATATCTCAAACAGACCTGAAGTATATTAATGCATATTCATCAGTTAGTCACTGTGGTCTTGTATTGTTCGCTATTCTTATGATGAATAAGACAGCAATGACAGGGGCGGTAATGCAAATGCTTTCCCACGGTCTGATGACAGCCCTATTCTTTGCTCTGATCGGGATGATATATGGACGTACACATACACGTGATATACGTGAGATGGGAGGTTTGATGAAAATTCTACCATTCCTTAGTGTTTGTTATGTGATTGCCGGTTTGGCTTCACTTGGTCTCCCGGGATTGAGTGGATTCGTTGCCGAGATGACCATCTTTGTGGGATCGTTTGAGCATAGTGACATGTTCCACCGTGTATTTACTATTATTGCCATATCTTCAATTGTTGTAACAGCAGTTTATATATTGAAAGTCGTGGGTAAGATATTGTACGGACCGGTACAGGATCCACATCACCTTGAACTGACTGATGCAGTATGGCACGAAAGACTGGCAACCGCAGCGTTGATCATTTGTGTGGCAGGTATGGGTATGTTCCCTGGTTGGATTTCAGATTTGATAAGTTCCAGTCTGACATATATAAAATAAGTAAGAATACGATTGTAAACATTGAAATTTAAGATATAAAATGGATTTGAGTAATTATTTATTGATGAAGCACGAGTTATCACTCATCGTAGTGTTCCTCTTACTTATTTTCTACGACTTGTTTGCTTCAGAAGGCGCTAAGAAATATTATTTTCCGGTGGCATGTACTCTATTTCTGATACACACAGTCGTTTGCTTCTTCTTCAAAGATAATGGAGCTTCTTTTGCAGGCATGTATGTAACAGGGCCGGTATATCTGACTGTTAAGAATGTTCTGAATATAGGTGTTTTTCTTATTATGCTACAAGGAAATGCCTGGTTGAACAAACCGGAGACAATATACAAGCGTGGGGAATTCTTTATGCTCACTGTTCTGACTTTAATGGGTATGTATCTGATGATCTCAGCTGGTAACTTCCTATTGTTCTATATTGGTCTCGAAACAGCTTCATTGCCAATCGCGGCATTAGTAGCTTTCAATAAATACAAACACGAATCGGCTGAAGCCGGAGCAAAATATATATTCAATGCCATTTTCTCGTCAGGAGTAATGGTTTTCGGACTGTCATTCCTTTACGGGGCATGCGGTACTCTTTACTATACAGATATTGCAGCTAATATATATTCCACTCCGTTGGTAATTATGGCTATGATATTCATTCTTTCGGGATTGTTTTTCAAAATATCATTGGTGCCGTTTCACCTTTGGGCTCCAGATACATACCAGGGTGCGCCTACGACAGTTACTTTATACCTGTCTACAATATCCAAAGGAGCGGCTGTGTTTGCCCTGATGGCTATCCTTTACAAAGTATTCCCTGCGCTGGCAGATACATGGAAAAGTATATTATGGATAGTTATTCTTGTGACAATTACAGTTGGTAACTTATTCGCACTTCGTCAGAAGAATATGAAACGCTTCCTGGCTTTCTCATCCATATCTCAGGCGGGATATATTATGCTGAGTGTATTCACCGGTACAAAACTGGGTATGGCTGCAACTGTATTCTACATATTTGTATATGTGTTTTCCAACCTGGCTGCATTTGGTGTGATATCTGCCATTGAAGATAAGACCGGAAAAGTGAATATGGATGACTATAACGGATTATATAAAACAAATCCGAAATTAGCCTTAGCTATGATGATCGCTATGTTCTCACTTGGAGGTATTCCGTTTGCGGCAGGATTCTTTAGTAAATTGTTCGTCTTTACAGCTGCTATGGAACAAGGACAGATATTACTTGTATTTTTGGCATTTCTGAATACAGTGATTGCATTGTACTATTACCTGCTTGTTGTAAAAGCAATGTTTATTAACAAGAACAATTCACCAATAGAAACTGTTGCTACTGACGGCTATCTCAAGACGTCACTTATACTCTCTATGGTAGGTATATTTGTTGTTGGTATGATAAGCTGTTTCTATGAGTATATTAACAGTGTAAGTTTTGGTATATATTAAATATTATTAAATAGTAAATATAAATTCGATGGAAGCCTTATCTTTGGACTTTCATCGAATTTATTATAATAAATATGCATAGTATCTATGAATCTATTGATATTACTACAAACAGTAGAGCCTGTTGTTGAGGTTGCTGATCAAGTTGTACAAACAGCTCCTGAGGAAAGTTATTTAAGTCTTGTAATGAAAGGAGGATGGATTCTGTTGCCTATTTTCCTTTTATCATTATTGGCCATTTATGTCATAATAAATAAATGGCTTATCATAAACCGCCTGGGGAAAAAAGATTCTGTCTGGCTGTCAAGGGTGATTGAACTTGTGCATGAAAACAAAATAGACAAAGCTTTGAAATTTTGTATAGAACGTCCTTATGCTTCGGCAAAAGTAATAGCCGCAGGTCTGAAAGAATTTGATAAGGAGGACAACGAAATACAGGAGGCTATGGAAATAGAAGCCCGTCAACAAATAAGTGTACTGGAAAACCAGATGAACTGGCTGGGTATTACAGCATCAATTGCCCCTATGCTCGGGTTTTTAGGAACAATATTCGGAGTGATAAAAATATTTTACGATATAGCACGGACAAACGATTTGGCTATAGACACCATTTCTACAGGGCTCTATCAAAAGATGATCTGTTCGGGAGCCGGGCTCCTGGTCGGTATTGTAGCATATACAGGTTATTACTTGTTGAATGGACGGATAGATAAAGTAGTGGTAAACATAGATAAGGAGTCGAACGAAGTGCTTAAAGCTATCCGTGCCTGTAAGAAAGGTGTGGTAGATGCAGCTTAATATATAGATAAGGAAAAGAATTGAAGATATGAAAATAGCACGGAGAAAAGCAAGGACAGCCGAGGTGTATACTGCCTCATTGAATGATATAATGTTCTTTCTACTGTTGTTTTTTCTTATTATATCGACAATGGTAACACCGGCAGCAATACGGGTATTATTACCAAATGCCGCGACTTCGGAAAAAGTAGTGACTAAAAAGAATATTAACCTGATAATTACACAGGATTTAAGATATTATATCAACGATAAGGAAATTGCGAAAGATCAGATAGAATCTGTTCTAGCTACAACTTTAGAAGAGGAAAAGAAAAAAAGTCCTGATGTGGAGATGAATGTCCTCTTGCAAGCTGACAGGTCACTTTCTTTGCAGGATGTAGTGGATGTGATTGATATAGGTAATAAACTTCAGGTTAAAATGGTGCTTTTTACTCAAAAACCGGAATAAATAAATTAAAATAATATAAGAAAAGATTCGTTGATTATTTACAAAAAAAATGCAAATAGTTAATGAAATAAGTATGAGATGCATGCAACATTTCTACAAAAGATGCATCTCTTAAATGAAGCTTGACCAGTATGAATGAACTGCAAATTATAGCAGGCTGTAAGGAACAAAAGCGTGAAGCTCAAAAAATGCTATACGAGAAGTATGCTCGTAAGATGTATAGCATTTGTTTGCGTTATAGTTCTGATGCAGATGCTGCACAAGATTTGTTGCAGGATGGATTCATGAAGGTATTTGCCAGTATCGAAACATTTCAGGATCGCGGTTCATTTGAGGGCTGGCTTAAGCGTATTTTTATTAACCTAGCTTTAGAAAACTTAAGAAAGAAAAAATCAATTATTCAAAGTTCTGATGATATTCAAAATCTTCCGGATGTAGTCGACGACTCTACGGAAGATGAGCAGATGTATAAAATATCAGAAACTGAATTGATAAAAATGGTACAGGAGCTCCCAAGAGGTTATTCTACGGTTTTCAACTTATATGCGATAGAGGATTATTCCCATAAAGAAATCGCAGAGATGTTAGGTATAAGTGAAGGTACATCACGTTCTCAGTATGTAAGGGCAAGACAGATCTTACAAGAGAAGGTGAAGCAATATATAAAACAGAGATCGTAAAGATGGAAGTGGAAAAAGACAAAATAAAGGATCTATTCTCCTCAAAGTTAGGAAACTTTGAGCCAGAGGTGCCTGCGTCCGTATGGGGTGGGCTGGATCAGCTTTTGTCTGATCCGCTGACACCATCCGCTGATGCGAATTCTGCAAATTCTTCGACAGGTAATGCAGCTTCTTCATCAGGAAATGCATCAATAATAAAAGTAGTTGCCGTAATAATCGGATTAGCTGCTGCTATCGCCACAGGGATTTTGTTTATTCCTGATGGTAAAGAAGAAAGAATAGTAATAGATAGCAAAAACATTGTGACAGAAGAACCGCAAGTGCCATTTGTAGAACGACCAGATACGGGAAAAATAGTATTACCTGTAGAACCAATGATTGTAAAAGCCGAAGCACCGGTATACAAACAGGAAGATATTGAGCCTGTAGTGGAAGAAGAACCTGTGGTTGTCGCCGTTGATACTTCCGAAGTGACAGAAGAGCCACCAAAAGAGGTGATCAAGCAAGTTGTGGTTGTGGATGGACCTCTGGTGCTAAAACCAACTGCGGAATTGCCGAAAAAGAAAGTATCCCACGGGATCTCATTAGGATTAAAGGCTGATGCCAATCTGTTTACAGAAAATATAACCGAAAGAGGTGGTGATTTGTTGTTCTCACATAAGGACAGAAGTGAACTGTTTAATAAATTGTTGAAAGAAGAGAACAGTGAATTCGAGATGGAGCATAAATTGCCAATATCATTTGGAGTGACAGTAAGCAAGCAGATATCACCACGTCTATCACTGGAAACAGGATTGATATATACCCGCTTGTCGTCTAAAGTAAGATCGAATAGTAAGTTCAATCTCAACGAGACACAAACCTTTAATTATCTGGGAGTGCCGTTGTCGGTAAATTATACTTTTTATGAACTTGGTAAGACTAGATTTTATCTTTCTCTTGGCGCTATGATACAAAAAGATATAAGTGGGAAATATGTAAGTAATATGAATTTCTTGATGTCTGACATCACAGAAACTGAAATAGCTAAAGACATTTTCTATTCAGAACCATACTACATAAACCAGTCTGTTAAACAGTCGAATCCTCAATTCTCAGTCTTTTCTACACTTGGTGTTACTTATCCATTGTATAGGAAACTCTATTTATACGGAGCCATTGGCGGAGCTTATTATTTTGATGCAGAGAACCAGTATCGAACTATTTATTCAGATAAAAAGACCCAGTTGAATCTGAATCTTGGTATTAAGTTTGATTTTTAATATTCTTCTAAATAAAAACAATAGAAATAAAATGAAAGTATCTTTGATGAAACTTATTGGCAGCTTGTCTTGTGCTGCACTTTTGATGACCTCGTGTCTCGGCGATGGAGACAGTTCTTTTCAGTCTGATAGATCTTTTGCTTATATAACTACGGATGCAAATTATATTAAAGTTGCTTCTACTAATGTAGGCTATATAAGAACTCAGGATGCTACTGGAATGACTAATCTGACTGATGGTCAATGTTATTATATCTCTTTTAAAATAACATCTACTCAAAGCTCTTCCGGTACATATCCGGCTGAATATATCAATGTTCTTGATGATGGCCCTATTTCACAGAAAAGCCTTTACGTTACTGAACTGGGAGAACCGGGCGAAGCTTATCCGGGTATTGAAGAAGAACAGAGCGATACTATCCAGGTTAATTCTTTGGAATTGAGGGAATATTATCCGGCTAAAGAGGTTTTTGGAGATCGTTGGTTGTTTAGATATTCAGTTCCTAACAGAAAAGACGATGATCAGGTTAAAGCTTATTTCTATTTTGACCGTGATAATCAGGTTAATGAGAAAGGTGAAGCAATAGGCTTTAGCGAGAATAAGATTGTTATTGACGTGAGATTTACAAAAATTGATGGGTCAGGTTCAGGAACAACCAAGACTAAAGATTATGAGTCTGTTGGTAACCTTAGTTCCCTGCGTAACTATACTCCGAAATATAACGATGCAGGAGAAGCTTACGTCGCTGTTAAATTCAGGTATGTGACTCCAGCGACAACAACTACTCCTCCTACTGCTAAGTTCTATCCAACCGGAGATTCGGCATGGGTTGGTGACAGCAATAGCTCATTCTTCCTTTATTATAATACATCAAACTAAATTGATTATATAGATCTTTAAAGACGTAGTCCGAAAGGATTGCGTCTTTTTTATTATTACTTTTGCTAAAATAAGTAATCTAGAGTGTTTAATATGGCGATATCCTTTATAAGTATATATAGGGGAATAATAATTGGTCTGAGACCGTAAGGAACAAAGGATGGAATTTTTTTTACCTCAGATAGTGGCAACTGTTATTACAGTTATAAGTATTCCGCTTTCTAAATATATTCTTCGCAAAATTATAGAAAAGTACAACTCTGTCACTCTGAAGTCAGAGGTGCGCACAACTCATGTAGTCAGAGTGATCAATATTCTGATCAATATTACGGCTATAACTATTCTTGCCATTATATGGGGAGTACGTCCTCATAATATGTTGCTTGCAATGTCTTCGGTCTTTGCTGTTATTGGTGTAGCGTTTTTTGCCCAATGGTCTATCCTGAGTAATGTGACTGCCGGAATGATCATATATTTCACAACCCCCTTCCGCATAGGAGACCATATTCATATACTGGATAAAGATCTGCCAATAAATGCTACAATAGAGAATATCCTTACTTTCTATACCTATCTCAGAACCGAAGAAGACGAACTTATTGTTATACCTAACTCGTTGTTCCTGCAGAAAATGGTCTCGATGGGAAAAGAGAAAGAAAAGGAGCAATGAAATAAGCAAAGTGGAAATTTTTCCTATATTTGTAGAATATAATGGCGCCTCAGCATAGCCCGGAGTAAACTCCGGCTCTACATTCGGCTTTAATTATATTTGTGAATGTTTAAGTAAAAACCAAGAGAGAATATGTCTGTAAATAAGGTGATTTTAATAGGAAATGTAGGAAAAGATCCCGATGTGAAATATTTTGACAATGGTAGTGTTGTTGCCAACTTTACCCTTGCTACGACCGAAAGAGGATATACTGCCGCTAATGGAACTCAGATACCCGATCGCACCGAATGGCATAATATAGTTTGCTGGCGTGGATTGGCGAAAGTAGCTGAACAATTTGTGAAAAAAGGAGTACAGGTATATATTGAAGGAAAGATACGTTCGCGTACATATGACGACGCCAATGGTGTTAAGCGCTATGTGAACGAGATTTATGCCGATAATCTGGAATTGTTGGGTAGCCGGAGGAGAGAGGGTGAAGGTGATATGCCATATAACCAGCCCGCCAATGATAATTACAACGTTAATCCCAATTCTAACAACTATAATGCTCCGAATATTTCTGAAGAGGATGATCTGCCCTTCTGAAGGTTGATATAGATAATGTAACAGATTAATTCAGTCCGGCTGGTCTGCTTTAATCTGTTTCCTTTTATACAAGTATGAAGAATAGAGGTCTGTTATATCTCATATTTCCGTTTTTGTTTCTGTCTTGTGCCGAATATACTCCGCGTCCGGCAGGTTTTCAGCGTTTCGACAGGGCCCACTACGATTATCTGAAGTTTGAAAATCCGGCACTCTCTTTTCTATATCCTGCTGATGCTAAGATAGAGGAGGTAAAGAATGAGGCCAATCCGGGATATTGGTTCAATATTCTTTATCCTCAGTACAATGCTACACTCTATTGCACTTATATACCCATCAAAAAGGAAGACCTGTCAAAAGCTCTGGATGATAGTTACCAACTCGCATATAGCCATACATCAAGAGCAGAGGGTATTTTCCAGTCCCAATATACCGATTCCCTGAATCATAAAGAGGGCGTTATATATGATATAAAAGGGCTGGTAGCGGTTCCTGTACAATTCTATATAACAGACAATACGTCTAACTTTCTGCGGGGTTCCCTCTACTTCGATCAGAATGTAAAGATAGATTCAGTAGCTCCCATTGTAGAATATATCCGTAGCGATATTGTATATCTGATGGAATCGTTGAAATGGAAAAACTGAAAGCACTGATAAAGACAAAGACTCTTATATATACAATCCTGATATTGCTGGGTATGGGGCTGTTTATCCATCTTGATTGCAAGAATATAACTGCCCACTACGACGATGCCTATTCTATCTTCTTATCTAAAGCTTCTTATTCTGATATATGGAGCGTCACAGCATCTGATGTCCATCCTCCTCTCTATTACTGGGGCTTAAAGGCTTTCACTTCTTTATTCGGAGATTCTCTTTTCTCTTTCCGGTGTTTCTCTACCTTAGGTCTTTTGGCTGTTATTCTTTTGGGTTGTTTCCCTGTAAGGAAACTATTTGGTCACCGGGTAGCGATCTCTTTTATTCTACTGATCATTATTTTTCCTGTTTCCCAGTATCTGGCTACTGAGATAAGGATGTACTCGTGGACGATGTTCTTTGTCCTCGCTTCCGCTTTATCTGCCTTTCAGGTCTATCGGATCGGGAAAATGCAATATTGGTTATTATTCCTTTTCACCGGTCTTTGTGCAGCCTATCTCCATAACTATGGGTTATTAAGCCTATTTGGTATATATCTCATCCTTTTGGTATTCCTCATTAAAGAGAAAAAACAATGGAAGGGTATATTCCTTTGGGGCATACTATTCTTACTTATATATTTGCCCTGGCTGATCCAATTGATAAGCCAGATTGGAATGATATCCGAAGATTATTGGATAAAGCCACTGACTGTTAACGATCTGTTTCTCCATATTTATTATTTCTACTCACCTAAGGAGATATGGCTGCCGTTTACCGATTTTAGTAAGGTGCAAATGATGATAGGCCTTATAATCATTATGCTGATCCAATTGTTCCTCACACTGGCGGCTCTTATAACAAGTCTTAGAAGTAAAGAAAAATCATCGGATTATATAATTCTTTCTTTTATCATTTTTCTGATTCCTGTTACTATTGGTGCTCTTGTTTCTGTCACTTATCTGCCTGTTCTGGTTACCCGCTATATGACCTGTTCCTTTGGCCTTTTCGTCTTGGGTTTGGCGATGGTTCTGGCAAAATCATTCGATAAATATAAATGGCTGACAATGCTCTTTTTCCTCTTGCTGCTTGTAGATAGTGGCATAAGAATATCTTCAGGATTGAAATATTATAGCCAAACCGGAACAGCATATAAGGAGATCAGGGATTTTGCTATAAAGGAAAAAACCTTTGTTGTAAATGATTTTTCCTATCATGTAATGCCACGTCTTCAACTGATAGCTCCCGGTAATCACTATCAGGTTCTGGTGTTTGATACCACAGATGTCGATTTCCGGCCTTTCGTTTTCGATAAGATAAACTCGTTGCCTGCCGGTGAATTTATCTTAGTTCATCAGGAGAGAGAGGCTGTTCAGCAAGATTTTCATCATTTTTGGCAAACTGTCGGGTCTCAATATATCATTACAGATAGCCTGCATGCTTCTGATATTTATTTATATCGGATACGATTAAAAGAATAAATTGATAATCAATCTATACTATCGAAAAAAGTTACAATCAACGATCACCGAAGCGAAGGCGAGGCAAATGTTACACTTTTGCAGTGCTTTTTTATTTTATGTTTTTTGTAAAACCTGACAAACCTGACAAAATCAAGCCCCTCCTGACTCCCCTTGGGGTCGGGCTGTTAAGTTCTCTGCTTTGTTCTGTTATTTTCTGCTGTCATCCTGAGTGAAACGAAGGATCTCTTATCTTACAAGAGATGTTTCACTCCGTTCAACATGACAAAGAGGGTATAAATTTCAGAACTTAACAGCCCTGCCCCGCAGGGGAGGACCTGTTTTCCCCCACCGGGGGAACTAAAGGGGGCTCTGATTCTCAATTCTCTCCCTCTCCTCTTCGGTCGCCATCCTGATGACCTGGCTATCCTCCCCGTTCAGGTGCTTATCCAGTTTAATAAACAAGTCGGCCTCATGCTGGTTATTTACATAAATAATTTGCTGCCGTAGTTTCGGCTTTTCTGCCGCTTCTTTCTCCTTGCGTTTTTCTTCCTGTTCCAACACATACTTGATTGCCGCTAAGTTCGGCGGATATTGTTTCTTCTTTACTACCCGTGATTTTTCTATCTGCACATGCGGATTGCTTTTGGCGGGTTCATACACCACTTTCTCTTCTTCGAGTGTATAACCTTCCAGTTTCTTGCGAAGCGAAGCACGGGCGATGGACACCAGCATCTCGTCCCGCTGGCGCATGGCTTCATCCACCGCTTTCTTAAACTCGGGTTTGGTGTCGAGCCACTGGTAGTAAGTTTCACGGGAGATACGTGCCACCATGCATAGTTCTTTTACTGTGTAAATGTCGGATTCGATCAATGATAGGATTTCCGATACTAGTTCTTCTGTGTACTTAGCCATAGTTTTTGTTTTTAGGGGCCCCTCCAACCTCCCCACAGGGGAGGCTATTCCCCCTACGGGGGTTAGGGGCCGTTTTTCAGTATAGATAAACATCTTTGTTTTTGATGAAAGGATATTAGTTATGCCAATCAGTAGTTGAAATTATTATGATTAGAGTTTATATTCAATAAGGTTATATATGGTTTATTCCCTATGATTTAATAGCCTCCTGCTTTAGCTGGAGGATAATGGTCTAATCGGATAAAGGCTTTAGCCAAAATGTTTTGACTAAAGTCGTTTTCTATCTGTATCATTATGAGGGTGTGTCAAAAGTAATTTCTACGATCTCTTTGTCATCCTGACCGCAGGGAAGAATCTCTTTTGATAGAAGAGATGTTTCACTATCGTTCAACATGACAATATAGAATATCAATTTGATACTATCAATCAGCCTTTGACACACCCTCCAACTAAAACGCCTAAAAACATGCATCTTACTCTTTTATTAAATATAAACTTTATTGTAAAAAATAATTGTTCAATTTTCTACTGCGCGTAATCGAAGATTACTTGCCATCCTTTTTTCCTAAGCAAAAAAAGGATGCAAAAATGCTTTGGTGGCTCATCCTTGCTCGCGCAGACTTCCAGTTTGTGTGTTGCGAAGCAAAAAGATCGCTCGGGGAGGCACGGACAAGATGTCCGCGCCAACGGGGGCATCCGTTCTCTAGGCGGGGCACCCAATCCGGCAGTGGAGGCGTAGAACAAAAAGCTGTCCGAGCTTAGACATAAGATTCGTATTTAGCTTTGCTGATGAGCGAGTTCTTTTTGTTCAGCCGCAACGCCGGTTTTGGGTCGCTGGGGAATGCAGCCTTGAAATACACGTTTAAGTGAGAGTAAAGTCAAGCTTGCTTGAAATTTACCGAACGTAGTGTATTCAATCTTAATTAGTTTTTGTAACTTTTTTATCAAGAAAAAAGTTGAGAAAACAAGCCGGAAGGCGCGTTAGCAAAATAGAACGATTAAATCTAACTGCTGATTCGCATCATTAACTAAATCATAGATAAACTATTTCATTATTCATTACATTAAACTATTTTTCATACCTTTGTAGCCTGAAAACAGAGATATTAACATGGCAGATACCAAACAGCAATTCGAACATGTAATAGCAATATGCCGTACTCTTTTTGCCAAGAAACTGAAGGATTACGGGGCATCATGGCGTATACTTCGCCCACAGTCGGTGACAGACCAGATTCTGATAAAAGCGAAGCGGATAAGGAGTATCGAAGAAAAGGGTGTCAGTATGATAAATGAAGGGATCATTCCCGAATTTATAGGTATTGTTAACTATGGCATTATCGGGCTTATACAACTCGAATTGGGATATTCTGACAGTGTAGACCTGGATGAAGATCAGGTACTGGCATTATATGACAAGCATATGACAGAAACCAAAGAACTGATGTATGCGAAAAACCACGATTATGATGAGGCCTGGCGTGCCATGCGTATAAGTTCCTATACCGATCTTATACTGACAAAGATTTACCGCACAAAACAAATAGAAGAAAATAAAGGAGAAACGCTCGTCTCGGAAGGTGTTGATGCCAATTATATGGATATGGTTAATTATTCACTGTTCGGACTCATAAAACTGGAATTTCCTGAAGACGGCGAAAATTAATAGATGATCAAGAAAAATTTCATAATAAAAGTACTGGTTGAGATTTCCCGTATCATACTGGGAGTTACTTTTATTTTTTCGGGTTTTGTAAAAGCTGTCGATCCGTTTGGTACAGCTTACAAGATCGAAGACTATCTTGCCGCGTTCGATTTCTCATCACTGTCTTTTCTTGCTCTACCTGCTTCCGCTTTGCTGTGTATAGTTGAATTTGCAATGGGGGCATGTATGCTTTTCGGGCTTTATCGCAAATGGAACTCGCGATTGATGCTATTAGTGATGGGTTTTATGACTCTTCTCACATTGTACCTTGCGATAGCCGATCCGGTAGATGATTGTGGCTGTTTTGGCGATGCTTTGGTGATTACTAACTGGCAGACTTTCTATAAAAATATTGTATTGCTGATATGTTCGGTAATTACTTTTATATATCACGAGCGCATCAGCAATCTCTTTAGCGGTAAGACCTATTGGCTGGCATTCCTGTATATATTTATTTTTATCGGATTGTTTACATTTCGCAATTATCTTTTAGATCCCCTGTTCGATTTCCGCCCGTATAAAGTTGGAGCCAATCTACCTGAACTGATGGATGTAGATGAAGGTAAAGGCAGGCTCGAAGAATCCTTTTTAGTATATACTAAAGATGGGGTGGAAAAAGAATTTACGGAAGAAAATTATCCATGGGAAGATTCCACATGGGTGTTTGTCCGCATGGAGACCAAAGTGATAGACGAAGGAGAATCCTCTCCTATCAAAGATTTTGTTATAAACAAGCTGGATTTTAACCCGCAGAAAACGGAATTACTCGATCAATACGATATAACCCGGGAGGTATTATCGGATAGTAATTATGTCTTTTTGATGATAAGTCCGTTGCTATCAGAAATGAGTGTCTCATATCTTAGTAGTTTCGAGGATATAGAGAATTATGCGACCGATAACGGTTATAAATTTTATTGCCTGACAGCCTCGCCTACCGGTGAGATCATGAGTTGGGCAAACGAGAATGTCATCAATTTCGATTTTTGCACAATGGATGAACGTACATTGAAAACCATAATACGTTCCAACCCGGGATTACTGTTGTTAAAAAACGGTATAGTGATCAACAAATGGGCAGATATAGCTGTTCCTTCGGAAAGTGACCTCGTGAAACCACTCAACGATTTACCTGAATATACAAGTATTGATGCTGAATACGAGAATAAGAAAAATATGTTCATGGTGTGTACGTTCTTTCTGATTCCGTTGTTGGCATTGAAAGGTTTCGATTTCCTTGTCTATCGCAGACGAAGGGTAGAAGAAGCAAAATCTGTTGAAAAAGAAGAGCCCTGAATAAGAGAAAGTGTTTAATGAAAATTTTGATTCAGAAATAGTCTGGCTGTTATACATAGGAAACTAAATAAAAAGGTCTGCGACCTAATAATAAATTATAAACATTCAAGTCATGAGAAAAAACATTGTTGCAGGAAACTGGAAGATGAACAAAAATCTTCAGGAAGGTATCGAATTTGTAAAAGCTCTGGAAGTCGCTTTGGCTGACAAAGATAAAATCAATTGCGAAGTAGTTCTTGGCACTCCGTTCATCCATTTGGCACAGGTTTCGGCTGCTATCAACGATAAAAGAATAAATGTTGCTGCTCAAAACTGTGCGGATAAAGCTTCCGGTGCATATACAGGTGAGGTTTCGGCTGCAATGGTCGCTTCTACCGGAGCCAAATATGTAATACTTGGCCACTCTGAGCGTCGTACTTATTATGGCGAGACAGATGCTATCCTTAAAGAAAAAGTTCTTTTAGCTTTGGCTAACGGTCTTAAACCAATCTTCTGTATCGGTGAAACTAAAGATGAAAGAGAAAAAAATATACATTTCGATGTTGTAAAAAAACAAACAGTAGATGCGTTGTTTAACCTTTCTGCCGAAGACTTCTCTAAAATCGTAATAGCTTACGAGCCGGTTTGGGCTATTGGTACAGGCCTTACCGCTACATCAGCGCAGGCGCAGGAAATGCATGCGTATATCCGCAAAACTATTGCAGAGAAATATGGAGAAGAAGTAGCAGATAACACTTCTATTCTTTATGGAGGTAGTGCAAATGGTGGAAATGCAAAGGAACTGTTCTCTTGCCCTGATATAGACGGAGGTCTGATCGGAGGCGCTTCTCTCGATGTTGAGAAATTTATGCCTGTAATAGAAGGTTTTTAAAATAAGAATATGTAATATTGCGGAAGCTTATGTAAATGGCTTCCGCTATATTCTTTTAATTAGTACAATTATGACAAAGAGTCTTTCCTTTTTTCTTGCATTTTTTTTATGCTCTGTCTATTCTTTTTCCCAGAGCGGGGAGAAGACAATAATAGAAGAATTGAACTCGTCCAAATCGGGACAGGGCAGGGTGATTGTCATGCAGGATGAAGTAGTGGACGGATTACTTGCCATTCGCCAACAAACTGACACTACACAAAAACCAGGCGTTATTGATTCTAACGCAGAATTCACTAAAGTAAAAGGATTTAAAATACAGGTTTACTCCGGTAATAACCAACAACGCTCTAAAAGGGAGGCCGAATCGAAGCAGGCACAAGTGAGGGAGGCTTTTCCGGAACTGGAGTCTGTGGTTAGTTTTCATTCTCCGTTCTGGCGTTTACGCGTGGGTAATTTCCTGAGTAAGGAAGATGCCGAATCTGTCTTGAGAGAGATGAAGAAAAGTTTTCCAACCATGGGGCGGGAAATGTATGTGGTTTCGGACGTAGTGAAAAAACCTGTAAATTAATTATATAAAGGAGACTCACGGTAATGCAAAAAGAACAGGAGATAGAGTTGCTATCCGGTCATTATAAGAATATTATATCCCTTTTGGGCGAAGATGCTTCCCGCGAGGGCTTGCTGAAAACTCCGGAGAGAGTAGCTAAAGCGATGCAATTCCTGACAAAAGGTTATAGCGAAGATCCTGCCGAAATACTGAATAAGGCGTTGTTTAAGGAGGATTACCGGCAAATGGTCATCGTTAAAGATATAGATTTCTATTCTCTGTGCGAGCACCATATGCTGCCGTTCTGGGGTAAAGCCCATGTGGCATATATCCCGAATGGTTATATCACAGGATTGAGTAAGATAGCACGTGTTGTGGATGTTTTTGCACGTCGTTTGCAAGTGCAGGAACGGATGACTCTGCAAATAAAGGAGTGTATACAGAAAACGTTGAATCCACTGGGAGTAATGGTTGTTATAGAAGCCCAGCATATGTGCATGCAGATGCGTGGAGTAGAGAAACAAAACTCTACAACAACTACCTCCGATTTTACAGGAGTGTTCAACCAGATGAAAACCCGCGAAGAGTTTATAAGCCTTATCCGGTAAGGGAGAAGGTTTAACAAAATAAAGATCCGGGGTTTTTTCAGAAAGAAATAACCCCGTTTTGTTTATAGACAGGTTATCGATGAATTTATATAATATCCATACTCACAAAATATCTGCTTCGGGCAATGATTATAATGAAATATGTGTTTTAAATACATATCCGGAGGATTTTTATGCAAAAAGAACGGATTCCCCGGATGTATGGTATTCTTGCGGTATTCATCCATGGTATATAAAAGAAATTGAATCTGATATGGATTTACTGGCAAAGATTGTAAAAGATAACAGAGTAGTCGCTGTCGGGGAAGCCGGATTGGATAAGCTACAAGGCTCTGATCTTGATATTCAAACAGAGGTTTTTAGAAATCAGATAGAATTGGCAGAAGAAAACAACAAACCCCTTATTATCCATTGTGTAAAAGCCTGGGAAGAACTGATCGCTTTATTTAAGGAATATAAAACGGATGTTCCGTGGGTTATTCACGGATATAGGGGAAATGCCGAACAAACGAAGCAGTTAAGTAAAATAGGCTTTAAGTTTTCAATAGGAGAACGGTTTAATGCGGAATCGTTGAAGTATATTCCTCTGGAATCTATATTTTGTGAAACCGATATGTCTGAATCTTCAATATGTCAGGTTTATAATTCTGTTTCTGAAGTTTTGGATATGGATTTTTGTCAATTTGCTGAAATTATTGAGGAAAATATAGATGAAAACTTCAAAATACTGACAAAATAATATTGTAATTTATTATATTTCATTATTTTTACAGGTTCAAAGTGTTATTTTGTATGATCGACATAAATGCACATATACTATTAATATATACAGGCGGTACGATAGGGATGGTAGAAAACCCTCAGACAGGTTCGCTCGAGCCTTTCGATTTTGCCCATCTGACAAATCATCTGCCCGAATTACAGCGGTTCCGTTTTCAGGTAGACCATATTGTTTTTAATCCTGCTATAGATTCATCCGATATCACACCCGAGCATTGGAAAAAGATGGTTCATACCATTGAGACCAATTATGATAAATACGATGGATTTGTAATTTTGCATGGTACAGATACAATGGCATATACCGCATCAGCCCTGAGCTTTATGATGGAAAATCTTCAGAAACCTGTTGTGCTGACCGGTTCACAATTACCAATAGGTAAACTGCGTACCGATGCAAAAGAAAACCTTATTACTGCACTCGAAATAGCTGCCGATAAAGATTTGGTAGGTAACCCCATTGTTCCTGAAGTATGTATCTTTTTTCAAAACGATTTAATAAGGGGAAACCGGGCGACCAAAGTAAATGCAGATAATTTCAATGCTTTCAAATCATACAATTACCCCAATCTCGCAAAATCCGGGATACAAATAAGGTATGACCGCAAGCTTATACTTCAGCCCGATTACGATAAAAGGACTGTATTCCATTATCGGCTGGATAACCGTATCGCCTCATTAAAACTTTTTCCCGGTATAGACAGAAAAACAGTAGAAACTATTTTGGGGCTGAAAGACATAAAGGCAGTTATAATGGAGACCTATGGTTCGGGTAATGCGCCCTTGTCTCCCTGGTTTATCGAACTGGTTCGCGAAACCGTGAAGAGAGGAGTTGTCGTCGTAAATATTACCCAGTGCAATACAGGTATGGTAGATATGCAGCGTTACGAGACAGGAAGAGAATTGCTCAAAGCCGGTGTGATTAGCGGATCGGATGCGACATTTGAAGCTGCTATCACAAAGCTTATGTTTCTAATCGGACATAAATACGAGAAAGAAGATATAAAAATCAGAATGAAAGTACCTTTAGTCGGTGAAACTACCCGCCCCGAAGATCGTATAAATGAAAGAATATAAGGACCTCAGGCTAATGGCGGAAAAAACCAAACCGCTTTTCCTTCAATATTATAAGAAAAATAAGAAACGTTTAGCAAAAATGGATCTGGAAATACAGCAAATCCATGAAGATGTTTCGGCTTCTATTGATTGCCTTTCCTGTGCAAACTGTTGCCGTTCTTTGGGACCTGCAATTTCTGATAAAGATATTGATCGTATGGCCAAAGCATTGCGGATGAAGCCGTCTGAGGTTGTTAATACCTATTTGAAAATTGATGAAGATGGGGATTATGTTTTCAAGTCGATACCCTGCCCTTTTCTTATGCCCGATAATTATTGTTCTATTTACGAATATCGTCCTAAGGCATGCCGGGAGTATCCTCATACTGACCGTAAGAAGTTTGAACAAATATTCAAACTAACTGTTAAAAATACAGAAACTTGCCCGATAGCATATGAGGTGTTATCGAGATTAATGGAAAAGTAATTTAGAGAAATTTATGAGATTCTTTTATTTTTTTGTGTTATGCCTTTTAACGCTGACTCCGGCTTTTGCCCAAAATGAAACTACACAAGATCCTGTTAATACTGAAAAACAAAACAAAGACACGACAGATGGCAAGATCAGAACTTTTATAGACCATCAGGCCGATGCTATTGTTGGCTCCATGTTTGGGGCATCAAAGCAACTGAGTAATGCAGATAGTATAATAAACCGGTTCGATGCTTTACCGTCTTTTGGTATCTATAAAGATAATTATTTTATTGTAGGTACCGATTTGTTTCATAAGCCTAATGATTGGAACTCGGATGCAAAATTTCAGGTAAGCATTCGCCAGAGGTTGACAAATAGTACTTTACCTTTTAAAACCTATTTCTTTCTTACGTATACTCAAAAAGCATTTTGGAATGTTTTTCAGGATTCATTTCCATTCAGAGACCTGAATTTTAATCCTACTCTCGGGTTGGGGCGCGCTGTTGTGCGTCATAATCGTTTTCTTGGTACTGTCATGTTGCAGTTCGAGCACGAATCAAATGGGAAAGATGGAGACGCTTCCCGCAGTTGGAATAAAATTTCTTTTGGTACCAACCTGATGTTCAACGATCGTTGGACTTTCCATGCCAAGGCATGGATTCCAATTGTGGATGGTACTAACAATAAAGATATTGTTCATTACTCGGGCTGGGGCTCGTTTGGAATGGAATATTCAAGTCCTAAAAGGAAATATAATGCCAGTCTTTTTATAAATAAGAGAGGAGGAGTAAATCTTAATGCAAATATAGTCGCAAATTTTTCAGTGCGGCTGTTTAGTGATGACAGCCAGTATTTATTCCTCGAATACTATAACGGATATGGCGAATCTATGCTAGATTATAAACAATATCGTCAACGATTAAGATTAGGAATCGTTATTAAACCAGATTTTTTAAGTATTTATTAAAATCGTAATAACTTCATTGAAAGATTGTTCTGGTTTTATCTTAAAATTAATTTAAAAACTTTCCTGAAATAATTTGTGAAAGAATAAAAAATACATATCTTTGCACCCGCTTTGCTCCTTAATGGAGTCATGAAATAGGGATGAAATAATGGATTTTTAAGTAAAGCGGGCGATCTTTGAAAAGAAATGACAAC
>NZ_JACIEP010000017.1 GCF_014196915.1 Dysgonomonas hofstadii
GGAAGAGGCTAGCACGGCCATTCCAAACAATAGATAACCTAAACACCTATGTATATTCTGAATATAATCTGATCTCATTGTAGTATTATGGTTTTACATAAGCTGTTCTTCAATATAATTCTTTTTAAATAAGGGACATAGAAGAGACTGTATTTCCGGTAGAAAATGTCTTCCCCAGTTTAAAAAACACCCCTGCTGGTATGCAGGGGTGTTTTTTAAAGATCACCTGTTTTATTTTACAACAATATCCATTGTGTTGTAACTATTAGTAATTTTAAGAGTACCCGCATCATAAGCGTCTTTTTGAGCCTGAGTCACATATACAGTCTTCAATTTGCCTCCGTACCTGTTAGCCGTTACAGTAGTCATCGCAGGACAACCTGTAATGTCGATCCATTCTACCTTTTCGTAACTCGCATAGTATGACGATGTCATATTTAAAGTTAAGGAAGTCAATTTACTACTCGAAATAGTGAACGATTCGGCACAATTAGAGTTATTATAATAATTGTATAGATATGTCAATGAAAGACTTGTTCTATTCATATCTCCCAATATCAGTTCTTCTATTGGAATATAACTCAATGTTAAAGTTGTAATCTTTGTATTATTACTAAGATCGAGTTTTTTCACATCCGAATAATACAAGGAGAACGAGGTTAGATTTTCAAACCTTTCTATTCCTGCGACTGATTCCATTGCCGAATAAGCACTGGAACTAAAAGACAAAGAAGTTGCCGTATACCCTGAATAAGTCATATAATACTTATTATCTTTAGCAACAATATATCCAAGAGCAACAAGACGGGCTGCAAAAACGGCATCAGGCACATCAAATAATTCCGGATTTGGATCTACCTGAGATATATTTACAGTAGCAGATGTACCCGAAGCTGGAGAAATGGTAACAACTCCGCTACGAGTCCAATTTCCTGCAGCACAAGTTATTTCAAATGTTTTTGTTATAATATCCGTTCCTGTTGATGATGTTTCCACTGCACTTATCCATACTGCATTGGCGGTAGTAATAGACGGATTGAAATTGACATTTCCTGTAGCGGTTACAGTGGCAGTTCCCCCGGCAACTCCAAATTCAAAGTCGGAAGTTCCACTGATGATAACTCCTGTAAATTTGGTCTGAGTTACAGTAAATGAAGTTTCCCAATCAGTACCTTTAAACATGGTAATCTCTACAGTCCTGTCATAAAAGGTAGTATTAGCCTCAAAGACGAATTGTACCCATTTTGTTTCGGAGTCGTCTTTTTCCGCACGAATAGTTACCCAGTCTTCCGATATATCAGTATTGAAAACATCGAGATTGGTGTTTACCATAACTGTTATACGACCACCGGCAGTGGCCATTGTATATGAATCACTTATTTTCGTAAATTCTACTATCTCTTCAGGAAGCTGTTTTACTGTCAGCTTTTGCGTAGCATTGCCACAAATAAAATGCAGATTTACTTCCCGTTCTTCTCCGGTATCATTCGTCGCTGCCGAGAATGTAACAGTAGTGCCATTGCTACCTTTTGTTGCAGAAGCTGTTACCCATGAAAGATCTCCGGTAAGTCGCCAATCAGCAGTAGATGTCACAGTTACCGCACTGGAAGAACCTGTTGAAATCCCTTCCATATCCAGCAATATGTTTGCGGCACTGATTGATATCTCCTGATTCTCAAAGCTTTCTGCATTGTCATTGCTGTCGCCACACGCAGTAAATATTGCAGCCAGCGACATTAATATAATTAATAACTTTTTCATACGATAATCATTTTTTAATATAAAACATTACCATTCCACAGGATAGCTTTTCCCGGTATAATAAAGTTCATCATTAAACATAGTACTTGCAATAGTACGTAGTGCCGGGAGTCCGAACGAATTCCAGTTGGTGCGATGCTCACTCAGTGCGAATACCATAATCCCCCCCCAGTTACCACTTACAATTGTTGAAGGCGAGCCCGTAGTACCAAGGGCAAATTCATAAGGACGAGGCATACCCTGCTTGGTTGTAGAACCTGCAAAGCTGCTAATAGCAACAGTAGAACCGTAATTAGATGTAAAATAGTCTACATATTCTCCGGCTTTTACCCCATCAACTTCATTCAGTCCATTAATCGTAGAATAGGCAAAAACTACATTCAATTTGTCAGGCATAGCCCTTTTAGCTTCAAATATCAGCCTTGACGCATTGGCTTTACTTGCCGTAGAAAACCCGGGAATAGAAGCGTTGGGAGAAGTATATTCGTCATCCCAAAAAATACCATCCAAACCATATGCTTCTACCGCAGGTTTAACCTGGGTTTCGATAAATTCGATAGCAGTAGACTCCTGCAAATGAGACACTCCCGCAGGATCATGATTACCCATTAATCCCATAAGAACCTTTATACCCATATCCTGAAGCGGTTTGATATACCGGTCTCTATTATTCAGAATAGGACCAATACTGTTATTCATGTGAATATATACTTTACCTGTAGAGGCATTGTAATTCATATTAGCAGAAAACAAAGCTACAATATCGAACAATGGTTTGCCCTCGTTTGAGAGGAAAAATTCACAATGTATACGTGGATCGGCATCTCCGGTTTCCATACAGCTCAGCACTTTGTAGCCGGCACTCTTATTGGGATCGAGACGTTCGCCCTGTGCCACCACAAAGAAAAGATACTGCTCTTGTGTCTCGGTCAATTTTACTTCAGCATCATCAGTCGAAATACGAAGAGGTATAACATAGGTTGTACCCTCAACAAGGTTAGCCGAAGGCGAAATGGTTATTTTCACCGGTTCAGATTTGTTATATCCCGGAGGTATTACAACTACACCATCTTGTCCGATAGTGACTAAAGAAACCGGAAGCATAGCAAAATCCTGCTTGTTGGCGCTATTGTATGCTGTAAGAATACTTTCGTCGATAGTTATTTTCATATCCACAGCCCTATCCATGCTTTTGGTTATTCCTACCTCTATCTGTTTTTCAACATCGGTCTGGTAAAGATCGACGAGCCTCTCCGCCGGAGCAATAGCGTTTTTAATATATCCATATGGATGATTTGCAGCCTCATATTTACTATAATCGCCATTTGTGACCACAATATCATCTGTACAAGAAACCGACAGAGACATTATTGCCAGTAAAGCAGGTACAAGTACATATATTCTTAATTTCAAATACTGTTTCATTTTACAATCATTTTTAGTTAACAGACAACTATTATTCAGGCAACGATACACTGGTCCACTTCAATGCTGAATTTGCCGTAACAGAAGTGTTATTGCCGGAGTGATCCGTTATTGTATTACCATTGCCCTCGTCAAATTTCCAATAAGCTACAAGACCTTCCGAGTCTGTACTTACAGCATATATATGCGCTGCGATCTCTTCCTGTGTACGGACTTTATTCCATACGCGTGTTTCGGCGATCATTCCCGGCCAGTAACGGTTGTCGTTATACGATTTTCCTATATAGCAACCGGACGCAAGGCTGAATGTGCCACTCGCGGCTGAGGTAGTTGACATCAATTCTCCGTCGATATAGATACGGATTGTATTGGATGCATCATGTGTCACCGCCAGATGGAACCATCTGCCTACAGGAGCTTTGGTACGGTCATTCGCATTGTCAGGATATTTACCTGAGGAGTTTTTAACAACCATTATCTGTCCCGGATCAAATGTATCTCCTAAACGGATAAGGAATGAACTTTCTGTTCCGAAGAAGGTCATAATGTGGCTATCTGAGCCATCTCGTTCCGCCTGGCGGAGGTATAACAAACCTTCTATGGTTACTTCTGTCATGCCAGTTACAAGAGAACTGTTACCCCAGTTGACAGGGAAAGAATTTTCTTCGATATCGGCTGCCCAGTTGATAAGAGCACCACCTTTGAATATATAATAATGGGTGCGGGCACTTTCCAACAGTTCTATACCGGCACTGGCAATAGTTACGGGAAGGACGTAAACAATATCCCTGTCGAGCAGATTGACATCTTTAAATTCGATTTCGATATCAGTTGAACGTACACTTTCCTTTGCTATTCTTGCTTTAGTTTCGGGGATTGTATAATAGTCCGACGGCAGGATCACTGCATTGTCCGAAAATGAATTATTATAAGTCGCTACAAGAGACTCATCAACTTTGAAGATAAATTCGATATCCTCAACGGCCGGCCTCGGAACACTTACATTCAACAATGTGGAATATTCTGAGACATCCGGTTTAATCAGGTATGTAGTAAGTTTAGAGTCTGAATCAATAAATGCCTTACTGTCAAAATCTTCATAATCTTCGTTACACGAGAACAGTATAACAGCCAACAGGCAAAATATACATATTTTAATCTTGTTCATATCTTTCATTCTTTTGGTGAAGGATTCATTGTGCTGATAGAATTGCGGATATTCATATAACTATTACCCGAATTGTAGTAGTCGTTCTGTACATTTAGAATACCCAATCCTGCCTTTTTAAATTTAGATTCATACGTATCAATCCATTCGGCAGCCAAAGGTATACAGGAAACTAACTCATTTTCACTGTTATAGTAATATCCGGTCTTAAGGTCTGTCGCATCGAGAGATTTAGTATTTACAGTAATCAGAAAACGATCGGTCGGCACTCCGTCCTCAATAGTCAAAAGAACTTCATAGCTAAGCCCCGAAGCGTATTTCAAAGACTCGGTACGGACAACGATGAATTCGGCTTCCTGCAAGATGGATTTATCTGTCAGGTTCTGCGGATTCCCTTCGAAAATGAATATCTTATCAGACTTCTGGGCAACCCATGTGCTTATCTTCGACATGAAGGCATTTTCCCTGGCCAGATATGCTTCTTTAGCCTCATCTCCCAGATGGATTGTCTTCATTCCATAAAAAAGGACTGAAATGCCATCGTAGCCATATTTATCAATAAGGGCGAGTTTCTTATCTACAAAATCTGCTGCATATGCAAGGAAACCATCTGCCGATTCATCTCCCTCTTCGTTTTGTGACAGGTATTGTTCATACTCTTTTTCTATATCAGGATAACTGATAGTGAAGACAAATTTCATTCCTTTATTTTCACGGACGCTTTTCATATCGGACATAACCCATGACGAGAGATCGTCAGGATTAGTCAGGTTTACGACATCTATACTATCGGGAATAGCGCTGATCTGTTCTCCCCGGCTAACCGGTGCATTTTTCGTATTGTCGAACCATACGTAGGTAACTTTATGGTCAGTATTGCGATATGCCCGCAGATTAGCAAGATACTGGGCATAAAGCTCCGGATTATCTTTTTCTATATCAGCCTCGATGAGGTTGATACTTTCAGTACCGGTCCAGTCGTCACAGGATGCAAAGGCAACTAAAAGACTGGAAACAATAGCTATGATCTTATATTTAAGCATTTTATTCATGGCTTGTCATTTATTATGGTTTGCAATCCCACCACACACGGGTAGCAATATTGTCTGCTCCGCCCAGAATAGCTACTGCAGCATTATAATTACTTGTATTATTAATTGCCTCCTGTGCAGGATACGGGCATCTTCTTGGTACGTCCGAATTGGCGAGTATGTTATTAGGACTATTATTCACAACAACAGGAATCATTACAGGATATCCCGTACGACGGCGATCAGCCCAGGCTTCTTGTCCCAGCGGGAAATTGGCCAGCCATTTCTGTATAATGATCCGTTCCAGGCTTCTTTCAAAGTTGGTTTCATCGGTTGTATCCCATTTAACTGTTACAGTCGACAACTGTGTATTGTAAGAATATTTTCCTCCCGGATCGGTGTACCCGTTAGGGTAAGAAGCCGCATCGGCCAGATATGTTTCAGCACCGGTTACACCCCATTGGCTGAACGATAATGTAACCCCCTGGTTGTAGAACGTTTCGGCTGTTCCGCCCATATTCCAACCACGTAAAGCTCCCTCAGCCCTCAGGAACATAACTTCCGCCACATTCATCCATTGCAGAGGGGTAGTCCTGTCTATGTTGAATATGGAATAATTCTCAAATTCGCTTACACTCCCAATGGATATTCCCGAACGATAACCGGCATAATCTACCGATGTAAATCCTGATTTTATGAAATAGGCAGCTCTACGCGGATCATTATAGGCATTCATATATGCCGTCATATCTGCAACCGAACGGTTGTCGCCATCGTTATATTTAACAGCTACATTTATCGGATTACCATCAACGTCGAAAGTTGTGAGGGCAGCATTATCATCATTGGATGTCATCACTCCGATCGAGTGATTCACTGCTTCTTCTGCTTTTGTTTGGGCTGTACCCGGTTCTGCATATACGATACGCATAGCAAGGCGCAGTTTCAGTGAATTGGCCAGTTTAACCCATTTTACGAGGTCTCCCTTGTAAATAAGATCTGCATTTGTACTGATCGATCCTGTCTGGCGTTCTGTCAGAGCATCGATCGCAGTATCAAGC
The DNA here is from genome assembly GCF_014196915.1 of Dysgonomonas hofstadii. Taxonomy (GTDB): domain Bacteria; phylum Bacteroidota; class Bacteroidia; order Bacteroidales; family Dysgonomonadaceae; genus Dysgonomonas; species Dysgonomonas hofstadii. Next base: position 6,447 of record NZ_JACIEP010000017.1, read on the forward strand.
TCGTCAAACATCTTCATATAGACATCCTTTTGAGAGTCATAAGCAACTTGTATCGCACCATCTGCACCGATCTTGGAATAAGGTATCGGCCCGTATGCATCAGTTACCCTATGTATGGCCAGGACTTTCAGTATTTCTGCTATCGAAAGAGTGATCGGGTCGTCGGTAAGGCTGTTTAATTTAATATAAGCAGGATATACCTGAGGAATAACTTCGTTGAACATAACACTCGACCATCCGTCAGGCGCATCGAATGTAGAGAATTTATTCGGCCACGAACCAGCTTTCGATTCAGATGCATATCTGCCATAAGCACCTCCCAGCAATATATCAGTCTGATGACAACGGTTAACATCTGTCGAAATCACATTGGATTGCATTGTGCGCAACGGTGCCGATATATTGTATCCGTCACGCCCCTGTTCCTCCGAATCAGTCGTATACGGATCTTTATTTATACTTTCGTAATTAGCTGTACATGCGGCAGCTGCCAGCGAAACAGCAAGCACGAGAAGCGTTTTGAATGTTTTCATTTTCATAGTCATTGCGAATTAAAATTTCACTCGTACACTAAAACCAATATTCCTTGTACTTGGAGTTATAAAATAGTCTAGCCCCTGGTAATAGTTGTCGGTAATTGTGGCAACAGATTCAGGATCGAATGGAGCTCTTTTATAGATCATCAACAGATTACGTCCGACAACAGATACAGTCGCATCACATATTTTTGTCCATTTTCTTGGTATTGTATATCCGATAGATGCTTCCTGCAGACGAACATTGGTAGCGCTGTAAGTATAATATTGAGGTATTCCGTCTGAATTGGCCACTACATTATACCAGTTATATGCATCCAGAAGATTTCCGTTTATTGATACTCCTCCATTATCACGGGCCGCCGCCGAAGCTTCCGACACTCCATAGTAGTCGAGAGTGGCTTGTGTGCGTGAGAATACAACTCCACCCAGACGCGCAGTTATAAGGAAACCCAGATTGATTCCTTTATAACTAAAATCATTTCGCCAGGCCAGATTTGCTTTAGGGAATACACTTCCCAGTTTCTTCCACTGGCTCATGTCTTTTATTCCCCGGATAGCCTGTACTTCTCCATTTTCGTCTACATATATTTTTCCGTCACTATCACGTACCAGGTCTGCCGAAGAGTAAAGGTCTCCCAATGTTCCTCCTTCAGCTATCAGGTAATGTACATCACCTAAGCCCCCCATATCGAGATGAGAAAAAGAGAACGTTTCTCCGGTTTCATAGTTTGTTACATTTCCGGCAAGTTTCATAACCTTGTTCCTGTTAGCACTGAAAGTGAAGTTACTGTTCCATGCGAAGTTTCCCCATTTTTTATCATATCCCAGACTAACTTCAATACCACGGTTGCGCACATCGCCCGTCTGTATATACATGGTATTGTATCCCGATCCCGGAGATATTCCTGTGTTGATAAGCTGATCCAGCGTATTGGTGTTATAGAGTGTGACGTCGAGATTAAAATCATTAAAGAGCTTTGCTGTAAGCCCTACTTCATATGAATGTGTACGCTCGGGTTTCAGATTTTTAATAGGGTATGAATCGTAAGTGGTAGACCATTGATTACCAGACCACGAATATGTCGGATTTGATAAATATCGTTTGAATGCAAGTCCCACATTGGCGTAAGAACCCCTGACTTTAAGGTAATTAATTTGTTTGGGTAGTTTGATAATCTCCGATAATATTACGGATCCTCCTACCGAAGGATATGTGAAGGAGCTATTGACAGATTCAGGGCCTGCCAGTTGTGAAGGCCAGTCGGTACGAAGAGTCGCCGATAAGTAATATGTACTCTTAAAGCCAACTTCGGCACTGGCAAAAACCGATTGCTGCTGCTCTTTTATTCCCGACACATCTCTTTTTGAAAGAGAGTTACTTATTTGCAAGATGTTGAACACATTAGGAATAAGGGCTGTTTCTCCTTCAACAGAACCGTCACGTATGGGACCATATATGCCATTTATATTTGTACGCGTATCCTGTATCGATCCACCTACAAATGCATCAAGGCTCCAATCCTCTCCGAAACGCCGGTTTACCCTTGCCATGGCATCGGCATATATCTGCCTGTTGTCTAATGTGCTTTCACCATAAAGTCCGTTTGTTGAATTTTCAGTAAGCAAAGTATTTGTAGAGGCGTAATATTTTTTTGTCGATTTTTCCCGTGAATCATCTAAACGGACACGCCCTGACAATGTCAGCCAATCGAGAACTTTATAATTTAATGCCGCATTCAGCATGTAACGGTCTTTCTTGTTCTCCCGCAGGTTACGGTAATTCACCCAGTAAGGGTTTTGCAAAACATACTCACCGGGAGCCATATCCCAGTTTTGGGTGTATATTTTGCGTTGATCGTCATAATGCTCAAACATTTTTACATTGTTCCAGTCATTTCCGCGGGGATAAAGATAAGCTGACGCAATAGGGTTACTATATACCCCCTGGTTGGTCATATTCAGGTCTTTTTGCTTAATATAACTCGCTCCTACATCCAGAGTCATCTTATCATTGAGAAACGAAGTTGTATTGCGGAATGTAAAATTGTAACGGTCGTATTCGTTATTTGGAATAATACCTTCGGAATTCACCACTCCGGCCGAGAAATAAGTCTGGTTCTTATCGTTTCCTGTTGTAAGAGAAACGGTTTCGGTTGTAACAACTCCTGTATTAAAATAGTCACTGTAAGGATCATAGCCCATATAGTTAGAGCTATTGAGCTTACTACCCCAACTCATGTTGGTATCACTTGTGCCATACCTGTTCTGAAAATCATATTTAACAAATGGTTTCAGGAATTCAGTATTTTGTGTTATAGTCACACTTGTTTTGCCTGCCTTTCCCTTTTTTGTAGTGATAACAACAGCTCCATTGGCTGCACTACTTCCATAAAGCGCAGCAGCGGAAGCACCCGTAAGGATAGAAATAGATTCTATATCTTCGGGATTAATGTCTGCTGCAAAGTCAGACGAACCTGTCGAGTCGAACCCCGTACTGGTGTCGTTTGTTCTGGTTACATTATTCATTGGTACTCCATCGATGACATAAAGTGCATTCGACGATTGTTCTATCGATCTGGAACCGCGCATTACAACTTTACTGGCTCCTCCAATACCGGACGAACTGGCATTGATGTTTACTCCGGCGACTTTACCATTGAGCGCATTTATAAAGTTAGCATCTTTTACTCCGACTATATCTTCGGAAGTCACTTCCTGTACATTGTAACTAAGTGCTTTCTTTGAGCGTTCGATACCAAAGGCAGTAACCACAACTTCGCTCAGTGTAATATCTTTTTCCCGTAGGGTAATTTTGAACTGAGTCTGATTTCCGATTGTGGTATTTACCGGCTCATAGCCTACACAGGATACTGCTAAAACCGCATTTGTTAAAGGAGGCTGGGCTTGTAATATAAAATTCCCGTCCACATCACTTATTGTACCGCTGGTTGTTCCACTGACGGCAACGACAGCTCCGATAACAGCATTTCCCTGGTCATCGGTAACCGTTCCCGATATTGTAACCGGTTTATTGTCTGAAGGGTTTTGTTTTGAAAGGAGGATATTGGAGTTACTTATTTTATAAGCTATATCCGTACCCTTTACCATTTGTGCCAGAGCTTCACTGACTGGCTTATCCTGAACGTCAATACTTATTTTGCGTTTGATATCGATCTCTTTGTTGGAGATAAACAGATATTTGGTCTGTTTTTCGATCTCATTCATGACACTTTCCATCGGGACATCCTGCATCTTTATCGTCACACGAATATTTTGCGCATGAATCGGTAGGCTTATCAGGAAAAAACCAATGGCAATGACGTACGCAAAAAGCCATTTTTTTTGCTGAATACTTTTTTTATCCATAACTTTGTGAAATAAGAATCATTAGTGGTTAGAACTTTAAAGTTAATCTGCTGTGATTGCTGGCCTGCTAATGTCACGAGCGTTGGCAGGCTTTAATTTTTCATCACAGGCTTAAATTGTTTTTCCGGTATTTTAACTCATAGGCTATAAGGGTTTAGTTCATATATAAAAATTTAATTACAGGATTGTTATCACTCCTGTTTCGGGGTCTTTCTTATAGGAGAAATTCGATGCATCCTGCAGCACTCTCAATGCGTGGTCTATTCCGTCAGAAACCCGTATCTTACCCCGGCTGTAATTGATATTCGGCATATTCTTACTACGGATATCTATCTGTACATTATATGTACGTTCAAATTTGGCCATCAGTTCTTCGAAACCTATATTGTGTATACTGATAATTCCTTCAGGCCAAAGGTATTCATCATGGTTCTCGATTTTCTTCAATTGTAAATATCCGTCAACAAGTAATACTTTATCGTTGACCTTCATTATAATCGGGTTATCTTTTTTCAGACGGTTTGTTAGTTTTATAGAACCTTTCATCAATGCCGCTGAAAAGAAATTATCCGATTCGTATGCCTCGATATTAAATTTTGTTCCAAGGACTTCTATATCACAGGCAAAAGTTTCTACAATAAATGGATGTTTTGTATCGTGCTCCACATCAAACATCACTTCTCCCGAAATTCTTACACGACGCTCTTCTCCCGAAAAGACAGAGGGATATTCCAGTTTTGCACCGGCATTGAGCCAGACTTCGGTTCCATCTCCAAGCGTCATATTTATACGTTGCCCATCAGGAACCTCCACTGTTGTTTTTTGACTGGACAGACCGTTTAATGTATTCTGAAAATATTTATAACCTATTCCTGCAACTATAATTATTGCAATGGAAGCAGCGATTGATACCCTCGAAAGTTTTACCAAAAGGCTAGTCCGGCGAGAAGGGACCGATGCATTCATCTCCTTTATTTCCGGGGCACAAAGGGCCAAACCTTCCATCATGAGTTGCATTGCATCCAATTCCTTTTGGTTCTCAGGATCGGCATCCAGCCAATCGATCAGAAGTTTTTCTTCCTCGGGAGTGGTTTCACATTTCAAAAATCTTAGTAGCAATTCTTTTTCCATATATTTAGTAGACACATCAGAAACTGATGTTTGTAATCCGAATGATATTTTTTTTAATTTCAAATTAAAGTGTTGTTCATACATTAAAGACACACAGCTTGTTTCGATTTGTAATTAAAAAATATAAATTTTCGGATTGTTTTTTAGATTATACATAAAACACAATAAACAAGACACTTGTGAGAAGAGAAAAATAATACATTAGAGAAAAACACGAGATAGATATACTAGAATAAGAGCCGGAAGATAATCTTTTAAGGCTAATCGAAGGATTTGTGTTGCTTTTCTTATTTCAAAAGATACCTGATTAAAAGACAATCCGAACTTCTCTCCGATCTCATTATATGTCTTTTCTCCAAAACGGCTGGCAAGGAATATCCGTCGTGTCTGTTCCGGCATGTTTGCAAGTTCACGCTTGATTATAGCAGATATTTCTTCCAGAAACAGATTATTCGGGTCAGTTGCTTCTAAAGTTACAATACGGGAAGATATCAGCCGTAATGCCGAAGAATGAATATCTTCGTGTACTCTCAGATGTACGCTTTGATCTCTCAACCAGTTTAAACAGCGTCGCTTAACCGAGATCAGGATATATGACGGAATACTTTGTACTGCTTCAATTTTCTCCCTGTTTTCCCAGAAAGATATGAAACAGTCCGTTACTAAATCTTCTGCGATCATAATATCGCGGACGTAGGAACGGGCAACAATTACAAATTGAGGTTTGTACCGCTCGAACAATTGGCCAAATTCCAAAGAGGTTATATGAGTAGACGATCCTTGAGACATCTTAACCAGGATTTGTTTGTTATGTTTCTCTAGTTATCAGGTATTATATTTATTCATCGAAACTTTGGTGTCAATATAAAGACACATACCTGATTACTGTTTGTAATTAAAAATGAAAGTTTCATTTTTTACATATAAGATTACATATTTTTTTCTATTTCTTCTCCTCAAATATTTGAATTTATTAATTACAATATGTAAAATCAAAACGGGTAATTTTATATTTAACATGTAACAAATATACAATAAAAACACAGCTATACAAAGCCAACCACAATATCATTTTGACATATTTAAACGCACAAAACCGCTTATTTCTATTCAGAGATGCAGCATACCTTAACAAACAACACAAACAATGCAGCTATTTGCCACTACCCCTTTCTCTTACTAAATGATTCGAAGTGAAATAAATCTAATTTCAGATTTTGTAGGCTTTAGATTATTTAGAAACTAAAAGTAGTTATAAAGACACCTACATCAAGATACATTACAAGTGCTAAATTTACGTTTTCAGGTATTGTTCACTATTCTATAATTGCAGCATAATCAAATATGTGAAAGTGAGTATTTCAGTCACCCGTAATGAATCCCCCCCTGTTATTTTATATATCCGACGGTTCATTAATCGAGTCATTCGTCATTTATATCTATTAAATGAACTTATCTGCCGATATTTATATTTCAGCAAATTTGGTTTTTTTATTTTTAACTGCTAAATTTTCACTTAATGTACAAAATATCGATAAAACTATTTCTACACTTCATTATCTGGACTGGTATTTTTATCATAATAACATTAATGCCTTTACGCCCGGATGAACCATTTTCTTTAAGTAGAAACTATCCGTTTATTATCACATTTTTGTTTTTAGTCTGCTTTTTCTATATAAATGCGAACTATTTGTCAGTTAAGTATCTGTTCAATAAGAAATACAGTATCTACATCATCTCAATCATACTGGTTCTTTTATTATATATCTATCTTCATCATCACATTATTGTTCTATTTGCCCACTCAAGATACAGCGTTCCCCCTCAGTTTCCAATAAAAGCGCCTCCCGGTTTACCTAATATGGAAATGGAAAGAGTGATTTCGATGAGACGGGTAATGCTGCCGCTTATTCAGTTCTTCCTGTTCTGGATACTTAGTTTATGTTATAGGCTAGCTCTTGAATGGATATCTGCAAATAAAAGGAATAAAGAGATTGAAACTGAAAAATCAATTATCGAACTGTCTTACTTAAAAGCGCAGATAAATCCTCATTTCTTATTCAATACATTAAACACAATTTACTCTTTAACGCTGAATGGTAATAAAAAAGCAACAGATGCAATATTATTATACTCTCAGATAACACGTTATGTATTGGACAAAATAGATACAAACCTGGTTCCTCTGGAAGAAGAAATTGAATATATATCCAATTACATTGATCTGCAAGTCTTGAGGTTTACCGATTCTTTAAATATAGAATTCGATGTCAGGGGTGATATTAAAGACCATGAGATTGCTCCTCTTATCTTTATCTCTTTTATTGAAAATGCTTTTCAGTATGGGATAAGCAATCATTATTCGTCCACTATATTTATCAGCATAGAAGCAACGGATGATCACATACGTTTTATTTCAAAGAATAATAAATATAAAAAGGATGAATTTCAGCATATCGGAAAAAATACCGGTATAAAAAATACGCAGAGAAAACTAAATCTGATATATCCTAACGAGCATAAACTACACATAGAAGATACAGAAAACTCCTTTTTTGTCGATTTATTAATTTATAATAAACGGATAATAAATAATTAATCCGGTTGTTATATATATACTCCTTGTTTTCAAATCTGTTCATTATGAATAAAAAAATAAATTGTGTTATTATCGACGATGAACCTCTCGCTTCGGACGTTTTAAAAAACTATATGGGTAAGACCCCTGAATTTGAGATCACCGGAATATACAATAATCCGATAGAAGCGTTGAAGGGATTAAACAACAAGAAAGTAGATGTTATTTTCTGCGATGTGGAGATGCCCGATATAAGTGGATTGCAGTTACTGGAATCTTTATTTATAAATAAAGAAACTTTGGTTGTCATGGTTTCGGCCCATAGCAAATATGCCATTGACGGTTTTAATATCGATGCTATTGATTATTTATTAAAGCCTGTATCTTTTGCAAGATACCTTAAAACAACGCAAAAGATACTTCACTATGTGAAAGATAAAAAGAATAAAGGCAGGAATACAGAAACACAAACAGCCGAAACAGAGTCTTCTAAAGATTATTTCTTCATAAAATCGAACAGTAAATTATTAAAGATTAATTATAATGAGATTCTCTATATTGAAGGGTTGGGCGATTACATAAAAATCCACCTGGATAATTCCAATAAAGCTATTTTAATTTTGGATAGTTTAAAACATCTGGAAGAAATATTATCTGACGGTTCCTTCCAGAGAATACACCGTTCATATATAGTGCCTATTTCTAAAATAAAGGCGATAGAATATAAAAAAGCAATAATCGGAGATAATAACTTATCTCTACCCATAAGCAATTCTTATTATAACTCTTTATACGAGAATCTGGTCTCCAATAATATAAGAAAATAGCTGCTCATTTATTTTTAAGATATTAATCTAATTTTCTCCGCTTAAACCACTGTTCAAAGATTGTACAATTCACAGTCAGCATAAAATATGATTCTTTTATGTAACTGGCAGGGGCGGATAAAGTATTTCCGTATTCGAATCCAAAATTCAGATGTTGGGCACCCTTGCTTACAGGCAGACTATAACCGGCTGTAACAGAATAGTTATAAGCATTTTCTCCTCCTACTTTTATATACGATTTTGATAATGATGCACCAACCTGTATTTGTCCCTGATTTCTAATCCTGTAATAACTGTCACTATTAGGTATATAACCGAATCCGGCGCTAACCCGGTAAGAATCTACAATCTTAGCACTACCTATACCCGACTCTAACCCACTCCATCTTTGATATTGAAAGTCCATACCCCAAATAATTTTTTTGATATCATGGGAGAATCCTATTCCCATTGTTTCGGGAATAAACTGATTAGTCGACCGGTCTTTTTCATCCTTCACTAAATTATATTCACTATCGTATATTGTTGTTTTATTTGTCATCGATATATTCTGTTTATACCCATAGGTTGCACCGATAGTCCATCCTTTCCTATGATACTGAACACCCAGAGTATTATAGAATTGGGAAACCTGGGATTCTTTTTCGAAAAGATATTCCGCTTGATTTTCCGTTTGCTTTAATGTTCCGCTGATATACTTTGTATTTATCCCGACAGAAAGATTATCCGTTATCTTTATTCCGTTTGATAAATACAATTCGTATAGTCCTCCACTTCCTTCAAGGTATACCGATTTTGTGGAGGTTGAACCATCAATGGGTTCTTCACTGTGTATACGATAGCCGACATCACTGAAAGGCTTTATCCCTAAGGATATCCCCCATTTTGGAGCAAGCCTGAATCCTAACGCCAGTTTTTTCAGGTTCCCATTAAAGGCGCCATCTGTCTTACCTTTACCAGAAAAATATGATTGTTTACCAGAAACCGATATATCCATTATAAATTTTAGACTATCCAAACCACTGATTCCCGCTGGATTCGAAGGATTCAGATAATCAAAATCCCTTATACCGATCCCTATATTAGCCATTCCCGAAGTCCTCCCATAGTCCCGGTTTTCGATCTCGCCCAAGCCAAGCATTGAATAGGGCGAATAAGTTGTCTGAGCCTGTATATTCAAAACAAAACATATTGAAAACAGCATTAATACAAAAGACTGTCTCTTAATCATTATCATAAGCTATAATATATATAATCAGTTTAACCCTGTTTTCTTCTTCAGAGAACATTGAATCCCCCAACACCAGGCTTTTCAAAGTATTATTCTTTTCCGTGTCGTCCAGATAAAGCTGCAGCGTCGACTTATACATCCCTATCACACCCAACTCGCTTTGCATGTAGCTTGTAACATCAAAGGCATAATAGTTTTTATTATAAATATAATCTTCGACTAACGTCCCCGACTGCACCTGCGTCGTACTGGCATCCACATATATATCCATAGGTTTACCGGTTTCATCCAGATAGTTTAACGACAAATTTGACGGCAAGGGAGTAAATGCATTATAGGTTCCTGATGCAGGATAGAAATAAAGATATGCTGCAGAAATGACTACATAATCGCCCAGTTTCAGTATTTCATTCAGATCGGGAAAGCTCAATTTTGTATATAACCCGGTCAGTCCCTGTAAATAAATTTTATTTTCAGTTTCGGCCGAAGGCAGCGGGTTGTTATAATTCAACGAACTGAGCAATGTATTGCTCCTGTCTACTTCTATCTGAGAGAAAGCAGTACTCGTATTCACCGTCATATCTATTTCATTTTCTTCGGTAGTAACGGCCCCTATGGTCGTATAATGAAGCCTGATAACCGGATATTCACTATTCAGCGTAAAACTATTGACTGCTGCATTATCATTTGTCCCCGGAGAAAGCTTTATACCTTTAAAATATGTTTGAAAGTTTTCATAGGTTTCCAACAAATCAGATTGAGCCTGCATGAGGTCGATCAGCTCCAGTCCGAATTCATCAGGCAATCTTAGCTCCAGTATACTATCATTTTCATAATGCTCATTAGGCCTGTTGAAACGGTATGTCGCCCACGGAGTTGTTTCAGCCGGAACTGATGATGTCGAATACAACCTGCTGTTATCATCAAGTTCTATAATCTGCCCTAGCTTATATATATTTAATGTTTGCACCTGAGTAGTATCGCCATAACTAAAATTATCATACTTCAGAATCAGGGTAATGGAGTCGAACTTAACTGTAACAGTTGCATTAGAGCCAAACTCAGATGTACTATAACCAGGCGGGTTAAAATCGAAATAAGAATGAGCTGTAATAGTCCCGAAGTCAGAAGATGTATATTTGCCTTCAAATATTCTGGATAGGCCAGAGGTCACGGATGAGTCTCCCAGTTGGGTTTCCAGTTCGACAGTACAACTCTCGACAAGCATATTCCGTCCATTCACAGAAATCAGATTATCCCCTACAGAAAAGTCATCGCCGATACACGATACTAAAGAAAAGATGCACAATAAAAAAGAAGAGAAATATTTCATAATCATACTTTGGTTGACCGTACAAAGAAAGATCAAGGAAATATCACACGAAAATATAATCGATGAACTGTATTATTCAGTCTTTAAGTTATCCTTCACATGCCATAACTTGAGTGTTTTTGAGAAGAAATCGATTAATAACCAGTTAACGATGATTTTGAATCATTCACCGTAAATTAAATGGCACTGGTCGATATTTTTTTTTCAAAAAAGAAAGCCTGTATACTTTTACAAGCAATTATTAAACGACGATGTATTAATAAAACTATATTAAATTGTTATGAACAAATTTCACATTAGGTTACTGATAGTACTTTCTCTAAGCTTATTTAGTCTTTTTTCCTGTTCCGATGATGATGACGATCTCATTGGCAACTGGATCAGACGCTCAGACTTTGCAGGACCGGCCCGTGGTGATGCATCCTGCTTCGTTATAGACAGAAAGGCATATGTAGTTGGGGGCTATGATGGAAGAAAAAGATTGAATGATATCTGGGAGTATAATTTTGACCAGAGCTACTGGACACAAAAAGCCGATTTTCCCGGAACGGCCAGAGGTTCGGCTTTTGCATTCGCTTCTGAAGATAAGGGATATACCGGAACAGGATATGATGGAATAAATTATTACAAAGACTTTTGGGAATTCGACCCTATAAATAATCAATGGACACAAAAAGCAGACTTCCCGGGAACAGCCCGCTATGGTGCCACCGCATTCTATCTGGATGGAATCGGTTATGCCGGTACAGGCTTTAGTACGAATTATTTTATGGACTTCTACAAATACGACCCACAGACCGACACATGGGAAACCGGGGTCAGCATTCAGGGGACAAAGCGGTCTTATGCCAGTAACTTCATTATAGATAATAAAGCATATGTTGTAGGAGGCGTTAATAATGGAAGTTATGTAACAGATTTCTGGATGTTCGACCCTGATACTCAGTCGTGGACAGAAAAAGCCCAAATCGCGGATAAAACAGATTACGATTTTGATGATGATTATACCACAATAGCCCGGTTAAATGCCGTATCATTTGTTGTTGACGGGTTAGCTTATTTCACGGTAGGAGAAACCAGTGGCCTCAACAAATACACATGGGAATATAATCCATATTCCGACAGATGGACCGAAAGGACTTCATTTGAAGGTACAGCCCGGACTGCAGCTGTAGGTTTTGCTATCGGTAACAGAGGGTTTGTACTGACAGGCCGCAGTTCGTCATCATCATCTTCTCTCTATTTCGATGATATGTGGGAATTCAAGCCCAAAGATGAATACAATGAATATGATTAAGAAAACATTAATATCGACACTGATATTATCAGCAATTTGTGCCGCTTTATTACTATATTTCATATTTAGAACCGAATCCGGATTTCATAAGGAAACAGAGGTATATAGTATCGAAACATTTGAGTACAATAAAGGCTGGGGTTACCAGATCAGTAAGAATGGAAAAATTATAATATACCAGTCTTGTATTCCTTGTATAGATGGACAAAAGTCCTTTCCCGATAAAAAATCAGCAATAAGTACAGGGAATCTGGTGCTATCTAAAATAAAAAATCATGAAAATCCTACCGTTACGATGGAAGAACTTAATGCAATACTTAAATTAAATAATTAAAATAATTCCTTCAGTCAGAAATGGTTGCCCTTATCAAGGGGCAACCATTTTTATATTTGGAATATAAACAGATGTTAGAATTCTATCATTCTTCTTATTTATTCATAAAAGCAAAAAGAATGAAGTAATAACTATAAATACGGAATCGTTAATTCTGTGGTTAGTTAAACATCTTAATAATAATCAAAGAATGATATACGAAGGATTAATTCTCATAGAACAGAATCTGAAAACGATTATTGAATCAAATTTAGCCAGAACGGGATTACTATACCGAATATATTCACGGATAAAAGAAAAAAATTCCATTGAAGAAAAAATTATCCGGAAAGGATATAAAAAAAACGGTAAGCTGGTTCAGGATCTCATCGGGCTTCGTGTTATGACGTATTTTAATGAAGATATTGAAGTTTTGGTTGACTACTTTTCCTCTATTTTCAGAGTAATAGATCTGCATCATGACAGTCCGAAAGTAAATCAGTTCGAGCCTTTTATGATAAATATCGTATGTCAGCTGGAAGGTGAATTACTCAAAGAATTCAATACATGGAAAAATACATACAGCGATAGTTTCAGATATATAGATTCTACCTTTGAAATTCAGGTGCGTACAACATTATCAGAAGGCTGGCACGAGATAGAACATAACATGCGGTACAAATGTAAGGATGAATGGACATCGCTGGAGGATAAGTCCAGATTGCTGAACGGGATATACGCCTCTCTCGAAATCAGTGACCGTACATTATTCACCCTGTTCGAGGATATAGCGTACCAACATTATAAAAGTAAAAATTGGGCTGGGATGCTTCGCAATAAATTCAGATTAAGATTTGAACTGGAATCACTATCTCCTGAAATCGCTTTTGTTTTTGACAAGAATACAGAGCTCGCAAAGCAATTCCTGAAATTAGAAAGGAATTCAGTGTTATCGAACCTTGTCAGTTATCAACTGGCGATAAATATTACTTTTGATAATATTGTCTTTCTTTGCAATTATTTATTTTTCAAAGATGAAAAATTAGAAGCACAGACTCCATCCGATTTGATCAAGCATTTTAATGAAGCGTTTGGTATAAACCAGAACTAGTTTAAAACAGAATTATCTATACCTCACATATCCGGTGGACTATTTTAGGTAAACCTTAATTTCTTCCTGGCATACCATATTTTGGCATACGGATACTGTTGCGTACTGATATAGCTATAAAATTTAAACATGCTCTAAAACATGATAATCAGGAATACCTAATTTACCTTAAAAATGTCTTTCTCCACATCTTTTTCGTTTACCCTGGCAGCAATTGTAAAAACTTATATTATAATTTTACCAATCTTCTAACCGAGATTGTTATGACAAAAAGAATTCAAAAATTCACATTCGATAATCCACCTTCATCTAAATATGTAATAGAAAATTTTATAGTATCGGATGGCACACGTCCCAAAAACATCTCTTTTGAACACCCGTTTATGTTCGAAGGAATAGTTTTTGCAATGTGTCTGAAAGGAACCGGGCGAATCCAGATTAACTATAGAGAGTTCCGTATAGAAAAGAATTCAATTATAACCATTCCTCCTAATCAAATAGTTCAGGCGATGGATCGATCGGAAGATTTCCTGATAGAGTTGCTTGCTTTCTCCTCTGACTATCTGATAGACATGGCCTTACCTAAAGACTTTGATATTCCTCGGAAAGTCATAGCCATGCCGGTACTTAATCTTACCGAAAAAGACATTCAAAAAATACTGGGATATCATACATTTATAGTAACAGCTTTCAATAGCGAGAAACATATTTTCTTCAAACATGTAATTAAAGGTCTCCTGTATTCTCTGTTTATGGAACTTGCTGCCAAATATGTTAACAGCAACATCCAGGAAAGGAATCAGCCATCGAACAGAGGTGAGGAGATCTCTATACAATTTCTTCACTTATTAAAAGAGCATCACAGGCAGGAAAGAGCAGCCTCTTTCTATGCAGATAAATTATGTATCACTACAAAATATTTATCAGGGACATTAAAGAAAGTTACCGGAAGATCAATAAATTCATGGCTCGAAGATGCTATTATCATGAGTGCAAAAGTTCTTCTTAAATCTACAGACCTTACAGTTCTGCAAATATCAGAAGAACTGAGTTTTCCTAATCCGTCTTATTTCGGACGTTTTTTTAAAAAGCTTACAAACATGACGCCAAAAGAATTCCGGGATAAAAAATAATTCCCGGTAAACAATAATGCTCACAGTTAATTATAACTTATGCGAATCAGCAGTTAGATTTAATAGTTCTATTTTTTACTGCGCGTAATAGAAGATTACTTGCCATCCTTTTTTCCTAAGCAAAAAAAGGATGCAAAAATGCTTTGGTGGCTCGTCCTTCGTGCGACCCGTTACAGGCTCAGGGACTAAACCAAATAAACTCGCCTACGGCTCAGACAGTATTTGGTTTCACGTCCCTTTCTCCTGACGGGTGCCCCGCACTTCGGACTAATGCCACCGGGCGGACGCCTGACAAGGCAGAATATTTCTTGGCCGCATCGCGACTCGGGCATACGTTCCGCAGGCGGGGCACCCAATCCGGCAGTGGAGGCGTAGAACAAAAAGCTGTTCGAGCTTACACATAAGATCCATATTAAGCAATGCTGATGAGCGAGTTCTTTTGTTCAGCCGCAACGCTGGTTTTGGGTCGCCGGGGAATGCAGCCTTGATTTTTTGTAACTTTTGTATCAAGACAAAAGTTGAGAAAACAAGCCGACAGGCGCGTTAGTGAAATTGAACGATTATTTATTACAATCATAATTTCAACTACTGATTGGCATAACTTATAAATCAATTAATTCTTCTGAAATACAACCTGCTCCGAATAGCTTTATAGAGGAAAAAACGTCAATAAAAAGAATAGTCGATTATATCTTTCCTGTCCTTATCAAACGAGTATAGTATAGGAGGATTATATGAACTGGTACTCTTTATCTCATCCAGTTGCACAATAGCTCCGGTAGACATTACTTTACGCTGAAAATTACGCCTGTCCATTGTTTTGCCCAGAATAATCTCGTATATCTTCCTGAGTTCACTCATGGTAAACTTTTCGGGAAGCAGTTCGTAACCAATAGGAATAACAGGGAGCAACGAAATAATGGTCTCTTTTGCTGTTTTAATTATATTATCATGATCGGAATATAAAGCAGGCAGGTTCTCAACATCGAACCATTTTGCCGTATCTTCTTTTACCGATACCAGTTCTACATCGTCAAATTTCACAAAAGCATAATAACCTAAACTTATAAATCTTTGCAAAAACCATTTATTAGTATTAGTAACATCACGGCCTTTATCTGCATTTTTCTCAATATACTCTATATTCTGATCCATTTTTGTTCTTTTAGGATCGCTAAATAAATGAAATTGTCTGAGATAAACATTCGTGAGGCCTGTACGGCTGGCTAATATTCTGGCTGCTGCCTCATCTGCACTCTCGTCTTTAAACATAAAACCTCCCGGTAATTGCCAATATTTACTGATATCGAATTTATTTAAAAGAATACGGAGTTTCTTTTTATGGAAGCTCAGGATGACGCAATCAATAGAAAATCCGGGATGAATGTTATCTACCGTATATGGATAAAACAAGTTCTTTTTCTCAATCATAAACCAATGGTACTTACTATATATTCACTTAGAATCTCATCAATCATTACAAAGATAATGAAACAAATAAAAGATTAAAAATCTGCGTCACTAAAACACATAAATTATGTTTAAAAACATATCTGCGTATTTTATACGCAGATATTTAGTGGAATTTAAAAACATTAAGTTAAGTTTGCGTTATATTAACGCAGTTTTTAAATAAACCAACCATGAAAAAATTATTTTTATCCCTTGGAATTATATTCCTGTCAGTGAATGGTTATTCTCAAGAGTCTAAAAACTTTGAGATCGTTGAGAATAATAATGGACCAACGCTGGGTTATTCATCAGAATCCGGAGTTAAAATACTAAGTGTGAACGGATTCAAATTCAAAGATCTGAACAGAAACGGCAAACTCGACAAATACGAAGACTGGCGTCTGCCTGTAGATGAACGGGCTAAAGATCTGGCAAAGAGAATGAGCGTAGAACAAATCGCCGGATTGATGCTTTATAGTGGTCATCAGGCCGTGCCTGCCAATGAATTTGGTTTTGCTGCAGACACATATAATGGTAAACCATTTTCTCAAAGCAGTGCAAATCCCTGGGATTTATCAGATGCACAGAAGAAATTTCTGAAAGACGATAATCTTCGCCATGTACTATTGGTCGGAGTACAAAGTCCTGAAGTTGCAGCAAAATGGAGTAACAAAATGCAGGCCTATGTAGAAGGAATAGGTTTAGGTATCCCTGCAAATAATAGCTCTGACCCCCGCCATTCAGGACAGGTTACAGGTTCTACCGTAGCCGAATTTAATGCAGGAGCAGGTGGCGAAATATCTGTATGGCCTGATGGATTGGGTATGGCAGCTACATTCGAACCCGAACTGGTGAAAAGATTCGGACAGATAGCCGCACAGGAATATCGTGCATTAGGTATCGGTACAGCATTGTCCCCACAAATTGACCTTGCAACCGAACCTCGCTGGTACCGTGCAAGCATGACTTTCGGTGAAAGTCCTAAACTGGCTACAGATATGACCCGTGCCTATATTGATGGTTTCCAGACCTCATTTGGGAAAGATGAAATAACCGATGGATGGGGATATAAGAGCGTGAACGCCATGGTGAAACACTGGCCAAGCGGAGGCCCTGAAGAAGGCGGGCGTGATGGTCACTGGGCTTTTGGCAAATTTGCCGTTTATCCGGGCAATAATTTCGAAACTCACCTGAAACCTTTTACCGAAGGCGCGTTCAAGCTGGATGGAAAAACAAGTATGGCTTCAGCTGTAATGCCATACTATACGATCTCCTATAATCAGGCTAAAGATGGAACCAATCTGGCAAACGGATTCAGCAAATATATAGTAACAGACCTCCTACGCGAAAAATATGGCTATGATGGTGTAGTTTGTACCGATTGGTTAATAACCGGTGATGAAGGAAAAAGTCCGGGAGATTTCATGGGAAAACCATGGGGTGTAGAGGATAAAACCGTTGCAGAAAGACATTATATCGCCCTGATGGCAGGTATGGATCAGTTTGGAGGAAACAATGAAATGGGGCCTGTAATCGAAGCTTATAATATGGGAGTAGAAGAACATGGTAAGAAATTTATGAGAAACCGCTTCGAACAATCGGCGGTTCGCCTGTTGAGAAATATATTCCGTCTGGGACTTTTCGAAAACCCGTACCTCGATCCGCAGGAAAGCGCAAAAATTGTTGGAAACCCTGAATTTATGCAGGAAGGTTACGATGCACAGCTCAAATCGATAGTAATGCTGAAAAACAAAGGAAATGTATTGCCTATAAAAGAAAGAAAGTCTGTATACATCCCTGAAGTTTATTCTCCAGCAGTAAAAGACTGGTGGGGCAACTGGTCGAAACAAAGTCTTCAGATGCCTATAAGTCTCGATCTTCTGAAAAAATATTACGACATAACAGATGATCCTGCAAAAGCCGATTTTGCTATTGTATTCATTTCCGGCCCGTACAGCAATAATGATGGTGGAGGTTATGACAAAAAAGACCGCAAAGCCGGAGGGAACGGATATGTACCTATCACTCTCCAATACGGGACATACACAGCCAACGACGCGCGCGAACATAGTATTGCTGCCGGAGATCCAGTAGTAGACCCTACTATAACAGACCGCTCATATAAAGGAAAAACAGTCACGGCATCCAATACTATGGATTTAAGAACTGTATTGAATACCAGAGAGATGATGGGGGATAAACCTGTTATAGTAGTAACAAATCTGTCCCGTGCTATGGTGTTCAATGAATTCGAAGATAAGGTAGATGCTATTCTGGCCCGTTTTTCAGTAAAAGAACAAGCCATACTGGATATCATTTCGGGTAAATATGAACCATCAGGACTTCTTCCTATGCAGATGCCCGCCAACATGTCGACTGTAGAAAAACAATACGAAGACGTACCGTTCGATATGGAGTGCCACAAAGATACCGAAGGCAATGTGTATGACTTTGCATATGGACTGAACTGGAAAGGTGTCATCAAAGATGCACGTACTATTAAATACGGAGTAAGATAATATAATAACCTAAAAACAATACTACTAATGAAAAAGATATTCAGAAATATAAGTTTATTCATGGCATTTACTGCATTAAGTGCAACAGCAAATGCCCAGGATAAAGCGGCCAGCGATTCCATAAAAGCTGCGAAAACCGAAGGTAGTGACCGTAATGTAATGCTTAACGCAGCATCTGCCAACGCCGGGCCCCGCAACGTAAATATCGGGCTTCCTGCCAGTGTAGGGGGAACTACAGTATTGGAAAACGATCTGCCAGTAGTATATTTCTTCTGGCCCGAAATGCCATATAAATCGTGGAGAATGGATGCCATGACAAATGGAGTGAAATTACTCGATTTGGGAGAAACCGCTATCAATATAGGAGATGTAGGGTTTTCGGTCGGCACATATAATAATATGGGTACAGATATATTCAGTGGAAATATAGGGTTAAACTCCAACCACTTCGGATTACTTAATGGAACTGCAAATTTCAGTGGCCCTATTACAAAAAAAGGATTGAAATTTTCGGCCGGGGCGTTTGTGAACTATGACCCGGGTACGTATAAAGTGAAAAATAACGATATCGACAGATATTTCAATGACCAGACTCAGTTATATAAAGTAGCTTTGACGCAAGATTACAAATTTGAAGGAGGAACGGGATCTATTTCAGCCTTCTACAAATATGCAAACTCAAAATCGATGAGTATGCAGCAATATGCACCATATAAATACCATCTGGACGGTTCGGTAACAGAACTGGATGATTTCAAGATTGGTAACGACAATTATATTGCCAGCCAGAAATTCAAGGTGAAGGACGCACGTACAGGCGAGATAGTCGAACGGGATGCCCTGAACGATTACGGTTCGGAAAGCAACACATTGGATTTGATCTGGAAAAACAAGCTAAACAACGGACTCAATATCAATTTCATAGGACGTTATCACTCCGCAAAGTCTGGAATGTACCTACCTATTATGACAGGTATCAGTGAAGATGGCACTACACAGGGAGTAATGGCTCTGGCTTCCAGAAAAACACCGATCAAGTCACTGACAACATTATTCGAAGTCGGGAAGAAATCAGGAAATCATGATTGGAAAATAGGACTAAACCAATGGAATTATGGAATAGATAAGTTTGTTACAGAAGGAGCTATATACAGTCAGACCGTTGAAGCAAATCCGAAAGTGATAAGTGGAAGTGAAGCATACGGCCAGGTGAACGAGTATCATAACGGTACAGAAAATAAAACGGCTCTATTACTGACTGACAAATGGAATATTGCAAATATATTAACACTGAACCTCGGCGCACGTTTTGAATATCAGAGTCTGAGAGGTGACTATATCAACAATAGCGATTGGGAAACTAACCGCAAGGCTGGCAACACTTACCTGTCAACAAAAAAAACAGGCATAGATAAAGATTGGTTTAATAAAGCATTCATGTTAAGCGCTGTTTATAAAATGACTAAAAGCTTCGGTCTGTTGGGCGAAGCGACCTATAACGAACAGGCGGGACATTTGGAAAACTATTCGGCAGGCAATGAGCCTAATCTCAAAAAATCAAAAATTCCGGGAGCAGGATTCGGAGTATTTTTCAATCACTCTTTATTCAGTCTGGTATCGAAAGCCACATATATCAAGCGTGACGAATATCGTTCTACAGTGAACTTCACAAACCCGAACGATGTGAATCATGTCGAACGGCCGACAGTATCATACGATATCGAGACTTTAGGATGGACTACAGATATTATGGCAACTCCGTTCAAGAACTTCAGCTTGCACCTCTTATTTACGATACAGGCACCTAAATATAAAAATTATGAAGGAACTGTTATTTTCAAGAATGATTCCGATCCAAGTAAGGAGGCATCTATCGCTTACAATTTCAACGATAATACAGTAACCGGAGTTTCCAAGGTATTAATAGAAATAGACCCCAGTTATCAGTGGAAAAACCTGCGTATATGGGGAAGTGCCCGTTACTTCAGCAAAGAGTATGCGAATCTTACTAATTCACTGTCTTTCAAAGGACGCTGGGAAACCTTTGCCGGAGCTAATTATAATATAAATAAAAATCTGGAACTAAGTGTCAGTGCTGTAAACCTGTTGAACCAACGAGGTGCTCAGGGCACAATTTCGGGAGCAGATCTGTACACAGAAGAAGAAGCCCAGAAAATGGAAGGAAGAATACTTTCGGGAACATATATCCGTCCGTTCACTATGGAATTTGGTGTTAAATACCGGTTTTAAGTAGTATTGGTTTTTAAGTAATTAAACACAGATCGAGCCATTAAGAAAAATCTTAATGGCTCAATTATTTTTATATAAAAGAATACATTGTAATCCCCGTCTCAAAAAAAACAGGAATAAAATTACCTGACGAAAAAGTTTTGAAGTCATTTATTATAACTATTTCAAAGAAAACAAGTATATTCAGCCGGCAAAATTTGGAGCTTAAATAATAAGCTTCAATAGGATAATCCATCCCCTTCAAAATGATATAAAAAGCAGTTATGATGAAAAAATCAGTATTTACTCTCGTGTTTGTTTTCTTTAGTATTTACATTGCCAATGCCCAGGACCTTGTTGTAGGAACATACAATGTACGCAATGATAATCAGGGCGATGCAGAGAAAGGCAATGGATGGGAACAGCGTTGTCCCGTTATCTCGCAATTAATTCTATTCAATGATTTCGACCTTGTAGGAACACAGGAAGTAAAACATAACCAACTGGAAGACCTTCTCCGGGAATTGCCACAATACTCTCATGTAGGTGTAGGGCGCGACGATGGCGAGACTAAAGGTGAATATGCCCCGATATTTTATAAAAAAGACCGGTTTGAACTACTGAAGTCAGGTAATTTCTGGCTCGCAGAAGAAACCGGTTATCCGAATAAAGGATGGGATGCCGCTTTACCCCGTATATGCAGTTGGGGTTATTTTAAAGATAGAAAAAAGAAAAAGAAGATATGGTTCTTTAACCTGCATATGGATCATGTGGGAGTAGAGGCCCGCAGGCAAAGCGCCCGTCTTGTGCTCGACAAAACAAAGGAAATGTGTGGTAAAGATGCAGTAATTCTTACCGGAGACTTTAATGTAGATCAAACGCACAAAAGTTATGAACTTCTCGCCACTTCGGGCATCCTTGCTGACAGTTATGAAAAAGCCAGGACACGTTATGCCCTTAACGGGACATTCAATGCCTTTAAAAGCAATCTGATGACAAACAGTCGCATCGACCATGTTTTTGTATCTGACAAATTCAGTGTAGACCGATATGGAGTACTTACAGATAGCTATCGTACGCCTAAAAAAGACAGCAAAGAAATACATGTAGGGGATTTTCCGAAAGAGGTCTTCTCTGTAGATTCTGAAAACCGCTTACCGTCTGACCATTTCCCTGTAAAAGTGATATTATCCTATAATAAATAATGTGAATATTGAAAAGGGGGTTCAGTGAGTGATCTTATACAGGAGTTCTTTTAGGAGTTCACCGTCCGGAGTTGAGATATTCCCTACCCCTTTACCTCTGGCATCATAAGCGCGAAGAAGAGAAATAATCTCCATGCACTTAAAGGCATTGTAGTTTTTCAGGGCTGTTACATAATCTTTAGCCTGATAGGGATTCCTGAATCCGAGTTCGGCGGCAATACCCTGCTCGGTCTTATTCTTTGCCCAGTAGCAGATCATCAGGTTACTGAAAAAGTTGAAAAGGACAACCAAAGTAACAATCATCGGGTTATTCTTTGGATTCTTTTCGAAATAGTCCGCTATCTGGTTAATCTTAAATACATTCTTTTCGACAACAGCTTTAAGCAACTCGAAATTATTAAAATCTTTACTAATCCCGATATTCTCCTCTATCAGCTCTGCTGTTATTTGCTTCTGCCCTTGCGGAACGGCTAACAGAAGTTTGGCTATTTCGTTTGTAAGCTTACTCAGGTCATTGCCCAGATAATCGGCAAGCATCTGCGCTGATTTCTGGTCAATACCGAGTCCTTTTGTCTGGACATAAGAAGAAATAAACGCCGGGATTTTATAGTCTGGAATCTTTTTCGATTCAAAGATTACTCCGTTCTTTTCTATTGCAGCCGATAATTTCTTTCTTTTATCTAAAGTCCCGTTTTTATAATTGAGGACGAGTATTGTTGTATGAAGCGGATTTTTAGCATAAACCTCCAATTCGTCTATTTTACTGAGGTTTTGGGCTTCCTTTACGATAATCAGCTGATATTCGGACATCATTGGAAAACTACGCGACAAGGTAACAACCGAGGCTACATCAGTCTCCATTCCATATAATATAGTCTGGTTGAAGTCCCGTTCTTCTTCGGGCAGTACTGTATTTGCCAACAGGTTGGTCAGTTCATCGATGTAGTAAGGTTCATCTCCCATAAACAAATATATGGGACTGAATTTACGTGCTCTTATATCAGCTATTATCTGTTCGAAAGTCATATTTTACTCAAAACGTAGATGTTTTACCGTCGAACCATTATTGATAAGCGTTGTCAGGGCTTTTATACCGATCATAACATGCTCTTCAACAAAATTCTTTGTCACCAGATTATCGCTTTTTTCTGTTTTCACTCCTTCGGATATCATTGGCTGATCAGATACCAGCAACAAGGCTCCGGTAGGAATGTGGTTAGCAAAACCGCAAGTGAACAGAGTAGCTGTCTCCATGTCTACTGCCATTGCCCGTATCTTACGCAGGTAGCTCTTAAACTCGTCGTCATGTTCCCACACTCGACGGTTAGTAGTATAAACCGTTCCTGTCCAGTAGTCCCTGTTAAAGTCCCTGATATTAGAAGAAACAGATCTCAACAGGCTGAAGGCTGGAAGCGATGGAACCTCAGGCGGATAATAATCATTCGATGTACCTTCGCCTCTGATTGCAGCAATAGGCAATATATAGTCACCGACATTGTTTTGTTTCTTTATTCCACCACATTTACCGAGAAAGAGCACCGCTTCGGGTTCAATAGCACTCAGCAAATCCATAATGGTGGCAGCATTGGCGCTACCCATCCCGAAATTAATAATTGTAATGCCATTTGCCGAAGCATTTGCCATATTACCGTCAAGCCCGATAATAGGAACCTTGAAATGATTGGCAAATACTTCCACGTATTTACTAAAGTTTGTCAACAATATATGTTTGGTAAATTGCTCCAAAGGCCTTTTGGTATAGCGCGGCAGCCAATTTTCTACGATTTCTTGTTTTGTTTTCATATTAACTTTACTTTTGTTTCTGTATTAAACAAATTTTCCCTCTTATAGTTGTTCGTGATTAACAAAGGTAACAAATGTTGGACTTAAATTTACCCCCATTCGGCATAAATGTAAAAAAAATGAACGGCAAGCTTACGGTTTTCGATCCTCTGCGCCGGAAATTCGTAGCACTTACACCGGAAGAATGGGTGCGCCAGCATTTTGTGAATTACCTACTTACAGAAAAACATTATCCGCAATCGTTAATAGCGAACGAGATTCAGATAAACCTGAATAATCTGAAAAGACGCTGCGATTCGGTTGTGTATGACCGTAGCTTGACGCCAATGGTTATCGTTGAGTATAAAGCCCCTGACGTCACTATCACTCAGGATGTTTTCGACCAGATAGTCAGGTATAATATTGTATTAAAGGTGAAATACCTGATTGTATCGAACGGGTTGAACCATTATTGTTGCAGGATGAACTACGAGAATCAATCGTTCGAATACCTGCCGGATATCCCCGATTATACAGATCTATAAAAAAAGCTTCCGTTGCCGGAAGCTTTTATATTATATCAAAATATTTTTTCTATTAATTAGCCGGAGGTGTAACCGGTTGTTCGCCTGCCGGAGCCGGAGTACCAGGAGTACTACTTGGCATCGGTAAAGCCGGAGTAGACATATCGGGAGCACCCGGAGTTATAGGAGCTGGAGCACCTACGGTAGGAGCTGGAGCACCGGTTGTTGATGATTTAGGTGCGATCATTACACACACTATACTCATTACCATTATAAAGCCTGCAAGTCCCCAAGTTGTTTTTTCAAGAAAATCTGTAGTTTTACGAACACCCATAACAGTGTTTGCCGAAGAGAATCCAGAAGAAAGTCCTCCTCCTTTCGATTTCTGAACAAGGACTATCAGTATTAAAGCTATAGCTGCAATTACAATTAATACGGTAATAAGTGCGATCATTTTATATTTTTATATTTCGAATTTATAATCAATTTTTCGAGAAAACTCAATTGGTCTGCAAAGTAAATATTTTTTTTCGGATAATTCAAACTTAAATGTTTAATTATTTTATATGCCTTCTCATACTTCTTCTGCCTTATATATATTTTAGCCAGGGTTTCGGTAAAAAATACATCTTCATTCAGTTCATCTCCATTTTCATTCGTTTCCTGCTCAACCGGAGGAATATTCACAGTATTTGTGTCAAATTGTATACGTATCTCACCTTCGGTTTCGGTCTTGTTTATAAAGCTGTCTATAATATCCTGATGTTTTAATGATGATTGAACCGGATCTTTTCCGGAAACCTCATTACCTGTCTCTTCTTGCGGTGAAGACTGTAAATAAGAGAAATAATCGGTAGTTGCCAGACTGGAATGGATAATACTATATTCAAGACCTGTTTCGGCATATGCTTCGCCTTTCGACTGGAAGAAAGCATCCAGTAAAACACTGGTCTTGTCTTCGGGCAATTCTTTTTTACCTGTATTCTCAAAGAACAGGTCATATTCTTCACTGAATATATAATAGAACAAAGCCCTGCGATCGTTTATAAAAATACTCTGTGCCCTTAATTCTTCTTCAAAGCTGTCATTTTCTGAAATATAGATAGCTTTAAGATAGGCAAAGATAGCAGTCTGAAAATAAGGATACTTGTCGATAAGCCCTTTCAGCTCCTCGATTTCAGAAGATTCCGGGATAGATTGTTTGCCGGCAAACTGATATATTCTCTGGATATCCATAAAACAGAACTACTCTCTACCAGTTAGACATGGTTGCCAGGAATATCTGATCCACAATATCTTTTGTCAGTTCATCTATCAATCCGTCCTGCACATCGGTAAGCATCAGGCTACTATCGAAGTCACGAAAAGCGGTTATTGTTTCTTCCTTGTCCTCCGCCGCATTTTTATTATTTCTATAACGGTATTTGATACCTAAAGTAAGGCGGGTCTGAGCAGAAAACATATCCTCCTGTACCGAAAGCGGGGTAAGGTCGTAACGGACAATCTCACCTTCGAGTTCCAATGCCGGATTAATTGTTGTAAACTTCAGCTTTGTACTTCTGGTAAATACATCTTTGAGGCGTTCGTTAAAGGTCTGAGCTAATGGCAGGTAAACCATAGGCGCCTGATTCTGAAAGTCGCGGATATCGATGGTCGGCGTTTCCTCGTAATTGATAGAAGCACCGTTGAATTTATATGATACTGTACATGCTGTAAGTATAAAAGAGAAAAGGAGAAACAATATTATTTTCCTCATAGGTTTTCCAGATTATATTCTTTTATTTTTCGGTAAAGGGTTCGTTCTGATATTTTTAGATCCTGCGCCGCATTCTTGCGTTTCCCGTTATGGCGATCAAGAGCCTTTATTATCATATCTTTTTCAACATCCTGTAAGGATAAAGATTCTTCTTCATATTCGGGAGTCTCTATAATATCGGCATCCGATATCGCATGTACATCTTCTTTTATTGGTATCGGCGCTGTTTTCTCAACAGGATTAACGACCATCGGCGTCAACGTCTTGTCAACACTTGCCATCACAGGAGAAGATACGATATCGGCCGGCTTCAGGTTTCCCGAAACCAGATCGTGAACAACTTTTTTCAGTTCGTTCATATCTTTTTTCATATCGAAAAGAACCTGATAGAGAATTTCACGTTCATTATTGAACATTTTCTGGTCGTTTGCTGCTCCTGTGCTTACAGGAACGAGGCCGACTTCATTGGCAGGAAGATAAAGCTTCAGAATATCAGATGTTATTTCCCGTGTTTGTTCAATAATAGAGATCTGCTCAGTAATATTTTTCAGCTGACGTATATTTCCCGGCCAGTAATAGTCCTTTAGCATCTGACGGGCATTATCCGTCAAAGAGATAGACGGCATGCTGTACTTTTCGGCACAATCGCTTGCGAATTTCCTGAAAAGTAATGGGATGTCTTCCTTTCTGTCCCGAAGGGCAGGTATACGGATAGGCACAGTATTGAGGCGATAGTACAAATCTTCACGAAATCGTCCGTTACGTGTAGCCGTTATCATGTCCAGATTGGTTGCAGCAACTACCCGTACATCTGTTTTCTCTACTTTAGATGACCCTACTTTTATAAATTCACCCGTTTCGAGTACACGTAGAAGCCGTGCCTGAGTAGACAAAGGTAGCTCTCCTACTTCATCGAGAAACAGTGTGCCTCCGTTAGCCACTTCAAAGTACCCTTTACGTTCGCCTGTCGCTCCCGTAAAAGAGCCTTTTTCGTGTCCGAAAAGCTCGGAATCGATTGTTCCTTCGGGTATCGACCCGCAGTTTACGGCTATATAAGTGCCATGTTTACGGTGGCTGAACTGATGTATGATTTGCGGAAAGTTCTCTTTACCCACACCGCTTTCTCCTGTCACCAGCACCGACATATCGGTGGGTGCAACCTGAAGCGCTACATCGATCGCTCTATTTAGGTCGGGACTGTTACCTATAATCCCAAAACGTTGTTTTACTTGTTGGATATCCGGTTTTGCCATATTGTTAGTTACATGTTATTTATATAGAAATAAACATGATGAATTAGCGTAATGTTTAACGAAACCTGACAAAATTACATATTTATTCCTAATCCTGTCAGCCTTTTTAGTGAAGATTATTTAAGATGCAGATAATACGAACCGAAAATAATTTGAAATCACCCGTCACAATATAATATAAATAGGTTATATTCGTATTGTAATATCATTGAAGCACAAATAACTATGAAAAAAGTATTTCTGTTTATTCTGACAGTTCCATTCTTTTTAACTTCATTGGCTCAACAATCCAATATATATGAAATAGAAAAACTGGAGAAACCCGATAAGCTATTAAACACTGTTTCTCCTGACATTCTGTTTAAAAAAGTAGAATGTAAAATACTAAAGCTATCTGTTGAAAATGACTTAGTACCTAATATCTCGCATGCTGTGATAGGGGGATTCCTGGAGGCCTACAAAGAGCACCGGCCCGTGACTATCAGCCCCGACATAATGTGGCTGCTTATATGTCAGGGGTTCGGCCAACATGTAAATAATAATGCAGAGGAATTAAGAAGTAAATTTGTCGATTTTCAGGGGCAAAAATTATTGGAAGTTATTCGCGAAGTTTCATCGGAGTCATCACTGGAAGAATTCCCGTGGGAAAGTATATTTCCCGAATTTACAGAAAAAATAGGGGCATATACGGGAAAGGAACTGACAGAAACCCTTTCTGCTGATTTTACTACTACCACGAATGCTTCTCTGATCGCTTCGCAGATTACAATAATGGAGTCTGTAAAGAAATATTTCAAATACAAAGTCACCATGATCGGATGTGGCATCCCGTCAGTCACCATCGAAGGAACGACAGAGGACTGGGAGAAGATATTAACAAAACTCGATTTCCTGGCCCAATATGATCTCGAATGGTGGACATCGGCATTGAAACCAATAATAGAGGAAATAATAGATACCAAGTCAGGTAAGTTTAATAAAGAGTTTTGGATGGACATGATTCGTTATCATCGTGAAGGGTTATATGGTTCGAAGCAGGATATCGATGGATGGCTGGTAAAATTCTATCCTTACGGGAGCGATAAAAAACGCAGAAATCTGAAAAAAGTAAAAAGCCTGAACGATCTGCCATCCGAAATAGTAAAAGTTCCATTCGTTTTCTCTGTTAATTCAGACGCAAACACAACAGTAGCCTCATATAATATGGAATTCTGGGCAGGTTTCTTCGGACTAACGCAAGATTCGGAAACATATAACCTGAAACCTGTGATAGGCTGGGCAATAAACAGGCTGGATGAGGAGGACAAAGTAATAAGTATAGAAGTAGATATCAATCGTTGAGTTCTATCACATCCAGATTAGATATATTCCCTTTATCCAGATCGAAACGGATTAGTGTACGAACCTTATGAAACCCGTACTTACCTGCTGCTCCGGGATTAATGTGCAGGCAATTAAGTTTCTTATCGAACATTACTTTTAATATATGAGAATGGCCGGTAATGAAAAGCCTGGGAGGGTTTGCATATAACATATTCCTCACACGGGGATCATATTTTCCGGGATAACCTCCGATATGTGTCATTAAAACATCGACATCTTCCACCGTGAAACGCAAAAATTCGGGATAGGCCATCCTGATTTTCTGATCGTCGATATTTCCATATACTGCCCTGAAGGGTTTCAATGCTTCGAACCGGAGAGCCAGTTCCAGCGAACCGATATCCCCCGCATGCCAGATCTCATCACAGTCAGCAAAATATTTTTCGTATTTGTCATCCCACCAGTTATGGGTATCCGATAATAAACCTATCTTTTTCATCAGAGATTAATGCATATACAAAAACAAACAGAAAGAACAAATGTACCCATCGAAGTATATTTCAGATACGGGTCTAAAAGCCTGTTTTCTTCGATTCTAAATATATTGGCCAATAATTTTATAAATATTAGAAAGCATACTAAATACAGGTATTGATACCATTGGCTTGTATACAATGCAGAATAAACAATAAAACATGTCAAAGCTCCAAATGTGAGGAAGGCATGGTATCGCTTTGCATTCTTTATACCAATACGCACAGGGATTGTAATTTTTCCCGATTTGCGATCATTATCTATATCCCGCATATTATTCAGATTGAGAACGGCTACAGTTAAAAATCCCAATCCAATGGCAGGAAGCCAGGGCTGAAAATCTACAACATGAGTATGCAGGAAATACGTTCCTACAACTGAAACAAGCCCAAAGAAAGTAAACGAGAAGATATCTCCCAAACCTTTATAACCATATGGATTTTTTCCGGCAGTATATTTTATGGCAGCAATAATACAAGCCGCTCCAAGCGTCAGAAAAGTGAGTATATATCCGATTTGCATAAACTGTAAAGCAATATACACAAGCAAAAGCCCGACAATAGCAGCGAACACCATCGCAATGACTATTCCTTTTTTCATCTGCCGGGGAGTAATGGCTCCACTCTGAACTGTCCGTTTAGGCCCTACCCGCTCACCGGTTATATCCGTACCGTGCTGAAAATCACCCAGATCATTAGCCATATTGGAGAGTAATTGTAATATAGTCGCTATAAGTATTGTCAGAATGAAAATCGTTGTACTGAATTTATCTGTGCTGTATGCAATGCCGCTACCACAAAGAGCTGTAGCTACAGCCAAAAAAAGTGTACGTGGGCGCAATGCCGATATCCATGATTTTACAGATGCCATTTTCTAAATGATTTGAGAATGCAAAGATACAAGATTTGAAGTGAAAGAAAATAAAAAAGTTTATCTATAAGATAAACAATGAGAAAATGTGAGGATATGCCAATGTGCCAATGAAAAAGAGAAATAATATTTATATAGCTTCTGGTTTCGTAAGGGTAAACCTATGTATCTGCCCGTCTGAACAGAATGCGGGCGGGCATAGGGCTCCGTCCATACAACGGGAATAACCGTAAAAAAAATACTGCAAAAGTGTAACTTTTGTAACTTTTTGCCTCGCCTAGGTTTCGGCGATCGTTAATTGTAAGTTTTTTGAAACCCAGAGTAAAAAGAGCAACCAAAGTTCCTTATTGATTACCATCATTGGCACATTGGCATATTTACTAATTAGCACATTGAACGGAGCAGAGCGAAGTGTCAGGTTTGTCAGATTTTTATTAATGAATGACTACATTATGCTGATGGACGATGTTTGTAAAAAACAGGATAGTATAAAAAAGAAAAGGTTGTCATCCCGACAACCAATCTTCATTGTTAACCTTAAATCTAATACCATGAAAAACACAGTACAAAGATAGTATATTTTTATGTTATAAAACATGTTTCGTCGTTTTTACGCATTTAATTAACATGATTTAACTTCACGTTCTTTAAATTTACACTAAATATTTTTGGTTACTTATGGCAATAAACGAGATAGAACAAGAGAACCGGTATTTAAGTCTGCTTATACTTTTTGGGTTTATTATACTCAAGATGATTATACAGTACCAGGTGATTGCTCCCGGATATGAATTACACAGGGACGAGTTTCTGCATCTCGACCAGGCACACCATCTTGCCTGGGGATTTCTGTCTATCCCTCCTGTTACTTCCTGGACATCGTTACTGATTTATTGGCTGGGAAACAGTGTATTCTGGGTTAAGTTTTTCCCGGCCTTGTATGGTGCCCTGACAATAGTGCTGGTATGGAAAATATCAGAAGTGCTGAAAGGAAAGCTTTTTGCCTGCATATTGGGCGCTACGGCATGCCTCTTATCCTCTTATCTGCGTATAAATACTTTGTATCAGCCTAATTCATTGGATATCCTTTGCTGGACATTCTTATTTTACTGCCTCATACAATATATATCTTCGGAGAGGAATAAATGGATATATTGGTTTGCAGTAGGATTTGCAATTGGCTTTCTCAACAAGTATAATATTGCATTCCTTGTTATTGCTTTAATACCTGCACTGCTATTGACAAAATACCGTAATATATTCACGAAAAAAGCAACATTTTCAGCCGCTCTTCTTGCTCTCATAATCATTCTACCAAATCTGATATGGCAAATCAATAATGGTTTACCGGTAATTAAACACATGCAGGAACTAACTGATTTACAATTGGTAAATATAGAGCGTTCGGCATTTTTAAAGGAACAACTCCTGTTTTTTGCTCCATCCTTTTTTATACTTATCATTGCATTTGTGGGACTTATCTCTTACAAGCCTTTCAAAGATTACAGATTTGTTCTTTACACTTATATATTTACTATCTTCTTTTTTCTCATCTTCCACGGAAAACCATATTATGCATTAGGGCTTTATCCGGTACTTATTTCATTCGGAGCTGTTTATACCGCCTATCTTACAGAGCTGAAACGTACCCGGTTATTGCGGCCTGTTATATTCCTGGTAATTCTCGGAATAAGTATCTTTTATATACCTGCAATCTGCCCTGTATATTCGCCTGAGAGGATACAGAACGACCCGGAAATATTGGAAATGTACCGAAAAACCGGACAATTACACTGGGAAGACGGAAAGGAACATCATATTCCACAAGATTATGCCGATATGGTAGGATGGAAAGAATTAACGGATATTACACTTTCAGCCTGGAATAGTTTCAATGAAAAGCAACGGGAAAAAACGCTGATATTATGCAACGAATACGGACATGCCGGTGCTATAAATTATTACAGCAACCGACTACTAGATGCCGCATCTATAAGTGCAGATTACAGAGACTGGTTCCCGGGAAAAGAAAAGATAATAGACAATATTATAATGGTAATAGGAAATATTCCTGACAATGCACATCTATACTTTGATGATATTTACAAATTCGGCGATATCAAAAACCCGTTATCACGGGAGTATGGTACTTCTGTGTTTATATTAAAAAATGCTCATGAACCGATGAACGGACAATCGCTCAAAGAGCTTTTATTAAATTAATGGTGGTGAGTCTTAGTCTCTGATTGTTTTGTTTTTGGTTTAATTAGAGAAGGTAATCTATATAAAAAAGAAAAGGTTGTCATCACGACAACCAATCTTCATTGTTAACCTTAAATCTAATACCATGAAAAACACAGTACAAAGATAGTATATTTTTATGTTATAAAACATATTTCGTCGTTTTTGCTCCATTTTACAACATTATTTAACTTAAATATCACTTTCAGGAAGCTCCTTTTGGGCTTTAATGCCCAGTTCTTTCAGCATTTCGGCCTGACGGATAAGATTTCCATTTCCTTCCTTTAGTTGAGAGAAAGCTTTATCATAAGCTTTTTGAGAACGTTCTATATTCTTACCTACATCTTGCAGGGTTTCTACAAAACCTGCGAACTTATCGTATAATGCAGCCCCCCGCTTAGCGATTTCTATAGCGTTACGGCTCTGATATTCCCTTTTCCAC
Organism: Dysgonomonas hofstadii; assembly: GCF_014196915.1. Classification (GTDB taxonomy): domain Bacteria; phylum Bacteroidota; class Bacteroidia; order Bacteroidales; family Dysgonomonadaceae; genus Dysgonomonas; species Dysgonomonas hofstadii. The sequence continues at coordinate 39,439 of NZ_JACIEP010000017.1, forward strand.
AAATCAGCCACGACCTTCAGCGATGCAATGAGGTTGGTCGGACTGATCAACAGAATCCGTTTTCGGTACGCATAGTCCCATAAGGAAGAATCGAGTTGCATAGCAAGTATATAGGCCGGTTCGGTAGGGATGAACATCATCACAAAATCAAGAGAATCCACATAATCCTGGTAAGATTTCCTGCTAAGTTCGTCAATATGCTGCTTTACAGATGCAATATGTTCTTTTTCCGCTATAAGCTTTATTTCATCTGTTTCAGCTTCTACATATTTTACATAAGCGTTTAATGATACTTTCGAATCGATAATAATCTTGCGCCCACCGGGATATGCGACAACAATATCAGGCTGCATATAATTTTGCTGGTCATTTCTAACCCTGTTACCATTTTCATCGGTTATATATTCCTGAGAAAAATATTCTTCACCTTTTTTCAATCCCGATTTTTCTAATATAGACTCAAGGATCATCTCACCCCAGTTTCCCTGCACCTTATTGTTCCCTTTTAACGCCTTAGTAAGATTATTGGCATCCTCACTGATCTGGTTATTCAGGGCAACAAGGTCTTTGATTCTTTCCTCGAGTGAGAACCGCTGCTTAGACTCCTTGTCGTAGGTTTCCTCCACTTTGGTCTTAAATTCTACCAGTTTCTCATTCAAAGGCTTCAATATAGCTTCTATATTAGCCTTATTCATATCGGTGAAGCGATGCGATTTCTCTTCCAGAATCTGGTTTGCAAGTATTTGAAAATCCTTATTCAACTGACTGCGGGTATTGATAAGTTCCTCTTGCTGATTACGCAATTGCTCTTCCTTCGATTGCAATAACACTTTCAACTCCGACAGTTGGCTAATGTTATCTATCTTATCCTGTTGTAAAACAGATTTTTCTTCCGAAAGCCGGCTAATTCCATCTTTCAATTCCTGTTCGCGCTGCTTATTCCCTCTTTGCATGAAAAGGATGAAAACAACCGCCAGAATAAGAATTACGGCAGCATAAACTAATTCCATATCTGATTTGTTTTTAAGAAGTGGAAAGTTATTTAAAATATCAGGTTTAACAAAATTTGCCTGTAAAAACTTGTGAACATTCTCCTGTGAAGATATATTTGCCATATATTCACAATGAAAATATTATATAGTAAATATATTCCACCTAAAGGTTTCGGAGCGATAAACCTGTTCGGTCTGGTTATTGTACGTAAAGATTATGGCAGGCTTACGGACGCAGAAGAGAACCATGAGCGTATACATACAAGGCAAATGCTGGAAATGCTTATCATTCCTTTCTATATTGCGTATAGCATGGAATGGTTCATCAGACTGATACAATACAGGAACGGGCTGAAAGCCTATTATAACATTTCCTTCGAAAGGGAGGCTTATGACCGGATGTACGACTCCGGCTATCTGAAAAGGCGGAAATTATTCTCCTTTATATATTATTATAAATCAAAGGAGAATCAGTAGTGGAACTGCATTTTATTTCAGAGACTTTATCTATAGGATAAACAATGAGCAAATGTGATAATGAAGAGGTGATCTTTGAGAAATAGTGAAAAATCTATCAGGTTTGCCTCGCCTTCGCTTCGGCGATTGCTAATTGGCTCCGCTTTGCTCTGCCGAACGCTGTTTGTCAGTTTTTTAATAAAAAAGCTAATAGCTAACAGCAAAAGCGTGTCAGGTTTTGGTTGAAAAAGATACAAAAGTGTAACTTTTGTAACTTTTTTGATACACAAAGTAAAAAAGAACTGGAATTTTTTGTTGATTACCATCATTGGCACATTGGCATATTTACTAATCAGCACATTGAACGGAGCGTAGCGAAGTGTCAGGTTTGTCAGGTTTTAACAATCTCAACTATTGATTCGCATGGATTATAAAAAAGGATTAGATTATGAAAAAGTTAATATACTTACTTTGCATCATGTTGATAAGTGTATCATGTGCTCAAAGTCAAACCTCAAATAAAACAAATAAGGAGAATATGGAATATAATAAACTAACACCCGAAGAAGAAAGGGTAATTATACACAAAGCGACAGAAGCTCCATACACTGGAGAATATTTGAATAATAAACACAGTGGGACGTATGTTTGCAGAAGATGTAACGCACCATTATATAAATCGTCGGACAAGTTCGATTCTCATTGCGGATGGCCTTCTTTCGACGACGAAATAAAAGGGGCTGTAAAACGCGTCCCTGATGCTGATGGAATGAGAACAGAAATAATCTGTGCAAACTGCGGAGCACATTTAGGACATGTATTTCTGAACGAAGGATTCACTGCAAAAAATACACGCCATTGCGTTAATTCGATTTCATTAAAATTTATACCCGAAGAAAATAAAATGATAAAGAAAGCTTATTTTGCCTCAGGTTGCTTCTGGGGAACAGAATACTATTTTATGAAAGCCGCCGGAGTAAAACATACGGCAGTAGGTTTTATGGGAGGTCATGTGGATAACCCTAGTTATGAACAGGTCTGCCAGAAGAACACAGGGCATCTGGAAACTACCGAAGTAGAATATGACACTTCAAAAACTACTTATGAAGATCTTGTTAAACTGTTTTTCGAAACACATGATTTCACACAGACAAACGGACAAGGTCCTGACATCGGCCCTCAATATCTGTCATGCATCTTCTATTCGGACGAATCTGAAAAAGAAACGGCAGAAAAATATATCGGAATATTAGAGGCAAAAGGATATAAGGTAGCTACTATGCTGAAACCCTTATCCACATTCTGGAAAGCAGAGGATTATCACCAGCAGTATTACGAACATAAAGGCACAAAGCCCTATTGCCATGTGTATAAAAAGATATTCTAAACACAAAGCATCTGTTTGTATTTTAAAACATTAAGAAAAATGCAAATAAATTATTAATTTTATATTACCATATTTAAGGTATTCGCACTATTTTTGTTGCTTGAAAAATTGAAACCAGTAATATAAAACCTAATAATTATGCTTAAGACAATCTTATCTGTTTCAGGGAAACCGGGACTTTACAAGTTAATTTCCAGCGGAAAGAATATGGTAATTGTGGAGTCGCTCATTGATAAAAGAAAGATGCCTATACATGCACGTGATAAAGTTGTGTCTCTTGGCGACATTTCTATTTATACCGAAACAGACGATGTTCCTTTAAAGAATATTTTTTCATCTATTAAAGAAAAGGAAGCCGGGAATAAAGCTTCGGTAAATACAAGTGCAAAGCCAGAAGAATTGAAAAAATATTTTCTTGAGATACTGCCGGACTTCGATAAAGACCGTGTATACCCTACAGATATCAAAAAAATGATCGGCTGGTATAATATCCTTATCGACGCCGAAATAGATTTTGAAAAGGAAGAGGTTGAGGAAAGTGAAGAAGAAAAAACAGAAGAGGATAAGTAATAAACAAAAATACACAAAAGCCCTCTAAATATAATACTTAGAGGGCTTTTTTCTATCTAACGTTAATATCTATTCTAATCCTATATCTTTTATCTTAGGAAACAACAACTCTGCATACCTCATAAATCCCAGGTCTGTAAAGTGAATACCATCGACCGTGGCCTCTCCGTCATCTCCCAGCATATTCTGGGATGAAAGCAGGTGGATATTCTTCTCTCCACGGGCTTTTAAAGAATCGAAGAATACATGCAATGCTTTATTCTTATCATTCACTTCTTTTTCGATGCGGGTATCGAATAAAGTATGTGTGAATACCGGATCTTCCACAAAGAGTATTGGTGTGCCGGGGTGCCTGTTCCGAATGATTGAATAGAACTTATCAGCTTTCTCTTCTATCTCCTTCACTGATGCATTAGGCACAAAGTCAAGGATAAAAAGCGAAGCATCTACACCTGCAACGACCTCTGCAATCTCATAATCTAGTCTCGCGTTTCCGCTAAAGCCCAGGTTTATAAACTCTCGATTGAGCCAGCGAGACAGAATATTGGTATGCGCCATCCCAGGACGGGTTGCACAACCTCCCTGCAAAATACTGGTTCCATAACAGACCACAGGTTTCTCTCTTATGGGAAGATTGACCTGAGGTTGAGATATAGTAGCCGCAGAATCTATACCTATCTCCAAAGATGTAACACCATCGTATAAAGAAAGGTATAACATATATTCCCGGGCAACAGGCTCCATATTGCTAATAATCGTAGCCTCGTTGTTCTTCCCACTAGGGCGTGCGCTATTCACAAAGCGCCATTTCCCATCAACTAAGGTATAAAGGTCAAGTCCTTTGATTCCTGTCGGGGTCATATGGTTCATTACCCTGTCATAGAGGACATTCCATTTAGTGGCAATAGTACCGGAATTAGAACGGAATCTAACAGCCAGTCCGGCAGAGCATTTTCCTAATTCCCATACCGGCTTACGGGTTATGTTCTCTAATGAATCGGGTAAGCGTTCATAAAGAGTTGCGGTATGATTGGTAGCTTTCCCTAACAAGGGAAAACCAGATGCTTCATAATATACAACTTGCCCCCATATTATAATTGATAGTAAGCTAAAAGATAGTAATAATGCTAATCTTTTCATAATCTTATATTTTAAGAAGATAGAAAGAGATCGTTTATACAGCCGTCTCTTTCTATCTCACACATTTACGAGTTCACTAAAAGGGTTTCTTACTCTTTAAGTTCTTTAATTCTGATATTTCTGAACTTAACAGGGGAACCATGTCCGAGGAAGCCGATATGTCCTTTCTTGTTGAAGAGTCCCGGGTGTTGTTTTCCATCAGCTGTTCCATTTTTGGTCGCCTCGCGGATATTCCCGTCCAAGATCACCGTTCCGTTCAGGGTGACTTTAATATGATCCCCGTCGGCAATGATCTCCTCATAGTTCCATTCCCCTACCGGCTTCAGATAATCGCCCCTTTTTGCTCCGATGATGCCGTATACCGACCCGTGTACCTGCAGTGGGGTAATGTTTTTATATACCGGATTATCATGATCCAGTATCTGTATTTCCATACCGTGGTAAGCCGCATCCACTCCCATAGGTGTGCGGATGCCCACTCCGTTGTTAGCCGCAGGTGTCATCTGGAACTCGAAGCGGTACACGAAGTTAGAGAATTCGTCTTTTGTATACAGGTTGCCTCCGTGCCCGCCTTTCGGGTCTAAGGATATACACCCCCCGTCAATGGCATAATCTACAGTGTTACCTGTCCAGCTGTGCATATTGGTTCCGTCGAACAATATCCTGAATCCTTCTTTTTTTTCATCTGCCGAAAGTTCAAACGGCCTGGGGCTTTGCAGCTCCTTCACATAGATATTTCGGTAATAGACCTTGCTGCCATGTGCTTGCAATTCGATCTGTTCCTTGGCAAAGACAGGCAGTGTCCTGTCCCAATAGTTTTCCAGTATGACATTATCGACAACCAGTACTCCGTTCAGTTTGACGGTTACCCGGTCACCAACCATCTTAATGTAGAAGGTATTCCATTCCCCCAGCTTATTATCCGCCACAGTAAGGGGTTTGCTCGGATTGTTCTTATTGTTGTATAATCCGCCTGATCCTACCTGTGCTCCGACCTTTACACGGGCTGTATCCCATATCTGTACCTGCGGTGTGCCACGCAGATAGATACCGGCATCTGCTTCGGGGCCTGCCGGATCCAGGTTCCAGTCCACATACATTTCAAAGTCACCGTACTGCTTGTCTGTACACAGATTCTCTCCACCTATGCCGTCAAAGAATAAGATACCGTCTTGTGCCGACCAGTGTTCGCCAGCTACTTTATCTGCTGCCTGTTGCTTTTTAGCCAGTTCAGCAGGCTTCATCTTGCCCCTTGCTATCGGGTTCTCCACCAGTCCTTTCCAGCCGGTCAGGTCTTTTCCGTTGAAGATGGATATAAACCCTTCCTCATCCGGCATTTCTGCCAGATGTTTGCGGATAGCTTCTTTCTGGTAGCCTGCATCCGGATTATTAAGTACTTCAATGACTTTGTTCAACAGGTCTTTTACATTCTTTCCGGTAAAGCTTTTGTTATTGAGTGCAATATTCATCACAGCCTGAGCTGCCGACTCCTGTACTGCTTTATTATCGAGATATTCTCCGGCAAGGAGCATACCCAGATAAGAGTTGGTCTGTCCCAGTAACTTCAGTATATTATTTTTCTGTGCGTCTGTCTTTGCTATTTCCAAAGCATTAGTTAAGAAGAGCCGACGATTCTCACCTGTCAGGCCTGCATCTGATGCCAGCTGGATATACCTGTTTAATGCACGGTCGAAGTAGATGGTTGCAGACGGGTCTTTGCATATATCCAGCAATTGGCCGGCTACCTCCCTACCCTTCCAGTCCAGCAAGGCCTGGAAAGCGGCGTCTTTGGCTGCTCCGGTTTGTTGGGCGAACAGGGCGGAGATCATTTCCAGAGCTTTTGGTTGCCCGGTTGATGCTAATACCGGATAATAAAGGTATTGTTTACCGGCCTGAGCTTTGTCTATCTGCCCGGAGACCATGGTTAACTGCGTATTCTTGTCCGTACCTTCCAAAGCTGTTATAACGGCCTGCTGTACAAAAGGGACGGCTTCTGCTCCGGCATTTTCAAGTAAAGTATACAGCACAGGAAGATCCTGTGAAGAGACCACATCTTTCAACGCGGCGTAAGCTGCATTTCTTACTTCCGGAGACCCGGTGTTCACCTGACTGATAACAGCCTGTGCATTGGCTGTGTATTTACGGTTAGCCATAAGCCTTAAACAGGCGGTTTTTCCCGCATCAGGGGTAGCTGGTGCGGACAGGTAAAATTCCAGCGGCTCAGATATATTGCCTTCCACTGTATTCAACAGCTTTTCCCCCAGGGATACGGTGGCCGCATCAACATTATTGAGCAGGCCTGCCAAGGCGAGAACTGCCTCTTTTCCGCCCATCCTGGCCAGCAGATTAGCGACTGATGTCTTCAGTTCTATATCTTCACTATACAGGTCTCCAATGAAAAATTTGTTATCGAGGGCTTTTATTTCAGCTTGCTTACTTATATCATCAGCCTGCTGGCACAGCCAGTTCGATATATCAGTTTTTATTTCCGGAGTTGCTTTTGCGTATATTTTGAGCAGTCCGTTATAGAATGCCTGGTCTGCATATGCGGCAGCAGAGTTTAACGCGGCATACCGGTATTCCCGGCTCTTGTCCTTGAGTGCTTTTTCAGTCAGCTTCAATACATCTGACGGTTTTGCAGCTATCAGTATTCCCTGAGCAGCACCTTTTATGAACGTTTGCCCATTCTTTTCAGCAACTTTCATCATGTCATTGGCTGCTTTCTCTGCATCTTTCACATCTCCTTGTGCCAACACCCGTTTAACCAGAGCAATATAAGCTTCTGTTGCACCTGACTTTTCCGGTGCATAATTAACCCTCTCTGCAGCAGTAGCCAATACTTTCAAAGAAGCTTTACTACCACATTGGCTTATTGCATATAATGCCACATTCCGCAGGTCGGAGTCAGTGGCATTGTCCAGAACACGGATCAGCTCCGGTTCGGCTTCTGCCAGTTGCAATTCTCCGATAGCATTGATAATGTCTTTTTTAGGTTTATCTCCGGTTACTGTTTTCAGGGAACTTAACAGGACAGAGCCTGCATTAGCCGACTGCCTGCCGATGGAAAACAGGGCACGTGCGGCCGGGCCGCTAAGGTTCTCATCATTCAGGTATGAGGATAGTTTCTGAACGGCTTCGTCTTTACCGCATATTTCCAGTTGGCGGATTATAAAAGCTTTGATCTCCCTGTCACTCACCATGTCCAGGGCTTTAATATAAGCATTGGATACAACAGTGCGGTTGGCTTCCTGTCCGTCGGCGGCTACATAATGGGAAAGTCCACTCAGTGCATATTCTACCGGGGCATTACTTCCTTTACCGGGAAGGTTCATCATCTTTACCAGTTGGAGAACACCCTCTTCTCCGGCAGATGCCAGATCCCTGATCTGGGTGTTATATTGTTCTGTCTGCTGGGCCGGCATCTGGGCCAGCACATCGGCGACGATTGTTTTTGGTGTCCTGTTAGCCGGATACTGCGCCAGTAAGGTAACCGCGCAAATAAACAAAAGGCCGGATAATAGATATAGTCTTTTCATAATATAAATTCGTTTCTTGCTTTATCCTTTGTTTTTATTCTTGTCTTAATACGCTGTATTCGTTTCCCTAGATATGCCATGGTGAACGCATGGGCTGGTCAAGCAGGCGATTGGCTGCCTCGTCGTTAATAAACTCAAGCTTAACGGGATCGAAGTGCAACGTGCGGTTCAGCCTCAGGGCCGCAATACCCATATTGACAATGGTGGCAGAACGGAATCCGTTATCTTCATTCAGGGCAAATTTCTTGCGGGTACGCACACTTTCTATAAAGTCCGTTACCTGTGGGGCTGGTTCGGGGTAGTCGGCCAGTTTCTTTTCCCAGTTGGGTATATCACAGACGAAGTTTTTGTATACATTGCCCTTCGGCCCTGCTATATATGGTGTATCCGGGTTACCATAGTCACCACCCCACAAGACAATCTGGCAACCATCCTCATAAGTATAAGTAATCGATCGCCATGTGCCGATAGCATCCGGATGTTGCTGCGGAGCATCCACTTCCACTTTCACGGGGCTTGTATGGTCTTTACCCAGAATATATTGTACAGGGTCTATATAGTGTTGCCCCATGTCGCCAAGGCCTCCCCCGTCGTAGTCCCAATAGCCACGGAAGGTGCCGTGTACCCGGTGTGCGTTGTAAGGTTTGTACGGGGCAGGGCCGAGCCACATATCGTAATCGAGTTCTTCAGGAACAGGTTGTGGTTCGAGGTATTCTTTACCGACCCAGTAGAATTTCCAGTCAAAACCGGTATGTTTGCTGATAGTCACTTTCAGTGGCCAGCCCAGCAGGCCGCTCTGAACCAGCTTCTTCAATGGCTTAACAGGTGTACCCAGTCCGTAAAAGTTATCAGTGAAACGGAACCATGTGTTCAAACGGAACATACGGCCATACTGCTTGACGGCTTCCTGTACACGTTTGCCTTCGCCGATGGTGCGGGTCATGGGTTTTTCACACCAGATGTCCTTGCCGGCCTTGGCAGCGTCAACCGACATGATCCCGTGCCAGTGCGGAGGGGTAGCAATATGTACAATGTCGATATCCTTGTTTAGTAATAACTCACGGTAGTCATGGTAGGCTGCAATCTTTTCTGCAACCAGATTTTTACCGAGTTCCAGATGCTTCTTATCTACATCGCAGACGGCAATCAAACGTGTGCCCGCATAATTAAGATGGCCTCGTCCCATACTTCCGGTTCCAACGATAGCCTTAGTTAACTGATCGCTCGGAGCAAGATAACCATTACCGCCCAATACATGGCGGGGAACTATGGTCAAAGCTGCTGCTCCGAGAATAGATCTCTTGAGGAATTTCCTCCTGTCAATCATTCTGTTTTTGTCCATGAGATTTAAGTATTATATATGTTAATTAACATTTTTCTTTTGATGTTGAAAACTTCAGGCCTACTTTTGTAAGATATTTTTTCATACTAAATGTCCGGATTAAAATCGGTTATATAAAGCTAATTATATGCATTTTCGGAGAAGAGTATCACATATATCAGGCTAAATTATTATTTAATAGCCTATCCAGCGGCACACTCTCCTCTTATTACAATTGCCATATACACAGATATTTATACATATCAATTATATTGATTGCAACATGTTTTTCATTCATAGTTCTTACTAAGATTCATTTATATCTTCCATTTAACTCCAAAAATTTACATGGAGAAAAATCATTGTGTTTTTCCTTAAATGAATCAATTCAGACTTATCTGCCTTAAAGATACAATAATTTTTGTTTTTCCAGCATTTGTTCAAACTTTATAGCTATTCTTTTTTATAGCTATCTGATCCGCCTCCACTTTGTCGGTTTTCAATTTTAGAAGGCCCTTTCCAAAGGAGAACTATTAATATCAAATTGCAACCAATGAATGTTAAAACTTTACAAACTTTACGTGTTTTTCAATTTTTACAATCTCCATTTCTTTCATATTGACATCATATCCCTCGTTATCCTATCAGTATATCATTCTTTCAAAGATCGTTTCTACTGCCTACCAACTACGATCTACTCAAATACTATAGATAAAGTTTCTGAAATAAAATACAGGCGGACACGCGTGTCTGCCCGAAACGGCGGGCGAACGCATAGGTTCGTCCTTACTGAGATCATCTGAAATTATAGCAAATACATTGTTAACCGCACATATATCTTTTATTGAATATAAACTCCAATGTCTAATAATCTACTATCCATTTGTTTTCCTGTAACTAAGAATAGCTAAAGTATTCAACACAACAGCAAAACCTATAATCTTCAGTAAATCAGGCAAGATATCCATAAACCCACTACCTTTCAGATAGATAAGCCTTATCACTTCCACAAAATAACGTATAGGATTGATATATGTGATCTTTTGCGCCCATTCCGGCATGCTGGTGACAGGGGTAAACAATCCGCTGATCAGTATGAATATAATAAGGAAGAATAAGATCATGAACATTGCCTGCTGCTGTGTTTTCGCAAAATTTGAGATCATCAGTCCAAAGCCCGTAAAAGCCAACAGATAGAAAAACGCAAAGATGTAGATATTTATTATATGTCCCATAGGGAACAATCCATAGATAAGCCATGCGATAAACATCCCGATGGAAAGTATGACCAGGCCTATAACCCAGAACGGAATAAGCTTCCCTAATATAAAGGTAACTTTAGAGACAGGAGTAACATTGATCTGCTCCATTGTTCCTATTTCCTTTTCGCGGACAATATTCAACGAAGATAGCATTCCTCCGAGCATAGATACTAAAACAACCAATATGCCCGGCACCATATAATCCTGATAGCGCATTTTTGTATTATACCGGTAATATGGTTTTATTTCTACCTGTGAAGCATTGCCTGTACTTCCCTTCATGTCGAGCATATAGCTATTAATTATCTGGCTGATATATGATAATCCCAATCCTGCTTTCTGTCCGTTCACGGCATCCAGAGATAACATTAGTTCTCCTGCCGAGCCGTTCAACAGATCTTTTTCAAAATCATGTGGAATTTCCAGAATGAGGTCAGACCTTCCCTGCTCGATAGAAGATAAAGCCTGTTCATATGTTGACGAATAATCTGTCAATATGAAAAATCCTGAAGAAAGTATTTTGTCTGTCATTTTTGTGGATATGGAACTTTTGTCATTATCTACTATACTCAGATATATATCGCGCTGGTCGAAAGTCGCTGCCCAAGGCAATATAGCCAGTTGCATGACAGGCATAAACAGAATCAACTTCAATAAGAATTTGTTACGGAATATCTGTAAAAACTCTTTCTTCAATAAATATCTTAAATTTTTCATAGCCTGTTTTTAAATTTCCTGATACTAAAACTCATTAAAAAGATTGTCATACATAGTAAAACCAGAAATTGCACCCATATTGCTTCAAATCCGAGTCCTTTTATCATCACACTCCTTAAGGCATCGATAAACCAGCGTGCAGGGACAATGTATGATATCCATTGCAATATATCGGGCATACTACTAACCGGGAATATCAGCCCTGATAATAACATGGAAGGAAGCATAAGCCCTACACCACATGCTATCATTGCGGTTTGTTGTGTATTGGTTATGGTAGAGATTAACAAACCTAAAGCCAGAGCCGAAAAAGTATATATAACCGACAGAAATAAGATCAGCGGAATACTTCCGACAATGGGAACATCCAATACAAATGTCGCAAGCAACAGCACCATAATAACATCGAGAAAGGCAACGACCAGATATGGAACGGCTTTGGCAAACATAATAGTAACCGGTTTTAATGGTGAGACCAATAAGATCTCCATTGTCCCCAGCTCTTTTTCCCTTACCACAGAAATGGAGGTCATCAGTGCACAAATAAGCAGCATGAGCATACCTATCATTCCGGGAACGATATTATAAGCGCTTTTCATTTGCGGGTTGTAAAGCATCTTTACTTCCGAATTTATCACAAGCCTATTTGTTCCGGCCTTGGCCTCTTCCTGTTGAAATTGCATTACGATTGTCTGAAAATAGTTGACTATGGTGGAAGCATCGTTCGGATTGGTTGCGTCTACCATCAATTGTATATCGGAGCCTGTACGTCCTATTTCGTTTCCGAATGTGGTTGGAATGATCACGGCCATTCTGACTTTTCCGCTTTGGAAAGACTTTTCTACTTCATCTGCTGAATTCAGGTAACCGGCAAAGCTGAAATATTCATTCGCTCCCATTTTTTTGATAAGCTTTTCCGCTGTAGTCGATTTGGATTCATCGAGAACAACGAAGCTTGTATTTGTGATCTCCGTGGATACGGCGAAACCCAGTATAAGTAACATTATCACCGGCAATACAAGCATGATCAGCAATGTCAGCGGATCGCGGGTGATATGATATATTTCTTTTCGTATAAAACTTGTAAACTGTTTCATTCTCCTGATCTTTTCGCTTCTCTGGCCAAAGCATGAAATACTTCGTCCATTGATTCGGCATTAAACTGTTTCTTCATTTCTGACGGGCTGTTCAGTGCTCTTATCTGTCCGTCGACCATAATTGAAATCCTGTTACAATACTCGGCTTCATCCATATAGTGTGTAGTCACAAAAGAAGTGATTCCCTGATCGGCCGCCTTGTAAATCATTTCCCAGAATGTGCGCCGTGCCATAGGGTCAACTCCACCTGTAGGCTCGTCCAGAAAGACTATTTTAGGAGAATGAAATGTTGATACGGCAAAAGAAACCTTTTGCTTGATACCCAAAGGAAGGGATTCGACAAGGGATTTTCTTTCTTCGTGCAATCCCAGTTCGGAGACTACTTCTTCTGTCTTGTTTTTAATCTCTTTCCGGCTCATGCCATATATTCCACCGAATAATTCGAGATTCTCCAAGGTTGTCAGATCGGAATAAAGTGAAAATTTCTGACTCATATAACCTATATTCTCCTTTATTTTATCTGCCTGTTTATAGATATCAAAACCAGCCACTTTCCCTTCTCCCGAGGTCGGGTTTAGTAACCCGCACAGCATACGCATAGCCGTAGTCTTTCCGGCTCCGTTTGCTCCGAGGAATCCGAATATTTCACCTTGTTCGACAGCGAATGTGATATGATCGACAGCGGTGAAATTACCGAACCTTTTAGTGAGGTCTTTTACTTCAATTACATTCATTTTTTTGAGTTCTAAAGTTTTAAGTGTACTAGTTTACTAGTTAAAACTGATTGATTTTCTAGTAAACTAGCAAGCTAGGAACTAGTATACTATATTCATCAATTGTATAAAACAGTCTTCAATGTCTGGAGTTGTCCTTTTGACTTCCACATCCGGATAATCTATCCTCATATCTTTATCCTTAAATACCATATGCAGATATTCTCCCGAGATATAAACTGATCTGATATTATCCTGATCTTTCAGCTTTTTCAATAGATGATAGTTATTACCGGCTTTTGCACTATATAATTCATAGGGGTAGCTATCTATGATTTGCTGTGGTGTATTCACTGATAATATTTTCCCTGACTGGATAAGCGCTATACGGTCACACATAGCGGCTTCATCCATATAGGGAGTAGATACCATAATGGTTATCCCCTGTTGCTTCAACTGTTTCAGCATACCCCAGAATTCTTTACGGGATACAGGATCAACACCGGTAGTCGGTTCATCCAGAAACAGCACTTCGGGTTTATGTATCAGTGAGCAGCAAAGTGCGAGTTTTTGCTTCATTCCGCCTGACAATTGCCCGGCTCTCCTTTTTTTGAACGGCTCTATTTGTACATATATATCTTTAATCAGGTCATAATTCGTCTCGATTGTTGTACCGAAAACATCCGCGAAAAACTTCAGGTTTTCTTCGACAGTTAAATCCTGATAAAGGGAAAATCGTCCCGGCATGTAACCAATCGAATTTCTTATTTTCCTGAATTCGCCCACAACATCCAAACCTGACACGGTAGCAGAACCCTTATCTGCCAGTAGCAGGGTAGTCAGTATTCTGAACAAGGAGGTTTTTCCCGCTCCATCGGGACCAATCAGTCCGAAGAGTTCCCCATCCTCTATTTGCAGGTTTATATCTGTCAGGGCGATAACCGGATCTTTGGCGCCGTAGCTTTTGGATATATTATTTATGGAAATAGTTTTCATATTTAAAGTAGTTACAAGTTTTGTCGCTTTGCACCATTGGCACATCGGCATATTGGCTCATTAGCATATTATTTAAAATCCACGTCGCCATACATCCCTATCTTTATCATCCCGTCAGTATTTTCGACAGCAATCTTCACTGCATAAACCAGATTACGACGCTCGTCTTTGGTCTGAATGGTTTTAGGGGTAAATTCCGCTTTGTCGGAAACCCAAGAAACAGTTCCTTTGTAAGATTTCTGCTCTCCATCTGTTGTATTGATATATACAGTAGCTCCCTGGCCTATTTTTACATCCGGCAACTGGTCGGAAATAATATATGCCCTAAGGAACAAATGCTTCGTATCGGCAATCCTGTACAATGGTTTACCCGGAGAGGTCATTTCCTTCACTTCCACATATTTGTTCAATACCGTGCCCTCTATCGGGTTTATAATACGGCTTTTTTCCAACTGATCTTCTATTTGTGCTACCTGTATTTCGTAAACACCGCTTTCCTCATCCAGACTGTTTACAGAAGTAGACAGTGTATTGAGTTGCGCTCCCAGGCTACTTTTCAGTACTGCCAGTTGGGAATTCACATCGTCCAGTTGCTTCTGAGTGGCAGCGCCATCGCGGAACATGCTTTCTATCCGTTTTTTATCCAATTCTGCTTTTGCGATCTGGTCTTTTGTTGCCGCTATTTGTAAGGAAATATCCGGACGCTTTACATTTACAGCTTTCGTTGTGGCCTGTAATTGCAATTTTTTCAGGTATAATTGGGTGGTATCAATATATCCCAGATATTGGTCTTTGTTCAGATAATCTCCCTCGGTTACATTGAATTCTTCTATTTTTCCCGTGGCTTCGGCCGAAACAAGAATCTCTGTCGCTTCGAACGTACCCGATGCATCATGATCGAATCCGTTGCGGTTACACGAAAACAAGATAAAAGCTGTTGCTGCTAGTATTATTAATCGTTTCATAATCAATTTCCTTGTATATGTTTGTAATTATAGATATTCATTAGATATTGTATTTCGTGCAAAGCTTTGGATTGCCGTGCCATTGATTCGGCATTGATGTCGCGTATCAGCTCGTTCATCTGATATACACCATTCTTATACTTGCTTTCACTAGCTATTTTCACCCGGTTCCGCAGACGGATTATATCATCGTCTTTCTCTAACAGCTTTTTTGCTTTCTTTACTTCCTCCTGTTCTTTTGTCAACTGTACATTTGTATTGAAAAGGAATGTTTCGCGCTGAACTTCTATGTTGCTTATATTATTCTGAATCAGCTTCTTTTCATTTTTCTTTGTATAAAGGCTTCCGAAATTCCAGCTTAGTTTAACTCCCCCGATTGCAAATAATTTGAATTTATCTTCCAGCATATTCAATCCCGGTCGGCCATATCCACCTTGCGCAAACAGATTTATGCGGGGCATGTTTTTAGCATTAATGGAACTTTCCTGTTTATTCTGCATATTTATCTGCGAATTATACAAACTCAGTTCGGGACGGTTGATATCTCCGCTTAAAATGAAATCATCCTGAGGATTCTGCAATATTGTATTTTCATCCAGCGGTCTATGTATAAATAATGACAGCATTTGTAATGTTGCTTTTCTGAGACTTTTCTGTTCAATACGCTGTTGTTCCAGTCCTAAAAGTTCTACATCTATCAGATCGACGTCGGACTGCATAGCCACCCCGTTATTGAACATAGAAGTGACAGTTTTCTTGTTCGATTTCAGATTCTGCTCTGTCAGGTCTATGATTCCAAGCTGTTTGTCGATAGATAGAATACCGAAATACAGTTGGTTAATCTGGTCTTTTACCGTATACAGGTTAACTTCTATGCGTTGATTTTCCACCTCGCTGTTTGCTCTGGTTATTTTCTGTTGCGAAGAAGTCGCCCCTCCATCCCAGATCAGTTGGGAAACCTCAACCACGGCTTTGTACTGATCTTTATCCAGTGATGGAATTTCGATCGGTATGGAAAGCGCAGACAAATCGATTGGTAGTTTAGTCACATCAGACTGATAGGTAGCTTGCGCATTGAGGCCAAACTGAGGCAGATAATTCTTCGAGAGGTTCTGTAACGTGTATTTTTCAGCCTGTTCTATCAATCCATATTGCTTTATAAGCGGGTAATTATCAACAGCCAGTTGCTTGCACTCATCCAATGTAAGAACTGTTTGAGCACTTACTGATGCAGTGAAAAATATTATCCAGAAAATAAAAACTACTTTTTTCATAATTGTGCTTGATTTATTCATCTAACTGTAGCATTCCCTTTATCCACATCGGAATAAGCTTACGCCTTTCTTCAAGGAAGCCTGATATATTGTCAATATTCGTATCATAGAGGTATACTATCAGCGGACGTGCAATAACCGGCATCACCGATAATGATATTGTGTTCAGCATAATATGTAATGGAGACATTTTAATTCCTTTTTTGTTGAGCTGCTCGTTTATCTGGTGGAAAAGGCAACTTTCAACCAGCATGTCTTTAGCAATGCCTCCTTCTTTTATCATTCTTCCTGAATCTACCTGTAATTCATTAAGGACAAACAAAGCCAGATTAGGATTTCCTTTTATAACATCAATATAACCATCGACTATCAGGTCTATTTTATAGGACAGCGAAGTTGTGGGATCACTTATTATTTGACGCAGGAAAGAAAACATTTCGGAAATGCTCTCTATCATTATAATATGGAAAAGATTTTCCTTACTACGAAAATAATAATGGAGTAGAGCCGAATTTATTCCTGCAGCTTCTGCTATTTCCCGGGTGCGGACCGCATCAAACCCCTTTTCCTGAAAAAGCCTTTTGGCTGTTTCTTTTATACGGTTTTCGGTATTGTCATCCTTATGCATAATTTTATCATTTATTGATTATGCACAAAGTTAAATCAATCAATTAATTTAATTATTTGATTAAAACATATTTTAACTACAATATATTAAAACCATAAAAACGGAATACTCTTCTCTTATTGTCATGTTGAGGAACGAAACATCTATTTTAAGAGATTCTTCACTTCGTTCAGAAACAACGTTCTACGGAACGAAGTGCAGTCAATGACAAAGGGTGTATTTGCTTCAGAGACAGCTATAATAACAAAAGAGGCTTTAATCCTTTATATAGAATACTTCAAAAAATATTTTATTCAAATTCATCCGGTAGATTTACCAGATAAAGTTTATTGCTGGCACGTGTAATTGCAGTATAAAGCCAGCGATAGAAGTTTATGCCCAAATGCTCTTCTGAAATATATCCCAGATCAAGAAATACATTCCTCCATTCTCCACCCTGTGCTTTGTGGCATGTAACAGCATATGCAAATTTAACTTGTAAAGCGTTGTAGAAAGGATCGACTTTCAGTTTTTTCATTTTTCCGGCTCTGGTCGATATATCGGCATAATCCTCCAATACGTTCAGAAACAATTCTTCTGATCGTTCTTTAGTCAGTCCTGCCGCATCGGAATGGAGGGTATCCATCAATATTTTCACCTCCAGTTCGATATCGTAGTCAAGACTCCGAATCAATACTTCACAAAACCGGAATCCGTAAAGATCTTGTTCTCGCCGTACCCGCAATACTTCTACAATCTCCCCATTAGCCAGAAAATCAACATTCTCTACATTCTCCGTCCAATAATAGTTATTCTTTGTAATCATCAGCATATCACCGGGAGATAATTCTTCCTCCCGGTATAGAATACGATTCCGAACTCCCTGATTATAGATATTGCATCTTTTATTGGAACGTGAGATAATCATCGTATTCTCAAGGCCTTCCTTATCATAAGAAGATGAGATTTCGTCAATCAGATCTTCGCCTGAAATTTTTACAATATCCGCAAAGTTTTTTAGTTTCAGCTTGGGATAAGCTTCAGTCTTTCCTTTTGTAAGGGCATTACGAATAGCCGTCGCATTTCGCAATATTCCCGAACCTTCGGCTTGCCGTACAATTTGCGACAACATGGCGCTATGCACTTCAAGTCCGTATCCGGCTAACTCCGAAACTTGCAGGGCGGGGCTGTCTTCCTCTCCTACCGGTGGTAGCTGAGCTGTATCTCCGATCAAGAGTATGCGGCAGTTTTCGCCAGAGTATACAAAATGAATCAGATCGTCCAATAAACGTCCTGTGCCGAAATAGGAATCGAGTCCGTTATTGCTGATCATCGACGCTTCATCTACAATGAACAATGTGTCTTTATGCAGATTATCCATTAATCCGAAATTGCCCAACTCTCCCGAATACTTTTGTTGACGGTATATTTTCTTATGAATAGTAAAAGCCGGATGGTTTGAATAAGAAGAGAAAACCTTTGCCGCACGGCCTGTAGGTGCCAACAGTACTGTTTTCTGTTTAAAATCGGTCATCGTTTTCACCAAAGCCCCCAATAGAGAAGACTTACCCGTTCCGGCAAATCCCCTAAGGAGAAAGATTGATTCTTCCTTTTGCAAGAAAAGAAAATCCACTATTTTATCCAGAGCGATTTCCTGCTCCTGAGTAGGTTCGAAAGGGAAATTTTCTTTTATTTTTTCTTTAAAGAACTTGCTGATCATTATTACCGGATTGAATTGAAGATCAAAAGTAGCAGATAAAAATATCTTTTTCTAACTTTGCATCTACAAAATACAGATTATGTTCTTACCAGACAATATAGATCTCGGGCAACCGGAAAAGTATATACTCTCTATACGGATAGCCGCTGATTGCTTCATGTTTTCCATTGTTGAACCGGGAAACGAGAAAGTATATTGCCTGAGGGAAACAACTTTTTCGCCGAACAATGATCTGCTGAACAACATAAAACGGATTATATTCGACCTGAATTTCCTCACCCAGGAGTTTAAACAAACGAATGTTATTTTCGTCTCGAAAGAATATGACCTTATCCCTGCGCCATATTTTGAAATAAAGAATCAAAAGACGCTTCATGATTTTACCAATACCAATAAGGCAGGGCATCTACTTTCAGGCCTACTGGATGGGCAGGATGTTATCGTTTCATATAATGTGGAACAGGACATTTACGAGTTCCTTTCGCGCAACCTGTGGAGTCCTCACTTTTTCCACCATACACATCTGATGATAAACTGGCTGGAAGATAAAGACAGGCTGAAAGGACTGTATCCGAAAATGTATACCTATTTTCATGATGGATTGATGGATATTTTCTGCTTTTCGGGCAGAAAACTGATCCATAGCCTGACATACAAGAACGAACCTGCACAAAACCAGCTTTATTTCATCCTGAAACTATGGGAATGTTCGGGCTTCGATCAGATGAGCGACAACCTGTTCATTATCGGGAACGCAGAAAAACTGCTGACAAAACATCTTGAAGAATATATCAAAAATATAGAATATATAAATATTCCCAGTGAAGCTTATCTGTGGAGCGATGACGCGCAGAAAGCCCCGATAGACCTGTTGACTTTGGCATTATGAGAATTGTAAGCGGAAAATATAAAGGACGGCGGTTCGATCCGCCAAAAAGTTTTAAGGCACGGCCGACAACCGATATTGCGAAGGAAAGCCTGTTCAATATATTGAATAACATGATCGATTGGGAAGATACTACCGCCCTCGACCTTTTTGGCGGTACAGGAAGTATCAGCTTCGAGCTTATTTCGAGAGGCTGTCCCAGAGTAGTTTGTGTGGAAAAGAATTTTAATCACACTTCATTCATAGAAAAAATCAAAAGCGACTTAAAAATAGGATCGGAAATGCAACTGGTAAAAACCGACGTATTCGTCTTTCTTGAACATTATAAAGAACAATTCGACCTTATTTTCGCCGATCCGCCCTACGATCTGAAAAACTTTGAAGATGTCCCCAGACTTATATTTGAAAAGGGTTTATTGAGGCCTGATGGAATATTCATTCTCGAACACTCTAAGGAATACGATTTTTCAGAGTATCTGCTATTTAAAGAAAAACGTGTATATGGAAGTGTGAATTTCAGTCTGTTTACCCCTATTGAATAATCTGTTGTAGAAATTGTTTCAGGTTTCGTAATGAAACTTATATAAAAAAGAAAAGGTTGTCATCACGACAACCAATCTTCATTGTTAACCTTAAATCTAATACCATGAAAAACACAGTACAAAGATAGTATATTTTTATGTTATAAAACATGTTTTGCTGTTTTTCTTTTATTTTATAACATTGTTTAACTTTTAAACATATGTTTTACAGCATATTTTAGATTCTATTAATCTACAAATCTCTTAATTGCATCCCAATCCAACAAAATACGAATTCCAAAATCCTGGTACTTTCCCTTTCTGAAAGAGACAAAAGCCCCCAGATTAATAATTTTCTGCAGATTTACAGAATATCCGGCTTCTGTATACAACCTCATATCGGGAGTATACAAATTTTTGAGATGCAGGGTTTCACTGAACATTTTTCCCTGCAGGAACGGCAATCTCTTCAACAATATATACTGGCTCTCGTAATTAATATTGGAACTTAACCAATGCTTATTAGTAGAAGCTATATAATTATCGAGCAACATGAATGAGGTGAAAGGCGATTTGAAATTGACAGTAACATCAGACGTATTGAAATGATTGAAATCGGCAAAATGTATTTTATCCTTATTTCCTAGAAAACTACCTCCTTCCAGAATATAATTCAGATTACTGAATTCACTCAATTTTATATTCTGCTGTATTCCTCCATATAACTTATGATAACGGGCATTGCTTGTCTGCCACGACGAAAATGCATGGGAATACCGTATATAAAATGTAGGAGAGGCGTATCTCACATAATATTTCGAACCATTGTAGACCGAATAATACGCATAAGGCGTATAATTAAACCCTATGTTAACTGCTGTTTTATCAAACCGGTCGTCGGGAAAAATATTTGGTCTTATTTTGCTTTTCTTTCCCCATGTATAGTCTGTTGTGTTGGACAATCCTGATCGCCGGGCAATTTCGAAGCCGGTAATCATTGTCAATCCGTTACTTATATCAATATTATTAACCGCAGAAACAAAATCTTTCTGGTAGAAGTAATTATAGTTTTTACCATAAAGGAGTGAGCTGGAGAAATTATTGAGCCGGTGAATACCCTCCGGATTAAAATTCTCACTGGTAGAACCGCCACTTATATGCAGGTGTCCCAACCTCATAGGAGCATAATGAAGATGAATATCCCCGCCCCCGATAAATCTTTTCCTTGATAATGCGTAATATATATAGGGAGATACTTTCAGTTTATTACGCTTACCTATTTTACTTTCCACATCGAAGGATTGTCCCAGCCACAAACCGTCCACAAAATTATATTCTTTCAGCGCTCCCTGTATCAGCCCGTCATACCGGATTACAACCCTGCCCGAATCGATCCCTATCTCCCCTCCGCTTATAAGATCACCCGGAGAGAATGCCGGATTGTGAAATTCTTTACGGACTGAATCCAGATGCTGTTGTATAGAATCTTTCTTTATAAGCGTTGAAATTTCTCTTCCGTCTAAAGGCACTGCTCTTATACCATCCCAATAAGCAGAATCTCTTTTGGTGGCAAGACTGTCTGACACGATAGTATAGAGAGAATCCCTGCGGGCTATTTCGAAATTACGTTTCTTTTTTGCCCCGTCTGCTCCCAGCTGTTGAACTATTTGATCATTAATCTTCAAATCGGCATAAGTTACAGATGTATAGTAATTCATCACAGCCTCAATGCCCAAGAAACTAATATTCGACATAATAAGATATGTAACAGGCAGATACACATTCACTCCAAGCTCCCTGAATGTCACATTATAACTTTGCTTTACTCCATATGCACTTGTATTGAGTTCGGCTGAATAAATATGCCATGTATTATCTGCAATATAAATATACCCATCGAACAGTATCGGATCTTTCAATTTAGGCTCGACTTTGATCTTATTTACTTCCAATCCGTTTTCTTCAAAAAAGCCCTCGTACCTGAACCGGTAATATGAAAAAGCCTTAGGGTTAAGTGGAGAAACATACATTCCTACCTTTGGCATATAAAGAGAAGAATTAATCAGTCCGACGGCATCATCCGATTTCATATTATCCGGTATACTACTCGAAAAGGCCTTCACTGTTTGTTTATATTTATCGGGTGCAGTGTAATGTACTTCATTGTAAGATTCCTGCACGAACAATTGGTCTTTAAATTCAGATAATTTCACGCCTTCCTCACTTTTGGCCATCCTGTCAATCAAAGAGGAAACTTTCAACAATTCACCATTTGCTTTTATATAAACATCCGCAGTGTATTCTTTAACGGCTCCGGCATATACAGGCGCTTTTTCTATTGCTTTGCGCATAATCGGATAAGCGGGATCCTCCTGATTAGATATAGTTACTTCTTTTAGGGTAAAGGGAGCTTCTTCCAATGATATATCTACAACTGCAATTTCATTTTCTTTAATATAAACCTTTCGCTCCACGCTTTTGTACCCCAGACATTTATACTCTACACTAAAGTTACCCGGCCTCAGTGTTGCCTGATAATACCCGTCCTCGTTACAAACAAGTCCCTGATTCATTTCCCTGATATAAACAGAACTGCCATACAGAGGTTCTCCGGCTTTGTCCGTGATACGCCCTTTCAGATTTTGGGCACTTATATTAATTGATAACAACAAGATACTTACAACAAGGCCTATTTTTGTCATAGTTCATTTAGATATAATTTGTAAAACAGATAAGTTCTTAAATATGTCGCATCTGGCAAAACAAAGTCACAAAAATGTTACATTATTTCCATATATCACATAAAACGAGATTATTTTATTATTTTTGCGCAAATTAAAACCATTACAAACCGATAAGATAAAATGCTTACAGTAGAGAAGATTGGTGGCACATCGATGTCCCAGTTCAAAGACGTTTTAGAAAATGTGATCATCGGCAAAAGAAAACCCGACGAAATGTATAATCGCATTTTCGTAGTATCTGCATACAACAACGTGACCAACTGGTTACTGGAACATAAAAAAACGGGAGAGCCCGGAGTATATGTCCAGTTTCTCGAAAACAGCGATTATAGCATAGGGCTGGACAGTCTGCGTCAACGGCTTTTAGATATAAATAAAGGATTTGAAGAAATAGGCCTGAACCTGAAAGAGGCAAGTGAATTCATTACATATCGCATAGAACAGGCGAAGACAATGCTGCACAGCCTGAATAAGGTTATGGCTTCGGGTTATGTAAACGCCGACGACATATGCCTTGCTGCCCGTGAAATACTGGCGTCGATAGGAGAAGCCCATTCGGCATGGAATACAGTTAATATTCTAAATAACAACGACATACACGCCCGGTTCATAGACCTCTGCGGGTTTAATGACTCACTGCCACTGACTATCGACGAACGCATACACAGGGCGTTTAAAGGAATAGATTTCAGCAAAGACATGTGTATCGTTACCGGCTACACTAAAGGTACTGAAGGCATTATGCGGGCATTCGACCGTGGTTATACAGAAGTTACTTTTAGCAAAGTGGCCGTTGAGGTGAAAGCAAATGAAGCAATTATCCACAAAGAATATCACCTGTCAAGCGCTGATCCTAACATTGTAGGAGTAGGAAAAACCGTTCCGGTAGGACGTACCAATTATATCATCGCCGATCAGCTGGCAGATATAGGCATGGAAGCAATCCACCCCAAAGCGGCTAAACCACTTGAACTGGCAAATATCAATATCCGGATAAAAAACACTTTTGAGCCCGAACACCCGGGAACCCTCATAACAAAAGATTACATTTCACAGATACCCAAGATTGAAATTGTTTCGGGAACAAACAAAGTGCTGGCAATCGAGATACACGATCCCATGATGGTCGGAGAAGTTGGTTTTGACCTCCGCATCATGCAAATCTTTGCAAAATACGGAGTAAGTTATATACTAAAGTCTACCAACGCCAATTCCATAACAATGGTAGTATGGGACAATTACAAATCGAGAGAACTGATCAGTGATCTCGAAGCCAATTTTTACCAGGTGATAACAGAGCGTGTTGCTATCGTATGCGTTATGGGCACGAATATAGCCTTACCAGGATTCCTTTACAGAGCCGCTAAAGCGCTTTACGACAGAGGCATAAACGTAGAAAGCTTCGGACAATCGCTCCGTCAGGTCAATATGCAATTTGTCATAAAAAGAGAATCATACAAAGATGCAGTTATTGCCCTAAATGACGAGCTATGCATTGAGAAATAGTCTTTAATAAGACTTTTTTTATATTTTTTAATTGTGTGGAATCATTTTTAATTCTATTTTTGTTAGCTAGAACAATTAAACGTTTTGGATTTAATACCTAGTGGACACATCTAAAAGTAGAAACTCCACATTTACAATTGATTAGATTATTAATTATTTAGAATATATTTTAGTAGGGTTGTTTTTATCGAAGAATAAAAATCTATTTTCAACGTTATATTTAACTAAGGGCGTTAATCAGAGTGCAATTTTAGGACAATAATACTTTGAATGAAAAAATGGAATAGTATATTTGTACCCTAAAATGTTACCCTGTAAGGCTTTTTTTGAGCTTGAAATTATTGAATGAACAACAATAAATACAAAAAATTGATTCACTAAACTTAAATTATTTATTATCATTATGGAAACTAAAAAACAACAACCAAACCAAAAACCTAGATCAAAAGGTGTTTCTGCTTTCCTAGTAGTTATACTATGTGCTATTGTCGCGCATCTTTTCTTCTATCTTGTAGCAGGAGCTCCTAGCAATTTCGACGAAAAAGGTCATCCTATAAACGCAAATATGCTGGGAACACTTTATCAGGGTGGATGGGTAATTCCTATCGTAATCACATTGTTGCTTACTGTATTCACTCTTTCTGTTGAAAGATTCTTCGCTTTGAACAGAGCAGCAGGAAAAGGTAGCACTGCAAAATTTGTGATGAATGCAAAAGCTAAATTGGAAGCTGGCGACATCGCAGGTGCAGCAAAATTGTGTGACGAACAAAAGGGTTCGGTTGCAAACATCCTTAAAGCAGGTCTTGTAAGATACTCTGACGTTGAAAAACTGACAGATATCCACAACGACGAAAAAGCCGCAATGATTCAAAAAGAAATAGAAGAAGCTACAACGCTTGAACTTCCATACCTACAACAAAATCTATCGGTTATCGCAACTATTTCCACTCTGGGTACTTTGATGGGACTATTCGGAACGGTACTTGGTATGATCAAATCGTTCGGCGCGATGGCTCAGGAAGGAGCTCCAGACTCAACTGTACTTGCATTAGGTATCTCTGAGGCCCTTATGAACACAGCTATGGGTATCGGTACAGGTGCTTGTGCAATCGTTTCTTATTCTTACTTCTCAGGAAGAGTTGAAGATATAACTAACGCTGTAGACGAAGTAGGTTTTGCTATCGGCCAGACTTATACTACACTTCACGGAGGTTTATCTAAATAATTAACATTTTTTCTCATCAGGGTTTATGGAATTCGAAATAAATTCCACTCTAATAAGAAAACATAAAGAATAAAAAAGAAATGGGAAAGACTAAAGTAAAAAAACAGAGTACATTCATCGACATGACAGCGATGAGTGACGTTACTGTACTTTTGCTCACTTTCTTTATGCTTACAGCAACCTTTATGCCAAAAGAGCCGGTGCAGGTAATTGCTCCGTCATCGGTGTCTGAAACCAAAATACCAGAGAACAACGTACTTACTATCCTTATCGATCCGGAAGGCAGGATTTTTATGAATCTTGATGACAAACAGCCGGCTATGAAAAAGGAAGTTCTGGAAAAAATGGGACAAGACTATGGCATTACATTTACAGAAAAACAGATCAGATCGTTTCAGGAACAAACACACATAGGTGTTCCAATCGGTCAGATGGCTGGATTCTTAGATAAATCGTTAAGCGATCAAGACAGTGAGATTAAGAAAATGGGAGTTCCAATCGATAGCGCAAACAACCAATTTATACGTTGGGTCAAACACGCTAGAGAAGTTGGAGGCGACGGTATGGGTATTGCGATTAAGGCTGACCAAAACACTCCATTCCCTCTGGTAGACAAGGTGATGAAGGCTTTGGTGAAAGGAAAAGAAAACCGGTACAGCCTTATTACGTCTCTGAGAAGCACACCGGATGTGTAAATATTCGTAATTTAAACATTATTTAAAAGAAAGAAAAATTATGGCTTCAATTGATACCGGCGGTGGCGAAGAAAAAAAAGGTAAACCCAAGAAACAGACCCTAAGGGTAGACTTTACTCCGATGGTGGACATGAACATGTTATTGATCACGTTCTTCATGTTCTGTACAACATTGAGTAAACCGCAAATCATGGATATTGCGATGCCCACCGACGAAAAGCTAACTAAAGAAGATGAGGTAAAGGTAAAAGAGTCTAAGGCTATTACTATTATATTAGGCGAAGAGAACAAAGTCTATTATTATACAGGAATACCTGACTATACCAATTACCAGACACTGCAAACAACCGGTTATTCGCCAGAAGGCCTTCGTGCTATATTGCTGGAACGTAATGCTCCCATAGTAGCAAAGGTAAGAGAGTTGAGACACGAAAAATTCGTGACCAACAAAAGAATGCCGGACGAAGAGTTCAAAACAAGATTGAGAGAAATTAAAGGGGATAAAGACGGACAGGTGGTTGTAATAAAACCTACGTCTGAAGCGACCTATAAGAATCTTGTTGACGCTCTGGATGAAATGCAGATATGCAGTATAGATAAATATGCAATTGTAGATATGACAGAAGGAGATCAGTTCCTGATCGAAAATCTGAAGACTAAGGGGGCCTATGGCGCAGAAGCAGCAGCACCTAATTAATAATCACATTTAACAAAGAAAGGAGTAAATTATGTCAAAAGATATTCGACTCAATTCCATGGAGTGGTGTGATGTAGTATTCGAAGGGAAAAATAAGCAATATGGGGCTTATAAACTACGTCAATCCTCCTCGAAGAGGCATATCGTGGCTTTCCTTGTGGTTCTGGTGTTTGCCGGATTTGTATCAGCCTTGCCAAGCTTAGTAAGTGTGGTAAAGAATCTGACACAGGTAGATATGGGACCTATGGATGAAGCATATGAAATGTCTAACATTCCGGTAGAACCGGAAATACCGGAAGAAAACCTGATTAAACAGGAAACGGCACCACCGCCACCACCGTTAAAAACAACTGTAAAATTCGTTCCACCTACAATTGCCAAGGACGAAGAAGTTGCTGATGACAAAATGATTTCTCAAGAAGAAATTCTTGATACAAAGATTCAGATATCGGTGGCTGACGTGAAAGGTACAGACGATAAACATGGTATTGACATCGCAGAATTGAGAGAGCACAAGCAAATTGTGGAAGAAAAACCTGTGGAAGAAAAACCATTCGTTACAGTAGAACAAATGCCTAGTTTCCCTGGAGGTGAAGCCGAAATGCAGAGATTCATCGCTGAAAATCTGAAATACCCGGTAGTAGCACAGGAATCAGGTATACAAGGACGTGTAACAATACGTTTCGTTGTTACCAAAACAGGAACAATCTCTGATGTACAGGTAATCCGTGGTATAGACCCGTCTTGCGACAGAGAAGCTGTACGTGTGGTAAAAGCGATGCCTAAATGGATACCGGGAAAACAAAACGGTTTGAACGTTCCGGTATACTTTACACTTCCTATCGTATTCCGCCTGAAACAGTAAAATGTTTTCCGGAAAAGAATTTGTTTTAATAACAAAATAATAAAGTAAAAAGAAGAGAAGTTTGAATTAAAAATCATCTTCTCTTCTTTTTCAAATAACAGCTATGGGAGAAGGAAAAAAGAACAACGGGCTAACACCCAAAATGATTTACTCGGTATTTATGGCAATATTTTATTTATTCCTTGCCATATTACTGATATTCACATCTGTATTTGACAATTTCATACAAGTATCGGTAATACGCATCATACTAGGCGTGCTATTCGGAGTTTACGCTCTTTTCAGGGCTTACAGGGTCTGGAGGGAATTTTCAGAATAACAAGCTAACCTAAAAATATATGTTTATGAAAAAGTTATGCTTTATATTATCCACTCTCATACTGGCTATCTTCCTTTTTCATGCGTGCAGTCCTGCAAATAAAGGGACACGCACCGACACACCTACAAGCGGTATCGCTGAAATTGTTGTCGACGAGTGTTTTGCACCTGTTGTACAACAACAAATCGATGTTTTCGAATCCACATATAACGAAGCTGCAGTAATACCTACCTACACAAATGAAGCTCAAGCTTTCGATTTGTTCATGAAAGATAGCATACGGCTTATAATAGCTGCCCGCGACATAACACCAAACGAAAAGCTAATCATAAAGGATCGCAACCAGATGCCACGTTCGCAAAAATATGCGACAGATGCAATAGCCCTTATAATCAATAAATCAAATATGGATTCATTGATTACAATGGCTGACATCAAAAGAATAATGACCGGAGAAGTACGTTCATGGAAAGAGCTTAATCCTAAATCGAAATTAGGAGATATAGTAGTGGCCTTTGATAGCCCAAACTCCAGCACCGTCAGATATATAAGAGACTCCATCTGCGTGGATAAACCATTGGGAAACAACCTGAAAGCAATGGCATCGGACAGCATTAGTGCTATTGATCTTACAGACCGCACCCCCAATCAAATGGTGATAGATTATGTAGCAGCCAGTCCTAATGCAATAGGAGTAATCGGTGTAAATTGGATCAGTAATCCGGACGATCCTCAGAATCTAAGTTTTATCAACAAAATAACGGTGATGTCTGTCAGCAAGGCTACAAAAGCTTTTAACGACAATAGTTTCAAACCGTTCCCTGCATATATAGCTCTTAAAGAATATCCATTAAGTAGAGATCTTTATATAATTATAACAGATGTAAGAGGTGGATTACCATCAGGTTTTGTTAACTTTGCAGCCGGTGAAAAAGGTCAGCGCATAGTATTGAAAGCAGGACTTTATCCGGCCTATCAGCTAACAAGAGTAGTCAGGGCCAATCCAACTTTGAAAGAATAGCAACAACTATAAGAAAACAAATCATTAACGTAAATATTATTGAATAAGATGAAAATGAAGTATTTTTTAGGCTCTTTTCTGAGCTTTATGATTACAATTTCAGCCTTTGCCCAGAACAATATCGGAGCAGATTATCTGAGTTTGGGTGAGTTGAAATTAGCAAAAGAATATTTCACAAAGAACTTGGGGCAAAATTCGGCAGAGTCTCATTACTATCTTGGTGAAATTGCATTTAAAGAAGGTAATATGGCCGAAGCCAGATCTAATTATCAGCAAGCCCTGTCAGCAGATCCGCTATCTGCGCTAGGTGCCATTGGTATGGCTAAGCTTGACCTGAAAAGCAATACTAAAGTTGCCGAAGATCAGCTAAAAGAAGTTCTGAAAAAGAACAAAAAAGATGTAGGTATAATCATTGCCATAGCTCAGGCATACCTTGACAACGGTATGAAAGAAAAGGCTGTTGAAAAACTACAGGATGCCCGCAAAGCAGACAAGAAATCACCATTGATCTATATTTTCGAAGGCGATATGCTTGCAGCAGAAAATAAACCTGGCGATGCTGCTATGCAATACGACCAGGCTATAAATTTCGATAACAACAACGTACTGGCACGCCTGAAAGCAGCCAGAGTTTACGAATACATCAATCGTAATACAGCTGTAGACCTACTGAAACAAGCCGTAGCAATAAATCCTAACTATACTATTGCATACAAAGAACTGGGAGAATTATATCGCCGCGATGGATTCTACCAGGAAGCAATTGACGCATACAAAGAATATTTCAAAGGTGGTGATTACACAGTGGAAGACATGACACGCTATGGTTCAGCTTTGTACTTCACTCAACAGTACGATCAGGCAAGAACTTTGATTAAAGACGGTCTGGCTAAAGATCCTAACAACTTCGTATTGTATCGCCTGCAAATGTATACAGATAACGACACCAAAAATTTTGACGGTGCTGTTGCCGCTGGACAAAAGTTCTTCAGCATACCATTGAATCCAAATGATACTACACGCAGATACCTACTTCAGGATTTCCTTTCTTATGCTAATGCATTAAGCGAAACCGGCAAAAAAACTGAGTCCGTAGATGTATATAAGAAAGCTATTGCTTTAGATCCATCCAAGATAAATGTAAACAAAGATGTAGCAGGTATCCTTGCCGGAGAAAGAATGTATTCTGATGCTGCTGACTTCCTTGCAAAATATATTGAACTTTCGGGAGAAGCTGCCACAGCTCAGGATTATTTCCAGCTTGGGCGTTACTACTACTTCGGTGGCGCAAATGCAGAGATAGATACATTAAATATGTCTAAAGCCGATGCAAAAGCAAAAGCATTCGACCTTTACAAGAAAGCAATTACCACCTATGGCATAGTACAGGAGCGCGTTCCGGATAGTCACTTAGGGGTTTACCAGCAAGCGTTGGCTAGTTACCGCATGGACCCTGAAAGTGAGCAAGGGTTGGCTAAACCATATTACGAAAAAACGATAGAAGTAATATTAGCTAAACCAGAGCAAGACGATTCTGACAAAAAGGTATTGGTTGAGGCATACAGCTATTTAAGCTACTACTATTATCTGCAATACGATAAGAGTAAAAAAGCCGAAGACAAAGCTAATGTGAAATCATATGCAGAAAAGGTTCTTCAGATAGATCCTGAAAATGCAAATGGTAAAATGCTATTTGAATTTGCTCAATAACCGGATCTTATCCATAAAAATATCTATAACCCATGTTTATCCAGCATGGGTTATTTTTTTATATATAAAAGCTCCTGAATTAGAAAAAAGCCGTATCTTTGCAAACAATTAAGTGGACAGATTTGTATTTGATTGCAACCACATGAAAAAATGCTAAACCATTTTCTGCGCGTGCTATACTTATCTTTCCTGTTTTTATAAACAGCAAAACAATTAACAAAGTATGAGTTATTTATTTACATCCGAATCTGTTTCGGAAGGACATCCGGATAAAGTCGCGGATCAGATATCCGATTCTTTACTGGATGAGTTTCTGGCATACGATGCCAACTCTAAAGTTGCCTGTGAAACCCTCGTAACGACAGGGCAGGTAGTACTTGCCGGAGAAGTAAAATCCAAAGCTTATATCGACATACCCGAAGTAGCCCGCAGGGTTATTGAGAATATAGGCTATACAAAGAGTGAATACCAGTTTGAGGCTAAATCCTGCGGTGTTCTGTCGGCTATACACGAACAATCAGATGATATCAACAGAGGCGTTGACGGCAAAACCGATCCGATGGACCAGGGTGCCGGAGACCAGGGAATGATGTTCGGATATGCGACCAGTGAAACCGACAATTACATGCCACTTGCGTTAGACCTGTCACACGCCCTGTTAAAAGAATTATCGTCAATCAGAAAAAACGAATTACATCTGATGCCCTATCTGCGCCCCGATGCAAAGTCGCAGGTAACCATAGAATATGACGATAACGGCATACCTTTGCGTATCGACACAATAGTTATTTCGACCCAACATGATGAATTCGGCGACGATGAAAAAATGCAGAATAAGATTAAGGAGGATGTTATCAATATTCTTATTCCACGGGTAAAAGAAAAATATAAATTCAGAGAAGATATTTCCAAGCTTTTCACCGGAGACATCACCTACCATGTAAATCCGACAGGACGTTTTGTAATCGGCGGCCCTCACGGAGACACAGGATTGACCGGCCGTAAAATTATCGTTGACACTTACGGAGGAAAGGGAGCTCACGGAGGTGGCGCTTTCTCTGGAAAAGACCCATCGAAGGTAGACCGTTCGGCTGCTTATGCATCGCGTCATATTGCTAAAAATCTGGTAGCAGCAGGTATTTCATCAGAGGTACTGGTTCAGGTATCGTATGCCATCGGCGTAGCCAAACCCATGAATATCTATGTGAATACTTATGGCAAAAGCAATGTAAACCTTACCGATGGAGAAATAGCTAAAAAGGTTGAAGCTTTATTTGACATGCGCCCGAAGGCCATTGAACAAAGATTGAAATTGAGAAACCCGATCTATGCAGAAACTGCTGCTTACGGACACATGGGTCGTGAACCTCAGACCATAAAGAAAGAATTCAGATCCCGTTACAATCCTGAAGGAATAGTTCGTGAAGTAGAACTGTTTACCTGGGAAAAACTGGATTACGTGGACACTATAAAAAAAGAATTCAACATTTAAGAAAACAGTATCAGGCATATACCCGGGCTATAAACTTAGGTATATGTCTGATATCAACAAACATTGAAACAGGATTCGATTCCATACAACCCTATTCCACAAGAAGGGATAATATCGTCAGAAAACCTTCTTCCGGATACTGATACCAGCACTGCAAAACCGGACAGTTTGGTATCAGATACGATAAACATCGCGGAATATAAGGCAGGAACGCTTGTTACAGATAACAGGCACGATGGAGTACAAATGCCTTTCAGTATAGAACAATCTGACAGTATATTCGGATTACTGCTGCTTTGTTTCTTATTCTTTACTCATATATACAATGGAGGCTATACCTTCCTGAAAGAGAACGTAACACTCTTATTGCAGCCCGAAAAGAGTCAGAGGTTTCACCGTCAGACTACTTCAAAAGAAGTGCTATACAGTTACTTTCTCATATTCCAGGCTGTAGTTCTCATATCAATAACGATCTACGACATTTTTGTAGAGAACGACCAGAGACTTACACCATATAATAAGCCACTGGGTACAATTCTGCTCTTCATGTTACTAACAGGATTATTCTTTGGGGCAAAAGATATGTTCTACAAGCTTTTAGGCTATCTATTTGATGTACAGAGAGGTGTGAACCAATGGAGACGTACGCAGGTAGTAGCCATAGAGATACTGGGAATTCTGTATTTCCTTCCTGTTTTGCTTCTAGTGTATTCTCCTCATTATCATTTTCAGATAATCATGTTCATGGCAATATTGTTTCTATTCGTTCAAATATTGCTTTTTTATCAAATAATAATCTTTTTTATCAGAGAAAAATTTAACTTTTTGTATTTGATTACCTACCTTTGCACCTTTGAAATATTACCATATATATTTCTATTTAGTGGGCTATCTTATTTATATAGAATTGATGTTTTTAACACGCTATGGCTTTAAAAGTAAAAAAGATTTTAATCTCTCAACCCGCACCGGCCACTGAAAAATCTCCGTACTTCGATATTTCAGAGAAATATCATGTGCAGATGGATTTTCGTCCGTTTATCAGGGTGGAAGGTCTGGATTCAAAAGAATTCAGACAACAGAGAATCAATATACAGGATTACTCGGCTGTTGTTTTCACTGCAAAAATAGCAATCGATCATTTCTTTGCTTTATGTGAAGAATTCAGGATTACCATGCCCGAAACGATGAAGTATTTCTGTATTTCGGAATCAGTAGCTCTTTACCTGCAAAAATATATTGTCTACAGAAAACGCAAGATATTCTTCAGCACTACGGGAAAAATGGATGGACTGGCCACCGCGCTCACTAAACATAACAAGGAAAAATTCATTGTTCCTGTGTCTGATGTCCATTCCGAAGATCTGACAATAGTGCTCGACGAAAAAAAGATCGACTATACTAAAGCGATCATGTATCGCACAGTAAGTAATAATATTACAGAAGAAGAAATACTTTCTTACGATATGCTGATATTCTTCAGCCCGTCGGGAATTATATCTTTATTCAAGAATGCGCCTCATTTCAAGCAGGAAGAAAGAGCTATCGGATGCTTTGGTGCAGCAACAGCAAAGGCTGTAAAAGAAGCCGGACTGCGACTCGACTGCGAAGCTCCCCTACCGGGAATACCTTCAATGACTGCGGCTCTGGAAGCTTTTCTAAAAGAGAATCACAAAACGAAATAAAGAGACTACTAGAATATAGAAAAAAGCTTAACATCCTAATGTTAAGCTTTTTTTATCCTCGATGAACAAATGGAAATCATAAAAGATAAAGATCTGGGTGACATAAAGCTTATAGCTAATTCGCGTGCAAAGAAAATAATTGTACGCCGCAGGAATGGGCTTTTGCAACTAACACATCCTTCTTCTGTCAGTATTTCATACATAAAACAAACGATAGAGGAAATGAAACCCCGTTTATTGAAACTGACAGAAAGAGAGACATCGCCGAGAATCTTTACACCCGGAACGGATTTCAAAACATTTAGCTTCTCTCTGTATCTGCGAGAAAGCATCTCTACACAGAACTACTATATGAGTCTGAAAGACGGGATTCTAAACATCTCCTGTCCGGCAGGAACTGATTACAAGGATACCTCAACCCAGAAGACGATCAAAGAACTGATTGAAAAAGCATTCCGCTACGAAGCCAATCGCATTTTCCCTTCAAAAGTCGCACACTTCGCTAAAAAACATGGCTTTACCTTTACCGGCGTTAAAATCAATAAAAGCCGATCACGTTGGGGTAGTTGTTCGTCAAAGAAAAGTATAAACCTGTCTCATTATTGCATGCTACTCCCTGAACACCTTATAGACTTTATCGTCTTACACGAACTATGTCATACCATAGAGATGAACCATGGCGACCGTTTCTGGCAGCTATTAGACAAAGTATCGGATGGGAAAGCAAGAGAACTGACCAAAGAGTTGAAATCATATAAAACCGATTGGTAAATCATCCTATTCTATTGAGTTGTTAAGTTCCGGGTTTTATATTCTTTGTCATTTTGAACGGAGTGAAAAATCTCTTGTCCGTAAAGGAACAAGATGCTTCGTTCCTCAGCATGATAAATAATGATTAGAATTTATTCATTCTACCCTACTCTGTCAACGATTCTTTTCCAAAACTAAGAGGTAACAGAGCCTTTACCGTATCCACTTCATAAATCTTACTCTTACCGTACATAATCACCTTTATCGGTTTTTCATAACGATTTTCAACCTCCACGATCACCTGGCGACATCCACCGCACGGACAGCATGGAGTGTCGGTATATTCTCCGTCGTGAAACGCAGCAATAGCTATAGCCCCTACCGGTACGTCAGGATATTGTGAGTTTGCAGCGAATAAAGTAACCCTTTCGGCACAAAGTCCCGACGGATAGGCCGCATTTTCCTGATTATTTCCGGTTATTATTTCTCCGTTCGACAAAAGGGCAGCAGCACCAACATTAAAACCGGAATAAGGAGCGTATGCATTCTGAGTGGCAGATTTTGCCTTCTCTATAAGTTTTTTTATATCTCCGGTGCATTCTTCAATGTTGTAAACAAGTATCTTTGTAGTTAAATCGAATTTTTCCATTTTATTATTTTAATAGTTTATGATTAAACAACCTAAATATATGAAAAAAGTTTGTTCCCGAAATACACTTTCCTCGCTTATTATACTTACTTTTTTATTTTTCGCATCTTCTTTGCCCGTATTTTCCCAAGCC
Source organism: Dysgonomonas hofstadii (assembly GCF_014196915.1). Classification (GTDB taxonomy): domain Bacteria; phylum Bacteroidota; class Bacteroidia; order Bacteroidales; family Dysgonomonadaceae; genus Dysgonomonas; species Dysgonomonas hofstadii. The sequence continues at coordinate 75,090 of NZ_JACIEP010000017.1, forward strand.
AAGCGGTATAAAATATACGATGAATATGTTGACAAATACAAGCACATCGCTATCGACCATATGAGAAGACATAAAATACCGGCAAGTATTACACTGGCCCAGGGATTACTGGAATCGGGTGCAGGAAAAAGCGAACTGGCTAGAAATTCCAATAATCACTTTGGAATAAAATGCCACAATGACTGGAAAGGAGAAAAGGTATATAGAGCCGACGATGGCCCGAATGATTGCTTCCGTAAATATAAAAAGGTAGAAGATTCTTATGAAGACCATGCCCTCTTTCTGAAAAGATCCCGTTACACACCGTTATTTTCTTTAAAAATAACCGACTATAAAGAATGGGCTAAAATGTTACAAAAATTAGGCTATGCAACCGATAAAGCTTATGCCAATAAGCTGATAAAGATAATAGAAGATTACGAGCTTTACAAACATGATAAAACAGGACTCAGCAAAGGCTCAATAAAAAAAGAAGAAGAACGTTCCCCTGTACTAAACTATACACATACACCTTACAAAACCCATAACCTCGTATACGTGATCGCTGAGGATGGTGATACTTACGAAGCCATAGCGGCTGAATTCGGATTCAAGGTTAAAGATCTTTGCAAGTATAATGAAGTTCCTGAAGATTTTCCGCTAAAGAAAGGAGATTTGGTCTATTTTGAAAAAAAGAAATCGAAAGCAGATAAACCTTATTATGACCACGTAGTCCAGGTAGGAGAGTCCATGCACAGCATTTCGCAAAAATATGGGATCAAAGTCAAGAACCTGTATAAAATGAACAAAAAGGATTTTGAATACGTTCCTGTAGAAGGTGATGTCTTAAAATTAAGATAAAACATAAATACAAAACTTAAAACAACGAAATGAGAAATTTATTATTGGCATTTATCTTTGTGGCGTCTACATTAGTAACCTACGCTCAGGATGACAAGGATAAACTAGAAGACGGGAAATGGAATCTGAAAGGAGTAACCGGGCTAAATGTCTCCCAAACAGCATTAAGTAACTGGTCGGCAGGGGGTGAAAATGCCGTGGCAGGAACTCTTTATTTAAACGGGGCACTGGTTCGAAAAAGTGGAAACTGGCTTTTTTCTAATGCTCTGGCTTTGGAATATGGTCTTACAAATACAAAATCGTTAGGAACACAAAAAACAAGTGATAAGATCGACTTCACTACACAGTTGGGATATTCTACCGACGACAAATGGTATTACACAGTAATGGCCGACCTGAAAACCCAATTCGCCAAAGGGTACAATTATCCGGACAAATCACATTACATCTCAAAATTCTTTGCTCCGGCATACTCTAACATATCTGCCGGTATAGAATATCGTCCTAATACCAATTTTTCAGTATATATGTCTCCTGTTGCAGGAAAGCTGACTTTCGTTCAGGATGATTCCTTATCCAATGACGGTGCCTTTGGTGTCGATCCCGGGAAGAAATTCAGGGCAGAATTAGGTGCTTACATAAAAGCCCGTGCACAGAAGAAAATCATGGAAAATGTAGAGGTAATATCTACAGTAGATTTCTTTACTGCTTACGATAAGTCATTCGGAAATATAGATATAAACTGGGATGTGATGATCAATATGAAGATCAATAAATTCCTATCGGCTAATATAAATACTACATTGAAATACGACGACGATGTGAAGAACGTAAAATCGGATGGCACAACTGAAGGCCCCCGTGTTCAATTCAAGGAAATGATAGGAATAGGTGTAGCCTATAATTTTTAAAAGACAGCAAATTACATAGAACAAGGCATCGAAAAAAATTGATGCCTTTTTTATTTTAAGAAAAAATAAAAGAAGCGTCTAATGTTTGTTCATTGGTGGATTTGCACTAATTTTATGCTTTAACCATTTTAACCGAAAAAATATGAATAAATATCTTTTAATCTCATTGTGTGCTTTTATTTCTCTCTTCGCAAATGCACAGGATAATTCAAAATATCTGCAGGGGGCTGTACCTGAGGTTGATGGAAAAGTGATATTTACCAAATCTATAACAGTCAATAATACTATTTCGGAAAAAGACCTGTTCGATGCCATGAATAAATGGGCTGAAGATAATTACAATACTTCAGACCAGGAACTGACGAACAGGGTATTATTATCCGATTGGGAAGACAGGGATATCGCATGCTGGGGAGAAGAATACCTTACATTTAGAAGATCATTGCTTATCCTTGACAGAGCAAAAATGTCGTACCAGCTGATAATATCTATCGCTCCAAACAAATGTGATCTTACTGTAAGGAACATCCGTTACGAATATTCCGATTACAAAACGCCGGTTTCGGCTGAGGAATTAATTTCCGATAGGATAGCATTAAATAAAAAGGGAGATAAACTGAACAGGTATTACGATAAATTCAGAACACATACGATAGACAGTATCAACAATATTTTTAATTCAGTAGATTTATATCTTAATGGAAAGATTACTACCGGAATAGCAGCACCAGTTGTAAACCAGGGAGTAGGCATTCCTGTAACCTCTCAACCAGTGCAAACACAACAGCAACAGACTGTAGTTGAACAGGTTCCTGTTGTAGCAACAGCAATGGCCGGGTTTAAGAATGTATCTGCCGATAAAATTCCGGCAAGTATATTGAATAAACAATCGCTGATCGTTACCGGAACTGCCAGTCAACCGTCAGCCATACCAGCAATATGGGCAGGAACTACTACTCTATTAGATAAATTGATGGGGCTAAGCACTATCACACATTCGGCTGAAGTCATAGACAATGCCCAAACATACACAATCTCGTTCTATACTGAAATATACAGTGACGCCATAACTGAGTTCGAGACAAAGGGCAATGCGCAAGACAAGATAAAAAAAGCAGGCCTCACCCCTATCACAACTCCTTCAGGCGCTCCTGCATTTTCTGAAGCATGGATGATCATTGAGTGTAAAAAAGCAGGGACAATGCCTTCGGCAGGAACATCCGGCGATAAAACATATTTAGGTGAGATATTGAACGTATGGATCAAATAGAATCGATGCAGATGAAAAAAACAGCATTAATCACAGGAGCGACCTCAGGCCTTGGTAAAGCGATTGCACTTCGCCTGGCCAAAGAAGGCTGCGATGTGATCATTACAGGTCGCCGCAAAGAACGGCTTGAAGAACTGGAGAAGGAAATAGAAGTGAAATACGAATCGAAAGTATATTCCCTATGCTTCGATGTAAGAGTATACGATGAAGTAGAGACGGCTATTGACAGCCTGCCCAAAGAGTGGAAAAAAATAGATATACTGGTTAACAATGCCGGACTGGCAGTAGGACTGGCACCAATACAAGACGGCGAAATAGACGATTGGGAACGTATGATAGACACGAATATCAAAGGTCTGTTGTATGTAACCCGTGTAGTATCGCCTATGATGGTAGCCCGCAAATCCGGACATATCATCAATATCGGTTCTATCGCCGGAAAGGGAGTTTATCCTAACGGCGCTGTTTATTGTGCTACCAAATATGCGGTCAATGCACTTCATCAGGGAATGCGAATGGATCTGCTGCCATACCATATACGGGTTACCCAGATTTGTCCGGGAGCTGTAGAAACAGAATTTTCCCTTGTCCGGTTCAAAGGGGATCAGCAAAGAGCTGACCTGGTGTATGAGGGGTATGACAATCTGGATGCCGACGACATAGCTGAAGCCGTTTATTATGCAATATCACAGCCTCCGCACGTTAATGTTCAGGATATACTGGTAATGCCAACTGCACAGGCCACAGGCAATATGTTCCATAAAGAAGAAAAGAAATAGACAAGAGTAAATTAACAAATAGAAAAGCAGGAAATCATCTTTGGATATTTCCTGCTTTTAACTTATAATCCATTACGACAAATACCCGATATTACCCGCATATGAGCAGGAACAAGCAACTATTTCACACTATATTGTTAACATTTTTTCATGCGTTTACTCTAATATATCATCTGAAAAGATTAAATTGCAAGTAATAATTATTATTTTTGCCGGGCTGCTCAGAGAATCATCATATATCAAAAATAAACTTCCTTACGAAACAAACACTTAGCATTATTCTAAAAGAATAGTGATGAGCGGAAATTTTTCAGCTATCAAACAGGAAAATAGAATAAGGAAGAAATGGATATAAAAGAGTTAATAAAAAGTGTAATAAATGTAAGTTCAAAGGTACATAAAGAGTTAGGCTCAGGACTTTATATAAACATTTATAGAGAATGTATTGTAAATGACTTAAAAGAAGAAGGCTTAAGCGTCGAGGAAAGTAAAGAAATGCCCTTGATGTACAGAAAACTAAGATTCAATAAGGCATACAAAGTAGATATGATAATAGAGAGCACCCTTGTTGTAGGAATTAGGCCTATGAATATCCCTGAAGAGATATATTGGGAATATATACATACTTACGCAAAACATAACAACTCTTCTGTCGGGCTGATACTCGATTTTAATGTAAAAGACTTCAGTACTGGTATAAGAATTGTACAAAGAATGTCACCCAAGCCGGTTGTTTTTCCTTCATCTTATATGAAATATTACTATGGCAAAAAATAAAAGATCTTTCCAGTATTAGCCGAAATATAACCGGAGAAACGAAGGACTAATTGGAGGAGAACGACAAATAGGAAGGTATATTCCTTTTTATTATCTTTGCTTTTTTAAGGAAATATCCATGCGTATAGATATAATAAGTGTTCTGCCGGAAATGTTCAAAGGCCTTGTCGATTGCTCGATATTAAAGAGAGCTCAGGACAAGCAAATAGTCGAAATCATCATACATAATCTGAGGGATTACACCACAAACAAACATCGCCATGTGGACGATTACCCTTTTGGTGGCGAAGCAGGAATGGTGCTACAGATAGAACCTATCGACAATGCGATAAGCGGCCTGAAATCGCAACGTACTTACGACGAGATTATCTATACATCTCCCGATGGAGAAGTATTCAATCAGCAAATAGCAAATCAGATGTCATCTCTTGACAATATAATAATTCTATGCGGACATTATAAAGGTATTGATTACCGGGTACGCGAACACCTGATCACCCGGGAAATATCTATCGGGGATTATGTACTTACCGGAGGAGAACTCGCTGCAGCGGTGATGGCCGATGCCATAGTACGCCTCATTCCGGGAGCAATAGGTGACGAACAGTCAGCCTTATCCGATTCCTTTCAGGACAATCTGCTCGCTCCGCCTGTTTATACCCGTCCGGCAGAATATAAAGGATGGAAAGTTCCCGATATACTCCTGTCAGGCCATGAGGCAAAAATAGATGAATGGAAATTACAACAATCGATAGAACGCACAAAACATCTACGTCCCGATCTGCTGGATGATTAGAATTCTACCCGAACCCTGACTTTTTCGTTTCCTAAAGTCCATTTAGGCCCAGTCTGGATCAAACGGAGTGCTTCACTATCGGAAGTACCACAAAGGCTCTGAACAACATCGAACAGATAAGGATCGCCATGCTCGTTGATATAAAAATCAATAATAACTTTTCCTTTACGGTCGCGACAGGCGTCATCTGTAGGACGACGCAATGAATTTTTCAGGTAAAGTTCATATTTCTCGAAACCTATCACAGGTTGAGGCTTTCCATCGCTTTGTTTCGGAACCAAAATGTGATCAAAATCTTCAGGAACATAAATATCGATCGGATTTTCATCACCCTTCAATATCTCCAGTTCTTCTTCACTGATCACAGCTTCCGGACTCAATTTTATCTTAAATTGAGAGATATTGGGCTTATATGCTTTTGCCAGTTCAACATTTTTTCTGGCTATAACCGTAATATTTTCCACATAATAGTTTTCGGGAACATAAATCTCTATAATCTTCACTTCCCCTTCCTGTGCATGCAAGCCGGGTTTAAGATGATCGATAAACAGATATCCCGCCAATCCGAATATGAGTATAGTAATAGTTGCCGCAATCTGCCAGAAATGACTTTGTGCAGGCTGTTGCTTTTTTGTTCTCGACTTAAGACGGTTTTGAATATTACCGATACGTTCTACATGATTATCCTTAATACTGTCATAACCTTCGATGGCCTCGTACAAAAACGGGTCTTTCATCGAATCTTTTTCAACCCGATGAGCATCTTTACCTTTGCGGTCACCTTTTATGTAATCTAAAAACTTCATTCTTTCAGATTTTTTTCGATGCAGATTTTTAAATTCCTTTTTCCGTTTTGTATATAACTTTTCACGCTCTTAAGATGAAAACCTGTTTCATCCACTATATCGGCATACGATTTATTTTCGTAGAAAAACTTCTCCACCGATACACGCTGAGGTTCGGGCAATTGTTCCAAACAACGGTTCAGAGCATTTTCCTTTTCCTCATTATCATTGTCACTTAATAGATCAATAGTTGCATCAGATTCCATAAGTTGAGTATCGAAATTAACAATAATTTCTTTCTTATTCTCTTTCAACACATGGAAACAATGGTTTTTCACAACACTGTACAACCAGTTTTTGAATACTTTTATCTCATAATCCTGTATTTTCTGCGACAGATTTTCATATATATCTATCACAGCATCTTGTGACAATTCGGGGCTTTGCAGATATTTGAGGCACAAACCATACGCAAGAGGGATATAACGCTCGTATAGCTCCTGAAAATACTCAACCTTACCGGTTTTCTTGTATTGAAACAGTAGTTCTTCGTCACTATATTCCTTCTTCTTATTTAAACTAAAGAATTTCAAAAGGTCACAATTTTACACAAATCTAGTAGATTTTAATTAATAATGCCAATCAGCAGTCGAAATTATTATGATTGCAATACAAGAATCATTCAACTTTACGAATGCGCCCGACAGGTCGTTCTCCATTTTGACTTTGCCCCTCGTAACTTTACCCGGCGAACTGCCGCTCTTACATTCCTCGAGCCCCATATATCCTTATCCATCTGACACAGAGCAGATTCCAACAAAAAGAATGTAACCGGAAAAGGTTAATATCTTTGACATAAATCCTTATAGTATTTAAATATAGCATTAAAAAATTGCCGCAGTAACCGATTTTATGTATTTTTGCTATCGAAATAATAACGATGTTTAATTTTTTAACCAGCACCCATTATGAAAGAAAAAATTGGAACAAACGCAGGTATTATTTGGACATACCTTGATGCTGAAGGTAGCAAACCGCTAAAAGAAATCAAAAAAGCATGCAAACTGACTGAAAAGGACATGTATGCAGCTTTAGGATGGTTGGCAAGAGAAGGTAAAATCGCTTTCAATGAATTAAAGGACGACTTACAGGTCGTTTTGCTTTAAGGACAACGTAAGAATTACAAAAGAGAGGCATTTATATTCAATTATAGAAGCCTCTTTTTGTATATATGCCCAAAGTTCTGTGTTTTGGAATTTTAGAAGGGTAATAATTTTGCCATTCCATTAGTATTCTTTATTTTTGTGTTGCTTTTTGGCTGTTTTATGACTGAAAAAGATGGAAAACTGCTAGCCGAGTTTGAAATAAGAATGAGGCAATTAATGTATCTCTGCGATGTTTTACAAGATGAGAATACTCAGTTGAAACAAAATCTGGCAGAGAAAAACAAAGAGATTGACCATCTGTCATCGGAAGTAAACAAGCTAAGATCGAAATATGACAATCTGAAATTTGCCAAATCATTCTCTTCGGAGAACCAGGAGGATGTTCAGCAAGCAAAAAAGCGATTGTCGAAGTTAGTGCGGGATGTAGATAAATGTATCGCCATGCTGAAAAACAGTTAAAAACAGAAAGTTATGGACGAACATTTAATTATTAATCTACGGGTAGCTGATATGAGATATCCGCTCAGAATAAAGCGAACGGAAGAAGAGATATATCGAAAAGCTGCTGATGAGATAGATTATAAATTAGGACAATATAAAAATTATTTTACCGGAAAAGGTTCACAGCCACTGCAGAATTCTGACTACATGGCCATGACCGCGATACAAGCCGTGGCCGAGAAAGCCGAACAGCAACTAAGAGCCGAGTCGTTTGAATCGAAAGTAGCAGAACTAACTCAGGAACTGGAAATCTTCCTGAAAAAGCATGTAAAATAAGATTTTAGTACTGAGAAAAAATCTAATGCACTAATTTTAAGTATGGTTTCATACTTAGATTAGTGCATTTTAGTTTATATAAATAGTGATTTTTTAATAAGAAAATAAAATTATGGATATATTATTTATTGTGATAGCCTTCGTGGTTGGAGCAATTTTGACCTGGCTGATCCTGAATTTTGCATCCAATTCAAAATTCAAACGCCAGATTAGAGAAGCTGAACAAGAGGCTGAGGTAATTAAGAAGAATAAGCTGCTGGAAGTAAAGGAACAAGCTTTACAAATGAAATCTGAATTTGAGAAAGAGGTAAACAACCGTAATGCGAAAATTCAGTCGACAGAAAGCAAGTTGAAACAAAGGGAATTAACCCTTAACCAGAAGCAGGAAGAACTTCAACGCAAGAAAAACGAAGCAGACACTATCAAGGCCAATCTGGACACACAGCTGGAAGTTGTGGAAAAGAAAAAGCAGGACCTGGACAAGCTACACAGGCAAGAAGTGGAACGTCTTGAAGCACTTTCGGGCCTATCGGCCGAAGAAGTAAAAGAGAAACTTGTCGAAGCCCTGAAAGATGAAGCCCGCACCCATGCGCAGTCTTACATTAATGAAATAATGGAAGAGGCAAAAATGACCGCGAACAAAGAGGCTAAAAAAGTAGTCATCCAGTCTATTCAGCGTGTTGCCACAGAAACTGCGATAGAAAACGCGATTACCGTTTTCCACATAGAATCGGACGAAATAAAAGGACGCATCATCGGACGTGAAGGGCGTAACATCCGTGCGCTGGAAGCTGCCACAGGAATAGAGATCGTTGTTGACGATACTCCCGAAGCTATTGTGCTGTCAGGTTTCGATCCGGTGAGACGTGAAGTTGCCCGTCTGGCACTTCACCAACTGGTGGCTGATGGCCGTATACACCCAGCACGTATCGAGGAAGTGGTAGCCAAAGTAAAGAAACAGATCGAGGAGGAAATCATTGAGACAGGCAAGCGTACCGCTATCGATCTTGGCATACACGGACTGCATCCGGAATTGATCCGCCTTGTCGGTAAAATGAAATACCGTTCTTCATACGGACAAAACCTATTGCAACATGCCCGCGAAACAGCCAATCTGTGCGCAATAATGGCTTCGGAACTGGGACTGAATGTGAAGAAAGCAAAAAGAGCGGGATTATTACACGATATAGGAAAAGTTCCCGATGATGAACCGGAACTACCTCACGCATTGTTAGGTATGAAGCTGGCCGAGAAATATAAGGAAAAACCTGATGTATGTAACGCCATTGGGGCCCACCACGATGAAGCGGAAATGACCAGCCTGCTGGCTCCTATCGTTCAGGTATGTGATGCTATTTCAGGTGCCCGTCCGGGTGCCCGCCGTGAAATTGTAGAAGCATACATCAAACGCCTGAATGATCTTGAGCAATTGGCACTGTCTTATCCGGGTGTACTGAAAACATATGCCATACAGGCCGGACGCGAACTGCGTGTGATTGTGGGTGCAGACAAGATAGACGATGTAGAAACAGAAAAACTATCGGCCGATATAGCTAAAAAAATACAGGACGAAATGACTTATCCGGGACAAGTGAAGATTACGGTTATCCGCGAAACCCGTGCTGTAAGTTACGCTAAATAAAATACCATTATATATTTAACAGGGGTAATTGAATGAACAATTACCCCTGTTTTTTTATTTAATAAGATAGAATAAGTTTATCTATAGGATGCTAATTGGTTAATATGCCGATATGCCAATGAAAGCATGATCTTTGAAATGGATAAAGTTGACAAGTAAACGGGATACAAGTAAACAAGTTTTTCGTTTTTTGTATTTTACTAC
>NZ_JACIEP010000018.1 GCF_014196915.1 Dysgonomonas hofstadii
GTACTGCGTAACAGTGGGAGAGTAGGTTACCGCCGTTTTTTAAGAAAGTGAAGTCCGCATACTAAAATATGCGGACTTTCTTGTTTTTTAGGCTATCGTATCAGAATTGGTAGAAGGAAAACCTTAACTTTAGACCGATAGACATAGGAATTACCTTGTTTGTTAATTCAATATCTTCGTTTGTATAGCTAGAGAGCATACTATGGTTATAAAATTCACCTTTATTATTGTTTATGATTTGATAATTAATGACATTCTGTTTGTTTTTAATTATATCATTAAGACCATAGTCGAAATATGCTCCTGTGTAAAATGCTTTATTGTTCTTGAGAGAAAATCTAATTCCCAGTTCGATACTCGCTATAAAAGCTATTTTAAGATCCAGATCTTCCTCTACTTTCTTATCCGGATATTCTCCGAATCCCATAAACTGAGGAGTATTAGTCCATATTCCCGGCTCATAAAAGAATCCCTGATTGGTATAATTTCCGGTTGACTTGTAACAGGCAGAAATGGGAATGCCAATTTTAACTCCGATATTAGTATAAAACTGATTAGTTCCTCCTGTCTTATATTGTATCATTACAGGAATATTCAGGTAATGAGCTGTTTGCTTTTCTTCGTACTTGTTTATCTCTGTTTTGAAATCGAAAACTTCCTGATCGCTAGGGTCTGTTATTCCTGTCAGTGTATTACTAAATGCAGCATTCTCTATCTTTGCATTATATAGCGAATATTCAAATCCAGAGAGCAGTCCGATTTTCTTTGTCAGGGCATAAATATAGTTCAGACTTATGCTTCCGCCCATTCCATTCTTAGAATCTCCAGAAGAAGGAGAGTAATTCAGAGTAGATAGCCCGCCTCCCATTCCAATAGAAAGTTCATGTTTATAGTCTTGTGCAACAGCATATCCATTCGAATATCCGTACAGGACTGCTAGTATGATTATCTTTATAATAAGCTTCATGATAATGTTATTTTACGATGGCTTTTAATTCTTTACTATATCCGTCTTTCCCTTTAAACCTGATTATATATGTGCCTTTATTGGCAGGTAAATCCAACGGTGTGGAATATTCCCTGATATGCACTGTTTTTATCAAGTTCCCTGATAGATTATATATTTCTGCTATTGCTCCTTCCAACGCATCCTCATCTATATCTGCCTCTAAGTATATTGTTTCGTGTATACTTTTGGGGTTAGGATAAACTTTTATATCGAAGCTTTTGAGGCGTATCAGGCTTTCGGTAGTATTGATATATCCATCCAAAGTTTTTATTTGGACTGAGTAGAGAGCTGTTGCATCCAATAAATCTGTGTTTTCAGGGCCAACTGAATATGAATAGTTTGTAGCTCCTAGTATAACTGTTCCATTCTTATACCATTGGCAGCCGGAAACTCTGAATCCATCTTCTGTTATTTTTGCAACCTTGAGCATTAATGTATTATTCCATTTAACCTTGACTACATCATCGAAATTATAGTTTATTGAGAATGTCCCGGTTGTCGATGCTTCGTTATAATTAGGATTTCCCGAGGCCTTTGCTGTTATCATATATTTACCCACAGCTAAAGCATAGTCTGTATAAGTCCCCTTCTTTTCATAGTAATAGCTATAAGATATTTCTATGTTATCTCCATCTATTAATCCTTCTATTGTTACAGGATCTGTGTAAATATGATTTCCTGTATATACTGCTGTTTTATCTTCTAATTTTAAAGTCAGTGTCCGGGGATTTATTGTGAACGTGGAGTTTGTTAGTAAAATCCTATATTCTGATGATACATCTTCATCTTCTCTGAGTATTTTGCATACAATAGGATAAGTTCCTGCATTTTCCCCGGATTGTCTCTCTAATAGAATCAGATCTCCTGATTTAGGACCTGTCCCAATGATGGAGTAACTCAATTCCGGCTCTGCTTCGCCGTAAGTTTTCGAATAATTCTCTATTGTTATATTTATCTGATTATCAGGTATTGTGTATCCTGCTGTTACATGCTTTGTCTTTTTCAGGTTAAGCACATTATTTCCGTCATCTGCGTGCCCTATGCTAACGCCGCTTACTTGTATGTCTGGTGAAGAAAAGTATGGTATCCGGTAATAGGTTCGGTTGTCAGCATAATATGATCCGCTTTCATATGACATTATAGTAGTATAACCACCTAATTGAGTGCCACGCCATCCGGCCGAATAGTTATATAAACCCGGACCGGCCTGGTAATTTTGCTCTTTGTGATGTCCACATCCCATATTATGCGCCATCTCGTGTACTACGGTATATCCTGTGGCAGCTTGTTGTACCCGGCATAATGAAAAACTACACCAGGCTTTATTGCCGTCCTCGTTAGAAAGCCTATAAGCCACACCTCCTGTATAAGATACGAGAGGTATGAGTACGATAAGGTCGGCTTTATATAGTTCCCTCAAGACATGTACTTCATCCAGATATCCATCGCCATCGTTCTGAAGTCGGCTCAGGTCCAGACTACTATCGGTTTCTTCATAATCAGTCTGATATTTATGTACTAAATTGAAAGAGATTCCTGTACCGGAATTGGCCATAGCAGTGTTTGATTTTTCCATAGCCATATTGATTACATTATCGATGCCCGAAGAAGAATAATCGGCCCATTCCTTTGCCTTTTGTGTATATACAACCATTACATCTATTACAACGTCTTCCTCTATATTATTCGATTGAAAGGTGCCGTTCTCATCAGATTTTAGCGTAAGGTCATTATTACTAGAAATATTATCGGGTATGATTGGTTCAGAGCATTCCAGTATATTTTTTCGTGCCACCGATATTTTATGCTGAGAAAGGTATGTCTGTCCGTTTATTACGGTGACATCAAATTGCTCATCCGATCCGGGTAACTCTGTTGATACTAATATGCCTTCATTAGATATGGATATATAACAGTATCCGAACTTCACGTCTACAAGTTCGGCGGATATGGATATTTCTTTATTTTCTCTTAGTGTCACATTTTTTATCACAGCTTTGTACGCCTTGTCTTCGAAGAAATCAAGCAGAATTGTGTCGTTCACATTCGATTGGGTTAGTTCCCGAAGCTCCTGATTGTAGCTGAAACGACGATAGTTCTCGGCATCTTCAAAATGAGATATAATCTCAGCAGATTCATTTTTTAGATACGGGATTTTTTGGCTGTCATTGATATTAATAGATTTCTGTGCCTGTATATTATTTGTAAGGCAACACAATAGAACAGCACTGGCAAAGACGACTCTTTGTAGCTTATTCATAGTATTTCAGATTAGAAAAGTTAGTCAGACAAAGTTATAGTTATTTAGAGAAAATGCAATAAAACAGCAGATTTATTTTAGATTTATCTTTTTGACTTATAATTAATTGTTGTATAGTTACTTCCTTATAAGATAAAGAAAAAGGGTTGCTATATGATGGCAACCCTTATGAAGCGGTTTTATTTCTTTAATCCGTAATCAATATTCTGGTTTATTGCTTTTTAGCCTGTAATGAAGAATATCCGAAATAGAATATTATAGCAGCGTACATCGCTAATGCAAGATATTGTGAGAGATTACTTTCAGCCCAGACTTCATTCATCAGGTCTAATCCTGAAAATTTGAGTATAGCGCTGACAACCCCCATCAAAGCCCCTCCGGCAATGAATCCGGAAGCCAGTAATGTTCCTTTGTCTACACGGGCCTCGTTTAATGCTTTATCCTTGCTGCGACTACCTACATACCAGTTAACGGCTCCTCCTACTACTAAAGGAATATTTAAATGTAATGGGATGAACATCCCTAAAGCGAAGGCAAGTGAAGGAACTTTCATAAAGTTAAGTATAAGCGCTATTGCTGCCCCAATACCATATAATATCCATGGTGCACCTGTCCCTGACATTAACGGATCAATAACCGCAGCCATGGCATTTGCCTGTGGTGCTACCAGTGCATCTTTTCCTGTAAAGCCATATGTTTCGTTCAGTATGATCATTACTCCACCCACAGTAGCAGCAGAAACGAGAGTCCCAAGGAATTTCCATGTTTGTTGTTTTGCAGGAGTAGAACCTAACCAGTAACCGATCTTGAGGTCGGTAATAAAACCTCCGGCCATAGAAAGAGCGGTGCAAACCACACCTCCCATAATCAGAGCTGCAACCATTCCGCCAGTTCCATTTAATCCTACGGCTACCATTATTACTGAAGCAAGGATAAGAGTCATCAGTGTCATTCCCGATACAGGGTTTGTTCCAACGATCGCAATTGCATTAGCCGCCACTGTTGTAAACAGGAAAGTAATAATACCTACAACTAGTATCGCAATAACAGCAAAGAACAGATTATGCATCACTCCAAGCCAGAAGAAAATGAAAGTGGCTATCAGGGCAAGGATCACACCTGTACCTATTATTTTCATCGATATATCGCGCTGTGTACGTTTATCCACCATTGCAGCAGCCTTTTTATTCCCTTTCATTTCTCCTGCGGCAAGGCTTATCGCACCTTTGATGATGGGCCACGATTTTATAATGCCAAGTATTCCGGCCATTGCTATACCTCCGATACCAATATGACGTGCCATCTCCGAGAAAATCACTTCGGGGGCGACATTACTGATACCATCCGCTAAAGATCCTCCTTCAAGGTAAGGAGCAGGATTAATACTTTGCAATAATGAATCGCCAAGGAAAGGTAATAGCGGAACGATGACGAACCATACAAGCAATGAACCCGCGCAGATAATAGCAGCATATTTCAATCCTACTATATATCCTAATCCGAGCACAGCAGCCCCGACATTCACACTGAATAATACTTTTGCTTTATTCGCGACAGTTTCGCCGAAAGGTAATACACGTGATGTGAAGACTTCCGACCATGCGCCGAATGTAGCGATTACAAAATCATAAAGTCCTCCTATGAGGCCGGCCAGTATAAGTGGTTTTGCCTGATTTCCTCCTTTCTCTCCTGATATCAGCACCTGTGTTGTAGCAGTTGCTTCAGGGAAAGGGTATTTTCCATGCATATCGGATACGAAATATTTGCGGAAAGGTATAAGGAAAAGAATACCTAAAACACCACCAAGCAAAGAACTTAAAAATACCTGAAAGAACTGTACCGAGATTTCATCACCATATTTTGCCTGAAGAATATAAAGTGCAGGAAGCGTAAAGATTGCACCCGCAACGATAACACCACTACTAGCACCGATGGATTGAATGATCACGTTTTCGCCCAGAGCATTCTTTCGCTTTGTAGCGCTGGACAGACCTACGGCAATAATGGCTATTGGTATGGCTGCTTCAAAAACCTGGCCTACTTTCAGTCCGAGATAAGCAGCAGCGGCACTGAAGATAATGGCCATTATCAATCCCCAGATCACTGACCATGGAGTTACTTCTTTATACTGTTTGTTTGGAGACATTATGGGAATATACTCTTCCCCCTGTTTCAATTCTCTGAAGGCATTTTCGGGTAATCCGGTCACCTTCTCTTCATTTTCTGCTTTCACGTGTCAGTAAATTTTATAGGTTAAATTATTATAGATGCAAATCTACATTATTTCCTGTAAACAAAAAAGCTGCCATGCAGCAGCTTTTTATAAGTGTGTCTATTTTAATCATTCCTGTAAGAAATATTCTTATGCTCACATAATTCTATTACCTTCGATTTTACGGCAAGAAGATCGTTGTATTTTAATTCTGCCAGCTCCAGTTTCCTTTGTTTCTGTCCCCCGTTGGTAAAGAAAACAATGTATGATTGTCCGATATTTATATTACTTACCGTTGCCCAATCTATAAGTATCTTTTTCTGTCCAGACAAATTGGCTTCTATCTTTTCGTTTGATATGTTCACCAAAGGGGCAGGAAGCCATAATGTATTCTTCAATAGTAAAATAATGGCCAGTAACGAGAGTATAGCAGATCCTATGAAGATTAAGCTTTTATAGTTACTGATCAGAGCTTGTGTAATCACAAAATATAATCCGAACAGCGTAAAGTATGAAAAGATAACAACGTTTGTCATTCGTTGGTTTTTGGTCGTGGCATAACTGATTCTTAATTCTTCCATGAGATTTTATATTGAAATTTTTATGAGATTCTTTATTAGTAAAGGCGTTACTATCAAAGCAATCAATGTTGCTGATATAAGATTAACAATTACCAGTCCGTATAGTTTATAATCGAGCCCGGTTAAGAACCGTATTCCTAAAACTATTCCGATAATTATAATAAAGGTCAACCAATATAAGTAATTTATCTTCTGAGGTTTCTTATCGCTTTCCGGTAGTCTTAAAATTACAAATATAAGGATGGCTCCTCCAATTAACGTACTCCCATGTTGCAATATTTTAAAAACAGGGATGGAAAATGAGGATATATCCACATTATCTTTCATTAAGGATATTCTTTCCACAAAATAACCTGTTTCATGCGTAAAATTATCCCATAACAAATGTGTTAAGATGCCTGTCAAGGTGGACGTGATCATAATAAGCCAGTTTTGCCTGAAATAACTGTTCCATTTAAAATCTTTAAATCCGGTAAGTCTTTTTTGAAAGAAAAGAGGCAGGTTACTGTACAAGCTGTCTCTTACTATATTATGAAAAATAAAAGCGATCAGTATAGCCAGCGGCAGATCGAACCAGAAAATCCCGTCAATTGTATGACTGTACTGGCTATTTATTTTCATTCGGATGAAATATTCGAAATCGGGAATCGTACTTCCGATAATTAGCCCTGTGAGTGAAACCCATTTCTGAGGTAAAAAAGTTAAAGGAAATACTGCAATAGGATGAGAAAATGTAAAGGGCATTGTCAGTTTCTTTTTACAATATCCTGAATAACCAGACTGGCGAGTGTAAATCCGAAAATCGCTGTAATATGCACTAATGTTCCATTTGTTTGCGCTTTAACACTGGGGTTTTCCTGTTTAATTATCTCGGAACTTTTCGATTCGTCAAACTCATATTTCATACCTTTATTCTCTAACACTTCATCACTATACACGCATAGGAACTTTTTAGCGGGTTTTATCCCTTGCTTCATTTTACGGCGAAGCGCGGCGCCCAACGGGCAACCTTTTACTTTCCAGAATTCGGCCACTTTTATCCGTGTAGGATCTATTTTCAGGGCGGCGCCCATCGATGAAAATAGCCTGGCTTTGGTACGGGTGGCAGTCTGTATCAGGTGTACTTTGTGTTTCAGGCTATCTATGGCATCTATGATGTAATCATAGGTATCCAGATGGAACGAACCGGAGTTCTCTTCACTGTAAACTTCAGCGATAGTTTGTATTTCAGCGTCCGGATTAATTTCTAACAATCTGTTTTTTAATACATCAACTTTCCTTTGTCCGACGGTTTTGGTTGTAGCCATTAGCTGGCGATTGATATTTGTTTCGCAAACTTTATCCGAATCTACTATTGTCAGGTGTTTAATACCTGTTCGTATAAGACTTTCAGCACACCAGCTGCCAACTCCGCCCACTCCGAAAAGAATAACTTTTATATCAGCTATTTTATCCATCATTTCGCTGCCAAGTAGTAGCTCTGCACGTTTAAATATCCCTTTTTCTTCTGTCATTATAACTTTTATCTACTTTTTAAGGTTGTAAACTTACAATAAATATTTTTGATTTTCATGTTAAAGAAATAATCATGTATCTTTGTCATCCAAACAATTAGAATCTTATTTTATAATCATCATCTATGAATATCTTATTATTAGGAAGCGGAGGTCGTGAGAATGCATTAGCATGGAAAATAAAGCAAAGTACAAAAGTAGAAAATCTGTATGTAGCGCCCGGAAATGCAGGGACACAATTCATCGCCCGGAATATAGAAATTTCTATAAACGATTTTCCGGCTATTAAGAAATTCGTTTTAGAGAATAAGATCGATATGGTGGTGGTTGGTCCCGAAGAACCATTGGTAAAGGGTATTTACGATTATTTTGTAAATGACACGGACGTAAACCATATTCCTGTAATTGGTCCTTCAAAAGAAGGCGCGAAACTGGAAGGGAGCAAGGACTTTGCCAAGCAGTTTATGATACGCCACGAAATTCCAACAGCACGCTATAAAAGTTTTACGTTGGCCGAATTAGATGATGCATACACATTTTTAGAAGAACTGGAAGCTCCTTATGTATTGAAAGCCGATGGTTTGGCTGCAGGAAAAGGGGTCCTGATTATAAATGATTTGGACGAAGCTAAGAAAGAACTCAAAGAAATGCTTAGCGGAATGTTTGGCGACTCCAGTAAAACTGTTGTTATTGAAGAATTTCTATCCGGTATAGAATGTTCGGTTTTTGTGTTGACTGATGGTGATTCATATAAGATACTTCCTGTCGCTAAAGATTATAAGCGCATAGGAGAGGGTGATACCGGGCCAAACACTGGCGGTATGGGTGCTGTTTCTCCCGTTTCGTTTGCCGATGATGTATTTATGAAAAAAGTGGAAGAGCGCATTGTTATCCCTACTATAGCCGGATTGAAAAAGGACAATATAACTTATAAAGGCTTTATTTTTTTAGGCTTGATCAGTGTCAAGGACGAACCTATGGTCATTGAATATAATGTGCGCATGGGTGATCCGGAGACCGAAGCGGTAATGCTACGTGTCAAATCTGATTTTGTGTCTTTGCTCGAAGGTGTAGCTTCGGGGACATTAGCCTCTAAAGAATTGGAAGAAGACACTCGTTACGCTGTGACCGTTATGCTTGTCTCGGGAGGCTATCCGGGCGATTATGAGAAGGGAATGGAAATCTCAGGACTTGATTCTGTAAGCGGTAGTATATTATTCCATGCGGGAACAAAAACAAACGGAGATAAAATTTTGACCAACGGAGGGCGTGTGATAGCTGTAAGCTCCTATGGCAATACAAAAGAAGAAGCGTTGGCTGCCTCATTTGGGAATGCAGAGAAAGTGAATTTCGATAAAAAGTACTACAGAAAAGATATAGGTTTCGACCTCAACTAAATGGGCGATATACTAAAGTCATATAAAAAACAGGTAGCCGAGGGTAAGACTTTTCTTATCATAGCTATTGCTTTCGCAATTGTTGTCCGGCTGGTCTATTTCTTTTATCTTGACTTTCCCGGGTTTATACAAACCGATGCATATATCTGGAATCAGTTCTCCTTTATTTTCGATACTTCATCGATTTCATTGTTGGCGAGTAGTATGGTTACCGCCGGCATGGCTGTTCTGGCAGCACATATCAATACCGAGCATGTCTTTGTCCGTCGCCGGACATTACTACCTTCTGCATTTATTATATTGCTTTTTAGCTGCAATCCTGCGTTTATATATATAACTCCTGAATATGTAGGCGGATTATTGGTGTTATACATAATTAATCTTTTCTTTACCTCATATAACTCGGAAAGGAAAGCACAGGCTTCTTATAAAGTGAGTTTCATGCTTGCTTTGGGTAGTTTCTTTGTTCCTGTTCTGCTATTGTATCTGCCAATAATGTGGTTAACTCTTGCTATTGCCAGGTGTTTTAATTTTAAGTCGTTTCTCGTATCACTACTGGGAGTGTTTACTCTCTATTTCTCAGCTTTCTCATTTTATTTATTCACCGATAGTTTAAATGTATTCCTGTCTCCGTTCACTTCTTTGAGCCTGGATACTTTAGAAGGTCTTCCTTTCTTCGATTTTGAAGCTACGCAATGGGCTATACTGGGTGTATCTTTGATTATGCTTATTATAATAATTTGTGATAATTATATAAACCGGCACAAAGATAAGATCAGGATACGTGCCTATTTGGGAACGCTTGATCTTCTGGCGGTGATGGCTTTACTGTTTTTTGTCTTTCTTAATTTAGGCACACAAATGCATTTGTTCGTCGCCTTGATATCAGGGAGTTTACTTTTAGCTCATTTTTATGCTTTGGTAGAACAAAGAATCACTATCTGGCTGTTTTATTTTCTGCTTATTTTCTATATTCTCATTTGTTTTTCATCATTTTTATCTTTGTAAATAGAACATTTCATGAGTTTTAAATGTTTTAAAATATGAGTTTCTATATATTTGTAAGTGTAGATATATTATTTTATAATTGATAATTAAAGGAGAAATGATATGAAAACATATGCTTCAATAATAGTTTTAGGGCTTTCTTTACTATTCTTTAGTTGCAAGTCTACCGATAGCGTGACTAAAGCAGAACAAAAGGCCCTGATTACTCAAAAAATAGAAGGGATGAATTATAAATTTGTTCCTCGCACAGCAAATCCCTCTCGCGGGAATTCGATCAATTTGAATTATTCTTACTATCTGAAAGTAAATAAAGACACGGTCAGTGCCTATCTGCCTTATTTCGGACGGGCATATTCTGCCCCTTACGGAGGCGATGGGGGTATCAATATCCTTAGCACAGATTTTGAATATACAATAAAGGAAAAGAAAACAGGAGAATGGGATATCAGCATAAACATAAAAGATGATCAGAAGAGATACGAACTGAATTTAAGCGCAGGAGATACCGGATATGGTTCATTGTCGGTACGTGATAATAACAGATCTCCGATCTCTTTTTACGGAAGTATTGAGTAATAAAAACAATATTTCACTTAGCCAAACTGTTTTTTTAAGGATAAAAGTCATATATTTGGAAAATTATTATTTATTTCGCATCTTCGAAGAGATGCAAAGTAAGTTTTGAACATTTTTTTATGCAAATATCCTTCACTGCAGAGCAAATAGCTACAGTATTAAATGGTACAATTGAAGGTGATCCTTCAGTTGTGGTACATAGCTTTTCCAAGATAGAAGACGGTAAGCCCGGAACTTTAACTTTTCTAGCTAATCCCAAATATACCCATTATATCTATTCAACCAATGCTACTATCGTATTGGTAAATAATGATTTTGTCGCCGAGTATCCAATTCGGGCAACATTGATTCGTTGTAGTAATGCATATGCTGCATTAGCTTTACTTTTGGATATGGTGGAAAAGATGAAACCTCAAAAGACAGGCGTTGAACCAATGTCTTATATCGCTGAAACAGCAAAACTGGGAGATAATGTCTATGTAGGTGCCTTTGCATATGTTTCAGATAATTCCATAATAGGATCTAACACTAAAATATATCCTCAGTCCTATATTGGGGACAATGTCAAGATTGGCGATAATACAATAATTTATCCCGGCGCAAAGATTTATTCGGGATGTATTATTGGTAGTAACTGTATCATCCATGCCGGAGCAGTGATCGGTAGTGACGGTTTTGGCTTTGCACCTGATAACGGTTCTTATAAGAAAATACCACAGATGGGAATTGTAATTCTTGAAGACGATGTGGAGATAGGGGCTAATACAACGATAGATCGCGCCGTGATGGATGCGACTATTATACATAAAGGAGTAAAACTCGACAATCTTATACAGATAGCTCATAATGTAGAAATAGGTGAAAATACCGTTATGGCTGCACAGGTTGGCATATCTGGTTCTACAAAAGTTGGGAAACATTGTATGTTTGGAGGCCAGGTAGGTTTGGGCGGTCATATTACAGTTGGCGATAATGCCAATATTGGTGCACAGTCAGGCATTATAAGCAATATAGAGCCTGGTGCCAAGATTATGGGTGCGCCGGCTATACCGGTAAGGGATTATTTTAAATCGAGCATTATATTCCCTAAGCTCCCCGAGATGTATCGTCAGATAGCCCAATTACAAAAGGAGCTTGAGGTGTTGAAATCTAACCAAAAATAAAATACGAAATTTAACTAACATAATGAGTAAGCAACATACGCTAAAAGATAGCTTTACTTTACAAGGAAAAGGTTTACATACAGGGCTACCCATTACAATAACATTCAATCCGGCACCGGATGATTTTGGTTTCAAAATAAAGAGAGTTGATCTCGAAGATCAGCCTGTTATTGATGTCCTGGCCGAAAATGTAGGTAATACCCAACGTGGAACTGTCCTTATTAAGGATGGTGTACAAGTAAGTACTATCGAACACGCAATGGCTGCATTGTATGCCCTAAGGATAGATAATTGTCTCATAGAGGTTAATGCACCGGAATTTCCAATTCTGGACGGAAGTTCGATACAATATGTCGAAGCCATTCATAGAGTAGGTGTCTTGGAGCAGACCGAAGAAAGAGACTATTTTGTTGTAAGACACAAAATGGAAGTAGTGGACGAGGAGACAGGTTCCAAGCTTACACTTCTTCCGGATGATAGTTTCTGTATTAATTCATTTATAGAATTCGAGTCGAAGTATATTCCAAATCAGTCGGCGACGTTAGAGGATCTGTCTGATTTTGAAAAAGAAATAGCCGGATGCCGCACTTTTGTGTTTGTAAGGGAAATCCAAAAATTACGTGATGCGGGACTAATTAAAGGAGGAGACCTTGATAATGCGATTGTAATATACGAACGTCAGATATCACAACCGGAGCTTGACAGTCTTGCAGATCTTTTAGGAGTCCCTCATAAAGATGCAACAGAGCTTGGATACCTGAACAATAAGGCAATACAATACCCGAATGAACCGGCACGTCATAAATTGCTGGATATAATCGGCGATATGGCTCTCATTGGGAAGCCTCTCAAAGGAAGGATTATAGCCACCCGTCCGGGGCATAAAATCAATAATAAACTGGCACGTTTGATCCGTAAGCAGATCAAACAGAACGAGGTGCAACCTCCTGTTTACAACCCCAACAAGGAACCTGTATTCGATATAAACAGGATAAAGGAACTGCTTCCTCATCGTTATCCATTTTTAATGGTGGATAAGGTTATCGAAATAGGTAACAAATATATTGTCGGAATCAAGAACCTTAGCGTAAATGAGCTTTTCTTTCAGGGACACTTCCCTCAGGAACCGGTAATGCCCGGAGTATTGCAGATAGAAGCTATGGCACAAATCGGAGGATTGCTGGTACTGTCTCAAGTGGATGAGCCCGAGCGTTACTCTACCTATTTCCTGAAGATCGATAATGTGAAATTCAGGAATAAAGCAGTGCCTGGTGATACCTTAATATTCAGGCTGAACCTTATGTCTGAGATACGGAGAGGTATTGCTAACATGAAGGGATATGCTTTTATCGGAGACAGGCTTATTTCAGAAGCCGAATTTACCGCTCAAATTGTAAAGAATAAATAATATTGTTATGTCAGGAATATCGATTCAGGCCTATGTTCATCCAGAGGCAAAGATTGGCGAAAATGTAGTAATCGAACCTTTTGCGTTTGTTGATAAGGATGTAGAAATAGGGGATAACAGCTTGGTTATGTCCGGAGCCAATGTTCGCAATGGATCTCGTATCGGTAAAGGATGTCGTATTTTTCCCGGAGCTGTAATTGGAGGAATTCCTCAAGACCTGAAATTTAAAGGAGAGGACAGTCTGGCCATTGTGGGCGATAATACCACAATAAGAGAATGTGCAACGGTAAACAGAGGTACCGCATCGAAAGGATATACTCAGGTTGGCAGCAATTGTTTGCTTATGGCATACAGCCATGTGGCGCACGACTGTGTCGTTAAAGACTTTGTTATTTTGGGTAATGCTTCGCAATTGGCCGGAGAGGTAGAAGTCGATCATCATGCCATTTTAAGTGGCGGTACTTTAGTTCATCAGTTTACCCGGATAGGTGCTCATGTGATGATACAGGGGGGGACCCGCCTGGGAAAAGATATTCCTCCTTATATAATAGCAGGTCGAGAACCCGTTTGTTATTCAGGAGTAAACCTGGTGGGTTTGAGACGAAGCGGATATTCAAATGAAAAGATAAATGAAATACAGGAAATATATCGTACAATATATCAGGCAGGCTTCAATTTTTCGGATGCTGTGAATAAAATAGAACTGGAATTTGAAGAAACCCCTGAAATGAGAATTATAGTTGATTTCATAAAAGGTTCTCCAAGAGGTATTGTAAGAGGTTATATGGGATAATGATTATAATGATATATATGCAAATCCATTTAGATATTCTAAATGGATTTTTTTAGCTAAAAAAATAGTACCTTTGCAGCCTCAATTTATACATATGCAAAATATTAGAAATATTGCGATTATCGCACACGTCGATCATGGTAAGACTACTCTTGTAGATAAGATGCTGCTTGCCGGACAACTTTTCAGAGAAAATCAATCATCGGGAGAACTTATACTTGATAACAACGACCTGGAAAGGGAAAGGGGAATAACCATCCTGTCCAAGAATGTATCTATTAACTATAAGGGAACCAAGATAAATATAATAGACACTCCGGGGCATGCCGATTTCGGGGGTGAAGTGGAACGCGTATTAAATATGGCCGATGGTTGTCTGCTATTGGTAGATGCATTTGAAGGACCTATGCCACAAACACGCTTTGTTCTTCAGAAAGCCATACAGATAGGATTGAAACCGATCGTTGTGATCAATAAGGTAGATAAGCCGAATTGCCGTCCCGATGAAGTACACGAAATGATCTTCGACCTGATGTTCAGTCTGGATGCGACTGAAGAGCAGCTCGACTTTCCTACGATATACGGATCGGCCAAACAGGGATGGATGTCTATTGACTGGACGAAGCCAACTGAAGATATAACCCCTCTCCTGGATGCTATCGTGGAATATATTCCTACACCCGAACATATAGAAGGTACTCCACAGATGCTGATAACATCGCTCGATTATTCCAAATATGTAGGACGGATCGCTGTCGGACGTGTACATAGGGGGACTCTGAAAGAAAATATGGATGTGTCTCTATGTAAGAGAGACGGGAGCATTGTAAAGACCAAAATCAAGGAAATAAATACATTCGAAGGTTTGGGACGGGCAAAAGTATCACAGGTAGAATGTGGAGATATATGTGCCCTGATTGGAATAGAAGGTTTCGAAATTGGCGATTCCATCGCAGATATTGAAAATCCGGAACCACTACCAACCATTGATATCGATGAGCCTACTATGTCGATGTTGTTCACTATCAATGATTCCCCTTTCTTCGGGAAAGATGGTAAATATGTGACATCACGACATATCCATGACCGGCTGATGAGGGAACTTGACCGTAACCTTGCGTTAAGGGTAGAGCTGACAGATAATGCCGACTCATGGACTGTATACGGGCGTGGCATATTGCATTTATCTATTCTTATAGAGACTATGCGCCGTGAGGGCTATGAATTGCAGGTAGGACAGCCGAAAGTGATCATTAAAGAAATAGACGGCCAGAAATATGAGCCGGTGGAAGAGCTTACTATTAATCTTCCGGAAGAGTATTCAAGTAAGATCATAGACTTGGTGACCCGCCGTCGCGGCGAACTAACCATGATGGGAAGTAAAAAAGACAGGGTATATCTTGAGTTCACTATTCCATCCCGTGGCATTATTGGGCTGAATAATACTGCTCTGACCCTATCGGCAGGAGAAGCTGTTATCGCTCACCGTTTCCTTGAGTTTCAGCCCTGGAAAGGAGATATAGACAAACGTGCCAATGGCTCTATTATAGCCAGCGAATCGGGGAATGCATTTGCCTATGCATTAGATAAACTGCAAGACAGAGGACGTTTCTTTGTAGAGCCTCAAACAGATATTTATATGGGACAGATCGTAGGCGAACACAACAAAGAGGGAGATCTTGTGGTAAATCTGACCAAATCCAAGAAGCTTACGAATGTACGCGCTTCCGGTACAGACGATAAGGCAAGACTTGCTCCGGCAATAATCTTTAGTCTCGAGGATGCCCTTGAATATATCAAAGAGGATGAATACGTAGAGGTTACCCCGCATTCAATCCGTCTTCGCAAGATATTTCTGGATGAAAATGACCGCAAACGTATAGCGAAAAAATAGGCTGTGGCATATTGCATAAGTCATGATTAAGTAATACCTTGCAGGTATTAAAACTCACCTTACTTGTGCAATATGAAACATATTATATATATCCTTACAGCAGTATTGCTATCGTCTTGTAGCTCTACATTCTACTATTCTTCACTGAATACTGCCAACGAATATGTGGAAAAGGTTGATAACGGAGACTTCCTCATCGAAACAGACAGCCTGTGGATAGCTTACTGTTTCAAAGGTCCCGGCGCTCCTATGCAGATCACTGTTTTTAATAAACTGGATGAACCTTTGTACGTTGACTGGGAACGTTCAGCATTGATTATAGATGATAAGGCTTTCTCCTATGCCGAAGCAGCAGGCTCTTTTACCTGGAATAACTATAACCCCGATGGCACTGTCTATAGCCCGGATTCTACATATACTTTCGATGATGAAATCCGTATGATGTCAGATCATATTAGTTTTATTCCTCCAAAAGCTATGATCAGCGAAATTCCTCTTAGTCTCGATCCTACTTTTAAGCATCTGGATAAGAAATTATACCGGAATGCTACCATGGCCGATAAGTATCAGGAAGTGGTTAAAACCCAGCGGGCCGATTTCTCCATGTCAGACAGCCCTCTCCGGTTTAGTAGTTACATCACTGTCTATGCCCAGCCGGATGAACCAATGGTGTTCGAACAGGATTTTTATCTGGCATCCTTATTTAAAACCGGGATCAGGCCTGGTAATATGGCCGGCGATATGATCAACCGTGGCGACTTATTCTATGTTGAGCAACCAGCAAATAATAACGCCCTGTATACAACACTGGGAATTGTTGCTGCCAGTGGGCTTATAGTCCTGGGTGCCTTGTATGGTGATGGTACATATGAATATGTTGACGACGGCTACGACTATGACTATTAACCTGTTATTGGCTTAACAGTTTCACTGCGTCCACATACTGTGCAATTCCCTTTGCCACCTGTTTTGCTTCCCGCATAGCCAATACTACTGTTTGCGGAGTGTGTACCACGTCTCCGCCGGCAAATACGCCTTTTCGTGTAGTCATTCCATATGGATGATCTTTTGTGATCACATATCCGTTATTGTCTACATCTATGCCCAGCGAAGTAGATACGATACGGTTGGCCGGTTTTGAGCCTATGGAGATAAGCACTCTGTCCATTGGTATCACCTTTTCCCCCTCAGGTGTTTCCACACGTATGGCTTTCAGTGTATTACCTTCCCCTATACATTCAATGGTACGGCTTTGCCATAAGAAATTAGTCCCTTCTT
Organism: Dysgonomonas hofstadii; assembly: GCF_014196915.1. GTDB lineage: Bacteria > Bacteroidota > Bacteroidia > Bacteroidales > Dysgonomonadaceae > Dysgonomonas > Dysgonomonas hofstadii. The sequence continues at coordinate 17,094 of NZ_JACIEP010000018.1, forward strand.
CCACGGCCTCGGTATATTCGGTTTTTAATGCGGGGATATTTTCTTCTGTTCCACGGTATATTATGTTTACTGATCTTGCACCCATTCTTAGCGCAGTGCGGGCTGCATCCATTGCTACATTTCCTGCTCCGATAATGGCTATATTCTCCCCTTCCAGTAAAGGTACCGCTGCACGGCTTATATCACCGTTATTGTAAAGATTGGCCATTCGCAGGAAATAAGAGGATTGCAGTACGCGGTACAAGTTTATTCCCGGAATATCGAGGGTTTTAGGGACTGATGTTCCTGAACCGATAAACACAGCGTCGTATTCTTTGTTTAAAAGATCGTCTACAGTCGCTTTTTCACCTATAATGAAATCATTGATAAAATTTACACCGAGAGTCTCTATCTTTTTTATTTCCCTGCGTACTATTTCTTTTGGTAAGCGGTATTCGGGAATGCCATACATAAGCACTCCACCCGGTTCTTTCTGTCCTTCGAATACTGTCACATGAAAACCTTCTCTTGCAAGGTCTCCGGCTACAGTAAGCCCTGCAGGGCCTGAACCTACGATGGCGACTTTGCCACGGGTTTTTGGTTTGATCCTTTCTTTGATCAGGTTCATATCACTATCGAAGTCGGCAATAAAGCGTTCCAGTCTGCCGACCTTCACAGGATTGTTTTTCTTGTTGAGGATGCAATGACCTTCGCATTGCTTCTCGTGAGGACATACTCTTCCGCAAATAGCAGGCAGATTACTTTTCTCATTTATGATCTGCATGGCTGCACCTACATTACCCATCGAAAGCTGATGCACAAAGCCCGGTATATCGTGTTCTATCGGACATCCCTGTACACACAGAGGGTTTTTGCAATTAAGGCAACGTTTAGCCTCATCTATAGCTTCTTTGGTTGTATAGCCTGTATTTATCTCGGCGAAATTATTCTTCATATAAAAAATCTTATTTTGTAATCTTGAGTTTGCAAAAGTATATCTTATTTTGTAAACTTCATATAGCAAAATGGATATTTTGTGTAAAAAGTTGACAAAGTTGACACATATTTTAGTTTAATAGTTTTTAAGTTTTAGCTACACTCTGTTCCGCTGAACGCTGTTTCTAGCTTGCTAGTTTTATTCTTCAATATTCCCTCTAGTAAACCAGTATACTTTTCGCTAGTACACAGAATTGTTAAAACCTGACAAATCTGACATATTTTCATAGTACATGACAAAAAATAGAATATAAACCTATACTGCCCTTACAGGGCGCCCTTTCAGTATTTATGTTTCCCGACCCAAGGCGTTGCCATTGGGCTATATTATGTAGCCCTTTCAGGCCATCCGGAAAGATAATAGGCTGAAAGCCTGATATATTCTAGCCCGGGGCAACGCCCCGGGTACTGATAACCCAAGAGGTTGCGCCCTGTAAGGGAAACATAATAAGTCTTTTAGATATATGTAAAATATTTTTTGTCATGTACTATGCATATTTTACTCCTTTTTTTATACTTCATCTTTTTTATTGGCACATTGGCATATCACCGCATTTGCTCATTGTTTACAACATAGATAAAGCAGTTGTAAAATAATGAAAAGTTTTTATGGAAGAATACTTTTTAATTCTGTGTCAGATAGTTTTTCCAGTTCGAGAAGGTCGGTGTAAGGTTTTGTGAGGTTTAGTAATTTCCCGAATGCAGGTTCTGTTTTGTAGCCTTGTTTTTTCAGTTCTATAATTTCCTCCCGGAATTTTTCTCCTGCCATATTTAATATCCGGTGCTCAATAAGCATATGCCTGTATCCGTTTTGTGTAAAAGAGGGCTTATCTTTTGCATATATTTCTATCTCTGTGCCGTCATACCTGAATGAGGCGACAAAGGCATCTTCTTTAAAATATCCGGCAAAGGGTTTATATTGAGAAAAGTTTTCTGCAACAATTTTCTGAAATCCTTTTAAATCCCGTGTATTACAAATAATATCCAGATCGCTGTCTTTAATATCTATCCCAATCGGTATAGTTCCCACAAGAATGGGATCGTATTCTTGTAAAACAGATAAAACATTCGTTTTTTTCAGAACATGATAAGCTTTTTGTTGCCTTTCGTTTCCTGATGAGAGATACTCAATATCCTTCCAGTTCATAGGCAAAACTATAGCTTGCTTAATGCTTTCAGGACGAAGACAGGGTAGGTTGTGGAATGAGTGCCTCCATCGTAGAGGTATTTATCTACATCTACCTCTCTTTTTTGTAAGCGGATAAATGCCGAATCGGTATTGAATGTGGGTACCCATGTATCCTTTGTGCCATGTACAAGTTCAACTTTGCCTAAGGCATTGAAATCACTTACGTCATTGTCTTCCAGGGCTTTCATGAATGCGTTGTCGGTTCTTTCCACAATTCCTTTCACAAATTCAGGGGAAAAAGCTTTTGAGGGAGCAGAAGGTATTTGTTTCGACTGCATGATCTTATCTGTCCCTGCATATTTTTCAATAACCGGTATCAGGTCAGGTTGTACTAACTGGTTTAAATCCTTGTTGATGCCATAAACAGTATTATATGTCAGCAATACCCATAGGTAGGATGCTGTAAAGTTAGGAGAATCGCCGGTGGTCTGCTGAATGACGTGGGTCGCCGTAGCCACTTTGTCATAAGCGCCTGCCCCTGCAACGGTGATAATGTCTGTAAAATTTGATCTGTTTTCGCTGAACGATTTTAGTGTAGACATGGTTGCGAAACCTCCTTCGGAATAACCAAAGAGGAAGAGTCTGGAAGTATCTGTATGCAATGATTTATCTTTTGTAAATGAAGGAATGGCCTCAATTAATTTTCTTGCGGCCTCAGCCAGAGAAGGTCTTACTTCATAGTAATGTATATCTTTTTCATCACTTCCATAACCGAAATAGTCGGGAACAACAATAATATATCCGTTTTCGTGGGCAGGAGGGATCAATGTAAGGGCGTCTCTTAATGTGCCAGCATCTTTGAAAGTATTGAAAGACGGAGCTTCCGATTCGGAAAATAAAGTTCCGTGTTGTACCGAAACTATTGTCAATGGTTTCTCTTTTTCATTATCCGGAAGATTTGGATAGCCGATAAGCCCCGATAATATTTTTGTATTGCCGGAAGGATCGACAGCCTCGTATGTCACTTTACAGAAAGTGATATCATATTTTATCTTTGCTAATTCTTCGTTTACCCGCGATTCAGATACTTTCAGGTAGTTTATGGCATATTCCTTATAACTTTTCTTTATATCATCGGCTTTTATTGTGCGGACGTTTTTCTCACTTTTTATTAAAGATGGTTTGCTGGCTGACTCGCAGGATATGGAGAAAACAAATAAAGTTGCTATTAAGTAAGGGACATACTTTTTCATGATTCCGTCGTTTAGAATGAATCACAAATATATCAATAAATCCCAATGATCAGGGTAGGTCGTAGGTAATTCTTTCTAGGTCGCTGTAATCGTATTGTCCCGAATTTACCAGCTTTTCCATATTCTCAAAACAATTCAATCCTGCTAATCCCAATCCGTTCGGAGCTATTGACATTTCCGTGATAAGGAAACCGTTACTCAACAGGAAAAGACCTTTTTTATCTTCTTCGGTGTCCCATATGAAGTCGATAATTCTTTGGCCTTTGATTTCGAGGATTTCGTTTGATAAGTTTTCTGTTTTATGGGGTTTACTTTTTGGAGCTATTTCTTCATAACTGGCCATCCGTCCCAGATGTTTTCCTAATTGCCGGAAGAATGCCCGTCTTTCTTCTCCTTTGTTCAGGACTTTGTTTTTTTCTTTATCAGGTTTATTTACAGTCTCAATAGCCTGATTTGACGAAAAACTTGTCGCTCTTTTATCTATATTCTCTACAGCTATTTCTTCATCTTCGAAATAAGGAATCTTTACAAAAAAATCTTTGTCAATTTCGAGAAAGCATTCTCCCTGATCGAGTCCGCCGATTTCATATTCTACCCATTGATAAATATCGGTGATGGTTTTTCCTATAATATCTTTTGCCTGCATCTTTAAAATACGATTTGTAATTGTCCTTGTACGAGGTTTGAATTAGGCGCTCCCCATTTGTTGGAGTAGTCCGAATAAGTATAATTCAGTTGCACACGGCACGATTTGTAAAAGTAATAATTTACTCCGGCTGTATAATCAATCACTTCGCTATTTATATCCTTATCAGTATTTAAATAATCTACTCTTCCAAAAGCGTTCAATTTCTCAGGAATGAAATACCATAATCCAATGCCATGCAGGCTCTCTTTCTTTATTCCGCCATCATTTGCCCTGATATATTCGGCACGGGCATAAAGCCTGTCCGATTTATAGTCCGTACTTGCGATCCAGCGGTTGCGCACATGGTCTCTCGTTTCTGTTTCCCCGTTTTTTGTGTAGGTAGCTTCTCCGAAGTATGCGCCGCCACCTATGCGGAATCCTTTTACGGGCTGTAATAATATATTCCCGGCAAAGTCTTTCGTATTATTGGTTTCACTGGTAATAAGACCTGTTCCCTGATATAATCCTATTTTATATTCCAGCAAATGATGTGTTTTTGTTTCGAACAGATTTCCGTAGACTTGTATTCCCAGGTCACGGCCTCCATTGTTTTTCCCATTTTGTAATCGTAAAACGTCATCACCCATGCCGATCAGTGTTGAAACGGAACGACTGTTAGAAACAGATTCCAGCACCGTGGCCGAAAATTGGTTCTCTAGCGATAAAGGTATTTTTGCCTGCCCAAGTTTTACATTGAAAGCGCTGGATGGTGTCCAGTCTATATAGAATTCGGTCAGGGTAGGATTCACAAACTCCATCATGGCAAAATAGCTGAAATTCTTGAACAATTCGCCCCGCATATGCAGAAAAATGACGCGGGCGTTTACATCATGCTTTATATTGCTTACATCATTGTATCTGTACATCATCAGTCCATATCCACCGAACTGCATATAAGGCGTATTAAATGCGGTTCTTACTTTCTCTATTGCCTGATCGAATGATCCTGGTTCCTTTTGGGGTTGGGCACTTATCTGTATGGAATCGGCTTCGTTCTGGGTTAAAATATTTTTCTCTACCAGTTTCTTTAAAAGCTCATTATTTACGTCTTGTGCATAGGTAAAAGTGTATACTGTAAATAAAGTAAGCGCGAGTAAAAGTTTCTTCATTAGTTCGTTGTCGTATCTATCTATTCCGTTAATCTATATTTATTGGCTCTCCCAAATGCCGTGGCTGCTTATTTGTAACTATATCCACAAATACCTTTACACGGGCAAATATTTCCCGTATTTTAGTTTTAAATGACCATTTACTTAGTCTCAGGTCTTTTGCGTTGTATCCGTATGCATCCAATCCTTTTTGCCGGGCAATGAATACGGCCCGTTCGTTATGAAATTTCTGAGAGACTATGATAAATGAATCCTGCCCGAATATTTTATTCATTCTTACAACGGAGTCAAGTGTTCTTAGTCCTGCATAATCGCAATGGATAATGCTGTCCGGCACTCCGGCCTCGATAAGGGCACTGCGCATATCGTCGGCTTCGTTGTAGTGATGCCAGCGATTGTCTCCACTGACAACAAAGGCCTTTACCTTACCTGCCTCATAAAGCTCTTTTGCGGCCTGTATGCGATAGGTAAAGTAAAGGTTTTGCCTGTTGCCGATATATCTGGCCGCCCCTAAAACTAAAGCAGCCTTTTGTGAAGGGACGCTGTCGGTATTATTAAAAATATATTCTTTTGCATCGTGTGGTATTTTCCAGTTAGCAAAGGCAATAACTGCACCGACAAGCAATACTGCTATGAAAATTATCCCCACGGTCCGTTTAATGATTTTCTTCGTTCGGCCTTTCATTAAATTCTATCCAGTACTTTTCTGATAAGGTCTTCTATCGATCCTTTATAATTAGCATTCGATTCTCCGGCCAGGCGGTTGGCAATAATTGTGCAGACAGTCATGGCCTTATGTCCCATCAGTCTTCCTAATCCGGCGAGCGGTGCGCTTTCCATTTCATAGTTGGTGATTTTGTCGCCTTTAAATTCGAACGTTTCTATTTTGCTGTTCAGATCGGGATTGGCTAATGGCATGCGCACATATCTACCCTGAGGTCCGTAGAATCCGATAGCAGAAATGGTCATTCCCATTATCATATCATGGCCTACACGTTGAACCAGTTCTTCATCTGCCGGAACAAAATATGGCGCACAGTGCTGAGGGTTCCAGTCTACATATTTCTTGAACGCTTCTTCATAAGCAAGCAGAGCCACTCCGTTGCGCCCTTCGTAATAATTTAGTACGCCGTCGAAACCGATAGATTTAGCAGCTACGACATACGAACCTATTGGACAGTTGGGTTGTAACCCACCCGAGGTCCCTACACGAACCATTGTCAGTTGTTTGAAATCTTTTTTTACCTCCCGGGTTTTAAAGTCTACATTTGCCAAGGCGTCCAGTTCGGTAAGTACAATATCGATATTATCCGGGCCTATCCCGTGCGATATTGCTGTAATACGTTTGCCTTTATACACTCCTGTGATGGTGTGAAACTCACGGCTTTGAACGTCAACTTCGATGCTGTCAAAGAATGAAGCTGTAAGGCTTACCCTGTCGGGGTCACCCATCATTATTATCTTATCAGCTAGTTGTTCGGGTTTGATATGAAGATGGAATACACTACCATCTCCGTTGATAATTAATTCTGATTCCGGTATTATTCTCATAATTATTTCTTTATAGTTTAAATGCAAAGATATGCAAATCCGGTTGTATATTCTATAATCTTACTTTTTTAAATAAGTTTAGTTAATAAAACGGGATATGTGAAATAGCTATAGAAGCAAATTTCATATATTTGTAGTATATAATAAAACTTCTTAGAAGAATCTTAAATTTATACCATATAATATGAATAAAATCAAGCACTTTCTATTTATTGTGTGCGTGTGCACATTTGTTTTTAGTGATACGGCCCGGGCAAATGAACCTGAAATGAATCTGCGAGACGATGGTGAATTGTTTAAAGTGGCAATAGCAGGTTATACTTTTGTTAATTTTAATCTGGATGAAACCCTGAAAATGATGGAAGAGGTAGATGTCCATTATTTATGTATTAAAGATTTTCATCTTCCACTGAATAGTACAGATGAACAAATAGCTGAGTTTCATGCAAAACTTGCGAAACATAATGTCACAGGGTATGCTGTAGGGCCTATTTATATGAAAACGAAAGAAGAAGTAGACAAGGCTTTCGATTATGCCAGAAGAGTAGGAGTGAAGTTGATTGTCGGTGTACCTAACCATGAATTACTCCCTTATGTGGAAGAGAAAGTGAAGGAATATGATTTTAAATATGCCATCCACCTGCACGGTCCTGATATTAAATTATATCCGAATGCAACAGATATTTATGAGCGTGTGAAAGATCTTGATCCGCGTATTGGCATGTGTCTCGATATTGGCCATAATTTGCGCGACGGACAAGATCCTATTGCAGATCTTAAAAGATACAAAGACAGGGTTTTCGATATTCATATGAAGAATACGACTGCGGCCAGTAAAGAAGGTAAGACCGGAGAAATAGGTCGTGGAATTATCGATATTCCGGCTTTTGTAAAGATGCTGCGCGAGGTTAAATATGATGGAGCATGCAGCCTTGAATATGAACGGAATATGAAAACACCGTTGGCAGGTATAGCCGAGTCGATCGGATATTTCAGAGGAGTAATCGATGCAACTAAATAAAGGAATGAAATGAGCGGGATAAGTTTTATCCCGTTTTTTATTTTGGTCAATTATTTATATTTTTGGCATAAATAAAGATTTTATGAAGATAACCCTTCTTGTTATAGGCAAAACCGATGCCGGTTATTTTGTGGATGCGATCACTGAATATCAGAAAAGGCTGGAACATTATATACCTTTCGATATTCAGATTATTCCTGATCTGAAAAACACTAAAAGTCTGACTGTTGAGCAACAAAAAGAAAAAGAAGGGGAACTAATCCTTAAATCAATACAACCCGGTGATTACATTGTTTTACTCGATGAAAAGGGGAAGGAATATACTTCCGCGCAGTTTGCATCTTACATCGAAAAGAAAACTCATACTGTATCGAAACGCCTTGTGTTTATTATCGGAGGGCCTTACGGCTTCTCTCAGGATATCTATAACAAGGCGAATGAAAAACTGACTCTTTCCCGTATGACTTTTTCACATCAAATGGTGCGTCTTATATTCGTAGAGCAGCTTTATAGAGCTATGACAATCCTCAATAATGAGCCCTATCATCATGAATGATACAACTTCGGGTAGATTTTCCTATTTGTCGATAGAATAACCCTATTTGTCGAAACTGTTTGCCTCATTTTCAGAAAGAGAGTAATATTGCATTCAATCACATACTTTCTGATTATGAATATTAACAAATTATTTATCGGATTTTTTAGCCTTATTTGTCTGATTGCATTTTCATGTAGCAATGATGATGTTTCAGATATAATAGATGATGGCGATATTGATGATGACGATGAAGAAGTTGTTATTGACGATGACTTCAAGACGGACACAAAAGATACGACATTTGTCAATGCTGTACTTATAACCTTTACTAATGACGGGGTTTCTATAACAAATCCTTATGAAGATGACGGGGTTTCCATAACCGAGAGCAACGGAAATGTTGTTGTCACATCCACAAATACTACTACAGAATTTAATTACGTTTTGTCAGGACAAACAAAAAGCGGATCTGTCAAGATTTATAGCGATCTGAAATTCGGACTTGGTTTTAATGGTATCGATATAACAAGTACCGATGGTCCTGCGCTCAATATTCAATCGGGTAAAAAAGTGACGATTACCCAGGTAGGAGGAACATCCAACCGCCTTATCGATAGCAGTACATATACTCCGTATGGCGATGAGGACATGAAAGGAGCTTTCTTTAGCGAAGGGCAATTGAACTTTGAAGGTAGCGGTAGTCTCACAGTATATGGCTTTTATAAACATGCTATTGCCAGCGATGATTATGTCAGGGTAAAAAGTGGAACTATCATTGTGAAAACGGCGGTAAGCGATGGTATTCATGCCAAGGATTATTTCCGCATGGATGGCGGAACTGTAGAAATTAAAGCTTCCAGCGATGGCATTGATTGTGATGAAGGCTATATCCGCATCGATGGAGGAAACATTACGATAAAAAGCGCCGACGATGGTATTGTGGCCTCTTATGAAGATTCTGATGCATCTATAACTCCATACATTACTATAGACAACGCTACAATTGATATCACAACTACGGGGCAAAAGGCTATGGGTATAAAAAGTGATATAAGTTCGGTAACCGTGAATAGCGGGACAATTAATATCAATGTAAAAGGTGAGGCATCAAAAGCTTTTAAGACCGGTGGCGATATGGTTCTGACCGGTGGCGATCTGACTCTTGCAACTTCGGGTAGTGCATTTTATGATACCAGCGATCAGGATATATCTTCTGCAGCCGGAATAAAGTGTGATGGTAACCTTACCATTAATGATGGAACAGTTCTGAAAATAACCAGCTCGGGCGCCGGAGGTAAGGGTATCAGTGTCGATAATGATTTTATAATGGAAGGCGGAACGGTAACCGTTACAACAACAGGTGAACAGTATAAATATGGCTCGGACGACACAGCTGCTAAAGCTATAAAAGCAGATGGAAATGTTACAGTAAATAATGGTAATATTACAATAAAGACTTCCGGAGTTGAAGCCGAAGGCTTGGAAAGTAAAAAGACACTGACCATAAACAATGGTAATATAATTATTGAAGCTTACGATGACTGTATCAATGCCTCAAATCATATAGCGATAAACGGAGGAAATATTTATTGCTACAGTACAACTAATGATGGAATAGACTCAAACGGGACTCTCACTGTAACAGGAGGAGTTGTGATAGCTTCCGGAACGACTTCACCCGAAGAAGGATTCGATTGCGACAACAATACTTTCAAAATAACAGGGGGCATCCTTATCGGCACAGGAGGGGCTACCAGCAGTCCTACATCGAGTGTCTGCACACAACGATCCCTGGTTTATAGCACTACCGGGACGGCGAATGAACTGATACATATAAAATCTTCGGACGGTACTGCTATCTTAACTTATAAGGTGCCAAGGACATACAATACAATGACATTGTTGTTTAGCAGTCCCGACATGAAAGCAAATACTAGTTATACGATATATAAGGGCGGAAGCATCACCGGAGCTACGGAGTTCTATGGATTTTATACCGGAGGCACGTATACCGGAGGAAGTTCGGCAAATACATTTACTGCCAGTTCCAGTTCTATGGTGAATACTGTAGGAAGCTCATCGGGTGGAGGACGTCCTTAGAAAATATAAGTTCTTGTTTAAGATAGATAATTGATGTTGAGGAACGGGTTTTGCAGTGATGCAAGACCCGTTCCGTCTTTTATTGCTGTTTCAGATTTGACTTATTCAGAATATCGCATTTATAGGATATTAGTATTTCAACGCATTTATCTATATCGGTAGGTCTGATCACTACACTTGCTGTTTCTCCTTCCGAAAATGCATACATATATTCTATGAATATATTTTCTTTGGCCAAGTATTCCAATACAATTGCCAGAGCACCGGGCTTGTTCGGGCAGTTGAAACATACTACATCTGTTACACTTACACCGAAATGTGCTTCTTTTAAGACTTTAACCGCATGTTCCACATCGGATACAATCATACGCAGTATGCCGAAGTCTGCGTTTTCTGCGAGGCTAAAGGCTGTCATGTTTATTCCGTTGTTGCCCAGTATATGGGTAACGTCATTTATCCTGCCTGTTTTGTTTTCTATGAAAACCGATAGTTGTTTTATTGTCATGGTCAATCGATCTTAGTTAAATGTTCTCTTATCTAATACCCTTTGTGCTTTACCTTCACTGCGCTTTATGCTGAACGGTTCTACGAGCTTGATATCTGCACTAATTCCCAGAACGCTTTGCAGGCGTTGGGCTATTTTCTTTTTGAGTGCGAGCATCTTTGTTATTTCATCCGAATAGAATCCATCCCGCACTTCTACTTGTACTTCCAGTATATCCAGATTGTTTATTCTATCGACCACAAGCATATAGTGAGGTTCAAATTCTTCCATTTCCAGTATAACGCTTTCTATCTGCGACGGGAATACATTTACTCCACGAATAATAAGCATATCGTCGCTGCGTCCCACGATACGGCTCATTCTCACATTTGTGCGCCCGCATTTGCATGGTTCATCCATCAGTGTACACAGGTCTTTTGTCCTGTATCTTAATAGTGGTAAACCTTCTTTTGTTAATGTCGTGAATACTAATTCACCTTGCTCTCCGTGTGGCAATTGCTCAAGGGTATCAGGAGAGATGATCTCTGCATAGAAATGATCTTCAATGATATGAGAACCATCTTTGTACTCACATTCATGCGCTACCCCCGGGCCCATTATCTCGCTTAGACCGTATATATTATAGGCATCAATACCCATTTTTGCTTCGATTTCCTTACGCATATTTTCTGTCCATGGTTCAGCTCCGAAAATACCTGTGCGCAATTTGAATTCTTCACGGGGTATTCCTGTTTTTGCCATGGCTTCTGCCAGATAAAGGGCATAGGATGGTGTACAGGCAAGGGCCGTTGCACCGAAGTCGTGAAGTAACTGGATATGTTTCGATGTATTACCGCTCGACATAGGAATGACAGTTGCCCCGAGATGCTCAACTCCATAATGTAAACCCAGTCCTCCGGTAAACAATCCATAGCCATATCCGACCGAAAAAATATCGTTTCTTGTTGTTCCGAATGCGCTAAGGCAGCGGGCTGTCATTTCCGACCAGATAGAGAGATCTTTGCGGGTATAGCCCACAACAGTGGGAGAGCCTGTTGTTCCCGAGGATGCATGTAATCTGACAATCTCCGACATCGGTACGGCAAACAGTCCATACGGGTAATTATCCCTCAAATCCTGTTTGGTCGTAAACGGGAGTTTTACGACATCATCAATTGTATTAATGTCTTCGGGAGTAACATCCATCTCCTGCATCTTCTGCCGATAGAAGGGGGTGGAGTGATATACCCTTTCTACAAGTTTACGCAAGCGCTGCCCCTGAAGATTCCGTTTTTCTTCAGTACTCATGCACTCTTTGGGTTTATTCCAAATCATAGTATATTTTAGTTTTTAGTTTTATCGTTTATTTTGTCATTTTGAACGGAGTGAAAAATCTCCTGAGTATAAAGATGCTTCGCTTAGCTCCAGAATGACAAAAAGAAATTTCTTAATGATCTATACTGAACGCCTTTAATCTATTATCCAATACATCATACAAATCTTCACTCATCCGAGAACAGCATGCCCTTACGCCCTGTTGCTCGCTTCCGGTAGTTGATAAGGCAATAGAACTAATTCCATAATAAAGTAATTCCTGCATCAGTTCGCCGCAACTCATATCCTGATAACCGATCGTAAAGAAAAAGCCATCGGAAATATCTCTGTCGATATCCTTATCATACACTACATGGAAACCATACTTTTTGAAAGATTCTTTCATCCGGTGTGCACGTCTGGCATATTCGCTGGTTTCTTCCACGAAGTTGAAATCGCCATCTGAAGCTGCTTTAAGCATGGCTGCATATCCGTATTGGGTGGTATGCGTAATACCCGAAGTAATCATATATAATATTGCTCCTACGAATGTAGGGCCGAAAATCCCTGCTCCTGAATATCGCTTTGCCAACGCTTCTGATTTCAAAGAAAACAGTTTGTCCGATACACAGACTACTGCTGCCCGCTGTCCCGCATAACTGAATATTTTGGATGAAGACAGCATCAATATGTAGTTTTCTGTATATTTTGCTACTGTCGGTACATATGGCGATTCGAACGGATGTCCGAAATCGGTACGAAAATCCATGCCGAAGTAGGCAAGGTCTTCCAAGATGATTACTCCGTATTTGGTTGCCAGTTCACCTATTATTTTCAGTTCGCTTTCGGTAAGGCAAATCCATGCGGGATTGTTAGGATTGGAGTAGACGATAGAGGAGATGTTACCTGCTTGAAGTATATCTTCGAGTTTTTCTTTTAGCTTCTCTCCTCTGAAATAGTGAATGTCAAATTCCAGATAATTGATTCCCAATACTTTCAATTGCGATTTTTGGATAGGGAATCCCGGATCGATAAAGAGTACGGTGTCTTTCTTTTCATCGTATTGATTGCAAACAATAAATGAACCAAAAGAACCTGCGACCGATCCTGTAACAGGAATGCAAGACACAGGAGAAATATTCACATCAAGAAATGCTTTTACAAATCGTGCGGCCTCATTCTTCAATACAGGGATACCTTCTGCTGCTGGATACATGGACGCTACTCCGGCGTCGAGTGCTTTTTTCTCGGCTTCTAATCCTATCTGGCATGGCTTTAATCCGGGTACTCCCTGATCCATACGGATAAACGGAATGCCTGTGACCTGCTCCAACCGGGAAGCTATTAATAATACTTCGCCGATAGTGGCATTTTCCAGATTTGTTATTTTTAGATCGTCAATAACCTGTTTAATGAGTTCCTGACTGAATACTCTGTTTTGCATTTGTTAGCTATTTAAGAGTTCTTCTATTTGCTTTATAAATTTATCTTGTTTTAGCCTTAGCTTTTTTATTTCTTTTTCTAACCAGATTTTTGAAACGGTTAAATTTACTTTAGTATTTTCATCTACATCTCCTTCCATTTGTTCTGAGAATTCGATATAGTCTTCATTATGCCTGTAATAAGGATATGGATGTCCTATCCATAACATTTGCCACTTTTGATTTGTGTCAGTAAAAATATTTTCCCATTCTTCCAGATTAGACAAATCCCCACAACAACTGGTCGTTAATTTTATTTCTTCATTTTCGGGAATAATAACTATTCCTCCATAGAATTCTTTCTCAAGTTCTTCGCCAAGATCTTTATCTGATTTCTTAACTTCTGCTAAAATTCTAAAATCAGTATTACTAATAGTATCAATATTAACCAGCCAGGAACGTTTTTGTATAGGTTCTAAATAGGATAAACCGCTGTCATGCATACACCTTTTCCAATAGATATACCAATCTTCGTCGGTGTCATCATAAATTGGAGACTTATGATTTTCTTTAGCATAATCATAAGGTGCAAATTCAAGAGTATTGATAATATGCATTATATTTTTATCTGTTCTTCTCCTGCTTTCTTCCCTCCTTCAAAAGCCTTGAGATTCATTTCTACTATTTTTTCTCCTTTGCGGGAGAATACTTGCCGTATGGCGTCTTCTAGTTTTTCCTGATCGATACCTAAAATAACAGATGCGGCCCCCAGCAATGCCATGTTGGTTGCCCTTCCAGAACCCGCTTCTTTTGCCAGAGTGTCTATATCCAAAAGAATCACATTCGGTAATAAAGAAAGTTCCTTTGTTATGGCATCCTGATCGGGGTAATTCGGAATATTGATAAACGGAGTTGAATTCGTTACTATCCATCCTTTCTGAGAGAGATAGGGGAGATAGCGTAATGCTTCCATCGGTTCGAGGGATATAATGGCATCCGCGCTCCCTTTTGCAATAAGGTCGGAATATATTTCTGATGAGGATATACGTAAATTCGACTGTACATCTCCTCCGCGCTGGCTCATACCATGTACTTCGGCCTGCTTGATGTGTAAACCCTCTTTTAAAGCGGCTTCTCCTATTATGGCTGCAATGGAAAGTATTCCTTGCCCCCCGACTCCCGAAAGTATTATATCTAGTTTCATTTTTTCCTTTTTAATGTTTGAATACATTCTCTACGTGGGATAATAACCGATACACCCTTGTATTCTATCTCTTCTTTTATCACGCTTTTTATCTCATCCATATTCTTAGGGAGAGGAATAACCACCCGTACGTGCTCTTTCTCTACGCCTATGCCATAGCAGATTTCTTCCAGTTTTTCAGTCCCAGCCGAATCCTGTCCTCCGGTCATGGCTGTTGTCAGGTTATCAGATATGACGACTGTTATGTTCGCCTTTGAATTTACGGCATCCAATAGCCCGGTGATACCCGAATGGGTAAATGTAGAGTCTCCGATCACAGCGACAGACGGGAACAATCCTCCGTCGGCAGCCCCTTTTGCCATAGTAATAGATGCCCCCATGTCCACACAGGTATCGATCGCCCTGAATGGAGGTAGTGCCCCGAGCGTGTAACAGCCTATGTCGCTGAAAACTTTAGCATCTTTATATTCCTCAACTACTTCGTTCAGAGCTTTATATACATCAGAGTGTCCACAACCTGAACATAAGGCTGGCGGACGGGGTACTATATTTTTGCTCGCTTCAAATTGTTTCTCCATTTCAAAGCCCAATGCCGCACGGACATTATCGGGAGTGAGTTCTCCTACTCGTGGTAATTCACCAGTCAATCGCCCTTTCACTTTGCCGCTTTCATCGAGTAATCCGCGAAGTTGTTCTTCTACAAAAGGCTGCCCGTCTTCCAATATCAGAACTTCGTCACATTCATCCATTACTTTTCTGATCAGTTCCTTTGGCAACGGATATTGGGATATTTTCAATACAGTGCGGTCACATCCCTGTGGAAAATTCTCCATCAGGTAGTTATACCCGATACCGCATGCGATAACCCCTTGCTTATTTCCTTTCTTGTATGAATTGTATTCGGATGCGGTTGATAGTTTCTCCAGCTCAGGCTGGCTGGCTAACAGTTCGTTATATCGTCTTCTGGCATTTACCGGAAGGAGTACCCAGCGGGATTTATCTTCCGGAAATTTTATCGGGTTCTGTTCTTTAATTCCGGATGTAACCACTTCTGCCCGGGAATGAGCCATACGTGTGGTTAGCCGTACTAATACAGGAAGTTCGTATTTTTCGGATACTTCGAACGCATACCTGATCATATCGTAAGCTTCCTGCTGTGACGATGGTTCGAAAACAGGAACAAAGGCAAATTTACCGTAAAACCGGGAATCCTGTTCATTTTGTGAAGAGTGCATCGACGGGTCGTCGGCAACCAGTACAACCAATCCTCCGTTTGTTCCTGTCATCGATGAATTCACAAATGCATCGGCGGCAACATTCAACCCGACATGCTTCATGCAAACCAGCGCCCTTTTTCCAATATATGAAACTCCGAGGGCAGCTTCCATCGCTGTCTTTTCATTCGCACACCAACGGCTGTGTATCTTTCTTTCCTGTGCTAAAGGCTGCTCTTGTATATATTCCGTTATTTCGGTGGATGGTGTTCCCGGATAAGCGTAAACACCTGCTATACCGGCGTGGATTGCTCCTAAGGCAATAGCCTGATCGCCCAGTAATAATAGTTTTTCTTTCATTTATATTAGTGTAAATTTATCAGCGTCATGTAAAGCGGGGAATGATTCCCTGAATCTGGTCAAGGATTTTAGTTCTATACTCCCTGATACGGCTTCCTCAATATTATTCTCTGCTGAAACGATTGTTTTACCCAGATAGTCTATTAATGCCGTTCCGCCACAATAGTTATTGTCCGGATCGTTTCCTGTACGATTAACTGCAGCTACATAACACTGGTTTTCGATGGCTCTTGCCCGTAGCAGTATATTCCAGGGTTCGATGCGTTGTGTCGGCCAGTTCGCTACATAGATAATCATGTCGTAATCTCCTTTATTCCTTGAAAACACAGGGAAACGAAGGTCATAACATATCTGCAATAATATTTTTACTCCCTGATATTCTACTATCACACGGTCTTCTCCGGCAGTGTATTCGTTATGTTCTCCGGCATAGGTGAAGAGATGTTTTTTGTTGTATGTAGCATAGCTGCCATCGGGTTTCACGAAGTAGAAGCGGTTATAATAATTCCCGTTTTCTTCGGTGGCTACACTGCCGGCAACGGCCGCATTCTTTTCTCCGGCTACATGTTGCATCCATTGCAGGGTTTCGGTAGCTGCCTTTTCAGCAATGCCATTGGGTGTCATACAAAAGCCCGTAGTGAACATTTCCGGCAGGATGATAAGATCGGCATCAGGTGAAGCGTCGATTATCTTTCTTGCCTGATTTTTGTTGTATGTAGGGTCCTGCCACTTAATATCGGTTTGAATTAAAAGTATATTCATGTGTATCAGATATGTTAGTCCAAACAGACTTCGAAGATAAGTCTTTTTAGTAAGATATAAAATAGCAGATTGCTAATTTATCGTAAGATTATTGGGCGCTTGTGTAAAAAGAAAAGCGGTCTGGAATGCTAAATGTTCCGGACCGCCCTGTTATTCTTGTGAAAATGTATTACATGTTCATTCCGCCGCAAACAGGAATAGCTTGCCCTGTAACGTAGGCAGATAGGTCAGACCCTAAGAATACGGCTACATTAGCTACATCTTCAGGTGTTCCTCCACGGCGAAGGGGAATTTGTTCAGCCCATTTTTTCTTTACGTCATCAGAAAGTACACCTGTCATTTCGGTGATGATGAATCCCGGGCAGATAGCGTTCGCACGAACGTTTCTCGATCCAAGTTCCTTTGCTATTGATTTAGCCAGGCCGATCATTCCTGCTTTAGAAGCAGAATAGTTAGTCTGTCCTGCATTTCCTGACAAACCTACAACCGAACTCATATTTATGATGTTTCCGCTTTTTTGTTTAATGAAAACAGGTGTAAGCGCATGGATGAAATTGAACGCTGATTTCAGATTGATGTTTATCACCATATCCCATTGTTGTTCATTCATACGCATCATTAGTCCGTCACGGGTGATGCCGGCATTGTTAATAAGGATATCTACCTGTCCGAAGTCTTTTACTATTTCTTCCACTACTTTGTGAGTGTCGTCGAAGTTAGCAGCGTTTGATGCATAACCTTTTACTTTCACGCCGAATTTAGCTATTTCGGCTTCTGTGGCCTTTGCATTTTCATCGATAGCCAGGTCAGTGAAAGCGATGTTAGCTCCCTGCTCTGCATATTTAAGAGCGATAGCCTTACCGATTCCTCTGGCTGCTCCTGTAATAATAGCGGTTTTACCTTCTAATAATTTCATAATTTTATAAATTAATATATGATTTAATCTTTTTTCTTCTTTTTAAGGCCTTCAAAGATCAGATAAGCGATATTCTCCCTTTGCGATTCGGTTTTCAGGCTTTCGGCTCTTATCTGCCCGCGGATGTATGGTACCTCCAGTCCTTTCAGCGCATGGTGAAGTATTTCGGCTGTAGCCTCAGTGTCCGGCATTTCGAAAATATCTTCCTCTACTCCTTTGTTGAGGATGTCCTTTAAAACCTGTATCTCTTTCCTGTCAAAAGATTTCCTTACGTTCTGCACACGCCATATATCACGGAAAAAATCTGCTTTGAGTGTCCCGTTACGGGCCACTACATTTTTTACCGCATCGAAACGGGTATAAAAGAACAGCATAAGCTTTTCGTCAGCCGGAAGTTTCTTGCTGGCAACAGTTTGCAGGGCCTGGTACATCTGGTTTAGTTCCGATTCCAGAACGGCCTGATAAACCTCGTTCTTGTTGTTGAAGTATGTGTATAATGTGCGCCTGCCTTTGTGCGAAGCCAGAGCTATATCGTTCATAGTCGTATTTTCTACTCCCAGTTTGGCGAATAGTTGACGTGCTACGTCGATCAATATATTTCGGGTTTTGTTTATGGTCATATATTAAAAATGCACACAAATATTATAAGTGTGCAAATTTAGTATAAAAATTATGGAATCAGTAATAACTTTTGCGTTTTTCTGAATTCTTCCATTGCTTTTTGTTAAAAGTTGACAAAGTTGACGCATTTTTCACTTTTTTATTTTCCTGTTTTTCTCGTTTCAGAGGATGTGTGTGATTGCTTGTCGTTTCTGTCCAGTATCATTCTTACAGTGCGTAAGTCGGGCATATAATCCTTGGTTGTGATAGTTCTCGATTTAAATTTCAGCCTTGAGTCATCCGTTTCGTCAGGTATATATGTGTCTTTTTCTACAACCGTTGTGCCTTCTTTCAGCCGTTTTTTGATGGACATATAAGCCAGTGACATTAATTCTTCATTGCGGTACTTGATGGCTTCTTCCACCTCTGTCTTAAATTCGGGCTTTTCGTTCATCCATGTATAAAATATCTGTCTGCTGATGCCTAGTATTTTGCAGGTTTGCGAGATAGAGAAAAATTCGGTTCCCAGTAATTCGATGATTTTAGTTTGTAGTTCTTCATTAAATTTTGCCATAAGAGTTTTCTGATACAGATAAAACAGCAAGAATTTAATAGATTTTTTTTAACAATCAGCATATGCATTGTTAAGTTAATAGCCATATTAACAGAGCAATGGCAAAAATCAACAACGAGGTCATGAACATAAAACCCCCGGTGCGATCGTTTTTTTTCGATTCGTCATTATTCCTTCGTCTGATAACTCCGGCTCTGAACCAAAGGTAAATACTCGAAATAAAAAGAATGCTGCCTATCGTTATTAAGATTGAATAAATGTTCATGATATAACTGTTTGATAATAGATTAACATTTTGAAACGACCTATTGTTTTGCGTTACGCCAGAATCCTAATAGTCACTGATTTATAATTTAATAATTATTTTGATTTAAGAAGTTCAGGCGTTTGTCTTTTTGCTGATTACTTCTAAATATTTTTTGTACTTTTGTGCTTTCTTTTTAGTATCTAAAAAATATAAAAACTAAAAGTCGTGGCTAATACGAAGTACATATTTGTGACAGGAGGAGTAATATCCTCATTGGGAAAGGGAATCATTGCGTCTTCACTGGGAAAACTATTACAGGCCAGAGGGTATAAAGTAACAATTCAGAAGCTCGATCCGTATATCAATATCGACCCGGGTACACTGAATCCGTATGAGCATGGTGAATGCTATGTTACGGTCGACGGGCATGAAGCCGATTTGGATCTTGGGCATTACGAACGTTTTCTGAATCAGCCTACACATAAGGATAATAATATCACTACCGGACGTATTTATCAGAATGTGATAAGTAAAGAACGTAAAGGCGATTATCTGGGTAAAACCGTTCAGATAGTTCCTCATATCACCGATGAAATCAAGCGAAACATTAAGATGCTCGGTACAAAATATGACTATGATTTTGTAATAACTGAGATTGGCGGAACAGTCGGCGATATAGAGTCACTGCCTTTTATCGAGAGTATACGCCAGTTGCGCTGGGAGCTCGACAAAAATTGCCTGTGTGTGCATCTTACTTATGTGCCATATATAGCTGCGGCAAGAGAAGTAAAGACTAAGCCTACGCAGCACTCCGTGAAGCAACTTCAATCGGAAGGAGTTCAGCCCGACTTGCTTGTTCTCCGTACCGAACACCAGTTGGATAAAGATATCCTTCGCAAAGTGGCATTATTCTGTAACGTAGAAGTCGATGCAGTAGTACAATCAGTCGATGTGCCTACTATTTACGAAGTGCCTTTAAATATGCAGGCTCAGAATATGGATGAGATCGTGCTTCGTAAACTTGGTATGCCTATCGGCGATAAACCGGAAATGAAACCCTGGCGTGAATTTCTTGATAAGAAGAAAAATGCCAAAGAGACAGTCCGTATAGGCTTGGTCGGTAAATATGTTGCACTGCCCGATGCTTACAAATCTATCAATGAATCTTTATTGCAGGCGGCAACATACAACGACAGAACGCTTGATCTTCAATTTATATTATCTGACAAACTGACCGAAGAAAATGCAGAAGCTACACTTGCTTCGTTGGATGGCATAGTTATTGCTCCTGGTTTTGGGCAGAGAGGGCTCGAAGGAAAAATTCATGCCCTGAAATATGCTAGAGAGCATGATGTGCCTACTTTTGGGATTTGTCTGGGTATGCAATGTATGGTAATAGAATTTGCCCGTAATGTATTGGGCTTGGAAGATGCAAATTCGACAGAAATGAACCAGCATACTCCATTCAAGGTGATTGACCTGATGGAAGAACAAAAGAATGTTACCAATATGGGCGGAACAATGAGGCTTGGCGCGTATAAGTGCGAACTGGAAAAAGGTTCGCTCGTCTATCAGGCTTATGGTAAGAAGCTGATAGAAGAACGTCACCGCCATCGTTTCGAGTTTAATGGCGATTTCAGGGACGACTATGAAAGTCATGGGATGAAATGTACGGGTATCAATCCGGAAATGGGTTTGGTTGAAGTTGTGGAGATGCCTGAAAAAAAATGGTATCTCGGAGTACAGTTCCATCCCGAATATAATAGTACGGTTGTTTCTCCCAACCCTTTATTTATGAGCTTTATTAAAGCAATAGTAGAGAACAAGAAAAAATAATAAATAGGTCTGTGACCTCAAGAAAGGAATTTAACTTTATACAATTTTTAGATGGATAAGAATACGGTTATCGGGTTTATACTTATTGCTGTAGTAATAATAGGCTTTGGTATATTGAATCAACCTTCGGCGGAAGATATCGAACGCCAGAAACAGCAACGCATAAAAGACTCGATTGAATACGCTCAAACACTTCAAAAGGAACAGGAGAAACTAACACTTGATACAACACTGGTTTCCAAAGAGAATAATGTTGTCGATGATTTTTTTGCACAACCTGTTCAAAAACAGGATTCCTCTTCGCAGACAATAGATTCGTTGCAAAATGCTTCAAAACAACAGCAGGAACAATTTACCACCCTTGAAAATAATAAGCTGAAACTTGTTTTTTCTACGAAAGGCGGGCGCATGGTAAGCGCTCAGCTAAAAGAGTATATGAGTTACAATAAAGATGCAAAAGAGAACTCCGATTCTCTTTATCTTTTCAATAACGACGGGGACTTTTCATTGGCTTTGACTAACAGGCAAAATAAGGTTCTGCATACCAATAACCTTATATTTACTCCGTTAAAATCAGAAAACGACAATTCGCTTATCATGCGTTTCTCATATTCTGATAGCCAGTATGTCGATTTCATTTACAAGCTGGCGGATGACGATTATACAATGAAGTTCGATATCAGTATGGTAGGAATGCAACCGCTTCTCGATAGGGAAAAAGCAGATGTGTTTGAAATAAACTGGGCACAAAAACTTCGTCGTCAGGAAAAAAGTGTAAAGAATGAGCAACGCTATTCTCATCTTTATTATAAATATGTAGGTGGTGATGTGAAAGAGTTGAGCGCAGATAAAAACGAGCAGGTGGAAGTAAAAGAGCCTGCCAAATGGATCGCGTTCAAAAACCAGTTCTTTGCCCCGATATTGATTGCCGATGAGAAGATCGAAGTCGCTCTTCTTGATTCAAAAGTATTACAGACAACCGAAGATAGTGAATATCTGAAAGCCTTTGACGCTACTCTATTTGTCCCTGCTCAGGTAGATATGAATGCAGGAACAATGAGAGCCGGGTTCTCATATTATATGGGGCCGATGTCATTCTCACTGTTGAAGGGGTATGACAAACATATTGACGATGCCAGCAAACAACTCGATTTAGATAAGCTTGTTCCACTGGGATGGACGCTGTTCCGCTGGATAAACCAATATGTTGTGATTCCAATTTTCAATCTGTTGAAAGATACAGGGCTATCGATGGGTATTGTTATTCTGCTACTGACAATAATAGTAAAACTCGTTATCTCTCCATTGACATATAAATCGTTTATGTCATCTGCCAAAATGCGGGTATTGCGCCCTCAGGTTGAGGAGCTCAACGCCAAATATCCGAAGCAGGAACAGGCAATGGAAAAACAGCAGGCTACGATGGCACTCTATAATAAGGTCGGGGTTAATCCGATGAGTGGTTGTTTTCCCCTGCTGCTGCAAATGCCTATACTGATTGCTTTGTTCCAGTTCTTTCCCAATGCGATAGAACTGCGTCAGCAGAGTTTCCTCTGGGCAAACGACTTGTCTACCTACGATGCTGTAATAAACTGGGGAACTCACATCCCATTGATCGGGTCGCATCTGAGCTTGTTCTGTATATTGATGACTATAACAAATATCATCTATACAAAATTCAACATGGAAATGACCAATACCGGGCAACAGCAAATGCCGGGTATGAAGTGGATGATGTACCTGATGCCGCTGATCTTCCTGTTCGTGTTGAACGATTATCCTTCAGGTCTTACATACTATTATTTCTTATCGCTGCTGATGACTATTCTATTGACTATTGCGTTCCGCTATATGATCGATGAGAAAAAGGTGCTTGCCAAACTGGAAGCCAATAAAGCGAAGCCGAAAAAGAAATCGGGTTTTATGGCACGCCTCGAAGAAGCACAGCGTATGCAACAGCAACAGCTGAAAGAAAAGAATAAAACCAATAGTACAAAACGTAAAAGATAAAACCTCTATTACCTTACCAAATCTCTTTCTGTGATGAAAACATTATATGTAAAAGACAGAGAAGAATGGCGTAAATGGCTGGAAGTTAGTTTTCAGACAGAGAAGGAAATCTGGCTTATCTATCCAAAAAAATCTTCAGGAAAAGAGGTTATATTATACAACGATGCCGTAGAAGAAGCACTGTGCTTCGGATGGATCGACAGTACACTGAAAACGCTGGATGAATACCATACCATCCAGCGTTATTCTGTTCGTAACCCAAAGAGTACCTATTCCCAACTGAATAAAGAAAGGATCATCTGGCTGCATAAGAATAATATGATCCATTCGACCGTTGTTGATTCCATACGCTTTATTCTGGAAGAAGAATATATTATTCCCGGCTACATTATCGAAGAAATAAAAAAAGATGAACTGGCATGGAAGAATTTTTCCTCTTTCTCTGATTCTTATAAACGTATAAGGATCGCCTATATCGATATGGCCCGCGATTATCCCGATCATTTTCAGAAACGCCTGAATCATTTTATCGAAAAAACAAGGGCTAATAAGCTTATTAAAGGCTATGGAGGTACAGATAAATACTATTGAAAAATGAAAATCTGCTATCTGATACTGGCTCATAACAATTTCCTGCATCTCGACAGGCTGATCGACGCGCTTGATGACGCAGACAGCACTTTCTATATCCATGTAGATAAGAAATCGGGTGATGCTTACAATCCTTCAAAAGATAATGTCAGAATAATTCCCGAACATATCGATATAAACTGGGGAGGTTTCACTATGGTTGAGGCTACTCTCGCTTTGATGCGTAATGCGGTGAGCGGTAGTCCTCTGGCCGATTATTTTATACTTATCAGTGGTGTTGATTACCCTGTCCGGTCAAAAACGTTTTTACTTGATCAGCTGAATCAGCGAAAAGAGTATATTGATATCGCTCCCGTCCCGGTTCCTTATAAACCCTTAGAGCGTTATCTATACTATTTTTTCGACTTTAAGAGACGCGATGCCCGGCTTTACAATCCGCTTTTGCTGGCGGAGGTATTATTGAAGAAACTGAACATAAAACGTAATCCTCCTTTTAAAATATATGCAGGTACACAATGGTTTGCCCTGACAAATAATTGTGTGAAGTATATTCTGAAAACAGTGGAAGAAGATAGGCGATATGTAAGCTTCTTTAAATATACCTTAATTCCGGATGAAGCATTCTTTCAAACGATCATAGGTAATTCTCCATTTTCAGACAATACGGCCGCCAGTCTGACATATACTGACTGGGAGGTGCCTGTTCCTCCTGCGACGATGACAGACAATCATATTGAATTTCTGAAAACACATATTGAATTTGACGACGAGTACGGACAACGTTTCCCTTACTTTGCCCGCAAGTTTGATGGTAATAGCAGGGAACTATTGGATAAAATCCAAGAAGAATTATGGAAAGATATAAAGAATTAAAAAAGATATAATTATATTTAGCCTTTGATTTTTTTTAGCAAACCCAGCCCTCATTTTATCTATGAAATGAAAACACACACAGCCTTATCAGCGTCATCATTCGCCCTTGGACTACTGGCATGTAACCTTGGGACTATTCACGGTCAGAATACACAGCCGAACGTTATACTCATCCTTGCCGATGATATGGGAATCGGAGACATCAGAGGACTCAATCCCGACTCGCAGATAGATACCCCAAATCTCGACGAAATGTGTGCTCATGGTATATCTTTCAACGATGCGCATTCTTCATCAGCCTTATCCACGCCTTCGCGCTATTCTATTCTCACAGGACGCTATAACTGGCGGACAACTAAAAAAGGTGGTGTTTTGGGTGCTACTTCACCCGCGATGATCACTCCCGGCCGCAAAACTATTGCCGATATGTTCAAATCAAAAGGTTATACGACAGCAGCTATCGGCAAATGGCATCTTGGACAGGACTGGGCTTACAAAAGTAATAAAGAAAACGTCGATAATATCGATTTTACAAAACCGATTACTAATGGTCCCACCGACAGAGGATTCGATTATTTTTATGGTATAGTCTCTCCAACGGGAGCACCTCACCTATATATAGAAAACAATATGGTGGAAAAACAACCGAATACGACTTTCGAAGACTCGGGCACAGGATTATATAAAATCAAAGGCGGTATCGGGCATAGCGACTGGAGTGCAGAAAGTATGCAACCACATTTTGCAGATAAGATGCTCAACTATCTGGAAAACGGCAAAAATTCGGAACAGCCATTTTTTCTTTATATGGCTTTGACGGCACCGCACATACCATTATTACCGAGCCCCGAATTTAAAGGTAAATCTTCAATCGGCGATTACGGCGATCTTGTGATGATGATAGATGATATCGTAGGACGGCTTAACCAAAAACTGAAAGACATAGGCAAATATGAGAATACCATCGTGATGTTTGCTGCAGACAACGGTTGTGCAGGATATATCCATGTGGATAATATGAATAAAAATGGCCATTATCCCAGCTATATATACCGGGGATATAAGTCGCATGCCTGGGAAGGAGGACATCGTATTCCTTTCATATTATCGTGGGGTGACAAATATGACCATGTAAAAGAAAATTCACTTGTGTCGCTTACAGATTTATATGCTACTTTTGCCGATATGTTGGGCTATAAAAGTGGTGATGCCGAGGCAGAAGACAGCTATAGCTTCTGGCCTGTACTTGCGGGAAAAGGTACGACATCCCGTTCTGATCTTATTGCTACTTCCGGAGGCGGTTATTTCACCTATCGGACTCCGGAGTATAAGCTGATATTTAATGCGGGCAACGGCTCCGACCAGCAATATAAAATGAATGGTCATCCTCCTTTGCAGCTCTATGATATGTCGAACGATCCGGAGGAAAAGGTGAACTGTATAAATAACCCTGAATATGACGGTCAGGTTAAGGAAATGGTTGCTCAAGTAAAAAAATATATAGAAGATGGCAGATCGACACCCGGTCCGAAATCCTCTAACGATGGCGGCAATTTATGGAAGCAGATAAAGGATATAATGGATGGCACTTATGCTGGTAAGCCTTAGGTGCTTGATTATTAGGTGATTTTTAACAGCGCTTTTACTTGCAATTTCTATTTATATTGCCTTATTTTTGTAGGCTGGGTAGCAATTCTGTAATATAGCTTCGTGAAATATCACCGGGCTTCAATACTTCATCATTCCAGATAACGAGGTCTATATCTATTTTTACAATTCCTTTTACCTTATCCTCTTCTTTTCTGCCAATCTTCTTCTCGATCTCCTTTAATGATAAGGCGATTTTTTCCTTTTCTTTATTTGTGTAGATAACGGCGAGTTGATTAAGAAAATCATTTTTATATGTTATGCCGTAAGGAGAGGTAATCGAAGTTTCCGAATAATTAATTTCTTCAAATAGATCATTCAGCATCTGATGACAAAGGGCCAGATTAGCCTCTCTGTCTTCATTTGTTCCTATACTTAATAGTGCCTTGTTCATAACAGATGCAAATATACATTCCATTTCTAAAATATACTTTATCTTTACGTATTCTTTTAAAGTAATTATTGATGAATTTTATAGCTATAATTCCCGCCCGTTACGCATCCACCCGCTTTCCGGGGAAGCCATTAGCCGATATGGGCGGAAAGCCGATGATCCAACGGGTATATGAACAAGTAAAAAAGGCTGTGGATGAAGTCTGGGTAGCAACCGACGATACCCGTATTTTCGATGCGGTAGAATCTTTCGGGGGAAAGGCTGTAATGACTTCTCCCTATCATCGTAGCGGGACTGACCGTATTCAGGAAGCATATGCTACAATAAATAAACCGTTCGATGTGATCATCAATGTGCAGGGTGACGAGCCGTTCATTCAACCGGAACAAATAGAGGCTTTAAAAAATTGTTTCGATAGTAAAGATGTTGAACTTGCGACATTAGTGAAGCCATTCAAAAAAGAAGACGGTTTTGATGTGCTGTTCAATGCCAATTCTCCGAAAGTGGTGATCAACAAGAAGAACGAAGCTATCTATTTTAGCCGTTCCATTATTCCATATATACGTGACGTGCATCATACCGAATGGCTCGATAAACATACATTTTATAAACATATCGGTATGTATGCTTACCGGTCAGATATTTTAAAGGAAATAACACAACTGCCACAATCTATTCTCGAAAAAGCTGAATCGTTGGAACAGCTTCGCTGGATAGAGAATGGATATCGCATCCGTGTAGGCTATACTGATTTGGAAACCATTGGTGTAGATACTCCTGAGGATATGGAAAAAGCTTTGAAGTTCTTTCAATAATGTTTAATCGCTTAAAAATAAAGCCCCTGTTATCCTGTAATATTCATATTCTATTCCTCCGAACAAAGGACTCTTATAACTGAAGCTTGCTCCGGTGTCCATATCAGGATCTTCTCTGTATGTATTGTTCAATATGAGTATGTTTCCGAAATCATACGATATATGTATTTGTCGATTGTCATAAAAAACACTTTTAGCCCCTTTCAGTGCCAGTTGTTTGTCTTTTTTGAGATCAACATTTCTCTCTTTCTTAAAATCTGATAGCCTTATTTTTTTATTTACTTTAAAGTTTTCAGTATTATTTTCTTTAAATCCATATTGCTCGCAAATTTGCTTTTGTTGTTTGCTTAGCTTGCCGAAATCGAGACCTGTTTTAAATATCCAGTCCCAGTGCTTTGTCAACTTCAGGTATTCATCCTCAGTGATTTTTCCTTTGGACTTGTCAGAACCATATTCTATGGTTCCGGGATCGAGAGTCTTTGTCCTGAATTCTATGATCTTGCCATTGCTGATAACGCACAGGCCGTATTCAATTCTCTGATATGAATGTCCACCGTTATCATTTTTAACAAAACGTGTCCGGCAAAGTATTTCTCCTTTGTCGTTAACCGAAACTGGATTCATTTCACTGTGCACATAAGAAGGGCCTGTGGCAAATGCGGTAAAGGGATAAAAAGCGAGTAGGAAAAATAGAAAATTTGTGTAGAATAATCTTTCCATAAAGGTCAGGTTTTACTTCCAAAAGTAAAAATAAATAAGATTAGTTCCGGTTTTTTTAAATAATTATCTTTAAATTTTAATTAAACACTTGTTTAGTCTAATAGTCTTTCTTATTTTTGTATCTTAAACAATCGTTTAGAACACATGTTTAATAATGAAGAATCGTCGGTAGTTAAAGACCGTATACTCAACGAAGCGCAAAAACTTTTTATAAAAAACGGCTTTAAAGGCACAAGTGTCAGGGATATAGCAAAGGCATCGGGGACAAATGTCGCCATGGTAAATTATTATTTCAAGTCGAAGTACAGCCTGTTTGAAATTATTTTTGAAGAGGCATTGGACGTATTGACCGGAAGGGTATTTGCTACCATAACATCAGATCTCCCTATCTATGAACTGATAGAAACATGGATTCATACCTATTATGAAATCCTTTTCGAGTACCCCCAGATAGCCGCATTTATCCTTAATGAAGTGACACTCAATCCGGAAGGACTGACTCACCGCATTAAAAACCGCAATCCGCTGAATGCTTTCACCAAGATAGAAGAACGAATAGAGGAAGAAGCGAGAAAGGGAACGATCCGCAAGACTCCGGCTGCCGATTTTCTGCTGAATATTCTATCCCTATGCATGTTTCCGTTCTTGTTTGGTAATCTGGCAATGACACTTATGGAAGTGCCGCGTGAAACGTATAATATGTTGATTGCTAATCACGAGAAATATGTAATAGAGTTTGTGATAAATGCGCTGAAACCTTGTGACAATAATTAAAATCCACACTTCATGATACAGAATAAACAACAATATAAGATGGGGATCGACGTGGGCTCTACCACTGTCAAAATTGTCGTTTTGGATAACAATACCCACATTATCTATAAATCGTATTGCCGCCATCAGGCGAATATACAACAAACATTGGTGTCTGAGTTACAAAAAGTAGCGCAACAATTCCCGGATGCAATGTTCAATATTAATATTTCCGGTTCGGCAGGCATGGGTATAGGTGAGCGCATCGGTATTTCTTTTGTACAGGAAGTAGTGGCAGCCGTTGAGGTGGTCAAGACTGCATATCCTGATGCGCATACGCTGATTGACCTCGGAGGAGAAGATGCTAAAATGGTGTTTTTTGCCGAAGGGCGTCATCCTGATATCCGTATGAATGGTAGTTGTGCCGGAGGTACGGGTGCTTTCATCGACCAGATGGCCAGCCTGATGAATATAACTATTGAAGAACTTGGGGAAAAGGCACTCGATTATACAAAAATATTACCCATTGCTTCCCGCTGCGGTGTATTTGCCAAAACCGATGTGCAAAACCTGATTAGCCGTAATATACCTGTTGCCGATATATCTGCGTCTATTCTGCATGCAGTGGCTTTACAGTCGGTGACAACTCTGGCACGTGGTTGCGAGGTGATTCCTAAGGTTATTTGCATCGGAGGGCCACTGACGTTTATTCCTGCTTTACGAAATGCATTTCAGGATGTTTTGAAAATACAGGCGTCTGATATCATAGTCCCTGACAACGGGGAATACTTTCCGGCATGGGGTTCTGCTCTTTACGAAGGAGAAAATGCGAAATATAAAGAATTAAACGGATTAATTGAAAAACTATCAGAATCCACATCATCAAACCATATCGATGCATTAGAGCCTCTCTTTAAAGATGAATTGGAATATATAGAGTGGGATGCTAACCGCAGGGTGAAGGAATTACATTTTAAAGCATTAGGTGAAGATAAATATGTAGAATGTTTTCTGGGTATCGATTCGGGATCTACCACATCGAAGATTGTAGTCATGGATTCCGATGCCAATATTATATACAAGTTCTACGGAAACAATGAGGGTAATCCGCTTAAAAAAGTAATGGAAGGATTATCTCAATTCTATAAGGAAGCAGAAGAAAAAGGAGTAACAGTTAAATTCCTTTCATCGGCAGCTACCGGTTATGGTGAAGACCTGATGAAATCGGCACTGGGACTTGATTACGGTATTGTGGAAACAATCGCTCACCTGTCCGGAGCACAGTATGTCGATCCGGATGTGTCATTCGTGCTCGATATTGGCGGACAGGATATTAAATCTATATTTATCAGTAATGGTGTAATTTCCAATATCGAACTGAATGAGGCTTGCTCGGCGGGCTGTGGTTCCTTCCTGCAAAACTTTGCGACAACGATGAATATGGAACTGGCTGATTTTACACGGGCAGCTTGTCTGGCGAAGTTTCCGAGCGATCTGGGGTCGCGTTGTACCGTATTTATGAATTCGAAAGTAAAGCAATCTTTGCGGGAAAATGCAGGAAATGATGATATTGCAGCAGGGCTGGCATATTCCGTAGTGAAGAATTGCTTATTTAAAGTCCTGAAAATATCCAATCTGAACCAGCTGGGCGATCATATTGTCGTGCAGGGAGGTACATTCCGTAACGATGCCGTTTACCGTGCATTGGAAATGCTTTCGGGTAAGACGATCAGCTCTACCGATCATCCTGAATTAATGGGTGCGCTTGGTGCTGCACTCTACGCCCGGCGATTGACCGAAAAGAATATAGCGAAGACTGTGTTCTCAGGTAAAGAAGCCTTGTTCGACATAAGCTCCATCGACTCCAAAGAACTGACATGTAAGGGCTGTACTAATATGTGTTCGGTACTGCGTTTCAAGTTCAATAACGGGAATATAAGTTATGCCGGTAACAAATGTGAGAAGGTATTTTATAATAAAAATATTGACCGTAAAGAAGGGTATAACGCCTTTGACAGAAAAAATAACATATTATTCGATCGTCCGGTAAAGGCTGAAAATATAGAAAAGGGCAAGACAATAGGTATACCTCGAGTGCTTAATATGTTCGACGATTATCCGTTCTGGCATACTCTCCTTAGCGAGTGCGGGTTTAATGTCCGTCTTTCTCCTGAATCTACTTTTCCGCTTTATCAGAAAGGGGTAGGAGGGGTGATGTCGGATAATATCTGTTTTCCGGCTAAATTGGTGCATGGGCATATCCTTTCTTTGATCGAGCAGAAAGTTGACCGTATATTTTATCCGATCGTACCTAAGGAAGAAAAAGAATTCGGACAATCATCCAATTCATTTAACTGTCCTGTTGTGAGTGGTTATCCGGATGTTATTCAAAGCTCGATAGACCCGCAAGGGCGTCATGGTATTCCATTTGATGAACCTGTGATAACATTCTGTAGCGACAATGCTCTGTATAAAGGATGCTATAATTATCTGTCAGGTTTAGGTGTGTCAAAATCAGTTTTTGAAAAGGCATTTCAAAAAGCATTGGGTGTAAAAAATGATTTGAAGAAAAATTTATATGATTTCCAGAAGGATTTGTTAGATGAGGGCATAAAATCCGGAGAACTGACATTTGTTGTCGCAGGACGTCCCTATCATACCGATCCTTTAATACATCAGAAAGTCGGTCAGATCCTTTCCGATCTGGGTGTTACTGTCCTTACAGATGATGTTTTCCGTAAACCGGACAGCCATGGCTTTGGCAAGTTAAATATCGTTTCGCAATGGGCATTTCCAAACCGTGTGGTACAAGCTGCGATGGAAGTCGCTAAATTACCTCAGAATGTACAATTGATACAGCTCAATTCTTTCGGTTGTGGCCCCGATTCATTCTTTATGGACGAAACGCGCGATATACTGAAAGCTGTAGGCAAGAATATAACTGTCCTCCGCATTGATGAGATAGCCAGTCCGGGATCGATACGTTTGCGGCTTCGTTCACTGGTGGAATCTTTGAAGGCTGTAAAAAGTACGGATATTGTCACAGATACATCATACAAAGGCTATTCGGTGCCGTATAAGAAAGCAAAAGACGCTCATAAAACCATCCTTCTGCCCTGGCTTTGCGACTTTATCTCTCCTTTTGCCCCGGCATTGGGTGAATTGCTGGGATTGAAAGTGGAAAATCTGCCAAAGTCAAATAAGATATCGGCCGACCTGGGGCTGATGTATGGAAATAATGAGGTTTGTTATCCATCCACACTAGTACTGGGAGATATAATCAATGCCCTGCAATCGGGTAATTATGATGTGAAAGATATTGTGCTGGCTATCACCCAGACGGGAGGCCAATGCCGTGCTACAAATTATATAGCACAGATAAAGACCGGCTTGCAAAATGCCGGATTTAATGATATTCCAGTCATCGCTTTATCTTCGGGAGAAACATATCAGAATGGAGAAAGTGAATTTTCCCTTGACTGGAAAAAGGTTGCTAAACTGGCAATTCCGTTGGTATTGTATGGCGACGGACTGCAACAAATGCACAGTGCCATTTCTGTGAGGGAGAAGAAAAGCGGAGCTTCACAGGAAGTATTCGATTTTTATATAGAAAGAGGTATAGACGCTGTACGGGCTAAAGATGTCAGAACGTTATTCCGTTTATTAAAAGAAGCTGTTGAAGATTTCAATAATATCCCGATTTATGAAAGGAACTTCACAAAAGTTGGTTTGATCGGCGAAATTTTTGTGAAGTATAATAACTATGCGCAGGCTAATATTTCAGAATGGTTGCGATCGAAAAATGTAGAAGTATCCACTCCGCCATTATTGGATTTTCTCACACAATTCTTTGTGAATAGCAAAGTAAATATTGAAAACGGACTGGCAGAAGAAACCATCTTTTCAAAAACTCTGAAACCTCTTATCTGGTGGTATATCAATGGAAAAGTGAAGAAGGCAGAGAAGATACTCAGCAAATTCAAATTCTATGAAGCATCAGAATCTATTTATGCTAAGGCTGAGGCTGCATCGGAAGTGCTGAACCTGTCCAACCAGTTTGGTGAAGGATGGCTTATTCCGGGAGAAATTGCGCACTATGCACGTAAAGGCGTAAATAAGGTGGTTTGCCTGCAACCTTTCGGGTGTATTGCCAATCATATTGTGGCAAAAGGGGTAGAGAAGAGAATGAAGGAGATCTATCCGAATATGAATATTCTGTATCTGGATATTGATGGCGGAATAGCCGAAGTAAACCTGCAAAACCGCCTCCACTTTATGATACAGGAGATATAAGTGACTGTATTTGCTATAAATAATGGAAAAAGTATACTATAATTTTGTAAGTTCACAAAATTCTTATACTTTTGTACCGCCTTTTTAAGGTAATAGGATTGTCTCGTGGTGTAATGGTAGCACTGCAGATTTTGGTTCTGCCTGTCAAAGTTCGAATCTTTGCGAGACAACAAAAAAATATACGCAAAATAATAATTCCCTGACTTTCGAATAGAGAGTCAGGTTTTTTATTTTACCTTTAGGAAATAGATATTTGAAGTAACCTTTTGATAGCTTGTTAATATTATCTTTATCGCTGTTTGTTGTTTTTGAGTTTACCTTAACATACTTGTAACATAGTGTAGATATCTTTATGTGAGATTTTTATATACCTTTGCTTTACCCAACATACTTTTTTTAATGCAGAGTAAGGAAACAATAAGTTCTTATCTATATAGGAAACACGTGAATGACCTTTTCAGTTATGGAGTCAGCATGGGGTTTTCAGACCAAATATGTATGGATGCTATTCATGACGTATTTTGTGTTTTATATGCCAATGATAAGAAGCTGGAAGATATCCTGAATGTAAAACATTACTTGTTTATTAGTCTTAAAAATAGATTAATAGATATATATAGAAGTTCCCGGAAAATAAATATGCTTGAAAAAATTGAAGATTTTCCTTTTGTAATTGAAGTCTCTATTTTAGATTCGATAATTGCAGATGATGAGCATGCTATTCTAAAAGCGAATGTAGAAAAGCTGATGGAACAACTCACCGACAGACAACGGGAAGCTATCTACCTGAGATATATGCAGGAATTAAGTTATGAGGACATAGCTCCCCTGTTGGATATGACTCCCGAATCAGTTAGAAAGCTTGTATATAGAGGCATTGAGAAAATGCGAACACATGTTAAGGATGATAGTAAACTATTGATGTTGTTATTATTCCTTTTCCCTTTGTAATTAAAACAGGAATCTTGCCCAGACCTGTATCTCTACTCCAAATATTGATTTTCAAATTGGCCGAATAGTTAAATTTGAATTTTATTTTTAAAAGTGTCCACAAATTTCTGAGATATCCGTCTCTAATATAGAATAGTTTCACTGGATTTATTATAATTCAGTTTTAACCCAGAAAAACACATGTCAATGAAAGAGAAAAAGGAGTATATATATTTTCTTAATAATAAAAATTTTATAGAATGGAGAATTGCCCGCTCGGAAGAGTTAAATGAATATTGGAAAGAATATCTGCAAAATCATCCGGAAGACGAGGAGGCTATTAATACCGCAATCGAGAAATGTAAATCCATAAGATTGAATGATAGGAAATTGTCTGATATTCAAATAGAAATTCTCTGGAATAGGATAGTGCAGGATGCTGAGTCCGTGACAAGCTTAACAAAGAGGAAGAAAAGGAAGAAAGTAACTTTATACCTGTCTATAGCTGCCTCTATTGCAATATTGATTGTTTCCGGCATCTTTATAAATAATAAAATAACAGAACAATCCAATATTGTGGAAACTATTGTCGGAGAAAAGCTTCCGGACGAAAAAATTCAACTTCTTTCAGGAAATAAAGTGATAGCTCTCAATTCCGACACTCATCTCACCGTAGATAAAAATAATAAAATAGTAATAGAAGGAGATGAAGATAAGAAAGAAGAAAAGCTGTCGGCTTCGGGTAAAATGAATAAACTGCTTGTCCCCTATGGGAAAAGAACTACCCTGACATTAAGTGATGGTACTAAAGTATGGATCAATTCCGGATCTGAATTAGATTTCCCTTCTCAATTCGGCTCTGATAAGAGAGAGATAAAAGTGAAAGGAGAAATATATATAGAGGTCGCTGAAAATAAATCCAGCCCCTTTTTCGTGCGAACCTCCGAATTTGATGTAAAAGTACATGGTACGAAGTTTAATGTTTTGGCGTATGGGGATTCCTCCGAAAAGTCGGTAGTGTTAGTTGATGGAAAAGTAGAAGTGAATACAGGTGATGCGGCACCGGTACTCTTGTCTCCGAATGAAAAACTAGCGGTGAATTCGGGACAGGTACACAAATCGGTAATAGATCCAATAGAATATATATCGTGGAAGGATAATGTTCTGGTATTAAATAGTGTAACTATATCTGAGATTCTGAAGAAGATAGAGCGGTATTACAATTTTTCATTCGAAACAACATCTACAGATCTCGCGCTCTATAAAAGAACGTGTACCGGGAAACTGCTGTTGTCAGAAAATATTGACGACATAATGAGAGCCCTGTCTGTATTTTCATCAACGACATACACAAGAGAAGATAATAAAATATATATAACCAATAAAAACGAATAGCCTATGTAAAGACACATTGTTAAAAGAAAAATCGGACAGTAGTGGAAGTACTATCCGATTATAATTTAATTCATAACCTACTGACCAAAGAAGAATTACAAATTAAATCTATTTACAAATGTATGAAAGAAAGAATTAACTTTAGTCGACAAGTTCTTAAAAAGAACTATAGAGTCCGAAAAATTATGAAAATCACAACATTCTTTTTATTCGTATGCATGATTTCGCTTAGTGCCGGAAATCTGCATTCGCAGAAAGCAAACATTTCACTTAATGCTAAAAACATTACACTAAGACAGGTTCTGGATAGGATAGAGCGTGAAAGCGATTATGTTTTTCTGGTAGCTGACGATGCTTCATCAGAGCTAAGCCGAAAGATAGAAGTAAAATCAGAAAATGAAAATATAGCAAGTATTCTCGATCGCATATTGAATAAAACCAGTTTAGCCTATTTGATTACAGGACGACAAATTTCAATTTATAAAAATGCCTCAAATAACGTTGTATCGTTGGCCAGTAAAGAGGAACAAGAAGAACAACAGCAAAAAGGATTCCCCGTAAAAGGAAATGTAACCGATGTCGATGGCAATCCTCTTATCGGAGTAACAGTTAAAATAAGAGGGAACGCGACGCAAGGAACAGTTACGGATATTGATGGAAGTTATTCTATTACGGTAGCAGACAATAGAGATGCGTTGGTCTTTAGTTATATTGGCTTCAAGACACAAGAGGTAGACATCGACAATCGTAAGATTGTGAACATTACTTTATATGAAAACACCGATGAACTGGCCGAAGTTGTTGTAGTTGCTTACGGAACTCAGAAAAAAGCGAGTATTATCGGTGCAATATCTTCATTACCTCCACAAAATATAAAAGCTCCGGTTGCCAAAGTATCATCTCAATTAGCCGGACAATTGGCCGGAGTGATTGCCGTTCAACGTTCGGGAGAAGCCGGAGTAGGATCTACATTCTGGATCCGTGGGATGAGCACATTCAGTGGAGAGAATAAACCCTTGGTTCTGGTAGACGGGGTAGAACGTGAACTAGACCTCGTTGATCCTGAAGATATAAGTGAGTTCTCTATTCTGAAAGATGCCGCAGCCACAGCCATTTATGGAGTTCGCGGGGCAAACGGGGTTATTTTGGTTACAACCCGTTCGGGAGAAATAGGTAAACCCAAAATTACAGTAAAAATGGAACATGGTATTGTTGCTCCTACGCGGGTT
The DNA here is from genome assembly GCF_014196915.1 of Dysgonomonas hofstadii. Lineage (GTDB taxonomy): Bacteria > Bacteroidota > Bacteroidia > Bacteroidales > Dysgonomonadaceae > Dysgonomonas > Dysgonomonas hofstadii. The sequence goes on from NZ_JACIEP010000018.1 coordinate 54,040, forward strand.
CCTAAAATGGTCAATTCTCATCAATATGCTGAAATGTATAATGATGCGGTCGGTTATTCTTTCTATAGTCCTGAGGCAATAGAAGCTTACAGGACAGGATCGGATCCGGTACTATACCCGAATGTGGATTGGGTTGACGAATTGTATAACAGCACATCTTCCAATACCCGTATCAGTACAAATATATCCGGAGGATCGCAAAGTGTCAGATACTATGTTTCGGCCAGTTATTACAACGAAGGCGGGCTTTTTATCAATGACAATTCGAATGAGTATAAAACATCACTTAATTATAGCCAGTTCAGATTCCGCTCGAATATCGATATCGATATTTTTAAATATACAACTATAAATGTAAATCTGGCAACATCGTTTGAGAAGAAAAACCAACCGGGAACCAAAGGTAGTGAAATATGGAAATATGCTTTACAAACTCCGTCGAACCGTTTCCCAATGGTCTATCCCGATGGAAGTCTGCCGGGGCCGGGTGAAAGGCAGGGATTCAACCCATATTCCCTGTTGACACAAACCGGATATGCAGAAAGATTCTGGAATAATACGCAATCGCTTTTCGGAATTACCCAGGATCTTGGCGAGTACGTAACAAAAGGGTTGAAAGCCAATATTAAGGTTTCTTTCGATGCGCAAAACTACAATCAACTGAGCAGAAGTAGGACCGCAGATGAATGGAGTGCCACACGCAATGCGGATGGAGAGTTGGAATACCACCAATTAGTAAAAGGGGATGAAGCCTTGCAGTACTCGGAAAGTAATAGTGGACGGCGGACACTATATCTTGAAGGATCGCTTAGCTATGCCCGTACTTTCGATGCGCATAGTGTTTCAGCTTTATTCCTCTACCAACAGTCTCAAAAAAACAATATAGGAAACAGTGATTCAGACGCAGCACTACCCTATCGTAACCAGGGGATTGCCGGACGTTTGACCTACGATTACGACCAGCGTTATTTCATAGAAGGAAACTTTGGATATAACGGATCGGAGAATTTCTCGAGAGGACACCGGTTTGGTTTTTTCCCTTCAGTTGCTGCAGGCTGGATGGCTTCCGGTGAAAAATTCTTTCAGCCATTGACCAATGTTATTGATATGCTGAAGTTTAAAGCTTCTTATGGTTTGGTAGGAAATGACCAGATCGGAGGTAATCGCCGCTTTATCTACCTTCCGACAATTCAGAGCGGAAACGATTATTTTTTCGGCGAAAATGCCCAGAAATATACCAGTATCCGTTTAGGTGACTGGGCCAACGAAGATGTGGGCTGGGAAACAGCTCATAAGCTTAATATTGGAGCTGATATTTCGCTTTTTAATAAAGTAAAGATTCAGGCAGATTATTTTTATGAAAAAAGAGATGGTATTTTTCTGTCACGAAGTGCAATTCCTTATTATGTAGGACTAACAAATCAACCCTGGGTAAATATCGGAAAAATGAAGAATAGAGGTATTGACGCTTCTATAGAATATCATCAAAAAGTAGGACAGGTTAATATTACAGCCCGAGGGAATTTTACCCATGCGCGGAATGTTATCCTCGAACGGGATCAGCCGGAGTGGAAATACGCACATCAAAACAGACAAGGCCAGTCTATATACCAAAGTTTTGGCTATGTAGCTGCCGGAATATTTAAAGATCAGGCAGATGTAGATTCATGGGCCGATCAGTCGGCAATCGGAGGTTCACAGCCCGGAGATATCAAATACCTGGATCTGAACGGAGATGGTATAATCGATGGTTACGACCAGAAAGCAATAGGATATACGGATATTCCCGAAACAGTATATGGCTTCGGCGCTTCATTCGAATGGAAAAACTTCGATTTCTCTATATTCTTCCAGGGTAATGCCAATGTAAACTTTTCGATGCGTACCAACATGACTCAGCCATTTATATCTGCTAACATGAATGAATCGAATGTTTTCGCCGATATATACAATAACTATTGGACTCCCGATCGTCAGGATGCCAAATATCCCCGTTTATCTATGGGGACAGGTTCCAATGATGTTACATCTTCATTCTGGCTTGCGGACGGATCTTATATGCGCCTGAAAAATATCGAGTTGGGATATACATTGCCTAAGGCGATCACAAAGCGTCTTCGTATAAATGATTTGCGTTTCTATTTCTCGGGAGTGAATATATTGACATTCAGCAAGTTTAAACTTTGGGATCCAGACTTACAAACAGGTGCGGCAGAATATCCTCTTAATAAAGTATATAGCCTGGGCTTAGCCTTATCTTTTTAATCGTAAATAATAATTTGACATATTATGAAAAAAATAAAATCACTGATAATTCTCGCTCTATTGTTTATTTTACCGGGATGTGATTCTTATCTGGATCGCCAGCCTGATGATCCGTTGAATGTCGATAATATCTTTTTGAAATATGAAACTACCCTTCAATATCTGGTAAATGTTTACTCATGGCTTCCTGACGAATCAGATCCCTCGGGACAAGTATTGTCAGTAGCCGGAAGTTCGGATGAATGTTCAGTTTCTTTTACCAGTCGCTTTTTCGGGCTATATAACCGGAATATGATTTCTCCCGAAACAAGTAATTCAGCATTCAGGAGTTATACGTATATCAACCTGTACACAGGTATACGGGAAGCTACTTATTTCATGCAGAATCTCTACAAGTATCCTGAAAAAAACACCGAAGACATTACAAACAAGAAAATATGGTATGCAGAGGCCCGTTTCCTAAGAGCATATTATTATTTTCTGATAATGCGTTTTTATGGACCGGTTATCCTTCTGCGTGATGAGATTGTCGATTTCAAGTCTGATGACCTTGCCGATAGGGATAGAGCCCCATGGGACGAATGTGTGAATTGGGTAACTGACGAACTGGATGCAGCAGCGGCCGATTTGCCGATAACCCAAAATTCCACATGGTGGGGTAGAGCTACACAGGGTGCTGCTATGGCAGTAAAAGCCCGTTTGTTGTTGTATTCGGCACGTCCCTTGTTCAATGGGAATAGCCTATATAAAAATATGAATAACAAGGATGGGGAAGCTCTTTTCCCTCAGAATAAGGAGGCAAGTAAATGGCAACAGGCAGCGAAAGCATCAAAAGATATCATCGATTTGAACCGGTATTCCCTTATCAATAATGATAAAGTCACACCTTTCGAAAATATTCGCAATGTATTTATCACCAGATATAATTCTGAGATGATATACACATCGGAAAGAAGTGCATACAAGGCAAGGGTAGCTACCACGCCATCTAATATAGGTGGAACAAGCTATGGAGGAGTCGCTCCTACCCAAAAGCTTGTAGATGCCTTTGCTATGGATAACGGAAGATATCCGATTACAGGATATACCAATAGCGGTGCAAACCCTGTTATCGACCCCCAATCAGACTATACCGAATCCGGATTTTCTAATTTTACCAACCCATTCTTCAATAAAACGTTGAACACGTTCAAAATGTATCAAAATCGTGAGCCTCGTTTCTATGCTAATATTTTCTGGAGTGGACAAAGCTGGATAGCCGAGAATAAGACAGTAGACAATATTCAATTTTATACGGGAGGAGTCTCCGGACCTTCAAATACTCAAAACTATTCTCCTACCGGATATTTACCGTTGAAATTTATAGATACAAGATTGAATACAATTGATGGACAATGGGGCAATATTTCTCATCCTTTGTTCCGATATGGAGAAGTACTACTCAACTACGTTGAAGCATTGAACGAATATGATCCGGACAATGGTGATATCTTAAAATACTGGAATGAGATCCGACAGCGGGCCGGCGTCCCTAATATAGAGGAAGTATATCCCGAAGTCGTAGGAAATCAGGATTTACAGCGTGAATATATCCGTCGCGAACGGCAGGTAGAATTGTGCTTCGAGAATTTACGTTACTTCGACACCCGTACATGGATGACTTCGGAAAAAGATGACGATGGCCCTGTATACGGAATGAATATATCCCACACCAACCATGATCCTGACGGAGCATTCTGGAGACGTACGGTTATACCGTCCGAAGGTGGATACCCGGGGGTACGAATTTTTGCAAAAAAGAAATATTTATTACCTATAAATCAGGGAGAACTTGACCGTGTAAAAAATATCACACAAAATTATGGTTATTAAAATCCAAGAAATATGAAAATCCATAAATATATATCACTTTCAATAATGATGCTAAGCATGTTGACAGCATGTGAACCAAGTCATCTGAATGACAACCTTCTCGATTCCAAAGTTTCTTTTTCCCGTGGTGGAATTAATTCTGTATTATTTTATGATGTGGAAGGAACCTTTACTCATTCTTTCTATGCAGTAAATCCAGGTTACTTTGAGGGGGAAACCAAGGTGACAATAACCAAGAGTACTGAAATTCTTAATAAATATAATGAGGATAATGAAACTGCTTTGAAAGAACTTCCTGCCGATTGTTATACAATCCTGAATGCAGAAGGGCAAATAACCAAAGATGGAAGGGCTTGTAAATTTGATATCCGGTTCGATTGTGATAAGTTACGCGATTTGTCTCAAGTAGAAGATTACAGTGACCTGGCTGACTATATTGTTCCTTTCCTACTCACTACCGATGGAGGCATAGACGTAAATGAAGATTTAAGCACCGTGCTTTTTCATCCGGACATGAGACGGATTTTGGTGTCAATTTTAGAGCCGGGTGATACTATCGTGCAGAAAAAGGATATAAAAGGCACTCTGGAATATAAAATCTTTATTAAACCGGCTACTGATAATAACTGGGAATCAATATTCGATGTTACCTCAGGAGATGCCGCCATTCAATATATAAATGAATCTCTTATCAAGAGAGCGTCTCTTAGCGCATATTCTGCTCTTACACCTATGCCTTCGGAGGCATATACTATCGATTTCACCAATGTTATCAATCTTGGCACACATGTAGCTACCATGACAGTTAAAGTAGACGCATCCAAAATTCCGGAAGGATGCTTCTCTATTGCCTGTTACCTGAACGGCGCGACTATAGCCGGAGAAGATGTCCCTATTGAAGGAAAACCATATAGGATTATTAATTTCCAGAATGTCGATCCTATCAGTACAGTCGGAAAAGTCCCGGTCGACAAGAATAATGATGATGAATCGTATCTTGGCAAGTATCTGACAGATTTCGGTTACACTGCCCTTTCAAGATCAGGATGGGTATTCTCTCCGGAATCGTACCATAATAATTCTTACAGTAACGCTATTGATGGAAATACGGGTTCAAACTGGGAAAACCGTTACAATGACAATGCGAATTCAGCAGGACCTAAGAGTACACTCCCGTTCAATGCTATATTGGATCTTGGATCAGTGCAGGATTTCACCGCTATTGAAATATGGAGGCGTATGCATGCAACTTATGTGAAAGACTTGCGGGGATATGAAATATATGTCTCGGATGATAAAGAAAACTGGAAGTATGTAACTACGATTGACTATGGCACAGAAGCAGAGCAAAGGGCTATGTATAATATTTTCCAAAAAGTAAGTGGTCGCTATATCAACTTATATATCACCAGAAGTAACAGAAGCGCTAATGTTTCTTTTGCCGAAATATTCATATGGAATAAATAATTGCCCATAAAATCCCATAAGCAAAAAGAGGGAGAAATTCTCTCCCTCTTTCTTCTTTAAAATATTAACAGACTTATCAAAGTATAATATTAAAATGAGTAGACCAATAATTATAATAATACAATCGTTTGTTATTTTCTTATTATTTCATTTCTGCGGAGTTATAAATGCAAACTCCATGAATACAGAAAAACTGATTAATCTGCAGACTAAAGACCTGTCGATGGTAATGACAATAGGTAAAGACAGCGTTGTCTACTTCCAGTATTTTGGAGAGAGAATAGATGATGCCTCGCCTTTTTTGAATAAACAAACTTACCGCAGGTGGGACTATGGAACCGACCCGCAAGCTTATCTGGCTTCGGGTGGACAAAACTACAGGGAGCCAGCCTTGCGGGTAACGCATTCCGATGGTGATTTGAATACAGAGTTGTTTTATACCGGTCATAAGCAGACCAAGTTAGCTGACGGAAATATTATACAAACCACTATAACCATGCATGATAAGAAACTGCCGCTTATAGTCGAACTTGTCGTAACGGCTTATCAACGCGAGAATGTATTCTCCCAAAAAATCAATATTAAAAACAATGAGAAAAAGGATGTGATTTTACATAATTTCTATTCCTCTTACCTGCCTGTGCGGGCTAAAAAATACTATCTCAATTCTTTTTATGGAGAATGGGCGCAGGAGATGTCCATGGAAGAATCATTATTAAATCATGGGATAAAAACAATTGAGAACAAAATGGGTATACGCACTTCTCACACCGAGAATCCATCTTTCGTCCTGGCTTTAGATACACCATTGAACGAGAATGTAGGGAATGTTATCGGAGGAGCGTTAGCATGGTCGGGCAATTATAAGTTGAATTTTCAGGTAGATGAATTTGATATTCTTTCTATTACAGCCGGAATGAATCCTTATGCGTCGGAGTATACACTTGCGCCGGACGAGACTTTCCATACTCCCGAAATGATCTATACTTACAGTACATCCGGAGCCGGGGGAGTTACCCGTAATCTGCACGACTTGGCGCGTAATTATGGCGTATATGATGCTAAGACCATTCGCCCGACATTGCTTAACAGCTGGGAAGGGGCTTATTTTAAATTTGATGAGAAGACCATTACGGATATGATAGATGATGCCGCCGGTATGGGACTGGAAATGTTTGTCCTCGATGACGGCTGGTTCGGAAACAAATATCCACGCCGCAATAGCAGTCAGGGACTTGGCGACTGGCAGGTGACAAAAGAGAAGTTGCCTAATGGTATAGCTCATCTTGCCGATTACGCAGTGAATAAGGGGCTGAAGTTTGGTATCTGGATAGAACCCGAGATGGTAAATCCGAAGAGTGAATTGGCAGAGAAGCATCCCGACTGGGTTGTAAAAGTTAAAGGCCGGGCAGTACCTACTACCCGTAACCAATGGCTGTTAGACCTTACTAATCCGGAAGTTCAGGATTTTGTGTTCAGCGTGTTCGATGATGTGATGAAACAATCAAACAATATCTCGTATATCAAATGGGATGCTAACAGGCATGTGGAATCGGTAGGTTCGATGTATCTTCCTGCTGACGGGCAGTCACATTTCTGGATCAAATACATACAGGGCTTATACAGCGTATATGAACGGATCAGGGCTAAGTATCCGCATGTTATTATCCAGGCTTGTTCTTCGGGAGGAGGGCGTGTCGATTACGGCGCACTGAAATACCATCAGGAAATATGGACAAGTGACAACACCGGACCACGAAGCCGTATGTTTATCCAGTACGGGACAAATATGATTTACCCGGCACTGGTAACCGGGTCGCATGTGTCATCTTCACCAAACCATCAGACCGGGAATGTAACGCCGATCAAATTCAGGTTTGATATGGCTATGAGTGGACGTTTGGGCATGGAACTACAACCAAAAGATCTGTCAGCTAAAGAAAAGGAATTTGCTAGAGTTGCCATCGAAAACTATAAAAAGATCAGAGACATTGTTATGCAAGGTGATTTGTACCGCATCATATCACCATACGAAGATAAAGGATTATATGTAATCATGTATGTGAGCAAAGATAAGAAGCGGGCTGTTGTTTTCGATTACTGTTTCGAATTTCAGGGAAGAGCAAATAACTCTCAGCAAATTAAGCTCAATGGCCTCGATCCCGGTAAAAAATATAAGATAACAGAATTGAATGTCGAAAAATCTAATTTCTGGGGGAATGGGAAAATTTTATCCGGACAATATCTTATTAATGAGGGCATTAATCCTAAATTGGAGAAAATGTATGAGAGTGCTGTTTTTTATATCGAAAATGTAGACTAGGCTTGGTACACTTTCTGAAATTTTTAAATATAGAAAAACGGGGTTGTCCAATTGTGCAGCCCCGTTTTTTTATAATCGTTTTTCCGGCTTCTGTCGCCCCGGTAAAATTAATCCTCTTTATCATCGAATTCTTCGCCCTCTTCGTAATAGAATTCGGGATCGAAATCATCTTCTTCGTCTTCCCATTCTTCTTCTATATCGTCATCTTCCAGAATATCCTCATCATCGTTTTCTTCAAAGCCCAGCTTCTTCAGGTCGAGATTACGATGGCTTATTTCGAATGATTTTTGATACTCTCCATCGGCATTCAGTTCTTTCCATAACAGGTCTTTCAGTTGTGTTATATTATAACCTGTAACAGAAGATATAAAGATATGTGGTATGTCAGGTAAATCTTCACTCAGTGCTTCCATGAGTTCTTCATCCAGCATATCCGATTTGGAAATGGCCAATACCCTGCGTTTGTCCAGTAGCTCGGGATTATATTGAGCCAGTTCATTTAATAATATCCTGTACTCTTTATGAATGTCATCGGCGTCAGCAGGAACCATAAACAGTAAAAGTGAATTACGTTCGATATGACGAAGAAAACGCAATCCCAGTCCTTTACCATCACTCGCGCCCTCAATAATACCCGGAATATCGGCCATGACGAATGATTTGAAATCGCGATAACCGACAATGCCGATCTTCGGTTCGAGTGTGGTGAACGGATAGTTGGCGATTTTCGGTTTTGCAGCAGATACTACTGATAGCAATGTTGATTTTCCTGCGTTAGGAAAACCTACCAGACCGACATCTGCCAATACTTTCAGCTCCAGGATAACTCTCCGTTCCTCATAAGGTTCACCCGGTTGGGCATAGCGTGGAGCCTGGTTAGTCGGCGTTTTGAAGTGATTATTGCCACGTCCGCCACGTCCGCCTTTTAGCAGTATAACTTCTTGCCCGTCTTCGGTCACATCGCAGAGGTACTCTCCGGTTTCGGCATCATAAGCGACTGTCCCGCATGGAACTTCGATGATCTTGGAATCTCCGCTCTTTCCTGAGCTCAAGCGCCCCGAACCGCTTTCTCCATGTCCGGCGAGTATGTGTCTTTGGAACTTGAGGTGGAGCAATGTCCACATGTTGCGGTTGGCACGCAGGATAATATCTCCTCCGTTACCTCCGTCTCCCCCATCGGGACCTCCTCTCGGAATATATTTTTCGCGACGGAAGTGTGTAGATCCCCGTCCTCCTTTACCCGACCGGCAATAGATTTTGACGTAGTCTATAAAATTTGATTCAGCCATAATTTATATATTTCAAAATTTCAGGATTTCAGGTTTCAAGATTTTGCATATATACAGATCTATTCTGAGTTTATATTCAATATCCTATTCTATAAATATTGAAATCTTGGAACCTGAAATCTTGAAATATAATTTAGATAACAAAGGAAGTTATAAGCCGGTTCACGACCTATAACTTCCCCGATATATTGTTTTAAGTATTATTTTACCTTGTCTACAGCTTCGGCGATCTTTTCAAAGATTTCGTCTACCGTACCTATTCCTTTGATGGAAGTCAGTTTACCTGTATTCTGATAATGTTCTTTAAGCGGAGAAGTCTGGTTTTTATACACATCGAGGCGTGATTTTATTGTTTCCAGATTATCGTCCGAGCGTCCCGACTGTTGTCCTCTCTTTATCAGGCGGTCTATCAGCTCCGGTTCTTCTACTTCAAGGCTTACAACAATAGAAACTTCCTGACCTCTTTCTGCCAATATCTTTTCAAGAGCATCACTTTGAGCAATTGTGCGGGGAAAACCATCGAAAATTACGCCTGCGCAATCCTTTTTGCTATCGAGTACATTGGCTAGCATGCCGATCACTACGTCATCCGGCACTAACTGGCCTTTCGAAATATAATCTTCCGCCAGTTTACCCAGTTCTGTACCGTTTTTCATTTCTGCGCGCAGAACATCACCGGTCGATATATGTGCAAGGTTATATTTCTTTATAAGATTTTCGCTCTGAGTTCCTTTTCCTGAGCCCGGAGCTCCAAAAATTACAATATTAAGCATGATTAGATTTATTTTTTGATTTTGTAAATATCTGATAAATTACGTCCGTAGCCGTCATAATCCAAACCGTAGCCAACGATAAAATCATTTGGTATTTCCAGCGCTACATAGTCCAGTTTTAACTGCACCTTCAGTGCATCGGGTTTTAAAAGCAATGTAGCTACCCTGATTTCTTTAGGTTCGTCACATTCCAGTTGTTCCAATATCAATGACATGGTATGTCCGGTGTCTACTATATCTTCCACTATGACAACAGTGCGGTCTTTAATGTCTTCTTCCAGGCCATATATTTCTTTCAATTTGCCTGTCGAAGTTATACCTTTGTATGACGATACTTTCACAAATGAAACTTCGCACGGAATAGTAACCCGTTTCATCAGTTCCGCTGCAAATATAAATGATCCATTTAGTACACAGACAAATAAAGGATCCTTGTCGGCTAAGTCTTTATTCAGTTTATCGGCAACTTCGCCTATTGCTTTCTCTATAACCTCCTGAGAGAGGAATAAGTCGAATTCCTTATCTCTAATTTTCACCGTTTTCATGCGGGTGCCTTTTCTTAAATATTATTAAACTGCAAAAGTAGTATAAATCGCTCAATTGTGAGTAATTAATTCCATATTTTAATAATCCGGCTATGAATTATCTATCTAAACAAAGAGGGCTATTTCCCTTTTTAGAAATAATTATGCCTTTGTTTATCTAATATTTTGTCTTACTATTTGATTAAATGTTAAATACTGTTTTATCTGACATAATTTTTTCAGTATCTTTATTATCATTACTTTTGAAACTCATTTACCGGTTATTGGAGATGTATGGAAGAAAATAAGAGTATTTACAAACTGGGAGTTGCGCTTAGCGGAGGTGGAGCGAAAGGCTTTGCTCACTTAGGTGTTCTCGAGGCACTCAACGAAAAGGGATTGTACCCTGAAGTAATATCGGGAACCAGTGCCGGAGCATTTGCCGGGGTTCTGTATGCCGATGGATATACACCCCTGGAGATCAAAGCTCTTTTTCAAAAAAAAGTATTCAGGGAGTTTGCCGAATTTACAATTCCTCATGGCGGGTTCTTTAAAAGTGAGGGCTTCCATTCTTTCCTGAAAAAACATTTGCGAGCTAAACACTTCGAAGACCTGAAAATTCCTTTGCGCGTAGTTGCTACAGATATAGAGTACGGAGACAGTCATGTGTTTACCTCCGGAACATTGATCCCTTCAGTAATTGCCTCTTGTTCGGTGCCGATTATATTCAGGCCGGTTGAGATCAATGAACATTATTATGTGGATGGGGGTTTATTTAAAAACTTCCCTGTATCTACTATTAGGAAAGAATGTAAAAAGATAATTGGTGTAAATGTGAGTCCTTTGATGAAATCGGAATTTAAAAGTTCGATAAAGTATATAGCAGAGAGGTCTTTCCATTATATGTCGGTTTCGAATACATTGCTCGATCGTAATCTGTGTGATTACCTCATCGAATCAGACTCACTATTCAAATATTCGATGTTCGATCTCGATCATGTGGAAGAAATATACCAGGCTGGTTATGAGCTGGCTTTGGATTTTCTGGAGGCAAATAAAGAATCATTAGCTGAAGATTTTCCGGAATCAGCGATCGGTGAAATGAGGATGGGTTAAATAGACCCCGGATGCGAAACAACTACATAAATGGATTAATAGTATTTTATTTTTTGTGGATATGTTTATCTATGTAAGATAGGAATTATAAGTTATGAATTATGAGTTATGAATTGGCTAACGCCGAACGTTGTTTCGAAGTATCGACGAAGCCAATTAAGGAGAATTATACTTTGCGACTTAGCGTCTTTGCGAGAAAATCTGTCAGGTGTGTCAGGTTTTAGTTAGTGTACTAGAAAAAAGTATACTAGTTTACTAGAAGGGATATTAATAAAACTAGCAAGCTAGAAACAGCGTTCAGCGGAACAGAGTGTAGCTAAAACTTAAAAACTATTAAACTAAAGTATGTGTCAGTTTTTAACTAAAAAGCCAATAGCTAATAGCCAACAGCTAAAGAAGTGTCAGGTTTTAATAAAATAAATGCACAACAAAAAATTCTGCAAAAGTGTAACTTTTGTAACTTTTTAACAATTCTTGCAATAATAATATTCAATTATAATGAGCGAAAAAGTATTTATTTATCAGGTGTTGCCCCGATTATTCGGTAACGATAAGAGCGTAAATAAAGAAAATGGTACCATTGACGATAATGGTGTCGGAAAATTCTCTGATTTCGATAATAAGGCCCTGAAGGAAATCAAAAAAATGGGCTTTACCCATATCTGGTACACCGGAGTCTTAGAGCATGCATCAAAAACAGATTATTCTGCTTACGGGATACAAAAAGATCATCCGGATGTAATAAAGGGTAATGCAGGTTCACCTTATGCTATCCGTGACTATTATGATGTATCTCCCGATCTGGCAAACGATGTCAATAGCCGTATGGCAGAATTCGAAGCGCTGATAGAACGTACACAAAAAAACGGGATGAAAGTTATAATAGACTTTGTTCCCAATCATGTGGCACGCCAGTATCATTCGGATGCCAGACCAAAGAAAGCGGAGGATTTTGGTATCGATGATGATACTTCTGTCTTTTTCGATCCTGATAATAATTTTTATTATATTCCGGATCAGCCATTGGAACTTCAATTCGAAGTACAGCAAGGTGATGATGCATATAAGGAATTTCCCGCAAAAGCCACGGGAAACGACTGTTTTAACAATAAGCCGGGTATAACCGACTGGTATGAAACCGTAAAGCTTAATTATGGAGTCAATTATAATAACGGGCACAGCACATCTTTCACTCCTATTCCCGATACATGGCTAAAAATGCGGGATATTTTACTCTATTGGACGGCCAAAGGTGTCGACGGATTCCGTTGCGATATGGCGGAGATGGTTCCTGTGGAATTCTGGAATTGGGTTATCCCTAAAGTCAAGTCGAAGAAAAAATCATTGATCTTTATTGCTGAGGTCTATAACCCTTCACAATATCAGAATTATGTACATTGGGGACTGTTCGATTACCTCTATGATAAGGTAGATCTTTACGATACTCTCCGGGATGTTATCTGCGGACACAAACCGGCTTCTGAAATCACTTTCTGCTGGCAGCGTATAGATGGTTTACAACCTAAAATGTTGAACTTTCTCGAAAATCATGACGAACAACGCATTGCCTCTGATTTTTTTGCGGGGGATGCCTTTAAAGCAATTCCGGGGATGATCGTGACTGCTACAATGAATGTGAATCCGGTTATGCTATATTTTGGCCAGGAGCTAGGCGAACGTGGTATGGATAAGGAAGGATTCAGCGGACAGGACGGCCGTACTACCATATTTGACTACTGGTCGGTAACATCTGTCCGTAACTGGCGTAATGGAGGCGCTTTTGGTAATTCGGGATTGAATGATGAGCAACTCCGGTTGAGAAAATTTTATTTACAATTGATCAAAATTGCGAAAGAGGAAGAGAGTATCGTTTCGGGCAAATTCTTTGACCTGATGTATGCTAATTATGAAAATCCTGAGTTCGATTCTACAAAGCAGTATGCATTTCTTCGCTCAGGTAAAAAAGAATTTCTATTGATTGTAGTTAATTTTGATTCTCAGTCAAAAGATATATCGGTACAGATTCCGGAAAATGCATTTTCCTATATGGGAATAGACTCCCAAAAGGTAAAAAACGCGAAGGAACTCCTTTCCAATAAAAATGTAGTCTTAGGATCTCGTTGGGATAAAGTGCTGTTTATGAGCATGGAAGCATATTCGGGTAAAATCATTAAATTTTCTATTGATTAAGATTCTATATAGTGATTAGTTTTTTATAATTTTGCACCGTAAGAAACTAAAAACAAACTAAAACCTTAAAGATTTATTGTAGAGATGGATAGTAATATACCTTTCAAGATTTTCTCGGGAACAAAATCCCGTTATTTGGCTGAAAAAATATGTGCAAGCCTGGGATGTCCTCTTGGAAAAATGAACATCGAACGCTTTGCTGACGGCGAATTCTCAGTATCATATGAAGAATCTATTCGTGGGGCACAGGTGTTTCTGGTGCAATCGACTTTTCCATCTTCCGATAATCTTATGGAACTATTGCTGATGATAGACGCGGCAAAAAGAGCTTCCGCTCATTCAATAATAGCCGTGATTCCATATTTCGGATGGGCGCGTCAGGACAGGAAAGATAAACCCCGTGTGTCGATAGGAGCCAAACTGATCGCAGATATGCTGGCTGCGGCAGGAATAAACCGCCTTATCACAATGGATCTTCATGCAGATCAGATACAAGGCTTCTTTAATGTGCCTGTAGATCATTTGTACGCGTCGGCTATATTTGTCGATTATATCAGATCGTTGGAGAAAGACAACCTGGTTATAGCTACCCCTGATGTAGGAGGGACAAAACGTGCCAGTTCATACGCCAAATATTTTGGTATACCAATGGTTATCTGTTACAAACTAAGGAAAAAAGCAAATGAGATATCGGAGATGCAGATAATCGGAGATGTAGCGGGTATGGATGTTTTACTGGTAGACGATATCGTAGATACAGCAGGAACTATTACCAAAGCCGCAGACCTGATGATTGCAAACGGAGCTAAATCGGTGCGGGCGGTAGCCAGCCATGCAGTGATGTCAGATCCTGCATCGGAAAGGGTGGATTTGTCAGGGCTAACGGAAATGGTCTTTACCGACAGCATCCCATATTCCAAGAAATGCGAGAAAGTTGTCGTCCTTTCAGTAGCCGATGTGTTTGCCAATGCTATACGGCGTGTGCTTTGCAATGAATCTATAAGTTCGTTGTATGTTTTATGATCAGGTGGTGCCTATAAACTAAAATAACAAGGAGAGATTGAGCAAATCTCTCTTTTCGTTTATGATAAATTCAGGAGCCAAATTTGTATATATCGTCAAATAAAGATACTTTTGCAACTTACAATAAATATGCATTATAAATTATAATAATGAAAGTTCATCACGAGGGACGCGGAGTTTTAGTAACATACTTTATAATACTTGTTCTGTTGAACGGGGCTTTGTGGTACTTCTTTCACCATTTGGCTCTTTCATATATTATCGGAGCAATCTCGGTTGTCCTGTATCTTGTTGTATTGAATTTTTACAGAAGCCCTTATCGCCGGTTTAAAGGAAACACTGACGGTATAGTTGTGGCTTCGGCTGATGGTAAGATTGTCGCTATTGAAGAAGTATATGAAGGTGAATACTTTAAGGACAAACGAATCGTTGTATCTATCTTTATGTCGCCGTTTAACGTTCATGCAAACTGGTACCCTATAAATGGGAAGGTTTTGCTTTCGAAACATCATGAGGGTCGTTTTATGGCAGCTTATCTACCAAAGTCAAGTACCGAGAATGAAAGGTCTACTGTAGTTATGGAGACTCATGATGGTAAATATCAATTATTACTGAGACAGGTTGCCGGAGCAATGGCGCGTCGTATAGTGACGTATGCACAAGTAGGTGAAACTGCGCATATAGATGAACATCTCGGCTTTATAAAACTAGGTTCTCGCGTAGATGTGTATTTACCTTTAGGAACCGAGATCCTTGTAGAGATGGATCAGAAGGTTATAGGTAACCAGACTGTTATCGCGAAGCTAAAATACTAAATAAGAAATGAAAAGACATATACCCAATTTATTTACGTCTCTTAATCTGTTTTCCGGTTGTATTGCTACAATAATGGCCTTTCAGGGAGATTATTTATGGGTGGTGGTATGGGTTATTGTTGCCGCTTTTTGCGATTTTTGCGATGGCTTTTCTGCCAGGTTGCTGAAGGCCTATTCGCCAATGGGGAAAGAACTCGATTCATTGGCCGACATGGTTAGTTTCGGAGTAGCCCCGAGTGTAACGATATATGCATTTTTGTCCGAAAACATATATAAGATAACCCAAGTTCCTTTTTTGCAGGAGTATCTGCCTTATATAGGATTTTTGATAGCTGTGTTTTCTGCTTTGCGCCTTGCTAAGTTTAATATCGACACACGTCAGTCCGATTCATTTATCGGTTTAAATGTGCCGGCAGACGCATTATTCTGGGTGAGTTTTTGTTATGGCCTGACTTATGATGTACCTTCTGTCAGCCCTACATTAATGTATATATTTATAGCAGCCATACCTGTATTTGCTTCACTCATGGTTTCGGAGATTCCAATGTTTTCACTTAAAGTAAAGAACATTAAGTTTAAAGGTAACGAGTACCGGTATTTCTTATTAGTATTTATAATCGGGATGGTGGCCTATATTGGTGTATTAGGAATTACCGGTGGAATATTATTGTATATTGCGCTGGCAATCATCGATAATAGGAATAATGTGCCCCAGGAAGAATAAAAAACAGTATGTTTTTTTATCAAAAGTTTGTAGTTCTCGCTAAAAAGCAGTAATATTGCATCCGATTTCGGGATAACCTCCGAAAATCAGGTCCTATAGCTCAGTTGGTTAGAGCATCTGACTCATAATCAGGGGGTCCCTGGTTCAAGCCCAGGTGGGACCACATTTCACAGATTTTTAGAGGACTTTAGAGTTCCTAAAACATTGAAAAATAAGAGATTATCCTTTTTGGGTAGTCTCTTAATGTTTATTAAAGACCCTTGTAATCTTTAATTTTTGGGTATAGTTTTGGGTACGGTTTAAATATCGTACCCAATTTTTTTTTAAGTAATTTATCTATACCTAAAATTTTAAATTATGATTATTAAGAGAAATATTATTTTTGATTTATAAGCTAAAAAAGTAAAAGGAGAAACAAGCAACACGAATTTATTAATTCGCATGCGCGTTAATTATGGCGGTGTTAGGATTGATTTTCCTACGGGTTATAGAATTGATTCTAATAAATGGGATAAAAGCTTACAACGTGTAGAAAAAGGAAGTATAAACAAGTTAGAACAAACAGCATCGGATATAAATGCTCATTGAGATAAAGAATGTATGCCACAGGCATAACAAAATAGAAACAATAAGACAATCTCAAACAAGGATGACCGCTTTTTTGCGACTGCAAACTATTGCTTTCCGAAGTATGCGGCTCCTTACCTATAAATATTGAAAAGGCGAATTGTAGCATATTGATGTCTACTGATAGAAGGTTGTTTTTATAGTAAAATGTTTGAGAAAGGTTTTTTGAAGCCATGCAGCGATACCTGTAACAATAAAAAGAGGATGAATAATTACCCTCTAATATAAATAGTTACAGTGTAACGCAGGAAGTTTATGCTGGCAGGTTGCTCCTCAGCAGAGCCTACTTCCTCTTCAACATCCTAATACAAAGGAAATTATTTTTAATAGTAGCTTAAATATTAGGATTACAACATAGAAGTCGTAATCTATGTTTAATCTCAATAAAAGTAGAAATATATGGAAAGTAATAACCCAAGAAAATGGAAAAAGGGAGGGCGAAAACCAAAGTTAGACGCTGCGGTTTATCGGTATTCAATTAGTTTTAATTCTGTAGAGAATGCAAAATTTCTATCATTATATGAACAATCGGGAGCTAAAAATAAAGCTTATTTTATAACCGCGTGTATTTTCAACAGGACACTGAGAGTAGTCAGAATTGATAAAAGTGTACAAGATTATTACATGAGATTGACAACATTTTTCGGAGAATGTAGAGCCGTAGGAGTTAATTATAATCAGGCAGTGAAAGCTTTAAATTCTAATTTTTCAGAAAGGAAAGCGATGGTTTTACTTTATAAGCTTGAACAAGCTACCATCAAGTTGGTACAAATTCAGCAAAAAGCGATTGAATTAACGAAGGAGTTTAATGATAATTTTTTTCTGATTTCAGATAGGCTTTGTCAAACTATTTTTTCTTATATTCCCTTGGAGATAAGCCCGCGACCCGTTTAAAATATTTGCCGAAAAATGATTGGGAAGGGAAACTCAGTTCATCACTGATTTGCTCAACCGTCATATTGGTGGATTTGAGCAGTGCTTTGGCTTCCAATATTACATAACTATCTATCCAATCATTAGCAGACCGGCCTGTATTCGCTTTTATCAAAGTTGACAAATATTTGGGCGTCAGGCATAATTTATCCGCGTAAAAGCCGACACTTCGTTCTTGTCTATAATGATCTTTAACCAGCGTAAGGAATTTATCAGCCAAAATTTCATGTTTAGATTTGTTTTTATCATCCGGCACCTTGTGGAAACTATGGCCTGCACCATAAAAAAAGGCCTTGGTCAGATGCCTTACTGTTTCCATGCGATAGGGATTATCTACATTTTGTATAGCCTCTTTCATCATCGCATAAAAAAAGGTTACTGATCTTAATCCTTTATCAGATAAGGGTACGGTCGGATTGTCACTGATAGAATAGAATAAGGAGGATTTCGCCTGTATATTCAGATTATTTATAAATTGCTGGGACATGACGATGATGAGTGCATTGAAATCCTCACTCATATATTTATGCTGGAGTATCTGTCCTGGCAGGAGAACTGTCAGGCATGGAGCTTCGGAAATATGAGGCTTCAGGTTAATCTCGCCCTCCGATCTTCCCGACAGACAAATCTGGGCTGTTGTAACATCAACCTTGAACGGATATCCGAACTTAGATTTTATTATTGGTTTATCCAGTAGTATAAGGTCATTGCCGATAGAAGTGATTTCCGCCTCTTTTATATCAACCTGCCAATTTAGTAATTGTATATTTCCTTTCACGATCGTCTGATATTTCCAGTAAAATTAGACTATTAAATTAAATAAACAACAACAATCCGACCTTTCGTCCAAAATTGCATCCTTTTTGACCTTTTGTGTGCAAGAGACTCCAGATACCTTTGTCCCCGGATATAAAGCGAATCAAATAACGAAATGAAGAAAATCGTATTAGCGTTTGCCATAGTAATGATGGCTGGAATTACATCAGTAAAAGCACAGGGATTAATGGGTTTTATCAAGGAAAGGGTCTCCATAGGGGTTAAAGCGGAAGCTAACTATTCAAACTTCATTCTTTCCGATATGCCGGATACAAAAAGTGAAATGGGTGTTGGAGCGAACTTTGGTCCGGCTATCAGGATCAACCTCTCTAAACATTTCGCCATTCAGGAAGACATCCTGTTTACGTATTCAACTTCGGAATATACTCAAAATGGTGTAAAAGATACTTATCAGTATTTCGGAACGGAGGTCCCTATCTATCTGGTGGGACAATGGCGTACATTTTCTGGTGGACGTATTTACGGTGGTGTTGGTCCATATTTCGGTTATGGGTTTAATGCCAAACGAAAGGACAGTGATCTGGACTTGTACAAGAAAGTAGAAGGAGAAACACCGATGAAGCGCATGTCTTATGGTGCAGCAGCACATGTAGGATATGAGTTCAGGTTCGGATTACAAATTAATGCCAGCTATAAAATCGGAGCCAATGTGTTGGATACCAAAAGTGGCGATTCTAAAATGTGCCCCCAATCAGTTTCATTGGGAATCGGATACAATTTTTAAATATAAAGAGCAGGCGGCAGGTACATCTTAGGATTAAAGTAAATCTGTCTTCTATTTATTAGAAAAAATATAATATGATGAAAAAATTCATACTCATTTTGATGATAGGATGTTGCATCTCTTTGAATGCACAGGAAAGCAATAAAAAGCATTTGGATGTGAAGGCTACATGGGGAATAAAAGCAGAAGCCAATATCTCCAATTTTTTCATATCAGGGACTTCGGTAATAGACAGTAAGATGAAATTGGGATTTACCGGCGGGGCATTCTTAAATTTAGAGTTTTCAGAACATTTTGCTTTACAGGGAGAACTGATATATCACTATAAATCATCTGATTTCGATAGAGAAGATTTAAAAGGAAAGTATGAATATTGGGGTACGGAAATTCCTATATATGCTGTCTATCAATGGAAATTAGCAAAAGGAAACCGGCTATATGCCGGAATAGGACCTTATACGGAATTCGGATTCAGTGCCAAACTGAAAAGAAATGGAGAAAAGATTGATCTGTACGAAAAGGAAAAACTGGCAGAAGTCTCTGCTATGAAAGATAGCAACGTTGGGTTTGGTGTGATCGTCGGTTATGAATTTGCCAATGGCATTCAGATAAATGGCAGTTATAAAGTAGGAATAACAAATATCTTGGATTCTAATAGCAACTCTGTTTCATTGCATCCAAACACTTTTAGCCTGGGAATCGGATACCGTTTCAAATAATCGGTCAGTAATAATACAAGAAGAAAAGTTCATCAATGAGAAATGAAGTAAAAGTCAAGATAATATTATGTTTTCTGTTATCCTTAACATTGCCATTGTATTGCCAAGAGAAAAAAGATCAGGCCTTAACTACGTATAATGGGAATATTGCGGATACCATTAAAGCAAAAGAGAAAAAGAAAGATTCCTACTGGAACAGGCTGATTCATGGCAATATTGACCGTTCTTATGAAAAAACAATAGATATTACATTTGCCGGTGCGCCATCTTATACACGGGAGGCCAGTTTTGGCATAGGAGGTATGGCAACAGGGCTATACCGCTTAGACCGGAGAGATTCAATCATGCCTCCCTCTGACATAACATTGGTTTTCAATGCCTCTGTAAAAGGTTTCTTCGCTCTTGAAGCAAGAGGCA
The DNA here is from genome assembly GCF_014196915.1 of Dysgonomonas hofstadii. Classification (GTDB taxonomy): domain Bacteria; phylum Bacteroidota; class Bacteroidia; order Bacteroidales; family Dysgonomonadaceae; genus Dysgonomonas; species Dysgonomonas hofstadii. The sequence continues at coordinate 74,678 of NZ_JACIEP010000018.1, forward strand.
ATAATTATTTTAAAGGAAATAAGACCTTATTGTCATATAATGTAGGGTTTACAAGAAAACCTCTCGATTTTTGGGGTATCAGTTATGATGCCTCCAATGTTAATCCTGTAATCAGTTATACCCGCCAACAATTTAAGATCGATGCTAATTATCAATATAAGTTGCATAAAAACTTTGCGATAGGAGGAACACTCGATTTCACTTATACAGATGTTTCCAGGATAGATGATATTACATATCTGGAAGGACAAAACCGCTCTTTTATTGCTACAGGCTTAGGCGTATCCTTAAAATATGACAGCCGGGATTTTATCCCTAATCCCCAACGGGGATGGTATATTATGTTTCGCCAATCCATATTCCCCGAGATATTCGGAAATACAAGCAGGACGCTATACCGGACAACTTTCATTGCAGACACTTATCAAAGGGTATGGAGTGGGGGATTATTAGCATTCGATCTTTTTGCCCAGTTCAATAGTGATAATTCACCTTGGGCTCTCAGGGAAGAGCTTGGTGGAAATCAACGTATGCGTGGATATTACTCCGGACGCTATATTGATAATAATATTGTATCGGGGCAGATTGAATTAAGACAACATATTGTCCAACGTTTCGGATTTACGACATGGATTGGTGGCGGAACTGTATTCCCGTCTATTAAGAAGTTTGATATGAAAAACATCCTTCCTAATTATGGTATTGGCTTACGTTTTGAAGTCAAACGCAATGTCAATGCAAGGATAGATTATGGGTTCGGAAAAGAAACCGGAGGATTTGTGTTTAATATAAGTGAAGCGTTTTGATGATTACAAAATAAATTTCATAAAATACCAATAAATTTTGAATAATATAAAAGGTGCGTGTAATAGAATTGTGTACAACTAGTTACGTCCTTATTAGACTCTTTGAAAAGTATAGTGCAAACTGATTTTTAGTATTGTTTTATTTTTTGAGAAGAAAGAAGCATTGTGCAATAGAAAATTAATATTCACAAAATAGAAATAGCATACTCAGTACACCTATAGAAATAGATATTACCCCATTACCTATACTTAAAAATATAAGTAATGGGGAATCAACAGTTTCTTGTATTATTCAACAGTGAGATTTCTGCTTCTGGGAGATTTAACTTTATATTTTAAAACAATCTCTTTCCTGTCCGAAGGCTTTAGTTCCATGTTCCATTTCACTTCTCCTGTTTCGGCATTCAGAGCTCCTCCCGACAGGTTTTCAGATTCTACTTCTATTTCAGATATTGTCGATACAGGTATCTGGTCGAGTAATACGAAATTAATAGCTTGATTCTTATTGTTCCTGATGCTGATTTTCCATTCACGAATATCTTCCTTCTTCGATCCTAAGAATTTCTTCGAACTGTAATCTTTCCCTTTTTCGCGGTTAACCATTATGCTTTTATCCTTGCCCAGCGAGATATTCAAAGTATCGGATGTGTTTCGTGTATCCAGAATGGTTTTTCCGATATAAGTGTTTTCAAAAAATATGTTGGCTTCACCATCCAGTAGATTGTATTTCTCCCAGTCTGTGATATTTGCCAATAGAAACGCATCCTTGCTGATCTTTGGTATGGCAAAGTATTCATAATCGGCAGGCAATTCGTATCGATCTACTTCTATAATGGTATTTTTATTATCCGACTTGATGGAGTAGGGTGTTTTAATCTCGAATTCCACTGTAGTCTGAGTTGTTACCTGCGCTGTCGGCATAGCTATATCAGCCCTTTTAAATTCAGGAACAGCTGGCTTACTTTTTTCAACTTGTTTTACTTGTATGCCGGACACGGCCCCTGTGAGTTGTTGTTTCTTTGATGTTCCATATCCAACCACTACTACTTCGTCTAACTGGTTAGCATTTTCTTTCAATCTTACATTCATATAAGAGTTGGTAATGGGCAGCGTCTGGCTTTCATAACCAATAAAAGAAATTGTCAGTTCTTTTCCGTTCTGAGGTATAGCCAAAGAGAAGCGTCCGTCAAGATCTGTGATTGTGCCTATAGTAGTTCCTTTTACTACTACCGATGCTCCGATAACAGTTTCATTCTGTTCGTCAAGCACCACTCCTGATACCTGGTTGTTATCAACCTGTGTATTATAACGGGGAGGAGCTGTATAATAATTAAGGAAATATGTTTTTAGTTGAGGGACTACATTTCCTGTATTAGGATCGGCAGATGAGACTTTCAATTTTATGTTCTTCCAGTCCTCTTTTGTATTTTGTCTTATGTTGGCTTTGTAGATAAGCTGTATAGGCTTATCCACATTAATGGCGCGTATATCGTAAGTCGGGAACCAACCTGCATTATTCACATAATATGTCAACTCCACATTTGCCCTAACTGTTTTCTTTGTTTCCACCTCTATTACAACTTCACCTATCGGGGAAATCTTGGTTGTACCCTGTTGGTTCTGCTCTCTGTAGATAGCATCTCGTTGACGTTCCAATTCGTCTATTTTTTTATTTAACTCTATATCCTTCAGTTTCAGGGCAGCTATACGGTCTCTGTAATAGTTTGCCGTTTCCCTTAGGGTGACGAGACTGACACCAGTATTCGAACCTCCTATTTTCTTGTTTTCATTCAGAAAATTCAACTCTTCTTTGATTATCTCCTTGTTGGTTTTCTCTATTGCTATTTTGTCCAGAATATCTTCGAGTTGCTTCCCGAGTCCGGTAGCTATGACAGCCTGTTTCAGCGTATCGAAGTTTGATTGGTGATTGACAGACATCACCATAACTTCCCCGTCCATTTTTACCTGCACACTTTTCGCATCGATATATGGAGAAAGATTAGTGAATCGGATTTTTGATTTACCGGGTAGCAGGTCAACGGCTTTTTTTCGCAGGACTTGTGCTCCATTTATGAAGACTGTTGCTTCCGAAACTTCGGACTTAACAATGACTTCTTTTTGTTCTTGTGATAATAATATTACCGGAAATAAAAGAAAGATCAGCATTGTAAGATGTATATGTTTTCTCATAATAATGGATATTAAGTGTTAATTTTCTCTGTGCTACGGCAGGCTAAAGTAAAAAAATATAAGCAGAATGTAAAATATAGAGGCCATATATTTTCTTTATAAGATAAAATCACTTATTATTTCTGTAAAATAAGTATATTTGCAACCCAATTTAAGTTTAATAATTTACTCTTTATCAATACAAAAATGAAAATTGCTATTGTTGGTACCAGCGGTGCTGTAGGTCAGGAATTTCTAAGAGTTCTTGATGAACGGAATTTTCCGATTGACGAATTGGTTTTATTTGGTTCTGCAAGAAGTGCAGGCAATGTATACGAATTTCGCGATAAACAGTATGAGGTAAAAGAGCTGAAACATAACGATGATTTTAAAGATATTGATATTGCTTTTGTATCTGCCGGAGGTAGTGTCTCGGTCGAATTTGCTGAAACAATAACCAAACATGGGGCCATAATGATAGACAATTCGAGTGCATTTCGTATGGATAAGGATGTGCCTCTGGTTGTGCCAGAAGTGAATGGTGACGATGCAAAGGTACGTCCGAAAGGTATCATTGCCAATCCTAATTGCTCTACAATCCAAATGGTTGTGGCGATGAACGTGATAGAAAAAATATCACATATCAAACGTGCCCATGTAGCAACTTATCAGGCGGCGTCGGGTGCGGGTGCGGCAGCTATGGATGAATTGATAAATCAATTTAAACAAATTGCGTACAATACAGATGTTACAGTAGAAAAATTCGCATACCAGCTGGCTTATAATCTGATTCCTCAGATCGATGTATTTACGGACAACGGTTATACGAAAGAAGAATTGAAGATGTATAATGAAACTCGTAAGATTATGCATTCTGAGATTGAAGTGAGTGCCACTTGTATTCGGGTTCCTGTACTTCGTTCACACTCAGAAGTTATCTGGGTGGAAACAGATCGTCCTGTGTCGGTTGAAGAGGCGAAGGCTGCATTCTCTAAGGCTGAAGGTGTTATTCTTCAGGATAATCCTGCGGAAAAAGAATATCCGATGCCATTGTTTGCCGCAGGAAAAGATCCGGTATATGTGGGACGTATTCGCCAGGATATAGCAAATCCGAACGGATTGACACTCTGGGTAGTCGCCGATCAGATAAAGAAAGGTGCAGCGTTGAATGCTGTACAGATAGCCGAATATTTGATTAAAGAAAAAGCTATTTAATTTGAAGAACTTGTTTGTATAATCAAAACAAACGATTATATTTGCATCGCAATTGAGCAGAACATGCTTTATTGAGATTTCAGGAAGTGTGGGTGAGTGGCTGAAACCACCAGTTTGCTAAACTGACGTACGGGTAACTGTACCGGGGGTTCGAATCCCCCCGCTTCCGCTGACAATACTAAATAATTGAAACAGAGCTGATAACCAGTTCTGTTTTTTTATTTGTGGTGGGGTGCGGTCGCCACACTTTACCTCGCTTATTATCAATCAATTAAATATAATTATATTTATTATTAATCTAATGTGAGTTCGAAATAATATAATCATCTAAATATTAGCATAATAGATGATATTTGATTAACTTTAAGTAGTTCAGATTCAAAGTTTTAAATCAAAAAAACACTCTATTATGCTAAGTAGTTGTGAAGTTACAGATATTTTCTATTTATGTGATGAATTTACCACTGATTTTGAAGATTTTTATCCTAAACGTGCTTTGCGTGAAGATAATAGTAAAAAGCATCGTAATAAACCTAATCGGTTATCTGACAGTGAAGTAATGACTATACTGATTGCTTTTCCTAAATATTTATCTCCTTTAAAAGTAAATCGATTATTAATAATTTCACTTTTATCTATTATTTCTTTTTTATTATTTACAGTGATGGAAAGTAATACTGTTTTTTTATTAAGTTCGTCAGGTGCATATCCGCCAATATTGTAACTCTCTTGAAAATGATACTCATATGGTAAAAAATAAGAAAAGAAATTAGTAATGTTGCTTTCATATTATGAGTTTTATTTGAAAGAGAGGGAATTCTTATCCCCCTCTTTTTGTTAGAAGGCTTTAATTAAATTAGAGCTATACACTTTATTTTAGTCACAATGATAAGACGGGTGATTAGGGTTACTACCCTGTTGTGGAGGCTCTGCTACACAAGATCTACTTCGAGTCGCTGTTTTAGTTATAGGTTTTAATTGATTGATTAAAAACCTGTTAGTCGAGAATGTGCCCCCCGCTTCCGTAAATGAAACTATAAGAAGTAATAGATCTTAGGTAAATCTTGCAATATCAGCATATTGCAGGATTTTTTATTCCCCTGTCTTTCTATCGAAAATCATAAATTACCTGCTATCCTTCGTCGTTTACAGATTTTGTTTTATTTTTTTGTTAGTAAGTTATTGTGTCGCATGTAAATCTTTAACACAACGTACCGAACATCCGCTCGCTCTGGCCTGCAACTGATTAGCGAGTAAAGTATATGGTTTAAAATACAGGTTGTAGGCCTGATATTCGTGTGAATTTGTCCCGATTGTAGCATTCCATACGTGGCCTTCGATTCCAACATAAGAGTCTATCTCATTGTTATTATTAGGATTTGTAAATGTTGCAAAATCTCCGGATTTCGGATCTCTGTACCCGGCTGCCGCAGTATAACCCATAACTCCGTCTATTCCTGTACCATCACTGAAATTGCCAGGTACCGGTAAGTTTGCAAAAGGGGTATCCCCGGGTGTATCCACATATGCGACACGCCACCCCGGAGGGCATGGGTCATAAGGTGTTTTCTTCAGCAGATTTTCGTCATACCACAGATTATCATCCTGATCGCTATTACTCGTATTGGCTGTGTACCAGTCCCCTAAAGAACCATTCGAATAATAGAATGTAAGTGGAGCTTTTATAGATGCCCTCAAATTATTATTATACGTGACGGGGAGCGTACTGATATCGCTCTTTGTAACGGTAGGATGTATCATGTCAACATATGAGTAAAGTACCTTTTCTGTACTGCTGGTAGTAGTTGCCGCTCCGGGGAAAGGATCTTTGCGACCCCATTGATACAGTAAACCCATCGCTCCCAACGCGCCGAATGTGGCATTCGTCGCACCCAAGCAACGATCCATAAACTGCAAACCATTATAGCTTTTATATTCAGTTTCCGGATCATAATCTGTTACCCAAATATGCCAGCTCCAATAGGTTATGCCACCTATAGTATATGCTATTACGGCATTGCCTGGTTTCAGTCCTGTTACAGCAAATGTCGATTGAGAACCGGCATCCGCAATTATAGGGGTGTACTGAACCACACCCGGGGCATCTTGCCAAACTAAATTCATAGATCTGTCTCCAACTGCATCCTGTATTTCGTTATCCTGTAACTTCTGAGCCCATACTGCATAAGCTTTCATAACAGGAATTTTAACTGTCTGGCCGGGATTTACAATATAACAATTAGACAAGTCTAAAGCAGACGGGTCTGTAGGATCTGTAGGAATCGGTTCAACAATAATAGTATCCGATCCGTTATTTCCGCCTCCGCTATTGCTACGGGCTGTCAGCATATCCCATTGTTCTCCGTCCCAGTAGTAGAATCCGGGGGATATACTATCTGCTTCTATGGTTGCAACATTATATACAAGTAAACCCACACTTGCCTTTTTCTCATCATTATAACCTTCATCTGTAGGCTGCATAAACGGTTGCAAAGTCTTTAACTTCACTAATTCCACACGTGGCGGTAAAAAACCTCCAGTCTTACTGGTCACATTGTTAGCATCTGCAGCCTGAGATTTAATTTGTAACAGGGCTGTTTTTGTCGGAGCTTCTCCCATACCGACAGTAACTTGAGCCCATGTCGATGTAAATAAAAAACTTATCAATAATATTGATATTATTCGGAGATGACATTTTTTCATATTCCGAGTTTTAATTTTTGTAGACAAATGTGAAGTTATATCCTTTTTCTATAACATAGAATATGAATTTTTGTTTTTAAAAAAACAGATTATTTTTTTTAATAAATAATATGGTAGCAATTTTCTAAAAATAACTTTGACCATTTAGTCGTTTTGGTGATAATTGTTCAAAAATAGAGAAGTATTTATTCCATGATAAATACATTTTTAGTTTTCCTTTTTGCGAATATTTATCAAATTTGACTATTACAAATTGAACAACATAAGATAAGCGGACTTTAAATATAAACAATGTAAACAAACAATCATTGGTATATTCCTTATGCTGATTACAATATTGGGCTTTAGCTATACTTGTGATAATAGTAGGATCGGGGGAAAAGCCTGTCACATCTTAGAGAGAAACCGGGGTTAACGGACAATACATATAATGCACATAGAGGGCTGGCTTTATAGGTCAATGCTGTCAGACAAAAAGAAAAGCATTATGGGGTTTATGCCTATTTTAATCTGGGGTTATTATATTGCCTGAAAGGACTTATTCTATAATAGGTAGTTGTTTAACCTGCATTAAAGAATCATCAGCCATAAAGGCTAATACAATAGGATACAGCTGGATAGGTGTAGTGAAACTACAATTGGAGGATAAAGACGGATTAGCAGATATCTATAAATCTCTGTAATTATTAAAAAGTACTGATCATAGCTGTGATATTACTTATTTAAGCGCCATTACAAATGTATTTTATGCTTATCAATTAAAAAATGAAATAAAGCCGGATAAGGCAAATATTGATTTGATTGATCAATATGAACTTGATTCTCGCAAAACGTATATTAAAAATCTTATGACTGATAAATTCTATACATTATTGGAATCATAAGACATATAAACACCTTAATCTATGAGCAAATGTTAAATTTCTCCTATATATAGGATTATCCACAACCCGACATTCATAATCCTCTTATCTTCCTGATAGTATTATTGGGTTTAGGTATACCATACAATATTTCACTCTCAGAACAAGTCATATTCGTTAGAATAATATGTAAAAGATACTATTTATGTTTTACAACATTGTGCTTTGTTAATTAGAATTCATGAAACAGCCAATTTTAACAAAAAAAAACAACTGTTTGTCTAATACTCTATTAAGGAAAACATAATTTGAAGGATTATAATTTTTTGTTAGAATCCTATGGAAATTATTCATTCAGATTATCGATATAAGGAAATCAAGAAACAAGTAATAATTAATAATACTTATTCACCACTAAAAGACTAATATCTATGAAAACAATACTCCTGCTGCTGACAGCATTTATGGGTGTGTTGTCCTTATCCGGACAGCTGAACACCCTTCACAACCTTTACTACCATTAGAAGGAGATTCAGTGTATATCTTAGGAGATATTCACTATAATAAGAAAAAAGTATCAGATAATGAACTAATCTAGGCACAGAGTATAATACCATGTACTATTACCACCTATTTATACAACCTGAAGGAGTAATTGATACATTTACTGATACTTATGGAAAAATAATCCTACCATCGGGAGATACCCTAAGTCTTGTGTTGCACGTAAAAACAAAACAAACCATACTGGATATACCCAATAAGTATTCTTATAATACAGATTCAACAAACAACAAACGTAAATTACTGGAAACCTGGCGCTGGTATAGTAAAGGCTAGCGCTACTCTGTATTTGAGACTGTCAGGAATATCAATATAGCCGACAGTACGACAAGATACTTTTTCATGGGAACATCAGGCAACAGCAACCTGGATACTTCAAAGACCATTTTAGTAATAAATGTGTAGTCTAATCAGTAGAACGATCAATCTAAAAGAACAATAAAAACCGCCTATAGATACACACAGAAAAGCAACCAATACCGTTTTCCTCTTTCACAATATAGAAAGCAAAGTTAATGGATACATTAAGATTAGGGAGAAAGGTAATTTACCATGGAAACAATTGGTATATTCATCGTGCTAGCTATTGTTTACTTTCTATTTATCCATCCTCATGTAAACCCGAAAACCGAATCTAAGCATTTAAGGACTTGTGGTTTTAAATACATGTCTATATTCGTTCTACATAGTGAAAGAAATCCTACAATGGGATCGACTCAGGTTGTATTCTTTGAAGATAAGATAGTATTTCAGTGACAAATTAATGAGACATGTAAAATAGAAAGAGGTCCGGATGGCGATTACTCTTTCTATTTGAAAGATACTCAATAGAAATACAAAATTGTGCTATATCGATAGATACGATACAAAATAAGTGATATTGTTTTGTATCGTATTTTTCTTTCCAAACACCCTATAGGTTTTTGGGAAGGGGATTTGAAAAGAAAAATACTTAGCTCTATTTCATACGTTTGATAAGTTTTAAATATTCATAGTTACGAGGTATTACTGTTTCATTAGAATTCCAAAACTTAGATGTTACATCAGGTTGTATGGGGATTAAATTTTCGACCGATTTGAGCTTCTGATAGGGCGTTTTTCCATTCAGGGCGGAATGAGGTCTTTTCTTGTTATAAAACTCCTGCCATTCAACGGCTAAATACGCTAAATCAAGAGAGGTATCAGTTAAATCAAAAAATGACCAAAATTCTGTTTTATCAGTTTGTTGAGTCCTTTCAACTTTACCATTCAAGTGAGGACTTCTTGATTTTATTGGTCTGAATTTGATAAAATGTTCATGCAGTTCTTCTTGGAAAGCATCATTGAAGAATTCTGTTCCCCAGTCTGTTTGTATGTGTTGAATGGGAAATTGTAACGTATCAAGAATCTCTCCCAGAAAGTGGATAGTACTTTCAGCTTTTTTATTGGGATAGACTCTAATCACTTTCATTCGGGTACAATCATCAATAGCAGTAAATTGATAAGCTTTATCTCTCAATTTAGTTACATCCAGTTGTACTCTTTCGCCTGGA
>NZ_JACIEP010000019.1 GCF_014196915.1 Dysgonomonas hofstadii
ATTCTACACCGGGCTGTACCATACGATGATCGCCCCTTCTGTATTCAGTGACGTGAATGGTGATTACAGGGGAGCGGACGGGAAGTATCACACAAGTGACGGCTTTACCAATTACACGACATTTTCCCTGTGGGATACTTACCGGGCGGCACATCCGCTGATGACACTGATCCATCCCGAAAAGGTGGACGATATGATAAATACCATGCTGCACATTTACAAGCAGCAAGGCAAATTGCCTGTCTGGCATCTGATGGGATGCGAAACAGACTGTATGGTGGGTAATCCCGGTATTCCGGTTGTGGCAGACGCCATACTGAAGGGATTCAACGGATTTGACCATGAGCTGGCTTATGAAGCGATGAAAACATCGGCTATGCTCGATGAGCGGGGACTCGGCCTGTATAAGAAATATGGCTATATCCCTTTTGACAAGTATAACGAATCGGTGGCCACATGCCTCGAATACGCCTTGGCAGACTGGGCTCTGGCACAGGTCGCCCTGCAAAACGACAAGAAGATGGATTACCAGTACTTCAATGACAGAAGTAGGGCTTATAAGTATTATTTTGATGCGCAGACACATTTCCTGAGAGGGCTTTCTTCCGACGGGAAATGGCGCGCACCTTTCGATCCTGTCCGGTCTACACACCGTGAAGACGATTACACGGAAGGCAATGCCTGGCAATACACCTGGCTGGTGCCCCACGACATAGAAGGCCTGATGGGACTTTTCGGTTCACGGGAAAGTTTCCATCATAAACTCGATTCGCTGTTTACGGTTGAAGGCAACCTGGGGGAAGAAGCCTCGCCTGATATAAGCGGGTTGATAGGCCAGTATGCCCATGGTAACGAGCCTAGCCATCACGTGCTTTATCTCTACACCATGACCGGGCAGCCCTGGAAAACGGCTGATTTGGTAAGGCAGGTACTTTCGGAGTTGTACCATGACCAACCTGACGGATTATCAGGGAATGAGGATGTGGGACAGATGTCCGCCTGGTATATCCTTTCGGCGCTTGGTATGTATCAGGTGGAGCCGGCCGGAGGCCGTTACTTCTTCGGGTCACCGGTGGTTGACGAGGCTGTCGTAAACGTAGGTAATGGGAAATCACTGACCATAAAGGCTGTCAATAATTCGAAGGAAAACAAATATATCCAGGGCATAAGGCTTAACAATAAGCCATACAATAAAGCATATATCAGTTTCGCGGATCTATCGGCGGGAGGAATACTCGAATTTGAAATGGGGGCGAAGCATACCGTATGGTTCGAGTAAGTTATGAATCTTTTTCACTAGGGTAACAAGCTTCTTATGTGTTTCTATATTATAGGAGTAGGGAGAATATATAAATAATGTGTCCTGCACATATACTTGAATTTAGAAAAGCAGATCTAATATATAAACATGTTAAACTATAATAGAATGGATAAGAAAAAGTTACTCATACTAGGAGCATTAAGTGCTGTTGCAACCGGTAGTTATGCCGGGGAAAAACCGACAAACATTATTCTCATAAATCTCGATGATGTAGGCTATGGCGATTTCTCCTTCAATGGAGCTTATGGCTATACAACTCCCCATATAGACCGGATGGCTGCTGAAGGAATGCGTTTTACTCATTTTTTGGCGGCACAGCCTATTAGTGGAGCTTCCAGAGCAGGATTGCTGACAGGATGCTATCCTAACCGGATAGGATTCTCCGGTGCGCCCGGACCGGACTCCCCTTATGGAATCCACCCCGACGAAATGACTATGGGAGAATTGTTGAAACAAAAGAATTACAGTACAGCAATTTATGGTAAATGGCACTTGGGCGATGCGTTGCCTTTTATGCCTTTGCAAAATGGATTTGACGAATATTATGGCTTACCGTACTCGAATGATATGTGGCCATTTCATCCACAGCAGGGAGAAATATTCAATTTCCCTGATTTACCTACATTTGACGGGAATAAAATAATTGGCTACAATACCGATCAAACCAAGTTTACGACAGACTATACCGAACGTACGGTCAAATTCATCAAGAAGAATAAAAATAAACCGTTCTTTATTTATCTGGCACATTCTATGCCGCACGTTCCACTAGCTGTTTCCGACAAATTCAAAGGAAAGAGCGAGCAGGGATTGTACGGAGATGTGATGATGGAAATAGACTGGAGTATCGGTCAGGTGTTGCAAACATTGCGCGAACTTGGACTTGAAGAAAATACACTGGTTATACTGACATCCGATAATGGCCCTTGGGCTAATTATGGTAATCATGCCGGATCGGCAGGAGGATTGCGCGAAGCAAAAGCGACAACCTTCGATGGAGGAAACCGCGTTCCTTGCATCATGTACTGGAAAGGCAAAATAACTCCGGGTACAACATGCAACAAGTTAGCATCTAATATCGACTTGTTCCCAACATTATCTGAAATTGCGGAGGCTCCGCTTCCTAAGCACAAGATAGATGGGATCAGCTTATTGCCGCTGATTGAAAGTAAAGAAAATGCTAATCCGCGCGAATCGTTTGTCTATTATTTCAAAAAAAATGATTTAGAAGCAGTAACAGACGGGATGTATAAACTTGTCTTCCCTCACCAATATACTACTTATACGGCTTATGTTCCCGGTAATGACGGGCAGCCCGGCAGGTTGAGCGAAGCTACGGAATTGAAAAAGTGTGAGTTGTACGATCTGCGCCGCGATCCGGGAGAACGTTACGATGTTATCAGCCAATACCCTGAAGTGGCAGTCAGATTGATGAAAGTAGCTGAAGAAATGCGTAAAGACTTAGGGGATAACCTCACGAGAATACAACCTACCGGAAAACGTGAACACGGGTTGACTAAGGACTTTGTAAAATGAAACTGAGAAGAAATATATTGCTATCGGTTGGTACAATCAGTGGGTTTACCCCACTGATAGCCCAATCGGAATTACAGCCTTCCGCCAAAGAGGAAGGACGCCCAAACATACTGTTCATCCTTTCGGACGACCATACGTCGCAGGCTTGGGGTATTTATGGAGGAGTACTGAGCGATTATGTCAAGAATGATAATATCAGGCGTCTGGCAGCAGAAGGCTGTGTGCTGGATAACGCTTTCTGTACAAACTCGATTTCAGTACCCAGCAGGGCGTCTATCCTTACAGGGGCATATAGTCAGGTCAACGGTGTGTACACCCTTGCCGATGCGTTGAGTCCCGAAGAAGATAATATAGCCAAAGAGCTGCAAGCAAGCGGCTATCAAACAGCTCTCTTTGGTAAATGGCATTTGAAGAAAAGACCGACTGGATTCGATGATTTTTGTGTGTTCCACGATCAGGGGGAATATCACGACCCGATTATGAAAACTCCGGACAACTGGATTGATGACGATCAGGGAAGGGCAGGAAATGTGATGCACGGTTTCTCTACCGATATAGTGACCAACATGACAATGGACTGGATAAAGAACCGCGACAAAGACAAACCCTTTATGATGTTTTGTCATTTCAAAGCGACACATGAACCTTGGGATTTTCCCGAAAGGCTGAAACATCTGTACGATGACGTAGAATTTCCGGAGCCGGAAAATATGATGGAATTCGGACCTGAGAAATCGGGTCGTACATATCCCGGCCAACAACTGGAAAATATGGCCTGGCGGTGGGAAACGGCATCGAAAGACCCTACGGCATGGTGGTGCCTGTACCCCGAATTGCCATTTTCGACTCAGGGGCTGGATAAAATTGATGCACGGAAAAAGACCTATCAAAAGCTGATAAAAGACTACTTGCGCTGCGGAGCTGCCATAGATGACAATATCGGACGATTGCTCGATATGTTGGATAAGGAGGGTTTAACTGAAAATACGATAGTAATCTATGTATCAGACCAAGGCTATTTCTTGGGGGAACATGGATTCTTTGACAAGCGGATGATGCTGGAAGAATCGTTGCGCATGCCGTTTGTTATTCGTTACCCGAAAGAAATTCCGGCAGGGACACGCAACAAAGATATCATTCTGAATATCGATTTTGCAGCCCTATTGGCAGATTATGCACATGCTGACGTTCCGCAAGATTCACAGGGGAAAAGCTTTCGCAAAAACCTGCAAGGAAGCACTCCGTCCGACTGGCGTCAATCCATGTATTACAGGTACTGGACGCAGCATAAAATTCGTCCTGCCCATATGGGTATACGCAATCACAATTACAAGTTAATGTTCCTCTATGGCGATCCGTTAGATACAAAAGGCTCGGAAGAAGGGTCAACAGCTCCGACATGGGAATTTTATGATTTAAGGATAGATCCGCATGAAAATCATAACCAATACAATAATCCTGAATATCAGGAAATCATCAATCAAATGAAGCAGGAAATGATGCAACTGAAGGTTGATGTGAAAGATACAGATAGTGATAATCCTGAAATGCAGAAGATCATAGATACTTATTATTGGTAAAACTATTATTAGGTAATGAGTAATATTACTTACGTATTTGGAGTAATGTAGGGATGCCCCTTGTGGGTACCCGTAATGTAGCAAACGTGCTACAACGAAGAATGTCTATATTTATTTAACTATAAATCTGATAAAATTTTATGAAAAAAATATTGTTAATAACCTTTCTACTTGTTGGTAGCATATTCAAGATGCAGGCATCGGGCAGTCCTCAACTCCCAATCATCCCATATCCGACGCATATCCAGATATTAGATGGAAACTTTGCTTTGAATGAAAATGTTGCTATCGTAGTGACTGATACCGAAAAATTCAAAGATGAGGCTCTTTATTTACAGACACTGTTACAGGATATTCTGGGTAAAAAAATTGCTGTATCGAGCAAAGCAGGAAAGAATGTTATAGAGATCAGATACGAGGCGAATTTACCTTCTGTCGAAGCTTATAAATTAGATATCTCATCAGACAAAGTTATCATTTCGGCAAAAGACGGACATGGTGCTTTTTATGCAATTCAGACATTGCGACAGATAATTCCGCTCGGTTCTAAAGGGACGGTTCAATTACCCAATCTCAAGATAGAAGACTCTCCCGCATTTACTTGGAGAGGAATGCATCTGGACATTTCCCGTCATTTTTTCGGTATGGATTACCTCAAAAAACATATCGACAGGCTGTCTTTTTATAAAATGAATAAATTCCATATCCACCTGACGGACGATCAGGGCTGGAGGATAGAGATAAAACAATATCCGAAACTGACGGAAATAGGATCATGGCGATCCCTTAAAAACAAACATGACTCTATCTGTATAGAACGTTCGAAAGAAAATCCGAACTTTGAGATCGATCCTCGTTATATCCACGAAAAAGATGGTAAAACTGTCTATGGCGGATATTATACACAGGAGGAAATGAAGGAAGTGATTGCTTATGCAAAAGAACGGCATGTGGAAATTATACCCGAAGTAGACATGCCCGGCCATATGATGGCAGCCATCAGGGCATATCCGTTTTTGCTTGATGGAGAAGCCGGTTGGGGAGAGCTTTTCTCTACTCCTATCTGTCCATGCTCGGAAGATGTATATACATTTACCAAAAATGTGCTGGGCGAGATTGCCGACCTGTTTCCGTCCAAATATGTTCACATCGGAGCCGATGAAGTCGATAAAGAAACATGGGAGAACTCGGAAAATTGCAGGGAATTTATGAAAAAACATAATCTGGAGGACGTGAGCAAATTACAAAGCTACTTTGTGCATGAAATGCAGGATTTCCTCGAATCGAAGGGTAAAAAAATAATCGCATGGGATGAAATCCTTCAGGGAGGAACAAATTCGAACACTACCGTTATGTATTGGAGAGGTTGGGTAAAAGATGCTTCGCTAAAGGCCGTGATGAATGGTAACGAGGTGATAATGACACCTACCAATCCTATGTATTTCGACTATGTAAACTCCAACAGCAGCACCTACAATGTGTACACCATGAACGTTATATACCCCGACATACCCGAAGATAAGAAACATCTGATACTGGGAGCACAAGCCAATTTGTGGGCAGAGTATATCCCTACCGAGCAACAAGCCGATTTCCAGATATATCCGCGAATGCTCGCGTTGGCAGAAAGAGTATGGACAAACGATACAAGTAATTTTGACGGTTTTTATGCCCGTTTATTACAACATTTTCCTCGTTTAGATGCCCTTGGAGTGAAATATCGCTTGCCTGACATTGAAGGTTTTACATTGGAAAATGTCTATGTAGGTTCTACTCAGTTTTTACCGCGAAGCCCACTTTCTGAGATGAAAATTCACTATACATTAGATGGTACTGCTCCGGAGCAAACATCGCCGGAATTATCGGCTCCGGTATCCATATCTGCTCCTACAACACTGAAGATGGCTCTTTTTAGTTCAGGAGGTGCGCGGGGAGAGATTTATACATTGAATTTCAAACCAAGCGAAATGAAGGACGCTGTTTCAGTAGAATATCCGAAGCCGGGCTTAATCTGTCATTTCTTTGATAAAGGATTTAAGGATACAAAAGAAATGGCCGGCGAAACTCCGCACGAAACATTTTTTGTTTCTAACATTCAGGTGTTGAAGGAGAGTAAAGCATTCGGGCTGATTTTCGATGGGTACATAGATGTGCCGGAAACAGGTATTTACAGCTTTTTCTTCACATGTGACGATGGAGGGGTACTCTATATCGACAATGAATTGGTTATCGATAATGATGGACGTCACTCTGCCGTTCTGAAAAGCGGGCAATCTGCAATGAAGAAAGGTCTTCACCCGTTTAAGCTGGACTTTATCGAAGGTGGCGGCGGCTATACATTGAGGCTTCAGTATAGTTTCAATGGTAGTGCACCTAAGGATATTCCAGACAGTTGGTTTAAACATTCAGGTAACCAATAGGAAAATTTAAAAAGGAGATGCCTATTATTAAAATAGGCACCTCCTTTTTGCTATATACTGGTTTTATTCAAAAAATATTCATACGCATAAAACATTGATTGGCAAATATTTTAATTTAACAGCAAATATTAAAAAAGTTAAGAATAATGATCCTTTGAAAATTTATTTCTAAATTTAATTTTACAATATTTCTCCCGGAAGACATACATAGTAAAATGGTTCAAGATTGCTCATTCGACTTAAAAGCCTTTAATGATTTTTACAGCAAGAATTATCAGAAATTTGTAAGGTTTGCTTATAATTACGTCAAGGATATGCCTGTTGCTGAAGATTTTGTTACAGAGTCATTTATGTCTTATTGGCTCAATAAAGATTCTTTCAACGAATATTTCAATCTCAACGCTTATATATTAACCAGCGTTAAAAATAAATGTTTGAATCATCTTCGTAATATTCAACTCCAAGCGAAAATATTAAAAAAGATATCAGATCATTCCCAATGGGAAATAAATATGCGTATAAACAATCTTGAAGCTTGTAACCCGGATGAAATATTTTCAGAAGAGCTTCAAATTCTTTTGGATAAAGCTTTGGCTGCTATGCCCGAAAAAACTCTTTCTATATTTATATCCAGTCGTTATCAGGACAAAACTTATAAACAAATAGCAGATGAAATGACTATTTCAACCAAAGGTGTTGAGTTTCATATGTCTAAGGCTCTCAAAATTTTGCGTAAATACTTAAAAGACTACATCGTACTGCCACTAATCACTGTTATTTCACTATTTTTTACCAATAATTAAAATTTTATTATTTTTTACTAGGGGGTATACTTTTTTATGTGTTTAAATATAAAAGGGAAAATAAATTATGAATCAAGAAATACTATATAGGTTTTTTGGAGGGCAAACAACCGAAGAAGAGGAAGAGAAACTAAAAGCTTGGGTTGAGGAGGATGTCGCAAACAAGCAGTTGTTTCTTGAGCAATGGAAATTATACGATTCAATGACATTACTCAAAGATGAAAGCGATCTTCAAAATTTGTTATCTCATAAAGAGGATACATATACTCCGAAATATAGAATTCCTTTATTCAAGGAGATTTTGAAGATAGCATCAGTTGCTGTAATAGCGTTCTTTATTTCCTATTTTTTTGTGCATAAGTCTGAAAACATCAAAATTAAATATACAGCTATGCAAACAATAACCGTACCTGCGGGACAACGTATCAATATAACGCTTCCGGATGGTACAAGTGCATGGTTGAATGCCCGTACAACAATTCAGTATCCGGTTTCATTTAATAATGAGAATCGTTTGGTGAAATTGGATGGGCAAGCCTACTTCGATGTGACACATGACGAAGAGATGCCATTCATTGTAGAAACAGATAAAGGAAAGATACAAGTTTTGGGAACAAAGTTTGATGTTTTAGCATATTCTGAATCCGAAGATTTTGAAACAGCCTTAATGGATGGATCGGTTAAAGTTTCTTTAAACTCGGATCCGGAACAAGAGATAACTTTATCTCCCGACAACAAAGTATATCTGTCCGAAGGAAAATTACATCTGGCTCCATTAACCGATTACAACTCTTATCGATGGAAAGAAGGTCTGATATCTTTTGTAGACAGCCCTTTCGCAGATATTATGAAAGAGTTTGAAAAAAGCTATGGAACAAGGATTATTGTTCAAAACAAAACAGTATCCAATTATTCATATACCGGTAAGTTCAGGATAGTAGACGGAATAGATCATGCATTAAGAGTATTGCAAAAAGATTTGCACTTTACATATACCCGCGATTCTGATAACAGCACATTATACATTAAATAAACACATGTTTATAAGCGAATGTGATACCAAATATTTTAGGAGAGTAATAGGTTTACAAACCGTTAATAAATCCAGACCAAATATTAATCAATAAACTAATTATCATGAAAATGTCAAAAAAAGAAGGGAAAATGCGTATGAGATGACTAGTAATAACATAAAAATGCCAAAAGATGCGGGAACATCTTCTGGCATTAAGTAAAATCAATACAGGTAAAAAATTGTATTAACTTCATTATCATTACAAATCTATGAAAAATAACGATTTGCCAGATGTTTTTCGAGAAAAATATCGTAAGGCTAAACAATTCTTTAGAATTATGAGAGCAACAATTTTGTTATTGTTATGCAGCCTACAGTTTATGTATGCAGGGAATTCATATTCTCAGACGGCGAGAGTATCGATAAAAATGAAGAATGTTCAGTTGGACAAAGTCCTGAGTGAAATAGAAGCTCAGACCGACTATCTGTTCATTTATAACAATAAAGTAAAAGCTAAGCAACCTAAGTTGTCGGTGGATGTTGTGAATAAACCGGTAAATACACTCTTGTCTGAAATGTTGAATAATACTGATATGACCTACTCTATGGAAGGTAATCATATTATACTCTCTATAAAAGAGGCGAAAGTACAAGCTGTACAACAGGCGAAGACAATTTCGGGAACGATTGTAGATGTAAGTGGTGAACCTCTTATTGGTGTCAGTGTGGCTATCAAAGGAACTACTACAGGTACAATGACAGATATTGACGGTAAATTTACATTAAGCGCAAACGATGGGGATATTATTGTTATATCATATGTAGGATATAAATCTCAGGAATTTACAGTAGGGAGCAAGACTGTATTTAACATTGTTCTGCAGGAAGGCGACATTGCTTTAGATGAAGTTGTAGTAACAGCTCTGGGTATTAAAAGGGCAGAAAAAGCATTGAGCTACAATGTGCAGAAAATCTCATCTGAAGATTTGAATACAGTGAAGGACGCCAATTTTATGAACTCTTTGACAGGTAAAGTCGCAGGAGTAAACATTAATTCTTCCGCTACGGGTATCGGTGGAGCTGTGCGTGTGGTTATGCGTGGTACAAAATCGATCACTAAAGATAATAACGCATTCTATGTAATAGATGGTGTACCTTTGATGAATATAAATAACGGATCGCTTAATCAAAATGACCAATATGCAGATCAACCCCGCGGAGAAGGCATTTCAGACATCAATTCAGACGATATCGAAAGTATGACAGTCCTTACAGGTCCCTCGGCTGCCGCTCTTTATGGTTCCGCAGCAGCTAATGGTGCTATCATTATTACAACGAAGAAAGGCAAAACCGGAAAACCGCAAATTACCGTTTCTAATCAAACAACATTCTCTGATCCACTGATGATGCATGAGTTCCAGAATACTTATGGCAATATGCCGGGAGTTTATTCCAGTTGGGGTGCAAAACAGGAAAATGGGCCGGGATATAACCCGAAAGATTTTTTCAATACGGCTGTAAATTCACAAACATCATTAAGTTTGTCGGTAGGTAGCGAAAAAAATCAAACATATGTGTCTATTTCGAATGTAACAGGAGAAGGTCTTCTAGACAATAATACTTTGGATAAATACACACTTACCTTCAGAAACACGACATCTTTCTTAAACGACAAGATGACACTCGATGCAGGTCTTACATATGTAGATCAGAAAGACAAAAACATGCTTGGTTCGGGCAGGTATTTCAATCCATTACTTGCATTGTATACGTATCCGCGCGGCGAGAGTGTTGAAGAATTGAGACTTTACGAAACATACAATTCGGCAACAGGAATATCACAGCAAAACTGGAAATGGGGGCTTGGAGAACTTGACCTGCAAAACCCATTGTGGCAAATGAACCGTAATATACGTAGCACTAACCGCAGGCGTATTATGGCAAATGTAAACCTGGACTATAAAATAAATGAGTGGTTGAGCCTGGCTGGACGTGTAAGAGTAGATGAAACTTCGGGAGACTATTCTCAAAAATTATATGCGTCAACACCTACCAAATTTGCTGCAAGCGAAAAGGGACACTATACATTCCGGAAAGAAGAGGAAACACAGCGTTATGCAGATATTATTGGTACAGTAAATAAACGATGGGATGATTTCTCACTCTTTACCAATGTCGGGGCAAGTATCTTCGATATGAAATATAGCGCAGCCGGAGCGCGTGGCCCGCTGAAACTTATACCTAATTTCTTCTCGTTGATGGAAGTGGATCCGTTCGGATCTAATGGCTCTATGATACAAGATCGTTGGCGTGAGCAATCACAATCAATTTTTGCCAGTGCTGAAACGGGATGGAAAGATATGCTTTATCTGTCACTGACCGGACGTGCCGACTGGGCTTCACAACTTGCTAACACAGAACAAAAGTCATTCTTTTATCCTTCAGTAGGTCTTTCGGGCTTAGTGCATGAGATGGTAAGTCTTCCAAAAGCTATAAGTTTTCTTAAAGTGAGAGGTTCGTGGGCATCCGTAGGTAGCGCTATCCCAAGGAATATATCTATTGAGACCTTGAAATATGCCGCGAATCTAAACAGTTGGAATCCGGATAAAATAAGACCGATAACCAATCTGAAACCGGAAAGGACAAATTCATGGGAGGCCGGTATCAGTGCCAAGTTTTTGAGAAATACTATTTCGGTAGATGCAACCTATTATCATTCGAATACCAAGAACCAGACATTCCTTATCCCGACTTCTACATCATCAGGGTATAAAGAAATGTATCTGCAATCGGGTAATGTTGAGAATAAAGGTATTGAGCTAACTGTTGCCTATAATAATAACTGGGGAGGTTTTGCATGGAACTCTAGTTTTACAGCCAGCCACAATAAGAATAAAATTATTGAGTTGATGGATAATTACTATGATGCTCAAACAGATGCGTACTATTCTCTCGACAGATATTCAGGCGGAGGATCCACCAATCTTGAATTTATTCTTAAGAAAGGTGGGACAATGGGTGATTTGTGGAGCAAGAGCCGGTTAGCTCTTGACGAAAACGGATATTATTATGTTGACCCGGCAACAAATAAAGTAAAATCAGAAACGGCTGAAGAAAAAGTCGGATCTGTATTACCAAAATGGAATCTTGGTTTCCGCAACGATTTCTCATGGAAAGGAATTAACCTTGGAGTAGTGGTCACAGCCCGTCTTGGCGGAATTGTATCGTCCAATACACAGGCTATCCTTGACGGATATGGCGTTTCCAAAGCTTCGGCAATTGCCCGCGACGCAGGTGGCGTTGCTGTAAACAATGGCATGATGGATGCTCAGACGTGGTATCAGGTTGTCGGTCTCGAACAGGTAATGTCATATTATATATACAGTGCAACTAATGTACGCCTGCAAGAACTTAGCTTAGGATATTCCCTTCCTTCCGAGTGGTTCAATAATAAAGTGCGTGTTAAAGCATCTTTTGTAGGGCGCAACCTTTGGATGATTTATTGCAAGGCTCCGTTCGATCCGGAATTAACAGCTTCTACCGGTACTTTTATGCAAGGCATAGACTACTTTATGCAGCCTAGTCTCAGAAGCCTCGGCTTTAATATACAACTTCAATTCTAATAATTTGCCCAAAAATTATAAAAATTATGAGAAACATTATAAACAATATAATAACAAAAGTTCTTTTTGTGGCTATCCTGGCTATAACTCCGGGCTGTACAGATAACTTTTTGAACTATAACACTCTTCCGGATGAACCCTCAAAGCTTCCCGATGCAGTGGCTTATGGACTTGCGCTAAAAGATATGCAATGCCAGATATTACCGGCGGCAAAGAATAAATATCAACGTAGCGAAAACTTACTTGGCGGAGTCTATGGACGCTACTTTGCTACTGCAAATACAAGTTGGACTCAAACGCATGCAACCTTTAATGCTCCTGCGGGCTGGATTAGTTCATATTTTGATAATCCGATGGCAGATGTTTATGCCAATTGGATTAAAATAAATCAAATGAGTGGGGGCGAAGGTGTTAATTATGCATGGGCACAGGTACTTCGTATTGCGGCTATGCACCGTCTTACTGATATCGTAGGCCCGATCCCTTACAGCCAGATGGGTGTGGGCGGAGGCCTTACAACTGCATATGACTCACAAAAAGATGTGTATATGGCTATGTTTGCCGACCTCGATGCTGCTATTGAAGAACTTGTCGCTTATGTCACTTTAGCCCCTGAAGATCGCTCGTATAAGGAATATGATTTGGTTTACCAGGGAGATATTTCCAAATGGGTGAAATTTGCCAATTCACTAAAGCTTCGCATGGCTATGCGTATATCGTATGTTGATCCGGCAAATGCGGAGAAATTTGCAACAGCTGCTATTACACACCCTTTTGGAGTAATAACATCGACTGACGAAAGTGCCGAAATTGATTATACCGGAACAGGAGATAAAAATACCCTTTGGTGGATGGTGGCAAGTTATAACGACGCTACCAGTGCGGCAGATATCGTTACTTACATGAATAGTTATAAAGATCCGCGGATAGGTATATATTTCAACAGGTCGGTTTCGGGACAAGAATATGCCGGTCTTCGGGTTGGGGCTCGCCCGGAAGAAACATGGCGTTCTTCCTATTCTATACCGGCTGTAAAACAAGAAGATAAGATGATGTGGCTAAGTGCCTCGGAAGTAGCTTTTCTCAGAGCGGAAATGGCTCTGAAGGGATGGGCTGCCGGAGGTACCGCCCAGCAATTTTACGAAGAGGGAATTACCTTGTCATTTTTACAAAATAACCTTACAGAGGCTGCTGCCGCCACATATTATGCGGATGATACTCTCGTGCCAAAAGATCATGTTGATGCAAGAAATGATGCTTCATTGAACTATAGCCCGCCAACTCCTTACACATTGACTATTGCATGGGATGAGGCTGCCGGGGAAGAAGTGAAACTGGAGAAGATCATTACACAAAAATGGATAGCTATCTATCCCCTTGGAACTGAAGCATGGTGTGAACAACGCCGTACAGGATATCCACGCTTCTTTTCTTCTATCAATAACGGAAGTTCCGAATCTGGTTTGGAACGGGTTGGTGCTTCACGTGGAATGTTTGCAATAACAGAAAAAGAAAACAATAAAGAAAATTACGAAAAAGCAGTTCAGTTACTTGGCGGGCAGGACCTGTTGGGAACCAAACTTTGGTGGGATGTTAAGCCTAATAAACCTACATGGTAATAGTGCTTACTTTATATATTAGTTTGTAGCTAATTACATAAACTGAAAAATTATAAAAATCATGAAAAAAATATTGTTGATAGGTCTGACAACACTGATATGCTTTGCAGGTTTCATTTCGTGTGATGATTGGACCGAAACAGAAGCAAAAGTATTTGAGACAGGAGATGGTAAAAGTGATGAATATTACGCAAATCTGAGACAATGGAAAGCCGAAACCCAGCATGATATGGCATTTGGCTGGTATGGTTTCTGGTCGGGAAGCGGTGTTAACTTGAAAAATACCATGAAAGGGTTGCCGGATAGTTTACATATGGTCTCAGTGTGGGGGCCATGGCTGCCAAGCACATTGACAGATGCTAAAAAAGCTGACTTAAAATATGTGCAAGAAGTGAAAGGGACAAAGGTTCTTGCTTGTTCATTCGCAGCATATGTAGGTAATGGCATCACGTCCAATACACCCGAAAACCTTGCTGCATGGGGATGGACATGGGAGCACACCGGAGCTACAGGCGATAATACAAGTTGTACACACTGTGTTGCTACCGACCCTGCCGAGCGTGAATTGCAATTGGAATCTATCCGGAAATATGCAAGGGCAATGGCCGACAGCACTATCGCCGGAGGTTATGATGGGCTTGATATCGACTTTGAACCTTCATGGAGTAAAGGGGCTATCTCTAACCATTTCATCAATATGGAAGAGTTCATTAAAGAATTGGGAAAATATCTCGGACCAAAATCTGCAAATCCACATCTTATACTAGCGATAGATGGAGAATGCGAATATCTGACAAGGGAGACCGGCCCGTATGTGGATTACTTTATAAAACAAAACTATTGGGGTAATGAAGGTGCAAATGAGACGCAGCTTAACAGTCGTCTCAAAAGTGTTATTGATGCGCTCGTCTCAAGTGAACTTTCGGCGAAAGATATCGCAAAGAAGTATCTTACCACTGTTAATTTTGAGTCTTACGCTGCAAATGGTGGATTCAATAGCACTACCAGCTTTACAAAGCCGGATGGTAGCAAAACGAACCAGCTACAAGGCCATGCCGAATGGCAACCGGTATATGACGGCGTTACACTGCAAAAAGGAGGGTATGGTTCGTTCCATATCGAAGCCGAATACACGGTAAGTGGCATGAGTGGTTTTTATCCATGGACAAGAGCCGCCATGAAAGCTGTACATCCTCCACATCAGTAGGAATAAATAATAGTATAATTTATAAATGAAACTATGAGAACAATGATAAATATAAAATATATGTTGCTTGCTGTGGCGGTTATTTTAGGATTAGCCACATGTAAGGATGCCGAAGATGCTATTTCGAATAGAGTTTTCTTACACGAAGCAAGCGGCCTTGAAGTTTCGTCTGTCTTTGTAATTCCCGACGAAGGAACGAAGGTTGTTATTACTCCGCGTATCGCTCAGGCACTCGATCATGACCTGGAAGTAGAGATTTATATAAATAAAGACGCGCTCGACGCATATAATAACAGATATGGCACATCGTATCAGATGATGGATGAGGAACGTTACCAGCTAGCCTCTACCACAGCAGTGATTCCTGCGGGAAAGGTGCTTGCCGACCCTGTATATATAGCTTTGGAACCGCTTATTCCAACTGAAAATAAGTCAGGTTTCATTTATGCTTTGCCATTGGCGGTAAGATCTGTTGGCAATGTTCTTCCTGCATTAGAGTCGTCTTCTACTTTTCTCTATGCTGCTCAGCCTGTTCCTATGGCAGACGTTCCTCAGTTGCAAAAGTATTGTATCCTGCAGCTGCCTTTAAGCCAGGATTATGAGTTTTCAAATTGGACATTCGAAACTCTTTTCAATGCTAGTGCCTTTACTAGTACCAGTCCTACTTATTTGGCTACAGCACGGGGATATAACTTCACCAATCCTGCCAATGAAGTAATTGGAGCAGGTCTTATGCTTCGTTTGGGAGATGCTGGTCTTGCCGGTAATTATGTAAACGGGCGTATACAATTTGCAGCGAAAGGTACAGGAACTAACGGACTGAAAACGGATGTATGGCACCATATAGCTGTAGTTTCTGCTAACCAGCAGATCACAGTATATGTGGACGGCATTGTAGATTATACATTGACTGCCCCGGAAAAGCATGAAACGGTGAGATTCATTGCACAACAAGGAATAAGGCTTGCAGGAGAAAACAGGACAGGTACTAACATTGCAAGTTCTACCCGTTACCGTTATTCGCAAGTACGCCTTTGGAGTGAAGCCAGAACGTTAGATCAATTGAAAAATAATATGTATGGCGTTCCGGAAAATACTCCTAATCTTGTAGGTTATTGGAAATTAGATAGCTATACTACAGGAAAAGCAACAGTGAATGTAGCGGATAATGATATTTCGCTTACAGGAACAACGAGTGGCAGAATGGAGATCGATACTTATTTCTTTAAAGACTATACAGGGAATAACCCTGATGGGTTTGTAGACCGGAATCCGACATCAAATCCTGGAGGATTACTATTTGATGCTGACAAACGTATTGAAGTTGGCTATAAATGGGATGGTACAAAAGGCAATTGATAATCAAGAAACAATGATGAATCTTAGAAACCTTAACAAAGTAATATAAGTATTCGACTTTAGGTTGATCAGGGGTCCATCTGTCAAAAGAAATAAAAAGATAGATGGACCTTTTCTATTATGTTCTGTTTGGAAACGATGGAATCATACAGGCAGATTTGCAGTGGAGATCGTGGGGAAATTCATATCAACAGGACAATAACAACTTTAATCTAAATTAAGTGAAAACTTTGGGGGACAACCCAATATGAAGTGTTTTATCTTTATAACTTTATCAATTCAAATAAATATCATGAAGAATTTAAACAAATTAAGTTTACTGGTTATTCCCGCAAGCTTGCTATATAACTGTACCGATAAGAAAGAACAACAAACTGATCATCCGAACATTGTATATATAATGACGGACGATCATGCTTTTCAGGCTATAAGTGCATATGGCCATCCGATTTCCAAGCTTGCTCCTACACCGAACATTGATCGTTTAGCCGAAAAAGGAATATTATTTGAACAGGCTTTCGTCGAGAATTCCTTATCTGCTCCAAGCCGGGCATGTTTGATGACAGGGCTCTACAGCCACCAAAATGGACAAAGACGATTGGGAGCCGGTATAGACACATCCAAGACCTTTTTCACAGAGCTTCTTCAACAGAATAACTACCAGACGGCAGTTGTCGGGAAATGGCACATGAAGTGTGAGCCTAAAGGATTCGATTATTATTCGGTTCTTCGGGATCAGGGGGAATATTACAATCCCGGATTCATGACGAAAGAGACGCATGGTGAATACGTTAAGGAGACAGGTTATGCAACCAATCTGATAACTAACAAATCAATAGAGTTCTTAGAACACCGGAATAAAAGTAAGCCATTTTGTCTGTTGGTACATCATAAGGCTCCACACCGGAACTGGATGCCTGAAGGGAAATATCTGAATCTGTATGAAGATGTAGAGTTTCCCAAACCTTCGACCTTTAACGATGATTATAGCACACGTTGTACACCTGCACAGACACAGGAAATGAGCATCGATAAAGATATGGCCCTTATTGGTGATCTTAAAGTCGGTGAATTAAGGAATACTCCGCCATATAATACCAAATGGAGTGTAAGCAGGTTGGATAATGGATTGAACCGGATGACTCCCGAACAATTGGAGAAGTGGAACGCTGCATACAAGATTCGGAATGAAGCTTTTGTAAAACAACTCCCTAAAATGTCGCAGGAAGAGCTTTCAGATTGGAAATATCAACATTACCTGAAAGACTATTTACGCTGTATCAAGTCGATAGATGATGAAGTAGGAAGGTTAATTGACTATCTTGAAAAAGAAGGATTGATGGATAATACTATCATCGTTTATACCTCCGATCAAGGTTTCTATATGGGTGAACATGGTTGGTTTGATAAACGTTTCATGTACGAGGAATCTTTCCGTACACCATTGATAATGTGCTATCCAAAAGCTATCAAGGCAGGAACAAAGAGCGATGTATTGGTTCAAAATATAGATTATGCACCGACGTTTCTTTCGTTGGCCGGTATTTCTAAACCCGCAGAAATGAGTGGAACATCACTAGAACCATTATTCCAGGGAGAGAAACCGAAGAATTGGAGAACTGATTTATACTATCATTATTACGATTATCCGGCTGAGCACAAAGCCAATAGGCATGATGGGGTGAGAACAGAACGGTATAAATTGATTCACTTCTACGATAAGGATAAAGATGATAATTATACGTTGAATTGTAATGAATTATATGATTTGCAGACAGATCCGGACGAATTGAATAATTTATATGGTCAGACTGGCTATGAAAGTATTACAACAGATTTACAAAAACGGTTGGATAATTACCGGCAAAAACTGAAAGTTGATGAATATTAAGATCAAATCCAATATTTGTAAGCTTTGCGACACAGTATCACAAGTGGAAAACAGGTATAATTATCCGCAGTATAATCTCTCCGCACAGGGCTGAAGGATGTGTATGTCCTTTCTTGGCACCAGTAAAGTCAACAATCTATTAAAGTCTGTAGTAAATGATAATCAACTAAACTTCCGACAATAAGAATCATAAATATTTGTTTGGCCAGTAACTTTCCATAAGAAAATCAGTTACCTTTGTCTATATTCTTATGGCTGAATATGAGTTATAATGTAACAGGTAAGATAAAGTCATATATGATGCCAATCGCTATGATTACAGGCGGTTTATTACATCAATATGTTGCACCTATGGCGTTCCTCACTCCTTATCTCATTGTTGCCATGCTATTCATCACATATTGCAACATTTCATTAAAGGATATTAAGTTCTCCCGGCTGCACATGTGGCTCATCCTTATTCAGATAACAGGTAGCATACTGGTCTATTTGCTTCTATTGCCTATAAATCCTGTTATTGCCCAGGGAGCGATGATATGCGTGCTGGCTCCAACGGCCACATCAGCTCCTGTCATCACAGGTATGCTGGGCGGTAATGTAGCCAGTCTGACTGCTTATAGTCTGTTATGCAACATGGCAATTATTGTATTTGCTCCTCTGGCATTTTCATTTACAGGAGAGGTGGATGCAAGTTCGTTCCTCCATTCTTTATGGATAGTCTTTCAAAAGGTTTTTGCCCTGCTGTTTTTCCCCTTTTTCGGAGCTTTGCTATTGCAAAAGCTGTTACCCAGAGTGCACAATGAGATAAAGAAAGCTAAGAGTATATCATTTTACCTTTGGTCTGTAGCCCTTGTTATTGTTACCGGTAAGACAATTAAGTTTGTTCTTGACCAGGAAAACCCCGATTCTATCGTAGAAATAAGTATAGCCGTTCTTGCTCTTATTATTTGTGTCAGTCAGTTTATTACCGGACGTCGCTTGGGGCGCATGTATAACGATACTGTTGCGGGAGGTCAGGGGCTAGGCCAGAAAAACACAGTTTTAGCTATCTGGATGGCACAAACTTATCTCAATCCAATATCGTCTATAGGGCCGGGGGCATATGTTCTCTGGCAGAATATAGTAAATTCCTACCAGGTGTGGCGTAATAGGAAAAACTTATAACTTTCAGTTTGCTCCCATAGCGGGTTTCATAATGTCGGAAGGAATGAGTACCATATTCTTCAGGTACTCAAATTCAAGTTCGAAACATTCGCTGAAAATCTCATCAGCAAAACCTTCTTCCAGTTGTTTTACCGTCCAAAACTTTCCGGTCATCTTACCTCTTCTTTTTATCATACTTTCGTCTTCGACATTAGCTACAAACAAGAATATCAGTCTTTTAGTATTTTCATTTTCAAAGACATATTTAAGAAGAAACTGTATTTCAATCTCAGTATCTTCGCCCAGCATTTGTCGGATACTATTGCGGGCAGCAAGATTTATCTCATGGTTGAATAACATATACTTCTCGAAAGGATAATCTAATTTGCGGGGGTTAAGTATATCATCGCCGGCTCGCTCCTGAAGGAATACTTTCGAATTGGATATAAGAGCAACCCTTACTACAGGATGAAGAAACTTATTCTTCATGTTGACAGATACACTTTTGGCAATCCTGCCGGTGACTTCCCCTTTTTCTGTTACAATTGGCAACCATTCTTCTTTTCTCAGCTTCGACACCATAGTTCTAATTTTCAGTAGCTGGAAAACACCCACAACCCATATCGTAAATAGAGGTAGGCCTATGTATATTACCAGATCTAATATAGGTGTAACCTCATCACTTATTGGAAACTGACGGTATATAAGGATGCAGAAAATATGCAGAGTCAACCCATATTGAATAAGCAAAGCAGATTCGAAAAATTCGTTTAACAAAGCCTTTTGTATCATACTTTTCTGACGGAACAAACGTGCGCTAATACGCATTCTTCCAATACGGATTATCATCAAAAAACATATTATAATAGCCTCAACAACAATGATGTACGCGAATGGTTTTGTTATATATTCATAGGTAAACAACCAGAAGAAAAGGGTCAGGAGGACAGATATACCAGAGATATAGAAGATGAGGTTTACACTACTGTTTTTATAGAGAATCCGAAACAATAATTCTCCTATTACAGAAATGATAAAAGATGTAGCTAATGCAATTTGTACATCGACATTTATGGCCCTTAAAATTATAAATACCTCAAAGGGTAATAATCCAATAATTGGATTAGATATATACTTTTTTATACCTCTACTAAGCATTTTGAATTATAAATTTAAAGAGATTAAGCTATGCGTAGGTTAATGTTGTTTTCATAGGTAAGATTTAATGTTCAAATTGTATGCATACATTTGTTTAATCTCCACTTGTTAAACAAACAATTATCTGTTTTTGTTTGATTGGTTATGGTAAATCTTTGTTTTTAAGTTTCTTTAAATGTAAAAAACTTATTGATAAAGAATTGTACGGCTACTACGATAGCAAGGGCCAAAGCCTTAGATAACATCTCATCCAGCTGGAATTTCCCAACAAAAACAGTCATCAAAGTAGTACTTATAATTAAACCTACTGCGGCCACACCAATAAATGAAAAGAAGCGTTTCAGTTTCTTATCTGTGACTTTAAAAGTGAAATAACTGTTGAGGATAAAGTTATTTATTATTGCCAAGGCCGAACTAATAATATGTGACACATCTGTGTTGACTACATGAACAGACATCCCTCCTCCAAGCAGGTTACTGATATGCGGAGAAAATGGATATTGTACAGAAAATTTTTTAGTCAGTAGATAAAACACTGTTATTTCTATGATCAGCCCCCCTATCCCTACAAGGCCATATTTAAATAGTTGTTTTACTCCTTCCTTTTGAATTATACTTTTAAGTCTGCTCTTCATTGATGTTTCTCAGTTTGTGCTCTTTTCTCAGTCTTTTTTCTTTATTCTGTAAAAGCCGATCTCTCCCTTATATTCATTATACTTGTCACTGGACTCTAACAGGGTGAACTCGTAATCTTTATACTCTTCCTGTATTCTTCCGTATTCATCTTTCAATGCAATAAAGAAACCTGTATCGGGCATTTCCAGAGCAATGTTTTTGAAATTATTATGAAGATAGAAATTCAATCCGTAGAAGTTGCGGTATTTCAAAAGATCATTGGTTACATATACATTTCCCGTCAGCTCATACTTCTCAGACAGCCTCTTCGCAAATGGACGTACAGAGTAGCCATCCTTAAATCCTTGCAAAAGGTACGCATCCATAAAAATATTGATTGCCAGCATAACTCCAAATCCAGCCATAAGTATCTTCACATTCATTTTCTTGCGAAGCAGGTAAATACTGTTTATTATAGCCCAAAGTAATACAGTAATAGCCAGTAAGCCCCATATTCCGGGCTGAATAAACATATCTGAAAACAACTTGAAATCGCGCAGAGTACGTTCTCTTTTCGATATATGGTAAGATAATTCCTCTACATCGATAAGACCTGTGTATGCCAGACCGACAATCGCCAAGGCCAATATAGAAATGCCGACCAACATAGATGTTGAGATGCGTACAGCCATTGGCTTCGCATCGGCCAGATAGATAAAAAACCTCGCTATAAATATAGCCAGGAACGGATAGACCGGTAGTATATAAACACTTCGTTTCGATAGAGGAATGGAGTAAAATATCAAAGAAATAACAACGACTGTCAGGCTGAATAGTAAAACTTTGTCCATAGACATCAGCTTATTGAAGGCATTTGTAATAGTCTCTTTGAGGGAAGATTTGGGTTTGCTATATTTTATAAAGAACAAGGATATTACCAAAAGAAGTGTCCATGGTAAAAATCCTGATAGTAAATAGACACCATACATCCAGAACGGGTTTTCATGTCCTAATTCATATCCTGCACCCATTTCTGAAGCTGCCATATGTGAAAATCTGCCTACATTTTCAAACAATACCCTGTCGAGGAATGCATCTCCTCTTATTTGGTATGCTGCATAGTACCAGATAAAAGGAATAATAATAGCCGGTAGCCCGAGCATAATGCATTTAAGGGTGGCTTTCAGAAAGTTTTCTTTTTGAATTAGCAAAAAGACTCCAAAAATCATGCATGGAAGCAAAATACCTACAGGTCCTTTCGATAATGTCGCCATACTCAACAGGAACCATACCGATAGAAGCTGGCCTGTTCGTCGCTTTTTATACCATGTATACATCTGTATGAGACCTGCCACAAAAAAGAAAGTAAGTACCATATCTACCCGTGTAGTCATAGCTGCGCGGTGTACTTCAAAGCAGGTGATCAGGATCAGGCACGAAACAAAGGCCTCTAGCACAGGTCGCCTGCGGGCAAAGAACATAAAACAAATTCCGATCATCGCGATAAAAGCCAGAGCTGAAGGCAACCGTGAAGTAAAAGGTGTAACTTCTCCCTTGTTGAGAAGAAGGGAACACCCGGCAATAAGCCAATGATTTAAAGGAGGTTTATACGCAAATTCATCTGCATAATTGGAAGGGATAACCCATTCTCCTTTTTCTATCATAGATATGGCTAACACCGCTTCGCGAGGCTCTCCTTTTGTATAAAAATCTCCCAGGCCAATCCACGGCAACGTTGATAGAGTGGCTATAAGTAAGATGAGAAGGAGAGGCTTTTGTAAATAGAGTGTTTGCAGAAAATGTGATTTCTTCATATTTCTCTGGTTGAATCTTTGTGCAAAGATATATTTTTATCGCATTTGATGATCATAAATCGATATATATTTAATTGTGAATATTATAAATAAAATCAGTTAACCAAAAAGTTACAATCAACAATCGCCGAAGCGAAGGCGAGGCAAATGTTACATTTTTGTAATAATTTTCACAGTACATGACAAAAAATATTTTACATATATCTAAAAGGCTTATTATGTTTCCCTTACAGGGCGTAACCTCTTGGGCTATAAGTACCCGGGGCGTTGCCCCGGGCTAGAATATATCAGGCTTTCAGCCTATTTCCTTTCCGGATGGCCTGAAAGGGCTACATAATAAAGCCCAATGGCAACGCCTTGGGTCGGGAAACATAAACCCTGAAAGGACGCCCTGTAAGGGCAGTATAGGTTTATATTCTATTTTTTGTCATGTACTTATAATAATTTTATCCTTTTCATTTTTAACAAAAACCTGACAAACATGACAGATTCAGTTAACAGTAAACAATGCATTTAATTTTTCATTCTTCATTGGAGCATCGGCATATTATCACATTTGCTCATTGTTTATCCTATAGATAAAGAACCTGAATAATTATAACAAACACCCAATACCATACACAAAAGTGCCGGGGGTGCCAGTCTTTAAAAATTAACTGCTATATGAGTTGCAACAATTACGATTTAATTATTGATAGATTTTCTCTTTTCTTCAACTTCTTCAGATTTTATGCGTCAAAGATCCCTGATGGTTGATATGTCTTTTAAGAACCTCATCTAACGACAGACAGATGCACAAAAGGCTGCCCAAATTCAATTCCCTTTTGGACAGCCTCAGTTATCTGTTTATATAAATCCCGGTAAACTAATATCAGAATTTATATCCTACACTGATATACGCTGCACGATTTTTTGTTTTTGTGTCCTTAATTACTTTTGTCAGACCCTGGTCGGCACCAAGGCTTACATTTATTTTGTTTAAGAATTCGACACCTACAGCCCCACTAATACCAAAGTCGAAACGGTTGGAATCATCATTAAAGAAATCCGTGTTTTCTATTTCTTTTGCATCCCATTTTATTTTTCCACCTACACCATAAGCCAGATACGGCCCCAGATGAACAAAAAGTTTCGTGCCGGGAACCAGGTCGAATTTATATCCGGCATGTATGGGTAATTGCAGGTACATTGCGTTATAGGTAGCCTTGCTATCTACTCCCGAAATTAAACTTCCGCTTTTAGCACCTTTAGTTGTAAATTCGACACCTGACAACAGGTAGAAACTGCTTGGCAATGCCAATTCCGCAGTTAATCCAATATTAAAACCGACCTTAATGTCATCTTCCATTTTTTGTATCTCTGACAAATTCATTCCGGCTTTTACGCCAAACGATACAGGAAATTGAGCAGATACATTTACACTTGCTGCCAGAGTGATAAGCAACAAAAAAGAATTTTTGATAATTTTCATAATATCAGCTTATTAATAGATTATATATGCTTTAGAACATTCTAAAATTAAGTAAATAATTCTATTTAACAAAAAAACGTTAATCACCGGATAAAAAAAATGGAGACTTCAGGTCTCCATTCCTATATTTGGCCTAGCTAAACTCAATTGCCTGCATTGCTCAGATTAGCAATACTTTCTTTTATGGTTTTTATTTTACTTTCTGCATCAGCTTCTTTCTTGCGCTCGTTGTCTACGATCTCAGGCTTAGCATTGGCAACGAATTTTTCATTACTTAGCTTTTTTCTTACCGAGTTGATAAAACCTTCGAGGTAAACAAGCTCTTCATTCAGCTTTTTCAGTTCGGCTTCTATATCTATATTGTTACCCAACGGAACAGAAAACTCTGTCGTACCGACAAGGAATGATGCGGCAGTAGGATCTTTTTCTGTTGTATAATTAATGCCTGAAAGGTTAGCCATTTTTAAGATAACACTATTGAATTCCGTATTATAATCTCCGACAACTTCCAATGTCAGTTCTTCTTTATTCGGGATGTTCTTTTGCAAACGGATGGTGCGTACCCCGGCAATAGTTTCCTTTACTTTTTCGAATGAAGCAAGTAATTCGGCATTAAAAGCTAAATCCTTCGGCATATCCGATATCATAATGCTTTCCCCGTCTTTTCTTTCACTTAATGCCTGCCAAAGTTCTTCGGTAATAAACGGCATAAACGGATGAAGCAGACGAAGTAGCGAATCAAAATAGGCTAGGGTTGCTTCATAAGTATTCCTGTCTATCGGTTGTTGATAAGCAGGTTTTACCATTTCCAGATACCATGAAGAGAATTCATCCCAGAACAGTTTGTAAACAGTCATCAATGCTTCCGACAATTTATATTTTCCGAATGAGTCATCAAGTTCGGCAACAGTCTTTGCCAATATATTTTCGAACCATTTGATCGCTGTTTTTGCCGATTCTGGTTGCTCTATACTATCGTTAACTTCCCAACCTTTTACCAGACGGAAAGCATTCCATATCTTGTTGTTGAAGTTACGTCCCTGTTCGCAAAGACTTTCGTCAAATGGCAAATCATTACCGGCAGGCGAAGTGAGCAGCATACCCATACGCACGCCGTCGGCACCGTATTTCTCCATCAGTTCGATAGGATCGGGTGAATTACCAAGCGATTTCGACATCTTACGTCCCTGTTTATCGCGAACGATACCGGTAAAATATACATTGTGGAAACAGGCTTCACCACGATATTCATATCCTGCCATGATCATACGTGCCACCCAGAAGAAAATAATTTCGGGAGCGGTTACAAGATCATTCGTCGGATAGTAATAGTTTATATCCTTATTATCAGGGTTATTGATACCATCGAAAACGGAGATAGGCCACAACCACGAAGAGAACCACGTATCAAGGCAATCTTCATCCTGACGGAGATCGAAGCCTCCCCTAGCCCCTCCGAGGGAGGGGTATTTGGCAATTGCCAATTCTCTTGCTTTCTCTTCGTTTTCGGCTACTACATAGCCCCAATTTCCCCCTTCGGGGGGACTAAGGGGGGCTTCAATATAGTAAGCAGGTATCTGGTGACCCCACCACAATTGGCGGCTAATATTCCAGTCCTTGATATTCTCCATCCAGTGACGGTACATATTCTTGAACTTCGCAGGATGGAATTTGATTGTATCATTTTCTACAGCATCCAATGCTGGTTTTGCCAGATGTTCCATTTTCAGGAACCATTGCATCGACAGTTTCGGCTCGATCGGCACATGCGTACGTTCCGAGTAGCCTACACTATTGGTATATGGTTCAGCTTTTTCGAGCAAGCCTAAATCCTGTAAATCTTTCTCTATCTTCTTACGCACTTCGAAACGATCCATTCCGGCATATTGAAGCCCGTGCCCGTTGAGCGTGCCATTGTCATTCAGGATGTCGATACCTTCCAGATTATGTTTTTCACCTAGCATATAGTCGTTCACATCATGCGCAGGTGTTACTTTCAGAAATCCTGTTCCGAATTCCATATCCACATAATCATCTTCGATGATCGGCACGACACGATTTGCAACAGGTACAATTACCTTTTTACCTTTCATATGAGCCGTTTTCGGATCATTCGGATTGATACACACGGCAATGTCTCCAAAGATCGTTTCAGGGCGTGTGGTGGCAACAAGAATGTAATCATCTTCTCCCTCTATCTTATACTTCAGATAATACAATTTCCCGTGTTCTTCTTTATGGATAACCTCTTCATCCGATACGGCGGTTTGTGCCGCAGGATCCCAGTTCACCATGCGAACACCACGGTAGATCAGTCCTTTATTATAAAGATCAACAAAGACTTTGATCACACTCTCGGAACGTTTTTCGTCCATAGTAAAACAAGTCCTGTCCCAGTCGCAGGACGCTCCCAGTTTTTTCAACTGTTCGAGAATGATACCTCCGTGCTTATGCGTCCAGTTCCATGCATGTTTCAGGAACTCCTCACGGGTAAGATCGTTTTTGCTGATCCCTTCGGACGCAAGTTTAGCTACAACCTTCGCCTCGGTAGCGATAGATGCATGATCAGTACCGGGTACCCAGCATGCATTTTTGCCCATCATGCGGGCACGGCGCACCAGTATATCCTGTATGGTATTGTTAAGCATATGCCCCATATGAAGCACTCCGGTGACGTTTGGCGGAGGAATGACTATCGTGAACGGTTCGCGATTGTCTGGCTCGGAATGAAAATATTTATTCCTAAGCCAATACTGATACCATTTGTCCTCTACTTCAACAGGGTTGTATTTACTTGCAATTTCCATGATTAATAGTTGATTATCATTTTGAGGGAACAAAAATACAAAATAGTTTTGTATAAAATGTCTTAGTTTAAATACGTAGTGCACTAAAATATCGAAACATTTTAGTGCACCATGCAAAATATATATAGTATGGAAATACTATATTATAGATTACTGTTAATATTTTTCCACTCACTAATAGGAGGAATAACCTTCGAGCTGATCAAAGAATCTCTCAAATCACAAAGATGTTTATAACTTTCTTCCAATTCGCTGAGTTCTTCGGGTGTTCCCTTTATGTCTTTATAGTGAACACCTGTCTTATCTAAAACAGTTTCCATAGCCATCATTATATGATTATACGCTCCATCTGACACGTATACACCTACAGGCCAGTTAAATTTCTCTCCTCCCATCGCAGACCGTATCATTCCCAATGAAAGTACAGAAGGGCTTTGGAAAGAAGAGCGTCCCCGAAGTTCCATAATTGTTCTTCCACCCTGTATTACTTTTTGCTTTATATCGTCCCATTGCCCGGAAGTCAAAGCCGGTGTACCGATCAATTCATTTAATGGCTTCCCGTCAATTTTAGTTGTAGATGAAAATACGGCCATCTGTTCACCGTGCCCTCCATACGTCCTGCAATTTTCAACTTTATCGGGATCAACATGGAAATGTTTCGATAATTCATTACGCAATCTCGTACTATCCAAAGCTGCAAGAGTAGTTACCTGCGAAGGTTTCAACCCTGAATATAAGAGAGCCAGAAGACCTGTTATATCTGCCGGATTAAAAATAACCACAATATGTTTTACCTCAGGACAATAAGCTTTTACATCTTTTCCGAATTGAATGGCGATCTCGGCATTGCCTTTCAGCAGGTCTTCGCGGGTCATCCCTTCCTTGCGCGCTGCTCCTCCAGAATTCACAATGTATTTACTGTCTTTTAGTGCCTCTTCTATATTGCTGGTATAGGTTATGTTCAACCCACTAAATCCGCATTGCAGCAATTCTTCGGCAACTCCTTCCAAACCTTTGGCATAAGGGTCATATAAACAAATATTTGAAGATAAACCCATTAAAATAGCAGATTGGGCCATATTAGAACCAATCATACCTGCAGCACCCATTATGGTGAGCTTTTCTGACGTTATAAATTCCATATTGTTCTATTCAAATTAGTTTTTAATTATAACAATTATCCGTTTAACAAAGTTTGATATAAAAGAAGACGAGGATATTTTATTCGAAATACTTTATCACCTTCGCCGGATTGCCTACTGCCAGACAGTTAGCAGGAATATCTTTAGTTACCACACTGCCCGCCCCGATTGTAGTATTGTCGCCGATAGTGACTCCCGCAAAAATTATCGCGCCTCCTCCTATCCACACATTCGAACCGATAACCACAGGTGCCGAATAGGTATTCCAGAAAGACGGAGCGTCTCTGTCATTGGCCGGATGTGTTAATCTTTCATCCGGCTCAACAGGATGAGTTACCGCATATATCTGTACATTAGGGCCGATACCTGTGTTATCTCCTATCGTAATCGTATTACAATCGAGAAAAGTACAATTCATGTTAATCTCGCAATTATTACCTATATGTATATTTTCTCCGTAATCGACATATATAGGCGCAGATATCCAGACATTCTCGCCTCTCGAACCAATGAGCTCGTCCAATATTTTATCGAGCAATCCTTTGTCTGTGGTATCTGCCAGAAAATACTCCTTCATCAGTTTCTTCGAAAGATGCCAACGGGTTATCAGCTCCTTATCTGCTGCATTGTAATATTCGCCTGCCAACATTTTTTCTTTTTCTGTCTTCATCGTATCTATTTTCTCAATGACCTATCAAAGTTATTAACAGCAATCCGGTGCATACTGCCCCGATAGTAGCTATTAACCCGGGAAACATGAATGAATGATTAAGTATCCATTTTCCGATACGTGTAGTACCGGTACGGTCGAAGTTGATAGCGGCAACAACAGTAGGATAGTTAGGCAGGAAAAAATATCCGTTGACCGTAGGGAAGAGTGCGATCAACATCCATGGTGAGATACCGAGGGTTAGCCCCAAAGGCATTAATGCCCGGACTGTGGCCGCCTGGCTGTATAGCAATATTGACATAACAAACAACGCTATCCCGAATATCCACGGCATAGACCTGACTACTCCTTCTATTGACTCCTTCAGTTCCTGCATGTTGCCATTGATAAATGTATCGCCCATCCAGGCAATACCGAATATGGCAACAACAGCCTGCATCCCCGCGACGAATACTGAGCCCTGCGCTGCTTTTATTCCGTTGGTATTTGTCAACAGGAGGATGACCGCCGCCGCCGAAAGCATCAATATTTCAATAACAACAGGCATGCCGATTTCCTTTCCTCCTATATTCCGTAAATCCTCCACAGACCCGAAAAGAATAATCAAAATCGTAGCCAGAATGAAAATCAATACAGAGAGCCCTGCTTTACTTTTCAATTTATAGTTCTTTTTTTCTTCCTTATTTTCATCCTCAAACATCCTCTCTTCAAGCCGTTTCAGATATTCAGGATCTTCATGCAGGTTCTTTCCCATACGCATACTGAATAATGCTCCCAGCAATACACCAATCAGGGTTGCAGGTATGGTTATCATCAAAATATCGATCAATGAAATTTTAAACCCGGCCAGCATGCTAAGTAATGCGACTGTAGCAGCCGAAATAGGGCTGGCCGTTATTGCCTGCTGAGAAGCTATAACGGCGATGGAAAGAGGACGTTCGGGGCGTATTTTCGTTTCGTGTGCTACCTCAGCAATAACAGGCAGTACAGAATAAGCCACATGGCCTGTACCGGCTACGAACGTAAACAGATAAGTTACCATTGGTGCATATAGAGTGATGTGTTGCGGATGTTTACGCAGAAACTTTTCTGCCAGCGACACCATCAGGTCAAGACCTCCGGCGGCCTGCATACAGCCTGCGGCAGCAATTACGGCAACTATCATCAGCATCACATCTATTGGCGGAGAGGTGGGTTCGAGGCCAAAGCCAAAGACCAGGATTGCAAGTCCCAAGCCTCCCATTACTCCCAATCCGATACCCTGTATACGGGCACCGACGATGATAGCTGCAAGAATGAATAAGAATTGTAATAACATAGATTATATCTTTTCAAATAAGGTCACAGACCTTTTTATTACCTTAGTAAGGATTAAATCTAAAGCCAGTTGTAATTAAAAACAAGATTATTAAATACATCCTGTTTTTTCAACATTTTTGATCGATATAAAGTTCTTATTTTTCCTTCAATACCTCTTCCAATCTTATTATCTGATCACGGAACTGCGCCGCTTCAAGGAATTCCAGTTTCTTGGCAGCGGCAGTCATTTGTTTTTTCGCTTTTTCAATGGCTTTTTTCAGTTCGTCCTTGCTCATGTATTCTATCTTATCTTCTGAAGCAATGGCCATATCCTGTGCTTCCTGATGGTACGACTTAACCAAAACCTGCTCCAGTTTACGCAGGCTAAAGACCGATGTATGCCCTTTCTTTATCTGGCGGGGAATAATACCATGTTCTTTGTTATATGCCATTTGCTTTTCGCGGCGACGATCGGTTTCGTCAATAGTCTTTTGCATACTTTCGGTAATCTTGTCTGCATAGAAAATCACTCTCCCGTTCACATTACGGGCAGCACGTCCGACAGTTTGTGTCAGCGAACGGTGTGAACGAAGGAAGCCTTCCTTGTCAGCATCCAGTATAGCCACCAGCGAAACCTCAGGCAGGTCGAGACCTTCACGTAAGAGGTTAACCCCAACAAGCACATCGAATTGCCCTTTACGCAACTCATCCATTATCTGTACACGATCCAGCGTATCCACATCCGAATGGATATAGCTACACTTTATACCGCTGTTTATCAAATAATTTGTCAGCTCTTCTGCCATCCGCTTGGTCAGTGTGGTTACCAGTGTGCGCTCATTTTTTTCAACCCGGAGCTGTATTTCTTCCATCAGGTCGTCTATCTGGTTCAGGCTCGGTCGTACTTCTATCGGCGGATCAAGCAGTCCGGTAGGACGGATAAGCTGCTCAACAACCACTCCCTCCGACTTCATCAGCTCATAGTCGGCCGGGGTTGCACTCACATATATTGTTTGCGGTACAAGCGCTTCAAATTCCTCAAACTTTAATGGACGGTTATCCAGAGCTGCCGGAAGGCGAAATCCGTACTCCACCAGATTTTCTTTACGGGAATGATCACCTCCATACATGGCCCTTATCTGAGGAATGGTTACATGGCTTTCGTCTATTACCATAAGAAAATCATCGGGGAAGAAGTCGAGAAGGCAGAATGGACGGGTGCCGGGTTTACGATTGTCGAAATAGCGGGAATAATTTTCTATACCCGAACAATGCCCCACCTCACGTATCATTTCCAGATCGTAAGTAACCCGTTCATACAACCGTTTTGCTTCCAATGGTTTTCCGATGGATTGGAAGAAATCGACCTGCCGTCCCAAATCTATCTCTATCTCGGATATTGCCCTGACCATCCTTTCCTTGGTAGTAACAAACAAGTTTGCCGGATAAATACGGAAATCGTCAAAACTCTCCATTTTTACTCCGCTTACCGGATCGAGACATTCGATGCTTTCGATCTCGTCTCCCCAGAAAACGACCCTTACCACAGGGTCTCCATAAGCAAGGAATACATCTACCGTGTCGCCTTTCACCCTGAAATTACCAGCCTGAGGATCGACTTCGTTACGGGAATATAATGCACTTACCAGTGCACGGAGAAACACATCGCGAACCAGTTTTTGTCCTACTTTGATGGAAATCGTAGAGTTCTCGAAGTCTTCGGGATTACCCATACCATAGAGACAGGAAACTGAGGAAACTACGATAACATCACGTCTGCCCGACAATAATGAGGTTGTAGTGGCAAGACGTAGTTTTTCTATCTCATCGTTTATCGAGAGGTCTTTTTCAATGTATGTATTTGTCGAAGGAATGTATGCTTCAGGTTGATAATAGTCATAATAAGAAACAAAATATTCGACTGCATTCTCTGGAAAAAAGGTTTTGAATTCGCTGTATAACTGTGCTGCCAGTGTTTTATTATGGCTCAGTACCAGAGTAGGTTTTTCGACGTTCTGAATAACATTGGCGACAGTAAAGGTTTTTCCCGATCCTGTCACCCCCAACAAGGTTTGTGAGGGAATATCCTGAACCACGCCTTCGGATAAAGCGGCTATCGCAGCCGGCTGATCTCCTGTAGGTTTATAATTTGAAGTGAGCTTAAATTTCATTTTGTCTATCCTTTCTTAATCCAAAGATAAGAAGAAGTATATATAAATTATTTACAATTGATATTTATTCTGATAATACAATATTCATACCATAAGTTCCGGATGATTTTTTATAAAAGAGTTGTATGCAAAACAGAATAAACCGGTAGTTGAAGAATTTTATATTAAAGGTTATAATCAGGCTCTATAAGAAGCAATCCCCAAAAAGGATGAAAGAGACTATCTCTTTTTCTTTCTCATTGTCCCTATCAATAATTCCTGTAACCGTTCAGGAGTGATATTTGCTTCTATTTTGCCTTCACTGGCAAATGATATCTTCCCCCTTTCCTCGGAAATGACGATCACTTTTGCGTCTGTCTCCTGCGAGAGTCCTAATGCCGCTCTGTGCCTCAAACCGAATGCTTTGGGTATATCCTGATTCTGCGATACAGGAAGAATGCACCCCGCTGCCTTTATTTTATTTCCGGCAATTATCATCGCGCCATCGTGCAGAGGTGAATTTTTGAAGAAAATATTTTCTATCAGGCGGGTACTGATATCAGCTTCTATCATTTCTCCGGTTTCTTCAAAATTACCGAGTTTTATTTCCTGTTCTATCACAATCAGGGCTCCGGTATATGTTTTGGCTAAATTCATACAAGCCAGTACTAAAGAAGTAACGACAGAATCGTTAAGTTCTCCTTTATCTTTCGACCTGAACAGACGGGAAAAGAAACGGAAAGTACGGTTTGATCCCAAAGAGATCAGAAAACGGCGGATATCGTCCTGAAATATGATGATAAGGACAAACAGCCCGATATTGACAAATTTATCGAGAATAGCTCCCATCAGGCGCATCTCGAAAACCTGTGAAACCAATATCCAGATAATGATAAAAGCCAAAACCCCGTTAAAGATAACCCCAGTCCCTGATTTGGAGACAACACGGTATACCTGATACATTACTGTTGCTACCAGCAGGATGTCTACAATATCTTTCCAGGTAAAATTATCCATATATTATTGTGGGTTTATCGAAGTCCAAAGATAATTGTTTTCTTCCAGAGAAAAAGCATATAAAATATGTTATCCTGTCCGAAATAAGATTTTTTATAGCTTACTCCAGCATCAGATTCATTATAGGATTATGGTTCCCAAAAAACTGATGGTATTTACGATCTGTTTCCTCCAGTCTGAACCCGAACAATAAACGGCACAACAGACAAATATCCACTTCCAGATCAGCCTTTTCGTCCGACTCCACAATAAGCTCCACTTCTCCTCTATTTATGAGATAAATAAAAGATTCTCCGGTATCATCATTTACTTTTATCCTGAAATGTTGCATGAGGTTATCTTTTGCATACAAAGTTAACAGTGTCCATGCGTCTATAATCCGGGACATACCCGAGAGGTTCGTTTTTACCGGACAGTTTTCTGCTATAAAATCTTCCTTTATCGCCCTGAAATCAGATTCTGTTTTTTGTACACAAAAATTTATTGATCTAAATAACGAATCAAATTCCTTATAGGCAGCCTTTTCACCGGGGTAAGTATCTATAATCTCTTTTAATGGGATAGGATTGTCGTCTTTTTCAAACACTTGTTCGTATCCATACTTTTCATAAAAGCCGTAAAGCCAGTCCTCGGCAGGTATAAGTATAGCCAAAGGAATATTCCTTTGCAAAATCACTTCATGCGCTTTGTGTATCAATTGAGCCATGAACCCCTTCTTCCTGTATTCGGGAAGCGTGCACAATCCTGCCATATAGGCAAACGGGATCTCCTGTTCATAGAAAGTGATTGTATAAGGCAGCATTTGCAGAGATGCCACAACTTTTCCTTCTTCAAAATACAGCAACGTGTTTTCGGGCTTATACTTATATTTAAAAAAAGTGTCTAAAAACTCTTCTGTGTCACCGAAACAGGTTTTCCACATCTGACGTACAACAGGGGTAATATGTTCATCTGCAAATTGGATCATAGGCTAAAGATACATCCTTTATTTGACTAACGGAATCAAAATCGCCTCTTCCAGTAATAAGTCGGGATAGTAAGACAATTTTGCTTTACGGAGATTTTCCATTCCCATGTCTTCTTCACGGTTGATATAAGTAAATTCCGACGCCTCGTGTTCTATAAATTGCTGGTTAATGATTGTATAAGCTCCATTAATTCCTCCGAAGGCTTTTTCCACATGCACAACAAAAGTATCATTGGTAAGCGGCTCGCCAATAGTAAACGCAACTATCCGTCCATTC
Organism: Dysgonomonas hofstadii; assembly: GCF_014196915.1. Lineage (GTDB taxonomy): Bacteria > Bacteroidota > Bacteroidia > Bacteroidales > Dysgonomonadaceae > Dysgonomonas > Dysgonomonas hofstadii. The sequence goes on from NZ_JACIEP010000019.1 coordinate 34,905, forward strand.
ACCCTGACAGCCCCACCCCGAAGCTGTAGTATATCAAAGTCACGGAGTAATATTTTGGTGGCGATGTAATCGTAACGCTGCGAGAAATCTATTTTCGCAACATTTACTTCTTCCCATTCATCAAGCATCCGGGAACATTCATCCAGTTCTTTCCGGGATGTCAGCGGAAAATACTCCCAGTCTGGGTTATCAGCCTTGAAACGGTTGATATGGTTACGTTTACTTTGCAGTTTCTTGCCCGAAAGTTTAATCAGCCTCTCAGAAAAATAGAGGTATTCATCGTTGTTTCTGTCAGGTATGTAGTAAAATGTATCGGGCATTTCATGCTGTATTTGTTCCCACATCTTTTTACTGATCCCTTTCATCTGGAAGGGAATACGGTTTTCCTCCGCATCTTGCATTATTCTGCCGAATGCTTCCCTGAGAGGCATTTTACCTATAGGCATCATATAGTAAAGCTGCCCGTCAGAATCCTGAAAACGGAGAAAAATAGTCTTATGCTCTATCGCAAATACCGTTTTAAATTTGGCGTTCCATGCATACAGATTGGCAAAGCAAAAGTCGCATGCACGGTATTGATTTCCGTCAAAACAGGCATCTATATCCTTCTTGTCAGATAGTGTAATTTGTTTAAAGTTGATCATAAAATGTTAGTATAACTCCGTTATTTTTAACAAAACTAACTAATTATTGTTTATATAATATGTGCAATAGATATATATTTATACTTGATAACATTTGTTTATAATATTTTTTATGACGAAATTTGCCTCTTATAAAGAATCATTCCAGATAAGAAACTGTCATAAGAAAGATGTCGAATACGAAAAAAGTATTGGCTGTTGCCGAAACATCATATATTATCCGTAAGGGCTTGGTCTATGTGCTGTCCCAGCTGTCGAGCGTAGGGAAGGTCGTGGAACTGAAAGAAATGGAAGATATTAGTTATCAGTTGAGCATATTGCAACCCGATGCCGTGCTTATCAATCCCATGCTTCTGGGACATTCGGCAAGGCAGGATGTACGCAATCAGCTCAATTTAAATAAAAAAATAGCGGTTATAGCTCTGGTCTACAATCTTATAGATGAACAATTTTACCGTTCATACGATGCCATAATCAGAATCAATGACTCGGAGTCGAAGATAGAAGAAACATTGCATAACTGCCTGAATAAAGAATTAAATCCACAGTCGGATCAGGAAGAACTGAGCGACAGGGAAAAAGAAATACTGATAAGTGTGGTCAAAGGCATGAGTAATAAAGAAATTGCCGAACATCACAACATTTCTATACATACGGCTATTACACATCGCAGGAATATAACCCGCAAGTTAAAGGTGCACAGTATATCGGGACTTACTATATATGCGATAATCAATAAGTTAGTAGATATTTCCGAAATAAAATATCAGGACGAATAAGGTCGCAGACCTCTTTATTTCTTTTGTAGGTATAACTGTTTAAGTTGTTTATAACTCTAAAATTATCGTTAAATACATACTTTCTATTACTTAAATATAAAGTCATGCAAAATATAACAATCATATTCAAAAAGTCGATGAAAATGTCGGAGCTGATAGATGCCGACTACCGGCTTCTGCTTCTGCTGAACAAACTGAATATTTCGCTGGGGTTCGGGGAGAAGAATGTAGATACTGTATGCAGGGAAAACGGATTCGATCCTGATTGCTTCATCTTTCTGGCAAATTTCCAATCCAACAAATCGATCATAAATGTACAACAAGTCTTTAATACACTTCCATTAGAACCATTCCTGCAATACCTGAAAGGCTCGCACAGTTATTTTCTGGAGATGAGACTACCCAATATCCGACGCAAGCTGGAACTGGTTTTTGCCGGATCAGACAAAGGCTTGCAGCATGTAGTACTCGATTTTTTCGATAACTATACCAAGGAAGTGGAAGAACACATGCAGTATGAAGACGACACTGTATTTCCTTATGTGCGCTGCCTGATGAGCGAATCATGTAAAGACAGCTACTCGATCAATATCTTTGAAGAAAGGCATAATGACATTGAAGGAAAGATGAACGACCTGAAACAGATATTGATGAAATACGTTCCGGGAACCACCGACCAGATGTTGATGGTAAATATACTGATGGAACTCTATATGGCGGAAGAAGAACTGGAAGCACATACTTACATCGAAGACAGCCTTGTGATACCCCGGGTAAAGGAAATGGAAAAGAACCGGAAAAAATAATTACTCTTTTTTTCTAAACCAATTTTTCAGATCATCTATACTAAAGACCTTTCTCAGATTGTAGTATGTATATGCTAATGATATACATAATACACTGATACCCAACAACAGACTATCCGGGTAGTAATAAGCTGTGTGAAAAGCAAAGCAGATTAGTGCCAGATTTATCAAAGCCATCATCATAACGTCCTTGTTCCAGCGGAATCCTGCAATTTGCATTCCAATCCAGAATACAAAAGGAAAATATACCACATAAGCTATAAAATAACCGATACCCGACGCATCCACCCCATATTGAGGGTAAAGGAAGTAAGCAGAAAGAAGATAAACGACATAAAAAGCCACCTCTGTTATCAAAAACATCAGGCCTTTGTTTTTGGCCAGCATAATAAACGCGACAGGCCAGCTCATTACTTTCAGGAAGGTGCCCAATACCTGCCATTGAAGGATAGTAGCCGCATTCAAAAATTCGGACGAATAGAGTAATTTCAACACTAAGCCGGAGAATACCAACATACCTACAATAATAGGAGTCGCTATCAGCAATACAATGTAGCTCTGTTCGTTTACGAGTTTTTTCACTTCTGTTTTATTCTCAATGATAGCTGACAAGCGGGGGAAAAAGTCCGATCCCATCGATCTTAGTATTAGGCCCAGATACACACTTGTTATAGCCCACGATGCCTGAAACAATCCTGTGGCTTCTACACCTATATTCTTTGTTATAAATGCACGGATAAGGAACATACTTACTGTTCCCACCAGTCCCGATACTACAATATAGATTCCTAGCTTTAAAGTATCCATTCCACCGGAAAAAACTTCTTTCAGCGGAATTTTTACTTTTTTGAGATGCTGTTTCCTGTAATAATATTCCACACAGAGAAATGAAATAAAACTGCTTACAACAAAAGCCGGAACAATGCCGTCAATTCCCCAGATAAAATAAATAGGTATTGTAAATATCAAACTTATAAAACTTCCCAAAATAGTAGTTTTTGCCATTTCGGGAATCTTTCGCAACCCCTGTAATATGGACGATCGTCCTGTTGTTATTACTACAAAGAATACACAAACCGACAACAAGGCTATATGCAGGGCATACTCCCCATTGCCGAATGCCCAGTTACTTATCGGATAACCTAAGACAATACATGTAAGTAAAGCAAGTAGGGCTGTTGTCCGGAACCACAAATTAAACCGTGATACCGTCCTTTCGAGGGTGGTTTTATCTCCTTTAGCACTTGTCATTGCTATTTCTTTTACGCCCGAGGTATCCATACCCAGACTATAAGTCGAACGCATAATATCAATGACAGACTGTAATATCCCGATGAGACCGATCCCCATCGTACCCAGTAACACAGCAATAATTTTTGTACGTATCAGCCCGATAAGGATAGTGATGACCTGCGACCCGCCGAAGATGGTCGTAGACTTTAGTATCTGGTTATATGACGTATTATCTTTTTTCAACAGACAAGACTTTGAATTTTGCTAAATTAGTCATAAAAATACAGCATTTTCGTGCACAAATATTGTAATAGATAAAAATATGTGAAAAAATATACGAAATAACTATATTCTGATTAATTTAGCAGGACTAAATATTAATACATTAAAAATCAGTACGGATGAGCACACTCTTATTTTTAGGAAACCTTGGTACAGGGGAAATTATTATTATCGCAATAGTTGTATTACTTCTTTTCGGAGGTAAAAAAATACCTGAACTGATGAAAGGATTAGGTAAAGGTATTAAACAATTCAAAGACGGAGTTAGTGGTATAGAAGACGATATCAAAGGTTCTATCGAAGAAGAAAGAAAATAATATCAATCAGATACAAATAATTGAAAACCCGGACTTATATTTGTCCGGGTTTTCTTTTTTATGCAACAAAACAATTAAAAAAATCATCATAGTAATATGGATATATGTATAGATTTTGACGGAACATGTGTAACACATGATTTTCCCGAGATAGGGAAAGATATAGGAGCAGTCCCTGTTCTGAAAGAATTGGTGGAAAACGGACATCGCCTGATTCTTTTTACAATGCGCAGCGACCGTAAAAAGAAAAAAAAAGTGAACGGAGAAGAAGTTATCGTAGAAGAGAACGTGTTGACCGAGGCTGCACAATGGTTCGAAGATAATGAAATAGCATTATACGGCATCCAAAAAAATCCCACACAACGTTTCTGGACTTCTTCACCAAAAGCATACGGCCATCTTTATATCGATGACGCCAACCTGGGTTGCCCGCTGATCTTAGATGAAGAAATGTCAGACAGGCCTTTTGTAGATTGGGTATCAGTCAGATTAATGCTAAAGGAGAGGGGCATTCTTTAAAATCTATACAAAATTTCATTTTCGATATTTTCACAATACCCAATATAAATCTTTTATCTATTTTGACAATGAAAATGAAATTCTATTTATTGCCTGTATTGGCATTTATAATTTTTACAGCGACATCATGTCCGGAAGAGGATGGTGATGTCTATCTGGTAAATATCGAAGTGGTAAATCTGGATAATTCCGGGGAAGATGCATATATCTCTGAAGAGCCTGTCAACCGGAACGCTTTTGTTATTGGTGTAAATTATCTTGTAGGATATACCCCGAATGAGAAGAAACCTTTTTCTTTTAACAAGAAATTTTCTTACGACAATATAGTAATACTGAACTTTCCGGATAACCCTACGATCATCTGCAATGAGGATTTCGATGAAGATCATCCTGCAAACAGCGATGTTACAAAGTTCTTTAAAATCTCTACTCACAATGACAGGGATTACGACATGTTACTCCTTTTAATGGAACCTCCGGTTACCGGAACATATTCTTTCCGGGTAGTGTTCAATTGCCCCAACAATGTTGTGATAAAAAAAGAGACCGAACCTGTAACTTTATTCTGACTATGAAAAAGATTTTTATATTACTCGTCCTCATTCCAACGTTTTGCCTGAATATAAATTCCCAGGAACTGAACAGAAAAAAATTCTACATGAGTGCGGCAGTGGAAAACACTTTCAAACTGAATAACTGGTTCAATGATGAAATGTATAACGATGCTATGTTCAGTCCCAGTACTTTGGCTTTCTCATTCAGGCTCGATTGGCGAATCTATGATAACTGGGGTATATGGGCATCATACGGATTTGCCAACCTTCGAAAAGCAAAAGCAATTCCACCGGATATGAATCTTTTCGATAATATCGATCTGAATGATTTCTATATGAAAGACCGGACTATAGTCGACAGAAAGAATGATATGTACGGCTTTGGAGCAAAAGCTATGATCGGGCCTTTCTATAAACATGAGAGCAATAGATGGATTTTCACAGGCTCTATGGGTTTTGGGATGGGTAACACTGGTTCTCCCAGAATGAGTTATACATTGAAGAAGATAGATAGTAATCTTGCTTATGATGTAAAATATAACTGGTTCGGCAATAAAAGAAAAGATGAATATAAGGTGATGGGAATACTATATGCAGAAGTAAAAGCCGAAAGAAAGATATCACAAAAAATAAGCCTATCACTCGGTATGACTTATACCCAACACTTTGCAAGGCCAGAATTTACAGCCAGAATATATGATCATTATGACCAGAGTCTTATCCATGAAATCAGCCAAAAAGGCAACTATGCAAAAGCTTTGGGAATTGTTTTGGGTGTGGGATTCTGGTAAAAATGGCGTGTTTCTGAACAAAATAAGGTCAGAAATATGTTATAATAAATAACAAACTTTGATTATGAAAAAAATACTAATGGGATATGACTTCAGACGGGAAGGCTTTACAGCCCTTGAAGACCGTTTCGAAGTGATTTATCCTGAAAACGGAAATTTCTCACTGGCAGAAATAATTGAAAAAATATCTGATGCGGATGTACTGGTACCCAGTTTTTCCTACCGCACAGATAAAGATATTATTGAAGCCGGAAAGAATCTGAAAATTATTGCCAATTTCGGAGTTGGATATAACAATATAGATGTCGATTATGCTACCTCTAAAGGTATAACCGTGACTAATACACCACAAGCTGTACTGGAGCCTACCGCCGAATTATGTTTTGCCCTTATGCAGGCTACTGCCCGTAGAGTCGGATACTACAATTATAAGCTCCATAATGGAGCCAGACTCGACTGGAGCCTGTATGGGGAGCTGGGTATGCCATTATACGGGCAAACTCTGGGAATCTATGGCATGGGACGTATCGGGCAGGCAGTCGCACGTCGTGCAGTGGCCTCGGGAATGAATATTATCTACCATAACAGAAACCGGCTGTCTGAAGATATAGAGAGAATATATAACGCCCGGTACGTGGATTTCGATACCCTGCTTACTGAATCGGATATTATCAGCCTGAATGCACCTTATACTGAAGAAACTTTTCACCTGATGGGAGAAACCCAGTTCAGGAAGATGAAAAAGACAGCTATACTAGTGAATACTGCCCGGGGACAACTGGTAGACGATGAAGCATTGATAAACGCGTTGAAAACGGGGGAAATCTATGCTGCCGGACTCGATGTATTTCCGAACGAACCGAAAATACCCGAAGGATACCTCGCTCTCGACAATGTAGTGCTTTGCCCACACGCCGGAACCAAAACCTTAACCGCCCGCACAGAGATGGCAAAGGAAGTGACTAAAAATATTATCAATTTCTTTGAAGGAGGGGAAATAAATAAGGTGAACTGATCTAGTCCACCTTTTATTTTATAGTTGTGTAGATACTCTATTACCATTGAATAGGCTCCACCCCTTTCGATTGAAGATATTTATTCGTTTCACTGAAGTGATTGTTCCCGAAGAACCCGTTATGAGCCGATAATGGCGATGGATGCACCGATTTCAGAATAAGATGTTTTGTGGGATCGATAAATGAAGCCTTTTTCTGTGCATATGATCCCCATAGGATAAATACCAGGCCTTCCCTGTTTTCTGCCAGTTTACGGATAGCGGCATCGGTGAACTCTTCCCAGCCTTTCCGTTGATGTGAACCTGCCTTATGGGCCTCAACTGTTAGTGTTGCATTTAACAAAAGTACCCCCTGATTAGCCCAGCGTGTCAGATCGCCTGAACGTGGTACGGGAATACCAAGATCCCGGTTTATTTCCTTAAAAATATTCACAAGCGATGGTGGCGCCTGAATCCCTTCGGGAACAGAAAAGCATAAGCCGTGTGCCTGCCCGTCGTTATGGTATGGATCTTGTCCGAGTATGACTACTTTTACCTTATCGAAAGGAGTATGCTCGAAAGCGTTGAAGATCAATTTCGCCGGAGGAAACGTCTTTTTGGTGCGGTATTCGTCTCTTACAAATCCTGTCAACTTTATAAAATAATCTTTCTCAAACTCATCTTTCAGCTGCTCCTTCCAGCTTTCCTCTATTTTTACATCCATGGCTAAATAGTTATATTAGTATTAAGTTATTCTATTACAGGTAATGGATATAAAGATAGTCTTTTTCGATCTATGAGCGAAAAGATTATTTATTAATGAACAAACACAGGAAAATTTCAGATGGTTTTCCGAAGCTTGTGGGAGCGAACCTGCATTTTTTTCAGAGTAGTTTATCTATATAGGAATAGAGCCCCCTCCGGTTCCCCCGAGGGCAGGGCTGTTAAGTTCTGAAATTTATACTCTCTCTGCCGTGTTGAACGGAGTGAAACATCTCTTGTAAGATAAGAAATCCTTCGTTTCACTCAGGATGACAGCAGAAAATAACAGAACAAAGCAGAGAACTTAACAGCCCTGCCTCCGAGGGGGAGGAACAGAGAGAGTATCGGATAGTTACAAGCTACTTTGCCCTATGGGCAGTTACGAGTTACAAGTAATTTTTGTTGACTGTTAACTGAATCTGTCAGGTGTGTCAGGTTTTTGTTAAACCACAGAGTAAACGGAGTCACACGGTGTTTTTATTTATAAATCAAATGTAGGGAATCATTTGTTAGCTGTTGACTAATATTGGATAAAGGCTAATAAAATGCGATCTTTGAAAATTGATATATTGAAAGGTAAATAAGAGAAATCACATCAATATGAAAAAAGTATGGATGAAAAAACTTGAAAAACATATAAAGTTTGTAAAGTTTTCACACTTAGTACTTACAATTTGCTATCGGCAGAGCCAAAAGTAAAATTCATGATTGGCGCATCTTCAAATTTTAGCCCCTGCATTATAACTATTAAAAAAGAGGCTGTCCCAAAAGTAAGATTACACTATCAAAGTGTTACTTTCTTTTGTCATTCTGAGTGTAACGAAGAATCTCAACTCTCAAAAGAAGATCCTTCACTCCGTTCAGGATGACAGAAAGAAATCAAAAATTACTTTTGGGACAGCCTCTTCTCTATGTGTCATAAAGATATTACTTAAGTCCTAATTTCGAAACTACACCTCCAGGTAAGGATTCCTTATTAATAACAATACTCATGGTTTTGTATTTCACAAAAGCTTCGGAAGCGTACCAGATACCTTTGTATTTACCTGTTTCGCCCCATGAATTTTTCACCATATAGTATTTATTGCCGTTCTGGTCTTTGGCAATACCATATATCTGCATGCCATGGTCATCAGTAGTTTCCTGATTATCATAAGCTATCTGGCGCATTTCCTGGGTGATCACTTTTTCTTTTACCGGACCTTCCTCTAATTTTTTGCGGATGGCATTATTTCTGTCATTCTGAGATAAGCCTAGCCAGTGCGCCTGATCGGAACCTACATTCTCAGGAGCTTCGTCATCGGGAATCACTGCGATACCATTGCGGGTAAAACCATTCTCACTAACGTCTGTTGCCCAAGCTATAGTGTAACCGTTATTCAAAGCATGATCTACTACCTGCATAAATTCGTCGATAGGCAGATTATAGGAGTTTGACCAGCGCCAGTTATCTGGAATTTCCAATGCAAACGGAGCATAAAACGGATGATGGGTATATGAAGTAAGAGAAATATAATTCTTAGCTTCCAATCCCAGAGATTTGGCAAAGGACTGTGGCGTATAGGATTTTCCCTGATAAGTAAAGTTCTGAGGCACTACTCCGAAAAAGGCATCGAGGATACCATTCAAACCGTCTTTCCATACCGGAGATATCTTCCTGTTTTTCTTTGCAGCGATTCCTTTCACATAACCTGCCAATCCGGCTTCAACTTCACCGTGACGGTGAGAAGTTTCCCCATAATTCAGTCCTGTATAGTCTGTATCAGGGATAACTCCGTATTCATCGAGTGTTTCTACGACATCAGCAAATGAACCACCCTGCGCGAAGTTAAGGTTACCACCTACACGCACATATTTATCGGCTTTGTCGGCATAATTGCGACGGACGATGTACATATCCGAAAGATCATGCTCGCCTTTACCTGTGCGGATAAGTTCGGACTCGAGGAAGGCTACTCCCGAGAAACTCCAGCAGGTTCCGCTGTTAGCCTGGTTCTTAATCGATGTAATAGGATTCTCTTTGACTACTGTGAATTCGTAGCCCTGCGCATTTAAGGAAGCTGTTGCAATCATGGCAACGGCTGCTAGAAATAACTTTCTCATATTAAATTCTTGTTTTGTTATTATGGTATTAAACTGTAATTTCTTCTTCCCCACCCTCTTTCCTTTTTAGTTCGGGATAAGCAACGCGCAAATGACGCATGCTGATCAGCTTTTCGATGAATGTTTCTTTTACCTGCTCAATATCCCTGAAAGTTATGGGCGCATTTTTCATCAGGCCATCAGCAACCTGTGTGTCTATCAGCCTTTCCACGAGTTCGGTTATTGCTTCCCTGCTATTATCTTTGAGACTTCTGGAGGCAGCTTCAACGGTATCGGCCATCATCAGTATGGCCATTTCTTTTGTAAACGGATTCGGTCCGGGATACATAAAATCGGCTTCATCAACAACCTCTTCAGGATGACTGTTCACATACGAATTATAGAAATATTTAGCTCTTCCTTTTCCATGATGAGTCTCGATGAAATCGATGATCTGTTGCGGAAGATTATGTTTCTTAGCTATCTTCACACCTTCTGCCACATGACCGATGATAATACGCGCACTTTCTTTTTCGGTTAGCCCCGCATGCGGGTTCATCCCCTCCGACTGATTCTCGGTAAAGAATATAGGATTCACCATTTTACCTATATCGTGATATAAAGCACCTGTACGCACCAGGGTAGCATTTGCCCCGATACGATGTGCCGCCGAAACAACCAGGGTGGATACTTGCATAGAATGCTGGAATGTGCCGGGTGCAACTTCAGACAATTGCTGTAAAAGAGGACGGTTGGTATTGGATAGTTCTATCATGGAAACTTCGGAGATAAAACCGAAAACCTTTTCGCACATATATACCAACAGATAGGCAAATGACACAAATATGAAGTTTATACAGAAGTATATATAAATCCTGTAATTTTCTCTGATAATAGAGATATCTCCCTCTGTGCACAGTACCCATGCGGTATACGTCACAATATAAGTGAGCAGGATAAGCAAAGAGCAATAAACCAGCTGGGAACGCTCCGACAGGTTTCTCAGGCTGAATATGCACATGTAACCTACCAGTGTCTGTATCACTATAAATTGTGCCATCTGGGCAAGAGGTAGCATCAGGGCGCAGATCACAACTGTGATCATATGAGTGGTCATCGCTGTGCGCGAATCGATAAATGTACGGATAAGTATTGTTGGTATGGCAAACGGAATGAGATACATCAGCGTAAACATCTTTGTGTCGGCCATCAATGCTGTTATAATAGGGAAAATAATTATCATCAGCAGTATAAAAATGATATTCTTCCTGTTATTATATTCGTGCAACCGGTAGAATTTCAGGTAAACCATCAGCGACATGATCAGCAAAGAGATCATCACTATTTCACCAAACATCAGCCAGCCGGGTTTTGCCTTGGTGCCAACTTTTCCTGCCAGTTCCCGGTTATAGGAATCGAGGATATTCTTTGTGCGGGCATCGACAATCTCGCCCCTGTCTATTATCTTCTCGCCGGATTGCACTTCTCCTTCATACAGTGCTACCTGCTTCAGCATATCCTGTTTTATGCTATTTGATTTTTTTTCGTCGAAGAATACGTTTACATTCAGGTAATCATTCAGGTTTAAGGCATGTAAATCATTGGTATTTATATAGGCAGGCGCATCACTTATTATCTTATCATATGCTTGTTTGGGTGTGTAAAAAGATGCCAGGTGGCGGGTAGAGAAGGCATTGCTGTTTTCGCTGCGTAGCTGCAATTGCTTTTTGGGCAGTTGCTGCACCTTGTCATAGTCTTCGGCCGAGATGATCCCTGCCTTGTAGACTTCCGTGAATTTTCTGTTCACATAACTGATATAATCGGAAGGAATACTTTTTGCCTTTCCATCCTGCCCGAACTGAGCAGCGGCAACCTTCCCTACATCCTGCTTCGATTCGTAATAAGGCATGTAAGAATTAAGTATACTATCATGCTCTTGTTGTATCTGTACATCAGATTTATGTATGTGAAAATTGAACGGTGCAGTGAGAAGCCCATATTGCCATGGACGATTTTCGGTGTATGAGTATTTATATTTGCCCTCACGAGGGAAAAAATAAAAGATAACTACAATCGTTGCTATAAAAAATACAAGGGTAGGAATTTTGAAGTTCCCGTTGAATAACTTATTTAATTGTGCCATAAAACTATGGTTTTAAAGTACAAATCTACAAGTTTATTTTTTATTATAATAAGAATATAGGAATTAATAGGATAGTTTAAAGTTTTAATAATAGGGTAAACGACTGAAACTACATGAATTATACTTATTAGAATGGGTATCCGATCCCGAAATGGAACGCTGTATATTTACGGCGTGGTTTAAAAAGGACAAATTTCTTTGAATCTTCTCCCGGATCGTAGGCTCTAAGCCCCACGTCGAACCGGATAAGCAGGAAGCTAAGATCGAGACGGAGACCAACACCATAGGCTACAGCTATTTCTTTATAAAACTCTTTAAAGTCGAATTGTCCGCCCGGCTGACTATCATAATTTTTCAGTGTCCATATATTTCCGGCATCGATGAATTGGGCAAATTCAAACATCGTGGTCAGTTTCATCCTGTTCTCTATATTCAAATCCAACTTCATATCGCCAGTCTGGTTAACAAAGTCACTGGTTGCACCATCGGGACGCCGGTATGAGCCCGGCCCCAGAGTCCTGGTACTCCATCCCCTTACACTATTAGCCCCTCCCGAGAAAAAACGTCTCTCGAAAGGCAGCACTGTGGAATTTCCATAAGGATGTGCCAGCCCCAGTCCTGCACGATAAGCTACTGAATGCCGTTTGGAAAAATAGAGTGTATGAGAATATTCCAGCGTCCCCTTCACATATTCGGCATAGGCAACACCCAATATTTTCTTCTGTCCCAGCTCATCCTCCTTAGCTCCGTTAATCGCGGTTACAAGACGAGGCAGAGCTCCCGAAACTTCAATAGAACCACGCAGAGCATAGGTTGGACGCAAAGGGCTTACCCGGCGGCCGTTAACCAAAGTAAAGTTATAAGCAGTACGGGTTACCAGTTGGTCGCGGTAACTTTCTCGTAGCAACGGATTATTCGGGTTTTGCAGATATGTACTATCAAATACAGGATCTACCCAAGGCATACGTATATAGTTGATATCGAACAAATCGAATCCATGTTGCAGGCGTCCCCTCTTGGTAGCCCAGCTATAGTTAACCCCCATATTAAAGAACTGGCGGGTATATTGTTTACGATGCTGATTATTGAGTCCTATACTAAATTTGGTAGACGACATCGGTTGTTCGCGCCAGCTTTTCTTGAGCCAGGGGAACAGAAACATGGGAAAGGTGAGACTGGTTTCTATACCATATTCGTAATAGTTTTCGGTAAGGGCATTATTATCCTTGCTACCCGGGACAAACTCATAAGCACCTTTCAGCCGTATATTCAGGACTTCTCCCCCATTGAACAGGTTTTGATGCTGATAAGATACACTGGGCGCAACACCAAGGTCTCCGGCTGAGTTAGTCCCGTCCAACGCAGCTTTAAACCAATGGGCATTGGCAGGCATCAGCATAATTGTGGCATCGAGCAAAGTACTGTCTTTCGCCGATGGAACAGTGGTTATATTCACCTGCTTTATAGCTCCCATTCTACTGAAAGACTGATAAGTCCAGTTTTGTATCATATCAGAATAATAGGCTCCTTTACGGATGAAATTATTACGGGCAATGGCCGAATTAGTCAGGAAGTTGTTTCTACCCCTTATTATCTTAATACCTCTGTATTCCGTAGTATCTGCACGTCTGAAAAACCATTGATTTGTATTGATACGTCCTCCCTGTCCTCCCGAGAAGTCGGAAGAACGTAAACCCGAAATCACGGTCACATCATTCATCTTATATCTCTTGTAAGGCAGGCTGTCAGGTTTCGGATAAACATCCATAAACATATTCACCTGATGAGAGTTGAGCGTGGAATCTACCTTGAAATAGACAAACTCTTTAGAGAAGTCATAATAGCCGACATTACGCATAATCTCATTTATGCGCAGACGTTCTTCTTCCAGCATATCGATATCATAGAAATCGCCCTTGTTAAGTAAAGGTGTAGACGGTATTATGCCCATTATACGGGCTATGGTAGTGTCGCTGATTGCATATTCATAGTCTTTGATGGTATAGGGAGTCCCGCCTTTCAGCACATAGGTCACTTTCATTTTTTTACCACTCTTATCCTCTTGCAGTAAAGTATCACCGACAGCATTCAGATAGCCCTGATTTTGCAGTTGCTTTACCAGCTGATTCTTCGATTGCTGCGTAAGAGAAGGGCTATAAATAACCGGAGCTTGTCCTATATTCCTTATTGTACGGTTAATCCAGCTACTGTCTTGCCCGGCCATATTATATATACCCAGACCGATTTTAAAACCGGTATTCGGCTGCTGCCGGACAAAATCTTCAAGATCGGAAGTTGCATTTTTCGTATCATGTTTTATCTCTATACCATCCAGTAGGAATTGTCCCTCCGGAATGTTCTTTGTTGTATTACAGGCAATAAATACCAGAACAGTGGAAAATGTTATAACCAGTTTTTTCTTCATTACAATAATTAACGCCAATCAGTAGTAAGTATTTTATTAGTAGTGATTTTAGTCTCTAGTTTTATGTTGCCTCCACTTAAAAGAGGAGAAATATAAAATCGATTTCCGGGAACTATTGAAAATAATCCAACTATTAATTTATAATAATTAACGCTTTACAAATATACAATGTTTAACAATAGGTACATTAAAAGAGTTAAGAATCCTCATATATAAACGGTTAATTTAGAAAAAGAGATAACTTTGCATCCTGATTATGAGAGAATATAAGCTTACGGACTGGCAACCGACCACAAAAAAGGAAGTGGAACTGAAAGGATGGGATGAACTGGATGTTATCCTGTTCACAGGAGACGCATATATCGATCATCCATCTTTTGGAGCAGCAGTTATCGGGCGTCTATTGGAATCCCAGGGCCTGAAAGTAGCAATAGTTCCACAGCCCAATTGGAGAGACGACCTCCGTGATTTCAAAAAACTGGGAAAACCCCGTTTATTTTTTGGTGTAACAGCCGGAGCAATGGATTCGATGATCAACCATTACACGGCAAACAAGCGCCTGCGCTCCGATGATGCTTATACTCCCGATGAAAGGGCTGGAATGCGCCCCGACAGAACATCTGTGGTCTATACCAATATACTGAAAAATCTGTTCCCCGATGTTCCCGTATTGCTGGGAGGAATTGAAGCCTCGTTGCGCCGGGTTACCCATTACGATTATTGGGACGATAAGCTTCGTAAGTCAATTCTTATCGATTCGAAAGCAGATTTACTTGTGTACGGGATGGGAGAAATGCCGCTGAAAAGGATTATTTCTGAATTACAATCAGGGAAAAAACTGGATCAACTCACCAATGTGCCACAAACAGCTTTTTTTAGCGATAAAAAGGATATTTCACAACAAGAAATAGATATCTGGTTGTACTCTCATGAAGAATGTGAATCGGATAAACTGAAACAGGCCAAGAATTTCAAGGTGGTAGAAGAGCAGTCGAATATGATGAACGCATCGCGCATCATACAAACATACGGAGATAAGGCTGTTGTCATCAATCCGCCATATCCACCGATGGAAGAAAAGGAGATAGACTCATCTTTCGATCTGCCATATACCCGTCTGCCCCACCCTAAGTATAAAGGTAAGACGATCCCTGCATTCGAGATGATAAAATTCTCGGTCAATATGCATCGAGGGTGCTTTGGAGGCTGTGCTTTCTGTACAATTTCTGCTCATCAGGGTAAATTTATTGCATCACGGTCGAAAGAATCGATACTGAAAGAAGTGAAACAAGTTATTGAAATGCCCGATTTTAAGGGATATATCAGCGATTTGGGAGGACCATCGGCCAATATGTATAAGATGAAAGGCCGGGACAAAAATATTTGTGCCAAATGCAAACGTCCGTCCTGCATTCATCCTAAAATTTGTAAGAATCTGGATGTGGATCATTCCCATTTACTAGATATATACAAGGCTGTGGATTCTTTACCTAAGATCAAAAAGTCTTTTATTGGCAGCGGAGTACGCTACGATATGCTGCTCCACAGGAATGAGGACAACCGGTTGAACAAAATATCCGATGAATACACAAAAGAACTGATATTAAATCATGTTTCGGGACGACTGAAAGTCGCGCCCGAACATACTTCGGACAAAGTCCTGAATTATATGCGAAAACCCTCTTTTGATCAGTTTTACGCATTTAAAAAGACTTTCGACAGATTGAATAAAGAACATGGAATGAAGCAGCAGCTTATCCCCTACTTCATTTCTTCACACCCCGGTTGCAGCGAAATGGATATGGCTGAGCTAGCAGTAGCTACCAAGCCGTTAGGTTTTAAGCTGGAACAGATACAGGATTTTACACCATCGCCAATGACACTGGCGACTGAAATTTATTATACAGGCTATCATCCGTATACATTGGAAAAAGTATATACAGCCCGCACAAAAGAACAAAAACTGGCACAACGGCAATATTTCTTCTGGTATGATAAGAATTACCACCCGCAGATCGTTAAGTCATTGAAAAAGCTTAAACGTGAGGATTTATTGAAAAAATTGTATATTTAGCGAATAAATTTTATATATAGCAAACAAGGAATCAAAGAATTATAAAACTTACGGAAATGAAAAAGATAATTATTTTACTAAGTATATTTATTATTACTTCAACACTGTCGGCGCAAGATGCTGACGATCTGGTAAAAACGGGTGACATTATGCCCGAGTTCAAGTTAACATCTACTGTAAACGGTAATATAGATTCAAAGGAACTAAAAGGTAAGATCATATTAATCAATATATTCGCCACATGGTGCCCTCCCTGCCAGCTCGAACTGGCCGAAATAAAAAACGACCTGTGGCCGAAATACAAAGACAATCCGAAATTTGTAATGCTAACTGTTGGTCGTGAACATTCAGATGAAGAACTGACTAAATATAATGAGAAAAAAGGATTTACTTTCCCGTTATATCCTGATCAGAAACGTGATTTCACATCTAAATTCGCAACAAAAAGCATTCCCCGCTCCTACATTGTAGACGAAACAGGTAAAATTATATATACATCTTTGGGTTTTCAGAAAAAGGAATTTGAGAGTTTAATGAAAATTCTTGATGAAAAATTAAGTAAATAATGCCGATTAGTCGTTAAAGGAGTCATCACTCATTTTACTAATTAGTAGTCAATGAATTAGAAGTATCAAACGCATATTTGGTTCTACCGATTTACATTCTATGCAAATTCTACTTAACTACTAAGTTGCTTAGCAACTGATAACTACTTGACTACTTTAACTACTTATAATTAAAATAAAATGATATCATTAGAAGTCTGTGCAAATTCCACTAAGTCGGCTATCGAAGGACAAAAAGGCGGAGCCATCAGGATAGAATTGTGTGATAACCTGGCTGAAGGGGGTACGACTCCTTCCCTGTCACAAATAGAAAAAACAAGACAACTGGTTGATATACAATTAAATATATTAATACGCCCACGTGAAGGAGATTTCCTATACAGTGATCTGGAATTCGAGATAATGAAGCAAGACATACATTATTGCGGACATGCAGGTTGCGATGGTGTAGTCTTTGGGATTCTGAATAATGATGGTTCCATCGATAAAAAAAGGAATAAAGAATTACTCAAAATCGCTAAAGAATATGACATGAATGCAACTTTTCACCGGGCTTTCGACCGCTGTAAAGACTTATTCTCATCTCTGGAAGATATTATTGAGCTTGGATTCGATCATATACTCACATCAGGAGGGGAAAAAACGGCTCCTGAAGGAAAAGACACTTTAAAGAAACTGATAGAACAGGCTGATAACAAGATTGTTATAATGCCTGGAGGAGGAATTACAGAAGAGAATATCAATGAACTTGCAAAATATACAGGATTAAAAGAGTTTCACGGTTCATTCAGAAGTCGAATACAAAGCCAGATGGAATATTTCGCTCCTATAGACGATACAGGAGAGTATACAATTTTACAAACAGACGTCAATAAAGTAAAAGAAGCAATACTAAATGCCAATAAGATTTGAAAAGAATAAAACAGGAAGACGATAAAACATTAACTTTGCATCGTCTTTTTTATTTTAAAGACATACTTTTTTTATTACTTAATTATTCCAACAAAAAAATAAAATGAATTTCAAATATGATGTGATTGTTGTCGGGGCAGGCCATGCCGGTTGCGAAGCAGCAACAGCAGCAGCCAACATGGGCTCGAAAACTCTGCTGATAACGATGGACATGAACAAAATAGCCCAAATGAGTTGCAACCCTGCCGTGGGAGGAATTGCAAAAGGACAGATCGTCCGCGAGATAGATGCGCTGGGTGGACAAATGGGAATAGTGACTGACACCACAGCTATTCAATTCCGTATGCTCAACAAATCAAAAGGTCCGGCCATGTGGAGTCCGAGAGCACAAAGCGACAGAGCACATTTTATAATGAAATGGCGTCAGATTATAGAGAATACAAATAACCTTTTTATTTGGCAGGATACTGTTACTTCATTGATCATTGAGGACAAAACAGTGACCGGAGTGAAGACAGCTTTAGGCGTAAATTTCTCGGCTAAATCGGTTGTTTTGACTAATGGTACTTTCCTGAATGGATTGATGCATATAGGCAAAACACAACTTGGCGGAGGCCGTGTTTCCGAACCGGCTTCGTTCGGAATTACCGAACAATTGAGAGAAACCGGATTCACTACCGACAGAATGAAAACCGGAACACCGGCCCGAATCGATGGACGTAGCGTTGACTTCAGTCTGATGGAAGAACAAAAAGGTGAAGATGATTTTCATAAATTCTCTTACCTGGATTTCAAGCCGAGAACGCTGAAACAACTTAGTTGCTGGATCACCTATACCAACGAAGATACACATGCAACTTTGCGCGATGGATTGGACGATTCTCCGTTATATAATGGCCAGATAAAAAGTATTGGTCCACGCTATTGCCCGAGTATAGAAACTAAGATAGTAACCTTTGCCGACAAAACATCACACCAGTTATTCTTAGAACCGGAAGGAGAAAACACTCAGGAATATTACCTGAATGGATTCTCATCCTCTCTCCCACTCCATATACAGATCGAAGCGCTACAAAGAATTCCGGCATTCAGAAACATACATATATACAGACCGGGTTATGCTATCGAATATGATTTCTTCGATCCTACCCAATTAACCCATACGCTGGAAACAAAGCTTATAAAAAACCTATTCTTCGCCGGGCAGATCAATGGAACAACCGGTTATGAAGAAGCCGGAGGACAAGGCCTGATGGCAGGAATAAATGCGCATATAAATACACATGGAGGCAATCAATTTATCCTGAAAAGAGATGAAGCCTATATCGGCGTATTAATCGACGATTTGGTTACCAAAGGGGTGGATGAACCCTACCGTATGTTTACATCAAGGGCTGAATATCGCATCCTCCTCAGACAAGATGACGCCGACATGCGCCTAACGGAAAAAGGATATACTATAGGACTGGCCACAAAAGAACGCATCGATTTATTAAACGAGAAAAAAGAAGAGATAGACAGAGTCACCGATTTTGCATCTAACTATTCTTTAAAGCCAGAATACATAAACCCAGGACTGGAAAAACTAGGAACAAGCCCATTAAAGCAAGGTATAAAACTGAAAGATGTGATCACACGTCCGCAAATAACAATAGATGGCATCGCGGAATATATTCCAGCTTTCAAAACAGAGCTAGATAAAATACCAAACAGAAAAGAGGAAATAAAAGAAGCTGCTGAAATAAAAATAAAATACGACGGCTATATAAAAAGAGAACAATTAATAGCAGACAAGATTACACGGCTCGAAAACATCCGGATAAAAGGAAAGTTTAATTATGAAAACATTCTTTCCTTATCTACTGAAGCTCGTCAAAAATTATCGAAAATAGATCCCGAAACATTAGCACAGGCAAGCCGAATACCTGGGATTTCACCCAACGACATATCCATATTATTAGTACTTTTAGGAAGATAAAAATAATTGTTCCACGTGGAACGCAAACAAAAAAAACGAATTGTTCCACGTGAAACATTAAAAAATAAAACAAAAATGAATCAAATTTCAAGAGAAGAAAAATTAGAAATTTTAAAACAAACAGTAAGAAATATTCCCGATTTTCCAATTCCGGGAATACAGTTTAAAGACGTGACTCCCCTATTCAAAACAAAAGAATCTTTATCAATATTGACAGATGTTCTTTTGGATGAATATAGAAATAAGGGAATAACAAAAGTAGTTGGTATAGAATCTCGTGGATTTATCATGGGCCCAATCATGGCACTCAAACTTGAAGCCGGATTCGTTCCTATAAGAAAACCCGGAAAACTTCCGGCTGAAACGTTCGAGGAAGAATATGAAAAAGAATATGGCGCAGATAAAATACAAATTCATAAAGACGCTCTCTCTTCTGAAGATGTTGTGTTAATTCATGATGATCTGCTAGCAACAGGAGGAACAATGCTCGCCGCCTACAAACTCGTAAAGAAAATGGGAGTAAAGAAAGTTTATATAAATTTCATCATAGAGCTTGAAGAGTTAGAAGGAAGAAAACTTTTCCCTGAAGATATAGATGTAAGTGCCCTTATTAAATTTGAAATATAGGATTCATATTTACAGGGCGCAAAATTTCTGTTAATTTATAAAAAGACAAATAATGGATAATATTAATGATTATCTGAAAAATATAATACAGAATATTCCTGACAAGCCGGGGTGTTATGAATACTTCGACGAGAAAGGTGTGATCATATATGTAGGAAAAGCAAAGAATCTAAAAAAACGCGTTTCTTCTTATTTTTCCAAAACTCATAATGACAGCCCGAAAACACGGATACTCGTAAGCAAAATCAGAGATATCAAATATATTATTGTTGATACCGAGGCCGATACTCTTCTATTAGAAAACAATCTGATAAAAGAATTTCAACCCCGCTACAATGTCATGCTCAAGGATGACAAAACATATCCATCTATTGTAATAAGGAATGAATATTTTCCAAGAGTAGAATTAACAAGAAAAATAGAAAAAAATAAATCTCAATATTTTGGTCCTTATTCAAATGTACCAAGTGTAAAAGCTTTGTTAGAATTTTTACACAAAATCTACCCTATCCGCACCTGCTCTTTAAATCTTACACCTGAAAATGTAGCAGAAGGAAAATATAAAGTATGCCTGGAATATCATATCAAAAGATGCCTAGGTCCATGCGTCGGATTACAGCCCCTGGAAGATTACAATAAAAATATTGAGTCTATAAAAGAGATTTTGAAAGGCAACACAAACATTGTGAGCGACGAAGTATATGCAAAAATGCTTGAAATGGCTGAAAAACAAGAGTTTGAGGATGCCAATATCCTGAAAAACAAATACTTGTTGATAGAAAACTTCAAAAATAAATCGACTGTTGTCAGCAGCATAAAATATAATATAGATGTATACAGCTACGATGAAGATGAAAACTCTGCATATATCAATTATTTGAATGTACACAATGGTGCTATCATACAGGTATATACATTCGAGTATAAAAAACGGATGGATGAATCTAAGGAAGAACTCCTCGGCCTGGGCATAGTAGAAATGCGCGAGCGTTTTGGATCGAAAGCAAAAGAAATAGTTGTGCCATTCTATCCTGATGTCACAATTGATGACGCTGAATTTGCAATTCCTCTACGGGGAGATAAAAAAAAGCTCCTCTTACTTTCTATACAAAATGTAAGGCAATATAAGATAGATAAACTGAAAAAATCAGAAAGCCTGAATCCAGAACAGCGAAGTGTAAGGATACTCAAGGAAATTCAAAAAGACCTGAACCTCAAAGAATTACCTGTACATATAGAATGTTTCGACAACTCGAATATACAAGGAACCAATCCTGTATCGGCCTGTGTGGTTTTCAAAATGGGAAAACCTTCGAAAAGAGATTATCGTCATTTCAATGTAAAAACTGTAGAAGGCCCTGATGACTTTTCCACCATGCGCGAAGTAGTTTACCGCCGATATCACAGACTAATGGAAGAAGAGTCTCCCCTACCCCAACTCATCGTTATAGACGGAGGTAAAGGACAACTGAGCGCCGCCTGCGAATCCCTTAAAGCATTGGGAATATATGGTAAAGTAGCCATTGTTGGCATAGCTAAACGGCTCGAAGAAATATATTATCCCGAAGATTCAATTCCTTTATACCTGGATAAGAATTCCGATTCGCTGAAAGTATTACAACACCTTCGGGATGAAGCGCACAGATTTGGTATCACCTTCCATCGGAATCAACGGAGTAAAAAACAGATCAAGTCGGAACTGGATAATATTAAAGGTATAGGTGACGAAACCAAAAGACTGTTACTCAGAGAGTTCAGAAGTGTAAAGAGAATAAGACAGGCCGAAGACTCTGAACTACACAAGATTGTAGGTAAACATAAAACTGCCCTCATCAGAAAATACTTCGAAGATAAAGACAATAAGGATCAGGAAGATTAGATAATTCTTATTATTCAATAATAACTTTTCTCATATTTTCCCGTTTCCGTAAATTCTTTATGAAATATAAATGTACTGTACAGATTATCAATTGTTTATATTTTCATTCCACC
Organism: Dysgonomonas hofstadii; assembly: GCF_014196915.1. Classification (GTDB taxonomy): domain Bacteria; phylum Bacteroidota; class Bacteroidia; order Bacteroidales; family Dysgonomonadaceae; genus Dysgonomonas; species Dysgonomonas hofstadii. Next base: position 57,385 of record NZ_JACIEP010000019.1, read on the forward strand.
ATCAAGATGTTTATACAAAAATGGACGATATTCCAGATGAGCACAAATGTAACTCACTCAGTAATAATTACCAGAATATTGAAGTAGATAATAATCACAAGACTATTTTCACTACTATCAATAATCAGAGTTATTCACAATTTCCGTCTTTATTATATTACTACTGCTCATGGTCATTTTTCCATCATTATTAATATTCATATCAGTAATATACATCAACCGGGGATGTACATCCGACGTACTGAAATGAGCATGGAAAACATACTTGCTTTTGCCATCTTTATCCAGAAACATAGCGCCATGCCCTACCCCAACCAAATTTGGCTTTGGCTGTTGCAATAACGGATTTTCTCCCGCTTTCTTCCATTCACCCAATGGTGAAGAAGAAGTAGCATATCCCACTCCGTAATTCTGGCTTTGATAATGATTAGCAGAATATATGAGGTAATAAATACCATTCTTTTTAACTAGAGACGGGCCTTCTGCCACCTTCCCCATCGAAGTTTCCCAAGGTTCGGAAGCTTCGATACATCTGGTAAGAGTTTCTTCCTTTATGGTTACCAAATCATCCTCCAGTTGAGCTGCCCAAATAACATTACCATTAGTAAATCGTACAAAATATAAATAAGGTGTATTGTCATCATCGACAAACAAAGAAGAATCTATAGATTTTTCTTCTCTCATAGGCTTTTTTTCATCCTGAATAAAAGGTCCTAAGGGAGAATCGGAAACAGCCACACATATATGTTCCTCAGCTGAGTAGTACATATAAAATTTATTATTCGACTTGTTATAATAAACCTCAGGAGCCCAGAAACCCCATTCTCCATAAGAGTTTTTCTTATCTAAAGCCAATATAAAATGCTTTTTCCACAAATTTAGTGAATTAGAATAATATACTTCTATTCCGTCTTTTGAATGTGTGCCATAAGCATAATATGTGCCATCGTGATAGAGTATGAAAGGATCAGCTAAAGCCACAGGAGAAGACACTACTTCCGTTTTCAATTCACAAACATTCCCTTCGTCACTATTTCCATAACAGATAAATGAAAAGCAGGAAATCAAGCACAAAATAAGATTCATAGTAATAAATTTTATAAACTAAAAAGCCTGTTTAGATTAAAACAGGCTTTTATTTATTTTATTTAATTATCATATCGTAAGGCATACGTGCCTGAACAAAATCCTGTTCTTTTATCTCTTTTAATATCTTAAAGTATTCGTAGTCAGCTCCCAGATAATCTTTCAAAGCCTTAGTAGTCAATTCTTCTTTCTGATTAGACAGGAAAGCTTCGAAGAAATCAACTTTACGAGGAAAATCACGTAATGAATAGTTTTCCAGTTCAGCCAATTTAGCCGCTTCTTTTATAGCTGTCTCAATACCACCTATTTCGTCCACAAGCCCGATTTCCAAAGCCTTGTTACCTGTCCACACACGTCCCTGAGCTATCATATCAAGTGAATCTTTCGGTATGCCACGACCATCAGAACAACGTGTAAGGAATAAATCATATCCACGCTCTATATAACTCTGAAGTATCACTTTTTCATCGTCCCTCATCGGACGGGTCATATTACCAAAGTCGGAATATTTATTTGTCTTAACCACATCGACGCTAACGCCTATTTTTTTTGTCAAACCCTCAATATTAGGAAACATACCGAATATGCCTATCGATCCTGTCAGTGTATTCGGCTGTGCAATGATTTTATTTGCGTTACATGAGATATAGTAACCACCCGAAGCGGCATAGTCACCCATAGACACCACCACTGGTTTTTTAGCTTTCAAAAGTCCCACAGCTTCCCATATTTCTTCCGAAGCATAAGCACTACCTCCACCTGAGTTAACGCGGAATACAACGGCTTTTACTTTGTCATTATCCCTTAGTTTTTCTATTTCCTTCACATAACGCTTACTGGTAATACCTTCCCTACCCGATCCGTCTGTAATAGAACCTTCTGCATATAATACGGCTATTATATCTTCCGATTTATCTCCTTTTACAGCAGGAACAGTCGTTATATCATTTACTGACGCCAGATGTACATCTTTTACTTTTTCTACTTCAAGCAGGTTTTTCAGATATTCTTTTACACCCGTTTCATACATAAGAGTGTCTACCATACCGTTTGCCAACATTACCGATGCTTCTCTGAAAGTAGGAAGAGAATCGGTAAGCACATTCAATTTTTCGGGAGATATATTACGCGATGATGATATATCGGTAATAATTGTGTTCCAAGCGTCATTTATATACGCCGAAAGCTGTTCGCGGTTAGCATCACTCATTTTATCCAGCATGAATGGCTCAACAGCCGACTTAAAGGTTCCTACCTTGAATATCTGCATCTCCACTCCTATTTTATCAAGCAATCCTTTGTAGAACATAGGCGTAGCTGCCAATCCGTGCAAATCTAAATTCCCTTGTGGATTCAATATCACTTTATCGGCTACCGAAGAAAGATAATAACATCCCTGAGTATATATGTCGGCATACGAAATTATAAATTTGCCGCTTTCTTTAAAATCCAGCAACTGATTTCTAATTTCTTTTATAGATGCTCCACCGGCAGAAAAAGCTCCGGCATGAATATAAATACCCTTTATTTTATCATTTTCTTTTGCTTTCTTTATAGACGATAAAACATCATCCAGACCGATTTGTGGTTCCTGATCCTGTCCCAAAAGAGCAAGAAACGGATTCCCATCTTCTACCCTTTCCGATAATACACCTTCCAGTTTCAGTGTAAGCACGGTATTATCCTTCAGTGTATACTTATCCGAAGAACTGAATGACATTGAAGCTATTGAAATGAAAAGTATAAGAAAAAACAATCCTAAAACTATAAAGCAGCCGACTATTGAGCCCAGCATACCCTTAAAAAAATCTTTCATCTTTCTATTATTTATATTTATAAGTTACAAAAATACATATTTATCTGATAAAAAGCTATTTATACAGCATTATCATCTCTTATTTAATTCAATATATAATATGTTGATATAATGTTGAAAACTGTTGAAATATTTTTTAATAAAAATTTAATGGTTTCTAAACAAAAACATCATATATGAAATAAGTCGCAACAAACAATTAAAAATCACAGAAAATTATAAGACTTATTTCAAACCTTTATTAACAACAAATCAAAGAAAATAAAAAATAAGTTTTTAACAATAATAGTTATCAACAGCTTTTTAATAAAGTTCACAAAACGCTTTATATAAATAATTTGACTATTTTTACTCCGTTTAATAACTTTCTTTGTACATACAACAAACTTTTAATATCAAAATATACAAGTATTCATACAAAAAAGAATAAACAGTATTAACAGTCAATAATCATAACCATGATTTTTTTTAAGTTTTAAATAAAAAGAATATATATTAATATCATTTGATAACTACTATCATTATATGAAAATCTCTTACATAAAAACACTTATAACTTCATTTATCATCGGTTCAACAATACCGGTGGAAGCTCAAAATGAAATTGATCCTCTACCCGACTCCATTATTGCAAATATCGCAGATAATTTTCAGAAACAAGTGAGAATTTATCCTCAGGAAAAAATATATGCACAAACCGATAAACCTTATTATATTACAGGAGAAGACATCTGGTTCAGAATATACCTTGTGGATGCTTATTCCAATCTGGTAGATACTACGAGTCGCTATGTGTACGCCGAGCTCATCGATCCTGTGGATTCTGTTGCAAGCAGGGTGAAAATAAGACCTGTGAACGGAGCTTATCACGGATATATTAAACTGCAAGAAGATATGCCCGAGGGGGAATATATGTTGCGGTTCTATACCAAGTTTATGGAAAGCCTGGGTGATAATTATTTTTTTAAACGATCGGTACGTATAGGTGATCCACTATCAGCTCTTTACAGAACAGAATCTAAATTTGAATACGAAGATAAAGGAAAGGTCAACATAGAGCTGAAGTTTATCGACATAAAAAATAATAGTCCGATAAAGCCTGATAATCTTGAAATAATAGATAATAAAGGCGAATTGAGGACAATAAAGATAAAAGACGACTATACAGCTAACATATCGCTAAAATTTTCGGATAGGGAAAACAACAACAGGCAGCTGTATATAAAGTATGACTACGATGGTAAATTTCACAAACAGTTTATTTCTATTCCTAACAATCCCGATTTTGATGTTTCTTTTTTACCTGAGGGTGGGCATAATATTGCCGGAGTTGTTAACAGGATTGCTTTTAAAACGCTAAATTCGGATGGATATGGTGAAGATATAGAAGGTATAATAGTTAATACAAAAGGAGATACTGTAGGCGATTTCAATTCCAATCATCTGGGCATGGGATTGCTCCTGTTTCAACCAGAGGTCGATAGTATGTTTTATGCTATTTGTAAAAATAAGGCGGGGCTGGTTAAAAAATATAAGTTGCCTGATGCTGTAACTGGCCATATAGCCTTGCAGGTAAATAACAGGCCCGACAGGTATGTTATCTCGCTTCGTAACCCGTACGATGCTCCTGTAGATAACGCATCGTCCTTGTATGTGGCAATACAATGCCGGGGACAAATACTGAATGTGTTTCAGTGGGATAATACCAAGCCCTTCATGTTTTTACCAAAAGAGCAATTACCTTCAGGGGTTATTCAGTTTCTATTGATTGATTCAGATAAGAATCCGATTAGCGAAAGGCTCGTTTTTAATATTAGTGAGACTGATACAACCAAGGTGGATTTTTTTACAAATAAAAGTAATTACGGACAGAGAGAACAAGTAAAAGGTTCTATAAAATTATCCAATTATGAAAATAATCCCGTAATGGCCAGTTTTTCGGTTTCGGTGACCGACGATAAGGATATAAAGCCTGATACTTGTGTAAATATACTATCCACATTGTTATTGACATCAGAGGTGAAAGGATACATAGAATCGCCGGTTTATTACTTTTCAGATATGAATGTTGATAAAGCAGGTAAACTCGATTTACTGATGATGACTCAGGGCTGGAGCAGGTATGACGTAGAAAAAGTACTTAAAGGAGACTTTGAAAGACCTAAAAATTATCTTGAACTGGGACAGTATATATCGGGTTCGGTGAAGGGTGGTTTGTTTATGAATAAAAAATCGGGTGGATATCCTGTTACCCTGATTTCATCAAAGGGAGGTGTGTTTAACCAGACATTGACAGATGAAGAAGGAAAATTTCATTTTCTGGGCTTTGAAGCGCCTGACAGTACTTCATTTATTATACAGGGATTGACGAAAAAAGGTGGTGATCGTGTGGAATTACTTATAGATAATGAGACTTTTCCTCAAAGTAAATTTACTTTACCTCATACCTATACAGATAGTCCTTCTTTTGAAAAATACATGGAAAAAGCCGATCAGAATTTTATAGTGACTAATGGTATGCGTATGATCTATCTGAAGGATATAGAAATTATAGGAAAAAAGAATTCACTGTCAGAGAGAGGGAAATCCACATTTTCTTCGGGTATGAATCCACGTGTATCGTATAAAGATTTTGAAAAATATCATCCAAACGATATATTTCAGGTTCTCAGAAATTTTGGAGGAGTCGTAGTGACAGGTGACAAAGTATCTATCCGTGGTGGTGGCGATCCTTTGGTATTAGTTGATGATATACAGTATGAAGCGGAATTTTTATCTTCTATACCTATACAGGATGTAGACGAAGTGGAAGTAATAAAAGATGGTACTGCCGCTATTTTCGGAATGCGCGGAGCTAATGGAGTTATTATGATAACGACAAAAAGAGGTGAAATAACCAGTGCAAGGGATATAAAATTCAATATAAAATATATTACACCTCTTGGTTATCAGGTTACCAAAGAATTTTATTCACCCAGGTACGAAACCGAAGACAAAAAATCAAACCCGAATCCCGATCTGCGTACTACCATCCATTGGGCTCCTTCTCTTAAAACTGATAATAGTGGAAGTGCTGCCATTGATTTTTACACATCCGACGGATCTACTTCTTATTCGGTAGTTGTAGAAGGTATTACAACTAATGGGTCATTGATTCACTCTGTTCATAAAATATCACGTAAAGACTAAAATATATGCGAACAACCTTAATAATATCCGATTTATACGTTTGTTTGTTATAATTATAAATAATAAATTTTATCAGATATGAAAAAGATGATTTTTATGGCTCTGCTATTTAGTATGACTATTGCTTTACAGGCACAGATTTATGTTGATAATAAAGGAAATGTATATGATCAGCGTAAAAGTTCGACAACAACGGCCACCTCTGCAAAATCGAATAATAGAAGTTCTTCGGGTTCATCGTTTGATATGTCGAAACTTTCTTTCGGAGGTAATTTAAGTTTACAATTTGGAGACTATACAGTGGTAGGTATTTCCCCGCAGGTAGGATACGATTTCAATAAATATTTAACGGCAGGGGCAGGACTTGGATATACGTATTTTAAGGATAAGACGTATGACTATAAATGGAGTAGCAGTTACGTTAGTTTCGATCTCTTTGGCAGGTTTTATCCTATCGAATATATTGTGATCGGTATTCAGCCCGAAATAAGCCGTATGTGGCAAAGTGTAAAATGGAATGACGGCGTGAAAGTAAGTGAAAGTAAATTTGTACCTTCGTTCCTTGTTGGCGGAGGACTGCGCCTTGGCGGAATGATAGCCATGATACAATATGATGTAGTGCAGGATGATAACTCTCCGTACGGCAATAATCTGTTTTATAGTGTAGGATATACATTCAGGTTTTAGGAAACATTAAATATAAATATTCATGAAAAAATTAGTCTTCGTTGTTATCTTATCTTTCTTTTGTCTTTTTGCCAATGCACAGAAATTCAATGAACTTATAAACTTACAGAAATACGAAAAGGCAAATGCTGAACTAGCTGCTCCGGCCAAAGAGGAAAAACGTGTGGTATTTATTGGTAATTCTATTACCGAAGGATGGGTAAGACAGCGCCCTGATTTCTTTAAAGAAAATAATTATATAGGCCGTGGTATTGGTGGTCAGACCAGTCCGCAACTACTATCCCGGTTTCGTCAGGATGTGATAAATCTGAAGCCGGTAGCTGTCGTAATTAATATTGGCACAAACGATATAGCGGAAAATACAGGTCCGTACGATCACGATTTTACGCTCGGAAATATTATGTCAATGGCCGAACTTGCCGATGCTAACGGTATAAAGGTCATTCTTTCGTCGGTAACACCAGCTGCCGGGTACAAATGGAGAACGACTATAGAAAATGTGCCCGAAAAGATAATGGCTTTAAATGCGGCTATAGAAGCATATGCAAAGGAAAAAGGCTTTGCGTATATAGATTATTTTCCTGTATTGAAAGACGATAATAATGCTTTGAAGGCAGCTTATGGAGACGATGGTGTGCACCCTAACGCAATAGCTTATGAAATAATGGAAAAAACTGCCAAAACTGTTATAGACAAAGTGATAAAGAAATAACGTATTACCACTTCTTATTAAGTGATTTATTTTTTATTCATTCCCGAATAAAAAAAGTATGGCTTATTTAGGTGAAATACTTTCGTTGGGAGTAGCTGTTTCCTGGACGGCGACGGCTCTTTTTGCTGAAGTTGGCAGTAAACGACTGGGTTCGTTACAAATGAATGTAATCCGCATGACACTCTCTTTGGTTATGCTGGGTATTACTCTATGGTGGTTTACAGGATCTCCTGTACCATTATATGCTGATGGCGAAACCTGGTTCTGGTTGTCACTATCAGGCTTTGTGGGTTATGTGTTGGGTGATTATTGTTTGTTTAACTCATATATTCTTATTGGTTCCCGTTTTGGGCAGTTATTTATGACATTGGCGCCCATTGCAGCCGCCTTTTCCGGTTGGATAATTTTGGACGAGCGTATGCCTTTGCAGGCTGTTGCAGGCATGCTGGTAACTATTACGGGAATTGGTATTTCTATTTTTAATAGGGGAACTACTCACAAAATAGGGTTGAAATTGCCGGTAAAAGGAGTTTTACTTGGCATTGGTGCCGGAGTGGGGCAGGGAGTGGGTCTCGTACTGAGCAAAGTTGGTATGAATTACTATAAATTGAGTATTCCTCACGACAGCATGAATTCTGTAAATGACATGATACCGTTTGCCTCTACCTTTATTCGTGCTATCACAGGAGTTTTTGGATTTCTCCTTATAATGGGATATCAACGAAAATTCAATACTCTCCTTGCTGTAAAGAATGATGGTAAAGGTGCCGGAGCAGCTTTGGGTGCAACTATTTTCGGTCCGTTTATAGGGGTTTCAATTTCACTTATGGCTGTGCAATACACAGAAGCCGGTATTGCCTCCACACTAATGGCACTTACACCTATCTTTATTTTATTGCCTTCCCGCCTGTTCTTTAAGCAGGAGGTTACTTTAAAGGAAGTGATTGGAGCTGTAATAAGTGTTTTTGGGGTTTCTCTTTTCTTTCTCTGAATAACTATTTTAATATTACTTAATAGAAATAATATATATGCAAAAGGATAAAGCACAAAACCGGGTATTATCACTCGATTTCTTCAGGGGAGTGACTATGTTTTTACTAGTAGCCGAAACAACAGGTTTATATGATATTTTAGGATGGGAGCAATTTCATCATCATGAATGGAATGGTTTACGTTTCTGGGATCTGATACAACCATTCTTTATGTTTATAGTAGGAGTGGCTATGCCTGTGTCATTAGCTAATCGTGAAGCTAAAGGTGTTAGTTATAAGCAAAACTGGAAACATATTCTGAAGCGTTGTTTTATTCTTCTTCTGATGGGTGTAACTATTCAATGTGCCTATAATAACAGGTTGGTTTGGGAACTATGGAATGTACTCGCCCAGATGTCTGTTACTATACTTATCGCTTACGCTATAATGAAACTCGATATAAAATGGCAGATGATTATCTCTATTGCCTTACTCCTTTTTACAGATTTAACATACAGATTTTTCCCTGTCGGGGGGTTTGATCATCCTTATGTTAAAGATCAGAATTTTGGTTCCTGGATGGATCTTGTTTTGATGGGTAAAATGAATTCCGGTGGCGGATGGGTAGCTATTAATTGTATTCCTACTGCGGCTCATACAATATGGGGTGTTATTGCCGGCCGTTTAATGTTTGATCCGGCTATCAGCAATTTAAATAAATTGAAATATATGACTCTTTTGGGAGTAGGTTTTCTTGTTATAGGTTATGGTTTAGATTTTGCCGGTATTGTTCCCATTATTAAACGGATTTCTACTGCTTCATTTGTATTTGCATCGGGTGGATGGACAATTTTAGCCTTGGCATTTTGTTTCTGGTTTATAGATATCATGAAGCAAAGTAAAATAGTATTTCCTTTTGCTATTGTAGGAATGAATTCTATACTTATCTATTTATTGACCCAAACTATGGGGCATCAATGGTTTAATGGATTTGTAGGTATATTTGTAAAAGGTTTCGGTGGATTGATAAGTATTCCCGAACACCCGTTAGCTGTTATTACAGCATGTGTTGTATTGGGTCTGGAATGGCTGTTTTGTTACTATTTATATAAAAAATCTGTATTTATAAAAATATAAAACGTATAAAATCAGATAAATAATAAATATTGTATATTCCATTAAACAAGATAGTATATTTCGAAATATTATGACTATAAAGAATTTCATACTACGTGGTAACCTTGTATTACAAATATCTATAGGATTAATTTGGGGAATACTGTTAGGTATATTTTTACCCGATATAGCTGTATCTGTAGGTTTGTTAGGTGATGTATTTTTATATGCATTAAAAGCAGCCGCGCCCGTGTTGGTCTTTTTGCTTATTATATCATCCATTACTAATCATAAGGCAGGACAAAAAACGAATATAAAGTCTGTGCTTCTGCTCTATTTGTTGGGTACTTTCCTATCCGCATTAATAGCCGTAGCGGCAAGTTTTCTTTTTCCATCGGTCATCACATTTAAAGAATCGGTAGAAACAGACCTTTTGCCGCCGTCAGGTATATTTGCGGTACTCAAAGATATTTTATTTAAGATTGTCGATAATCCGGTCAATGCTGTCTTAAATGCTAACTTTATTGGGATACTGGCCTGGTCTATAGGTATTGGTATTTTTATGAGGAAGGCATCGGATAATACCAAGCAGATTTTTACCGATCTGTCCGATGCTATGGTGTCCATAGTCAGGGTTATTATCCGTTTTGCACCAATAGGTATTTTCGGATTGGTAGCATCTACTATTGCTCTTACAGGAGTAGAAACTTTATTTGAATATCTTCACATCATTCTGGTTTTGGTAGGTACTATGGTATTTATCGCTTTAGTTGTCAATCCTATAATCGTATATTGGAAAATAAGAAAGAATCCCTACCCTCTTGTTTTCACTTGCCTGAAAGAAAGTGGGATCACGGCTTTCTTTACTCGCAGTTCGGCAGCCAATATCCCAGTGAATATGGCACTTGCCAAAAAACTGAAACTACATGAAGATACCTATTCTGTGTCCATTCCATTAGGAGCAACCATCAACATGGAAGGAGCTGCCGTTACCATTACGGTGCTTACCCTTGCAGCTGTACATACTCTGGGTATAGAAGTGGATATATTAACAGCTGTACTGCTTAGCGTTGTTTCTGCTTTGGGTGCCTGTGGGGCATCTGGCGTACCGGGAGGATCTCTGCTGCTTATTCCTGTTGCCTGCAGTTTATTTAATATTCCTGTGGATACTGCAATGATGGTAGTTGGTGTGGGAATGACTATCAGTGTGATACAGGATTCGATGGAAACAGCCCTTAATTCGTCTACCGATATTTTATTTACTGCTGCCGCCGATATAGGTGAACAAAGGAAATAACTTCTTATATAATGTATATTTTTGTTCACTGATAACTGTTGACTGTTAACTGAATAAAAAGTCCTATCTTTGTAGCCTGAAAATAAAACTAAGAGAAAATAATGGCATTACAATGTGGTATAGTGGGACTCCCTAACGTGGGAAAATCTACACTTTTCAACTGTTTATCGAACGCGAAAGCCCAATCGGCTAACTTTCCTTTTTGTACTATCGAACCTAATGTGGGTGTGATAACCGTTCCGGATGAGAGGCTGAATAAGCTTGCCGAACTGGTAAAACCTAACCGCATAGTACCTACTACTGTAGAGATAGTAGACATTGCCGGACTGGTAAAAGGTGCAAGTAAAGGGGAAGGTTTGGGAAATAAATTCCTTGCCAATATACGCGAAACAGATGCTATCCTGCATGTGTTGCGTTGTTTCGATGATGATAATATCACTCATGTGGATGGTAGTATAAATCCTGTTCGTGATAAAGAAATCATCGATATAGAGCTTCAACTGAAAGACCTTGAAACGATACAGGCCCGTATACAAAAAGTAGAAAAACAGTCGAAGACAGGTGGAGACAAAGAGGCCAAACGAGCTTATGATATACTGGTGCAGTTCAAAGAAGTGCTGGAACAAGGCAAATCTGCCCGTACGGTAAAATTCGATAATAAAGAAGACGAAAAGATAGCTAAAGAGCTTTATCTGCTTACTTACAAACCTGTACTTTATGTTTGTAATGTAGACGAAGGCAGTGCTGTTTCGGGTAACGCCTATGTAGAGCAGGTGCGCGAATCTATAAAAGATGAAGACTCCAATATACTGATTGTGGCGGCAAAAATAGAATCGGAAATAGCTGAATTTGAAACTTATGAAGAACGTGAAATGTTCCTTTCGGAAATAGGTTTGACTGAATCGGGTGTTGCACGTCTGATAAAAGCCGCTTACAAGCTTCTTGGCCTGCAAACATATTTTACTGCCGGGGTGCAGGAAGTGCGCGCATGGACATTTACTGCCGGATGGAAAGCACCGCAGACAGCCGGAGTTATTCATACCGACTTCGAAAAAGGATTTATCCGTGCCGAAGTGATAAAATACAATGATTTTGTTACCTTAGGATCGGAAGCAGCAGTGAAAGAAGCTGGAAAGATGAGTGTAGAAGGCAAAGAATACGTTGTTCAGGATGGTGATATTATGCACTTCCGTTTCAATGTTTGAAGTAGTAAACAAGTAAACAAGATACAAGTAAACAAGTCTTTTAACTCGTATCTCGTCTACTTGTGAACTTGTTAACTACTAAAATAATGATTATAAACTATGATTCTCCGGGGCAATTATGTAATAGAATATGGTCGATTGTACCGTCTGTTGCATATGGGTTGGAATACAACGAAAAAGTATTGATCATCAACTTTAACGAGTATTCTGCCGACTTCGAGAATCTGAACAGGAATCGGTTTATAAAATTTGCTCCCCGGAAACTACTGAAGAAATTCATTCATTCCATAAAAGTAAGAGGCTGGGTACAAAACGGAAAGCCGAATATTTTTTCCCGCCTGTTGGGGTGGAATATGATAGAGGGTTGGCCAAACCGTTTAGGTAATGCCGGAGAAGTAGAACGCCAGGCTGATGAAATACGTTCTATCTTTCGTTTTAAGCAAGAAATAACAGATCCGGTAGATTCTGTTTTTTCGTCGTTTGATGCTGATTATACCATAGTAGGAGTGCATATTCGCAGAGGTGATTATAAAGAATGGCTCGATGGCATATATTATTATGTCGATGAAGACTACTACTATGTGATGAAAACAATTGCGGAGCAGTTGAAATTGCAAGGGAAGAAAGCAAAGTTTTTGTTATGCTCGAATGAAAAAATAGAACTTGCTAATTTTCAGGGACTGGATTACTTTACCATACCGGCTTCATCGGGAGCTAAGGATTTGTACGCCTTGTCTAAATGCTCCTATATAGTAGGCCCTCCGAGTACTTATTCCGAGTGGGCATCATTTATAGGAAAGGTTCCGGTAAAGTATATAATGTCCATAAATGAAAAAATATTGCTTCAGGATTTCTCCAGAATCGTATCATTTAATAAATTTGAGGACGGAAAAGTGTTAATCTTGGATTAAAAAGGCAATATTTTAAGATTAATTACAATCTAATTTATTATAAAACAATGATTTGTCAGGCAAATAAAGCAGATTATCCAGTACTGATAGACATTTGGGAAAGTGCAGTTAAAGCAACCCATACTTTTCTATCGGATGAAGATTTTGAATTTTACAAATCTCATATACCTATCTATTTTCAGCATGTATCACTTTATGTGTACAAAAATGAAAAAGGAATTATAAAGGCTTTTCTTGGTGTTACGGATGATAGCATAGAAATGTTATTCGTTGACAACGAAAGCCGTGGATCGGGTATAGGGAAAGTATTGCTCGATTATGCTATAAATACATTGAATGCCCGCAGGGTAGATGTAAACGAACAAAACACACAGGCTTTAAACTTTTATTATCATCTTGGATTTGTTGAAATAGATCGCTCCGAATACGACGGAGAAGGTAAAGGATATCCTATACTGCATCTCGAAAAACACTAATAATTTACATATTTTTTTTATTTACAAACTCAAACACTTTTATTTATGAAAAAACTACTACTTGCGTTAGCCCTGGTCATTTCATGCACATATACGGCAAATGCCCAATTTGGAAAAATTAACAGCAAACACCTTGATGCAGCTAAAAAAGCAGCTCAGGCTTTTACCCTTACCGATGCCCAGATGGCTCAGTACGCTCAGGAATATATGGATTGGATGGATGCAAACAACCCGGTTTGCGCTACAACAGATCCCACTAACAGAGGGGAGTATGCACAACGTCTTGAAAAGATAGTAAACCAGATTCCCGAAAGCGAAAGAAAAGGAATGGACATTAAGGCATATTTTGTGGTAGATCAGAATGCCTTTGCTTGTCCTAACGGCAGTATCCGTGTTTTTGCAGGATTAATGGATCTGATGACAGACGACGAAATACTAGGCATTGTAGGTCACGAAATAGCTCACATTGTGAATAAAGACTCGAAAGATGCATTTAAAAAAGCGCTTCTTACCTCTGCGCTTAAAGATGTAGCCGGTTCCACCAGCGATACAGCTGCGGCTCTTACCGATTCTCAATTGGGAGAACTTGGCGAAGCTCTGGCAGGTGCGCAATTCTCTCAGAAAGCAGAATATGCAGCAGACAGCTATGGTTACGAATTGCTTAAAAAATGTGGAAAAGATGCTAAGTCTATGGCTTCGGCTCTTCGTGTTATTCAAAAACTACAGGAGGATGCCAATGTTGATACCAGTAAAGTAAGACAGCTTTTCTCTTCTCACCCCGAAAGCGGTAAAAGAGCAGAAGCATTAGATAAAAAATACGAAAAGGAAAACAAATAAGCAATTCCTACAGACGAATAAAACAAGGCGGGAACGTTTACAATACGGTTCCTGCTTTTTTTATCTTATACCAATTTGCAGACCGGGAAAAAATGTATTACTTTGTTTAAATTTGTTATTGATAAGATATTTAAACTATACAAGAATGGCAAAAAGTAAGATTACCACTGTTTTATTCGGTTTAGACGGAGTTGTGGTGGATACAGAGAAAGAGTACGACAAATTTTGGAGTAGTATAGCAGACAACAACAGGCTGAAAATAAACAATTTTGCGGCAGTTATAAAGGGGATGACCCTTAATTCGATAATAGAGCTCTATTTTGCCATTTCTACTTTTGAAGAAAAACAGGCTATAAGAAAAGCTTGTTCTGACATGGAGCAGTCTATTGATTACACAAAGTTAGTGATTCCGGGTGTTCTTGGCTTTATAGAGTATTTGAAAGATGCCGGCTATAAAACAGGACTTGTTACCAGTTCACCCACCGCAAAAGTGAAGGTGGTTTTGGATCAGTTATCATTGACAGACACATTTGATACTGTAATTACTTCCGATAGCATCAAAAAAGGAAAGCCCGATCCTATGGGATATGTTTTGGCGAAGACCAATCTTGGTGTGCAGTCGGGCGAGTGCGCTGTTTTCGAAGATTCATTCACAGGTATAAAAGCTGCAACATATGCGTTCATGCGGGTTATAGGAGTAGCTACTACTTTGTCCGAAAGCTTTTTGAAAGATTATACCTATGGTATTGTTAAAGATTTTTCAGATCTGGAAAAGCTTAAATCATACTTAGGTTAAAGTAGTCAAGTAGTACACAAGCAAATATAAAAGTAGCTAAATAGCTACTTTTATGTTAAAAAATGGTTGTGTTTAGAAAAGCAATTGTTAAATTGCAACATTATTTAATAAAAAGGCAAGCTCTTAATACAAAAATGCACAAATATTTTTCACAGTATTTTCTTAATACAGTACTGTTGTTTATCTGTTTTACTCTTTTATTTCCTGCTACATCCAAGGCAGAAAACAAGGAGGATAGTATTCTTATTAAAGAATATAATAAGGTAGTCTTTTTCAATTCTGATACCATTTTTTCCAATTATGCTGACTACGGATTCAAGGAAACGGTAAACGATCTCTATGAATATTATGAAGATGTTTTTGCTTATCTGCCTTTGGAAAAGAGAAAAGAGGAGATAAGAAAAATGCAGCAGATTGCCGAAAAGAAGAATAGTCCGCTCCTGCTGAAAGAAGCCGGATTACTTGAAATCTTTTGTTTACCAGAAGAAGATGAAGCACAAATATTCCACAAAGCCGATAAGCTGATACAATTGAGTGAAGAGTCTGCAAAAATGAAAGATGCATGTATGCAGATGAGGTCTATGGAAGCCGCTTTTGATTTGTACTGGAGGAGGGCAAAATATGCAAGAGCCTTCAAGCAGATATATTCTATGGATAAAGCTTTACAGAATGTATCAGATGAAGAATTTCCCCTGAAAGAAGCTATTAGTTTTCGTATAGGGGAAGCGTATTTCTTTTTCAAGGATTATAACAAAGCCATGCCTTATCTTCGAAAGGCTATGGTGCCATCAAAATTATATATAGACAGAACTAACCTGAAAGCAATAAATACGGTAGGGATATACTACAGCCTGAAAGGAAAGATAGACTCTTCCGATTATTATTTTCGTTTAGCATATAATAGTTCTGATAAAGTAAAATCCAGGACTATTTATGATGGAATAGCTCTTACAAACCTGGGGTATAATCTTATAAAGAAAAAAAGATATGATGAGGCCATTCCTTATTTCAGGGCAGGGTTTGCGTATATGCTCGATAAAAATGCTTATAAATCGGCATCTGATGTGGCAGTTGGGCTTGCACAATGTTACTTTGGGAAGGGAGACATGAGAAAAGCCGGACAACTGATAGATTCGTCATTGATATATATAGAAAAATCCGGGAATAATGATCTTTACAAATCGTTATATCCCTTGATGTGCGAATATTATATAAAGACTGGTGATAAAGCTATGGCTACTGCCTATATGGACTCTACCATCGCTTTTAACGAACGCTATCTGAATAAGTATAACAGTACACACATCATGCGTGCCGAGCAGGAACTCTTTGAAGCCGAGAACAATGCCCAGAGTGAGGAATTGAGGTATCAGAAAGAAATATATAATGAGCGTTTTCTTTATGGGGTTCTCATTATTATGTTCATATCCTTGGGACTTGTAGTATTTATCATATTGTATCGTAGAAATCGTAATGCCTACCGGGCATTGGTTCAAAAAAATCAGGATTGGGCAAGCAGTACAGCCACTGTGTTTGAAAAAGTGGATGTCCCGGTCAAGAATATTGATGTTGGAAAAGACCTGGAGGATGAACCTGCTGCAGAAGATGTAATGCTGATGAAGGAGGTACATGAGTTGATAAAGACTGAAAAAGTATTTAAGGAATTAGACCTTACACTCGAATCTTTGTCGAAACAAATGAATGTTAACAGGAACTATTTATCGAAAGCAATAAATAAAACTACCGGAAAAAATTTCAATACATTCATCAACGAGTACCGGATAAAAGAAGCGATAAAAATAATGTCGGATGAAAAGTCCGATCTCATTTCCATAGATGCCATTGCCCTCGAAGTCGGGTTTAATAACCGCATTTCTTTCTATCAGTCGTTTAAAAAAATAACAGGACTGACTCCTTCCGACTTTAGAAACAATAAAGTTGTAAACATGAATTAAAGTTCATTATATAAGTAATTTACATTGTAAAAAATTATAAATATTTACAATGTGAGGGATTGTTGTGTTCTTTAAATTCTGCTCAGATTATTCTGAATTTTTACTTATAGATGGCATTTTGTCAAGGGATGAAATAATTTTCAAACTTGTGGTTAGGAATGATAAATGTTAACAAATATGTGCAATTCAACATATATTTTTGTACTGAATGAATTAGATCCCCAATTTTTATCACACTTTTCAAACTACACAAAACCTTCCAAAGAGTACCAATGGTACTCTTTCTTCTTTTCATCAAAATAAAGATAGCAAGTTTGGAAAAGTGAAATAATTATGTGTTCTTTAATTTTGTACCGGTATCAATATAGAATGATGGAACAAAAAACGATGACGAAAGAAGAATATGCCAAACGGATAAATATGGTCGTAGAGCACATCGGACGTAATCTGGATAGAGAAATTAATCTGGATGAACTGGCCGAAGTATCTAAATTCTCCATATATCATTTCCACAGGATATTCAGAGGTATTGTGGGTGAATCTGTTGGCGCATTTGTTGTAAGAATGCGGGTTGAGACTGCAGCTCGGCTTTTAAGATACACCATTCTGCCTGTTCATGATATTGCCTACAACGTAGGTTATAATGTACCCTCTTCGTTGACAAAGGTTTTCCGTCAATTCTATGGTATCTCACCAATAGAATACAGAAATAATAAAAATCACACTATTATGAAGCCGTTACAGATCAATTCGGATGTAAAGTTAAAATCCCCAAGGATAATAGAGGCAGAGCCTAAAAAGGCTATTTATGTGCGTTTGCAGGGTAATTATCAGACAATGGACTATTGCGGAGCCTATGGCAAGTTGTGGGCTTTTGTGAAAGAGCATAAATTATATACGGCGGGCATAGAGCATTTGACCGCCAGTT
The DNA here is from genome assembly GCF_014196915.1 of Dysgonomonas hofstadii. GTDB lineage: Bacteria > Bacteroidota > Bacteroidia > Bacteroidales > Dysgonomonadaceae > Dysgonomonas > Dysgonomonas hofstadii. Next base: position 75,367 of record NZ_JACIEP010000019.1, read on the forward strand.
ATGACGATCCTAAAGTAACTGATACGGATAAACTGAGGACAGATGTATGCCTCGTGGTGCATAAACCCGTTGAACCAAAAGGCGAAGTAGGGGTGAGGAATATTGCCGGAGGTAAGTTCGCTGTATTTACTTATGTGGGGCCATACAGTGATTTATACACTGTTTTCAATTCAATTTATGGAAAATGGTTGCCTGAAAGCGGCTATCAGTTAAGGATGGAGCAGGGATTTGAAAAATACCTGAACAATCCCGATAATACGCCGGAGGAGAAACTGAAAACAGAGATTTATATTCCGATAGAGTAGAAAAAGGAAAGGGTGGTTAATCTTACCACCCTTTCCTTAATTTATATTTTTGGCTTACATTATTCCCTTTTCCCGAAGTTTCAATTGCCACTTCCAGGCAGATTCCATCGTATCTTCAATATTTTCTTTGGCAGTCCATCCCAATACTGTATTGGCGTGTTTAGGTTCGGCCCATATTTTTTCAATATCGCCTTCCCTGCGGGCTACTATTTTGTAATTGAGTTTAACGCCCGATACTTTTTCAAATACCTTTATCAGTTCCAGTACCGATACCCCACGACCTGTTCCCAGGTTGAATATCTCTACTTTATCTGCTGATTTTTCACCCAGCATCCTGTTCACGGCAATTACATGCGCTTTGGCGAGGTCTACCACATTTATGAAGTCACGTATACATGAGCCGTCAGGAGTGTTATAATCGTCTCCGAAAATGCTTAATTGCTCACGTATACCCATTGCTGTCTGGGTGATATATGGCACGAGGTTTTGAGGTACACCATTCGGCAGTTCGCCTATTTCTGCTGTAGGGTGTGCTCCCACAGGATTGAAGTAGCGAAGTATGATGCTGTTGATATCGGCTCCCGAGCGAACCACATCCTTTATTATTTCTTCGTTTATTTGCTTTGTATTTCCGTATGGTGACTCTGCCGGTTTCACGGGTGCGGTCTCATCTATCGGATTATTGTCCGGTTCTCCGTAAACTGTGCATGAAGAAGAAAACACAATGTTCTTAATTCCGAATTCAGGCATCAACTCCAGCAGATTTATCAGCGAATTCAGATTGTTGCGATAATAGAGTAGGGGTTTTTGCACTGATTCTCCCACAGCCTTGCTAGCCGCAAAGTGGATAATGCCTTTGATATCAGGGTGTGTTTTGAAAAGTTTCCTCAAACCTTCGAGGTCGTTGCAATCGAGTTTTTCAAATACAGGCCTGATTCCTGTAATTTTTTCTATCCCGTTCAAAGAATCGGTGGTGGAGTTAGACAGATTGTCGATGGCCACTACAGAGTAACCTGCGTTCTGTAGCTCTACGACAGTGTGTGAACCGATGTATCCGGTTCCTCCTGTTACAAGTATTTTTCCCTTCATTATTAGAGTGTTTTAAATTAAGGCATAAAGATACAAAATCGTAAGTAAAAGAGAATGGATATTTAAAATGTTTATCGTAATATGAAGAATATCTGACTTTTAGCCGGAAATATCATATTTACTTCTTTTTTCTTAAATCTTTGCCCTCAAAATCACATATGGCTTTTATCCATTCATTTTTTAATGGTATTGTTTTTCGTTCTGTCAAATCATAAGTTACCATAGTTGAACGACAAATACATTTTATCTCATTCGTTTTAGTATCAATGATCTGTTGACTAAGATCAAAGCTCTTTGTTCCAATGGCAGTAACAGCTGTTTGTACATCAATATTGTCTGTTCCGTATATCTGTGCTTTAAAGATCACTTCTATATAAACGACAATAATAGCATCTTTTTCCCAATTCACATCCGGACATACAGTGCCAATATAATTTGTTTTTGCCGTATCATAAAAATTGAGGTAAACCGCATTGTTAACATGTCCGAATTTGTCTACATCATTGAAGCGTATCTGAAGGGGAATAGAGTGATTATATTTTATTTCTTCCATGAGGATTTACGATGGTTCTGGATTGCAAAGGTAGCCTATTTTTACGGAAATGATATATAGACAATTATTTTTTCTATAGTTATTTCTATTTCGTATCTATTTCAACCCCTATGGTTTTACTTAAATTTTGCATATTTATATTCAATTCTATATAGTCATTTTTTATGTCTGTAATAAGTCCCCATATTTCGGAGTACCATTCATATCCATTATCCATTTTTATATGATAGTATTCTTTTTTCCTGTTTGAATTTCCTAGCGTAAGTTGACACAAAAAACTTATTTTAGGAAGGGATAGTCCCATAAATAAGTGACTACATTCATGTAGCCTTTATTATTTCATTTTTTGCTTTTCTTTTTCGTAGAAAGCCACCAATTTTGGGAAGAATAGATTTAATTTTTTCGCAGCATTAGTCGCTTTAGCGAATAATTCGCTGTGGGTGACACCATAAGAATCTTTGTGTTCGTTCACATCAATCGTTAAAGACATGACAGTTGTTCCCCCTTTATTCCTTGCTTTTATATTCTCTTTATGTGTTTTCTCCAGATATTCCATGACGCTTGCCTGTATCTCAAATACACCCAATAGTGAATCATATGCATCATATATATTTTTTATATTACAGATTTCCTTGTTACGTGAAGTATGTGGAGTAAAGTCGATATTTGGGAATTCTTTTTTTGCTTTCTTTCTTAGCTCGTCATTCTCTAAAAACCCGAGTAAGCCATTGAAAGTTCTTGTTTCTTGAAGAAGATCTAAAGTATCGAATACAACATCTCGTAAATTTTCTATATCCTGAGAGTCTTTTACATCATCTTTTATAAGATCAAAAATCTTATTGTATTTGTCTTTCAGGCGCTGTTCGTAATTGTTGCGCCCTTTAAGGGTTTTATACTCGCGACCATCAAAAGTATAATATATATCTTTTTGATTGATCTGATTTTCTTTGGCTACAGCCTCGAGTATAGCTTTACCTTTATAGTTGTCAGAAACCTCTTGAAGATCAGTGGCCAATTTGGTAAAATTGGGGCCTGCTGCTGCTATTTTAGTCGCGTTATTTGTATATCGTTCTATATCTACCCGCGGTACCTTCACTGATTCTCCGATATTATAATTTACAATATCTCTGGTATAGGTGGAAATCAAATCAAATTGGTCTAAGCCAAGATCGAAAATTATTCTCAGGTCTTTTTCATAAAACATTTCTTTGTTTCGGGCTGTTACAGGATCTATTTTTATTTTGGTTTTTATCAACTCCAACTCCTGACCTCTTTCATCAATAATAGTTTTAAGTCCTGCATTAATCTTCCTGCATGTAGTGAAAAAGTCCTTAAACAGATCCATCAGGGAAGAGTAAGTCTCTATTAATTCAGCTTCGGGTAGGTTTTGTTTTTTGATATAGCTGGCATAGACATAAAATTCGTCCCACAACAATTTTTCGCGTGCATCACGGTCTTTCTCTGTCACCCACTCACTGCCATCTATGGCATAAAATTGTTGCTGAGCATGTGAAGTAAGGTTTATTATTCCACAAAAGACAAGTATTATGAGTAATTTTTTCATAATTTTTTAAATCAATTATTACCACTATTTGTATATCATCGTGTTGTTTAAATTGAATATATCTCTCATTACAGCAATTGTTATTCGTGTCTTTTTCTTTTCGTTTTTTAGAAAAAACATGATCTTTGTTTTATCGTCATTTTCCCATATAGAAGGTAAACCTTGCTTTTGGTAAGGTAATTTTCCATAATCATCTTCCAGTATAGATAGTAATTCTTCGAATTCTTTAGGTTCTTTATTTTTTTTATCAAAATCCATCGAAAAATTGATACGGTTGAGTTTATTGTCTGAGAACGTGAAATAGCATTCATCAAACAAATATCCGAAGCATTTCAGGTTTGTTATGCTTAATGAAGATTCTCCGTCAAATATTCCTGATATTTTAGAATTACTACTTTTACTTTGCTCAAGGACTTCAATCATTTCTTCGGGAGTCATCCCTAAGGCAAATTCACCCAATCCGGTAATAGGAATTGTGGTATTTATCATCTGTGCTGAGACTACAATTGTAAGAAAGAAGGATACGGATAATAATATAAGTTTTTTCATAATATAGATTTTTTTATAGCTTGTATAAGTTTAATTTTTAAATACTTAGTTTTGTAAACAAAAAAGCGACCACATTTCTGTAGTCGCTTTTCATCAGAGCGGAAGACGGGGCTCAAACCCGCGACCCTCAGCTTGGAAGGCTAATGCTCTATCAACTGAGCTACTTCCGCAAAGTATGTTGTGGGCAGTGAAGGATTCGAACCTCCGAAGACGTAAGTCAGCTGAGTTACAGTCAGCCCCAGTTGGCCACTTTGGTAACTGCCCAAAATTCTTTAGCGAATGCAAAGGTAATATATTTATTTATTCTTCCAAATTTCTGCGATAAAAATCCACCATTTTTAATGCTGTTATTGCGCATTCGTCACCTTTATTGCCATGCCGGCCTCCTGCGCGGTCTTCGGCCTGTTGCATAGTATCTGTTGTAAGTAAGCCGAATATGAAAGGAATGTCATAGCGGATATTCATGTCGGCAATACCTTGTGTAACACCACTGCACACATAGTCGAAATGAGGAGTATCGCCTCTTACCACACAACCTAATGCTATCACCGCATCGATCTCTTTATTTTCTACCAGATGTTTTGATCCGAAAATGAGTTCGAAGCTGCCGGGAACAAAATCAGTGATAATATTTTCTTCTTTCACTCCATGTTTTACTAATGTTTTTAATGCTCCCTCAAGCAATTTGCTGGTTACTGCTTCATTCCATTCCGAAACTACTACACCTATTCTCATATCGGCTCCGTTTGGTACTGTTTCAGGATTGTATGATGATAAATTATGAAATGCTGTTGCCATGTTATTTAGTTATGAATTATGGGTTATAAATTATGAATTGATACTATCGAGGAGATTCTTTGCCAGACGGCTGGCCCCGATGCGGAAGAATTCATTAGTCATATATTCTTCGCCTAAAATCTCCTTTACTACTGTGTAGTATTTCACGGCATCTTCGGTAGTGGAGATACCACCGGAGGCCTTAAACCCGGCTTTACGACCAGTTTTGGCTTCGTATTCTTTGATAGCAGTACACATCACATAGGCAGCTTCCAGGGTAGCACCTTCGTAACCTTTTCCTGTAGATGTTTTCAGGAAGTCTGCTCCCGAATAAAGGGATAGGACAGAGGCTTTCATTATATTCGATGCCGATTTCAATGCTCCTGTTTCCAGTATTACTTTCAAGTGGGCATCGCGGCAGGCATGTTTTATTTCGTCAATCTCTTCAGCCAGTTCTTCGTAGTTTTCCTCAAAGAAGAAACCAAGATTCAGCACGATGTCTATTTCGTTTGCACCGTTGGCTACGGCGAGAGCTGTTTCGGCTACCTTTACTTCAATAAAGGTTTGCGATGAGGGAAATCCTCCCGACACGGCTGCTATTTTCACGTCAGCGGTAAGAGCTTCTTTTATTGTTTCTACAAAATTAGGATATACACAGATGGCAGCTACATTATCTATATCTGTAGTTCCGTCGAAAGTGTTTACACCATCGGTAAATTTCCAGATACCTTCGCGTGTATCGGTCGAATTCAAAGAAGTAAGATCTATACAGGAATATATTTTTTTGTATACCTCCGGCTTATCATTTTCCTTAAATTTCTTACTTATGATGTCATTTACTTTTTTAGTGATATCAGCATCATTCAGGTTGGTATCATACAACTTGAGTGTATCCTCGTATTTATTTACTTCTGCCATGTTATTTTAATTTATCGTTGTTTATATGTCGTTCTTTATCCCTGTTGGTTTTCTTTTCCAGATTCTTTTTAAATGCTTCGGTGAGATCAACTCCCGTCTGATTAGCCAGGCAGATAAGCACCCACAATACATCAGCCATTTCGTCTCCCAAGTCTTTACCCATATCTGATTTTTTGAACGACTGGTCTCCGTATGTGCGTGCCATAATGCGTGCCAGTTCGCCCACTTCTTCGGTAAGTATGGCCATATTGGTAAGTTCGCTGAAATAACGGATTCCAATGGTTTTGATCCAGCTATCCACCTCTTTTTGTGCTTCCTCTATTGTCATCATTCTTTTATTTTCGAGTCCATCCAGATTGTCACCGGTCCATCATTTATCAGTGATACCTTCATATCTGCGCCAAACTCTCCGGTTTGCACCTTTTTCTGAAAATGCTGTTCAAGCGTTTCACAGAATTTTTCATACAAAGGTATGGAAATATCCGGTTTCGCCGCCTTTATATATGATGGACGGTTTCCTTTTTTGGTTGAAGCATGCAGTGTGAATTGCGATACTACCAATATTTCGCCATCGGCTTCAATGATAGATTTATTCATAACACCGTTGTCATCGTTAAAAATACGAAGATTGATGATCTTTTTGCACAACCATTCCATATCTTCTGCACTATCCTCGTTTTCTATTCCTACAAAGATAAGCATTCCATCCGAAATAGATGATTTTATCTGGTCTTCTATTGTGACGGACGACTGACTTACCCGTTGTATCAATACTCTCATATTAGATAAATATTTATTAAAAATGTGAGTTATTTACGTTCTTCTATTTTGATTCAGAATCTTTTGTAATATTATATCCTATCGGTAAATTTTTCATTTCTTCTTGAATAAAAATATACTGCTGTGTTCCGACTCCACGTATTCTGAAATAACTTCGTAATTCTCTTCCAGATAAGGGAAACTAAATCCTGATGATATAACAAAAAACGGCTCCTTGTTTTTTATTAATTCCTCATGTGATTTTCTTATTTCCGGAAACAACCTGTCGTCGATCAATGGATGGAAAAAATATTTATATGCCGGTACAAGATTGGCTGCTGTATACACACCCTTGTCTAAACCCAGATCGAGTAAGGTAGGGGCTGGTTCTTTATTGATAATTTCGGCAAATTGATTTTGCCATACTTTACTTTTATCGGCATTGAGCATATTTGGCGAATATAGTAAGAATCCCTGATTGTAGATATTCAATAATAACACCACCACAATAGCAAGCGCCCCCAATGTATATCGATATTTTATTTTGATATATTTAGCTAAAATGCTGACCAGAATAATCAGTCCCATTAATGCGAATATATAAAGATTTATGTATGCGTACAGGTTGTGGTTCACACTGTTTACCATCGGTAGATAAAGTAAGACGAACGCGAAGAAAATACCCATTCGAGGGGCCTTTTCCTTTATATATTTCCTCGAAAACAGTAGCATTCCCAATCCAAACAAGACAAGGGGGAAGGCAATATAAAATCCCAATACCAATTTTATCGTCCGGGCAACAATGTTCATCAGTACATCGAAATCGAAGCCTGTATTCGCATACATCGAATTGAATCGGAAATAAGCAAAAATAAAGTCATCAAATGCTCCATTCACCGCAAAATAAAGGCAGATAGGTACACATAACACCATAAATCCACCAAGAAAATACAGAACATCATATGCCATTTCTTTATACTTTTTCGCCGAATAAGACTGATAGTATATAGATAGTAGAAGCGGTATCCAAAAAACAGCCACACTGAATTTGATAAAAAACGCCACGCCGAAACAAATACCTTGTATCAGCATGATTTTGTGGCGGAGATGATCTTCCTTGTACTGAGATACAAAGAAAGTAATGAAATAATAGAAACTAATAGTAATGGCCGGTACTATAAACTCATCGGCCGATCCTCCTGTACCACTTTTACTATATAGGAGCGTGGAGTAGAGCAGGGCGATGGTAAACGAAAAAGTCCTGTCGAGGAATAACATCGATAGTTTATAAGCATATATCATACTCACAGTCCACAAGCATACCTGTATGAGAAATATGCCCGATAGCGTCATATTGGAAATCAGGTATCCAATACCATAAATAAGGAATATGAGAGGTCCTTTGTGATCGAACAAATCCTTATAGGGGATTTTACCATTGAATACACCTTTGCCTATCGAGAAATAGATATTAGGATCGCACCAGTCATTAAACAGGTAGAATGGAGAATTCTTGGTGTTGAAAAAGCATACAAGAAGAGCAAAAAGGAAGAGGAGGGAGTATATGATCTTGTCTTCTTTACTTGCCTTGTTTCTGATAATAGGGTGTGACATATTATTACAAAACAGGTTGTATATTCAGTGCAAATATACAACCTTAAACCTAAATATTAGCAAGATGCTCCTTATTCTTCCTCAATATCTTTATGAATATTGCGGAGCCTGAATCCGTAATAGATACGTAAAACGCCATAGCAGAACAGGGCAAAAGCCAACATATAAATAATAAATCCGGCAGCAAATACAGGGTTGGCAATAAGTATGAAAGACAGGATCACTCCTAATATACCGAATGTGAGAATCCATCCCCATCCTTTAACAGAATTACGTTGTAGCTCTATTGCCCCGCCAATGGCCCAAATGGATTGAAACATCACCCAGAAACCGACCATGAAAAGCAGTACAGCTATTGTACTTATCGGCATGGCAAGCAATAGCAGAGCAAAAAGTATATCTATGATACCGCTGGCGAGAGTCCATCCCCATCCTTTTAGTGTATTTTTATTTGCCAGGGCAAAAATAATTTCGAAGATACCGCTTACTAGAAAACCGGCTATAAAAAACGCTCCCAAAAGAGCCAAAGTAGTACCCGGGTTTGATAATGACCAAAATCCGAGAATAATAGCTATAACACCGATCAGTGGAGATATCCACCAATGCTTAACCGCTTGTTTTACTGAATAGAACAGATCATTTTTCATACGATAATTTAGTTTTTAATGGTTATATGGAAACTCGCATGACAAAATTATCATCGATTTTTAGCGAATTGTGATTCATGCTCGTTTTCATAATGTGTCAGTTTAATTTGTTATATACTAAGTGTACTTATTATTTTATAACAATTACTATGATCTATTTGTTTATTAATAATGTGAATCAGAAGAGACTGTCCCAAAAGTAAAATATTATTAAGCATGCCAATCAGTAGTTGGAATTATGATTGTAATAAATAATCGTTCAATTTCACTAACGCGCCTGTCGGCTTGTTTTCTCAACTTTTGTCTTGATACAAAAGTTACAAAAAATC
>NZ_JACIEP010000020.1 GCF_014196915.1 Dysgonomonas hofstadii
GGACGTGAAACCAAATACTGTCTGAGCCGTAGGCGAGTTTATTTGGTTTAGTCCCTGAGCCTGTAACGGGTAGCACGAAGGACGAGCCACCAAAGAGTTTTTGGTTCCTTTTGGGGATTTGGCCAAAAGGAACACAAGCAATCTTCGATTGCGCGTAGTAGAAAATATTAGAACGTATATTTTCAACCATTGATTCACATTATATATAAATAAACATATATTTTCCTCATTTTGTTTTTATATATTTATGTTTAGTTTTAGGATTAAAGGTTTCATATAAACTGATAATAACAAAGATTGAAACCGACAAGGTGTTTAAGAACAATAAGTTTAAATGTCTGTAGAACGGTATTATGACTATTAAAGCCAGGATACCCCATATATGTGACTTAGCCAGCCGTTCGCAGGTGAACCATTTGTATATCATATTGGCTATAAGATATATTATAGGCCCTACTATAATGACGGAAATAGCTTCGGGACTGACGTGCCCAAGTGGATGTGCTACCACCAGCTCATCACCTACGGCGCTCATAATCAATGCACCGACCAAAACCACATGAACGGCGTGATATTTAAGTCCCAACATTCCGGGATTGTCCACCTCCTTTATCTTTTCAGCTCCGGCTTCACTGCTCGCGTCGAAATATACCCACCACATGGCCAGGCTGCTCAAAGCTGAAACCATTGCGGCGAGGATGACCGGGATATTCCAGTCTTCTATTTCGCTTAACGAAGCGCCCGTCATCAGGATAGTTTCTCCGAATGCAATGATTACGAATAGCTGGCTGCGCTCTGTCAGGTGATGCCCGTCGATAGTCCACTCTTTTGCTGAATCGGACTTTCCCAGAAACGGCAGATAAAAGCCGAACATCGGTGATATATAGTCACATATAACTGCTATGCTCCACATCGCAATACGCATATAGTCTTCCTGAAATGCTCCGGCGATCCAAAAGACGGCGGATATCGCAAACCAACCGAATATGCGGGTATAGTTTGGTGTCAGTTCATGTTTCTTGCCGAGCATAAACAATATAGCTCCTGTACGTCCCAATTGTATCACTACATAGCATATGGCAAAAATCAATCCCCTGCTGCCGAACGCATCGGGTATTGCAGCCGCTATAATAAGGCCTATCAGCATCAGTACGAACAATATCACTCTTATCTTTCTGATGTTGGGGTCGAACCAATTGGTCATCCATGTCGTGTGTTGCCATCCCAGCCATACTGCAAACCAAAGGATTGTGCTGTGTACGAAGCCCAGCCAGTTGAGGTTGTGTAGCAGGTAATGTGATATCTGTGTGACGGCAAATACATATATAAGGTCGAAAAGCAGTTCCGAAAAAGATACGGAAGCTATTCCTTCTCCCCGTTTACGTAATAAAGAATGAGTGGAGTGTGCCATGTGTTTATTTTTTAATTTAACAATTTCTGTTATTGTCTTGTTCGTTTTGTTCAAAGTCCGACTGTTAGTAATTAACAAAAAAGTTACAAAAGTTACACTTTTGCCGGTATTTATAAGGGTAACCCTTTGTAGTTGCCTGAGGATGAGATAAACGAGCAGGGACAAGCCTTTGCCCCTACAATCACTGTTTTTAACTAAAACCTGACATCTCTGACAGTTTTTATTTTATTTGCCTCCACTTTTAAGTGGAGGGTTGCAGAGAGATTTATGAATGGCTCTAGCCAAAAGGTTTTTATTTTTTATCCTCCAGCTAAAGCAGGAGGCAATTAACCAAAACCTGACAAACCTTACAACTTTTTCAAAGAGCGCTTTTACTATCTACCGACTACTGTCTACTAACTACTATTATAATACATAGATAAAGATTTCCCCAAATCATAAACTTTGCATATTGCCTTTTTATTAATGTATTTTAATCTAAAGAAATAACTATCTTTGCGCCAGTAAAAATTGTAGCGAAACTTAGTTATGGAATACAACTTTAAAGAAATTGAAAAACGTTGGCAACAGTACTGGATTGACAACAAAATCTACCGTGTAACAGAAGACAAGAACAAGCCAAAATATTATGTGCTTGATATGTTTCCTTATCCCTCGGGAGCAGGATTGCATGTCGGCCATCCACTCGGATACATTGCATCCGATATTTATTCCCGCTACAAAAGGCTCAAGGGCTTCAATGTGCTTCATCCAATGGGTTATGATGCATATGGGCTTCCTGCCGAACAATATGCTATACAGACCGGACAGCATCCGGCTATCACTACAGCACAGAATATCAACCGTTACCGCGAGCAGTTGGATAAAATAGGTTTTTCTTTCGACTGGAGCAGGGAAATTCAGACATGCGATCCGCGCTATTATAAATGGACGCAATGGGCGTTTATAAAGATGTTCAACAGCTATTATTGCTACGATGAACAACAAGCCCGCCCAATAGAGGAATTAATAGAAGCATTTGGCAGTGTGGGTACTGAAGGTATGAATATTGCCTGCAGCGAAGAACTGCACTTTAGTGCTGCCGAGTGGAAATCATATTCGGAAAAAGAACAACAGGAAATATTGTTGAATTATCGGATAGCTTACCTGAGCGATACGACCGTTAATTGGTGCGGTGCTTTAGGCACGGTGTTGGCAAACGATGAGGTGATCAATGGCCTGTCCGAACGTGGAGGTTATCCTGTTGAGCAGCGTCTGATGCGCCAGTGGAGCCTGCGTGTATCTGCTTATGCGCAACGCCTGTTGAATGGCCTTGATGCAATTGACTGGAGCGAATCTATCAAAGAGACTCAGCGCAACTGGATTGGTCGCAGCGAGGGTGCGGAAATGAAATTCAAGGTAAAGGATTCGGATATTGACTTTGAAATATTTACTACCCGTGCCGATACAATCTTCGGAGTAACTTTTATGGTACTTGCTCCCGAAAGCGAATATGTATTTCAGGTAACAACAGAAGATAAAAAGGCTGAAGTTGAAGAATATGTAAAGGCTACCAAACGCAAAACTGAGCGTGACCGCCAAATGGATAAAAAAGTATCCGGTGTATTCACTGGTGCTTATGCTATCAATCCGCTGAACGGAAAAGAAATTCCTATCTGGGTGGCCGACTATGTATTGGCCGGATACGGGACAGGTGCTATTATGGCCGTTCCGGGACATGACAGCCGGGACCATGCTTTTGCAAAACATTTCAATCTGCCGATCATTCCGTTGATTGAAGGGGCTGATGTGTCGGAAGAAAGTTTCGATGCCAAAGAGGGTATTATGATGAACTCCGGCTTTTTGGATGGTTTACAGGTGAAAGACGCTATCGAAAAAGCAAGACAATATATCAAAGAAAATAATCTGGGGCGTATAAAAGTAAATTATCGTTTACGTGATGCGATCTTTTCACGTCAGCGTTATTGGGGTGAGCCGTTCCCTGTTTATTACAAAGGCGATATGCCTTATATGTTGCCTATAGATAAACTGCCATTGGAACTGCCGGAGGTGGATAAATACCTGCCGACTGAAACCGGCGAACCGCCGTTAGGCCGTGCTACTAAATGGGCATGGGATGCCGTAAATGAAAAGGTGGTAGATAATACACTGATTGATCATAAAACTATTTTTCCTCTGGAATTGAATACAATGCCGGGATTTGCCGGATCATCCGCATATTATCTGCAGTATATGGATCCATATAATCCGGATGAATTGGTAGCAAAAGAAAAAGTGGAATACTGGCGCAATGTGGATTTATATATCGGAGGAACAGAACATGCTACCGGTCACTTGGTATACAGTCGTTTCTGGGACAAATTCCTATATGATATAGGTGTTTCCTGTGAAGACGAGCCTTTCAAAAAGCTGATCAATCAGGGAATGATACAGGGACGCAGCAATTATGTGTACCGTATCAACGGAACAAATAAGTTTGTTTCATATAATCTTAAAGATCAATATGAGACACAGGAACTTCATGTCGATGTAAATATCGTAAGCAATGATATTCTCGATCTGGAAGCTTTCAAAGCATGGCGTCCCGAATACGAAACAGCCGAATTTATCCTTGAAGACGGTAAGTATATCTGTGGCTGGGCAGTCGAGAAAATGTCCAAATCGTATCACAATGTTGTCAATCCTGACGATATTGCTGAAAAATATGGCGCAGATACGCTTCGTATCTATGAAATGTTTTTGGGGCCGCTGGAACAATCTAAACCTTGGGATACAAATGGTATAGACGGGGTTCACCGTTTTTTACGCAAATTGTGGAACCTGTTCTATAAAGGAGACGAATTTGTGGTAACGGATGATGTGCCTACAAAAGATGAGTTAAAGGCTCTTCACAAATATATCAAGAAAGTGACCGGAGATATAGAAGTGTTCTCTTTTAATACTTCGGTGTCTGCATCTATGATTTGTGTAAATGAGCTGACGGCGTTGAAATGCAGTAAAAAAGCGATTTTGCAGGAACTGGTTATTGTACTTGCTCCTTTTGCCCCTTTCATTGCCGAAGAATTATGGCATGCATTAGGTAATGAGACATCTGTGGTTAATGCCCAATGGCCAGTATATAATGAAGAATATCTTGTTGAGGATTCTTTCATATATGGCGTGGCATTTAACGGGAAAGTACGTTTCGATCTTGAATTTCCGGCAGATGTACAGCAGAAAGATGTGGAAGAAACAGTCTTGAACCATGAACTGGCTCAAAAATGGCTTGATGGAAAAACACCTAAAAAGGTGATATTCGTACCGAAGAAGATGATTAATGTCGTTTTATAATCTTTTAGACTATGCCGAAGCGATACCTTAAAGAGTTTTACTGGAAAGACTATGCTATAATATTTTTTGGTCTTGCTGTTTATGCAATAGGACTTATCGGGTTTATCAAGCCTGTGGGAATAGTTACCGGAGGACTTACCGGTATTGCCCTTCTTGTGGAGTATTCGACGGGTATTCCGCTGCAATACACTTACTTCCTGACAAATTTAGCCTTACTGGGCGTTGCCCTGAAAATATTGGGTGTGAAATTCCTGATAAAAACTATCTACGGAGTTCTCGTCCTCACAACCCTGCTCACTATCTGTCAGATGTATATAACAGAGCCTATTGTGAAGAATGAACCACTGCTGTCTGGGGTTATCGGGGCTATGCTGTGTGGTACGGGGATAGGTCTGGTTTTCAGTTCGAATGGTAGTACGGGAGGAACTGATATCGTTGTCGCTATCATCAATAAATATAAGAATATCGCCTTCGGACGGGGAATGCTTCTTTGCGATTTTGTGATCATCAGTTGTTCATATTTCCTGTTTTACGATTATCAGAAGATTGTATATGCCCTGATAGTGATGGGTGTGATGACCTACTGTATAGATATGGTGATAAACGGTTTCAGGCAGTCGGTACAGATACTGATATTTTCGGAAAAGTATGACGAAATAGCTACAGCGATCAACCGGGAATTACACCGGGGGTGTACCGTGTTGGATGGTACAGGCTGGTATACTAAAAAACCGACTAAAGTGCTAATAGTGCTGGCCAAACGTACCGAGGCTGTAGATATATTCCGTCTGATAAAAAGCATCGATGAAAAGGCATTTATCTCTCAAAGTACTGTTCGTGGAGTATATGGCGAAGGGTTCGATAAAATAAAATAAAGATGACATTTGAGCCATATTATATTGTACTGATTCTTTTCTGGATACTCGTCTTGATTTTCAATTTTAAAGAAATTGAAAGAGCAAAGACGATCGAGAGTAAACAGGATCGACAGTATATTTATTGGATACAACTAGTGCTTTTGGTGGGAGTTATTGTGCGTACACTACCTGTTAATATACCTGCCGGAATTTTCTTTGATGAGGCTATGAGTGGATATGATGCATGGTGTTTAGCCTATTATGGTGTCGATCAGCATCTAACTTCTTATCCGGTCTATTTGCGATCGTGGGGTGGTGGAATGAATGCGTTATATGCTTATATTTCGATTCCTTTTATAAAATGTTTCGGACTATCGCTGCCAGTGTTCAGATTGCCAATGGCTCTTGTTAGTTGCTTCTCTTTGCTTCTTTTATATTATACTTTGAGAAAAACGTCGATGAACTATTTGCTCATCTTTTTTATTATGTTTCTGATGATAGTTAATCCATGGCATATAATGAAAAGCAGGTGGGCTTTGGAGTCGAATATCGCTCCTGATATTATATTGATAGGGATATGTTTTCTTATATTAGGATATAATTCTATATCCGATAAAAAAAAGCGGGCATTCTTTTTTGCCGGATTCTTTTTTCTTGCCTTATCGGCATATGGTTATGCTGTAACGTGGTTTATGCTGCCCTTGTTTTGTCTGTTTCTGTTTGTATTTCTTTATAAAAAGAGAAAGATAAGAAAATATGAGATTGGTCTCTATTCACTCGAATTATTGATACTAGTATTCCCTTTGATTTTATTTGCTTTTTTAATCTTGACAAATGGAGAGCAATTTCGGTTAGGGCTAACTATAACAACATTAGAAGAAAATCGGCATAATAGCACCACGCTTTTTGGAGAGGGTGATTTTTTACCTCAAATAGTGATGTATCTAAAGAAGATATTCAACCTTCTTATACTCGGAGATGATACCTATAGATGGAATACATTTTATCTGTTTGGCCAATTTTATAATATATTACTTATCCCCATACTTATTTTTTCTTTTTATCTATTACGAAAGAGGAAATACCATAATATTTCTGATAGTTTATTTATTCTGTGGCTAATGGCTTCTGTTCCGATCGTGTTTTTGGTGGAGCCAAATGTAAATCATTGGAATGTACTATGGTTCCCTCTGATATATTTTACAGGAAGGGGATTGTATTTTTGTGCTGAAAAATATTACTATGTAAAGTATCTAATCATTGGAGGACTAATATTACTTTTTGTGATGTTTAGTAGAAAATATATTACATTTTTTGGACATGTTGATACCTCTGAACTTTCTGGTTTTGTAGGTGAATACGAGGGGTTTATCAGCTTTGCTAAAACGAAAGAGTTTGACAGAATATATTTTGATGGGTCATATCCTATGGTGTTGTTCTACAATCCTGTCAGTCCTTATATAGTGGCTTCCACAAAGAAGAAAAGACTGGACTCTTATAATATTTTCAATAGCGTCGAAGGATATGATAAATTTCGTTTTTATCTTCCGTCGGATAATATAGAACCGACCCCTAAAACCGCTTATATACTAAGAAACTACAGATTGAAATATTCAAATATTGATGTCGATAAATATAATATAGATAAAGGAGAAGTATTTTTCATTATCTGGAATGAGTAATTTTATGAATCTAACAGGCAAAAATATAGTCCTCACAGGAGCATCTTCAGGCATAGGAAAGGAGATGCTTGCTATATTATGCACATATGATGATGTGAAAATTATTGCTGTTGCCCGCCATATAGAAAATATTCTTCAGATAGAGAACAAAGTTTATCCCCTTGCTGTTGATATCAGTACGAAAGAAGGAGTCGACAAACTTTTTGAGGTAGCAAAAGAAATGGTGGGGCATGTAGATGTTTTTATCGCAAACGCAGGCTTTGCATACCTTGAAAAAATATCAGAAGCCGATTGGCAGCATCTCGAAAAGATATATTCCCTGAATGTATTTTCTCCAATCTATTCTTTAGAAAAACTACTTGTGTCGTCGCGAGATAAGCCTGTGGCCTTCGCCTGTACTATATCAGGGGCAGGTCTGGTCTCTCTGCCGGCATATTCGCTTTATTGTTCTACAAAAGCTGCACTGCATCATTTTATCAGAACATACAGATATGAACAAGATAAAAATATACAAATAACATCTGTTTATCCTGTAGCTACGCGTACTGGTTTCTTCGATAAGGCTACGGGAGAGAAAGAGACTCCGCTACCGTTCCCTTCTCAGGATGCAGTGACCGTAGCCCGGAAAATAATAAGTGGAATCGAAAAAGGGAAAAAGAATGTGTATCCGTCTGTCCTGTTTCGTTTGTTCTACCCCATAGGAAGAGCCTTTCCCTTTATGCTCCGGTTATATTCTTTGCAGGAGAAACAAAAAGTAAAAAAATGGCTAGATAAATAATGCTGACAATGGACACTTCATCAAACTTATGTAAAAACTGCGGAGAGACTACTAGCGGTAAGTACTGTATCAATTGTGGTCAAGAGGCTAAAACAGGGCGCATCGATCGACATTATATTATACATGAGATACAGCATACTGTTTTTCATGTAGACAGAGGGATCTTATACACAATAAAAGAACTGTTGGTACGACCCGGAAGCACTATCCGGGAATATCTGCTTGGCAAAAGAGTATCCTATTTCAAACCTTTTGCTTTTGTAATTATTATGGGAACCATATATGGTTTTATGGGTTACTTTTTTAAAGTATATCCGGAAGAATCGATTATGTTTTCCGATCCTGGTAATGCAGATGCTAATCGCTATTCGCAACAGACTATCGACTGGATATACGGGCATTATTCACTGGTCATGTTGGCATTTATTCCCTTTTATGCATTAGCCTCGTATATTATGTTCCGGAAGACCGGTTATAACTATATTGAGTTCCTTGTTATTTCTTCATATATTTCAGGTATACAGATATTTCTTCACATTGTGACGTATTTTATATATTACCTCACACTATCTGATTGGATTGTGGGTTTTATCCTTTTAATAAGTTATCTGTACGCTATATGGACGTATATTCAATTATTTGGCACTAAATCGTGGGTATCAGTTATATTCAGGACATTGATAAGTACGGTTTTATCAGTTTTTTTCATTATGATAACCAGTACTGCTTTCTTTGTAATCCTGTTTATCCTTTTTCCGGGTTTAAGGCCTTAAAACAGCCTTTTTCATTATGTAATATTCATATAGCTTGTACCCCACAATGCCTATCAGTATACCGAACAGTGTCCCTATGGCGACATCTGACGGATAATGCTTGGCCAGATATATTCTGCTGTAAGCCACCAAAGCAGCCCACACAATAGCCAGATATCCGTAAATCCGGTTTATCTTGTTATGGCTCACAAAAAGAAAGAAAAAGATAGCCATGGTAAAGGTAGTAGCAGAATGCGATGAAAAAAAACTGGTACTAGTACTGTATTTTTCTATGGCATGAATAATGCCCTCCCATTCCTCATTGTGTATAGGACGGGGACGTCCTACCATCATTTTAACCAGGTTAGTAAGCAGGGCGCTCATCCCGATTGAAAAAAGGAAGGCAAAAGAAGTAAGCTTCTTCCATCCATTACTTTTGATATATATAAATGCCACCAGAAGCAGGCATACTATAATCCAGCACCAATATGAACTGAGAACCAGCATCACAGGGTCGAGCCATGCCGTGTGTTTACTGTTGAGGTATAAGAGTAGTTCCTGATCCCACTGTATAAGCTTATCGAGCATAATCTTCTTTTGAAATTATGGACAAAGAAACAGAATTTTAATGCTACTGCATTAAAATTCTGTCAATCTTTGTACTTTTTAGCTTTTCAGGGGCTCATTTTTTGGGGTATAATGACACATTATGGATAATGCCCGCAAATAGCAAATTGTAAGCGCTGAATGTTAAAGCTTTACAAACTTTACATGTTTTACAGTTTTTTCTTCTCCCGTCTCTTTCTTATTGATGCAATCTACCTTATCTACCTGTCAATATATTATTTTTCAAAGACCGCTTTTTATTAGCCACTGGCTAATAGCTATTAGCTTTTTAGTTAAAACCTGACACATCTGACAAGTTTTCTCGCAAAGTAGCAAAGTGTAATTTTAATTTATACTCTCTCTGTTTCTCCCCCCAAGGGGTAGGGCTGTTAAGTTCTCTGCTTTGTTCTGTTATTTTCTGCTGTCATCCTGAGTGAAACGAAGGATCTCTTATCTTGCAAGAGATGTTTCACTCCGTTCAACATGACAAAGAGGGTATAAATTCAGAACTTAACAGCCCTGCCCCTTGGGGGGAGACGGAGGGGGCTTCTATTACATAGATAAATATCCCCAAAAAAAATGCAGGGTTGCCCACCGGATAACCCTGCATTCTCATCGACAGTCATCAACTGTCATTTTTATACATAATTAACTGCACTTCGTTCCGTTGAACGTTGCCTCGCCTGCGCTCCGTCGATTGCTTCGCAATCCATCATTCATCATAATAGGTTTGTTTCCGGCGATACTTTCAAAAAGCCGTTTATCCCCTATTTTCACAAACGGTAGAATAAAAGTTGAAGACAATTTTGTTAAAAGACAAGACAAAAAAATTACCGGCGGTAAGTAAATATCCCGGAAACAAAGAACTTATTAAGAGAATGAATAGTGTAGCCTCCGCACCGGATACACCTGTGGCGGAAAATATAAGGCTGCGGAAATTTTGAGAAAAACTTCCGGAGTTTTTAATAATTTATAAAATATTTTTTAGGTTATTGCGCATTGGTGCGCGCAGTATTGCGCAGGTGTTCAGATAACCCCGCGTGATATATATGCACAGGAGATAAGTGCACAGGAAATGCGCATAAAAAAGTACCGGGAGTAATAAAAGGGGTTGGTCAGTTAATGATGTGCTCTCTCTAATAAAACAATGCTAACTTGCAAATTTCCAGTCGGAAAAATGGCACATAGTTTTGCATCTTCGTGAGTTAATGTCATCCTTATTTGTATCTGTTTGCTCCTTATCTGTTCGCTAGTATAGGGAATGAATTTAAAAATGAAAAATTATTAGCAAAAAATTAACAAATGAAAAATCTTTTTTTTACGGGGATACGTAATATTATCTAGAAAGTTGTCGTTTATAATTTATTGTAATAGATGGAAAAGTTACCGGGAATAGAGTTGTTGCTAAAAGAATTGGTTAACTGCAAGTTTCGTATTGTTAGAATAAAAATAACAGGTATAACCTTGCATTTTCCATGCATTGTTATACCTTTGTTTAGAATTTAGCAGGTGAAAAGTATCTTTACTTACTATTTTTGGTTGAGTTGGCAAAGGGAAATCATGCAAAAACTCATTCTTTATTAGCTTTACTTTCGGGATCAGAGCGATGAATCCCGTTTCAATTTATTTGAAAAAAATACTTGGATACTTTGATAATAACTACAGAGTTGCCAAATTGTATGATTCAATAATGGAAGCCGCTTGTATGGTGGAAAAGCCCGGGTTGGGAGAATAAAATGGATCATATTCTTTTGTAAATCTGTACTATTATATAGGCTTGATACGATGGGATTAATCCTGTTGTAAATAGTCACAGTTTAAAGGATTGCTGCGGGTTGCAGTGTATTTTAAAAATTTAAATTAAAAAGATGGAAAAAGTACAAGTAAAAGGAGCCAACGGAAAGCTTGGCGTCCTTGTTGTTGGAGTTGGTGGCGCTGTTGCGTCTACATTTATCGCAGGTACGTTGATCACCCGTAAAGGAATGGGTATACCTGTAGGGTCAATCACTCAATTGGCTACAATGCGTATAGGGAAAAGAGAAGATAACCACTTCCCTAAAATTAAAGACGTGGTGCCTTTGGCAAATTTGAACGACATCGTCTTCGGCGGATGGGATCTGTTTGAAGAAAATGTTTATCAGGCAGCAAAGCACGCAGAAGTATTGACGAAAGAAGATATTGATAAAGTAAAAGACGAGCTTGCTACAATCAAGCCTATGAAAGCTGTGTTCGACCAGGAGTTTGTGAAACGCCTGCACGGAACATGGGTGAAATCTGCCCCTACCAAATGGGACCTTGCAGAACAGGTGAAAGAAGATATCCGTAACTTTAAGAAAGAAAATGGCTGCGACCGTATAGTTGTTATCTGGTGCGGTAGTACAGAAGTGTTCACTCCACTTGGAGAAGTTCATAAAACGCTTGCTGCTTTCGAAAAAGGATTGAAAGAAAATCACAAAGACATAGCTCCTTCCAACATCTATGCTTATGCTGCTGTGGCTGAAGGCGTGCCTTACATCAATGGCGCTCCTAATCTGACAGTAGATATTCCTGCGATGTGGGAACTTGCTGCTCAACATCAGGTGCCTATTTGCGGTAAAGACTTCAAAACAGGGCAAACTATGTTGAAAACAGTTCTTTCACCAATGTTCAAAACCCGTATGTTAGGTCTTAACGGCTGGTTCTCTACAAACATCCTGGGTAACCGTGACGGAGAAGTTCTTGACGATCCGGGTTCATTCAAAACAAAAGAAGAATCTAAATTATCTGTTATTGATAATATTCTTCAACCTGAACTCTATCCTGAACTTTATGGAAATGTTTATCATAAAGTGCGCATCAACTATTATCCACCTCGCAATGACGACAAAGAAGGATGGGATAATATCGATTTGTTCGGATGGTTGGGTTATAAAATGCAGATGAAGGTGGATTTCCTGTGCAAGGACTCTATTCTTGCGGCACCATTGTGTCTTGACCTTGTATTGTTTACCGACCTGGCTAAACGTGCAGGTATGAGTGGAATCCAGGACTGGTTGTCGTTCTACTTCAAGAGCCCAATGCACGAGCCTAACAAGGTAGCAGAGCATGATTTGTTTATCCAATATGTGAAGTTGAAAAATACACTTCGTAAGATGATTGGAGAAGAAACAATAGATTATCTTGATTGATATCTTATACTAAACAAAACGGGCTGTTCAATCGAACAGCCCGTTTTGTTTTATTTAAATGCCAGATAAGTCCACACCGGATAATGATCAGAATATTTTATCTTATCTACAGTGCAATTGTAAGATTGAAAAGCTTTGGAGTGCATTATATAGTCTATCCTCACCCAAAAGTAGTTTTCGTGATAGGTTATCCCCTGTCCAAATCCTGTATTGGCATAGGAGTCCACCAGATCCTTTTTCATTGTGTGGTAGGCATATGACATAGGAGTATCGTTGAAATCTCCGCAGATGATAGTTGCATCGTTTTCCTGCTTGTCCAAAAATCCCCGGATGACATTTACTTGCCCTTCGCGTACGCTATAAGCTGTTCCAAGCTTGTCCTGTAATGTTGCGGCCATAGCATCAAAAGACTCACGGTCTCTGGTTTTCAGGAAGTCTTTATATAATTGCTTATCTCTTGCTGTAAGGCTGTTAGACTCAAGATGATTGATAACAAGAGAGACTTTCCGGCCTTGTATTTCCAATTTGTGTATAACCGATCCATTATAAGTGCTCTCTATAGGTACTTTGGTGGATTCCAGAATCGGGAATTTAGAATAACAGGCTATTCCGTATATGTGTGATTTCCTCATTGGCCCTAATCTGATAATAGATTTGTAAGGATAATCTTTCATTATATTATCCATCTCTTTCTCCGAAATAAGGTTTCTCCGGTTGTTGTTATTGCTGGATACGGAAAATTCCTGAAAGCAAACAATGTCGGCATCACTGTTTGTGACATAGTCAAAAATAGGGTTTTCACGAGCTTTATCTCCGGTCAGCCAGTTAAACCCCCTGACGTTATATGTTAGTATCTTTATTTTTTTTTCGGGTAATTTGTTCGATTTGAAATGAATAGGGAAACAAGTAGAAATGGGTTGCCAGCAACAAGCTATTACGGCAAGTTGGACCAGGGCATATTTCCATCGCCAGAATATCAGCCACAAAATCAGGTAGCAGATATTAATAAACAGAGTAATAGGAAATATAAGCCCAAGATATGCAATAAAAGTTATTTTAGAAGGAACGACAGTCCACGACAATATGGAAAGTAGCAGGAATATTATAGCGATTATATTGGTTGCAAATACAATGTATTTGATGAACTTTCCAATTTTTTTAGCTGTAAATCTCTCGATTTTTCCGGTTTTATCTTTTTTATTTGTTGCTGGCATCGAATAAACGTTTTTTTTCTTCTGCGTTTAAGCTTGAATAACCCGAAGCTTTGATCTTGTCAAGTATGCGGTCTATATCTTCTGCTTCGTTACGTTTCCGCTTATTAAATTCATAATCTGCTTCGCGGTTCTTATATTTTACCTTCATCTTTTTAGGTTTTGAAAGCGAAGGTTTAAACAAATTAACAATCCAGTCTATTGTTTTGTTGAGCCATTTCGTCATATCTTTTCCTTTCAGAAATTGCTTGGCATAAATATATCCCATCAGTGCACCGCCTATATGGGCTATATGGCCTCCCGGATTTGACAAACTGCCTAGCCCGATAAAGTCAAGAACAAATAAAATAAGGGCTATATAAATAATTTTCACCCTGCCGAAAATGAATAATGTAATTTCCTGATTCGGTCGATAAAAAGCGACGGCGAAAATGATTGCCATAACCGAAGCTGAAGCCCCAATCATGGGCACATAGTTCATCTTTATTAGCAGAGGAATAGCATTGAATGACAAGACATATAGCAAAGCTCCGGCAAGTCCGCCTAATATATATAAACTTCCCAGGTTTTTAGGGTTGAAATACGATAGAAATATCTGCCCAAACCAATACAACATCAGCATATTAAACAAAATATGCAGGAAGTTTTCATGGACAAACATATATGTCAGCGGAGTCCAGAGCCGAGCCAACAGAATATCCAGTTGGGCAGGTACTGCAATATAATTCAATATTATATCCGTGATGTTAATCTCGAATAACTTTGCAATATTGGCAATTGCCAGAATGAGGAAAATGCATACATTGATAACGATAAGCCGTATCAATATATCCTTTCGCTGAAGTATCGGTTTTATGTTATTTGAATATATGCCCATTTGTCATAAATCCTTTTTTACGCCAATAAAGTAATAAAAAGAGTCCCGTTATTAATCCACCCAAATGTGCAAAATGGGCTACGTTGTCGTAAGGACTGTCTACAATACCTAAAACTAATTCCAATACTCCATATCCAATTACAAACCATTTTGCCTTAATTGGAATTGGAGGAAAAATAAGCATAAGTTCTGCATTGGGAAATAGCATACCAAATGCAACCAAAACACCAAACACAGCTCCGGAAGCACCTAGCATTGGTCCGTTTAGTAATCCGTTCAGATTTCCCAGTATCGGATCAGTATAGTTCTTTCCCATCGCTATTATAGATGCACCTTCATTGTATACATTTGAGATAATCTCAGGAGGTAGAGATGCTTCGATAGATTGAAGACGTATATACGTGATAATCATTTGTAAAACAGCAGCTCCAATACCTGTGATTATATAATATATTAAAAATTTCTTTGGGCCCCATACGGTTTCAAGTACGCGTCCGAACATAAAAACAGCAAACATGTTAAAGAATATGTGCCCTATACTGCCATGCATAAACATGTAAGTTATTATTTGGTGAGGCATGAATAAGTCGGATGCAATATAATGCAATGAAAGGTAGTTGTCGAAATTTATATTTTTCAATAGGGCTGTGGCAAAAAATACCAAGACATTTATAATTAATAAATTCCGTGTAACTACCGGAATCCCTCCCATAAAACCCGCATTATTTTGATTCATCTTTTGTTCCCTAATTGTTTATTTCAGAGTGCAAAAGTACGGATATTTTTTGTTTTAGGGGTGAAAATAGGTAGGCATTTAGATATTTTCTGAATTAATGTGAGTTTTTCCGATTTTTTTTTATGATTATTAAATAAAACCCTTATATTTGAATGCTAGAACGGAAAAAGAGAAGATAACAATCTCGTTATATAATGTTTAATTAAATCATTACAATTTTATTATGAACAAGACAGAACTTATCAATGCTATCGCTGAAAAATCAGGTCTGAGCAAAGTTGACTCTAAAAAAGCATTAGAGGCTTTCATTGCATCAGTAACAGAAGAAGTTAAAAAAGGAGGTAAAGTTGCCCTAGTTGGTTTTGGAACATTTTCTGTAACTCAAAAAGCTGCTAGAAAAGGGATTAACCCTAGGACTAAGGCTGTTATTAACATTCCTGCCAAGAAAACTGTTAAATTTAAAGCTGGTGCTGACTTGGCTGCTCTATAATTTAGCATTCGAAAAGAAAAGAAAAAAGCAGAAAGGGGTTGCCTTTTCTGCTTTTTTCTTTTCCCTTATTGCCCAAAACTATACATTAACACCTCGTAAAATTGAGGTATGTAACTATTTTTCTTAATTTTGCATCCTGAATTTTACCCAATAATACAGAAGCGGATATGAAAATAGAAATTAAGCTCCAGCAATACGTTATAAAAGCTATCGAATCGTTGTACGGGCAGGCTGTTGCCCCGGAAGCAGTATCTTTACAGAAAACGAAGAAAGAATTTGACGGACATTTAACATTGGTTGTTTTTCCCTTTCTGAAGATATCAAGGAAAAGCCCGGAGCAAACGGCTCAGCAAATAGGAGAATGGCTTGTTGATAATGTCTCGGAGATAGCTGGTTTTAATGTAATAAAAGGTTTTTTAAATCTTACGATAGCTTCTTCTGTATGGATAGAATTATTAAATAACATCCATCATACTCCGGAGTTTGGATTTGTCAAGCAAGAGGCTGATGCAGAGCTTGTAATGATAGAGTATTCGTCGCCGAATACCAATAAACCACTTCATTTGGGTCATATTCGCAATAATCTGTTAGGCTACGCTTTGGCAGAAGTGTTAAAAGCTAACGGTAAAAAAGTAGTGAAGA
This sequence comes from Dysgonomonas hofstadii, assembly GCF_014196915.1. Classification (GTDB taxonomy): domain Bacteria; phylum Bacteroidota; class Bacteroidia; order Bacteroidales; family Dysgonomonadaceae; genus Dysgonomonas; species Dysgonomonas hofstadii. The sequence goes on from NZ_JACIEP010000020.1 coordinate 16,540, forward strand.
CAAATATTGTAAACGATAGAGGAATACATATCTGTAAATCGATGCTGGCCTGGCAAAAGTGGGGAAATGGAGAAACACCCGAATCTACCGGGAAAAAAGGCGATCATTTGGTAGGGGATTATTATGTGTTATTCGATAAGCATTATAAAGCCGAGTTAGCCGAACTACAGGAAAAGGGATTGTCGAAAGACGAATCCGAAAAATCCTCGCTGATGATGGCCGAGGCTCGTGAAATGCTTCGCAAATGGGAAGCAGGAGATACCGAGGTCGTCGCTTTGTGGGAAAAAATGAATTCATGGGTGTATGCCGGGTTCGATGCAACTTACAAGAAATTGGGAGTAGATTTTGATAAAATATATTACGAGTCCCAGACCTACCTGAATGGAAAAGATACTGTCCTGGATGGACTGAAAAAAGGCATATTCTACCAAAAAGAGGATGGCTCTGTGTGGGCTGATCTGACTGCTGACGGGCTTGATCAGAAACTTCTTTTACGCAGTGACGGTACATCGGTATATATGACCCAGGATATTGGAACAGCAAAGCTCCGTTTCGACGATTATCCGGTTAACAAGATGGTGTATGTTGTCGGCAATGAACAGGAATATCATTTTAAGGTGTTGTCAGTATTGCTGGATAAACTGGGATTTGAGTTTGGAAAAGGTCTTGTGCATTTCTCATACGGAATGGTTGAATTGCCTGAAGGTAAGATGAAATCCCGTGAGGGGACAGTTGTTGACGCAGATGATCTGATCGAAGATATTGTAGCTACGGCCAAAGAGATGTCTGATGAAAAAGGCAAACTTGACGGCTTGTCAGCAGAAGAGATCACTAATATTACCCGTGTTGTAGGCATGGCTGCACTTAAGTATTTTATACTGAAGGTAGATCCTAAAAAGAATATGACCTTTAATCCAAAAGAATCTGTTGATTTGAATGGAAATACCGGGCCATTTATTCAATACACCTATGCCCGTACACAATCGGTATTAAGGAATGCGGTAGATTTAGGAATAGCAATTCCGTCTTCTCTGTCAGCAGAGGTTGACTTGTCGGTAAAGGAAGAAAGCCTTGTTCAGCTTCTTGCTGAATTTGAAGTTGTTGTGAAACAGGCCGGCGATGAATATAATCCTGCATTATTAGCCAATTATGCATATGAACTGACGAAAGAATACAACCAGTTCTATCATGATCATACGATTCTGAAAGAAAATGATACGGACAAGAGAACTTTCCGTCTCGTTTTATCAGAAGAAGTGGGTAAAACTATAAAAAAAGCAATGGCGTTACTAGGAATAGAGGTTCCGGACAGGATGTAATCCTATTCTCCAAGATCTTCTACTGCTTCAGAGATACCAAGTTGTTCTTCCAGCTTGTGTGCATTGTTTTTCCTTTTATCAAGCTCTGTCTTATAGAGAGATATCTGCAATGCCAGTTTTTTGTTCTTAGTAAACAGCGAATCGAAAGCTGTATTTATCCATTTATATGCCTCATCTATATTGTCGAGACATTCATTGGCTAGAGCGATATTCGAAGCTAACTTTATTTTTTTATCTGCCTTGGTCTCTTTGTCATACAGAGCCGTCCATATAGTGAAGGCATTTTCCCATTTGCCTTCTTTTGCAAAATTGGCAGCCTGCTTCATTTCCGAAGAATTGTCGGAGTAATACCAGCGGTCGTGCGTTTTCCACGACGGGATAAACATCCCTGTCATCTTGTCGGCTCCTACTATAGACAGATCTGTTATCAATGTATTGACTTCCGATGTATAGTTTTTTCTGATGTCCCATGGTGCCGGTCCTTCTCTGAACAAGCTGTCGACATAGCCTATCCGGCTGTGGTACAAGTCTCCGTCATTTGAAAATACTCTCAGGATAGAGCCCAGCTTGGCCCCTATAATACTATAATCTGTAAAATATGCAGTGCTTTCCGATTCTATCTGGGCAGATACGACGAACAGATCTAAAGAAATGAGTACGTCTGCTTTTTGCTCACGGCAAATAGCCTGAACTTTTCTTTTAGATAGTGGATTCAGGTCTTTCAGTATTTTAGAGTTATTCGTTTTGTACGGATACAGATCTACTTTATTAAAGTACTGCTCTTCGTTCATAAACTGTACTAGTGATCCCAGTAGTATAGTACGGGCACTATCAAGGGAAATTACAGATTGCCCGCTTTTGTTATCATCAGCATCATCTTCTTCCGCCACAGTAGGGCTATTGTCTACAATCAGCACATTGTTTACTTCTGGCGAAAATGTAACTATGGCTGGTTCGAGTGTGTCGATGGGGATCATATAGAACGGCGATGCACACGAACTAAGTATAAATATGGCAGACAGGAAGCATATAATGTGTTTCATGATTGATTATCTTTAGTTTAAATGCAGATAGAAATGATGCTCTGAATGATTACTATTATTTACAATATGGTTTCAAACTCTAAATGTACAAAATAAGCTTTATATTTGTAATAGATATGCCAACTTAATGTGTGCATTTTGCAAACCGGATTATCAGAAATATAATGCAACAACCTCAAAATACTATTTTTAATCTTGCAGTTGATATTGTGAGTAATACTTCCCGGAGCGTTTTTCTTACAGGGAAAGCCGGAACGGGTAAGACTACCTTTCTGCATTATATTCGTAATCATTGCGATAAGAATATTATTGTGACAGCGCCTACCGGAGTGGCGGCTATCAATGCCGGAGGAGTTACATTGCATTCTCTGCTTCAACTCCCATTCGAGCCCTTTATTCCCGATTTTGAAGGAAAGAAGAAGCTGGATTACCACTTTAAACTGCGAAAATCTAAGATAGAGATGTTGCGGGAACTCGATCTTTTGATTATAGATGAGGTGAGTATGCTCCGTGCCGATATGCTCGACGCTATCGATCACATGCTAAGGCGTTACCGCAACAATTCCAATCCTTTTGGCGGAGTGCAGATGTTGTTTATCGGTGATATGTTTCAGTTGCCGCCTGTTGTGCAACAATCGGAATGGGATATGCTAAAACATTATTATCCTTCTCCGTTTTTCTTTCATGCGCAGGTACTGGAGAGTTATCCGTTGCTTTATATAGAGCTGAAAACAATATACAGGCAGCAGGATCAACTGTTTATAGACATCTTGAACCGGATCCGTAACAATTGTTCTACCCCTGCCGACTTGCAGGAACTGAATAAACGCTATAATCCCTCTTTTATCTTACCTGAAAAGGATCGTTATATCGTCCTTTGTACTCACAATTATAAAGCAGACCGAATAAATAAAGATGAACTGACAAAACTAAGTTCGAAAGAGTTTGTGTATAAGGGTGAGATCTCTGGTGATTTTTCAGAAAGTTCATTGCCTGCCGATCACGATCTGCTCCTCAAAGAAGGGGCTCAGGTTATGTTCGTTAAAAATGATGCGGGTGAACACCGTCGCTATTACAACGGTAAACTGGCTACGATAAGCCGGTTAAAGGATGATAAGATAGAAGTCTGTTTTGAGAACGGGCATTTGCTCGAACTGGAAAAAGAAACATGGAGTAACATACGTTACACACTGAATGCCGAATCGGGAGAAATAGAAGAAGATGTTTTAGGTTCATTCACTCAATTTCCTATACGTCTGGCTTGGGCGATTACCATACACAAAAGTCAGGGCCTGACATTCGACAGGGTGGTGATAGACGCCGGACAAGCTTTTGCCGCCGGGCAGGTGTATGTGGCCCTTAGCCGTTGCACGTCACTCGACGGGATTGTCCTGTTTTCCAGGATTACGTCGCAGAGTATAAGTACTGACAGATACGCATTGGAATTTTCTGCTAAAGAAGAAGATTTGAATATTCTTGATAATATATTGAAAGAGGAAAAGCCGGCTTATTGTGCTACTCAATTGAAAAAATATTTCGACTGGTCGCCTTTTATCCGCGCTCTTCATGCTTTGAATGAACTGGCATCCGAGAAAAAGATACCAAAACAGGATGAGGCACAGGCTATGATGGCCGATATGTGCAGCCGGGCGATAGAACAGCAGGAAATAGCTCAGAATTTTATAAAAGAACTGAACCGTATTCTGTCGGTGCCGAATGTCAATCTCGATTATCTGAAAGAGCGGGTTGGTAAAGGAATCGTTTATTTTCACAGCGATGTGCAGCAGCAGATTATTATACCTATAGAAAAGCATCTTTTAAGTCTTAAAAATGCATCAAAAGTCAAAGCTTATTTAAAGAAAGCAACAGAAATACATCAGACCTTGTTCCGGTTACTGGAGCGGTTGGAGCAGGTGCGTTATGGTGAAATAAATCTTGCGGAAGGATTGGTTTTTAAACGTATTCAATTGACGGAGCCTCACGAAGAAGAGGCTATCCCGGAAAAGAAAAAGCGCCCCGAAAAAGGGGATACCCAAAGGCTCACTTTGTCCCTTTTCAACGAGGGAAAATCTGTTAAAGAAATCTCAAAAGAGCGGAATCTTAAGCCAATGACAATAGAGGGGCACCTGGCGTCTTTTATCCTTACCGGTGAAATGGATGCCTCGCAATTGATGGACAAAGATAAACTGGAAACTTTGGCCGGTAAACTTCAAGGTATTGAGCTCAACAGTCCATTATCATCGATAAAAGAAATGCTGCCTCCCGAATATAGCTATTTCGAAATAAGGGTTGCGATAAATCATTTGCAATATTTGTCTCAAGAGTAAAGCTTTTAACCGTCGATTTGACATTATATTCATAAGTCTTTTTTACCTTTGATCCTTATTTCGTTAAATTTTGGAACAATGGTACAAAAAGACATTCAGGGCGAGCAGTTTTCTACACGTATAATAAGTGAAAAGTTTAATAAAAAAGATGTGCATGGAGCAATATCCATGCCCATATACCGGAATGCCGCTTTCGAATTCCCCGATTCGGAAAGCATTGCTGCGGCTTTCCAAAACAGAGAAACCGTCGCGTCGCATACTTATTCCCGTATAACGAATCCGACTGTCGAAAATCTGGAGCGGAAGATAAAAACTGCGTCAGGTGTGGATAATGTACAAATGGTGGCTTCGGGTATGGCGGCCATATCCAATACTTTTTTTACTATTGCCTATGCAGGCAGTAATATTGTAACGTCTCCACACCTTTTCGGGAATACTTTTTCATTCTTCAAATTCACATTGGCGGCATTCGGTGTTGAAGTGCGGTTTGTAAATACAGACAATCAGGAAGAAATAGCTTCGGCTATCGATGAAAATACCTGTGCTTTTTTCTGCGAACTGATCACAAATCCACACCTTGAAGTTGCTGATCTGCCCCGAATATCAAAGATATTGAAGAAAAGGAATGTTCCGATGATCGTAGATACTACCGTAGTGCCATGGTGCGGCTTTGATGCCAGAAAAGCAGGTGTAGATATAGAGGTCGTGTCCACTACCAAATATGTATCGGGGGGTGCAACCGGGATTGGAGGTGCCATATTGGATTACGGAACTTTCGACTGGTCTTATAACAAACGTTTGCAGGAGGCTTCGAAGAATGATAAAATGTCGCAATTTACCTTTAAGCTGAAAAGAGAAATAGCAAGGAATATTGGAGCGGCTATGGACCCCGATACGGCATACCAACAGATGTTGGGAATGGAAACGCTTCAGCTACGTTTCGAAAAAATGTCGGACACCGCTTACCAACTGGCACAATTCCTTTCCAGGCAGAAGCAGGTGGTAAAGGTGGGGTATACTAAACTTGAATCATCGCCCTATAAAAAGATATCTGATGAATTATTTTCGGGCAATCCCGGCGCTATGCTTACATTTAGCCTGGAAAGCAAAAATGCATGTTATCAGTTTATGGATAATTTGCAAATCATCCGCAGGGCAACAAACCTGTTCGATAATAAAACACTGATTATTCACCCTGAATCAACCATTTATGGGACTTTCTCCCCTGATATGAAGATAGTAATGGGAATTGAAGATAATTTATTAAGATTATCTGTGGGATTGGAAGATTTTGAGGATTTAAAAGGTGATATTTTACAGTCTTTTGATAATTAGTGAATTATGAGAAAGCTGAAAGTCAATTATATTAACATCGTTATAGACTGTGCGGATGCCGGACTGATGGCTGATTTCTATAGCAGATTGTTAGGCTGGGAGTGGACTCATCCGCAGGCGAACGGTTGGGCAGCAATAACATCACCAACAGGAACAGTGATCGCTTTTCAGGAAGTGGAAGGCTATGAGCCCCCGGTTTGGCCATGGGAAAAGGGTAGGCAAGGGCAGATGCTTCACCTCGATCTGTGGGTGGATGATCTTGACGAGGCTGTGCAATTCGCTATAGGGTGTGGGGCAAGATTGGCTGATACTCAATTTTTCAAATCATCGAGAACATTGATCGATCCGTCTGGGCATCCGTTTTGCATCGATACAAATGGAGTAGAGGATTGAAAATAAATGATATTGAATATGACCAATGCTATAAGTGTTAATTTTAAGCTTATATTATCAGGATTATAAATTCAAAAGGGTGAATTATTTCGACCCTATTCAGGTAGGAGTACTAAATAGTCCTATTGCCTTTCTATGCAGAATTATTTATTAGAATTTTATAGTTTATTGATAATTTGATTCAAATTTATTTACATCACATAAATAAAATACAGATAATTTTCGGAAATTTGTATCCGACTTTTGGCTATTTTCAAATAAAGCTGAGAATAATTCTTTAATCCTGATAACAGGTAAAGCTCCTATCCCCCCCTTTTATTTCCTGTATTCTCAAAAGTTTTTTGTATTTTCTATCTCTTTTTGATTTTACTTTTTGAAAAAAGTAAAAGGATCTTAGCATTTATTGAATTAAAACTTTAATTGTTATGAAATTTATATGCCCGATTCTATTGTCGTTTTTCTTTTTGATTTCCTGTAATGATGAAGATCCCCTGGAAATTACTCCGTCCACCCCGATCGTATACTTACAGGCACTTTATAAATTGAATGGGTCTGACAGCATATATGAGGATAGTTATTCTAAGGTATATGTCTATTATGGTAAGGCTGATGCCCAGTTTGCTTTTTATAGTTTCGGCGAAAATGGAAGACTTACAAGGAGAGGGATAACAAACAGTTTGCAGCATCCGGAGATGTATCTGCCCGATACAATAATCACTACGGATATACATGGGGAATGCCTGTTTACACCGTCACATCTGGATGAATATATCACAATGATACTGGAAAGCCGTCGTTTAAAAGGACATTATGGAACAATCGCATTTGGAGATTCAAGATCTAATCATTGTAATTCATATGTTTTTGATGAAAAAAATATAATCTTTTAACTTTTAATATATAAAACCATGAGAAAAAAATTATTGTTTTCCGCTTTAATTTTTGCTGCATTATTATATTCCTGTAGCGACGACGAAAGTGAATTTAATGGAAAAGAACAATCTAAAACGGATATGAATTCCATTAACGAAGATTCTGCAAAAAAGCTATTTAGTAAGGCCTTGCATGAGGCATTTAGCGAAAGTGTAGAGTTCCGGCAGATTATCAAAGACGAAGCTTTAAAGCAAATTGACAAGGATTATGATGTATTATACTCTTTGATCAGTGATACAAGGCTGAAAAACGGAAGAACTATTGAAGAGCTTCTCGCATCTTATATAAATAAAGATACCCTTGAATTGATAGAAAATCAATATCCTACCTTAACAATATTTGTTCCCGAGCTGCCAATGAATTCTTTTTCAGCGAAAATCTGGAATTGCGAAGACGAAAATCCGGCAGTAAGTTATTTACCTTCCATATCTTCCGGAGATATACCTGTGATTCTGTCGAACGGGAAAGAGTCTGCGATGAAAAAAGGGGAGATTCCAGGTTTTCCTATTGTAGTAGTTAAAGATAATGAAAGAATTGTGTCTACAAGCCAACTTAAATCTTTATCTTCGGATAACCTGTCATTGGAAAAATCAGGTCACACAAAAGGCTATTTATTCTCATTTGTAGATCAGGAATTTGATAATTTAAATGAAAGAAGCCAATTAAAATCAGCAATAAATTCCAAAGATACGATTGCCCCCGAATCATTGAAGATATTCTATGCGTTTACACATTTCGGATTAACCGGATACCAAAGGGACTATATTTACTATAACCAAACTCCAACACAATTAGATGGCTCTTTTGATAGACGGTTTAGGGAAAGTGTGGTCGGTCTGGAATTTAAAGGAGATCCTCAGATTGCATTAGATCTTATATCCGGAGATGGCGATGAAGACCCAAAAGCTCCGGCTTCAATACCAGGACATGGTAGAAGTAGGGGAGAAACTGCAAAGATTTGGACTGACGGGCACTTCGATTTTAAAATAACCGCTTACGTTGGGGGAACAAGTCCTATTCCAGAAGGTTCTTCGGTTTTTATATCCGTTAATCCAGATGATATATTTGATATAGATTATGGGGCAAACAGAAGTTCGGACGGTTCTGTTGATGCAAATACTTATTATATACAATCTATTAAATTAAAGAGATTGGTTCTTAATCGCCCTCTTTATGACTGGGATTTATCTAAATATTCTCCAACAGCTAAATATGTATTGTCAGAGATTGACCACGGGCAGGTTACTACAACACAAACAACACAGACAATCAAAATGGCATCGAACGTTTCTCTTACCGGAAAAATAGGATTAGGTATTTCTTTAAGTTCAGAAGAATCTATAACAAACACCTTCACAGTACAAAAAACAGATAAAGATGATATCCTTTGTGAATTTTTAGTAAATTATTCTGATCCTGTTATTCTCAGCAACCAAATGGATTCCATAGAGAATTTCACCATAGTAGATTCTACAAATATCAAATTTGTATCAAATGATGATTTTTCCGCATACTCTGGTTCCAGACCTTCTTATAGTGGTACTGATTCTAATACCAGGCCTTCCGGTAATGATAATACTAGACCTTCCATTAGTTCCACCCATAGTAATTCCGATCCCGTTAGACCTACCAATAGCGGAGGCGTGGCCTATTCTCCAGATTATTTATATATTCCTAAATACTATAATATCTATGGCTCGAATATCGTAACTGTGTATATCAGCCCTATCCAAACTTTTTAAAAAAAGATTACCAAAAGGAAAGCTTTCCTTTTGGTAATTTAATTTTTCAAATCATCGAGGACTATGATCGATCCGTCTGAGCATCCGTTTTGCATCGATACAGATGGAGTAGAGGATTGAAAATGAATGATATTGAGAGATATCCGATGCCGTAAATGTAAATCGTAAGCTTATCTTAACTCAGGTTAAATTACATTATTATTTTCTATTATTTGTAAGGCGATCATATCCTTATTCAAAGAAAAAATAGTATTTTTGTGCTCTAAACAAACAAAATTCACTATTTTACGATAAATAGTTGATAAATATGAAAATACAGATAATAAACGGTCCAAATCTGAATTTGTTGGGAAAAAGAGAGCCGGATATATATGGAAGCATTTCGTTCGAAGAGTATTTCGCTCATTTGCAACAAACATTCAAGGGCTGTGAATTGTTTTATTTTCAAACCAATCACGAAGGAGATATTATAGATAAAATACACGAGGTGGGCTTTTCGTATGATGGGATTGTCCTCAATGCAGGTGCTTATACACATACATCTGTTGCTATTCACGATGCAATCAAGGCGGTTACAGTTCCGGTGCTCGAGGTTCATATCTCTAATATTCATACCCGCGAAGAGTTTCGCCACAAGTCTATGATTGCTCCTGCCTGTAAAGGTAGTTTAGTGGGGTTGGGATTAGCGTCCTACGATCTGGCGATTGAGTATTTTGTCAAGATGAAGAAAGCTTGATATAAACAGAATTTTAAGAGAACTATATATTAAATTAAATCCATTTATGATTCAGAAGAAAACGAAAATTGTAGCTACAATTTCAGATTTGCGTTGTGATGTTGATTTCCTGAGATCTTTGTATGAAGAAGGAATTAATGTTGTGAGAATGAATTCAGCCCACATGACCGAAGAGGGCTTTGTGAAAGTGATGACAAACGTACGTGCCGTATCACCAAGAATAGGTATTATGATGGATACCAAAGGTCCGGAAATACGTACAACTGCAACAGCCTCAGGAGAGAAGATTGCTGTAAAGACAGGAGATAAGGTGAAAGTGATAGGTGATATCAATTTCTTATCTACTCCTGAGCAGATTTCTACTTCTTATCCTAGTATTGTAGCCGATGTGCCAGTTGGAGGTACTCTTCTGATCGATGATGGAGAAACAGCATTGAAAGTTGTAGATAAAACTTCAGAATATCTTCTTTGCGAAGTTCAGAACGATGGAACAATCGGTAGCCGTAAGAGTGTGAATATACCGGGAGTAAGTGTAAACCTTCCATCAATTACTGCTAAAGATAAGAGAAGTATCGAAATAGCAATCGCAAATAAAGCCGATTTTATCGCTCACTCTTTCGTTCGTCACAAACAAGACGTGTTAGACGTTCAAAAGATTCTTGACGAGCATAACAGCCCTATCAAAATTATCGCTAAAATTGAAAATCAGGAAGGTGTTGATAATATCGACGAAATATTTGAAACAGCTTATGGTGTAATGGTAGCCCGTGGAGACCTCGGTATCGAAGTGCCACAGGAAAAGATTCCGGCTATCCAGCGGTTGCTTATCCGTAAAGCTATTGAATATAAGAAACCGGTTATCGTGGCAACTCAGATGTTGCATACAATGATCGAAAATCCACGTCCTACCCGTGCTGAAGTAACTGATATTGCAAACGCAGTATATTACGGAACTGACGCTGTGATGTTGAGTGGAGAAACAGCTTATGGTAAATATCCGGTTGAAGCCGTTCGTGCTATGGCTCAGATCTGTGCCACTACAGAACAATCTAAACTGGATGAAAAGGCGATTCCTGTACCATTCAAGGATTCGGAATACGATACAACTTCGTTCCTTTCCAAGCAAGCTGTAAAAGCAGCTACCCAATTGGGACTTACAGCTATTATTACAGATAGTTTCACAGGTCGTACAGCTCGCACAATTGCTGCATTCCGCAGTAAATGCCCGGTATACGCTGTTTGCTGTAGTGAAGAAGTGGTGCGTCAGCTTTCTGTTTGCTATGGAGTAGAAGCTACTTATCAGGAGTCTACAGGGTTTACAACACATAAGCATAAAGCTTATTTCCTGAAATCATTGCAGACATTGCTTGAGCGTGGATTGATCAAGAAAGAAGATCAGGTTGCTTACCTTAGCGGAACCTTCGGTGAAGGTAAGGGAACATCGTTTCTGGAGATCAATGGTGTAGGCCGTGTAGTTGATGCTGCTGAATCATTTGAGGTTCCGGTAGACTAATGAAATAATAATTCAATATACCACAAGTATAAAAGGGAGATAACGATTTTTTGTTATCTCTTTTTTTATGCCTAATTACAAATTAACAAATTTTCATAATTTGTATTTTGTGGCTAACTCTTTTTGATATACTTTTACAAATAATAAGAATGGAGACGCAATAGACACTTGACAGACTGCCTTTTATAATGGACAAAATATGTTTCGATAGAACGATATTTTCTTCTATGTTTTCGCCTGAAAATTTGGAAGTTATCTCTATTTTGTTAGAGAGAGAGAGAGAGAGAGAGAGAGAGAGAGAGAGAGAATAATCCTTTATTCTAAATTTAACTTATTACCATCCTATTTATCTGCTTCAGGGAATTTTTTTCCTTTTGAGGTTACATGTGTTTATATTCACGCGTGGTTTAATGAATACACGTATGCGTATATTCTAAATATTTTTTTTAGAAAAAACAAATTATCCGATTTTTTCGAAATCTGTTTTCGAAAACAGATTTTCTATTTATTCCCATTAACAGGGAATCACTCAATTTATCTTTTCAATATTGGAGAGAGCAAGGCTGCTAAAAGGAACGTAATTGCATTTTGCGGACCTTTTCCTTCTATTCATTCTACAAATTGTTTGTCTTTAAATTTGTCTTTGAATATTAATATTTATCTGTTTGTGAAAACGGATTTGTTAAGTTTAGCTTGTAAAATGAAGAGTTTATGCCGCCTTGTTTCCCTCCGATATCAAAATACAATCATAGCACAAATTGATAATTATAAACTAAAAAATGCGACTTATGGATCTTAACAAACTAACAACAACTTGCTTTGTATTCCTGATACTTTTCTTGTCATTATCGACATTACAGGCGCAGGTTACAATCGGAACAAATAAACCACCTGAAAAATTTTCAGTATTAGAGGTTTCAACAATGTCTACAAAAGGCGGATTGAGGCTGCCCATATTGACTACTCAGGAAAAAACAGATTTGGCTATAAACAGCCTTACCAATCCGGATGAGGTGTCTAATGCTTTTGGTTTGACCATCTTTAACAAAGATACAGGATGTATTGAATATTGGAATTCCCAGAAATGGATCAGTCTCTGTGATGGCGGATCGGAAGGCACAGTTGATTTTTCTAATTGTAATGCTATAACTGTGGAAGGGGTGTATGATACTGATCTGGCTCCTAAAGAACAAAGTTTAAGGATTGTGGTTCCGGTGACAATAACTTCTCTTGGAACTTATAGCTATACTGCTACAGTAAATAATGTTACCTTTCAGGCGAAAGGAACATTTGTTAATTTCGGACCTCAGGATGTTTATTTATATCCCGTAAGCACCAGCGGAACAGTACAGGCTGGGGTTACATTACCTGCGACAATTGAAATAGGACCTCTCACAGAAGGAGGTTCTATTGTGTGTACTAATATCCTTGTTAAATTTGTCAGTAGAAAGACCTCGATACTTACAATACTCAATTTAACGGGAGGAGAAGATGACTGGGATATTACAGCTAGTAATGGAGGCGATTATTCGGCAAATTCTCCGGTTGGTTGGGCGGCCCGTTGGGTCGCAGGTACTACAACATTGTCGGGCGTGACTAAAACCGCTTTGGAGTATGCGGGTACTGCGGGGATACAGATTATCAGCCTTAATCCTACTGCCGGTGGAGCAATCGCTACACTCGATGAAACATTGGCAGATGTTTCTATTGTTTGGGTAGGGGCAAATGATAATTCAAATTCCCGTTTCAACTCCGGGATAGTACAAGTGTTGACAGAATGGGCAAAATCAGGCCAGGGATATATAGTAACAGTTGCGGATAAGATAGCCGGTGGAGCAATCTCACAGAATCTTGGACTTATTATAGAGGATGGGGCTTCTGTAAACGGTTTTACGGTCGCCACCAATATGCCGGAAGTATTTCAGGTTACAGGCGTTCCTTACAGCCTGACTAATGGACTGGAAGTGCCGAGAGCCGGAGCAAATGCAGGGTATATAACATGCAAGGGAGGAATAACCTTTTTAAAGACCGGATCGGGAGTGAGCCCTGAAAGAAAACTTGGAGTGTACAATCCCGACACATATACGTTCGGCTTTGCCGATAAATTCGGTAGTGAACAAACTGCTTCCGGAGGATTTACTTCATCTTCTACCGGCAGTGCTGCTTTAGCTTATAATTTACAGCGTGTCCTTGTCGATATCTGGGCATATATGTTACAGAATGCGCCTATAAAATAATTTAAAATCGGATATATAATAAGGAGCGATGGTAGTCAATCATCGCTCCTTTTTTATAAAAAGTCTGTATCTTAGCAGGCAAATAATTATTATGTCGTTAGATAAAGACCTGAATATAGAAAACTATATTCTCTCGCATATAGATGAAGAGCCCGAACTGTTGAGGCAACTGAACAGGGATGCGCATGTAAACCTCCTGAAGCCCCGTATGCTGTCGGGACATATGCAGGGGCGTATGCTGAAAATGTTCTGTCGCATGCTGCAACCAAAATATATACTGGAAATCGGTACTTATACGGCTTACGCCACCCTTTGTTTGGCCGAAGGTGTGGCTGAAGATGCGGAAATACATACAATAGAGGTGAATGACGAGCTGGAAGATTTTATCATGAAGCACCTCTATAAATCGAAGTTGAAAGACCGGATACATTTATATATAGGTGATGCTATGCAGATTATTCCATCGATAGACCGAACGTTCGATCTGGTGTTTATAGATGCCAACAAGCGTCATTATGTGGAGTATTACGATCTTATATTTGATAAAGTACGTCCGGGGGGATTGATCGTAGTGGATAACACGTTGTGGGATGGGCATGTGCTGGAAACTCCTAAGCCATCGGATAAACAAACCATCGGTATTCAAAAATTCAATGATATGATAGCGAAAGATGACAGGGTTGAAAAAGTTATTTTACCTGTCCGTGATGGGTTAACCCTGATTTGGAAGAAGTAAAAGAAACAGATTGCAATAATAATTGTACTTTTGTAGTCTTTACTGGTTAAATGAATCAGGATTAGAAAACTTTATCTATGATTTTTTAATGTGCCGATTAGCAGATGTGCCAGTTTGCCAATGAAATAAAGACAATCTTTGATAAATAGAAAAATCTGTAAGGTTTGTCAGTTTTTATTTAGTGTACTAGAAAAAAAGTATACTAGTTTACTAGAAGTAATATTAATAAATAGAACTAGCAGGCCAGAAACAGCGTTCAGCGGAACAGAGTGTAGCTAAAACTTGGAACTAATAAACTAAAAAAGTGTCAGCTTTGTCAGGTTTTTGTTAACTGATAACTATTGACCGATAACTGACAAAAGTGTAACTTTTGTAACTTTTTACAGCTAATAAATATAATAAATAATGGATACAACCAGACAACAAAAAATAAACCGCCTGCTGCAAAAGGAACTGAGCGAGATATTCCGTAAACAAACACAAATGATGCGTGGGGTGCTCGTTTCTGTTAGCGTCGTGCGGGTAAGTCCCGATCTGGGGAATGCAAAAGTCTATTTAAGCATTTTCCCGTCGGAACAGGCGAAAGAGATACTCAAGAATATAAAAACGAATGTAAAGACTTTGCGTTTCGACCTGGGACAAAAAGTTGGGAAACAACTTCGGATAATTCCCGATCTGTCTTTTTATCTGGATGATTCACTCGATTATCTGGAGAATATAGACAGGCTTCTGGATTCAGATAACAATAAAGACGAATAAACTTGAATCTTCCGCTACATATAGCCCGCCGGTATCTGTTTGCCAAGAAGTCGCATAATGCTGTTAATGTTATTTCATTAATATCGGTATGCGGTATTACAGTGGCAACGCTGGCACTGGTATGCGCTTTATCTATATTTAACGGTTTTACGGGAGTAGCTGCCAGTACATTCAGCGATTTCGATCCGGAGTTGCAGATTGTGCCGGTTAAAGGCAAGGTGTTTGATCCTAATACAGCGGAAATACAACAGATAAAAACACTGGCTGAGATAGATTTTATATCTGAATCATTAGAGGAGAATGCCCTTATCATGTATGGGGAACGGCAAGAGCCTATTGTCCTGAAAGGTGTGTCTCCGAAGTTTCGTAATCTGGCAAATGTAGACCATCTTATAGTTGACGGAAATTTCGTCCTTCGCGAGGGAGATATCGATAATGCTGTTATAGGAGTTGGCCTGGCTATGTTTATAGGAGTAAGAGCTAATTTTGTCGATCCTGTACAAATATATATGCCTAAGAGGAATGTGAGGGTAAATCCGGCAAATCCGGCTGCTGCATTCGACCGTTCCGATGTCTTTATAAGCGGGGTTTTTGCGCTGAACCAGGCAAAGTACGATGATCAGATGCTGATAGTGGATATTAGCCTTGCACGAGAATTGCTTCGCTACGAAACCGAAGTTTCATCGTTAGACATCAAAGTGAAGGACAATGCTAATATTTCTGTTGTGCAAGAAAAGATAAAGTCTTTGCTGGGGGATAACCTGTCGGTGAAAAACCGTTTTCAACAGCAAGAAGACCTTTACCGGATGGTGAATATAGAGAAATGGGTTACATTTCTTATACTGGCTATTATCCTTCTGATTGCTGTCTTCAATATTGTAGGCTCCCTTACTATCCTGATAATAGAAAAGAGTGAAGATATAAATATACTGAAAAGCATGGGCGCAAGTAATAAGTTCATTACACGAATATTCTTAGCCGAAGGGTGGATGATAACACTCGTTGGGGCAGTTTCAGGGATTATATTGGGGGTTATCCTGTGTTTTCTTCAGCAGGAATACGGCTTGTTGGCTCTCGGGTCCGGTACCGGACAGTTTGTTGTAGACTCTTATCCTGTCGAAGTGCAGTTCCCCGATATTGTAGTAATATTTGTAACGGTGAATATTATCGGTTTCCTTGCTGTATTATATCCGGTAAATAATTTACGGAAACGTTTATAGTATCAACTGCCAGAATTCGACATCGATAAGTTTATCGAACTTTACACCCGATTCACGGAAGTTCCCTACCAATCTGAATTCGAATTTTTGATGTAGCTTTTGACTTGCTTCGTTTGGTAATGAGACGACGCCTATCAGTGAATGGATATTGATTTTTCTGGCTCGTTCGATCAATTCTTTGTAGAGGACAGAGCCTATGCCACTCCCTGTATATTGAGAGTCGAGGTAAACGCTGGTTTCGAGAGTGATGTCATAGGCAACCCGTTCGCGCCAGTTATTCAGGTATGCGTAACCGGTTATCTCCCCATCATTTTCATATACGAAAAAAGGAAAGCCTTTGGCCTGTATTTTCTTTATACGGTTTTGTATTTCTTCCGGGCTGACAACATCGTATTCAAAGGTGATAATTGTTTCCCGGATATAATAGTTGTATATATCTGCTATCCGCGAAGCGTCGGCGATTGTGATATCCCTTATCATAAACTTTCTCCGCCGGTGTGAGGAGGTATTTCCTGTTCCTGGTATTGAAGTACAGGTTCAGTAGCGACAATGCTGTCTACAACGAATTTTGTATAGCCACGCCAGGGCAATTTGCCATAATACTCTTTGTAATGCAGTTTTACATTCTGTCCGCTTAGCGACATTAGTTTTATAGCCAGTTCTTTGTCTTCTACCGAGAATTGGAATTCGTTTGATTGCAATCCCTGTTGTCCCGGACGGAATCCTGACTGAATTAGTTCTCCCTCGTAGGTTTTGAATATAATTCCCTTGTGTTTCACATTATTCAGTATGCCGGCTTTTACACCCGAATCGCTGTAAGGGACATAATACCAGATATAGCCGAAAATCAAAAGTCCAACGAGTATGACAGCTATGGTTATTGCAGCAAATTTCTTCATCTTTATCTATATTATGATTTGTTAAAACAACAATTCACATATGTTTGTTCAGAAAACAAAGATATTCATATTTTTATGACTATTTTTGTTTGGCTATTTAAAAAAGAGTGAGAATATGATCATAAAAGACGCTAAGTTTGTAATAAGTAATACCGATTACAGAAAATGCCCTCAGGACGGAAAACCTGAATATGCATTTATCGGGAGGTCGAATGTAGGCAAATCTTCATTGATCAATATGCTGACAAACAGGAAAGGGCTTGCGATGACTTCTTCCAAGCCGGGCAAAACACAACTTATCAATCATTTTATTATCAATGACGAATGGTATCTGGTCGATTTGCCCGGATACGGTTATGCCCAAAGGGGAAAAGAAGGCAGAGAGCAAATCCGGAAAATAATAGATAGTTATATCCTTAACCGGATAGAGATGACTAATCTGTTTCTCTTACTGGATTGTCGTCACGAACCTCAAAAAATAGATTTGGAGTTTCTGGATTGGCTTGGAGAAAAAGAGGTGCCTTTCGCAATAGTTTTCACTAAAATAGATAAAATGAGCAAGGCACGGTTGAAGGAGAATCTTCAGAGTTATACAGATAAGCTGAAGGAAACATGGGAGGAACTACCACCTGTATTCTATACATCATCTGAGCATAAGATAGGGAGAGAGGAAATTTTGGATTACATAGATCAGATTAACAAAGACCTGAAATAAAAATGAGAGAAAAAGATACACATGCCGGATATATGAAGAAAGCGATCAGTCTGGCTAAAAAAAGTGTGGAAAAAGGCGGTGGGCCTTTTGGTGCTGTGATTGTAAAAGAAGGAGTCGTTATTGCTCAGGGCGCTAATTGTGTGACCCTGAATAATGATCCTACAGCACATGCTGAAGTGTCGGTTATTCGCAAAGCCTGTAAGAAATTAGGTACATTCGATCTTTCGGGATGTGTGTTGTATACATCATGCGAGCCCTGCCCGATGTGCCTCTCGGCCAGTTACTGGGCGCATATCGATAAGATATATTATGGATGTACAAAGGAAGATGCTAAGAATATAGGTTTCGATGATTCCTTTATTTATGACCAGATAAACCTGAAGCCCGAAAAACGTTCGATACCTGCTGTAAATATCCTGCACGATCAGGCGATAGAAGCATTTCGCATGTGGGACAATAAAGACGATAAAGTAGAATATTAAATTATACCTTAAATTATGCTATTAGTACCTTTTATAGATGTTTCAGATGTAGATAATCCTGATCTCATTAAAGAAAAACTTAATGGAATACCATTAAATAACATCTCCTGTGTAGACTGGCCCGATCAATATCCATCCAAGCCTGATGTGTCATTTAAAATAGCACACAATGGAGATTTTCTGTTTCTCCGTTTTTTTGTGGAAGAAAATGAGATATTGGCGAATGTAACAGAGGATAATGGTTCTGTATGGAATGATTCGTGTGTTGAATTTTTCCTCTCGATAGGAGACGATCCTTATTATTATAATGCAGAATTTTCCTGTATAGGAACAGCACTTCTTGGTTATAGGAAAGGGCGTGAAGGAGCTGTCCATGCAAGTAAACCGGTGATGGAGCAGATACGTCGTTTCTCAAGCTTGGGGGCTGATCCGATTAAAAAAGAACAAGGAGAATTTAAATGGGATTTACTAGTAGCTATTCCGGTTGCAGCTTATTGGAATTCCGGTTTGCAAACATTTAAAGGACTAAGAGCGAAAGCTAATTTTTATAAATGCGGAGATGAATTGACTGTTCCTCACTATTTATCATGGAACCCTGTTTTGACTGAAAATCCGGATTTTCATGTCCCTCGTTTTTTTGGAGAAGTGGAGTTTGAATGATAGACAAAAACAGGAAAGATAATTGTCAATAACAGAGCGAAATAACTTCTGGTATTTTTGTGTTAAAAAAAGTTTTACAGGCCGATTTTTTTTCTATCTTTGCGCACGGAAAAGACAGGCTTTTCAGAGCCAACTTCTAAACGCGGATATATAATACTATTTATGAAAAATAATCTATTCGATAGGTTCAAGCCTAAAGAAAATAAATTCTTCCCTCTGATGACGGGAATGGCTGAAGTTATACTCAAAGCATCGGATCTTATAATTGAATGCGTACAGGTTACAAACCATAACGATGCAGTCGAATATTACAAAAAGATAAAAGAACAGGAACGAAAGGCTGATGATATACAAAATCAGATTTTTGAAGAACTGAACGAAACATTTATCACTCCGTTCGACCGGGAAGATATCAATCATCTGACAGCAACGATGGATGATGTGACAGACCTGATCAACAGTTGCGCTAAGCGTATAATGCTTTACAGCCCGAAAGTCATGCCTGAGGCAGCCACACGTTTGGCTATGTTTGTAAGGGAATCTGCCGGTTACCTGGTACAGGCTATAGACGAACTTGATGTTTTAAAGAAAAATACTGATAAGATCAAGGAGTATTGTGTTCAGCTAGGTGTGATAGAAAAAAAGGCTGACGATGTTTATGAGCATTTCCTTATTGACCTGTTTGAAAATGAAACGGATGCAATCGAGGTTATAAAGCTGAAAGACATCCTTCATGAACTGGAGCGTGCTACTGATGCCGCCGAAGCTGTCGGAAAGATTATTAAGACAATGATTGTTAAGTATTCATAAGCAGATTCACATGACTCTATTAATAATAATCATTGTTTTAGCCATTATTTTCGATTTCATAAATGGATTTCACGATGCGGCTAACTCAATAGCCACTGTCGTATCCACAAAAGTCCTTACCCCAACACAAGCTGTTATCTGGGCAGCATTCTTTAACTTTGTAGCATATTTTATCGCTAAATTTATCATCGGAGGATTCGGTATTGCCGATACTGTATCTAAGACCGTTGATATGGATTTTGTTCTCCAGAATTTTGGAAATCCTTCGTTGGTTATTATTGCCGGACTGATAGCAGCCATTTCCTGGAATCTTATTACGTGGTGGTTGGGTATTCCGTCGTCATCTTCGCATACACTGATAGGTGGATTTGCCGGTGCTGGTATTGCCGCGTCAGGTTTTCAGGCAGTGCATGCCGGAGTAATAGGAATTATTGCGCTGTTTATTGTTGTAGCTCCGTTGATTGGTATGGTGAGTGGTAATATGATAACTCTCCTGACGCTCCATTTTGTGAAAAAAGTGAAACCTGGAAAAGCCGATCGTTGGTTTAAGAACCTTCAACTTGTTTCTTCAGCTGCACTTAGTATAGGGCATGGACTGAATGACTCACAAAAGGTGATGGGGATTATAGCTGCGGCTCTTATTGCGTATACTACAACAAATCCGGATGTACATCCGTGGCTATATATGAATTCTATGAATGATATGCACGACTGGGTGCCTTTGGCCTGTTTTACGGCAATAGCTTTCGGTACGGTTTGCGGAGGATGGAAGATAATGAAAACAATGGGTAACCGTATAACCAAGATTACTCCTATCGAGGGATTTTGTGCTCAAACTGCGGGTTCATTAACTTTGTTCATCACAGAGATCTTGCATGTGCCGGTAAGTACTACCCATGTAATATCGGGAAGTATTATCGGAGTAGGTTCGGTAAAAAGGTTGTCGGCTGTTCGCTGGGGGGTAACCAAAGATTTGTTGGTTGCATGGATATTGACTATTCCGGTGAGTGCGTTGATGGCTATGGTTTTCTATTATCTTATAAACCTTTTATTTTGAATATAATTGATTTGAATATATTAGACGGATAATCTTTGATTATCCGTTTTGTTTTTATTGAAATTAATTGCATTATATACTGAAAAACAATATCTTTGCACCGCTTTTCTAAGCAAATATGTTTAACAATTTAACTATACTGATCAGGACTGGTGCCAGATCGATTTTAAATGATTGATAATTTAAAGAATGTACAACCGGTTGCAGATTTCGACTGGGATTCGTACGCAGAAGGAGAATCTTACTCCAGTAAAAGCAAAGAAGAACTTGTAGAAACCTATGACCAGTCGTTGAACAAAGTAAACGACAAAGAAGTGGTAATGGGTAAAGTAACCGCAATGAACAAACGTGAGGTTGTCGTTAATATTGGTTACAAATCGGATGGCGTTGTTTCGATGAATGAATTCCGATACAATCCGGATCTGAAAGTTGGTGACGAAGTAGAAGTATACATCGAAAGCCAGGAAGACAAAAAAGGCCAGCTTATCCTTTCTCACAAAAAAGCACGTGCTACACGTTCTTGGGATCGTGTTAACGAAGCTCTTGAAAAAGATGAAATTATCAAGGGTTACATCAAATGCCGTACTAAGGGTGGTATGATCGTTGATGTATTCGGTATCGAAGCATTTTTACCAGGATCACAGATCGACGTGAAGCCTATCCGCGACTACGATGTGTTTGTCGGAAAAACTATGGAATTCAAGGTAGTGAAAATCAACCACGAATTCAAAAACGTTGTTGTGTCTCACAAGGCTCTTATCGAAGCTGAACTTGAACAACAGAAAAAAGATATCATCTCGAAACTTGAAAAAGGTCAGGTGCTTGAAGGTACAGTTAAGAATATCACGTCTTACGGTGTGTTCATCGACCTTGGCGGCGTAGACGGATTGATCCATATCACAGACCTTTCCTGGGGACGTGTTCAACACCCAGAAGAAGTAGTTAAATTGGATGAAAAGATCAACGTTGTTATCCTTGACTTCGACGATGACAAAAAACGTATCGCTCTTGGCTTGAAACAACTTACTCCTCATCCATGGGATGCTCTTAGCGCTGAACTTAAAGTTGGTGATAAGGTGAAAGGTAAAGTGGTTGTTATGGCTGACTATGGTGCATTCATCGAAATAGCTCCTGGTGTAGAAGGCTTGATCCACGTATCGGAAATGAGCTGGGCTCAACACCTGCGCAGCGCTCAGGACTTTATGAAAGTTGGTGATGAAGTAGAAGCGGTAGTGCTTACTCTTGATCGTGACGAACGTAAGATGTCTTTGGGTATCAAACAACTGAAACCGGATCCATGGGAAAATATCGAAGAGAAATATCCTATCGGAAGCAAACATACTGCAAAAGTACGTAACTTCACCAACTTCGGTGTATTCGCTGAAATAGAAGAAGGCGTAGACGGCTTGATCCACATTTCAGACCTTTCTTGGACTAAGAAAATCAAACATCCTAGCGAAGTTACTCAGATAGGTGCAGACATCGATGTACAGGTTCTTGAGATCGATAAAGAAAACCGTCGTCTTAGCTTAGGCCACAAGCAACTTGAAGAAAATCCTTGGGATGTATTCGAAACTATCTTTACTGTAGGTTCTGTACACGAAGGAACAGTTGTTGAAATGGTTGACAAGGGTGCTGTGATCTCTCTTCCTTATGGTGTAGAAGGATTCGCAACTCCAAAACACCTTGTGAAAGAAGATGGTTCTCAGGCTAAAGTTGATGAAAAACTTGACTTCAAAGTGATCGAGTTCAACAAAGACTCTAAACGTATCATCGTTTCTCATAGCCGTACTTTCGAAGATGAAAGACCTGAAGCTAAAGAAGCTACAGGAGAAAAGAAAGCTAAGAGGTCAGCTAAAAAAGACAATGATACTGTAGTTCAATCTTCTAACATGGAGAAAACCACTTTAGGAGATATCGAAGAACTTGCAGCCCTGAAAGAAAAGCTTTCGGGTGGAGATGCTAAATAAGCAAGAAATCTGACACTAGATATTCTAAGTGAGCCGGGAGATGTTAATCTTCCGGCTTTCTTTATAACTGATTAATCAGCAGGAATATACCAAAAGCACCTCCGGCACCCAGTAGACTTTTCCAGAACCAGTTATTTGAAGCATTCGGAGCAATTCCTTTAAATTCGTATTGCAGGTAATTCATATCATCGGCATAAAGATCGAGCCAGAATTCGCGATCGGTAGAATCCGGAAAATAGAACAGCTCCTGAATATAACCGCTCAATCTGCGGTTACGGTATTTCTTTTTATCGACCAAACCTCTACAGTCTACATCACAATAGTAAGTAATCTCCTCCTCATGTCCGAATTCATCTATAGCTCTGAATTTATAGTAGGTATAGCATTCTTTCATAAAGTATTTATCAGCAGCTTTTACAAATTGGAATCTTCCGTTTTTTCTCAAAGTCTTTACTTTCTTACCCATATAAGGCTTATAGGGACGAATTTCCAGCAAAGAATCGACCGATTCTATTTCCATGGATGCTATTGTCATATCTTCTTTGTTGATAATAACTTCGCCTCTGGCCCAGCCGTCTTTTCCCTCTAAAGGCTCGATCTGAAGGATAATGTAGGAACTGTCGGAAGAATAAGCCCGTGTTGTTTCATTATTTATACTTTTACCGAATGTAAAGAGATGTGAGGCATGGTATTCAGCACCATATAATTCAGAAGTGGGGGTTACAGATCTTTGTACACGCTTTATGTCCATTATGTTGAATACGTAAGGAACTCTCTCTTTCTTTAATTCTTTTTTCAGGTCTTTCTCGCTGAGGGTGGTTGCATATTTCAGATAGATCTCATTCTGAAGTGTATCTGTCGATTTGGTCTGAAGAAAGTGTAACAGATAGCTGATAGATGCATCTGTCAACAGCTTCTTCTTC
Organism: Dysgonomonas hofstadii; assembly: GCF_014196915.1. Classification (GTDB taxonomy): domain Bacteria; phylum Bacteroidota; class Bacteroidia; order Bacteroidales; family Dysgonomonadaceae; genus Dysgonomonas; species Dysgonomonas hofstadii. The sequence goes on from NZ_JACIEP010000020.1 coordinate 40,349, forward strand.
GTATTGATCATCACTTCCTCCAGTAGCATATCTGCGTCTCCCGGGCTGATAATAACCGGATTGAGCGATACCGGGTTTAATTCCATAACTACAACTGGGTTTTGCTCCAGAGAAGCCTTTAATATTGTTCTGGCTTTGTACCCGAAGCACTGGAAATGTATGGCTTCTTCTCCTGTCACCGGTAAGGAAAAGCTCCCTTTAGCATCGGTGTATACATACTCCCGGGACGATGCCCCATATTGTACAATAACATCAGGGATGGGAGTCTGGGTGTCTTTGTCTATAACAGTACCTTTTATCGGTGATTGGGCAGCGCTGTTGATAGAATAGATAGACAATAAGATAAATAAAAGATGTTTTTTCATTAAAGTCAGATAATCTTATAATTAATGCGAATCAGTCGTTTAACTTGTTAAAAGTTGACAAAGTTGACACATATTTTAGTTTATTAGTTCCAAGTTTTAGCTACACTCTGTTCCGCTGAACGCTGTTTCTAGCCTGCTAGTTCTATTTATTAATATTCTTTCTAGTAGACTAGTATACTTTTTTTCTAGTACGCTAACTAAATCCTTACACATTTTATTATTTTCCAATTTGTTCATTTTTCAAATTTTCATTGGTACATCGGCATATTATATAATCGCCACATTGATATATCATAGATAAACTTTCCAAGAAAAAATGCACATTTACATAGACTTCGTTTGTTTCAACTGTTGATGTTATAATTAAAAAACGCATAAAAACAGGCTTTATTTTAACTTCACTATTTCTTTCATATTTAAAACTAATAAATATATCCTCTTTTTTATACCTTTGCCCCGAATAAATAATATCTGAATATATGGATCTTAGTATTGAAAAAATTATTCCCATCATTATTATTGCACTCACAGCCATCACAAGTATAAAAGGTTTTAATGATATGGCTTTTTTCGATCGGTATAAGTTCAATGTCGGAGCTATACTTGGCAGCCAGAAACAGTGGGACAGGCTACTGACATCATCTACCTTGCATGGAGATTATATGCACCTTATATTTAATATGCTGACATTGTATTTTTTCTCAGATATTATTATCTATTCATTTGGTATATGGCAATATTTACTCATATACTTCCTTGCGATTATTGGCGGAGGTTTACTATCCCTGTGGGTACACCGCAGAGAATATTATTATAGTGCGATTGGTGCCTCGGGCGGTGTTGTCGGAATCCTTTTCGCTGCGATAGCTATAGACCCCACTATTGGTATTTATTTCTTTTTTATACCTATACCTATTCCCGGCTGGATATTCGCTTTGGTTTATCTTGGATATTCAATTTATGGTATGCACAACCAGTTGGGTAATATAGGGCACGATGCTCACTTGGGAGGAGCTGCTGTCGGGCTTATACTGGCAATTCTGATCGAGCCTGTACTTATACAGATCAATACGCTTTATATAGCTATAATGATCATTCCCCTTGTTGTATTGGCGTATCTTGTTTTGAAAAAGAAATAATCGTACATTTGTCACAACTTAACACAATTTCAAAAAATTAATTAAACCAATTTCACAAAAACAAGTCAAACTTTTGAACTTCGTAATAGATTCTTTGTTTATTAATTATAAATATATAGATAATTAAAGCAAAATATAATGAGCAACGAAAAAGACCTTATACAACACGATGATGACGATGCTGTAAAATTTATCCAGAACTATCTACCCCAGGAACTGAAAGGAAAATTCTCCAACGATGAAATTTTATACGTCTTAGATGTAATCTATGATTTTTATGAAGATAAAGGGTTGATGGACGAAAATGTCGATGAGGCTACAATCGTTGATATCGATGAAGATGAAATGGTTACTTTCGTTCTGAAATCCGTTAAAAAAGACAAAATATATAACTTTTCGGCCGATGAGGTTACCTTTATTATACAAGGTGAACTGGCGTATGAGGACTCCCTCGGAATGTTTGAATAATAATTTACTATACAATAATTTAATTTTTTTTGATTATGAAAAATTTTTCATTTATCGCAGCAATTATACTAAGCTGCTCTATTTTATTTACTAGCTGTGGAGCTAGCGATACAGTTAAAGGTGGTGCTGTCGGTGGTGGTGCCGGAGCTGCTCTTGGTGCCGGTATTGGTGCCATTATCGGCGGAGGTAAAGGCGCTGCATGGGGTGCCGGTATAGGTGCTGTTGTAGGAGGTAGTGCCGGAGCTATCATCGGTAACAAGATGGACAAACAAAAGAAAGAATTGGAACAGATCAATGGAGCTCAGGTTGAATCTATCAACGACGGACAAGCCATTAAAGTTACTTTCGAATCAGGCATCTTGTTTGCTACTAACTCAAGCACATTGAATACTGCATCTCAAAGTTCGTTGAACAGTTTCGCTAATTCACTGAAGAGTAATCCTGATACTGATGTTCAGATCTATGGACATACAGATAATACAGGTAATGATGCTATTAATAATCCATTGTCTGAAAAACGTGCTCAGGCAGTTTATAACTTCCTTGCAGGAAAGGGTGTTTCAGGAACCCGTATGATTACTCAGGGATTTGGTTCTTCTCAGCCGATTGCTGATAACGGCACTGCTGCCGGAAGGACTCAAAACCGCCGTGTGGAAATCTATATCCTTCCAAATGAGAAGATGATACAGGATGCACAACAAGGGAAATAATTAAGTTTACTTTATTTTATATTGCAAGAGTTGCCAATTGGCAACTCTTGTTGTTTAGTAACAGTTATCATTGATAACTGTTACTAAAGAAAAATACCGGTTCTTATATTTACATTTGGGGATTTTCTTCAGGGATGTATTCTGATTCCTTGTAATAATACACGTTTGTTTCAAAGTTATCATAAACGAGTTCAAGATGCCCATGAGCCTCTAATTCTTCTAACAGAGGCATTATCCTTTCTTTTTTATAATTAGAATGAGATGTCAGGATATATATAGGGGAGTTTTCCTTTATCGTCTTTATGTCTTGTCTATTACAGCTATCCATAAAGAATCCTTCACCAAGTATTACATTATTCTCGAATCCGGCAAACGAGGTTTCATTGTAGCTGTTTTTATAGGAAAACCCAGGTATACTAAGATAGTAAACATACAACATTTCATTCTTATTTATATTAGCTCTAATATAATCAATAGCCTGATTTGTTTCTTCTGTGCGCCTGTACCGGTTGTTCATATTTGTATTTCTGTACCCCGGTTGTAGATAATAGCATGATGATAAATATTGTTGTGGCTATTGTATTCTGAGTTCTGTTGGTTGAATATAATTTATCCAGATAAAAGAAAAATAAGATTCCGGTTATAGGATATATGAAGAGGAATAAACGTACAGAAACCGGATACATGCCAAGCATTGAAGCAAATAATGTAATAATTATACCTCCGCATACAATGAATATGTATTTATTCTTATCACAAAATATATTTATAAATACACCAATTATAACAATACTTGTAATAAGTATTTTGTAAGAGCCCAGCTGATCAATAATTGTTGATATGAGAGTTTTTAATCTAACCACATCCTCATAGCTGGTCGGAATAAGAGGGAGTCTGTAATCTTCCCAAAATATGGACATTTCCCCTTGATCTATAACAGGTGCAAGCCAAAAGAAATAATAGGCGATAAAACTTAGAAGAACAGCAACACCGCAGTATATGCTAAATTTAAATCTGGAATAATCCTTTTTTATTAAACCATCAATGAACTCGTACAATAATATACTTCCAATGAAAAAACAACAGGGATTAGACAACCATATAAGAGCAGCATATAGCATAATAACAATGAATCTGTTCGTTTTCTTTTCCGTGTAAAAATAGAAAATAACGATCGTCAGCAATACAGCAACACAATCTGTCATATAAGGCTTAAATTCGTTCGAATACATGATCAATACTGCGAGATTGGATATAAATGCCACTCCCAATAGAGGGAACCTGATAGGACATATTTTTTTCAGAAAATAAAAGCAGATCCCCAACAGAATAATGTATGAAATGAAAGACCAAAGGCGAAGAGTAAATTCTGAGTTTCCCAATAAAGTTGTGATAATTTTTACTATATATAAGTAGATAACAGGTGCAGATTGGTTCCACTCAAAAATATCTGAAGTGAGGTCGGTAATCCCCCTCTGACAAAATGAGTAGGCAAGCATCGCCTCGTCCAGCCATAAACTTCGCTCTGTTAGATTAAGGCTAAAGCTGGTATATACAGAGGCAATAATAGTAATAAGGCACAGTAGATTAATAGAACATTTTGATAAGAATTCTATGTTTTTAGTTTTCGTCATGATATTCGTGTGTTATGTATTTGTATTAAATTATACAAAATGGTTATTGCAATGTTTTGGCACTAATTCCTATTCTAATGTTTACATCCGGATATAGATCGGACATAAGCATATAGTCTTCGCCAAAATGTTGCGACAGATTAATTCCCTTTCGTAAACAAGAAAACAATGATAGAGACACACTCAGAAAACAGAACAGCAAAATACCAATCCGATTCCTTTTTACCTCAAATAAGGGAAAGTACGGATGCAATAAATCGCCAACTATCTTTTTACGGATAAAAGACAGTTGTAATTTGTTTTTGTAAAAATTGCGATGTAAATTCGCGCTACGCGTGTGGTGGAGAATGGTCTCTCTCTAACAAAAAAAAGCTAACATCCAAATTTTCAGACGGAAAAATGAAATGTAGTATTGCTTTTCTGTGTGTTAAAATCATTGTTGTTTGTGCTCGTTCACTGTTATCTGATACAAATATAGGTAATAAATAAAAAAAATCAGAATTAAAAAAAATGTTTTTTTTGATATGTGATCTCAGTTAACAACAATATTCTCTTTATTTGCTCATTAGATAATTAGTTTTCACTATTCAACATACAATACCAATCCTTTCAGATATTCTCCCTCAGGATGGTAAATATTTACAGGATGATCGGCTGGCTGGCTCAACTGGTGTAATATTCTTACCTTTCGTCCCGACATGGCGGCAGCACTAAATACAGCAAGGCGGAAAGCCTCTTTAGAGATAACCTGAGAGCAGGAGAACGTAAACACAATACCTCCGGATGCTACTTTTTCAAAAGCAGTTGCGTTCAGGCGTTTATATCCCTGCAATGCATTGCGGATAGCTCCCCTGTGCTTGGCGAATGCCGGAGGATCCAGTATGATGAGGTCATACTCTCCTTTTTCTATATTTCCCAGGAATTTGAATGCATCTTCTGCAAATGCCTCATGCCTTTCATCTCCGGGGAAATTGATCTCTACATTTTTGTTAGTCAGTGAGATCGCTTTCGATGAACTATCTACCGAATGGACTAGTTTCGCACCTCCGCGCATAGCGTAGAACGAGAATCCCCCTGTGTAGCAGAACATATTCAGTACCGAACGGTTATCCGAATATTTTTCAAGCAGAGCCCTGTTGTCCCGTTGGTCGACAAAGAAGCCTGTTTTCTGCCCTTTTACCCAGTCGGGATAGAATTTAAGGCCATTCTCTATTGCAATTTCAGATACATCTTTTCCTCCATACAGATAATCATTCTCTGCACCTAAGTTTGCCTTAAAAGGCAATGTCGTTTCCGATTTATAGTAGATGTTCTTTAATGTATCGCTCATCACAGATCTCAGGGCAGCGGCTATTGTCAGTCTATCCTGATGCATTCCTACAGAGTGGGATTGGATAACGGCCGTCTCTCCATAGATGTCGATGATCAGCCCGGGAAGGTTATCTCCCTCGCCATGTACAAGGCGGTATGAATTGTTTTCATCGGAGACCAAACCGATGGCTTTACGCATATCGAAAGCCGATCGCAGCCGTTTCTCCCAGAAAGGCACATCGATTTCCTCTTCTTCGAACGACAGCACACGTACTTCGATGCTACCTATCTGATAGTGGCCGACAGCAATAAAGTCATTGCCCGCTGTATAAACAGCAACTACTTCTCCTTCTTCGAGGTCTGCGTCCTTTTGTTGTATAGCGCCCGAAAATATCCACGGATGAAACCGCTTCAGGGATTCTTCTTTCTTTGGCTTCAGTTTTATTTTTTTGTAAATCATACCTAAATAGCTTAGAGCTTGAGAGGCACAAAATTACAACTTTATTTTCAAAGAAGCACCCCAGCGCATAGGTTTTGATTTCTGTGCATAGTAATTACCCATCGATTCGAACAGGAAGGCATTGTAATCACGGTCGAGAATATTCTTTCCCCATACTTCCACGGTAAAGATATTCTTCTCTAAAGCCAGATGAGCATTGAGTACCCCGTAAAAACCCTGAGACATTTCATTATCTTCTGCCCAGTAAATTTTTCCTATTCCCGAGAAATTGGTATCGAAGGATATCCTGTCCAATATGGCTTTTCTTTTGAAGTCATAGGTAATACTTCCCCCGACATTGAAAGTCGATGCGGGAGCGAACGGAATATGGTTGTCCGTGTAATTGTTTACCTCATTGCCATCCCCGTCTTTTACGATATAATCCTTAAAACGGGCATCAGCCAGTCCGTAATTGACATAAAGATAAAATCCGTTGCATGGGCGGGTTTTCAAACCGATTTCGAAACCTTTGCTGTCAGCCTTTCCCGCATTGCTTACCATACGTCCGCCACGGTTGTTGATAAACTGTGTTATCTGCACATCATGTACATCGATATAGTACAAGGCGAAGTTCGTAGACAGGGTGTTGTCGATTATATCTATCTGTCCTCCGAGTTCGTAATTCCAGCTGTATTCGGGTTTGTAAGCGATCCGTTTGTTGATATCTTCTTCTTTCATGTCTTCCATCTGCCGCATATTGTTTTCGAGTGCTTCCTGCAACAGGTCGGCGAAGATTTGTATATTGTGTCCCCCGGCCTTGTAACCTTTCGATGCGGAAGCATACAGATAGGAGGCCGGCTTGAATTGATATTTTATTACAGCCTTGGGTAGTAATTCAAGAAAATCATCAGACGAACTTCCTTGAAGTATAGCATTCGCTTGCATTGGTATGGCGACAGGCGATCCGGCGGGTTGCATGGTGAAATTCGCCAGAGCATCCGAGTTATATTCAAGTTTAGTCTTTTCATAATCGAGCCTCAGTCCTAAAGTTGTGGATAACCCGGTAAGTCCGAACAAATTATTAAATGTTGACTGGTGGAATATCGCAGCCCCATAGATCGGACGTTTGAAAGTGCTGTTCAGGTCTATTACGTCATCTGTAAAAATGAATTTAGGAGCTTGCGGATTATTTCCGTGAACTTCATCCAATGGCTTTTGCAGATATTCGGCGATGCCATCTTCCATCATATATACCGGCGATGTTGTATGCAGATAATCATAGAAGCCATATACTCCGGATGACCATTGATAATTTGATTTATTTACCGACTTGATAGTTATCTCCTGACTGATTGAGTTTTGTCTTTGCTTTTGATTGATCTGAAAGTAAGATTTTGGAGTATAATCCTGATCCATATTCATTTTGTCTTTCAGGTATTGATACCCTGTCGTGGAATTTATCTCAAAACCTTTACCTGAGTATCGCAGGGCAAGGCCATTAGTCAACAAATTACGTTTGTAATAACTATCGGAATTGTAATTGATCTCATTGGTTGCTATATTGGCATAGGGGAACGCTCCCTGATCTACATAATCGTAACTAAACGAGTAGGTTGCGGACAGGCGGGATGTTATGTTCCATTCAAACTTTATCCGGCTTCCTGCATTTTTCAGATCGTCTATTTTTTTGTTATTATACAGATTGGTAAAATAACCGTCATCCTGTTTATAGAAACCACTGACAGAGATTCCCATCTTATTGTTCAACTGCTGGAAATGAGAGATATTCCCCGAGAATTGACCGTAATTTCCTCCTCCCGCTCTGATTGTAGTTCCCTGATAGGACAGGGGCGAGAAAGTATATATATTTATAAGCCCTCCCATTGTGTTTCGTCCATAGAGCGTACCTTGTGTTCCTCTTAATACTTCCACCCGTTGAATGTCGAAAAGTTCGGTGTCGAAAGATGTTGTATTGAAATAAGGCACATTGTCCACATAAATACTTACTGTCTGATCTCCCGAACGGGCACCGATACCTCTGATGTAGAAAGGGGCAGTCATCTTAGACCCGTAATCGGCAGCAAAATAGTTGGGAACTATCGCACTTAAATCCTTCAGAGAGTTGATTTGTAAAGCCTCCAGATTCTTCGGAGAGAATACCGAAACCGCAGCAGGCAACGATTTCAGACTATTTGTTTCCTTTATGGATGAAAGAATGACAATATCATTTTTCAATTCTGTATACAAGGTGTCTTTAGGCAGGTCTTTCTTAGCCTGCAGTCCTGAAATGCACAGGAGGGAAAAAAATATAAGATGGATTTTTTTTATATTATTACAAGTTTTCATAAATTTAATTTATTAGGCAATGCAAAGGAAATGCATTCCTGTAGCTTTATCAATCACTAGATGTAGTGATTTCAATAAATTATTTGAACCTATAATTGTTAAAAGTTGACAAAAGTGACACATCGTTCAGTTATCAGCCAACAAAGAACTCCTGCTACTCTTTTTATTCTGTGTTTCAAAAAAAGTTACAAAAGTTACACTTTTGCAACTTTTTCAATTTCGTTCTTTCGTCCTTTTTCGTTCTTTCGGATTTGTAAACCGAAAGTCCTTAATTGCGGATTTTAAATGAGGCTGTCCCAAAAGTGATTTTGCACTGTTAAAGTGTTACTCTCTCTGTCATTCTGAGTGCAACGAAGGATCTAAACTCTCCCGAAAAGAGATATTTCACTGCGTTCAATATGACAAAAAGAAACCAGAAAATACTTTTGGGATACCCTCCATATTACCACATTGTCTCATTAGTTTATCTTATAGATAAAATTCCGTAAGAAAAATGCAGTTTTATAAACAAAAACAGATATGAATAGCTGTTCGCTATTTCATATCTGTCTTATACGATTGACCTTGTTTTATCTGATTACTCCCAATACTTGAAAAAATGATGTACAGGTCCGTGTCCTTTTCCTATCTCATAATCAGCCCCGGCGATAATGGCTTTGTTGATATAATCTTTGGCTTGTCTGACAGCCTCATTTAATGGTAAGCCATGAGCCAGAAAAGATGCAATAGCCGAAGAGAATGTACAACCTGTTCCATGTGTGTTCTTTGTATGAACACGTTCGGATGTCAGTTCTATTATCTCGTCTGTTTCGGCATTGTAGAATACATCGGTAAGTTTTTCGTCGGAAAGATGTCCTGCTTTGAGCATAACAGAGACTTTATTACCAAATGATAGCTCCTTCACGACATCCGGCAGGTCTTTCTGACTTTTAATGCTTTTCCCAAGAAGTATCTCGGCTTCGGGTATATTGGGCGTTATTATCCTGACAATGGGGATCAGCTCTTTTTTTAGTGTTTCGATAGCTTCATCCTGCAACAGTTTATCTCCCGATGTAGCTACCATTACCGGATCTAAAACCAGATTTTTTATATTGTAATTCAATAGAGTTTTCTTTACAGCTAATATCAGTTCAGTGGAGTGGAGCATCCCTATCTTTACGGCATCGGCACCTATATCATCCAATACCGATTTTATCTGCCCTGTAACAAATGGTACAGGGATAGGGTGCACGTCGGTAACACCAACTGTGTTTTCGTCCACTACAGCTACTATCACAGTAGCACCATAGCATCCGCAAGCTGAAAATGTTTTCAGATCGGCCTGAATACCTGCGCCGCCACTTGGATCGCTACCTGCTATTGATAAAGCGATTTTATAATGCTTTTTCATAATTTTTTAATCAAGTTTTATATAGTCCATTTTTCAAGACGCCATGCGCTGTCCCAAAATAACCATTCCATTTTGGAACACATCACATAAGCTGTGGTCATTGCTTTACGTTGTTCTTCGGTACACTTTTCAGCCAGTTCATCGCAGATAGCGATAGCCGTTTTTACCGAATCTTCGAAAGCTTCGCCGCCGTAAGTATCTATCCAGCTTTGATAGGGATTGTGTCCTTTTGTCTGATTGGCCAATATATAGTCTCCCACCTCTTTGTAAATCCAGAAACAAGGTAACACAGCCGCAACAATCACCTCGACCGGAGAGTTAGCGAGTTGCCTCAACAGGTAAGATATATATAGCAGGCAGCTTGGCGATGCTTCTGATTTAATATTGCTTTCTGTTTTACTTACGAACGATTCATGCAATGCTTTTTCTACAGCTATACTGTCTCCTGCAAAGTGGATAAAAGCTTCTATATGTTCCGGTTTACTTAGTTTAGAGGCTATGCCCGTAAGCACTTTTCCGTATTCGGCGAGGTAAAGTGCATCCTGCTGAATATAAAACGTAAACTTTTCTTTATCCAGCGAGCCATCTATCAATTCCTGTATAAAAGGTTGTTCAAGTATCTGTTTATAGACTGGTTCTGCTTTCTTCCATGCGGTTTCACTCCATTTCATATTTTATTCATTTTTTGTTTTTCGACTCATTTACTATTTTTCTTAACTCCGAAGCAGCCAGACTTGGATCGTTCGCTGACATAATAGCCGATACGACTGAAATACCATCTGCTCCGGCATGTATTATATCTTTGGCATTCGACTGGTTTATGCCGCCAATACCTACACTCGGGTGCTTACTTATCCGGGTAATTTCCTTTACGCCATCCAACCCTAAGGCCGAGGCTGTGTCTGTTTTCGTCAGTGTACTGAAAACAGGGGATATGCCAATGTAATCGACATCCAGATTATTCGCTTCTATCGTGTCTTCTATATTTTCTACCGAAAGGCCTATGATCTTATCTTTCCCCATCAATTTGCGGACTATAGGGTAGGGTATATCGTCCTGTCCTATATGCAGGCCATCAGCGTCGCATGCCAGCGCGATATCGAGCCTGTCGTTTATTATCAACGGAACTTTATACGGTTTCAGCAGCGTTTTCATTAGCATGGCGAGTTCGTAAAACTCTTTGCCGGAACAATCTTTTTCGCGCAGTTGAACCATTGTTACACCACCTTTTACGGCAGCTTCCACCACTTCGCTCAATGTGCGTCCGAGTGACAGGCTACGGTCGGTTACAAGATACAGGCTCAGGTCGAAAGGTAACATAGGTTTATAATTTTATATTGGCTTTTATCGTATCACCATTCAGGTTGTATAGTTCATCGAGAAAGTTCACCTGTAAACTACCGTTTCCCGACGATCTGTGGGCTGCGATTTCTCCGGCAATACTCATTATCGCCATTCCGTGCGTGGCGGCTTCCAGCAAGTCTGGGTTCACTGCCGTAAATGCGGCAACCACCGCAGTTGCCGTACATCCCATGCCTGTTACACGGGCCATCATCGGGTTGCCGTTCTTGACTGTGCGTACATTGTCACCATCGGTAATATAATCGGTCTGCCCACTGATAACGACTACTGCATTCGTTTTTCTCGCTAATGTTTTTGCAGACTCCAGAGCAGAGTCGGAAGAATCGGTACTGTCCACCCCTTTGGTCTGTATTCCGGCGTTGCATAATGCCATTATTTCAGATGCATTTCCCCTGATAACAGATGGTTTGCACTCTTCAATTATCTGCTTGCATACATTTGTCCTGTATGGTGTAGCTCCTGCGCCTACAGGATCGAATACTATGGGAGTACCTTTTTCTAATGCGGTTTTCCCGGCAATAAGCATTGCTTTTACCCATTCAGGCTCAAGCGTGCCTATGTTTATTACCAGGGCAGAAGCAATACTCGCCATATCGGCTACTTCTTCGAGCGAATGTGCCATAACAGGGGATGCCCCTACAGCTAGCAGTCCGTTGGCTGTGTTGTTCATTACTACATAATTTGTGATATTATGTATCAAAGGCGATTTTTCTCTGACCAGTTCCAGATCCCGTATTAAATTGGAAATATTAATCATATTTAATTCGTGTTTTAAATGAAAAAGCCGTCTCATCAAATGAAACGGCTGGTAAATATATCTGATAAATTATATACTTATAGATTTTACCGTTTCCCTACGATGCCAATTACAACATATCAGGTTCAAGGGTTTAATCTCAGCTCTTTCTTAAGCACCCCTAACAGTACGCACACCACAAACTTACATAAAAAAATCGAAGAAAGGGATAAAAACGAGTAAATATATAAAAACTGACATTTTGTCAAAAAGATTGTTTTGGCAAATATTTTGAACGGATAATATCAGACAACTGTTATAAAAATTAGAATATAAAAGGAGAATTAAATATATGAATTTCAATAATTTTACTATCAAATCTCAGGAAGCTATTCAGAAAGCAGTTGAGATAACAAGGGATAAGGGACAGCAGTCTATCGAGCCTGCTCATATCCTTTTGGGAGTGATCCTTATCGGAGAGAATATTGTGAACTTTCTTTTCCAGAAGTTAGGTGCAAATCCCTCACATATTACATCGGTGCTGAACAAGGATATCGATTCCTGTCCGAAAGTTTCGGGAGGAGAACCTTACTTGAGCCGTGAGAGTAATTCTGATTTGGACAAAGCGGCCGATTATGCTAAGAAAATGGGAGACCAGTTTGTTTCTATCGAACATCTTTTACTTGGCTTGTTATCGGGTAAAAGTTCTGCAGCCCAGATGCTAAAAGACGTAGGCGTAAACGAAAAAGACCTGCAAGCTGCTATCAGCGAATTGCGGAAAGGCAATAATGTGACCAGCCAGTCGGCTGAAGATACATATCAGTCATTAGAAAAATATGCGATAAACCTGACTCAGCGGGCTAAGGATGGAAAACTCGATCCTGTAATCGGCCGTGATGACGAAATCCGTCGTGTATTACAGATATTAAGCCGCCGTACAAAAAACAATCCGATACTGATAGGCGAACCGGGGACCGGTAAAACGGCTATCGCTGAAGGGCTGGCACATCGTATTATCCGGGGCGACGTCCCAGAAAATCTAAAGAGTAAACAGATTTATTCTCTTGACATGGGTGCCTTGATTGCCGGAGCAAAATACAAAGGTGAATTTGAAGAGCGTTTAAAATCAGTAGTCAATGAGGTAATCAAGTCGGAAGGCGAAATCATCCTTTTCATCGATGAAATACATACACTGGTAGGCGCAGGAAAAAGTGAAGGGGCAATGGATGCCGCTAATATTCTAAAGCCTGCTTTGGCTCGTGGCGAACTTCGTTCTATTGGTGCTACCACCTTGAATGAATATCAGAAGTATTTTGAGAAAGATAAGGCTTTGGAACGCCGTTTCCAGATCGTGATGGTAGACGAGCCTAGCGAGATGGATGCTATTTCTATTCTTCGCGGGCTGAAAGAAAAATATGAGAATCATCATAAGGTGCGTATCAAAGATGAGGCTATTATTGCCGCAGTACAGCTTTCGAGCCGTTATATCACAGACCGTTTTTTGCCGGATAAGGCTATCGACCTGATGGACGAAGCAGCAGCAAAATTGCGTATGGAAGTGGATTCTGTTCCCGAAGAACTGGACGAAAAGAGCCGCCGTATCAAACAATTGGAAATAGAGCGGGAAGCCATCCGCCGGGAGAACGATAAAGCTAAAGAAACTGAACTATCCAAACAGATCAGTACGCTGAAAGAAGAAGAGAAAGACCTGAAGGCCAAATGGCAATCGGAGAAAGACGTGATCAATAAGATTCAGCAAAATAAGATAGATATTGAAAATGTCAAGTTTGAAGCAGAGAAAGCCGAGCGCGAGGGCGACTACGGAAAGGTTGCCGAACTTCGTTATGGTAAACTCAAAGAATTGGAAGACGGCATTACTAAATTGCAGGAGCAATTACACCAGATGCAGGGTAATCAGGCTATGGTGAAGGAAGAGGTAGACTCTTTTGATATAGCTGATGTGGTTTCCCGTTGGACAGGTATTCCGGTAAATAAGATGTTACAGAGTGAAAAGGATAAGCTATTGAATCTTGAAGATGAATTACATCGACGTGTCATTGGCCAGGATGAAGCAATTGCCGCTGTGGCCAATGCTATACGCCGTAGCCGTGCTGGATTGCAGGACCCGAAACGCCCGATCGGTTCGTTTATTTTTCTCGGTACGACTGGAGTAGGGAAAACAGAATTAGCGAAAGCTTTGGCCGAATTCCTGTTCGACGATGAGAATATGATGACACGTATCGACATGAGCGAGTATCAGGAAAAATTCAGCGCAACCCGCCTTATCGGAGCACCTCCGGGATATGTGGGTTATGATGAAGGTGGGCAATTGACTGAAGCTATCCGCCGTAAACCTTATTCAGTTGTATTGTTTGATGAAATAGAAAAAGCACATCCCGATGTATTTAATATTCTGTTGCAGGTATTGGATGACGGGCGGCTAACCGATAATAAAGGGCGTGTAGTCAATTTTAAGAATACGATCATTATCATGACATCTAATATGGGTTCGGGATTGATACGTGAAAATTTTGCAGGTATCACTCCGTTAAATCACGATGAAATCGTAGAGAAAACAAAGAAACAGGTACTGGATATGCTGAAAGTAAATATTCGCCCTGAGTTTCTGAACCGTATCGATGAGATCATTATGTTTGAGCCACTTAATATGAAAGAGATAGAACAGGTGGTTCGCATACAGCTCGATGGGGTAAGGAAAATGCTGGACAATAACGGTGTAAAACTGGAATTTACAGGTGATGCTGTTAATTGGATCGCTCAAACAGGTTTTGATCCTGAATTTGGTGCCCGTCCGGTGAAGCGTGCAATTCAGCATCTGGTACTCGATCCGTTATCTAAGAAGCTGCTTGAAGGTAGTATTAATAAATCAGCTCCGATTATTGTGGATGTAATTGAAGGGGTATTATTTTTTAAGAATTAAAGTTTAGTAAATATCATAGAGGACGATTCTAATTTTATATTGAATCGTCCTTTTTTTGCTGTTTATCAACATCATAAAGAATAGTTGATTGTCTGTGATTTTTTAATACATTTACACGACTAATACTTTTAGTGGTAATTAAATTTATAGACTATGAAAAGGAAATCATTATCATTGGGCGTACTTGCCTTTATTTGTTTAACATTGGGTATTATCGTTTCTTGTAACAAAACTCCCGAACCGGCACCGGTTATTCCGTTAGAGGATTTCTTTAAGAATCCCGACAAAACATCTTATCAGATTTCTCCTGACGGACAATACTATTCTTACAAAGCTCCATATGAGAGCCGTATGAATATTTTTGTTCAGAAAATCGGTAGCGATTCGGCCTTGCGGATTACTTCCGAGACCGAACGTGATATTTCCGGGTATTTCTGGGGAAACAATAATCGTATATTATTCCTGAAAGATACAGGCGGAGATGAGAATTTCCAGCTCTATGGCGTAAATATTGATGGTAGCAATCTACTGCCTTTGACTGCTTTTGAGAAGGTGCGGACAATGATTATCGATGATCTGCCTGATATTGAAAGTGAGGTAATAATCGGTCTGAATAAACGGAATCCTCAGATATTTGATCCATACCGTTTAAATATAGAAAACGGAGAGATGACAATGCTTGCGGAAAACCCGGGTAATATTCAGGGATGGATGACCGATCATGACGGAAAACTTCGTGTGGCTGTTGCTCTGGACGGAGTCAATCAAAGCCTGTTGTACAGGGATAAAGAAGAAGAGCCTTTCAAGACGCTGATAACAACGAGCTTTAAGGAAACGCTAAGCCCTTATTTCTTTACTCCGGATAATCAAAAACTATATGCCATATCAAATATTGGCAGAGATAAGGATGCTTTGATAATATATGATCCTCAGACTGCTAAAGAGACTGAGATGCTGTATGAAAATGATAAATATGATATTACAGGAGCAAGCTATTCCAGAAAAGATAAAAAGCTCCAGGTGACGTCTTATATGGCTCATGATGGGGTTCGTCGTCATTTCTTCGATGATAAGCTAAAAAGTGTTTTCGAAAAAATTACTTCGAAAGTTTCGAATAAACCATTCGGGATAACCAGCATGAATAAGAATGAGGATATAATGATCGTTCGTACATACAATGATAAAACTCCGGGAGGATATTATGTTTATAATGTAGAAAAGGACGAACTTACGCATATCACAGATATATATCCATGGCTGGATGAAAATAATATGGCTGCAATGAATTGTGTGACTTACACTTCCCGTGACGGATTGACTATAGAGGGATATCTTACTCTGCCTAAGGGATATACAATGGAGACTGCTAAAAATCTTCCTGTAGTGGTAAATCCTCATGGAGGCCCTTGGGCTCGCGATAGCTGGGGCTTTAACCCGGAAGTGCAGTTTTTGGCTAACAGAGGATATGCTGTCTTCCAGATGAATTTCCGTGGATCGACTGGTTTTGGAAAGAAATTCTGGGAAATCTCATTTAAGCAGTGGGGTAAAACCATGCAGGATGATATTACCGATGGTGTGGAATGGCTGAAGAGCAAAGGTATAGCCAATCCGGAAAAGATAGCCATCTATGGAGGTAGCTATGGTGGCTATGCAACTTTAGCGGGATTGACATTCACTCCTGATCTTTATACCTGTGGTGTGGATTATGTGGGGGTGTCAAACCTGTTTACTTTCTTAAATACAATTCCTCCGTACTGGAAACCAATGCTTGATATGATGTATGAGATGGTAGGTGATCCGAAAGCGGATAGTACATTGCTGGCCAGTGCATCACCTGTATTCCATGTAGATAAAATAAAAGTTCCGTTGTTTATTGCTCAGGGAGCTAATGATCCGCGCGTGAATAAAGATGAATCGGATCAGGTAGTAGCAGCTTTGAAAAAACAGGGAGTGGAAACACAATATATGGTGAAGGACAATGAAGGTCATGGGTTCCATAACGAAGAAAACAGATTTGATTTCTACCGTGCTATGGAGAAATTCTTAGGTGAACATTTAAAAGATACTGTGAAGAAAGAGAAATAATCCGAATAGAATAGAAAAGCCCGATTTAATCGGGCTTTTCTATTCTATAGATATAGTTTAATACCTGTAATGTTCAGGCTTGTACGGCCCTTCCACTGGCACACCTAAATAATCAGCTTGTTCCTGGCTGAGTCTTGTAAGTTTTACTCCTATTTGTTCAAGATGCAGGCGAGCCACTTCTTCATCGAGATGTTTTGGTAAACGGTATACATTTACCTCATAATCACGTATCCAAAGTTCGATTTGTGCCAGAGTCTGGTTTGTGAATGAATTGCTCATTACAAACGACGGATGGCCTGTCGCACAACCCAGATTTACCAGACGGCCTTCGGCTAATAAGAAAATAGAATGTCCGTCGGGGAATGTGTATTTATCTACCTGAGGTTTGATGTTGGTATGCTGTATGCTAGGGAAGGTTACCAGTTTGTCTACTTGTATTTCATTGTCAAAGTGACCGATATTACATACTATAGCCTGGTCTTTCATCCGTGCCATATGCTCGATGGTAATGATATCGCGGTTTCCTGTTGTGGTAACGAAGATATTTCCTTCTTTTACGGCATCTTCCATCGTAGTTACTTCAAATCCTTCCATAGCTGCCTGTAAAGCGCAGATAGGATCTATTTCGGTAACGAGTACACGGGCTCCGTAAGAGCGCATGGAATGGGCGCAACCTTTGCCTACGTCACCATATCCTGCAACCACTACTATTTTTCCCGCAATCATTACATCGGTAGCACGTTTGATACCATCGGCAAGTGATTCGCGGCAACCGTACAGGTTATCGAATTTCGATTTTGTAACAGAATCGTTTACGTTGATGGCCGGAACAAGAAGTTCTCCTCTTTCCATCATCTGATAGAGGCGGTGTACTCCCGTTGTTGTTTCTTCCGATACGCCTTTCCATTCTGCAACTGTGCGATGCCAGCGGTTATCATCTTCTTTCAGTATACGTGAAATTGTGTCCAGTATGACTTGCTCTTCCTTGCTGGATGCTTGTTTGTTGAGGAATCCGGCGTTTTCTTCGGCTTTATATCCCCAGTGGATAAGTAAAGTAGCGTCTCCTCCATCATCCACTATCAGATTAGGTCCTTTTCCTTCGGGAAAACTAAGCGCTTGTTCGGTACACCACCAGTATTCTTCCAGCGTTTCACCTTTCCATGCAAAGACAGGTACCCCGGTAGCGGCTATTGCAGCTGCGGCATGGTCTTGTGTGGAAAAAATATTGCAACTGCACCAGCGGACATCAGCGCCTAATTCTGTTAATGTCTCAATCAATACGGCAGTTTGCACTGTCATATGGAGTGATCCCATTATACGTGCGCCTTTTAAAGGCTTGGTCGTACCATATTTTTTACGAAGTGCCATTAGTCCGGGCATTTCGTATTCGGCTATTTCTATTTCTTTTCTTCCGAAGTCAGCTAAACTGATATCAGCTACCATATACGGCTGATCAGGAATGAGTTGTTTTGACATAAGATCTTTTGTTGTTAAATATATTTTTCTCCGTATTTAAGTTTTGCATCAGTTACAAATTGTTTGATGCGTTGTTCTTCTTCTTTTTTACATATGAGTAAGACATTGTCGGCCTCGGCAACTATGTAGCCGTCCAGTCCCTGAATGACACCCAGCTTTCCAGCCGGTAGTGTTACCACATTTTCCGAACTGTCAAAGAATAATATATTCGCTATCAAGGCTGCATTTGCATCTTCATCTTTATCTGATATTTCATAAAGAGATCCCCATGTACCCAGATCGGACCATCCAAAGTCAGCTGCCTGAACATACACATTCGTTGCTTTCTCCATCACACCATAATCGATGGAAATATTGGGGCAAAATGGAAAATTTTCGTCGATAAAGGCTTTTTCTTTATCAGTACCGAATAATTCCTTTCCTTGATCGAATCTATTAGTTATTTCGGGTAAAAATTGATGGAACGCATCTAATATCGTTCTGTTATTCCATATAAATATGCCTGAATTCCAGAGAAATTCTCCACTCTCATAAAATACTTTAGCAAGTTCAAGATTTGGTTTTTCCGTGAAAACTTTTACTTTGGTAACTCCATCAAGTTTCTCTTCACTCATTTGGATATAACCATAACCTGTTTCCGGACGGCTGGGACGGATGCCTAAAGTGAGTAGCGTATTATGCTTTTCAACAAAAGCAAATGCGTTTTGTATGATTGTAACAAATTCGTCTTCTTTAAGTATTAGATGGTCTGATGGCGCAACTACAATATTCGCATCGGGATTAAACGAATTGATATGGTAGGTGGCGAATGCAATACAAGGAGCGGTATTCCTGCGCATAGGCTCTAATAATATCTGGTTAGGCTTTAGTTCGGGAAGCTCGTCCATCACCATTTGAGCATACTCCTTATTGGTAACAATGTAGATGTTTTCAACAGGTAATATTTTGCTAAACCGGTCTACTGTCATTTGCAGAAGTGATCTGCCGGTTCCAAAGAAGTCAAGGAACTGTTTTGGTCTGGCTTCGCGACTAAATGGCCAAAAGCGGCTACCTATGCCACCGCTCATTATAACGCAGTAATTGTTTGTATTATCCATATAGTTATAAAATTTACACAAAGTTACATCATACTAAAATACAAACAAAACAAAAGAATAACAATAGCTATGAAAAATATATAACTCTTGGTTAAAAAAGTTTCCTCCCAATTTTTGATATATCAAAAATATGTGTACTTTTGCACCTCACAAGCCCAGATGGCGGAATTGGTAGACGCGCTGGTCTCAAACACCAGTGGATTCACTTCCATGCCGGTTCGATCCCGGCTCTGGGTACTGAGGCGGAGAAAGTTGAAAAACTCTCTCCGCTTTTTGTTTTTGCGCCTCGTAACTCATTGGTCTGCTGATAAATTAAATCAAGTACCTTATTATAAGAATTGGTTCGATATGACTTCCCATCAAAAACTACTTTTTCGGGGAACATTGAACTTAATAGCTTACATTTCACTTCAACTTTACCTTCTTTTATATAGTAATCCATCCTGTCTATCAAGTCAATAGAGTACTTCAATTTTGGTTCGATATTAGAACGGTTTAGGTTTTCTTCTATTGTCTTTTTTTCTTGAATGACTGCAATCTCTTTCGTATATCTTTCCTTCATCCTATCGTAATCATTCTGTTTTATTTTTTCATCTAAATAACCATCTTCTAATTTATTTCTTCTTTCTTCGATTCTCATAATTTCAATATCAAATTTTTGAATATCAATTGCCTTTTCTTCATTGTTAGTTTTATTCAAGAATTTTAAAGCTTCTGTATATAGTTTTAATACTTCTTTATTGGGTTTTAATGATGATAGATATTTAGTAAATCCTTCAATTGCATTTTCGGCTCTACATCTAAAATGTTTTCCATCTTTACTACAATTATAGTAATAATAAGTACCACCATTTCCTTTACTTGGTGCGCCTGTCATAGCTGAACCACATACAGGGCACTTCAAATACTTTCTTAAAAAAGCATCAGGATGTACTTTTCTTGATAACTTAGGTGTACTCTTCTTTTTACCATCAAGTACTTCTTGCACTTTCCAAAAGTCTTCAATCTCTTTTTCAGTTTTAAGGATAGGCTCATGTAGCCCATCTACATAATGGGCAGGAATAACCTTACGTCCGTTTGCTACATCCACAAAGTCAGGAACAAACACTTTTCCTATATAAAACTGTTTCCTTAACATCTCAAAGAAAGATGTTTCAGGTATATTGTATCCTTTTCGTACAAATTGCTTCCTTATATAGGTTGGGGTTTCCACCCCTTTTGCTACTTCTGCAAATATCTGACGTATTTTTATAGCTTCATCTTCAACTATTTCTACATATTTGCTGTGGTCGTCTATTTTTACGTTCTTATACCCTCTTGGAGCTTTATTTGTACATTTTCCCATTTCTGACTTTTCATGAATACCATTTTTGGTTCTTAATGATATTTTATTGTTTTCTGACTCTGCACTCCCTATATAAATTCCTAACATAGTCGGAAAGTCAGAAGAATTATTATCTAAAGGGTTTACAATAGAATTTACCTCTATTTCTAATTTCTTTAATTGGCGAATATTGGTTAAAGCATATTCTAAATTTCGTGAATATCTATCCCATGTATAAAACAATACGACATCTACCCCATTCTTATGTGACTTTAAGAAATTCATCATTTTCTTTATTTCAGGTCTTTTAGAAAATGTTTTAGCACTGTAATCTTCTCTAAAAGGCTCATGCAGAATATTGATATTATTTCTTCTGCAATATTCTGTTAAAGACGCTTCTTGAAAATCAAGACTTGTACCTTTTGCTTGTTCATCACTACTTACCCTACAATATATCACTGCATTTTTATATTTATTCATCATAACTTCTTAATTTTCAATTATATTATTTTCTATTTGTAATTCAGCTAAAAAGAAAACATACTCTCTTATTAGCTTTATTTCATCATCTGTGTATTTTCTTTTTCCTGCATTTAAAATTTTCTTGCATGCTTCTAAACTTAACATTAATAATCATTTTCACTCTCTTTATTCTCATTGTCTATATCTAATATCTGCTACCGCTATAGACCACAGTAGACATAATAGACTATCTACATCCAATACTTCTACTGAATGCAAAATGTAACCCTATACGGATAACCGAATAAGTATCTATTTTGATTTTAACAAATCTACTGATATAAAAATCAAAACAGAAATTTCTAATTAGCTTTTTTATATATATTTTCACAATTAGACTATAAGGTATTGATAATGATTTTCTTATCGCTTAATTTTTTTAGAATTTTTTTTTTAAAATAGAAAAAGATAGAGGCAATATATTTATCTAACGAATGGTACGCATATATATATGAAGATAATATTTTAACTATTAAACGCAGGATACGTGAAACCGGGGGTAGGTAGGGGATACCTACCCCGGGATTAAATTATGGTTTTTACTTTTCTTAAAGTATTCACGGAAGTTCCGGTAATCTTTTGAATGTTTCTTAAAGAATAACCTTTGCGTAATAACTTAATATCTTCTATATATTGAGTTTTTATTACTTCATTATCTTTTTTATAACCGACCTTACGACCAACAGTACCGCCGTTAGCTAAATGATTTTTATAGCCGGACTCAACACGCTCCCGGATAGTTTTGCGCTCCATCCGGCTTACTTCTGCAAGTATGGTAATGAGGAATTGTGACATTGGGTTTATTTCCTTGTCTGATGTTAGTGTTTCAATGTTATAGTTCTGTATATACAGGGATATTTTATTTTGATTAAGTAATTCTATTGCCTGCAATGTTTGAAGTGTATCACGACCTAAGCGACTAAGTTCTGTGACCAAAACTTTATCTATATTATTGGCATTAACAAAGTCAATCAATTCTATTAATACAGGACGTTCTGAGTTCTTTTTAGCACCGCTAACCATTTCGGCGAACACTTTTACAATATCATAGTTATTTTGGTTTGCAAACGCCGTTAAATCGTTTATCTGACGCTGATAATCTTGAGTTCCATTACTTGAGCTCACCCTCGCATACAACACAACCCGTAATTTCATATTATATCATTTATTATACCCCAAAGGTAATTATAATACATATATTTACCAAACAAAATCAGTAGTTATTTAGTCTATATTTACTAAAACATTGTATCTTTGTAAAAAATTATTATCATATGGCTTTAAAATATACTCAAGACAGACAAGTAATCCATCTATATTGCAAGGAAACTGACCAACATTATTATTTTGGTTCAATACAAGCTATATATGAAATATTTCAGGATTGGCAAATAGGAGTTGCTGCACAGACTTTATATAACCGAGGGCTATTGACAAAATATGAGAATGATAGAGTTGTAATTCGAAAAGGGCATCTTATTCAAAAAAGCCATTCTAAAACAGATTAATATAATATTATTCGATGACAGAAAAAAAGTCACTTAAAGAGATACCAAAATAGCTACAAATATCATTTAAAGTTGATACTGTAATGTTTGATTTACCTGCTTCTATTCTCGCTATATGAATATCAGTATCAATATAAAAAGTTTCTTGCGAAACTCCCTTATCCATTCTCAATTGCTTTATTCGTTGAGCAATCTTAGCCAATAACTCAGTATTACAGCGTTGTTTATTCATATAATGCAAATTACGCTGATTACTAAAACTTTTTCACTGACATATTTGTCAGTATTTGAAAGTTTATATACTTTTGCCACGATTATAAACTTAAAAATCATAATTATGAAAAAGGATTATTTCAAATTTCTATCAGTAATGGTAGTGATGTGTTGTTTCAGTCTTTGTCTTCCTTCCTGTAGCAGTGATGACGATGACGAAAAAGAAGAAGATTCTAAATCTTTGATTATTGGTAAATGGAAAATAGAATCTTCGTCTCAAGGTATTGATAAGGACGAAAAGAATTGGATATTTAATATCAAATCTGATGGCACTTACTCCAACGGAGATGGTGACGAAACCGATGATGTGGGTACATGGGTAATTGATGGTAACAACTTTAATTATAAATCTACAATTTGGGGACTGAGTTTCTCTGCTGAAATTCTTGAACTAAACAAAACTCATTTCACTGCCAAAGTGAAAAATCCTATTTCTTCGGGCTACATTACTAACACATATAAAAGAGTAGAGTGACTTTTTAACCTTTTACATTAAACTGACACAATAAGAAATGTATCAATAAGTCTATTTATAGATTATATTGATACATTTTTATTTTGCTACAAAATTCAATATTTTATATACCGGACAAAAGTAATTAAGCAAATTCTACATAAACACAGGGATTCCGACAAGAAATTGACGAGTTGAACGGGTCATTTACTATCTTAAGAAAGGCATTATTCGCTCAGTTTTTGCCTGATTTCAGACAGTATTTGATTAGAATTATAGCTTTGGTTGCACATTTGGAAATGAAGTGCTGTAATTTTCTTCATTCGGTCAGCTAAACCATTCCGGGAATTAGGGCTATAAATGTAGAGGTCTTTCATTTCTTGGTGTATTTTCTTTAAGTCACCATTGTGCTTCTTTATTATAGCTACCATTGCATAAGTTTCATAATTGTTAATATAATCTTTGCACTCTACTTCACCATATCTAAATACCTTATTAAACTGAGTAAGCAACGGATTAACATTAGACTTAAATATATTACTAATATGAGTGTTTTCTGTATTTAAAAATTCGCATATTCTCTTTGGTGTGTTCAGTTCCATTTCAAAACGTGTTTTGCCTTCAAAGTAATTCTTAATTGTATTGGGATTTTCAACTTCTGACAGAAATTTCTTATTTTCACTTTTCTCTATTTCCTTTTCTTTGTCGTATATAACAATACTTTCCTTACAACTTTCAGACTTCACATCTTTAGTAAACCGGATACCTTCATTCTTATAATGTATCCAATTAAAACGGCGAGGATTTCCAACACATGTATTAAGACTACTAAGGACATTATCAGTCAAGTTAAATTCAATATCATTCGTTATATGGACTTTAGAGAAATAACAATCATTTAGGATACTATCTACATCAATAGTACATATACCTAACTTATTTATATTTTCTAAACATTGCCTAAATGTTGTTTGTGTTATCAATTTAGGATAATCATCTAATAAGATTTTAGATGAAAATTCTAAGGTTAATGATTTACTTGGATAGCTTATTCCGATATATAAATTATAAGGAACTGATTTATCATATTTGGAACTATAATTTATACCTAACAAATCTCCATGTTTATTATAATTCTTATTAAACTCAATACAAGTTTCTTTCAAATATTCTTTATTGGTTCTAATTTTTACAGTATCAAATTTTAAGTGTTTGTTTTCATAACTATTCATTTTAAAGTTATTTACTCATTATTTTCATGTAGATTCCCATAATTGGATTTATCATGTGTAGTCTACAGGCTACATTTTCCCTATCTTGATAGTAGAGAATGCGTTTTAAGTAAATAATAAAGGTTTGAAATGAATAAGTAAATAGTTAATGGAAATATTTATATGGAAAACAAAAATTGTCTAACAACTTTAAATTATATTTGCTATAATACCATATAAAATAAGGAAAATGGAAAAACTATTTACTATTATAGAGCGACAAAAAATAATAGAAGAAGCTGAAAAAAACTTAGATATATATTTAGACACATATGTAATGTCAGGAGATTCTGATGAAACAAATATAATTACTATATCAAAAATAAATCATTTAATTGTTACACAAGGGAATGAGGATACAGGCTTTACCCATCTAAATAATAGACACGGCTTCTTTTCATTTAAAAATTATTGGATAGAAAATAATGAGTTGCAAACCTTTAAATTGGATAAACCAAGTAAATTTCATCCTAATATGATGCCTATTATTGATTTTATCAAAGTTGCTGATGCTATTTTTAATTCTGATAATAAAAATATAACTAAAAATAATCATCCTGATATTTTTGATAAATATACAGGAGAATATTCATATACTGATGAGCAAAGAGAGAAGTATCATTTACTTACTTATAAGGATACAAAAATTATTCATTCTCTTTTTCCTGATAAAAAGAAGCATAACAGAAAAACCAAGATAAAATATGGAAAAGGCATTGTTACATGTAAAACAAAGTTCCCGATTGGTTATAATGACCTGCTTATACCTTATGAAAATAAAGATAGTATCACTGCATATTCTATTTTAGTACGAAAGTATTATAAAGAAAAGGTCGAAAGATTAATAATACAGAAACATGATATAGAGGGAAATCCTCAATATTTATTTGTTTTAGGTGAGCGTACATTCAATGATTACGAAAGTTTTACTCATGAAGATATGCTATATTATCAACATGAAGATTTAAAAGATTTAGAAGATATTATAACTCATATTGATAATATTGAAATATGTATTATTGAGGACAAATGATTTAAATAAAAAGATGATTGTTAAAATATTATTAAACTATTTCAATATTATCATACTTAAATAAGGTGTAAAAGTTTAGACTAGATCTGACAGTAGGGCAAAATTTTCAAGGTTTAATATTAGGTTTTTCTAAGCCATAATTTCTTGGAATAGTTAAATA
>NZ_JACIEP010000021.1 GCF_014196915.1 Dysgonomonas hofstadii
TACAACCTTTAAAACAGTTGAAGCATTTTAAAAGGCTTTACCTGAAGAAAGGGGAGGAAAAGCGTATATCCTTTTTCATCACCAAAGACGACCTGTCAATAATCAATAAAGATATGCAGGCGGTGGTGGAATCCGGGGAATTCACCTTTATGGTAGGAACTCATTCCAAGGATATCAGGGTGACAGAGAAAATAGTTATAACAGAATGAAATAAATCCCTTTTATACTAATGAATTATGAAATTAATAATATACTGGAAGTATTTTGCGATATGTAGTGTCCTGCTCATTTTCACTTATGCTTGTAGCCTCAAACAAGAAAAATCGGCACAGGAACTCACTTCATATATAAATCCATATATCGGAACAGGTGGGCATGGGCATGTGTTCTTAGGTGCTAATGTCCCTTTTGGACTGGTACAATTGGGCCCTACCCAGCATGACAGAGGCTGGGACTGGTGTTCGGGTTATCATTACAGCGATTCTATTCTTGTCGGATTTAGCCACATGCACCTGAGCGGTACTGGTATCGGCGACTTGGGTGATATAACTTTCTTTCCAACTACCAACAACCGCCGTGAGCATTTGTTTGACCATAAGCACGAAACAGTTCGTCCGGGCTATTACTCGGTATGGCTTGAAGATGCTGACATTACAGTAGAATTAACCGCTACTGCCCGCACCGGATTTCATCGTTACCACTTTCCTCAAACAGGGCAGGCACAAATTATTATCGACTTGAAACGAGGTATTCGCTGGGACGAGCCGGTAGAAGGCTTTATCGTTCAGGAAAACGACACCGTGGTATCGGGTTACAGGTACTCCACAGGTTGGGCAAAAGACCAGAGGATCTACTTCACAGCTATATTCTCCAGACCAATAAAAACTTTCTGTGTATCAAATGATGATAAACAGTATACAGACACTCCTTCTGTGGTTACAAAAGAGGCGTTTGCCCAACTTATATTTGATGTGGCTGACGACAATACTGTTTGTGCTAAAGTTGGACTTTCTCCAACCAGCATAGATGCAGCTAAACGTAATTTGAAAGCGGAACAGCTAAGCGGTTGGACATTTGAGGATGTCGCAGATGCGGCAACTCTCACATGGAGTAAACAACTAAACAAAATAACAGTGGAAGGCCAGTCCGAAACAGACAAAAGTATTTTTTATACTGCACTTTTTCACTCAATGACTGCACCTTCGGTGTTCAGCGATGTCGATGCAGACTTCACGGAGTATACCACTTTGTCGCTATGGGATACATACAGGGCGGCACATCCGCTGGCAACTATTATCCACCCCGAACGTATCTCCGATTATGCTCGCACAATGCTGGCGATATATAATAGACAAGGCAAACTTCCCGTCTGGCATTTGGTAGGGAATGAAACTGACTGTATGGTAGGCAATCCCGGTATTCCTGTATTGGCTGACATGGTGCTTAAAGGATTTGATGTAGACAAGCAGGCGGCCTTAAAAGCCATGAAGACCTCCGCCATGTTGGATGAAAGGGGTATGATGTGGCTGAAAGAATACGGTTACATTCCTTATGATAAAGATGATGCGAACGAGACAGTAGCCAAAGGACTTGAATATGCGTTGGCGGATTGGTGTGTGGCACAGGTTGCAAACCAACTGGATGAAAAGGAGGATTATAACTATTTCCTTAATCGTAGCAAATCGTATCGATATTATTTCGACAAGCAACAACAGTTCATGCGGGGCATTTCTTCGGAAAGAGCTTTCCGCGAACCTTTCGATCCCTTCCAT
Source organism: Dysgonomonas hofstadii (assembly GCF_014196915.1). GTDB lineage: Bacteria > Bacteroidota > Bacteroidia > Bacteroidales > Dysgonomonadaceae > Dysgonomonas > Dysgonomonas hofstadii. Next base: position 1,773 of record NZ_JACIEP010000021.1, read on the forward strand.
TCGGCACATATGGCTGATGACTATACCGAAGGTAATGCATGGCAATATACGTGGCTTGTTCCACATGATGTGCATGGACTGATCGAACTCTTTGGAGGTGAAGAGCGATTCATTACTAAATTGGATTCTCTCTTTATTGTAGAAGGTGATTTTGGTGAGGAGGCTTCGCCCGATATCTCTGGTCTCATAGGACAATATGCACATGGAAATGAGCCGAGTCACCACATTGCATACCTATATGCATATGTAGGTCAGCAATGGAAAACGGCGGAGTTGGTACGGAAGATTTTAGCAACATTGTACTTTGACAATATAGACGGTTTGAGTGGTAATGAGGATGTGGGACAAATGTCATCGTGGTATATCCTTTCCGCTTTAGGCCTTTATCAGGTAGCTCCTGCCGGAGGTATATATGTGCTTGGTAGCCCATTGTTTGATAAGGCTACCGTACAAGTGGGCGATGGTAAGGTTTTCGAAATCATTGCTCACCAAAATAGCAGTGAAAACATTTACATACAAGAAGCTAAACTAAACGGGAAACAGTACACAAAGTCGTATATCAGTCATAAAGACATTGTGTCTGGTGGTAAATTGGAGTTCGTAATGGGAAGTATACCATCATCCTTTGGGGTTGATAAAGAGGATAGACCATAATATTTTGTTTAAAACAGACCTTATTATAATAAGTCTTTCCACTCTAGGCACAGAAAAGGAAGAGTTCTAAAAAAGCTCTTCCTTTTTTTATTTATCCTTATCCGGTCATAGGTAGCTGCAATAACAAAATGTATTATAAAATGTTAAAATATCAAAGCATTGTAACCTTTTTGTTTTTTTTGCGACATATAAGTAAAAGATGCGAATAATTAAGCTCCAGATATTAGAATAAAGCATAAATTTGTGGGCCACAATATATCAGTCACATTTAAACATTAAACAAGCGTGATAAACATCAGAAACCTAAATAAATCATACTACAACGGGCCTGAACCCCTGCATGTATTAAAAGGAATTAATTTGAGTGTAGATAAAGGGGAGCTTGTTTCCATAATGGGCGCATCCGGTTCCGGAAAATCTACACTACTTAATATCTTAGGTATATTAGACAATTATGATACCGGCGAGTATTATCTCGATAATGTACTTATCAAGAACCAGAATGAAACAAAGGCTGCAGAACTCAGGAATCAGAAAATAGGTTTCATTTTCCAGTCTTTTAATCTTATCTCGTTTAAGAATGCGTTGGAAAATGTTGCTCTGCCTCTTTACTATCAGGGAGTAAGCCGGAAGAAGAGAAATGTTATAGCAATGGAGTACCTTGATAAGATGGGGCTTGCCTCTCATGCAAACCACATGCCGAACGAATTATCAGGAGGACAAAAACAACGTGTTGCCATTGCACGTGCCCTGATATCCCAGCCTCAAATAATTCTGGCCGATGAACCGACTGGGGCATTGGACAGTAAGACGTCTAAAGAAGTAATGGAATTGCTGCGACAGATAAACGCCGATGACAATATCACCATGCTGGTAGTTACACACGAACAGGCTGTAGCCGATGCTACTGATCGTGTAATCCATATAAAGGACGGTATAATCGGTTCGATAGAGATAAATGAGAATCCTGTTATAAATATGTAATCGCTAATATACTATGTTCGATTTCGACTCCTTGCGAGAAATATTATCCACCATCAGTAAGAACAAAATGCGGACTGCTCTTACAGGGTTTGCCGTTGCATGGGGTATATTCATGCTTATAATCCTATTGGCATCCGGAAATGGTCTGAAAAATGGTGTAACATCAAATTTTTCCAACAGGGCACAGAATTCCGTAACCTTATGGCCGGGATGGACATCAATGCCTTATAAAGGGCTGCCTTCGGACAGGAATATTAAATTTGATGACCGCGATTATGACCTGATCAGGAATAAAATACCGGAAGTTGAATATGTTTCTGCCCGGGTATCACAAAACGTAACCATGTCGTACGGAAATGAATACGGAGCATGGCGCTTAGACGGGGTTTCGCAGGATGCAGCTCATATAAACAATATAAAGGTAAGAAGCGGAGACGGACGTTTCCTTAATAAAATGGATGTGGATAACAAGCGTAAAGTAGTTGTTATCAGCCCCGAAATGAAGCGCGTTCTTTTCAAAACAGAAGATCCTCTTGGAAAATATGTTATAGCTAATGGCATTGCTTATCAGGTAATAGGAGTATTCGATGACACTGATATGTTTAATAATAATCCTCCGGCATATATACCGTTCACTACAGCTCAAATGTTGTATAACAAAGGCTGGGGATTCCGTCAGATAGATTTTACTGTAAAAGGGCTAACAAAACTGGAAGACAATAAAGCCTTTATAGAACGGGTACGGAAAAGAGTGGCGCAGCTGCATATGTTCGATCCTAATGACAGATCGGCTCTTTACGTACGCAATACAGCGGAGGATGTAGCTGAAACGAATCAAATATTCAATGGTATAAATATCTTTATCTGGATAATAGGGCTGGCTTCGCTAATGGCGGGTATTGTTGGTGTTGGAAATATTATGCTGATCACAGTAAAAGAACGTACGCGGGAAATAGGTGTACGCAAAGCAATCGGGGCAACTCCGGCATCTGTACTCAGACTGGTTATATTCGAATCGATACTGATAACTACAATAGCCGGATACATAGGTATGATCGTTGGAATATTTTTGACCGAAGGTATCAGTACTGCTATGTCAGGAGGACCATCCAGAGCTTCAATGGATAGTCCCACCATATTTAAGGATCCGACAGTAGACCTCAGTACTGTAGCTTTAGCAACATTCGTACTGGTCATCGCCGGAGTCATCGCCGGATTGATACCGGCATTGAAAGCTACCCGGGTAAGACCAATAGAAGCAATGAGAGCAGAGTAAAGAGTTATAAATTATAAATTATGAATTATAGGTTCTTTCATTTTTAACTTATGATTCATGACTCATAACTGATATATAGAATGTTTGATTTAGATAACTGGCAGGAAATATGGGCAACAATCACCCGAAATAAGCTTCGAAGCTTCTTAACGGGCTTTGGTGTCTTTTGGGGAATATTTATGCTGATCATACTGATCGGTGCGGGAAATTCCTTGCAAGGAGGAATTTATAAGAATTTCGAAGGATTCGCTTCCAACTCTTGCTTTTTCTGGACAGGACGTACCAGTGAAGCTTATAAAGGTTACCGAAAGGGACGTTGGTGGTCTATGAATGTGAGGGATATCGAGCTAATAAGAAGAAAAGCCGAATCGGTAGAATATATATCTCCAATGCTCTTTATCGGCGGTGGAGAAAAAAATGCAGTAAGAGGAACGAAATCGGGAACATACGATGTTAGAGGTATTCTTCCTGAGCATTTTATGATAGAAGGACAACATGTACTATCCGGACGATTGTTCAATGAACTTGATGAGGCAGGCAAGCGTAAAGTGTGTGTCATAGGAAAAGAAGTTTATGAAACTTTATTTCAAAAAGGAGAAGATCCTCAAGGGCAATATATAAGGGTTAATGGTATCTATTTTCAGGTAATAGGTGTCATACGCCCAAAATCACGAGCTTCCATCGGTGGAGATGTAGAACAATCCATTTATCTGCCATTTTCAACCACTCAGGTTGCTTTTAATCAAGGACAGAATATATGGTTTATGGCTTGTACGGCTAAACCTGGCTATCCGGCGTCAATGGTTGAAGAAGAAGTAAAGGCCATTATAAAAGCTTCACATGACATATCACCCACCGACGAAAAAGCAATGGGTAGTGTAAATATCGAAAAACAATTTATGATGTTTCAGAATCTGTTCATGGGAATTGATATCCTTATTTGGATCGTCGGTCTCGGTGCTTTATTCTCGGGGATCATAGGTATTAGTAATATCATGTTGGTAACGGTGAAAGAACGTACACGTGAAATAGGTGTACGGCGAGCCATCGGTGCAAAACCTATGACGATTATGATACAAATATTGAGCGAAAGTTTTGTGTTGACGGCTATAGCCGGATTTGGCGGATTCCTTTTCGGAGTATCAATCCTTGAAATTGTATATCAGGCAATGAGCAACACTATGGGTGGAGATACAGAAGGAGGAAGTATATTTATACCACCGTTTGTGTCTTTCTGGACTGCCATTGTCGCTATGGGAATACTTATTATTTCAGGAATTATGGCCGGATTTATGCCGGCAATGAGGGCTCTCAAGATAAAAGCAATCGATGCTATCAGGGAAGAATAGAAAAATTAGAATAAAAATTGTAAACTAAATATTATATGAAAAAGGTTCTTAGAATTATATTGTTTGTATTCCTTGGATTAATAGTTCTTGGTACATTCGTATTCCTTTGGAAAAAAGGACAGCCTAAAGAAGTCGTATACGAAATTACGTCTGCAGAAACCGGAGATGTCGAAAACACAACTGTTGCCACAGGTAAAGTTTCACCCCGTGACGAAATTCTTATCAAGCCACAGATATCGGGTATTGTATCCGAGGTATTGAAAGAGGCTGGTGATTATGTGAAGGTTGGAGATGTGATTGCTACCGTAAAGGTTGTTCCTGACGTATCGCAACTCAATTCAGCCGAATCGAGGGTGAGTGTAGCGCAAATCAATCTCAACCAGATAAAAGCTGAATACAATCGACAGAAAGACCTGTTTACCAAAGGAGTGATCGCTAAAGAGGAGATGGATAAATCGGAGGCTGATTACAAAAAAGCTCAGGAAGAGCTGGAAAATTCAAAAGATAATCTGGATATCGTAAAAACAGGTATCTCTAAAAAGACGGCGCAATATAGCAACACGCAAATACGTTCGACTATTACAGGTATGATACTGGATGTGCCTATCAAAGCCGGGAACTCTGTTATACAGGCTAACACATTCAATGATGGTACTACTATAGCTACCGTTGCTGATATGAACGATATGATCTTTATAGGTAAGATTGACGAAACAGAGGTAGGCCGTGTGCATACAGGTATGCCTATCAAATTATCGATAGGAGCTATTGAGAATCAAAAATTCGATGCCAAGCTTGAATATATTGCACCTAAGGGAGTGGAAGAAAACGGGGCAATCTTATTTGAAATAAAAGCTGCAGCCCAGATTCCGGACACGGTGCTGGTTAGAGCCGGATATAGCGCTAATGCTGAGATAGTACTGGCCAGAGTTGAAAAAGTAATAACCATACCAGAGAGCACAATCACTTTCAACAATGATTCTTCTTTTGTCTATATCCTGAAGGACACTATCGATCAGAAACAGACATTTGATAAAAAGAATATAAAGATAGGACTATCCGATGGTATAAAGGTTGAAGTAAAAGAAGGACTGAAAGTGGGGGATAAGATCAGAGGTAATGAAATGTCCGATAAGCCGAAAACGCCGGGACAAAACTGATAATTGATTGTTATGAAAAAATATATATTTACGAGTGGTTTGTTTCTTATATGTCTATCCTCGTTTGCTCAACAGAAGTGGACATTGAGAGAATGTGTAGATCATGCCATTGAAAACAATATAGAATTGCGCCAGCAGGCATTGAATGTGAAAAGCGCCGAAGTTGATTTAAGCACAAGTAAGAACAGCAGGTTGCCAAACCTGAATGCAAGTGCTGGTCAGGATTTTAATTTCGGAAGGTCTATCAGGACAAGTACCAATACTGTAGGTTCAGGTAATGTGGGTTCTACTTCTATAGGACTATCTTCTTCTATTCCTCTTTTTACGGGATTCCGTATACCTAATCAGATAAAACAGGATGAGTTCGACCTACTTGCTGCTACAGAGGGTTTGAAGAAAGCGCAGGAGAATCTGGAACTACAGGTTGTTTCACTTTTCCTCGATGTATTGTTCAAGAAAGAGATATTGAAGGCCTATCAGGATCAGCTCACATTAAGTAACCAACAGGTAGAGAAAACACAGATTCTGGTGGAATCGGGAAAAGTCCCTGCTTCACAATTATTCGACATGAAAGCACAGGCTGCCCGTGACGAACTGAATGTAACGATGTCTAAAAACGATCTGGACTTGTCATTGCTCAATCTGTCACAATCCCTCAACTTGCAACAACAGGGATCTTTTGATGTTGTAGAACCCGATATAGCCAATGCATTGGATAATAGCATAACAAGTATTATCCCTGTAGATCAGGTTTATCAGGTGGCTCTGGGTACAAAACCTCAAATAAAAGAAGCCGAATATAAAATAGAGAGCAGCAAAAAAGGATTAAAAATAGCACAAGCTGATTACTATCCTTCATTGGACATGAATATGCGTTATAGTACAGGTTTCGATCATGTATATAAAAGCGGATATGATAACCCGAGTATATCGAGTCAATTAGGTAGTAATCAAACCAAATATATAGGTTTTTCACTCAGCATCCCTATTTTCAACCGTTTCAGAGTACGGAACCAGGTGAGAACTGCCCGTCTGAATATCGAAAATCAGACGTTGGCGATGGATAATATCAAACTGGCTCTGTATAAAGAAATCCAACAGGCATATCAGAGTGCTACATCAGCTCAGGCTAAATACAATTCTACAGAAAAAGCATTGGATGCGGCCGAAGAATCATTCAAATATGCAAGGGAACGATACGATATAGGTAAATCTACCGTTTTTGAATATAATGAAGCGCAGACGAAACTGCTGACCAGCCAATCGGATCAGATACAGGCAAAGTATGACTTCATATTCCGTTCCAAAATATTAGACTTCTATCAGGGGAAACCAATTGACATACAATAAATAGTTTAGTGAACCTTTCCGTAATGATTAAGCCCTGTATTGACCTTAGAACAATACAGGGCTTTTACATTCAACTATTACTCTATTTATCTTCTCCGAAGATACTACCGTAACGGTGGTATTCGAAGGCGATGCTTTGCTCTTTCAGATAATTCAACAGTTCTATCCGGCCCTCTGCCAATGGTTTGTCGGAGGCAATATGCAAGCCCAGTTTTGCTGCTTTGTTATAAACTGCATCAGACAAGGTTGGCGAACAGCTGCGTATACGCTCGTAACGATCCATCTCCTCAATGAACTTCGCTTCACTCTGCACATTGATATGTACTTTTGTCATCTCAGCAACTACCGTTTCGATTGCTTTCAACCGGGGATCCCCTTCGGGGACGCTCACTGTGATCGGAGTTTTAGCCATATGTGATGCTGTCAGTACGAGCAGTATATCGCAAAGTTCGTCATTCTCTTGTACCCGCAATCCTACATGCTTCAAAGGAAGGTAACGGAAGGTATTCTCTTCCCCATAAATGTGATTCACATCTTTCTCTAATGAGAATTCCTCTTTCCAGGCCTTTGTATAACTTTCGTAAGCATAGTTCATGCGTAGTTTACAATGGTCTTCGGGTACAAGGTGAACCAAAGGATGCTTGGTTGATGTCATAGGAACAGCTTGTTCGGTAAACTCGACAAAACAGGAAACATAATTAGGTCCTCCGGCTTTTATCCCTCCACCGAAAGCGGAACGTTTCATTCCACCAAACGGCTGACGGTTCACAATTGCTCCGGTTATACCTCTGTTAATATACAGGTTACCTGCTTCAATATGGTTCTTCCAGTAAGCTTGCTCTTCTTCATCCAGACTTTGAAGTCCCGAAGTTAGCCCGTATTCTGAGGAGTTAGCGTATTCTACGGCCTGCTTCAGATCATCGACACAAACTACAGAAAGCAGAGGTGCAAATAATTCATTCTTGAACGTAAAGCTGGTTGGTTTTACACCCCATTTTACTGTAGGTTTCAGTATGTATTTCTTCTCATCGAGGAATTCAGGTGCTACCAGCCATGATTCACCCGGCTCGAGGTTCTCAATAGCATGCAATAACTTATCGTTATCGTTGGTTATCATTGGCCCCACCATGTTCATCGTGTCCCATACACTGCCTGTACGCATACTAGTCACGGCATCTTTGAGTTTCGACTGGAATGAAGGATCGTTATATGTCTTTTTATCAACTAATAACAGTGAACAGGCCGAACATTTTTGTCCTGCGTTACTAAAGGCCGATGACACAATATTTAATATTGCATGATCCTGATCACCATTGCCCGTAAGGATAATAGCATTCTTACCTCCTGTTTCGGCGGAGAGCGGAGTGCGTGGGCTGTTTTCCAACAGACGGAATGCGGTATCGGTACCACCTGTCAGAATAATGTGTTTCACAGACGGATGAGCGGTCAGGTAGTTCAGTGAAGAACGGTCTGCGCTACACACTACCTGCAATGTATCTTTAGGTACTCCTGCATCCCAGAAACATTTAGCGAATTCCCATGCGATAGGAAGGGCCACAGTAGCGGGTTTCAGTATCACCGTGTTACCTCCTGCCAAAGCCGAAGCCACACCGCCCACAGGAATAGCTAAAGGAAAGTTCCATGGCGGGATAACCAGAATAGTTCCCTTGGGAGCATAAGATACTGTATCAAGTTCTGCAAAATGCTTCATTGTAATCGGATAGAAACGGCAGAAGTCTATTGCTTCCGATACTTCCACATCGCCCTCCATAAAGGTTTTCCCTGTGATTGATGACATACAGCCAATCAGGTCGCCACGTTTGGCACTCAGGTTATCAGCTACCTGATGCAATATTTCGTTACGTTTATTTACATCGGTTTTTCTCCAGCCCGATTTATCTTCTTCGGCGATGGAAACAATCTCTTTTATCTGATCCAATGTGGACAGATTAGCTTCGCAGAAACAGACTTCATCGTTGCGGCTGCGGTCGTAATATTTTTTCTTATGTTCGGTTATTACTTCCTTATCGCCAATCTGAACAGGTACGATGAAGTTCTTCTCGTTTACCTCTGTTCCCCATTTCTTCAAATGATCCAGTGCCCACTGACGATTCTGAGGTAAGTCGAGATCTGTGTCAGGTTCATTTTGGAAAATATTTATATCCTTCACCGGAACAGGCTTTTCATTTCTGTTCTGAGTTCTGATTGCTTTTGAATCGATGCTGTCTTTAAGCTTATATGCTTCTATGAATTGATTTGTCAGGAATTGCCATTCAGGGCTATCGAGTTTGAGATTGAATGAGTAACTAAGGAAGTTGTCCTTACCTGTATTTTCGTCCAGACGGCGTACCAGATAAGAGATCGCATTGAGGAAATGCTCTTTCTTCACCACCGGAGTGTAAAGTATAATCTGTTTATCCAGATGGCGCATAACGCGAGGCAAGTGGTTTGCCATACCTTCAAGCATCTCGAATGTCACGTATTCAGATACACCATTCTTTTCTCCTAACAGATATGCGTAACCGATGCTAAAGAAATTGTGAGAAGCCACTCCTATATGTAATGCTTTTGCATTTTCGGGTTGTAAAGCCACATCAAGAATATGGAGATAATTGGCATCCACTTCTACTTTGGTCGAAAGAACCGGATTGACCCATCCGCGAAGTGATGAAATGATGCTCTCCATCTGTAGATTGGCTCCTTTCACCAGTCGCATCTTTAATGGAGCACCTCCTTCGGCAACCCGCTTTTTAGCAAGGGCCAATATTCGTTCCTGAAGCATTCCTGCATCCGGCAGGTAAGCCTGTACAACGATACCAGCTGTATAATTCTTAAATTGAGGCATGCTCATTACTTCTTCGAATACCTCGAGTGTAAGGTGCATATCTTTATATTCTTCCATATCCAGATTCACAAATTTCGGTTTGGTCACCCCGTTCTGATCAGTATATGGATAATCAATAGCTTGCTGATAAACAGATGCTACCAGTTTGCAAAGTTCTTTCTTGTTTTGTTCATAGCTTAACGGATGTATCTGCGCATATATTCCCGATAGTTTTATAGAGATATAATTGATGTCCGGTTCTTTCAGTGCTTCCAGATAGTGCTGATAGCGATTATTAGCTTCGCCGTCGCCTAAAACAACCTCACCCAAAAGATTTACATTCTGGCCGATATTGCTGTTCCATCTTCCGGCAAGATGTCCTGTAAGATACGGCCGTTCTTCTCCGATTATTATTTTGTTCGTTTCCTGACGTAGTCTTTTTTTGAATAAAGGCATCGCAATACCATCGAAAAGATAACCAAAGCAAGTGAATAGCTTCAGTTGGAACTGGTCGAATGAATTGAAGAAATCAGGTACACCATACTGGTCGATCAGCAACTTCATTCTTCGGGCCATTTTCTTACTGTCCCTTACCTGCGACGATTCGTCGAGCATTTTAGATAACAGTACTTTGTTGGATGGGGTTTGTATCAGCGATGCAAACTTCTTCTGCTCCTTTACTTCCTCAGGAGTCAATTCATTTTCAGCCTTATTAAGAAAATCTTTTGCCCAATTAAGGACTTCTGCAGAGGTTATCTTTTCCATTTGACTTACATATTGTTAAACATGATTAGATTTTTTTTCTAAGATATAGCAAAAGCTTTGAAAAGAATCCTGTTTTTGTGAGAAAAATAATCAAATTAATAAATTCTAATGTTGCTTTAATAGAGAGTATATTAAGTAATCTAAAATATTTACTGTCATGTATCTATTAATACCAATAGATAATTGAGAATGTTAAAACCTGACATATCTGACATGTTTTTTAGCTCTCTGCAATAGTTATCGATTAATAAAAAAGTTACAAAAGTTACACTTTTGCAGTATTCTGCATTAAAAAAACTGACACATCTGACAAATTTTTATCATTTTTTCAAAGACTACTTCCTCGTCCTACTTACCATTGTCTATTACCTCTTCTGATTTATAGATAAAGCTTCCGTAAAAAAATGCAAGTTCATCAACTGATTTGTATAGTGTTTATCTTATATAGAGCTTATAATAAAATATCCGCTATATCAATTGATTATAGCGGATATTAAGTTGTTTATTCTGTTGGAATATATCAAAATATATTATTCGTGATCCGGGTATAATAATCTATACACTTCTTAATGTCAGGAACCGAATTTTCCCAATTATATTCATATTCTATAGTAAATACCCCTTTGAAGTTCTGATCTTTCAGAGTTTGGAGCATTTTCTCTACATTTAGTATCCCTGTTCCCCATATAACATCATGTTGTTCGGTTTCTCCCTCCTGTTTTTCTGCTATATCTTTGAAGTGCAGGGAAATTATACGGCCTTTCAACTTATGCAGGCATTCAATCTGATCAAGACCTTCGCGACACCAATGCCCTACATCGGCGCACGCTCCGGTTTTGTCGCTTCGGTTGGCTATTTGTGCCAGCAACAGATCCGGATTCCAGTAATCGGATGGTTGCGGATGATTATGAACAGATACCTTAATATTGTATTTATTAGCGAGGCTTTCTATTAGATCCCAATCTTTAAGAGCTGGTTCACAGGAAATAAATTCCATTTCCATGTCTTTAGCCAGGATGAACATTTTTTCCCAATCGTCAGGATTATCCGTTGTATATACTCCTGTAGATATGATCTTTATTCCTTTTTCATTCGCATATTGCTTCAGCTCGGAACGTTCTTCAACTGTCAACTCGGTACTAAAAGCCTTATCTCCCCATTTACCACCCAATTTATGTCCGGGAAATACTTCTATATATTTCAATCCCAGTCCTTTTGTTTTGTCCAGGGCTTCAGTAAATGTGAATTTATGGAAAGAATATGATTGCATCGATAATCTCCAGCCAGACTCTTTTGATTTCGATTGTGCGTTTTCTGTTGAACTCTTTTCAGAATCTGTTCCTTTTTGTTTACCGGAACAGGCCGGCAGTAAATATATCAGGCTAAGCAATGCTATATAATATAAATGTTTCATAAACTTTATTTTTCAGTGATTCTATTTTGGCATACTGGGAAGGGTAAATCCATTCTCGTAAGTATGCTTGATCCATTCATTAGCCATATCTATTGCGGAAAAATCAGCAAATTGCCGATCAAATTTAGGATCACCATCTATTACATCGAAGTTGTCGACAGTCACTATCTTTATCTTATCATTTGCTGATATATTGGTAAACTTCATATTTTCTCCGTCCCATTTCAGTTCGCGATGCAATCCGTACAATCCTGATAAGCGTACTGCCAGAACGCCCATTACAACCATCTCGTTGAACGGACCGGAGAACTGGAAGTTGGAAGTACTTTCTGTTCTGTTTTCAGGAGATTCCTTACAGGCCCTTATCCAGTCCTGCTCGTGTGCATTTGTATCCCAAATATCACCATTTCCGCCTTTGATACGTGGAATAGTAGGTTTGGGTTCGGTAAAGTGTTCCATCTCTGATTTAGGCAGTAGGGTAGGGTTGAGGCCATAGCAACCAGTCATTATTTTGCCTTTTGAACCGACAAATATGATTCCACCATTAGAGTCTCCCATCATTTCACCGTTATTCAGCTCTTCGGGACGTGGAGGCATCAGTCCTCCGTCATACCAATGTATTTTCACTTCGGGCATTGCCACCTTCGGCATGTTGTCGCGTGCTGGGAATGTATAGGTTACTACTTGTGCATGCGGTGGAGAATAAAGGTTGCTCAGTGTAGAACTGCCGATAACACTCACTGGATATCTTAAATTAAGCGCCCAATATACAGGATCCATAATATGACAAGCCATATCGCCCAATGCGCCTGTTCCGAAGTCCCACCAGCCACGCCAGTTCCATGGTGTATACACTGGATTGTAGGCACGTTTTTTTGCAGGACCGATAAACAGATCCCAGTCCAGTGTTTTAGGCACTTTGACAACCCCCTTAGGTTCTTGTAATCCTTGTGGCCAGATAGGGCGGTCTGTCCAGCAATGTACTTCGCGCACATCACCTATGATCCCTGCTTGTATCCATTCGGCTACACGCCGGCAGTCGTCAAACGAATTTCCCTGATTTCCCATCTGGGTAGCCACTTTGTATTTCTTTGCCAGTTTTGTCAATAACCTCGACTCGTATACCGAATGGGTTAATGGCTTTTGTACGTAGCAATGTTTACCCAGCGTAATCCCATGTGCAACTACTCCAGCATGAGTGTGATCAGGGGTCGCCACCATAATGGCGTCTATCGATTCTCCTATTTCGTCGAACATAATCCGCCAGTCCTTGAATTGTTTGGCTTTCGGATAGTCGTTGAATGTCTTGTTGGCATATTTCCAGTCCACATCGCAAAGGGCAACGATATTCTCGGTTTTCATATTCGCTAGGTTGCGACGTCCGATGCCACCCACACCTATTCCGGCTATATTCAGTTTATCGCTTGGTGCCGTATAACCGAATGATTTACCCAAAACCTTGCCGGGAATAATAGTTAGGCCCGCAGCAGTAATAGCTCCTGCTTTTAAGAATTTACGTCTGCTTATATCTTTCATCTTATATTTATTTAGTTTGTTTTTCTTTTGTCTGCCACATTTTTTCTATTTCTTCCAGCGACTTACCTGTTGTTTCGGGAACTAAGAAATAGGTAATAGCGATATATGGGATGCACATACATGCGAATATCCAGAATGTAACAGAGGCTCCCACACCGTTAAGTAAAACGGGTGTCAGTTGGCCTATAAGATATGTGCCTATCCATAAAGAGAACCCGGCACATGACATGGCTACTCCACGGACTTTTACAGGGTACATTTCTGATAGCAAAACCCATATGACAACACTTATAGAGATAGCTGAGAAGAAAATGTAGGTCATGATCATACCCAGCAACACTACCGGATTATTGATTCCTATATTGAAGAATATACCGATGGCGATTAGCATAACAAACATACCGCTTACACCGATATAAACAAGCTTTTTTCGTCCGATACGGTCTACCAGATACATCCCCAGAATAGTGGAGAGTACATTAACTATACCTACTATTATCTGAAAATCGAGTGAACCCTGCGCTTCCATTCCGGCCTCGGAGAAGATGATCGGACCATAATAAAAGATCGCGTTCACTCCCATAAACTGTCCGAGGATGGCCAGGCAAACACCGATAAACAGAGCTATACGGTAACCCGGTTTGAAGAGAATGCGCCAGTCTGTTTTCTCCTCTGAACTGAGCATATCCTGTGTTTCTTTTATCTGTAATTTCGCTTCACTCTCACCAAAGAGAGTGGTCATTGTTTTTACGGCCTTATCAACTTTATTCCGTGCGATCTGCCATCTCGGGCTTTCAGGTATCAGAAACAGAACGAGAAAAAACAGAGCCGCAGGTATGGTTTGCATACCCAGCATTCCCCTCCATGGTTGTTCTTTCAGTACAAAATTGAGCCATTGTTGATCGAAGGTTATTGTTTGTGACCAATGCAGTACACGTGCATTGACAATGTAAGAAGCAACAATCCCAACGGTCACAGCCAACTGATAGAGCGTAACCAGTGTCCCTCTGTAGCGTGAAGGTGAAACCTCTGAAATATATAAGGGCGAAACGATAGAAGCAACGCCTATTCCCATACCTCCCAGCATACGTGCAAATACAAGCATGTAAAAATCGGAGGCCACCATACAGCCGAAAGCCGAGACTGTAAACAAGGCTGCCGCAACCCATAGCGAAAGCCGCCTGCCGAGCCTGTCACTGATGATGCCGGCAAAAGAAACACCGATGATAGACCCAATCAGTGCACATCCTACATACCATCCTGTTTCCACATCGTTTAGCATATACAGGTAGGTAACCTGCTGTATTGTTCCGGAGATAACAGCCGTATCATATCCAAATAGGAATCCTCCTATGGCGCCTACTACGGATAGGAAAATTACGTATTTAAAGTTGCCTTTTTTTTGTTCTGCCATAAGAGTTTATTTATAAGTTAAAGTATTCTTTGTATCGGTTATACAGATGTCCGGCCTGCAGATATGCAGATTGCGGACTCATAAAGTGCGAGAATTCAAAAGTGATGGCTTTGTCATATCCTGCGCGTTTTGCAGCTTCAAGTTTTAGACGAAGTTTATCGAACTTGATAGGTAAAAATTTAATGGGCATATCACGATCGAACGATTCTGCATTTGTCCAGCATTCCAATCCATATTTATCAGCGAGTTTTTTATTAACCTCAAAAAACGCGTCCAGTTCGTCATAGTCGATATGCCCATCCTGAAAAGCACAGGCGTCTACTGTCCCTTTTATTCCATCGAATATTTCTCCCCATTCTTTTTCATGTTGCTGAACCGAAACCGAATCGCCTTTCGATAATTGTCCGGATGCGGCCATCACGGCCTTTTTCCCGTCAATCCATGGAGAGATAAAGGTAGGCAGGCCTCCCGATACATCTTTACATTGTTTGCCCATAGCGCGGAAAGAGTCAATAGCTCCCTTTGTTGCCCGACTGATTTCCCCGCTAAGGTACCATCCCTGAAAACTTTTATATTTTTGTCCGTATTTTTGCCATACTTCATCTATTACATATTTATTGTCCTCTATTTCGTGCGACATATCACCAGTAGCCCAGTAATGACCTGAATCATACAGACCGAAATAGAATTTCATCCCATGTTTATCTGCCAGCTTTAAATACATATCCAGAAGATCGACCGATGGTTTGTAGCATCCTTTTTTTATTAGATATTCTGACGGATAGGTGATAAACTTACGGTATCCCGACCGGATCATGATAACAGTATCAATACCAATGGCTTTCATGTGGCAAAAATCCTGATCCCATTCCTTTTCTCCCCAGTTCTGATGAGGAATATCATGTGAAATTTCATCCAGAAAAGTTCCGCTGATCTGTAACCCTTTTGCCGGAGGAACAATGAGCGTTGATGTTGCATCCGAATTGCATAATGTGATTTTTGCATTATCGGGGCTGCTATTGCCGCAGGATGAGAGTATAGGTACACTGGCAGCTACAGCTGCCCCCATTCCCATTTTCTTTAAAAATTCCCGTCTGTTTTTTTCCATACTTCGCTGTATATTATATCTGTTTCTTGTAGTTATTTATAATGCCCGTCGAAGACTATTTCTTTATTGAAAGGATCGAGCGATGAATCCAATATCTTAGCCAGTTCGCGTTTTGTTATTGGTTTATTTGAATATATTTTCTCCCCGGTCTTTTCTTGTCCTGCAATCCGGTTGATATACTTAACGGCAGTTTCTTCCGTAAGCAATTTATTATCATTTACAATTTCTGACTCAGGATTAAAGGAATTCAGGCCTTTAGTGAATTCGGTAACCGTAATGGTCGTATCAGGATAAAACCATGTGCGGTTGGCCCATCCCCATGGCTCACCTATAGTATTGAGTATACCCGTAGCACTGATCTTCTGTATTACTTCAAAGTCCGGATCGGAAGGCTGAATGTCGAATAGCGGCATGATGTATGCTTTTTCTTTTAAGAGGGCAGACTGAACATCCCTGATTAGCACTTCCCGCGGCTGTTTATCTTCTATTACAGATAGTGCTGCTAAAATGCCGGCAGCCTGTCCGGTAAGTAAAACAACAGGTTGCAGGCGGGTAGAGCCATTGATCAGATTGGATACGGAAATAGCCTTATCCGATACGATCAGTCCGTCTACCGATTCAGGAATAAGTGACCCCAACGGAATATTAAAAGACGGAACCGGATCGAACCCAATTTTAGGAGCATCAGGATTTTTTGCATGATGATGATCGACCGGATAATCACCTACCGATATACCTGTCCTATATAACAGTTCTTTCTGATTGTATGGGTTTTCAACATGATTGAATGTAAGATAAGAAAGTCCTTTCAGTCTTCGTCCTTCCCTGTGGTATGGTTTATATGCCAGTTTATCCGGTGTGTCAAATTCATCGTCAGCTAATCCGATATGTTTAAAACCTAGCTCATGTTGTATAAAATATATAAAGCAGAGCGTATGATCTTTTGCCTTTTGTAGCTCCTTTTCCCTTTCTTCGCGCGGAAGTTCTATAACATTCAGATAAATATCGTTGCCAAATTTGGGCCAATTGATCATGTACTTATTATTAGGCATTTTACCATATTCCAGCATTTGCTGGCAGTCGATCTTTACAGAGTCGACAGTTTCTTTACAGCAGCCCTGGAAAACTTCAGGATTATAGCCTTCTGGTTGTGGAATTGTTTTATCGGCTCTTTCACCATAATCTTTCAGTATAGCAACCCATGTAAGGTCTTGTACTATATCGTTTGCATTTTCGGGAGCGCCTTTTTCCCCGGTTTCGTTTTTCGAATCCATTCCTAACCTGTAACCGGCTCCTGCTGTCTTCAGGCTTTCACCGATATCTGTGGCGTCTATTGTAATCTTTGCATGTACAATTAGTTTTTGATTCTTATCATTGCTGAAAACAGCTCCTTTTACATTGTTCCCATCTTTCAGTATGTTCTCGAAAAAATAGCCATGCATGACTTCTAAGTCTTTTTCAGCCGCAGCCATCGATTTAAAGATACTGTCTCCTATATGAGGTTCGAAAAGGGTACTGCTAACCCAACCTGTTCTTACCTTATCGGCACCGCCGTAATGGTTACGAAGCTTTTCCCTGAATTCGTTCCATATGCCTGAATGCAGATTGTGGTTTCCGTCGCAAGCTCCTACGCCTTGTGCTGTAAACATTCCTCCCAGCCATGGAGTTTCTTCTACAATGAGTGTTTTCACTCCTTTCCGGGCTGCCGATATTCCGGCGGATGTACCGCTTGTAGTCCCTCCTATAACGAGTATGTCTGTCGTAATTTCTTTTTTAGATTGAGTATTTTTACATGATATTACAGATATGGAAAATACCAGAATAAAAATGTATGAAAGCAATACGGCCTTATTCATAGATATAAATTAGGTTTAAGTAAAAACTATTAACTATTTAGGCAAGATCATTGTAATCTTGCATTGTAAAATACTTAGAATAATAGCTACCAGAACAACAGTACGAAAAGGCTTAGTAGGATAGTAAGGTGTTTAATGGTATTTATATAAAAGAATATATGCGTTATATATTATTCTAAATATTTTTTATATAACGCAAATATATAAATAATATTTTAATAAATAAAGATTATTAATAAAATATTTTAATTACTTTTTATGCCAATGGGGACAACATTTTCTCTTTTACAACCCGGCATGCACCGATTACTCCGGCTCTGCGCCCCAGAATAGATTTTTTTAGAGCTACATCGCGGTTTACAAGTCCGAGAGAATATTTCTTCAGGCTGGATTGTATTGGTAATAAAACGAAATCCCCCAATTGAGAAAAATCTCCGCCAATAATCAGTAATTCAGGGTTTAATATATTGATAAGACTGGCTAGCGCACGGCCTATTACTTCGCATTGTTTGGTTATAAGTTCTATACATAGGCTATCTTCTTTTATCAGGACTCCGGATAAAAGTTTGTGATATTGCTGTATGCTGGAAGAGTTATTGTCGATTGATATAGCTGATGTACGTCCGTCAGCTAATGCTTGCTTGAATTGTTCGACTAAGGCCCATCCCGACGCTTCTGTTTCCAGACATCCTATTTTGCCGCAATGGCATAGTATCTCGTTGTCGAATAGGGGGCTATGGCCGAACTCGCCGGAATATCCTGATTTTCCGTAATAGAGTTCTCCTTCGGTTATTATGCCGATACCGATACCCCAACTGTAATTGAGGAAGACAACGTTCTTTTCTCCTTCTACAACTCCTTGCGCATATTCTCCCAAAGTCATGGCCCGGGTATCATTTTCCAGATATACAGGCATGCCTATCTTTTCAGATAAGATTTCTACCAATGGCCGGTTTTCAGTAAAGAAATAATTGTAACTGAATCCTTCTTTAGAATTGATACGTCCTGATAAGTTTACACATAAACCTATAATTAGTGATTTATCTATCTGGCTATCGGATATAAATGTGTCGATGCAGCCACAAAACTCCATGAGCGATTCGTAGGTGTTTTCTAACACAAATGCTGTATTCAGTTCAATACTTACAAATTCTTCCTTCAGGTTCTGAATTCCGAAAGAAGTGCTCGACCTGTTGGCTTCAACACCTAGAAAATAAGTCTTGTCCGAAGACATACTGTATAAGGACGGACGTCGTCCTCCACTATTTGATATCTTACCGGAATCGACAATCAATTCATCTCCCAGCAATTCATTTACGGCTTTTGTTATAGTAGGTATACTGGATTGAAGTTCAGTGCTTAACTCTAAAATTGTGGCATCTCCTATAGATAGGAGGCATTTAACTATAGATTGTTTTAATGTGTGCCATTTAATTCCGCTGAGGCTATTATCGGGGCTGTCTGCCAGAAGATCTTTTAAGGTCATAACTGTTATTTATTAATTCTTTTTAATGGCTATAACAAAGTTAATAAAAACAATGAAATATGAATCAATAATTAACAATTTCTTGATTTTAGTTTATTGCGTAATAGACCATTTATTCTATTTTACGAGGTATGCCTATATATATGTTGTTAAAACGGTCGACTACTTCTATCCTTATTTTAGCATTTTTGTCTAAAGGTTCTGCTTTGAACAGGTGTTCGGTAGGACCTGCCCCTATATATTTATAGCGGAAATTTTGTTTGTTTTTGTCTACGTAATTTACGACACCGGGATCCCATCCTCTGTATTGTTCCATTTCTCCCATCCTTATACCGTTTTCGTACCAGTATACTTTCCATTGAGGGTCGTGGTTCCACACATTGGCTATAATGGCATTAGGTCTATGTTTATCGACTCCGGGCAGATAAGAGTCGAACTGGTAATTTTTATTCTTGCCTACCGATTTGTAAAACCACTTTACATTATCACCGTCGAACTCGTACACAGCATAGCCTAGCGGAGTGCCGTCACTATTATATGGCGCCTGCCAGAAAATACCACAAAGAGCTGCGTGTACATGTTCAAAAAGATTATCCGCCAACTGGTAATTTTCATTATAATGCTCATGGCCTGAGAGAATAAGTGCTTTATATGGCTTTAGCATTTTATATAAAGCATTCCTGTTTTGAAGTACCTTATTCATCTCTTCTTTAGCAAACTCACCCTTCCGGGCTTCTGGCGAATAGGTGGGTATATGGAATGAAACTACTACGGTAGAGCCTTCGGGGATAAAGGCAAGGTCTTGTTCGAGCCAGCATAACTGCTCTTCGTATAGATAACCTATCGAAGAATATCCTCTGGCCGTAAAAAATACATCGTCGAGAACAATGTAATGAACTTTTCCTCTGTTGTATGAATAGTAGGTTGGACCAGCGGCTCTTCTGAACGTTTCTTTCGAATAATGGTTAGAACGCCCGTTCACATCTATGTCGTGATTTCCTACGGCATAGAAAAAAGGAATATTTGTTTCAGCGAACATACTTTTTATAGGTTCGAAGAATTTCGGCTCCCTGCTTATCTCTGCAATAATATCACCACAGATCACGCCATGAACAGATAGACCTATGTAATCCCGGCTAACCAGCGCTTTCATATCGTTTACTGCTTCCTGAAGCATGGGTATTTCTTCATCGAACCCGACCTGCGGATCAGCACAGGCTATCAGTATATGCTTGTTTTCATCAAGACCTGATTTTTCCAGTGTAAAATCAAATCTTTGTTTCGGTTTCGATTTATCGCTTATCCGGTGAAAATAATGAGGTGCATTCTCTTGCATAGGAATTACGTATCCGGAGGGTATAGATATATAGACAAATTCGGCAGTGGGATTGCTTAACAGATTGTATTCACCTTTATGATTAGTGATAACAATATTATAACCGTCAGTTACAGCTACTCCCTCAATAGCAGTGCCTTTTTTATCGAGGACTTTCCCTGAGAATTCTATATTCCGTAAGTCTACCTGGGCATTTATATTTATTGAGAATATAAAAATGATCAGTGAATATAATAACTTGTGAGTATGCATATCCGGTTACTTTTTAAGTTCTTCAATATAAGAGTTTCCAAAACGATCGGTCACTTCCACCTTTATTTCAGCATCCTTATTTTTAGGTATAGCAAAGAATATATGATCTGTCTGCTTAACAGAAATCCAGCTGTATTTGAAATTCTTTCCGTTTTCTTTTACATAATCCCTGATATTGGGGTCATATCCTGTAAATCGTTCCATTTCTCCCATTTTTATATTGTCTTCATACCAATAGATTTTCCATGACGGATCATAGTTCCATACATTGGCTGTAATAGCTTCCGGTTTCTCTTTGCTGGATCCTGCTGGATAGAGATTGAACTGGTGATTTCTGTCTTTCCCAATGGTTTTGAAATACCATTTTACATTATCACCGTCGAATTCGTATACACCGTATCCCGAGGCTGTTCCGTCATGGCACCATGGAGCCTGCCAGAATAGCCCGCAAAGGGCAGCATGGTTATGTTCAAAAATGTTGTCGGCAATTATATAATTTTCGTTTTGATGCTCATGTCCCGAAAATATATGGGCATTGTAAGGTTTTAATATTTTGTACAATGATTGCCTGTTTTGCAGGACTTTAGTGGGAGGCTCTTTTGCATACTCGCCATGGCGGGCTTCTACCGAATAGGACGGAATGTGCATCGCAACAACGACTGTAGAGCCTTCGGCTACGAGTGCCAAATCCTGTTGTAGCCAGTTGAACTGCCTTTCATAAAGATATCCTATGTAGTAAAAACTGTTACCTGCATAAAAGACATCATCCAGTACGATATAATGAATTTTTCCCCTGTTGAATGAATAGTATGTAGGTCCGAAGTGGCTTTTATAAAGTTCTTTTGCATAATTGTCAGACCTTACATCCAAATTGATGTCGTGATTGCCGACAGCATAAAAGAAAGGAATATTCATTTGCCTTACTATTTCTTTTATAGGTTCGTAAAAGCGGGGTTCTTTGCCTGTGTCGTGGATAATATCGCCACATATCATTCCATAAACAGGCTGGTCAGAATAATTGTCCTTTATCAAACCGTTTACATCCAGGGCTGCTTTTTCTACTAAAGGTAACTCATCGGCGAAATTTACCTGCGGATCGGCCCAGACTATAAATGTATGTTTCGTATCATCGAGGTTCGATTTTTGCAATTCGAAATCTATCTTCTGTTTTTTATTATTGTTCTTTTCTACTTTTTTGAAAAAGCAAGGTACTTTATTTTCAACAGGTATAATATATCCTGAGGGAATGGTAATATAGATATATTCGGCAGTGCTGTTGCTTACCAATTTATATTCGCCTTTTTCGTTTGTCAGAACTATATTATTGCCGTCTGTAACAGGAATTCCCTTTATACCTTTACCTTTTTCGTATACCTTGCCATTGAATTCTATTGTCTGCAAATTGACTTGTGCATCACTATCTGTTACAGACAGGGCAATTAATATAGTCAATATAAAGAATATTTTTCTTGTAAGCATGTCTTTTTTAGTCTTTTCCGGAAAATGCTTTATGATCTGCCACTTTGTTTGTGCAGACCATAAAGCTAAAATCATAAATGGGAACCCTTAAATTATTTATTCCACAGGTGTAAGTATGGCAGCCCATCCTCCACCTTTAGCCATGTTTATATCTAAGGTCTGGCCCTTGGAAACCTCTTTGTTCTCTATTTTGAAATCGGAACCATATCTGTTGGCATTCACTCCGTCTTGTAATATTTCAGCCTTATATTTTCCTTCACTTATGAAATCAAGATTCACTGTTAGCTTACGCTGATCCCAATTGGTGAGTGAAGCAATAAACCATTTTTTCCCACTACGGCGTGCAATAGTCAGATATTTTCCGGCTTCTGCCTCTATTGCCCTTGTTTCATCCCATACAGTGGGGACTTGTGCGATAAAAGAAGTGAAGTCCGGTGTTTTGTAATAATTGGACGGACTGTCGGCAAACATCTGCAACGGACTTTCAAATGCTATGAACAATGCTCCCTGGTGTGCCCTTGTTCCCTGGCTCATAGGATGAATAAAGTTCATGTGAAAATCGCTTTGCGAAGCATTTAAAGTAGCTCCCGGAGTATAATCCATTGGACCTGCGACCATGCGGGTGAAAGGCAGTATCAGATCATGATTGGGAGAAATATCATTGGACGACTTATTATGCTCCAATCCGTACACGCCCTCATAGGTCATTACATTAGGGTATTTTCGATGCAGGCCTGAAGGTTTGAACGAACCGTGAAAATCAACAAGTAGTTGCCTTTCAAATGCAGTTTTGCCCACATTTTCATAGAAGTTTACCATATCCTGGTCGTTGCGTTGCATAAAGTCTATTTTCACTCCTTTCACGCCCCATTGTTTATACAGGTCGAGAATACCTTCTATATCTTCATATAATGGATTCCATAGAGCCCATAGTACCAGACCGACATCTTTGGCTTTGCCATACCTGATTAATTCCTGTACATCTACATTCTTGTTCGGCTCACGAATATTCCATGTGCTGGCAGACCAGCCTTCGTCTAAAAGTATATACTCTAATCCGTATTTCGAGGCGAAATCGATAAAATACTTATAGGTTTGAGTGTTTACACCCGCTTCAAAATCCACATCGTAAACATTGAGAGTACTCCACCAGTCCCATGAAATACGTCCGGGTTTTATCCAGCTTTTGTCTTCTTTTATGCTTGGGGTAGATAGCTGGTATACAAGATTGTTCTCGAGTAACGATCTGTCGTCCGGTTCTATTATGAGCAGTCGCCACGGAAAGTTTCTTTTGCCATCGGTCTCGGCAATGTAATCAGCGTTTTTAATAATCTTCTCGTTGCGGTCTGAGCCCTCTTTTATTTGTTTTTCTAAAACAACGGGAGGGAAAACTCCGTTGAGCATCTGATCAGCCGTTCCTGCTAAAAACAGGTTAGGATAGTCGAACAGATCAGCTTCCATTATTACCATTTTTGTTCCAGACTCTGACGCAAGATAAATTGGTAGATAAGCATACTTCTGATTTGGTATATCCGATATAGGGATGTAATCGAAATCACCTTCACAATGTGTGATAAAGTTGGGGCTGGTTTCTTTAGGCCAGTAAGCTTTATAGTTACCACCTAGATTAAATTCCACCTTTTCTTTTTCGACATGTATCTTTGAAGCCTTTGAAGTTTCGAAACGGTACGCAGTCCCATTATTATAAACCCGGAATGTTACGGCATAGTTATCTTTGAAACTTAATGTCATTTCATTATAATGATCATGTACATACCGGAATTTAGTAGGTACTACCGCTTCGAAAGTTTCGTTAACAGTTCTCCTGTTTACTTTTTGTGACAATACGTTCACTCCGAAAACAGTATTGCTTTCCTTTACGGTCATTGCTATCCGGCTCGGTTTCAATATCGTTTCGCCATTGAATGTTATATGCCATATAAGTTGTTTTCCGTCAGATACAGTCACCTGTATCTTCCCATCGGGAGAAGTTACAATATAGTCTTTGGCCTGTATAATGTTGGCAAATAAGCAGAAAAGGATAATAGAAGCGATTATTTTATTCATTTTCAAAATTGTTTAAGGTCATAGACCTATTGGTTATTTGGGCTAGTAAAATAATGGCAAGAAGTTCTGATTCGAAAAACTGATCATTAAATCATATCTATTTCTTAAATGCCCGGTTAATTGCGTCTCTGAATGCATCCCATTGGTTATCCCTTATGACGTGAGATAATTCGAATACCATGAGGCCTTCTGTGTTTGTCAGGCAGGCATACACAGCATCAGAAAGCCTTTTTGGATCGTTTTTATATCCATAGGATGTAATAGAACCATAGACTTTACAATCGCCCATTATAAAATCGGAATAAGTAGTAACGAAGTTTTCGATAGTCCATGGCGAATTTGGGTATTCCGAATTCCAAAGATATTCGGTATACGCACCTAATGAGAAAACATCCAGTTGATCGGCAAAGCCGGTTTTATTATAGTCATCTGTATACTGGAAACCCGTTGGTTTATATTTTTTGCTTGCCCAGTTTTGTCCTACTCCTACTCGTGAATTCCAATCAGCTGCAGCCCATAGATGAAATTCTATCTCAGGATTAATGGATTTCACATTTTCCCTGATCTTGGTGATCAGATTGGTTATTGTCATCGAACGGAATTCCATCCATTCTTTATATAACGGTCCTGCACCACCGCCTTTTGCCAGTAGTTCATTTTTATTTTTCACATTCAACCCGCTATATTCTTCGAAAGCGGATATTGTCTTGTCGCTAAAGCCGTATTCACCTCCATACCAACGGCAATAATCGATGCAGATACCTTTTAGTTTAGGATATTTTGTGACGATCTCACTAAGAATGGATATAACAAAGTCCTGTACTTCGGGCAGGCATGGATTCAGCATGGCTGCATCTGCTCCGTATTGATCCCTGATATCGATTATTTTATCCGGATCTCCATTGGGCATTTCCATTTGTGTTTTTCCATCCCACCTATGGTCATCATATACAAGGCCTTTTTTCTCTCTGGTATAACCATAACCTAAGGTTGATATGCTGGCAATAACACTAATGTTCAGTCGCTCAGCTTCTTCAATCCAATATGCCAGATAATCCCAGTCCCGTTCTACAACATCTCTGTCCCAGTGTGTCAGTTTCGGTAGAATATCGCTGTCGTATAATGCGTATCCGATACCTGGTTTTACATCTACATAAATTTCATTAAATCCGGTTTCTTTCATTTTTTCCAGATAATGAGTGATATTTGCTTTGGATGAAAATCGGGTGAAATTTGCATGAGCATCAATCCACATTTGTACTGGTTTGTCTACTTTTTCCTCTTGCTTATCACTTTTAATATTATTGGTTGAACAAGAAGCAATAAAGCCTGAAAGAGTTAATATTAGAAAGAAATATTTTATCATTATATTTTTTATGTTTTGAATAATAGAATAGGTATCGTATTTTTTGTCATGCTGATCGTAACGAAATATCTGTTTATATAGTAAGATGTTTTCTTTCGGTCAGCATGACAGTAGTTGTTTTTTTGTATTTACTATTTATATACACGGTCGATACCATCTTTTATGGCATTCCATTGGCTGTTATTGATTACATGGGATATTTCAAATACCATCAGGCCATCTGTGTTTTTCAAGCATAGGTAAACAGCATCAGAAACAGATGTGGCTTTATTTCCATAGGCATATGAAGCAAAAGAACCATATACATCACAATCACCCATTGTATAGTTTGAATAGGTCGTTACAAAATTCTCTACTGACCAGTCCGAGTTTGGAGCTTCAGTTTTCCATACAGCATCGGCATAAGCACCTAATGAAAATACATCTATTTGGTCAGCAAAACCAGTTTTGTTGTATGTATCTGTGTATATAGATGAGTTGCCGGTTGGTGTATAATTCTTGCTTGCCCAGTTTTGTCCCACACTATAACGAGAAGTCCAATGTGCCGATGCCCACAAGTGAAGTTCTAAATCAGGATTTATAGATTTTATCTTGGAGCGGATGTTTGTGATCAAATTTGTTATGGTCATTGAACGGAATTCAATCCAATATTTATATAACGAACCTATTCCTCCGGAATCTGTTATTATATCATTATTACTTGTGACTTTCTGCCCGCTATATGCTTCAAATGCAGAGATAGTAGTGTCACCAAATCCATAGTTTCCTCCATACCAGCGGCAATAATCCAAACAGATCCCTTTTAATTTCGGATATTTTGTTGCAATTTCTTCGATTATAGAAATAACAAATGATTGTACTTCAGGTATACTCGGATTCAGCATAGCTGCATCAACGTCAGTCTGATCACGCATGTCTACAAGGTTTTCCGGATTACTACTGTCTGGCATTTCCACTTGGGTCTTTCCATCCCATTGGCTGCTGTCATAAATTAGCCCCTCTTTGGTTTTTGTTGCTCCAAATCCAAGAGTCGAAATGCTTGCTATGACTTTCATGTCCAGCCGTTCGGCTTCTTCTATCCAATAAGCCAAATAATCCCAGTCGCGGTTCACGGTTTCGGTACCCCATTTCGTTAATTGTGGTAGAATGTCGCTGTCATATAGAGCATAACCTATGCCTGGTTTTACATCAACATAAACTTCATTGAAACCTGTTTCCTGCATCTTTTCCAGATAAGAGGTGATACTTGCTTTTTCAGCGAAACGACTAAAGTTTGCATGAGCATCTATCCACATTTGAATAGGCTTAACATCTTCGCTCGGCCTATCTATATCTATTGGGATTTCGCTCCCATCACCATAATTATTATTGTCGTCGTCGCTCGAGCAAGCGAAGAGAGAACATGAAAAAATTAATAGTAAGAATAAATAGTTTTTCATATCTAAATTATTAAATGTTTATACATAGTAAATTTGGCCCTAAGGCTAAAAGTATTATAATTATTTTTTGCTATTGTCAGTCTCTGCTCTGTCAATTCCCTGTTTAATATCATTCCAGAGATTATATTTAATTACCTGTACAATGTCGAACACCATGAGCCCTGCACTTTGTGTGAGGCAAACATATACAGCATCCTCCATGTTTTTGATATTATTTTCGCCATAAACCGTTCCATATATAAGGCAATCATCACCGATAAGTTTGTATGCCCGGTCGATGGCATATTCTATCGACTCATTGTTGTCAAGGCCATATACATCATATAAATATGATCCCAGCATAAATACGTCCAGTTGATCGGCGAAACCAGTATTCTTGTATGTTTCTAAGGCCCATTCCGGAAACATTTGAGATGGGTCGTAATGCTTTTTACTACCCCAGTTTTGGCCATTCTGATATATCGAATGTATCCATGAAGCTGCCCAGTAATTGAGCTTCATATCAGACTTATGGGATTTAATTGTTTTCCGGATGTCTGTAATAAGATTTGTAATAGTTGTTGAACGGAACTCCCACCATTGTTTATAATATTTACCCGGTACCCGGTTCCCTTCGTTATCAAAAGTAAAAATATCCTCAGGGAACTGTTCTACTTTTTTATCAATGAACTTTTCGAATGCCACACGGGTAGAATCTGAAAAATCATAACTGGCATTGCAGTAACGGCAATAATCCAGTGTGAAAGCATCAAAATCATAGTTGGAAACAATTTCTGAAACATATTCTAAAACAACTTTTTTTACAGAAGATAATGCAGGATTCAGGAAAATAGCATATTCATCCGTCTCTTTCATGCTTTTTAATCCGTCGGGAGTATAAGCTACACACACTTTGTCGTCCCATGAAGGATCTTCGTAGGCTGTTCCACTTTTTGTTTTCCCCAGTCCTGCAGGAAGTATCCCTGCCGATACAGTTACTTTCATATTCCGTTTGCGGGCTTCGTCAATAAAGAATTGCAGATAATCCCAGTCTCGTTCATATACATAACCATCACCAAAAGTAGTTAATGGTTTTAGAATCTTACTTTTATATAATACGTCACCTTGCATTGGGCGTACATCTACAACGACTCCATTGAAACCGGTAGCTTTAGCTAGATCCAGATAGAAGCATATACTGTCCTGACTCGAAAAACGTTTGAAATTGGCTTCTGCATCGAGCCAAAGTATTTTGGGCTTTTCATTAGAGAACTCTTCTTTCTTGCTAGAACAAGCTGTAGAAATAAGTACTGCGAATAATATAATAGATATATACCTCATATAATTCATTTTCAATAAATAATTGATTTTTATAGAAGAAAGCCTCTTTTGTATTATAGAGGCTTTCCTCAGTAAGTCAATTATTCGAAACAAGTTAATTTATAGGTGTATAAGCCAAGTCTGCCAAACCATACTGCAAGATAAGCTTCTTTCTGATCTTCGTCCCAATACCAGTCTACCCACGAACCAAAACTCCAGGCCCGGTTTACGCCATCGGCAATATTTAGATTTTCATGTGCCAGTGTTTGCAGGTCGGGTAATAAGACAGCTGCTGAATGATACCATGATGTACCGCTGGTAACTATAACATAGCTCTTTCCATTGATTACGAGTGCGGAAACTACAGGGGAACGGCCTCCGACACGAGACGTAGCGAATCCTGTTCCCACATACCATCCTTGCAGAGTTTGCCATATTGCCGGCATTACCGAGATGGTTGAGCCTGCATATGTATTAACATAACAGAGAGTAGAATTTGCTGCATTGGCTGTACCTTCAGTATCCCCTACTATAAAACTAGGCTGATCGGAATCATCGAGAGGTGAAATCATCTGGAATCCGGCGCAATCATCGCTGGCGTAGCCTGTTTCTATGATGGAGTAATTAGAAGCTAATTGTCCGCTGGTTACTTTTATCCGGTAATGTTCTCCCTTAGATCCACGTGGAGCCATCGCAGTGATCCAGGCATTTTCAGTAATATCACCTGCTACCTGCATGTTAGTCGAGCCGTCGGTAGTAGAAGTCATGTTAACTGATGCTTTTCCGATAGACTTAGGTGAATCGGTAGGTTTAGTCCAGTAGAAAAATTCTGTTTCATTATTACTAGTAACGGCACCCACACAGTTTCCTTTATAATCGGATGTGATTATTCTCAGGTCGGCAACTGAAATTGAACCCAGATTGAAAGATCCTGCATCATTTAAAGAGGTTTTATCTACAACTTTTATACAATATGGAGATGTGGGGTCTGCATTGACATATGCACGCGAAAGCATTACGATATAGTCGCCACAGTATGCATGATACAATTGTAAATCTCCATATTGTTTGGAATCGGCAAGATTAAAATTCTTCAGTTCTCCCGGATATCCCAATTGTGTGAAATCTTTCATAGTTCCTATTTCTGCATAGCTGAATCCTTCGCCATATGCCATCTGATCAGAGACTCCCCATGATACGGTATACTCACGTTTGTTTTTCTGATCTTCAGATGTTACAGTATATTTGACGCCACCACTTTGAGCAAAGTTCTGGGGGGTTGCCGGATTAGGTTCTACTGTTGCCCCTTTCGAAAGAAAGAAAGTTGGTACGGCCGAGACAAGCACTTCTTCTGCATCAAGATAAGGTGAAACCTTTATCGTAATAGTATTGTCGTTGTTTATTATTGCTCTGAAGACTGTGTTATTCTCATTTTTGACAGTGAAAGAATTGATGATTGCAGCCTCACTACTCAGATCGTCATCACTACAGGAACTGAACAGTACCATGAACCCCAGAACGAGCGCAATGTATAATTTTATGTTTATTTTTTTCATCGCAAACTGATTTAATATTATTTGTGCAAATCAAGAATGAATCTATCAAATTCGACTCTTGTTTTATTCATAATAACCCCTCACCCGGTACTGGCGAATTGTGCCAACACCTGATTTTACAGTAATAATAATACCGTCACCGGTAATATCATGTCTGCCTGATAATGATGGAGTAATAATTTCATCATAGGTTACTGTGGCCACCAGATATATATTTGATAAATCCACATCGTTTTCCAGTGACTTAGAGATTGCAAACAAGATCAGGCCATAGCCACCCTCTACATCTTCTTGTGTAAAGGTGCCTTCAATCATTTCTCCATCTGCATTGAATTCGTAAATTTCGCCTCGGAAATCGCTGCCGCTATGCGATGCTTTACAAATCATCTGTGAAATAGTGTTTGTATCATGTACAAATATGTAATCATCATTCGTACCTGCACAATTCCATAATGAAATTGTCATAGAGATACTAAGAATCAATATTCCGATTTTATATATTATTTTCATCTTCGACATTTTTAATTATTCTGGTTACCAATAAGGATTGTTTTCACACAATTTGTTATTTGCAGTTTCGGCAGTAGGTAATGAGAAATAGTAATATTTTTCGAGAAAAATCCGTGTAGACCCACCGTCACAAGCTACCCTTTCATAAGAAAGTGTATTGTCGGTATTTTTTGTGATTTTTACACCATAAGCGTTCTTGCCGTTAATAACACTTTGGGCTAACTTCCATCGGCGCAAATCCCAGTAACGGAACCCTTCACCAGCCAGTTCTACGCAACGTTCTTTTCGTAATAATGTCATAAATGCTTCTTTTGTAGACGCTTCAGTAGCTGTTCTGTCCGGTAATCCTACGCGAGTGCGTACTTCATTCAGAGCACCGAGAGCCTGTGATTGGTAACTGCTGTAATTCAACTGAGCGTATGCTTCTGCTTTATTCAGTAAGACTTCGGCATAACGAAGTACTGCATCGTATTGGTAACTGTCTTTTGTAACAAAGTCAGAATTTCCTTCCTGTAAGTATTTGCGTAAATAGTAGCCTGTACATGTATGCCCTCCTGTAGATGCCGATTGTTCAAACGCAATAAAACCATCTGTACCGTTTACATAGGTCTGAATTTCCCGTCCTTCCCATTGGCAGCCGTTGTACATTACGGTTGCATGAAAACGAGGTTCACGATCTGTATATGGATCAGCATGGTCTGCCGCGTATGTACTCCAATTGAATGCTGTTCCATCCGAAAATTCGTAAAGGTCGGCCAGATCTCCAGTAGGGACATGTTCTGCATATACATCTGTTGTATACACTTCTTTATCGCCGAACGGTCGGTTGTATCTATCGAAACTATGTGTTACACTTCCACTTAAATAATATAATGCGAAAAGAATCTCAGAAGAATTGTCCTGACCTCCATCTACCTGAAATACTTTAGCGTAATCAGGTGCTAGTTCTCCGCCAAGTTCCTTTACTTTGTCTGCCGCATCTATAACATCCTGCCATTTTTCGGCAAATAAAGCCATGCGGGAAATTAGTCCATAGGCAGTCTTCTTTGTTGCACGACCCGTCCAAGAGTCAGACCAAGATTCCGGCAGATATTCCGCTGCCCATTTTAATTCATTGATTACAAAATCCCAGCTTTCAGCTTCTGTCGCACGTGCTCTATGAATATCCTCTTCATAAGCGCCATCATCTACTCCTCCGTTTACTCCTGATACATCAGTGCGAATTATGATACCTCCATAAACACGGATCAGACGGTAATATGAGAATGCGCGGCAAAGACGGACTTCGGCAATGCGGACATTGCACCAGTCCTCTCCAAATTTAGGAATGCCATAGCGTTTGATTTCATCTAATAGAACATTGGCCCGACGAATGCGTGTATATACATCTTCCCAGCATTCAAAAGCTCCGGCGCTTCCGGTAGTGAAAGCACTGGCCTGTAACAGGGATTTATTGTATGCATGAGTGTAAGTTTCCCATGATGTGGATTTCATAATATCTGAGTAGCTGTCATAGAACTGGCTACGGCTATTGGCTACCTGTGAAACATCAGTAAAGGTTTTATATGCTGCTGTAATGTACATTTCTGCAGCACTCTCGGTACTCCACATTGCCAGATCGGACAAGTCCTTTGTATTATCTATGTCCAGTACATCGCTACAGGAAGGCATATACAATCCTAATGTAGCAATACTTATTAAAATTATTATTGTTCTTTTTTTCATTTTTTTTCCTCCTAACATTAGAATGTGACATTAACACCGAAGCTAAATGTTTTTTGTTGCGGATAGTATCCGTTACTTACCGATGGACTTTCAGGGTCAACGTATTTAAAATGACTGAGTGTAAGTAGATTTGTACCTGCAAGATATATATTTACGTGGCTAAATGGTGTTTTTCTTAATAATTTTGCAGGAATGTTATATCCGATGTTAGCGTTTTTCAGACGAAGATATTCTCCATTAACAACCCACCATGTAGACTGCCAGGCATTATTTCCATTGCTGACCGTACTCAAGCGTGGATATTTTGCATTGGTGTTTTCGGGTGTCCATGCATCCAGGATACGATAGTAAGGAGAATTTCCGTTTTCCGGGAATGTTGCTGTATATACAGTAGATGAGGTTGTACCACTATCGTAAACACCAGAGAGCTCGTAATCAGTATGTGTAACACCCTGCCATAGCATAGTGAGGTAGAAATTTTTATAGGACAATTCCATATTTAGAGCAAAGTTTATTTCAGGAATGGCGCCATAACCAGTTTTTACATAGTCATATGTAGAGCTTATAATACCGTCACCGTTAACATCCTGATATTTTATATCTCCTAATCTCAATTGTCCTGAAGGAGCAGCTGGGTAATTGTCTATTTCTTCCTGACTTTGGAATAGGCCGAGAGCATTGAATCCATACCTTGCTCCAATGGATTGGCCTACTACAGCGCGATAATTTGGTCTGTTATCACTGATAATTCTTGATAAGACCTTATTTCGGGCAAAAGCAAAATCACCTCTTAATGAATAACTCCAATCTGAATTGATTTGGTTTTGATGTTTTAGGGTAATCTCTATTCCTTTATTTTCGACTTTTCCCGAGTTTTGGTATTTTGGATAATATCCACCCAAAGAGGTTGGATAGTTGCCACTTTGCTCTTCCAGAATGTCTTTCGTTAATTTATAGAACACGTTCAGTTCGAGGCCTAATTTTCTGTTCCACATGTCGAAATCCAATCCTAAATTATAATTATGAGTACTAGCCCATGTCAGATTACTATAAACATAAGCATTAGTCGAATAGAACTGAGCGATAGCCTTGTTTCCCAGTACCATGCTGTTATTTGCCATCGCAAACAAAGAATTATGCTGGAAAGGATCTACAGCATCGTTACCTGTTTTTCCATAGCTGGCACGAAGTTTTAGATAATCTATATTCGGAAGAATGTCTCTAAAGAAATCTTCTTCTGATATTACCCATCCTAGCGATGTGGAAGGGAAAAATCCCCAGCGATTGCCCGGTGCAAATATATATGAACCATCATAACGGAAAGCAGCTTCAGCAAGGTATTTTCCTCCATAAGCATAGTTGAGACGACCTATCCAAGATAACTGTCCTCCTGAATATGTATGAGAGCCTGTAATTGGAGTTTCGGGAAGCGTAGAACCTAGTGATAAATCTACTGGTTCATCACTGTAATAACCTGTTTTTCTTCCGGTCATGGTGTTCGAATAACTCTTTTTCGCTTCGAACGCTAACGTAGCCCCAACAAAGTGTTTATCAAATTCACGTGAATAATCGATTTGTGGGCGGACCAGCCATGTGT
This sequence comes from Dysgonomonas hofstadii, assembly GCF_014196915.1. Lineage (GTDB taxonomy): Bacteria > Bacteroidota > Bacteroidia > Bacteroidales > Dysgonomonadaceae > Dysgonomonas > Dysgonomonas hofstadii. The sequence continues at coordinate 35,575 of NZ_JACIEP010000021.1, forward strand.
CGCCCCATGACGCTGATTTTTCGTAAGAATTTTCAGGATTGAATCCATTTGCGCCACCTACACCCTCATCTAAGTATTGGTTGACATAGTACAACTCATAGTAGCGGTCGTAACTTGAATCAATGGTGTTACTATAATTATAAGCTCCGAATATCGACATTTTCAGGCCTTTTAGAGCTCCGGTTATATCAGAGAAATCGTATTCCAATTTGAAATTGGAATCTAAGTTCCATTTTGACTGACGTTTATATCCGGACTCTGTTAATGCAGCATAGCCATTTACATAATATGTAGCACCATTCCATGCAACAGGATAACCGTTGTAGTCTGATTTAATAATAGGTATAGAGTTGATTGCCTGTCTGACAGGGTTAAACTCACCTTGATTGCTTATAGCAGTTCCCGGCCATTTTCTGTCGGAGCGATATCCCGCTAAGTTAGCTGTGAATTTTAAGTTTTTAGCAACTTGAACATCCAGATTCGTACGAATATTATAGCGGGTGAAACTGGTATTCCTCATTGTCCCTTCCTGATCCATTATACCTATACTTGCATAATATTTTGTTTTGTCAGTACCTCCAGATGCAGAGATATTATGCTGTTGCATAATTCCGGTTCTGAAGATTTTATCCAGCCAGTCAGTCTGTCCCCAGATGCTATTGGGGTCATTGTTCATTACTTTGTTCTGTATATCGGCAGTCCAGATCGGGGTGAGGCCGTCCATTGTGCGGGCTTTGTTGTGCCAATACATATAATCCGCCGCATTCAGCATTTCGGGCATAGCAGTATTCTGCGTTAATGTAACAGAACCGTCGTATGAAATTTTTGCAGGTCCTTCACCTCCTGCTTTCGTTGTTATCACGATAACCCCATTGGCTCCCTGTACACCATAGATTGCAGCAGATGCATCTTTCAGTACGGATATGGATTCTATATCATTAGGGTTCACATAATCTATGGGGCGAGGTACACCATCAACAATTACCATAGGATTATCACTTTTCCCGGTAAAAGAGTTTAGACCACGTATGTATAATGCAGTCCCATCATCACCGGGTTTTCCCGATCTTTGTATACTGGTTAATCCGGGTATTTTTCCGGTCAACATATTTGATACATTCTGCATAGGTGCTTTCATCAGATCTTTTGATCCTATTTGCGAAACAGCTCCGGTCATGTGTATTCGTTTCTGGGCACCATACCCAACTACAACAACCTCATCCAGTTCTTTAAGATCCTCTTCTAGTGTAATATTTATTACCTGCCGATTTCCTACTGTAACTGATTGGGAAGTAAAACCTAAGAAGGAAAACTCAAGAACTGAACTTTCTGAAGGTATACTTATTTGATAAGTACCATCGAGATCTGTAAATGTTCCGGTTCCATGCACTCCTTTTAGTACAACAGAGACCCCAGGTAATGATTCCTGGTTGGTATCAGTTACTTTCCCAGTTATGGTTTTCTGGGAGAAAGCACTAGAAAGACACATAAAAGTGCATAATAATATCCCGATTTTTTTTAGAGATGTGCACCTTTTCTTTTCAGCGTAATTAATTTTCATAGTGGCGATGTTAAAATGTTAGCAATGTCTTTGTTTTTCATTTAATTTCCATTTAGTTTCATCTTAATAATTATAGAGTATTCTGGTTGTCAGATATTGTTTTGTATATCTGAAATAGTCCGCGGGGAACATGGAAACATCCTTTCCATTTCCCTCCTTTTAAGTTTAATAAAACTTCACCCTGCCTATTAAGGTAGCCATACCATTCGGGGTATTCGTTATCTTTAAAGTGTTTCCATGTATAATTGTGTATTATTTCAAACCATTTTGCACATTCTTGATTCTCAGTTAAGTAATATCCTTTTACTAATGCTATAAGGGTTTCGATATGTACCCACCATAGCTTCTGGTCCCATTCTAGTTGTTGTGGTGGATAGCCTTTATAATCAAGGAAGTAAAAGATACCCCCATGCTCTTTATCCCATCCGTATTCAATAGTATGTAATGTATTTTTTACTGCAAAATCGATTAATTCCTTATTGCTGAATCTTTCGCCTATATCCATGAGGAACCACATGGCTTCAATTACATGTCCAGGATTGATCAGACGTCCTTCAAAACTGTCAGATAAAGTTCCGTCTGATAATATATTTTCAAAAATAAGACCCTTATCTTGCTGATAGAATGATTCGGTAATCTCCTTTATGAGTGGGTATAGCAAGTTGTCAACTTCTTGATTTCCAATGATGTCTTCAAGTATCAGAGCCAGGTTTGAAAGGATCATTGGCAGAGAGAAATTCTTTATTGGTCTTGTTTCTGGAATTATTTTAGAGTAGATTCCTTTTGGGTTCTCTTTGCGTTTTATGATATTGTAATAGGTGTTGAGCGCAATCTCTTTATGTTCTTTATTGCCTGTCGCTTTGTATAGTTCGCCGAACCCCATCGCCATAAAACAGTCGGAAAAAATATTATATGGCTGTATAAGAGGTTTGCCCTCTCGTGTTAATGAGAAATACCAATTTCCTGAACTATCCCGTCCATATTTCTTTACGAAATCAGCACCCAATAAGGCAGTGTCAAGCCAGGACTGTTTTTTTTCGATCTGATTATAGATGAGAGAAAACATATAGATCTGGCGTCCTTGCAACCACATAAACTTGTCAGTGTCAAATACTTTTCCTTTTCGGTCGAGACATGTGAAGTACCCTCCGTAATCTGCGTCCAGAGAGTTATTCTCCCAAAAAGGAATTACATTATTGGTCAACTCGTTATAATATAGAGATAGGTATTTATTTAGGTTTATGGTTTTATCTCTTTTCAATTTTGTGCTTTCTCTAATGTCCATAAGCTTAACAATTATAATATATCAGATTGAATTATTAAAATTCATTTTATGTAATGCAAATTTAAATAAAAATATTGTATTTCAAAACATATATAATAAAAATATTTAATAAGTTTTGCGTTATTGTTGAATGTTTTAGGCTTTTTCGTTTTGTTGTGTGTAAATGTGGGGTGTTTAGTGTCTCTGCATTATTAATATATTTTATTGATATTTAGAGTTTATGTGTTTGAGGAAGAAAGATATAGATATCTCCTATTATCCTATGTTTGCTAACTGATAACACAAGATGGTCGTAAAAAAGTTGGATTTGGTGTTTTGAGTTTGGAGAAAACTCTTTATAATATGAATGGAGCTATTGATAAATAGCCCCATTCATGTATAATTATATTATTTATATACGTGTTATTATCCTATCTGGCTTCCCGGACTTACTTCTTTGGAAGGCTGAATAAGAGATAAATTTCCGTCACTATCCTCAACAGATAACAACATTCCCTGCGATTCTACTCCTTTTATCTTGCGGGGAGCTAAGTTTGCAATGAAACACACTTGCTTGCCTGCCAGATCTTCGGGTTTGTACCATGCAGCAATTCCTGATACGATAGTGCGTTTGCCTATTCCGTCGTCGATAAGGAACTGAAGCAATTTATCAGCTTTCGGTACTTTCGTACATTCCAGAACCGTACCGACACGCAAATCCATCTTGGAGAAATCTTCAAAGGCTACATTCTCTTTTTGCGGAGTGACTTTCACTTCAAGAGCTTCTTCATTTGCCTTTTTGGTATCCAGCAGTTTCTGTATTTGTTTTTCTATCGTTTCGTCTTCTATTTTTGCGAATAAGAGTTCCGGCATATTCAGCTGATGCCCTGCCGATAGTAAATCAGTACGACCCAGTTGATCCCATGTAAGGTTATCTTTATTGATAAACTTCCTTATCTTTTCTGCACTGAATGGTAAGAATGGTTCGAAAGCAATAGCCAGATTCGCAGTGATTTGTAATGCTATATTCAGAATGGTTTCCACACGGGCCATATCTGTTTTAGCTACTTTCCAAGGCTCTGTATCGGCAAGATACTTATTCCCGATACGGGCAAGGTTCATCGCCTCTTTCAGTGCGTCACGGAAACGAAAAGTATCCAGGTATGATTCCACTACTGATTTTACATCTGCAAATTCTTTCAGTGTTTCTTTATCATAATCAGTCAGCCCGTTTAATTGAGGTACTTTATTATCAAAGTATTTTTGAGTAAGTACCAGTGCCCGGTTGATAAAGTTGCCAAGTATGGCAACAAGCTCATTATTATTGCGTGCCTGAAAATCTTTCCAGGTGAAATCGTTATCTTTCGTTTCGGGAGCATTTGCTGTAAGCACGTAACGAAGTATGTCCTGCTGTCCCGGAAAATCTTCCAGATATTCGTGTAGCCATACAGCCCAGTTACGTGAAGTTGAAATCTTATCTCCTTCCAAGTTCAGGAATTCATTTGCCGGTACGTTCTCCGGTAAGATAAATGAGCCTTCGGCTTTTAGCATGGCAGGAAAAACAATGCAATGGAAAACGATATTGTCTTTGCCTATGAAGTGCAGCAACTTTGTGTCTTCTGCTTTCCACCATTTTTCCCAACTGTCAGGAAGCAATTCAATTGTATTCGATATATATCCGATAGGCGCATCAAACCAGACATACAGTACTTTCCCTTTTGCGTCAGGCAGAGGTACAGGTACGCCCCAGTCCAAGTCGCGGCTAACGGCACGCGGCTGCAAGCCCATATCGAGCCATGATTTGCACTGTCCGTAAACATTAGGTTTCCATTCTTTATGATCTTCCAGTATCCATTGGCGAAGCCATGTTTCATGCTTATCCAAAGGCAGATACCAATGTTTGGTCTCACGCATGACTGGTGTTGATCCTGAAATGGTTGATCTTGGATTTATCAAGTCAGTCGGGCTTAAAGATGTTCCGCACGATTCGCATTGGTCACCGTAAGCATTCGGGTTGCCACAATGAGGACATTCTCCCATGATATAGCGATCGGCAAGGAACATTTGTGCTTCTTCATCGTAATATTGTTCACTGGTCTTTTCTTCAAACTCACCTTTATTATATAGTTTCAGGAAAAAATCAGAAGCGGTTTTCTTATGTATTTCAGAACTTGTGCGGGAATAGATGTCGAATGTAATACCAAAATCCGTAAACGATTTTTTGATAATATTATGGTATTTGTCAACGATATCCTGCGGAGTTACTCCTTCCTTTTTAGCTCGTATAGTAATAGGTACACCATGTTCGTCAGATCCTCCGATGTGTATTACTTCTTCTCCTTTCAGTCTGAGGTAACGTACATAAATATCCGCCGGAACATATACTCCGGCAAGATGTCCAATATGTACTGGCCCGTTGGCGTAGGGTAGGGCGGTGGTGACAAGTGTCCTGTTAAATTTCTTGGTCATATATGGTAAGTTAATCTTATATCTTTTTGTAGCGCAAAGATAAGAACTTACAGTCAAATAAAACAAGGTTTATACATTTTTGAATGTAGTTGTTTAAATATTGTTTCTGTTCAGTTACCGGTCATCGGTCATAGCCTAAAGTGAAAAGCATCTATTAATAAAACTGTAATCCGGGTATAGGTAGAAACATATTCATCCTTTTTATTGTTTCTTTTAAGAGTAGTAACAATAAAATCACAATCATGGAATACAGAATAGAAAAAGACACATTAGGAGAAGTGAAAGTCCCCATTAATGCTTATTACGGGGCACAAACACAACGGAGTATCGATAACTTCAAGATAGCACAGGATATAAACCGTATGCCGAAGGAGGTGATATATGCTTTTGCATACCTGAAAAAAGCAGCTGCTCAAACGAACCTGGAAGCCGGAGTATTGCCAGCGGAAAAATGCAGGCTGATAGAAAAAGTCTGTGATGAAATACTGGAAGGTAAGCTCAACGATTCTTTTCCTTTAGTAGTATGGCAAACAGGAAGCGGAACACAAAGCAATATGAATGTGAATGAAGTGATAGCAAACCGTGCACATATCTTAAGCGGAGGCAAACTGACTGATAAGGAAAAAGCATTGTTGCCTAATGATGATGTAAACAAATCGCAATCATCGAACGATACATTCCCTACTGCCATGCATATTGCCGCATATAAAATGCTGGAAGAAACAACGATTCCGGGTATAAAGAAGCTACGGGACACACTTGCTGCTAAGAGCAAGGAATTTATGAAGGTGGTGAAGATAGGACGCACTCACTTCATGGATGCAACACCCCTCACTTTGGGACAGGAATTCAGTGGCTATGTGGCGCAACTGGATAATGGCATCAGAGCGATCAGGAATGCACAGGTTCATTTGTCGGAACTGGCTTTGGGAGGAACGGCAGTAGGTACGGGAATAAACACTCCTGATAATTATGCTGAAAATGTAGCTAAGAAGATCGCGTCATTGACAGGATTGCCATTCGTTACAGCCCCTAATAAATTTGAAGCGCTGGCCAGTCACGATGCTATAGTGGAAACGCATGCTGCATTAAAAACCGTTGCTGTAAGCCTGATGAAGATAGCCAACGATATAAGGATGCTGAGTTCCGGTCCAAGATGTGGCATTGGAGAGATCCATATTCCCGACAATGAACCGGGATCATCCATTATGCCGGGGAAAGTGAATCCTACCCAATGTGAAGCATTAACGATGATTGCCGCTCAGGTAATGGGTAACGATGTCGCTATTTCTGTTGGTGGGGCAACAGGGCATTTCGAACTGAATGTTTTTAAACCGATGATGATCTACAATTTCCTCCACAGTGCCCGCCTTATTGGAGAAGGATGTATCAGTTTCAACGATAGATGCGCCACTGGAATAGAGCCTATTTACGATAATATAAAGAATCATCTGGACGACTCACTGATGCTGGTAACCGCACTCAATCCAAAGATCGGCTATTATAAAGCGGCATCAATAGCTCAAAAAGCATTTAAAGAAGGAAAAACCCTGAAACAGGCAGCAATTGAATCCGGAGAAATCACAGAGGAGGAATTCGACAGGCTGGTTGATCCTGTAAAAATGGTTGGAAAGATAACTGATTAATACAGAAGGGGCTGTCCCAAAAGTAATTTTTGATTTCTTTCTGTCATCCTGAACGGAGTAAGGATCTTCTTTTGAGAGTTGAGATTCTTCGTTACACTCAGAATGACAAAAGAAAGTAACACTTTGATAGTGTAATATTACTTTTGGGACAGCCCCTTTTTTATAATCAACTGAAATATAGTATGTTTGCCTGTTATGATATTATTTCTTCACATCTATTTCGATAATCGCTGGCTTAAGTCCTTTCGCTTTCGCTTCAAAAAACATCTTGCCATCGCTTTCTCCTGCTTGTACGATTGAAGTCAGTTGTCCGTAAAAAGCAGGCATTTGCGGTAAGTGGAACAGATCGAGGCTTGTAGGATCGCCATTCGCCGAAGCCCTGTATTTTCCGTTTCCTTTCACTGAGAAAGTAATCAACCTTTGATCATCGGGACACAGATTCCCATCTTTATCAACAACACGTACATTGATGTAAGCCAGATCTTTTCCATCAGCCGAAAGCTGCGTACGATCGGGTATTAATTCTATATGATGAGGTTTTCCCGCCGTGCGGATTGCCTTTTCCATCACCGCTTTTCCCTGTTCGTCATATGCAACAACCTTCACCTCACCCGGTTCGTAAATCGCGTCCATCCACATCAGGCGATAGCGATTGAGTAATGTTGAGTTATTTTTCCTTTGCTTCCCATAACTTTTTCCATTGATAAAAAGCTCTGCCGAAGGATGGTTGGTATACACAAAGACAGGTGTTTTCTGTCCTTCACGCCCTTTCCAGTTCCAGTGAGGAAGAATATGTAATGTATTTTCATTCTTATTCCATACACTTCTATATAAGTAATAGCGGTCTTTGGGAATACTGGCCAGATCGATAATGCCAAACATAGAGCTATGGTTTGGCCATGAATCGGTGTCGTAAGGAGAGGGTTCTCCCAGATAATCGAATCCCGTCCATACAAACTGTCCCATTGTCCAGTCATGATCGTCAGCCAAAGCAAAGTCTTCATCAGGAATATTCGACCAGTAGCAATATTCAAGGTCATAAGAGGACGATTGGTGATCTTCATATTTCGCATCGGCTTTTTTCTCTGCAGGAAATTTATAGACACCGCGCGAGCTGACAGTTGATGCTGTTTCTGTACCCAAAACCAGATTCTGAGGTAATTTCTCATATGCTTCCTGATATCGGTGAGCCCTGTAATTCAATCCCGGTACATCTATCATAGCGGCAAAACCATTATTCAGTACACAGGTAACCTGATCCATACCACAAGTCACAGGACGGGTAGGATCTTCCCGGTGGCAAATATCCTGCAGGAACGAAGCAACTTTATATCCCTCATCGCTACATTGGGTAGGCACTTCATTACCGATACTCCACATCACCACACTGGCATTGTTACGGTAGTTGCGGAGCATATTCACCATATCTTTCTCGGCCCATTCGTTGAAGAAGCGATGGTAACCATTCTTACATTTGGCAATATCCCACTCGTCGAAAGGCTCGACCATCATCATAAAGCCCATCTCGTCGCACAACTCCACAAGTTCGGGAGCAGGCATATTATGTGCCGTGCGAATGGCATCACACCCCATATCTTTAAGCATGGTAAGCTGCCGGCGCAAGGCCGCAACATTAATCGCCGCACCCAAAGGCCCCAGGTCATGATGATTACATACACCCTGGAATTTTCGTCGTTCCCCGTTCAGGAAAAATCCTTTATCGGCTATCAGTTTTATATCCCTGATACCAAAACGGGTGGTAAATTCATCTACAAGCTGGTCCTTAATATATATTTTTGAAGCGGCATTATAGAGATAAGGACTCTCCGGTGACCATAATTGTGGATTATCTACAATGAAGTTTTGCTCGAAAGGCTTTCCATGATTAATCTTCTGTGTGTTATCTTTTGTGGAAACTACCTTATTATTTGCATCGCGTATCTCGGTCACAATTCTTACTTCCTGTCCGTTACTGTTTTCAATCTCCGTTTTCAGATTGACCGAAGCGTATTCTTTAGAAACAAAAGGGGTTGTGATATATGTCCCCCAGACAGGCACATGTATATCTTTAGTAACAATAACATGTACATTCCTGTATAAACCTGCTCCCGGATACCAGCGCGACGATTCAGGTTTGTTCTCGAGGCGAACAGCAAGCGTGTTGCTTTTTCCATCAGCATTAAGTAAATCCGTCACATCACAATGGAAGGAATTGTAACCGAAAGGCCAGGATATAGCTTCCTTACCGTTCACATACACGCGTGCTTCGCTCATTGCTCCATCGAAGAGAAGGTTCACCCGGTTATTTCCTTTCGTGGAGTTATTTATGTCAAACGTATTTCTATACCACCCTGTGCCTATATATGGGAGGCCTCCCGTACGTCCGGTTTTGACGGTAGCAACAGCTTCTCCGTTTTGGGTTACAGCTACTTCCTGTAAATCGTATTTACGGTCGAAGGGGCCATATATCGCCCAATCGTGCGGAACAGTTACCGATTGCCAGCCCGAATCATTAAAATCAGTCAGCATGGCATCCGTGAAATCCCCTTTGCTGAATTTCCAGTTCTTTTCTATCAGAAATTCAGTCCGGACAATCTGGGAATAGGCTATTCCAGTATATAAAAAGGTAATTATTAAAAAGATACTGTGTTTAATATATTTCATACTTAAATTATTTGTGCCAACCGATTGTTAAAAGTTGACAAAGTTGACGCATATTTTAGTTTTTTGGCCCCCTGCTCCTACGGGGGCTCTTAACTAAAATCTGACAAACCTTACATATCTTATTTTCTATATTCTTCATTTCTTTCATTGCCACATCGGCATATTGGCTCATTAGTTCACTGTTTCTCTTATAGATAAAGTTTCAAAATAAAAATGCAGGTTTTAACTATTAATTATTTAAAAGCATCTAGGGCAACCGTAGGTTTTCCCGAATTATCGAAAGCGCCCATTGTATAACCGCTCCAGCTTCCATACGATTGTGGCTCCCAGTAGAAAACACCCAGACCTTTGTTGTTAGGCACGGCTTTAGTATTCTCTATCAGTGCAGTAAGCATCGATTTAGCTGCTTCGGCTTGCTCCCAGTCCATACCGATTTCGCATATCATTACGTCTGACCCGTAACGTTCTACCATATCCAGCATATTGCTGTAGCAATCGTTTACAAGCGTTTCCCAATTGTCAGCAGTAGGGTAAAGCGACATGCCAATCACATCCCATTTGGCATCATTACTTTTCAGCGCATCGAAACGTGGGCGGTACATATCGTTTCTGTGTCCACGGTCGAAGTGGATGATTACTTTGGCTTCGGGGAAAATAGCTTTGGTAGCATCATAACCCGCATTGTTCAGTTCAGCATAATTCTTCACATTAGCAAGCAGACTGCCGTCTTCCCAAAGCATACCATTCATCGTTTCGTTGCCTATTTGCACCCATTCAGGGGTAATGCCTATTTCTTTCAAAGCTGTCAGTACTTCTGTTGTATGGTTAGCCAGTGCCTTTTTCAGGTCTTCAAAGCTAAGGTCTGTCCATCCTGCTGGTTTGGTTTGTTGTCCCGGATCAGCCCAGCTATCGCTGTAATGGAAATCGACCATCACACGCATACCCAGATTCTTTGCTCTCCATGCCTTTATAAGCATATCGCCCGTATTACACCAACCGTCAGTGGGATCGACCCATACACGTAGACGTACAGAGTTAAAACCAAGATCACGCAGTAGTGTCAGACATTCCATTTCTTCGCCGTCCGCATTATAGAATTTCTTATCAGCTTTCTCCATTTCGGTGAGCCAGCTTACATCAGCACCTTTCGCAAAACCTGTCATGTCATATTCATCTACAGGTGGCTCGGGGAACACAGGCTTATCGTCATCATCGCTACATGAAGTAAATCCAAATAAGGCTATTGCTATCGATAATATAATATTTTTCAGTTTCATTGTCATTCTGTTATTGAGTGATACTATATGTTTCATTGATGATATCTACTTTCAACTGGTAAGTACCCGGAGCAAGGGAAGCATCGTCTTTTATATTTTCTCCACGATAATATAATTTCCCGTCAGAACCGCCGAATTTACGATCCCAGTCTCCGTTTACCAGATGGATAACAAAGCCCCATGGCGAAGCACTGTTTATGGTAATCGGCCCTTCATATACACCAGCTGTGGCGGTTGCAGTCAGTGGAGTATTAAAGTCCCACACATCATGCAATCCCAGCACATAGACCTGGTTGCCTATAGAAGTCAGGCTGTATGTAAATTGAACCAGGGATGTTTCAATCAGATATAATCCGGCCGTAGGAGCGGGAATATTATTCTGTCCTTTAAATTCCAGTGAACCGGCATATGCTGTGCCTCCTTCGGCCATTGTATATTTATCATCCCAATTGTCTTTTTCTATATTGATACTGTATCCCCATTTAGAGTTGACATTGAATACGCCTGCGTAACTGAGTTCATCTTCATTATAAAGTTTCATATAGTGGTTGAAGTTCCAGTCACCACCGGTTATACCATCATCTATTCCGGGCAGGTACAGATATTGTATAACAGGTTCCGGTTCTTCCGATCCGCTTACAGCTGTACATGTCCATGCGCCCGGCTTGCTGAGATCGACAACGAGTGTATAGGTTCCTGCTTCGGGTACAGTTACGGTTATACCTCCGGCTTGTGATGCAAGTACAATATTTTGTCCATCCGGAGCGAAAGTGACAGGACTATCTTTTGCAGCGGCGTCATCCGTGCCTGTAGAATAATCATATTGCTTGCCGACTGTATTTAATTTTACTGTTAATGTTGTGGCTTTAGTCGCGTTAAAGACAGCTGTCCATTTTACATTAGGACGGTCGAAAGTCATTTCCGCATTGATATCGCCACTTACAGTTAATGAAGGAAGCAATAAGGCAGACCATTGTTTTGTGTTTGTATTCACTTCTGTATAGTAACATCCGGTAATACCAGGGAACCAGAAGTTCCAGCGTTTGTCACTGTCATTTTCTGACGACATAAGGAAAGCTGTTCCGCTCACTCCGTCATTTCCCCAGAGTGTACCGTCTCCTTCGAGCAGATAGTAGTTATACCATCCCGAAGCTCCCATAAAGCCTCTGTATATACCGTCTGTATCAGGAGAATATAGGGTTACTCCTGTATCCACTTTATCGGCATCGAGAACATGACCGACAGACATATCGATCAGATAAGAAGTGATATTCACAGTCTCTACTTTGCTGTATGGGCCATCCATATTCGCACCTGTTACAGATCTGATGCGGAAATAAACCGGAGTTTCATTGCCGGGCTCTATTCCCAGGGTCTTAGCTATTGTATTAAGTTCTGCTCCTGTGTATGCTTTTGAGAAATCGTTGGCGGATTCTTCATAAATATCCGAGCGGTATTTGAAATCGGCATCCGTCGAAATCTGTATATAATAAGATACTGTGGCCGTTGTGCCCATGGAAGGGTTACTTGTCGATAAAAATGAGTTTTTAGTCCAGGCCAAAGAAAGAACGATAGCTGTAGAAGTCTCTTTGGATAGCTTCACATTGCTTTCGGTAACAACGAAATCGCTACCTTCAATACTGGAAAGATACATGGTATCCCCGTCATTCTCACAGGCGGTCATCAGCATGAGCGATAAGAGTAGCCATGAGAAAATTTTATATATATTGTTTATTGCTTTCATATGTAAACAGTTATACGTCAATTAGTAATTTTCATTATACAGATTCGGATTCGCCGTAAGGTCAGTTGTTGGAATAGGATAAATGTCGTATTTCGCATCCACGGCTTTACCTTCTTTCACTCCGCCTTTCCATTCCCAACGATATGCCGCAGTCGTAAAACTTTCGAAGCGTATAAGGTCAGTACGACGGGTACATTCCCAATATAGTTCCATCGCACGTTCATCAAGGAAGAACCCAGATAACGCCATTTCGCTCTCGCTAACTTTTCCTTTGGTTTCATATGCATCTCCAAAAGCACGCTCACGTAGTTCATTCACATATTTCAGAGCTTCAGTTGTAGAACTGCCGGAGCCTCCCCGTGTTACCGATTCTGCCAGCATCAGATATATATCCGCCAGACGAAAAACAGGATAATCGGTATTTACACCTCCATCGGCAGTGTTGGAAGCCTGCTCTCCGGCATCGGTCAGGTTAGTCCATTTTGTTACGAAATAACCGTTACTCTGATTGTCCACAACTTCTACCTCAAGAGTCTGACCTTCTGTGAAAAACAATGCGCGTTTATCTTCCGCCTTGAAAAGCTTAGGTATATTGCCACGTACACGGAACGATCCCCATCCGCTGGTTACACCATAATCGCCAGGTTTCTGATAGTCGGAGGTATTACTGACAGCGCCGCAGACAATATAAGTAGTAGTTCCCCAGGTAACTGTTTCTTTAGCGTCGACAGGGAATGCAAAGATAATTTCATTGGTGCGTTTGTCGTTATCGGCATTGAATAGTTTCTGATATTCATCTTCAAGCGTATAGCCTTCAGCGATCACTTTTTTACAATTTGTGATGCAATCGGTATAACGTTCTTCTTTTATATATATATCTGCATTCAGGTATAGTTTAGCTAATAAGGCATAAGCGGCGGCTTTCGGCGCGCGTCCGTATTCACACTCACTTCTCGATAGAAGATCGTCATCAATCTGTGCCAGTTCGTTTTCTATAAACTCAAATACCTGTTTTGCTTCGTATCTGGGAGGTATAAATGTCCCTACCGGATCATTTTCTGTAACAAATGGTATATTGCGGAACAAATCCATTGCATGATAATAGGCAAACGAACGTAGGAAACGTGCCTCTGCACGATAATGACGTATATCGGCCTGTTCACTTTCTGTAAATTTAGCTATCTGTTCATCTCCGGCATTGCGAAGGAATTCATTGCACAGGGCAATGTTGTAGAATATGCGGTAATACATATCCGATACCCACGGATCGTTGGCATCCCACGAAAGGTATGTCAGGTCACTTACCTTATCTCCTTCGAGCCATGTAGAAGCCAGTTCGTCAGTCCCGCACTCCTGCAGATTGAAGTAACAACGCATATAGTCCTGACCACTATTGCTGTCCAGGTCGGGTTTATCCCCTCCTTTTTCCTGCCCGGCAGTATAAAAAGCAGCATAGAGTTTGGCCAGTACAGCCTTGTAATTGGCAGCACTTTCGTAAACATCTTTAGATGTATCTTCGGCATGCGGCATCTGGTCAAGATCATCGAGACATGAACTTAGCAAGATAAATCCTACGCAAATGAGTGTATATAGTATTTTTTTCATTGTGGTTCTTATTTAGTGTTTATTAGAAATCAAGTCCTATACCAATGGAGAAGATACGCGGGCGCGGATAAAATGACATATCCATTCCGTCAGGCACTTCAGGATCTACTCCCTTATATTTGGTGATACAGAATACATTCTGTACCATAGCGCTCACATTGATACCCAACCAGTCGTCAATCCGTCCGAAATTGTAACTCAAACTCAGGTTGTCCATTTTCAGGAATGAAGCGTTCTCTACATAATAGTCAGAGAGGTACTGGCGTGATTTGAATCCTGTTTCGAGATAACTGCGATTCAGGTTGTTTAACTGGAAGTCATTGTAGCTTACTGTATTCCATGCGCCTGTATTCATTGCCGTACCATTATATACATAATTGCCAACATTGGCGCGGAAGCTCATACCCAGACTCCATTTTTTGTAACGAAGAGAAGTACTCAATCCGAAAATGAGATCGGGAGCAGGAGAATGGTAACGATACAGGTCGGAAGAATTGATAACGCCATCGTTATTCAGGTCGGCGTAAGCTCCTTCAACAGGTTTTCCTGTCTTTTCGTCATAAAGCTGATGATATACATAGAACATATATGGCGCATAACCTTCCGAAAGTACCTGGAACTGGTAACTATCGATAGTCGGGCCGACCAAGGTATTAGTAGCTGCGCCACCGTCTACTAACGACAGGTTCTTTACTTTCATTTTTTGCCATGTCATATTATAACTTATATCCCATGTGAAGTCCTTCGAATCTACCGGAGTGGCGTTCAATGTGAATTCGATACCATGGCTGTCTACATTACCTACATTGGTAAGTATATTCTTGTCGAAGTTTGATCCGGCAGGTGAAGGTACGGTAGCCAGCAAGTCTTTTGTCTTACGGGTATAGAAATCTACCGAACCGCTAATGCGGTCTTTAAAGAATCCGAAATCCAATCCTGCATTCCATGCTGTTGTAGTTTCCCATTTCAGGTTTTCCACATAAGCTTCGGGACGGTAAGAGTTATACCATTGATTCCCGAATTGTACCTTAGCGCCATCCTGACTCAAAGTATATACAGGCAGGTAGTTATAGTTGCCTATTCCTTCCTGCTGGCCTGTAACGCCATAACTTGCGCGTAGCTTCAGGTTGCTTAACACACGGCTATCCCTTAAGAATGCCTCTTCGTTTATTCTCCATGCCAAAGCCACTGAAGGGAATGTGCCCCAGCGATTGTCTTTGTGGAAACGTGAAGTACCGTCGCCACGGACTGTCGCAGTCAGCATATAACGGGAGTCGAAAGTATAGTTCAGACGGGCATAATATGAAATCAATGCATGGCGTTGGTCGTATGCCGCTATGGACGATTGTATTTCACCTCTGGTATTGTATTCATTGTATGCCGGAGTTGTGCTCTTCCAGAACTGGTAATCGTATCCGGCAGTAGCATCTATCACGCTTTTAATACTTTTGATATCCTTGTTATAGTTTAGATATGTAGTAAGAAGGCGGTTTGTACTCTTTTGCGGGCCATAGGCATAATTCTCACCTCCGGTCGTATAGTTGGAGGCGGCTTCTGCAGGTATGTACACTGTACCTTTGCCTTCTGCATAATCATATCCGAGTGTGAGGTGGAACCTTAAATCGGGCAGGAAATGCAATTTATAGTCTACATCGGCATTACCTATAAAACGCTTGATCTTGCTTGTCGAGGTATTCTGGTAAATTAGCCCTTTCGGATTGCGGACGCCTGCGTTCACGGGTTTGCCATCGCTGTCGATTGCTTCCCAATATCCGCCATAGAGATCATTCCCGGAATATACGGGAAGTGTAGGGTTGAATGTAGATGCTGCCCATATGGCATCATGGTTGGCAAAATCATTATTGTTGATAGAGCCTTTTCCATTGATGCTCACTTTCAGATGATCGTTGAAAAATGACGGGGTAAGCGAAAGATTTCCTGTAAAACGCTCTGAATAATCGCTGGTTAACAGTCCGTTTTGTCCGTAATATCCTACCGATACACGTATAGGCCAATTGGGAGCGATCCGGCCGGCTACACTAAAATTATTATCTGTACCGAAAGCTGTCTGGTATATCTGGTCGTTCCAATTGGTAGAGGCTGTACCAAGTAAAGTTTTTTGTGCTGTTGTTCCCTGGGAATTGATCACATCGATGAATTCCTGGCGGTTGAGCATTTCGGGCATCTTTGTCCGGGTCTGCACCGAAGATGTTGTGCTGAAAGATACTTTGAGCCCACTCCCTGTTCCTTTTTTTGTGGTGATGATTATAACACCGTTAGATGCGCGTGATCCATATATAGCGGTAGATGACGCATCTTTCAGGATTGTCATACTCTCTATATCCGAAGGATTGATAAGGCTGAGAAAATTGTCTTTGTTACCGCTGATACCACCATTTTCCAATGGCACACCGTCTAATACGATGAGCGGATCGTTACTTGCGTTGAGGGATGCACCTCCACGGATGCGGATTGTACTTCCTCCGGTGGGCGACCCGCTGTTAGACATGATCTGCACTCCTGACACCTTACCATTGATCAGCTGTTCGGGCGAACTGATAAGTCCTTCGTTGAAATCCTTACTGCTGATACTGCTTATAGAACCTGTCAGGTCACTTTTGCGCTGTGTTCCGTAACCGATGATCACAACATCGGTGAGTTCCATCGATGTTGGTACCAGTTTCACATTGATGACATTCCCGGTGATAGTGATAAGCTGTGGCTCATAGCCCAGAAACGAGAACTCGAGTTCATTCTTACCAGCCGGTACTTCTATTGTGTATCGTCCATCGTGATCGGTGGTTATACCTATGGTCGTGTCGGGAACTTTAACTACTGCTCCGATTATCGGCTCGTCAGTTTCATCTGTTACTATCCCCGTTACATTTCTGGACTGTGCGTTTGCTAGCAACGGCATAATAAGAAACAGTAAAAGCAACAATGGGAATCGAACAATCTTCTTGTATTTTTCCATGTCTTAAAATTATTTAATTAAGGTAATTATTTTTATATAATATTGTATTATTCCAGCCACATATTTCCAAATTCGACTGATGCTTTTTCATCCATGTTATCCAGTGTAGAAAGTATGATCATCTCTATTTTTCCTGTATCGAACGGAATTTGAATCTCCGGCGTAAAGTAACGGTCAAGAAATACAGGATAGGGCGCAGGAAGCAATACGGTTTTATCCTGCTGAAGATCTTTTAATGATATTCTGTACAAATCTGTTTTGTCATTGAGGTTTAGAACACAAGTGTAGGTAAAGCCGTCGGAAGTTACGAAGCCTGCTTTAAGCCTGTTTATACCTTCTGCGTTTCTGATATTCAAACACAAGACATTGGAATTCTGTAAAGCCGTTTTTCGAGAGATAAGTTCATCTTTAATATATTTTCGCCAGTAGAAACGGGAATCAGTATCTTTAACAGAGAAAGAGTATTTTATCCGGTTAGTTTCTATCAGATCATTTCCTGCTGGTTTCCCGGTTACATAAGAGCTTTCCGGTATACCATAGGTTTCAATATTGCTATACCCATCTGTTATTTTTACCAGTTCTACAGGAGTTTTGGGATTGACGACCTTAGTTTCATAGTATTTGTTTTGGTAAAAATCCCAATCCAGTGGATTCCCAGCTATTGACGCAGGGAATGTAATGTTTTTATCATCTTTGCATATAATGATATTGTATCTCAAATTATCTTCTTTCACCATATCAGCAGGAATTATGGCTTTATAAGTGTAGCCGTGTGTCCTTTCCATTTTCACATAAGGATTGCTCTGAGACCAGAAAGATATCTTATCCGTGTAAATTATTACAGAGTCGGGAAAAGAAGGGCCTACAATCTGTGCTTCGATTTGAAGCGACTGGTTGTTTTCCGTTGTTTTCGCAGGTTGATGAACCACCGAAAATGTGTTAGCATGCGCTTTTGGTGCCACATATTCGCCTAGTGTGATATTGCCCCATTTTGTTGATGCATCCCAGTTTTTCGCTGGCTCAAAATCTTTGTTACAAAGAAGATAGACTCCCGGTTTTATAGGAAAGCCAATACCTTTTGATAACCCGTTATGACTGTTCCCATTATTAGTAGCTTTAATTATAAAATCTTCACCTAAACCGGGAAGGTCTATCTTCATATTCCATTCGTTCCATGCGATGGTTACCACTTCTTTACTTAACGATGGCTTTGCAAACGGATCGTTTATCTGCACGGCATCCGGCATTACTTCGAGCCGCCATAATCCTGTTTCAAGCCTGTCAATAAAATAAGCTCCTGTACCTTCATAAGAAACGACTGGAGAACTTCCGCAACCGGCAACAGATTGTAGCTTGTCAGCGTTTACCGGGACTGTTGATGTATTATTTGAATAGTAGAATTTTTCAGGAGTATTCAGTTCACTTAAATCCTGTGTGTAGCTTACCCGGAAATTGTCGAATATAGTATCGTTCGGATATTGAGGATGTCGTTTATTCATTGGCACGGAGTAGGCTACTTCTGCTGCAATTTTCATGCTGATGGCTTTGTTTGGTGTATAAGCCAGATTCAGGTAGTGCGTCTGATATTCCGTATTCGCCCAGGCCATATCTATCGGGTCATAGGCAAACTGTGTGATCCACTGGAATCCATTCGAGCGGAAAGTGCGAGCCATAGCCGGATACATATACGAATAAGTGATGTCGGCCGGATCGAATTCGTAGACAGCTTTTGCTTTTTTGTCAAAACCTTTCACATTGGAAAACGAGATATCGTAATTATCGACATAAGGCAGGAAATTACCCTTGCGTGTTTGTCCGGCAACTAACCCGATAGGATACCACTGATATGTTGTACCTTGTACCGTAGTGTTGAAATATGCCTGTACATGCCACATATTATGGCTCACATTATAGAATACAGGTTTAGAGTTGCCTGCTTTTTTCAGGGTGGCAAGCATCCGGTTAATATACCTTTCTGTTTGTTGAGGTGTATCGGCGTGGCACGGCTCGTTATTGATTTCGAAGCCAACAATAAAAGGATCGTTAATATATGATAACTGTGTATAAGGATTCGTGTGCTTTACAAATTGTGAGATATAATTTTCTTGTGCGGCAATCGCATTCTCGTCGCTATCTACCTGACATTTATCATACAGATAGGAGAACGCCCCTGTATTCTGATTACGTTCGGGATAACCATTCCCAAAGTTGGTCATAGTGGTTATCAATACCCTTATATTGCGCTCTTTAAGCTTTGCTATAAGGTAATCCAGTAAATCGAGGTGGTCATTCTCTATCAGATTTCCTTTGCCATCCGATATTTCCACATCCCAAACATGGATACGGTAAGCGTTGAATCCCAAACGTGCTATATGATATACATCTTTATCTATGGCTTCTTTATGATCTTTTCCCAGATAATTCATCGCACGGTATGCATGAGCAAACGGCAATGTATAATTAACTCCGTAAAAAGAAGCTTCGTGGCCTGTGTCCGACCAGCGCATTACGCCCGATTTGTCAATATAGATAGTGGGAACATTTTGTGATCTCTGTGCCCACATAGGAAAAGTGAACAACAGACAACATAATGTCGTAATAAAAACTCTCATGGCAGATTCCGGTTTAATTTGGTTTTTCCTATCATTAAGGATAAGACAAATTTAACCGATTAATAGTCCAAATGTATGGCACAAATTGGACAGAGATGGATAGAAAATAGACATCCGAGAAGTTTAACAAATCGGACTTTGCATATTTATTCACCTGATATTCAGTCGAGTTTAAGTATCTTCCATGAATTGCCGTGGAGTCTTGCCAAACTCAGACTGAAAACATTTGGAGAAATAAGAGTGATTGGAGAATCCTACCATATACATGACTTCGGCCACTGTAAATTTATTTTGAGACAGGAGCATGGCTGCTTTCTTCAGACGTATCGACCTTATATATTCTACCGGTGACAGTCCTGTAAGTTGTTTTATTTTACGATAAATCTGCTTTGATCCGATTCCTGAAATCGTACTCAGGGCATTAACATTCAAATCGGGGTCGGCTATCTTACTTTCAATTATCCGGATAATCTCAGAGAGGAACCTTTCGTCCGGAGAAGTGGCTTCTATTGCTTTAGGGGTATCTATCGATTCTATCCTTAATTTTGTTTCTATCTGTTCTTTGCTTCTCAGCAACTGGTCTACACGAGAAAGTAATAACTCAGGATCGAACGGTTTAGAGATGAATGCATCCACACTCAGGTTTATACTTTCCAGCTCGGTACTCTTATCATCTTTGGCGGTCAGCAGGATAATAGGAATGGTCGAGGTCGGTACATTCTTTCGGATTCTCCGGCTCATTTCTAGACCATCCATCACCGGCATCATTATGTCGGCGACTATCAGGTCGGGAGTATTGCTTATTGCCATTTCCAGTCCCATTTTACCATTATGGGCAATTATGCATCTGTATTTGCGGGATAATGTCTGACTGATAAAATCGGCTATCTCAGGATTATCGTCTACAATTAATATAAGTGGACTCCTCTCATCAACAAAGTTCCCGGCTTGCTCATCCCGGATATAGCTTTCTTCTTTTTCTAAAACAGGCAAAGAAATGGTAATGCTTGTTCCTTTGTCTTCTACCGACTCTATATGTATTTTACCGCCATGCTGTTCGGTATAGGTTTTTGCCAGATACAGGCCGATACCTGTTCCTTCCTTGTTCCCCGCGGTTTTGGTTGTCTGGTAATAACGTTCGAAAATGTATGGGATCTCGTGAGCAGGTATGCCGATTCCCTGATCGGAAAGAGTGATATCCAATATCTTATCATCTTCTTTATAATTCAGTATGAAATCTATATGGCCTCCTTCTTCTGTGTATTTACACGAATTGGACAGCAGGTTATTCAACACCGATTCTATTTTCAGAACGTCTATACTAACGAATATCTTCTCCTGGTTAGCATGAAAAGAAAAGTTCAGATTCTTGTCTCTATACCCTTCCTGATAGATAGAATAAAGACTTTTGGCAAATTCGACAAACTCTACTTTCGATAGCATCAGGCTGGCATTGGAAATACTGTCGGTACGGTTAAATTCCAATACCTGTCGGATAAGGGAGTTCAACTTCAGTGCATTGTGCTGCACATTCTCTAACAATCGTTTCTTCGAAGGGTCTTTGGTTTCCAACAGCAACTTACTGACAGGTGCTATAATAAGACTTAGCGGTGTCTTAAATTCGTGGGAGACATTAGTGAAGAAATCTATTTTGAGGTTTGTCAGTTCAACAGTCTTCTCTTTCTCTATCCGTTCTATCCTCAGATTGTGACGTACCCTGAAGAAATTGATGATCCACACTATCAGACCCAATAGTAGAATCGCATATATACATTTTGCCCAGATAGTATAATACCACGGCGGATTTATCCGTATGGAGAAAGTACGTGAAATATCCGACGGTTTCCCCGAAGAATCCAGACGGCTTATTATCAGCTTGTACTTCCCGTACTCCAGGTTTGTATAATTTACGCGGTTTGCGTTGTGTCTAAGTATATTCCAGTCTGCATCAACTCCTTCCAGCCTGTAAACAAATTTGCCGGCTTCCTCTTCGGAGTATATGAGGTCGGAGAATTCGAATGTCAGATTATTCTGGTCGTAGTTTAATTCTATTTCATCCAGATAACGGATACTGTTATCTGATTTCGATTCAAATAGATCATCGTTGACATAAAGGGCAGTAAGTATAAGTTGTGTATTCTCTAAATTCTCCTGTTGTATATCTGGCGATAGAACGGCAAATTCATCGACTCCACCCATATATATTTTATCTATATCCTTATCATAGAAAAAGCATGTAAAAGATTTATTGGTAACATTCAATCGCCTAACATCATTTGTCTTTTTGTCTAATGTCCAGAGACCGTCTGTCGTCGAAATCCAGATGTTATCATTAACCTCTATCAATGACAGTATCTCGCTGTTGCTAAAATTGTCGAACTTTATAAAATCGGTCTTGCCATCATTCGTGTTTATCCGTGCCAGCCTGCCACGATAACCTGCCCACAGGAAGCCTTCATTATCACATATGATATAATTAGGATTCTCATTGTTTGTTCCTTGTTCTATCGGGAACTTTTCGATAATGCTGGTACTTACATTTATTTTATTGATTCCATTATTGTATAAGAGTACCCATACATTACCTGAACGATCAGGTATGATCTGGTTGACAAAGTCTCCCGAAAGTCCGTTACGGGTGGAATAATTCATTTCGGCAATATAATTTCCCGATGAATTAAGCAGTCGGTCTCTGTTTACTACAAATATGCCGCCAAGACAGGTCGCTATCCATAATTGGCCTTTATCATCCTCGAACATGTAATATGCCCAGTTTGAGTTCAGGGTGTTTGTGCTGTCAACCACTGTGTAATGTATGAATTGCTTCTTCTGATAATCATATCTGTTAATACTTCCATCCGTGGCTACCCACAAGTTGTTTTTCTTATCTTCATAGATGTGCCTGATCCGGTTGTGCGATATCGGATATTTCGGATCTCCCATTCTGTACCACACCGAATTATCGGTACGTTCGGTCAAAGACGGGGAAAATATCAGACCATTTGTTCCACCAAACCAATAGTTGCCTCGCGAATCTTTAAATATAGAGTGGAACCGGTTACCGTCACCAACTCCGGTTATATGTGAAATAGGGATGGATTGAAGTGACTTATTATTACGAGACAAAGAGATGCCATAATCAGTGCCCAGCCAGATATTCTTTTCCTTATCAGCGAATACTCCCCATATAATATTGTTACTAAGCGATCTGCTGTTTCGGGAGTCATGGACAAAATGGCCTGTACTTTTGTCGGTATGGTTGTATGTGTATAAACCGTTATCAGTAGCCAGCACCAGATTATTATCGCCGTCGATAGCCAGTGATTTTATAGAATTGTCGTGGAAACAGCTTATTTCTTTTATTTTGTTTTTACCTGGAATATATTTGTATAATGCGCCTTCTGTACCTATCCATATATTTTGGGTAGCTGTGTCCTCCAATAATGAATTTATAAACCGGTTACTTCTTTTGTTGTCAGCAGGCAGGTCTATTGTTTCAAAGGTACCGGCTTCGGGGATGTACTTGCAAAAACCATTGTATGTTCCTATATACAAAGTATTGTCCCGGGTGGTTATTATAGAGTAAATAGTATTATGAGGAAGTCCTGAATGAATATTCTTGCTGACATTCTCTAATTCTTTCGTATCTAAATTGTATCTGAATAATCCATTGAGTGACCCTATCCAAAGGATATTGTCACGTTTGGCTATCGCTCTTACATCTGAGGGGAAATCCGTATCGGTCTCTTCATACCGGTCTGTTGTATAGTTATATATCAGTAGACCGTTATCAGTAGCCAGCAATAGATTACACTCTCCATATACCAACATGGAATGTATAAGCGTATTACTCTTTTCACCGAATGTAAAATGTTGTTGGGCAGAATATCCGTCATAACTGAAAAGTCCCTTGTTTGTCCCAATCCAGACAAGCCCCTGAGCATCCTGCGCAAAACAATTGACAGTAGAAGCTTCGGCACTGGGGATAATGTTGGTAAACGTTTGGTAGTTTAGTTTTTGTCCCCATGAACCGGAACTGAACAAAAGAAGAGCGATTATATATATTAGATTCCTGTACATTCAGTTGGTTATATCATATTAATACAAATATAATTCTTTTTCACGACTTCTTCAGAGATATGGTCTTTTGTTCTTAGATAGATAAAGATCTTCGTAGATTATTGATAGTTTACTTTAAATTATTCGTTAAAAAATACTAGCTTTACAATCATAACCATTAAACAAGCAAATCATGAAAGACTTGGAAAAGTACATCAAAGCCAACAAAGACAGGTTTTTGGAAGAACTGTTCGAGCTGATCAGAATTCCATCCATCTCATCCCATCCCGACCGTAAACCGGATATGTACCGCGCAGCCGAAAAATGGAAAGAGCTGTTACTGAAAGCCGGTGCTGACAATGCGGAAATATTCGAGACTGACGGCAATCCTGTAACATACGGCGAAAAGATCATCGATGCCGAAGCGCCGACAGTACTTGTATATGGACACATGGATGTGATGCCTGTTGACCCGTTGGAATTGTGGAATACCGATCCTTTCGAACCTGTGATTAAAGACGGAAAGATATGGGCACGCGGAGCCGACGACGATAAAGGCCAGGCTTTTATGCATGCCAAAGCATTCGAGTATCTGGTTCAGACAAATAATCTGCCATGCAATGTCAAATTCCTGATCGAAGGTGAGGAAGAAGTAGGGTCGCCTAGTCTGCCGGCATTCTGCAAGAAGCATAAGAAAATGCTGGCTGCTGATGTTATTCTGGTTTCAGACACATCAATGATAGCACCTGATATTCCTTCCATTACAACGGGGCTCAGAGGACTGGCCTACTGGCAGGTGGAAGTGACAGGGCCTAATGCCGATCTTCACTCCGGCCTCTTTGGCGGAGCGGTGGCCAATCCGATCAATGTGCTGGCTAAAATGATCGCTCAGACAATGGACGAGGATGGTCGCATCCTGATTCCGGGATTCTACGACGATGTACAGGAAGTCTCTAAAAAAGAGAGAAGCATGCTCGGTAAAGCGCCATTCTCGCTCGATGCTTATAAAAAGGCGCTCGATGTAAAAGAAGTATTCGGCGAAAAGGGTTACACAACCAACGAGCGTACAGGTATCAGGCCAACGTTCGATGTTTGCGGAATCTGGGGCGGATACACAGGCGAAGGCGCTAAAACAGTATTGCCGTCAAAAGCCTATGCAAAAATAAGCACAAGACTGGTTCCAAATCAGAGCCATGAGAAGATAGCCAAGCTCTTTATAAAGTATTTCACATCCATAGCACCGAAAACAGTTAAGGTGAAAGTCGAGTACCTGCATGGAGGCCCGTCATATGTTTGCCCTATCGATCTTCCGGCATATAAGGCCGCCGAAAAAGCTTATACCGATGTATATGGAAAAACCCCTGTCCCTGTAAGGTCGGGAGGTAGTATCCCTATTATCTCCACTTTCGAATCGGTTCTGGGAATTAAATCGGTATTGATGGGATTCGGCCTGCAGTCGGATGCCATTCACTCCCCGAACGAAAATTACCCGTTAGAACAATTCTTCAACGGAATCCGCACCATACCTTTATTTTATAAATACTTTGCGGAAGGAGCAAAGAAGAAATAAAAGGAAACAGAGAAATATATCGGGAGGTGTCCCAAAAGTGATTTTGCACTGTCAAAGTGTTACTCTCTCTGTCATCCTGAGAGTAACGAAGGATCCCGTTTATATAGGGAGGAGATGCTTCCTGTCGTCAGCATGACAAACACAATACGGTCAGTTAACAATG
>NZ_JACIEP010000022.1 GCF_014196915.1 Dysgonomonas hofstadii
ATGAAGAATAAATATCTTTAATCAATCTCATCCGAGAGCACTTAGTGGTATACTTTTCAATTACTAAGTGGACTACTTTTCAATTATATTATACAATTTATATTACAGGAAAAGGCCGGAGGTATAGTCCTCGGGCTGAGTGTTATCATTGCTATGATCTTAGCTAATTCCCCATGGTCGGAAGACTATTTTCATTTATTGGAGCATAAACTGGGATTTATATTTGATGGCATTCCATTCTTTGAATATAGCATTCATCACTGGATCAATGACGGGCTGATGGCTGTTTTCTTCTTTGTAGTGGGCTTAGAACTCAAAAGGGAGATTGTAGGAGGAGAATTATCCAATCCGCGTAAAGCCCTTTTGCCTATCGGTGCAGCAATCGGCGGTATGCTCGTACCCGCACTTATCTATATTATCCTGAATCCATCAGGAGAAGTTCATCACGGATGGGGAATACCGATGGCAACCGATATTGCTTTCGCATTGGGTGTTTTGTATCTGTTAGGGAGTAAAATACCACTATCACTGAAAGTGTTTCTAACAGCATTGGCTATTGTTGATGATCTGGGGGCTGTCTTGGTTATTGCATTTTTCTATACATCCGATATTTCATTTATGAGCCTTGCTATTGGTTTTGGCTTTGCTCTTATTATGTTCGTTGGCAATAAAATGGGTGTGCGGAGTATTTTGTTCTACGCCATATTTGGTATTCTCGGAGTGTGGACATCTTTTCTCTTATCAGGAGTACATGCTACAATAGCTTCTGTTATTGCCGCCTTTATGATTCCTGCGGATGTGAAAATAAGAGAGAATCTATTTGTGGAACGGATAAAGAACTATCTGAATAAATTCAGGGAGGTCGATCCTAAAAACGAAATACCGACGCTTACAAATGACCAGTTGCATTTGTTGGAAGAAATAAAAATAGATACCAATAAAGCCATTCCGCCATTGCAACGCTTAGAACATCGAATGCATCCTTTAGTGACATTTGTTATCATACCGATATTTGCTCTGGCCAATGCCGGGGTTTCACTCAATATTGATGTTGAGCAACTATTCAGTACGAATATAGCTTTAGGCGTAGCTCTAGGCCTACTATTGGGCAAAGTGTTAGGTGTGGTTGGCTTTACTCTTTTGTTGATAAAGCTGAAAGTCGCACCATTCCCTCAAGGGATGAATGTCCGTAATCTGTTTGGTTTAGGTTTGCTGGCATCTATTGGTTTTACCATGTCGCTATTTATCACTTCTTTGGCATTCACTCATCCCGAATATATGGTACAAGCCAAGATTGGTATTTTTGCAGCTTCTATCATTGGCGGAGTATTAGGATATATCACATTAAGCCGTTCCGTAAAGCATAAATAATGTTATCCCGAATAAAATATATAGGATTAAACCCGGCTCGCTTATTTGTTCTCAGTTTTTTAGGACTGATTCTTATCGGGACAATTTTACTGTTATTACCGGTATCCACAACCGGGAGCATCAGCCTGATAGATGCTCTTTTTACAACAACGAGTGCAGTTTGTGTAACAGGTCTGGTAGCACTGGATACAAGTAAAGATTTTACACTGTTCGGACAAACAGTCATCATGGTCATGATTCAGGCCGGCGGTTTAGGTATATTGACTTTTGCCAGTTATTTCAGCTACTTCTTTAAGGGAGGCTCGTCTTATGAGGATCAATTAACGATGGGCAATATCTCTAACATAGAGAAGATTGATGAAATTTTTAAGACCTTAAAGCGGATATTAATTATAACAGTTGGTATTGAAGCTGTCGGGGCTTTCTTTATTTTTACTAGTTTAAGTTCTGCTTTGATGCCTGGTCTGAGTGATCGGATTTATTTTTCAGTATTTCATTCCATATCCGCTTTTTGTAATGCAGGCTTTTCCACATTGCCCCATGGTATCATGGAAAACGGATATGTGGATAACTACAGATTCCAATTGAGCCTGATATTCCTTTTTGTTCTCGGAGGATTAGGATTCCCGATTGTAATCAATTTGTTGAAATACCTGAAACATTTAATCAGAAGAACATTCTTACAGATTTTCAATCATAAAAAAGACGTTTACAAGCCTTGGGTGATGAAACTGGGAAGTAAGATAAATCTGGTTACAACTATCTCTTTAATTGTTATCGGAACCATCCTTATTTTTATCAACGAGTATAATAATATACTGGCTTCTCATCAGGGAATCGGGAAATTCGTCACAGCACTATTTACAGCGACAACGCCCCGTACAGCAGGGTTCAATTCAGTTGATTTTAATCAGTTACATCTATCGTCACTCATTATTATAATCATCTTGATGTGGATCGGAGCTTCTCCTGCCTCTACGGGAGGAGGTATAAAAACCAGTACATTTGCAATAGCCGTTCTGAACTTTATCAGTTTGGCCAAAGGGCGAAAGAATATTGAGGTGTATAGTCGGGAGGTATCAGAAACATCCATAAGACGAGCTTTTGCGGTGATGACACTTTCTGTTGTTGTTTTGGGGATAGGTTCATTACTTATTTCCTATTTTGATGAAGGCTTGCGGCTATTAGATATTATATTTGAATCGGTTTCGGCCTATAGTACAGTCGGGCTGAGTCTGGGGATAACTCCCGGTTTAAGTTCTGCCAGTAAACTGGTGCTGATAATACTGATGTTTATAGGACGTGTAACAACACTCACGCTGCTTATTGCTTTCTTTAAGCAAGTGAGGATGTCTAATTATACTTATCCATCGGAGGAGATACTGATTAATTAAAAAGAAGAAAGAATGAAATATATTATTGTCGGACTCGGTGTATTCGGTTCTTCACTTGCTGAGAAGTTAGCATCACAGGGCAATGAGGTAATCGGAGTAGATACAAAGATGCAACGGGTAAATGAACTGAAAGATAAAATAACACATGTTGCATGTTTGAATGTAACAGATGCTGCTGCAGTAGAAACATTACCCTTGAAGAATACAGATGTGGTCATTGTCTGTATAGGAGAAGATCAAGGTGCTAATATAATGGCGACAGCCATGTTTAAAAACCTGAATGTAAAACGGCTTATAGGAAGATCTCTTAATCCTCTGCAAGAAAATGTTTTACAGGCAATCGGCGTACATGAGATTGTCCGGCCGGAAGAAGAAACCGCAGAAAGATGGGCCAAGAAACTAACGCTTCGGGGAATGGTAGATTCTTTTGAGTTAAATGAGAATTACAGCATGGTAGAGATTGTAGTGCCGGATATTCTTGTTGGAAAGACAATCGAAGAAATCGGTTTTCGTAAGGAATATAATATGCTCGTGTTGACTGTTATCAAAAATGTAGAAAAGAAGAGCATAATAGGGAAAACCAGAGTTGTTGCCGACGTTCAAGGTATACCAACACCCGATACCATGTTAGAAAAAAATGATATCTTGGTTGTTTATGGATCTAACAAAGATATTAAACAGTTTATAAGCAAGAACAAAAATCATAAATAGAAAAAGTGTGATTGGTAAATATATAATTGATAAAAAAGAAGTATCTTTTCCATGGTTATTCAAATCAGGTGTATAGTCTGAATACTAATAATATATAGCATGTATAACTTCATACGAAAAGTAGTCACTTACGTTAGTCTGCAAAAGCAAACCGAAGACTTTGAAGAAATCCATAATTCGATAACACAGGGGATTTCGTTCAAGGGGACGAATATATGGATATTAGTTTGCGCGATAATCATAGCATCCGTAGGGCTTAATACCAATTCAACCGCTGTGATAATAGGAGCCATGCTTATTTCTCCACTGATGGGGCCAATCAATGGAATGGGTTACAGTATTGCTATTCATGATTTTGGATTGCTTCGTCAGTCATTAAAAAACTTTGGTTTTGCGGTGCTGGCCAGCCTTATAGCATCCACTGTTTATTTTTCGATAACCCCCGTTCATACAGCCCATTCAGAGCTTTTAGCCCGAACCAGTCCGACGATTTATGATGTTTTAATTGCTCTATTTGGTGGATTTGCGGGTATTATAGCAATCAGCAGTAAGCAGAAAGGAAATGTTATTCCCGGTGTTGCTATTGCTACGGCCTTGATGCCACCTCTCTGTACAGCCGGCTACGGTTTAGCTACGCTCCAATTTTCTTTTTTCTATGGAGCATTCTATCTGTTTACCATCAACACTGTTTGTATTGCTTATGCTTCGGTTTTAATTTCTCAAATGTTGAAGTTTCCGATCAGAGATACCAACATAAGTGAGACAAGAAAGAATCGTATCAATCAGGGCTTATCAATCGTTCTTATTATAATCATATTGCCCAGTATATATTTGGGTTACCGGATGTCCCAGAATGAGAAATTCAGAGTAAATGCCGAAAAATATACACGTTATGTAGGAATATACAAAGGGAATTATTTATTAAACAATGAGGTTGCTGCAAACAGGAAAGAAATTAATTTGGTATACGGCGGATCTTCGTTGACAGAAGAAGACAAAGATGCAATTATCGGTCAGGCAAGCTTATTCTCTTTAGATGATGCGAAAATAACAATAGAACAAGGGTTGGCCATAGATAATGATATAGCTAAGGATAGACTAAAAGCTCAGTCTGAAGAAGAGAGGTCCCGGCAACAAATAGTCCGCTTAAATGTAGAAATTGCTGATTATAAACAAAAAATAGACAGTATACAAAGCCAATATCTTATAGGCAAACAATTACTGTCTGAGTTGACTCCTTTATACCCTCATATAGAGAGTTGTTCGTATGCCCAATCATATATCTATACCCAGAATGATACTTTGCATAGAGCGAAAACTGGTGTATTTATGATCACATCTAAACGCATTCTTCCAAAGAACGATCAGGAGAAAATAAAGAATTGGCTAATGAAAAGATTAAATGAAAAAGAAATTAGGGTCTATTTTGACAGAATTAATTGATTGATCAAGACCGAACTTGTAGAAATATTTTAATGGAATAATCAAGGGTCTTTTAAATTATTCCTCTACCTGTGTTAAATTATATTGTAGAAATGCCAAATATCAGAACGTGCTATTTCTTTTGATGCATTAGTTTTACTCCATTTATCTTATCTGAAATAAATCTCCCCCGGCTGTCTAAATAACTGTTTTAGAAATAAAGGGTGTATACTTCGTCATAATCATAGAAATTACTCTGATTAGATAAGCTCCCGAACTTCTATCCTCTGGTATTTGAGTAGTGTCTATTAGTAGTCTATATAGACGAACTAATAGAATGGTATAACCGATGTTGTAAATTTCTATTTTTCACAAAACGTATATGATCAAACATTTCATGAAAGAAAGTTTGCTAATCTTAAAATATTTATTTCCTTTGTTTATTATTTCCAGTGGAATTATAATATATGTGCATAATTACAAAAATAAAGAATATACAGAAAATACTTTATAGACTCGAAAAAGTGTTTTTAGAAAACAATGGCATCACATTAAATGAAGCTATTATTATATATTCTTTGCCCGAAACAAGAAGCTCCTGTGCGGGTTATCTGTCCGGCCAGCTTGACGTATCGAACTCCCGGACATCTAAAATTCTGAGTAGCTTAGAGCAGCAGGAATATATTATAAGGACAATGGGACAAGCCGATAAAAGGCAGATGCTTTTTTCATTAACGGAAAAGGGACTGGAGAAAAAGAAAGAAATACAGAGATCTGAAGGTGAATATAGAGAACTTATTAAGTCATTGGCTAAGTTTATGGACTAACCAAAATTTCAGACAGATCTTATAAACCATTTTATTAAAAAAATAAATATATGAAAATATTAATTGTAGGAGGAGTTGCCGGGGGAGCATCTGTTGCAGCCCGTTTAAGGAGAATGGATGAACAGGCTGAAATTATTTTATTTGAAAGAGGCGAATATATTTCTTATGCCAATTGTGGATTACCATATTATATCGGAGGTACAATAGCGGACAGAGATAATCTTTTCGTCCAAACTGTAGATGGATTTTCTAAGCGATTCAAGATAGACATCAGGGTATTGCAGAAAGTAATCTGTATCAATAGGGAAAATAAAAGTATAACCATACAAAACCTTATCACAAATAAAGAATATACTGAATCTTATGACAAACTTATTCTATCTACCGGATCAGAACCGGTGAAACCTCCAATCAAAGGCATCGATAGCAGAAAGATATTTACACTCCGTAATGTACCTGATACCGATAAAATCAAAAACTTTCTTATAACTCATAAACCCCAAAAAGCAGTTGTCATCGGCGGAGGATTTATCGGACTGGAAATGGTAGAAAATTTACATAATGCAGGACTTGAAGTACAGTTAGTGGAGAAGGCGGATCAGGTTATGGCTCCAATTGATTTTTCCATGGCCGCAATAGTTCATCAGCAACTTAGGCAGAAAGGAGTAGAGCTTTATCTGAAAGAAGGAGTGACTTCTTTCCTCGAAGAAGAAAACGGCGTTAGAATAGTATTGGAAAGCGGTAGAGAACTTATCTCCGATATGGTTATTTTCAGTATTGGTGTTCGTCCCGATATTAAGATTGTAAAAGATGCAGGGCTGGAACTTGGAACGACAGGAGGGATTAAAGTTAATAGTTATATGCAGACGAGTGATAACAATATCTATGCCTTGGGTGATGCCGTGGAAGTACTGAATCCGGTAATAACTAAACAGATGTTGATTCCTTTGGCGGGTCCGGCCAATAAACAAGCCCGTATTGTTGCAGATAACATACTGGAGGATAACAAATATATCTACCCGGGAACTATCGGCACATCTATAGCTAAGGTGTTTGACCTAACCGTTGCGGCGACAGGACTTTCATCCAAAGTGCTGAACAGGGAGTGTATTGAGCATATATCATCTTTTACTCATGGAAGTTCACACGCGGGATACTATCCCGGAGCATCTCAATTGTCAGTAAAGGTTAATTTCTCCCCCTTGAATGGAAAGCTTTTGGGAGCTCAGGTTGTAGGAAAAGAAGGAGCCGACAAAAGAATTGAGTTGTTTTCTGAGGTTATAAAAAAAGGAGGTACAATTTACGATCTGATGGATATTGAGCATGCATATGCCCCGCCTTATTCATCGGCTAAAGACCCTGTCAATATGGCTGGTTTTGTAGCTGATAATATTCTTAAAGGAAAGATGAAAGTAGCCCAATGGCGGGATATTGGAAAAATAAATCTCGCCAAAACGACCCTGTTAGATGTCCGTACTTCAGAAGAATGCAGCGAAGGATATATCAAGGGTGCGATGAACATCCCCCTGGATGAACTGCGTTCCCGGATTAAAGAAATACCAAAAGAGAAGGACGTTTTAATCTATTGTGCTGTCGGCTTACGCGGGTATATTGCTTCGCGGATATTAGCACAATATGGATTTTCTAATGTTCTAAATCTGTCAGGAGGTTATACAACCTATGCAACAGCAATAGCAGAATACTCTTTATAATAGAAAAATTCAGCCATCACTCCGTATTTAAACAAAATTAGAGTTTTAAATACATTATTTCTTATGGAACTATATTCTAATGGAAATAATATATTATCTTTGTAAGAAATATAAACGCAATTAAATATGCAAATAATAAAAAACAATTGGACATATCTCTTAGGAGCACTTATCGGAGCAATAGGTGGATATATGTATTGGAGGTATATTGGATGTAGTACCGGTACTTGTCCCATAACGTCATCACCTACAATCAGTACTCTATACGGAGTTTTATTGGGAGGCTTATTCGGAGGAATTTTTAAAAGAAATAAAAAAAACAAAAATAAAATAAATAATATGGCGGGATTTCTTAGCAGATTACTCGGATTGGAGGACAAAGCTGATTTTAAAGTTCTCTTAGAGAATGGAGCTATACTTCTGGATGTCCGAACAAAAGAAGAATATAAACAGGGAGCAGCAACAAACTCAGTCAATATTCCTCTGGATAGTTTGAATAGTAATTTATCGAAACTAAAAAAAGATAAACCGATTATTGCTATATGTGCCAGTGGTATGCGTAGTCGCAGTGCGGTGACTCTCTTAAAGAATAAAGGTTTTCAGAAAGTATATAATGGCGGAAGCTGGTTTAATTTTAATGAGTAACAGAATGAAACGCATATTAAAGAAATGGGATGCAGCCCGGATAATTCGTTTATTGTTGGGAGTGTTGATAGCTATCTATTCAATATCTACGAAGGATTATATGTTTTTAGTTTTAGGTGGATTGCTACTTTTTCAGGCAATTATGAATATTTCCTGTTGTGGCTCCGCAGGGTGCTATACAGACAATAAGTACAAAGAAAATATTTATGGAGATCAGATAAAAAAATATAAACCGGATTAAAAATGAAGTATACAATACTACTTCCACTTGTGGCATTATTGCTTATTTCTTGTAATAACACAGCTGAGACAAAAAGTCAAACAAAAGAAACAATTAAAAAAGAAGATAAAATGACAACAATACATTTAACAAAAGCAGAATTCTTGTCAAAAGTTGCTAATTTTGAAACAAATCCTACTGAATGGAAATATTTAGGGGATAAATCGGCATTGATTGATTTCTATGCTGATT
Organism: Dysgonomonas hofstadii; assembly: GCF_014196915.1. Lineage (GTDB taxonomy): Bacteria > Bacteroidota > Bacteroidia > Bacteroidales > Dysgonomonadaceae > Dysgonomonas > Dysgonomonas hofstadii. Next base: position 8,555 of record NZ_JACIEP010000022.1, read on the forward strand.
GGTGTGGCCCTTGTAAAGCTATAGCTCCGGTGCTGGATGAATTGGCCGCAGAATACGGAGGTCGTATATATATTTATAAGATAAATACGGAAACTGAACCTGAACTAGCGTCTGCGTTTGGGATAAGAAGCATACCTTCTTTACTGTTTGTTCCGATGACCGGACAACCTCAAATGGGTGCAGGAGCATTACCAAAACAGCAACTGAAGGAGGCTATTGATAATCTTTTATTAAAAGAGTAACAGTAAATATAAATTTAGACTAAAATGGCAGACAATACAAATAATTCGCAAGTAAGAACATTATGCCAGATCAGGGATGTGTATCGGGCTATTTATGACTTTGAGTTAAACTTTCAGCAATTATATGATCTTGGACTGAACGAAGGGATGCTGCTATGTTCGCTGAATGCTCAGAAATATTCATCCAATGAATTGGCTAGTGTATTGGGATTGAGCAATTCGAATACATCGAAAGTGATAAAATCGGTCGAAAAGAAAGGGCTTATCAGACGTATTGTAGGTAAGGAGGATAAGCGCCAGATGTATTTTGCTTTGACTGATCTGGGCAAGAAGAAACTTGAATCGATAAAATGTGCTGAGTTTGATATACCTCAAACACTAGAATCTATTATAAAAAGATAAAATTTTTATCTATTGACGATTTGTTCTCTCTTTTTTCTACTATAAAACAAGTTGCAAATACGCAACAAGAACCACTACGTATTAGTAAGTTAGATTTTGGATAAAAGATCTAATTTCCGTGTAATTTCATAGGTTAGGCAAATTTTATTATCTTTGTAAAAGTCTTGAATACATTGAAAACAATATTGTTTTTTCTTCTTTAAAATCTACTTATTCGGTAGATACCTTATTTAAGCGGAGTTGATCCGAAATATAGCCAATATATAATTCAGTTTTCTTAAAGGAATTTAGGTTACTCTTTTGGGCTTCATATGATAATTAATCTGAGGATAATAAAGTTTCTATAGGTTCACTACATCCTTCTGTGTTCAAGCGAATTATTCCATTTTTAATAATCGGACTGCCCTGCCCGATACAAAAATTATTTTATGAAGTTGATTATTATATCTAATAGATTACCACTGAAAGTAGTGGAAGAGGAAAATGAGTACAAGGTCGTTCCTAGCTCAGGTGGTCTTTCAACCGGACTGAACTCATTAGAGACAAATATGGAAACACATTGGATCGGTTGGACTGGAATGTATCTTGATGATCTGCGTGAACAAGAAAAAATAGACAAACAACTGGCTGATCTAAACTTTCATTCGGTAAATCTTACCCCTTCACAAATAGAAAATTATTATGAAGGATACAGTAACAGTGTAATTTGGCCGCTTTCTCATTATTTTTTTAGCAATGTAAGGTACAATAATGACTACTGGTCTGTATATAAGGAGGTGAATGCTTTATTCTGTGAAAAAGCAATGCAAATAATAGAACCTAGTGATATTGTTTGGATTCAGGACTATCAATTGATGCTTTTACCTCGAATGATAAGAGACCGAATACCTGGAGTCAGTATTGGTTATTTCCATCATATACCATTTCCTTCTTATGAATTATTTAGGTGCTTGCCCGAAAGAAGTGATATTTTAAACGGTCTGTTAGGTGCCGATCTTGTTGCTTTCCATACGCATGGATATATGAGACATTTCATTAGTGCTGTTTACCGGGTACTGAAATTAGATTGTAACCTCGATGAAATTCATTTAGATGACAGAATCGTAGATGTGGATGCTTTTCCAATGGGAATAAACTATGATATGTATCACAATGCTTTACTAAATCCGGATATAAAGAAGCAAGCTGATAAACTACGAGGTGAGTTTGGTAACAGCAAGCTTATATTATCTGTAGATAGGCTCGACTATAGTAAAGGTATTCTTATGCGTTTAAGGTGTTTTGAAGACTTTCTGGCGAACCAACCCCAATACAGAGGAAAGGTTAGCCTCATTATGATTGTCGCTCCATCAAGAGACAATGTTGATATTTATGCAAAACTGAAAGAAGATATAGACCAGAAGGTGGGAGCTATCAATGGTAAGTATGCGACAGCAGGATGGCAACCAATCAATTATTTTTATAGGTCATTCGTCTTCGAAGAGATCGCCGCTTTATATCATATATCGGATATCTGTTTAGTTAACCCTTTTAGGGATGGAATGAATCTTGTTGCAAAAGAGTATATTGCAACAAAACGAGATGGGAAAGGAGTGCTCATTTTAAGTGAAATGGCCGGAGCATCTATTGAGCTATCTGATGCACTGATAGTGAATCCAACTAATATAAAAGAAATAGAAAATGCTCTTCTTCAAGCACTGGAAATGCCAGAAGAGGAACAAAAAGCAACTATCTCAAATATGCAAGAGATTATTTCTTCTCAACATGTTGGACAATGGGCCAAAGATTTTATAGATGAATTGGTCTTAGTAAAAAAGAAAAATAAAGAATTACAAAAGAAAATAATTGTACAAAAAAACTTCAATGAAATAAAAGATGCATATCAAAAAGCAGAAAAACGTCTGATTATTTTAGACTATGATGGCACATTGGTTTCGTTTCACCGCAATCCGATGAAAGCATCACCAACGATTGACGTTCTTGATCTTTTAGAAAAAATGTGTGCCGATAGCCATAATAAAATGATAATAAGTAGTGGTAGGGATAAACAGACACTTGAAGATTGGTTAGGACATTTACCTTTGGACATGGCTGCCGAACATGGTATGTTTTATAAAGAACATGGTATATGGAAAAGTAAAGTGCAGAAAATTGAATGGGATCAAGAGATAATAGACATAATTAAACATACAGTTAAAAAGACTCCACGTTCGAAACTGGAAATAAAAGAGACAGCCTTGGTCTTTCATTACAGGGATGTTGATGTCTGGCTAGCAGACCTACGTGTAACACAACTGATAAATGCCTTGATAAATCCAACGTCGAGACAGAACTTGCAGATAATGAAGGGAAATAAGATTGTAGAAATTAAGTCAGGTGAATTTAATAAAGGCTCAGAAGCTTTAAGGCTAATGAATCAAAGTGAATACGATTTTGTGATGGCTATAGGAGATGATACAACTGATGAAGAAATGTTTATGGCATTGCCGGATACCGCTATTACTATAAAAGTAGGAGACCCATCAAATGCAGCGCGGTATAATATTCCAAAACAAGATTTAAACATTGATTTTTTGAAAAAACTAATAAAATAATTTGATTGCTTATGGATAATCTAGATTACGGTGTAGTTGGAAATTGTAAAACGGCTGCTTTAATATCAAAAGAGGGAAGCATCGATTGGCTTTGTTTTCCGGTATTCGATTCTCCATCTGTATTTTCTAAATTGTTAGATAATGATAAAGGTGGGAGTTTTTCATTCATTGTTTCTGATGGCTATCGTATTACACAAAATTACTTTAAAGAAACAAATATACTTGGTACTCGCTTTGCTTCTGATGAGGGTGTATTTGAAGTACTTGATTTTATGCCAAGATATAAGACTCGTGAAGACGAGTATTATATACCTTCCGAGATCTATCGTTATGTAAGGCTTATTGAAGGTAAACCGCGTTTCAGGATAAATTATACTCCTGTAATGAATTACGCTAGAGATTCAGTCATACATAAAAAGTTTACCGACTTTATAAGAACATTTTCTTTAGCAGATGGGACTGATAACATCTATTTATATTCAAGTATTGACTTTGATTCCATATTAAATCAAGAAGAAATTATTCTGGAGCAGGATCAATACATGTTATTGTCGTATAGTCAGAAATTAGCAAATATAGATATCGACCGTGCTTATCTAGAATATCAGCGTACAAAAATTTACTGGTTGAACTGGAATAATCGTTCCCGAAAATTTGTAGAATATAATGACTATATCTGTCGCAGTTTGTTAGCTCTTAAATTGATGTGTTATGAGTCATCTGGAGCTATTATGGCAGCTCTGACCACCAGTATTCCGGAGACAATAGGTGAAGTCCGCAACTGGGATTATCGATTTTGTTGGATTCGTGATGCATCTATGTCTATAGAAACGCTCATAGAGCTTGGACATCATTCGACAGCGAAACGGTTTATGTCCTTTGTAAAGGATATATTGAAATCTAAATCAGATTCTTTACAAATTATGTATGGAATAGATGGTAGCCGTACGTTAAAAGAAGAGATATTACCTCATTTGGCAGGATATGAAAATTCCCAACCGGTAAGAATCGGTAATGCCGCATATTTCCAAAAACAAAATGACACTTTCGGCTATTTGATGGATGTTATACATAGCTATTATTTCCGTTTTCCTGGGACATTGGGCGAGTTGGAAGAAATGTGGGAAGTTGTTAAATCGATCATCAGAACGGTTTATATTGTTTGGCGAAATCCTGATCAGAGTATATGGGAGTTCCGTAACATCGAAAAGCATTTTGTCTTCTCGAAGGTAATGTGTTGGGTAGCTCTTGACAGAGCAATAGAGATAGCTAAACTTTTAAATCAGGCCGATTATGTATCAGCATGGCAAAAAGAAGCGATGGCTATAAAAGAAGATGTGATGCTCAATGGCTGGAACGATCAGATTCAAAGTTTTACTCAAGCTTATGATAATACGCATATGGATTCATCATTGCTTTTGATGGAACAGTATGGTTTTATAGATGCAGGTAATGATCGCTATATAAAAACGGTAAAGCGTATAAAAGATGAATTATATCATAATGGATTGATGTATCGATATAAAGTTGATGATGACTTTGGTTTGCCCTCTTCTGCTTTTACTATCTGTACTTTTTGGCTAACTCGTGCATTGTTTATGATTGGAGAGAAAGGCGAAGCCCGGAAAATATTTGATCAGCTACTGACGTATTCTAATCATCTGGGATTATTTAGTGAGGATCTGGATTTCGAAACCAAGCGTATGATGGGGAATTTCCCTCAGGCGTATTCCCATCTGGCATTGATAAAGACTGCTTTACTATTCTCGGAGGAACGGAGATATATCAATTTTATTAAACCTTGAAAATTGACTCAGTAGAGTTTTTTATAAGTTATACAATAGAGGCACAGGTAATGAGAACCTGTGCCTTTGTTTTTTTATATCTTTTTGCCTACAAAGCGTATAACAGAAGCTTTACCATTATGTCCTATACCTTCTGCCAGTCTTATTTCTTTTTCTTCTAAAAGATCGATCTCCATCGAATCAAAGATAGAGAGAATTTCTTGCTTCGAATACATCATATCCACATATGGCGGACCTCCGGCTAATGGGTTTTGTTGCTGATGTTTTACATGTTCTTTACCGAATCCTTCAATAATAATATGCCCTCCGGTTTTCAACAAAGGCAATAACGACCTGTGATATTTCTCTTTTAATTGTTCCGGTAGGTGAACATAGGTAAGAGCAATTACATCATAGGAGTCGACAATATAATTTTCAGAGATATCTTCGAAATCAATCACTTTGAATGAAATATTCACGCTATTCTTTTGAGCCAAACGCAAGGCTTTTTCTTTAGCTTGCTGGCTTTGGTCGAAAGCGTCTACACTCCATCCCCTTGTTGTTGCATATACACCATTCCGTCCCTCTCCATCAGCCGGAAGAAGAATTTTTCCTGTTGGAAGCGTATCGATGATTTGCTTGAAGAATAGATTTGGAGCTTCTCCATAGCGGTATTCTTCCATATTGTAACTTTCGTCCCATTTATTATTCATAGTCATTCATTTTTTGTTAATATGCACTGAAGAAATCCGGTTTTATCGTAAATCCTATTCTTACCTGATTTGTATATTTTTTGTAATTCAGCAACCCTTCTCCATAACCGGCATAATAATCCAAAGTTAAGTATTGATTTGAATTTTTCGATACTCTAAATGATAAAGATGTGTGTAAATTAGGGTTTATAAACTGATCCCGTGGGATTATATTAAGACTGAACCACCATAAATTTTTACTATCAATATAATTAACCGAAAAGATACCATAACCTTTATAACGTAACAAATCTTTATTATTACCTCCATCCACATAAGGTAGATACACTTGAGCTTTAGCCGATAAGCGCATATTATAGAAATATTTGGCTGACAGATTCAGATAGTTCCAACTACGAGAATCTTCTCCTGCTTTTCCATTCGATTCATGTTCCAGAGAAACCATTACCGCTCCTTTCAGTTTGTTGTTTTTGATAATGTAGCGTCCGACTCCTATTCCGGGATTGTAATTCGTATCGCGGAAAGGGCTCGATTTGTCATAAATATCCCAGAATGACTTTTGAGAATAAATAATGTACAAAAACGAATTGAATGGCAAGACGCTTCTGGTAACTCTGTGGCGAATACTAAACTGGAAGAATGCATCCGCTGTTTTACGGGTTACCGATTTGTTTAAAGGGATTCCCGTTACCATATAATTATCCTTATACACCGCAAAAGGAGCCTGCTTGTCTAGTACAGACCTTACAAGGTCTTCTGAAACTTCAATCGGTCTATGTTTCAATACATTTATTGACTGCATCTCATTCAGATAGTTATTCCGAAGTGAAATACTATCTACCTGTAAGATCGTATTTTCTTGTGAGTAGACCCTGGGTATGTGTATAATGAGGATAAACAATACGATTATTATATAAAATATTGTTTTCATATCTAAAAAAGAGAGCAAAAGACGATTTCAGAATTCGGTTTTGCTCTCTCAGAAACTTATTAATCAATTCACCGTTTAATGTTTAATTTATCGAGCAGGATTTCCAACGGACAAAATTTAGTAAATGAAGACTGTATCAGATTCACTCCCACAAATGCAGGCAACAACAGCCATCCGATGGAAACAAAATAAGCCAACGAAATACCAATCAGAACCATTGTGCCTGCTACTATACGGATAATATATTCACGTTTCATAATCAAATCAATTTAGAGAAGTTTTCTACATCAAGGACAAAAGCATGTACAGGAAAAGGATTATTCGTTTCAATATTACAACTGTCAATCTCTGTAATAGCATTATCAGCAATTTCTTTTGTCACAAAGCTGAAAAGCATTATAGAGTTTGTTTTAGCATTGCTCGCATTAGCCGCAAACCAGCCCAAATTTTCCTCTTTCTTTTTATAGCCAGTGATATTGGTCACACTGAATCGTTTCACTCCGGCATCTTGGAGTAGGCTTGCTACCTGCTCCTGATACTCTTTTATACTTAATACAACTAATAGCTTCATAATCATTTTACTTTCTTTTCAACATTTTATAATACAGTAGTGGTACTACAATCAATGTAAGTACGGTAGAGGTTATTGTTCCTCCCATCAGCGAGATTGCCAGACCTTGAAATATAGGATCGAACAGAATTACAATAGCCCCCAGAACTACACCTCCTGCTGTCAAAACTATAGGCGTTGTACGTACAGCCCCTGCTTCGATAACAGCCTGTTTCAACGGGATGCCGTCTTTGAGCCGTATGTCGATAAAGTCGATAAGTAATACCGAATTTCGCACCATGATTCCGGCAAGAGCTATAAACCCAATCATTGACGGAGCACTAAAGTAAGCTCCCATAATCCAATGCCCGAATATGATACCAATCAAGGATAACGGTATAGCTGCCAATTGTACCAAGGGTGTAATAAAGTTTTGAAACCAAGCCACAATCAGCACATAGATAATGATCAGTACAAATAGAAAAGCCAGCCCCAAATCACGGAATACCTCATATGTTATCTGCCATTCGCCATCCCACTTTAAGGAAAAGTTGTCTTCATATTTTGGTTGCTCACTATATTCTTCCGACAAAGTATATCCTTCGGGAAGTTTTACCTGCGATAATCTATCAGACACTTCCGTAATAGGATATATCGGACTTTCCAAACTTCCTGCAACTTCGGTTAATATATACACTACACGCTTCTGATCTTTGCGATGAATACTCTTTTCTTTTTCTCCTTTTGTAACCTTCACTAAATCGCCTACAGGAATAGCCATTCCTTGTTGACTCACCACTTTTAGGCTTAATACATCTTCAATAGTAGATTTCTCTTTTTCAGGCAATTGAAGGATAATACCAACTTGATTGACAGACGCAGGTTGATGCAACACACCCACGGACATACCCGACAAAGCCGCTCTCATATTCTGAACCACTTGCGCATTCGGAATGCCCAATTTCATCGCTTTGTCTTTATCCACCTCAAATTTATATTCGGTCTGAGCATCTTCTACCGACCAATCCACATCGACTACATTGTCAGTTTGCGCCAACAGATCTTTCACCTGTTTGGCTACAGCTATTTGTTGTTCATAGTCAGGGCCATATACTTCGGCTGCAATGGTAGACATGACAGGAGGACCCGGAGGAACTTCCACCACTTTTACATTGGCATTGTATTTTTTACCGATAGCTTGCAAATCGGCACGCACTGATGTAGCTATATCATGACTCTGTTCACTACGTTCTCCTTTATCAACAAGGTTGACTTGTATATCGGCCACATTATCACCCATGCGCATATCATAATGGCGAACCAACCCGTTAAAGCTGATAGGAGCGGATGTTCCCACATAAGTTTGATAATTCGTTACCTTATCATTCCGACTGATATACACAGCTAATTCTTTAGCTACGGCGGCAGTACGTTCCAATGTCGTTCCCTCCGGCATATCTATCACTACTTGAAATTCATTCTTATTGTCGAAAGGCAACATTTTTACCGGAACAGATTTTGTATAAAACAACACAAACGATCCTAGTAAAACGACAGTTAAGCCAATCATAAATGTCCAGCGGCGTTTTCTGCTTTCCAAAAACGGTGTTACTATTTTAGCATATAATTTGTATATTTTCGTTTCGTGCAAATCTGTTTCTTTTTCTTCACTTTCGTGTTCTTCTCCTTTTTTATCTTTATGTCTTAAGAATAAATAGCCGAAATATGGAGTCAATGTCAGAGCTACCAGTAAAGAGAAAATCATGGCTATGGATGCACCTATAGGCATCGGACTCATATATGGACCCATCATTCCCGATACGAATGCCATGGGCAGTACGGCAGCGATAACAGTCAGCGTTGCCAAGATAGTCGGATTCCCTACCTCATTGATAGCATATAGCGCAGCTTGTAACGGTGGTAGTTTCTTCATCTTGAAGTGACGGTGCATATTTTCCGCAATCACAATGGAGTCATCCACAACAATACCTGTAACAAACACCAAAGCAAACAGTGTAATACGATTGAGTGTATATCCCAAGAAGTAATAAGCAAAAAGAGTCAGGGCAAACGTTACAGGCACGGAAAGAAATACTACCAATCCGCCACGCCAGCCCATTGCCAACATCACAAACAGGGTTACTACCACAATGGCAATAGACAAGTGAAAAAGCAATTCGGATACTTTATGTGATGCCGTTTCTCCGTAGTTACGGGTAACGTCAACATGTATATCATTAGTGATAACATCTTTTTTCAGATGCTCTACTTTGTTGATCACTACCTCTGCCAGCTTCATGGCGTCTGCACCTTTTTTCTTAGCAATGGAAATAGTTACGGCAGAATAGTCATCGGGCATATCCGCTTTTTTATCGCCCGACGCAGCACCATATCCAAACGAAACATATTGTTTAGGGACTTCGGGGCCGTCTTCTACTTCTGCGATTTGATACAGATAGACCGGTTGATTATCATTTGTTCCGACAATCAGATTTTTCACTTCTTCCACATTGGTAAAAAAATTGCCTGTTTGCACTGAATAAACCATATCGCCTGTTACGATATTTCCGCTTTGCATTTGGGCATTGTTCGCTTGTAGAGTTTGGGTTATAGCTCCAAAGTCTAGTTTACTCTGTGCCATTTTATCCTTATCGAGCATGACCTTTACCTGACGGCTCTGTCCTCCTACAACATTGACTTGTGCTACATCCGGTATTTTCTTTATTTCGTTGCCAACCACTTCTGCTACCTGACGTATCTGATAATCGCCCATCTTATCACTCCAAAGAGTGAAAGCTAATGCAGGAACATCGTCTATGGCTCGCGATTTCACCAAAGGCATAGTTGCGCCTTGTGGCATACGATCCATATTCTTCATCATCTCATTGTAGAGCTTAACCAACGAACGCTCGACATCTTCACCCACAAAGAATTGTACAGTAAGCATACCCATACCATTCATAGAGGTAGAATATACATGCTCTACCCCTTTGATATTCGAAATGATCTTTTCGATAGGTTGTATTACTCCCGATTCTACTTCCTGAGGTGTTGCCCCGGGATAACCAATCATAATATCCGCCATAGGGACTTCTATTTGAGGCTCTTCTTCGCGCGGAATGAAATATATGCTGAACAGTCCTAAGAGCATAAAGGCAAACATGAGCAGGATACTCAATTTTGACTTGATAAACGCTCCGGCTATTTTTCCTGAAATTCCGTTTTCCATAATTTTACTTATTTACAGATACTTTTACTCCGTTATATAATTTGCCTTCGGCTTTAGATACAATTCTGTCATTTTGGCTCAAGCCGGAAAGTACTTCTACCTGATTGCCGATTGTCTTACCTAAACGTATCCAGCGAAGATTAGCTTGATTCTGATCGTCTATTACATATACTCCTGTCAGTTGGTCACGATAAACAATTGAGTTTTTATCCAACATAATTTTAGAAGAGATATCCTCTCCTGTTTTATTCGGTATCAAAATATTGACATACATGCCGGAGCGGATATTAGTTTTATCTTTTGCGTCGATAGCTAACTTCATCGAATATTGTCCCCCTGTACGGAATGCCGACGGACTAAGCTCCGATACTTTTCCATCAATAGTTGTGCCTAATGATTTCAACTCTATTTTGACAACATCTCCTATTTTGACATACGGTATATAGTTTTCGGGAATGGATGCTACGATTTGTAATTCGCCACTCTGCTCAATCGTCAGAATAGGCATTCCCGGGTTTGCCATACTGCCTTCGTCCAGCATTTTTTGTGTTACCACTCCCGAGAATGGTGCGCGTATATTGGTGTAGGAAAGCATTGCATTTATTTCGTTCATCTGCTGGCGAGCCATCTGCACTTTCGCATTCATCGATGTGTTTTGCAAAGACACATCTTCGAGTTCCTTGTCTGATACACTGTTTTGGCTGCGCAGTGTTTTGAAACGCTCATAATCACGCTGCGCATTCTTTGACGCGGCTTCAGCTTCGGTAATCATAGCCTGTACCTGTGCTTTTTTTGCCAGAATATCATCGCTGCTAATAGATACGAGGAGTTGCCCTGACGCTACTTTGTCGCCTGGTTTCACATATATTTTGGTTATATAACCCATCATACGAGTGCTGATATTGGCCGTTTGCTTGGCTGTGACCTCACCACTAAGATAAAAGCCTTCGTTAGATGACTGAGTTGGAGTGTAAACTTCGACTTTCACTATGGTTCTATCTTTATCCTCGGGCTTGTTGGATGAAGAGCAGGAATAGAAAGCCGAGATACCTACTATTACTAAAAATACATTTCTTAAAGTTTTCATATCTATTTATAGGTTTTGTTTATTATTTCGTCTTTGATAAAAAATTGAGGTATGCCTCTGTGATATTATATGACATGATGGACTGTGATAGCAGGAGTTTCTGTTGCGAAAGTTGCGCTTGAGCCATCAACAGGTCAGTGGTGCTGGCTAAACCTTCATGATGGCGATTGGTTAGAATACGTAAGGCTTCGTCGGCTTGCCCTACACTTGTATTTTGCTTGTTTATCTCTATTTGCAAATCGGTCAGATCTCGCTTAGTTTTATTTAGCTCCAGTTCTTCTTTTTTGATGTGCAGATTGAGCTCTTCTTGCATTTTATCACGTTGAAATTGTGCAGACTTCATCTTACTCCGATTCTGATTGCCGGAAAATATTGTCCAGCTTAGATTTATACCTACCAAATAAGAATCATTACGGAATTTGAAGGCTTTAGAATCATTCAGTCCATACGAACCGAAAGCATTGATACGTGGCAGGAATGCCATTTGTGACGATTTTACCATCATATCAGTTGCATTCACAGCCTTGTTTAACGCCATTATATCGGAACGAAAAGATGAAAGTTCAGCGGCTTGATACAGGCTCATCTGTTGGGACAAGGAATCTGTTGTATACACTTCATCGTTAGCATCCTGTCCCATCAAAAGCCGTAGCCCGTCGGAAGCATTATGTATATTACTTTCAGCTTTTGCCAGGGCTGCCTCAATCGTATTCACCTGTACCTGAGCATTCAACACATCCGATTTTTGAACTAATCCTTGATTATAAAAATTGGAAACTGATTGATGTATTTGTTTCACATCATCTAATGATTTTTGAAGAATGTTTCGAGCCTGATACGACATTTGTAATTGAGTATATGCTTTTCGCACTTCAAACTCAATATATTCTTTAGTTCGTTCGACCTTATGTCTATAGACTTCTTCGTTAGCTTTTGCCCCTTTCCGTGCATAAATCATGTCCATATTCAGCAATGGTAGCTTAGCCTCTACCTGCGTACTGTAATTTTGGCTGGCTCCCGGATTGTTTAGCTTGGCAGGATCGAAATCCATAGCTGTAACAGATTCTTGTTGTAGCAAAAAGCCAAATGCATTCAATGGATTATTGGTACTTAAAGCAGTATACCCTACCGTAATTTGAGGAAGGAATACGGCATCTGTTTGATGATAATTTGCATTCGCTACTTTGCCATCTAAATCGGACATTTTCACATTACTGTTATTTTTCACTGCTATTTCTACAGCTTTATCAACGGTGATGTATGGTGAATTTTGCGCCTGGATAGAGAAGCCAAGCCAAATCACACTTAATGTAATAATTATCGCTCTTTTCATTTTTATCATGTTCTTTATTATCGTTTATTTTATTTTCCATTGGAAATATACAGCAAAGGAAAATAATATTTTCCAAAGAAACAAATTTCCACAGGAAAATATAGTAAAATATTATTTATTGCATTATTACGAACATATGTTCATAATAATATTATCTTTGAATGTTTTAAAACCGCAATCAAATAATATTTATGGCTCGAATAAAGAAAAAGAGACTAGTCCAGATGGCTCCTTGTTTTGGAGGATTCAAGCCATTCGGAGTACTTAACGAAAAACGTAGTAAAGTCATGATAAATATTGAAGAATACGAGGCTCTCAAGTTATGTGACTATGAACATTTGACTCAAGCAGAAGCGGCAGAATTAATGAATATCTCACGCCCTACATTTACCCGTATTTATGAAAGTGTTCGATCTAAAATTGCACGGGCATTCATTGAAGGCTTACCGATTACTTATGAGGGAGGAGATAGCTTGATTGCAGAATGGTACACGTGTGATAAATGCGAAATTATATTTACTCTAAAAAATATAGGTGGAAAGAGCTGTCCCCTTTGCAAGAGTAAAGAGATTACATTAAATAAATTTGAGTAAATGATTATTGCGATTTCAACAGATAAAAAAGACGATTTGGATCAGCCGGTTTCGGAAAACTTTGGACGAAGCCAATGCTTCTGTTTGTATAATGCGGATACAGAAGAGGTGATATTTATCGAGAATATAGCAGGGGCGGGAAAACAGAATGCGGGAATAAAAACTATAAATTTCTTACTTGAACTAAATGTTGATACTGTCCTATCAGGTCGTTTTGGTACTATAACGACTGTTTTATTAAGAGAAAAAAACATCCAGATAATCATTCCACAGAGAACAAAAATAGTAAGTGAAATTATCAATCAATTAAAAAATCAAAAGTTATGAAAATTGCAATACCAACAAGAGCGAATGCTGTTGATAATCATTTCGGACATTGTGAATCCTATTCTATATTTACCATCGGAGAGAATAAAAATATAGAAAGTACCGAGACGTTAGCTTCTCCTCAGGGATGTGGCTGCAAAAGTAATATCGCCTCGGTCCTACAAGACAAGGATGTAACAATTATGCTTGCCGGTAATATGGGAACAGGCGCATTAAATATCCTAACAAAACATGGGATAAAAGTATATCGTGGATGTTCCGGAAATGTAACAGGGCTAATCAATGACTTCTTAGACGGTAAAGTGACTGATTCGGGAGAGGGGTGTAATCATCATGAGGAAGGCCATCAGTGTGAACATCACTGATACAAGGATGCAAAGAAAGTGTTAGTCTGCCGATAAGCAGACTAACACTTTTTATCAGTAAATAATTAGTTGAGACCATGTTATTCCGCTAATATCAGTAAGGGTCAGTTTGTATTCACCCTTTTCTAAGGCATGAAGACGCTCATCATCTATAGTCAATACGGCTTTGCTACCTAAAGGTATTACCAAACTGTGTTTTCCCGGAGTAACTTTTGCAACGTAATAATTGCTGATGTTCGTCTCGGGAAACATCGATAATTCTGATCCACTTTTATTAATAACAATATTACCCTCTTTATCCTTCAGTTCAATGCCAATCAGGAAAGAACCGTATACATCTGCTCCTTCTACCCTGAATATCGTAAAGGATAATCCCTTGTTTGTCAAGCTAGCATCTGATATCTCTACAATGGGTTTAACCGACTTGTTGTGAAGATTCCCCCATACTCCATTATGAAAATATTGGTTTGTGAACAAGGTCATAAAGAATATAACGATTGTTCCCGAAATTGCTATTCGTTGTATTGTTTTCATATTTAAAGGAAGGGACCCAGATCCAATCCAAGAAAACAACTTTAGTCTAGACTCCGGCATCTTTTTGAGTAAACAATTATCAATTGAATATTTCCCTCCACCAGTGAAAAACAGTGCAAATCCTGTGGATATACCCAATATTCCGATTTGCCACTCATCCAGACATGTTGTTCCCAACCAACCCGAGCCAAGTAAAATACCTGTTGCTAAAGCCAATACTCCAACGCTCATTAGCCGGGTCATTAGCCCGAGCATAATGAACAGTCCGACAATTGCTTCTATAATAGTAAAGATAACCATCGCCCACCAAAGAGTATCGGGATTAGATACTAGATATTCTATCATAGGTTTTATTCCTAGAGCATTTGGCAGGAAGTGGTTAAATTTTTCTCCGATATATCCCGAAACGTCGGGATTTAACTTGTTTTCAAGAATCAATCGTCGCCAAAAAGCAGAGAAGTAAGTCCACCCGACAACCAATCGTAGTGCTAGCGTGAAAGTCCCTGAAAGACTATATAGTTGAGATAATTCTTTATGATTCTTTTGCATAAGAAAGTTGTTTAATTGTTAAATACTCGAATAAATGAGAAACCCAATAAAATAAATTTCATTTTATTGGTAATTTTAAAACATATTTTCGGGATTTAAATAATTAACTTTCGAAAGAGGAGAAAAATAGGAACCTCTTTGTATCTACTAAGGTTGAAATAGCCAATGTGGGAAATGACTGAAGTGTTTGAATCAGAAGAGGGACTATCTGAATCTTTTCGTAAAAATTGAACTTTAATATTAAAATATTGTTTTCTTTTTTGCGATTCTTTATCCTTAGTTAATACAGCTAGGCATACTTTGGAAGATTTGTAATTGTCAGTTTGAGCAGATGTATTCACCGGAATGTCCAATAATAATCTAACTTCCTGTTTAAGTGGGCAAGAAAGGCTTATGAGGATTGCCAATGGCAATAGAGCCAAATATGTGATAATACTTTTATACATCAACTCGAAAACTTGTACAAATAGAAAGTAAAACAAAGACGAAGCAACAATGTTTGTTTATTTTGTTTATTTTAAGATTCCGTATTCCTCTTTAATTACTTCGGAGTGTCTCCTATATAGCTTTGAAAATTATAATTTGAATGTATATTTAGAATATGACTGTCTGCCATTTATAAACAAATGTCTATCCTTAGTTATTTTATTCTATCCCATAAATCCTAATTAGTAATTATCAATAGTTACCTCATTATTTTTTCTATAAGTTAAAGATGCTTCTTTCATATATGACCTAATCTTATGATAAGTAAGGATATTTATCTATTCTGAGATCACTACAAATATATTATCACTTTCTTTTTGATTCAATAAGGCATTACTTATATATATCCTACGATATAATTTGAGTTAAATGTTTGTTTTAGAGAATACGATAATTGCTAATCTTTGTATGTCTAAAATTGTAAAATATTATTTATATGAAAAAAAAGAAAATTCTTTTAAATAAGAATTCGGTGTTAATAGCTTTTCGGAAAACCCTCGAAATGAAAAAGCTGAGTGGTCGATATCACACGGTTGCGAACTATGTGAGCTTTATTAATAAATTAAATCTGTATCTTGGGAAACAAAGCGAATCTTTTTCTCTAGATGAGCTAAACAAAGGGTGGGTTGAATCATATATTGAATGGCTACATGAAAGACATCCGGATAAACCCCAAACTGTAGATTTCTATTTTAGAGGACTCCGCTCCTTATTTAACGCTACAATTAAGACCAAAGAATATGCCGATCTTAATATTATAAATCCATTTATTGGATTGTATGTGAAGAAAGGATTAACGCCTAAAAGAGCACTTTCCGTAAAAATGTTGTCGAAACTGCTAAATCCGGAATTAGGTTCATCTCTAACCGATAGTCAAAGAGAATCCTTAGATATATTATTAGTGAGTCTATATTGCCGGGGGATGGTCTTTCATGACATATATAACCTCAGCTGGGATATGATTAACGATTTCTGGCAAATTGAATACCGCCGAAGTAAAACCGGACAGTCTATTCGTTTGACTGTTCCAAAAGAGGCACAAGAAATTATGTTACGATATAAAAAAAACAATAATTTGTATATCTTTCCTTTTCTTAGAGAAAAAAATAATAAAACTGTATTATGTGAGAAATCGGCATTAAGACGAATCAATCGGCATGCTTTAATTATTGGTCAAATGCTTCATCTCCCGGGTAAATTAACTACTTATGTTATGCGGCATAGTTGGGCCACATTAATGCTGGAAGCCGGAAAATCGGTTGAGATTATTAGCCAATGCATGGGGCATACATCAATAAGAACAACACAAATATATTTATCGTCTATTTCAACGACAAAAGTAGATCGGGAAGTAAATGATATGTTGAATCGTTTTGTTCGATTGGATAAGAAAAGAAAAGGAAAATATCAAAAAGACTTTTGCACTTCGGTAGTCCCATAAGACTCTTTCTTTGTGGGAAAGAGACTTCTTAATCTTAATTGTGTATTCTGTTTATAGTGAAGTTTTACATTCAGAGAATATAAAACTTATAAATTTGTCTAAGAATGTGTTATATTATTTTATTACCTTATTGTCAGGCAAAATTGAGTGTGGAAAAATGTAAGCTATGATCAAAATATAGTTTCATATACTACAATCCAATATAGAAATAATTGATATTTAATAAATATCGACAATAATTATTGAATCTTAAAAAAATATAATTATCTTTGCTGCAAATATTTAAGACACAGTTGGAAAACTCTTTCCCACAAAGAAAGAGACTTCTTGCTGTAAAACACTTTAACAATTGAACTTAAAGATGAATTTCAGCAATCAATTAAACAAGGTCTACGTCGTCATTTTAATCTTTATTTTTTGTAACCAGCAAGCTCGGAGCCAAGAGGTTGCAATAAAGACTAATCTGGCTTATTGGGCTACTACAACACCTAATTTGGGGATGGAGTTTGCTTTGGGCAAAAAGAGTACACTTGAAATCAGCGGAGGTTTCAATCCTTTTGAATTCTCAGATAATAAGAGGTTCAAGCATTGGCTCGTCCAACCGGAATATCGTTGGTGGTTCTGTGAAACCTTTAACGGACATTTTCTTGGAGTGCACGCACATGGTGCACAATTTAATGTAGGAGGGTGGGATATTCCTATCGGTAGACTGGATGTCTTTAAAGATAAACGCTATGAAGGTTATCTCTATGGTGGAGGCCTTAGTTATGGCTATCAATGGGTGTTGAGTAATCGTTGGAACTTCGAGTTCAATATCGGAGCGGGATATGCCCGCATTCATTATAATGAATACCCATGCAAAGATTGCGGAACTAAGCAGGATGAAGGTAATTATAATTATTGGGGTGTGACAAAAGCTGAACTCTCATTTATTTACATAATAAAATAGGACACAATGAACAATAATATAATGAAAGCAATACTGATCGTAATCTTCTTAGGCTTTATAATACCTCTTCGTTCCCAGATGATACAATCAGGAGATTTTAAGGTTTCTTCCGAGCATATCAGTAAGGAAAGTAATCATATATCTATTTCGATGATTTTTGATTTGGATGGGATGATCGTTAAACGAAATGAAATGGTTATTTTAACTCCTGTTCTTAAATCAAATGAACCTAATGGAGAGATATTATCACTTGCACCAGTAGTTATAACCGGAACTCTGCGTAATAAAATTATTAACCGTAAACAGATTCTGGGAAACGGTGATCAACTCCCTTTTGAAACAGAACCACAGACCATCTTAAAACGTAAAAACAACACATCCCAGTCAGTAAATTATAATACATCCGTGGCTTATAGACAATGGATGGATAATGCCTCGCTTACAGTTCAAAAAGCTGTATCCGGATGCGCTAACTGTTATGATGAGTCAGACAGGCAATTAATCGTTCAAAATATTTTGCCAAAGCGAGATCCGGCATCTTACAAATTGACATTTATCATCCCGGAAGTGGAACCTGTGAAAGCACGCAGTGACCGTCACACGGCGACTTTCAACTATCATGTTGATCGCTATGAACTGTTAAGGGATTACAGGAATAATAGAGTTCAATTTGATGAAGTAGACAGGGTTATTGGGGATATAAGAGATAACCAAGATCTTGAAATAACCGAATTCACCATTGCCGGATATGCCTCTCCCGAAGGCAGCTTTGAACATAACCGCATACTGGCGCAAAACAGGGCTAATTCCTTTGCTCATTACCTGGTCTCCAAATTTGGTGTCTCGCACGACAAATTTACGGTTGAAGGCAAAGGAGAAGACTGGGAAGGTCTGCGTAAAGCCATTTCTGTTTCATTCCTGGCAGACAAACAAAATATTCTGAATATAATTGACAAGGTTCAGAATCCCGATGTGCGGGATATTGAACTGTTGAAACTTTCAAACGGAGATACCTACAAAACACTGCTTAATAATTATTATCCTCTATTGAGACGTACAGAATATACAGTAGCCTACGTGGTACGTGCCTTTAATGTGGAAGAAGCCAGAGAAGTGATAAAGAAAAATCCAAAACTTCTCAGCCTAAACGAAATGTACCTGGTGGCAGAAAGTTACCCATCGAACAGCAAAGAGTTTCGTGACGTCTTTGATATCGCAGTCAGATTATACCCTGAGAGCGAAATTGCTATTATTAATTCCGCAGCCGCAGATATTGAAAGCAAAAATTATGACACAGCCATTGAACGGCTAAAAAGAATAGAAGAGAAACCGACTGTGTGGAATAATCTTGGTGTGGCTTATATATTAAAAGGTGATATGGAAAAAGCTTTAGGGTATTTCAATAAATCAGCAGATAACGGAGATAAAGATGCAAGTGCCAATCTGGAAATTATTAATAGAATCCTCAAATAAAAATAATATACAATACTGATAAACCGCATTATTCACAAAACAAACAAAAATAGATTTTTAATTTTTAATCGATAAAAAAATGAAAGTAACCAAATTATTTTTAACTGCTGCAATCGCATTAAGTTTGGGATTGACAGCATGTAGCAATGACGATGATATATCATCGGGCGGAGAAAAAGAAGGTAACACGAATGTGAGTGTTACCTTGAAGATGTCCCAGAATTCAGGGTTGAGGGCAACAAAAGCTCTGCCTGAAGATTACAACAATATCGGGGAATGGGCTGGAAAAGACGATATAAAAACTGTAGCTGTTTATCTCATAGACGGATCATCGGTTACCTCAAAATCACTTGAAGTCGGTGCCAGTGGCTCAGGGAAAGATTATGAAAAAATCATAAACGGTAGTGACATAACACTGGTTCCTAAAACACAAAATGCTGCAATTAAGACTACAGCCGGAGCCAAGAAAGTATATGTTCTGGTAAACGGAACAACAGAAGTAGTAAATGCGTTGGCTAAAACGCCGGTGGCTGAGTTTGAAAATGCTTACACCCAGGCGGCGTTGTATCTGGCTAACTCGGGTGCCCAAACATTTACCAATACTTCTGCGGATAAACTAGCAGTCAAAAATGGGACGACAGATGAAACAATCGTCATGACCAATGTTGAGCCTAAAACAATAAATGTGGAAGCCAATGTAACAGATACCGAAACGTTGGCTACAACCTCACCTAAAAACCGTGTTAGCCTGGAAGTGGAAAGAGCTGTCGCCCGGGTTATGGTTTCGACTCAGGCTTTGAGCTACACCGTGCCTTCAGCGGGAGGTTCACCCCTGGGTGTAATATCCGATATCAACTGGGTACTGGCACAAGGTGAAAGTTCATTGTTTATCCAACGCAAAGCAGATTGGGTTACACCTAGCTATTCATGGGTTCCCGTTTCAGATGCTGACTTTTGGGGAACCGATATTACAGGTAGCTCTTCTAGATACGATTATTCGGGTTTGTTTGAAAACTATGACTCTGCTAACCAGTTCGGAGGAACTGCCGTTAAAACAATGACTGACTATGCAACCGATCCTTACGGACAAGTAACTGCAGAGTTGAATGCCGAACTGTCAGGTAAATTTATCCTGCCAAACACACACGCTTATGCTGCAGGTGCTACTTCCAGCTATAAAAAAGGGAATACAGCCTATGTGCTTATCCGTGCTAAATTCACACCTGCGGCTGCAGCATTTGCAGACGGTGAAACGTATACTCCAAATAACGACTTCTTCGTGGGTGAAAACGGTAAGTTTTATACTACCGCGGAAAATGCACAGAATACAGCTAAAGGCGGTGCCGCAAATCAAAAAGTCGCCAGATACGTAAAAGGTAAAGTTCTGTATTATGCATGGGTAAATCCAGATGAAGTTCCGGCATGGTATAATTCTCCGGTTATAAGAAATAACGTATACCATATCCACATTACAGGATTCAGAAATCTGGGAACAAACTGGAACCCGTTATTTCCTGAAGATCCGAATAATCCTAAAGGTTCTGAAGACCCTTCTAATCCGGGAACGAACCTACCTCTAAATCCGGATCCGAAACCAAGTGTGCCGGGATACGAAGAACCGGAGAATCCGATTAAACCGACTGATCCGTTAACTACTCCTGAAACGTGGATGAGCGTGGATGTGAAAGTTCTTCCTTGGACGCTTCACTCGTATTCTGTATCTCCGGGGATTTAATCCTCAAAAATAAAAAACAATAACTTCGGTAGGGAGCCGTATTTCCCTACCGATTATTCAAATCAAACATTAAATTAATAAAAAGTACAAGGGATGAAGAATTTACGAATCTGGATAATAATGGTATTGTTCGCGACAGGGGCTCTTTTCTGGGGTTGCGATTCCCTTATCTACGATGACCTGAAAGATTGCCCTCAGGGTGTTTATGTAAAATTCTACTCCAAGACCCCATGTGCGGACGATTCCCTGTTTATCGGGAACGTGTCCTCACTTACCGTATTTGCATTCGACCAGGAAGGCAAACTTTCAACTACAATACAACAGCAAAACGTAAACCTGAGCCGTGACTTTGAAGTGCTTGTACCAGTCTCCAATGGGAACTATTCCTTTATAGCATGGGCAGGGATAAATGATAAATTCAACAAGAACACATTTTCTCCCGGGGTAACCACAAAAGAGGATGTGATGATGACTATTAACTCAACAAATAATATAGCGACCACTCTTACTTCTACAGAACATATATGGCATGGTGAAAGCCCAGTCGTTTTTTTACCCAATCCGGAAGAATACGGCTCGTTATATAAACATACTGCTATAAATTTAAAAGAGCTAACCAACAGGATCAAAATTATTATTGAGTTTGATAAGGTAACCATGAAAGAATATGATCCTACAAAACTCAATGTGGATGTTTCTTCAGCCAATGGTACGGTACGTATAAACGGTACGATGCCTATGAATACTCCGGTACTGACCTATCCGTCGATAGAGACCAAACTGGAAGGAAATACAGGTGAATGGAATTATGCCATGCTGGACCTTACTACCGGCTACAGCAACAAACTGAATATTACCTATACAGGAAACGATAAGGAAGAAACCGTCTTTGACGGTGACCTGATTGCCAGCATCCTGTTAAGGGCTGTAGACAAGGGTGTAAACCTCGACTGTGAAAATGACTTTACAATCAAATTCCTGATCAAGGATTATTGTGCCGAGTGCTGGACTCACTTCAGTTGCGCCATTTATGTGAACAACTGGCTTGTTCATAGCTATAGCACTGATTTATAAATTTAAGCCTGCCGGGCTTGAATAATCCAAACGATTATGATATTAAAAATACGATATATACTCTTACTCTGTCTGCCGGTTCTGCTTGTGGCTTGTGACTCTTTTATCTATGAAAATCAGGATGAAACAGACAAGACAACCAAAGGACAGGAGGTATACTTATCTGTAACCAGGGTGCAGGCAGCCGATACGGAAACAATCAATGAAGATGCAGCAGATTATGAAGATCGCGTACACGATCTGGCCTTGCTGGTCTTCGATTCATCGACCGGAGAAAAGATCTCTGAATATTTCGATGAAGCAATACCCTTTACAGATAAGGAAAAAACCTTTACCTTAAAGTTGACCACAGGACAACGTGATTTTTATTTTGTGGCCAATATGCCGATGGCAGCATTGAAGATGATAGCCACAAAGTCATTGATGGACAGTTACATGTCTGCTTTCCGCGATATGGAAACAGACCTGTATCTTTCAGCCGCAGAAAGTAAGGGCTTTCCGATGTCCAGAACATATCTGAACCAAACAGTAAGTGAAGGCGGAAACATCTACCAGCCGAAGCCTTTCCGACCTGTTGTGAACGGGACAGAAGAAAACCGGGTGAAGTTAATCCGTGCTGTCGCCAAACTCGAAGTCGTAATAGAGGGGGCATCTATAGGTTCCGGTGTCAAGAACATTTATTATAAAAATGCATATCGTCAGTTCGGGCTCATACCTGATATGTATCCTGCAACTATAGGGTATTATGAAGATAAGCTGTTAAAAAAAGTGGGTAATTCATATCTGTACTATATGCCGGAAGCCATGATGATGAATACAAATCCTGTCTGGTCAGTATCAGATCATAAACCGGTCAACTACTTCAGGATTGAAACCCTTGACGGAAAATTCTACGACATACCTGTCATTACAGACGACCGCACCATCACCGACACGGATTATCTGGCCTTTGCCACCGGTCAAAATACGGATAAGCCCGACTATAACATCTACAGAAACAGGCATTACTACTATGTTATCAAAAAATTGCAAACGATAGAAATCATTTATACCATCGATCCATGGACAGTTAAAAAAAGTGCAACTTACATGGGTTACGGGTATAATGTGAACGTTGACAATGACGGGAATGTAATGATCAGTAATACGATAGAAGTTTGTGATCCGCATCATGTTACGCTGAAAGCTATAAACGGATGTACTTTCTCAGACGCTGCATTGACTAAAGAATTTATAAAGACAAGCCCTACTGACAAAGAGGATTATACACTGACAAATATTCCTCAATCCGGGAATTATCTGGAAGTATATTACAATGGGATTCTGGTGAAGACATTCAGTAAATAAAAGAATATGAAAATATATATATACATAATAGGCTTCTTAAGTCTGCTGTTCACCGGTTGTTCAGGTGATGACAACCCTGTGGCAGGCAGTACGGATAATGAAAAAATAATACTCTCTTTTCAAATAAACAGTTTCGTTAAAGGGAGTCTGAAAGCAGCTACTGACAATGGCTCTGCCACTGAACAGACAATTGATAACCTGTATGTGTTTTTATTTCCTACATCAGGGGCACAGACATTTAAATCTTATTACATACCATCGGCTAGTTTTTCCGGCGGTTCATGGAACAATACAGATAACAAAGTATTACTCAACCTTACACAGGCAGAAGCTGGTAGCAGAGATGTATATGTTGTAGCCAACTGTACCGGAATAAAAACATCACTTGATGGAGTCTCTACCGTAACAGGGTTACAATCGGTTTTACAGTCAAACAGCACGCCTTGGTCTACGACACTAACGACTCCTATCTTGATGTCGGGCAATAAGACACACAATTTTAATTCGAATTACCAGCTTAGCAGTATTCCCCTGATTCGGGCTATTGCAAAAGTACAGCTCAACATAAGTTTGACAGCAAAGCATCAGGGAAAACCACTGTCTGGGGAAGGCACTACACAATATAAATACAGGCTTATCGATTTCGATAAGAACACCTATGTACTGAAACAGATATTGAAAACCGATAATCTGGTCAGCTCACTCGCTTGGATAAACTGGAACGATGCTATAACATCCTATACCCTTGATGGCAATGGGAAAGTAACAAACCTAACCCTGATAACTTACCTCAACGAACGGGATAATGCAGGAACAAGCATAGATCTTAGTTTGCCTTATTTTGACGGGGGATTCCTGCCGCCACCCGAATTTGGGGACGAGACCTACAAATTGCAACTGCCAGCAAAAATAGAGCGCAATAACTGGTATGTGTACGATGTGGAGATTTAGACGGAAGTTATAGAATTAAATATTCACAATAAATGTGATAAACAAAACGAATATGAAATTTGATATAGACATGATACTTAAAAGTACATACAGTACATGCAAGTTAAGAATATTTTTAGTTCTTACTTGTTTTCTTTTTACAGACCTTCTCTCAAGTATTCATAATACAATAAATGCCGCAGAGCCACTTAAAAGCACTACAGATATTAAATTGAGATCATTGATTACAGGGCTAAAGCCAGATGTTTATCTTACAGATGGAAAGTGTGCGATGTATGGCAACTCCGCCCCTTTAGTGTTATATGTGGATGCAAATGACATATCCTCTCTTTATAGTAAAAGAAAGGAGTTCTCTTCAGTAGAGCTTATTCAGATACGTTTGCAATCCACTGATGATGAACGGATGGAAATAGACTGTTCCCGCTTAGAAGCTTTCACCTCATTAGAATATATCCTTTTTGTTTATGAATATCCTGTCTGCGACGATAATGAAAACGAGGAATGTCTGAACGTTAAAGTTTCGGAAGCAGTGATTAATAATACTGTAGAAACAGAAGAATATATACAAGTCTTCTACCAATTATGTATTCCTCAGTAAACGAAAAAATGAAGAATATGAAAAAACTATATCATCATAAAAATAGAGTGGGCTGGAAATGGATTCTATTATTTCTATTTATAGGGATAACTTCTTCCTTCCAGGATATAGGGGCACAGGTGAGAGTCCCATTCACTCAGCGAACATCAACTTACAGTCCTGATACAAAAGTATATAATATCAAGGGAGACTTTACAATGATAGGTAATACGAATCTCACGTTACGAAATTATAGTGATAATGGCAGTAATAATGCTAATATGGACTATGTAGATGTAGATGGTGACCCTAATACTTTAAACTCATCTTCAGCCACCCTTACTTTTTCTACAGAAGGTGGTGTGGCAGATCCGAATTGTTCTAATATTATATATGCAGGACTCTACTGGACGGGCAGGGCACATAATGGTACAAGCCCTAATGCGTTTACAATCGGAGGTTCAACTGAAGATCAATCTAATGCTGATAGTTTTAACGGCTATTTCTTGTCTATCACTGCCACCGATGAATCTCAGGGTTCAGGCACATCAGATGGTCGTATTGCGATCTATACTTTTACTCCTTCCGGGGGAGGAAATACAGTTGTTTTTCGCTTCCGTTCCTGGAACTCGGGAAACTCCTATCAAGGTTCAGTAACAGTTCAGATCGGTAACGGAACAGAAACTGCACTCTCTGGAGATTTGACAAGTACGTCTAGTAACAACTATTCCTTTACCTTTAATACTCCTTACGGCATAAGTTCCGGCAGCCAGACTATTTTTCTCAATTCATTGAGAAAAAGTAGAACAAATAACAATATTAATAACAATTACCTAGCAAGTGTAACATCCGGTGCAAAATTATTGAATAAGCGACAGGTAAAACTGAAAAAAGCCGGAGGAAGCTATCAGACCGTTACAGCGAACGCCAACGATATCTATTATCCAATGGCAGACGACGGATACATGTATTCAGCTTATGCAGAGGTAACTGATTATGTTAAGGCAAATGGATTAGGTGAATATTTTGTAGCTGATATTGCTTTACAGGAAGGTAACGGAGGTGGAACCGGATTTTATGGTGGTTGGGGATTGGTCGTAGTTTATGAAAACTCCAAGATGAAATGGCGCGATGTAACTCTTTTTGACGGTCATGCTTATGTCGCAGGAGGGAATTATACATATGAACTACCGGTTTCCGGTTTTAACACTGTTCAGCAGGGTCCTGTGGATGTAAAATTAGGATTAATGGCTGGCGAAGGAGATGTTGGTATTTCTGGAGACCAGTTTAAGATAAGAAATGCAGCCAATAGTAATTGGGTCAATCTCTCCCATGGAGACAATACAACAAATAACTTCTTTAATTCATCAATATATACAGGGGGAAATGCACGTAATCCTAATTTAAAAAACAACACGGGATTAGACATTTCTATGTTTACACTCAATAATGATGATAAATCTTTGATGAGTAATAATCAGACTTCCACTCGTTTTGAGTATAACTCTACACAAGATACATATATTATTTTCTGTATTGCTATGGCAGTGGATGCTTATATACCGGAAGTACAAAGTGAGAATAATGTGATATCTGTAAATGATATTCCATACGTCCCGGGAGAATCATCGACAACCGTATATCCTAACGATGAGATTGAATATACTGTATTTCTTAAGAACTTGGGAACAGAAGCAGTAAAGAATGGTAAGATTATTATACCTGTTCCATTCACAACCACTTATATGAGTTCTTACGCTGAATATTTTTGGCAAGGTAATCCTTCTATGTCGGGGACAGTAACCTATGATCCGGCTCTCGGAGGAACCGGCTCCATTATATGGAATATAGGTAATATTCCTTTGCCTGTAGATAAAGACGAAGTATTAGCTAAGTTAACCTATCGATTGAAAGTTACGAATGATTGCTTTATTCTCAACAACGCATCTTGTATAACGGTTTCTGTAGATGGGACTACTACTGGAACAGGAGTGACCTCTGGAGTATCATTTACAAATAATAAATTTATTACTGGATTTATAAAAGATGGATCCTGCGATGGACAGCCTATATATGAACCTGTAAACTTCAATATAGATGCAACTGATTACTTAGCTACAAGTTGTACGGTCCCGGAGGGAGAAGATCCTGATTATTATACTCGCAGAAAGTTTAAATATTGTGGGTTGTCTGCTGGGGGAACTATTCCCTTTACAGATGTTTCACCCAATTTTCCCAAAGGCTCAAAATTTTATAGTAAAGTCAATAAAGATGTCGCAACTGGTATTGTAACTCCCACTGACGATGCTATACAATATACTTCAGCGACAGGTTTCCCTGTAGGAACTTTTGGTGAATCTTCTATTTATTATGCTATTCCTCCAGGAATGTATATAACCTGTTACTGGGAGTTTATAATTATTGTGGACCAATATTGCAGTAATTATTGGCATGGAACAGAAAGTACCAATTGGGCAATAGCCAATAACTGGACAGCTAAGAAAGTGCCTGATACTGGAGAAGACATTGAATTTGCGACTGCTGTTAATAATAGTAATAATCCGGCTCAAAGAGATTTATATCTAGACAAAGACCGTATTATAGGTGATCTGATTAATAATTCGAATGTAGATTTAGTTATCACTACTCAAAATCAGCTAACTATCAATGGTACTGTAAAAGACGACAATTCCAATAAGGGTACTATCGTTATAAAATCAGATCCAGATAAGGCTACGGGAACGTTAATATTCACGAATCCTCCCAATAATACAACAGTAAATGCCATTGTCGAATTTTATAATAAAGCTTATGAATGCGCGACTTGCGGATTTTATAAAAAACAATGGCAATATTTTGGTATTCCGGTACAATCCACAGATTTTCCTTACTTGGATCCGAAAGTTGAAACTATAAACGAGTGGGTTGAGCCTTATATTTATAGCAATAAATGGCGTCCGGCTCCATATACTCCGGATCTAAGCTTAAAAGCTTTCAAAGGTTATGAAATTACAAATAATACCAACGCTGAGCCGACTCATATATATCGTTTTCCTGGTATACTCAATGTCGGTGATGCAACTGTGGGTGTTACCCGGACACTTAATGTAGACTATTCGGGGATGAATCTCATTGCTAATTCATTTACAGCAGCCATACCCATAACATCTGCGGCTATCAGTCATGAAAGTGTGGAACTAGAATCGAATACCGTTTATCTGTTTAATATCGGAACCCGAGACCAATGGCGCAAGCTTAACGGAGGAAGTGCAGACGGAATTGCGGCAGGACAATATCAGGCTGTTCCATTCAATCTTGCCGGACAAGCTGGAATACCGGACAGGATATTATCCATGCATACATTTATGTTGGATGTAACAACTCCTGGTAATATTACACTTAAATATGACCAACTGGTAAAAAATGACTTGAATGAATCTACAATAAAACCATGGAAATCGGCACAGCTCAGAAGTAGTTCATCATCAGAGTTACCACATGTTATAGTAGATGTGATTAGTAATGAATCGGCTGATAGAGTGTGGCTTTTCGAGAATCATAATACAACTACAGGATTTGATAACGGCTGGGACGGTTACAAGATAAAAGAAGGGGAACTTATTCAAGCATATATTCCGGGAAGTGACCAGTCTGACTATCAGATAGCCACAGTTCCAGATATGAATGGAACTGTAATCAGTATCAGATCCGAAGCTATGACAAATTATTCAATCAGTCTGTCGGTATCCCCTGAAGTTGAATCCCGTAATCTTTTCCTTAGAGATTTATTTACCGGACGAAATTATCCTGTTGTAAACGATGCGGAATATGTAATCGCAGGATTTAATACTTCAAAATCTGATCGATTCAAAATAATGGCATCTACTTCAGGTATTATTGAGGACAAGACAGAATCTTCCTTAATAAATATTTACGTAAGAAATAATATTATAACGATAAATAATCAAAGCGAGGAAGATTGTACAGCTATAGTTTACGATTTGATGGGTAAACTTGTTATGAAAAAACAAGTTCGAAAAAACGGAATTACTGAGTTTTCTGGTAGCCCATCAATTAGACAAGGGATTTACATAGTGAAAGTTCTTGGAGAGAACAATTCTATCAACAAAACAGACCGTGTTTTATTAAGATAGAAAATAAAAATGCTGCCGATTAGTATTGGCAGTAGTGTAGTTTTGTAAAGTTTGTGAACCGTGTGAGATGCGATATTTCGCGCGGTTTTTTTAAGAAAAAACAGTCAAATAAAATTAAAATATGCTACCGATTGAGATAGGTAGTTATGTAAAGTTTGTGTTAAGGATGATCCGCGTGAGATGTGATATTTCGCGCGGTTTATAAATTATACCGATAAAATGAACATAAGGTGTAATGAATAATTTCTAACCATATGTTTGTAATATATGATCTTAGAGTAAAGTGTTTAAGAGAATGGAATAAGAAGAAATAATGAAAAAATAACTTAAATGATTAAAAGGTTTTTCAAAAGATACGATTGGGTAAAAATTGCAGGCATATTGACAATAATAAGTATAGATATCCTCATTATTCTATTTATTTCTTCTTTGTTTTCTACCTGCACAGGAAATTGAATGTACATATAAGTAAAGGATATATAAAGGAGTATACAATATAAAAATTAAACATATCTAATACATGGAACGATACGCTAAGCGGATAATAAGAAACTTACAGAACCAGATAATTAAAGGGACTTATAACCCTCAGGAAGGTTTAGTTTACGGATTAAGTGATTCCCCTTTTGGGGATATTTATTGTATATATCGACTGGAGAAAGATATACTGACATGTTTTACACTTTTCGAACCTGAAGTATCCGACAAAGTAGAGAGAGAGGTTCTAGCCTATCTCGAAGGATTAAATAAAGAACCCGGAGGTGGATGTTTTTATATAGACAATATTTTATCCCGGATTACTTTTGCTGTGGATTATGAGATCTCCAGGGGAACTGATACTCCTTCATTTGACAGTTTCTGCACATTGGGCTTCTATCGCTTTAAGAAGGACAGACAGATATTATACTGGATGCTGACAGGAAAAATGGCCAAGAATCCGGATGTGAAATTGCGTAGATACTAATATATATAGCTGAGAGAAAAAATATAGATAATATCAGGAATTGATCATGGACTTTTTCTCAACGGATACGATCTTATCGATTCTATTTCTATCGGACGTTATCAGTCTGCAAATATTTAAGACTTATCTTTTTCTAAAAATAAAAACATGAAAATAAGCGAATTAATAACAGATTTACAGAAACAGCAGGATTTATGCGGAGACCATGAAATTAAAGTCCGGACCCATCACTCCGGGGTAAGATATAGTATTGATTATATAACGTATTGGACAAAAGAAAAGGAATATCATATTGGTATTGAAAGAAATGTGGAGCCGAGCCGCTCCTATAAATAAACGATAAAAAGAGATGTGCTAATGACCTTTTCTTAACAGGCTGACACTTGTCTCAGAGGATCTGGCTTGACCAGTCAAATGAAATTTGGGAAGTTAAATATTATATCTATATAGAGTCAAGAATTTCTCTTATTCCAATCAATACGACAAATAGGGAATTACATATTATCTAGAGAATATTATTGATGACACACATTATTAAAATAGAGAGACCTAAAATATGAGTAAGATAAAGATGTATGCAGTCATATCTCTTGATGGCTATATAGCTCAAGTAAACGGGGATATAGATTTCTCGGAAAAGTACATAAAGCAATATGATTATGGATTCAAAGATTTTCTTCGAACAATTGATTGTGTTCTTTTCAGTCATCGCCATTATACGATGATTCAATGTTATAATTATCGTTGGAAATACGAAAATCTTCCTTGCTATGTTATATCCAGGCATTTTTTTGAAGCCCCACCGAAAAGGGATATCCGTATTATCCTTGATAACAGGAAATCATCCAGATCCTATATGAACCAGGTACAGGAGATCATTTCCTATGGGGGCGGTGATATCTGGCTTGCAGGAGATCATGAATTAATTGCCGAATTTTCAGAACAGGAATTGATAGATGAATTTACCCTTATAATAATTCCGGTAACTCTGGGGCATGGTTTTCCCTTGTCCATGGGAAATGCGAAAGAAAACTATTGGGAGTTATCATCACAACAAGCTTACCCGAATGGTGTAATACGTCTTAAGTATCAGAGGAACATTAAATAATGTAGAATATGAGATAAATATCGAACTTCCTTGGGATATACAAAATACTCTAAAATTATTCATAGGCCAATATTTTATAAAGTATACAAGATAATAGCTGTTACATATGATTATTTATGCTATTATCTCTTTATAAAACTTTGGACATAATAAGTCTATATGATAGTGATTGAAAACGGTTAGCCTAAAAAATAAGCAGGTTTATAGCATGATATAGCACTTATAATTTTCAGAGAAAGAAAGCTATCGTCGAATAAGAAACAGAAAGCTGAGTAAATATGGTATTGCCACCTGTTTGCTTTTAATAATAATCTAAAAAAAAGAGTGATATGAAAAGATTAATAAACACACAGTTATTATGCCTGCTGAAGAAAATGGATGGAACATTCAATCTTGGCAAATATGATATTGAATCAGCGTATGAAGACTTCGTACATAAAGTCACGACTCTTTGTACCTCAGAGAAAGAAAGTATTCCTGCTTATTTTACAATACATTATACCCGCTTAGAATTGGAAGGATTCCAGATATCATTAAGCGATAAGGGGGCGGGAAAAAAAATGCTCCAATTCTAAGTTGCATAGCCCATAGTTTATCCTTCCTTAATGCTGCTTTGCAATGGATAGAGTATAATCCAAAACCTGTTTCTTCCGATACAAATAACACAACAGAGCCTTCTTCCTCCGGCTATTATATCTGGGGAGGGACAATCACAGATCTAATAGAACTGGCAATAGCGATTTATAATATTAAACTGATTCGTAAAGCATCCGGTAAACTAATCAGTTTTTCTGAAATCATACAAGGCCTGAAGCTTATTTTCAATGTCAAGATTCCAAAAAATATTTACAGCCGCAAAACTCGCACAATGGAACGTAAAAAAAATCCTTCCTCTATGTTAGAGCGACTGCTTGCCGTTTATAAGAATGAAGTAGACAAATTCTATAAGTAAAACACTAAGTTTAATAATCAATATGTTACAAACTAAATGGTGGTATCTGCGGTGGTAGATACCACTTTTATTGTTTTCGTTTCCGCTAAACTTGCAGAAGAAATTAAAACAAGCAAGTAGATGAACGACGATAACAACCTAAAAGATTTTATGCAGGCGTGGTTCGAACAATTTATGGGACGTTTCGACCGATTGGATAAATTTATGGATATAATGAGCGGACGACATAACGTACTGAACGGCGAACGGCTTTTAGACAATCAAGACCTGTGCCAAATGCTGAACGTAAGCAAACGGACATTACAGCGTTACCGTTCGGCTGGGGAACTGACCTATATAACCATCCATCACAAGATATTTTACACAGAGAAAAACGTAGAGAAATTTATTCGTGATCATTTTAGAGACAATATAGATGAGGATATGGTAGAAAAAGAATAAATATAAGATGACCGCAGAATTATTCTTCTACGGTCATCTTCATTTAGAGCTTCATGCCTTTTTTTTCTTCTTTTGGTAGCGGACTACTACCCACCGATGCAATCACGAACCTGTCTCCCATAGCTTCTTTCACTCCTTGCAAAGTATTTGGCAAAGGGGCATCTTGAATTACTGTTGATTTTGGGTTATTTTGAGATTGAACCTGATCTTTTTCAGAAACATTTTCTTGTCCCTCACTTTGCTCGATGGGCTTCAATGATAACTCTATCTTACGCTCCAAAGCTGTGAGCTCCGTTTTCAAGTCCTTTAGATCATTCTCTTTCGACCACACGCTTTCGACTACTTGCCTGAGAACGGGTACATCCTGCATCCGTTTATCGGTGTCTGCTTGGTACTTCTCCAAAAGTTTGGGCATACTGTCGAGTGCATTTAAGAAATTCAGTGAAGCAGTTTTGGGGTCGGCCGCCAAACTCCCGTAATTGTAGTTATAAAGTATCTGTCCCTCGCCACGTATAAAAAATCGGTTTTGTATCAGATCAAAACCATCTTTGTTCGTAGTTTCGGATTTTACCAACAAATCAAAACCATATAGCGAACCGATTTTCTCGTGTGCCCCATGTGTGCGTGCCCTATCCGAAATTTGGTTCAACTTCTTCCCAATGGCAATTGGGTCTGTGGCTTGAAACCCATCCAAATTTATAGGATTCAGCCGCGAGCCATCAGGAGCAACCTGCACTCGACTATTGAACGCTTCCACATCTTTAGAGATGCGATCAATATAACCCTTATTAGATTCTACGGTCTGCATGATGTTCTCTAATTTGTAGCGGCTCGAAGATTTGCCCCGAACGAAAGCCTGCTTTTCACTATCCAAAGCAGCGATCTTCTTTTCTATTCTAGCTTTCTCCAATAATTCGGTGTTTCCCGAAAGGATAGCTACATATTCAGAGAAATTCATGCCGCTTTTTTCATCCATACTGCCCTCGTCAATGGTACGAGTACCCAAATTGTTATTTTTAAGCTGTTTGATAAATAACTGCTTGTTGTGAAGTAATCCAAATTTATAGGCATCCAATGATTTTTCAACAGCATAAATCTTTACATCTACCTTATTATCAGCATATAGTTTGGCTATTTCGTTGCCCTTTCGTATTGCCCTTCCGTCGCGCTGCTCCAGATCGCTTGGCCGATCGGGTAGGTCAGCGACATTACTGCCGCTTTCCCCCCTAAGAACCGTACGTGAGCGTTTCCACTCATACGGCTCAAGCAATTCTAAGTTTCTATTTGTATATTGAAACCGGCTCATAACTTCTAATTTTGTTGTTTTCTAAATTGTTTGTAACATTTATCGTGCACCAAAGACCTCTGTATCTTGCCATTTACAACCTTTTCAGTTACATTCCACGGCGAAACACGGTCAATCGGCATACCGCATAGAGGGCATTTCCTGTCTTGCTTTTTCCATAGGTAAAGCAAGGAATTCCTCCCTTTCAGCGTAACAAGCATTTTTTGGGTTTCCCTTTGGTCGAAGTATTTATCATACTCAGGGTCAAAAGGATTAGCATCCCCTTTAATTTGTGTATATTGGATAAAATGGATATTCGACAGATTTTTCAATGTCAGACTATCCTGCTTTCCATTTGGCTTCTTAAAGTATGATGTGAAGTGCCATCCGTTTCCTTTTGCAACATGCCAATATTTGTCGGCTATCCAGCGTTTACCCTTTTTTGAGTGCCTGCGTTTAGCCCATTGCCATAATGCGTTGAACATTTGATGGTCAGCCCAGTGGAACGCATCTCTGGTAGCCCCGTGTCGGTAATAGTTGCCCCAACCTGTTATCATCGGATTCAATAGCCGTATCAGTGACTCCTGCTTGCACGCCTTGTTACTCTTGATGGTCGTTCTGACTTTTGCGAGAAAACGTTTTTGTGCAGGCTTGGATGGTTTTGTCAATATTTGATTCTTGAACTTCCTGATATTGAATCCGAGAAAATCGAAGCCATCGTTGATATTGGTTATCATCGTTTTCTCCTCCGACAGGGTTAATCCTCTTTCAGCGAGAAATTCAGCAACCAATGGTTTGATTTCCGTTTCCAATACCTCTCTGTTTTCTGACGTGATAATAAAGTCATCAGCATAACGAATCAGATTCACCATTGGTGAATAACGTTCGCCTTTGATTGTTTTTCGTTTATACCTGTCAGAGAGAATCTTCTGTAGTCCATCCAGAGCCATATTCGCCAAAGTTGGCGATATGATACCGCCTTGCGGTGTCCCTTCTTCTGTCGGAAATAACTGTTTATTAAAGACAAAGCCACATCCCAGCCACTTACGAAGCATCACTTTATCCATAGGGATATTGTTCAGCAGCCATTCATGACTGATATGGTCGAAGCATCCTTTAATATCTCCCTCCAGAATCCATTCGGGAGAATATCCTTTGCGTAGTACATTATGGCATTGCCCGACAGCATCCATCGTACAGCGTTCCTTCCGGAATCCGTACGAACGGGTATCAGCCGTAGTTTCTGCCACAGGCTCTAACGCCATCAGGTAAAGGGCTTGCATGGCTCGGTCTCTCATTGTCGGTATTCCCAACGGTCGAAGTTTACCATTGCTTTTCTTAATATGAATCCGTCTTAGAGGTTGTGGCTGGTAGCCACGTCTTTTGAGCGTTCCAATTGCCTGAAACTTTGTTTGAGAGTCTTCCCATGTTACAAGGTCAACCCCTGCGGTTTTACTGCCGCTATTCGAAGTTACTCTTCTTACCGCCAACGCTTTGGCGTAGAACGAGTGAGTAAGCGTCCATTGCAAAGCTTTCACCCTGCCATATCTACCCTCTTTTTGAGCCTTTACAATTCGTGCTTGAAGCTTCTTTATAGCCAGCTCACATCTGGGCCAGTCAAGACTGTCCCAAGATGATTGCTGATTATCAGCAGGTGCACACGATGTTTTAATGTCGTTCATTTGCTTTTCCTCTTTCAAAAGTTCTAAAAGTTAATTGTAAAGAATTACCTAACGCAGAAGTTTGCCCACTTTCGTGTCGGATAATGTCGTCCCACTCAATCCATAAGCAGGGCTCAAACCGTATCTCCCTCATTACAAGGGAAGCATTCGCTTTTTCTGCAATCTTATACCTGCATTCCATTCGGCTTACCTTACGGCTCGCTTACCTGTCATTATGACAGGAGAAATACAGGCTTACCACGTTCCACGTACAATGACTTACGAGTAGGTTAGGTCCCGTCTCATCCACCGACAGCCCTTATATCCGTGTAATCCCACCATGGAGGGGATTAACTGGCTGCATCCCATTTTGGGTGGAGCTTGAAATAGTATCTTACGCTCCCTTACGACTTTACGATGTTTACACAACAGTTCGCTTATGCTAACCATACTACTCAGCCTAGCCTCCCGACTGTATGATACTAACAGCCATTGATTTCCACTCACGCTTCTGTCTGCCCCTTTCGGGAGGAGTACATTGTCCAACCAGCTTGATACATTATATCACTATTTGGTGCATCTGGTTGTAGGCTACTGCTGACGGAACAGCAGGTTTAAGCGTTCTCCAACTCTTTGGCAGAACTTCAAACAATCATTTACGCGACTTCGTGTCGCACCCAAGGTGCGTCCAAATGATGAATAGCTACCGCCCGTTTTTGAGCGTTCACGCCTGTTCCTAACATCTCGGTAGAACCGAACATAACACGGATTTTACCCTCGTTCATATCCTTAATCATCGCTTTTCGTGCCCTCTCGCTGGTAGCTTCCTGAATAAATCTCACTTCGGATGCAGGGATACCGTAGTCCTCCACCAATTTGCGTTTAATCTCGGTGTATGGGCTCCATTGCCCCGGCTTATAGGTTCCCAAATCCGAGAATACAAACTGTGTCCCTTTCTGGGCATTGTATTTTTGGTAATAGTCCGCTATCGAAGCGGCACAATGGCTGGCTTTGTTGTCTATATGGTCGCCATACTTATCGGGGTCTATCATCCGCATATCAAGTGACATTTTACGTGCATAATCAGTCGCTATCAGCATTTTTGCTTTTTCTTCCCGTTCCGATAGTGGTGTACGTCCCAACAAAGTGGCATCGCCTGTTTTGGCAAACTCCATCAGCTTACCGATAAACTCCTGCTGGTCGGGTGTGGGTGGTATATTGTGTAAAATCTCGTTTTTTTCGGGACGATCTATGCCAATATCCTGTGCAGTGCGATAGTCGGTTATTTCGGAATAGAAAGAAGCCAGTTCCGGCACTTTGATAAAATAACGGAAACGTTCTTTCTGTACAATCTGATTGGTAACCGAAAACTCGTAATCTTTGGTTTTCTTGGCAAAGATAGCTGCCCAAGCATCAAAGGTATTGATACCCTGTCTTTCCAGTTCTTTGGGACGCAAATATTTGAATAACAGATACAGTTCGGTCAATGAATTAGAGATCGTTGTTCCCGACGAATAAGTAGCTCCTAAGTCCTTGCCTGTACGTTCTTGTATGGTACGCAGGGCAAAAAGCATATTGAGTGCCCGTTGTGAACCTTCGGTATTTCCCAAGCCTGCCACACGGTCATGGCGGGTAGTAAAAGTCAGATTTTTAAATTTGTGAGATTCATCTACGAACAAATGGTCTATGCCGATCATCCGAAAATCTGACATATTATCCTTGCGATTTTCGATCTGGTGGGCTACCCCTTCCAATTTAGCTTCAAGATTGCTTTTGCGTTTCTCACAACCTTTCAGCATCCCTCTTGATACCTCCTTACCCTGTGAACGCAGCACTTCGAGATTTTCCTCCACACTGTCGAGTTCAGCTTGTAAGATGTCCCGCTGTATCTCCGGAGATTGTGGTATCATACCGAACTGTTCATGTGTTAAAATCACCGCATCCCAATTGTTGTTTTTCATTTCGTTGAAAATACGATTGCGGTTCTGCGGTGTAAAATCCTCCTTGCCCGGATAGAGTACCTTGGCATCAGGGTATGCCGTACAAAAGGTTTGGGCGATTTCGTGAACATTGGCTTTCAGCCCTGTAATAAGCGGTTTATTCACTAATCCGAGTCGCTTCATCTCCATTGCACCACAACACATAATCAGTGTTTTACCGCCGCCCACCTCATGGTCGATTATGCCACCACCATTCAGTTTAAGCATCCAGATGGCATCTTTCTGGCTCTTGTATAAATCGGGAATACCTAAACCTTTCAGGTCGAGTCCGGGAAAAGTCTGGTGTGATCCATCATATTCGGGACGTACAAAACAGTTGAACGTGCGGTTATACATATCGGCAAGTCTGTCTTTAAATTCGGGTGTTTGTTCTCTGAGCCATTCCGAAAAGCCGTTACGCATCTCATCTATCTTGGTATTGGCAAGCTGTATCGCTTCTCCGTCGCGTACTTTCGTCTCCTTGCCATCGACTCTGACCGTTTTTGTCATATCGGGAGTGGTGTCGTGCAAAGCATGACGCATCAGGGCAATACCGTCAAAGGTGCGGCTTTCGCTTTTGACAGCATACTGATCGCTAATCTTGGCATTTTTAGTGTTAGAATTTATACTAAACTCATCTCGGCTCTGTGCATAATGTATATTGACGTCCGTTTCAAAGAGGTGTGAAGCAAAAGCAGCATAGATGCCCGAAGGTATCCAGCGTTCACCAAAGTTGAAATCCAAATCGTCGAAGGCTATCGGCTTGGGTATGGCTTCCTGTAAAACGGTCAGGGATTCTTTGGCAGCTTCGTGGTCTGGATTGCGGTCAATAAAATTCTGCACCTCATCTGCTTTAGAGATAACATTGCCCGATATAAATTTGTCCGCTACTTCATAGCCTCCCACAAGAGGATTGAAATAGATCTTACCTTTCAGTTCATCAAGTATTCCCTCTTGTGTATTCGTCGTTAGAGAAACCATATAATCCAAATTGACCGCTCCGTATTTATTGAGACTGGATACAAGAGCTTCGTATGCGTTATCTACTTTAGAAATCTCATCGGGATTAAAGGCTACGGGACGTTCAAAGATATCTGCCTTAATTGCTTTACCCTCTCGGTAACGTTCTAGCGAAAGTATTTCCCTTCCTGCGGCATCCATCTTGATGAGGTCGAGATTCTTTGCATCGTTCAGATTTCCGAATTTTTGTGTAAAATCATCATACAAGCGATTGAGCATCTGCCGTAATGCGGGATTTTCTTTCAGTGTATCGGCTTCGTTATTGTACAGATGGTTGTAAGTATCGCGTATCTCAATATATAGCGATGCCCGTTTTTGTTGATTCGGTGATAAATCCAAAGGATGAAACATAGGTTGGTGTCCGTCCATATCCCGCAGGTAACCGATACGGTTATCCGCATCACTCACCAATGAACCATCCTTATAATGTTTTGGCAATCCATTTTCGGGTATTGGCATCGGAATAGGTTTCAATCGTTCCGCCTTTTCCTTGTCTAAACGTTCTGCACGTTGTTCGGGTGTTTCAGTTGGTGTACTTGTTGCTGGACTTTTAGGTTGTACTCCCTTTTGCTGGCTGGCTTTAGGTTGTGGTATAGGCATACGGCGACGGGAACGCTTAGGCTGTTTAATCTGTGAACGTTCTTCGGCTGAAAAACCAAACAAGTCGTACAAGGTAACAATCGGCTGTTGCTGCATATCAGGTGGCGGTACTTCCCTTTGTTCTATAACTTCTCCGGTATTCGTATTTACAAACAATCCGCTGGCTTTATCCCTGATAATTGTATCTTTTTCTTCTGTTGTTGGTACAGCTTTCGTTTCTTCTTTTGGCTGGTCAATGCGTGGCTCTACAACTGCTTTTCTCCCCTGCTCGGAGAGTTCTGCCCATGCTTTGCGGTTTCTGGCTTCACCAAAAGGATGGAAAAGGACTAAATCTTCTTCAATAGGTTCATAAGCCGATTTATGACTTAATTTCACCATATCCGAAACAGATATTTCCTGTATGCTTTTTGGTTCTTGGATTTGTTTTGTTGTTTCGGATTGTTGTACTGTCGGCTGTGTCAGAAAATCCTCTACTTCTTGCCAAAATGGATTAAGGTCATCGGAAAAACGAGTTTCATCTAAATTGGGTGTCTGCCTCATTTCCACAGTGGGAGCTACCTGTGATTGCAATTGTTCTGATGTACTCTGTGCATGGCTTTGATAATGCTGTACATCTAAATGTTGAGTAAAATCTTCATTCAGCATCCGATACAATGTGGCGGCAATAGCTTCCGTTCCTCCCGAATGAGTAAATTCCATTGCAGGTTTTCCATAAGGATCTGTACCGACTTTTACATCGGTCTGTATCACCCTATCGAAGTCTTTGAACAAATTGTTTACGGATATGCCGTTGGATAGTTTACGGGATTCGATAAAATCCTGTTGTCGTTGGCTCGGTAAAATAGTTGTATTCTTACGTTGCAGGATAATCAGATCGCTGCCGACTTCTGTTCCTGCTTCCTCTGTAAACAGGTTATTGGGTAATCGGATGGCGGAAACAACATTGCAACTATTCATCAGATGTTCACGGATCGGTTTGTTCTGCTCCGAATTAAGAACTCCTTGCGAAGTAATAAAAGCTATCAATCCTCCCTCACGGGCAGCCATCACACTTTTGGTGAAAAAATAATTATGGATTGCCTTTGTCGATTGACTTACTGCGGGTATCTCATGTTTGTAGAGCAAAGGATCAAATACAGCAACATCCCCGAAAGGAATGTTGGAAGCAATTACATCATAATGCTGTGAGTATCGTCCTTCCATCTTCTCATAGCCTTCAATCCGTATGTTATCTTGTGGGTGAAGGTGCGAGAGAATCTTACCTGTCAGCAGGTCTTTTTCAAAAGCTGTTACTTTTGCATCAGGAACAGTTTCTTTGAACGAGGATATAAACGCTCCGGCTCCAGCACTCGGTTCAAGAAAACGTTGAGGTTTGATACCACTGTTATTCAGAGCGAGTGCCAAAGCATCAATAACGGGCTTGGGGGTATAGAAAGCGGTCAGCACCGAATTTTTAAGGGAGCTTACATAGCGTTTGTATTCAGCATCATCTTTCGCTCCATTCCGTAACACTTGGTGCAATTCGGTTACCAGAGGGAACAAATCATGCTCCGAGGCTTTCCAATATTGTATATCTTCTTGTTTGGCGGCGGGATTCAACACGGCTTTTATCCCTCCGAAACCGGAATAGGCTGCCAATTTTATTTTTTCATCATCGGTAGCCTGCCTTTTCTCTTTATCAAGAGCAAAAGCAATGCTTATTGCCTCGATATTGTCCCGAAGATGGGCTTTCTTATTATAAGCCATTTTCGAGCAGGATTTGTATTTCGCCTGTCAGTTCCGTGTAAAACTGATTGTACTCTGGTGTATCGGCAAAATCATCAGACAAGGTGTATTTCTGAATCGTATCCGCAAGGCGGGATACTAGCTCCATTGCTATGCCTTCGGCTTGTGAAGGGTTTACTTCTTCTGAAAATTCATCCCAGAGGATAGTTACAAGGGTTCGGTAGGTGGAGAAATGCAAGTCTTCATAGAGGACTTGTGAAGAGATTACTTCTGCTTCGTCGTGGGTATGACCTTCTTTTATAGCTTGGCTATACATTTCTGCTGCGGCATCGCCACGTACAGCAATAAATTCATGGTCAATGGCTTTGTCGGGGTGTGTATCACGTAGGTAGGATAATAGGGATAGTCGGAAATAAGACAGATCTGTGACTGTCGTCTTTGGTTTTGTTGTCATATCATTGATTTTTAGTGGGGTCGAAGACCCTTTTGTTATTGCTTTTATGAGAGTAGATATACCAATAGGCTTAGACCTAATGATATACCACAAAGCACTTTCTTTAGCTTATAGTTTGGGAAAGAAAAAGGCATCCGGAGCTTAGCTCTGGATGCCACCA
This sequence comes from Dysgonomonas hofstadii, assembly GCF_014196915.1. GTDB lineage: Bacteria > Bacteroidota > Bacteroidia > Bacteroidales > Dysgonomonadaceae > Dysgonomonas > Dysgonomonas hofstadii. The sequence continues at coordinate 50,324 of NZ_JACIEP010000022.1, forward strand.
CTAAAAAATCAATGTTAAACGACTATTCCGAATCGTAGAACAAAGACCTTTCAGTGGCAAATATAGTGAAATTATTATTTCAATGGTCGCTTCTTTCTTGGTCTCATTGTGTATCCAATCACTTATATTTAAATTTGTCTGATTAATTGAACCGTAATATCAATAAGCAATTGTCATGTCCTTACCTGATGTCCGAATAGATAAATTGAAAGAATCTGAATATGAAGAGGTCGCTGCTATTTTAGTAGATGCTTTTGAATCGAATCTGGCCTATACTTCAATCTTTGTAAATAAGGATAGATTGCGAGACGGATTGTTCTGGTTATTCAAAACCAATCTATACCTGATAAACAAAAGACAATCTGTGACAAAAGTCGTTAGAATGAAAAATTCAAGGGAAATAATAGGAGTATTTAGCTTATTACCTCCCAATGGAGTAAAATCTGAATTTCGTGATTATTTCAAGATCGGATTACCCCGATTTATTATGAATTTTGGATTCGCTGCTTTACGCACGATGCTTAAGATGGATTCTCTCAATAAACAGCTTCTAACAAATGCTATCGGAACCAATGAATATTATTATTTGTCGATGGTTGCTATAAAAGCTAACTATCAAGGATATGGAATTGGTTCTTATATGATTGACGATTGCTTACAACAATTGAGATCTATAAATCGGATATGCCATATTGTTGGTTTAACAACCCAACTTCCGGAAAACGTCACTTTTTATAATCGCTTAGGATTCCAAAAATTAGATGAAGGTGAAATTCAACTGAAGAAGGGCTGTTATTACAATTACAATATGAAATTGGATCTATAACTTTACTTAAGATCGTTTCTTCTTGCCGTCACCTTTGCGTGGCGAGAACTCAAATACAGTTTTATAATCTGCATCAAATTTTACGATGGCATCAAAGGTGCTTCCGGTCTTAGAACTAACGAAACCTTTGATTAGAGCAGTCTTCCCATTCATCAGAAGATCGGTTAACTGTCCATCCGTCAATTCTTTTTTAGCAATGGTTCTAAATACAGTCAATCCACAATTTTCATCTTTGCATTTGGCTACCTTCTGATAAAATACTACTTGCCCATTTTTACATTTGGGACAAGGGCAGGTATTGCGATTATCCGTATGCTCAATAACTGTAGATAGTAGTTCTGTGGTGATTTGTGAAGTATAGACCTCTATCCCTCTGTGGAACGTCGCAGCATCCATATTGCCCGATGCTATTTTGTTTAAGGCTTGCTCCCATTGTCCTGTCATCGCTACATCGACTATCTTCTTGTCTTTGACCGCCAGATAGACTATCAATCCTTTATTGGTCGGAACAAGAGATTTTTTCTCTCGGACGATGTACTCACGGGAAAATAGTGTTTCGATAATAGATGCACGGGTGGCAGGTGTTCCGATACCGCACTCCTTCATTGCTTCACGCTGTTGTTCATCTTCCACCTCTTTGCCTGCGGATTCCATCGAACTAAGTAAACTAGCTTCCGTATGCAATGGTTTCGGCTTGGTTTGCTTCTCTTGAATCTCGCAATCATGAATCGGAAGATTGTCTCCCTCGACCAAAACAGGGAGAGTTGAGTTCTCATCTTCTCCGTCGTTTGGCTCGTCATTCCCATCAAATACCGCCCTCCAGCCGGGGACGAGTGTAACGCTCCCTTTGCAGGAAAAGTGTACGCCATCGACATCAAGTGATACGGAGGTGTTCTCTTTGATGCAAGTTTCGCCAAAGGCTTCGAGCATACGTCCGGCAACCATGTCATAGATGAGTTGTTCGTCTTTAGATAGATTGGTAGCCGATTCTTCTGTGATAATCAGTGCATGGTGGTCGGCCACTTTGGCATCATTGACCGAACGGGTATTGAGTTTGGTGTCAAATCGGCTATCAATATAAGGCCTAAAAAGCGAGTGCGAACGAAGTGTTGCTATTAGGTGCGGTATTTCCTCCAGCACATCCTCGGAAATATAACGGCTACCGGTTCGTGGATAGGAGATTTTCTTCGTCTCATACAGACTTTGTGCTATCGTCAGCGTCTTATCTGCCGAAAAACCGTGCTTGCTGTTGGCTTCTTTCTGAAGTGTGGTAAGGTCGTACAGCAAGGGTGGTTCCTGCTTAACCTCCTTGCGTTCTACGGCGGTAACCTGTATAGCTCCTGCGGCTTTTACCTTTGCCGTAACTTCTTCAGCATGGGTTCGGGTGTCGAATTTATCTACCGAATGAACGGTAAAAGTAGTAGCTTCTTTTTCTGTTTGTAATTTCAAACGAAAATAGGTCTGTGGCTTGAAGTCTTTATTTTCCAGATAACGACTACAAATAATCGCCAGTGTCGGGGTTTGTACCCTGCCAAGTGACCAAACACCGTATCCTGCCGAGATAGAAAGAGCCTGACTGCTATTGATCCCTACGAGCCAATCAGCGGTACTGCGGGCTTTGGCAGAAGCATACAAATTGTCATAATCTGCTCCGGGGCGAAGCGTTTTAAAGCCGTCTTTGATAGCTCGGTCTGTTAGCGAACTGATCCAAAGTCTTTCAAACGGAAGGGTGCATCCTATATATTCGTATATATAGCGGAATATGAGTTCCCCTTCTCGTCCGGCATCGGTTGCCACAATTATAGATTCTCCACGATGGAATAACTCGCGGATAACCTTTAGTTGCTTCATCACACTGGGATCGTTTTTGTATTCTTTACCCTCTTTGACTTGTCGGGGCAAGAGTTTAAATTCTTGGGGAAGTATCGGCAGGTTCTCTTTCTGAAATCCTGTGATACCATAATGTTCTGGCATGGCGAGTCCTACCAAATGTCCGAATGCCCATGTAACGGCATATCCGTTACCTTCTATATAGCCTTCTCTTTTATTGTTTGCTCCGACTATGGCTGCTATACTTTTAGCCACAGAAGGTTTTTCTGCTATTATTATTTTCATTGTAACATTGATTTTTTAGTGGTTGGGGTCGCAGACCCTTTTATTATTTTATATTTCTACATTTTTCGCCCTTTGCTTTTCTTTGGAGCAGCAGGAGATTGTTTTTGTTCCTGTTGCTGCTCCTTCTTTTCGACTTGCTTGGCGGTGGGCTGTATCTGACCTTGCTTTAGCGGCTCTTTGGAATATTTGGTTGCCTCGTTGGTCTTGCCCTCATTATTGACAGCCACTTGTGTCTTACTTTCGGCAACAGGAGTCACTTTCTGAGAATCCTTAGCAGCTTGCTTGGCTTCGATGGCTCGTACCTGATCGGGATGCTTAGAGGTATGACGAACTTTATCTCTGTTTTCGTCAACCCATACCCATGCATTATACTTCTGTCCTTTCTGATCGGTAGCTTCTACTTTCTGTGCACCTGAGGCATCAGCTTGTTGTTGTTTGGGACGGGATTGCATGCCCTCAACAAAGATTGGTTCTTTGTTACACAGCTTGGTAAATTCTTCTTTACTGAGTTGTACGCCACCTTGCTTAGAATAAATCCATACCTCATCAACTTTACGGGCTTTGGGTAATGGCTTTTCCTGTGCTTGTCCTTCACTCTGTTTAGCCTGTCGCTGTTCCTTATGCTGTTGCCGTTGTTCGTCGCTGAACTTGAAGTCGAAGTTTTTATTGACAGCATTGAACTGTACAAAACGATCTATCTTCTGTGGTTCTTCTCCCGGCTTTACTTTTTTATCCATGCCCTCAACCCATACGGCTTTACCTTCTTTCAATCCTTGTTGCTGTTCGGGAGAGAGTGTAGCATTTTTTAAGGTTTGAGGGATATTGATTTCGGAGAGAGGTACGGCTTCGAGTCGATTCGTCATTTTGTCGAGAGATACAAGCGAGGGGATCTTCTCACCTCTGCCTACGGGTTCAAGTTCATAGACTCGTGCTCCGTGCCCTGTCTTTTGGAGTTGCTCTTTATCTTGCTCCGAAAAGGTTATTCCCATAAATGGTTTGTCAAAATCGGGCTGTTCTTGCTTGGGATGGGTTACCAACTTGATACTGCCATCCGCCTGTGGTTCTAATGATAAACGAGCCTGCATCGGAAACTCATTGCCATCAACAGTTGGTTTGATATCGACCAATCCGGGAGATTTATGTCCGTAAACCATCGCTTTAAGGGCATCCTGTAATTTGTCACCTGAAAGTCCCAACTTCTCAGTCTCTTTCCAATTGAGTTTATTAAGATCTAGAGGTTGAAACTGACCTGTTAGCTCAATATGTATCTTTACCTTACCATCAAATTTAAGGCGATACGGATCGAGAGCTTTATCCGTGTGGTCGATACGGATAAGTTTGTCAAGAAAAGCAGCAATTTTATCTACGGCTGACATCCCGACTGCATAAACACCTGTGTGCGATGGGTGATTGAACTGTGCCGACATCTTCTTGAAGAAATTTTCCAGAAAGTTACTGTTGGTATCAACCTTCAAAAACTGGTCGGCATTCGCTTTAGTGGGTTCAACGGTTTTGAGTTTACCGTCCTGCTCCCCTGTGATGACTTTGAGTTTGCCATCTTCGCCTTGCGTTAATAAGACTTTCGGCTCTTCAGATTTTACTTTGTTTTGATCCATAATAAATGATGTTTTTATTCTGCATTACTATTAATGCAAAGCGAAAATACATCTTACTAATGGACTGATTGCAAGGTTTTAAAATGGTGGCAGCTTGTGTCTGGGGTTGTCTATAGATGGTTTTAGAAAGGTTCTTATTTATCGACCTGTTTCATTATCTGAATAGGGAAAGAACTGTATCTTTGTGATTGTTATTTTTAGAATATCATTATGGCTAAAAAGAAAAAGCGAGGACACTATTGTCGGATATGTGGAGCATCTAAACCAAATGAGGCTTTTAGTGGGAAAGGTCATGCAAAACATATCTGTAAGGAATGTTCATCTTTGCCACAGGAACGTAAAAATGAACTGCAACACATAAATCAAATAGATCGGATTGCCGGGAAATATCCCCGCTCCAGACAAGATTGGGAATTTCTTGAAAAAATGTCTAAAAACAAGAAATATCCTGAAGCTGCCGAATTTGCTCAAATGATTTTGGGGATGAGTAGAAGTCAGTCGGATGGTGACGATGAAGAGAATGACCTTTTTGGAGATTGGGGACAGAGTAAGTTGAGCTACTCTGAGTTCGACGAATTTGCTCAAGGAGATATCATGTCTATGATTGAAGATGATATCTGGGATTGGATATCTTATCGTAATGGAAAACTACCTAATGAAAAGGGCAAACAGCAGATATTGAAAGATATTTGTAAAAATATAGCATTCGGGAATGGAGACTCGTTAATTCTGAATGATGAACTAAACAATGTATTTGATTCTATTTTAAAGCAGGTAGTAGCAGATTTAGAAAAAGAGAACAAAGATGATTTATGATAATTATTATCTTTGCCGCGAATCAAAAAATAAAAAACAATGAAAAATTTAGTAGAAAACATTAACTCCCTAATTGCAGATTTCCAAAAAGATGCCTCTCAACAAGTAGAAAACGGCAACAAAGCGGCAGGAACTCGTGCAAGAAAAACATCTTTAGCAATAGAAAAAGCTTTGAAAGAATTTCGTAAAGTATCTATCGAGGCTGCGAAGTAAGAACTTCCGGCCTAATAATATAAAAACCGAATAACGTTTATAGATTATTCGGTTTTTATATTTAGTGCTTATGGTTCTATTCTTCTTTCGGCAACAAATAGCAAAGATCCGGATCTTCCTTTATTCGTTGTAGTTCATCGACTACAATCTGTTTGGCTTCGGCTTTGATGCGGTCATAGTTCTCCTTAATCATTTCCTTCATACGATCTACGCCATTTTCATCCACAAAGTTGGTGATAACAGGTATCTTCTTGTATGCCTTCGTCTCGGCAGCTACCCGCTCATTATCGACTACGATTTCACAGTGGAAAATTTTTTGCTCTATCCGCTCGTCGAAATTATCAGCTATCGCACCTACAAACATACCCTGTGTAAGATTGGATATTTTGGACGGTGGTATCAAGCTATCCATTTGTGTAGAAATGGAAGTCGATTTATCGTTGCGGTTAATGGTCATAGACTGGCGCTTCTGCAATACTTTACCAAAACGGTCAGACAAGGTTTTTGCCGTGTCCCCGACTACCTGCCCCGAAAATATATTACCTACCGTATTCATCACTACGGTAGCCTCTTTGTCTCCATAATCACGCTTTAGCTGCGAAAAATCTTGAAAACCAAGCAACACGGCAACTTTGTTGCTTCGGGCAGTAGCTATCAAATTATCCAACCCTTTGAAATAAATAGTCGGCAACTCGTCAATGATAACACTACTTTTGAGCTGTCCTTTCTTATTTATTAGTTTCACAATACGACTGTTATACAATCCGAGTGCTGCTCCGTAGATATTTTGTCGGTCAGGATTGTTACCGACAGCCAATATTTTAGGGTCATCCGGATTGTTGATATCTAATGTAAATTCATCTCCCGACATTACCCAATATAATTGTGGGCTAATCATACGGGAAAGTGGTATTTTAGCACTTGCTATCTGCCCCTGCAACTGGTCAGCCGCACCAGATTTCCATGCATCCATAAAGGGAGAAAGGTAGTTTTCGAGGTCTGGATATGAAGTTAGAATTGGAAAAATATTTTCATAGCTCTTGTTCAAAAATTCTATGGCATGAGGAAAAGTACAGTATTTACCATCCTTATAAATGCGTAAATACCAGATAATAGCTGCGAAAAGAATAATCGGAGATTCTACAAAGAAGTCACCTTGTTTTTGCACCCACGTTCGATTCAAATTTAACATTATCGTGTATGCACTCTCATAGGCATCCGAGATGTCATCCATGAAGGAAGGGTTAATCGGGTTGCACCTATGTGAACGACTCGGATCGTCAAAGTTTATCACATAGAAAGTCGGTACTTTCTCATAACCTTCTCTATTGTTTAACAAGTGGTTATAGGCAATAGTCGAAAGGTCTGGAAACTTGAAATCGTAAATGTAGCCTGTATAACCTTTTTCAATTTGCTGTTTGATAAATTGATTTACAACGGCATAGGATTTACCCGAACCCGGAGTACCCAATACAATAGCTGCACGAAACGGGTTTACTACGTTTATCCAACCCTTCCATTGCTTCTTTTTGTACCAGAACTTTGTAGGCAGGTTTATCGAATAATCGTTTACCATCAACTTGGTTTCCTGCATAAACGATTCGTTCTCATTATTGAATGGATCGTCCATTAGGTTGTTTTTGAGTAAGCGGCTCATCCATGTACCCGCCATCAATAGCAATATATATCCCACTGCAATGGTGAAAATATAGAAACCAGCATTGGCTATTTTAGGAAGTGGCAGATAAAGAAGCCACCAATTCAGAAAGAAGAATACAGAACCAAAAATAAGACATACATAGATATGATTCCATGTAATCTTTTCCTCCTTCACTCCCTTTGTTCCCAAACAGGACAAAGCAAGAAAGACTACAGAAAAGATTTTCGTCCACAATATAGAATTGAACAAAGCTGCGGTACGGTTAAAATTCATCAGAATTTTATCTACTACCCCGATATTGATTCCCCACTCGTGTATTGCCTGATAGCAGAACCAATAAATATTCATCAGGACGAATAAAATACTAATAGCCCTCATAAACTCCATGACTTTAGCAAGTCCTCTTAAATCATCCTCATTTTGCATAAATGTTGAATTTAATTTGTTTGTAATTCATTAAAAATGCGAATGTAAGCAGATGGTTATGACATTATACGGTATTTTCAGATGGAGGATGCTTGTGTCTGGAAATGTCTATATGCAAAAATGATGAAATATATATTTATGGAAATATTCATTAATTACATATATTTGTAGCTGAATATCAATTGAAGAGAAGTGTAAATAAATATAATATCAATAAAGATAATGGGTAAAAAAAGTGAAACTACGATTACTGTAAATGAAGAAATAACTGTATCCAAACAGAAGCCAGCCCTTGTTTTTATTAGTCACGACACAAGGGATGCTGAAATAGCAGAATCTTTCAGTAAGTTATTGAGTAGTGTAAGTGCTGGAGTATTAAAATCTTTTCGTTCGTCTGATAAAAAGGGGACGCAGGGAATGGAATATGGTGTAGAATGGTATCCTGAAATTATGAGGAAACTTGATGAGGCCTCTGATATTGTGTGCTTGCTAACCCATAATAGTGTAAACCGCCCATGGATTCTTTATGAAGCTGGTGTTGCCAAAGGCAAATTAAATAATACCGTTTTGGGTGTTGCAGTAGGCATACCATTAAATAAAGCTAATAATGGACCTTTTGCCCAATTTCAAAATTGCGGTGACGATGAAGATAGTCTAACTAAACTAATTTTACAACTTGTCAAAAGAATTCCTAACTCTGAACCGGATGAGGAAATTATCAAAGGGCAGGTACAAGTCTTCAAACAAAAACTTGCTGAACTTTTGAATAAACAGCCAGAATCCGATGGAAAAACCGAAGAATTAGTAGAGGATGCTTCTATTGCTAAATTATTTGAGGAAGTGAAAATTATGTTTCAAGATCTTCCTTCTCGCATTGATAAACGAGTTAATTCCGAGAAGTCTGGAAGAAGGCGCAGGAAATTCCATCCGATGATGATGGAGGAGATTCTGCATATGAGTAAGGATTTTTCCGACTCAAACATTGCTTTTCTTATGATGATCAGTATATTTCGGGATGATTTGCCCTGGATATATGAGGTTGGTATGGAAACTTATCGCACATTAAAGACGGCAAAAAGCAAAACTGAGAAACAAAAGGCGATAGATAACTTTTCAAAAGCAATGGAAATGTTCAACCATCCAATGATGCGGGAATTTAATGATGATTATTCAGAAGATACGTATATTATTTACAAGGAATTTAGAAATATTTTTGCTCATTCTTTCGATAGATATTTTCATAATGAAGTAAATAAAGATTAATAATCAGAAAGCCTCCTATTATAAGTGGCTTTCTGATTTCTTACATCTGTCTCCCATACCTACGTTTCTTTTTCCTCTTACGTTTTAAGGTCGGTTGTTTGTTATCTGTTCCTTCGACTTCGGGAGTAAAGACAGAGAATAAACTCCCCACCGGATCATTCGTCTCGGAGTGTGTTGATTGTGGTTGCTGATCGGTGGTTGTTTGTTTATTCTCGGAATGTTTCGGGGCTGGTGCTTGCAGATCCTTGCAAGGCGGATTATCCGCAAAACGTTCATTAAGAACATTTGCCGAAAACTCCTTGCCCAGACGAGAACCATTAAGAACCGCCCGTTGGTTGTGGTCGATAAATGTAGCCCCATAGATGCGTCCTTCATCGTTGCGACGTAACACAAGGTCGATACCTTTCTCCCGCAAGGCCGCTCGGAACTCACTCTCTGTGCGGGTGCTTGCAAAGGACGCAGCAACAGTAGCACGAGTTTGTTTGGCTACGCCGTTTGCCTTGATTGTTTCTTTTGACTTGTCGAATCGCTTTTCCAAGCTATTCAAGCCGTGATCTTTGCCGAACAGGGAGGATTTCAAAGGTGTGCCAACACGATTGCCATCACCATCCAATGCCGAATAGACTAATCCCCGATATGCTTTACCCTTATTTTCTCCTTTCATTTCTTCTACTCCTATATTATATAAGGAAAGTAAAGCACGATATTCGCCTAAAGTCTGAAAAGAATACATTTCTGAGAGCGGTTTTATGACGTTTGCCACCTGTTTTTTTAAGTTCCCCTGGCTAACGTCTATTGGAGCAAGCTGCCATGCCTCGCCCTGATTCTTTTCTTTTGAGTGCAGACCGTACTTTTGTTCTAAAGAATCGGTAATCTTTCTGCTGCGTTCGTAATTTTTGCTGTCACTGATTATTGAGCCATCCGTGCGTACACGTGTCGATACAATGTGTATATGCTCCCTGCCAATGTCTTCATGCTTGAAAATCATATAGGGTTGTCCGCCATATCCGAACTGTTCCATATATTCATGCCCGATGTTAGCAAGCTGCTGATCGGTCAGCTTATCGTCCGGATGTGGATTGAGTGAAATATGGATAACGGGCTTCGATGTACGAATATGCGAGGGCATAAATCGCTCGAAATCTTCCATACAAGAGGCAACACTGAACACTCCATCATTAGGTTCAATGACCAGATTGGTAGCCAAAACTTTTCCTAAACCCTCATTTACTTTCTCTTGATTGTAGGAAAGTGCACCATACAAACTGCTTCCGTGACTAAATTTAGCAACCATTTTTAGAGATGTTTAGCCTTAAATTGCTCGCACAATTGCATCACTTCCCGTCCGATTCCCGCCAATTCAATAGTTGCATTTTCCAATTTATAGAGCAATGCCAATGCTTTTTTTTCTCCAAAATTGGAATGCAATTCCTTTACAACTTGATTGTAATTGACTCCGATACTCCGAATTTGTCCGTGTAAAGCAGTGAGCCTTGCTATAAATTCTACAGCCGAAGCATCGGTTTTCACTACACGGAACTCATCGCCAAAGATGCGAGCAGCGATAAAACCAGATAAGGATTGTACGCCCGACTGTTCATACAAGGCTAAAAAATCGACGTGTTGCTGATCTGTCAGGTTTACAGTCAGTCGATGTTTCGCTGGATCGTTCTTCGGGGGTCTGCCCCCTTTTCCCCGTTTATGGGGATTTCTTTTTTCTTCGTTCATAACATGATTTTTTAGTGGCGGTCACAGACCGATTTATTATTTACCCGTTACGCGCTATGGGGCATGGTGCGTATTTATTTTCCCGACTTCGGAGAGGAAAATCC
>NZ_JACIEP010000023.1 GCF_014196915.1 Dysgonomonas hofstadii
GGTTTAAAGAAAGGCTACAAAAAAAGGGATTCCCCGAAAAAGTAGTGAATAGCGCAAGGGAAAACGGAGAATATATTGATGTGACAGTTTAGGGTGAAAAAAGAGAATTCGTGAATTTATTACATTCGTTACATTTTTGTTAAAAATATGAATCCGTATTTGCGAAAGTGTACTTTTTTGTGTTTGTTATGAACTGTATTGGAGTATTATGTTTTGGTTTATACCCGATTAAGCAGTAACTTTGATATCTTATTAATTTAGGTATATGCACAATAATAATATAATAGCAGCGATCTCTACACCTGCCGGTATAGGCGGTATTGCTGTCGTCCGGCTATCGGGTGAAGGTTGTATTGGTTTGGTCGATTCGCTATTCGAATCTTCGAACGGTAAAAAGCTTTCGGAACAGAGGGCTAATACAATACATTTCGGATCGGTAATGGATGGTGGTTTTGCTTTGGATGAGGTGTTGGTCAGTATATTCAGGGCTCCTCATTCATTTACAGGGGAAGATACCGTGGAAATATCCTGTCATGGATCGTTATATATTCAACAGAATATATTGAGGTTACTTCTATCTAAGGGAGCGATGCTTGCTCAGCCGGGAGAATTTACTCAACGGGCCTTTCTGAATGGAAAAATGGACTTGTCGCAGGCTGAATCGGTTGCTGACCTCATTGCTTCGACTTCTGCCGCAACTCATCGTTTGGCGATGAATCAAATGCGTGGTGGCTTTAGTGATAAACTGATGGAGTTGCGCACCGAATTGTTGAACTTTACTTCATTGATAGAACTGGAGCTTGATTTCTCGGAAGAAGATGTCGAATTTGTCAATAGAGAAAGGCTGAAAGATACTGCTGATAATATTGAATATCATATCAGCAAGTTAGCCGATTCGTTCAATGTGGGAAATGCGATAAAGAATGGTATACCAGTTGCTATTATAGGTGAAACCAATGCAGGGAAATCTACACTGCTGAATCTGTTGTTGCATGAAGATAAGGCGATTGTTTCCGATATACATGGTACTACCCGTGATGTGATAGAAGATACTATAAATATACAAGGCCTGATTTTCAGGTTGATTGATACAGCGGGAATCCGGGATACAACAGACGAGATAGAGAGCATCGGCATAGAACGCACTTTCAGGAAAATAGAGCAGGCCAGCATTGTCCTCTGGATCGTGGACGCAGGCACAGCGGATGAGCATATAGAGGAGGTGGCACAGAAAATTCTTCCTGTGGCTGAGGGTAAGCAACTTGTTCTTGTGTTTAATAAAGTCGATACTATTTCGGCAGAAAGAAGGGCCGAAAAAGAAAGGCTGCTGGAAGATGAGGTGACAGAGCGTATATTTATCTCTGCCAAATATGATCAGGGAACAGATGATCTGGAACAGATGTTGATCGGGTTGGCAAATCTGCCTCATGTGAGCGATCAGGATGTGATTGTTACGAATATGCGACACTATGAAGCATTGGAAAAGGCATTAATAGCAATACGGCGTGTGTCGGACGGTTTGGATTTGCAGATATCGGGTGATTTCCTGGCTCAGGATATCCGTGAATGTATGCATTATTTAGGTGAAATAACGGGGCAAATTTCTACTGATGAGATATTAGGTAATATATTCGGGAAGTTTTGTATCGGCAAATAATAAGTGATCAATATTAATCGAAAATAATTATCAATCATCACAAAGTCACCGTTTTATGGTGGCTTTTCTTTTTCTCTATTCTATCTTTGCTCATCAATAATTATGGTTGTTTTGATGATATTTATGTCATTTTTGTACCGATCATCGGAAAAATTGCACTCTCGTTTGGATTGATAACACAGATTATGCATATTTGCAACATATAGCAACGCTGTGATACAAAGTGCAACATCAGGCAACAAATTTTAGCGAAGTTAAAGGATAGAATTATGAGCAATAAATTAGAGATTATAAAAAAATGTGAGCACTGCGGAAAAAGATTCGTGGCACAGAGAACGACTACCCGATATTGTTCTCATCAATGTAACTCGAGAGCTTATAAAGAAGATAAGAAGAAGAGAAAGGTCGTAGGTCTCAACTATGCTGTTATGCAGGAGATAGAACGGATCAGTGAACGTTTCGAAGAAATTCAGGATAAAGAGTTTCTGTCTGTGGTAGAAACAGCTTTTCTATTAAGTATTGAGAGGACCACTGTTTATCGCTATCTACATCGCCGACAATTAAAAGGGATCCGGATGGATGGCAAAACCTTTATTCGTCGTTCAGATATTGATGCGATGTTTGATAATGCCGAAAAATACGAGTCAAAGGCCAGGCCGAGTGTCGAAGCAAAACCGCTCACTGAATTCTATACAGTAGCTGAGATCAAAGAAAAGTTCAATATTAAAGAATCGTGGTTGTTCAAAGTAGCCAGAGAGAATGATATACCTAAAACTCTGATTCGCGGAAAATCCTATTTTAGCAAGAAGCACATTGATAAATATTTTGAAAAGAAAGGCATCAACGATAATCAGGATATTAGAGAATGGTATACAGTTGCAGATATCATGAGAAAATATGGGCTGACTCTCAATGCAATATACAGCTTTGTCTCAGAGAATCAAATACCCAAGAAGAAGGATGGGCGAATGGTTTTATACTCCAAACAAGATTTCGATGTAGCAAAGGGATATGAAAAACCCAAGGAGCCTGAATATTATTCAGTAGAAGAAGCTATGGAGCAATACAGCCTGACTCGGGATGCGCTATACCATTATATAAAGTATCATAATATACCCAAAGTGAAGGATGGGCGATACATTAAGGTATCGAAGCCTGAACTCGATAAATTGTTTAACCCTCAAATAACACAATAATATGGCAACACTGACGAGAGTTCATCTCAGACAACGAGATGCAACAAGAGGAAGGATAAGCCTCTATTTAGACTACTACCCTGCAATTCGTGATCCCCACTCCATGAAGATGACACGGCGTGAGTATTTGGGTATTTACATTTATGCAAAGCCTAAAAATGAATTCGAGAAAGAATTCAATAACGAAATGTTGATGAAAGCTGAAGCTATCAGAAGCATAAGGGTACAATCCATTATTAATGAAGAATTCGGATTTTTAGACAAGAATAAAGCGAAGGCGGATTTTCTCATCTACTTTAAAACCAAAGCGGAAAAGAAAGATCAGAAATGGATGAAAGTGTATCAACATTTTTCTAACTTCGTCAAAGGCAAATGCACTTTCGGAGAAGTAACAGTAGATCTATGCAATCGGTTTAGGGATTATCTACAGGATGCAAGGCAGTTGAAAAATAAGAACTATCGGATATCGCAGAATTCAGCGTCCGGATATTTCTCTACTTTCAGAGGATTATTGAAGGTAGCCTATAAAGAGAAGTTTTTTAGAGAGAATCTGAATGACTTTCTTGATTCAATAGAAACAACTGACGTAAAGAAAGAATATCTTACTCTAGATGAAGTCAAGCTGCTAGCCAACACCCCATGCGATGATTACCCGATATTAAAAACTGCTTCTTTGTTCTCCTGCATGACCGGATTGCGAATCAGTGATATATTGAAACTCGATTGGAAAGAAATAGAGCCAGCTTCGGATGGAGGCTATTGCATGCGATTGCGAACTGAAAAGACTGAAACAGAAACAACCTTGCCGATTAGTGATGAGGCTTTGGATTTATGTGGTAAACGAGGAAAAGGAAAAGTCTTTAAAGGTCTACAACGAAGCATGACTCAGCAACCTTTAAAAGCATGGGTTGCCAGCGCGGGGATAACAAAACACATTACATTCCATTGCTTTCGGCATACTTTTGCTACCTTGCAGATAGCTTTAGGAACGGATATTTATACTGTCAGTAAAATGCTTACACATAAAAATGTCTCTACAACACAGATATATGCGGATTTGGTTAGTTCGAAGAAACGAGAATCAGCTAATAAAATAAGCTTAAAATAAAAGATTATGAGTACAAACATTCTATATCCATACACTCTTGAAAAGAAAGGTGATATGATTAAATTGGAAATTATGCCAAAGAGAACTCATAATCCTTTAAATATATTATATATAGTAGTAATGATTCTGTCTTCAATTTCCATAGTTGGCTGTACAAGCTCTCTTTTTTTGATAGACTTTTTCACATCCAAAGACTATTTAGCACTAATTTCTGTTATTATAGGTTCTCTTTTATTTCTTGTACTCGCTTTCTACCTTCTAAAGTGGGAAAGAAAGGGCAATGAGATATTTATTTTACACCCCAATAAATTGGAGAATATTGTGACAATCAAGCCTTTTAAAACGGAGAAGCATATTTTCGATTTTGAGAAATTGGAAATTGGATATCAATCAGGAGAATATTTTTCTACTGAAGAAGAGGCGAGCCTACTAGGTGTAGAGCTAGACTTAGAGAAAGTTGTAGGTAATTATCCTATTCAGTTCTATATGGACGATGGGTTACAGGTCGTTGATTCAGAGCGAAGAATCCCTATTGAAGTAATCAGAAAAATAAAAGAAGAATACCTTTTAAATCAGAATAGCCATGAATAATAAAGGAAAAGTGGAAAGTGGCAATACTTTATCAGAGAATGAAAGAGTAGGACTACTGCGTGTCATATCAGACTATACCTATGCTTTAGACACCTTAGATAGATACGATTATCAAAAACTTGAGATTGAAAAAACGACGGTCGATGAACCTTTCAGAGCGAATTATGATAATGCGATGGAAGCTATCTATGTATTGAGAGATAAGTTTGGAAGTGGTGGTTTGTTCGGAAATGAGAAAGATCAGTCTTTCAAAAGCTCAATCAGTACCATTTATCAAACATTTGGAGGAGAAGAATTATATCCCAGTATAGAAGAAAAAGCAGCGATGTTACTATACTTAGTAACTAAAAATCATTCATTTAGTGATGGAAATAAGCGAATTGCAGCATTCCTATTCCTTTGGTTCTTGGAGAAAAATGGTATTCTGTACAAAAGTGATAGTACAAGACTTATTGAAAACAATACGCTCGTTGCTCTTACTTTAATGATTGCGGAAAGCCGTACAGAGGAAAAAGATATTATGGTAAAAGTTATTGTGAATCTGATAAACCAGAATAATTGATAGGGGTAACAACAAAACTGAAAATCAGGTAATAAGATAAATTTAAAGTAAACATCCCACATATGAACATTACTATAAAAAACATACGGCTAAAGAGTCAACAACTATCAGAACAGACATTTGATACTCCAAAAGAAGTGGTGTCATGGATGGGAGCTATGCAAGCTCAGGATTTCACTATGGCAAAATGGGCTATTGCCATCAGATCGAAACAATGTATAGAACAAGGTATTGAAGAAGCTTTCAACCGGGGAGATTTTCTTCGAACCCATATCATGCGCCCAACCTGGCATTTTGTTTCTGCGGAAGATATCAGGTGGCTTCTGAAATTGACAGGAGAGCGAATTAAAGGCGCATGGAAATATGTAAAAGATTTGAAGGTTGATGAACACGAACTTACAAAATGTTATAACCTGTTAGAAAGGACACTTAGGGACAATAACCATCAGACCAAGGACGAGATTACAAAAATATTCGAGCAAGAAGGATTAGGGGCTACCGAGAGACATATATACCTCTTTACAATGTTGGCAGAAGCGGATGGCATTATATGCAGCGGTGTATTGAAAGAGAAAAAACAAACATATGCACTACTGGACGAAAGAGCTCCCCAAAGCAAAGATATACATAAGGATGAAGCACTGGCAAAGCTAGCTCAAAGATATATGCAGAGCCATTCTCCTGCAAGTTTACAGGATTTTGTCTGGTGGTCGGGGTTGACGATCAAAGATTGCAGACACGCTTTTAGTCTCATCGACAATGAATTGATAAAAGATCACTTCGGTTCTACCGAATTATATATCCACAAAGACTATAAAGAATGTGCTTCTTCGGATACAAATATACTTCACTTCCTGCCTGCTTATGATGAGTATATTATCAGCTACAAGGATAGGACAAATGTTCTAGACTTAGAGCATCATCCGAAAGCTTTTAATAACTATGGTATATTTCAATCAATTATACTGTATAATGGTCATGGTGTAGGTAATTGGAAAAAGATTAAGAAAGCGAAAGGGATTAACTTTGATATTTCTTTTTGGGATAGTAAGTTAAAAGTAAGCAAGGAGTTACTTGCCTTAGAAGGGAAGAAATTTCAGGATTATATTAAGAAATGAGAATAGCAATGAATTTCAAAGCTAAATTATCGGAGCGGATTGGTATGGATGATATCCATGAAATACTTCGTTTAACTCAGCAAAGTGATAAGCGAAAGCAAGAATTGTATGATTTAGTTATTGGAGAAGATGAAAAAATAGGATATCATGCGGCTTGGATTTTCACACATTTTTCTTTGGAAGCTAATAAATGGTTATATGAAAAGCAAGATGAACTTATTGACGAAGTGATGACATGTGAGCATGGAGGTAAACGGAGGGTTGTTCTCAATCTGCTTTATAAACAGCCTTTGGCAGATCCTCCGAGGGTTGATTTTCTGGATTTCTGTCTGGAGCGAATGCTCTCAGTTAAAGAATTACCGGGTGTGCAGTCACTCTGTATGAAAATAGCTTACGAGCTCTGCCGTATTATTCCTGAATTAACGCAGGAATTGAAGACTACTCTTGAGATGATGGAAGGGGAATTATGCCCGGCTATCAGGTCCGTGCGAAAGAATATTCTTAAAGCAATTCCTAAAGGGAAAAGCTTACAAAAATATTAGTATCTGAACTATAAGGATCCGGAGAATATATTTCTTGAAAGATTTCGAAATAAAAACTATAAGGAAAAAGTTAACTTTCGATGAGGCTAAATTTAAGATCGAGTTGAATAACAGCCCCTACTTGAAAAGGTAAAAGCTAATCCCTGATAAAAGAAACTCAAGTTTATTATTCTATTTTACTTTTTTATCAAAGATCAGCCTTTCTGTATTTTTAAAAACTTCCATAATTCACCTGAAAACATGGTAGTCTCAATTCTTTCCGCCAAAGATCAACCACTTGATCCCTATCATCCAAAACGAATTCAATAAAGTACTTATTCTTAATTTCAGCCTCATAAATTTCACTTTTGATAACAGAGTCCTTTCGGAAATCTTTAGATTGACGCATCCAAAGCTGGTGATAAGGAATGTCATATCTTTCCAAAAATCGAAGAGTTGGTTCACGAAAACGATCTTCCCTTCCTGATACAAGCAGTATCTCATATTCTTCTTTGGCAAAAACTTTCAATGTATTGGCAACAGGAATATTTAATTCATCCTCATCACATGAGCTTGCATCAAATGGGTTGCGATGATTCATTAAAGCTAATGTTCCGTCTAAATCACAAATAATCGCTTTTGGGAGTGATATGTCTTGCTTAATGGTCAATACACGATTGTCCTGCAAAGGTCGAGTCGAAAAATCAAATACCTTTTTCAATTCTTCCAACTCTTTCATATAACGTTTCTGAACATTAGTCGGGATATATTTACCGGTTTCTTTATTTCGTTTTTCGCATCGTTCGGCAATTGTTTTGGCTTCTGCTTCAAATATTTTGAATGAAATATCCGCTAAATGATTGAACTTTTCAATATAATGGTTCAGATATTCAGTCTTACAATGTGTAGCATCGAGCAATACGTTGAAGCGTTTGCGTAACAAAACTTCTATTGAGACATCCAACATTTCTGTTATCATCCCCTCTTCGTACGGAGGAAGATTTGAATATGTGAAATGCATAGTACGAAAATCATCACGGCATAGGCGCATCCAGTTTTCTTCAGTACGGATAAAATATTTGGAAAAGGTCGATTTTCCCGAACCAGGAGCACCAATTAATATTAATAGTTGTGGATTTTTTCTTTTCATTTTAATTCTTCTTTTTTACAATCTTGTATCCAACCCAGCTTCTGCTTTTTCACCCATAATACGGTCGAAAACCAGATTCTTGAGGAAATAGTTTTCTTTGTTAATATCTTTGTATGGGACTTTCAATAATTCCCAGTTCAGCATCCAGTCATTGATAGAGCATTCCAGTTTTCGTCCAATATTACGTTTATAGATATAGTAGCCATATTGATCATGGAAATTGACACCGTATATCATAGTCAAATATTGGTTATTTCTCACTTTGAAAGCTGGGGGCATTCCTTTGATAAAAGCTTGCCGGGGTTTGATAACAATTCCTTCTTCGCTATTCTTCTCTAATGTAGCAAACCAAGAATAAACAGTTTCTATTGATTGATCTAATTCTGTATCATTATCTATCGACAGATGTAAAAATTCATCATCATTTACTTCTTTATAACTAAGGTTGTCATTTACAAATTCCTCCGAACCGTCATCAAATACTTTCTTTAAAATATTGAAAGGTTTGAAATAAATATCTCCCTGTTGCCCGAAATGATTGATCTGAGTCTCGTAGACATCAATGCTTTGCTTGTAAACAGTCAAATCCAACACCTTAAATTCAAATAGAGATTCATATTGACGGATGATATGGTGCGGATACTTTGCTCTGAGATCCTTGGTTGACAGCATATTTTTATCTTCAATGAATTGCTTGTAGGCATCTGATTCTCTTACGGCTTCAATCTTTTTATACAAACTGGAATTTGCGAGGTGTTCAAAGTGATTTTGATGCACGTTTAAATATCCACCAAATTCATTTTCTATTAATCCTTTACCCATAGAACTCCAAGGCATCAATTCAGATTGAATTATTATTAATTGTAAGTTAGTCCAATCGAAACGAGCATGTAATTCACGACAAGCTTCTTTTGCAGCATCCAAATCGATATGGTCTATTTTGTGCCCATTGCGACTTACAAAATAAGTATCTTCCAAATTTTTGTTTAAGTAAATGTCGCAATACGATCCCATATATTTTTTCTCGACAACGACCTCTTTTATTCCATTATCATAAAAATAACGGATAGCCTTGTCGATACTCTCAATTTCCTTTCGCTCCGGCGATTTAGGCGCAGGGGATATGGTTGGAGAAAAGGCATTTATTTTATTCTCACAAAACCAATCTATTCTATTCTTTAGTCTTTTTAGGTCTTCCATTTATTTTATTTTTTGTGTATTTGTAATTCCGAATGGAATGTGTACTGCAGGAATATTTTTCAAATGAGATAAATGCCCTAATTGATCATCGAAGAATATATGGGGATGCATTACATCTAATACTCTAGCCTTATCAATACCTCCCAAAAAGAAAGCTTCATTTACGTCTACGCCCCAGTTCTTTAAGGTATTGATTAAGCGCTCATGAGCAGGTGCATTTCTTGCTGTTACTATAGAAGTCTTTAATATTCTTTTATAATTTCTATCTTCCATCATCTTCTTAGACTCCATTTTTTGAAAAATAGCTATTCTTGCAAAAAGATTCGCCAATAAGCCTGGTTTAAGAGGTATAGTTGCATTATTTTGTTCAGATAAGTGGAACGCTTCCATCCCTTTAGATTGATAAACTTTTTCAGCATCATCATTAGCTATGACTCCATCAAAATCAAAAGCAATTCTTAATTCATCACTTTCATCATCTTCCATTCTTGCATCCAATACTCTCCCTGCTGCATAACCATTCTCACATGCGGCTCTTACGTCATTTTCATCAGCAGATAAAAACAAGGATGTATTAAATGCAGGTAAATATTCATAAGGAGATGAGCCTGAGAAAAAAGCTGCCCTAGTAATATTTAGATCATATTTCTTTATGGACCTAAAAGCTCGAAGACCTGTCTCAGGACTATTTCTCGAAAGTAATATGACCTCTACAGGTTGCTCCTCTGAAAATATATTATTCAAATTTAGCAGTCTCTTTATAAAAGGGAATGCGACCCCTTTTTCAAAGGTTCTATCTATATTTTGTTCTTGATATTTTTTATACTCTTCTACACCTTTCTCTTTGAATATTTGGTGAGATTCAGATAAATCAAATAAAGCACTTGAGGCTACAGCTATTACTAATTTCTTATCTATTGGATATGGCATATATAAAAGTTATTTGTTGTTTCTTGTTATCACACAACCTTGCGTGGGTTGAATACCATTTAAATTATCTCCCAATTGGAAAAATTCAATATTTATATCTTTACTTTCGGTACATTCTGCAATCAGATTAAGAAACTCTTGTCGAGTTGGCTCAAAATGGTGGTCATCATGACGAAACTCTGTCTCCATATTGTAGAACTGATTAAACTCTGCATTCGGTGTTGTTATAATCAATTTATTGAAATTGTATGACAAAGCTTCCTGTATCAATTCTTTTGCTATACCTACAGGATTATGTTCAATAACCTCAGTTAGTAGAATATTTATACAATCGTTAGAATCGAATTCCTCTAATGAATTAAAAAATAAAAGATTGTCTTCATCATATCGGCGAGAGATAGTTTCAGCCAATCGCTCAAACTTCTCATCATGATCTACTGCATAATAGATAGATGAAAACTCTTTATTCATCATCTTTTTATAGTATGTAAATTCGCCACAACCAATATCAAGAATTGGGATATCTCGTTCTAATAGATTAGTTATAAAATGAATTCGTTGCAGATATGTTCCTTGTAATACTAGATTGGCTTCTAATCCGTATTTTGCCAGATAATCTTCAAAGACGGGTTTTAACTCATTAAACTGTCGTTCCGATTTTACTGCTTTCATTATAAACAGGTAGAAAACGAAATAAGGCACATTATCTATGTTTGTCAATATACGTCCGTACTTTTGAGCAAGGCCATCGTCGATATAAGTAAACATTCCATAATCGTTAGTCACATGTGTAAACAGTGAGACTAAAGCCAATAAATTAAATGCTTCGAATGTACTTTTAGCCGAAATCGTAAGGTTAAAAATACGACCTGACTGTTGTGTGACTTTTACCCCCTCAAAATATTTGGTTGGCAGGAATCTACCGTTTCTGTACCAGTTAGAATCAATATAGAACGATGGTATTTCAATGACACAAGGTTCTATATCAGCTTCACCTTGAGTAATACCAAGCCACTGAATATCTTTTGATGCAAATTCGTCCTTGCTTTTTAATATATGTCCAAATAGTTCATTACAGATATGTAACACGGCCAATGGTGTACAATAGCTCTGATAATCTATCTGATTAGACTCTTCGGGCATATAACTATACTTGGTGTCTTGAAATACAACTTCGTAATAATTCTTGTTGACTGCATTCCCTACAATCTGCCCGTTCTTCAATGGTTTAAAATACAACCCATTGTCTGTATCCGGATTTTTATATAGGATATCTAATAGTCGGTCATTTTCGCTCTTAATTTTTAAAATCATAATTGGTTGTTCTTTGATTTATGATGCAAAGTAAAATAGAGGATGCGCAGTATTTTTGCGCACACATTTATTTTTTAATAAAATGTTCAATTATCTCTTTATAATCTGTTTGAAAGACCACTATCAAGGTATGCACGGTGTCTGATAACCAAGATAAAATAGTGTCATGAAGTATATCTACATAAATATCAAAATCCTTTTCACTCAGATTAATAGAAGAATCGTGCACGATGACTATATCTTTCTCTTCAATCCACATAAAATCATTTAAACAATCATTTACAGCATCCCAATTACGACCAAAGTAGTTTGGAAATCGGAGCTTTTCAGATAACTCGTCAAATAAATGTTTTACTCCATTTATCTTAGATATGTGCGTTATAAATGATTTTCTCACTTCGAATTCAGATGGTTTCGACATGAAAATTATATGACTATCTACGCATGTTTGATTTTTCTTAAACATATCTCTTGCCTGATTTAGTGATAAAGTATTCGCTCCTATTTCATAGTCAGGATTATGAAGTTGAATAGCATCGTCTTCCCATCCACAAATAGGACAAATCAGGAATGTTCCACCAATTTCTTCTTCATGATCAAATATTCCACAACAAGGACAATGTGTATTTGGTTTTTTCATATTTTATATTCTTCATCAATTTCTGGATATTCTTGAGAAGCAATAAAACCACTTAATTTGTTTTTTTCTTCCTCAATAAGTACACCCTTACATAAGTAAATAATAGAAGCACGCACTAGAGACAAAAGTTTTAATGCTTTCTCTTCAAACTCTTCCCTTGATATCTCTAGAGTTAGATCGTTATCTATTTTCTTCATTTCTCCCCCAAAATCATAGTCAATTATTTTAAATGACTTGTGTTCTATAAAATTTCTTATGTCTGCTATATTTTCAGAATCAGGATCAACTATAAAATTCTGATCTTTGAAATAGAGATCTTTACTTACCCAATAGAGCCCTTTTATAGCCCAATTCTGACCATCGTTAAATTCTTCTCTTAATTGTTTGTTTTTTCTGTCTTTATACCATATTTTGCTGAAATTGATTTCGTGGGGCTTTACATCAATTCTGAAATATTCTCGTAGGAGATATGCTATTTTATCAAAAATGGAGTAACAAATTCTATATGCAGCTTTTGCTTTTTCCATGCTATAAGAATATATAGAATAATCAAATGTATCCATTAAATAATTATTCTTATCAGAAAAGTGTTTTTCCTGACAAAAAACAGCTTCATATAAAAAGCATCTAGCTGAAACATATTCCTGCTTGATCTGATTAAATATATTCTGATAAACGTAATTAGGATAATTTTCTTTTTTATAAGTTATTGAAGGCAAAAAGAGATCATCTTCTGCGGCTATCTTATTTATTGTAATGTCATTTAATGAATTTAAAAACAATCTATTATCCAAACTCCATTCTCGATACTCTATTTCTTTTTTTGTTGTGCCAATATTATAGTTATCCCAATTAAAACTTAGAGATAAATTTTGTTCTCCAATAAACTCTTCGAGATTATTAACTAAATCTTTTATTTGGCTCTTTATGGTAATGCTTATATCATTATATCTTAAACATGACTTGAGGAGGTTATATGCTTTTTGAAAATATATAATTTGAGTTTTATCATCAATATATCGTGCATATCTTAAAATACCATGCCCTATGTTACATATTGCCATTCCAAAATCAGGATAGACTTCGAGTGCTTTATTCCACATGATATGAGCATCAACAAAGCGTCCAATATGATCATAGCTATTTCCTAAATTAACATAAACTTGAGCTTTCTGAAAAGAGGAATTACCATGTCCAAAATATTTAATAGACAGTCTCAAATAAAAAATTTGTTTTTCTTGTTTGTTACATACAAAGGGTATATCCTCTGGTGCAATTTCCTGATTCATTTGATTAGCCCAAGCATTTGATAAAAAGTAATAAAAAATGCTTTTTTCTTCCGAAGAAAAATCTTTGATATCGAGATTTTCTGCGTAATGTATTATTCCTTTTAACTTTTCAATATCGTGTTTATCGCCAGCTTCATTAATCTCATTGCCAAGGAATTCAATAACTTCCATAGAAGTTAAATCGTCATAGTTTACTATAACATAATCATTCATAATCTCAACTTTTTACTTATACAATTCTTCTCTCATTTCAACCAATACCTTTTCCGCCACTTGTTTATCAGGTGTATCAGGTAAAGTAGAAGTTAAACAATACGATTCTATATTCTCCATCAACCTATCAGCCATAGCCAATAAATCATCATAATCCATATTACCCGATTTTATATCAAGTAGTTGTTCCCTGTTAAGTCTTTTGACATTCAACTTTCCATCCCGCAATATTTCCTCTGCCACCTGCAACAGTCGTATAGTGTGCATCATATTTTTAGAATCGTAATTCTTTCCATGATTCAAGTTTGTCTGATAGCGATTGTCGTTGCGCTCTTCCACCCAATCCCAATATTCCTTATACTCTTTACAATAGAGCGAATAAGCTTCCATATTCCAATATAGATAGGCAAGAGCCTGTTGTCCTTTAGGTATGGATGATAGTGACACCTCATTGGCTGTATCTTTTACGGCTATACCATGATAACCATATTTGTTTTCAGAATCATAGAATAGAGCGTACATACCTTTGGCATGAGAGATTGAACTCAATCCGCACAATTCCTGCATATAACCTTGCTTGTCGAGCCATTCTTTTACAGGAACAGATTGATAATTATCCATTATATAGCAAAAGTACAATACTGTTTTAGGTTCTTTCTCCATCGGATTCACAACCTTCTTTTTATATCCTCTTGCCTTTCGTATCTGAGTCAGGGCATAGCCCGCAAAAGTATCTTTACATAGCTTGGATAAGAACATATCTATATGAAGCTTGTCCATCAATGGATGTTTATATAATATACATTCATTTGGAGAAGCCAATAGTTCCAATAGATTCGGATTGTTTTTACAAAGTAACTCGACAAATCGCCCCAGTTCATAATACACCTCATCATTGGTTTCATTACTTATCTGAGGTATATATTCCAAGCCATAAAACTGCTCTTTGGGCAGATAAAATACCCCTTTCAGATCAGTATCCGACTGTGGGGTCTCTAATCCGTATGCTTTGCTGCCACTCACACATTCAAAAAGAAGCAGCCCTTTATCTTTTATTTCTTGTATAGTCATTTTAATATCGTTTTTCTAAAAAACTCATCAGCTATCTTTCGGTCAAAGTCTTTCTTTGTTAGTTGTTGAGAAGCTTCCATACAATAGTCGAATGTCCGATCTATCCATGTTTTTATATCTTGATCTATTTCTATCAAATAACTTTCATTTGCTGTTGATTTCAACTCTATCAAAGATAAAACCTTTTTACGCAAATCATCTGTCAATAAATCCATTAAAAGAAATATATTCATTGGAGATATTGTATTCTTTTCTGCACACCACAAAGCTGCAAGAGTTGGTCGAAGTACATAAAACAGTTTCTTTATTTTTATATCTTTCCCATTCATAGTCTCCATCGCTCCTCGTGCTATACCCAGATAATGATGTATGTTGCTGCGAGGGCAAAAATAGCTTTTACAAAGTGTCCACACTTCATCTTTGAATGTGGTATCTTCTTTATATATTACAGGTGATTGTAGCCATTCGAATGGAGTAGTATTCGACTTGGTTATCAGCTGCAATACTTTTGATATATCCCACCCATATATATCCAATTCATTGTTTATAGGAAAAGACAGATGATCTTTCTTTGACTGTATTGTCAGGTAATCTTCAAGCTGTCGAGTGTATATAAACCTCACATCATAATCACTATCAGGTGAAGGAAATCCCCATGCTCGGCTACCTGACTCACAGGAATAAAGTATTTTTATTCCGCAGGCTTTTTCTATCTCAGTTAGTTTTTGTTGTATAGTTGTTTTCATTGTTATTTACTTTAATGGTACAAAGTAAAATACAGCATACGCAGTATTTTTGCGTAATGAAAAACATTTTTATTATTTTTGAGAATAAATACCCATAAATCTAAATCTTATGAAAAAAACAACTTCTTTTTTTATCTTCTTCCTGATTACATTTGGTCTGCATGCTCAAAATAAACAATCGAAACTTATAGAACTAGGTAAAACATACAAAAATTTTATGTTTGTGAATAACCCTACGGATGACTATGTGAAAAATCTAAAAGAGAATAGCTCAGAGGATTTAATGGCTACTACAGATTTCATTATCCAAACCATAATTCCGAAAACAAAAATTATTGATAAAGCTTATTTAACTTTGCCTGATGAACAGACTCTGAAAAACATCTACATTGTTTGCTCTGTCAATTATAATCTCCATGCCAAAGAACCAGTAACGAATGAGCAGATAGTAGATAGTCTATTAAATATTACTATTCCCAGATATGAAATGATTGATAGATATTACAGCATGTTGTTTGCCTCATATGGGAATAAAGTAAAGCCATTTAATATGTCTAAAATTGATTTTCGTTTGCATGAATATAATTTACAGAATGATACAGAGAAGGGTATTCTGTTTTTACGTTGTATGGAGTTTTGTGGTAAACAGATTTGGGGGTTAATAAATATTGCAAAACCGATGAATACTAAAGGAGCTTATGAAAATATAAAGAAATATCCTAAATTCAATGGATTAAAGTACTATCAGTATAATGATTTCAATTTTCCTGATTTTGAAATGGTTATTTATACAAATAGAGGAAAAGAAAGTTATAAAAACTACTTTATAGGTAAATATTATGAGGTCCTCTTGAATCATTTGCTATGTATTAAAAAAGAAGATAAATCGGAAAAAGAATATCATGAACTGTTATTAGGCTCTATTTTGAGAGATAAAGATTATTATAAGTATTCTAAAAACAAAGATATCTTAGAAGGTCTTTTTAAAGAAATAAAAACAGATTGAGAATAATACTATGCCAGTAAACCGTAACGCCCTAATCCGCTATAAAACAATAGATACTTGTCTACGTAATAAATATAGACAGTGGACACTTGAAGACCTTATAGATGCTTGTTCTGACGCTCTCTATGAATATGAAGGAATAGACAAAGGTATCAGCAAACGCACTGTGCAAATGGATATTCAGATGATGCGCAGCGAGAAACTAGGTTATAATGCACCTATTATTGTTTATGATAATAAATACTACAAATATGAAGATGAGGATTACAGCATAACTAATACGCCATTGTCAGAACAAGACTTGAAAACAATGTCTGAAGCTGTTGAGGTTTTGCGTCAATTCAAAGGGTTCTCTTACTTTTCAGGTATGGGCGATATCGTCAGCCGCTTGGAAGATCATGTAACTTCGGCAAAACAGAAAACTATACCTGTTATAGACTTTGAGAAAAACAAAAGCCTGAAAGGGTTGGATTATCTTGATATTATTTATCATGCTATTGTCAACAAGCAAGCACTAAATTTGAAATATCGTTCATTCAAAGCCCGCTCGGCAAATACATTCTTATTCTATCCTTATTTACTAAAAGAATATCGCAACAGATGGTTTGTATTTGGCCGACGAAAGGGAAATCTAATCAATCTGGCATTAGATAGAATACATAGTGTAGAGATCGCTGAGAAAGAAAGATTTATAGAAAATAATTTATTCGATCCTCAGACTTTCTTTGATGATTTGGTTGGTGTTACTAAGAATGTAGGGATGAAAGCTCAGTCTGTCCGTTTCTGGGTAAATAAAGAAAATGCACCTTATGTACAGACTAAACCTTTTCATAAAAGCCAGAAAATAGTTGAAGAGCACGAGGACGGTTCCAAAACATTCGAAATTAATGTGGTTATCAATCAGGAGCTACAAAGGGAGTTCTTTGGATATGCCGATACTATAAAGATCTTATCTCCACAATCATTAGTTGACTTTATGGCTTGGAAATTAAGATTGGCAAAGGAACAATACGAAAGTGATATATAATTATTCCAAAAGTATTTTTACAATACTCTACTTAGAGCTTTTATTCCTTTTTCTAAATCTGCTTCAGACAAAGAAGCGTAACCTGGTCTAACTCCTAATATTGGTTCTCCAAAACTAAATCTGTCGGGAGTATAGAAATTTATAGATTTAAGATTAGTTTTCTTTTGCACTTGAAATAAATCAATATTTTCAATTGGTTTAATCCAAAAAGCCAATCCTCCATCGGGTTTCTTGTAAGTCATTTTATTTCCGAAATAATTATTTAAGAGAGATGAGAAAAAGTCTCTTTTTTTGTCCGTCTATAGGTTTACACTTTTTATTGTCAACCGTTTTCAGGCCAAAACAGACATTTCAGCTACGACAAATTACGACAAACTGCGACAAAAACCGTCAAGTTAAATTTCTTCCCTTTAATATTCTCATCTTGCATTCGTAACACCAATTATGAGTGTTATATTACTATTGTTTAATCGCTAATTTAAGAAAATTCCATTATGATATGCACAGAAATTACTTTTGAAAAATTGCCTGAGGCGGTGGCGTATCTAATCAAGTCGGTATCAGAAATCAAGTCGATGATCGAAGACCGGAAAAGATCAGATTCTCCAAAAGAAAGGATTCCTATTGGAATTGACGAGGCTTGTTGCATTATCCGGAAGGCCAAATCTACAGTTTATGCTTTAGTCAGAAAGGGATTATTACCGAGCTATAAGCGTGGTAAAAAGCTTTTCTTCTTCGAAGATGAATTGATAGAATGGATCGCAAAAGGCAGACGAAAAACAATTGAAGAAGTCAGAGCCGGAATAGAAACAGATATGTACAGTAGATATCGAAGAAAGTAGCCAGTCAATAATATCTTAATTCCTTATTTTTATTAAATAATTTAAATTAAACAGTATGGAAAAAGAATTTATCATGATTGAAAAGGACATTTTTAATAAAATGTTGGAACGTCTCGCCAAGTTTGAACGGTTTGTTGATATTTTATACAACAAGTATAATCCAAGTAGAAACACTAAATGGCTTGATACAAGAGAGGTCTGCTCCATCCTGTGTGTTACCCCAAAAACATTGCAGATTTATCGGGAAAACGGGAAATTGGGATTCTCTCAGATCGAAGGTAAGATTCTTTATCTGAAGAGTGACATCCAAGATTTTTTGGATAACAATGAAGTAGCTAACTAATAAATTTTCAACAATGAAAAAGATAACAGAATCAGATGCCAGAGTTTCCTATTTCTTTAATACCATAGAGCGTATAACCCTTCAGGTCGAAGATTTGTTAGATATGCAAAAGCTGTTGTTTAACGGAGAACACTATATTACGGACGAAGAATTATCAAAACTTTTAAAGATTCATCGACGTACATTAAATGATTATCGCAAGAAAGGGATATTACCCTATATCTATTTTGGAGGGAAGGTTCTCTATAAAGAATCAGTAATACAGAATATTTTAAAGGAACTATATTTGCCTAAATGGAGATAGTATTGAGTTTGGGTAAGAGATATGTAAATTATTTCTTGCCCGGCTTATCTTTGGGTGTTGTATTAGACTTCATGAAATCCTCGATGAGGTATTCTAGCTTATCCTTCACCAGATCTATCTCATCCAATATTTTCTGATCAAGTATCTTGGCATATATCTGGGTCGTTTTCAAGTCGGAATGTCCAAGGATCTTAGCAATACTTTCGATGGGCATTCCTTTGGTTATCATAAGCGTGGCAAAAGTTCTTCTGGCCATGTGCATCGTTAATATTTTCCGAATACTGCAAGTTTTTCCGATGGGTTTTAAACGATCGTTCATCTGTTTATTAGTCGGAACAGGGAAAATATATTCTGTCTTACTTTTGTATTTCTTTATCAGAACCAGAGGAATTGGCAGTAAAGGTATAAAGCATGGATTGTTTGTCTTACTACGATTCATCATAATGATGTTATCTGTTATATCTGAATGTTTTAAGTGCTTTAAATCAATATAAGATAACCCCGTGAAGCAGCAGAATAAGAACATATCCCGAACCCTGTTCAAGGATAAATTATCAAATTCCTGTATTATAATTCGCTGTAATTCTTTCTCTGTCAAGACTTGTTTTTCCGGCTTCTTTACGCTCAACACGGTATCGACAAAAGGGTCCCTGTCTATATAACGATTCCGGTAAGCACTAGTGGTTACTTGCTTCAAGCGGCGCATATGCCTTATCATTGTATTGTGAGAGCAATTTCCTTCACTTAAAAGATACACTTCGAAACCCGTTACGAACTCATGATTGATCTTCTTTAGGTTAATATCTTTTGAATGATAGGTTGATTTCAGAAAATCAATTATTTTTCTTCTGGTACAGATATAGCTGTCTGCTGAAGCTGCTTCAATTACCTTGCTTTTCACTAATGACTGCTTCTGACCAATCAGCTTATCGAATAAATCCATGAGAAAATATTCTTCGCCCAGACTGTCTTTACCTAAAAAAATATTCCTTATCCTTGTTATAGTAACAATATCTTCCTTGGCTGCCAATTTGTAATACAAATTCTCTAAATCAACATGAATAGACATTAATGAACGATTAATGTCACGGGCTAGTTTTGTATACCCGATGGCCTTCTGTGCCTGTGAGTTCCAGAGAACCGGATCTATATTTATTCCGGATGCGAATGAAAGAGATTGACGGTCCAGCTTTAGCTGCACGTTGATAGGAGTTGAACCTTTGGAGTTCAACTTCGTTCTTTTGATGAAAAACTTTACACTGAATCTAAAGTTAATCATACATATATTTTTTCTTTACATTTAAGGTCATCTATCAGGTATTTATAATTTATTTTGATATATCGGAAGGTTTAGCCAAACTATTACTCTATTTGTTGTACTTGTGTATCCATATCAGGGTGACTCAGTTCTCATTTTTATAATACGCTAACAATCAGTGATGTTTTTATATTGTGGTTCGTTGTAGTTCCAGGCAAACTTGAATCATTACCCTTCAATCTTATTTACAAAATCTATAAAGAGTATAATTTTATACACGAGTTTTATATTTTCCATATCTAAGGTTCATCATATTTCACTATTTTCCACATTAAGGTTCATTCTTGATTATTTAACAACTATTTAACATATTGATTTTCAGTAAAAATTGCTCTTTTTTATTTGAATTAATAGACTAATTATCAATTAATTAGTTGTAAAATAAATGGTACTAAAGGCTCTGGTACTGCCTGGAACTAGAACCTTCTATAATTCTTCAAAATTAACTATCTAATTATTAGCAAGTTATAAATGTAAACTTTACAGAAATTCCAATTTAACTAAAATATTAACTCAATACGGTGAAAATCAACGCAAGAAATGTTAGACATAAATTAGACATATTCCTGAGATACAGATCTAAATATTTAATTTTACACTTTAGATTCCGAGAGTATTATATTCATCGTATTTCAATAAAACGTCTTTAGAATAAGCGTTAAATCATTCCTAATATAAGGTACTTTCTCAGGTACGATTTTACATAAACTATATAAAGCCAATAATTAAACATGCGAGAAACGTTTCGGGTATTGTTCTTCATTAGAAAAAATCAACTGAAGGACAATGGACTAGCAACGATTATGATCCGGATAACAATCAACGGAAAACAAATTCAGTTTAGCAGTAAGCTAGAAATTGATCGTACCGCCTGGTCTCAGAAGGAAAATAAAGCGATAGAAGATCCTTTTCTGTATATTAATGAACTTCTAGAGGAAATAAGAAGTAAAATAAAAGTTCTTTACTTCGATTTGTCATCCAAACATCAGGTTATATCTCCTTCCATGCTCAAGCAGGCATATTTAGGAAACGGTGATGAAATGCTCCTTAGCTATCAGTTTAAAGAGCAAGTCAAAATATTCCGTTCTAAAAACGGCAGAAGCATATCGGATGTCACAGCAAACTGTTACAAGCTTACCCATAACCGTATCACCGAGTTTATGTTTAAGAAATATAAGAAAAAAGGTATAATGATTCAGGATATTGATCTGATATTTCTAGAGCATTTTTACAATTACCTGAGAGAACAATATCACTGTAGCAATAATACATCAATGAAGTACATGAAACGATTTGCAGCTATTCTAAATTTTGCAGAGAAGATCGGATTATTAAAGATCAATCCATTTAAACTTTTCCGGTTCCATATTGAAAAGAAATATCCGGTTTATCTGACAGAAGACGAGGTAAACCTGATTACTGACAAAACCTTTATGACAGAGCGATTAAACAGGGTTAGGGATGTTTTTGTATTTTGTTGTTGGACAGGTATATCCTATAGGGATGTTTGTAATTTGACAGTTTCTGATATCCAATGCCGTAATAAAAAATACTGGCTCATTTTTATCAGGCAGAAAACCGATAATATATCACAAATACCGCTACTGGATGTTCCTTTGCAAATACTGGAAAAGTATCACCCCGATTATCATAAATATTCTGGCGACAAACCTCTGTTTTCTATGTCCAGTAACCAGAAAACTAATGAATATCTCAAAGAGATAGCTAATATCTGCGGTATTCAGAAGAGTATCAGCTTCCATGTTAGCAGACACACATTTGCTACACTGGCGCTTAATAAAGGTGTTTCCTTGGAGTCTGTAAGTAAGATTCTCGGACATACGAACATCAGAACGACAATGCTTTATGCGAATGTTACAAATCAGAAGATAGAATCAGAAATGAATAGAAT
This sequence comes from Dysgonomonas hofstadii, assembly GCF_014196915.1. Taxonomy (GTDB): domain Bacteria; phylum Bacteroidota; class Bacteroidia; order Bacteroidales; family Dysgonomonadaceae; genus Dysgonomonas; species Dysgonomonas hofstadii. The sequence goes on from NZ_JACIEP010000023.1 coordinate 22,059, forward strand.
GAGGAAAACATAAATATACTATAATTTATAGTATATATTATATCATCCGAAATTCAATAATAAATAATATAGTATTATTTATAGTATAATATATACAAATCATATATCTATCAATTTGGAATATACTATCAATTATAGTATATATACTTAGAAAATCAATTTATTATCATAAAACATTATATATTTGATAGTACAATCAAACGTATAACAGTTATTTTATGATACTAGAATATAAGATTACTGATAAGATGATTTCATCGGTTGTCTCAATTTCTGAAAAGATTGGCCGACTAAAGGAGATCAGAAGAGTAAACAAGCATATTGACTTTGATCAGGCTTGTATTGTCAGAAACATCCAAAGAATTCTTAAAGGGAAAAATATAATTTATCCTGACAAAGTTATTTCTGACTCACTGGGACCAGAGCATTCAATACGGAAAGAGGATGTCGAATCTATTCTTCCTGTAATTGAGTTTCATGTTACTCATTTAACAAATAGGGAACTGGATATTAACATATATGCGGAAACATATAACAGTAACGAATATTTTGAGGAGATACCTACCTGGAAATTGGATCGGATTATTGAAAGAACCGATTTTTCACCTCAATTTTTTCTCTATTCTATTGCCGACTTCTGTAACGAGTGTAATAATCTAACTTCTGATTATTTCATAGAAGGGTGGCTAATCAATCGCTTTTATAAGGAATATCGGATTATATTATGCCTAGCATATAATAATTATTTAAAAGAGCAGAAGAAGGTAGATGTTTTCGCTTACCTCTTTGCTCAAACTTCTCTCCATAAGGACCCACCGCGATATGAATTCTTTTTATCTGTGATTGATACTTTATTGGATGGATGTATTGAATATTATTATGAATTGTATAATCCTAAATCGGGTCGGGTTGAATTGCTAAGAGGAACGATAAAAGAGCCATTCTCGCGAAAAGACTATTTGGCTTATTATGATATATCAGAACCTACTGCAAGTTTAGATCTGAGAAAAGCTGTTGAAGAAGGCCTCCTTTCCATAAAAGGAGATAAGAGAAATGCGAGGTATTGGTATAAGAATGATGGCCAAATAGAAATTTTATAATAAAATTCTCACAAGCGGATTTATTACAAGATATAGAATATCTATTTCAAGATGGAAAGATATTTGAAGCCGAAGATAATCGACTTAAGATTGCTGTTGATTGAAGCAAGTGGATTTGTTTTTAAAGCTAGTAGATGAGCTAAATCCCCATACTTTTATTCTTTATGCAATAATTGTCCCGGTTAGGTAATGACTTAGGGCGTTACCAGTCTCCTTTATTTGAAACTAAAGAAGAGCTTGTCTCTTTCTTATCTGAATTTAGATCTTATATTGAAACTAATGCTATACATCAGTTATTGATTGGCACTATAGACAACTCAGGACTTCTAGTATATGATCAACATAATGCAATATATGCTTATGATAATTGAGATAATTACAAAATGATTCTTAATAATAGTGAATATCTAGAAAAAAGTTTCAATTTCCTAGTGCTAAATATTCACCACTATTACCCGGAAAATGATATCTTTGAAGATAGAATCCTCAAGGTCCTGGATTGACAAATTTTTCCTCTGGATGAAGAGAGTGATTTGTATTAACAAAAAAACACAAGTACCTGAATAACCTAAACTGAATAAAACTTGAAGCAACAAAAAATACTGGAATTCTGGAGAAACGTTGAGATCTTCGATTTGCCTGACTTTAACAAAGACGCATATCTTATTGAAGAGGGGGAACCTCTACCATGGCTTGGAAACAACAAACCATCAAATGCAAATTACAAATATCGTTATACAATTATTTTTGGAAAGATTCAAAAGGAGGTGATTGTAGAGCATCTCAATAATTTGTTAGATATCAAAGAACAAAATGACTGGGAGCAATCGGTAACCGGCTTTAGCTGTTTATCTGCGTTGATTTTAGATGAAAAGGGTTATCCACAGGAGGATAGCTATGTCGTAGCTAGCTACACATTCGGAATAAGAATTTTAGAACAGAATAAAAATCTTTCGATAGTGGCCGGAGATTTATCAAAGTCGAAAGATGATTTTCTCGATCGCTACAATTTTCAGGTCTTTGATTTTGATGGTAAGCAAGTATTTCAAGGAGACCGAGTTCTATGGGAACATTTGGATAAGGAAATTAGCTATCTAAAAGATATTAATAAATGGTGGGATCAGGATATAAATATCTATCTCTTGATAGAAACTGTACCTAAAGATAGTGAGCCTAATACGAGCTTTCTAAACAGTTTTTATTTAAATGATCTAAACTACTTATCAGCTACAGAAAAGAAGAATGACTTAGGTATTGCTCTTCAATCGTATTTAACATTAGTTCCATCAACTATAGAAAGAAAAGATTTAATACAAAATAAGGAATTATTACTTCAAAGCTTTGATCCCCGATCCATGACCTCTGGAAGATGGCCTTCTAAAATTGAATATGGCCTGTACTCTGCTCAAGCTGGAGCGGTAAATACAATCTTTTCCAATCTCAGAGTAAAAGAGGGTCTACAAGGTGTTAATGGGCCTCCGGGCACAGGTAAAACAACATTATTGTTAGATGTAATTGCTGAAGTTATAGTAGAGAGAGCCAAAGTCATATCAGATCTTGGATGTGATAAACTATTTGAAAGTAAATACATAAAAATTGAGAAAGAATCAGGTTATGATCAATATACTTATAGTTTAAAGCCTTCGTTGAAAAACAATTTCGGGATAGTTGTGGCCAGTAATAATAATGCTGCGGTGGAAAATATAAGTAAAGAACTGCCCCTCAAGAAAAAGATTGATTCAGAAATATTTCCAGATGCTGATTATTTTTCATCCTGCTCACAGTTATTAATCGAAGAGGATAGTTGGGGTACATTGGCAGCAGCCTTAGGGAATATGAAGAATAGGTCTACTTTCAAGAAGGCCTTTTGGCAGTCAGAAGAAAAAACAGGACAGATAGGCTTTAACGAACTGTTACACAGCATTTATAAAGAGGAGGATAAAACAGAAGTGTATCGCAAAGATTTCAGAGAACAAGATAGACTATTTAAAAGTCTATTGCATGAATTTGAGAACTTTAAAAAACAAGCAGAAATATTTCATCAACAACTTCCAAAGTATATAGAAAATAAACAAAAAGAGGCCCAATTCATAAATGAACTTGCTGAAATCAAGAGTAAGTTGATTAAACTTTCAGATGAAAGAGCGTATCTAATCAAAGAAGAAAATACAAGAAAGAATGATTCAGATAAAATTCAGACTTTACTAAGTTTACAGTTGCAACGAAAACCGACATTTTTCTTTTTCCAGAAACTTTTCTCTACTTCAGCCTACAAACGATGGAATTCTGAGGCAGAGGAACTTATTAATAAGTCGAGGAAGATAACTTCTTTACTGGATGATAGCAGGACGAAGCTTGCTAATTATAAGAATGAGATTAATGAATCAGAAAGTAAGCAAAAGAAACTAAAGAACAATTTATCTGAACTAAATGTATTCTTTTCAGGTTACCAGAAACTACAGAATATATTATGTGAAAAATATGGAATAGAAACAAAGAATATACTTGATATTGCTTTTCTACAGAAAGATTTAAAAGAAATACATCTGCTAAGTCCATATCATTCTCCCAAAATAGCGAAACTAAGAAGCGATATCTTTATTGCTGCACTCCAATTACATCAGGATGCTATACTCGTGAACGCAAAAAGAATTAGAAATAATCTATTGGCATTTTTCGAGATGCTTTCAGGTTGGTCTAACGTAAATAGAGAGGTAGCCCAAAACCTTTGGGATACTTTCTTTTTATGTGTTCCTGTCGTTTCTACCACATTAGCATCTGCAAGCAGATTGTTTCCAAGTATTGATAAAAATCAGATAGGATGGCTGCTTATTGATGAAGCAGGACAAGCGACTCCTCAGTCAGCAGCAGGATTAATACATCGATCCAAACGATGTGTAATTGTTGGTGATCCTCTACAGGTAGAACCGGTAGTTTCAATGCCTGAAAGATTAGTAACAAAACTGCGCAAAGAACAGAACGTCGAATTAGACTGGTCACCATGCAAAGTATCAGTACAACAGTTAGCCGATAGAGCTTCTCTCTCCGGAACATATATGCAAGTAGGAGACTCAGAAGAAAAGATTTGGACAGGTTTCCCTTTGCGTACGCATAGGCGTTGTGATAATCCGATGTTTTCAATAGCCAATGAGATTGCTTATAGCAACCAAATGGTAAAAGCGATCAATGAGAACTCAACTGACGAATTTCTCGGCGCATCTAAATGGTTTCATGTAGAATGCGATTCTACCCCATATAATAAGCATGTCATTTTAGAAGAAGTTAAGTTTCTTCAAATGAAAATTTATGAATTGCAACAGATGGGTTATTTCGGTAATATTTATGTCATTTCTCCTTTTAAATCCGTTGCTGATTATTGTTCTAATGAATTCAAGAAACAGAACAATATCTCCTGCGGTACAATACACAAATTTCAAGGAAAAGAAGCAGATATTGTTTTTCTCTTATTAGGAAGTAACCCGGCATCTCCAGGGGCAAGGAACTGGGCATCTCAAAAGCCCAATATGCTGAATGTTGCTTTGACAAGGGCTAAAAAACGTTTTTATGTTATTGGAAATAAGAAGTTATGGGCATCTTGTAACTATTTCAACGCTATGGGAAATGTTCTGGAATAAAATACTATATGAATTATTCTTTATCCCAAGAAACAGACTCAAAGCGAATTCTATAATTTAGAATAGATAAGTTTATGAAAGATATTAGCTATTATATAGCTTGTTTTAAGAAACTAAAAAGGGCACCCAATCTGGGAGAAGCGCCTCATAAACCGATTCTTTTATTGAGTGTCATTGATTGCTATAATGCAGGTTACATAAATTCCGAAAGAATCTACATTATAGCCGAGCTGATGGCATATTTTAAAAGTAACTGGCAAGCATATGTAAGAACAGCTCATATAATGAACTTCACTTTACCCTTCTTTCATATGTCTCGTGAACCTTTCTGGGATCTGATTGAAAAAAGAGGTTATGAAATAGAACTCACATCTAAAAAATCTATTAAATCATTTAATGCCCTATATACAGCGACAGATTATGCCGAAATAGACAAAGAATTAATGATCTTATTCTTAAATAATGAGAGCACGGCTCTTCTTAAAAGTATTTTACTGCAACAATATTTTTCTCACTCCGGTCGGCAAAAGACAAATACATATTATTTGGATTCTATTACAAAAGATATTTTAAATGAATCAGGCGTTCTTTACAGCAAAAAACTGGAAAAGATATCCAAAACAATGAATGAAGAGGAATATGAAGAGAAGATTTTCTTGCGTAGCTCTTTATTTAATGAGAACATCCCTATTATCTACAACTACACTTGTTATGTGTCAAGATACTCTTGATATGAACCATAAAAAGGAAATCTGACAATCATAGAAAACACACAACTGTCAGATTAAGTCTTAGCTATTACACATAAATTATGGACAGTTCCGAAAAAACAAGTGCTTTATGTATCAGGAGAAGATACTAAAGAAGAGTTACAATAAATATAAAATTGACAACTTAGTAACTGAAGTCTGTCTACGATTTGCTTAGATTCAAATTTTACAAACTTGCTAAATCTAATCAAATTTACTAGTTGAAACCTGTTAACTATTGAAGTGTTGCGATTCGCTTATTTGTCTATTCTTGTGTTTTTTACCTTGATTGGCCTTTTAAACAAAGTAACTTCAGACGTTTGAACAAAGCCTGATCCTGATGTCCTATCTACTTTTGTTTCATCAATAACAAATAAAATTAAAAAAGATGGAACAGCACAATTATCAAGGAGCTCTGCAACATCCGACAGGTTCAGGCTTCAATGCAAAATCGACAGCAGCAGACGTAATCAAAGGTATTGACCTGACGGGGAGAATCGTCATCGTAACCGGTGGCAACACTGGTATCGGCCTTGAGACCACCAAAACATTGGGACAGGCAGGAGCAACCGTTATTGTACCTGCAAGAGATGTAGAAAAAGCAAAACGTAACCTGGAAGGAATTGCTCATGTCGAAATAGAATCGATGGATTTGATGGTTCCTGCTTCTATTGATGCATTTGCTCAAAAATTTCTGGATTCTGGCAGGCCTCTTCATCTTCTGATCAACAATGCGGGCATTATGTGGGTACCACTTCGCCATGATAGCCGTGGTATCGAATCACAGCTGGCGACTAACTATTTGGCACAATTTCAATTGACGGCGAGGCTGTGGCCCAGACTTAAACAAGCGAATGGTGCCAGGGTCATCAATGTATCTTCTCACGGCCACCAGTTCGGAACCTTCGATTTTGATGATCCTAACTTTCAACACCGTGAATACGAAACATTACAGGCATATGGTCAATCCAAAACAGCCAGTAATTTATTTGCTCTAGAATTGGACTATCGAGCCAAAGCCTTCAATGTACGGGCATACAGCCTGCATCCTGGTTCCATTGCTGGAACGGAACTGGGAAGGGAAGCTCCATTAGAATTATTTATAAAAATGGGATTTGTCGATGAAGAGGGCAACATGCGTCCCGATGTATTAGCATCACTCAAAACCATACCGCAGGGAGCAGCCACAACCGTATGGTGCGCTACTACGCCTTTGCTCAATAATATTGGTGGCGTATACTGTGAGGATGCAGAGGTAGCACTATTAGCATCCGATAGCGGGATGTCTGCGGGGGTTAAACGCTATTCGCTGGATGAGGCTGAAGCCAAACGTTTGTGGAAATGGAGCGAAGAAGCCTGCAGCATATCTTTTTCAATTATTTAATTCCAAGATAAAAAATGAAAACATTTCAAGATAAAATCACTGTCATTACTTGTGGTAACAGTCGTGTCGGCTATGCTACAGCGAAAAATTGCATAACAATTGAGCCAACGTGGTCATAATCGGCAGGAGAAAGGATGCTATTGAAAAGGTGGCATTAGAATTGAATATCACCGGAATGATGGCTGACCAATCCCACCTAGGCGATATAGAGAAACTGACCTCAGACATTTTAGCGCAATTTAGAAAAATGGATCTCCTGCTGATAAATACAGAAATAACAAAATCAGCGCCGATAGAATCAATCTCTCAGCAGGTATTTGATGAAATCAAGGATGTGAATTTCAACGGAGCTTATTTTACCTTAGGCAGGTTCATAGCTATCCAGAACGAAGGTGCTTCGGTGATATTCCTATCCTCCACTTCGGCCACAATTTCGCCTCCAATGGCTTCCGTCTATGCCTCAAGTAAGGCAGCCTTTATTACAGGGGTTATTTTTTTCATCTATGGCAGACAATCACTATGAGTATTTTAGAGGAGATCCATTTCAAAAGAACGGTAGTGGACATCATTTATATCACCGTTCTTTAAAAGTTAAATTGGACTTTTAAACAAAGCAGATTAAATGATTTTTTTATTTTTACAATACTATTTTCCGTAAAAGAAAGAAACAAAAATACATACCATGCAATACGAGGCAAGATACATAACAGATGATATCAAGCTTTCCTGTTACGAGGATAAGTTTTTCAAGTCGGACATCATCTTTGAGCACCATATGCTAATCTGGTTCATTTCGGGTGAAACAAAAATCGTTCAGGCAGATGCCACTTATATTTTTAAGGAGAATGATATTTTCCTGATCCCAAGAAACCAATTGTCCACCATCATCAATTATCCTAAAAATGGGCAACCGCATAAAACAGTCGTAATGCACCTTTCCACAAGGAGATTAAGAAATTTTTATGCTGGTCTGGATGTAACTGCCCAAACATTAAAATCACCTAAAATCTATCTTTTCAACAATCATCCCTTACTGGAAAGTTGTCTGTCTTCGCTGATCCCGTATTTTGACGTGAAAGAATTGCCTGAGAATATAGCGTCACTAAAAATTACAGAAGCTATTAGTATTCTAAGGGCAATCGACAAAAGTATAGACAATATACTGGCTAATTTTGAAGAACCAGGAAAAGTCGATCTGGTCGACTACATGGAAAAGAACTTTATGTTTAACCTTCCTCTTGAAAAATTTGGATACCTGACTGGGAGAAGCCTGACTACTTTCAAAAGAGATTTCAGTAAAGTGTTCAATACAACCCCACAACGCTGGCTCACCCAAAAACGGCTGGAACTGGCACATTACCAGTTCACAGAAAAACAGAAACGTCCCATTGATGTCTGTTACGAAACAGGCTTTGAAAACCTGTCGCACTTTTCATACGCATTTAAGAAATACTTTGGATATTCACCAACTGAATTACTGAACCAACTGAATCCTAGACCTTAAATTAAGATTACTAACTTTCTTATTATAAATAATTAAGGGGTAAAATCAATACACTTATCCTATAAAACAAAGAAAAAAGTATATAACCGAGAGCCCTAAGCGAATACAGTGAAGCTAAGCTATGATTGCAGTAATCTAGTTTGTTTGCCCGAGTACTAAGCATCATTGCCTACAGTTGTGGAACTAAAAAGTAAATATTCACGCAAATACAAACCTACAACTGATTCTTCCTATAAAGAATTAATTGCTGAAAATATATTGAATCGTAATTTTTCTTCTTTTTGACTGACAAGAATATGTGTTTCGGATATCACTTATTTGCCAGTAACAACTTAATAACTGAAGTCTGTCTAAGATTTGCTTAGATTCAAATTTTACGAACTTCCTAAATATAAGTAAACTTGCTAATTTTAAAATTATTACATATGGAAGTGTTACTATTTGCGTATATGTCTTTTCTTGTGTGTTTTTTCATATTTATAACAATAAGAGACCGCATTTGGCTTTAAAGATGAAAACGCCTAACTTTATGCATCAAAAAACCGATAGACGTAAATCTACCGGTTCTTATAAATATTTACTATAAATCCTGTCAACCTATTTCAGGACGGGACATCTATACTGAGACCAGTAAAAGTTAGCCTTTATTATTGTTTCAGTTTCTCTACTTCCTGATTGTAAAGCCACTGAACCTGTCCGCTCAATAATGCCGTATTATAGAATTTAATTTCATCCATCATACCCTGGAAGTGATCCCATGATGTAGGTGTATCCCAACCTGACCAGTCCCATGAGGCTTTTGCTTCGGCATAAGTTGTTGCCGCTCCAATCATCAACGGCAGTTGAGTACCCAATGGAGATACATACGGTGCAGACTGGCTGCCTACGAGATTCGGCTTGCCGGTGCTGGTCCACTCTTTTGTCAGTAACCCGTTTATGTAGAATGACAATTTTGAACTTTCGAGGTCAAGTACAACTACAATATGCTTCCAGCTACCTATAGATACAGAAAGGTCTGCTTCGTTATCCGCATCGGTAAAACCTGCCTGCGATTTGATTGTGAAGAATGCTTTACCTTGTTCCTGTATCTGGAATTTCCAGTTGTTCCAGTAATTCAGAGAAACTATATAGTTGCCACCCTTTATTACTTCTGGTTTCAACCATACGGCAATACTCAGTTTCTTGCCGAGGAAATCAGAAGGATTGTAATTTTGCACTTCGAGATGTGCTCCACTCTTGAAATAAAGGGCTTTATTTACTCCGTCATCCACAAATTCCGGTAGTACAGATGTTGAGAAGATTTCAGAAGGTCCCGGTTTCAAAGTCGCTGTCAGGGCTTTTACCCCGTCACCGACAAGTGAAGTTCCTGTTCCTTCATCAAAGCTCCAACCGGCTAACAGATTTTCTTCCGGAATACCTATCATCTTATCATTAAGAAAACGTTCTAATGCTTCTTGCAGGTGTATTCTCATATTTACAACTTCCTGAGCAGATATATTCCCGTTGTCGACAACTTCCTGGATAATATCCAGTTTTGTCTTAAACCTGTCTATAGTTTCTTGTTTATATTCTGCTGAAGTAGCTTTTGCTATAGAATCATATCCTGCTGCAAGTTCATTCTTGAGTACTGCAGTGTCCCCGGGTACAAATTCTTCCTTATCATCATTGCTACAGCCGATAAATAGTGTAGATGAAAGTACCAGAGCAAATATCAGTAATGTACTAAATATCTTATTCTTTTTCATAGTCATTGTTTTTAGTTGATTAAATACCATTGTTTGAATCCAATTCATTCTGCGGTATAGGGAAATAATAGCGAGGCTCCTGCCATTTGAAATCAGAACCTAAAGCCTGAGTTGCCACGTCTTTTCCCCAACGCATCAGATCGAAGAAACGATGGAATTCAAAACCAAGCTCGCGACGACGTTCCAGATAGATAACCGAACGCATTTGCTCCTGATTCACAGGTTTTGCATAGGCAAGTCCGGCTCTGTCCCTTACCAGCTTAAGAGCTGCGGCAGCCTTATCCAGATCGTTTGTTTCTGTATATGCTTCTGCTTTCATCAGCAAGATATCGGCATAACGCAGGTAAATATACGGCAGTCCACCATCGCCCTTTGTTCCGGCAGGCACTTCTGCCAATGGTTGATTATGCTTTTTCACCAGATAGCCGGTAATGCTCCATGTAAGGTCAAATACATCGTCGTTCAACCATTCTTTACCTGAACGTCCGATTGAAGCATCGAGGCGGGGATCGGTCTGTCCTGTAGTTGTTTGTTCACTGAAACTCAGAACATAATTATTTGTTGGTGCATTGAAGTAATACCCTCCTTCTACAAGCGGTGCAAACCACTGGTTCAGAGAATTACCCAACCCGGGATTTTGATTGCTTTCGTGCAGGATTGCAAATATAGCCTCCCTGCTATCTTCAGCTCCTAATTTGAACAAGTCTTCATAATTAGTTTCAAGTCCATAAAGGCTCAGCGGTTCTAACTTGGTTGTAATAGTTGTTATACAATCATCCCATTTCTTCTGATATAACTGGGCTTTAGCCAGCAAACCGTAAGCAGCGCCTTTGGTTATCCGGCCTTTATCTGCTGTTTGCGTATAAGACGGAGGTAATACTCCGGCAGCATCATTCAGGTCTTGTTCTATCTGCCGGTATATCGGAGAAACTTCGCTCAATCCCATATTTACATTAGAAGTACTTACCGGCTCTATTCTCAAAGGTACTTTACCCCAGATATTCACCAGATTAAAGTAATAATATGCCCTGATAAATTTAGCCTGAGCAATCATCTGCTGCTTGACACCATCATCAACACCTGCGCCATAATTAGCATGTATTACATTGTTGGCACGATTAATGCCTTCATAAGCAAATTTCCAGTATGAAAGCAAAATCCCGTTGTCCGATTTGATATTAAACTCGTCTATCATACCTATCTCAGCCTGGTCGGAAGCACTTCCACCTTTCACGGCATCGTCGGATGCTACATCTCCGAAGACCCAGATCATATTTGAAGAAGTGGTAAAACTCAAGCTGTTATATACTCCGGTCAATGCCAGATTTGCCTCCTCTTCGGTATTGTATATATTGTTGGATGTATATTCACCGTCCAGTTCTTCATTCAGAAAATCGTTACACGAACTGAAGGAGAATGTCCCTAATATAGTTAGTATTGTTATTATTTTTTTCATATCAGGTAATTTTTTAAAAGGTTATGTTTACTCCGAATGTAAAGGATTTAGAAACAGGATAAGTCCCCCAGTCTATACCATTGGCCATATCACCTTCTCCTGTCGAATTGGAACTTACTGTCATTTCAGGGTCGAGTCCCTTGTATCCGGTAAAGGTGAACAGGTTGGTAGCGCTACCGAACGCCCTCAGGCTGCTGATGTATCTTGATTTGATAGGGAAAGTATATCCCAGTTGAATGTTCTTTAGTCTCAGGTATGAAGCGTCTTCCAGAAAACGTGTAGATGCTATCGCATTATTCGATTTAGCACTCCATGACGGTCTCGGATATTCGTTAGAAGTTCCTTCTCCTCTCCAGTAATTATCATACATATCTTTCGATACGGAGAAACCTCTGAAAAATCCTTCTGTTTCAGTAGTCATCTGGTGATATATATCGTGACCGAATGCGCCCTGAAAGAATATCGACAAGTCCCAGTTCTTATAATTACCCTGAAGATTAAGTCCGAGTGTCTGTTTTGGGATAGAAGAGCCTACATGCCCCCTGTCTTTTTCGTCAATTACACCGTCGTTGTTCAGGTCTTTATATTTGACATCCCCCGGTTTTACATTTGCTCCCTGATATGCTGATTTCACGATTTCCTCTTCATTCTGGAATATTCCATCCATCTGATAAAGATAAAATGAACCGATAGAATATCCTTTTTCTATATATTTTGCAAAAACGCCATTATCCACACGTCCTGCCTGTATAGGCGCATCCAGTTCCAGTACTTCATTGTGCAGGTAGCCCCAGTTCAGTGAGGCGGAAAAGCCCATATCCTTGTATTGCTTGCGAACAAACAGTTCTACATCAACACCTTCATTCAACACCTTTCCGGCATTCACCCAATAAGGGGAAGCGTTACCAATAGACGGAGGTAATGGTGCGCGCACAAGCATGTCGCTCGATTTCTTATTATAATAATCTACGCTAAAGCCGTATTCCCCCTTTCCGAAGGCCATATCCAATCCAAGGTTAAACTGTTTACTGGTCTCCCATTTCAACTTATCATTACCCAACTGGCTCTGAATATATCCAACAGATGGATTTCCACCGAAAGGGTAGTTTGAATATGGTGTATATTTGTCTGTATATGCATATAAAGCTATATTCTGATTACCTACAGCTCCCCATCCGGCACGCAGTTTCAACAGATTAATCGCTTTAATTGATTTCATGAAATCTTCCTCATGGATATCCCATCCCGCAGAAAATGAGTAAAATGTACCCCATCTGTTTCCTTCTGTAAAGCGTGAAGATCCATCCTGACGCACTAAAGCCGACAGATAGTATTTATAGTTATAATTATAATCGACCTTACCAAAGAATGAAAGTAAAGAATAAGCCCAGTCATTTGAATAGAAGGTATCACCATTTACAGATGAAGATGTATTTTTGTCCGTACCATTGTAGCGGATCGCTTCTGTACCTGCCATTGCATTCAATGTATGCACGTCGTTAAATGTCTGAACTGTATTGAAGACTGAGTTTAGCGTCCATCCCAGACTTTCGTTATTCTGCCCTAACAGGGAACTTGGATTATTTATCCTGTCATTTGTTCCCCATGTTTTGTTATTGATATTATAATCACTTTTCTTATAGTCGATCCCAAAATTGGAATTCCAAACTATATTATAGGGCAGTTTTGCTTCTACATTGAATTTACCCAGAAAAGTATCTTCGTCTCTTACCCTGTCGGTCATGTTCGCCAGTCCTACCGGATTGTAACCGTCACCGAAAAAGCTGTTGTATTCGGCCTGTCCGAAATATTCGCTCGGTAAATCCACATAATTCCCGTTTGCATCATAGGTCGGAATTGCCGGATTACGCATATATGCATACCGTACAACACTACCGCCTTCATTGCTACCGTAACCATCTCCCGAACTTGGCACAACATGAGTCTTAGCCTTTCCTCCGTTTACATTCAGACCTAGTTTCAGCCAGTTTGTCGCTTTATAATTGAGGTTTACACGTCCCGAAAATTTTTCATAATCACTATTCTTGATAATACCTTCCTGATTGTAATAAGAAAACGATGCCAGATAGTCAAACTTATCTTTACCTCCGCTGACTGACAATTCATGCACATTCAGCAGCGCAGTCCTGAAAATTTCATCCAAGTGATTGATGTTTGCGAAATCCTTAATCAGACCGCCTTCTATCAATGTTCTTCCATCATTTTTAGCCGCTACATTATAAATATCTATATATTCGTTCGTATTTACCATCTTTGGAAGGCTTCCGTGAGTCTGTACTCCGAACTGACCGTTATAAGCAACTTTCACTTTGCCATTCTGCCCTTTTTTAGTAGTGACCAACACAACCCCATTGTTTGCACGGGAACCATATATAGCAGCAGAAGATGCATCTTTCAGCACCGAAATATTCTCAATATCGGAAGGAACAATAGAGTTCAATCCGTTTTCGGAAGGAATCCCGTCTATAATATATAGAGGATCATTCGAAGAGTTTATAGAACCTGTACCACGTACACGCACGGTAACTCCGGCTCCCGGAGCCCCTGTCGCGGAAGTGACCTGGACACCGGCAACTCGTCCCTGAAGTGCCTCAGATACTCCCGGAGCAGGAACTTGTGTCAACTCCTTCGAGTTTACCTTACTTACGGCACCCAGCACTTCCCTTTTCTTCATTGAGGTATAGCCTACAACGACTACCTCATCCAGTTCTGTGTTAGGTATAAGCCTTACATTCATTTCAGTAGATTTGGATACTGTGATTTCCTGAGCATTGAACCCGACATAGGAAACCGTAATCTTATCACCCTTAATATTCAGGGTAAATTTACCGTCAATATCAGTTACAGTACCATTAGGAGTTCCTGTTTCTACCACTGTAACACCGATCAACGCTTCTCCTGTAGATGAATCTGTCACCATACCGGAGATTGTTTTTACTTCCTGTGCAAATATATTCGCAAAGGCAAAAAGTAAAAGACAAGTGAAAAATAAACGTTTTAACATGGTTTTATTTATTATTGGTTTGTGAGATTTATTATTTGTATGCAATAGTGTATTTGCCATCTGCAACTACTTTATTATTATCTGTAGCCAGTTTTGTCCCGGCAGGAAGTTCTACTATAATACGCGCATCACCGGCAGGAATTTCAAACACGCCGTCAGACGATACATTTTTGGCGACATATTCTTTACTTACAATATCGAAGAGGTCTACAATATCCTTTGCCGGATATTTTACCGATTTACTTTCTTTATGAGGATTGTAATATAAATAAACAGGATAGTGACGTTCGGCGTAGAAATCGGTCGCATTACAATTCAATTGAAGAATACCCCTGACATTTGTCTCCTTTATTATAGCTCCGAAAATACCCATAGGCGAGGAACTATATACGCTGAACATGCTTGCCGGAGGATTTCCTTTCGCCCATTTAGGGCCATCGCCCAAAGCCACCGGAGTTTTTCCTTTGAGTGAAGCCTTGCCGTAATCATCTACACGGCGCAGTCCTTCGTATGAAATATTATCGTTCGTAATATTCTTCATCTCAGGGTCCCACTGATGTTCATCATCAATTTCCATCGGGAAAAACAGACGGCATGCGTTTGCATTGTTGAGCATCCATTTGCCGATAGCCTTAGCATATTGCGGTTCATACTTTACCATAGACACGAAAGGCCATGCAGGTTTAATACTATTCATCAGGAAGGCATAGCCTCCACCGTCGATAATACTACCCTGAAGTCCGTTCACCTCATAATCGCCCCATTTGCCCACAATAATTCCCCAGCCATTACGTCCGTCGGGATTCTTACAACCGTCGAAGGTCCAATCGAGTAACTTTTGTACATCGTAATTTGTACCCTCCGTCGCATTCAGATATGCAGCTGCATACACTCCCAAAGGCAACAGTATTTCATAGAAACGGCTTTCTTTCTGGGAGAGTAATGCTTCTGTCGCATTCTTGGCATGAGCCAGATAACGGGGATCACCAAACTTATTATAGGCACAAAGCAATACATAAGCATGGCCGCCCGCCGCATCCTGTTGCAATGGTATATGGTTCACCATTCCCTGCATCCGTGCATAGTCGAAGTATGAATAATCGTAGTTCCCTGCCAAAACAGAATCTGCTTTTACAAACTGTTCGGCAATAGAGCGTTGTATCTGTTCTGCTCCGTCTACATTGGGGAAAACATCACATACGGCATAGTAAAGCGCATTCGGAAATACATCGTACCACCAGTCGCGACCATATCCGCCGCCAAGCATGCCTACTTCGGGCGTTGTATTATTCATCACTATATTCCACCCGTTATCTTTGTTGAAATAATTCTGAACCATTTTTACATAGTTATATCCATCCTGATTCGTTTTGTCTATCCCTACCAGCCCCGCTCCTAAAAGCGCGGCCAATGAGTTCAGGCTTTCATGGAATTCCCCGTTATTGGTATTTTTACCCTGACGGATATCTTTTACGGCTGTGTATAATCCGAATGTAGGCTGATCTATGTTCCTGCGGCTATCATCGAGCCATATCATCGAGCCTACTTCACTCTTATTGTTCCAGTCGAAAACAAAGCTATCAAACGACTTGGCCTTGGCTTCCCAATCCAGCATTTTATAAGAGCCGGGCATATCGGGCATAGAATCGACCCGTGCAATCGAGACCTGCTCTACTTTGCTCCCGTATGAAATGTTCTTTTCGGAACAAGCCATTGATAGCAAGGAAACCAAACAGATTAAAGATGTTTTAGTTTTGCTCATTTTCATTAATAGTATTAGTTTGTTTGATAATGTTCTTTGCTAAAGGATAAGCTATCAGCTGGATAGCTCCCACCAGAATAAGGGCGTACTTCAGAGCGAAATCTTCCGAAACCCCGAAGGCCAGTATAATAAACAGGATCAATCCGGCTGCTCGTCCGATAAATAAGCCGAATTCGTGACTGAGGATATAAGTGTACTCGTTGCGTTTCTCTATTTTCACAACGGCATCTATAGTTTGCATCATAATAGGGAAGTAAGCCAAATCGAATAATGGCTGGAAAATCACTTTACATAATACGAAAATAATCACTCCTGTCGCTGTAAACAAAATTCCATTGAATAAGGTTCCTGCAAAGAATATAATTAACCCCGCCACAAATATTTTAAGCCTGTCTTTAGGTTGGGCTATACGTCCCAGAACATAGACAAGAATCGCTGTTAATGCTCCGCTAACTCCCTGTATAAGCCCCAACGCCCCCTCATCACCGACAAGTTTGAGCACCAGAATTGCCGGAGCTGTAACCAGAAAACCCTGAACCATGCCTTTCAAAGACGAAAGGACTAACATCTTGCGCCAAAGAAGGCAAAAGCGGAAGTATATAAAATCTTTCTGTACGGGATTGGTAAATTTTCCTTTCCACAGTACAATACACGCGATAACCGTCAATATGATGACACCGATGGTTACAAGCTGATAAGCCAGATTTATATTCACTACCATGCCAAACAATTCTTTACCATCTATCTGACTCAGGAAAGCTCCTATCACCAGCGGAACGCTAATGGAAGCGATGGAGAAAAAGAATGATTCCAGTCCGAAGAAATAGTTCCGGTTGCTATCCGTTGTATTATTCAGCGTCAGCAGATACCTGTTTGTCCAGAAAAAACCTGACGCGGCACCCATTGCAAAGCCTGCTACCCCCAGTTCCACAAAACCAAGCGATTTGACAGACATCATTGCAAACATAGATAATCCGCTTACAAGAATCCCCCCCGCATACAATGTCTTTACATTAACAGAGCGAAGCAGGTATCCATTCAGGAATGAGGTCGCAACAATTCCTATATACATAAACAGTTGGTAGAACGCGACCGATATGGGGTCGCTGGTATTGCGCATAACATAGGCTCCCACAAATATTTCCACTACAGGGAGAACCAATGCATAGAGCATATTGGTCATCAGCAAGGTACGCATATTCGGCTCTTGCTGTTTAAAGAACATGTATTCTTTTTTCAGTTTGTTCATTTCAGATTTTTAACCGATGGTTTATTTTAATGTATTCAGGATTTCTGCTATTGAGAACTCGGCTCCGCAAATAACCTCATCGCTCGCACCATAATACATTTTTATAGTATCGCCGTCTACCAGATGCCCGTTTGTAAATACCACATTACCGAAAAATCCGGTTTGCTCGTATGGTGCGATTGGCTCCATAATAGGACCTGTACTGCGTGCCAGAACTTTAGACGGATCATTCAGGTCCAACAAGAGAGCACCAAGGCAATAACGGTGATTGAAATCAGCGCCGTGATATATCTCCAGCCATCCTGCCTCCGTTCTTACCGGAGCTGCTCCTGCTCCTATGCGGGCACAATCCCACATGCCGTCACGAGTGGTAGCAATACATCTGTGGTTACCCCAATGGAAACGATCCGGCGATTCGGCTACCCAGATGTAATTCCCTCCTAATTCGGGGCTACTAGGGCGATGCAATGCAAAATATTTTCCATTTATTTTGTCTTCAAACAATGCACAATCTTTGTTATGCGGAGGGAATATCATGCCATGACGTGTATAGTCCTTCCAGTTCCGGGTATGTATAAGCCCTACTCCGACTGCGACAGGCGACACTTCGGTAAAGGTCAGGAAAAAACCGTCTTCTGTCGTAGCCACCCTGCAATCCTCAATGCCAAACGATTCCAGCTTACCCTCTCCGAAAATAGGAGGATATTCACTTTCCTCTTTGAAGTGAATCCCATCTTCACTGGAAACCAATCGGAGGTATGACATTGTTGTCAGGTAATTCTTACCTTCATATCCTATCACGCGCGGATCGGATGCATCCAGTTTAGGATCTTTAGCATCGAAAGACAGAACTTCTATTTTACCATCTTTGTTATATACCGGGAAGCTGATGATTCCCTCTTTTTGAGTGGGACGCTCGGCCACACGTAGCAGCAGCCAGATTTTGCCATCAAATCTGAAAACACCCGGATTCAGGAGGCAGGTTATTTCCATACCTTCGATTCCCGGTTTCAGGTCTGAAGGTTTTAATAATGGGTTTTGAGAAAATCTTTTTGCTATATCCATATTTTTCATGATTAAAAATTAGTATCATTACAATTCCGAATTCGCAACAAATCTATAACCCCGCATCTGGAAAGAGGTATACTATATTCTCAAAAGGGTATACACATGCTATACAACATATTTCGTTTAAATTTGCGATTCGATATGCTGATATCTTTGTAATATGAATTCATTCAAAACCATATATTCTATTATCTCCGGTATTATATTCTGTTTCTTTATAATACCTGCGATTGCTTATTCCCAGAATACAGTCAAACAACTGTCGAACACCGACGGGCTGTCCAATAATTCTGTAAACTGTATTTTCGAAGATTCGGAACAAACAATATGGATAGGCACATGGGACGGCCTCAACTCGTATAACGGGAGAGATTTTAAAACCTACCGTTACAACCGGAATAACAAATCCTCGATAAGCAATAATGTAATCCGGCAAATTATGGAGTCTGATACAAACCATCTCTGGATAGCGACGGATTACGGTGTGAACAGATGGGATAAACAAACTCAGGGATTTACGAATTATTTTCTAGGAACAGAACATCAGATACCGAAGCAAGAGAAGTCTTTTCTGATAAGTACAACCTCTCAAAAGGATATAATATGCTATGTAAAGCAGCAAGGATTATTCCGTTTCGATGCCGGACAGCAGACATTTATCCCGGTAAACCATTCTCTAACTGACGGTACTGTCAAAACCTTTGCGATTGATGGAAACGATAATATATATTTCTTATATGAAAACGGAAGACTGCAACAGTCTAAATTATTATATCAGGATAAAGAGATTACATTATCCCAACCCAGATATTTAGAGCAGGAAAAGCCTGTATCCAATATATTCATGCTACATAATAATATGCTGGTACTGAACTATCGGGGATATCTGAAAATAATAGATGACAGAAACCTTTATCCAAGTACTATTGACTTTGACAAGGACAAGACTATCTCCCAGATTGTGTATTATAAGGATAACTTATTGATAAGCTATTACGAAGGAGGCTGTGAAACCTATAATCTGAACACGAAAGTATATCAGCCAATACAAAGTATTTCTCCCAGAGTATCCATATTCTCGCTTTTTTCAGGCAGTCAGGATATACTTTGGGTAGGAACAGACGGGCAAGGCATACTTAAAGTATACGAATATGACTCTCCGTTCAAAACAGTTTATACGAACCATCCGGTAAGAAGCTTTTGTCAGTATAACCGGAATGAAATATTAGTGGGAACGAAGGGGGACGGGATCAAGATATTAGAAAAGGAAACAGGGAAATTATCCGACTTCTTAAATATCAGTTCGGGATTAATATCAAATTCTGTATATACAATAAAAAAGAACCAGTCGGGAGACATATTCATCGGTACTGAAGGTGAAGGTATCAACATATTATCGAAAGATAAGCAATTGTACAGATTAAGTATTCCGGCGAAACATCCTGTCTTTAGAGCAGTTTACAGCATCCATTTTACAAGTAATGACTCGCTATTATGGCTAGGAACATCCGGCTACGGACTGATAAAAATAGCATTGACAAAAAGAGCAAACCACTATGAAGTGCAGGATATAGAACAATATACATCTGCCGATAAACATAATTCCCTTAATAACAATGTTATATACTCAATAACTTCGGGAGTGAATAAAAACCAGTTATGGCTGGGTACGCGTGGAGGAGGCATAAGCCGGTTTAATATAGAGGATAAATCATTTGAACGGATAGAAGATATAGACAATAATCTTTCCCTGACAAACAATGACGTTCTTTCCCTGACAAGGGATACAGAAAGTCTGTGGATTGGCACAAGCTATGGGCTTAACCGCCTCGGATTGAGCAACAATCTATCAGGAATACGGGAATATACAGAAAAGGAAGGACTGGCCAACAATACAATACACGGTATTCTTGAAGATGAGACAGATAATATATGGATCAGCACCAATCAGGGAATTTCCCGCATCAATCTTTTCGACAATAGTATTACAAATTATTCATCGAAAGACGGACTTCAGAACGACGAATTCTCTGATGGAGCCTATTATAAGGATGAAGATAAGATACTCTATTTCGGAGGGGTGAACGGATTCAACTATTTCAACCCGGAAAAGATACATCTGAGAGACTTTAACCCATCTATTGGGTTGAGTAATCTCAGGATATTCAACACGGCGCAGAATATAAATGAACGAATAAATGATAATACACTAAAACTGGCATATGACGAGGCATACGTAACATTCTCATTTATTGCGCATGATTTCATCAACAACGAAAATTGTGAATATGATTATCGTTTGCTCAACTTTTCGGATGAATGGATAAACAATGGCAACAACCCTAACATTGTATTCACAAAATTGCCTCCCGGAAAATATCGGCTGGAAGTAAAAGTGACAAACGGCGACAGGGTATGGGGTGATAATATATATACTTTAAGCATAGATGTGGCATATCCGTGGTGGCTGAGTACAGTTGCTTTTATCATATACACCATACTGGCCCTTATTATCGTGTATATAGCATATTCAGTGATAAGAAACAGGATCAGGCTCAACAGGCAATTACTGCTCGAACATATCGAAAAGCAGAACCAGCAAAAAATGCATGAGTCGAAACTCAATTTCTTCACCAATGTCGCTCACGAATTCTTTACTCCGCTCACTCTTATATACGGACCCGCACAGCACCTGCTCGAGAAAGCGGATCTTGACGGATATACCAAACGGTATATACAAATAATTAAAAACAATGCCGACAGGATGCAAAAACTGATCAACGAACTGATGGAGTTCCGGAAAGTAGAATCGGGACACACACCTCTGCATCCGGAAAGCATAGATATAAAACTTTTGATAGAATATATCACGGATAACTATACGGAAATAGCACAGGAAAACAAAATAGAATTCAGGGTAGAGACGGATAGTATATCTACTATTATTACCGACCGTAATTCATTGGAAAAAATTATATTCAATCTTATTTCTAATGCTTTCAAATATACGCCGGCAAATGGCTTTATACATATCAGTGTTACACAAAACAATAATCTGCATATAAGTATCAGGAATTCAGGGAAGGGACTGACGGACAGGCAGATGTCCGAAGTGTTTAACCGCTTCAAAATCCTGGAAACATCCAAGTTACAAAATTCAACAAGTACAGGCATCGGACTAGGTCTGACAAAAAGCCTGACCGAAATGCTCGGTGGAGAAATCAGTGTATCAAGCAAACTGGGAGAATACGTCATGTTCGAAATAGATATTCCTCCGATGAAATCCAATCAGCTGATTTCAGCAATAGACAGCCAAGATGATGACCGGATAGCTATAAGTCCGCAAATCTATGATAAGAAAGATATCTCGATTTTGATTGTCGAAGACGAAAAAAATATACGGGAATTTCTTAAAGATATACTAAGCCCCTACTATAATATCAGTGAGGCCGGAGACGGGGAAGAGGCGGTATCGATGATAGAACAGAATATGCCCGATATAATATTAAGTGACGTACTGATGCCAAATATGGATGGAATGGGGCTTATAGATAAACTCAAATCCGATCCGAAGACGGCGCATATACCAATTATAAATGTATCGGCGAAAAGCTCGGTGGAAGACCATATCAATGCATATCAACATGGAGCGGATCTGTATATTACAAAGCCTTTCCATCCACGTCATGTGTTGACTACCGTGCAGAACCTGATAAATAAACGTTCCGTACTGAAAGATTTTTTCAATTCGAGCCTTTCATCTATTACTATAAAAGATGGGATTACGATCCATCAGGATGATGAACGATTGTTGCAGGAGATAGTGTCATTCATTGAGAAAAACATGGACGACGAATCATTAAACCCCAATGCAATAGCCGACGCTCTTGGGTTGAGTAAAGCAACATTGTACCGGAAATTAAAGGACATGGCAGATAAGACCCCCAGCGAATTTGTAAGAACAATCCGGCTCAATTACGCGTCACAGCTTTTGATAACTACAAAGCTGACCGTATCCGAGATCATGTTCAAATCCGGATTTACCAACAAGTCTTATTTCTACAGGGAATTCTCGAAGCAATATGACATGTCGCCGAAAGAATACAGGCTATCCAAGACTAAAGAATAGTATCAGGATTTATCGCGCCTTTCCAGAAAATCAGACGGCAATACTCCATACTGTTTTTTGGAAACATTTGGCAAAATACGACGGATTATTAAATCCGACCATATAGCAGACCTCATTTACCCGGTACTTATTTTCATTCAATAATTCTGTCGCTCTTTTCAGTCTTACCATCAGCAACAGTTTATTCGAGGTGATACCCGACAGGTTTTTTATCTTGGCAAATAAACCGGAACTACTGACATGAAGCTCTTCGGCTAAATGCTCGAAAGTGAAATCAACATTGGCAATATTCTTTTCTATAATATCGTTTACCTTTGCAAGGAACTCTTCGTCTTCCCTGTTTCCTGCAATGCTTTTCAAAGAGGCAAATGGTGTCTCCGTAAATTTCTTCAACAGGTTTCGTCTCGATTCGAGTAGATTTCTTATCTGCACCGAAAGGAATGAGATAGAAAATGATTTCTCTACATAGGCATCAGCTCCTATCTCCAGCGCTTCAATCTTCGATGCAATATTGGTCTTGGCCGTCAACATTACCAAAGGAATATGATTCCAGAGAAAACTACTCTTTACCTTATTACAGAATTCTATCCCATCCATATTGGGCATCATAATATCGCTTATGATAAGGTCTACTTCCTCCCTTTCCAATAATTTTATTCCTTCCATGCCATCATTTGCCAAAAGTACATTATATACTAGAGCCAGATTCTTTTTTATAAACTCCTGCATATCTGGGTTATCTTCTACAATCAGGAAAGCGCTGGTGTGATATACAATTTTATGGAGGATTGGTTAAATGAAGGTCTTAAAGCCGGTTATAGCTATTATATTGATGTGCAAATTAGAAATTAAAAATCGGATAATAACAAAACGATTATATCATGGTAGAAAAAGAACACAGATTAACGGCAGAGGAGTATATTAAGTCATACAGGGAGAGTCATAAAAACTTAGAAATTAACGAAGAACAAATGGACAACATATGTTCAAGCATTGGAGAGATATATGATTGTGGAGAGAAGACGCCCAACTATTACAGGGCTGACTTAATAAGTTTGCTTTTTTATGTTAGAGTACTGGTGACATATCACACAGAAAGCATTCCAAATCAATTTAAAAAATCCTTCATAGGAAATTGTGGAGGAGCATCCTTTCCTGGAAGTACATACTATTCAGCAGGTAATCTATGTACAAAAAAAGGTCATTCTTTTGATGACATTTTTCATAAACAAGAATCAATAAGTATAATTGGCCCAACACCAGTAATCGCGTTCGCTATTATACATTTTTATGAAAAAAAGAGCAATTTACTTGGTTGGCTAGAGCTTGTTGGTGCTGGAACTGTATTTGGTGTTATGGGGGCACAGGTAATTGGAAAGATGGGGATTTATAAACAAATTTAAATATCAGAATATCGAAAATTCATTTTATCAGATAGCCAGACACACTTTCCGGCTATCTTTTCCCAACAAAGTCATTGGGGATGAAATCTTGTCCAACTATTCTCTATTTTTTGTAGAGAATGGAGACGAATATCTGTTTAGCCTTTCGGTAGCAGGCAATATTTTTGATCACAATACTTATAAACATATTGGGGCGTTTGACGACGATATAGCCTCAATCAGTATTCTCAAATCCCTAAAAGGGTATTTACGTTTCCGAATTGCCTATCCTGAGAGTGAAGAGTTTTGCACGATGGATGTAGATGCATGCTTTAAAGAAGCACAGGTTCAACTGCCTAATGATGAGCGACATCATTTTTTCTGTCTCAACAACTGTTTGATGCTGCTCTACGTCTTTGCAACTTCCAACCTCGACACTTTACTGATACACGCTTCTGTTATTAAAAACGATGAACAAGGTTTTGTCTTTTTAGGCAAGAGTGGAACAGGCAAAAGTACGCATAGCCGTTTGTGGCTGGAACATGTCGAAAGTAACGAATTGCTAAACGACGACAATCCCGTAATTCGCATCATAGATAGCAAAGCCTACGTTTTCGGTTACGCCGTGGAGTGGTAAGACACCCTGTTATAAAAACGATTCGGTTCCGTTGCGAGGCACCGTAAAACTACGACAGGTTGAAAGTCCGTTTTCTTTCTGCGGTATTTAAGCCAAAGGTTATCATCTTCATCTGTAAACAGATTCTCTTCTCTTATGTGGACTATATCCGCATAAGAAGTACCGGTATAGCAAGCGAAGAGAAACAAGTCACGGGTAAGCAGATAAGAATGACGGTTAGGGGCAATTTCCAAATCTCGGATTTTTTCAAAACTTTCCCTGCTTAATGCTTTGGGAGTGGCTTCTTTTTGTTTGGGTAGTTTGTAATGGACAAAATGCAGTTTCTCGGAAATACCTTCTTTGAAAGCAATCTTACACATCTTTTTCAGGATAGCCAGATAGTGGCGAACTGTATCCATTGAATAGCCCTGTTCGACCAGAACAAAATCCTGATATTCCCGGATGAACTGTTCGTTTAATTGTCCGAAAGCAATATCCTTTGTTTTAAATTTCTTTTTGATGAATTTGCCTAATGAACGGTGGGTGTACACGTAACCACTTAAGGTGGTCGGGGCAACATCTATTCCGATACGGGCTCTCAGTCCGTCAATATACTTGTCGAGAAGTACGAGCAGGGTTGTTTGTGCGCCCATACTTCCCTGAAAGAGGTTTTTGACTGATTCGGCATCGAAAGGCCGGTTACGCTCTATGAGCGTATCATAAGCCGAATGGACAGCAAGCAATAGTTCCTCTATTTTGGCATTGGTGACTACTGCTTCACGGCTTTTACCATCCAGGCGGCTTTCGCGGGGATTCCACAACCCGGGAGTACAGGAAAGTTTCAGGCTGAACTGCGACATAGACCTACCGATAGTAATTCTTCCCATGATGGGAGTTTTACCCGACTTATCGGGGCTGCTTTTTTTCAGGTAAAGCAAAACCTTGAATTTTTCTTGTTTCATAACACTTATAATTTTGTGGGCTTTGCCTTTAGGCAAAGTTACCTGTTTTACAAGTGCTCTTTGTTGTGCAAAATACTGTGAATCAGAACAAACAAACCGAATGATGTTTCTGCGATCTGCTATGAGTTACCTGTTTTAATCCGGTAACTATCGTGGTAACGGATTGGTAACGTAAATACTGCTATATTCTGCCAAAATTCATTTTACCTGATGACGCAGAAAAGAGAAAAACTACTCATTCTAAATTACTTACGTTATACTTGCTTCAATTCGCTGATTACCGTTTTTCTACGAATTATACACGTAGCCAGACATACTTTTCGGACGATTGCGGCTAAAAAGGGTATACGGGATAGCATTGCGGAACGCATCATGAGACATTAAATAAAGAAATATTATAATGTCTTTATTATAAAATATTGTAAAACAATAAATAAGTCGTTTTTCTTTCGTATCTTTAAAACTTGAGCAATCTGGTTTTTATTGTATCTATCTTCTCAATGTTTTGCTCCGCGCTGGTTAGCGGATCTTCCCATCGTCAAAATCGACAACAAAATTAACTTTCTTGTTTATGGTATTAATCAGTTACGAGAATGTGTAATGCTTTTGTCGTAACACATTTTTGTAAATAAGATGAAATCATTTTTTATAGGGAATATGGAAGTTAAACTTCCGGTTATCCAAGGTGGAATGGGTGTAGGCGTATCTTTGTCCGGTTTAGCATCAGCGGTAGCCAATGAAGGAGGGATAGGAGTTATATCGTGTGCCGGTTTGGGACTTATCCATAAAGGCCACGGAGATTTTATTAAGAGCAGCATTTGGGGGCTAAAAGAAGAGTTGCGTTTAGCCAGAGAAAAAACAACCGGCATAATAGGAGTCAATATAATGGTGGCTTTATCCAATTTTGCAGATATGGCGCGTACAGCCATCGAAGAAAAAGCGGATGTCATATTTGCCGGAGCAGGACTACCGTTGGACCTGCCATCTTATCGGACTGTGGATAGTAAAACCAAGTTAGTTCCGATCGTTTCTTCCGCCCGGGCCTCAAAAATAATTTGCGAGAAATGGCATAATAATTACGGTTACCTTCCTGATGCGATCGTTGTAGAAGGCCCGAAAGCAGGAGGGCATTTAGGATTCAAAAAAGAGCAAATCGATGATAACCTGTATTCTCTGGAACAGATAATTCCCGAGGTCATAGAAACAGTTTCATTATATAAAGGAATAAAAACGATATCAGTTATTGCCGCAGGTGGGATATCTTCAGGAGGGGATATATACCGTTTTATCGAAATGGGGGCATCAGCTGTACAGATGGGAACAATATTTGTTACTACAGACGAATGCGATGCTTCAGAAGCCTTCAAGCAGGTCTATCTTACTGCTAAAGAAGACGACTTAATGATAATCAACAGTCCCGTAGGGATGCCCGGGCGTGCCATTAAAGGAGAATTTCTCAAACGTGTTGCCGATGGATTAGAAGTTCCTAAAAACTGTCCTGTACATTGTATAAAAACCTGCGACTTTACGAAGAGCCCCTATTGTATTATGAAAGCATTATTTAATGCTGCAAAAGGTGATATGAGAAAAGGGTATGCTTTTGCCGGAGTAAATGCACATCTGGCACAGAAAATAAGCAGCGTAAAAGAAGTTGTATACAGGCTGAAAGAAGAATTTACCCTGGCGGAAAAAAGGACATTATTAACAATAGGGCTGTCTCATGAACTATAGTCTGGTAGAAGAAACAATAAGAAGATATATCCGGGAATACAGGAATGGCCTTGATATTCTGTGCTCAGGATGAACAAGGCTTGCTCAAGGATATTCAGAAACTTACAGGAAAGTGTCTTACAGTATCGAGTCAATAATAAACATTCACTAAAACTACAATATATGGTAGCAAAACAGAATTCTTCAGCAAATAAGAAAGAAGGTGAAATAACCCGTTCTGAAAGAACTTCGGCAACACAACAAGCCGAGTCAGTGCTGAAAAATGCAAAGGAGCGTGCCGGAGATGTTATCCATGTCGTAATTAGTGACAGGACTACAATTGAACTTCCGGCTCATTTATCACAGGAAGAGATAGATGCCCGTGTGGAGAAATATATAGAATTGCATAAATCGAAGATATAGTTTCTAGAGAATTGCTGTGATAAAAATAATAAGTATTCATTATAAAAAAACAAAGATATTTTAAGAATAAGTATGGCTAAATCAAACTCATTTAACAAGAGAGAAATAGAAAAAAACAAACAACAAAAAAGAAAAGAAAAACAGCAAAAACGGGAAGAAAGAAAAAATAATCCAGCCGATTCTTTTGAGGATATGATTGCTTATGTAGATGAAAACGGAGTTATAACCAGTACTCCTCCCGACCTCACTAATAAACGAAAAATCAAGATCGAAAATATAGCTGTTTCTACACCGAAAAAAGAAGATCTGGAAGATCCTATATTGAATGGGCGTGTAGAATACTTTAACCCCGATAAGGGATATGGTTTTATTAAACATACAGGAAGTACGGATAAATATTTTTTCCATGTGAGCAGTGCTCCGGCTTCCATTACAGAAGGAAATATGGTGACATTCGAATTGGAACGTGGTCAAAAAGGCATGAATGCCGTAAGGATTACTCTTGCCAATAAGGACGGCCAGTAATCAATAATAATTAATTTAAGAAAAAGAATGAACATTTATGTATCAAATCTAAACTTTAGCACAACAAGCGAGAGTTTACAGGAATTATTTGCAGCGTATGGTGAAGTTGAATCTGCAAAGATTATCACAGACAGGGAAAGCGGAAGGTCTCGCGGATTCGGTTTTGTAGAAATGCCAAATGATACCGAAGGGCAAAATGCCATATCGGGATTACACGACACCAATTTTGAAGGAAAGACTATTGGCGTAAGCATAGCACGCCCAAAAACCGAAAGAAGCAGCGGCGGATATAACAACCGGGGCGGAAATGGTGGATATAATAGAAATCGCTATTAATCAAATAGTATAGTTAAGGTGTAAAAGTTTAGACTAGATCTGACAGTAGGGCAAAATTTTCAAGGTTTAATATTAGGTTTTTCTAAGCCATAATTTCTTGGAATAGTTA
>NZ_JACIEP010000024.1 GCF_014196915.1 Dysgonomonas hofstadii
TACAACCTTTAAAACAGTTGAAGCATTTTAAAAGGCTTTACCTGAAGAAAGGGGAGGAAAAGCGTATATCCTTTTTCATCACCAAAGACGACCTGGCAATAATCAATAAAGATATGCAGGCGGTGGTGGAATCAGGTGACTTCACTATTATGATAGGGGCTGATTCGAATGATATAAAATTGACCGAAGTGATTGCAGTTGATGACCGTAAAGGTATTCTGGAGGAAGAATTTGTTGACACTGCAAAGCTTCCGTCCGTTCATTCGGCAACAATAGAGGAGACCCCAACAGGCTTGGTGACTGCTTTCTTCGGAGGAGAGTATGAAGGTCATTCGAATGTAGGTATTTATGTGAGCCGGCAAGTTGATTCTCACTGGACAACTCCTGTAAGAGTTGCTGAAGGTATTGTAAATGCCACAGAGAAAAAAGCTTGTTACAATCCTGTCCTTTACCAGGTGCCGGGTAAAGAATTGATTTTGTTCTATAAAACAGGCAATAATGTACAGGACTGGACAGGATATTTAATACGTTCGTTCGATCATGGCGTCACCTGGTCTGCACCCGAAGCTTTACCCGAAGGTTTCCTGGGTCCGACTAAGAACCGGCCGTTATTGGTAGATGGAACACTGATCTGCGGTTCAAGCACAGAGAATAAAGGCTGGCAGGTGCATTTCGAATTTACGAAAAATTCGGGCAAAACATGGAGTAAAACCCAGCCGCTCAATGATAATAAATGGGATATCATTCAACCATCTATACTGAGCCACAAGGATGGAAGATTGCAGATGTTATGCCGTTCCCGAAACGGAGCAGTGGTTTCATCGTTTTCGTCAGATAAAGGGAAATCATGGGGAGAACCTTTCGCTTTGGATTTGCCAAATAATAACTCCGGCATCGATGCCATAACGTTACAGGACGGCCGTTTTCTGATCGTATACAATCATGTAAAAGCTTCGGAAAGCGCCTATCTGGATAAAAAGCGGACACCATTGAATGTCGCTGTATCTGAAGACGGCATCCATTGGACAGAATCTCTGGTTCTGGAAGATTCTCCAGTTAAAGAATATTCTTATCCTTCAGTAATACAAGGCAAAGACGGAATGATACACATCGTTTACACCTGGCGGAGAGAGAAAATAAAATATGTCAAAGTCGATCCTACCCAGTTACTCTAGTCTTTACTTTCTAAACAGATATTATTATGAAATTCTCAACTTTTCTGAAAAGCTTTACAATATGCGGATTAATAACGATAAGTTCCTGCAGCACAACCGATAAAAACACGAACTCCTCATCAGACCTTGTTCAGTATGTAGATCCATATATCGGCACAGGAGATCACGGCCATGTTTTTATGGGAGCGAATGTCCCATTTGGACTGGTTCAGTTGGGGCCGACTAATCTGAGCTCAGGATGGGACTGGTGTTCGGGGTATCATTATTCAGACTCAACCATTCTGGGTTTCGGACATATGCATCTGAGTGGTACAGGTATCGGCGATCTGGGAGATATCAGTTTAATGCCTGTAATCGGAGATGTTAAGCTGACCAAAGGCACATTGCCTGACGAATCTACAGGGCTTTACTCCTATTTTTCCCATGACAAGGAAAAAGCCCAGGCCGGATATTATTCGGTACATTTAGATCGCTTTGGCATAGATGTGGAACTTACTGCTACCAAGCGGGTTGGTTTTCATAAATATACATTTCCTCAAACGGACGATGCCAGAATAATCATCGATCTGGAAAGGGGTATAGGATGGGATTGTCCGACTAAAGGATTCCTCCAACATGAAAATGACAGTGTAGTCTCGGGGTACCGCTATTCAAGAGGATGGGCTAAAGATCAACGGATTTACTTTATTGCTGTATTTTCCAAGCCTATCAAGGAATTCTCTGTTTTAGATACCGTACGGATCAGTGACACCCGGAATGAAGAAATGAGAAGCGTCTTTGGGCAGGTATATCTATCTGATGTGAAAGCAGAAGAACCCATATATGTAAAGGTTGCATTGTCGCCGGTTAGCATCGATAACGCAAAACTGAATTTGCAAGCAGAGTTACCCAGCTGGGATTTTGATAAAACTGTGAAAAACGCCTCTGACGCATGGAATGAAGAATTGAATAAAATAGTTATAGAAACAGAAGATATACACGTTAAGCGGACTTTCTATACGGCATTATACCATACTATGATTGCACCATCCGAATTCTGTGACGTTAACGGAGATTACTACGGGGCAGATCAGAAGTATCACACGAATGACGGCTTTACCAATTACACGACATTTTCCCTGTGGGATACTTACCGGGCTGCACATCCGCTGATGACACTGATCCATCCCGAAAAAATGAGTGACATCATCAATACGATGCTTACTATTTATAAGCAACAAGGCAAATTACCGGTCTGGCATTTAGTGGGAAATGAAACCGACTGTATGGTAGGCAATCCCGGTATTCCTGTTGTAGCAGACGCTATACTGAAAGGTTATGATGGGTTCGATCAGGAACTGGCCTATGAAGCCATGAAGAATTCGGCTATGCTGAACGACAGGGGAATGAACTGGCTCAAAGAATACGGTTATATACCTTATGATAAAGAGATTAGCTACGAAACTGTCGCCAAAGGTCTGGAATACGCATTAGCCGATTGGTCATTGGCTCAGGTAGCAAAGAAACTGGAGAAGAAAGAGGACTATGAATATTTCTACAAAAGAAGCCTCTCATACAAGTATTATTTTGATCCTAAAACAAAATTTATGCGTGGTTTATCATCGAATGGAAAATTTCGCGAACCATTTAACCCAGTGAAATCAAGCCATCAAGGAGATGATTATACCGAGGGCAATGCATGGCAATATACATGGCTTGTACCACACGATATTCCGGGTTTAATCAATCTGATGGGCGGACGTGATACTTTTATTCAAAAACTTGACTCACTTTTTATAGTACAAGGAGACTTAGGAGAGGAAGCTTCACCCGATATCTCGGGTCTGATAGGGCAATATGCACATGGTAACGAACCAAGCCATCATATCTTATATATGTATCCGTATGTGAATCAACCATGGAAAACAGCAGAGAAAGTACGGCAGGTCATGTCGGAACTATATCATGATCAGCCAGCGGGACTTTCGGGAAATGAGGATGTAGGCCAGATGTCAGCCTGGTATATTCTTTCTGCTTTAGGCTTCTACCAGGTAGAACCTGCCGGAGGAAAGTATATATTTGGCAGTCCTATAGTGGATGAAGCCGTTATCCGGATAAAAGATGGCAAAAGCTTTAAAATAGTCGTAAACGATAATAGTCCGGAAAACAGATATATCCAGCATATCACTTTAAATAGCAAATCATTCAATAATTATTATATAAACTTTAGCGATATTATGAATGGAGGAATTCTTGAAATGACGATGGGGCCGTCACCTTCCAAAACATGGGGCTTAAATAATATTGAATAAAATAAAAAAAATCCTATTACACACAACATAAGGATTTTGATTAAGGTGGGAAGAGGCTGTCCCAAAAGTAAGATTACACTATCAAAGTGTTACTTTCTTTTGTCATTCTGAGTGTAACGAAGAATCTCAACTCTCAAAAGAAGATCCTTCACTCCGTTCAGGATGACAGAAAGAAATCAAAAATTACTTTTGGAACAGCCCCTTTTGAGATAATATATCAATCTCATCTAATTTGCAAAATGAAATTTTTGGTAAGAATAATTCAACCATCTTTATTTTCAGTATCCCTATGCTTCTTTTCTCTTTTTAATATATTCGGGAGGCATTGCTAACGGATTGCCATCGCGTTCTGCATAATAATGAGGGGACATTAGTTCTATTCCGGCTTCATTAGCCTTATCATGTATCGTCTGATGCAGATCAGAATAGAGCTGCGCCAGTTTATTCGCATCTTTTATATATGCATTTATCTGATAAACGGCATAATAATCATGAAGCTCCGTCTCCAACACAAACGGTTCGGGTTTCGATAATACACCAGGGGTAGCTAACGCACTATTAATAAGTAAATCTAAAACTTCCTCTTTTGGCACTTCATATCCGAATGTCACTTTAGAGTGAATGATCAATCCATAATCACGGGCAGAGCTACTATAATTGGTTGTATGAGAAGACATTATAAAAGAGTTGGGTATTGTCACAACTTCATTTTTAGGCGTACGTATGCGGGTGACAAATGGAGTCTTCTCTATAACATTTCCTTCTGTCTCGCCTAATTTAATACGATCACCAATCCTGAAAGGACGCATATAAGTAATGACGAGACCTGCAATAATATTGGCAATAGCTGTACTCGATCCCAGAGAAACAATTAGTCCCACAAAAACCGAAATACCCTGAAACACACCGGAATTCGATCCCGGCAAATAAGGATATATCATTGCAATCATAAAGACGTACAACAGGAATCGTATAATATTGAAAGTCGGTTGAGCCCAGTCTGGATAAAAACCTGTAATTTTCAGCTTCTCACTTTCTATTTCTCCGGCAATATATTCTACCCCCTTTATCAAATACTTAATTGCATAATAAATTACGACAATAACAAATAAATTGGGCACATAGCTAAAAATGGATTTCACAATCATTTTGATTGGATTGATCACATAACCAAATATCTCAACAGCCAGATCTTCTGTTTGTGGAAAAATAGAAAACAGTATAGGTACACTTATAACAAGTTGTAATAAAATGATAGCATAACGGAGTAAGTTAGAAAAGAATAACAAAACTCTTCCTTGCTTATGCGTATTAAGAAATTCATAATCGCGTATCTTTATTGACTTTAGCTTATTTAAAGACAACCATGTTATCTTACGGCGAAGCTTTCTGAAAAGATAATTTGTTGCTCTCCATAAAAGTACCTGCAGAATAATTACAAGAATAAAAGCTCCGATGTGCTTAAGCACCTGCAAAACACTATACTCTTTTTTCAATTCTGTAATTTTGGCTGCTATTACCGGAATATAACTATGCGCCAGGCTATCGCGCGATACATTTTGCCAGAGTGCATCCTGGTCAGTCACTGAAAAAACTACCCTGTTTCCGTACATTATATCTGTTAGATTTTCAGTATCCAGCAAATACAACGAATCTGTTTTAAAACTATAATCCTGCCCTATATCCTTTATAATATTCTGTACGTTTTCGGCACGTGTATGCGGAGTGGTGCCTCCACGTGGCGAATAGATATAAAATAATGTATCGTACTTTACAACAACTGGTACCCCGGGAGTCAAGGCTCTCAAAGAATCTATTCTCTTTCGTTGAGCAGCTCTGCGAAGAGAATCATTTTTGAAACTGGAGTTAGCATTATCAAGCTTACCTACCAAAACTATTTCATTTAGCTTCATTTGCTGCAACTGCAGACTAAGCTCTTCTAAGCGAATAGAATCTAAACGCATCCTTTCTGATACAGAAAGAGAAGCCGTATCTCTACGTAACGTATCCGCTTTTTGCTCAACTTTATTACCAGTTAATAACTCCTTAGCTTTTTCTCTTAATTGCGCCTCAACCGGCTGAAAAGAAAATATAATACCGAATAGCATCAGAAAATATCTGATAAATAGCCTTGTATAATTCATCTCAAAATATTACCTGTACAAACGTTTAAATAAATTATTCATAAGATTACAAAATTATAATCAAATAGGAATAAACAATCCGGACAATTTTCATTCGCTATGCGAAATTAAGGAAAAACTATTGTACGATTGAAAAATATTATTAACTTTGCAGCCGGATTTAAGAAAGCTATCTATATTCTTCCTTAGCTCAGTCGGTTAGAGCATCTGACTGTTAATCAGAGGGTCCTTGGTTCAAGTCCAAGAGGAAGAGCAAAAAATCAAGCAGTTATCAAAAACGATAGCTGCTTTTTATTTTTTTCATCCTGCAAAATCCATTTTAAGGACAAATTTGGGATCAAACATATCAATCTGTTGTTATACCCTATCGTTAAAATATTGTATCATTTTTTGTTGATCGCTCAGTATGGCCTTTACAAAGAGAGTTCTTATTCTATTTGAGCAATGAATATTTCAAATGGATACAAAGTAAGGCTTTCTTCCTCCATTTGAACAGTTTTTCTGTTAGTGTTGGTAAATAATATCTTATAGTTTTCCCCGAAAATAAGTTTTTCTGTTTTTCGCTTCATAAAAGAAAAATTAAGCATTACCAATATCTTTTCCTTATTTGTATACCGTTGGTATAACAGCAGGTTATTCGCACCATTATTGATGAAGCCTATATCTCCCTTGTATAAAGCTTCATGTTGTGCCCTTATTTCTATAAGTTGTTTAATCAAAAGGTATATCGAATCCGGTTTTTCTTTTTCCGCCTCTACGTTTACATTATTGTAATCCCTGTTAACGGGCAACCAGGGTAAAACTTTGCTAAAACCTGCATATTCGCTGCCATCCCACTGCATGGGAGTCCTCATTTTATCCCGCCCTTTATAAAAAGGATAGAACATTTTACCGTACCGGTCTCTGAGTTCGCAACGTTTTAAGGGGGTATTTTCCATCCCGATTTCGTCTCCGTAATAAATAAAGGGTGTACCTTTGAGTGTGAGCAATAATGCCGCCAGCACTTTTGCTTTTCCTGATTTATAACAAGGAAGGAAATATCGCTTCAGATTGCGTCCTATATCGTGATTCGATATAAAAAAACAAGGCCAGCCCTTATCAGGAATACTTTGGTAATAATTTGTAATAATTTTGTAATATCGCTTCGCCTTAAAGAAAGAGAATACGAAGGAAAAGTCAAATGATAAATGAAGCATATCTGTCCCATCTCCTAAAAAACTGTTGACCAATGTGGAATTTCCCGGAGGAGGAGTATAAATTTCCCCTATGCTAACTTTATCTTTATATTCATCAAGCAACAGCCTTAATTCTTTCAGCAATTGATATAGTTCAGGTTGATTCCTGTTATAAACTTTTTTATTGGATAACAAGTTATAGACAGGGTTGTTCTGAAAATGCTCGTCCTTGAACAATAAATTGATGACATCGAACCTTATTCCGTCTATCCCCATATCGAGCCAGTATTTTATCATCTCAAACATAGCCTGTTTTACTTCGGGATGTCTCCAATTCAGATCGGGCTGCACATTAAAAAAAGAATGATAGTAATATTCATTCGTTTTTTCATCAAGAGTCCATGCACTTTTCCCAAAATTAGTCCTCCAGTTATTTGGTTTCTTCCCTTCAATATTTTTATGCCAGATATACCAATCCCTTTTGGAATTATTTAGCGAAGATGATGATAGTTTAAACCACGGATGCCGGCTGGATGTATGGTTTAATACCATATCCATGATGATTCTTATATTGAAGGAATGGGCTTTGTGCAACAATTCCCTGAAATCATCCATTGTTCCATACACCGGATTTATGGAATAGTAATCGGATATATCGTAGCCTCCGTCTATCAATGGAGATTTGTAGATAGGAGAAAGCCAGACTGCATCTATACCCAGTTCTTTCAGATAGCCGAGTTTCTGTATGATGCCTTGCAAATCACCCGTGCCATCAGCATTGCTATCTTTAAAACTTTGAGGGTATATGTGGTAGATGATCCCATGTTTCCACCAGACAAACGATTCACTCTGTTGTTCAATCATTATTTAATCCGGTATACTCAATCAGTCCATTAATAATTGTTTCTGCATCGAAATCAAGTGAGCGTTTTATCGCAGCAGCCTTGAATGACTCTTTATTATCCAGGTCCAGATAGTAATTTACTTTCTCTGCCATTTCGGTAGGATATTCCACCAGAAATCCGCACTCCTTGTCTATTATAATATCTTTCGGGCCTTTACTATTATATGCAACAACCGGCAACCCGCAACTGATAGCCTCTAATACGGCATTACAGAATGTATCGAAGCGGGATGGCAATAACAAAATGTCTGCTGAAGAGTATATCCCACCTAGTTTTTCCTGTTCCACCCAATCGATAAATATGGCATCGGGTGCTTCGGTTTTCAGCTGTTCGAGCGCCGGGCCTTTTCCTACCATTACAAGCCGGACATCAGGATGCACCTTTTTTACTTGTTTGTAAATATCAGGGATTTCCAATACGCCTTTCTCTACACTTAGCCTGCCAACGTACAATAATATCGGTATGCTCTCCTCAACTCCGAAGTGAACAGATTTATTACTTGGTTTTGGGGTGAAACATGGGTTTACCCAGTGAGCAGTTTTAAAGACTTTCCGGCTATCGAGCATCATATTAGAGCCTGTCAACCATTTTATCTGGTCGGAGTTCAGTACCAATACCCTATCGAACGATTTATAGAAGAACCTTAACATACGCCTTACCCTATCCGAATTACGGCTATTAAAGTTTAAGACCTTACGGGCAAACATCAGCCAGTCAGTATGTAAATAAAAACTGGCCTCTACGGTATAGGCATGTTTCAGATATAATGCACATATACCCATAATACCTTCAGTAGAGCAGATTATGCGGTCATATTCTCCTTCAAGAAACAGGTTATGCAACTCAACAAAATCAGGAATATTTATTATCTGATCTTGATAAGCCGGTATGTTGAATTGCATAAGAGGATTTAATACGATAAGATGGTCATCTGCCTTTACTTTATCGCTGCAAACTATTATATCGATTGGCAGATTCCGTTGTTTGATCTGTTCGTGCATTTGCTTAAGAAATATCGACACCCCATTTTTATCTCCATAAGTATCGGTCATCCAAAGGATTCTTTTAGGATGCTCATGTTTCTTCAGTTCCCTGGAAAAACGTTTGAGAAAGGGGCGTGTATTATACAACGCTTTTGCGCTGGTGAAATGGGCTGCAAGTATAAACAACGATGTGAAGAAAGGAAATGACAAGCCATCGAGGAAACCTGCAATATCTATTTTTTTTTCATTCTCGGACTTACCTAAATAAGCTCTTACGTTGGTCGGCAGCTCCAGCTCCGAAATAAGGCTGTCAAGCGATTTGCCAGAGCTGTCTTTATCTATTTTACTTATCTTTTGCTTCAGGCGTATGGCCAATATCTCATTTATGCGGTTATTGATGGACAAAAGCGAATCGTAATATCCTGTAACAAACTCGTCCTTATCTTTGTTATAGAAAGACGGCATATTAGCTGCTAGATCAAACACAGGCTTATATGCTGACGATACAAACAGCCGCTTGTAGAAAGCCGGCTTCTTTCCCATCATACACTCATAAAAAAGCTTAATGAAAGACATGGTTACTTTGTGATTCTGCACTTCACTGAATACATTAGAAGCCAGTATAGAGGCAATTTTTTCGGAAGTGCCCCCTTTATGTAAAAGCAACCTTATCAGTCCCGGATCTTTAAAATTCATAGCTATCTGGCATACATAATTCAGAAAAGCCAACGTTAATTTCTCGGTATTCTGATGAGCTCCATACACAGCCAGATTACCGGCCTTTATTGCCTCCAGGACCAATTGGGAGCGAGGTGTAGAACTTAACCGGTTCTCTAAATCGGGTATATGTGCATATACACCCGTCATTCCCGAAAAAATCCCCATATGGCTGTCCGATCCACCTGTGAGTATTTTCCGGTACGGATGGCTGCAATATTGGGTCAAACTGATGTTGAATTGCTGCGAATATTTGTGTAAGGATTCCTCGTCCTGCTGATCTATCCACTCTTTTACAAGTATATTTTGCCAGGTATCCCTTTGTCCGTTCAAGCATTCGAAACGCTCGAAAAGCAGGAGCATCTTGTTGAATAAATCCTGAGGCGGCATCTGCTTCACCGAATAGTGGTACAATGGATGTGCCCATACGGTAGGAATATCGTGCTCGCGGGTATATTCCTGAAAAGCATATATATTTTTTCTCAGCTTGTTGAGCCGCACTTCCTGTTCAGGATTGAAACCATAAGTAAGGACGTGGATACCCGTGTCAAAATCGGGAACACGGCAACTGAATTCGGCAGCGGTAAGAATATCATAACCTTTATCCTGCATTATATAACATGAACGGGCATTGTTATGATTGGTTATTGTAAAAGCATCACATTTATTCCTTTCCAGCTCGTAGATAAGTTTTTCACTGGAAATCCATGTTTCAGGCACACGAAGCAAACGGCCTATCAGTTCGTCAGGTACATCACTATTGTAATCGTGGCAATGCATATCTATTTTCAACGTATCCTTCAGTGGATATTTATTCTTTTCGTGGTCAAGAAACTTATCCAACTCGTCCTTTAAATTCTTCTGAAAGTCTTTTTCCATAATCATCTGATATATACGAAAAAACCGAAGACACTGCTATACACCTAGCATCTCCGGTTTTTCTTTTTAAAAGTAGAAGTGTAGATATAAAATAAATTGTATTGATAATCGTCCTTTTTTATACAAAGAGAATATCTTTTTGTTACAAAAACTTTAAAGAACTATTATGAAAAGATGAATATTTGGCGAAGGAGTAATATAAATACCCCAATATATATAAAATAGCGATAGCCAATTATTCGTTTATAAAAATTGAAAATGATTGAAAATCAATTATTATTTCATTATCTTTAAATACTAAACCCGGTTATAACTGTTTTGTAGTTATATATGGTCTTTTTGTAAAATATCGCAATCACTAAAAACGTGAATAATAACCTAAGTAATAAATTTATACACATGAAAACTTTATCTTGCCTATTTTCTATCCTGATTACATTTTTTTCTATCAGTTTAAATGGGTATTCACAGGAATTGGCAACCGAACGAAAAGAGAAAATCATTTCAGAGATCTCAACAGTCTTTGAAAAGAGTATCGAAGCCGCAGAAAATCTCGATGCAAAAATGCTGGCAGACTGTGTGGACGATCGTTTGCAAGCCGGATTCATCATCAATGGACATTTCTTCCATTCTTTTAATGAAGTAATGGAAGATTTCGAAGAAAGAGCAAAAGGTTGCAAGTCTCAAAAAATGAATATCATCAATAAAAACATTACCGTATTAGGAGAGAACGCCGCATTGCTTACTGCCTCAGGAGACTATTCTGTCACACTTGAAAATGGGCGTACTTTAACAGGTAAATTTGCATGGTCTATTGTTTATTCAAAAGTGAACGGGAATTGGAAAATCATCCATTCCAATATGTAAAAAGATACAAGAGAAATAAATACTAACAGACATGGTAAGTAGAAAAATCAATATCCTGCATCTTCTTTCATCTGATACATTTTTATAATAACCCCATCAATTTAGCTACCCGACACGCTTCGAGTGAATTTTTAACCCGAAGCTTTTCCAGTATATTCTGGCGATGCCTGCTTATTGTATATATACTGATTGATAGTATATCGGCAATATCTTTACTCATTTTTCCTTTCTCAATTAAAGAGAGTATTTCTTTCTCTCTTTTCGACAAAATATTACTGCATTTATTTCTATCAGGCCTTAGTATTTCCCCTGACACCGAATTAATAATTACTCCGTCAGACAAGTCATGTTCAGTTTTCTCATATATAAAATCATATAGGCAAAGCGACAACCATAAATTACCTATGATACAGCCACTAACATAGAACATCCTGTGTTGTATGGCTATATATTTTCCTTCGTTATTCTTCATGCGCATTTCACTTCTGACATAATAATCAGAACGTTCATTTACAGGCATGGATTTTAACAAATGAAAGAATTGAAGTTCAAGCGTATGTTTCTTTATTAAATCGTCAGGGTGTATCCTATCAAAAATATCTTCTTCCCAGATTGAATTTATATTTTTCATACTCCCTTTTTCGGCAATACCTAATGTTTCGGCGACACCACCATTATATATATAACTTTTGTTCGCTTTCAAATCGCTAAGAACTGCTAATGAATTTTCAATCAACGAATAGCCATATGCTATTTGCTGGTATTTTGATAGCATATCAATTTCTCCCTCGCCTTTAGAGAATGGCTGTTTCAGAAGTTCTTCGGTTAATGTGGTGGCTATATTCATTTTCAGCTCAGAAAAAATGGTTATTAATAAGTATTGACTATTATACAACAGGCTATTACCTTTACAAAGGTAATTTTTATATGGTTATTTTATCTCATATATATTAATAAATAATTCATTTTTACACATCACACATGAATAAGTTTTTAATTTTCAGTATGCTGATTTTAAGTACAACAGGAACAATGGCACAGA
The DNA here is from genome assembly GCF_014196915.1 of Dysgonomonas hofstadii. Lineage (GTDB taxonomy): Bacteria > Bacteroidota > Bacteroidia > Bacteroidales > Dysgonomonadaceae > Dysgonomonas > Dysgonomonas hofstadii. The sequence goes on from NZ_JACIEP010000024.1 coordinate 12,179, forward strand.
GTTTAGAAAAGATGCAGTGGTTTAATGAACCGGAGAAATGGGAAATTAAAGATAATTCCCTTTCTATGTATGTAACCCCTCAAAGTGATTATTGGCGCATCTCCCATTATGGGTTTACAGTAGATGATGCCCCTTTTTATTATGCAACTTACGGTGGAGAATTTGAGGTCAAAGTAAAAATATCAGGGGATTATAAAGTAAGGTTCGACCAGTCGGGGCTGATGTTGCGTATAGACCATGAAAACTATATAAAAGCAGGGATTGAGTATGTCGATGGTAAATATAATTTAAGTACGGTTGTGACTCACAAAACAAGTGACTGGAGTGTCATTACCCTTGATAAACCCGTACCGTTTGTCTGGATAAAAGCCATAAGGCGATTGGATGCAGTAGAAGTGTTTTATTCTTTCGATGATAAAGAGTATATAATGATGCGAAATGCATGGTTACAGGATAATTGTCCTGTTATGACAGGCTTAATGGGAGCTTGCCCGGATGGTAACGGATTCACAGCCAGGTTTGAAAACTTTTCCGTAAAGCATTTGCCAGACCAACGCAGACTGAACTGGCTGAAAAACAATGCAGAATAATATTTTTTGAAATAATAGATGAAAACAAATAAGATGAAAATAGAACATATTGCCGTTTATGTGGAAGACATTGAATTGGTCCGTGAATTTTACATCAGGTATTTTAATTTAAATTGTGGAGATAAATATGTAAATCCAAGGAGAAACTTCACTTCTTATTTCTTGTCTTTCGGAGAAGATAAAACGCGCATCGAACTCATGCACATCCCCGATATAGCAAGTCCTGCAAGCAAGGGGAATTTAAAAGGGCTGGCACACATCGCCATCTCAGCCGGAGGAAAAGACAAGGTGAATGAGCTTACGGAAAGGTTACGTAAAGATGGTTATACGATTGCAAGTGAGCCACGAACAACAGGAGACGGATACTATGAAAGTGCAGTCTTAGACCCTGAAGAAAATTATATTGAAATTACAGAATAAACTATGGAAGAAATGAAGAAAAAAGGAATCGCTATTTTATAGATTAACCAAAGAGAGAAAACAAATAAAACATTGACAACAAACAAATTAGAAACATAATGGTCTGAAGTTATTGCTTCAGACCATTTTTTATTCAACTATTGATAATATAATTATTTATCGAACATGTCTGCAGTTAGCATCCGGTTTTTAATGGTCAGTATAGTATTATCTTTTATCCTTTCTTTTTTAATATTCTCCATCGGATCTATACAGATAATACCACTATCGATCATCAGTTCCAGCTTATTAAGAGAGAGATTTAATTTTTCCCGGATAACTCTCGATAATTTCAGATTCAGGTTATAAGGATATTTAATACTGATCCTGACTTCTTCTTTATCTAAGAAAACCATATCCTCAAACAACATATCGCTATCTGCCCTGATTTCATATTCAATGGAATCATAGTCTATCTGAATATGGTTTTTGTATATTATTTCCTGATCCAGCGACAGCCGGAGAGCCGTATCGTAGTCGTTATCAATGAATTTATCAAACAGATTCTTATCTATCAGATGCCATTTTATACGGGAAAGAATAGTTATATTAAAGGTGTTGTCACATTCAATACATTTGTATATGAGCCATACATCACTGTTCTTTTTCTGGTTGTTCATTCTGAACTTACTACTGTTATAGAAGCGGTTGTTGTTTTTACATTTACTGCACCGTTTTATATATATGGGAGCTTCAAGAGGAAGTATTTCCCATGAGATTTCTTTAATTGCCGACATTTGAGAAAATTCTTAGCAACCGCTATACATCCGACAACTCAATCAGATATATACCAGCTAACAAGACCAGTGTGGCCTTGTCATAGTTATTTGATAATATAAATTAGATATGTCCGGAAAGGAAAATCCGGACTTTAGCATTCAATCTAAAGAAAATAGATGGAATGATTTTAAGCCATTATCAATAGAAGAAGAATCTTTCTCAAAATGCAATATTTAGAATTCCGGACAAAGGTAAGAATTAATACTGAAAAACGAGGATATAATTGTTCAGGAAAGTTTCGATATAAAATATCAATGTAAGTTTACAAAGAATCAGTAGCAACCGACAATGATACTATATTACTGCTGGTGGTAGTTTTTATATTATCATTACAGATAATCTTTCCCGTATATTTTATTTTTGCTCTTGTTTGAGGTATTATCAACAGAGAAGCGGCATCCCCTGAGCCCAAATATACATCTTTTGTCCATTCTCTATCGATATATAATGTTTTATATCCGTCTGAGTCCTTGTATGCTATAAAAACATTGAATGGATCTTCTAAATCTACGGAAAAGGAATATGTTATTTGTTTTACGTCCTTACTCCGTCCACAACCAGAAAGTATTGATATCAGAAGAATCAGGAAATAGATTTTAACGCCATTATTCATCAGAATTCTCTGTTTCAGTGATTTTCCCCCATCGTTCCATCGCTACAAGTTTTATTTTTTCATAATTATAGCCTTTTCCCCTTTTTAAAGAATTTGTTACTGTATTAACATGAATACCCAACAATATAGCTACCTCTTTTTTCCATCCATGCGGCAGAAAGTCGGGCAATTCAGCTTTATGTATTATTGTAGTTTTTGCCATTCGTTTAGTTCAAAAATTTATATCTTTACGCATTGTGAATAATCACAATTACAAATATACACAATTGAGTACACAAAAGCAAGAAAATTTCTTGAAATATACTCTTTTGAGTGCGATAAAACTGTTAGATGACCATTAGCGACAGAATACAAAAAATAATTAATGATCTTTTTGACGGCAATAAAAGAGCATTTTCTTTAGCAGTAGGAGTAGTTCCATCTGTTACAGAAAATATTGTAGGAAAAAGAAAGAGCAGTCCGTCTTATGAGGTCATGAATAAAATCTTATCCTCAGTTGAGAATCTGAGTGTAGAATGGCTGGTAACAGGTAAAGGGGAGATGTTCACTAACATTATTGTTTCCGAACAGGCTTCAGAATATGGAAAAAAGTGCGGGGAAATAACCAAACCTTTTTTCGATTCAGGAAATATATCCCTGAGAATACCTAAAGCATTCAGCAATCTGATAAACAGCAACGATCATCTAAGCATATCTATTCCTTTTGCAAAGGATTATGATTTTTCGTTAAGAGTGTATGGAGACAGTATGACAAACAGCACATATGGTAAACGCAACATATACGATCAGGACATTGTACTGTGCAAATTATGGAACGATCGCTCGCATATACGTTGGGGAGAAGTTTACGCACTGGTTACCATCGACGGATGTATTATTAAGAAAATCATGCAATCGGAAATAAAGGATCATATCAAATGTGTTTCCTTCAATGAAAAAGATTATCCCGCATACGATTTACCATTATCAGACATACTGGACAAGGCTCTTGTTGTCGGTTCATTCTCCATGTCAATCTGGTAAAATTCTTTTTTCAGATACAGGAATTCATCCCTGAAAAACAAATATCCACATTTTGCTAACTCTGCCTTACAAAAGGTCGGCAAAACAGATTCCATACCATAATTTTCACTATATTTTCATTTCCAAGTAAAATTTCTCGCACAGAAATTTGTATATTTGCATCTCTTTTTGAAAATAAAGGAAATAAAACAAAATTCTGATAATCAGTTATATTAATATATTTAATTTGAACAATCATGATTACAATTGACAAATTTAATTTTGCGGGTAAAAAAGTTTTCGTCAGAGTAGACTTTAATGTACCTCTGGATGCAAATTTTAACATTACAGACGATACACGTATCCGTGCTGCAATGCCTACACTCAAAAAAATTATCGCTGATGGCGGCAGTCCTATTATCGCATCACACTTAGGCCGTCCCAAAGGCGTTGAAGAAAAATATTCACTGAAACATATCCTTACTCATGTTTCAAAACTTCTTGGTGTTGATGTACAATTCGCAAACGACTGTGTTGGTGAAGAAGCCGGAGTAAAAGCAGCGGCACTTCAACCGGGAGAAGCTCTTCTTCTCGAAAACCTTCGCTTCTATGCCGAAGAAGAAGGAAAACCTCGCGGATTGGCAGACGATGCCAGCGACGAAGAAAAAGCAGCCGCTAAAAAAGCCGTAAAAGAAAGCCAGAAAGAATTTACCAAAACACTTGCTTCTTACGCAGATGCTTATGTAAACGACGCTTTTGGTACAGCTCACCGCGCGCATGCTTCTACAGCCCTTATCGCCGATTATTTCGATGCAGAGCACAAAATGTTCGGGTATCTGATGCAAAAAGAAATAAATGCAGTGGAAAAGGTAATGAAAGATACTGCCCGTCCGTTTACGGCAATTATTGGTGGAGCCAAAGTATCTTCAAAAATAGATATCATTGAAAACCTGTTGGATAAAGTGAACAACCTCGTTATTGGCGGAGGTATGGCATTTACTTTCATCAAAGCCGCAGAAGGCCAGATCGGAAACTCACTGGTTGAAGACGACAAACTGGAACTTGCAAATGATATCGTAGCCAAGGCTAAAACGAATGGCGTAAACATTGTTATTGCCAGCGATGCGAAGATAGCAGACGCTTTCAGCAACGATGCCAATGCTAAATTTGTAGATGCAGACCAGATTCCTAGCGGATGGATGGGACTTGATATCGGCCCTAAAGGTGAAAAAGAAATCGCAGATATACTTATGGCTTCTAAAACTATCCTTTGGAACGGTCCTGTAGGCGTATTCGAATTCGACAACTTTGCCCAGGGAACAAAAGTTACTGCTGAAGCGGTTGCCACTGCGACTAAAGCCGGAGCATTCTCGCTTGTAGGTGGTGGTGACTCTGTTGCCGCTGTCAACAAATTCGGACTGGCAGACCAGGTATCTTATGTATCGACAGGTGGCGGTGCATTACTTGAGTTCATCGAAGGTAAAGTTCTTCCCGGAATTAAAGCGATCAGAGGATATTAATATCTCTTATAATAATATTGAAAGCCTGTACGATTGACCGTACAGGCTTTTTTCATTGAATCTGAAAAACTTTATCTATACCTAAAAATACCTAAATGAAAAAGGTAAGTCATAAGAATTTATTGAAAAGAAAGACTAATTTTCGGATAAAGACAGACAAATGAAAAATTAAAATATGCGTCAACTTTGTCAACTTTTGAGTTCTGATTCGTATAAATACTTATCTTTATACCAAAATTAACCTTATAAAAAATAAACACTTAAAACCATGACACTGTACGACATTGCTATTATCGGCGGAGGCCCTGCCGGATATACCGCTGCCGAAAGAGCCGCGGCAAACGGACTAAAAACCATCCTGTTTGAGAAAAACGCTTTAGGTGGCGTATGTCTCAATGAGGGCTGTATACCGACTAAAACCCTCCTCTATTCGGCAAAGACATTAGACAGCATCAAAAGTGCTCCTAAATACGGTGTATCGATAGAAGGCTCACCGGATTTCGACTTAGGAAAAATAATAGCACGCAAGCAGAAAACCGTTCGTAAACTGGTTGCCGGAATTAAACAAAAACTGGCAGCCCATGAAGTTACGGTAATCAATTCAGAAGCAACAATAGAGGGTGAAGACGGTGAGCGTAATATCCTTATCTCATACAATGGGGAAACGATAACCGCAGAAAAGGTTCTGCTATGTACTGGTTCCGAAACGATAGTTCCCCCAATAAAAGGTCTGGCCGAAAGTGGTTACTGGACATCTAAAGAAGCACTGGATAACAAAGAAGCTCCCGATTCATTGGCTATTATCGGCGGAGGTGTTATTGGCATTGAATTTGCATCTTTCTTCAATAGCCTGGGCACAAAGGTTACCGTTATCGAGATGTTACCCGAAATACTTGGAGCAATGGATAAAGAGCTATCTGCCATGCTTCGTGCGGAATATGCAAAACGGGGAATAGATTTTTATCTCGAGACAAAAGTCATAGCTATTGAAGGAGTAAATGTCATTATTGAAAAGGATGGCGAACAATCACAAATAGAAGCCGGTCAGATCCTGCTAAGTACAGGCCGTCGTCCGGTTACTGCCAATCTGAATGTTGACAAATTAGGCATAGAAATGTTCCGCAGTGGGATAAAAGTGAATGAGTGCATGCAAACATCGCATCCTAATGTATATGCCTGCGGAGATATCACCGGGTATTCCCTTTTGGCACATACAGCCGTTAGAGAAGGAGAGGTTGCTGTCAATCATATAACGGGGAAAAAGGACAGAATGAGTTACAAAGCCATTCCGGGCGTAGTCTATACCAATCCTGAAATAGCCGGAGTAGGGCAAACCGAAGAAGAATTAACCGCTAAAGGCGAACCATTCAGAGTACTTAAACTACCAATGGCATATTCAGGCCGTTTTGTTGCCGAAAACGAAATGGGAAATGGCACCTGCAAGCTTATTATCGGAGGTAAGGACGAAATAATAGGTTGCCACATGCTGGGAAATCCGGCCTCTGAACTAATTGTAATTGCAGGTATCGCAATCGAAAAAGGCTTTACAGTAGAAGAGTTTCAAAAGATCGTCTTTCCTCATCCTACTGTAGGGGAGATCATACATGAGACTTTATTCTCGTAAAGAAATAAAAATTAAAGGCTTCCGGTTCTGATAGCATCCATAATATTAGCCGGAGGTCTTTTATGATTCAATTCGTTCTTCATATAGTCCATATATGGAGCCACATGTTTAAAGAATTTATAATATCCTTTACACAAATAATTAAGGCCGCTTTCGCCTGATTTGGTCTTTATTATCCGGTTCTTAGGGCATTCGCCATAACAGGCAAATAAGAACTCGCATTCTTTACATTGCGTGGGAAGTTTATCATACTTGTCATTCCCGAAATTGATCTGCTTCTGTGAATACATCATTTCGGTCAATGTCTGATTATAAATATTTCCGATCTTATATTCGGGATATACAAAATGATCGCAGGCATACACATCCCCGTTAAATTCCATCACTCCCGCATGTCCGCAGGTTTTAGCCAATATGCATACGCCGGGCTTCTCTCCTACCCAATTAGCCAATGTGGAATCGAAATACTGAATATAAAACTGTCCGACATCCTGTTTTACCCATTCATCAAATATAGCGATCAGAAAATCGCCCCATTTTTCGGCAGGAACATTCCATGGAGCAAATTCTCCGTCTATTCTTTCTACAATAGGTGAAAACTGGATATAATGGCAATCTATACTTTTAAAGAAATTATAGAATTCAAGCGGATAATCCACATTATAATCATTAACCACTCCCAGTATATTATACTCCACACCATGTTTCTTCAGTAATTCCACTCCTTTCATTACCTGATAGAAAGACGGCCTGTTATCACGCGTCTTGCGGTACACATCATGGCAATGCTGAGGCCCGTCCACAGATATTCCGATCAGGAAGTTGTTTTCCTTAAAGAACCGGCACCATTCATCGGTAAGTAATGTACCGTTAGTCTGCAATGTATTCTGGATATATCGTCCCCTGCCATATTTATTCTGTAACTCGACTGCTTTTTTATAAAAACTAATATTTCGCATCAGAGCTTCTCCGCCATGCCAGGTGAAAAGTATCTCCGCCATTGTTTGCGCATTGATATACTCTTCTATAAACCTCTCCAGAAGAGCTTCACTCATCACGTGGTTCTTAATTTCGGAGTATAAGCCTTTCTTTTCTAAATAGTAGCAATACTTGCAACGCAGGTTGCAAAGGGCACCCACAGGCTTGAGCATTACATAAAGCGGCTGTGAGAATGGTGATATATAATTTGCATTCATTAGTATTATCTTTTTTAGCTTTGACGGGGGTCTATTCCCCACATCAGTTTATTTCGAAGTGTATCAAAAAATGTATTTTCTTTTCGCTTAATTACTTTCAGGCTATAAGCCCCCTTTTCTATCCTGAGCTTTGTCCCTGTTGTAAGCACATTGGAACGGCCATCCAACGAGATCAGATAGTTGTTATTACGGCTTTCCACGTCCAATGTTATAACACTGCTATCTGAAACCACCAAAGGCCTGTTACTCAAACTATGAGGGGCGATGGCAGATATGACAAAATTCGATGTGGTCGGAGCCATTATCGGCCCACCCACACTCATCGAATAAGCAGTAGAACCGGTAGGGGTAGCTATAATAAGTCCGTCTGCCTCATAGGAAGTCAGATATTCATCATCAATATAGGCATGTACAGTGATCATAGAAGCCGTATCCTGTTTCATTATAGCAATTTCATTCAGGGCATAATTAAAACCATGATAGTCCTTATGCTCGGTCGTCAGATGCAACTGGCTGCGATGCTCAATACGATAGTTACCCGAAAAAACATCAGTGAATGTGGCTTCAAAATCCTTTTCTCCCACATCCGCAAGAAAGCCCAACCGGCCGGCATTTATTCCCAGTATCGGAATATCCTTTTTCCCGATAATAGACGCCGTGCGCAAAAAAGTTCCATCCCCTCCGATACTTACAACCAGATCTGCTTCAAAGTCATCAGTTTTTATAACTCCGGCGATATCATATTGTAGTTTAAGTGCATCTTTCAGATAGATATAAAACTTTTCCTGGAGATAAATCTCAGTATTATTTTTCCGAAGTATGGCGAATAGTTTCTCTACTTGTTCCTTTTTCTGATGTTTGCTCCCAAAAACGGCGATCTTCATTTCTTTTATTTTTCGGTTAAATACCTATCGGCAAAACAAATAACACCATAAGCTGTTAATAAATCGGAACTGGTATTCGCTATTTCACCAATTCGTATTACATTTGTAGCTTAGTATCGTTCTGCAAAGTTGCTAAAAAAGTTTATACAAACAGACTGTTTTAAACATTATAAATAGAATTGATACTTTATTAATTGTTTTTCATGACAAAACTTAGTGTAAATATCAACAAAGTTGCCACTATAAGGAATGCCCGTGGTGGCAATGTCCCTGATGTGGTAAAAGTAGCCCTCGACTGTGAAAAATTTGGAGCAGATGGTATAACCGTGCATCCCCGTCCCGACGAACGGCATATCCGGTTTAAGGACGTGAATGATCTGAAAGCCAAAGTAAGGACAGAATTTAATATAGAAGGCTACCCTACGCAAAAATTCATTGATCTGATTATGACTATCAGACCTACACAAGTAACACTCGTGCCCGATGCTCCGGATGCGATAACATCTAATGCAGGATGGGATACGATCAAGAATCAGCAATTCCTGTCCGATCTGGTAGATGAGTTCCATGAAGTAGGGGTACGCACATCTATCTTTGTTGGCACAGACCTTAAAATAATAGAAGCTGCTGCAAAAACAGGAACAGACCGTATAGAACTGTACACCGAACCCTATGCCAGCGACTATACCAGGAATAAAGAAGGAGCCATAGCTCCATTTATTGAAGCAGCTAAGCTAGCTAAAAAACTAGGGCTTGGGCTTAATGCCGGGCACGATCTGAGCCTGGAAAATCTGCATTATCTTTATAAGAATATACCCTGGCTCGATGAGGTATCTATCGGCCATGCGCTGATAAGCGATGCTTTGTATTTCGGTCTGGAGAAAACCATTAAAGCATACAAAAGCTGTTTGACAGAAACACCCGAACTCTAACAATTTTAGAATTATGGAAGAACAAAAGGACAGAATGATTAGTATAGGGGCAACCATCGGGTTCCACCTCTTGGTTGTTTTAGCCCTGTTGTTATATACGATGGATCTTACTCCCATCACCCGACAGGCGGAAGATCTGGGTGGTGTTCCCGTGATGTTCGGTAATGTGGCCGATGCATTCGGCCACGATGAGCCATTCGGACGGGGAAGCGGTGAAACTGTCGGGACACAAGAAAACACATCTCCTAACGTCTCTGAAGATCCTCTTCCTATGATGGAGAATACAGTTAAAGAAGTACAACCTTCTGTAAGCAATACTAATACCGCGCCTGTCACTCAGGACTTAGAAGAAACTGTCGCTATAAAAGAAGCCAAACGCAAAGCCGAAGAAAAAAAAGAACAGGAAGCTGCCGAAAAAAGACAAAAAGCAGAAGCCGACCGCATAGCAAAACTGGAAGCTGAAAAGAAAGGACAGATAAATAATCAGATGGCCGGTCTGTTTGGCAATGGCACAGGCAGCGGTAGCCGTGGAGAAACCGAAGGCACAGGTACACAAGGTGTAACAACTGGGAATGCCAGCCATGGGAAAACTTCAGGAATAGGTGGTTGGGGTTCGTTCGACCTGGGAGGACGCAGCCTCGGAAGCGGAGGACTGGTAAAACCAAATTATTCGGTGGATGATTATGGTACTGTAGTAGTCGATATACTGGTAAACGCTAAAGGCGAAGTGGTGGAAGCCACTATTGGCAAAGGGACAAACACGCCAAACACTAACCTACGTAACGAAGCTATAAGGGCTGCTAAAAGAACCCGTTTCAACGAGGTATCATCCGTTACAAACCAGAAAGGGAAAATCACATATAAGTTTAATCTAAATTAAGGTCACAGATATGAAAACAATATTTGTATTTCTTACTACAGGATTCGAAGAAATTGAAGCGTTGGGAACAATAGATGTTCTTCGACGTGCCGAACTGGATGTAAAATCTGTATCTCTCACCGATAGTAAACAAGTAATGAGCAGCCGTAAAGTGATCGTTACTGCCGACTTAATGTTCGATCAGGTAGATTTTTCCACAGCCGGAATGCTGGTACTTCCCGGAGGAACACCTAAGTTCAACGAGCATGAGAACATGAAAAAAGAAGTACTTGCCTTTGCTAACAAAGGAGAGAAAGTTGCGGCGATCTGTGCCTCACCGATGGTACTTGGCGGACTAGGATTGCTAAAAGGCAAAAACGCTACATGTTATCCCGGATTCGAAAAATATCTTGAAGGAGCAAACCTTCAAACAGATAAAGCCGTTGTAATAGACGGCAATATCACTACCGGACGTGGCCCCGGCCTCACTATCGATTTCGCCCTGAGCCTTGTAGAACAAGTAGCCGGCAAAGAGAAGCGTGATGCTGTTGCCGCCGGATTATTAGTCGAATAAACATACAAAGGAATGATGAGAAGCGAGTCTCATCATTTCTTATATAAATAAACATATAAAAAATAACACAACTGAAAGATGGATTTTTTACACGAAGTCTGGAATTTTTTCCTCAATCTTCTGAGAGATACCGGAGGTACTCTCGACTGGCTGGTCACTGAATATGGTATTTGGGTCTACGCCATTTTATTTTTAATTATTTTCTGTGAAACAGGACTGGTCGTAACCCCTTTCCTTCCGGGAGATTCATTGTTATTCCTGGCCGGAGCAATAGCCGTTCGCCCTGATAATCCCCTGCACATTTATTTCCTTGTGGCCATACTCATTGCAGCCGCTATTATTGGTGATGCCACAAATTATACGATAGGGCGATTCTTCGGACAAAAACTTTTCAGTAATCCGAAGTCTAAGATATTTAAACAAGAGTATCTGGAAAAGACAAACCAGTTTTATGCAAAACACGGTGGCAAAACAATTATCCTTGCGCGTTTTGTCCCTATAGTACGCACTTTTGCGCCATTCGTAGCCGGCATGGGTAAAATGAGCTATAAACATTTCTTCTCCTACAACGTTATAGGAGGTATAGCTTGGGTTGTAATTTTCTGTGCGTTAGGAGCTATAATAGGAAGTAACGCATGGGTAGAAAAAAATCTAGACAAAGTTGTTATTATCATTGTTATAGTATCCATTCTGCCCGGCGTATATGAAGTACTAAAAGCCAAATGGGAATCAAGAAAAGCAGCCAAAGCAAACATTGATAAATAAGATATAGAGATATTTTAAATATCTTAATTCTATTACCACTAACACATAATGAGCAACCCTCAAAGTGTGGAGGTGGTTTTTTATTTTAATAACCCATAAACGACCATAGACATGAATTATATGGCAAACATACCCGAATCGGGAACAAAAAAGCGCCTGGTAATTATAGGCGGAGGTTTCGCCGGGCTCGAACTCGCGAAAAAGATAGATAAAAAGAACTACCAGATTGTACTGGTTGATAAGAATAATTATTACCAATTCCAGCCCTTGTTCTATCAGGTGGCAACCGGAGGACTGGAGCCGAGCTCTATCTCCTACCCCCATCGTAAAGGATTTCAGAAATCGAGTGATTTCCACTTCCGCATGTGTGAGGCGCTTTCGGTCGATCCCGAAAACAAAATATTGCACACAAGTATAGGCAATATCAGCTACGACTATCTCACCATTGCCACAGGTTGCGACACCAACTATTTCGGTAACGACAAAATAAGAGAAGATACATTTGCATTGAAATCTTTATCAGAATCGCTTCTGGTGAGAAACAGGATACTACTCAGCCTCGAAGAAGCGCTGAACGCAAAGAATGAAGAGGAACTAAAGGAAATACTCTCTTTTGTAATCGTCGGCGGCGGAGCTACAGGAGTAGAACTGGCCGGAGCCCTGGCCGATATGAAAAAATCGATATTCCCTAAGGATTACCCGGAAACAGATTTTTCAAAGATGGAAATACATCTTGTAGATGCGTCTCCGCGCTTGCTGTTTGCCATGTCGGAGCAGGCTTCTGAGAAAGCGACTGAAACATTGAAAAAGAGAGGTGTTATTATTCATCAGGATATAGCAGTGGATTCTATAGAAAAACCTCTTGTAAAATTGAAAAACGGGAAAATACTCCGCTCCCGCAACATATTCTGGGTGGCAGGCGTGAAACCTAACAGTCTGAAAGGGCTGGCCGAAACCTCTTACAACAGAGGGCGGCTACTCGTAAACGAATTCAATCAGGTAGAGGGATATGACAATGTCTTTGCTGTCGGAGATACCGCCCTGCTTCTTTCCGACAAAAGTCCGAAAGGACATCCGCAAGTGGCACAGGTTGCCCTGCAAATGGCAAAAAGACTGGCAAAAAACCTCAATAACAGCATCAAGGGTGAAGAATGGGAGAAGTTTGCATATTCCGACAGAGGATCACTGGCAACAATCGGGCGAAACGCGGCAGTCGCTGACCTGGGAAAGTTCCGTTTCGGCGGATGGTTTGCCTGGTGGCTGTGGCTATGGGTACACATTTTATCGATAGTAGGAATGCGCAACAAGGTATCGGTATTTATAGACTGGGTATGGAGCTATCTTAATTATGATGTATCTTTGCGATTATTTATACGCCCTTCGTTCAATAAAATGTACAAAGAAGAACTATGACCGGAAAAACATTTTACAGAATAAAAGATAGCAAAGATCAATGGTATAAGTCTTTTCGCGAGATTTATACCGTTTCTTTTCCTCTTCATGAGCAAAGAAACAAATCTCAACAAGAGGAGGCCTTCAAAGACAAACAGTATTGCCTCATCATTGAAACCAACGAGGATAAACTTATATCTTTTATTGCCTATTGGAATTTCAAAAACTATGTTTACATTGAGCATCTGGCTGTAAATCCTGCACTCCGAGGACAAAATAAAGGGAGTAAATTACTGGAAGAATTTGCCGGATTTATATCAAAAACCATTATTCTGGAAATAGACCCACCGCTTGATGGAATCTCTGAGAAGAGACTAAAGTTCTATGAAAAGCTGGATTATGAAGCTAATCCATACATACATTTTCATCCTGCGTACAAAGAATCGCTTATACCTCATGAATTAGTCGTGCTAAGCCTGAACCGGAAACTGGAAAAGAGCGAATATTATGACTTCTATGACGACCTGTGCAATATTGTGATGAAAAATCCTAACTCCTGATTAAAAAGCGTATCTTTGCTACCTGATACAGTAGGCCGGTTTGCCGCTGGCTGCCTTCGGGCAGGAAGAGGAAAGTCCGGGCAACACAGAGCATCGCATTTCCTAACGGGAAGCTGTCCGTGAGGGCAAAGTAAGGCAGAAGAAAATAACCGCCCGAAAGGGTAAGGGTGAGAAGGTGAGGTAAGAGCTCACCGGTCTGTATAGCAATATGCGGAGCCGTGCCTCTTGCGAGTTGAAAGACCATGTATACCGGCGCACGTAGGACTGCTCGTCCGATGCCGGGGGGTAGGTCGATAGAGCCGGTTGGCGACAATCGGCGTAGATAAATGGCAAACACCCTGCACATCAGGGTACAGAACCCGGCTTACAGGCTTACTGTTTTTTATTATCCTTTCCTGCATATTCTTTCAATTACTTTATCTATGTAAATAAAGGAATTATAAGTTATGAGTTATGCCAATCAGTAGTCAAATTATTATGATTGTAATAAGAAATCGTTCGTTTTTTTACTGCGCACAATCGAAGATTGCTTACCATCCTTTTTTCCTAAGCAAAAAAAGGATGCAAAAATGCTTTGGTGGCTCACCCTCCGTGCATAGGTTCCTACGACGGGCACCTGTCCGGTGAAGACGGCGTGAAACCAAATACTGTCTGAGCCGCAGGCGAGTTTATTTGGTTTAGCCGGCAAGCCGATGACAGGTCGGCGGGGAACCAGGCACTAGCCTTTTGTTTCGTTTTGGGCAATGCCAAAATGAAAAACAAACCCGAAGGGCGCGTTAGTAAAAACGAACGATTAAAGCGAACTACTGATTCGCATGAGTTATAAGTTATGAATGGAGGGTATAAAATGTGTCAGATGTGTCAGGTTTTAACAAAACAAGTTTCTCGCAAAGACGCAGAGACGCAAAGAATGAAATTGTTAACTGTTCACTGTTCACTGTTGACTGAATGAAGTGTCAGGTTTTAGTTGAAAATGCTGCAAAAGTGTAACTTTTGTAACTTTTTTAAAATACAGAGTAAAAAGAGTAACTGGAGTTCTTTGTTGATTACCATCATTGGCACATTGGCATATTTACTAATCAGCACATTGAACGGAGCGTAGCGAAGTGTCAGGTTTGTCAGGTTTTTTAAACAATATATAAAATTGATACGTTTCCTATAGAAAGAAGAGATTATCTTTGTCCATAATTTATCAGGCCATGATCGATAAAATTAAGAACTTTATAACAAGAACCATACGGTTTCTTTCCTACGACATCTGGAGACTCAACAAAAGAGACAGGTCATCGAGGAAGATGAGCTTTTATAATATAGTCAAAGCCTTTATACTGACCATCCGCAATGTAGATGGATCGCAGCTATTCACCCGCGCTTCGGCACTAACGTACAGCACGTTGTTGTCAATAGTACCCCTGCTGGCCGTACTATTCGCCATAGCCAGAGGATTTGGATTCCAGAATATTGTAAAATCACAACTTTTCAGCTATTTTGCAGGGCAGGAGGAGGTGCTGAAGAAAGCAATGGCATTCATCGACAGTTCGATAGAATATGCAAAAGGCGGAGTATTCCTGGGTATAGGTGTCATCCTTTTACTTTATACCGTAATAAATCTGCTTTCAAACATAGAAGACAACTTCAACAAGATATGGCAGGTGAAAAAGGGACGTACCTATTTCCGTATGTTTACCGATTATCTCGCCCTGATCATCATTGCGCCCGTATTTCTCATCTGCAATGCCGGAGTTACAGTCTTACTGAATACGACAGCCGACCAGCAATATTTTCTGGGTTTAGTCATAAGCCCTTTTATGAAAATAATACCTTTCCTCATCACGACATTGTTGTTTACCATTCTCTATATCTATCTTCCCAATACGAAAGTAAAGTTTACAAGTGCCTTACTGGGCGGAGTCTTTACCGGAGTATGTTTCCAGATATTCCAGATGCTCTATATTAACGGACAGATATGGATATCGAAATATAATGCCATATATGGTAGTTTTGCAGCCTTACCATTATTATTACTATGGTTGCAGCTTACATGGTTTCTGGTTCTCTTCGGCGTACAATTATCATTCGCATATCAGAATGTAAACAAATTCAGTTTTGATCACGAAACAGCCAATATAAGCCGGCGTTACAGGGATTTCGTCATTTTATTAGTTATGACTCTTATCATAAGACGGTTCGAAAAAGGGGAAAACCCATATACTGCCGACGAATTGTCGGAGCAGTACAAGATACCGACAAGACTGACAGGCGACACACTGTTTTATCTGCAACAAATAGGCCTGATAGTGGAAACCCCTACTGATGACGATCTGATCCCGGCTTACATCCCGGCAATCGATATAAACCAGATAACAGTAGGCTATTTATTCCAGAAAATGAATACATATGGATCGGAAGACTTTGCCATCGATATAGAATCAGAATTTAAGAAGGAATGGGAAACGATACTGGAAACCAAAGACATTTCTACCTCAAACCCGAAACTATTAAAAGACATATAATTATGAGATTTCAAGATCTAACATTTCAAGATTTCAAGATTGGATGTATTAAAAAGATAAATATTTATAATTAAAATTTTGAAATCTTGAAACTTGGAATTTTGAAATTAAACTAATGAAAACAGGTATTCACAATCTTACGGAAGGAAAGATCTTCCCCACCCTGCTTCGCCTGGCATTACCGCTTATGGGAACCAGTTTCCTGCAAATGGCATATACCCTGATGGCCATGTCGTGGGTAGGAAGACTGGGGACAGTATCACACCCCGAGATAGCGACAAAATCGGAAGCGGCTATCGGGGCGATCGGCATGCTGCTCTGGCTGACTGCATCTGTCGCTTATCTGGCTATGATTGGTTCAGAGGTAGCCGTAGGTCAATCTATTGGAGCAAAGAAAATGAAACGGGCTGCTATTTACGCTTCTCATTCTACAACGGTATCTATTTTCTTAGCCATCTTATGGGTAGCCATTCTTTTTATATTTGCCTACCCTATCCTCTCATTCTTTAAGCTGGAAGCCGACATTACGGCCGATGCCGTATTATATCTGAGAATACTCACTATCAGCCTGCCTTTCCAGTTCCTGTCCTATAATTTTACAGGAATATATAATGGCGCGGGAAGGAGTATCGTACCATTCCGGAACAATGCGGCGGGACTGGTTTTAAATATGATACTCGATCCTATACTCATGTTTGTCATGGGGCTGGGCTTGCATGGAGCTGCCATAGGAACGGTGTGCGCCCAACTTTTTGTATTTCTTCTGTTCTTCTATCAGATAAAGTACGGAAGCCGCATATTGGGCAATTTCTCCTTCTTCATTAAGCCTAAACTTATCTATCTGAAACGAATATTTTTCCTGGGAACACCTGTTTCAATAATGAACTCATTATATGCCATCATTAATATGAACCTTGCCCGTGTAGCGTCTATCCACGGCGGACATCTGGGAATGATGGCACAAACAACAGGTGGACAGATAGAAGCCGTTACATGGAATACCTCCCAGGGATTCTCTACTGCATTAAGTGCTTTTGTGGCACAGAATTATGCTGCCAACAAAATCGAAAGAGGGAAAAAAGCATATATCTATACCATCAGGGTGATGCTCACATTAGGTGTCGCAGTCAGTATCTGCTTCATACTTTTCGGAGCACAGATATTTGGTATTATCGTACCCGAAGAGAACGCTATGAAAGCAGGTGCAGAATATCTCTTTGTGATGGGACTGGTGCAGATATTCATGATGTTTGAACTCACAACCCAGGGTATGTTTAATGGCATTGGCCGGACAATAGAACCGGCTGTTATCAGTATTACGTTTAACGCATTACGAATACCGCTGGCATATTATCTGGCTTCCCAGATGGGGATTACCGGAGTCTGGTGGGCTATCGCCATATCTACAGTCTGCAAAGGTATAATCCTGCCGACATGGTTTGCTGTGGTATATAAACGAATAAAGAAGAAGCGGCCTAAGATAGGATAAAAAGAGAGGGATATAATGACTTACATCCCTCTGCATACTTCTATTTGTTATTCATAATATACTGAGGATAATATTTGAGAAGACGCTCTTTTGCCATCATCTCATACATGGTACCCGAACGCCCATAGTTACAATATGGATAAATACTGATCCCTCCCCGTGGCGTAAATACTCCTATAACCTCAATATACCTGGGATCCATCAGGCTTACCAAATCTTTCATTATTATATTCACACAATCCTCGTGGAAAGCTCCGTGATTTCTAAAACTGAAAAGATATAGTTTCAGGCTTTTACTCTCTACCATCTTTACATCAGGGATATAGTTAATATGGATTGTCGCAAAATCGGGCTGTCCCGTAATCGGGCACAAGCTTGTAAATTCGGGGCAGTTGAATGTTACCCAATAATCGTTATCCTGATGCTTATTTTCGAAAGCTTCTAATACTTCCGGGGCATAATTATCCTTATATTCCGTTTTCGAACCTAAATGACTAAGACCTTCAATGCTACTCATAATCTCTCTTTTTTAAATAATTTTCCAATCCTTGTTTACGCAACTTACACGCAGGGCAATGTCCGCAGCCATCTGCGATTATACCATTGTAGCAGGTCAGGGTTTGATTGCGAACTATATCAAAAACGCCTAACTCATCCGCCAGTTCCCACACCGCAGTTTTGTCGCGCCACATAAGTGGAGTATGAATTTGAAAGTGTTCGTCCATCGCCAAATTGATAGAAGCATTAGCAGACAGAATGAATGTATCTCTGCAATCAGGATAGCCACTATAATCGGCCTCCGATACACCTGTTACAATATGGCGGATACCATGCGAACGAGCAATAACAGCAGCAAAGGTCAGGAACAATAGATTACGGCCGGGAACAAATGTATTCGGATACGAATCGGCTGGTTTCTCCTGATCCATTACTATATCGCTCGTTAACGAGTTCACTGATAATTGGCTGATAATAGATGCATCCAACAGTTGGAACGGAACACCCGCTTCCTCAGCAATTATCTTCGCCACTTCTACCTCTTTAGAATGGCGTTGTCCGTAAGTAAAGCATAGAGTGCGAACTGATGAAAAGTTTTTAAGTGCCCAATACAGGCACGTAGTAGAATCTTGTCCTCCGGAGAACAAGACTAGGGCTGATTCTTTATTATACATTATAATTCTTTGTTTTTTACGTGGTTAATCCTAAGCTACACGGAAAAGAATATCTTTTCAATTACAAAAATAGTGAAATAAAATGAGAATGAGCTATATCCCGAAAGTAAGATATGGCTCATTCTACATTTTTCTATATTGTTTGTGTCTATTCTCCCCGTTGGAACAGCTGCGAGGCTATCAATATACGCTGTATTGTTTCTCCATTCAGATTTTTGGTGCTTTTGGAAATATTCTGCTGAAACGGACCAGGTGTAGCTTTCTGTTGTCCGATCCTTTTATTGCCGTTATAGTAGATTGCCGAATCGATATCGATAACAATATAACCATCTTTTTCTCTAAAATTTTTCCATTCATCAAAGTTTATCCTCTTCCCATTCAAGTAGGACTCTACTCTGTACTTTTTCAGATCGATTGAGTTTAGGAAGTTATCTTTACCTCCTGCAGCTTTTAGCATATCACTTTGTCTTACAAACTTCATTGCGTATGCTGCAATCAATTTCTGTTGTATCGTTTCGCCACTTAGCTTTTTGTTTTTTTCGGAGACATTAAGAGTTCCTCCGACGGTATGGGCTATCTGCACTCCATTCCGGTAATAACGCGCCGAATCTGTTGTTACAAGGATATACCCATCTATTCTTTCAAAGTTTTTCCACTGGTTAAAATCTATTCTTTCCCCATTCCGGAAAGCTTCCACCCGATACTCTTTCAGATCGATTGTGTCGGAAGGATCGGCAAGTTTGTTTTGCAAATAAACATTTTTTTCTGTACTTTCAACCTCTGGAAGTCCGCCTATTCTACTTGTAAGTTCGGGACGGGCAAAAAGGGATACGGCAATTGCAAATGCAGGAATCAGAAGTAGATACTTCAGTCTCGCATACGGATTGTTGTTGTTTTTTAACATCATAGTGATTCTTTTTTCGAGTTTACTGTGATTAAAGCTGTTGGTCATAAAGGTGAGATATTGTGAACCAGCAGCTTTTTTAATTAATAAAAATTGATATGTTTTAGCATCGATGCCTGATTTTAGGACACTATCATCAGCTTCAAATTCATGAACATCCCGAAGTTCTCTCCGAAAAAGCCATGCAATAGGATTATACCACTGAAATAGCAGAAAAAATTCCGAAATTAACAAGTCCAGGGAATGCTTATTCCGGATGTGAGATAATTCGTGCGTCAGAATTATATCCTTATTTTCATCATAGTCTTTCCGGGAGATTATTATATATTTCATCCAGCTAAATGAGGGGACAATTTTATCTACCAGAATAAGGGTCGCTTTATCCATTTTTTTCTTTTCGCAGCCTTTTGTAATAGATAATATGTATAGGATAGAATAGATAATACGCAGCAACACAAAGAATACTCCTGTTAGGTAAACGACACCGATGACATTCATCCAGTTTATTGGAGTATCGCCTGCGGTTTCAATTACAGGTGTCTGATGTTGAGATACAGATATTACCTCTGTAGTTAACAATACCTCATATTTGGCAATAACATGTTGTGCTTCGAATGTATCAGCTTCTATTCTTATAAGAAAAATGAAGAGGCTACTGAGGTAAAACAAAAGAATACAGAGCCGGTTGATTCTGAAAAATACACTCTGGCTACATATCAGTTTATATATTATATAAAAGAATAGCAATAAAATAGAAATCTTGATATTGTATATTAATAGATCTACCATCACTTTTTATTTCTATGTGCACCCTCTACTTTCTCAACTAATTGTTTTAAGTCCTCCAAGGAGATTTTTTCCTCTTCAACAAGGGTAGAAACTACCCCCAAATAAGAGTTATTAAAATACTTGTTAATGACCTTTTTCAGAGTGTCTTTTTTAAAATTATCTTTACTCACTAAAGCATAGTATTTATAAGCTTTTCCAACAGGCTCGTGCCCGACAAATCCTTTGTCCTCGAGTATGCGTATTAGTGTGGATATCGTATTTACATGTGGTTTGGGATTTTTATATAAATCCTGTATATCTTTCACCTGCATTGGTCCTTGCGTCCAGAAAAAAGACATTATTTCTTCTTCTTTTTTAGTTAAATTTTTCATATTTAGTATTTTATTCACGACAAATATAACTAAAAAATTTAGTTATAACTAAATGTCATAGTTAATAAATGTAGATAAATTAATATCACCAAAAGATATTTTTGAAGTTTAATTTTTAAAAAAGGAATAATTATTATACTTTTGCATTCACCAAACGACTCCGTAGCTCAGTTGGTAGAGCAAATGACTCTTAATCATTGGGTCGAGGGTTCGAGCCCCTCCGGGGTCACAGAAAGCCAGAGTCAAATCTGGTATAAAAGAAAGAAAAGCCTTCTAAAAAATTTATTTGGAAGGCTTTTTTATTTGAGAAGAAATCAACCCCAAAAGAATGGCCTAACATTAAAGTAATTTTGATTCAGGGCTTCAAAATAAGTAGATAAACTAAAATCATTGATAGATAATAAACTTAATGGACAAACGTATTTAATATACAAAGTTCATGAGACTATTAATCACGGCTGAGTTTTCAGAACAAAAAATAATTATTAAACTAAAACTGATGAATGCAGTGGTAAATATTGTATATTATATATCAAAGATTAGCTAATGATGAACATCCTTTGATGATAAGAGTTATTAGGTTCGTTACTTGTATCTAAATTTTCATCTAATTATAATGCGGAGGAGGCAGAAAGAATTAAATAATACAATAAAGTTGAAATATCTTTATTTTTTCTTAATTTTATTAGTTTTTCAATTCAATATAAAAACTGACTATGGAAAAAGCAAACGAGAAAATAATGTTACTAAAAGCGTTATCCTTAGGGGATAGGAATGCTTTTAGGACTGTATTTCTTAATTATTTTCCAAAAGTTAAGGGGTTTATAGCGCATTTATTAAAAAATACGGTTATTGCAGAAGACCTTAGTCAGGAGATTTTTATAAATATATGGGAGTCCAAGGAGACATTGACAGCAATCCGCTCATTTGATGCTTATATATACCGAATGGCTAAGAATGCAGTTATCAATCAGATAAAACGGGATTTATACCATAATGAATATATAAAATATGAGACAGCCAAGTCTGAAGATTTCTCTTTAGAAGAAGAAATTTTTGCTAAAGAAATCCGTTTACTTATTGATCTTACGGTGACTAAAATGCCCGATCAAAGGAGGCGAATCTATAATATGAGCCGCGTTGAAGGCTTAAAGAATGATGAAATTGCAGAAAAACTACACATATCAAAAAAGACAGTAGAGAACCATTTAAATATGGCTCTCAAGGAGATACGCAAATCTATTTCTTTTATGCTGTTATTCTTCATTTAATATTTTTCGAGATCGATTAGGTGCAAAACTAATTTCGTTTGTCATGAGTATAAATGGACTATTCATGGCTATGATTAAACGTATTTTAAATCTCTTCATTAAATATGATTATCCTAAAGATATTCAACGCCAGTTTTGGCAATGGCTTGCCGAACCGTCCCATAGTGAGCAGAAAGATGAAGCATTAGGTTTAATATGGAATTCAATAAATTCAGAAGTCACCCAATCTACACTTAATTCGCTTCAGGAAGTTGAATGCAAACTTGGCTTAATGGATAATAAGATACAGCGAAAGCGTTCAATCTTTATCCGCTTTATGAAAATTGCCGCAGTCTTATTATTTCTTATATTATCCGGGCTATACACTTATATTCATATATCTGATACTGATGATTCTGTAAAATTCACGGAATGCTTTGTATCTGAAGGAGAACTGAAAAAAGTCTTGCTTCCTGATGGTTCTGAAGTTATAATCAATTCAGGAAGTATTATTATCTATCCGGAAGTACAAAAAGGAAAACAACGCTCTGTATACCTTAATGGTGAAGCTTACTTTAACGTAGTTCATAATCCCGATTTACCTTTTGTTGTAAAAACTGATGGGGTAGATGTAGAAGTATTAGGTACAAAGTTCAATATTTCTGCATATTCAAATGATCCTGATATAACAACGACACTAGAGGAAGGTAAAGTTAAACTGAACTTCAAAAATAAAGAATTGAGGAGTTTAGACCTGTCCCCAAATGATAAAACTATCTACAACAAGAATTCCGGTCAGTTAATCAACTCGAGAGTCTCAGGTAAATATATTGCAGCCTGGCGCGACGGCCTGTTATTGTTCACAGATGCAAATATCCATACAGTATTACGCGCATTCGAACGTAAATACGGAGTCTCTGTTTATCTGAATTCTGATAAATATGAGGATGCGAAATTAACAGTCAAATTCATACACGGCGAAACACTGAAGGAATCTTTGCATGTGCTTGCAAAAATTATTCCGGGGCTAAGGTATGAGTTGGAAAAAGATAAATTATTCATTTATTAACCTATTAAAATAGAAGCCTATGAAGTAGAAAAATGCCACAAAATCTATTCGAAAAAATACTGAGATAGATATTAAATTTCGAATTTGTTCAGAATAAACAAATTAATAACCTTAAAAAATAAAATCTATGCTAATATTAAACTCTTTTTCACGAACAAAGAGCGATGCCTTAATTAAATTGACATTAGTAATACTTTTACTTATGTGCATTCCGGCACAGGTATACTCACAGAACCAAAATATTACGATCACCAGCAAACAAGCGAAAATTTCTACCTTGTTTGAGGATATTGAGTCACAAACAGGTATGACAATAGCCTATAATTCGGCTATAATAGACATTAATAAAGTCGTCTCTGTAAATATCAGCAATAAGACTTTATCTGAGGCCCTTACCGAAATACTGAAAAACACAGGAACAACCTTTACTATACAGGGAAAACAAATTATTATCTCTAAGGCAGACGGTCAGGCTAAAAGGAGAATTAGCGGTACCATAACTGATATAACCGGAGAACCGATAATCGGAGCCACTGTAAAGATAAAAGGGACAAATACTGCCACTATTACAGATATGGATGGTAAATATACAATAGAAGCCAGTCCAAATTCTGTCTTGCAGGTTTCGTATGTTGGATTTACAACCGCAGATACGCCCATAGGAGATAAACAACAGGCTGATCTGATTCTTCAGGAAGATACTCAGGCTCTGGATGAAGTTGTTGTTGTTGGATATGGCGTACAAAGGAAACGCGATCTTACAGGTGCTGTATCGTCTATCAAGATGAGTGATTCCCCCGTGGGAACATTCTCATCTGCTAGTCACGCCCTAGCCGGGAAGGCGGCAGGCCTTAGAGTAACTCAAACAACGGCACAACCCGGAGCAGGAGCTTCATTCCGCATTCGTGGGGAAACTTCTATCAATGCCAGTAATCAGCCGTTGATTATTGTTGACGGTTTTCCAATTTCATCATCATCATCTCCAAGCAGTGGTAACCGTTACGATGCAGGAAGCCAGGATAATGTATTGGAAATGATGAACCCGAATGATATAGAAAGTATAGAAGTTCTCAAAGATGCTTCGGCAACAGCTATTTACGGTTCCCGTGCAGGTCATGGTGTAATCATCATTACCACAAAACGGGGTAAAGCAGGTACTCCAAATGTTACTTATTCAGGAAATGTTGCAGTACAATCTATGAGTTCAAAATACAAGATGCTTGATGCGCAAGGATATATGAATCTTAGTAATATGTATGAACTGGAGACCTGGAGACGTAGTACCGGAACAGGCATTTATGCCGATTATGTTACTCCAAGTTCAACAGCAGCTTATACTCCTAAATATACGGACGAAGAAATCGCAAATGCGAAAACGACAGACTGGATGGATGAGATTACACGTACCGGTTTTCAGACATCGCACAATATTTCTATTACAGGTGGAACTGAAAAATCAAAATATCTGGCTTCTTTAAATTATTTTGATCAGGAAGGTGTCCTCAAAAATAGCGATATGCAAAGGATAACAGCTAATCTGAATAGTGACTATGAAATATCGAAATATGTAAAAGCCGGATTATCATTCAACATTAGCCGAAATAAGTATGGCAATGTGCCATTAGGTACAGGAGGAAATGAATATTCGGGTATCATAGCTGCTGCAACATTCTTTGAACCAAACATTCCTGTATATGATGAAAATGGGAATTATTCTGAATCTAACGTTTACAAACAACGACCTAACCCGGTTTCTCTGTTGGAAATAGAGGATAAGACAACCAAAGACAGGGTACTGGGTACAGGATTTATTTCAGTAGAACCGATCAAAGGCCTCATCCTTAAGGCTAATCTTGGATTCGACCGTAAATCGGCAAAACGACAAAACTATCTGCCTACAACTACTTTATATGGTAAAACACAGAATGGTAGTGCTTACCAAAGCCAAACTGATGGAATGGACTACTTATTCAATCTAACAGCTAACTATATGAAAACAATAGGTAAGCATAGTTTTACAGCTTTAGCGGGTTACGAATGGCAAGAATTTAACAATGAGTGGTTTAGTGCGGGCAATACTGATTTTTCCCTTGACAGTTTCCTTTACAACAATTTGAATGCAGGTTCGGGCGAAAAGTCTGTTGCATCAAATTCCACTAAAAATTCTTTGGTTTCGGTTTTTGGACGTGTCAATTATTCATATGCAAATAAATATTTAATTACGGCTACATTACGTGCAGATGCATCTTCTAATTTTAATAAAGATAATCGTTGGGGTTATTTTCCGTCAGTGTCAGCAGGATGGCGCTTTATCGATGAAGATTTCATGAAAGATATTCAGCACATTTTATCAAATGGTAAATTACGTGGAGGATATGGCCAAACTGGTAATACAAGTGTAGGCAACCGCACGCAAAGCTATTATAAATCAGACAACAAGTATGTTTTCGGAAGTACAGGGACGAATGGAATGGTAATTACATCTTTAGGAAATTCGGGAATAACATGGGAAACTACGAGTGAATTTAATATAGGGTTAGACCTAGGTTTCCTAAACAGCCGTATCAATTTCACCGCAGAATATTACAACCGTGAGATTTCGGATCTACTAGTCACTAGCAAACGCTTGCCATCTTATAATGAATTGACCACTATAACTGCAAATAGTGGATCCACACAGAGTAAAGGTGTCGAATTTACCCTCAATACAGTAAATATCAAAAGCCAGGATTTAGTATGGACTTCGGATTTAACATTCTATAAGTATAAAGATACATGGAAAGAGCGTGATCCAAACTGGATACCTGCAGCTTATCAATCAGAAAAAGATCCTATCCGGGCTATATTTACATATAAATCAGACGGCCTATTACAACCCGGGGAAGAAGCTCCGGCATGGCAAAAAGGATTATTGCCCGGACAAATCAAGCTAAAAAAGATGAACGCTGATGGAGACCAGAGTGTGCTTGAAGATAGTGATAAGGTATACATTGGTACGACCGATCCGGATTTTTCTTTTGGATTCAATAATACAGTACGTTACAAGAATTTCGATTTCAACATGTATCTCTATGGCGAAATAGGACGTTGGCGCGACGCCAGTTACTACGATAGCTGGTTACCTTATCGCTATTTTGCACCAAGCGGCGGTCTTTATAATATGTCTCAAAAAGCTCTTGATAGCTGGACAATGGATAATCAGAATTCATCGACACCAAGTTTGTTGACTTCAAGTTATTCTGCAGGAGATTATTTTTATAAAAAAGTATCATACCTGCGTTGCCGTAATATTACTGTAGGCTATACCATACCGGGACTTAAAAATATAGCACGTAGCATAAGGGTAAATGTCAGTATAAACAATCCGTTCGTGATTAGTAACTGGAACGGTTTGGATCCGGAAACAGACTATAATCCGTCAGATTCAAATACTGAAAATGCATGGAGTTATTCTTATCCGAATGTACGTACATTCAGCTTCGGAGTGGATATTAGTTTTTAATTCAAAAAAGAATTTAGAAAAATGAAAAAGACAAATTTATATATAATAGCATTACTATGTATTACATTCATCTGGCAAAGTTGTAGCCTTAATTCAGAAGATTATAGTGAAGTAGACTCCTCCCGATACCCTGCCAACGGACAGGATGCTTTTGATTTGGTGACAGGAAATGCTTATGCCGCATTTCGTAATAATAGCTATGATGGAGCATTTAATGTAGCCACAGGATTCCATCTTTTGGGCGATATGGCTACCGATTTTGGTTTCTGCTCATGGGGTGAAGGAAATTGGGGACAGCTTGAGTTTGCTAATTTTCAGAATGTAGATGGAGAACGTAACCCAAGAAGAAACTGGGAACCTTATTTGCCTTGGATAAGTAAGATGGAATTGACAATAGACCGTATCAACAGTATTAATACAGATGCCGATATGGATGAAACCCTCAAGAAACGCTACATTGCAGAGTTGGAATGTGGACAGGGCTTTATGGCATTCCTTATGTGGGATTTTTATGGACCTCTCATTATTGCTGATCTGGAAACACTAAAAAATCCTCAGGACGAAATTATTCTTCCCCGTAAGTCTAATGAAGAAACCATTGCATATATAGAAACTAAGTTGAAAGCCGGTATCGGTATTTTAGACAAGACTTACGATTACAATAGCTCAAATTACGGACGTTTTACCGAAGGTTTGTGCCATATGCTATTGCTTAAGCTTTATATGCAAACACAACAATGGGATAAAGCCATAGAACAAGGCCGCGAGCTGATGGATGGTGGATATGGTTACTCTCTTGTAACTGATGCAGGTAATGCGTCTTCAGCTTATGCGAATATTTTCGCATCAGCTAACGAAGGTAACAAAGAAACGATCTGGGCTGTAAACTGCTTACGCGAATATCAAAGCCATTTATGGTACGCTCATGTAATTTCGTGGGGTGGTTATAAGATGGTCCGCCATTTCTATGAAACATTCGAAACAGGTGATCAACGTCTGACAGTTATTACAGACAATGGTTCGACAGATGGTGTTTTACCTGTAAAATATGATATGGTTGACCGTGTTGGTGATGAATGTTATACTGATTGGATAGTATATCGTTATGCTGATGCCATCACCTTATTGGCCGAAGCCCTTGTGCATAAACAAGGTGCAGTTGTACAAGAGTCGGTAGACCTACTTAATCAGGTTCGTACCCGTGCCGGACTTGAGGCTTATAAAATGTCAGACTTCAGTAGTGCAGATGATTTTATTGACAAGTTGTTATGGGAACGCGCTCATGAACTTTGGTACGAGGGTTGCCGCCGTCAAGATCTGATCCGCAATAATAAATATGTGGAAATCATGTCCGAAAAGTGTATCCGGATGGGAAAAACAGATTATATAACAAGTCTGGGTACCAATTCACATCTTTTCCCACTTCCATCTTCTGCTATAAATGAAGGTAATAAAGGTGGATTCAATTATCAGAATCCAGGCTACGGAGACTAGCTTTAATTTTATGACAGACTATCCAACCGCCCCTTTCTTCTGCTCTAAAGGATAATAAAAAGACCTTAAGTAGATATTATAAATAAACAGCTTCCCATATGAAATTAGGAAATCTAGTATATAATGAGGGGAGCTGTTTTTTGATTAGATTAATTAATTTTATTTATATAGATAAAAAGCTCGAAATGACGCATAAAATTATTTATTTAGTAATAACGACTATTGTCTTATTGGGATGTTCACCAACGAAAAGTACAGCTGACGATTTGGTTAACCGGATTTCTAATCATACTGCGAAAGGCATTCAGACAGAGATTATAAAATCAGAGAATGAAAAAGATTATTTCGAAATAGAAGGTAAAAACGGAAATATAATCGTCCGGGGGAATAATACAAGCAGCATTACAGCCGGCCTCAACTGGTATCTGAAATATGTGGCGGGAATACACATTTCATGGAATAATCTTACACAGGATTTTCCAGATCAGCTCCCCGTTCCCGAACGGATGATAAGAAAAGAAACAGATCAACATCTGCGTTATTATCTCAATTATTGTACTTATTCTTATTCTATGGCTTTTTGGGATTGGCCCCGATGGGAAAAGGAGCTTGACTGGATGGCTTTGCATGGAATTAATCTGGTACTGAGCATTACTGGCAATGAAGTCGTATGGTACAACCTGCTGAAAAGAAACGGATATACAACAGAAGAAATAAATGAATTTATTGCAGGCCCGGCATTTTTGGCGTGGTGGCAGATGAATAACCTCGAAAGATGGGGAGGCCCTAATCCCCATGAATGGTATAGGAATCAAGAGATATTACAGAAAAAGATTATTGCACGGATGCACGAGTTAGGAATAGAACCAGTCATGCCCGGATTTGCGGGCATGGTACCTCGTAACATCGGCGAAAAGCTTGGTTATAATATTTCTGATCCCGGTACGTGGTGTACTTTTAACCGTCCTGCCTTCATAAAACCAGATGATCCGCATTTCAACAAATTTGCCGATATGTATTACGAAGAACTGGAAAAGTTGTATGGAAAAGTAAAATACTATGCAATAGATCCGTTTCATGAAGGGGGAAGTGTAGAAGGTATAGATCTTGATGCGGCAGGACAAACTATTATGGCTGCAATGAAACATGCAAACCCCGATGCCATATGGGTAGCGCAGGCGTGGCAGGCAAATCCTCGTCCGGCGATGATAGAAAACCTCAAACAACATGATTTGCTTGTATTAGACCTGTATAGTGAGAAAATGCCCCAGTGGGGTGATCTTAATTCTGCTTGGTACCGTCCGGATGGTTATGGTAAGCACAACTGGCTATACTGTATGCTGCTAAACTTTGGCGGGCGTGTAGGACTTCATGGACGAATGGATCATGTAATAAATGGATTCTACCAGGCTCGTGGACACCAGAACGGAAAGACATTATCGGGAGTTGGAACCACTCCGGAGGCGATAGAAAATAATCCAGTTATGTTTGAACTGTTATATGAACTGCCCTGGCGGAGTGAAAAATTCACAAAAGAAGAATGGCTATCCTCATACACAAAAGCACGGTATGGAGAATCGAATGCGGAAGTAGATGAAGCATGGAGCCTGTTAGCTCAGTATCCTTACAATTGTCCGAGAGAATATCCGGGAGAAGGTACGGTAGAGTCTTTATTTTGTGCCCGTCCGAGTATCAATCCTAAACGGTCATCAACATGGGGTTCTGCGTTGCTTTTCTATGAAGCGGATATTACAAGGCAGGCTGCCGAAAAGCTTCTGTCTGTCGCAGACCTGTTTGATGATAATGTGAATTTCAAATACGATCTGGTAGATGTCTTGCGTCAGAGCCTTTCTGATAAGGGGAATGAACTTTCGTGCAGAATTGGAAAGGCGTATGAAAATAAGGATATTGAAAACTTCAAAGTTTTGACAGATCGTTTTCTGTATATTATCCAATGTCAGGACAAATTACTGGCAACCCAATCGAACTTCAAGATTGGCAACTGGTTGGAACAGGCAAAATCACTATCTCAGGCAAAGGAGAACCGAGACCTGTATGAATGGAATGCCCGTACATTAATAACTGTATGGGGTAACAAATCGGCTGCCGAAAAAGGAGGACTGCATGATTATTCCGGTCGTGAATGGAACGGGCTTTTATCTGATTTGTACTACTATCGCTGGAAATTGTTTTTTGATAATACGACAAAAGAAATGTTGGGAGAAAATGTATCTCCGATAGATTTTTATGCAATAGAAGAAGCGTGGACACATCAACAGAAAGAATACAATAACAAACCAGAAGGTAATGTATTGCAGGTAGCTGCAGATGTTTACAAAGAAGTATTTGGAAACTGAATGAAATAAAAACTACCTGAAAATGAATAGAAGCCGAAAGAGAAAGTTGAAGATATGATATAGCAGTGAACATTCTTCAAGGGGGAAAAAATGTCTTACCTTTGTCCTGCCTTTAATATTAACTCTATAAGAAATCAGAATGAAGGAAAAAGTAATATCAAGAATTAAAACGCTTGGAATTCCTGAACTTGTGAATATTGAACATCTGGAAGAATTGAATGGAGACTATATCAATTTGGAGAGTCTTTTACCCAATGGAAAACGAGGTAAGATTTTAGATGATAATAAAAAATATCTGGCAACGCAGGTTGAAATTCCGCACAGTGACAGATGCTATGGAATAGCGGCCGATGAAAATATGATTGCCATATTTCAGTATGGTTGCGAAGGGAAAGAAAGCGAATTAGTTGCATGGATAAAATTGAACCAGGATCTGGATTAACGATGTCATCTACACACAAAAATTTAAGTTACAATCAGGGTATTCTTTATGCTCTGGCATGTTACGTTGCCTGGGGGCTCTTTCCGGTTTTCTGGAAAGCTATTACCGGGGTACCTGCCGTAAATATACTGGCTCACCGTATTGTTTGGTCTTTTGCTTTTCTCCTTATTTGGGTATTGCTTACCAACCGGGAAACTTTTGCCAGTTATATAAAACAACCTAAACTTTTGATCAGGCTTGGTTTGGCAGGATTTGTCATCAGTGCCAACTGGGGTATATACATCTATGCAGTAGGGAGTAATCATATTGTTGAAGCCGGTTTGGGTTACTATATAAATCCGTTGGTCAACGTATTATTTGGTTATATTTTTTTAAAAGAACGTCTGGCTACCATGCAGAAAATAGCTGTTCTGCTGGCTCTGACCGGTGTTGTGTATTTTACAATCAGTTACGGCAAATTTCCCTGGATATCACTACTTCTTGCTACTTCTTTCGGTTTGTACGGACTCTTGAAAAAGAAAGCTAATCTTGAATCTATGCCTGCGCTTACAGTAGAAACGATGATGGTTTTTCCGTTTGCTTTAGCATTCTTGTTTTATACAGCAGAAAGTAGTGTAGCAACACCCTTTTTCCCTTCATCTGCGATAATCAGCTTATTATTGGTTATTAGTGGCCTTATCACAGCTATCCCACTCTTTTGGTTCGGGAAGTCTGCACAGGTTATCCCTTTATCTACAATGGGGTTTATCCAGTATCTAAGTCCGACTCTTCAGCTACTTCTTGGCGTATTTGTATATGGTGAAACTTTTGGTATAGAGTACCTTGTTTGCTTTACTTTTGTATGGTCTGGATTAGCATTTTATACAATCAGTATTCTTAAAGGTAAAAAAGTGACATTCGCTAAATAAAATGCCTATACTCTATTATTATTTATTTATGCCAATCAGTAGTTAAATTTAATCGTTCTATTCATCTAACGCGCCCTTCGGGTTTGTTTTTCATTTTGGCATTGCCCAAAACGAAACAAAAGGCTAGTGCTTTGTTCCCCGCCGACCTGTCAACGGCTTGCCGGCTAAACCAAATAAACTCGCCTGCGGCTCAGACAGTATTTGGTTTCACGCCGTCTTCACCGGACAGGTGTCCGTCGTAGGAACCTATGCACGGAAGGCTGACGCACGACAGGGAATTACCCTACCTTGGGGTGGCTTCGCCCGGTGGCATTAAGCCGTAGTGCGGGGCACCCGTCAGGCGAGAGGGGCGTGAAATGGAAAGCGTCCGCAGGACAATCTTTCCATTTAGTCCCTGAGCCTGTAACGGGTCGCACGGAGGATGAGCCACCAAAGACTTTTTGCATTCTTTTGGGGCTTTGGCCAAAAGAATGACAAGCAATCTTCGATTGTGCGTAGTAAAAAACAATAGAACGATTAAAGCGAACTACTGATTCGCATTATTTGATAACGAATATGGCCTATCTTTTATATCAATTCCTCTTTCCTGATTAGGGCTATCCGACATCCGATAATTAATATCAGCACCATTCATTAACATTTCATGTGTAAGGAAACTCTTTGAATATGGTTTGCCGTTTACAGCCATAGAATTTATATACCGGTTCTCTTTACGGTTGTTATCCGCTTTTATCCTTACTTGTTTGCCATTTTCCAGAGTTATGGCAATTTCTTCAAATAAAGGAGAGCCAAGCGCATACAGGTCTGTCCCCGGACAAACAGGATAGAAACCAAGAGCTGAAAACACATACCAGGCCGACGTCTGGCCATTATCTTCATCACCGCAATAACCATCGGGTGCAGGAGTATACAATCTGTCCATAATCTCCCGTGCCCAATATTGCGTCTTCCACGGTTGTCCGGCCCAGTCGTAAAGGTATATCATATGCTGTATGGGCTGATTGCCATGCGCATAGTTACCCATGTTCATTATTATCATTTCAGTTATTTCATGTATCTGAAGGCCGTAATAACTGTCGTCGAATACAGGAGGAACAACAAATACCGAATCCAGCATCTGTGCGAATTCCTTATCTCCTCCCATAAGATTTATCAGGCCTTGTATATCATGAAATACGCTCCATGTATAATGCCAGCTATTGCCTTCGGTAAAAGCATCACCCCACTTATACGGACTGAACGGTTCCTGAAAACTACCGTCTTTGTTGCGCCCACGCATCAGGCTTGTGGAAGGATCGAATACATTCCGGTAATTAAGTGCCCGCGAAGCCCACTTATCCAGTTCTTCCTGCGGGCGTCCCAACTTTTTCGCTATCTGAAGAATACACCAGTCATTGTAGGCATACTCCAGAGTACGGGCTACATTCTCATTGATATCTACATCGTATGGTATATAGCCCAGGGTATTGTAATATTCATGACCAAGCCTGCCTGTCGAGTTCACTCCCGGATAGGTATTTTCGGTTCCGTACACCAGTGCATCGTACAATACCTGAAGGTCTTGCCCTGTTATGCCTTTGATCATAGCATCGGCTACCACAGAGGCCGAATTATTTCCGATCATACAGTCCCTGTGTCCCGGACTAGCCCATTCGGGAAGGAAGCCACTCTCGAGGGCTACATTTACCAAACCTTGCTGTATCTCCCGGTTAATAGATGGATAAACAAGATTAAGCAAAGGGAAAAGGCTACGGAATGTATCCCAGAATCCTGTGTCAGTATACATATATCCCGGAAGTATTTTCCCATTATAAGGGCTGTAATGCACAATATCTCCATTTTCGGTTATCTCATAAAACTTACGGGGAAACAAAAGACTACGGTAAAGGCAGGAATAGAACGTACGGTATTGCTCATCGGTCCCTCCTCCTACCTGAATACGCCCCAGCACATCGTCCCAGCTTTGTTGGGCTGTGTCCTTTATTTCATCAAACCCATGACCGCCGACTTCTTTAAGATTAGTGAAAGCCTGCTCCATGCTTATGAATGAAGAAGCGATACGGGCATGTACCTGCTGTCCACGCTTTGTATCAAAACCGATTATAGCGCCGGCATGGTCTCCTTTATACTCGTCCTTTTCCGGGATGACCTTTCCTCCGTCTTTCCAGACATCAGCACTGACAAAAGGTGTATCGAATTCAACAACAAACCAGTTACAGAAATTGTCGGGAACCCCACCACTGTTTCGGGTGGTATACCCTACAACCATATTCTTTTCGGGAATAATCTTTGTATAAGAGCCTTTATCGAAAGCATCAATCACCACGGCACTTTCATCGCTTTCGGGAAAAGTAAACCTCATAATGACCGCACGCTCGGTAGGTGCCACCTCTGCCATAATATCATGGCTACCTAGATATACGCTGTAATAGTAAGGTTTAGCTATCTCAGATTTATGAGAAAATTTACTTTTGCGGCTTTCCTGATCTATTTTATGCCGTCCGTTAACAGGCATTATCGCAAACTGTCCGTAATCGTTTATCCATGGACTGGGCTGGTGCGTTTGCTTTATTCCCCGTATTTCATCATCAGCATAATTATATGTCCATCCATCACCCATTTTGCCAGTCTGAGGTGTCCAGAAATTCATTCCCCAAGGCATGGCTGTGGCCGGATAAGTATTTCCTGTAGATAATGAAAATGTAGAAAGCGTACCTACCAGTGTGCTCACATAATCTGATGGACGAACCTTATCCTGCCGGATATCCGAAGAGCCTGTATTACAGGATATATTTATAAATACCAGATAGACAAACAGTAATGAATACAAAAATACTTTTCTCATAATATAACATTTTATGGTATAGAGTTTAGAACGTCGAGTTTACCATCGTTAATAAGCTTTATTATCAACTCCCCGAAAAGCGTATTCTGCCAGGCAAACCATTCTCGTGTAAAATCATCAGGATTATCCTTGTTGAAAGACTCGTGTATAAAACCTTTTCCGGCATCAGTTTCCAGTATCATTTTTATACAATTCCTGATCTCTGTGTCATCCTGTGATGTGAAAGCTTTCATCATAATGCTCATAGGCCATATCATATCGTATCTGCCGATGTGTGGGCTACCGATCCCCTCCCCTGCCTTTCCTTTAAAGAAATAAGGATTTTCACTGCTCCATACAAAACGGCGTGTATTCTGATAGACCGGATCGTTAACATCCACATCGCCCAGATAAGGCATTGCCAGCAGGCTGGGTACATTCGGATCATCCATCAGGTAATAATTGCCGAAACCATCTACTTCATAAGCATATATAGTTCCGTATACAGGATGCTCGTAAGTCGCATGTTTTTTAAGGGCAGCCTCCACCTCGTCAGCTAATGCTGAACATTGTGTAGCAAGACCGTTGTTATTATTCACCAATGTAAGTATCTCGGCAGCTTTACGTAACGATGTTACCGCCATAAAATTAGATGGGATAAGAAACTCATAAGATGTTGCATCGTCTGACGGCCTGAACGATGATGCAATCAGACCTACAGGTTTGACAGGATTACCCCAGCCGCGATTATTTTTAGTATCGAGTTGACGGTCAGTTATCCGCAGGAAAAAATATTCTCCGGGATTTTCTTTACGCTGCTGTTCTCTCATTGTCTTTAACACATTCTGAACAGCCTTTACCCAATTATCACCGAAGACGCTCACATCTCCTGTAACTTTCCAGTATTCATAGGCCAGGCGTATAGGATAACAATGTGAGTCTATTTCCCATTTACGTTCATAAACAAGGGGATTTGCCGGCTCGTTCGTTACATCGCTTGCCCAGCGGCTGTTTTCCACAGCTCCGTCATTGAAAGCATTGGCATAAGGGTCTATCATCAGACAGATAAACTGGCGATTTATCACTCCGGCAAGCATTTGTTTCAGTTCCGTGTCTTGATTGGCAAACTTTACATAAGGCCATACCTGAGCTCCCGAGTCGCGTAGCCACATAGCATGAATATCTCCTGTGTAAACGAAAGTGTCAGGTTTTCCATCCGTAACACGGTAATGGACTGTCGTTTCGAGCGTATTTGGAAAACAATTCTCAAACATCCATTTCAATTTAGGATTGGTCAATAACCCTGTTACCCGGTTTATCTCGGCTTCGACAGCTTGCGATGTAAAAAGTCTTTCAGCAGCAGGTTTGCGTTGTGACACGTAACTTGCTGACGTTTGCCCACTCACAGATAGAGATCCCAGTGTGGCAAACAATAAGAAAGATGTAATATATGATCTGAATTCCATATGATAATCTTGTTTTTAAATTGTTAAAACTTGACAAACCTGACACTTCGCGACGCTCCGTTCAATGTGCTGATTAGTAAATATGCCAATGTGCCAATGATGGTAATCAACAAAGAACTCCAGTTACTCTTTTTACTCTGTATTTCAAAAAAGTTACAAAAGTTACACTTTTATATCTTTTTCAACCAAAACCTGACACTTCTTTTAGCTGTTGGCTATTAGCTAATAGCTATTGGCTTTTTAGTTAAAACCTGACACGCCTGACAGATTGTTCAGTTAACAGTTAAAAAAATACTTATAATTTCTCATCCCATCAGATTACAACCAACGGTCAACGGAGAGAAACGTAGTAAAATACAAAAAACGAAAAACGAAAAACTTGTTTACTTGTATCCCGTTTACTTGTCAACTTTATCCATTTCAAAGATCACTTCTTCATTAGCACATTGACATATTATCACATTTGCTCATTGTTTATCCTATAGATAAAGTTTTTAAAGAAAAATGCAACCTCTGTTATCCCTAACTATTACTCGAACCATACGGTATGTTTCGCCCCCATTTCAAATTCGAGTATTCCTCCCGCCGATAGATCCGCGAAACTGATATATGCCTTATTGTATGGCTTATTGTTAAGCCTTATGCCCTGGATATATTTGTTTTCCTTCGAATTATTGACAGCCTTTATGGTCAGCGATTTCCCATTCCCTACATTCACAACGGCTTCGTCAATTATCGGAGACCCGAAGAAGTAACGGCCTCCGGCCGGCTCCACCTGGTACATGCCAAGCGCCGAGAGGATATACCAGGCCGACATCTGTCCCACATCCTCATTCCCGGACAGCCCGTCAGGCTGGTCATGGTACAATTCCGAGAGTACCTGCCTGACCAAATCAGCCGTTTTCCAGGGCTGCCCGGTCATGGTGTAGAGATAAAGCACGTGATGGCTAGGCTCGTTACCATGGGCATACTGGCCTATCAACCCGCTTATATCAGGCGAGGCTTCTTCCCCCAGGTTGCCTTCAACCGTAAACAGCGAATCGAGTTTATGATGGAAACTTTCCCGTGAACCGAAAAGTCCCATCAGGCCTTCTATGTCGTGGGGCACCAGCCAGGTGTATTGCCAGGCATTGCCTTCCGTGTAATCGTCTTCACGGTGTGTAGACCGGACAGGATCGAAAGGTGCGCGCCATTTCCCGTCGGAAGAAAGCCCTCTCAGGAAATGTGTCTGCGCATCAAAATAATACTTATAAGCCCTGCTCCTGTCGTTGAAATACTGGTAATCCATCTTCTTGTCGTTTTGCAGGGCGACCTGTGCCAAAGCCCAGTCTGCCAAGGCGTATTCGAGGCATGTGGCCACCGATTCGTTATACTTGTCAAAAGGGATATAGCCATATTTCTTATACAGGTCGAGCCCGCGTTCATCAAGCATAGCCGATGTTTTCATCGCTTCGTAAGCCAGCTCATGGTCAAATCCGTTGAATCCCTTCAGTATGGCGTCTGCCACAACCGGAATGCCGGGATTACCCACCATACAGTCTGTTTCACATCCCATCAGATGCCAGACAGGCAATTTGCCTTGCTGCTTGTAAATGTGCAGCATGGTATTTATCATATCGTTCACCTTTTCGGGATGGATCAGTGTCATCAGCGGATGTGCCGCCCGGTAAGTATCCCACAGGGAAAATGTCGTGTAATTGGTAAAGCCGTCATTTGTGTGATACTTCCCGTCCGCTCCCCTGTAATCACCATTCACGTCACTGAATACAGAAGGGGCGATCATCGTATGGTACAGCCCGGTGTAGAAT
>NZ_JACIEP010000025.1 GCF_014196915.1 Dysgonomonas hofstadii
TTCAGGTATGGCGAGATAATAAAACGATTGTACCAATTAAAAATTAAGAAAATGAAAAAAGAACCGATTTATGTAGCATTCTCAACCCAAAAGGGTGGAGCCGGAAAAACAACTCTTACCGTATTGGCAGCTTCCTATTTGCACTATGTAAAAGGAAAAAATATCGCAGTAATTGATTGTGATTATCCTCAGTATTCCATTGCAGACATGCGAGAGCGAGATTTTAAGATGTGCGAAAATGACGAATATTACAAAGGAATGCTGTACGAACAGTTTACCCGTTTGGAAAACAAAAAAGCCTATCCTATTATCGAGAGCAATACCAAAGAAGCTATCGCTGATGCCGAACATCTGACTCCACAAGGTGATTTTGATTTTATCTTTTTCGATCTGCCGGGAACACTCAACAATGTAGATTTAATCCATACGCTTGCACGAATGGACTATATTATTGCTCCCATTGCGGCTGACCGTGTAGTGATGGAGAGTACACTTGATTACATGGTGACTGTACGTGATGATATTATGGGCAGTGGCAAGTCTGATATTAAAGAAATCTATCTGCTTTGGAATCTGGTGGATGGACGGGAAAAATCCGAACTCTACGAAGTATATGAGGCGGTGATTAATGAATTGGAGTTTACAACTCTAAATGCATTTATCCCCAATAGCCTGCGATTTCGACGTGAACAATCCGAAAGTCACAAAGCTTTGTTCCGATCTACTCTATTCCCTGTAGATAAGTCTCTTGTAAAAGGTAGTAACATAGATACTCTTTCAGACGAATTGCTTGAAATTCTAAAGTAAGCCGCTATGGAAGAAAAGAAAACCGATACGAAGTTGAATGCTCAGGACATCATCGCACGTACAGGCAGAAGAGAACGTAAGTTACAGGCTTATTCTCCCGAATCTACTTCGATAGAAGGAGCAACTAATCAAGAGGAGCAAGTCGAAGAACAAGTGCAACTACCTGTAACCGAAGCCATAAAAGAACTGCCACGCGAGGAACCACGTAAGCGAAAATCAAAAGCACAGGTAGAGGCGGATTATCAAAGCCTTTTTATACATGAGTCGGCAATAGCTGCACGAAGTGGAAAAACGGTTTATATCTGTAAAGAGCATCACGAGAGAATCATTAAGATACTCCACGTCATCGCCAAGAATGATGTTTCCTTATTCAGTTACATCTACAATGTTTTGGAACATCATTTCACTACTTATCAGGAAGATATAACCGAACTATATGATAATAATATCGAAAAAATATTTTAATCCAAAAATAAAAAACATGAAAAAGAGAAAAAAAATCAATAAAAGAACAACTCCTTGTGAGACATCAAATGTAGTTCTTCCAACAACGGTTCAACAATATGAAGGTTGTTTTTTTAGAGAAGTCCAAAATAAAACCAGAGACAGAAAACCTGTTTATATCCGAAAGGAGTTTCACGAACGTATTATACGTATTGTACAGGTTATCGGAGAGAACGATTATAGTTTGTACGATTACCTGAACAATGTATTGGAACATCATTTTGATACCTATCAAAACGAGATTACCGAATTGTATCGCAAAAAGAACACAGATATATTTTAGCCATGAAACAATATATTATTTCAGCCATCGTGCTGTATGCATTGTTTGTCGTTCTTTACCTGCTTCGAGAGCGGATGCAAAAACGAAAAAAGAATGCTGCTAAAAAATCGGTATTTAATCCGTTTCGTGCAGCACCTAAAGAGGATATTATCGGCAAAAGCAAATTTGACATCAGACAATCCCGGACAGAAGCTACCACTCTGATTAATAATGAAAAAGAGAACAAAAATGCTTCTATATTTGTCGAGAAAGAAGAAAAAAAGACCTCGGTAGCAATCCCTTTGGATAAACTCGATGAAGTCTTTTCAACAGATAATAAAACGGAAGAAAATTCAGATGAAATCAATTTAGAGATTGAGAACACTCCCCCCGAATTTGAGCCTGACAATGATTCTGAAGAAATAGACGAAACAGAAAGTGAAGAGGAAGATACCGAAGGGAGAGCCGGGGTTTCAATGGCGTTGGGGCTTGACTTCAATAATTTGGCGAGTATGGTGCGAACAGTAGAGACTCCCGACAATGCAACATCTGAAGAAAAAGAAGAAGCTGGACGGGTATTGGTCGAGATACGCAAGACCGATATGTTTGAACAAGTTGTATCGGGTGAACCTAAAAAGAAAGTGGTCGTATCCTCATTGATGGATGACTATTTTGCCGCCTTCCACCGCAAACAACAAGAAGCGGAAGTATCGAATGAACCGATAGTCAAAGCACCTAAAGAATTTGATGTACGCAGATTTGCGTAAACAATATGTAAGAACAAAAAACTAAAAAAACATGAAAGAGCGAGATTATGGTTAGCTGACGTCAGCCAAACAAAAGGGTCTGCGACCCCCACTAAAAAATCAAAGTTAAACAACATTATCCACTTGGTACAGGGGACTATTCCACCCCCTGTACTATTATCAAAAATCGTATGACAAAGAAAAAATTTCTTCTGTCAGCAGCCTTTATCATGGTTGCTGTATCATCAGTATTCGCACAAGGCAACGGTATCGGAGGTATTACCGAAGCTACCAATATGGTAACTTCGTATTTCGATCCGGGAACAAAACTCATATACGCCATCGGTGCAGTTGTAGGACTCATCGGGGGCATCAAAGTGTATAATAAGTTTAGCTCAGGTGACCCAGACACCTCAAAAACAGCCGCTTCGTGGTTCGGTGCGTGTATCTTCCTTATCGTGGCTGCTACCATTCTACGCTCTTTCTTCCTGTAATCAAGCTCCAAACAAATAAGAAATGGAGTATAATATTAACAAGGGCATTGGCAAGAGCGTGGAATTTAAGGGTTTGAAAGCACAATACCTTTTCATTTTCGCAGGCGGTCTATTGGCTGTATTCATCGCATTTGTAGTGATGTATATGGCCGGAGTAGATCAGTGGATATGTCTCGGTTTCGGTGTTATCGCCGCCTCCACACTGGTATGGCTGACTTTCAACCTGAATGCGAAATATGGAGAATACGGACTCATGAAGTTGCTCGCTAAACGGCAACATCCCCGTTTTCTGATCAACCGTAAAAATCCCCGTCGCTTGTTCCAATACCCTAAAAAGAAGGAGGTGTGGAATGCGTAATACACTAAAAGCAGCTACTATCGAAAGTAAGTTTCCCTTGCTTTCAGTTGAACATGACTGCATCATCAGCAAGGATGCGGATATAACGGTAGCCTACCGTGTCGATCTGCCGGAACTGTTCACTGTTACGGGTAGCGAATACGAAGCCATACACTCAGCTTGGACAAAAGCCATTAAGGTGTTGCCCGAATACTCAGTTATCCACAAACAGGATTGGTTTGTCAAAGAAAAATACAAACCCTCAACCGATAAGGAGAACATGAGTTTTCTATCCCGTTCATTTGAACGACACTTCAACGAACGTCCATTTCTGAATCATACTTGCTTTTTGTTTTTGACCAAAACGACAAAGGATCGGATGCGGATGCAAAGCAATTTTTCATCGCTCTGTAGAGGATATATCATCCCCAAAGAAGTCAATAAAGAGATGGCAGTACGGTTCTTGGAGGCAGTCGGACAGTTCGAGCGTATCTTAAACGATTCAGGATTTATCACGCTAACACGTATTGCTTCAGACGAAATAACGGGAACGGAAAAAGAAGCGGGGCTGATTGAAAAATACTTTGCCCTCTCATTAGAAGATACTACTTGCCTGGAGGATCTGGAGCTAGGAGCAGACGGGTTACGCATTGGAGATAAAACGGTGTGCCTGCATACCATTTCCGATGTAGAAGACTTGCCGGGAACAATCGGAACAGATATGCGATACGAAAAGCTATCTACCGACCGGAGTGATTGCCGTCTGTCGTTTGCATCGCCTGTGGGCTTGTTGCTCTCTTGTGACCATGTATATAATCAATACATATTTCTGGACAATTCGGCAGAAAACCTGCGGCAGTTTGAAAAATCTGCCCGTAATATGCAGTCGTTATCGAAGTACAGTCGTGGAAACCAAATAAATAAAGAGTGGATCGACAAGTACCTGAACGAAGCCCATAGTTTTGGATTGACTTCTGTCAGGGCACACTTCAATGTGATGGCATGGTCTGACGATGCAGAAGAACTGAAGAATATTCGTAATGATGTCGGCTCACAATTGGCACTTATGGAGTGCAAGCCTCGCCATAACACGGTGGATGTTGCTACACTCTATTGGGCGGCGATGCCGGGCAATGCGGGTGATTTTCCGAG
The DNA here is from genome assembly GCF_014196915.1 of Dysgonomonas hofstadii. Taxonomy (GTDB): domain Bacteria; phylum Bacteroidota; class Bacteroidia; order Bacteroidales; family Dysgonomonadaceae; genus Dysgonomonas; species Dysgonomonas hofstadii. Next base: position 4,303 of record NZ_JACIEP010000025.1, read on the forward strand.
TGAAGAAAGTTTCTACACGTTTATAGAACCTGCCTTGTGCTTCTTCACAGAGGAAACGAATTACAAAAGTTCTCCCTCGCCTTTTGGTATCAAGATGGCAGATCGGGTAAGCGGAAAACCCATCCATGTGGATATTTCCGACCTGCCCATGAAGCAGGGAATTATCACGAACCGCAACAAGTTTATCTTGGGGCCTTCGGGTAGTGGTAAGTCCTTTTTTACCAATCATATGTGTCGCCAATACTGGGAACAAGGTACTCATATCGTGCTTGTGGATACGGGAAACTCGTATCAGGGGCTTTGCAATTTCATCAACCGTCGCACCAATGGGGAAGATGGGGTGTACTTCACCTATACCGAAAAAAATCCCATCTCATTTAATCCATTTTATACTGACGATGGGGTCTTTGATATCGAGAAAAGAGAAAGTATCAAAACCCTGATAATGACTTTGTGGAAGCGGGATAACGAACCTCCCACACGTTCGGAAGAGGTAGCCCTGTCCAATGCGGTGAGCTTGTATATAGAGCGTATAACGATTGATGAGTCGGTTGTACCCTCATTCAATTCATTCTACGAATTTGTTAAATTGGACTATGCTGCTATCCTCGATGCCAAGCGGGTAAGGGAGAAAGATTTCGACCTTGCCAATTTTCTTAATGTGCTCGAACCCTACTATAAGGGTGGCGAATATGACTTCCTGCTGAACTCCGAAAAACAGCTCGACTTACTATCTAAACGATTCATTGTCTTTGAAATAGATGCGATCAAGGATCACAAAATTTTGTTCCCGATTGTAACGATCATTGTTATGGAAGTTTTTATCAATAAGATGCGTCGTTTACAGGGCATCAGAAAGATTATATTAATCGAGGAAGCGTGGAAAGCGATAGCTAAAGAAGGTATGGCAGAGTATATTAAGTACCTTTTTAAGACCGTTCGAAAATTCTTCGGCGAGGCAATCGTTGTCACTCAGGAAGTGGACGATATTATCGCATCACCTATCGTTAAGGAGTCCATCATCAACAACTCCGACTGTAAGATTCTCTTAGACCAGCGTAAATACATGAACAAGTTTGATAGCATCCAAGCTCTCTTGGGGCTTACCGAAAAAGAAAAAAGTCAGGTGTTATCCATCAATATGTCCAAAAATCCGAACCGAAAATACAAGGAAGTCTGGTTTGGCTTGGGCGGTGTTCAGTCGGCTGTATATGCCACAGAAGTGAGTTTGGAAGAGTATTTTACGTTCACGACAGAGGAGACCGAAAAACTGGAAGTGATGCGGAAAACCGAAGAGTTAGATGGTAATATTGAGTTGGCTATAAAACAAATAGCTGAGAGTAAACGCAAGTAAAAACGAAAAGCCATGTTCAGTCCATGTAATATAACCGATTCTTGTTCCACTTCTACAGACTTTTCCATGCGGGAGATTACGGGGCGTTGGGTAAGTAGAGAAGGTGCACCTGCGATAAGCATATACCGCAACATCTCCCGAAAGAAGGGAGGCATCCGGCTCAGTCTTATGTACAACAACCCGCTGGTGGTCTGTGATTGTACGGTCTACAACGTATTCGGTCTGCATTACATTGAGCTGTACGAGCGTATCGAGATTACTTATGACCGGGAGCAAGAGATCTTGCATCTTTCCGCTTTCGGAGAATATGTCCGTCAGGAGGATTAGTCCCCTCAAGGGCTACCTCCGACTTCGGACGATAAACGAGTAATAACAATTAAAAAATAACGAATATGAAGAAAATACTTTTCTGCCTTATGGCATTCATGACGCTTTGTACCTATCAGGTAAAAGCACAGTGGACGGTGATTGATCCCTCCAATCTGGCACAAAATATACTGACTGTTTCCAAAACAGCCACAACAGCCAGTAATGTGATTAACTCTTTCAAGGAGATGCAAAAAATCTACGATCAGGGAAAACAGTATTATGACAAATTAGAATCAGTACACAATCTGATCAAAGATGCCCGCAAAGTGAAAGAAACGGTAGAATTGGTTAGCGAAATATCTCAGATCTATTCAACCAACTTCAACAAGATGCTATCCGATAGGAATTTCAGCGTTAACGAGTTGGAAGCCATATCGAACGGATATGCCAAACTATTGAATGAGAGTGGTAACCTGCTTTCGGATATAAAGAATGTTGTTTCCCTCTCTAACGGGCTTTCGATGACCGATGCCGAGCGCATGTCAATTATAGATGACATACACGCTAAAATGCTAGAGCATCGCAACCTTGTCCGCTACTTTTCTAAGAAAAGCATTTCCGTGTCTTTTATCCGCAGTCAGGAAAAAGGAGATATGGAGCGAGTTAAAAGTTTGTATGGTAATCCATCCGATAGATATTGGTAATCATGATACTGCTAGCAATAGATTTTGATAACCTGCATCAGCTTCTGAGGAATCTGCATCAGGATATGATGCCTCTTTGTGGTGATATGGTCGGTGTTGCTAAAGGAATAGCCGGACTCGGTGCACTCTTTTATGTAGCTTCCCGTGTATGGCAAGCCTTGGCACGGGCAGAACCGATAGATGTATATCCACTGCTCAGACCCTTTGTCATCGGACTCTGCATTATGTTCTTCCCGACATTTGTTCTCGGTACGATCAACGCTGTTATGTCTCCTGTGGTCAAAGGAACACATACCATATTGGAAACACAAATGACAGATGTGCATGGCTTGCAAGCCGAGAAAGAGCGATTGGAATACGATGCACGGCTGCGTGAAGGAAAGGCATGGCTGGTCGATGACGAGGTGTATGACCAAAAGATGAAAGATCTAGGAATTACGGATGCTGCCGAAATGATCTCCATGTGGGGAGAACGCACCTGGTATGATATGAAAGTGTGGTTTCGCCAACTGATCCGGGATTTCTTCGAACTGCTGTTCAATGCCGCAGCCCTTACCATTGATACCCTGCGAACGTTTTTTCTGGTGGTCTTGTCAATCTTAGGGCCTCTGGCATTTGCCCTCTCTGTTTATGACGGTTTTCAATCCACGCTGACCAATTGGATTTCCCGCTATATCTCGGTCTATCTGTGGCTACCCATTGCTGATCTGTTCTCGGCTGTGCTCTCCAAGATTCAGGCACTCATGCTGCAAATGGATATAGACCTGCTAAGAGATCCGTCCTATGTGCCGGATGCCAGTAACGGTGTATATATCATTTTCTTCATCATCGGCATTATAGGATATTTCTCTATTCCGAGTGTGGCGGGTTGGGTTATTCAGGCAGGTGGCGGTAGTGCTACCCGTGGAGTAAACACAATGGCAAGCAAAGGGGCTGCGATGGCAGGAGGTGTTGCCGGAGCTGCGGCAGGCAATGTCGCCGGTCGCCTGATGGGAAAGAAGTAATTAGGCACACTGTATTTATTTATTAATTCAAAATAAAACGAACAAATGGAGTTCAAGAGTTTAAAAAATATAGAAACATCCTTCAAACAAATACGCCTGTTCGGTATTGTTTTTGTCTGTATGTGTGCTGCCATAACGGGATATTCCGTGTGGTCGTCGTACAACTTTGCCGAAGCACAACGTCAGCGTATTTATGTATTGGACGGAGGCAAGTCCTTAATGCTTGCCTTGTCCCAAGATATGACACAAAACAGACCTGTGGAAGCACGCGAACATGTCAAGCGTTTCCACGAGCTGTTTTTTACACTCTCACCCGATAAAAAAGCCATCGAAAGTAACGTAAACAGGGCATTGTTCCTTGTCGATAAATCGGCTTTCAAATACTATCAGGATATTGCAGAAAAAGGGTACTACAACCGTATCGTGTCGGGGAATATCAATCAAATAGTACAGGTCGATAGCATTGCCTGTGATTTCGATAGCTACCCCTACAAAGCAGTAACCTATGCCAAACAGATGATTATCCGGGAGAGTAATGTCACAGAACGTAGTCTGGTTACCCGTTGCAATCTGATCAACTCGGTACGCTCGGACAATAACCCTCACGGTTTCACAATGGAGAAATTCGAAATTGTGGAGAATCGGGATATTCGGATATCGGAAAGGTAGGTAAGGCTATGATACGAAAAATAATGAAATACATTAATGAATGGTTGGAGGATGGTCTGCGAGGAATACTCGGCAGACTAACTCCCGACAGACGAATTATCCTTGTGATAGCAATGTTTCTTGTTTTCGGTGGTCTTTCCATCTACATGACCTTTTCCTCTATTTACAATTTCGGTAAAGACAAAGCAGAAAAGATGCAGATAGAGCAGATCGAATCGCTGAAACTACAATTGGAACAACAGCGAGACAGTATTAACAATCTAAAATCAGTAGAATAATGGAACAGGAAGATTTGAATAAAGAAATACCACTACAAATGGAGGCTATTGCTGAAGCACAACCATCTGTACCGGATAATAAATCGGAAGCGAAAAAAGAACCTCCGAAACCACCAAAGCAAGAACTTTCGATAGCGGAGAGACAGAAACGAAAGAAGATGTTGATTATGCCACTGTTCTTCTTGATTTTCGGTGGCGCGATGTGGCTGATCTTTGCCCCATCGGATGATGGGAAAGAACAGGCGGTAGGGTTAACGGGTTTCAATGCCGAACTGCCCGTGCCAAAAGACGAGGGCATTGTGGGAGACAAACGGGATGCCTATGAGCGGGAAGCAATGCGACAAAAGGAGCAAGAGAAGATGAAGTCTTTACAGGATTTTTCCTCCATGTTCAACAATACTGAGCAAAGCGATTATGAACAAAAGGACAATGCCTACAATACATCTCTGCAAGGAGAGCAACCCCGAAGTTCAACTTCCCGAACGATACAGTCCTCGGCAACTGCTTATCAGGACATCAACAAGCAATTGGGTGATTGGTACGAAAAACCTGCTGAAACGGACAGACAATCACAGTCCGAGATGGAACAGCGAATACAGGAATTGGAACGGAAGCAAGAGGAAGCCGAAGCAAAAAAAGCGGAAGAGGACGAACAGACAGCCTTGCTTGAAAAGTCTTACCAGATGGCGGCACGCTATATGCCTGCTCAGCAGAGAGAACAACCAATAGACGATGTTAACATAACACGTACTAGCGAGAAAGTCAAAGTACAACCCGTTAAACAAGTGCATCAGAATGTTGTATCGCTATTGGCTGCTCCAATATCCAACGATGAATTTATCGCTTCGCACAGCAAACCCCGAAATACGGAATTTTTAACTGCCGCAGGTAATGAGGCGATAAAGGATAAAAATAGCATACGTGCTTGCGTGAATCAAACCGTAACCCTGACCAATGGTAAAGAGGTACAACTTCGTCTTTTAGAGCCAATTAGGGCAGGCAATATCTTGATTCCTGCCAATACCTTGGTGACGGGAGCTTGCCGTATTGGTGGCGAACGTCTGGAGGTAACGATCAACTCCATTCAGTATGCAGGAAACATTATTCCGGTTGAACTGCAAGTGTACGATATGGATGGTCAATCTGGAATTTTTATTCCCAATAACGATGAAGTAAAAGCAGCCAAAGAAGTAGCTTCTACATTGGCATCATCAGCAGGAACAAGCATTATGATTTCAGATAATGCAGGTTCACAATTGGCAGCCGACATGGGTAAAGGTTTGATACAAGGGGCTTCACAGTATATCAGTAAAAAGATGAGTGTCGTAAAAGTTACCCTCAAAGCAAATTATAAGCTCCTGCTGTTACCCAAAGAAAATTAATAAAACCACTAAAAAATCAATGTTTAACGAATTTAAAATCAAAAGTATGAAACGATTCTTTTTAATATTAACACTTGCTGTAAGTGTATTTACAGTCCATGCACAAGAAGTATCCCAAGATACTATTGTGGTCAATACCAAGCCGACAACGGGTGACTATTACGAGGGTTTTACCCGTCCGCTGACCTTTAACAGAATGATACCACCTTATGCTCTGGAGGTCACTTTTAATAAAACAGTGCACGTTATTTTTCCTGCTCCTATACGTTATGTCGATTTAGGGTCGGCAGATCTTCTCGCAGCGAAAGCGGATGGCACGGACAATGTATTGAGAGTGAAAGCTGCTTTGCGGGACTTCAGCCGGGAGAGCAACTTGTCCGTCATTACCGAAGATGGTGCATATTATAGTTTCAATGTAAAATATGCGGATGAACCCGTAAAACTGTCCGTTGAAATGACCGACTTCCTGCACGATGGCGAAGCGGTGAACCGTCCGAACAATGCTCTTGGAGTCTATATGCAGGAATTGGGACAGGAATCGCCACTACTTGTCAAGTTGATTATGCAGTCTATACACAAGAATAATGACCGGGAGATAAAACACATCGGCTCGAAGCGTTTCGGAATACAACACACGCTGAAAGGTATTTATACCCATAATGGACTGTTATATTTTCATCTGCAACTAAAGAACTCGTCCAACGTACCGTTCAACGTAGATTTTATCACATTTAAGATTGTGGATAAAAAAGTAGCCAAACGTACTGCGATTCAGGAGCAGGTGATTTGGCCACTTCGTGCCTACAATAATTTGATGCTGATAGGTGGACAGCAGACAGAACGCATGATTTTCACTTTGGCGAAATTTACGATTCCCGATGACAAAATGTTGGTGGTGGAATTGAACGAACAGGAAGGTGGACGCCATCAACGGTTCACATTGGATAATGCCGATTTGGTTCGGGCAAAGGTTATTAATGAACTAAAAGTGAAGTAAAATGAGACGCTCGATAATATTATTGGTGTTTATGCTGTGCTTGTTCTTTATAAACCAAGCACATGCACAACGTTCACTGCCGGGTATGCGAGGCATACAACTCACAGGCGGTATGGTGGATGGAATCTATTCGTCCAAGAACGATAATGAAGCGGGATATTATTTCGGTGTGGCAATGGCGACCTATGCCAAGAACGGAAATAAATGGGTGTTCGGTGCAGAATATCTGGAACGCTACTACCCGTATCGGGAGAAACGATTGCCAATAGCTCAATTCACGACTGAGGGAGGTTATTACTACAATTTTCTGACTGATCGGTCTAAAACAGTTTTCCTTTCGTTGGGAGGTTCTGCCCTTGCAGGCTATGAAACATCAAATTGGGGCGAAAAGACCTTGTACGATGGTTCTACTCTTCAACATAAGGATGCTTTTATCTATGGTGGTGCTATCACATTGGAGATTGAGACGTACTTGACAGACCGTGTGGTGTTACTCGTTACAGGGCGAGAACGCATCCTCTGGGGTAACTCTACGGGACATTTTCATGGGCAGTTCGGTGTAGGAATCAAATTTATAATCAATTAAGAGGCACAGTCTCTTTTGTCTAACAGAATATACAATACAATAATGATGAAAAGAATAAAGACTTTTTTCGGGATAACAGTGTGGCTGGCAGCGATAATGCTGCTGGCCTTAGCCTGTAGTAGCGATATGGATATTAATAAGGTTTACGCATTTGATTTGGTTTGTATGCCAGTTCAGAAAAAAATCGTTCAGGGAGAGGTGGCGGAGATCCGTGCACAGATTGTAAAGGAAGGGAACTTTCAAGATACCAAGTTCTACATTCGGTATTTTCAAGTAGATGGCAAAGGAGAGCTTCGGCTCGATAATGGCACAGTGCTTCTACCAAACGATTTATATCTTTTGGAAAAAGAAACGTTTCGGATGTATTACACTTCTCATTCTACAGACCAACAAGTGATAGACGTGTATATCGAAGATAGCCACAGACAAGTAGTACAAAAGACATTTTCTTTCCAAAATGACCGGGGTGACGAGGAAGATTTACCAATAGAAGCGGAATAGCCATGATGACGATGATGGTAATCTCATACATAGTTACTTGGATAAATATTATTTATGCCTATGTAACTGCTCCAACGGACGTTGAGATGTGGGGTGAAGAAATTGAATAGTTAACAATCAGATAAATGCCCGAAAATTCTTTGGGCATTTATCATTTTACAGACAGACTATGAAATATATAACAATCCTATTGATAACTTTACTTCATTTGCCTGCATGGGGACAGCAAAGCGATTCTCAAAGACGAAAATCTCAAATAGAAAAGTGTACGAAGCCGATTTATTCCGTTACAGCATTTTATCAGATAGCGGATTCTTTACAAATGACTATTGATGAATTATCGGATTATCCCGTAATATCTCCAATAAAAAAGTCTGGGCGTATCTCATCAGGTTTCGGGATGCGAAAGCACCCATGTTACAAAAGACAAAAATTTCATACGGGAATTGATATTCCACAAGTGAAAGGCACTCCTGTGTATGCCACGGGCAACGGAATAGTGATTGGCAGAGGTTATGATGTGGGGTATGGCTATTTTATAGAGATTCAACATACTAGTGGCTTTCGTTCATTCTATGGTCATTTAAGTCGGATATTGGTAAATGTGGGGGATAGAGTAAGCATCACCCAACAGATAGCTTGTGTGGGTAGTACGGGAGTAACAACAGGGAGTCACTTGCATTATGAAATAAGGAAAGGAAGACGTTATTTAAACCCGATAGGTTGGTGTTACCTGCTGTTTAAATACTTCAATGATGATTTCTTATAGAAAAAACTAAAATTACAGATGAAATATTACTTGCCGAATATCAAAAATTAACAAAAACAACTAACTTTGAAATAAATCATTAGTCTATGAATTACATACAGAAAAATCTACTATCCGGGGAAGAAATAAAATATGTTGCAAGACTACATTTTTTCCTTTTCGTTCAACCGATTATATTACTGCTTATCGGTGCTTTTTTAGCATCAAGTCCTAAAGAAATATCAGCCATGACTTACTATGCGGGCTTATTAATTTTGTTCTTCGGGATTATTTCGTTGTTGTCAAGAATACTAATAAAAGTAGGTTCGTCTTATGCCGTAACTAACAAACGGGTGATACTAAAAACAGGTGTTATCAGTCGCAAAGCAGTAGATTTGGTATTGGCGAAATGTGAAGGTCTTCATATAAAACAAAGTATCTTAGGTCGGATATTTAATTTCGGAACAATTACTGTTACTACAGGAGGTGTTTCAAGTTCCTATCCGTATATCGCCGATCCGTTGGTTTTTAGGAAAGAGATAAATACGCAGATAGGGTAATAATATAAAACGCTCAAATTATTCTGGGCGTTTTACATAACCTAAATAGCCATGTTGCTAATTTTGAGGCGTTATTTATATAAATATTTTCTCCATGTCTAATTATAGAACATCTTCATTATTTCACTATACCACGTATAATGGTCTAAAATCCATCTTAAAACAAGGAATTATTCCTAATTATTGCAAAGAAGATTTTTCCATAGATGGAGATGCTTTTGCCGTTGGAATTCCTATGGTAAGTTTTTGTGATATCCCACTAACAAGGACATATGAGTTTACTAAAAGGTACGGACATCATGCCATCGGATTAAGTAAAGAATGGGCATTGAAAAATCAAATCAACCCTATATTATACATTAAAAATGAGGATATTATCTCTTCGCTAAAGTTCTATAAGGAATATGAGCTTTACTCCAAAGCAAAAATGGCAACTGGACTAATGAATTCCATTGACTTAAAAATGAACCCAATTAAGGTTTATAATCCATCTAAAGAGTATAAATCTTCCCACAATGCAAACTTAAATCTATTTGGATTCTCTAAAAAATATATAGGAACACATAAAGGTAAAGAGCAATGTAACTACGAAGAAAATGAGTGGAGATACATTTTGAAAGAAGAAAAAGATATAGCTTGGAAATGGGAAGAGGCAGAGTATTTAACATGGAGAGGTTCGGGAGATAAAAAGCCTGAGCCTGATAAATATTTGAAAGCCCAAACACTTAAATTTGAGATAGAAGACATTTCATACATTATAGTTCAATTTGAAAATCAAAGAATGGGAATTGTAAACTATATCAGCAAATTATCAAAATTGTGTGAATCCGATCCAATATTGAATGATGAAAATAAAAAACTGCTCTATTCAAAGATAATTTCGATAGAACGCGTTAGAACAGATTTCTGATATAATATTGGCATATGTTATTTGTAGGAATAGTAATGCCCGAGGGGAGAATGTTTCATCTCAGTATCGAAGGAAGAAACATCTGACATGGCTTTTTTGCTTCTTTTTCTCCCGCATAAAGTCCTCTTGTGGCTCATGGAAAAGTAACGGCGGAAATTTCTCTCCGCCATTAAGTTTTTGATTTTCGTTTCAGTTCTTCGAGTTGTCGGAGCATAAAAGTGTGATTTTCTCCAACTGTATGCTCCGAATCCATCATAAAGGAACTATCTCGGCATAATCTGCATTGTTTGATAGCCTTATTCAAGTGTGTTACTTCGATGGACTTTCCTGTTATATCTTTAATTTTCATTGTCTTTAATTTCTGATTCAAATACATACCAACTATCTCTATAATGCTCACCAATGAGATTAAAAGCTCCTGCCAGATTGGCACTTCGAGCAAACTTCTTGGCTTCCAAAATAGATTTGAATTCTCCCAATTTTCGGAAGCCAACAAATAAGATGTAAATATTTTCTTTCATTATGCTGCTAATCTATTTTCTATTAGTGATATATTTTGCTCTACAAGTTGAACGATTCTATCGTGGTGCTTGGTATTTTTATTACATACTCCACGGCTTTGAATAACCTTTAATTGTGAAATTGATACCTCTATCGTTTCAATTCTTTTTCCATCAATACAAGCCGAAAGTATTAGTGAATCGGCTTTTGAGTGGTATCCTGCTACGCAATGATGCATTGCTTGTCCCTCTGCGATAATCTCTGCTACGCTCTCCAACATACGAATACTAATAGTTCCATCCGAAAACGCAAGTCCGAAAAATTTGCCTTTTTGTTCTCTGAATGAATCTTCCTTTGCAAGTTGCTTTTCGATTTCGGCTTGTGCATCTGCTTTTGCTCTCTTAATAACATATCGGTCATGTTCGGCTTTTAGGTCAGTCGGACAAACGTATTTTGCATTGTGCAAATCTTTACCGAAGAATCGAAGCATATCTATATAGTCGCACCAAAGAATGGCATCTTCGATTTTGTATTTGTTGCGGATAACTATTTTGATGGATTGCCAATAACTGTCAATATGCTTCCATCCCATATTCATAATACGCTCTAATAGCTTTGTATAGCCTGCTTTGATGAGTGTTTCGGCTCTGCTGTCACTCAATAGGGTACGGAATAGGTCTAACTGTTTTTGTCCGTACAATGCTTTCTTATAGCCAGTTCTTTTCAGTTCGGGTATAAGTTTTTGACGTGGGTATATTTCCCCCATACTTCCTATCTTGTCATAGATATTTATGTAAAACTTATTGTTGCTGTTCTCGTTCCTAAGTTCCAAAGAGGTATGAAATATCCATAAATCAATACAGCATGTTCCCATCGTCTGGCGACGTCGGGCAAAGGTGTAATGTTTCCCATCGGGAGCAATCCAACGTTGCATCACTTCGGAATATGAAAGTTTTGTCAGTTCTCCCATTTTGGATTTATAACTTAACATGATGGTGCGCATCACTTGATAGCCTTTATGAGCCGTGATGATGTTCATATAATAACTGTCATCGAATGTCCGTTTCTTGGTGGTCTTGGCTATTAATTTTGATTGACAATTCGGGCACTCGCACCCCAAAAGGGTATTTGCTAATTCTCCCATTCCTTGCCATGTGTGACCGCACTTGGTACATGTAACGATTCCTTTTTCGGTTCTGCGTCCAACATATTGGATAGCGTGGTCATATCCCCATTGGATTTGCATTTTGGTAAGTTTGGGCAAACTTTTACTTGCTTCTACTACTTGTTTTTGGAGTTTATTCTTTGGTTTCATAGGTCGATAATTTAAAAGTCAAATAGACTTGGTTGGGGATTTAATGCTACTCTTTTGGCTTTCTTAGTTGGTTGTGTTATTTTTCGATAGGCTTCGTCTTGTGCCTTTTGCATGGCATCTTGACGTGCTTTCTCTTTTTCTTCGGCTGTTAATACTACTACATGATTAACAGCTACTTGTGCATTGTGCATTGGCTTACCTATCTCGATGTTATCCTCGTCATAGAAATGTACAGCCATGCCGAATATCTCATCATCGTGAAAACCATTGCAACCGCTTTTCTGCACTTGGTTTAGTATATAAGTCACGCAATCCTCTAACTTCTTTTCGGGCAGGGAGTAGCGAAATGAAAATAGTAAATCTATCTCGGCACGTTTGTCTAAATATGCTTTTATCGTATTTTGGAAATGGTTTGTTGCTTTCATATCTTTGGGTATTATGGGGCAGGATTACTGCCCCTTGTGAATACTTTTACTTCTTAGAATCGGAAATGAATATAAAAATTGAAGGCTCGTAAGGTTTGTTGTATATATCGGTACTGCTTTTTAGTTTTCGGCTTAATACCTCGACTTTTATAGCATCATTCGGTACTTTATTTGTTCTACCAATTGAATACAAAGCACTTAGTTCAATATCAACTTTATAAACCTTGCTATTATAGTTTATTTGTTCGGGGAGGTTTGCTCTTTTAAATGTTTTCATCTTCTTGAGTGATTATATGTTCTTTGGGTATGTTTATTCCATAGTTTTGAGCATCCATTTTTAATGATCGTGCTACTTGGGGGTAGTTGGTATCAATCCAATCAAATTCATCTACAAAATTGTATCTGTCATCTATTCCCATTGCCGTCTCATTGGTCACTAAGACACCTTTAGGGATTGTTATTTCGCCATAATTTCTGAAATTGATTGTTACAGAATTGGCTGTTACTTTTCTATTCTTTTTCATTATATCCTATGCTTTATATTTATACTTCCTTAGTTTTCTGATAATTAATTTAATCCAAAGTAGTACGCTAAGCGTTGCTCCTGCGACTTTGAAAATATCCACCCTGCTAACCTTTTTCCGTTAAAGGTCAGTCTGCTGTTAAACTTTCCTCCCATTGCTTTGAGTTCGTCTTTGATGGCTCTTGTTTCTCCAAATACCGCTACCGCTTTCTCTGAATACTCTACTAATGTGCAACCGTTCTTGCTTGTGCCGTTCTTGTCGCTTGGGGGTGTTAGTGGTGTATCATCAGTCTTTTTGATGCGAATGTTATCTTCGCTCCCTGCTGCATAGGCAAATGATTTAATTGCTTGTTCTCGGTTGTAAATAGGCTCTTTTTCGATTATCCATCCGCTATATTTGCTTTCACCTAAATAGTACCCTGCACCCATCGAATATTTTTCCCGATGTTCGTAATCTTCGTTGTACTCCGTTAAATAGGCAGTTTCTTCAAAATTGGATGCGTGTTTCCGCATTTCAGAAAAGATGTCTCTTTTGTGGGTGGAAAAGCCTAAAATGACAGTCCGTGTTGTTCTTGATGCAAAGTAGTCGCTTTGGCTGTCGCTCTCGTCTTGCTTCAAACGTGCCACAATAACGCCCAAAGCATTTTCGGGAAGTATCTCGGCAAAACGTTTGCTACCTATCGCTTTGACTTCCTCCACTCGTATGCGTTCCTTTTCTTCCTCGTCCGCTTCTGTATTGGCTTTTGCTTGTGCTTCTTGGAGCAATATTGCTACTTCAAAACTGTCCATAAATTGAGGGGTGTCGCTATCGTAATAGAACCCAATGCCAAATTTTTCTTTCAATGGTCGAATAATGTCGGCAGTATGAAAGTCCTTTGTCGTTAGGTTTATCAACTTGTAAGTGATGCCCCATTGATTTTTTGTAATGTCGTACACTACATATCTGTGATAGCTGTACCCCTCCATTTGGATAACTTGATTGACCTCTACTACTTGTTCGGCTCTGTCTATTTCTTTGTTCGCACCTAATAAAAATACCTTTGTCATAACTTTTGTGTTTTAATGGATTATAAATAAGTCAGCATTAGATAAATAAGGGTAATTACAGCACCCAACATCAGCAGGCACGAAAGAATACCCCGAATCACATCATAGAAGAGATACAAGCCCACCAAAGCCCAAATAAACCCTGCTCCCCATAAGGAGTAACCCACGATAATTAAGACTATTTTCAAAACCCAACCTATGCTAATTGGAAGGTAGGAGGATCGTTGTTTCTTATTTTTTTCTGCTGTTAGTTTCATAATTTCTGACCTTTTTTTTAACGCTATGCCGTATCGGAGCCGGTGAGGAGTATTCGAGTTTCAGTAGCTTAAAAAAGGGTAGTGTTTAGCTGTGCAAGGTTTTGACGAATAAATACGCTCGCCCGAATAGCAGAAGAAGGGAAAGAGGAAGATTTTTCGCCAAACCCTTTAGGGCTTACCTTGCTGTCAGCGTGAAGAACACGGAATACCTTTGCGACTGAAATCGAATACTCATTAGGCTCTGATGACATTTCGCTTAAAGGGGAAGAAATTATGAAACAAGTAGAAAAAATCCCTTTTACTCTTTCCTGAAGCTATCGAAAGAGTATAAAATGTTTTTTAGGCATAGACAAGTATAGACTAAAGCTACCAGCCTATAAATTACTTATGTATACTGTAATTTAATGACTTATATTTGCTCCCCCCGTAATCATAGTATGAACAAAAAAAGTAAATTACTATGGAGATAATATATATTGAAGCCCGAACATTCGAGGCAATGATGACGCAGTTTGAACTGTTCGCTCATAAAGTGAACAAGCTGTGTGAACGCCATACAAGTAAAGGACTTGAAGATTGGTTAGATAATCAGGATGTGTGCCAGATGCTTAATATATCTAAGTGTACTCTTCAAGGTTATCGAGATAGTGGTATGTTGCCCTATACCAAGATTAGCCGAAAACTCTATTATAGAGTCAAAGATGTAAGAAAACTTATTCACGAATTAGAATTGCAACAAAATGGATAATGACATTTTAACGAAGCGAAACGAGCGGGTAATGAAGTTTTTTGCTTTGCTCGACAAGATGTTGGATCGAATTGAAGTTGTCCTGACCTCCGAGAAGCCATCGCTCTTCGGAGAACGATTTTTGACTGATATGGAAATGGCTAAGAAGTTGAAAATAAGCAGAAGGACATTACAACTCTATCGTACAGAGGGTAAAATTCCTTATTTTCAGTTTGGGGGTAAAACCCTGTATCGAGAATCCGATATTCAGAAGATATTGGATAGGAATTATGTTCAAGAACTGAAATAGTATTCTATTTATGCGGCTACAACAGAAAACAGGCTTCGAAATAAACTCGAAGCCTGTTTTTAATTACTTATGACGTCCTGCATTAGTTGAGCATTGCATTTTGAATCGACAATAGAGGCATTGTTGTTACTTCTGGCTTGGTAAATTGATCAATGATCCACTTACGAAAAATATTTGCTTTGACTGATTGCACCCGAAAAGCAATAGCAATTATCATATCCAAACCGTAATAGTCGGAGACGATTTTGGCTCCTTCGACTGTTCCACTCATTGACTGATCTCCTATACAGATACCTAACTCTTCAATAGAACGAATATTCTTCTTTGCCGCTTGATAGAAGATTTCAAAGAGTTCAGCGATCTCTGCAATGTTCATTCTAACATTTTCTGGAACGTGTACAACTCTAGTATCGCTTATCTTGATTTTTGCATTTTTCATAACTCTATTGGTTGAGGGGTTCTATTACTAATTATTAATTGCTTTTCGTCGTTCCATTAGTTTGTCCATATCTTCCGATATTTTATCATCAGTCACTTTCGAGTAAATTTGTGTACTCGAAATATTGGTATGTCCCATCATTTTGCTAATACTCTCAATAGGAATACCAGCCGAGAGCATAAGCGTTCCGAAGGAATGACGGCTCATATGGTAGCTGAGATTCTCCTTGATGCCTAAAGAAAAGCCTATCTCATGAACTTCAAACCATATCTGATCCCGGCTTGGTAATGGAAAAATAGGAGCCGTATTGTCCGTTGTATTGTAAAGCATTAAGATTTGTTCTGCTATTGGATGCAGTGGGATAAATGCTTCAACTTTTGTTTTAGTTCTGCTACTTCGGATATATAATCTACCTTCCGCTGTTTTACCAATGTTTTGAGGATAGAGGTTATGTACGTCAACAAAAGCAAGTCCGGTAAAGGGAGAGGAGGTCAGAAAAGAGGATTAGGAAAAACAACGAAGAAGAAACATAAATTATTTAATATGAGCGAATTGTCGAGTTTGTGCATTTTCTGAAATTACAGAAAAAAGAGAAAATTCACAGACTGTTCGCTTCTAAATCATTACCTGAAAAATGGTTTAGATTTGCCACGATTAGAAGACTTTACGCTGTCCTGAAAGCAAAAATACCAACTTGTTTGGATAAACAAGCAGCGGTTTCGCATTTCGGGGTTCTTATGTGAGGTAACGTGCTGGTTTTCATAGCTTATAATAATTCAAAAGTAAGTAACATTGCAAATGAATAATTATCGGTATGAAAACAGAAATGAACGTGCTTCTGCACATTAAAAAAACGGAAGTCGGCGAAGATGGTCTTTGCCCGCTTATGGGTAGAATAACGGTAAAAGGCAAATCCGATTCTACCGCTCAATTCGGGTGTAAAATAAGAATAGACCCGAAGCTATGGAACGCCACATCACAAAGATACACGGGGAAAAACCGTATTTCAGTCAGAACAAACAGAGAGATAGAATCCCTGCTGCTCCTGCTACGCGCCCGGTTTAACGAGCTATACGATTTGGGCGATAAGTTTACGGCACTTGACGTAAAAAATGCTTTTCAAGGTATTGCCGCCGCTCAAACAACACTACTCGGATTATACCGCGAACACAACGAAGAATATGCTTTGCGCGTCGGGGTTAATCGTGCTGTCAGCACCTACTACCAATACTGCAATACCTATCGTTTACTCTCCGAATTTATCAACGTCAAATATAAGGTTTCAGATGTAGCCGTAAAATCATTGGATTGCTCCTTTATCGAAGCCTTTGATTACCACTTACGGGTAAACGAAAAGCAAAAGCCGGTTACCATACTCGGACATATCAACCGTCTGAAAAGCATTACTTATAATGCTGTTTATAAAGGTATCCTGACTGTTCACCCATTTAAAGACTTTTCGCCGGAAAAGCCGGAAAAGAAACAGCTATACCTTACCGAAGAAGAACTATCAAAGCTGATGAATACCACCTTTGATACGCCAAACCGTAATTTCACACGGGATATGTTTGTTTTTTCGGCCATGACCGGATTTTGTTATTGCGATATGTGCAACCTGACGGAAACCGATGTAAAAAAAGATAATGACGGTAATCTGTGGATCGAATCGAACCGCCAAAAGACAGGCACACCCGAAAACGTAATGCTGCTGGATATTGCGGTCAAAATCATGGAGAAATACAAAGGCTTGGCAGGCGGCGGTAAATTGTTCCCGATGCTTCACAATACAAGCATCAATCCGCACTTAAAAAAGATGGCGAAACAATGTGGTATAGAGCGTAATCTCACATTCCATATGGCACGCCACACATTCGCCTCGCAAATATGTCTGTCACAGGGAGTTCCGATAGAAACCGTCAGTCAGGCTATGGGGCATAAGAATATTTCCACGACACAGCGTTACGCTAAAGTTACCAATGAGAAAATAGACCGCGATGTTACCGCATTGCACTTCAATATCGCAGAAAAATACACCTTGAAAGGTATTGATGCCCCGCCATCGACCATTCTAAAAGATATGAGCAGGCGTAAAGTCCGCCCAAGTAAAAAACTACAAATTCAGGAGGGAATATAATATGAGAAGTACATTCAAAACGCTGTTTTACATAAACAGGCAAAAAATAAAAGCAGACGGTAGTTGTCCTGTCATGGGTAGAATCACCATTGACAGGAAAGTCAGCCAGTATTATACGGGCGAAGATATTAACCCCGCACTTTGGGATGTAAAGGCAGGCAGGGTTCTTATTAAAGGCGGCAATGCTAAAGATAAGCAAATGCTTAAAGACATTAATATCCGGCTTGACGAGTTGGAGCAACAAGCACAGACAGCCTATAAAACAATCGTGGATACTATTGGCTACGTTTCTTCCGAAATGGTCAGGAATGCAGTTACAGGCAGGGCACAGGCTAAAGAAACCCTTATTGCCCTGATGGATGAACATAACGAAGAATATGCAAAACGGGTTGGCATAGACCGTGCCCGCCATACCTATATACGTTACCTGACTACCCGGAAGCACCTCTACAATTTTCTGCAATATAAATATGAGGTGGAGGATATACCTTTGCGCTCCCTTGATATGCAGTTTATTAAGGATTTCCATTTTTACCTATCGACCGTGTTAAGGCTCAAAACTATTTCGCTGAATGATTATCTGATTCTCCTGCGCAAAATGGGTCGGCTTGCCGTCAAACAGCGCACCTTGAAACGCGACCCGTTTGCGGGTTACAGGCTGGAAATACCGCCCATAAACCATCGCTACCTGACAGGCGAACAGCTTGAAAAAATTATGAATGCCGACCTGCGGACTTACCGCTTGTGCCATACCCGCGACCTCTTTATTTTCGCCGTGTTTACAGGCTTAGGCAGGGCGGAATTGGCAGAGCTTACCACCGACCATATTATTACGGAGAAAGACGGTTCAAAATGGATTTACATTAATCGCCTGAAAACAAAAGCCGAATGCCGTATCAAACTATTGGACATTCCGCTTCAAATCATAGAGAAATACAAAAGAGAGGGCAAGGAAAATAAAATCTTTTATGTCCCTGCGACTTGTAGCCTTTGTCGCAGCCTTAAAATGATAGAGGAAATATGTAAGTTGGATTTCCACCTCACATTCTATACGGCACGCCACACATTCGCGACCGAAACCTGCCTGTCTAACGGAGTTCCCATAGAAACGATCAGTAAAATGATGGGGCATTCCAATATCCGCACAACACAAATTTATGCGGAAATAACCAATCAGAAAGTCGGGCGTGATTTCGGCATATTGTCTAAAAAGACCAAAGATTCGTATGCCATTCCCGACGACAAAATGCCTTCCCGCGTTTATCAATGCGGCAGGTACAGCAAATGGAAAGATGAAGTTAAACCGGAATCGTAATTCAGCAAAACGGCTGTAAGAGCAAATTCTTACAGCCGTTTCATTTAGACATTTACATGGGAGCTATTCTAATGCCGTCCGTAAATGTTCTTCGAGTAATTTCTGAATATCGCTCTGCCGGAACAGAATCTTACTGCCTATCTGTACATAGCCGATGATGCCATTGTACCGCCATTCTTGAAGTGTCCGGCGGCTGACTTTCAACCACTCGGCAACCTCTTTGTCGGTCAGATAACGCTCTCCATTGAGTACAGGCCGGCATTCTTTCGCCATACTCTCCAAACCGTCCAGCATCCGGTCTAATGCAGCAAAAAAGGCGATTATCTGTGGGCTGCCTTTTGTCAGTAATCCGTTGCCGGGTTCCACATTGTCAAAGCCGTTATTCATGACTTGCCTCCTTTCCCTTAGAGAGCCGTTCAATCATTCCCTGTACATCTTCCGGTCTGTAAAAGACCTTGTGGGCGATCATCGTATATCCCAACTCTCCCGTATCGCGTAAGTATTGCAGTTTGCGTTTACTTACATTCAGAATCACACAAACATCCTGACTATCCAGCCATTGTTTCCTTTCATTGCCGTTATAGTCTTTACATATTGTTTCAACCCTTTGAGTTAAAGCCTCAAATCGGTTCATCATAGCCTCAAAGGTATGGGCTTCTATATTTACTATCTCCATATTATTTTACCTTTTTCGTTCATACTATGATTACGGGAAAACAAAGGTAATTCTTTAAAATACACCACATATCAATCCCTTGCGGGCTGGTAGCTTGCGTCTGCACTTGTCTATACCTAAAGTGCAGATTGATTCGGGCGGAAAGTAAAATCAGCCGCTTTTTGTACTCCCTGTTCGGGCTATCCGGGAGTAAAGGGGGATTTTTTCAGCTATCCGTATCTCATAATTTCTTCCTCTTTTAGCGGAATGCCGACTACGCCGATGAAGTGTTCGATTTCATGCGCAAAAGTATTTCCGTGTTCTTTACGCCGAAACAAGTTCGAGCCTAACGGTTTCGTGAAAAATCTTCCTCTTTCCGTTCCGGCGAGCGTATTTTAACCCGAAAAACTTGCATCGGCTGAACACTACCTTTTCCTGCCCCTGAAACTCGATCACTCATAACCGGCTCCGATACGGCATAGCGTTAAAAAAAAAGTCAGAATTATGATACGGACAGCAGAAAAAAACAGGAAACAACGATTCTCAAACCTTCCAATCAGCATAGGTTGGGTTTTGAAAATAGCCTTTGCGGTAGCGGGTTTTGCCCTTTGGGGTTGGTCATTCGTGGCGGTGGTAGCAGGGATATATGTAGCGTGGGTAATCATTAAGGGCGTTCTCTCCTGCCTCCTTTCACTTGCCGTAATCATTGGCTTTATACTCCTTTTGATAGTATTAATTTTCTAAAACGATAAAGACATGAAACCAAATTATTTCAACTCGGTAGGCTCTCTGGAAAGCCACACACAGAATTTCCCTTGTAACAGCTTTGCCATTAACCCACAGCCAAGAACGTGCGGATGCGGAACAGTACGAATAGCATACGAAGTAACGAACAGGCAAGACAATGATATTCTTGAAATCCTTGTAGTATGTCCTCATTGTGCCAATAACCCTAAAAAACAGCAATAACCATGACAGCAAGTAAAATGACAGTAAACGGCGTATCATTATGCGCCACAGGACAGGAAAATTACGAACGTTTCGAGGCAAGGCGGGGCAAGTGGTTTTACCAATACGACTACCGACACACGGACGGAGAACTGTTTTCCGTAGTGTTGCCGACCCTCGAAAGATGCAGACAGGAGCGGGATGTCTGGATAGCCGATAAGCTACTCAAAGCCTCAAAAAGACAGGCAATTATACAAGGCGACAAAACGGTATTAATATCCGAAGACGGTATTTCAATACCAATGATTTTCAACAATCTGACAGGCAAGAACTACCAAACCGCCGAAGATTATTGCAACTATGTCCAATACGTTGCCCTCCCTCAAATGGGTTTTGAATACGGAAAAATAGAAATGTTAGCGGACGGCGTAACCGTGCGGACAGGCGAAATACGCAAAGAGTTATAAATCAATCATAAATCATTCAAATAATTACAATTATGACAGCAACTAAGAACAACGGCACAGCCGTAGCAGTACAAGCAACAGAGAACAGCAAGAGCGTAGCAGAAAACGCAAGTGTAGCAACAGGCGCAACCGCTAAAGGCGTGGAGAAAGCCGTAAACATTCCGTCCGACCTCATAGAGCCGAGCAACTACAACGCCCGAAAGACGTTCGATGCTGATGCACTCAAAGAACTGGCGCAAAGTATCTCCGTTCATGGACTGATACAACCCATTACAGTACGGCGCAAAGGCGAGAAAGGCGAACATTACGAAATCATTTGCGGGGAACGCCGTTTTAGGGCGTGCCGTATGCTGAAACTTACCGAAATCCCCGCCATTGTGCGGGAGGCAACCGATGAACAGGCGTATGACCTTTCAATCTCCGAGAACTTACAGCGGGAGGACGTGCCACCAATGGAGGCGGCAGAGGCTTACAAACGCCTTATCGACACCAAGCGGTACGATGTGGCAAGCCTTGCCCTGCAATTCGGTAAGAGCGAAAAGCACGTTTACCAAACGCTGAAACTTTGCGACCTCATTAAAGGCATTGCCAAACTTGTAAGAGAGGGTAAGCTGACCGCATCGGCAGGGGTAGTGATAAGTAAGTATGACAAGAAAATACAGGAGGATATTTTGAACGACCGTTTAGGTAAGGACGGTAACGGCGATTGGTGCAGTATCTCCGCAGGGGTATTGTCGGGCAAAATAGAGAACTGTTATACAAACAACCTCGAAAATTACAGTTTCGACAAAAGCAAGTGTCTGAAATGTATTCACAACTCCAATAATTTCGACCTGTTCGCAGAGGGTGGCGGTTGTGGCAAGTGTACCAATAAAAAATGCCTTTCGGATAAGCAAACGGCGTACCTCGTAGAACAGGCGCAAGCCGTAGCCCTGCACGACCCGAAACTCGTTTTTGTCGGGGAGCAGTACAGCCACGACAACGAGGCAACCCAAATAATCAAAAAGGGCGGGTACGAGTTTAAGAACGTGCAAACGTATAACCTCGATTCATACCCCACAGCACCGACCGCACCGCAAGCCTCCGAGTATTCTAAACCCGAAGATTTTGACAAGGCGCAGGAGAAATACGGTAAGGAACAGGAACGGTACACCAAGCAGACGGCGCACCTTGACGAACTCAAAGAACAGGGCAAAATACGTGTGTACGCTAAAATCGGCGATAGCAATGTAAGAATGTACTACAAAGAGGTAGCGACCAAAGACACCAAAAGCAACGAGCAATTAATCGCCGACCTTACCGCCAAGAAGAAACGCAACACCGAATTACAAGCAGAAAAGACCGCCGAGAGCGTGAAAGAACTTTTGCGGACGGACGAACTGCCACAGTCGGCGTTTACCGCAGACGAAGAAACAGCCATGTATTTTTTCATGTTGTCGAAATTGCGCCGTAGCCACTACAAAGCCGTAGGCTTGAAAGAAAACGATTATTACGGATTGACGGACGAGAAAAGGCTCGAAATAGCCTCTACCCTTACCGAAGAGCAAAAGACCGTAATACGGCGCGACTACCTGTATAGCCACCTAACCGAGAGGACAAGCACCGTTGTCGATACAAAAGGCGGTTTGCTACTAATGTTCGCTAAACAGCACCTACCCAAGAAAACGGCAGAAATCGAGGCTACCCACGCCGAGGATTACGGCAAGAAAAATGCTCGATTGGATGAACGTATCGCAGGGCTGAAAAAGGCTGAAAAGAAAACGAAAGCAGATGCTAAAGCAAAAAAGGCAGAGCAACCCGCCAAAGCCGAAAAACCCGCTAAATCGGACGAAAAACAGGCAAAGAAAGCCGATAAGCCGAACACAGTGACCACCACAGCGGTAGCGGTAATTCCTAAAGCGGATGCAGTTGTAACAATGCAGTCTAAACCTGCCACCACAGCAACGCCGACAGCGGGAAGGGTACAGATTGTAACCGTACCCCCAAAAGGCAAAACGGCAAAGGTTGCCACAGCAGTATAAACGAAAGTATTAACAGGAGCGGGATTTTTCCCGCTTCATATTATAACGATTATGAAAGCAGTATTTGTATTATTTCAAACGGACGTACACCGAACAAAGGCGAGCCGTGTATTTTTCGGCGTATTCTCCACGGAGGTAAAAGCGATAGACCACGCCAAAACGAACGGATTATACACCTATGATGCGGAGGTTGTTATCATTGAGTGTGAAATTGATAAATTCGGCGAGGTATGAGAGCACACAGATTTTGCAACAGGTGCAATACAGAGGTAGAAAGGGAAACCAAATTAGACTATCCGTATTATTGCCCCCAATGCGATGAAAACCTGTACAGTTTTGAAACCCAAGACGAGCAAAGCGATACTTCGCAGGGCGTTGTACGCCTTTGCGCTCACAATGTCGAATGGTGGTTAGACGGTGGCGGACACAATTTGTCGGAAACGGACGAAGAACATATTTGCAGTATGTTATCGCAGAACTTTTTTGCGGGGGAGTTGTGCAGTACCACCGCCAACGGAGGCGAGGTTTACGGATGGTGGAAAATTCAACGCATAGACATAGAGCTATGAGAATAGAAACCTATACGGGCAATCCCGTTGTTACCAACCAAACACAGTTTTATGAACTGGAGGAGCTTTTACACGAGATTGAACCGAATTGCGAAACGGTGCAACTTCGTACCGACCGTCTTATAATTGTGAATTTACGCCGTAAAACGTTCCACTATCCGCGCAATCCCTCGATTGAGTGGGTGGCTGCCCGACTGCACTACATGGTCGAAAATGGGTTGTAAATGCCTTTTGTTGTGATTTTAAGAACTCATGTCCGGGTCGAGGAAACTTTGCCCGGACTTCTTTTTCCATGAGCAATTAGCGGGGCTTTATGCGGGAGAAAAAGAAGCAAAAAGCCATTATTCAGCATCTATTCAACTGGATTGATGCTGATTATTTGAAATATTACCCCTTTTTTCCCTAATTGATTTTTCACATAATCGTTAATCCAAACTTTCGCATTTGCTTCTCTCACTTTTTCATTATGGATATTATCCGAAAATTCTAAGTTATGAATTTCTCCTTCTACTCTGAAAGTTACAATAAATGTTCTCATATTTTTAAATCTTTATTTGCTTCGAATATCAGATATTAACTGCATTTTATTAACTTCTTCATAACTATCAACATTGTGTAGGAAAGCTTTATTTTTAAAGTCGGATTTATTTAACAAGTCAAGATAATTATCAAGATTTACAAGTTGAATATCATTAAATCGACCTATTTCCTCTCTTATTTCACGGTGAGTATGGGTATTTATAAAAGAGGTCATTTTTCCTACTAAACCTACTAATACATCTGACACTTGAATAAATACATCGTTTTGCGAATCTTCGAAAATATAATTCTTAAACTCTACACCATTGTCCAATAACCGATGTTCTCCAATTGCAGTCTGAATATCATTCTCGTTATCAAATATATGATTAGAATTTTTGAACTTATAAAGAGGTGCTAAATAAAAATGAGTGAAATTTTCCAATAACACATGATCCTTTTCATCCATTATAAAAGGTAGAGATTCCTTCTTTTCAGATTCTCGCAGTATTTGTTTTAGCGACGTTAATCCAAAATGGAAATTAAAGTCGTCTTCATATTTCACAAACAACTGGGATAAGCTATTTATAAATGGAATAATGTCTTCTTTCCTCAAATTAGGATATTTGTAATGACTAAATATAGCAATTACATCTTCTATTTCACATTTACATAGAAAATATAGGTCGTTTTTGAGCTTATTAGCGAAAGGCATTCCAAGTTGTTGTGCTATTTTGGAGTTCACAATAGCAGAGTCAACAATGTCAGCAATAGACCAATACAAAAAATTTAAGCTTGTATAGTGCAGATATACCGGTGCGTCTATTATCTTTTTTAGAAAAGCATCAAGCTTGGTTGATTTTAAGCAATCCTGAAACTCACCATGTGCTATATGTTTTAATTTAACCTCTTTTACATTAGGCTGCAATCTTAATCCATGAAAAATATCATCTAATTGAGGTTTATCTCCTTCATATAACACACCACCTAAAACGAAATTTGAATGAAAGGAATAATTGAAACCATCCTCCCTTACATAAAATGTTTTTATATTGTTTGTTTCGTCATAGTAAAAGGTGAAACTTGAATCAAAATCTAATGTTGGATTTGATAATCTGATAAATGTTCTTATTTCATTAACTTCAAAATCTATCATGGTAATCTATTTCTGGGTGAACGATTTCTATATCATCTGAAAGTATCTCATTAAAAGCAGTATCAACAATTAAAGACATTTTTAGCTTTACCGGAATTGTTTTTGAAGCTGCCATATAATGCTTATTCCAATCGTTGTTCCATATATAAGGCAACTCATCCTCATCCATACACATTGCATCACTTTTGAAAATGAAGAAATCAAATTCACAATCAACATCCACATCAATTTCAATAAGAATTTCATCCTCTGAAATTTGCCGGACGTCTGTTACTGTATATGAAGGTTCATCAACGCTAACAACTGATGGGTTTTCAAATTCTTGTCTGAATGGGCTTTCTTCATAATCAAACTCACGATGTGACAAGTATTTTATAACTCTATCTTCTATTTCAGAATTTAAATCAATATCATTGTATCGCTTGTTCTTATTTAGTTTTGTTAAGATACTTTTGAGTATCTTTTGTTGTGGCTTTATATAATCATTAACGAATATATCAATTTCTTCTACAATCCTAACAGAGCCTTCTTGAAGCCCATTATTTACTAAATCTTCTTTCAAATCGGGGTGTAGAGAAAAATCTTTTTCGCAAAAATCCTTATAGTTCTTATTGATGAAAACAATTTTAGGAATATCAAATAATTCGGGTGATTTTTCACATAGAGATTTTACGTTCTCCCAAATTAGAGCATCCCTATAACCCTTTCCACTTTCTTGGAATGGTTTTTTTCTCGCCAGATCTCTTTTAACAAGTTCTTTATGCTTTATGGTTGGGTATGGGATAATGTTTATTCCTAATTTTTTAATTTGCTTCCTAAATTCTTTTTGATACTCTTCTACTTCTTTGATAATATATTCATCGGTAATAGGGTTATCAAAAACCGTTTTTCCAATAAGTCTTTTTAAATCGGATATTCCCTTATCTATTTTAGAGTTTCCTAATTGCAATTGTTCTTTATATTTGTTGATAGATTCATCAATTACTAATTCCGGAATGTACACTGTACCTCCTATTGACTTTGTCGATTCACATAAATTTTTAATTTTTGCACCTTTAAGGTGGAAATCACCAAAAATTATATTTGTGTCAAGAACTACTTTCATATATACTTAAATGTATATGATTTACAATAAATTTCTTACCTCATCATACTCCAAAGTTCCGGGAGTGAACTTTGCCAATAGAATCGCTTTATTTATATTTTTAAGTTTTCCATTCTCTACGGTTAATGCACCTTTACATTCTTTATTGATTTTACTTGTAGTATGTCTGGATAATCCCATGTTTTGTAAAGCGATCATTATTCGGTTTTGTGTTCCGTATTCTAATAGAGTAGCCCAATTCTCGCCAGCTTTTTCCTCTCCTAATAAATTTTTCAACATTAAGTAATAATGGTTAAAATACTTCTCAAATTGAAATCGAAGGATATGTTCTATATCATTGATTATATTGCCGATTAGAATATTCACATGTGTTTTGTTTGATTTATTAAAAGCTTCATATTCATTATATGACACCTTTAATGTTTTCCCACTCCCTGAATAATAATCAACTGAGCCTGAAATAATTTGATTTAGACTTTCGTCATTAATCCATTTGTTCATTAATGTTGCATAATATTTCAAGCTATTTTCATCAGACAAATGCTTGTTGGTTTGTTTCCAGTTGTAGAGTTTATGAAATGAGAGCAGGGTATTTTTACATGATTCGTAATTAACTTGCTTAGGCAAAGTTATAGATGTTCGTTGGGCATGTAAATATTTTAAACGTTTGTAGGCAATATCTTGAGCATCTAACCCGATTGATTCATTTGAGTTCAGTATTGAGTACGGTGTTTCTAATTTTGAGGCTTTTGATTTTGCCAATTCTATGATGTTATTCTTGTTTTTCTTAATTAATTCATCAATAATTGGACTGCAGTAGCCCGTTTTTGGTTCTAAAGTATCTATACATATAATATTAGCTATATATTTCAATATATTTTTTTCTTCTTCGGAACCTGATTTAACTTCATTGCCTTTTAATAGAGTTTCAATTTTCTTTAGATTATGATTGATGCGAGAGAAAACAGATGGAACAAGTTCAATTTCTTTTTTATTGAAAAATGAAGTATCATCCCAAGAGCAATCTGAATGCTTCACACAAAATACATTTCCTTGCAACTCTTTAGATAGTCGCCCAGCTCTGCCTGCTAGATTCCAAAAATCGATTGGTTTTAATGTTTTTGTTGATTTTTTGTTATTAAGAATAAAAAGATTTTGAGTAGGCATATTTACCCCTTCTAACAATGTTGATGTACAAAACACAAAATTAATCTCACCCTTTTGATATAAGTCCTCGACTAAGTTCCTTATTAATTGCGGCATATTACCAAAATGATATGCAATCCCCTTTTTTATGATTTCAGCTAAATAATAATCAGGGTGAATGTATTCTCGGATAATTCGAGAAGCCTTATTCAATGATTTATTTCCTTCTTCTAAATTAATTGTATCGGCAAATGACTTTGCATATTCAATCGTTCTTGATCTGGTATTACAGTAAACAAGATTACTCCTCTTTCCTAAATGTGATAAAGCCTGATTAATTGTTTTAACATTATTAGACAGCGGACTTTTTATTTTAATAAGTTCATTATTTGAAAAATAAGAAAACTCTCCATTTTCTAAGTCTGCAAAATATAAGTTTTGAGCAACAGGAGTTTCATTTGTTTTGAAATGATTTTTCTCTTGAGTATTTCGAAATATTTTAAGAAAAACTTCTGGGTTAGATACATTCGGAGAAGAAAAATATAGTTTTATATTAGGATGCTTTTTAAGAGTTTTCTCTATGGATGTGTAAGTTGTGATACTCCTTGAATCTTCATTTTGAGCGATCTTATGGGCTTCATCAACAAAAAGAAATCCAATAGGAGGATTCTCTTGAGAAATATAGCTAATCAACCTTTCTGGCGTTAACACCATTATGTAATTAATAATTTCTTCTGTGGAAAATTCAGAGATGTTAGAATTGGTAGCAATTCTATACTTGTATTGCTCAAGTAGTACTCCCAAGTCTTTTTTTAATTCTAAAGCAAATTGATTAATTAAAGCTCTTGTAGGCACAAGCACTACCAAATTCTCAGGTGGTTTATTTTGTATAGCCTTACGAATAAATGCTTTAATAATAAAAGACTTCCCCATAGATGTTGGCCCCGAAAAACTAAATTCGCGGGCACTACTCAACTCGGAAAATAGTTTATACTGTGTGTCTGTGAAAAATATTCCTTCTGATTCTGGAACTTCTTGAATTATTTTCTTTGCTTCTAATTCAACTAATCGGTCAAATGGTAACTCCGATTGATTGTTGTTTTCTTTTTCCAAATAAGCTACTGCCGGAAAATTTCCAAGATTATAATAAACTGCTTTAGATACTGTACAATAGTATGGGTTTTGCTGAAAATATGGGTTGAGATATGTTATTATTCTGTATGCATAATTTCTCGCTTCTGATATTGATGTAACTGACAATAAATCAGCAAAACGAAGTAAATCTTTAAACTCTTTTTCTGAATAAGAATCTTTGTTATCAATCTTTAACTGATGAAAAATTGAGCGTTCTGTACAAATCTTAAAGAGTTTAAGAAAATACTGATTTGATAATATCTCTAATGCAATTTCGTCAGCTAATACCATACTTACGCAGTCTTAAGTTTTTCTATAATTTTCTTTCTAGTATTATCTAATTCTGAGAAAGGAATAATATAGATATAAAAACTATAACCTGTAAATTCACTCTTTTTGATTTGGTTATTGAGTGTTGTCAATACATCCCTAACGGCCTTTTCTATCTTACTATTCATCAAAGTTCGGAAATCAGAATTTTTCATTTTTCGTTCCTCATCCGTTATAGGAATATCAAACCCAAGGAAAATACCAAAAGAGTGGTCAATATTCAGATTTTCGTCATTTTCCGTCGGGATTAATAACTTTTTTAATACAGTAGTAGATTCTTCGGTTGCAGTTTCTTTTAATATATTGCTATTAACCAAACTAATTTCGTATCGCAACTTATTCAGGTCATCTTTCAATAAAGTATTGATAGAACTAAACGCCTGATAGATTCCGGTTTGCAGATTGGCGTCTAACTTGGATTCACCAAAGACAAATTGATATGTTGAATCATCTATTTTCAAAAGATGTACTCCATCTGCCCCATTTACATAATTATTTACAGCCGTTTTCAGTTCTAACTTTGTTAATAATTTAGGAGCATTTAGATGAGACTCTAACATACAATACAACAATATTTCCCCAAGCTCTCCGTCATTACTTTCTGCTTTTCTTAATTTTTCTTTAGCCTTTGCAACTAATGACCCATATTTCTTCTGAGTACACAATTCATCATATGTACTACGAGAAAGAGCATACGTTGTGAGGATATTACCTAATTCTTCCGTGAGTGTTTCGTAAGAGAAACAGTTATTGGTTATTTTTAAAGCAAAAAGATTTAATGTATTCCCATTCTCCAACGATTCGTTTTCTATTATTTTAGAAAACAAATTCAAAAAATTATTTTGTACATCCGTTCTTAAAGGCATGAAATATTAATTACTGTTGAATACCACAAAGTTAACAATTATTTTAACATAATATTTATTTGTTTGATTTATAATCAGAAGGCTCTCTAATAGTGTATAATATAATTGAAAAGTAGTCCACTTAGTAATTGAAAAGTATACCACTAAGTGCTCTCGGATGAGATTGATTAAAGATATTTATTCTTCAT
>NZ_JACIEP010000026.1 GCF_014196915.1 Dysgonomonas hofstadii
ACAGAGCTTTATTATATGCTCTCCTAAATTTTACTTAACTGGTGGTATACTTTTCAATTATTTTAGTGGACTACTTTTCAATTATATTATACAATGTGGAAGCGTTCAATTCACGTGTTCAGCAGGCACCTGATGGCACACGGCTCAATCCTGTGCAGTTAAACGGATTGCAGGGAAGTAACCTGAAAGAAGTCGGCTTAAAGCTCAATGAAATAGCGGATAAAGCCGAAACTTACGGATTATATCAGCCTATCGGAACCCTGTACAGTTTTAACTTGCTTGTAAAATCCGAATCAAGTAACAAAGACGGTTTTATTGTAAAACAGAACCGCTTTTTCGTTAAGGGAGAAGGAGAAATTCTGTATAACTACAATCATGGAGTTATGGCCACCGATCCGAAAACGGCAGCGCAGAATTTCTTAAATGCACTTGAAACGATGCCGAAATTGTTGGAAAGGTACCAGGCAGATAATGAAAAACTGCAAAAAGACGTTCCGGTACTCAAAGAAGTAATCGAAGGTACTTGGCGCAAGGAGCCGGAACTGAAAGTTTTGAAAGACGATTTGATTAAGTTAGACCGTGAAATCCAACTTTCACTTACCCCAATCAGTGAAACCGAAGGACAGGCGGAAAGTGTACCTGATAAGACTGTTTCTACCAACAATCAGAACCAGTCGCAAGGTAAATCCGAAGCATCAACTGTTCAGGATGCACCATTGCCCAATACTTTGCAAGGAGTAAAAGAAATAATGGGGGACAGGCTTATTATTGCATCGGTGGGCGGTAGTCCGCCGAAAGTGGAGAAGAAGGAATCATCTAAAAATTTCAAATTGTAAGAGTAAAGCCCGTTCCTGTCATCACGACGGTACGGGCTTTTGATTAACATTAAAAAATCAATATGAACATAAAAGAAATCGAAAACAAAAGTTCTTACGGCTTTTTATTATTGCCCCTTTTCTTGTTAAAGTTTTCCCGGATAAAGATATGTACATCGCTTTCTTTATAGTAGGTCTTATGGTAAACTGTCTGGAAAGGCAGTTCACCTGTACTACGATAACGTTGCAAGGTGCGCTTGCTTACATTAAGCAGCATACATAAATCCTGATTATCAAGCAAAATTTCTCCGTCCAACATATTTCTTCTTTGGCTCATTTTTTCAAGTTTTTTGTCTTGCCTGTCGAAGCGATCCATAATTCGCTCCATCCATGCTTCAAAATTTTCTTTATCTATATACATAATATTCCATTTTTAGATGATATGCCCTATCATAAAGTAGTTTTGATTGGACGGATCTTTTATTATTATTTCTTTTTCTCGCATATATTTAATGTAGCTTTTGGCTGTGCGTTCTTTTACATCCATTATCTGTTGGATGCGGTCGCACAGCTCTATATAGGTCAGATGCCTTTTTGTATCAAATATTTCACGGGCAACCGTCGCCAGTTCTTTCTCTTTTCGTTTTTCTTTTTCCTCCCGTGGCTTTTCTCCGATATATATGTGCATACCCAATTCTTTATCCCATGAAAATTGCATTAATGGAACGTCGAGAGGGCTGCCGTCCCTTACTTTGAGCGCTTTTACTACCGATATGGACGGATCGCTGTCAAGTTCTATACTAAGGATTGCAGCAGCTTTGCGTTGTAGCTCCGAACCAAGATGCCCCCGCAATTTCAAGCCATTGGGTACATAATGAAGTACGCATACGATACAAGTGCGGTATATTCCCGCCAACCGGTATAATTCGTCCATAATCCTGATGCTTTCCACTTCATCATTTGCCGATGATACTAAATCTGCTATCCCGTCAATAACAACCAAGCGAATGCCCTCATATTCGTAATGGTATTTATCCATACTTTGAACAATGGCTTGCAACCGCTCTTTCCGGGACATTCCGGTAAGGGAGAAAGCCCGTAATTCTTCCGGTTTTTTTTCCAGTTTAGCACGTTTCAGAAGATTTGATACATTTTTGAAAAGTTGTACTTCCGATTGTTCCGTATCATAGAGCAAAACCGCTTTATGGTCGGAATTATCCCGCACATCAACGCCTAACGTATCTATTGGACGATTGTCGTTTCTTATCGAACCTGCAATCAGGGCGGCAACATAGTTACTTTTTCCTGTACCCTCGCCACCGGTAATACAAAGTATATTACCCTGTGTGCCCAGTGGTACGTCGCCGGCAGATATAACTTCCTCTGCTTTTGCCGGAGGATTGTTAAAATCAATTTCGCACGATTTCAGCATGGTCATTGTTTCGTTATATAGGTTATCAAGAAAATCGAGAAATAGTTGCCGGAACTCTTTCCGGCTATTGCCCTTACTGAAATAGTCGGTTATATCTTTGTCTTTTTTCTCTCCTGATAGTGGTAGTACAAGCCGTTTAACGCCATATTCGGATAATGCTTTTTCATGCTTTACCGCACTATCCGTTCCTGTTTTGTCCGCATCGTAGAGTAGTACAATATGTTTAAAGCGGAACGTCAGTTTATAAATAATCCCTGCCGGGATTGTAGAAGTTTCACTATTAAAGCAGATAGCGTGGAATCCGTGAGCGGCAAGTGTCATCACGTCTTTTTCTCCGCCAGAGATGAACAATGTATCTCCTTTGGCGGGTAATTGCTCCAGTCCGAAACAGTAATTCTCTCCGATATTACCACCATACAAGAAACGGACTTCCGAAAACGGACGGTAAATCTTCACATGCCTTTTACCCATATATCCGAAAATCGGTTCATTTTCTGATGAAGTATAATAAAATGGCTTATTGTCTTTATTTTCACTCCTGAACTCTTTTAGTGATACTGTTTTGTATAGTTTAAGTATTTCAGGGGTAATGCCTGACTGCATCCAAAAATCCAATTCTTTTTGGGTGAATTTTTGTTGAAGAATATTATACGGTTTGTTTTTTTGCGGTTCCGGTGGAGCCTGTTGCTTGTTTGATGCGATTGGCGGAGTATGTGAGTAATCTGAATCACTCAATCCTAACGCCATATCCCTGTTTATGGTCTTTAATATTTCTACAAAGTCGGCACCATTTCCACAATTCAAGCCTTTTAGTTTTCCAACAAAAAAGAAGCAATCACCACTATAATCGTCATTGCCGAAATCCTTAATCTTATACACTCCATTGCGACGGTCAAAATACACATTACATGACGCTTTACGGTCTTCATACAAGGGATTGAGGAAATTACGCCCTGTTTTCCATTGGACTGGTATATAATGCTTGAAAACATCAAGACCGTTATTTGTTCGTCTTAATAGTTCGTCTTTGTTGAGCATGATATTTATGATTGTTTATAAGGTCATTCATACATTCATCAGTACTGCGGATTCTCTTTTCAGTAAGCATCCGTTTTATTTCTGCAATGGTATAATATGATTTGCCGGAGATAATAGAATAAGAAATCATCCGGTTACTGCGTAAACGTTGAAGTGTACGTTCACTGATTTTGAGGAAAGTGCAAACTTCGTAACTGTCCACCCACATTTCGTCTGGATCGGTAGTATCATCATCCTGATGATCTATAACGAATTTCGCTATGGCATTGATTTTAGATACTAAATCTTTGTATGCTTGGGATTCTATTGTTATGACATCCATAAATGCAACTGTTTGATTTGCTGCAAAGTTGGGAAGTCGAAAAATACTTTTCTGCCAACTTGGTTGATGTTTTTTTTGAGTTTTTTTGACGAGAAATCAACGGTTTTAGTGGATTTTGAATAGGTAGGATAAAGGCAAAAAAAAACTACCAAGTTGGTAGTTTCTATGAAAAGAAAATCTAAGAAGAATCGTCTTCGTCTATTCGTCGTAAGAGATTCTCTATAATTATTTTTAAATATTTAGCCCGTTCCATCTTTCTATCCTTTATTGATATATATGTTCTGTAATATTCTCCTAAGTCAACATTGAACAAAGTTTCTAATCCTATCATTATTTCTTTAATATCGGCTTTTCCTCGGTTTACATATTTACTTGAATCAAATCCATATCCTAATTCTACTAAAGCGATTAATGGCCCCGTCCATTTTAGATCACTGACCGGAAATGAAGATCTATTTTTATTTATTATAATTTGTTTTTCTATCTGATGCATTTTTTTATTGAGATAAATGCGCAGCATTTCATTACAGATAATTTTTGCTACTTTATAATCATATCCGGTTGAAAAATACTTATCCATTATAAAGTGAACGCTGTCTATGCAAAGTTTATACGATTTTTTCTTTCTCAGAAAATAATGTTCGTCTAAATATGTTGATTTTGACCTGTAGTATTGGTAAAAATCTATGTTCCGTTCAAAAAAATAAGTAAGACTCTCTTGTTCATTTTCATAGTAACTTTTTAATGTATCATTACTTCCATTTGGACATTTTAATTCAATTGTGTGTACTTTATTGAAATATAGCAAAAACCCTAATACTTCGGGTTTGATTTCTTTAAAAAAACATATTTCATCAGATGAATCGATTGAGTTTAAAGAAAGAAAATAACTTCTCATTTTTTCCAAACAATCATTCAAGAAATTTATCATCGATTCAGCTTCTTCTATGGAAATATTACAACTTTCCATATCAACCATTTCCAATTCTGTATGTACTACTTTTAATATTTCTGAATTATATTCTTTCATTTTAAAATTCGAAAGATTTAAATTTAAGCATATGAAAGCCAAAAATATACCTGTAATATAATTTTAGTTTTATTATTAAAAACGTCAAAATTATGATAAAGCACACCGACATATATACTCCAATTTATCAGGTTATTTCATATGCCGGTGTGACACTTAACAGAATCAAATAAAAACAATTAAAATTTCCATCAGGTAATGAATAAATAGAATTTATTTCATTCGCAACATTAATGCATTTATAGCGACTATCACTGTACTGACGGACATTAGCACAGCTCCTATGGCTGGACTAAGGATAATACCTACAGGAGCGAGAACTCCTGCTGCCAATGGTATAGCGATAATATTGTACCCTGCTCCCCACCATAGATTTTGTACCATTTTGTTCGATGTGTTCTTTGCGAGCGAAAGAAAATGAATAATGTCATACGGATTGCTTTTTACCAATATCACATCTGCCGAATCTATTGCAACATCTGTTCCGGCGCCTATAGCCACGCCAATATCTGCGCGAGCCAGAGCTGGGGCATCATTCACCCCATCACCCACCATCATAATAGTTTTACCTTTATGTTGGTATTCCAAAATAACTTTCTCTTTGTTTTCAGGTAAGAGGGAAGCAAATACATCGTTAATACCTACTCGTTCGGCAACAGACTTTGCAGAGGCCTCATTATCTCCTGTTAGCATGACTGGGGTAATGTTTTCTTTATGAAGTTCCTCCACAGTCCGTTTTGCTTCCGGTTTAATCTGATCACCTTGAGCTATTAAGCCTGCAACTTCATTATTGATTAAAAGGTAGCTTATGGAATTACCTTTTCCTGCCAAGTCATTAAACAGGGATTTATCATATAGTATTGCGTTTTTATCCAGATATGCAGCAGTGACAATCTTCGCTTCCTGCCCACTTACTGTACCCGATAGACCTGTTCCGCTTATCAGAGTTACATTTTCAGCCTTTGGTATATCTGTTTTGTACTCTTTAGCCTTATCCAAAATACCCACTGCCAACGGATGATTAGAATGCACTTCCATTGCCGCCATTGTTTTCAGTATATCTGCATCACTCCATCTATCCGAAAGACTTTTTACAACAGAAACGCGGAAATTCCCTTCAGTGAGTGTACCCGTTTTATCCATAGTTACAACGGATATATCCTTTGCTTTTTCCAATGCATTGCGGTTGCGGATCAGCAGGCCATGTGTAGCTCCCAATGATGTGGAACGAGCAACGACAAGTGGTATCGCCAGTCCTAAAGCATGTGGGCAGGCAATAATAAACACTGTTACCATCCTTTCCAATGCGATATTTATATCTTTGTCGATAATATACCAAACAATAAATGCAGTGATACCTACTATCAATGCTATATAAAAGAGTCCTTTGGCTACTTTATCGGAAATGGATTCCGCTCGTGATTTTTCTTGTTGGGCTTGTCCTACTAGTTTCATCACCTGTGCCAAATAACCCGATTCGCCTGTGCCTGTCACTTCTATTACGATAGAGCCCGAACCATTGACCGAGCCGCCTATTACGGTTGTTCCTTCGTTTTTCTTTATGGCTTTGGCTTCACCGGTTACCATTGATTCATTAACAGATGTTTCACCGGATATAACTTTCCCGTCGGCAGGCACTTTTTCTCCTGCCTTTACCATTACATGCTGCCCTTCCTGTATTTGTTGAAGAGGAACATCATTAATACTTCCGTCAGGTTGTACCAGATGCGCACTTCCAGGCAACAACTCAGCCATTTTCTGTAATGCGTTTCCTGCATTACCGACCGCCTTCATTTCTATCCAATGACCGAGTAACATAATAACAATCAGTGTCGCCAATTCCCAAAAGAAATCCATTCGGTGGCCCGGCACTTGCAGAATGTAATTGCTAACAAAAGCGTACACACTGTATATGTAAGAAACAGTGATACCCATTGAAATCAATGTCATCATGGCCGGATTTTTCGTTTTTAGTTCACCTATAGCTCCAGTGAGGAACGGCCATCCGCCGTAAAAGTATAGGAATGAAGCTAACAACAGCACTACCCAATATGAACCTTCGAACGAAAGGGTAAAAGGTAGTTTCATCCCCATCATGGGGGAAAACAGAATAATCGGTATTGCTACGATAAGGGAAATCCAGAATTTCTGTTTAAGATTTCCCATATGTGCCATATGTCCTCCTGCATGGTCATGATTTTGGTGGCCATGTTCCAATGGTATAGACATACCAGTATGGTCATGCCCTTGATGCATACTGTTCATTTCTACATGATCAGGGTTATTATTATGTGACACATTTTGAGCAATTTCTATAGTATAATCGCCAACTTTCGATAAGGCATCCTGCAAAACTTCCGTAGGTATGTGTTTATCCATCCTGATGATGGCTACCGGAGGATCAAGAGTAACAGTTGCATGAATGCCTTCAATCGCATTCAGTGCTTTTTCCACACTGGAACGGCAATGACCACATGTCATACCGCCTATTGTATATGTATGTTTCATGTCTGGCTTCTTTTTATAAGAGGAATGCTCAATCGGAGCATTCCCTTTAAATATAATACTCGCATATCCCGGTTATTTATTTACCGTTTAATATATTTCTAACAGGATTTACCTGTATTTACAACAGCCGGGTAGGGCATTATACGTTTTTTTATCTGTTTTATCCTTCTCTGTATCATGTCCCACTTTAGCAATAGCCTTACTTATTGCCTCAATAGACGTTTTCTTTTCGTCAAAGTTAAGGTGTAGTTCTTTCGTCTTTTTATCCCAAATAGCTGAAGACACGCCTTCCACACTTAATGCGGCAGTCTCAATGCGTTTTTTACACATATCACACTTACCCTCTACTTTGAGCATAGCATGGGCATCTTTCACCGCCTCACTTTTTTCATGTTGATGATGTCCTCCATGTCCGGCATGTATTGTATCTTTTTTTTGCAGGCTATCCTGATTGTTAGCATTAAGGCTGTTTACCGATAAAAATGTAATCGCTGCTATAAACAAAATTATTTTTTTCATTTCATTTTTATTTTAATTGATTAATCATTTGTATTTATTTTCTGTATTTGCAACAGTTAGGCAGTGCATCATATGTTGTCTGGTCAGCCGTATCCCTATCCGTATCATGTCCGACTTTGGCAATCGCCTTACTGATGGCATCCATATTTGTTTGATGTGGATCGAAATTCAGGTGTAGTTCCTTTTTTTCTATATCCCACATAGCTGAAGATACGCCTTTGACACTTTTGGCTGCGGTCTCTATCCGTTCTTTACACGTTTCACAAAGTCCCTGTACGCCCAACATGGCATGTTCATCCTGATGATGTTCATTACCCGATTGAGCCACCGTTTCCGTTTTGGCAGTATCATTACTTGATGCGTTTTTTGAGTTGCACGCACTAAAAGACAGGATGCCTAATCCCAATACTATAACTAAAACATACTTCTTCATTTTATTCTGATTTTAAATTATTAATATTCCATTATTTCTATTTTCTATATTTACAGTAATCGGGGAATGCGTCATAAACTACTTTAGTAGCTTTTTTATGCGTTCCTTAGATATTTCACATAGTTTCTGCACATTTATCATGGCATGTTACTTCTGCATAGAAGACATATCATGTCCTTCATGCCCAGTTGAAGTTTCGGATTGGTTTGTACCTGATGAACCACCCGACATATTGTGACCTTCGTGTCCAGTAACAGGACGGGATGCTTCGGTATTCATCATGCTGCGTTTTCCTTCGAGTTGCGCACTGGCATCAATAGTAAAGGCTCCGTTAGTTACAATCTCATCTCCTTCATTTACACCCGAAAGCACAACATACGAATCGCCGAGTGAAGGGCCGAGTTCAATTTCATGCAGCATAAATGCTGGAGACTGTGTATTCGGCTGTTTCACATAGACAATCGAACGTTTCCCTGTCCATAACACAGATGATTTTGGTATGACAACTTCATTATTGAATTGTTTCAATGGGGCTTTGATAATGGCATTGGCATACATTTCTGGCTTTAATTGCATACCGGAGTTGGCTGTTTCTACCCGAATTTTAGCTGTACGGGTCGTTCTATCCAATATCGGATCAATAAAGGATATTCGGCCTGTAAATGTTTTACCGGGTACAGCCTGTAACGTAAAATCAATTTTATCCCCGACTTTAAGGAAGGGCAGATCTACTTCATAGGCATCGAACATAGCCCATACTTGTGACAGGTTGGCTATATCAAAAAGGACACTACCTTGATTAATATAATCTCCTTGGCTCACTTTTTTACTTACTACAATACCGCCAGTATTGGCTTTTATTTCCACCAATGCAGATACATTACCCGATTGCTCTACCCTTGCTATCTGTTCATCTGTCAATTTCCACAGGCGCAGTTTTTCACGTGCCGCCTGAATTAAGGCAGGTTGTACTGATTGCATTTTAGCAGCTTCCAATAATTCCTGTTGTGCACTTAACAATTCGGGAGAGTAAATTGTAGCAATTGTTTGCCCTTGCTTCACACTTTCTCCGGTAAAATTGATAAAGAGTTTTTCAATCCGTCCACTGACATGGGATGTCTGTGATTGTGACAATCGTTCATCAGCTTGTATCGTACCATACAACTGAATGTCTTTTATCGGATTTTGGCGGCTGATTACAGTCGTTTGTATATTAGCCAGAGCGGCAGCTTCTTTTGACAATTGAATTGCTTTTGGGTCAATCGCCTCATCAGCGCTATCTGACGTTTTCAACGGAATCAAATCCATACCGCAAATAGGGCATTTACCAGGTTTATTTTGCCTTATTTGTGGGTGCATGGCACAAGTCCAGATTTGTTCTGTACCTTCCTCGTGTACATGCTCAGTTACTTCATTATGATTATTGGATGAGCCTCCGAATATCAGCCATCCGATAAATAGTCCTGCAATGAGTATCAATCCGTACTTGATATAATTATTATTGATTATCTTTTTAAATTTATTCGTTTCCATAATATGTGTTATTTACGTTTTGTTCTGTATCCTTAAATGAAATCAGCTTTTGGATGGATGCCACCATTGTATTGTAACTTGCGACTGCTTCGGCTTTTTTGAGTTGATAATCCAACAGTTGCCGTTGAACCTGTATGACATTGGTTAGATCGCTTTTTCCTGCAACAAATTCCTGTACAACCAAATTGTAGGTTGTTTCAGCAAGGTCTGACTGTTTTTTATAAAGCGAAATTTTACGGGAAGCATCATCCAATAGGTGCTTTGTCTTATATAATTCAGATTCTATCGCATTGTAAGTATTGGCGTACTTCTCTTTACTGGCTTGCCACCAAAATTTACTTTCGCGTTGTTGTGCCTTATACTTGTTACGATAAAGTGGGATACTAACTGAAATCATCGGCATAATCATATCCTTTCCGTTCATATCGCCCATTCCAAACATCGGATCATCCGTTTTTTTATTAAGCATATATTGTACTCCAATACCGAACATTGGATAACTCATCTTTTTATCCATTTCGGCTTTAGCTTTATAGGCAAGCCCTTCTTCATTAATCATTCCCAGCATAGGGTTCTGATCACTAATCTTTGTCATAGCTTCAGGATCGAAAAGGA
The DNA here is from genome assembly GCF_014196915.1 of Dysgonomonas hofstadii. Lineage (GTDB taxonomy): Bacteria > Bacteroidota > Bacteroidia > Bacteroidales > Dysgonomonadaceae > Dysgonomonas > Dysgonomonas hofstadii. The sequence goes on from NZ_JACIEP010000026.1 coordinate 10,246, forward strand.
ATGAGAGTTGCTCAAAGGCTTCGGGTATTTGTATTTCGCTGTCGGCGGAACGGTTCAGTAAAGCATTGAACTTTGCTTTTTCCGCTTTTATTTCCGAAAGAATACTTTCTATATTATTATCCAATTCAGCTATTTCCAACTGGATACGTAATACATCGGACATACCTCCCGAAGCCGAGTTACTCATACCTGATGACATACTACTACCTGAACTGCCCATCGAAGACATACTTGTACTCTGAGTGGTTGCTTGAGAACCAGCTGAAGACATACCGCTTCCCATCGAGGACATACTACCTCCACTTCCAACCGGAGGTGTACTGGTCGGCTGGGTTGGGGCAGAAATTGAGTACCCTGCTCCTGAACCAGCTGATGGAGACGAAAATTTACGCAACGCTAATTGTTCCAACTGAGTCAGCAGGGCTTTATTATCCCTGTTATTCATTAATTTCTGTTGAAGGCTGCAAAGGATAAACCACTGAGTGTATATTTCCAGATAAAGGTTATCCCTTGTTTCACGGAATTTTTCGAATGACATTTTTGCCATATGGGTGGCTTCGGTCTGTGCAGCTTTCTTTGTACCAAACCATGGGAACATCTGCATCAGTTTGAACTCGGCAACTTGTTTTCCTCCGATAATATCCATCGGTTCAAGGAAAAAGCCCATTTCAAGTTCAGGGTCTTGATAAGCTCCTGCTTGTGGGATTTTTTGCAGCGATGCCTTATAAACCATAAAATCGGCTTTAACACCGGGGTTATTTGAGGCTGCAATTTTGAGATAATGGCTAAGCGAATCAGCAGTTTGTGCTGAAACTGCACCGGTTGCCATTATCATCATTAATAGCATTGTTAAATATTTGATTCTTATTGTTGTCATAATACAATCTGTTTTTATTCTTTTATTTTACCGTGTTTTTTTATTGCTGATTCACGCCACCAACATTGAAACACTGGAACTACGAACATAGTCATCGACTGGATAAGCATACCCCCAAAAGTAGGGATGGCCATCGGAACCATAATATCCGCTCCTTTACCAGTCGACGTTAGTACCGGAAGTAAGGCAATAAGTGCAGTTGCCGTAGTCATAGCAGCAGGGCGTACTCGTCTTAATCCAGCATGAACTACAGCCTCTCTAATTTCATCTTTGGTATGTGGGTCACGTTCAAGGAAAGTATCATGGATATATGTACCCATTAATACACCGTCATTGGTGGCAATGCCGAATAAAGCAATAAATCCTACCCAGACAGCAATACTCAGGTTTATCTGATGCATTTGAAACAGGTCGCGCATATTCATATCCCCGATTGAGAAGTTCATAAACCAAGGCTCTCCATAAAGCCACAGCAGGATAAATCCTCCGGCAAAAGCTACGATTACTCCGGAAAAGTGGATCAATGATGCTGTAACGGTTTTGAACTGGAAATACAATATCAATAAGATAGCCAGCAAACTTAACGGTATAACAACCAATAGTCGATTAGCAGCCCTTTTTTGTTGTTCATAATTTCCAGCAAACTTATAAGATACACCTTTGGGTAATTCTAACTGCCCAGATGCTATTTTATCTTTAAGTATCTTGTCAGCTTCCTTAACAACATCTACTTCAGCTTTCCCTGCCACTTTATCAAAGATAACATAACCAAGCAAGAAGGTATTTTCACTTTGGATCATCTGCGCTCCTTTGGTATATTCTATATCTGCTACTTCCTGTAAAGGAATCTGGGCTCCGGTTGCTGTAGGTACAATCAGTTTAGCCAATTCTTCGGGATTATCTCTCAATTCCCTCGGATACCTTAAACGCACAGGAAAACGTTCACGCCCTTCTACGGTTGTGGTCAGGGGCATTCCTCCTACTGCCGCACCGATCACATCTTGTAAATCTGCCACGGTAATGCCATAACGCGCCATATTCTGACGGTTTAGTTTTATTTCAATATAGGGTGCTCCGACCGCACGATCATAAAATACAGTAGATGAAAGAATCGACGGAATATCTTTCAAGGCTGTTTCCAATGCTTTACCACCTTGCTCAATGGATTCCAAATCGGGTCCTGATACTTTTAATCCCATCGGCGCACGCATACCTGTCGAAAGCATAACCAAACGGGCTTCTATAGGTTGTAATTTGGGCGAGGATGTAAGTCCGGGCATATGGGTTACGTTCACAATTTCCTGCCAAATATCATCCGCTTTTTTAATGTGAGGGCGCCACTGGCGGAAATAATCTCCTTTGCTGTTGATAACAAGACTATCGGCAGGTAGTAGGCGGAAACCATCTTTTGGATTATAAGTACCTCCACCTTTTAAAAGAAATTCACCATTACTATTAACTTTAAATCGTTGCCGATGCCCATCTTCGTCCAGTATATATTCGCTACGGTAGTTAATCGTATTTTCAAACATTTGGGTTGGAGCCGGGTCGAGTGCAGAATTGACACGTCCCCATTTACCTACGGTTATATCGACTTCGGGGATATTGGAAATACGCTTATCCAGTGTTTCTATAAATTGTAAATTCTGCTCTATACCCGTATGTGGCATGCTGGTTGGCATCAAAAGGAACGAGCCTTCGTTCAGGCTTGGCATAAATTCTTCACCGATGCCAGGGAAACGTTCACTCGAAGCCTGCCAGAAAGTAGTCTGTCTGAAACTCTTCCAGCCTACGGTTTCAAACCCTTTGGCGACAAAACCGAATGTTGTATCGAATCCCAACCATATCATAATACCAAAGAATACCGTAACCAGAGGTATAAGCATAAATTTCCAACGATGTTCCAAGCACCAACGTAAGATACGTTCGTAATAAATTACCAATATCCATAACAAGGCTAAGATTATACTTATAGCTACAAGAACAAATATCAGGTTTAAAAAGAATCCTTCCTGTGGGCCAATAGGTAGCCATTCGATAGTCAGGTAATAGACGGCAACCAGAATGGCAATGCCTATATTTATATAAGTAGGTATCTTCTTATTCGTCCAACGGTTGGCAAGGAAGTTATTTAGTCCGAATAGAGTGAGTGCTAACGCAGCAAATACACCTGTAAAGACAAACAACAGAATACCTCCAGCTATCAAGATAATATTAGCAATTCTACGCATCTGGGCGGAAGTTACTTTAATGGAAAATGCATAATAGGCCAGTGTTGGTAACAGGCTTAGCCCCAGTAGTAATGCTGATACAAGTGCAAAGGTCTTTGTAAATGCTAGCGGATGGAATAATTTCCCCTCTTGTGCCTGCATGGCAAAGACCGGCAGGAAGCTCACAATGGTTGTAAGCATAGCTGTAGTAATAGCCCCCGAAACTTCTCTAACACTTTTATATATCAGATTCGCAAAGGCTTTCCCTTTAGAAATACCTTCATTTTCAGGCATTTCCATATGCCGGATAATATTCTCTACAAAGACGACTCCGACATCTATCATGACCCCGATAGCGATAGCAATACCCGACAGTGCAACAATATTAGCTTCAATCCCTGTATAACGCATGATTATAAAGGTCGCTAATACTGTTATAGGGAGCATGGCGGAAATTACAACTGATGCACGTAGATTAAAGACTAATACTATTACAACAATAATACAAATCAGTATTTCGTGAGAAAGAGCGGTTTCCAGCGTCCCTATAGTTTCTTGTATCAGTCCTGACCTGTCATAGAAAGGAACAACAGTAACTTTCGATATAGTTCCGTCTGCCAGCGTTTTTTGTGGCAATCCAGCTTCCATCTCTTTGATTTTTGCTTTTACATTGTCGATAACTTGCATTGGATTAGAACCATAGCGGGCAACCACAACGCCGCCGACAGCTTCGACACCTTCTTTATCCAGACCACCTCGACGTGTCGCTGGCCCCAGATTGACAAAAGCGACATCTTTTATTTTTACGGGTACACCGTTGCGGACAGTAATAACTGCTTCTTCCAGATCGGAAACATTCTTAATATATCCCAATCCCCTGACTAGATATTCAGCCTTATTGATTTCCACCGTTTCAGCACCAATATCCAAATTGCTCTTTTGCACCGCATTCATCACATCCATGATGGATACATTAAAGGCACGCATGGCATTGGGATTTATTTCTACCTGATATTCTTTCACAAACCCACCAATAGATGCAACTTCGGATACTCCTTCGGCTGCCGAAATCGAATATTTGGCATAAAAGTCTTGAATAGTCCGTAATTCATCGGGGTTCCATCCTCCGGTAGGCTCTCCTGTTTCAGGATTACGTCCTTCAAGAGTATACCAGAATATTTGTCCTAAAGCGGTGGCATCGGGCCCCAAGCTGGGCTGTACTCCTACAGGCAGCGTTCCCGCAGGTAGAGAGTTCAGCTTTTCCAAAACTCTGGAACGACTCCAGTAAAATTCGATGTTATCGTCAAAAATGATATAAATAAACGACATACCGAACATAGAGGTACTGCGGATAGTTTTTACTCCGGGTATCCCCAGTAATGAAGTAGATAACGGATACGTAATTTGTTCCTGAATATCTTTAGGTGAACGTCCCATCCATTCGGTGGCGACAATTTGCTGATTTTCCCCTATATCAGGAATAGCATCCACAGGGACGGGGTCGCGTGGCAATACGCCACCATGCCAATTGAATGGAGCTGTAGATAGTCCCCAAACAATGATGATAACAAGTAATAACAATGTTATAACTCTGTTATCGAGAAAATACTTGATGATTCTGTTAAGCATACTACATATTTTATTTATCAGTTAATAATAATTCGTTCAATTTTTCCCATCCACCTCCGTTATAGACATTTATAAATCCTTGATGTGTTAAAAATGACTTGGCTTTTTCACTTCTCTTTCCACTACGGCAAACTATAACAATAGGTTCTTTTTTTTGTAGGAAAAAAAGAGAATCATTGAATTTATCAAGTGGAATATTTATAGAATTTCTTATATGACCTTCATTATACTCCAGCTCTGTGCGAACATCAAGTATAATAGCGGATTTATTCTCTACCAGATACTTAATATGGGTATAAAGAGGCACTGACGGTTGGGTGACAACCGAATCAATTAGAACTGTATCCGTACTATAATGGGTATATACGGGACGTCCTATGATATAGCCATTGGAGATAGCTATACCAATTAGAAAATAAAAAGGTTTCATTGTTTTTTGATTTGATAAACATTTGTTAATCTTTAGTTATAGATATAAACAACCTTACTACATATTCGGTTTAGGATATGCATAATCAAGCGAATGACTATATAGCCACAAGGTTTATCAAATCAAATACGATAGATGCAAATATAAGTCAACAGGTCTATGTTATGTAAACTAAAACCTCCTGGCGGAAAGTATTGACTTGTTTTTGTTATGCCCTCATTATTTGTAGGTATAAGCAGATTAAGAGCTAACCATACGCTTTCAAATGTTGGCAATACATTATTCAAGTTAAATTGTTGAGCCTGATACTGATAGTCATCCGTGGAAAATTCAATTTTTTGGATGTCACAGCAGTTCTCATGAGATGGTAATATATTATATTCCTGTGCATTTTGGTTAGAATGGCAGGAATCATTTCCCTGTTGTGGCATTTCCATATCTTCACAGCAGGACTCTTCTATTTCATTGTTTAAAACTCCAAAGGAATATAATTCTCCTGCACAAAAATGCATAGCAAGTACGGGATGAGCCCCGATAACCAGCATTAATAGTAACAGAAATATTGATATAACCTTCTTCATTTTTATTACTGTAAAATTTTGCTTATAAAGTAAGCCATCTGCAAAAGTAGATAATTATTTTAATATAAACACAATAAAATTGTTTTTTTTGCTACAAATGATTAAATGTGCAAGGTGCAAGTATCTATATATAGATAAACTTGCACCTTGCATTGCATATAAAATATTATTATTCAGATATTTTGGTTGTTTCAGAAATAGTTGTAACTTTGAACCTGAGTTTTATGCAGACAAATCGGCGTCAAGGGCAGCAAGTACTGCCAGTAATATGCAGCAAGAGTGCAGATTTTACTTTGATTTGTACTTTGAAACTTATAAATGATGATTTTTTCACTTAATATGTGTGGTTTGGTAATCCGAGGATTCGGGTACAGCCTTACCACAATGGAAGTGTCAATAGAGACGTGGAGATTAAAGCACTGTAATTGAATTAGTTAGCTTTGTTTAACCCAATTCGTACCCCCTAAGATAATTCGTAGGGATGAAGCATTAAAATCCAGTCATTTAAGGTCTTTAGGTGGCTTTCCCGTCCGTTCCGCCCAAACAGTCGGAAAGATTTGGAAAGCTAATGTGTTGAAATAAAGTAAGTTAAAAATAACTTAACCCAACTCGTACCCCCTAAGCAAAATCAAGAGGGTAACATATTGAAACACAGCGATTTATACCTTAAAGGTGGCTTTCCCGTCCATACCGCCCAACGAAAAGCTAATAGTCAATAAAACAGACTGTTAGCTTTTTTATTTTGTCGATTTGCACCACATTTGCACCACATGTATATATTTTTGAATATATATTTAACCTTATCTTACCCCTCATCTACAAATAAAACTTCAAAAAATAGGATAACAAAGTTTATTCAACTCTAAAATTATTATTTTTCTTTATCTGGATAGGTAAAAATAGCCGTTTATATCTTTTTGTTAAATATCTGTTCGTAAACTTGCGAATTTAAAATCTATTCGTATATTTGCGAACGATAAATATAAATGATATGTCAAAGAAAGAACTTACAACCGAACAAGAACAGCTTGCACGCTTCGCCAAAGCATTAGGGCATCCTATCCGTATAGCTATACTTGAAATGCTTGCCAATCAATCATGTTGTTATCATGGCGATATGTCGGAAATACTGCCTATTGCTAAAAGTACATTGTCACAACATCTGAACGAATTGAAAGATGCAGGACTGATACAGGGAACAATCACACTGCCGACAGTCAAATACTGTATCAATGGCGAAAATTGGGAAAAAGCAAAGACTTTATTCTCTACCCTTTTTGTAACAGTTAAGAATGAAGAGAACTGCGATATTTAATAAACATTTATCCTTATTGTTCGTATTTTTACGAAACAAGAACAGTTTGTATAAATACGAATTAATGTAATAATATGAAAATTTTAATTCTCTGTACAGGCAATAGCTGTCGTAGCCAAATGGCTCATGGATTTTTACAATCATTCGACCCTAAACTATTGGTATATTCCGCAGGAACACAAGCAAGCGGAAAAGTAAACCCTAAAGTAATAGAAGTGATGCAGGATGCAGGGGTAGATATTTCGCACCATACATCTGATAGTGTTGAAAAATATATAGGTGAACAATGGGATTATGTAATAACTGTTTGCGGTGGTGCAAATGAAAATTGCCCTACTTTTTCAGGAAAGGTAAAGAACCGCTTACATATCGGTTTTGACGACCCTTCCGAAGCTACAGGAACGCCCGAATTTATACAATTGGAGTATATCAGGGTAAGGGATGAAATTAAAAAAGCATTTCACGAACTATATACAAATAAGATAAAAGGCTATGAGTAAACCAAAAATGAGTTTCTTGGATAAGAACTTAACCCTTTGGATATTCCTTGCAATGGCTATCGGTGTGGGATTAGGGTATTTTGTGCCCTCTTTCAGCAGCTATATAGATTCCATGTCGAGCGGAACAACCAACATACCTTTGGCAATCGGTCTAATCCTGATGATGTACCCGCCATTGGCAAAAGTAGATTATAAACAACTGCCGAAAGTGTTTTCCAACATAAAGATATTATCCATTTCATTAATTCTGAATTGGATTATCGGGCCTGTATTAATGTTTGTACTTGCTATTGTGTTTTTACACGATTATCCCGAATACATGGTAGGCGTTATTCTGATAGGTCTTGCAAGATGTATCGCTATGGTGCTTGTATGGAATGATCTTGCAGAAGGTAACACTGAATACGGTGCAGGACTTGTCGCCCTGAACAGTATCTTTCAGGTATTCTTTTACAGTTTCTATGCGTGGATATTCGTAACCAAATTACCCCCTTTATTCGGCTTTGAGGGTGCGATAGTGGATATATCCATTGGCACAATAGCAGAAACAGTTGCTATCTATTTAGGTATTCCTTTTCTCATGGGTATTCTCAGCCGTTTTATATTGGTTAAAGTCAAAGGTGAACAATGGTACAAGGAGAAGTTTATCCCTGCCATATCGCCAATTACCCTGATAGCATTATTATTCACCATTGTATTAATGTTCAGTCTGAAAGGTGAGCTGATTGTACAAATACCGTTAGATGTGGTACGTATTGCCATACCGCTACTTATCTATTTCGTGATGATGTTCTTCCTTAGCTTCTTTGCAGGCAAATTAATGGGTGCATCCTATGATAAAAACGCTTCCATAGCATTTACAGCCACAGGTAACAATTTTGAATTGGCTATTGCAGTTGCTATCGGTGTATTCGGTTTGCATAGCGGACAAGCCTTTGCAGGCGTAGTCGGTCCGCTTGTAGAAGTACCTGTACTTATTCTTTTGGTAAATATAGCCTTTTGGCTCAAAAAGAAATATTACAAATAAGTATCATGTAAAACCAACAAATCATTAATTGTATGAACAAAAGTATTTTAATACTCCTGTTAGCCGTATTCTTTATAGCTTGCGGAAACAAAACCGAAAACAAACAAGCGGAAAACCCGATACAGGAACAGACCGTAACAACGGCGGACGCTTCGGTTGTGAACGTCTATTATTTTCACGGCAAACAACGCTGTAGAACCTGTATAGCGATTGAGAATGTAACTAAAAATGCAATAGCCGAGAATTACAAGGATAATCCGAAAATAAAATATACGGAAATAAACATAGATGAAGCCGTAAACAAAGATTTAGTGGAAAAGTACGAAATCGCTTTTAGTTCCCTGCTTATAGCTAAAGGTGAAAACTCAACGGATTTGACGGAGCAGGCTTTTGCCAATGCAGTGAACTCGCCTGATGTACTTACCAACCTGATAAAAGAAGAAGTTAATAAACGTATTGACTGATGGAGTTTCTTCAACAGATAGTAGATAATTCGGATATTCCTGTATTTACGGCTTTTATATTAGGCTTAATGACAGCTATAAGCCCTTGCCCGTTAGCAACCAATATAACGGCAACAGCCTACCTTAGTAAAGATATAGCCGACAAAAAGCGTGTACTTTTCAATGGTATATTCTATACACTTGGGCGTACATTCAGCTATACAGCTTTAGGATTAGTCTTTTATTTTGGTGCAAGCAAATTTCAGATAGCTAAATTATTGCAAAACATTAGCGGTTTATACTTGGGAATAGCTTTAGTCATTATCGGTATTCTGATGCTCGATGTAATAAAATTCAATATTCCTGCTTTAAGCAAATTCACATCGAAAGTCAGCGAAAAGAAAATGAAAAAGAATTACCTGAACGCTTTTCTATTAGGTGTATTGTTTGCTTTAGCTTTTTGTCCGTATAGTGGTGTATTGTATTTCGGGGTGCTTATTCCTATGACAATCAGCAGTGCATCAGGGCTACTTTTACCTCCTGTATTTGCCATAGCAACAGGCTTGCCTGTTATCATTATCGCATATTTATTGGCTTACAGTATGTCGAATGTCGGCAAGTTCTACAATAGGATAAAAAACTTTGAAGTATGGTTCAGGCGTATTGTGTCGGCTGTATTTATCATAGTAGGAATATATTATATAGTAATGAATATCTAAGGTCGCAGACCTTTTTATTATCAAATCAGAATTAAAACAATACAGATATGGAAATTATAGTATTGGGCACAGGTTGTCCCAACTGTAAAACAACCTATGACAGGGTAGCCAAAGTAATTGCAGATACAAACAGTACGGCTACTTTAAGGAAAGAAGAAGATATATTGGAAATAGTCAAATATAACATTATGTCACTGCCTGCCGTTGTGGTGGACGGGGAAGTAAAGATAAAAGGCTATGTCCCGACAGAAGAAGAAATAAAACAAGTAATAAACTAAGGTCACAGACCTTTCTGTTACTTTCATTGTGAAACAGCAACCATTCTAAGATATTGATAAATAACTTATAATATAAATATAATCATATAAAAAATATGTTAGATTTAAAATTAGATACCCGAAAAGAGGTAAAAATATACGACCCTGCACTTTGTTGCCCGACTGGATTATGCGGAGTGAATATCGACCCTGAACTGATGCGTATTGCGGTAGTTATAGAAACGCTGAAAAAGAAAGGAATTACGATCGAAAGGTTTAATCTTCGCGATCATTCACAGGTATATGTCGATAATAAAAAAATCAATGAATACCTGATGAAAGAATCGGCAGAAGTATTGCCTATTACCACTTTAGACGGTGAAGTTATATTGACAAAGCAATACCCGACCAATGCACAGATAGCCGAATGGCTGAATGTAAAAGAGGAAGAACTTACCGTTAAAAAATAAAATACATATTCTTTTCTGCTCCAATGATTTATTCTATTCACTAAGGATAGAAAGGGAGTTTATTATCTCACATTTTCAATAAACCAATAAAAAGAAACAAGATGAAAAAGTATAATCCGTCAAATATCGATCTGACAAAATATATATTCTTTACAGGCAAAGGTGGTGTAGGTAAAACATCTATTGCCTGTGCCACAGCCGTAAACCTTGCTGATAGCGGTAAAAAAGTCCTTTTAATAAGTACCGACCCTGCATCTAATTTGCAGGACGTGTTTAATTTGGATTTGAATAATAAAGGCACGCAGATAAAGGAAGTGCCTAACCTGACCGTAGTAAACTTAGACCCAGAGCAGGCAGCCGCCGAATACAGGGAGTCGGTAGTTGCGCCATTCAGGGGAAAATTACCCGAAAGTGTGATTACCAATATGGAAGAACAGCTATCCGGCTCATGTACGATAGAAATTGCAGCATTTAACGAGTTTTCGGATTTTATCACTAACCAAGAAAAAAGAAAAGATTATGATTTTATAATCTTTGATACAGCACCCACAGGCCACACTTTGCGAATGCTACAACTACCGTCTGCATGGAATACCTTTATTGCCGAAAATACCACGGGCGCATCCTGTTTAGGTCAGCTTTCAGGATTGGAAGACAGGAAAGAAGTTTATAAAAATGCAGTCAGTACATTATCTGACAGCAAACAGACAACGCTTATCCTTGTAAGCCGACCTGATGAAAGCCCATTGAGAGAAGTAGAGCGTTCATCCAATGAGTTATTAGACTTGGATATTATATCGCAAAACTTGATTATAAATGGAGTTTTGGAGAACTATGACGAAAACGATACGGTATCAAAACAGATATACGAAAGGCAGCAAAATGCCCTGAATAACCGTTCAGCAGCCTTATTAAAATTGAATACTTATATTGTTCCGCTTCGTTCCTATAACATGACAGGCATTGATAATATACGCAATATGCTGAATAGCGATGTCCGTGCAGAAGTCGCACAAAAGGAAGTCAATACAAATGATTTCCAGACTATCGACAATATTATTGACGACCTGTATAATTCGGGTAAACGTGTAATTTTTACAATGGGAAAAGGTGGTGTAGGAAAAACAACCATTGCAGGCAATATTGCAAGAGGATTAGCAGGAAAAGGTGTAAAAGTACATCTGACTACAACCGATCCTGCAAACCATCTATCTTTTATCGAAACAAAAATAAACGGCATTACCGTTAGCCACATAGACGAAAAAACAGTATTAGTAGCCTATCAGAAAAATGTATTGGATAAGGCAAGGGAAACAATGGGCGATGCTGATTTAAGCTATATTGAAGAAGATTTACGTTCACCATGTACACAGGAAATTGCTGTTTTCAATTCCTTTGCCGAAATTGTAGCAAAAGCCGATAATGAAGTAGTAGTAATAGACACTGCACCGACAGGGCATACTTTGTTATTATTAGATTCCACACAAAGTTATCATAAGGAAGTGGAACGAACACAGGGCAATATTACGCCTGCCGTCCAGAACCTTTTGCCACGTTTACGGAATGAAAAAGAAACGGAAGTAGTAATAGTCACACTACCTGAAACAACGCCAGTATTTGAAGCTCAACGGCTACAACAGGATTTACAGCGTGCAGGCATTAATAATAAATGGTGGGTGGTTAATTCAAGTCTGTTGCTTACTCCGACTAACAGCCCATTCCTGAAAGCAAAGGCACAAAGCGAAATACAATGGATTGATAAGGTAAGCGAAATTTCAAATGGTAATTTTGCCGTGATTGAATGGAAAGATAAAGTATAACCAATAAAAAAAGCTCTCGAATTATCGGGAGCTTTCATTTTATCATATAAATTGAAATAGTCACGATTTAATCTGACAGTTACCAATAAAAACAGTAACATTATAAAAAGATTAAATTATGACTACTTCACAAAAAATCATCAAGAACAAATTAGGTGTTTTAGGATTAGCTCAACAATTAGGTAATGTATCCAAGGCCTGTAAGATTATGGGCTATAGTCGGGATGGTTTCTATCGCTTTAAAGAGCTATATGAACAAGGCGGAGAATTAGCATTACAAGAAATATCTCGCTTTAGGTCAGGTAAGAGTTAGTAATGAGTTAAAGAAAAAGGGATTCTCTGTTTCAGCAGGTGGAGTTCGTAGTATTTGGCTCAGGCATAATTTACAAACTTATCAAGCTTTTTTGTGTAATTATCTATTTTATCCTCAATAGCACCGTATACTTTATTCGCATAAGCTGAATCTGCTGCATTTGCGTATGCCATTCCTGTCGGATCGATATACTTCAACGGATTATTCGCTACATACACATACGGACTAATTGAATAATACTTCTCCGCCAACGGATCAACCGTCGTAAAACCCCAATCATATTTCCACCTCGCACTATAATCATACATATTCAACCCGTTACGGGTATCCAACTCCTTGTCGTTGTATTTGTATGGTTGTACGGTTTGGTTTGTGCTTTCTGCAAACGAATTCCCGAAAGGATAATACTGTGTGCTCTGAACAGCATCGCTATACTGGTCAATCACTATCCGGTTGTTACCCAGATGGTCACGGATATAAAAGTAATAATTTCCATTCTGATAATAACCGCCATCGACTAAAATTCTCTTCAATCCGTCATTTTCGTAGATAATATTACCTACATAATCTGTTGTTTCCGTTTCGGTCAATGCATTTACATTTACAGCCGAACCGATAACCGGATTGGTTGAATAGCCCGGATTCCATCGCTGTACAGCTCTTAACTTTACTCCTGCTGCTGAATAAGTATACTCATTTCGTCCTTCTACTGTCTTGTTCTTTATATCTACGGTTTGAGGTAGATTTAGCATATTGTAGGTAATTGAAGAAATACCCTTGTTCAGGTCTTTGGTCATTGCCCCGTTCTTATTGTAAGCATATTCCACACCAGTACCTTTGGTATAATCCTTGAAATCCATCGAGGCAGTCAGGTTTATATCGGCTATGGCATCTGTAACTGTCTTCATTTGATTACCGTTATAGGTCATCGTCAGGTTGTCATGTGTCAGATTAGGGAATGATTGTATAACAAATTCATAATCTGATAGATGACCTAATCCATAATAAAATAGAATCTATTCTTATCCCTTAATACATAGATTGTATCTGAATCTTTCTTTTTATATATAGAGTCTCCAATTTGGATAAATTCATCAAAATATGATTTATCATCTGATTCATTTATTATCCGATCAGGGTTAAATCTATTACCATCTGATATTCCGATTAATGTACCTCTATTAAAAGAAAAACCGACACCTCTTTTTTCAATGACAGTTCCACTGATATAAAAATTCTTAGTTAAAACAGGATAATGCGCCCTCTGAGCATTACCTTGTTTAAAGCAGTATAAAGTGAATAATATAACAAATGAGGATGTCAGAAATCCTATTATTTTTTCATATTTAGTCATACTCTTTCTTTAAAAAACAACATCTAATATATTCTTTAAATTAACACTGGGATATAATTCCCATGTTTCTGTATATGTTGGAATGAAATATCCATTTAATTTGAACGGAGCATAACCCAGTCCTCCTCCTCCAGAAATTCCAATTATCCACTCATTACGTTTATCCTGAGCAAATGTTATTCCTACATTTATGCTGAAAACACCTGCAAGACCATCTAGAGATAAATTAAGACTTCCAGACCATCCATTCAATGATTTCCGATTGAAATTTTGAGCATTTCCTGTGTAAAAAACAAAAGTATAATTGTAACCTACTGATATTCACATAAATCCAACTCCATATCCATCATTAATGTGTCCAAATAATTTACCTTTATCTTCTCCTCTGAGAATGATGCCAGCGCCTCCTCCAATTTTTCCTGCGCCAAAAGGAAAACATTCAGCATCTACCCCTAGCTCGCCAAACCAAGCTACCGGAAAAAATTTAGGCTGCCCAGAACCGTTACCCCCAGTCAATAGATTAAGTAAAAAAGAGGCTACAGGAGACGGGATATCTTTGTCTTTTATGGTCTTTACCAAGTCAAAATGAGATTTTTTAGGAGGATCTTCATCCCCCTTCAAACTCCATCGAACTATATACATCCCACCACGACGCTTCATTACCATCTTCATCTTCATATCTGTTATTATCCCAGTTATAAGTATAACTCATCCCCGTCGGATCAATAAACTTAATCGGATTATTCGCACAATACGCATACGGCGACCAACTATAGTATTTCTCCGCCAATGGATCGACCGTCGTAAACCTCCCTAACGCCCCGTCATAATATCTCGCAGAGTAATCATACAGATTCAGCCCATGCGTCTTATCCAACTCCTTGCCATTGTACTTGTACGGTTGAGTGCTTTGACTTGTACTTTCTGCCATGGCCATACCAAACGGGTAATACTG
>NZ_JACIEP010000027.1 GCF_014196915.1 Dysgonomonas hofstadii
GCCGATGGTACTGCGTAACAGTGGGAGAGTAGGTTACCGCCGTTTTTTAAGAAAGTGAAGTCCGCATACTAAAATATGCGGACTTTCTTGTTTTTGTATAGATTAGAAAAATCTATATCTTTCTTTTTTTGTATAAAACCAATTAATCTTTATTTCCTATTGTTGCCTGTTTGATTGTTTCTACTATTATCCTTATTATTGTTTTTGTCGCTACTATTTCTATCTTGGTTTTTGTTATTGTTCTTGGATGTACTTCCCTGCTGTTTAGCCGAGTTTGTATTGCTATTATTATTTGTATTCACCCATACTTTATTATTATTCTTACTATCGTTATATTTGCTGTTGTTGCTGTTGCGGATAACTTCCTGTGTCCGGTCTCCTTTATACTGAGAATATGATTTCTTGTGAGTTTTATTATTTTGCCACGGCTGAGAGTCGTTAATCACTACTTTGTAAAGACTGTATAAATCGTATTTCCTGTATTTGTCAGGTAAATATTGATTAGATATCCATTTGCTTCCCGATAAGTAATAAAATAGCGAGTTAGCTATGTCATAATATACATTAATATCGGGAATGTAATAATATCCTGCATAATCGTACCCGGTAGGCCCCCAGGACGGTTGCTTATCAAGATTCACATTTATATTTATGTTTATATTTTGGGCAGATACGAAGTTTGTCAATCCCAATGCGAAGAATAAGCTGAAAGTTATTATTACCTTTTTCATAATGTTGTGTATTTTTTGTTTGTTACTCAAAATTATGAATAGATAGTCTGTGAGGCAAAGACTATCGACAAAGAGGAATAATTGATCGATAGAATGTTAAAAATGATCTTTGGAAGTACTTTAGGAATACCTACCTACTGCGAAGTATGTTTATAGCACCTTTTTTAGGATGTTCAACCCCATCTGAGCCCAATGCATATATGACATAATAATATGCTCCTGTATTTACATATTTACCTTTATATCGGCCATCCCATCCTTTTGCAGGGTCAGTAGATTCATACATTTTTACACCCCAGCGGTTGAAGATTGTTATTTTATATTTGATGATAGATTTATAGGCCACTCTGAATTCATCGTTAGATCCGGGAGAATCTCCCGGTGAAAAATAATTAGGAGGATTAATATATGATTCTGCAACGCGAAAAGATAATGTGTCTGTTGATACGATTTTCGAATCATAGTCGGCCACTTCCAGTTTTATTATATATTCACCGAATTGATCGAAAGTATAACGAATATCTTTGTCTGTGTATCGTACGAAAGCATTTTCCAAATCAGTTTTTTTATAGAAATACCATGTGTAATAATAAGCATCCTTACCTCCTTCTCCGAAAAAGTTTATTGCAACAGGGGCTGAATATATTTTGTTGCTGATATCATCTGCAGATATTATTTCGTTTGGAGAATTACGTTCTTCCACAGAGAAATCTATTTTTGCATTAACCTCTAGTGTATTCTGAGCTATAAGTTGCAGAAAAGAAATTAAAGTAAATATAAGAAGCAATATTTTTTTCATTTATATTCTTGTTTAAAAAGAGAAAAGCCCTCTATCTTTAACGGATAGAGGGCTCTTTTTATTTTATCTGATGTTTATTGTATTGCTCTATTCGTTTAAGCGTTACGGATGCAATTCAACTCCCATCTGTTTAAATACTTTCTCTATTTTTTCCAGGGCGATGTCCACTTGTTCTTTTGTGTGAGTGGCCATCAGTGAAAAACGTATCAAAGTATCTGCCGGAGCGACTGCCGGAGAAACAACCGGATTAACAAAGACACCTTCTTCGAATAACATTTTTGTTATCATGAATGTTTTTTCGTTATCTCTGACAAATAGAGGAATAATAGGTGTGGATGTATGTCCTATTTCGAAACCTTTGCTGCGGAATCCTTCAAGTGAGTAATGAGTTATATCCCACAATGCTTTTATTCTTTCCGGTTCGGAAACCAGGATATCTAAAGCTGCACTTGCTGCCGCTGTGGCTGCAGGCGTTGCGCTAGCTGTAAAGATATATGCACGGGAATTATGTCTCAGGTAATCTGTAACGGCATGGTCTGCAGCAATAAAACCACCGATGGAAGCGAGTGATTTGCTGAATGTCCCCATTATCAGGTCGACATCGTTTACAGCTCCACATTGGTTTACGAGTCCTTTTCCGTTGAAGTTTGTACCTAATACACCAAGGCTGTGAGCCTCGTCTACCATCACACTTGTATTGTATTTTTTCGAAAGTTTAATTATTTCCGGGAGGTTTGCTACATCTCCTTCCATGCTGAAAACTCCGTCTACAACGATAAGCTTTACCTTGTCCGGATCGCATTTCTGAAGTTGTTTCTCCAGCGATTCCATATCATTGTGGCGGAATTTGAGTTTTGTAGAATATGATATCCTTATTCCTTCTATGATAGAAGCATGGTCGAGTTCGTCCCACAAGATATAATCTTCACGTCCTGTAACGCAAGAGAGAACGCCCTCATTTACACCAAAACCGGTAGAATAAACAATGGCATCTTCTTTGCCTACAAAGGCTGCGAGTTTCCTCTCCAGTTCTTCATGGATATCGAGAGTCCCGTTCAAAAAACGTGAGCCGGCCATTCCCGTACCATACTTTTTCGTGGCATTGATAGCGGCTTCTTTTACTTTTGGATGATTGGTTAGTCCCAGATAGGCATTAGATCCGAACATTAATACCTTTTTGCCATTGATGACTACTTCTGTGTCCTGATCGCTCTGGATTTCTCTAAAATACGGGTAGATTCCTGCAGCGCGTGTATTGCGGGCTGCATCGTACCGATATAACTTATCAGTTAATAGACTCATACTCAATTTACAACAAATGTCGATTATTATAACTGCTTTGTATATTCATTGTGTATCATACAAATTGCAGGATGCAAAAATAGCTAAAAAAAATCAGAATGCAGAGGATTTGAGACAAATATTTAAAAAAAGGATATTTTAATGTTTTCTTATCACACATCTGGCTATACTATAGTGCTTTTTTCTTAAATTTGCAGATTAGTCGGTGTAATCCGATGAAGTATCTGACTGATAGTCTTTAGGACTGGTTTTTGATGACGAAAAATAAAAAAAACAAACATAATTTCTGGAAGCGGCTGCATTTTAAATACAGGCTTTCGGTGATGAATGAGAATACGCTCGAAGAAATATGGAAAATTAAGGCTTCCATGTTTTCCGGAGCAGTGTTGGTTCTTGTCTTTGCCTTTATTCTGATAACGGTTACTTCGGTTATCATCATCGCTACACCTATACGCTACTATTTGCCGGGTTATCTTGATTCTGAGATCAGGGAAAAAGCTTTGCGGTCTGCCATCAAAGCAGATTCTTTGCAGCAGCAATTAAATTATCAGGAGGTATATATTAACAACCTGCGCGATGTCTTTACGGGAGTAAGGCAGGTTGATTCGGTGAAGATGGTCGATACGATCTCTATTTCGGAAAATGATCCTTTGTTATTGAAGTCAGATCTCGAAAGGGAGTATATCCAGCGTTATCAGGAAGAAGAGAAATATAACCTGTCTGTCCTGTCTTCACCTACCACCAACCCGATGGAAGGACTTGTGTTCTTTAAACCGGTGAAAGGGATTATTTCCGATCGGTTCAATCCTACAGAAAATAATTTCGGAATAGCTATAAAGACCGCACCGAAAGAAACAGTGCTGGCAACCCTTGAAGGATCGGTGATATTCGCCGGATATGACCTGAAAACGGGATATACAATACAAATACAGCATAAAAACGGATTTATATCGATATATAAGAATAGTACCTCACTTTTGAAAAATACAGGGGATAAAGTGCGTACGGGCGAAGCGATTGCGACAATTCAGGATGATCTGAAAGCCGATAAGCCCGAAGCCTTGTTCGAGTTCGAGCTCTGGTACAGGGGTAGTGCGGTAAATCCTGAAAATTATATATCATTTTAACAATAAATGTTGATCATAATATGAAACGAAATATTGCTATTCTGGGATCTACCGGATCGATCGGGACACAGGCTCTCGATATTGTCCGTGAACATCCCGATAGCTTTGAGGTATATGCCCTGACGGCAAATGAAAATGTAGACCTGCTGATAAAACAGGCCATGGAATTCATGCCGGAAGTCGTTGTTATTGCAAACGAAAATAAATATAAACAGCTGAAGGAAGCATTGGTCCATCAGCCGATAAAAGTTTGGTCGGGTAGTGAATCCATTGCCCAGGTCGTGGAAAGCGCGCCGATAGACATGGTCCTTACTGCCATGGTAGGCTATTCAGGTTTAAAACCTACGATAAATGCCATAAAAGCAGGTAAGGTGATTGCTTTGGCAAATAAGGAAACACTGGTTGTAGCAGGAGAGCTGATTACTACGCTTGCTATTGAAAAGAAAGTGCCGATCCTCCCGGTCGATTCTGAGCATTCAGCTATATTTCAATGTCTGATTGGAGAGCGGACCCCTATCGAGAAGATACTCTTAACAGCATCAGGTGGTCCTTTCCGTAATCATTCCATCGATCAGTTGGCTAAGGTGACGAAAACCGAAGCTCTGAAGCATCCTAACTGGGATATGGGAGCAAAGGTTACGATCGATTCGGCATCGTTGATGAATAAAGGATTGGAGATGATAGAAGCCAAATGGCTTTTCGATGTTACGCCTGATCAGATAGAGGTAGTTGTACATCCGCAATCGATTATACATTCGATGGTGCAGTTTGAAGATTCTTCTATTATCGCTCAACTGGGATTGCCTGATATGCACCTGCCAATACAATATGCGCTGGCTTATCCTAACCGGCTAAAGAATAATTTTGAAAGGCTCGATTTCTTCAAACTCAAAGAAATGACATTCGAAAAACCCGATACAAACCGTTTTCGCAATCTTACTTTTGCGTTCGAAGCGGCCCGGGCTAAAGGAAATATGGCCTGTATTATGAATGCGGCTAATGAAATAGCTGTGGCTGCGTTTTTAAAAGATCAGATAGGATTTTTAGAAATGAGCGATGTAATAGAACAAACTATGCAGAAAGCATCTTATATACAGTCCCCTTCGTACGAAGATTACGTGCAGACCGACATGGAAGCACGATATATAGCTGCCGAATTTGTAAAATAAGTATTTATATTATGCCACAATCTTTATCCCAATTATATATTCATATTATCTTTCATGTAAGATATGATGATGTGTTGATTCGGGAGAATGAAGAAAGTGAATTATACAAGTATATTGGAGGAATTATAAAGGAATCGGGATCTGTACCTTTAGCAATCAATGGAACGAAAGATCATATGCATATTCTATGTAAAATGTCTAAAAACATTGCCCTCTCAAAACTAGTGGAGAATATAAAAAGAAATAGTAGTCGTTGGATAAAGTCGAAAGATAATTATTATAAAAGTTTTGCATGGCAAGGTGGTTATGCGGGGTTTTCTGTCAGTCAGTCTAAAATGGAGATTGTCAGGCAATATATCAGGAATCAAAAAGAACATCACTGCAAACAAACATTCAAAGACGAATATATTGTATTTTTGCAAGAATATAATATTGATTATGATGAAACCTATTTGTGGGTATAATATACTGCCCTTACAGGGCGAAGAAACGGGTTTACACTTTTCCCCCGAGGTGTTGCCGTCGGGCTATGTTATGCAGCCCTTTCAGGGTGTGAATATAGAATTACATACAGATACTAAAAGGCTGAAAGCCTTAAATATCACAGCCCGACGGCAACGCCTCGGGAAATGAAAAATGAAATACAAATCGTCCTGAAAGGACAGCATAAATATTATAACATATAATTTTTTAAATGGAGTCAATTTTAATAAAGGCGTTACAACTGATACTTAGTTTATCGATACTGGTTATTATACATGAATTCGGGCATTTCCTGTTTGCCCGTATCTTCAAAATAAGAGTTGAAAAGTTCTATCTTTTCTTCGACCCGTGGTTTGCCTTTTTCAAGTTTAAACCTAAGAACAGCGATACCGAATACGGTATTGGCTGGTTGCCATTAGGCGGATATGTGAAAATATCGGGTATGATAGACGAGTCGATGGATAAAGAACAAATGGCTCAGCCTCCAAAACCATGGGAGTTTCGGTCAAAGCCTGCATGGCAGCGTTTACTGGTGATGGTCGGTGGCGTTTTGTTTAACTTTATTCTGGCGATCATTATTTATGGAATGATCCTTTTCGCTTGGGGAGATACATATGTGCCTGTAAAATCGGCGACTGCCGGAATGAGTTTTTCCAAAACAGTGAAGGAACTTGGAGGTTATCAGGATCGTGATATCATTCTCAGTGTTGATGGTAAAGAGATGAAAAACCGGGGTGGGGTCCTCAATATGAATACTTTTATGCAGTTTCTCGATGCCAAAGAGGCTGTTGTACTCCGGAACGGAAAAGAAGTGACACTTACTATGCCGGAAGATTTTGCAGAGACTGTGGCTCTTGGGGAAGATCCCGTGCCTCCGTATTATTACTGGATTCCTCCTGTTGTCGATTCTGTATTTGCCTCGGCGAAAGAAGCCGGATTGCAGAAAGGCGACAGTATTATCGCTATAAACGGGAAGGGGATAACATCATGGATAGAAGCTGTCGGTGAAATTTCAAAAAAAGAAAATAAAAGCCAGAAAATACAGATCACCTATATGCGCGACACATTGGTAGCTAATGTAGATGTGCAGGTCAATGAAGATTCACAGATAGGAATAGGATCTAAGACACCTGTGCTCGAGGTGCAAAAAGATACTTACAGCTTCTTGCAGGCTATCCCTGCCGGCGCGGTATTGGGAGTTGAAACCCTTAAAGGCTATGTAGCCCAGATCCGTTTTGTTTTTTCATCCAAAGGTGTGCAGAATCTTAGCGGATTTGCCGGTATTGGAAACATGTTCCCTCCGATGTGGGACTGGCATTCATTTTGGTCGATGACGGCATTTCTTTCCATCATACTTGCCTTTATGAATATATTACCGATCCCTGCACTGGACGGCGGGCATATAATGTTCCTGCTTTACGAAGTGATCACAAGACGTAAGCCGAGTGAGAAGTTTATGGAGCATGCGCAGGTCGCAGGTATGTTGTTTATATTGTTGCTGCTGATCGTGGCGAATGGTAACGATATAATAAGGATATTTTTTAAATGATAAGTTTATGAGAACTGTAACAGAATTAATAAATAATAAAGATAAAACAGCTTTTTCATTCGAAATATTACCTCCCTTGAAAGGAAATGATATTGAGAAAGTATATGGAATTATTGATAAGCTGATAGAGTTTGATCCGAAATACATCAACATCACTACACATCATAGCGAGTATATGGATAAGGTGATGCCCGACGGTTCGGTCAAACGGGTGAATATCCGTAAGCGTCCGGGGTCGGTGGCTATTGCCGCCAGTATACAGCACCGATACAATGTGATGGCTGTTCCTCATATGATATGTAAAGGTTTTTCGAAGCAGGAGACTGAATATGCGCTTATAGACCTTAATTTTTTACGGGTGCATAATTTGCTTTTATTGCAGGGTGATACCAAACGTCTTGCTCCCGAACAAATATATCCGAACAGGAATGAATATGCTACCGATTTGCAACTGCAGGTGAACGATTTTAACGAAGGCATTTCCGAGGATGGTTCTACATTCGAAAAGAACCTTACCCCGTTTGCTTATGGTATGGCCTGCTATCCTGAAGTACATGAAGATGCCGAAAGTGCCGAATCGGATATTTATTATATGAAGAAAAAAGCGGAGAACGGAGCCGAATATTTTGTGACGCAAATGTTCTTTGATAACCAAAAATATTTTTCTTTTGTAGAACAATGCCGGAAAGCGGGCATTACACAACCTATAATACCGGGAGTGAAACCCATTGTACTGATGAGCCAACTAGAGGTTTTGCCAAAGATATTCCGTTCGAGCATACCCGAGGAGCTGGCTATAGAATTGCGTAAATGCAAAACCGACGAAGAGTCTAAAGAAGTAGGAGTAGAGTGGGGTATAAAGCAGTGTAAGGAGCTTATAGCTCACGGTGTGCCGAGCCTGCATTTCTATTCGTTGATGGCTACAGAGAGTGTGGCACGGATAGCAAGGGAAGTGTATTAGAAGAATTATGAATTATGAGTTATAAATTATGAGCCGTAAGATTTCAATTAATTAATTTATAAGATACTGTCAATAATTTGTCATTCATAATTCATAATTTATAACTCATAACTAAGAAACATGTTTTTTAAAGATATAGTAGGTCAAAATCAAGTGAAGGAGCATCTTATCCGTACGGTAAAAGATGGCTTTATTCCTCATGCCCAGCTTTTTTGCGGGCCTGAAGGAGTGGGGAAATTTCCCCTTGCGCTTGCTTATGCCCAATATCTTAATTGTGAGTATCCGGCAGAGGATGATTCCTGCGGGGAATGTCCTTCTTGTATTAAATACAAACATCTGGCGCATCCCGATCTGCATTTTGTTTATCCGATAGTAAAGAAAGCAGCAAAGAAAAAAGATGTTTGTGACGACTATATTGCCGAATGGCGTGAGTTCGTCAAATCGAATAATTATTACTTCAATCTGAATAAGTGGCTTGAGAATATAGAAGCCGAAAATTCACAGGGGCTGATCTATGCGAAGGAGAGCGAAGAAATACTTCGTAAACTAAGCCTGAGGATATATGAAGCCAAATATAAGGTGATGATTATCTGGCTTCCGGAAAAAATGCATGAATCCTGTGCTAATAAGCTATTAAAGATCATAGAAGAGCCAACTGCCAATACAGTATTCCTGTTGGTATCTGATACTCCCGATAATATAATCACTACCATACAATCCCGCTGCCAGCGGATAAATATACATGGTGTCGATAAGGCCGATTTGGTACAGGCTTTGGAATCGGAGTATAATATTACTCCGGCAGATGCGGCTAATGTGGCTCACCTGTCGAAAGGCAGCTATCTTAAGGCTATAGAAACGATCAGTCTGAATGATGAACATAAGTATTTCTTTGAATTATTTGTTCAGATGATGCGGGCGTCCTATGCGCGCAGAATAAAGGAGATAAAAGCTATTGCTAACGAGCTGGGGACGATCGGACGGGAGAATCAGAAGAGTTTTCTCATCTATTGCCAGCGGATGGTTCGGGAATATTTTGTCAGCAATATGGGACAACCCGATATGGTTTACATGGCACAGGATGAATCTGGTTTTGGTATGAAGTTCGCACCCTTTATCAATGAAAGGAATATTGTCGGCTTTATGGATGAACTGGCTCTGGCCGAACGGCATGTAGAACAAAATGTAAATGCAAAGATGGTGTTTTTCGATCTTTGTTTGAAAATAACAATGCTTATAAAACAATAATATAAACCCACAAAGCCGTGAAAAGGGGCTTTGATTAATTAACTTAATAGATATACAAAATGAATATAAATCAAAATACATCATTGCCTAAAGATTGCCAGGGCACATGTAAGACTCCGATTGGTTGTACCTGCGATAAGGCGAACAGAAAAGCTTTAGAGAATACAAATAGTCTTACTGAAACATCGCCTGTTGTAGCGAAGTCGTGTGGTTGCGGATCGGGCGGGACCTGCTCATGTAAGTCAGGGGGTGGTTGTTCCTGTAAATCAGGTGGAGGCTGTAAGTCGGGCGGTGGTTGTTGCAGTGGCACACACAAGCTCGAAGTTTACAACTGGTTGGAGGATCTTCCCGAAGTACTGGGCGAATCGCAAATGGTGGAAGTTCAGTTCAAGAATACCCGCAAAGGCTATTATCTGAACAGTAATAATGTGGAATTGTATAAGGGTGATATTGTAGCGGTGGAAGCTACACCCGGGCACGATATAGGAGAAGTAACCCTGACAGGGAAGCTGGTTCAGTTGCAAATGCTGAAGAATAACTATCGTGGCGAAACGAAACGGATCTATCGCATAGCCAAGCCTAATGATATAGAAAAATGGGAAGAGGCTAAGAAAAAGGAACATAAAACCATGCTCCGCGCAAGAGAAATAGCCGAAGAGTTGCAACTGGCGATGAAGATAAGCGATGTGGAATATCAGGGAGACGGTAATAAAGCGATTTTTTACTATATTGCCGATGAAAGGGTCGACTTTCGTCAGTTGATCAAAGTTTATGCTTCTGAATTCCGGGTAAAGATAGAGATGAAACAGATCGGAGCACGTCAGGAAGCCGGAAGGGTAGGCGGAATAGGCCCATGCGGACGGGAATTGTGTTGTTCCAGTTCCATGTCTAATTTCGTGTCCGTGTCGACTTCTGCCGCGAGGCTTCAGGATATACCATTGAATCCTCAGAAACTGGCCGGACAGTGTGGAAAACTCAAATGTTGCCTCAATTTTGAGGTTGATACTTATGTAGAAGCTCAACGTAAACTTCCATCAAGAGAAATCCCTTTGGAGACGAGAGATTCTACATACTATCATTTCAAAACCGATATTCTTTCGGGTATGATGACTTATTCGACAGATAAGAATTTTGCTGCGAATCTTATCGTTCTGCCTCAAGACCGGGTTTCCGAGGTAATGCGAATAAATAAACGGGGTGAAAGACCTACGCATCTTGTAATGGACGATCAGGATAAGAATGATAAACCTGTTTCACACGATATTTTGCAGGAAAATATTGATCGTTTCGATAATAGCGGGAACAGTAACCGGAATAAAAAGAAAAAGTTTGTAAAGAACAGCAATGGCCAGGGAAATAATAATAATATTGGCCAGCAGAACAGGCAAAATAATAAGCCCGAAAATAAACAGCAGCAAGTTACTGGTCAAAGCCAGAGTCAGAATCAAAATCAAAACCAGGGACAAGGCCAAAACCAAAACCAGAATAAAAACAGGAATCATAAAAACAGAAACAGAAATAACCGGAATGGAAAACCTGATCAAAACAGGCCTCAGGCGTAAATCCGTTTTGCAGTATTGTGTTATTCTGCTGCTCGCTATAGGAATTATCTCCTGTCAACAACAGGAGATATATTCTCAATTCCATGAATTGAAAAATGCGGAGTGGGCTCAGAATGATACGCTTGTTTTTGATATTGATTCTGCTGTTTTTGATCTCAATACACCTTACAGGTTTTCTATTGAAGTGACTAATAATGTGAATTATCCTTACAGGAATATCTGGTTCTTTGTATCTGATAATTTAAAGTCGGATAGTATATTCGACAGTACATCTAAAGAATACACACTGGCTGACGATTTTGGTAAATGGAACGGATCGGGATTTGCCACTACTTTCCAGCTATCGCTTCCTCTATATGATAATTTCATCTTTGCCCGGAAACAAAATTACCGGGTGAAAATACAACATGGTATGCGTGACGAACCATTGAATGGAATTGAAAAATTAGGTCTGCGCATCGAGAAAATGGAACAATAAGATTTACTTCATCATCTTGTTCTTTACTATTATCAGAATAAGGACAAAAGCAACGATCCCCGCAAAAGTAAATCCCAGAAAACCAAATAAGGAAACACCCAATACTTTTGGTGGCATATCTGCAAGGACAAGGATAGATGAGCCGATGGCCAGAGAGGAAATAATAAGAGCCACCACCAGCCTGTTTATTGTATTGCGAATATCCTCGAGTCCTTTTATATTGTGGGTTACTTCCAGTTCATCGTTCTTTATCTTTTGGATAAGGGAATGTGTGTCTTCGGGCAGTTCCTCCAGTTTGTCGCTCAGATTGTATAGCTTATCCAGTATTTTATTGGATATGTATTTCGGATTCAGACGGTTTTTGATAAGCTTTATGCCGTGGGGCTTGACGTTTTCTATAATATTTGTTTCCAGACCTAGTTCGCGGCCTACCCCTTCGAGAAGTATGATCCCTCTCATCAACAGATAAATAAAATCAGGAAGAATGATCTGGTTTTCATTCAGTAATTTGCTGAACTTTCTGGAAATATCATTCAGGTCTAACTCTCGAATGGATATGTTATCCATAATATCCAGAAAATCATATAGATCCCGCTCCAGCTGTTCGTCGTTCGATATATTAAACTTGATGGCAATCTTTTTTATGACACGTACAAGTCGCCTGACATCTTTTCGGAGTGCATAAATAACAAAGTCGCTCAGGTTCTCCCGGTCCCGGGGTAACAATTTGCCTACCGAACCGTAATCGATAAAAGCGATCTGTCCGTTTCTAAGGGCAAAGATATTACCCGAATGAGGATCGGCATGAAAAAAACCAAAATCGATGATCTGTTTGAGATATGATCCGACTACTTTATTAGCTATGTCGTCGAGGTTTAATCCGCATTCGATCATACTTTCTCTGTCGGATATCTTTATGCCGTCTATAAATTCCATGCAAAGAATATTCCTGTTGGATAGTTCTTTGTATGTGACAGGTACATAGATAGACTTATCTTCTTTGAAATTGGAGCGGAAGCGCTCGATATTGGACAGTTCCTGTGTAAAGGATAACTCTGCGGTGACAGACTTTTCGAAAGTACTGATTATGCGGCTCAGACCTATTTTTTTAGCTAAGTTGTAATATTTCTCAAGTAAATGGGCAAAATCTTTCATTATCAGCACGTCGGCTTCAAATATTTCACGAACACCTCTCTTCTTTACTTTTATTATTACCTCTTTTTTCCCATCTTTCAGAATCCCTGTATATACCTGTGACAATGATGCCGCGGCTATTGGCTCAGGATTGATTGCCTCGAATACCTCCTCTGGTTCGATGAGAAGTTCTTCCCTTAATATTCCATATATATCAATGTTTCTTACGGTTACATTGTCCTGTAGTTTTTGAAGCTCATAAGTCAGGTCTTCGGGTAATATATCATCCCTGTTACTGAGCAATTGTCCCAGCTTTATATAGGCGGGGCCAAGCTCTTCGAGCGCCAGTCTTATCCGTTCATAGATGCTGTGAGAGAATATTTCTTTGCGCTTTTCATTCTTCTCTATGTAGCTCTCGGGGATAAGTTTTTTTATATTCGTTTCTGTGACAAGTGCTTCGAATCCGTACTTAGTAAGAACAGATATGAGCTGGGCAGTTCGTTTAAGCTTCTTTATATTATCCATATTTGGAATATTAGAACTATAAAAATACAGAATAATAATTAATTCCGGGCTTTTTTATTTATCCTTCCTCCGAGAAAGAATTATTAATAAAATTTGCGTAATAAAATTTTTGACATATCTTTGCTCCTGACACGAAGGCAAAATAGTATAAAAGATAACAGACTACCACGGATAATCTCTTCTTTTAATGTTGAGTATATATTATAATAAGGCAGATTCTGCTTCCATTTTTTCGTTTGAAAATTTGGACGTTAGTGTTTCTCTATTAATGAGAAACAACGAAACAGCACACTATAGTTTTCCGGAATCACACACTGCTCTTGAAATAATCTTTTTTTATTTATACACAGGTATTCTGGTACTGGTAATATCAGTTCAGGTTAGTTGTGTCTTTTTAGAAAGCATATTACATCGGCATATGCCTAAAATAGCCTTTCCTGATAAACAGATCGTAACACTATATTTTCTCATATATACACGAATCCAATGCCTCACAAAACATGGGCACAAAGCATGGGACATTTCTCTTTGTTTTGTTTATTTATTTTTGTTGTTTGTCTTAGTCCTTTCGGTTTGCTTATCATTTGTGAAATCCGTAAGTAAGCATTTTGAGGCATTGGATTCTGTAATTATTACCCTACGAACGAACAAACAAATAGTATAGAAGACAAATATGATAATTGAATGCTTAACTTAACTTAAAATTTATGAAGACAAGACTATCAGGGTTTATTACGTGTTTATTTTTTTTATTGCAATCAGGCTTGTACTTATCCGCTCAAGTAACAGTTGGCCTGAGTGAGCAACCACTGGGTGGTGCACTGTTCCAATTAAAGACAATTGAAGATAATCTTTCAAATGGAGATGAAAATGCGACTCAGGGACTTGGTTTTCCCCGTGTTGAACTGACAGATGTTTATAAACTTTATCCAATGTATCTGAATGATACAAAGTATAATACAGATCCTGTTGAAAAGGCTAAACTGGATCTTTTACACAAAGGATTAATGGTTTACAATGTGAAAGGTTCTTTAATTACAGGAATGTATTATTGGGATGGTACTCAGTGGATGGCTTTGGATAGTACTGTGGCCATACCTTCGGCCATAGCTGCTTTGTTGTGTGATAATGTAACATTTGGGAAACAGACTCTGGAAAATGGAGTGTATTTCGAAACATTAGCACGCGTGCCGTATAGTGGTGGAAATGGAGCTGTTTATCAGGAAGGTCCTATCATCAATTGCGAACAGCCTCAGTCTGGCGAAGTTTTAGTGACGGGACTACAAATGCAATTGCAGAGTGGTAAACTGGCTAATGGTTCAGGCGAATTGATTTACCGGATCTGGGGTACCCCAGTGGGAAACTCTCCTGATGTGGCAAGGTTTGTAATCTCTTTTCCGACAGGTCTTGCTGCGCCTAATGATCTTGTAGAGTGTGAGGTGGAGATTGGAAATACCGCGTACGCAAAAATTGAGACCCATGCAGTGGTAGGCCCGTTAATTTATAACGAAGACCAGAATGTTCCCGGTTATGGCAGGTCAATAACCACTCCGGATGGAAAATGGTCTGTTCGGGTTTTTGTGCCTAAACCCAGTATCAATTATGCAACAGGCTATCTGTCTGATGGTACTACCCCTATCGGTGGCTCCGGTACTTCTGATGCCGGTACAACTTTTGAAGATGTGGATTTGCAGCTGCGGCCAAATCAAATGGAGGATAATACCATGAGGATCATGTGGGCTGCAAAGATTCTTTACAGGGGTGATAATACCTTGGGGAAAACAGCCTTACTCGATTTTACAAAAACTGATTGTGATAATAAGTGGGGAGGAACAACAGCTTCCACTGTTGATGCTACATGGTGGAGTTACTGGTTTATTCTTGGCCCGAGAGCAACTGCTCCTGGTAATGTCTTGGCTGACCAGTATAAAACATATTATAATATAGGATGGTATAATACAAATGTTTTTCAGACAGGATTTCCCGAACTTAGAGAATATCTGTGGACCCGTATAGACGAAACAGCCTTGAACCGGAAAGTAAAAACAGTATATAAGATAACTTTCTCGATGGGGGCACTTACAACAGGAGTGAGTACTGCTCCTGCAAATGTGGCGGTAAACGATGCTAATGCATCAAAGACTACAGTGTATTTGAAAATAGAACAGA
Source organism: Dysgonomonas hofstadii (assembly GCF_014196915.1). Lineage (GTDB taxonomy): Bacteria > Bacteroidota > Bacteroidia > Bacteroidales > Dysgonomonadaceae > Dysgonomonas > Dysgonomonas hofstadii. The sequence continues at coordinate 15,238 of NZ_JACIEP010000027.1, forward strand.
CAACATCTTTAGAATAGAAGATATAAGATCAAAATAAAGGTGGATATTCTGAAGTAAACCCTAGAAGTTAATCGTTAACTTTTAGGGTTTATTTATGAAAAAAAACAGATTTATGTATTAGAGTTTATATTCAATAAGGTTATATATGGTTTATTCCCTGTGATTTAATAGCCTCCTGCTTTAGCTGGAGGATAATGATACAGATAGAAAACGACTTAAAAGTCGTGGCAACTAAAATGCCTAAAAACATACATCTTACTCTTTTATTGAATATAAACTCTATTTCATTAATAATTATTCTTATTTTTACAACAGACCTGTTAATCCCATTTCTATGAAGAATATTAGCCTTTTTGTATTATCTTTTTTCTTTATTGTTTGTTGTTTCTCTAAGCCTGTAGAAGCTATAGAAAGAGAGTTGCTGAATGTAAATGACACAATCATAAAAACAAATGTCGATACCAGTAAAATATATACTACAGTCGAGGTAATGCCCTGCTTTCCGGGAGGGGAGGCAGAGATGCAGAGATTTATTGCTGAGAATTTCCGGGTTCCACAAACATATGTAGACTTAGGTATACAAGGACGCACTACTGTTCGTTTCGTTATAACTAAAAAAGGAGATATTGATAATATAGAATGTATACGAGGAGAGAGTATAATGTGTGATTCTCTCATCAGTATAATTAAACGTATGCCTCGTTGGATCCCCGGTAAACAAAATGGAGATTTTGTTGATGTTTATTTTACTCTTCCAATATTGATACATCCTAAACAATAAAAAACGGGCGACTACTTTTAGTAACCACCCGCTCATTATATTTTACAGTACAGAATCTTATTTCAACAATTCTGCTAATTTTTCTTTTGCCTGATCAGCGTTTATTCCTCTGGCCAGAATCTTTCCGTCTTTGTCTAAGAGCATCAGGTGAGGAATTGAATTTACTCCGTAAGTGGAAGATAATTCGCTATCCCAGTATTTCAGGTCTGAAATCTGGGGCCATGTAATATTCAGATCCTTGATACCTTTTTTCCATGCTTCGCCATCCTTGTCAAGAGAAAGACCTACAATTTCGAAATCTTTACCTTTAAACTCTTTATACATTTCTACAAGCTTCGGCATTTCGGCACGGCATGGAGGACACCATGAAGCCCAGAAGTCAACTAATACGTACTTCCCTTTTCCTGCGTAATCAGATAAGGCAGCATCCTTTCCATCAGGAGTTTTCGCCTTTACGTCAGTGAAGGTCTTACCTTCAGATGTCGCGTCGCGTTTTTCTATGGCCTGTCCTATTTTAGCTAGTCTCGCATTTGATTTGTATGCTGTATCTATGCCGGCAAACAGTTCTTTTTGCTGATCCAGGGAGAACCTGTAATAATTGCGGCTGAAAAGGTATGCTCCCAGATTAGTGCCTGCATTTCCTTTGATGAAATCATAGGTTTCTTTTGTTAGCTGGCCATCCTTTTCTTCAAATTGTTTTTCCAGTTCCTGCTTGTTTACGGCCGATGTGTCTTGTTTTGCTTTTTCATACAATGATCTCATCTCCGAGTCGATAAGCTGGGCTTTAGTCTGAAATGCCTGGTAAACGTTATTTGTGGTTGTACCTTTTACAGAAGAAACACTATCCAGTGTGACTTCAATTTCTCCGGGTTCAACAATCAAAAGTACAGGCCTTTTCATGTTATCGGGCGCATCACTCAATGCAATGAAATGTACAGTTGGTCCCTCTTTTGCCAGTCCTTTAAATATAAACTGACCATCTACCACATTCGCAGTATCGATATTTACATTACCTTTCCAGTCATCGTTCAAGGTCTGTAAAAATACCTGCTGTCCGTCGTATGCTCCACTTGGCAGCTTTCCTTTGATCGTGAAAGCATCTTTTTCCGCACAGGATACCATTGCTAATGCAATTACGGAAAGAAATAATATTATCTTTTTCATCTATATATTCTGATTAAATCGTTAATGAATTAATTATTAAGCTTAGTCAATTATGTATAAAACAATGTTGATATTCTTATTGTTTACACCACTAACTATTTATTTCAGAATTTCTGCTATTTTATCCTCCAGTTCTTTGCCTCGTAGGTTTTTGGCAACGATGACACCGTCTTTGTCAAGCAGGATAGTATGGGGTATTGCATTCACTGCATAAATAGCAGATGCACTTCTTGTATCATCTCCTAATTGTATCCAGCTCATTTTATGGGTGCTCACGGCATTATGCCATGCTTGCCTGTCGTCATCTACTGAGATGCCTACTATCTCAAAGCCTTTCGATTTATATGTATTATAGGCTTTTATCAGATTTGGCATTTCTTCGATACAAGGTCTGCACCATGAAGCCCAGAAGTCTATGAGTGTACATTTATTACCTTCCACATATTTAGACAAGGCAACCCTGCTGCCTTCCATGTCTACCAGTTGCACGTCTTCGAATGGTAATCCCACCTCGGGGACAACTCTGTTCACCTCTTTCTCCAGAGTCATAATATTAGGCATATTACGAACAGTGCTGTCGGCTGCCGCAATAATTTCTTGTACCTGTTCTTTAGAGAATTGCACAAAAGAGGATGGTGTAAAGGAAGAGAAAAATAAGAATTGACCAGCCTTGTTATTAATATTTGCCTTAACGAAATCGAAATTTGCTTTTAGCAATTCTTCCTGTAATTTTTCAACCTGAGCTTTTGCGTCAAGACCTTCAGCGTTTAAAGGCATATTGTTTATATTACCTGCTTTTTCGAGTTCTTCGAAGAAAGTGCCTACTTTGTTCATGGTTACAAGTACTTTATTGAACTCATTGTTTTTAGGAGTACCTTCTACTGTAACATCTTTCTTTTCGAACTTCACTTTTATAGTGCCTGGTTCCAGAACGATTGTAGTCATAGGACTTTCTTCCTCAGGTGCTTCGATATGTCCCACCGACAGAAAACCCATAATGGCTTCTCCGTTCAAAGCGCCTTTCATTTTGAACTTATTGTTTTTTATCACACAAGAGTCTATTACTGTAAACGACTGTGCTTCCATGCTGTCTATCTTTTGCAGATATATTGTTTTTCCTTCGAAGGTATTTTCTGTGAAATTACCTTCAACCGTAAAGGCATTCTTATCTTGACACGAAATCATTACAGTCGCCAAGAGTAAAAAGATAAATGTGATTTTTTTCATTATTGATATCTATTAAAATATGTAAAGTGCAAAGATAATAAATACTTAATGCCCTCTCATAAAAAAGGGACTAAATCCGTAATGGCACATATTATAATAACAAGGATATAAACTTTAAATTGCCTATTTTTGTTACTTTAAGAAGAAATAAAATAAACAATTAATGAAAATAAAGATTGCGACCACACTTCTTCTGTGCATATATCTGATATGCGCATGTACTACCGAAACAAAGCAACAGGAAATACCAACGTCCTCTCCGGTGGATTCAACTAAAACAGAAAAGGAGGAAATCAAAGAACTTACCGCCGGAGATATAGAGATCAGTAAGGAGTTTTTGTATGACAAGTATACCTTAGAGGATAGTTATCCTTACAAAGATACTACCAGGGTTTTCCAGTGGGATAAGATAAAAGAAAAACTGGCCCATCTGGAAAATGTGCAGCGAATACATGATAAGTGGGGTATCCTCCAAAATTACAAAAACGGGAACGGCGAAGCTCCCCTGATAAAAGAATGGAAACGTAACGAGTACAAACGTGTAGCCGATATGCATGGTGTAGAGCGTTATCAGTCTGTACCACTATTCAGTCCTGAAGATTCCATTACAGGAGAACGTTATGGCAGGGACGGAGCATTAGTGAAAATAATGGAACAGGACACAACATCCAATTTTATAAAAATAGAGACCACCGAATATGATGGAGAATGGCTTGTTCCAAAGAAATATGTAAAAATTGTTTCAGACAGCATTAACTTCACACATGCCATATTTGTAGACCGGAAGAATGAAAATATTGCTACATTGGAAAAATCGGGGGACAAATGGATCGTAAGGAGTATGAACCCTGCTACTACAGGTCTTCATAATCCTCCTTATCAGCAGGAAACACCTCTTGGGATGTTTGTTATACAGGAAAAGAAGTCTAAAATGTTTTTTCTGGTGGACGGCACTACCCGTACCGGAGGGTTTGCTCCTTATGCCAACAGGTTTACAAACGGGGGATATATTCACGGAGTGCCGGTAAATGCACCCCGCACGGCACTTATTGAGTATAGTGCATCGCTTGGCACAACTCCTCGATCTCATATGTGTGTGCGCAATGCCACATCGCACGCAAAATTCGTTTATGATAACTTCCCTACATTAGCGACAATAGTCTTTGTTATCGAATAAAATGACTACTTGTCAGTTTTGTTATTCCTTGATTCTGCTGTTTTGACAGAATATAAATTTGGCACGCATTTCGCTAAAGACTATTCAGAAATATCAATTAAAATATTAATATATAACTAAAAATTGTAGAATTATGAGTATTAAACCATTAGCAGACAGAGTGCTTGTTAAGCCGGCTGCTGCCGAAGAAAAAAGTGTGGGAGGTATCATCATTCCCGATACAGCAAAAGAAAAACCATTGAAAGGTTCAGTTGTGGCTGTAGGTAACGGAACAAAAGACGAAGAAATGGTAGTAAAACCGGGCGATAATGTCCTTTACGGAAAATATGCCGGAACAGAAATCGAATTCGATGGAGAAAATTACCTGATCATGCGTCAGTCAGATATTCTTGCAATTATTTAATACGAACAGTTATAAAATATAAACCAAAATGGCAAAAGAAATAATTTTTAATATTGATGCTCGCGACGAGCTAAAAAAAGGCGTTGACGCATTGGCTAACGCTGTAAAAGTAACACTTGGCCCTAAAGGCCGTAACGTGATCATCGAAAAGAAATTCGGTGCTCCTCACATCACAAAAGACGGTGTGACTGTAGCTAAAGAAATAGAACTGGACGATGCTTTTCAGAATATGGGGGCTCAACTGGTTAAAGAAGTTGCTTCTAAAACAAACGACGATGCCGGTGACGGTACGACTACAGCTACAGTATTGGCGCAGTCAATTGTTAGCGTAGGTCTTAAAAATGTTACTGCCGGAGCAAATCCAATGGATCTGAAACGTGGTATCGACAAGGCTGTAGCTAAAGTTGTTGAAAACATCAAAGATCAATCGGTTACAGTCGGTGACGACTTGGGTAAAATAGAAAATGTAGCGAAAATCTCTGCGAACGGTGACGAAACAATCGGTAAACTGATTGCAGAAGCTATGGGCAAAGTAAAAAAAGAAGGTGTTATCACAGTTGAAGAAGCCAAAGGAACCGATACTTACGTAGATGTAGTAGAAGGTATGCAATTCGACAGAGGTTATATCTCTCCTTATTTTGTAACTGATACAGAAAAAATGGAGGCTGACCTTGAAAATCCATATATCCTGATCCACGATAAGAAAATATCAGTATTGAAAGATATTCTTCCTATCCTTGAAGCTGCTCTTAAATCAGGCCGTTCTTTGCTTATCATTGCAGAGGACATCGACTCTGAAGCATTGACTACATTGGTAGTTAACCGTCTTCGTGCGGGATTGAAAATCTGTGCTGTTAAAGCTCCGGGATTTGGTGACCGTCGTAAAGAAATGCTGGAAGACATTGCTATCCTTACTGGTGGTACTGTAATTACAGAAGAAAGAGGCCTTTCTCTTGAAGCTGCTACTATTGATATGCTTGGTACAGCTGATAAAATTACCGTAAATAAAGATAATACGACTATCGTAAACGGAGCCGGCGACAAAGCTGCTATCTCAGCCCGCGTAGGACAGATTCGTGCTCAGATGGAAAAAACAACTTCAGACTACGACCGCGAAAAACTACAGGAACGTCTTGCTAAACTGGCAGGTGGAGTTGCTGTACTTTATGTAGGTGCTCCTTCAGAAGTGGAAATGAAAGAAAAGAAAGATCGCGTTGATGATGCTCTTTCTGCTACTCGTGCCGCTATCGAAGAAGGCACAGTTCCCGGAGGTGGTGTAGCATATATCCGTGCTATCGACGCTATTTCTAATCTGAAAGGCGAAAACGAAGATGAAACTACAGGTATCGAAATCGTTAAACGTGCTATCGAAGAACCTCTTCGTCAAATTGTAGCTAATAGTGGTAAAGAGGGTGCTGTTGTAGTACAGAAAGTGCGTGAAGGTAAAGCTGATTTCGGCTACAATGCACGTACAGACGTTTACGAAAATCTGAACGCTTCAGGCGTTATCGATCCTGCTAAAGTTGTTCGTGTGGCTCTTGAAAATGCGGCTTCTATCGCAGGTATGTTCCTGACAACAGAATGTATTATCGCAGATAAGAAAGAAGAAAACCCAGCTCCAATGCCTCCAATGGGTGGCGGAATGGGTGGAATGATGTAATCAATCCAAAATCTGACATATAGAAAACGGACGTCTTGAGGGGCGTCCGTTTTTATTATTTTACAGCTTCTTTATCTATATGTATGTGAGAGTAATTAGTAGACAGTAGAGCGATCTTTGACATGGATAAAGTTGACAAGTAAACGAGATACAAGTAAACAAGTTTCCTCGTTTTTGGGGATTTAAACTAAAAATTGTGTCAGGAATGTCAGATTT
>NZ_JACIEP010000028.1 GCF_014196915.1 Dysgonomonas hofstadii
GTTGCGCAGGAGTGCGTAAACAAACTATGCATGTACATACGGGGATATCCTCTGCCTGCGACAGGCAGGGGGACCCAAAGTTTTTAAAAATGAAAATGAATATTCTGCCATTGAATAATGAATGAGTATATTCTTTTATATTTAACATGGTTTTACAAACACTATCAACAAACAAAAAATGAAAGCAAAAAAATATCAAAAAACAATCTTATGCCTTATTATTGCCCTGTCAACAACTGCAATGACATATTCACAGTCAAACACCCAGGTTGCAGAAAAAACGAACAAAGCTTTAAAGCAGAAAATAGGAAATACGGCATCACGTTCAAAAGGGCAGCCTATACCGATGGCTGATTTTGGAGGATTTATACTACATAAAGTACAACTAAAATCCTTGACTAGCCTGTCACCTTATGCTGAGGAAGGAGCTCCTGACTATAACGATCATAAGGAAAAATTAGTTGGACTGGTGATTTTCCACAGAAGTAAGAATAAACAAGATGTAACAGATGCTGAAATCCCCGACGGAGTCTATGTCTGGAATGGAGAACAATGGCAAAGCATCAGTCTGCCTGAAAAAAATGGAACTAAATCAAAATAAAAGGTACTGGCTTATGTTTTTTTCCTATACTCTAAGAAATTCACTCATATAGGTTAGATATATTGCAAGATATTAAACGATTTTATCTCGAACATTCATCGAATTATTAGGATAAAAATAATGCGATGTTGCATGTTGCAATTAATTTAATCATTACTCTTATTCCCGTTAATTTTACGGATAACTCTACAAGGATTTCCGGCAGCCAGAATATTAGCCGGAATATCTTTTGTGACAACGCTTCCTGCGCCAATAACGCTTCCTGCGCCAATGGTAATTCCAGGCAAAATAACCACTCCGCCTCCAATCCAACACCCATCCTCAATAGTTATCGGAAGAGCATAAGTCTGACGTACAAAGGCGATACCCTCTGCCGTTTCGACCGGAGTAAGCCGTTCGTTTAACTCTACAGGATGCGTCACAGTATAAATCTGTACATTAGGAGCTATTAGTACATTATTTCCAATAGTGATTTTATTGCAATCAACAAATGTACATCCTGTATTTACAGTAACATTATTCCCAATATGAATATTACAACCATAATCGCATATAAACGAATGACCAACCGAAACTTTTTCACCTATACTGCCAAACATCTCTTTCAAGATCTTATATTTTTCCGATCTATCATCATAAGGCAATGAATTATACTTCATCAACAAATCAACTGTTTTGGCTTTCAATGCGAGGAAAACCGGATCGTGACAGTCATACCATTCACCTGCCAGGCATTTTTCCATCTCTGTTTTCATAAGCTATTAATCATATTGACAATTTTTGCAGGACTTACCTTAGGTATTTAAGGATGTCTTATTTTGCAATTTCTTTTAGTAATATTTTTCGTTATATATATTTTCATCTTTCATCTATACTTATAGGACCATTATACCCCAATCCGATTAAGACAAAAAGACAAGTCTCTTTTCCGATATCTATACATCCAAAGGTAGATAAACATTTTAATTGCTACCGTCTGTTTCTGATATTTTTTATCTTTCTTCAAAGCCTAATAGAACAGCACAAAAAGTAGGTGTCGAAAATTTGCCTTTAAATTCTTTCATTTATCATGTTCTAAGATAAGATTAATATGTCAATATATATAAGAACGCTTCAATAAGGATTACTCTATATATTTTATTTGATGCAGGTTATTTTCTTTTATTTTTTTTGGTTTTAACTACTCTCTTTAGGCAAAAAGATTACCTTTGACAACATCATGTAGAGTCTTCACAAATGTGAAACCTTTAATAATACGATAAAAGTTGCCTTTATACAGAATTGCGAAAATAATAAAATCATCTTTAAAGAAGTGATGGATTTACATTGTATAAATCACGACAAAAGAGTCTATTAGTAAAGATAAAAAAAGAGTAGATCTACATTAAGAAGGTTCTAAATGTATATGCAAAATATAGAAAGCGATATATTTGTATTCAGAAAGTTTCTTATTAATCGATATATTATAGGCTTAAGTTTCAGATTTAATATTCCTTATTTGTTTTAACATTTAATGCAAATAGAAAACACAGATATCAAACAATTTTCCTCTATTTTTTTAGAGAACAGGTCACGCTTTGTGAATTTTGCTGCAAGCTATTTGCGGGATGAAGCAATAGCCGAAGATATTGTTATGGAAAGTTTTCTGTATTATTGGGAAAATAGAGATTCGCTAGATAATATTGTTAATATACCAGCCTATATATTAGTAATAGTGAAACATAAAAGCTTGAATTACCTGAGGAATCAAAGCTCTCACCGAAAAATAGAAAATAATATTAAAAACTATCAGGAAAGGTTATTACAAGAAAACATTGTTTCACTAGAAGCCTGCGATCCCCAATATCTATTTTCAGACGAGGTTCAGCAAATTATCGATAGTGTTTTAATCTCTTTACCCGAAAAGACCAGAGAAATATTTATCCGTAGCCGTTTCAAAAGCCAAAGTTATAAAGAAATAGCCTCTGAACTTAGCATAACCGAAAAAAGTGTAGAGTTTAATATTTCAAAAGCATTAAAAATATTTCGGGTTGCCCTTCGCGATTATTTTCCCGTATTTTTATATCTTCTTCATTTCCACTAGACATCACAAAAGAGTTAATTAAAGTTAATTAATCATTTTGTAACAGGGTATCCACATACCCACGTGCTTTACTATTGAATATACATTTTGACTATTAAAAAGAACCATGGACAACAAAGTACTATACCGCTACTTTAATAGAGAAACTTCAGAAAGTGAAGAAAAACTTATTGCGAACTGGCTAGATGAATCATTTGACAATCAGGGCATATTTCAAAAGGAGCGGGAATATTACAACATGTCTCTTCTCTTGGGACAAAAGGAACAAACAATTATTCATACTCCAAAAAGACGCTTCATCCCGAATTGGTTAAAAGAAGTTGCAAAAGTTGCAGCTGTCATGCTATTGACCATAGGTATCGGACTTTACTACCTTTCAGTAACGAAAGGCGACCCTTCACAAGCAATGCATGCAATCAACGTTCCTGCAGGCCAAAGAACCAATGTGATCTTGTCTGATGGAACACAGATTTGCATAAATGCCCAGTCAAGGTTAGAATACCCATCTTCCTTTGCAGAGGGCGACCGGCGAGTCAAACTGACCGGAGAAGCATATTTCAATGTAGCACACGATGAAGACAAACCTTTTATTGTAGAAGCTGGTGAATATCATATTGAAGTATTGGGTACAAGCTTTAATGTTGAGTCGTATCCCGGAGAAAATGATTTTTCAACATCTTTATTAGAAGGAAAGGTGAAAATCCTTAATAAGAATAATGAAAAAGAACAAGTCATTCTTGAGCCAAATCAACAGGCGAAACTGATTAACAATAAGTTAGCAATAGCACCCATTGAGGATTTTGACGTTTTGCGCTGGCGCGAGGGCCTTATTTGCTTCAAAAACAAGCCTTTCAAAGAATTAATGGAACAATTCGAGAAATACTACGATGTACGCATTATTATAGAAAACGACAAACTTCTGGAACACGAATTAAGTGGAAAAATCAGAGTTAACGATGGTGTAGAGCATGCATTACGTGTAATACAGAAAAACACTCCGTTCTCATATAGTTTTGACAATAAACTTGAGAATGTAATTTATATTAAATAAATATTGAATATTAACTTAAAAATTTATGCCTATGAAGAAAAAAAACGGTACGACAACCAAATCAAAAAAGAAAGCCTGTAAATGTTCGCAGCATTTACAGGCAGGAAGGGCCTACAGATAACTAAATTATTTCCTACTAAACCCTCAATAACGTAAAAATATGAATAATAAGAATTCATCATGTTCTTTTTTTAATAAAAAAACATGCGATAAACACTTTTTAAGAATTATGAAGTCGCTTTTGTTTTTCCTTTTCATATCAATTTTTTGCTTAAGCGCCGAAAATATGAATTCGCAAAATATGCGTGTAACCTTAAATCAACAGGAAGTCCAACTTGATAAAGTATTAAATGAAATAGAGAAGCAAACAGATTATCTGTTTGTTTACGACAAAAAAGTTGATACTGAGAGAAAGGTTTCTGTGAATGTGAATAAGACCCCTCTAAATGTTGTATTAACACAACTATTCAATGGTACCAATATTAAATTTGTAACCGAAGGATCATATATAATATTATCAGCAGACGGAAAAGCCCGTCTACAGGATATAGTACAACAAAACAGGAAAATAACAGGAACTGTAAAAGAACAAAACGGAGACCCTATTGTCGGTGCATCAGTAGCAATAAAAGGTACTACTATTGGTGTTATGACCGACATAGATGGAAATTTCTCGCTGACAGTCCCAAGCAATGCTAAAGTTATTTCAATCTCTTTCATGGGAATGAAAGCTCAGGAAGTTACATTAAGTACGCAAAGTACATACGATATCGTACTGGAAGACGCCGCAATAGCAATGACTGAGGTTGTGGTTACTGCATTAGGCATCAAGAAAGAAGCTAAATCACTATCCTATAATGTACAGCAACTTTCGGGCGATGCGGTAAATAAAGTAGCTGACGCTAACTTTGTAAACAATCTGAACGGAAAAGTAGCCGGTGTTACTATCAACAGTTCATCATCGGGCACAGGTGGTTCATCCCGTGTTGTTATGCGTGGTACCAAATCAATCTATGGAAACAATAACGCATTATATGTAGTTGACGGTATTCCTATGCTCAGCCTTTCTACAGAACAGCCGGAAGGTGTTTTCGGCGGACGGGCACAGACCGGTGACGGTATCTCGAATATAAATCCGGAAGATATAGAAAGTATATCCGTTCTAAGTGGCCCTTCTGCTGCAGCCCTTTATGGTAGTGCCGCTGCTAACGGGGTCGTTTTAGTAACGACTAAAAAAGGTCAGGAAGGGAAACTGTCATTAACTGTATCAAACAGCACTATGTTCTCCGCTCCTATGGTTTTACCTAAGTTTCAGAACACCTACGGGCAATCGGAGCAAGGAAGTTACTATAGCTGGGGAGAGAAACTATCCACCCCTTCGAGCTATGACCCAGCTGACTTTTTCCAGACCGGAGTAAATGTATCCAATGCTATAAGCTTAACTACAGGTACTGACAAAAATCAAACATACCTGTCTTTAGGTACGGTAAATTCAGAAGGTATTGTTAGTAATAATGACTACAGACGTTATAATTTATCGGTTCGCAATACCAGTAAATTTCTTAACGACAAAATGACTCTGGACCTTGGTTTTATGACCAGTAGCGTAAAGGAACAAAATATGCTGTCTCAGGGATTATACAACAACCCACTGGTTGCAGTATATCTATTTCCTCCCGGAGATGATTTTTCGAAAGTCAAAGTTTACGAAAGATACAATGCAACCCGAAACTTTAAGACACAATATTGGCCATACGGAGATTTAGGGATGTCTGTGCAGAACCCATACTGGATTACAGACCGTAACATGTTTATAAACCATAAAGACCGTTATATGACCAACATGTCGTTAGGGTATGAATTTGCCAAGGGAATAAATCTGACAGGCCGGGCCAAGCTGGATCAGAGCAATGAAGAACGCCAACTCAAATTCTATGCGTCTACAAATACAACTATGGCATCCGAAAACGGACGTTACGAATTAAATAATATATCTACCCGGCAAATATACGGGGAAGCTATATTAAATATTGAGAGATATTTTGCCGACAATACCCTCGGGTTAACTGCAAATATAGGTGCCAACATCGAAGACGTGAAATATGACCAGGATATGTATGGAGGTAATCTGCATGGTATACCAAATCAGTTTACATATGCCAATGTAAATAAATCTACGGCTTTGGCTTCACAAACCGGTTACCATACACAGAAACAAGCTGTTTTTGCCAGTGCACAACTTGGTTACAGGAGCATGGCTTATCTGGATGTAACAGCCCGTAACGACTGGTCTTCCACATTAGCAGGCTCGAATTATAAATCATTCTTCTATCCGACAATAGGTTTGTCAGGTATTGTTACCGATATATTTAATATAGGAAGCGACATCATGCCTTATATGAAAATGCGTGTATCCTATTCCGAAGTAGGTAACGATCCCGATCCATTCCTCACTATACCTACATATTCCATATCAGGAGGTTACCCTGTAATGCAAACACGTATGCCTAATCCGGACTTAAAACCGGAACGGACAAAATCGTGGGAAGCAGGACTTAACTTCATGTTTTTCAACAGCAAGCTGAAGTTAGATGCGACAGCATACAAATCTAGTACTTACAATCAGTTTTTTGAACCACCATTGTCGTCTACATCAGGTTATTCTAGTGTAATTGTAAACGCCGGAAAAGTAGACAATAAGGGTATTGAAATTTCAGCCAGATACAGTGATACATTTGGTAAAGTAAACTGGAGTACAGGCCTGACTTATTCTCTTAACAGGAATATAGTGAAAGAACTCCTGAATGAATGGACCAACCCTATAACCGGAGAAGTTATATCTCAAACCGAAATTGACATGGGAGGCCTGGGCAGCTTCTATAAAATGATACTGAAGGAAGGACAGCCTATGGGTGATATCTATGTGAATACATTGGTAACAGACGAACATGGAGCAATTTACATTCATCCGTCAGATCAGACAGTATCTGCAGATCCTAACAATTTTATTTATGCCGGTAATGCCAGTCCTAAATACAATCTGGGTTGGAGTAATGAAGTAAGCTGGAATGGAGTCTCCCTCAGTTTCTTAATTAATGCACGTGTAGGAGGTGTTGTTGTGTCCAATACACAAGCCCTGATGGATGCCTTCGGTGTATCGGAAAATTCGGCTCTGGCCCGCGATGCTGGAGGGGCATTAGTTAATGGGAAACTTATCCCTGCTAAAGAATACTATCAGGTAATCGGTAGTGCCGGTGGAACAACCGGTATCGGCTCAATGTATATTTATAGCGCAACAAATGTTCGTTTAGGAGAACTCACTTTAGGCTACGATATCCCTGTCCATAAATGGACAAATGCGGTGAAATGGCTCAATGTTTCTTTCATTGGCCGCAACCTGTTCTTTTTCTACAGGAAGGCACCATACGACCCGGAAGTAACAGCCAACACAGGAACTTATTACCAAGGTATAGATCACTTTATGATGCCAAGCCTTCGCAACCTGGGTTTCTCTGTTAAAGCCAAATTTTAATTAACCTTTTAATCATTTAATTAATTGAAAGTTATGACTATAAATAAAATATCCTCATGGAGTAAACTTCTCATGCTGTCTGTCATTCTTACAACAGCATGTACCGACTCTTTCGAGGGCTATAACACCAATAAGCATCAGGTTACTGAAGAAACGATGAGTTATGACGACCTTAAAATAGGCTCATTCTTCCTCCAGATGCAGAAAAATGTAGTTATGTACGATGAGAAAGCCGGTGAGGAAAATGGAAACATCACCAGTGACTATCAGGTGGCACAAGGGCTTACAAGCGACTTATTTTCGGGATATATTGCCCCAACTCTTGGTAACGGTAGTCAGAATAACGGCTCCTATTACTTCATAAACGGATGGATAGAGCAATCCTTTACCAAACCCATGCAGAAAGTGATGAGCCCTTGGCTAAATCTTGTAAAAGAAGCCGAGACACAAGAACGCCCTCAGGCAATAGCTGTCGCTACCATTGTAAAAGTAGAAGCCATGCACCGTGTTGCAGATGCTTACGGACCTATTCCTTATGTAAACTTTGATGGTTCGGCTGAAAATGAATACGATGCATTAGATGTAGTATACAGTAAATTCTTTGAAGAACTTGATGAATCGATAGAAATCCTGACGGAATTTGTCAACGCAAATCCTTCTTCTACAGTGCTCCCTAATTATGACAATATTTACTATGGCGATGCTACCAAATGGGTGAAATTTGCAAATACACTTCGTTTGCGTCTGGCTATGCGTATAGTGTATGCAAATGCGACTCTAGCAAAAACTGAAGCTGAAAAGTCAGTAAATCATCCTTTCGGATTTATCTCTGCAAAGGGAGAAAGAGCTTCGTTGAAGCATTCTTCTAATTTGATTTATTATCATCCGCTATATGAAATAGCCCGTCTGTTTAATGCGGCAACTGACAATCTTGTATACGGAGACTGCCAGCCAGGAGCCACAGTAGATGCATACATGAACGGATATGAGGATCCTCGCCGGGCAGCTTATCTGACAAGAGCAACCCTCGATGACGGATATCACGGAGTTCGTTGTGGTATTCCGACTACCGTATGGGATATATACAAAAACCACAGATATATATCGAGCCTGAATATGGACGACAGCAATACAGAAATCGTATGGATGACAGCTGCCGAATCATACTTCTTAAGAGCCGAAGGTGCTTATCGTGGATGGTCGATGGGAGGTAGTGCTCAATCTTTTTATGAGCAAGGCATTACTGTATCATTCGAAGAGAACAGTGTGCAAGGTGCCGATTCATACATAACAGATGCGACAAGGCAGCCTATTGCTTTCACCGATAATGCTGATGGTTCATCTTACAATGCTCCTCAACCAAGTACTATAACAATTGCCTGGGACGACTCTGCTTCTTCTGAAGAAAAACTGGAAAGGATCATCACTCAGAAATGGATAGCAATGTTCCCCGACGGACCTGAAGGATGGGCTGAATTCCGCCGCACGGGATATCCTAAGATCATACCGGTTGTAACCAACAACAGTGGCGGTGTGATCAATACTAACACTCAAGTGCGCCGTATACCTTACCCTCAATCGGAATATGACAAAAACAAAGCAGGCCTGCAAGTTGGTATTTCTAAACTGGGTGGACAGGACAATGGTGGCACCAAGCTCTGGTGGGACAAGAAATGATTCAATGTTGAAAATTAATTTTGAATAAAATGAAAAGAATAAAACTTCAGATATTTAGTATATTGATTCTTCTCTCTTCGGTATTTACTTTTACCAATTGCGATACTGATGTGGAGACTATAGATATTCAGACGCTTAAGACCTACGATGAGCAATACTTTGAAAACCTGAGAACTTATAAAAAGTCAGATCACACATTATTCTTCGGTTACTATGCCGCCTATGCCCCACTCGAAGGGAATGAAGATCAGGAGAAAGATCCGGCATCATGGGGAGAACGCATAATCGGACTTCCCGACAGTATGGATATCGTAAACTTATGGATGGGTATACCTACAGAAAACTGGCAAAAAGTAGCTTATGAGGATATGAGATATTGCCAGGAGAAAAAAGGAACACGTTTTGTCATGCATGGCGATGCCAGTAAAAACCAACAATTCACATATGATGGTGTCGACTATGACCTTGGTAAGGAATTCGCATCCGGCGAAGAAGAAGCAAGGGAAGCATACCGTGCAGAAGCAATAAAAGCATATGCCAAATATATGGTGCAAACGGTTCTTGACACCGGTATCGATGGCCTCGATATAGACTATGAGCCGGCATCGGGTTCTATCTGGAATAGCGACTCAAAATACATGGCAATGCTTGCTGAAGCTGTCGGGGAATTTTTTGGCCCGAAAGGAAAATATCCGGATAAACTGTTTATGATTGATTTCTTTACACATTATCCACCTTCTGACACAGAGCCTTATGTAGACTATTTTATTCGGCAGGCTTATACCCAGAACTTTACGGAACATTCAGCGACAAGACTTCAAAGTTATTACGACCTTATAAGCTGGGCGCCATCATCGAAATTTATTGTAGTAGAAAATTTTGGTAGCTGGTATGAAAACGGAGGGTCTCCTTTTACTGAGGCCGACGGCAATACGTTAACCGCTGAAGGTACACAAATGTATTCATTGGAAGGAATGGCTCGCTGGAGTCCCACTCAAGGTAAAAAGGCCGGTTTCGGAGCCTTCTATCTCGACCGCGACTATTATTCCAAAACAGGAATTCCTTATTACAACCTAAGGCGCTGCATCCAGATTGCTAACCCGGCAATGCATTAACTAATACTGAAATTCTAGAATAAATTAATATTGGTTTGAAAATGAAAACAAATATATATTTAAAATTAAGCCTGTTTGTTACATCGCTTTTGTTATTAACGTTTACCGGATGTAACGATAAGGATTATGGGCATAATGCGATCCTGTTTACAGGAACAGACGCTAACCCTGTAGTAAAATTTGTTGTAGAGGAAGACAATTCATCATATATTGTCACAGTATCGGCAACCGAACAAGTAGCAGAAGATGTGACGGTAAACCTCGCAATTGACAACTCTTTGGTTGAAGCATACAATAATGAATACAGAACATCATACTATTCGCTTCCCGAATCTATCCTGAATCTGGATGTAAATCAGGTTGTGATAAAAGCCGGGAAAGCTGTATCGACAGAAGCTATACTGAAAGTTACATCCACTGCCGACTTTGTAGATGGACGTGTATATGTAATTCCCGTTACAATAAAAGAAGTAAAGGGCAGCAGCTGGGAGGTTCTGAATACTTCCAGGACTATATATCTTCGTGTCTCCCGCGTTGTTCAGTTCAACTCGTTGGATATGAATAACACAAACCTGTATAGTAATTATATTTTCGACGATAACAAAGCTGTTGATTTACCAAACTATACATATGAAGTTAAATGCTACATAAATGACTGGCATACTACTCCTGAGCAAATCAGCCGTTTGATTCAGTTTACGTCTAAAACAGAATCCCAATCAAATATGCTTCGCTTTGGTGAAAACGGTCAGGATATAAACTCTTTGCAATGGGTCAATCCGGGAGGTAATACTCATATTTCTTCCACTCGTTTCAATACCAAACAATGGTATACTATTTCTTTAACGTTCGACGGAAATAAATATGTAATGTATGTTGACGGAGTAAAAGATTCGGAAACATCCGGCACTACAAGTTCTGTATTCCAACGCATTGAGCTGGGTATGTCCTGGGAAAGTTATCCTACCAAACAGTATTTTAACGGGCGTATCGCGGAAGCACGTGTATGGAACCGTGCATTGTCAACAGGTGAAATACAATTGGGTATTTGCGGAGTCGATCCCGAATCGAAAGGATTGGTTGCTTACTGGAAATTTGACGAAGGTACAGGACATATTTTCCACGATGCTACAGGTAATGGTTACGATATAGACTGGTCGAATACAGTCAGAGATAACACCGGAAACGGAACCCTTAATTCATTTGATAAGAGTTCTTATGTAAACTGGTTGTTCGATGACGAAAACAAGTGTAGCCAATAATTATAATTCAAATTATAAAAATTACGAATATGAAAATGTTCTTAAAATATAAAAATTTCATTGTATGTCTGATTGTAGCCATATCTCTGCAATCGTGTAGCGATGATGAAAAGTATGATGTTGTAGGCAGTACTCAGAATATGGTGTTTATCAATACACAACAATTCAGTCCTGTTGGTGTTACTAATGGATTTTGGTTCGATATACAAAATACAACTGTATCTAAATCCTGGGTTAATGGAGATATTGTAGAAGGAAAATTTACTGTACAATGTACTCATGCTGCAGCAAATGATATTGTTGTAAAATTTGAGATCGATAATTCTCTACTTGTTGAAGGATATAATGCATTTCCTTCAGGTGTTGCATTGCAAATGAACAGGGATGAGTTAGTTATACCAAAAGGTGCAATGATTGCCAATGACAGTATTACCATATCTATTGATGCGTCAAAAGTGAATCTGTTCGATATGGAATCATATATGGCATCAGTAAAAATTGTATCGGCCAACAACACTCCACTCAGCAGTAGTGAGAGCTCTGCATCGCTGGTAGTAAGAGGAATATATAATAATTGTTCGACCAATACAACTACCGTACCTTCGGGTACAACTGCTACCAGAACCGGATGGACTGCTGTAGCTGCTGAGACAGACCAGGCTAATAAATTATTTGATGGTAATAATAATACCTATTTTCGCCACACAGGATCTTATCCGATTGATATTGAAATAGATATGACTTCCATACAGACAAATATCACAGGTTTTGCTTTGCGTCAATACAGTACAAACTATGTTTTTAGCCAGGTTAATCTTTACACAAAAGAAGATGCTGGCGATGATTATGTAAAACAAAATTTCAGTGTTCTCAGCCTTACAAGGGCTACCACCCAGTACATTAATTTCCATGGACCTGTAAACGCACGTTATGTAAAAATCGAAATATTGTCTCCATATAGTAGCGACTATGGGCTGGCCTTCTGTGAATTTAACGTGTATCAACAATAATTTGCGTGAGAACACTTGAGCATTAAGGCCCAGACAAATAGGATCATTTGTTATCTTTAATTTAAAGGGAGGCAACTCTTACAACCTAAGATTGCCTCCTTTTTTTCTGAGAAATATAAATCAAGCAATATGAAAAAATACTATTTCCTATTTTTAGTACTCGGATTTATTAGTATAAATTTATATTCGCAAACCGCATCATCAACTCTTTCTTTCGAAGAACGGACACATGATTTTGGCAAGATCGAGGAAAAAGACGGGAGAGTCTCCCATACATTCAATTTCAAAAATACAGGCAGTCAGCCTGTAGTTATAAACAACATTGTAACCGGCTGCGGATGTGTCAGCAACGAATATTCCAAAGAACCTATACAGCCGGGAGCAACGGGTAAAATTGTCATCTCATATAATCCGGCCTACCGTCCCGGAAATTTTTCCAGAGAAATCACTATTTTCAGTAATAACGGTGATTATGTGAACTGGGTGACAATTAAAGGCGAGGTTATTCCTTTCGAACATCCGGTAGAAGAAGATTATCCGTACGCATTTGGAGACGGACTATACCTGAGTCTAAAAACCTTAGCCTTTGGGCGTATACCGGTAGGTGCGACTAACGAAATAGAATTGAGGTATGCCAACGATACAAATAAGCCCATGACTCTAAAATTTGTCATTGACGGCAACTATCCTAATATAAGTTTTATAAATCCCGCTCTTTTAAAATCAAAAGAACGAGGTAAAGTAATTGTCAGATATACCATGCCCGAAAGTAACAATAAAGAAATTTCCGTTAATATTTATCCTGTTGTTAACGGGAAAAAGCTACAGCAGCCACTTACGCTGAAAGTCACAGGATCTAAATAAATAATTTACAAGATTTTGTGAATTATTTATTTTTATATCTCTAAATTTGATAAAATAATGAAAAAGACTATATACATCCTTTTACTGATATCGTCCATATCTTTCCTATCGGGCTATACCCAGGAAAAACATACATTTGAAATAAAAGAAGGACATTTTATGTATGATGGGAAACCTGTTCAGATTCTCTCCGGAGAGATGCATTACCCCCGTATACCACACCAATATTGGAGACACCGGTTAAAAATGCTGAAAGCAATGGGCTTAAATACCGTTGCTACGTATGTTTTCTGGAATACACACGAAACAGAACCCGGAAAATGGGACTTCGAAGGAGACAAAAATCTGAAAGAATATATAAGGATAGCCGGAGAAGAAAGTATGCATGTAATACTACGTCCCGGGCCTTATGCCTGTGCCGAATGGGAATTCGGAGGATATCCATGGTGGCTGCAGAAAGTAGAAGGGCTGGAATTACGTCGCGACAATAAGTATTTTCTGGAATATACGGATAAATATATCAACCGCCTGTATCAGGAGGTTGGAAATTTGCAAATAACCAAGGGAGGACCAATTATTATGGTGCAGGTAGAAAATGAGTTTGGCTCCTATGCCTCCCAAAGGGCAGACATCCCGTTGGATGAACATAGAAGTTATAATCTGAAAATAAAAAATCAGCTGAAAAATGCCGGATTCGATGTCCCTTTCTTCACTTCCGACGGTACGCCGATGTTCGAAGGAGGAGCGATAGATGGAGTATTACCTACTGCCAACGGCGAAGGAAATATAGTTAATTTGAAAAAGGTTATCAATGAATATAATGGAGGAAAAGGCCCTTATATGGTAGCAGAATTTTATCCCGGATGGCTTGCTCATTGGGCCGAACCTCACCCGAATATAGATGCCTCGGTCATCGCCCGGAAAGCCGAAGAATATTTACAGAATGAAGTCCTGTTCAACCTTTATATGGCTCATGGTGGAACGAACTTCGGATTTACGAGTGGGGCAAATTATGACAACAGGCATGACATCCAACCCGATCTGACAAGTTACGATTATGATGCTCCTATCAGCGAAGCAGGATGGGTAACACCAAAGTTCGATTCACTGCGCACAGTCATCATGAAATATGCACGATACGAAATACCTGATGTTCCAAAGGCGAATCCTGTTATAGAAATTCCGTCAATACAACTTTCTCAGGTCACCGATGTGCTAGACATCCTTGGAAAACAAAAAAGTATACAAAATAATACACCTCTTACTTTCGAACAGCTGAATCAGGGTTACGGGTATGTATTGTATTCCCGTAAATTCAACCAGCCTACAAAGGGCACTTTAGAAATTGAAGGCCTGCGCGATTATGCCGTTGTATATCTCAACGGAGAGAAAGTAGGAGAACTGAACAGATATTACCAGAACTACTCAATGGAGATAGATATCCCATTCAATTCTGTACTCGAAATACTGGTGGAAAATATGGGGCGAATCAACTATGGCGCAGAGATAGTACATAATACAAAGGGGATCATCAGCCCTGTCAAAATAAATGATGTCGAGATAGAAGGTAACTGGGAAATGTACTGTTTGCCAATGGATAAAGAACCGGTTTTTGATGAAATCAAAGCGAATGTCTATAAGAATACCCCTGCTAAAACAAAAAGATTGTCAGGAAGACCTGTTTTCTATGAAGGGACTTTTGTGCTGGCTGAAACCGGCGATACGTTCCTTGATATGGAAGATTGGGGTAAAGGCATTGTCTTCATCAACGGAAAGAATATCGGGCGTTACTGGCATGTAGGTCCTCAGCAAACTCTATTTATTCCGGGAGTCTGGCTCAAAGAAGGAGAAAATAAGATTGTCATATTCGAACAACTTAACAACGATATAAAAACAGAAATTAAAGCAACTAAAGTTCCTATTCTAACTAAATTAAAATAATGCCATATGAAAACAAGAATAATAATCCTCTGGATATGTTCTTTATTCCTAGTAACGTTCTTTTCGTGTAAGAATGAACCAGCTCCGCCTCAACCATATGGAGCGATACCTTCCGCCAGCCAGATCGAATGGCAGAAAATGGAGTATTATATGTTTGTCCATTTCGGACCAAATACATTTACCGATGTAGAATGGGGCGACGGGAAAGAGGACCCGCGTGTATTTAATCCTACCGATCTTGACTGCCGCCAGTGGGCAGCAACAGCCAAAGCCGCCGGGATGAAGGGAATAATAATAACCGCAAAACATCATGACGGATTTTGTCTCTGGCCAAGCAAATATAGTACCCACACAGTGAGGGAAAGTCCCTGGAAAGACGGAAAAGGAGATGTATTGAAAGAATTATCGGAAGCCTGCAAAGAATATGGACTTAAATTCGGGGTATACCTTTCTCCGTGGGACCAGAACCATCCTGACTACGGAACTCCGGCATACAACCAGACTTTTGCCAATACACTGAACGAAGTTTTATCCGGCTATGGAGAAGTATTCGAACAATGGTTCGATGGCGCTAACGGCGAAGGGCACAAAGGAAAAAAACAGGTATATGATTGGAATTTATTCCACGAAACGGTATATAGAAATCAACCTGATGCTATTATATTTAGCGACATAGGTCCCGGTTGCCGCTGGATGGGAAATGAACAAGGTGTTGCCGGAGAAACCAACTGGTCGACATTGAATGTAGAAGGCTACAGCCCCGGCCATGGAGCGCCTCCTGTTCAGGTTTTAAATACAGGAGTGCAGAACGGAGAAGCATGGGTTCCTGCCGAAACAGATGTATCTATCCGTCCGGGATGGTTTTACAGTCCCTCGACAGATGACAAAGTAAAATCCTTAGAAAAATTGATGGATATTTACCATACTTCAGTAGGGCGCAATTCAAATCTATTGCTAAATGTCCCGGCTGACCGCAGAGGGCGTATTCATCCGACCGACTCAATACGGTTGATGGAATTCCGAGCAGCTTTAGACCAGTCATTTAAGACAAATCTGGCTCAGGGAGCAATAACCGCCAGTTCTGTCAGGGGCAATAGCGATATATACGGGGCAAAAAATCTGCTGGATGGCAACTATGGCAGTTATTGGACTACAGATGATGATATTGTCACAGCTTCTTTCGAACTCGAATTATCTGATTATCAATCATTAAATCGAATCGTTTTACAAGAATACATTCCTTTGGGACAGCGCATAGCCGAATTCAATATCAAATATTGGAACAATGAGACTGATACCTGGAATATATTAACGGAAGCCACAACTATCGGATACAAGAGGATTCTCTCTTTCCCTTCTGTCTCTACGAAAAAGATAAAGGTAAATATTATCAAATCACTGGCCTGCCCTATTCTCAATAATATAGAAATATACAACGTTCCGGATTATTCAGCCAATGCAACACAAGAAGCTTCCAGCGAAGGAATATCTACTGCAAAATGGTCTGTAATCTCTCCAAAATCGGGAGAAACATCTAAAATAATGGATGGACAAACGGATAGTTTCCTTTTAGTTGATTCAAAAGAAGCCATTGTTATCGATTTAGGTGAAAACATAAAGTTCAAAGGGTTCTTTTATATTCCTGAAGGGCAAGTTACCGCGGCAAATATTTCACGCTATAATTTTTACATAAGTAATGATAATAAAGACTGGACTCAGATCAGATCAAATGCGATCTTCAACAATATACGAAATAATCCGATCAGACAAGATGTAAGATTCGACAAAGAAGCAGATGCCAGGTTTATCAAGTTAGAACCGCTCGAATTAAGCAACGATAACAATAAATATAGCATTATAGAACTCGGATTAATAAAATAATAATGAATAAAAAAACAAAGGCACTGATTTGCTCTCTTATCATATGCCTTACCGGATATTCCCAGCAGGCCTCTGCCCAATATATTGAAAAGTATAAAGACCCCGGTCTGGGTATAGAAGTCCGCACGCACGATCTTCTCGGTCGTATGACCCTGGAAGAAAAAGTAGGGCAGCTGCTTTGCCCGTTGGGATGGGAAATGTATGAGAAAAAAGGGCAGGAAGTCAC
>NZ_JACIEP010000029.1 GCF_014196915.1 Dysgonomonas hofstadii
TTCAGGTATGGCGAGATAATAAAACGATTGTACCAATTAAAAATTAAGAAAATGAAAAAAGAACCGATTTATGTAGCATTCTCAACCCAAAAGGGCGGAGCCGGAAAAACAACCCTTACAGCATTAATAGCCTCTTACCTTCATTACGAAAGGGACTACAATGTAGCAATCATCGACTGCGATTTCCCGCAGCTTAGTATATACAATATGCGGGAACGTGATTTGGCTATGGCGTTGGAAGATGAGTTTTACAGGGGGATGGCTTACGAGCAGTTTACCCGATTGAATGGAAAGAAAGCCTATCCGGTGGTACGCAGCAATACCGACAATGCGATTGCCGATGCGGAAAAAACAGTAGAAGAATCCGAAAGAGGCTTTGACATTATCTTTTTCGACCTTCCCGGAACGATGAACAACCGGGGACTGATCCATACGCTGGCACACATGGACTATATCATTGCTCCGATTGCCGCCTCCCGTGTAGTCATGGAAAGCACATTGGACTACTTGATAACGGTAAGGGACAATATTGTCGCTTCCGGTAAATCCAACATCAAAGCCATGTACCTGTTATGGAATCTCGTAGACGGGCGCGAAAAATCAGAATTGTATGAGGTGTACGAAGGCGTTATCAGGGAGTTGGAATTTCCGCTGCTGCGAACATTCCTGCCTAATTCGGTACGTTTTCGCCGGGAACAGAACATAGACCACAAAGCCTTGTTTCTCTCAACGCTATTTCCGCCGGATAAGTCTTTATTGAAAGGAAGCAATATCGACACGCTGACCGAAGAATTGTTGGAACTATTAACTGGCAACCGCCATGAGTAAAAAGATAGACACCTCTGGTCTTGATTCCGATTTTATCATCGGACAGACGGACAGAACCAATCGGGAAGCGAAACCTACTCTGGTGGAAAAATCAACGGTGGCGGATGCTGTGCCGACACAGGTTGAGCCTATGGCTCCGGTTGCCGTGCCGACACCTCTGGCGATGGAAACTACCCGTGAGGAATCCAAACGGCGTAAACCGAAGGTTGAACCGTTGGACTATAAGAGCCTGTTTATTCAGGAGGCAGCGATAGCAGCGCGAAGTGGAAAGACGGTTTATATCTGCAAAGAACATCACGACCGTATTATCAAGATTCTGCACGTAATAGCCAAAAATGAAGTTTCCCTGTTCAGCTATATCTACAACGTATTGGAACATCATTTCAATGCCTATCAGGAAGAGATTACCGAACTGTACGATAAAAATCTTGAAAAACCATTCTAACTCATAAATAGAAAACAATATGAATAAAAAGAAATCATCCGAACAGAAGGATCGTGGAAAAACGAAATATCGCAAATGTATTTACATCAGCGATGAAGTTCATAAAAAGTTGGCAAGCCTTGTTCGATCACTGGTAGAAAGCGGTAATGAGAATTTAACCATTGGTGCTTTTGCCAATAGTATAATTAAAGAATTTATGGTGGCACGTAAAAATCAAATTAACGAAATCTACCGTGAAGATCGGGGTAACTTAATATAGAAGCTATGGAACGATATATTATTTCAGCAATCCTGCTGTACGGATTGGTTATCGCAATCTACCTGCTCCGGGAACGGATGCTAAAACGCAAAAAGAATGCAGCAAAAAAGCCCGCATTTAATCCGTTCCGCTCCGCCGGGAAAGAAGATATAATCGGTAAAAGTAAATTTACCCTTAGACAATCCCGGACAGAAGCTACCACGCTGATTAATAACGAAAAACGGATTGAAAATGAACCTATATTTGCTGACGAAAACAAAAAAGAGGCTCCGGTAATACCCCCTTTGGTTGAATCGGAAACAGTCTTGCCGAATGAAAATATGACGGACGAAAATTCAAACGAGATCAATTTAGTTATTGAGAACACAGCCCCCGAATTTGAGCCTGAATATAATGAGGATTTAGACGAAGACGAAACAGAGGACGAAGATACCGAAGGGGTTGCCGGGGTTTCAATAGCCCTCGGACTTGGCTTTGACGATTTGGCAGATATGGTACGGACGGTAGATAATACCGGACAGGCATCAGCCGAAGAAAAAGAAGAAGCCGGGCGTGTACTGGTAGAGATACGGAAGACCGAAGTCTTTGAACAGTTCGTAAGCGATGAACCGAAAAAGAAGGTGGTGTCCGCACTCATGGACGATTACTTCTCCGCTTTCCACCGTAAGAAACGGGAAGCGGCGGAAGAGGTCGAAGGAGCGGTAAAAGCACCGAAAGATTTTGATGTACGCAGTTTTGCGTAAGATGTATAACAATTAAAAAACAACGAAAATGAAAGAACGGGATTACGGATAGCTACGCATCGGGCGTAAGCCATAACAAAAGGGTCTATGACCCACCACTAAAAGATCAAGTTAAACAAGTATTCATTTCCGGTACAGGGGACTATTCCACCCCCTGTACCATTAATCAAAAATTCGTATGACAAAGAAAAAAATTCTTATGTCGGCGGCCTTTATCTTGGCTGCCGTATCATCCGCTTTTGCTCAGGGTAACGGTGTCGGTGGTATTACCGAAGCTACCAATATGGTAACCAGTTATTTCGATCCCGGCACAAAATTAATTTACGCCATTGGTGCTGTCGTGGGCTTAATCGGCGGTATCAAAGTCTATAACAAGTTCTCTTCGGGCGACCCCGATACCTCAAAAACCGCCGCTTCGTGGTTCGGTGCGTGTATCTTCCTGATTGTAGCCGCCACTATCCTACGCTCCTTCTTCTTATAAGCCATTTCAAAAATAACGAAACGAAATGGAGTACAATGTAAATAAAGGCATTGGCAAGAGCGTGGAATTTAAGGGTTTGAAAGCGCAGTATCTATTCATCTTTGCGGGCGGCCTGTTGGCTGTATTCGTGGTTTTTGTCATCATGTATATGATCGGCATCGACCAGTGGGTATGTATCGGCTTCGGCGTTATCGCTGCCTCCGCGTTGGTGTGGCTGACTTTCAATCTGAATGCGAAATACGGGGAGTACGGGCTTATGAAGTTGCTTGCCAAACGGCAGCACCCGCGCTACCTGATAAACCGCAAAAATTCCCGCCGCTTGTTCAGCCGGACTAAAAAGAAGGAGGTGCGGTATGCGTAATGTAATGAAAGCGGTTACTATCGAAAGCAAGTTCCCGCTCTTGGCGGTGGAACACGACTGCATCATCAGTAAGGATGCGGATATAACGGTAGCCTTCCGTGTCAACTTGCCGGAACTGTTCACCGTAACCAACGTAGAATATGAAGCCATACACTCGGCTTGGGCGAAAGCCATTAAGGTGTTGCCCGATTATTCGGTTATCCATAAGCAGGATTGGTTTGTAAAAGAAACCTACAAACCCGCTACGGATAAAGAGGATATGAGTTTTTTGTCCCGCTCGTTTGAACGCCACTTTAACGAACGACCTTACCTGAACCATAGCTGTTTTTTGTTCCTGACAAAAACGACCAAAGAGCGGATGCGTATGCAATCGAGCTTTTCAAGTCTTTGCCGGGGTAACATTATCCCCAAAGAGGTAAACAGGGAAACGGCTACCCGGTTTTTGGAAGCGGTCGGACAATTCGAGCGCATTGTAAACGATTCGGGATTCATCACCCTTACCCGCCTTAGTTCGGATGAGATTACGGGAACAGAGAATAATCCCGGTTTGGTAGAGAAATATTTTGCCCTCTCGTTGGACGATACGACTGTCTTGGAAGATATGGAACTCGGAGCGGACGGTCTTCGCATCGGGGATAAAAAAGTATGCCTGCATACGATTTCCGATGTGGAAGACTTGCCCGGAACAGTCGGGACGGATATGCGGTACGAAAAGCTATCAACCGACCGGAGCGACTGCCGCCTATCCTTTGCTGCTCCTGTCGGACTGCTGTTAAGCTGCGACCATGTATATAACCAGTACATTTTTCTGGACGATTCGGCGGAGAATCTGCGGAAGTTCGAAAAGTCAGCCCGCAATATGCAATCACTATCGAGGTACAGTCGGGGAAATCAGATCAACAAAGAGTGGGTGGATAAATACCTGAATGAAGCGCACAGCTTCGGGCTTACTTCGGTACGCGCCCACTTCAATGTAATGGCATGGTCGGATGATGCGGAAGAACTAAAGCGCATCCGCAACGATGTAGGTAGCCAACTGGCACTCATGGAATGTAAACCCCGTCATAACACGGTGGATGCCGCTACACTTTATTGGGCGGCGATGCCGGGAAATGCAGGGGATTTTCCTTCGGAGGAAAGTTTTTACACCTTCGTTGAGCCTGCCCTGTGTTTCTTCACGGAGGAAACCAACTACCAAAGTTCACTTTCACCGTTCGGTATTAAGATGTGCGACCGTGTAAGCGGTAAGCCGCTTCATGTGGATATTTCCGACCTACCGATGAAAAGAGGTATAACGACCAACCGAAATAAGTTCGTGTTGGGTCCGTCCGGGTCGGGAAAATCTTTCTTTATGAACCACCTCGTCCGCCAGTATTGGGAACAGGGAACGCATGTTGTCTTGGTCGATACGGGTAACTCTTATCAGGGATTATGCGAAATGGTACGCCGGAAAACCAAAGGTCAGGACGGGATTTATTTTACCTATACCGAAGAAAATCCGATCTCTTTTAATCCTTTCTATACCGATGATTACAAGTTCGATGTCGAAAAGAAGGACAGTATCAAAACACTGCTTTTGACCTTATGGAAGTCTGACGATGACAAGGTTACAAAGACCGAATCGGGAGAACTCGGTAGCGCGGTATCGGCTTATATCCAAAAGATACAGGACGACCGCAGTATCGTACCCTGCTTCAATACTTTCTACGAATATATGCGGGACGACTACCGCCGTGAACTGGAGGAACGGGAAATTAAGGTAAGCCGCGAGGATTTCAATATCGACAATATGCTTACCACCCTGCGCCAGTATTACCGGGGCGGACGTTTCGACTTCCTGTTGAACTCAGCGGAAAACATCGACCTGCTTTCCAAAAGTTTTATCGTATTCGAGATTGATAGTATTAAGGAGAATAAAGAACTATTCCCTGTGGTTACGATCATCATTATGGAAGCATTCATAAACAAGCTCAGAAGGCTGAAAGGCGTTCGTAAACAGTTGATTGTGGAAGAAGCGTGGCTGTGACATGTAAGTCTTGTATATGATTGTTCAACTGGTTATTACAAGAGTGTGATAATTTGATTGAACCTGTTGTTTCGTCAACAGTAGCCTATGGGAACGTGCGATATTAAGTAATGAATTCGTGCGATAACAGAACCAACAATGAAGCCCTTCCGAGAGGAGGAGTCGGAACCGTGAGGGGATGACAACTGTCGTTAGTATCGAATGGCAGGGGAGCTAGGCTGAATGGTATGAATAACGTAATGTGAATCGTTGATAAACGCCGTAACTTCGAATGAGCTGCTAATGATACTGGGCTCTAACCCAAAAGGGACGCAGTCGGTTAACCTTCTCCATGCTAAGGTTACACGAACATAAGCACTGCCGGCGGATAGACGGATTCTAACCCATTCATTTGTCATATACAAGAAACATGGTAAACCCGTATTTCTCCTGTGTAACAGCAGGTAAGCAGACCGTAAGTGAAGCCGAATGGAATGCGGGCAGAGGAATGTGGAAAAAGCGAATGCCATTCTGTAATGGGATGGATAGAGGTTGAAATATCACCTCACACGAAAGTGGGCTGACTTCTGCATGGTGGTAGTTTTACAAGAAACTTTTAGAACTTATTCAAAGTAAGAAAAGCAAATGAACGACATTAAAACATCGTGTGCATCTACGGATCAAAAGTGGAACACTTGGCTCAATATTGATTGGGGCAAGTGCCAATCTGCGGTCGATAAGCTACAAGCACGTATTGTAAAAGCTCAGAAAGAAGGCAGATACGGCAGAGTGAAAGCTTTGCAGTGGACGCTGACGCATTCGTTTTACGCTAAAGTATTAGCTGTAAAACGTGTTACATCTAATAAAGGCAGAGATACTGCGGGAATAGATCGTGTAACATGGTCAACTCCAAATACTAAATTTCAGGCAATTAGCAAACTGAAAAGACGGGGGTACACTCCCCAACCGCTAAGACGGATACATATCAAAAAGAGTAATGGCAAATTAAGACCTCTTGGTATTCCAACAATGAAGGACAGGGCAATGCAGGCATTATATCTGCTGGCATTGGAACCTGTCGCCGAAACTACGGCGGACAGTAATTCTTACGGATTCCGCAAAGGAAGAAGTACAGCTGATGCAAGAGAACAGTGTTTTCTTGTATTAGCCAAGAAAGCGTCTCCCGAGTGGATTCTGGAAGGAGATATCAAAGGATGCTTTGACCATATCAACCATGACTGGCTCATCGACAATATCCCAATGGATAAGGTTATGTTAAAGAAATGGCTCAAATGTGGTTTTGTATTCAACAAGGAACTGTTTCCAACAGACGAAGGAACACCCCAAGGAGGAATTATTTCTCCAACTCTGGCTAATATGACTCTGGATGGATTGCAGGTAATGCTTGCAAAGAAGTACCATAAGAAGTTCGTAAACAGGACAACTACCTATTATCCAAAAGTTCATTTGGTACGCTATGCCGATGATTTTATCATCACAGGCAGAACCAAAGAAGCTTTGGAAGAAATCAAGCCAATGGTAGACGAGTTTCTTCAAGAAAGAGGGCTTACCCTCTCAGCAGAAAAGACGAAGATGACTCACATAAGCGAAGGCTTTGATTTTCTTGGGTATAACATCCGTAAGTACGACAATGGCAAACTTCTAATCAAACCATCTAAGGACGGTCTAAAGAAATTCATGAAGAAAATCCGTGGAATCATTGATTCTAATAAGGGAAGCAAACAAGAATCGCTTATAAGGTTGATGAATCCTGTAATTACAGGTTGGGTAAATTATTACAAGAACTGTGTAGCCTCTGAAACTTTCAGAAAAGCTGATTATCTGATATACGAAAAGTTACAGCAATGGGCAAGAAGAAGGCATCCCAAGAAAGGACGAACATGGGTCTCGGACAGGTATTTCACAAGAATTAAGAACAGAAACTGGTGTTTTGTAGCGAATTTCAAGAAGAAAGGAAAAGATGACAGAATCGTCCTTAAACGCTTGTACGACACAAAGATTACCCGCTATGTAAAAGTAAAAGCCGAATCGAATCCGTTCGACCCCGAATGGGCAACCTACTTCAAAAAGAGAAGAGAGTATAAAATACTCAAAAATCTTAATGATAAAAAGCCCTTGTTGTATCTGTGGAAAAAGCAGAAAGGAATATGTCTCTTATGTGGAGAGCCAATTGATATAAATGATTCTTGGGGTACTACTGAAAAGAAAACTACCGCAGAAAAACAGAATCATTTAGTGCATGATAGCTGTCGCAGAAAGAATGACCAATTAAAAAGATGTAACAATGAGCTGGTTTCTAGCAAATAGAAATTTAACACCGCTTGAGCCGTATGATTGGAAACTTTCACGTACGGTTCTTAGGGGGGAAGGAGGCAGTAATGCCTCTGACCTACCCGGCAAAGCTCTTTCGTCTGCGAACATGGCTGAGTACATGAAATATATGTACAAAACCGTCCGTAAATATTTCGGTGAAGCTATCGTAGTAACGCAGGAAGTGGACGACATTATTTCCTCGCCCATCGTAAAGGAGGCAATCATCAATAACTCCGACTGCAAAATCCTTTTAGACCAGCGCAAGTTTATGAATAGATTCGATGTAATCCAATCCCTTTTAGGTCTGACAGAAAAGGAGAAGGGACAAATCCTGTCTATCAATATGGCGAACAATCCGAGCCGGAAATATAAGGAAGTATGGTTCGGGCTGGGTGGCGTGCAATCGGCGGTCTATGCTACCGAAGTGAGCGGAGAAGAGTATCTGACGTACACGACGGAAGAAAGCGAGAAGCTGGAAGTACAGCGGAAAGCGGAAGAACTCGACGGGAACTACGAACTGGCAATCAAGCAGCTTGCCGAAAGTAAAAGGAGTAGTTAGCCATGTTCAGCAAATGTAATGCCGCCGACCCCTACGCCGCACATCAGGATTTTAACCTGCGGGAGATTACGGGACGTTGGGTAAGTACGAGCGGTGCGCCTGCGGTAAACATTTACCGCAACACTTCCCGCAAAAAGGGAGGCATCCGTCTGGAGCTTACTTACAACAACCCGCAGGTGGTCTGTGATTGTACGATGTACTGTGTATTCGGATTGCATTACATAGACCTGTACGGGCGTATCGGGATAGCCTACGACCGGGAGCGGGACGTACTCATGCTTTCCGTTTTCGGTGAATATGTCCGGGCAGAGGAATAGCGGCAAATGCTATTCCTCCCGCCATCGGGCAATAAAGTATTAACAATTAAAACAGTAAAAAATGAAAAAGATAATAGTGATTTTTTCGATAGCCTTTATGTTCTTCGGCTTCGAAGCAAAAGCGCAATGGGCGGTGATCGACCCGTCCAACCTTGCACAAAACATACTGACGGTTTCCAAAACAGCAACAACGGCAACCAATGTAATCAACTCATTCAAGGAAATGCAGAAGATTTATAATCAGGGCAAGGAGTATTACGACAAACTCCAATCGGTGCATAATCTGATTAAGGATGCCCGCAAAGTAAAAGAAACGGTAGAACTGGTCAGCGAAATATCGCATATCTATTCGACCAACTTCAACAAAATGCTGACGGATAAGAATTTCACCGTTGCAGAGTTGGAAGCCATATCGAACGGGTATTCCAAATTACTGAAAGAAAGCGGCAACCTGCTTTCGGATATAAAGAATATCGTTTCCACTTCCAACGGGCTTTCCATGACCGATGCCGAGCGCATGGCTCTTATCGACCAGATATACACGAAAATGGTCGAGCATCGCAACCTGACACGGTACTTTTCACAGAAAAGTATCTCCATATCCTTTATCCGCAGTCAGGAATCGGGCGATATGGAACGGGTACGCGCCCTGTATGGTGACCCATCTGAAAGATACTGGTAAGTCATGATGTTGTTAGCAATAGATTTTGAGAACCTGCACCAGATTTTACGGAATCTGTATCAGGATATGATGCCCCTTTGCGCCGACATGATCGGTGTCGCCAAAGGGATAGCCGGGCTGGGTGCATTGTTCTATGTGGCTTCCCGCGTATGGCAAGCCCTCTCACGGGCAGAGCCGATAGATGTGTACCCGCTGCTTAGACCTTTTGCGATTGGCTTGTGTATTATGTTCTTCCCGACAATCGTACTCGGAACAATCAACGCCGTGATGTCGCCCGTAGTAAAAGGGACGCATACCATACTGGAATCGCAGATGGAGGATGTAACGGCATTACAGGCGGAGAAAGACCAGTTGGAATACGATGCGCGGGTGCGGGAAGGCAAAGCATGGCTTGTCGATGACGAGGTGTACGACCAGAAGATGAAAGATTTGGGAATATGGGACACGCCGGAGATTATCGCTATGTGGGGCGAACGCACATGGTATGACATGAAAATGTGGTTTCGCCAACTGGTTAGGGATTTCTTTGAACTGCTGTTCAATGCCGCAGCCCTGACGATTGACACGTTGCGCACCTTTTTTCTGGTGGTGCTGTCAATCTTAGGGCCGCTGGCATTCGCCCTTTCTGTGTATGACGGTTTCCAATCCACGCTTACAAGCTGGCTTTCGCGCTATATCAGCGTATACCTGTGGCTGCCCGTTGCCGATTTGTTTTCGGCGGTATTATCCAAAATTCAGGCACTCATGCTGCAAATGGATATAGGGCTGTTGAAAGACCCGGCCTATGTGCCGGATGGCAGTAACGGCGTGTATATCATCTTTCTTATTATCGGGATAATCGGGTACTTCTCGATACCGACCGTTGCGGGTTGGGTGATACAAGCCGGAGGCGGCAGCGGTACGCGCGGGGTAAACACGATGGCAAGCAAAGGGGCTGCAATGGCTGGAGGTGTAGCCGGAGCCGCTGCGGGCAATGTTGCCGGACGCTTATTAGGTAAGAAGTAAATGTCTAATGTGCCAATTATTCAATGTGCCGATGTGCCAATGAAAACACAGCTATCAGCCTGTATATTGGCACATTGGCATATTATCTCATTAACAAATTAAAAATTATGGAGTTTAAAAGTTTAAAGAATATAGAAACATCATTTAAGCAGATACGCCTATTCGGTATTGTGTTCCTCTGCCTGTGCGCCGCTATTACGGGTTATTCCGTATGGTCGTCGTACAGCTTTGCCGAAGCACAACGCCAGCGTATCTATGTATTGGACGGGGGCAAGTCGCTTATGCTTGCCCTCTCGCAAGACCTTTCACAGAACCGTCCCGTTGAAGCGCGGGAACACGTTAAACGGTTTCACGAACTGTTCTTCACGCTCTCACCCGATAAAAAAGCCATTGAAAGCAATGTAAACAGGGCGTTGTTCCTTGTCGATAAAAGTGCTTTCAAATACTATCAGGATATGGCTGAAAAAGGCTACTACAACCGTATCGTTTCGGGGAATATCAACCAGATCGTGCAGGTGGATTCTATCGCCTGCAACTTCGATGTGTACCCCTATACGGCGGTGACATACGCCCGGCAAATGATTATCCGCCAGTCGAACATGACAGAACGAAGCCTGATAACCCGCTGCAACCTGATTAACTCGGTACGTTCGGACAACAACCCGCACGGTTTCACAATGGAGAAATTCGAGATTGTGGAAAACCGGGATATACGGATAACGGAAAGGTAGGTGCGCCATGTTACGGAAAATCATTCAACGTGTAAACGAATGGCTGGAAAACCGCTTGCGCTGTATTATCCGGCCTCTAAGCCCCGATGCACGGGTAATTTTGATCGTTACCATGCTGGTCATTTTCAGCGGGCTTTCTATCTACATGACGGTTTCATCTATCTACAATTTAGGAAAAGGCAAAGGCGAACAAATGCAGATAGAGCAGATGGAAACCCTGAAACTGCAACTGGAACAGCAGCAAAGGGATAGTATTAACAATCTTAATAATCATTACGAATATGAGCGAACAGATGAATAACAACGGGTCGCAGCAACCGGAAAAACCGCCTGTGCCCGATAAGAAAAATGAGAATAAGAAACCACCTAAAAAAGAGCTAACAGTAGCAGAGAGGCAAAAGCGAAAAAAGATGCTGATAATGCCGCTTTTCTTCCTGATTTTCGGAGGTATCATGTGGCTGATCTTTGCCCCATCGGAAGATGGAAATAAAAATGTTGTAGGGAAAGACGGTTTCAATTCCGAACTGCCCGTACCCAAAGACGAGGGTATTGTCGGGGACAAGCGCGATGCCTACGAACGGGAAGCCATGAAGCAAAAGGAACAGGAAAGGATGCGCTCTTTGCAGGATTTTTCGACAATGTTCGACCAGAAGGAACAGGCTTCCGGGGAGTACGAAAACCAGCCACCTTACGAAAGCCCGTCCCTGCCTGAAAACAGCACCCCGAAGCGAACGGCAAATAACCTGCAAGCCTCTGCAAGTGCCTATCAGGATATAAATAAACAGTTGGGCGAATGGTACGAAGAACCTGCGACAAAGACGGGTGAACAGTTTGCAGTTGAAGGACGCATACAAGAGTTGGAACGCAAGCTGCAAGAAGCCGAAGCACGGAAAGCCGAAGAGGACGAACAGGCTGCCTTACTTGAAAAATCCTATGCGATGGCGGCAAGGTATATGCCGGCAGGACAAACAGCCGAAAGCGATAATGCCGCTGTTCCCTCTACGAAAGACAAAGTAAACGTTCAGCCTGTAAAGCAGGTGCGGCACAATGTTGTATCACTGTTGGCTGCCCCGATGCCGGACGATGAGTTTATAGACGCTTTCAGCAAGCCCCGCAACATGGGATTTTTTACTGCTGCCGGAAACGAAGGGGTGCAGGATAAGAACAGCATCCGCGCCTGTGTGAACCAGACCGTAACGCTGACAAGCGGACGGGAGGTACAAATCAGGTTGTTAGAGTCGATGCAGGCAGGGAATATCCGTATTCCGGTAAACAGCATCGTAACAGGCTCATGTAAGATTGCGGGTGAACGGCTCGATATTATGATTAATTCCATTCAGTATGCGGGTAATATTATTCCTGTTGAAATATTGGTGTATGATACGGACGGGCAACGCGGTATTTTCATTCCTAACTCGGACGAAATCAATGCCGCTAAAGAAGTTACTGCGCAACTGGCACAATCTGCCGGAACATCTATCTCGATTACGGATAATGCAGGCTCGCAGCTTGCCGCCGATGTCGGCAAAGGGCTTATTCAGGGGGCAAGCCAGTATGTAAGCAAGAAAATGAGCGTGGTTAAAGTTACGCTCAAAGCAAACCACCGCTTACTGCTCCTGCCAAAAGAGAATTAATAAAACCACTAAAAGATCAAGTATAAACGATTAAAAATTAAGAATGATGAAGAAAATCTTTTTGATGCTTACCCTTGCGGTGAGCGTATTTGCAGCCAATGCACAGGAAGTAACCGGAGAAACGGCTACCATAATAGAAACCAAGCCCACAACGGGCGACTACTATCAGGGCTTTACCCGCCCGCTGACATTCGACAGAATGATACCACCGTATGCGCTGGAAGTAACATTTAATAAGACGGTACACGTTATTTTCCCTTCGGCTATCCGCTATGTGGATTTAGGGTCGGCAGATCTTCTCGCAGCGAAAGCGGACGGAACGGAAAACGTGCTCCGGGTGAAAGCCGCTTTAAGGGATTTTTCGCGAGAGAGTAATCTGTCCGTCATTACCGAAGATGGAAATTATTACACGTTTAATGTTAAGTATGCGGACGAACCTGTCAAGCTGTCCGTTGAAATGACCGACTTTTTGCACGATGGGGAGGCGGTAAACCGACCGAACAATGCACTGGCTATCTATATGCAGGAGTTGGGGCAGGAATCACCCCTGCTTGTCAAACTGATTATGCAGTCCATACACAAAAACAATGATAGGGAAATCAAGCATATCGGCTCAAAGCGTTTCGGCATACAGCATACCCTCAAAGGAATTTATACGCATAATGGATTACTGTATTTCCACCTGCAACTGAAAAACTTGTCTAACGTGCCGTTCAATGTGGATTTTATCACTTTCAAAATCGTGGATAAAAAGGTAGCTAAGCGCACAGCGATTCAGGAACAGGTGATCTGGCCGCTCCGCGCCTATAACAATCTTATGTTGGTAGGCGGCAAGCGCACCGAGCGAATGATATTTGCCTTACCGAAGTTCACGATTCCCGATGATAAGATGCTGGTTGTCGAACTGAACGAGCAGAACGGCGGACGGCATCAATCGTTTACAGTGGATAATGCCGATTTAGTGAGGGCAAGGGTTATTAACGAACTCAAAGTAAAATAACCATGAGGCAGTTATCTTTTATCATAGCGTTTGTGCTGTGCCTGCTCTTTGCAGACCAAGCACACGCACAGCGTCAGCTACCGGGTATGCAGGGCATACAGGTAACAGGCGGAATGGTGGACGGTATTTACTCGTCCAAACAAGACAACGAAGCCGGATATTACTTCGGCTTGGCGATGGCGACTTATGTTAAGAACGGCAACAAGTGGGTGTTCGGTGCGGAGTTTATGGAACGCTATTATCCATATCGGGAAACCCGCATACCTGTTTCACAGTTTACTGCTGAAGGAGGCTATTACCTGAAATTCTTGTCCGATCCGTCAAAAACGGTACTGTTCTATTTGGGCAGCTCTGCCCTTGCAGGGTATGAAACATCGAATTGGGGTGAAAAGACGTTGTATGACGGCTCTACCCTCCGACACAAGGATGCTTTTATCTATGGCGGGGCTATCACGCTGGAACTGGAAACCTATCTCACCGACCGGATTGTGTTGCTTCTTTCGGGGCGCGAGCGCATTCTGTGGGGTAATTCGACAGGGCATTTTCATACACAGTTCGGTATCGGGCTGAAATTTATAATCAACTAAGGGGCGCAGCCCCTTTTGTCTAACAAAATATAGAAATAACAATTATGAAAAAGATAAAGAGATTTTTCAGTATAACAGCCGGGCTGGTAGCGATAATGCTACTGGCCTTAGCCTGTACTGACGATTTGGATATTCATAAAGTGTACGCATTTGATCTGGTTACTATGCCAGTTCAGAAAAAAATCGTTCAGGGAGAGGTGGCGGAAATCCGTTGCCAAATCGTAAAAGAGGGAGATTATCAGGAAACGCAGTTTTATATGCGCTATTTTCAACCTGACGGCAAAGGGGAACTCCGGCTGGATGATGGGCGGGTATTGCTGCCTAACGACCTTTATCCGCTGAAAAAAGAAACATTCAGGATGTATTATACTTCGCATTGTACCGACCAACAAGTAATTGATGTGTATCTCGAAGATAATCACGGGCAGGTGGTACAAAAGACTTTCTCGTTTCAGAATGACAAGGGAGAGGATGAGGATTTAGAAAATAAAACGGAATAGCCATGATGACCATGATGCTAATTTCATATGCGGTTACGTGGCTTAATATGATATATGCTTTAATCACCGCTCCTACCGATGTAGAGCTATGGGGTGAAGAAATTGAATAGGTAAATAATCAGGTAAACGCCCGGATTCGGGCGTTTACTGCATTTGTAAAATTGACTATGAAATATTTACTACTGTTCTTCATCGCCTTGCTATATTTACCCGTATCGGGGCAGACAAACAGAAAGCCGGAAATAGAAAGATGTATGGAACATATTTATTCCGCAAAGAAATTTAGGCAGATAGCGGATTCGTTAGAACTGTCTATCGAAGAACTTTCCGATTATCCTGTAATTTTTCCGATTAGAAAACCACAACGTATTTCATCAGGCTTCGGGATGCGTTACCATC
Source organism: Dysgonomonas hofstadii (assembly GCF_014196915.1). Classification (GTDB taxonomy): domain Bacteria; phylum Bacteroidota; class Bacteroidia; order Bacteroidales; family Dysgonomonadaceae; genus Dysgonomonas; species Dysgonomonas hofstadii. The sequence goes on from NZ_JACIEP010000029.1 coordinate 14,871, forward strand.
CGATCTATAAAAAGAGAAAATTTCATACGGGTATTGACATTCCGAAAATGAAAGGCACGCCCGTGTATGCCACCGGAAACGGCATTGTCATTCGTAAAGGGTATAGTTCGGGCTATGGATATTTTATAGAGATTCAGCATGCAGGCGGTTTTCGCTCGTTTTATGCGCATTTAAGCCGGACATTGGTAAATACGGGGGATTCGGTAAGTATTACCCAACAAATTGCCTGTGTAGGCAATACCGGAATAGCAACAGGCTATCACTTGCATTATGAGGTAAGGAAAGGTAAACATTACCTGAATCCAGCGGAATGGTGCGACTTGCTGTTTGAAATAAAAATACAGACAACTAAACACTAAGTAATTAATGAAACTTCTTATATTTGCAGTAAATCAATAGCTTATGAGTTACATAGAGAATAATTTACAACCCGGCGAAGAAATAAAGTATGTTGCAAAACTACATTTCTTCCTGTTCGTGCAACCTGTGATATTATTGCTGTTGGGCTGGTGGATCTACGGTTCGGAAACCGGAGTATTACACTATGGCGGTATTTTCCTACTGTTTATAGGAGTAATATCACTGATACAGCGGATAATGGTAAAAATAGGTTCAGCTTATGCTGTTACCAACAAGCGTGTGGTACTTAAAACAGGAGTGGTAAGCCGCAAAGCGGTCGATCTTGTTCTCGCCAAATGCGAAGGATTGCATATCAAACAAAGCGTGTTAGGCAGGATATTCGGCTTCGGTACAATTACGGTTACTACCGGAGGTGTTACAAGTTCCTATCCGTTTATTGCCGATCCGCTCGCTTTCCGGCGGGAGATTAATACACAGATTGGGTAACAATAAGATTCAGTAAAATGGACGATAGAATTAAAATCATTCTTGATATAGATACGCTTGTCAAGCTCCGATTTGACTATATCTCAACGGAAATAGAATTGAGCGCGGAGGACAAGGCTAAACTTGAACCTAAGCTACGAGAGTATTTCAAAGAATATGTACCGGAAGAAAAATTTACTGCTTACGCTATGGAGGTTGACGGCGAGATTGTTTCGGCGGCTTTTCTGGTCATTGATGAAAAACCTCCGGGGCTGAATAATTTGAACGGTAGGTACGGAACGGTAATGAATGTGTTTACCTATCCCGAACACAGGGGGAAAGGATATGCAACCAATGTGATGAATAATCTTATTGTCGATGCCGATAATATCTTTGTTTCTGTTCTTGACCTCTATTCAACTAAAGCAGGAAAGAGGCTTTATGAAAAACTCGGCTTTAAGGAAGTGGAATATTCAGCAATGCGATATTATATGAATGAATAATAAAATTCCGGTGGCATAATCATCGGAATTTTTCGTTTAAAAGAGTTGGGTAGTACGATCCCTTATTCTATTAGAGATGTATAATATAATTGAAAAGTAGTCCACTAAAATAATTGAAAAGTATACCACCAGTTAAGTAAAATTTAGGAGAGCATATAATAAAGCTCTGTAT
>NZ_JACIEP010000030.1 GCF_014196915.1 Dysgonomonas hofstadii
GGTTTAAAGGACGTTTCGACTTATCTGACAATCCTGATTTGCCCTCTTCTTGATACCGTTTTATCCAACGATAAAGAGTAGTTCTGGCAATACCGTATCGTAATGCAGTTTTAGTAACAGAACCTGTCTGCTCATAGATTCTAAGCCAGTTCTGACGTGCTCTTATTTTTCGTTCCATGTTTTTCATAGTCGAAAAATAAAGATTTTATCCCAATATTTAATATCAAAAATGTAGCGTTTCTATTGGTGTGTCACAAGTTAAACTTCTTCGTGATCGCAAATGACGAAAGGCGGGAATCTTCCCACTAGGTGGAAACTGGAAATTATTTACATTCATCTTTGATCTTAATACTACCAATAAGACTTTGACCTTTCTCGGGATCGAATTCTCCGAGGTTATTTAATAATCTAATGTCTGAAATACAACCATAAGTATAGTTGTCTTTATTTTTTTCCTATAAACATACAGTGTATCATTCTTTATTATCTTATTATAGAAACAATAATATTGAGGTTGATAAACCCCTATTATTCTCTCATCAGTAAGATTTTTCTTATAGGTTTCAGCTAATAACTTTAGTTCCTTGAAACGAGAATTTTCATTTGAGCTGATTTTCAAATCATTACCGTAGAAAATATTAACTTCTGTCGATTTGGTTTTAACAGTCAAATAATCTCCATACTTAATTCTATATATATTGTTTTCTAAAGCTCTATGAGTATCATCTACTTTAAAATAATATAAGAGTATAGTATCATTGTATATAAATTTCTCCGCATATTCATATGTAGAAGAAATATGTCCTCGGCTACTATTTTCCAACTCTTTCTCCGTTATAGAATACCAATATTTACCTCTGTTTATATATCGGATATCTTTGTATTTCTTTTCTGAGAATTTTATGAAGATTGTATCACTCTCTTTTTTTATGAATATATAAGGATTTTTTAATATTGAGTCTTTTATTCCTATCATATTATACTCATCAAAAGTTTGGAATCGCCCATATTTATGATCCTTTATATTAGTAAATCTCATAAACAATAAAAAAGTGAAAAATAAAAGAAATATAATTTTTTTCATATTATTGCTATTTATATTTATCTATTGTTTCCCATGTAAAAAAGCCATCACTCTTTATCGCAAAATTGAAGATTGGTGTTGCTGCTTGTCCAGGAGTAGCAATATGGAAATCGTTCATTTTGGGAGCTATTGGTGCAATATTAGCACCATACTCATCTCTACTTAAACGGTCTGTTCCATTAAACTTATAACCAGCACTAACTGTATGATCCGAGGATACTACAATAGAGTTTGTCTGCGTTGACAAATTCTCAATTAATTGTATACCATTTACATCTCCACCCGCAGTAACATTACATGCATATATAAAAATACTTTTACCATCAAAGCCTTTTTTTAAAGGTGTAAAATCTGTTTTGGAATTAACTTTAGTGCTTCCAATAGAAAAACTTCCAGGTGAGCCATGACTATTGATTGAATAAGCACAAACAGTTGTGCCATCAAGAGATAATTGATCCATTGCATCAGAAAAATCTTGCATATCTTTTACCCTCATTACAGGGATATTCGCATCCTTGGCAGCAGCAAGATCCTGCTTGTCTGCAATATCAGTATTATCATTTATAACTATTACAATATTATTCTGCTCTCCTTTTTCTAGTTCTTTAATATCATACATCCCGTCTGGATCAATTCTATTAATAGGATTATTAGAACAATAATGATATGGTGTCAGCCAAGGTTTCTTCTCCGCCAACGGATCAACCGTAGTAAAACCCCAATCATATTTCCACCTCGCACTATAATCATACATATTCAACCCGTTACGGGTATCCAACTCCTTATCATTGTATTTGTACGGTTGCGCGGTTTGGTTTGTACTCTCCGCAAACGAATTCCCGAAAGGATAATACTGTGTACTCTGAACAGCATCGCTATACTGGTCAATTACTATCCGGTTGTTACCCAGATGATCACGGATATAAAAGCCTTCATAATAAACACCGTCAACCAAAACGCTTTTTAGCTATGGCAATTTAGTTAAAACTTGACAAAGTTGACACAATTTGCTGTGTTTTTTTAGTTGTAAAGTTTGTTCGTCTTAATACTCTAGTACATATACTCCAGCATGCTGACAAAACCTGACACTCTCTCTTCATACTCCCATAGCATAGAGACTTATAATCCATCACTTTTATATATAGATAAATAACTCCGCTAATGATTATTGTTAGCGGAGTTATAGTTATAGCAGATTGTAAATCCTTACTTTAAACTTCTTCGTGATTACAAATCCCGAAGGACGGGAGTACTTTTAAATATTGAAATTAATTTTTCTCGGATTACTGAATTCTATACAAGAAGAAGAATATCCTTCAATTTCACTGCATTTAATAACAGCTCCATCATTTTCAGATGCAGATATATCTCTATCTGCTGGATCAAAAGAGCAATAAATACCGTTGTCTGATCTTAATAATTTATATGATTCAATGACATAAAAATCATATTCTTCACTCCAGAAGAAAAGGAATTCTGATATTTGCTTAAAAATCAGTTTTAAATATACTCCTGAAGGATATCCCAATTTAATTACAGCTTCTATATTAATGCCGTAAGTATCCGCGGTATAGATTTTCATTTTCAATAAATTGGAATCATATAAGCTGAGTCTCTCTGGTAATATTATTTCTTTGTATAACATATTAATCAAAATAAATCAAAATCTCTTTTATCGTTATTATTGTATTTTGTGCGAGCAGGTTGCCTATCTCCTCTACCTGTCGGATTATTTGTATTAGGCTTATAGTCATGAACGTGGTCTTGTTGTCCATTTGGTTTTTTATCTTGCGGATGTCCTTTATTCCATTCTTTCTGAACATTTCCATCTGGACCATATTTTTTCTTTGTTGTTCCTGAAGGATTTGTTTCTACTGAATTTGGCTGCCCTACATCAGGTAATCTATTTTTCCGTCTCTTTCCGTCTTGTTGTACTTGATTTACAATCTCTTTCCCAGCCTCTTTTCCAGCTTGTTTCTTAACCACCTCCTTTGCAATCTGTTTCCCGGCCTGTTTTGTTCCTTCTGCAACTACAGCCCTTACTGCTCCCTCGGCTGCTCCAAAAACAACCATTTCAGCAATTACAGCTGTTATTTCTCCGGCAAAGTATCCAGCTTCATATCCTGAATCTCCAGTTTCTCTTGGAGAGTTATCTTTTCTCGGCTTTACTGTAGCTGTTGTATATCCTTGATCTGCCATCGATTTATTGGGATGATGTCCAACTACTCCATGTGCCCATCCTTTAGCAAAGGATTTTACATCACCCCACGAAGGCCATTGTCCGTCAGGATCAATATACATAAGTGGATTATTAAAACAATAAGCATATGGAGACCATGAATATCCTCGTTCCGCCAACGGATCAACCGTAGTAAAACCCCAATCATATTTCCACCTCGCACTATAATCATACATATTCAACCCGTTACGGGTATCCAACTCCTTGTCGTTGTATTTGTATGGTTGTACGGTTTGGTTTGTGCTTTCTGCAAACGAATTCCCGAAAGGATAATACTGTGTGCTCTGAACAGCATCGCTATACTGGTCAATCACTATCCGGTTGTTACCCAGATGGTCACGGATATAAAAGTAATAATTTCCATTCTGATAATAACCGCCATCGACTAAAATTCTTTTCAATCCGTCATTTTCGTAGATAATATTACCTACATAATCTGTTGTTTCCGTTTCGGTCAATGCATTTACATTTACAGCCGAACCGATAACCGGATTGGTTGAATAGCCCGGATTCCAACGCTGTACGGCTCTTAGTTTTACTCCTGCTGCTGAATAAGTATACTCATTTCGTCCCTCGACTGTCTTGTTCTTTATATCTACGGTTTGAGGCAGGTTCAGGCTATTGTAGGTAATTGAAGAAATACCCTTGTTCAGGTCTTTGGTCATCGCCCCGTTCTTATTGTAGGTATATTCCACACCAGTACCTTTGGTATAATCCTTGAAATCCATCGAGGCAGTCAGGTTGATATCGGCTATGGCATCTGTTATGGTTTTCATCTGGTTGCCGGTATAAGACATCGTCAGATTATCGATAAGACCGTAGGATGAAGTTCCTGTACCTTCATCTTTTTTGCCATGGCGTTTCATAGTCAGCATATTCCCGTGCCTGTCATATGAATAGCTTGTGCTGTATTGTCCCGTTCCTGTATAATTTGAAAAAAGTTACAAAAGTTACACTTTTGCACTTTTTTTGTTTCTTTCCTCTTGTTCTTTCACCAGACCTTGTCATATACTAATATAGATAAACAATCCTGCCAATAAGGAAACTGGCAGGATTATTCTATACAAAGACTCACAAATCTTTACTTTATTGACTCTCGAATTGCAGAACCAGAAAGACGAGAGACGTGTCCTGTTAACTACATGGAATAAAACCTAATCGTTTAATATAAAAACTTGGTAAATCAATATGAATTAATTTAACTCCATCAAATAAAAAAAACCAAAAAGAGAATTCTTCCTTTATAATTATTTCATTAATAGGCATAGATATTAAACAATTTTCATTATCCTTATTTTTTTTGAATAAAGAGCCTGGATTACATCCTTTTTTTACAACAAATGGAACATCTTTAGAATAAAAAACCCCCAAGCAAGTATCTTCACTAATCATATCAAGAGGAAGTAAATTTAATGTTACCAAATATAATTCATATAAAGAATCTCTATTAATAGAGATTTCATATATCAAATCAGATTTATTCTCAATATTTGAGGTAAAAGATTCTAAATCATTTATAAATTTATCCTTAGAAACGGTTAATAAGGGGAACGACTTCTCTAGTGTTTTTATTTGTGCATTTATATAAAAATTATTGCAAAATATAAATACAAATATAAGAAAATAATATAGTTTTTTCATGTTACTTATTTTATAATTCCTCGTCCATTATAATTTACATAACGTTTTAGATATCCTGAGTATATCTGAAATACAGGAGTTATACCACGTTTGTTGCCTGCCGTTAACTGTGCGGCCGCAGGTATATCTCCTCTATTACCACCTGCCACTCCAGAAGGTTGCAATAACTCCAAGTCATTTGGCCCTCCAAATGGATGGCTATGTACATCGCGCCTTAAATCAAATCCACTCTCTTGATTTCTCATTGCAACTCTGGATCCGGAACCTTCACTTTTTGCATTGTGACTGGTAGAAACAACATTTATGCCTGTACGTCCTGCTTTCCCATATTGGGTTAAAGACCACTCCATTGTTTCGTTCCTCGTATTAGGTATTCCACCATAATCTTTTGTTACGCCTAAGTTTTGAGATAAGAATTCAAAAGCTTTATTTCCATTTTCGTCCCCAAGCATAGTCAAATAAGTATATTCAGTGGTAGTTCCATCTTCATTTTTTATAGTTTCTACCGAAGATACTATAGGTGTATATTCGAAATCTGAAGACTTTATATTCCCGTCCTTATCCGTTATATTAAATACAGTTCTATCTTTACTTTTTATATGTTGGGTAATTTTTCCCTCCGCATTAATATTTATTGTATCCATTCCTAATGGGTCAATATATCTCATTGGATTATTCGCACAATAAACATACGGCGACCAACTATAGTATTTCTCCGCCAATGGATCGACCGTCGTAAACCTCCCTAACGCCCCGTCATAATATCTCGCAGAGTAATCATATAAGTTCAGCCCATGCGTCTTATCTAACTCCTTGCCATTGTACTTGTACGGCTGCGTGCTTTGGCTCGTACTTTCTGCCATGGCCATACCGAAAGGATAATACTGTGAGTTCTGGATTTGCTCGTTGTACTGGTTTATGACCACACGGTTATTACCTAAGTGGTCTTTCAGGTAATAGTGGTATACATTGTTCTCTATATAACCACCATCTATCAGTATACGCTTCAAGCCTTCATTCTCATAGACCTTGTTACCCACATAGTCGGTGATCTTCGAGGTTTCCAGGTTACTGTCGCCTGATGTTCCCATCACAGGGGTATAAGTCTGGTTTTTGGCATCCTTATGCTCTACCCGCAGCTTCACGCCTGAAGCCGAGTAGGTATAATAGGTCTTGCCACTGGTATTGATGTTTTTCACGGCAAGCTCTGTTGGTAAATTTAACTAAAACCTGACAAACCTGACGTTTTTTATTGTATTTTTCTAATCCTTATTTTACTTATAACTCATATGTTTTTTCTATAGATAAATAATCCTGCCAATGATGAAAATGGCAGGATTGAAAATACTTACATTAAATTACTTCGAAATTGCGAATTCTGAAATACAAAATTAATCCTTATTCAGCTGACGATCTGTATCTAATATGATTGAAACTAAAGTGTCATTTTTAAAGGTATAGTAATGCCATATTCCATCAGCCATAAGTTCATATACATTTATCGGGCTCATTGGGTTCAGCATTTCTATATTATCTGTAAATCTTTTTAAAAACTCTTCTCTTGTCATCCCTATTTTTATATTGTGATCTAAAAATATTTGATTATCAATTATCTTAGCAAAAACAACTCCCATACGTTCTGTTGTATCCTCTGGCACATCAGAAACTCGCTCCAAACAAAACGTTACATAACTATATTCACTTGAAAACCGATATAAATTTATAATATAAGAGGTATCACCATATACTGGAGAGGAAAAAATCTCTAATTTTAGATTCTTATAGTTTGTTGCAAAACTACTCACATCTGTATATTCTCCAAACGGGAAAAAGATAAATGTAGAAGAAGCATTAATTTCCAAACTATCTTTTCTAATAGATGTATCATAAAGTTTAAAATCTTTTATCTTAATAGAATCAGCTCTATTATTGACTTCAATATTAATTTGATTTGGCTTAGATGGGGATTGTTTGCAGGATCCCATTAGAAAAAATAAAAAAATAAATATAAATATATTTTTTTTCATAACTTGTTTTTAATTATTTAATTTATCCTTATCAATTGTGATTTTAGCTGACATTTGTCCAGGCGAAACTTCGGGTAATTTAGGCTTTTTCCCTTCAACTGTAACTGGTGCACCCTCCGCTCCATAGAATAAAGGTGATGCAGGATTGAGCTTTGCATTTTGAGAAACTTTTCCATCTACTGTTTCATTATTAGGTCTATAAAAACCATGAAATGTTCCTGGACGATATTCTTGAGGGGTCAAGGCTTTTGTGCTTTCTTGTGATAATTTTCCTACTCCTCGAGCATGAGTAATCACGACCTTTCCTCCTTCTTCTACGCCTGTAACAATTCCAGTATGCCCGTTCCATAATGCGATATCTCCAACTTGTGCTGTTGTTGATTGTTCAAAATCATTTTTCTCGAAAAAATCTTTCAGACCAGCCGTATTCATATGTTGAACATCATCAGTAATTTCATCAGCAGCAAGAACCCGAGAAACGAATTCAGAACAATCCATATACTCCAATGCTTCTTTTGTATTTTCTGTTCTTAATTTTGTGTCAGTTTCTTGCTTGTATTTAAGCCCTGTCATATTTCTTGCAGCATTAATTCTATCATAAGGGCCTTCTCCTGTTGGATCTATAAATCGCATAGGATTATTATAACCATAATTGTATGGCGACCAACTATAGTATTTCTCCGCCAACGGATCAACCGTAGTAAAACCCCAATCATGTTTCCACCTCGCACTGTAATCATACATATTCAACCCGTTGCGGGTATCCAACTCCTTATCGTTGTATTTGTACGGTTGAGCGGTTTGGTTTGTATTCTCCGCAAACGAATTCCCGAACGGATAATACTGTGTACTCTGAACAGCATCGCTATACTGGTCAATCACTATCCGGTTGTTACCCAGATGGTCACGGATATAAAAGTAATAATTTCCATTCTGATAATAGCCTCCATCGACTAAAATTCTCTTCAATCCGTCATTTTCGTAGATTATATTACCTACATAATCCGTTGTTTCCGTTTCGGTCAATGCATTTACATTTACAGCCGAACCGATAACCGGATTGGTCGAATAGCCCGGATTCCAACGCTGTACGGCTCTTAGTTTTACTCCTGCTGCTGAATAAGTATACTCATTTCGTCCCTCGACTGTCTTGTTCTTTATATCTACGGTTTGAGGTAGGTTCAGGCTATTGTAGGTAATTGAAGAAATACCCTTGTTCAGGTCTTTGGTCATCGCCCCGTTCTTATTGTAGGTATATTCCACACCAGTACCTTTGGTATAATCCTTGAAATCCATCGAGGCAGTCAAGTTGATATCGGCTATGGCATCTGTGACTGTCTTCATTTGATTACCGTTATAGGTCATCGTCAGATTATCGACTGTATTGTAATTCGTACTTGTCGTTTTCCCACTACGAGCCAGCGTCTTGATGTTCCCGTGCTTATCAAAAAGATAACTTCAAAACCTGACACATCTGACATTTCTCAGTCTACAAAAACTTTACAAACTTGACACGTTTGCATCATTTTTTCAGTTGTAAAGTTTATCGGTTTACCATAATCGATACTCCAGCACACTATAAACTGGCATGCTTGCAAAACCTGACACACCTGACACATTTTCGATCATACCACCCATAGCTCAGAAATTCATAATCCATCATATATATAGATAAACAATCCTGCCAATGATGAAAATGGCAGGATTGGTTTATAGCGGATTAAAAATCCTTACATTAAATTACTTCGAAATTGCAAATTCCAAAGGACGGGGGACTGGAGAAAACCGCGCCAACAAGGTGTACTTCTTTATAGATCTAAAGTCATATCCTAAACTGACACATTATCTATTTTTCTCTAAAAATTTCTACTTTCTCTTTTTTTAATGCATTATTATCTTTATCAAGGACTATGGAAAATAAAAGATAATACTTTTTGTTATCCATTGTAAAATAATAAAGACTCATTTTATCTATAAAAAGATATTCACCAGTGAATTCATCAAAATACTCAAATTCATCACTGGAAAATAGTCTTAATAAAAAGTAAAGTTTATTATCTAAAATACTCTTTATCTTTTCAATTTCTTTAAAAGAATATGCTTTAGTAAAAAGAAGCTTAACTTTTGAAAGTTCCCTTTGCCCTATATCCAATACATTGGATAGAATATATTGAAGTTCTTGTTTATGTATATCTTCTATTTCCATAATTAAAGTTCATCATAAATACTAACTGCAATATTAGAACCTGCATAATATCCAGCACTGCCTCCAATGACACCACCTATTAATGTACCTACAGCCGTCCCAATTCCTGGACATATCATTGTCCCTATTGATGCTCCTAACATAGCTCCTCCTTTTGCTCCAGCCCATGCTCCGGTCCACCCTCCAACTTCACTTACTGTCGTCCTTGCAACATTATCCGATGTTGCAATATTATAGACAGACGCTCCAGCAGCAGTAACAACAAATGCCCGGCCTCCATACTGCATCGTTTTTGCAATTGAATTAGTTGCTGCTCTTGTTGTACCAGATGTCCCTTTTTTGTGTGATGCTAAATATTTAGCTGTTGCATTTTGTGCAGCTTTGCTTTTTTGCAACTCAGATAATGATTTACTCATTGGCCCCATTTGAGCTCTTGCAGATTGTGCTAAATGGTATCGACTCATTGCATACTCCGCTGAATTGATCGCATTGTTTCTTATGTATTCATTCATTGGATTATAATATTGCATTCTTACAGAAGAACCATGAGCGATATCTGCCGCGTTAGCCCATTGACCTGCTAAAATAATATTTAATAGATTGATCTCGTTTTTCGGTTGTGAGGTAATAATAACTTCTGATAATTCATATGGATCATTTGGATCTCCCTTTTTTCTACCGTCAGGATCAATAAAATTTATCGGATTATTATCAACATATGCAAATGGACTCCAAGCATAATTTAATTCCGCCAATGGATCAACCGTCGTAAACCTTCCTAACGCCCCGTCATAATATCTCGCAGAGTAATCATACAGATTCATACCATGCGTCTTATCCAACTCCTTGCCATTGTACTTGTACGGTTGAGTGCTTTGACTTGTACTTTCTGCCATGGCCATACCAAACGGGTAATACTG
>NZ_JACIEP010000031.1 GCF_014196915.1 Dysgonomonas hofstadii
CCTCGCCTTCGCTTCGGCGATTGCTAATTGTCAGGTTTTATATTTAATGAATTGATTATAAATTAAATAATAAATAATTATGAGTACGGTGAAAAATATCCTTTTCGACTTTGGCGGTGTAATAGTAAGTTTGAATAAGCAGCAGGCTTTAGACCGCTTTACCGACATAGGATTTCCAAATATAGAGGATTATTTGAATGAATTCCGTCAACAGGGTATTTTCCTCGAATATGAAGAAGGGAAGATCGATCCGGAGAATTTTTGTAAAGAATTTCGCCGTCTGGCCGGAAATGAGAATATTTCGAAAGAAGATATTGATTCGGGCTGGCTGGGGTTTCTTGTAGGCATTCCCGATTATAAGTATGAGCTGTTGAAAGAACTTCGTAAAAAATATAAAGTATATTTATTGAGCAATACAAACCCTTCGGTTATGGGATGGGCTACGACCAGTGATTTTTCTCCGGAAGGGTTGCCAATTATGGCCTTTTTCGATAAATGCTATCTCTCTTATGAAATAGGTTATACAAAACCTGACAGGGAAATTTTTGATTTTATTATTGAGGATTCAGGTATGATTCCGTCCGAGACATTGTTTTTTGACGATGGAAAGGCAAATATAGAAATGGCAGAAAAACTTGGGTTTCAGACTTATCTGACAGATCAGGACGAGGATCTTCGTAAAGTATTTGTCGATAGAGGGTTGCTTGATTAATCGCTTTCTCTTACAGTATGTTAGTCATAGATAAAAACAGTAATATCACTCATCAGCCATTAGTGGCTACAATCGGTTTTTTTGACGGAGTACACACCGGGCATCGCTTTCTTATCGATCAGGTAAAGAAAGTCGCCGCCCAGAAGGGACTGCCTTCAGCGGTAATTACATTTCCTGTGCATCCCCGTAAGGTTTTGCAAAAAGATTATCAGCCTGCATTATTATGCGGTCTCGACGAAAAAGTGGAACGTCTGGCATCTACAGGAGTAGATTATTGTGTATGCCTTGACTTTACTGTGGAAATATCCGGTTTGTCGGCCAGGGAGTTTATGTCCGATATTTTGAAAAATAAATTGTCTGTTGATACGCTTATTATAGGTTACGACCATCGTTTCGGACATAACCGTGAAGATGGTTTTGAAGACTATAAGCGTTATGGGCAGGAAATCGGTATGGAAGTTATTCGTGCAGCTGAGTTACCGGGTGGCGAACATGTAAGTTCATCCCGTATCAGGCGATTGCTTGGAGAAGGACAAGTTAGAAAAGCCTCAGAGCTGCTATCGTATAATTATACTATTTCGGGAAAGATTGTGGAAGGTTTTAAGGTAGGCCGCACTATCGGTTTTCCTACTGCTAATATACAGGTTTGGGAGACATATAAGGTCATTCCTGCTTTTGGCGTATATGCGGTGTATGTACATGTAGATGGTCAAAGATACGATGGTATGCTTTACATAGGCAGGCGTCCGACATTGCATAATGGAAATAATATAAGTGTAGAGGTTAATCTCTTTGGGTTTAATGGTGATCTTTATAATAAGTCTCTTACAGCCGAGTTTTTGGATTTTGTTCGTGCCGATGAAAAGTTTCCGGATGTGGAAACATTAAAAGCACAGATACAAAAAGATAAGGATGATGTGATAAAGGTGATTGATCGGTATAAAATGTTCAATCCGGGATAATATTTAGCGAAATATTTGAAAATAATGTGATAAAAAAGCAATGCGTAACTAAAAAATAATGGGTTAAAATATTAAATAACTGAATTTTATTCCTACATTTGCTGATGCATAAGAGTTCTTAACGTTTTAGTTCAAATTTCCTTTTCAAGTCATTTCCCTTTTTCAGGTAACCTTTCTTGTCTAGTATCTTTCAGCTTTTCTAACTTATTTACGTCTTTTGCAATAGTATTATTTTTTACAATTTTATTTTTATTTTACAATGAACATTTTTATTGCAGGGTTGAGTTACAGTATCAACGACAATGATTTGAGAGACCTATTCAGTGAATATGGAGAAATCTCATCGGCTAAAGTTATTATGGACAGAGCTACAGGCCGTTCAAAAGGTTACGGTTTTGTTGAGCTGGCAGATAACGAAGCAGGACAAAAAGCTATCGAGGAATTAAATGGTGCTGAATATGATGGCAGAACTATCTCTGTATCAGAAGCTCGTCCTCGTACTGAAGGAGGAGACCGTCCTCGCAGAAATTTTGATAACAACAGAGGCGGTGGCAATGGCGGTTTTAGAAGACGCGATTATTAATCATCAGACGACATAATGAAAAGAGCCTTACAACTGTAAGGCTCTTTCTTTTTGGACGTTATATTATTGTTTCAATTTCTTTTCTATCTCTTCTATCTCTTCTCTGAAGATCTTGTCTACTTCCATTTGCTCTTTCACCGTTCTACAGGCATGCAATACCGTTGCATGGTTCTTCTTGCCAATTAGTGAACCGATCTGAGCCAAAGACATTTCTGTGTAATGCTTAGATAGATACATTGTAATCTGCCTGGCCTGAACGATCTGCCGCTTACGGGAAGCTGTGTGGATTAGTTCGGTTTTGATATTATAGAAATCGCAGACAATTGATTCTATAACGTTTATAGTTATCTTCTTTGCTTCGATCTTCCTGATAGCCTGGCCAATGACTCTCCTCGCCAAAGGTAAATCAATCTCCTTATTATATACAAGGGAATGAGCCATGATGGAGACGATAATCCCTTCAAGATCACGAGCGTTATCTGTTACATTTTCAGCAATATAATCGACAACATCTTCTGGGATTGAAAGCCCATCATGTAAGATCTTGTTCTGAAGTATCTTCAATCTTAAGGATTTGTCGGGATGTTCGATCTTTGTGGTTAATCCCCATCTAAAGCGGGTTAACAACCGTTCTTCAACACCTTGTAACTCTGAAGGGGCTTTATCACACGTCAGGATAAGTTGCTTGTTATTCTGATGAAGATGATTGAATATATGGAAAAGCGTATTCTGAGTTTTCTCTATACCTGCCAATTCATGAATATCGTCAATGATAAGAACATCAATACCCTGATAAAAATTTATAAAGTCATTGGTTGTATTATAACGGCCTGCATCAGCGTATTGTATTTTAAATAAGTGAGCAGATACATATAATACCCGTTTTTCAGGATAAAATTCTTTTATACGATTACCAATAGCGTGACAGAGATGAGTTTTGCCTACACCAGATGTTCCATGAACAAACAACGGATTGAATGCTGTTTTCCCAGGATTCTTAGTAATCGCATCTCCCGCTGTACGGGTGAGTTTATTGCTTTCTCCTTCAAAGAAGTTGTCGAATGTATATTTAGGATTCAGTTGCGAATTGAAATCATCGGCTACAACTTTTTGGAATGGATTTGGAATTTTTCCGTTTTTCGCTACGTTCTTTTCTGTGACAATTGATTTTACGTCTCCCCTATAGTCTACAACTGTATTTGTTGTATTCTCCATCAGGATTCTATACTGGAGTATAGTGTCCTTGCCTATTTCACGATGTAAGGTCGTTTTAAGCAGGTCCACGAATTTATCTTCCAGATACTCGTAAAAGAACTGGCTAGGTACCTGTATTGTAAACACCTTATTTTCATAGGAAAGTGGAACAATAGGTAGAAACCAGGTTTTAAAGGCTGCCTCAGGAATATTGTCCTGAATGACCCTTAAACAATTAGACCATAATTTATGAGTAGAAGATAATTCCATTTACTAGTTTAGTATATAAAATGCACCAATTTCCCAGACGTTTAATAATGTAAATTTCAGAATTAAAATCAATAAAAAAAAGTGCCTCCAAATTTGGATTTCTAAGTTTGAAAATATCTCGTTTAAATTCAGAGACTTAGATCGGATATCAGATTTAATATCTGTTATGCTATTTAAAATGTTTATAACCAGTCTTCTATGAATATGGCAGGTCGCATAGCATCCTGATAATAATTTTGTAACATCTTCTAAACAGCATTAATGTTACCCTTTTAGAAAAATATTGCTATTTCTTCTTATTTATATTGATTCTAAATAAGAAGCTTTTTAGAATACTTTTACGTTAATGTAACGAGACGGATTTTTTCTTATATCTTCGAGTAACAATGACGCATTACCTATAGTGTTGTTTATACTATCGTACAGCTGACGATCGTTTAGTAATAACCCTAGCGAACCTTCTTTCGAGTTAATTCTGTTCGATAAGTTTTCAAGGTTTTTCACTGTAGCGTCAATCGACTGGAATGTCGATGATATATCCATCTGCCCAAGCTGGGAGGATACTCCGTTTAGGTTGGTCGACATAGTATTTAGGTTGCCTGTGATCGCAGGTACATCTTTATTCAGAGCAGACATCATTACATTCAATTGCTTTGTAGACTGGGCCAGGTTTCCTGTGATCTGGTTCACATCAGCCAGTGATTGTGTAAGGGCCGGACTGTTTACCAGCGTTTGTAATCCTGTCAGTATAGAGTCGATTTTAGGCATTAGCTCCTGAATCTGAGGCAACATAGTATCTGCAGCGTCGAGCATCCCTTTTTTCTTGATTCCCACAATTGTATCTGTGTCCGAGTAATATTCTTTTGTGTAAGGATTAGTATCCATAATGATTGTCGCAGATCCTAACATAGAAACATCTAATGTCATTTTGCTGCCCTTAGGGATTTTTACTCCTTTATCCATGTCGAGGAAAACGATTACTTTATTATCAGAGCTATTGGTGTTTAATTCCATAGATGAAACTAAACCTACCTGAAAACCATTTAATGTTACCGGTGAGGATTGTGATAAGCCTGAAATGTCATCGAAGACGACCATATAAGTATTGGATGGCTTAAATAAATTGATTCCCTTAAGAAAACTGATGCCATAGTATAACAAAAATATAGCTATAACAAAGGCGATTCCGATTTTTACTTCTTTTGAAACTTTATCCATAATTATTTTGTTCGTATTGTTTTTCTAAATATTATATAACGATATGTGTAGTTCTTATTTTATCCTCTCTCCGTTTTTGAATTTAACGACAAATGCATCTTTAAATTTTGTTCTCACCTGACGTTGTATTCTAATGATTTCATTCTCATCATAAGATGATCCGTATGTATATTTATAAATACCGTTTTCTTTATAATAACTTACAGGCGATAGTCCTTTAAGTAAAGATGAACCTTTGGCTACTTCTTTATTAGATACCAGGAATTGCACTCTGTATTCTATTCTGTTCGAATTCGTTTTTTCTTTCGTCTTATTCTCTGTTCCGGTCTTTATGCCGTTTTTTTCTTTTTCAGTTATTTTTGATGGAGAAGGAACTGTGGAAGCAGTTTCTTTTACTTCTTTTTCTACAATTGTTTCAATTGCAGTTTCCTCTTCCATAATAAATTCTTCCTTGTTGCCGGGGGCAGCACTGCTACTGAACTTTCCTTGCTTTTTATCAAAATCGGCTTTATATCTTTTGAAACCGGTATAGATAGCTGTCGCCATAGACCGTTGTCCTAGCCTGGAACTCAAATATTTCGCTTCGGCCTGGTTATTGATAAATCCTAGCTCTATGAGGACGCTGGGCATACTGCTTTTTCGAAGAACCAGAAATCCTGCCTGCCGCACGCCTCTGTCGGTGCGTTTTGCTACGTTCTTGAAATCTTTTTGTATATGGGTCGCAAACTTCAGGCTTTGCTCCATATATTTATTAGTCATAAATTCAAAAATGATATACGATTCAGTAGAGTTGGGATCGAATCCTTCATACTTTGTCGAATAATCATCTTCAAGCAAAATCACAGAGTTTTCCCGCTTGGCCACTTCTAGGTTTTCTGCACTTCGTGTCAACCCCAGTATATAAGTGTCGGCTCCCGAGGCAGTAGTCGATTTGGCAGCGGTAGAATTTGTATGTATGGATATAAATAGATTAGCCTTGGCTTTATTGGCTATCTGTGCCCGTTTGTCAAGGTCTATAAATACATCTTTCTTCCGGGTATATACGACTTTTACATCCTTGAGGTTTTCTTCTATAAGATCTCCTAATATCAATGCTACGGCAAGGTTTATGTCTTTTTCCTTATATATGCCTCTTACAGCGCCACCATCTTTGCCTCCGTGCCCGGGGTCGATGACAACGACGAACTTATCGGAATTGTACCCGAATGTACTTCCGAAAAACATAAGAAAACATATTAAAAGACTAGCCGTCCTTTTCATTTTATCAGGTACTGTTAAGCTTTATAAACTACTTCGTTTTTCAGTTCCTTTCCATCAAAGAAATCCTGTATATTTCCCATTGTTGTATGGGCTATATTCGACATCGCTTCTTTGGTAAAGAAAGCCTGATGCGAGGTTACTATCACATTGTTGAAAGATAGGAGGCGTGCCAATACTTCATCGGTCATTACTGTGTCTGAATGATCTTCATAAAAGTAATTTCCTTCTTCTTCGTAAACATCGAGACCGGCATAACCAACCTTTCCGCTGACCAGTCCATCGATCAGATGTTTTGTATGTATCAGTTTTCCTCTACCTGTGTTTACGATCATCACGCCATGTTTCATTTTTGCAATGGACTCATCTCTTATCAGGTATTCGGTTTCTTTTGTTAACGGGCAATGCAATGTTATGATGTCTGCATTGGCGTATAGTTCATCCAGTGAAACATATTTTACACCTGTTGCTTCAGCCCATTTGGTATCGGGGTATAAGTCATAGGCAAGCACGTTCATCCCTAAGCCTTGGAAAAGGCCTGTGGCTACTTTTCCTATTTTCCCGGTACCTATCACACCGATTGTTTTCTGGTACATATCGAATCCCTGAAATCCGATCAATGAAAAGTTTCCGTCGCGTGTCCGAAGGAATGCCCGGTGTACTTTCCTGTTGAGGCACAACATTAGCGCCAGCGTGTGTTCGGCTATTGCATGCGGCGAATAATCGGGAACCCTTACAACTTTTATATCTTTGGCCGCTGCTGCGGCAATGTCTACATTGTTGAATCCTGCACAGCGCAAGGCAATAAGCTTAACTCCGTATGAATGCAGTTTTTCTACAACAGTGGAATCTACTTTCGCATTCACGAAAATGCATACCGCATCAGAACCATTTGCCAGAACTACATTGTTCTTGTCAAGATGTTCTTTATGATATGTCAGTTCAAAACCATATTTTTCATTCGTTTTGTCAAATGTCGCTATATCGTATGGTTTTGCGTCAAATACTGCTATTTTATACGCCATAATCTTTTATTGTGATACCTAATTAACCTTTAATACCTAAAATTACAAAAGTAATCAAAATAACGTTTATACTCAAAAGGATGATCGTTAGTTTTCTAAACAGAGCTATCTTATTAAGATAGATTTACAAATCGAAATTTGTAAAATCTGACATTCCTGA
>NZ_JACIEP010000032.1 GCF_014196915.1 Dysgonomonas hofstadii
CCTAATACATCGGGGATAGAGAAGGTCCATTCGCCTTTTAGCCGTTGTTCGCCGTCCTGGGTGAAAATCAACCGGTCGGCTTTGTCGTAGACATAATAAACTGGTTCGCAACCGGGCAGTTTTTTCCAGACACAACGGTTATATTTGTCGTATTTGTACATATAGGCATATTGCTGCAATGTGGCATCACTCTCATTCCACGAACCGTTGTTAACAAGCCTGTCGGATGCTAAAGGCGGAAGCACAATGCGCTGATTACCATAATCATCATAGATAAAATAAGTATCATAGAGGTTTTTACCTTCCTTTTGGCGGGTAAGTATCACCTGTCCTTTCTTGTCTTTGAATTCGTAGCTGATATTACCACCTTCATCCGTTATGCGTGTAACATATAACTCGTTTCGGTTATAATATCCTGTTTTCTGCACACCTGTTTCTGTTACTTTAAAGATTTCTGCGACCAGATGAGTATATGTCTCATTCAAAAGGTAGCTCCCAAATGACATATTTGCCATCCTGTCACTTCTTACCAGACGTTTGTTGTCATGCCAATCTGCCCCCGTTCCGTATTTTTCTGTAACTATATTTAGTGGCGAACCGTCATAAACAAGTTTACTGTATGGTGCCTGATCGTTTTGATAGAGTGACGATTGCCGGGCTTCTGAAGTAATCTGTCCGGGGGACATATATATACCGTTTATACCTTTCACTATTGGTAACCATGACTTTGACTCCCTGTTCAGCCCATCATATTCCTGTAATGTAACCAGATCACCTCCCTGTGGCGCGATACTACGCTGTATATTGATCGTTGGATTGCCAAAATTGTCGAAATACTGCACAGTTTGTTGAAGTTTGCTTCCATCCAGACTTGCAAAGTTGCTTGTTTCAATCATAGGCACAATAGAAATAACATGAGGCTGACTCATGGTTGTTTCCAGACTTTCAAAACCGTTATGGGCTTCGATAGTAGTCGTTATCGCTCCATTCTGCGCTTTTCCTTCCGATACGACATAATATATTCCTGCCGGCAGTTGATCTATCATTATTAGGGAATTGGTGGTATTGTTACATGCTCCCTCCCCTGTATAATCATCATTGGAGTAAATAACAGAACCACTTTCATTTAATACGCTCATATATGTATCAGTCACTGCAGACCCGCAATGGCTAACTGTAATATTGAGAGGCTGCGTTAGCTTAAATTTATAGAAAATATCGTTTGTGGATTTCACGTTGAACCTGTTTGAATAACCCAGAGATGTATTCCGGGTGTCTATAAAAGAAAACCCTGTTTCATAGATTCCTGCATCTATCGCCGTAGCCATCATATCGCCTATTGGGCCTATGGTTCTGCCATCTATCGAAGTTGTGATATTACCGTCGGATACACCATCCGATACAAAGTAATAAGTACCGGGCATTAGCACCGGGATTTTGAGATAAGCGTTTTGTGTATTAGCACATGCGCCGATACCTGAATAATCGTCATTGGAATATAATAATTTTTGATCGGATGAATATACTGCCAGGTAAGTATCGGAAACAGACGAACCACAATTACTTGCCATTATTTCCATCGGCTCGGCTAGTATAAGCTTGTAAAAAACCTCTTTCCCATTTTTAACATCTATCCTGTTCACAGTGAATAACCCTGTATTCTGAGTATGGGTATAGCTGAAGTCAGCTGATTTTGTCCCAATATCGACAGGTGTGGAAAAACTACTACCGGATAGTCCGGGCAAAATTTCTTTCGCATTAATATTAAGTGCGTATTTCAACGATTTGGAGGAATTGGATATAATAGCTTTTGAATATACGATATAGGTACCCGGATCTAATACATAAGTGTGATCCCTATATGACCATGGAATGGAATTCCAATCGTCTTTTTTTATAGAATCCAATGAAGTAGAAATCATTCCCATATATATCGGTTTTTTCAACCCATCTCCACTATTACTGTTATTCAATGTTATCTGCATCGGCTTAGTTATTGCAAACCGATGGGCGACATCGCGATAGTAATAATAATCATCTTTCAGATCATAATCATCAAACCTCTCATAATTTTCGGGATAATAATCGAATTCATAAGCACCAATATTTTCTACGATAGGTGTGATATTGAAATTTGAACTAAATATCCCCAACATAAATGGATTATAAATATCTTCTCCCGTTTTTCTTTCGGTTCCTGTTATATTTGTTGTTATCTCCCCATCGATAAATGTAATTGTCTCTAAGTGTCCCGTTATTTGAGCTGTAGGTTCAGAAACAATGTAATATACCCCTGGTTGTAGCCCAATCGGATATGTAGTACATTTATCCGGTCCGGGATATGCCCCATAATGCAATAGTTTGCCCCGATGGTCGAGAATGTAATAAATGCTGCTCGGGATAGATGTTCCACAATGGGAAACGGATATATCCATAGCAAAATCGAGTGTCAGTTTATAGATTATATCGTGGGCTGATGAACTTCCCGGCACAAAACTACATGTGTAACGGCTCCCATAATTACTTGAATTTTTTGTATCTGAATAGGTAAATGTATCTGAGAAAAAGCCAGTATCGATTGTTCCCCCATTATCATATACCTGCCCTGACAAGCCTAATGAGAAATAAATGATAAACAATAGGCATATGTATTTTTTCATAATATTCTAATTTATAGTAAAATAACACCGAGTGTTAATTGAAGTATTTTCTTTATTAATTCCCAAAATTGTATACATATTTCTGTAACATGACTTTCCGTATATCTGATTGAGATTTCATATCCAAATAATAACCTTCAGTAAGCCTTCCATAGTTATCATATTCAAATTTTGTTGTAATATTATTCGGATCGGTTATCGATGTTACCCCCTGTAGAGGATTGTACTCATAAGTGGTTACCAATGCGTTGGGCAATAGGTTTCTGATAGAACTAATCATTGCCCACGCTTGGTTTGGAGGCTTAATAGATGAAGCCCAGGAGCTAAGAGTTGCATTTACAATACCTAACGTAGTAAGAATCTGCTGGATGGATGCATTCTCTATTTTAGCTATTGGAAACTGATTCTGATATCCCCAGATAAAAGATATAGGCATATCATCTTTTCCTGTGATTTCCGCTATATTATTGTTGTTATCGTAGGCTGTGTAAATTACCTCGTCACGAAATTCAGCCATCTGATTAGTCCTTGACTGTACCTTCTCCGGAAAGTTTGTTCCCGATTTGAATAAAATACGACTTTCTTTCCACGAATTATTCTCGTTATGCTTATGGCGTGAAACAGTAGAAGGAAAACCACTGAGATAATCAAGGCTATCTACGATTAGAGTATTATCGCTATTAGTTGTTTTAATTTCTCTGGGCTTCATAGAAGATAGCGGATCCACCACATTAAAATTGTAAGCATACTCTTTCTCTGTTGTAATTACATCGCTTCTGCCATTAGCATAGCGATAATCACTTAAAATTTCTTTATCATGCCTATTATAATATCTAATATCTAAATAATATCGTGTTTGAGCTTTGCGATCTTCTTCTGTCCAATCTGTCACCAAGTAGGGGAAATATATTTCTCTATTCGCATCTCCTGCCAATCCGGTACTGTATTTAAAGTCTGTTCTGGAAATTAATTTTTCTCCTCTGTAATGTTCTTTGCGTATCATTGATCCATACAGCTGATTTGTTCCACCAGGATAATTTATAAAGTCATCGGACGGTTCACTCGGATTATTGGGGAGTGCTTTGATAAGTGGTTTGCTTGCATCCTTTCTGGGTTGTTGTCTGAGAAATGTTTGAATTGAATTGGTCAGATCATTTTCATCCCACTGAAGCGCATCCTCAAAATTATGAATATTCACATTGTAGTAATATTTTGATACTTGTGTTTCATATCCAGCCCCTACTACAGTTTCTTCAACAATACTATACATTACGGCACTACCTCCCAGACTAATATTGGAAACGGGCATAGAGTTGAAAGTGGTAGTGCCCTTAGTTGCACTATCATATTTTGAGCCAGCATAAGCATCCACATTTTCTGTACAATAATCGCGTTCGGTAACAATATGTTTTATGGCACCTCCTCCCCATACAGGCTCCAAATCCAGATAGTATGGATGTACCAATCCATATCTGTATTTTTTAGTGATCTTTTTACCTGTCTTTGTGTCTTTTGATTCCACTTTTGCGATCCTGATACCTCCTACAGAATGGAGATATTCCTTTTTGCCTGTTGGTGTATTATTGCGAAATGCTCCATAATTACCTTCATAGCTAAACTGGGTTTCAACACCCTGTGGATCAATAATATTAGTTAAGACTCCAACTTTTGCATAAGAATGATTGGGTTCTCTATTCGCACCGGAATAGTTTATAATTACTTCATTTTCTTCAAATTCAAAAACATAAAATACTCTATTTCCGCAACTAAAACTAGGCACAGTAGATGTATTCGTTAAACTTTCACTGCCATTATTAAAACCCCAATGATCTACAGCTGTAGTATATATTGAAGGAACCTGATTAATAGCTTGATAAGTGAATTTATATGTGCGAGATTCGCTACCTGGAACAGATATCCTGATTGAATCCAATTTTGTAAGAGTTGTATTCTTGTTATAGAGAGAAGTAAAAAACTGGATTCGTCTTATTAACTTATTGTCAGTATCTTTAATTTCTATTTTATCAACTACTGTAGAGCCTGCGATTCCATTATAAGAAACTGATAATGTATTATTTTGAAACCTTACTTCATTCAATAATTCTCCATAAACTGTTTTTGATTCATACCTCAAGCTTATAGGATAAGCTCCTTGTATTCCTGCATTATGCTCTTGTACTAATAAGGCATTGGGATTATAAGGTTGGAATGGATAGATCATATTGTATGGCGCAACTTTGTAATACTTATTTCCAGACTGCGTTTGTTCTGTCAAAATAGGTATATCTCCATTTAGTGATGTTATTATTACTTTGTGATTTAAATGGAAATAGGTATTGGGGTTAGGATGTGCTTCACTAATATACTGAAAATTGATCAATGCTTTTGATGGATTGCGGGGAGAACTAATGGAATTGCACAGCCAACGAGTTATGATATCTCCTGTCTTTTCATAGGTGCCAAACAGGTATGTTTTACCATCGGAAGCTTTTATCGTTATTTTGTTACCAAAGGTCACTTTATCATTGTTGCGTGGTAATGTTTGAAAATGGATATTACTTAAAAAATAGCCAGATCCCCCACCATTTGCAAGTCGATATGTAAACTTATCAGGCTGTAGGTCATGTGAACCAAGTACTACATTTTGATAATATTGCCCTGCTGAACTATAGGAATTCGGATTACGCCTGTAAAACCAGCCATATTCAGAGTCGTCGGGCGCTCCATTTACTTGTCGCATTACAGACGGTTCTATATTCAAAGACCATCCGGTACCTGCAACCCCACTTCGCTCTTTCGGCTTTAAACCGGAGGAATGATACGTCAGTGTTACAGGTAACACGATATCTTCTGCTACTATTTCGTATAAAGGAATAGTTATGTTTGGAACCCCGGTAGAATGGTCAATAGGGTAGCTTTGGTATTTTTCCATAGTTGCCGCCGTCGGTGTAACAGGTACTATTTGAGGTGCCGTTAAGGATATCTGCTCTTGAGAATAAATAATATTCATAGCAAATACAAGTAGAATAAAGAGTAATATATATTTTCTCATACTATTAATTTTTATTTTTTAATAACCACTTCATTTACAAACATATCATCTGCTGTTATCCTTAGCACATAATTCTTCGTTTGTAAGTTCGAGCAATCAATTGTTTCA
>NZ_JACIEP010000033.1 GCF_014196915.1 Dysgonomonas hofstadii
ATCTGTCAGGTTTTAACATTATACTGCGTTTTTATTAATTGGTAACTGTTATTGCATTATGGAAATCCAAACGGAATAGAAAATAATTAGAACTTTAACTTTATAAATATTTGTAAGTTTGAAAAATATAACTAAATTTGCATCCCGATTTTGCACACGAATAATATAAAAAAATAAATATAAAATACGATAGCGATGTCCAAGATTTGTCAAATAACAGGAAAAAAAGCTATGGTTGGCAACAATGTTTCTCACTCTAACAGAAAGACCAAGAGAAAATTCAATGTCAATCTTTTTAGAAAAAAATTCTACTGGGTAGAAGAAGATGTATGGATCAGCCTGAATGTTTCTGCCGCCGGTCTTCGTACAATTAATAAAATCGGTCTTGATGCTGCATTGAAAAAAGCGGCTACAGACGGGTATTTGAACGCATAAAATATCGGAGGATTAAGAAATGGCAAAAAAAGCAAAAGGCAACAGAATTCAGGTGATACTTGAGTGCACAGAGCACAAAGAAAGCGGAATGCCGGGTACATCACGCTACATCACAACAAAGAACAGAAAAAACACTACCGAAAGAATTGAGTTGAAGAAATACAACCCGATCCTTAGAAAGATGACAGTACATAAAGAAATCAAGTAAAAACAAGATAAACCATGGCAAAGAAAGCAGTAGCAGGTTACCGTGACGCTTCATCGAAAGACGGTCGTAACTATGCAAAAGTAATCAAAATGGAGAAATCACCTAAAACGGGTGCTTACACTTTCAAAGAAGAAATGGTTCCTAACGAATCAGTAAAAGATTATTTCGCTAAGTAATCTTGTTAAAAATATCTAAAACACCTCCTTCACTTAGTTGTAAGGAGGTTTTTTATTTTCCATTTTGTAGCTTTGCAGTAGGCTAGAAAAAAGGTATTTACAGGGTTTTAGTATACTAAAAAAGTATGCTGAACAATCAAAAAGAATAAAAATGGGTTTGTTTGATTTCTTCTCGAAACAAAAGAAAGAGAATCTTGATAAAGGTCTGGAAAAGACCAAAGAATCAATGTTTTCCAAATTGTCACGTGTCGTTGCCGGAAAATCGAAGGTGGATGACGATGTACTCGACGATCTGGAAGAAGTATTGATCACATCGGATGTAGGAGTAAACACTACACTGAAAATTATAGAACGCATAGAAAAGCGCGTATCCAGAGATAAATATATCAACACAG
The DNA here is from genome assembly GCF_014196915.1 of Dysgonomonas hofstadii. GTDB lineage: Bacteria > Bacteroidota > Bacteroidia > Bacteroidales > Dysgonomonadaceae > Dysgonomonas > Dysgonomonas hofstadii. Next base: position 1,215 of record NZ_JACIEP010000033.1, read on the forward strand.
AGGAACTGAATTCCATCCTACGGGATGAGATCGCAAACCTGCTGACAGAAAACAATTCGGTAGATACAGAAGATTTTTCTTTGCCGGAAGATACTATGCCATATGTAATTATGGTAGTAGGAGTTAACGGTGTAGGGAAAACAACAACTATCGGAAAACTGGCCAACCAGTTTAAGAAAGCAGGAAAATCAGTTTATCTGGGTGCCGCCGATACATTCCGTGCCGCTGCCGTAGAACAACTTGTTATCTGGGGCGAAAGAGTCGGAGTCCCTGTGGTTAAACAGGCAATGGGTTCCGATCCGGCTTCTGTAGCCTTCGATACGCTTAGTTCAGCAAAATCGAACAATGCCGATGTAGTTATCATCGATACGGCCGGCCGTTTGCATAATAAGATAGGATTGATGAATGAGCTTACCAAAATAAAGAAAGTGATGGATAAGATCGTTCCCGGAGCACCACACGAAGTTCTTCTTGTACTGGATGGATCTACCGGACAAAATGCATTTGAGCAGGCTACCCAGTTTACTGCAGCTACTGATGTTACAGCTCTGGCTATAACAAAACTGGACGGAACAGCTAAAGGTGGTGTTGTAATCGGCATTTCAGATCAATTTAAAATACCGGTAAAATATATAGGCTTGGGTGAAGGAATAGATGACCTTCAGGTATTCAGACGAAAAGAGTTCGTCAACAGCTTGTTTGGAGAGTAAATAATGAAGAAAAACAGGATAGATCTTATAACACTCGGATGCTCTAAAAATCTCGTTGATTCGGAACTGCTAATGAAGCAGCTTCTGGCAAATGGGTATACAGTAAAGCATGACCCCGTAGTGTCGGAAGGTGAAATAGTGATAATTAATACTTGTGGTTTTATCGGTGATGCTAAAGAGGAGTCTATTAATATGATCCTCGAATTTGCGGAAGCCAAAAAAGATCGCCAGCTAAATAAGCTTTTTGTAATGGGATGCCTTACAGAAAGATATATGGAAGAGCTAAAACTTGAGATACCCGAAGTGGATAACTTCTATGGGAAATTCGGGTGGAAAGCGCTTATTTCAGATCTGGGCAAATCCTATAAACAGGATTTAGCTCTCGAGCGTAATATAACAACACCAAGCCATTATGCGTATTTAAAAATATCCGAAGGATGTAATCGCACTTGTTCTTATTGCTCTATTCCCATAATGACGGGAAAACATCAGTCCCGCCCCATAGAAGAAGTAGTAGAAGAGGTAAAAGGGCTGGTTGCTTCGGGAGTCAAAGAGTTTCAGGTAATAGCTCAGGATTTATCTTTCTACGGACTAGATAAATATAAAAAGGCAAAGCTTCCCGAACTGATAGAAAGGATAGCAAAAGTTGAAGGAGTGGAATGGATCCGCCTGCATTATGCTTATCCTGCAAATTTTCCTTATGACCTGCTACGTGTAATGCGAGAAAATGATAATGTTTGCAAGTATTTGGATATTGCGTTGCAACATATTAGTGATAACATGCTGAAAAAGATGCGCCGCAATATTACAAAGCAACAGACTTACGATCTATTGAAAAGAATACGGGAGGAGGTTCCGGGTATCCATCTCCGAACTACGCTGATGGTAGGACATCCGGGAGAAGCACATAAGGATTTTGAGGAGCTGCTTCAGTTTGTGAAAGACATCCGCTTCGAACGGATGGGAGCATTTCCTTATTCACATGAAGATGGGACTTATGCTTATGCCCATTATAACGATGAAATATCCGATGAGGTAAAGCAAGAACGCATGGATCTGCTGATGGCATTGCAGGAACGCATAGCACTTGAGATCAATGAGGAAAAGATAGGGCGTACACTAAAAGTCATCATCGACAGAGAGGAAGAAGACTACTATATCGGCCGTACAGAGTATGATTCGCCTGAAGTAGACCCCGAAGTTTTGGTCAGGAAAAATAAAATACTTAATATTGGAGAGTTTTATCAGGTTAAGATCGACGGTGCTCAGCCTTTTGACTTATACGGAGATGTGACTTAAAACCTTAATATATAGCCAATGACAAACCAGGAATTAATAGCAGCTTTAGCAAAGCGCATGGGATGGACACAACGTGAGACATCCGATGTCCTTGAATCGACAATTTCACTTATCCGGGAGAATCTGGAAGATGGAAATTCTATTAACATCCAAGGATTCGGCTTATTTGAAACTAAAAAGAAAGGAGAGCGCATCTCTGTCAATCCGGTATCGAAACAACGCTTTCTGGTACCTCCTAAGATTTCCCTGTCATTTCGTCCTGGCCAAACAATAAAAGATAACCTTAAAAAGCTGGAAGTAGATGAATGAACGTTTAAACCTTCAGGATTTAATTGATCTTCTGGCAAAGAAAAAGGAGATCACAAAGAAAGACGCAGAAACGTTTCTGCGTGAGTTAGTTGCCGTTATTTCCGAAAATATAGAAAGCAATGAACCTGTAAAGATCAAGGATTTCGGAACATTCAAGCTGGTAAAGGTCAATCCTCGCAGGAGTGTGGACGTAAATACCGGTGAGGCAATAGAAATAGCAGCTCACTACAAACTCAGCTTTACGCCGGAAAAATCCCTAAAAGAAGCTATAAACCGTCCATTTGCTCATTTCGAAAGTGTTATCCTTGAAGATGGAGTATCTTTTGAGGATGTAGAGAAAACCGAAGAGGCTGTTATCGACGATGATAATGCTGAGGATACAGATGATACAGATACCACTGAAGAGATTAAGGTTGAGAATGAACCTCTGGCTATTTATCAGGCAATAGAAGAAATTGAGTCTGAAAAAGAAGAATCCAAGGCCGAAAGACCTACTCCTGTTCAAGAGGAGACTGAAATCACAAGTGAACTACAAGAGGAGAGCAAAGAACCAGAAGCGGAGCTTAATCCTGATGAAGAACCTCGGGAAAGGATAACAGAGGAATCTATAACTCAACGGGAAGAAGAAACCCAAATATCACCGGAAAAAGAAGCTGAAACAGAAGTTGCTGACGCCCTCCAGGAGCGGAATAGGCGTAAGCGAAGACGAAGACTTATCACATTAGGCTCTTTCATCTTTATCATTATAGCTGCCTTTGCCGTATGTGCATTATTCTTTCAGGAAATAGCACAATACCTTACTGACGGCCCGGCAGACAGGGAACCTAAAGAATTGGTAGAAAAAGCCGGAGAACCGAAAAAAGAGAATACTCTGATTCCCGATTCGTTAGCCGCTAATAAAGTAGACTCCGTTAAATCTACCACAACCCAGCAGGAAGAAAAAGCAGACATAAACAAGCCTATAGGAGCAGCGATAATTAAACGAGGCGATACGATGCGTAATATCGCACTGGAACATTACGGCCATAAGTCTTTCTGGATCTACATCTACGAAGAGAACAAAGACAAGATAAAGAACCCTAACAATGTTCCCCTTGGCACAAGGCTAGTCCTTCCATCGCCAGCTAAATATAACATAGACGCAACAAACAAAGAATCGATAGAAAAAGCGAAAGCAGCAGAATCCAAACTGATAACATCGATGGGATTGTAAATTATATATATTCTATTTTTATAAAGTGCTGAGGCCGTCCGCTTTCAGGTGGAATAATTGTATAGTCACATCTATATTGATTGTATAAATATATCGCCGGATGATGCGGCGCAGCAAATTCTATCCCTTCAAATTTGATTTTACTTACAGGAAGCAGATCGCCAGCTTTCTGACAATGGTTTGCATTTATACCATAGCTGTATACAAAAGAATCCGGCCGGGTTATGGAGCAAATAATGCGGGCAATACCTATCAGGAGTATACTTACGGGGTATAAAACCAAAGATGTAACAAATTCAAACAATTGCCTCCCCGAACGGAAGGGCTGTCCTCTTTTTATTCGCCTGAAAGCTCTCCCATACATATTATCCAGTATTCTTTTTACCCACATATAACTTCTTTCGACAGGTGCTATATCGATAAAAAAACCCTTTATCTTATATTTTGAAGTATCCTCATCTTTCATATAAACAATAGAATTCCGGTCTCTTACTTTTGACAGTAATATTGGATATCCCTTTTCTTTGGGAGTTTGGAGATACAAATGCTCAGGTAATTCTCCCGGTAATATCTTAAGCAATTTTTTGTAGTCCGGACGTGGCATTTCTATATCAATGTCGTCATCCCAGGGGATAAAACCGTCATGCACCACAGCTCCCAATAATGTACCACCGCTTAACCAGTAAGTCAATCCGTGACGGTCACATATATCTGTTACAATCCGTAAGATATCCAGCATTTTGAGCTGGAGTTCCCGTAAATCGGAACCATCGGGGCTATACCTGCTTCTTAACTCTTGGGTTTGTGGATGCATTATTTTTGTTTTAAGAATTCCACCAGTCTATTCATTTCAACATAAAAAAATATCCTGACAAAAATACGATATTTTTTTAATACTCTTTGCTGCCTGTGTTTAGCAACCTGCAAGAATACCAACAACTGTTAAAACCTGACATTC
>NZ_JACIEP010000034.1 GCF_014196915.1 Dysgonomonas hofstadii
AAAGAAATGACAACAACATCCAAGAAGTGTAGTACTGGGAAGGATTATATTGTAATGATTAGAGATTTATAATTTTTAATTCACAATTCATAATTCAGAGAAGTTCTACCGTCAATTAAATTGATAGATTAGGGTATAGGATCGAAAGACTTAGAAATAGAAATATACAAAGAAGAGTTTGATCCTGGCTCAGGATGAACGCTAGCGATAGGCCTAACACATGCAAGTCGAGGGGCAGCACGGGAGTAGCAATACAACTGGTGGCGACCGGCGCACGGGTGAGTAACGCGTATGTAATCTACCTACAACAGGGGGATAACCCGGAGAAATCCGGACTAATACCGCATAAAACAGGGGTCCCGCCTGGGACTATTTGTTAAAGATTTATCGGTTGTAGATGAGCATGCGTTCCATTAGATAGTTGGTAAGGTAACGGCTTACCAAGTCAGCGATGGATAGGGGAACTGAGAGGTTTGTCCCCCACACTGGAACTGAGACACGGACCAGACTCCTACGGGAGGCAGCAGTGAGGAATATTGGTCAATGGGCGAGAGCCTGAACCAGCCAAATCGCGTGAAGGAAGACTGCCTTATGGGTTGTAAACTTCTTTTACAGGGGAATAAAAAGACATACGAGTATGTCATTGCATGTACCCTGTGAATAAGCATCGGCTAACTCCGTGCCAGCAGCCGCGGTAATACGGAGGATGCGAGCGTTATCCGGATTTATTGGGTTTAAAGGGTGCGCAGGCGGGATTTTAAGTCAGCGGTGAAATACCAACGCTCAACGTTGGAACTGCCGTTGAAACTGGGATTCTTGAGTATAGATGAAGTAGGCGGAATTCGTTGTGTAGCGGTGACATGCATAGATATAACGAGGAACTCCGATTGCGTAGGCAGCTTACTAAACTATAACTGACGCTCAAGCACGAAAGCGTGGGGATCAAACAGGATTAGATACCCTGGTAGTCCACGCCGTAAACGATGATTACTAGTTGTATGCGATATGATAGTATGTGACTAAGCGAAAGCGATAAGTAATCCACCTGGGGAGTACGCCGGCAACGGTGAAACTCAAAGGAATTGACGGGGGCCCGCACAAGCGGAGGAACATGTGGTTTAATTCGATGATACGCGAGGAACCTTACCCGGGCTTGAAATGCAATCGACGATCTATGAAAGTAGATTTCCAGCAATGGCGATTGTGTAGGTGCTGCATGGTTGTCGTCAGCTCGTGCCGTGAGGTGTCGGCTTAAGTGCCATAACGAGCGCAACCCACATCATTAGTTACTAACAGGTCAAGCTGAGGACTCTAATGAGACTGCCGGCGTAAGCTGCGAGGAAGGTGTGGATGACGTCAAATCAGCACGGCCCTTACGTCCGGGGCGACACACGTGTTACAATGGGTGGTACAAAGGGCAGCTACTGGGCGACCAGATGCTAATCTCCAAAGCCACTCCCAGTTCGGATCGGAGTCTGCAACTCGACTCCGTGAAGCTGGATTCGCTAGTAATCGCGCATCAGCCATGGCGCGGTGAATACGTTCCCGGGCCTTGTACACACCGCCCGTCAAGCCATGGAAGCCGGGGGGACCTGAAGTACGTAACCGTTGAGGAGCGTCCTAGGGTAAAACTGGTGACTGGGGCTAAGTCGTAACAAGGTAGCCGTACCGGAAGGTGCGGCTGGAACACCTCCTTTCTGGAGACCTGTACCTTATGTAGGACAGCAGGTACTACACTTGGATATGTTGTTAAAAATATACACTCAGTTGAAAACAGGGCGTTGAAAATTGAAAGATTAGTAACTTTCCCCTATCCACGATCCATTTTCCACTGAGAAACGAGAAACCAAGAAGCTGGCACCCAGTTTCAGGCCGAAGAATAAGCCAGTCCTATAGCTCAGTTGGTTAGAGCGCTACACTGATAATGTAGAGGTCGGCAGTTCAACTCTGCCTGGGACTACGTCGCTGCTCAAGCAGCGAACAATTGGTAAATTAGACAATTAGCAAATTAGCAAATGAAAAAAACATTTAATTACCGGATTTGCTAATTACCGGATTTGCTAATTAGATTTCGGGGGATTAGCTCAGCTGGCTAGAGCACCTGCCTTGCACGCAGGGGGTCAACGGTTCGAATCCGTTATTCTCCACCACTCAGGTACGAGTAAACGAGTAGACAAGTAGACAAGTTAAACAACTTGTATCTTGTATCTTGTATCTCGTCAACTGAAAACGATCTTTGACATGATGTAACAAAAAGAGCAAGTAAAGTTTAGTTATATTTAATATAATTAATCAAACCCACGAAACAGTAAACAAGTGGACAAGTAAACGAGTAGACGAGTTAAACAACTTGTATCTTGTATCTTGTACCTTGTCAACTTTTCGCAAGAAAAAAAGAAAGTAAAAAAGGGCACATGGGGGATGCCTTGGCTCTCAGAGGCGAAGAAGGACGTGATAAGCTGCGATAAGCTACGGGAAGGCGCAAATAGCCCTTGATCCGTGGATTTCCGAATGGGGCAACCCAATAACCGAAGAGGTTATTACACTACCATGTAGTGAGCTAACCAGGGGAACTGAAACATCTAAGTACCCTGAGGAAAAGAAAATAAAAATGATTCCCAAAGTAGTGGCGAGCGAACTGGGAAAAGCCCAAACCAATCCTGTTTAGGCAGGGTTGGGGTTGTAGGACTGCGTTGTGGCACGACAAGTTTGAAGTGGAAACCTTTGGAAATAGGTATCATAGAGGGTGATAATCCCGTACACGAATCAGACTCGAAGCCTAGCAGTATCCTGAGTAGCGCGGGACACGAGAAATCCTGTGTGAATCTGCCGGGACCATCCGGTAAGGCTAAATACTCCTGAGAGACCGATAGCGAACCAGTACCGTGAGGGAAAGGTGAAAAGAACCTCGAACAGAGGAGTGAAATAGACCCTGAAACCATGTGCCTACAAGCGGTCGGAGCAGTGTAAGCTGTGACGGCGTGCCTTTTGCATAATGAACCTACGAGTTACTGTCACTGGCAAGGATAAGGACATTATAAAGTTCCGATCCGAAGCGAAAGCGAGTCTTAACAGGGCGTCCAAAGTCAGTGGTAGTAGACGCGAAACCAAGTGATCTACCCTTGTGCAGGTTGAAGGTTGGGTAACACCAACTGGAGGACCGAACCGGTAAACGTTGAAAAGTTTTCGGATGACGTGAGGGTAGGGGTGAAAGGCTAATCAAACTTGGAGATAGCTCGTACTCCCCGAAATGCATTTAGGTGCAGCCTCGGCTAATATTATTGTGTCAGGTAGAGCGACTGATTGGATGCGAGGGCTTCGCCGCCTATCAAGTCCAGATAAACTCCGAATGGGCACAATAGGTTTACCGGGAGTGAGGGCATGGGTGCTAAGGTCCATGTCCGAGAGGGAAAGAACCCAGACCATCAGCTAAGGTCCCCAAATATCAGTTCAGTTGAATTAACGAAGTATGACTACCAAGACAGCTAGGATGTTGGCTTGGAAGCAGCCATTCATTTAAAGAGTGCGTAACAGCTCACTAGTCGAGTGGTCGTGCGTGGATAATAATCGGGCATAAACTGGTTACCGAAGCTATGGGATAAATATTATCGGTAGGGGAGCATTCTACTCGGCGTTGAAGGCGTACCGTCAGGTATTCTGGAGCGTGTAGAAAAGCAAATGTAGGTATAAGTAACGATAAAGGGGGTGAGAAACCCCCTCGCCGAAAGACTAAGGATTCCTGATCAACGCTAATCGGATCAGGGTAAGTCGGGCCCTAATGCTAAGCCGAACGGCAATGCAGATGGACGAACCGGTTAATATTCCGGTACTGCTGTAATGAGTGAAGTGGGGACGCAGAAGTGACACTACTGCCATCTGACGGATTAGATGGTTAAAGGGAGTAGGCGTTGACCGGGGTAGGCAAATCCGCCCTGGGAGCTGAACCTGAAAGTACTACAATCCCCCGGGAGCGTAGAAAATGTAGGTAAGCCGGCTGCCGAGAAAAACCGCTAAACGCTAATCATTACCGCACCCGTACCGTAAACGGACACACGTAGTCGGGTTGAAAATACTAAGGCGCTCGAGCGATTCACAGTTAAGGAATTAGGCAAAATGACCCTGTAACTTCGGGATAAAGGGTACCGTCAGCGATGGCGGTCGCAGAGAATAGGTCAAGGCAACTGTTTATCAAAAACACATGGCTATGCAAATAAGAAATTAGAAGTATATAGTCTGACACCTGCCCGGTGCTGGAAGGTTAAGAGGAGATGTCATCGCAAGAGAAGCATTGAATTGAAGCCCCAGTAAACGGCGGCCGTAACTATAACGGTCCTAAGGTAGCGAAATTCCTTGTCGGGTAAGTTCCGACCTGCACGAATGGTGTAATGATCTTGACACTGTCTCAACTGTGATCTCGGTGAAATTGTAGTATCGGTGAAGATGCCGATTACCCGCGATGGGACGAAAAGACCCCGTGAACCTTTACTATAGCTTTACATTGACGTTGGGCACTTGATGTGTAGGATAGGCCGGAGGCAATGAAGCGGGCACGCTAGTGCAAGTGGAGCCATCCTTGAAATACGGCCCTTTGATTGTCTGGCGTCTAACTCTCGGTATGAGAGGACAGTGTATGGTGGGTAGTTTGACTGGGGTGGTCGCCTCCAAAAGAGTAACGGAGGCTTCTAAAGGTGTGCTCAGGACGATTGGTAACCGTTCGCAGAGTGTAATGGTATAAGCACGCTTGACTGAGAGACTAACAAGTCGAACAGGTAGGAAACTAGAGCATAGTGATCCGGTGGTTTCAGTATGGAATGGCCATCGCTCAAAGGATAAAAGGTACTCCGGGGATAACAGGCTGATCATTCCCAAGAGCTCATATCGACGGAATGGTTTGGCACCTCGATGTCGGCTCGTCACATCCTGGGGCTGGAGCAGGTCCCAAGGGTTGGGCTGTTCGCCCATTAAAGTGGCACGCGAGCTGGGTTCAGAACGTCGTGAGACAGTTCGGTCTCTATCTATCGTGGGCGCGGGATATTTGCGGGGATCTGACACTAGTACGAGAGGACCGTGTTGGACAGACCCCTGGTTCACCAGTTGTTCCGCCAGGAGCATCGCTGGGTAGCTAAGTCTGGATCGGATAAGTGCTGAAAGCATCTAAGTACGAAGCCGGCCTCAAGATAAGATATCCTCATAAGGGTGGTTGTAGACTACGACCTTGATAGGCTGTAGGTGTAAAGGCAGTAATGTCATAGCCGAGCAGTACTAATAGCCCGAAACTTTCTTCAGGTGCATTGCACCACAAACAAACAGGTTTGATAACCTATATAAACATAATAACAACAATACTTACTCTTTTTACATTATGTCAACTTATACGGTTGTCGGTTTGCATACAGGCAGAATAATGGTATAAACTGCTGACTGCTAACTGTTGACTGAACAATTTTCAGGTGGTTATAACACCGGGGATCCACCTCTTCCCATTCCGAACAGAGAAGTTAAGCCCGGTCGTGCCGATGGTACTGCGTAACAGTGGGAGAGTAGGTTACCGCCGTTTTTTAAGAAAGTGAAGTCCGCATACTAAAATATGCGGACTTTCTTGTTTTT
>NZ_JACIEP010000035.1 GCF_014196915.1 Dysgonomonas hofstadii
CCCGCCTTATTGGTATAGTCCTTAAAGTCTTCCGAACCTTGTACAGGTGTTGTCGTGGAGTTATCTACTACTCGTGTTAGCTGGTTGCCGTTGTGGGTCATGGTCAGCTGATCTATAATTCCGTAAGGGCTTGAGGCTTGTATCTTTCCTCTGCGGGTCAGTGTCTTGATATTCCCGTGCTTATCATACGAATAATTTGTGCTGTGTTACCCTATTCCTGTATAATTTGAAAAAAGTTACAAAAGTTACACTTTTGCACTTTTTTTGTTTCTTCCCTCTTGTTCTTTCGCCAGACCTTATTGTCATAACTAATATAGATAAACAATCCTGCCAATGATGAAAATGGCAGGATTAGTTTTATAGCGGATTTATAATCTTTACATTAGATTACTTCAGGATTGCAAATCCCGAAAGACGAGAGGCTTCAGTCTATATCAATGTATATTCCCGGCTTCTGACTCCTTATCTTATTCTTTTCATCAGTTTTTATTATATCTAATAAATAGAAAAAAATATCTGATTTGCTATATAAATTTTCATTCTTTTTTAGATATTTAATAACCTTTTCGAGGTTTACTTCTATGGGCTCTCTCATGTTAATTATTTGAAAACTCATATTGTCTACAAGCAAATAATGTGCATATCCATGAGCGGAAAATGATGGTATATAAAAAATACCATTTTTTTGATCTTGTATATGCGATTTATCTTTTCGATCGATAATTATTTTATTAGGGAGATAGTCTATTGTAGAGTTTTCAGGCATATCTTTTGTCTGTTTCAAAAACAGCAATATAGAATCCTTAATTTCTTTTATAGGAATAATTGACGCACCCACATTTAAAAATAAAATATTAAGTATTATTAGTAAATATATTCTTTTCATAATCTTATTTATTTTCTTCCTCTTCTTTTTTCTTCTTCTTTTGAATTTCATCTAAAATTTGATCTTCAATTTCATAAGTGCCTTTTTCAATATCTTCTTCATCAATTGTATTATGATCTTGAGTTGTATGAACAGCTTCATGTCCTACAATTGCAGCTAAAGCTTCGAAAAAATCTAAACCTAGATATTTAAGAATTCGTTCATCCGCCTTGAGATTTGGATCTTTCGCCTTTTTTTCCGCTACTTCCAAATATTTTCTTATGGATCCTGAATAAATTTCTACAGTATAAGATGTTTCATCTTTACCATTACTTGATTTAAACCCTTGATAAGTCCATCCTCCTGCAATATAATGTCCTTCCTTGCGCAATTCATCTTTTATTATTAAATCAATACCATGAGTACTATTCATCATTAGGTTAAACTGTTTCTTTGCTGTTTTACTCCCTGTATGCATCATTGCATAACCAATTTTCTTAACATCTAAGCTAGCATTTTCAGACCATCCTTTTTTTGCAGAATAGGTAACAGCCTTTCCATCAGTCCCTACTATCCATTTCCCCGTCGGATCAATGTATTTCAACGGATTATTAGCCACATAAGCATACGGACTAATACTATAATACTTTTCGGCCAGCGGATCGACCGTAGTAAAACTCCAATCATATTTCCACCTCGCACTATAATCATACATATTCAATCCGTTGCGGGTATCCAACTCCTTATCGTTGTATTTGTACGGTTGCGCGGTTTGATTTGTGCTCTCCGCAAACGAATTCCCGAATGGATAATATTGTGTACTCTGAACAGCATCGCTATACTGGTCTATCACTATCCGGTTGTTACCCAGATGGTCACGGATATAAAAGTAATAATTTCCATTCTGATAATAACCTCCGTCAACTAAAATTCTCTTCAATCCGTCATTTTCGTAGATAATATTCCCTACATAGTCTGTGGTTTCCGTTTCGGTCAACGCATTGACATTTACAGCCGAACCGATAACAGGATTGGTCGAATAGCCCGGATTCCAACGCTGTACGGCTCTTAGTTTTACTCCTGCTGCTGAATAAGTATACTCATTCCGTCCTTCTACTGTCTTGTTCTTTATATCTACGGTTTGAGGTAGATTTAGCATATTGTAGGTAATTGAAGAAATACCCTTGTTCAGGTCTTTGGTCATCGCCCCGTTCTTATTGTAGGTATATTCCACACCAGTACCTTTGGTATAATCCTTGAATCCATCGAGGCAGTCAAGTTGATATCGGCTATGGCATCGGTTATGGTCTTCATTTGGTTACTATTATACCCAAACACAGATTTAACTAAAACCTGACAAACCTAACGTTTTTTACAATGTTTTTCTTAGTTTTTATTTTACTTATATCTCATACTCTTTTTCTATATAGATAAAAAATCCTGCCAATGATAAAATCGACAGGATTGACTCATAGTGGATTGTGAATCTTTACATTAACTACTTTATATTACAAATAAAAGTAATTAATCATTTGCTAATTCTTCTCATAATTATACTATCCATCTTAATTTCATCTCTATTCAATATGAGAAGATTAAATTCTCGATGATGCATATATCCTCTGGATAATATTATTTCTATACTTTCTTTATCTGAGCAATACAACATTAGCTCATCTATATTATTGATTACCCAACGACCTTCACAGACAGGATTCGTTTCGTTATATTTCTGCGCAAACTTAAAAGTTTGATCTGGATACAAATTCAATAAATACTCATATCCAAAATTCTCTTTTTCATTTATATATGCAAAGGTTCCAGACAATTGATTATAGTCAATTTTATTTGTTTTACAAGCAAAGTTGACTATAGTAAGACATACTAGATATAAAATAATATTTTTCATTTTTTATAATGTATATTAAGTGAATTGATAGTAAAATTACTTGATAAATTAGGATATAATCCAATTAAAGACAATCCATAGGCTCTAATGAGATCATGTTTAGTAGAATTTATATTTAGTGGAGAGGTTCCCGTATTCCCTCTGCCGCCAGGTACATATAATGTACCTCCATCTAATCCTTGTACCCAAGTAGGAGTAATGTCATTTATCGTAGATACCATTGATGTTGAAGGAAGGCCGGATACTGACTTAGGATCATAACTATATTGAACTTTATATGCTGCTACCTCATCAAAAATATCTTGAGCAATAACATTTCCTGAAGTTTTATCAAAAACTATATCCCCAATTTCAAATTGTCCAACATGTATCAACTCATGTACAAAATTGGCAGTGCCATTATAGTTAATGACCACAGCCCCTGATTTCGGATCATATATAACTCCCCCAAGATTACCAGTCGAATCACCTAATCGATATAGTTGAGTACTTGCCTCAGCGGCTATCATGGCACTTATTGAGGAATAGAGATTACCTATTCTCTCATTATTAACACCATTAGCGTTATTAGAAATAAGAGCTGCCCACTGAGAAAATATTGCTGCTTTCTCATTATTCCATTGATCTATATAAGCTGAATCAATAACCATTCCTGTCGGATCAATAAACTTAATCGGATTATTCGCACAATACGCATACGGCGACCAACTATAGTATTTCTCCGCCAACGGATCCACAGTAGTAAACCTTCCTAACGCCCCGTCATAATATCTCGCAGAGTAATCATACAAGTTCAGCCCATGCGTCTTATCCAACTCTTTCCCATTGTACTTATATGGCTGTGAGCTTTGGCTCGTACTTTCTGCCATGGCCATTCCAAACGGGTAATACTGTGAGTTCTGGATTTGCTCGTTGTACTGGTTTATCACCACACGGTTATTGCCTAAATGGTCTTTCAGGTAATAGTGGTATACGTTGTTCTCTATATAACCTCCATCTACCAGTATACGCTTCAATCCTTCATTCTCATAGACCTTGTTACCCACATAGTCGGTGACCTTTGAGGTTTCCAGGTTACTGTCGCCTGATGTTCCCATCACAGGGGTATAGGTCTGGTTTTTGGCATCCTTATGCACGACTCTTAACTTCACGCCTGAAGCCGAGTAGGTATAATAGGTCTTGCCGCTTGTATTGATGTTCTTCACGGCAAGCTCCGTTGGTAAATTTAATGAATTATACTTAATTCCCAAAATTCCTTTGTGGGTATCTTTGTCCATGGCTCCGTTGCGGTTGTAGGTATACAGCCCCGCCTTGTCGGCATAGTCCTTAAAGTCTTCCGAATCCTGGACAGGTGTTGTCGTGGAGTTATCTGTTACCCGGGTCAGTTGGTTGCCGTTGTGGGTCATGGTCAGCTGATCTATAATTCCGTAAGGGCTTGAGGCTTGTATCTTTCCTCTGCGTGTCAGTGTCTTGATATTTCCGTGCCTGTCATACGAATAGCTTGTGCTGTATTGTCCCGTTCCGGTATAATTGGCAGCTGTCAGGCGGGAGAGTTCATCATAAACGAATGAGTAAGCGTTGTTCTGCCCCTGTTGCTGCCAGTCCATACGGCTGATATTGCCCGAGTAACCGTATTGCAGCTGCTGGCTGTACAGGTCGTTGCTGATGCCTGTTGTCCACGAGCGTACGTTGTAGTCGTATTCTACGACCTGTGCCGGGGTTACAGCGAAACCTGTAAAATGGTGTAAATCTGGATTGCCGCCGCCTGTGCCTCCTCCGGTATTATCGCCATCAGCGGATAGCCTCACCTGCATAGCCACATTCTCTGTACCCATTTCGCCTGTAACGGTTGGGTCATAGATAATGAATACATACGAGCCTGCCGCAAGGGCCACGGTGATCTCCCTGTTGAGGGAGGTAAGCTCTTCATTCTTCAATTCGTAATATTCGTTCAGGAACACCCCCTCAGACAGGCGGTAGAACTTAATGGAGGTTTGTATACCGGGGTTGGTGTACCGGATGGTAACATCGGCATCTTCCTCCAGGGCGAACTCCAGGTAAGGGCTGTACCTCTCGTCCGGGGTAATGTTTCCCTGGTAGGCAAGCGAGCTGCCGATAGAGAGTGCCCCCAGGTATTCCCGTTCCCTGTTGGGATCGAGTATGTCGACCGATGCCGAACCGCCGTCACCTGTGCTCAGTGTCAGGGTGGTGTATGCCTTCTTTGTGCCCTGCGGGTCGTAGACCAATGGGTTGTAGATATTAAAGTTGTGGGTTCCTGCTCCCAGCCAGTATCGTATCTTTATGGTGGTGGCCGTCGACTG
>NZ_JACIEP010000036.1 GCF_014196915.1 Dysgonomonas hofstadii
TGAAACAATTGATTGCTCGAACTTACAAACGAAGAATTATGTGCTAAGGATAACAGCAGATGATATGTTTGTAAATGAAGTGGTTATTAAAAAATGATAGTTATGAAAAAGAAAATACTTTTATGTTTCACTATTGGATTAATCTTAAACCCATGTATAACTATTGCTCAAGATCAGGAGTCAACCGGTCAAAAAATAAATATTTTGACCCCAAATGCCGAAAGTTTTAGAATATACGGAGATATACCGGTTTCTTTATACACAGGTATACCTCAGATAAGTATTCCTTTGCATACCATTAATCTTGATCATTCAAATATAGACATTAGCCTCAACTATCATGCCTCAGGATTCAAACCTGAAAATCATCCCTCATGGGTAGGATTAGGCTGGAACTTAAACATTGGAGGTGTTATAAACAGAGAAATTAAGAACGTCGTCGATGAGACTAGTATGGAAAATACAATTGATAATGGTCTTGGATTTTATTATTCTTATAGTATATTGAATAAGAATAATTGGTATATTCCAAATGATCCAATGAGTGTGAATAATGAATTCCATCACAGATATTGTGATATTGATACTCAGCCTGATGTTTTTAGCTTTAATTTTCTGGGGTATTCAGGGAAATTCTATATAAACCATTTGGGAGAATGGATAGTAGAATGTGATGCTCCGGTAAAAATATTGTTTGATGACCAAGACATCCAATCGGGTGAGAAATTCATGGATAAACACTTTCGAAAATTTACAATTATCGATGACAAAGGTGTAAAGTATATATTTGGAGGTGAAAACGCAATTGAGTATTCTCAAAGTATGTTTCCTAAGAATTCTAATTATGAACGAGGATGGCGAGCCGTTAGCTGGTATTTAAAAGAAATCATTCCTCCGGTAGGAGAACCTGTCTATTTTAATTATGAAAGAGGCCCATATCAATCTACATTTTCTTGTATGGGTAAATATAAGCCACAAAGAAGGTCGGGAAGTTACCAAAATACGATGTATGACTATGTATTGGGGGATTATATTCATGGGGGAGTGTCAGGATCAATAATGTCTCCTGTATATTTAACTTCAATCGCTTGCCCCGAAAAGAATCTGACCATTTCGTTTGAAACATCTAGAAGTAATGATCTAATTTATCCTGAGACAAATTACAGGGATTTTTTCTATAAAGACGGCAGTATTATTCCTTCATATTTCCTGGGTTTTAATGTAACAGCAAATATTCCATATTTCCAAAGAAATCCTGATGATGAAAGAAAAGCTTCGCTAAGTACAGGTACCGGTCAGTTTAAGGATCGATTTATATGGCTAAAGCTAAATAAAATTGTATTAAAATACACAGATGAAAATAATTTGGAAACAATTTCCAAAAATATACAATTTTCATATATTGAAAGACCGGATATCCGAAGAAAATTATCATCTGTAAGTATATTATATCCATTATCAATCAATCCGGAAACATATACCTTTGAATATAGCTATAGTTTACCTCCGAATATGATAAAAGAACCCGAATATTTATCTGAATATACAGATAACTGGGGATATGCGAATAATAAATTCTTATGGAAAGAAGAAGATCAAAAGAATAGACCGAAAACATCTGAAAAAGAGAGAGCTAAACTGGCGATTCTAAGTAAAATAATATATCCTACTAAAGGATATTCGATGTTTGTGTTTGAAAATCATGATTATTCTGCTTACGTGCCGATATCAGAAAATGCCAATTATTTATCATATACGAATAACACTTTTGCAGGAGGATTGCGCATAAAAAAAATAATAAATGTTCCCCAGACAGGAGAATATACAATTAAAGAATATTCCTACCTTAAGATTAACAGAGATAATGTATCCAGTGGCATATTGCATTCAAATCCAGCATATTTTATTTCTTCAGGTGATCTGCTTTTTGATAACTCAGGTACTCATATCACTTATTCTTCGGTTCAGGAAAAATATAAGAATGGTTCATTTAAGGCAACCCATTTCATAACTGAAGAGGGAGGATTACGCTTAGGAGAGCCCATCTCTTCTGTTTTTGATGATCTGCCTGTGTATACTAATGGAGATTGGAAAGCCGGAGTACCTCGTAGTAGAAGAGATATAGAGCGGGGAAAAGTATCTGACGAATATTATTGTGATTCCTTAGGGAAAATATATAAAAGTATACATTATTCATATGTAAATATTGGTAAAGAGCCTTCAAATAGTATCAGAACCTTAGACCCTGCATATATGACAGTATACTATCCTGGTCAAGATGATGGGTGGCTTTCTGTTGATCGGTATAAAAAAGGAGCTGCAGCACATTATTATTACTGCTATGCTAACAAATTGAGTTCCATCCGCGAAATCCAATATAATAAGAACTCATCATTTTTTTATGGTAATACTGCTACGATGCCCCCTGCTTCTGATATTATATTAAGTAGCAAAAGTATGGAACACGATGAAAATAAACAATTGGTAAAAGAATCAACTATAAATAGTAATGGGAATATAAATGAAACAATAATTAAATATCCATATACAGAATTAACTCAAAGCATATTTTCTACGATGGTTGAAATGAATATGCTATCATATCCTATTTATCAAAAAACATCTGTAAATAATATTCTTCTAAAGCTATATGAATATAACTACTCTCTCCTTAATAACAAATATGTTCAGTTAACTTCTATAAAAGAAACCTTCAGGAATAATACAAGCATAATAAGTAGTGAATTAAAATATAATACTATCGGTAAATTAATTGAAGTCAAAGACTATACCGGGCTTCATCAATCATACCTATGGGATTACAAAGGACGTAATGTAAAAGCAATTTTAAATAACTTAAGCGTGGATGATCTAAAAAGGGAGATATCTGATAATATTATAAATTGTTCAATACAAAATATGAATTGGAATGATTTATTATCTCAACTTCAAATCAAATTTCCAAATTCATATATCAAATCGTATAACTATAATTATAAAGGAAATATTGTTAAAATAACGGCAGAAAATCAGATATCCATCTATTTTGAATATAATACCGATGAAAAACTGGAAAGTATAAAAGATCAGAACCTTAATACTACTGAGAGTTATTTTTATAAATATAATCCGGAATTTATCAATAATAATATTTATCTGAATGAGTTTACAACTATTTCTGCCGACAAACTATGTGCTGTCGGCTATATACCAGCCCCAGGGTCGAGAGCAACATTAGATATTCCTGCGGGAACTTATATTTCAACAGTATCACAAGCCGAAGCGAATCAGAAAGTTTGGGATCAGCATTATCAGGAAGTAAAAGATATTGCAGAGGCTCAGGGAAGTTGTATAATACATGAAGAAATAAGTTTGTCGAATACCACAAACTCAAATATCCAGACATTTCGTGCATACATAGAGGGCGACAGCTTGGTCATTGGCTATATATACCTGAACTGGACTGATGCTTTTAATTATTCTTCTCCAAATGTTTTCAATGGGTCTGTATCTGTCGCTGAAATCAAGGACAGAGCTTATATCCCTACCCAAACGACTTTCGTAGATTATGAAATGTATGGTAATATATGGACAATATGGGTTGAATATAATGGAAATGTCTATATTCGGCTGAAACAAATGAATGCTTCTAATATGATTCCCAGATGGCAGGATGGATTTCAAATAGGTTCTGATTTATGTTTTCCTTTAAATTAAATAAGTAAATCATAAACAGTATGACTACCATTATAAAACCAGTAATTAACAGGCTATGAAAAGACTATATATAATTGTTTTATTGATGTCAATAATCTCAATAGGAATATTGGCGCAATCCACCGGTCAGAACTATATCCACACCCGCACCTTCACCAGTGCCACCGGCAGCAATTACCTCGATGCCGTGCAGTATTTCGATGGACTGGGCCGTCCGGTACAAGGTGTACAAAGTGGTATGACCCCTATGCAAAAAGACCTGGTTTCCCTGCAGGAGTACGATAGTTTCGGCCGGGAGAGTAATGCATGGCTACCCGCCGCCATTGACAATAACAACGGGGCTTATGTAAATCCGGCAACAGTAAGGGCGCAAGCTGTTGCGACCAATAGAAGCGATCAGAAACCTTATTCAATGCCGGAATACGAATCCTCACCCCTGAACCGGGTAGTTAAACAATATGGTCCCGGCGCAGACTGGCAGAATACAGGAGCAGGCAAAGCCGTACGTACCGCTTACCTGACCAATATAGTAAATGTAGATACTCTGAACTGTAAACGCTACCGGATCGAAGAAACGGCAAACGATACAATCCTGAAGCTGGTTTATGTAGATAACTACGAAACCGGCCAACTCTATGTCACCCGCACGGAAGACGAAGAAGGCAATACCTCTTTCGAGTTTAAGGACAAACTCGGACAAGTAGTTCTCACCCGTCAGATCATATACAATGGCAGCAACAAGAATCCGCATGACACCTACTATGTATACGATGACTTCGGCAACCTCAGGGCGGTGTTGCCACCCTTAATGTCTGATGTTGTTAAAAACTTCTCTGAAGGAACAGCCTGGTTGAGTGATGGAGTTAGTATTCAGACCTATCGGTATTGCTATCTCTACAAATACGACAACCGCAACCGCTGCATAGCTAAAAAACTCCCGGGCTGTTCCTGGATCTACTATGTCTACGACAAAGCCGACCGGTTGATTTTCACCCAGGACGGCGAACAACGGCTAAAAGGCGAATGGACCTTCTCTATCCCCGATGTATTAGG
>NZ_JACIEP010000037.1 GCF_014196915.1 Dysgonomonas hofstadii
ACTCAACCGTACAAGTACAATGGCAAGGAGTTGGATAAGACGCATGGTATGAATCTGTATGATTACTCTGCGAGATATTATGACGGGGCGTTAGGGAGGTTTACGACGGTCGATCCATTGGCGGAGAAGTATTACTCTATATCTCCATATGTTTATTGCAATAATAATCCCATTAAGTTTATTGATCCTGACGGCAGAATGTTTGGCTGGCCTCCTTTTGACCCAAGCTATTATCGACAGGCGGCTGCAAACAACCAAGCTGATAAAGTAATAAAGGAGAATTCTTCTACGCTTCAGAAGAATGGCACTTTGGTTGTAGCATCTATGTCTGATGTAAATGATGCCGTTGTTTTAGGTACAGTTATAACCAGAGGAAGTAATGCTATAAATATAGATGGAACACCTGCCTCAGGTGTTGATATAGGATTTGCTGCGGTAGGAGCTGTTATTCCAGTTGTAAGTGGGTCTTTATTAAAAGGTATTGTTAAAAGTATAGGGAAAGCTCTGGGAATTGTTAGTGATGCAAAGAAAGCAGAAAAGGTGGTTGATGGTGCACAATCTGGTGCTAGAACTCAACCGAGAAATTTACAAGAACAATTAACATTAGAGGAAGCAAAAAGTGGGGCTGGTGTGGATTATAGTGGAAGGTTAGGTGATCCAAAGTATAAAGAAAATGGAGGAGATTTTGTAAAAAAACAACATAATCATAATCATGGTGATGGTACCTCAACAGAAGTTCACTACGATGTAAACACAAAGACTGGAGAGGCATCAGGGTTCAAAATAAAAGATGATACAAATTCAGATAGTAGAGGACACAGATATCCAGATCTAAAAACAAGATAATAAAAATGAAAGTTAAATTTGTTCTTAATTCAGATAAAGACCTTTTATATTCAAGAGGTATACATTTAAATTATAATGATACATATGTCGTTTATGGCTTGGATATAAAAAGTAGTTCTAATATTAATTATATCCTTATAGATGACAGTGGCTCAATTATACCTAAATTTTATTCAGATTTATATTTCAAAGTTATTGATAGAAGAATTTCAAAATATTGGAATAAAATATTATCAGATTATTACTACTATTCGATATATATAAAAACTGCTCCTTCATTAATTACATTTAAAGAAATTGTTGATAATAGATACTTCTTTGATGACTTATTTAATGGGAAAAATGAAACGATTGACATTATGAAAAAATATATTTATTTATTTAATCATGAATATCCTAATCCAGACATAGAAAATGCGAATATTATAGAGAATAATTGGGTTATGTGTAATTACTGTGGGGAAATTTGGAAAGATACTCCAGAGATGGGAATAATAAAATGTCCAAAATGCTTTAATGATAACAATAATCCCTTATGGGAAGGATTACCTTTAGAGCCATCCTTCCCTGATAGCGCGATTTTCTAAATCGTGTCCTTGCATAGCAATAAAACCCAATCCTGCCAATTCTATCATTGGCAGGATTGTTTATCTATATATAAGAATGATGGATTATGTAGGATGAAAGAGAGAGGGTCAGGTTTTGCCAGTATGTTAGAGATCAAGACGAACAAACTTTACAACTAAAAAACGATGCAAATGTGTCAACTTTGTCAAGTTTTTGTAGACTGAGAAATGTCAGAAATGTCAGGTTTTGAAGTTATCTTTTTGATAAGCACGGGAATATCAAGACACTGACCCGCAGAGGAAAGATACAAGCCTCAAACCCTTACGGAATTATAGATCAGCTGACCATGACACACAACGGCAACCAACTGTTAAAAGCCGAAGATGCCATAGGGCTTATCAATCTGGAAGTATCAGCCGATTTCAAAAATTACAGTAATGTAGCCATTGAATATACCTATAATAAAAACGGGGCGATGACCAAAGATTTGAACAAAGGAATATCGCAGATCCAATATAATTCGTTAAATTTACCAACATTGATGGACATAAAGAACCGTGACGGTGAGGGACGTAATGAATACACCTATTCGGCTTCAGGCGTGAAGCTGCAAGTCAAACGAAGATGGAACCCTGCTCATTCTACCAGTCCGGTAATCGGTTCGGCAGTCAATGTGAATGCGTTGACAGAAACGAAAACAACTGACTATGCAGGCAATAAGATTTATGAAGACGATAAATTAAAGATACTGGTGGATGGCGGATATATTGAAAATGACAAATATCATTTTTATATAAAAGACCATTTAGGCAACAACCGCATAGTAATAGACCAGTACAACAACCAGATACAGAGCACACAATACTATCCTTTCGGTATGTCTTTTGCGGAAAGCACAGGGCAGAGTGCACAGCCGTATAAGTATAATGACAAGGAGTTGGATGGTATGCATGGGTTGAACTGGTATGATAGTGATGCAAGATTTTATGATCTGGCAATACCTCGCACACCGACACCTGACCCTCATGCTGAAAGTTACTATGCTTGGTCGCCGTATGCTTGGGTCGCGAATAATCCTATGCGGATTATTGACCCAACTGGAATGGACTGGGTTAGTCGGATAGTGGATAGTGTTAAAGAATATTATTACGACAGAGATGTTCTTTCTCAGGATGATGTTATTTCAAAATATGGAGAAAAAGGAGGTGTAACCCATATAGCTAGTGGAACATCCTTTACTAAATACAATAAAGATGGTTCGGTGAAGTCTCAGTATACATTTTTTAATGATGGAAGTGAAGAAAACTCATATGGAGCAGTTGTTGATGCTAATGGAAATTTGATGGCAGATGATAAAATTATATATGGTAACGATTTCACTATTTTTGGCACAAGCGACAATAGTGTAAATGCTGAAACATTACATAAGAATTTGTTTGGAACAAGTTATATAGGACCAGATAATCCAAAGACATATGGGAATAAAGGATTAGGTATAGACCCTGCAGATTCTTATCAATACCTACCTAGGAATCTGAGTGAATATCCTGCAATTCAGCATGATATGAGATACGATGCCAAAAAAGCAACTGGTCTTAGAGATGCGCTTCTCAACAAGAAAGTGATTGGTGCTGATATTAAACTAACAATTGGCTCTGCTAGTATAATGATGCATCCAAGCGTACCAATGAAAGATAAGGGGAGAGCCACAGCTGTAACATTAGCTTTTGGTAATATCTCAATTGCTAAATTTTTAATGGCAATATGGTAATATTAAATTTATAAGAAAATGGATAATAAGATTAGGCAACGTATAATATTGGCCTTTATAATATTGGCCTATAATGCAATTGGTTTATTTACAGTGTGTTCCATTATGGGTTCTGATTCGTATTATGGTGATTGGACAATATGGATGTCTATATTAACTTTTCCTATCATAATCATCAGTTTTATATATCGTTATATACAAGCAGAACCATTATATCCAATATTTATTATTCAATCAATTGTTTTAATCTTAACTCTTTATTTGGGGGATTTTATAATACGAAGAATAAATAATAAATAAGTACAGAACGGTAATGGGTAATGTGTCAGATTAGGGGATTATTTTATAACTGGCTTATAATCATTTAAATAATCTATAATTGAACAATAATAAAGACGATCTAAAAATCGTCTTTATTATTTCTGCATCCTAAAATTGAGATAAATGGGCTAACAGAATCAACTTTCATGTATCAGATTAGGGGCTTATTTATCTATATGATATAAAGACTATCAAAAAAGCAAAATGTAACAAAGAAAAATATTGTAGAAAACACACGTAGCGGGAAGATTGTAGCCTCTGATCCTTACGGGGTGATAGACCAGTTGACCATGACACACAACGGCAACCAGCTAACACGAGTAGTAGATAACTCCACGACAACACCTGTACAAGGTTCGGAAGACTTTAAGGACTATACCAATAAGGCGGG
>NZ_JACIEP010000038.1 GCF_014196915.1 Dysgonomonas hofstadii
ACAAAAGTTACACTTTTGCACTTTTTTTGTTTCTTTCCTCTTGTTCTTTCACCAGACCTTGTCATATACTAATATAGATAAACAATCCTGCCAATGATGAAAATGGCAGGATTGGCTTATAAAATAATGTAAATCTCAAAAATCAATGATAGAAATATTCAGCCCTCTCAATATCAACTTCTCCTTTGCCAATTATAATACGTGTAGCATCTCTTGAGGAAGAAGGAAGCCATAAACGACCTTCTTCATCTAAAGATTTGAAGATATTCATATCCCATTTGAATAGAGCGTTTATTTCTTCTTCCTTAAAATAATTATGAGGCAAAATCTTAAACTTTTTAAAAATCTTAAAATCAATTCTTTCTTTTTTGCTCCATAAGCTTCCATAACACGTCATAGATTCAACCGAACAAGTTTCAAGTATGAATATAGTATCGTTTATGCTTAAATCAACATTATATTTATTAGAATACTTCATTATTAATTTTATGATATTTGCCTTACTCTTTTTTATATTAGATTTATCTCTATCTATTTCTCTGTATTCTTTAGTAAATTTATTCATATTTACCTTGTCTGAGAATCTATTGCTACTCTGTACTTCTATTGCAAGTAATGACAAAAGGGAAAATAGTAATAATCTATACGTCATAATAATTAATATTTAAAAGGTATTATTGATATTGTGATAACAGGAGCCCCATCTCTAATAACAGTACTATTTAATGATCCTTGGCTATGAAACATACTTGCTCCATTTTTTACAAATTGGGTACTACCTACTCCATTACCATTTATATCATAAGCATAATGGGTTCGTAAACCTTTTCCATGTTCTTTTCTTATTTTATTTTCTATATGCAATGTATGTTTTTCTGCATTATAAATAGTTTTTTTATTTCCTGACACATCGGTAACTGTGGCCCAAGGAGTCATATCTAATGTTTCTTTCCATTTGTCCTCAATATGTGCCATTTCATGTCCTAACCCAATAAACCCAGGCCTAGAGGCTCCAGGGTTATCATTTGAATCGTTCCACTTAATTGTTTTCCCTGTACCTATATTTGCACTATTTTCATTATCATCTAGAATATTCACAGAACCAGCATCTCCTGCTAAATAATCAACGAACTCTCTTCCTGTATCTTTACTTCGTAATTTATTTATAGCATTAGTTAATGACTTAGCAAATTTATCATCTCCTGAATACAAAGCTCCATCAGAACCTACAAACCCATACTTATCACCAACTTTTCCCCAATAATAACTGGTACCTTCAATTATTGTGGTTATAGTATCTCCTTTTAAATCTACTGCATTTATAGGGTTATTCCCTACATACACATACGGACTAATGGAGTAATACTTCTCTGCCAACGGATCCACAGTAGTAAACCTCCCTAACGCCCCGTCATAATATCTCGCAGAGTAATCATATAAGTTCAGCCCATGCGTCTTATCCAGTTCCTTGCCATTGTACTTGTATGGCTGTGAGCTTTGGCTTGTACTTTCTGCCATGGCCATACCGAAAGGATAATACTGTGAGTTCTGGATTTGCTCGTTGTACTGGTTTATCACCACACGGTTATTGCCTAAGTGGTCTTTCAGGTAATAGTGGTATACATTGTTCTCTATATAACCACCATCTACCAGTATACGCTTCAATCCTTCATTCTCATAGACCTTGTTACCCACATAGTCGGTGACCTTTGAGGTTTCCAGGTTACTGTCGCCTGATGTTCCCATCACAGGGGTATAGGTCTGGTTTTTGGCATCCTTATGCACGACTCTTAACTTCACGCCTGAAGCCGAGTATGTATAATAGGTCTTGCCACTGGTGTTGATGTTCTTCACGGCAAGCTCCGTTGGTAAATTTAATGAATTATACTTAATCCCCAAAATTCCTTTGTGGGTATCTTTATCCATAGCACCGTTGCGGTTGTAGGTGTACTGTCCCGCCTTGTCGGTATAGTCCTTAAAGTCTTCCGAACCTTGTACAGGTGTTGCCGTGGAGTTATCTACTACTCGTGTTAGCTGGTTGCCGTTGTGTGTCATGGTCAGCTGATCTATAATTCCGTAAGGGCTTGAGGCTTGTATCTTTCCTTTGCGGGTCAGTGTCTTGATATTCCCATGCTTATCATAGCTGTAACTCGTACCATATTGTCCCGTTCCAGTGTAATTGGCTGCTGTCAGGCGGGAGAGTTCATCATAAACGAATGAGTAAGCGTTGTTCTGCCCCTGTTGCTGCCAGTCCATGCGGTTGATATTACCCGAGTAACCGTATTGCAGCTGCTGGCTGTACAGGTCGTTGGTGATGCCTGTTGTCCACGAGCGTACGTTGTAGTCGTATTCGACTACCTGTGCCGGGGTGACTGTAAAGTCGGTTGGGTGGTACGGGTCGGGGTTCCCTCCGCCGTCTGGATTAGTACCTCCTCCTGTATTATTGCCTTGTGCCGATAGGTTTACCTGCATCGGTACCGGATCTGTTCCTCCTGATATCAGGTTGGTGCTATAGATATAGAATACATACCTGCCTGCCTCCAGGGTTACGGTTATCCGCCGTGTGGAAGAGACTGTCACATCTTCGGTAAATGGTATATTGACAGGCTGATAGGCCGAAGCGTTCCATTTCAAGAACTTCACCGAGGTTTCTCCCAGCTCTCCGGTCTCGGGATATTCAATGGTCAGGTCTATGTTTTGCGGAACGTCTATTTCCAGATGTGTGGCATAGCTTTCGTTGGCATACATATGCGCCTGGTAGGTTAACTCATCTCCTGCGGCCAGCGAACCGATATATTCAGGTACCCGCTCGGGCGTTTCTGTACCTCCACCCGGGCTTCCTGTACTGGTACTCAATGTCAGGGTGGTGTACACCTTTTTAGTACCCTGCGGGTCGTAGACCAATGGGTTGTAGATATTAAAGTTGTGGGTTCCTGCTCCCAGCCAGTATCGTATCTTTATGGTGGTGGCCGTCGACTG
>NZ_JACIEP010000039.1 GCF_014196915.1 Dysgonomonas hofstadii
TGTATAATATAATTGAAAAGTAGTCCACTAAAATAATTGAAAAGTATACCACCAGTTAAGTAAAATTTAGGAGAGCATATAATAAAGCTCTGTATTTTACTAACAAATATTAACATTATAAATTCCTTTGTGTATTAACCAACACAGAGGGTAAAATGATAACAATGGTGGAAAAACAAACAATTATACATATGTACCGTACGGTGGGGTACAGTAAGCGGGCTATAGCCAGACAGTTGGATATCAGCCGTAAGACCGTTCATAAAATCATTTGTGAGTATGAAGCAGCTTTATCCTGCCCTGATCCTGAAGCCTCTCTGGAATCAGTATTAACTACCCAGCCACGTTATAACAGTTCCCGTCGAGGCCCTCGTGTTATTGTCGGCAGCCTGAAAGATTTAATAGACGACTGTTTGGAGAAGAACGCCCGTAAACGTGCCATGGGACTGAAGAAACAGTGTATGCGGGGTAAAGATATCTACGAACTGTTAATAGACAAAGGCTTTCAGGTCAGCTATACAGGGGTTTGTAAATACATCGCCTCTGCCTGTATGGTTAAGAAAGAGGATAAATCCCAGGAGGCCTTCATCCGTGGTTATTACCCTCCGGGAGAATCCTGTGAGTTTGACTGGGGCGAAGTCAAGCTTTATTTAAATGGCAAACTTCATCGTCTTCAACTGGCCGTCTTTACCCTAAGCCATAGTAACGGGCGTTATGCCTGGCTGTTCCATCACCAGGACCAGTTAGCCTTCATGGAGTCACACCGTAACTTCTTCCGCCAGATAAACGGTGTTCCCCACATTATGGTCTATGACAATATGCGTGTGGCCGTCATCAAGAAGTTTGCAGGAGAGGAGAAGAAACCCACCCAAACACTTCTTCGCATGAGCAACTTTTACCGTTACCATTATCGCTTCTGTAATGCCCGTGCCGGCTGGGAAAAGGGCCATGTAGAACGTTCTGTAGAATACGTCAGGCGTAAAGCTTTCAGTATCAATCTTCATTATACCTCTCTGGCAGATGCTCAAAGCCACTTACTGAGTATATGTGAGAAGATTAACTCGCGCAGTGGCAGCCCCTCGACTATCAATAAAGTGGAGGAACTGGCAGCAGATCTGGCTGCATTAAGACCCTATACCAATGAGATGGGATGCTTCCTGATGGCTGAGTACAAGGTGGACAAGTGGTCCACCATCTGTATGAACTGCTCCCACTACTCGGTTCCCGATACACTGGTAGGCAAAACCGTTACCGTTAAGATGTACTCCGAGAAACTGGTTGTCCTTTTTGGCAATGACAAAGTAGCCGTACATGAACGGATTTACTCCAGAGAGAAAGGGTGGTCCATCAAACTGGAGCATTATATAAATACCCTGTTGCGCAAACCGGGAGCACTGAACACTTCCCTGGCATTAAAACAAATGCCGGTAAAAATACAGGCTTTGTTCAATAAACATTTTACAGATAAGGCCAGGGATTTTGTCTTCCTTTTACAGTATGCCAGGGATAACAATTTTAGCGATAATGATATAATAGAAGCCTACAGTTCATTGAAGGAACGAGGTCTGAGAAGTATATCGGCAGACCAGATCAAAGCCATGATGCATACCAATAATGAACCTCAAGGTATGCCGGATGAACCCATCTATCTGGATGAAAGTCATAAGAGCGGATCTGCCCTGATCGAAGACGGAGCCATGAGGATACTAATGGACCTCTCGCGCATAATGGACACAGAAAACAATATAAAAATTACCACCAAAAATTAATAATCAGGTATGAGACAAGAAGTATTTAATATAAACAGTATGCAAATGGAAAATCTGAACGAGAAAGAAAAAGTTTTTAACTATGCCAAAGAGCTTAAACTACCTGTCATGCGGGATGAACTCGATGACTTTATTACCCAGGCAACTGATGAGAACTGGTCGTACCGGGTATTGATATGCCGGCTGTTAACCAAGGAAATGGACATGCGTATCGAGGCGCGCCGTAAACAGCGGATCAGGTTAGCCGGATTCCCTGAACTGAAGTACCTTCAGGAACTGGTAAGGCAAGAACTGCCTAAGGATGCGCAAACAGCACTGCCCGAGCTTGAAACGCTGGAATTTATCAAGGATGGACGTAATATCGTATTTTGCGGTAATCCCGGAACCGGTAAAACACATATGTCAATTGGACTGGGTATTAAAGCCTGCCTGGAGGGCTATACTGTCTTTTTTACTTCTGTTCCCCGCCTGCTGACACAAATCAGGGAATGTCGGTCGCAAAAGAGTCTCAGACTGCTTGAATTACGCTTCCAAAACTATGATATGGTCATCTGTGACGAGTTTGGATATGTAAGTTGCGATAAGGAAGGAGGCGAACTGCTATTTAACCATCTATCGCTCAGGGCTGGAAAGAAATCAACAATCATTACTACAAATCTGGCTTTTGACAGATGGGGAGAAATAGTAAAGGATAAAGTTCTGGTGGCTGCTATGGTAGACAGGCTCACACATAAAGCATATCTTATCAATATGAATGGACAGTCTTACAGAGTTAAAGAAACTAAAAAAATGTTGCAACCTAATGAAGAATAAATATCTTTAATCAATCTCATCCGAGAGCACTTAGTGGTATACTTTTCAATTACTAAGTGGACTACTTTTCAATTATATTATACA
>NZ_JACIEP010000040.1 GCF_014196915.1 Dysgonomonas hofstadii
GTATTGGGTCGCTGTTTGAGGGACAAAAAATAATAAAAAAAGGAGGAATTATGTAAAGGATAATCCGGCTCAAACCTCTACTTTTGTTTCGAATACAAATTACAGTTCAAAGTATCTGATCTTGTTCATCCCTCTTCTGTTTTCATATATAACTAAACTTAATAATTACTTTTTATAAAAAATAAAGGTAGAGCCCGATCCTGTATTAACAAATAAGATCACTCTACAGATTTTTGATTTATTACGCAGATTTTATGAGCGAGCTATATTGTTCTGATAAATTATCATGTCCATATAAAGAAAAAGGCCGGCATTCGACCATTGAACTGCTGGTACTGAACCAAAATGAGCTGATAGATAACAGTTCCCTGAATGACAAGATGGTTTTTCTTGTAAAAGGAAAAGTCTCCCTGTCCTTTGCCAGCCATAGCGGATCGATCATAGGAGCAGGCAAGGCTGTATACATGCCTGTGAACCAGCATTATTGCGTGAGAGCCCTGGAGGGATCCACCCTGCTGATCATACGGCTCCAGGAGCAGATCACGTTTTGTAACTGCATGAGTATAGAAGACCTCGCCCGGTTCTTTGAAAACGATAATTACCAGGATCTGGATGATTTATATCTTTTGGATATAAATCCGCAGATAAAAGGATATGTTGAATTTATGCTGGCGTGCATTGACCAGGGAATATATTGCGGTATATTTTACCGCAACAAAGTAAAAGAACTATTCTTTCTGCTACGCGCCTTTTATTCCCAGAGGGATTTATCCCTGTTTTTCCGCAAAGCATTGAGTGCTGATTCTGTGTTTTCTTCCTATGTGATGCGTAACAGTCATAATTATAAATCAGTCAGTGAACTGGCGCAAGCCCTTAATTATTCGGTTTCAGGTTTCGAAAAGCATTTTAAGCGTATATTCGGTGTATCTCCCTATAAATGGATGCTGCATAATAAGGCCGATAAGGTCTATTATGAGATACGGCACGAAAGGCGGAGCTTCAAAGATATCTGTGACGAGTTTGGCTTTTCCAGTATCTCCCATTTCACCAATTTCTGCAAGACCTATTTAGGGGATACACCTTCAAATATCAGGAAATACGGGAAAATATGGGAAAACAGGTGTGAGTCCAATTACCATGGCAATTAACGGGCGATTATTCACCGGTTGGAGACAGCCGGGTATCTGAAATTCATACATTTACGTT
Source organism: Dysgonomonas hofstadii (assembly GCF_014196915.1). GTDB lineage: Bacteria > Bacteroidota > Bacteroidia > Bacteroidales > Dysgonomonadaceae > Dysgonomonas > Dysgonomonas hofstadii. The sequence continues at coordinate 1,207 of NZ_JACIEP010000040.1, forward strand.
TTTCTGCCAGATTATGGTGGATATCTGTAAATATAATTTTATTACATCCTTATAAATTTGCTGTCGAAATAGATTTGGGGTATATAACAAGATTTAAACAACAATGATAAGACGGCAGTCAACCCCCACAGGGAGTTTGATAAAGGTTTATTATTTTATTTACGGAAAGGTTACACGGATCTATTTTAGATGAGACTTCCAACTATTACAGAAACTTTACTGGTTATTTACAGAAACGACACAACAGGAATAAGGATATGAAAATGAAAATATACTATAGAATAATATTTTGCCTTATTTGTAATTAAATGCTACAAGTATGTGTTTTGGGGATTCCTTCAACATTACAGAATGTTAAATTCTCCTTGTCTCGTTGCGCAGGAGTGCGTAAACAAACTATGCATGTACATACGGGGATATCCTCTGCCTGCGACAGGCAGGGGGACCCAAAGTTTTTAAAAATGAAA
>NZ_JACIEP010000041.1 GCF_014196915.1 Dysgonomonas hofstadii
TGAAATAGTTTCGATCTGATCTGACAGTTAAAGGGCAAACAATTAAGTTTGTATTGCTAGATAAAACCAAAAGTTTAACCCTTTAAAATGTCAGAAAAATGAGTTTAGAAACAAAAGTAATTAAAAGCCGTTTAGGATTGCTATCCTTAGCAGAAGAATTAGGTAATGTATCAAGAGCCTGCAAGTATTTAGGTTATAGTCGTGAGACTTTCTATCGTTACAAAGACCTTTTTGACGAAGGTGGTGAGCAAGCTCTCAAGGATATGAATCGCCGAGTTCCCAATGTAAAGAATCGTATTGAAGCTCATGTCGAAGAGCGAGTAGTGGCTTTTGCCATTGAAAATCCAGCATTTGGGCAAACCAGAGCTTCTAATGAACTTAAGAAAGAAGGTTTATTTGTCTCCCCCTGTGGTGTGCGTTGCGTATGGCTCCGCCATGATTTGGAGACTTTCCAAAAGCGCCTCAAAGCACTTGAGTCCAAAGTTGCACAAGAAGGTTTAATTCTTACAGAATCACAAGTTGTCGCTTTGGAGAAAGCTAAAGAAGAAAAAGTAGCCCATGGCGAAATAGAAACACATCATCCGGGCTTTTTGGGCGCACAAGACACTTATTACGTTGGTTATATCAAAGGTGTGGGCAAAATCTTCCAACAAACCTTTATCGACACGTATTCCAAAGTAGCTACAGCAAAGCTCTATGACCGTAAATTAGCATTAGTTGCCGCAGATATGCTCAATGATAGGGTTATCCCAATGTATGACCAATATGGTATTCCTCTGATGCGTATTTTGACAGACAGAGGAACTGAATATTGCGGAGCAAGGGAGCATCACGAGTTTCAGCTATATTTGGCTATTGAAGACATTGATCATACCAAGACCAAAGCTAAAAGCCCTCAAACAAATGGAATCTGTGAACGCTTCCATAGAACAATGCAGGATGAGTTCTATGCTACAGCATTCCGTAAAAAGATTTACAATACCATTGATGAGTTACAGGCTGACCTTGATATTTGGTTGGAGTATTATAACAACGAAAGACCTCATACCGGTAAACATTGTTATGGTAAAACACCGATGCAAACTTGGAACGACAGCCTACATCTGGCAAATGATAAGTTATTATCCAATCATTATCAAAATGTTGTATCTTTGCCACTGTCAGGTCAAGAGGAAACGGGCTCTGCTGAGGAGCAACCCGTCAGCAATAACCTGACTGACTGGAATGGTCTAGGGGGACCAAAATCCCCCTCAAATTATTTAACTATTCCAAGAAATTATGGCTTAGAAAAACCTAATATTAAACCTTGAAAATTTTGCCCTACTGTCAGATCTAGTCTAAACTTTTACAC
>NZ_JACIEP010000042.1 GCF_014196915.1 Dysgonomonas hofstadii
TTATCGGCATTAGGGCCTATTACCGCCACCCTCTTTATATCTTTGCCCAGAGGCAGTATGTTGTTTTTGTTTTCCAGCAGGATAACGGATTGCCTGGCAGCTTCCCTTGCCAATGAAACATGCTGCGGGTTGCGGACTGTTGTTTTTGCTTTCTGCGGATCAACGTAAGGGTTTTCGAAGAGCCCCATTTCAAATTTCAGCCTCAATACACGGCTTACAGCGGAATCAATCAGGGCTTCGGGTATCCGGTTGCTTTTTACTGCCTCTGTCAGTTTTATATACGCATTGGCTCCCAGATCGACATCAACGCCAGCCCAAAGAGCCAGTTCAGCCGCTTCTGCGATTGTCTTTGCCACCCGGTGGTTTTCGTGTATGCCGTCTATACTTACCAGGTCGGATACAACAAAACCCCTGAACTGCCACTGGTCTTTCAACAGGTCTGTAAGTAATTGCCTGTTTGCCGTACATGGTATGCCATCGATAGAATTATAGGCGGTCATAACGGATAATGCGCCTGCATCGAGGGTTGCCCTGAATGGCGGTAAGAAATTCTCACGCAGTTCTCTTTCTCCTACGAATGCCGTATTGCCGTTATGTCCCCCTTCGGGTATGCCGTATGCAATGAAGTGTTTTATTGTAGAAATCACATTGTATGGATTGGATATATTGCCGCCTCCATGCCCTTTGGCTACTGCTGCTCCCATGCGGGCGCTGAGTACGGGGTCTTCGCCAAAGCCTTCTTCCACACGCGACCAGCGGGGGTCACGGGCTAAATCCAGTACAGGCCCGTAACCGATATGCCCTCCCTGCAGGCGCACTTCTTTGGAGATAGCCGAAGCTACCTGTTCTATCAGTTGCGGGTTCCAGGTGGAGGCCAGGCCTATGCCTACAGGAAAAACAGTGGTGCCGATGGCCATATGCCCGTGCGGGCATTCTTCTGCCAGGAACAGTGGTATTCCCAGCCGGGTATTTTCCATCACGTATTTCTGTAAGGCGTTCCCTGCTTTGGCTGCCAGTTCCGGGTTCAGGCCGGTTTCCAGTGTCTTCTTTGTCCAGGGGTCGGCACGGTATACTGCCCAGAACATTCCCACATGTTGTTCCTTGATCAGGTCTTCGAACTTTTGGGAATAAGTGACTTCCTGCCCTTTTTTCTCATACATTTCCCATCCCAACGGGCAAAGCAGCTGCCCTACTTTTTCTTCCAGGGTCATACGACCGAGAAGATC
>NZ_JACIEP010000043.1 GCF_014196915.1 Dysgonomonas hofstadii
CCCTGCGGGTCGTAGACCAATGGGTTGTAGATATTAAAGTTGTGGGTTCCTGCTCCCAGCCAGTATCGTATCTTTATGGTGGTGGCCGTCGACTGGTCTTCTTCGTCGGCTACACCCATATCGTGGTATACGCCGTTAAGCAAATCAAAGAATACGGTTATCGTCTGTCCCAATACCTGAGAATAAGGATACTCGATGGTTATCCAGCAGCCCTGTTGCAGGGTAAACTGCAGGTCGGCGGTATAGGTACGGTTGGCATATATATGGGCGTTATGGGTAATAACAGCGTTTGGTCCCAGCGACCCGATATATTCGGTGGCCTTGTCGGTGGTTTCGGTATCGGTTCCGGTAGCATCTTCCGGAACGTCTTCTGCGGATTCTTCCATACCGGTCATAGCCATGGCCATCAGCATGGGTTGTGACATAGCTATTGGCATGACTTGCCCTATACCCTGTTTGGCCAGCCGCCCCAGTTCATCGTAACGGTTCTGCAAGAGGTAGGTCTCTGCTCCATCGTTGAGCCTGTGCCTGGTATTGTAGAGCCGGCCGGCATGGTCGTACTGGTAGGTATATACTTCGGTCTGACGGGTATTGGCGGCATTGTCGATACCTGTATGTACATGCTTCTTCCTGACGGGTTGCCCGGTGAAGTTATAGGCGATGTATTCTTCTTCTATTCCTGCCAGGTGGTTGTTGGATTTGGTCTGCACAAGTCTGCCTTTGTTATCGTAGTACATCACAGAGTAGAGATAATCAGGCGATACGGTGCCATCGGGGTTGAATTGTGCGGTAAGAGCCCCGGTGAGCTGACCTTTGTTCTTGTATTTATTGGCTTCTGTGTAATCGCCTCCGTACCAGGTACCATAACCTGTTTCTGTATTATAGGCGGTGGGTGTTGACGGCATTCCGGTCATTCCCCTGAAATCATAGTTATCGTAATAGTTGGCCGAGAGGATTGAATAATTGCCCAGGGTTAATGTACCGGCATCTAATGTCAGGGTATAGCCTTTATAGGTACCCGTTGTGGAGAATCCGCCCTTTATCAGGTTATTGTCGAAACGGCCTGTTGTGATATTGCTGCCGTTGGCGGTCTTGCAAATGCCTGTCAGAACAACCCGGCCTAATACATCGGGGATAGAGAAGGTCCATTCGCCTTTTAGCCGTTGTTCGCCGTCCTGGGTGAAAATCAACCGGTCGGCTTTGTCGTAGACATA
>NZ_JACIEP010000044.1 GCF_014196915.1 Dysgonomonas hofstadii
TTGTGTGATACTTCCCGTCCGCTCCCCTGTAATCACCATTCACGTCACTGAATACAGAAGGGGCGATCATCGTATGGTACAGCCCGGTGTAGAATATCCTTTTCACACTCTCATCCCCGGTCTTTATCTTTATTTTCGACAGTTCCTCATTCCAGTTATTATAAGCCTCATTCCTGACCTTCTCAAAGTCCCAGTCCGGCAGTTCGGCTTTCATGTTCAGCTTTGCATTCTCGATGCTTACCGGAGACAGGGCCACCTTAACGTAAACAGGGTCGGAACCGGTAGTGCCATAGACAGCTTCCCCGTATACCTGCGGCGAAGTATATGCCGTCCCTTCTTTAGGAGTATTCTTATCATATAACTGAAATTCTTTAAACGGGCGTGAAAATTCGGCGACAAAATATATCCGCTGGTCTTTTGCCCAGCCTTTTGAATAACGGTATCCGGCAACAGTCCGGTTATCGAGTACCACCAGATTCCCTTCCACAGGGGCATCCCAGCAGGTACCGTTCTCCAGGTCGATAACGATGCGGGCATCACCGGTATTCTCTGTGAAGGTATATTTATGGAAACCTCCCCTTTTTGTAGCCGTAAGTTCCACACCAACTTTGTAGCGGTCGAGAAATGTGGCGTAATAACCCGGGGCGAAACGTTCATTGGCACGGCTGAAATAAGACCACATCCCCGTGTCGTAACTGTCATGCGTCCCGCGGTTGTGGTTGACCTGGCCTGTAACAGGCATCAGTACAATATCGCTCAGGTCGCCTATGCCTGTACCGTTCAGGTGCAAATGGCTGAAACCGATGACGGTGGTATCCGAGATATGGTAGCCCGATGTCCAGTCCCAGCTTTGCGGTATACTGGTAGGACCCAGTTGGACTAGTCCGAAAGGGACATTCGCCCCCATAAAAACATGGCCGTGCCCGCCCGTGCCGATACGTTGATCCACATACCGGGCAAAATCATTTTCCTGGGTATGCCGGTCCGTCTTCACACAGGAAGAGGCTAGCACGGCCATTCCAAACAATAGATAACCTAAACACCTATGTATATTCTGAATATAATCTGATCTCATTGTAGTATTATGGTTTT